>CAXXQS010000001.1:0-2694912 GCA_963674735.2 Myxococcota bacterium
AACAACTTGGCCATGATGTGGCGTTCGACCCCCAAGCCCAGCGCCAGAAAGAACAGCGCTACTGCCACCCCCCGCCGAAACGCCCAGCATGGCGGCGGGCCAAAAACGTCGATGGCGATAGAGGCTGTCGCGGGTAACGGCCAGCAGGGCGTTGATGCGCATCACCCGGCCTCCTTCAGCGTGCCGTTCTCCAAGATGAGAACACGTTCGCAGGCGGCGGCCAGGGCTTCGTCGTGGGTGACGATCAACAGCGTCTTACCTTCTTTGTGCAGGTCGCCCAGAAGCTCGATCAGGTCGGTGGCGGTGTGCTTATCCAGGTTGCCGGTGGGCTCATCCAGCAGCAAAAGCGGCGGGTCGGCCAAAAGCGCGCGTGCGATGGCCAGCCGTTGCCGTTGCCCGCCCGATAGCTGTGGCGGTCGCTGCTCGGCCACCTCGGATAATCCCAAACGTTGCAGGCAGTCTGTCACGTGCGGAGTGTCGGCAGATGCTCCGGCGAATCCGGCGGCCAGACGCAGGTTGTGGAAGGCCGTGGTGTGGTCGAGAAAAATCGGATCTTGAAAGACATATCCCAGAGTGCGGCGGCGCAAAATCGCCAGTTCGCGGTCGGAGGCGCGATCGAGTTGGCAGGTGTCGACGCGGATATGGCCGTTGAAACGGCGGTCGAGCCCGCCCAGCAGATTGAGCAGGGTCGATTTTCCTCCACCCGAACGACCGAAAACCGCCACCGCTTCACCCGGTTGGACGGCGAGCTGCAGACCCTTCAAAACGGTTTTCGGACCGGCCGGGGTCGGGTAAACCTTGGTGATGTCGCGGCATTCGATCATGCGTCCTCCGGCGCTGTTTATACCAGCGCGGCGTTGCGACTGTCAAACGGGGCAAAGCCGGTTCTCGGGCGGTCGCGCGGTGGCGGATCTCATAAGGAAGGCTTGACGCGGCGTGCCGTCGGTGTAGACTTGCGTTCGAAACACACTCTCGACGCTGCGTCGAATCACTTAGCGAGGTGTCCCGTGTCGTCATCCGTTCGAAAAATCGTTCTGGCTTCCACCTCCCGTTACCGCCGGGAACTGCTCGAACGTCTCGGTTTTCCCTTCGAAGCCGTTGCGCCCGACTACGGCGAGCCGCCCCTCGACCTGCCGCATGACGAATGGGTGAGTCACCATGCCGTCGAAAAAGCCCGCAGTCTGGCGACGCGTTTTCCGGATGCGCTGATCATCGGCTCCGACCAGCTCGTCAGCTTCGAAAACGAGGTGTTGGGCAAACCCGGCGATGTAGAGCGGGCGGTGGCGCAACTGATGTGCTTGTCCGGCCGGACTCACCGGCTGCTTACGGCGGTGGCGGTTCTGGATACGCGTGACGGGCGTATCGAAACCGCGCTGGACGTCCATCGCATGCGTATGCGGCCGTTCGACCGACAAACGGCCGAGCAGGTCGTCGCCCGCGATAACCCGGTGGACTGTGCCGGTGCCTACAAACTCGAAAGCCTCGGAATTGCGTTGTTCGCTTCCATCGAAGGGGAGGACGACACGGCGGTGGTCGGGCTGCCGCTGCTCAAGTTGCTGGATCTTCTGGAACGTTTCGAGGTTACGCCCTTTACGTGAACTGCTGGCGGGTTCCCCTCGTTCTCAACCGAAACGGACCAAAACGTCTCGAACCAGATAGGTGGCGAACAATCCCGCCAGAATGAAGGGCGCAAAGGGGATCGTGTTTTCGATTTCCACCGTGTCCGGCTCTTCGGGATCTTTGAAGAGATGGCGCACGCGCATCGCTTCTTCCTCTCCCAATCCTTCAACGCCGATGGCGGCCATTTCTTCTTCCGTAAATACCTTGTCGCGCACGAGGTGCTGGCGCATGAGTTCGGAGAGGATCATATGCGGTTTGAGGTCTTGTAACGGAATGCGGCGCACTTCGACCAACTCGCACCAGTACGTGTAGATCTGCCGGAACATGATCAATCCCAAGGCCCAGGCTCCGATGCTCACCGACTCGATCAGCAACGCACCGCTTGGGTCGAGAGTGAGTTGGTAGCCCATGAAACCGATGATACCGAGGAGCAGCAGAACGGCCAAAATGCGAATCTGAAAGAGCTGGTGCAAGGGTCGGAAAGCGAGAAAGAGAAGTAAGAACAATAAAGTCTGATTCAAATGCACCACCGCCTCGATTTCGTCGCGGGCGACGCTGCGTAACAGCCGGACCATCATCAAGATAAAGGTGGAAACCGAGAAAGGTTTTCAACCAGCCGGGGACGTTGGCGGCCAGGTAGCGGTAAATCTCGCCGATCATCTCTCGCCGCTCTCCGGAAGCGCCTTGGCGAAAAGCCTCCAGACGGGTGGCGATGCGGCGACTGAGGCGTATCAGAAAGTCCCCGGTAATAATGACGAAGGCCATCGCATAGGTATTGACCAGGAGTACCATCGAGGCGAAATAGTCGGCGTCGTGGCGCATCAGCAGCATCGGTGGCGACAGAAACGTCAACACGACAAACAGCTTGGCGTCGGCGGCCGACCAGACGTTGAACCACCACATCGCCCCGGTGATAAGTAGGCCAAGCAAAGTGACACTGAGGACTTTGGGGACGATCGTCGTGAACACAAACGGCGTATCGAAGAAGAAAAGATAGAACAGTCCTAGCGCCGCATACCAGCCGATACCCAACCAGAGCCCCAACAGGATATGGCGCTGGTAGATTTTTCCGAAACGGATATCCTCGATGCTGGTGATGATGCCGAGATACAAAATCGGCGGAAGTATCGCATATTGCAGCCATCCTAGATCCACCGGCGCCTCCGCTTATCGGCCGTCGGCGGAATCGGCGCAAGGAAGCTTGCGGATCGCCTCGGGTTCGTCCGGGTTGACAGTGCGGCTTTGGATGATGCGGTCGATGACGTTTTGCGGGTTGAGGAAAACCGGCGACAGCTCTTTCGATGAATAATACACATCCATCTTGAATAGACCGGCGCAGATTTGGTTGAAACGGCAGACCTTGCAGAATTCGTTTTTACCATGCTGGAAGTTTGTTTCAAGGAAGGTCGATTTTTTGTCGAGAAAGTGAATCAGGCGCTCCTCGCTTTTGACGATTTTGCGCGTTTCGGTGGAGCAGTGGGCGAATTCGGCCATGTAGCACAGGGGGACGCGTTCCACCCGGAAAGAACGGCCCGAGCGGTCGAGAAAACGCATGGCTTTCATGAGCGAAACCTCGAAGTCGCGCAGTCGCGGCACGAGTTCTTCGTGGTTCATCTCATCGTTCATCGAGGGATCGAGGTTGTTCCACACAAAATGGGTAAGGAAAGGAAAACGCTCGACCAGCCAGTGCACGTTTTCGTCGAGGTGGTCGGTATTGTGCTTGTTGATGACGCAGTTGATGTCCACCGTCACGTTTAGCTTACCTGCATTCTCAAGGCTTTTCAGCTGCTTACGAAAAGATCCGGGGGTTTGAGTGAGGTAGTCGTGCACCTTTTCATGCACCGAATGCACCGACAAATGCAGGTGAATCAACCCGGCTTCGGCCAGGGCGCGCAGGTAGTCGTAGCGAGCCGTTTTCTGACCGTTGGTAATGATCCGGGAGGGCATGCCGTGTTCGTTGGCGTAGGAGACCAGCTCCACGATGGGTTCGAAGAGCGTCGGTTCGCCGCCGGTGAGGATGATCCCGTGGTAGCCGCGTTCCACAAAATCGTCCACGAATTCCTTGGCCTGCTCCAGATCCAGAATGCGACCGTTGGAGGGATTGCTGCAAAACACGCAATTTTGATTGCAGCGGCGTGCCAGCTGAATGTATCCGAGGTTGGCCATGACGGCGTGATCCTTTCACTTTATCTTCTTATGCGAGCATAGACCACGTCGCGTATGCGGTCAAGGCGTTCGAATGGTTGGTTCAAGGCTTGTTCAGGTCGGTGCAGTAGGCGTTCAGTGCGGTTTCCGTCATATTACGGCAGACTCCGGCTTCCCCAAGCGCTGCTCGGACAAACGCGGCGGAGGTCGAACTTTTAAGCTGCGTCATAAACGACCGTTTGCCGGTACGCAAAGTGAGAATCATGTAATAGGATTCAAGCAGGTGGCGGTTGTCCGGGGGATGGTCGATCGGACCGCTGGCCATACGGCAAAGGCTGAGAGTTAGAATGTCGTCGGCCAGTCGGCGGCAGTTGTCCGGCTTCTGCTGGGCCATGGTGTCGAAAAACTCCAGCATCCAGGCTCGTTTGGTCTCGGGCACCTCTTCCAACTCGCGGGCGAAGTCCGCCCGGCTCAGGTGTTCGATATAGTGGGCGCGTAGCGGGAGCATCAGTTTGGCGACCGAATGGCAGTCGAGCCCGACGTTGGGAGGAACCTCGGGAGAAAGGCGGCGAGCCTGGTCGCATAAGTCGTAGCGCTTGCTTTCGATGGCGCGACAGGTGAGATATTCTTCGGCGAACATGCGCCAGACGCCGGTCACTTTCGGGTCGGTTTCGGTGGTCAGGGGCGGCAGCGCGTTTTGCAGGTCTGTCGCCACATCCAGCGATAGAAGATCGACGGTGGCCGCCCGGCAGCGATCCGTGTCCAGGCGCGTGTGGGGGATCACTTTGTCGGGTGACCCTTCCGGCAGCTTCGGCTCGCGTGTTTTGTAAGGCAGCGCCATTCCAGGGTTATCGGCGGGATTTGTCGCTTCCCCGGACGGCTTCGGGCGGTCGTTTTCCGCGTTTTGCGCCGGGGTTGGAGGTTTGGGCGAAAGATCTTGTACGGCTGGAGGGGGCTCATCCTTTTCGAAGCTGGAAAACGAGCGCACAGCCAGATCGACAAGCAGAGCGAGAATCAGCAATCCGATGAGAATCAGTGCTTTTTTCATGTACAGAATGGTTTGTTTGGCTGGGGCCGACCGGACTTGCGGCCGACTCGACGTTTAAGACTTTTTGTCATCTTTATCGGGTTCTGCGGGCGCGTTGTCGCCGTCTTCGCCGTATTTCTCGTCCCACGGAACGGCGATTCCCATCGGATCTTCGGCGAAATCCTTTTCGATTTCGGCCAACAGGCGATCCAGTTCCTCCTGCTCTTCTTCCGTGGCGTCATCCCAGGGACGGGGCGGTTCGGCTGCGGACGACGTGAGACCGCTCATCCCTTCGCTGATTTCACGGAGTTCCTGCGGACGTCCGGCGGCGAACAGCGCTTTTGCGACGATCAGCTCGCGGATGCGCTTGTTCTGTTTGGCCACATTTTTCCGAACGGCATGGTTTAGCAGCTCGTTTGCAAATTCGCCCTGCAGCGCCTTCAAAGCGGCTTCATCCAGCGTTTCTTTCCCTTTGAGTTGCACCAGGATCTGCTTGTCGTCATCCATATCGAGGAAGAGATAGGCGCGATCGATGAAAACGAACGAAGCCTGATAGACCACTTCCAGCGGATAGACCTTGGGATTCAACTTCCATTGGATGCTGTTCTCGCCGATCTTCACCTTCACGATCCCGTCAACAGCTGAAGCTTTCTTCGCTTTGCCCGTTTTCGGGGTTGCCGTTTGCGTTTTCTTCGTCTTGCTCGGTTTTTCCGATTGGGTGGCCATCGTTATCCCTCGTCTCTCGAACTAACTCAGAAGGTCTGCTTTTAAAACGATCCTATATTAGGCGCGGGGTTTGAAAAAATCAAGCCTTTCGAACAGTTGCCGGTGAAAAGCTTAGAATAGGCGTCGATGCCGATAGCGTCGCGGCAGATGGGCGCCGACCGAGGCGATTAGAAATCCCGTGACAGCCAAGGCCGCGGCTTGACTCTTGAAAACCGGGATCAGGGCGATTAGAACAACCTTGAGCACGGTGGTCCATCCCGCCGTTTCGCGGTATAGCTCGCGATGTCGCCAGAATTCCGTACCCACCAGCAGCAGACCGCTGAAACCGGCCGCCATGAGCCAGCTATGCAGGTGGGGGGTCGTGGGCTCCAGCAGGTACGCTCCCACCACGACCCCGGCGGCGAGCAGATGCGCGGCCCGGATGAAAACCGAGCCGGTGCGGATGTAATCGGGCCGGTCGCCGATTTTGCCGAATTTGCGATCCTCGTGATTTGCGGACATCATGCGCCTCGTCGGTTGACTGATTGGGCGCATCATAACGGGTACAAACGGGATTTCGCCATTAAAAAAGAGCTGGCCGACGAACAAAAGCGTTGGCAAGCGGCTGGCCCCTTTGCTAAACTTACTGAAATTCGCGAGCATTTCATCGATGATGAAAGGATTGGACATGCGTTGTGTAACGACCGGCTGGCTTTTGATCGCGATACTTTTATGGACGATGAATGCTTGGGCGGCTCCGGTGTGTCCGGGACCGGTGAGCGGGAGCACGACTTGTTCCTTTCAGGCTTACAGCTTTGCTTCCATCGATCCCCAGCCGGTGAGCGTGAGCGCCACCTGCCGGGCGGTGGAAGCGCGTGCGTACTATTTCGTGGAAGATAGTCTATGGGGTAACAGCGTCACCCAAGCGAAACTGGATACCCTGATCGCCGCTCTCGAAACACAAACGCCCGCTTTTACGGATAAGGGTGTGATCGAAAGCGTCACCTCTTTTTTCGGTCCGCTCCCCAACGTCTTCGATCAGGACTCTCATCTGTACGTCGTCATTCATGACATCGCCGATACGAGTATCGATCCGGTAACGGCCTATATCCGTGACGTGGATTTGGATAAAGATTTCTTCGGCGATCCGCTTCCCGGCAGCAACCAGCATGAAATTCTGTTCCTCGACAAAGCCGACCTCGATAAAACCATTCGCCAGGCGGATGTCGCCCGTGAATTAATGAACATGATCCATTTCTCCTATGATCCCGACGAAGAAGCCTGGGTGAAGGACGTGATGGCACGCTGGGCGACCTACTATCTCGGTTATCTGGATTATACGAGTGATATCGGCTTGTTCGCCAACGATTCGGCCCACTCCCTGATCGGAGAGCAGGAGGCCGGGCGGGTTCTATTGGATCCCGGCGCAACCTTGCTGTTCGGCATCTACCTGTATGAACACTTCGACAAAAATCCGTTTTTCTTCAGCGACTGGGCGCAGTCGGACTTAACCGGTGTGGCCGGTTTTGAGTTTATTCTGCCGCTCATGGGCGATTCGAACGGGAACTTCTGCGATTACCTGAACAACTGGGTGATCCAAAACATGATCGACCGTGCCGATTATGCCTACGCTGATTTCAATCCGCCCTCCTTTACCGGATCGTTTATTCGTCAGCATCCCGGAACCACCAGTCCCGTCATCACCGCCTATGCGGGTAGCTACGTGGAAATCGACGCGGGGGATCTGTTGGCCGAGCAGACTTTGGGGGTGACCTTCGAAGTTCCGAATACCACCGGGATGCGTATCACCGCCGCCAAGCTCGATTCCGGCAATCCGACCTATTTGGAGATCGAGGAATTGACCGTGCTGGCGGGGCAGCCCACCCAGTTTTTATTCGATGATGTGGGGGAAGCCTTCGATCGGCTGATTCTCATCAGTTCACGCTGTTCGGAAGCGGCCCCGATGCTGTACACCGTCACGACCAGCGTGATCGAGCCGGAAGCGGATGGCGATGTGGAAACCGATGGCGATGCGGACGACGAGACGGAGAGCGAATTGGAGGAAGAGCTGGAAAGCGTCGACTCCGACGGCGATGTGGATCAGGATGCGGATGCTGGAGAATCGAGCGGACCGACCATAACCGGCAGTAAAACCTGCCCGCAAATCAACGCCTGTTACAGCGCATGTGAAGATTCGCTCTGTCAGGATGTCTGTGTTACCGACGGTACGGCCGAGGCCCAGGAACAATGGGAGCATTACATAAACTGCATCAGCGGACAGAATCCGGAAGGGATCGACTGCCTGAGCTTCTCGAACGCGGAAGAACGCAAGGCCTGTCTTTATCGCAACTGCCATCTGGCGGTGGAAAATTGTGCGGTGGTAGAGGAAGTCGATGTCGATCCGGACGACCTCGGCGGCTCCAGTTGCCGTTCGGTTTCGCATCCAGCTGCCATGTTGGTGGGCTTGCTGCTCGTTTTGGGGCTCGCCTGGCGACGTCGGGAGGGCTTCGGTGCGTGAAGAAGCCATTCTTTTCGGTAGCGATCCACGTTTGAGCGGGCGCTACGCCTATCCCGACCACCCACGGGCGACCGTGGTCTTTACACATCCGCATCCGCTGTACGGCGGAAGCATGTCCAATAACGTGGTTCGACTCGGTTGCCGTCGTTTCCATGAACATGGCTTTGCCACCTTGCGTTTCGACTATCGCGGAGTGGGCGACTCGGAGGGCCGGTACGATGGCGGCGAAGGGGAACAGCAGGATCTTGTCGCGGCGTTGGCCGAAGCGCGTTGGCGCGCCAACGAATGGTTGGAACCGGGAGACGATCTGCGTAACATCCCGCTTATCGCAATCGGATACAGTTTCGGTTCCTATGTGGTGCACGCCGCGCTTTCGCAAATAGAAGACCTTGCGGCGGCCGTGTTGATTTCACCCCCGCTCGGACTGGCGGAATATCCGTTTTCCGCTCCCTCCATACCCCACCCGCCGTTAGCTGCTTTCATCGGCTCGCAAGACGACATCTGCCCCCAGTCCGTTTTCGACCGGAAAATCGGGACGCTCGGGGAGAATGTGCACACCCATGTTTATCCGGGAATGGATCATTTCTGGCTTGGTGGCGAAAATGAGTTGATTGACGACACTGTAAGCTGGCTGCTCGCCATTCTTCCCATCCAAGATTGAGTTCCTGGAATAAATTTGCACCTTTGAGCCAAATATGTTAGCAAGGGTGGGAAAAACAAGAAGCAAGATCAAGAACAGGAGAGGGCTATCATGACCACGAAAAAAAGTATTTTATGCATAACCTTATTGGTTGCGTTGTTGGTTCCGGCCGTTGCGTTTGCCGGTTTCTTCGATTCGGTTAAGAAAGCCGCCGGGGTTGAAAAAGACGAAGAAGTCAAGATCGAATCGAAAGATCTGTGTCCGCAACTGGCGGCTTATGCCGGAACCAAGTACGATCCTTACGCCGAAGAAGGCGTGACCTACACCAAAATCAACGTCCAGCAGGTCGACGATTTCACGCTGAAGAGCCTCAAACTCACCAAAACCATGGATTTCGCTTCCAAGCTTATTTCGGAAACTTCCGCTGAAATGGCGGGTGCGGAGCTTGAAAAAGAAGCCATGCTGAAACGGCTGGCGGATGTTCAGCAGGTTCTCACTGCCTTGGTGGGTAACTCGCAGGAAGTCGTGGGCTCCGGGCAAAGCTTGGTAACGAGCCTCCCCAGTGTTCTGGCGGGCCCCAAAGCGATGAAGGTTAAGTCGGTGACCAAGTCGGTAAAGGAAAGCATCACGTCCTTGACTGAACTTCCCGACAAAGCCAAGAAACTGGGCGAGGATGTGAAAAACATGGTCGCCAAACTGAGCACCGAAAGCCTGGTGGACGCGGCCAAAGAGGTTGCGGACGACAAGATCGAGCAGGGCAAAGAAGCCGTTGCCGAAGCTCAGCAGGCTGCGGGCGAAGCGGTCGAGCAAGCCAAAGACACCGCCGGTGAGGCGGTCGAGCAGGCCAAAGATGCGGCTGCCGACGCCACCGAAAAAGCCGGTGAAGCGGCCGCGGCGGCCGGCGATGCGGCGGCGAAAGCCGGAGAGCAGGTTGAAGAGGCTGCCGAAAAGGCCGGCGAGGCGATGGATAAATAAATCCTCGCAGGATCGAAATCGAAAAGGGCGGCCCGCTGGGGTCGCCCTTTCTCGTTGTGATTACCGGTATGGAGCCCGGTCACGCGATGGGGTAAATCCGCCTGCGTGTCAGCATGAGCAAAAGCAGCATGAAAAGCAGCAATCCGTCGAAGGGACCGGCGGAACCGCTGCAGCCTTCGCAGCCCGAGGCGTCGAGAGGAGTTCGCGGCTTCTCATCGTCGTCGGATTCGATCGCGTCGAGATCGCCATCGCCGGATGTGTCGTCGCCATCCGATTCGATGGTCTCCGCTTCCGACTGGTCGCCGTCCGACTGGTCGCCATCGGCTTCCGTTTCGTCGTTTTCAATTTCATCTTCGTCTTGGTCGCCGTCCACATCGCCGTCGGCTTCCGTCAGGGATACGACCAGACGGAATTGCCCGGCATCGAGCACCCGCTGGCTGCGGTTTTCCACCACCAGGAAGATCGGGCCGTCTTGGGTGATTTCATGCGTGAAATGCTCGTTTACCTGTTCGCTGCCTTGATCGACGAAGGCCTGACAGGGCTGGTTTTCGGCGCAGTCGGATAGCACGATCAACGCGCCGTCGAAATCAAGCGGCTTCAACGTTACATCGAGGAGGTCGCCGGTCATGGCCTCAAGCGTGAAAACGGCATCCTCCCACTCGTAGACTTCCAGCGGGCCGCAGGCTGCACCGTAGGCATCGAGATGACTGCCGCGATTGCCCAACGCGTGAAGGTGGTCGTAAGGGGTTTCGATGAGGATGGGGTTGTCGCAATGGCCCGATTCGACGAAGACGCAACCGGCGCTGTCGTCACAGGAATCTTCGGTGAAATCGAGGCCATCGTCGCAGACGCTGTCATCGGGTTGGTGGAGACAAGCCCGGCTTGTTTCGTCGCAGCTGTCCTCGGTGCAGGAAATCGCATCGGTGCAGGGATTGGCTTCAGCCAGGCATACCCCGCTTTCGCAGTGGTCGTTGATGCTGCAGAACAGGCCGTCGTCGCAGGGGTTGCTGTCGTCGAATTCGGGGACGCAACCGACCCAGGCTTGGCAGCGGTCGTCGGTACAGGCGTTGCCGTCGTCGCAGGCGGAATCGTCCGGCTGTTGTTCGCATTTCGCCGATTGTGGGTTGCAGCTGTCGAGGGTGCAGGGGATACCGTCGTTGCAGTCGCTGTCGGATTGGCATTCGACCACACAACTCCCGTCTTGGCAGTTCCCGATCGCTCCGCTTGAGATTTGGCAGGCCGTTCCATCCAGAACTTCCGCATATTCGCAGTCGCTTGTCGGACTGCAGGTTCCGGCCATGCAGGGGTTGGTGGAGACGCAGGCGCCGTTGTCGGGAAGATGCAGAATCTCGCCCAGGTTGTCGGAGAGGTCGTTGCCTTCGTTGCAAACATCTTCCGTGCAGGTTATGCCGTCGCCGAAAGAGGGTGTTTCTCCGGCTTCACATCCCCGGCTGATGTCGCAGACTTCCGGGCCGTCGCAGAAAAGGCCGTTTTGGCAGAGTGAATCATCGGGTTCATGCAAAACCTGCCCGTTTCCATTACCGCTTTCCACGCAGCTATCCAGGGTACAGGGAATGCCGTCGTCGATCACGGGCGGATCGGCGCGCTGGCACTGGCCGTTTTGGCAGGCGTCGCCGCCGTTGCACCACAGATCGTCGTCGCAGGACCATCCGTCCGGTAAGTTGCAGAGCACGCATTGGGTGCCGTCATGCCCGCCGAGTTGGCAGGGATTATCGTTTGAACAGCCGCCGCCGATCCCGCTGAAAACCACCGTGTCGATCCAGGCCTGCGAGGAGCTGAACCAGCCATTGGAAACCGTCCAGCGCAGGGTGTTCGTTCCGGCCGAGAGCTCGGCCTCGTGGTTCTGCCAGGTGTCGGAAGAGGATTCCCACCTTGCGGATTCTCCTCCGTTGACCGCCAGGGTTAAGGATCCGCTGACGGTAAAATTCTGTTTATGTTGGAACGAAACCGTGCCCGCTTCCGCCAGGGTGATGGCCACTTCCAGCCAGGCCGATCCGCTCCAGTCGGTCACTTGCGGGCTTTGCGCCGAATAACTGCCGTGCTGGGCGGTCGATGAGGTCGCCGTCCAGGCTGCTTCACCGGTCGTCCAGTACGAAGGAATGGAGCCGCTTTCAAAACTTTCCGTTACCGAGGTTCCATGGCCGCCGCAGAGTCCGTCGACACAAACCTTCCGGCCGTCGTTGCAAAGGGTGCAATCGTCGACATCGGTATGCTGACATCCGGCCTGCGGGTCGCAGGTGTCGGTCGTGCAGGCGTTGGCGTCGCCGCAATCGATGGATGTATAGGTGCAGGTTCCGTTTGCGGGGTCGCAGGCGTCGTCGGTGCAGACATCCTGATCGTCGCATTTGGCTTGTACGGCGCAGAACCCATCATCGTCGCAGTAAGGTGTCAGACAGGGGGCGCTGCTGGAGCAATCGGTATCGGCGGTGCAGGGCTCGCGGTCGGCGATGTTATGGAGATAAAGTGCGAAATCCTGGGCCGTGGCTGCGCCGCTGCCGGGAATCGCATTGGCGGGCAGGTTGGCGGCGATGACCTCCACCTCAATCGACGCATAATCGCCGGGTGGCAGAAAGACGTTTTCCAGGTTGTTTTTCTCGTCGAAGCTTCCGCCTGTGGTGCTGGTGCCGTTTGCGAAAACGTTCCCCTTATAGGAGCGACCGTCCACGGTGACAAACAGATCGAGATTGTTGCTGTAGGCGTTGCCACTGGTCGAACCGGGGGCGTCGGTCCAGGCGAGAGATATTTTGACAGGCTTGGCGGGGTCGGCCGAACGCAGGTCGTCAATGGAGAACGAGGTGCCCGTTTCGTACAGAACGTGAGTTTGGTCGACGAAGCGCCGGGGTGTTTGCAAAAAGAATCCGGCCATGTCGATCAGTCCCCAGCCCTGGCGTTGGCTGGGAATGGCTTCCAACGCCGAACCGAAACCGTTGTCGCCGCCCGCGATATCATCCGTATGAACGCTCAACATGGCTTTCATCAAAGCCGGAGAGGGGAGAACGCCTTTCGCCTGTTTGTACCAGGCGGAATAGATGGCCGCGACCCCGGCGGTGGCCGGAGTGGAATGGCTGGTGCCCGAGGACCAGGCGTAGCGGGTTTGCCCGGCGGGCCAGTAGAAGTCGCACACGCCCTGCGCCGCGCCGTAATCGGGGTCGGACGAGGCCGCGCTTTGAATATGGGTGCCCGGCGCAACAACGTCGGGCTTGCGGCGACCGTCGCTGCAGGGACCGCGCGAGGAAAAATCGATCAAGTCGCCGAGGTCGTCTGCACCACTGTTTGGAACATCACAACCATCGGTGCCGGTCATACGCACGTTTTCCGTTGCACCGACAGTGATAACGTTTTTCGCGGTTCCCGGGCTGATGATCGACTGGGTATTCTCTCGACCCAGATAATTGTCGTCTCCTTCGTTTCCGGCAGCGAACAGGATAATGATAGGTTGCAGACCGTTGGAGGTGTCCCGGTCGGCGTCGCGTACCAGGGCATCGTATTCCTGCGACTCGGCCGTATATTGGCCTTCGTCCGGTGAACCCCAACTGTTACTGGATATCAGGCTACCGCCTTCGTAGGAGCCTTTCACGATGTCCGTGAGGGTGTGGCTGCCGATATCCCATTCGGCGGCATCGAAGATGCGGCTGCAGGCCAAAGACGCACCTGGAGCGATGCCTGCGCCATACAGATAGCCGCTGTCATCGAGCAGACCGCTGCCGGTATCGCCGGAGGGCGGATAGCCGCCGACGATGCCGACGTTGAGGGTGCCGTGTCCGTCGACATCGTTGCCGACACTCTGGCCGGTGTAGTTATTGATTACGGCGATGCGGCCGACCAGATCGGGGTGAGCAACGCTGGCCGGAGTGCCGCGGTCGCAACCGCTGTCGGTAACATCTACTCGGATCTGAGCGAGCGACTGGCTGTCGATGCGCTGGTCCAGCCAGGTCTTGTAACCCGGACCGTTCGGCAGGATACCATTGTGAGCGCCCGACAGGATGACACCTTGTCGTTCATCCGCCAACTGCGGCTTGGTGAAGGGCTCGATCCAATAGATATCCGGACGGCGGCTAAGCTTTGCGATGCTGTCGGCGGAAAGTCGCAGCCGATAGACGCGGCAGTTTTTGATCCGCGACGTTCCCATGTAACGGGCCAGCGCGGCCGTTTCCAACATCTTGCGGCTGTTCGCGTTGTCGGGATGCTCGACCAGGTAAACGGTCACATCCCGATCCTGTGTGTTGTTGGCGAGTTTGAAGTGCAAGCGATCGGTGGGGGACCATTCGCGTAGATAATCCAATGAGGTGGAAATCGCAGTCATTGCCGCACGGGTTTGGTCGCCGCGATCGAAAACCACGTAGGCGTTCTCCGGGATGTAATCCAGGATGGTCAGTCCGACTGCCTGCAGTTTCTCGACGAAGTCGATTTTGATGGGACCCCGGTGGTGGATCAGCCGAATGGCCGAGCCGGAAACGAGGCTTTTGACGTTGAGCGGTTGGCCGTGGTGGGGGAGCGTCAACGGACCGTTTTTCAAAAAGATCGTGTTGAAGCGTTCGACCGTTTCCCGCCAGCGGCCGTCGCGGGCTTCGATGCGAAACCGACCGTCGGCTTGTTGTTGGACGTGGAAACTCTCCAATCCGCCCGTTTCGCCGATGGGGCTTGCTGCGGCCTGGGCTGTGACGGACCAAATGGTGAGAATGATGGCCAACCCGAGGGATCGGAAAGCCGCTGCCGTATTCAGATGGGAATGCTGCATGAAAACCGCCTTCGGATATGCTGGGGTTGCGGTCAATGAGGATCATGCTATCTATATCATGGCCAAGCGGGTCTTTCCAAGCCTCTTGTCATTTGCCTAACGAAACTGTTAGGTTAAGGCAGGTGAAAAAGAGATGCACTTAATCAGGAGGAGTTCGATGCCGGTTGTGAATTGTCAGGTTCTGGGGACGCTGTCGGATGAGCAGAAACGCGAGTTGAGCCGCCGTTTCACCGAGGCGCTTCAGCAGGTTGCGGGTAAACCACCCGAATATACCTATGTGATTTTCCAGGAAGTTCCGCGAGAAAACTGGGCGCATGCCGGAGTGTTGTTTGCCGACCGCGCCAAACCGTCGTCTTAAAGTCGACTGTATCAGGTCAAAAACAGGATCGCTACACCCGTCACCGCCAGAACGGCCCCCGCGCTGGCGCGGGCGCTGACGCGCTGTTTGTAAAGCAGGATCGTAACCGGGATTATCAGGACGGGCGTGATGGACATGATGGTGGCGGCAACGCCGGTGGTGGTGTATTTGACGGCGGCCAGCGACAAGGATACGCCCAGAAAAGGTCCGAAAACCGATCCGAGGGTGATGCGGCTCATCGCTGATTTGTGCTTTAGCGCCGTGAAGACTTTGGGCCACCATCCGATCACGACAAATAAAACCGAAAAGCCCACGATTCCGGCGATGACGCGGATTTGCGTTGCGGCAAAGGGAGAGTAATTGCCCATGCCGTACTTGCTTAGCACCAGTCCCACCGCTTGTCCGATGGCACCGATAAAAGCCAACAATATCCCGCTTTTGGGAATGCGGACGGCTTGGCCGTCGAGGCTTGGCTGGCGTTCGAGCACAACCCAGCCCACGCCGAAGACGGTCAGGCTCATGCCCAGCCAATCGCTGCCGACAAGGCGTTCACCCATGACCAACCATCCGATGATGGCGGTCAAAGGCGGCACCAGCGACATGATGAGCATCGAAAGGCGTGCTCCGGCAACCACGAAGGCCCGAAACAGACTCAAATCGCCGACGACAAAGCCGATCAGACCCGACAAGGAAAGCCAAAACCAGGCGTGACCACCGGCATCGGTGGGGAAGGCCTGTCCACGTGTGAAGTAGGTGAAAAACGCCAAAAACACCAGCGCCATCACCAAGCGGATCAAATTGACGGCCAGCGAACCGACGCGCTTGCCTGCGTATTCAAACGACAGCGCCGTGATCGCCCAGCAGAAAGCGGTTGCTAGGGCCGCCCATTCTCCATAGTGTTCTGAAATCATGTCCTTAAACCACAAATGAGAAGTCCGCGCCCCGTCTCCCGAGTTTCAGAGGGGCTTGCGGTGCAGGAAGTGTGGAGAAGTCCGGGAGAAAATGCAAGCGGTTTTCCACGAGTTAAAGAATTTCTGCGATGATCCGAATAGTATTTTACTGGTTTTGTTTAAACGCGATAATTAGAGACCGATAAGGAAGAAAGAGAAATCCATGAGTCGGGATGCGTGGGAATGTCGGCAGTGTGGGCGTTGTTGTCACGCCGAAATACCGGTCACCGTCTGGGATATCGAACGTTTGAGGAAAGAGTTGAACGAAACGCCCGAGAGCGTGTTTGCACGTATGGTGGACCCGCAGCCATCCAAACATTCGTCCGTTTTCAAGATCCGGAAACAACCTTCCGGGGGCTGTGTGTTTCTCGACGAGCAAAATACTTGTTCCATTCATTCTGAAAAACCACGCATCTGTGACTTTTTCACCTGCCAGGAACAATCCGCCGAGGGTGGGACTCCTCTGGCTTGGACCGCGCGCTGTCATGACCCCCAGGATCAGTTGAGGATATGGGAAGAGTCGGTGGCGGTGGAAGCCACACGGTGTTATATCAAGAAATACGGCTGTTTGTACGACGAAAACGGCTATCGCGCCGCCATCGAGAGCGTTCGGGATCAGATCGTTACGTCGGATGGTGAACAGGCCAAGCTTGCCCGCAATGAAGACGGTTCCGCCCTGGCCATGGTTTACGACTGCGAATCGTGCCCAAACCGAGGGGAACACGTCAAAGAGACGCCGGTCACGTTGTTGGACATTCAGGGGATGGCCGCGCACCTGAATATGAGTATCGCCGAATTTTTCACGGATTGTTTGACACCCGCGTCCAGCACGGAAACCGGAGGATTGCAACTCAAGCGAAATCGGACCTGCCTGTTTTTCGATCCCATTTCCCATTGTTCCATTACGACCGCCCGTCCGATGCATTGCCGTTTTACTCCTTGCCCGCAGAGAGTGAAACTGGCCGGACAGTTCGACCGGTTTTTCCTGGCAGCCGGAACCGTGTCTCAACAATTCCGACACCAAGTCGCTCTTCATTGGACACGCCGCTATGTGGAAGAAAACGGCGTGCATTTTCGCGAGTCGGCGTTTTATGATTATTTGGCTTGCATCGAGCGTGATGAACACAATGTGGAGAACTGGCGTAACTTCTGCGATACGATTCGACCCTACCGTTTCATCGACGACACGTCGAGATCCTGCCACGATTCCGCCGAAAAGGTCTAAGTTGAAAGAATAATTACATTTCCCATGAAAAATCAGATTATTAGATGAAAAAAATGAGTAACTGCTCACTTTTTTCCTTGGAAAGGTATGCCGGAATGGGTATAGTTAGCCCAAACTAGCGGCCTTATATTCCGCAAAGAAAACGAAACATATGCATCTGTGCTTTTTTGGATATCTCAACGATCCCACATGCCGGCGATGAACCAGGTTGTGCCGGGAAGGAGGACTGATGACTTTGGAGCCCCAAGAACTGCAGCGTCTTAAAGACAAAGCCAAGCAGATCCGAGAGGAGATCGTCCTCGTTACGGAAAAATGCGGTGGCAGTCATCTGGGAACGGCCCTCAGCCAGACGGAAATGCTGGTGGCCCTGTACTACCAGATCATGAAGTACGATCCTAAGAAACCGGAATGGGAAGAACGGGATCGCTTCGTTCTGAGTAAGGGACACGGAGGCGTGGGTCATGCCGTCGTGCTGGCCGATGCCGGTTTCTACAGCAAAGACCTCCTGAACGATTTCAATAAAACCGGCTCTCCTTTCGGTATGCATCTCGATCGTCTGAAGGTGGCGGGTGTGGATGCTTCCACCGGATCGCTGGGACATGGGCTCGGTATCTCCGTCGGGATGGCCATGGGTGCGCGTTTGCAAGGTTTTACGTGGCATACCTACTGCATGGTCGGCGACGGCGAATGCAACGAGGGATCTATTTGGGAGTCGGCCATGTCCGCCGCCCATCACAAAGTCACGAATATGACGGTATTCGTCGATCGCAACAAGCTGATGATTGATGGCCCCACCGAAGAAGTGATGGGACTGGAGCCGTTCGTGGATAAATGGCAGGCCTTCGGCTGGAACGTGATCGAAATCGACGGCCATGATTTCCAACAGATCTTCGACGCGATCGAAGCCTCGCACAAGGAGACCGCGAAGCCGACCGTGATTGTCGCCAATACGGTGAAAGGCAAGGGCGTCGATTTCATGGAAAACAAGGCCAGCTGGCACTATGCCGGTTTGGATTCCGAAATGGCGCAGAAGGCTCTTGAATCCATCCGCCGCGGCTGACGGCCGGATCAACGCAAATATAGAGGTGAATGATGACAACCAAAGGTTTGACGTGGACCATCGATGATGCCGACCACATGACCCAGGCCGAAGTATACGGCGAGGTACTGACCCAACTTGGTAAACAAGATCCGAGCATCGTGGCGTTGACGGCCGATCTGGCCAACTCGACCAAGATCGGTCGCTTCCAGAAAGATTTCCCCGAACGTTTCTTCAACTTCGGGATCGCCGAATGCAATATGTTCGCCGCCGCCTCCGGAATGGCTGCCGCAGGTCTCACTCCCGTGGTTTCGACCTTCGCGGTTTTTGCCGCGTTGCGTGCCGGGGAATTCGTTCGTACCGATCTGTGCTATAACAAACGCAATGTCAAGATTATCGCCACCCACTCCGGGACGTCCTTCGGGCAGGCGGGCACCACCCACCATTGCACGGAAGATCTGGCGGTGATGCGCAGTTTCGCCGGTATGACCGTCATCGCGCCGGCGGATGCCTATGAAACCGCCAATGCCGTGGCCGCGTCGCTCGAATGGGATGGCCCGGTGTACATCCGCATCGGTCGCAGCTTCGAACCGCCCTTGCACAAAAGCATGGATTTCGATTTCGAGATCGGTAAGGCCATCACCCTGCACGAAGGAACCGACGTCACCGTTATCGTGGCGGGCCGTCCTACCTTGGGTGCGCTGGAAGCCGCCGAGATCGCCAAGCAAAACGGAATTTCGATGCGCGTGCTCGATATGCACACCATCAAGCCGATCGACGAAGAAGCCATCATGCAGGCCGTGATGGATACGCGCCGTATCATTACGGTCGAAGATCACAGCGTCAACGGCGGCTTGGGTTCGGCCGTGGCGGAAGTCATTGCCAAAAACGGCAAGGCGGCCGCGCTGCGTCGCATCGGGATGCAGGACGAATACGCCAAAGTCGGGTACCCCGACGACCTGCTCCATGTTTACAAGATGGATGCCGACGGGATCCTCGAAACGATGCAGGAATTATTGAAGGCCGAAATTGAAGAAGACGACGATTGGGAAGACGAGGTGTAAGCCATGCCGAATCAGGATATTCTCGTCTCGCGGATCTTTCTGCGCTCGGCCCTGCCGCTGACGAAAGTCTTGGCCGACGAAAAGCCGCTGATGAAAAAAATATGGCCCAAAAAGGGCGTGTTGCAGTTTTCGGTCAAGAATTCGGATGTGGGAGCTTCGCTGGTTTTCGAAGACGGCGAGCTGAATGTCGTGCAAGGCCTGCATCCCAAGCCCGACTTGAATCTGGTGTTCTCAACGGTGCATGACCTGAACGCGTTTTTTGCCGGAAAGGTCGCCTTGCCGCGTCCCAAAGGTCTCTTGCATCTGCATCTGCTGTTCCGTGCTTTGCCGCTATTGCTCGGACTCAAAATCCTCATGCCCGACGCGCTGCCCACCGATCCGGCCAAGCAGGCGTTGAAGGTCAAGCTGGTGCTCTTCATGATCACCAATGCCCTGAGCCAGCTTAACAAAGCGGGCGATGAAGGCATGACCAAAATGACCAAAAACAGCCCCGACCGCATCTTCCAATGGACGGTCGAGGGTGGTGGTCCGGCCGCCTATTTGCGGGTGAAGAACGGTAAAAGCAAGGCCGGGCGCGGCACTTATACCCGTCGGCGTCCCTTCGTGCACATGATCTTTCCCGACATCGACGGCGCCTTCAAAGTGCTGACCAGCCAGGTGGCTCTGGTGGAAGCCGTCAAGCAGGGCTTCGTTAAAACCGAAGGCGCCATGGAATATTCCAAGGAGATCGGGTATCAGATGCAGAGGATCGAGGAAATGACCACTCTCGATTGAGGGGCGAGATCCGATCGTCATGTGAGAAACCGACGTCCGTCAGGGCGGACTGGAAGGATGTTATGCCGGAGACCTTCGACAAGTTTCAGGGAACCAGCCAATATATCGCTTCGCGTGATTTACGCGATGCGGTGAACGTTTCCATCGCCTTGCGACGTCCGCTTCTCATCAAGGGAGAGCCTGGCACGGGCAAGACGCTTCTGGCCGTCAACATTGCCGAGTCGTTGCAGATGCCGTTTTTCAAGTGGATGGTCAAATCCACTTCGAAGGCGGTGGACGGCTTGTATGTTTACGATACGGTGCAGCGTTTGAATGACAGCCGCTTCGGCGATAAGGATGTGTCGGACATCAATCAGTACATCGGTTTCGGTCCCCTGGGACGGTCGTTCAAATCCGACGAACGTGCGGTCGTGTTGATCGATGAAATCGACAAGGCCGACCTGGAATTCCCCAACGATCTGCTGGCCGAACTCGACGATATGTCGTTCGATATCATCGAGACGGGGGAGCATGTCGCCGCCAAGCATCGGCCCGTGGTGATCATTACGTCCAACTCCGAGAAGGAATTGCCCGATCCTTTCCTGCGGCGCTGCGTTTTCCACTACATCGAATTCCCCGATCAGGCCTTGATGGAACAGATCGTTGATGTTCATTATCCCGATCTGAAAAAAGCCCTGCTTCAGCAAACCCTGGCGCGTTTTTACTGGTTGCGCAGTATCGAAGAATTTCGCAAGAAGCCGTCCACCTCCGAGTTGATCGACTGGATCGGGGTGCTGCTCAAAGCCGGAATCAGCGAGAAGGAATTGCGTAGCGAGATCCCGTTTTTAGGTGTTCTGCTCAAAAAAGAACAGGATCTGGAGACTTTCGACAGGGTGCGGCGGCGCGCCAACCGAATCGGGTAGGAGGCCATCCGGGTGCTCACCGATTTTTTCTTCACCCTCAAAGCGCAGAAGGTGCCGGTTTCGACCACCGAGTGGTTGACCTTTATGGAGGCGCTGACGCAAGGATTGGCCTTCGCCGATTTCTACACGTTCTATACCTTGGCGCGTTCGTTGCTGGTAAAAGACATCGCTTATTACGATGCCTTCGACCAGGTGTTCGCCCATATCTTCAAAAACGCCAATCTCTCCGAAACCTTGCGCGACGACATCCAGCAATGGCTTGAAGATCCCATCCCGCTTCCGAAATTCGACGAGGAAACCATCAAGGCTTTGGAAGCGATGGATTTCGATCGACTCAAGGAAGAGTTCGAGAATCGCCTCCGGGAGCAGGACGAACGCCACGACGGCGGCAACCGCTGGATCGGGACGGGTGGAACCTCGCCTTTCGGGCATGGCGGCCAGAATCCGGCCGGAATCCGGGTCGGCGGCGAGGGACGCAACCGCAGCGCCGTCCAGGTGGCCAGCGAGCGGCGCTTTCGAAATTATCGCCAGGACATCACCCTCGATGTGCGTCAGATGAAAGTGGCGATGAAGAAGCTGCGCGTGCTCGAACGAGTGGGGGCGGAAGACCAGTTGGATGTGGATGCCAGTATCGACAAAACCTGTCGCAACGCCGGTGAACTGGATCTGGTTTTCGTGCCCGAACGCAAGAATCGTCTGAAGCTGTTACTGCTGATGGACGCAGGCGGGTCGATGGATCCCTATGCCCGGTTGGTCAACCAATTGTTTTCGGCTGCCAGCCAGATGAACCATTTCAAGGAATTCAAACACTATTATTTCCATAATTGCCTATACGAAGATGTTTTCGAAGACATCTATCTGGACCGACGTTGGCCGACCGGCAAGCTGTTTAGCGAATTGGACGGCAGTTGGCGGGTGATTCTGGTCGGGGATGCGGCCATGAGTCCGTATGAGCTGACCTCGCGGCATGGGGCGATCTATTATTACCACCGCAACGAGATTCCCGGTATTGTCTGGCTCAAACGCGTGGCCGATCATTTTCGCAAAACCGTCTGGCTCAACCCCATCCCGGAACGACATTGGTGGGGGTCTTCCATCACGATGATTCAACAAACCTTCCCCATGTTTCCCCTGAGTGTCAAAGGATTGGAAGAGGCGGTTAAAACCCTGCGTTAGGCCGGATTTCTTTTTCTACATGTATTCGGTCGAGGGTTGGCCGTGCTCGTCGATCACCTCGAAGTCCCATGCAATACCGACCCCATAGGTAAAGAAGAAGTTTTTGAAGTAATCGATGGTGGAAACTTCCAGAGTCGGGGCGATAACCAACCCTTTCCACATATAAAAACGCGGTAGGATGGTGATGCCGTAAAGCGGGTTGACTTGTTTGTCGAACTCTTTCCAGGCCGGGGTTTTATGGGCAATGTTGGCCCCGACTTTAAGCCCGAGATACAAGTCCATCGGTACATTGTAATGGTACTTGGCGAAATGCGCTACGTTGTAGAGGGCATACGCGGCCGGTTGAATCAGCCAGACGGCATAGGTGGTTTTGCGGTTTGTCGGTCGATCGGTATAGTCGTGGGGGTTGCGCATCACCCAGGTAAACAAGCGGAAATGCCATTTTTCGTCATAGGTGAAGCCCACGCCGCCGCCGCCCGCAACATAATTGAAATAGCCCAAGCTTTTATAGTTGGAGAACATGCCGCCGATCACGATTTCCGGATCGATGGACAGGGTGCGTCGCTTTTCTTCTTCCACCGGGGCAACCAGCGTGTTGGAAATCGGGGTCCGGTAGCTTCCGGGATAGACGTCTTCATCGGTCAGGGGCCGGTCGTCGAGTCCTTGTGCTTCCGGCGGGGTATCCGTATCCGCATTGGCGTGAGGAGGGTCGAGAGGGGGCAACGGCGATTGCTCGGGGGCCGTCTCGCCATTTTCAGCCGCCGGTGCTTGGTCGATATTGTGACCGTTGAGATCCACCAGTTCGATATCGGGATCTTCGATTCCTCCGGTGGTGGCCGCATTTTGAGCCCAAGCGGTGGATTGTGCGGCCATTAGCAGGATCAACAGGTAAAGGGCTGCTTTCATGGATACGTCGGGATGTTGCATCGCTTCTCCTTACATTTAGCGAAGATGCTCTCTACCTCGTCGGCAATCACCCACATTCCGAAATTCGCCGAGTTTGGATGCCAAGCGTGTTATATTGCACTATCTACGGCATCAAACGTCGAACAAGCAACGGCTTGACGATTGCGAAACTCTTATGATATTAAATCGTTATGAATCTTTTTGCAACAAGGTTATCTGTTTTTTCATGTCGATAATCCGCTAAGGCGAGCAGGCGAAAGGCGATCTTTCACCTAGTGGGGTGGAATATCTCGACATGATGAGGCGTCTCAGTTGCAGCGTTTGTCAACTTGCGGCTGCGAAGCTTGCCGTATGACCTCTTGATTGGAGTTCCGGTTAACGACGATGACACAAATAGTGAGACATTCTCTGGGAACGGTTCGTATAGAAGACCGGCCTGCCGACCGTCGTTTTATCGAGGTAACTCCCCATTCCGCTCAGGAACACGTACCGCATCGAAGTTGGGAGACGCGTTATCCGTTATCCTTGATCGAGCATGTCGTCGAGGTGAAGGGCCCCGCGTATCTGTGTGAAGAGATCATGCGCGATGAGAGCCCCCATTTGGTGGAGAATCCGCTCAAGACCGTGCTGTTCGCCCATTATGCACCCGAACGTTTCGCTACCGCCCGGATTTTGGATTTCGGCTGTGGTTCCGGCGCTTCGACGTTGATTCTGGCGCGGCTTTTTCCCCAGGCTGAGATCGTGGGGGTGGATATTTCCTCGCGTCTCCTCGATCTGGCGCGACATCGGGCCCAAACCTTCGGGCATCGCAATATCCGCTACATGCAGTCGGTGGGCGGATCCGAGCTGCCATCGGAACTCGGGACTTTCGATGTGGTGTTGCTCAACGGCGTGTATGAGCATTTTCTGCCCGCCGAGCGTCCGGTCTTGTTGCCGCTGCTTTTCGATTTACTTGAAACGAACGGGGTTCTGTTTGTTCTCGATACACCCAATCGACTGTGGCCGATAGAGTCGCATACCTCCGGGCTGCCGTTGATCAATTACCTTCCCGATGGCGCGGCGCATTGGCTGACGAACCGGCTATCCTCGCGCTACTCCCTGAAGCAGTCCTGGGAGGCGTATCTGCGCGACGGCATTCGGGGCGCGATGGTGTCCGAGATCGAAACCTATCTATCCAATAATTCGAGTATGCAGCCTCGGCTGGTTTTGCCGACTCGCGATGGCTGCCGCGATCACGCCGACTTGTGGTATCGCTTATCGTCTCAAACGCGTTTGCCGACTCTCAAACAGGCCATCCGAGAGGGGCTGAAGGGGAGTCGCCGTCTGACCGGGATCGACTTCACTCCCATTTTGAACCTGGCTTTTGAAAAGCGTTCCTCGACCTTCTCGCCTTCCTGATCGATTGCCAGTATGACAAATTTCACCCTGATTTTGGTGAAATGTGATAATCTGTATAGGGATCAAAACCGACTGCAGCCGTCACAGGGGAAGGACTATGGAAAAGCGCGAAACGGCGCTACGCACACATATTGTCGGTGACATCGGCCTGGAGCATGTCGGACAGCTTGTGGTGCTGTGTGGTTGGGTGGAGACGCTACGGGATCACGGCGGATTGGTCTTTCTTCATCTGCGCGACCAAAGCGGACGTCTGCAGGTTGTGGCGGACCCGTTGCGGCTGCCGTTGCCGGTATGGGAAACGATACAGCGTTTGCGACCGGAGTTTTGTGTTCGCATAGAGGGCCGGGTGCTGCGTCGTCCGGAAGGGGCCGAACATACCGTGCTCGATACGCGTGAGATCGAATTGAAGCCGATGGCTCTCGATATCTTGAATGAATCCGCCCCGTTACCGTTTCATCCCGAACAGGCGGAGCAGAGCAGTGATGAGTATCGTCTGGCCTATCGGTATCTGCATTTGCGCTCGGATCCTTTGCAAGCGGCGCTGCGGTTGCGTTCGAGGCTGGTTCATGCCATGCGGACTTATCTGCAAGCCGAACATTTTCTCGATATCGAAACCCCCATGCTGGCGCGTTCAACCCCGGAGGGCGCGCGGGACTTCCTGGTTCCCAGTCGTCGTTATTCCGGACGTTTTTTTGCCTTGCCCCAATCCCCCCAGCTTTTCAAACAGCTTCTCATGGTCGGCGGGGTGGATCGCTACTTCCAGGTGGCGCGTTGTTTTCGTGATGAAGATCTGCGCGCCAATCGTCAGCCTGAATTCACTCAACTCGACATGGAAATGGCTTTCGTGAGTGAGGAGGACATCTTTCGTGTCGTGGAAGGGCTGCTTGGTCATGCCTTGGATGAACTCGGTTTTTCGGTTCGCACGCCTTTTGCGCGTTTAAGTTATCAGGAGGCGATGAATCGCTATGGGAGCGATGCTCCCGATTTGCGCTTTTCTCTTGAACTCGTTGAATTGACAGACGTATTTCGCAATACCTCTTTTCAGATTTTCCGTCGGGTACTCGATTCCGGCGGCGTGGTGAAAGCCATTGTGGTTCCCCACCGGCTGGCGCTGAGCCGCAGCGATATCGAAGCCGTGCGCGCCTACGCCCATTCGCTTAAAGTCAACGAACCGGCTTGGGGGCATATTCGTGCCGATCGTTTCGAAAGCACCATCGCCAAATACTGGTCTGACGAAGAAAAAGCTGGAATTTTAACCGTCTTAGACGGTGAGCCCGATGACTTGGTGTTTTTTATGGCCGGTCGAGACGCCGACGAGACAAACCGTACGCTCGGGGCCTTGCGCCTTTTCATCGCGGATCGTTTTCAACTCACCAGTCCAAGCGATCCCCTTAATTTTGTTTGGATAACCGGCTTTCCGATGTTCGAACGCGAAGCGGGCACGGGTCGTCTGACGGCGGTTCATCATCCGTTTACGCGTCCTCAAGACGTGTCGGTTCTGAGCTCGGAAGAGCCGGAAGATTGGCTGGCGCTTCAGGCTTGTTCGTACGATCTTGTGCTCAACGGCCAGGAGATCGGTGGCGGAAGCTTGCGTAATTACAAGCGAGAATGGCAGGAGCGGCTGTTCGAAATCATCGGAATGTCGAAGGAGGAAATGGTTCAGCAGTTCGGCTTTTTCCTCGAAGCGCTTAGCTACGGTGCGCCACCCCATGGAGGAATCGCATTCGGTCTCGATCGACTAACGGCGATTTTAGCCGGTCGATCGGCCCTCCGCGATGTCATGGCTTTTCCCAAAAACAAATCCGCCGCCTGCCCGTTGACCGGGGCTCCGGCGGATGTCGATATCAAACAATTGCTGGATGTCCATATTTCCATTTCCTCGCAAAAGGAAAGCTAACCAACAGGAGGATCGATGTCGCCCCGTCGTTCGTCAAACAGCAAACGTTCCGGTCTGCGCCTTTCCGACACGCTTGTAGAAGAGCTTAAAAAATATGTAAAAGAGTTCAAGTGCCCGGAATGCAAGGCTTATGTCTTGTGGATCGACGATTCGGGACCGGGTGAGGCGTGGGTGCGTTGTCGTAAGTGCGGCTATAGCTTGCAACTGGCGGCTTTCGCCGTCGAGTACATGGGGTTACGCATGGAAGGCGACCAGGCGCTGATCCGAATTCCGAACCTGTATGGAGGGGAGGCGAAAGAAGTACGTTTGGCAATTTGACGGCGGTTTCGACGTGTCGAAGTAAGATCGGCCGAAAAAACGACAATCGGTCGAAATGTTTTATGACGATGGAACGTCTAACCCATATAGGTGGGTGGATGAGAAACGGGTGATCGATACACATTGTCTTGGAAGAAAGGGGGCCGACATGCAAACCCTGAAAGTCAATGCTTTGAAACCGCCCGCGGATCTCAACCAGGCCAAAAGCCTGGCCGACAGGATGGCTGTGGATCTCTTGGGGACCGAGCGAGAATGTTTGGGGTGGTACGACTCAGCCAATGATCGCGACTTACCGCTGCAGGCGAACCAGGATGGGAACTCGGATGAATTCGGGTATGCGGACTACCCGATCAATCGAGGTGCGGAGCTGAAAGTGGTGATCAACGACGGCGATTACACATTCTTCTATCGGCGCATGACGACCGTGTAGCCTGCGAGGGTGGGCGGCATCTCCGGAGGGGGATTATCAAGCTGTTTATCGATGGCGGCTAAAGAAGGCGATCAACACTTCTCTTTTATTCTATCTTTTGCATGACTATCGTACAGGGCGGGGGTGCAGGGAAGGATTCTGGTGGCAATATCGGGGAAGGTCTGGTTTTTCCGGATCAAATACGCTAGGTAAAAAAGGAAGAAACGGGTGCCGGATAACGCTCATTCAGTGACGGAAAACGGGGATACTTCGTTTGGTGGGCGATTGTCGCCTACCGCTTCGGATATACGCCTAACTCGCCGGGGGGCGCGGTTTTATCGGAACTATTTTCTCATGATGTTCTCGATCGCCTTGTTCGTCGGTGTGGTCTTGGCCGCTGTTTTTTTCGGTGAACGGCGCGACTATTTTTACAAGCTTCGTAGTCAGGAAAGCTTTGCTCTGACCTTACAGACCGATTTGATCAAACGCTATCTGGCGAATACCGCCAACGACCTCATTTTCTGGACTTACCAAGTCGAGATGCTCATGGCTCTGAAAGGTGGAGCCGAGGAGCACGTGTGGATCGATCGTATGGCCAGTGAATATCTGGCTTTCAGTAACATCTCCGGCCATTATGACCAGATTCGGTTTATCGATCGCCATGGAAAAGAAATCGTGCGTGTCAACCAAGGTGTCGATGGGTTGTCGTACAGTACGCCGCCTGAGCAATTACAGGATAAAAGTAGTCGCCCCTATTTTAAGGAAGCGATTCGGTTGGAGCGAGGAGGAATCCATATCAGCCGGATGGATTTGAATGTCGAACATGGTGAGGTCGAACGTCCGTATAAACCGGTGATTCGCTTGGCTACGCCGGTTGTCGATCAAGAGGGGAAAACGCGTGGGATCGTCATTTTGAATGTGTTGGTTTCGCAAATGCTCGATGCCATTCGCACTCAGGCCGAACTGGCTCCCGGCAACGTTGTTCTGTGTGATGAAAACGGGTATTTCATGCTGGGTCTTGCTGAAACCGATGAGTGGGGGATGCAGCTTGAAGAACGCCGGGAACGTCGTTTCGGAAATCTGTTTTCCGAAGCATGGGAAAAGATTTCCAGAGACGATTCCGGGCAGTTCAGCAATGCCGATGGCTTGTTTACCTTCTCCACTGTTCGACCGTTTTCACCGTTGAAAGGACCGTTGCAGGAGGTCGGGAGCCGTTGGATCGATTTCCGTTTGAACATTCCTTACGGTTGGAAGTTGGTTTCCTTCATGCCGGCGATGTCATTGTTTGCACCGATGAAACGGTTGTTTTGGGAATTGGTTTTTCTTTGGGGCCTCATTATTTCGGGTTTGGCTTTGATGGTGATGTACGTGATGGAGAGTGTTCGCAAACGTCGCATTTACCAGCGCCGGATTTATCATTATGCCCATTACGATTTGTTAACCGACTTGCCGAATCGGGTGCTGTTTTTCGATCGCCTCGATCAGCTGATCCTCCAGTTTTCGCGTTATGGGGGGAGCTTCGCTTTGCTGTTTGTGGATTTGGATGGCTTTAAGGCCGTCAATGACGAGCACGGCCATGAAGTTGGAGATGAAGCTTTGCGCACGGTCGCGAAGCGTTTCAAAGACCTGCTGCGAGCTTCCGATACCGTTGCCCGGGTCGGAGGTGACGAATTTACGGTGCTTTTACCATCCGTTACCAATATCGAGAAGGCGACTGAGGTCGCAGACCGGATCGTGCGCGCCATCGCGCCGCCCATGGTTCTCGCCGGTAATCGATGCCAACTGGGGGCCAGTGTGGGAGTGGTGCTCTTCCCCCTGCATGGGGAGACCAGTCAGGCCCTGATTCAAGCCGCCGACCAAGCGATGTATCAGGCGAAGGCGGCCGGGAAATCGACTTTTCGCCTCGCGGATGTTCCCAAACCTTAGCCCTCGTTTTCGTCGAATATTATCTTTAGGTTTGCGGCTAATTTCCTTGCATGGTATTAAACATAGCTTATGCTGGATAGAAGTTGAATCCGGTGGCGGGGAGCGGTTTTCACGAAGTGAATTCATCGGATTGGAATGATATCATGGGTCGTCAGCCACACGCATTGCTGATCTATCCGCCTGTCAACATGGTGGAAGAGGTTTACCATTTCTGGTCGCCACGTCATTCGACCAGCTTCCCCCTAGCCCTTTTGCGCTTGTCCACCTATCTCAAGAAAAACGGATATAAAGTCAGTTATATCGACACTTTTCATGCTAAACGCTATTTTCGGATCGGGAATTTCAACGAATGGAAGAATCTTTTGCACAATTCCGGGGTGGTGTATGAGGCTTCCATGGGTGGCTACAATCCGGAAGGTCGGACGCGCCCTGTTTTTCGTGTGGGGTATTCTCGTGATGAGATTGTGGAGCGGCTTCGTGCCGTTTCCGCTGTAGACGAGATCTACATTACTTCGATTTATACCTGGACATGGCAAACCACCCACGAGTTGGTGGAACTGTGCAAGGAAATCCATCCCCAGGCGAGAGTGATCGTCGGAGGGATTTACCCCACTCTGTGTCCGGAAAAAGCGGCGGAATCGGGGGCCGATGAGGTGTTTGCCGGGCGCATGCCCGAAATCGAGCATGAATGGTCGGATCTGGCAATCGCGACCGCGCAATCCCCCGATTGTCTGGTTGTCAAGTCGACGATCGGTTGCCCCAACGGCTGTACCTATTGTGCGGTTGATAAATTGGAAGGGCGCCATGTCTTGGCTCGCGATCCCGCCGATGTCGTGGCGGAAATCGTGGACGCCTACCATCGTTTCGGGCTTAAAATGATCAATTTCTGGGAATCCAATCCCCTGGTAAAACGCAAAGAGCATTTCGAGCCGCTCTTGCGTGGAATCGCCGATACGGGATTGCCGCTGAAGATGGCCATGCCGGAAGGACTGCAAACCAGTTATATCGATGATGAATTGGCAGCCCTGTATAAGCGCGCGGGCATGCATGCTTTCATGTTGACGGTTGAAACCACCGACCCGGAATGGGGCAAGCGCACCCATCGTCCGACCGGTTATGCCGATATGAAGCGTGCAATCGACGTGCTGCAGCGTCATAAATTCGATTGGCATCAGATTCGCTGCATCTTGCTGATCGGTCAGCCGGAGCAAACCCGGACGTCGATTTTACGTGATATCCTCAGTGTTTATTCCGCAGGTGCGATTGTGTCTTTCCTCTTTTATACGTTGATCCCCGGCACGAAGGATTACGACACACACGCCAAGTGGCGTGAGGGTAAAAAGCTGGAAGATCTCGATCCGTTGTTGTTTCCATTCGCCAGCCCGCAACTGACGATCGAAGATATCGAAAAAATGCAGCGTTATTTCCACGAACGTTACATTCCCGTCGAGCGCATCCAAAACAGTCACACCGATGACGACCTTATCCGTGAGATGCAGCAGTTAATCGCGGACGACGATTATTTCCACTGATCAGGATTGGGTGAGACCGGCGCGCCATTCCCGCTCGCAGTCATGCCAGAACATTTCCTCGGGGTGAACATCTGTGCGTCCGCCGTAAAAGCGAGTGCGGAAATCCTCGATCAGTTCCCAGAAACGCGTCGCGCCCATCCAGTCCTCGCTGGTATAGGGAATGTCGAAAACATCGAGATGAGTGGCGGCTTGGGGCGTGAGCCGAATGTTGAGCAGATCCGGGTCGCGGTAAACGGCGTTATTGCGGGCCAGGGCAAAGCGTTGCATGAAGATGCCGTGTAGTTGCTCGCGGTGCTCGACGACCCAGTCGATGGTGTCATGCAGGTGGTGTTCCGGGAAGCCGGGGATATCGATAAGAAACATATTGAGACCGATTCCCGCAGGGTGGGCGCAGGCAATCATGTTTTCAAGATTGGCAAGCGAGGTGCCTTTGTGGATGTACTGGAGGATTTCCTGAGAAACGGTTTCCATGCCGACCCATAGGTAGCGGCAACCTGCCCGATAGAGCAACTTGGCCAGGTCGGGCGTATAGTGGCGCTCGGCGCGCGACATCGCCACCCATTCCACATCGAGTTTGCGGCGCAGAAGTTCTTCCGATAGGGCTGCCATGGTTTCGGGATGGGTGGTGTTTTCACTCAGGACGAAACGCCGCAAGCCATGGCGTTCGATCAACGTCTGTATTTGGTCGACCACCTGCTCCACCGGCCGCTCGGTCATGGTTTTCCAGTCGACGTGATGGTGGCAGAACAGACAATGTCCCCAATAGCAACCGAGACGGGTGGCCACCGGCAACAGTTGTGTCGGATAGAGCGACAGATCGAGGTCGCGAAATTCGGGGACGGGCAGTTCTTGGAGTGGAACGCCGCTTTGGGGCGGATTCACCTGGATGGTTCCATCGGGCAGACGCCAGTGAAAACCGGCAATATCCGATCCGTCCTCGCCGTTTTCCAGACTGCGGGCCAGTTCCAGCAGCGGTCGTTCTCCAGCAAACGTGACGGCTCCGTCGAAGTAGCTGAAAGCTTTGAGGAAATCCGGGAGAAGGTCGTGGGCCGTGGTGGTCCAGGGACCGCCGATAATGATGCGTGTTTCGGGCCTGGCTTGCTTGACTCGTTTCGCCAGCAACCCGGCGGGGAATAGCTGGGCGGTTCCGATGACGGAGATTCCAAGGATCGCGGCGGGCGATTTCAAAAAAGGTTTGAGGAAGGCCGACTCGAAGAAACGGTCGTACAGGGGATGCCCGTTTTCCACGGCTTCGATGAAGAAATCAAGCTGGTGATTGGAAAGCTTGAGTCGCCGCATGCGATCTTCATATTCCAGGCGCGGGAGGATCTGCGGGCGCGTCTTAAATAAGTGGATAAATAGTTGATTGAGGTCGATCTGGCGCACGCCCACGCCTTGTGCACGCAAGTAGGCGGTCATCTGCGGCAGCGACAGCTCGGGGATGGTGAGTTCGTCATTGTAGGGCGGTATCACGAGCTGAATCGGTATCATGGTGCGTCGGATCCTCTTCTGCACATCGGCGATGCCCAACCATAGCAAAAGGCGCCGGATCTCACAAGTTGAAGGCGCAGGTGATAGGCGAAATGGCGCTTCAAGTGGACAAGCCGTTCACCGGGTTGACATTTCCTGGTAGGTCGTTTAGCTTCCCCTTATGGTTGTCCCACTGTTGGTCTTGAGTCTTGGAAAGCGGAGGTAACTGATGAATTCGCCCATCATCAAGCGGATGAACGTCTGTTTTTTTCTGCTCGTTTTGTTGGTTGCGGTTCCGGGCTGTTTAGGTGAATCCGCTTCGGAAGATCGCCGTTGCGATCCCGGCGAAATCGACGACTGCCACTGCGATGACGGCACGGAAGGCGAGCGCGAATGCTCGGACGACGGCATGGATTGGTCCGGTTGCTCTTGCTACTCGGCTGATGGGGACCGCGATAGCGATGGGGACAGCGACCGTTGCCCGACCGGTTTCTACTGGAACGGCGAGATGTGCGTGCCCGGTGATGACCCGAACGACCACGATTGCCCGACCGGTTTCTACTGGAATGGCGAGATGTGCGCGCCGGGTGACGATCCAAACGACCACGAATGCCCGACCGGTTTTTATTGGAACGGCGAAGCGTGTGTGCCGGGAGAAGATCCCGATGGTGATTATCCCGATGGCGATTGTACGGCCACCTGCGAAGGTCGTGAATGCGGAGACGATGGTTGCGGAGGGAGTTGCGGAGAGTGTCTGCGCGGCGAGTGCGTCGGTTTCCAATGCCTGATGCCGCCAGGGACCCATTTCGACGAACCTGCCGAGTCATGGTCGGTTCCGGAGGGTGGTCGCAAGGACGGCGGCTTCGACAAAACCGGTGGCGGCGTGCCGGGCGGTGAATACTATTACGGTTGGGAATCGTGGGTCACCATGGACATCAATGGCGATTATCTGCCGGATCTGGTGGTAACGTCGACCTCCAGCGCCAAAGACGGCTATTATTACTGGGATCGCGTGTTTAGCGACGACGACGGGGGGTATTGGAAAGTCTATTTCAATAGCGAAGACGGATTCCAGGAAAATGCGGTTAAGTGGCGGGTTCCCGATGGCGGAAAAAAAGACGGCGGATTCGACAAAACCGGTGGCGGTGTACCGGGTGGCGAGTACTACTACGGCTGGGAGTCGTGGACCACGATGGATATCGATGGCGATCGTCTCCCGGATCTGGTGGTGACGTCGACCTCCAGCGCCAAAGACGGCTATTATTACTGGGATCGCGTATTTAGCGATGATGATGGGGCTTACTGGAAAGTTTTCAAGAACAACGGCTCCGGTTTTGAAATGAATGCGGTCAAATGGCGGGTCCCGGAGGGCGGCCGCAAGGACGGCGGCTTCGACAAGACCGGTGGCGGTGTACCGGGTGGTGAGTACTACTACGGCTGGGAGTCGTGGTCGACGGTGGACATGACCGGCGACGGTCTGCCGGATCTGGTGGTGACGTCGACCTCCAGCGCCAAAGACGGCTATTACTACTGGGATCGCGTGTTTACGGATGATGATGGAGCCTACTGGAAAGTCTTCGAAAATACCGGTTCCGGCTTCGAGATGACGGCGAATAAATGGCGGGTTCCGGAGGGCGGTCGCAAGGATGGCGGCTTCGACAAGACCGGTGGCGGTGTACCGGGTGGCGAGTACTACTACGGCTGGGAGTCGTGGACCACGATGGATATCGATGGCGATCGTCTCCCGGATCTGGTGGTAACCTCCACATCCAGCGCCAAAGACGGTTACTATTATTGGGATCGCGTGTTCTCCGATGACGACGGAGCCTATTGGAAAGTTTTTGGCAATACGGGTTCCGGTTTCGCCATGCGTGCGGACAAATGGCGGGTTCCGGATGGTGGTCGCAAGGACGGTGGATTCGACAAAACCGGTGGTGGCGTGCCGGGCGGTGAATACTATTACGGTTGGGAATCGTGGTCGACGGTGGACATGACCGGCGACGGTCTCCCGGATCTGGTGGTGACCTCGACCTCCAGCGCGAAAGACGGCTATTACTACTGGGATCGCGTGTTCTCCGATGACGACGGAGCCTATTGGAAAGTCTTCGAAAATACCGGCAGCGCCTTCGCGGCCAGTCGCGACAAGTGGCGGGTCCCCGAGGGCGGAAAAAAAGACGGTGGTTTCGATAAGTTGGGCGGCGGTGTGCCGGGCGGCGAGTACTATTACGGCTGGGAGTCGTGGGCGACCCTGGACCTCACTGGCGACGGCTTGTTGGATCTGGTGGTGACGTCGACCTCCAGCGCCAAAGACGGTTACTATTATTGGGATCGCGTGTTGGGATGGGCGAACGATGATTTGCATTGGAACGTCTTCCCGGGTACGCCGTAAATCCCGACCATGAAAAAGACAAAAAGACAAAAAGACAAAAAGACCGGATCCCTTTCGACGGGTCCGGTCTTTTTTCTGTTAAAAGCATTTCGGGATCATCCGATAATAGGTTAAAATCGCTCGAATTATCGGCGAACAACGCAACAGCGGCCACGAACTGAAATGCGGAAAACATGATCATCTATTCCAACCTTCAATATGCGCATCAACCACGTTCGGAATGGAGCTTTGGTCGAGCGGTTCCCTACCCCGAAAAGCCGGGACGCATCCGCCGGATTTTGGCCAGTTTGCGAAAGCGCGGTTATGAGAAGCAGTTTGTCGAAGCCAAAAGCTTCGCGCTCGCAAACATTCTACGCGTACACGACCGCCGCATGGTGCAGCACATCAAAAGCTGCGCGTCGTTGCCGGCCGGGGAGAAGGTATACGCCCACATTTTCCCCTATCGGCATCTGGAAGTTGCCCCACAAACCGACCTGAAACGGGCCGGTTTTTATTGTTTCGATGTCGGAACTCAGATCGATCGGCACACGTTTTCCGCCGCCAAATCGGCGGTCGATGTCGCTCTCCACGGTACGCAGTTGATTTTAAAAGGAAAATCCAAGCGTGTCTTTGCCCTCTGTCGCCCGCCCGGTCACCATGCCGATCGCGCCATGTATGGCGGTTACTGCTATTTCAACAACGCCGCCATTGCCGCCTACTTCTTGTCTCAGCGCGGACGGGTGGTGATTCTCGACCTGGACTTCCATCACGGCAACGGGACTCAGTATCTTTTCTACAATCTTCCCAACATTTCCTTCATCTCCATTCACGGCGACCCGGCGCGTCACTACCCTTACTTCTGCGGCTTTCGCCATGAACGCGGCGATGGGATGGGGGTGGGACATAACTGGAATCTGCCGTTGCCGGATGGTGTCGATGATGCGGAGTATGCGGTTGTCTTGAAAAAAGTATTGAAACGGATTCGCAGTTATCGACCCGCCGGGTTAATTGTTTCGATGGGTTTCGACACCTTCATCGACGATCCATTGGGAACCTTTGCTCTCAGCCGCGACTTCTACCATCGTATCGGACAACAGATCGCCGCTCTCGATCTGCCCACCTTGGCGTGTTTGGAGGGGGGGTATGATGTCGGGGACTTGGGTGAAAACGCCACCAATTTTTATGAAGGCCTGATGCAGCGCGGATAGCGGAAACGCCACCGGAAGCGGCATTTTTCGGACGTGCAAGCGCCGTTTGAAAAGGTTGCGTCAATAAAACATTCACCCTCCGAATAAAATGTGTTAAGTAAATTTATCTGCGATGAGAACCGGTCGACTGTGGTTGCGAAGCAATCATGGTGTCCCCTATCGTCGTTTTGCCTACGGCTTCGTTTGGTCGACGGAGTCTCGGTATGCGGGCGAGAGTTCCGCGACGATAATTCATTTCCTGAGGAAAATGGGAGAGATGACGTGACTCCGATGAAACGGTATATCTTGGCTGGGCTGATTGTTTTGCTTACTATCGGTTTGGGTGCCTGTGCGGATAGCAATGACAACCAACCCGACGGCGATATGGACGACGACACCCCGACGGAAAGCGATTTGGATCCGTCGGAGAGCGACTCGCCCGAGCTGGATGTTGTGGAAATGGATGATGAAATCGATGGGGATGGCGAAGCCGAAGAAGAGGAAGAAGCCCCGCCGGTGATCGCGTTTTCCATCACGGCCTCATCCCATTGCGTGCAGGTGGACGATACTGCCAGCCCATCCGAGCAGACGGCCGCCGAAGAGTTGCGCAGCACGTTGGAGGAAATCTTCGGAGTTGCGCAGTTGTTTTGCGATGATGCGGCTGCCCAGGATCGCGCCAAGATCGTGGTGGGAATGGGTGCGTCGGCCGAAGCCTTGGGCGCGGACCCCGATCCGGAAGCGCTTGGGGAGCAGGGCCATCTCATCCGCACGATTCCGCCCGATCTCGTGATTGCCGGTACGGCCGGGGCAGGTACGATGTATGGCGTTCATCGTTTTCTCGAAAGAATAGCCGGGGTTCGTTGGCTCGCCCCCGGTGTGACGCAGATTCCAACGTTGTCTGAAATTCCGGTGCCGGAAAACGACCGGATTGTGACGCCCGCCTTTTTGTGGCGCGACACCTATTACACCTGGCCGGGCGGCGACGATGCCTTTCAGGCGCACATGGCCGATAACGCGGGGGGGCATGGGAGCGACGATCCCTACGGCTTGGAATACGCCTTCGACGGCACCTGCCATACCTATTTCCGCTTCATCAGTCCCGGCGAGTATTTCGACGAACACCCCGAATATTTTTCGGAAATCGGCGGCGTGCGGGTGCGCGATGAAACGCAGCTGTGCCTCACCAACCCCGACGTACTCGACATCGTGACCGAGAAAATGCTGGCTCGCATGGCCGACAACCCCAACGTGCGCCAGCATAATTTTTCGCAGATGGATCACTACAATTATTGCGAATGCGACGCCTGCCGCGCAAAAAACGAGCAGTACGGCACCAGCGGCGGCACGCAGTTCTGGTTCATCAACGAACTGGCTAAACGCACGGCGGAAGTCTACCCCGATAAATTGGTCGGCACACTGGCCTATATGTACACCGAGGAGCCGCCCGTCGGGCTGACCATGCATCCGAACGCGGCGGTTTGGCTTTGCCACATGTACCCATCCTGCGACAGTCATCCGATCGAAAGCTGTCCGCTCAATGCCGATTACAAGCGGCGTGCGCTGGCTTGGGCCGATCTTACCGAGCATCTCTACGTTTGGCATTACATCACGGATTTTACGCATTATTACGTGCCGTTCCCCAACTTCGACGCCATGTCGGCGGATATGCGTTTCTACCGTGATATCGGGGTGGAAGGGATTTTCCTGCAAGGTATGGGGCAAGGTGGCGGTGGTGGAGAATGGAGCCTGCTGCGTCCCTATTACGGGGCCCACCTGTTATGGAACCCCGACCGCAACCCGCAGGCCTTGCGTCGTGAATTTTTAGAGGGCTATTACGGGGCCGCCGCGGAACCGCTGGAACGCTATATCGAATTGCTGCAAGCGAAAGTGCGCGATGACGACATTCATATGCACCTCTACACCAACCCGGCCCAGGGCTATCTGCCCGATGACATTGTGTCGCAGGCCGAGGCCGCCTTCGACGAAGCCGAGAGTCTGGTGGCCGACGACGAGGAAATCCTCGAACGTGTTCGCGTGGCTCGCATGCCGCTGACGTATACGAAGATGTTTCCCCATAACGGAAACGACATCGTGGACGAACGCATCCACTGGTTGTCGGAAATCGCCGACTGGGGAGAGGTGCAGGATTTCTTCGAGCGCATGGAAGCGCATGGTTTCCAGATCGTGCGCGAACAGGCCGGAGATCGCGCCAGCATGGAACTCTTGTATTTGTTGATGTCGGGTGATCCGCAGGTCTACACGATCGAAAACAGCAAGCTGGCCATCGAAATCGTCCCGAACCTGGGCGCGCGTGCCCTGCGTATCACACACAAGGCCAGCGGCGAATGCATCACCGCCTGGAACGTCAAGCAGGGGTTGTTTTATCCCTTCAACGGCGGGCTGGAAGATCGGATCGGCGGGATCATTCCCTTCGGTTGGGTGGAGCCGGGAGCCATCGTGGCCCAGGAAGACACCCTTTTCGGGACACAGCAGAACACCATGAACGGCTTCAAAGTCCGGCGTGAAATCGCACTCGACGGAAACGAGGCGGCCTTTACCGTTCGCACGACGGTCACAAACCCGTCCGATGGTCCGCTTCTGTGTCAGTTGCGCGAGCATGTGGAATACGATCTCGGGTCCGTTCAATCGACGCGCGTGGCCTTTACCGCTCGTTCCGGTGCCTCGGTGGATCAGGACATGAGTGCCGTCATCGCCGGTATGCGGGAGGGAGTTCACTATTACGATCAGGATGTTCCGTTGAATGAATGGAAATTGCGCGGCGATAAAGGCTTGGAGGTCGTGGAGAGCTTCGATGATGCGCAGGTGGATTACACCTGGATTTACGCCTTTCCCGAAAGCTTGAACGAAGTGGAGTGCGAAGTGGCGGTCAAGCCGCAGACGCTCGAAGCCGGGGAGAGCATTATCTTCGAACGCCGTTTCGAGATCAACAGCCTGGACGACTGAGCGTGTCCATCTTTTAAACCGGTTCCGCACAAGTAGCTGGGGAGGCGATTGACTGTCTGAAACAGTAGGTCGGACAGATTCTTTGTCCGACACATGAATTGTCGGGCACATTGTGCTCGACCTACGTGGCTTGGTTTCGCCATTGCCCGAATGATGGGCAACAAGTTGCCCATCCTACCTTTCTGCACCCTCACCCGTCGACCCATGGTCGGCGACCTCTCCCCCTAAGCAGGAACCGGGCTCTGTCCTGTTCCGCATGGTTGTCTCGATCTTTCATCACAAACGGCCCATCCGAGACAAGGCAGGAGCCCGTCACAGACGCGCTCCAACAGGAGGGTCGGACAAATTCTTTGTCCGACAATTATAATCTCCCTTTTTGTCGGACAGAATATCTGTCCGACCTACAGCTGCTTCCACCCCGTGATGCATCCGCTAAAGCTTGTACTCAGTCTAATATTTCCTTTGGTGGTTGCAATGATCGTCTGACGTGTTACACTAAAGCCTCCTAAAAAAGTATGATTCCAAATAGCGAGGTAATGCCATGAGATCGTCTCTCTGTCGGCTCGTTTTGTTGGGTGTCTTTCTTTTGTCCGCCTGCTCGGGCGATGACTACCAAAACGATGGGATATCGCCGGATGGCGACCAGCCGGATGGCGATGAGGCTCCGGCGGACGGCGATGACGGCGATGGTGATGATGATCCGGCCCTGATCGAGTATGCGCCGCTCGCGTTGGAAGCGAGTGAAGCGCCGTTCGATTTAGGCGAGGTCGAAGCCGACTATTTTCAGGATGTGGCCTACGGCGATGATGAACTTCAAACCTTCGACTTTTTCCTGGCGGACTCCGCTGAGCCCACCCCTTTGATCGTCTATATCCATGGCGGAGGCTTCACGGGAGGTGACAAGGAAGGCATTTACGATAATTCGGATGAGATTCTGGAAGCACTCGAAAATGGGGTTTCTTTTGGAACGATCAACTATCGCTTGCTGGCCGATGTGGACCCCGACGGCGTGATCAAATCGCTTTCCGATTCCGCGCGTTGTTTGCAATTCATGCGCTATTTTTCCGAAACCCTCAACATCGATCCCGAACGTATTGCGTTATACGGCGGTTCGGCCGGGGCCGGGACAAGCCTTTGGCTCGGATTCCATGACGACATGGCCGATGAGGAAAGCCTGGACCCGGTGGAGTGGGAATCGACGCGGGTGGCGGCCGTCGGTGCCATTGAAACACAGGCGACTTACGACCTGATGCGTTGGACCGATGACATTCTGGCGCAATTCGGCATCACCTTCAATTTGGTGTTTGCGCTGCTACCCGAAGCCGAGCAGTTGCTGCTTTCGTTTTACGGCATCGACGAATTCGAGGAGATCGAATCGGAGGAGATCGTCGCTTATCGAGCTAATGTGGATATGCTGGCTTTGATGTCGGACGACGATGCGCCCATGTTCGTGATGAACACCAGTGTCGATCCGGGCGTGCCGAGCGACTTGAACGGCTTTTTCCACCATCCCAATCACGCCTTGTTCTTGAAGGAACGCGCCGACGAAGTAGGCCTGGAGTATATCGCCCACATTCCCGAACTGGAGATCGAGGACGCAAGCGAAACACGGGTGATTCCCTTCCTGCTGGACCATTTGGGGGTGTCGGAGTAAACGACGACTCGCGTTTGCACGCAGCCGGCGTGGCGGCGCTCGGCAGAGATCCTGGATCGACACGGTTCTATTCAGGACTCACCACCCAATAATTGAACGAGAAGCGCCCGTTGTCCGTGCGCAGTCCGGCGGGACCATCGAATTCCAGCCCGCTGGGCGGGATGCGGCCGCTCCAGACCAGACGCTCATCCGCATGAACGACGAGCCGGTCGCCGGTCAGTTCGGCTTCCAGGCTGTGGGGGATGCCGATGCCCATTGCCGGAGGGGCTTGGGAGATGTCGGCTTTCACGTTGGTATAGTTACTTGCGCCGCATTCGGCATGGATGCGTTGACCCGGATTGCGCTTGACCGACACGACGATCGCCTCTTTGGGTTCGATGCGCCACATGACGTAGAGTACGTTGCAGGTGTTTTGCGCTCGCAGCTTCAGCCCGAACTGCACCCGCATTTCCCCCGACGCCAGCGGTTTTTGAGTTGTCGTGTGGCCCAGATAAGTGAATTCGGCGCGCACATGCCGGGCCCTTCCCGCTTTCAAGACTGCGCGCACCTGATGGTGCTCGATGGTCGGGCCGGGGCGGATCGTGCCAGCGGTTACGTTGAGATCGGAAAGGCGCACCTTTACCGATGCGACAGCCTGGGTCGTTGGGGGCGTGGAGGCTGCAATCTTAGTCCGTTCCGGCTTCGCGTCCGGCTGCGCATCTGCCATAAGTGCAGGCAGCGCTTGAGATGCGACGCCGGGCGATCGAACCGGATTCCGCTCCGGGGTATGTGGGGCGCAGGCGGAGAAGAGAAAAAGTAGTGTCGGTAAGATAAAACGCGAGAAAACGGCGACTGGTCGTGTTGAAAATAGTGTACAGATGGATAGATATGCACGACAGAATGCAAACATATTCATCGCTATGCCACTTATAAAAAACGTGATAAATTGTGATAATGAAACACAAGCAAGACCTTACTAGTCTTCATCATTGAAATCAAGATCGATTCAGTTGCAAACATGAAATACATTTCGTCCACAGTTCGGTTATTGTGAGGGTCCTACTAAATCCTTACTCCTTCGTCTTTATCGATGGCCTTTTGTTTTCCTCCTCCTCTCGAAACAGATAGAAGAACGCCGCCGGTACGAGAATAAACGCCAGCGGCACCATCTGGCGCACCTCGCTGAAGATGCCGGTGATCAGGTGGCAGAAAATGAAAAACGGGATCATCAGCAGGCTGCAGCGCATAAAAGACGGCAGGTGTTTGAAGCGCCAGTAGGCGAAGAACCACAGCATGCCGAAGATAAAGAAGGGGTAGAGTCCTTTTTCGGTAAATTGAGCGAACGGGTGGGCCGTGAGGGCGGTGCCGATCCGTTCCAGATTGTCCGGCCAATGCCAGGCACCACCCAGGTGCGGACGGTTGCGGGTCAGGTAGCGGATGAACCCGATGGCGACGACCATCGGCAGGCTGACGAGCGCCGTTCGCCAGAGGGAAAAGGCGATCTGCCGCAACGACCAGCCGCGCCAGTTGCAGAAAAGATGCACCAAGGGAAGGCTCAGCATGGTTTCGTTATTGAGTCCGCCGACGAAAAACACCCCCGTCGTCCAGGTATCTTTGTGTTCGCGCATGGCCCAGAGCGCTAAAAGAAAGGTGACCAGCAGAAGCGACGCGCTTTCTTGCAAGTCGTTGGTGTGGGTAAACGGCATGATGGCCGCCAGAAACAGAACCCCGGCAAAGGATGTCGACGGCTTGAACCAGCGCCGCAAATAGAGGTGAAATAAAAAGAGCGCGAGCCAGGTAAAGAGCAGACGCTGCAGCAGGTAGGCGTTTTCAATGCTCAGTCCGAGCAGGCGGTGAAAACCTTCCGGGATCGCCCATTGCAGCAGGCGCGATTGCTCGTTGTTGTAATAGTTGAAATCCAGCAGGCGATGGTGATTGCGTACGAGGCGGCCGCTGGTCCAGGCGGGCGTGGCCATGAGTTTGACGCGCGTGTCGAGAAACGCCAGAAAGAGATAAATCGACGAAAACACAAAGCCTTCGGAATGACGCGCAACGAAGCGACGGAGCGCCGTGTAAGTTTGGATGGTTTTTTCTGTCAACCCGTCGAAAGTCATTCAAAATCCCCGTGACAAATGAGGCATTCCCATGGTTAACCGCCGATTCAGGTGGTTCTTAAATCCATAAAACGAAATGCGGTTGTTTCGAGTAAACGGAAATATTGATAGCAAAAATCACGCCATCATACAACCCAATAAAACAGGCGACTTTCGTCTCTGCTTGTCAGAAATACAGGACAAAGGCGGCGAAGGCGCGACATTTGTGTCATGGGCGACGATTAGGATCGGTGGTCTTGTGAGAAGAGATCGCAATCAAAGCCGCCGTTAGGCGGGGTTAGGCAAAGGTCTTGGCCGATATCCTTGGCTTTCAGAATAGTTTGCGCGGTGATCGTCGCTTGCGTATTATAATCAAATCAGAAGCATTGGAAATATTCAACGAAAGCCGGAAAAAATAGAAGAGGCTCCTTTTGAAGGCGAGAAGAAAACGTCCCTTTATTGAAGAAAGGATATTCGATGTCCGACATGACCAGGCTTGGAATGTCGATCGGACTCTATCTTGTCGGTGTGATTATCTTCCTATGGATCATTTTCTGGGGAGGAGCGAATCGCCTTGATGGAACCTTAAAATCAGGATTGCTTTTTTCTCCACTCGCGGTGAATTGGGGGGCGGAAGGATTGAAGCTCGCTGCCTGGATCGGCCTGATCGCCTCCACGTATTACTTTGTGTCTGATTTATTCTAAACAGCGTAGCGCAACGGCCGGTCTTTGAATGATTGACGAAAGATGGGGTGGCACGGTCTTGTTTTCGTGAGAAAACATGGCCGTGTTGGAATCGGACATATTATGATACAATCCGAGCTTGGAATGGATTAAAATTACAGCCCTGTAGGTCGGACAGATTTTCTGTCCGACACAAAAAGAGATGATAATTGCGGGCGGATAGCGAGGTGTTGTGGGAGACCACCACCGACGCCTACACGTTCTACAGACAACAACGTAGGCACCCAGGATGACGCTTGAACTATTTCTTTAATATTTCGTTCTTTTCTATCCGAATAAACCCGGCAGAATACCAGCCGCCGTTTTCGTCAATCGAAATACCCCTAGGTTGGTTCAGGTCTCCCGACCTGAACATGATGTTTTGTGCCTCGTTTCGTTCTAATATGATGGCACACGTTGTCGATCTGAAGGCCTTCGTGCCGGAGTTGGTTTCCGAAAAGGCGGACGCATCGGGCGGCTGGACGCGCGGTTTCGTCATCGCAGAACGCACGGGGCGGCCACCTTCGTCGGAGCAGGGCTCCTGTCCTGCTCTGATGGTTTGTCTTCAAACAAGGTTTTGCCATGTTTCCGGCGGAGACGGTCCGGGTGAAAAGATCAAGACAAACTTGCGGAGCATGACAGAATAGTAGCGACTGTTATCGGTGTCAAGCGAAATTCGGGTTCCAGGCTTCGTTTTTCCGCATCATCGTGTTGAGAATGAGGACCAATTTTCGCATGCAGGCCACCACCGCCGTCATCTTCGGTTTGCCGCGTCCGACCAGCCGCTGGTAGTGTCCGCGAATCACCGGGTTGTGTTGAATCGCCACCAGCGTCGGCATGTAGAGCGCCGTGCGCAGGCGATGACGACCGCCGCCGGTCATGCGTTTACCCCGAAACGTTCCGCTGTCCCGATTCATGGGCGCCACGCCGATCAACGCCGCGATCTGCCGCCGGTTGTAGATCCCCAGCTCCGGCAGATCCGTCACCAGAAGATTCGCCGTGCACGCGCCGACGCCCGGCATCGTTTGGAGCCGCGCGGCCCGGTCGCTGCGCTCCCGATCCGATGCAATGGCCGCCGCGATGGCCCGATCCAGCCGCTCGATTTCCCGTTCGATCACCTCCAGAATGCGGTGCAGGCTTTGTCCGATCGTCCGATCGCCCACGTGTTCGGTGCGGTTTTTCTCCATCGTGCGCATGGCGACCAGCTGCCGCCTCCGTGAAGACAGGGCTTTTAACAGGAGGGCGGTTTCGCCGAGCGTTTCGTTCGGTGCGGGACGCATGGCGGCTGCGTAGCGTGCGATGATGCCCGCATCGAGTCGATCCGTTTTCGCCATCACGCCGACGGCGCGGGCATAATCCCGGATGCGCCGGGGATTGACCACCGCCACCGGCCAACCCGCTTTCTGAAGACGTTTGCACAGCTCCCGTTCGTAGCCGCCGGTGGCTTCCATCACGACGCCCTCCACCTCGATCCGCTTCAACGAACGGACGAAGCGTGTCATGCCGGCTTTGGTGTAAGCGTAGCGGACGCACGTGCTTTCGCCGTCGACGGCGACATCGAAAACGGCTTTGCTGACGTCGATCCCGATCCATTTCTTCATGGCGCACCCTTCCTTGCCAATACGGGCTCATTTCGATTACAATGGCCCCTGCGACTGTTCGGGTTTTCCCGGACGAAACGGACGGCGGATCCGGCTACAAAACGGGCTCATCAGGCCCCAGGATGGGACGATCTCGCCGCCCACCACGGCCTCCCGCTTGCTACGGGAGGTCGTTTCATCTTATCATCACAAACGATGACAGTCGCTTGAAAGGGATAATACAAGGATGGGCAACTTGTTGCCCATCGCGACATCAGACTAAACTCCTTGAAGATGGGCAACAAGTTGCCCATCCTACCACTGAAACTATTTGAATGTCTCAAACAGGGTTGCCCCCTGCTGGAGCGTGTCTTCCGATAGGCTCCTATTCCGCCCATACTTCGCTCCCTGCGCCGTTGCGGCGATTGACCGCAACCGCCGATTTTCGCCGTTTCGACAAAATCGCGTCGTCACCCCTAAATTTAGCCGCTTTGCCGGGGGGAGGTGGCGATGCGCTTAATGCGTTCGTTGCGCCGTTTCGAGCCGGTCGTGGTTGCTTTTCGTGAAATCATTGGGTTTTTCGCCCGCGAGTTGGGGGGTAAAATAGTATTCCACGGACCATACTAGGTTGGGCATAATACGTCACATCTGTTCGAACCTGAAACGACTCGGGAAGCGGCAAGAGGTCGGGACGATCGGCGGTAAGCCCCCCTCGGCTAACGACAGAGTTCTTGTTATTCCAGTTATATAGACAGCTACAGTCACAAGCGCCGGGAGGGGGCAGACCCGTAAACACGTGGACGAAAGCGCTTTGATAATCGTCTTAATATCGTATACTAAATATAATACATTTAAAAGAATTCAGTGTAATACTCTTAGTTTGTTGATATCACTGGCTTTTTCCCGATTTAGCGTTTCAGCGTCGAAATAGGGGCGGAAAACAGTACGCAAACCGGCTGTTAAGCTAGTGATAACGATTACTTAACGCCTCGATCCAGCGTGCGGTACTGGATCGCCTCGGAGAGGTGCACGGCCTGGATGTCGGGGGCCTGTTCCAGGTCGGCGATGGTGCGCGCCACTTTCAAAATGCGGTCGTAGGCGCGTGCGCTCATGCCCAGGCGATCCACCACCATTTCGAGCAAACGCTCGCCTTCGGCATCCACCTTGCAGAATTCCCGCAGGTGGCGCGGGGTCATTTGTGCATTGCAACGGATTCCGTTCATACCTTTGGTGTAGCGTTTGTGCTGGAGCGCGCGGGTGCTCTGGACGCGGTCGCGGACGTTTTTGGAGCTTTCGCCGCAACGCGAATCCGCCAGCTCTTTGTAACGCACCGCCGGAACTTCCACATGCAAATCGATGCGATCGAGCAGTGGGCCCGACAAGCGGGCGCGGTAACGTTGAATCTCGCCGATCGAGCAGGTGCATTCGTGCTTGGGGTCACCTAAGTAGCCACATGGGCATGGATTCATCGCCGTGACCAGCATGATGCGTGCCGGGTAGGTGATGGAAACCATCGAGCGCGTGATGGTCACCTGATTGTCTTCCAGCGGTTGGCGCAGCACTTCGAGCACGTTTTTCTTGAACTCCGGGAGTTCGTCGAGAAACAAGACGCCGTTGTGCGCCAGACTGATTTCGCCGGGTCGCGGGATGGAGCCGCCGCCGATGAGTCCCACATCCGAGATCGTGTGGTGCGGAGAGCGGAAAGGCCGCTCGCGAATAAGCGATTCCTTCTCGTGAATCATGCCCACCACACTGTAAACCTTGGTGGTTTGCAGGGATTCCTCGAATTCGAGATAGGGCAGGATGGTAGCCAGACGACGCGCCAGCATGGTCTTGCCCGATCCGGGCGGCCCGACCATCAGCACGTTGTGTCCGCCCGCCGCCGCCACTTCGAGGGCGCGTTTGACATGCTCCTGGCCTTTGACATCCGCCATATCCACCCGGGCCGAGTCCGTCGTTTCCATTTCGTTGATGGCGAGCGCCTCCGCCGAGGCGATGCCTTCCGCGCCGTTCATGAAGCGGATGACCTGCTGCAGGTCGTGCACACCGATGACGTCGATATCCTGAACGACGGCCGCCTCCGGTGCGTTGGCCTGCGGTAGAAGAATACCTTTTAGCCCATGCTCGCGACACGCCGCCGCCAGGGGCAGGACGCCGCGCACCCGTTTGATGGTGCCGTCGAGCGCCAGTTCGCCCACCACCATGTAATCTTTCAGCAAGTCGGGGCTGATCACCTGGGCGCAAGCCAGCATGCCGAGCGAAATCGGCAGATCGAAGGCCGCGCCCTCCTTGCGGATATCCGCCGGAGCCAGGTTGACCGTCAGCCGCCGCGCGGGCACCATGAATCCGCTGTTCTTGATCGCCGCGCGCACCCGCTCTTTCGATTCGCGCACCGCGCCGTCGGGCAACCCCACGATGTTGAACTGCGGTAGCCCCATCGCCATATCGACTTCCACATCCACTCGGTAGGCGTCGATTCCCAAAACCGCCCCCGAAACCACGGTCGCCAGCATGAATGCCTCCTTCCACCTGTGCGTAAGGGAATCTAAGCAAGCCGTGTGCCAATGAGGAAAGTGTGTGCTATCAGTCGGTTACGGGGGTACGCTTGGTGCTCTGCGGTTGGAAAATGGACGGGCGGCTGGATTCCGGACGGGAGACTGCAAACCACCAGACTCGATTTGCTGGAGGGTCGGGGGCCGTGACAAGCCCGGATCGATGAATAAAAGGAGTGGCATGGGCTAAGTGCAGCCTTGTGGGTCGAGTCCCACGTTGGCTGTGATCGGGAGACCTCAACCAAGCTGGGGATAATATACTGCAGAACTCATCAAATCACCATAAGATAGGACGTATCGACATAAAGATAGATACTGCGCCTAATCCCAAAATCAATACCAATAGTACTCGCTCAACTGGTCTGTACCAAGTGGGTTTTTCCGGATAGGGACTGGAAAAATTGAACTCACTCCGCAGACCAGTGGAATAGTAGAAAATGCCAAGAACCATAATAAGAGCAATTGTTCTCATTGCAATGGTCACATATCCACTGGCATCCAGGGAATACACTTTTCCCATGTATTCCCAGCCTTGAAGGCTACCCCATATCCCCAAGAGTCCATTGGCTGCTATCATTACCAGAAACAGGTTGAAATATTTTCGGTGAATAGCTTCTGATCCGATAACGAAAAAAGTAAGTGCCCCAAGTATGCCAACATTGTCCAGATCGGCCACAGCGTCTCCGAAAACCTTGTGGTAGAGAAGGGTCCAGATACCCAAGGCCAAGCTACAATATCCCCCCAAAGTTAAAGCCTTGTTCCATGAAATAATTTTGCTGGTCATTTCTGCTCTTTTAAGTTATCCAGCCATTGGGACACGAACACAGTAAACTTTTCTAGTAATCCCCTGATTGAAGTATCGGTGGAATATCCCATACTCTGCATTTCAGGTCAACTTTCAGCCCCGATTGAGCCCCATCACAGCCCCGAGCGTCTCCCCATAAACATCAAAAGGTTTCCCGGTTCCCCGAAAAGCCCAATGACATCAGTGGTACCGAAGAGGAATACTCGAACTCGCACATCCTTGCGGACACTAGAACCTGAAACTACTGATTAGCCTGCCATCTGCTTTTGATAATAATATTACATTGTTACAGCTTCACATACAAATTCGTATGATATCACCAATATAGATACCCGCACGGGCAGGGATTCATCGCCGTAACCAGCATGATGCGTGCCGGGTAGGTGATGGAAACCATCGAGCGCGTGATGGTTACCTGATTGTCTTCCAGCGGTTGGGGACCGTGACAAGCACAGATCGATGAATCAAAAGGAGTGGCATGGACCCCGCGTAGCCTTGTGGGTCGAGTGGGTTGTTACCTTTCTTTCCTCAAAGAAAGGTAACCCAAAGAAAGCGCTCCCGGGGTTCGCTGCTGCCGCTGCGTGTCGACGCTCGGTCCGACGGGCGCTGCGGAACTCGCCCGGCTAACCGGGCTCAAACAGTCCTCGCGCTCTGTCCGTCTTCCTTCGGGTTGGTTCAGGTCTCCCGACCACAACTGTCCGGTTAACTGTTGAATAATTCCAGCTGGTTAGTGAAAGGGGCGTATTTCGCTGGGTCGCCGTTTGCGTTTAGCGCCTGTAAAATGGGGCTTTCCTCGAAAAGCGTGACGCTCAAAATCTGTAGAATCGTCATCAAACTGTGATCGAGATTCAGATCCTTTTTCAAAATCGCCACCAAAAGATAAACCGTGATCGAAATCCAGATTTGCGTTTTCACTGCATTGACGCTGGTCCCGTAAAACGCCTTGATGCGCAGATTCTGTTTGATCCATTTGAAAAAGACTTCGATACTCCAACGCAACCGGTAGAGTTCCGGGATTGTTTCCGATGACAGATCGAAGTTGTTGGTGAGCCAGACGAAACGCGTTTTCGACTCCGGATCGGTGTAATTGATGCGTCGCAGATGATCTGGATAGCGTTTTCTCGAATAATAATCGACAAGTGTGACGGTTTGATCCGATGTTAAGCCTAGACTTCTATCGATCTTGCGAGAATAAATGCGCTTGGTGCGGGTGTCTTTCCGCCCTCTGAGAATGAAGAACGCCCCTGCCTGATGGATTCGATATATGCGCCTGTAATCGAGGTATCCGCGATCCATAATGTAGAACGCTCCTGCTTCAAACGGCAGGATATCCAGCAGGCGTTTGTCGTGACTTTTGCCGTCCGTGATGGAAATGAACGTGGGAATCCGTCCGCGTAAATCCATTTGAGTATGCAACCGAAGCGATCCGTATTGGCGCGTAAACTTGGCCCAGGGAAAGAGCGACAAGCTCAAGTCAATCGCGGTGGTGTCGAGCGCGTAGGCCGTGGCGTCCAGTTCGACCGCCAGTTTTTCGTCGGCGTATAGCGCGCGGGCCCGTCGAATAAGGGGCTGAGCGAGATCCGCATAGATACGCCAGTCGCGGTGTTCGTTGGCGTCGGCGAGTGTACTGCGTGATATCTTTCCCCGGATGCCCATGCGGTAGAGCTTCGGCCCCAACGCACGCAAGGTGGCTTCAATATCCCGCAGGCTTTCACGGTAAGATAACTGCGCGAAAGCCATACAGATGAATTGATCCATGCATGAGAAGGTGTGTACACGCTTGTCTCCCTGATAGCGTTTGACACAACGCCGGAAATGACGATCCGGCAGATAATCAAGCGCCTGAGAAAAAACAGTCCGTGGCATGACGATCTCCTACATCCTGAAGAAAGGTGATGCGGAAAATCTATCGCGGACAGCCGCCAACGCACAATTATATATGTGATATTATGGGGTTACATGGATTCTGCGCAAAGTTAACCGGACAGCTGTGGTCTCCCGACCTGAACCTGATGTTTCGTCCCCCGTTCCGCTCTGAGTATGATAGCGCTACGTCTATCGTGAGGCCGTGACAACCCATGATCATTGAAAGCTGGATGGGTGGCATGGGCTAAGCGCAGCTTGCCCATGTGCAGGATCTTCGAACACGGGCAAGCTCCATTCCATTCCGCTTGGCCCGTGGCACCCGTTACCCAGGCCACCCGCCGCAGCTTGCCCATGTGCAGGATCTTCGAACACGGGCAAGTTCCATTCCATTCCGCTTGGCCCGTGGCACCCGTTACCCAGGCCACCCGCCGTAAAGATAAAGGGGGATTGATGAACAACCTGAAACATTGCCTGGTTTCTTCTGATGAGCCTTTTCAGCGCGAGCTACGCCAAAGGCAATGTCGTTGGCGTGAGAAAATAGCATTTCCGATAGGTTCGCATAATGGCACGGCGTTTCAATTCTAAGCTTTTCACCATTTTCCACCCACTATAATTCGGCTTACGGGGTGCCATGGGCCAAGCCTTTGGCTTGCCCATGCTGTTTTCACGGGCAAACCTGACGGTTTAGCCCGTGCCACCCATCACCAATTGAAGATAATTCGAGACTCAATCAGAATTGAAACGCCCTACGCATAATGGAAGACCTCTTGACTTTTACAGTTAAAAAAAAACACGAGCGAATTTGCGTTCGCCCGTGTATCTTTAAAATCCAGAGCCTTGAAAAAGCCAGTGCGCCGAAATCGGCGTCAGGCTGCTGTCAGGCTCACCGGAACCTCTTGAGGTTCCGGCTCCCGCTACCAGCGGCCACCGCCACCGCCACCACCATTGTCACGACGGGGCTTGTCCTGAGCGATGTTCACTTTTAGGTTGCGACCGTCCAGCTCGGTGCCATCTAACGACAAGGCTTTGTCTGCGGCTGATTCTTCGGTGAATGTGACGAAACCGAAACCACGGCTGCGACCGGTTTCACGATCCGTGATGACCTTTGCCTCTTCGATGGTTCCGAATGAGCTAAAAGCCTTTTCCAACCCGGCGTTATCCGTGCCCCAAGATAAGCCACCAACATAGAGTTTGTTCTGCATCGTATTTGTCCTTTCAGTATAAACCCATGGTTTCGGGAACATTCCCGTAAAGGCGATGAGCACAAAAATCGGAGAATGTTATCTTGAAGTGGAACATCGTAAAGACATTGAAGAGAACATGGCCGGTATTTATTTTCGTCACCAAAACCCAGAAATTATCCTACACGTAGGTGAAATGGAATGCAAGATAATAAAAAATAACGACAAATTTATGGATTTTGCTTCAAAACCTGCAGCGGGGGGCCGTGACTCGAAAATATCAACCATGACGGGGGGCTCTCTTATAGATAGAGATGTCACCCATTATGATCGGTCGCCTGGCTTGAAGATGGAAATGATTGGAATATCAGGAGTCTTTCAGCCAACAACCCTGTAGATCGGGCAAACTTCTTGCCCGACAATTCTTCATTCCGTTTCGCCCGTGTCACCCGTTGTCCGGGCCACGCGCGGCGCTTAATCCATTGCAGACGGGCTGATTTCAACCCGTTGTTCGGTTAGGGAGTCCGACGGCGCATCAGCGGCGGAATCGAATACCAGCAGCACACCCAGATCCTCGATATACTCATACCGACCGAAGGCCAGCGTTACGCTCGGAGCCTGGGGGTAATGCCGCTTGGGCAGCCGAATGACCGTCGGTTGGGTTTGCTCCGCATCCACCCGGTAGCTGTAGCTGAGGTGCTTGTCCACCGGAGAGTAGCTGAAGGCAATCGCTTCGCCATTTGTAAACTCGGGGTAGGGCCGGGCCACGGCATCCGCTCGGGGAACGCGCTCCGTCCAGTCGCTGTTGACGAAGGAGCAATCTTCTTGGTTCCAATAGTCGGTGCTTACCTCGTGGGTCCAAACCGTGGCGTGCATCAACTCGGTGTCCAGTGACGCATAGAGATCATCGAAAAACCAACCGGCGTTGCCGTCGTCTCCGGGATCGTCCTGCGAGCCCCGAAAGCCGAACTCGCTGAGCAAGGCGGGGACACCCAGTTCGGTTGCCCGGGCGCTGCGCTCGGCCAGGGCGTCGGCGATTTCCTCGGCGTCGCCATTGTATTCACCCAGGACAAACTGCATCGGATAGTAGTAATGCGGGGAGAGGATGTAGTTGGCGATTCCCTCGATGGTCCAGCTTTCTTCGCTTTCGCTCTGACCGGCTTCCAGCCCGCTGGGTTCGAGAAACATAATGAAGTGCGGTGCTTGTTCGCGGATGCGCGCGCTCAGTGTCGTGTAAAAAGGAATGAGCTTCGTCGTGTGCCACAGCGCCAGATCCTCTTTGCCGTCGGCGCCGGGATTGGGCTCGTTCATCAGGTCGATGCCAAGCAGGTTCGGGGCATCCGCAAAGCGGGCGGCAACGGCCTCGACCATGGCGATATAGGCGTCCTGGATGCCGTCGCCGTTTGACCAGAAGCGATCGAAGGTACCCAGAACGGTTTCATCCGAGAAGACTTTCATGAACCAGCTGGTGTCATCCAGTGGCGGCGCTTCGGCGGGCGGATTTTCGAGCGCCCAGGCGGGAGCGCCGGAGCCGCCCAGGTAGCGGCTGAAGAGATCCTGGTGGAAATCCAAAAACACATACATGCCGCGTTGCGCCGCCGCCTCGATCTGGCTTTCGATGAAGTCCAGATAGTGTTCGTCGTAAGTCCCTCGCTCGGGTTCGACGGCCTCCCAGAAGACGGTCAGGCGGATGCAGTTCATCGCCCAGTCTGCGGGAAAGTCCATATAGCGTTCGTGTTCGTCAAGGAAGTCGGGCGCCTCCGGATCCCCCTGCCAGGGAATGTGCGGCGGAATCTTCGCACGACCGCCGATGTTGATGCCGCGCAGAAGGACGGTTCGCCCGCTCGCATCGACGATATCCAGGCCTTCGACGTGCAGGCGAGGAAACTCCCAGCCGGTCATCGAGGGGGGGGTGTCGCCATCGTCATCGCTATCGCCGTCGCCGTCGCTTTCAGGCGTATCTTGGTCGCCATCCGTCACGTCGTCCCGGTCGCCGTCGCTTGACGGACTCGACTCTCCTTCGTCGCATCCCGCCATCAATACGAGAGAGAGAAGAAGGAAGATAAAGAATAGGGTCACCCTTGTTAAAGAAGCAGAATGGGTGGATGTACGCATTTGTTTTGTCCCGAGTGCAAGGGGAAACATCGTGAACGCCCGGTATTGAAAAGCCATTCAAACCTGTAAACAGGGCGATTCTTCCAAGCTTATACCTCGATAAGGTCGTCGCTTAATCAGTGATAGCATACGCACCTGTTGTGTCAACATGAAAGTAGGAAGCACGATCTTCCCCTGGCATTCGGAATGGCACCGTGTTCTGGTGTCCTTCTGCGGCCATGTCGGGACTGCCCGATTGGCGGCTCGTCCAGAGGCGAGAGCATAAAATAAAAAGCCGGAAGGACAAACCTTCCGGCACAGTGTTTATCCGTCTCGGGCCGCTTATTTCCAGCCTTCGACCAGTTCCAGGCTCATGAATCCCGGCGGATCCGTCCAACTGACGATGCGGTGTTCCGGGTGTGCGTAGATGGTCACTACAAGGTCGTCGCCCAGAAACTCGCCGCTCACCGCAATCTTGACTTCCATGCAGCCGCTGAGTGTCCCGTATGGGACGGTGACATCCGCATTGAAATCCGTCACGGTCACGGCATAGGTTACATCCATAGGATCCCCGCCGAACATGCTGATCTCGCCGTCATAGACGGTCTCGACATCCAGGGCCGTATCCAGGCGGAAGGTGATGGGTGTATCGAAGCTTTCGGTAAAGCCGCTGCCGTCCTTATTGTAGCTGGCGACGCCCTTCACTTCCACAACCCATGGGGCCGTCTCGTTGATGTAGATCGCCACGCCGGTGTGGTCGGGTTCCGGTTCGCCGATGACGATGCGGGTCCAGGTTCCGCCTTCATATTCCACGTCGTATTCCAAATGCGTCTGCAGATCTTCGGCTTCGCCGCCGTAGGGCGTAGAGCGGTAAACGGCGGACTCATTCTCATCAGGGAAGAAGTCCTGCCATCCCACCTGCCAATGGGGATGTATATCGGGGTCGTCACCGTCCGGGTCATCGCCATCCGGGTCATCGCCATCGGGGTCATCGCCATCCGGGTCATCGCCATCGGGGTCGTCGCCATCGGGGTCATCGCCATCGGGGTCGTCGCCATCGGGGTCGTCGCCGTCCGGGGTGTCGCCGTCGCTGGAGTCATCATTGTCGCTGCTGCAGGCGCCAAGACTCACGATCAGAGTCAGAACGAGTAACAGTGAGATTACGATCATTCGCGAAAAGCGCATTTCCACTTTCTCCATTATTAGTTGTGTGAAAAATCCCTGCGCAATCAGTGCCATCCGGAGAATGAAAAGTCAAGCACATTGCATCGGCCCAAAGCCTTCAGCCCATCAAAATCGGTGTTTTGCGTGCGGGTGTTGGATCATCGCTGCGTTGTCTCCTGCCGTCTCGATCACGATTGAAGACGGCAGCTCTCTTCGAAAGCTTGACTCAAGCACGATCCCATGCATAGTGGGATGGACAAGGGAAAACTCAGATCCGTACGCACGGGATAGCACAGGATGACAAGCCGGAAATTCAGAGAAAGAAGAGCCTGCGTTTATGTTTGGGCGGTGTTCTGGCTATTGGCAACACTGATGGCGATGGCCGCCCTGACACCGTGGGACTTGGAGATTGCGTGGTCATTCAAGGATTCCTGGTCGTCGTCCTTTGGCGAATTTGTGCAGGACTGGGGGCGCAAGCCGGTTAGCCTGCTGGTGATCGGCGCGGCCTTCCTGCTGACTTCCAAACGCCACCGTATACAATACCCGAACCTGAGCCGCGCTTCCGCGGCCTTGCTCGTTCAGCTCGTCGTGCATCCGGCTTTGTTGACAAACGCAATCAAGCTTTTGGCGGGGCGGGTCCGGCCGGTGCATCTGGATGCGGCCGCGGAAAACTATCGCCCGTTCTTCCACTGGAGCCCCGGCGTGGGAGACTTCTCGTTTCCATCGGGACATGTTGCCGTCGTGATGGTCCTCGTTCCCTGCGTGATCCAGCTTTTCCTGCTCCGCCGACGCTTCGCCGGCTGGTTGCTCGGATTGGTTTTGGCTGTGTGGGTGGCTGCGGTTGCCTATGGACGGGTCATGTATGGAGCCCATTACCTCACCGATGTGGTTTTCTCAATCGGCGTCGGCATGGCGTTGGGGCCGGTCTCTCTGACGCTGGCCGACCGTTTTTTCAAGCGGAAGGAATCGTCCCCCTGATGCTGGGGTAATCTTCAATCTGTCGTTTAGCCCGGAAGATCGATTAGAAGCCTTGCCGTTCACAAAAAGCCGGGTAGCATTCGTTGCATAAGCCCTCCCGTCGTAGTCGGTCAGGCAAATGTCTTGCCCGACGCATCATTTGTCGGGTCAACTGGACCCGGCCTAGCTTTAACAGTCGTGTTGGATTTGACTCAATTCGGGGTCGGCTGAATACGAGCCGAACGTTGCTGTAAATCGCTTTGGTTGACAAAGCGTGGAATGATGGCATATGTTGAAAAACATATTGACGTGCTATCCAAATACCATGCATGAAAACGCGAGCGAGCGGGGCTTGTTCCGTTTGATGGAGGTCGTAACGATGAGTTGTATCAAATCGTTGAATGTTTTCGTTGTTTTGCTTTCTTGCCTCGGAGTTATTTATGCCTGCGGGGAGAGTGAATCGACTTCCGGAGCGGATGGCGATGGCGATTCGATCGAAAGTGACGGCGACGGCGATTCCGAAACCGACGGCGTGGAGGACGTTCCGCTGCCGGTGTTGTCGGTCAATGTCGAGTCGTCTTCGGGCGACGCGGATGACGAAAAGCGATTTTCGGTTACGGTGCGTAATGAAGGGGACGTGCCTGCCTATAACGTGCGCGTGACACCCGAGTCGGAGGCGGCCATCGCGTTCGGCGGAGCCTTTTCCGAGTCTACGATTCTCGATACTTACGACGGCGAGCAGGGCCGGGCTTGGCTGGAAAAACGCGGCGGCCTGCTTTTCGTCCACATCTCCGGCGATCACTATCAGATGGGCTTTCAGCATGGAGTGCTCTTGGGCGAGGCGCTGCTGCCCGTATTCAACGGACTCGTGACCACCACGGCCATGGAACTGGGATTCGGTTCCCTCGAAACCGGGTTGGGCTGGCTGGAGGAAATGAAGGAGGCGATGGAGCCTTACACCCCGGCCAAGTATATCGAGGAAATGCACGGCATCGCCGACGGAGCGGCGACGGTGGGCTGTCCGCTGGATTTCGACGATATCTTCATGTTGAATCTGATCATCGATGCCGGTTTAGTGCTGTACAAGCTGGCCCCGGTAACGGGGATGGACGTTACCGTCCCCTACGATCTCGAATACGGTCCCGACTGCAGCGGCTTCACCGTGTGGGGTGGCAGCACGCAGGATGGCGAGATGATCAGTGCGGCCATTCAGGAGTACAAACCCTACCGTATCGACGCCTTCGGCGGAACGGAGGTGACGGCCCTCTATCGCGGACTGCTATTGGTCGGGCGCCCCACGGAAGGCTACAACTTCCTGGTTCCCACGGTTCCGGGCATGGTCGGCATCGCCCAGGGCCTGAACGCCGCCGGGATCTCGACCAGCTCGAAGGGCAGCAACTCCATTCATGCCACCATGTGCGGCTGCGCCATCAGCTTTGAATCGCGCGAGATCGCCCAGTATGCGGGTAACATCGACGACGCCATCGATTTTCTGGCCGGACCGCACGCACGCGCACGCGGACACAATCGCCAGGTGGACGACAGCGCGGCGGGGCGTTCGGTCGTGCTCGAAGTCAGTGCCTCCGAGTTGGCTCTGCGCGAAGGAAACCTGGATGACGCCGTGATCGCCGCGAATCATTTCCGCGCCTGGCCGGGATTCGAGGGCTACCCGGACGACGGCCATAATATGGTGCTGGGCCAGTTCGCGTTCGGAAGTTGGGGCTATAAAACGGCCGACATCGAAACGCGGGAAGACTGGGAGGCGATTCTGGAAGAGAAGGCGACGCGCTACAACTTCTACGCGTCGGTCATCGGAGAAAACGACGGAAACATCGATACGGAGTTGGCCAAGGAGTGGCTCAGTCGCAATCGCGGCGACGGCCATTATGCCGCCGCCGAGTGGTCGGAGATTTTCAGCGATGCCGCCCTGTACAAAACCGAAGAGCGCGGCGACATTCACAGCACCGGCGAACTGGGGCCGTCGCATCGCAGCGTGATGCTGCCCGCCCGGCGTTCCGCCTGGATCAGTTGGGGATTGGAAGATCTGGAGAATCTCGGCCCCTGGGTGTTCGTCAACCTGGAAATTCCCCCCGGTGGCGAGGTTGTCTTCGAAATTACCGCGACTTCCGATGCCGCGTGGTCGGGGAGTTCGGTCCATTTCGTCGCCGACTGCGATCAGGGCGTAAGCGGGCAGGCGGATTTATCTTTGTAAAAAAGCATCCGCCCAAGATTCTTCCCCCTTTGTCAAAAAGGGTTGGAATCATGGGCGGTGTTATCCTGCGGTTGCCGGTAAGCGGGTTTCGATTGTCTGGACTAATCGGTTTCCAGGGCTTTGATGCGGAAAAGTATACCCGCGACTAGACCGGCCAGACTGGGGACGATTAGAAACAGCCACAGTTGCGACAGCGCTTTACCACCGACAAAGATCGCCGGTCCCAAACTGCGGGCCGGGTTGACCGATACGCCGGTTATCTGAATACCGACGATGTGAATGACAACGAGAGTCAAGCCGATGGCCAAACCGGCGAGCATGCCGGGAGCACTTTTCTGAGTCGAGCCGAGGATGGCAACCAGAAACAAAAAGGTCGCCACAAACTCGAACAGCAGTGCCGATGCCAGTCCGTATTCTCCCAGATAACCCGGTCCCCATCCGTTTTGCCCAAGACCGGAGGCCACCACATCGTATCCGGCCAATCGGCCGCTGACGATGCCGTATAGGACGGCCGCCCCGAGGATGCCGCCGAGACATTGTGCGACAATGTAGCCGCCTAGGTCTTTTCCTCCCATGCGGCCAGCGGCAAAGACGCCGAGGCTGACGGCAGGGTTGATGTGGCAGCCGGAAATCGGTCCGATGCCGTAAGCCATGGCGATCAATGCCAAGCCGAACGCAAAGGCGATGCCCAGTACGCCGACCTGTTCACCGGCGATGACTGCCGACCCGCATCCCAACAGAACCAAGGTGAATGTTCCGATACACTCTGCCAAGTACTTTTTCATAGTCTAAGCCCTCCTTAGAAAACGAGGTTGCACTCATCGTCCGTTTTTACCGCGTAGTCCCCAACCGAAATGATGTGAAGCACTGTGAAATTATAATCTTTTCTCTGCCTGGAAACAATGCAAAACTCGGCCAAGCTCTCGCGATCAATGTATCGGAAAACGGGCCGGGCGAGTTTTTCGCCCGACCGAGTGGATTATGATTGAATTACACCGTAATGGCTTACCAGGTGATTTCGCTCACGATGGGAAAATGATCGGAAGGGTAGAAGTCGTCGTCGCCATACACGGTCTGGTCCACGGTCCACCACGGACAGCCCCACTCGGCGCTGCCGCCTAGAAAAATGTGGTCGATACGGCGGCTGGGATCGTAATCGGGCGCCGGGCTTTGATTGTGAGTGGACGACCATGTCTCGGCGATTTCGAAGGTGTCGATGAAATGGAAGCCTTGGTCGTCGACGCCCTGAGTCAGGGTGGCGTAGGCGGTGGAATCGGGTTTCGAGTTGTAATCGCCGACGAAAATGACGGGGTGCTCTTCGGCCCAGGGAGCAAAGCGCTCAAGCGCCAGCACCGCGCTGTGATCCTGGTTGGGCGGGTTGTTGTCGAAGTGGGTGGTGGCGAAGTAGAACTCACGGCCATCGGAGATCTGCTTCAGCCGCGCCCATGCCACGATGCGCCAGAACGCGCTGCCCGACTGCCAGCCGCCCGCCCAGGCTTCGTCGGGCGTTTCGGAGTTCCAGTAAACCCCGCTTTCAACAACGGTGAAGCGTTCTTCGCGATATAGAATCGTCGCGTCCGGGTAATCCGTCCACCCGACCTCGTTGGCGGGCAGGTCTTTCCCGAAAAGGGCTTGATAACCGGAGGTGACATCGAGAATCTCCTGGGCTTCCGTTCCATAGGTCAATTCCTGCAACCCGATCAGGTCCGGCTCAAAGCGAGCGATGATGTCCCCGAAATGCTGCACGCGTTGCTCCCAGTTCTCGTTGCCTCCATCGGTATTGGAACAGAACGAGCACATCACGTTGAAGGCCATTGCCACCAGCGTATCGTCGCTCCACGGGTATTCCACGGCCTCGTCTTCGGCGTCCGGTTCTGCGTCGGCATCCGGCAAGTCTATTTCGGCTTGTTCGCCGTCGCTGTCGCCGTCGATCAGAGTATCGGCATCGCCATCGGAGGCGGGATTATCATCGGACGAGCTGCAGCCTGCCGCCGTTGCTGCCAGAAACATGATTACGAATAGTGCTGTGAAATGAATGGTACGCATCGGAACTTCCTTTCGCCATATTCCAATCTCGGCTAACCTTTGAGAGCGGCCGCCGAATTCCTGAATCTATCCGCGAATATAGCACAGGCTTTCATGCCGGATAGGAATTAATTTTGGGACTTGAGTTCAATATGAACCCGAGTGAAATCTCGTCGCGGTCATTCCCTACTAGACGCGGATTCCATGCCCGAAGAGACTCCGGATCAAGTCCGGGGTGACGAGTGCGAGCGCACCGAAATAACGCTCGGTTCAATGAAAAACGCCGAAATTGCGAGGCGGTTTTTTGGGTGATGGGATGGCGACAGTCACGCGGCAAGCCGCTCAACGGTAAGCTGCTTAACCGATTTGACAATCGGCGGGGGAACGGCGATAATCCCGCCGACGCAATCACTCGCACCCGACGGCACGGACGGTGCTTGAAAAACAGCGGGAGCGCTTTGTTTGAGCGAGCCGCTTAACGAGGGGAGCCGAAAATGGCCCAACTGACGGAAACCATTCTGCGTGACGCCCACCAGTCGCTTATCGCCACCCGTATGCGCACCGAAGATATGCTGGAAGGCGCGGAACTCATCGATAAAGTCGGGTATCGGTCGGCCGAGATGTGGGGAGGGGCGACCTTCGATGTCTGCATGCGTTTTCTCAATGAAAATCCCTGGGAACGTTTGCGGGTGTTGAAAAAACGCCTGAAGAACACACCCACCCAGATGCTGCTACGCGGTCAAAACCTGGTGGGATATACGCATTATGCCGATGATGTGGTGGATCTTTTCGTGAAGCAGTCCGCCCGAAACGGGATCGATATCTTCCGTGTTTTCGATGCCTTGAACGACGTGCGCAACATGGAGCGGTCCATCGCCGCCGTGCTCGCGGCGGGAGCGCACGCGCAGGGTACGATCAGTTACACCCGCAGTCCCGTGCATACCATCGAGAAGTTCGTGACCATAGCGCGCGAACTCAAAGATCTGGGTTGCCAGTCGATCTGCGTGAAAGACATGGCGGGCCTCTTGACGCCCAAAGAGGCGATCCCACTGGTCAAGGCCTTGAAAAAAGATATCGGTTTGGAATTGTGGGTGCACTCGCACAACACCGGCGGTTACGCTCAAGCCACGTACTATGCCGCGATCGAAGCGGGGGCGGATGTGGTGGACTGCTCCCTGTCGCCCCTGTCCAATGGTACGGGCCAGCCTCCCACCGAGTCGATGGTGGCGGCGCTGGAGGGCACCCCGTGGGAAACCGGCTATAAGCTCGAAGACCTGGAACCGCTCACCCGTCTGTTTGCCAAAGTACGCGAAAAATACCTCGGCTACCTCGATCCGATTTCGGAACGGGTGGACGTTCGTGTGCTGACTTACCAGGTGCCGGGCGGGATGATTTCGAATCTCGTCAGCCAGCTCAAGCAACAGAACAAGCTGGATCAGTTCGAGGCGGTGCTGGCCGAAGTGCCTGCCGTGCGTGCCGATCTCGGTTATGTCCCGCTGGTGACGCCGACCAGCCAGATCGTGGGCACCCAGGCGGTGTTGAACGTGCTGATGGGCGAACGCTACAAGATGGTTTCGAAAGAGTCGCGCGCATTGGCGCTGGGCCGCTACGGACGCACCCCGGCTCCGGTGTCGCCGGAAATCGTCGAAAAGCTGGGCGGGGGCGAAGAGCCCATCACCGGGCGTCCGGCGGACGAACTCGCTCCGGCCCTCGATTCGGTGCGGGAACAATATGGCGATCTGATCGGCAGCGACGAGGATTTGCTGATGCTGGCGATCTACGGGGATGTCGCGGCGCGTTTTTTGCGTGGCGAGACGGAGGCCGAAGCCATTCCGGCCCGCAGTCTTACCGAAGCGCCGGGGAAAATGCCCAAGCTCGAAGGGGACTTGAGTGCCTTCGAATTCGTCATAGATGGCGCGGTCCACCATGCGGAATTGCGTCCGGCCAAAGCGATTCCCGGCAACCATGCGGATACCATGAAAAAGAAGCCCCCCAAACAAGTGGCGCGTCCGGCTCCCTATTCGGCTCGGCGTTGAGCGTCTAGCGGTTACTTGTCGTCCAATCCGGGGTAGAGTTTTTGGATACAGTCGGGGCAGATACTGTGGCTGAAGTCGGCGTCGGAGTGTGCTTTGATGTACGACTCGATCTGGTTCCAGTAGCCTTCGTCATCGCGGACTTTTTTGCAGGAGGCGCAGATGGGAATCAGGCCGGTGAGGGTTTTCACTTCTCCGAGGGCGTTTGTCAGATCCTGATTGCTGGTTTCGAGATCTTTCGTGCGTTCCAGAATCAGTTCTTCCAAGTGTTCCTGGTGCTGCAATAGGTTGGCATTCGCGGCTTTAAGCTCGCGGGTGCGCTGGTCCACCAGGCGTTTGAGGCGGCGATTGAAGGCAATCAGTGTCAGGATGATCAAAAGCGCCATCAGTCCGATAGCGGCTGCGGCAAGCAGCGTTTGACGCACCCAGCCGTAATCGGGTTCCGGCGAATATAGAAATCCCTCCAAATCATAATCCCGCTCGGTCATTCCCAAGCCGGCGCAGGTATCGGCGATGTGACGCCAGCGCCCGGCGTTCATATGCCCGACCTCGATCAATTCCGGCTGCAACAGGCTGAGCATGGTTTTAGCCTCGTGTTGCAGCAGCTTCTTCATCGATTCGGCCTCGAATCGCAGATGGCTGCGCGATTTTTCGGTGTGATAAGTGGAGAGAATGTAGCTCACCATCTCGTCGATATGATTCATGGCATAGTCCCACCCTCGCAGACTGGCTGCCCGGAACGCCTTCACGATCTCGGGGTTCTCGGCGAGGTAGGCTTCCGTCGTGAATAGGGTGTCACCGTAAAAATCGATGCCATACGTGCGCGGCTGAATGATGGATATCGGGATGTTGCGCTGCTGCAGGTAATAAGCCTGGTCGCTGATATACGCATGATAGACGTCGGTGTTGCCGTCGATGAGATCGTTGATGTCGTAACTGATGGTCTGCCGCTTGATGTTGTCTATCGAGATGCCTTCGTTTTTAAAGACGGCCAGCAGTTCCGCCGAATCGATGCCTTCGCGCAGCATGACCCGTTTGCCGATCATATCCTCAGGGCTCATGATGCCGCTGTCGCGCCGGGACAGGAAAATGGAGGGCGAGTGCTGAAAAATCACCGCTAGGGCGACCACCGGCTTGCCGTTGAGGCGATGGATCAGGAGTTCCGAGTTGGCCACCCCGAATTCCGCTTTTTGGGCGAGCACCGCTTCGACCGGAATCACTTCAGGTCCGCCTTCCAGCAACTCCACATTGAGGCCGGCTTCTTTGTAATAACCCTTGATTTGGGCTGCGTAGAATCCGGCGAACTGGAATTGGTGACGCCACTTCAATTGCAGGCGCACGGCGGATCGTTTCGTGAGTGTCGGAGGAACGCTGGCAGTCGCTGTGCCGCTCGATGATACGAAGCAGAAAAGCAGCAGGGACAGGCAGGCGATGATCGTCTTGCAGGGCATCAACCGTTTCCTTATGCAATGGCGTCGTCGCCGGTGCCGTTCTCTCGCTTCGATGGTTCGGACTGTTCGACTTCTTTCACTGAACGCCGTGCAGACGATAGCATGAATGCATTCCGTTGACAATGCGATGTGACGACAGGTGTTGCAGTGAACCAGAGGCGGCTACTTGTGGAAATTCGAATGACAGCCGAGAGTGGCTGGTGTAAATTAAAACCGGTTTGTCCGAATCTTTGTCCGCTGCGTTTAGTGAGGAAACCATGATTCGCCCTTTTCGATCCGATGAAACCGAGACGATGATCGATATCTGGTATGCGGCTTCCATCGAGGCTCACGCCTTTATGTCGCCTACCTTCTGGGAACGGGAAAAGAAGGCGATTCGTGAAACCTACATTCCCCTGTCAACGTCCTACGTTTACGAATCGGACGGGCGCTTTGTCGCTTTCATTTCGTTGCTCGACCCGGATGAGATCGGGGCGCTGTTCGTGCATCCGCAGTGGCAGGGACGTGGCATCGGGGCGGCGTTGATCCGGCATGCCGCCGACTTGCGCGGAACGCTCCATGTCGAGGCGTTCAAAGAGAACCCGCGCGCGGTGTCGTTCTACGAAGGGATGGGTTTTGTTCGGGTGGAAGAAAAGGTGGAGCCGACAACCGGCCATCCGCTCGTTCGGCTGCGGCGTGACGGCGCGGGGACGGCGGGATGAGGGCCGGCTTGACAGGGGCACGATCTTGACCATACTGATAGGGTCTTTTCATGTCGATAATTAACCGCGCCGGGCGGTCGATATCAGCTCGATTGATGGGTGAAAGATGACCATGTTTGAAATTCTCGCTCCGTTTCTTCGTTATTTCGAAACGCCTTTGGCCAGGGCGGGGGCCATTTGGGTGGTGTCGTTGGCCTTGGCTATGCTGCTGCGCTTTGTTATCGTCGGTATCGCCGCCGTTTTGGCAAGAAAAACCTTCACCGATTGGGACGACCGCCTGATTCTGGCCGTAAAGTGGCCGATCTTTTGGAGTGCGTTGCTGGCCGGGACGTGGTTCGCCATCGACGAGCTGACGCTGTCGGTCAATGGGTCTTACGTCGTAACGGGACTGATTAAAAGTATTGCCGTTCTGATGTGGGGAAAGGCCATCAGCCATATCGCGACCCTCGTTTTGGAGATCCTGAGCCGCAGTTCGGAGAAGTACTCGTTTATCAAACCGGCGACTCTGCCGTTGTTGCAAATCACGGTGAAGGTTCTCGTGATGGGAGGTGTGGCTTACTTCGCCTTTGTCGCCTGGAACATCGATGTGACGGGCTGGCTGGCCTCGGCGGGGATCGTGGGTATCGCGGTAGGTTTTGCTGCCAAAGATACCCTGGCCAACCTGTTCGCCGGGATTTTCATCCTCACCGATGCGCCATATAAACTTGGTGATTTCGTCGTGTTGCGCGACGGCCAGCGCGGGATGGTAACGCACATCGGCATTCGTTCCACGCGCATTCTGACACGTGAAGACGTGGAGATCACCATTCCCAATGCCATCATCGCCAACTCGCAGATCGTGAATGAATCGAGCGGACCCCACGAAAAGCGCCGACTGTCCATCGTGGCGTCGGTTGCCTATGGCAGCGATGTCGACCAGGTGCGCGAGGTGTTGCTGAAGAGTATCGAGGGGCTTGAAAATGTCTGCAGCGACCCGTCACCTATCGTGCGGTTTATCGAAATGGCCGATTCCGGTCTGATTTTTCAGATTCGCGTGTGGATTGATCTGCCGGTTTACAAGGGTCGCGTGATCGATGCCATCAACACGCGCGCCTATAAAGCGCTCAATGCGGCGGGAATCGAAATTCCCTATCCCAAGCAGGATGTGTATATCCGCCAGATGGTTGAACCGCCGAAGAAATCGGACGAGGAATGAACATCGGGTCGACGTGATCGGCAACGACAGGTGTTGGGTGGTGTTCCCAGGCGTGATCGGGTCGGAATCGCCAGGGTTTCAAGTGCTTCCCGGCTCGTTAATCGTCATGACAATTGAATGAAAGGATTCGATTACGAGGGATCCGAGACTTCGATTTGGCAGGTCCGAAAGCAAGCGATCAGGAGAAGGTCATGGCCAACAGCCAAGATGCACCGAAACTCGACACAAACCTGCTAGAGAGTCCTAACGCGGCGATGATCGGGGTGCCGCCGGGGAGGCGCGGGTCGGTTTTATCCGAGTCTTTGACGAAAACGATCCTGCAGGAAGTACATAGGGGGATCAGGCACGTGATCCTTAAACCGCATGATGCACGGGCGGTTACGGTTACGGTGGATCTCGTTCGTCGCATAAAAAGAAACGGAATGGTCGAGGTCTCGATTTGGGATTCTGTGGGTATGTGTCGCGACGAAAAAATCCGCAGAGTGTTTGAATTGACAGATATAAAACATCTGTTGGTTGAATCACCCAAGCCTGGATATTTTATAACGGAGGCAAACGAAAGTATCGTGTTTCGCGCGTTGCCGACCGTGGACTATCTCAGCCTCAGTGATCGTATGGGTGTCGGGCGTGGTTTGACGAAAGAAGCGATTATACGGCCTTCGCATCGTTGCAATCAGCACTGTGTTTTCTGCTGGATTGAGCGCGTTCTACCGGATCTAACTCGGGAAGAACTGTTCGATACCATCCGACTGCTGGGAAATCTAGTGTTGCATAACCTCGTCTTTTCAGGTGGTGAACCGACTTTGTCCCCTTTTCTGCGGGAAAGTATCAGCTTGGCCAAGCAGTGTGGGATCCTCGATGTTGTACTGCAAACCAACGGGGTGTTGTTGGAACGGCGCGAACGAGTGGATGAACTGCTGGAGGCCGGGCTGAATTCGGTGGTGATTTCGTTGCATTCGCACAATTCGGTCGTTTCAGATTCTTTAACAGGACTTCCCGGTAGCCAGAAAAAAACAGTGGCAGCTTTTAGACATTTCATCGAAAGTCCCGCTTATGTGACGATCAGTCATGTTCTCTGCCGATCAAATCTGGCGGATTTGCCGGATTTTGCTCGTTTTCTGTTGGAATCAACCCGGTCAAGCGGCAAGGTCATTTTTGTCAACTTGGCTTGGCCTCAACCCATGGGTATACTCGCCGAACGTTTTGAAGAACTGAGCCCACGTCTTAACGATCTTCGCGCGCCATTGCTTGAATGCTTACGCTTATTGACTGGAACGAACGTGATGGTTGGTGGATTTTGCTCTGCCTGTGGGATTCCATTGTGTGCCCTGGATGGACATCTCGATCTCCTGCCCATTATGGTGGAAGAGCGGCATGAAAGACAGCAGAATGATTTTGCGGATTTGCCCGGTTGTCGAACCTGCGATTTGCATGAAACCTGTTTCGGCTTGCGACACGAGTATGTTAAACATTTCGGCGATGGTGAGATTCGTCCCATCACAAGAACGCGCAAATCTGAATAGGAAAATCATAGTTTGCCATGCGGATATCTGAGCCGGGACTTGCCAGCGTAATGATTCGATTCAGTGCTCTTACAAAGAAGGAGAAGTCGCGAATGCGATGCTTTCTATTCCTGAGTGTGATTTCTCTGTTGATGATGCTGGCCTGCTCCGAAACCGATGATTCCGTGCAGCCAGACGGTGATGCGGACGTTCAACCGGATGGCGATATGGACGAGGAGTCCGAAGGGTCGGACGACGACTTCGTCGAAGCCGAGTTCGAGGCGGAAGGCTGTCCGGCGATTGCGGCGCCTAGCGGTCGTATCACGTTCTGGTACGAAGATAGCGATCTGAATCCCATTCTCGACGCCTTCGACGAGCTGGCTGCCTATCCGGTCGATCTGACCTTGGGACTGCATCAAGGCGAGGTAGACCCCGACAGCCTGGAGGCGGCGGTTCGGCAGATGCATGAAGCCGGGTTGACCGTCAACATCTGGCCCCTGATCGAATACGGCGAAGGTTATTTCGCGAGTGTGAAAACCATCGACCTGTTCGAAGAGTGGTACCGTGAGCTGCTCGAGCTGACGCAGGCCCGCTGCCTGCCGGTGTCGGCTTTCGTTTTCGATCTGGAGCCGCCCATTGATACCATGTTGGAGATGCAGCGCCTGTTCGGTGAGAGCAACGGCGATACCACGGCGGTGGTGGAATTTCTGGAGGCGCAGTACGAGCCCGCCGAGTATGCCGAGGGGCGTGCGCGTATGAAAACGATGATTGCGGAGACGCAGCAGGCCGGTTACCGCGTTACCGCCAGCACCTTGTTTTTCCTCATCGAAGACCCCTTGGACGCGGACGACGATATCCAGAAAGGCTTCAGCGTGCCCATCGACGACATGGGCTGGGACGAGCTGTCGTTTCAGGTGTACCGGTCGAGTTTCAACGATGTGCTCGGATCGTTTCTGGACCCCGACACCCTGTTGTCCCCCTTTGTGGTGTACGACTATGCCCTGAGTGCGATCGAGTATTACGGCGATCTGGCGTCCTTCGACATCGGCATTGTGGGCGATGAACGCTATAGTCCCGCCGAATTTCAGCAGGATGTGGCGGCGGCCTGGGCGGCCGGTCTGTCTTCCGCGCGGCTCAATGTCTACAGTCTGCAAGGCGTGCTGCGAGACGAAACCCGTCCGTCGCAAGACTGGCTGGATCTTTCGGAGGTTTCGTCCTCCGTCCCCGAATCGGACATGACGGTCACGATTCTGCGTTCGGTGATTCGTTCGATGGACGAACAGGCCGCGTTGCCTTAATATATTTGACGCTAATGCGAATTTAACAAGTTTCGGGTTTCTTCCTGTCTTGACAGGCCAATTCGTTTTTACTATGCTGTAAACGCGAAATGGCTCCACCCGTTTTCAGGGCCGTGACAAGCGGGAATGATTTCGAAGCCGTGACGGTTATTACCGATAGAGTCCGTGGTGCCGCTCCCCTGAAGAAGAATGGGGATTGTCCTTGATGATACCATCCTGTTGAATGCGTTCGTCGATTTGTACACTGGTAATCAGAGCGAGGTACTTGATGATGAGTGAATGGCGTTTTGCTGTTTATCGCAACAAAGCCTGTTACGAAGTCAAAACTCTTCGATATCTATGCAGCCTGATCGCGCGCGGGTTCATCGGCCCGACGGACGAGCTGTTTGTCCGCCAGGATGGACGTTGGTATGCCGCTCAGAATCTGCCATATTTAAAGGAACACCTCAATTCGGCGCAGTTGAACACGCCGCTTATACCCCATACAACCCCGCTGCCCTTACCGAAACTGCCGCCGTCCGCCTTGCCGCCTGCGCCATCGATGGTGAAGGCGTCACCCATCGCGAAGCTCGACACCATCCTGCAGAGCGATCTGCGCGATGTCATTCATTCGTTCGATCGTGGCCGTTCCAGCGCGGTTGCCAATCAAGCACAACCGAAAGCGTCGCTTTCGGCTTCATCTTCCACAAGTCATCCCGTCTCTGCCTCCAGCGAGTCGAAAAGTCCGTCGGCGTCCTCCGGTCGCTGGAACATCTGGCGTCCCGCCCCGGAACCCGTAGTGGAAGCCTCGCCGAAACCCGAAGAGGTGATCCGTTACACCATGAGTTCGCACACCACCCGTGATGGCCGCCGCGTGGCGCGGGAAGAGGATTGCCGGGTCAAATTTACGCCGTTTTTTCAAGAAGAGACATCCGAAACCGCAGAAAATAAAGCGGATCGTTTACAGGCCAAGCTCAAGTCCCAATGCAAGTTCGAAACCCTCTCGCGGCGTACCGTGCTACTCGCCATTCTGCTGGTTCTGCTCACCAAATTCGCCGCGTTGTATTTCACAACCGACTTCTATCGAGAATCCGAGCCCGTACTCTTGGCGCAACTGGAGAGTCATATCCTGGAACAGAGGTAGGATCGAACGGTTTCTTTCGGTTCTTTGACGAATGCGAATTCCCCGATTTCGATTGAATGCGGAAGAGGGGCCGGGTATGCTTGGTGTTCATTAGAAATGAAACCTATAGGAATAGGAGGGCGCAATGGCTCTGATCAAGACGGTCAAACCGGAAGACGCGACGGGTGTTGTGAAAGAAGCCTACGATTTCATGCAGCAGCGGGCCGGTCTGGTGCCGATGCCGATGCAGATGATGTCGGTGAGTCCCCCGATGATGTCCACGATGATGAGCAGCATGCAACATTTCATGCAACACCCCAATCTCGACCCGGTGTTGCTGACGCAGATCCGGCTGATGACCGCCGACCGCTGCGACTATCCCTATTGTGTGATGTTCAACACCAACATCCTCAAGCAGGCCGCCGGTTTCACCGATGAGCAGGTCGCCGCGTTCATGAGCGATCCCGCCTCGGTTGCCAGCTCCGACAAAAACAAGGCCATGCTGGGCTTTGTCCAAAAAGCGATGAAGGATCCCGATGCCGTCGAGCAGGCCGATGTGGATGCCTTGCACGAACTGGGTTGGACCGACCAGGATATCTTCGATGCGACGGCGCATGCCAGCAACATGGTGTCTGCCGGGATTTTGTACCGCACATTCAAAATCGGCGAGTAACCCGTTTTTTTACAATTTGGGTGGGGGACGACGATTCGATAGGACCGGCGAGAGCGGGTGATGATTTTGGTCGTTTCTTTTTCTCGCCGGATCGGGTAAAGTTGCACTTGAACAGACAATCATTTGCCGGGTGGGAGGATACGATGCAAGGGCCCTTGAAGCCGGAGCTTCTGGAAAAAATGGATGCCTACTGGCGCGCCGCCAATTACCTGTCGGTCGGCCAGATTTATCTGCTCGCCAATCCGCTGTTGAAAGCGCCGCTCAAGGCGGAGCACGTCAAGTCGCGGTTGCTGGGACACTGGGGTACCACCCCCGGCTTGAATTTCATTTATGTCCATATGAACCGCATCATCAACGAGCGCGACTTGAATGCCATTTACATCACCGGGCCCGGTCACGGCGGTCCCGGTCTGGTGGCCAATACCTATCTGGAAGGGGTTTACAGCGAGGTCTACCCCGACATCTCCATGGATGAAGAGGGGATGGGCAAGCTGTTCAAACAGTTTTCCTTTCCGGGCGGCATTCCCAGCCATGTTGCGCCCGAAACACCCGGATCGATCCACGAAGGGGGAGAATTGGGGTATGCGCTGGTCCATGCCTACGGCGCGGTTTTCGACAATCCCGACCTGCTGGCCTGCTGTGTGGTGGGCGACGGCGAAGCCGAAACCGGTCCACTGGCGACCAGCTGGCATTCCAATAAGTTTCTCAACCCCGCACGTGACGGCGCGGTTTTGCCCATCCTGCACCTCAATGGCTACAAAATCGCCGGGCCGACGGTTCTCGCCCGTCTGGACGATGAAGAACTGGCGCACCTTTTCAAGGGATACGGTTACACCCCGCATTTTGTCGAGGGCGACGACCCGCCCCTGATGCACCAGCAGATGGCCGCCGTGTTGGATGCCGCGATGGATGAGATTCGCGCTATCCAGGAACGCGCCCGCCGCGAAGGTTTCACCGGTCGTCCGGCTTGGCCCATGATCGTGTTGCGCAGTCCCAAGGGCTGGACCGGTCCCAAGGAAGTGAACGGCAAGCTGATCGAAGGAACCTTCCGCGCCCACCAGGTGCCGCTGGCGAAGGTGCGCCAAGACGAAAAGCAGATCAAGGCTTTGGAAGTATGGATGAAAAGTTACCGTCCCGACGAGCTGTTCGAGGCGGATGGATCGTTCAAACCGCAGTTGATGCAATTGGCTCCTCGGGGTGAACGTCGCATGGGTGCCAATCCATGTGCCAACGGCGGTTTGCTGTTACGGGATCTGCGTCTGCCCGATTTCCGCGAGTATGCCGCCGATGTTGTGCAGCCGGGAACCACAGTTGCCGAGGCGACGCGTTTGCAGGGCGATTTCATACGGGATGTTCTGCGCAAGAACGCCAAAGCGGCCAATTTTCGCGTGTTCAGTCCCGACGAGACGGCTTCCAACCGTTGGGGCGCGGTGTTCGAGGTCGAGAACCGCATGTCGGTGGCCAAGATCCTCGATATCGACGAACACGTTACCCCCGACGGGCGGATCATGGAGGTGCTGAGCGAGCACATGTGTCAGGGGTGGTTGGAAGGCTATCTGCTTACCGGACGGCACGGATTTCTCTCCTGCTACGAGGCCTTCATTCACATCATCGATTCCATGTTCAACCAGCACGCCAAATGGCTGAAAAGCTGTAGGGAAATTCCCTGGCGGCGCAGCATCGCTTCCTTGAATATCCTGCTGACCTCGCATGTGTGGCGGCAGGATCACAATGGTTTCAGTCACCAGGATCCGGGCTTCATCGATCATGTCGTCAACAAGAAGGCCTCCATCATTCGCGTGTATCTGCCGCCCGACGCCAACACGCTGTTGTCGGTAACCGACCATTGCCTGCGTAGCCGCGACTACGTCAACGTCATTGTTGCCGGCAAACAGCCCGCTCCGCAGTGGTTGAATATGGATCAGGCGGTGAAACACTGTACCGCCGGACTGGGCATCTGGGAATGGGCCAGCAACGACGAAGATGGCGAACCGGATGTGGTGATGGCCTGCTGCGGCGACGTGCCGACCGAAGAAACGCTGGCGGCGGTGGACTGGCTGCGGCAGCGTGTTCCCGAGTTGCGGATCCGCGTGGTGAATATCGTCGATCTGATGACCTTGCAGCCCCAGTCGGAACATCCGCATGGGGTATCGGATCGCGACTTCGATAGCCTGTTCACCTGCGATAAACCCATCATTTTCGCCTTTCACGGCTATCCCTGGCTGATTCATCGGCTGACCTACCGCCGCACCAATCACAAGAATCTGCATGTGCGCGGTTACAAAGAGGAAGGTTCCACCACGACCCCCCTTCGATATGGTGGTGCTCAACGATCTCGACCGTTTCCATCTGGCCATGGATGTCATCGACCGGGTGCCCAAGCTGGCACCCCGTGCCGCCTACCTCAAGCAGGAATTGCGAGATCGTCTGATCGAGCATACGCACTATATCGAACGCTATGGCGAAGACATGCCCGAGGTGCGTGAGTGGAAGTGGTCGTTATAATACGAGTGTGTTCACAACCGTTTTTCATGGCTGAAGTGGATGGCCTGTAAGGGGTTCGGAAGGAGGGGAGGGTGCCTTGATCCTTTTTCCGGATTCGTTCGTTCGTGCTTGTTCTGCCACTTCCAATTTTCCTATAAATACGAAAAATTAAATAATATGTGGACCTACTTTTAGCGGTTGTATATATTGGCGAGGAAATGCGAATTCTGACTAAAGTGTAAAACGATGGGGGGCGGAGAAATGTCGGCTGTTGCGCGCAAACACCTCCTCTTTCCGATTTATTTTCTTATCGTTGGATTGATGGCCCCGAATCTGGCATGGGCCGGACCCGTGCGGTTGAAGACAACCGATGACTATATCGATCTGAGACCGTTTCTCGGAGTTTATGAAAGCACATCGGGCGACCCTTCCGTTTCAGCTGATCCTGCGAGCGATCTTCCCGAAGTATCGCTTTTTCATCCAAGCGAGCGCGTCAGTTTCGGTTTCCGGCACGCACCGGTTTGGTTTCGCATGGAGTTTCACAACGAATCGGATATACAAGACTGGGTGCTGGCTCTAGGCAATCCCTCCATCGACTCGGCGGATTTATACCTGCGCGATGCATCCGGTCGCTGGATCGTCCAACGCAACGGCTTGAACGTTCCGCATTCCAAGCGAGTTTTGTCGGCTCGTGAGTTTGTATTCCCGATCGAAATGGAAACAGGGGAAGAGGCTGTTTATTATCTCCGCCTTGCTTCAAACTCAAGCCTGTTTTTCGATCCCGTGCTCTGGCCGAGAGATCAGTATGCCCGGCAGGAAACGCGCAAAATCCACCTGCTGATGATCGTGATCGGTATATTTTTTGCGTTGCTTTTCTCCAACTTAGTTCTGGCTTTTCGCTCGCCCGAGCGAAATCATGTTTATCTGGTCGGGCTGGATCTGGCATTCGGATTATTTCTCGCCTCCTCGCTGGGCATCTCCCATCTGTATCTTTGGCCGGAAAACCCCACCCTTGCCCGTCTGGCTTGGCCGGTTTTCGGCGGATTATCGCTGGCTTTCGGTTCTTTGTATGCACGCAGTGTGATGCGTTTGCCGGTGATGCACAAGATATCCGACTGTTTTTATGCGCTGATTGCCGTTTTAGCGGTGGTGATGATTGTTTTAAATCCCTTCATCCATTTATACTCGAACATCGTTATCGCCAGTCTAAGCATGCTCATGACCCTGGTGACTCTTATATTATGCATACAGAAAATCCGAAGTTCGACTGAAATCGGCCGGTTTTTCGGGGCCGTTCTGCTGGCGGGTCTGGCATGCGGTTTTTTGTTCGATCTCATGTTGCTGGGGTTTCTTCCCTGGAGTGTCTGGTCGGCCAGTATGGGGCCTGTTGCCTTTGTCGTAATATCGATTGCACTGCTTTTCACGGTGGGCCACCGGGTCGCGGTTATGCAACGGCGTTATGCACGCATTTTCGACAGCGTGAGCGATGCCCTGCTGTTGCTTGATATACATGCCGCGAGGATACTTCAGGCAAACGATAAAGCGCTTGAATTACTTGGATATTCGCATTTAGCGCTCATCCGGAAAGGCTTGCCGGGTATCTTGGCCAAAGAGAAGAGCGATTGGCGGCAGCGTTTGGACGAGCTAGCGGCCATGGATGCCCTCAAAGAGGAGTCATATACCCGTTTTGTCACGCTGCTGCGCCGGGATGGCGGAACGTTTCGGGCGGAAGTGACCCTGCATCGGGCCGATCAACTTGGAAACAAGCAAATTCTGGTGATGGTGCGCGATGTCACGGAAGCACGGGAACGTGAAATGAAGCTTCGGCATCAGCAAAAGCTGGAAGCCATCGGAACGTTGGCCAGCGGGGTGGCCCATGAAATCAACAACCCGCTGACCATCGTCATGAATTACGGGGAGATCATCGGCGATGCCGCTCCGTCCGGTTCGGAAATACGCGATCATGCCCGGATAATCGTCGATGAATGCCGTCGCATCGCCTCGATTGTTAAAAATCTACTGGCCTTTGCGCGTAAAGATGAGGTGGGGAAGAGTGCCGAAGCCGCCGACATGGTCGAGATTGTCAACTCCACGCTTTCGCTGACCAACAAGCTTCTGCAAAAAGACCGTATCCAGCTTGTCACGAATATCTCGCAGGTTCCGCTTCTGTTGCATTGTCGGCCGCAGCAGATCAAGCAGGTGTTGATGAATCTCATCTCAAACGCACGCGATGCCCTCAACGAACGCTATCCCGGCGCGAATTCCGGCAAATGTCTGTATATCCGGGTTGATAAGGTTAAGCGTGCGAACCGCTCGTGGCTCTGCATCGAAGTGGAAGATAGCGGGACGGGTATTCCACCGGATGTCTGCGCGCGCATTTTCGATCCGTTTTTCACCACGAAACCGGAAGGCCGCGGCACCGGGTTGGGGCTGGCGATCAGCCATGGAATGATCAAGGAACATGGCGGCGAGATCATCGTTGATAGCAAGGAAGGGATGTTCACCCGTTTTCGTGTTCTGCTGCCCATGGGGTAATCACCCGGTAATCATAAATTAACCAATAAAACGTGTCAGACCCACAAAGGTTGGGAGTCAAGTGTGGAATACGGTTATAGAATTCCGTCTTCGCGGAAGGACGAACCTTGAGTGATAACTGTGATTTACTCGCCGGGTTTACCCCAATCGCCTGGCCCTTTCGTGCGACCTATTTGCTGTCCGCTTGATTTGTGTTAAGGTATCCGCTGCTCGAATTCGAAAGGAGCTCACAATGCGAAATGGTGAATGGCGATTTGTGTCGATCTCGATCCTGGCGGTCTTGCTGATTACGCTCCTTCTCGTGGGTTGCGGAAGTGATAGCGACGATTCGGACGGAAGCGATGGCGATTCTGAAACCACCGACGGCGACACGGATGCTCCCGATACGGATGGCGACCAGGATGGTGTCGCGGATGGCGACAGCGAAACATCCGATGGCGATCTGGAGCCTGAACAAGAAGCCGAAGCCGAGGCGCTGGGTCCGTATGAGGCCTTGGAAGGGCAGGGCTCGACGCTGCGCGAAATGCTAGGCGTTTCCACTCACATGTCCCAGCGCGAGGGAGAGAACGCGCAACGCGATTTTGAGTTCGAGCGCTATGTCGAGATCGGCGGCGCGAACATTCGCGAAGATTACCACTGGGAAACCATCGAGCCCGTGGACGACGAATGGCACTTCGAGGTCGTTGAGAAGCAGGTGGAAATGGCCAAGGAGCGCAACATGCGCATTCTGGCGATGTTGGCCTACGGGGTGGATTGGGCTACCGAGGATTCGAATGAGGATACCATCGATCCGGCCAATTACGCTGATTTTGCCGGGAATCTGGCGGCGCATTTCTGCGATGACATCAAGGATTACGAACTCTGGAACGAGCCGAACATCTCCCGTTTCTGGTCGCCCGAACCCAACCCCGCCACGTATGGCGCGTTGTTCAAGGCCGGCGCGCTCGCCATCAAAGAAGTCTGCCCGGACGCGCGTGTTTACTACGGCGGCGTCTGTGCCTACTCACTCGATGATGTCACCGATTTGTGGTGGTTCATCTACGACCATATCGCGGCTTTCCCCGATATCTGCGACTATATGGACGTCATTTCCATTCATCCCTACACGCTGATGCAGAAGCCCTCGCCCGAGTGGGACGGCAATTACGGCGAAGACTTGACCTTCGTGGGGCAGAGCGGCATTACGGCGGCGGCGCGCGAGGCTTTCGCGACGGCCGGTTGCGGCGATCTGCCGGTGGTCTACAGTGAACATGGCTGGCCGTCTTACGAACTGACCGAAGACGAACAGGGCTATTTCCTGGCGCGCTCGTATCTGTTGGCTGCGCGGGACAACGTGGAAAGCTATTACTGGTATACGTTCTGGGATGGCTATCCCACCACCGAGGGCCTGCGCCCGCACGAAGATTACTTCGGCCTGTTCGGATATCGTGGCGAGGACGGCACCAATCGTCGCGCCAAGGCGAGTTGGTATGCGATGAAGGGGCTGGCCGACGTTCTCGGCGACCATCGTTTCGCCCGCGATTTGAGCGAAACCTTCGAGTTGCCGACGGATGTCTACGCCTTGGCCTTCGTCAATGAGGACGGAGACTTGGCGTTGGCGGTGTGGGACGGGCGCGACAACCCCGACGAGGGAGTCGAGCCGCCGATGGAAGGCGGTCCCGACACGAGTTTCGACCTCGCGTTGCCCTTGCCCGACTGGGCCACCTCCGTTGGAATCTTCGATATCACCGGTGCGGAAGTCGAGTCGCGCGCGGTTTCGGGGAGTGTGGACCTCACGCTCACCCGCTCGGTGCTTTACATCAAACCGGTGGTGGAGTAAGCGGCGACGTCGTTATTGGGGAAAGGATTCATCGAGAACGGATTTCAAAGCGTTAAGACAAAATTGACCATCGTCGTTCTTTCTTTGAATCCGCGTTCTTGGTAAAACCTGCGCTGATAGCTGTCGCGGTTTTCGCCGTTGAGCAACGACAATCGCGAACAGCCGCGTCGGACGGCCTCGCGTCGAATTTCGTCAAGGAGTTTCGATCCGACACCCGCACCTCGTGTATTTGCGTCGATGAACAACTCGGATATGTACCCTTCCGGTGCGGGAAGGACCAGGTACGGATTCCAATGGACGGCGGCATATCCGATGAGTTTGTCGTTTCGATGGGCGACGAGGACCGTGTGACTGGTGTCGGCCAGACAAAGCGCAAGCTGCGCGGCGACGCGCTCTTGAGATAAATGCGGGTTTTCTTCGTTCATCCAGGGAAACATCCCAAGATTCTTCATGAATAGTGCCAATGCTTCTGCGTCGGGCGGCATGGCTTTTCGGATTGCGATGTCCATCGGCGGACCTCCTTTTCGGTGGGTCGCATCATCGGCATCGGATGTTAGCATCGTGGTTTATTTTTGTGAAGTTTGCAATTTCGGCATAATTGCCGACACAATGTTATCCGGCATATTGGATAATGGATTTGATCATTTTTCTGATTGCATCGAGGGATCGCATTGCAATCCGATTTTAGAATACGGAACAGATCCGACCTCTTAAACCAAACGATAACCGCGTGAAAGGAGCCGTCATGTCCCTTTGCACCGAACGGACGAATGTTCTGAGCGAGCTGCTGATGCTCCTCAAACTCGAAACGATCGAAGAAAACATTTTCCGTGGCCGCAGCCAGGATCTCGGCTTCGGCAATATCTTCGGTGGGCAGGTTTTGGGACAGGCCTTATCGGCCATGTCGCAAACCGTCCCGCCCGAACGACCGGTGCATAGTTTACAGGCTTACTTCATGCGTCCCGGCGATCCGACCCGGCCCATCGTCTATCAGGTCGATCCCATCCGCGACGGCGGAAGCTTCACCACCCGGCGCTGCGTCGCCATCCAGAAGGGGCGCGCCATTTTCTCGGTGTCGGGCTCGTTTCAGATCGTCGAGGACGGCTTCGAGCATCAGGCCGAGATGCCGCAGGTGGACGGTCCCGAGGGCTTGGAGTCCGAGTTGGAGTTGACCCGCCGCATCAGCGAGCAGATCCCCGAGCGTATTCGTTCGAAGCTGACCTGCGACCGGCCCATCGAAATCCGGCGCGTCGATCCGATCGATCCCTTCAACCCCGAAAAACGCGAACCCACCCGCTTTGCCTGGTTCCGCGCCATCGGTCCGCTTCCCGAAGATCCGGTGATCCATCGCTATATGTTGGCCTATGCCTCCGATTTCGGGTTGGTGGGCACCTCGCTGAGCCCGCACGGCACCACCTACTGGGATCGTCGCATGCAGGTGGCCAGTTTGGATCACGCCATGTGGTTTCATCGCGATGTACGAATGGATGATTGGCTGCTCTACGCCATGCACAGCCCCAGCGCCTCCGGCGCGCGCGGCATGAATTTCGGACGCATCTACACGCAAGACGGCCGCCTGGTAGCCTCGACCGCCCAGGAAGGACTCATTCGCTTTCGCGGGTGAAGGGTGACACGCTTCAGCATGGAAGCATCGAAACCTCACCCGCCGACCAAAAGTCGGCGACCTCTCCCCCGGGGAGAGGCGATTTGCCCTCTCCACATTGGAGAGGGTCCGCAAAGCGGATGGGTGAGGTTGCAACCGGAGCCCGTCGGCGACGCGCTCCAGCGCGCCTGCCAGCACTCCGGCAAACTTGTGAACAAACGCTACCGATTCGGCGTCAGGTCGACGGTCAGAACCACCCCCGAAACACTCACGCCACCGTAGCCCTCTACGACAACGGTGTAATCCATATAGGCCTCAACCGACGCCGTCAGGTTCGAACAGGTGTCATACCCGCCATCATCATCATACGCGATTTCGCCGGATTGCGAATCGCTCAATCTGAGAATCGTGTCGCCGGGACAACCGCCCGACCCGTTCGAGGTGTACAGATTGAGACTGTAATTCTGGGTTGGCCTAAACGTCAACGTTACGGCTTTATTTTCTGGAATGTCGAAGGAATAATCGCCTGCCCCGGTAATCGTGATGGGAGGAAGCGGGCGATCTTCGATGCAGTAGCACACATGCGACATGTGTGAATTGTGGTAGGCGGTCGAGCAACTGGTGAGGATCGTCGCTTCAACGTTCTCGATGGTCGAAAAATCGCCGGTCAGCAAGCAGCCGATTCCGGTTCCGTCTACCGGGATGGACTGGCTGTGATAGTAGACATAGCAAGAGTCGATGGGTCGCGGCGGTGCGCAGCTAAGCCCCCAGGAATCACAGATTTGATCGCAACTCCACGAGTTGGACGCCTGATTCGGCGGCCAGTTGCGGCTGACTTTGAAAATGCAGTTTCCCTCGTGGCAGTCTTCGGAAAAAAACGTGTAGCCGCTGTTGTCGAAGGTGTCCGGTGCCGGAAGATACGAATCCATCTCATCCCAACAACTGCGGTCGCATTCACCGCAGTCATAAACGTCGCTGGCTAAATCTTCGCAGGTTCCAGCGCAGTTGGTTCCCACCCCTTCACAAGGATCGCCGCATTGACTGCTTTCACAGACGGCTTGGCCGCCGGTCGCATCGGGGCAAGCATTCTCGCAGACACCGCAGTTATCCGGGTCGCTTGAAAGATTGGTGGAGCCATCCGCGCATTGGCAGGTGGAGGATTCGCAATGCATTCCGTTTTGGCAGGCATGGCCGCATTGACCGCAATGGTTGTCATCATCGGAGGTGTCGCGGCACAGCCCGCTGCATTCGGCTTCGCCGCTCGGGCACCGACAGTTGCGGCTCGAACACACCTGGTCGTAGCGGCAAGTGATATCGCATCCGCCGCAATCGTTGGGGCTATCGAGATCCGTGCATGCACCGTCGCAGGCACCGTCCGAGCCGCAAGCGAGAGTGATTCCTTTGGAATCGGAAGCCGTATTGCCGCTCTGATCGTAAAACACCGCATTGAAAGTCCGGGTTATCGGGGCCAGGAAATTGATGGCGCGAATCAGATGAATATCATTCCATGAAACGGTCAGCGAGTAAGCCCCTTCGGAGGCCGAGGTGGAAAAGGCACCGTAGGTTTGGCCGTTTACCGCGTCTTTCAGGCTTCCGCCGATCAAGTCGTCGATTCCATCCGGGTCGGTCACGACGACGGTGAAAATCACGGATTGTCCCTCAGTGATTTGCGTGACATTGGTATCGAAACTCAGCACGCGCGGCGGTTGTCCTTCGGTTCCCACGCATTGGCCATTTTGGCAGTCACCGGCTTGGCATTGACCGCAACTGCCGCCGCAACCATCCGTGCCGCAGGCTTTGCCCGCGCAATCGGGAACGCAGGAATCGCCATCCTGATCGCCATCCGGAATGGAGGTGTCCTGATCGTCATCCTGGTCGCCGTCCGGAACCGTTGTGTCCTCGTCGCCGTCCGGTATGCTGGTTTCCTGATCGCCGTCGCTCGATTGAGGCTGGCAGTCGGGGCCGAGGACTTCGACGTAACCGGGATGACATTCGCAACGTGCTTGTTGCAAAACATCCAAATAGCAATAGCCGAAAAGGGAACAGGTGACGCCTTCGCAACTCGTTTTGACAGCCGGCAGGTCCGTCTCGGTTCCATCTCCGTCCGTGTCGGGATCGTCCTTTTTGTGGCGACTGCTGTCGGAACTGTCTTCCTGACACGCGGTCATTCCCCCGATTAAACAGGCTGTAATGAGGAGGCAGGCGAATAAGCTAAAAAGACTGGGTTTCATACTCCTGATCCTTCTTGAGAATGTGTTCAATTGGTTGTAACCGGGCAGCCAATTGACGTCACATGACGGCATGGTGAAATCCGAGTCAATGTAGGGTGATTGGAGAAAAATGTCAACCGTGATCGACACCGTGATCGAACAATCGTGGATGCCGGAGGGGAAAACGCGGGGGCTTGTCGAAACCCCAAACGTGAGCCGGAAGCGGGTTCTGCTTCGCCCCTCATGCTTGTCTTTAATTTCTTCCTTTCCGGTTCGCTTTTAGCGCCGGATGCGCCCGATGCGTTGTTCTGGCCGTTTGCCTGTTTCTATCTAGCTTCGCTCGATGCGCCCGATGCGCCGTTGAAACCGCCTCACATTTTTCGGCAGGAGGAAAACCGATAGGAAAACAAGGAATGCCCTAATATGTCACACCTGTTGGACGACTTGTGGATGGTGGGTCGTGTTTCGGAGAAAAAGCACAGCCCTTGAAATTGGTAGACGGATTGTGTTTGGCCCGTCATAACGGGCGAAGATCGCTTTTCCACTTAAGGCGTCCCGCATTTTTATATGGACTAACTAAGGTGAAAATAGATACTAAATGGTGTATAGCGAACTATACTAAATATAAAATAGTAAATAGAATTATAAGGCATGCCAAAGACGAAGGTGTATCTATATGATATTACAGGAGAATGCCGAATATGCGCGATGCACCCTTGAGGCGCACCTTCCCGGCGGAGGCAAAACACCTAAAAGAGTCAGGATTATCAATGCTTTTGCGATCCGCGAGTGGGTATTCAGCTTGTTTTTTCCTCGGATGGAGGCTGAGGATCATAAAAAAGCGGTGACGCAAGCGAGGCGGCGGATTACTCGTTAGGTGAGCTGAGAAGCCGTCTGCCAGGCAGGCGGGTTGTCCATTTCTTCCAGAAAATCGATGGGAATGTTCGGCAGCGCGTCGGCGAAAGCGGCCAGTTCGGCCATGCGGCGGTCGGCGCGGGATGCATAAGTCTTGAGTCGTTCGCGGATGATCGAGGCGGTTATGCCGATCGTCGCCAGCGTGCGGCCCCGAAACAGGCGGCGATTGTGCCAGATATTCAAGGTCGCGATGCGACCGGCCTCGCCGTAAAGGCGCATCCAGGATTGACCGTCGCCTTTGATCGAAAGACCGGCGGCGGTCGGATCGGCGGCCAGCAGCAGGTCGAGGAATTGCCGCGCCGGTTCGTGTCGATTGTCGCCTTGCGGCTTGAACAGAGTCAGGACACGGTCGAGATCGCGCAGGTGTGCGTCGGATCCGCCCAGCATTAAAAGGGGTCGGGAGCCGTTGGAAGCGAGCCGCTCGGCATAATCGCGGGCGTCGTGGCTGAGCACGTTTTGTTGGCGCGGATCGTCGATCAACGCGTTGTGGAAGGCCACCCAGCGTGCGAGATGGGGAGCGCTGTCGGCCGGAAATCCGCCATTGAGAATTTCGACGGCACGGACCTGCGAAATGACGGCCTGCAATTCCGGGAAGGTCAGATCGTGGCCATCCATCGGATGCGGAAGCGCATAGGCGTAGCCCCATTTTTCGATCAACGCCAGAGTGCTGTAGAATTCGAGATCCTCCGCGCCTTCCGGGACGCAATCGGCGTACAATGTATCGAGATCGGCCTGCGTCAGCCCGTAATAAGGGGCGTCCGGGTCGTCGTCGCGCAAGTGGGGCGGGCCGTAAAGCAGGATTTCGGGGGCGCGTTTGTAGCGTGCTTCCGCCTCCGACCAGACCGTGCAACTCAGTTCGACGCCGAGAATCACGCGCGGATAAGTTTTGGCCAGCTGGAGATTGCGAGCGTGCAGTTCATGGGAACGCAGGCCGACGTGGTCGGTCAGGCAAAGGACGTCGATATCGAGGTGGCGACCGGCTGCGATGCTCTCCAATTGAGTGAAGGGAATCAGGCATTCGCTCCAGTTGACCTGCCGGGCGCGTTCGGGGCCGCATATCCGGCGGATGCCCGCCTCAACGTACGGAAACAAAGGGCTGGCGGGTCCATCGGAGGCCGGACTATGCAAGTGCGTAATGGCACGGAAACGGCGGTTCTGAGTTTTGGCGAGTGTGTGCATGATTCGGTTGCAAAACTCCATGCGATTGGAAAGCACAGATGGATGATCGAGCCAAACAAACAGGAGCTTTTGTTAGCAGAGGGCGAGGCTAAATGCAAGTAAAAAGTGAAACGGTCAAATGTAACAGGAAAGCTCGAACTGTATAATATGACAGGAGTATTCGTCCCGCCTATTCAGGCGTAGGTTTGCTGCCGGAGTGGGGGGCAGGGTTGAAAAGCGCGTGCGAAAAATCAGCCGCAGCAGACGACAACCAGCGCCAGCACGATCGTCCATAAATAGCGCATTGGAAATCCTTTTCCATCTTGGTGTCTGACAAAAGCGTAAAAAACCATCGGTATTCAACGACTGTTCTATAAATCGGTTGTCGGCCGGATGTATTGAGTGTTTTTCTCGAAATTCTTCAGGAGGGATGCGTGGTTCGGCAAAAGGGCGTGACAGCGGAGGAGAATCTGCGCTATAATTCCTTCCATTGCAGACAATTCAATCGATCGAAAAATGGGAGGAAACATGAAACGCAAACAAGTTTTGGGCTGCATGCTTTTTATTCTGCTGTTGAGTGCCGTTATTGTTTTTGCCGGGTGCGGCGGCGATGATGATGAGAGTAGCGATGGCGATGAAGTCAATGGCGGCGAGCCGCTCGTGTGTGACGATGATTTGAGCGATGGCGGATTCGGCGGCATGACCAAGGCGGGTTGCGACACGGTCCAGGGAGCCTGTGAGAATGCCGTAACCGTCGGTAATAATGAATGGTATCCCTGCACGGACGATCCCGATTGCTGCTGCTACGATGAGCCTTTCGACGGTGTCGACGACGTCTATCCCTGCCAGTACGACAGCTGCACGCAGGACGGCTATTGCGACGAAAACTGCGGCGATGTGGAAGATCCGGATTGCGATTAACTTCTATTGAAAGATCAATCGATAATAAGGATAGGAAAAACCATGAAACGCAAACAAGTTTTGAGCTGCTTGCTTTTCGTCCTGATGTTGAGTGCCGTTATTGTTTTTGCCGGGTGCGGTGATGATGATGATCCGAGCAGCGATGGCGACAATGCCGATGGCGACGATCCCGACGGCGACGATCCCGACGGCGACGATCCCGATGGCGACGACCCCGACGGCGACGACCCCGACGGCGACGACCCCGACGGTGACGATCCCGACGGTGACGACCCGCTCGTGTGTGACGATGATTTGAGCGATGGCGGCTTCGGCGGCATGGCCGCTGCGGGCTGCGACACGGTACAGGGCATCTGCGAGAATGCCGTAACCGTCGGTAATAATGAATGGTATCCCTGCACGGACGATCCCGATTGCTGCTGTTACGATGAACCTTTCGACGGCGTCGACGACGTCTATCCCTGCCAGTATGACAGCTGCACACAGGACGGCTATTGCGACGAAAACTGCGGAGTGGTGGACGATCCGGATTGCGATTAAGCCTCTGTTGCAAGGGTAATCGATAAAAGGCGGGGAAAAACCATGAAACGGACAGGTGGCGGTGTTTCATGGGTGGCAAAGTCTCACGGTCGAGAACCGGGGGGCTGTGTGTCTTTAAATATAGATCCGATACCATATCCTCATCATCGAAAAAGGAAAGTACAGCCACCCAAGCTTCGCTTGTGAGATTTGCTACCCTTAACGGTTCATGGATTTCATGGCCTGTCCCGGCCAGCCGTCGGGTTCTGATCACGTTCTATACTTATCGCTTCAACGAATCGAAACGTCGGGAACCCCCCGGCGTTTTTTGTGGGGTAACTCCAAGTCTTTCATTGCTTGATTTCCAATCGCTTGTTTGTTATAAGCCCAAGTCGATAATTGTTCCTGATGCGAAATACTTGTTGTTTGATTGTGAAAGGATCTGTCATGAAGAAGCGCCTCTTAGTAACGTTGATGTTCGCCCTGATCGCCCTGTTTGCTGTTGCCTGTAGCGATGATGATGGAAACGATGGAGCCAATGCCGAGACTCCAAGCGATGAAGACGCCTGTGCGAACTATGACAACGTCTGTAGCGGAAATGCTGAAGCCGTCAACTGTCTGGCAAGCATCGAATACTTCGACGACTGCCAGAAAAAATGCATGGGTTATGGTGGGGATTGCCTGGAAATCATCGACTGTTTGAATACGGACAGTGGCGATCTGTACGACCAATACTGCACAAGCGAAACACCTACTTCCGGCGATAAGCTGCCGGAAAACAGCTGCATGTCCTCCTATTGTTCCTCCGATTATGACGGGTGCAACGATAATCCCGAGTGCGTGAAACTGCATTATTGTGTTGTGGAATGTGAGAACTGTGACGACTGTGATTACACGGATTGTGAAGACAGCTGTTCAAACAATTTCCGCACGGGTACCGCCGGCTATGGCTACCTGTTACAGTGTGGAGCCGATAATGGCTGCAGTTTTTAAGATCACGACCTAAGACGATCTCATTTGTCCCCGGTGGATTGATCCATCGGGGATTTTTTGGTGTCTATGAGGAGCGAAGCGTCTCGAAGGACCGCGAAAAATCGGTTTTCGGCAGCCTTCTGTGCGGGCCTGACAAACGACCATCCAAAACTAACTTAGACTTCTTCGGCCGGGTGGCCGTGACAACCCTTGATCGATACAAAGAAAATGGGTGGCATGGGCTAAGCGCAGCTTGCCCATGTGCAGGATCTTCGAGCACGGGCAAGCTCCATTCCATTTCGCTTAGCCCGTGGCACCCGTTGCCCAGGCCACCCGGGGATAGAATAGATGAAGATGGGCAAAAAGTTGCCCATCCTACGCCGGAATAGCACGACCGAAATGTAACAATAGATGCTGGAAATAATTGCTCCAACTGCCCATCAATCTGAACTTCAAAGCTACAAAGCTTCTTCGGCCGGGTGGCCGTGACAACCCCTGATCGATACAAAGAAAATGGGTGGCATGGGCTAAGCGCAGCTTGCCCATGTGCAGGATCTTCGAGCACGGGCAAGCTCCATTCCATTTCGCTTAGCCCGTGGCACCCGTTGCCCAGGCCACCCGGGGATAGAATAGATGAAGATGGGCAAAAAGTTGCCCATCCTACGCCGGAATAGCACGACCGAAATGTAACAATAGATGCTGGAAATAATTGCTCCAACTGCCCATCAACCTGAACTTCAAAGCTACAAAACTTCTTCGGCGGGAATTTGTCCATCCAGATCGATGTCGCGATCGCGCCGCGACCGAATGCCCAGGATGGCGCGCGCTTCTTCCGGCGTGGCCGCTTCGCGTCCCATTTCTCGACCGATACGCACCACCCGCTCGACGAAACGGGCGTTCGAGTCGGCCTGCTCGCCTTTGTGTAGGTAGATGTTGTCTTCGAAACCCACGCGAGCGTGTCCGCCCATGGCCAACCCCATCATCATCATGGGCGTCTGGTGACGTCCCACAGCCGCCACGGTGAACGAGTCGGCGGGGGCGAGGCGGTCGGCCATGGCCACCAGGGAGCGGGCCGAGGCGTCCAACGCGCCGGGAATGCCGAACACGAAATCGAAATGGGCATGTCCGCTGAGTAAACCTTCGGCAAACAGGCGTTGGGCGCTGAGTACGTGGGAGAGATCGAAGCATTCGAGCTCGGGGCGCACATCGCGCGTGCTCATTTCCTTGGCGAAACGGCACATGAGCGGCCAGTCGTTGACGAAAATCTCGTCGCCGAAGTTGACCGTCCCGCAGTCCAGCGTGGCCATTTCCGGTTTGAGGAATACCGGCTGCAGGCGCTCGCTCCAAGTCATTCCCACGGCTCCGCCGGTGGACGGCTGGATGATGGGAAGCGGGTCGCAGGTGTCCCGAATCGCGGCGATGGCGCGGCGGAACACTTCGATATCCTGGGTGGACGATCCGTCGTCATTGCGCACGTGCAGGTGAATGATGGCGGCACCGGCGTCGACGCAACGCTTGGCTTCCAAAGCCAGTTCGGCCGCCGTAATCGGCAAGGCCGGTTGCTGATCGCGCGTCACTTCGGCCCCGCAGATCGCGGCGGTAATGATCACTTTAGACATGCGACTCCCCTGTGAATGTCGATAGACACAACCCGGCTACGGATCACAATCAGCGCCGTTTGGTGGTTTTACCCTGGCGACGCTTGCGCTTGCTTTTGCCGCGCCGCTTGGGACGCTTGGATTGTTTGCTGGCATTTTTGGCGGCGTCGAGGATTTCGCCGGTGGTGCGCCCTTTTTCATACTCGACCTCGATTCCGGCGTCCCACACCATGCGCCAATCCGGTGCGCTGCGGTCGCTGGTATGCAGGTAGGCGAGTTCATCGTCCGCCATGATCAGGATCAAGCCGGGCTGGACATCCAGCACCAAGACGCCATCGGCCAGGTAGTCGTCCTGGTGCACCTGATGCACGCCATCCCCGCAAGCGTAACCCGCCGGGATAAGCAGGCGCCCCACATAGCGGCCGCTTTTGGGATCGTAGGTGGTGGAAAGCAGTCGAAAGCCGCCGCCGAGACGACCGGGCTTGCGCCAGTTGCGCACTCGCGTGGTGACCACCCCGTGGTTGCCGTTCATACGCAGGCCAATATAGCTGCGGTGTCGCCAGTAGCGTCCGTAATCGTTGAAGGCGCGCCGCTCGTGCATGAGCGGACAATAGCCCTCCGGCAGATCCGGTTCGTCGGGTTCGCTCTCCGCCGATTCGTCGTCCTCATCGGCAACAGGGGGCGGTGAGGTGAGAATGTCCAGCTCAGGCGGATTGCGCGAGGGATAACCGATCGGGCCGCTGTCGTAATCCAGTTCTTCCGCGTCGCCCTTGACCTCGCGAATGTTGGCGTTCGGATAGCCGGTCACGCTGCCTTCGTTGGCGATAAAGGCTTTACCCTTCGTTTCTCCGGCTTCCGTGACGTCGAACTCGACTCCCACCCCGTCGCCTTTCCCATCTTTGGGGTTGGATTCGGCGTAGGTGTCGGATCTCCCGGCGTTGGGGTTGAAGCTATCGGCCGCATAGGCCGACGTCGTGGCCAGGCCCAGCGCGAAAAACGTGATCAGTCGCCATACAATCGGATTCATGTCGTCCTCCATCTGTCCGCCATTCTACCGTGAGGAGGGGACACTTGGCAAGAGCGGCTTTCATGGCCTGTTTCGGGAATGAGATCAGGGTCTTGTGATTTTTCGGTGACTCAGCGTGCGGCGTTTCCGTCGATGACCGACTGCAGCAGCGCCGGGTCGTCGGTCATCACGCCATCCACCCCCATGTCCATCCAGGCCTGCATCTCGGCGGCGTCGTTGATGGTCCAGATCTGCACGTTCACACCGAAACGGCCGGCGATCTCCAGTAATTCGGGTGAGATATCGGGCAGTTGAAAGATCGGGCAGGGCGGTTCGTAATCGGCGGCGGTCGCGTCGCTCAAGGTGGTGAAGGTTACCATTTCCGCCGTTCCCGCACCGGTGACGATACGCGGGTTTTTCTCGCGGATTTCCTGTACCACGGAATCGAAAAACGAGACCAGAATCACGCGCTCTTCCATCTCCGTATCGGCCAGAATCGCCAGAACGGCGTCGATGATGGGGGGATCGCTCTGCTTGATTTCGGCCGAGAAGATGGCCTCGGGGAAGGCGTCGAGCACCTCGCGCAAGGTCGCGACCTGCACCCCTTGTCCGCGGTAGGGGTAGGTTGCGCCGCCGTCGGGCGTAAAGGCATATCCGGCATCGAGGGCGCGCAGTTCGTCGAAGGTCATCTGATTGATGCGTCCTTCACCGTCGGTGATGCGGTTGACCGTCGCATCGTGATGCAACACGACCACCCCGTCGGAGGTTGCGTGCAGGTCCATCTCCAGCATATCCGCCCCCACGGCCAGCGCATTCTGGTAGGCCGGGAGGCTCTCTTCCGGGGCCAGCCGCCCGCCGCCGCGATGGGCGATGTTCAGAAAATCGTGCTGCCGCAGGGGATGATCCGCGCGGAAACCCCAGCGGTCGAGGACGTCTTCGGCTTCGCCGTCGGTCGTTTCGGCCTCCGCCTCCGCTTCGTCGTCATAATCGCCATCCGTTGCCGGGCTTTCGGAATCGCCGCCACTCTCCCGTTCGATATCCACATCGCCATCCACGCTCGCGTCGTCGCCTCCGCAGGCCACGAGAAAAAGCATCACGATTATGGCGAAAGCCGCGATCAAAACCCGATTCATGACATCCCCTTTGCGATTACGGAGCCGAACACGAAACTCGCCGCTAACTTTAACCGAACATTCAAGGCCGTGCAAGATCGCGCTGATTTTGTCGCTTTCATGACGCACGGAGCTTCCGCCGAGAGGGAAGGATCACCGACTTCCACGCCATCCCGGCGGCCACGGGGTTTCAATTCTAAGCTTTTCACCGTTTTCCACCCACGATAATTCGGTTTACGGGGTGCCATGGGCCAAGCCTTTGGCTTGCCCATGCTGTTTTCACGGGCAAACCTGACGGTTGTGCCCGTGCCACCCATCATCGATCGAAGATTATTCGAGACTCAATCGGAATTGAAACACCCTACCTGGCGGCTTTTCGTCTAGCCAAATCAAGCGGCTCCATGTTAGCCTGCCGTTAGCGCCGAGTGGAACTTTCCGGGAAACACTGCCGGATACGGGAGGATGAGATGCAAAGCGGTTGGCGGTTGAGCGTGATGGTTTTCTGTTTTTCGCTGCTATTGGTTCTTACGGCGGGCTGTTCGGACGATGAGGCGAATGCGCCGAATGGTGATGCGGACGTCCCGGACAGCGAGCGGGAAGCGGATGCCGACCTTGATGGCGATGGCGAGGAGGCGGTCGAAGACGAAGCCGCCGAGAATGTCTCCTTCCGCTTTGCCGTCATCAGCGATACGCATATCTGGCCCGACGCCGAGCACGAAAATTCGGTTTACCTCACCGCGCTTGCCGCCGAGCTCAACGCCCTCGATCCGCCCCCCGCGTTCGCCGTCATCACCGGCGACTGCGTGCACGATCTCTACTGTCTGCCCGACTACACCTGCGAAGATCCGCTGCCGATTTTGACGCTCTACCGCGACCTGCTCGAAACGGCCTTCGACATGCCGGTCTTTTCGGTGATCGGGAATCACGATGTGCGCTATTTCGACAGTTTTCTCGACAAACCCACGCCGTTGAACTCCTGGGCCATCGCCTTCGAAGGTTCCCCGCTGTATCCCGGTCCTTACTACGCCTTCGACGAACAGGGCTTCCGGTTCATCGTCCTCGACGCCACCGACCTGGCCTATGACCACGCCTCCAACGATCTGGCCAGTTTCGGCGAGGAGCAACTCGCCTGGCTCGATACGCAACTATCGGACGATCTGCCCGCCGTCTTGTTTTGGCATCATTGGCTGGAGCCGCCCGTCACCGCCACCCTCGACGACGATGCCAATCCGCTCTTTGCGGTGCTCGACGCCCATCGCGACAGCGTGCGCGCCACGTTCACCGGCCACAAGCATCACTGGGACCATGCCGAATGGCAGGGCATCGATTTCTATCAAACCGACAACCTCAGCGGCAACGACGCCTTGCCTTACTACTTGATGGAAACCGATCCTGCGACGGGTGAAGTACGGGTGGTCAATGCCGAAGACGTGGGCGACAGCAACTGAGTGTCGCTTTTTCCTGCGGTTAAACGGACAAGGGGTCAAGCGGTCGCGTTTTTTTGCCATCCAGCATCATTTCCTTTGTTTTAGGGGCCGAAAAAGGTTCTTTTCTTGCAAAAACGACTAGTCAGCCATTTCATTTGGTGATAAAGTCCCCCGCCGAATCGAGTGGGCGTGCTTGCCCCGTTGATGTCGATTTACACCTGTTGCCGTTGTTCACCTGGAGGTTCCCGATGCTGCACCGACGTTTCCTGGCCTGTTTTCTTCTCCTGTTTCTGTTGACAGCCTGCGGCGGTTCCGACGACTCCGCCGATAAGGACTCGCCGGTGGTGGGGTCGCTCGGCGAGCAACGCTCAGCCTCGACCACCCTGACCCCCGAAGACGGCGGCGAGTTGACCCTCAAAGCCGATAACGGCGACCGACTCAGCTTGACCGTTCCCGCCAACGCCGTGGATGAAGAAACGGAAATCACGGTTACCTGGCTGGCCGAAGCGCCCGACACACAACTGACGGATATCTTGTTTGCGTTGCGTTTCGAACCCGATGGCCTCAGCTTCGCCATTCCCGCGCATCTGACCATCGAACACGACGATGCCTACGACGAGGCCGACGATGTCACCCTTTTCTGGGTGGCCGAGTCCGAACGGGTTCTGGCCATGACGGTGGATCCGATTATCGCCGCCACCGATGTCTATCTCCCGCATTTCAGCGATTACGCCGGAGCCAAAGGCGGCCCGAACATGGAATTCTCCTGCATGGAAGCCAACTGGCTGGATCCGGCGCCCACCTGTCTGGAAGACCTTCCGATGATAAACAACCTGATGAAATGCGCCGCCCAGGCTTCACGAGATGGGGCTTCCGAAAGCGACGTGTGGGATTACATCCACACCGCCAGCAACCTGTTCTTGGGCAGCTTCAAAAAAATGCGCGCCAAAGCCATTCCCGAAGATGATTACTGCCACCGATACGGCAGCGGGGCCGGTAAATACATCGAAGACCTTTACACCTGCATCAACGTTCCCGGCATCGGTACCCCCGGTTTTCTGGACGATGACGACTACGATGAAATCTATCGGGGAATCGAGGAGGCCGCCACCGAACTGGCGCAAGCCTGGCTCGATTCCGATCCGCCCACCGGGGACAGTTGCTACAAGCTCGGCGAAGTCCAGGAGTGGCTGGATTATGCCGCCTGTCTGGTTGCCGATCCGACCCATCGGCTCGATGAACACGAACTGTTCAGCGACCACCTGCTCAATGGGAAAGTCATGGTTCAGGAGGAATTTCTCGGCACTTCCATCCCCAGTAACCACGACGAGTTGTGCGGTTGGTATCTCGATTGCCTCAATACCCACATGGGGCATCTCTCCCTGACACGCAGCACCGGTCCGGACGCCGAGAACGTAGCGCAAAATATCGAGCGCCGTTTAAACGAAACCGAGGCCCAGTGCATGAGCCTGTGGGACGCTGAAATCGAGCTTCATATCACCCAGAGCTACGCCATGTCGGGCATGGAAGAATACGAGGCCGATTACACGATCACCGTCACCTACAAGGACATCTCCATCGATGCGGAGCGGGATGATATGCAGACGGCCATGCAATCGATCAACGAGCTTGGCGGTATCGTGCCCGGGATGAAAGACAATGAGGGCCGCACACTCGAAACTCCGTTCTTCACCAATCTCGACAACGGCGGACAGATCATTCAGATGTCGTTCATGCTCGATCTCGATGCCGCGCATAGCTGGGATCTGACCGACAACGGCAGCGACTACACCTGCTTGATGGACTTCGCCTGTGGGACCGTCAGCGATTTCGAAGCGCGCAAAGCCGAGCCGAGCCCCTATCCGGGTGCGTCGCCGAGCGGCCAGTTGATGATGATGCGCACGCGCGCCAACCAGGACGTCAACTGGGCCAGAAGCACCCTTCCGGCCAACAGCGGCTATCTGATCTGGCGTTTCGAAAATCTCGTGGATCTGTGTCGGTACGATACCGAAGAGGGCGAGTGGTCTTGCGAACGTCCGACCATGGGAACCGTCGCCGAACCGCGTCCGGACGCCGCCGACGTGGTGAGCGAGCCCGAGGTGCCCGATCACCATTTTTTCAACGCCCACCTGACGCCTCAACAAGTTAAGAATGTGCTCGACCGGAAAGGTTTTTCGTATTCGTACGACTTGACCAACCACCTTGAAATCAACGATGGGGCGGTGCTGGAAGACCAGGTGCAAGCCGTGACGGTGACGTTGACGCCGAAGAATTAGTTTCCGGTGCACTCGCGGTATTTATATACTCTATCTTCAAATCTCAAAGTGCAAAAGGTAGGGTCTGTTATCGATGGCGGAGATGGACGCGAATGAGGAACCCGTCTCGCCGATAGAGTTCGAGGAGATCGCGTAATCCGCCGTTTAGGAGCTCTCTATGGGCTCCTGAACGGCGATGCGACGGCGATGCGATGGATCGGAGAGCTTGCCTTGAAATAACAAAGTGCGAAGAAGCGTTGCGCTACCTGATTCTCTTCTTTCTTTTTCTTGTTACAAGATATGAGGCGACAAGTACAAACAATAAGACTGAAGAATCTTTGGTGGTTTGACAACCGCTCTCACTGACGACTTCGCCGCTTTCATCTTCATTGTTTTCATCACCCTCTGCGTGAGTGTCATAATCTCCATCCACGGTCTCGCTTTTATCTTCTTCTGCCATTTCACGTTCGTTATCCATATCATTATCGTCGTCAGTTTCAACGATTTCTTGTTCCTCGTCGCCATCTAGACTTGTATCATAATCACCGTCCACGGTTTCGCTATTGTCTTCTTCTGCCATTTCCAATTCGTCATCCATTTCCTCGTCAAAATCGGCATCGCCATCAGCCTCTTCCAAATCACACAACGTTCCTGTCCAGCCGTTCGTGCAAGCACAGGTGCCATCGCCTTCTAAGCCATCATTGCAACTCCCGTTTACGCATGCCGGACACGAAGTGCAATTATCTCCATAGTAATCGTCTTCACATTTATCGCAAAGCTCATCATCCCAGCCGTTTTCACAAACACAGGTGCCATCGCCTTCGAGGTCGTCGTTGCAACTGCCGTTGACGCATGCCGGACACGGAGTGCAGCTTGAGCCGTAGTAGTTGTCGGCACAGCTATCACAGGGGTTTCCAATCCATCCTGTATTACAGTCACAATTTCCGCCGGAACCACACGTGCCGTTTTCACAATCGCCTACCTTGCAGCAAACGCTATCCACACAATAACCGGATTCGCAGATAATGCTTGATTCACAGGGTCCACCCGATCCAAGTCTAAATTCATAAGCTCCCAGGTCGCATGTAGAACCACGGGGATACAAGCGTTGATCTGTCTTGAAATAATGGGGCAACTCGGTATCGTTCATAAAATTATATGTGTATGAGGTTCCACAATCCCCTGCATTGATTGCCACAGAATCAGGATTTAAAGCATGTGTAAAAGTGTTTCCACCATTGTCCGCTATTTCATCGATTTTGGCATCGACATTACAAGCAAAACCCATTGATGAAGAGTTACAAGCAGAGGTAAAGTCATAATCGGACGATGTGTTGCTTATCAATACATTGCCAGCCTCCGTAATATTGGTAGCACAAATATCCGGGTAGCTACCCGATAGGCCTACCACATTTTCGGCAATGATCGAATCATAAATCGTACAGTCAGCAATGCTCAGTCCGGCACAGGCATTGTTCGCATAATTATTTATAATGGAACTGCCATATAGATTCAAAGTGCCATAGATCTGGTTGTCATTTCGATTATAATTCTCTATTCCTCCGCCAAATCCTCCTTGGGCGATATTGCCTGAAATTGTAGTGTTAATAATATGGGCTATTCCCAGGTTGTATATTCCCTCTCCGTCAAAACTTGCTTTATTTGTTAATATTGCACCAGTTGGCCTATTATAACACTCACCTGATCAGAGATGTAAAAACCGCCGCCATGGCAGCCGTGACAAAAAGCATTCTGTATAATTATATTTTCGAATCTGGCCGGATTAAAGTAGTAATCTGCAGAATGACCATTTTCGATTATCTCAAACATTCTGTCTTTATCTGACGGTACTCCCGTATCTTTGTTCCCTTCCAGTATCGTCATTCCGATTTTTTAGAACCAATTATTGCAAGCGGTTTCTTGATATCGAAATCACCGGTTAGATTATTATCCTCGGAAGGACCTTCCAGGGTGATTGTGATCGTACCTGCTGGAACATAAATAGTTGCAGAAGTACAGGACGAACCGTAAGAACAGTTATCAACTGCATAACCATTGTTGACAGAAGATATCGCCTCACGCAAGCTGCAATCACCATCGAATAGATATTCATCATCCAATGTCGTTACATTTATGGAGCAGCTGGCCGCCTGTACGTTGCTTGATAATAAGAAACCCGACATTGCAGTATAAACAAACAACAGAATTACCGTTTTTCCAGAATTTGGAAGTGAAATTCATGCCATTACCCTTTCTTGAATACAGCTGGAAGAAAAGTATTACATGTTTTTATTGCTTATGTGGAATTCGAACAACAGCGGGAAATACCCATCAGCAGGATGCTCAGTTGTAACAAAATGTATAGTAAAATGATCATTTCTCCCTGTCAAGCGGCTTTTGATAACTGGGGTAAGCCTAAACGGTTTCACTGTTTATTTTGTGTGTTTACTATCTTGAAAGTTACGCTAAATTTCTGTTATACTTACAACATCTTGGCTGGTTCTCAGCCGAAAGCGTGGAGCTATTTTTTGAGTGACAATTTGGAGGTATTGATGCGCTTACGCGTCGATGTTGAGCAGTATCTGCGCGAATTCTCTCTGCTCTCGCGGGACTTCATTTTCGATGAAACCTTAGGCGTCATTCGTGGCAACTTGTCGGGTACGGAGGTCGAGTTGCGCATTCGTCCCAATCGACGTCCGGTCGCGCCCGTCATGGAACTGCAGATCCGCCAGCCTCTTCCGCAAGCTCCGGTATTTGCCGCCTCGCCGATCAGCGCACATTTAGCCAAGCGCACCGTCGGTCGCCTTGGCGATGGCATGACCGTCACCCTCGCCATTGATTGGTTCAGCCGCACCTTCAATTACGCCAACCTGCAAGTCGAAGATCCGGCCGGTCCTTATCAGTGTTTCAAACCGATCGATCGTCACAGCTATACGGATGTCGCCGACTTTCTCAATCGCTCACGCGCCCGTACGCTGATCAGCCGCTTGATACGCCATTTTCCCGAAGTAGTGGTCTCCAAGGCCGGGGTTCGCCTCGAATTGCCATTCGAGGACGAGGAGGATCTCAAGGCGCTTGTCAGTCCCGCGCACCGTTTTCGAATCGGCGCGTCTGGCCGTTCTTTTAGCCCACGAAGTGTAGGTCAATCCCAATCGCCATCGTCCTGAAAAGGGGGCATTGCGGGGCTTTCCGCCGCGTGATGGGTGCGTCTGTGGAACACCTTTCCCGAGGGGTAAAGGCCGGTTCTACCGCTCCACAAAAAAAAACGCCGGGGACGTCCCGGCGTTTCGATAGCTTGAAGCGATAAGCTAGAACTTGATCAGGATGGCGTTGGGATTATCGAAGACCGGCCCGGTCGGTTCATCGTCGCCGCCATCGCTGCCTTTAAAGCCCTAAAACCACGCCGGTGGTGACACCGCCCGCTACCACGACGCCGATGATGGTCCAGAACCACCAGGTAGCGTAGAAGGGGGGTCGCGGCGGCGGCGACGGTCTGTTCGGGCGGAATGTAGGTGCTCATCCACTCGGTTTCATCGGACAGCAGGCGCTCCACGAAGATATACGTCCCGTTGGCGACGTCTTCCGCCGCAAGATCGATGCGGGTGTTGGCGTTCTTATAGCGCTCACCCGCCACGTCGTAGTAGTAGCCGTCCAGTTCCACCATGCCCGACTGCTCGCTGACCTGCACCAGCATCAAGTAGTCCTCATTCATGCTTTCGCTGAGGTTCTGCACCGGCTCCCAGATGCGCTTGTGCTGCAACTCGCCCTTCATCGGAAGGATTTCGGGGCTGTAACTGAAGTAACGGGAAATCTGCTTCATCTGCACGTTGAGCTTTTTGGAGACGCCCTGATAAAGCGTCATCTTGGAGTAGTAGTCCTGATAGCCGGGCTGTTTGACTTTGATGTAGTGCTCGCTCGCCGACATGTTGTCGATTTTGAGCGGGCTCAAGCCACGGAAGTAACCGTCGATGAAAATCGGCAGACCGTTCGGGCTGGAGGTGACCGTCAAGCTGGCGGTGGGGGCGTCGCGCAAGTCGTCGCGGGCCATATTGAAAGCCTCGCGCACTTCGTTGGGGAAGTTGATGTCGCCCAACGTCGCGTTGGGATTCCATTGCAGCATCCGGGTGAAAACTTTTTCGCCTTCTTCGCTGTCGCCATCGAGTACGTAAGAAGCGCCGAGATATAGCATGGCACTTTCAACGGAGGCGCGGTGCTCGGGATATTCCATCACTGGACCATAGGCCGCGATGGCGTCGATGCTGTCGTCGATGGCGATATCGAATTCGTTGTTGTCGTACGACTGCCGCGCGCTTTTCGCCAAGGAGGCGGCTTTTTTGGCGGTGCTGTCTTCACCGACGGCGGAACGGTCGTCCAACGCCGTGTTGACCGGGACGTGGGTGTAGTCTTCGTGGGAGCGCAGCCACGATTCGATGAGAATCCGTTCCTCCACGGTACGGCGCTCATCTTTCGAGGCGGCGGCCAACACGATCGAAACCACCGGGTTGGGACCATCGATGCGCGGACCGATGACGATGGACGAACGACGGGGAGCCGCTTTCGGGACAGTGTCTTCGAACAGCGCCTCTTCTTCTTCTTCGAAATCATCTTCGAAGTCGTCTTCTTCCTCATCCAGCGGCGCCTTTTCTTTTTCGGCGGGCTCTTCTTCCTCTTCGTCTTCGAAGTCTTCTTCCTCATCCTCGAATTCGTCGTCGTCTTCGAAGGCTTCCTCGTCCTCGAATTCGTCGTCGTCCTCGAATTTGTCGTCATCAACCGGTTCCGGTTTCGGTTCGGACTTCGGTTCGGGCGCTTTCTCCGGTTCGGCTTTCGCCGGTGGCTCGGCTGGTTCTCCGATCAGGTCGGAGTCATCCTCCATCAGGAGGTCGTCGAGCGACTGAGCCTGAGCCTTCGCAATCCCGGCATACAACGCAAGGTCAAACCCGTAAACAGCGAGGAAAACGGCCAGCACCACGCTTGTGAGCGGCTGAAACCAAGACACCCTCTGCCATTTCTTCATGGTACAAATCTCCCGCATCCTGAGTTAGGTGAGATATTTTCGTTTGCGATTCGTTAATCCTTCTGCACCTTTTGTATACCTCAAAGGTCTTTATGGTGCAATCAAAAATCCGGTCGACGAAGTTTATCCTTCCGATTGGTCATCATCAAAGGCCGTCGGTTCCGTATCAGAGGCGTCATCGGTGCCGGATTCCATGAACTTTTCAAGCGTGGACACCTTTTCGTCGAGCAGCGATACCTGGGCTCGCAGGACGTCCATTTCCTTGGTGAACAAACTGAGATTGGACACGGGGCCCACCACGGCCCGAATGCGGTCGTCGATGCGCCGTTGCAGGTCTTCCAGGTTGTGCTGCGAGATCCGTAGCAGTTCGCGCACCAGTCGGGTGCCGTCGTCGCGGGTGAAAACGCTTTTTGCCAGCAGTTTTTCGAACACTTCAACCGTTTTTTCGGCTTCTTCGCGAATTTGGTTGATGTTGACGCGTTTCTGGAAGAAATCGGTAATGACCTCGCCGCCGCTCTGGATGATGCCGTACAGCGTTTGCGACGAGAGGTTTTTCTGGGTTTTTTCTTTTTCGAAGATGATCTGCGCCAGGGTGACGGAGGTGATGTCTTTTTTGGTTTTGTAGTCGATGATTTTCACGTCCGTGCCGGACTTGACCATCTGCGCGATTTCGTTGAGGGTGATGTAGCAGCTATCATTGGTGTTGTACAACTTACGGTTTGCATAGCGCTTGATGACGATCGGTTTGCCCTTATCCATCCGGTAAGCCCCTGTTTTCACGTGTCGTACGTCTTGATATTACATGCCGCGTTCTTCTCGCTGTAACACAGGAAACCGCGAATTGTCAATTCTTTCCGCGTATTTATCGGAACAAGGAACGCGGATCCGCTCGTTTGCGCCGACCGAGGCCTTCCGCCGGGCAGGTTTCGCGACCAAACTTGAAGCGGATGTGTAGCAATCATACACGAAAAGTGTTTGCATGATCGATTTATCCGTTGCAATCGAAAGCGGTGTTGGATAGCATAAAGTCAATGAAGAAAGAAGGAAGAGTGAAAAGTGAAAAATCTTAGCCTTCAAATCAGTGTGTATCAATTCAGTGACTACCGTGCATTCCTTGAGGCGGCCTATCACGACCTGCACAGCCGGAATGCGGATGTATCCTATCGCTGGCTTCAGAAGCGCGCCGGATACTCCGTTCATTCCAATCATCTGTGGCAGGTGATCGCCGGTCGCACGACACTGAGCCCCACCGCCGCCCGTCGCTACGGACAGGCGGTCGGCCTGCCGGGTCGCGAATTGAAATTTTTTGTGGCCCTGGCGGCCATGAATCAGGCCAAGTCGGACGAGGAGCGCACCGCCTGGCTTGAGGAAATGCGGCGCCACGACGGTTTCCGCAATGCACGGGGGCGGGGGCACATCCACTACGCCTTCTATGAAGACTGGTATCTACCCGCTTTGCGAGCCTTGGTTACCCTGGAGGATTTCCGCGAGGATGCAGCCTGGATGGCGGCGCGTTTGCGGCCGCGAATTCGTCCCAGACAGGCTACGTCGGGGATCAAACGCTTGATCGAACTCGGTTTTTTGCGCCACGATGAATCCGGACGGCTGGTGCAAAGTGAACCGATGATCGGGGTTCCCGCCGATCGGGACGACTCGGAACCGGTGGAGCGGCTGGCCGTTCGTAATTACCACCGGGAAATGATGCGGCTTGGCGATGAGGCCATCGAAGGACATCCACAGACCGTGCGCGCCATCCTGGGCAACACTATGGCGGTCTCGCGGCGTCAGGCGGCGGCGATCAAGGCGAAGCTTGCGGAAACGATTCACGAGATCGAGGCGATGATCGAAGAAGACGAGCCGATCGAAGTGATATATCGGCTTAATATGCAGTATTTTCCGTTGGTTGAGGTGGATGAACTCCCTGCCGGGAACGCCGCCGAGACCCGTTCGAATCGACGGAAAACAGAAAAGATCCAGGACAAAAAGTCCGGGTCGGGGAGGTCATGATGATGCGACGAGCGATGCTGATTTTTCTGCTGATGACCGTGTGGGTGTTTGGGGGTTTGATCGGCTGCGACGAACCGGTGGAGATCGACATAGAGCCGGATGGCGATAACAATACGGATGGATACGAGGGTCGAACCTACATGCTGGGGAACGGCTCTACCGATGGAAATCCGGCGGCGGTTTACATCGCTTTCGATGTTCACAACAGCGTGCCCCAGACCACGCCCCTGATCGACTGGGAGCTGGCTTCCATCAGTCTCGATGAGGTTTTCCTGGCGGATGCGGCGGAGTGTAACAATGAAGACGGCCTGAGCCTGCCGACGGATGCGAAGTACATTTCGATGCTGATGCTCGATAGCAAAGGCGGGCTGGAAGGTTACAACCGGCTCGGCTTCAATGCGCCCGGCGATACGGATTACTGTTCCATGGATTTGCGCTTGGCGGGCGATTGGGGCTTGGTGGGTTTCGATGCCCTGGGCCGTCTGCCGGATGGCGGGGAGATTCTCATCAATCTTAGAACTTACGGGCTGATGCCGTTTGTTCCGGCGCAAGGCGCTTTCAATTGGGCGGCCGGATCGCAGGTGCATTACGTCGCCAGCCTGGATATCGGAGCCTTGATCGATCAGGAGATCCTGGATGAGCTTGAGCCGAATGCGGACGGCGCGGTGGTCGTGGCTACGGTGGATGACAGCAATGGCGAAAACAATACCGCCATGGCGGAGCAGGTGATGGAACGGTTGTTTGCCAACCTGCATCTTTTCGTGGATCCCGACGGCAACGGCAGTCTCGATGAGACCGAGCGCGCCGAAAACCCGGTGGCCGAGGCCGATGAAGAACGGGCGCGTGAATACGGCGAAGAAGGTCCGAGCGACGGCGATACGGATGGCGACGGACAAACCGACATTGGCGATTGCCTCGTCGTTACGCCTTCGGAACTCGATTTCGGATTTGTATACCTGGGAAGCATCGCCGACCGGTCGGTCCAGATAGCGAATGGCTGCAACTACGACAGCTTGTCGGTATCGGTTATCTCTCAGCAGGATGAAAGCGATGCGGATTTCATCCTGTCCGAACTTCCCGAACTGCCGCTGGTTTTGGACCCCGGCGAGTTGGCCACAGTGACAGTCCGCTTTGAACCGCAAGATCTTGGAGGGAAAAGCGCCACGCTGGAAATCATCAGCGACCGCGGAGAGGCCGACGTCTATATCCACGGCAACGACGGCCGCCGTTGTGATCAGTTGGTGGTCGATTGCCCGAGCGGCCACACACCGCCCGACTGCGACGGCTGCGCGGGCGCCTGCCACATCGGCTACGGCGACGACGATCACCCCCTGACGACCGTTTTCCGCTTGGAAAATCTCCAGTGCGACTCGAATGACTTGATTACCATCAGTCTGATCTCGCTGGAGGGCGCGGATCACCCCGCCTTCTCGCTCGACAATCTCGACGAGCTGTTTCCTGAAGGCACGGCGACGCCTTTCTATCTCGCCCCGAACCAGGTGTTCGAGCTAGAAGTCAGCTTCCAGCCGCTGTTTTCGGGCGTGCACACCGCCCGGTTGGAATTTGAGCACGACAGCCCGAGCGTCGAGCAACCGCTGGTCATCGACCTGGTGGCCATTGGTGGCTGGCCGGAATTCACGGTCGCGCCGACCGCGCTCGATTTCGGGCCGGTGCCGGTGGGCGATTCGTGGACGATGGAACTGACGGCTGAGACCACGAGCGAACTGCCGCTGAGCTTCGACCGCGTGTGGGTCGAGAACCGTTCACCCGAGTACAGCGTGGAAGCGACCGATAATCCGCAGATCTACAATGTGACTTTCGCTCCGACGGCGGCGACGACCGTCGAGGACATGATCGGCCTCTATTACCACATGCAGGCGGACGCGGAGGCGAACGTCCCGGTCACCGGCTTCGGCGTCCCGGCCTGCGATGAAAATCTGGTCCTCACACCGGAAACCCTCGCTTTCGGATACGTCGAGGCGGGCACCAGCGTGCAAAGGGAAACGGATGTGAGGAATTTCGGTACGGAAAGCGTGTCCATCACCAACATTACTGTTGGCGGCGATGCGGGATTTTCGCTCAATGCTGCCAGTGCAGCGGCTTTGCCGGTCACAATCCCACCGGGTGGGCAGTTTGCCCTGGCGGTGGATTTCATGCCGTTTGAGCTTCCGGCGATTGGTTGGCTGCGCATCCAGATGGATGACGGCTGCGAGTTGGTTGTGCACATGGATAGTACTGAGTTGACCGTCGATTACTGCCGTGCGCCCAGCATGGAGCCCACGGATCTCGACTTCGGCTGTGTCGACGTCGGTGAAACCGGCCAACTGAGCTTCATCTGGACCAGCCGCATCGTGTCGGACATGACGATCACCGATATTTCCTTTGATCCGGCCGATTCGCCCTTCGCTTCGGCCATGCCGGATCTGCCCGCGACGTTACCGGCCCTCGGAACGCTCACCATCGGTCCGCTGACCTTTACCCCGGATTCACTCGGCGATGCGGACGCCACCCTGGTCGTGACGACCGATTCGGATAGCTGCGGGACGTCCGGTTTCTTCCGTATCCCGATCGGCGGACAAGGCTGCGAATCCCTTTGATCCGCGCCTCCTTTCCTCTTTTCCCCTTGTTGCGTGCGAGGTCGGGCTTTTGCCCGACCTCGCATGTTTTTGAGGGCAGGGAGAACGGAGCTCAGGCTTCGTCGGCTTGCGGCGGCACCCAGCCTTCCGGCTTGGACGGCTTTTCAGTGGGCGATCCCGAAGGGGTTTTCTGCATGTTTTTTTCGTGAACGCGCCGGAAGTAGCCCGACAGATCTTCCCCCAGCACCACGCCGGTACCGAAGGTGACGTACAGCAGGTCGCACAGGGCGTCGATCATCTCGGTTTTATCGTTGGACGATGCCGCCGCCACAAACTCGGAGGCCTCTTCTACGATGAGGCGGGCGCGGAAAAGCAACTGGGCCGGATCGGTCTCGACGGCCACCGGATGTCCCATGCGTTCATGGAAGGCCTTCACCATCTCCTGGAATTCACAGCTTTCGAAACGGGGGGACGACTGGGGCATGTCGAAGGACTCCTGGGGGGTTGAGCATGATTGTAAAAATGCCGACGGGCGCTCATAAATGCGCGCCCGCCGGTAGCACCGATTTCCTCCGTCCCGGTTCTCGGGTGGAAGAACTCCCTCTATTGTGCCGGGGTGCAGGCGAATGCACCCATGACCGCGAAGTAGTTGCCGACGGTGGCGCTGTCTTGCAGGCGGCAGTCGAATTCGCCGCTGTTCTCGTCGAGCAGCGTCAGCGTGCAGGGCGTGATCGAACGATAATTGGCGAACACGCGTTCGCCGCCCTCATACGATTCTTCCACCGACCACAACATGCCGAGCGTGTTGCCCGGCAGGGCGTAGTCGCCGGGGGCGCTGTAGTCGTCGAGCGTGATGGTGAATTCGGACCAGGTGTCGTCGGTGGCGAATTGGGTGACGCTGAAGGTGCTGCCAGCGATCGCGCAACCGGACGGCAGCACGTCGTGGATCGCATAGACGTAGTCGCCTTCCAGGTCGCCGCTGTCCACGTTGAAGCACAGGCTGTCGGCGGTGGGTACGCAGCGTCCGGCCGGGGTGTCGCCGTCGGCGGGAGCATCGCCATCGGCTGGAGCATCGCCATCGGCGGGCGTGTCGCCATCGACTTCGCCGTCCCCATCCACATCGCCGTCTTCACTGTCGTCGTCTCCGCCGCAACCGGCCACGACGACGGTCAGGGCTAGTACCAGAATCATCAGCATCCACCAGTTGGATCGGGTCATTGGACTTCCTCGATTATTGAATGACGAACGGCGTTATTCTGCCCCGTTCGGCTTGGGTTGTCAACCTATCCGTTGCTCTTAATCCTCGTCGGCGACGGGCTTTTCGGCCCCTTGCATATCGGTATCCGAACCTTCTTTCGGGGGCTCGGGCGACAAACGCCGGATGGACGCCATCGGTTCTTTCTTGCGGCGCGCGAAGGCCTCTTCGAGCTGCGGTACCCAGTCGGAAATCAATTCGAAGCGCACCTGTTTGTCTTCGATGACGATTTCCCCGATCGACCGTTTCTTGACGCCGCCGGTCTGGCAGACCAGCGAAATCACATCGGAGGGTTCCGCGAGTCCCTGTTCGCGTCCGATGGACAAGGCCAGCCAGCTGCGCGGTTTGCGGCGTGAGGGACGCGGATGGGGTTTATCGTTATCGGATGCCTTTTTCGGGGGACGCTCGCCACGGCTGCTCTCGCTCCGACTACCTTCGTTGCGGCTGGACGGCCGCCGTCCCGCGCGATCGCCTCGGTCGTTGCGGCTGTTACGGCTGTTACGGTCGCCGCTGCGCCCGGAGCGGGAGCGACCCCCCATGCGTTCGGCTTTGCGCTCGGCCTGCTGCTTGAGATCGGTTTTACCCAAAAGCGCCGGTCGCACGAAGATGCGTTCCTTGTGTTCGGGGTTGTCGGCGTCGTAGCCGTGAGCGAAGTCCCAACCGAACTGGCGCAGCATCGTCAACAGACCGGCGGCGGCGGTGTAGGGGTCGAGGGCTTCGAGCAGTTCATCGGTGAAGAGCGCGATATCGTCCGGGTAGCCTTCCGATTCCATGGCCTTGAGACGGCCGATGAAGGTCTTGCGCACGCTGGCGTCCACGGCGGCTTTATCGGGAACCTCGACCTGGTCGAACGTGAGGTTCATGTGGCGCTGGATGGTGCCGATGGCCAGAATCTCATGCGGGGCGACCAGCGAAATCGCTTCTCCGCGATGTCCGGCGCGGCCTGTACGGCCCACGCGGTGCAGGTAGAGATCCTTGTTTTCGGGGATGTCGTAGTTGATGACGTGTGAAACACCGAAAATGTCGATGCCGCGCGCCGCGACGTCGGTCGCGACCAGAACATCCAGGATGCCGTCTTTGAACAGATTGAGCGTTTTGCTGCGTACCGCCTGCGACAGATCGCCGCTCAAGAAGCCGACGGCGAAGCCTTCTTCATAGAGGTGCTCCGCCGTGTTCTCGGCGTCGGATTTCATGTTGGTGAAAATCAGCACCTTGGTACGCGGGATGGAGTGCAGGATGTTGACCAGGGTGACGAACTTGTGCAGTTTCGGGGTCCGGTAAACGCTGTGATGAATGTCGCGGTTGATCGAGCGTCCGGCCATGCCGATGATGATTTGCTCGGGGTTGTTGAGATGATTGTCGGCCAGGCTGCGCACCTGTGAGGGGATGGTGGCCGAGAACAGCATGGTCTGTTTGGTGCTCGGGGTGTGGCCAAGCAGGCGCATGACGTCGGGCAGGAAACCGCGATCGAGCATTTCGTCCGCTTCATCCAACACCACCATTCCGGCGTTTTCGAGGCTCAGGGTGCCCCGGCGCAGGTGGTCGAGAATACGGCCCGGCGTGCCCACCACGATCTGTGCACCCGCCCTGAGTCGATCGATCTGGGCGTTCATGGATGCGCCGCCGTAAATCGGGACGACGGTCTGGTTGCCGAGTGCGCCGGCTCTGCTGATCTCTTCCGCTACCTGCACGGCCAGCTCGCGTGTGGGTGACAGCACCAGGGCTTGCACGAATTTCTTGTCGGGGTCGAGCTTCTCCAGAATCGGTAGCCCGAAAGCCAGCGTTTTACCCGAGCCGGTTTTGGCCTGGACGATCAGGTCCACCCCGGCGTGTACGCGCTGAATGCTTTTCTGCTGCACTTCCGTGGGGGCGGCGAAGCCCATGCGCGCCACGGCGTCGCGGCTGGTTTCGGTCAGCTCGATGGCGTCCCAACTCAATTCGAGCTTCGGTTCCTCCTCGGCGGGCGCACCAAAGTGGCCTCCGTTGGGGAGTTTCGTTTCGTCTGTCATTCTTTTCCTCGTCGTTGTTACTCGACGGGCAAGGGCGGGTTCAGGGTCGAAGCCGATCTTCGACCAAGGCGAGGAAATAACGGTGAATCCGCGTGTCGTCCGTCAACTCGGGGTGAAAACTCGTGGCCATGAGGTGCGCGTGTCTCACGAACACCGCCTGGCCGTCAACCTGGGCCAAAACCTGCACGTCATCGCCATCGGGAAGCATGAGCGGGGCTCGGATAAACACCGCCCGGTACGGCTCCTCGATGCCGGTGATCGTGATGTCAGCCTCGAAGCTCTCGCGTTGGCGGCCGAAGGCGTTGCGGTGGGCGGTCATGGACAGCAGCTTTAAAAGCGGCTGCTCGATGGCTCGTCCCCGTTCCACAACGCGCTGGGCTAATAGAATTGCGCCCGCACAAGTGCCCCATATCGGCAGCCCTTCCTCCCCAAGCTGCCGAACCGGTTCCAATAAATGCCATTCCACCAGCAGTTTGCCGATCGTCGTCGACTCGCCGCCGGGGATAATCAGCCCTGAAAGGCCGTCCAGTTGCGACGGCAGACGTACTTCCCGTGTTTCGACCCCAAGCGATTCAACCGCCCGGCGGTGTTCGCGAAAGGCGCCTTGCAGGGCCAGTACGCCGATGATGGGATCGCCCGCCATGAGAGTCTCCTTACAGCCTGCGCGAAACGGGCTTGTCTTGTCTTACCAGCCGCGGCGAGCCAGCTGCTCTTCTTCGGGCAAGGTATCGATGTTGATCCCAACCATCGCCTCGCCGAGGTTCTTCGAAATTTCGGCCAGAATCTTCGGATCGTTGTAATGCGTGACCGCCTGCACGATGGCTTTGGCGCGCTTGGCCGGTTCACCCGATTTGAAGATACCCGAGCCGACGAACACGCCGTCGAGGCCGAGTTGCATCATCAAGGCCGCATCCGCCGGGGTCGCCACGCCACCCGCCGCGAAATTGACGACCGGTAGGGTTGCGTGTTCGTGTACCCAACGAACCAGTTCGTAAGGAGCGCCCATCACTTTGGCGGCGCTCATCAGCTCTTCTTCCGGCATGGCCGCAAGCTGCTTGATACCGCCCAGCACCGCCCGCGCATGACGCACGGCCTCGACCACGTCGCCGGTTCCGGCTTCGCCCTTGGTACGGATCATGGCGGCGCCTTCGGCGATGCGCCGCAGGGCTTCGCTGAGTTCACGGCAACCGCACACGAAAGGAACGGTAAACTTCCATTTATCGACGTGATGCGCCTCATCGGCGGGGGTGAGGACTTCCGACTCATCGACGAAATCCACTCCCAGCGCTTCGATGATCTGCGCTTCCACGAAATGGCCGATGCGTACCTTCGCCATCACCGGAATCGAGACTGAGGCGATGATCTCTTCGATCACCGTCGGGTCGGACATGCGTGCGACTCCGCCCTGGGCGCGGATGTCCGCGGGAACCCGTTCCAGTGCCATAACGGCGACGGCCCCCGCCTCTTCAGCGATATGGGCCTGCTCGGCGTTCGTAACGTCCATAATCACGCCACCCTTCAGCATTTCGGCGTGGCCGGTTTTGACTCGCAACGTGCCTTCGTATTTTTCCATGAGTGCCTCCACAAATCAACGCAATCGGAGGTTCGGCCTCCTGAGGTAAAACCGCGTGATTATAGGGGGCATACCCGGTGATTGTCAACCACGAGTCGACGATTATTCGTGCTTTTTGTTTTCATGCTCCGGTGGGCTGTGTTACATAGAGAGAATGCGGAAAGCCGATAGGAAATCAACTGCTTGGATGATCTGGATGCTGTGGCTGACTTTGGCTGCGGCCGGTTGTCGTTCGGATGCAAACGACACACAGCCCGGCGATGCCCTTATGTCGGGGATCCTGGCAAAGGCGGGTTGGTCCAAGGAAGCCGAGCGTTTGCCTGCGGAATTGCGTGTGGATGCCTGGCTGGCGGCTCAAGCAACCAGCGGCAACTTGTCCGGGTGGCACAGGCAAACCGCTAGCGGGGAGGGTACGGTTTGGAGCCGGGATAGTGGCGGCAGTGACCGGTACCGCTTTGGGCGCTCCACACCGGATGGCTTGCTGGCTTATCTCGACGCCGATCCCATAGCCGCCGCGCGTTTCGGCGCTCTTCGTCTTTCTGCGGAACTGAATTTGCAGAGTTTGACGCGCCTGGCTGAGTTGGATCGTGCCGGTGGCGGTGCGGTGCTGTTGCGCTGGGAAGGCTGCCTGATCAATCGTGGCACAGAACCGTTGCAGGATCTTTTCCTGCGTGCCTCGCTGGTGGGACAATCCGGCAACCCCGCCTGGCCGGTCGTGGGTATCCGGGGACGCAGCAAGCATTCGACATTCCGATCGGGAATTCCGGCGCGGATCGGGGTCGGCGAGACCTTTTGCGTCAGCCTGAATTCACGAAAATTGCCCAAGGACCAAGTCGACGCCGTTCAAGGGGATTTACGCGGGGTGCTCGATGCCGTCTGGACGGACTCTCGGGGGCGGCGACGTTTCGGCGTGGCGGCCCTGCTGCCGCTCGAATGGGATAATGTCTGGCGTGAGGCGACTCCCAAACTGGCGGTGGTGATGGGGGGACGCATGCGCAGTCCGGATAAGGAATCGCCTTGGCTCGATTTGCCGAACCCCGAACTGCTACGCTTTCGTCACCGTGAAGGAAATCGTCTTCAGGCGGTGCGGTTCGATAAACGGCGGGTGCTGGTTCCGGTGAAAAATGTGGTGGCGATCTACCCGGATCGCGATGAAGCATTACGCGATGATTTGCGTCAACCGCTCGATTCTCTGATCCGGGCGGTGTTGATGGGGGATAATCATCATGCCCGCTCACTGTTCATCGAGGGGGAAGGCTTTTTGTCGGGGGACGCGCTCGACCGCGATCTGGCCCGTCGCTTCCCCCCGCGCGAGGGGGGCGACTTCATGCAAGTCAAGATCAGGCCGCTTGAACTGATCGAGCGAGACGATACGATCCAGCTGGCTTATTTTGTATGGGTGCCCGATTTCGCGGGTAAGATGTGGCAGGCTTTCGATGTGATCCAGGCTCGGCGCGGTGCCGGGGGCTGGCGTTTCATCGCCGAGGATCGGTTGCCTGAACGGGCCGTCTTTACGGAATAGATTCCCCCGGGCATGCCCGGGGTCCTTACTGTTACAGCTTCATGCGAAGCTGATCTGAATCCTGGCGTCCTTGATGTTCAACGTAATTCTTTACGGTTTCCTCATCGACGCCTACGCTGCTGACAAAATAGCCCGACGACCATACTAGGTTTTCCTTCCAATAAACTTTCGATAACCACTTGAAGGATTTTCGCATGTGCGACGACGATTGGCTTTTCAATTGTCCCATTACATCCGAAATGCGATAGGTCGGGGGAATCACCATCACCATATGAAGGTGATCCTGGTCAAAGCCAATCGTCTCTAGCTCCACGCCGGGCATTTTCCTCAGCAACTTCGGCAATACTTTCCGTAAATACGTACAGACGCCAGGCTTCAGGATCCGGCGGCGGTACTTGCTTACCCACACTACATGGTAGTGCAGACTGTAAACGCTATGAGCTGACTTGATACATTCCATTCCAACATCATACCACCGCCGGGCTCATTCATCCACGGGCATGCCCGTGGTATTCTGTCTTCGACCACATAAAGCCGTAAAAACGGTTAGTAACGCTCCAACTCGCTTAGAAGTTCGTCGAACTCTTTCAGCTCCTTTTCGCGTTCTTGCGGAGGCATGGCGGCGATGGTCGTGCGTGGTTGCGCATTCGTTGCGGCATCGCGCGCGGCTGGGGTTTCGGAATTCGTCCGCGCGGCCGCAGCTTGCGGTTTCGGAGAGTTGTCTTCGAATTGCAGATCGTCATCGGTTAACAGGAAGGTGTCCTCCGCTTTGGCTGTGGAGGTTTTCGGTGTCGATGTCTTTTCCGTATCGGTTGCGTGTTCGACGAGACTGGACGGTTCGGGCTCCAGCGGTTCGAGATCGAGATCGATGGCGACTTCCTTGACGAGTTCCGGTTGAATGACGGTCTGTTTGGTGAAGACGCCTTCGAACAGGACGTTGTCGCAGATGGTGTTGGTCAGGCGCGGAATTCCATGGGAATAGCGGTATACTTCGTCGAGCGCTTTCGCACTGAAAATTTCGCGGGTCGCGCCGGAAAGCTTCAGCCGGTGGCGGACGTAGGCATGCGTACTTTCGAGATTGAGCGGGCGCAGCCAGGTGCGAATCGCCACCCGCTGGCGCAGAGGCTCGTCGATACGCAGGGATTGATCCAGCTCTTCCAGCCCGAAAAACACGAAGTTGATCAGTTTGCGCCCCGGTACTTCGAGGTTGAGTAAACCGCGAAATTCTTCCATGATGTCGCGCGATTTCAGCATTTGCGACTCATCGATCAGAACGACGGCCTTCTTTCCGGCTTCATAAATGTGAATCAAGCGTCGGTAAAGCTGCGACAAAAGCGCCAGCTTTTCATTGGCCGGATTGGGGACGCCCAGTTGCAGCGCGATGCGTTTGAGCAGCCAGGATGCGGTGATGCCGGAATGGACGATGACGAGCAGGGCGGCTTCGAATTCGCGGTCGGGCAGGCTGTCGAGCAGGCGGCGGGCGAGGGTGGTTTTACCGGCCCCGATATCACCGACACATATCGCCAGTCCTTTCATGTTATCGATGCCGTAACGCAGTTTTCGCAGGCATCGCTCATGTTCGGGACCGGCAAAGTAAAAGCGAGCCACCGGAGCGTTGGAAAACGGTTCGACCATCAATTCATAGAAATCCTTATAAGGCATGGTGGCTTTCCGTCGCGGCGCAGTGAAACGGCGCTAAATGTAGGAGATGTTGGATTTGTTCTTTTCCGCCTGGTTCGTCAGGTCCGACGGGTCCGGTTCGCCGTGGGGCAGACCGTCGAGATCAAGACCGTCGAGCCACTGATCGAGCGTGTCGGGTTCGGAAAGCGCGACGCCGTCCGCTTCCAGTTCGGCGGCTAAATTCGTTGCATCACGAAAATCGGGATCGAGATCGCTGAGCGTGCTGAATTGGCGCAAAGCGGCTTCGCGATTTTGCATCTTTTTATAGAGCAGGCCGATGTCGTAACGTAAGGCTTTAACCAGATATTGGTTGATATCGGGTGAATGGAAGGCTTCTTTGAAAAAGCCGAGCGCTTTACGCTGCGAATTCTTCTCCAGATAGCACAAACCCAACAACAAGGCGGTTTCGGATGTAGCCGCATTTTCGTGGGCCACCAAGAACTCTCCGATAGCTTCGTTCAGCAGCCCCATTTCGCGATAGGCGATACCGAGATTGAGATGGGTTTCGTGATCGTCATCGGCGATGTCTTCCTGTAGGAGGACGCCGCTGCCGGTGGCGGATTCGTCGGTTTCGAGTGAGGAACGCAGTTCATCGGTCAAATTGACGGTGCTTGCATCGCGTGGTTTGGCGGAGGCGAAAGCTCCGGGAGCAAAGACGGTTTTATCCAGATCGGCGTCCACATCCCGATCATCGGATTCCTCGTCGCTCGCGGCCGCTGCTTTCTGGCAAGCGGCGATGCGTTTGAGAAGCAAAGGATGACTGGGGTAGCGTTCGAGTAGTCGTTCGTAGATCTCCAGGCATTCGACGTAAACCGCCTGGGAGAAGAAGAACTCGGCTTCTTCGAAATCGTCCTCTTCGTCTTCATCCAGCAATCGGGTAAAGGCTTCTCGCGACTCACTCTCGTCCGGCTCGCTGAATTCGACCGTCACATCCTGGAAAGCGTCATCAACGGGTGTCGACTGAGCTTCCGAGATGGCTTCGCTCGCATCCGTTTCGAGTGAAGCGACCTCGTCATCATCCGGGACCAGTTCCAGATCGAGATCGTCGATTTCCTGAATGTCGGCGTCGAAGGGTTCCACTTCTTCGAGAATTTCAGCCGTTGCGGTCCCTTCAAGCATTTCCGCATCGGGTTCGCCGATGTCGGCGACGGCTTCAGTGGCTGGAGCCTCTGGAAGCGAGCTGTCGAGTTCTTCGTCATCGTCATCGATTTCGATCAGATCCGCTTCTTCAATGAATTCATCCGCTTCGATCAACTCATCGGCTGGAAGAGTTAAGGTTTCCTCCGTAGCAGGTTCCGGCGTCGATTCCATCGCGATCTCGGTGGCTTGATCGACTTCTTCAGCTTTGGCCTCAGCTTCGATTTCGGCTTCACCCTCGGTTTCAACTTCAGTCTCTACCTCAGTTTCAACCTCGTCTTCAACTTCAACTTCAACTTCAACTTCAACTTCGACCTCGTCTTCGACTTCGACTTCCATTTCGGAATCGATTTCGAGCGTTTCATCCGTTTCGACGGCGGTCTCGTCTTCGATGAATGCCTCGGCTTCCTCCATGTCATCGGATTCAGCGCTTGCGGCGGCTTCGCCATCCGCTTGATCGGCGGCTTGTGTTTCGATTGCGGCTTGTTCCGCTTCGAATTCGGCCTCTAAAATCTCGATTTTATCGATAATTTCAGTGTCTTCAGGGATTGGCGAGAATAGCTCGTCGGAATCGGAGGCAGGTTCTCCGGAAGAGGCGAGGGTCGTTTCTTCGGTTGTTTTGCCCGTTTCGGTGGCGGTTTGCCCTTCCTCATTTATCGCCAGGATTTCACCACTATCGAAGGCGGCCGGCATTTCGCTGACAACCGTTTCCTCCGGAAGATCATCGTCATCATCGATTTCGACGGGAACGACCGGTTCCGTATCGAGTTCGACGTCGCGGCTCGGTTGTGAATCGGCATCGGAGCGTAACTCCAGGTTGTCTTCGAACAGGTCGGTGTCACTCGACTGCGTTCCCGTTCGTTCATCGTCTGTCGGTTCGGAAAGATCTTCAACAACCTCGATTACTTCCAGCTCGATATCGCCGAGTTCCTCGCCGAGGTCGCCTTCCGCTGTGGCCTCCAGCGCGACTTCCGGTGCAGCATCGTCGATCACCGGTTCGGGATCGGCTTCGACAGCAAGGGCTTCGCGATCGCCCGCTTCGATTTCTTCTATCGCCAGCAGCTCATCCACCAAGGCTTCTTCGAATTCGTCGGCGACTTCGATGTCATCGACGGTCGGCAGATCGGGCGGCTGGGCGCTCGGCATGGCGGGCGGTTGAGACTCGTCTCTGGGGGCCGCCGGCCGCATGTGGGTTGGAAGTTCTGTTTCCTCAATAATATCGGGTTCTTCAGCTGAATCGAAGTCGAGCTCGATATCGTCGGCTTCCAAAGGCAGGACTTCGACATCCTGATCGAAGTCGATTTCGATCTCGCGGGTGGTCAGACTGGCCGGTTGGCTATCCTGAGCGGATGCCGCGGCATCCTCATCCATTTGCAATTCGGATTCGGTTATGGGTTCGGGTAAGCCGGAATCGCCCAGCAGTTCTCGTAGCATATCGGCTGTTTCAGCGGCGGTACCTTCCTCGAATTGCGTCAAGATTCCCTGGACGTCGGAGGCAATGGAATCACTCCACTCTTTGGCCGTTTCCAGAGCTTCACGGGCTTCGTGATCTTGTCCCTGATCGAAGAGCAGAATGCAACATCTGAACAATGTGGTGCGGGCCGCCTCCATATCGTCGAGATGAGCATATACATCTTTAAGGCGCTTGAGGGCCTCAAGATGGTTGGGGTTCTGTTCGAGGATGGTTTGCAGACGCTCGCGCGCCTGATCGTGCAGGCCGTATTTCATGAAAACTTCGGCCTCGGTCATCAATTTGACGAGATTGGGTTTGGTGGCCGTCTCCATCACGGCGGGTTTTGCGGCCGGGGAGGGGGCAGCGCTGCTTGAAGGATCGGCGAGAATATCGATTTCCTCGATTTCCTCATTGGGATCGATTGCCGGGAAAGCCGATTGGCTTTGCGTGCCTGGAACACCCGTTTCATAAAGAAAAACCTCCAGGCCTTTCTTGGCTTCCGGGTTTTCCGGGTCTATCTCAAGCATGTTGCGATAAACCTGCTTGAGCTTGCTCTTGTTATCCTGGGTTTCGAGCAAACGCGCCATTTCGCGGTAAACGGTAAGGGTTTTGGCTAGTTGACGCATTCCGCGGAAAGTCTGGGCCAGGAGTTCCATCGTTTCGAGGTTCTCCGGGTCTTGTTTCAGTACGGTTTGCAGTCGCATCAACCCTTTTTTGGTGTCGCCGCGTTCCAGATAGAGTTGGGCGAGTTCGCGTCCACGCTCGATGCGTTCGGGGCTGTGGAAATAGATCCGGTCGAGTACGCGCAGGTATTCGTCGGGCCGCTTACTGTGGGCGAGGTCGGCCAGCGCATTTTCATACTCTTCCAGGCCTTCCTTGCGCATGTCTTCGTTGATGTATCCTTCGGCCAGACGGATACGGTTGGGCAGGTTTTCCGGTTCCAGCAAGCTGATGCGCTTGAGAATATCGAGGTTGTCGCGGCTTTTGCCTTTTTCCTCGTAATACTTCGATACCGTTTGGTATTGCTGGATGGTTTCGGACAACAAACCGAGCTGCTGGTACATTTCGGCCAGCTTGATATGTAGCTCGATCTGGTCGGGGTCCAGTTGCAGGATCTGTTTGTAAACCGCAATCGCCTTGAGATAAAAGCCATGCCGGACGTAGAGGTTCGACACGCGCTGGTAGGCGTTTAACGCAGCCTGCTTCTGGCCCATGCGAGCGTAAAGATCGCCCACTTTTTGAAGGGTCCGTTCGTCGTTGGGATCGACCTCAAGAATTTTTTCGAATTCTTTGACGGCCTTGTCCAGCGCTCCGCGCTGGAGGTGTTTCATCGCAACGGCGGTGATTTTTTCTTTATTGATCGCCACGTTCTCTTAAGCCTCTCCACGGTTGGATCACGCAACCCAATGACAGGCGAACGACGACTTACTTCACCCGCTCGATATATTCACGTGTTCGAGTGTCGACTCGTATTTTTTCGCCCTGGTTCACGAACAGCGGGACATTCACCACCAGTCCCGTTTCCATCTTGGCCGATTTGGTTGCGCCGGTGGCCGTATCGCCTTTGATGCCGGGCTCGCATTCGGTTACGGTGAAAACCAAGTGGAAGGGGAAACTGACACCCATGGGACGGCCGTTGAAAAACAGGACGTCGACCTCGGCGTTTTCGATGATGAAATCCTTATCGGCGCCGATCACTTCGGTCGGAATCGTCACTTGCTCGTAATCCTGGGTGTTCATAAATACATAGCCGCTTTCGTCCTGATACAGATACTGCATCTGGTGCTCTTCGATATCGGGTTTTTTCACTTTTTCGCCCGACTTGAAGGTGCGTTCGAGTACGGCTCCGGTGAGCATGTTCTTCAGCTTCGTACGTGTGAAGGCCGAGCCTTTTCCGGGATTCACCGCTTGGAAATACACGATATCGTACGGATCGCCATCGATCTCGATTTTGAGTCCATTGCGGAAGTCACTTGTCTGATACATCGTTTGTTGCTCCTACACAGAAAGTCGGATGGGCTTTAGCCCAATACGAAACGGTTCTTATCTGCCAGGGTGATGATTTCACAGCCATCGGCCGTCACCACCACCAAATCTTCAATGCGAACGCCGCCCCATTCGGGGATATAAATGCCCGGTTCGACGGAGAAGACCATGCCTTCTTCCAAAACACCGGAGCCTCGCGGCGAAATAACGGGCTGCTCGTGCACTTCCAAACCGATTCCATGTCCGGTGCCGTGCCCGAAGTACTCAGCATACCCTTTTTTGTCGATATAGTCACGTGCGATAGCATCCAATTTTTGACAATCCGCACCGGGTTTGACGGCATCGATGCATTGGTCGTGCGCGTCTTTGACGATTTGATAGATTTCGCGCTGCCGATCGTCGGCTTTTCCGAGTACGAAGGTGTTGGTTTCATCGGAAGCGAAATGATCGAGCATCATGCCGCGATCGACGATAATGGTTTCACCCTCTTTGAAAACACGGTCGCTGGGTTTGCCGTGGACGATGGCCGCACGCGGTCCGGAAGCCACCAGGGTGTCGAAGGACAAGCCGCTGGCGCCGCGCTCGCGGAATTGCTGTTCGAGGAACCAGGCGGCCTGCTTTTCGGTCCAACCGGGATGAATCTCGTCGACGAAGGCGCTGAATGCCTCATTGGCCACGCGGTTGGACGCGCGCAGTTTATCCAGTTCTTCGGTTGTTTTGACGATACGCAAACCGGCGAGATTTTCATCGACCGCCGTCAGCGTGAGCTCGGGCAGTTGCTTTTGAAGCAGCCGGTAGTCACTGTAGCTGGCTGTTCCGGCTTCGAATCCCAAGGATTTCGCTTTGAGGCTTTTAACTTTGTCGCAGAGATCCTCCAAGGGCTTTTTGATTTCCACCACCTCATCCACCGTACATTCCTGCCCGGCTTGGGTGGTGTAGCGTCCATCGACGAAAATGATTTTACGCCCCTCGCGTCCTACCAGCAGATTGGCGGTGGAGCCGGTGAAGCGGGCCAGGTATTTGATGGTGACCAGATCCTTGACCCACAAATAGTCGATGTCGTAGTGATCGAACAGATCGGTTAAGGAAAAATGGATCGGATTATCGAGTGGCAGGGTCATAGGGTTACTTCTCCTCTTTCAGATAGCGAATCGCATGCATCACGGCCCAGTGGTAGCCATCCGGGCCGAACCCGTTGATGACCCCCAAGGCGATATCGGCGATCAAGGATTCGCGCCTGAAAGGTTCGCGCGCATGGATATTGCTCAGATGCACTTCAATGAAGGGGATTTCCACCGCCAGCAGGGCATCGCGCAGAGCCAGGCTGCGGTGATAGCCGGAGGGGTTGATGACGATGAAATCCGCTTCATTGCGGGCCTGCTGGATTTTTTCGACCAACAGGCCTTCGTGGTTTGTTTGAAAGGTTTCGACGACGAATCCGGCGTGATCGACCAGCGATTCCAGGGAGTCATCCAGCTCGTTCAGTGTCAGAGACCCGTAGATTTCGGATTCCCGTTCGCCGAGCATGTTGATGTTCGGTCCGTGCAGAATGAGAATTTTCGGCTGACTCATCGGATTCACTCCAGTTCCTGTACCAGATCGGACTCCAGAAGGCTAAGGAGAAATCGGCCTTTTCCGATATGGGCTTCCGGGCGCATGACCAAAACGATAAAGTAGTCTTCGGTCAGCACCTGCAGGAGCACCTTGGTTTGAGTTGAGTTCAGCACCAGTTCACGGGCCTTGCCGAACTGACTGGTAAAAGAGGCTTGGCGCAGTTGGCTGACCATGACGCTGATTTCGGCCCCCATCAGTTCGAGGTCGAGATCGGAATCCGGGTGGAGGACCGAAACGACGTTGATGCCGTCGAACCCCATCAGCATGCAGGCCAGGCTGTTGTCAAGGCGGTCCATGAGTTCTTGGAAACGCTTCTCGAATATCACCACCGTCTCCTCTCTCGAACCTGTTCAAGTATTCGCGTCAAGCGGTCAATCGCCTTTGTCGCAACATGTTCTACCACGGCCGACCCCAAGTCGATGGCTTTGTCCCTCAAACTTTCAGGGCCGGCGGAACGTGCGGGAACTGACGAAAGGGCTCGCTCATTCGGCTCATCGACTGTATCTGCGAGCGAAGGCTCATCTGCTTCGGCAGGGGAGGGCAAAACGCCTGCCTTGTTGCCGGTCGAGAGCGATGCTTCCCGCTGTTGAGCTTCAGCCCGTTCGAGTAATTCTCGAATCTCACCGTCATCCGGGCGCTCGGCCTGAAGTTTATGCAAGATCTCCAATGCTCGGCCGGGATGCCCCTGCGTGAGGTAAAGCTCGGCGAGCGTGCGCGTCCCAATGGTGGTCATAATGTCCGCTTTTCGTGCCGCGAGCCGTGAAAATTACTCTTCTTTTTAACGAAAATTGCCGGTTAAGTCAAGGATATGCGCGTGAGCAACCTACGAAAAAGGGCAGGGGCTAAAAAACCCCTGCCCGTCAATCGATCTAGGAAAAAGAACCCTATTGTGATTCCTCTTGCTGTTTTGATTCCTTAATATATGCATTGTAAGGCGGACAGAACATACCCCAGCAGCCGGGCAACCAGGCGCATTGCACCGGCCAATCCTGGTAGACAAGCTGGCATTTGTTTCCAACCGCCTCGAAACTCTCTTCATAGTCTTTCTGTTCCTTATCGAGATCAACCGGAGTGGAGTTGCACCAGTATTCGTTGAATCGGAGCAAGCAGGATCGACAGATATTCAGTCTGAAAGTAACCGAGTTGCTGGCGGTACCGGAACCATCCGAATTATCGCCTTTTGCGCGGATCTTGACGAGAATCATTTCTTCTTTGTTCGGGTTGACCGTCGTGTCAGCCGGAAAACAGGTGCCTCGAATGCACTCATATTCGAGCGCATTCTTGCTGGGATCTTCCGGATCGGGAATCGGGGTGCAATCATTGACTCCGGAGTTACAGGTCGGACGGCAAATTCCGTAGTCGCCGACTCCAACATCGCAGCGGAAAATTTGCTCTTCATCCAGGCGGTTACAGACCGCTTCAGTGCAAGCACGGGCACAACCGCTGGCCAGCGTGCAAGCATTGGAACAGATGCCTTGCTCGTTTTTGATGGTGGGGTCGCCGCTCGGCGTAATGCAGGGATAACCCAGGCAGACATCTTTGGCATTGCCATTGGTGCAGGCGATGGGATTTCCATCCGAATCATTGGGTTCCGGGCGCAGAGTTGCATATCCCCGGTTGCTTTTGTACGCGTTGTTGGCATAGTTTTCTTCGATCGCGTAGCGCACACTCTCAGGGACAATATTGACTTTAGCCGTGTATTTATCGCCGGGGCCCAAGAAATGACGAAGCGGAACCTTGATCTTTTCAATGGGATCCCAATCGACCGGTACTTCATACTCGATTTCGAAGTGTGTCAGCGTGATGTTGTTCCCTTCACTGGCGAGGAAATCACTGTTTTCAGTGGTTCCCCGACTATTCGTGACCGCGGGATGGATGATGTAGCCTTCCAGGGGGTTATAGCGGGCCACCTGAGTATCGTAGCTACCTTCTTCCTGAATAGCGGCCGGTGCACCGTCGGCAGTGGGGTAGGCCTCCTGATCGCATGCAAGCAACCCCGCCAATTCAAGCCCTTGCTGCTCCTCGATCGTACAGGCTGCCGTTGCTGCAAGCATCAAGATTAGGATTCCAAGTTTGAACAATTTCATCGGTTCCTCCAACCGTAACAGATGGGGTTTCAACCCTCGTGTTATCCGTCCGGATTATTCCATAGCCAACGAAGACTGGGACCGGTTGATAATGCGTGGGGTCACGAAGATCAGAAGTTCCGTTTTCTCTTCCGTGGTCGACCGGCCTTTGAAAAGCCATCCGAGAATCGGGATCTTGGAGAAGAGCGGAACGCCTTGTTCGTTGACAGAGCGCGATTTGGTGTAGATACCACCGATAACCGTCGTTTCACCAGTGCGAACCAGCACTTCGGTCGTCGCTTCTTTCTGAATCACAGCAGGATCGCCGAGCGCGTTGGTCCGCGAGAAGTCGGGCTCCTGCTTGGTGATCTTGAGTTTCATGATGATGCTGCCGTCAGCGGTGATGTGCGGTGTGACGTCTAAAGACAGGTTCGCTTCAACCATTTTCGAAACCGGGATACCGGTAGACGATACCGAGGTGATCGGAATCTGCACACCCTGCTCGATTTTGGCCGAGGTATTATCGAGAGTTGAAATTCGCGGAGAAGAAATGATCTTGATCTTTCCGGAAGACTCCATGGCGGCCAGGCGCAGGGTGAGGTTGGCGGTGTTGTTGGCGCTGCCGAGAGTCAGACCGATACCACCGGCCGGGGCGCGCGTCGAGGGGACGTTCACAATCCAGTTGGGCGGTTGAGTCGTATTCGCGATACCGGGGCTGCTCGTGGCATCCTGAGCACCGGAAAGGCCGACGCTTGAAGGGAAGGCCAGGCCGGTGGCGTTGCCGGTAGCCTGGCTGGCCGTGTAATAGCCGCCCCACTGGATACCGGTTGCGAAGTCGTTGGAAATATTGGCTTCAACGATCTTGGCTTCGATCATGACCTGCGGAGTTTGCAGATCCAGTTTGGAAACCAGGGATTCCGCTTTGGACAGCACTTCGTCGATGTCTTTGACGATGATGACGTTGGTTCGTTCATCGAAACTCGATGTGCCGCGAGCCGAGAGCAGGTCGCGAATCTGAGTGACCATCGCGCTGGCATTGGCATAGCTGACGGGGATCAGACGGACCGAAAGCGGTTCCAGTTCACGTTGCGCTTTGAGCTGATTGATGCGAAGTTCACGCTCGCGCTGAAGAACCGACATCGGGGCGACGCGAATGATGTTGCCTTGGCGTTCTTTGCCGAGTCCTTTGGACCGTAGAATGATGTCGAGGGCCTGCTGCCAGGGAACGTTGAGCAGGCGCACCGTTACGCTACCTCTGACGTCGTCGGAAGCGATGATGTTCAGCTTGCTGACGTCGGCAATCAGGCGTAACACATCGAGAATATCGGTGTTTTTCAGTTCGAGAGAGATGCGCTGACCTTTGGCTTCTTTCGCGCTGGCCTGATAGAGCTCGGCTGCGCCGCTGGCCAGACCCGCGGTGTCGGTGGTTTCGTATTCGATAACCGTTCCGCCGTCGGGAGTCAGGCTGATGCGCCCGCTGCCGTTGTCGGCGCTCGCAACCGCGTTTTCACGATCGAAGCGCCACATCAGTGTGTTGCCTTCCATACGGACGGAGTTTTTGGCTGCGTTGCGAGTTTGCACGACGACCTTGGTCAGGTTCGAATCTTCATCCGCGACATAAGAACTGATCAGCGTGACCGGGCTATCGAATTCGCTGGTATCCAGACTCTGTTCCAGGTTCGCGGGAAGGGTCGTGTTCGGAAGTTCGAGCACGAGCTGATCGTCGGCCCCTTCCGCGAGGCGGTAGGCGACGTCGCCGGTCAGCTTGATTTCGACCGTCGAGGAGTTAACTTGATGTTTGAAGTCCAAACCGAGAACATGATGGCTGCCAGCCTGGACCGGAGCGGCCTGTTCAATGACCGGAGCGACTTCGCTTTTGGCCTTCGCAGGCGTTTCGGCTTTGGCGATCGCGGTCGGAGCGACGGCCGTGGTGAGAAGGGCGAGAGAAAGCTTGCCATCAACCGAATCGACATCGACAGATTGCGCGGATTTGGCCATATCAAGCACCACCCGCAGTTTTTCGGCGTGACTGCCCAGGCGGATGGAGGAAACGTATTCACCATCACCGTTGATCGAGCGTTTTTTGGTGCTGTTGCGCAGTCCGTAAAAATCGACAACCAAGCGGTCCGGATCACAGAGACGGATCACTTCGACCGAGCCGTCGGAAAGCGGCTTCGTGGTGGAAGCGCTGAGGCGGATGCCGTTGTCGGCCGGGAGCAAGGAAAGGGAAGTCAAGGAACCCTTGGAGGCTTTGCCACCGTAAGGATGAATGACAACCGCTTCACCGTCGGGGCATTCGAAAGGCTCCACCGTTGCGATAGGTGCCGCTTCTTCGATAGGAGCGGTTTCCGGTTCAGTCGAGATGGCCGCTTGCTCGGCGACGACCGCTTCCGGGGCCGCGTTGGAGAGAGCGAAGCCTTCGGGATGAGCGATTAAAAGCTTGAGGGTGGCGTCATCTTCACGCACGCTGAATTCCGCCTCGCGTTTAAAGCCGATCATGACGCGCGTCATGGACTTGTTGTCACGGGAAAATTCATTGGTGGTGATAACCGTGATCAGGCCGTCGTTTACTTCGCTGACAACCGGAACGCCGGACGTTTTACAGTCGGCGATGTCAACGAGCAGGCGCTGCGGATCCGACATGCGGAAGACGTTGTAAACAAGCTTCCGTGACCCCGCCAAAGAGACGGTCGTTGTGCCGTCGACAGCATCGACACTTACGGACGTCAACTCATTGATAGCAGGCGTTTGCGCCTCCTGATCGGGTAGTACCGTTTGGTTGTTGGAGGCACAGGCAACCAGGAAGGCTGCAACCGCGATCAACAGTGGAAGAATTCTGTTGAGTGACATCATCTATCTCTCCTTAGCTTAGACGGCTCTCCAGCTAACGTTGCGAGCTATAAAATCATCGAAAAATACTAATCAAGCGAAATGGCTCCCTCCGCCTCTTCACCTACCGGTGAAAGGGTGGTTGAGGCATCATCCGGTCGAATCGTTTTAACTGGAAGTTTCATTTCGATCTGGTTGGTAACCTTCTGACCGTTAGGCAGACGGGATTGTTCCAACACCACGACCGAATCGCGCTTGATTTTAACCACTTTTCCCCAATTCCGGCCGATCAGCGTACCGGTTTTGATGGTGTAGCTCATGCCGTTTGGCGCAACAACGATGGCCGCCGGCGATGAAATACCCCACAAAATAGCCGTAACCGAAAGGGAGTCGATCTCGAAGTTCTGCAGAGGGCTGAGAATCGATTCTTCGGAAGCCATCTCCATTTCTCCGCTGTTTTCATCGAAAATGGAGCGGAAGGGATCCCGTTTGCCGATCGACGTGTAAACGTAATCCGATTCGGGTACGGCCTTGTCCGATGGCTTGACGGTTTCCGGAGCGGCAGTTTGTTTGGCTGACTGTTTTTTCTTTGTGCTCTTGCTGATGGTGATTTCACCACCACAACTGGCAATAAAGAACACCAAGACAAGCAGCGTGAGGAACCGCATGATGCCTCCCTTTTGCACGCCGTAACATTTCAAGTTCGTGGTTTCAAACGTGTTCACGATGGTTGCCTCTCGTTTCACGCTATTTTCATTTCTTCTTTTTGGCGGGCGGATCCGGTTGCGGAATAAACCGGAACGTTGTCGCCACGCAGTTGGTCATCAGCCGCTTCTTGCTGGATTCCATTTTATTGGCGGATGAAGGCGCAAAATTGAAATTGTCGATATTGACGATACGTGAGAGCTTACCGACCGCATCGAAAAAGTTTGTGATCTCGTTGTAGGAACCAATCAATCTCAATCCGACCGGCACTTTGGCGTAAAAGTCCTGCGGAACCTCGGGTTTGGGTTGGAACGTCAGGATTTCGAGCCCGGATTTCTGAGCCAGCGAGGAAATCTTTTGTAGCAGGGTCGGGATTTCACTCCGATTGGGAAGAAGCTTGATTGCTTTTTGCAAATCTTGGTTGAGCTGCTCAACCTCCCGTTTGTACTGGGAAAGATCTCCAACCATCTTCTTCTTTTCTTCCAGGCTGGATTCAAGGTCGGCAATCCGATTCGCGAGCTTTTCCTGCTTCTCGATTTTGGGGTTATAGCCCATCATATAATAGGCCACGACCAGGAGCAGGCAAATCAGGAGCATTCCGCCAATCTTTTGAATGGCAGGGATGCGTGAAAACTTGTCGAAAAAGGCGTCCATGGTTGACTCCCCTTAATCAGGCTAGGAGCGCGGAACCGAATATTTAAGATGCAAACGGAAGCTCATCACCGGCATGCTGACATCCTTGGTTTTGCCCTGAGTGATGTTGACCAGTTTGATATCACTAAAGAAAGGCGATGCTTCAAGGTTTTTCATGAAGATGGCGATTTCTTTATTATCGGTGGCCATTCCGTTCATGTTCAACGTGTTGCCGGACTGGTTCAGGCTTTCCAGCCAGACTTTCTTGGGAATCACCGTGCTTAGCTCGTCGAGAATACGCACGGGACCTGTTTTACCTTTGCGGAGCAGTTCGATGACATCAAGCTTCTTCTTCAGGCTGGTTTTCTTTTCCTGAATGGTGTTGATATCGCCGATCAGCTCTTCGAGTCGTTTCATCTCTTTAGAGATTTCGGCTTCTTTCTGCTGGAGAATCGCGACTTTCTCCTGCTCGCCGCTGTGAATCGAATAGAGGAGCAGACCCAGAGCGACCAAGATGATGACAAACAGCAGCAGTTGCTGTTGACCGGCGCCCCGTTTCTTTCTTTGCTTAGTCGGTAGAAGGTTGATTCGAATCATTACGCGTCAAACCTCCGCAGCCCGAGACCAACGGCCACCGAGGCCATCGGCGCGACGTTCCGAATGAAGTTCACATCAAAGATTTTCTCGTTGATGCGGATATTTCGGAACGGGTCCATGAATTCAACCGGAATTCCGGTGCGACTTTCAAGTACCTTGTAAAGAGTCGATATTTTCGAGGTGCCGCCGCACAGGTAAATCTTGGAAATGTCGCTGTCCTGGTTGGTGGCCGAGAAGAATTCCAGCGAACGCCGGATCTCGGATGCCAGGTTTTCCGAAACCTCCTGGATCACGCGTTCGACCTCCTGGGGGATGACCGAATCGGCGTCTACGCCCGGCTCGCCGCCCAGCTTGAGATCTTCCGCTTCCTCATAGCTGAGATTCAACTGCTTTTGAATCTCTTCGGTAAACTGATTGCCGCCGATGGTGATGTCGCGGGTGAAGGTGGTGATACGATTGGCCACGATCACGATGTTGGTCACCGATGCGCCGATGTTGATCAGCGCAATGGTTTCTTCAGGCGGAAGCGAGTAGTTGATTTCAAAGGCGTTTTCAACCGCAAAGGCGTCGACATCGACCGTTACGGGAGTGAGACCGGCCTCACTGACGACCGCCACGTAGTCGTAGATCATATCCTTCTTACCCGCCACCAAAAGAACGTCCATTTGGCCCGGCTCGCTGCCGGTCGGGTTGAGGATCTGCACGTCGACGTTAACGTCGTTGATGTCAAAGGGAATGTACTGCTCGGCTTCCCATTGAAGCGAGTTTTCCAGTTCCGCCTTGGTCATCTGCGGGAGAGAGATCTTTTTAATGATGACCGAGTGACCGGAAATGGACAGGGCACACTCCTTGGTCTTGATCATCTGGGATTGAATCAGCCTGCGAATCGCATCCACCACCGCACCCGAGTTCATCAGAGCCCGGTCGACGATGGTTTGCGGGGGAAGCGGAGCAATACCGAAGTTGACGAGTTCGTATCCCCTCTTACTCCGTTTCAGGCTGATGACCTTGACGGAGCTGGAACCGATATCCAATCCGATGAGTCCTTTGGCCATTGCCTACCCTTTCTTATAGGTTCCCTCGGGCTTCCGTTAGATGCCGGTCGAAGCGGTTTTTGCTTGCGAAACCGGAGCATCTCCAAATACCAAATCCCGGTCGTCGAGTGCGAGCCCAAGCCCCAGGATGATCTTCCTCATCGTATCCACGCGGCACGATTTGCCGCTTTCCACACGGTCGATTGTCAAAACCGATAACCCTGATCGGCGAGCAAGCTCCGCTTTACTCATCAACATCTTCTCGCGGATGGCTTGAACATTATTCATAGTCCAACATCTCCATGGTTAAGCAATACGCTTTGGGATCTGTTGGGTGTAATTTTAATATCATTAGGGCCAAATTGTCAAGAATTTTTTTTAGTTTAATATAAATTACATATAAATTAGGTCTAACTAACTATATCCATCCTCCATTAATATTTGGTACTGCAAAATATGAAAAGAGTGTCTATTGTACGCCTACACGGCTGCAACCACAAGTTTTTTCTTTTCTTTTTCGATTTCGTGCGCGTTGTAGGGCCGCGGGGCTTACTTTTGTGTCACTCGCATTCATTCCCACACCCAACCGACAACGTCTTCAAAAATATAACCATTGCTGCTCAATTGCGACAACTCAAGGTCGCTGGTCGTATAGATATGATCGGTTAGGTCGGGATTGACCATCTGGTAGAGCGGGGTGGATTCGGGGTCGCCGGATGTGAGCGCCAGGTAGCCGAGGATCGGACCCTGAATATAACCTAGAGCGAGATAATCGGAGATGGTTTGCGCATTGGCGCTGTAAACCGTGTCGGTCGTGGTGGTGTTCGTGAGTTCGACGAAGGCCGCCAGTCCGGGCTGGGCTTCGGTGTACAGAACAAGGGGTGCGGCGGCGGTGTCGAGGGTGAAACCGCTCGGCGGGCTGGGATCGGCACTCAAACGATGATCCAAGTCGAAGCCGGGGATGACTTCGCGCTCGAAGCGATAAACGTTTGTCCGGCAGATTTCATCGGTTTGGCCGTCGCAGTCGTTGTCCTGGCCGTCGCAGGTTTCGTCGTTGCCGCTGTAGGTGGGATGTTCGGGCTCGTTCACCGAGCAGATGTGGCCTCCTTCGGCGGTACACAGCCAGATGCCTTCGGCTGTGGCGCAAGCGCCGGTTCCGTTGCAGATTTCCGGTGGATTGACGCCGTACCCTTCGTCCACCGCGCCATCGCAGTTGTTGTCGGTTCCGTCGCAAAGCTCATGGCTTCCGTCGTAGGCGCTGCCGCCGATGTCGGTGGAGCAGCGGTCGTCGCCCATGCCGTCGCATTCGTAGACGCCGACGCCGCAAGCCCCCACGCCGTCACAGGCGGCTCCGAGGGGGAAGTCTTCGTCGGTGGAGCCGTCGCAGTCGTTGTCCAGGTCGTCGCATTGTTCGGGCGATCCTTCGTATTCGCTGCCGCCCTCCTCGGTGGAACAGCGTGTGGAAAACTCGTTGGCGCATTCAAGCATGCCGGTGCCGCAGACACCTTCACCCACACACAGGCCGCCGATGCCGAAGTTCTCGTCGGTGAAACCGTCGCAATCGTTGTCCAGACCGTCGCACAGCTCCTGGCGGGCGACGTGGGTGCTGCCGCCGGGATCGCTGGAACAGAGCCGGGCGACCAGCGACGCGCATTCCCATAAACCCGAGCCGCACTCGCCGGTTCCGGTACACGGCTCGTCGATTTGGAAATCTTCATCGATAGCACTATCGCAGTCGTTGTCGCTACCGTCGCAGAGCTCGGGACGGGATTGACTGTTGCTGCCGCCGATATCGGTGGAGCAGCGGCGAGAATTCAGCGAGGCGCATTCCCACAAGCCGATGCCGCAGTCCCCGACGCCGTCGCAGGGCTGGCCGATCTGCCAGTCTTCGTCGACGGAGCCGTCGCAGTCGTTGTCGTTGCCGTCGCAAACTTCCGGAGCGCCGTCATATTCGCTGCCGTCGGGCAGGGTGGAGCAGCGCACCGTTGTTTCCGAGGCGCATTCCCACACGCCGTCTCGACAAACGCCCTCGCCCGAACAAGTCAGCCCGAGGCCGAATGTTTCGTCCGTCAGACCATCGCAGTCGTTATCCAGATTGTCGCAAAGCTCATCCTGACTTTGATCCTGGCTGCCGCCACGGTCGGTCGAGCAGCGGGCCGCGAAGGCGTTGCGGCATTCGTACACGCCGCTGCCGCATTCCCCGACGCCGTTACAGCTTTCACCGACCGAAAAATCTTCGTCGGTGAGTCCGTCGCAGTCTTCATCGAGGTTGTTGCAGGCTTCGGCGTTGGCCACATACTCGCTGCCGCCCGGGTTCGTGGAGCAGAGCAGTTCGCCGGGATCGGTGGAGTTGCATTCGGTCACGCCCACCGGGCATTGGCCCTCACCTTGGCAGAATTCACCGAGTATGAAGCCTTCGTCTACGGCGCAGTTGCAATTGTCGTCGAGGCCGTTGCAGATCTCGTCGTCGTTGGGATGGCCCGAGCAGGGCGTCTCGCAGTCGTTGGGATTGTCGTCGCAATTGTAAAAGCCGCTTGGACAGGCCTGTGCCTCGCCGCGCAGGGTGAAAACAAAGGGGCTGCGATCGAGATCGTTGCTTTCGATGCGCAGGGTTTCTTCGAAGTCGTCCGCGCTACTTGGAACGAACGACACGAGGATGTCGTAGTGGTCGCCCGAACTGTCGAAGGGACGCAGAAGCGCGGGTAACGGCGTTTCCGGCAAAACGGCCAGAAAAGCGCTTGCGAATCCGGGGTCGGGGCTGATCGACGACAGCAGCAGGGGGCCTTCGCCGCTGTTTTTCACCGTTAGCACCACCGGTCCGCGGCTGCCGCCGATGAACGTGCTCTCGAATTCATAAGGGGTGGCGGGCGAGATGTCGAGCACCGGGTCGATACCCGTTCCCGTGAGCGACACTTCCACATGCCGCCATTCGGGGCGCGTATCGTTGCTGTCGAGATAGAACAATCCGTCGATTGTACCGGTGGAATCGGGTGTAAAGACGATATCCAGATCGAGGGAGCTGTTCCAGGGTAGCGGATCGGCGACGGCGGTCGGATCGACGCTGAATGACGAGGAACCCTGCGTGATACCGAGTTCTTCGAGAGTCAGAGCCGCGCGGCCGGTGTTGGTGACGGTCAGGGTGATGGTCTTGCTCGATCCGAGTTGGACGTCGCCGAAGGTCAGGGCGTCGGTTTCGCTGATTTCCAGTGTGGCGGCCGTGCCACGACCCGACAACCCGAGCTCGACGCTGCCGGCCGAGTTGTCCGATTCGATGATCAGGCGATCGATGATCGAGCCTTCCTCTTCCGGCTCGAAGGCGAGGGTGAACTGGCGCTCCCCGCCGCCCCCCGCCAGTGTAAACGGAAACAATCCGGCTTCGTCCACGATCCGATAAGGGCTGTCGGCCATGGCGAAATCAGCCTCAAGCACGTCCACCGGCCAGCCCCCGGCATTGCGCAGGGTGACATTCAACTCGGGCGATTCGCCCACCCCCACGTCGCCGAACTGCAGGACGGTCGGGCTGACGGTCAGGTTGGAGATGGCGCCTTCCCCGCGAATGGCGATATCGCGGTCGGGGAAAAACAGGTCGTTGCTGTTGACACGCAGTTGGGTGCTTTCGATGCCGAGTTGGGCGGTGGGAGCGTAGCGGATCATCAGTTCGAGGTAGTCGCCGACCGCCAACGTCTGTCCTTCGGCGGGCAGTGCGGGGGGATTCAGCAACGAGAAGGGACCGTCGGTTTCGTCCAGCATGAAGCCCGATATCGTGACCGGCGATTCGCCGCAGGCCTCCAACTGCACCGGCCGTAGGCTTTCCGTGCCCACTTTGACGGTGCCGAATTGAACGGGATCGGGATTGATGCAGAGTGTGCGCGCGGCACCGTAGCCGCTGAGTGCCACCGAAAGAGTCTGATCGGCTTCGTCCTGGCTGTCGCTCTGGATGGTCAGGGTGTCGGCGGTTTCACCCCAGCGTTGGGGCGAAAAGATCACCGCCACAATCCGGCTTTGATTGGGAGCGATTGAAAAAGGCGGTTGAGGCGACGAAGGGGTCAAGCTGAAATCGCCGCCGGATGTTCCGACGATGTCCAGATCGTAGACGGTCAACAGGCGGTTGTCATCGCTGGAGCCGGGCCGGTTACGAATGACGATCTGCAGGGGGGCCGATTCCGCTCCCACTTCGGTGGTGTCGAATTCAAGGGCCGCCGGATCGGTTTCGATGTTGGCCACACCTTTATAATCGCTGTCGAGCAGGACTTCGGCCACACGCAGGGTGGGGTCGTTGGAATAGACCAGCAGGCTGGCCTGGTCGTCGCCACCATCGCTGGGCGAGTAGGTGATACGCACATCCTGCGACTCGCCGGGGCGGATGCGCAAGGTGTCGCCGGGGGTGAGATCGATCAGAAATTCCTCGGCGTGATCGACCACGTGCAGATCGTATACTTCCAGGATCAGATTACCTGCGTTGCCGATGGTGAGGGATCGCTCGGAGCTCTGGCCAAGGACCACCGCACCGAAACTCACCCGTTCGGGCAACTGGATCTCGGCGTGCGGGACACCGTCGCCATCCACCTCGCGGTCGATGGGGAATTCGCAATCCGTATCTTCTTCGCGCTGCAGCCAGCAGGTGCTGAATTCGTCGCAACGTCGCAACTCGGCGCATTCCAGCAGGGGTCGTGTGATACAGGTTTCAGGCAGGCTTTCGCAAACGCCGCGACAGTCGATGAGATCTTCCTCGGCGATACCGCCGCTTTCGTCGCATTCGTATAGGCGTTCACAAAAAGCGAAGCACAAGAGGGTTAGTTCGTCCACGTCCGCATCGCCATCGGTGAGAGCGGGCTGATCGGCATCGCCGGAGTCCGTTTCGGATGAGCCGCCCCCGCAAGACGCAAGCAGGAGCACCGTCAACCCGAGCAGCCAGAAGAGAGTCCAACCGTTTCGAAGGCTGCGCATGTCCGTTCCTTTCCGTAACCGCATGACGAGTGCGGGGAGGTTGACGCGAATCATGGAAATCCGTCGAGTCAATCAATAGAGCCTTTTCGCGAGCGGTCCCATCCGGAAAATCCGGGGCGTCCCACCATAAAAAAAGGCCGGGACAGCCCGGCCCTAGCTGACAGTTCCTCTCGCTCGCTTACTGCTTCGCCGCCCGTTCTTTGGCGATTTCGGCGTCGAGTTCCTTGAACTTCGCGTCGGCGCGCTCGACCACCGCCTTGCGGACGCTTTCCGATAACTGGGTCATATTATCCACGATTTCCTTGAATTTTTCAACATCCAAGGCCATGAGCACATAATAGGTGCCGCTGTCGGAAATCCAGGTGGCCGTGTTCTCGGTGCCGGAGAGCGACATGTCGGTAACCTGTTTGGCTACGTCCACCACGTGCTGTTCGTCCGAAGCCGCCTTGCCGAACTGTTCCCCGCCGGTGGTAGTGGCTTGGTAGTCCTCCAACATGCTTTTAATCTGGACCTGCAACGCACGGGCGATGGCGGTGCGGCCGCGTCCTTCGGCGGCGGATTTGGCCAGTCCGATGTTGCGGGTGGAACCCATCGAGCCGACGCCGCAGATCTTGACGTCGTCTTTATCTTTCCAGAACGACGAGCAGTTCGTCACCCAGTCGGGTGCACCTTTGAGTTCGTTCTTGATGGCGTTTCCGGGCGGATCTTTCGGTTTGCCTGCACAGCCGCCGAGTATGAGCGCCAGCGTCGCCGCTAACACCACCAGCCACGAAATCTTTTGCGATTTCCGCATTGTTTCCTCTCCTTATAATCTGTTCCGTCATGAGGATGCCGATGTCGACCGGCACCGTATTCGTCATGTTGCGTCTTTTAATATTGGTAGCACTGTCGCCGCTAAATTGCAAGGCGTCCGATGACTCACCGCTCGGTTCTCCCTGCGGCTTCTATTTTAGGAAACACCGCAGCGGTTTGGAATTGTCACCGCTTTCCATACCGCCCGGGGTTTCCGGGTGTCTCCGGTGGTAGACTAGGATAAAGGTTCACTGATTTCAGACTGTTGTGCTCCTGTGCTTGATCCCGTTGTGTCGCCGCGCCTTTTGGGTTACATTGCAGACGATTCGATTTTTCTTATTCTTTGATGAAACCCGGTGTTCGAGTGGTCGGCGGACACGGAAGCGAGAGAGCCATGTTGGACTGCTGGTTTTTGATCCCTCCCTGCGAGCCTTTTTACAGTATGGTCGAACTGAGTCTGCCCCAAATGACCGCCTATTTGCGCGGGGCTGGTCGGAAGGTGGCTCAACGCGACCTCAACCAGACCTTTTTACACGAGAAGGTCAATGGCGCGGGTTACGACATGCGCCGCTTTGCGGGAGTCGACGCTTTCCCGGCTAATTACCAACTCGATGCCATGGCGCTGGCGGCGCAAAAGCCGCATGCCTTGTACGAGGATTTCTTCGAGCGCCATTTCCTCGGCGATTTTCGGGAGAATCCGGCGCGTGTACTGGGGTTATCGGTGATCGGCAGTGGGCAGGTGTTGCCCAGCCTGATTCTGGCGAGGTTGGTCAAAGCCGAATTTCCCGATACGCGCGTGGTTTTAGGCGGTCCCTGGGTGACCACCGGGCGCGACCTGCTGCCGGAGTTCCTGACGGCCATGCCCATGATCGATGGAGCGGTGGCTTTTCGCGGCGAAGAGGCGCTGGCGACTTTGTTTTCGGCGTTGGACGGCCAAGCAGACTGGGGCGACATTCCCAATCTGACCTGGCGTAACGGAAATGAGGTGCAGGTCAACGCCATCGAGTCGGGTATTCCGCTCACCGGCTTGCCGCTTCCCGATTTCAAGGGACTGGATCTCGATGTTTTCCAAACTCAGGCTTTGCCTGTGATGAGTTGTCTGGGCTGCTATTGGGGAAAATGTACGTTTTGCCACCACCATGTGCGCTGGCCCACGCTTTTTCAGCGGACGGGGGCGGATGTGGTGGATATGATGGAGCAGATGCTGCCGCGTTACGGACGCAAGCGCTTTATCATGGCCGAAAACGCGACTCCCCCCGCGCTGATGTGCGAGATGGCCGACGAGATTATCAGGCGTGAGCTCGATGTCGAGTGGGTGACGATGACGCGCGCCGAAACGGCGTTTACCGAGGAAGTCTGCCGCAAACTCTACGAGAGCGGCTGCCGCTACCTGTGGGTGGGGCTGGAATCGTCCAGCGAAGAACTGCTGGTGAAAACCCGCAAAGGTGTGACGTTGGGGATGATGGAAAGCATGATGCGCAACTGTACGGCGGCGGGCATCAAGCTGATTCTGTTCATCGTGGATTTGCCGGGTTTCCCGGCCGAGGTGTTCAGCGGCACCCTGAAATGGCTGCTCGACCGCGCGGATATCTTTTACCAGGTGTTGGCCCAGCGCTTTCAACTGGCACGCGACAGCCACGTTTTTCACGACCCGGAGCTATTGGGTTTGCGGATTGCACCGGAGGCTTACACCAGCCTGGACGTCTACAACCTGCCTTTCGAAGGGGTTTTCGCGCGCAGCGAGGATCGGTTCTGGCAGGAAGTTCGTCAGTTCGAAATGGATCTCGGCGCGCGGCGTGGGTACCCGACCCCGCATATGTTATTCTGGCCGGAAGCGGAAAATGAAGGTCCCAAGGGCTGGATACGCATTTGATATTGATTGTGTGAGTGGTTCCCTCGGAATGCATATTCGGGGGGTGGATGTTGGGTTGAGAAAGGACGGACTTATGAAGAAGTGGCAGTGGGTATGGATGCTGGGGTTGTGTGTGGCGCTTTGGGCGACGGGTTGCGGATCGGATGACGCGGATACCGATGGCGATGTGGACGGCGATTCGGATGGCGAACAAGCCGTTGCGGGGCTTGAATTGATCGGACTGGACGGCTCGACCGACTCGCTCGACTGGGACGCCTTGCAGGAACTGGACGCCACGGAAGGTCATGGCGGCTGGTTGACCAGCGTCGGGACGATCGTGGGACCGAACGTCTGGAAGGGCGTGTCCGTTGCGGATCTGTGCGACCGCGTGGGCGGTCTGCCGCAGGGGGCCGGGGTGAAAATCACTGCCAGCGACGACTACGCCATGACGCTTTCGTCCGACCAACTGCTAAACGGTGCGCTGCCGACCTTCGATCCCGAGTCGGGTGACAGCCTCGACTACGCCGGGGAACTGACCGCCATCATTGCGTATGAACGTGAGGGTGGAGCGATCGGCGACGACGACGGCGGCCCGCTGCGACTGGCTTTCGTGAGTTCCGAGGCGGATCAGCTGACCGACGGGCACTGGTGGATCAAAATGGTGGCGAAAATCGAAATCCTCGAAATGGGGAGCGACTGGACGCTCGATCTGGAGGGCGCGCGTGACGAAACGATGGACCGCGCCACCTTCGAGTCGGGGGCGGCGATGGGCTGTCACGGCTACACCTGGACCGACAGCCACGCCAACGTGTGGAGCGGCATTCCCCTGTGGCTGCTGGTGGGGCGGGTGGACGACGACAACGTGCATGACGAGGAGGCCTACAACCGCGACCTGGCCGCGCAGGGTTACAGTGTGCGGGTGGTCGGCGACGGGGCGGAAGTCGCGTTCGAAAGCGGTCGGCTTACCGAGAACGACGACATCCTGCTGGCCTATCTGATCAACGACGTTCCGCTGGAGGGCGACGAGGCCCCGTTGAAACTGGTGGGTGCCGATCTCGACGCCGACGAGATGCTCGGCGGCATTACGCGCGTCGTGTTGGAGCTGCCGGAGTAGGGCCGTATTTCGACGCATGATTTGGAGATGAAGCCGGGTTCGCGCCCGGCTTTTTTTGCGGGTTGGGGAAAGCCTTGCCCGGATCGGAATGCTTCGAAAGCAACAGACTTTTAATTGACTAATTCGCCGGTCGTTTGATATGATACACGCCTGGGTGTTCAACGCGATAAACGTCACGAGTAAATTCCGGGGAGAGAACGATTGGCCGACGCGCAGCTTGCGGTGTGTCCCCGATAAGTTGGGGATGGCTTTCGAGAAGGCGGCGCGGCGGTCGGCTTTGGATAGTGGGGTTGAATGATGCAAGTGACTCATGTGCCTGTTCTGCTGGTTGACGTCGAGGGATTCACCACGCATAGCGTGCCCGAGCGACGCACGATCCTGCGGCGTTTGCAGGAAAAGCTCACCGACTGCGCGCGCTTTTTCATGCCGCTCGGAGATCCCTGGGATAAATGGACCCGCCACGGAACCGGCGACGGCTATTACTTCATTTTCGATGGGCTCGGAAAAGACGCCGCGCTGGTGGCGATGGAATACGCACGTCGGCTGGAGGAGGCGTTTTTCCGCTACAACGCCGAGGAGGCCGAGGGCCTTCCGCTTCGCTTGCGTATGGGGATCGTGCTCGGCGACGTGGAAACGGTGGACGACCAGTTTAACAGTGAAGTGATGTGCGATGCCGCGCGCTTCGTGGACGATCCCGAGTTCAAAAACTACTTCGCTGGTTTGAGCACGGCCACCGGCCTGATCGTCTCGCAGCATTTCTACTCCGAATGGCGGGAGGCCGCTCGCAAGGATAAGCAGGAAATCTTTGCCGCGTCCCGCGATCTGAGCTTTTCGCCCGTGCGCATCGTAGACAAACATGGGCGGCCCTACGAGGGGCGGGTGCTGGGTTCGGGCTGGACGGCCGAACCGGCGCGCGAAGAGGTGAAGCCGCGCTTGAAAATTTTGATGTTGATCGGCTGTTCGGTCGAGGAACGCTTGCCCGAAGCGATTGAGATGGCTCGCGAAGCCGCCTCCGAGTGGATGGCGTCGGGCCTGCATGTGGACGTGCGTGTCGATCAGGCGTCGGTGGCGGCGATCCGGCGCGAGGCCAAACGCGAACCCGACTGGCTGTTTTTCTACGGCCACGGCAGCGAAGACGGCCGCCTGCAGTTCGCCGATGGACTCAAGTCGTATGAGGAAATCGGCCAGCACGACACCTTCTGGAAGCGGCTCAAGCTGGCGGTGGTCTTCGCCTGTCACGGTCGCCAGTTTGCCGAAAATCTGCCGGGTCCCTGGCTGGCTTTCGACGGTCCCGTCTGGCGTGAGGCTCCCAAGGGCTTGATGCGCGTACTGGTTGAGCAGCTCGCGTCGAAACCGGTCGGCGAGGCGCTGAAACCGGCTCTCGCGGCCTGTCGCGAGGAAATGACCTCCGATTTCGTCGATCTGCTTCGCCGTTCGGACGAGCAGGAGCCTGCGATTCCCTTGCCCTCCGAGATTGTGCCGAAAGGCGAGCCGATCATCACGCGATTGAATGCCGGGATCGCCGGGCACGCCAACGTGGAGTTCAAAATCGGCTCGGTCACCTATCCCGCCCACGATCCGTTTGTGGGGCGCGTGGCCATGCTCAAAAAGATGCTGGAGCTGCCCGGAGGCGCGAAGGACGTCAGCGACCGCAACGTGCGCTGGCTGTGCGGCCGGGGCGGCTTGGGGAAGACGGCGCTCATGCAGGAGGCGGCGCTGTGCGCGCAAAATCTCGTTTTTCACGAGGACGGCGAGCCGCTGTACGTCTTCCTGATGAGCTGTCATGAAATCACCGAGCTGAAGCAGTTAAACGAAGAGCTGGGCCGTCGCCTGGCCGGGCATTACGGATTGGATCTCCCGGAGCCCAGTGTCGATGCCGTGCTCAAGGAGCTCGGCAAGCAGCCGAAGGCGCGCCACTTGTGGCTTTTGGACGACCTGACCTACATCACTCCGCGCCGCGATCAAAAGGACGACGCCACCCGTTTTGTGGACGATCTGAAGTTTCGGGCTGGTAACGCCGCCTTGACGCTGGCCTTGCGTGTGAGTACGCGGCAGGACGCCCCCGCGCACCTCGGGCCACTGCCTATCGCGCCGCTCGATCCCCTGGATGCGCGGGAGCTGGCCGAATGCGTGTATCGGCGCTCGGCACAAACGTCTCCCGATCGTCAGCCGGATTACGCGGGTGCGCTCAAGCTGTTTCATCTGGTGGGGCAATCGACCGCGCTCTACAAGCTGTCGCTGATTCTGGCGGCGGACAACCAACGCAGCTTCGGCGAGCATGCCAAGCGCTTGTCCGAGCAGGGCTCGCTTGAAGGTATGGACATCGAAGAGCTGGCCGCGAAGATGATCCAAGTGGAAGTCGAGTCGCTGGGCGCGATGGAGCAGCGCCTGCAATTCGATTTTAAGGCCTTCATGCCGTGTTTGTACGACATCATCCTGCGTGCGGGCTCCATCAAAATTGTCGATGCCGACGAATGGGAAACCGACCTGGAAAACTGGTTCGGCGACCGCCTGAACCGCTCCGGCCAGGCCAATGGAACCCGCCGGGTATACCGCAATGGTTTGGAGTATCTAGTGCGCCTGGGCTTGTTGGCGCTGGAGGCGCGTCCGCATGCCGATCCCGCCTACACTCTGCCGCCTAATCAACGCCTGGCCATCAAGGCCTTGCGTCAATGCCGCGATGAAGCCGTTCAGAGCATGCCCTGGCGGGCTCTCAAATCACGTTCGCTTCTGCTTTTTGAGCAAGCGATGGCAAATCCAGAACTGGCTTTAGCCGAAGTTGAGCAAGAATACAACGAATATGAGCCGTATTTCGATGAGGATCCAACGACGGCGTTAGCTGTTATTGATCATTTCATAGATGTGGGGATATACGGCGATTTTAAAGAAAAACCAGAGCTTGAATGCGATGTGTATGACACAGCAATAAATCATTTTGAAAGACGTGAAGAAGTCCCTGTTAAAAAAATGGTTATTAAGGCACTTAATCGAAAAGGGCGATGGCTCAATGAAAATAAACGCCCGGAGGAAGCCGTTCAAGTTCACGATGAGGTACTACGGAGAATTGATGAACTGGAGAAAGACGGTTTATTGGCGGATTCACAGGTAGAACCGCCAGAGAAAGGTCGTGATTCTGATGATGTGGATTCCTTGATCGCCCTGTTGGATGAGCCTTCATTGAGTACTTCCGAGATTGCTGAAGCAAAGCTGCATGAGATGGCAAGTTCTTCACTTCTTGGAAAAGGACTAGCCTACGATAAGCTGAAAGATTATGAAAATGAAATTGCGATGTACGATGAATTGGTATGCCGCTTTGGTGGAAGTGAAGAGTGGAGTTTGCGCAATTATGTAGCGTGGGCAATGATAAATAAGGCGGTGACATTACAAAATGAAAAGCAGTTAGAATTGGCTTTTTCTGAATATGATGCGGTTCTTGATCGGGTTGCTATTTGGATCGGAGATGGAAAGCTTGATCGTGTATGGCAGTTGTTCAAGAGGTCAGGCTTGGATTTTGATATCGATAAATATCTGGAGCCTGACGGGGATTCTGAAGATTTGCCGGATCTGGATTTATTTTTTAATTCCGATAAGGATGAGATCTTCTCTTATGCTGTTGAAGCGCTGTCTGGCAAGGGAGATATTCTCGGGTTAACTGGGCAAAATCAACAGGCTATTGATATTTACGATGAAGTAATCAGTTTGTTAGATGGCCGAGACGAGGACAATTTATTAAAGATATTTGCCTGGACCTTGGTGAACAAGGGAGTATCGCTGGGGCAACTCAACCGCCCAGACGAGGAACTGGCGGTTTACGATGATGTGATCGCGCGTTTCGGCTCACGTGATGAAGTGGCGCTTTTGGAACAGGTGGCGAAGGCTTTGATTTATAAGGGGATTACGCTGGGTCAGCTTGGCCGCTCGGACGAGGCCTTGGCGGTTTACGAGGATGTAGTCGCGCGTTTCGGCTCTCGTGATGAAGCGGTTCTTCTGGATCCGGTGGCGTCGGCCCTGGTGAACAAGGGAGTTACGCTGGGTCAGCTTGGCCGCTCGGACGAGGCCTTGGCGGTTTACGAGGATGTAGTCGCGCGTTTCGGATCACGTGAGGAATTGGCGCTTCTGGAGCAAGTGGCGAAGGCCTTGGTGGGCAAGGGGGTTACGCTGGGTGAGATCGGCCACCCGGACGAGGCCTTGGCTGCTTACGAGGATGTGATTGCGCGTTTCGGCTCACGTGATGAAGTGGTCTTGCTTGAGCAAGTGGCGACGGCGTATAACGGGAAAGCATGGGGGGTGTATGAATCGCGCCAGGATGAAAAGCTTTCCGACGCCATTGTTTTTGGTCAACGTGCTCTTGAATTGCAACCGGAGGAAAACTGGTATCGGCACACGCTGGCGTCCGTGTTGGGCCTGGTGGGCCGCTGGCCGGAAGCCCTGGAGCAGGCGCGCCATTTTGTCGATGATGAAACGCTGGTTGAGCAAGCTCTTGACGATATCGTGGATTTCTTCATCTTGGCGGCGGCTTCGGGGCAGGCTGGGCTTGCGCTCGATGGGTTGCTTGGAACGAAAAGCGCGGCCGCCCGGCCTGCTTTACCCCTCGCGCTGGCCATGAGCCTCGGCCAACAACCCGATGCAACGCCGGAGCTTCTGGCCGCCGCCCGCGAGATCGTCACCCGAATCGAAACCCGCAAGGCCGAGCTTGCGCAGATGTAAGGGACGCGGGATTGCGAAACCGCACCGCCCTCAGGCTTTGTCCCAGCCGCCCGACTTGCGCAGGCTCTCGACCTCTTCCTCGGCAAGCTGCTTGATTTCCACGTAGTCCGTTTTGGCCACGCGGTTGAGCGGCAGGCCCATGGGTTCGAGGATCACGTAATGACTGGGACGCATGTAAGCCGCCAGCCCTTTGGCGTGCGCCTGCAATTCTTCGACCGTCAGCTCCACGTCGGCCTGCGGTTGAATGTAGGCCACGATTCCCTCTGAAAACACCTCGTGCTCGACCCCCACCACGCCGCAGGCGGCCACTTTATCGGCCAGCTCGCAGAAGTGGTCCTCCACCTGCGCCGGAAACACCTGGTAGCCCTTGGGTTTGATGACGTGCCGGGCGCGCGCGGCGAAATGCAAGCCCTTGTCGTCCACATAACCCAAATCGCCGGTGTAGCAGGTGCCGTCTGTGGCGATGGTCTGGGCGGTGGCTGAAGGGGCGTTGACGTAGCCGAGGAAGGTTTGCGGACCCTTGAAGCAGATGTGTCCCACTTCCCCGCGCGGCTTTTCCTCGCCGGGCGAACCGTCGGCGTTCATGCGGTGGCGGATGGTCAGCGGATACACCGGCATATCGTAGCCCACCCCCGCCAGGATGTCGTCCACCGTGCCGTCGAGCGGGCTATAGGTGCAGAATCCGGCGGTTTCGGTCAGGCCTAGTCCGGTGCCGAAGCCGGGAGCCATTTTCTTCAGCTTCTCCAAAAACTGCCGCGAAACCTGCTGCCCGCCGTAAAGCGCGAAATCGAGGCTGGAGAGATCGTACTGGTCGTAATTGGGCAGCCGCCACTCCAGGTTGAACAGCGCCGGGATCTGCCCGAAGCAGTTCACCTTGTAATCCTGAATGGCCTGGAGGGTCTTTTCGGGGTCGAAGATGTGCAGGATGACGGCCGTCTGCCCGTAAAACATCACGGTCATGAGTTGTTCGGTCTGGCAGCCCACGTGCGAGGGCGGCAGATTGACCAGCATGCGCGCGTTTTCGCGGATATCGAAGGCCGCGCCCAGGCACATGGTCTGGCAGGTGATGTTGCGGTGCGATAACAGCGCGGGCTTGGGATAGCCGGTGGACCCGGTGGTGAAGATCACCAGCGCGCCGTCGTTTTCGTCGATGGCGGCGTTAAAGGCTCCGAAGCGCTTCAACAGATCCGATTTTTCGGGCTTGGCCAGCGCTTTTTTGGCCAGCTTCTTCGCTTCTTCGGCGAGGACGAAGGCCGAGGTCGCGCCCTTGATGGTGTCGCCGGGGGCGGCGAATTGGATGAAATGCTTGACGCTCGGGCAGTTGGCCATCACGGCGCGGCCCAGTTCGCTGAAATCGGCCACCGGGGTTTTACCCAAAAACGCATAGCCCTTGGCGGAGACGAGGTTGACGCTGCGCACCACTTCCGGACCCTTGAGCCGCAGGTCCAGCGGGACGGCGACGACGCCGATTTTGAAGCAGGCGAATTCGAGAAAGATGTGTTCCGTGAGCAGCGGCAGCGAGGTGGCCAGGTAGTCGCCTTTTTCGAACCCCAGCTCGACCAGCTTGAGCGCCAGCGCCGTGGTGGTCTGGTCGAAACGCTGCCAGGTGATTTCGTCTTTCGTATCGGCGTTGATGAAGGCGATGCCCTGCGGGCTTTCTTTGGCCCATTTCGCGACCAGACCGTGCAGCAGGTGGCGGTCGGCGTAGTCTTTGTCGAAGTGGTCGAGGGTCATCTGCGGTACGCCGTTGCGTGTTTCGTACGAAATGCTCATGTGCTTATCCTCTCGAAGCAAGGTCGTCAGAAAGCCCGGCCGGGTTTACCGAAAAGGCGGCGTCCACCCCGATTGAACGGAGGTCTCGGACGCGGCAATCGGCGCGCCACCAACTGGCGCGTGTTTCGCTGAGTGGATCTAAGATACCGGAGTCTTGCAGGCTGTCAACCGATTTTGAAAATTTTCATACATGAGCGCTTGTCTTCGCGCTGTCCTGCACCGTTTGCCAGAGGCGCAGGAAGTTACCCCCGAGAATCTTGGCGATGCGTTCGGGGGAGTAGCCGAGTTCGAGCATCCCCTCGGTGAGGCGCGGCAAGGTGGTGATGTCGCGCAGACCGTGGGCGGGCAGGATATAGCCGTCCAGATCGCTGCCGATGGCGGCATGGTCCTCGCCGACCGTGTTGACGATGTGGTCCACGTGCCGCAGCCAGTCGTCGCGGTTCGCGTTCAGCCCGTCGGTGAGGAAGTTGGCGGCGAACATCACGCCCGCCACCCCGCCGTTGTCGGCCAGGGCCTTCAACATTTCGTCGTCCAGGTTGCGCCACAGGGGCCGCACGCCGCCGATGCCGCAGTGGGAGACCAAACAGGGGGCCCGACTGAGCGTGACGGCGTCCATGAAACCCGGTTTGTTGACATGGGCGACATCGACGATCAGGCCGCGCCGGTTCATCTCCGCCACCAGATCGCGCCCGTATCCACTGAGACCGGCGTTCGGCTTGGCGCCCAGGCCTTTGGCGCAGGACGCGGCCTTGTTGGTCGAGAAATGCGTAAGGGTGATGTAGCGCACGCCGTTGGCATAAGCCGTGTCGAGGTGGTCGAGGTCGTCTCCCAGGCAGTGTGCGCCTTCAAGTCCCGCAAATCCGCTATAGGCCCCGCGCGCACGCGCCGCCAGAGCGTCGGCGGGTGTTTGCGCCTGCACGAGCCGTCCTTCCGAGCGTTTGACGGCTTCGCGCTGCAAAGCAAGCTGACGCAAGGTGTTTTTCCAGGCATTGGCGGGGCGGGAAAGCGGATTGACCACCACCCCGAAGGCGCAGAAATCGACACCACCCTCCGCCATGCGCGGCAGATCCACATGGCTGCCGATGACCCCCCAGGGGGTCCAGGAACGATGGCGCTTGAGGAAGTCGTAGCCGAACTGGCGCGCCAGCAAAAAAGAATCCACATGCAGATCGGCCACGAAACAGGCGTCGTGCAGTTCCCGCGCTTCTTTCGATACGTAAACGGTCATGAAGCATCCTCGAAGTAGCGGTGAAAAGCGCTCGGCAGGGCGTCGACCGGCACGCGTTCGGCCAGCGGTGAGAGATTCTGCTCGTTGTAGGTATTCCAGTACAGCACCGGTTCCGTCCCGTGGCGGCCGTCCCGAACCGCGTCGAGCAGGGCGGCGACGGTTTTGCCGGTATAGGTGGTTTCGAGACGCAGCCCCGCTTTTTGCCCGAGTTCCACCGCCTCGGCGGATGCCGTGGTGACGTCGCCGTAGCCGTCACCGATGTAGCCGTCCAGAAGCGTCACCGCCGCGGCATCGAGCCGTTGCCAGTCAACGTCATGGCCGAAGGCCTGCATCAGGGCGGCGGTTTTGTTGGCCAGCTGCGCAATGGCGGTCGGATTGGCCAGAAACGACGGTACTACGCGCACGCCGATGACTTGGGTGGGCCAGTCCATCAGGCGGAAACCGACGATCAGTCCGGCCAGCGTTCCGCAGGTTCCGGCGGGCACGTAGATTGCTTTGGGGATGGGGCACAGGCCGTCGCGTACCTGCTCGGCCAGTTCGAACGCGGCATTGACGTATCCCAGCGCCCCCAGAGGCGAAGAACCGCCGCCGGGGATGACCGTCAGGCGTTGGCCCACCATGGGCAAGCGGGCCATGGCCTCGTAGCGGCCCATGCGCCACACCAGTTGCGGATAACTGGGGGCCAGCTCCAATTCCGCCCCCGCGTAATGAAACAGCCGCAGGCTCATGCGCACGTGTTCGGTCACCGGCTGGTTAAACAGCACCAGGCGGCAGGCCAGCCCGAATTCACGCGCGAACAGAGCGGTGGCGAGTGCGTGGTTGCTGCCGATCGCGCCGGTGGTGACCACCCGTTTCGAGCCGCGCTTGAGGGCTCCCGCCAGTAGGAATTCGAGTTTACGCACTTTATTGCCGCCGTAAAGGTCGTGGCTCAATCCGTCGCGTTTGACCCACACCTCGGCTCCGCCACGGTCGCTGAGAAAGGCATTGCGTTGGACCGGCGTGGGCAGTGCGGCGAAGGGCCGATGGGGCAATTCGGCGAGAGAAGGGTAGGCGTCGAAAAGGGGACGATGATCGGTGGACATCGGACCTCCGTCGTGATTGGAACAGGGGTTATGCAGTCGCCGCGATTATAGGCCCATGCCGGGCGGGATGGCAACTGATTCCGAGTCGAATGCGGATTGACAGGACGCGGATTTCGGTACAGGATGCAGGCTGTACGACGCAAACGAGCCAACCCGTGTGCTTGACGATTTGAATGCTGAGGAGCAGACCGCCATTCCCGCAAACGCGATGTCCATATCCAGGCCCGCCAGTCGTTGGATCGAAATCATCCTCTGCCTGTTGGAGTCCGTGTTGCTGCTGAGCCTGTTCTGGACGCTCGGCGAGGCTGCGAAATACGCCGTTCAGATTTTCATGGGAACCTTCATCCTGTGGTTCGGCGGGCTGTCCCTTATTCTGGCCGTGGGAGTCGGGGTTGTGCACTCGCGAGTGGTGCGGCGTCGTAGCCGATGGCATATCCCCCTTGTGCTGGCGTTTTTGGGTTTGTGGATCGTGTCGATCGGGTCGCAGGCCGAACGCATCGTGGATGCGCGCAGCTTTCTGCATGATCGAACGGATGATGCTGTGTGGGTTTATCGCGATACGGTCATTCATTCGAACCACATTTCGCCTTGGCACGTCAAAGTGGATGCTTGTGGTTTTCGCAACCAGGAAGAAACCGTTCTTTCCACGCCACGTCCGCGCGTTGTGACACTCGGCGACTCTTATATGTTCTGTCCCGGTGTCGAGGATGCCGAAGCCATTACGCCGGTTCTACAAGCCACGCTTGCCGAGAACGGATTTCCGGCGGTCGTGCGCAATGCGGCGGTGCACGGAACCGCTTTGGTTTCTCATCCGCGCACGTTGCGCCATGCCATGGACTGCTACGATCCCGACCTGGTGCTGCTGTATCTCAATCCCGGCGATTCGGAATTTCGCTTCGATACCATGACCCGTTTGGACAAACTGCGAGACGATGTGTGGCCGCGGGTCGTGGCCGCCCTGAATCTGGATGTTTTTCAGATTGTGGCCGAGCGGATTTGGATGAAAGTCCTGATGCCCGATCCAATGCATGAAACGAAAGTGGCTGAGGCGATGAACCGCGATCTGGATGCCATCCTGCGCTTGGTCGGGACCGCCGACCTGCTGATCGTCACAAATTTGCATTGGGAGGAATGGCAGCCGGTGGCCGAGTGGATCGGCCGCCATCCGGAGGTCAATTGGCTGGATGTAACTCGCGACCCGGCTTGGCATGCGGTTGAGACCCTGGGGATCGATCCCCATTGGTCGCCGCGCGGCATCGAACAAATCGCCGAATTTCTGGCTCCGAGGGTCGCCGCCGTTTTGCAAAGCGACAAGCAGCCCGCCATTCGGCATGAACCGGATTGGGTTGCCTTGCGCCAAGCCCACGCGCCGCGTGCCCGGACGAACGCGGATACCGGCCAAGCAGCACCGAAGGCGGTTGAGTTGACCTCGCTTGAGGCTCAAGTCGAGGGTCTGCGCATCGAGGAAAAAGAGGGTGGGGGGATGATCATCCTACCGGCTTTCGATGGCGAACCGCCGGTTGAGATCAGCGCTTATTGGTGTAACCAGGAAAGATACTACAAGCGGATCGGCGAGGTTTGTTTCGCTATCCGTACCGTGCCGCTCAGTCCGAACCAGGAACGGCGCGTCACCGAGTTCTTCGAGGCGACACAAGGCTTTTTTGGTTCTCAACACTTGTCGTATCCCGAGAAAACCGATTAATTTAGATCGGAATTCTGCCCGAGTCGGCGAGGGGGCGGAAAGCCGGTTATCGGCAGCGGAATGTACCGCAAATCGACATTCCTCAGTTATAACTTAAAGTTGTAGGATCCTGTTTGGGATGTTTCCTTGAAGAGTGCGGGAATAATAGTTATTCCAGTGAGTTATCACCTTGTCTTTTCATAAATGATGCTTGACGTGGATTCATAAACCTGCTATTGGGTTGGCTGCTTGGGAAAAGCGTTAGATCGTCGCACCTCATATTTAGGTGTGGAGAGCGTTCAGTTGTGAAAAGCGGGTTCTACGCTTTCAAACTTGTTGAATAAAGGAGAATACCATGATTAAGCCGCACGGTTCCGAAACTCTGAATCCTTTGTATGTCGAGGATGCCGCCAAACGCGAGGCGCTGATTAAAGAGGCCGAGGGTCTGCCCTCCATCACGATCAGCTCCGCCGCCGCCGGCAACGCGGTTATGCTCGGTTCGGGTTACTTCAATCCGCTGACCGGTTACATGAACAAAGCCGACTCCATCGCCGTCTGCAAAAACATGCACACCACCAGCGGCCTGTTCTGGCCGACCCCCGTTCTGAACGTGGTCGAAGACGCCGCCGCCATCCAGGGCGCCAAGCGTATCGCCCTGCGCGACCCGAACGTGGACGGCAACCCGATTCTGGCCATCCAGGATGTGGAAGCCATCGAGACCTTCACCGACGCCGAAATGGCGGAAATGACCGAAGCCGTCTTCCGCACCACCGACGAAGCCCATCCGGGCGTCAAGGCTTTCAATACCGTCGGCAAAACCTGCATCAGCGGCCCCATCCAGGTGCTGAATTACAGCTACTTCGACAAAGAATTCCCCGAGACCTTCCGCACCGCCATGCAGATCCGCAACGACATCGAAAAACGCGGCTGGAACACCGTCGTGGCCTTCCAGACTCGTAACCCGATGCATCGCGCCCATGAGGGCCTCACCAAAATGGCCATGGAAGCCGTGAACGCCGACGGCGCGGTCATCCATATGCTGCTTGGTAAACTGAAGCCCGGCGACATTCCCGCCGACGTGCGTGACGCCGCCATCCGCAAAATGGTCGAACTGTACTTCAAACCCAACACCGCGATGATCACCGGTTACGGCTTCGATATGCTGTATGCCGGTCCGCGTGAGGCCGTGTTGCACGCCGTGTTCCGTCAGAACATGGGCTGCACCCACCTGATCGTCGGTCGCGACCACGCCGGTGTGGGCGACTACTACGGCGCTTTCGACGCCCAGACCATCTTCGACGACATCACCAAAGAAGATATGCAGATCGAGATCTTCCGCGGCGATCACACCGCTTACAGCAAGAAGCTGGGCAAAGTGATCATGATGGGTTCGGTTTCCGACCACACCAAAGAAGACTGGGTCTTCCTGTCGGGCACCAAGGTGCGCACCATGTTGGCCGCGGGCGAAGCCCTGCCGCCCGAGTTCGCGCGTCCCGAAGTGGCCAAGATCCTGATGGGCTACTATCAGTCCGAAGCCGCCAAAAACTAAGCGGTCAAGCTCGTCTTTCAAAGTCCGCCCTTTCGGGGGCGGGCTTTTTGCGTTTAGGGGTAGGGGTGCCGGTTATGCTTCAATGGGGGACGATCGGTTCTTCCGTCGGAGCAGGGCTCCCGTCCTGCCCTGTTGGTTTGTCTTCAAACAAGGCTCCTGCCTTGTTTCCGGCGGGGTCGGTTTGGGTGAAAGGATCAAGTCAAACATGCGGAGCATGACAGAGCCATGCTCCTGCTTAAAAGGTCCGACTAGTCAAAGAAATTTCCTCGCTAATAGTGCTCTTTAGTGTTCGTTTCCCATGCTGGAGCGCGTCTCCGACGGGTTCCCGGCTTTGTGTTTTTTAACGGCTGTTTCCGTCGCAACTGCTTTGGCAGAAGCCGATTTCGCCGCTCAAACCGGTCAAACCCGGATTGCCGGAGCTTGCGCCGCCCGTGCCCCCTTCGTATCCGCTGCATGGGGAGTCGCTCACCTGGTTAAGATCCGGTGTTCCATCGGGTGAGAAGAAGTAGAAGCAGTAGCTCGGACCACCGCCGCCTCCGCCGCCGTAACCACCGCGGCCGCCCGCGCCACCCATGCCTCCGTCGCCGCCATGGCCGGGAACCTGTTCAAAGGTGGGGCAGCAGGTGGAAACAGGTCCGCCAGGGCCTTTGGCTCCGGCGGTTCCGGCCGCTCCGCCGTCTTGTCCCACTCCGCCGTCGCCGCCTTTGGCGACCGTAACGGTCGTGTGGCTGACCGGGCAGTCCGTTTCGACGAACAGAATACCGAAAGACGCTCCGCCGCCCTGGCCGTTGGCGCCTTCCTGGCCACCGCAGCCGCCGGAACCGCCGCCGCCGCCATAGCTTCCCGTTACCGTGCACATGTAAATCCCTTCGAGGTTACCCCCGTTGCCTCCACCTCCGCCACCGCCACCGCCGGTGCCGCTTGTGCCCGGCTCCGCATCGTAATCCAGGCCGCCGGGAGCACCTTGATACCAGCCATCCGCAAAAGTTCCCAGGTTGGGTCCGGCTGAAGCATTGCTGCCATTTTCGCCATTGACGCCGTTCGAGCCATCCTCGCCATCCTGGCTTTGGTTATCGGAGCAGGCCCCACCCGCGCCTCCTTCATTCGGGGCGTTGTTGATCCCATAGCCTTTGGTTCCATTGCTGCAAACATCCGCATACCTATCGCCAATGCCGCCATACCCGCCGTTTCCGGGCTGGTCGGGCGCATAGTGACAAATTGGGGCCGTGCCGCCCGGTGTTTCGCCCGGTATGATATGATCCGAGTCACAGCGATAGTCGGTCTCCCATTCAAAAGCTTCCTCGCCTTCATCGCCTTGATCTCCCGCTTCACCGTCCGTGCCCTTTCCCGTGCCGTCCGCGCCGTTGCCACCCTCGCCAACGGTGATGGTCAGGTGCGACATGGAGAGCGCCGGGGCGTTTTGCACGTGAATGCCGTAGTTGCTGCCGCCCTGCGTACTGGTGTTGTCGGCGATGGTGAGGATGAAATTTTGCAATTTGGTGGTGCTCGTGATGTCGTGCGCGTATATTCCCACCTGGTTGTCGTTTGTATCGAGCGCATCGACCGCAATCGTGACATTGTATTCGCTGTTGCGTTGCCAGCCCACTGGTTTGTGGTAATCGCCGAACAGGCTGACGCCGTCGGGGATCGTCAGCGGACCGACATAATCGTAGGCGCTCACCAGCACGTAATGCTTGTCCGGGTTCCCGGCAGCGGTGTCCAGGGCGGCTTGAATGGTGCGCTTGGGCAGGTCCATGGTGCCCGGATTGTAGTCGTCGCCGCCGTGCTGCTCGGGGGCCACGAAGACCGCGGCGCAGATCACGCCGTCGATACCGTCGTTGTTTTCGTCCACGTAATTCGGGTCCGGCCAGTCGTCGGCCGGGTTGCACGAATCGGAGATGCACACATTGTCCTGGCAGCTCTGGCCGTCGCCGCAGCTACCGCAGTCGCAGCCCTGATAACTGCCACAGTGGCCGTTGCAGACGCTGTTGCAGTCGGGGACGCCATCGGCATCGCCATCCGTATCACCATCCGTATCGCCATCCGTATCACCGTCGCTGTCCCCGTCGGCATCGACGCAGAGGCAGAATTCGATGGTGGCGTCTTCGGTCGTGACGTCTCCGCAACCCTCGGATACCTGTTCGAAGCCGGAGGCGCAGACGTCATCGCAATCCTGCAAGGTCCAGTTGCCGTCGATGCAGAATTCGATATCGTCGCCGGAACAACGGGTGTCGCCGTGCAGGCAGGGGCCGTCATCTTCTGATAGGTCGCCATCGGGTGTCTCCCCGTCGGAACCATCTCCGTCAGAATCGTCGCCGTCGGAAGTATCTCCGTCGGAAGTATCTCCGTCCGGCTTGTCGCCATCGGTTTCCAAGCCTGCTACGTCTGTGCCGCTACAAGCCGAAAGCAGCAAAAGAAGCAACAATATGGGCACCGCAAAATGTGTGTAAGCGAGTATGCGCAAAAGTTACCTCCCCTTGGTAATTACTGCTGGTATTTTGGTTATTGGTATCTGTATGACAGTTGAAAAGTACCATATATGGGAAGGTGGGAATCGTCAAGCAAGTAGTGTCTCAAAAAGTAAAAATATTTAGAAGATAAGGTATGTTTAATTTTAAAGTAATTGTTAAAATGAAGCATTTGCAAATAAGCAAACCGCCAGCCGATGGATCGTTGCCGCTAACCGGTTTTCTTCAATGAAAAACCGGGACGATCCCGATGGACCGTCCCGGCTGCGCGCGAGTGAAATGTGGTGATCAGTTGTTGTTCGACAGCGTGACTTGGATGATATCCGCGACCGCCGGATAGTTGAAGCCATCAGCGTAGGCCGAAGCCATCCGTCACCACTTGAGCTTTTTGTTCGGTTTGAAATCGAGGCGCTGAAACTCGGTGCGTAAAAGGGCGCATGCGTGTTTGATCGACCGCGCAAACCCATGTATAATAGGCTCATGAAAACGCTCATCCATCCCATGTACGAGGCCGACCGCGATTTGATCGCCGAGGCATTGCGCGAGAACGCAGTCAAAGTAGCCGTGTCGCGCCCCGACGGCGTGCAGGTGGTTTTGGGGCGTGCCTCTGATGCCACCCGTGAAGTGTTTGCGGAGGCGATCGAAAACGAACGCGTGCCGCTTGTGCGACGGCGCGGCGGAGGCTGTGCGGTGGTGCTCGATCCCGGAAACCTGGTGGTCTCGGCGGTGTTGCCGGGGCGGCGACCGCTCGACCTGGTGCGGGCGTTCGAGCGGCTTTCAGGCTGGTTGATCGCGGGTTTGACGGCCTGCGGCGTGGCGAACCTGCACCAGCGCGGCATTTCCGATTTGGCCGTCGGAGATCGCAAAATATCGGGCTCGGCCATGCATCGCGCGAAGGACTATCTCTATTATTCGGCCACGCTGCTCGTGTGTCCCGAGCTTGATCGGATGACGCGCTATCTGCCCCATCCACCGCGTGAGCCGGACTATCGGCGCGGTCGCGAGCATGGGGAATTCGTCGGCACATTGGCTGCATTGTCAGGCATACACGACCCCGTCGCTTTTGCGGAAAAGCTGCGTCGTCGGCTCGGGACACCCGATGTTTGAGCCGCCGCAGGGACTGCGCGGACAACGCCAAGGGGCGGCGCCTTATCGGGTGGTGGTGGTGCACGGCGGGCCGGGTGCGGCCGGGTCGTTGACACCGATGGCTGTGGAATTATCCAAAAAATGCGGGGTGTTGGAACCCTGGCAAACCGCCCGTAGCGTGGCGGGGCAAGTCGCGGAACTGGCGCGATGGATAAAAGATGAGACAGATACACCGGCGGTGTTGGTCGGGCATTCGTGGGGGGCGTGGCTGGCCGGATTGACCGCTGCCGAGTACCCGCAGGATGTTTCAAAAGTAATACTAGTGGGGAGCGGACCTTTTCGCGCGGAAGACGCGTGCGGCATTGCCGAAACGCGGTTGGCGCGGCTGAATTCCGCGCAACGCGATGAATACGCGGCGTTGCTGACCGGTCTGCAGACGGCTGATCGGATGACGCCGCAGGCGGGGCGTCGGTTGCGCCAACTGATGGATATCACGGACCAATTCGACCTGCTGCCTGCGTTCGCACGCGAATTTACGTTGCCGGACAGCGAGATTTTTCAACAGGTGTGGCCCGAAGCCGACGCTCTGCGTCGTAGCGGCGCGCTGCTGGCGGCTTTTTCTCGCCTGAACTGCCAGGTGGTGGCGCTGCATGGCGCGTACGACCCCCATCCGGCCGCGGCCGTTTCGGACGCCCTTCGCGAAAATATCGAGCAATTCCGAATGGATATCCTGCCTGATTGCGGGCACGAGCCCTGGGCCGAACGGCGGGCGCGCGCGCGCTTTTTCGAGATTTTGGACGCCGAACTTGCCGATGCCGTTGGAGTTTGAGGACGGCGACAACGTTTTTAGCGCGTTCGAAAAAATACGCGACTTTCGATAAGATATTTACAAACGCCAAAACATGTGTTATTCTCAATAAATACGAAGTTGTAAACGGTCACATCATTCGCATATTCCCAAACGAGGAGGGTGAAAATGGTCCGGGCATTCGTGTTGATGGAAGTCGAGCAAGGCAAGGTACAGAAGGTGTTGAACGCGCTCACCAAGAATGACGCGGTGCGTGAATTCGACGCCATTATGGGTAATTTTGACGTCATCGTGCATATCGAAGGCATCGATCAGAACGACCTCGGGCAGATCAGCTCCTCGCAGCTTGCCACGCTCGACGGCGTCCGGCGTACCATCACCTACAACGTCGTCGAGTTCTGAGTTTCGCGTCGCTATAGATAATAAATAGCGCAAACATGGCGCAATAAGCGATCAAGCATGGCGCCGAAATGTTGCAACGCCGCGTTTTTGCGAAAAGCCGGATTCCGGCCGCGTGCAACATGGACAACCTGCCGGAACAACAGAGGAAATCGTTTCCGCTTGCCCGGCTCAGGCGCGCTGCCACGCGGCAAACCGGGTGTGACGACCCTCGTTCCAACCTGCTGAAAATACAGACCTAACCCGCCAATCGACGTCCGATATCCGGGGCGACTTGCCGCCCGCCGACTGATATTCGAAAAACGTAGATAATTCAATGGCTTAAGGGCGGTACATCGAGGAGCTTAAATCATCTATTCATAGGACTATATTCACTATATTATTGTAAGACTGATAAGTCAGGCAAAACAACGTGAAGCGATACAAAGTACCGGTCGTCGGCAGAGTGTCCTCAAAGCGGCAACCCCCTGAATATAAGGCGGAAAAAGACTGCTGGATGAGGTGGCAGATCGCGTGTCGTGGGTTGGAAAATGGATATCGACAGACGGCGGAGGCGTTTTAGTGTGACGTATTACGACCGTTCCGAATCCCCATCGGAATACCGGGTAACGCCAACTCCAATCGAAACGGTGCATCAAGCGCAACGAACGCAACGAGCGCAACGAACGCAACGAGCGAAAAACCGCAACGAGTGAAAAGCCGACCCCATGGCCATGCAGCAGGCGGGCACTCTAACAAAATTAATGAAGCCGTTCTTGTGCTATTTGCGAGGCTTTGATAGGATCAGGCCGCATCAGTCGAAAGTTCATAACGGATCAAATGTAAGTCGTAGCAGGCGGAAGCGAGTTCCGGGATCGACGGCGGGGAGTGAACGATGGCGAAAACGAAAACCCAAGCGACGAATCAAATAACAGCCACCCGATCGGGTAAGGACAAAGGCTTCGTCATCGAGAAGCCGGTCAAGCTCTTGAATAAGCAGATAGGCATTGATACGAAAAAATTCTTTGTGCATGTCGGCCAAGCGGCGGCAGCATTTATCGGTGGTGGCCCTTCAAGCTCAATACCGAAATTATTGGAAGCCGCCTCTGCTTTCAGCTTAAAGACAACACCGGAAGAACGCGCCTGGGTGTTGGTGCAACGTTCGATGGGACGCGCCCTGAAAGATCTCGTGGAAGAACAGGTCGGCGAACTTGATCTTGAACGTCTTGAACAAGCGGTGGAGATTGCCGATAAACTCGATTACGGGCTTGAAACTGAAACCGTCGAAATCGACACCCGGTTTTTCGACAATCCCGGCGCGTGCAGGTATGTCGAGATGATGCGGCCCGTTTTCGAAAGCTGGCTACTCGCCAGCGGCATGGATTCGGCTCGGGCGGAAAATACCGCACGGCGGCTGCCGTCCTTTTTTAACTCTGCGATCCATCACGAGTTGTATGAAAATGCGGGCAATTACGCCATGATCGTTGAGGCTTTCGACTCCCTCGCTTTCACGGCTGTTCAGCACGATGCAGATTGGCGGCGCTACCGGGCCAAACTGATGCGGCAAGTGGAAGAAAGCATGCTCGGCGAAGCCTTCGGCCTGAAGGATATCTTTATCGAGCTTCGGGCTTACTACAAGGAATCCGCGAAAACGAAAAACGAACCCCCATCCAAGCGACTTCTTGCACGCGATATGGACGATGAGAATGATAAGAAGGAAACGCGACATGTCGTCGATTTGCACGACCACGTTCGCTCCTGGATTGAACAAAGAAGCCAAAAGGATGCATTACGAGTCATCAGTGGTGGGCCCGGCAGCGGGAAATCTTCGTTTGCCAAAATGCTGGCGGCCGAGCTGGCGGCGGAAAATCGCCTTGTGCTATATATTCCCTTGCACAACATGAATCCTAAAAGCGACCTCGCCGATTCGGTCGGGGATTTCCTGCATGAGTATGACGACTTCAGGGAGAATCCACTCAGCGTTCCGCAAAGCGACCCGATCGTGCTGCTTTTCGATGGCTTGGATGAGCTGTCCGAGCGCGGCCGCGCCGGGTATGAGGCCGCCAAGCAATTTATCGAAAAACTGCTGGTGAAGCTGCACCAGAAAAATGATCAAAAATGCCAGTGTCAAGCCTTGGTGCTGGGGCGGGATCTCTCGATACAGGCGCAAGATTATTTCTTGAAGAAGGAAAAGACCCTCCATTTATTACCTCTTTGGATGACGGAGAAGGAACGTGAGACATTTGTCGATAGGAGAAAGAGACTTGAACACGACTTTCGGCTGGATTGGTGGGCGGCCTATTGCCGCTTGATGCAACACGTTGATCCCGAAATGCCGGAATTCTTGAGGCGGGAAGAGCTGGAGGAAATCACGGCGGAACCTTTGCTCATTTACTTGGCGGCACAAACCTTTTTTGATGAAAGAATCGATTTCACCCAAACCGTTAGTGTTAACCAGATTTACGGAGCCATGCTGGAATATGTTTGGGAGCGTGGATATGAAGGCCGTCAAGAAGGTCGGCGGCACAGAGTGATCGATGAATTTGAATTGAAACAAGAGGAATTCACGGCGATCATGCAGGAGGTGGGTGTGGCCGCCTGGCAGGGCCAGGGCCGAAAAGCCACAACCGAGGCGATCCATCAGCGTTGTGCCCCCAGCCTACAAAAAAAGTTCGAGCGCTTCGCCGATGACGCGCAGAGCGGCGTTTTGCGATTGCTCACCGCTTTTTATCTGCGGCGCACGGCCGAGGACCGCGGCGACAACGTGATCGAATTCACGCACAAGAGCTTCGGTGAATATTTGACGGCAAGAAGGATCGTGCGGCAGTTGTACACCATGGTTGAACAATTGAAAATGCGTGAGCAAGATCAATATGGAAACAATGGTTGGGATGCGGCGGAGGCTTTGTGTAAATGGATCGAGTTGACGGGGCCGACCGCCATGGATCGCGATCTTTACCGTTTTGTCGATCGTGAAATCGAATTGGATTATAAGCGCGATCCGGAAATGATCGAGAATTGCCAGGAACAGATCGTCAAGTTGATGAACGTTCATCTTCGATACGGCATGCCGATGCAGGATTTGAAACCACGCCTTCCAAAATATCAGGAGGAAACGCGGCAGGCCAGAAACGCCGATGAAGCCCTGCTGGCCCTTCATTGTGCATGTGCGAAAAGAACGGGAACGTTAAGCCAAATCAAGTGGCCGGAGAAAACGAGCGCCGGTGCGTGGCTGAGTCGCTTGCAACCTCAGCGATTGGACCTAACAACCACATTAGCTTATGACTGTTTCTCGGATTTGGATTTTTCGCAGCAATGTTTTGATTTTGCCAATTTCTATAGGGCAAACATACAAAGAAGTAAATTTACTCTATGTTTTATGCTTTTTGCTTCGCTTGTAGATTGTCACGCTTTAAAGGCACATTTGGAGGTCGCAAATTTATTTGAAGCAAAAATGAAACGCGCGAATTTAAAAGGCGCGTATTTGGATGGTGCGAATATGATTCGCGCGAATTTAAGTGATGCAAAATTGAATGGTGCGAATTTAAGGGATACAAAATTGAATAGTGCGAATTTGAGAGGCGCGAATTTAAGGGATGCAAAATTGAATGGTGCGAATTTAAGGGATGCAAAAATGGGTTACGCGGATTTGGGTTACGCGGATTTGGAAGGCGCGGATTTGGAAGGTGCGCAATTGGAAATCGCGATTTTGGAAGATGCGAATTTGAGCGATGCGAATTTGTGGGGTGCAAATTTGAGGGATGCGAATTTGAGGGACGCGAATTTGGAAGGCGCGAATTTGGTAAACGCGAATTTGGAACGTGCGAATTTGGGACGCGCGGATTTGAGCGGCGCGGATTTGAGAGGCGCGAATTTGGAAGGCGCGAATTTCGAGGGTGCGAATTTGACCGGCACCATTCTGGATAAGAAGCGCAAGCCCCGAAAAAGCACCGACTAGCCCCCCCTGTGTTATTTTTTGACGCCTTCCCGCCGGCTGGCTATAATGCGCGCGCAGTCTCGGCGGCATTTCATATCGGAAAATATCCCGGCCACCGGGCGAGTCCATTCACAGGAGGCGCATGATGAGCGGCAGCACGATTCTCGATCTGATCGGCAACACTCCCTTGATCCGGGTGCCCAGCCTGATTTCCCAGCCCATTTACGGCAAGGCCGAATTCCTCAACCCCGGCGGGTCGGTGAAAGATCGCGTGGCCAAGCATCTGATCGAATGCGCCGAAAAAGAGGGCCTGCTCAAGCCCGGCTCCATCATCGTCGAGGCCACCAGCGGCAACACCGGCATCGGTCTGGCGCTGGCGGGCGTGCAGAAGGGTTACAAGGTCGTCATCGTCATGCCCGAATCCATGAGCGAAGAACGCAAGAAAATCATCCGCGCGCTGGGGGCGGAGCTGGTGCCGACTCCGGCCGCCAAAAGCATCGGCGGTGCGGTGGCCAAGGCCGCCGAGATCCTGGCGCGCAACCCCAACGCCTGGCACGTCAACCAGTTCGGCAACCTGCACAACCCGGAAATTCACTACCAGACCACCGGCCCGGAGATCTGGGAGCAGATGGACGGCCGCGTGGACGCGCTGGTGGCGGGCGTCGGATCGGGCGGCACGCTGCAGGGCGTGGGCAGCTTCCTCAAAGAACAAAATCCCGCCGTCAAGCTGATCGCCGTCGAGCCCGAAGGGGCCTCCGCGCTGCTGGGCGAAGAACCCGGCCTGCACAAAATCCACCAGATCCAGGGCATCGGCGATGGCTTCATCCCGGACGTGCTCGACACCTCGCTGTTTGACGACGTGCTGTGCGTCTCGGACGACGACGCCATCTACACCACGCGCATGCTGGCGCGCCGCTGCGGTCTGCTGGTGGGCACCAGCTCCGGCGCGAACGTCTTCGCCGCCCGCAAGGTGGCCGAGGACATGGGCCCGGAAGCGCGCGTCGTCACCATCCTGGCCGACCGCGCCGAGCGCTATTTCTCCACCGCGCTGATCTGAGGCGGAGCGCAGCCCCACCGACCTGACGGGGGGTGTCAAGTCGGCTTGACAGGCGACCGACAATCTTGTCGTTTACGGCAATGTTAACAAATAATCATCTCAATAAAATCAATGGCTTGCGGACTTCCCTAAAGCGTGTAAGATTGGCTTGTCTTTTGCAATCCATGTCAGACGCCAGAACTCGTGACAGAAACGGCGGGTTACTCCCGCTTCAAAGTGAGACGTGATGAAGGTTATTTTACACCTCACGAAAAACTGCAATCTGCGTTGCCGCTACTGCTACGCGCCGGAAAAAGTAGACGAGCCGATGTCGCTGGAGGTGGCGCAAAAGGCCATCGATTTGGCCATCGAAACCGGCAAAACCAGCGCCTGCGTGTCGTTTTTCGGCGGCGAGCCACTGCTGCTTTTCGATCGCATGCAGGAGTTGACCGCCTATGCCGAGGCGCGCGGCGAAGAGAGCGGCACGGCCATGTACTTCCGGCTGTCCACCAACGGCACGCTGTTCACCGAAGAGAGCCTGGCTTTCTGTCGCGACCACAAAATTCTATTCGCCCTCTCGCTCGACGGCGACCGCGAGGCGCATAACGCCCAACGCGTCTTTCCCGACGGCACGGGCAGCTTCGATGTCCTCGACGCCAAGCTGCCCATGATCCTGCATTACAACCCCTACACCGTCGTAACCAGCGTCATCACGCCGCCGACGGTGGGGCGCCTTTACGAATCGATGGAGTATCTCTGGTCGCGCGGCCTGCGCTACGTCGTGCACCAACTCGACTATACCCATCCCGACTGGACCCCCGCGCATTTCGAGACGCTGGCGGAAAGCTACCGCAAGCTGGGTGCGTTTTACCTCGACCGCATGCGGGCGGGCGAGCGCTTTCATATGGGGCTGTTCGACGACAAGCTGAAGTCGCACACCCGCGAGCCGATCCGCTACGGGGCGATCTGCGATTTCGGGGCGAGGAAGGTCTCGGTGGCCCCCGACGGCACGATTTTCCCCTGCGTGCAGTTCGTCTCCGACCGCGACGACGCCAAGCGTTACGCTATCGGACACGTGGAAAGCGGCTTTACGCCCCGGCGTCAGGAATTGATCACGCTCAACAAACGTCCGCGCCGTCCCTGCGACAGTTGCGCCTTTCTGGGACGCTGCGCCAATTACTGCGGTTGCATGAGCTGGCAGTTGACCGGCCACGTGCTGGAAGTGCCGCCGATTCTATGCAGTCATGAACGCATGCTCATCCCCATCGCCGACGAGCTGGGAACCCGCTTGTGGGAGGAGCGTAATCCGACGTTTCTAAATAAGCATTACAAGCATTTGCATCAGATGATCGATCCGCAATCCCGGTATGCATTCGATTAAGGGGGCTGCCATGTCGCACACACCATTCAAAGTCAAACCCGTCAAACGCTATGGCGGGGCGCGTTATCACTCGGAAGTCGGCACGGAGTTGACCGCGCGCGCCTGCTGGCTCTCGGCCATTGCCCCGGCCAAACTCGTGCGGGGAGCCGTGACCTTGCTTCTGGCCGCCAGTCTGGCACTGGGCGTGATGGCCTGCGGTGACGACACCACCATCCACATCAAACCCGGTGGCGGGGAGAACGTCGACGGCGATACCGACAGCGGCGAGTCGGGCGGAACGCCGCCTCCGCTGTTCTGCCTGGAAGAGGGCCTGATTTTCTGTGCCGATGAGGATAACGTGTGGTCCTGTGAAAACGGACTACCGGTGAAACGGGATTGCGACGAGGTCTGCCGGGAGGAACGCGGTTCCGAATATTACTCGATCCGGTGTGATGATGACGATCCGGAGGATCTGTGCCGCTGCACCTACGACATTATGGAGGGCGAACCGGCGGAATGTGTGCCGGGAGACCTGCGCTGTCGCGACATATTCACTGCCGAAACGTGTTCGGACGGTTATTACGAGGCCATCAACTGCGATGTCTATTGCCAGGAGAACTACGGCTGGGAATACTATTCGATTGGCTGCGACAATGACAACCTCGACAATGCCTGTCAGTGCCAATATGGGATGACCGACGGCGAGGGGGTGCAATGCGAACCGGGAGACGTTCAATGTCGCAATGATAACACGGCTAAATTGTGCCCCAATTACTCTTATGTGGAGGTCGATTGCGATCTTTACTGCCAGCAAACTTACGGTTCGGATTACTACTCCATGGGCTGTGATGCCAATACTCCCGAGAACGTCTGCCTGTGCGAATACGGTGTGACCGACGGCGAGCCGGCGGAATGTCAGCCGGGGGAGGCGTATTGTATCGATAACGACGAGATCGCCGTTTGCTCGGCGGACGACTACAGCTTCCACCTCGAATTCTGTTCCGATTACTGCCGGACATATTACGGCAACGATTATTACTCCACCGGTTGCTATGAAAGCAACTACGACAATCCCTGCGGTTGCGAATACGACATCGTCGACGGCGATATCGCGGAATGCTATGTCGGTGAAGAGGCCTGTGCGGCGGAGGGTGGCTTGTTGATGTGCATTCCCTATGGCGGGGATGTGCCCGAAGGCCACGAGGGCGAAGCGGGTATGTGGGAATCCATCAGTTGCGACAGCTATTGCGTGGAGACCTACGGTGACGACTATTATTCGCCGATAGGTTGCCAGGCCGACGATCCGGACGACAACGGCGAGTTGTGCAGCTGTGAATACGGCGCGTTGGACGGTGTCGCGCCCAACGAATGCCTGCCCGACGAGGCTTATTGCGACCCCGACGACAACCTTGTGGCCTGCGACGGCGGAGAAGGCTGGGGCTATTGGGTCACCCAAAACTGCACGGACGCCTGCGCGGCGCTCGATCCGCCGATGGTCTCCACCGGTTGCGACGCGGAAAATGCGGATAATCCCTGTTTGTGCGCCGAAGACGAGGATCGATGACGGGTTCAGCCGGGACGCTCAGTGTGGATGGGTGAGCGGAGCTTGTAGACGGAGCGAAAAAGTAAAGGAACGCTGATTTGTCACGCGATACATTCAAGCTGAAGCCCGTCAAACGCTATCACGGGGCGCGTTATTATTCGGAAATGGGTCTCACGCTCCAGGCGCGCGCCTGCTGGCTGTCGACGATCGTCCCGGCCAGGCTTGCGCGGGGGGCCGTGACCTTGCTGCTGGCCGCCGGTCTGGCCTTCGGCGGTATGGGCTGTGAGGGGAAGTTAATCGAAGAAGTCGAACCGGACGGGGATCTGCCGCCCGTCAACAACGGAGTTTGCGAAGAAGGCGAAGTCCGATGCAACGATGAAACAACGGTCGGAGTCTGCCGCGATGGCCGTTTTCGGTTTCTGACCTGCAATAAATACTGCAGCAAATTCGTCAGTGATGAATATACCAGCCAAACGAATCGCTGTAGTGAAAGTGATCCGGAAAATCTGTGCAGTTGCGGTTTCGATTTCACTATCGGCGATGGAGAACCGGTTATGTGTAGGACCGGGGATATTATTTGCCACGAGGAGCAGACCATCGGAATTTGTGACAACCGCAATTTTTATCAATATACGGATTGCGGCCAATACTGCGAAGACAACTTCGGCAAAGGCTTTTGCCCCACCGTTTGCAAGGCCGACCAACCGGACAATCTCTGCGGTTGCCGCTACAACATCACCGATGGCACGGCGCAAGAATGTGCGCCGGGATCGATCCGCTGCATGGACGATCACTATGGAAATAAAGATTGGGTGGGAATTTGCGTCGAGGGCCACTATCAGTATCAGAAGTGCAAAAGCTATTGCATTGAAACGTTTGACCCCGGTTGGTATCCGCGCGATTGCGATGCCGACAAACCCGACGATTTTTGCGGCTGCCATCAAAAGACCGCGCCCGACGGGGATGAAGATACGGGAACGAATTTAGACGGTGACGCCGATACCGAATTGGAAGATGAGACGGATTTGGACGCGGAAGCGGGATCCGAAGAGGATAGGGATACCCAAAGCGAAGCCGGGGAGTTATAATACGCGATAAGTCGAAGCCGTGAAACCTACGCCGGGAGGTGCGTGATGAAACGGATGATGATGTCGGGATTGTTGCTGCTGCTGTTGCTTGTTGTATTGGCGGCTTGCCTGGGTACCGAAGAGACGGTCAGCGGTAGCGACGGTGACGACCCCGATGGCGATGACCCGGACGGCGACGACCCGGATGGCGACGACCCGGACGGCGACGAGCCGGATGGCCCCTGCGAAAAGAATTTCGACTGCATCCCCTCTCAATATTGCGATTTCTGCGCGGCGTCCTCCTGTGCCAATTGCGACGACTGCCTGGCCCTGTGCGTGGATCATGGCTGCGGTACCGAGACGGAGAATACCTGCGGTCGGCCGCGCTCGGACTGTGTGGCGGGGCAGGTGTCGGTGATTCGCGACGGCTGCTGGGTCTGCGTCGACCGTGAAAGCTGCGCCTTTGTGCGTGATGCCCGCTGCGACGACGGCCTGCCGCTGCAGTGCAACAGTCCCACCCCCGAATGCGCCGCCGATGAAATCCTGGCGCATCAGCAAGGCTGCTATGTCTGCGTCAATCCCGATAACTGCGATCCGTGGAAAGAAACGGAGTGCGAAAGCGACCGCGATTGCTCGGCCGCCTACTACTGCGAAGAATGCTCCATGTCTTCCTGTCCGGACTGCGAGGACTGCATCGCCGGTTGCTGGCCGCATCTGTGTGAAACGGAATACGAGTTGCTGTGCGATATGGAGCGCCCCGCCTGCGGCGACGAAGGCGCGTCGGTGATTCGCGACGGTTGTTGGATCTGTGTGAATCGCGACAGCTGCGAACCGATCAACGGTGAGCACGATCCGAGTTGCGACGATGGCAGCGAGCCGTTATGCGACATGGTGGAACCGGTTTGCGACGGGCACGAAATCTTGGCCTACCGGAATAGCTGCTACCTCTGTGTCAATCCGGCTACCTGCGAGCCCTGGGGCGTGCCCAACTGCGCCGGCGATACGGATTGCCCGGTCGACCAATGGTGCAATGGCTGCGGATCGTCCTCCTGCCCGATCTGCGCCGATTGCGTGGCGGCCTGTGTGCCCCACGGTTGCGAAACGCAACCCGAAGCAACCTGCGATATGGCGCGCCCCGACTGCGGTGCAAGCGGTGTGGCGGTGATTCGCGACGGCTGCTGGATCTGTGTGAACCGCAGTACCTGTCAACCCACCGGCGGACACGATCCGAGCTGCGATGACGGCGCGCCGGTGACCTGCAACAGTCCGGCCCCCGAGTGCGGAACGTATGAAATTCTGGCTTATCAGGATGGCTGTCACGTCTGCGTGAATCCGGCCACCTGCAAACCCTGGGGTCAGGCGGGATGCGAGCACCAGGCCGATTGTCCGGTGGAGGATTACTGCGATCCTTGCGGCACCGCACCGTGTCCCGACTGCGATGCCTGTCTGCCCGCCTGCATGCCCCATGGTTGTCAGACCGAGGCCGTGGCCACATGCAAAATGATGCGTCCCGATTGCGGGTTGGGAAAGGCGGCGGTGGTCAAGGACGGCTGCTGGGTTTGTGTGACCCTGGGCTCCTGTTCACCCACCCGCGACGAGCATTGCGACGACGGTACCGATCCTATTTGCAACATGGTCGAGCCCACCTGCGGCGAACATGAGATTCTGGCTTACCAGGATAACTGCTATGTCTGCGTCAATCCGCTCACCTGTAAACCCTGGGGGGAAAGCGGCTGCACGCACGACTATGATTGCGACGCGGCGCTTGCCTGTGACGGCTGCGCGACCTCCTCCTGTCCTCTATGCGGCGATTGCGTGGCCGCTTGCGTGCCGCACGGTTGTCCCACCGAACCGGTTCCCGCCTGCTACATGATGCGTCCCGATTGCGATGCGGGCCAGGTGGCGGTGGTGCAGGATTTGTGCTGGGTCTGCGTGGACGACCAAACCTGCCAGTAACGAGCGAGGCGCATCCGCGTTTCGTTCTCATTTCCCTTTCGGCGACTCGTCGGGCTGTGCTATGATCGGCCCCGCCCGGCGGTCCGGTTTTTTTGTCGCAGTGAAGCCGCCGCGTCGTCTGTCATTTTGCGACTGCCCGAGAGGAGCCCAATATGCAAATCAAAGCCGATATCGTCGGACGTCCCCTGGCCGCGCAAAACCGCGTGCTCAACTGGCGCGACACGATGAACTTCGCCGCCTCAGTCGAGGATGTCAATCCCTGGTACCTCAACGATACGCGCCCCGAGGGCATTCTGGTCCCGCCGCTGTATGCCTTTGCGCTGAGCTGGCCGTTGGTGACGTCTATGCAGAGCGAAGCGGGCGATGCCATCGATCCTCAAATCTTCATGCGCATGGTGCACGCGGGGGAGCATCTTCTGTTTAAACGGCCGATCACCCCCGCCGACAACCTGACCTTAAGCGGCGTGGTGGCCGATTTGCGCAACACCAAGGCCGGGGCGATCGTCACGGCGCGCATCGAGGCCGTCGATTCCGACGGTGAAGCGGTTTTCGTCGAATACAGCTCGGCGCTGTTCCGCAAGATCGAGGCGGAAAGCGAGGCCCACGTGGGCGATCCGCTTCCGGCCTTCCCCGCCATGGGAGCCGAAGCCCCCGATTGGGAACAGGACATCGAGATCTCCCGCTCGGCGCCCTATCATTACGATGCCGCCACCCAGATCGTCTTCCCCATCCACACCAGCCATGTCTTCGCCCGCTCGGTGGGCTTGGGTGGCACCATTTACCAGGGCGGCGCGTTGCTGGCCCGCGCGGCGGCGACGATCGTCGATCGCGAGGGCGACGGCAAACCCTGGACTTTGCGCGAAATCGCCTGTCGTTTCGGGGATATGGTGATTCCCGGCACGCCGGTTGTCGTGCAGGGACAACGTATCGAAGGGATGCGCGGCGGATTCACCGTCCTCAACGACCGCAAACGCCCGGCCATTACCGGCGGCTTCGTGCTCAATCCGGCTTAGGCCGGACCGTTAAAAAAAAACGGGCGGAACCTGCGTTCTTTAGTGCGTGCGTTCGACGATGAAGCGCGCCAGCTCGCGCAGGGCTTCCGCGCGCAGACCGTAGCCGTCGAGACCGGTTATCGCACGGGCGACGAGTTCTTCGGCCGTTTTGCGGCTTTTTTCCAGCCCGAGCAGGCTGACGAAAGTGGTTTTGCCCTGGGCGGCGTCTTTTCCGGTGGTTTTGCCGAGTTGGCTTGAATCTCCCACCACATCCAGGATATCGTCGGCGATCTGGAAGGCCAGTCCGATGTTTTCGCCGTAGCGGGTGAGGGCATCCAGCTCCGCTACATTGGCCCCGCGCAGCATGGCTCCCGTGCGCACCGCCACCCGGATCAACGCGCCGGTTTTCATGGCGTGCATGCGCCGCAATCCCGCCAGATCGTCGAGGTGAGCGGCATCTTCCAGAGTGTCGAGCACCTGTCCACCCACCATCCCGGCGGGACCGGCCGCCCGGGCGAGTTCGCCAACCAGGCGCGCGCACAAAACCGGGTGGTCGTCGGCGTAGGCGGCCGCCAGCAATTGAAACGCGCCCGTCTGCAGTCCGTCGCCCGCCAAAACGGCCATGGCTTCGCCGAAGCGTTTATGCGAGGAGGGTTGTCCGCGCCGCAGGTCGTCGTCATCCATGCAGGGTAGATCGTCGTGAATGAGCGAATAGGTGTGGATCATCTCGACGGCCGCCGCCGCCGGGAGGGCATCCGGTCCGCCATCTCCCACCAAAGCCGCCGTGGCCAGTACCAAAACGGCGCGCAGCCGTTTGCCCCCGCCTTTGAGGGAATACAGCATGGCCTCCTGCAGGGAGTCGGGGCCACTCAACTCGGCGAGCAGGGCGGGCAGCGACTGTTCGATTTGTTGGCGATAGGATTCGAGGTCGGATGGAAACGACATGATGGGACTCCCCTGCAAAACGGCCGTCACGAATTCGTCTTTTGTTCCTACCACGAACGCAACGGGTTTTCAATTCGATATGAAATGTGATAGGCTTCGGACCGCTTTGCCACCGGCTACGCGAAGTGCCGGATTTGCTTTTGGAGTGAGCGAAAATGGATTTTCTTTCCGAATTGCCCATTTGGTTGATGGCGCTGATGATCTTCGGCCTTCGCATTGCGGACGTTTCCCTGGGGACTGTCCGCACGATTGCGGTGGTGGAAGGTCTGATCAAAGTGTCGGTAATTCTAGGTTTTGTAGAAGTGCTGATCTGGATCACGGCCGTCAGTCAGGTTATTGCACGCATTCACGAGAGCCTGTTTTTAGTGGTGGCCTATGCCGCCGGGTTCGCCTGCGGCAATGCGCTGGGAATCATGCTTGAAAAACGCTTGGCTCTGGGTGTTGTGACATTGCGTATCATTTCAGGCGATTCGGGCTGGCGTATCGCCCAAGACCTGCGGGCGGAAGGCCAGGTGCTGACGACCTTCAGCGGCGAAGGTCGCGATGGGCCGGTGCTGATGATTTTCGCTTCCTGCCCACGGCGCAAAGTGCAGGAACGTATCGGAATTGCACGTCAAATAGACCCGGATTGTTTTTTCGAAGTCGGTCGCACCAACCTGTGGAGCGTGGGTGCGCGTGCCACGGCGCATAGCGGCTGGCGCGCGGTGATCAAGAAAAAATAGAGTTACCTGTACCCATCGAGTTCCCGATGGTCCACCAGCACGTTCAGTCGGCAAGATCCGGCAGGTTCAAGCAGTCCTCGGTCGAGGTATCCACTCGAAAGACACCCAGTTCTTTTACCTTTTGCGTTGGGGACGGGGAAAGGCCGCGCGTGGCACCGCCATAGGGTCGCGACGGGAAGGCCAGCGAATCCAGCGGGGTAAGACAGGCGGCTTGCCAGGAGTGCAAGCGAGATGTTGGCGACGTCGGCATTTGGAGATATAGCAAGCAGTGGTCGCTTTTCGCCATTTGTGGTAGCTGGGATACGTCGAGCGGAACCGGACTTCGATTCCTCAGCCCCCAGAAACGCCAGCCTAACGTAACGGCTGATGTCTTGATGTTTTCGCGTCGGACAGGCGAAACCCAGTAGCAAGTGTTGTTCTTTTCGCTCATATGTAGGAGTAATCGTGTCGTATATTGCAAGTCGGCGTTGAGGGTCAGGCAATCGTTGTGATAGGGAGTGAGGCTCGGTGCCACTGGAACGTCACTTTCGAGAGTCCGGTGCCGGTCGGGAAAACCGAGGAGTCCAGTCAGTATCATCAGGCACAGCAACGCTAGGCGCAGCCTGGCGGGTAAGAACCTCTTCAGTCGTTCGTTGAGAAAGGCCCAACCCGTCAGCCCGAACAGTATCATCAGGGCCATCAGCATTGAGGCCAGTCGCATGGTGTGGTGATCATGCCGCCAACCCGCAATTGCATACAACCGTAGGAGGAACAAAAACGGCAGTGGGAGTAAGAGCCAGCGTTTGTACTGAAAGAGGGCGATTGCAGTGCCGAGGATGATGAAGAGTGCGAAGCCGATCGGGAATAAGCATGTCAGTATGTCGAACGCGGACAAGGACGGAACCGCTTTTGGGTCGAGGGTGCGCAGTAGCCAGAGATATACGCTGTTGTCGCGGTTCGTGACAAGGTCCACCAGCCCGGCGAGTTGCGTGTGGAAGAGGTTCCAGAGCACGTATAGTGCCGAGACAAGCAGCGCGATCGCGAGGAGGTGCAGCGCTTCATCTCCAAGGTGGGTCTTTTTGCCGAGCGATTGCCGGATGCGGGTGATGTGCTGCTGGATGGGATTTTGGTTCAATACCCACGCTCCGGCGATTACGCAGAGGGCGCATGTAGGGAAAAGAACCAATTCCCGGCGGATCTGAAAAAGGAGGACGGCGGTCAATAGTAAACAGAGCGTTGCCCATAGATTTCGCGCCTTTTTCGGGTGGCCAACGGGTTGCCAGCGGTGGATCAGATGGGCCCATGAGAAGGTTATAAACCAAAGAAACTGGCTTGGGAAATCGGAAAACGCGGTGATTCTGAAAAAGGGTAGGGTGAGGATCAGTCCGGAGAACAAAGCGGCGGGAAGCCGGGATTTGAACGTTGACCGGGCGAGCGTGTAAAACATCCAAATATTGACGAGACCCAACAAGGCGTTGAGGGTAACCATCAAACGCAAGGGAACAGTTCCGAATGGAGCCAGAAAAGAAAGGGAAGTCCAACAGCTGCCGCAGTGGCAGCTATGGCCGAACAGAGTGTCGATCCGTTCCCATTCGGGAACCAGTTGCAGTGGGGTGAACCAGGAAATCGGTATCCACTTAAACCAAAACGAAATCCAGGCAGTCGCGATTAGCAAGGCCAAAACCAGCGCACCAAACCACCACCGGTTTGATGACTCGCTTTGCCGGCTGTAGCGATAGCTAGTGTAAAAGATTGCCACGAGGAAAGCGAGATGCAGAAAAAGGCAGAATCCCACCTCGCGCAGATTTGCCGGAACATTCGCCAGTGAAATCAATAACGTGAACAGCAAAACGGGAAACCCGGCGATTCGCAGGGCGGTGTACCGATAATTTGTGAGAAAAACCGAGTCGTGTTGTCGTTGAAAGACGACCCCAACGAAACCGAGAAGATATGTAAGGGTCAAGTAGACCGCGAGGGCAACCGCCACTCCCATGGCGTCGGGATAGTCGAGATTGTTGCTGTGAGCCTCTGAAATCGATATGGTCGATACGGCTATGATGAAGTTGAATGCGCTTAGAACGAGCAGATGCCGGTATATGGGTGATCGGGTTCTGCTCTTGATCATCGGTATCCACACGCTTAACAGGATTAGCAGCGAGATCAGGCTTGTCCAGTCCAGCATCGATTCCGTCCAGTTCTCGATGGGAGGAATTCCCGAAATGACAATAGGGGGCGGCAGTGGAATTTGTTCGGCGAATGAAGTCCAGTCGACGCTTTCGGCTTTGGGCAGGTTTGATTTGTCGAGGACGAGTTTGGTGGTGAGGGCAGTGTCGTGGTCGCCGTTGCCGTTGTAGTGGAGACGAATAAGGGCTTTGCCTTGATTAGTTATGAGGTGCAGGGTGGCGTTGGTTTCATCAATGTTCAGCTGCCAGTCGATCAACTCCTGCTGCACGTGGTGGCGGGTCCAGGTTTTGAGAAAGGACTGGAGTGCTTGAGAGGATGCGGCATCGATGGGGGCGAAGGCCAGTGATGGCGGTATGTTGCCCCAAGCGGGGCATCCCCCAACCGTTAAGAGAAGGAGGAGTAAAATAAGGAATTTGAAATACCGCAATATAAACAAAGGCTTATGTCTTTCAAATGGAAAAATATATTAGGATCAAGGCAGCCAAAATGCCTGTATCTGGAAGACGGCAGGAGTTGCATCTATAAGTTGCGCGGTCGCCATAGACCCGGTTCATCGACGCTTGCTTGGTTCCGTTTCCGACATGGATATTTGACCTCTGCGAGTATAGCCAGTGTCAACAACCGGTGTCAATCAACTTTTCGGGACTGCGGGTTCCTCTTCCTCGTGTGGTGATTATTAACCCGGCAATTGTATCATGGCTGTTTTTTCGAAGATGAAACCACGATCGCTCATCCCGAGTAGGCTACGTAAGTAGCTGTATCGAGGGATCTTTCGATACGATTTCGCTTCGCGAAATCACTCAAGGTGAGCGGAGAAAATAAGCAGGCTAACGTTGCCGGGTGATCAAGAAAAAATAGAGTGCCCCTCAAATCAAAGTACACACGGCACGAGCCTTTAGAAATAGTTCAGTCGCGTTGGCGCCGGGACGGTCGTCTTTGAGACCGTAACCGCTGGCGCCGGCCTGGGTGAAGGCCAGCACATCGCCGACTTGGGTCTCGGGCAGGTGCGCGGCCAAGGCGAACGGCCTTGTGGGTTCGGCGTCCATTTCGATCAGGGTCACGGACGTTTTCGATGGGTCTTCCAGACGCGAGAGATTGACCACCTCGTGGTCCGATCCGTAAAGCGACGGAGGAATGAAGGGCTGAAAGCCCGACTCGATTTCGATGAGCGGACCCTCTTTGTCTCTCGATACCCGTCGGACCCGCCCGAGCCATACACCCGCATCCGAAACCAGCAGGCGTCCCGGGGCGAGCCAGACCGTCCCCCCCGTATCGTCGCATAAAGCCTCAATCGTTTCGCCCAAGGCTTCCAGACCCGACTCGCTGTTGTCACCGTTGGCCAGCAGACCTCCCTGCGCGTCGATCAACACCACCGGTTGCGGCCAATCGGCGAGCAGAGGGCGGGCGCTCTCCCAGGCGTCCCGTAGCGCCGCCGCGTTTAGATCCGGGAGCCCAAGCGCGATGCCCAATGGGGGTGTGGTTGAAGAACGGCGTTCGAGCAGTTGCCGGGCGACGGCCTGGCGTTTATCCTCGCTTAAACGGGTGGGCCAGCGTAACAGGGCAGGGGAGGCCGTTTCCTCCGTGACGCCGAGGCTCGCGACGGTTCCGGCACAACGAAACGAGGCATTCAGGCTGTCCAGCGCGGAGGGCGTGTGCAAAAAGCGATCGGCGGGCAGATCGGGTTGAGCGGCCGCGACCGCCTGCCGGTCGGCGTCGCCCTCAAGCGCCAGATACAGTCCCAATTCCAAGCACTTGCGCAAGATGTCGGGATGCGGGTTGGCGGCGACCGAATGAAAGAGACGATCGGCTCGGGCCAGATTGAGCCAGTTGAAAAGCGACTCGTTGAGCTGTTCTTCGTTATAGATGAAGCAAGGCGAGTGAGCGTTCGCCCGTTCGATCAAGTCTTGACGGCGCTTGTTCCACCAGGGGGCGTTTTGGATGTATGCGGGAGGAACTTTCAGGGACATCGGAACCTCACAGTCGAAATAGGTTGCATTCAAACCTTGCGCATTATGGTCCCGCAGGCGTATAAGGTCAAGATGCGGGCCGGATTATGCGGCAGGAATAATTCCTTGCCAAATGGACTCCTTCATGTAGAATATAAGATGTTAAGAATCTTTTAGGATACTTTCGTGAGCGACACATCCTTCGAATCACAACCCGAACCCGAGCCTCCGGGGCGGGTTAGACCGCGAATTCAATCCCATCATATTGACCGTATAGGGGAGCGTACACCATCATGACGGATGGAGACTATCCGAGTTTGCTCATTTTGGGCGGGCTCCTGCTTGTTTCGGCCTTCTTTTCCGGATCGGAAACCGCCATTATCGGCAGCAGCCGGGTGGCCTTGACCACATTGGCTGAGAAGGGCCATGGAGCTGCGCGTATCGCATTGAAAATGCTGGATAATCCAAGCAGCTTGCTCGGCACGATTCTGGTCGGCAACAACCTGGTTAACGTGGCCGCGGCCGCCATCGGGGCCGCGATTCTGGGCCCGTTTTGGGCGACGATCATCATCACGTTGCTTCTGCTGTTGATCGGCGAGGTTCCCCCGAAGACCGTGGCCGCCCAATGGCCCGAACGGGTGACGCTGATCGTGTCTTATCCGATCTGGATCATTAAGATCATCCTGACTCCACTTGTTTGGATGGTCAGTACGCTGACCGATCTGATGTTGTTGCCGTTCTTGCGGCGCATGGGACCGGCCAAGGAATTTTACAGCCGCGACGAGATTCGCACGGCCTTGGATCAGAGTCATCTCGGGGGAGAGCTGGAGCCCGGCGAGGCGCAGATGGTGCAGGAAATTCTGGATCTACCGAAAATGAAGATCCACGAAATCATGATTCCGGCGCATGAAGCGGCCACCATCGAAACCGATTGGTCCATGGATCAACTTCTCGAACAAATCCGGCGCAGCCGCTTTTCACGCTATCCGGTCTACCGCCCTCATAGTCATCGGCTCGACGGTATGCTGCATATCAAAGATTTGCTATTGGGCGAACCCGACCGCCGCTGGCAGAGCTACATCCGTACCATGCCGCGACGCAGCCGAGATATGGATGCCGACGACCTGTTGCGCGACATGCAGATTGCCCGTTACCACATGGCCGCCGTTACCGGCGATAACGAGCGGGTGGTCGGCTATGTGACCATGGAGCGGATTCTGGAGGAAATCGTGGGCGAAATCGCCGACGAGCACGACCGCGAGATCGATCCGGTCCGCACGCTGGCCGCCGGGATTTATCTGATTCGGCGTGACCTCGAAGTGGCTGATGTTTCACGTATTCTTAATGTCGATATCCCCTGTGACGATCCCGATAATACGATATTCGAGCTGTATCGCAAACTGGGAGGCGGGCGACCCGCCTCGGCGGTGCGTCTGGAACAGATTCTTTTACGTCCCGGTAAGCAGGGAATGGTGATTCAGCTTTTCGAGGAACCCGAACTCGACGAATCTCCCCCCAACCAAACCGCTGGAAACGAATCGTCTCCGAGCTCGGATGAAGGGTCGGTGAACGGCGGAGGATCGAACGGACGGCGAGAGAAGCTGATCCCGAAGCACGGGGAGCGCTTTGCCTTTTTCAGCCACGAACGCTACCTATAAACCTCTTCGATCTGCCTTTTATTGTCGGCATTTCCGCATCGTCGTGTGGGCAAATCGCGTTTTACTCTCTCGTTTTTGTCGTTAACGGCCGCGAAAACGCGCCATAAATCTGAAAAAGACGAAAAAATAGGCACATTCTGTGGAATGTCACGGCTGGTTTGATCGCTCAAACCAATGAAAGCCGAATCTTGTCGCTTTTTTATCAAGATGTTTTGCCGATTTGCCGAATAGATGAGTAAGGTAATTGATGATAACGGATTACATGGCATGAGGGAGTTTCAGTTTCAATGGATATGAAGCTTTTTGACAAATTCCGTGCCATCGCTTACGAGAAGGCCGGGATCGACATCAAGGATGGGAAAGAAGCGCTGGTTTCAGCCCGTGTGGCCAAACGCCAGCGTGCGCTCGGCATTCCCTCGACGGCGGATTACCTCCATCTTCTGGAAACGGAAACGTCGGGAGAAGAACTCATTCATTTCCTGGATGCCATCAGCACCAACTTCACCAGTTTTTTTCGTGAACCCGACCACTTCGAGATTTTGGGAAAGTTGTTGCGTAAGTGGTTCGATGAGGGAAAAAATCGGGTTCGTATCTGGTGTGCGGCTTCGTCCAGCGGTGAAGAGCCATATACGCTTGCCATCACGGCTTTAGAGGCGTTGGAAGGCCGTAAAGCGGATGTGCGTATTCTGGCGACGGATATTTCAACGAAAATTCTCCAAATGGCCGTAGCCGGCGAATACGCTGAAGATCGCATTCGTCCCATCGATTCATCCAAACGAAATCGGTATTTTACGAAGTCGGGAACGGGAGCGAATGCGCTTTACACCGTCCGGCCTGAAGTCAAGGAATTACTGGTGTTCAAGCGGCTGAACCTGTCCACGCCGCCCTTTCCCATGAAGGGTCCGCTGGACGTGGTTTTTTGCCGAAATGTGATGATTTATTTCGATAAACGTGTGCGTCAGAATTTGACAACCGAAGTGCAGCGCCTGCTCAAACCCGGGGGACTGTTCATTATCGGGCATACCGAAACGCTGACAGGATTGAGCTCGACGTTCAAAACCACGAAGCCTTCGGTCTATTTCAAACCATCTGTCTGACGTGCATGAATGCAACACTGAGAGGCTGCGCCCGTGTATGAGCGACAACCGGAATACAAGCCTATCGCTAAGGACACCAAAATGAACCAGCTCGTGGTGGACATTTCGGATATCAAAACAAGCAACGACCCGGAGAGTTTGATCGTAACGTATGCCCTTGGCTCGTGTATTGCCATTATTCTTTACGATCCAACGCTGAAAGTGGGGGGCATGATTCATTACATGCTTCCGCTCTCTTCCACGGCGCCGGACAAAGCCAAAGAGCGTCCGGCGATGTTTGCCGACACGGGTATCCCCATCCTGTTCAAAGAAATGTACAAACTCGGCTGCAAGAAAGAGAACATCATCGTCAAGGTCGCTGGCGGAGGCAAGCTTTACGACGATCATGGCACCTTCGACATCGGCCGCCGCAACTACACGATTTTGAGAAAGATACTTTGGAAAAACAACGTGATGATCAAAAATGAGGATGTTGGTGGAGCCAAGTCGCGAACGGCCCGTTTATATATCGATACCGGTCGTGTCACCATCAGTTCCAAAGGTGTAGAGGAAGAATTATGATCGATCAAGCACGTATCATCAGCAGCATTGATTCTTTGCCCTCGCTGTCTGCCACTGTGCTGCGTCTTTCGAAGCTTGTCAAAGACGAACACAGCGATGCAGGGGATGTGGAAGAGGCTGTCAGGCTTGATCCGGCCATCACGGCCAACCTGCTGCGAGTGGCCAATTCCTCGTTCTTCGGAGCGACCAAGCAGATTACGTCCGCTCGCCATGCCATCACCCTGATCGGTCTCAAACGGGTTTTCGAAGCCTCGGTGGGGGCTTCCATGGTGCGGATCATCCCCGAGCGTATTCCCGGCTACGAAATGGATAGCGCCAGTTACTGGAAACACTGTGTGGCGGTGGCGGTTTTAGCCGAACGTATCGCCGAGATCGTCAATGTGGTTCCGCCTGATTTGCTTTTTACAGCTGGATTGCTGCATGATATCGGTAAGCTGGCCATTGGGCAGTTTCTTGATGAGGAGCACGTGAAGGTTACCGAGAGCCTGAAAGAAGGAAATTCCGATTTCATTTCGGTTGAATTCGATGCTTTGGGCGTGCAACATGCCGATATCGGAGCCGAAATCGCCAAGCGCTGGAATTTTCCCGATGCCATCATCTGGGCGATCCGGTGGCACCACAGCCCCAGTCAGTTGCCTGCTGATGTGGATCCGCTGCCGGTGTGTCTGGTACACGCCGCCGACGGTCTCGCCCATATGCTGGGCTTCGGTTTCGATAAGGGAGAATTGGCGCGCGCGATCGACCCCAAGGCGATCGAACAGTTGGGCTTGAAAACCGCCGACATCGAAAAAGCAGCCAGTGCTGCTCTTGACGAGATAACGGACATGGGAGACTTATTCAATTCCGGAGAACAGGAATGAGTTACAATATCCTGGTAGTCGATGATTCCGCCATCATCCGCTCGGTGCTCAAAAAAACCATTGCCATGTCGGGCCTCGATGTCGGTGATGTGTTTGAAGGCTCCAACGGTCTTGAGGCCTTGGAAGTGTTGAGCAAAGAATGGATCGACATTGTGTTTGCCGATCTTAACATGCCCGAGATGAGCGGCATGGAGTTGGTGGCGAAGATGAGTGAGGACAACCTGTTGGTTTCGATTCCGGTTGTCATTGTCTCGTCGGAGCGCAATGAATCGAAAATCGAGGAACTCAAACGACGGGGTATTCGGGCTTTCATCAAGAAGCCTTTTCGCCCCGAAAATTTCCGCGATGTGGTGACGGATGTGATGAGTGCCATGGGCGAAGAACCCATCGAGCCCAAAGGAGAAGATCCCAATGATAGCGGACTTGACTTCTGAAATTTTGGCCGAGGTCGCCGGACAAACGTTGGAAGAGGCGGCTTTTGTGTTCGCCGAGCCTGAAGATATGCCGCAGCCATGGGCGAGCGACATCGTGGTGACCGAACTGGAATTTTCTCGTCCGGACGAAAGCGGAAAGCTGATTCTGGCCGTTTCGATCAACTTTGCCAGTGAAGTCTCGGCGAACCTGTTGGGAATCGATGCCGAAGATGAAGAAGCGGCGATTGGAGCGGTGGGCGCCATCAAGGAAATTCTCAATATCGTCGGGGGCGTCGCCATGGAGCGTTTCTATGGCAAGGATGCCGCCCAGATCGGAATCCCCGAAGCGGAAACCATGGATGACGCTCGCTATGCGGGTCTCCTTGAACAGGCGGTCTGCAAGATTCATCTTCTAGCCGACATGGAACACCGGCTTGATTTCCTGGTCATCATCAACGAAAACGGCTGATGCGGCGCGAAGATCGGACAGGTCAGGACTACAGTGCTTTGCGCGCGGCCGCTCCGATCCCCGAGGCGCAGGTCGTGTTGGAACCCGGGAACGTCCTGATTCCCAGCGACAACATTGCAATCATGGCGGTGGTGGCTTCCACCGTCGTTGTCACACTCTACGATCGCGAGCGCAAGCGGGGTGGGATCTGTCATTTCGTGCAGGCTCTGCCGGACGATCGAAGCAAGGCGACACCGATGTTCGGCTTGCATGCGACGGCTGCTTTGATTCGCGGTTTTATGACGTCGGGATCGAAGACGGAAGCGCTGGAGGTCGGCTTGTACGGCGGAGCCTGGCCGGAATGGTCCAATGCTGCGCAACGCGAAAAAGCGCGCCACAGCGTCGAGGTGGTGCGTGACGTGATGCGCAAGAAAAATCTTCCGATAACCGACGAGGATGTCGGGGGGCATCGCGGCCGAAAAATTCTGTATGTAACCGGCACCAATGAAATCGCCGTCTTGAAAACGACAAAGATACGCGAAAGCGATTGGTTCCCGCCGACAACATCGGAAGGAGAGGGAAATGATTAAGGTATTGGTCGTGGACGACTCGGCGGTCGTTCGAAAAATCTTCTCCAAAGAGCTGGCTAAAGATCCGCAGATCCAAGTGGTCGGGACGGCACCCGACCCCTACGTGGCGCGCGATATGATTGTCGAGTTCAAGCCCGATGTCTTAACCCTCGATATCGAAATGCCGCGTATGGATGGCATTACGTTTTTACGAAAACTGATGCGTTATTTCCCTCTGCCGGTGATTATTGTTTCGTCGTTGTCGGCGCGGGGCAGCGCGATGGCCATGGAAGCCATGCAGTCGGGAGCGGTTGAAGTGATGTGCAAGCCCGGTGCGGCTTACAGTGTGGGAGACATGGCGGTGGAACTGGTGGAGAAAGTGAAGGCTTCGGCCGGTGTAAACGTCAAACACAAAGCGCTGACCATGCCCAAGGGCAAGAGCACGACGTTATCGGCCTTAACCAAAACCACGAACCAGATTCTGGCCATCGGCGCTTCCACGGGCGGGACGGTGGCGCTGGAGCGGATTCTTAAAATCTTACCGGCAAACATGCCGGGAACGGTTATCACCCAGCATATGCCGCCGGTTTTCACCAAATCCTTTGCCGATCGCCTCAACGAGTTGTGTCCGATGGAAGTACGCGAGGCGCGTGACGGCGATTCCGTGATGCCCGGCGTGGCTCTGATCGCTCCCGGAAACAAACACATGTTGTTGCGGCGTTCCGGTGCACGATATTATGTGAGTGTCAAAGACGGTCCTCTGGTCAACCGCCATCGACCGGCCGTGGACGTGATGTTCCGTTCGGTGGCTCAAACCGCCGGCAAAAACGCCATTGGTGTGATTTTGACCGGAATGGGCAAGGACGGCGCCAAGGGCATGCTCGAAATGAAGGAAGCCGGATCCATCAACATCGCCCAGGATGAAAACAGTTGCGTGGTATTCGGGATGCCGAAGGCGGCGATCGATATCGAGGCGACTCATATCATCAAGTCGCTTGAGAAAATTCCCGAAGAGGTGCTACGTATCGCGCGCGAACATGCAGGATAACACGGCTATTTTTCTCTTTTCCGACTATCCTCGATAAAATATCCGGCGGGGCTTGCATTCCTCCACGCCTGCGCTAAAATGCGTGTGGCGCCGCCGCCACCCATCCCGTACTACTCATATTCCGGGGACGACGCCGGTCGAACCATCCTTGCACGCGGAGGTGATGATGACCGAGAAACGACAATCTTGGGCGGATTTATGGCGAAAAGAAGATTGGTGGGCGATCTGGTTTGCGGCGATTCTTACCATCGCGGTTGGAATCGGCGTGGTCGGCTTGGTGCCGAAGGTCGGCAAGTGGACGGCCAACCCGCTCGACGGTATTCCGGGGGAGCTTGTCTTACCGCTTGTGCTGATGTTTGTTGGAATCGGCGGCCTGACCACCTTGGGCATGGCGGCTATGAAGGAAGATTGGAAACGCTACATCGGCGGCTACACGGTGGTGTTTATCATCGCGATTCTAGCGAACCTGGCCGGGCGGCAGACCGCCATGCACTATTGGGGTGTCGGCTACGCCATCTGGGCGCTTTTCTTCGGACTGCTGATCAGTAACACCATCGGTACGCCTCAATGGCTGCTGAAAGGCGCGCGCTCCGAGATGTTCATCAAGACCGGCCTTGTGTTGCTGGGATCGGAGATCTTGTTTTCCAAGATTCTCAAACTCGGGGGCCCCGGCCTGATGGTGGCCTGGATCGTCACCCCGACGGTCATTATCTTCATGTGGTTTTTCGGCACCCGCGTGATGAAAATGTCGTCGAAGAAACTGACGATCATTATCGCGGCCGCGACCAGCGTCTGCGGTGTTTCGGCGGCCATCGCCACCGCCGCCGCCTGTCGCGCCAAGAAGGAAGAGTTGACCTTGGCGGTGGGCATGACGATGATCTTTACCGTGCTGATGATGATCGGGATGCCTGCCTTGGCCAAATTCATCGGCCTGACTCCGGCCGTGGGTGGAGCCTGGTTGGGCGGGACCATCGATTCCACCGGTGCGGTGGTGGCTTCCGGGGCGCTTTTAGGCGAGAACGCCGAGAAGGTCGCCGCCGTGGTGAAGATGATTCAGAACGTCCTGATCGGCTTTGTGGCCTTTGTGGTGGCGGTTTTGTGGGTGACGCGCATCGACCAGGATGGCGACAAGGAACGCTCGGTGGGTCCGATGGAGATCTGGTACCGTTTCCCGAAATTCATCCTGGGCTTTCTGGCGGCTTCGTTGATCTTCAGCTTCATCCTGATGCCGACTCTCGGTTCGGACGGCGTCTCCGATATCCTCAACCTGACGAAATCCTTTCGCGGCTGGTTTTTCGCCCTGGCTTTCGTGAGCATCGGGCTTGAATCCAATTTCAAGGAACTGGCCGGGCAGATGGTGGGTGGCAAGCCGATCATTTTGTATGTCATCGGGCAGAGCTTCAACATCATCCTGACCTTGTTTGTGGCCTGGCTGGCCTTCGGCGGCGTACTGTTCGATAAGGTGTTTTAATGGCGACGGCAGACAAACCAAGCATTTTGCAAAGATGGTTGAGCCTGTTGGCCATCCTGACCGTGACCGCTTTATTGGTGGCGGCGGCCAGCTGGGTCAGTCCGCGCTTGCCGGGAGCGGCGGGGGCGGTGTATCGTCATAATGTGGAACAGGATATCGAGGCGACGGCGCTTTTGTATTCGGAAGCCTGCGATATCCGCGAATACCTCGACCGCGAGCAAGGGCGTTACGGCTTGGACTTGTCCGAATCGGATAAAGCCGGTCGGTAAATAGACGGCGGTTGCATTCATAGGCTCAACATCGGTGGAGTGCCTCTATGGCGTCTGCGGCGATCCGAATGACCGTTCTGGTGTGGTTTCTGTCTGCGCTGCTTATCGCGCCGCTTCGGGCCGACGAGGCGGTGCAACAAGATTCAAACCATTTCCGGGTGATCGGTCCGGGGCAGGAGGCGTTCGTCGAACGTTTGTTCGCCCCTTACTCGCTCGATGGCGACTTGCCCGGAGATTATCGCTTTGCCAAGCTATCCATCGAGGCGCGGCGAGTGACGGTCGTCGTTGAACGCGCGGGCCGCCAAGCCGAACTCATTCTCGAACCCGCCTCGGATCAACCGGCGTGGAAGAAAAGCTCTCAATTCAATCTGAGCCGATCCGGTTCGTCGGATGCCCTGGATGCTCTGACGGCACTGGCGGAAGCCGCTATCCGCAACGGGGTGTCTCCCTGGGATGAGCGTGGCTTCGACGCCACCGTCCCGATGATCTTCGGTGAAACGGATTTTCATACTCTCGATCTACGGCGGACCCTGAAGTTTGGCGAGCGGACGGCAAACGGTATCGGTGCCATGTATCTGGGCCTTTTAGTGCTTGTTCTGATCGGGAGCCTGCTTTATTGCAAGCGTAACGGTCGGTCGGGATGGGTCAACGGGCTGCTGGTGGCCGTTAGTGTGCTGATTGTGCTGTGGATCGCGGAAACCGTGCTGGTGGTGTCGGGAGAAAGCTGGCGATTGCCTGTGCATGTGATGGATGACTGCTATCCGACCAACCCTCGCGGGTATTTCAAGGAAGCGTTTTTCGACCCCAGCCGCGAGATGGTGATGTATTGCGCCGGGGGGCAGAATGAAATCATGCGGAGCTGCGAGCGTGAAACGGCCAAGCAAGCCCCGCATGACTGGCGCATTCTGGCCCTGGGTGATTCCTTTACCGCCGGTATCGGGGTGAAGGCGCAGGATACGTGGCCGAATCGTTTGACGGGTATGTTGAACCAAATGCCGGAACGGAAGCAAGCGGCCCGGGCTGTCAATTGCGGAATCCCGGCCGCCAATCTGGATACCGTCATTAAGCGTTATCGCAAGTATGGCGAACGGCATCGGTCTCATGTGGTCGTGTATGCAATTGTGCTCAATGACTTTCTAGCGGCCGCCGGTTCCCGTTTTTTCACCGCCTCGCAGATCTCTTTTCAGTGGCAATCCGGGTTTGGGTATGTCGAGCAAGTTCTTCAACACCCGTCCTTCGGCTTTCTGGTGCGAAACCTGGCTCTGGTGCATTTCGCGGTCGAACGTCTGCAACGCAAACGCCTGGCATCGGCCACCGAGCGTTTCTACCGCGATTTGTACGCCGATCCGCCGTCGAAGAAGCTAAGCGAGTTGTTGGACAGAACCGCCGGACTGGCCGCTACGGTGGAAGGCGACGGCGCACATTTCATGGCCGCGATCTTCCCGCTGTTCTACGAATTGGATGACTATCCCCTGCGGGCTGCCCATGTTTTATTGAAACGCGAGTTGACGGCGCGTGGAATCGAGGTCTTGGACTTGCTGGATACCTATGAGGGGATGGAGGCCGCCGAAATACAGGTGCATCCCACCGACTATCACCCCAACGATGTTGCCCAGCTTCTGGCGGCCCAAGCTATCGCCGAACGACTCACCAAGCTGGGATGGGCCGATGGCGAGGCGCACAAGTGACGCCGTTTCATGGCGATGCGTTTCAATTATGAAACCATGTTTCATTTCTCCTTGCAATATTGAAACATTCGGCCTAGACTTCTCTCCATGGAAGCAACGCTCGACACACGCACCCTGCACCTGATTTTCAACTCCCTTCCCATGGGTGTTTTCACCATCGATGGCATGGGGGTTATTACCGCTTTCAACCAGGCCGCCGAGCGGATCACCGGCTATCGCTGTGAAGAAGCGGTCGGTCGGCGCTGCGATGAAATCTTCCAAGCCAATATCTGCCAACAGGATTGTCCGCTCAAACAGTCGGTTAGCGGACGTCCGCCGGGGACGGCGCGCGAGGTGCGTATTCTCGCCAAGGATGGGCGGGAGCGCCTGATCGAGGTCACCACCGCCGCGCTGGTGGACGACCGGGGCGATATCGTGGGCGGCGTGGAAATGTTTCGCGATCTGGCGCAACTGATCTCCTTGCGCAAACAGATTGAAAATACGTATGTATTTGAGGATATCGTCAGTAAAAACGCCGGGATGCGGCTTATTCTGGAACGCTTGACGCTTTTCGCGCAAAGCGCCAGTACGGTGCTGATCGAGGGGGCCAGCGGCACCGGCAAGGAACTGGTGGCGCGTGCCCTGCACAATCTTGGTCCGCGGGTTAAAAAGCCTTTTATTGCGGTGAATTGCGCGGCATTACCCGAAAACCTGCTTGAGTCGGAATTGTTCGGTTATGCAAAAGGGGCTTTCACCGATGCCAAGGCCAGCAAGCCCGGACGCTTTGCGCTGGCCGATGGCGGAAGCATCTTCCTGGATGAAATCGGAGACTTATCCCCGGCTATGCAGGTCAAGCTGCTGCGTGTGTTGCAGGAACGCGAGTTCGAGCCGTTGGGCGCCGTGGAGAGCGTGCATGTGGATGTGCGCGTGATCGCCGCGACGAACTGCAATTTGGCGGAAGCCGTGAAGAATCGTCAGTTTCGCGAAGATCTGTACTATCGCCTGAACGTCGTTCGCATTGCGTTGCCGCCGCTGGCCGAACGCCGCGACGATATCCCGTTGCTGGTTCAACATTTCATCGACCGCTTTAATGCACGGTTTGGACGACGTATCAAGCGCGCCACCGAAGAGGCATTGGCGGTTCTGCTGAATGCGCCATTTCCGGGTAATATCCGCGAGTTGGAAAACGCCATCGAGCATGCTTTCGTCGTTTGTGACGGCGACGAAATCGGGTTGCGCCACCTGCCTCCGAACCTCCAAGGCCGCCCCTCCGCCTTGAGCAAGCTGCTTGCCGAGAGAGAAGCATCCCCGCTGGCCGAAGCCGAGGCCGACGCCATACGACGAGCCGTTGCACAAGGCGCGACGCGCGCCGAAGTGGCCCAAAGGCTCGGGTTGTCCCGCGCCACACTTTGGCGAAAAATGAAAAAATACAAATTGTTTTAGTCCGGTTGTGGGGGTGGGGGAACCGTGGTCGGTTTTGCTTCGGACGGGGGTTTCGAATGATGTTTTTTTGGAAAAGAAAGCCATCATTCCGGATTGGCAAGCAATATGCAATCCCTAACCCGCTGCGGAGCGCAAGGTGCGCCACCGTATGAACAATTTCTTGCTAGATAATGATTGAAGGAGCTCAGTATGAAAATCGCCATTACCGCCGCGGGCGACGGATGGGAAGCCCCGGTGGACGAGCGTTTCGGACGCGCGGCCGCCTTTGCCGTGATCGATCTCGATGTCGATCCCCCCAGTTTGACCACGGTTTCCAACGAGCAAAACCGCCAGGCGGCCCAGGGTGCGGGCATTCAGGCGGCGGACAATGTCGCCAAAAGCGGAGTGGGCATTGTTGTGACCGGTCACGTGGGTCCCAAAGCCTTCCGTGCGTTGGCAGCCGGGAAAATAGAAGTGTATACCGGCGTGCGCGGCACCGTGCGTCAGGCCTTTGAAGACTTTCAGGCCGGGAGCTTGAATAAAGCGGCCGGGTCCGATGTGGAGGGACACTGGTGAGCCGCCTCACGATTGCGGTGGCGTCCGGCAAGGGCGGCACCGGAAAAACCACCGTTGCGGTCTCTTTGGCGCGGGCCCTGGCCGAGGCGGGCGAGCAGGTGTCGCTGCTCGACGCCGATGTGGAAGAACCCAACGACCACCTGTTTCTCGAAGCGGATAATCTCGATAATCGCGAAGTCAATCGTCCGGTGCCTGTGGCCGACGAAGACGTCTGCACCGGTTGCGGGGTCTGCCGCGAAGTCTGCGCGTTCAACGCTATCGTGTTGATGGACAGCAAACCGCTGGTTTTCCCCGAATTATGCCATGGCTGCGGGGCCTGTGTTCTCGAATGTCCCGAGCAATGCATAAGCGAAACCGACCACTTGACCGGTTGGCTGGAGGCGCAGCGAATCGACCGACTCGACTTCATGCGCGGGCGCTTGAAAATCGGGGAAGCCATGGCGGTTCCGGTGATCCATGCCCTTCGTAAATACGAACGGGAAGAGGGAATCACCGTGATCGATGCTCCGCCGGGAACGAGCTGCCCGGTCATTGCCGCCTCTCGTGGAACGGACTACTTGCTGCTCGTTACCGAACCGACGCCGTTCGGCTTGAATGATCTGCGGCTGGCGGTCGATCTGTCGCGCGCTCTCAAACTGCCCGCCGGAGTGGTTATCAATCGCTCCGATATGGGCGACAACAAGGTCAAATCCTTTTGCCAGCGCGAAGGATTGCCCATTCTGATGGAAATTCCCTTCAGTCGCACCATTGCCAGCGCCTACGCGCGCGGACGGACCTTGCTCGATGTGGACGAGGCCTGGCATGCGCGTATGGTGGAACTGGCCGAAACGGTGCGGAAGGAGGCGGCGCAATGAAACAGATGGTCATTATCAGCGGTAAAGGGGGCACCGGGAAAACCACGGTGGCAGCCTCCTTCGCCTCCCTCGCCGTGGGCGCGGTTCTGGCGGATGCCGATGTGGATGCCGCCAACCTGCACCTGATTCTCGATCCGGCGATCAAGGTGAACGAAACCTTCAGTTCGGGGCAGGAAGCCATTATCGATGAAGAAATCTGTACCCGTTGCGGCGAATGCCGTAGTTTGTGCCGTTTCGACGCTATTTCCGAAGATTTCAGGATTGATTCGCAGGCTTGTGAAGGCTGCGGACTTTGCGCTCGGCGCTGTCCGGTCGAAGCCATTCACATGAAGCCCTGCATTTCGGGGCGTTGGTTTATCTCTGATACCCGCTTCGGACCTTTCGTGCACGCCCGGCTCGGTATCGCCGCCGACAACTCGGGCAAGTTGGTGGCCTTGGTACGTGAAAAGGCGCGCGAACTGGGCGAGCAACGCCAGTCCGATTTTCTGATCATCGATGGCGCACCCGGTGTGGGTTGTCCGGTGATCGCTTCCGTGACCGGTTGCGACCTGGCCCTGGCTGTCACCGAACCCACCCGCAGCGGTTTGCACGACCTGAAACGGGTGATCGAACTGACCCAGCATTTCCGCGTGCCCACTCTGGTGGCGATCAACAAGGCCGATCTGGACGAAGAGATGAGCGACCAAATCGAAGAATTCTGCCGCGAGAAGCATCTCATGCTGGCGGGCCGCATTCCCTTCGATCCCAGTGTGGTCAAGGCCATGGTGGCGGGTGAAACCCTGGTGGACTACTCCGCCGGGGCGGCGGCCCAGGCTCTGCGGCGTTTGTGGGAAGTGGTGAGCGGTGAATTGGCCGGATTGGAGGCGGCTTCGTGAGTGTCGGGACGCGCGACAAACTCGGGCTTTCCCTGGATGGCTTCTGCATCGAAACGACAGCCAAGCAACGGCTGCGCGTCCTCACCGAGCGTTTGCTAAATGGAGAGGAACGTGCCGAAACGATGGCGGAGGCCGAGTTTTTGCGTCAATTTCTGGAAACGGGAGAATTTTCCGCGCTACGTGCGGATAATCCCGGACTTGACGGCAGCCACCGCTCTGAGGTAACCATTACGCGGGAGGCTTCCGGAGAATTTGCGGTCAGGGTCGAACGCGACTATGGACCGGCAGGAGGCTAACGGCTTAAAACCCCGGATGAGTGAAAATGATTGGACAAACGGGGTTAAACGGAACCCTGGAACAATAGACGGTTAACTTGTAGAGAGAGGATCAGAAATCATGAGCGATCAGCATAACCATAATTGTGGAGGTGGAAGCGGTTGCGGCGGCGGAAGCGGCTGTGGCGGTGGAAACGGCAGTGGTCAGGGAGATGATGCCCAGCGACCCGATGCCCAGGAAGTGGTAAAAGAACTCATGCTCAAAGAGCGCATGGGCAAAGTGCGCAACAAAGTCCTGGTGTTGTCGGGTAAAGGCGGTGTCGGGAAAAGCACCGTGGCCGTCAACCTGGCGCGTTCGCTGGTGCGCAAGGGATTCAAAGTCGGCCTGCTCGACATCGACGTGCACGGTCCGAGCGTGCCGGTGATGCTGGGGTTGGAGGGCCGCCGCCTGGGCGAAAGCCCCAACGGTATCGCCCCGGTGGAAACGGCCGGACTCAAGGTCGTGTCGGTGGGCTTCATGCTGCCCGACGATGACAGCCCCGTCATCTGGCGCGGCCCCCTCAAAATGGGACTCATCGAGCAGTTTCTGCGCGATGTCGAATGGGGCGATCTGGACTTCCTGATCGTCGATGCTCCTCCGGGAACCGGCGACGAGCCGCTGTCGATCGCGCAGTTCCTCCCGGAAGCCTATGCGTTGATCGTCACGACTCCGCAACGCGTTTCCACCATGGACGTGCGCAAGTCCATCACCTTCTGCGGCAAGCTCAATCTGGAGGTTTTCGGCCTGGTGCAGAACATGAACGGCATGGTGTGTCCGCATTGCGGCGAGCACATTCCGGTGTTCCCCATGGGCGAAGCCGAGAAAATGGCGAAGGACATGGGGGTATCGATTTTGGCCAGCCTGCCGATCGATCCGGCCGTCTCGGCGGCCGCCGACCACGGTCAACCGTTTGCCGAAAGCGAAACATCGCCGACGTCGGTGGCCATGGCTCCCCTGGTGGAATCGCTGGTGTCGTTTGCCGAAATGAAGCGGAAAGCGGCCGACGCAAAGGAACTGACGCAGATCGCGGCTGCCGCACCGAAGAAAGCGGAGGGCAAACTGGTGGCGGCCGTTCCTCTGGCGGACGGCAAGCTGACGGCGCACTTCGGTCACTGCGAAACCTTCGCCTTCGTCACCCTCGACGAAAGCAGCAAGACGGTTGTCGCCCGGCGCGACCTGGCGCCGCCGCCGCACGAGCCGGGTGTGATTCCGCGTTGGGTGGCCGAACACGGCGCCAACCTAATTTTAGCCGGTGGCATGGGTAGCAAGGCCCGTGATATTTTCGAGGCCGCCGGGGTGAACGTGGTAACGGGCTGTCCCGAGGACGAACCCGAAGCGCTGATCCTTGCTTATGTCAACGGAACGCTGGCCACGGGCGAGAATGTGTGCGATCATTAGCCGATATGTCGGCGGACCGGACTGCCGACGGTCCGCCGGTTTTAGCATGACCGACTCCCAACGTTTCGTGTCATGATGGCTCCGGGTTGCGAAAAATCAAGGTGCGTATGTTTATGAAATGGCACATCGGGGTATGGATCGCGGTCGTTGCTATCGCACTGCTGGCCGCGGCGTGTGTCGTGAAAGGCCGTTGCCAGAACCAGTCGGATTGCAGCGGGGCGGAAGTGTGCGTGGACGGTCAGTGCCGCCTCGAATGCACGACCGACGACGACTGTTCCCTCGATCAACAGTGCCTCGATCAACGTTGCATACCCGCCGAAGGCTGTCAGGGCTGCCCGTATCCCGATGCGCCGCAGGGCCAGGCCGAGTGCGTTCACGGCGAGTGCCGCTTGACGGGTTGCGACGACGGCTGGCTTGATGCGGACGATGACCCGCGTACGGGCTGTGAATGCGAAATCACGCTCGATGGCGTGGAAGCCTGCGACGGTAAAGATAATGATTGCAACGGCCTGGTGGATGAAGGCTGTTCCTGCTCCCCGACAAACGGCGGGGTGGAAATCTGTGACGGGGTGGACAACGACTGCGACAACAAAATCGATGAAGATCTGCTCTGCTGCCCGAACGACATGGCGGCGGTTGAGGATCAGTTCTGTATCGACATCTACGAAGCGTCGCGTCCCGATGCCGGGGCGGCCGACGCGGGAACGGATTCGAGTCGGGCGGTCTCGAAAGAAGGTGTTGCGCCCTGGACGATGATCAGCCAGGCCGACGCACAGGATGCCTGCGTGGCTGTCGGAAAACGCTTGTGCAATGCCGCCGAATGGTTTGCCGCCTGCCGGGGACCGTCTGAAACGGATTATTGCTATGGCGATGAATATGAGGCGGCCACCTGCAACGGCATCGACGCCTTCTGTGAAAATCCGCAATATGGTTGCGGGCTGGAGGAATATCCCTTCCGCATGTCTGTCACGGGGGCGTTTTCGGGTTGTACCAACGCTTACGGCGTGTTCGATATCAATGGCAATGTGTGGGAGTGGGACAGCGACCCGGAAGGTCACGGGCGTGGTGGAGCCTACAATTGTTCCGACTCGCGGGCGTTGCATCTATGTGATTTTCTCAAACGCGACGGCGGAAACCGGGCGACTTCGAATGTCGGTTTTCGCTGCTGTCGATAAACGGGATAGCCGATGCGGGATGGGAAACAATCGGTCGCTCGATGGCGCGGAAGATGGCGGGTAAGCCTGCTTCGCCTTGCCGTTTTGCTTTTTCTGCCGAGCGCGATCGGGCTGAGCGTCAATGCCGCCCGTCCCGACTCGTTGGCTTGGGTGGCGGTCGTTCCCTATGAAATATACGCCGATTGCCCCGAAACCTATGCCAAGGCCGAACCGATAACCGTTGAAGCGGCGCGTGCCGCACGGAAACGTCTGGTGGTGGATGCGCGGCCCAAGAGCGAATTCGACGCAGGCCATCTGCCTGATGCGTGGTCGTTGCCTTACGATTCGCTCTTTCCCGTCGCTGCCGAGGACTTGGCACGCATTCGCGATGGGGCGACCGGACGGTTGGTGGTGGTGATCGGCAAAGGTATGAATGCCCGCCTGTTGGCGGATGAGTTGGCCGAGGGCGGACTCAAAGGCATTCGCTACCTGGCCGATGATCACGATTGGCGCAGTCTGATGAACGGTGGAGGGGGGCAGCCATGACGAGCAAGACTTCGGTTCGTTCCTGGCTGGCGGCTTTGAGCGTTCCGGCGCGCCTCTATCTGGGGGGCGTGTTTGTGGGCGCAAGCCTGTACAAAATCGCGCTGCCCTATGAATTCGCGTTGTCCATCGCCACGTATCAAATTCTGCCGCTGGAGGTGATCAATCCCTTCGCCCTCACGCTGCCCTGGATCGAATTGGTCGTGGGAGCGGCGTTGATTCTCGGCTTCTGGACCCGTGAAAGCGCGGTTTTGATCAGCGGCATGATGATGATGTTTATCGTGGCGCTTATTCTCGCACTTTCGAAAGATTTGCAGATGTCCTGCGGCTGCTTTGCCTCGCAGGACACCATCGATGAAATCGGGCTACATACGGTGTTTCGCGATTTAGGCTGGCTTTTTTTGGGGCTATACGTCTGGATTGCGGACGATGGGCGTTTCGGTTTGGACCGCTGGCTGACACGAAGGAGACAGCATGTTTAGACGACTGGCGATACTCGGTTGCATGATTTGGTTTGTCGCGGCGTTCTCGGTGGCGCAAGCGGCGCAGCCGGATGTCCCCTGGGAACGTCTCACCGGAAGCGATCGGCTCAACGACACTCAAAAGGCGGTGGTGAAACGCGTACTCGAACAAGCCGATAGTTACGCGGGATGCTCCGACAAACTGATCGTCTGTTTGAGCGATAAACCGGTGGAAAAAGCGGTTATGCGTCAGGCCAATTTCGTGCTGCGGCGCGCGCTGTTGGGTCGTGGGGCAGCGGATGTTTTGAAAGACCTGGAAGCACGCGCCTTGTCGGCCTATCCGCCCCTACGCTACAAACCCGATCTGGAGGGGCTGACGCCGTCGGGCGATCCCAATTCCTTGATCAAGGTCGTGGTGTACGCGGATTTTCAGTGCCCCTACTGCAATATCGCGGGCCCGGCGCTACGGCGCATCAGCTTGGAGAACCCCGGTTTGATCGCGTATTACTATAAAAATTTCCCCGTCAAATCGCATCCGCGCGGTCTTGAAGCCGCCATGGCGCTGTTGGCCGCCGACCGGCAGGGTAAGTTCTGGGAAGCCCACGATAAGCTGTTCAAGGAAGACGAATTCCTCGGGAAAGACCTCGAACGTTATGCGGCTGAGTTGGGTCTCGATATGGCGCGCTTCAACAAAGATCGCCTGGACGACACCCTCATGACGCGCATTCGCAAGGAAAAGGAAGAAGGCCTGCTGTACGGCATGATCGGGACACCCGGGATTTTCATCAATGGCAAATTTTACAAGGGTAGTAAAAGCTACGAGGAATTGCTGGACTTCCTTATGGAAGAGAAGGATATCATTCGTGGTGAGCCGTAACTCCCTTATCGCTATCGGGATTGTATGGCTGGGCTTGCTTTGTCCGGGTGTCGTTTGTGCGGCGGGTTGCCTGGTGGGTGTGACCGACGGCCTGGAACTGGAGCGTGGCGGACAAAACGAGGCGGCGCGAGCGGCTTATACCCGAGCCGTCGAAAACGATTCGACCTGTGCGGCGGCTTTTGTGGCTTTGGGACGTTTGGCGGTGGCGGCGAACGACTGGCGCGCGGCCGAGCGCGCGTTGGCGAAAGCGCGGCGGCTTCTTCCTGAGGATGGGGCGCTGGGTTTGCGGCTGGCGGAAGCCTATCTGGCCCAGGATAAATATACGTGGGCGGTGCGCACGTTGTCGGGGCTGAAGGGCCGCTTGTCCGATGACTTGGAAGCCCACCGTCGTTATCTTCTAGGTGTCGCGGCGATCAAGATGGGGGATGCCACGGCCGCCGACGAGCACTTCGCGGCCATTCCCGAAACGCGGCGCGAGACCTATCCGCAATTGGCTTACTATGAAGGCTTGTCGCTGGTCGAGCGTCAGCAGCCTGTTGTGGCGCGCGACCGGTTGGAATCCTTTTTAAGCGAAGAAGGGCGGGACCGCGCCTTCGATCCGGCGGCGCGTTTGTTTCTCGAACGTACCTACGCCGTTCAGGAACGCGACCCGCTGATTGCCGCCTCGTTGACGGCCTCGCCGATGTACGACAGCAATGTGTTGCAGCAACCCGACGACCAGGCCGAGGCGGGCGAAAGTCCGGCATCTTTCGGGCTGTTGTTGCACGGGGCTCTGAGCGTCAATGCGTTGCGCTTGAGCCGTCACCGTCTCGGGGTCGATCTGTCGCTCACGCGCAGCTTCTACTTCGAGCAGCCTGCCGCCGATTATGCCTATACCGGGGCCAAGTTAATGCCTCGTTACCGTTTGCGTTTTCGCGGATTCGGTACGGACCAGGAACTGCACGTCGGCTATATCGGGATGGTGAGCTTTCTGGATGGCGGGGGCTTGAGCCGTGACGAAGAAAACAGCATTTATGTCTATTCCGAGTCTCACCGCGGGTTTGCCCGTTGGGTGGTGGCGGAACGCGGTTTCGGTGAAACGGCTTTGCACGTCAGTTCGGGACGGACTTTGTTTCATCAACAGGGGCGCGACAATTGGGGGGTAAACGGTGCGTTGGGGCAGACATTTCTGCTCTCGGGTGATGAAATCAAATTATTTGTCGAAGCGTTGGGCCGCTATGAAAAAGCGCGTCGCAGCGATTACAGCCGTTGGGGTGCGGGAGCTTTTTTGGGCGTGTCGGCCATGTTGCCTTGGGATGTGAATGTGTCCGCTGCCGTTCGCTACGAGCATCTGCGCCACTTCGATTCCGCCGAAAGCCTGACCTGGACCGATTCGCGCCGCGATAATCTGTCGAGTGTCACTTTGGCGGCGATGCGGAGTTTCCTCGATCACTTGGATGTCGGGGTCAGCTATACCGCCACTCGCAATTTATCGAGCCTGGATATCTTCGACTACACACGCCATACGGTGGCGCTGACGTTACGCGGGAGGGGCACATGGTGAAAGCCTGGATCGTGATTGTCGCCTTGTGCGTGTTGGCCGGTGGGCGAGGGTATGCCGCCGATGATACGGTGTGCCAAACGGACGACGCCGGTGGGCGGGTAAGTTGCGGAGAAGGACAGGCAGCGCTGATTCGTCTGAACGACGACGCGGCGGCAGCCGTCGGACCGCAGTCCGAAGTCCTCCGGGGCGAAACGCTCACCTTGATCAAAGGTCGCGTTCATCTCGAATCCGTCGCTCCGCTGGATCTGGCCGTTGGTCTGGATGCGGTACCTCTTCAGTTGACCGGTTGCGCCGTTGCAGAAATCACGTCCGATCGTGCTCGTTTGTGTCTTAAAGTCGATTCGCGGGCGACGGCCGGGGAAACTGTTTTCGACGCGGACGCCCCGCTGGCTTTGCGTTGGCAAAACGGATCGTGGGAGATCGATAGCCAAACGGATTTGTGTGGCTGGTCTCCCGCTGCGGCTTTATTGGTTGGACCGCTTGCGCCTTTGGCCTTCGACAAACCGGCGGAGAATGTCGCGACGGGCGAGAAAACCGGCGGATTGAGCGGCGGGTCGGATACGGAAGAACGTGGGGGCGGTGGCGAAGCGATTTGTCTGGATTCCGCCGGGGGCTCCGGCGGAGCGGTCGACGCGATTGACAATCCTCCCGATGTGGCGGGCGAGCACGGTCAGGCGCGTGTCACCGTGCGGGTCAAACTGAGAGATTGACATGCAGTATTTCGATTGGATCGTTCGGTTGGCGTTATCGAGCCTTTTGTGCCTGCTTCTGGCGGGTTGCTTTGTCGCGTCCGGACCCGATCAAAGCGCCGTAACCCTCACACTCGATCTGCCCCGTGACCAGACTCCCACCGCCCGTCTTTCCAGTGGCCAAATCGCCGGAGGGGAGTGGGTAGATGGCAGCCGAGCCAAGTTCGAGTTGCGTGTCAGTGCCGACGATATGGACTCCATCGTGCATCAGGAAAGCCTATCCAGCGAAAACCCCGCCGACAGCCTGGTTGTGACCCTGGAAGTCGACTCCGGTGAAGCTCGTCTCTTCGATGCCGTTTTATTTGTGCAAGACGAACCGCCTCTTCGGACCTATCGGCCCGTTGAGCCGCTTTCCGTGAACCTGGATGCGGATGAAGTTCGCGATCTGACCCTAACTTTACAGCGCCAGCCGACCGGCGTGTTGACGGTTTCAGCGACCAACGCCTCCGGTGACCGCCTGACTTTGCAAGATGTCGAGACCGGTTTCGATCTGCCGGCTTGGGACTTTATGGAAGAAGATGGCGGTACTTGGATGGTCGAGATGGATGATCTCCCACTTGAACGCGACCTGCTGCCGGTGGTTCTTTCGGCTGATGGGCAACAGCAAGAACTGCCGGATTACATCTTCCGGCTCACGGCCGAAAATCCCTCGTTTTCCTTCGAAATTTTGTAATAAATGAGGTCTGCTTGGGTCGATCTCAAGCACGCGCGTCCAGTTTTAAAAAACATCGAAAATGCCTAAACAACGAAAAAGGTGCAATCATGCCTTGCAGGCCATGACGCTCAGCGTTATACTCGTTCAGCCTTGAGGGGAAGGAGTTGTCGTGGTTGTACATGGCCAAGTGAATGTTCTGCTGGTGATGATCGGGAACGCCTGGGATGGGGTTGCGCGTCTGAAAGCTCGCACGATCTTGCGAGATGTCGAGCACGTGTTGGGCGATCGTCTCGGCCGGGTTCGTCTGGTGGCCCGCCTCAATGGTTTATCCTCCGGTTTATATGTAAATGGACAAGAATTGGAAGTCAGTTCTCCGCTGCAATTGGCCGATCCACGTTCGTGGCTGCGCGATAGCGATTTGATGTTGGTGGCCAAGAACGATACCTGGGACGAGCGGGACTCGGCTCTGGAAGAAATGGGTTGGACGGCGTGGCTTGAATTGGCTCACCTGATGGGTAAACGCATCGTCGCTTACGGTCATGAGGTGGCTGAACTGGGTAGTTCGCGGCGTCGCCTGTTACGCCGTCTGATTAGTCAAGCCGGACTTGTTACCGTAAATTGTCCCAATGATATACAGTACCTGAAGTCATACGGCGTCACGAATGAATTGTTTTGCACCGCCGATAGCAGTTACTTGGTTGCACCACCCGATCCGGCATTTCGCGACCAGGTTTTAGCGCGTTTCCGCCTCGATCCCCAGGCGCGTCCGTTGATCGCCATTTTGCCCAAGTCGGTTTTCGGTGGCCGTGACCGCCGTGAAAAAAACGGAAAGCTGGGTTTGCGACCCCTTTGGAGCGCGGTTGGAGCTACGCCCGAGCGACTGTTGCACCGGCTTCGCTACGTGCGTCAGATGGCGGCCTATGCCGATGGTTTGGTCGAGCGCTACGACGCCAACGTGGTGCTCATGACGTTGCGTTTCACCGATGACGTGGCGGCCAGGAAAATCCATGAGTCCATGCGCGCGCGCCATCGCGCACGGTTGGTGACCATCAGCGATAACGGGCTTGACGACATCCTGGCGCTTGTGTCGGCGGCAGGTTTGGTTGTGGCGGGGCGGGTGCATGCCGCCGTTCTGGCTTGTGTGAACGGGGTTCCCATGATCGGTGTCAGCAATGATCCGCGTTTGGAAAATTGCTTTCGCGAGGCCCGCATGAGTCCGTATTTCCTCGACTATCTTTCCCCAGACGGGCGCACGCCCAATACCTACAAGCTGGATGAATGGCTGACGGAACGCACGGAAACGGCTTTGGCCGACAGAGACGAATTGCGAGAGCGGGTGCGTCGCGCTCACGCCTCATACCGGCGGCGCGCCTTGGAGAATCGTCACTATCTCGGTGATTTCATTGAACGTTATCTAGGCGAACCCACCTCGGCTGACGAAACGGACGATCCTCGTCCGGCACATGCCTGACTAAATCTGCTTTCGCTTCAGGGCTTTTCGGCCAGCATATAGCAGGCGGGAATGTCGCGTTCGTCGAATTTTCTCTCGAAAATCGTGCGGATGTTGTGCTCGACGTAGGAACTGTGGGCGAGATCGCGTGTTTCGGCGAGAAGCTGCAGCGGACTGTTGCGCAGATCGTCGAGATATTCTCCGAAGCGTTCCTGGTGGTCGGTTTTCAGTTCGAAGCGTCCGCCGGATACCAGCAGATCGGTCAAGGCTTCCAGAAAGGGACCATCCACCATGCGCCGGTAGCGTTGCCGTTCTTTGGCCGCCCACGGATCTGGGAAGAAAACCATGACCTTACTCAATTCGCCCGCTGCGAAGATGAAAGGTAGGAAATTCGCGTCGAAGCGCAGCATGAAGGCGTTGGTCGCGCCGGCCTGAGTCAGCCGTTTGGCCACTTTGTAAACCCGGCGAAACTTGATCTCGATTCCGAGAACGCATACCTCCGGATTGGCCAGTGCGTATTCCGTGATGAAGCGTCCCTTACCCGGTCCGATTTCCACGTGCAGCGGACGACCTTGACACCAATCATCCCAATGCCCCCGGCGTTCCATGGCTTCGCAGGGATGGACGAGTCGTTCGGGAAACTGCTCTTTGACTCGGAGCAGATACGGATTACAGCGGGTGTAGCCCGGTTCGTCGTAAAAGGGACGGCGGGGTTGAGTGGGTTTCTGTCGTTCTTTGGCCATTGAAACTTCCTGAAAAAATGCGTTGCGTCGGCGGATGTATCAGGGTTTGGGCGACTGTGGGCGACGGCTCGGTCTCGCGTTTTTGTCGCGGGCGTCGGGTATCTTATTGTGATTGCGAAAGACTTCCGTCAGCGGCATGCCGTCGATATCCGTCCAGTGTTCGGCGTATCGGGCACCGAAAGCCTGGCGTAGCAGGTAAATGCCGTCGGTGTAGAATTTCCAATGATTCATGACCGCGAAATCGGCGTTTTCGATCCGATTCGCCCGGCGGATATCGGCACGCAGGAAGCCGTCTTTTTTATAGGCGTTGAAAGAATCGTGGGGGGTGTTGTTCCACCAGATGCGCCCGTTGTGTGGAACTTCTTCGTTGAGATAGGGCAAAACGGCGCGGCTGGAGGCGGCCCAGAAGGTGCGTTGCATCCCGACTTCCGGTGCGGCGATGGACCCACCCATCAACTCGTTGTAATAACTCAGAGTGTGGGGATGGGTGTGGGCGATGCCCGCCAAGCCGGGGACCACGGCGGCCAGGCCCAGAACAAGCCCCACGGCGACACCCGCCCATTTTTGTCGTAGACCCGGCAGCAAGGGGCTGAGGCGCGCCACCATTCCACGCAGAGCGATTGCGGCCGCGATACACAGGTATGGCATGGCGGTCATCCAATGTTTGGTGCCGCCGTAGATCGGCGTTTTGGGATTCATGATGATCAGGATGGGTAAGGCGATGTTGACCACGATCAGCCATTGGTCGAAACGGCTGTCTACCACCGGGTGGGCGTTACGGCTGGGATGCCGCGTTAACAGCGCTTCAGGCTGGGTCCATTCAAGGCCGCGTATACGAGTCCACAGGCAACGCAGCGGCGCGGCGAAATAGCCGTGGAAAAGCAGAACCGCCAGACCGGCCAGCATAAGGAACAAAGCCCCGGCGGGGATCGTGAATCCACTCATCACCAGCGGGTAATGCCAGGCGAAGGGAGGCGGGTTGACCACGATGTCGTGCAGGTAGTAGGTTTCCCAAGCCGGAGGATTCAAATGCCGGTTGAAGTAATTGGCGAGACGCGGGGCGGTGTCGTACCAGATCCAGGGCCACAACATGAAGAACACCAGGGGAGCGGTGAACAGCGGCGGCAGAATCGGTGCGATATGTCTCGGGAGGGTCGGATGCGGGCGCAGGCAATGGAAGGCCAACAGCAGGTTGATGAGCAACAGGTCGAGGAGTACGACGGTTTTAAAAACTCCGAGACCGCCCAATAAAGCCAATGGCGGAGCCGCGATCAGTCCAAACCCAAGTAGTAACTTCCACTTGCGAGCGCTTTTGAGTGACAGCGGAATGGACGCGAGCGAACGGAAAAAGTCTTTCCGATAGGTCGACACCAGATAGAGGATTGCAAAGACAACAGGCAGGAAATAGGCATTGTTCTTTGTGGCAAGCCCGACGCCCAGCAAAACGCCGGTCAGCCAGGCCCAGCGATGCGATTCCATGCCGCGGCGGAAGGCATAAATGGTGATGAACCAGACGGCCACCACCGGCATATCGAAAGTGTTGAGGTGCGTATGGAAAAAGACGCGCGGCAGGGTGAACAGCAGCAGTACGGCGAACAGGGCATAGGGCAGCCCCAGCCATTCGGTGACGAGCAGCACCATGAACAGCACCATCACCGCTGTGAAGACCCAGGTGCTCATCCGGTGGCTGTTGCCGTAGTTGAACCAGCCCAGCCAGTCATACCAGATCTGGTGATTCAAACCCTGCATGGTTTTGCAAAAGGGCGGGTGTTCGTGATTATTACGCCAGTGACGATCGACGACGGGCTGCCTGAAAGCGGTCAGTGGATTGCCCTTCAGCGTGCTGCTTACCCAGGTTTTGACCCAGCCGTAGTTGTCGCGCGAGGCGGCGAAATAATAGCCTTCGTCCTTGGTATAGCCCATTCCGTCCCAGGTAGCGGCGATCCAGACGAAGTGAGCCGCCAATACCGTCAGCAGGATCGGTACGATCCGGGTTTTCTTCATTTTCGGGCGAATGCGAAAGAGTATCATGCGTTCGTCCTCACTTCGCAAAGCCGGTAAAGGTGAAATGCCGTCGTCCGTCGTGCGGGGAATGGACGACCAACTCAATGCGGTGCACATCTCCTGAGATTTCGCTCAGATCAAATTCGCTACGTAGCCAACCGCTCGTGTTGGGTTGCAGGACTTGGCCAAGTTTCCGGCCATCCACGAGTACATCGATGTAAACCGGTTTCCCTTTCGGTTCCGCAACGGCATAGAGGGTCAACCCGTGGCGCAAGACCAGCTGTTGGGAGGCGGGTACCCGTTCGAAAACGATATGGATTTTGGTTCCCGTTACCGGGTGGGCCCAGATGGTTTCACGCCGGGCATCGCCGATTTCCATCGGAAGAACGCCGACGTAATGCCAGTTGAGACGCGGCGAACAGCGGAAACGCTTTTCTTCGGGGACAAAGGGCAAGCAGGTGGTCGTCTTTCCGTTACGAGTGGTGTAGACATCCGCCTCGGCCAGATGTTGAACGAAGTCGAAAGCCGGACTGGGCTTGGGCAACGCCAACAACTCGATTTCGATCGGTCCGGCAAAATATCGTTTAACGGGGATGGCGCCTTGCTCGATGAAGTCGGCACGGTCGGTGAAACGGTCATGGCTTGACACGACCCACAGGCGCGAGACGTTGGGCCAGTCTTCCTGGCTGACCCGGCGAACATAATGCGGAACAAGCCCGGCTTCGACAAAGGCTTGTTCGCCGGTTGTCGCCCAGAAGGGAACGACCGCCACGGCGTCCTGCGGCTTCGCTTGCTCTTGTATCAGACCCGCTGCTGCCTGCCAATCCCCTACGCTTGGGGTTTGCGCCGTAAGGCTGTGGTGGAAGTAAATCGACCAAAGCGCCAGCGTAACCAATAACGCGGCAGCCCCGAGTGTCAATAGCGGTTTTTTGGATGCGTGTTGGCTGTGCATTCCCAGTTGGCCGTTTATTTCTAATATAAGAGCCTACAACAACAACGAAAAGCTCCAGCTATATAGCATGTTTACACTTGGAATCAAAGGGAAAATCGGTTTTCGGGAGAGGTGCTCAACGAAGGGATTCAGCTCCAGTCGTCGGCTGGGGCGCTCATGACCAAGCGTTCGCGAATGACCCGTGGGCAGTCGGCTGTATCGCGCCAGGAACAGCCTAAGCAAACGGAGGCCAGGTCGGCCCCCGGCGAGCGCGTCAGCCAGCGGCGCAGGAGATCGACCGTGACGGAATCGCCCGCTCGCCAGCCAAGTAGTGTGAGGACGCGCTGGTCGAGTTCGTCAGCGGTAACTTGTATGTTGGGCGATAGGCAGCAGCCGTGTTCGTCCATGTGCGGACAAGCCTTGCACAAATCATCCGCTTTCAATGTCAGTGTGGCTGTTTCACCGGCCAAAAACCGGGTTTGCAGACGCTCGCACGCCTGAATAAAGGCGGGTGAATAGCCTTTGCCTGAATAGGCCAGCAAACAAAACAAATGATGTGGCCGGAGTTTCATGGTGGCGGTTCCTTTGAATCGTCCGTAATGGAAACACTTTTTACCATAGCATTCTCACCCTATCGAATTCAAGCATATTCATCAACCGGGATGTCGATGCCGATCGCGCAAGGATACTGGTGTAGTTAAGTGATAACAGCAGCTTACAGGTTTGTCGATAAGCCTTTTTAACTTGACAATTTGTCGGTGGTCATGTAACAATCAAAATTGGGTTTGAGGATCGATTATTTTCGAGCACATTAAACCTAAATATTGCGAAGTAAACGTAAACTCTCTATGACTTTGTCAGGGAGTTGGGTCGTCGGGTATTCGGTGCGGTTGACAAATCGTGTGGGGGAAGGCGCAAGGGGCTGCGCTGAGGTTTCCGCTTATTTGTAAGGGGTTGAAGTGGGAGCCGAAAAGGTAAGGGGAGAAGAAATGATGAAGCAGACCATCGATGGAAACCATTACGATACGGAAAGGGCGATCAAGCTGGCCGGGGCTGAGTGGTCGAATTTTCCCACCGAGGGTGACGCGGTGCGCTATACGCTTTTTAAAGACCTTGAGGGCCGGTTTTTTGTGGTCGAGGAATCAACCTGGATGCCGGAAGGCGTGATCGTTCCAAAAACGCGTAAAGACGCAGAGTTATTTTATCTGATTTACGCTCATCAAATTTTTGAGGCTTTTTAACTTCTTTCAATTCCAACGCGTTTGACGGATCGAGCAGGACGCCGCCTTATCCCAGTATGCTTCGTTTCAATTCTCCCACCATTCGATTTCCCCCATTTTTCCAGGATAGGCAAAAATCGAAAATCTCTCCAACCATTTGAAATCAATGTAAATCGCACGATCCGGACCGAAAATAGTTGCAGGTCGGCCTCAAGAATGCTATGAGACTGGTAAATAGCTCCGGCTGATATTCACGAACGAGGGAATACGATGAGCAAGACCATTGAAGGAGCGCTGGACGCCAAGGGCCTGCGGATTGGGATTATCGTTGGCCGTTTCAATAGCTTTATCACGGAAAAACTGTTGGAAGGCGCAACGGACGCACTTGTGCGTCACGGTGCGCAAGCCACCGACATCGTCGTGATCAAAACGCCGGGAGCCTTTGAGATTCCTGCTGTTTTGAAGAAAGCCGCCGCTAGCGGCAACTACGATGCGCTGATTTGCCTGGGAGCCGTTATTCGGGGTGGAACGCCGCATTTCGACTATGTGGCGGCCGAAGTTTCCAAGGGTGTCGCGCAGGTGATGATGGAATCCATGCTGCCGATTTCCTTTGGCGTGCTTACCTGCGATACGGTTGAGCAAGCCATCGAGCGTGCCGGAACCAAATCGGGCAACAAAGGCTTTGATTCGGCCATGGCCGTAATCGAAATGGCGAATCTTTATAAAGAGTTGTAAGAGTTGTACGAAGACCAGGCAAGGTCGAAATCGGATTTTTGACATCAGGTGAAGCCCATGGGCAGTCGACGCACGTCCAGGATTTGCGCACTCCAGATTTTGTATCAGATGGAGTCCAACCCCGTGACGGTTGAGCAGGCGGTCAGTCTGTATTGGATGAATTTCGAGCCGATCTCGGAAAATCCGGATCGTTTGGAAGAAATCCGTTTGTTCACCGATATGCTGATTCAAGGCGTGTCGGCGAACAAAGACCGGATTGACCAGGAAATCCAGGCCAGTTCAAAAAACTGGAAACTCAACCGGATGGCTTTGGTGGATCGGAATATCCTTCGCCTGGCCGTGTATGAATTGTTGCTTCTTGACGATATCCCCAAACGTGTCTCCATCAACGAGGCGATCGAACTCGGGAAGAAGTTCGGCTCCGAGGACTCGGGCTCGTTCATCAACGGCGTTCTCGACAAGATCTCTCAAGGAATCGAAAAAGGCTGATCGTATGCCACGCATGATCCTGGCAGTCGAAAGCCTGGAGGAGCTGGACCGGCTTGAGGAAGACGTGCTGGTCTTGAGCCTGTTTGCCGATGAGCGGCCATTGCGAGGGCTGAACGGCCTGGCGGATTGGCGCCTGAACGGGCGTTTGTCGGCGATGATCGTCAAGCGCGAGTTGGATGGCACCGGCGGCGAGCGTGTTCTGACGACCGTCAACCAACGTTTCGGCGCGGCTCGGTTGCTGCTGTTTGGTCTGGGACCGTTCGAGCAATTCAACAACATGACTTACGCTCGCCTGGTTGAGCGCATTTTCACCACTTTGGAAGATATGAAAGCGGCTTCTTGCGCCTTGGCGATCCCCGGCGCGAATCTTACCGATGAATTTATCTTGGAACGCTTGGCGATCCTTATCAAGGAATCGCATGCATTTTACAGGGGTGATGTTAAACTGTTTGTTGGGCGTCGGCAGAATTTCAAGGAAATGCGCGCCAAGTTCGATTTGATACACAGCGAAGTGGAAAAGCTTATGGAAAACACCAAAACGAAAGGAAAAAAAGCATGACAGTGCAGGAGTGGGTCATGGTTTTGGTGGTAACCGTGGCGGTTTTACTGTTCCCTAAAATGCCCGCTTTAGGCGATGCGTTGGGACGTACTCTCGAACGTCTGTTCCGTTCTCGTTCTTGATCAAAGGATCGATCCGCCTTCCATTCAGAAAAACTCGCCACGACCGATTCTAAATTTTCATTGATTCCACATAGTGTGCACACCAACCTTCATAGGCTGCGTAAAACATCTTCGGCGCCGAACAACTAACCGAGACGAGTCCATCGGAGGTGGGGGCCATCCAGAGTTCCAATTCGTACTCTAGTGGATGATCGACCAGCTCGAAGGTGATGCGGGCGTAGACGGCTTCTTTGCCGCCAAGGTGGCCGGTAACCTGCTCCAGGATGTGGAAACTCCGCTGGTTGATCTCGTTCCCTTGGACAACCTCTCGTTTCAGGTCGTCGATCAGGGCGCTCAACGGTAGGTTTTTCTCGCTTTCCAGCTCCGCCGCTATCCAGAAACCCGAGGATCGATCGACAAATTGAACGCCCTGCTGGATTTCTTCGTTGGGAATGGCTTGCAGATTATCGGGGGTCATTCCATTGATGGGGGTATTGGCCACATGAAAGCTGGACCAGGAAGCGGGCAGTGGTAGGTGCTGGCTGATGAAAATATTGTTGAGCATAAGGGCGATCGTGACCAAGGCCAATCCGGCAAATGCGACCGCAAGCACGCTTTGTCCGATTTTATTGAGTATTTTTTCTTTTGGGCTGCCGGGCAAGCGTGCTTGCAGCATCAAAGCCGTCAGCCCGCCCGCGATGAGGCCGCCGACGTGGGCGTAGTTGTCGATCCCTTCGATGACCAAACCGAGACCCAGGTTGAGCAGAATCCAGGGGAGTAGGCCACGACCGAAGAATCGGCGGAAGGCGGGTGGAATAGCCTCGCGATATTTGAATCCCACCACCGCACCGGCTCCCAGTAAGCCGAAAATCGCTCCAGAAGCGCCGACCGACATGATGGGCGACCCGACATAGCTGGCGGCGATACTGGCGATACCGGAAACGAAAAACAAGACGATAAAACGTCGTTTGCCGTACAGGTTTTCGATGATACGTCCGAGCAGGTAAAGCGCATAGCCGTTGAACAGGATGTGCAAAATTCCGAAGTGCAGGAAGATCGGTGAAACCAATCGCCAGGGTTGACCGTTGTCGATGAAGGTATTGATCTTGGCGCCCATGCGCACCAGAGTTTCCGGGTCGTTGTCGGCTCCGCAAATCAGGCTTAGTCCCCAGAATGCGATCAACAGGCCCAGAAGTGTGTAGGTGACGACAGCGGGTCGCTTGAGGGCCTGATAGAACAGACGGGTGTCTTCGATTTCTTTGACCTGTTCGGGCGTCAGGACCACGCGACGAGGATCGACACGGCGAACGGGGCGATGGAAGAGTTTCATCGGACTCCTCAAAAAACGCGCGTCTCCCGGATGGACGGCGAGACGCGCGTGTGACGATTGAACGGCGGATTCAGATCGAATCCCTTATTCGCGGCAGCGACATTCTCCTGTATCGCAAATGAAGTCCGCGCCGAATGTTTCGATACATTCGATATTGGTGACACAGCTTTGCGTACAGTAGCGTTCGAACAGCGGCCACCACTCCCCGGTGCAGTAGGATTGCGACCCATAAATGCTCCAGCAGTTTTCATCGGTGAAACAACTGCCATAGTTGCACTCGGGTGGGGGTAATTCTTCGCACAGACAATATCCCTCAAAACAAGACGACATGTCGGGACAGTCCTGGTCGTTGCCGCAGGATTGCGTGCACCATTGCATGCCCAGCGGTTCGACGAACAGGCATTCATTCCAGCCTTGTTCGGTGCATTCGGCGTCGGTGCTACATTCCGACTGCACGCAGCGATCGTTAGACAAATAATCGCAGACGCAGTTGCCGTAGTGGCAGCGGTAGCCGGAGGGGCATTGGCTGTCGGTATCGCAAGCTTTCGAACATTCCTTGACCTCATCGAAACCGTAAACGTCGGCACAGAAGGGCAGGTCGTTCGAACATTGGGTGTCGGTGCTGCAGATTACCGGACAGTCGGGCGGATCGTCGGGACAGGCGCAGTAGCCGTCGGACCCGCAGGTCCACGGCTTGGGGCAGTCGCTGCCGCCGCCGCAATCCCGCGAGCAGATCCCCATATTTTCCAAACACAGCAAACCGTAATTAGTACAGGAACTGTCGTCGGAACAACCGACCTCCGCACAGGCGTTGGGGTCGAAAGCGGTCGGATCGCAGGCGTTGCCGAGACCGTCGTTGTCGGAATCGAGTTGATTCTGGTTGGCTGCATATATGCAGTTGTCGCAGGCATCGCCTAAAAGATCGCGGTCGGAATTTTCCTGTTGCGGGTTGTAGTGCGACGGGCAGTTGTCATCCACATCCGGTACGTCGTCGCCGTCACGGTCGAGCGGTTCATCCGTATCGCCGTCGATGTCCCCATCCACGACTTCAAGGCAGTTCCAGAGCGTGTTGCAATCTTCCAGACTCAGGCAAGCCAGAACGGCGCTGTCCAAGGCGGCATCTTCACAAAAATCGATGCACTCTTCGATCGTATCGCCGAAGGGCAATCCGGCTCCCAGGTAACCGCAAAGCTCGATGCGGCTACAGGCGCTGTGGCAATCGTAAACCGGCAGGTCGCCGTCGGTATCTCCATCCACTTCCTGATAAACCAAATAATCCAGGACGACTTCATCGTCGTAGCCGGTGGGGTCGACCGATTCGGCATGTAAAACGCGGGCTCTCAGATTGTATTGTCCTGCGGCTTCCGGGGTCCATACGATATTGCTGGCTCCAGGGTAGTCCATCAGGTTTTGCCAAGGCCCTCCGTCGAGACGATAATCGACTCGGTAATGAATGGGGCTGGCTGGATCGGTTGAAATGGACAACGCCACGGGATCGTCGATCTGCGCTTGATCGGGGGGGGCGGCGCTGAAACTGACGATGTCGGCGGTGGGCCAGTCGGCGGAAATGCGGTATTCGATGGTCATTTCATCGTCGTAGCCGCGTGGGTCTTCCGAGTCCGGGTGGAAGACTCGTGCTCGCAATCGGTAGTTCCCCGCCTGGGTGGGCGCCCAGCTATAGAGATAGTAGCCCGGATAATCCATAAGGGTTACCCAGTCGCCGTCTTCGAACTGCATATCGATGCGATAGTACATGTAGGGGGGTGGAGATTCGGAGCGGATGCGCAGACTGACGGCTTCGCCGAAGTCGGCATTGCCGTCCGGGGTTCCATAGAAATCGGTGATGCGAGCGGCAGGCCACGATCCGACGACTTGGTAGGGAATGATCATTTCGTCGTCGTATCCGCGCGGATCTTCGGAATCGGGATGTACCACGCGTGCCCGCAACTCATAGCTGCCAGCTTCACCCGGAGTCCAGTCGTGCTGGAAATAGCCTGGGTAGGCCATGATCGTAGTCCAGGAACCGCCCTCCAGGCGTGCCTCGATCTGGTAGTACATGTAAGGGGGCGGGGATTCGGAACGGATGCGCAGGCTGACCATTTCACCGAGATCGGCTGTTTCGTCCGGTGTTCCGTAGAAGTCGTTGATAACGGCTTTGGGCCAGTCGGCACTAACGGTGTAGCTTAGGAAGGCTTCGTCGTCATAGCCGCGCGGATCTTCCGAATCGGGGTGTACCACACGTGCCCGCAACTGGTAGTTGCCCGGAGATTCCGGGCTCCAGTCCTTCTGGAAATATCCCGGATAATCCATCACGGTCATCCATTCTCCGCCCTCAATCCGTGCATCGATGCGATAGTACATGTAGGGCGGCGGGGATTCGGAGCGGATGCGCAGGCTGACCGTTTCGCCTACCGCAGCCTCGTCGGCCGGGTCTGCGTAAAAATCCGTGATTTTGGCCTTGGGCCAATCGGTGCTGATTTCGTAGGTGATGATACGTTCGTCGTCGTAGCCGCGCGGGTCCAGCGAATCGGGATGGAACACCCGCGCCCGCAATTCATAGCTTCCGGTTTCCGAGGGGTTCCATTCGGCCGTGTAATAACCGGGGAAGTCCATCAGCGTGACCCAGCCTTCACCGGCCCGACGAACATCGATACGATAGTACATGTAAGGGGGCGGAGATTCGGAACGGATACGCAGGTTGATCGTTTCGCCCAGGAAGGCCTCGTCGGCCGGATCTCCGTAGAAGTCGTTGATCACGGCTCGGGGCCAAGCGCTGCAGATTCCACTTGCACAGATGCCTTCCGGAATGTCGGGATCGTTGGTTTCGCAGGGGGTGCCGTCCGGCAGGACTGTCGAGGAGCAGCCGGTGGGTTCGGTGCAGAAATCGTCGGTACAAGAATTGTCGTCGTCGCAATCCAGTTCCAAACTGACGCAATGACCGAAGTAACACAGATCTCCCTCCGTGCAAACCAATCCATCGCTACAGGAGGAGCCGTTGGGCAACGGATCGAAGCTACAGTCGCCTTGGGAGTTCAGATAATCGCGCGTGCAGGGGTTGGCATCGTCGCAAACAATGTCGGTGTCTCCATCGATGTCGCCGTCGACGGTCAGGCAATCGATGAGTTCGTTGCAGGGGGCGGTGGAGAAGCATTCAATCTGATCGGGTGCCAAGTTGTAATCTTCGCAGAGGTCGATGCAGTCTTCAACGTTATCGCCCAAGAACGAGCCGGAATAAAGAAATCCGCAATCCTCTGCGTGTAGGCAGGCCGTTTTGCAGGTATAGGGATCGTCGGGATCGATATCGCCATCGATGATGTCGCCGTCGATCACGTCGTCATCCTCATCGCCGTCTACCACGTTGACGCAGTTGTAAAGGTCGCTGCAATCTTCGGTGGACAAACATTCCAGTTGGTTGGGACCGAGTCCGTATGACTCGCAGAGATCCGTGCATTCGTAGACATTGGCGCCGAAAAGCGAACCGGAGTAGAGATAGCCGCATTCATCCGCATGCACGCATGCCGTCTGGCAGCTGTAGGGTTCATCGGGATCGATGTCGCCGTCGATGAAGGCTTCCACTTCATAGAGTACGGTGCGGCGGTCGTCGTAGCCGTATGGATCGAGGGACTCGCTGTCGCGAACTTCGATACGCAAACGGTAAGTGCCTTCAGATTCGGGGGTATAGTCGATCGCCGGGCTCCCCGGATAATCCTGGACAACCTGCCAGGTTTGGCCCGGAGCACGAACCGAATAGCGATACTCGACGGAGTTGGGGCTTACCGCGTAGACATTCAGGAAAATGTTTTGACCGACATAGCCCTGGGGCGGTTCGACATTGAACCAGACAATTTCCGCTTTGGGCCAGGGGATGTCGTCGTCGGGCTCGATATCGCCATCGATGTCCCCATCCGTGCCCTCCGGTATCACCTGGTGTTGGACCGTAGCATCGTCATCGAAGCCGTTCGGGTTTACAGACTGCGGATGTCGAATCTGGCAGCGGAAGGTGTAGAGACCGGGGATGTCGGGACGGAAAGAGATGCTGAAAGACGGAGAGAAATCGACTATATCCATCCACGCGGAGGGGCCTCGCCGGTAGCTGAATTTGTAGAGCGCGGCTTGGCCATCGCTGGTAGTCGCTTCGGTACGCAGAAGCAGGCGCACGCCTTCTTCGGTGGGGGAGGCCGGCAAAATGAAGAATGAAATCAATTCGGCGGTTTGATCGATATCACCATCTGTATCCGGGCCATCGACCTGGTCCCCGTCGGTGTCGCCATCCACATCCGGACCATCCACGAGATCGCCATCGGTGTCGCCATCCGAGAAATCACCGTCGGTATCGCCATCCGGGATGTCATTCTCGTTCTGGTCGCCATCGGGATTGGGGGCGAAATCGAAGTCGCCCTGCATGCCGGGTCCAGGGACACAGGCGTAATCATCGTTACAGACGTAGCCTTCCGGGCACTGGGCGTCGGTCAGACATTCACCGTCGACAGTGATAGTGGGAGGACCGTTACAGGCAGCCAGAAAAAGGAACAAAGCGGCAATCCAATAGCCGAACAGTCTGGATGGCATGGTGTGTACTCCTTCAAACGTCCGCAAACATCAATCCATTATCGATCATGACACTCCATATTAAGTAAAAGGAGCCTTCATGTAAAGAATTATAGTGTAATTATGCAGTGCTGGCTTCAGATTGTCGAAGTTTGTCAAGCCGGATCGAGAACGATCGTTTGGTTTAGTCGACGGGGTTGCGCCAAGGTTTGCGATTTTCGATAATCGGAAACGAATACGGCTTTCAATTGCGAATAATAACAAATAATAACAGTTAGTTAAAGCAGTCGTCAAAAACCGGACGAAATTGGGTTCCGGCGGAGAGAATCTCAACTTTAAGGTCTCATATCGTCACAATCTTGACGAACGAATTGTTTTGCATATGTATGAGTTGTACTGATATAGGGACGAAATTTTCATTATTCTGAAAAATTAATGTTGAATTTTGCAAAATTTCAGATATAATCGATGTACATTCAATAGAGGATACTTAAGTCAGAATTTTGGCAGACCAGGGGAGAATGTGACGATGAAGAATTTCACATTGGTGATCGGACGGGATCACGAATCGGGAATGCTGACGGCGGTCGTGCCGGAATTACCGGGTTGCATGACCAGCGGTGATTCGTTGAGCGAGCTTGAGTTGAATGCCAAACAGGCGATTCAGGTCTATTTAGACAGTAATTTCCGCCTCGCTCCGACTACCCAATTCTTGGGGGTCCAGTCCATTCACCTCGATTCTTGAGTATATCGCCTGCGGGCGTTTGGGCTTTGGCCGCTCTTGCCGAGCGGTCTTTGTTGCGCGTAACCTGCTTTGGGAACGCGCAATTTCTTTATGTGGTTCAGGCTAGTTAGCCCAAGTCAGGATCTGCTTTACCAGCTTCTCGATTCCCAGACTAACCGGATGAATGGACGGTCCGAGCATGTATGCCGGGCAACTGGCGATTTTGTGCTCGTTGTCGAATACCGCTTGATCTACGGTGGCCATGACATGCTTTGCCCCAGTGCTTTCGATGGCCGCTGCCGTGTTGGCGTCGGTGCCGATCGTTAGTTGAATCCCGTATGATCCCAGCACTTTGGCGGCCAGAACGGGCGCGATGCAGATGAAGCCGATCGCTTTGTGTTGACGGTGCATGTCGGTAATCAGGCGTTCGACATCGGCATTGACCGTGCAATCGGGTCCTTTCGTCGCCCAGTTACACAGGTTTTTGGCCGCTCCGAAACCGCCCGGAAAGATCAGGGCATCCAGTTCGTCAGCGGAAATCTGAGCGATATCAATAATCTGGCCGCGTGCGATGCGCGCCGATTCCACCAGGACATTGCGCTTTTCGTTGGTCGGCTCTTTACGAGCGTGGTCGATAACTTCGATGGTGTCGGCATTGGGGGCCATGCAGATGATTTCGGTTCCTTCGCGGTCGAGGTGAAGCAAGGTCAAAGTCGCTTCGTGAATCTCGGCCCCATCCATAAATCCCGCGCCCGACAGAACCACTCCAATTTTCGGCATGGGTTTCTCCTTTCCGTAAAAACGGCAACAGCCGTCCGTTCATGTTTCCCTTTAGGAGCGAAAACGCCTCTCCCAATCATCCCCGTTTTTTCGCTTGAGCGCGATTCCACTTAAAAAGAGAGCATCCCGAAAGTATGGTAGCAGGCCCATCAGAATGTGTAAAGGCCGCGGATGTGGCTTTAATTCGGTGGATCAGGTGGGACCGAGGCGGTGACCCTTGGGAAGGCGCTTGCGTATTTTGCCGACCACGTCGTAGTCGTGGGTATGCGTGATCGTGATCGGAACGATGCGGCCTGCTTGCGCTTCGCCATCGCTGATATAGGTGACGCCGTCGATATCGGCCGCCTGCCCCCAGAATCGACCGACGGTCAGCAGCTCGTGTTCAGCGCTTTCACCCATGATCAGGGTGTCCACCACTTTGCCTTTCAAGCGGCTTAGCCGTTGGCGCGATACCTTACGTTGCGCTTCCATGAGACTCTCCAGGCGTTCCGCCTTAACCTCTTCGTCGATCTGTCCCGCCATGCGCGCTGCCGTTGTGCCTTCTTCCGGGGAATAGGCGAAGGCTCCCAAACGGTCGAAATAGCCATCTTCCACCAGCGCGAGCAGTTTCTCGAATTGTGCATCGCTTTCGCCGGGAAAACCGACGATGACCGTGCTGCGCAAAACGGCATTGGGTAGATGGTGCCGCACGCGCTCCAGGGCCAAGCGGGTGGTCTGTTCGTCATCGCGTCGGCGCATGGCTTTCAAGATGGTGTCGTCGATATGCTGGATCGGCATGTCGATGTAAGGCAGGACGGCCTCGCTGTCGGCCATGGCCTGCAGGAGGTCATCGTTTACCCAGTGTGGATAAAGGTAATGCAGACGCGTCCAGTGAGAGCCTTCGGCTAGGGAGGGATGCTCGATCAGTTTGGCCAGCGAGGCCCCGTCGCGGCGGTCTTCGCCGTAGGCGCTGAGATTCTGGGCGATCAGGTTGAATTCCATCACGCCTTGGGCCTTGAGTTGTTCGACTTCCTGCCAGATGTCGGCCATGGAACGGCTTTTCTGCGGACCGCGCAGCTTGGGAATGATGCAGAAGGCACAGCCGCAGGAACAACCTTCAGCCAGCTTGATGTTGGCGGTATAGGGCGGAGTGGCCAGCCGCCGAGGCGTGTCGGCGTCCAGAAGAAAACCCGGACGGCCGATGTGCAGTCGCGTCCCTTCACCCATGAGAATCTGTTCGAGCGTCAACAGGTCACCGGTTCCGATGAAGTGATCCACCTCGGGCAAGTCGTCGGTCAGATCGGTTGCATAGCGTTGCGCCAGACATCCGGCCATGATCAGGATGCGGCAACGACCGCTCTGTTTGAACTCGGCCATTTCCAGAATCGTGTCAACCGACTCTTCTTTGGCGTCGCCGACGAAGGCGCAGGTGTTGACCACGATGGCTTCGGCTGCGGCCGGGTCGGGGACGATCGTCCAGCCGGCTCGTTCGCTCAAACCCAGCAACACTTCCGTATCGACGAGGTTTTTGGCGCATCCCAACGAAACGAAGTGAATGGTTCGGGAAGAGGAACTGTTTGGCGATTGTGTTCGACGAATAGAGCTCACGGCAGTCTCCGTTGGCGACAGTCAAGGCGCGCAGCATAACGGGTTTCGGGGGAGGGTGCAAGGGCTTTGCGGCAGAAGAAGGGCGTTTCAATTCTGATTGAGTCTCGAATAATCTTCGATTGATGATGGGTGGCACGGGCTAAACCGTTAAGTTTGCCCGTGAAAACAACATGGGCAAGCCAAAGGCTTGGCCCATGGCACCCCGTAAGCCGAATTATAGTGGGTGGAAAACGGTGAAAAGCTTAGAATTGAAATGCCTTGCCGCAGAAGAGGGCGCTTCAGCGGGGGAGGTCGGCCAGGTTGTCGGGAATGCGCCGAGCGCGGGCGAAGGTGAGTAAGTCGGCCATAACGGGCATTTGGGGGTTGCGCGCCAACGTTTGTTCATAGAGCTCGATGGCTTGTTCGAATTCCCCCAGCCCATGATAGCAAATGGCGCGTTCCCGATCGAGGAATGCCTTGTCGCGTTCGGCGGATATCGTTCGGGCTTTTTCATACGCCAGCAAAGCTTGATTAAAATCGCCCTCGACGCGCCTGAACCAGCCGAGATTGGCCTGCACCCGCCAACTTTGTGGAGTGGTTTCGGCGGCGGACTCGAACAGGGATAGATTGTCGTGCCAATCCAGATTACGTGTCATGATGCGCCAAGACATGCTCGCGATCAGCAGAATCAGTAAAACAGCCAAAACTTGAACTTGCCGATGATGCAGGCGGCGGCGTAACTCGACCAGAATCAACCCTAATAGTAGGCAGAGCCCGAAAGACGGCAGGAGCAGTAAGCGTTCGGCTACCAAGGTGGGTAGCGGGGTGAGTAGGTTGCTTGCCGGAGCGAATGTGATCAAGCTGAACAACAAGGCCAGGGTCAGAATCGGGGTGCGTCGAAAGGAGGCGACAGCGAGTGCAAAGGCACCCAGTAGCAGAATCAGCATCCCGATCGGTTTCGGATGAAACAGCGAGGTTACAAGCGGAATCTGATTGAACGAGTAATCGATGGACAACCGCCACGGCCAGAGCAACAAACGCAGGTATTCCGCTATGGCGGTGAGAGCCGTCGAAAAATAGACGGACGCCGGTTGTCCGGCGAGTGGTGTGTCGGCACGGTGAATGGCCGGAGTCAAGGCCTCGAAAAAGTGATAGCGAAGAGCAAAATAGGCGGCCAGGACCAAGAGGAGAATCAACCATTGGGTCCACATATGGGTAACGGCGGAACCTTTGGAGGGTTGGGCGAACAGATTGCTCTTGGGTTGATTCATGATCAGATTCAGATCGAAAACCAGAAAAATGCCCAGTAAGGTCATGCCGGTTTCTTTGGAAAGAAGAGCCAGAATGAACAAGCCGATCGCCCATCCTCGCTGCCAGATGTCGGCCGGAGTTTTACGCAGTCCGGCATATATGACAGTAGCCCAAAGAACAAAAAAAGCCGATAGCAGGTCCGAGGTCGCGGAGATGGAGTTGACCGCTTCGCTGTGAACCGGGTGAGCGGCGAATAGCAGGCCGGTCATGAGGGTGACTGCCGGATTGTGGGTCAGGCGGTAGGCCAGCAAACCGGCCATGAAAGTGACCAGGGCATACAACAGCAGACTGATCAGGTGGAAAGCGAAAGGATTGAGCCCCATCGATTGATGGACGATCCGCATAAGCAACCCCGTTACCGGTCGCCAGGAACCGGTGGCGTCGCTTCCCGATAGGCACCACACATCCCGGCTCAACAATTCGCCAAGAGGTAACTCCCCTTTCACACAAGGGTTCTCGACGATGGTACGGAAGTCGTCGTAGGTGAATCCGTTAGGTAGGCTGTTGGCATACAAAACAAGTGACAACAATGCCGGAAGCAGCAAAGTCGCTGCGATTGCTCGCCGGGTTGCGATTCCCTCTACGAGGACCGTCACCCGGCGTCCTGGTTCGACGAGTAGCGCCGACATGAAGGCTCCATTCTGTAAAAACACTTTATTATAGCATAGTTACATGTCGGGCGCAACGATTGCGCGTCTTTCGCGCAAATCTTTCTCCCCTATGCGTCGGGCGAGGTGTCGATACCGGGAAGCCGGGTGGTCAACGCTTAGAGATCGCGGGTTATTTCACCATCTTGCGGGAAACGTCCAACCTTGTGTTTCGAGAAAACAAGAACGCCGTCACGGCTGACATCGAGGACTCCGCCGCTGCCGGGGTGTAAGGCGATTTCCGCTTGCGGATCGTGGGCTTTGATTTCCGCCGACAACCTGTCGGCGCGGGGTTTGTAGTTTCAAGACGTGCAGTAGGTGATGGACCATTTCATAACGATTCCTTTCATGGCTCTCGGCGGGCATGCGTTTGTCCGCCCGACCGGAATTTATCTCGTCACTATAACACATCGGGAAAGCGCTTGACCACACTTCCGACTCGCTCTAGGATGAGCCACCTTTTAACGGTTGATTCGAGGCAGGGACCATGAATGACAAGAGTGACCAAAGCGGCCGGACGGTATACCTGATCGATTCCTCAGGCTATATCTTCAGAGCCTATCATGCAATTCGCGGTAATCTCAGTATGGCCGACGGAACGCCCACCCAGGCTGTCTACGGCTTTACCACCATGCTGTTGAAGCTGATAAGGGAAGAGCAACCTTATTGGCTGGTGCCGGTGTTCGATGTTTCCCGACGTTCGTTTCGCCAGGATTTACTGCCGAGTTACAAAGCCAATCGCCCCCCGGCGCCGGAAGATCTGATCGCCCAGATTCCCTTGATCCACGATGTCGTGGAGGCTTTTGGCTTCCCGGCTGTCGAGTTGGAGGGCTTCGAGGCGGATGATGTGATTGGAACGCTGGCTGAAAAGCTGGCCGGGGAGGGGTATGAGGTCCGAATCGTCACCAGTGACAAGGATTTCATGCAATTGGTGAGCGAGCGAATTCGCCTGGTGGACACCTGGAAAAACAAGGTTGTCCGCGAGCCGGAGGTTCTGGAGCGTTTCGGTGTGGAACCGGGCCGGGTGATCGATGTAATGGGATTGGCGGGTGACACCAGCGATAATGTTCCGGGTGTGCCGGGTATCGGGGAGAAAACCGCTTCCCAGTTGATACAGGAGTTCGGCAGCCTGGAAGCCGTACTGGAAAACATCGATCGGGTGAAGGGGACCAAGCGCAAGCAGAACCTGCATGAAAACGCCGAGATGGCCAAATTGTCGAAGGATCTGGTTACCATTCGGCGGGATGCCCCGGTATCGATCGATCTGGATAATTACGTTGTGCGTCCCCCCGACTCGGAACGCCTGGTTCCGCTTTTCACCCGCTTGGAGTTTCGCACTCTACTCAAAACGTTGAATGATTCCATGTCATCCGAGGATGAGACGGTTTCTGAGCCAGCCCCGGAATCGGCTCTCGATCGTTCTCAATATGTTTTGGTTTCGGATGTCGCGGGATTGGATAAACTGATCGAAACGCTGGATAAAAGCTCTCTGATCGCTTTCGATACGGAAACACGCGGTAAAAACCCGCTGATGTCCGACCCCTTGGTGGGGATGTCGTTTTCTCCCAGTGAGGGTGAAGCCTACTATGTACCGGTGGCTCATAGCTTTCCTGGAACGGTGCAAGTTCCCAAAGCCGAGGTTTTGCAGCGCCTGAGACTGGTCTTCGAGAATCCCGATAAGACCTGGATCATGCAAAACGCCAAGTTCGACTTGCAGGTGATGCATCAGGAGGGTGTGACCTTTGCCGGGACGGTCGAGGACACCATGCTGATGTCCTATGCGGAAAATCCGGCTCAGCGGCAGCATGGTCTGGATTATCTGGCCATGGACTGCCTGGGGCATGCCATGATCCCCTTTTCGGAAGTCTGCGGGAAGGGCAAGAATCAGATTACCTTCGATCAAGTCGATATCCAAACGGCGCTCGGCTATGCCGCCGAGGATGCCGATGCTACTTACCGCTTATATCACGTGTTGGCTCCCCGCTTGGAGGAAGCCGGCCTGATGGAGCTTTACACTGCCCTGGAACGTCCGCTGGCAGCCGTTTTGGAAAGAATGGAACGCGCCGGTTTTCTAGTGGATCGTGCGGGGCTTGAAGCGCTGACTCGCCGTTTCGACGAACTGCTGGTCGGAATGGAAACCGAGATTTACGAATTGGCCGAGGGCCCGTTCAACATCAACAGTACGCAGCAATTGGCCGAAATCCTGTTTGATAAACTGGGATTGCCGCATGGACGCAAAACCAAAACCGGTTACAGTACCGATTCGTCGGTGCTTGAAAACCTGGCGGGACGTCATCCGCTACCGGCCAAAATCCTGGAATATCGACAGGCTGCCAAGCTGAAAAGCACTTATACCGATGCCTTGATTCGTCTGATCAATCCCGACACCGGTCGCGTGCATACCAGTTTCAACCAAACGGTGACGCTGACCGGACGCTTGTCGTCCTCCGACCCGAATCTGCAGAACATTCCCGTGCGCACCGAAGCGGGTCGTCTGATTCGACGCGCCTTCATCGCGCCTCCGGGATCGGTGTTGCTGGCCGCCGACTACTCGCAGGTGGAACTGCGCATCCTGGCTCACCTGAGCGGGGATCCGATCATGACCGATGCCTTCGAAAAAGGCGAAGACGTGCATACGCGCACGGCGGCGGAAGTCTTCGATACCATGGCTGTTTTGGTCGATCGTGAAATGCGGCGACGCGCCAAGGCGGTAAATTTCGGTATCGTATACGGCCAAACGGCCTTCGGGCTGGCGGGGTCGCTGGGTATCCCGCAACGTGAAGCCAAGACGATTATCGACAATTATTTTGCCCGCTACAGCGGGGTTAAAACCTACATCGATGAACAGCAGGAGCGGGCGCTACGCGAAAAAGAAGTTCGCACTCTGTTTGGTCGTCGTATTCCGTTGCCCGATATCGATGCCCGCAATCAGCAACTGCGCGGTTACAACGCCCGGGTGGCCATCAATGCCCCGATTCAGGGCACGGCGGCCGATATCATCAAAAAGGCCATGATCGTCATCGACAACGCCATCCGGCTACGCAAACTGAAATCTCGCATGCTGCTGCAAGTACACGATGAATTGGTGTTCGAAGTGCCGGAAGCCGAACTCGACGAACTGCGGGCGCTGGTGGTGGAGAGCATGGAAGGAGCGGCCGAATTGTCGGTGTCGTTGAAAGTGGACGTGGGAGTCGGTGAAAATTGGGAGGTGGCTCACTGAGGGTTAGACGAAAAAGCTTTCGTTTTCACCTCCGATTACGGTAAAAATAACGATCCGGCTCCAGTCGGGACGATCGCCTCTTAATAAACAGGCGAACTCGGCAGCCCGAAAATGAAAACAGGCCGTCCGGAATGGTCGGGACGGTGAAAGGATAGGTGGTATGCAGGACAACATCCGTAACGCGAAAGACGAGGCGCTGGAGTTGGTGGCCGCTTGTGCCGATGAGGCCGAGTTGGAAAACTGCCGTGTTAAAACACTCGGGAAAAAAGGAAGCATTTCCCTTTTGATGAAACTACTGGGAAAGGCGGACCCGAGTGAGCGCAAGGCTATCGGACAGATGGTCAATGAAGCCAAGGCTGCGGTGCAAGACGCCATCGATGAACGGCGGGCTGTGCTGATCGAATCGCGCTATGAAGGTTTGGCCGAGCGAGAATGGATCGACTTGACCTTGCCGGGAGACAAACCGGTCACGGGACATATTCACCCCATTTTCGCCGTTCAACGGGAGTTGGAAGGGATCTTTACTTCCATGGGATTCGAAGTTCTCGATGGACCGGAAGTAGAGACGGATTACAACAACTTCGAAGCGTTGAATATCCCGCCGGATCATCCGGCGCGGGATATGCAGGATACCTTCTGGACCGAAGACCGCAATCTGCTACGCACGCATACGTCGTGTATCCAGGTGCGTGGTATGGCTGAACGGCGTCCGCCGCTGCGATTGATCGCGCCGGGACGGGTTTTCCGCTACGAGGATATCGACGCCAGCCACGAAAACACGTTTTGGCAGATGGAAGGCCTGATGGTCGACCGGGGTATTTCGGTGGCGCACCTGATCCATTTCATGAAATCGCTTTTACGCGAAATTTTCCACACCGATATGAAGATTCGTTTGCGTCCCGGCTACTTTCCGTTTGTGGAGCCGGGATTTGAACTGGATATCGAGTGTCAGGTTTGCCACGGCTCGGGTTGTTCGGTATGCAAGCAGACCGGCTGGGTGGAGCTGCTACCCTGTGGACTGGTGCATCCCAACGTGTTGTCGATGGCCAATATCGATCCGGATACCTATTCCGGTTTCGCATTCGGACTGGGGCTCAGTCGTCTGGTGATGATGCGTTACGGGATCGATGACATCCGGCACTTTTTGTCGGGAGATCTGCGCTTCGTGCGGCAATTTTAAAACAGTCGCCCGCCGTCTAGGCAGGCGGGCAAGGAGCAAATACGTTGAATATCTCGCTTAATTGGATCAAGGACTTTGTCGACCTGGGCTTGCTCAGTGCGGAAGACGTCCGCGATCGTATCACGATCAGTACGGCGGAGGTGGAAGGTGTTGAGTCGGTCGGCGCGCACTTTACGCAGATCGTGACGGCGCGGGTCGTGGAAGTGAACCCGCATCCCAACGCGGATAAACTCAAACTGGTTCGCGTAGCGGATGGTCTGGGCGAGATGGAAGTTGTCTGCGGCGCGCCTAATGTGGCTGTTGGACAAGTGATCGCTTTGGCCAAAGCCGGTGCCGATCTTCCCTCAGGACGCTTGCAGGCCTCCACGATTCGCGGCGTGCGTTCGGAAGGCATGATCTGTGCCGAGGATGAACTGGGGCTCTCCGACAATCATGATGGCGTGCTGGTGCTTCCTGAAGGAACCCAGGTCGGTCTAACACTCGACAAGATTCTGGGTGCTCCCGATATCGTGCTGGAAGTCGATAACAAGTCTTTGACCCATCGTCCCGACTTGTGGGGGCATGTGGGTTTTGCACGGGAGTTTTCGGCGGTTTACAAACGACCGTTCAACTGGTCGGTAGATCAGAGTATGTTGAAGGCCGCTTCGAATCCCGATCCGTTGCGCATCGATAACCGTGTGCCCGAGTTGTGCCCCCGGTACTCGGCGTTGGTGGTTCGAAACGTGTTTGTGGCACCTTCTCCAGAATGGCTGCAGCAGCGCCTGCGAGCGGTGGGACTGCGCCCCATCAACAATCTGGTGGATGTGACCAATTACGTTATGCTGGAATTGGGTCAGCCCATGCATGCCTTCGACCGGCGTCAGATCGCGGGTGATTGCATCGTGATCCGTCAAGCGGAAGCGGGCGAGCGTTTCACCACCCTGGATGAACAAGAGCATGAACTGATCGCCGATGACATCATAATTGCCGACTCGGAGCGTGCCGTGGCTCTGGGGGGTGTTATGGGTGGCTTGAATAGTGAAATCGTGCCTGACACCACGTGTGTGGTGCTCGAATCGGCCAACTTCCAGCCGACTCATATTCGTCGCACGGCCAATCGGCTCGGTTTGCGGACGGATTCGGCCATGCGCTTCGAGAAAGGCCAGGATCCGGCCATCACCCGTGCTTCGATCGCTCGGGCGGTGGAACTGATTCGCCTGACCTGTCCGGAAGCCGAGGTCGGCTCGGAGTTCCTCGACTCCTGGTCTGCTCCGCCCGAACCGGTGCTGATCGAGATCGATTTCGAGCATATTCACGAGCGTTTGGGTGAGCGTCTGCCAGAAGAAAAGATCATCGACATTCTGGAACGATTGCATTTCACTGTCGAGCGTGTCGGCGTGTCCGGCTTGCGGATGCGGGTGCCCAGTTATCGCGCCACCCGCGATGTGAGTATCAAGGCCGATATCGTGGAGGAAATCGGGCGGATTTTCGGTTACGACAACATTACGCCGATTCCGCCCAAAGTCTTGTCCGATCCGCCGCGCCACAACGAACTGCGGCGTTTCGAATGGGACGTTCGCGACATCATGGCTGCCCGTCTGGGTTTCGACGAAGTCAGCAACTATTCGTTTGTCGCGAAAAAATCCGTGGAAAATTGCGGTTTGGACCCGGAGCCGTTGCTGCGATTGCAAAATCCGCTTTCGCACGATCTCGACCGCTTGCGCGGAAGTCTTGTCCCACATATGGTCGAAAATGTGGTTACCAACCAGAAGCGGCTGGAAGTTTTCCGGTTTTTTGAATTAGGCAAAGTTACCCACAAATCCGATCGCGCCTCGCGGGATCTGGCCGAGCAGAATCTGCGCTTGGCGGGCGTGGTTGTCGAAGCGAGCGAAACTCCGTATTATACGGTCAAAGGTGCGGTGGAATCGCTGGCCAGCCAATTGGATCTGGATGGGTTAGCCTGGATTCCCGATACCGACGCCCCTCCCTGGCTGCATCCGGGTCGGGCAGTCCGGCTCGAAAGCCCCGACGGTCTTCTCGGTTGGTTTGGTGAATTGCATCCACGTGTCGCCGATGCCTTTGAGGTACGCGGGCGTGTGGGTATTTTCGACTTCGACGCAGATCGCTTGTTTGGCGCATCGAAAAAAGAGATGCATTTTAAACATCTGCGCCGTTTTCCGGTGAACCCGATCGAGATTACGGCCGTTTGCGATACACGGACGCCGGTCGGCGAGGTAGCTCGCCTGATTGAAGAAGTCGGCGGCGAATTTTTGGTGGAGTCGCGTTTTCTCTATTTGTATGAAGGCGAGCATCTGGATGCGGGTAAGAAGGCTGTCACTTATCACGTTGTGTTCGGTGCAGACGATCGGACATTGGGGCGTGAAGAAGTTGCCGGATTGCACGAACGTCTGGCGGTCCGCCTGCGCGAGGCCGGAATGCCGTTACGTGGCGAGTAAATATAACCTGTTCACGCGACGATGCTACGGTATCATTGGGTCGCCGGTGGCGAATTGAGATGGAGAAGCATGTGCCGATCAGTATGACGAAAATGAGCCGGTTTGCGTTGATGGTTTTGGTCTTAGCGCTGGCGTTGTGGGGGATGGTGGCGACAGCCGGATGCGATGCAAAGGCCGTCACGGAAACCGTGGTACGGGTGCTGGTTGGACAGGAAGGTGGTACCGTGCTGGGGCCCAAAGGGACCAAGATCATCTTTCCGGTTGGAGCAGTGGAGGATGATTGGATTATTTCGGTTCAGGAACTGCCGTGCGAACAGGTGCCGGGAAACGGTGATCTGCGGATGCTTTCGGTCGCGTTGCTTATTCAGCCCGAAGGCTTGATATTCAAACGACCGGTGACCGTGGAAATGCCCTATACCCGTGGGACATTGACGCTGGCCCAGCAGAAAAACCAGATCACCCCTTACATCGCTCCGGTTTTCAGTCCTTACTGGATGGCGGCTGATGGCGCCGTACAGATCAACTCGCATACCATTCGTGTCGATACCACCCATTTCGGTGTGTTCGGACTCTTTTTCGACCCCACACCGGAGCCGGATGGCGATTCGGATGTGGAGGAAGAGGTCAACATCGACGATTGTTCGTGTACGGATTGGCTTGGCGAATGGTGCCCGGAATCATCGGGTTGCGATGGTCTCACCGCAATTACGCTCGATGCGCCCGAAGGCTCCGGATGCGCGTTTCCCATGCGTTTGATCGACGAAAACGGGGATATCCGACTTGAATGGCTGATCGAAAATTGCACCGATCCCGATTCTATCTCCTTGGTCGTTGACGAGGGGGTAGAATGCATTCTACAATACTCGGAAGAACGGAATACCCTGGATCTGGACTGCCCGTCCTGCGCCGAGTCGTATGGACAGGCTTATTGCGGCAGCGCCGCTGACGGGGATTATGACGCGGAATCCGAAACCCCATAAGTTTCTGGCTACTTTCCTCCTATTGACAGGGCTAGTGTCGGCCCTTGTCTGCGGGTGTTCCGGTTCGTCCGATGCGCCTCCCGCCGATGCCGACGACGGTGCGGGCGACGCGGATGTGACCGATCCCGATACCGCTCCCCCCGATGGAGATCTCGACTCCGAAACGTCTGGCGATACCGATCCGGAGAGTGACGGCGATGCCGACTGCGAGGCCAACGCCTGCGGTCTCTGCGAAGGGATTCCTGTTGAAGGGGTGGGGGATGACTGCGGAACTTGCGGTGTAGTCCGTTGCAACGACGACGGGATCAGTACGTATTGCGATGATCCCGGTCTGAATGCCTGTGAGGTCTGTGGTCCGGCGATTGAGAATCTCGGAGATGACTGCGGAGCATGCGGCACACGTGTGTGCGCCCCGAACGGCCAGGCCTCCATCTGCAACGATCCGGGCACCAATGAATGCGGGTCTTGCGGCGAGGCTTTACCCGAGCTGGGGCAAAGTTGCGAAACGCAGGCCGGTTGTCTGGGGACTTACATCTGTGCACAAAACGGTTTGGAATTGGTTTGCGATGCACCGCTGCCGAATCAATGTGGCCTGTGCGGAGGGCCTGATTTGGCGGAAGTGGGTCAAAGCTGTGTGAATCCTGCGGGTTGTGAAACGATTTGGGTTTGTGATGAAAGCCGCATCGATGTCCGTTGCAGCGAGCAGCCGGTGCCCAATGAGTGCGGTTTGTGCGGCGGGCCTCCCCTGGCGCAGATCGGACAGTCCTGCCAAAGCATCGATGGGTGTGCGGGCCTGTTTACCTGTAACGAAACGGGTAACGCCGCGTTGTGCAATGCTTATCTTATCAATCAGTGTTTTGTCTGTGGCCCCGATCTTCCCGAAATCGGTCAATCTTGTACCAACAGTGTGGGTTGTCCTGGAACCTATGGCTGCAATGTCGGGGGCCAGAGCTCAAAGTGTAATGCGCCGCAACGCAATCAATGCGGGGCCTGCGGCGGTCCCAACCTCACTCAATTGGGCTTCCCTTGTACGAACACCGATGGTTGTACGGGAGTTTGGATCTGTAGTGCGACGGGCTTGTCGTTGGTTTGCGGGGCTCCGGGGATCAATGAATGCGAGGTTTGCGGGCCGGATTTGCCGGATTGGGAGGAGCCTTGTTTTGATGATGAGAGTGGTTGTCCCGGAACATGGATGTGCGCGGATGATGGGCAGTCGCTGATTTGCGATATTTCACTCTGTGCTGATGGGGATATGGAGCTCGATCAGGATGGAGAAAACGATAGCTTGGATGTGGAAAGCACAATCGAATAGTTAAATTAATTCAGTATTTTACATATTTGTGGATGATTTCGGTCGTTTTCTTTGTTTATATTGTAAGGAAAATCACCGAAAAGCCTTTCATTTTCGTCTGCTTCTCTTGATTTTTCGCCGTTTTGGAAATAGGATAGAGAACAGGTTGCAAAATTGATGCAGTCGTGACGTGTTTTGGGGTCACAGGGGAGGTATGATGAAGACTCGAGGGTGGATCGCAGTACTTCTCAGTCTTACGATAATGCTGGCGGCCGGGGTTGCTTCCGCGCAGACCAAATGGCGTCCGGATGATGCGGGACCGACTTTCGCGGATATGATGAGCCAATCGGCCAATGTGGTGTTTGCGCAAATCACCTCGGTCAGCGTCGGTTCGATCAATGTTTCGGTGGCGAAGGCGTTGAAAGGCAACGCTCACGATGAAATCCGTATTACGGGTTTCAAATCGCGTGCTTATGCCCCGGTCGACAACCTGAAAGAAACGTTCAAGGTGGGAGAAGATTATTTCTTCTTCCTCGGTGCGGCCATGGTTGGATCGGTGCCGTTCGAGCCGATTCACAAGTCGGTGGATCTCAAAGTCGAACGTGGTGTCGTGACGACTTCCGTGATTTCTCCCATTTTTGCGAAGTATCAACACGAGATCGATTTCCAGACGATGTCGAGTTACCTGGAAGGCCTGGCTGCCGTTGAACGCCGTATGCCGGTCAACCCGGTTTTGTTGGGGCAACTCTACGAAAAGCTCGAACAGGCGGTGGCGGATCCGCAAAGCACTATGGCGCCTACCTATCTGACGATGGTGCGCCAGCTCAATCCTCTCTATGACAACGCCAAAGTTTTTCTGTCGATGTTGGAGCATGCCGATGTCAACTGTCGGGTGCTGGCCATCCAGGAATTGACCCATTTGGCCTTGACCAAGCCGAATATGACCTTGGAGCCCAAAGAACCCGAGAACCCTAAAAAGGGAAAGAAAAAGCAATCCAAGCGTAGCAAGAAAAGGCGGAAAGCGAAAAAACAGGTGGAGCCGACCATGTCGGAGATCGCCTTCCAGCGCATCCTTTCTACTTTGAAGTCCGATCAATCGAATCTGGTGAAGTCGACGGCTGCCATCGCCCTGGGTCGCTTGCAAAATCCCGCCGGTATCAACGAGTTGGGCGACCTGATCGATGCGTCCAACATGGACGAAGTCGAATTGTGCGAGGTTGTGCCGGTTGTGGGCGTTGAGCCGACGATGAAAGCCATCATTCGTGCCGTGGTCGAGTTTGACGACGACCGTGCGCTGGATGTTTTGGAACGCGAACTGCTGAAAAATCGAGTGGACTCTTTCCGGGTGATCCTGGAGGTTTTCAAGGATTATTCCGATACCTCGCTGCAATTGTTGTTGCTCGATCTTCTACAAGATCGCAATTTCCTGCCGCGTCAGGTCGCGATTCTCGAATATTTTCACACCGTCAAAGACAAAGAAACCATCGATGGTTTGAAAAAGCTGTTTTTGTCGCCGGATGCCGGATCGGAATTTATCCGCAAGAGTATCATCGAGGTGTTCGAAGACTTCCGTGAACCTAAATCAACGGGTGCCTTCGTAATCCAATACGGTCTGCACGACCCGAATCCGGTTGTGCGCCAAGCCGCCGCCCGCTCTCTCGGAAAATTGAACGTAACCGAAGCGGTCGAAGAGTTCAAAGCCATTTACTTCAAGGAAAGCAACCGCCTGGCCCGTGAGTTTTACGTCGAAGCAATGGCGGAAATCAAGTCCCGTCTGGCTTTCGAGACGCTGAAATGGCTGCAAACCAAGGAGACCGATCCGCGCATGCTCAAGCAGATCGCGTTTGCCCTTAAAAAGAGCCGTTATCTCTCGCAATAGGCGGTCCGCTAGTGGATCGACATGCCGTTCCGAGTTGCCTTCTCAACGCTTGGTTGTAAGCTAAACCACTATGATACCGCCGCCTTGCGTGGACGGTTGGATGAGTCTGTCTTTGATGTTGTCCGCTTCAAGGACGAGGCGGATGCTTATGTGGTCAATTCCTGCAGTGTGACCGCCTTGGCCGATCGGCAATCGCGTCAACTGGTTTATCGAGCCCGACGGCTTAATCCGGATGCACTGATCATCCTGACCGGCTGTTACGCCACGCGTGCCGAAGCCGAGCTTCGAGAACTCACCGAGATCGATCATGTTATTCCTGGACGTCGCTTGGAGGATGTCCTCCCGCTTCTTCATGCCGAAGCTCTCCGAAAGGGGTTTGCTCCCCAGGAAACCAGTCACGGGCCGCAGTTCGGTTCTCAAAGCCGTCCCTATCTGAAAGTGCAGGATGGTTGTAACGCGGTGTGCACCTACTGCGTCATTCCCAAGACCCGTGGGCCTTTGCATAGTCGTCCGCTCGACGAGATTCTGGCTGAATTGGACCTTTACGGTCGGCGCGGGGTCAAGGAGGTGATTCTGACCGGTATCCATGTCGGAATGTGGGGGCGGGATCTGCCCGGTCGTCCTACGTTCGATCGGTTGCTGGCGGAATTGGATGCCAAAACCGCCGTGCCGCGTATTCGTCTGAGTTCGCTCGAACCTTTGGAGCTAAGCGATGCCGTGATCGAGGTGGTGGCGGGTTCCGAAGCGATCTGTCCGCACTTGCACATTCCTTTGCAGAGCGGAAGTGATGGGGTGCTCGCCCGCATGCGTCGGCCTTACGATACCGCCCGTTATCGTGAACGTATCGAAGCGGCCTGTGCTGCCTTGCCGCGTTTGGGTCTCGGGATCGATGTCATTGTCGGTTTTCCCGGAGAAACGGAAGCCGAATTCGCCGAGACTGTCTCGTTTCTTGAAAGTTTACCGTTTCTGTATCTGCATGTGTTTCCCTATTCGGAACGGCCGGATACCCCGGCTGCGGCCATGCCCGACCAAGTTCCGGTGCATGTTCGCCGAGAGCGGGCGCGTCGCTTGATTGAATTGGCCGAGACACGTCGTCGTCAATCGGCGGAACAACAGATTGGGGTTTCCATGCCGGTGCTGGTGGAATGCGATCGGCATACGAAAAGTGGTTTTCAACAGGGATTTGCCGACACCTATCATCACGTGTTGATCCGCTCCGAAACGGATCTGGCCGACAAAATCGTTTTCGTCAAGCCCTGTGCCCTGTATAATGCCAACCATCATTTGGTGGCCGATTGGGATGAACCGGCTACAACCGACGGGGAACGTTAGTATGCGTGCTGAGGTGATCGAGCAAAAATTGAAATTGGGCGAGCAGGCGGCTGGCCATGCGTTCAAGCGGCCTGAACTTTTAAGTGAAGCACTGGCCCATCGATCTTATGCCAATGAAAAGCGCCATCAACGGTCGGATAACGATCGTTTGGAATTCCTGGGCGATGCCGTATTGGATTTGCTGACGGCGGAACTTATTTTCACCCGGTATGAAGAGTTCGACTCGGGTGAAATGACCAAAATCCGGGCCAGTTTGGTTAGCGAGAAAGCCTTGGCGACCTTGGCGCGCCAAATCAATCTGGGCGAAGCGCTGTTTCTCGGTGTTGGAGAACAGAAATCGGGTGGGGCGGAGAAACCCTCGCTTTTAGCCGATGCCTATGAAGCATTGGTGGCGGCCGTGTATCTCGACGGTGGCTTGGAAGCGGCTTGGCGGATGGTTTTGCGGGATCTCGAACCTCGTTTGGAGGAGGCCGCCCGTCGACCGGGACGACGCGATTACAAGTCGAAATTGCAGGAATTTTCGGCCAAAAAGCATATGGGATTGCCCCAATACACGGTGCTGAAAAAGACGGGTCCCGACCACGATCAGCGTTTTTTAGTCGAGTGTTGCCTGGCGGGCTGTGAATCGACGCGCGCGGAAGGTCCGAATGTCAAATCCGCCGAACAAGCGGCCGCCCGTGTCCTGTATGACCAACTGCGTAAAAACGCCTAGGAGTTTCAATGGTTAAGGACGTGATCGTAACGAGCCGCTCCCGTGATGAATTCATTGATGTGACGCATGAGTTGGCCGACGCAGTCCGGGAAGCGGGGATTGAAGAAGGGGTTGTTACGGCCTTTGTGCGTCATACAACCGCTGCGTTGACCATCAACGAAAACGCTGATCCCGCCGTGCAGCGCGACCTGTTGACCAGCTTGCGGCGTTTGATCCCCGAGCAGGGAGATTATCGTCACGCGGAAGGAAATTCGGATGCTCATCTCAAAAGCTCCTGTTTCGGTGCGTCGGAGCAGGTGATCGTCAGCGGGGGACGGTTACTGCTGGGTACTTGGCAGGGAGTGTATTTTTGTGAGTTTGATGGGCCACGCACTCGCCACCTATTGATTCACGTTCAAGGGAGTTGATGATGCTGCGTTTGTTTTTAACGCTTCTATGTTTGGTGTTGGGAAGCGCAACGGCTTTCGCCGATGTGCCTTGCGCCGGGAGTACGTGTTCCGCCAATTACTTGTGCCTCGATCGGGGAAACGGAGAGGGCTGCTATCAGATCTGTCGTTGGGATTTCCAATGTGAATCTCAATGTTGTATCCAGATCTGGTCGCCGCAAACAGCTTGGATTTGCGGAGCTTCCTCGGAATGCGGCGTTGATCCGGGAACGGACGGCGATACGGATGATGGCAGCCTGACGGATGGAGATGCGTCCTCGGACGACCGCGATCCGGTCGAGCCTACCCGTTGCGGCGATGTTATGTGCACCTCGTTCGAAGCCTGCATCACGCTGGATGATGATCGTGAGGAATGCGCTCCGATTTGCAGCGCCGCTACCGATTGCGCCTCCGGCTGTTGTGCGGCCACCGAGAGCGGCCGCCGGGTGTGCATGCCGGCCGATATAGAATGTCCCCAGGATCAAGAAGGCGGTGATAGCGATTCGATTGCGCTGAATACCGATGATTCGGGAGGCTGCGATCAAACCGGGATCAGCACGATCTTGAGTTGGTTGTTTTTGGCGCTGGGGGGCGTTTTGCTGGCCCGCCGCCGCCGCGCCTAGAAACGGATCGAACGTGGCACGGTCTTCCGACACCCCTTCATCGCGACCTGCACCGCTTCCCTTTGGGGTGATCCTGCTGGCGCTGTTCGGCGTTGTGTTGGGGGGGCTGGGCGTCTACTCCCATGTTTCCGGGTTTCTGACAGACGAGCAAGAATCGGATTCGGCGACGGCTCTGCTTGACGAAATCGAGCGTGATCTTCCGCCAGAATACAGTGACCTTCTGCAAGCCTTTCGCAGTGATCCGCAAAATCTCTCCCTACTGGATCGGGCTTTGGATGCCGCGCATCGGATTCTTCCTTTCAAAGCGCTGTTCAACGTCGTGTCCTTCGTTTTGTCGGTTTTCAGCCTTGTCATCGGGGTGGGGTTGTTCCGGCGGTTGGAGTGGGCACGGCGGGCGGAGTGTCTGTTCCTCATTGTCGCGACAGGCGTCGGGATCGCCTTGGGTTATGCGGCCATTCCGGGGGTGTTATATTTTATCGGTGAAATAAGCCAGGAACTTGGATTGGAAGGCGGAACAGGGATCACGGCGAGTAAGTTGTATCTCTATTGGACTCTCGGGAGTGTCTGTTTCATCGTCATGCATGGTATGATCGTTTTATATCTCACCCGCCCACGTGTTCGTTCCGCTTTTGAGAAACAGGCAGAACACGGTCGTGATAGCGCGTCTCGTTGAAACGACACTCTGTTTATCGCTCGGATTTGACCCGCCTGACTTCCGCTCCCAGATTCTGAAGATGTTGTTCCAGGTTCTCGTAACCGCGATCGAGGTGATAAACCCGGGAAATGGACGTTTCGCCTTCTGCAACCAGACCCGCCAGCACCAAACAGGCCGAAGCGCGTAAATCGGTGGCCATGACATCCGCACCTTGTAACGATTTAACCCCGCGCACAACGGCGGTGTTGCCTTCGAGCTGGATGTCCGCCCCCATGCGTTGCAACTCGCCGACGTGCATGAAGCGGTTTTCGAAGATGGTTTCCTTGACGACGCTCTGGCCCTTGGCAAGGGTCATCAGCGCCATCAATTGCGCTTGCATGTCGGTTGGAAAGCCGGGGTAGGGGCCGGTTGTGATGCTCGTCGGTTCGGGACGTCCCTGGCAACGGATGCGCAGGCCCCCCTCGACTTCGTCGATGATCACGCCCATTTCTGCGAGTTTGTTGGTAAGGCTGCGCAAAGGTGCGAGTTCCACTCCTTCGAGCACCACGTCGCCGCCGGTGATGGCGGCCGCTACCATGTAAGTCCCCGCTACGATGCGGTCGGGCATGACCGAATATTCCACGCCGGACAGGTGTTCTACGCCTTCGACGATTAACTCGGAGTTTCCGATCCCGCTGATGTTCGCACCCATGGCGTTGAGGCAGTTGGCCAGGTCGGTCACCTCGGGTTCGCAAGCGCAATTTTGCAACACCGTGATTCCATCGGCCAATACCGCTGCCATCAGCACGTTTTCCGTGCCACCGACGGTGGGAACATCGAAGACGATGCGGGCGCCTTTCAAACGACGCGGCGCGCGGGCCTTGACGTAACCGTGGGCCAGGCGAATATCGGCACCGAGTGCCTTCATTCCTTTGAGATGCTGGTCCACCGGTCGCGCTCCGATCGCGCAGCCTCCCGGTAGCGATACTTTTGCCTGATTGAAGCGCGCCAGCAACGGTCCTAAAACCAGCACCGAGGCGCGCATGGTTTTGACCAGATCGTAGGGCGCTTCGAGGTGATTGATCTCTTCCGTGTCGATCAAGACCGCGCCATCCTCTCGTCGTTCGGCCGTGGCCCCGATCTGACGAAGCAGCCGCAGGCTTGTGTCTACGTCCCAGACGTCGGGGACATTTTTGAAGATACAGGGGGCGCCGGTCAGGATCGAGGACAGCAAAATCGGCAGCGCGGCGTTTTTTGCACCTGAAATCGGCACTTTTCCCTTAAGTTTTGTGCCGCCAGTGACGATTAACTTGTCCATAAGGGGTTGGTCTCCGTTATCTTTTTCCGTTCGTTTGCACAAATGATTGCAAATTTTCGATAAACCGGATATGACACGTTTCCAGCGAAAACGCAAGCCTAACGGAAGAAAGGCCCCCGCTTATCATGTCGTCAAAGAAAATACCGTCCATTAGTGATATCCAGCGCTATCTGCAAAGCCGTGTCTCCCATTGCGGGCTATGTGGAAGCCAAGATTGGGAACTGGAACCCGATCTACATACCTTACGCTTCGGAAATCCTTGGAAAAGTGGAAAAGGTAAGCAAATACGCTGTGTTTTGTTGACCTGCTCATCTTGTGGAAACCTGCATGTCATCCATGTGGACCGCTTGGTGGATCAAGGCAAGCTCAAGATCGAAGCGTTGTCATCGGAAGATGAAGGCAACGGCAATCGAAAAGAGGTGCAGATTCGCAAAACGGATAAGGATGGTCCTTCCGTTGGTCAGGCTGTTTCCGTAAACGATTGAGATTCCAGGGTGTCGATGTCGATCTATCACGCTTTTCGCTGCGCCGCAGCGATTCGTTCCTTATCTGATAAGTCATTGTAAATATTAATGTTATCATAGTTTCCCGACGCATCGAGCATCTTCCGCAGCGTGTTTCCCTGGCCGTGTCCGATTTCCAGAAACAACCATGCACCGGGACGTAAATAGCGGGGGGCCTGGGTAATCAGCGGACGTATGACCGAAAGGCCATCCAACCCGCCGTCCAAAGCCAAATGCGGTTCATGGTCTCGTACTTCGGGGGCCAATTCGGCGATTTCCGGGGTTGGAATGTAAGGGGGATTCGATACCACCAGATCCAGGCCATCTCTAAGATTATCCAGTGATTCGAACAAGTTGCCATGTACAAGCTGAATTCGGGAGTCCAGCCCGTGAAAGGCGACGTTTCCGCGTGCTACGTCCAGCGCATCCAAAGACAGATCCACGGCCCATATTTCGGCCTGAACCCAGCCTGTAGCCAAAGCGATGGCGATGGCGCCGGTTCCTGTACCGATTTCAGCCACTCGGCGCGATTGACGATCTCCCTCAGGGGCGACTTCCCGGAAAATGCGTTCGACGAGAACCTCGGTCTCGGGCCTTGGAATCAGGGCTTTTTCGCTTACCTGAATTTTGAGCGCGTAGAAATCCTGATCGCCGGTCAGTTGTTGGACGGGTGTTCCTTTGGCGCGTCTTCGCACCATCTCGCGGAAACGGTCCAGATCGGTGGATGTGGGGATGTCGTCGTGGTGCAGGTATAAGTCGATGCGTTTCATCCCCAAAACGTGCGCCAACAAGATTTCCGCGTCGACACGCGGACTTGCGATGTCACGCTGGGCGAAATAGGATTCCGTAAGTTTGATCAGTTCGATGAAAGTCGGGGAGGGCCGTTGCGGGTCGCTCACACCGGACCGCCTTTCAGAGCTTCGGCTTGGAAAAAGGTGCGTGTTTGGACGATCAGCTCGTCCAAGTCCCCCTCCATGATTTCCGGTAGACGGTAAACCGTGTAGTTGATGCGGTGATCGGACAGGCGCCCCTGCGGGAAATTATAGGTGCGGATGCGTTCCGAGCGGTCGCCGCTGCCGACTTGTTGACGCCGGTTGCTGGCCTGCTCACGCTGTTTGCGTTCCAACTCCACTTCAAGAAGTCGAGATTTCAATATCTTCAGGGCTTTGGACCGATTTTTAATCTGCGAACGTTCGTCCTGGCAGGTCACCACAATCCCGGAGGGAATGTGGGTCATGCGCACGGCCGAATCGGTGGTGTTGACGTGCTGGCCACCGGCCCCCGAAGAGCGATAGACATCGATTCTGAGGTCTTCCGTGCGGACTTCGACATCGGCGTCTTCGGCTTCGATCAGCACCGCAACGGTAGCAGCCGACGTGTGGATGCGTCCTTGTGATTCCGTTTCCGGAACACGCTGCACGCGGTGCACGCCGCTTTCGTATTTCATGTTCGAATAGACATCTTTCCCCTCGATCAAAAAGACCACTTCCTTGAAGCCGCCCAGGTCGCTGGGGTGGGAAGACAGAATGTCGATTTTCCAGTTTTTGTTTTCCGCGTAGCGGGTGTACATGCGGTAGAGGTCACCGGCGAACAGGTTGGCTTCTTCCCCACCCGTTCCGGCTCGAATCTCGATGATGACATTTTTCACGTCGTTGGGATCTTTGGGGAGCAAGAGCACTTTCAGGTGCTCTTCCAGAGCGTCGCGTTGCTTGTGCAGGTCTCCCAGTTCGTCTTTGGCCATTTGCTGGATTTCGGGGTCCGACTCCTGAAGGAGATCTTCGTTATCGGCGATTTGGCCGACAATGGCTTTGAATTTTCGGTAGGTATCGACCAACTCACTCAGATCTGCGTGTTCTTTCCCGGTTGTCTGGTAAGCCTTGCGGTCTGAAATCACCGCCGGATCGGCCAGTTGTGCCTCCAGGCGCATGTATTTTTCTTCGATCTCGCCCAGTTTTTTCAGCATCGACACGGTAGACTCCACTTGCACCTGAACGTGGCGAAAGGCGCGGCTAAGAATTCCCGCCGACCCCGGACGAGCGGAACGTTACCGGGTAATCTCAGCGAGAGGATCGTTCATAATAAACCGCCGAACCTCGCATCGCGCGCAGCTCGGCAGTTTTTATCATTCGGTATCGCGTATCTTATGCGATGCGCGATCCGTTGGTTAGCTAGAAGTTGACTTCGGCGTAATTCTTGAAAACTTCAATTTCTTTTCGTTCAAGAGTCTGTACCCCGACCCGCTCGCGCCACAATGACTTGCGCAGGGATGCCAGGGCCACTTCCAATTGATCGTCGTCCGGTTCACGAGTGGTGATCAGTTGCAACCACAAGCCCGGTTTGACCAGCCCACGCACCAGCGGGTTGTTCATATGCTTGGATGACCATTTGAGGAACTCGTAGGAGACGCCCGCAATCGGGAGCATCAGCGGCAGTTTTACGGCGATCTGCAGCAGGGCGTTGATCAGCCGGTTCTCGTGAAAAGCAGGCAGAAAGGGGAAAACCGCCATGAAAACGAAAATGGAGGACAGCAACACGATGATAATGAAGCTTGTCCCGCAGCGGGGATGCAAAGTCGTGTATTTCCGCGCATTTTCAACGGTCAGTGGTTCTCCGCTCTCGTAGGCGTAGATCGATTTGTGTTCGGCGCCGTGGTATTGGAAGACGCGTTTGATGTCGGGCAGAAGGCTGATACCCAACACGTAGGCGACGAACATGGCAATTTTAATCGTTCCGTCGAGTATGTGAAACGCGGCACTGTCGGTGGAAAGTCCCAACAGGGTGGTGGTCATATGCGGGACGCCTTTGAAGACGAGAAAACCGAAGCCCAGTGAAAACGCGATGGTGCCCGCCAGCATTAATTTCGAGAGGGGCGGTTCGGCGTTTTCTTCGAGTGCCGGACCTTCGGATTGGACGTTTTCCGTGTCGCGGTTCGCTTCGGCAGAGGGCTCCCCGGATTGTGGGGTTTCTTTTTCTTCGATCATGGCTTGATTGGCCGAGAACATCAAGGCCTGAATCCCATTGACGAGCGATTCCAATAGCACGACCGCACCACGAATGAAGGGCCATCGCAAGAAGCTCATCCGCTCCCACAACGATTCCCACACCCGTTCGGTGACGACGATCTCGCCGCTCGGACGCCGCACCGCAATCGCAAGCGACTTGGGCGAGCGCATCATGACGCCCTCGATTACGGCCTGACCACCTACGTTAATCCGCTTTGCCATTCAACACCTCGTTCATTCAATAATAGCACGGAAACCGGAACGCGTAGGGAAAGATTGTTTGGTATGAGGAATCATTCCAAGTAATGGAACCGGCTGCCGGCGATCGTGAAGAATGAAACGGCAGCTAGGCGTTGCTTGATTTGCGGCCATATTTGCGGTTAAAGCGCTCGACGCGGCCCTCGGAGTCGACCAGCTTCTGCTTGCCGGTGAAGAACGGATGGCAGGCCGAACAGATGTCTACGCGGTAATCGCCTTTAGTGGACTGGGTCTCGTAAGCCGCCCCACAGGCGCAGGTGATCGTCGCTTCGGTATACTTCGGATGGATTCCCTTTTTCATCGCACACTCCTTCGCAAACTCGATGATAAAGCTTGCCTTTAAGGGCTTCTCCGCCTCCGGTTGAATTGGAAGCAAGGAAGCCGGTACAAGGTGGACTAATATAAGCGAGTGAAGGGAAATTGCAAGGGAAAAATGGGGAATTCGCCGTTTTCGCGATTCCGCTTGCCAGTTCGCCAAGGTCAGAGTAGCATCGGAAACTATGATACACCGCATCGTCGCCATATTGCTTGTCTTTTTTGGATTATCCACCCACGTTGCCGCGCAGACGAGCGGGGAAGCCGTCGTTGAGCGAGAGAGCTCGGCAAAGACGACCCCGGCGTTGGGAGCGGATGCCATGGCTCAGGAAGCCGCGAGTGAGGCTCTTTTAGGTATCGAGGTCCAGGCTTTTGTCGGCGTAGCGGGACTGATTTCGGACGGCAGTCAGTCGGCGGCCTTGAATTTCGGGGCCGATCTGGGCTATCGCTTCATCCCGGCGCTCACGCTCTCGCTGGTTTGGCTGGGCCGCGCACATCCTTGGGAAAGCGGCACGACGCTGTTCCAAACCGTCGGTCCGGCGTTGCGTTGGAATATCTGGCGCGGTTTGACGCTGGAAGCCGGAGGCGGACTGGCTTTGGGCTTCGTGCGACGCGGCGATTACCAGCAGTCCGAGATGGGGGGCGGCTGGTTTGCGGCCGTGGGTTATCGCTACTTCTTCCACCCCAACATCGGTGTGGGGGGACGTCTGCTCTTCAGCCAGCGTTACGTCAAGCAGCTTTATACGGAGATGGGCGTGGTGCTCGGTCCCACACTGGCGTTTTAAAGAATTAGTTTGTTCTATTTAAAACTTGAAATAAAAAATTGTAACAATTGATGGTAGAAAGGCGAAGGCCAGTAGCCCATAAATTGAAAGGCTATTTCCAATAAATACTACGATAGAACTAATGATAAGGAGTGCAGACCATAGCAATCGAGAGAATATGTTCTTTGATTTGTTGTTATAATAAGATTCTGTAAATATATTGTAATCTTCAATGCTTGGAAATGCATTTACCCCAATTGCTATACCAATGTAAAAAACGGCGATGTGTGGAAAGCTAGCGCTATTTCCCGCAAGCTGCCATTGTATCATCGATGGGATTGTTAATATTGCACATGTAAAAGTTCCAAATATGAATGGCGCAAAGCAAATTAATAACGACTTAACTCTTGATCTCTCGGTTTTCGAGATAACAAATGCCGTGCTTGTAAAAGGTACGTAATATTTGACGCCGAAAACAGGAACATTGAGGAAGTCAAGGATAAGTTTATGAGAAAATTCATGAAAAATAACACCAGGAAAAGTAAAAAGTGCGAACATATCACCTATAGGATTGGAATTGTTATTTGTCATTTACGTCCTACTGTGGAGAAGAGCCCTTTATATTTATCTGGCATCACGTGTTCTAATTTTTCCCATTGTTTGCCACTAATGGTTACCCCTTTCAGATGATAAAGTCCTTGAATGTCATCTTCATTGTTTGAATTTAGAAAATAGCATTGTGCAATTGAAACTTTTATTGTTGCTGAGTTTGGGAAAAAGCTAAGAGCATTTTTTAGGTAATTAATCGCAGTGTCATATTGGTTATTTTCAATCGATTGTTGGCCATTTCTATAAAAATTTGCGGCAACGATACAGCGATCAAAATCTTTTAAGGAAACTAACAGCAAAATCGAAACGACAATCATTCCAGCTATTAAATACCAAGGGAAATGAAAACGCTTTATAGGAGGTTTGTTGAGTAGTGAGCCGCAATGATGGCAAAAGGTGTTGCTACTAGTGACCTCTTCTCCACAATTTGAACATATTTGATTGTCCACCGAATTCCTCAATGGAATTACTAAATTTATAAAAGGCTATCGTATACGGCTTATTATATTAGAAAAAATAAAATTGATAAGTATTTTGTTTTCATATTACCGATACCCCGCCCCGATAAACGCCATCAGGACGTTGCTTAGACCGTGCAGAATGATGGGTGAGACCAGCGAGCCGCGCTTGACCGCCATCCAGCCGAACAGCAGTGAGGGAAAGAAGGTGGCCAGCCGGAAGGGATGCGGAATGCTGGCCAGGTGCCCGATGGCGAACAGCAGCGAGGTAAGCCACACCGCCTTGCCGAAGTCGCCGCCCAAAATGCGGAAACGCGCAGGCCAACGGCGCGTGAGGACGGTTTGCAGCCAGCCGCGATAGAAGAACTCCTCCGGCAGCGCGATGAGCAGGATCTGCTCGAAAGCCAGGTAAGCGACGTTACGTGCGGGCCAGGCGGGGGCCAGCGTGCGGTCGAATACAACGGTTTGCCACAGGTGATTGCCTAATAAAAACAAGGGGAAGATGATCCCCGCGACGATCAGCGCGAAGCCGATCTCGCGCGGCCAGTTTTTAAGTGTGATGCCGTAGGCGGCCAGCGGCTGGCCGTATTTCTCGCTACGCAGGACGGGAAAATACACCATGGCCGCCAGCACGACCGAGTAGGCGTATTCCTGGATTCCGGCGGGCAGCAGATGCGCGGTGCAGGCAATGGCCGCCACGACTCCGATATAGGCCCATAGCGCCTCTTTGCGCTCGCGTGCCAACCCTTCAGGATGCGTCGTCGCTTGTGTTTCCGCCGTCACGCTCCAACCCCTCGTTCAAACTGCCGGTGCGGTAGCCCTTCATGTCCAAGGTGACATAGCGAAAGCCCTCGGCCTCGCCTGCCGCCACCACCTTAGCCCGGATGGCGTCGTCGAGCAAGCGCGGCCAGTCGTTTTCCGCCGTTTCGATGCGTAGAATGGGATCGTGATCGCGCGCGCGCACCTGGACGAAGCCCAGATCGTACAGGACATCCTCGATGTGCTCGATGCGCCCGAGTCGTCTGCGCGTGATTGGGGTGCCGTAGGGAATGCGCGAAGCCAGGCACGCGGCGGCGGGCTTGTTCCAAGTCGGTAATCCCAAATCTTTGCTCAACTCGCGGATGTCGGCCTTGTGCAACCCGGCTTCGATAAAGGGATGCTTGACTCCCGCCTCATCGGCTGCGCGAATGCCGGGCCGATAATCGCCGAGGTCGTCCAGGTTGAGACCATCGACCACCACGCTGAGCCCCAGTCGTTTGGCTTGGGCGGTGGCCAATGCCGCGATAGCCTGTTTGCAGTGGTAGCAGCGGTCTTTGGCATTTTCGCGATAGGCGGGCAGATCGAGTTCGTTCGCAGCGGCGACGATCAACTTCAGCGAGAAACGCTCGGCCATTTTATGTGCGTCGAGCAGGTCTCGGCGTGGCAGGGACGGCGAGTCGGCGATCATGCCCACTGCGCGATCCTTGAGGGTATCCACCGCCGCGCGGGCCAACAGCACGCTGTCGGTTCCACCCGAAAACATCACCAGCACGCTGTCGTAGGATTTCAATATCCGGCGTAGTTTTTCGTAGCGCTCGTCGGGCATGACCTACCTCTCGATGCGGTTGGGATCGAGGTCGCTTTTCATTACGGTTTCCCATTTGAAAGGCACCTGCCGGGGGGTGTCCTGATCGATCGTATAGATCTCGACGGCGGCAGGTCGGCCATCCAGCGTTACTTTCCGCTTGGCGTAGGCGCTCATCAAGCGGAAGGCGCGCCGTTGGTTGCGCGGGGTCTCGGCTCCTTCCAACAACACCGAGGGGCCGTTGAAGTTGACGGGTTTGTAGAGCCGCGAGTTTGCATGGATCAGTCGCCGCAGACGTTCGTTCTCGGGATCGTCGCGACCCACGACGGCCTTGGTTTCCGAATCGAAACGAAAGTGGCGGCCCATGGACAAACGGCGGAAGTCGTCCGCGCACAGTTCGTCTTGTTGGGCCTTGAAATCGCGCACACGTGCGGCATAATTCTTGTCGGTAAGCAGGCAGCCGCCGCCGCCCGATTCGATGCCGTCGAGTCCCCATTGGCGTGCCAGATCGAGTTGGCGGCCTCGTCCGCGTCCGATGATGTCGAATAAGCGGTCACGTTCGATCAGTCCCGCGCGTTCGACCTCGGTGGGTTCGAAATGCAAAGCCGACAACGGACGCAGCAGCAAGCCCTGTACCTCGGCGCGTTTTTCAATGAAATCGAGTTGTTGGCGCAACTGACTCATGGGACGCTGGCCCACCACCTCGCCGGTGACGATTACCCCTGCGCCGATTTCGAGCATGACCTGCTTGGCCAGCTTCAGCAAGTGAATACGGCAGTCGATACAGGGGTTTACACCGGAACCGACTCCATGTTTCGGGGCGTTGAGTATGGCGACGAAGTCGGGGCCTTTTTCGACCACACGCACCTCCACTCCCAAGCGTTTGGCATTGCGGCGTGCTTTTACGACGCCGGGGCCATCCGGATCGTCGAAGGGATTGAGCGCGTGCAGCGCCAGTACCTCGAAGCCCTGATCGACCAAAATGCGAATGGCCAGGGCGCTGTCGAGGCCGGTGGATAGCAGAGCAACGGCTTTGGGTTTCGCGGGTGACATGATACTCCGTTCGGTCTGGCGATTATTTTAAAACGATTGTAAAACCGCCCGTTACGCGGCTCAGTTTAGGGAAAGGTGGCCGGTGGCGCAAGGGCTTTTCCGGTATCGATTTCATTTTGAATGAGGAATGAGGCGACCACAGAGCGGGAATTTTGAGGGAAACGGTAGGGATTCCTTGACGAAACGGGCGCGTTTAGGGTTGGATAGTGAGATAAAACAGAATGTGGAGGATCGAATGAGTGGTTTTATCGTTCGGATCGCATTGAGTGGGTTGAACGAACTTCGGTTGTTCGTTGTGCTTGGCTTGAGCTTGCTTGCTATCGGCGGCTGTACGGGAACCAGCACGAACTCCGTTGATTTCGAAGGGGATAAGGATCGTCCGACCGACGATGGCGATTCGGATGCGATCGAGGATGAAATAGAGGATGACGGCGACAGCTCTGACGGCGACGACCCCGATGGCGACGTTCCGCCTTCTTTCGCTTGCCCCTTGCCCGATACAAGCGGCATTCCACGCGGCGAGCATCCGCGTCCCGACTTCTGTCGCCGCGAATTCGTCAATCTCAATGGACCCTGGTCGTTTGCCTTCGATCCCGATGTCACCGGTGAGGCGTTCGACTGGGGTTTCGACGTCGATGCATACACCCATGAAATACAGGTTCCTTTCTCCTGGCAAAGTACGTTGTCCGGAATTGCTGACACGGAATACCAAGGTGTGGCCTGGTACACGCGCAGCTTTGTCGTGCCGGAGAATTGGAACGGACAACGCGTGCATTTGGTGTTCGGCGCGGTGGACTGGTCGGCGCGGGTGTGGGTCAATGACCGCAGCCAAGAGTGGTCGCATGAAGGTGGCTACACGCCGTTTCGCGTCGATATCACCGACGCGCTGATTTCCGGCGGTGAAAACCGCGTGTTTCTGCGCGTCGAAGATCCCGGTAACGATGCTGAATTTCCTCATGGCAAACAGGGCTCGCCCTGGTACACCAACTGCGGCGGTATCTGGCAGACGGTCTACCTGGAGCCCGTTCCCGATCTGCGTATCGACAATCTGCAAATCATCCAGCCCGATTCCATCGAGACCGACCCGCTGCGGCTAACGGTTAAGCTGACGGTCGGTGGCGACATCGAGCCGGATCTCGATCTGCGGGTTTATCGCGCCGACACGGGTGAACGTCTGTCCTGGTCGGATGTGGAGCAGAGCACCGAGCGTCTTACGGCAACGCTGACGGCCTTGCTGGACGTGGATACAAGCTGGATATGGAGTCCCGAGACGCCGACGTTGGTGCCTCTGACGTTACGTGTTTGTAATTCGGGTGTGTGCGATGCCATTACCACCTATACCGGCCTGCGAACGGTGGAGGTGCGTGAGGTGGAAGGGGTTCCCAATCCGGTCATTCATGTGAACGGCGAACCGACCTACATTCGCATGCCGCTGGTGCAGGGCTACCACCCCGAAGGGTTGATGACCTATCCATCGGAGGGCGCCATCGTTAACGATCTGAGAGCGGCGCGCGATTTCGGCTTCAACGGCGTGCGTTTGCACATCAAACCCGAAGAGCCGTTGGTGCTCTATCATGCCGATCGCCTAGGGCTGCTGGTCGATTATGACATGGTCAACCTGGGCAACTTCCCGATTGCCGCGGGCGATACGGAAACGGGTCGTGCGCGTTGGGAATCCACCATGCGCGAACAGGTGTTGCGCGACCGCAACCATCCGTCTGTTATTTGGTGGACCCTCTTCAACGAAACCTGGGGACTCACCGACATCGTCACACCCTACGATGCCGAGCGTCAGAGTTGGGTGCTCGACCAACTGGCCAACCTGCGGGAGCTTGTGCCGGGGCAACTAGCCGAGGATATGTCCCCCACCCAAGTGGGACTCGATCACGTCGAAACCGACATTCTATCCTGGCATTTTTACCTGGGTCGTCACAATGAGGTGGTCGCGCATCTGGATGAAGTGGTGGCCGGGGCGGCTGTAGGATCGAATTATTTCTTCGTCGATGGGGTTGCCCAGGATCGCCTGCTGCCGTTGATCAACACCGAGTTCGGTCCGTTCTCATACGAACCGATCACGCCAGGCTGGAAGCGCGATCGGGATATTTCCAATGCCTTGCGCTGGATGCTTCAGGAATTTCGCGTGCGCCCCGCCATTTCGGGTTACGTGTTCACGGAACTCTACGACGTCGAGTTCGAACACAATGGGCTGATGGATTACGATCGGGGCGGCAAGGTCTTGGGCTATGAGGAGCTTGCCGGAGGTTGTTCGCTTGCGGCCATGCAGGGTGATGTTTATGTGGCTTTGCATAACGTTCCTTCTCTGAAAGTCGCACCCGGCGAATCCGTTAGCCTGAATCCCTGGGTTTCAAGCTATCGGCCTGAGCGTGTCGAGGAAGAACTCACGTGGCGCTTGTCCTGGCCCATGGATGCCGATAGCGAGTTGGCAAGCGGGACACAGGCTGTAAATGTAAGCTCGGCGGGACTCACTTGGCTCGATCCCATTTCCTTTGTTGCTCCTGTCGAACCGGGGGCCTATGTGGTCGCTGCAACGCTGGGCGACGCCTGTAATTATTTACCGGTCATCGTATTGGAAGAGCGCAAGCCCGGTTGGTCCAGCCAAGGCGGGACCAGCATGGTTTACTCCATCAGCCCTGCCAATCTGTCAACCACATCCGGTGAGGAAGATACCGTGGAAATTGGTGGGGCGGTTGAAGCGGCGGGATTTCTGGGGCAGGGAATGCTGACGGCCGAGTTCAATCCTTTTGCTTCTTTTGAAAGTGTCGATTGGTCGGCCTTGGAGGTAGCCTTCGAGGCCGCCGCCAACGAGCGCGGGATGCCGCAGACGGACGCCGTCCCCTTCCCGACGACGGTTATCATCAAGTTGAACGGCATTGAAGTGGGCCGCGAAGATCTGGCGGATGACTGGGCCGATGCACGCGGTTTGCTGAGCCACCATTTCATTCCGAGCACCGAACCCACCGGTGGATACGGCCGATGGGTGTCGTTTGTTGTAACCGGTGAAAAACTCACACAGATACAAGATGTTGCTCAAACGTCAGGGCACTTCACGTTGACCTTGGAATCGTCAGGGGAGGGCGGGTTGATCGTTTACGGACTGCGCACCGGTCGTTATGCCGTTGATCCGAACGTGACCGTACGATTTAACCCTTGAAAAAGTGACGGAAGGCGAAAAAGAAATTCTCCTTGCGTTCCATCATGCGGCGGCTGAAATAGCCCACCCAATCTGAACCGTAGGGGACATATACGCGTACGGTTTCTCCGGCGGCGGCCAGTTGCTCCTGCCGGGCGCGCCGGATGCCGTAGAGCATTTGCCACTCGTAGCTCGATGTCGGGATGTTGCGTTCTTTGATGAAGGCCATGAGCGGTTCGATCATCTTGTCATCATGGGTGGCGAGCCCCACATGCCCCCCTTCGGTGAGGATCAGCCGGGCCAGTTTGAGGTAGCTTTCATTGACGGCTTCTTTTTGGGGGTAGGCGATCTCGCGCGGCTCTTTATATGCGCCCTTGCATAACCGGATGTTGATTTTGTCGTCGTTGAGGCGACGAACGTCGGCTTCGCTGCGGTACAGGTAGCTTTGGATGACGATGCCCACGTTGTCAAACTCGGCATGCAGGCGCTCGAAGACATCAAGCGTAACTTGGGTGACGGCCGAACCTTCCATGTCGATGCGGACGAAGTTGTTGAGCTCTTTGGCTTTTTTTACGATGCGCGCGACATTCTCCGCACAGAAATAGGAATCGATCTCAAGTCCCATCATCGTCAGCTTGACCGAGACGTTGCTTTGAACCCCGGTTTTGTCGATTTCATCCAGAATGCGTATATATTCATCGGCTGCAGCCGTTGCCTCTTCGCGGCTGTGGACATTTTCCCCCAAGTGATCGATGGTGGCGAGAATGCCGTTGCGGTTGAGGCGTTCGACGGCCCGCATAGCGTCGTGAACGGTCAGCCCGGCGATGAAACGTTTGGCAAGCAATGTCAGCAATCCCATGGTGCATCCCCTTTGATTCGAGCATCACCAGCAGCGGGCCATTGTGGCGCAGAATATGGTATCAAAACCGTGGTCGTTGTCAAAAAAAGTACGGAATTTAGCTGAGGTGACGACTAAATATTTCATGAGATGCGGGGAAATCCTTGCACAGGTGGGGCGATATTGGATACACTAGCCATTCCGGTGAGGACTGAGCCCGGGGAGTGGCACGAGGAGTGGCGATGTCGATGAAACAAATCTGCCTGGCGCAGGTGTCTTGTAAACTGGGCCGCGTAAACGAAAATTTCGAGCGGCACGTGGAAATCGTGGAACAAGCACGTCGCGACGGCGCCGATCTGCTGGTGTTCCCGGAGCTGTCTCTTTGCGGTTACCAGTTGAAAGACCTGGTTTCCGATGTCGCTCTACCGATCGAAACCGTGTTGGAAGGCTGGCAGCGTCTGGGGGCGGGGCGACCTATCGAAGTGGTCTTCGGTTACCTGGAACAGTCGCCCGGTTTTCAGTATTACAATGCCATGATGCATCTGCGCATCGATGAGAACGGCCAACCGACACTTTTGCACAATCATCGCAAATTGAACCTTCCGACCTACGGTATGTTCGAGGAGGAGCGTTACTTCTCCGGCGGAAACCGGCTGCGAGCTTACGATAGTCCTTTGTTAGGCCGAACGGGACTTCTGATTTGCGAGGATTTGTGGCACCCGGCCAATCCCCTGATTTTGTCGATGGACGGGCCGGGGATGGAAGGTGTTGGAACCATTATTGCCGGGTCCAATTCTCCTGCACGCGGGGTGGCCGGTGGCGATACGGAGCCTGCCAATACGCGCATCTGGAAGCTTCTGGCGCGTTTCAGCGCTCTGGCTTACAACTGCTTGGTGATCGTCTGCCAGCGAGTGGGCGTGGAAGATGGATTCGTTTATACCGGCGGGTCCGAAGTGATCGGTCCGGGAGGGGTGGAACTGGCCAAGGCCGGGCTGTTCGATGAACAAATTCTCACCTGCCGCTTGGATCTGGAGGCTTTGATTCGGGAACGGCGCACCATGCTGCCGGGTGGAACCCAGGAAGACTACGAACGCTTGCAACGCGAACTGAATCGCGTGGGGCGTGTTTATTTACAGGATAGCAAACGATGAACATACCCAGCGAATTGCAGGTATCGCCGCCTTTGGTCGAGAAAATTCTCACCACCTTCATTGCCGATGAAGTGCGAAAGGTGGGGCTTTCGCGTGTGGTGCTGGGACTCTCGGGTGGGATCGACTCGGCCCTCTCGTGCTACCTGGCCGTGCGCGCCCTTGGAGCCGAAAATGTGGTGCCGTTGATCATGCCTTCGGCGGTATCGAGCCTGGATAGCGTTTCGGATGCGCGTGCCTGTGTGGACGCGCTCGGTATTCCACGTCACCACGAAATTTCGGTGTCGCCGCAAGTGGAAACCTACTTCGACAAACCCGAGATTCCCAAAAGCGCGGACGAGGCGGAATTCAAAAACCGGATGGGAAACAAAATGGCGCGTGAACGTATGACCATCCTCTACGACCTGTCGGTCGTGGAGCGCGCCCTGGTTCTCGGAACCAGTAATAAAACCGAACTGCTGCTTGGCTACGGTACGTTGCATGGGGATATGGCGTCGGCCATCAACCCTATCGGCGATCTTTACAAAATGCAGGTGTTCCAAATGGCGGAATACCTGGATGTTCCGGCCACGATTGTGGCTAAACCGCCCACGGCCGATCTCTGGGCCGGGCAGACCGATGAAGGTCAACTCGGTTTTACGTATTCGGATGTGGATCGGTTGTTATTGGAAATGGTGGATCACCGCCATACGGACTCCGAATTGATCGAAGGTGGCTTTGAGGCGGGATTTGTCGAGAGGGTACGTGGTATGATTCGCTCCTCTCAATTCAAGCGCCGGTTGCCGGTCATTGCAAAGGTAAGCGAGCGCACCATCGATAGGGATTTCAATTATGCCAGGGACTGGGGATTATAAACGGCGGGTGGCGATTTATGGAGGAAGCTTCAATCCGCCCCATATCTGCCACCAGCTGACGTTGCTGTACGTGCTTGAAACCTGTCCGGTGGACGAGGTTTGGCTCGTGCCGTGTAATGAACACGCTTTTGGTAAGGATTTGGCGCCCTTCGAGCTGCGCCGCAGTTGGTGCGAAGTCCTGGTGCAGCCCTTCGGTGCACGTTGTCGTGTCAGCGATATCGAACAGCAGCTTGGGGGCGAATCTCGTAGTATCGACACCCTTGAAGTCCTGGTCGAACGTTTTCCAAACGTTACTTTTTCGCTGGTTCTCGGTTCCGATATTCGCGCCGAGCGCGAACAATGGAAACGTTTCGACGAATTGGAACGACGGTTTCCGATATTCTGGATCGGTCGCCAGGGATTCGGCGAGGCCTTAAGTGACGGCATTTGTTTGCCCGATATCTCCAGTACGCAGATCCGGGAAGCGTTTCGCAGTGGTAAGCCATTGGAATCCTTTATTCCTTCCCGTGTGCTGGATACCATTCGCGCGAGCGGTTATCGTTGGTGAAAACCTTCAAAAATCGATTATGTTGATGATTGTTTCATATCATCCAAATCAAATGGAATCGTTGCGTTGCGATTTTATCTCTGATAGATTGTTCTGAATGGTTGTAGACGCCGGCGGCGGCGTATCTGGAACCCCCATAGCCCTGTGGCGAATGAAATGGGATTATTATCGGGTTTTAACCCGGCTTTGCATATGGAGACCAATATGAGAGTGGCCTTGTTTTTTGATGGAAAGAACTTTTATTCCGGCCTGAAGGATCAAGCTCCCTCCTCGGTGATCGATTTCAAAAAAATGTCCCAATGGCTGGTTGAACGGGTAGGCGGTTCCCATCTGTGGGGGGCTTATTACTACACGGGAGTCGAAACCGGTCAGGTACGGAATGAGGGTCAGATCAAGCTTGCCGGATTTCTGGATATGCTGGACTTGCAACCCGGATTTTTCGTCAAACGCTTCCCGCGTAAAGTACAGAGTTTCAGCTGTCATAGTTGCGGAACGATCAACCGCTACACCTTGGAAAAAGAGATCGATACGACCATGGTCGCCGATATGTTGCGACTGGCGGCCGTGGATGCTTTCGATGTTCTGGTGCTCATGTCGGGCGATGCCGACCTCACTCCGGCTGTGAGCGGTGTTCGTGCAATCGGCAAGCAGGCTTATGTGGCCACCTGGGGCAAGACGGGGTTGTCGGCGCGTATTCGCAAGGCGGCCTTCGATCACATCGAATTGCTGGATGGACTGGATAGTTTCGGTCGTAACAATAATGGCGGCCAGAGCTCGTTTGCCGGGGAATCGGTTTCGAATTATGGTGAATCGTCCGGAGGTTGGCGGCGCAGTGAGGAAAGCCACGAGTTGAAGGGGCAGAACGACGAGCACGATATGAATGTGTTTCTTGAAGAACTCAGTCGCGCTCAGCAGACCTTCTACTCGGGTTATGTCGGGATGAATTATTTCATCAAGCGTTGGCAATCGGATCAGTTTGTCGACCAGCCGGACCGTCGTCGCTATTTGTTGGATATGCTGGCGGATCAGGAGCGGGTGGAAGTCTATGATGCGCCCGACGGCAACAAGGCTATTCGTATCATCAACGCCGAATTGGACGACGAAACCGAATTGGACGACGAAGCGGAGTCGGATGACGACGTCGAATATGACGACGATGGTATCGGGAATGTAGCCGATGCCGCTGAAGAGGATTTCGACGATGACGATCCGGATGTGCTCGACGACGAGGATTGATGAATCATTTCAGGTCGGAGGCTTGATGTCTCCGTCCGAATTTCTGATACAAACAGTGAAATAGTGTCGATGGTATGTGGAATCATCGGTTCCGCGCAAAAAGGAGACGGAGAATGCGTCGTTGGTGGATCGGTTTCATGATTCTGGCCCTTTTAGTCGGTCTTTCGGCCTGTGCGGGCGGATCGAACGATGATCCGGACGGCGACGCTCCTGCCGGGGATGGCGATAGCGACGATCCGGCCGATGGTGATGTTCCGGCCTGCTCCGGTTCCTGCGAGGATGCGGTTACGGATGCCTATTGTCTGGGGTCGAACCTGTGCGTTTGCCAAAACGACGAATGGACGGTCGTCAACTGTAGCGTTTACTGCCTCAACATGGGGCGGGATGTCATGGGTTGCGCTATCGATGCGGCAAACGGCTTTGCCTGTATTTGCGGATCGGAAGCGGACGGCGATATTCCCGACGGTGATGAAGATTCCGCTGGCGATCAGGACAGCGATAGTGACGAAACGGATGGCGACGAAGAAAAGACCGAATATGGCGAATACGATGAGCCGAGCCTGTTTGCGTATCCCGATGACGCTTTCGATGAATTGTGCGGTGAAAACGACCCGGTTTACGGCGATGAAATCGAACTGGCCTACGAGGATGGAAATGTTGCAGGAACGATGGCGGGCTCGTACGACTGGAACGACGAGGCGATTCATTTCATTCCCGATCGACCGATGCGCATCAAGAAAGTGCGTATGCGTTTCAATGGAATGGGAACGGTGGCCGTGCGTCTGACGCGGGATATCGCACGTTCCAATCCTAATTTGGATTTACTGCTCGCGCCAGAGAAACAACACACGATTTCTCCCGACGAGATGGGTAAATGGGTCGAAATCGATTTCAGCGACGACGATGTCGTGGTACATCCGCGCGATCATTTTTGGGTGGTTTATCGACATCTGGCGCCGCAGCCTCTCCTGCTGCTTGGGGACAAAACCGACACGTTCACCCATAGCATGTTGCGGTCGGATGTGCTGATCGCTGAATGGCGCGCGGAAAACTCTGCGTTTGTTTGGGCGGGAGGTCCGAGCAATGTGGATTACATAGTTCGCGTGGTGGTGGAACCGTTTTGCGAAGCCGATACGCGATTCTTTACCGACATTTCCGCCGAAACCGCTGTTTTGGAGCCGACACGCGAAGATACTGGCTTGACTATCGCGGATGTGAAAGAAAACCGGGTGTCGTTTGTCGATCTCAACCAGGATTTGTGGCCCGATTTCGTCTTGCATGAAACCGCCAACGGCGTGGATGATCCCGACCGGGTGCGCGTTTTGCTCAACAACGGCGCAAACGCGTTTATCGACGACACGGCAGCCACCGGATTGAACGGTCACTACACGGTGTTGATGAGCTTCGGTGACATCAACAACGATGGTTATCTGGACGCCTACGGCGGCGTTTACACGCCGCAGGACAACCCTGAAGCTCTCGTCGATGGTGATGCGGACGACGAGAGCGAAAGTGAAACGGATGGGGATGGAGAAGACGCGGAAACGGCCATGAATCTCTACAAGGCGCGCGATCTCATTCTCTTGAACGATGGCTCCGGTGCTTTTTCGCCGCTTCCCGATTCGGGTGTGGAGGAAACCGCGACGACTTCCGGAGCGGGTCTGGCTGATTACAATCACGACGGAAACCTCGATCTGTACGAGGGCAACTGGCTGGTTGAGTATCCCAAATCCGACGCCATGCTCGACTTGTTGTTCGAGGGAGCGGGGGATGGCACCTTTACCGAAGTCAGCGATGACATGGGTATCAGCTATATCCCGCAGCGTTTCGGTTTGGCCTGTTATGGGGTTACCTGGTGCGATTGGAACGACGACGGTTGGATGGATATTCTGGTCGCCAACTATGGCTACGATCCGAATTTGTTGTGGAAAAACAACGCGGGTCAGGGCTTCAGCGATGTCGGAGTCGCCACCGGTTTGGCGCGTGACGGCGTCGGCGGGTCTGGAGGCAATACCTTCGGTATCGACTGCGGCGATTTCAACAACGATGGCTACCAGGATGTATTTCTGGCGGAAATCGCCCACCCGCGCTATCAACCGGATTCCGATCCGTCGCGTTTGATGCGCAATTTGGGTTCCGAAGGCGACTACAACTTCGAGGATCTGACGCGCGATGTGGGGATCTACTACGATGAGGGCGAAATCGACGCCAGTTGGGGCGATTTCGATAACGACGGCGATTTGGATCTGGTGGTGGCTTCGCTTTATACCTTGCATTTCGCACGTTTATACCGTCAGGAATGGGATGGTAGTTTCAGCGATATCAGCTATGAAGCGGGAATCAACGCGCACGATGCGGTGGGAACCAACTGGGCCGATATCGACCGCGACGGCGACTTGGATCTGGCCGTGGCACGGCGCGGCACCGGGGCGCATCTGCACCTGTTCCGAAACGAAATCGGCAGTGAGAATCATTGGTTGCAGATCAGGTTGGAAGGCTGCGCCGGAACCGATAAAGCGGGCCGCGACGATTATGTCTGCTCGAACCGATCCGCTATCGGCGCGAAAATCACCGTCACGGCAGGCGATCTGGTGATGGTGCGCGAAGTGCGCGGTGGCAAGGGGCACTTCAACCAGCAACATCCATTCGTTCAGCACTTCGGGCTCGGCGAACACGAAACGATCGACTCCATTAAGGTTCGCTGGCCGAACGGCGACAGCACCACTTTTGATGGCCCGATCTCGGTGGATCAATTCCTGTATGGAATGGAACTGGGAGGTGATCTGGTTGTCGATCCACTGATCGTCCCATAAACCGTATCGGCGGTAAAATGATGTAGCAACGGTCGCCTTGTGCGGCCGTTTTTATTAGGTGTATCCTACACGTCAGATCCCCATTTTCGCTACAAATCCAGCAAGTTCCAACGCGGTTCCAAGTCGGGAAATTTCTCGTTGACTGAAACTCGGCGTCGACGTGACTTTTACTTGCCAGTCAGGGAATAGAATCGTAAAATGGATGCATCCAAACAATGTGGGTCAAACAAAAGAGGACAGATTGATGTCGAAGGCAAAAACCGGCGACACGGTTAAGGTGCATTATACCGGCCGTCTGTTGGACGGTACGGTGCTCGATAGCTCGCGTGAGGGGGAGCCGCTGAAGATCGTGTTGGGGCGCGGTGATTTGATCGGCGGGTTCGAGCAGGCGATCGTGGGGATGCAGGTCGGCGAAGAAAAAACCACTGCGCTGAAATCCACCGAGGCGTTCGGACTGCGCGACCCCGGGCGCATTGTCCATTTACAGCGGAATCAATTGCCTCTGGAGGCTCCCTGGCGGGTCGGACAATCGGTACGGATCCGTCACGATGGCGGTATCGCCACGGAGGCGGTGGTGGTGGAGGCGACCGAATTCGAGATCGTGCTCGACACCAACCACCCGCTGGCAGGTCGAGATTTGCTGTTTACCGTGCAACTACTCGATATTGTGAGCGAAATTTAGTTTATGTTCGTCCCGGGTGCTTTTGAGAGGAAGTCGAAGTATTTCACCGACTTCCCGTTTCCTTCCAGACCGCTTTTATCCCGTAAAAGATGATTTTCGATGATGGTGAAACGATGGTTTCGAGTCGGAAATAGAGATGTTACTATTTAAGTAGATATTTATGCTTTGCACACGCACCCAAAAAAGCGCCCCCCATGGCGGAGGGCGCTTAGGTAATCAAACAATAGCACGAGGTCTTAGAACACGCCGACCTCGGCGATCTCACGCGGGGTGGCGATGGTGAAAGTGAAACTGTTGTCGCTGATGCCGTCTTCGGCGCTGTATTTGATCACGCGCACTTTGCAGTCCACCGCACCGGAGCCGGAGAAGTAGCGCGTTTTGATCGTGAACGGTCCGGCATCGGCATCGGTGCCGGTGAAGACTTCCGGTCCCGGTCCGACGCGGTCGTCCAGGTTCAGGTTGCCCCAGTCGCGGCTTTTGGCACCGTAATAACATTGGTCGCCATCGGTGTTCCAGACGTGCAGGTCGATGTCGATCTGCTTGCCTTCTTCCTTGTTCCAACTCAGGATCACCACTAACGGGTTTTCAGGGGGCTGGCATTCGTCGCCGTAGGTGACGAGCATGGAGCGGTCACCCTCGCCGTTGGTTTGGGACGTGGTGAGTTGAATCTTCATAAAGCCGCCGTAAATGTAAACCTCGATGAAGTCGCCTTTTCCGCCGGAAAGTTTTCCGTCGATGATGGGGACTTCGATGAAGTCGATCTTGGGCGGGAAGTTTTCGCAGGTCTGGCCCCCGGTTTGCACCATCACATAAGCGGTTTTGGCGTCGCCCTCGTATTCACCGTAGACGCGCACGATGCTTCCGGCCGCGACGCTGGAGGGCAGGGCGTAGGAATCGTCGGCGGCCGCACTGGCGTCCAGCAACTCGGAACCCGTGTTATCGAGCACTTTGAACGCGCTCCAGCCGGTCGGCTCGGCGGGCGGGATGATTTCATTGGGATCGGGCGGCATGCACTCGGCATCCGCAGTTCCGGGATCGACGCAGAACGAGCCTTCTTCGCCCGAGGCGGCCACGCAGTCGTCATCGGAAGTACAAGTGGGCAGTTTGCAGGTATTGTCTTCACAGGTGCCCCCAGCGTCCGTGCAGGCGGTTTCGTCGCACGCGGGCGGATCGGGTGCTGGCGGATCGACCGGCTCCGTATCTTCCGAACTGCCATCATCATTGAGGGAATCCGGGTCGGGCGGATCGGCGCAGGTGATGACGAAGTCCAACGAGATATCGGTGCTACCCGACGTAACGTCCGGTTTGATCAGCGTATCGAGGTTCAAAGCTCCGGTTTCAGCGTCGAAACCCTGGAAATCGATCGTGCAGTTTTCCTTCCCGGCGGTCGCTAAAAACGCATCAGCGGTGACGCCTTCGATCAGAAAGCTGCCATCGCTTCCGGTGGTGGCGGTAGCCGATGTGTTGGTTGATGACGCAACCTTTTCGGGGATGATTTTCGCTTCACCGGAAGTGGGGTCGCCGCCTTCCACAAAGTCGTTATTCTGGGACAGTTTGAACAGTTTGACCGTCGCTCCCTCGATACCCTCTCCTTTGTCGTTTTTCACCATTCCCTTGATGTTGACGTCGAGCAGGTCCGTGACCTCGTCGCAAGCGAGCAAGAAAACCCCGAGCATGAGTATCCATACGATAAACGTTCCGGTTTTGGTGGCCATGTTTACCCCCTGATAAAGTTAATTGATCTGATTACCAAAGAGTAACCGGATTTGTGTGAAGGTCAAGTGCGAAATGACATCCTCGGCGAATTATCATCTTTGTTCCTGACATGAAACCCGGATATGGGTCAACAGACCGTTTGCCTCGCCACGATTGACCGGATGCAGGTAAAGGCGCACGCCGGGGGAGGGGGGAACGATCGACCAAGCGATTTCATTGGAGTTCGGGCCCGTTGGTTCGGTTGGCAGAACTTCGCGATCGCTTGTGATGCGATAGTGGGTGTTGGCCTGTCGCTCGTAAAGAATGGGGGCGTCGTCACGCAGTAGCAAGCGCAGATCCCAATCCTGGGGATCGGGGTACATGCCGCTGTTACCGGTCGCTTCCTGAATCTGCGCGGATACGACGAGCGAATCGCAGCCGGTTGGAATGTCGAGGTACGTTTGTATGTATGCGGTTGCGAGTGGGTAGCTCAGATCGCCGTCTTCGATGGTCATGAAAACGTTCCACATGCGGTTGAGCGTGCCGCCGAAGGACAGCAGACAGTCGGGCAGGCTGCCGTCGTGGCCGGAAAGATCTTTGGCCGGGATGGCTTGGAAAAGGCCGCGTTGGGTAAAAAGGTCTTGAATATCCTGCTTGTACGCGCCGAGATCTTCGGCTTCCAGCGTATCGAGAAAAGCCTGCGCATACTCGGCGAAGCTTTGCGAGCTGGTCGGGTCGTATATTGCCTGCAGGGTGAGTAGGAAAAGTCTGGTGAATCCATATACATCAAGGTCGGCTTGTTGTTCGAGAAGCTGGTAGGCGTCGTAGTTTGCCGCCGCCACAACCAGTCCGTCGAACTGGTCGATCCCGCGATGGTTGTCGGGAAAGATCGTGTTTTCGGCTATGTCGCGGCAGAAACCGGGACCGGCGATCTGGTCGATGTATTCGAAGAGTCGGTGACGGCCGGAAATCAAAAAGGTGGCGGTTTCGGCTAGTCCCTGCTCCAGGGCGTTGCTTTGATTGGTCAGGCCGTAGTTGTCGATGCGGATATTGAATTCCAATCCGGCCAGGCGGCGATTGAGGAGATGGCCGAACTCGTGATAGATGGTTTCGCCGTCATAGGCGAAGTCGGCTTTAGCGCCTTGTCCGAGGAGGATGAATTCGCCTTGGTTGGAAGGAAGCCCCATCATTCGGTCCATGCCCATGCTCAGGTGTTCCGCGGGAATGTACATCGCTTGATGAATGGGGAGCAGTTTGTCGGGAGCGGAGTTATGGTAATTGACCACGACGTTGATGGGGGCCGTTCCGTCGAGATCGGCGTGGGCTCCGGGGACGCGGTCGAACACGCCCACCTGCGGGTTGGTCATGTGTCGATAAGCCTTGGAAAGATGGTAGTAGGCCATGACTTCCGGATGAATGTCATCCGCGTCGTAGGTGCCTGCAAGGGCGGCGTCCCAGTCTTCGTAGATGAAACTGCCGTTTTGATACTTGTTGGCGCGTTGACGTAGGGTACAGATCCGCTGCGTCGAATTGTCGAGGGCGAGCCCTGTTTCCCCTTCGTCCACACAAGTGGTCACGCGCCACTTGCGTATGCCGAGTGCGTCTTGCGCGGCGGTAAGTTCGCCGTTTAAGTCGTCCGCCACTTCGGGCAATGTGACCAATTCGAGGTCGGGAGTGGCGATCGGATTGATTGGGAAAACCCGTGCAAGGTCCGTGGGTGAAGACGTTTCGCCTTCGAAGTCCTCGCGGTCTCTCTCGGCGGGGGTGTCGAAATCGCCATCGACGAAGGAGTCCGTATCCGTCTCCGGTGCATCGGCTGGGTCTGAATCGGAGCTGTCCGATGTCTCCAGGCTGTCGATGTCACCATCCGTGTGATTGGGCCCTTCGTCCGATCCGTTACAGGATGTGAGACAGAGAAAAGAAAGTAGCAACCATCCGAACAGGATCGCGATGCGCATCGTACCTCCTTATTGATCATGGAGCGTGTGTACTGTCACACGAATTTACAATGGAGGGGATGCGATCGAAAGGGACAATCGGCGAATAAAGATTATTTCTTCTCTGTGTAAAGCACAAATTGCGAAAACAGACTTAAATTCAATGAGATAGCCAAGCTCCCCCGGCTATGGCGCCACCTCGATGGCCAGGTCGTCGAGACGCAGTTCGAAATCGCCTTCGTTCCATTTGATGATGTGGAGGGTCACCTCGAAATTCGAGGCATTCAGATCTTCCGGAATGGTGAAATCGCGAATGATCGTCTCCCACTGACCGTCGGCAGTGATTTCGTTGAAGTCCCAGTATTCCGTCAAGTAGTAACCCGCCGAGGAATCGCGCAGCATCAAGGAGAACTCGATATCACAATAGTCCAGTTCCGCCGGGCAGTTGAGCGGGCTGATACTCGTTTGGCCGCTGAAACGGAAACGCTGACCGTTTTTAAGCTTGGATGGGCTGACTTGTTGAGTGATCCAAAATTCTCGACCGTCCATTTCGGCGGGCAGAGCGAAACGGACGCAGTGCGTTCCTTCCGCGCAGTTCTGATTTTCGAGTGTGATCAGCGAGTCATCGTAACCGATCGCGCTCCAGGATGCGGCGAAATCCTGACTATTATTGAGAGTTTCGAAGCTTCCGTTGACGAGTACGTTCAGGTTCAGCGTGGTGGCCGAGACGATGTTACTGCCGCCCAGAAGACCGAATTCATCCATGACATAAACACGGTAGAAGTAGTCGGTAAGCGGGTCCAGATCGTTGTCCACGAAATCGGTGGAATCGATTTCGGTCGAGACGTGGGCCAGGGTGCCGGTGTTTTCGTCCAGACCGGATGTTGTGTGGCGGTAGAGTTTATATTCACGGAATCCGGGATCTTCGGAAGCCGTCCAGGAAAGTGCAATTGAGGAATCGCTGATGTCGAGTGGTTTGTCCAGTTCCACGGCTTTCGGAAGAGTCAAGTCATTCATACGCAAATCGGCGTTGACTTGGATGACGAAGGAGCGTTCGGAGAACAGGTCGTCTTCCAGGGTTTTATGAATAACGACGGCGTGTTCACCCGCACTTACATCGAGGATTTCGAAATGGCCGTCCGAATCTGTTTGCGCTTGTAGATTGTAAGCGTTATCGAGTTGGACGGTGGCGTTTTCCACGGTTTGACCCTGGTATTGCACGACGCCACTGACGGAGAATAGAGTCGTCGAGGTCGTGTCATTTTCCGATGAGTCGGGACTTTCGATCGTATCGATATCGCCATCTTCAGATGGGGAGTGGGAGAGGCGGTCCTGGCAGGCGACGCATACGACCAGAACGATCCCCAGTAGGCCGATCATCAGTTGTGACGTGTTCATCGCTAACCTCCAACTGTAATTACAGCTCAATAGTTACATATAGCATGTTGCGGTGAAGAGTTGAAGGCGAAATGAAAAAAAATGAAAAACGGGACTGCCCGAAAGCAGTCCCGCATCAAGATCGAGAGTGGCGCGATTACAGGTTGTTGATGTTATCGCAGATAGTTTTGGCCGTTTCCGGGTCGCCTGAGTAGAAGGCGTCGGAGGCGGCATCCAGTGCTTCGGACACCAAACTGTCGGGTTGACCGTCGCGGTCGGTGTCTACGTAACTGTTCAGGAAAAGCTCGCCGTATTCGATGTTGAGCCGCGTCGCCATGCATTGCTGTTGAGCGCGCTGCTTCATCTTGGCCTTTTTCAGCCATAGAATGGCATGCAGATCTTCCAGACTATTCGCTACGGCACCAAAGCTTTCCAATGGCAACCAGCTGGTAAGCGTGCTCGCGGGGACGTGTACTTTTCCTTTACCGCTAAGGTTGCTTTTGGTCTGATGCTTCCAAAAGCCGATGGTGCGGGGATCGCCATAGCCCACCGGTTCGTCTTTGAAGGTTTCCGAAGCCGACAATTCGCAGCCCGTTCCGACGTCGTAAGCCACGAGATCTTGTGCACCGTCGATGAGGATGCGCAGCAGCGGAAATCCATCCGAGAAAGCGGAGACGGTCAGTTCATCCGAGTCCGAGACGCCGGGAAGAGTCAGGGTAGGGGCGGCATTCAGATCGATCAAAGCGACAATCTGACCCGCATCATCCGTGACTCCCTGGGCATCGCTGGGAGAGATGAAGACGCCTTGGCTCGTTTGAAGCATCACTTCCTGTCCGGCAACCGGGTTTCCGTCTTGAGTGAGGGTGATCACGGCTTGGGCTGTACTGGCATCGAGGAGGGTGATTTCGATGTCGAAAGCGCCTTGTGCTCCGCACATCAGAGGACACTGACCCAGCGATTCGAGGGCCAAAGCAGTGGCAAATTCGTCGATTGCCGCATTATCGGAGGTCGTCTCAAGATTGGGGGCATACAGCAGTTTCCAGATCGCCAACTGAATCGCCGAGCCCGAGTCGTCGTCCAGAGCTTGATTGTACTTCAGCAGGTGAGCGATCTCACACCAGGGCGAGGTCGCTTCGGCGAAAAAGATATCGGCTGTATAAAGCGTATCGCCCTCGATCGGGGTATACAGATCTGCGCAGTAGCCATGGCCGAAGATTCCGTTAATAAGCAGCTCGAATTCCGCCGTAAAGCGATGGCCTACGAAATCGCCGTCCTGGAAGATCGCCGACCGCCCATGGGTGGACAAGCCGGTCGCCTGGGCCGTCCCTTCTTCGGCTTGTGCCGATTGGCCAAGCAGACCGAAGCCAAGGATCGCCGCCATAGTCAGATAAGCCATATAGCGTTTCATGATTCACTCCTCTTTCTGAGGTTGGTTTAAATGGACAAATCCACTATAATCGTTATAATTTCTAAAACCACTAAAACTCATATCATCTCTTTTGTCAATGTATTAATTCGTATCTCGGTGAAAAAGTTAGCAACTACTAACAATCGTGTAAGTAAAAGTGGGTATAGCCGACTTAAAAATTCCAATAAAAACCCTCGCCACTTATTCCATTGGAGAAATCCGGCGGAGATGCGCGTAAACCTTAATTGAATGAGGTGCTGCTGGGAAATCGGGGAGACTGCCCATGGAAGGTCCAGGATTGATCGATTGTCTTCCTCATCTATCTTCGATCAAGCTTTGTTTTTCGTTTTTAGCAGGGATTCATGAAAAAAATCCCCGCCCAGTGGCGAGGATTGTGTTGACGGTCTGACAGGGGCTATGAAGACCAGTTGCGTTCGTTGATCTGCCGTGAGCGGGCAAACGACAGCCTAAAAGTCCTCGAAATCCTCGTCGTCATCGAGCGGAATGATCGATTTCGGAGAGAGTTGTAGGGTGGCTTTACCGTTTGATTTCTTTGCCGGAACGGCTGGCTGGAATCGGGACGAAACCGGGCGACGAAGCGCTTGGGACGTCCTCTCGGTCCGATCGTTTTGGATTTTAAATTGGCCGACCAGGCTTGCCAGCTCTTCCGCCTGACTCGAAAGTTCTTGTGAAGCGCTGGATGATTCCTCGGCGTTAGCCGCGTTTTGTTGGGTAACGGTGTCCATCTGCGATACGGCCTGGTTCACTTGCTCGATACCGCGTCCCTGTTCTTGGCTTGCGGCCGCGATTTCGCGTACCATATCGGCCACTTTTTGAATGGAATCGGCCACTTCGGAGAGCTTTCCTTCCACTTGACCGGATATCTGTTCGCCGTTTGTCGAAAGACTGACTGACTGGTTGATCAGCTGTTCGGTTCGCTGTGCCGCTTCTTTCGATCGCAGGGCCAGGTTGCGTACTTCTTCGGCCACAACGGCAAATCCGCGTCCGGCTTCTCCGGCACGCGCGGCTTCGACCGCGGCATTAAGCGCCAATAAGTTGGTTTGGAACGCGATTTCGTTGATATCGCGGATGATCTGGGCCGTACCTTCGGCTGCGGTGCGGATCTTTCCCATGGCTTCGATCATCTGGCGCATGGACTCGCCGCCTTCCTGGGTGGACACGATGGCGGTTTGCGCCATGCTGTTGGCCTGCTGGGCGTTGTCGGCATTCTGGTTGGTCATGCTGGCCATTTCTTCCAGACTAGCGGAAGTTTCCTCTAGCGACGAAGCTTGTTCGGAGGCTCCCTGGGCAACGGACTGGCTGCTGGCGGCGATTTGTCCGGTGGCGGAGGTGACCTGCTCGGCGGACTGGGCGACCTGCATCATGGTGTCATGTTGGGCGGCGATGGCCGTGTTGAGAGCTTCGGCAATCTTCAGAAAATCTCCCTGATATTGGCCTTCGGCTCGCGCCATCAGATTCTTATCGGCCAGTTCTTCCGCGACATGGGTGATATCGCGCAAAATGACTTTGCGCTCGGAGATATCCGTGACGTGTTCGAGTGCGCCGATTACTTTTCCTTGGCTGTCTTTCAGCGGGGCGGCCATGTATTCCACCGGGAGATTGGCACCTTTCGGATCGGAGACGGTTTCACCGACGTGCACCGTTCCGGAGTCCATGGCACGGCGACAGCGGCACTCGGGTGTTTGGCAATGGGTGGTGCGGAAGAGGTCGTAGCATTTCCGCCCGATGGCGGATTCCGGTGTGAGGCCCAATAAGCGCGCGCCTTCGGGGTTCATGAATTGCACGTTGAAGTCGGTGTCGATGGTCATGATGGGAGTGGGGATGTTGTTTAGATAATTGACCTTCAGATCGGCATCGTCCAGAGCGCTTCTAAGCGTGGACACATCGAGGACATTTTCGATTGCGCCCACGATTTCGCCTTTGTCGTTGCGGATCGGTACGCCGATATACTCGATCGGCAGGTTGAGTCCGCTTGGATCGGCGACCGTCTGGCCACGATGGATTTCGCCGCTTCTCATGGCTTGGTCGCAGCGGCATTCAGACGTGCGGCAGTGGGGCGTCTTGAACAGATCGTAGCATTTCTGACCCAGAGCTTGGTCGGGAGTCATCCCGATGAGTGTGGCTCCGGATTGATTGATGTAGGTAACCGTGAAGGAGCGATCGATGGCGACGACCGGTGTCGGAACCAGCTCCAAATGTTTTTGGGCGCTTCGGGCTTCATTGAGCCTACTGTAGTGTGTCAACGTTGCGACCACCATCGAGGTACGGCCCTGTTTGTCGGTAATGGGCGAGGCGCTGAAGGCGACTTTTTTAGTTTGATCGCTTTGGCGAATGGGCAGGGAATACGCGGAATAATCCGCGGCCCGGCCGGTTCTCCAGGCATCGGCGATTGGATTGACGCCGTTGAGACCAAGAAAAGTATCGGGGCGCGAGCCTATGGCTTCGGAACTTGATATACCGGTCAGATTTTCCAGAGCACTGTTCCATAGGGTCACGTTTTGCTGCTTGTCCACAACGAGCGTGGGAGAAGGGCTGTTTTGGAGGATCGCTTTCAGGTTTTGGGTAGGGCTGAAAAAATTCATACTGTTTCTCCGTTCAGCTTAAGATGGATAGGTAAAAATACTTATCCGTATGTGATCTATGGAATGTGATTACTTACATGAAGGTAAATCGTAAAAAGCAAAAAATTCTTGAAGGAATAATTGCAAGAAAAGGTAAATAATCATATGAACTATTATTTAATTACGACTCCACAATGTCATAACAATAGTAGTGATAATAATATTTTACAAAGTTACACATAGCTTTCTCGTGGAAAACGTCGCTATATCAATCAGACAATCTGATCAATTGTGCTTGGACCGATTTCGTTTTGCCTGGCTATTCACGAGTTGTTGGAATTGAGCAGAAATGTTGAAAATTGGTCAGTAATCAGGCCGTAGAATTCTGGCGGGTACTACGTGGTAATACGTATTGCGCGGATTGGTTCTCCAGGCCGTGTTTAGGGGTCGGAGTCGGGTGGTTCTGGTCGCATGCTACGTGCAATTAAAGACGGGAGGGTTCTTGAGGGTTTGGTCAGAGGAGACGCAATAGTTACAGGGTCGACTCGTAAAAGTGAATCGGACCCTCTCCCCATTGCTTTCATCACAAAAAAACGGGCACCTACGAAATTCGTAAGTGCCCGTAATTGCTATGGTGCCCAAGGCCGGACTCGAACCGGCACGGGTCTCCCCACTACCCCCTCAAGATAGCGTGTCTACCAGTTCCACCACTTGGGCATCCTATCAGAGAACCGGCGGCCAAGGTGCAGGTGGTGCGCCTAGGTCGCGAATTCGCGTTTTACTTGCCTTCGACCGGCTCAGCTTCTTCCACGGGAACCGGATCCTCGGCGACAACCGCTTCGTCAGCCGGAGCGGCCTTTTCACCGTCGTGCATGGTCGGCTCGGTGGGAACCGCCGCTGCCGCTTCTTCCGCCGGTTCGGCCGGTTCGGCCTGCTGCGCCGTCACTTCGTCGACCAGCGAGGCTGTCGAACTGGACAGGTAAGCCAGCGACATGGAAGTCAGCATGAAGATGATCGCCGCACCGGCGGTGATCTTGCCGAGGAAGCTCATTCCACCTGACGCGCCGAAGACCGTCTGGGAAGAACCGCCGAAAGCCGCGCCCATACCGGAGCCTTTTCCGGCCTGCAACAGGACGGTCAGGATCATGAATATGGCCACGATAATGTGGATAATCGTCAAAAACACAGTCATTTAAACCACCTCCGGAATTTCCGGGTGCAACGGGGGAACACTTATACAAGATGTTCCGGGCCTTGTCAAATAAAAATCGACTCCGAGTCGACGCGAAAGAAAAGCCCTGAAATTACTGCTTATTTTCAGGACCTGACTCGGTTGTCTTCGGGACGTCGCGTGCCTCGTTACGAAGCTTTCCGGCCATACGCAGCCCTAAAACCAGGGCCGATGCCAGCAGTACAAGTTTCAGCAAGATCGACCAGGTTTCACTGACGATCAATGCTTCGAGGGCATGGTCGATGCCGACCAGCAGGATCAACAAGGCGATAAACGGGGTTGATCCCTTGGCGATGCGTTCTCCCAACTCCTGGTTGGTCGCCGTCAATCCTTGCTCCAGCAGGCGCGGTAGGAAGAAATAGACGCCGATGGCGCTGAAGCTCGTGGCTAGCAGCCAGACAATCGCACTCATCCAATCCGCTTGGGGGTTCATACGCGCCTCCTCATTGAACAGCGATTGTACCCAAAAGTTCGGGTGCTGTCGAGAAATCCGTGAACGGCGTTGATTCCCTGGCGGGGAGAGCTATAATAGAAGCGAGAAGCCGTGCTTGTGCCGTATTGAGGAATGTGAATGGATTTCGACGATCGGTTGTATGCGATCAGCGACCGGCGGGCCTGTCGGCCGCTATCGTTGCCTGAGGCTTGGCAGGCCGCCCTGGAAGGGGGGAGCCGGCTTTTGCAGTTGCGCGAGAAAGACCTGGACGACGACGCGTTGTTGTCTTTGGCGATTGTGCTGCGTGAACGTTGCAGCCGCTACGGCGCAAAACTGTTTGTCAACCGCCGGGTGGAGGTCGCGTTTCGCAGCGGAGCCGACGGTCTGCATGTCGGCTTCGATGCCCTGGATCGAATTCTCGGGTGGAAACGCGAGGCCGGTCGACCGTTCGGAGTGGGTGTTTCCACTCATAGCCGGGCGGAGGCTTTGGAGGCAGAGGCGGCGGGCGCGGATTTCGTCACCCTGGGGCCGGTGTTCGATACCCCGTCGAAACGCGGGATGGGCGAGCCGTTAGGGATCGAGGTTGTCGCTCAAGCGGTTGCCGATTGCCGCATCCCGGTTTTCGCTTTGGGCGGAATCACCGTGGATCGATTGGCGGATTTGCGTCGGGCGGGCATTCGGCGCGTGGGCGCGATCCGGTCTGTCTTGGCGCAAGCGGACATCGAAGCGGCGGTTCGCCGTCTGTTGTATAACTTGGAGAGGGAATTTGATGAAGGCTGAGCTTCAACGTATTCGCCAGCGATTGACCGATTATTCATTTCGACGTCTCGATGATGGCGAGTACACCCGGTTTACGCCGTCGGCGGTGTTGCTGCCGTTGTTTGTCAAGGACGATCAGCTTCAAGTGCTGTTCACCAAGCGCACCCAGACGGTGAAACACCATAAAGGGCAGATCAGTTTTCCCGGCGGACGGCGCGACCCGGAGGATGATTCGCAGCTCGACTGCGCTCTGCGTGAAACCGAAGAGGAACTCGGGATTCCCGCATCGTCGATCGAGGTGTTGGGACGCCTCGACGAAGTGCCGGTTATCAGTTATTACCGGATTATGCCCTTCGTCGGTGTTTTGCCTTATCCCGTGGAGTTCACGCTCAGTGAGGACGAAATCGACCGTTTGATCATCGTGCCGCTCAGGCATTTCATGAAACCTGGCATTCACAGCGTCACGCCGCATGAATTTCACAATCGCGAATACCCGATACACTTCTACGATACGGGCGACGACACCATATGGGGCGCGACCGGCCGCATTCTGACTCAGTTTCTGCAGGTCTGCTGCGACTACATTCCTCCGGCTTACCAAAGCTATCTCGAACGGCGGGCCGCCGGGCGGCTCCATCCTTGAACGAGTTTTTTCGATACTGGATCGCCGTGATGCGGTTTTTCGACCCGAGAGGTGAAGGGTCGCGATTGACCGTTATTTAAAAGCATGCTATAAACGCGCATTTCGACAACCCGCGCGATGACCGCTTTGATTGGAGATCGGCATGAGCATTGCAGGTTTGCAGAAGGCCGCGGAACTGATGGCCAATTCTTCTTTCAGCGTAGCGCTGACCGGTGCCGGGTTGTCGGTGGATTCAGGCATTCCCGACTTTCGCAGTCCGGGGGGGATTTGGGAACGATGGGATCCCATGGAATTCGCGCACATCGACTCGTTTCGTCGGAATCCCGAGCGGGTGTGGGGGATGATTCGGGAGATTCGGGCTCTAAAAAGCAATGCTCGTCCGAATCCGGGACACGAGGCCCTGGCGGAATTGGAACGTATGGGCAAGCTGAAGGGCGTCATTACCCAGAACATCGATAACCTGCACCAGGAGGCCGGAAACGAGACCGTGGTGGAATTTCACGGCAATGCGCAGCGCTTGGTTTGCGTGTTCTGTGGTAAGCGATACGATGCAACGGAGGCGGGCGACCCCGCCTTGGGCGATCCACCGGTTTGCAGCTGTGGAAAAATCCTCAAACCGGATTTTATCTTTTTCGGCGAAGCCATCCCCCCTAACGCCTATTTGAAGTCGTTGGCCATGGTCGAAGAAGCCGAGGTGATGCTGCTGGTCGGCACCAGCGCGAAGGTGGCCCCGGCCAATATGCTGCCCGGTATCGCGGTCGGTTCCGGAGCCCGTCTGATCGAAGTGAATCTCGAACCCACCCATCTCACCCACGCCTATGGTTCCGTTCTGTTGCGAGGCGGCACCAGCGAGGTTCTGCCGCTGTTGGTGCAGGAGATCAAAGCGCTTATGAACCCGTAACCCTCTCGTCATGCACACATTTCCACCAAACAAGATATAACTCGCCCGGTGTGAAACTTGACTGCCGGGAAATGGCTTAGTCGAGGATGTAACGTCTCGGATTTTGAGGGATATTGTTGAGCCGCACTTCGTAATGCAAATGCGGACCGGTCGAGCGACCCGTGTTACCGACGGCGGCGATGTGGTCGCCCCGGGCCACTTTGTCACCCACTTTGACCTTGAATGCGGATAGGTGGGCGTAGCGGGTGGTAAGGCCGTAACCGTGGTTAATGACGAGTACACGGCCATAGCCGTCGCGCTGACCGGTAAAAATCACCCTCCCGTCGGCGGGAGCGTAAACCGGGGTTCCGATGTTGTTCGCGATGTCGATGCCTTCGTGGAAAAGCTTGCTGCCCGTGAAGGGCGAGGTGCGATACCCGAAGCCCGAGGTCGTCCAGCCTTCGGAGGGCCGTACCGACGGAATGCGGGAGAGCATCATGTTTTGGTCTTCAAGGAAATTGCTCAGCTCGGCGAGCTCTTTTTCCCGCTCGGTGGAGGTTTCCAGCAGGCGATCGATTTCCTGGCTTAGGTCGGCCGATTCCAGGTTGTGGAGTTTCTCGGTCAATTTGAGCGCCAGAGCTTCGTTGACGCTTCCGGCGTTCCCGATGTTGGAGGCGGTTAATTCTTCGTGACTAAGCGGGCCGATACCGACCTTGCGCCGGTGATCGACGAAGTTGGTCATAATGCGCAGCTTACGGTCGAAACGCTCGATGCGGTCGAGATTGTTTTCGAGCAACAGCAGTTTGGTCTGAACTCCGGCTAGCCGGTTTTTGAGCTCCAGATTTTCGCGCAGGATATGGGTGTTTTCATCGCTGTAATTGGGCCGCCAGAACAAAATCGCCGACCAGGCGATGACGGTCAGCAGGACGAAAACGGATGCGAGAATTGTGCGTCGGATGGAATTGTGGCGAATCTGGTAGTGCTTAGGTTCTTTGGAGTCGCTCGGCACCACGATGATGGTATACCGTTCTTCCCTCCGCTTAAGCAATGTGGCCAGTTTCATGATGTTTTTTGATTCTGTCTAGTTTGAAAAATTGGATTGCTCTCCACCCTACGGTTGAGGCGGAGGATAAGTCACTATAGTTACTCGAATAAGTAGCAAAATCAAACTTTGTTGTCAACTCTTTTCGGCGTCCGCCATCTCCGAAGGCCCCTTGTTGAATTCGTACTGTATCCTTGATTGAGCCTCCGTGCCCGGATTTTCGAGACTCGAACGGCGTTGTGGGTTCCCGGGTATTCCGATTCGGAGGAAGGGGGAATTTGGGTGAAATTATTATCGGCTCGTAACGATCTCATGCTATACTATCGGCCCGGAATATCGGGCAATATTGAGGACGTATGGCAGTCAAAAATGTAAAGAGTACAAAGAATCCCGTTGAAGCGGCGACTGAGTCGATGCCGAACGACGAGATGGAGAGCGGGATGGTGAGCGATGGCGACATCGTAGCCGGTCACGATCAGGAAGACGAGGAGGCGCAGCCGATCGAGGAGCCATCCGATGCGGCGACCTCCGCGCCGGGAACGGCGGTAGTGCTTAGTTCGGCGCGGTCCGTTGCGCGTACCGATCTGCTGCAACGCTACCTGATGGATGTTCGTCGCTATCCCTTGCTGAGTCGCGAAGAAGAACACGATCTGGCGGTGAAATACGCGGAGACGCAGGATTCGCAATATGCGCATTTGCTCGTGACGTCGAATCTGCGGCTCGTGGTGAAAATCGCCAATGATTACCAGAAATACTGGATGAATTTGTTGGACCTCGTTCAGGAGGGTAACGTGGGCTTGATGCAGGCCGTCAAGCATTACGACCCCTACCGGGGAGTCAAGCTCTCTTCTTATTCCTCCTTCTGGATCAAGGCCTATATTCTGAAATTCATCATCGACAACTGGTCGCTGGTCAAAATCGGGACCACCCAGGCGCAGCGCAAGCTGTTTTTCAACCTGAAAAAAGAGCATGAACGCTTCGCCCAGTTGGGATACGATCCCGATGCTTCACGCATCGCCAAGAGCCTGAATGTCAAGCAGGAAGTGGTGGAGGAGATGCAGCAACGCATGGCGGGGGGGGACTTGTCGCTGGATCAGCCCTTGGGGGATGATTCGGAGGAAAGCCACCTGGACATGCTGGCCGGCCGGGAGCAGGACATTTCCGATCATCTGGCGGACGTTGAGGTTCGGGATCTGTTCCGCAGCAAGATTGCATCCTTTCAGGAAAAGTTGGCCGAGAAGGAACGCTACATCTTCGAAAAACGATTGATGGCCGAGCAACCGGAAACGTTAAACCAGATCGGGGAACGCTTCGGAGTTTCGCGCGAACGGATTCGCCAGTTGGAAGAGCGTTTGATCAAGCGTCTGCGCGACTATTTTCGTGAAGAAGTTCCCGATTTGTCCGATTTTGCAGTAGAACGGCCCAAAGACTGAGTGGGCCGGGGGATCTGATTTTTCAAAACCGAAACCGGGGGGACGAACCGGCCATTTTCCTTGCATGCCGGGTTCGTGGAAAGCATAATCGGAGCGTCGATGCGCGAGTGACCGTGTTTCGACGTCTGCAAGCTGCCGCACATTTTTTGGGAGGAGAGTATACGATGAATATTCGTCCATATAGCGTTCGGCCGTCGCTGCCCAAGCGCCTGTCCCCTCTGATGGACATCGCGAATAATCAATATTGGACCTGGATTCCCGAAGCCGTTCAGCTTTTTCAGCGCATCGATCTCGATTTGTGGGAGTCCAGCTACCACAATCCGACTTTGATGCTGGGACGTCTGAACCAGGATCGCTTTGCGGAGTTGCTTGGCGATGAAAGCTTTCTGGCCCACATGGACAACGTGGCGATCGAGTTGGAGGACTACCTGCACTCGACCACCTGGTACAGCCAACATGCCGATAGCAAGCCGAATATGCGGGTGTGTTATTTCTCCGCCGAATTCGGTCTGCACGAATCCTTGCCGATCTACTCCGGTGGTCTGGGGTTGCTGGCGGGCGATCATTTGAAATCGGCCAGCGATCTGGGGCTGCCGCTGACCGCCATCGGTCTGTTGTATCGCCAGGGTTACTTTCGGCAGTACCTCAATGCCGAGGGCTGGCAGCAGGAAACCTTTCCCGAACTCGATTTCACCAACATGCCCCTCACGCTTCTCAAGGACGAAGAGGGGCGGCCGCTCAGTTTCCGGATTCCGGTGCTCGATCGGCAGGTGACGGCGCAGATCTGGCTGCTGCAGGTGGGGCGTATCGAGTTGTATTTGCTCGATACCAATACGGAGGAAAACCAGGAGGAAGACCGGCGCATTACCGATCAACTCTACGGGGGTGATTTGGAAATGCGCATCAAGCAGGAAATCCTGCTGGGTGTGGGCGGTATGCGGGCGCTAAAAACCCTGGGGATTGTCCCGACCGTCTGTCACATGAACGAAGGGCACTCGGCCTTTTTGGCCCTGGAGCGTATTCGCACCATTATCGAACAGCACGGAATGAGCTTCGCCGAGGCGGCCGAGCTGGTATCGGCGAGCAATGTCTTTACCACCCATACCCCCGTTCCCGCCGGAAACGACATTTTCCCGGCGGATTTGGTGGAACGCTATTTCCACTCCTATTACAGCGAGCTGGGATTGGCCCGCGAACAGTTTCTGGGATTGGGTCGCCAGGATCCATTCGACCACCAGGAACCTTTCTGTATGACCGTGCTGGCCATGCGTTTGGCTGCTTCGCGAAACGGCGTGTCGGAACTGCACGGCAGCGTGTCGCGCAATATGTGGAAGCGCATCTGGCCGGGCTTGCCGAACGAGGAAATTCCCATCGACCATATTACCAACGGCGTGCATACCGCCGGTTGGGCCTCCAACGAACACGCGCAACTTTATTCGCGTTATCTGGGGCCGCGCTGGCGGTTGCTGTCGCAGGATGAACGAGCCTGGGCGGGGGTGGACCGCATCCCCGACGCCGAGCTTTGGCGGACGCATGAACGTCGTCGTGAACGGCTGGTGGCTTTTGCCCGTAAGCGCGTCGTGCAGCATTTGTCGAATCGAGGCGCGCTGCAGTCCGACATCCGGCGGGCCAGCGAGATTCTCGACCCGGAGGCGTTGACCATCGGTTTTGCCCGGCGGTTCGCCACCTACAAGCGTGGAGCCATGTTGCTGAGCGATTCTGCACGTCTGGAAAAGATTCTCAACGATCCCGATCGGCCGGTGCAGATCCTGTTTGCCGGAAAGGCGCACCCACGCGATCAACTTGGAAAAGAGGTCATCAAGCGGATCGTGCAAGCCGCCCGTGAACCGCGCTTCCGTAACCGGCTGGTGTTCTTGGAGGATTACGATATCAACGTGGCGCATTACCTGGTGCAGGGGGTGGATGTATGGATCAACAATCCGCGCCGTCCCCTCGAAGCGTCGGGTACGAGCGGAATGAAGGTGTCCGTCAACGGCGGCCTCAACGTCAGCGTGTTGGACGGCTGGTGGGTGGAAGCCTATGCCGGGGATAACGGCTGGGCGATCGGAGCGGGCGAAGAGTACGCCGATCACGACTACCAGGACCAGGTGGAAAGCCGCGCCCTGTATGACCTGCTCGAAAAAGAAGTGGTTCCGATGTTCTACAACCGTGGACGCGACGGCTTGCCGCGTGACTGGATCGCCCATATGAAGGGCGCCATTCGCAGCATCGCTCCCAATTTCAGCACTCATCGGATGGTAAGCGACTATTTCGAGAAATTCTATGTTGCGGCCAGCCGGTCGCTGGACCGATTCTCGGCCGATAATTTCAAGGCTGCTCGTGAGTTGGCCGAGTGGAAGAACTCGATTCGCCGCCGCTGGATGCATATCGAAATTCAATCGGTGGAGGCCGGAGCTCCGGGCGATATGGCCGTCGGTGGGACTTTGCCGATCGAGGCGTCGCTAAGGCTCGGTGAGATCATGCCCACCGAAGTGTCGGTGGAGGCTTACTACGGACGCCTTGATTCCACTGGGCAAATTCGCGACGGACGCACCTTGCCGTTGAAAATCCATAAAACCGAGGGCGATGGCCGCTATCTTTTCGCAGGTCAGATTCCCCTCGATTACGCCGGACGCTGCGGCTATGCCGTGCGCGTGTTGCCCGTCCACCCGCTGATGGTCCAGCGTTTCGAGCCGGGACTGGTGTTGTGGGGCTGAAAAGAAGCGTAAAACGCATCTCGGAGGTCTGGCTGGGAAGAGAAAGCCGGGGTACTTAGTGGATTAACCTCAATGTAAAAAATGCCGGATCACCAAATGATTGCTTGACGAATGCCTTTTCATTGTGGTAACAAATCGTCAATAGGGTTTAGCTTTTTTCGGGGAGGTAAAGGTAATGGCGACTGAAAAGAAGGCGATGACGAAGGCTCAGGTCGTGGCGTATTTCGCGGAAAAGTTTGAAATGCCCAAAAAGACCTCGGCGGCGATCCTGGAAGAATTGGCGGCTTTGGCTGCTAAAGAAACCAAGAAAGTCGGTGAGTTCACCATTCCGGGTATCGGCAAACTGAGCAAGACGAAGCGCAAGGCACGCAAGGGCCGCAATCCGGCTACCGGCGAAGCGATCAAAATTCCGGCCAAGACCGTCGTGAAACTGCGTGTTTCCAAGGCTTGCAAGGACGCTGTTGTTCCGCCGAAAAAGAAGTAACACATTCTGTAGCAAGTGAAAAGGGACGGCTTCAGCCGTCCCTTTTAGCGTTTATGGCTTAAAAAATTCAATCGCCCGATGTCGGCAGGACGATCCGCACGTAGAATTCGATCCAGCTCTGGCCGAGTTGGTTTTCAACGCCGTTGTCGCGCAGGATGCACCAAACCGGTACGAGGTTGGGATCGACGCGCGGGTCCACGTTTTCCTGGCCGCTCTGGTTGGATTGGCCTTCGGCCGGGAATTGGTAAAAGGGCGGCTCCCAGGTTTGCTCGCGTTCGCGCCGACCGCCGAAATCGCCTTCCGTTGAAATCCACTGATAACGCACGGCCGTCTCCATATCGCCTTCATCCTCGGCGTCGAGGACGAAAACCAACGGTTCGGCCCGGCTGATGTCGTAGACGAACGGCTGGGCGGCCGCCGCCGCACGGCCTGCCGCGATGTCGTCGTGATAACTGGCAACAAAAACCACGTCGTTTTCGTCGGTGCCGCTGCGCACCGAAACCCGGTTGACGCGCGGATTACGGTTCATCTCGTCGCGTTGGCTGACAATCAGGGTGCGCAAGGCCATTTTCAGCGTGCCATCCGAAATGAGCGCTTCGATGTCGGCCAGGGCATTCTCCGGGTTGCTGAGGTCGGGCAGGGCGTCCGCATCGATACCCAGCAGCAGCGTCAAGACTTGCGGAGCCAGGCCGTTGTCATCGAAGGTGTAGGCCTGCGCATCGGGGACGGTGAAGGTGAAGCTGGGTCCGAAGCCGATATTGTCCATGTCGGCGCTGTCATCGAGTGCCGTCTCGCCGTCTTCGGAATCGAGGCTGCCTTCGCTGACGGTCGTTCCGGCAAAACCGCTGTTGCCCGGTGGCGAAAGCATCCAGAACTGCAGGGGCGGGGCGAGTGGACCCAGTTGATCGCCCATCAGGAAGGTGGCCGTTACCGTGTCGCCGGGCGCGGCTTCGGGCGGTTCCAGAATGATCGACAGGATTTCCGGTTTCATCAGCTTGGAAGTGGTGCCGTCTTCGAAGGTATCGCCGCAAGAAGCCGATGTCAGGAGTAGCGCTGAGCAGAGGATTACCGGCACGATCCATTTCTGTAAGAGATGAGATGTCGTCATAATCGTTGCCTTTGTCTTGTTTCGCCGATTCATCACCACCTCCTAAAATTCAGCCCGCAAACCGATGCTGGGTAAGATGGGCAAATTTTTGAAATCCACGCGTTCCGAATAATCGTAATTGTAGTTCACCCCGATTGTGTTGGAACGGTAATACACGCTCTGGACATCCAGGTAGGTGGTCAGTTTCCAGGTGTTGAACACCCAGTCCTTATCCAGGCGGATATCGAGACGGTGATAGGGTTCGAAACGCTCCGACGATTTGTTTTGCTTGTCGTAAATCGGCAGGAAGGTGCCGTTGTCGGCGTTCATGATGCTGCCGTTGATGTCGGTGTAGGGTTCGCCGGAGGTAAACTGGAAGCGTCCGCCGATACGCCAGGTTTTAAGGAACTGGTAAGAGGCCACGATCACCAGATTGTGCGTCTGATCCATATCGAAGAAGCGATACGGGGTGCCGGGGCCGTCGTTGCGCATGGCGCGTGAGACGCTGTAGCTGATCCAGCCGAAAAAGTTGTTGGCCATGTTGTGGCGCAGCATCACTTCACCGCCCACCACGTAACCCTTCGCGTTGTTGGCATAAAAATCATCCGGGTTACTGGGGTTTTCGTCGGCGTTGACCAATTTGTCCAGGTATTTATAGTATCCCTGTACGTCCAGCGACAGGAAGGGCAGGATGTCCCATTCGAAACCCGCCACGGTATGGACGGCGCGCTCGTAGTCCAGGTTGTCGTTGCCGAAAGGTTCGAATACTTCATCCGGGTCGGGGATGCGTTGATAAAGACCTACGGCCGTTTTGAGAGCTAATTGGTCGATAACCTGATAGCGCAGGTTGAGGCGTGGGCTGACGGCGTATTGGTCGATTTCGCTGTAATAATCCACGCGCAGGCCGGGGACGATGAGTACCGGGTCGAAGGCCAGTTCGTCGTAGATGTAGAATCCTACAAGCCAGTCCTGCCCGGTTTGATCGGTCTGGATTTTCTCACTGTTGGAAAAAGAATAGTCGACGTCGCCTTCTTTGGGCGGGCGTGTGAGATTGGAACTGATATGGGCGGTTCGCGGCTCGATCTGGGCGCCGACGTGCAGGTTGTGGTTTGTCGAGAATTTGAAGGTCAGATCCTCGTATAGTTCGGGGACATACGAATCGAGGTTGAAGTAATACTCCTTGCCGATATAGGCTTTCAGACTTTGGAAGCGGAAGCCGGGCGAGAAGTCCGAACGGATGAAGTCGTCATCGTAGACGTAATGGGCGAAGACGCTGTGGAACATGGTCTCGAATCCGATGTTGCCGGTGAATTCCGGTTCGCTGTCGTTGACCAGATTGCTGACCAGTTCCAGTTTATCGAGTCCGCCGTACCAATCGACGCTGACATAGTGATTTTTATTGATCTGCCAGTCCCATTTGAACTGGTAGTCGTAATAAACGGGCAGGGTGGTGAAACTGAAATCGTCGCTGTCGGGCAGCACGGCCGGCAGAATGAGGTCGATCATCGAGCGGCGGAATGCGAAGGCGATGCCCATGTCGTCGATGATGGGGCCCTCCGCCAGAGCGGTGACGTCCAGCAGCGAGGTGTCGACGTAGCCGCCCCACTGGTCGAGTTTGGGGCGTTTGGTTTTGAGTTCCACGATTCCGCCGGTGGCATTGCCGAATTCGGCGCCAAAACCGCCCTGATACAGGCTGACTTCCTTGAGCAAGTCGGAATTGTATACCGACTTCAGACCGCCGAAGTGGAAAAGCTGGGGGATTTCATGGCCGTCGATGATGGTGCGACTGTCCTCGGCGTTGGATCCGCGAATGACCACGCCCTGGGAACTGGTTCCGCCGCGCGCCACGCCCGGCATGTTTTCGACCACCCGCACCGCGTCGCCGAGTGTTCCGGGGATGACGGTCAATTCCTCGATGGAGATGGTTTTACGCGAGACTTCCTTCTTGATTTTCTTGCCGCGAACCACCACTTCCAGGTTTCCGTAAATTTTGGGTTCGAGGTAATACACCACTTCCACGGCCTCGCCCTCGACGATCGTCTCCTCGGTTTCGAAGTTTTCATAGTTCATCGAGGGTACAATGACGGCGTAGGTGCCGGTCGGCAGGCCGCGAAACTCGAAATAGGCGTTCTGATCGCTGGTGGCGCTGCGATCGGTGCCCTTGAGATAGACGGTGATATCGCTGAGCAGACGGCGTGTTCCGCGTTCTTTCAAAATGCCCGAGAAGTTGATAGTTCCCGGGAGGTCTTCGATTGGGGGCGCTGTCGCGTCGTCTTCGATTTCGACTTCCACGCCATCTTCATCAAGCGAGCCGTCCTCCCATTCGACGATGGGCTCGCTGTCGTCAACGGGGACGTCGGTCTCACTTCCGTCGGTCGCAGAAGCTTCGGCGGCGGGGGCCGAGTCGTCGGGAGTCTCCACCGGGATTGCGGATGGCTCCTGTGCCGCAACGGAGGCGGCCCAAAGCCAGCATCCGAATAAGACAGAAAGAGCGAGGAATTTCAGTCGCGTCATGATCATGTTTTCCCCCAGCCGGATTGGCTAGTCTTCAAGCACGAATCGATAGGGTATGCGGAGTTTGACCGGAACCGGCGTGTTTCCTTTGAGTCCCGGTTTGAAGGAAGAACCGCGAACGGCGGCGACAGCCGCTTCGTCCAGTCCGTAACCGAGCTTTTTCAATATCCGGACTTTCAACACCTTACCCGTCTTCGAAATCAGCACTTCCAGTTCGACAACACCTTCGATTTCATTTCGCCGCGCTTCATCCGGATATTTGGGGATGGCGCGGTCCTTAAAAGAGGGAACACGCGAGAGCTCGTAAACTGGTACCGGGCGGATGCGTTTTTTTGCCGGAGGAAGGGTTTTTACGGCATTGGGATCGGTGTATTCTTTCTCCATTTCCTTGTTCAAGGTGTTCCCCACACGAACCGAAACACCGGAATCCCCAGTGGAAACACTATCTTTCGTGACACCGAAGACTTCCTTGGGTGGCTCGGTGGGCGGTTCCGGCGGCGGTGGCTCCACCTTGTTCGGTTTGGGGGGCGGTTTAATTTTCGGTTTTGGTTTTGGCTTGGGTTTTGGCTTCGGTTTTGGTTTGGGCTCGGGCTGCTTGACTTCCGGTTTCGGTTCCGGCGGTTTGGGTCGCTCCTGAATCGTGACACGGATGGTTTTGTATTGTTCCCGCTCATCGGGGATCAATTCGGCCGAGACCGTGAGAAATCCGAAATGGATGACCAGCGAGGCCACGAACGGAATCCACAGAAAACTCCGTTTCCGTGATGTCCGCGAGATATGCAGCATCTGATGTCGCCTTATTACAGCTTGAAGCTTTTTCCGCTGCCGGTTCTAGGTTGTATAAAACAGGATGATGGTCAAACAGTGGAACTCGTTATCGCTCGACTGGCGGCACTCGGTATTGACGATCTTATACTGCGGGTGCTTGCCCAGCCACTCCGTAATCACGTTGCCCAGCGCCTCTCGTTCCTTGGCTTTTGTCGCCGAGAAAACCTTCACCCCAGTGTACTGGGTCATCCGCCACCTCCTCACACCCTCCACATGGCTGTGTTCCATGCTGTCGGCTGTCGTGTCCTCGGGGATCGACGGGTGCAGCGCTGAAGCTAACCCGTCATATATACACCGGTTTTGCCTCCGATGCAAGCCTGCCACGGTATTCTAACCTTTGGTTTTCAAGCGCAGCATTTTCTTAACGGTGCCCGCCGTGATCCCGCCGTTCATCGTCTTTAAAAAAGGATGCGATCCGTGCGGGTTCTATTCCGTAATCGAAGTCTTCGCTAACGATTCGAAATGTAACGGGATTCCGATCATCGACGGTAGCAGGGAATGTCCGGTTCGATGTGAATGAGAATGGTGACGGGGAATGTGAAGGTGTTACGGATGGCTGTTTCCAAGGCCAGCGTGATGTCATGGCTGGCTTCCACCGACATGTTGGGGTCCACCAGGATATGGACATCCACCTGCAGGCCGCGCCCCTGTCGCCGTGAGCGTAAGTGATGCCAGCCACGGATCTGCGGGTCGCGATTGAGAATGCGGGCGATGCTTTCGGTCGTCTCCTGTCCGGCGGCGTGTTCGGTCAGCTCGCGCAAACTGTTCAAGGCGATGTTCATCGCTACGCCCATCACCATCAATCCGACCACGATTCCCGCCACCTGATCACCGTAGCCCCAGCCGAGTTGTCCGGCCACGTACCCCAAAAGCACCGCGAGCGACGACAGGGCGTCCGAGCGGTGGTGCCAGGCATTGGCCTGAAGAGCTTGACTATTCAAGGCATTCGCCGCTTTATGTGTGACCTGATACAGCACCTCTTTGGCCAAAATGGAGGCCAGCGCCAAAACAAGAACGGTCAGCCCCGGAAAGCTGGTCTCACGGGCATACAGGGACGCTCCGGCTTCATAGGCGATGCCGCCCCCGGCAAAAAGTAGTACACCGGCGACGCTGATGGTGGCCAGGGTTTCGAATTTGCCGTGACCGTAGGGATGGGAAGGGTCGGGGGGGCGTTCGCCCAGCCAGACCCCCACCAGCACCAGGACATCCGTCACCAGGTCCGACAGGCTGTGCACGCCGTCGGCCACCAGGCTGATGGAGCCGCTGAAATGGCCGCCGATGATTTTGGCGACAGACAACACGAGGTTGACGGCGGCTCCTACGAGGGTCAGCTTGCGGACAGGCGCAAAGGTATGGTTGTTGGATTCCATCAAGTCTCCATGGATCGGCTTTCGCAGCGCTATTCTACAAGAAGGCGGGAGGATTGCGCTATCAAATATGTCTATGAGACAAGAATTTCGACCGACGGACAGCCGCCAGCTACGCGCCAACCTATTCTGAAGGCTTGGAAATGCAATGAATATGGGATATATTCCAGTCAATTTAGCATAATCAAAGAAACATGTGATGGATGGGTGACTGGTGTGTAGGGCATTTCAATTCTAACTTTTTCACCGTTTTCCACCCAATATAATTCGGTTTACGGGGTGCCATGGGCCAAGCCTTTGGCTTGCCCATGCTGTTTTCACGGGCAAACCTGACGGTTTAGCCCGTGCCACCCATCATCGATCGAAGATTATTCGAGACTCAATCAGAATTGAAATGCCGTAAACTGGTGTGAAGAGTCTCAGTCTGCAAAATCCGTTTGAGAGCGTCCGTCTGTTCCGGGATAGTCTTCTCTCCAATCGAGAAAAGATCGGGACGTCTGAAGCAGTGGCGTGCTTGAAAAACGGGTTTTCACGCGTTTGGGCGACAGTGAAAGCCGAACGGGATGTCCTGTTGACCTGGAACGAGGCTACCGTTTCCGATGTCGATCCGTTTCCTGAATCGGGCAATCCGTTATCCGTATTCGGGCGTTTGAGTGCTCGTATGCTCGTCATGTGGGTTTTTCTGCGACTTGTGTTTTTGAGTCGCCGTCCTATCTATCATCCCGTGTTCTCCAACCGTCTCATCCTCGCGCCATAACTTAAAGGCGCAAGCCGTTCGTGTTTCGACGGACCCACCGCAAGCCTCCGAGTTTCTCTACCCCTGTTCGCACACAAAAAAAACGGCCGCCCGAAGGCGACCGCAAAAAGGGTGTCGGTTCAATTACTCGGCTAGCGGGCCGGTTTCGCTTACGGCGGTGCTCTTGAAGCCCGAGAAGTCGACCACGTTGGGGTCGCTCTGGATGATGCGATCGGCTACTTCCGAGCCGAACACGCCCCAATAGTTTCCGGTGCAGTCGAGGACACCCGCGCGCAGGATGGCCGACATCTCGACCACGCGGGGCGGATCGATGGTGCTGGTGTGGAAGAACACCTTGTAAAGCGTCGTGGTGCCGTAAGCGCTGTTGTAATCGTCGGATACGACGCAGTAAAGGCTGGTGGCGTTGTAGCTGGCGATGGAGCTCCACGCACCGCTGCTGGCGCTGGACCAGGATTTGATGTTGTTGTCGTTGGCGGCGTTTCTAACATAGCCGTAGATGTCGTTGTACCAGTCGGTTTCACTGAACCCGGCCTTGATGAATTCGATCATCGGTCCGCCCGTGGTGTAGTCGCTGGAGGTGTAAGTGCCGGTGCTCGACGACGATGAGGAGACGGATAGGGACGGTTCCTCGATCATGCCGGCCTGTTCGGTGCCGTTGCTGAAAATGTTGTTGTCGTTGATGGTGTTGTCGGGATCGGTGCTGCCGTTGGTGGTGGCCAGGATGCCGTCGGAGGTGTTGTAGTTGATATTGTTCTTGCTGACGTCACCCAGCGCTCCGCTATACAGGCGGATGCCGACTTCGTTGTACATGATGTTCGATTGCGTCAGATTGAAGTTCGAGTTGTTGGAATAAATCCCGTTTGCCCCATTGTAGGTGAAGGTCGAGTTGGTGAGGCTGTTGGCCACGCTTTGATTGTTGGTGAAACTCACGCCGTCGGTGCCGTTCAAGGTGGCCAGCAGGTAGTTGGCCGTCAATACTCCGTGGGTGTAAACGTACAAGCCGGTGGTGGTGTTATCGCGCAGGGTGACATGATCGAGGTCCATCGTTCCGGATTCCAGGCGCAAGCCGACATTTCCTTTTTCGACGGTGGCGTGGTCGAGGGTGGCGCTACCGTTGCTGCCCTTGCTGACGATATAGCCGAAGCCGCCGTTTACCGGTACGTCGCCCAGGACGGTGATGTGTACCGGGTCGCTCGCGGTTCCGTTGACGTCGAGGGTGCCCTCGTTATTGATGAGATACCAGTCGCCGCGGTTGTCGCCGTTCTGGTCGGTGGGAACGAAGGTGACGGTCACCCCGGGGTCGATGGTGAGCAATCCGTGGGAGACGATGTCGATATCGCCGGTGATGTAGACGTCGTTCGACCAGGTCTCGTTTCCATCGATGATTTCGCCGCCCTTGTAAATGCCTTTATCCCAGCTTTCGTCGAAAGCGGCTCCCACGAAACCCTCGATGTCGAGGTAGCTGGAATTCGAATACGAGAGCACCGACAGCACGTCGGGCCATACGCCGAAGTAGTTGTGCCGGATGTCGAGGACATCGCCGGAGCTGATGAGGGTGACTTGATCGTGGGCGTCGGCACTGACATAGGCCACGTTGCGGACCGTCATCGTGCCGTAGGCGGAGTTGTAGTCGTCGGAGACGAGGGTGTAAATGCTGGTTGTATTGCGCGAGGTGATGTCGGTCCAGGTGTAGCCGGAACTGCTGCTACGCGAGATCATGTTGTAGTTGTCGCTGCTGCGGCGTACGTAGCCGTAGATGTCGTTGTACCAGTCGGTTTCCGAGAAGGCATCTTCGATGTAGCGGATGATTTCGCCGCCGGGTGTGGTGTAGGTCGATGATGTGAAGGTGCCAGTACCTGAACTGGGGGAGGAAACCGATAGATTGATGGTGTCGAGGGTCAGGCTGCCGTCGTCGGCGTTGCCGAAGATGTTGTTATAATTGATGGCCATCACGGGGCTGTTGCTGCCGTCGGGTATGGCGCGTACGCCTTCGAGCCCGTTGTACTTGATTTGGCATTGGGTGACCGTTCCGGTGACGTCGCCTTTCAGGTTCAGACCGACTTCGGCGTTGTTGACGAGATCGCTGTTCTGGATGGTGAAGGTGTCGTCTTCGAGGGTGACACCGTCGCCGTCGTTTTGTTCGATGGTACAGTCGGTGAGGGTCGAGCCTGCGCCGTTGAGCGCGAAGAGGCCCGAGCCGCCGTTGTGATGCAGGTAAAGGTTGGTGGCGTCCATCTCCGCCCCGTTCATGTACATGCCGTGTTCCACCGAATCGCGCACTTCGGTGTCGTTGATCGTAACGCCGGATGCGCTGGTGTAAAGATACAGCCCGTAGGTGTTGAAACGGAACTCGCAGTTCTCCACCAGGGCGTCGGAGTTGATGCGCAAGGCCTGATAGCCATACTCGAAGATGGCGTGGCGGATTTGCGAGCCGGTGGAGGAACTGGACAGCTCGACTTTGTTCCAGCCCGCCGGGGCGTTGTCGCCCAGCACGGTGAAGGTAACCGGTGCGTCTTCGGTGCCGTTGACGATCAGGGTGCCGTTGATGACCAGGTCGTAATCGCCGATGCCGTTGCCCTTGCTCTTTTCGGTGTCGACCTGGACGAAAACGATGGTGGTGTTCGAGGCGATGGTGAGTGTGTTACCGGCGGGTACCCAGGCATCGCCGGTGATATTGATGGTGCCCATCCAGGTCGTGGTGGTGATTTCGCCATACACGTCCTGAATCATCTGGAAGTTGACGCTTCTTGAGGCGTCGTCGCTTTGGAATACGGCGTCGCGGACCTGCATGGTGATGGTGTGCTCGCCGTCGGTGGCGTAGGTGTATACGTCGATTTTATCCGTGCTCCAGTCGGTGTCGTAGCTGCCGTCGTTGTCCCAGTCCCAGCGCACTTCCAGGTCATCCACGGCGGTTTCGGTGTCGCTGACGCCGCTGGCGTCCACAGTGACTTCCAGGTTTCCGGTGATGATGGCGGTGAACGTGGCGGTGGGCGGATCGTTGCGTACGTCGAGGTTGCGACCGGCCGAGACGCCGACGCCGGATTCGTTGTCGGTGGCGCGCGCCTGCAAGACGATGGTGTTGCCGGTGGGCGCTTGCTCCGGAACGATATAGGTGAAGCGGTAGGGAACGGTGTCGTCGGCCGGTCCGGTAGGCGTTCCGTCCACCAGCAATTCCACCTGCGTAATGGTGCGACCGGGGGCCGGAGTCGCGCCCGCTTCGATGATCAGCTCGTTACCCTGGGTGACAATCAGATCCTCGATGGGACGCACGATGGTGACGTCCGGGGAGTTGCCGTCGCTGACGACCACCAGGCAGGTTGCCGTATCGGTGTCGGCATCGTCATCGGTCACGGTGAGGGTGACGGTGTAGCTGTCGGCGGCGGTATAGGTGTGATAAACAAGCGGATTGGAGCCGGAACCGGTGCTGCCGTCGTCGAAGTCGAAGTGATAATCGACGATCGTGCCGTCGCTGTCGGTGGAGGCGCTGGCGTTGAAGGTGAGGTTTTCGCCGATATCCGCCATCGCCGGACAGCTTAGTTGCGCGGTGGGGCCTTCGTTGGTCGCCCCGTTTGCCGCGCCGGGAGTCGGCACGTCGAGATCGGTGAAGTCGCTCAGGTTGTCGTCGGTATCGGTCTGGTTCGTATCGCGCGCCAGGGAGTGACCGGCCGAGACATCGGGGGCCGGATCGCCTTCCCCGGCGAAGACATCTTCACCGGGCGTGAAAACGCCGTAGCCCAAGGCGTCGATCACCTGGTTCTGCCACAGCAGTTCGATGCTGTCGGGGCCGTTTTGGTAATCCGCATCGGTGTCCATCAAATCGGCTTCATCCGCGATGGCGGCGATGGCGCTGGGCGGGCAGATGACGAAGTAGCCGTCGCCTCCCACCGTGCCGGTGAGGTTGATGGTGTTATAGGTTTCGCCGTTGGCGCCGTTGACGCCGCGTAACGAGAAACCGTCGAGGTCCATATCCGCCGCACCGAAAAGTTCGACGAAGGTGTCGCTTTCGCTGGCCAGGCCGTCGTACATCACTTCCGAAATCAGCAGGATGCCCGGCTGATCGTCGAGGCACTCGCCGTCGGTGCAGGTTTGATTCTGGCCGCAGGCGGTCGGATCGCCCCAAGCCGAGCCGTTGGCGTTGCAGACGATCACGCCGTTGGCGTTGTCGCAATCACGTTCGCTGGGGCTGCAGATCTGGTTGTAGCACACGCCCGCCTCGCAGTATTTCCCGGTTCCGCAAGCCGTGGGTGAACTGAAGCCCGTGCCGGTGGTGTTGCAGACGACGATGGAATCGCCTTCGCATTGCGGGACGCCCGGCGTGCAGATCTGGTCTACGCAGCCGCCGTCGATGCAGACTTGCTCCGTGCCGCAGTCGATGGCCGTTTGCCAGCCAGATCCGTCCTCTTCGCAGACATGGTAGCCGCCGAGGTCGACGCATTCGGTTTCGGCGGGTTCGCATTCCTGGTTCCAGCAGAAGCCGTTCAGGCAGTACTGATTGCTGCCGCAGTCGCCGGGATCGCCCCAGGCCGAGCCGTCGCTGTTGCAGACGATAACCGCGCCGTCGTCGTTGCACTCGCGGGCTTGCGGGGTGCACACCTGGTCTTGACAGGCTCCGGCGCTGCAGTATTGATCGTTGTCGCAGGCTACCGGCAGGCCGTAGCCGTCGCCGCTGCCGAGACAGGTGAGCACGTTGCTGCCGCTGCAAATCGTATCGCCGGGATTGCAGACGGTGGGCAGGCAGGAGTTGGTCAGGCACAGTTCCCCGTTTTCACAGGCCACGGGCGCGTTGTAGCCCGAGCCGACCTCGTTACACACTTTTTCGTTGTTGTCGTCTTCGCAGACGATGCTGCCGGGCGTACAAAGCTGGTTGTAGCACACGCCCTCGTCGCAGTAGCGACCCAGTCCACAGTCTTCCGGTGCGTCGAAGCCCGAGCCGTCGGAGAGGCATTGGCGGCGAGCGGTGTCGCCGTCGCAGGACCAGGTGTTGGGTACGCAGGCCTGGTCTTTGCATTCACCGCTATCGCAGTATTGATTTGCGCCGCAATTCGTGGGCGCGCCCCAGCCCGATCCGTCGGAAGCGCAGGTAGCGGTGGCGTTGCCCAGGCAGCCGATTTCATCGGGATCGCAAATCTGGTCGTGGCACGTGCCGTTGCGGCAGTAGGAATCCGCGCCGCAACTGATCGGGTCGCCGTAGTCCGACCCGTCGTTTAGGCATACTTTGTAGTTGAAATCGTCCTCGCAGAGCGCGTCGCTCGGGTCGCAGATCTGATCGAGGCATACGCCGGCGCGGCAGAATTGCTCGGTGCCGCAATCTTCGGGAGCGAGAAAGCCGCTGCCCGACGCGTTGCAGATAAAGACGCTGTTGCCGTAGCATTTACGCAAGTTGGGCGTGCAGATTTGCGGCTGATCGCCTTCCGCGTCGCCGTCAATTTCATCTTCCGTATCGCCGTCCGTGTCGTCTTCCGTATCGCCGTCGGCATCGCCATCGCCATCGGATTCGCCATCGCCATCGCCGTCTGGCTCGTCGCTGTCGCTATCGCCGTCGGCATCGCCGTCTGGCTCGTCGCCGTCGCTATCGCCGTCGGAGTCTCCGTCTGGGTCGACGCCGTCGCTATCGTCGTCGGAGTCGCCGTCTGGGTCGACGCCGTCGGCTTCTGTATCGCCATCGGGCAACAAGGCGTCGCCATCGGTATCGCCGTCGGGCTTGTCCCCGTCGGGCTCGTCTCCGTCGGACGAATCGCCATCGGGATCGTCGCCGTCGGTGTTGCCGGCGTCATCGCCGCCGCAAGCGGATAGAACGAGTAGACTCGCGAGAAGGATCACGAATAATAGCCATCGATTCTGCATGGTGCACCTCTTGATCGTTTCCGTCTATTTTTCGGTTAGGTGTATGGGTTTTTGTTACAATTCGCCGTAGCATACGCATTTCGGATCGGAGAGTCAAACCATTCTTGGCCGATTTCCGACCGGTTTTTTGTGGAGATCGAAATGGAATTCGGGAGGGAAAACTAGGTTTGGAGTGGCGAACAATGCATGCGTGGCGAAAAGAGTTGAGAATAAATCAAGTGGAGAAAAAATAAGGATATACTATCCAAGAGGACGGGCGCGTGCAGAGGAAGACGATTGTTACCAAGGATGGACTTGAAGAAGGATTCCAGGCGCTCGATGCGCTCGATGCGTTCGAAAAAGCGCGACTGAAATGGTCTCAGGAAGTATGCCGACAGAAATACTAAGAATGCCCTAATACGTCACACATGTTGGGAGTCTCTTGCGTTAAATTGCAAGGAGCCGGGTGAAGCTGGGGAGAGGCTGCCAGGGTAAACCGGTCGATAAAGACAATAAATACAGCTAAATAGCGAAAGGTTTGCTTCGACTGAACGGATCGTGACGCAACCGGCGCAACGATTAGAAATAAAATGAAAATAGTATAGTGAATATAAAACAATGAAGAGATTAGTTAGGGCTTCCAAAGAGGGTGTCGTAACTCGCTGTAATTGCTTATGATATTTGAATGTTGGCTGGAAGGCGACGAGCCGGGTCTGGGAGAAACCATAAAATCCTTTAAAAAGTCCATGAAAACAGTGAGATAGAAAGAGACCCCGTTGCCATCACCCGGGGAATCGCTACTCGTAAAAGCCGTCGAGGATGTCGCTGTATTTTTGGTCGATGGTGCGGCGGCGCAGTTTTTCGGACGAAGTCAGCTCGCCGCCATCTACCGAGAACCGTCCGGGTAAGATCGCGAATTTCTTGATGGATTCGGGACCGGAAAGGTCCTGGTTTTTACGCTGAATGGCTTCTTCGATCAGTCGGCGCACTTCTTCGCGCTGCGTCAATTCGGCGAAATCGGTGTGCGGGATGTTCTTTTCCTTAGCCCATTGCGTGAGATTCTGCCGATTGAGCGTAATCAGCGCCGAAGTGAAATTGCGCTGGTCGCCGTGCACGTAAACGCGGTCGATGAAGGGATCGGCCTTGAGGTGGTTTTCGATATTCTGGGGCGAAATGTTTTTTCCGCCCGACGTGATGATGATGTCTTTTTTTCGGTCGGTGATGCGTAAAAAACCATCCTCGTCGATTTCGCCGATATCGCCGGTGGAGAGCCAGTCGTCCTGCAGAACCGAGGCGGTGGAATCGGGAGATTTCCAGTATTCCCGCATGACTACGGGGCCTTTGAGGCGGATTTCGCCGTCCCCGGCCAGCTCGATTTCGACGCCGTGAATGGGTTTTCCGACCGACCCGATTTTGTTGTCCGTCACGGTATTGATGGTGGCGGCTCCGGCCACTTCGGTCATGCCGTAGGCTTCGAGAACCGTCAAACCGGTGGCATGAAAAAAGGACGCGACCTCTTTCTGCAACGGCGCACCCGACGAAACCAGAAACTTGATGCGGTCGCCGAATTTCTGGCGGAAGCGGTCGAAAAACAGTTTGCGCGCGGCTTGATATTTGCCGTTCAACACCAACGGAATGGGTTGGCGCTGATCCTTCAGGCGGCTGACCTGGCGGCCGACGTCCAGGCACCAGTTGAGAGTGGTGCGCTGCATCCCGCCGGACAGCGCCACCTCGTTGAGCACGCCGGAATAGATTTTCTGAAACACGCGCGGCACCGCCGCCATCATGTCGGGATTGGTTTCCTGCAGATTCATCATCAGGCGGTCGTAGCTTTCGGCCAAGGCCAACGTGATGCCCGTAAATAAATTGAGGTATTGCACCGTGCGCCCGAAAATATGAGACAGTGGCAGGAAGTGCAGCGTGGTTTGATCCTCGCGCAATTGAACCATTTGTTGCAGGGCGTACTGCTGTGCCAGAATCTGTGCGTGTGCATGCACGACCCCCATCAGCGGGCCGCCGGTGGAGGTGTAGACGATGGTGGCGAGGTCGTCGAGCCCGACCTGTTCCGACAGCGATTTATAAAGGCCGGGTTCGGCCTGGCGGCCTTGTTCCACCACCTGGGAAAGCGTTGTGACGCCGTCGTCCTCATCGGGGGCCGGGCCTTCGATCAGGATGATTTTCTCAAGCGCGGTCAGCTTCTCGCGTACCTGAAGCACGCGATCGAGCAGCGTGAGATTTTCGACGATCAGGAACTTGGCGTCGGAGTGGGTGACGATGTATTCCACGTCGCCTTTGGGGCTGGTGTGGTAGATGGGCACCACCACGCCGCCGCAACCCAGTGCACCCAGATCGCAAAAAAGCCACTCCACCCGGTTATCGCTGAACAGGGCGATTCGTTCGCCTTTTTCAAGACCGAGAGCGTGCAGGCCGCGCGCAATGAAGCGCACCGTTTCGTAGTAGCGGTTCCACGAAACCTTGACCCAGTTACCGGTTTGCGTGTTTTTATATGTGAGGGCCGTTTGGGGCCCGGAACGCTCGACGCGCCATTTGAACATCTCGTTGATGCTCGTAAACTCCATCCTAAAACTCCTCAGTCGGAATCCCCCAGTCGTTACTGGATGGTTGCCTGTAATGGGGAAATTGAAGCACAGCAGGGCAGGGATGTCAAGACAAGCGAAGCGATTTCGGGTATTTGGTGAATACACCGATCCGAAAGCGGTGGCAGATGTCGATTTCGTCATCGATGACTAGCGGGGTAGGTCGGACAGATTTTCTGTCCGACATTTCCCCTTGATATTCAATTGCCACAATTGATACAATCCTCACATGAAAAATCTAAGACGGTTTTACATTGAAGGCGGCACATACTTCTTCACTGTCGTCACCAATAAACGCCGAAAATTACTGTGCAAACAGGAAACACGTCTTGCGTTGCGGACTGCCGTAAACGATGTCCGTTCAGCGCACCCGTTTAATGTCGTTGCATGGGTGTTGTTGCCGGACCATTTGCATTGCATCTGGACCCTGCCATCGGATGACGCCGATTTTTCAATTCGCTGGAGCTTAATCAAACGAAGGGTTTCTTATCAATTGAGAGACATATTCGATATTCGCTCGGATCGAACAGTGAAACAAGTGAGAAGACGTGAAGCCGGATTCTGGCAACACAGGTTTTGGGAACATGCAATAAAAGACGAAAATGATTTGATTCGTCATTTTGATTATATCCACTTTAATCCGGTGAAACATGGTTTAGTTGAAAACCCGACCGACTGGGAGTGGTCAACCTTCCACAAATACTTTCGAGTGGGATATTATAATGTAGCGAGAATGCCGGTAGATGAAGATATTGACGGAGAATGACTCTTGTTTTTGTCGGACAGAAAATCTGTCCGACCTACCATAGCTTTCGAGTGGGATATTATAATGTAGCGAGAATGCCGGTAGATGAAGATATTGACGGAGAATGACTCTTGTTTTTGTCGGACAGAAAATCTGTCCGACCTACCATAGCTTGCCCGTGTTCGAAGATCCTGAACATGGGCAAGCTGCGCTTCGTCCATGCCGCCCATCCAATATTCAACGATCAGGGCTTGTCACGGCCACTTTCGATGCGCCTGGCTTGAAGCTGCGAACGAATCCCGCTCAGCCTTCGAGAACGACCGTCTGAACTTCGATTTCGGGCGGGTTTTCGATGGTTTTTTTCACCATGCACTGATTGGCGGCGCGCAGGACGGCGTCGCGATACTTCGCGGGGAAGTCCGGCGGCAACACGATATCGACTTCGATGGTGTCGACGTAGCCGGTCATATCCGGGATAACGCGTTCCTTGATTTTGATGTTTTCTACGGGAATATCGCGGCTCATACAGAATTTGGCCACGTAATAACCGGCGCAGGCTCCCACCGAAGCCAGGAAATATTGAAACGGATCGGGGGCGGTGTCGTCGCCGCCTTCTTCGGGCTTTTGGTCGGTTTTGATTTCGAATCCGGCGATGGTCGCGTTCACTTGCAGCCGTCCGGCGAGTTCCACATCGATTTCCAACATAGGTATTCCTTTATGGCAGGCGTTGTTCGGGGTTGGTGCTCGTGCCGACGCCTCCACGGCACGTTGCATGTGACGCTCTCTATACTCTATTTCGGACGCTTTGTGAAGCGGCTTTAACAGCTTTTCAGGGGAGCGAGCGCTGAGAATGAAAGTGAGGCCAACCGACGGGTGATCGTTGTGATACGGCATTTCAATTCTGATTGAGTCTCGAATGATGATGGGTGGCACGGGCGAAACCGACGGGTTTGCCCGTGAAAACAGCATGGGCAAGCCAAAGGCTTGGCCCATGGCACCCCGTAAACCGAATTAGAGTTCGGTGGAAAACGGTGGAAAGCTTGGAATTGAAACGCTTTAATCGTTGTGAAGTTTATGTTGATTTTAGTAAAGTTTAGTGATATTATATTAAATGTTATATATTGAAATGACTCTTTCGCCCCACCGCTGCGGGACAAGCGTGACCGGCGGGGCGGGCAAACAAGGAGCATGGCCATGTCACAACCCGAAACACAACCCAAGTCGGTGGTCGAGAGCTTTTTCGAGTCGAAGCCGGAATTGAAGGAATGGCGCGAGGTGCTGCAAGTGGATTTCAGCGACCTGGATGCCGGAGAGGATAACGTACGCAACCTGACCGGTATTTTGTGCGTGGTACTGGTGATGGTGGTGATGGTGTTCGCCGGGACGGCCTGGTTCATTTCCGGTAACGTCAGCGAGCGCCGTCAGGCGGAACAGGAGAACCGGCGTTTCGACGCGGCCCTATCCGAACACCAGCCTGTGGCGGAAAGCGCAAATTGGTTGGCCGGGCTCGAAGCGCGCGCCGATACGCGCCAGGAGCGCTGACGATGATGACCTGGCTGATCTTTTTCGGGATTTACTTCTTTTTCCGCAGAAACATGTAGAGAATCGCCACAAACATTCCCGCCATGATGATCTCGATCATATGGGTGCGCAACAGCGTCATCATCGGTTTGAATCTCCCATCCTAAAGTGCCGTGAGCCGCCACTATAGCCCAAAGACTCGCGACAGGCAAGCGCCGTCAACTAAGGCGTCAATTCTAAGCTTTTCAGCGTTTTCCACCCAGTATAATTCGGCCTACGGGGTGCCATGGGCCAAGCCTGTGGCTTGCCCATGCTGTTTTCACGGGCAAACCTGGCGGTTTCGCCCGTGCCACCCATCATGAATCGAAGATGATTCGAGACTCAATCAGAATTGAAATGCCCTACGCCGTCAACGCCGCCCGCGCGCCTTTGTGAAAAAGTCGAAAGACATCCGGATTTGCGACGGCGTGAGGTTGTGTCCGGCACCGTTTATGATTTCATGCTGCACGGAAATCCCGAGTGCGTCGGCGGCATCCGTAAATATTCGCGCCCATTTTTTGCGGCTTTCGGAATCCTTGCTGCCGACGGTGACGAGGAATTGCGTTTGCGTGAAGGTTTCGGGCGCGGTGTAACCCCCTGCCGCGTGGGAGGCGGACGCGACGCACGATGAGGGATATAAAAGGGCGAAGCGGTGGGCGAATTGAGCGCCGGCCGAGAATCCGAACACCATGATGTGGTCGCGGTCGATCGGTTCGCTGGCTGCCAGCCGGTCGAGAATCGCGTGTAAGGCGCGGCCGGACCAGGCCTGCGGGAATTGGTAGCTCACCCGGTCGCGAAAATTCTGATGGCTGCTTTTAAAACTGGGGGCGACGATGATATAGCCATGTTCAGACGCGAAGCGAGTGTAGGGCGCTTTCATGAATCGACGGCCATCGGCGTTGAACCCCCCCAGCAAAACGAGCGTCCAGGGCCGGGCGTCGGCTTGCAGAGCGGGGCGATAGACGTGATAGGTGAGTTCAGATTGATGGGGGTTGCTCGTCTCGATGGTGTCGCTCCAGATTTTTTCCGCGAGCGTGTTTGTTTCGTGTCCGTTTGCATCGGATTTCGGCGCATCGACGGTCGAGCGGCTGTTATCGGTTGCGTAATGGAGCGCGGCGGCAAAGAGAAGCAGGAAGCAGATCCCCTTCAGGGTAGGACTCAATTTCATTTCGACTCCCTTTTTGGTGTGAACCGACAACCCCTGTCACACGCAACAGCGGTATGAGTAAAACGATGCCCGGAATGAGCCGAATGATATCCTGTTCATGAAAAATAAGTCAAGAGGATCGTGAGGGTGGACGCCCGTTGCGTACTGAGCGCTCAGGATTCGTCGTGGTTTTTCAAAACGCCTTTGACGTACAGTTCCCCGGCGCGGTAGCTGCTGCGCACCAGCGGACCGGCCGCCACGTAATCGAAACCCAGCTCGCGTCCGAGTGCCTCCAGGCGCGCGAAGTCATCCGGACTGTAGTAGCGGTCCACCGCCAGGTGTTTCGGGGTGGGGCGTAAATACTGCCCCAGGGTGACGATATCCACTCCGACGGCTTTCAAATCTCGCAGCGACGCGACGATTTCATCGTCCGTCTCGCCCAGCCCCAGCATGAGAGACGATTTGGTCAGGCGTGTGGGATCGAGTTGTTTGACCCGCCCGAGAAGGTCGAGCGAGCGGGCATAGGACGCGCGTCGGTCGCGGGTGAGCGGCGTCAGGCGTTCGACGCATTCGAGGTTGTGCGCCACCACGACCGGGCGTGCGTCGAGCAATGTTTGCAGGGCGGCTTCATCGCCGCCGAAATCCGGGATCAGCACTTCCACGTGGGACGCGGGCAGCGCCGCGTGAATGGCGCGCACGGTGTCGGCGAAATGCCGCGCGCCGCCGTCGGGCAGATCGTCGCGATCCACCGAGGTGAGGACGATGTAATCGAGTTCCAATTCGGCCACGCAGGCGGCCACGTGGCGCGGTTCGTCGGGATCGAGCACACCCTGGGGGTTGCCGGTCTTGACGGCGCAGAAACGGCAGCCGCGAGTGCAGGTGTCGCCCATGATCATGATGGTGGCGGTGCCGCCGCCCCAGCATTCGGCCACGTTGGGGCAGTGGGCTTCTTCGCAAACGGTGTGCAGATCGAGTGTGTGCAGGCGCGATTTGACGAAGCGATAGCGTTCGCCGCCGGGGGGGCGGGACTTCAACCAGGCGGGTTTGGGAGCGCGGGGCGTACGGATCGGCACGGGAACCTCCTGGGCGAATCGGTGGTCATCGAGGCAGTCCTAGCACGTCTCGCAGGTGGCGTCAATGCGTCTTCGGTTGTCGCGGCTGTCGGGGGGAGAAATCGTTTGGCTATCGCTTTCCAAGGCGTAGCACGTGGATGGGGTAGGCGAACCTCGACCCGTGGGAAACCTCACTGCAGGTAATGGGTGCAGCGGGAGAGCGCTTGAGGAGGAATCAGAACTTCAATTCTTCGGGGGCGCCGTCTTTGTCGTACTTGGTGTCGAACGGATCGGCACAATGGGCGTACAACTCGTCGTCCATCAGCTCTTCGAGGTTTTCGTAAAAACTTTTCACTCGCAGGTATTCCTCTTTTTCGAATTCGGCATAAGAAGAATATTTTTTCTTCGGATTCGACATGGCTTTCCCTCCCTGCTTTGGCCTATGCACCTACACGCCGAGTGCGGCGACGCTTGGTCGTCGCATAGGGCGTCCCCTCGAATTCTTTGCGATATTTGGTCAATAAATCTTCCACGGCTTCCCGTAAATATTCACTTTGCGTGATGCGCGTATTGCGACTCAGTAGCTGCAGCATTTCCTTATGCCGACGGGGAATCACCACGTTGGTTGCCACGTTGTTCTGACGTTCTCGCATAGCGCCTCCGGACACGACCGGTGTTACATACACCATTACACAATATATAGCATAACATGACATAGCAAGATGATGTTGTTGATACCACCACAAACATGTATGAATGTCAAGCTAAAAATGAATTGAATGGAAATAAGCTTAGTGTTTGAAATCATGGAGAAAAATGAGGGAAGCTTCGGCGGGCGGGCGGGATGGCGAACGGGCTTTAACGACACGCGGATCGACGGGATGAAATCGCGGGGAACGGAAACGGATTGGCTGGGCGAAGGCCCGAGTCATGCCGAAAACGGCCGCGAAATAAACGTATAATAAAAACTACAAACGGCGATTGAGCGGCTAATGGGGGCGAATCGACGAGCGGGCGTGGGTGGCCTTGTCTATTCGGTGCGAGCGAGGACGTGCGAGGCACGAAATGTCGGTCGGGCCGGGTTTATCTGTGGTTTTTCCGAGGCAGGATGGTTATCGCGAAAATTGCGACGGCAGCCCGCCCGCTAAAGGTCGTCGGGTGATTTGGGCTTGTTCTTCCCCGTGCTGGACGAGGATTTCTCGACCTGGATATGCTGGTTGAGGATGGAGCCTTCGGCTTGCGGGTAGTGGTCGGGTTCGAGTCCGCTGAAATGAACGACCCGTTCACCTTCGGCGCTGATGAGCCGCGAGGCCTGGCCGCGCTGGGCGATCAGGTGCACGAGCAGGCGCGTGTAGCCGATGTAGTAGCGGTCGTTCCAGTGGATCGGCAGCCAGATCCAGGACGTGAACAGGGTAGGGAATTGCAGAAAGATATTCGCCGCCAGTGCGCCGCCGTTCAGACGTTCGCGCACGACTTTTTCCTTGGCCCCGGTGGAGGCGATGGAGATCGTACAGCGGTAATCGGCCTTACGTGGGTCATCGGTTTTGTGGAAGATTCGGATGCCGGAACGGGCCATCTTGCCTTTGACCTGTGTGGCGATGTAGTTGTTGAGTTGATTGTCGGTGTGGGGAAACACGCCGTTGATGTCGCAGATGGCCGAGGCTCCCGACAGGTCGTCGAAATCAAGCCGGTCGACGGCCTGGTCGATGGCGCGGGCCAGCACATCCTGTTGGGTGGCGGACTGCACGCCGCTGTAGGCGGTGACCAGCGGCAGGGCCGTCCGGTTGCTGCTGCAGGCGGTAAGCCAGATGAAGATCAAAACCGGAATGACGAGACGCAGTGTGCTTTGGAGCATCATCTTTTTCTCGTTTCTTGCTTGACGAAAGGTTTGTTTAACCTGGAAATCCTATCCGAAGCGCCGTTCGGAGTCAAGTTCGCCTTTTCATCGAAAAATTAGGTTTTCAAATTCGAACGGGCGGAGTAAACTGAATCATATGGAACGAACAGATGTTTGTGGCCGTGCCGAATGACTGGCCTGTGAAAACGAGGAGTGTCACGTTATCGTCCGGGGTGTGGCTGGAGTGCCGGGCCGGGGCATGAAGTTGGTAAGGAGTATGAGATGTTGAAGTGGATGGTTTTCGTCGTTGTATGGGGAACGGTGGCCGTTGGTTGTATATCCTTGGGCACCGATACCGGCAACCTCGGGCAGCCTTGCAACATCGACGATGATTGCGGGGGCGAACTGGTCTGTATCGACAACGTTTGCAGCGAAATGCTGCTACCCGGTACCGGCGATTTGGATCTGGACTTCGGCCAAGGGGATGCCGACCCGGAGCTGTCGTCCGATGGCGATGCCGATGACCCGGAGGCGGAGCCTGATGCGGAAAGCGATGGCGACGAAAATGGAGCGGAGGCAGATGCCGATGATACCGACCCGGATGTGGATGGCGATGATGACGCCGACCTGGATGAGGATGTCGATATCGATGCAGATGCCGACAGCAGCGACGTGGTCGAGGATAGCGATGAATTCGATGCGGAGGAGACCGAGCACGTCGAAGATATGGAAGTCGAAGATGAGGAAGGCGATAGCGCCGGAGTTCCGATCATTCAGATCGACCCGTACGGGACACAAGCCGCTCCTATTTACTTCGAGGACATTCTGGTCTCCGAATGTTCGGAGGCGCTGACGCTAGAAATCACCAATATCGGCGACGGTGTGCTGGAAATCGATAGCCTGGAGACTGTCTTTATCAGCATCGCCGGGGGGTATCTCATCGACAATCAAGAGCCGGAGCCCTTTGTCGGCCTGCGACCGATCAGTTTATTTCCCGACGATATCGCCAGTTTCGATGTCAGCTATTGCCCGCAACATCTGACCGTTTTGCAGAACATGATGCTGCGTATTTCATCCAATGACCCGCAAACGCCTCTGCTGGATGTTTATTTCAAAGGCACCGGGGTCGAGTGTGAGTGGGGGACGGTGGATCTGGATCCCGACGTTCCGGGCTGTGAGACGACGTGCTATCCCGATCCGGTTTACGAGATCTGCGATAACAAGGACAACGATTGCGACGGTGTCACCGACAATGGATTCGATATCGGCAACGCCTGCGAGGGGACGGGTGAGTGTGGGGCGGGGACGCTCGAATGCCAGACGGACCTGCTGGCCGATTGCTCCACCAATCCCGGCGGCAGCGAGGATGAGAGCCGAACGGAAGTCTGCGACAATAAAGATAACGACTGTGACGGGTACACCGATGAAACGTTTGATGTCGGCGAGGCGTGCACGGGTTTGTTCGGCGTGTGCGCGCAAGTGGTGGGTGTGTATGAGTGTCTGAACGAAACCAGCTTGGTGTGCTCGGTCGATTACCAAGGCTCGGGTTTTGTCGGAAGCGTCGAGAGCTGCAACACACTCGACGACGATTGCGACGGCACCATCGACAACGGCACCTATAATTTGTGGCAGGCAGGCTTGGTGCCCGGAGAGACGCCCGACACCTGTACGAATTGCATCGATGAGCCCTGCCTGTCAGACGGTGTATGTGGTGAGCAGGTTGGGTTCTGGGAATGTCTGAGTGCGGCGGCTCACCCGGAGATTGCCGAGCCGGAATCCTGGCTGCAATGTTCCACCGATTTGGGTGGCAGCGAAGAATTGGCGACGGAGGAGGTTTGCGACAACCTGGACAACGATTGCGACGGCCTGACCGACGAAGGCTTTTTCGAGCTGAATTCGGAGGGTGAACCCATTCACGCCCCGTGCGACGGCATCGGCTGGTGCGAATGGGGCAACCTGATTTGCCGTCCCGACAAAACTGGTTCGGATTGCTCGACCAACCCCGGTATGCCCGACTACGATTACCGGGTGGAACTGTGCGATAACCAGGACAACGACTGCGACGGTCTGACCGACGAAGAATGGCCCGAGCTGGGCGATGATTGCGTAATCGGCACCCCGAATTGCTGTGGAATTGTGGAATGTTCGCAGGATGGTTCGGGAACGGTTTGCGGGATCGTGCCGGATCCGTTTACGCCGGAACTGTGCGATAACCAGGATAATAATTGCAATGGAGAAACCGATGAAAATTTCGATATCGGATATATGTGCATCGGGATCGGCGAATGCGGGATCGGCGTGATCGAATGCGTGTCCACCACCAGCGCGACTTGTTCGACCAACCCGGGTGCGTCGGAGGATGAGAGCCAGCCGGAAGTTTGCGATAACCGAGATAACGACTGCGACAGCCAAATCGACGAGGACTTCAGTGTCGGGGATCTTTGCGAAGGTATCGGCGAATGCGGGTGGGGAGTTCTCGAATGCGCAACGCCGACAACGTCACGTTGTTCGACGGACTTGGGTGGCTCTCAATACGCGGGCCGATCGGAGCTGTGCGATAGTCTGGACAACAATTGTGATGGAGAAACGGACGAGAACTGGCCGCAGCTGGGCCAGAGCTGCGAGAACCCGTATTCGGGTTGCGGCGGGAGCGGGGTGTGGCGCTGCACGCCCGATGAGACGGGCATTTATTGCGATTGGACGCCCGATCCCGATGCGGATGAAATCTGCGATAACCTGGATAACGACTGCGACGGCGTGACCGACGAAGATTTCGGGGTGGGTCTGCCATGCGACGGTGTGGGCGAATGCGGGATCGGAGTACGCGAGTGTGCCAGTGAAATGACCGCGCGTTGTTCGACCGAAGCCGGAGGCAGCCAGGACCAAAGCGAGACTGAGATCCCGGATGGCCTGGACAACGACTGTGACGGGCAAATCGACGAAGCTATCTAGCGGCGCGGTTTCTTACTTTTTGTCGAACGTTTTTTCAACGGCCGGGATGCGCTTCCCGGTCGTTTTCGTTTGGGCTTGCCACCGAAACGATCTTCCGCTGATTCGTCTCGTCTGAACTCGCCACGTTCGCTGCCGCGTGCGGGTCGGCTGTCGCCGCGCTTGAACTCACTGCGCTCGCCGCGTGCGGGTCGGCTGTCGCCGCGCTTGAACTCACTGCGCTCGCCGCGTGCGGGTCGGCTGTCGCCACGCTTGAACTCACTGCGCTCGCCGCGTGCGGGTCGGCTGTCGCCACGCTTGAACTCACTGCGCTCGCCGCGTGCGGGTCGGCTGTCGCCGCGTTTGAACTCACTGCGCTCGCCGCGTGCGGGTCGGCTGTCGCCGCGTTTGAACTCACTGCGCTCGCCGCGTGCGGGTCGGCTGTCGCCGCGCTTGAACTCGCTTCGTTCGCCGCGTGCGGGTCGGCTGTCGCCGCGCTTGAACTCGCTTCGTTCGCCGCGTGCGGGTCGGCTGTCGCCGCGTTTGAACTCGCTTCGCTCGCCGCGTGCGGGTCGGCTGTCGCCACGCTTGAACTCGCTTCGCTCGCCGCGTGCGGGTCGGTTGTCGCCACGCTTGAACTCGCTTCGCTCGCCGCGTGCGGGTCGGTTGTCGCCGCGCTTCAATTCGGAAAGCTCGCGGGTCGCGGGGCGTTTTCCGCGACTGGGACGCTCATCGGCAGTCTTGAAATCGGAGCGTTTATTGCGTGTCGGGCGTTCATCGGCGCTTTTCATCCAAGCGGGTTTCATTGAAGGTTTCGCTTTACTTGGCGAAGACTTGCCGAGCTTGGGTTTTTGGGGCTTGGCTTTGGCCCAGCCTTTACGCGTCGGAGCCTTGCGTGTCGGAGCCGACAAACCGGCCGGGCGCGATTTTTCGAGGGGATCGATGGCGGCCAGGGGAGACGAAGGTCTGGAACGGGTATTGAATCCGTCCGATATGGTCGCGGAGTCGATCAAACCGGTCATTTCGTAGAGGTCCAGTACTTCTTTGGGGCTCAGCGGACGCACGTCGCCCGGATTCATGTCGTCCACACGCAGGTTGGCGAACGCGGCGCGGCGCAGTTTGAGAACCGTGCTGCCCACCGCTTCCACGATGCGGCGCACCTCGCGGTTGCGGCCTTCCGTGAGGATGAACAGGTACCAGCTGTTTTTATCGGTGTCGCGTATCTTTTCGATGATCACCGGCTGGGTGGGGCCGTCTTCCAGTTCCACTCCATTGGCAATCATGGCCACCTGGCGGCTGTTGAGCTTGCCCTGCACCTTTACTTCGTATTCGCGCGGGACGCGGTGGGAGGGATGGGTGAGGCGGTGCACCAGTTCGCCGTCGTTGGTGAGGATCAGCGCGCCTTCGGTATGGTAATCCAGGCGACCCACGGAAACCAGACGGCGTTTTTCCTGAATCAGATTGAAGACCACCGGTCGGCCCGCTTCGTCGCTGTGCGAGGTGATCATGCCGTCGGGTTTGTTGACCAGCAGATACAGCTTTTTCTCGAATTGCAGCTTATCGCCGTCCACGTCGATGCGCTGTTTCTCCGGGTCGGCGGTCGTGCCCAGTTCGCGGACGACTCGGCGGTCCACACGGACGCGCCCGGCGAGGATCAATTCCTCGGCTTTGCGGCGGGAGCAGCGGCCCGTTTGGGCGATCAATTTTTGCAGGCGTTGTTTCGGCATGGGTGATCCTTATTCTTTCAGGTGGTGCTTGGCACGAAACGGCCCAACACCCTCCACCGGTTTGGGCGGAGCTTTCATCCGCGCGCGCCGGTCGGTCGAGCAATGGTGCGAAAACGTCTCAATCCGACTCGCGGTCGGACCTTTCTTCCAATTCGGGGTTCGGATCGACTGCGGGAGAGGGGGCGTCGTCGCTCGGCTGGGCGGGCTCGGACACGGGCAGCTCACCGGCGATCACTTCGATATCGGCGACGGCTTCGGCGGTTTCGTCCTCTTCCTCGTCGTAGGGCTTGCGTGTGAGAATCTCTTTGATGGTGGCGTCGGCGGTTTGCACGGCGTCTTCCAAATCTTCAGCCACCTTTTCGAGCTCGACGGCGGTTTTGCTGATATCCGCGCCACCGAAATGGACGTCGTAAAGCGGGTTCGCGTCTTCTTCCGGGACGTCGCGGCCATAGGTGGCCTCCACCTTCGACTGGTGTTCCTCACTGAGTTCCTGAAACTCCTGCAAGGTGGGCAGATCTTTCAAACTGCGCAGGCCGAAGGTTTCGAGGAAATCCTTGCTGGTGCCGTAGATCAGCGGGCGGCCCGCCTCTTCGCGTTTGCCGAGAATGCGCGCCAGACGCTTGTCCAGTAAAAGCTTGAGCACGCCGCCCACATCCACGCCGCGAATTTCCTCGATCTCGGCGCGCGTGACCGGCTGGCGATAGGCCACGATGGCAAGGGTTTCCAGGGCTGGCCGTGACAGTCGCAGGGGCTTTGTTCGGAACAGCTCGCGGATGTACTCGGCGCAAATCGGATCGCTACGGAACTGATAGCCGGTACCCACTTCAACCAGATGTATGCCGAGGCTCGGGTCGTTCCACTTGTGCAACAGCGTATCCAGAACCTGTTTGATTTCCTGACTGCGCACGTTCGCCAACAGGCGTCGGATCGCCGAAAGCTTGAGCACGCGGCCATGGGCGAAGATCAGGCCTTCGATGATCTGGGTCAACTGGGCTTCCGGTATAGACCATTCGGGCAGCGTGTCGTCGAGATCGGTGGCCACGGCTTTCGGTTGCGACTCATCGACCGGCGCGTCATCGACCGGCGTGTCATCGACCGGCGTGTCATCAAACTGCGCTTCTTCCGGCTCGGTCTGTTCCGTATCGCTGGGCGGGTCGACTCGGGCTCCTCCGCTTCAGCGCTTTCCGTTTCGTTTGGTTCCGCTATCGCCGTTTTTTCAGGTGCGTCGTGTTCGGTCATGACCGCTTCCGTCGGCGCGTCATCGCAATCTGCGGAACTGGGAACGTCGTTTGTGGATTCGTCGGGAGCCGTCGGCGTTTCCGGGGATTGCTCCGGTTTGCCGGGGGCGTCATCCAACTTGTCTGTTTTAAAGTCGTTCATCGCCTGAGTGTCCTGAAAGAAAGCCTTGTTTCAGCATTCTTCATGTCGTTTCGCCCGAATCCGCCTCGGTGATGGCGGGGGCGTCTTGTACGGGTTCTTCTTCCAAGGTTACGCGTTCCATGATGGATTTATCATCGGGGGCATCCGGACGCATGGACAAGTAAATCTCACCCTGCACGCTGGTTTGAAACAGCCGCACGACGCGCATGCGGGCCAGTTCGAGAATGGCGAGAAAGGTGGTAACCAACTCCGGCCGGGTGTAGATGTCCTTGAAAAGATGACGAAAATCAACCCGTTTCGCGGCTCGCAGCTTGCTTAGCACGTCGCGGATCTTGTCTTCAACCTTGTAATTGTCGAGCTGCACCTTGTGCGGGGCATGAAGCTTGATTTTGTCGAGCAACTCCTGGAAAATACTAATCAATTCGAAAACCGAGACATCTTCGATGTCCTGAGCTTCCGCGTTATCGCTTTTGGGGCGTTCGGGGGAGCGGACGTACACATCACGGTTCAACAGCGGTTTGCTGTCCAACTGCTCGGCGGCGGTTTTGTACTTTTGATACTCCAGCAGCCGTCGGACCAGTTCCTCGCGCGGGTCCATCAGGTCGTCGTCCGCCTCATCCTCGGGATCGTCGCTGGGGGGCAGCAGCATCTTGCTTTTGATATGCGCCAACGTGGCGGCCATCACCAGGAAGTCGCCAGCCAGATCCAGATTGAGCTTTTGGATAACCGCCATATATTCCAGGTACTTCGCCAGGATTTCCGCAACCGGGATGTCGAAGATATCCATCTCGTGCTGCTTGATCAGGTGCAGCAGAAGGTCGAGCGGACCCTCGAAACGCTCCAGTTCGACCATGAAACTGGTGGGCGATGATTCGAAGTCCATTGCTGGGGTGTTGGGGGTCGATTCCGTGCTCACATTTTTCTCCTTTGCGAGTTCTGCGTTTGTAGCTTGGATGGCGCGGAATTGCAAGCGCTTTCATTCAGGAAAACACAGGGAGGGCACTATTATTAGCGGGTGACGGAAAGAAAGGTCGATCGGCAAAGAACGACAGCCGGGAGGTGAGTCGTTTTTCGAGCCAAACTTCGGGAGATGAAGCGGGATGTGTTTTGCAACATGCCGATATTTATACGAAAACGGCTACAGCGGATCGGGCCCCGGACCATCCGCGGTGCGGGGGAGCAATCGTTTTGCGTCGATCATCGTCAGCCGACCGGCGTGGGTGATGGAATGAACGCCGATGATGGATTCGTCCCAATCCGGTTCGATGACCGACCTTTCCCGCTCTTCGTACTCTCGCTCGTTCAAGCGGACGACCTGGTGAACGCGGATTCCATATCCGTAGTTTTCCGAACAATCTTGTCCGGGGCGATACAGGTTGCCGTTGTGCTGGAACAGCGCGCCCGCCATGCGTGCGCGGCGCACATCCGAAACGATGGGATTGTAGGGATGCGGACGCCATGGGCCGTGAATCGAATCGGAATAGAACAGGAACAATTCGTCGCAACTCGACATGCCCTCGGTTTCCATGATGTTCGTGAACAGCCACCATTTTCCGTCATGGCGATGCAAAACGGTATCGACGGCATGCACGTTGTCCAGCAAAGTTTTTTCAAAGGTCCAACGGTTGGGGAATTCCTCGCATCGGTACAAATCGATGCGGCGTTTGGATGCCGATTCGGGGACCATGTAGAGCTTTCCTTCCGCTTCGAAGACGAAGGGGAAGGAAAGGTGCCAGGGCTCTTCCAACACGACCTGCGGCGAGCCGAGCGTGCCGTCGGCTTCCATTGTCATCACCGAGATGTGGCCTTTTTTCTGCCGGTAAAGGACTTCTTCGAAGAAGATGTAATAGCGGCCGTCCCGTTCGATGGCGTGCGGGTCCGCCCAGAAACGATCCGGGGGAGGGAGAATCGGCTTGTAGCGCCAGAAAGAGGTCGCGAGTTCATCGCGCAGATCGTATAGCAGGAACCAATGCTCGAAGTTTTGTTCAAGTGTCTCGATGCGCTGATGAAAACGGGCTTGATGCTTTTCGAGCAGGGGACCGAAGGTTTTGTTCGGGGGGACGCTGTAATTCGGCTTGGAATAGAAAAACAGATCCTGGTTATAGGGACGACAGCGCCTGAAAAATTCCTCCTCGCCAACCTCGTGTAATTCTTGAAGCTTGCGCGGGATGAACAGCATCGTTTTCCAGTACATCGGATTGCGCGAGAGATAGACGTAATCGGGCATGGTGGCCGACCAGGAGCGAAAGAGAACCGTTCCGTTGTCCAGGTCTTCGGTCAGGATCTGCAGAATCGATCCGGTGACGGGATTTCCCTCGAAAACCTCCCAGAATCCGGCCGGTCCTCCGCGATACTCGAAATTGTCGCCGTGGTGAAGCGACCAGACGCCGTACTTGGCGGCCTGTAGGATCGATCCCTTGAGAATGCGGAACCCAAGGCGAATCAAGACGTCCAGGTGCTGTTCGCGTATCCGTTCGACTTCTTCTTCGTTGAAGCGATCCACAAAGCCCGACCGTTTCGGATGCACGTTTAATACGTCGACATCGTTAAACAAATCCGATAGGTCTTTCGGCTTGAAAGCCCACCTGTCTACCGATTTGGGGAGGTAACGTTCCTCGTTTTGCATCCAATTCGCATATTGCGAGATGCTGGTGTCGTCTTGCTCTTGAGGGGGAAGCGCTTCGCCTCTGAGTCGTCGTTTCGCGTCGGCCATGGCCTGGCGCGTGTGCGTCCGGGTTATGGAAAGCCGTCGCCGTATCGGCAGCGGGAGCTGGTCCTTGATGAATGAGGCCAGGTTTCGCTTTCCAGGCGACTGCGCAGGGGGCGGCGAAGGGGGCTGGGCCGGTTGCGTGGGTTGTTCGTTCAGAATCACCAGGCAAACTTCCGCATAATCGCCGTTTTGGATTTTTTCCAACATTTCGCGCGTCCACGCAAGACCTTGGAAAGAATCCAGCATCACCCCGATTCGAAGCTTGTTCATCGTGATTCCTTGGCTTGGAGCGGCGAATCAGCCGGTCGCTTCACTCATACGCATTCCCGAAAGTCAGATCGTACTCTAGCCAGAGTCCGCCGATTCGTCAACCCTGCCGGATAGCGCTGGACTGGCCCCCTTCGGCTCGATCGAATGCGCCGCTCTTTTATTTGCCTTCATGTTCGTGTTTGTGCGGAGCATCCGGCGCATGCAGGAGGTCGTGCTTATGCTTGTGGGCTTTTTCTCCGTGTTCCGCATGCTGGGCGGCATCGACATCCGCATGGGTGTGCGGATGCACGTGGGCGTGCTCATGGTCGTGCGAATGGGTGACGCCGTCTTTGTGCGTATGCTCGTGGGCGTGCGCGTGGGAATGATCGTGCTCGTGGGCGTGCGGGTCGTTATGGGCGTGATGATGATGGCTCTCGGAGTCGTCGTGGTCGTGGGGCACTCCCAGCATGTGCTGCAGCAAATGCTCTTTGCCCTCCAGGCTTTCCGCCCAGGCATCGCTGGCATCGTCGCGGGAGTCGATGGTTTTCAGGTAAGGCTTGATATCGAGAATCGGGGTGCCGTCGTAGAAATCGAGCGGCGAGGTGTAGATGGTATTTCCTTCCACCTTCAGTACTTTTACGATGCTCAAACCCAAGGGGCTCGGTCGCTTCGGGGAGCGGGCGGCGAAAATGCCGATCTCGACGCCATCGAGCCACGGGGGGCGCGCCGAAAGGGGGGCTTTTTCCTGCCAGGCGAAATATCCCACCACGTAAATGTGGGAACAATCCGCCACACGATCCAGGCCGTCGCTGTAAGCCGGGTCGATCTCGATGCGGAAAAGCCCCGGTTCCACATCGCGCCGAAGGGGTTGATGGGGCGTGAAATCGGGATCGTAAGGGGTATGGGCCTGTCCGATAAACCGCATTTTCAGCAACTGTTCCGTCACGAGCCATCTCCTTGATTGAGGTGCATTATTTCAGCAATCACGGAATATATCCGGCCACTGATCGTACCACTCTTAGAAGGGATTGTCCCCCAAAAACTTCCCAAAACCGGACAAGGAGGTACGCCGTGAGCGAGCAGGATTTGAAGCCCAAGCGATTAGGAAGCGCCATCGAGATCGCCACCGAAAAAATCAAGTCCCTGGATGCCGAAAAACGGGCCCGCGACATCGGTGTTGAATGGGATGGCGAAGCTTTTCTCTTCAGGTATTTCGGACGCCCCGTCCGGGTCGTCCAGGCCACCGGAGAATGCACGGTCGACGGGCGTTCCGCCCCCGGTTTCGATACGGTGCTGATCATGCACTATTTAACCGGCGCCACCCCCAACGATCTGGATCATTGCTGGATCTCGTTTCGCGAGTTGCCCGACGGGATGCCCTACCTCGCGGCCTTTCTCGAACGCGCACCGGGTGTGATCGCGAAAACCTTCGACGGCGATCCCGATTGGTTTTCCCAGGCGCTGCAGAATCTGGGGGCGACACGTGACCCCGCCTTGCCCGGGCTGGCCTTCACGCTGTCGGCCTTTCCCCGGCTGCCGCTGGCGGTGATTTTTCACGAGGGCGAGCCGGGCTTACCCGCCGATGCGACGATTCTGTTCGACTCCAGCGCGCCTTTGCATTTCTGCGCCGAAGACCTGGCGGTGTTGGGTGAACGACTGGCCAACCGGCTGGCGCACAGCGCGTGAAAGCTTAATACGCAATAAATACAAAAAAGGTCCGGTTCCTTGACGTACGTCAAGGCGGTCTCATCGCTGCTTTGGCAAAGTGTGAAACAAGGCTGAAAGCCAATGTGTTTAACGGCACGACGAGTAACACGACAACCAAGCAAAGGAGACGACATGTTTTGCTATCAATGCGAACAGACCGCGAAGGGGACCGGCTGTACGGTCAAGGGCGTGTGCGGAAAGGATCCCGAAGTCGCCATGCTGCAGGACTGGCTGCTCTACGGTATTAAGGGGTTGAGCGTGATTGCCCACAAAGCCGGGCAACTCGGTGTCCGCGATGAGGCGATCGACCTGTTTGCCGTCAAAGGGTTGTTCAGTACGATTACCAATGTCAATTTCGATCCCGAACGCCTGCGGGGTCTGCTGGCCGTACTGGAACATCAGCGCGAACGCGCCCTGACGCTTTACCGAGAAGCCTGCCAGGCGAAAGGTGTCACCCCCGAAAGCTTCGATCCGATTGCCTGGCATGCCGAAACCGACGTTGCGGCTCAGGAAGCGAAAGCCGACGTGATTTCGATTGCGGCGCGCAAAGACAAGCTGGGTGAAGACATCACCGCGCTTCAGGAACTGATCACTTACGGACTCAAGGGACTGGCGGCCTATGTCGATCATGCCCAGGTTCTCGGCCAATCCGATCCGGCGGTTTACGCCTTTGTACACGAGGGTATGGCTTTTCTCACCGAAACCCACGAACTGGGGGAGTGGGTCGGGATGGCGCTCAAGGTGGGGGAAGTGAACCTGCGCGCCATGGAACTGCTCGACGCTGCTAATACCGGCACCTACGGCCACCCGGAACCTACCCAAGTGCGGGTGACGCCCATCAAAGGCAAGTGTATCCTGGTCTCGGGGCACGACCTGAAAGACCTGAAGGCGCTGCTGGAGCAGACGGAAGGGAAGGGCATCAATGTCTATACGCACGGCGAAATGCTGCCCACCAATGCCTACCCCGAGTTGAAAAAACACAAGCATCTGGTGGGTAATTACGGGGGTGCCTGGCAGGATCAACGCAAGGAATTCGAAGCTTTTCCGGGCGCGATTCTCATGACGACCAACTGCATCCAGCGTCCGACCGACACTTACAAGGTCCGCATCTTCACCACCGGTCTGGTAGCCTGGCCGGGCGTCACGCATGTTGCGTCGCAGGCGTTCGCGCCGGTGATCGAAGCCGCGTTGGCCGCTCCCGGCTTCACTGAAGACGCTCCCGAAAAGCGTATCTGGATCGGCTTTGCACGCAATGCCGTGATGGAGGCCGCCGGAAAAGTGGTGGAATTGGTCAAAGCGGGCAAGGTGAAGCATTTCTTCCTGATCGGCGGTTGCGACGGCGCGAAGAGCGGCCGCAACTACTACACCGATCTGGCTCAGGCGGTGCCCGACGACGCACTGATCCTGACGCTGGCCTGCGGGAAATACCGCTTCAATAAACTGGAGTATGGCGACATCGAGGGCATTCCGCGTCTGTTGGATGTGGGTCAGTGCAACGATGCGTATTCGGCCGTGCAGATTGCGGTGGCCTTGGCCGAGGCTTTCGAGACGGATGTCAATTCGCTGCCGCTCTCGTTCATTTTGTCCTGGTACGAGCAGAAGGCGGTGGTGATTTTGCTGAGTCTGCTGCATCTCGGCATCAAAAATATCCGCCTGGGACCGACGCTGCCCGCCTTCGTGACCCCGGCGATTTTGGATGTGCTGGTGGAGAACTTCGCGATCAAGCCCATCACCACGGTAGAGGAAGATCTGGCGGCCATTCTCGGGTAAATCGAGCATGAAAGCCTTACGCTGTTGAGTGATTCTGCAACCGGCCCGCCGAAAACGGGTCGGTTTTTTTTTGGGCGCGCGTCGTGGTCGCGGCGTTGGTAACGGGCTTCGACTCTCATGGATGTCCGAACGAGAATGTTTGATCCCCATGATTTTTCGCGAAAACGGGAGATGGGGCATTCCCTTTCTTTTCTCGTTAGATGTCTTTTAGCGGTTGCGCCTTCGGTCTTGTTCTGGTAACTTTTGAGGTTAGATTGAGGTTGGTTTGAACGGCGGTTACTGCCGCGGATACGCTGTTCGTTTTCATCGATTCCTTCGTGCTTGCGGTATATCGGAAGAGGTAGATAGATGTTGGCTTCGCGCTTGTTTGTCCGGCTGGTTGTTTCGGCCGCCCTCCTGTTGCTTGTTTCTCCCTTAAATGCCGAAATTCAAACCGAAATGAGCGTGGCGACACCGGCGGTGCGTGCCGCCTACGATTTCGGAGAGTGTGAGACCATCGACGGCGTTTGTTATCAGCCGTTACGTGTCACCCTCGACCGGCACCCGGACGCTTTCGAGCCGAAAGCCGATGAACCGGTGAAACTATGGCGCATCGACGGCAAGACCGGTGCCGAGACCTATTTCGAGTTCGATCGGGCCGATGCTCCCGAATTCATTCCGCAGGACTGGATGGACGCGGAAGCGAACGAGGCGCCGCCGTCTTTTAAGAACAACATCCGTACCGCCATCGACGAAACCGATGAATACCCCTACAGCTCGGTGCTCAAGCTTTACATGCAGGTCCCCGGCACCCAATACGGTGCGGTTTGTTCCGGCATGATGGCCGGGGCGACCAACGTGGCGTTGACGGCGGGGCACTGTGTTTACAGCAACGACGCCGACCAGGGTATCCCCGAGGGCGCGCTGGATGTGATGTACGTGATTCCCGGTATGAACGGCGAAGTACATCCCTTCGGGATCGCCTCCGACGAAGAGTTGTGGGTGCCCGACGCCTGGAAGTCGGGCGGCAACAATGCGTTCAATTACGATTGGGCCGTGTTGCGCCTCAATCGCGATGTCGGCGAACGCACTCACTGGATGACCCTCGTCGCCGATAATGTCTCGGACAATTACTTCTACGGCGAGACCATCCACGTGCTCGGTTATCCGGGCGATTTGCGCGACGGCGAGTATATGTATCACGTTCAGGGGAATTTTCTCGGCGTTTCGGGCAATGTCCTCTATCACGATGCGTATGTGTACCAGGGGAACTCGGGTGGCCCTACCTACATTAATACCGGAGCAACGAATCCGTACCAGATTGTCGGCATCGTTTCGCACAGCACCTATTACGCCGGAAGAGAAGTCACCGGCTCCACCATGATCAAGTCGGCGGTGACGACAGCTTTGCGCGAGGCGGCCGATTGCGGGAACGGTTGTGCGGTCGGTGAGCGGGAGTGCGTGAACGGGACGAATTACCGGGAATGCATCACCAATTCCTATGGCTGCAACGTGTGGAGCTGGAATACGGTATGTGTGGGTGGCAAAGTCTGCGTGAATGACGGCCAATGTACCGGCGGTTGCGAACACACCTGTACTGAAGGAAAGAAAACCTGCGGTTCCGATACGGGCGTGTCCGTTTGCGAAGTCGGCAACGAAGGTTGCTGGGTCTGGAGCGAGCCCGAGGAATGTGCGCGCGGGGAGGTGTGTGACGGTGGAGAATGTGTCGATGGACCGGCCGATGGCGATATCCCGGTGGACGGTGATACCCCGGCCGATTGCTCGGGAAGCTGCCAGCCGGGCGCAGACGCTTTTTGCGTGTCGTCCATGGTTCTCTGTGAGTGCCGCGCCATGCAGTGGACCTTGAGCGATTGCTCGTTATACTGCCTGGAGGACGGGATGACCCTCAAAGGGTGCAGCTATCACCCTGGCCAGCAAGCCGAGGTTTGTCTGTGCCAAGACCACGATACGCCGGTTGATGGCGATGCGCCCGATGGTGATGATTCGGACGACGATGGGGACGGCAAAGGGATGACGGTCGGGAACGGTGGCTGTCGGCAGAGTGGCAATGGACCGCTTTGGGGGCTGGGGCTGCTTCTTTTAGTTTGGGGCGGTTTGATCCGGCGACGCGTCACCGGCTGAAAACGAGACCTTTTTCGGACGAAATCGACGGGTTTATCCACATAATTTAGATCCGATGGGCCGCTTGCCTTGGGCAGACGGCTCGTTTTTTTGGCCGGAACCGGCCTTAGTCGTACAATTTTTGGAACACCAAGTTAGTCGCAATGGTTATGAATGGTGGATTCTATGGTTATCGAAAAGGATCGGGCGGAGAAGAGATGGTGGGGCTTGAAGCTGTAAAAAGCAAATATAATCAATCCGTTACGGGGAGTCTTGCTGAGCCTTTTTCTTTGATAACCTATCGGAATGGGTCTAAGAACAAAATACCATTGAGCTGGGAAGCGTTTTTTCTTGAACTTCTTAGCGGTTTCCCTTATCCCTTCTAATTGTTTTCCGCGACCAGCGAAAAGAGTTCGAAGGAAAGGATCGGTTACAAGAGCGTGTATCAGCCTCGGATTTATCGTATGAGCGTAAATTTGATGAGGTTCGATCATCAACCAGATGACGGGGTTTTCTCCCGTGTAGGCTCATTCCATCAATAGAAGGAAGGAGATTCGGAAATGCCTAGTTTTGTAATCACTGAGAAATGTGACGGGTGCAAAGGGCAAGATAAGACAGCTTGTATGTATATCTGCCCCAACGACCTAATGGTTCTGGACAAGGATCGCATGAAGGCGTACAACCGCGCGCCGGAAATGTGCTGGGAATGCGCTTGCTGCGTCAAGATCTGTCCCCAGCAGGCGATGGATCTGCGCGGCTATGCCGACTTCGTGCCCCTGGGCGCCTCCTGCGTCCCGATGCGCGGCTCGGATAGCATCATGTGGACCGTCAAGTTCCGCAATGGTATGGTGAAACGGTTCAAGTTCCCGATTCGCACCACCCCTGAAGGTTCGGCCAAACCGGCTGGCGATTTTGGTGATGGCGAAGGATCGTTGAACGACGAGACTCTGTTCTCCGAGCCGGCTTCCCTGGGCTGTGCTGTCCCCACCTTGAAAAAATAAGTGATGGAAGGAGGAGGTGTTACCATGGCTAACTTTGAAACTGTTGAAGTCACCACTGATCTTCTGATCGTGGGTGGTGGTATGGCTGCCTGTGGCGCGGCTGTTGAAGCGGCGTATTGGGCCAAGAAAAACAATCTGAAAGTCACGTTGGTTGACAAAGCGGCGATGGATCGTTCCGGCGCCGTCGCGATGGGTCTTTCGGCCATCAACCAGTACGTCGGTGTCGCCGCTGGCGATAACACCGTCGAAGATTACGTGCGTTATGTCCGCCGCGACCTGATGGGTGTCACCCGTGAGGACTTGGTTTACAACATCGCGCGTCACGTCGATGGTACCGTGCATCTGTTCGAAAAATGGGGCCTCCCCATCTGGACGGACGAAGCCGGCAAATACGTGCATGAAGGCCGTTGGCAGGTCATGATCAACGGTGAATCCTACAAGATCATCGTTGCTGAAGCCGCCAAGAATGCCCTGGCCGAGGCCGGTGGCGAATATCTCGAGCGCGTGTTCATCGTTGAGCCGATCATGGACGGCGACCGTGTCGCCGGCGCCGTGGGCTTCAGCACCCGCGAAGAGAAATTCTATGTCTTCAAGGCGAAAGCCGTGATGTGCGCCCTCGGTGGTGCGGTTCACGTGTTCCGTCCCCGTAACGTCGGTGAAGGCTTCGGCCGTAGCTGGTATCCCCCGTTCAACTCGGGTTCCTCGGCTTATTTCACCATTAAAGCCGGTGCCGAAATGACCTGCCAGGAAGTGCGCTTCATTCCCGTGCGCTTCAAAGATGGTTATGGTCCGGTCGGTGCGTGGTTCCTGCTGTTCAAATCCGCCGCGACCAACGCGTTCGGCGAAAACTACATGCAGACCCATGCTGACGAACTGCAGAAATATGCCCCCTACGGTACCGGCAAGCCGATCCCGGCCTGCTTGCGTAACCACCTCGGCATGATCGATCTCTTCGCCGGTAAAGGCCCTCTGTACATGCAGACCGCCGAAGCCATTCAGCGCATCGCTGAAGGCGTGAAAGCCGAGCACGCTGCCGATCCGAAGGCCGCCGACAAGGCGTTCAAAAAGAAGATGAAGCATCTGGAAGAGGAAGCCTGGGAAGATTTCCTCGACATGACCATCAGCCAGGCGCTGCTGTGGGCCGCCACGAACACCGAGCCTGAGAAGGCCCCGTCCGAGATCGCCCCGTGCGAGCCTTACTTCATCGGCTCCCACTCCGGCGCCTCCGGTGCCTGGGTTTCGGGTCCGAGCGACCTCGCCCCCGACGAGTACAACTGGGGCTACGCCAACATGACCACCGTGAAGGGCCTGTTCGCCGCCGGTGACGCCTCCGGCGCCAGCAGCCATAAGTTCTCTTCCGGTTCGCATGCTGAAGGCCGTATCGCTGCCAAGGCCGCGGTGAAGTTCATCCTCGAGAACAACACCCAGCCGAACGTCGACAGTGCTTTCGTTGACGCCGCCCGTGAAACCATCCTGAAACCGCTGGATCTGTATGCCGCGCATTCGGGTGAAACCACGGATCCGAACGTCAATCCGAATTACCTCATGCCGCGCCAGTTCATGGATCGCCTCCAGAAGATCATGGACGAGTACGCCGGTGGCGTGAGCATGCAGTTCACCACCAACCAGAATCTGCTGGAACGTGGTATGGAACTGATGGAATTCCTGAGCGAGGACTCCACCAAGATCGCCGCTTCCAACCTGCATGACCTCATGCGTACCTGGGAGAACGTGCATCGTATGTGGCAGGCCGAAGCCCATCTCCGCACCCTGCTCTTCCGCGAAGAGACCCGTTGGCCGGGTTACTACTATCGCGGTGACAAAACCGAGATGGACGAAGAAAACTGGAAGTGCTTCGCCAACTGCAAATGGGATCCCGCTTCGGGCGAATGGACGATGATGAAACGTGAAATCATCGGCATCGGCATCGAAGACTAAGACCTGGTATTCCAAACCTCCAGGCGTCTTCGGGCGTCTGGAGGTTCTTTTGTTTACCCCACTTCATCGCGACGTACGCAAACAAAATAAGGTATACTCATGACGACCCCCGACCCCGCTCTGTGTCCCCACTGCCAACAGAAGATGAGCCGCTGGAAATCTCCCACGATTTCGTCCTGGGGCGGCAATTACCAATGGGTGTGCTTCAACGACGATTGCCCCTACTTCGTCAAGGGGTGGGACCATCTGCTGAATACCGCCAATCAGCATGCCTCGTATCGTCATCGTTACGATCCCTCGACCGGCGAATCGGGGCCTCTGCCCGTGTGGTCGCATGATGCGTTGAAGGATCAGATTTTACCGGATACGGATGCCGAAGAACAGCCGCGCGGAGCGGTGGAATTCGGTGTCCGCAAGTCGCCCGTTTCGGCCGATGCCGCCGAGTCTGCTCCGACGTCCAAAGACGAACCGGAAGACAAGATGGATTCCGTCGAGCGTATGAAAGAAGACATTATCGAGAACTATACGCGGCTGACTCCCGAGGACAGCATCCAGTTCACCTGCAATGCCGGTGTTCCGTGCTTTACCCGCTGTTGCCGCGATATCAACATTTTTCTGACCTCCTACGACGTTCTGCGCCTGAAGCGCCGCCTCAATATCACGTCGGAGGAATTTGTCAGCAAATACACACTGGCCCTGCCGGTCAATATCCGCCATCGCATTCCCATCATTGTTTTGCGTATGAGCGACAACGAAGAAAAAACCTGTCCTTTCCTGGGCGAGGGTGGTTGTACGGTTTACGAAGACCGCCCTTGGGCCTGCCGCATGTACCCGCTGGGTGTGGCGTCGCAGAAAACGCAAGAGAATCCCGAGGGAGAGGAATTCTACTATCTCATCGAAGACAAGCATAAGTGCCAGGGGCACGGAGTCGGGACGCCCGTCAAAATCGCCGATTATATCGCCGATCAGGGTGTGGTCGAATATGAGGAAATGAACGTGCCGTTCAGAGACCTCACGCTCCACCCCTTCTTTACCAGTTCCGATCAATCCCTGCCGCCGCATCAGGCGCAGATGTTTTTCATGGCCGCCTACAACATCGATATGTTCCGCCGCTTCCTCTTCAACAGCCGCTTCTTCGAGGTGATGGATGTGGAAGAGGGACTTCAGGAACGGCTTGCCAGCGACGAGGACGAACTGTATCGGTTTGCGTTCCGTTGGATGCGCTACAGCTTGTTCAATGAAGGCGACATGAAAGTCAAGTCGGAATTGGTATCCCAACGCCGCAAGGAGTTGGACAAGGCCACGAAGTAAGTGCGGTTTTGTGACGGACCGCCCGGAATCGAGTGGAAGGCAAATCGGAAGCCGTTGGCAAGTGGTTTGCTGCAAATAGGATGTCATTCGCTAAGGAGTGATCTATGACGGAGGAGAAACACAATAGTGTAATGGTCGTTGGTGGCGGCATCGGCGGCATATCGACCGCGGTGGAAATCGCCGAGATGGGTTACGAAGTAATCCTGGTCGAGAAAGCGCCGTCGCTTGGGGGCCGCGTTGCGCGGTTGACGAAGTACTTCCCCAAAATGTGCCCCCCCTGGTGTGGACTGGAAATCAACTACCGCCGCATCAAGGAAAACAAGAAGATTCGCGTCTTCACCCTTGCCGAGGTTCAGAAAATCTCGGGCGCGCCGGGTAACCTGGAAGTTCAGGTCGCCCTCAAACCGCGCTATGTCAAGCCCCAGGCCGATCGATTCGAGAAGGCTATCGAGGCTTGCGAGGTGGAAGTGTCCAACGAATTCAACCTGGGCATGGACAAAACCAAGGCGATTCATTACTACCACGACATGGCTTATCCCCAGTTCCCGGTGGTCGAAGCCAAGGACGATCCGGGCGTGAAGGCGGCCATCGAGGCTTCCGGCTGCACCGCGTTCGACCTGGACGAAGAGCCGCAGGACATGACGTTCAAAGTCGGTGCGGTGGTGTGGGCCACCGGTTGGACCCCCTACGATGTCTCGCAGGTATCGTATTTGGGCTACCAGCGCTATCAGGACGTCATCCAGAATGTCCAGATGGAACGTCTTTGTTCCGTCAGCGGTCCCACCGAAGGCAAGCTGTTGCGCCCCTCCGATGGCCGTGAAGCCAAACGGGTGGCCTTCGTGCAATGCGCCGGTTCCCGCGATGCCAATTATCTCGGTTACTGCTCCAACGTCTGCTGCTCGGCTTCGATGAAGCAGGCGCTGTATGTGCGCGAGAAATACGAAGATGCCGAAGCCTGGATTTTCTACATCGATTTGCGCTCCGGTCGCTATGTCGATTTCCTGAAAAAGGTGACCGACGACGACAAGATCCACCTCATCAAAGGTAAAGCCGGTGCCGTGGCGCAGGACCCGGAGACGGGCGACGTGATCGTCACCGTCGAGGACGTGACCGAGGGCGTGACCAAAAAGTATGCGTTCGACATGGTCGTGTTGGCCTCCGGTATGGTGCCCGAAACCGCCGGGAACCCGATACCCGCCGAGGGCATCGAGTACGACAAGTACGGGTTCGTCACCTCGGACCCGGCCCAAACCGGCATCTTCCCTTTGGGCTGCCTGCGTAAACCGAGTGACGTCTCCGTGACGGTGCAGGACGCGACAGGCATTTCGATCAAAGCGATTCATACTATCTTGGGTGGGTGAAGCCATGGACCATAAAGTAGGATTTTACATTGACGGAGGCTGCGGCCTGGATGAGCGGTTGGAACTCAGCCGTCTCGAAAAGGTCGCTACGAGTGAATACAAGGCGGTGGTTTGCAAACAGCTCGCCAACGCCTGCAGCCCCGAGGGTCAGGACGAAATCGGTAAAGACATCGCCGAAAACGATCTGAACACTATCGTGATCGCGGGTGTTTCGGCCCGTCATGCCTGTCCGTACCTCGATTTCCCCGAGTGCGTGGTTGAACGCGTCAATCTGCGCGAGCAGGTGGTGTGGACCCACGACCCCGAGTTCCTCGTGGAAGAGATGGAAGAGGACGAGGACGAAGTCGAAGAAAACATCAATATGATGGCCGAAGACTATGTCCGCATGGGCATCGTGCGCGCCACCATGAGCGATCTGCCTGAAGCTCACAAAATCGCTTCGCCGCGCCGCGTGCTGGTCATCGGCGGTGGCGTGTCGGGTATGAGCGCCGCGTTGAACGTGGCCAAGGCCGGTTTCGAAGCGGTGCTCGTCGAAAAGCAGGACGTACTGGGTGGCTGGGCGACCAAGCTGTTCCGCGATCTGCCCAAGCAGGCCCCCTTCGAGAATCTTCCCGAACCGCCGATCGGCGGCATGGTGGAAGAGGTGAACGGCCACGCCAACATCACCGTTTACACCGGTTGCGAAGTGTCCTCCGTTGCGGGCGCACCGGGTGAGTTTGCCGTGGAACTTTCCAACGGCGAAAAATTCGACGCGGGTTCGATCATTCTGGCGGTCGGCTGGAAGCCCTTCGATACGGCCAAGCTCGACCCGAAATACAAGTACGGCGAGAATCCGAACGTCGTGACCAGCCTCGAACTGGAAGCGATGATCAAGGAAAAAGGCAAGCTCGTGCGTCCCTCCGACGGCGGCGACGTGAGCACGGTGGCGTTTGTCACCAACGTCGATTTCACCGACGATGTGGACCAGTCGCCTTACCTGGCCAACGTACACAGCATCGTGGCGCTGAAACAAGCCCATTATCTGCTGGAGCAGGCCCCGGAAGCGACGCCGTATCTCTTCCACGATCACGTGAAAGCGGCCGGTTTGTACGAAGATCTGTACCGCTACATTCAGGACGAAGGCCTGGTGCTGGTGCGCGGTCCTTTGAGCGGTGTGGACGAAGGTGCGGAGAAACCGCTGTATCTGCAGGGTGAAGACACGCTGCTGGGTACACCGGTCGAGATGGAAGCCGACTTGGTCGTGTTGAGCCTGGGCATGGTCCCGGTGACGCAGGACGAGGAAGTGCTGCATCTGCAATATCGTCAGGGTCCGGAACTGCCGGAGCTGGCTTACGGTTATCCGAACTCGCACTTTATCTGCTTCCCCTACGAAACGCGCCGTACCGGTATCTACGCTTGTGGTACCGTGCGCGAGCCGATGGAAGTGGGACGGGCCATCGACGATGCCGCCGGTGCTGCCTTGAAGGCCGTGCAGGCCATCGAGCTGGTCACTCAGGGTGCGGGCCTGCATCCGCGCGTAGGCGATTTCAGCTTCCCCGAGATCAACTTCCAGCGTTGCACCCAGTGCAAGCGCTGCACCGAAGAATGTCCGTTCGGCGCTTACGACGAAGACGAGAAGGGCACCCCGAAACCCAACCCCTCGCGCTGCCGCCGCTGCGGTGTGTGCATGGGCGCCTGTCCCGAACGCGTCATCAGCTTCAAGAATTACAGCGTGGGCATGATCGGTAACATGATCAAGTCTCTCGAAGTTCCGGACGAATTCGAGGAAAAACCGCGTATTCTGGTTCTGGCTTGCGAAAACGACGCCATGCCGGCATTGGACATGGCGGCGGTCAATCGCTTGAACTATAGTAGTTACGTGCGGGTGATCTCGCTACGCTGCCTCGGTTCGATCAACCTCGTGTGGGTGGCCGACGCGTTGGCGAAGGGCATCGACGGTATCATGTTGCTGGGCTGCAAGCATGGCGATGATTACCAGTGCCACTTCATCAAAGGTAGCGAGCTGGCCAACACGCGTATGGAGAAGGTGTCGGAAACGCTCGATCGTCTGATGCTGGAATCGGAGCGAATCCGCGTGGATGAGGTAAGTATCACGGATTACAAGGATCTGCCCGGACGCATCAACGCGTTTGTGTCGGATATTTGCGAATTGGATCCGAATCCTTACAAGGAATAACCCAACGCGATTGCGGAACCGATCCGTGTGTTTCGCTCATTATAGGAGCATGGTATGGAACCGAAAAATCCATTTCCCGAAGTAACCGAGGCGATTATCGGCTGTGGAGCCAATACGCTGAAGTCCTGCATGCAGTGCGGTATGTGTACGGCGGCCTGCCCCTGGCGGCTGGTCGAGGGTGAGATCTCGGAACAGTTCAACAACCGCAAGCTGCAGCATATGGGCCAGCTCGGTGTCGACGGCTTCGAGACGGAAAACATCCTGTATGCCTGCACCACCTGCGGTATTTGTGTCGATCGTTGCCCGCGTGAAGTGAATGCCATCACGAATACGCGCATCATGCGTGCCATGATCGCCGAAACCTCCGGTCTGCCCAAAAGCGTGCGTCCCGCCGCCGGTAGCTTGAGCGACAACGGCAACCCCTGGCAGGGTCCGCGTGCGGAACGCACCAAATGGACCGAGGGGTTGGACATTCCGGCGTTTACCGAAGACACCGAATACTTCCTCTTCGTCTGCTGCACGAGCTGCTACGACAAGCGCAGCATGAAGATTGCGCGCGCCATCGGCAAGCTGCTCAAGGCGGCAGGCGTGAACTTCGGCATCATCGGCAACGAAGAGAACTGCTGTGGCGAGTCGATCCGCAAGGTCGGCGGCGAGGAAAACTTCCAAACCGTGGCCGCGGCGAATGTCGAGCTGTTCAACAGCAAGGGCGTGAAGAAGATCATCACCACGTCACCCCATTGCCTGTGGACCTTCAAAAACGAGTACCCGGAGCTGGGCGGCGAATACGAAGTGGTGCATTACACCGAGATTCTGTCCGACCTGGTGAAGGAAGGCAAGCTCACCTTCAAAAACGACCTGGGCAAGAAAGTGGCCTTCCACGATCCGTGCTACCTGGGCCGCCAGTCGAAGGTGTTCGATCCTCCCCGCGATTTGATGGAGAAGATCCCGGCCGCCGAGACGGCCGAACTGATGCGCTCGCGCACCGACAGCCTGTGCTGCGGCGGTGGCGGCGGTCGCGTGTGGATGGAGACGGAAGTCGGCGCGCGTTTCGGCGACCTGCGCATTTACGAGGCGCTGGACAAAGGCGCGAACGTGCTGGCCACCGGCTGTCCTTACTGCATCATCATGCTCGAAGCCTCCAACATGGCGTTGGGCAAGGATGAAGAGCTGGAGATCAAGGATCTGTCCGAGCTGCTCTGCGCGGCGGCCATGGACGACTAAGCGCGTCTGCGTCGGATCATCCGACGCTGTTTGAAACGAACGAACCCGCAGGTTACGGCCTGCGGGTTTTTCGTTGGGGGGAGAAAACGGTTCCTGTTGGATTGTGCTTGCCGACCGTCTTCCCGGTTGTGACTTCGCAATATCTGTAAAAAAAACGGCCGGTCTTTCGACCGGCCGCGCTTGTTTGTTCGGTTGTTTCGCGAGCTTAGCGGGTGGTGGCCTCGTCCAGGACCGATTCGTCCCACTGGCTGGGATCGCGCACGATGTCGCAATCGACCCACTGAGCCGAATTGGGGTTGGTCAGGGGCGACCAGCAGTTTTCGAAAATCTGCCCCAGATCCTCCGAGCGCCACCAGCAGACGCGCTCCTCATCGACGGTTTTACAGTTGGGTGGATGATACGCGCCCAGCTCGCCTTCGGGCACCGACGCGGCCCAGGGGTCCCAGTAGGGCCATTCCATATATTCCTCGATGGCCTTCAGATAATAACTGTGAATGCTGCGCACTTCGGCGCTGGTGAGCGGGTACCCGTAGGACTGCGCCTGCGTATAATACAGGGCCAGGTTGCGGTACCAGTCGTCGGGGTCGTACTGAAACTGGGATTCGGGCAATTCCTGGTCGAGGGTGATCCGTTCTTCGAGGCCGTCCAAGAGTTTTTCGACGGCGGCATTTTCGTGATTCACCAAAGCGTTGGCGATGTGGGCCAAATGGAAATAGCGACAGATCCGTTTGTTGTAGCGGTTGAATTGGAAGGACAGCTGGTCGTACTGATTGGGTTCGCCGCGTCCGCAATCTTCCGCGCCGCCCTGATGATAGGCGATGTTTTCGGCTGCCTGACGCGCGCTGCATTCCGCGCCCGGAATCAGGTCGCGATACATCATGAGCGCCGCCAGGTCGCCCTGCTCGGCGTTGAGTGCGGGATCGTCGGTGAAGCCGGGCATATAGATTTCGCCGTTTTCGTCTTTCGTGCGGATGTGGTAGTCGGAATCGACGATGTCCTTGGCGAAGGCTTCAAGCAACTCCAGCGCTTCGCCGCAGGCCTCTTGGACCGCCTCGTTACCGCTACGGTCAACGGCGTAGCGCAGATTCGGAATGAGGCGGAAAACATGCGGCACGTCGTCTTTCGAGCGTAGGCTGGTGACCCATACGTCGTCCCAGAATGGATTGTCGGGGTAGGCGTAGCGGTAGCAGTTCCAGCGGTCGTAAGGCGAACGCCAGCCGTCGTAGTTGACCGCCTTGCGTTTGCCGTCGTGGGTGAGGAATTCGTGGTTCATGGCGATCACGTTGCGGGTCATCAGGTGGTGCACCGTATCGTTTTCGTCTTTCACCATGCCCAGCATGGAAGCCGACATGCCTTTGCACAGCTTTTCGGCGGCCAGGGCAATCGTTGCATCTTCGTCCACCAGCATGTGAGCGGCCAGCACGTCGCCGAGCACGCGGCTCATGGGAATGTGCAGATTATGCCCGCCATCCGTCAGGTTTTCGGGATGGTAGAAGGTGACCAGGTCGCCTTCCTTCTTGAAACGTTCATTATACCAGAACTGCCAGTCGCGTTGACCGGTGGAGGCGTCGACACCGTGGGTGGTGTACAGGACGAAGTCGAAATAATTGATCTTCTTAAGGAAACCCATCACCCGGCGGGTGAAGGCCTGGATCTCCTCCGTCGTGACGGGGTCGCCCACATCTTCGCGTTCATAGCTGATGGCCAGGGTTTCCGGCAGACCTTCGGGGCGGGCTTCTTCGTCGGGGTCGGCTTCGATATCGCCATCAGGGGTGTCGCCATCGGGCGTCTCGTCCGTGTCGCCGTCGGGAATCACATCGCTGTCGCCGTCGCTTTGGCTGTCACTGTCGTCGCCGCAAGCGACGAGGAACAGTCCGGCCACGAGTGTCAACACCAGCAAGAATCTCAGAGAGCCTGTCATGGCATGATCCTTTCCACAAAAAAAGTTTGGACGAGTATGGGGGCTCGTTTGGGATGGGTCAAGAAAAAAGGTGATTTAGCGGAGGTGGATCTACACGAGCCGGGAAGCGCTATTGCGATCCGTTGCCAACCATGAAAATAAAAGCCCGATCATGCGACCGGGCTTGGGAATGCGGTTTGTTCGTGCCTGTTACTTTTTCTTTTTGGCGGCCGCAGACTTTTTGGCTTTCGCTGCAAAGCGGCCGACTTTCAAGTAATGGCCGAGGTTGGCGCTGGGTTTGAGCACGGGACGAATCACCGGATCTTTGGCCGTGATCAGGGCCGTGACGCCCGGGCCATGTCCCGAAATCTTACAGTCGGAATGAATGACGATTCCGATGGTGACCGCGCCCTTGCGCCAGTTGCGGCCGTAGCGGTTGTCGTGGTCGAGGATGGCGACGATGTCGCCAAAGCGCATCGATTTCAGATTGTATTCCTCCAGCGCGCCCTCATCCTGGGTCATGATATCGTAGTCGCCTTTGTTTGGCGTAACCGAACCGATCCCACTGCCCATGAGGTAGCCCGGAACGAAATGCGTTACCGGCACTTCCAGAACGCCGTCCTTCTTGTTTTCCTTCAGTCCCATGGTTTTGAGTAGCTGCGGACCGAGGTTGTACACGCGGATGCCGGGGTAATCGAGAAACTCGGTGCCTTGACCGACGGCGCGGACGAGAATCTTGTCGTCGTGTGTCAGCTTGTCGAGTACATTGTCCGGAAACTCGATGATGACGTGTTCGATGCCGCCGTGGTGACCGATTACGACGCCTTTGGTTCCCTTGGCCTGCCCACTGATGATCGTCGCCTGGTTTCCGGCGCAGGCATAGGCGTTGTAAGCGGAATTGACCAGTCCGTTACGCTCTTTTTCGCTGGCGCAGCTCGACACGCAAGGCTCGATATGGTCGCCCGCCCAGCCGAAAACCGGGTCGCCCACTTTGATGTTATAGGTGATACCGCCGGTTCCGGGATGGGCGAAGGGCAGGCCTTCGGCATCGAAGCGCATGACGCCGCGCGAAATGGGATTGGCGATTTTGCCTTGTACGCTGATCTCAATCAGCTTGTCGAGGTTGGTTCGGATCATGGATTTCTCCTGTTGACGGGTGGAACACGAGTTTCAAGCCTACTTCATTTTTCACACAGGTCAACAAGAAAGCGTGCTGGGCAGGGCGATGAATGAAATTGACGCATTGCGGCTTGACAAGGTATCATTAATAGTCTACTAAGTGTAGAACAATACAATGAAATCGGAGGTGCGGTTCATCATGCCTAAGCTATCGCATGTTTTGTGGGGAGTCTTCTTTGTGTTGGCTTTGACGGTTGCCGGTTGTGGTGGCGGCGGCGACGACGATCCGGGCCTGGATGGGGATACCGGCGTCGACGGTGATACGGACGGCGACACGGATGGTGACACGGACGGCGATACGGACGGTGATACCGACGGCGATACGGACGGCGATACCGACGGTGATACCGACGGCGATACGGACGGCGATACGGACGGTGACACCGACGGTGATACGGACGGTGATACCGATGGCGACACGGACGGCGATACGGACGGCGACACGGACGGCGATACGGACGGCGACACCGACGGCGACACCGACGGCGACACCGACGGCGATACGGACGGTGATACGGACGGCGATGTCGAAGATGAAATGGAAGTCGAAACCGAAATGGAGGTGGAAGCCGAGGTGGAAACCGAGATGGAAGCTGAAGTGGAGGTCGAGGTAGAAGCCGAGATGGAAGCCGAGATGGAAGCTGAAGTGGAGGCCGAGGTAGAAGCCGAGATGGAAGCCGAAGTGGAAGCCGAATCCGAGACCGAGATTGACGCGCTATGCGACAAGGCCTTGCTCCTCCTGGCTTGCGGTGACTTTGCCGATGGCAACAATGCAGAAACGGTGGATGATTGGACGGCCTATTCCTGCCTGCCGAATGAATCCACCGAAAGCGGCGGCGAAGAGGTGTATGGGTTCGACGCGGCCTGCGACGGCACGGTGTCGATTACGATTACCCCCGATATTCTGATCGGTGTGGATGGCGATGTGTCGTTCGAAGACGGCGACGAGTCGCCCTATCTGTACGACCTCGATCTGTTCGTTCTCGATGATTGCGATCCCACAAGCTGCCGTAGCGCCGCAAGCTCGCTCGGTGTGATTCGCCACGATGTCGAAGTCAGCGCAGGGGAGCGCCTCTACTTCGCCATCGATGCGGGATTCGCCTTCGACGACGAGGAATGCGACGGCGATAGCGACGACGAATGTGAGGTGGATGGCGACGTGGAAGACGAGGATGACATCGTTTATCTCAACGGCGGACCCTACCGGGTGTCGGTGGAATGCGTCTGTTATGCCTGCGAGGACAACGACGACGACGGCCACTTCGGTTACGATCCGGTTTATTGCCCCAGCGGTACCGATTGCGACGACGGCTTGGGGGAGGTGAATCCAGACGAGCCGGAGGTCGCCTGCAACGGCATCGACGACGATTGCAGCGGTTTCGATGATTGCAGTCATGTCGTGTGCGTGGACGAGGACCAGGACAGCTTCTATCGCTACGACGCCCAGTCCTGCCCCATGGGCACCGATTGCCAGGACGGTCTGGCGGACATCAAGCCCGGCGCGGCGGAAATCGAGTGCGACGGTAAAGACCAGGATTGCGACGGCATGGATTGGTGCCCCGGATCCGGCCAGCATTGCGATCCCTGTTTCGGGGCTTGCAAAGCCGGGCATGCATGTCTACCCAACTTTATGGGGATGATCTACATCGAGGATGAGCTGCCCAACCCGCTGATGATCTGCCTGAAGGATTGCTCGGAGGACGGACGCTGTCCGGACGGCTCCGTTTGCACTTACATGACGGAAGGCTCCTATTGTCTGCCGCAAACCGAACGGGTTTGCGATGGCGATAACCTGGTGGTTCGCGATACCTGCGGCAACGAACTGGACACACGCAGCTGTCCGGCCGGATCCTGCGATAGTGAGGCCGAGGTGTGTCTGACGGTCTGCGACAGCACGCATGAAACGCTCGACTGCGGCGAACATGAAGCCGGTCACACCGCCAACGGCGTCTCGATGATGCTGGACTATAACTGCCGGGGCAACCTGCCGGGCCGGGAGTTGATTTACGAGGTGACGCCCGTCTGCTCCGGCGTGTTGCATGCGGAATTGAGCCTCATCAGCGACACCGATCTGGTGTTGTTGGCTCTGGCGGATTCTTGCGATAACGCCTCCTGTGTCGCCGCCAGCGGTGATGACGGCTATCAGCGCGACGTGACCTTCAACGTGGTTGCGGGTGAAACCTATTACCTGGTGGTGGACGGGTCGGATGAGGACGAGACCGGACGTTTCGATCTGGCGGTGGACTGCGCCTGCACGAACGAGTTGAAGAACCACTGCGGATCCTGTAGCCAGGATTGGCAGTGCAATTACGGGGGATCCTGCAAGGTCTACCCGGGCGAAGACGATCCGCCGGTTGGGGTGTGTATGGCCGATTGTTCCTTCAACGGAACGTGTCCCGCCGAGTCCGTGTGCTACGAAATCGAGCCCGGCGCGTTCCATTGCGTGCCCGATAGCGCCGGACAATGTCTCGACGATGTCTTGTGGCTAAACGACAGTTGCGGGCGTGCGGCCAAGTTGCAGACCTGCCCGGCCGGTACTTCCTGCGACGCCGAGGCGTTGCGCTGCGCCGATGGCTGTGTGGATGAGGATCAGGATGGTTATTTCGCCATCGACGAGATCGACTGCCCGGCCGGTGACGACTGTAATGACGATGCGTTCGGCATCAATCCCGGTGCCGAGGATATCTACGATAACGGGGTGGACGAAGATTGTCTGGGTGGCGATAACGTGGCCACGGCGACGCAATGCCAGCCCTGCGAATATGGAAATTGTGCACCGGGCTATCAGTGCGTCAGTTGGCCGGGCGACGATTACGCCTTCTGCATTCAGATGGGCTGTTCGGACAGCGGCGATTGTCAGGGCGAGGATATCTACGATCTCACCTGCTGGTATAACGGCGACGATCCGCCGGTGTGCATGCCGCGAGACGATGATGAATTCAATACCTGCGTGCAGGACGTCTTCACCGCCACCGACGGATGCGGACACGTCTACCTGCAGGAAGACTGCGACATTAATTGTTATCCAACGGAAGGCTGTGTGAACTACTGCGACGGCGGGGCGGATGTGCCCGCCTGCGACATGGTGCTCGCGGGCGACACGCGCACCGGAATCAGTCACACCACGTATTATTACAACTCGGAACGCACCTACCGCCACTTGGAAGGCCCCGAGCTTTCCTACACCTACGTCGCGGCGGCGGACGGCGAGATGTCGGCGCGCCTGGTGAGCGACCATGATCTGCGCTTGATCGTGCTCTCAAGCAGCTTCGGGCGTTGTCGTACCTATAAAATGATTGAGTCGTCGTCTTTCGATAGCGGCGTGGTGTCCTGGCTGGTGACGGAAGGAAGCACCTATTTCCTGGTGGTCGACGGCTACGAAGGCGCTGCGGGAGAATTTGAAATCGAGTTGATCTGTCCGCAATCGGCCTGCGAAGATCTCGATAACGACAGCTACAAGGGATTCGACATCGTCGATTGTCCCACCGGGCGCGACTGCGACGACGACAACGAGAATATCAACCCGGATGGGGTGGAGGTGGAATGCGACCGCATCGACCAGGATTGCGACGGCTTCGATGCCTGCGACAATCCCACCTGCGATGTCGATCACGAAATCACCTGCAACGGCGGGCCGGTCCACGGCGACAACACCGGCGAGCCGAATCACATCCATGTTTACGATGACCCGGATGCCGGAGAACCCTGCTCGCACTACTATTCCGACGAGGAAACGGCGGGCGAGGTGGTCTATCACCTGACGGCTTCCTGCGATGGCACGCTGAAGGCGGAGATGGCGTTTGACGACGATGCCCTGCTGGGTGTGTTCATCCTGGAAGGCGCGTGCGAAGCGGCAGCCTGCAAGACCTTCGGGTATCGCATGAACGTGCAGGCGGCCGAAACCGCCATGGTGGCGGGCGAAGACTATTACATCGTGGTGGACGGCGTTCGCGGCGAGGACGGCGGTTTCGATCTCGACGTCACCTGCACCTGCGATTAGCGTCTGCGGAATGCGTATCGGTTATCAGGGCCGCTCCTTCGGGGGCGGCTCTTTTCGTTTGTCAACGGGCGGAAGCCGCGTTCAGGCCGGAGCTTGCAGGGATTTCAGATAGGCATCCAAGCGGAACGACAGCTTGACGTATTCAGCCGCCTGTTTGGAGGACACGCGGTAGTTGTCGGCATGCACCGCTTTGTTGCGCAGCTGCCGCAGTTCGCGGAACACCCGTGCCTTGTTGTCGTTCAGCAGATCATGCTCGATCAACAGCAGCTCGATGGCCTTATGCGGAGTGGGGCTGTCGGCGGGGATGGACAGCTTGCGTTCCTGCAGCAGTGCGTGCGAGCGCTGTTCGATCTGCTGCCAGGCCTCTTGAACCGCGGCCTTGGGGGCGATGGAGGCCAATTCCAACAGGTCGACGTCCTTGTGGGTGGCCGATTCATCCACACGGGGCAGGTTTTCCTGCCGGATGCCGTCTTCGATCTGCCGAATGTCCTGCTCGAAGGTGATTTCCAGATCTTTGTACTTCACCTGTTTCGATTTTCCGATCAGGTTTCCGAGGGGTTTACGCAATAATGCAATCGTGATCAACAGGGTCAACGCCCAGATTCCGTGTTTGATGATGGGAACCCATTCCGCCATGACCTTCTCCCCAATCTGATTCGGATGCAGGCAGCATAGCGCGCTACAAACGCAGGGTCAAGTGTGAGCAGGGCGTTTCAATTCTGATTGAGTCTCGAATCATCTTCGATTGATGATGGGTGGCACGGGCAAAACCGTCAGGTTTGCCCGTGAAAACAGCATGGGCAAGCCACAGGCTTGGCCCATGGCACCCCGTAAGCCGAATGATAGGAGGTGGAAAACGGTGAAAAGCTTGGAAGTGAAACGCCCTGCAAGCGAAAGTTGTCGGCTTGCGGCTGCGGCTATACGCAAACGGCAACCGCTTACAGATCGAAATAGTAGCCGATCTTGAGCGACACTTCCCCGCTGACGGGCAGGGGCTTGAAACTGTCGGATCCGGCGTGAATGCGGGGATTGTTGATCGGCACATGCAGGCCCACCCAGGGGTTGAGATAGAGATTGTCGTAAAACTTCCAGATGTAGCCGCCGCCGAGGGTGTACACGAGGTTCAGCCAACGCTGGGTGGCGGCCGAGGATTTGTGTACGATGCGGTTTTCCCACAGCTCGAAACCGGTGCCCACCCACCAGCCGTCGAACGCTTCGCCGAAGACGTAATCCACGATCAACGCGCCGACCGTCGTTTGCTGGTCGCCAAAGGCGTCGTTGCCCACCAGAAAATCGGGCATGTTCATGCGTGCGCCCACGAGTCGAATTTTGATGGAATCGATGCCCACCCAGGTTTGCCCCGACATCCCGAAATGGCCGCTCGCCGCACTCATGGCGACGGGCAGCAAATCGAGTGTGAAGCCCAGCGCCAATTTGCGGCGCGAGGGCAGGGGCGGAGCATCGAGTCGGGACTCAACAATCGGGGAGGCGATCGGGTCATCCGTTGGTGACGAAACCTCATCGGCGGACGCCGCCGCTCGGCTTGGAGAGAGAGACCACAAAAGCAGAATCAGGATGGAGCACAGATAAGGCGGAAACGGATTGAGCTGAGGTCGTCGATTGACACAAGGCGGATTGTTTTGAAAGCGGCACAGCATGAGAGACTCCCTTCATTTTTACGTGTCACCGGCAGGTGACAAGGCCGAGAGTAAGTCACTTACTGGTGACATGTCAAGTGAAAAAATGAAAAACGTGAAACCGGCGGGAAAGCCGGATCGGAATGGAATTATCGGACGGGTTGCCGGATCTAAAAGAAAGGCACGCGATCAGGAGGTACTGACGATGATATTGGTCACAGGAGCAACCGGAACGGTCGGACGTCAGGTGGTTGAGTCGTTGCGTAGCAAGGGGGTTCCGGTGCGCGCCGGACTCCGCGACATCGAAAAGGGGGGGCGTTTGTGGCCCCACGGCGTCGAATGGGCAAAGCTGGATTTCGATCAACCCGAAAGCCTGGCGAAGGCCTGCGAAGGGATTCGGAAAGTTTTCTATGTGTCACCCTTTTCACCGGATATGGCGGAACAAACCGGCCACCTGGTGCAACAGGCGTTGAAAAGCGGGGTGACGCATATCGTGCGACTGTCGGTGTACGGCGCGGATGAGGAGAAACCTACGGCGTTGCAACGCGGGCACCGGGACGCGGAGCGTTTGATCGAGGAATCGGGGCTGGCCTACACGTTTTTACGGCCGAATTCGTTTATGGAAAACTTCATCCATCATCATGGTGCGGCGATTCGTTCCCAAAACCAGGTTTTCATGCCCATGGGAAAGGGGCGCGTGAGCTATGTGGCCGTGCGGGATATCGCCGATGCGGCGGCGGAGGTTTTGACGAGCGAAGGCCATGCCGGCAAGAGCTACACGCTCACCGGACCGCAGGCGCTCGATGGGCGGGATGTGGCGTTGGCGCTCTCCGAAGCGCTCGGACGATCGATCGTCTTTACCGATATTCCGGAAGACACCGCACGCGCGGCCATGTCGATGATGCCGCGGTGGTTGGTCGATGCGCTGCTGGAGTTGCAGGCCGCCTGCAAAGTGGGGAAATTCGCCGAGGTTTCCGAATCGGCGCGCCGTCTGGCCGGGCGTCCGGCGACTCCATTTATGAACTGGGCGCGCGAGCATGTCGAGGCCTGGGTGGGCTGATCCTCGTATCGGAGTCGCTCGGAGCGACTTGGCTTTCGTGGGTTGGAGCGTGTCTCCGACGGGCTCCAGGTGCTGAAATCACTCATCGTCCAAAAGTAGGATGGGCAACTTGTTGCCCACCTTTAATGTGTTAATCATGATGTAATGATGGGCAACAAGTTGCCCATCCTTGTATTATCCCTTTCAAGCGACTGTCATCGTTTGTGATGATAAGATGAAACGACCTCCCGTAGCAAGCGGGAGGCCGTGGTGGGCGGCGAGATCGTCCCATCCTGGGGCCTGATGAGCCCGTTTTGTAGCCGGATCCGCCGTCCGTTTCGTCCGGGAAAACCCGAACAGTCGCAGGGGCCATTGTAATCGAAATGAGCCCGTATTGGCAAGGAAGGGTGCGCCATGAAGAAATGGATCGGGATCGACGTCAGCAAAGCCGTTTTCGATGTCGCCGTCGACGGCGAAAGCACGTGCGTCCGCTACGCTTACACCAAAGCCGGCATGACACGCTTCGTCCGTTCGTTGAAGCGGATCGAGGTGGAGGGCGTCGTGATGGAAGCCACCGGCGGCTACGAACGGGAGCTGTGCAAACGTCTTCAGAAAGCGGGTTGGCCGGTGGCGGTGGTCAATCCCCGGCGCATCCGGGATTATGCCCGCGCCGTCGGCGTGATGGCGAAAACGGATCGACTCGATGCGGGCATCATCGCACGCTACGCAGCCGCCATGCGTCCCGCACCGAACGAAACGCTCGGCGAAACCGCCCTCCTGTTAAAAGCCCTGTCTTCACGGAGGCGGCAGCTGGTCGCCATGCGCACGATGGAGAAAAACCGCACCGAACACGTGGGCGATCGGACGATCGGACAAAGCCTGCACCGCATTCTGGAGGTGATCGAACGGGAAATCGAGCGGCTGGATCGGGCCATCGCGGCGGCCATTGCATCGGATCGGGAGCGCAGCGACCGGGCCGCGCGGCTCCAAACGATGCCGGGCGTCGGCGCGTGCACGGCGAATCTTCTGGTGACGGATCTGCCGGAGCTGGGGATCTACAACCGGCGGCAGATCGCGGCGTTGATCGGCGTGGCGCCCATGAATCGGGACAGCGGAACGTTTCGGGGTAAACGCATGACCGGCGGCGGTCGTCATCGCCTGCGCACGGCGCTCTACATGCCGACGCTGGTGGCGATTCAACACAACCCGGTGATTCGCGGACACTACCAGCGGCTGGTCGGACGCGGCAAACCGAAGATGACGGCGGTGGTGGCCTGCATGCGAAAATTGGTCCTCATTCTCAACACGATGATGCGGAAAAACGAAGCCTGGAACCCGAATTTCGCTTGACACCGATAACAGTCGCTACTCACTACTCACTAATCATCATTCCCGTGTTGGAGCGTGTCTCCGACGGGCTCCTAACTAAAAACGGGCCGGTTTGATACCGGCCCGCGTGAGATTTCGTGGCTTCGATCAGGCGTCCAGGGTTTTGATCCAGGTTTTGTATTGTTCGGCCATCTCTTCGAAGCTGGCGGTTTCGGTGGTGGCGATCACCTTTGCACCGTGCACCATGCGAATCGTTCCGTCGAGTTCCACCGGTCCGCTGCTGGCCGGGACGTCTTTCAGCTTTTCGACCTTGCGCCGTTGTTCCGCCACCGCTTCGTCAACGGTCAATGCCGCGTCTGCGACCAAAGCATCCATGTTGAAGGGTTTGCCGGTAAGCTGGGCCACGGCGTCCACGAACGGAATGCCGTTGCCGGGACGCCAGTAGGCCGCCTGCAGCGCCGGACCGATCTTGGGGTTGTCGGTAAGGAAACCATAGGTGGTCAGGAAATAATGCCGCGTTTGGGCCACGCCCGCCAGTGCCAGCACGTAACCGTGATAAATGCAGCTCGCTTCGCCGGAGAGCAGGTGCGGGACAGCCAGGGTGGGACGCGCGCAGCGCGGCAGTCCCAACAGGCGCTGTTCGATTTCCACAAAAGCGGCCATCACCTTTTCCTGGGTGAGGTCGGCTTCGTCCATTTCGTAGAGCGCCTTCTCGGCGTAGCAGATGATCAACAGCGAGCGGATAAACGAGGCTTTGGCCGGTTGGTTGAGCTTCGTGGAATTTTCGATCACCTCCCAGGGGATCGGATTGCCGTCGCGGTCCTTGGCGTAGCGTGTCAGCCAGTCGGCGTCGTCCAGCAGCGAATCGCAGAACATCGATTGGGTTTCGGCGAAGGCGGCCGAGGTGGGGGCGAATTCCTGGCTGAAGCACGGCGCGCCCATCAGGACATTCGAGAAGTGGGCGGCGTGTCCACCCTCGTGGAAGAGCGTCTCGGCGGCGCGTTTTCCGCTGCCGATCTGGCCCGGTACGGCGTTCGACGTGAAGTTGACGCGTGCCCGTTCGCGCCCCTCGGCGTCCTCGAAAGGGGCCACCGGGGCGTGGCAGAAGCCGTTTTCATACTTGCCTTTGCGCACCATCAGGTCGAGTTGCAGTAGGGACTGTTCGTAGCGGATACCCAGCGCCATGAAGCTTTTGCCCCAGCGTAAGAGCGCGTCGTCGAACTGCATGTAGGGATCGATGTCTTTCATGGCGTCGCCCTGGGTGAAGTAGCGGAAATTCCAGGGCTTGAGCGCCGCTTCCCCATGCTGGGCGGAGACACCGGCGATGTAGCGGGTTTGCGCGTCGCGGGTGCGGGCTTCCAGGTCGTCGAGCAATTCGAACAGTTTCGCTTTGCCGAAGCCTTCGGTGGTGCTGACTTTCCAGTCGTAGTAATCTTCATAGCCCAGCAATCGGGCGAAGCGGTTACGCGCTTTGACGATCTCGAAGAAGCCGTTATCGATCACATAGCTTTCAATCGATTCGAGTCCTTCAAAGGCGGCTTTGCGCAGCGCTTCGTCGTCCGCCGACCCGATTTTCAACGCCAATTCCACCGAACTGGCGGCCTGATGCGCGCCGCTTTGCGGGTCGGTGTAGCCAAGCGGCATGCCGCCGCGTGCCTTGGCCAGTTCGCTTTCCATGCCGATGATGGTGTCCGACAGCGCCCGGGCCTCTTCGTTCTCGATGACGTTGGCTTCGAAAAAGCGGATCCAGCCGTTCAAGGTGACGGTCTGAGCCTCGTCGGCATTCCCCGACGCCAGCAGCTCGCGGCATTGATTGAGCTTGGTTACGTCGTTCTTGAAGGCATTGAGCGCGCCTTCGGCCTTGTTGAAGGGGGCGTATTCGTTGGAGATGCCCATCTTGGTTTCCCAAAACAGTTCTTCCTTGGCGACGTGCAGGCGGTGGTATTCGCGGTTCAAGGCGACGATGGCCTGGGTGATTTCGTTGTGGGTCATTCGCTTTCTCCCTTCGCGGAAAGTAGTCGATAAGCGGCGGGGAGCGTGGTTTTCCGCCGAGCGGCACCACCCTGTCACCTTTTTTGCGGCTTGTCAAGCGAAGCCCGTTCTTCTCGTCGGGCAATCGAAATAGGTGGGATTGTTCAGGAAAAACAGGCAAAGAAAGGGCTCCGCAAGGGGAGCCGAGAAGGGTTGTGGGAGACAAAAACCGCTTTAAAATCCGGCGGCGATATCCTCAAGCTGGTCGCGGTCGAGAATGTGAATGCTGTCTTTGGTGGTTTTGAGGATTTCTTTTTTCGAGAGGCGGCTCATGGTGCGGATGGCCGTTTCGATGGTGGTGCCGGTCAGATCGGCGATGTCCTGGCGCGAGAGCGAAATGTGCATCATGATCTGCCCGTCGCCGCTGGTTTCGCCGATTTTTTCGCCGAGTTTCAGCATCATATTGGCGATGCGCGTGTCGACTTTCCCAACCGACAGCTCGCGGATCAATTCCTGCTGGCTGCGCAAACGTTGACCCAAACCGCGCAAGGCGATCTTCATCATTTCGATATACTGCCCCGTCACGCGTTGAAAGGTGGTTTTATCGATCATCAGGACGGACGAATCCTCGGCGGCGATAACGGAGGCCGGATATTTTCCGCCGTCGTAGAGCGGTTCTTCCATGAATCGTTCGCCGGATGTGGCGATATCCAGAATCACGTCCTTTCCGACGGAGGTATGCTTGACGATTTTGACTTTGCCGCGATGCAACAGGTGAAAATGCGAGCACGTTTCGTCTTCGTGACAGATGACATCGCCCTTTTTATATTCTTTCAAGACCGCCATGCGAGCCAGCAGACCCAGATCGATCGGGGAGATCGGGTCGAAGATGTCGTATTTCTTGAGAATTTCTTTCATTTCGCCTTTACCTCACGGCATCCGCCGATCACGTTTTGGATCGGCCCGGAATCTTCACAATATAAGAGTGATTACAAACGGCGATTCTTCCCATAACCGACAAAAATCATAAAACGCGTGACCGTTCCACAGGAGGAACGGCTTGGGATATGTGAAAAGCGAAAAGATAACGGATAGATCGGAGAAAAAGCCGTCGAGGGGCGTGTCCAGGCAAAACTTCTTTGGAAAGATGATTTTTTTCTTTCCCGTAACCGCTGAGCGCGTTACGATACGGAACACAAGGAGAATTCAATGAAGGACGAGATCAAGCGACTCAAGCAGCGAATCCGGGAACTTGAAGACGAAAACGGCCGGTATCTGGCGCGGATCGAACGTCTGGAGCTCCAGGAAAACCAGCCCGCCACCGCGCACACCATCCATGGCCTGGCGGTGATGGTGATTCAGATGGACAAAGACGGCCGGCTGACCTACGTCAACAGCGCCCTGGAAGAGCATCTGGGCATCAAGCGGGTCGACGTGCTGGGCAAGCCTTTGTCGGCAATCGATAAAACCCGCCTGGGCGCGGGGTACCTCGACCTCATTTATTCGCAGGCGCAACAGTCCGGCGAGGAAATCCAGGCCGACCACCATTACACCGACCCGCAGACCGGCCGCCTGCGGTATGTCAAGGTGAGTGTCACCACGCAGCCAAACGGCGGGCAGATCATGGTGGAGGATCAGTCCAACTTCAAACGGCTGGAGTCGTCGTTCAAACGCTATGTGTCGCCCAAAGTCATCGAACAGCTGCTCAACTCGGGCTTCGATTTGTTTCGCCCCGAAAAATACGAGCTCACCGTGCTGTTCGCCGACCTGCGCAATTTCACCCGCTTGTGCACGCGTTTGACGCCGGAAGAAGTGAAGTGGGTGATCGACCGCTTCCTGGGTTTGATGATGCGCGTCATTATCGAGGCGGACGCCACGGTGGATAAGGTGGTGGGCGACGAGGTGATGGCGCTGTTCGGCGCTCCCATCCGGCACGAAGACCACGCCGTGCGGGCGGTCAACGTGGCGTTGAAGATGCAGGAAGTCCAGCGCATGCTGCAGCAGGAATGGCGCGAAGCCGGGCTGATCGACCCGCCGCTGATGGGCATCGGCATCAACACCGGCGAGATGATCGTGGGCAACATCGGTTCGGAATTGCGCATGGACTACACCGTTTTGGGCCACCACGTCAATCTGGCTTCGCGGCTGTGCAAGGCGGCCAAGGGCGGCGAGATTCTGGTTTCGCCGCGCACCTTCGAACTGACCCGCAACCAATTGCAGTCCAACCCGCAGGCCATCACGCGCTCGGTGAAATTTCGCTCCTCTCAGGAAATCTTCGCCAAGGGCATCGATGCCCCCATCCGGCCCATCAATGTGGTGGAGGTGAAGGGCTGAGCCTCTTCGACTGACGTTAAAATACGATGCATAAAAAACAATAATAATACGTCGAAATGCCACGTGGTTCGGTGAAATGATGGGAAAATCGGGGGGCGACTGTGTGGCCTAGGCTGTTCTCGATGCGCGTGATGCGCTCGTTGCGCCGTTTTCAGCGTCGCCTTTTTCGCTTTTCGCGAAATCATTGGGTTTTTCGGCCTCAAAACGGGACGTAAATTCGTAAACCTATCGGAAAACCGTTATTGCCGTAATATGTCACACATGCGCGGGGCCGAGAGTCGCAGAAGGCCTGGGTGGCGAGGGGGCGGCGCGTCGAGTCGGCCTTTGATAAAGTGAAAAAGACAGGTATATCCGGTTATTTGGCTATCAGTTTCGCCGATGGCAGCCGACGACGGACACCCCTTCGAGGACGGCGGCGTGGGTCGGAATCTGCACTCATTATCATATATTAAATATATTATAGAGAAAATATTTCAGTGACGAGGGGTTATCTCGTTGATATTATAAGGCTTTTAGCGTTTCGGTCGGATGGCCTCGAAATACCCTCGGAAATGTCGGCGAAAACTGAATAAAGTGTAAGTAATATCAGTTGGTTACGAATGCGAGGGCAGCGACGGGGGCGTTGAAACCCCAACCCTCTGCGTCGTGGACCCTTTCTCGCGGGGGAGGACTACCAAGACAAACCTGAGGAGCATAACAGAGCCAGGCTTCTGCTTGAAAATGTGTATGGATAGTATGTATCATTATTACCGTTAATTGTGCACAATTTGGAGGAAAAGGCGGGACGAAACATCAGGTTCAAGTCGACGGGTGAGATGGAAAGAGGAAGATTGATTTAGTTGGGGCATTTCAACTCTGATTGAGTCTCGAATTATCTTCGATGGATGATGGGTGGCACGGGCTAAACCGTCAGGTTTGCCCGTGAAAACAGCATGGGCAAGCCAAAGGCTTGGCCCATGGCACCCCGTAACCATCCTTCGAACTATTTTTCAATCATCGTTTGGTTACGGGTTTGGGTGTGGGTGGAATATTACTCGTCGTCGGTGTTTCCGGCGAGAACGTCGGCGATGGGCAGAAGCGTGCTGCCCGGATCGAATGCGCCGTGGTAGATTCCCGATCCGTCGCCCGTGTCGAACCACCAGTTGTTCTGCGCGTCCACGACGACGCGGCTGTTGAGGGTCCAGTCGATGGCGAAAAACGCGCCCAGGTCGTCGGCCGGATCGTCGGGTGTGTCCATGGGATCGCGCAGCAAAAAGCCGCCCTCGATAAAGGTGACGATGCGCCCCGCGCCGTCGATGGCGAAGCTCGCGGACTGGCCGGTGTGCTCGTATTTCACGATCGTATCGTCGCCGGTATCGGCAGTCCCGGCAGTGTCGAGATAATGCAGACCCGACAGCGTCGTGATGAAAAACGCGCCGTCGCCGATGTGTTCGATGTGTTTGATCAGCTTCGCGCCATCGAGCAAGCCCGTTTCGGCGATGTCGTCGGCGGGGTCGAGCGGGGTGGCGTTGCAGTCGTAATAATGCAGGCCCAGCGAGTTTCCGATGAGCGCCTTGCAGCCGTCGAAAAAGGCCATGCAGTCGGCCGCCGCACCGGCATTGAAACCGAAATAATCGGTGTCGATGTTTTCGGTTTTGTCGTCGAGGGCGGTTTGCGGTGTGCCGTTGTAATCGTAGACGGCGAAGGAAATAACCGTCACGATGGACTGCTGCACCGACGTCAGCCACAGGATGTCGCTTTCACCTTTCGCGACCATTGAAATGCTGGTGGGCGATTTCGCTTCCCAGGTCGAGAACGCGCCCGCCTCGTCCATGATCGCCAGCACTTCGCCGCCCACCAGAAGCCCGTCGGAGACGGTATCGAGCACCTGAATGTTGAAGGGCGTAAGTTTGCCCGGCGCCTCCAGCGCATAGGCGTTGAAGGCGAAAGCGTCGGGATCGCCGTCGCCGAGCTCGATGGCGACCACACCGTTGGGACCGCCGAGGAAAACCCGGTCGTCGGTGACGGTGAAGCCCGCCAGATCGTTGGCCGGAGCGAGGCCCAGATCGATGATCCGCTTGCGAACCCAGCCATCGCTGGCGGGATCGTCGGCGAGGGTGGCCGTCCCGAAATCGTTCTGGCTGGAAAACCATACAATCGACTCGTCCTGCACGACCGCCGACACCAGCTTGTTGCTGTCGTCCATGCCCAGTTGGGGTAAAAGGGTGACCGCGTCATCCGCGCCATCGGCGGTGTTCTTCGTGTCGAGCAGGAAGAAATCGCGCAGGTTGTCTTTGTAGGCCACGGCCTGCCCGGCGGCAACGGGTATCAGCGTGTTCACCGACAGGCCGGAAGGCGCGGGCAATTCGATCCAGGTGTCATCGGCCGTATCGGACGGCGTTCCGCCGTGCCCGAAATACCAGGAGGATTCGTCGTTGACGATCCACAGACCGCTGTCGCCGTCGGCCGCCAGAGCGGTGGGGGACGGATCGGCGAAGCCGAAGGCGATTTCCGAGGTGCTGCCGCCGACCGACGCATAAAGCTTGTAGGTATCCACATCGAAAATCGTGATCCACAGGCGGTCGGCCGCATCGAGCGCGGCGTAATGGGGGCGTTTGGCCAGCATGTCGCCGTCGTCGCGATGGTCCGTGACCGTCCAGCTGTTCGGATCGTCGGGCGAATCACCGGCGGCGATTTCGAGGAAGCCGAAGGAAGTGGAGACCCACAAGCCGTCGCCGCCATGCAGGCACAAGAGCTGAAGCAGATCGCGTCCGCCGGTCAGAGTGTCGTCGAGCGCCGCCTTGAGCACCGGGGCCGGGTCGTCATCGTCGCCGGGAGCCAGACGGAACAGGCCGGTTTTGTCGGCGAACCAGATGGCGTCGCTTCCGTCGCTGCAGGCGTCCACCACGGTCGTTGTCGGCCATACGTCTTCGGTGAGTTCGGAACGGATCTCGCGTGTATCGTCGCTGCGATCATCGGGGGTGCCGTTCATGTCGAGCAAAACCAGGCCCGCTTTCGAGGCCGAAACAAGACGCCCTTGGCCATCGAAACTCAGATGGGAACCGTTGCCGGACAGCCATTTGGAAAGCGACAGGGAGGGCGGGATCATTTCGACTTCTTCTTCGGTGTCCATATCGCCGTCGATGTCGCTGTCGCCGTCGATGTCGCCGTCCGTCGGATTTGTATCGACGGAAAGCTTTTCGTTCTTATGGCAGCCGGAAAAGCCAAGCCCCATCATGCAAAAAACCATCAGCGCCGCTGTCGCCCAACCTGTACCGCTGCTCGCTTTCATGTTTCATCCTTGCAAAAACTGAAATGAATTAGAGTGACTGTTTTCTCCGCCGCCGCAGCGCCAGGACGCTCAGGGCGACCAGAAGCCACGCGCCGAACGCCGGGCCGTCGCCGACACGACACCCCGCATAACCGTAATCGGGGTCGTAGGAGTCCTGTTCGTTCAGCGAAAATCCTCCATCGTCGCCGTCGGCGACATCGAATCCATCGTCGCCATCGGCGGGGTCGTCGCCGTCGCCGGGGTCGTCGCCGTCGGCGGGGTCGTCACCATCGGCGGGAGTGTCGCCGTCTGAGGGAATTTCGACCGGATCTTTTTGACCTTCCCACTCGAAGGTTTCGAGAATGTTGCCTTCGGAGTCCTTCGCGGTGGCTTGGACGTGTTTGCCGTTGATGTCGAAGACGACGTAATTGAAGGTCTTTTCGCAGGCGTGATTGATGACGCCGAAATCCGGGCGCGGTTCGCAGTCGTATAGACCGGCTCCGCCGCCGCCGGCCACGATGATGTTTAACCCGTTGGGATCGGTGGCACGGTAGTAATGGTGATCATGGCCCGCAATCACCGCCCGCACGTCGTATTCGACCAGCGTCGGGGAGAGCGCACGCAAATACTGGTTGCCGCTGCGTCCCGGTTTGGCCGTATAGGGACCGATGTGCGTGTTGATGAAGACGTGCAGGGTGTGGTCGTTGGACTTGGCGTCTTCCAACACCTGGATCAACCAGTTGTATTGGACGCTGCCGACATTGAGCGGAGCCAGAGTGGAGTCGAGCGTGATGAGGCGAATCGGTCCCCAGTCCTGGAAGAAGAAGTTTTCGTCGTATTCGCTGCCTTCGTCGCCCGAATAGGTGGGAACGTCGAAGTACTTCTTGTACTTCACGCAGTTGAGACCGTCCACGTCGTGGTTGCCGATGGCGGGGACGAGCATACGAGTCGCCATCAAGTCGCGCTCCACGTCAAAATGCATTTGCCAGCTCACTTCGTCGTCGCCGGTGCTCACCAGATCGCCGCTGTTGCTGTAGATGTCGGGATCTTCCTCCATGATGCGCGCCACCACGCGCCGGTGGTCGTTTTCACCGCTGCGCGAATCGCCGAACGCGATATAGCGAATGGGGACGTTGCGGTTCGGGGCGGTCCAGAACTGATAGACCTTACTGGTCTCGCCGCCGCTGCTTACCTGGTAGAAATAGGCGGTGTCGGGGGACAGGCCTTCGAGTTTCACAACGTGCATGGTGCCGGAGGCGGCCGGGATGCTTTCGCCGAGAGCGTCGTCGGTACCCCATTCCACGGTGCCGTCGGCATCGTTGTCGGTTTCCCAAACCACGAGGGCGGAGTTTTTACCGAGACGTTGCAGGTACGGACCCTTTTTCAACTCGGCCTGGGCGGTTGAAAGAAAGACAAGGGGAAGAACCAGAACGACGAACAAGGTGATGATGTTCTTCATAGCGAATCCTCCTGGGTAACAAATAATCGCTACAGCAAGAGCTGAAGCTGGAACACGACTTCATCGTTTTTCAGGCTTTTGAGACGCTTGGCGGTGAACTCTTCCGTTTCGGCGGCTTCAAGCTCCTGTTTATGGGTGTAATTGACCATCATGCGCAACAGATCGATCGGCCACCAACTGAATCCCACCGTGATCCAACGCAGAGCCTGATTGGCGCTTTGCGGAACCGGTTTGATCAGGTTGGTGTTGTCCGGGTCGTACCATTGATAACGAACGGCGATTTCGTATTCCCGCTTGGGAAAACTGTAACCGGCGAAGACCTGGTAACCCATGGCGTGGGTGTAGGTGTTGGAATAGTTGAGACGCTCATACTCGCTGGCGTTGATGCCGTCGTCCATTTCATGCAAAACCCATTCACCTCCGACGAACGCGCCGTAGACGTGCAGGCGCGCGTCCACCGCCACGGCCTGACGGCTGTTTTCGAAGTACTGAGCCATCGTGTTCTGCTTGTAGTAACCCGCCCCGGCTTCGATGCGAATCCGGTCGTGGATGAGTTTTTTCGTATCGACTTCGCTGCGCAGGGCCATGATGCCGATCTGCCAGTTTTCTTCCTTGGGGTTTTTCGGGTAGTAGAGCCCGCCTTCGATACTCAGCACGTCGTCGAAAAAGCCCAGCTTCAAACCGGCTCCGGCGCTGCGATGCAGGCCGATTTCGAAGGTGGCGTATTTCGCCCCGTAGGGACGGGCGTATTGCGGGCGGTCGTAAAAGTAGAGCTCGCTGTCGCTCTGCAACTCCGCCCACATGAACGGCACTTTCTGATAGCCCATCCGCAGACGCGGGGTGAACCAGTAATTTTCCAGCGCCGCTTCGATGTAGGCGTCGGAAACGGAGGCCCCCGATGCGAAGCTGCCGGTGAATTTGTAGGCGATGGCCAAGTCCCAGTTTTTGGCAAAGGGGAAGGGATCCATGTCGCTGCGGAAACCGAGTTGCGCATCGAAAAGCTTGAAACCGGCTCGACGCAGCACCACGTTGGTTTCGTCGTACTGTTCGTAGATCGCGCCGGTGCGCAGCAACAGGTAGGGACGCAGGTATTTCCAGGCGGCCTGGGTCTGGCCGTCGAAGAAATCGCGCACGGAGCGATTGACCGTTTCCTGTCCCTGCTTATAAGCGGAAATTTCATCGGGGGGCGTGGCCACCTCAGGCGCGGCCGCCGGTTCCGGTTCGGGAACCGGGGTTACCGGTGCGATCGACGGCGGCGGAGCGGCTTCGCTCGCGGCTTGCGCATCCGGGTTTTCCTGAGCCGCAAGCGAGCCCATAAGCGCGAACACACTCAAGCAGGCTGCTATCCCAATGACGAAAAACGTCCGTCCCAAACCCCATTTGACCATTGACCGCTCCATTATCTCTGCTAAATGCTCACAGATCGTTTCATTTGCACTATATCTGGAATTTCAAACTTGGCAATGGGTGATTCGTTAAAAATGCGTTTGGAATGAACGTTTTAGAGTCCATCCAGTTTGCAATGATTGTAAAATAGAGAAATCATTTTTGCAAGGGAGAATTCCGATCGGAAAACCGATTCATTTTAATCCATTGAAAATAGAGAAAAAATCAAATCGTTTGTCCGGAAATGGCAATGGCGATGTCGGTGATGCGACGATGAATGCTTAGAATCGAATCGATGACGGTCAGGTGGCCTTCGCTGCTTTCGAGGGTTTCCGACTGGCCGGTATGCAGCCGTTTGATATGCTCGGTGCGCAGACGGCGTGCGGCCCATTCGACGGCGGTGCCTTCTTCGCGGATTTTCTGAGCGGCTTGACCATCCTCCCGGCGCGCCGCCTCGCTGAGACGGTCGAAGCGCTCAATCAACGAGCCGAGGTAGTAGAGCAGTTCGTCCTTGCCTTTTTGCGAGAAGCCGAGATCGTGCTGAGCCATTTTTTCAAGGGCGTGCAGCAATGATTTGACGATGATATCGCCCATGCTTTCCAAGGCGTCGGCCGCCGTGATGATGGCCTGCTCCCGTTGCAGGAGCCCCTCATCGTCGATTTCGCTGTGGTCCATCCGAGCCAGAAAGGGGCGGATGCTGCGTTCCAGCCGGTCGATTTTATCGTCTTCCTCGGCCAATTCGTAACAGCGGCGTTCGCTGGGGTTCTGAATTAAAAGCGCTACGCCCACTAATTGTCGCCGCAGCAGCTCGGCCATGTGCAGGGTTTCCAGGTAGGCTTGATGAATGGCTACGGAGGGGAAGGCCAGGGAGCTTTCCTCCAGGTATTTCGGCTGAAAAGCCTTTTCGGAGGCATCCACCGGAATGATGAGCAGGGTCAGTTTTTCGAGCAGCTTGGCGAAGGGCAGGAAGGCAACCGCCGCTCCGACCGCAAACAGCGTGAAGCCGATGGCCACTTGCCGGGCGATGCTGGTATTGTTCATCGCGGCGCTGATCCATTCGGTGGCCTGAACGAACACATCGAGAAAAGGTAGAAAAACCGCAACCGCCAGGAGGGAGTAAAGCAGGTGGGCGACCGCGACCTGCTTGCCGCTGCGGCTACTGTTCAAACTGGCCAGAAGGGCGGTGGCGCAGGTGCCGATGGCGGCTCCCATGCTGATGGGAATGCAGGCGCTCAAACTGAGCATCCCCTGCGAGGCCATGGCCATGGCGACACCGATGGTGGCGCTGGAGCTCTGGATCACGGCGGTGAAGACAGCGGCGAACAGCAAGGCCAGTACCGGACGGCTACCGAGGCTCAGCATCAGGTCGGCCACCTGCGGTTCGGACCGCAGCGGGATCATGGCGTCGCTCATCAGTCCCATGCCGAAAAAGATGAAGCCGAAGCCCATGATGATTTTACCGATTCGCCGATAGCGTTTGATTTTCGACAGGGTGTAGAGGAGGAGGCCGGAGGCGACCAGCCCCAGTGAGTACTGACCGATATTGAAGGCGATGATCTGGACGGTGAGGGTGGTTCCGATTTTGGCTCCGATGATGATGCCGATGGCCTGGGAAAGCGTGAGAAGGGTTGCGCTGACCAGACCCACCAGCATGACCGTACTGGCGGAGGAGCTTTGCAGAAAGAAAGTGATGACCGTTCCCAGGGCCGCTCCACGCCAGGGGTTGCGCGTCATGGCACCCAAAACGGCCCGCATGCGGTCGCCCGCCACCTTTTGCAGATTGCGGCCCGCCTGATCCATTCCGAACAAAAACAAGGCCAGTCCGCCGATCAGACCGATCAGCAGGGTGATCAGCCACGTGCCGGATTTGACCACCAGCCGAATCAGGACGGGTTCGACGGCGCTTCGCTCATCGTTCAGGCTCGCCGCGAAAACATAGTCGCCGGGGCCTTCTTCCGGCAAAACATGAAAGACGGCCCGACCCTGGGCGTCCGTCACGATGGGAGGCCATTGGATCGGATGCGCACGCCGACGGCTTTGAGGCGATTCGATCAAGGACAGTCGGATCGCACGCTCGGGGGCGGGTTGGCCGTTCTCCTGCAGGACAACGATCAAGTCTACCGGGGTTTCTTGTCGTTCGGAAATGCTCAGGTGATCGGCGCTCCGCGGATAGGAAAGCTGGGTGAGGGTGAAGGATGGCGTTTGAACGACCCGACCGGCTTCCAATCGGCCCGCTTCCGTCTGTCCCAGGCATGGGGCGGCGAGGATGAAAAGGAACCCGGCCAGAATGTAAATAACTGTTTTCATACCATATATTATCATTGCCGCGGAATGGGAAGGCCGGATTGTTCAGGCTTGCCAGCCGCCTTTTTCAATCATAACCCGGATCCGGCGGGCCATGCAAACATTCCGTTGCGAAATATACCTGGAAAAAGGGATTAACATAGGTTATCTTCTTCGCAGTTAGGAGGGGGCTCCCAATCAACCGCTTACGAATCTTCAAGATTGACCCTGTCGGGAAAATTGGGTATAATAGTTGAGTTATAACGACATTACTAAAGATAGTGGGCGTCAATGACCGAAATTCAATTGACAGGCGAAGCGAAGAGCTCGAACCCCGATGCTCCGCACTATCGCATTCTCATCGTGGATGATGAAGAGATCAATCTCAAGATTCTTCGGATCTACCTGGAAGACAAAGGGTACGACGTCGTCAGCGCCATCAACGGCGATGAAGCCATTACGATCCTGAAAAACGAAGAAGTCACGGTTTGTATCTGCGATATTCGCATGCCGAAAATTTCGGGCATCGATGTGCTCAACTTCGTGCAACAACACAAGCCGATCGTGCCGGTGATCATGCTTACCGGTTTCATCGATATCAATACCGCCGTCAGCGTCATGCGCCAGGGAGCCAGCAACTATCTGACCAAGCCCATCGATGCCGGAGAATTGATCATTTCGGTCGAGAAAGCGATCGAGCATCGGAAGCTGGTTGAGGAAAAGCACCGCCTGGAGCGTGAAAACCTGGATTATCAGCGTGGTTTGGAACGGCGCATCGAGGAGAAAACGCAGGCTTTACAGCAAGGCGTGCTGGATATGGTGGTGTCGCTCGCCAACGCCGTTGAGGAACGCGATAAACATTTGATCGGACATTCCAAGCGTGTGGCGCAATACGCCAATATGCTGGGACGTAAAATCGGACTCGACAAAATCGCTTTACGGCTCTTGCAGAACGCCGCCATTTTGCATGATATCGGTAAGATCGGATTACCCGACGATATCCTCAGCAAGGGCGAGGAACTGGAGTCCGAGGAAGCGCAGATCATGCACACCCACGTTATGCGTGGGGTCAATATCCTTCAGCCGAGCGGTTTTCTTCAGAACGTGATTCCCGCCGTGCAATACCATCATGAAAACTGGGATGGTTCGGGCTATCCGGCCGGGGCGAAGGGGGAGGACATTCCCTTACCGGCGCGCATTATCAGGCTGGTTGATTTCTTCGATGTACTGACCACGCCGCGTGCCAATCGTCAGGCTTTGGAGATCGAAACCGCCGTTGAAAAGCTGAAAAAGGCCAGCGGGGTTGAAGTGGATCCCGATCTGGTCGGACCCTTTCTTGAGTTGGTTGAAAAAATGATAGCCAAATTGCCGAAGCGTGATTGAACCGATTGACCGAATTCCACGATGCCCTAACATCCTTAATCCAACGAATGAGTCACCATGGATGCCAAGCGCCATAGCAGCATCTCGAACACTCTCCTATCCCGGCGAAGCACCGTTCTGGCCACGGTCGGATTGATTTTGATCGCCTCGCTGGCCGTTTTTCTCACCCATTGGTCGTTTAGCAACAGCGAAAAACAAGTCGTCAACCACCAGATGCGTGTGTATCAAGACGAGCTTCAGCAGATCGAACAAAGCCTGCGCGGTCGTTTCGAATGGCGGATGGCGTTGATTCAGGATCATAACGATCAAATTTTGGAGATTCCGGACTTGGGTAGTTGGTCCGAGCGTCTGCAACGGTTGTCCAAGATGGTGGAGGAATCGCGCGCCCGTCGACTGGCTTATCTGGACGACGATTATCGGCTATTGGCGGAAATACGCAAGAACCCGGATTTGCCTTCTGCGGAAAAACTGGAAAACCTTCCGGACGGGAAGAACTTACCAAGCCTGCTGCGCCGGGCGACATTGACGCGCCAGTATCAGGTTTCCGGCTTAGTGCGCGAAGAAGGAGAGCCCACGCAGTTCAATGTGGTGATTCCACTGAAGCGTCCGACGGTACCTTTGCTCAGGCCTGACGAGGAAACGGAAGAACCCGACGCATCGGAAACGGTGGATGAGGAAGAGAATGTGCCCCCCACGGCGGCTTTTCTGTTGATCGTTTTCGATGTGCGCTGGCTGAACGATTGGTTTCAGAAGTGGAAAGTGAGTGAAAACACCCTGCTTTGGGTGATGAAAGATAGCGGAAAGGTTCTCTACCACCCGAATCCGAGCTTTTCGGATATCAATCTGCTGGCCGATAAGACGGTTGCACCGTCAATTCGGAAATTTGCCCGTGATATCATGGCTGTGGAGTATTTTTCCCAAACCAGGAAAATTCCGTTGCATGGATCGGCGGCCTCGGAAGAATGGTTGTCCGTGACGCGACGTGTGCGCTTCAACGACACCGACCTTTTCGTGATTCTTTCTTCACGCACCGCTCCACTGATGAGTCCTCTCAGTATGGCCATGCGTGGCGTCTTCATTATGTTTTCCATTTTTCTCGTGGCCGTACTGGTGCTGGCACATCTCTGGCAGCAGAGCAAGCGTACGGAAATCGAGACGTACCTGAGAAACCGTTTAAGTGCCGATCTCGAAAAAATGGTTGAAGCCCGTACGGTGGAATTGAATTTCGTCACCCGGACGATCAAGGATTTGATCGATTCCATTCCGTCGGCTTTGGTGGTGTTGAATCGGCAGCTTGAAATATTGCTGGTCAACCTGAGTTTTTATTCGATCTTTTCAAGTCGGCTGATCAATCTGACCGGCCGTCACATTTCCGAAGTTTACTCGGATGAGCTGGTGCAGCGACTGCACAAGATCCTGCGCACCAAGGAACCGATTATCGATCTCGAAATGCGGAAATATATCGAGGGCCAGGGCGAGAAGGTGTTGATGATCAACGTGCTGCATCTGTTGGGCAAGCGCGATCGCCTGCTGCTGGTCATCGACGATATCAGCGAGCGCAAGGTGCTCGAACGGCAGTTGATTCAGGCCGAGAAGATGGCCGGATTGGGCACCCTGATGTCGGGTGTGGCCCACGAGATCAACAACCCGCTCAACGCCATCGCCGGAATGGCGCAGATCATCACGGCCCGGTCCAAAGACGAGGAAATCAAAGACGACGCCAAGCAGATCATGCAATATGTCAATCGCGTGGCTGAAATCGTGAAAGAGCTTTCACGCTATTCGCGTTCGACCAAAGTCACCGATGCCGTCACCTCGGACATCCATAACGTGATCGAGGGCGCCCTCGGGATGGTGTCGCATTCGCGTAAAATGAAGACCATCGAGGTGGAGAAGCAGTTTACCCACGGGCTGCCGGGCATCAAGATCAATGTGGTCGAGATGGAGCAGGTCTTCATCAACCTGATCACCAATGCCATCGATGCCCTCGACGACGCGGAGAAGGTGAAAGAGGACGGCTATCGTCCCAAGGTTCGCATCGCGACCTCGCTGCACGGCGGCGAGTTCGTGCAGATCGTGGTGGAAGACAATGGAACGGGGATTGCGCCGGAAAACCTGAAATCGGTTTTCGATCCCTTCTTTTCCACCAAGGAGCAGGGCAAGGGCACGGGCCTCGGCTTGTCGATCTGCTACAAAATCTTCCAACGCTACGGCGGCATTATCCTGGTGGACAGCCAACTGCAAATCGGCACCAAGTTCACCTTGCGCCTGCCGATCAATTTCTGATCCATGAGACATCTCAACCATTTACACAGCCTGTGGTTTTCGATTCTTCTGCTGGCGGTCATCGGCGTTTCCGGCTGTGCTCGTCCGGAATTGCCACCGGTGCAAGCGCCGCCGGTTCTTGTTCCGCCGCCCGCAGCAGAGCCTGTGGTGGTCGAGCCTCCCGCATCGCCTCCGCCGGTCGTCGAAGCGCCGCCCCCGCCGTTTCGCTTTTCGGGTTCGCCCAATTCTCACTACGGCAAAGCCACGCTCGCCATGCGGCCTTTGGGCGATGAAATGTATTACGAGGATCTTCTGCGCGCGGAATGCCGAGAAGCCGGATGGGACGCGCTGGAAATCGATCCGCAGTTGCGCAGTGCCGCCCGTGAATTATCGCGCTACTACGGTGAGCGCCAGAGCGTGCCGCCCCAGGCGTTGCTGCGGGAGGCCATGGTGTGGGCCGGGGTAGGGGAAATTGCGCCGACTTTCCTTTACTATGGAACCCGAGATGAGCTGAATCTCGAAAAATATCGGGAGTTTGTACGGGAGTGGATACAGGGTTTGAAGCAACGCAAACCCTTCAACGTGGCCGGAGTGGGGGTGTTCGTTCATCAGCCGGACCCGAACCGCGCGGCGGTGAGCTACGTCACGATCCTGGGCGTGGATCGGCGCTTGGATCTCGATCCCATTCCACGTGTCGTGCCGCTGGAAAATCGTTTTATCGTGCGCGGCGACACCCGCGATTCCGATCTCAATCTACATTTCTACCTGGATTTTCTAGGAAATCACATCTTCGATGCGGCGATCTCCACCGAGAAGGGCGCGTTCGGCTTCGAAGTCCAGGTGCCGGCCACCGAAGCGATCTATCATCTTGAAATCACCTCGGTTGAAGAAGACGGGAATCGCGTTCTGACCAGCTTCCCGCTGTATTTCAAAGTGGAGCCGCCCCAGGAATTCAAGCCGGTGCCCGATCCGCCGCGTTGCACAAGTCAGGTGGATTGCGAGTCCATCTTTCATCAGCGCATCAATGAATTGCGACTCAAGTCAAAAACCGCCGACCTGATCGTTTCGGAAAAACTGGTCGAAGCGGCGCGCAGCCATGCAAGTGACATGCTGACCCACCATTACACCTCGCTGTTCGATCGCCAGGGCCGCCCGGTGCAGGCGCGTGTCAAGGCCATGGGGCTCGACACCTTGCAGGTGGGCGAAGTGGTGGATGGCGGCTACGATATTTCCGCCATTGCCGACCATTTCGCCGATAGTCCGAGCTTGAGCCTGTTTTTGCAGAATGCGCAGATTTCTCATGTCGGTTGCGGGGTGGCGACCCAATCCGGCGAACGGAATCGCCGTTATTATTCGGTAAGTTGCATGGTGGCCACCTTGATCGACTCTCGGGAGGGTGCGGAACTGGCGGCCGCCGTTCGTCAGGAATTGAACGCCATGCGTCATCGCGCCGGGAAACCGGTTTTCTTCGATGAACCGCGCTTGCAACAGGTGGCCGATTGGGGCTTGGACGAGCTGCTCAAGGATCCCGGACGCGCCGAGGAGATTCAAGGCGAGATCAACATCGAAATCGAGAAAAGCCGACTGGTCAGCACGCGTTCAATCTTCGGAGTGGTGACCGTGTACGATCTGGGTCAGCTGGCCGTCAATAGCACGATTCGGAACGTGATCGAATCGGATGCCACGCGAATCGTCTTGGCCGTCCGCAAACGTGTGGCCCCCGAGAACCCCTACAAGGGCATCTTCTTGTACTATATCGCCTACTAGCGATTTTCCGGTTTCGACCATCACTCACCGCGAGTGGTTGTCGCTCTTTGGGGAAAGCCGGAGATGGGGAGGACGGCTGTCGGTCTCTTGTGCCGGAGCGCGCCTCCGACCGCTCCGGAGGAAGCGCCGGGGAATGAAATCCCTTGCGTGATTTCATTGAATGTGTAAAATGAAATGTCCGAAATGCGAAGGAATTTAAAGGAGATGTATTCGTGAGACGCTTTACTGTTTGCCAGGAGGTTACGTTGTCAAGCCAGCGATTTGCACAAATTTTAATCGTGATGGTTACGTTGGGTATCGCGTCTTGGGCCTTTGCCGCGCAGCCCGAGGCCGGTCTTTTACTGATGCCGATCGTACCCGATCCCGAAGTCAGCCTGGACGATGCCGAGCAGATCGATCAAATACTCGGCAAACGCATGAAAAAATTCAAGAAATTCGATATTTCGACCATCGATGACTATACCGATAAGTTCGGACGCAAGCGCGCCCGCAGTATGATGCGCTGCGGCGATGACGTGAAATGTCTGGATCGCTATCTCCGGCGTGCGCCCTACGATCTGGTTGTAGTCGGCCGTGCCGGGTTCGAAGGCAATGGCAGACTCACGGTTCGTTTCCAGGTTTATAACCTGGCCGAGGGTGAGGTTGTTCGTCGGAAAGAATTCAAATTGAATGCCGGTACTTTTTCCGATAAAAAACATGCCCGCAAATGGACCCTCGCGCTATTGGTGCCGGTTGAGGATCTGCTGGGTGAATCGGATGTGATCGAGCCCGAACCGGAACCGACCCCGGCTCCGGTGGCGGCACCCGTCCGGCGGCGACCCGACCTCGCTTCGGCGGAGGATGTTAAAGATGGTATCCGGACGGCTTACATGTACTTTGCCGACGGCAACATCAACGGTGCGGTCGGAAAAATCCAGCAGGTGGTCAAGCGCCGCTGCGGCTGCGATGAGGATGGCCGCGCTTATGGCATGAAGGCCATGTTGGAGGCTTTTCGGGTGGCCCACGACCGCGTGGCGACGGCCATGCAACGCTCGGATTCTAAAACGATTATCGGGAACCTGGAGGAGATGAAGACGCTGGAAGGCGAGTTGTCCGAAGAAGGCCACAAGCTGAATGTCAAGGGGGAGAGCCGCTACGCGAAAGATATGGGCCGGGCTTTTGCCAAAGGTTACATTCTGCAAGGCCAGGGGCAGCTGAAAGCGACCCAGTATCTGGATGCCCGCGACAGTTTCAACAAGGCGTTGGAATACGATTCGAACGCGGTCGAGGCCAAAGAACAACTGGACAAAATGCCTCGCTATGCCAATCAACTGTTGATGCAGGGAACCTTTATGGTCGACTATGCGCCGGAAGAAGCGCTCAAAAAGCTGCGCATGGTGCAGGAAATGGTGGGCGAAGGCGATCCCCTCTACGCAAAAGCCCAGGAAAAAATAAACGAAATCGAAGAGATGGACTAATTTGCCTTGTATGCTGGCCGGTCGTTGCGGTCAGTCGGGTTGTATCGCTGCTATAGGCGAGCGTTGGAAAACGAGCGGGTTGATGATGAAATGGCGGGCGGTTGTCTGGTGTCTTCTGTTGTTCGGGATGGGTCTATCCTCTTCGCGGGTTGCCCAGGCCGAGACCGCTACGGGTTTCATTCCCCCGGGCGGCATGGTCGAGTTGAGTTCGGATTCTCCCCAGAAAATCACTTTGGCTTTCCTCGACTTCATCAGTCCGCGGCGCGACCGCGCGGAACTGGATGGCTGGGTGTATCTGTTTGCCCATGATCTGCAATACCGAGGTCTCGGTCGCGGTTCGCACAAGCTACATGCGCTTGATTTTGATGAAATGCGCGGTCTTTTCAGAAAGGAACTGGGCGTTTCAACCGTCACTCCGGCGCAAATGATGGCGCTGGCCGATCTGCTTTCCACGGATTACGCCGTTTACATCGATGAACGTCTCACCCTCGATGGATGGGTTTGGTGTGTACGGGTTTACAATGGCCGCTCCGGAGCCTACCTTGCCCGAACCGATATCCCGGTGATCGAAGAGCATTGGCGCTGGATGGCCGATCACGTTTTACATGCCATCGGGAGCGTGCTTTTACCCATGGGTGAAGCATTGCCCGAAAGCGGGGAGGCACCGGCGGAGGCGTTGCTGCTTGATTCCGTCAAGCGTTTCGGGCGTATTGTCCCCGCTTGTCAAAAAGGACAATGTTTAACGGTTTTGGACGACCTGGAATGGATCGGCCTGAACAACCGCGAGTTTTCCGACAGCCTGCAACGCGATCCGGTTTACCTGAACATGTTGATGCGTGAAGCCGACGATCCGGTTTCGCTTGCGCGGATCGGATTGTGGGCGGGCAATGCCTTCGATGTTCTTTTACGGATCGAGAACCTGCTGAAGAACACGAAAGACCGCAAGATGCGGGTCCGGTTGCTCGAACTGGCGATCGAGGCGGCAGTGGCGCTTGGTCAAGGGGAAAAAGCCGAGAAACTCGGGCTGGATCTGAAAGCCATCGATGTTGCCAATCCGCTGGTTAACGCCGCGCTTGGAGTCGGTTTGCAGATGCGCGAGCGATGCCGTGAAGCGATGCCGTACCTGATGCGCGCATCAGGAAAAACGCGCCTTTATCCACAGGTTCTCGATGCACAGATGGTTTGCTGTCGGGATCAGGAACAACCCGAACAGCTTTGGAAAAGCAAAGAGCGGCTGGCGGATTATAGCTTCGCTTTGGAAAATTTCCCGGTGACCGCGCCGCGCTATCTCGAACTTTTGGATCACGACTTTCAGACGAAATTCCTGAACCGCATTCCCACCCGCATTCTGAGTCGATACGACCGGCGCAATTTGTCGACGCTGCTCAACCAGAAGGGGGCGGTGCATGTGAAAAACGACGCCGAAGTTTTCAGACGGCTGGCCGAGTTGATGCTTCTGGAAAAGCGGTACGACGAAGCCGACCGGATTTTACGTGGTGCGCTGCAGGTTTACCCGCAGAACAGCGCCCTGGTATTGTTGGCCGTGCGCGAAGCCATCAAGACCAAAGAGGGCGTGGTGCGAGCTCAGCGTTTGATGGAAGGCCTGAAGGAACACGACCGCGAGCCTCTTTTACAACTGCGCTTGATGAAGGAAACCGGGCAAAACAAGGCCGCGCTCGATTTGATCGATCAAACGGACTGGCCTGCCGGATGGGCCGATGAGTTGGTCATCATACGGGCCGGGTTCCTGATGCGGGCCGAGAAATATTCGCAGGCGGCGGAACGGTTGGAGCGGCTCAAACAGGCGCAGCCCGAGCGCGAGGATGTGGCATGGATGCTCGCCGACGCCTATGAGCAGCTTGGGCGCGACAAGGACGAGACGGCGGTACGGGCTTTGGCCTGGCTGCTTGGCGGAAAGCCCCTGCCGGAGGTCGGTGAGGAACGCTTTGCCAACCTGGATTACGCCGGTTTGATACTGCCGCATCCGCTGGTTCGGTCGCGAGGAGCGGGGAAGCTCGAAGCCATCGGCTCGGTTATTCTGCTGGATGGGTCGGGGAATGTTTGCCTGGAAAACGATTGTAAACTCAAGCAGCTTTTGCGCATGTATGTTCCGCAGGAAGAAGGGCGGACGTTGCACGACGTGTTGGAACTGCTGAAAACCCGTTATACCGTGGTCGAATCCGAGATTGCTCAAACGTCGTTCAAAGAGCGCGTGTTCGACGAATCCACCCAGCCATTCAAACGCTGGTCCAATCAGGACTTGGTCGAATTCGCATCGACCCTGAATGTCGAGGGCTTGTTCATTCTCAAAACCGAAGACAGCCTGGACCTCGAAACGGAGACACTCGAAAAACGGACCCAGCTCTTTTTCTTCGATGCGACGATGAATCGCGGGTATGCAACCGGCAACCGACACGAAATCGAGCTGTTCAGCGTTTACCGTTTCAATTCTCTGTACATGATAGTGCCTCTGCTGGTGATTCTCATTATGCTGTACCTCATGTGGGAATTCCGGCGCATCATGCAGCATTGGGGCAGCCCTGTTTTAAAGGCGCAATATCTGATCGCCCATAAAAATTTTCGCAAGGCTGCCGACGTCATGGAGCGGTTCGGTTATACCGACGACGCCGCCAACCTGCGCGCTCACGCGCAAATGAATCAGGGGCACTCCGACGAAGCCTTGGAATTGTTCATGCAGTCGCGCGATTACGAGAATGCCCTGGTCGTGTTGAAGTACTGTTCCGATTCACCTGCCGTGCAAGCCACTGCCGCCGAATTGTATTTCATTCGCAAGGATTACGAGCGGGCGGAGGCTTATTATCGAAAAACCCGCAACCTGATCGGCATCGCCAAAGTGAATGAGGCGTTGGGACGCAAGGAAATGGCGGCGCGCGTACTGGGCCAATACTATTTTGAATCCGCCAACCCCATGGCGGCCATCGAGGAATATCGCAAGATCGAAGACTACGACAGCATCGGGATGGTGTATTTCTACTATCACAAATTCAAGCATGCTGCGGTGATGTTCCAGCAATCCGGAAACGACGAAATGGCGAAAAAATGTCTGTTGCGCCAGGGCGTTAAAGCCAAAAACGGAGGGTTCGACAGGACGCCGGAAGGGTCGAATTTGACATGATCGTCACCTGCGTTCAATTCGAGCCGACTCATCGTCATGTTGCAGCCAACCTGGACAGCATCGACCGGCTGACCCCGGATGATGCCGATCTGGTGGTGTTTCCCGAACTGGCGACCTGCGGCTATCTGTTTCTCGATCCGACGGATCTTCGCCGGGTGGCTTTTTCGCGCAAAAGCCCGGAAATGGAGCGTTTGCACGGGGTGGCCGAGCGCTGCAACTGTCATCTGGTGGTCGGCTTCGCCGAAGCCACCGCCGAGGGTGTGTATAACAGTGCGGCTCTGATCGGACCGGCCGGTCTGGTGGATGTCTATCGCAAGGTGCACCTGTTCAATACCGAAAAGCGGGTGTTTGTACCCGGCAACGAAGCATGGCGAGTCAACAAGATCGGGGACGCGACCGTCGGCATGATGATCTGCTTCGACTGGCAGTTTCCCGAAGTGGCGCGCATTCTGGCGCTCAAAGGGGCCGATCTGATCTGTCATCCGTCGAATCTGGTTCTTCCCTATTGTCAAACGGCCATGGTGACGCGTTGTCTGGAAAACCGGGTTTTCGCCGCGACCTGCAACCGAGTCGGGACCGAGACGGTCGGCGGGGAACAGGTGAATTTTACGGGGCAAAGCCAGATTTTGACGCCGCTGGGCGAACGTCTGGCGCAGGCCTCGGTCGACACACCTGACGTGATTCGCGCCACTCTCGATCCGTCACAGGCGCGCCATAAAAACATCAACGAACTCAACGACTGGCATGCCGACCGCCGGCCGGAATTATATGGAGATCTGACTCGTGACGACCGTTCCTGATTCTCGGCCCTATCGCCGCAATGTCGCTATGATCGTCGTCGATCAGCGGGGGCGCGTGTTGGTGGGCGAACGCGCCAACCTCACGGGTGTCTGGCAGCTACCCCAGGGTGGGGTGGATGACGGCGAGGATGAAGAAACGGCGATGTGGCGAGAATTGCGGGAAGAAATCGGCACCGCCGACGCGCGTCTGCTGGCTCGCTCGAACGAGGTCTATCGTTACGATTTCCCCGACTGGCTCAAGCACGCTCCCATTGCGCAGAGCTATCGCGGACAGGAACAACGCTATTTCGTTGTGCGCTTGAATCCGGGAGTGGAGCCGCAACTCGATCGGGCCGATGAGGAATTTACCGCGTTCAATTGGATCACACCGAGTGAACTTTTAGATCAGATCGTGCCTTTCAAACGCGAGGTATATCGGCGGGCTTTTGCCGAACTCGCGTCCTGGCTGCGTCCCGACGACGACTAGCCGGTGAAGTGGCGCGAGTGGACCAGCCTTCTAGCAGGAGAAGCCCTTTTGTGGCTTCGGAAGTAATAGGAACATGATGACGATTCGCCAACGCGTGGCCATTTTGGCTGTTTTCTCGATGAGTATTCTGGCCAGCGAAATCGCTTTGACGCGCTTGTTCAGCGTTATTTTCTGGTACCATTTTGGGTTTCTCATCCTTTCCACCGCGCTTTTGGGCTTTGGTCTGGGTGGGTTGCTGGTTTCGACTTTCAAGTCACGTCTGGCCGATTTCGATCCCGACCGCGTTATCCTGTGGGGCGTCGGCGCCAGTGGCGTTCTGCTGGTTTTCGCGTTGTATCTGGTGACGCACAACAAATTCTCGCCGCTGTTCGTTCAGGATAGCGCGCAGGAATCGGCTAAACTGATCTTGGCGACCTTGGCTTTCTTGGTTCCTTTCACCGCCATGGGGGCGACGGTTCTGTTTACTTTGCAGAGTTGGCCGCAACAGGTGGGCAAGCTTTACGCCGCTAACCTGCTGGGCTCGGCGCTTGGCTGTCTGGCCGCGTTGGGGGTCATGGAACTGGCCGGAGGGTTGTGGGCCTATCTTCTGCTGGCGGCTTTGATGCCGATTTTAGCCTTCGTTGCGTCCTGGAAGCTGTGGCGGCGCGATGCGTTTGTCTTCGCTGCGCTTGGATTGGCTTTGCTGCTGGTGCTGCCTGCGATGGAGCACCTGTTTCCCATGAACAGCCCTTCGGACAAACCGGCCGCCTGGGCGCGCAACAAGGAATTGGTGTTCACCGACTGGACCAGCTTGTCGAAGGTCGATATTTACGCCGAGCAGGAACTGCATGCCAGCGGCTACGGCCTTTGGGGTCTTTCCCTTAAAAACACCGCGCCGTTACCCGAACGGCTCGCCGTTCTGATCGACCACTGGGCCTATACGACCATCATCCGCGACAAGCCGGACTCCGGTTACTATGACTTCTATGATGCCTTGCCCATGTATCTGGCCTACAAAATCAAGCCTAAGGCGGAAGCTCTGGTCATGGGCTCGGGCGGCGGAATGGATATTCGCGGCGCCCTCCACTATGGGGCGCGGCATGTGGATGCGGTCGAAATCAATCCCTCCATCGTGCGTGCCATGCGCACGGACCTGGAGGATTATTCCGGCGGCGTTTATACCGATTCGCGTGTGACAAGTTATTTGGCCGAGGGGCGTCACTTCGTCGAAACGATGGAAAAACAGTACGATATCGTCCAGTTGTCGGGAGTCGATACCTATAGCTCTACCCAGGCGGGCGCGTTTGCGCTATCCGAGAATTATTTGTACACGGTGGAGGCGGTAACGCGTTACCTGGACCTCATGAAAGATGACGGCGTTCTGACGCTGACTCGTTGGTATTCGCCGGGCAAAAACGGACACCCCCGTTTTTCCATGCGCTTGTTCACCCTGATCGTCGACAGTCTGGCTCAGGTGGGAGTGACCGATGCGGCGCGAAACGTGGTGTTTTTACGATCCGGCACCTTCACGGTGATTCTGGCTAAAAAGCAACCGTTCACCGAAAAGGAACTGCTGCGCCTCGAATCCGATGTCGGGCGTTGGGGGTATTTGTTTCTTTATCATCCCGAAATCAAGAATGACGATTCGCTATACTTCGATGAGTACATAAATAGTTCAGATCGGCAGGCTTGGCTGGAGGCCTATCCCTTTAATGTCGCCGCTCCGACAGACGACAACCCGTTTTTCTTCGAGCATCGCAAGTTCTCGAAAATACACCATTTCCAGTCTTTTTTGCCGGGTCTTACCGAGGGCCTGGACGGTCAGACGATTTTGGTGCTGTTGTTGCTCGAACTGCTGCTGGTTGCCGGGGTAATGCTGGTTATCTCGTTTCGCCTCGCGCCTCCCCGGCGTCGCTTGAGTGGGGGCTTGCGTTGGCTGTATTTCGTCCTGATCGGGCTTGGCTTCATGTTCGTCGAAATCGGTTTGAGCCAGCAGCTTATCTTGTTTCTCGGGCACCCGGTTTATGCGCTGAGCGTGGTGATTTTCGGCGTTCTGCTCTTTTCCGGGTTGGGCGCGTTAGCTGCGCCGCAGTTGGCCCGACGCATTCCGATTCCGCCGGTTCTGGCGCTCGGTGCGGGGTTGATCCTTGTTATGAGCCATGGATTGATACCGCAACTGGCTTCGCTGATGCAATGGGGGCAGGTGTTGCGCATGCTGGTGGTCGTTCTGATGATGGCTCCGATCGCCTTCATCATGGGGTTGGCTTTTCCCGAGGCGATTCGACGCTTGACGGCGCAAGGGATCCGGGATTTCGGTGTGGAATGGGCTTGGAATGGTCTGGGTTCGGTGGCGGCATCGGTTTTAGCCGTTATGGTGGCCGTTTCCATCGGTTTTTCCGTTGTGTTTACGTTGGCCGCTATTTGTTATGTTCTGGCGGCGATTCTTTTGGTGCGTCTCTAAGGGCTTCCGGTTTCCCAAATACGCACACTCCTCTCCGATATGTTCACGGCGTTTCAATTCTAAGCTTTTCACCGTTTTCCACCTACTATAATTCGGCTTAGGGGGTGCCATGGGCCAAGCCTTTGGCTTGCCCATGCTGTTTTCACGGGCAAACCTGACGGTTTAGCCCGTGCCACCCATCACCAATCGAAGATTATTCGAGACTCAATCAGAATTGAATCGCCCTCCGATATGTTCACTTCGATTGCATTTTCAGCCTGGAAATGCTAAAAATAAACAATACGTAACGAGTGAGTGGGACGGATGTTCAACCGATATCGGGTGTACGACTCCGGAGGAGGCGGGTTTGGTGTTCAGGAATGTCTTGAAACAGCCTGAATGGTGGGTCTCGTTTCTGGTCATTGCTTTGATCTTCTTTTCATGGCCTTTCCTTTCCAGCGCCGGGTCTTCGTCTGATTGGTACCTCTTTCTGTTTCTAAACGGGATATGGGTCGTGACTATCGGGATTCTTTATCTCTTGGGGCGGGTTTTAGGGAAACACCGCCAGCGAGAGACCGGTCGACAATCCATGGCGGGGGATTAGACGCCCATGTTTCAAGCTCCCACCGTTATTGTCTTACTGTGTGTGTATTTGCTGCTTCTATTCGTGGTGGCGTTGTGGGTGGAAAAACGGAGCCGTTTTGGGCAACGTCTGATTTCTTCTCCGCTTGTCTACACCCTCTCCCTGGCTGTTTACCTGACATCCTGGACCTACTACGGAAGCGTCGGAAATGCCGTCAACTTCGGCATTATGTTTATGACGTTCTATATCGGGCCTACGCTGGCGATGATTTTCGCCTGGCCGCTGATGCGACGGATGATCCGCATTAAAAACAAGTACCGTATCACGAGCATTTCCGATTTCATTTCGGCCCGTTACGGACGCTCCCAGTCGATTGCGGCTCTCGTGACCGTTATGGCGATTATCGGGATCATGCCGTACACAGCCCTGCAACTCAAGGCCATTATCAGCTCGTCCAGTGTGATTATCGGCCAGCACGATCCCCACCAAGTCTGGATGGCCGAACATATCGGTCCGATCGTGGTGTTGATCATGATCGTGTTTACGGTGATTATCGGTGCGCGGCGGCTCGATCCCACCGAACGACACCAGGGGATGGTACTGGTTGTGGCGCTCGAATCCATCATCAAGCTGGGCGCCATGCTGGCGGTCGGGCTGTTCGTGGTGTTCGGAATCTACGATGGATTTTTCGATATTTTCGAGCGTCTGGCCGACAGCCCGTATGCCGGTTTTTTGCAGATTCATGAAGACAACAACAATACCGTGTTTACCTGGCTCTCATGGATTCTGATGTCGGCCACGGCCTTTTTGTTTTTGCCTCGTCAATTTCATATCGGGGTGGTGGAAAATTCCGACGAGCGCCATGTCCTGACCAGCATGTGGCTGATTCCCGTATATATGCTGTTGATGACGATCTTCATCGCTCCTTTGGCGGCGGCGGGTTTGCTGAACGGGTTACCCGTGGCGCAGGCCGATACCTTCGTTCTGCGTCTGCCGATGCTATACGCCAAACCCGTTCTGGCGATGGGGGTTTTTATCGGCGGGCTTTCCGCCGCCACCGGGATGATCATGATCGGTACGATGACGTTGGCGACCATGATTGCCAATCACCTGGTTTTGCCGCTGATCAACATGGTTCCCCTGCTTGCGGGCGGACGGCGTATTTTATTGCAGATTCGTTGGCTGGCTGTCGCGGGCGTTATCTTGATGGGCTACTGGTTTGAGAAAAGCATCGGCGAATCGGTTTTATTGGTCAGCATGGGGAAATTGTCTTTCAGTGCGACCCTTCAATTCGCACCCGCCATTTTGATCGGGATTTTTTATCGTAGAGGGAATTCCATCGGTGCATTCTCGGGGCTTCTCGCCGGCTTTGTGGTGTGGATCTATACGATGCTGATCCCGAGCTTCATTCAAAGTGGGTGGCTTGATGCCGATCTTTTGACCGCCGGACTCTGGGGATTGTCCTGGTTGCGTCCCGAACAGCTTTTCGGACTCATGGCTCTCGACCCGGTGAGCCATTCCATTTTTTGGAGCTTGCTGTTCAATGTCGGGTTTTATCTGCTTGGCTCGGCCATATACGAACTGGAGCCTTCCGAGCAGGCGCGCATGGACGAATTTACCGGTGATTTGAGTGGGAACAGCGAACTCTGGCATGGGGAAAGTGGGCAGGCCGATATCATACTCGATGAAAAAACGGCCATCATCGAGTCTCTTTTCGAGCCTTATTTGGGCAATGTAAGGGCTGAATCCTTGACGCGGATGTGTGTTGAAAAAGCCGCGTTGCAAGACCGCAGTATCATTACCATCGCGGAACTGGCGGAGCTTTTCGAGGAGGTGCGTCGCAATTTGTCGGGGTTTATCGGGGCTGCAACGGCCCAGCATGTGATTAGCAAAGCGGGACTGTTCTCGAAGATCGAGTCGGAATCGCTTTCAAAGGAATACGGGCGTATTCTGGCCGAACTGAACGTGCCGATGTCGGAGTTGAAAGGCAAAATCGACTACTACAAAGAGCGCAACGAGCTTTTGACGCATCATGCGGAAGAACTGGAAAAGCGTATTTACGAACGCGAAAAGGAAATCGTCGAGCGTAAGCGGGCGGAGGAGGCCTATTACAAGCAGATGGTTTTCAGTACCAATCTGGTGCAGGCTTCACCGGCTTTCTTCGTTGCGGTGGACACCAAGGGCGCGGTTATTATGATGAATCGCGCCATGTTGCAGGCCACCGGCTATACGTCTGGAGAAGTGGTGAAAACGCCTTATATCGATCAGTTCATTCCGCGTAGCGATCGAGCCTCGGTGGAAAAAGTTTTCGATAAGATGGCGACTTCGATCGAACCGATCGGGTTTGAAAGCGGCTTAAAAGCGAAGGACGGAAAAGAACTGTTGGTGGAATGGCACGGTCGACCGGTGTATGATGCCAAGGAACGACTGGATTTTCTCTTCGCTCTGGGAATCGATGTCACCCTGAAACGGGTGGCGGAGAACGAAAAACAGGCGCTGGAAGGGCAGTTGCGGCAACAGCAGAAGCTCGAATCCATCGGGACGCTGGCCAGTGGCGTCGCCCACGAGATCAACAACCCCATCAATGTCATTATGAACTATGGTCAATTGATTTCAGATCGCCCGGGGGTGCCCGAGGAAGAACGCGGGTTTGCCCGTGAGGTCGTCAACGAAAGCGAACGAGTGGCCATGATCGTTCGGAATCTGCTGGCTTTTTCGCGTCAGGAAGCCGAAATTCAAAGCCCGCAGAACCTGGAGGAGATCGTTTCGGCGACCTTGTCTCTGGTCCGTACCGTCATTCGCAAAGACCACATCGAATTGAAAACCGTCATCCCCAGCGGATTGCCGCGTGTACATTGCCGTAGCCAGCAGATTCAGCAGGTTTTGATGAACCTGCTCACCAACGCACGGGATGCCCTGAATCAAAAGTATGCGAAGTTCGACCCGAACAAAATCATTCGTATCTCCGCCGAGCGCATCGGTTCGGATACGGAACCCTGGGTGCGGATTTGCGTGGAGGATTACGGGATTGGAATGACCAGCGAGCAGATGACGCGTATCTTCGATCCTTTCTACACAACCAAGCCGCGTGGAATCGGCACGGGGCTGGGGTTGTCGGTCAGCCACGGCATCATCAAGGAACATGGCGGCCGCTTCTGGGTGCAAAGCGAGCCCGGCGAGTATTCTCGCTTTTACATCGAATTGAAAACCGAATTGAGCAAGGACGTTTAGATTTGCTGGCGAAGGGGAATACCGCTCATTCCTTAAAGCGATAGCCGATCCCGCGCACGGTTTCGATGAGGGATCCGGCGTTACGCAGTTTTTTACGCAACCCCACCACCTGTACGTCGACGGATCGCTCGGTCACCGGGTAGTTTTTGCCTTTCACTGCTTCGATGATCTGGTTGCGCGTGAATACCCAACCGGGATGCTCGGCAAGAAACTGCAGGATGTTGAACTCGGTGGCCGTCAACTGGGAGGACTGTTGGTCGGCCGTCACCGTATAGCGGACCGGATCTATTTCGATATCGTGCACCTTCAGGACGGACGGCTGCGAAGGGCTGCCGCGGTGTTCGCGCCGGAGGGCGGCTCGCAAGCGGGCGATGAGAACGCGCGGGCTGAACGGCTTGGTGACGTAATCGTCCGCTCCCAGTTCGAGGCCGGTTACGATGTCGACCTCTTCCCCTTTGGCGGTCAGCATGACAATCGGGATGTGCGAGGTTCGAGGCGCGGATTTGAGTTGGCGGCATACCTCGAACCCGTCTACATCCGGTAGCATGAGGTCGAGCAGGACCAGATCGGGCACGTGATCGCGGGCGACGGCCAGTGCGTTTTCACCGTTAAGCACGCAGGTAACCCGGAAGCCCTCTTGCGACAGATTGAAAGCCAGCAATTCCAGAATATCCGGTTCATCGTCGACAATTAAAATGTGTTTGTGCATTGCTTTCTTTCTCAGATATAAAGCACCTTACATCTGAATACAGAAGGCGTGTTAGAGGGTGATGAGTTGCGCGCTAGAACTGGATTGCGGCTAAATACCGGACTGACAAGCAGGCACCGAATCTTTTTGACATTATCGGCCGCATTAACTAGACTTGGCGCATATTGAGGACGGATATGCAGCCGGTAAGAGGGTCATGGGTCCCATTGCCATGCGGACTCGTCACTCGTTTTTTTTAAGCAACCGATACGGCACGATGAGTGGTAGCGGAGGAAGTGGATGCAGCACGCGTACATCGAGGATATTGCGAAATTCGAAGGTCAGACGGTCGAATTAAGAGGATGGTTGTTCAATAAACGCAGTTCGAAAAAACTGGTGTTTTTACAGGTGCGCGACGGAACGGGCATTATCCAGGCCGTCGTGTTCAAGCCTGAAGCCGGAGAAGAATTGTACAATCTCTGCGATCGCATGGGACAGGAAACGTCCATCATCGTGCAGGGTGAAGTGAAAAAAGACGAGCGCTCGCCCATCGGTTTCGAGCTGGGAGTCACGGACGTCAAAGTGGTGGCCGAACCGGTGGCGGAATATCCTATAACGCCGAAAGAGCACGGCGTCGGATTTCTGATGGATCATCGGCACTTGTGGCTGCGTTCGAGCAAGCAAAACGCCATCATGCGCGTGCGCCATACGGTCATCGACGCCATTCGTTCCTTTTTCGACGAACGCGGTTTTACCAATCTCGATGCGCCGATCTTTACTCCGTCCTCCTGCGAGGGGACCAGCACTCTGTTTTCGACCAAATACTTCGATACCGAGGCCTACCTCACGCAGTCGGGCCAGTTGTACATGGAAGCAGGAGCGGCGGCTTTGGGCAAGGTCTATTGTTTCGGACCGACTTTCCGCGCCGAGAAATCGAAAACACGCCGTCATCTGACGGAATTCTGGATGCTGGAGCCGGAAGTCGCCTATCTGGATCTCGACGGCGACATGGAACTGGCCGAGGATCTGATTTGCTATATCGTCGAGCGGGTTCTGGAGCGTCGTCAGCCTGAATTGAAAACTTTGGAACGCGACATCGAGAAGCTGAAGAAAATCACCAAACCGTTCATTCGCATCAGCTATGACGACGCAGTGGCCAAGCTCAAGGAATTGGGTTCGGATATCGAATATGGGGATGACTTCGGGGGCGATGACGAGACGATTTTGACACAGGCTTTCGAAAAACCCTTGATGGTGCATCGCTATCCGGCGGATGTGAAGGCCTTCTACATGAAACGCGATCCTGAAGATCCCAGCAAGGCCTTGTGCGTGGACGTTCTGGCGTCTGAGGGCGTAGGCGAGATCATCGGCGGCAGCGTGCGCGAAGACGATTACGAAACGTTGCTGGCCTCGATCCGCAAGCACAAATTGTCGGAAGCGGATCTGGCCTGGTATCTCGATCTGCGGCGCTACGGTTCTTTCCCGCACGCCGGTTTCGGTTTGGGCCTGGAACGAACGGTCGGGTGGATCTGCGGAACGCATCACGTGCGCGAATGCATCCCGTTCCCGCGTATGCTGGAGCGATTGTACCCCTGATGGGCGGCATGGACGAACAGACGCTTTATACCATTGCGGCTTTGGCGGCTTTGATCGTTTTGTTGCTGGTTTGGCGACGTTTGCGCAATCCGACCGATCATTTCATCGAATTGGATGATGACGACGGATCGGGTGGGCGCAATCCCAAGGACGTTAAGGGAGTGGCGACGGCGAAACTCGATAAGCGCCCGGTGGCGAATACGGGCAAACGCAAGAAGGTGATGCGGGTTAGTGAAGGTTGCGATCATCACTTTGAAATTACCGGGATTCCCGCCGATAAGATGGGCACACATGTGAACGTGCAGTGCCGAAAATGCGGAACGAACGGGACGATTACCGTGGAGGAAAGTGAAGCGTTGCTACGCCAGCGTGATGATGTCCGCCAGGCGGTCCGGCGGGCGCGTGGCGACTGAGCGCCATGCGCCATAATATGGCTGAATCCTCCGTTGAAGACTTGAATGGTTGTGATGTAGTGAGAGGCGAATGTGACGGAACGCAATATTCTGATCATCGATGACTCGATTACCATCCTCCAGGGCATCAAACTCGTGCTCAAGCAGGCGGAGCTATTCGACCACTATTTCGAAGCTCGATCGGCCGCTGAAGGGATGAAAATTCTGAACGAAAATCCGGTGGATGTGATTCTGTGCGATATCATCATGCCGGGAATGGATGGCTTTGAGTTTTTGAGCGAGGTCAAGGCTCGGGAAAAGTACATGGATATCCCCGTTATTCTCTTGACTGGCCAGGAAGCGCTGGACAAGAAAATAAAGGGGCTTGATATGGGGGCGTCGGATTATGTCACCAAGCCTTTCGACCCCGACGAACTGATCGCGCGCGTGCAGGTGCAGACGAAAGTCAAGCGGTTGCAGGACGAACTGAAGTTGGCCAAACAGCGGTACAAAGAACTCTCCATCACCGACTATCTCACCCAGATCCACAACCGGCGGCATTTCATGGAACTGTTCGACCGGGAATTTTCTCGCGCCACCCGTTACCTGTACGACTTGTCGCTGGTCATTTTCGATCTCGATAACTTCAAAATGGTCAACGATACTTATGGACATTTGCAGGGTGATCGGGTGTTGAAGGGCGTGGCTGACGGGGTTAAATCCGAAATTCGTAGCCATGATGTCTTTGCCCGCTATGGGGGCGAGGAATTCATTTTGCTGCTTCCCCAGACGCCGCTCAAAGGCGCCAGCCTGGTGGCCGAAAAAATCCGACGCAACATTGCCGAAACAAGCATCGACGGAATGGCCATCGGGGATGTCACGATTTCAATCGGCGTGGCCAGCTACCCAAACAGCCGAGTTAAAGACAGTCACAGTCTCATCAGTCTGGCGGACGAGGCGATGTACAACGCAAAGACGAACGGTAAAAACCGCGTGGAGGTCGCCGAATCCCTTCCCGAATCGGCGGATGATTCGTCCGCCAATGTGCAAAAGGACTGAGCGCAGGTATTCTTTCGGCCTCCGCTTGTCTTTCTATCTCTCCAATATTTTACGTTGAAAACCGATCTTCCGCTTGGCCGATCCGGCCCTTGCCTCATCCGATTCTTGTCGCGAATGCGTGAAAAATCCCACCCGGGATAACTCTTCAAGCGAATTATCACTTCCTCCCGCATGTCTTTGCTTGTGAAAAAAGTGGGAGAAGAGGCCCTGCGAATAGATGCGAGGGATGGGATCCACTATCCGAGGAAGGGAGAAAAATCCACAAAAAAAGCCCCCGCGTTTGCGGGGGCTCGTTGGAACATGATGATACAGAGGTGCTTACAGGCAAGTGCCCATCAGGCAGGTGCCGCTGCAGCAGGTGTCCACGCCTTCGATGCAGGAGGCGTTGGCCGGCAGGCAGCTCGAACCGGAGCGTTCGCCGTCGCCATCGACGGGGACATCTTCACAGAGGAAGCAAGTGGCGGCGCTGCAAGTCTGGTTCGCGCCACAGGTGGGGCATTGCAGCGGTACGCACGTATCGCCCAAGCAGGCCTGACCTTCGGCGCAGGGCGGAATGCAGGGGCTGCCGCAGTACCAGAAGTCTTCGTTGAAGTTGCAGAACTGGCTCGCCGTGCATCCATCGCAGCACTCACAGTAGCCGTTGTTCGGGTTGCAGGTGCCCCAATCGCAACCGCTGACCGTGCAGTTCTCGATGCAAACGCCGCCGGGGCCACAAACCATGTCGCCGGGGCAGTCGCCGCTGGTGTCGCAAGTTGAGCTGTCGCCGTCGGGGGTGTCGCCGTCGGTATCGTCACCGTCGGTATTGTCGCCGTCGGTGCTCGGATCGGTGTCGGTTTTGTCGGTGTCGACATCGCCGTCGGGATCTTCGGTGCAGACCGGAACCTGACCTTCACAGGTGAGGGAATCGGGGTTGCAACGCTGACCCGGCCAGCAGTCGCGCGAATTCTGGCAATCCGGATATTTTTCTTCGCATTTGCCGAGACAGCAGAAGCAGCTGACATCGCCGCAGTTGGCGTCGGTCAGGCAGGCTTTGCCAACACAGGTGCCAGCAGGCTCATCGGTGCTATCGGTGTCGCCATCGGTGCCACCACCGGGGATGCATTTGCCGATGCCGTCAACGGAATCCGGCGCGATGTAACAGGAGTAATCCTCAGGGCAGTCAAGGTCCGACTGACAGGGGCCAGCTTTGGGGTCGACGGCGCAAACGCCTTCGGTGGCCAAGCAGCTATAACCCTCGGGGCAATCCTCATGGACGGCACAGGGGACAGGATCGGTTTCGTCGCCCGAGCTTCCATCATCGCTGCATTGCACCAGGAACACACTCGACGTGAGTGTCAGCACCAAGGCAAAAAACAACGCGCTTCTCCGCATCAACTTCATCACTCTTCTCCTTCTGGCTGAAAGTACCAGGGAAAAACAAGAACTTCCCAGCAAACCCGTGGCGAGCTCATTAGGCACTTTATCTTGCTTATTATAGAAAAGTTTGCTTTCGAGTCAAGCATTATTATTAATGCTTTTCCAATTGCGACACGTTCAAAGTTCGCTTTACGCATTGAGTCAACCGTCACGGTTATACAAAGCTTGTCCAACCATTTGTAACATGTTAAAAAAAGAGATGGAAAAGGCAAGCTATTAATTGTAATCAACTGTTACCTGCTTCGGGGTTCGAGGCAGGCAACATGGTTTTCATTACAGAACGGAGTGGACGTGGAACTCACCGGCAAACAAAAGCATCACTTACGCGCCCTTGGCCACCATCTCGATCCTGTGGTCTGGCTGGGTAAAAACGGTCTCGACGCTCCCCAGCTTGATTTCATCGATCAAGCGCTGTGGGATCACGAATTGATCAAGGTCAAAGTCGGGAAATCGGCTCCTTTCGATGTAAAAGAAATGATCGAGATTGTCGAAGCCGAAACCGGAGCGCTCTGTGTGCAGAAAATCGGTAAACTGGGTATGTTTTTCCGTCCCAATGCCGACGAGCCGAAGATCCGCGTCCCGGGTTTCAAGGCCGATCCCGCTTCGCTTGTGCGTCCGCGTCTGCGAGCCTCGGAAAACCCCTCCCAGGGAGAATAGAAATAGGAAATTCTTTCGTATTGGCAGATACTTCGATTCCTGGTACCATGGCGTGATCGCGGATCAAACACCAGGAGGGACGCATGCCGGAGGTCCGTTTCGAGAAAAATGACGGGGTGGCGACGCTGACCATCGATCGCGCCGACCGCCGTAACGCCATCACGCAGGCGGTGGTCAATCAACTTCGCGCCGGATTGATGCGTGCCAGCCACGACAACGACATCCGTCTGGTGGTTCTCACCGGGGCTGGGGAGACCGTTTTCTGTGCAGGAGGCGATCTGGGCCGCGAAACCGCCGATGCGGGAACCATCAGTCGCTACAACGCCAACCACGAATTGATGGAATTCCTCAACGATCTTAGGTTGTTGAACAAACCGAGCATTGCGCGGGTGAATGGGCATGCGTTGGGGGCGGGTTTGGCGATTCTGTTGGCCTGCGATTTGGCCGTGGCGGTGGAGGATGCCCGCCTGGGCTGTCCCGAACTCAAGGTCGGCGTGTTTCCCATGCTCACCGCCGCACTGCTTAGCCGCAGCACCGGTCCGAAAAAAGCCTTCGAGTTGATGCTGACCGGGCAGCAGATTACGGCCGTCGAGGCTGAACGGATGGGCTTGCTCAACCATGCGGTGGCGCGTGCCGATCTCGATATCAAGTTACAGGAATTGCTCAGTCGCGTCGGAGATTTCTCGCCGGTGGCCGTGCGCCTGGGGCGCGAAGCGTTCGTGCGGCAGACGGACATGAGCCTGCCCGATGCCTATAGCTATTTGCTTTCACAGTTGACGCTCAACTTACAAACCGAGGACGCCAAAGAAGGCGTGCAGGCCTTTTTGCAGAAACGGAAGCCGGAATGGAAGGGACGCTAGAGAACGCCCTGTGGTGGCAGATCCTCAAGATCGCGCTGTTTATGGGTGGGGCGGTTTTCGCGATTCGCTACGTGCGGCGCTGGCTGTTCCCGGACAAGGGCCCGCCCAAGCCGCCGGAACCGCCGCGCGCGTGGCAAAACGGGCGTCCGGTGACACCCGAAATCCTCACGGCCGGACAACGGGTCATGCGCGATGACGGGCTGTGGTTCGTCTACCTGCGAAAAGCCGAGCCCGATGAGTTTCGTGAAGGAATCGAGGAGTGGTTGTTTCATCCGCCCGGGCAGGAACGCGAATTTTGGGTGGGCTTGACCCGCGATGAATTTGTCGATCTGCGCCTTGTCGATATCGATGCCGACCCGCCTTCCGGTGAACCGGCCCCGTAATCGGGAGAATGCCTGTGCCTAAAAGCTCAAGTTCGAAGTCTCGCAGCGCTGCGGCCAAACCGACCGGAAAACGCCTGTCCATCCGCTACGCCCGGCCGGGCGAAATGGAGGACGTGTGGCGGTTGGATCTGTTTAACCTGAAAGAAAACTGGGATTTGCATCCCGCCACCGGCGGTCCGCCTTCGCTACTACAGGTGGCCGAACGCCACGTCGAAAGCGTGCGCAGTTGGTTCGACCCTTCCATTCACCGTATGCTGGTGGCCGTTCGCGATGAACGCATCATCGGGTTGGTGTGGTACTCGCTGCAGCAGGACCGGCTGTTCGACTTTCCCTGCGCGTTCGTCTATTCGGTCGTGGTGCATCCCAAGTATCGCCGCCAAGGCATCGCCCGCCGCATGTTGAACGAAGTGCGTCGCCGGGCCTACAAAGGCGGCGCGAAATACATGCGGTTGGCGGTTCTGCACAACAACAACCGCGCCATGAATCTTTACCGCAACCTGGGGTTTTTCGAGGAAACGCACTACCTGCTGGCACGTCTCGAACCCACCGGCCCCGAAAAAGCCAAGCAGGAAGCGGCGGAGAAGAAGCGGAAGACAGGAAAATAGTCGAAAGAAGGCGATTGCCTGCTTCTCTCCCCATACATTTTCCCTCTAAAAATCGATGTTGTCGCCGGTGTGCGGGTCCACCGGACGCGAGAGCGGCCAAGCGGCGAACTCGCCGGTGTAGAGAAAACGGTAGGCCGCCATCGTGCGTAGAACTTTTTTCACGTATTCGCGGGTCTGTTTGAATTCGATCGATTCGATGAACTCGTCCCATTCCTGGGTGGGGTAGCGCTCAAGCCAGGTTTCCACGTTGTGCGGTCCGCCGTTGTAGGCCGCCGCCGCCAGCGGAATCTGGCGCTGGAACTTGACCAGCAGTTGTCCCAGATACCACGTTCCATATTGGATACTGGTTTCGCGGTCGAAGAGTCGGGCGCGGTTGAAGCCGGGATCGGGCATGGCGGCGGCGATGCGGTCGCCGGTATGCGGCATGATCTGCATCAGCCCACGCGCACTCATATACGACTCGGCTAGGGGCGAAAAGTGGCTTTCGGTGCGCATGATGGACAACACGAAATCATCGGGGACGTCGTAAGCTTCGGCCCAGGTTTTCACCGAGTCGGGATAGGCGGCGGGATACCACATGCGGCGGCGCGTCTCCCAGGCGATGCGCTGGCGCTCGCGGCTATCGAGGAAGCGTGTAAAAAGTCGGAAGGCGGCCGCATTGTCCGCGTTACCCAATGCCGCCCCGATCAGATCGAAAAAGACTTTTCCCGGCAGTTGATCCAAAGCGGCGAGACGGTCCTCGCCCAATTTTAGAGTAATGTCCGGGTGGGCGCGGTTGGGACGCTGGGCGGTTTCGATGTGGTCGAGCAGACGTTTGAAGGCCTGGCGAGATTCTTCCGTCAAACCGAGACGTTGCCAAGCCAGGGCGCGTCGCAGATCGGGGAGAAGCGTTTCCAGTTGTTCGGCGTCCGAGCGCAGGCGGCGGTCGCGTCCACGGCTCAGGCGGTTCCATCGGTCGGTCAGCTCGATTTGGCGTTCGGCAAAACCGCGCCGCAGGTCGGTCAGGGAATAGGGCGGGCGATTCTCCGCTGCGGCCAGTTCCGTCTGCCAGGCTTCGTCTCGCTGTTTGTGCAAGCGGTTGACTTCTGCATCGGCCACCGGTTCGGCTGCGACGGCGTCGAGTTTGACCGGTTGTAGATCGCCCGGGACCGCATGCAGGGTATCGGGCGTCGTCATTTCATGCAGTCGAGACAGGGCGGCCAGCCGGTAATAGTTGAACAGTCCGCTTCCGGCGAGATGGACGTAATAGCTTTTCGCTCGACCGAGTTCACCTTGGATATGATGGATGCGCCCGATCCAGTAGAGACAGGCATGTGCATAAGCGCTGCCGCCGTTTTGTTTCCGTAATTCGCGAAAACGGGCCAGGGCTTCGTCGTAGCGGCCTACACGGAAGGCGAACCAGCCTCTGAACCAGAGCGCTTTACGGGCGAAAGGACTGCGCGGATTGTCCCGCATGACTTGCGCCAGCAGGCGTTCGGCGTCGTCGAAACGTTGTGGCAGGTGCCCCAGAAGCCAACCCGCCATGAATTCCGCCTCGACTTTTTCCGAGTTGTTCAATTCCTGAGCGAGTGCGGTGTATTGGCGACTGGCCTCCTCCAGACGGTTCAAGCGGCCAAACGCCTTTGCGATGAGCTTCCGCACCTGCGGACCGCGTTTGGGGGGTAGATCGGGGGAACGATTCAAGGCATCGAGCACCGCGAGAGCGTCGTCGTAACGTTGAAGGTTGAAGTAGACGCGCGCCTTTGTGACGGCCAGCTCGTGCAGCGAGTCCAAGTCCAGGTCGAGGGTCCGCGCGGCCAGACGGCGTTCGGCGCGTTCGATCAGCGCCAGCGATTCTTCATTGGCGTAGATGCGGCGAAGTTGGTCGGCCAAAGCGGTCAAGGCGGGGCCGTCTTCCGGGTCGAAAGACAGACCTTCCGCCTCCAACTGCACGATACGGTTGCGAAGCTTCCCGTTGCCGCGAGAATTGGGGACGAAGCGGTTGATGCGACGTAAAACGGCGATTTCGTGCTTCAGGTCTCCCTTTTGACGGTAGGCGCGGGCGCGGGCCCAACGCAAGTCGTCAACCAACGGGTGGGACGTGCTCCAGAATTCGGAGTAGCGCTTTTCAAATTGGATGGAACGATAAATGACGGTATCGGCGTGCTTCATGGCCAACAGGCAATCCAGTTCCTTGACCTGAGCGTCGAATAGATGCGGGCGTTCCCACAATTGTGGATCGGCGTTCACGCTCCAATCTGCGGGCAGGTTGGAAATCCGCCGGTAGTGGCGGCGCGCGGCGGGGTAGTTTTGCAAGCGGAAATAAGCTTCGGCGGCCATGTAGTGCAAGTCGAAAGAGAGATTGCCGAATTTGGAGGTGCTGGGTTCCAGCCAACGGACGGCCTCCGCATCGCGTCCTTGTCGGATGGCGGCATAGGCCAGCAGTAAGCGGCTGCGATGATTCCAGTTTTTGGCATGGGGGCTTTCGCGCAGATGAAGTAGGCGGCGCTCGACGGCGTCCCAGGCCTGGCGGCGCACGAGGTCAAGGGTGTTTTCATAAAGCGTCGAGACGTCACGCGGGCCGTGTTTGGCGGGCAGTCGCCACGAGGGAGCGAGAATATCCGCCTCGGGCATATGTGCGCTTGGTTCGATAGCCGCTGTTGTGGGTGGAACGGGACCGGCCGTGCGGCGACCGGCTGTTTGCCCGGCTGCCTCGAAAGTCGAGCCCAGTAGCAGGACGGCCAGCAGAAAAAGGATCGGCAGTCGCGACATATCAGGCTTTTCCCTCGATGGTATCTTTGAACTGTTGCAGCATGGCCGGTAGGCTGAAATCGACCAGCTTGGTGGAGACGATTCGTGGCATCAGTCCTTTGATTTTCAATTCCTGGATGTAGGTAGCGCGCGTGATTTGGCGGTTCAGGGTTTCCAGCTCCCATCCTCCTTCGACTTTCTTCAGCCAGTTGCTGTCGACCAGCGTCCAGTGCAGGCGGCGAAACGGTTCTTCGACGATGCGCAAGGTGTAGATGATCGTCAGTTTGAACAGATTCAGTTCGAAGGTGACCACTTTTACGTGTTCCTGGCGGTCCACGATTTCGACTCGGGTAACATCCGGAAGAAAATCGGGATAGCGCGCATAGTCCGTTATGGCGTGGAAAACGGACTCCGCCGTCGCATGAATGTCGATAGAGCGGCGCGCTTGCGGCATCTGGTTCAACCTCATTAACGAATCGTCGAGTTCTAAACCCATCGGGAGAATACCAAAGGCGGGCAATTAAAACAAGGCTGCGGTAAGTTCAATTGTTGTCTTTTTTATCCCGTGCAACAACGGTCGGCATTTTGGATGTGTTACGGTTTACGCGTGTCTTTTGACAGGGTTCCGCTGCTCGCTGCCATATCTGGAATAATTTCAAGAAAATTCTGATCATTGGGGTTGACCTCCATTGGGCATGTTGTGTAAACTCCCTAAAAACGTAGTCATGCAAAGTGTTTACATGTGATTTCTAAACGGAAACCCTAGGTTGCGAGGTGTGTGATGGACATGGCGCAGATGGATGTTCTGTTTCAGCGAGCGATTCGGAGCGAGCAGGAGGCACATCGGTTTTATGCCGGTGTGATCGAGCGCGTCGACAATCCGACGGTGAAAGATATCTTTCGGCGCTTGGCGGAACAGGAAAAGGGTCACGAGGAACTGCTCTGGAAGATGAAAGGGGATCCCACGCTGACCCATAAGATGACCGCCCCACCTGATTACAAGGTGGCTGAATCGGTCGAGTTGCCGGAGCTCAGCTTTGATATGAAACCGGCGGACGCCATTGCCCTGGCCATGAAAAAGGAACAGGAAGCGGTGGAATTTTATACCGGTATGGCGCAGTTGTTCGACGATCCCGAAATGGTCAGTGTTTACCAGAATCTGGCCAATATGGAACTTGGGCACAAGCATCAGCTTGAAAAAGCCTTTGTCGATATCGGGTATCCGGAAGTCTGGTAGGCTGTGATCGCCTTGACACCTGTGAGGAACGCATGAGCAAACGAATCAATATTTTGGAGGTCTACCGGACCGCCGAGCGAATCGAAGAAAACGGCGGTCGCTTTTATCGTCAGGCCGCCGAAATGGCCAGGGATGAAAACACCCGTCGCCTGTTGAGCAACCTGGCCGCCATGGAGGATGACCACGCCGCGACCTTCGCCGATATGCGCGCGAAGCTGGAAGAGGAGAAGCTCGATCCGGCATCGTTCGACCTCAGCGAAACCAACAGTGCTTTCATGGAAGCTTTAACGTCGCAAAGCGTGTTCGACATGAGCGAGGACGCCACTGAACTAGCCTTGAAATCGGCGTCCATCGACGACATCCTGCATCTGGCGATCCAGCGGGAAAAGGATTCGGTCGTGTACTATATGGGGATTCGCGATCATATCCCCGAAAATTGGGGAATAGATCGTATCAGTTCGATAATCCAAGAGGAAATGGACCACGTTGCCATGTTGAGCCAGGCTCTCACGAATATTTATCACATATAAGCATCCGGGTGCCGGAGCGCGGGTGGCCGAAGTCCGATTTCCGGTAGTGTGTTGGATGCTCGATTGAGACGGCGTGGGTATGAATGGATAGGCCGATAACGGAGGTTCTTGAATGGATGCGAGCACGCAACTTGTTCTGGACGGATTGGCGGAAGCGATCAAAGCGGAAAATGAAGGGCACCATTTCTATCGGATGGCGGCCATGACCACCCAGGACCCGCAGGGCAAGGAAGTTTTCACCGAGTTGGCCGAAGATGAGCTGGTTCATATGCGTTTTCTGGAAACGCAGGCCAGTATTATCCGTTCGACCGGCAAGGCCGATGCCAACACGCAGTTGCATGACCCCGATACCAAAAAGGGCGGCAGCCCCATTTTCTCCGATGCGATTAAAGATCGTATCGACGAGGCCCATTTTGAAATGACCGTCCTCTCGGTGGGGATGCAACTTGAAATGAGTGCGCAGAAATTTTATCGGGAACGCGCCGCCGAAGCCGTCGACCCGGTGGTCAAAAGGTTTTACGCCAAATTGGAAGCCTGGGAAGCCGGGCATTACGATGCGTTGTCGGCCCAGCAGGACATGTTGAAAGAGGCCTATTGGGCGGCGAACGGTTTTTCGCCGATGTAACGGCATCGGCTGCCACAATACGATCCGATATACGAATGACTGCGGAAGGGGTAAGGAGCATGTCCGAGCATAACGAGCAGACGGCGGCAAACAAAAGTCGTCGCCGTTTTCTGGCCTTGACGGGAGTTGCGACGGTGGTCTGGGTAGGTGCCGCCGCCTATCCCGTGATTCGCTATATCAGTCCCATTCCCGCGCCCGATCCGTTCGGCGAGGATGGCCGGGCGAAGGTGGAGGGCATCGTGCCTGCCGATATCCTTAAACCGGGCATGGGAAAGAGCGGGGCTTATGGCAGTCGTGGGCTGGTGGTTTTTCGCCGTCCCGACGGCACTACCGGTGCGCTGGATGCGAAATGCACCCACGCCGGCTGTAACGTGACCTTTGCGGGCGACCACATCGAGTGCCATTGCCACGGCGGTCTGTATGACCTCACCGGCAAGAACGTCTCCGGGCCTCCCCCCAAACCGCTTACTCCGCTTAAGCTGGTCGAAGCCGACGGCGTCCTGTACGTCGAACGCGTGAAACCCTTGAAGGCCTGAACCAGGCGACGCGAAAGGACCGATCCATGGAACTGGACCCACGTTTCGCCGACGTTCCGGAAGACGCGGAACAGCAACTTCCTCCCTCCGACAAGCCCACGGGTATGGCGGCGCGCTTCGTTTTGCGACGCTTCCCCGTTTGGCCGCTGATTGCCTGGATGCTCAAGAAGAAAGTCCCGGTGCATCGTCACAGCATCTGGTACACCATGGGTGGCGCGGCGATGTTTTTCTTCATCGTGCAGGTCGTCACGGGCATCCTGCTGATGATCTACTACAAACCGGGCCAGCCCTGGCAGTCGGTGCAGCGCATCGTGATGGAAGTGCCGTTCGGGGCGTTGATTCGCAGTGTGCATCATTGGAGCGCCAACCTGATGATCTTGATTCTGGCGCTGCATTTCTTCAGCACCTTTTTCATGAAGGCTTACCGCGCCCCGCGCGAATTTACCTGGCTGACCGGCATCGGGCTGCTGGCCCTGACCATGACGCTCGGTTTTTCGGGCTACATGCTGCCTTGGGACGACGTCGCGTTTTTCGCCTCCCGCGTCGGGATCGGCGAACTGGAGAAGTCCCCGTTGATCGGACCCCTGTTGGCCGACATCGCCCGTGGCGGTCCCGATATCACCCTTGATACCGTTGGTCGATTCTTCATGTTGCATGTCTTTTTGCTGCCGCTGACCTTGATGGGCCTTCTGGGCTTGCACCTCTTTTTCATTCAGGTGCAAGGCGTCAGTGAACCCGACAGTTTCGCCGCGCAGCCGCCGGAGAAGAAGCGCTACCACAAGTTCTGGGAGTTCATGGTGGGCGAGATTCCCATCTGGCTGTTCTTGGGGGTGTTGCTCGTGGCGCTCTCGGCGCTGTTGCCGCGTACCTTGGAGCCGGAAGCCGATCCTTTCGCCCCGGCGCCTTTGGGGATCAAACCGGAGTGGTATTTCCTGTTTCCCTTCCAGGTGCTGAAGCTGTTCCCGGGGTCGCTGGAATTCGTGGGGATGGCGTTGACGGGTCTGATTCCGGCGGCGGCGGTTATGCTGCCGTTTGTCGACCGATCCGTCCCAGCCGATCAGCGCGGCAAGATGATTTCGCGGGCCGGTTTCGCTCTCCTGGTCGTGATCCTGTCGTTCACGATCTGGGGTTGGCTATCTAAATGAAGGAGAGGAGACAGCGATGAATTATCCGGTTTGGGACCTTCCTTTCCTGGGCAGCGGAATTGTCGTGGCGATTATCGCCGTGATCCACGTGCTGATTTCCCATTTCGCCGTTGGGGGCGGGGCGTTTCTGTTCGTGGCCGAGTGGTGGTCGGGAAACGATCCCGACGGCGACCGCATCCGTGCCTGGCTGCATAAATTTCTCACCTTTTTCCTGGTGTTTACCACCGTTTTCGGGGCTATCACCGGCGTGGGTATCTGGTTCTCGATTCAACTCGCCAGCCCCGAGGCCACCAGCCTCCTGATCCATCAGTTCGTCTTCGCCTGGGCGGCGGAGTGGGTGGTGTTCCTGGCTGAACTGACCATTTTGTACTTCTACTACTACGGTTGGAAGGCCAACTCGCGCCGCATGCAGGTGTTTCTGTCCGGTGCCTATTTCGTTATCAGCTGGTTCTCGCTGTTCATCATCGTCGGGATCTTGGGCTTCATGCTCACGCCGGGCAACTGGACGCTCGAAAATCCCAGCGTGTATGAGGGCTTCTTCAATCCAACCTACTGGCCGATGCTGTTCGGGCGTACCCTGATCATGTTTTTGCTGGCCGGACTCGGCGGGTTGGTGATTGCCAGCCGCATCGAGCACGAAGCATTCAAAACCCGCATCGTGCATTTCTGTGTGAAGTGGGTCATCCCGGCTGCTTTTTTGATTCCGATTTTCGCCTACTGGTATTGGACGGCCTTACCCGAAAACACGGTGAAGCTGGTCACGGGAGGCGTGACGGGCGTGATGGGCGGCAAAATGGAATCCATCACGACCTATGCCATTTTGCTGAGTGTGTCCGGTGCGGTGATCATGCTCAGTGCGTTGCTATTGGCCATTCGGCCCCAGGCTTTGACCCGCGCGGCGGCGGTGGCGTTGCTGTTGGTGGCGTTGCTGGGTATTATGGGCGGCGAGTTCTTCCGTGAAATGGCGCGCAAGCCATACGTGGTTTACGGCTATCTCTACTCCAACTCACTTTGGAAACACAAGGCGGATGAGCCGGGGTATCTGGCCAAGCCTTACTTCGAGGCGTCCCGCTGGGATCCGCCGGTGGAAGCGTTGAGTCCACAGCACGGCGAGTGGTTGTTCCGGCTGCAATGCGCCAACTGCCACACTTTGAACGGTTATCGCTCGCTGACGACGCGTACCGTCAACTGGAGTGGCGAATTCGGGTATTCCTGGCTCGACCAGACCATGCCCACCCAGGGCGTCATGCCGCCGTTTCAGGGGTCTCGGGAAGACAAAGCTGCGCTGTCCGCTTATCTGATCTCGCTGCAGAGTGAGGGGGAAAAACAAACGGCCTCCGAAATTCTGGCGGTGCTTAAAGCCAAGGAGGTCGCCAAGCTCGAAAAGGAAGCGGCCGTGCCTTCCCCCGCTGTGGCGAACGACCCGGTGCCTGCGAAGGAGTCTCCCGAAAATCAGCCCGATGTTCAGCCGACCGGAGAGGGGGTGTTGCCATGACCGCGTTGACGTTGATACACAGCTGGCAGCAAACCGTCACCCAGGTGATCATGCCTTCCGCCGATCCACTCGGCTATCCGGTGCCGCCGCTGTTCCTCCAACTGTTGGCCTATCTCACGCTGGCGATCCACTTGTTGGCCATGAATTTCACCCTTGGGGGTGCGGGGCTGTACTTGTGGACGCGCGTTCGCAAGGGCGCGCATGCAGATGGACAGGCGCGCTATCTGGGCGGTTCGTTGCCGCTGGGATTCTCGTATCTGGTAACCTTCGGCATTCCGCCGCTGCTGTTCGTCCAGGTGATGTACGGCCAGATGTTCTACTCCACCTCCGTGTTGCTCGGGGTCTTCTGGATCATGGTGATTCCGCTGTTGATCATGGCGTATGCCGCCTTCTACTACCACAAGCTGACCCGCGTAAGCCACCCCGGCGAATTGCCCTGGCTGCCCATCGCCATCGGATTCGCGGGCATGCTGGCCGTGGGTTTCATCTATGTCAACAACCTGACCCTGACGCTCACCCCGGAAAAGTGGAGCGCCATCTATGCCGCCGATCCGAGCGGGGCCAATCTCAATCTCGACGAACCGACCCTGATTCCGCGCTTTCTGCTGTTTATCGTTCCGGCGCTGGCCGTGGCCGGGCTGGGGTTGATCTTTCGCGGAACCGTGTTGTTGCGCTGGGGGCTGTCCGAAGAAGGACGGGCCTCGCAGCGTTTCGGAATCAAGGCGATGGTGGTTGGCTTGGTTTTGGAACTTTTCGCCGGTATCGCCGTGGCGCTCACGCTGCCCGAGACGGTGGCGGCGCAGGCCTTCAGCGGGATGCCGCTTCTTCTGCTGGGAGCCGGGGTCATTCTGGTGACGGTGGCGGTGACGATGGCCGGTTTGTCTCTCGGGCGCAGCGCGCTGTTATTCCCCGTCGCATCGGCGACGTTGTTGCTGCTCGGCGTTGCATTCATGGCTGCTTTTCGCGATCAGGTGCGCTTGGCCTACCTGGTGTCATCGTTCAGCCTGTCGGACGTTCCGGTGCTTACTCAGTGGGGCATGTTCGGGATATTCCTGGCCACGTTCCTGGTCGGTACGGTCTTTTTGATCGTGGTTTTGGTCAAGGTGGCGGGCAATATCGCACGGCGTTCGCGGGAGGAATTGACCGCCTGATCTTTCGAAGGACCGCATCCTGAATGTTACCTTTAAGCCGCCTGCGGGCGGCTTGTTTTTTTGGGCGTGACAAAATCCGAAATAGACTGGCTTGCATCGGTATCCTACTTTCAGTATGGTAAGGATGCATATTGGTTGAAAGGATGAAGCGATGAACGAGAAAACATTTGTAGTTCCGAATATTTCATGCGGTCATTGCGCCCTGGCTATCAAAAACGAACTGGGCGATCAGCCCGGAATCGACGTGGTTGATATCGACTCCGCGACCAAACAGGTGACCGTCCGCTGGGACGACCCGGCCAGTTGGGACGGCATCGTCGAGAGTTTGAAGGAAATCGGCTATCCCCCGGCGGCGTGAGACCGAAGCCGCCATGACATCTTCAAAAAATCAGGTTTCCGGCGACTGTCGCGCCGAATTCGCCGTGATCGGCATGACCTGCGCCAACTGTGCCATGAACGTGGAGCGGACGCTTTTGCGCAAAGTTCCCGGAGTTGCGTCGGCGGCGGTCAATCTGGCCACCGAACGGGTCGAGGTTTGTTACGACCCGCGACAGGCTGACTTCGAGGTGTTGTCCAAGGCCGTCGCCAAAGCCGGTTTCCAGTTGGTCGAAACCGCCGACGAGGATGACGGACCCGATGAAGAGCAGGCGGCCCGTGCGGCCGAACTGAAACGCGAAGGGCGCGCGCTGGCGGTGGGCTTGCTGTTGACCGTGCCGTTATTCGTGATCAGTATGGGGCGCGACTTCGGGGTTTGGGGCGACTGGGCGCAGGCTGACTGGGTGAATACCCTGTTCTTCCTGCTGGCGACGCCGGTGCAGTTGTACGTGGGCTGGGGTTATTATGTCGGTGGTTTCAGAAGCCTGCGTTCCGGCGTGGCCAACATGGATGTGCTGGTGGCGTTGGGGTCCAGTGTGGCCTATGTCTACTCGCTTGTTGTCTGGCTTGCTCCGGGACTCAACGGACATGTTTATTTCGAAACCTCGGCCATGATCATCACCCTCATCAAGGTGGGCAAATGGATCGAGGCGCGCGCGCGCGGCAAGACCTCCGGGGCGATTCGTGCGTTGATGGACCTCGCACCGCCCGTTGCCAGACGCATCGAGGCCGATGGTCGTGAGTTGGAACTGCGTGTGGAGCAGGTGCGGGTGGGCGACCGGCTGGCCGTGCGTCCCGGCGAACGTTTGCCGGTGGACGGCGTGGTGCTGGCCGGTACCTCGGCGGTGGATGAAAGTTTGATAACCGGCGAGCCCATCCCGGTGGACAAAACGCCCGGCGACCCGGTTTTCGGGGCGACGTTGAATCATCAGGGGCGGCTAGAAATCGAGGCGAAAGCCGTGGGACGCGAAACGTTGCTGGCGCAGATCGTGCGGCTGGTCCGGCGCGCTCAGGGAAGCAAGGCTCCCATGCAGCGACTGGCGGATCGGGTGGCGGCGGTATTCGTCCCGGCTATCCTCGTCATCGCCTTCATCACGTTTCTGGTCTGGTGGAGCGTCGGTGGCGATTTCACCCCGGCTCTGATTCGCATGGTGGCGGTCTTGGTGATCGCCTGCCCCTGTGCCATGGGACTCGCCACGCCGACGGCGATCGTGGTGGGGATGGGCAAGGGCGCGCAACAAGGTATTTTATTCAAAGACAGTGCGGCGCTTGAGCGTGCGGGACGCATCGAGACGGTTCTGCTGGACAAGACTGGAACGCTTACGGCCGGGCGGCCACAGGTGACGGATGTCCTGTCTTTGGGTGATTTCGAGGTTGCGGAAGCCTTGGCTTGGGCGGCGGGGGCTGAACGGGCTTCCGGCCATCCTCTGGCATTGGCCATCGTCGAAGAAGCGAAGCGGCGCGGACTCCCCGAGTTGAGTTCCCAGGACGCGCTTGAAACGAGCGGCGTCGGCGTCACGGCGCGGGTGGACAATCATGACTTGTGGGTGGGGCGTCCCGAATCGTTTTCGCCTGCCCGGCAGACGGCGGAGGTGATCGACTCTACGGCGCGGTTGGCAGGGGAGGGCAAGTCGCTGGTGTTGGCTGCCGTGGACGGTCGGCCTGCTTTGCTGGTGGCGTTGGCCGATCCTCCCAAGCCCGGTGCAGCGGAGGCGGTGGCGGGTTTGCAGCGTTTGGGATTACGGGTGGTGATGCTCTCCGGCGATCGGCGCGTCGCCGCGGAAAACGTCGCGTCTCAGGTGGGGATTCGTCACGTATTGGCCGAAGTCAAACCCGACGGCAAAGAAACTGAAGTGCTGCGTGAACAGAACGAGGGACGTGTGTGCGTGGCCATGGTCGGCGATGGTATCAACGACGCACCGGCCCTGGCGCGAGCGGATGTTGGCATCGCCATCGGATCGGGAGCGGATGTCGCCAAGGAAACCGCTGCCGTCACGTTGGTGGGTGGGGATCTGCTGGGAGTCGTCCGCTCCATCCACCTATCCAGACAAACGATGGTGACGATTCGGCAAAATCTATTTTGGGCCTTCTTTTACAATGTCACGTTGATTCCGGTGGCGGCGGGACTGTTTCACGGGGTCGAAAGCTTGCCTGGGTTTATCCGCGATCTGCATCCCGCTATGGCGGCGGGTGCCATGGCTATCTCCAGTGTGACGGTGGTATTGAACAGTCTGCGACTGGCCGGTAAACAAACCGGTTAAGCTGTTTTGTTGCACAAAAGGAAGGTGGGCGGCGGAACAAAGCCGCCGCCCGTGGAGAGTGGAGCCTCTCAGAAGTCTTGCAAATCAGGATCATCCTCTAAGGGGATAATATCGCGGGGGCTGACATGGATGCCGCTTTTTTTCTCGGGGGCGGAGAAATTCGACATCCGTTGGGGGGTGTTTCGTTTGTGTGTCTTGGCTTGGTAGCCGTTCAACTTGAAGCGGCCGACCAGCGAGTTCAACTCTTGCGCCTGGCTCGATAGTTCTTCGGAAGCGCTGGACGACTCTTCGGCATTGGCGGCGTTTTGCTGAGTGACCAGGTTCATCTGGCTGATCGCCGAGTTGACCTGATCGATACCGTGGGACTGCTCAGCGCTGGCGGCGGTAATTTCATCGACGATACTGGTTACTTCACCGATACCATTGACAATTTCTCCCAAGTTTCCATGCACCTGTTTCGACATGCTTTCGCCGCCTTCCGCCAGGGTCATGGACTGGTTGATCAGTTCTTCCGTCTTTTTGGCGGCGTCTTTGGCGCGGCCGGCGAGGTTTCGTACTTCCTCGGCCACCACCGCGAAACCGCGTCCCGCTTCACCCGCGCGCGCCGCTTCCACGGCCGCGTTAAGCGCCAGCAGGTTGGTTTGGAAGGCGATCTCGTTGATGTCGCGAATGATCTGGGCGGTTCCCACCGCGGCCGAGCGGATTTGTGTCATGGCGGCCATCATCTCGTTCATGGCCTCGCTGCCACGGTCGGCGGCGTCTTTGGCTTGGCTCGCCTTGGTTTTGGCCTGATGGGTGTTGTCGGCGTTTTGGGCCACGATGCTGGACATTTCTTCCAGGGAACTGGATGTCTCTTCCAGGGACGAGGCTTGTTCCGATGCTCCCGAGGCTACGCCCTGCGAACCTTGCGCGATCTGGTCGCTGGCGGCGGCGATCTGCGTGACCGAGTCGGCTACTTGAATCATGGCTTTGTTCTGAGCGGTAACCGCTGAATTGAGATTTCGCATGATTTCCAGGAAGTCGCCGCTATACCCGCTTGTGTCGATTTGCGAGCTCAGATCATTGGCAGCCATTTTTTGTGCAAGATCCATGACATTGACGATGCATTTCTTGCGTTCACTGATGTCGAGTACATATTCGAGCGCACCGATGACATTGCCTTGTGTGTCGCGCACCGGTGAACCGGTGTATTCGATAGGCATGTTCAGACCATGCGGGTCGGCGACGGTTTCGCCGTTGCGGATATCGTTGCTGTCCATTGCTTGTTTGCAGCGGCAATCGCCGGTGTTGCAGTGCGGCGTTTTGAACAGATCGTAGCATTTCCGCCCCTTGAGGGATTCCTGGTCCGCACCCAGGAGTCCGGCGCCGGTTTTGTTCATGTAGCGTACCGAGAATTGCTTGTCAATCACCATCACCGGAGTGGGGATGCTATCGAGGTAGCTGACCTTGATCAGGGCGTCTTCCATCGCGGCTTTGGTCTCGGTGATATCCACCACGTATTCCACGGCACCGATGATTTTGCCGTCTTTATCGCGGATGGGACCGCCGGTGTACTGGATCGGTAGATTGAGACCGCTGGGGTCGGCAACGGTTTCGCCCGTGCGAACGTCACCGGTTTCCATGGCTTGCTTGCAGCGGCATTCCGGTGTGTTGCAATGGGGGGTTTTGAACAGCTCGTAACACTTTTTGCCGACAACGCTTTCACGTGTCAATCCCACTAGTTTGGCCCCGAAATCGTTCATGTAAGTGACATTGAAGTTGGTGTCGATCTGCATGATCGGGGTAGGAAGAGCGTTGATCGATTGACTGAGCTCGCCATAGAGCTCTTCCCACTTGCTGCCCGCATCCAAGACTCCGACCGCGCCGATGGGGTTGGGTTTGCCGTTGTATACCGGCTTTGCCTGGAAGCGGACCGTGAACGTCTCTTTGCTGGACGGATGTATTATATCAAAAGCTTCGATGATATCTTCCCGCTCATGTTTAAGCGCTTGGTCGGCAGGGGTAGAGCGCATACCGCGAAAGCCATCCGAGGCCGGTTTGCCGAGCATCTGGACAGCGGAGAGGCCGGTCAGTTCCGCTAAAGCTTCATTCCAGTAGGTCACTTTGCCTGCTTCGTTGATCGTAAACGCCGGTTTCGGAATGGCCGAGACGAGCAGGTTCTGCATTTTTCCATGTCCCAGTTTGTTCCACGGTGCCATGATTTCTCCTCCATGAGAGTAGTTTTAAAGAAAGCAGCCTAATTAAACGCAACATCGATAACGACCAGGCCAACCCACGTCTACTCTCATACAGCTAGGCCCATGCGCGACAGTTTCACAAACGCGGGGTCGAGTTTCTTGGCTCCAATTTCGATCGTCAGGTCTGTTCCGGGGCTTGTTAACGAACGCTGTTTTCCCCGGCCCTGTCCATCGAATGCCACATTGCCTAAATACCCAGTTGCCATAGATAACGTCTGTTTTCCGATTTTCTTTAAATATATCTTTCAATGTTTACAACAATTTTATAAATATTTGAAAACACAGGTATAAACAGTCCTGTCGGGTTTGTGATAGGGATCATAAAAGTGACAACGAGGTAAAAACTCTCTTCACCGTGAAAATCCGGATCCTTCTAACAATGTCCTAACAATTGAGCGGCGTAAAATCCCGAAAGAGGGAAAAATCGAGCTAAATGTGCGTGGCAAAGCAGCGAAATCAGACACTCAGCGCCTCTGAAGGTTCTAAAAATTCTAATAATTGCATTGGCGGCGCTTCGATTTATCATCTACAATCGAACTGAGAAGGAAGAGAATCGTTTCAAAGAATCTCTTTTTAGGAAGGTGCGGCTAAAAATCGGATGAATATGTTGAACATAATTTGGAATCGGGTAGCGACGGATAAATTCGAAGTTATGCAATGTTTCGTTACCTTAAAGAGAGAAAGAAAGTGGCGGCAAAGGGGAAAATTGGAAGACGGGCCACAAAACGGTAAAGATTGCGCGGCATAAGGACGATAGTCTAAATAACGAGGCTGTCTCCGAAATTGATGTTGAAATGGTAAATCGTCGTGGACTGGATTGGGGAGGCGGTAAAGGCTGTTAAAGATTTCATATCGATCTTGACGCATAACCGGGAGTAAATCGTGAGTATGATCGAAAAGTTTGTTAAGCCGTTTATTCAGGCCACCATAGAATGTTTCGATACGATGGTTGATGTCGTTCCGCAGCCGAAAAACGTACGGGCTGAATTGCCTCCGGTAGCGCAATCGCATATTTGCGCTCTGATCGGTCTGTCGGGTGATGCTCAAGGTATGGTGTCGCTAAGCTTTAATCTGGACGTTTCACTGGCCGTGGTCAGCAACTTTATCGGAGAGCCGGTAACGGAAAGCGGTGAGGAAGTCTATGATGCGATTGGTGAGATTCTCAATATTATCGCAGGGGCGGCGAAAGCGTTGATTGTTGATTCCAAGATCATGATATCACTACCTTCGATTATGCATGGTGAGAAATTTTTCATGTCGGTTCCCAAGGATGTCCAGGTGGTGACCGTCAGCTTCGAGTTGCCGGATATCGGGGAGTTTGAGTTGGCCGTTGGGCTGAAAAACAGCAACGCTTGAGGTTATTTCCGTTTATCGGGAGGATACGATGAAAATTCTTGTGGTCGATGATTCCAGCACGATGCGTAAGATCATTAAAAAGACGATTCTTTTAGCGGGTGCTGATGAAGTGGTGGAAGCCGAGGATGGGCTCGATGCTTTGAAAAAGCTAAAAGAGCACGATCTGGGTTTTGATATGATCATGCTGGACATCAACATGCCGAAAGTGGATGGCGTAACGACCCTGAAGCAACTCAAAGGCATGGAAAACACCAAGCATATACCCGTGGTGATGTGTACGTCGGAGGCTGAAAAAGAGATGGTGCTCGAATGCATCAAGGCTGGTGCCATGGATTATGTGGTCAAGCCGTTCACGAAAGAATTGATCGCCCAGAAGATTGCCAAAGTGAGCAAATAACTCGAACCGACAGGCTTCAAGTATGACACGGATGATTCCGGTGTTGGTCGCAATGACGCTGCTGTTGATAGGCGGTGGATTTGTGCATTCCGCCGCCGCGGCGGACGCATCCGGACGCGAAACCGTTTTCCTGCTCGACGATTCGGGTTCCATGCGAAAAAACGATCGGCTCAGTTTGGCCAAACAGGCGGCCGAGATGTTCGTGCGCCTGCAACAGCCGAACGACCACCTCGGTGTGGTGGCCTTTGCCGACAAGACGCGGGCTATCCAGGCACTCGAACCGATGAAGAAAGATCGGAGCAAGCGCCGTCTTATTCGGGAAATCAAGCGATTGACGCGCAAAGGGCGTTTTACCGATATTGAAAAGGCGCTCAAAGGCACGTTCGATCTGTTTACCAGTCGTCCCGGTTTTTCACGTGCGGTGCTTCTCCTGACCGATGGGCGGGTCGATCTGGACAACGACGCTAAAAGCGATACGCCGGTCGAAGTTGCTTCTCGTGAAACGATCCTTCAGGAACTGGGCGGACGTTTCACCAAGTTGGGGATCCCGGTCTACACAATCGGCTTCGGTCGTTTCGCCGATAACGATCTGCTGAGTCGGCTGGCCGGGCAGACCGGCGGACAATTCTTTCGCATCGAACGACCCGAACAGATCTCGAAGGTCTATTTTAAAATCTTCAATGAAATCGCCGCGCCCCAGATGGCGCCGGTCAATCAAGGGCGTTTTCGCATCGATGCGGCTATCGACGAAGCGACGGTGGTTATTCAGTCGGTGAAGCGTTCTTCTCGCTTGTATCTCTACGATCCCAAAGGCAAACGCTTCGCCAAGCGCAAGCGAAGCAAAACCATGCGCTGGGGAGGGAACGACTCCTACCAGATGGTCACGATTCCGCATCCTATTTCCGGCGAGTGGCGCTTGGAAGGCATCGAGGATCAAAATGCCAATGTGGTGATTCTCACCAATATTCAGTTGAAGATGCCCGCCGTTCGCTCGCTTTATCATGAAGATGAGCCGATTCCGGTGCTGGCGCGTGTGGATATGGGGGAAAAGGGTGAAGGACTGCCCATTGATCTGAAAATATCGGCGGAGTTGGTGGATGAAGCCGGCGATGTCTTGGAATCCATCTATCTGGCGGATGTTGAGACATCGAACCACGCGTGCAAGGGGCGTGAGGTGGATCGCGAACCGGGCGGCTATTGGGCCGGAGCTTTTTTGCCTCAACGTCAACGCAAAGCGGGCCTCTATACGGTACGGGTGCGCGCCAAGGCCGACACGTTTGTTCGCGAGCGTAGTTCGGCGTTGCGTATTGCCGCCGGTCCCTGGGTTACGCTTGAAACGCTCAGTGGTGAGTTCGGTCAGGGGGAGTCGGTGCCATTCCGTTTTCACGTATCGACTCGTCTTTTGGACGACGACATTGAGGATGGGGCGGAGCGTCTGCCGAGCATCGGAGATATGGCGCAACCGTTTCAATTGAAACTGACGACTCCCGGTGGTGCCGTGCGTAGTGTGTCGGTGAAAGAGAGCGCTGCGAATGTGTATGAGGCGGTGTTTCCGAACATACAGGAGGACGGGGCTTATTCCCTGACTTTGTCCGTGCGTTTGAATCCGCAGTCGATTCTTTGCCTGGCACAGTCTAAGGCGTTCAATTATCATGCAACTGTGACCGAAGGCTCCGGTGGGAGTGGATTCGATCTGGGCATTTCCAAAACCACGCTGATTACCGTCGGTGTGGGAGTGTTGTTATTGTTGGGTCTGCTATTATTGGTTTGGCAAGTCATTCGTGTGCGGCGTTTGGCCAGGGATCGAGCCGAAGTGGCGGCTAGCAAACCCGCCCCAGCCGCTCCCAAACTCAAGCCTGTGCCCGAACCCGAGCCCGAACCTGAACCCGAACCCGAGCTCGAACCTGAGCTCGAACCCGAGCTCGAACCTGAGCTCGAACCCGAACCTGAACCCGAGCTCGAACCCGAGCCTGAACCCGAGCCTGAACCTGAACCCGAACCCGAACCCGAGCCCGAGCCCGAGCCCGAGCCCGAGCCTGAACCTGAACCTGAACCCGAATCCGAGCCCGAGCCCGAACCCGAGCTCGAACCCGAGCCCGAACCCGAGCCCGAACCCGAGCCCGAACCCGAGCCCGAACCCGAGCCCGAACCCGAGCCCGAGCCTGAACCCGAGACCGGACCGGTCACGAATGAAGCCGTAAGAAGTGTTACCGAGAAAGCGGTCGAAATGGACGATGTCGATCGACTGATCAATCGTATGGAAAGCATCGCTTCCGAGATCGAGTCGGAAGACGATCTTGCAGAAGACGAGGAGTTTGATCATCATTTGAGTGCCGCAGAGGCCATGGATGAGGTGGATTCGCTTATCACACAGTTGAATACGAAGAATTCGAGTGACGAGACTCAGCAGGTGGCGGAGGATTTGTTTGCCGAGATGGTGGCGGAATCGAAAACCGAAGAAGATCCGCAGCCGGTAGCCGCAGCGGAGGAAAGCCCGGCGGAATCCGACGAGGATGATCTGTTCGCCGAAATGGCCGCGATGGAAAAAGCCGAAAAGGCCGAGAAGGAAGCGACGAAAGCGCAGCGTACCAAGAAAGAAGAAGCGGCGGCCGAAGAAGAAATTGAGGAAATCCCCAAAGATTTCAGTGATATCGAAAAGGCCATCGAACGCATGGAGCGTATTGCCCGGGCCAAGTCGGGCATGGTGGATGATCTGGATGGAAAGAGCAAGAAATAGCTGAAATACCGCGATAAGACATCTTTTTTACAACGTCCGTTTACTGCAGTCCATACTTTTTCATTTTCCGATACAGTGTAACCCGGCTCATGCCGAGGGCTCGTGCCGCTTGACTGCGATTGCCGTTGCTGCGGCTTAAGGCGTCGCGGATGCGTCCGGCTTCGTCGTCGGCGATGACGGATTCGGGGCGGTAGCGGGGGATGGGCTGGTCTGCGAGTTCCGGCGGCAGATCTTCGGCGCGGATGCGACGACCGGGAGCCAGGGCCACGGCGTATTCGATGACGTTGACCAGTTCTCGCACGTTGCCGGGCCAGGCGTAAGCGGAAAGTCGGGCCAGTGCGGGAGGCGTGAACGTAAGACCGCTGCGGCCCCGGTCTTCCGATATCGTCGCTAAAAGTCGTGTGGCGAGCAGCGGCAGATCGGAGCTGCGCTCGCGCAGGGGTGGCAAGTGCAAAGGAATCACCTTGATCCGGTAGTAGAGGTCGTGGCGAAAACGCCCCGCTTCGATCTCCTGGAGCAGGTCGCGATTGGTGGCGGCCAGGATGCGCACATCGGCGCGGCGGGTGCGGCTTTCGCCCACGCGTTGAAAATCGCGTTCTTGTAGAAAGCGCAATAGTTTGGCCTGCAAGGTCGCGGGCATCTCTCCGATTTCATCCAGGAACAGGCTTCCGCTTTCGGCGGTCTCGATGCGTCCCAGCCGATCCTTGATTGCGCCGGTGAAAGCGCCGCGCACGTGCCCGAACAATTCGCTTTCGAGCAGCGTCTCGGGTAGGGCGGCGCAGTTGACCGCTTCGAAGGGTTGATCGCGCCGGGGGGACAAGCCGTGCAGGGCGCGGGCGGCCATCTCTTTCCCGGTCCCCGATTCGCCGGTAATCAGCACGGTGGCGTCGGTGGGGGCCACCTGCTCGATCAGCCGGAAAACCTGCCGCATGGGCGCGCTGAGGCCGATCATGCCCATCAGTTGCGCTCCGCTTTCGGCCGGGGACAAACCCGCTTGCAGGCGGCGGTCTTCGAGCAGCAGCACCGAACCCACGACCGTCCCCGATTCATCGCGCAACGGAACGGCCGTCTCCACGATCGGCAGCGATTCTCCCTCGTGCGACCGGATGCGTGTCAGCCGGGAGGCCTCCGGCTGTTCGTGCTCCAGACAGTGCAGGGCCGGGCAGTCGTTCTTGCATAAAGACGAACCGATGACCACGTGACAGAAACGGCCCAGTGCGTCGGCGCTTTGAATGCCGGTGAGCGTCTCGGCACGCCCGGAAAAATGCGTGATACGCCATTCAGGGTCGATGGTTACCACCCCTTCGCGAATACTGCCCAGAATGGCCGTTTTGAGGCGCTCGCGGGTCTCGATCTCGCCACGTTGCAGGCGGCATTCTTCCATGCGTTGCAACAGCGCGGTGCGGTCGCGCAACAGTTCCACGCCGCCGATCACCGTTCCTTCCTCGTCCTTGAGCACGAAGGCGCTTTTCTCCACCTGCAGACGGCGGCCGTCGCGGGCGATGAGTTCCACCTCGGCCTTGTCGATTTGGCCTTTTTCGAACAGGTTGCAGCGCTCCAAACAGTTCTGGCAGCGAATACCCGCAAGACAGTGACGGCCCAGCACGTCGGCGGCCGGGTAGCCGGTAAGGTCTTCCGCCTGGCGATTCCAAAAAACAATCGTCTGGTTGCGGTCGATGACGAACATGGCGTCGCCGAGGGTATCGAGAAAGCGTCGCAGGGTTCCCGGCTCGCGGGTCAGGGTGGCGATCAGGTCCACGGAAGTGGGTGACATGGGGCATTCTCCATCGAGTGTAACAGTGTATGTTTCATCTGTAACTACATGGTTAACGTGTAACAGCTAGCATGAAACAGTCTCGCTGTCAACTGGATAAAAATATCAGTAATATCAGCGGTGTAAGCTATTGGCACGGATCTTGTTATAGTTACAGGGTGAAAGGAGCACGCTATGAACGAAATGCTGGCCAATCGCTACCTGTTAAACGGAGACCTCAAGCGCGCCATCGACGGCTATCGCCGCTTGCTGGCCGAGTGTCCCGACAGCGAATCGGCACGTTGCCGACTGGTGCTGGCGTGTTTGGCCGAAGGGCGATTGGAAGAGGCGGCCGGTGAATTGAACGGCATGATTCGCAAAGCGGGTCTGGATGCGCTCGGCTGTCTTGAAAACAACAGCGAGCCGTTTCTCGCCCAGGTGATGCTCAGCGCCGATACGCCCATGACAAAAGGGCTGGGCCTGCTACTCAGCGGCGACCTGCAACGGGCTCTTTTCATGCTGAATAACGACAATCTGGCGGGTTTTCCCGCCGTGACCGATCTGCGCAGGCAGTTGGCCGACTTGGCGCGGGGTCTTAACGCATCCACGCACAACGACGACGACGCTGCCGAAAGCGATCGTGTCAATTCCTTATCGAACGAAAACCGTCAATGAAAATGGAGGTGTGCTATGTCATTACTACGTGAAGAAGATCGTCAAACCTTGATTCGAGAATTCGAAGGGCTGACTCGTTCCGTGCAGCTTTTGTTCTTCAGTCGCGAGACCGATTGCACGCATTGCGGCGAGACGCGCCAGGTGCTCGACGAACTGAGCGGTTTATCCGAGCGGATTACGGTGAAGGAAGTGTCTTTCGAAGAGGAGCGGGAGACCGCCGGCAAGTATCGCATAGACAAAGTCCCGGCGATTGTGGTATCGGATGAGAATGGAACGGATACAGGCGTCCGCTTTTTCGGCATCCCGGCCGGGTACGAGTTTGTCAGTCTGGTCGGTGCGGTGAAAGATGCGGGCAGCGGTGCGGTGGAACTCTCCCCGGCCGTGCAGGAGCAGGTACGCAGGATCGAAGATCCGGTACACATTCAGGTGTTTGTCACTCCCTCCTGCCCGTATTGTCCCGCTGCGGTGCGGCTTGCGCACCAGATGGCGCTGATCAATCCCAACATCACCGCCGATATGGTGGAGGCGACGGAATTTCCGCAGTTGGCCCAGCGTTACAATGTAAGAGGGGTGCCGCGCAGTGTGGTGAACGACGACTATCCGATCGAGGGTGCGGTGCCCGAACAGGCCTTCCTCGATACGGTTTTACGGGCGCTTGGAAAAGCCGAGACACCGATGCAAATGGCTGAACAGGCTTGAAATTAGGAGGTGCACGATGGGATTCATGAAATGGTTGGGACTTGATGATTGCAAAAAAGAGCCGTTGGCGCTCAGTGACGATAATTTCAAACAGGAAGTGGCCCAGTCGGACGTTCCGGTGTTGGTGGATGTGTGGTCTCAAGGCTGCCAGCCCTGTGCGACCCTGGCCCCGACGATCATGCGTCTGGCCTGCAAATACGAGGGCCAACTCAAGGTAACCCAGCTCAACACCGGTGCGGCCCCCAAGACCATGTCGCGTCTGGGAGTACGGGGAACGCCGACCGTCCTGTTCTTCAAAAACGGGCAGATCATCGAGCGGGTGGTGGGCGTGCGCGGTCAGCATTATTACGAGGATATCATCGAAAACGATCTGCTGGAATTGACCGACGACCAGCCGAGCAACTGAGCGAGGAGAATGCGATGAGTATGAACCGCAAGCGCTGGATCCGGTTGGGGATCGGCGCGGGAATCGGAGCCGGGATCGGCTTGGCCTACTATCTTTTTATCGGCTGCGAGTCGGGCGGCTGCCCGATCACCTCGAATCCCTATCTGACCACCGCCTATGGGGCCGTGTTCGGAGCGGTGATGACCGGCGTTTAGACGCGAAAGGAACGGACCATGGATTTCAGTTGGGCCGGATTGTTCGGGGCGGGACTGGTGACCTTCGTCACGCCCTGCGTGCTACCGCTCATCCCCATTTACCTGTCGGCGCTCATCGGCGGCGACATCCGTGAACTGGGCCGGGGCGTGGCCGGTCGCGGGGCGTTGATGACGCGCGCCTTCGCCTTTTCGGGCGGCTTCTTGCTGGTGTTTATCGTCCTGGGCATGACCGCCTCGGCGTTGGGCGGCTTTTTATCCTCCAACCAGGGGGCGCTCCGGCTTTTGGGCGGCATTCTGATTTTGCTGTTCGGCTTGAAATTTCTCGGCCTGATCCACATCCCTTTGTTCGATCGCATCGTGCGTGGCGACGACCGCAAGCTGCAGACGCGCTACGGCTTGTTCAACGCATTTGTCATGGGTGTCGTGTTCGCGGCGGGCTGGTCGCCCTGCGTGGGACCGGTTTTGGGATCGGTGCTGACCTACACGGCTTCCACCACGTCCAGCCCCTTGACGGGCGCCGCCTACCTGGGTGTTTACGGACTGGGATTCGCCGTGCCGCTTTTGTTGACGGCTTTGTTCGCCGAGGCGGGCGTGCGGCTGCTCAAGCGCATCAACCCCTATCTGCCGCGCATCGAAAAGGCCGTGGGCGCGCTGATGCTGATCATCGCCGCCTCCTTCATTTTCGGAACCGGGCAGCCGGCGGCTTCTCCAGGAGTCGCTGGCGAATCGGTGGCGGTGGCCGACACCTTGAATTGTCAGCCGGAAGACCGCCTGCCGGTGATGGTGGAATTCTACTCGGCCGATTGCAGCATTTGCAAGCGTATGGCCCCGTTGGTGGACGGCATCGCCGGTCAGTGTCACGGCAACAAGGTGCTGGTGCGCCAGATCGACGTGTCGCAGCCGGAGAACCGGCATTACCTCGAAGCTCATCGCCTGGTGGGCGTGCCGACCTTCGTCTTTTTCGACGCGGAGGAGCAGGAGGTGGCGCGGCTGGTGGGCGAGCAGTCCGAGTCGTCGCTGCGTCAGGCGCTGTCGGTTTTGCGCGGCGAGCCTTGTCCCGGTTTGGGTGCGCTGCCGGGTACGCCGTCTGCGGATTTCCCGGTTGACGATGCGCCCCCGGTGGTCTGCGGGACTGGCGCCAAAGACGCCAAGGAGCCCGGCGTGGCCTGCGACACCCCCGATACCCCGGATACCCCGTAGGAGGGCGTTTCAATTCTGATTGAGTCTCGAATCATCTTCGATCGATGATGGGTGGCACGGGCTAAACCCCGTGTTGGAGCGCGTCTCCGACGGGCTCCAGCGTTGCTGCCCGGCTACAATGAGGTATATGCAGCTGGCACTGGAGGTCAAACGGGATGCGGTTATGGGGTTGGATGGGTAGTTAAATTGCAGTTCGGGCAATTAAATAGTTTACGAAAGCGGAACAGGCGACCAGCATATATTTTGCATCCTCATATCGGGCAGTTGATTCACCCATCAAGGCATGTCTGATTCCACTATCATCACTTGTATAGCCATATAAATTCTCGAATCCAGATTTTAATGCAGGATGTAGTGTAAGGATATTTTGCTTTTGCAGTTCATTCAAGGCTGGTTTTAGTCCGCCGTTCTTTTTCCCCGAAAGGATATTGGATATGGATTCTACTGCACTTATTGATTCTTTGATACTGTTGCGGTAATCAGGGTTTTCACGATCCGAAAGCATTTGCACTGCACTTGAAAGGTGCTCTTTTGCAGGGCTGAAAAAATTGCTGGATGTTGCAGATAACCCCTCTTCTACTTCTGCGATTTCAGTTCTATCTGTTATTGGGACAAACTGGTTCTCAATGAATCGATACCCCGAATTCTCCCTTTCGAGGGTAGTGTTCAGGTATTCTAATGCAGCCTCATTATTTTCCACCCAACCAATCTTGAAAACAAATTCTAAAAAATCATAGATTTTATACCACTCTGCATTCCTAAAAAACCAAACTCGTATGAAATCATATACTAATTGATTCGTATTTGGAATTGAATCGATAGGTTGTTTAAAGAAATCATGCCATAGGTGTTGGAAATATTTCGAGTATTGACGTCTATTGTAATCGGTTGTGCTTCCTCCAATAACACTACTAGATACTTTTGTATAAGGATGGGTGCTCATCGATGTAAACACATATTGTGTAAAGAAATCCCATAACCCATTTCTTAGAGGACCATTAATATTATCTATTTGGAAAATATTTGATGGCTTGACAAGTCTCATTCTTTCAGAAAAACTACTCATTAAATCTCTACTGACCTCCGAACTTGGAATTTCCTAGGCACTATTTAGTCACACATCAAAATAACATTCATAAACATATGATATCATAAAGCAAAATGGTGGAGGTGGGGGAGATCTTGCCTAGCGTCGTGTGCACCTCATATCCAGGCGATAGCAACACCCCGGCGAAACTCTGTCGCCTCCATGCAAAGAGCCGTAATCATGTTATTATTAAAACGATTAGCGGCGAAAGTCAATTGTCCCGTGCGAAATTATTCGCTGGAGCCGTAAAGGAGTAGTTCGGATAATTTGTCATCCGCTATGCTCTAAAAACAAGCTCGCTCAATAAAGGCTACAAAATTCGCTCATCCCGGTGTTGCCTTTTGACAAACGGCGTATCGAGGGAGTTTTCGAACCACTTTCACTTCGCAAAATCACTCAGGCTGAGGGAACATACCATGAATCCCGGTCCCGCTCTCGTTGGAGGACGCCTTCCCTCTATTCGGCTCGGCTGATGCGGCCGTCGATTTCCTGGGTGATGGGTGAGTGCGCGGTGATGTAGCGGGTGACGGCTTCGCTGAGCAGCATGCCGAAATCGTAGGGTGCCACCGCCCCATCGGCCAACATTTCGTAGCCGTCGCCGCCTTGACGAATATAGCCATTGGTGGCAACGCGGTAGCTGGCGTCCAAATCCAATTCGACGAAGCCGCTTTCGTAGTTTCCGATTTCAACGCTTACCACGCGCGCGCCCGTCTCCATTGCCGGATCCCACAGCAAGCGCATGCCCGCAACTTGGAGGAAACGTCCCGTTCCGTCGCTGTCCGGGTCGGTGGCCACACTCACGCCGTATTCGATGGCATCGAGCAAGGTCTGGCCGTTCACTTCGAATGTCGAAATCGAGTTGCCGAAGGGGAGCGTGGTGTAAATTTCGGCCAGGCTGATATCGCCGATATCGATCCCGGCGCGGATGTTTCCGGAATTGATGAAGGCCAGCTCGACGTCATCGCCGGCCGTCTGCCACAGCATCGCCTCGGCGATAAGGTCGCCGAGATTGCATTCGTGAAATCGGCAAACGTCCCGGTCGCCGACGAGTTCGACTGCGCTTTGACCCACGATCGTGTTCTCGAAGCTTGCCAGAGCCTGCGCCATCGTTTCGACGAGAGCGCGGGTTTCGGCATCCTCGGCGATGCCGGAGTTCATCCAAACGGTTTCGCCGCTCCATTGCTCGGGAATCAGAACGCCCTGCGCATCGAAGACGACATCGAGTCGGCCCATGTATTCTCCGTACTGCCCGGCCATGCCGATCAACACGGGCTCGCCGCTTGCGCTTTCGGTCACGAGGGGATAGGGCCCCGCGCGGTCGAGTTCCGGGTCGTTGGAAAGCAGACTGTGCGAGTGTCCGCCGATGATGATATCGATACCCGACAGTTGCGTGGCCAGCTCCTCGTCGCGGTCGAGACCGAGATGCGTGAGGGCAATGATGACGCGAACGCCTTGGTCCTCCAGGGAATCGATGGCCGCCTGGGCGGAAACGACGACGTCCTGAAATACGATCGCGTCACTGGGGCTGGACAGGGAGGCGGTCGACTCGGTGGTCAGGCCGAGGATGCCGACATGCACGCCGTCGATTTCGCGAATGAGAGTCGGTTGCAGCTTTTGTTTTAGCGCCGAATCGCCCGCATCGATGTTGGTGGCGACCATCGGAAAATCGAGTTGATCGATGAAGTCGGCCAGAACCTGCGGCCCGTCGTCGAACTCGTGATTGCCGGGAACCATGGCGTCGTAGCGCTGCCGATTCATGAAGGTATAGGCTTCTTCTCCCTTGAACAAGTTGTAGAACAGCGTGCCCTGAAAGCGGTCTCCGGCATCGACGAGCAGCACGTGGTCCTCTTCCGCTCGCACGTTGGCGATATAGGTTGCGTGTCTGGCCACGCCGCCGAAGCAATTTCCCCCGGCGCTTTCGTCTTCGTCGCATTCCCCGTAATACGAATCGAAGCCCTCGATGTGGGCGTGTACGTCGTTGCTGTGCAGCAGGGTGAAGCTGACGGGCGTGTCGCTGGCGAAGTCCGACTCGTCGTCGATTTCGGATTCGCGATCCGCATCCACATCACGATCCGAATCGCCATCCATATCGACGTCCGCCTCTCCGCTGCAGGCGAGAAAACCGAATGACAGAAAGGCGGAAAGACAGAATAGACAGAGGACTCGATGCATGGTTTTCACCTGACCGTAATGTTTTACGGGGGCATTATACCTGACGAGAACCGGGGAGCAAAGCCAATGGACAGCTATTGGGTGATGAAATGGAAAAAGAAAGGGCAAGGTGGTGTCCGTTTAGCAGGATGAGAAAAACCCCAATGTTGGAGCGCGTCTCGGACGGTATGGTCAGGGCTCCCTCGATACGCGCTTTGCGCGACTCGGGACGAGCGGGGCTTGTCACAGGCAAGCAGCCGTAGGAGGGGCAACTTGTTGCCCAGCGCTTGGGTAATCCGTGTTGGAGCGCGTCTCCGACGGGCTCCCGATCTTGTGCTTTTCATCTTTACACAGAGTCAGAAACCGGGCCCAAGCTGCAATTTCGCCCGCCGCACCGAATTCAGGAATATCCGCCTCTGTTTTCCGCTCTTTCCAGCATGTCTGATTGAAATAAATAACCGAACGTTCGATAAAGGAGGCTGTCATGCATAACACCATCGAAATCGGTAAGCACACGTTACCGTCGCTGCCGTATTCCTACGATGCCCTGGAGCCTTTCATCGATGCCAAAACGATGGAACTGCACCACAACAAGCATCATCAGGCCTACGTCAACGGACTCAACGCCGCCGAGTTGGCCCTGCGGGAAGCCCGCGACAAGGAAAACTTCAGCTCCATCGCCGCCTTGGAACGCGCCATCGCCTTTCACGGCAGCGGTCACAACAACCACCTCATTTTTTGGAGCAACATGAACGCCAAAGGGCTGGCGAAAACCGCTCCGGAAGGCAATTTGGCCGACGCGATCAATCGTGATTTCGGCAGTTTGAACAACTTACGGGCCCAGTTCAACGCCACCTCCGCCACCGTCGAAGGCAACGGCTGGGGCGTTTTGGCCTATCATCCCGGCTTCAATCGGCTCTACACCTTGTCGGTTTTGAACCATCAGAATCTGTCGGTTACCGGCGCGATTCCGCTTTTGATGCTGGATGTCTGGGAGCACGCCTATTACCTGAATTATCAAAATCGACGTCCCGATTACATCGCCAACTGGTGGAACGTGGTCGACTGGAAGAACGTCGAAGAGCGCTTCGCCACCGCGACCAAGCTCGTTACCGGTTAACCCAAGCGCTTTCGCTTTCGAAGGCTCCCCGACGTGGGAGCCTTTTCTTTTTCGGTACAGGGATTCCCCCCTTTTCGCGCCATTGCCCTTGCTCTGCGTCCGCTTCTCCCTTATACTTCGGTCCGATCGGACCCGAACGCAGGAGGCGCTATGTCCCTTTCCAGACGACGTTTTTGCCAGGCCGGTTTGACGACCTTGACCGCGGCGGGCTTGGCCTCACCGTTCTTAAGCGGCTGTGCAACCCTGCCGCGCCAGGCCCCGCGTATCCAAATCGACGACCTGCTGTCCCAGGGCGCGCGCGTGATGTGGGTGGCGGCGCATCCCGACGACGAATCGCTGGTGGGATCCATCATGGCCAAGTCGAGCCTGACCTACCACAACCCCCTCTATTTTCTCCTCCTGACGCATGGGGAAGGCGGGGAATGCTGTCGTCCGGAAGGCTGCGAACCCGATCTCGCCACGGTGCGCGCCGCCGAAATGCAGCAGGTGGCGGATCTTTACCGCGCCGAGTTGCAGATGGAGCGCTATTTCAATGCGTCGCTGCCGGTGGAGTCGTTCCCCAAGCGACACGAGATCGCGCGTCTATGGCAGGAAAAGCAGCCTCCCGACGCCCTGATCGCCACCGCCATTCGGCGCTTCAAACCGGATGTTCTGTTCACCTTCGATCCCCATCACGGCTTCACCGGACACCCGGAACATCAGCTCACCTCGCGTTTCAGCACGGCGGGCGTGCGGCTCGCCGCCGATGCGTCCCTCGACCTGGACGGCTTGCCCGCGCATCGGGTGTCGCATGTGTATTTCGGATTGAATAAATATTGGATCTTCAAGCTGGCGCTGGCGGGCGACCCCGGACCGGTGACGGAAGTCTGGCCCGCCGATCAGCATTGCATCAACGGCTGGGAATGCCGCCGAATCATGGCGCGTTTTTCCAAGGCGCACCGCTCCCAAGACCGGGACATGGGCAACGTGCGCCGGTTTATCTGGCTGTTCGATTCGGTTTATCTACGTCGCACAAACCCCTTCACCGAGATCCTCGATCCCTTCGAAGAAGTATAAAAAAGAGCCACGATCCGCCTTTCGGCGGAGGCGCTCAGCAGCCCGAACAGCCACCCGACGAACAGTCGGCCGCCTGCGCGAGCGTCAGTTTGAAACCGGCGCCGCCCCAGGGATCCTGAACGAAATCGACGTTCAAGCCGCCTGCCGCGATAATCTGTTCTTGTAAGGGGGAATCGGCCAGAAGCGTGACCACACCATCCTGGAAAACGATCTCATCTTCTTTCGGCTCATCCAGAGCCAGCCCCAAACGGGGCCCGCCTCAACCGGCGCCTGCGAAGACAATGCGGATCGCTTTGCCTTGGTGTTCTTCGTTCTCCAAAAAGCCTTTGAATTCGGCCAAGGAGCCCGGCGTGACGTTAATTTTACAGAGGGTGTCGACCATGTTGTTTCCTCGACTTTCGATGGATGACCTGACACAACGTTCTGATTGTGATAATCGGCAAATCGGCTAATTAGTCAAGGACAAATCGCGTTTTTGTTAGCTTTTCATATCCGTATTCGTGCTTTTGATGGGATTGCGGCTAAGGCTGATCCCCATCTTCTTCCGTAATTCCGGCAATATGCGTGTTTTCTTGTGTGGGGTGATAGCAGCCGCAGGGATTGACCAAGTCCGTATCGTCGCAGCCCTGCGCCTCGAAGCGACTCCCGAAATGATCGCGACAAAGGGCGCGACAATCCAAGGTTTCGAAACGCCGATTGCTCTCCGAACAGAGCGCAATGTTTTCCAGATCGAGGCAGCGAAAAAACGATCGGACAGGCGTGAGGCTGACAAATTCCCTCAATGATTTCGCAGCGTTCGTTCATGGCGCAATCGCGGTCTCGCTCGCAGAATGTCACCGGCGCGGCGTCCGGATTTTCACCGACTTTCGCGGCTTGGAGATTCACCCAGTCTTTCAAGCGACTTTCCGCTGTATCGCGCGTCGATCCACTTGAACAACCCGCCGCGGCCAATACAATGAAACTCAATACGGCCCAAAACCCCATTCGCATGACGACCTCCCCGGTTTGAGTCGGTCCGCTCCTGCCCTGCGAACAATCAAAAATCCCCATTTTCCCCGTTCGGCCCATGCCGCATGAGGCGATTATCATTGCAATTTCCAGACCACCGGGAAAAACCCAGTCATAATGCGAGTCCGTTGCCGCTGGCTCCGTCAACCACAGGAGCGACCACGACACAGATGTCCGACTTGCGGCGGCAGAGGCGGGTTTGCCCTTTTCTTTGGGAGCGGGCACGCGTCAGCGGATGGGTGAGGTCATATCCTGACCCCCCCCAGGTTAGAGCAGATCTCAGACCTGCTCTGTAGAGGGAAAGGAGCCCGTCACAGACGCGCTCCAACTTGAAGATGGGTGAGGTCATATCCTGAACCCAATAAAGCACCTTCACCTCATAGTTCCAGGCAGCCGCCGAAAATGGTAATGCCGTCGTCCATCGGGATACACAGGGTATCCTCATTGCAGGTGTTGGGAATAGGTTCGCAGATTTTCATGCAGATCTGATCGCCGTTTTGGAAAGCCATGCAGATGTGGTTTTCATCGCCGCCGCAAAAATCATCAGGCGTATCGCAATCCGGGCCTTCGGGATCGAAGCAGACGCCGAAGGGCTGGCTCGGCGTTCCGTAATCGATGCAGGGGATGCTGTCGGTACCCGGATCGCACATGGCGAGGTCGCAGGGTTCAATCCCCCAATTCTCGGTAAAACCTATACAAGCGCATCGGTCATAGCCCGTACATTCCTCGAACATACAATAGCCGTTGGTGTTGTATTGCCGCTGACAAGAAACGTTGCATTCGATCTTTTTGTAAGCGCCGGTTTGGCCGCACCAGCACAGCTCGGTTTCGGACAAGCAATCCGGGAGATCCTCGCCGAACACGCAGCTTCTCGCGCAGGTGGGAATCTCCTCTTCCGCCTCATTTTCCGCTTCCAAGTCCATTTCGCCGGGACTATCCAAATCGCCATCGCTGGGTAGGTCCGCGTCGCCTGACACGTCGCCGTCGGGCGTATCTCCGTCTGAGGCATCGCCGTCGGAAGCGTCGCCGTCGGAGGTATCTCCGTCGGAGGTGTCACCATCAGACGCATCGCCATTGTTTTGATCTCCCCCGGAAAAAGTTGGATTACTCGTAGAAGAACAGGCGATGAAACTTGCGAAGAGAGTCAGCAGCAGCACGACATAAAACCCTTGCAGAGTACGGTTCAATTTCATCGTGACCTCCTCATAGCTCCAGGCAGCCGCCGAAAATGGTGATGCCGTCTTCCATCGGGATACACAGGGTATCCTCATTGCAGGTGTTGGGAATAGGTTCGCAGATTTCCATGCAGATCTGATCGCCGTTTTGGAAAGCCATGCAGATGTGGTTTTCATCGCCGCCGCAAAAATCATCAGGCGTATCGCAATCCGGGCCTTCGGGATCGAAGCAGACGCCGAAGGGCTGGCTCGGCGTTCCGTAATCGATGCAGGGGATGCTGTCGGTACCCGGATCGCACATGGCGAGGTCGCAGGCATCCATGCAGATCCAATTCTGAATGCCTTCACTATCAATATCTCCAACGCAATAATCCGAACCGCGTTTTTGGCAATCTGCATTCGAACAACAATAATCTTCACAGTGACCACATAGACAACGCTCATGGTTAACTGCATCATCAAACCCACAAATGCCACCTCCATCATAAAAATTCGTTTCACATATTGCATGGCAATCGATAATACTAAAGGTATGTAAGTCTTCATCGCACCAGCACAACTCGGTTTCAGACAAGCAATCCGGGAGATCCTCGCCGTACACGCAGCTTCCCGCGCAGACGGGGAGTTCCTCTTCTGCGTCGTCCTCCGCTTCCACGTCCGTTTCACCGGCACGATCCAAGTCGCCATCGCTGGGCAGATCCGCGTCGCCCGGCACGTCGCCGTCGGTCAAATCTCCGTCAGATGTATCGCCGTCGGAGGCGTCGCCGTCGGACGTATCTCCGTCGGAGGCATCGGCTCGCGTGGCATCGTCGGAACTGCAGGCGACAAAAGCGGCCAGTAGCAGCAAGACCAGGCAGACTCGCAAAGCGGACAAACGAACAGACATGATATTTTCCTTGGGTTCTATTCGGTCTTTCGTGGCGGGAAAGAATATTATCGATAAGCTTAACGGGCGGCCTGTGCAATGTCAAGTTGAATATGATCAGTATGAGCGGAAATAAATCTAATAGAGCGAGGCCACGGGCCCGTTCGAGCTGAACGTGTCGAACCGATTACCCTGAGTGATTTCGGGAAGCGAAATTGGTTCGAAGGGTGTTTTCTCGTTCTTCAGGATGAAAATCCTCCGATATTCTCCTCAGAAGCGGGGAAGACATGCGCCTGAAAACACCGAGAATGGGTCCGGTTTGGAAAAGGGGTTTCACGAAATTGGCTGGACATTTTTACCTTATCCGCTCATAATACTTTCAAGCTGATTGCATACAGAATGCCCGATAACGGGCCGACCAGCCGCAGACAGGGGGCTTTGCATGGCGCAGGTGTTAGTCATTGACGACGAACGGGGGATTCGCCTGACCTTCCAGGCCTTTCTGGAGGAGAGCGGCCACCAGGTGGACACGGCGGAAGATGCCGGAGCGGCCATGCGCCTGCTCACCGAAAACAACTATGACGTGGTGCTTACCGACATCGTCATGCCGCGTCTGGACGGCATCGAGCTGCTGAAAATCATCCGCATTCGCAGTCCCGAAACCCAAGTGGTGATCGTCACCGGGCAGCCCGAAGTCGAGTCGGCGGCCGCTTCGGTGCGTGCGGGAGCCTTCGATTACCTCTGTAAACCGGTTACCAAGGAAATGGTTCAGGACATCGTCCACAAAGCCACCCGTCTCAAACAACGCGATTGAAACAGATCTCCGTTTAATGGACGACGTGGGGAGACGGCTGCAAACAAACGGCCGGGAAGGCGTGAAACGATTATTTCGGGAATTTCTTTGAACCGGGGCATCTCATGATTAAAGTAGTGACCTGTTTATCGAACCTTTGGAGGAGAATTCCATGAGTGAAAACATCGCAACCAACAGCGAGCATGTCAGCATGACCGAACGGGCGCTGGATGAGTTTGAAACATTTATGAAGCAAGACGAGAACCAGGGAAAAGCGATTCGCTTGGTGGTGGCTGGAAATGGATGCAGCGGGCCGATGATCGGCTTGGCGATCGACGATCCCAGCGAAGAAGAATCGATTTTCAGCGATCGCGGCGTTACGTTGATTGCCGAAGCGCCTTTGCTCGAACATTTGAGCTCGCGCGGCGGTGTCACCATCGAATACGTCGATGATCCCACCTACGGCAGCGGCTTCCGCCTGCAGATGAACGTCCCCGAAACCTCCTGCGGCTCCTGCGGTGGTGGTTGCGGCTGAAAAGCCAGTAAAATCAATCATATAAAAGACGGCTGCGGCCGTCTTTTTTTCGTTCACAAGCCCGAAAAAGCTCCCTTCGCCGGCGTCACGGCGCGCCCGGCAGAGTCGACCAGGAATGCTGCCGAGTCAAGGTGAGAGTCAGTTCCACTTGTGTGGGTTCGAGTTGCGAAACCCAAGCGGCTCCATGACGACAGCCGACCCAGAGCAAGGTGCTTAGTAGTAAAATCGTAAGTAATAACAACAGCCTGCGCGTGCGTCCGATTTCGCGGCGGGCTCGCTCGTGGTGCTCCAGCAAGGCGGCGCGTTCTTCCAATTCTTTGATGGTCATGGCACACCTCTTTCGAAAACGATTCGAAGAACTTAAAAATCCTTGCAAAAACGGCCAGTTTCAACGAAATCGTCTTCCTCCATGTGTCCTTCTCTTTGATAGATATGGTGGCTGACGGCTTTATTTCCCGTGAAAATTCGGGGGTGGGAGGATGAAAAAAAGTGATGGGAATTCCTGGGGGTCGTCTTGGATCTTACATTGAAGTAGAATGGATGACGTCGATTCAAGTAAAATGGGTAACACCGATTGTTGAGTGAAATCAGGGAGATGGATATGACGATCCTGAAGTTGGAGCAGGCCTTGCTGATGGCCATCGACACCGAACTCGCAGCCGCGCGGCGCTACGAATCCATGGCGATGCGCGCCGCCGCGCCCGATACTGAGCGCTTTCTACGTCATATGGCTGAGCAAGAAAAACGGCATGCGGGACTCATTCAGGAGGCCGCCAAGGAGTGGAGCAGCCAGGCTGAGCGCATGATCGGTCGCACGGTGGATGACGAGGCGGGGCCGCCGGCTTGGGAGTTTCCGGAAGATTTGGAGTTGCTGGAGGCGGTAGATCTGGCGCTGACCGCCGAGGAACAGGCCGCCGGGTATTACCGCTCGCTCAGCCGCTCGCCGAATTCGGAAGTAGCTGAATTCTTTCAGGATATGGAGAAACGCGAGCGGGCCCACGTGGACGAGTTGCAGCGCTTCAAGGCCAAGCTCCAGCAGGGCGCGCGCCTGAAATAACGGATAAAACGTGACGGAAGAGGGGCGTGCAAAGGCGTCCGCTGCGCCGTTTCGTCTCGTTGCCGTGACCGACGCAAACTGTCGAAACGTCCGTTTTCGACGCGCAGTCATTCAGTCTCCAGGTTAGGCAAGCCTTCGATCGGCTCGTGAGCGCTGAGAGGTGGAGCCCGTCGGAAATGCGCTCCAACCCGGAACCGCCGCTGGCTGTTTTGCAAGCTCGATGCGCTCGATGCGCCATTTGCGCTGTTTGGGTACTGTTGAAATCACTCGCTATTTAGGCCCGCACGTTTTCCGGCAGGACGTAATCCCACTAGAATACTATGATTGCCGTAATACGTCACACCTGCGCGCGCACTTTTTGAGGGCCGCGCAAACGGAGAGCCGGACGCAGGCGCGAAAAAATCCACTCGCCAGCGAAAAAAACATAGTAATAACAAGGGGAAACACGTATCCGAGAACGGGGCTTGATTTTTCTTGCAGCGACAAAAAGAAAGGCAAGCGCCACATAAATAGCGCAAGCACAAGTATAGTGAGTATATACTATTAATAAGATAAGATAGGCATGCCAAAATAGAGGCTCTATGTGCCTGTAAATACAGGGTAATCCCCAAAACGCGCGAGACGGCCCCGAGTCGAGCCCGCCGCTGCGGCCAAAATGGTGGGAAAGGGAAGTGATATTGGGTGCTTGCAAAGGTGCTAGGCGCGTTTGCAGGCTACAGGAACGATCCGTGTAGATCCTGATTGGAGTGCAAGTAACGGAAGTTGGATAATTGAAATAATAATTTGACATGTGAATTGGATGGAAGTAAATATACCTATCCTTGTAAGAAAGAAATATCTCAAAATTGAGAAGTAGACCTATTTAGTTTGTGGGGTTTTGCGCCTGAATTTGTATGTAAGCGAAATAGTGGTGTTGCGTGCACAAGCGAATTCGAGGCCGGTTTAGAAAACAAAAAGCCGGAAAATAGTGAAAGAAGGATTGAGGATCATGGGACTATTCGGACCCGACAAAAAAGAATATGAGAAAAAATTTCAACAAGTTTTGCAATGGCAAAGCTCGGTCTTTCAGCTTTCACAAACCATCTTGAGCCGCTATCACCATAATTTGGATGGATTATCGAAAGAAATCACGGCTGAGTTGTTGAAAGAACATTCGATCTATGCCGAAATGGCCGGGGTCTGGTTGATAGATAATACAGATAAAAGCAAAGTTAAATGTAAGGCATTCATGGCCCATGGTGATGACGTTCATGCACGTATTGGGTTAGAAATAGACGTGAAAGATCATCCATTCAGTCAATGTCTCAGGGAGACAAGTGAAGAGGTATATCAAGTATTATCCTCCGATAAAGTTCGAGAACTAGTGTCTCAAGGATTTTTAGAAAGGGATTGGTCACAATACTCGGATATTAAAAGCGGCCTATTTATTAAAATCATGCTGGACGCTACCTGTATCGGCTTCATTGAATTGTATAACCAGTTAACCCGCAGCTTGCCCTATATAGAGATATCCAGAAAAGGATTCAGCTGGCTGAACGATCAGGAGTTCAAAGACAACACGCAGCGTTTGATGTTGCAAATCGGGAAAACGATCGGACTTGCCGTAACAAAAGTTCAGCATACCAAAGTGAGAAGCCAGTATTATGATGAACTGATCGAAGCCAAGAATGCTCATGAATTACGTTGTTGTATTTCTAGGCAGCTTAAAGAATTTTCAGAAGCAGAATGTTTTTCGTATTGGACGTATAGTTCAAGGCATGAAGAGCTATTGCTGAAGTTCTCTTCCGGAATTGTAATCGATAAGGATCACATGGTATTGAACGCAAATGCGTGCTGGTTAGGGGAGATTATTGATACAGACAAAGAGATGATATTTGAGAAGGATCCGTCAGATAAATACCAAGATCCATACTGGAGAGAGAAACTCGGAAAATTTCAGGTCATCGGAATTCCCCTGAGAAAGGTTGATGGGAAGGTGTTTGCTATTGTATCCTTGCATTTTGATAAAAGTCACTCAATTGATGAGTTGTTGAAAGAAAAAATAGCAAAATACTTCAAAAAATGTGCAACAATGATCATGTCAAACCGCCATAGATTGGAAAACAAACGAAGATCGGAATTCGAAGCAAGGCTATCTAAGCTATTACTGATCGATGGCTGGGAAGGGTTTTACGATGCGTTGGTTGTCATGATAAAAAGCGTGATGGGCGCAGATGCTTGTAGTCTTTTATTAAAAGACAATCACGAGCTCAAGCTTAGACTTGAAAGTACGACTTCTGAAAGACTTAAAGATAAAATCGGGACGACCGTATATGATCTAGTCAGAGGTAAAAGTATCACAGTTGATGTCTTTAGGGATAGTAGACAAAGAACCGTCTACCGGCGTGCGATGGACGAGCCCAATTATTCCAAAGGCCTTTGTGATGAGATCGATGCACAGGGTGATGCCTCGATCGTATTCGGCCGAATCAGGTTGGGAGATAGGTCTCCGATCGGTGTGATCCGTTGTGTGAAGAAAAATGAAGTTAGTGCAGACACAAAAAATGGGATAAACATTCATTTCCACAATACATTTGATCATCATGAAGATAAAATGATGCAATCAATTTGCCAAACAGTGAGTGTGACTAGCAAGTTGATAATGGAAGCACGAGCCTCCTCGCTACGTGCTATCGCGTCCAAACAGCGCGCAATCGAACTCGAGCATGAAACGGTAACGCCCATCAGTATTGTGCAGCACACGCTGGATGAGCTAAGATTCAGGCTTCGGCGTTTGTCTAAAATCGACAGTGTTGATCTAATGGAAATGGTTGATGCGGATCAATATGGCCAAAAAAATACCGTTGTTTGGTCACGTGATACACAAAAACATTTATTTGGAAAATTGGATAAAAAGGGCCGAATCGCTAAATTTGAAGCAGTGCGAACCACCACCTTGATTAAAATGCCGAATGTAGCGGATATTCCTAAAAACGATTATTATATCCAAAAAATTTATTTGCAGAGTTTATTGGGAGATATTTTCCATTTGGCGGACCATTTTGCCAATGTCGAAGGGTTAAAAGTGGCCCGATTCAGTCCTTTACTAGCAAAGATTAGACGGTCAGAGCACTGTGTTTACGTCGATAAAGGCTTGTTTTTACAGGCAGCCATGCATTTAATAGACAATGCCATTAAATACAGCATTCCAAGTGAGAAAGGTGGAAGAAGATACGGGGGGGATATCTGGTTTGAGTTTGAGCAAGGACAAGTCAATCGAAACGAACGGTATTTGCTACGTGTCTGCAATGTCGGTGAAGCTATTCCAGAAAGGGAACGAAAAAAAATATGGGAAAAGAATACTCGCGGCGAAGCGGCAAAACAAAGCGGCAAGCCGGGAAAGGGACTTGGATTGTATGTCGTCAAACGTATTATGCAAAACATGGGGGGGGATGCCAGGTTGCTGACCACTCAAGACGACGAGACTCGATTCGAGCTTTTGCTCCCATAATCATGGAGGTGTGCGATGCCGGAAATTCTGGTTATTGAAGATCAATGCAAACGTTTTCAGACCATCCTTGATATGCTTGCAGACATGCTCGAAGAAACTCAGAGTGGTTATTCGCTTATAAGACAGAGTAACTGGTCGAAGGCGCTGGAAATCTATGCGGAACGGCATAAGGAGATCAAGCTGGTGATTTTGGATGTACGCATGCCGGCTGTTTACAAAGATGAAATGGAGCGTACTCCGGACGGAAAACTGGTTCCCAGACTGGGAATCGATCGAGATGAAAAACAATTCAACTACGGCCGGACGACGGGGTTGGAGGTGTATCGTCGAATCAAAGAGATCGATGGAGACCAGGAAATCCTGTTTTGGACGGTCCTTCGTATCAAAGAAATAATAGATGAGGGCATTCCGGTTGACGATCAGCACTACATGGGAAAAGACTCGGATTACGCAGCCTTTCTGGAAAGCATCGATAAAATAATCGGAACAGAATTATTTGATTACTATAACGATATTATGTTGGACGAGGGGCAGGAATAATGGATAATAGAGCAGTACCCATGTGGCACAAGTATGTGGTTTGGTTTATTGGTAGTATGCTTATGTTGGCCTTGTTTGTAGCAATATGCATTCATGTGGAATGGATGGATTACGCTTTGTATAGAGGTAAAACTGACTATTTGACCATTACCGTTTGTATTCTGGCTTTTCTTACTACCGTTAACATGGCTTTGGCGGCTATAAAAATTATAACTTCTAAAAGTGTAGAGGAGGAAATAGATAGGCAAGTAAAGCCGGAATACAATAAACTAGAAAATAGAATGGTAGCCCTTGAATATAGAAATAACCATGTAGTAACGGAATTGAGAGATATGCACATACAAGTGTTAGGCAGCACTCAAGAGATCCTGATGACAATTATTCAAGAGCATGCGCAGGAAATGCGAAAGAGAACTACTAAGGGCAAGAAAAGTAACCGCGATAGAAAGTTAGCCGATTTCATCTTTGAAGTTCAAAAAGAAGCGTTTGCTATTATGAAGATGCTTTATCAAACACTTTCCAGTGAGCCGGTTGAACGGCTTTTGGGTTATCAAGAACTTGCAACGATTGGCACGGATCGCGTAAGGAATTATTTGATCGATAAGGCGATTAGCGAAGACGATCCAAGCAATCACACTTTCCTTTGGGACGAAATTACAAACTACTACAAAAAGTTGAACGAGGGCTAAGCGCAGCCTCTCTTCACCCGTGGTGGTAGGGTTCGTTTTTGAGGATGGTGAAGGCGCGGTAGAGCTGCTCGAAGAAGACCAGCCGCACGAGGTCGTGGGGGAAGGTCATGGACGAAAGCGACAGCCGGGACTGGGCGCGTTCAAGCAGCGCCGGGCCATGGCCGTAGGGACCGCCCACCGCGAAAACCAGCTCCTTGCCCCCCGCGTTCATGCGCTTCTGCAGGAAATCGGCGAAGGCTTCCGAACCGAAGCTCGCCCCGTGCTCGTCGAGCGCCACCACCGTGGCCGTGGGCGGAATAGCCTTCAGCAACTGCGCGGCCTCCTGCTCTTTTTGCAGCTTGGGCGTGGGAGCGGACTTCTTCGCATCGGGCAGTTCGAGCAGCTCGACCTTGGCGTAGCGCTTCAAACGCTCGGCGTAAAAGGCCAGTCCTTCGCGTACGAAGGGCTGTTGCGTTTTACCGATGGCGGCCAGAACGATCTTCATGCGTCCGATTTGGCGGCGGGGGAGGCGGGTGCGTTTTCCTCCGCTTCGGCCAGGGCGATCAGCGCCGGGACGTCGAGGGCGGGACTGGAAGCCCACAGACCGTCGATGTCGTAGAAGTCGCGGTAGGGTTCGTAGAAGATGTGCACCACTACGCCGCCGTAATCCATCAGAATCCAGTAGGCCAGCGACTGGCCTTCCACGCCGATGGGGCGGATCTTCAGCGGGCGCAGGGCCGCGTCGATGCCTTCGTAGATGGCCTGCACCTGGCGGTCGGACGAACCGTGACAGACGATCAGGTAGTCGGTGAAGGTTTGCCGTTCGGTGATGTCGTACACAGCGATGCGCTGGGCCTTTTTGCGGTCGGCGGCCAGAAGCGCGGTGAGCAGCTTGGTACGCTCCTCGGGCAGAATTTTGGGGTCGGGTCGATCGGTCATCGGGACGTTTATTCCTTGTCGGCCGGTTTGTCGGCGGCTGGTTTGAGGTCGGATTTGGGGAGCAGCTTGGCCGGACTCGCGGGCGGCGGTGTGCGCTTGGGCGGCAGCTTGTGTTCGGGGGCTTTGACTTCGACTTTGCGCCCGATCAGGCTCAGATCGTAGGTGCCGTCCATCACGAATACCACTTCCTTCTGTACGTCGGTATCCAGGCCGCGCGCCTTGGCGGCTTCGACCATCTTGGCATAGCGCTTTTCGCCCACCGGGACGGCGTAGGTGCCGTGCAGGCGGTAAGACAGCGGCGCGCCGGTAGCTTCGTCCACCACCACATAGCCGGAGGCCTCCGAGAAGTTGGAGACGCGCTTGCGGTTCTTGTTGATCATCTTGTCGGTGGCGATGGCGCTGATGGCGTACTGGTTGGGGTAGTTGAACGCGGTTTCCAGGTCTTTATCGGGGGTTTTGCCGTTGGGGTCGAGTTCGAAGGCGAACTTGAAGGCGGGACGTCCCTGATAACGCAACGATTCGGCTTCTTTGAAGCGCAGATGCCCGCGAAAATATTTGTAGAAGTGATTCATGGCTGTGAAGTTCTTCTCCCGCCAGAAACGCGCCTTGCCCTGCGGGCTTTCCTTCACGAAACTGGTGGCGCCGAAGCGGTCATAGGTTTCGCCGCCCGCCAGATACAATTCGTAGCTCTTGGAGTGGCTGTTGGAGCTTTTGGTGTAGAAATCGCCGTTGGCGGCCTGCTCCAGCAGGTTCGTCTCGGTGAGTTTGACGTCTTTTTGGCCGCGCATGGTGCGATAAACCAGCGTGCCATCGGCGCGAAAAGATCCCAGCTTGCGATGGATGTCTTCCTGGCTCATCAGCAGCACTTTTTCCAGCTCGGCGGTTTTACCGGGCAGGGCGGCCACATCCACTTCCACCGCCGGGGTTTCGACGGGGACCGCCTCGGCGGGGTCTTCCTTTTCCAACACCCGTTTTTTGGCTTCTTCACCTTGTTTCGTATCCGAGCAGCCGCCGAAAGCCAGCATACTCGCGACGATTACCAGCAACCCTACGATCACAGCTTTACGTAATGTCATCTTTTCTCACCTTGGTCCGTTCAACAACGGATGCACCTTACTTTCCCCATCGGGAGAGGTCAAGTTAAACCGCACCGGACATTCCACCCGGCGTCCCGACTGGCCGGGACGCGGTGGAGCGAAACGGGGATTCCGAATGGGATTGTCTGTTGTGTGTGGCGAATTCCTCTGCAAATCCAAGCTGCTTCGCTCACTGCACGGCCTGGGGCTGTTGCCAGATGCCATCCTCGCGCAGCATGCGCCAACTCATGGTGTCCGAATCGCTCAGAGATCCGGTCAGGGTGGGGAACAGCGGGTTCGGATCCAGATAATTGTTCGGATCGTAGATTTCGATGCGGAAGTTGTTGTTGTTCAGGCGGCTGCCGCAGAAGGGAATGGCCAGGAAGTCGTACCAGTCCTCGCAATTGTTCTGATAGGCGGCCGTGATGGTCCACATGCCGTCGGCCGGATTGGTAATACGCATTTCTTCCACATGGCCGTCGGCTCCGGCAGTGTGCACCCAGCGCGACATGATCCCGACGCCGTTGCCCGGCGCAAACGAACAGGTGAAGTTGCTGTTGAGCCGCTCGTCATAGCAGGAAATGCCGATGGGATCCTCGACTTTCAGATCCATGTCCACCAGATTCGAGCCGAGGAAATTGTCGCCTTCTTCGAAGGTCAGCACGATGCGCGCCCACTGATCGCCCTTGACATTCACGTTGATATCCAGCGGGTTCGACCATGTGTTTTCGTCGTCCTTGACCATCAGCCTAACCACGTAATCGCCGTAGACGTCGAAATCGATGCAGCAATTCACCCCGGAGATGCCCGCCTCGGAGCGCAGGATGATGTTGCCCGCGCTGCCCGTCGGAATGGTGGGTAAAGACCAGTCGAAGGCGGTGAGCTGGCCGTCGAGGTCGTAACTGATGTTGCCGTAGAAGCACAGGCGCGTATCCATCTGCAGATTTTCAATATCCACTTCGATCGGCGGTCCATGATCCTGAAGCGAGGCGCGGGCCACCGGGGCTTTGTTGGGCGGCCGTCCTTCGCCGATCATATCGAATGAGATGAATTCGTCGAGGCCCGGCAGGTTGTGGCGCACGCGGAACTTGCATTGATCGTCCACGTTGTAATCGGTGGGCTGGTAATACAGCTTGAGCGTGACCGGGTAGCTGGCGCCGGGGCGGACCTGGCAGTATTTCTGGTCGTATCCGTCCGCATCTTCGCACACCATGGCCTGCACGCAATCGGCATCGCTGGTGCAGACTTTTCCGGCGATCAATTCGAGATCCAGTTCGTCGATGGAAAACTCGCTGCAGTCGGCGCCGCTGCCCAGATCGGAAATATCAAAGTCTATAAGCAGCAGCGGGTTGCCGCTCCAGTTGTAGATGGACACGTTTTCCTGGCGCATGCATTCGTCGCCGTCGAAACAGGTTTGCCCGGTGGGACAACAGTTGTTGTCGTCCACGCAGGTAGGATAGTCGGAGCAGATGCTGCCCTCGAACTTCACTTGGCGGCCGAAGTCGATGGGGTAGGGTACCACGGAGAAACTCGTCGATTCGGCGGTGCCGCGCAAGTTGATAGTGAGCAGGCGCTGGGCCTCCTCGTCGGCATCGGTGGTGACCAGCACGCGCTCGACATGCGGATCGAATTCGTCGGCCAACGTTTGCGGTTGATATTGAATGACGAAAGTATGGCTTTCCTGCGGGTTCAGTCTTACCGGCATGAGTGGATTGATTTCACCTTCGATGATGCGGTAATGGGGACTGAGCCCGCTGGCCAACACGATGCTGGTGACGCTCAGAACCTTGTTGCCGTCTTCCAGCCCGGTGTGGGTGATGGTGAAGGGCTGGGACTTGGGTTCGCCGCCCAGGTCGACGTTGCCGAAATTGAAGGACACGGGATCGACGGCCGCCTTGGCGGTGCCTTTGTACAAGCTGTACATCAGCACGCGGGTGATGACCTCGTCGCAATCGTTGGAAACGATGGAGAGATAGGCTTCGTCGATGCCGGAGTTCGCCGGAGAATATTCGACCTCGATGGTTACCGGGCTGCCCCACATCAGTACGATGGGGAATTCGTGTTCGGAAACGATGGTAAACTCGCTGACGTCGCCGCCCTCTTCGGTAGGGGTGATCTGTATGGCCGAGATTTCCAGGTCGACATTGGAGTTCCCGTCGTTTGTGATTTGAAGTTGGCGACGCGCTGTGGCTCCGGAATAGACGGATTCGAAATTGATTTCGTCGGGTGTGATCGAAATTTCCGGGCATTTGGCGATGATGGGAATCTCGCCGTCGCCGTCCGGGGTGTCGCCGTCCGGGTTGTCGCCATCGGGGTTATCGTCATCGCCGCCGCCGGTGCAACCGCCGTTGATGCACAATTCGCCGACCGGACAATCGGAATGCGCGGTGCAGCCGTCCGTGTCTCCGCCCATGTCGGTGCAGATGTTTCCGAGGCAGATTTCGTTAGGCTGGCAATCCTCATCGATATTGCACACTTGCCCATCGCCGTCTGTCGGCGCGTTGCTGCTGCCGCTGCACCCGACCAACATCACCGCCACCAGGATCGAGACCCAGAGACCACTCAAAATAGCATGTCGCATGGATATTACCTTACATCTCGTTCAATGGTTACACCCGAACATTCGTTCGTAGAGAGCTTCCCTGTCGGGAATCTGCGCTAACTTCAGAGCCCGCCAACCGTTTTCGTATTGACAAGGCGAGTCCTCGCTCATTATAATTGGAGGCGTGCGGTATTGCAATAGAAAAAGCCTTGGGTGCATCCGCTGTCGTTCGCTACGGGAAACACTTATGAGGAGGAAGACGTATGTCTGGTAGGTTGTACGGTAATGTGTTGTTTGTACTGGTTGTTTTTTCCCTCTTCATCTTGGGTTGCTCGGACGGCGCGGAGGAAGCCGCTACCGATGGTGATGGCGTGGCCGATGGCGATAGCGCAATGGGGGCTGCTTGCACCAACCAGAGCGATTGCCCGGATGGCGCGACCTGCGCCGTTGTCGGCGAAGGGCTGATCTGTACCCCGCTATGCCGCAGCGACGCCGAATGCCAGACCGGGTTTCCGGGCGGTTGCTGCATGAAGGTCGGGGCCAGCTATTACTGCGCTCCGGCCGGTGTTTGCGGCAATGATCCCGATGGGGACGACCCCGATGGCGATATCCCCGATGGCGACAACCCCGATGGCGACGAGGGGCCCTGCGAGTTCGATACCTACCGCTGCCAGGATTACGACACGGTGGATCGCTGCGGCTCTTCCGGAACGTGGACCACTTACAAGAATTGCTCTCCCGATACCTGCTGTTACAACGGTGAATGTGTAAGCGCCGACGGCGCGGTCGATTGCGAATCGGGCGACCTTTTCTGCATTCCCGACAGCTATCGCTGCCGTGGTCGTGACGAAGTACAGCGCTGCAACTCCGACGGCGGGGACTGGACGCTCTATCGCATCTGTGACGAAGGCACGCAGTGTGTCGACGGGATGTGCATCAGTCTGACCGACGGCGACGATCCCGACGGCGACGACCCGGATGGCGACAACCCGGACGGCGACAACCCGGACGGCGACGACCCGGAATGTGTTCCCTGCGATGATGAAACCGGTTGCGAAGGCGGCAATGAATACTGCCTGACCCTGGTGGGACATGAAGAAGGCTGCTGTCGGCTTCTCTGCGACGTTGTGGGTGCTTTACGCTGCCCCGATGGTTATAGTTGCGGTGGCGATGGAAAATGCCAGCCGGTGGAGGGCTACTGCCGCTCCGATGCCCATTGCGAAATGAGCGAGTTCTGCAATATTCTGCCGGGCAAGGAAAGCGGTTTGTGCACCAAGTATTGTTTCGAGATTGGCGAGTATTGTCCGAACGCCAGCTACTGCGACCAACAACCCGACTCCCAGAATTACGGGCGCTGCGTTTACGAGGAATGCGTGGAATGCGCCGGTAGCACGACCTGCGGTGCGGGCAAATATTGCGATATCTGGCCCGGCCAGATTGAGGGCTGCTGCGTGGAGATGTGCGGAGCCACCAATCCTTGCGGCGGCCAGTTGAGTTGCTGTGAGGATGGACGCTGCGGCATGGACTGCTCTCAGTCCTGCGATTGTGGCGGACCTTGCCCGGGCGGCTATATCTGCGATCAGCTCTTCTGCATCTGCATTCCCAACTGCCCGCCCTGCCCGGAGGGCGAGTACTGCGACGGATCCACCGCTCCCAATTGCAAGCCAGGCGAATGTCGCAATCCGCTGGTTTGTGGCTGGGGGCTCAAGCAGTGCTGTCCGGGATACAGTTGCAGCGCCATCGTATACGGCGTGGTCGGCTTCTGTATCTAACGCAAACGAAAAACGCGGGCCGGGGCAATCCCGGCCCGACGTGTGTCTACCTCCACCCGAGGTGGGGAACGAAGGGAAGCATCCGAACATGAGCCGGAGGGTTTGTCAGAACTGCGGTGGCCACGTCGATGACATCGCCTGCTTCTGCGGGTATTGCGGCGTGCGTTTGTCCGAAACGGTGCGGCTTTCGCAGGATGTGGAATTGAAGGTGCGGCAGGTTCCGGCCAAGAAATTTTTTCTGGGGCGCGATGCGGAACTGAAACGCCTGCCGGAGCTGACCCATCATGCCCTAAACCGGCGCGGGCGCGTGGTTTACGTGGAAGGTGTGGCGGGCAGCGGCAAAACGGCCTTTGCCAGCCAGGCGGCGGCTTACTGGCGCGCCAACGGTTTTCGCGTCATCCGGGTAACCGGTGTTCCCGAATACAATCGCTTCACTTATCATCCCTTCCACCAGTTCATCGTCAAGCTGGTGGGCATAACCCCCAATATCCCATCCAGCAAGCTGGCCTCGCTTCTGGGGGCGCTACGCTCCTTCGGGCTCAAGCGCGTCGATCTCGACTACCTCTACCACCTTTTCCCGGTGGAGCTGAAGGATAGCAAGAACCGCCAGTTGGACAACAAGGTGCGTCTGGCCGGACTGACCTCCGCCCTCACGCGCTTGATCCGGCATGCCTCGCGCAAGCAACCCCTGGCCCTGATCATGGATCACCTGCACTGGGCCGATCCCCTGACCCAGCAATACACCAAGGTGCTCGAAGAAGCGGTGGCGAACGACGCCATCGTGTTGATGATCACCACCCGCGAAGAAGAAACGCTGCTGGACTACAAGGACAACATCGACTCGATCAAACTCGGCCCCATCGGTCTGAAAGATATCATCACCATTTCCCGGCTTTACATGAACGTGACCAAGCTGCCCATGGAAGCCGAGGAGCGCCTCTCCCAGGTGGCCGACGGAAATCCGCTGACTGCGTTTTTGTTTTGCGATTACCTGGTGGAGCGCGAATACCTGGTGAAAAAGGGCGGAACCTGGCAGGTGTCCGACAAGCATCGCAACAGCGAACTCCCCGACACGCTCGAAAAGATCATGGCGGCGCGTCTGGAATTGATGAAGCCGCACATTCAGGAACTGCTGCGGCTGACGGCCGTTTTCGCCGGAGAATGCACGTTACACGGCTTGCAGGAGCTTTATCCCTATCCGCAGTACGTGAAAGAGGATATCGAAGAGTTGGTGCGAAAACATCTGGTGCGCGTCAACACCGAAGTCGACCGGCGTTTGATCAGCTTCACCCACAACTACATCCACGAATACATCTATTCGCGCATTCCGCCCGCGGGCTTGCAGGCCCTGCACCCGAAGGTGGGCGAGCGTCTCGGTCGGATGGCGCCGGTGCAGGCCTACATGAAAGACTGGATGATGGCGCATCACCTGAGCTTCGTCGGCGACAAAAGCGCCGCTTCCGCGCCGTTTCTGGACGACAGCGGCAATCATCTGATGCGGCGGCTGCACTTCTGGGAAGCCATTCACTGCTTCCAACGCGAGAGCGCCATTTTGCGCTGGCAAAGCCGCAACGAAAAAGGCTCGGGAGAGGTGTACCAACACAAGATGTTGGACGTGCTGGCCCGGCTGGCCCTGTGTTATCACGCCGTGGGCGACTCGGAGCGGGCCGTCAAGACCTATCAGCTTATCATCGAGCGGGCGGCAAAGATCGATGCCGTTTATGCGGCCACCGATGCGCGGCTGGCGGCCATGGATCTGCTGGTGTCGCTCGGGCGAGCCGAGGAGGCGCGCCAGCTTCTGGAAGAGGGTCTCGAAAAGGTGGGAGCGGACGGCGACCCCTACAATCGCAGCCGCCTGCGCGCTCAGCTGGGTGAGTGGTTCCGATTGCAGGGCCTTCACCGCGAAGCCGAGCCGCTGCTGTTGAGCGCGTTGGAGGAGGCGACCGATGTGGAAGAAGGCGTGATGAGTCGTATCCGCTGGTCGCCCAGTATTCGGCAGTCTCAAGGTCGCCTACGCGTCGACCAGGAGCAATTCAACGAAGCGCTGCCACTGCTGGTGGAGGCCTACGACGGCTTCACCGAGGCGCGCGATATCAAGAACATGATGCAGCTGGCCGACCGTCTGGCGCGCCTGTACGCGGCCCGGCGCAATTACGAACGGGCCATGGGTTTTGTGGATCTGGGCCTCAATATCGCGCGCAATTCCGGCGATGTGATGAGTTTGATCAACCTTACATATGAAGCGGGACAGATTCACCAGGGAACCGGAGAACTCAAGAAAGCTCGGCTGGCCTTCGACGATGCCTTCCAGCTTTCCACCGGCATCCATTGGGTGCAGGGAATAGAACGCAGCCGTCTGGCGTTGAATCGGTTGAAGGAGGATTCGGATGGCGCGGTCTGATTGGCATCGCTGGGCGGGACAAATGGTGGTGTGTGCCCCCGCTGGCGCGACCGCCGATACCCATTTAGTGCGCCTGATCGAGGAATTTCAGGTGGGCGGCGTGATTTTGTTCCAGCGCAACTGCCCCTCAAGCGATGAGGTGCGGAGTCTCACGGAGGCCATGCAGCGGCGCGCCGAGCTACCCCTGCTCGTCATGATCGATCAGGAGGGTGGTCGGGTGATGCGCCTGAAGGAACGCCGTTTCCGGTTGCCGTCGGCCCGTGAACAGGCGGCCCGCCATCGCGAGGAAGTGGAACACGACGCTTATATGCTGGGTAAGCGATTTATCGAGATCGGCGTCAATATGAATTTGGTGCCGGTGCTGGATGTGGACAGTAACCCGGCCAATCCCATTATCGGTGACCGCTCATACGGGCGCGATCCGGCGACGGTGTGGACCTATGCCGAGGCGGTCTGGCGCGGACAGAAAAAGGCCGGAATCCTGAGTTGTGGCAAGCACTTCCCTGGTCACGGCGATACCGATAACGACAGCCACCTGACCCTGCCGATCGTGCGCCATGAGCGCGAACGCCTGGAGCGCATCGAGCTTGAACCCTTCAAACGCGCCATCGAGGCCGGGTTTGAAGCGTTGATGATTGCCCACGTGCTGTATCCGGTCCTCGATCCCGACGAACCCGCGTCCCTGTCGCCCGCCATCACGACCGAGCTATTACGTAACGAACTGGGATTCAAAGGACTGATTCTTGCCGATGATCTGGAAATGAAAGCGATATCCGAGCGTTATCCCCTGCTTGATCTGGTGGAGAAACTGGTGTTGGCCGGTAACGACCTGCTTCCGGTATGCCATAGTCACGAGTTGGCGATGCGGGTATGCCGCGCCCTGGTGACGCTGGTTGAACGAGGTCGCATCACCGAAAACCGGATGAAAGCATCCTACGACCGTATCTATGCCATCAAGCGGCGTTATGGTTTGTTTGAGGGTCCGATGTAATGCAACATGCCGGTTCCGAGCTTCTTCAGCACCTCGACCACATTCGTTGTCGCCTGATCCAACGTCTTAATCTGGAAGGGGTTTTCCGCTGGTTGACCGGCCTGGGGGCTGCGTTTCTGGCGGTCATGGGGTTATTTGCCGTCGGTCTGCCCGGTGTCGGCCTGCGGCTGCTTTTCTGGCTGCCGATGTTGGCTTGGACCGCGTTTCTGGTGTTCAAGTACCTCGTTCAGCCCAGACGGACCTACCCCGACGCGGCGGCGGCGGCGGCTTACCTGGAACGGGTGCGCCCGGACCTGCGGGACCGGCTGGTCTCGGCGGCGGAATTCGCTCGGGATGTCGGGGGGCGGACGGCTTATTCGCCGGTTCTGGCGGCGGCGACGGTGACGGCGGTATCCGCCGACCTGAAGCCCATCGCACTCCCGGCCCTATTGCCGCCTCGCCATCTCAAACAGCAGGCTTTATATCTCATTGGAATCGCAGCGGTATTGGCCATAGCCATCTGGAGCGCGCCCGGACCTGCGGCCGGTACCTGGTGGGCCTTGTGGGCCAATCACGCCGGGGAAGCCTATCACGCGGGAGAAGTGCGTTTTCTGGCGGGGGATGTGAGCTTAAGCTACACCTATCCCGCTTATACCGGTTTGCCGCCCGTAACGGTGGCCAATAGTGACGGCAGTATCGAGGCCTATCCGGGCAGTCGTGTGCGGATTTCCGTCCGAGCCGCTCAGGCGGCGGACGAGGCGGAACTGGATCTGGACGAAGGGGCGGATCTGGCCCTGGCTAGCTTGGGGGACCAGCGTTTCGGAGGCGAATTGACCGTCGCCGTCGAGGATCATTATCGCTTCGTTTTCGACGGGGTGCGAGACGGACGCGAACGACCGATTCGCGTGCGTCCCGACCGCTCGCCTGCGGTGATCGTCGCGTTTCCCGGCGCGGAACTGGAGGTTCGTGAAAGCGACAGCATCGAGCTGGCCTATCGCCTGGAGGATGATTTCGGGTTGATGCGCGCCGAATTGGTGGTGGATTACGCCACCGGTAAGGGACGGGTCGAGAAACGCCTCCCGCTCAAGCAATTCGACGACATTCCACGTGCCTACGACGGCAATTTCACGTGGGATCTGGCCACCTTCACGTTCAAAGCGGGCGACCGGGTGACGTACTATGTAGAAGCCTTTGACAACGACACGGTGAACGGACCCAAAGTGGGGCGTTCGGCCGTGCAGATCTTGAAAGTCTTTTCGGCGGCCGAGCATCATCAGAAGCTGATCGCCGAACAGGAGAAGTTGTGGGAGACCATGATCGAGGTTCTGGCCAAGTACCTCGAACAAGAGGTGACCCTCGATACGCTGCCCACCTCCGATGCGGCGCTGAAGGCCATGGGCGATACCGCTCAGGAGTTGAGCCAGACGATCATCGAACCCTTGTCTCACCTCAACGACCAACTGGAAGAAGACCCGCTGGCGGCCGATCCGGTCAAACAGTTGATGACCAACTTGTTGATGGAATTCAGCTTCAACCGCGACAATTACGATGAAGCTTATGAACGCCACAGCCGAGACGGTGTGACACCCAGCCGCCGGGGCTGGATTGTGTCGGATCTGGCGCGCCTGCGCGAAGCAACGGTGGGACGGCTCGAAAAGGGTGTGATGGACCTGTATGAGCTGCTTAAAAAGCAGAAATACGACGCCCTGGTGGCCGAAAGCCAAACCCTGGCCGAACTGCGCGACGAGATTCGAAAGCTGCTCGACGAGTACCGGCGCACGGGCGATGAGTCGCTGAAGGAGCGTATCGGCGAACTGCTGGCCGAGTTGCGCGAGCGGCTCAACGATATGATGACGCGCATGGCCCAGGTGGTCAAAGAGATTCCCGAGGATTTCATCAACCTCGACAGCCTGTCGTCCAAGGAAATGGACGAAGGTTTGGATAAACTGGATGAAATGCTCGAAGACGGCAACATGGACGCCCTCATGCAGCAGTTCGAGGCCCTCTCGATGGATCTCAACGAGATGCTCGACGGATTGAAAAAGGGGTCGGAGGATCTGGGCGAATCGCTCTATGCCGAATCGATGAAAAAGCTGCTCGATTTCCAGAAAGACCTGGAACAGCTCATCCGTGCCGAGCAGGGCTTACACGAACAGACGCGCGCACAATCGGAAGATTATCAGGATGCCCTCAAAAAAGCCATGGATCCCAAGAAGTTGAAGCGGGCCATGGCCGGCCTGCGCAAGAAGGCCCAACGCGCCCGGCAGCAGATCAAGGATATCGGTTTCCATCCCGACCAGGGTTTGCGCCGCCAGTTGGAGGCGGGAGAAAGCGAACTCGACAACCTGGACAAACTGCTTGCAACCGAGGATGTGGGGAGCGCGTTGGAGCAGAGTCGCAACGCCGAACGGCGTTTGTCGCCGTTGTCCGAGTATCTGAAACAACCCTATATCCGGCGCTATCGCTCCGACCAGGATGCCGCCGCCGATCTCAAACACGCGGAATCGGCGACGCAACTCACGAAAGAGGTGACGCAAGCGCTGGAAAAATTGATGCCCGACCCCGGTAAGTTGATGGGGGAAGAGGCGCGCCAACAGATGGAAAGCATGGCGCGCATGCAACAGAAATTGCAGCGGGAAGGCATGTCGCTCGATCACCAGGCCGATAAAATGTCCGAGGAAGCTCCCTTCATGCCGTCGGAAACCGGCCAGTGGATGCAGCAGGCGGGGGAGGGCATGCGGAAATCCCAGCAAAGTCTGAGCAAAATGCAACCGGGACAGGCCGAAGGCCATCAGCAGCAGGCGATCCACAACCTGCAACAGGTGCGCCAGGGTTTGCAAAATGCCATGCAGCAGATGCAGCAGGGCATGAAATTCGGCGGAATGAAGCCGGGCCGCCATGGAAACAAACCGGGTGGCCGTCACCTCAAGCAGGAGAAGGTGGCCATTCCCCAGGCGGAGGATTATAAAACCCCCAAAGAACTCCGGGAAGACATCCTGGAGGCCATGAAACGAAAAGCGCCGGAATCTTACGAGCCGCAAAACCGTCAATACTACAAGGAGCTCGTCCGATGAAACCGTTTATCTGGCTGATTGTTATGATGAGTATGTGGCCGATGGCCGCTTGGGCGGCGTCCGACAACGACGCGGTTGCCCAGGGACACCGGCTTCTGGACAACTGGCAGGTGGAAGCCGCAGGGGAGGTGGCGCGTTCGCTCGAAGAACGGGAGGCGGATAGTCTGCGCGACTTGTTCTTTCTGGGGCGCTACTACTTCGAGCGCGGCGATTATCCCAAAGCCCTCGATTATGTCAATGGGGCGGGCGACTACCTGCCGGAAGCCCCCTACGAGTTCGATTACACGGCCTACCTGATGGCCGCCTACGAGAACACCCGGGAATTCGAACGGCTGCAGAGCGAGCATTTCGAGGTGCGTTTTCGCCCCGACAAGGAGCGTATCATTGCTCGTGCAACGCTCGAAACCTTGGAACGGGCGCGGGAGGCCTTCTCCCATGATTTCGGCTACGCGCCGTCCGACCGCATCGTGGTGGAGCTGTATCCCGAGTTGCCGATGCTGGCCCGCGCAACCGGGTTGACACTCGCCCAGCTTAAAACTTCGGGCACCATCGCCATCTGCAAGTTCAATCGCATGATGATCAGCTCGCCCCGCGTCGGTTTGATGGGGTATCCCTGGCGCGACACCATCGCCCATGAGTTCTCCCATCTCATCATCTCGCGCGTGTCGGGAAACACGGTGCCGATCTGGTTGCATGAAGGGCTGGCGAAGTTTCACGAAGAACGCTGGCGTATGCCTCCCGGCGGACAGCGGGAAGCCTCGGGCGAGGCGCTTTTAGCGCGGGCGCTCAAAGAGGACAAGCTGATTACGCTGGACGAGATGCATCCGTCCATGGCGCTCTTGCCATCCCAGGAGCACGCCGCGTTGGCTTACACCGAAGTGCTGACCATGATTCAGTGGTTGCACCGGCGCGGTGGGGCGCAAGGTTTGCAGAAGTTGTTGGCTGCCCTGCGCAAAAGCGGCGATCTGGACGATGCCTTCCAGCGGACCTACGGGTTTGACGTGGAAGGCTTGCAGCGCGCCTGGAAAACGGACGTGAAGGATTGGAACCTGCGCCAGGATGCTTACGGCTTCAACGACTACTCCATTCTGTTCGACGAGGGCGAGCCGCCCGACCCCGAGAAAGCCATTGGAAACATCGAAGCCATACGCGGACGCCGCTTCGTCACTCTCGGAAAACTGCTGAAAGATCGCCAGCATCACAAAGCGGCGGTGAAGGAATTCGATAAGGCCGAGCCGTTTGTGCAGCGGGGCGATCCGCGTCTGAGCACCCTCAAGGCCGATAGCCAGATCGAATTGGAGCAATACGATGCCGCGATAACCACCCTCGGACCGGTGTTCGAACTGGCTCCCAACTGGTTGCCCAGCCGGGTCCGCGCCGGAGAGGCCCTGATGAAGCTGGAGCGTTACGAGCAGGCACTCGAACAACTGGTTTACGCCTTCGGGATCAATCCCTACGACCCACGCATCTACCAACTTATGGCCCTGTGTTACGACAAGCTGGGTGATACGCATCTGGCCGAAAAGGCCCGCGCCGACCTCGCCTTGATCGCCGCCCGTTAAGCGGAATTGACAGCACCCTCCACCCCGACTACCATACGGGAACTGTTTTTCATGTTCAGGAGGATGCGGCGGTGGCGACAAACGAAAAACAATCGGCAAACGGCGTGGCGAAAAGCCTTAAAACGGCGTTGTTCGTGGTACTGGTGGCGTCCGTTGTGGCGGCGCTCGTCTGGTTGTCGCTGCACCCGAAGCACGTTCCCGTTTTACCCGTCGATGCCGACCACCGCGACGTCGCCGACTGGACCACTTGCCTGACCTGCCATGGACCCGACGGACCCAATCCGCTCAAACAGGGACACCCGGTGCATCAGGATCAGTGTTTTCTCTGCCACCAACCGCCGGACGGGGAAAAACGATGAGCGTGACCAGCCATCTGACCATTCACCCCGGTTTGTTTGAGGCCTCGCGGGCCACCGAGCACGATTTGGCCGCGGCTACCGGCGGTACTCTGTTTATGCAACCCCACGCCACCTTTGCCGATCTGACCGCGCGTCTGCATCGCCGCTTGCGCCTGGAAGGCCGAGTCGCTTCGCGGGTCGCGTTGCGTTTGGCCTTGGTGGAGGCGCTCGATGCCCAGCCGCCCGCGCCGGTGGACGACTTGCAGCGCCGTCACCTGCCCGACAGTCTGTTGGAGTTGTTTCACATCCTCGACGGTCTGCCCCTTCAATGGCGTAAGGCGAACAAGCTTGAGTCGCTTTTACCGGCCACTCCCAAGGGACGCTTTTTGGTGAGTGTACATCGGACCTGGCGCGCGCGCTTACGGGAGCGCGGTCTGCTGACGGCCGGGGACGTCCTAAGCGCGTTTCTGGCGGCCACTCCCGGCGCGTATCCCCGGTTGTTCGAGAATCTGCAAACACTGTGTTTCGAAGGTTTCGTCGATCCCAATCCGCTGGAAGCGGCGGCGATGCGTCATTTGCAGGGCTGGGTCTCCGTCACCCTGCGGCTGCACGCCGATCCGGATCGCCCGGATTTGTACACGCCGCTTGAACCGCTGTTGAAAAGCATCGAGGGCGCAATCGATGCCGCCGATCTGGATATCGAGTTCGTTGCGCCGCGACTTTCAGGCGATTCTATCCGTTCGGCGCTGGCTGCACGGTTATTTCGCGAAGACGCGCCGGACGATACTCCGCTGGAGGATGAACGCCTGAGCTTGTGGGCTTTCGAGAATCGTCGAGACGAGCTGCACGCCGTGCTCAATGCGGTGCGCCGTCTGCTCGATGACGGCGTGTCGCCCGGTGACATCGCGTTGGTCGCACCGGAACTGGAGGCGGTGCGCCCCTACCTGCGGACCGCTATTCGTGAGAGTGGTTTGCCCATCGCCTATCAGCGCAGCCTGCCTGTTTTCGATACGCCCCCGTTTCGCTGGCTGTTGCGGCTGATCGAAACCTTGTCGGGCGAGGCGTCCATCTCCGTGTTGAGCGATCTGGCTCGGGCGGCGGAACCGTTCGGCGTCGGACCGGGGGGCGCGGAATGTCTGGCCGATCTGGAAGCGCGTCTGCGTGCGGAAGGCCTGGATTCATTGGGTGGAACGGCCTGGAAAGCGGTGTTGCCGCTTCTTGTGAAACGGGATTCCGATTTCGCTTCGACGGAAGCCGAAGCCTGCGTGGATGGGTGGCAGGCCTGGCTGGCCGCCTGGCGCGACCCGCGTTCGCCTGCCGAATGGATGGCGTACTTGGGAGATCGACTGGCCGCCATGGTGATTCCACCCTTCGCGTCCGCCCATGATCAACGGCATTTCGCCTTGTCATGGCATGCCTGGCAGACGGTGTCGGGTATCGTCGCCGAGTGGCGCGAGCAGGAAGAAGCGACCGAAAAAGACCATCCGGTTCGCGCGATCGACGGTTTGACTTTTCTCAAGCAGGTGATCCGTGCGGCCGATACGTCGATTGGTCTGCGTTCGAGTCCGGAGCCTGAAACCGTGGCGGTTCTGACGCCGGCCGAGGCGGCCGCTTTGTCGGTAGAACATCTGTTCGTGCTTGATTTGGTGGAGGATGTCCTCCCACCGAAACGACGCCAGACGCCGCTATTACGGGATTCGGAAACCCATCTGATTCATACGCGCATCGGTCATCTTCTTTTTCGCAGTGGGGCGGCCACGTTCCGGCTGGCGCGCATGCAGTTTGTCCGCTTGTTGATGCAGAGCCGTCATGTTCGGCTGGCGACGGTGATCGAGGATGACGACGGGCAGGCGCAGAATTCCTCTCCCTTTTTCGAAGAATGCCGCCGTGTACTTGGCGTGGATGACGAACGCAAACCCGCTCTTTGTGGAGATGTGCCCGACTGCGCGAGCCCGGCCGCTGCGGCTCGTTGGCGGCAACGCGCCGCTTTGGCTTTGCATCACCGGGCGCTTGACGTGACGAGCTTGCCCGCATCCGAGCGATCGACGATCGAGCGGGCGGTGGACAAAATGGCGGCGGAGAGCGAACGACGCGCATTCATGAAAGAAGTCCGTGCGATTCGACGCGCAGCCTTGAGCGGTGCCTATACCGGAATGTTACCGGATGGACCGCGCGGATCGGCCGGATATTCGGCCGGACGTTTCGAAAGCTATGCGACCTGTCCGTTCCAGTATTGGGCGCAGAACGTTTTGGACGCCGCTCCCTGGGACCGGGTAGGGCCGGAACTTCCACCGCTGATGGCGGGGAATGCGATTCACGATTTGCTGAAGACCTGGGGCCGGGAAGGCTTTGTGGTCGTGCTCGACGATGAACGCGGCTTGCAGCGGGTGCGGGCGGAGCTGCAGGAAGCTTTTGCACGGGAAACCCGCTGGCTGCCCGTCCTGACTCGGCGTCTAAGTGCGTTGGCGGCGGAGGGGTGGGCTATCAAGCTGATGGCGTTTATGCGCGTTCAGCGCGAGCGCTTTTTGCTGGATGCCAAGCCCTGTCTGTTCGAGGCCGATTTCGGTATCGGAGAGGACGACCCGTTACCGGCACCGTCGATCGAGCGTAAGACGGGGTTGCCCATTCGCTTGCGGGGACGCATCGATCGGGTGGACGCAGCTCCTGGCGTCGTGCGCTTGGTGGACTATAAAACCAGCTCCGATCCCACCGGCTATGGCCGATTGCGTAACGTGTCGGCTTTCGGGGTGTCGTCGTTTCAATTGCCGATCTATCTGTTGTCTCTGAAACTGGCGGTGGAACGCGGCGATTTCGGAGATGATGTCGCGCTTTTGGAGGGTGGCTATCTGTTTGTGGGCAAACCCGACACCTGGCAAATGATCAAAGATGGCGCTCGCGCCAAGCCGCTTGGGAAAGGCCCAAGCCTCGACGACCCGCTTTTCACCCATTACCTGAGTCTCGACCCCAAGATTCGCCGTTCCATGAACGAGGCCCGCATGCCCAACCTGGCCAATCAGCTTTCCGCTTTGGTAAATCGCATGGAAACCGGCGACTTTCAAATTACCCCGCGCGACTGTACCCATTGCCCCTTCGGCGATGCCTGCCGCGTGCAACCCATTTCGATACGCTTCGACGAGGAGAATCAAAGCCCATGACCGCTCACATTTCCGTTGCCATCCTTCGTGTCCGCAACGGTTTCGAAGATATTTCGCTTCCGCATTACCAGACTCCCGGTTCGGTGGGAATGGATCTGCCCGCAGCCATTACGGAACCACTCCTGCTCAAACCCGGAAAACGAACGCTCGTCCCGACTGGCTTGGCCATCGCGTTGCCGGATGGATACGAAGCGCAGGTAAGGCCGCGCAGTGGGCTGGCGGTCAAGCATGGGATTACCGTGCTCAACGCTCCGGGGACCATCGATTCGGATTATCGCGGCGAGATCCGTGTGGCGCTGGTCAATCTGAGCGAGGAGCCGTTCGAAATCAAGCGGGGCGAACGCATCGCCCAACTCGTCGTGGCGGCGGTGACCCGCATCGCTTGGTCGGAGTCGGATAGCCTGGACGAAACCGAGCGCAACGGAGGCGGTTTCGGGCACACCGGCCGCTAGTCAGCTAAACGCACGCCTGTTTTCTTATTTCTTTTTTCCGGGAATGGGCATGCCCAGGTGGGTGAGAATCTTCTTCAGATCTTCCCACACCAAGCGTCGTTTTTCGTCCAGCGGGGGACGTAAGCAATAGGACGGATGGAAAATCGGAACGGCGGGGATGCCTTCCAATTCATAAAAAGTTCCGTGCACCTTGGTGATGCCGGTACGTTCACCCAGCATATGCAACATGGGCACACGCCCTAGAAGCACGATAACCTTGGGATTGATCGCGCGAATCTGGGCGCGGATGAAACCGATGCAAGCGGCGACTTCGTCTTTTTCGGGGTCGCGGTTTTTCGGCGGACGACATTTGACGATGTTGCCGATGTAAACCTTTTCGCGCGGGATTCCCATACCCAGTTCGATCCATTTATCGAGCAGCTTGCCCGCCCGGCCCACGAAGGGACGCCCGCTGGCGTCTTCATCGGCTCCCGGTCCTTCCCCGATGAACAGGATGTCGGCGTGGGGGTCGCCTTCGCCAAAAACGATGGAATGGCGGGTTTCGTGAAGCTTGCAGCGTTGGCAATCTCCCAACTCGGTGCGCAGATCTTCAAGCGTAAGACGTTCGCCTGTTGCGCTCGTGGTCTCGATTGGAAAGGCGGCGGCGACGGGAGCGGCTGCGGTTTTGCCGGAAGATTTGCTGGCTTTGGCGGGCATGGCTTCGGCGCTTCTCCTTGACGGTTCGAGCGGAGGTTTGGAACTTGGCGATGCGGGTGCGGGACGGCTGCGTGCGGCGAGCAACTCGACGGGCAATCCCGGGTGCCCCAGGCGTTTTTGCCAGACGAGATAGTCCCGCAAGGCGGCGGACAGATCCGCAGTATCGTTCGGCCACTCGCTCATGTTTCACTGGGCTCCGTTTTGGCCGGCTTGGGTGCCGCCGGTTTGGGGGTTGCCGGTTTCGATGCGGCCGGAGGTGGACTGCTGATCGTCTTATCCGTTTCGGCTTTGGGAGCGGCCTGAGCCGGAGCGGGCTCCGCATTTTTCGCAACGGGTTTGCGTGGGCTGCGCGAGCGGGAACGCGAGCGGGAAGGCCGCTGGTTGCTGCGACCGCCGCGACTGGAGCGACTGGTGCGTCCATTGGACTGGCTGGCGCGTTCTTTCTGGATCAGATCGAACAGGATACGCGCCACCTCGCTTTTCGCCAGCATGGGCAAAGATTCGATATGGCCTTTGCGGTCGATGATTTTGACCACATTGGTGTCGACCTCGAAACCGGCGCCTTCCAGGCTGATGTCGTTGACCACGATCATGTCGAGCTTTTTCTCGTTAAGCTTGTTACGCCCGTTTTGCATCACCTGGTGGGTTTCGGCGGCGAAGCCGACCAGGAACTGCTTGGCGCGCTTTTTATTACCCAGTTCCTTTAGAATATCGGCCGTACGGGTGAGCGGCAGGCTGAACTCGCTTTGCTCCTTGTGGATTTTCTGATCGGATCGTCGCGCCGGGCGATAGTCGGCCACCGCCGCCGCTTTGATGATGATCTGGGCGTCTTTCGCATGTTTCAGCGTGGCTTCGAGCATCTGGTCGGCGCTACGTATGGAAACCACCTCGACATCGCTGGGCGGGATCAGATCGTTGGGACCGGAGATGAGAATGACTTTGGCGCCGCGCGCACGGGCTTCTCGGGCGATGGCGAAACCCATTTTACCGCTGGAACGATTGGCGACATAGCGGACTGGATCGATGTCCTCGTAAGTAGGTCCAGCTGTGACGAGGACTGTTTCGCCTTCCAAGTCCTGTTCAGTTCGGGCGGCATACACCGCGGCATCCAGGATTTCGTCCAAAGCGGCCAGACGTCCCTTGCCTTCTTCGCCACAGGCCAATTCGCCGGAGTCGGGCGGGACGATGACAAAACGGCTGTGTTCGGACAGACGTTTCAGGTTCGCTTGCACGATTTCATTTTGCCACATGGCCCAATTCATGGCCGGGGCGATGACGATCGTTTTACGCGCCGCCAGAAGCAGGGTGCTCACCAGATCGTCGGCGAGGCCGTTGGCCAGTTTGCCGATGATGTTGGCGGTGGCTGGGACGATCACGATGCAGTCGGGCCAGCGAGCGGCTTCGATGTGGCTGATCTGCGATTCGCGTTGCGGGTCGAACAGATCGAGCAGCACGCTGCGGGTGCTGAGTGCCTGGAAGGTCAGCGGGCCGACGAAACGGGTGGCGGCGGCGGTCATGGCTACGCGCACCTCGGCTCCCTGTTTCGTCATCATGCGCACGAGTTCCGCGGATTTGAAGGCGGCGATTCCTCCTGTGACACACAGCAGGATGCGTTTTCCGTCCAAAATACCCATCGTTGTTATCTCCATTCTTCGCGGACGCTGCCCGCGGTATCGTCGGTTCAGTCGTCGTTCAGTTTAAGTGCAGCCAAGAAGGCATCCTGGGGGATTTCGACTTGTCCCACCATTTTCATGCGCTTTTTACCGGCCTTCTGCTTCTCCAGAAGTTTACGCTTACGGGAAATATCACCGCCGTAGCATTTGGCCGTCACGTTTTTACGGAAGGCCCGGACGGTGGTGCGGGCGATGACACGCGTACCGATCGCGGCTTGGATAGCCACCTCATACTGCTGACGCGGAATCAATTGTTTCATCTTTTGGCACATCGCCAGACCCCGTTCACGAGAGCGCTCGCGGTGGGTGATCAACGACAAGGCATCCACCTTTTCGCCGTTGACCAGAATATCCAGCTTGAGCAAATCGGCTTTCTGGTAGCCTTTGATTTCATAGTCGAGCGAGGCATAGCCACGGGTCGTGGATTTCAATTTGTCGTAGAAATCGAGAATCACCTCGGCCAACGGCAGTTGGTAGGTGACCATCACGCGGTTTTCTCCGACATAGGTCATGTCTTCCTGAACGCCGCGCCGTTCTTCGCACAACTTCAGCACCGGTCCCACATATTCGGTGGGCATATGGATATGCGCTTTGATGATGGGCTCCTCGATGGAATCCACTTCCATCGGTTCGGGGAGCTTGGCCGGATTGTCGATCTGGATGGTCGAACCGTTGCGCAAATTGATGCGATAAATGACGGTCGGGGCGGTGGTGATCAGATCGAGGTCGTATTCTCGTTCGAGCCGCTCCTGGACAACCTCCATATGCAGCAGTCCCAAATAGCCGCAACGGAAGCCGAAGCCCAAAGCCTGCGAGGTTTCAGGCTCGTAAATGAACGAGTAATCGTTGAGCTTGAGTTTGTCGAGGGCTTCGCGCAACTGGCCGTAATCCGATGGATCGGTGGGGTAAAGCCCCGAAAATACCATCGGTTTGGCTGCCTTGAAACCGGCCATGGGAGCGGCTGTCGGGCGTTCGACATGTGTGACGGTGTCACCCACGCGGGCGTATTCGATGTCTTTGATTCCCGCAACGATGTAACCGACCTCGCCCGCCATCAACGACTTGCTGGAGGTCATGTTGGGCTGAAAAACACCGACATCCTGCACCAGAAAGCGACCCTTGGTTTGCATGAACAGGATTTCGTCGTTTTTCTTGATCGTCCCTTCGAAAACGCGCACCAGGATGATGACGCCCTGGTAGGAGTCGTACCAGCTGTCGAAGATCAGCGCCTTGAGCGGTTCGTCCGTATCGCCCGCCGGGGGGGGGATTTTGGCGACGATCTGTTCGAGCACCTCTTCCATGTTCAACCCGGTTTTGGCACTCACCGCCACCGCGTCTTCACAATCGAGCCCGACCACTTCTTCCACATCCGCCCGTACCCGCTCGATATCGGCCGAAGCGAGATCGATCTTGTTGAAAACCGTGATGATTTCCAAGTCGTTGTCGATGGCCAGATAGACATTCGCCAAGGTTTGGGCTTCGACGCCCTGGGTGGCATCCACGACCAGCAGCGCGCCGTCGCAAGAAGCGAGGCTGCGCGACACTTCGTAATTGAAGTCCACGTGGCCGGGGGTGTCGATCAGGTTGAGAATGTACTCTTTCCCGTCGTGGGCGGTATAGGGCAGACGAACGGCCTGAGATTTGATGGTAATACCGCGCTCACGTTCGAGGTCCATGCGGTCGAGAAACTGCTCTTTCATATCCCGGTCGGAAACGACGCCGGTGAGTTGCAGAAGGCGATCGGCCAAGGTTGATTTCCCATGGTCGATATGTGCAATGATAGAGAAGTTCCGAATGCGTTCCTGTTTCATGATTTACTTTCAACTGACGATAAGGATTCATCCGGGAAATACGTTGCCCAAGCCTGGCATTTTGGACAAAACCAGCCGAGCCTGATACGCGTTTCGCCACAGTTCGAGCAGGTCCATTTTTCCTGGTGCACGGACGAATCGGGCAGGGTCAGTTGGAGACGTTTGACCTCCGCTAAGATGGCGGGGGTTGTTGCGCCGTCCACCAGAAGGGCGCGAATCGCTTCGCGCGCCTTGCTTTCTTCGCCTTGTTCGCGCAGCCGGATGGCCTGCTGTACGCGTGTACTTAGCCTGAAAGCGCACTCGCCGTCAAGCTGTTCTTGCAGGAAGGTGTCGATCCACTCGGGATGCTCTGCGGCGACGGCGATCCGCCGAAATTCGTCAAGCAAGATAGCCGCGGCGGCGGGCTCCGATGCAAGGGCTTCTTTGAGCGCCTTGATAGCCGGTTTCGGCTTGCCTTTGTGATTGTGATAACGCGCAAAAGCCTGGGCTACGTGTGCTGAGCGGGGAGCGCGTTGCAGGGCGTCTTTCAGGTAGGCGCGGGCTGCGTCCGGCTCTTTCGTTTCGATGTCGTGTAGGGCCAGTTCGGCCAGGACATGCGCCAGCAGGTCGCTCCTATCCTCACCCGTGAGCTTTTCGAGGCGGCGGACGGCACGAGCGGCAGCGGCCCAGTCATTGAGTGGCATGGCCAGTTCAAGTAGGCGTTCCCACGGTTCCACCCAGCGCGGGGCTTGTTCGACCAGTTCCAGAAAGACGGCAAGTCCACGGCGCGGCAGGTTGGCCGCCACGTAATCTTCGGCCAGTTCGAATTGGGCACGATGCTTGAGATTGTCGTCGTCGAGGTCGTTTTGAATGATCAGGTTTTGATGTACCAGGATGGCCCGCTGGTGCTGACCGGTCTTGCGGAACAGTCGACCAAGGACGAAGTAGGTATCGATCTTTTCTGGGTCATCCCGTACGACAGAGCGAAATTCTTCAATCGCCGCCGACCAATCTTCCTCCAGAATCCGATAGGCTCCGCGTAACAGATTCAGGCGTAGGGCCTCGGCGTTTTTTGACGGCCGGCCGCGCCGTTTTATCGTGACGATCAACACCACTACCGTGGCGACGAAGAGTCCGGCGGCGAATCCAATGATGTAATTCCAATAAGGGGCCATCATGTTTGCGATCATGAGTTGGAAGTTTCGTCCGGCGATTCGGTCGCCGAATCGTCATCTTCGATGTCTCCGGCCAAATCGGCTTCGTAGAGCGGGCGGTTGCGCAGGGCTACCAATTCTTGCTCGGTATCGCGGATGCGCCTTTGTAGTCGCCTGACCTGGCGGCGGTGCTTGAGCGAGAGCCAGAGGGTGACCAGCCCCATCAAGCCGACTCCGATAAAGAGACTGGACAGAACCACGACCGACAACCAGACGGGGAGTGTTTCATAGTACAGAAACGTAAGTTTGACCGGCTGTTTATTGGTGAGGACAAAGACGACGGCGGCGACACCCAGCAGGATGCCGATCAAAATGAGAAAAATACGTTTGGTGTTTTTCATGGTGACTCCTACGGCTCACTCCGAAATCTCAATCCGCCTCTGAGCATCGTCCACAACTCGCCACGTACGCCCGATACGGCCGATTCAAACAGCTTTTCGATGTAACCGAGTGTTTCTTTTTTCGGATAGGCCAACTTGGGGTCTTTCTCCATGTTTGCCTGTTTGGCCGCGTAAGTCACGGCATCGCGGAAGCTGCCCATTTCATCCACCAGTTGGTGTTCTTTGGCTTGACGACCCGACAAAATGCGGCCGTCGGCAATGGGACGTACCACGTCTTTATCCAAGCCGCGCGCGGTGGCCACGGCGCTGAGGAATTGATCGTAGACATCCATAAGCAGGGACTGAATCAACTGGTCGTCTTGTTCGGTCATGCGTCGCATGGGCGACAGGGTGTCTTTGTGTTTGCCGGATTTGTAGGTATTGAACTCGATTTTCAGGACCTTGAACATCTCTTCCAGATAGGTGGTTTGCAGAATGACACCGATGGAGCCGGTTAGGGTTCCGGGACTGGCGAAGACGTAATCCGCCGCACAACCGATGTAGTAACCACCCGACGCGGCCAGTGAACCCATCGAGGTAACCACCGGTTTGACTCCGCGTAACTTGAAGACTTCGCTGTAGATTTCCTGAGAAGGGGCGACCGCTCCGCCGGGAGAATCGATGCGCAGCACGATGGCCTTGATGTCGTCGTCGGTTGCGAAGGTGTGCAGGGCTTCGAGTGTCTGCTGGCTGTCTTCGATGGGACCGATGATTTCAATCACCCCGATGCGTTCTCCGCCGGAAAGGTCGGCTTCGATGCCCATGAAGCTGATCAGCAGAAGGAAGATAAAGCCGAACATCATCAGGAATCCGGCTCCCAGTAACACGACGACCAGTGTAAGGTTCTGGCGTTCCGTTTCCATATATCCCTCTCCGTAAATATCCTATTAAAGACAGCGAACCATTTTAGAATAGAAGCCACAGCCCTGCAACATAAATACAGGTTAGAAGCCAGGAATCGGCCCGCATCGGACCGAAACGGCGTTCGGAGCCCAGCCGGGCGGCGATCAAGAGTGCAACGCTCATCAGCGCCACCTCACCTAGCACCAGGAGATGCTGTTCGGTGAAGTGAGTGAAAAGGCCCCCCGGTCCCTCGGCCAAATCCACCAGTCCGAGGATACTGAGGTTGAAGATGTTGCTTCCGTAAATATTCCCGAGTGAAAGGCTCATCTGACCCATCCGTGCAGCCGAAATCGAAACCGCCAATTCGGGTAACGATGTGGCGATGGCCAGGAAAATCGCTCCGACGATCGATCCGCCCAAGCCTGTTTGTTCGGCGATGCGGTCGCAAATCCCGGAGAGCCACACGCTGGTTCCGACCAAGGCGGCGGCAGCAACGAAAGTTTTAAGCAACAAACCCGTCAACGCGGGTTTGGGTGACGGAGGGGCCTCAGGTGGATTTTGCGGAGGCGGCTCGACTTGGCGTTGTTCGTCCCGGAACAACACCCACAGGCTGACCAAGTAGGCCGCCAGAATCGCGGCCGACAGCGGATGCAGGTAGAAGGAGGGCAAAGAGGTCGCCGTGCCGACTCCTAACGTTACCAGAGCCAAAAGACCGAGCGACAGCAGGCCGGCGGTATAGCCGTCCCGTCCTTGACGCTTTACTCGGAAAAAGACATCGATGACCACGATGATCAGCAGATTGAAGGTGCAGGATCCGAGCAGGTTACCGATGGCCATGTCGACGGCGTCGAAGAGCAACACGGCGCTCAGCGATGTGACCACCTCCGGCAGCGACGTGCTGGCCCCGAGAAGCAGGGCTCCGATGAACGCCCGCCCGATGCCGGTTTGCTCGGCCAGTTCGTCGGCATAGCGCGTAATGGTGGCTCCCACCCAGACGACCAGTGCGGCGGCGATAAAAAATTGCAGCCAGGTAAACCACATGCCTTCTGCGACCTTTCGAAAAAAAAGCGACCGGCCCTCGAAATGAGGCCGGCCGCTAAGGTTTGACTGGATTCCGGCCGATTACTCGGACTTCTCCGTGTCGGTTGCTTCGGTGTTTTCTTCCGCGACAGGAGCTTCGACAGCTTCTTCGACAGGAGCTTCGACGGCTTCCTCGGCCGTGGCTTCAACGGCTTCTTCGGCGGGAGCTTCGACGGCTTCTTCGGCGGGAGCTTCGACGGCTTCCGCTGCGGGAGCTTCGACGGCTTCCTCGACAGGAGCTTCAACAGCTTTTTCGGCCGGGGCTTCGTCCGAACCGAAGGCACCGAGTTTGGCCTGGATGGCGGCACCCAGGTTGGTGGTGGAGCTCATTTCCTGGTTCATGAACTCGGCCATTTCCAGCTTTTCCTGGTTGTTCAGCAGGGAGCGGATGGACAGGGCAATGCGGCGTTCGGCCGGATCGATGTGTTTGATCTCGGCTTTGACCTGCTGGCCCTCTTTGACCGCGCTGGACGGATCGTCGATGCGTTCGGCCGACAGCTCGGAAATATGGATCAGGCCTTCCACGCCGTCCTCGATCTCCATGAAAGCACCGAAATCGGTGATTTTGGAAATCACGCCGGTAACCACCATGCCGGAATAGTACTTCTCGGGAATCCGCTTCCAGGGATCCGGTACCAACTGCTTGATACCCAGGGAGAAGCGCTCTTTGTCGGGATCGATATTGAGCACGACGGCTTCGATTTCCTGGTTTTTCTGATAGATTTCGCCCGGATGTTTGATTTTCTGCGTCCACGAGATATCGGAGACATGCACCAGACCGTCGATGCCCTCTTCGATGCCGATGAAGATACCGAAATCGGTGATGTTACGGATGCGGCCACGAATAACCGTGCCGACCGGGTATTTTTCCTGCAACTGCAGCCAGGGATTGGGCTCCACTTGCTTCATACCGAGGCTGATGCGACGGTTGGATACATCGATGTCCAGAATGATCACGTCGACGGTATCGCCAACGGAAACCAGTTTGGACGGATGCTTGACACGCTTGACCCAGCTCATCTCGGAAACGTGGATCAGGCCTTCGACGCCTTCTTCCAACTCGACGAAAGCGCCGTAATCCGTGAGGCTGACCACCTTGCCCGAAACCTTGGTTTCGACCGGGTATTTCACTTCGGCATTGGCCCACGGGTCGGGGGACATCTGTTTGAGACCCAGAGATACACGTTCGCTTTCCTGGTCGAACTTCAGCACCTTGACCTGGACTTCGTCGCCGATACCGAACATTTCGGACGGATGGTTGACGCGGCCCCAACTCATATCGGTGATATGCAGCAGGCCGTCGATTCCGCCCAAGTCGACGAAGGCGCCGTAGTTGGTGATGTTTTTGATGATACCGGTGACAACCTTGCTTTCCTGGAGGTTTTCGAGGGTCTTGGTTTTGAGCTCCTCGCGTTCCTTTTCGAGCAGGGCACGACGCGACAGAACGATGTTGCCGCGTTTCTTGTTGAATTTAATGACCTTGAACTTCATCTTCTGGCCGATGAGTTTGTCAAGGTTGCGGACCGGCCGCAGATCGACCTGGGAGCCCGGCAGGAAGGCTTTTACGCCGATATCGACCGACAGACCACCCTTGATGCGGGCGACGATGGTTCCTTCGATAAGCTCGTCTCGTTCGCAGGCGGCGCAGATTTCGTCCCACACCTTCTGACGATCGGCTTTTTCTTTCGAAAGAACGATCTGGCCGTCTTCATCTTCGATTTCTTCCAGAATCACGTCGACGACGTCGCCTTCGGCAACCGTCATCTGACCTCGGTGATCCATGAATTCGTCGATGTCGATTTGACCTTCCGACTTGTAGCCGATGTCGACCAGTACGAAATCCTTCGTAAGATGCAACACCGTGCCTTGGACCATGTCACCTTCTTTCAAGTCGCGCGTTTGCAGGCTCGACTCGAACAGGGTGGCAAAATCCTCTTCCATTTCTTCGCCGATCTCCGGCTTTTCAAATTCCTGGTTCATGTTAGTAATTTCGCGCTCCCGATGGTTCTGGTACCCGCGGCGGGGAGCATACGTCCGCGGTTCCCAAGCCAATTAGCAGGGACCGCACTTTACTTGTTTTCCTTAATGATGTCAAAAGTTTTTTTCCCTCTGTCCTTATGTTGAAGACGAGGGAAAAAGGATCAGGTTTTCATGCGCAAAAGAGACATTTTGGCCGCCTCCGCCACTTCCGGATGATTGTCTTTTCCGGCTATTTTCAGGGCTTTAGCTACTTCATCGGAGGGATAGCCGGCCAATGCCATGGCGATGCGGGCGCGAAGCTGGTGAGATTTGGTCCGATTTCTCGAAAAAAGCCCTTCCTTTTTGAGCGCAACGATCAGGTAGGGAACAACGGATTCGTTGCGCATTTTTTCGAGAGCCATAACGGCTTCCATCTGCAACGCATCGTCTTCTTCGACTTGCGCGATGCTGCGTTTTTCGATGATTTTCGCTATCGATTCGATCGATTCCTGGTCGCGTAATGTTCCCAAAATGGCGATGACCTGTCGCCGGATGATGGGATCGGAGTCGTTGAGATGTATGCGGATGGTTTCGACGGCCGACTCGGGGTCGAGGGTGGCGAGGGCTTTGATCGCTTCTTTGCGGACGCGTTGATCCGAGTGACCCATCAGCGGCTCGACCCATTCCGTGTGGTGTGGTTTGCCAAGATCGCCGATCAGGGTGAGCATGTTGCGGGTGACATACCATTCGTTTTCGCCGTTTTTCAGTTCGTCATGGGCGACATCTAAAACGGCCTTTCCCATTTTCTGAAGCAGAAGCAGAACATTTCGGCGAAGTCGGCGGTCTTCGGCCGTTTTCAGCAGTTCGACCATGGCACCGATCATGTTCATACCCATATTGACGATCAATTCCGAGACGTATTCGCGGGTGTCCTCTTCTCCATGTTGAAAAACGGTAAGAAGCATGCGATTGACTTCCTCGGAGGAAATCATGTTGAGTGCGGCGAAAGCACGCTGTTTTTGCTCGGAATGACGTTCCGTTGCAGGATTGGAATGTTTTCGGAACACGCGAACGATTTTATTGGCGTTTTTATAGTTTTCATTGAAGATGAGTTCACGACCCAATTTCTCTAAAAATTCCGTGATGCCGATATAGACCTTGCTGTACTCCCATTCCATATCGAGACGATCAACCAGTTTGTCGATGAATCCATCAATGCCTTCGTGGTAGACCACTTCACCTAAAATTTCCACCATGCCCGAGAGGACCGAAGGGATTTTGTCGCCGGGCACGCGTTCGAACTGCATGATGGCGGTATCCAGGGCCGTTTTGTTGATCGTTCCATCGGCATTGATCAGATTGATCTTGTCCAGATCGTCCGAAGCCAGAATACCTTCGGCCTTTTTTCGTAATTCTTCGGCGACATGTTTTTTTAGAAGTCCCGCGCGAATCAGTTTATCGGCCACACCCTGGAAATGGTCTTTGGTGGAGGTGTTGTTGACGATCATCTTAACTTGTTCTTTGAACGTCCCCACCTTTTCCTGACGTTCTTCTTTCGAGTAGTCGGTATAGTTTTTCTTGAACTGGTTGACCTGGTCGATCAAGTTGTCCGTATAGCCCATGATCTGGGGGGCTCCCATCTTGTCGATGATCTTCCCCTGGATATCCAATCTCTGTAATTCCGATTCCTGACCGTCGTTACTGACGAGCAGATTCCCCAATACCTCGCCGTCCATTTCCGCCATGATTTCGGCCAAACCGTCGCGGAAAACCTCTTTGTCTGCTTCGTCTTGGATGGCATCCAGCATCAATGCGCTGCGGGACAGCAACGCACCGAGTTTGTCGACTTTCAGACGGACGAACTCGCCCCGTTCAAGTTCTTCTTCGGCTTCGGCCACTTTGGTCAAACTGCGCAGAATTTCCTGGAACTGCTCCTGATCCTGCAAGATCTCCTGAATTTCTTCGGTATTGACTTGTTGGGCTTCCATCATGTCGCCAAGCAGATACTTGGCCATGAATTTCTGCCGACGCTCCCACTCCTCCAACTCTTCCTGGGTGGTTGCAACATAGATGCGTTCATTGGTTTGGATATGGGTGATTCCCCGTTCTTTCATCTGCTCGGGGATCGGTGGAAGCTTTTTAAGTTCCTTGGGTTTTTTCGAAATGATGACCAGAAGATCGATCAACTCGGTGGAGGACGTTCCTTTTTTGAAGGTCAGGCTTTGAATGGCACGTTCGGTCAACGAGATGACGAAATCGCGGACAGGGGCTTTCTTTCGGTCACGCTCGTCAAGTTGCATGCCATCGATCAAAAGGGTGCCACCGACTTCACTGAAGGTGATCTCGTCCTTGATATCCAGCACGCCTTCGAGATGTCCGGATACTTTTTCAACGGCGTTGGCGATGGTTTTGGATCCCGGAGGGTAAATTCCAAGCGACACGGTCACAGCGCGGATGGCCGTGATGAAATCCACAGCAAGGCGGGAAAGCTTGGCATGGGCTATATCCGAAGGCAGCCCTTCTTCGTCGATCTCATAGGTATTCATCAGAAAAATCATCGGCCTTCCCCATTGGCGCTTTTCGGTTGCGGAGATGAGTATATGTATACAAATAATAGGAAAGTATTCTAGCAGAATTCGGGGTGATAATCAATTATTCGAAATCGGACGATCTGTTTTAACAAAGAATCTTGTAAAAGGAATCTGCCATGGGCTTTGACTCGACTGACTTTTCCGAGTACACTTCTCGGGCTGATGGAGAACAGTCACCCTTTTTCTAATCGCTTGGAGGATCAGATGAGCGATGGATACATGGGACAGGTTTTGTATGTGGATTTGACCGCTAAAACCTGTACCCCTAAACCGCTTGATGATGAGGTTCGTTTGTATATCGGGGGCAAGGGCTACGGAGCTCGCCTGTTATACGATCTAACCGAAAAAGGAGTGGATCCGCTGGGTCCCGCCAACCCGCTTATTTTCGGGACGGGACCGTATAACGGTACATTCGGCGTGCAGTCCACCCGCTTCACCGTTACCGCGAAATCGCCGCTGACCGGCGCAATCGGCAATGTCACCGCGGGCGGTGATTTCGCCAATGCCATGAAACGGGCCGGATTCGATTTCATCGTGGTGACCGGCCAAGCGGAAAAGCCGGTCTACGTAGAAGTGACGGACGGCTCGGCTGAAATCAAGGAAGCCGGAAAGCTCTGGGGTATGGGTACCCAGGAGGTGCAGCGGCAATTCCCCAAAGCGTTCAAATGTGCCGTGATCGGACCCGCCGGAGAGAACCTGGTCCGTTATGCCTCCATCATCGGCGGCGATCGTGCGGCAGGCCGCTGCGGCTTGGGAGCGGTGATGGGCTCCAAGAAACTCAAAGCCGTCATCTGTTCCGGTAAAAAGAAAGTGCCGATCGCCAAGCCGGACAAATTCAAAGATTACACCCGTTGGTTGACCAAGTATTTCAAAGCCCATAATATGACCGGCGAAATTCTACCGGCTTTCGGTACGGCCAACCTGCTGATGACCACTTCCGGGCGCAATATCCTGCCCACCTTGAACTTCCAGAAAGGTCGTCATCAACTCGCCTGGCAGATCTCCGGCGAACAGATGCGGAAAGATTGGTTGGTCAAGAATGGGGGCTGTACGGCGTGTCCGATCCACTGTGGACGTACGGTCCGGCGTCCGGAGGGCAGCAAGTACGGCGAAGCCGGTGGAAAGATTCGTGGACCCGAGTACGAAACGCTCGGGTTGATGGGTAGTAATATCGGCGTTTTCGATCTCGCGGCGGTGTTGCGTTTCAATGAAGCGGTGGACGAACTGGGGCTCGACTCCATCTCTGCCGGGGGAACGCTGGCCTGGGCCATGGAAGCCAACGAAAAGGGTGTATGGAAAAACGGTTTGAGCTTCGGCGATATCGCTGCCGTGGACCAGTTGATCGAAGATATCGCGTATCGACGCGGGATCGGGGACGAACTGGCCGAGGGTTCCTACCGATTGGCGCAGAAATACGGCGGGATGGACTTCGCCATGCAGGTCAAGGGGATGGAACTTCCCGCCTATGACCCGCGTGGTTGTTATGGACAGGGCCTGGAATATGCGACCACCAATCGCGGGGGTTGCCATATCAACGGGGCGACCATGTTTTTCGAAACCACCGGAGCGATTTCGGTGGATCCGCTATCGATCAAGGCCAAGCCGGAATTGGTGGTTTTTCAGCAGAATCTCATGGCGGCGCTCAATGCCATGATCATCTGTGTATTCTCCAGCTACGCGGTTTTGCCGTCCTTCGTGGGTAATATGGATCCGCAGGGCTCGTTGTACCGCTCGGTGGCCTGGACGATGAAAAACTCCGGTCCGATCCTACGCCTGGTGCTGAAAACCAAGTTGATGGCTCCCATCCTTTGGTATGAGAAGTACTTGGGCTATGTTACCGGTGAATCTTATACCTTGGGCCGCATTACCGAATCGGGTGAGCGCGACTTCAATATGGAGCGCTTGTTCAACATGCGTGAAGGATTTGCCTTGGAGGACGACACCCTGCCGTCGCGTCTCCTAAACGAGCCGACCTTCCCCGGACAGGAAAAGGGCGTGCCCCTCGACGAGATGTTGCCGTCTTACTACAAAATCCGTGGTTGGAATCCGGATGGGACGATATCGGATAAGACCTTGAATCGCCTGCAGATAAGGAGCTGAGCCATGGCCACCTTCTATCCGCATTTTCGCTTGGCCAATCAGATGGGTGGGCATGAGTTCACCTGGCCGGCGCAAACGGTCGGTGAATTGCTGGAGATCGGTTTGCAGCAATTCGGCAAGATGTTCAAAGACGAACTGTCGAATGCGACGGTGCTGGTCAATGGGCGCGCCATCAGTTATCTGGGAGGGCGGCGCACGCCGCTCACCGATAACGACGAGGTGTGGACCATCCTGCCCAGCGCGGGCGGTTGATACCGGGAAGACTCAGTTTTTCCACCACATGAAGGGGACGACGGCCGGCTCGGCGAACGGCCCGGCGGCCAGTTCGTCCCAGTAATCGGTGCTGTTTAACGTCCCGTAATCGTAGAGCACCCAGCCTTCCACATCGGCTTGGCGGGTATGCAAGATCTGCGATTCGACCTGTTCCCAGCTTTCATACCCACGCCACTCGCCGCGCTCGGCGTCCTGACCGGCGTCCATATCCGATCCGATATACAGAAAACGCCGGGTTAGCGCCGCATGGCTGTCCACCAGGGCGCGGAAGTCGGTCCAGGCTGCGTAGGTGTCGCGGCAACGCCAGTAAACCATCGGAATCAGGGCGTCGATGATGCCTAATTCATCGAACTTGCGCCAGTCCTGATACCAGTGAACGTAACCTTCCGTAACGCCGCCCCAGCCCCATTCGTCCTGGTAAATACCCGCCACGGCGGCCGAAAGCGCCACTGATGGCGCGACTTGTTCGAGGGTGGTATATATGTCTCCAACTTGTTCGACAACTTGCAGCCGTTGCCAGTCGGCGTAGTCGGTTTCCGGGTGGGCGGCAAGGTGTGTCTGGTAGGCCGCTTCGCTGACCGGATCGTGGCTGTATTGGATTGCCGGATAGCGCACGCGGTCCAGGTGGATGCCGTCCACGTCGTAGCGGCTCCCGATATCGTGCACCACCGCTGCGTTGTGGGCGCGCAGTGCCTCACTGGCCGGGGTGCCCCAGACATAACCGTTGCCCACCACCATGGGAACGTGGTCGCTGTCCTGCATCACCCATTCCGGATGTTCCAATAGCATGTGGCGCGGAGTGGACTCTTTGGGTTTGGCGCTTCCGTCCCACAGGGTGAAGACGTTGATCCAGGCGTGCAGCTCAAGCCCGCGTGCATGGGCTTCGTCGATGGCGGTTTGCAACGGATCCCAACCGGGATCTTGTCCCAGAACCCCTGAGAGACGTTGCGCCCAGGGCTCCAGGTCGGAATCGTAATAGGCGTCGAATACGCCGCGCACCTGAAAGTACACCTGGTTGAACCGTGTCTGGCTGGCTTTTTCCATGATGGCGACTACGTCGGCGGCATTGGAGAAAGCCCAGCGGTTTACCCACAAGCCACGCGCTTCCACCTGTTCTCGTGGGCGCACCCGGACCGTGGCGGGATCGGAAACGAGGTCGTTGTAGGCTGCGCGTAAAACCGCTTCGCCGTTGGCTTTGCCTGTGATACGAGCGGGTTCTGGCTGTAACGTGACGATTTCCGGGTGGTAGTTGGTAAAGGTGGCTTCATCGGTGACATCTTCCAGGTCCGTGTTGTTTCCCTGGTCGAGACGGACCCGCAAGCCGCTTGTACTGCCCTGCGCCAGAACGCTCGGAGCCACCAGCAGCAAGCGCGGCCAGTCGCTGATGAGCGATTCCTCCTCGGCTTCGGTGGATGCGTCCACCTTATCGAAATCTCCGTCGAGGTCGCCGGAGAACGCATCCTCTTCATTTTCACCGTTGGATGGCGCGTCCAGGTCGAGATCGCCGTCCGGGCCTGGGGAGGGAAAGAGGTCGTTGTCTGTCTCCGATCGATCGCCATCGCTTTGGATGGGGACGCACTGGCCGTCGATCAGATGACTGCCCGCCGGACAGTAGAAAGTGTCGGATAAATGCTGACCGCTGTTGCTGCAAGCGCCGAGAAACATCAGCGTGAATAGCCAACCGATTATCGAGGCAAAGGGGATCAATCGCTGCATCTGCCGGGTCTCCTTCTCGCTGGATAGGCGATCCTACCACAGGTTCGACTGAGAGAAAACCACTCTCTGGCCACGCAATAGTTGCTTTCGCTTTTCATCCTGGTTTAATACAAGGGATGTAACATCGTGCGGTACGGCCCGCTTGTTCCGATTCAACAAAGGAGTTTTAGATGAAACGCGGATGGATGATCGTTGCCATATTGCTCGGTTTATGCGGAATAATCGCCTGTTCGTCATCCGATAACGATGCAATCGATGGCGACAGCGAGTCCGATCGGCCGACTGTCGATGGTGACGGTGATATCGACCCTAACGATGGGGATCGGGACGACGACGGCGCGAGTGAGACGGACGGCGACGAAAGCGAAAGCGATGGCGACCGTGAACCGGATGTCGAGGATTGGGTGTTTAACCGCGACGACTATGATCCGGTCAACGGCTGGATCTTGCTTGACCGGAACGAAACGGCGATGCTGGACACCATCGATACCGCCGCTGACTTCGGGGTGAATCACATTCAACTCTCCCATGATTTGATCATGGATATCGATGATGCGGTGGGAGATGATGCCGATACTCTCGCGCGTATCGCCACATTGAACGCCGGTATCGCGCGTGCCCATGAACACGGGATGAAGGCTTATGTCTGGGCACACGAGTTTACCGGTGTATCGATTGATGTCTGTTTCGACCCGGCTGACCCCGTTTGGGAGACACGCGCCCAACAATATCGAGTCGCTTTTTCCGCGATGCCCGATCTGGACGGTGTGATTCTGATGTTCGGTTCTTCGGACCTCCCGCCCTGGTATGCTTTTTGTTCCTGCGATTGGTGTGTCGATAACTACGGCGACGATCCGCTCGAAAGTCCGCCGCCGGCGGTGAAGGTGCAATTGGTGGCGCAGGCCATCGGTGAGGTGGTGGTCAACGAATTGGGCAAGGAATTGTTTATCCGCACCTTCGTACACGAACCCAATGAAGTTGCGTGGCATTCCGATGGATTACGAGAGGTGGAAGGCGTCTCTTTCACCGGCATGCATAAGGGTCCGGTTCAAGACTGGCAGCCTTACAACCCGCATCACGCTTGCACGGGTAACGTGGGGTCGCATCCCTCGGTGTTGGAACTCGATTTGGCCGGAGAATACTATGGGAAGTCCGAATTGCCTTGGGCGGCGCCGGGCTATTACTGGTACCGTCTTGAACACGCCTGGAAAAACCGCGGGATCGGTGCGGTGGCGCGCGTGCAACGCGGGAGTCTGCACGCTCTTGGAACGCCCAACGAAGTAAATCTGTACGCCGTGGCAGAGTGGGTGAAGAATCCCGATCTGCCCATCGAGAGCGTTTGGGACGGATTTCTCGAATCGTATTATGCTCTGGCTCCGCAGGCCGACGGGCAGGCGACTTTGAAACAGGTGCTGAAAGACACCTTCCCCATTCGCCGCAAGTCGCATTACGTATTGGGGATCTGGGCGCTTGATAAGGGTAGCGATATTCCCAACGGTGTGGCGCTGGATCAATTCGATGATCGGGGCGATATGCCGAAATGGGACGCCGACTGGACGGATGTCTGGAACGCGTTGGATCGGCCGAACAAAGAAACGGTTTGGCAGGTTTGGCAGGAGGGTTGCGAAGCCGTCGTTCTGGCCGAGGTGAGTCTGACGGCCAGCGCGGATCTCGACGGCAAACTTGCGACCGACCTCTACAGCGATTTGGCGCGTCGCATGCGGCATCAGTATTATGCGGCGCGAGCTTGGCGCGCGGCGAAGCTCTTCATCTGGGCCAATCGCGCCAAGGGAGACGGAAGCGACACCGATCTACCCGGCTGGATGGCCTGGGCGCGTGCTGAACTCGAAACGCTGATAACCGAGATGGCTGCCGCCGATCTGGGAACGATCACGTTGGCGACGCCGGGACGCATTCAGCAATTCCTCGACAATACGGCGAATCTTATTCCGGACGGCACCGCCGTCGTCGTTCCCGAGGGTTTAATGCTTTCTCCCGTGACGACAACCGCCCTGCGGTCTGATGGCGCGGATTTCAGTGTTTCCGTGAATCAAGCCGCCACGCTGACGGTCGAATGGGGGACCGAGATTCCCGACTACGGGCAGACGGTCGAGCTGGGCGCGGTGCCTGCCGATACGCCGACTTCTTTTTCGCTGAGCGATCTTCCGTCCCGGTCGCGAGCGGTGCTGCGCGTGCGTGCCACGGCGGGCGATGAGACGACAACCGGCGGCGATTACTGGGTGTTTACGCCGGCTCAATAGCAACTGTAGGTTGGATCCAATGGATCCAACATCTTACGGAAAGTGTCGGATTAAAATCTTATCCGACCTTAATTAGTTTTGTGAGGCAGGGCATGAAATCACGATCTGAAGTTATTGATATAATTGCTGCATCAGCTATTAGAGGGCGGTTGGGTCTATTTGTCGGTACAGGTTTTTCGAAAGCTTTAACCAATGGACTTGCACTTACGTTTAGAGAGCTACTGATTGAGTTAGTTAAGGAGCTTGAATTAGGAGTCAATATTGACAATGATAAACAGTTTCGTCACAAATCGCACCCCCAAATTGCATCAGAAATAGTGAAAAAGCATGTAGAACAATCCTTGTGGATTGATGATAAGACTGGAGATTTGCAGGTCAAGCAAGCGGCTTCTTCTTTGTGCAATCTGCTTCCAGATGAAGAAATTAGAACCAAATTCTATGAAGAGCTAAAAACTATTCGCCCAAGTTGGGTTATCACAACTAATTATGATCTTGTGTTGGAGTCTGTGTTTCCTAATAATCATTCTTTACTTTCCCATCAGCCAATAATGCCAAATCAGGAATGTGTGCCAATCTTTCATCTTCATGGAAATCGTCTTTATCCACAGTCACTTCGAATAACCGAAGAAGATTATGTTTCGTTGCTTGGACCACTTGATTATCAGCGAATAAGATTGCCACTTCTACTTCTTGAGTCTACAACGCTGATGATCGGATATGCTCTTGGTGATATCAATGTACGTGCTGCACTGGAATGGGCACGTTCATTTGTTGTCGATGATAACAGACAAGAGCCTGATCAAGGACTGATTGTACAGGCTTTGTTTAAGGAAAACGGTGCAACAACTGATGTCAAGCATGGTCCGAATGGAGAAATAATATTAGAAACAGATAACTTGTTGTCATTTCTTTCAGAAGTCGCCACCTCCATAGTAAATGCGCAAGAGCTTAATCGTTTTTGGCAAGAAATTAGAGAAGAATATTTGAGAAATAGACAAAATGATATCTATTCAATGACAAATGGGTCAGAAGAAAGAAATAGGTTTTTATATGTAATCGAAAATTTGCCATTTATCAGTAACCCAACATCTGTTATCTCATTTCTTGATAGTATACTTGGCAAGATATGGCAAAAGGCTAGGGAGAACGGGGGATGGGAGTACTATAATATGTTTCTTGAGTTAATACTAGATGTTCTTGTTCGAATCGACATTGGAAAAAACTCACCAACCGTTTTTGGCTATCTAGCACAAATGCTTAGTCAAATAGGATCATTTATTGGTCCTGCACCAAGGAAGAATGATATTGGAATTCCGTGGAGAGCTGCAGAAACCTGGGAAACGAGGAAAGATGAACTTGGTGAACAGAAATTACGCGAATTGAGATCCTTATCTCGATCACAAAATTTGTGGGGTATAAAGATATTATTCGGTGAATCTTATTGATAAGTAGGCATTTTACTTAAATTACTACCCCCCGAATTCTTTCGGCGGAGTAAAGTCGATACCGTTCATCTTGAACTGTCGGAGGAGTTCGTCTTTATCGACCGCTTTGGAGTAGGCCTCGCCGGGATCGACCACCTTCTTAACAACCAGCTTGGTCAATTCATCCGAAAGCAACTGCATGCCGAGTTGTCGGTTTGTTTGGATGACGTTCAGCAATTGGTGGGTTTTGGCTTCGCGAATCATGTTCGATACCGGCGGGGTCACGATCAGCACTTCCAAAGCCGCCACACGTCCGCCGCCGATACGTTTCAGCAGATTCTGCGCGACGACCGCTTTCAGCGATTCCGCCAGCATGTAGCGGATCTGGGACTGCTCGTCACTGGGAAATATCTCGACAATGCGATTGACGGTCGAAGTCGCGGTGGTGGTGTGCAGCGTTCCGAAAACAAGGTGGCCGGTGCTGGCCGTCTCGATGGCCATGGAAATCGTTTCCAGATCGCGCAACTCGCCTACCAGTACTACATCCGGATCTTCACGCAGGGCATCGCGTAGCGATTCGTTGAACGACGCGGTATGGGGACCGACTTCGCGTTGGTGAACCAGGCAACGTTTGTTTGGGTGAAGAAACTCGATGGGGTGTTCGATGGTGATGATATGATCGGATCGGGAGCGATTGACCAGATCGATGATGGCCGCCAGCGTGGTGGATTTTCCCGAACCGGTGGGGCCGGTCACCAGAACGAGACCCTTGGGAAGACTCGCCAACGCACGAATCGCCTTCGGTAGCTTGAGATCCTCGGCGCTGAGAATCTCGCTGGGAATCATGCGAATCGCAGCCGAAAGCCCTCGATATTCCTTGAATATGTTGAAACGGAAACGCGCAACGCCTTTGATTTCATAAGCGAAATCGCAGCTCCCTTTGTCTTCGAAATCGGCCTTTTCCTGCTCGTCGACGATGTCGAAAAGCAGCTTGTGCAGAACATCCGTTTCAAAAACGGCATCTTCGCCATCGGGGGAAAGATCGCCGTCGATGCGGTAGATCGGGTGGCAGCGGCTGCACAGATGCAGATCGGAGGCTTTGCGTTCCACCATCTGGCGTAGGAAACGATCGATGTCGGCCGGTGGTGCCGTCGCTTCTTCCGGGGCGACCGCCATCTCGGCCGTATAACCTTTGGCCACCTGGGAGGGCGGAGCGTCGGGAAGAGGGGGTTTCTTTGCACTGGCTGAAGCGGATGCCTGACCCGGCGGAATGGTGGCGCGGCCTTTCTGGGGGACGAACGCGACCTCGGCGCCGTCTTTGGTGAGTTTGGCGACCGTGGCGCAGTTGATGCCTTCCGCCGTATACGTAAGGCTGACACTGCCGGTCGATGTGATTTGGTGCTTCTGATCCGCCGACAGGATTTCCATCACCGCCACACGGATCTGGCTGCCCGGAATGGGAAGACCGAAGGAAGCGCTTCCCGACTCGAATATCAATCCGGGTTTTTGGTTGGGTTTTAGAACGAGCTGGCGGGCTTGTCGTTGAACGGCTAAGCGAATGTATGGATCGACGGAAGCCATGGTGTCCGATCTCCTTTTGCTGCCCACGCCATTTAGGCCATTTGCACAAACGTAGCATATTTTTCCCGTCAATGCTAAAGACTCTGACCCAGTTTTCCTTACAAACATTATCCGTGTGATACCTGCGGATTGCCGGAATGGCTTGTCGGAGAACTTACTCAAACGTAAGTTGTGTTGCTCTGTTTTGGGTGGACAAATCACGAGTGATGGGATAAGAGAATGCATTAGTTGTAATTACAAATACGGTGGAGCTTTACCGTCCCGTGTAAATAACGGGTTATATCAGGACGTTTTTTCAGCCTGAGAGGTGAGGGGGTTTGTTATGTGGATCGCCATTCTGATTTTGGTGCTTATTCTGGCTGCAGGGGGAGTCGGAGGTGCCTTCTTTTTTCATCCGGCACGACGGAACTTACGACAATTGAAATCGGATAATGCCGATGTCCGTATGCACGCATTACAGGAACTGGAGGAGGCCTCCAAAGGCGGTTTGATAGTGTTGCCGCTCATTGTGCAGATTGCTACCGAAGATCACGACTCGAGTCTGCGTGAACAGGCGGGGCAGGTTTTGGCTGCTCGGGACAAGCTGGCTCAGCGGGCGATGCCGTTGTTGGCTCAGGCACTGGGTTCGAAAGATTCTCAAGTACGGCAACGGACAATGTTGGTTCTTGGAAAACTCGGAAAAAAGGCGGCTCTGGCTGTTCCATTCCTGGTGACCGCGCTTAGGGATAGCGACATCAACATCCGCCGCCAGTCGGTGCGACTTCTCGGACGGCTTGGGAAGGAGGGCGCGGTGGCGGCTCCGATACTGTTGGAGATTGCCGTGACCGATCCGGATAATGTTTTGCGCCAGTGGGCTATGGAAGCGTTGGGAGAAATGGGCGAGGCATCCGCCGCTGTTGCCCCGGCTTTGGCGGAAGTGGTGTTGACGGATGAGTCGGCGCGTGGTCGGGACGGCGCGATGAAGACCCTGGAGCGACTTAACGAAAACGGAGGCAAAGCGGTTCCCGTATTCACGAAAGCGCTGAAAGACCCCCAAGAAGAAACACGGGTGAGGGCGGCGAGTGCCCTTTGGCGTATGACGAATCATGCTCCGGTGGCGTCATCGGAGATCGTTCAAGCGGCTCTGAAAGATCCAAGCGAGAAAGTGTTGGAACAGATTGCCCAGATGCTTTCCGGGAACCCGGATGTCGGGGCTCTGGCTGTTCCGCTTTTTGCCAAAGCATTGGAAAGCGGCGATGAAAATGTCCGCTTCCGGGCAGCGAAAAATTTGGGCATCATGGGTGAAACGGCTCAGCCGGCTGCCGTGAATCTCGCCAAAGCCATCGTTCGGGATTCCGTTGTCAAAGTGGTGGATTGTGCCAGTGATGCTTTGAAAAAGCTGGGTGGCGGCGGCGAAGATGTTAATGCCATTTTGCGGGAAGCGTTTGATAACCCGGATTCCAAAATCCGGGCGCGGGCGGCTCGAGCTTTGGGGGGGACCGCGAATGTGAGTGGCGATGTGGCTCAGAAACTGGCTCGCACGATCATAATGGAAAAGGCTCCCGAGGTTCGCCTTGCATCGATAAAAGGGCTTGTGTGCGACGAGGAAAATTTGGCGTCCGGGAGCGCTGTTTTCGCTGCGGCGCTCGATAGCCGCAATCCGAAAGTGAGAGAAGGGGCGTTGGCTGCAATTGTTGAATTGAAAAGCTATGCCCCGGTTATGATGCCCGAGCTTCTAAAGGTGGCGAGCGAGCGCAACGGCACTATTTTGCCACTGATTGTAACGGCGCTTAAAAATATGGGGGATGACCGATCATTGGCGGTTTGTGAGATCATGCGGGTCAACGTCAATCACGAGGATCCCAAGGTACGTGATCAGGCTGAACAGGTTTTGCGGGAAGTCCTGGGGGAAAGCTACGAACAGGCGATTTCGATTCCCAAGCGCTATTGCGACTGGGAATTGACGCTGGCATCGACTTGTCCCGACGAGTGCAAGCGATTGCTCGACGCCTTCAGTGTTGGAGCCAGTATTATGTTCAATCCCAAAGTGATGGGACGCCCCAATAGTCGCAAGAGCCTCGAAAAAGCGCTGGTTCATATTAAAAATGCAATCGGTCTTATGCAAACCGGCGAAATCGGGACGAAAAAAGTGAAAGAGGCTGTTGCAGGTATGATTATGCACCTCAATAAGGACTTTGCATGGTCGTATGTGGAAAAAGCCGAGGAAGAGCGAACCCGGCAGTTCAAGAAAATGCTGGTTGAATTTACCCTGTAGTCCTGGCGGGTTGTTTACTTGACATGAAGATTGACGGTGTGGGAAACGGTGGAATCCCGCATTTGGACCTTCAATTGATGACGCCCTGCCGCCAGACGTTGTCCTGAGCTGGGAGTGGTGAACGGTTTTTGATTGTCGAGCGTCAATGTTGCCCAGGGCTGGGCGTCGAGATTCAGTTTCGCTTCCGGGACAAAATGCCCCCGTCGATTTTCGATCTGGCGTACCTTCAGACGCAAAACGAGCTTTCCCGTATCGCCGGGAAACGTGATGACGATCAGGTGCTGTGTTTTCTGCGCATCTTGCAGGGTGTGAGGTATTGGAACGGCATTTCCATCCAGTTTTACCCGCGCGCCATCCGGTGCATCTAAAACGACAGTCGCGTGAAACGGTGATAGCTTGAGGTGTAAGGGACCGGCCAGGCTTGAGGGCGTGACGGTTTTCGCCACTGTTTGGAATCCTTTTTTTCCGGCGATAATGCGGATCGGACGATTGGGTAAAAGGTTCTGGACGTCAAACGGTGAAGAGCCGTCGATTCGTTCGTCATCGACACGCAGAACCGAGTCCGGCGGGTCTGTCATAATCGTGAGTTGACGGTACAGAGATTGTAGGTTGTAGCTTAGACTTTTTTCTCCCGCTTCGGCCTGATCGAGGATGAAATCCGTTTGCAATGCCACGTAACCTTCTTTTTCGATCCGCAAATGGTGGACGTCCCCGAGGGTCAATTTTCCAACCGATACCGGTGTGTTTGCCGCGAGTTTACGATTGTTGAGCCAGACGGCGGCATCCGGCGGGGTTGTGATCAAGCGGCAAGCCTGACGCTGCCGTTCCAATTCGGCCCGGACATGCACCGGCTCGGACGATTCGAGGGTGATCGTTTGTTCCCAATCCACGTGATATTTTTGGATGAGACGCAGATTATGGGACTGTTGCTGGTCGAGGTCTGATAAAGTCGTAGGGGTCCGCTTCCCCGTGTTCCGACCGTTGTGAAAGACGCTTGCACCGGGGGGCTGGGATTCGATGACAATGCTTCCCGACGGCGTATTGAAAAATCGAAAATAGCCGACAACCGAAGCGATGGCCAGGAGGATCAGCAAGCTTGTCCAAAGAGCGAAATGGGGCGAGGCTTTTTTCGTCGGTGTTATGGCGGACGGCCTGGATTCATCTGTGGCGTCGTCGGTTGGGGTGATGATGGGTTGAGTTGATAAAATCGTGCGCTCGTTCGTCGGCGTCGGAGTGTCGTGCCGATCGGGAAACAACCGTTTCAGCATCTCCGGGATGGCTTCAATCGAAGCGGGGTTCAGGGCTTCGCGTTCGTTCTGCAAACGCCGTCGCCATTCTTCAGTGGTGGGTGGCCGATCGGCTTTTTCAAGCGCGCAAGCGTCCATAACGGTATCCGCGAGTGAGCTTGAAACACCGGGAGCTTCGGGAGGTTCGAGTGTTCCGGACACGATCTGTCGCATCAACGCTTCCGGGGGAATCGCTGAAGGATAGGATTGCCGATTGGTCAGCATTTCGTGGAGAACCAACCCGAGCGAGTAGAGATCGGAGCGGCGGTCGAGCGGCTCGCCACGTATTTGTTCGGGTGGCATGTAGCTGTATTTACCGGCCAGATGATCTTGTCCGGCCTGTTTGCGGACGGCGGCCAACCCGAAATCGGTGAGTTTGACTTCGCCCTCAAACGACAACAACAGATTGGATGGGCTGATGTCACGGTGGATCAAACCGAGTTCACGCCCCTGTTCATCTTTGATCCGGTGGGCGTAATCCAGACCGCGGCAGGCCTGAATGGCGATATCGAGCGCGACGGCAACCGGAAGACGCTCGCCGCCTTCGCGCAGTTGGGCAAGCAGGCTGCGCAAATCGACACCTTCGACGTATTCCATGGCCAAAAACAGGGTGTCGGCCTGACGTCCGAAATCGTAAACATGCACGATGTTGGTATGGTTGAGTCGTGCACTCAGGCGGGCTTCGGAGCAAAAACGCGCCTCGAACGCGGCGTCATGGCTCAGATTTGGTAACATGCGCTTGATAGCGACGATTTTTTCGAAACCGCCTTCACGTACAAGTTTGGCTTTGAATACCTCGCCCATCCCGCCGCTGGCGATGCGTTCGATGAGCCGATATTGTCCGATACTTTCGGGCATGCGTTTATCCAGGCAGGTTACGGATTGTTAACCGTGCAAGCGGCGACGCGACAATCCCAGCAGCAGGATCGTCAAAGCGAGGAGCATCGGGGTTGCGGGATCGGTATGGCGACACCCGTTCCCCTCGTCATCGGGTTTCGCTACCGTATCGGCTTCGGCTGTATCTTCGTCACCGTCAACGTCTGTATCACCATCTTCGGGACTATCCCCGTCTGTCGGTTCATCACCGTCGCTTGGTTCATCGCCATCCGTTGTATCATCCATATCCGTGTCGCCATCGGGTGCAATTGTGGGGATATACCAGCTATGAATGACCCCGCTGAAGACCGCTTCTTTCCCGGCGGACTCCGGCACCAGCATTAGGGTCCAGGGTGTATCCAGGTCGAGATCGGTGCTTCCTCCCGGGAGTCGGAAATCGAAAGCGAAATGTCCGTCTTTTTGCGAGGAGTCGTCCAACAGCCAGGCGGCATCCGGCAAGTTTGCGGGGTGATAGGTGGTTGCGCCCGTGATGGCGTTTCGACCGATAATCGCCGCCCAATCCGCCTGTGCTTCGAATTCGAGGTGGATGTATCCCGCTTGCTCGTCGCCGCGGGGAAGGTCGCCCGCCGAAAACCAGTCTTCGAACGATCCCGCAACTTTCCATTCCAGGCTGAACACCTTATCGGCTACAGCGTCCTCGGCGCTGATGATCTGGGTGACTTTTCCCGCTTCTTCGGGCAGATTACCCAATGGCGTTTCCACGCGTAAGTAGTAGTTGGCGTGATCGCCCAGTTTGACGCTGAACTCTCCGGCGTCGTCGGTGACGCCCCAGAAACCGGTGGTCAGATCGGTGGAGGACCAGGCCTCGGTGGCGATGCTGACCGCCGCGCCGTCGACGGGGCGATCGTTTTGATCGAGCACCCGCAGGTTCAGTGTGATGCTGTCGGAATAGTCGTCGATTACCGAGCGGATCGAACCATCACCCTCGGTGGTGAGGATGCACGAGCAGTCTTTACCGCCGCCCTGCTGTTTGTCGTAGGACACGCCGGGGTTGGCAATGCGGGTGGCTTCATCGCTCCAGTCCACCTGGAAGGGGAACCAGCGATCATCGAGGTGCATCATGTCCCACACGTGGTCTTCGGTGCTGTTGTGCACCAGCAGGGTCGGAATCAGCATCGTGCGTGCGGCCGCCCCGATGATGTCCTGCAATTCTCCGCAGTTGCCGAAGTGGTTGTAGGCGATGCGTACCGGTTGATTGGCGCGTTCGGGCTGGCCGTTCATGGAACCATATTCCATGATGTTGTAGGCCATGACATCACCTACCCAGAAACCGAGACGGTCGAGGACCAACATCGCGGGGTCGAAGACACGCCGTCCGTTTAGGCCGGAGTAGCTTTCGCCGTCCCAAATGGCGGTGGCACCTTGCATGACGTCGGCCAGGCGCGGGTACCCGCCTTCAAGCAGGGCAGGTAGCTCGCCGTTGCGGGCCGAATCGGTTGTGCGTGTGAAACCGCCCGGCATGACGATGCCATCCCAGACATCGGCACTATTGCTTACCGCCCCGAAAAGCATGAAGACGCCGCCGTCGTCGACGAACGTTTCGAACAGGCTGCGGTTATCGCCGACGGCCTGATAGAGCGCTTTGGGTTGGTCGGAGGCCACGATTACCTTGTGTACGCCGGAAAGATCGAGGGTGGCAAGGGAGTCCGAACCGACGATGTCGAGGTAAACGCCGTAGTCGGTAAGGGCGCTGGCGAGCAGCGCGTTGTCGAAGGGGTTGCGATCCTGGATCAGGACGACTTTATGCGAAGTGCCCAGCGTCCGATCACCGTTGAGATAGGCCACCAGGTTGTCCAGAAGACTGGTCTCGCCCAGTTCCGCCCAGGCTTCGACCGGAATCAGCGTGGCCAGGACGGTGCCATCGGGTTTATCGAGGAAGTTGCTGCAGCATTGACTGTTGCCGTAAACGAACTCGATCATTACCGGTGCGCCGTCGCTGTCTCGCACAATAAGATTCTGCGGGCCGGTTTCGAACCCGGTGAATACCGTATCGCGGAATAACAGGCCGTCGGGGAAGGAATCGCCATGCAGGTCGTGGGGGTTCGTCAGCGCCGGATGCACCCAGTAGGGCTGTGGGGTGGCCTCTTCTCCCGACATGTAGCTGCGCCAGAAAACGCCGTAGGGCGGCAGCATGGGATTGCCGTTGGTCGGGTTGACCGTCGCCGGACGCTCCCAATCCATTTTCATATTGACCACCGCCCGGTAGTAGAGGTCGGCGGGCAGATCCCAGCTGCGAGTGTCCTCGCCGTCGGCCAGGGTGTAGCGCAGGGTGGTGAGCGGCGGGTCGTCCAACTCCAGCACCTCGACATAGTCCAGGCGATCTGCCCAGGCGTAAATGAGGCTGGCGTTTTCGACGAGAAGATCGGCTCCGAAGCGGCTGTAGCCGAGATCGGAAGTAGGCGCGTGGGACAAAACCCAGGCGATTTCATCGGCGTAGAGCGTTTCGCTGTTGGTATTCAAGACCGTTGCCAATTCCTCGGAACGGGCGTGAGTCAAGGCCGCCATACGTGTTCGGAAACCGGCTTCCCAATCGGGCCAGCGCGACCCGATCAATGTGGCTGCGTCCTTGACTGCCTGCGGGCGGGCGGTTTCGTCGGCGGCAGTCGAATCGGTGTGTAGGGACAACGCGCCGGTTGTGTAGTCGATGTCGAAGCGCAGAGGTTGGTCGGGATGAGCGCGCGCCGTGAAGCTGAAGCTATGGTCGGGATCGCTCTCCCAGCTTTTTATTTCGCTGTGATATCGGAGGGTTGATTGCACGGGTCTTTCGGGAAGCGAGCCGCGTGTCACCGCTACGGATGGTTGAGAGGCACTGAGAGTCCAGTGTTGCGGGTGATCCTGTGTCACACCCGCAGGGGTTGCGGCGGAGGTGTCGGAGGGTCTGGTGGCCTGAACGACCGTAAGACCCGAGAATGTAAGCGCAAAACAAAGAACGGCTACGGTGACCAATCGCTTCATGGCTCAATTCCTTCATTCGACTTTTTTCGTATAGAAACGCCTGGACAAAGCCTACCACAGGAACGCCCAGACGGTCAAAACCCCCCGAAAATATATGTGAATCCTCAGGGACAGGCGATGGGGTTGGTTCCGCTCGGATCGCTGCCCTGGCCACCGCAGAAATAGCCGTAGGTGCTGTCCACCCAGCCGCAATTCTGGCCGTAGTCCGCGCAATCTTCCTGACGCAACGTTCCCGTATCGGGATCGCACCACAGGGCTTCTTCGCCGTTGCAGCAGCCCATGTAGGAAATGCCGCGACAGGCATCGTTGGGGTCGGTGTCGTCGTTATCGCCATCGATGTCGCCATCGGTGGGTTCGTCGATGCAGTAATAACCGAGGGCTTCGCCGGACCATCCGCAGGTTTGGTCGCAGGGCGCGCAGTTTTTGAAGCGAATTTCGCCGTTTTCGCACCAGCGCGCTACCTCGCCTTCGTCGCAGCGACCCTCGAAGGTGAGGCCCTCGCATGGATCGGCAACGCAGCGGAAGAGCTCCGCCTCGGTTTCACCGCAAATCTGGTTGTTTTCCCGGCAGTTGACGCTCTTGAGCTTGTCGTTTTCGCACCACTGAGCGGTGTCGCCCGCACATTGACCGGTTTCATCAAGCGTGCCGCAGTCGCTGGTGGCTTCGATGAAGGATTCGATCCAGGCCTTATCCGCTTCCGCCGAGGCGAAATGGTCGATGCCGACGCAACTTTCGTCGCCCCAGCTTACCGTGCCGATGACGCGCAACTGGCCGTCGAAACTGTAGAAAGCCGGTCCGCCCGAATCGCCGAAGCAGACGCCGCCGTCGCCGTTGCCGTTGACCGAAAACTCGGCGTCGTAAATATTGTGGATGTCCTCGGCGACCCAATAGCGGCGGGTGTTGTTGCTGTTGTTGTGGGTGGCGCCGAAACCGCCGTTTTGCACCTGCTCGCCGACCAGATCGCGGGTGAGCGGGGTGGTGTTGTGGGGAACCGGAACGATACCGGAGACGTTGTCGAGTGCCGAGTCTTTCAAAACCAGGATGCCGGTGTCGTGGGAGGCCGGATAAGCGCTGTACGGTTCGTAGGCGGGATTCGATTTCACCTGGACCACGTCGAGCAGGGCGGTGGGATTGGCGGAATCGGGTCCGACGGCGAACTTCACCTGGCTGGCGTTGCCGATATCGACCGTGCAATGGGCGGCGGTAAGCACGACTTTCGGGGCGATGAGCGTGCCCGAGCAGAAGTTGGAGTAGCCGCCCCAGTAGTTTTCGCTGACCAACGCGCCCAGAGCCAGTTGCTGACCGGCGGACATGTTGAAAAGTTCCGGGGTGTCGGTGCCGTAATAGATCTTGTTGCGGGTGACGGACTTCACATAATCGCCCACACCGCAGAGATTGGGAGTCGCATCGCCGTCGGCGGGGGTGTCGTCGCCGTCGGGCAGAGGAAACCAGCTATCCCAGTCGCCGCCGCTTTCGTTGTCGCTATCGCCATCGCCGTCGGACGCGTCGCCGTCTTTGTCGTCCTTATCGTCATCGTCTTGCGAGAGACTGCTTGCACTGCAGGCCGAAAGGACCATGGCCAGCAAGACGAGCAGGGCTAAATAATCGCGTTTACTACCATATCGCATCGGATTTCTCACCTTTCGACAGATCCACACTCAATCCAATATTAAACATCGGAATTGGAAGAAAGACAAGGATGGAAACAAAAAGCTTCCCGATTTCGGTGGCGTCGGTATGCGAGGTTAATCAATCGCATACGGTGAAGGCTTGTTCCGTTGCGTCCCTACTCCCCATCTCGCGCACAGCGGAAACCGAGACTAATAGCGACATCAAGCATTAGAGCTGGCCCTCGGTCATATAGGCTATTAGAAGATGATGCCGATGCTTGGTACGATTGATTCCTCGTAACGACCTCACTTTGGGGATACATTACACAATCCATTACCCAGGCACTGCCGTCGTCCGGGGCTCCTTCAAAAGATGGATGCCAGCAATCCTCTACCCATTCTGTCACGTTGCCATGCATATCATAAAGACCGAAGGCATTGGGTTGTTTTTCTCCTACCGGATGGGCATGGTTATCACTGTTTTGTTCCACCCAAGCGATGTCGAGCAGACAGCAATCCTCAATTTCCACATCTATACCACAGACCTCTTCGCCACAGTAATAGAGACCTTCCGTTCCGGCACGAGCGGCGTATTCCCATTCGGCTTCGCTGGGTAGCCGTCCTCCCACGGCTTCGCAGAAAGCACGGGTGTCGTGCCAGGACACCCTTGCCACCGGGCAATCGGCACATTCGTGCATCGTGTCCGCCAGCGGATTGCTTCCTATGACCTGTTCGTACTGCGTCTGCGTGACCTCGGTGGCCATCATCTCGAAGGCCGGGACGTTCACCTCATGAGAAGGGCTACTTGGGGATGGGCAGTTCCAGTAATTATAATCATCTGAGTTGTCATACTTACAGCCCATGGTGAAACTGCCGGCTGGGATGGAAGCCCAACCCAAATCTGGATCGGATTCCGAATCGGATTCCGAATCGCAGGCGGTAAGGGCCAGCAGCAGCAGGGGCAATAGCGCAAAAGCGCGCAACGGACGCATTCGGCGTATCAAGCGCATAACAACCCCTTCCCAAGCTGAGAGATGATCGATTCGGTGACGAGTGAGATGATTCTAGCATGCAGGCTTGAACGAGTCAAGCTCTATGTGGCTCAGGTGTGTGACATGGCATGACGGGCGGCGGGTGGCGGCTCGAAGCCTCACCTACTCGCGGTTGGGTGGCCTGGGTAACGGGTGCCATGGGCCAAGCGGAATGAAGTAGAGCTTGCCCGTGTTCGAAGATCCTGCACATGGGCAAGCTAACGCTTAGCCCATGGCACCGATCCAGTTTCAACGTTCAGGGCTTGTCACGGCCACCTATCCGCTGCGCGGGCCTCTCCCGCAGGAGAGGGCAATCCGTCTCTCCACTGGGAGAGGTCGCCGACCCTGGGTCGGCGGGTGAGGTTGTCTCTGTCGGAGACGCGATGAGTGGCTACGCTATGGAAACCGGCGTCTTAAAAACGCCACGAGACCTTGACGCCGCTCGTGCCGGTGGCCGGATCGATGGTCGGGGTGACGGCCACATGCTGCATGGGCGGCAGAATCAAGAGGACGACTCCGGCGATCATGCCCGCCGACCCGACACCCATCAGCACCCCACCGGCGATACGCGACTTCTTGCCGAGGCTGCGTTCGTCGTCGCGGTCGGGGTCGTCCAGGGCCAGGGAATTTGCGTTATCATAGTGATTTTGCGCTTCCACCTCCAAAAAGGCACCGAATCCCACCAGCAAAGCGCTGATGACGGTGGTGAAGGCGCCCGGACGATAGTCGGGTGTTTCCGCCACCTGCTGGCCCGGTCGCAAGGCCAGACCCTTTTCCAGGGTGAGATCGAGGCGCGTTTCCTCATCGGCGAGAACCGTGACGCGTTCCTCGCGGGTGGCGTAGCCGCTTTGCACCAGCGTTACCGTGTAGTTGCCTGGAGGAAGATCGGCGGTGTAGGTGTTTTCCGAGACTTTGCGGTCGTTGAGAAAGATCTCGACGTTTTTCTTCTTTTCCTTGTTGCTGCAGTTCACCACCAGGCGGCCTTGTTCGGGACGGAACTCGTGCCGGATGCGAGCCACGCCGTTGGGCGGGACGTCCACCTTCAGCAGGGTTTCGGGGTAGGGCGGCATGGAAAGCTGGATGTTGTGCTGGCCGACGATCACGTTTCGCAGAATGTCCGGTGTGACGCCCATGCGCTTCCCGTCGAGAAAAATGCTGGCTCCCGCTGGAACCGAGTCGACCAGAATTTCTCCCTGGCGCGTAACCAGATCGGCGAACCAGCGCCGGACTTCTCCCTTGGCGATTCGGATGCTTTCAAAAACGGCCGGATGTCCTTCGCGGCGGACGGACAAGGCAAGCTCGCGGCCGTCTTGGGCGGTCAGGCTGCAGGGCGTGCGACAGAGGACGGCATCGTTCAGGCGGACTTCGGCATGCAGGGGAAAAGAACTCACCCGCAGTGCGCCCTCTTCCAGGCGTATGCCGTTCGGCAGGCCGAGCAGATCGGGGACGATTTTCTCCAGCACCACCGGAGCGGCGGAGAATTCGGGAATGGTTTCCACGATTTCACGCCAACGCGGGCCCATGGACATTTTCAAGCGCAAGTTGTATTGCCCATCGGCTCGCAGCGCAACTTGCAGCAGGATGTCGTGTCGGATTCCGACGCGTTCTTTGTATAGCGCCATGCAGTCTTCGGGAAGCTGGCAAACGAGTTTGCCTTGCTGGCGTTGCCAGCCGATCTGGCGCAGAAACTCTTCGCGGGTGTACACCATCAGATCGGGATACTGGAAAAGAGCATCTTCCAGACTGCGTTTGAGCTTGACGGCGGTTTCGGGGGCGAGTTCACCCTCGATCGGATGCAACAGGACCGGCAGGCGTTGGTCGTCGGTTTGCGCTTCGACCAGGCCGCTGTCGAACGATTCGGCTGCCATCGAAGGCAAACAAAGGCCCCACATGAGGAGGAGCAGCAAGGCGAAATGAACGCGAAAAAACCAGCTAAACATCGGTGAATCCATCCATGATTGATCGTTGTCGGGCATCCTAGCACGGACGGGCGGGGACGGCAACGCCAAGACTCGAACGTGTTTGATAAGAAGCGCTATCGGCAAAAATCTTCGATGAAGTTGTCCCACAACGTGGCATCGCTCCAGGTCGCCCCCTCCGCTCGGTAATCGGGATGCAAAAAGCTGGCGCGCCGAGGGAAAAAGAGGGTCATGCCGTAAGCCCCCGGACGATCGGAGCTGTGCCGATTGTGCAGAATAACCTGCTCTTCGAGCTGTGCGCTCAACGCCTGGGCGGCCTGAGCCAGGCCGGGCTCCGACCAATCGTGCAAAAGCCGGGAGAAATCGGCCAGATCGCGGGAGTGCTCGTCGCTGTAGCAGCCCTGGCTCTCGTCCCGCAGACGATCCAATTCATCGTAGCGTTGCTGATTGGCCATCAGGGCTCCGGCGAAGGCGTTTATGGGCTCATTCAGGGCCGCCAAAGCGGACAAATCGAGTACGGACAGCGTGGTCGGGGTTTCGGTCGCTTCGAAGAAAGTATCGACGATCCATTCCCCCAGCCGAGGCGCCGTGCTGTCCGGTTCGTTTTGCAACTTCGGCAGGAAGAGGTGATAGGCCCAACCGCTGATCGGGATGACATCCTCGGCGGCCACCATCACCTGCGCATAGGGCGACGCGGCGTAACCGACCTCCCACATGCCCATCAGGCAGGCGTCGAAGCCGATCAGATCCAGCGGCTTGTTAAGTTCGCCGGTGATGGTGGACAGCGCCTGGGCCAATTCGCCTTGGGCGATGGAGATTTTGGAGCCGTTGCTGTGGTCGTCGCGGGAAAAGCTCTTGAATGTCGCGCTATTATCGGGACCGTGTTTCCAGCCATCGCCGTGATCCCACATGATCAGGGCATGGTGTTTGGCTGGGAAGGTGGAGACGGCCCAGACGCCGAAATCGGCCAGTGTGTGCCAGTCGCCCATGTTTTTCTCATCTTGAGGAGCCATTTCCTCCCAGCCGCCGGGGAGCATGTACAGGCGGCGCGTCGCCCCGTCGTCACGGCCGTAGGAGTCGAACAGCACGACGACGTGCACGTCGCGAGTCGATCCCGCCTCGGCTAATTCGGCCAGGTCTTGATAACCGTTGTCTTCCAGGTTGTTGTCGGCATTCAGGTAGACCATCACCAGCCAGCGGTTGCCGTCCGGGTCGGGGATACATCCGTCCGTGGGGTCGTCGATGAAGCCGATATCGCAGTCGCAGGCGGCCGCGACGGTATCGGTTACCCGGCAGCGGGTGCGACGTGATTCGTGGCAGGGATTCGGGTCACAGGGATCGTCCAGGCAGGTGTTGTCGATATCCAGGGTTCCCGGTTTGCACGCGCATTCGAAGTCACTCCAGTCGGCGTTGGCCAGACAGCGGCGGTCTTGCGGGCACTGCGCCGCCGAGCAGGGGTCGGGACGGAAATCGGCGGTCAGGTGATAAACGCCGCCGTCACGGTAGCTGTCGACGAACAGGAAGTAGGTGCCCGGATACAAAATGCGTGGTTCCAGTCCGGCCGCTTCGATGCCGTCGTTTTGGCAATCGAGTTCCGAGTCGGGAGCCTCGCAAGCGCTGCGCAGATGAAGCAGGCTGTCGTAGCCGGTCGTGGTGAAGCCTGCCCGCATGGGTTCGTCAAGCGTGATTTCGTATATGTGTTCCGGGCCGCTGTTGTACGGGCTGGCGCAGGAGCCGGATACGGCGTCGACCGAGAGCCGGGTGTCGCCCTGGATCGTTTGCGATTCCGGAGTTAAAACGGCGGGCCAGGCGCAGGTTTGTCCGGCCATGGCGGGATCGGGGACGCACTGGTCGGCGTCCAACTCGTAGCCGAGATCGCAGTCGCAGCGCCAGTCGCCCGGTCCCAGGGGTACGCAGATCCGCCGGTGTTCCTCAGGGCAGGCGTTGTCATCGCAGGGATCATCGATGCAGAGGCCTTGTGACGCAACGAAAACCTGTCCGTTTTCGCAAAGGGCATCGATGCTCAGGGTGAAGGCTCCCGCCGCTTGTCGGTTGCCATCTACGAAAAGATAATAGGTTCCTTCCGGTAATTCGGTCTCCAGGCGTGAGCCGTTGAAGCCGAAACCATCGTCCTGACAGGCGATTTCCGACTGTGCATCCTGGCAGTCTGCACGCAGATAAAGCACGGTGTCGAATCCCGAAGCGCGAAAAACAAACCGGACTGGTCCCGTCAAAGTGAAGGTGTAGACAATTTCCGAATCGCTGCCGGTTTGGCAACTGCCCATGTGTTCATGGGCAAAACCGGTCGTGTCGGCTTCGAGCGGCGTTTGTCCGAGATCGAGAGGAAAGGGGTTGACGCAGGTGCCATCGGGAGCAGGTTGCGTGTCCCCATCGGTGGCAGGATCGAGGTCGCCGTCGGCGGGGCTGTCACGCTCGGTGGGGTTGTCTATATCGCCATCGGAAAAGTGGGGTCCACGATCCGTGCAGGCCGGTAGAAACAGCAGGGCCAACAAGGTCGGCAGCCACCATCGGGGCCGGTGTTTCATTCCCCGATCCTTTTTGTCTCTTTGTGTCGTCCACATTGGGTAATCTTAACCGATTTTTCGGATCGTCTCCATAAGCTTTGTCGCGTTTAGAAGATTATCTTTCGACATCCTTCATTCTTCCCCAAAACCGGAGAATCGTTTCGAGCCGGAAACAAAATCGCGCAAAGCGCGTATTGAGCGCAAAGCCACTTTCTCAAATCGACTGAAAAGCGCTACGGTAAATTGATGGATAAACCGAATGGAAAGGTGGAAGGATAATGGAAAAAGTCAAAGTGGTTGGGTTGGCGGGGCGTGCAAAGGTAAATACCTCTTTTCGTTTTCACGACAGCGCTTGGGGTCGCTATGCACGATCAGCTTCGTGCCGGAGAAGAAGGACCGAGCGACGATGCAAACAGGAGGAAAAACGCGACATACCGGCAGATATCCTGGATGAGCTGCGGCAGTTTTTCTCGGACGAGGAGGGTGGCTGTCGCTTTTCTCCTTCACAATTACGCCGCCTTGCTCGGCAGGGCTTGGACCTTCTCAGCATGGATTTTCAGACGGATGGATTTTGGACTGATGTGGATCGATTTCCGGAAAGGGTTTCGTTGTATCGCTACGCCTGGGTTTTGCGGGCTTGCGAGTTCGGCTACGAAATTCTGATTACGGCTGTTTTAGCCGCCTTGGAGGATATGCCGGAAAGAGCGGTCGATGTGCATCGGACCGTTCGGATTCTGGAGGCTTGTGCGGAGGTGTGCAGCAGACAATGCGCGGATTTGATGTATGAAGTGGGCGAGAGCGATTGTCGATGGGGTGGGAATGACGGGCTCGTTGCCGGAGGTGAAAAAGGAAGTCGATCCTCCCCCGGCACAAGCCGAGGGAGGGACCGATTGGAATTAGTTGGTAAAGGCAAGCAGGAAGTCGTCCCAGGTTGTGTGGTTGCTCCACACTGCGGCCGCCTGGATGTACTGGGTGTCGACGCTGCTGCTGTTGGACGGGAAGTAGATCGACAAGCCCGTGGCATTCGGATGCGACGATTGGTTGAGGCTTAGGATGACGGTGTCGTTCAATTGCGCGGTCAAAGCTTGTGCTGCGGAGACCACTGTCGCCGGAGCGCCGTCCAATGCGGCCAGGAGTTCGGCGAAATGACCGAGATCGCGGAATTCATCGTAGTAATACAACTGCTGTGTTTGGTCGCGGATCGTCTCGACCTGGCTGAAAATTTGCGGGTTGGCGATCAGGGCGTTGGCCAGAGCGGAAAGGCGCGTGGAAAGATCGGGCAATTCGGCCAGATCGACAGCGGCCAGCGTCGAGTTTTCCGAGTTGTAGTCGTGATAGCTTTGTACGATGTTGATGGCCAGCGTTTCGGCTTCCATGGCGGGGTTGGCTACAAGCGGGGGCAGAAAATCATCGTACGACCAGCCGTGGACGGGTTCCGTTTCCTGGCTTGCGACAAAGACCTCGGCATAGGGCTGGGTCGCTTCGGCCACCTCCCACATCCCCATCAGGCAGGCATCGAAACCGACGAAGTCGAGCTTTTTGCCCAATGCCGCCTGGATGCGGTTCAGAGCGCGAGCATAATCGCCGTTCGACACGGAAATCTCGGGGTTGCTGGCTCCATGGTCGTCGTTGGAGAAGCCCTTGAACAAGGGATGTTCAAGGGGCTGGGACGATCTTTCCCAACCGGCACCATGATTCCACAGGACCAGCGCATGATGGCGTGCCGGGTACTCCGCAGCCGCCCATTCTCCAAACTCGGCCAGTGTATTCCAATCGGACATGTCCACTTCGCCGAGATTCTCGATCAACGTGGAGCCGCCCTGGGTGACGTACAAATAACGTCCATCGCCGTTGTCTTGCGAGTAGCTGTCGAACAGGGTGACGATCGAGACGTTGGCGGTCGAACCGGCCTCGCCCATTTCGGCCAAGTCGTCGTATCCATCGTCTTCCAGGTTGTTGTCGGCGTTCAGGAAAACGAAGAAGGCCCACTCGGCGGCCGAGGTATCTTCAATGCAGATTCCGCCGGGGGTTTGCTCGACGAAGCCGACGTTGCAGGAGCAGGAAAAACTGCCGGGCAGGTTTATTTCACAGCGATTGCGCCCTGCCGTGTTGCAGGGGTTGGGATCGCAGGGATCATCGACGCAACTGCTGTTGTAAGGCAGGGTTCCCGCCGGGCAGACGCACTCGTAACTTGACCAGTCAATCGCCGCTTCGCATTCCGGCAAGCCGGGGCACGGGTCGGCGGCGCAGGGATCGGAACGGGAGAGGGTATCCAATGTGTAGGTTCCCGGATCGCTGTAGCTGTCTGCGAAAAGGTAGTACGTTCCGGCGTTGAGGAAACCCGACAGCGCTGAACCGTGGTCTTCGAGGGCGTCGTCGTTGCAGGCGATTTCCGTGTTTACATCCGTGCAAGTGCTGCGCATGTGCAGAACGGAATCGAATCCGGACATCTCGAAGCGCAGGTATCGGCGTTCGGCCAGCGTGAAGGTGTAGATGCGGTCGGGGCCTTCGCTCGACCAGGATAAACAGCTTCCGTTGCCGGAATTCGCTGCGCCCGAGGTGGACCCGCTGACGTTTCCTTCCCCAAGAGCGAGCGGAATCGGGTCGCTGCAATCCGTGCCCGTGGCCACGTGTTCCAACACGCATTGTCCCTCTTCCATCACATAGCCGCTGTCGCAGTCGCAGCTGAAACTGCTGGGAAGCTCGGGAATACAGGTGGTTTGAAGCGGCGTGGTGCAGGGGTTGGGGTAACAGGGATCGGGGACGCAGTCGCCGGTGGATGGGTCGGAAACCTCACCTTGGCTGCAAACGATTTCGATTTCGAGAGAATAGGCTCCGGCATTTTGTCCGAAACCGTCGACAAACAGGAAGTAGCTCCCCGCTTGAAGCTCGACATCGAGATAAGCGGCGTGTTCACCGCCGTCGTCGTCGTCGCAGTCGATTTCCGTGGCGATCTGTTCGCAGGAACTGCGCAGGTACATCACGGTATCGAAACCATTGGCGCGTAGCTTCAAGTGAGTCGGTTCCGCGAGCGTCAATTGATAGACGCGCTCTTCGCTGGTGTCGGCCTGGCAGGAACCCTCATAGTCGTTACCTGCATTGTTTGTATTACCTGAAATCGCTCCGGGCTTGGCTTCCAAAGGCAGGGGATCGTTGCAGGACCGACCTTCCGGGGGCGTATCGCCGTCCGTGGGATCGTCACCGTCAGTGGGCGTGTCACCGTCCGTGGGATCGTCGCCGTCCGTAGGGATATCGCCGTCCGTGGGATCGTCGCCGTCTGTGGGACTATCGCCGTCCGTAGGATCGTCCCCATCGGGCATGGGTAGCCAGATGTCGAAGTCGTTGTCCTGGTCTCCGTCACCGGATTCATCGGGATCCGGGTCGTCTTGATCGTCTGATGAATTGGATTCCGTTCCGAGGCAGGCTGTCAGGGAAACCGTAATCAGTAACAAGATGAAAAACAAGGTGTGACGTAACATGGCCGGGGATCCTTTCATATCACATTGAGCATGGGCGGAGTCGGTTGGATGTCACCGTGCAATGGACGTGCGCAAACGGATCGGATTCCGCTCTCACGCAGTGGAACAATTCTGACGCGAAATGATACACCATCGAAGTCGATTGGGAAAGTCCAAAGAGCGAGAAAATCGTCAGCTTCGGGTTGGTGCTCAAGGTGTTTGGTTTCTTAGTATTCTGATGTTTAGTAGGGTTTTATCGGCTTCATCTTGCTGATCTTCTTCGACGAAAATCTGCAGCGCGGCTTCCAGATAACGGAGAGCTTTCGGGGTGTCGTGCATCTCGGCAGACACGATTCCCAAGTTCGCTTGGTCGCGGGCATGTCCGAGACGGTCTTGGCCCTCCAGATGCAAGGTCGAAGCCCGCTGAAAACAGTGAGTTGCCGCTTCCAGGTTTCGGGTTCGCAGATAGATTGCGCCCATGTTGCCGAAATCATGGGCTTCGGCTCGTGAATCTCCCTTTTCCATATGGATAAGAGATAGCAGATTCGCAATCTTGAGAGCGGGCGAAAACCGCGCTTGTTTCATCAGGAATTCCACCCAGTTTTCGAGAACTTGGCTCTGCACGCTCTCGGACAAAACGGGGTTGCTGGTCAGACATGCGTGGCTCACCGTGCAGAATGGGGACGGCTTGCAGGCGGAAAGAATTTCGTCAACGGTGAAACCGGTCATGTCCGATACACTGTGAACGTCTATGCCGTCGTTTCCGAAGCCGACCGCGGCGAGCCAGGCAAGCGCCGCAAGAGAATCGGGACTTTCGTTGTTCTGATTCACGTCCAAAACAGGCATGTTTTCTCTCATTCACTTGGCAAAGCGACCCACTCGGCGCATCGATTGTGTTTTCTCGTGCGGTCGCTGTCAACTATATACGGCATTCCGTTCGCATTCTTCAGTCATTATGCCTTTTCCTTTTCGGGAGGCAGCGGAAAAAAGCGTTGTGGTCCTTGGTTTTACGTGGTTTTCAAGTTAGGATACGAGCAACGGAATGGAGTTCCATTGTGACTGCAGAGAAAAACGTCGTTATCTTAAGACCTTCTCCTCATATCGGTCGCTATTGGGGGGGGAGCGGCGTGGCGCCGTTTCCGCTTTGGTCGGCCTATGCGGCCGCCACTTTGCGAAAAAAGGGGTGGTCGCCGATTTTGATCGATAGCTGGGCGAAACCGGTTCGTCCGATGGACATTCGTGACACCATCCGGGCGAAGTCGCGCGACATGGTCGTGATCGAAGCCGATTTCTTCAATCTTTTGCAAATGGGGCGCTTGATTCGCTATCTGCGTCTCAATTTCGGCAATCATTGCAAACTGATCGCCATCGGACCGTCAATCGGTGCTCGTAGCGACGCCTTGCTGCAGCCGGTCGGTGGATTCGACGCGGCGGTAACGGGGATTCCCGGGACGTCTTTGGCCGATCTTTGCGAGTGTATTAATAAAGGCGAACGATTCGAGGAATCTCGGGGCGTCTGCTGGTATGAACCCCTGACGGGCCTTGCTCAATACGGCGGCGATTTCTCGGGTGATGAGGGAGACGGCATTCAACCGGCCGAGATGCATCGGGAGCTTTCGCGGATGGTTTATGGCCCGGCGGCTTCTAACATGGGTTTGAGCTTGGGAATGCCTTGTGGGACGATCCGCCGGGATTGGTGGTCCAACCATCGCCCGGAACAGCTTGCTCGGCTGGCGACCGATTTGGTTCAACGTTATCGGCTGCGGATGCTGGAATGGGCTGATAAGGAATTCTTGGACGATCCGGCGTACACACACGGGCTGCTGACCGTCTTGGCGGGTCAGCCGGAGAAATTTCCGTGGTTGGCGTACACCCGGAGCGCGTCCGTTGAGGCTGCGACCATAGATCTCTTGCGTAAGGCGGGTTGTCGAGCTTTGCAAATCAACCTTCCGAGTGAACCGGACATGGCGACTCCGGATAGGCTCGCAGGACTGAGTGAAATGATTTCACTTTTGGGTGATCGCGGGATTCTGTCGTTTATCGGGTGGCCGGTGAGCGGAGATGCGAAATGCGACATTCAGCCAGGCGAGCTTTTTAAAGCGGTCATCCCTTTCATGAAACAAGGGGCTTTGGTCGATTTTCAGCCTAAAGACATCGATTCCATTGCTCCTGCCTGGGACTTGCAGCGCAGAGCGACCTTGACCTTTTTGAAAGGGCAAATCGTATCGCGTCGTAGCGAGGTATTTAAAGATCTCGGTGGGGTTGATGGAATGAAACGGCAACTTCGCCGTTTGCTGGTACCACTGGACGGATTTCCGCCGATTTTTCCCATGTGGTGATCAAGTCAGGATGCGTCAGGGCTGGCGCGCCAGCTTCTTTTGCTTGTCGGCATAGCGCGCGATACCGGCTGCGATACCTTTCGCGAGTGTTTCCTGATATTTTTCGCTTCTAAGCCGCTTTTCTTCGGTGGGATTCGAAATAAACGAGGCTTCCACCAGGACCGCTGGCATGCGGGCATAAAGCAGGACGTGGAATAGAGCCCGTCGAACACCACGATCCACGGTGTCCTTGTAAAGACGAGTCGCTCGTTTCACCATGGATTTCTGAATCAAATCCGCCAGCATGATGGAATCCGCCACGTTGACGTTCATGGAAAGATCGGAAAGGATGAATTCCAGGTCGGAAACCTGTTTGCCGAGTTGCTGGTTTTCGCGAGTGGCCAGACGTTCGGAATACCGATCGGTAGAGTTATTCAGGTAAAAGGTCTCAATTCCTCGGTGCTTACGCTTTCTATTCGCGTTGCAATGAATCGAAACAAACAGATCGGCGTTGCGTTCATTGGCAATGTCGGTTCGATCGAACAGGGGCAGGTAGGTGTCGTCTTTGCGTGTCAAGACCACCTGAATCCCGTATTCCTTTTCGAGTATTCGCTTGAGTCGTTTGGAAAGCTTGAGAACGATGTCTTTTTCACGGGTTCCACTTGCTCCACGTGCACCGTCGTCATCGCCTCCATGACCCGGATCGATCACCACCAGCTTGACGTCCCGGCTACTGGTGGAACGGGTTTGGGACGGAATGAGGTTGGCGATGGGATCGCTTGAGGAATCGGTTTGACGAGCGTCTACAGGGGCGGTAGCGCCTTTTATTTCGACGTTGTTGAATGTGATCGTTGCGGATGGAGGAGACATGCCGTTTGTGAAATGAAATTTTCCTGCGCCGGGAGTCGTTTCGAAAACGATGCGGACCACGTTGTCCTGGTATTGTCCGAGTCGTACACGCGCGATTCTCGCGTCGTCGACCGCCACTTCGGTGGGGACGCCCGGGTCCAGTTTCGTTTCGCTGAAGTCGAAATAGACGCGTCGCGGCGAACCGTTCGTTGCTGGAATGCTTCCGTAAGACATGGAACCGAAACGGGAGAGAACCATTTTCAGCTGAGTGGACTCAGTGGTGGTTTTGACCTGAACCGTCTTGACACGGACGACATCACTGGAAGGTTGGATCAACTTGCCACTGGACGACGCCAGATCCGCTTCTGTCGGGTGGGGTGAATTTGCCTTTGCTGTTCGCTTGGTCATCTCTTTGTGGGGGAGCGGCCACTGCCCCCCGAGTTCCAGCAGCAATTTCTTGCTTTTCGCATGCATGTCGCCTTTGGGGAAGCGTTCCAAAGCGCGTGTCAGCAGCTCTTTCGCACGGTTTTTTTCTCCAAGCTTAACCGACATCGTCGCGGCCCAGTAAAGGCCATCGTCCGCCAAACGGGTATCTCCGCAGCGGGCGGAGAGCTTTTCGAAAGCCTGGATCGCGGCGCGCCGATCTTTGTCGGCATAAGAAATCAGGCTTAGATCCATATACAAGTTTCCGATATTGTACAAGGAATCGCAGGTTCGGCGGTGATTGGGGTGGCGTTTGACAATTCGCTCGAAGCGCGAGATGACCGAAAACCATTTATCCCGGTATTTATGCAGGTTTGGATGTTTCTCAAAGCGGGTCAGAGCGGCTTTCGCGGTTTCATATTCCTGGTCCGCTCCAGCCCAGGCCATCTTCAAACTGAAAGGATTTGCCAGCAGCCAAATCAGGATCAACAACCAACCGGTCATGCGTGTGTATTTCATGAGCAGCAACGAACTTCCACCCTTTTTGTCGGCATTTTCAATTTCATCCACTCAGTGTATCCTATCATACAATGAGTATAAAAATCAACACGTTATATGGCTTACCAAGCGAAATGTCAAGAGCGGTAGCATGGAATCGGCCGGGAGAGATAAGGGGTTACAACACCAATGATCCGAGGCATTTCCACTGAAATGAAAGATTCAACCGGCTTTTATTGGCGACGTCAAATGCATGTCCGTCGTTGAAAGAAAAGCGTTGGCGTTGCAAACGGGATTTATCCCCCATGAGTATTCGCACGCATTGAGCTACCGACTCAGCCAGGGAGCCGGGGTGATAACCGCCTTCCAAAAAAAAGACGATCCGCCCATCGCAAACGCGATCCGCGACCTCGACCAGCATGTCGGCGATTTGCGTGATGGCGCTTGTGGACACATCCATTCCACCGATGGGGTCCAGTTGATGAATATCGAAGCCTGCCGATACCAGGATGAAATCAGGCTGGTATTCTTCCACGATGGGGATGACCATGTATTCGTAAAGCGGCAGATATTCGGTGTCTCCCAAACCGGCGGGGAGGGGAATATTCACCGTGAAACCGGCCCCGAGTCCGTTCCCGATTTCCTTCGCCTTGCCGGTTCCGGGGAAGTAGGGATACTGATGGGTGGAGCAATAGAGAATATCCGGCCGGTCGTAGAACGAGGCTTGTGTCCCGTTCCCATGATGCACATCGAAATCGACGATGGCAATTTTTTTGGGACGTCGGTGCCGAACCAGATACTCGGCGGTAATCGCAATGTTGTTGAACAGGCAGAAGCCCATGGTCCGGTCGTAGAGGGCGTGGTGCCCCGGCGGACGGCTCAGCAGGAAGCCGTTGTCGATTTGACCGTCGAGGACGGCTTGAGCAAGCGCAATACCCGAACCGGCGGCATTCGCGGCGGCTTCGAAGCTTTTTTCGGTGGCCCATGTGTCGGGATCGAACGAAACGAAGGGCCAGCCCGCAGACGACGCGATTCGTTCGTAGTGAAGTTTCATATGATTGAGGTAGATATCTTCTTCGGTGGCTTGGCGGATCGGAATGCGTGTGACTTTTTCGAACAAGCCCTCGGCTTCGAGCTCCTGATAGACCGCGACCAGGCGTGCGGGACTTTCAGGATGGCCATTGGGATCACGGAGGTGTTCGATAAACAGAGGATCCCACACGAGGCCGGTTCGCTTCATCGCATGTCTTTCGAGTGCTTAGGATTTATCACCATCCCCTATAGGAATACGATACGGCGAGGAATACGGAGAGTCAAGGGAATTTCACCGTGTTTACACATGGGGTACAAAAAAAGCGCCGGGAATGCCGGCGCTTCATAAAAGACTAGAATTATTCGATTAACGACGATTTCTGGGTCCGCCGCCCCTGCGGTTGTCGCGGGATCCGCCGCGTGAGGGACCGCGATCGTCGCGGGTGCGTTCGCGCTCGACGTAGCCTTCCGGTTTGGGTTGAAGGGCTTTCATGGAAAGGCGCATTTTGCCACCGCGCTCCATGTCGACCAGTTTGACTTCGATGATGTCGCCCTCGTTCATCGTCCCTTCCATACGCTCGGTGCGCGTCCAGGCGACTTCGGAGATATGCAGCAAGCCCTCGATACCGGGGATGATTTCCACAAAAGCACCGAAATCGGTGATGCGTTTCACTTTACCCGAGTAGACTTTGCCGATTTCCGGCTCTTCGGTCAGGCCCTTGATGATTTCCATCGCGGCTTCGCAATCCTTCAAATTGGAGGACGCGATCGTGACGAGACCGTCATCGGCCACATCGATTTTGCAACCGGTTTGTTCCACGATTTCACGAATGGTTTTGCCGCCGGCGCCAATGACGTCACGGATCCGGTCGACCGAAATCTGCATCGAGACGATGTGCGGGGCGTAATCGGAATATTCCTTGCGCGGCTCCGGCAGGTGTTCGAGCATTTTGCCCAGAATGTGCAACCGGCCTTCTTTGGCCTGGGAAAGCGCGTCGGACAGAACTTCGCGGGTGGTGCCGTCGATCTTGAGATCCATCTGCAGAGCCGTGATACCATCGGCGGTACCGCAGACTTTGAAGTCCATGTCGCCGAGGTGATCTTCGTCGCCGAGGATGTCGCTCAGGATCCGGAGCGTGTCGCCTTCCTTCATCAAGCCCATGGCGATACCCGCCACCGGTTTGCGCAGCGGAACGCCCGCGTCCATCATCGCCAGGCAACCGCCGCAGACGGTGGCCATGGACGAGGAGCCGTTCGATTCCAAAATGTCGGAAACGATCCGGACCACATAAGGAAATTCAGGGCTGTCAATGGGAACCATCGTTTTGAGGGCGCGATAGGCCAGGTTTCCGTGACCGATTTCGCGGCGGCCGGGGGAACCGAGGCGCTTGACTTCGCCGACCGAGAACGGCGGGAAGTTGTAATGCAGCAGGAACTTCAGGGTGCGGTCGCCCAGGATGTCGTCGAGACGCTGGCTATCTCCGCTGGTACCGAGAGTCACGGTGCACATGGCCATGGTTTCACCGCGGGTGAACAGGGCGCTGCCGTGGACGCGCGGAAGCAGGCTGGATTCGATGGTGATGGGGCGTACTTCGTTCCAATCACGGTAATCGATGCGGCGGCCGTCTTTGATGTAGAGGCTACGAACGTAGTGATATTTCACTTCTTCAAGGGCTTTGCCGATAAACGCCTTTTCTTCGTCCGGTAGATCGGCCAGGCTTTCTTTTACGGCTTTCTTGGTTTCGCCGACCACGGCGTAACGTTCGAGCTTGGTTTTGATCTGGTAAGCTTTTTCGAAACCCGGCATGGCCAGTTCACGGACCTTGGCCAGCAGATTCTCGGGGATCTCGACTTTGTTGACTTCCCACTTGGGCTTGCCGACGCTTTCACGCAGTTTGAGCTGCATTTCGATGACCGGCTGGACCCACTCGAAGCCCTTCATCAGCGCTTCGATCATTTCCTCTTCGCTGGCTTCCAGAGCTTCACCTTCCACCATCACGATGGCGTCGGAAGAGGCCGCCATGAAGATGTCCAGTTTGGAATTCTCCATCACCACCGGTGACGGGTTGCAGATGTACTCGCCGTCGACCAGACCGACCCGGACGCCCGCGATCGGACGCTCGAAGGGGATGTCCGAGGTGACCAGGGCGGCGGAGGCGCCGATCATGGCCATGAGATCGGTTTCGTTTTCCATGTCGGCGCAGAAGACGGTGGCGATAACCTGGGTTTCAGCCTTGAACCCTTCGGGGAACAACGGCCGGATGGGGCGATCGATCATGCGGGAAATCAACACTTCGCGGGCTTGCGGGCGCGATTCGCGTTTGATGTAGCCGCCGGGGAAACGGCCGACGCTGAACATTTTTTCGAAGTAATCGACGGTCAGGGGGAAGAAGTCGATGCCTTCGCGCTCTTTTCCGCTGGAGCAGGCCGTAACCAAAACGCGGCTGTCACCGTATTCGACCCAGGCGGTTCCATTGGCTTGTTTGGCGAGGCGACCCATCTCAATCGTGAATGGACGACCACCGAAATCTACGGTTTCACGTACTGTCATTATTTTTCCTGTATTCTGTTAACGTGTTGTTAACGTTATTGCGAATGTGGCATTTGGAGACGCAAAAACGGCGTGCCGTGAAGCACGCCGCCCATGCTACCTATTTGCGGATCCCAAGCTCGCCGATGATTTTGCGATAGCGCTCGACGTCTTTGGACTTGACATAGTCCAGCAGACGGCGTCGCTGGCCGACCAGCTTTAGCAGGCCGCGGCGGGAATGATGATCTTTGTGATGAATCTTGAAATGCTCGGTGAGTTGCTGAATCCGAGTCGTCAGGAGGGCGATCTGCACTTCTGGCGAACCGGTGTCGGAATCGTGTGTGCGGTGCTTCGACACGATATCCAGTTTTTCTTCAAACGATAAGGCCATCTTAAACTCCTGTGCTTTCAACACCTTTTCTTTTATCCCTTGCTCTAAGGCTGGAATTGTATAGCGGACTTGCCAAGTAATGTCAATGGAATTTTCGCCGACCAAATGTTACGAACTCGGCGGGGTCGGTTCTGCGATTCCGCGCAAAACCCGAAGCGCCTCCGTATCGGCGGGAAGTGCGGACCAATCTTCGGCTGGATGCAGGGCTTCCATCAGGGCCATCAGACGTCCTTGTGGATCGAGAACCCGCCAGGTTGTGGCCTCCGCATTTGATCCGGTGAACGCCTGCGCCGCCGGACCTGCCAGCAGCGGATGACCGTGGCGGATGCGTTTTTCCGACTTCTCGTCTACCTGAAGCATTGGAATATCAAGAGCTTCCGATTCCAGCGCGAGCATCCGGGCGAAGGCTTCGGCATCGTCGGAATCCAACAGCGCATCGAGTGGCAGGCTTTCCGATAGGGAAAAGGGGCCATGTGCGAGACGCATGAGCGATTGCATGTGACCGCCGCAGCCGAGTTTATCCCCGAGGTCTTTGCAGAGGCTGCGGACATAGAAACCTTTACTGACGCTCATGTTCAAGCGGAGGCAGGTTTCGTCGATGCTTTCCAGATTCAGTTCGTAAACGTCGACATTTACGGCTTTTCTTTCGATCACCTCGCCCTGGCGCGCCAGTTTGTAGAGCGGTTGGCCGTCGCGTTTTTTGGCCGAATACATCGGGGGCACCTGAAGAATGGATCCGCGAAACGACTCCAATGCGCGATGGATCTCCGCTTCGTTGCAGGTGACCGGCTGCTCGCTTGTGATTTCGCCTTCCCGATCATAGGTGTCGGTGGTGACACCCAGACGGCATTCCGTGCGGTAGGATTTGCCGCGATCCGACAAGTAGCCCGCCAGTTTGGTGGCTTCATTTACCGCGATGGGAAGGACTCCGGTGGCGAGCGGGTCGAGCGTTCCGGCGTGGCCCACTTTTTTCAAACGAAAGCGTCGTTTGATTTTAGCCACAACGTGAGCGGATGTCAGCCCGGCGGGCTTGTCGACGATCCAGAAACCGTTTGGCGTATCGCGCCCTTTTCGACGGCTCACCACAACTCCTCGATGCGCCAATGCCCATTTTCGTTCAACATTTTCACGGTTTGGCGACCGTCCTCGCCATAGGTCAACTCGGCGTGGTTTCGATCTATCCGAAAGGGTTGGCAGGCATGCGCGCTTAGCGCTCCGGCCCAATCGATGAGGCTTTCCGTGAAGCTTTCGGGCCAGGGTGCGTCCGCTATTTCCAGGTTTTGCGGGGCCAAGCGGCGTAAGGCCGTAAAATTGTTTGTCTCGATCAAGTGAAGAGCGAGAAGCAGGGTCGCTTCCGGGCTGCGATCGTGATACGGGCCGATGGTGGAACACTGCATGCGCCAGCCGTTGCTTTGCTCGACCATTAGGTATTGGTTGTTACCGATGGAAACCGTGGCGGAGGCATGGGTTTCTTGTCCGCGACGGCCTTCACCGGTTAGATTCACCTGCTTTCGGACCAGGGCATTGTCGATGAACGAGCTGTCGGTTGAGCATTGGCTGTCTTCCAGCAGGGCGCAGATTGCATGGGCATCGCCGCTGCGCACGGCTTGGTTGTATTTTTGCGCCAGCGCACTTGGACCGGTGGCACACCCGCACAGGACAAGAACGAGCAAAACGAGGCATCCTATGAACAAACGGCAAAAGCCCGTCATGTCAAATCTCCGATCCGTTGACCCATCTTGACGGGCTGGTCGAAGCCGTTCGGATCGAGGGTGACCATCTCGGGGCTGAACAGCATCACGACGGTCGAGCCCAGATGGAAAACCCCCAATTCATTGCCTTTGTTGACGGGGATGACCTCGAAGTATTCTTTCTTCGATTCCTTGTGGGCGGAAAATCGCGCGCGTTGCGGGTCGTAGGATTGGGTGATCCGGGCGACGCAGGTTGCGCCCACCATAACCACGGCCACTTTTCCGCGATCGGTTTTCATGTAAACGATCAGGCGTTCGTTACGCGAAAACAGGTGATCGATGCTGTGTGTGGCGGCTGGATTGACGGGGTAGACGGTTCCGGGGACGTAATGAAATCCGGTAACCTGGCCATCGCAGGGAAAGTGCACCCGATGATAATTACCCGGACTCAAATAGACGGTTGAATAAGCGCCTCCTGTAAAAGCTTCCGCTTTGTGCGGGGACGCCAGCAAGTCGGCGGCACTGTATTTTTTCCCTTTGATTTGTTCCAGATCGAGATTTTCAATCAAGCCGGAACGGCCCAAAACACCGTCGGCGGGACTGATCAGAGCCCGGGAATTCGGATCGATGGGGCGGGTACCCGGTTTCATGTGACGCGTGAAAAACTCATCGAAACTCCGGAATCCGTCTTCGGGAACGACGGCTTCGGAAAGGTCGATACCGAAATGCTCGACATAAGCCGAAATGACGGATTGCAGCAGTGCTTGGGGCGGGCGACGGTCTGCGCACCAGCCCATCAAACGGCTAAGCGTTTGCTTCGGAAGCAGATTCAGCCAAAGCCTCGTGGTTGTTTCACCCATTATATATGCCTATCGCAAGCGGTTTTCATGGGACCGCACATTAGAAACCCCCTGCAGGGTTGTCAAGTTTTATCCACTGAAACGATCGGACGGTTTCTTTCGACCCTGCATTAGAACCCATGTTGTGACCGTTCAAATCCATTCTCAGTCCTCGGATTCATTTTCCGTTTCCGAGTCGCTTTCACCGACCTCTTCCCATTCGCCTTCCACCCACGCTTCGGTGTCGAGTTCAGAGGGGGGCTCGGCCTCGAATTCCAGGTCGCTGTCTTCTACCGCTTCAGTTTCGACCTCGATATCCATATCCATTTCCGGCCTATCCAGGTCGCCGTCTTCTTCCGCTTCAGTTTCGACCTCGATATCCATATCCATTTCCGGCCTATCCAGGTCGCCGTCTTCTTCCGCTTCGTCGTCCGTATCGCCATCGACGATGACACCGGTGACATCCAACTCAAAGGCGCCCCGCGCGGCTTCTGCGTCGGCGGAGTAGCCGGAATCGACGACCAGGAAGTAGACCCGGCTTTCCTGCGAGGAAAAGCTCATGGATTCCGCCCGGCAGTCGTTGGGCTGGCACTCCCAGCGACGGTCGGAGCCTGCGAGGCAGATGGCACGATCGGAGCATTCCGCCGCCAGTGTCAGTGCCGGATCGTAACCGACTGTCTGTGGTGTCAAAGTGGCGGTGATCCGCGAACCTGCAGGAAGATCGATGGAAAAAATCCGGTCGGGCCCCATCAGACTCCATTCGAAGCAGGAATCCGTTACGTCGAAACGGTTGGTCGTGCGGGTGGTGTCGGTGGTGATGTTGAAGGGCAGGGTTGTGATCGTGATATCCGCCGCACATTGGGTGGGGGAGGTTTCGCAGAGGCAGACTTCGGCGTTCCGTTCGGCATCGAACGCACAGCCTAAGGTCGTGGCGTAACCCTGAAAATTGCAGATCGATTCGCAGGAGTCCAGGTGGAAACGACCGGCCTTGCAGGAACAGAGATTGTTTTCGAAGCAGGCGTCCGGATCGTCGCCTGTGCAGGATCCTTCGCAGTCAAAAGGCGAATATTCGATTTCGGTATCCGAATCGATGGCTTCATCTTCGGTTTCCCGGTCCCCATCGGAAGGAAAGAAGCCATCTCCATCCGGGAGCGTTTCCGCTTCGCTATCGACGTTATCTCCATCGATCAGCGAGATGTCGCCGTCGGCGGTCGTGTCGGAGGAGGAATTACTGCAGCCGATGAGGCACGCAAACGCCGCAAACAGAAGGACGCAGAGCAACAAGCGGTAGGGGGTGTGGGTGTTCATGGCTTGTCCATCTTGTGAAGGGCTTCTTCCGACAAGGCGAAGTGGTCGGTCATGCCGGAGAGATAGTCGCACAAGTCGAGATAGCCTTCACGGTCGTTCGGATCGAGTTTTCGGCGCTCGGCCTCCATCTTGAAAAGGCCTTGCAACAATTCCGCGCCGCGTAGCGTTTCTTGTTTCAAACTGGCATCCAGATACATGTTCTTTCGCAGAAAAGCGGCCAATTCGCCGTAAAGGGGTCGCATTTCGTCCGAAAGTCCTATCGCGTGTATGACTGCATTGCGGCTGGCCTGCGGACCTCCGGCCTGTTCGACCTTTTCTTTGGTATGGGTGATGGCATCGGCGACCAGCGTTGAAACGAGGTTGCGGACGCAAACGCTAATTGCGATACGCGGGTCTTCGACTTGTGTCGGTAAACAACGCTTCACCAGTGTCAGCGGGAGTGCATGCAGGTCTGCGATGCTCAGATCGTGATAGCGTGCGTAGTCGTCGAAATCGGTGGCGGTGTAAGCCAGATCATCCGCCAGGTGGGCGACCGCCGCTTCTGCACTATCGAAGCGGGAAAGATCGTCAAAACGGTACAACTCGCGGAGGTAGGTTCGTGCGGCTGCGCCTTTGGCCAAACCGACCAGAGTTTCGAAGGTCAGGTTCAGGCCGGGGAAGCGGTCGGATTTGATCTCGTTGAAGATGACGATCCGCAGATTTTGAAAGTTGTGATCGAAGCCGCCGTAGTTCTCCATCAAACCGTCCAGGATATCTTCGCCCTGATGGCCGAAGGGAGGATGTCCCAGGTCGTGAGCCAGAGCAATCGCTTCGGCCAATTCACTGTTCAGATGCAACTGAGAAGCCGTCACCCGTGCGATCTGCGCCGTCTCGAGGGTATGGGTCAGACGGTTTCGGTAGTGGTCACCTTCATATGGCGAGAAAACCTGCGTTTTGAAGGCCAGTCGACGAAAGGCTTTGCTGTAAAGAATCCGTCCGATATCACGCTGAAAATCGGACCGATAGGGATCCGGCTCTGTCGGATAGCGACGCCCTTGCGACTCACGAACGGCATAATCGGCTAGTACATATGGCAATTTAAGGTTTTCCTTTGCCTTTTAAGAACGTCCAGGTCAAACCGGATGACCCGGTCAAGAATAAAGCCAAAGCGAGAACGCCCGCAAGGCCGAAATGGTCGTGATTGCTCACCAGGCCCAGGCCGATTACACCGCCGACCGTCAGAATGGCGGAGGTGATACGCCAGCTTTCCTGGGTGACGCGGTTGAGCAGGATCGGATCCCGCAGGCGGGCATCCACCACCAGACCGCCGGATTCGGCGCGGCTCAGGATGCTCTGCAACTGGCTGGGCAGGTCGCGTCCCAGATCGGCCATATCGCGCAGGGTACCGACCAGATCGACCAGCAGTCGTTCCGGCTTGTAGCGTTCGATAACGATGGTACGGGCAAATTCCGATGCGGCATCGATAACGTCGAAATCCGGATCGAGATCGCGACCCATCCCGTCGAGGGTGATGATGGCTTTGAACAGCAGGAGCAGTTCTTGGGGAAGTTGCAGGCGGTGGCGTCGTGCGACATTCCCCAGTTCGAGGAGCAGTTCGGCCGAGTTGATTTGCTTGAGCGACAACCCCATCAAGGGTTCGAGTACCTGCTGCAGATCGCGGGCCAGGCGCACGCTTGAAATATCGGCCGAGCGAACGCCGCCGAATCGTGTGTAAGTGCGTGCCACACCTTCGAAATCGCGCCTTACCAACGAGATGAACAAGCTGGCGCTGGTTTCGATCATGCGGTCATCCAGGCGTCCGGCGATGCCGAAATCGATCAACCCGATGGTTTCTTCTTCGAGAACGAGGATGTTGCCGCCATGAATATCTCCGTGGAAAAAGCCGTCGATGAAGACCATTTTCATGAAGGTCTGCACGCCGACATTGGCCAGCTTTTTCAAATCCCAACCCGTTTGACGCAGGCGTTCCTGGTCGCGCAGGGGAATGCCGTCCAGAAAGCCCATGATCAAAACGCGTTTCCCGGTGAAGGCCCAGTGCACCTGCGGAATAACGACGTGGGGATCGTCTTTGAAGTTGCGGTGGAATTGCTCGATGTTTTGCGCTTCCCGGATGAAGTCCAGTTCGAAACGGGTGACGCTGGCGAATTCCTCCACGATCGCCGTGGGTTGCACGACGGCGAGCGCGCTGACATAGCGTTCGATCAAGTTGGCCAGGGCGAACAGAATGGACAGGTCGGTTTCGATGATCTGCTCGATTCCCGGACGTCGAACTTTGACCACCACCTGCGAGCCGTCGTGCAAAGTCGCCCGATGGGCTTGCGCAATGGACGCGGCCCCGAGAGGATCGGGATCCAGCGAGGCGAAGACTTCGTCCAGAGGAATATCGAGCTCTTTGGTGATTTGACGATGCACGGCGTCAAGCGGGATCGGCTTGACCTGATCTTGGAGTTTGCGGAATTCCAGCACGAATTCGCTTGGAATCAGGTCGGGTCTGACCGACAACATCTGGCCGAGCTTGATGAACGTGGGTCCCAGTTCCTCAAACGCCATGCGCAAGCGAACGGCGGGTGAGCGGTTGGTGCGGTTGGAATCCGAATGTTGGAAGGGGATCAGACGGTCCAGGCCGATATCGTTTAGAATATTCTGAAAGCCGTAACTGGCGAAGATCGTCCCGATCTGTTGCAGCCGTTTGATGTTTTTAAAGGTCTGATTTATTTTCATTGTTTTTTCCAATCAGAACAAGGTTTGTCATTCTATCATGTCTATTCATCCTCTCCAACAGGCTTTTCTCTTTTTCCCTATGAAATCAGTTACCTATAACAGACCAGTTAGAAAATCCTTCCCAAAGTTCTTTTTTCGTTGGAAAAATGCAAGATGATATTCTCCGCCGCAACCAATTACTGTTGGACTTTTACGATGAGGCAATTCGCTTGACACATACAAAAAACCAAATTATTATAAATGTTTATTGCGGTTTTCGATTCCAATTCTTCGAATGCTCGGATTCGCAAAACGGCGATTGGTAGACCCGAGGAGGTAGCAATGAAATTGAAGCAGTTATGGATGAGCACGATTTTATTGGCTGGTATCGTGTTGCTGATCAGCGCCTGTGGAAGCAGCGCGGATCCCTCCGAAGACGGAGACAGCTCCTGTGATCCGGCTTGTGAGTTCGGGTACACCTGCTACGATGGTAAATGTGTATATTTCGAGCCGACCGATGGCGATACGCCGACCGATGGCGATACGCCAACCGATGGCGACACACCGACCGATGGCGATAACCCGACCGATGGCGATGATCCCGATGGCGATGATCCCGACGGTGATGATCCCGACGGCGATATCCCCACCGATGGCGATTACGACTATGCCGAACCGGATCTGGAATTCGATTACGAACTTGTCGCCTGTGACAGTAATCCCGGTTTGAGCTATCCTTCGCTGGTGGCGCGACCCAATCAAGCCGACTTCGGAGCCGTTCCCATCGGAGAATCCAAGGTGGTCGAGTTGGTTCTGTGCAATGCGGGTGGCCAGGATCTGACGATTTCGGGACTCCAGTTTACAATGGACACGAGCCCGGAATTCTACAAGTATCACGGGGCTTTGAATGATAGCTCCTACAATCCGATTCCCAGTGGTTATGCCATGGTGGTCTTTTTGGTCTACGTACCCGTCAATGCCCAGGCGGATACCGGTACGTTGAAAGTCTTGTCCGATGACCCGAATACACCGTCGGTGGAGATTCCCTTGGTTTCATCGGTGAAACCGACTCCGATCATCGAAGCCACCCCGCATGTCATGCAGTTCGCCGGTGCCCAGTCCAGCCAGACGATTACCAAAGTGGTGGAATTGAAAAACGTCGGAAACGCCTCTACCGCCATTCTTGATCTTTCGGTTGTCGGGGGAGCATCTTCTCCTTACCAGGTTCTGGAGGTCACCAAGGGCGGCCAGGGATCGGCTTCGAATGCGCCGTGGTCGCTCGCGCAGGATGAGTTCGTTCATGCGACGGTTGCCATGACCATGGGAGATTCGGGAGTGGATGACGAGTTGGTCGCCACCTGGACCACGGACAGCGGTAATCGGGAGACGCGTGTTACGTTGACCACCGGTGGCATGGCCATCTGCGCCGTTCCGGTGGCCGAGCCGGATCAAACCGTGCGTCCGCTCGATACCGTGTATCTCGATGGAACGCATTCATACGATGACAACGGCATCATCACCGAGTACAAATGGGAATGGGAAACCAAGCCGGTGGATGCTTATCGCGCCATCATCAAAGATTCCAGCGGAGACAGCATTCAGGGAGTCTGGACCACGGAAGCCAACCCGAATTTCTATGCGGAATTGGCCGGTACCTACGTGGTGCGCCTGACGGTCAAAGACGAGGAAGATGAAGACTGTACGGGATTGAACAGCGATACGGTGACCATTGTTGCCGTGCCGGACGAAACCATTCACGTGCAGTTGATGTGGTCGACAGCAGGGAACGATCACGATCTGCATCTGATCAAGCCGGGCGGTTATCACTCACGGGATTGTTCAAGTGCGAATAACCAAACGGATTGTTGTTGGCAGAACTGTGACACGGATCATGGGGCGAACCCGAGTTGCCCGGCGCGCGGATGTCCCGGACCGTCCAATGCACCCGATTGGGGACAGACCGGTAGCCGGGATGACGACCCGACCCTTGACATCGATGATGTTCCCATGCGGGGACCGGAAAACATCAACTTGTCTCTGCCGGAGCTGGGCGACTACCGGATCAGTGTCGAAAACTATTCCGGTGGCACCAACGTTACCGTAACCGTGCGCATCTGGATCTTCGGTACTTTACAGGGTACGTTCCGTTACGGGCCTCCCGCGACGGCCGGATTCGCGTCCGGAAATCACTGGAACGTCTGTCTGGTGCGAGTTGAGTCGGCTTCCAACATCTACATCGTTCCCCAGGAACAAGATCCCGACTTCGGTACGGTGCAGCCGTCCAATTAAGCTCCTGAAAATCAGGTCACTCATGCGGCTCGCCTTTGGGCGGGCCGTTTTTCGTTGTACGTATTGCGGATACCGAGGCTTAGCCCGACGTCCAGTCGGCCAGTCTTTCCACCGCCTCGACCGTGTTGCCGCACCATTTAGTGACGAAAGAAGCTGGAAGCGGCTGATCGAGCGGGATGGTTTCGCTGGCGGCCAGAGCTTCCGCTCCGTTGAAATTGACGAATGCCAGACGGGCTGTGAGTTCGCTTGGTGGGCGCTGAAAGTCGGCCCCCGGTAGAATGGCGACGCCGGTATCGTTCAACAGGTGGTGGCACAGATCGGCACTGTCGGTGATTCCACGTTTGGAAAGCTTTTCCGCAAGTGGCGTGAAATCGGGAAAAAGGTAGAAGGCTCCATCGGGCTTATGGCAGCGAATTCCGGCTTGCGTGAGAATTTCCGTTAAACAGGTGGCTAACGCGTCGAGGATACGCCGGATGTGCCAGAGATAGCGTTCGATTCGCAAGCCACCCTGAAACGCTTTGACGGCCGCATATTGAATCGGAGCCGAAACGGAGGTGTAGGTTTCGCTGGCTACCGCCGAAATCGCTTCCAACAGATAACTCAGGTTTGGAGGAAAAGAGAAGGTGCCGAGCCGCCAGCCGCCTGCCCCGCACCATTTGGACAAGCCGGAACTGATAATCGTGCGTTCCGGGTAATAGCGGGCGATCGAGATGTGTTCACCCTTGTAATGAAGCTGGCCGTAGATCTCGTCCGATAGCACAATCACTTCGTATTTGCGGGCGACCTCGGCGATGGCCTGTAGCTCTTCCGGTTTGAAGGTTCCACCATCCGGATTGGACGGGTAGTTCAAAACCAGCAGGCGCGGGCGATAGGTGTCCTGTTCGCTCTCGAAGGTCTCGTCCAATTGCTCCGGCAAGGTACGCCAGCGGGTATCGAAGCTTGTTGGAAAGGTCTGGACGCTCCGACCGATGATGCGGGCCTGCGGCACATACGAAACCCAACAGGGAGTAGGGATGTAGATTTCACCGTAGAAAACCAACTGGAGCAGAAACATCAGCTCTTTCGATCCCGGTCCGATGAGGGTGTGCTGGGGTTGGACGTTCAGTCCGTCTTTTTGTCTGTGAAAGTGTGCGACCGCTCCGCGCAGTTCCCGTAAGCCTTCGACCGGCAGGTAGTCTTTTTCGTGGGCGTGCTCCTTCAAGGAATCCACCACCGGCGGCGGAACCGGGAAGGGAGATTGTCCGAGGCCGAGGCGGTAGACGCGGCGGCCTTGGCTCTGAAGCGTTCTGGATTGTTCGTTGATAAAGAGGGTTGGAGATTTGTTCAACCCGCGAATACTCATGTTCAGGCTGACTCGACCGTTCAACGCCATATTTACCTCCACGAAAGGGGGCAGAGTCGCGGACGAGAAGATCCATAAGCATAATCTTGTAGAATTATAGCATGGTTAGAGACGAGATAAAACCGGAAATGACAGGCTCTTACAGGCAGTCGTCCATCAGAACTTCCCATATCTCAAGTCCTGTACGGCCGTTGCAGTGGTAGCATTGAGCCGTCCCGATGAAGAAGCGGTCGCCATAGACCGACATGGCCGGGAAACCGTAGTTGTCAGCGTTGTTGATACCGGGCCCGGCCCAGCGCTCTTCGGGGCCGATCATTTCAGCGAAATCGAGTCCGTTCGTGGATAAAAACACGCTGCTACCTTCTCCGAAGGCATCGAGCAGGCTGCCGGTATTGAAGGTGCCCAGGAAAAGATAGCGGTCGGCGTGAGCGAAGGTCCAACCATAGGCCAGGCGGCTGTTGCCGAATCCATCCTCGCCCAGTTGTTCGATGTTGATGCCGTCGTCGGTGGTGAAAATGCCGAATCCGCTCAGAACGTTACTGGTGACCATCAGCATGCTGCGGTCGTAGGTGGTCATGGCGCTGATGCCGTTGTGGCCCAAGGGGAAAGATTGGTAGTCGCCGATACCCAGGATACGGGTAAAGGTTTCACCGGTAAAACGGTAGAGCTCCGGTCCCGAGGCGCTGGTCGTGCCGACGAAAATGAAGCCCTTGTAAGGCGTCATGGCGCTGATGCTGTAGTTGGTCGGGTTTTCGAGGCCGCCACTGCCTTTCAGCTGCACTTGTCGTTCTTTTATGCGGTAGACTTCTCCGCCGCTCGACCGGTTCTCGGTGCCGACGAACAGCGCTTCGCTATAGGCGACAGCCGATTTAATGACGGTGTTGTCGGGATTGCCCAAGCCGTTGCGGGAAGCCGCCGTCCAGTTCTCGCCGTTTTTCGTCATCCATACTTCCGCGCCTGTATTGAAGTTGGCGGTACCGGCGTAGAGAATGTCGTCAACGACGGTGAGAGTGGTGATGGCCACGTTGGCCGGACGTTCGAAACCGTTGTCGATCACCTGTTCCCAGGCTTCACCATCGTAAGCCCAGATTTCGGCTCCTTCCGAATAACTGGGGTCGAGCGACAGAAAACTTCCGCCCTCGCCGTTGAACGTGCCCACGTACAGCCGTCCGTTGAACTCGGCCATGGCGTAAGCATACATATTCAGCGGGTCGCCAAAGCCGTTTTCAGACACTTTCCGCAGGCATTGCAGGGTGGCATCCCCATCCGTGGGGTCATCCCCATCCAGGGGGTTGTCGCCGTCGGCGGGTACATCCCCGTCAAGTGGGCTGTCGCTGTCTCCGTCGCTGGCGGTTTCCGTGTCGCCATCGAGGCTGGCATCCGATTTCGGATCGGTATCGGCGTATTCGTAGAGGGATGCAGGGGTATCGTTGCAGGCCGCGAGCGCAAAACCCAGCCAAATCAACACACATGCAAAGCAAACGACCTGTTTCATCACGCAAATCCCTTTCATCGGCTGATCGCTCCCAGAATAGAAAGGGGAGCGTAGAAAGTCAAGCGATAGCCAAACCGAAGCGTGATTCTTTCTCCCGGAATAATGCGTAGCGTTAGATAATCCAGTGTGCACCGAATCAATATGTTTACTGTGGATGCTATGCGTTAACTTCTCAATATACTGAAATAAGAAATAAATACTACAAATTATTGCACTGCGCTAAAAATATGCTTGACAATGACAATGCGCTGCGTTATTTTCGTTTTAAAGAAAATGCGGGGAGACGGTGGCAGACATTCAAGGAGAGATAACCATGACCATCAGTGAACTTTCCCAGACGGTGGAAAAGCGGGCGAAGGCCGTTATCAAAGATGTAGAAGACGGATTCAAGAAAATCGAAGATAAAGCTCAGCCGCGCTGGCAAGAGGTGCAGGAACGCATCGAAAAGACCTTCGATACGGACAAGCTCGCCGAAGTTACCCGTTACAATGAATTCAAAGAGAAAGTGGCCGAGCAGCGCAAGCAACTTCAAGAGCGTGGATCGAACTGGGTGGAGGAACAGTATTCCAACCTGCTCGAACGGCTCGGCATCGCCACGCGGGACGAACTCGAAGTTTTGCGCCGGAAGCTGTCTACCTTGCAGCGCAAGCTCAATGACGTGAAGAAAAGCGTCGCCAACTAAACGCGAGAGATGGTTCCGGATTACCTTGTGTGGGTCGAGGTTTACCGGGTTTTGATCCCTTTTCCTTTGGGGGAACGAGGGGCGTCGCGGGGGGAAAAGGATTGACAAAGGGCGCTCCGATCGGTTAAGAATGGACTCTGGAAAGGGTGATCCGAGAGCTTATTCAGCGATGGATGCCCTCGGTCGTTAGCCTACAGCTAATTGAAATTGTTGCCTTTTCCAACTTTCCTCCCTTCTGGGGTGCTTTGCCGGGCGCCCCAGATTTTTTTATAACCTACGGGTAGTACTAGGGTATCGATATGTCGGCCGACCTACTCAAGAATATCGCCATCGTTCTCGTTGAACCTCTCGTTCCCGCCAATATCGGGGCCGCCTGTCGGGCCATGAAAAACATGGGGTTGCACGACCTGCGGCTGGTGCATCCTCCCTTGGATCGTAAAAAAGAAGCGCATAAGCTGGCCCATGGCGCAACGGATGTCCTGGAGTCGGCTCGACGAGTTTTCGAGCTGGACGAGGCCATCAACGATGTGAACTTCCTGGTCGGGACCACCGCCCGTCTGGGGGGCTGGCGAACGGATGTCACTCAACCACGTGAAATCGCGCCCCGGCTTTGCGATATCGCTCGCCAGAACAAGGTCGCGATCTTGTTCGGTTCGGAGGACCGTGGGCTTTCGAATGAAACAATCGCCTGTTGCCAGGCTCTACTTCATATCCCGACCAGCCGCGAACATACTTCCTTGAATCTGGCTCAGGCGGTGTTGCTGGTCGGCTACGAGCTGATGATATCCCAGTTTCCGGCCGATGCCCGCTCGCCCAAACTGGCGAGCATCAAGCATGTCGAAGCCATGTTTGAGGATCTCAGCCAGGTTCTTCAGATGATCGACTTTCTCAAACCGGGAAATCCCGATTATTGGATGCTTGCCTTGCGCCGGTTGTTGGGACGCACCGGCCTGACGCAAAGCGATATCAATCTCTTCCGCGGTATCTGTCGCCAGGTTCGTTGGGTGCATTCCTTGGTTCCATCCAGAAATGTTCAGCCCGACGATTCCGAAGTGGCTTGAGCCGGACAAACACGCCCGTGTTTGCACCGAACCGTCAAGTTTGTTTGACACCTACTCGGTGCGTCTATTCTAGGAACATTAGTTATAACAGTGTGTTGGATGGCAATTGAAGTTGGCATTCATCTTGCGAATCGTTGAACGTATACGGAACGTCAATTCCAAACGAGATGAAAAAGGAGCCTAAAAGTCATGCAAAACAGTATTCGATTTCTGATGTTGATGGCGATTATGATTTGGCCTATGGCCGCGCAAGCGGAAACACTGACCTGCGAAGACGGCTCGGGGGATTGCGAGATCGATGCGCAAGGCGCGACCTGTGATTGCGCGGATGGCAGTTCGGTTGCCATGGAAATGGTCGGTGAAGGATCGGAAATGGACGTAACCGAGGCGATGTGTCTTGAGATCCTGCTCGAAGCCTGTGGCGGTCGTGAAATTACCGGTGAATGTGATTCCGATAAAGGGGCCTGTGTGGTGTATTCGGACGGTTCGTCGTTCTGCGAATGTGCGGATGGCAGCGGCGCGGGATCAGGCGAGTCGAGTGAGGGTAGTGAAGGTGGCGAAGACCCCGTTTACCCCACCGACCCGGATGATGATGCGGCCACCGAAGCCCCGCGAGCGCGTGTTTGGCTGGATGAGGCCTTGACTTGTGACATGGTGTTGGCCGATGCCTGTCCGAACGATCCGCCCAATCCCGCCGATGAATGCACGACGCAAGCGCTGACGGTGTGCAACAGCCTGGGCGACTGGATGGCCGAATGCTACGAGCAAACCGTCTGGGCCTACATGATCGTGGAATGTTGTAACGAATTCGAGGAATCCGCTGAAGTGATCAACGATATTTGGTCCTGCTTGGATGGAAAAAGCTGCGTAGATGGCGCGGAGGCCTGTTTCGAGGAAATCGGCGAAGCGGAGGACGCACTTTACGGAGGCGACCGCCAGAGCGGCGATGCCAACGATGATAGCTTGGATGGCGTGAAAGGTGAAGAGTCGGACGATGACGACGAGGACGACAAGTCCTCGGGGAGTGGTTCGGACGACGAAATCAATTGCGCTAACACCGGCGCTCCGGCGAGCCTGCTGCTGTTGTTGACTTTGCTGGCGCTGGCATGGCGTCGCCGCCAAGCCTGATTCCACAACCAGTCAATGAAAAGCGGGGTTTTTGCCCCGCTTTTTCTTTATGCGTGTTCGGTTTTCGCCTTGCGTTTGCGCCACCAGCGGCGTAGTGCGCCCAAGGCCAGCAACCAGGGGATGGCGGCGACGATGACGGTGATCAGAGCGCCAAGCGATCCGGCGATAACAAAGCCGAGATCGCGCAGGTCTTGCATCAGCGGTCCGTACCAACTGCGGGCATCGACATCGCGTGAGCCGGAAACGAACAGGTGAAGCGTAAAAACGGCGTAGCGAACCTGCCGTTTCAGGTTCTCCGCCCGGCCGCTCAATTCTTCGATGCGTTGACGCGCCGCGGCCAGTTCGCGTTCGGCCTCGATGATATCGGCAATCGTGCCGGTCTGGTCGCGCAGGATGGCCAGGATGCGCGCCTCCAACTGCTTGGCGTTACGCAGGCGGGCGTCCAGATCCGATACACGATCCGTGGCATCGTCGGCTTGCTCCGACAACTCGTAAATTTTGCCCAACTCACGGAAGCGCGTCAGGGCATCGTTGTAGCGCTCGACGGGAATTTTCACGATCAGCGTGCCCGAGTCTGCCCCGCTGTTTTCCCGACGCTGCTCGTTACGGGCGACGAATCCACCCAATTCCGTCGTTGCGGTGCGCACGGAGGCCTGCGCCGCTTTGAAATCATCCACTTTGATCGATAGGCGTGCGCGCCGGATCACGTGGCGCTCGCTCTGTTGCCGGGGTTCCCCTTCGGCGGATATGCCGCGTCCGTCGTTTGGACCTTGCGCGAAGAAACGGGCATCCAGGTCATGTTCGGGTTGCGCGACGTTGTCGCAGCCGATTCCCAACAGGAGCGTCAGAATTGAAACCAGACAGATCAACGCGTTTCGCATGAAGGCCTCCTTCGGTTTGAAAGGTGTAACCAACATAACACAAGACGCCGCCGAGGGGGAATGGCGAAACGATTGTTTCGAAATTGTGGCGGCTAGATGAACTTAGGCCAACCTAGGAGGAAATCCCACACCCAACTGGCCGGGATGAAAAGAATGGATAGAGCCCCGGAAAAAAGTAGGAAAATCAGTAGGATGAAGCCATAGCGTTCGATGTTTGCCAGAACTTTTCCATAGCTGTCGGGCAGGATTCCGGCCAGGATGCGGCCGCCGTCGAGCGGTGGAATGGGTAGCAGGTTGAAAAAAGCCAGGATGACGTTGAGACGGATGAAAATCGTGAAGAGGAAATCCAGCGTGCGGTCGTAGTAGCCGACTACGTGAATCATGAATGCCATCAACAGCGACCCGAGGACGGCCAGCACGATGTTGGATGCCGGTCCCGCAGCCGCAACCAGCAGCATGCTGGTTTTCATGCGCAGCCGCCGGGTGAAATTGATGGGATTGACCGGCACCGGCTTGGCCCAGCCGAAAATAAATCCGCCGAAAATAAAGCCGATCAGGGGAAGGAAAACGGTCCCGATCGGATCGACATGGGGAAGGGGGTTGAGCGTAAGTCGTCCCATGTTTTTGGCGGTGGAGTCGTTCAACATGAAAGCCGCACGGGCATGACTGTATTCGTGCACCGTCAGAGACAGGATCATCGGGATGAGTAGTGCAATGGCTTGTAAAAACTCGTTTGACATCGAACCTCCACTCGTCATGAGGTCTTCTTTTAACAAAATTGCCGGGTACTGTCAACGAAACCCGCCGTTTGAGGTAGGAGGTGAAAAACGCCTGTTTTCATCCATTTTCACGATGAAGTCCGTTGCCGGGCATGATAAACTGGAATCCTTAACCACGATCAGGAGCGTGGCCATGCGGTGGACCTGTTTCATGTTCGTTATCGTGTATGTGACCGTCTTACCCGGTTTGGCCGGGGCTCTCGAATGCTCGAACGATCTCGGATCTTGCGAACTGACCGAGTCGGACTATCGTTGCGAGTGTACCGGCGGTTGGCTGTTCTACGGTGAATGGCCTCCCGGCGCACCGCCGACGGAGGCGGACTGCCTTCAGGGGCTGGACGGATTTTGCGCCGGATTCGACGTGCTGGAACGCTGCGAGGATGATCGCGGTTACTGCGAGGTCTATGTCGGCGGCTGGTCGTGCTTGTGCGCCCAGGAAAATCTCGACGACTCGCAGACCGACACCTTGCGTCACGCCGCGCGAACCGTTCTGACTTCGCACGACGGAACGATGGCCCTCGATGATGGGATTGAGACCTGCGAGCAACTCATGAATCGCGAGTGTCCGGAGCCGCCTCCGGTCCCCGAAGATGTCTGCCAGGCGGATGATTTGAGTTTCTGCGAAGAACTGGTGGACTGGGTCGGGGTTTGCGAAGAGGAGGATGCCTACACCTACGAATACTTGTTGTGTTGTATGATGACCGAAATCGAGCCTGAGCACATGGATGCCTATTGGGAGTGCTTGCAGGAATTCGGTTGTGACGATTATACGGACGAGTGTTCGGCAGTGGCGGACAGCCCGGTCGATGGAGACGATTCCGGAACGCCGTGGCCCTACAATCCACCTGTATCCGACGGCGATGATTCGGTGCCGGATGGCAGTGGTTCGGTGGATGATCGGCTTCTGGTCGACGATTCGGCTTCATCCGATTCACAGCAAGGGCCGGAACCGGCAACCGGCTGTCGGTCTTTCGGCTCAGGAGCGAGTTGGATATTGCTGGTGGCGGTCGCTTTGCTTGGGATTACCCGGCGTTATCGCCGCCGTCGAACCGTTCGATTTTATTGAGGGTCGGTGTCGATATGGGCATGTGCGGCATCAAACAGAATATGACTCCCTTTATCGAGCCGGATCAAGAACCGGACGATTTCAAAAGTCCCGCTGAACCTGAAAACCCGCAACCTCGCAAAGAAAAATCGTGGTTGAGGCGTATGCTGAAAGCCATCACGAACCGTAATAAGGAGCCCCATGAACGCTGAAAGACCCCCTCGATTCGTTCCGAAAATTCCCCCGCCTTGCTTCGATTTCCTCCGTGCCGAGTTGCTCTCTGCCGAGAACGGCGTGGCGCGGGTCCGTTTTTCTCCAAGCGAAGCCATGGAAAACCCCTATGGCTTGATCCAAGGCGGGATATTGGCGGGTATGTTGGATAACATCATCGGTCCGGCAGTGGTGTCCGCCGTTCCGCAGCGCCAGACGACCACCGTTCAGATGTCGGTCAACTATCATGCGCCGGCACGCCCCGGAGAGACGCTGCTGGGGCGGGCGGAGGTGGTGCGCTATGGCCGTACCCAGGCATACATCGAGTCCCGTTTGGAACGCGAGTCCGATGGCGCGTTGCTGGTCAGTGCGACCGCCGTCAACCTATTCTTGAACGAAGTGGAACCCCGAAAACCGTGAGTGGACCGGGAGGCTCTTTCGGCTCTACCGTTCGAAGCGCTTCATCAGCCGGGCTTCTTTGAGAATCGCCTCGATGAAGGGTTGTTTTCGGTTGGTGTATTCTTCACGGTCCTGGCCGTGGTTTTGGGCGAGATCGCGCTTGAGATCGGCATAGGCCTTGGCGACCAGCGGATTTGAACATAGGTAATCTCGGAAGAGCAGGTGAGAGGTCCAGAACTCGCTATCGCTTTGAACCACATGAAGGTGTGCGGCTCGTTTTCCCTGCGTTTGTTTGATCAGAAAACGTCGTTCGGGCAACTCCCGTTCATATTCGGGGATGTATAAGTAATCGGCATTTTGGAGTTTGTGGGTCAAGTTGTCGGCTTCTGCCATTCCCGAAACACCGATCATGATGTCGAGGATCGGTTTGGCGGGCATGTGGGGGATCGCGGTCGAGCCGATGTGTTCGATGGTTTGGATGCTGTTTCCACCGATGTCTTTGATCGTACGCGCCTCTTGGCTAAATGCTCCTGGCCAATTCGGGTCCGGGTCGGCCAGTTCGATCGGAGCGTTGAGCAAAGACGAGTCTTGGATCGCTTGAGCCTTCACGTCGATGTCTCCTTTTGCTCGATCAGGCGTTGCAGATGAATGGCGTGTTGGTTTTCCTGCTCGGACAATTGCTCGAAAAACGTTTTCACCTCGCCCTGCAGTTGGTCGGCCATGGCGCTGTAAAACAATTGAGCGTGCTGTTCGGCTTCCAGAGCTAAAAGCAACGCATCCGGGTAGCGAATATCATCGGCATATTCCCAGAGCGGGGAGGCTTCCACGAGCTGAATCTGCCCTTTCGGTTGTTCTGAAAGAGTCTGGATTTCCAAACGCTTTTCGATCCGCTGGATGCTTTCAGCGTGTTGGCGTTCGCTCTCCGCCATTTTGATGAAAAAATTCTGAACCCGTTCATCTTCCGTGCATGTCACAAGGTAGTCGTAAAAGCGAGCGGCTTCCAACTCGGATTCGATCGCATTCCTTACCGCCTGCTGTAAAGACAACGTCATCATCTTTGGTTCCCCACCTTGTTTCTCTAATCGGCTTTCCCTATATGTGATGATAACGGTCCTGTCATGGCCTGTCTAGTAAAAAAATATAAGAATGGAAATATTAGAAGGGTGCCTGGAGAGGGCGGAGGAATTATATGTGTAATTATATAAATAGGGTGTCGTCGTCCAAGGCGATGGACTTAAAACCGGACGCGCAGCACGTCTCGAAGGATACGGCCTCAAGTGGAGCGGTTCCGCGCCCTTAACGATAAAGGACGTATCGGGAAGGGGTTGACTTTCCCCTCCAATGTGTTACCAAACTGCAGTAGGGCCAAACATTGATCGAGGTCAGAATGAAATCCCATTTTTCGGATCCGATGCACATCCGCTTTCAGCTCCGTCGTTTCTGTCTGGTGCTGGTTTGTGTTGCTTGTCTTCTCCTGTCGAGTTGCAAGCCGGATCCGCCGCAGCCGGACGCGCCGCCCGCCACACCAGCGAAAGCCGTTATGCCCGAAAACATCGGCGATCCGATAAAGACGCTTGAACAGGCGAAACAGGTCGAGCAGTTGTTGAATCAGGCGGCCAAGGATCGGGGCGCAGGTGTGATGAACGAGTAGCCGGTCGAATGCGGTAAAAGACGCGAGAGACGATCTTTATATCGTTCTGATATCGGACGTATTTTCAGCTACTTCCCCACTTGGTGAGTTCCACGATCAGGAAATAAAGCATGCCGCCGCCCAGCGCGAACAGGTTGAGTGTAGCCAGTTTCGCTTGGCCGATATGTGTGTGTATGGCTTGGGAAAGTTTTGGAAGTCTTGCCACAGCGTAGCCGATAAAGAACCCGGCAAAACCGTTTAGCAGCAGTCCGAAATAGCCCATCTTGATGGCGTCGGGGGGAGGCGAAAAGGTGAAACGGGTTTCGACCGGCAGGTAGATCGGCTTGGGCGCGCCCAGCCAGTCGGACAAGGTATAGACGAGCAGAAAACCGAAAAGTCCGGTCAACAGGGCGGTGTGATGCCGGTTGTCGGGTGGGGGCGTTTGGTTTGCGGGGGGTGGCGAATCGGCTTGTTTCGGGGACATCGATTTCTCTTTCTCAAATGGATCTCAAGCTGACCAAAGCCAACCCGGTGACTGCTGCGAACCAGACGATCAGCATGAGCGCAACACCCGCGAGGTGGTAGAAGCGGTGAAAGGATTGGGGGGCTCGGATATCGATACGGCGGCTGGCCGGATAGTACCAGAGCAAAAGAGCCAGTCCCAGCGCCAACCAGTGTTCCTTCACTTCAAAGAAGCCGGTTGCCAGCGGGATGGATGAATCGAAGTAAGCGGCGCGAACCGCGACGCGGAAGATGGGGTAGATAGTCACCCCGCCGATGAACGCGATCCAATACAGCCAGAAAAGCACGGCGGCATACCGTTTTTGCAAAACCGGTCGGCGAAAATCGCCGAAAAGGTGATAGAGAGCCAGGATTCCATTATGCGTGGCGACCCCCAACAGGGTGAGGGAGCAAATAGCGTGCGCGATCAGCAGGACTTTGACAAACATACGAACTCCCGGTTGGCGGATGGGCGACGAGTCACAGGACTGTAAAATCAGCCGGGAAAAATGTCAAGCTTCCGCTGTCGTCTCTCAGGGCGATTCAATTCTGATTGAGTCTCGAATAATCTTCGATTGATTATGGGTGGCACGGGCTAAACCGTCAGGTTTGCCCGTGAAAACAGCATGGGCAAGCCAAAGACTTGGCCCATGGCACCCCGTAAACCGAATTATCGTGGGTGGAAAACGGTGAAAAGCTTAGAATTGAAACGCCCTATGTCGTCTCTGCCGGAGCGAATTGGATCTCCCGCCCGACCTCGATGGTTTCGTAGTTGTCACCGAAGAATTCTTCGAAAACGTGCATGGCTTCGTCGGTCGAATCGTGTCCCGACAGCGCCAGCCGTTCAACGCCGCGTCGGCGCATCGTTTCCGCGCCGTGCCGGGCGTCGCTTAAGGTCAAGCTGGGGAAGGGCCGCGGGCCGATACCGAAGTACTTTTGCAAGGGAATCCCCAGCAGGTGCAGGCGGGAGCCGTTGACCGGATAATGCAACCCGCCCACGACGGTCGCCGGGGGTTCTCCACAGTATGCCTCAACCTGGTCGAGGATTGCCGGGATACCCGGATGTCCGCATCCGACCATGGCCACCGGACCGCTGCCGATCGGTTTGGCCACCAGGATCATTTCCGCGCAATTGCCCATCAGCCATAATTTGCGTGTCAGCGGTGGCAAAGCCCAGAGTCCGGGGATGATTTCGGTCGGCTCGGTCACCACGACGGTTTCGCGGGTCGGAGACCGAAAGGGCTGTGGAGTGAAGACACGCCAGTTCGGTTCTTGGGTCGGTTGTGAGGAAAGGCGGTAGGACTGTTGTTTCTGAGCTTTGAGGCCGCCGACGTGATCCAGATGATGATGCGAGATAACCAACGCGTCGATTTCGGAGAGCGGTACGTCGAGAGCGGTCATATTGCGCAACAGCGGCGAGGGATGCTCACGGCGGCGATTCAATCCGAGATCGAAGAGCGCCTGTTTGCCGTTTACCCGGATCAGGTAGGAAACACCGGCTTCGCCGCACAGATCGGGGCGTGCCGTATGCCAGTCGATCAGGGGGAGAATGGAGAATGATTCGAGTTCGGTCAGATGCATATCATCCTCGATTCGCGTTGGTCGGCCAAACGCTACTTGAGTCGCGGCAAAAGCTCGTGGATCGTCTGCGCTTGCTCACCGGACAAGCCGCGATCAGTCGGCTTTTTCATCGGCCGGACAAAGTGAGGATGGAAACGCGCCGTGCGTGTAGAAGTGTTCGAGCAATCGATCCTTTTCTTCAAACCGGTCCGTGATCCAACGCGCCAGAGCTTCGCTCTCCTGGGGTAATTCTTCCATGGCGAAGCGACGGACGTGCAAGTGGGTTTTGTGCACGTAACCTTTGATCCACTGCCAGAGTGTCGGAACGCCGTCTACGTAAGCGATCGTGACATCATACACGGCTTCCGCCCGTTCGCGCAGGCTTTCGATGGTGACGACAAAGCCTTTGGTGCGTGGAATCAAGACATGTTGGAGCGGCTTGAGCCCGATTTTCTTGGCGAAGGCCTGGCTGCGGGTGATCTTCTCCGGCTTGACACGGGTGCCTTCGGCGAAGTTGATGACCCAGAACGGCATGCGATATTTCAACAGCGTTTCAAAGGTTCGGTGGATTTTTTTTCGGTCGGTGGTCCAGTCGCGCTTGATGAACAGGCTGTCCAAAAAGAGCAATCCCCAGCCGACTCCGGGGAAATATTTAATGATATCTTTGACATACCATTTCATGTCGCCGAGCCGTTTTTTGGCCCAGGCGAGGTTGAACAAAACCGGGATGTCGGCCATTTGCTGATGATTCAGAATCACCACGGCGTTTTCCTCTTCCGGGACAACGTCGCCGCTGAACTGAACCTGGGAACCATTGATGTGCTTGGCATAGAGCGTACAAGCGCCCCACCAGCAGTTGGCCATGAAGCGGTTGATTTTTCTGAATCCTCGACCCGAAAAAGGGCGTGCGACCAACGATAGCGTTTGTGCGACGTTAGCCATGATCAGCGTGGAAAAGAATAATCCGGTGGTGATGGAACCGCGACAGAGTCCCACAAAACGTGCCCAGGCACTACCGGGTTCGGGCAGGGGAGGTAGGGGCATAATGACGATACTCCTCGATTATCGATCTGCGTTCTTCGCGACTGCAATTGTCTTTCGTTTCGACCTAAGAAAGTTGAAAATAAACCGAAAACCGGGGTCTGTCAACGAAACAAAACGGAAAGTCGGGAGCGGTTGTTTGGCCGATAATCGCCCTTTGCCGAGTTGGGTTGGCTCTCTTTGCGTTTACACCGCGTGGTTTCTTTATATGTTGAGTCGTCATTTTGTCGGGTTACAATATAATGTTTTGCGGAAAAAGATCGTTTCGCTGGCATTTGAATGAAGAATTGATAAAAAAAGATTGACAAATACCATTAAATAGATAATGTAGTCGATGTTATTCAAGGGCATTGTTCCCGATAGATGGAGAGTGTTAGATGAACTCTTGCAAATTCCAAATCCCGACCGTTGATGGAGGGAAAGGTATGAGTATGCTCTAGCGCTTGACGAATATTGACTCTAAAAGGCCGGTTCGCTAGCGCGAATCGGCCTTTTTTATTGTCTTCGCACCGGTTTCGGACGGAGACAGATGCTTGATAGCGGAGTTTGAGATGTTGGTAAAAGGTGGAAAACGGGAGGTGGCGCAGTTGGCCTGGCCCATGGCGGTGGGCATGCTGTCGTACACGTTGATGGGAGTGGTGGATACCCTGTTTATGGGTTATGTCGGAACGAACGCCCAGGCCGGGGTCGGCTTGGCCACCACATTTTTCTTTTTGTTCCTGGCTTTTTTCGGCGGAATCGTTCAAGGCGCGCAGAGCTTGGTTGCGGCTGCCGATGGCGCGCAGGATAACCGACGGATTCGTTTGGCGGGCGGGGCCGGAGTCGTGTTGGGTGTCGTTTGCGGTGTCGTGGCTGTGCTGCTGTTGGCCGTGGGGTATCGGCCGCTTTTAGACTTGACCGTCTCCGATCCGCAGATCGCCGCGGCCACTTCGCGTTATCTGCAGATGCGCCTGGGCGGCCTTCCCTTCACGTTGGTCGGGATGGGGTTGGTGGGCGTCTTGCAAGGTCTTGGTGATACGCGGACGCGCATGTGGGTGAGCCTGATTGGAAACGGCGTCAATATCATGCTCGACTCGGTGCTGATATTCGGTTTCTATCCCATTCCCGAGATGGGGGAGGCGGGAGCCGGTCTGGCGACGGCCATCAGCGCGTTTGTGATGGCCTCACTATATTTGATGCGTTACGTCGAGCGGTTGAAATGGCCGATCAGGCCTACACGCGAAGTGGTTCGCAGCGCAATCAAGTTGGGGATGCCCATGGGTGCCATGCATGCCATGAGCGTTCTGGCGTTCGTCGTGATGAGCCTCATTCTCGCTCGGATCGGTGCGGTGCACCTGGCCGCCAGCGAGATTGTGCTGCATGTCATTTCCCTGAGTTTTCTGCCCGGATTCGGGATCAGTGAAGCGGGTGGGATTCTGGTGGGGCGTTATCTCGGGGCCGGGGAACCGCAGACGGCGGGTCGCGCGTTGAACTCAGCCCGGTTGCTGGCCATGATTCTCATGGGTGCCTGTGGCGTACTGTTCGCCGTGAAAGGCGATTGGATCGTGATGATGTTTACGCGCGATCCCGAGGTGGTGGCATTGGCCGCGAACCTGATGCTGTATGCCGCCGTTTTCCAGGTGTGCGACGCCATCGCCATGGTGCATATCTGTGCCCTGCGTGGCGCCGGTGACACCACCTATACCATGTGGGTGACATCGTTGTGCGCCTGGGTGTTCACGGTGCCTTGCGCCTGGTTTTTCGGCATGCATGCCGGATGGGGCGCGCCGGGGGCCTACTTGGGATTGACGCTCGAAATCATCGTCTTGTCCTTCGTCACTTACTGGCGCGTTCGTCGAATCGGACAGGGAACGCTCGGGAGGCTCGATTTGCTTCTCGGTGAAAAAGAACCGGTCGTGTAACCCGGCGGATGATCCATGGAAAAAGCCATGGGTCGTCCGCCGTGCTTCGGCGGGTTGCTTTTTGCTGGCCTCGAAGCGATAGACCGCGCTAAGATTACCCGGCTTATATGATTTGGTTTGATGGGTCAGGCGATGCGGATTCGATAGGTGAAGACGACATGCAGATCTCGGCGATTACCACCTATTTTCTCAGTGGAACGGGCAACACCCGGCGCGTGGCGTCCTGGATGGCCGATGAAGCCGTGCGGGACGGAGTTCGAACAACGTTGGTTCCCATCGACAAGGTTCGTCCGCAGGATTGGCAAGCGCAAGCCACAGGTCGCGACCATTTGTTGCTTTTAGCCGCTCCCACCCATGGTTTCACGACGCCTTGGGTCATGCTGCTGTTCGCACTGGCGCTTCCACGGGGACACGGGATGTCGGCGGCGGTTGTCGCCACACGCGCCGGAATGCGCTGGGGCTGGTTCGAGCCGATGGGAGTGGCGGGGAGCAATCCTTTCTTGTTGGCGTTGATTTTGTGGGTGAAGGGTTACCGCGTAAGGGGCGTTTTACCGGTCAATATGCCGTCGAACTGGTTGTCGCTGCACTGGGGCTTGCATCCCCGCAATATCGCGCGTTGCCTGTCCGTCAACGAACCGAAAACACGGCACTTTATGCGACGTTTACTTCAGGGAAAACGGACCTGGCTGACGGTCAGCAACCTGCTTGAGTTTTTCTTTGCCGTCGTCCTGTCGCCGGTATCGGCCCTGTATCTGATTATCGGACGACGCTGGCTTGCCAAGCTGTTTTTCGCCAACTCCGATTGCATCGGTTGCGGTCTTTGCGCACGGACTTGCCCGGTCGGCGCGATTCGCATGCTGGGACCGGAGAACAAGCGACGACCGTATTGGCGGTTGCATTGCGAGTCGTGTATGCGCTGCATGGCGTACTGTCCGCAGCAAGCTGTCGAGGCGGGGCATTCCTGGGCGTTGATTTCCTGGTATGGGATCGGCGCGCCCGTTGCGGCCTTTGCGGTTCCGTTTGTTTTGGCCTCCATTCCCGGTTTGGATCGGCTGAATCTGCCGCTGCTTGTTTCGGCGCTTGAGATGTTGTTTTTCATTCCCCTGCTGGTGCTGGCATATTGGGGATTGCACTATTTGATCGCAATTCCTTTTTTCAATCGCCTGTTTACCTGGACCACCCTGACGCACTGGTGGCGACGTTATCAGGAACCGACCACTCGCCTGACCGAGTTGACGCGCATCTCGGAGCGGCTGCCGGACAGCCGTGTTTCGGAAGAACCCGGCGGCATTCGTTCGGCACCTGTATTGCTCTCTAAGAAAGAATAAATAACGAGATAAGTATTATGCGTATGTAATGTAAAGATCTGTAAAAACAAGGGAATATAACGATTGTGTAAATTAAATCGTTCTCTACGGAGAAATTAATGGTGAAAAAATACTTGCCTTGGCGAAAGGGTTCTGGCAGACTGGATTCATGAAACGGACGGCACTGGACATCTATCAATATACCGACTATCGCGACTATCTAAAGGATCGTCTGGCCGAACTGAAAGCACAGGACCGAAAGTATTCGCTCCGCTTTCTGGCCAAGAAGCTGGGGTTGTCGTCCAACAGCCATCTCAAGATGGTTATGGATGGCGATCACAACCTCTCGCTCGAACTCGGGCGCAAGCTGGCCGATTTTCTGAATCTGCGCAAGCAGGAAACCGATTTCTTCCTGATTTTGGTCCGGTATTGCCAGGCTAAAACGACCCGCGATAAAACCGAGGCCCTGGAGGATCTGCGCCGGGTGTCCCAGTTTGTCAAGATCCATCGGCTGGCTCTGGATCAGTTCGACTATTACAACGACCCGTTGACCCTGGTGTTGCGCGAGATGGTGGTGTTGCCCGGTTTCCAGGAAGATCCGGCTTGGATTGCCCAATATCTGCCGTTCAAAGCGACTGCCAAAGAGGTGAGAGAAGCGATTGACAAACTGTTGCGCCAGGGTTTGCTTGTGCGTAACGGAAACGGACGGCTGAAAGTCACCGAATCGCACATCACCACCGGGGATGGATTTGGGGCCGTTACGTTGAAGGGATATTATCAAAACGCCTTCAACGGGGCGCTCGAAGCGCTCGATCTTTCCAGTGACAAACGCCACTTGGGCGGAATGTCGATGGCTGTTTCGGAAGAAACCTATGAAAAGATTGTGGATCATTTCAAGGATTTTCTCAATACGGTTCGAGCGGAAGTGGATGCGGATCACCAGCCGCGTCGGGTTTACCAGCTGGTGATGGGATGTTTCCCTTTGACAAAAGAAGTATTGCCCAACGGTGAATGAACCGTTACAATCAGCTAGAGTGTCTGCAAGTACGAGCAGGAGAGGTGGTATCATGAAATTGAAGATGTGGATTCTGGGAGCGGCGATTCTTGTCTTGTCGGGTGTGGCTTCGGTTGGTTGGATGTCTGTGGCCACCGGCAACGATATCTGCACGCTTTCCAGCAACACCTCCACCGTCGGCAATCCGATTATCCGCCAAGGTTGAGCGATCGGGTTGCAACCCTCGGCCGTTTTGGCCCGGCCGACGTCGGTCGGCGGGCTTATTTCGGTGAGGATAGCAGGACGGTACCGATCAAAATTCAAACCATATTATAAATAATAAAAAATATGAAATAACGGCGGGGCGGGGGGTTGTTTCAGGAATGTGAAACCGGCCGTTCGTGGTTTCAGGCCACGTCATGAAAGACTGACTGGCGTCTGGGCGGCGTGCGAAAGAGGTGGACGCTCCGCCCAATGTGTGGCATGACTAAGTCGTGCAGTTTTGTCAACCGGATCGACGGTTGAGGGTGAAAGAAGGAAACAGACGGTCGCCTTGTAAGCGACGAAAACCGATAGCATAAAGGAGCGGGAAAATGAAACGGCAATGGCTGTTGATTTGGGGACTGTTGACTGTGTTGCTGGTTGCGTGTACGCCCAAGGCGGTCGTGAAAGATGATGCCTCGGTCGCGGACCAGACGCTCGCCGCCGTTCCCGCCGAAGCCGATGTTCCCTTGATCGAACGGGATATGTTTTTCGGTAATCCCGATATCGTGGGGGTGCGGTTGAGCCCCGATGGCCGCTGGATCAGCTATGTCGCGCCGCACGAAGGAGTCTTGAACGTTTGGGTCGCACCGGCCGGGAACATGGCGGCGGCCCGAGTGGTGACGAATGACAAAGGGCGTGGAATTACCAGCTATCACTGGGCTTTCAGCAATCGACATATTGTCTACCTGCAGGATCAGGGCGGCGATGAAAACTGGCAGATTTTCGGTGTGGATCTGCAGACGCGCCAATCGACCCTGTTTACCCCGGCCGATAAAGTGCAGGCGAACATCGTAAAGGTGAGCCACAAATTCCCTGAAGAGATTTTGATCGGGTTGAACGACCGCAATCCGCAATACCACGACATCTACCGCCTCAATATCGTCAGTGGCGAAAAAACGCTGGTGATCAAAAACGACGGCTTCGGCTCCTTCGTTTTCGACGACGATTACAAGCTGCGTTTTGCTGACCGGCCTACGCCCGAGGGTGGATTCGAGCTGCTTGAATACAAGGAGGACGGCACCTGGGCGTCGTACATGGACGTGAGCATGGAAGACGCATTCAGCACCAGCTTGATCGATTTGACGCCGGATGGCCAGGGTGCGTACATGATCAGCAGTATCGGACGCAACACGGCGGCGCTGGTCGAGCTGACACTGGCGGACAAATCCATGCGTGTTCTGGCCGAAGATCCGAAGGCCGATGTCACCTCCGTGATGATTCACCCCGTTACTAAAAAAGTCGAGGGTGTGCGGGTGGAATTCGAGCGCAACGAGTGGACGTTCATGGATGAAGCGGTAAAGGCCGATTTCGAAACCTTGAAGGCCGTGCGCTCGGGCGATCTGTGGATCACCAGCCGCACGCTGGATGATCGCCGTTGGATAGCGGTCTTCGATCAGGATAACGGCCCGGTGTTGTTCTACCTCTATGACCGCGACCGTCGGAAGGCCGATTTCTTGTTCGCCCATCGCCCCAAGCTGCAGACGCTGCCGCTCACACATATGTATCCCACCGTTATCAAATCACGCGACGGTCTCGATCTGGTCGCCTATTACTCCCTGCCGGCCTGGGAAGACCATAACGGTGCTCCCGCGAAGCCGTTGCCCTTGGTTCTGGTCGTGCATGGCGGTCCCTGGTATCGCGACAGTTGGGGCTACGATCCCTTCCATCAGTGGATGAGCAATCGCGGGTTTGCCGTTCTCAGCGTCAACTTCCGCGGCTCCACCGGCTTCGGCAAAGATTTCGTCAATGCCGCCAATCGGGAATGGGGTGGCAAGATGCATGACGATCTGATCGATGCGGTAGACTGGGCGGTGGCACAGAAGATCGCCGATCCCGAACGGGTCGCTATTTTCGGAGGCAGTTACGGAGGCTACGCCACCTTGGTGGGGATGACGTTCACTCCCGAGCGTTTTGCCTGCGGGGTGGACCTGGTCGGACCGTCCAACCTGGTTACCTTCCTCAATGCAATTCCGCCATATTGGACGCCCTATCTGGAGATGTTCACCAAGCGGGTGGGCGATCACCGCACCGACGACGGCCGTCAGTTCCTGATGTCCCGCTCTCCCATCACGTTTGTCGATAAAATCGCGCGTCCCTTGTTGATCGGGCAGGGGGCCAATGATCCGCGCGTGGTCAAGAACGAGTCGGACCAGTTGGCCAAGGCCATGCAGGAGCGTAACATTCCGGTAACCTATGTCTTGTATCCGGATGAGGGGCACGGCTTCAAACGGCCGGAGAATCGGCAGTCGTTTTTCGCGATTACGGAAGTGTTCCTGGCGGATTGCCTGGGGGGACGTTCCGAGCCGATCGGCGCTTCTTTCCCGGGATCATCCATACAGGTGCCGGTCGGGGCGTCGTCCATTCCCGGTCTTCTGGAGGCATTGGAACCCCCGGCGGCGGTGAAAACCGAATCCGAGAATCCCGTTCAGCCATAATGATCCGAGGGGTTGTGCGACTTCTTTTTTAGGGTGAAAGCGGTAGACGACATGAAACGACAGACGTCTTCTCTCGGACTGGCGACACGGGTTATCGCCTCCAATATCTGGCTGCTCAACGACGCACAAGGCCGCCGTTTTCTGATCGACAGTGGACATGCCGCCGAACGGGGAAGCCTGAAGCGATCCTTGCGCAAAGCCGGAGTACGAACGCACGGTGATTTGCAGGCGGTGCTGCTCACCCATCGCCACAGCGACCATGCCGGAAACGCCGCCTGGCTGCGAGACTACTTCGATTGCCCGGTTTTTTGTCATCCCAACGACGCCCCGGTTTTGTCGGGCTATGCCCCTGCGCCTCGGGTTTGGCGCGGCATCGGCAATCCCATCGATCATCTTTTCTGTTACATGGAGGATCACCACCCGGCGCGCTTGTGGGTGGACGATGTTTACGACGAAGGCCATTGGCGCTGGGGTTTCCACGTTTTCCCGGCCTTCGGCCATACGGAGGGATCGGTGCTGCTGTATCATGAACCCACGCAGGTTCTATTCACCGGGGATGCGCTCCTGACCGGGATTCCGCCCATGCGGCGCTCGGAAGTCTTTCAACTCGCCTTCGCGCCCTACAGCATCGATCGTCCGCTCTGCCATCGTCTGACCTTGGATCTGCTGGCCGATCCGCCGCCCCTGAATGGAATCGCGTCGGGGCACGGACCTTACGTGTTTGAGCGGATCGGTGAGAAACTGGCAGGTTTCGTTCAGGAACAACGTCAGGGCGTGCCTGCCTAGTCGGCCAATACGGCGCGGTCGCGGCCGTCGGCTTTGGCACGGTACAAGGCCCGGTCTGCGGCTCCGATCAACGCCTCGTTTTCTTCGCCGTGGGTGGGATACACCGCGACACCGACGGAAATCGTCACAGTGCCAAGCGGGTCGCCGCTGAAACGCAGGTCGAGCTTGCGCATGCGTTCGCACAATTCGTTGGCGCGTTGAAGCGCCACCTCTTCAGGCGCCCCCGGCAAAATCAAGGTGAATTCCTCGCCGCCATAGCGGCAGGCGACGTCCTCGCGACGGATGAAGCTGTTGAGTACCAAGCCGAGTTGCTTGAGCACGTAGTCGCCTGCTTCGTGGCCATGGTTGTCGTTGAACAGCTTGAAGTGGTCGATATCGATCATGAACACGGCCATCGGTTTTTCTTTCCGGCGAGCGCGGCTGAGTTCGCGCTCCAGCGACTCTTCCAGGAAGCGTCGGTTGTAGAGGCCGGTCAAGGGATCGCGAATGGCCTGGATACGCAGGGCTTCACGTAAACGCAGGTTGGAAAGCGCTAGGCTGGTATGTTCGGCCATCAACGCCACCAGGCGCACTTTCGATGGATCGAGGGGCATGCCCGCGTGAGATTTGAGGTGCAAAACGCCGAGCGTGCTGCCGTGGGCCATCATCGGCAGGCAGATGGTCGGCGCGTCCAGATTGTCGGGTAGGTGGCGACAAATGGCGTTCGATTTATCGGGGCCCATGCGATGGGGTTGGCCGCGGCGAATGGCCCAGCAATCGTTGGGAGCGAACACGCGTTCCCCCGGCCAGTCGTCGCCCCAGGTGGCGATGTGCTCGAACAGGTTTTGACTGTTGTTGATGATCGACACGGCTCCCGTCTCCGACTTGAACAGGAAAGTGGCGATGCGAGTGATGACCTCGCCCGCCTCTTTCATGCTGTCGCAGGCACCCAGTAGATTGTCGAGATCGTCGAGCAGGGTGATTTCCCGGTTGCGATCTTCGTAATTTTGCAGAAGTTTCTCGAATTCCTTTGAGAGCAAGCCGATTTCGTCTTTTCGTTTGAGAGCGAAGAATTCGCTTCCCGTTTCGCCTGCCTGGCGCGCCGTGATATAGCGCGTCAGCTGCGCCATGGGACGAATCAGGATGGATTGCAGAATCAAGACCAGGAGTCCGAACAGTCCGAGTATGACGCCAATCAAGAATAACAGTTGAATCGTGATATCGTTGTAAACAAGCTTGTGAATCACCCGTGGGATCGGCGCCCGAATGCTTAACCGGTTGCTGTTGATCGACTTGATTGGCAGGTAAGCGGTCATGGTTTCCGCGTTGTCGAAGTCGGCCAGAATGCGCGGGTTTCCGGGCTCCCCGGGAGAAATTAGAGGTTTGGCCGTATGGGGGATCGGTTGGAGCGTCAGTTCGAATGGCAAGGTGATGAAGCGGCTGATCAGTCCAAGAGCTTCGGTCGTCAGGACGCGGCCACCGATAATGGTGCCTTGGATGACGGGCTGAGGTCCGGTATTTTCCTCGAAGATAACATGGGCCGAGATCATCCAAACGGATTTACCGCTGATGTAGAATCCCGCTTTATTGAATTGAGCCATATCGGAAAGCAGTAAAGGATGATCGGCGGGGATCTGATCTTGATTGAACTCGGTTTGGTTTTGTATTTCATCCCGCTTGAGATTCATCAGCCCGCCATGCAGGCGGCGGCCTTGCTTGTCGTAAATGGCCAGCAAATTCAAACCGGTATGGCTGAATTCATTCTGGAGAAGATTGGGGAGGTTGGAGGACACTGGTGACGTGTCATTGCGGTTCAGCAGTTGGTTTAAATGTAGAGCTGAAAACACCAGAGTGTTCAAGTGCTGCTGCTCATTGTCCAGTAGACTGTGGCAGCGTTCGATTTCAAGCTCCAACTCCCGTTTCTCGACGGCTTCAGTAAACTCATCCAGCATGTAAAAGCTGTAAAGCAACTCGACTGCAAAATAAGCGCTCCAGACAAAGGCGAGGGCTAAAAGAATTTTAGTGCGGATCATCATGATTGAGTCATTTCCCAATGCTGAGTGACAAAAACGTTGAAGCCGCTTGAATATAGGTGTAAATCTCACGGGTATCAAGCTTGAACCGAGAATCAAGCTCTGTTAGTATATTCGACAAGTTTTTTCGTAAGTTTACAAGCAATTGATAAATAGGAAATGCAACGTGTCCATTAATCGCGTGGCAGTGGGAGAGGCCGGGTCGCATCTGTTGATCGTGCGCAAGCGTCCGCTTATGCCGGAAGCGCTAGATACTGCAGTGAAAACAATTACATATGATTCAGATCTCGACGCGTATCGCGTGCGACTCGCGCTGTTGGGGCAGGGTCTGGGTCTGGTGGCCGGTGGGGATGTGGCGACGCTCTCCGAAAGCGGGGCGCGCTTGTCCGCCCTTGGTTTTCGCTGGGCCATTTCACCGCGTTCCGTGCCGCGTGCGCCTGTTATGGGGGTGCGCGGGTTCACGCTTGAGAAAGACCGCCTGTGCTTCGAAACCGCGACGGGTCCGATCGTGATGCCGAAGGGAGCGCGCGTTTTGGCCGTTTTAGGCGATCTCGGGGGGCGTCTGGTGGGGAAAGTTGCTCGCCAGGCGTCCATGCAATCGGCGCGGTCCGTTGCGGAGCAGGCCGGGCTGTCGGCGGCCGAAAAATACAAAACGATTTTCCAGGGCTTGCCGGTTGTGGATCTTTACATCCTGCCGAAGGGCTTTGCGGCACAACAGGCGGAAGCGGTGGGGCCGTTGCGTCTGCTGCCTGGAAAGTTTTCGCCTGATGGTCTGGGAGAAGCGAAAACGCCCAGCACCGTTCAGAATCTCGACCGCACCCTGCGCGCCGTGAAAGGTCTGGCCGGTTGGTTTCGCTTAGAGACGGATTTCGGCTTGTTCAGTCTTCCGGGTTGTGCGCTGGAGTCGGGGCGTGAACCGGCCGTGGTGCAGCGCAATCTGCGCGCTCTTCGCGAGTATGGGCGTCACCTGCTGGCGATTTTGCAGCAGGGGTCGCAAAACGCCTCGGCCAAGACGCATACCGCAACTCAAACGGACGGCGCGAATCGAGCATCATCGCAAGCCCACTCACCCGGCGGATCTGAAGTGCAACCGGCAGCGGCGACGATTGCTACGGCGGCCGCGACTGCTACGGCTGGTATTGCGGCGCTGTCCGGGGCGGCGGTCGGAGTGGTTGCCGCTCCGCTTTCGGCTGGAAACGTTCCGCAAGCGTCGCCCGATAAGGCCGACGACTTGGGGCCGATGGAAACGGTCGAGCCCGAACGGGACGAAGCGGCGCTGCGCGAGGTGGGCGTCTTGCCGCCGCCTCCGGCTTTCGATGTCCAGGGTCATATCGTGCGCATCGGGGCCAAAACCATGCGGCTGACCGTTGGGTCGGCTTTCTTGGCGATTCTGATCGTCGGCGGGATTGTGGCGTTTGCGATCAGCGAACAGGTGCAGGCGTGGTTCTGGCTCTATGGCGTACAAAAGGGGATCGCCTTTTTCCTGGCGTCGGCGGGATGCTTTTATACGGCGTTTCGCTTCTTGTGGCTGAAGCGTTGGATGGATAACACCCCCACGTCGAAGATCCGGTCGCTGGCGATGGGGATGGTCGAGATCAAGGGCATGACCGAACGGGCGTACAACCTGATTTCGCCCATAACCATGGTCCCTTGCGTCTATTACCGGCTGCGCAAGTATCGCCGTTCACGCAAGCACGGCCAGCAAACGATCGGCGGTTGGGATTTGATCGACGAGTACGATTGCGGACCGGTTCCCTTTTATCTGCGCGACGAAACGGGCAAGGTGACGGTGAACCCGGAGGGGGCGCGCGTGTCGCCGGCTCATACGGAAACGCGGGTTTACGGCGCCGATATGGGGCTTCCCTTCGGTTTGACGATCGGACGTGACGAAAAGGTGGTGGAGGAAATGATTCCCGAGGGCACGACCGCCTATGTTCTGGGTTCGGCTGCGCCCCGGAAATCGGAAGCGACCCCGTTGGCGCGGCGGGTGGCCGAGAAACTGCGCCTGTTGAAAAAGGACGAGGCCCGGCTGAAGCAGTATGACGTGAACGGTGATGGCCGCATCGATGAACACGAGTGGGATGCCGCTCGGCGGGGTATGGAAAAAGAGGCGCTGGAAGAGGCGTTGGCCGACGGAAAGGCCGCCACGAAACAGGAGGCGCAAGCCGTAATTCAACGCCCGGAACACACGCGCCTGCCTTTCGTCATTGCCGAATCGTCGGAGAAAAAGCTGACGACTCTTTACGGCATTTATAGCGGGTTGTTGTTTGTCGGCGCTCTGGTGACGGTGGCGGTGGGCGTTTTGCTTCTGACCGGGACGATCGGGGCCGAGTGGATCCCGGTGGAGTTGCGGGACACGGCGGGAACGCGTTTGTGAGTGGCGAAATGAAAGGATACCCGCGATGATGGGTTTATGGATTGTGCTGGCGGTGTTGGGGCTTCTGTTTGTGGGCGTACTGGTTTACGCCGTCTTGATTTACAACGGTCTGGTGAGTTTGAAAAACAACATCGACAAAGCCTGGAGCAACATCGACGTCGTGCTGAAACAGCGTTTCGATGAATTGCCCAAGCTGGTGAATGTGTGCAAGGGCTACATGCAGCACGAGCGGGCGACGCTCGAAGCGGTGGTCAAGGCGCGCAATCTTTCGATGCAGGTTTCGTCCGAAGGCGATGTCATGCGTTCGCAAAATGCGATCAGCCAGGCCTTGAAGTCGCTGTTCGCCGTTTCCGAAAACTATCCGAACCTCAAGGCCGATCAGTCCTTTCGGCAGCTTCAATCACGCATCAGCGAACTGGAGAACATCATCGCCGACCGGCGCGAGTTGTTCAACGAATCGGTTAACCTGTTCAACATTCGCATCGAGCAGATTCCGGATGTGCTGATTGCGCGCCCGCTCAATTTCAATCGGCGGCAGCTCTGGCAGATCGATCCGGCGCAGCGAGCCGATCCCGGGATCGATCTCGATCTGTAAGCGCGGGGTGTGTCGTTTTTCGGTTGCGGTCGCCGGTTCGATCGATACCTAAAAAGAAAAAGGACGGGTTCGACGCCCGTCCTTTTGCGTTTGTGAGAGAATCACTTAGCCCAGTTCCAGCTCCGGCCGGATGCGTTCGCGGATCTGGGTGAGCAGCCAATCCTTGAATTCGCTGTAGGGCATGCTGCGCTGCTGTTTGAAACCGAAGCGGCGCAAGGTCACCGATTCGTCCGCCCGTTCGCGCTCACCCACCACCAGCACGTTGGGGATTTTCCATTGGCTGATGGCGGTGCGGATCTTTTTGTTGAGCGTCTCCGAACTGTCGTCTACCTGGACGCGCACCATGGAGCCGCGCAGGTCGTTCTTCAGTTTCTCGGCGTAGTCGTGGAACTCCGCCGCCACCGGGACGATCATCACCTGGTTGGGAGCCAGCCAGGTGGGGAAGGCTCCGCCGAAGTGTTCGATCAAGAAGGCGATGAAGCGTTCGTGAGTGCCAAGCGGGGCGCGGTGCAGGATCACCGGGCGATGCGGCTGGCCGTCCTGACCGATGTAGGTGAGGTCGAAACGGTCCGACGAGGCGAAGTCGAGTTGGTTGGTGCTGTTGGTTTCTTCGCGGCCCAGCACGTTTTTGAACTGCACGTCCACCTTGGGTCCGTAAAAGGCCGCTTCGCCGTAGGCTACTTTGTAATTCACGCCCAACCCGTCCATGGCCTTCATGCACAGCTTCTCGGCCTTTTCCCATTGGGACGGGTTATCGACGAATTTGTCTTTTTGCGGATCGTGCAGTGACAGGCGCATGTAGTAATCGTCCAGGCCGAAGATCTTGTAATACTCCATGTGCATGCGCATCACGGCTTTGAACTCGTCGTCGAGTTGATCCTCGGTGCAGTAGATATGCGCGTCATTCATGGTCATGCCGCGCACGCGCAACAGCCCGGCCAGCTCGCCGGATTTTTCGTAGCGGTACACCCGGCCATACTCGGCCAACCGCAGCGGCATCTCGCGATAGGAGCGCGGGCGGCTTTTGAAGATCATATGGTGATGCGGGCAGTTCATCGGTTTCAGATAAAAGGCCTGCTCCTCGTCTTCGAGCGTCATGGGCGGGAACATCGAATCTTTGTAATGCGCCAGGTGGCCGGAGATGTGGTAGAGGTTTTCTTTCGTGATTTCCGGCGTCACCACGCGCTGATAGCCGTATTGAAATTCCTTTTCCTTGGCCAGCTTTTCCAGCTCGTCGCGCAGCACCGTGCCGTTGGGCAGCCACAGCGGCAAACCTTTGCCCACTTCGTCGGCGATGTAGAAAAGTTCCAGTTGCTTGCCCAGCTTGCGGTGGTCGCGCTTCTCGGCTTCTTCAAGACGATGCAGGTAGTCTTTCAGCTCGTCCTTGGTGGCCCAGGCGGTGCCGTAGATACGCGTGAGCATTTTGTTTTTTTCGCTGCCGCGCCAATACGCACCGGCGACGCTCATCAGCTTGACGATTTTCAGCCAGCCGGTGTGCGGCACGTGCGGTCCCCGGCACAGATCGGTGAACTCGCCCTGGTTGTAGATCGAAATCTCCTCGCCCTCGGGTAGGTCGCGGATCAGTTCCGTCTTGTAGATTTCGCCCTCGGGTTCCCAGCGGGCCAGCGCCTCTTCGCGCGTGAGCACCGAGCGCTTGATTTTGATTTTTTCGCCGACGATCTTCTTCATTTCTTTCTGGATCTTCGGGAAGTCGTCCATCGAGAAGGTTTCATCGCCGAAATCGACGTCGTAATAAAAGCCGTTATCGACGGTCGGGCCGATGGCCAGACGTGCGGTCGGATAATGACGCAAAATGGCCTGGGCCATCAGGTGAGCGGCGGAATGGCGCAGGACGTCCACTCCTTCTTCGCTGCCGAGTTGGACGCCTTCCAGGGTGCCTCCGCTTGTCAGGGGGCGATTCAGATCGATGACAACACCGTCGAGCTTCGCCGCCACGGTGGTGTTTTTCAGTTCTTTGGCTTGGTCGAGCACCTCACGTGCAAGTGTTCCGTCGGGAAACTCCAAGGATTGACCGGCAACCTGTATCGATAATGCGCTCATGAAATCACTCCGTTATACAAGGTCCGCAGCGGACCGGTGTGCTTAAAACGAACCCTATCATTATCATGAGGGCGGGGTGTGGACAAGGGAAAAAGAAGGTTCTTGCACTCACGTCGCAGCGCTTACGGCAGTTTCAGTTCGCCGAGATCGAGGGGCGTGTCGGTTTGCACGCGCAGACCTTTCATCTCCAGGCGGCGGCCGTCCGACGCGGTGAGGATGAGGGTGTAGATGCCGGGCGGAACCAGGGGGAAATGGAAGCCGTCCTCCACCAGTTCGGACGAAATGACGCCGATATAGGATAGTTCCACCTTGGTCAGACCGCCGGGGAAATCGGCACTCAGCCGACCCGAGACGGCGCTGCCGTCCCCGATAATCACGACCGGCGCGTCGGTTCCGCTGCTGCGGCCGTTCCAGCGGCCCATGCGACCATCCTCCAGGGTGATCCACAGGGGGGGGAAATCCATCGTCATTTCACCGAAACGGTTTTCCCAGTGGCCGTCGCTATCGGGGCTGCGCCAGGACTGGCAGACGCCCCAGCAGTAGCGAAAATCGGTGATCAGGGTGCCGTCTTGTTCCGCAACCGTCCCCTGTGCGGGGAATTTGGAGGTGCGTGCAAAATCGGTTAGGACCAGTTTCAGGTCGCGGGCGGGAGCCTCCAGCTTGTTCAATGAACCATGTCGCTGTGGCTGATGGGTGAACGCGATGATCGAGTAAGTCTGTCCGGTGTGGGCACCCAGGGAGAAATGGCCGTCGGTTTCGGAGCGAGTCTCCCGAAATCCGCCCATCCCTTCTTGGTTGCCGCCGAGCGGTCGTAAAATAAGAGTCGCGCCTTCCACCGGATGCTCCTCGCTGTCCAATACCACTCCTTCGATGCGGCTGTCGTCGGCCGATTCGACCTGCACGATCAACGGTTCGTCCAAAGGACAACGCGTTTTGACCCGCTGAAAACGCCGGTTGCCGTTGTCGTGATGGGTGACCAGCAGGGAAAAGTCACCGGGGTTGCGGTCGGTGAGCGTGAATCGTCCGTCGGCATCGGAGATGGCTCCGGCGAGTTGACCGCCGCCGCCCATGTTTTGCAGGACGACATTGGCCACCGGGTTGTCCTGCTCGTCGAGCACCCGGCCTTCCAGGCGGCATTCGGGCTGCATGACCACGACGACATCCGGGGGCGTGGCGGCGTTGACCGACAAGCTGCGGGAGGCGTAGCCGTCCTTGTAAAAGAAGATGAGTTCGTTGGTGGTGGGTAAGCCGCGCAGGGTGAAACGTCCTTCGCCGTCGGTGAGAACGCGCAGCAGGTTTTGCGGGGATGGATTGCTTTCGCCGCGCGGATAGTCCTCCACCGCCACTCCGCTCAGGGGTTCGCCCTGGGTATCTTCCACCCGGCCCGTGAGCGTCCAATCGGCGGTAAGGGCGATATCGCCCAACTCGGCGCTGCCGCCGTTGCAGCCGAAGGGGATTTCCTGGGGGGCGTGTCCGGTGGCTTTGACGTACAGCGACCCGCCGTTCATCAACCCGGTGGGGACTTCGAAACGGCCTTCGGAGTCGGTGAGAGCTGGGGAGAAATCCTCATAGCGATGCGGATGGACGTGAACGCCAGCGAGCGGCTGTCCGTTTGCGGCATCGAGCACGCGCCCCCGCGCCAGACAGGCGGGACTCAGCTCGACCAGCAGTTCCTGGTGGTCGTCGGGACCGAGTTGGAGGCGGGTGAAGGACTGCTCGGGAGGTTGTGCGAAGCGGTCGTGGGTGATCTGGTAGTAATAGGTGCCCGGCGGCAGTTGCAGATAGCGCGCGTTGCCGTCGGCGTCGGTCCAGGCGGGGGGCAATTCGATGGGGCCGTTGACGGTGATCTTCGCGCCTGTGACTGGCCGCTGCAGAACGCGGTCGATGACCAGAAAAGCCAGGGAGGCGTTCCAGTCGGGGCGCGGGGCCAGGGGACGGCTCGACACCCAGTCGAGACCGGCGGGCGAGGGCATGCCGACGGATCCGCTCGGGTCTTGTAACGCGGGCATGGATGGACGCAGGTCGCCGAGTTCACGGGTGTCGATTAGGGATGGTTTCGTGGATTCCGATTCGAGGGGAGGCGGCCAGAGGAACCACAGGACCAGTCCGCCGATGACAAACACCAGCAGGAACAGACTCATAAACAGTCGGCGCTGTGACATGCGGCAACGTCCTCCTTCACTTCCATCGGTACCGATCGATACCTATAGATACCATAAATAACCGTTGGTATTCGGAAAATATTTCCGGAATGGGAAGCAGAAGGGGAGGGTGCTCACGCGAAGCGGAAATGGCCTTCCTGGGTGTAGCCGTTTTCCAGGCCGAATCGCTCCAGGGCGTCGAGGGCGTCGCGATATTCGGCTTCGGTGATGGCGCGGTCCATGCCGGGCGTCTCGGCGGCGATATGGGCCGGGAAATACTGGGCCATAAGTGAAATGCTCACTTGCGGGGAGAGGTCTTCGGCGATGAAGCGCAAAACCGCCGGTGTTCCGGCGCGTCCCTCGGGTAATACCAGGTGGCGGATGAGCAGGCCGCGCGTGGCGATGCCGTCGGCGTCCAGTTCGAGCGTTCCCACCTGGCGGAACATCTCCCGGACGGCAGCGGTGGCGCGTTGCCAGTACTGCGGAGCCTGGCTCAACTCGCGGGCGGGCTGTTCATCGGCGTATTTGATGTCGGGCAGGTAGATGTCCACGACCCCTTCGAGCAGCGCCAAAGTGGTGACGCGCTCGTAGGCGTTGGAGTTCCACACCACCGGCAGGGTCAAGCCGCTTTCGGCGGCCAGACGCAGGGCGCGTAGAATGGCGGCGCTGTAATGGGTGGGCGAAACGAAGTTGATGTTATGTGCGCCGCGCTTCTGTAGGTCGAGCATCGCCTGCGCCAGTTCGCTCTCACTGACATCGCGGCCGTTGCCCAAGTGGCTGATGGGGTAATTTTGGCAAAATATGCAGCGTAGATTGCAGTGGGTGAGAAACACGGTGCCCGACCCGCCCGAGCCTGAAATCGGCGGTTCTTCGCCGTAGTGCAGGTTCATCGAGGAAATGCGCGGATGGCGCGGGGCGCGGCAGATGCCGAGGTCCACGGCGCGGTCCACCTCGCAGAGACGCGGACACAGGCGGCAAGGCGTTTCGAGCGCATCGATCCGGCTGATTTTGTCGTCCCATTGGCTGGGGGAGAGGCTCAGATAGCTAGCCGGCATGGAGGAATTCGACCTCGTCGTCGGTGTAGAATTTCATGGGATCGACGTGCGCGTAACGCTGGCACTTCATCCATACTTTCTGCAAGTCCATGAAATACGGGCGAAAATCTTCAATTCCGGCTTTGCGCATGCGTTTCATCTGTTTTTTGAGAAATCCACGCGTTTCATCCGGGAACATCACGAAAGCCCGCATGAAATGCCATTGATCGTCGCGCATGACCAAACGCGCCTCGAACAGGCCGTTTTTGTTGAGTCCGGCCAGCGTGCGGCGTTCGGTGATTTCATACGTGGCATGATCGCGCAGATCGCGCAGGACCACCCGATGTTTTTTGGGTAGCAGGCGGCGGACTTCGAACAGGCCGTGGACCGGTTGGCACAGGGCATCGAGGGTTTCGAGATCTTCCGGCGATAATCCGTCGTTGAGCCGTCGATAATGATGGGCGGCCGAGGTGTCTTCGCCGAAGGGACGATCGAACACGAACCATTCCAGGAAGTTGGAAACCCGGTCCTCGTAGAAGGGGTCGTCGTCGTAGACTTCGCCGGTTTGCGAAAAGAAGTCCTGGCGCGCGCGGGTCAGCTCGTCGGGGTGGTGTTCATTGAAATAGCGGATGATGTCTTCGAAATGGCGTTGATACACGATAGCCCTCGATGCTCGTTTTCGAGAGGGGATCTTATGTAAAGCCTACCCGAAATGCAAGCGAAAAGACAACCCCGCGATATAGTGAGTAGCGCGGGGTTGTTTGATGCAGGACGAAGGGGTATTTAACGCTTATCGGTTGTTTGCACCATCCGTGTGACTTCCGCCGCCGAAAGCACCTTGGCGATATTGAGCAAAAAGATCACTCGTTCGGCATGTTTACCGATGCCCAGGATAAATTCGGTGTCGATGGAAATGCCGCCGAAGGCGGGTGGCGGTTCGATGTTCTGAGGCTTGATGTCGAGCACTTCCAGCACTTCGTCGACCATGATCCCCATCGTGATGTCTTGTTCGCCTTGGGTGAATTGCACCACGATGATGACGGTCTGGTCGGTGGTTTCGGTGCGTTCGATTTCGAATTTCAACTTCAGGTCGATAACCGGAATCACTTTGCCGCGCAGGTTGATGACACCGCGGACAAAGGGCGCCACTCGCGGAACGCGCGTGACCTCCATCAACCCGATGATTTCGCGTACCGTTAGAATCTCGATGCCGTATTCTTCATCGGCGAGTTTGAAGGTCATGTATTTACCCGCCAACTCCTTACCAAGCACTAGGCCGGACTCGTTTTCTTTTCCGCTCTCGTCGGGATTGATCTTCTGCTTTTCACTCATGGAAACCTCCGGAAATCATGCTTCGTTTATCGGTTCGTCAGGGCTATTTTCTTTTTTAGACGGTGGCGGCGTTTGCGGAAGCGTCGAAGCGGCTGCCGTTTCGGCGAGGAACGTTTTGTCATCGATCAAGCTGCTGATCTCTTCGACATTGAGAATCAATCCGACGCGGCCGTCGGACAGGATCGCCGCACCGGATGCATACTTCATCGACTCCATGCCGGAACCGAGGCTTTTAATCACCACCTGCTGTTGGGTGACCACGTCATCGACCAGAATGCCGATGGTGCGTCCCACGCTTTCCACCAATACCACCAGGGCGTCGCTGGCGTCGCTTTTGGCGTCTGAAACGTTGAACAAGCGGTTAAGCCGCAACAAAGGATAGTTATCGCCGCGCACATTCACAAGCTCGCCTTTTCCGGTGAACGAATACAGCATGGACGGCTCGGGCTTGAGCGATTCGACGATGGATAGAGTGGGCAGGATGTAGGTTTCCGTCCCGCACTTCACCAGCATGCCGTCGATAATGGCCAAGGTCAGAGGCAGGACCATTTTGAAAACGGTTCCATGGCCGGGGGTGGAATCGATGGATACGCGCCCACGCATGGCTTCGATATTACGTCTGACCACATCCATTCCCACTCCGCGTCCGGAAATTTCGGTCACTTTTTCCGCCGTGGAGAAGCCGGGATGGAAAATCATGTTGTAGATTTCGGAATCCTTGAGCTTTTCGCCTTCTTTCATCAGACCTTGCTTCAGCGCTTTGGCCAGAATCCGATCGCGGCTGAGCCCGCGCCCGTCATCGGAAATTTCGATGACGATGCTGCCGCCTTCGTGATACGCGGATAGCGAAACGGTACCGTTTTTCGGTTTGCCGGTCGCCTGACGTTCATCGGCATCTTCGATGCCATGATCGACGGCGTTGCGGATCATGTGAACGAGCGGATCGCCGATCTGTTCGGCCATGCTGCGGTCCATCTCGGTCCATTCTCCGTTTTGCACAAGGCTGATATTCTTATGGTTTTTTCGCGAAAGATCGCGGACCATGCGCGCCATTTTCTGGAACAGACCATGTACCGGGACCATGCGCATGCGCATGGCGACGCTTTGCAGGTCGCGGGTAATTTTGGTTAGTTGTCCCAACGAATTGCGCACGTGCGGGGAGGTCAACGAGACGATTTCGGGGGTATTGACCACCATCGATTCCACAATGGATAGCTCGCCGATCATCTCCACCAGGCTGTCCACGCGCTCCAGATCGACCTTGACGGTTTCACGGATTTTGGTTCCCTGGGTTTGGGAACGCAGGGCCTGGGCAACCTTTTTAGCCGAGACGGCTTTTTCCGCGACCAGTTCTTCACCCAGTCTACGGCCGCTTTGACGTTGACTTTCCAGGGCCTCCGCCAGTTTCTGTTCATCCAGGTCGCCTTCGTCCACCAGGATTTCACCCAGCTTTTTGGTGCGTTGGCTGTCGGGAAGTGTTTCTTCCGGCAGGGCTTCGCCCTTGATGGCTGCTTGCAGGCGTCGAATCAAATAGGGCAGGTTGTCCATGGATGCGATCGGCTGGCCGCTTTCGACGGCCGTCTTGACCGCGCCGAGCATGTTGCGCATCATTTCGGTCGCGTCGAAAACCAGATCCAGAACCGCGCCTGCGAGGGGCAGGTTGCCCTGGCGCACCAGGTTCATCATGGTTTCGGTGGTATGCGCCAGCGATTCGATCTGCTTGAGTTCGAGGAAGCCGGCCACGCCTTTGATGGTGTGGAAAACGCGGAAGAGGTTGTTGATCTTCTCATCGTCGGGACCGCTGTTTTCGATCTCCATCAGCACCTGATCCGCATTGGACAGGCCTTCTTCGCTTTCCTGTAAAAATTCCCCCGCCATGGCGATGGTTTCGTCGTCGAAGGATTCCGGGCCGGGACGCGGCAGAACATAGTCGGCGTCCGGATCCGGTTCGTCGTCGTCGCCCCCGACTTCGATAAAGCGGGCGGGCTTGGGCTCGGGTTTCTCCACCGGTTTTTCTTCCGCCGGGGCGTTTTTTTTCGTTTGCGCCTTTTTGGTTTTGGCGGAAGCGGCTTTCTTGGCCTTTTTCTTGGGCTTGGACTTTTTCGTGTCTTGACTATCCGCCGCGTCCTGCTTGAGTTGCGCCATGAAATCGGCGGCGCTCTGTGCAGGTTGCAGACCATCGACATAGGCCAGTACCGCCTGGCCCACCCAGTCCGTCATTTGCAGGAGGCGGTCGGCGGTTTGAGAGGGCGGCAGGTCGAGATCCATGAAATCTTCGATGGCGTGGCAGAGGTTTTCCATGTCTTCAAGACCCAGAACGCCCGCTTCGCCTTTCATGGTGTGAATGACGCGCCGAATGGCTCCGGCTTTTTCGGTATCCCCTTTTTCGAGATCCAGGATGTCGGATTCCAGGTCTTCCAGCACGGCTTTCTGGTTGGAAAGAAAGTCGTTGAAGGTTGCTTGATCCACCCAATCGGGCAGAATAAAAGCTCCTTCCGCCGCCGCGGCCGCGGCCATTTCGGCGTTTTCGCCCTCCGCGTCCGGGATGTCCGCTTCTTCCTCGTCTTCGGAGGCCGGTTCGCGTTGAGCGTGCTGAATCTGGCTGAGCAGGCTGGAGACGCGCTCGAAGTCGGCGGATGGATCTTTCGTGTCGTCCATCACGATGTTCTGAAGCAGTTTGGTGGCTTCGCGTGCCGGTTCTCCCAGGCTTTGAGCGACCTCGGCGGGTAAGGCGTCGACGAACTGCTCGAACCCCATCATGAGTTGAGCGAGCGCCGGTTTGTCATCCACATCGGCCATGACCAGCGAGGATGCGAGATCTTCAAGCAGGTCGAACGGGTTCGGTGTCCCCATCTTCCATTCCCCTAAATGTAAATATCCGTTCCGATTTATAAGAAACGGTCGCGGCCCATACTAACCGGGCCGGCGACCCTGACAAACTAGTTATGCTGGTTTTTAATCCCTTTTGTCAAAAGCGTGTACGCGATGTCGAGCAATTCTTCGGGCTTGAACGGCTTGGCCAGCGCCTGATCGGCGCCCAAAGCCAACATGTCTTCGAGATCCTGCGGGAACCCACTGATCACCAGGATGCGGGCATCGTGCGTACGTGTATTTTTTCTAATCGCTTCAAGGACTTGGCGACCATCCGTGCCCGGCATCCGGGAGTCGAGGACCACCAGGTGCGGGGTCATGTTGCCCAGCATGATCAGGGCATCGTAGCCGTTGGTGCTGCTTTCAATGGCGACGTTGAGATCCGATCGTTGCAGTGTGCGGGTTACCAGCGTGACGATGCTCGGCTCGTCGTCTACGACCATCACACGGTAGGCCTCGTCCAGCGATGATGTGTCGAGATTATGCGCCTTCATGAATTCAAGAAGGACGTCGTGATGGATGGTCCAGGTGCCGGTTATAGGATTTTGCTGCGCCGGGATCTTTCCATCAGCGAGGTAGCGGCGGGCTGTACGTGCCGGAATCCCAAGGAGATCGGCTACTTCGCCACTTGTGTAGGTCTTCTTTTGCATGCTGGTTCCACCTCTTGGGTCTCACGTACACAGAGCTTGCGTTCGAGGTTGGATCGAACCGGCCAAAATATTACCGTTTGGCCGTTTGACCCTTTTTCCATTAAAACTATTCGGCATACCGACTTCGGATCTTGAGTGATTTCGATCTAAAAGCGGTTAGAATCCGGTGTGAGAGCAGAGGGGCTTTGAAAAACAGGATGAATTGTGCTACATCCAAAGCAGGAGAGAACGCGCAACAGGCTGGAGGTGAACGTGAAAAAGCGGGTACAGGTTGTGGAAAACCGTGAGCAGGTGCAATACCACATCGAGCTGTCTCGGGCGTTGACCCAGGATGCCCGGGTGGCGATTATTCCCGGAGCGCCCGAACGCGCCGAGTTGATCGCGTCGCATCTTGACGCGCCGCGCAAGTTGGCCTCTCATCGCGGTTTGGATTCCTGGTTGGGCGAGTTGGCGGGTGAAAAAGTGTTGGTCACCAACACCGGCATGGGCGGTCCGACCACCGAAATCGTGGTGCAGGAACTGGCCCAGTTGGGCGTCGAAACCTTTTTGCGCATCGGCACCACCGGCGCGATTCAGGAAGACATTCCGGTCGGGGCGCTGATCGTCAGCGAAGCCTCCATTCGCCTAGACGGTTCGTCGGATCACTATGCGCCGCCGCGTTATCCGGCGGTGGCGGACGTGGAATTCACCTTGCGGCTGCGCGAAGCGGCGGCCCAAACCGGTGCACAGTGTTTTTCGGGCATTACCGTGTCGTCGGCCACTTTTTACCCCGGCCAGGAACGTTACGATTCGGCCTCGGGCTACGTGCGCCAGGCCTTTCAGGGCTCGGTGGATGAGTGGCGCGCACTGGGAGCCTTGAATTTCGAGATGGAATCCGGCACGCTGTTCACGATGTGCCGCACTATGGGACTGCGGGCCGGTTGCATTTGCGCGGTCGTGGCCAACCGCACGCAGTCGGAAAAGGTGGTGCGCGAGGAAATCCGCCAGGCCGAGGAGCGCGCCACGGCGGCGGGACTCAAGGCCTTGGAGTTGCTGTTTCACAGCTGATATCAATTGATTAGCTGAGGGTGTCATGTCGGTCGACGCAAGCTTTTCCATTCGGAGCAGGGCCTTTTGGCTGTTTTGGCTTCTAGGCGGAATTCTTCTGTTTGCGGCCTGCATGGACCCCAACGAACTCGAAGCCGACGCGGTGTTGGTCGATTTTCGTATCACCCCCGCCGAGGCGGCCGCCGGAACGCAAAAAGACGTTCGCGCCCCGGACGGCAAGGTCTACACGCTCGTTGTCCCCAAGGGCGTGCGCGATCGAACCCCACTCAAACTGCCGCCCAAAGTGGCCGCAACCTATCCCTATCCTTTGTACTTCCGCGTGCGTGTTCTGCGGGCAGACCAGAACACCACCGGGGATCTGTTGAATCGCAAGAAAGACAATTAGGGCTTTTCCGCTTGGCGTCGCTTGGATGACGATTGCCGGCGAGGAGGTTTTTCGCGCATTGCGCTCGTTGCGCGGTTGGGTCGATTGACCATGGCTGCGCCGCAAGGACGATGCGGGAACTGCATTTGAGCTTCGGCGGGGCCGCTCGGCCAGCTCTCGCCCGGCGCGTTATTCGCTCGTTGCGCTCTTGGTCCGTTTTGCCGATCCCTTGAAATGACACAGAAATTCGGCGTACCGTTGTTTCCTCCGGATGCAATCATAGGGGAAAGCTAGGAATGCCCTAATATGTCACACATTCCGAGGCGCTTTCAAAGCAGAGGCCCGGATGGGAGGCGGGCGCAAATGCGTGTCGAGCGGTGGCCCGCTGCGTTTGTCCTTTAACGATGGGCTTTCACCGGATTTCGTTTCGGACGCGCTTGCGGCTGAGATGAATACAATAAGAGAAACGAGATGTAAATATAACTCAATGGATAGTATACTAAATATATTATAGTTATTGTAGATATTAGGCATACCTATTATGCAGTCGTAAGTGCTTGAAAATAAAGAGAAAGGGGCGAAACGTGAAAATGCCCCCGAGATACGCAGTGAAAACGGGACGAAATTCGGCAAAAACGAGGTGAAAGCAAGGAGATAGAAACTCCAGCGGGCCGTATTGGGGGCGATTGGCTGCGAATTTCAGTTTTCGCGGCTTTCGGGTCACTATTAATCTTGCAATGACGGATACAATTTCTTAAAATGCATATAACGTAAATATAAGTTATGGTGACCGTCGCTTCACGACGTTTTTCGTCGGTGTTCGACGGTTGCCGAATGCTGGTGCCATCACTTAAAAACAGAGGTATTTCTCTGGTGAAAGGGGGTTGCGATGACGCAATGGAAGACAGCCGCTTGGCCGGGAGTGAAAACCTTCAGTATCGGCGCCGTGGCCGGAGTTGCTCCCTTCCTTTTCATGTGCATCGTTCCCTGTTTGATACAGCCCGATCTAAAAAATCCGACGATTCCCACCCTGGCGCTGTGCCTGGCCGGTTTGCTCGTCGGGGCCATCACCATGATTCTGTTCGTTAAAGACGCGGCTATGGAAACGCCCAAACACACCAATAAAGATATATTCTTCTACGCGCTGGGCATTCCGGCCCTGTTGATCGGCATGATCAACAGTATCAGCAAGGATCTCGACCTGCAGAGTGAAAAGACCAAGGCTTCGGAAGTCATCAATGAGCAAGTGGCGGAGAAAACGACTGAAGGTGAAGCCAATCCGTTGGATGCCAATGCGATTCTGGGGGGCGAGGCTTTCAATCTGCATGAATGGCTGGGCATCGGGACCGCCTATGCCGCCGGCGATGCGGATGAGATCAGCGAACCCGATTCGCGTCAGTCGACAAGGTCTAAGCTGATACGCCCTAAAATAAAGGTAAAATCGGATTACCGCTATCTCGTGTCGATTGCTCAGTTCGACAGTAAAAGCGATCCGGTTCTGCGCGAGAAATTGAAACAATATCTAGGGCAGACTTTCAATACGGCCAAGTATACGCCCCAAAACATCCAAGTTTACGAGATCGACGGCAAATACCACATCGTCTATTCCGAGCATTCAAAGTCCGAAGAAGCCGAAAAAGCCTATAAACTGCTGCGCATCAACGACCCGGACGTTTCGCCGCTGGTTTTAAAAGTGCCGATTAAGAAATGAGTGGCGGCGGCGCTGTTTCGATTATAGAAAATTCACTCAAACGGTCGGAGTCATAAGTCAATTATGTTGGATTATCGAAAGTTTGATTCCCATCAGAAACTCAGCGTCTTGTTGAATTTGATCGGACAATTGTTCGACGAGGTAGGTCGTCTCAAAAAACTCAGATGGAATATCTGTGTTTTGGTTGTTTCCATGTTGTTGGGAATCGACACGTTTATCATAATGGGAAAAATCCCCTTGGAAAAGGTCCTAAGCTTGGCTGTCGTGCTGATTTCGTTGTTGATTTTCGTCTATGGTATGGTTTGTGTGCACATGGTGGAAAGAAAGCTTTGTGAAGAAATAAGCACTCTCAAAAAGTGTCGCCATATGCTTGGACTGATGAGTGAAGGCGTTTATTGTGAGGAGTCGCTGATCAAGGGTGAATTCGAAAAACTCGAACATCTGCATCGCCGTAGGCTGTTCATGACGCTTGGTCTATACATGGCCATGGCCCTTTCTTTCTTGGCCAATATTGTTTTTGTCCTGTCACATGGCTCTCTTTGATACAGACGAGTCGGGAAAATTCCTTTTTCTCATCTCGTTCTGAACGGAGCGAGCCACGGATCGAGAACTCTGCCAGCCGTATCAAAACGAAAAAAAGCCGGAAACCGTTTGAAAACGGCCTCCGGCTCTGTTGGGATGCGGATCAGGTGTCGGTTACGGGCAGTGGATCGTGATGGTGCAGCCGTAGCCCGTGAAGCTGCTTCCGTCCGTGAAAGACGGCGGGGTGTTGCCGTGCACGTTGTCTTCGCAATCCATGAAACAGTTGTTGTCGTCCCCGCAAATCGAGGCGCAATAAACCGAGAACCAGCCCGAGCATTGGGTGTCGTCGTCCCAACCGTCGCAGCCCTCACTGCTGAAGGTCGTTCCCGGCGGGGTGCCCGAACAATTGTTGCTGCTTTCGCAGAAGCAACCGCAAGTGGAAGGATCATCGCCATCGGGATCATCGCCGTCGGGGTCGTCGCCGTCGGGATCGTCGCCGTCGGGATCGTCGCCGTCGGGATCGTCGCCATCGGGGTCGTCGCCGTCCGGGTCGTCGCCGTCGGGGTCGTCGCCGTCCGGGTCGTCGCCGTCGGGGTCGTCGCCGTCCGGGTCGTCGCAGTAGGTACAGGAAATACGTGCTTCGAAGTTGCCCTTGGCCCCGTTGCGGCCATCGACAACCAGGTAATACACGGCCGGATCGAGGCACATGGAAGCCTCTTTATCGCCATAAGCGAGCAGGGATGCGGCTTCGTCGCATTTACGTAAAATGAAATAATCCGCCTCGAAATCCGCGCTGATTTCCTCGATTTTCACAATGACGGGTTCGGCGTCATTTTGCGGGACTTCGTAAATGATTTCGGGGCCCGACTCATCCCAACTCACGCCGCTGTAATTGTCGAGCGTGCTGTCCGTCAAGTCGCTCGTGGAACCGCTGACGACGTCGCCGCATTTCTTCTTGATCACCGTGCATTCGTTGGTGTCGTCGCCATCGGCATCATCGCCATCATCCGAACTCATGCACCCGAATGACAGGATCAGTATCAGTGTGCAAAGCGTCAACAGGCCCCCAAAGCATCGTTTGTTCATGATTGCCCTCCGATTGTCGTTTGTTTCCCCATCATTCAATCTCTCGATTGAAACCGAATTTACGACCGCCGGCGCCGAATCTCGGCACGCTTCGCACCCTATCGGGACGGTCGCTTACAAATCATAATTGTTGAATTCCCGTGATTATTATACGAAGAAAGTGCAGGGTGTCAATCTCCATCAAAAGCGTTTTGCGACGGGTTTCGATGCCGGAGCTTTCCCTTTAAGATTATTTTAGGAATCGCGTGTCGGCTCTTTCGAGGATGTCGACAGCCGCGCTCGGACAGTGCCGCATTTTATGTGGCGGACGCCCGATGATGTCAAGGCTGCTTAAGGAAAACACCGAGAACATCTTGACTGGCGGTCATTGTATTCGTAGTTGAGGCGGGCGGAGACGTGACTTCGCGGTTGTCGTGTTCGGCTTGCATGTGATGCTGTTATTCTGTAGGTGTCTTGTTTCATCTGCTGGGGATCTACTCACTCGGGGGAAGATCATTTTTTCTTTCAGGTGATATCTCGATCACAGATAATGCGACTGGTATCCGGCGGTGTAGCCGGATTTTACGTTGTTGCCTTGGAACCCATTCGCGCCGGTAGAGCATTGGGATCACTGAGAAAAGCCAACAGATCAGTTGCAAATGCGTCGGGTGCATCGAGGTGGGGATAGTGCCCGCATTTCGTGTAGGTGGTGAGGGCGATATTCCCTGAGCGTTTGGCCATCTCTCGGCCATGGCGGATCGGGATGATAGGATCCTTCTCACCCCAAAACAGGGCGACCGGCGGCATGTCGGCGATTTCTTCAGAGCGCTGGGAGGTCTGCATGTACTGGCCGAAGACGTTGATGACGCCCGCCAGCGTTCTCTGGAAGGCCATCTCCGTGCCGGGAATGCGACTCATTTCAATGAAGCGCTCCTGCTCGACCGGCTCCATGTTTCCGAACGTGCCGGAGATATATTTCAGAATACGCGGCATCACGTAACGAAGTGCATGCGGCGTGATCTTGGGGCCGAAGAACGGAAACGCCGCCAATCGCATCCCCAGCGCAACCCCTCGGCCCAGTCCCCCGGCCGACACCAGCGCCAGGCGGTCGGTCCGCTCCCGATGCTTGAGCAACATCCACTGTGCGACGCCACCGCCGTAAGAATGCCCGCAGACATGAGCCTTATCGACCCCAATGGCCGCCATCCAATCCGACACGATGTCAGCATTCCAATCCAGGGTGTAGGAGGCAGACGGACGGCCCGAATAGCCGTTACCCGGCAGATCGACCATCAGGACCCGGTAATTCGGTGCCAGTAACGGAGCCACCCGCCGCCAGGTGCGGTGCGAGTCGAATAGCCCATGCAATAGCACCAGGGGCGGGCCGTCGCCCATCTCGCCCCACGCGATGGTGGTATCCTGCACGTGGGTTTCGTGTGGGTTTCCGATCATGTCCATGCAAAGGCTCCGTTCCCGGAAGGAATTAAGTAGTTGAATTGAGCTTACCACACACTTAGCCGGAAAGATAACGCCCGGCGATACTCCGTGACTTCGTCATCGTCGCTGATGCCGTCCTCGTTTGTGATACTACACTTGTCGTCCGGCTCCATTATTGGAAGCATCAGGTCATAGAGGACTTGGATATTTTGCTTGAAGTGCCTATTCGAATAAATTATAGTCGAGATAACAATGTACAAACAGCAGTGGTCATCATCGACATATCTATGTGAGATTAAATCATTTCATGGAGACGTGTATGCTGAAACTTAGTACGAAAAAAACCTTGGGTATCTGGGTGGCCATTTCATTATTGATACTGAGCGCTTGCTCTTCCGGTGCTTCACTGATTAAGTGTTGTTAATGTACTCCAACCCATTCTGCCGGTCAATTTTTTCCGCTGAATCTCGCGCCGAATCAGCATCCAAATAATCAGGCATAAAAAGAGAACTTCACTGCTCGTGAAAATGTCCCGGAAGCTCAACTTCTTCGAGACTATTCCGGCTTGCATCGCCGGTGTCCTGATCTCTTTACCAAACTTCAATGCCAGATGTGGACGGATGAAATTGTAATGGCACATCAGCAAGGCCATATGGCCGTCGAGGTATTCCGGATTCCTGGCATGGCACGCGGTTCGGCGGCCCAAATACGAACTTCCCTGGCGAATCGTCAGGTTATGTCGCTCAACAAACGACGTGTTGATGGTCCAGGAATCCTCGGAATTCAGCAAGGCTTCTTCAAGCTGTTCCTGCGTTCCGGAAATCAGTTTCCGAGTCACTTGGGTCACACGGTTCTTGCGCCGTTTCTTGATCACCTGAGCGTAGACACAAACCAGAGAAAGCTTGGACGCCGCCACCCAGGCGTAGGGCTCGAAACCATCAGTGGTAAACAGGAAGCGACCGTTGAATTTACCACGTGCAATCGCTGTCTCGATGACCTCCTTCACGTTACGGTAGCTGCGCCGCCCAACAACGTAGGACACCCACAGCCGCGACCAGACCTCAAGTAGGGTGAGAATCCATATAGGCCTCAATTTCGTGTCCACGAAGCTTCGAATCTCATCGGCCTGGAACTCGATCAAGTCAAAGCCTTCAAGCCTTTTGTCATTGAAGCGCCGGGATTGTTCTGCTGCCGACTCCCTCCAGCGCGCTACTGTGTCCGGAGCAAGTTTCTTGATCCTCGCTGTTGCCGAAATGCCAACGCCCTCCACGGCCATCGTGGCTACCTCGTCGAAAGAGGATCTTGCTTTGTGCAATCGGTAATACGGTGTACCAGCCGTTGAGGCGAAGGTCTTCTTGCAAGCCTTGCAAAGATAACGACGTCGTCGACCCTGGCTGGTTTTGTAGAACAAATGGCGGATGATATTGTCGTTTCCGAACGTGCCACGCAGTGGACAATCCGGGTTCATGCAGCAGCGATCTTTTACAGGCTTACGCTTCATCAAACATGTCTCCAGCGTTGACAATCGGAGAATTGCTTGTAAGATTCATAGCCTGGATGGATAATAAGGGCAAGTAACAACACTTGGGTAGGGAAGCACCAGAATTGCGGCACGTACGCAAGATCCAATTCCGCCAGTGTCCAGATGTCATACTCCGGGTCGATGGCTGTAAAAAGGACGTTGATGCGCCAGCCCTCTCTTCTACATTGTAGGGTATCCCGCAGGCTTCATACGAAGCGTCTTCCCCATTCTCAAGCGCCACCACCTTGAAATCGGGACGATGACGCTTGGCCTGGCTGGCGGCGGACATACCCGCCGCTACGCCGCCGATTACCACAAGTCTTCCACTCTCTTCGGGATGGCCTCAGGCCTCATCGTCATCGTATCCCTCCTTTGCCATCCTTTTCTGCCCGCGAGATCCCTAAAATGTTGAGAGCAATTATTTATACTCGTTAAGACATTTGTCCCTGATCCACGAGTATGCTATTTCGCACCCGGCAACGTGTAATGATGGAAGCGACCGCCCCGTTCTGCCGGATCGCCCTTGTATCCCATCGCCTCGAAATCCGAGCGCTTGAGTTTGGCCTTGCTTTCCGGATAGCGAGGGCCGATGAGATGGGCGCTGTCGAAGCCGGGTTCCTGGCCATGGCAGCGCGAACACGTCACCGCCTGCGACTGATGACAATCGGCGCAGTGCAGCGCCTGCTCGGCTGGAACCACTTCGTGGTTGATCGCCCAGAACATATCCGCCTTGCCGAATCCGACCTTGCCGGAGAAAGGCTCACCGTATAGCTCCATGCCCTCAGCCAGACTTTTTTGCCAGTCGAAGTCCTTCCAGAATCCCATCCACAGATTCGGTACGGCGAACACTTTCCGGTCGGCATCCATCGGGATCACGGCCGAATAGCATTTGAATGGATACAACTTCGCCTGTGGATCTGCCACCGAGCCGACCGGAGCGTTCAACAGCGTCGGTTCGTCCGGGTTTTCGACGACATCACCCAGCAGGTAACGGGTGTGGGTGCCACCGTACCAAGTGATACAGGGATCGACGAACATTCCCCATCGGAAATGACCCTTTTTGTTATCGTAGGACGGCATACCATACTCGTCCTTTTCAACCGGCAGATCTTTGCCCGCCGTAGACCAGTCCCAGAATACCTTGGTCGGCGTTTTCTTCGCGAAGTTCGGAATGTGACAGGTCTGGCAGGCAATGCTTCGGCCGTGCTTGTCGAGATGATATCCGATCTCATGATTCATAGTGTGCGGCGTACTACCGTGGCATTGTTCGCAACTTACCCGGCCCTCGCTTGCGGGAATGGCGAGACATTGACCGGCAATGCGGTGTTCTTTCGTCTGATGGCAATCCTGGCAGTCCATTCCGGCCCGTCCCATGTGTACGTCGAAATCGTCCGGCGGGTCCGCAAGCGCGGGCTCCAGATCTCCGTGCTTGACGTTCGGGCCTCCGCCTCCGTTGAAATGGCACTTTCCGCAGGTCTGTCGGGACGTTTTTCCGACGTGCTGCGCTACCTGGACGGTGTTGACTTCCTGCTTCGGCATACCGCCATTGGGGGCATCCTTGGCATACGTGCCGGTCGTATCGTGGCAGACCAGGCAATCGATATTGGTTGGATCGTTGAAATCGAATGTATCATCCTTCCAGCCGTAACCGATGTGGCACTGGGAGCAGCGGGCCTCGTTCGAACGCACGTGAATACAGTAATTGTTGAGGACGTTCTTCTTTCCAAGATCCGTCCGATGCTCGTAACCTTCGGTGTTCGGAGACGGTCCTTCCCATTTCCAGTGTACGGATGTGAGGATATCCTTCCCGACATGCTCGTGGCATTCGAGGCATCGGGCGGTGATTTCCTGCGGCTCCGGCTTCCCGGCGAAATGAATGAAGACATCGTGATTCGGGGTGCGTTTGGCATGACAACCGGTGCAATCGGTGGGAGCATTCGCGGAAGATTCCTTTTCGTGACAGCCGATACATTGCGCATGATAGGCACCCTTCAACCCCGGTCGCGTGGGGGCGTCCGCTTCGTTTGGATACTGGTGACAGGCTACGCAGGATGCGGGCTTGCGCTTGTCCATGTCGGTGAAGTCGAGTTCTTCGCCTATGCGATCGTCCGAATTGCTTTGAACCCTGTGGTGACAGACGCTGCAATTTCCATCCAGACGCGAGGCATGCGCCTTGTGCATGAAACGCACCGGATCGTAATCGTTGATACTTTCATTCGTCTGGCGACGGTCGATCAGAAGACTTTTCGGCATCGTCTCCGCCGAGAAGGAAAGCGGCTCTGGAATTGCGATGGGGTCCGGGCGCATGTCGGGAGTCGAAGCGGCTTCTGCGTACACGGTTCGCCCAGATCCGACGACGGATGTCTTGATTCCGTATTCGTGAGCCACGACGTATAGAATCACGAAAGAAAGCATGAGCAGAACGGCGAGTCCGCGCGCTATCCAGGCCAGCACGGGCGCACGTCGCCGACGGGTCTCGCATTCTTCCTCGCGTACGGCAAACTCCTTTTGATCGAAAACGGGGAAATAATAGGCGAAGAATCGATACAACAGAACGATGGTTGCTACAAGCCCAATCGTGACTGCGATTTCACCGATGGATGGAAAGTAACCAGCCTCGCCGAAGGGGGGATGGAACCCTACGATGAATACGTTGATACGGTTTAAGAGAACGCCCAGGATGATCGCCGTCACGGCGATGAACAACCAGAATGGCGAGCGCCGCACGGATTTTTGCAACAGCATGACAAAGGGTATCAAAACGCCGATGCCGATTTCGACGAACAGGGCGGCGGTATCGGATGGATGCGCATAGAAGTCGAGTTGTTCCCATCGCAGGATCAGATCTCCGGTCTTGACCAAGGCATACACGCCGACGAACCATGGAATCATACGTGACAAGGGAGTCAGAAGTTCCATTTCCGGTTTGCGACCGAAGGATTTGGCGGCGATGATCGATTCGAAAATGACCATGGGAAAGCCAACCATGATGGCCGACAAAAGGAAGAGGATCGGCAGGATCGGCGTCCACCACAGGCTGCTCAATTTCGTAGGAGCGATCAACATCAACGAGCCGAGCGAGGACTGGTGCATGAACGACAAAACGACACCGGCGATGATGAAAAGCGGCAAGACGCGGCAAATCATAAGATGGAGGATCTGTAGCGGTTTTTGAAATCCCTGAGCGAAGCGACCGAGAAAACTTTTCTCCCCGGCGCGCTTGATGATCCCTTCCAGAATGGTCGGCGAAAATTCGACGGTCAGTACGGTGATATAGAACATCACGCACATGCCGACCTCGAAAAGCACGGAGTTGCCCTGCCAGTATATCGCCGGATGCCAGATGTTGTAGTAGCGGCCCAGGTCGAACATCAACCCGACGCCGACGAAGGTATAGCCCAGCCAAGCCGTCAAGAGCGCCGGTCGTTCGAGGGCATGGTATTTTTTCCGTCCGAAGATATTGATCAGCGCCGCCGTTGTGAAGCCTCCGGCGGCCAGAGCGACACCCGATGCTACATCGATGCCGATCCAGATGCCCCACGGGTACTGGTCGGACAGGTTGGTGACGGGACCGAGGCCGGTAATGAGACGCGCCAACCCGAACAGGTATCCCACGGCCATGACGGCCAGCAAAACAAACGCACCCGGCGTCCAGAATCGAAGCGTTTTTATATTCTGCATGATCGTTTACTCTTCATGTGTTCGTTTAGGCGTAGGCTTATTGCTCGTTGTCCGATTCAGAAGAAGCCTTGTGGCTTTTCCGATTGCTCATCCACATCACGCCTGCCAGACTTCCGTAAAAAATGAGCGGGATAGCGCCGTAGTTGAAGATACCGTGTTGAATGGACTCGGACAGCCGGGGCGGGGCCACTTCGGGTAGACGAGGAAGATCGAGTTCTTCGGCCGGTCGACCGGTGAGATACAGCCAACTCGTACCGCCGACTTCCTTTTCGCCGTAGATGTGATCTTCATAGCGGTCGGATTCGGCTTCGATTCGCGTGCGCCCCAATTGGAGCAGTTCAGATCGTTTGCCGAACACGATGGCTTCCATCGGGCATGCAGCTGCACAGGCCGGCGAAGCGCCCGTCTTTTGCTGCTCGTCCACGCAGTACGTGCATTTCATAACCCGCGGCACGGTGGGATTGTTGTATTCATAGGCCGGAATTTCGAACGGACAGGCCACCATGCAGTAGCGACAACCGATGCATTTGTCCGCATCATACATCACCGGGCCGGTTTTCGATTTGGTCAAAGCTCCAACAATGCAGGCGGATACGCAGGCCGGATCCAGGCAATGCATGCACTGAACCTTGATATTGGTCCGATCGCGATCCTGCTGGACCGGCGAGGGTTTCCCCGGATAACTGTTCACGACCGTGAAGCGAGTTGCATCCGGCCGGCGGCGCTCGCGCAACACCCAAAGATCGTCAAACAGCTTGTCGGGCATGGGCAACCGGTTCGCCCGGTTACAGGCTTCCTCGCACTTGCGGCAACCGATACATTTCGTGGTATCGACTAGGCAGCCGACATGGTCAGGATCAGGTGCTCTCGACTCATCGGCTTGCGCCGATCGTGATGGCAGACTCGCCGCAACCGTCGCCCCGGTGACTTTCAGAAATGTCCTCCGATTCATTCCCATCGCATTCTCCGCTTCAGTTCTCGATTTCACATGGATTGTGGGGCGAAAGCGGCCTGATTTCTGCTATACAACTGCTCCAGCAGGCCTTCCCTGATCTTCAAGCATCCCTGAACGAACTTGTCGTTCGAAATGCGGTATAGAATGGTTTTTCCCTCACGGCGATACGTCACGGCGCCGCGGTCGTACATCATGCGCAGATGCTGGGAGGTATTCGACAGCGTGAGTCCGAGTTCGTCCGCCAGATCGCCGACGGACCGTTCCCCACCCTGTAGTGACCACATGATGCGCAAGCGCTTGGGATCGCTGAAGACTTTGCAGAATTCCGCGTGAAGATCGAAGATGTCGTGGGTGGCCAGTTCATCTGTTTGTTTGCGGTCGCCCATGGTTCACATCCTTTTCCAAGAGAAAACGAAGCAATAACGGTCCTACAATCGCACGATCATGCGAGTGTGTCAATATCATTTTTCCCGACCGACGCTTTTTTAAGCCTGTGGTTCGCCATAAACCAGTAAGCCAACAATATCTGCTACTTGACGGTTTTTCAAAATTGTGCGTCAATGCTGCGTCATGATGCTGAAACCACTATTTTCAAGAATAAAAGCGGCCTTCCAAACGATCCGATCTCTCTTTCGGTCTCGTGAAGATCTGGCACTGGAGAATCTGGCTCTTCGTCAGCAGGTTGCCGTGCTGAAAAGAGAAAATCCAAAGCCGAAGATCCGCTGGTTTGACCGGGCTTTCTGGGTAGGATTACGGAGTTTCTGGTTGAATTGGATCAATGCTCTCATTATCGTGAAGCCGGAAACCGTGGTCGGCTGGCATAAACAAGGCTACAAACTCTATTGGAATGCCATTTCAAAAAGGGGAAAGCGAAGAGGAAGACCTTGCAAGGAAAAGGAAATCCGCGATTTGATCCGTAAGATGGCCATGGAGAATAACTGGCGTGCGCCGAAAATACATGCTGAGTTGCTCAAGCTTGGCTTCGATGTCTCCGAGCGAACGGTTTCACGTCACTTGCCGAGGCGAGAATCGAATCCAGATAACATCGCCAAATGGAAAGCGTTCTGGGAAAACCACAAGAACGAAATCGCCGCGATGGACTTCTTCACCGTTCCCAACGTAACGTTCAGGCAACTTTACGGATTCTTCATCATTCGCCACGAACGCCGGCAGATCGTTCATTTTGCAGCAACCTATCATCCGACCGCCATGTGGGTCGCACAGCAGCTGCGAAACGCTTTTCCGTACGACACCGCACCGAAATATTTGATCTTCGACCGGGATTCGATCTTCAGTAAATACGTCGTGCATGTCATCAAATCGTTTGGCATCAAACCTGTTCGTACGTCCTACCGCAGCCCCTGGCAGAACGGCATCGCCGAACGCTGGGTGGGAAATTGCCGGAGAGAATTGCTGGACCATGTGATCGTGTTCAGCGATAGGCATTTACACCAATTGCTGAAAAGCTATGTTGCGTATTACAACAAAGACCGTTGTCATTGCAGCCTTGGCAAAGATGCGCCTGAGCATCGATTGGTTCAGAACAGGCCGGAAGGAAAAGCCAAGGTGATCGCGATTCCGCGTGTCGGCGGATTGCATCATCGCTATGAATGGCGACATGCTGCGTAAGCAACAGGTTGTTGCGGAAACTCGACCTGGAGAAAAAGGATTGATGGATTCGTGTGTCGTTGGCTGTAGAAATTGCAAAACCCTGCCGCGATTCAGGCGGATTCCCGGCGTCCACAGATGACCGGATGCCCTGTTTTTGATTTTTCAAAGAGCTCGAATCCATGAAATGGAGATGTCAGATCGCAAAACAATCCGAAAATATCCTGCTTTTTATTTTTGACGAGCGACAGGAGGCGGGGGGAATCGAACCCTTACCACCATAAAATCAAAATCCAAGCGAAATCGCGATCTTGCACCTTATCCGTTTGATATTGCTCACGTTCTTAGATCCGTTAAGACCCGTCTCGTTCCGTTATGTGCCGCCTCGTGGTGCAGAGTTACGGCACAATAGCGGCACAATTTTACGACAGAAAGAGGAGTTCAATCTTGCTCGTTTTCCACACGAAATTGGCGATGACCTTCGAAAATCGTAACTACGATGATCTGGCCTTTTTCCAACCGATAAACGATTCGATAATTTCCTTCAATCACTTCCCGTAGACTTTCGTCGCCTGCCTCAGGGACAATTCTTCCAAGCCGAGAATGTTTTTTCAATGTCGCTGCACGCTTCCAAAGGCGAGATACGAAGCGAGTAGCCGCCCTAGGGTCGTCCTCACCTATATATTCGCCGATACGTTCCAATTCGTTCAACGCCTTGCCAGACCAGATGAGTTTCATGATTCGAGCGGACCGAATCGTTTCTCAAGTCTCTCCTTTGCCTCTTTTTCGCTTAAAACCCGTCCGGCCGCGACATCGGCCAGTCCGGCCTCAACCGAGGCGATGAAATGATCCCGCTCCATCATCCGGTCGTATTCATCGGGTGAAACAACGACACCGACAGGTGAGCCATTTTGAGTGACGATGACAGGGCGTTTTTCCTCGCGTACACGGCGAAAAAGTCTGGAGGCGTGTTTTTTGAATTCCCCAATTGGGAAAATATCCTCGGATATGAGTGGGGTTCGCATGATCAGCTATCCTTTCCAAACTCTTAATACAAAGCTAAATATAGATCATAATACCACTGTTGTCAACAGGCTTAAATACAGGAGTGGTTGGTCCGCTAAACGTATGCAATTCAACGGCACAATGGCGGCACATCATGGATCTAGTCTATGCGTGACGACGATCCGGATACGTGGGGCGACGGAAGGGGCATAAGTGAGCACTTCCGCGATGGCACGGGCACGCACTGGGGCACGAAGACTTACCCAGTCTGACTGACCATAGCTGTGACTCGCCGCCGCCGTGGCCGCCGTACCTTCAGCCAAGTTTCCATACCCAGTCTGACTGACCATAGCTGTGACAACATCAGTACCAATGAAAATCTGCATGGCTGCGAATCGTTTCCATACCCAGTCTGACTGACCATAGCTGTGTCGGTCAGGACGGCACCGACGGTGTCAGCTGCAACGGCGTTTCCATACCCAGTCTGACTGACCATAGCTGTGACGGTAAGGTGTGCTCATTCGGTGAGTGGTGCTCATTCGGTGTTTCCATACCCAGTCTGACTGACCATAGCTGTGACTCGCCGCCGCCGTGGCCGCCGTACCTTCAGCCAAGTTTCCATACCCAGTCTGACTGACCACAGCTGTGACTCCGGTGGACGACGGCTGCTTCGAGGGCTACAAAAGTTTCCATACCCAGTCTGACTGACCATAGCTGTGACCGAATCCGTATTCCACCGCTTCGAGGGGTATGAGTTTCCATACCCAGTCTGACTGACCATAGCTGTGACCCTGCCCGTTCTACAGCCGTTCGCAACTGCGCTGGCCTTCGGGTTTCCATACCCAGTCTGACTGACCATAGCTGTGACTTTACCACCCGATTATCAAATCGGCCTAGCCGCTGTGTTTCCATACCCAGTCTGACTGACCACAGCTGTGACGGAGTCTGATAATCAAACAGGTAACTTAGGATAGTTTCCATACCCAGTCTGACTGACCATAGCTGTGACAGTGATGAAGGCCGTTGCATATCGGATTGCTTGCAAGGTTTCCATACCCAGTCTGACTGACCATAGCTGTGACGATTTTCATGTTTCACCCGCTCGGACAAGGATTCGCGTTTCCATACCCAGTCTGACTGACCATAGCTGTGACGAGTACAATCAGGTTCAGATGTGGGCCTGTATGTTTCCATACCCAGTCTGACTGACCATAGCTGTGACCATAAACCACATGGTGTGGGAGGAATACCCGTAGTTTCCATACCCAGTCTGACTGACCCCATAGCTGTGACAATTTCTTCGGTTACGGCCCACATGACGATGACTGGTTTCCATACCCAGTCTGACTGACCATAGCTGTGACAAAATCCCTGCCGAACTCTTGGAGTCCCAAGCGGGATTGTTTCCATACCCAGTCTGACTGACCATAGCTGTGACGTATGCTCCAGGTGTGGAGCAATGATGGCGGAGGCAAGTTTCCATACCCAGTCTGACTGACCATAGCTGTGACTTCTTCGCCTCCGATTGCCGGTGAAGTCGTGTTGAGTTTCCATACCCAGTCTGACTGACCATAGCTGTGACACCAGAATATGGTCACTATCATCAACAAGGTCCGTTTCCATACCCAGTCTGACTGACCATAGCTGTGACGAAAACGCTAGTTTGCCAGTGGATAAAAGGGAGGAGGGTTTCCATACCCAGTCTGACTGACCATAGCTGTGACTCTGGCCTTGTAAAGACTGGGAACCGTTGGGCTTTCAGACCGGGTTTGACAAGTCACCCCTCAAAATCCACTCACTATAGCCGTCAGACCGGAAAAAATGGGGTGCAGCAAAACTTTGGCACAAGCTAATCTCTTGTTTTCAAAGAGCTTTTCCAATTTGACAAGTCTCCAGCATGAAAACGAGCCGCCAAAGATGCTTTATCTAGTGAAGATTATAGGAGATTATGCCTGTTGCACGACTTTTGCAAGCGAAATATTCCGCAGACTTGTCAAATTATTAGCGAATATTTTATAATCCTGAATGATATCAATGGGTCGCACGACAGCTTATAGTCATTCTACATCAGAGCTATTTCTGTTGCACCCCCCCTTGGCATGTCCTGTTTTTTGAGATGATAAACTAAATGATAATGGCTGTCGGTGGTCCGGGAAGCTGCGTATCTCCGAATAAACTCGTATTCTCGCGACAATCCTGACAGAGGCGATAGACCTTGACCGTGTCCGTCTCATCCAAAATGAACGACAACTCATCCAGCAGGCGCTTCAGGTTTGCGGATGAACAAACAAGCTCATACACGCAGTCCTGGACCCGATTGCCTTTGAATTTCAAGGTCTCACGAATCATCCTTTGACGTGCATGGCTTTTCACGTCGTACACCACCACCCAAAGGAAAAACTTGGAATCAGGCATCTCATACTCCTACCATTTCATTTGAAAAGCATCGAAGGACAGCTCCGAACCATCGATATACCGCCGCAGCGACATGGCCTGTCGATAGAGGTGGCCTCGCAAGGTATCTGTTTTGTTCGTGGTATCCGAAACCTCGCGGGCTAGCTGATCCTCGAAGCGAAGCAGCAATAGTTTAACCGTTTTCGCGGTCATCATCACTCTGTATGGGCCTTTTTGCTTCCTGACAAAATCCGAATTTTTGACTTCACCATGATTGACCGCATTGATTGCAACCCTGTCAACGACAAAGCGAAACGGCTCCATCAGGTCGGCCGCCAAGGCGGCGTAGCGGCCTTTGCCCTGGTGCAGTACGCCAAGGTACGGGTCCAGACCGACCGAAAATATTGTGGTGTGCGTAAGTCTGAACAATTGCGTATACAGGAAATTCAGCATCACATTGACTGGATCTTCAGCACCGCGCGTGGTTCGTCCAGTAAAAGCGGGTAGGTTGCCTTTGAGCCATTGCGGCCATTGGGAGAAATAGGCGTGCGCAGCTTGCCCTTCGATGCCTCTTAGCATGTCCGGATCGGCAGCCTTTTCGGCGCGTGAAATCATCGCGCTCAATTGTTCCAACAATCTCGGAACATTATCTTCCTTGCGGCGACGAGCCAGCATGCGCGTGTTGCGTATTTTGGCGGACACGAGCTTTCTCGACACATTTAAACTCCCCGCTGAATCCTCCGACCATTTCCATTGCAGCAAAGTAATCGGCGATGGCGAGCGCACCTTGTCGGGCAAAACCAGTCCGAGAGGCGTTCCGTCCCATTTGTGCAAGGCTATCGGAATTCGGTGACGCAAGGCTCTCTGCATGACGGAACTACCGATGTATTTACCACCAAGCAGAACCAGTTCCGAGATTTCGGACCAGGCGACCATAAGCGGCGGATTGTCCTTGCGTTCGATATAAAGCCCGCGCTTTTTACCGATCAGTTTTGCGTCTCCGCTGACCACGTAGATGGGCTTGCGCTCGATGCTCGGAGGAGCGATGGGCGCGTGCCAGCGATGATGTGATGCACGGTCTTCTTCTTTACGCTCCGGATCCTTACCCTTGCTTTCCACAAAATCAGACAACCACCCCGACAGTTTGACGGAATCGCCTGTCTGCATCGCATTGACCGGCATACTCTTCAACACTTCGCTGGTCTTGCCTGATTTCTCCACGTCCAACACCACGCTTCGGCAAAACAGGGAACCCAGAAATCGAAACCCCCTGTCGAATGCCGTCTCGGCTGTTTTATCATCATTCAAAGCCAAGCCGAGCTTGTGCAATTCCTCGGTCACCGTCTTTCTTGCAAGCTCAAGGTCGGATTCGTTTTTGCCCATGATAATAAAGTCGTCGGCAAATCGAACCAGCCGAAACCCCTTGGCCTCGATGACTTCGTCGAACCGGTCGAGATAAAGATTGGCCAGGATAGGAGCGATGACCGCACCTTGAGGCAGTCCTTTGATACGCTCGATGTTTCGGCCTTCAAACGCCACGGGCGCTTTGCACCAGCAAAGCAGAGCCGCGACAACCGGATCGTCTCCGAAATAAGCTTCGAGGCGCAGCAGGAGTTTGTCCCAATCCACCTCGTCGAAAAAAGCTCGGATGTCGGCATCGAGAATATACTTATATCCCTGCTCACGAGCTTGTAGAACGCTGCGCTTGGCGTGGCGATGGCTCAACCCCTTGCGATAGGCGAAGCTCGAATCTTCCAACAGTTGCTCGATGGCGGGCTGCATTTCCTGCAAAACGGCACGCTGCAAAAAACGGTCGCGCATGGTGGGAATGGCCAAGGGGCGCAGTTTAACCTTACCGGTTTCCTCCTGTTGCTCGCGAATGACGAGACCCCGCAAGGGATTCGGGGCTACCTTGTTTTTTCGCAGAGCCGAGGTCAGCTTCGGCATGTCGGTGGTCAGGCTGTCCAGAAATTCTTCACGGCCGACATCGTCGATGCCCGGAGCGGGACCGGCTTCGGTCAGCGCCTGGCGTGCCAAGACGATATTGTCCATATCCGCCGAGCGCTCCAGGATCGTTCGTGCCGGTTTGGGCGGCCAGTCGCCGTGCGGCGCGTGACCGGCAACCTCGAAACGCCCCTGTCCCATATTGCGGCCTTTGCCGATACCGACGATACCCGCCAGCAGAATCGGCAAGGCCCATTCGCCTACAGCCCGGTCGAAGTGCAACGTTATCGATCCCGATGAGCCCAGCAGCCGTTTTTTGGGATAGGCCACGTCCGTGCGGATCAAGCGATTTTCGGTCAGCAGCACCGAATAACTTGCGGGCACCTGCAAATTTTTGGAGAAGAGCGCAGGCCACCACTCACGAACCCTTTGGGCGACCCGCTCGAAAAATTTGCCCGGTAAGAAGACATCCCCATCCATGAGAAACGTCTTGCTCGCAACCGGTGAACGCAGAATCAGCAAGGGGGAGAGAAAGCGGATGGTGATGTCCCGCTTTTTCGAGAGCGCATCGGCTTTGTCCTGAACCATGTTCAATGTCAGGGATTGGGGATGCGACTTGGATAGAGGGCGATTCGCGATGATGTCGGTGACGCGTTCCACTTCGTAGTTGTTGCTAAAGGGAGCTTTGTCCGTTCGCCCGAAATCGGAGCTTGGCGGCGACGCGATCAGCCGCGCGAACCTCTGCGGTGAGATCGGCCCGCCGGGCGCAAGCGCGACGCCCAGATGATAAGGCTCGTTTCGCCGATAAACAACACGGCCCCGCTCGGGCGTATAGATGGCGACACCCGAAGGGAAGTCTCTGGGCGTACCGAGACGATCCATCAAGGCGGCATAGAGCGCCGGATGGTGAAAGAAATGCAACTGTGTTTCGCGCGTAAAGCGCAAACGCAGCTTAAGGAGATGGAGAAGCTCCATACCCAACTCCTTTCAGCGGTTCAAGAGATCAGTGGGCAGTCTGACTGACCATAGCTGTGACGATCAACCCCCAGTGGGTGATAACGGTCGGAACGAGAGTTTCCATACCCAGTCTGACTGACCATAGCTGTGACTTTGAAGAGCTGGTTTACGCTCCTCCTCAGCAGGTTGTGTTTCCATACCCAGTCTGACTGACCATAGCTGTGACCTCTGGTGGTTTGGCCTAATTGTGCTGGTACTGTTTCCATACCCAGTCTGACTGACCATAGCTGTGACATGGTCATCTTGTTGCTGCTGTGCGCCACGTAGTTTCCATACCCAGTCTGACTGACCATAGCTGTGACTCTGGCCGATGAGGACAAAAGCACCCTGTCGAAGTTTCCATACCCAGTCTGACTGACCATAGCTGTGACAGATCACAACTACGATATCGTCAAGCGTGAATTGTTTCCATACCCAGTCTGACTGACCATAGCTGTGACGCGGCAAGGGACTTTTTACTCACACCGGCGACATGAGTTTCCATACCCAGTCTGACTGACCATAGCTGTGACCATAAACCACATGGTGTGGGAGGAATACCCGTAGTTTCCATACCCAGTCTGACTGACCCCATAGCTGTGACAATTTCTTCGGTTACGGCCCACATGACGATGACTGGTTTCCATACCCAGTCTGACTGACCATAGCTGTGACCTCTGAAGCCGAAACCACCTAAAAGGAGGTGAAGTTTCCATACCCAGTCTGACCGACCATAGCTGTGACGAGGAATGCCAGATCGAAGAATGGGGGGTGGAAGTTTCCATACCCAGTCTGACTGACCATAGCTGTGACTAGGAGTAGGACTTGGACTTTTGGCACTTGGTGGGTTTCCATACCCAGTCTGACTGACCATAGCTGTGACTTGATTGTATATCTAGCATCTTCTAGTATGATAATGTTTCCATACCCAGTCTGACTGACCATAGCTGTGACGCTGGACGGCTCGAACACCTTGTGTGTTCCGGACTATGTTTCCATACCCAGTCTGACTGACCATAGCTGTGACTCTGGCCTTGTAAAGACTGGGAACCGTTGGGCTTTCAGACCGGGTTTGACAAGTCACCCTTCAAAATCCATTCACTATAGCCGTCAGACCGGAAAAAATGGGGTGCAGCAAAACTTTGGCACAAGCTAATCTCTTGTTTTCAAAGAGCTTTTCCAATTTGACAAGTCTCCAGCATGAAAACGAGCCGCCAAAGATGCTTTATCTAGTGAAGATTATAGGAGATTATGCCTGTTGCACGACTTTTGCAAGCGAAATATTCCGCAGACTTGTCAAATAATTATCGAACATTCAATTATTCTCAATGATATCATGGGGTCGCACGACAATTTATAGTCATTCCACATCAGAGCTATTTCTGTTGCACCCCCTTTAAAACAGAGAATCGGTGTAGATGGTGAAGCCCTAATTCTTGGGTAGCAATCCTTTCTCGGTCTTGCATTTATCGTGGCAACTGACGATGCCGGAAATGCAATCGATGATGTCCGATCCTGTCCATATCAAGAACAAGGTAAGAGCTGAGAAAATGGGAATGCTGTATAATCCGATCGTCAGCAATAATTCTCCTTCGCTGCCTTCTCCCATTATCTCTTTGAGGTTCATGCCGAAGATCGAGGCGATCAGCGCCGGACCGGCCAGACCCAACATCGCAATATTCAGATAAGCGATGGAACCGAGCCTTCGCCCAACGGTTGCGTTGCTGAAATCGTGCAGGGCTTTGATTTCTTTTTCGACCTCATCGAACAGCCGTTTGTTGCCCAAGTTGCGGCTCCACAGGTCAAACATTTCGATTCCCTGCTCCTGGCCGGTGACTTCGGAAAACCAATATTTGTTGTGGAACTTCAGGAAGTCGGATCGCAAATCTTCCAATTCTCGGTGCAGCTTTTTGTTCTCCAACTTCCCTGGAGAGGTTGCTTGTTGCGCCAGTCGTGCCGCTCGATGGGAAAGATTCAGCAAAATCGCCCGCTGACCGATCAACAGATTTGCCATCTGGAAATACATCGAGTTGAAATGCTCCGGGATCAATGTGCAGTTTGCATAACCGTTGCCGTGCAGCAAATACGTCCCGCTGTATCTTGTAAATCCATAATACGATCCCCAATCTCGAAAACGCAGATACAAGGACTGTTCCAGGCAATGGTCCCTGAATTCAGGATTAGAGGTATATTCCGTTGTGGAAGGATCGATAAAAATATATTGATAGAGCCGTTTTCTGAATTTTTCGCTTTGTGTCGTCAATTCGCCGAGGGGATTTCGAGTTTCACCGAACCGACACGGTCTGAACTCGCGTTCCCCAAAACCGGTGTCTGCATCATCAACAATGGCTAACGAGCATACGAAGTTTCGCTCATCGAGGATCGGATTGAGGTTTTCGACCCTCAACGACTTTTTCAAATCCTTTGACTCTCCCGCACCGACAAGATCTGCAAACAATTTTTCAATCCAGAATGTATAATGCTCGCCGATATAAGAGTTGGATTGCAGATCGTCTTCCTTGTCGGAATCGGGCTTTTGAGTGATGAATTCATCGAAATGCCTGCCAAACATTTCGGTACTGGCCGAATTTCCATCGGCCTTGACAATCTTGATCGAGAGAGGCAGTTCGTTTGCCCCTTTCTGCGCTTCGGACCAGTCTTTAACGGGATGTCCGGATACGTGGTCATAAACCTGATCGTATCCAATAAACGAAGGCCCTGAACGGCGTAATAGATTATTGATATCCAGAGCATCATCCAAACTCAATTGATTCGGGCTAGTGGCGTCATCACGAACATAAGATACGCCAAAGATAAGTGCGCCTACATCGAGATCGTAAAAATAGCCCATCACCCAATCGAGATTGACGAAGCGCGTTTTCTCTTTTTGAGATCTGCGCCACGATATTTCTATTTTCCAATTCTTGATTTTCTCTTCATAAACCTCGAAAGCCATCAGGCAAGGTCGATCCGACATACCGGTGCCAAACAATAGTTCTCTGGTATGAGGATGGAAATACTGATACTCGGCGAAAGTTTCAGGGTTATGCGGTGAGATTTCAGGGGTGCGGAAAAACCACTCCCCCACAAAGTCTTTACGGCTAGTGGGATTATTTGAATCTTTCAGGGCGTTAAACGTACCCTGCTTCAATGAAAACGGAAAGTAGAACTGGGCTTTATAGAGGTGTAGCATATTCCGATATCCCGATAATGAGAATCACGAGTCCAGCTTCGACCATTGTTTCAAATTGCTGATGCAATCTTTGTATCGCTTGGATATGCGTTTAAGCACGCTATTTTTCTTAAGCAGCCTTGATGAAAGAACACTTCTAAATTCAGCTCGATCCGGGTCGGTCATGTTCAATATGGCTTCGTATACCTCGGCATTGCTTAACTCTTTCTCGAAAGCCTGAGCCTCTAGAGCCAGTTTGTCGGACTGTGCCTTTTGAGCCGGATCGGAAGTTAGGATACGCCTGACAGCGTCGTTGTTTTTCCACTCATTCGTTGGTAATTCCCGCATACGTCCATAACCAATGGCTGTTTTCGCTCCGATACCTTCTTTCTCCAAAGCCATACAAAGAATATCTTTCGCCCAGGAGCGCCAACCGGGTGCACCTTCCAATGCAACAAAGAAGCAGACATCGCTCCCCAAAGTGATGAACGGTATCGGATTTGGGCTGTCGTAGTCGGCGGGCGGAGGGACATCGCCTTTTGTCGCATCCGCCTGATAGTAATCCTGATGATGAACGGTCATGACATCCGGCAAAAAGGGGCTTTTGTCGGTCGGGATCCACCATGCGTCATGAAAGACGATGCACCCGGCAGCATCCTGTCTGCCGAAAAGATTGTCATAATACGTATACCCGTTTGAATCCACAAACCCCATATTTTCGTATTTCTTGATTTCCTTTTCGGTCTTTTCCTTATCCGGTCCAGATTTGTGCTTCGCTTCGTGCCAGCTTTCAGGACTCGGCAGAAAAGCGGATCGATTATCATCGGGCTCTAAATCGGTACACACGTTGATTGCGTCTTGCCCTTTGCCTTCAGCCTGCCAGCCTCCATAATACGTTTTACAGAAGTGCGACGCCAGCCCCTTTAGGGCGGAGCCGGGAATCATCGGTGCGCCGTAGGTACGGTTCAAGGTGATACTGTTTTCCAAAACGCTATCCGCTCCAAGGCCGACAGCAGCCCTGGATTTGGATTCGATAATGACAACATCGGTATCATTCTTCAGTGAACGGCAATGACGCATAAGCGCTAAGTTATAACAATCTGGTGCGCCGTAGCTATTCATAAGAAACTCGTACAGTTTCTTCTCAGCTGCATGCTCGTCTTTGAAAGCTTCAACATACTTATCCAACAACAAACCTGCGTTGATACCTTCTTTCGGTTTTGGGTACCTAAGCTTGCTTAGAGCATCGCGTCTGGCATTCAGTCCGTTTTTCATGGCCAACTCTCTAATCCGTGATCAGAATTTCCGCATAGCGTTTGTACCAAAGTCCGACATCCAAAGCTTTTTTTGTAAGCAGCATGTAATTCTCGCTTGAACAGTCATTACTGCTTAAATAACCATGAATAGTGTCGGTCGAAGACGCATTTGGCAATTCCAGGACCTCTTTAAGCTTTTCCAGGAAAACTTCGAAAGCTTTCGATTGCTCGGATTTCTTGTCGCTGGAGCCGCTGGCTTTGCTGTGGAAGAAGGCTACGGTCTGCATCAGGCCATTGGTTTTGACCAATATAGGAAAGCGCTTGCATACTCGGGAAAACTCGCCTTTCGGAAAGCCGCTCTTTTTGAGTAACTGGGTAAACTGGCCGTATATTTTCTGCGCATATACTTGGGATCGAATCGTAAAAGCCATGTCCGTTATCCTTTCGAAACCAGCCGCACACGACCGCGTCCTACTGTCGCTTTGCCACCCAATTGAATAGGGCGATCAGTAACAGTGGAATCGAATACGTAATCCAGTATTTGTTCGGGGCTATTCATGTCATTCAAGGGAGAGCCACCATCTTTGCCGCGCTCGAAGGAGTTGAAATGGGATCTTCCGGCAAGAGCCAGTCCCCATAATATACTCTCCGCCGGAAGCGCTTCTTCATACCAGAGAGCGCCTTTTTCCACGGTTTTCTTTTCGTCATCGATACGAATACGCGCGGCCACTTCTACGGCGTTTTGATAGAAGAATGAAAACACGTCATCACCGACAATAATGAACCGTTGTTTGAAATGATCCTGATATTCCTGGTCATCCGGAAAAACAGAGGCTGCTATCGCCGCCGCCCAGTTGTCAACCAGTTCACAATATTGCGATCCGGTATCCACGCTCAGATCTAAATCCTCCAAATACACCACCTCATTTCGGCAAGCGGCATTTTGATCGCCAACAAGGGCTTGCTTGCTTTCTGGAATTTTAGGAATTTCGAGGCTTGCATGATTAGAATCCCGTTTGTATCTTTGCAAGACTATCGGAGAAGATACCCAGGTAAAAACTCCATAGAATGAACGTACGGGAAGACATAGCAATCGTGCATCTCCGAATACTGTTGCACCTGCATAGTCGGAGGCATTATCCGTGTCCGGGCCAAAGGCATTCATCACCCTATCCTTGACTCCGCCGTTCTTCTCCTTAGCCCAATGGCAATCTCGAAGTGCGCCCTTGATGGAGCTTCCAGGTACTATGGGTAAAGCCGTCGCCACCTCTCTTGCTATCGGGAGATCGAGGACACCCGATCCTTGCCCCGTTCCTGCGTGAAGAGCGGACAAAGCGTGTATATAATAAACGCGTTCAACCATAATTCGTTCTCCCGTTTCTAAGACCAAATTCCCCAAAGCGCAAGACCGAAACCATTCTTACGATCCATCTCATTGTCGCTGATTGGCTTCATCCAGGCCTTGTTCAGAATCTTTTCGCAATCAGCTTCGTTTTCCATTTCGAGAAAGTAAATGCTTCCGGCAGGAACTAGCCGTCGAAGCGGCTTCTGACCGGTCTGCATATCCCAACCGGCTATGGGTGTCCATCTTGGAACAGCAGCGGATACAAGGCGAAGAGAAACGCCGACTACATCCCAGTGGACATATACTGATTTATCCTTGCCGGTAAAAACTTTAGGTAGGAAACCACCATTAAACAGGGCGGGGGTTACAAGTTGAAGCTTGATTTTTAACGACTCCCTCGCCTTGACTAAAAGCTCATCAGGAGAATCGCTTGGCCAGCTATCTGAATTCAGTTCTGTAAAACCCGCAAAGCCGCCTTCTCCTCCTATACGGTGAAAGATAGGTCCGGAAAACGCATTCAAGTCGGAGGCTGATACCGAAACCAGATACCCTCCTTCGAGTAGTTCATCTCCCCGCATTACTTGAGGATAAATGGATTCGCTCTGGAATAAGTGACTATCCTTGGCAGTATTGTTGTCGCCAATCGTGACATGCGTACGGTGTTCTGTTTCGGGTGAGTAGCCGTTTTCAAGAACATCCGACAAGGAAACTTGCTCACAGGCCAGCCACTTATATAGCTCCTTATCTCTCCAAAATAACGGAGGGTCACTCATCGGCTTTCCGCCAGTCTGATTACTGCCTATTGGCAGTAACCCATCCGGCAAATTCATGCCTTCGCCATCTTTCAGCTCGAAGGGAGAAAGCCTCTTTATAGCAGTAGCCGGTAATATGGCATCAGCAGGTGCGGGAAAATAGTTGTGATCGCCGAGACGCAACACCGGGCCGTAAATCGACCAGTCCAGTACTCGTGCGACTTCTACATCTGTGAACGAATAACCGAGCTGTTTTCCAAGCAAGGTTCTGATCGTACCGGTGGTAACGGAAGGATGAGGAAAAAGCTGAGTGCGCGCCGCGTCTCCAGTGTTGAAAGGTCGCGTATCCCTGAAAAGAAGTGGGCCGTTGGGTTGAATATGCAGGATAGCGTCCATCATCAGTCTCCCTGCGCACTTTTTATTGCTGCGTTTATTTGTGAAGCAATCTGTAAACTGCTGGATAGCTGATATAGATCCTCCACATTGTTTATCCGAGATAGAAACTTACGAGCCACCTCTTCTCGAAAATCTTTTTCAATGACTTTCATCTCCAGCAGCCTTACAACCTCCTTGTGTAACAAATCAGATGTCACCCATGGCAGTTGCTCGTGCTTGACCGGATCCACGTATGTATGAGCAAGATTCTTAAACCCATAGAGGGTACGGTGAGAAATGAGACCCTTTCCGATCCATTCCAGTTGCTTTTTCATCTGCGCGGCGGGATCGTTCGTCCACGGGCATGTCCAGATCGTAGGTGCTCCGGAACGCTTGTAAAGAGCAACTGTTATTTTCCCTCTTTTGGCTGTTCGCTCGGCATCGTGGGCGAGCCGCAACATATCTCCAGCCATGGGCGTGAGGGCGTGCACAATGGCGATGCCAACCGACAATGTTGCTCCCGATAGATGCTTCTCGAATTCTGCTTGAAGTTGTTTCGCACAGTCAAAGGCGTAATCGAGGGGCAGGTAAGCGACCACATCATCACCACCGGCGTATATCAGACTACCCAGGCAATTGGTTTCAACGATAGTTCTTGCTTCGGCGGCAAACCTTGACAGGGCGATTGAGAAATCACGATGCTCTTTCAGCGACATGTTCTGCGCTCGTGCAGTCATGTTGTCGCCATCGCAGGCGAGAAAGGCAAGATAAGGAGAGGGCTCTTGCCCAAGCTTTATTAACTCACTTTTGATTTTATCGAAAACACCATCAACCGGAATTTCCTTGTTAATCGTATCAAGTCGCTGCTTCATCAAGAGTTCGCCATCGAATGGAAATGCCTCAAAACGCGGTTTAAGTTGATCCGAAACCTCGACAAGCGATTTCCACTTCGAGAGCTTATCATCAAGGTTGCTTTTTATTATGCTGGCGATCTTTTCCCGTGTTTTTTTTCGCTTATCGTTGTCCCTGCTTCCTCTAACCCAAGGATCGACGGCAATGCGCGAAACCGATGGGTAACGCGTCTGCTCTCCTGCTCCAAGGCGCTTCACGACACCGGGCATATCCAAGTGCTCCCCCGGTTTGATGCCCCGCCAAAGTCTGTTGTTGATGATTTTTTTGTTACCCTTTTCAAGCACTGTCTCCCGGCATCCATCGAGCGAAGACTTCTGAACCTTGGATGGACCGAACCATTGCTCGAACTCACTGGTGGCTTCACGCGCATTCAAAAGGCGCTCCACTTTTGCACGAGCAACCGGGTAGGCGGCAATATCGCCGTTACCGTCGAATCGAACCCATGCAGAAAAAAACTCAACGAGGTTTTCGTCTTCGAGTTGTTTCTTCCATGTTTCCTGTTTGATGCCGATTGAATCACCATGCTTCTGTAGGATATTCCTTGCGAATTCACGCCAACAGGTAACGGCGACATTGCAGCCGATAGCAGAAGCATCGGCGGGGTCGACACCATCGTTGAGATGCAGTAATATTCTATCGGAAACCGGTGAGTCATCTTCGAAGCTGGCAGGCACAACGGGCTCAGCCCCTAAATCGATGATGGCTTTGGCCGCCTTGCGCGCCATTTGTGCCACGAACCATGAACTGAAATGCAAATCGCGCGTACGCCTGGAGGCCTTGATAAAATCGAACACGGGACCCACAGAAAACATGAAAAGGTGACGGCTCATAACGACACCTTCTTACCATCTGTTTTTGATTTGAAATAATGGCAGAATGCCTCGGAAGCGGTCAATGCCTTCTGTTCATTCATCAATATTATTTTTTCTGCGGAATCGGCATTCTCCATTTCTCGCCTTTTCAATGTATAATCGTGTCGATCATCGAATTCAAGTTTGACCGATCCGGGAAGATTCCAAACATGCGAAACATTAAGATTCAAGACAATGGGCAAATATGTTTGTTTGCCACCGATTTTGATGCTCATTACTTTGATTATCAATCGTGAGGCATATCGGTCTGTACCTGCAAAAGTCAGCTTTGCATTTGCTAGTTCATCCGGTCTGCCGATAAAGCGAAATTGAATAGGCAAGCCGAAATCCGCCCTAGGAAAATAGATGCGACCTGGATGGCTCGGTGTATGTCTTCCCCAATTCACCGTTGAAAATCCTTGTCGAATTTCTCTCAGTGAATCAGGTTCTGGCCAGCGGCTTCTACCCAATTTAAACCTGTTACGCGGGTCGCTTCCCTTGTTGCGACCAACTTCTTCCCCCTGCCTGAATTCTTGAAAGAGATTGATCGCCTTTTTCCAGGCATCCTTGGCGGAATTGCAGGATGCGCCGACATACAGATGGCTTCCGCTCAGTCGGGGCCATGGGCTTGTTTCTGAGTTGTCCGGTTTTGTAAATGCTTCGGATAGCTGATCGCAATTTTCTACGGAAAGTGCATCAAGAATTCCAGGAGGTTCGATGGATTCGAGTTCCAAGCTCCCCAATCCTCGGCGCGTTCTCGACCCATATCCTCCAAATAGAATCCATGCCTTGAGTGCTTGCGAGATCTGCTCACTCAGCCCGCTCTCGTTCGGAAAGGAAATGATCAATTTAAATCGAGCATCCTTGCGCACAAATTTCGTAGCCAACTCGTTGCCTAAATTGTCAGCCTTTCCGCGTTCTTCATTGGGTTGCTGTAATGTCCATAATGCGTAGGCCGGCCCTTCTTCAAACCTTGCAAACGCCTTGGGCGGCCCGCCACTATAATTTTGCGGATGAACGCCCGACCTTACGTATTCTCCCTCGGAAAGTACTTCCGTTTGCACGATAACTTTCGACGGCTCTCCTTCATCGTCGCCACTCGCACCGCCGAAAAGCTCACGTTCACGCACCAACAGCGCCTTATCATCTTTTTGGGTCGCTCCTGCCGTGGCGCGCCACCAAAACCGAAGATGGCCTTTAACGGTTGAAGAACGAATCTCCGCAATCTCGGGTGTTGATCCCGCTTCGAACCCGCCGCCGAATATCGGAGTGATGACCTTAAGGTTGGCCGCGATTTCATGGTGCTTCCCGGAATATCGCTGGTCCACGTCATTGGCAATTGCGCTAGGATCCAACTGTAGGCCGGGACCGTTGACCGGAGTTCGGAAAGGCGACATAACTAACCCCAACGATAGGTTTTGGAAAGCTGGAATTGATTGACTTCTCAACTGTACATTCTATTTATCATATTCAAAATGGCGTTTGCAAGATTATTCTTATGCATTTTAATCCAATTGCTTTAGTCTGCAAAACAACAAACCACTAGAGTCACGCAACAAGTCACCTACCGGGCGATTAAATATCATCATTTTTCAATATCATTCCCGCTTCTCTCGGATCGAAATCTTCAGGAAAGATTGTAGCACGAATTTCAGATTCGGTGTTTGGGTATATGATTTCAGAGTTATAAATCGCACCCTTTAGTTGAGCAGACTTAAAGTGCACCACACCTGAAAGATTTGCACCCCTTAAGTCCGCTTTCTCCAGATACGAATTGGTGAGTTCCGCCCCTTCCATATTGGCGTCTGATAAATCAGCACCATTCAGTAGCGCTCTCTGTAATTTACAGCCTTTCATGATGGCTCCTTGCAGAATGGCATTCTCAAGTTGAGCCTCTTGTAGGTTCGCCCTATCCAAACAAGACCCGCTAAGATCAGTATTCATTAGTTTGGCATTTACCAGCTTCGCATCTTCGAGGTGTATGCGCTCCAGTTTCGCACTTTGGAGGTCTTTTCCCGAGAGATCAACACCTTTGAAATGAGCATCACGAAAATCTACCTCTTTAAATACAGCTTCTTTTAAATCTACATTTTCCAGGGTTGCCTTGTTAAAGAAAGCATTTTCTAAGTTAGCTCCTCTGAAATCTACGTTTTTAAACTTTGCCCCAATTAGTTCGGCTCTTTGCAAGTGTGTTTTTTGCAATTCTACGTTTTCTAAAACAGCATTTATAAAAAACGCCCTTTCCAAGTGGGCATCATTCATTGTTGACTCTCTCACGTTCGCATTATTGAATGAAGCACTTTCTAAACGGGCACGGTCCAAATACGATTTGTGCAAACAAGCCGAATGAAAACTTGCTCCTCCAAGGTTGGAATCTCCAAAATCAACGCTACTGAAACTTGAATTTGATAAGTTAGCATTTCGTAAATAAGTACCGCGCAAGTCAACAATTTGCTTGTTTCTATCAGCAAATTTTAAACTCTTATCTCCAAGAAGAGTCAAAGCCGCTTGCACCTCTGCTTTAGGCGGCATACTTGATTCTTCATCTATTAAGCCAGACAGTCCATTGATGGCATCTTGCCAAGGCACAGTCGCTCGGATAAATGCCGATAGATATTCAACGATTATCTTACTATCACCAGGTGAGTCTTTTGCTATTCGCTCAAATTGTAGGATAGCCCCGATTTTAGTTATAGGCTCTTGGTCTCCCAATAGCTCAAACGTTTTTGCCAAACGTTCTATAATAAGTCTTTTCTTCTCTTGCTCTACAGTATGCTTGTGCTTTTCCGCTGCAAGATTTGCGTTCGTTTGGGCGATATCTATTTCTTCATCCTTGTGCTTCACCCTCCAGATCCAAGTCAGAATTAGAGAGGGTGAAGCGGCAATGCCCGAAATCAGCACCCAAGCTTTCGCGTCAATCAGAAAACAGTACAGTGAGTCAAAGTTGACAACGTAGCTATATACTATGCAAGGAGCAACAACGAGAATGGCTCCAGTCACAGCCATGCAGATGATCCAACATGTCCTAGATTGTCCATTTCGTGTTTTAGATTCTGAAGATTCTAGATTCTCTTGCATCGTATTCTTATCCTTTAGAATATCACCCAATCACATAGTCTGTTACATATGCTTGCTTGGTGCTGTCTTGTTATTTCCATACCCAGTCTGACTGACCATAGCTATGACTGCCGAATTTGTTGCTGTATAAGCAGTACTCCTTGGTTTCCATACCCAGTCTGACTGACCATAGCTATGACGATACTCCGCTTGGAGGTACCGACTATTCGCGTTGGTTTCCATACCCAGTCTGACTGACCATAGCTATGACACTTCTACGGATAGAGGGTGCGACGGCACCATCGAAGTTTCCATACCCAGTCTGACTGACCATAGCTATGACTTTGGTAGTAGTATTAATCGTCATCGGGCTTTAAGAGTTTCCATACCCAGTCTGACTGACCATAGCTATGACGTCTTTGCCGCTGTTCCTTCCTGGGATGGCGCTACCTGGTTTCCATACCCAGTCTGACTGACCATAGCTATGACTCTGGCTTTGTAAAGACTGGGAACCGTTGGGCTTTCAGACCGGGTTTGACAAGTCACCCCTCAAAATCCACTCACTATAGCCGTCAGACCGGAAAAAATGGGGTGCAGCAAAACTTTGGCACAAGCTAATCTCTTGTTTTCAAAGAGCTTTTCCAATTTGACAAGTCTCCAGCATGAAAACGAGCCGCCAAAGATGCTTTATCTAGTGAAGATTATAGGAGATTATGCCTGTTGCACGACTTTTGCAAGCGAAATATTCCGCAGACTTGTCAAATAATTATCGAACATTCAATAATGCTCAATGATATCAAGGGGTCGCACGACAGCTTAAAGTTATTCCATATAAGATCTATTTCTGTTGCACCCCTAATTTGCTGAGCACCGCGCCAAGTATCAGCAGAGTGCATCCTGTAATCACGGGCCAGGTCAGAGTGACATTCAGGTACCATCCCGTAAAAATGGTGGAGCTTGCCGGGAGTAAATAGCTTAGCGCTGCTAAAAGGATGTGGTTGCCTCTGCTCATCCCTCTTTGCCAGAACATGTAACCGAGCAGTGTCGGTCCAATCGCGATATAGAGCGTTAGACAGATCGCTTCGATGTTCCATACCGGACACGGGCCGATTCCAAGCTGAACCAGGAACAACACGCCGCTTGTCAGGAGCATGAACAGCGGCAGACCTCCGAAAAGCCCGTAAACAGGCAGAGCTCTGACAAAATTGGAATACAAGGCCCAAGAAATAGCGGCAACGAACATAAGGCCGAAAGCAAGCGGCGCTTGCAAAAAGCCACTAAGTATGCCGGTGCTGTCAACACCTTTCATGGTTGCAAGTGCCGATCCGGATATACCCAAAATGACCCCGGGCAGCAACAACCGCCATCGCGCCCGGTTGTGTTGGAGAGGAATGGAGAAGAGCAATAGGAGAGAAGGCCAGAGATAGTTGATCAAACCCAGCAAAACGTCCGTTTCGTGGGAGGGGGAGACGGAAAATGCAAGGTTGAGGAAGGCAAAATAGGTCAGAAAGCAAAGCCCGCCTTTAAGAAGGAACGATTTCGGGAGCAAAAACGGCTTGGAGAAGGAACGCGTGTAAAAAGCCTCGATTAAAAAGAGAACGATGCCGGATATGCAACACGGGATCGCTACCGATAAAAAGGGGCCGATTTTTCCAACAAGAGAAGAATTAATCGCTATCGTCGTGGACCAGAGCAGCAATCCGACCAGCCCCCACAAAGTGGCGCTGATAGAGGGCTTTTTTCCGATTCCCCATTGTTCGGTCATTGCATCCTGCTCAGAACCGTTTTCTCGGACATTGCATGTTTATCCTTCGGCGCAGCATGTTTCCGTACAAAAGAAAAATAGCCTTCGTTGTCGCTATTATGAGAGAACGTATACTGAATAGCCTGTCGGGATCATTCCGCCATTTGTAAACGATTCTGCCTATTTCCTGCCCTGTGATCCTATTTGAGGGAACCTTTTTCGTCAAGCAATCTTCTTTTGGGCGGCTTTCCAACTTCCAAGCTAAAGAGCTTAATCGAGTCTACAACAACCCATTCCCATCCACCTCCACTCCCGCTGCTCTCAATTCACGAATCAGGTTGATTTTCCACGCCCCTTCAGGCGTGTATTTGGCGAAGAGCACGCCCCGATAATTTGATGGTATCTCAACATTTCCCTTGAATAGCGCCACCACCCGGTTTCGCCCGAGTTTGCCGATAAAGTAGCCAAGCTCAAAAAGCACGTTCTGGCGTGCCCTTGGGAACAGCTCGCCCTCCTGCCCTTTCAAGCAGGCCAGATCGTCAGGCGTCAGCAGGATCACGGCGAAATCGACATCGGCGTGTCGTTCAAACTTTTCGATGATCGTTTTCCCTTCGTTCGGAAGCTCCTGCAAGATAATCGGCGACAGCTTCATCTTTTCGAGAAAGCGGGCTACGGATTCCAAAATCTCGTTGTCTTTGCCGTGGGAAATGAAAACGCGGTGGTTTATTTGGGGTTGATTCATTGGCGATGATTGACGATCTCATTTTAGCAGGCGTTCTCAATCCAGCAAGCCCCGCTTGCTTCCGCTCGGAAGGCTCCAGACTGGATCTGCGAAGAGATTGCCTTCGGCGACTTCCTTCATGGTCGCAAAGTAGAACATTTTTCGGAATCCCTGCCCCTTGGCGCAGGCGAGCAGGTTGTGCTTGTTTTCCTCGCCTTTTGTTGTAACCACCAGCACGCGGAAGCCTTTGAAGCGGCATTGGTAGCTTCGTTCGATACTTCGGATGATATGGTGGCCGCGAAAGACCTTCTGAAGCGCTTTGTATTTCGACATTTTGAAGCGAAACGAGCGGGTCACGGACTGGGAAGCGAGTGGGTTGATGATCGCCGTGTGGTTCACGATCTCCACGAAGAACAGGTTAGCCTCTCCATCGAAGCGAACGACCTGCGTGTAATCGGGTTCGATAGCGACGATTTCCAGTCCGTTCGGTCCGTCCACCTGCACCTTGGCTCGGAAATAGCGTGGGCGGATGGGAACCACAACGCGAACACGGTCTTTCAGTTCTCCGGCGCTTCGCTCGAAATGGCTCATGAAGTCGGAGGTCGCTAGCGTGTGCCAGGGCGATTCGGTAAAGCCGCGAAAGACGGCGCTTCTAGGCGCGATCTCGGCGACTTCGGGCAGGATCAGGCGCGCTTTTCGTTTTAGAAAATAGTAATACTGCTTTTGCCCGCGAGTAGTGGACGGAATCGGTTCGCGGTTGAGGATTCCTCTGCGAAACAGGTCAAGCAGATCTGCCTTTAATTGTGTTGCGTTCGTATAGGGTCTTTCGAAGCTCAGGGACGCGCGCAGGAGTTGCTCCGCCGTGAGTGGATAGCGGATCAACATGCGGATGATGTCGCGGTCGCGCGTTCCGATTTTCATAGGTTCGGATTATGTGCTATAGTGCAATCAGTATATCGCTTTACCCATCCGCCATTCAACAAGAAGAACGAAAACAGCCCCGGCAAAGACTCTCCTTGGCTTGATGTCAACGATATCAAGCAGAGGGTAAGTGTCGAAATGGTTTTGAGCCGCTATGGCATTTTGGGGGCATTGAAGCGCAAGGGGCCGCGATTGTCGGGACGCTCGCCGTTTCGGGAGGAGCAGAAGGCGTCGTTTTTCGTCGATACCGAAAAAGGCATCTGGAACGACTTCGGCGGGCGACCGGAGATCGATGGGAGGGAAGTGCCCGGCAATGTGATCGGTCTCGTGCAGGCGCTGGAAGTCTGCTCGTTTCGGGAAGCGTTGCTCACGATAAATCGCGATTTCATCGAAAGCCAGAGTCAGCAGGATTCGAAATCGACTGGCGATCAGGAAAAGCCTTCCGATCCTCAACCGATGGATGAATCGCCAAAGAATTCCGATGCGGAAAAGACTCTACCGACCACCAACGCCCCTTTTGGGAAGGAGCTTGGCGGGCTTCGGTTTGATGTACCCTACCTGCTAAACAAGGGTATCACGGAGGAGACGGCCAAAGCCTTCGGCGTGGGTTACTGCTCTCGGGGTTTGATGAAGAGCCGAGTGGTGTTTCCGGTGCGGAATCGCAACGGCGCAATCATGGCCTATGCCGGTCGCTCGCTGAAAGAAGGCGCAGACGACAAGTACCGTTTTCCGGCTGGCTTCAATAAGAGTCTGGAGCTTTTTAACATCGACCGGATAGCCAATGACGCCGAGGCGAAAAAGGCCACCCGCGACTTCGGGATCATCCTCGTGGAAGGCTTCACCGATGCGATGAAGCTCAGTCAGGAGGGGTTTCCGAACGTCGTGGCGCTGATGGGAACGGATTTTCACGAGGCGCAGAAGAATCTATTGCTCGACCCTGATATCAACCCTACACGGCGCTTGACGCTGTTTTTGGACGACAATGAAGCGGGACATCGCGGCAAGCGCAAGATCGCGCAGCAGTGCATTCACGATGCCTTCATTCGCTATGTCGACTATACCCGCGCAGGTGATGCGGCTAAAACCGAGCCGGAGCACTTTATCAAAGACGAATTCACCGCAATATTAGGCTTTCATTTATCTCATTAACCCCCAAACCCCCAAACCTATGAAAAAACATCTATGCAATTGCGATAAGGGCGACTGTCCGCTCGATTGGGACGGGCAGGAGATCGCCTTCGACCATCCCGACAGCAACAACTTTTTCGATCCGACGCGGAAAATGTTCGTCGCTACCCGAAACGCTCTGCACGAATTCGAGCGTGACGTCATCATGGCGGCGCACGTGCTGCTATTCCGCGAGGCGATCACTCACGGCGGTCTCGATTATCTGCAAACCTTCCGCGACAAGGACGGCAGGCGGCTGTGGTTTATTGAGGACGGGCAGGCGATCACGGCGCTCCTGCCGGAGGATTATTAGCGGTCTGACAAGCGTCGAGGTATCGGAGACCTTCAACCAGAATCTCTTGTCCAACCTGTTTTTTTCAGATCAACGGATTGTTTTTGAAAAACATTGGCGTGAGCGATGTGCCGCGCATGGACTTGATAGATATTTGGGGAATTATCGGGGACTGAAATTGATCTTGCCCCCGATGAGGACCAGACGTATGATCCAAGTTTTCAACAAGCATACTAAAAAAACGAAAGGTATGATCATGTCACTTTTGAAAATAGTGAAGCCTGAAAAAGCCACAGGTGACGTAAAAAATGCGTACGATCAAATGCAGGCAGCGGCAGGCATGGTGCCCTTGCCGTTGCAGATGTACTCCATCAGCCCGCCACACTTGAATGGCGTGATGCAGAGCATGGAGTATTACATGAACCACCCCACCTTGAATCCAGTTCTACTTGCGCAGATTCGCTTGATGGCCGCCGACCGCTGTGATCATCCCTACTGCGTGGAATTCAATTCATCCATGCTTAAAAATTTCGCCGGGTTGAATGAGCAACAGATCGCGGACTTCATGGGCGACCCAACCAGCATTTCCACGACGGAAAAAGACAAAGCACTTCTGGCTTTCGTGAGCAAAGCCATGAAAGACCCGGATTCCACCGAAGCGGGTGAGATCGAACAACTGAAGGGTCTCGGATGGACCGACCAGGATATTTACGATGCGATGTCCATGGCGGCGAACATGGTGACCAGCAGCATCCTCTTCCGTGCCTTCAAAATCGGCGAATAGGAAGGACACACTATTCATTCAATCACTCTTCCACCGCTCCCGGCGAAATGCTGGGGGCGGTTTTTGTGTGTTATGGGGACATCCTTCCCGAAAACGCCATCCAAGTCAATCCGGCGTTGATCGCTCGGTGAGAAGCGACTTCATGAGCTTGGAGAAGATGGAAAATGACGAATCAGGCACCTGCATTCATTCCCTCGCTTAAGCGGCTTACCGTATCAACGAGATCCAGCCAATCCTTTGTAAGGCTATAATAGCGGATTCGGTTTCCTGCCTTGTAAGGCTGTACGAATTTGTCCGAGACCCACTCCTTTAGCCAATCGTAGGCGGTCTGCTTGGAAATGTCGAACCAGTCCATGACATCGCCGGGAACGAAGATCAGTTCGTCGTCGGGGGCATTGGCGCGACGAGCCGTTAAGCGCATGAGCAACTGTTGCTGACGCTTGGACAAGGTCGTCCAGGGGGCGTCATCGGGACGCTGTTTCTGATACAACCCCACCGCCTTCTCGCGAATCTCCTCGGCAGCTCGTCCGAGGATAGCGATGAAATACTCCAGCCAGGGCGTATGATCCGGATCGTGGCGGCCATCATAGAAATCCACAGGAAGATCCATTTGCAGGTTATCGTAATAAGCGTCTCGAGTTTCGTCGTAGAACTCCTCGACGGAAATGAAACCTTGCATGTAGTAGCCGGATCGCCACAGTTCCGCCGTGGCCAGGGCGCGGGTGGTTCGACCGTTACCGTCGTCAAACGGATGGATGCTGACGAAGCGATGAGCCAGAAGCGACGCACGCACGGGACCGGGTAGCGCAGCTGCCTCTTTCGAATTCAGCCAATCTGTCAGGTTTTTCATCAATTTGGGTACGTCTTCCGGACGAGGTGGAGCGTATTCGATCACTCGTGTGGCGGTATCCACGATGGGGCATTCGCCCTTACGATACATGCTTTTCTTTCGTCGTCCTCCGCCCGTTCGAACCATAATCAGTCCGTGCAGGGTTTTGATGAAATCTTCCGTGATGACCGTTGATTCATTGACCTTGTTCTCCAGCCACTCCAAAGCACGCCAGTAATTGCGGACTTCCTGAGCGTGTTCGGTGGGAGAGCGGTCGCTTCCGGCGACGGCCTTCAAAACTTCACGATGGTTAAGCGGATTGCCTTCGATGGCTACTGACCCCCGTGACGCTTTCTGTCGGGCGACCTGCTTCAATTCCAGTACACCTGCGGGAGGAAGCGGAAGCACATCCACGACTTTGCGAGCGCCTTCCACTGCCATCAGGCCGGTAACCATGTCATCGGTGTAGCTGAACCGAGCCTTGAATTTTTGTCTTTCGTTCGTCATTCCGTTCTTATTTTCCATAATGAAGTAGTCTTATTTAAGGAACAATCGAAGCTTAACATATTCGAAAGAACATGTAAATACGACATATTGCAAGATTGCCGCGGCAGCCTCTTCCTTGAGAAAGCACCGAAACACTAGTCTTATTTCACTTGCAATTCTGACCTATTCGTCCTACGCCCACGGAAACGATGCGTCCGTTTTCAGGTTTTGGGGCTGAAACAACGTTCCCCCAGTGTAAGGCTTCCAAGAAAAAGCCAAGGATTTGCTCCGGTGAATTCCTCCGTGACTTTTTCTCTCTGGGAAGCCCTTTCGAGGGAGGCGTTTAGTTTCTAACCCCCAATACCATGACTACACGAACCGCAACCGACATCCGCAAGGATATACAGGATGCCAGCGCAAGATACCGCGACATTCGAAAACACGGCGACAACGCCCTCAACTTCGGCGACCGGATGACGGGTAATACCGCTATAGCCGCTCGCAATTACCTCGACAGCATGATCCGCATGCTTCACGGCGAATACGAGCAGGCCACACGCCACGGCGAGCAACTCTCTCTGTTCTAGCGCCGCAAATTTACTCTATAATTCAAACAACCATGAAAAAACGTTCAATCGACGACATTCGCAGGGATCTCCAACAGGCCGAAGCCCGACACGACCGCATCGAACGGCTTGGAGAAAAGGCAATCAGCGACTACGACCTGATGATGGGCTACGGTGTCGAGTTCAATTTGAAACTTGCGTCCAACCACATCGCCTACTACCGAAACGAACTAGAAGAAGCTACTAAATACGGAGAACAGCTGAAACTCTTCGAGTCATGAGCCTTTCATGGCGTTCACGACCTGGTCGAAGACGGGTCTCGTTTCCTTCAGGATCATCGTAACCTCCTCCGTTTCAAGCATGGGATCGAGCATAACAGCGGCATTGAGGAAGCGATAGGCAAGGAAGTGGTCATGCTTTTTGTAGTAGATCATACCGAGGAAGAAGTTGAGCAGTGGATCGTCCTCTCTGCCGGGAAAGAGCTCGGAAAAATGCGTAAGCGCTTCATCATTCTGACCGAGTATGAAGAGATTTATGAAGAGATTGACGGCCAGAGTTTGTTTGGTGCCGATATCTGGCTGAAGCTCATAGACCTTGCGATTGTGAGGTAAAGCTTTTTCCATGTCTATGGGAAATTCATTGATGAGCTGTCCCATATAGAGCAGACCGAGGTTGTTGTGAGCGTCGAGATTATCGGGATCGAGTTCGATAGCTTTTTCGAAATTGGCGACGGAGGAATCGAGATCGCGTTCATAGAGATTCACCTGACCGGCGAAGGAATAATGCGCCGATTCCTCAGGCGTAAACAACTTGCTGGCTTCATTGTAGAAACCGGCAGTGACGTTAATTTCCCCCAGTCCTTCATAAGCCATCGCAAGGTTTTTGTAGATGATGGAGCGGGTGAGGATGTCATCACTTTCCACCAGCAGGTCGGCTCTATCCAGATTTTTGATTGCTTCTTCGTAATCACCGGAGAGGATCATATAAAGCGCCTCATCGGTCAATGCAACGGCTCTGTCGTGGTGATAATCCGAAGTTTGATTTTTAAGGACAATCCCAAAAGCCATAGCCAAAATGAGAACAATGATTATGAGCAAGAGATGCTTAGCTTTCATGCTGGTTTCGGTTGTCGGAAAAGAATTCGTCCACGTGCAAGGCGAGGTCGTAGGATTTTGCAACTTTCCTCAGTCTGTGTATGGCATCAGCCTTGGAATAGAGGATGGTTGCAACAACGATAGTGCCTTCGAAGCTACAGCAGAAAAACGGATACGAATTCACCAGTGTTTTTATACTGGCATGTTCCTTTCGGCTAATCTCGCTAGGACTGAACAAAAGGTAACCGAAAGTTCTGAAATCGATTTGATGAAGATCGCTCGGAGACAAATCTTTATTCCTTGCGGAAAATATATAATTATTCCAATTGGCTGAGTGGTCGTAATACTTCTCCAGTAGTTCCTTGTTGCTTCCAATAGAGTAGGTGAAACCATCATTGAAACGATCATCCACCAGCCTGATTTTATCCTTCTCGAATTCCTCTTTGAGTAAACGTTCATATTTTCTGCGAGCAAAATAAAAAAACGATCCTTCAAGGAAGTTGTCTTTGGTCCTCATCCACGAATAGCGAAATTCTCCAGTATGGAAATAGATATTGTCGTCTGGTAAAAGAGTGCGGATGCCATCGTACAGCATTTGCACGGATTCATAATAGCCGATTACGTAGCTAAGATTGGTTGATGAATTATCATATTCAAGACGGCCATCTTTGCTTGCGACCTTGTCGTATAACGATATAAACAGTATACCATCCCTTTCGGACAGTTCTGTGTACCAGTCGATGATTGGTTTTATTGTATTATTCATAGATGCTTTATTAGGTTACCAGAATTTAAAGTTGTTCAGTAGTGCTTTGCCTTGATCCAAAATCACCTCTCCCGCTTTCGAGCCTGCAACATATCCGGCAATCCCGCCCGCTACGGCCCCGACCATTCCTCCGGCAATCGCTCCCAGCGGGCCGCCAACTGCCAATCCTGCACTCGCGAACGCCGAAGCGCCCACATGTGCCACAGCCGCTGCTCCCGCCCATCCTCCGGCGACACGGGCGACTTCCTTTGGTCTATCTTCTGCCTTGTAAATATTGTAAGTGTCTGCGGCTGCGCCAACGATGAACCCGGCAATACCAAGATATCTGATAGCCTTTGCAAAATTGAAGGGAAGGCCTTTGTTCCCTGTATTGGCTAACCAGCGAAGAAATTTGCTCTTTGCAGTGATTTTGACGTTAGTCGATCCAACCGGATCATGGTTGACTCTGAAATTGCCATGATTTCCTTTCTGGTTTAGGTGAAAAGCCATCCGGTTTTCTTTCGATATCTCGTGATAATCCAAGGCGATGAATTCTTTCGGATTTTCGCTTTTAAATATCTTTGCGAGGAATGAACTTCGTTTCTTTTCTGAGGTTTCAATCGTATCCATCGTAAACGTGTATTTCTCGCCCATACCATAAACAGGAGCCTTGATCTTGGTAGCCACACCCGTCCCGACCGCTGTGGCTTCGGGCAAATCGTCGAGGGCAAACTTTTTCACGGTCACGTTCGAAGACGCTGCCTGATTGTCGGAAGTTCTTTCCATAGCGCTGACCGGTGCCGAAAGGGACGTATCCGTGGAAGTTCGGTCATCACCTGAGGCGTCATCACTGACAGTGGTGTCAGTTTCAAACACAGGTGTATAGCGATACTTCGTGTTTAACTCCTCGCTTGTAATTGCTCTGCTCTTCACCTCTTCATTTGCCGTGGTTGAATGAGCGGAAGACCCGTTCGCAGGTGCAGCAATTTGCGAGGTTTCGTCATTGTCTGTAATCGTGTCGAATATTTCATCCGCATCGCCTTCTCTTGCTTCAATGATCCTTTCGATACCGCCTGATTGGCGTAATTGCTCCAGCGCTTCAATCTGCAAGGCTTCCAGCGATTCAAGCTCTTTCTGGAGCTGAGTTCTTTTGACTACATCGCTTGTTTTAGTGATCAATCTTTCGGCATCCGCGATCTGCATACAGAGCTGATCGGCCTTGATCTGATTGAGGATCGCCGTGGATAAGCCGGGATTGGTCGGATCAAGATAATCCGAAAGGGGCCGATTCGGAACCTGGGTTCGGTCGTAATTGAGGTCTGCTTTGTAGTTTTCGCAGTAACCGCTGGGGGGATATGGAATAGCTGCCAACGTAAGATCCGCCGCGTGGGAAACGAGGAAAATAATAGCGAGGGCGCCTGAGATAAGCTTTCTCAAGCACATAAGAGTAGAAGATTAAAGCCTTGAACGGCTCGCGATTATCGGGCGGAATCAAAGGCATTATAAAGGATGCTACAATTCTTGAAAAGAGGAACGTATCGTTGCAGTTGACTAGTTCAATGCAAAATGCGTATGATAGGGCTGTCTGTAAAACAAAAATCCCATGAAAAACAAAACCATTAAAAGCGGCTTCAGTCTTATGGAGCTGATCGTCGTCGTTGCAATCATCGGCGCGCTCTCCGGTGCGGCGTATCTTGGCGTGCAGGGCGCGAAGCGAAGCAGCATGAACAATAAGATGTTGGCCGATCTGGTTGCGATTGCCAACGGTCTAGACCAGTACAGGCGTGATCACAACAATTCCTATCCCATCCCCGAACCGGGCACGAACATGAATGTGAACTGCTACTATGCCGATGCCACCTATGCCCATGACTGCGAGGAAGCCTCTTTCATTCAAGGCATGATCGACAACAGTCTGCTCGGCGTGAAGTATCTTCAGGAAGTTCCTACCGATCCCCGCACCGGTAGCCGCTACGCTTACGGGGTGAGCAAAGACGGAAAATACTTTCAGGTCGCCGGAGTGTGGGATGATGGAGGTTCGTATGAAGCCCGGACTGCCGAAAATATTGCGAAGGGGTTTCATTTGCCAAGCCTGATCCGCTCTTACGACAGCCCCAACTTCGTAGTCGATAAAGGCGAGTATCTGCCGTATAGCCCCGATCATCTGGTGTTTACGGCCAAACTACAGCGTTTCGAGGGAGTGACGATCATCAGTGACGGTTCGGAGATTACCGATCCTGACAAGATTAGAGAACTCGTTCTTGCCACTGGCGATACGGTCGAAACCGGCGATACAGGTTTTGCTGATATCTATTTCGGTGACGGGTCCGTATCTCATCTGGATGGCGAAAGCTCACTCGTATTATCAGACATGATCGTGGGGCAGAATGATGAGAAAAATCTTATCACCAGAATCAAGTTGTTTCTCAGTCGGGGAAAGGTATGGAACAAGGTGGTTCGTCTGGCCAGTGATTCCGAGTTCAACATCGAAACCAGTGAAGCAATAGCAGGTGTAAGAGGAACGGAGTTCAAAGTGGATGCCGATCATGTAGAGATGATCGTGCGATCAGGCAAGGTGGGTGTCTATGAAAAACCGGAATCAGAATCGGAAAAGAGTGTTGGAATTCTTATTGCAATGATCGCCGATGGCACACAAGGTGATTACATCGACATCACCCCGGATGCTCCTAAGAAGGTCACCGGATTGAGCGTGGTTACAACTCCAGATTCTGCCGAGGTCGAAGAAGATTACCACTCCGCCTTTCCGAAAGTGCTCAACAATACTGTCGTTCCGCGTATTTTGAAGGCGGGCGGAAGTACCGTCACGCTTGAAAAGATAGAAATGCCCTTCACCCAAGTCTACTCGACTCTTTCCGACAACACGCCCCTTTCTTTTACAACGGATAGCGTAACCGGGAATTATACGGTTTCCTATATACCTTCCGCAGATCCTGTACGATTCTATTTTCAGGATGTATCCGGCAATCGTTCGGGCTTGAGCATTCAAACCGTCTTGAACGATCTGAGCGAGGAAATCAGTTTCGAGGATGCTGTGGATACCCCCGGTGACAAGCCTAAGGCGAAATGGGATCTTCCAACTCCTCCATCACGGCTGGTGGCGGGAACCACGGATAACAATTTCAGTTTTACGGCGGCGGTACTGAACCAACAGGAACTTGAGGAAGAATTGGAAGAAGGAGAGTTTTTGTCTTACAAGCTCATTATCTACACTCCTTCGATTTGCCTGAATCGGGATACAAACACCGACTTCAGCATGGAAGGCGAGTTTGCCATCAATCCCTTGACCGTGGGCAAATGCGTTTATGCCGTCGAGGTCGGTGCAGGCGAGCTCTATCCCGATCATTTCGATTATTCCTTCGGTACCTCCACACCGGCAAAAAGTGTGGAAGTGATTACCAAAGATGCCTTTGATATTTCCTTTGCGGTAAAGACCGGCGCGGATTGCGCCACGGGTCAGATGCTGGAAAGCTGGGATAAGAAGAATCTGTCGGGCGGAACGCACGCGGCCTTCGGAGACATCAAACTTCTTCTCTGTGCCGATCCTTCCAGTGAGGATGGTGAAGTCAGCTATCAATGGGGCAGTGGTTACGGCATGATCGAAGATGAAACGGCAAAGGAAACTTTCATCACCGTTCCAAAAGGCGATATTGCTGGAAGCGAAGATGGTCTTGTTTTCGACATTAGCCTTACGGCGAGCAACGAAAGCCATACAGTTGACACGAAAACCCAAAGCTATCATCTGATACCGCCAACGGTATCGTCTGTATCTCTTTCTGTCGTGGGACAGAGCATGGTCAGACAGAAGGAAAACCTTAACCTTAAAGCGGAAATCAGCGACAGTGCATTTGACGCTCTGACTCCTGAAGAGAAAAATGTAACCAATAACTGCACTTGGGAAGTATCCGGTAGTTCATCGTGGAATGTGGCTGCTTATACGGATACACTTCAAATTCCTGAAGATGCAGCAAGCGGTGAGTACACAATCACTTGCACGATTCCATACCTGCTGTATTTCAATGTGGCCGAATCCCCACTGATTGCCACTACAACCTTTACGATACCCGCACCGGAAAATCCTTTCCTTGTGGCCTGTGTGGGTGACGCCACCGACACCGACAGGAGTGGTGATGAAGCTAGCGGCTACAAAAACTCGAACAAGAACACCTACTATACCCCTGGCGGAGAATGCTGGGCTCTAGGAAATGCAAAAGCCAGCGTTGGCGAAAATTGTACAACTACTTGTGGGAATATCGGTTTGGGTTGTGAAGATGGAAGCTGGAATGATACCAGCAATATCTGTCGAACCTTGGTCGGAGACGAGACTGGTACATCGCCAGATGGCGGAACGGTTGCCAAAAATTATGCTCCGGTATGGGTGCTCAACGATTCAATCACTCCTGCTGCAAACGAATGTAGAACTAGAAGCACAACTCTTCCGTTTGGAATCGCTACTGCCTCCTGTTCATCCCCAACATTCGATCAATATGAAAGAAGAATCTGCAAATGTGTCTCGCAATAAGTCCTCTATTCGTAAACTTCATATTCTCTCCGATGAAAATTCTGCTGCGACGATATGATTGTCGGCTGCAATGAATATGTATAGACTGACAGTGCTTTCACGTTATCCTCTTCGCTCTCCGCAACCGAAAGATAACGGGGAGTTTTCTATTACAAGTTAAATTCGGACCTCATGCCATTCATTGACGAAGTTCAGCCATTCAAAAAGGCCAAAAAGAAAAAGGTGCCAGAATCTCAGTCACGCTTTAAAAGAATTCCGTCCAGCCGCCTCCACAATCAGCAAAGACGGAAAGCTCAAAATAGCTGACAGGGATTCCTAGACTATTCGCTGTACCAGGGGGGAACACTTAAAATGAATTAACCCAATATCGGAATCTTTCTGATTATTTAGTGTATAAAAATCACCTCGGTTTCTTCGTTATCCGTTCCATCTTCGTTAGAACAGGCTACAGCCAAAACAGCCTCGCCGCCTCCAACATCTGGAGCCGTCCAGTTGCAGGAGATTCTGTTGCCCTCCATAACAAGCGGAGTCAATGTGCCGGCACCGTTATACGGATCATCGGGAGTAACTGCCACATAGCCGTTTTCGTATCTGACCGTAACGGTAACAGTACAGTCATCGACATCTTCAATGTTCAATACATCGAAGGTGACCGGGTAGGTTCTACCGGCAACGCAGAAGCCTTGAGTATCAACGGATAAATTGCTCACCTCCGGTGGCAATACCTCCTCGCAAGTTTCACCGTCACCTTTGAAGCCTTCGTTGCATTCACAGCTTGCTCCCGTATCGGGAGCAGGGTTATCGATGCAGGTGGCGTTTTCATCACAGGGATTGTTTTCGGTACTGCAACCGTCGATTTCATTACACTGATAATTTCCTTCTGTGTTTTCGCAGATTTCCCCTGTCTGGCAAGGATCGTCCTCACATTCGTCGATATCGTTACAAGAGTACCCAGTACCGGGCGCTTCAACATCTTCACATTCAAAGCCTTCCTCACATGGATCATCGGCACAGCCGTCGATATCCATGCAAGCCACATCGGCGTTTCCTTCAAAGCCGCTTTCACATTCACAGGAGGCTTGTTCGTTATCGACGATGCAGGAAGCATTGTCACCACAGGTCATGTCTTCACAAAGATCTTGAGATTCAATGGTAAAAGAAAAACTCCTTTTGATCTCGCTTTCCGAAATGTCCATGCCCTCAGGCGCTATGGTTACTGTCAGATTATATGTTCCGGGTTCAAAATCAGCCATGAACTGTCCGGCGATATCAGTTTCGTCTAAATTGTAAACCGTTCCCGTATCGTCATCCTTGAACTCAACCTGCACCGAAGAAAAGTGGTTCTGATAAGCTTCACTGAATACATCATGCCCATCATCCGTGACATTCAAGTCAACCGTCAGCGTTGAACCATTGACCATTGCGGCCACATTTTCGATTTCAGGCAGTTTGTCCCTGAAGTAGGCGATATAATCATCCTCTGTTTCTTCTCTTGCTTTATGGCTGGAACGTACCACTCGAAAATCCGTGGCCAGCGTGCCGGGCATACCTTGATGTTCAGCAAGTGTAGATGAAAGCTCAATGGGCGTGTCTGTATCGAGATCAATCGTAAAGAGAGAAAGGCTTTCCCCAGGGAAGAACAAGTCAGTGAAGTTGGCATGCAAGGTGTCATACAGCTCGCCATCTTCTTCGGTCACAACAAAGCGGATTCCGCAGGCCGTAAGCATCTCGTTGAACTGGCTATCACAGGCTGGACGAGCCAACACACAGCCACAGCCTTCAAACTGCGTGCTTACCGAAACATTGTTGTAAACCGCATAGGGATCGCTTCCATCCAGTTCCGCTAAAGTGAAAACGGTCGGCTGTCCATCAGAACAAAGATGAGTAACCGTCAATGCATCTTCTTGGCCGAATTGAGAACAGGGAAGAGGTACTTCATCGCCATCGTCTTCTATATCCCCATCGTCTTCCTGATCTCCGTCGGCGTCTCCATCTACAAGATCGCCATCGCCGTTCACTGTGTCTCCGTCAGTTATTTCTTCATCTCCGTCTGTTTCGGAAGTATCTCCATCAATAGCTTCCTGATCTCCATCGGGGTTTTCTCCGTCTCCATCGGTAATAGGATTGTCCCCGTCCCTGTCTCCATCCGAATAATCTGAATTACCATCACCACAAGCCGTAATCATCAATGCAGCCAATAGCACCAGTATCAGATTGCGAACCGATACGCTTAAATCAAGCCTTGGCAGGGCTTCCATAAATGCCTGAAGTTTTCCTCTGCAATTTAGGGTTTCATCCACCAATTCCATGCGACCACTTTCCGAATCCAGCGTTGCAAGCCGGTCGGCTAACCCTTTGTACTGTGTGTTTGGAAGGTTCATAAGGCGTGAGATAAATACTACATTGAGTATACACTTTGTTTGTGTTTTTGTCAATATAGCCTTGAAGCGATGCGAACCTGTTGCGGCTCTGCCGAAGCCTGTTCTGAATTGACCATTTCGATTCTCGGCAGGTTCTCTTGAAACCATCTTTATTATACTCCGCCAGTCGCCGAACTTTGAAAAATCGGCTTGACAGCCTGCTCAATTGTTATTGCAACTAATAACTTATTTGTTGCACTATTGATGCTGGGCGGGGTAGGAAGGATTGAAAAGGAATTCAACATTAGAGACTTAACCATGCGAGAATTATGGAAACACAAAAAGCAATAGCCACATTCGCCGAACATTTGCAGACGCTGAACTACTCGGCAAGGACGATTAGAGGGTATCGGCAGGATCTTGAGCTATTTGCAAAGATCAACCATGCAATGAATCAGGAAGTGCGAAAACTCAGACGCTCGAACGTTGAGTCCTTCCTTCGATACAGCACAGAGGCAAATCGTTCTCCATCCCCAGGATATCGGAATCGGCGGCTTTCATGCTTGCGTTCCTTCTTCTCATTCCTCAAGGATCAAACCCATATTTCGAGCAAGGATGACCCGACAAGAAAATTCAAATTTGCTCGCGTCCCGAATTCAGAACCGACACCGCTCTCCTATTCGGAATACCTCGCGATTCTTGCATCGATCAAATCAACTGCCAGCACCGTATTGCGAAGCCGGAACTGGGCAATCATCGTCACGCTATACAATACCGGTCTCCGCCTTTCGGAATTGGTCGGGCTGAATGTGGACCAGATTGACTTCGCTAATTCCCGCATTTTGCGACTCGTCCGCAAAGGTGGGAAAACGGTCGATCTGCCTATCAACCAAAATGTCTGCAGCTGCCTCTCCGAGTGGATAGACCACAGCGATGCCAGCGCAGTAGGAGACGCTTTGTTCACAACACAGAGGAAAACACGTATTTCGGCGCGGATGGTCGAGCGTCTTGTCGCGAAGTATGCAAAGCTCGCCGGTATTTCGCGTTCGATCACGCCTCATACCTTCCGACACTCATACTGTACCGAAATCCAGAAACGCGGTGTGGGGATGTATGTGGCCCAGGAATTGATGAATCACAGTAGCATCGTTACGACTCGCCGCTATAGCCACGCCAATGAGGAAGCCATGCGAAGCGCCGTTGAATCTCTGGACGATCCGAAGCAGTGGCCGGATGCGAAAAAGAGCTTGACGAAGGTTCGTCCAATAAGTTATTGGGCGAACTTTTCAGACGCAGCCTGATCGAAATTATGAATCTGCCAACTACATGTAATTACAATGGAAAAAAATATCGGCTTGTTTCGGTGATTGTCGATATGGAATGTCGTCATAAATTGGGCGAACTTTTAAGTCACCTTGACTTCATACGTATGGATACGTATAATACGTACAGATCGTATTCCTAATTTCATCGAGGTATGTACGTGCAAAAGAAACTCACCATCAGCATCGAAGAGCAAGTCTATGAAGGGCTGTACAAGATCATCGGGAAGGGGCGGATCAGCAAATTCCTGAATGATTTGGCCAAGCCTCACGTCGTCGAGGACGAGCTTGAAGCCGCGTATCGCGAGATGGCGGCGGATGAAGACCGAGAAGTGGAAGCCTTGGAATGGTCTGAAAACCTTATAACCGATAGTCACCATGAAACGAAGTGAAGTTTGGTGGGTTAATTTCGACCCGTCCATCGGTGGAGAAATCCGGAAAACGCGGCCTGCCGTTATCGTCAGTGTCGATGCGTCGAACAAGATACTGAACCGTGTTCAAGTGGTGCCTTTGACGAGCAATGTTTCGCGCCTGTTTCCGTGTGAAGCCTATGTTACCGTCAAGCGAAAGCGCCATAAGGCCATGGCCGACCAGGTCGCGACCGTCAGCAAAAAGCGCCTCACCAAACATATCGGCACGCTTTCCGCCAAGGACATGAAAGCCGTAGACGGTGCAATCAAGGTGCAGTTGGGTCTACGCTGAACCCTCGCGTTGACTCTTTCGCCTTCTTAATCCCGTGTTTTTTCAGATACCGCGACAGATTGGCTTCGGTTGTGCCGTAGCGACGAGCGATGAAACGTTGCGTGGAGCCGTTTGCCAGAAGCGCTTCGATTTCGGGACGATACGGATCGAGTTTGCTTTTTCCCGGTCCCTTCGGGCGTCCAAGCGGCTTTCCGGCTGCTTTGCGGGCTCGTAAGGCCCCTTTCGTGCGTTGTGAAATCAGATCCCGCTCGATTTCGGCGGCCATCGCGAACACCATCGCCATTATCTTGCTTTGGATCGTGTCGTCGAGTTGCCAGTTGCCTTTCACCGAATGAACGTGAATGCCGCGTTGCATGGCGATGGAAAGGATTTCCACGCATTCCAGCATGGAACGCCCCAGGCGGGAAAGTTCGGGCACGATGAGGTGATCGCCATCGAACAAATCGAAGAGAAGCCGTCCGATCTTGCGCGTTCGCCACGTGACCTTGCCGGAGACCTTCTCCTCGACCCAATCGACTCGACCAAGATTTTCTTTCGTCCACGCGCAGAAGGACGGACGGCGGCACTTGACTGCTGCGAAGCAGGAGTTCCAGTGTTTTCGCCATGACGATGTAGCCGGTATTCCCCATATCAACTTCGGAAGTTGATATGGGGAATACCGGTTTCAAGCAGTTTTTAGAAAGTTTTTGACTTTACCTCAAGCGGTGAATACTATTCAGCATAGCTTTCGCCCCAAAATAGAGCTATCCATTTCGAGGATTTTAATGATGGTTCATAAATTAAAGAGTATTAAAAATATTCGAGATGCAGCCAAACGAGGCTATGCATTTGAGAAATACATTAAAGAATTTTTCCGTGCTTCTTCTGCAGGTTCCGTTGGCGAGCAAATTGATGGTGTCGCTTCGATAAATGGGATACCATATCTCATTGAAGCTAAGGCAAAATCTAATAGGATACGTCGCTATAGCTCTGATTGGGAAGATTTTGAATTGAAGCTTAGGAGAAGAAGAGGAACATGTCACGGCATATTTTGTAGCTTGAACCCTGTAGATGTTGGAATGATTGAAAGTGCAAAAGAATTAAACAGAAATAACATTCCGATTATAATAATGCATGATGGGATTTGGGACAAATTTCAGTTTTTTCCGATTCCAATAGACTATTTTTTAAAACTCATGGAATTGCAGATACATATAAAATATGATCCTATTCCGAATTTTGGCAGCATCAAGCGTCAGTATGTAGAGGGAATTGAGCTAGAGCTGACGAAGTTTTCAAAAAAAGCTAGCAGTCTATTTATTGGCAGACATTATCCTGAAGAATTGAAAGGTGTTTATGTCCATCGAAAAATAGATGAGATTACAACACAATTAATACATAATCTTAAGCCAACAAGACTAATAGTACGAGGTGGTGTAAAGAAGGAAAATCGTGGACAGACTGCCCATCGTCGAGAAGCTCCAACTCAAATCTCTATAATTCGAGATATTTCTGGAGCAGGAAAAACTTCCTTTGTAGCAAACACTGCTACCACAACTAGCAATGCGATTGTAGTGTGTAGATCAGCATATGAATCCAATATTGACGACTTTTGCCATTTATTCCAAAATGCAGAGGAAGCAAGTATCCTCAATATGATTATCTGTACAGACAAACCTTTAGTATACATTATTGATGCGCTTGATGAAGCCACATGGATTCGTGGAAAAAGCAGGGAAGTTATCTCGATAGTTAAGAAAATTTCAGAACTGAATGATATTGCATTCTCCCGACGAGACATGCCATGTTTCCCGATTGCGATCATATTCTTAATTAGAGATGAGTATTGGCGTGATTGGGAGTCCGTACTAAAGGAATACAAAACCAAAACATACATCAATCGATTTTCGAGATTTAGCAAAACAGAGTTTATAGAAGCTTTGGACAAGTATTCCTCGTATTATGGATATACTTTCAATCAAGGGATGGATGAGACCACTTTCCAGACATTGTCAATTCCTTTCTATTTATCGATATTCTCGCACACAAACAGGGGGAATATCAACATAGATCTTAACAACATATTTGAAGAATATGTTCTCAGGAGATACATTGAATGCATTTACGACAACATTCTCAACAAACGGTCTATTCCGCTGGTAAATAAGGTCATATTGCGGAATATATTAATTAATATTGCACTGTTATGCCTAGAAGCTGACGATAATATCATATCTCATAATAACTTCAGAATCATGCTACGCGATCAACATCCCTCCCTTACTGATTACTATGAAGATATACTGAGGGCATTGTTATCCGAAGGAATTGTAATAGCACATCCAATCAGTAGAAATAGCATTAAGATTCGCCACCAGAGAATTATTGAGTATTTGATCGCTTGTAAACTACTATACATCGCAGAAGAAAACAACAATGAGTTCATCGATCAACTGATTGAAGACGCCCTTTCCAGTCGTATCATTTCCGTCATACAAGTGCATGAATATATCAAATGTTTTGACAACAAAGAACACCAAAATGCAACAATACTGATTCTCGATATTATGACAAGTAATTTATTATTTATGAGGGAGGCCATGGCATTACTAAGATACAAGTCATCAAGAAAAAGTATTTCAAGGCAAGATGCGTATTTAGTTGAAAGATGTGCTCTAACTGAAGACAGCGAGGCAATATTTAACTCTTTTTTCGCTTTCGCTGCTAGACATAACCACTCTAAAACAGCTAAGGTAAAAGAACTATTTATCAATGCATGGAAGAACACCAAGGAAAGATCGGATAGATGGAAAATGATATTGAAGCTTGGATATTATAAACTTCTGTGCGACGAAGATGTATTTATACTGATCTTATCATCGTCTACAAGCAAAGAACTCGAAGTCTACCTTGGAAGCATTATTGAATCGAACAACAGAGAAGAATTCTGTACCCTATGGGAACAGAGATGTGGAGAAAAGTATATTTCCGAAAAGGATAGTAACGAGTTCTATCGTGTTGCACTAAAACTCGTGGATACCATTGTAAACAAGAAACAATATATTCCTGGTGTCTGGAATTAGAAAGTATCGTCTAAGCATAGTTCATCACAGTGTTCTGCTAAATAGTCCTACTCAATCCAACTATCGTGTGAAGTTCGTCAAGACAGGTCCAAGCAATAAACCAATCATCATCAATTTCTAACTGATGCTATCTAAGTAACTAGCCATAAAATGACTTAATTCATTTCCATGGCTGTGAAGTATCAGCATTGGAATAAAATAGTATCTGGCCGAACCGTGCCAAATATAGTATTACACATTAATAGTTCCACTTTCCGGTGCCATTAAGAAGCCTGTTTCAACTCCGTTTTCCAGTTGCGCCACACCTTCACCCACTGTTTAACCGCCTCGCACAGGGAGTTCCACCGAAATGCCAATGGCCCTACCATTTGGAATTTGCCCTCATGGAAGGACTTGGAAAGCGCAAAGACATGCGAAAGTTTCGGAGTTCCATTTCGTAGATCGTCGAGAGTCGGCATTTCATCGAAAACCAGATTGAACAACGCCTCTCTCAGGCTCCAATCCTCGACCTTCAATAGCAGGTTTTGCGGCTTCTCAACCAGCTTTCTCGCAAATTGGATGAAATCCCGGATGTCGTTTTCCGTGAGTTCGATTTGATTTCGCTGCTCCCGCGCATCTATGATCTCTCGCTCGATATTTTCCGCCCGTTTTTCCAACTCGCGACGCACGAGGTCGCTCTCAACGGCAAGAATCTTCTCAATCGCGGCCAGCTTCCTAGCTTCCAACTCGGCTACATGACGGTTGATGTCCTCCGCCATTTTGACGATATCCCGCTCGCGTTGGCGGTATTTATCCACGAGAAGGTCTTCCAATACTTCAACGAACCCTTCCCGGTATTCGAGGTGCTCAAGGAAACGCTCCAGATCGTTTTCCAGTCGGCGCTTGCTCACACCAAAATAGCGATGACCTCGACTGCAATGGTAAAAGGGATAGCGCACCCCGCACTTTCCCTTGGAAATACTTCCCTTGAACGACCCGCCGCATTTGGGGCAACGCACGATGGATTTGTACGGGAATTCGGGATTGCAGTGCGTGTAGCTACGCTTGCGTGAATCGTTTTTTTAACATCCACGAATTCGAGGCTCCCGTCCAGCATTCGCTTGATAAAGAGCTCGCCTTCGTTAGCGCTGTTGAAGGTGTTCAAATCCACCAGCCCGTTGAATTTCGCAGGTACAGGCGCGTTGCCACTCCACTTCTCGCAGATGACTCCGGCAAATATCGGTCGCCGAATGAAACGCTGCAATTGGCGAGGAGTCAACGGTCTCCCGCCGCTTTTCCCAATCACCCTTGCGTGCTTGCGATCCCACTTATTTTGTGTTCGCGAGCGGTACCCCATCGCATTGAGACGCTCGCAAATTTGCTTGTCCGTGTATTTTCCGGAAGCCCGCATCTGAAACATCAGCCGGATGTACTTTGCGCGTTCCGGGTCAGGGACTAGGATGGAGCGCCGTTTGCCGTCGATATAGACCTTCTTGTTCAGATAACCTTCCGGCGGTTGCCTCAGCCAATAACCCTTTTTAGTGTACTCTATTGAAGCTCCTATAGTGCGTGTAAGGATTCGGCGTACTTCGTCTTGGGCGACATCTGCTTTCAATTTCTCTGCAATCGCTGTTGGATGCATGACCGACCATTCGTACTCGAAGCCCGTATGGGCCAGCGTATTCACCGGAGGTTGGATAAGTCCAAAGATATCAATAAGATCGACACCGTGTTGGCGCACTTCTTCCTTGAAACGCTCGTAAGCGCTCGATCCCTCACGTGTAAGACGGTCGATATCACTGAAAATGATGTAAGAGAGTTGATGCGAATGATCCGCTACGTACTGCCTCAACTCATTAAAGGCAGGCCGGTTTAGCTTGCGCCCCGAATAGTTGTCCACGAAGACCTTCTCTATACCGTACCCATTACGCTGGGCAAAGAGCCTACAGTTGCGTTCTTGTGTTTCAACGGACTCGCCGTGACGTCCCTGTTTTTGGGTCGAAACGCGACAATAGATGATACAAGTCTTAGTCATGGGAAATCGTTATTCTCAGTGTAGTTTACCATTAATCGAGTACCGGTTTTCGTTTTATGCTTGCGGTTTTTCGGGTTTATGGCCTTTGTTGTTTTCTTCCAGCCACAGGTCGAAAATGATGTCGGCGATGCCATCGAGTTGGCGGTAAACCGATGGAATCTCGTCCATCGGAACACCCATTGCTTTCAGTTTGTCGTAGAGGTCTACTCTCATCAGGGAAAGGGTTAAGTCGCGCAAGTACAAAGCGCCTCTCGTTTTAGTAAAGAGAGGGCTTGATTAATCTATCCAGATGGAATCTAGAAATCCGGCGGGTGCAACTTGGCTTTCAATTTCATATCTTATACTGAAATGACCGTGCTCGTCCATAATTTTACTTCGAAAGGGAATTACTGGGGCGGGAATTTTCAAAGTGCGCTCAAGCAGCCTTTCTTATGGAATCAAAGACAGCTTTGGCAAACGTCGTCGGTCCCACCGATGATCTCAAGGCCCGCAAAGTCGCCATGCGTTGCGCGTTTTTCTTAGACCACATCATTCCAGACAATTTCATTCGTTTTTGCAAGACCGTTTTGTGTGAGCTTTCGATAGATCCACTGCCTATAGGCCAGCCTCGCTTTAGAAACTCCCGGTAGTTCAGACGATTCCGATTCGATTCCAGATAATCCAGAAAATTCCTGAAACTCTGTGCGCGGTGCTTGTCGATTTTCTTGCGCGGTCGATACGGGATATGCTCTTTCACAAGATCGAAAACCGCGTCTTTTTCCTTCCAGATCAACCGATGCGTCAGGGCGTTCATGAAGCATGAAGCCGCATCGCTATCCTCACCATAGGCCTGGCTTGCCGCCGCCTCGCCATGTTCTACTACGTGATAGAAATCAAGCAGTTCGTAGGCTTTGGGACACAAGCGTTCTTTCATCTTCCAAATCCACGGGGCTCCGTCCGCAATCCAGAACACCTCCCGCTTTCTCAATCTGGCGAAGCCCGGAGACTCTCTCAACTGAGCCTCAAAGCGATCCTTGTCACCGGTATCGGCCAGATAAACACGTTCAGTTTTACCCATTGCCTGTACGCTCATCAGCTTGGTTTCATGCCAACCATCCGTATGCCGGATCATCGAACCATCGACCTGAATCATTATCGGAGAATGCTCCCGTTTCGTACCGACAGGCAATTCCAGCACCGGACACGGGCGTTCACAATCCGCAAACGGTGCGCTCTTGCGCTCGAAAACATGCTTGAGTTTGGTAGCCGACAAACGGATTCCGTGGTGTAGTTCCAGTCGTTCGCGGGAGGCCTCGAAGGTATCGGTCACCACGAAATCCAATACCTGTTTCAAGACGTCCCGCGACAGATTGTCTTCATCGAAACCCATCTCGATATCACGCGGATAAAAACCGTGGCCGCAACGGCAGACATGGTAATTGCGAAAGACAGCAACCTCTCCGAAGCGAGTCACAATCGTTCGCTTTACTCTGTACTTCTTTACCCACGCATCCATGCCGCACTTCGGACAGGCAACAGCCTCTGCCTTGCCCTCGGAATCCGACCACTTGCGGGAAAGCCGCCCACGTGCCTGCCGATGATAATCCAGAAGCTCGTTGACTTCCTCATCATAGCTATCCTCGTAACCCCCACGATCCATATCGTCTGTTTTTCGCCCCATCGTGTCCTCCTTTAAAATTCAGGCTTACACGATTGAACAAATCACGCACTAAATTAATTCCCGCCCGAATTACTGAATTACTTCTAGCTAGATAACTACGTATTCGAATCCATGATCGAACACCAATTCGGTGAGACGGGTTTCGGGACGGGTTTTGAATACATGGAATGGATTATACTGTAGCGGAAAACGGTCTCTCGGGTTTACAGAGGCAATCGTCGCGCATACCCGCGCCACCAAGTGGACGGACGAGCCGCACGCCACTTGGTGGCGCGGCTCCGCCTATACGCCGATTGCCAACGGGTTATATATAAACGTGTTTAACATATTTTCGAAAGTAGAAATAAGTTATTGGTTGTTGCTGTTATTATCATTGTGTTGTTTCCTTCGTGCGATAGAGTCAAGCGTTGATAAGGCTTGTTTCTCAAGCTTATGTAATTCTCCTGTCAATTCTCTATCACCGTCATCTTTCAGATCAGCTCTGTAGTGAAATACAGCATTAAAATGTTTTTCATATAATGCAGCAATGGACTCGGGGCACTCTAAATAGAAATCGAGCATGGCTTGATTGAATCGGTTCACAAATTCTATGTCCTTAGCCATTGCAAAGCATATGGGATAACGGTGTAAATGTGTTGGATCAATACGAGAGTTGACATTGGAATTGGAACGTAAAATGTATTGTACGGGGTCGTGTTCTTCTAAAAACGTTTTAATCTCATCAATCAGAGGTCCATCCGCTACAACGGAGTTTATTTCCCTGGTCCTCAATGCTTTTGCAAATTGTTCTGCATCATAAGCGTCATACAGTTTGATAACATTTCCCCCCAAAGCACTCTTTTCGATAAGATTACACGGCAAATTGGTACGTATGAACTCGTGGCCAACTTCAGAACGAACACAACCAATAGGCCAGATTCTGCGTAGCACATTCTCGTTTACAATATCTGAGAAATGAATGTCGTTGCTGGAAGATGAATCATAGTTGAGGAAAATCATCGATACGGGGAATCGAAGTCCAAGGAACGGCAAACTGAATGCTATTTTTTCTTTTCTAGAACGAAGCGGTGTGCAGGTGCCAATCACGAAATCGGGAACATTATCGTTGCGGTTTAAAGCGAAAAGTGTTTCGTGGTACCCCTCTAGGTCGTTATACTCGTCAGAACTTCCATGTTTGGCTTTTCTACCCACTTCTTTTTTCTTATGAAAGACTATGCTGAATTTTCCATAGTTTGCTATCTGAAAAAGAAGGTCTACAAGGAATCCTTTTAGTCCTATTGCTTGACCGGTTCTTTCATCTTTTTCAATTTCAGCGAATCCTACCTGTGGCAATATGCCAACCGTCAGATAGTCCATAAGCCGTTTAACGTAATTGCTTGGTTCTTTACGATGTGCATCATAAAGATTTTTGCCTGTAGTCAAATCAAAGTATTTTGAAAAAGCAATCAGGACATCAAAATCATTGTTGCCGGGTAGATTTTGGCAAATTGCATGAATGATCCCTCTAAGTTGCTGTAGATTGGGAGTATATGTACCTGATCGAATTTTGCTTAGAGTTGATCGATTGATCTCAGAGGCGATAGCCAATTCTCTAAAACTGTTGAATGGCTTTTCTTTTCCTACATATCGTTCAAATAATGTTTCTAGCTTCATCATCCTCTCCAAACTTACAAAAGTATTTGTCTTGATGCCATCAAGCAATTAAATGTTCTAGATATTATATCAGAAATTCCATTAAACAGCAAAAAAAACAATAAGATACGTGCAATTAACGGCAAAATACTGCATTGCAGCTTGACGCAGTGTTCATGATATGGTATCAGAACACTAGTCGCTGATAAGTGGGCCGTCCCTTGCACGAACGGCCCTGACGATTACGCTTTGACAATCAGAGGAAGCGCTCTCGCCGTTGGGTTTCCAAGTAGTGACGACTGTTGGTTGGCATCAGCGTCACTACAATAACGGATTCCCAGGCAAAGATTACCATGCGACGGATCGGAATTCCAGCCTTTAAAGGTTGACGTGATCCAAACATGTGGTCTTGGCGCTTCTTCCTAAGTGCCTGTATTACAATGGGAAATGGAGGAGCAAGCCATGAGTCAAAGAATCCTGAAAACAGTTGTCCTTTTCTTCTTCCTACTTTTTTTCTCCTTGCAAGCATTCTACGCATATACGGTTCTGCACTTGCCGGAAATCCCGAAAAGCACTCACGCCACGGCAACTGGTCGTGAATTGGCCGACTGTTGCGCGTATTGCTGCGTCAAATAAAAAGCGAAATCGACCTTACCAATCGCAATGCAGCAGGCAATGAACAAAAATATCGTTCTGTCTATTAAAGAAAGGGGTTGAAACATGACTTTGGCAATTGACCGGACAAATCGACTGCTCGCTTGGAATGGTGTGGGACCATTCTCCTGCTGTGAAACCATATCCATCTATCAACTGCCTGACCTTAAGCTATTGAAAAGGCAGCAGATTATGGTTCTATCTGATGCGATGCGAGATCATCTCTGTTTTTCTCCGAGTGGAAAATTCCTTTTTGCCTTGGGAGGCTGGGCTTACCAATCGGATGGTCTTGACGCTTATGATGTTGATTCCCTCCGGTTTGTCTGGTCGCATTTTGCCGATCAGCCCGGCAACCGCCTTGCATTTTCACCTGATGAAAAAAAGGTCGCGATTATAGCTGGCTGTAAACATTATGTGAGTCTCCTTGAAATCAACAATGGAACACAGTTAAAGAAAATTCAGTGCTTTCCAGGCGAGCACATGGCCTCCGATTTGGCAGGTTTTTCACAAAACGGCTCGTGTATCCTCACGGTTGAAGACGGTTTCATTTCAACCATCCAAATTGATAACGAAAAGGAAATCGAACGGAAGCAAATTGGTGCTACCAATGCGTGGATTTTCGACGTGTGGTTCAGCAATGGCACGTTGAACGGCTTGAGCTTTGACCATGATTCCAGTGGAGCAATCTACTGGAAAGATCATTGTCCCCAGCCCGGTTCATTTCCAATCCCTTCCGCCCGATGGAGCGGGAATACAGTTTCCCATAATGGACAGTATTTGGCTGTTACAGCGGATTACAGCGTGGAGAAAGAACCGTGGCCGATCTATCTGTTTGACCTAGAGGCCACACTACCCATTTGGTGTGGAATCGATGAAGAAAATCCTGAGATGGTTATCAGTATGGCGGTAACTGATGATGGTGAGATGCTTTTCAGCGAATACGCTGGTAACAAGGTCGCAGTTTACAATCCCAAGAGTGATTCACGACCCACACAATGGCTGGAGTAAATTCAATGTGCGCGAAATCGACTATCGAATGGACGGAAGCGACGTGGAATCCGGTCACGGGTTGCACGAAAATCAGCCCCGGCTGCATCAACTGCTACGCCGTACGAATGGCAAAACGCCTTAAGGGAATGGGGCAGAAGAACTATGTTAACGGATTTAAGGTAAGCCTACATGACCACATGCTCAATAAGCCGCTAACCTGGAAAAAGCCGCAACGAATCTTCGTCAACAGCATGAGCGATCTGTTTCATCAAGATGTACCCATGGAGTTCATCCAACGGGTATTCGAAATCATGAACAAAGCGGACTGGCATCAATACCAGATTTTGACGAAGCGATCTAGCCGACTCGCCGAGTTGAGTAGTGATCTGCCCTGGTCATCCCATATTTGGATGGGTGTTACGGTTGAAAACGCTGATTGTGTGCATCGAATTGAGAATCTGCGGAAAACCGGTGCTCATCTAAAATTCTTATCCCTCGAACCTCTGCTTAGCCCGCTTGAACATTTGCCACTTGATGGCATTGATTGGGTCATCGTCGGAGGGGAATCGGGGCCGGGAGCTCGCCCAATGGAACGGGAATGGGTGTTGGACGTCCGTAACCAATGCCATGAGGCGCATGTTCCGTTCTTTTTTAAGCAATGGGGAGGCGTTCACAAGAAAAAGGCTGGTCGAGTCTTGGATGGCCGCACCTATGATGAAATACCATCAGTTATATCGTAACCATACCAAACAACTGGAGACTTACGATGAAAATATATTCAGAAACATTGTTGTTTAGGAAAATACCGCCAATACTCATTTGGGGAAGCCATGATAAATGGTTAATCCCCAATCGCCACATCAGACGCGCCTTGGGGATTGAATTCTGCACGGTTCTTTTCGCGACGCCCGCAGATCCTATAAACGGAGACGCGGGCGTCATTTATTTTATGACCTTCATACGAAGGAGAAAAAGGAGGTGGGCCATGTCGGCTCAAGGAAACAGAAATGGCGGCTCGAAACCAGGAGGGGGCGAATTTCTCGGAGTGATTATTGGCGGAGGACTCGTTCTCTTCATTGTCGTCAAGGTAATCGAAGGCGTTGTCCTGATCGTCGTGCCCATCATTGCGATGGCCTATGAAGGTGTGTTGAGGTTGATCGATATCATTGTGGCCGGAATCTGCCTGACGCTGGCCGTCTCGGTGGCCTCTATCGGTCTTGGGATTCTCATCGATATGCTGAGGCCTATGCTTAGGAGTTTTTCTTTGCGGCAGCGTGTTCACAATGCCGTCAAAACCTGCGCCTATCCCACAATCAACGCCTTTCGCTCAGGCGAGTCTGCCTCGGATACGGATCGCTTCATGGCCGAACCTTTGGCCGCGAAATACAAAAAGGATTTCGGACAGTATCCGGATGCAAGCACGTTTTACCGCGATCTGGATTCGTTCAATCAGTACAAGCGCCTTCACATGGTATCATTGATGCTGAACGACTGCGCCGGGCAGGTCAATGACTGCTTCATCTCGCCCATGTTCGCCGCGTACCTAACGGGCGAAAACAAGGAACTGGTTCGTCAGGTGGACGCCGTCATTAGCGCCGAGCGCATCAGCCATCCCGCCCTGTACACAGCGCGGGTGTTGAACACGCTGTCTTTCGGCAAGTTGTTCAGAAAGACCAGCCAGAACGTCCGCTACGCCGATCCGGCGGATCTGCGAAATAACGAGCTTTACCTCAAGCAGCTCCTGCTGATTTTCTTTTTCCGCGCATTGCCGGACATCGAGCGCTATTTCCATCCGATCATCCATCTGGAGCCGAGAGAGCAGGCTATCGACTCGGAGTGGCATGAAGCCGAATCGGAACCTCTCCTTCTTAATTACCAAGCTTCGCATGACCCTTTCGATTCGCGCGGTTATGCACAGGAAACCGATAGCACACAGGAAGGCGATGTTTTCGACGCCGATTTCGCGGATGTCGCCGAATTGCAACGGCAGTCCACATCTCGCGTGGAGGATATCTTCGCTCCATTTCAGATGGATTCCGACCTTTGGAACGATCCCGAAGTGTTACTGTACGGAATGCACGACAGTCTTCAGGCGGAGTTGCCGATTCATCCCGATCCGGACACGATCCATCAACAGCTTGCGTTTTTGGCAACGGCCATCGAACGGCTTCCGGCATTCGAGGCCGAATTCAACGCACACATGAACCGCGACTACGAAGAGGGCGAAGGCTGGCCGACGAGCTGGTTGCAGGCGGCTTCGGCGGAACTCGGCGATGATTGGTTTGCGATCAACAGCATGACTCAGTTCAAGCGCATAGCGTTGCGCCATTTTCTGTCGAATTGGGTGGCATTGTCCCCTGACGGCAACGACGATCACTCAACCACCGCCGTTGTGGCGGGATTCTAAAAGGAGGGATTCCCATGCCCGGAAATCCGCAAGCCTATTACAAATGGAACAAGGCCTCTCCGTATGTCGTACTTGCGACACAGATCGCATCCTTCATCTTCGTGATTTTCGCCCTGCTCGGCGACGCCCCATCGAGCGACTTTGAGAGCAAGGTTCTGATTTTCGTCAAGGCCTTTCTCGCCGCAGCCATCGGTACAGGAGGATGGATTTTCTTCTTCCAGCAATTGCCGCGCTGCACTTCACCGCAGGAAAAGAAAAAGCTCTGGTTCGGTCTGGTGCTCTATCTTTTCCTCGTTCTTTCGATCTCAAGCACTCTGGGAGGTATTGGGGCCGTGGGCAATCAGGCCCGCCATTACCTCATCATGAAAACCATCGAGAACGCGGAAGCGGCCTATACGCACCTCATCAAGCAACGCTGGCAACTCGAAACTATTCTTCCTCCTCTCATCAGCGCGCGAAGCGTATTCGAAAGCGCGGCCAAGCGCGAACGCACGGGCGGCTTGCTTTCCGGTCGTAGCGGACCCGGAAAAATCGTCGCGGCAGTGCAAGGGCTTGAAGATGGCTATGGCCGTGTGGAAGAGGCGTTGAAGGCCGAGATCAAACAGACGGAACGCCTGCACACCAAGGGCTCGCGGCTTTTGGACGAGTTGCGTTTGATCGCCAACGACCGCTCACAGACCACAAATGAGAAATACGAGCGCCTTGCTCCGTTGTATTCGACTCTGAAAGGGCTTTTTCTGGATCTGCAAAAAGATGCAGTATCGCCGATCATCGCCGAAGTCGAACGGATTGACCGCCTGTATCTTCTTAAAAGCGATCCGGAAACCGAAGCAGTTCTGGCTGCGCTCAAGCAGCCCATGGCAGAAACCAAAGCCATGATTCTGGACGCCGCCGAGAAAATCAGAAGCCTTCCCATTCAAACGCCGAGTTTTCGCATCGTGGGTAGCTTTGAAGCCGTCATAAGCACATCATACCTTTATTATGCGGTAATATACTCGTTGTCGGTCGACTTCATCATCAATTTCGCCGTTTTGCTTATCTTGAATTTCCTGGCCTCCGGTATTCGCCAGTCGAGCGGGATTCCGAAGCCGCCGCAAAATTCTTCGGGACATTCGAATAGCCTGTTCCGCATGCCGGAGCGAGTTCCAATGGCGGCCAAACCGAAACCGCAGGAGAACCATTTACCTGCGGCAAAGCCGAGAAACAGCAATGGTAGTGCAACGAGTGCGGATCAGCCGATGGGATTTTGAGGGCAACTCATGAAGAAACGACCGGAATGTAAAACAAAGAACCAGCCGCAGGGCGTTCGCCTGGGTGCACGCATCGACTCAGGCGAACCTCTGTGGCTATCGTACAAGGCACGCAAGCGCCATGTTTACATTCTCGGAGTGAGTGGATCGGGAAAAAGCTATCTAATGTCCGATATGGCTTGCCAAGATATAGAGAATAATATTCACGGTTATGCTGCCATAGATTTTATTGAAACATTCGTGCCATACGTTAGGCAATATGTGGCCTCTTTGCGGCGTTTTGCCGATTTGAAGGCGCGGACGCAATACCGCATTATCAATAAGCGTATCAAGAAACATTATCAGAAGAGACTCGATAAAGTCGAGATCTTGACATTTGAAGATCACCAATCGGATCAATCGATTCCCCAATACCATTTCAATCCCATCGAGCGTGTCAACAATATGAGTACCGAAGACTGTACGTCGGATGTTATGAAATGCTTCGATCTGATCGAGAACACAGGCTCGGGCGATTCCAGCGGCTTGAATCAACAGAAGCTTCGGCAACTAAACTTCAGAACAGGTATAAGTCTGGCCTGCGAGTTGGGCGCGACAATCCTTGATGTTCCCGCCATGTTCGACATGAATGAAAGCCAGTTGCAGGACTTCATTACACGCCTCGACAATCAGGCGCGTGCGGAAGGACGTGTTCTGAGGCTGGAATTTGTGCGTGACTATTATCAGAAATTCATCGCTCGGGCCACCGGAAAGGAACTGAGGGATATCCTATTCTCGACCTACACCGGCATCGGCCAATTCGAAAATGACCCTATCGTACGCAACTTTCTATCAGCCAGACATAGTAATCTGGATCTTTACAAAATCGTCAACGAAGGCGGCTTCCTTTTGATCGATCTTAGCCATTGTCATGACTACCAAAGTAAACGTATCCTAGGCGGACTTATATTGAATAGAATCCACACAATATGTGAGCGTCGAACTCCCGAACAGCGCAAGAATTTGTTCACGGTATACGCAGACGAGTTCCATCATTTGCTAAGCGACTACTATATGACAGCAATATCATACATACGTAACTATGGCTACTGCATGATCTTAAGCCACCAAGACCAATCCCAATTGAAAAATTTACTCGGCGACAAAATGCTGCGCAGCATTCAGGGAAACGCAGGCACACACCTCTATTTCCAGTTATCGACCGAAGATTCCTTCGATGCGGCCTATCGCACGTATTTTCCACTTGGGTTAACCCTCAAACAGGAACTCATCGAAGAATCCGAGACCATCCAGTTCTCACGTGCATGGTCGCGCTCGAAAGGCATTTCGGACGCCACCGGGCGTGCCCTGGCGAATTCCGAAAGCACGACGCACACGCTCTCCAATGGCTTGCAGTTTTCATATACGGAAAACAAGGGGGTCAGCAAAGCCCGATTCGAAAGCCATGGATTGACCATCACCGAGGGTGAAAATTGGACGCGCGCCGAATCGGATACGGAAGGCGTCAGCATCACGGTTTCCGAAAATGAAACCACCGTCCAAGGCACAGGGACTGGGTTTTCCACCACCGAAGCCAGAGGCGAAAGCGAATCACGCACGAGCGGACGCTCGACGGGGCGAAGCCAAAACGAGGGTCTTTCGGACATGCTGGTGTTCGATTCGGATGGGCGCGGCATGCGCTTCATGCAGAGCAGCGGCGCAAGTGAATCGGTCTCCGACAATCACAGCGTCGGCACGCATCTGTCCAACGCTATTTCGAAAGTCATCGCCGCCAGCCGATCCGTGGCCAACGGAAAGGGCAAAGCCACTTCGAATTCGCACAGCCACTCTCTTACGAATAGCATCGGAGGAAGCCACAGCGAAAGCCAGAGCCAGAGCGTCAGCGAGGGGTTGTCCGTCATTCAGGGCGTCAGCAAGAGCGTGGGCAAAAGCCTGACGGAAGGGGTGTCGGAAGGAAAAACCCGAACCGAAACCCGTAGCCGCACCCATACGGAATCGGAGACGTTTAGCGAACTGTTTGGCATCTCTTATGGGCGCACCCGAAAGAAGACCCGACAATTCTACTCCATAGACGAAGATGCCAGGGCCCAGAGTTACAAACTCGCTACCCAAAAAGCCCGCCACGCGACCATGCTCGACAAGGTGACCGGCGCGGTGGCGGAATTCCGCACTGACGACATGCCCACCGAGTTCGATCTCATGCTCGGCAAAACCGATTACAAGGCCTTGCTCGAAAAAGAATGTGCGCCGCCTGCGGTGACGCTCGAAGAGAAGCCTGCATTGGTTGAGCTTTCCGAAAAGGTTCTCGCGGAATTGAAAAAGAAGAAGAAAACCCCGGAGGGATTCTGAGATGTTTACCGATGGCGATATCCCGATTGTCTGGCTGTTATTCGAATACCATTTTCTACAAACCGGCCAGCTGGCACGGTTGTTGGAAAGAAGCAGACAGGTCGTGCTTAGACGGCTCAGAGAGTTGGTGCGGCTGGATTTCGTCAAGCCCTTGAGTACGGGAGTCGCAGAGGAAAACTGTTACGCACTCGGCCCGATGGGCTGGCGATTAATCGCGCACGAACTGAACACCACCGTCGACAAGCTTCCCTTCTCGAAACGCGGGTCGCGGGCGCTGTCGTTTTTCTGGAAGCACACCCTCCTGACAAACGACATCCGTATTGCATTGGCCAAAAGCGCCGAGCATCACCCGCACGTAGCGATTCATCGCTACATCCCCGAATGGCAGCAGATCGAGCAGCCGAAACGGCGAGCCAAGCGGGACAAGCATTTGAATTATGTCCTTTGGCAGCAGTTGCAGGATGAAAAGACGAAGGCAGTGCATGACCACCGCCCGGATGGCCTTTTTCTCGTCGGCAGACGAAACGATAGTACGGACGCCCGCGCGGCGCTCTTCATCGAGGCCGATAGAGGCACCGAAAGCATTTCCCACAAAATCAACGCCAAATTCACGGCGTATCGTCTGTACTACGATCAGAAGCTCTACTTTCAGCAGTTCGACGCAGGCGTCATGCGCGTGCTGTTCTGTCTGTCCAATGTCAAAACGGACCGGCGAATCACAGCCATGCAACACTGCTTACAGACCATCGCCAAGCAATTGGGCGATCCCGATCCCAAAACGGATGGCACGTCCCCAGCATCCTTCGTTCATGCGTTTCGCTTCACACGTATGGATCGCCTTTCCGACACGAGTTCATGGGACTATCCTGTGTTTGAAGACTGGAAAGGTGAAAAGCATGCGCTATTCAAATCACCGGAAAAACAAAACGATCCCGAAAGTGGGAGCGTGGGAAGATAAACGAGAATGCTGTTGATTTCGATCCATCTTCAATCCGTGAAGGCCGCAGCGACCATGACACGCTTCTTAATCGGCACAAGCCAATCGCAGGCGTCCGTCATGCCGCAGCGGGTGAAGCGGATCGAGGCTCCACTGGCCGATCCCTTTGGACGGTTATTGGAGCGAGACGACTCGCGCCGAGTCGACACGGGAGTCACTCTCCCGTCCTAACTCTACGTTGCACATGGGCACGCCCATGATCGCGATAGATTTCGTTCCGTGACAATCCGAAACGAGCGTGAAAACGTCCACCGATGCAGTCCGATCTGTGGCGGCTCATCGATCTTGCATGCCGGGAGAGAGCCAGGACATGGAAGGTTGATCCGCACAGTGTCGCACTGCTCACCGCCTCGGATTCGCGGTCTCGGGCGGGTGACGGTTTCAGGCCGGAACGGGGAAACGGAATGAATGATCCGTGAAAAACGGGTCACGAGACGAATCACGGAGCTTCGTGATTTGGGGGGAAGGCGCAAGCCTTCCCCGAACCTTGATGCCGATCAGTGTGTAAAGACGGGTGTAACGACGCCTATAAAGCCGTCTTTACAGGCTCTGAATGTTCTTTAAAAAGGAAAGCATATGAAATGATTGCGGGTTCGTCGGGCTTACTGAAGCGAGTTCAAAGCCCGACTCCCTCCCTTTTTCTCAAGCCGCTCACCGCCTCGACGTGTCTCGTTGTTTGCGGGATCTAAAGGGAGGGAGTCGGCCTTCGCAGCCCTCGAACCACTCGCGGTGTCGCTAACGCTCCTTGCTCGTGGGAGGTCGCGGGCCCGACGAACCCGCAATCGGCGACCGTGAGTCGCCTTGAAAAAGGGAGCACAGGCAAAGAAAACGCCTCCCCGTGAGGTGCCCAAAGAAGAGAGGCGTTTTGCTTCGCCAACGTACTTTGAAGGAATGCTTTTCCGAATCCTCTCCGGCGGGAGCGGAGCACCAATCCGATTGTCCAGCCGTAGAGAATCGAAACGGTGCGCACATCCTCTGCCGATCTTGCCTAAGTTCGGCGAACGATGCGAAGCGTTTTTATTGTAGCAAGAATGCCTGGAATCGAAAACCCGGCTTGAATTTGGAACGGAGGATAATCCGACGATTCGGACCCGAAGGAGGACGCCATGCAGGAACAATCGACTATCGATCTCGACAACTTGCCCGACGTGATGACGGTCGAGGAGGTGGCCAAGTTTCTCCGGGTCAATAAAAAGACTGTTTACGATGCCGCTAAACGAGGAGACATCCCTGCCAAAAAAATCGGTCGGGTGTATAGATTCAGTAGAATGGCTGTGCTACAATCCTTGCAAGGGCAAGGTCGCGTTTCGCGTTCATCGAGGAGAAGAAGATGAGCGTCAGAAAACGTGGCAACAAGTGGATTGTGGACATTGATTTTGAACACCCGGACGGCAGCAGAGAGCGTATTCGGAAGGTTTCACCCGTTCAAACCAAACGGGGTGCCGAGCAGTTTGAGCGAGAACTTCGGCAGGCGCTCTTGTCCGGTTCGGGAACGGACGGAAAGGAGGAGAAAAAGAAGAGTCCGAAGTTTGCAGATTTTGCAAAGGAGTTTCTGTCTCATTATGCCACGGTCAACAACAAGCCATCGGAGATTCGTTCGAAGGAGAAGAATTTGCGCGTGCACCTGATTCCCGCTTTTGGTAAGAAGTGGATTCAAGACATTTCAGCTCACGACATCGAGCGGTATAAAGCGAAAAAGGCTGGAGAAGGCCTGTCACCGAAAACGGTCAACAATCACCTAACCTGCCTTCGGAAATGTCTTTCAGTCGTACAGGAGTGGGGTTTTGTTGAAAACGTTCCGCCTGTCAAGTGGCTGAAGGTTCCCACGCAGAAATTCGACTTCCTGAATTTCGACGAAGCCGACGCGATAGTGGAACATGCCGATCCGGAATGGCGAGTCATGATCCTCACCGCTCAGAAAGCAGGTTTGCGTATGGGGGAGCTATTGGAGCTTCGCTGGGCGGATGTCAGCTTTCAGACGGGACGCATGATCGTGAGTCGCGCCGTCTATCGCGGCGACATCGGCACGACCAAAGGCGGGCGCAGCCGGGAACTACCGCTTTGCGACGAACTTCTGATCGCGTTGGAACGGCACTTTCACAAGCGTGGCGAACATGTGTTCTGCGATGCGGACGGATTGCCGTTTGCCGAGGGAGCGTGCAAATGGCCGCTGTGGCGAGCCTGCGACCGAGCCGGGATCAGAAGAATCCGCTGGCATGTACTGAGACATACCTTTGCGAGTCATCTGGTGATGAAGAGCGTGCCGATCACGCACGTTCAGAAACTGATGGGGCATACGGATATCCGAACGACGATGCGCTACGCGCACCTGTCTCCGAACGTACTCCGGGAGGCGGTTCAAGTGCTCAACAGCGGCACAATAGCGGCACAAAAATCGCCTCGCCTGAGAATTGTGAGCAATATCAATTAGTTAATGGTGGAGGCGGGGGGAATCGAATGCCCCGACGGCCTTTTTGACAACCCTAGGAATATCAGCAAGATAGGTGCTATGTCTTTGATTATACTAAGGTAAGTCTATTCCAATCAGTTCCAACTGGAACCATCGAAATCCATCCCGTGGTGCAGAGTCTGGGCACTATTTGGGCATCGCTGGGAAGGCATTCTATTATGATGGGATATCGGATTTAAAAATCCAAGGCCATCATTGCACTGAATTAAGATTTGGTCAAGCATTCAAAAATTGACATCCTGAACCCGTATCGTCCGTTGTGCAATCCAATTGCAGGTTGGACGATGTAGGGATTTTTCCATATGGATACCGTTGGCTGACTCGGTATGGTCGGTGCCAGTGAGCTTTAGCTTTTTGAAATTGTTCAGGGACAAGAAGCGAATCAAAAATCACAGTTGCTTTCGTATCATTTGGCTCTTGACAATTGTCAGAATAAACTATATTATTTCTGACAGATGAGAGGAGTAAACCATGGCTACTACAGAGAATATCCGAAGCCGGGCAAGACAGCTAAAACAAGGCCAACCCTACACCGTTAAGGACTTCCTTAAATTTGGAAGCCGGGCGGCAGTTGACCAGGCTCTCACCCGTCTGGTTCGGGAAGGACTCCTATCAAGACCTGTCCGTGGCGTCTACGTCCGACCCAAAATGAACCCCTATACAGGTGAGGTTCCCCCGGAGCCCATCGAAATAGCCAAGGCAATGGCAAAGGAGGCGGGAGCCGAGATTCAAGTTCACGGGGCCGAAGCAGCCCGACAAATGGGATTCACTACTCAGGTGTCGGTTCGGAATGTCTTCTACACCACGGGGCCCAGCCGCACGTTTCATCTTGGGAATTTGGAGGTGACTCTGAAGAAGGTGAGTCCCCGAAAACTGGCTTTGTCTGGGAAACCTGGTATTGCATTGAATGCTCTATGGTATCTCGGCAAGTCGGGTGTTAACGTCGAAGCTATCGAAAAAGTTAAGTCCAGCCTGAGTCCGGCAGAGTTCGAGAAACTGAAGTCAGCTTCCATGCCTGGGTGGATGCATGATGCTTTCATCGAATATGAAGAAGGTGAAAGGGAATGACTGAATTCCTGAAACTTCCACTCAAAGATCAGACGGAAAAATTGTAAAATATTTATTTGACATGCAATGACTTGTATGAGACATTTTGGGTGTAATTGTTCTTTAGAGAATTGGTGTTCGTTGCATGTCGATTATCATCGACGCTTCCGATTCGTGAGCAACTCACGAAATCTTAAGACACCGAGTTTAGTTTCATTAAGATAACGTACCTACATGATAGGATGTGCCATGAGTGATTTCAATGTAGTTGAGCCAGATGAATTAGCTAAATCCCCGCTGTCTTTTCAGTTGGAGGGTTTTGGTCTGTCTGCTATTGATGCCGAATTTTTAACACGGATTATAGTGCATGGCGGATTTATATGTTGTGAAGATGATTCTACCCCCCTTTATAGTCCAATAATGATGGAATATGATGAGTTTGTAGATAGAATCGTTTCGGATTCTCCTGATATAGAAATAGCCGATAGTGATAAGAACACATTACTATTAGATTCGATTAAGAATCTAGTATCCAAATACTATGAATGCCGTGATGCTATGCTTTTGGCAATTATGGCACATTTGGCCGATACGTACATTGAGAGAAAACTGGGTATCTTTCCACCAGTTTACAATAGTAACTGGTGGAAGCAGTTTTTAAAGCCATCAGATCCTTTTAAGCCAATTGTTTGGGAAAAAGCACTAAAAGAATATCTTGAAATAAGTTCAAACAAAATAACTATTAAGTTTTTTAAGTCACTAATTAGTACGTTACCACGAGACCAAAAGGACTTTTGGTTATCAGCCATAGATTGGTCCCTGCTTCGAGATAATTCAGTCCCAATTCACGAACGTAAAAAAGATCCCCGATGTTTTGGATTCTGGTTCCATATGGCACGAAGTCTCCGAAAGGTTTTTGAAAACGAGAAAGTTTGCGACTTTATATTTACGAACCTAGAAAAAGAATCAGAAGAAACAATTGGTGTAGTTGCATTTTCACTTGCCAGTGAAATGGCACAGACCATCAGCTTGAATGAACATCTTGCAGATACACCTTGGGATTCAACATGTGTAAACAGAGACAAAAGCATTGTTGATCTGCTGATTAGAAAGCTGGAGACATCAGAATCTGACGAATTGTTAAAAAGGGCTATTGTACGCTTCATGATTCTGGAAGGAAGGTCAAACATAAAAACCAAATTCGGTGTACCCCTAATCTCTTTATCATTTGGGGAAGATGATCATCTAGATTTGACTGGAGCTGCTGAAAGTGCAGCCCCCCAGGAAACAGACTTTTTGCCCACAGCCAAAAAAGAACTTGGACAAATAAGACGGTTGCTGAAAATCGATTCTATAGGAGAGTTTGACCCCAGCAATTTGTATGCCCCATTATCATTTTTATTCCGTTTCGATAGTCCAACTACAGCTTTGGAATTGCTACTCACGTATTTCAGTGCCTGTGAATATCAAATGGTTGCTGACGATTTACGGTATTGGAAAGAGAGTGGTCGTGACGATCCACCCGAGCCCTACCGATGGATTGCAGACAGGATTGCCGAAGTCATTCACTCTTTGAAGGACGAACAAGAGGATGACCCCAGACTGAGAGAAATCCGGACATCGTTGGCACTATTCTTTATCAAACGATTGAAAACCAGAAACATGGCAAGTGAAGAAGTTGCAATCACTGATGACAGTTTTGTTGAAAACCGATGGGTGTGGAGATATTTCTACATTCGAGCTTTACGTGAATTGAAGATCAATCCTAAAGGCAGTGGCCATAAAACACTTCGTTGGGTATCCGATAACGACCCGCATGAAGAAGTGCGTGCAGAAGCAAAGAAAGCCTACAAAGAGCTTCGACATCAGGTCAGCCTACCTTCCCAGGCTTCCCCAAGAAAAGCCTTGTTTGCAGCCTTCTGGTGGCTGAGACAGGCTCATTTAACGACACTTGGAATTAAGATTGATCCTCAAGGGGCACAACGAACCAGAAGTAAGGAGGTGACGTACACTAAACGCTACTAGTTAAATAATATTATAGAGGTTCACTTTGGGAATTTAAGCATCCCGCCGTTGGCAGCAATGCTGACAGAGTCTCTTCTTACAGTCCGTTATGTAAACGAACATTAGGAAGGAAAAACCATGTTATACGAAAACACATTTGTATTGACCCACCATGCCCGGAAACGCCTGCAACAAAGAGGTATCCCGGAAACAGCAATATCAGCAATCATTGAATTCGGAACCCGACACCATGCAGGCCAAGGATGTATGGCCTATCATGTAGACCGTCGAGCACTGATGTATGCCAAACACAATGGCAAGAGAATCGACCAATACAGGAACATTGCCTGCATCATTGCAGAGGGACGAATTGTCGTCACCGTGGAACACGCACCTGACAAGCCGAAGTACTGGAAAGGGGGTGGAAGATGAAACAATTACTCCCTCCTTCAGTCAACTGGCATATCTGGGCAATCTGCAATATGTGCTGCAAATTCTGCTTTGCCACTTTCGGTGATGTCCGGAAAACATTGAATGGGAAACCATCCTTATCCAGAGCAGAGAATTTGAAGCTGACAAGATTGCTTGGTTCAAACTTCTCCAAGGTTTCACTTGCCGGGGGCGAAGCCTTGCTTTGCCCATACATTGTGGAAATCTTCACCATTCTTAAACAACAAGGAATAACAACGGCCTTGATTACCAACGGTGCAATGCTGATTGACAACCCTTCCCTTCTTGACAAGCTGGCTCCCCATCTCGACTGGATCGGCATCAGTATTGACAGTTTTATCCCATCCGTTCAGGAATCACTGGGCAGATCGAGAGCAGGCAATGCATATACACCAGAGCAATATGTCCAGTTATCAAAACGGATAAAGGCATTGGGTATTCGATTGAAAGTCAATACAGTCGTAAATGCCCTGAATGTCAATGAAGATATGAGCCATTGGATTTCAAAGATAACCGATGAGCGATGGAAGCTGTTTCAGGTACTGCCTGTTGGTGGCCAGAACGATTGTAAAATTGACAGCCTGCTAATATCACAAGATGAATTCAGCAACTTTTCCGACAGACACATAAACGCCTTGGGTAGCATTGTGGTGCCAGAAAACAATGAAGCAATGACAGGCAGCTATGGAATGATCGATCCAGCCGGACGTTTCTTTGACAACGCAACAGGGAAACACAGATATTCTAAACCCATTCTTGATATCGGGATAGACAGGGCTTTCCAGCAGGTGACCTTCGACCATGAGTTGTTTAATAGTCGTGGTGGAAAATATGACTGGCAGGGAAAATAAGGTATGACAAGGTTTATAGGTTTAACAGGCTTGCTTGACCTTCCAGATAAGTTTTTCGATGTACTTATCGAAAACAATGGGGATTGGGATGATTTGTACAGGCAGTTGTTATAGAGGGGCTATGGTGTACCCTGGTGTGGGTACACCATAGGCTCCTGGTCGACCAGGACGCGACGTGAACAATCTTCTCTGTCCACTTAGGGGAATGTTGCCCCGGTTTCTGGTCTATCAAGTCCCCCCTGGTAGGAGGTGACCTGATGAAGAATCAAATCAACAACTCCAATTACCGGGCCCATTACGAGTCCAATCCAAGCAGAGCAGCCCGACTGCTGGAGGCTTTGGTCAGCAGATTGAAAAATGCGGATGACCCTGATTTAAGCAGGAAGATTTTGACGAATTTGGCCGATGCTCTCGACATTCCAATAACCATTGATGAAGTCAATCAAAAACCCGGCTTGATGGATTTTACTATGGTTTAATCATTCATGAGGGTAGGTACAACAGATACACCCCCAGGACGCCCAGGACGCGACGTAAACGATTTTCTCTATCCACTTAGGGGAATGTTGCCCTTCATGGGGCAGAAGGGCTTACAGGGGCGATTTGGGCATTCTGGCAGAATTGTTTTGTATTGAGGGCGACACATCGTCAGTACATTAGCCGACCTCATATCGAAACTTTCTACGGAAAGCCAGCTAAGAAGATGAAGCCCCAGTGAATCCTGAAATCACTCGTTTTCAACCGATTTCCCTGCAAGTTTGTCAATATTTGTCAACGGAATCGAGGAAGCCACCCGCCGCGGTTTTCAACCGCCATTTACAGGTGAAGGAACTTTCTTGATTAACCACCATCTGCATGGTAGATTTTACCACCATTCAGATAAAGAAAACACAAGTCGAACCAGTGGAGGATATTATGAAGCCCCTGCACCTTTTCCTTACGATAGTTGTTGCCCTGAGCATGACCATCTCCATTTCAGGTTGCAACGAGGGCGATGACACTGGGGACACCAACGACGGTGATAATAGTGAGGTGGACGGTGATGCTACGGACGGAGATTCTATTTTAGAGGATGGTGATAGAAGTACTGTGGATGGTGACAACACAGATGGTGATGACACGGATGGGGATATGGCAGATGGAGATACAACCGATGGCAAGTGGGATTTCGGTGATCCTCCGGAAATTGGATCGCCATGCTTAAAGTTTGAGGACAAGCGTAAACGCTGTCTGAACGACGATCAGATTGCATATTGTGATTGTGAAAGTCCCAGCTATTCTTCCTGCACATGGGAACTTTCTGATTATGCTAGTGATAATGAAAACTGGAAATGCTTTGAGGCATTAAACTTTGTAAGAAGGTATCCCACTTGTGACAGCGGGGAAACATGTGAAGATGTCGAAAACTATAATACCGGCATTTGTATCACCGATGAAGAGAACTTGGATCTTGAAGGAACATGCATTGAAAGGGATGAAGATAGCGTGCCATGTGCTGGCTTTACGGCCGAGGAACAAACTTGTTCGTGGATGGAAATGAACACGAGCTCTTCTGAGGCTTGTAGTTACGATGAAAATTGTATCTGTCCTCCCGAAAAACCCACTTCGACACATTGTTGTAAAAGCAGTGTGACAGAAGTTCAATGTGGTACTTATTGTGATGCCATCGAAGAACTGATTTGGAGTACGTATGTGAGGAACGCCGGTGTTATTGATTGCGATCCCGACCAACAAATGTATCCGGGATATGCCACCTTAAACCCTGAAGAAATTTGTTGCGACTCAGGGGATACCTGCCATGTCCAAGGAGGATTGAAAATTGCAATTGATGATATGGACTGCGGTCCTGAAGGGTGCATGGATGAAATGGAATACCTGCAACAGGAATGTGATGCAAATAGTGGCACAGTATCAGCAAACAATCCTTTCTCCGATCTCATGTATACTGGCGATTGTTCTCAATTTCAAGTGGCTCATGAAAGCAAACAAGCTAAATTGGAAAGCGTACAAGGAAGTTTCTGTTGGATAAATGCTGACATCTCAGCTAGTTGTGATTACTACACCTATGCTCTAGGCTGTACAACATGGGCAAACCAGTAGGTGGCAGTATAAGTAGATTGGATAAAGTATTTATCCGACAAAATGCCAGTTGAAGATGCTGGATTGTAGGTTTATCGATCTGCTATAACCTGTCAAATCCCATCCCTCAGCCCCGCCACAGCCCCGGTCCCTGTTCCAAGGCTTTCCGGTTTGTCTACTGCCAACTTTCCCGAAAATGAATCTTTGTGCACCCCACAAAATACTGCACCCCTAAAATCTGCCCCGGAACCCATAAAACACCACAACCATAAACTAGAAAAAGATACCTACAATTTCTTGTAAGTACCTAATTTTATTATGGTGCCGAAAGCGAGACTCGAACTCGCACATCCGAATCAGACTTGTAATCACATTCATGTGGGCTGGTACAGCGGAGCCGACCCGTAGACGGGAACTGGTTCGGATTGTTCAGGACATGGTCGATGATCTGGTTGAGGAAATCAGGGACTGATATACAGAATCCGATAGGACAGCAGGCCGGATGGTCAGAGCTGGTTTAACGTCGGTAAATAGGTTCTGATCATCATCCCTCATCCGATGGTTCTGCCCCGTTCCTGATGGCATCATCATTCGGAAACAAACGAGCCCAAACATCCATCAAAGCATCCTCCAGATTCGGTTCCAGCCAGTCCGACTCCCTCATGGTCAAAGGTCTTAGTTCAAGGATCTGGCCGGGTTTCATCCCCGGTTCCCAATTCACGACCACGTGCCATCGGCCTGCAACTTGAATGAAGGGGAGTATGAGCATCACTCGACCTCCACGTATTGCATCGTCACCTGCAGCAGGTTGTGGAAACTTCCACCTGTAGCCTCCTGGACGTACCGTTCGACCTGGTCGTGCTGACCTGCATCCTCAAGTGACCGGCAGACCCTTTCGATAATGGCGGAGATTCCGCCAAAATGGCCAATCAACGTCACGATGGGTTTTACAACAGGCTCACCGTTTGGTCTTGTCTGGTTCGTTCCTTGCATTTCAATCCCTGAAAGTTTTCCCAGAAATTTGGGCTTTCGTCTTAGTCATCACCCATTCACCATCGGTTCCGGGGCAGGTAAGATTTCCATCAAATCCGTTCCACCGTCGGAAAGGTTTTTCAGTCCATAGGCAATACCTGTGGCATTTTCCAAATCACCACCGGCCAACTTTACTTGGCCGATGGTGACACCGTCGACTTCGGTGATAATTTTTACGAGGTGTTCGGTTTCACTGCCGGGGATGCCATCCCCGACCTTCACTTGTATGGTAAATACCTTCATCCTTCAGTCCTTTCAGTGGGTTTCGTTGCCGTCTTGAAGAACCGTACCCTCATTTTCCAATTCCGGGTCATCAAGAATGACACTGAAAGCCCGTCGGCTCAGGCTGACTTGTGTGCCGCTGAAGTCTTCGGGTTTCGTGGTTTCATTCGGGTAATCCATGTGAATGAAACCCTTATCGGCAAGGTCCAACAGCAGTCGTCTGACCTGCAACCTGTGGGTGATGGTCTTGACATCGAGCATGTTCATCACATCGGAGGTACTGACGGAGCCGTAGTAACTCATGGCCAGTTCGCCAACGGAGTATTCAACCATTCCCAGTGCAGTGGATGTCAACGTCAACAGAATCAGCCGAGCATCGGCATCCATGTCGGCATCAAGACGGTCCAGACTGAAACCGGATTCATTCTGGGTGTCACGAGTCAGACCCAACCGAACATCGATTTCGGATCGGGTGTACACATCCAGTTCAAGGAGCTGCTTGGCTCGATGTTCAGCACTGAGGATATTGGCCCGTTGCCTGGATTTCTCGGATTTGCCTTCCAAGATGTCTGAAGTCAGGTCCTTTACCTGCCGTTCGGAATTCAGCCTGGCTACCCTCAATGGCAAATACCTGCCGAGTTCGTCTTCGAGATATTGGATTGCATTCTCATAGGGTTCGGTTTTCATTTCACTCTCTCCTAATCAGTTGTTTTTTCACCATGCCAGCCGACACATTCGGCTGCTGATTCCTCAACAACTGAGAAGTTTGGGAAACTAAGCCAGAAGGGGTCGATTTTTCTGTTGTTTTTCGATATTTGTTACTACGAGACCTCTTGGTTACGCCATAACCTGTGGATTTTTCACAAGTATTTCTTTGACCTGAAGTCTCAAAAAAGTTATGTTATCAAAACTTTAAATGGACGAATTTCAATACGGATGGACCCGGATTGACCTTAGCACCCTGAACCACCCAACAGAGTTCCTACCGGGAAACCGAATCTCGAATTCAGAATTGTGGAAGGAACTCTACGTTGACACCCGACCCCCTACAACCCGAAGCCCAGGCCAGAGTGAGAATCGACGCTCAGCTGGAAGCATCCGGCTGGGTTGTACAGGACTGGAAGGACATGAACCTCTATGCTGCTCAGGGGGTGGCTGTTCGGGAATTCGTGATGGCAACCGGTTACGGTTTTGCCGACTACCTGCTGTTCGTAGATCAGAAAGCCGTGGGGGTTCTGGAAGCCAAGAAGGAAGGCTTCACCCTGTCAGGTGTCGAAGGCCAGGCTGAGAAGTACAGCAAGGGACTCCCTGAAAACCTTTCCGTTCCCGTTCGACCTTTGCCGTTTCTTTATCAAGCCAACGGGGAAGAAACCCGTTTCACAAATGGTCTTGACCCCGATCCTCGTGCCAGAGAAGTCTTCCAGATTCACCGTCCCGAAACCCTTGCCGAGTGGCTGTTAGCCGACAATCTGGACGATTGGGTGAAGTCCACCGGTTCCCACACGGCTGCTGACGATACACAACCTTCGACCTTCCGGTCACGTCTTCAGACTCTGCCGGAGCTGGAACGATCCTTCCTGTTCCCAAACCAGTTCACGGCCATCGGGAATCTGGAACACAGTCTGAAGCAAAACCACCCCCGTTCCCTGATTCAGATGGCTACCGGTTCCGGCAAGACCATCATGGCCATTACGGCCCTGTACCGGCTGATTAAGTTCAGTGGAGCCAGACGAACACTTTTCCTGGTGGACAGGAAGAATCTGGGAGAACAGGCTGAGAAAGAGTTTCAAGGCTTTCGGACGCCGGACGACAACAAGAAGTTCACGGAGCTTTACAACGTCCAGCTTCTTCAATCCAACTCCATCAGAGATTCCTCGAAGGTAGCCATAACGACCATACAACGTCTGTATTCGATGTTGAAGGGTGAGCCCGACCTTGACCCTGCCCTGGAGGAAGAAAGTGCGTTTGAGGGCGTTCCTGGCCGTAAAGAACCTATGCCGGTGGTGTACAACGATACTTATCCACCGGAATTCTTCGATTTGATTGTGGTGGATGAATGCCACCGTTCCATTTACAGCCTCTGGCGGCAGGTGCTGGAATATTTCGATGCCTTCCTAGTGGGACTGACGGCCACCCCGGCCAAGCACACCTTCGGATTCTTCAACAAGAATCTGGTGATGGAATACGACCACGACAAAGCCGTGGCCGACGGTGTGAACGTGGACTTCGATGTCTACCAGATCAAAACCCAGATCACCGAGCAGGGTTCCACCATCGAGGCCAATGACGACCTGATGCTGACCTTCCGGGATCGTTCTACCCGTGCCAAACGGTGGGAAACCCCTGACGAGGATGTGGATTACACAGCCGGTGACCTCGACCGGAAGGTGGTGGCCAAAGACCAGATACGGACGATTGTCCGGACCTTCAAGGAAAAGCTGTACACGGAGATTTTCCCCGGCAGAACCGAAGTCCCCAAGACCTTGATTTTTGCCAAGGACGATTCCCATGCCGAAGACATCGTGGACATCGTTCGGGAGGAATTCGAACGGGGTAACGACTTCTGCCAGAAAATCACCTACAAGACCACGGCCAAGAAACCCAAGGAGCTGATTCAGGATTTCCGTAATTCCTACGAGCCTCGGATTGCCGTGACGGTGGACATGATTGCCACCGGCACCGACATCAAGCCTATTGAAATTGTCATGTTCATGAGGGCGGTGAAAAGCCGGGGGCTGTTCGAGCAGATGAAAGGTCGTGGGGTTCGGGTGATTTCCAAGACCGATATGAAGGCTGTTTCTCCTGATGCCAAGAACGGCAAGACTCATTTCGTGATTGTGGATTGTGTGGGTCAGTTGGAGATGGAAATCAGCGACACCCATCCACTGGAACGGAAGAAATACGAATCCCTCAAGTCCCTGCTGAACCACGTTGCTGCCGGTGGCACCGACCCGGATGTGCTGTCTTCATTGGCTTCCCGTCTGTCCCGGCTGGAAAAGAAATTCTCGGTGGATGACCAGGAGCAGATTCGGAAGACCACCGAGGGTGTCCCCTTGAAGAAGATTGCCCGGGCTCTGGTGGATGCCGTAGACCCGGATGTTCAGATCGAGAAAGCACGGGAGGTGAACCACCTGCCGGAGGATGCCGAACCCACCGAAGCTCAGGTGAAGGCCGTGGCCGATGACCTGAAACGGGAGGCGGCCAAGCCCTTGGCAGCCAACCCGAAGCTCAGGAATACCATTCTGGAATTGAAGCAGAAGTTCGAGCAGTTGATTGATGAAGTCAGTATCGATCATGTCCTGTATGCCGGTGTGAGTGAAGAAGCCAAGGAAAAGGCCAAGGCTCTGGTGCAGGATTTTGAAACCTTCCTGGTCGAGAACCGGGACGAAATCGATGCCCTGCAATTCTTCTATGCCCAGCCTCACCGGCGACGGCTGACTTTTACCGACATCAAGGGTCTGGCCGAAGCCATCAAGGCTCCGCCCCGTTCGTGGACGCCGGATTTGTTGTGGAGAGCCTACGAGACGATGGAGAAATCCCGTGTCCGTGGGGCCAGTGGCCGGAGGCAGTTGGTGGATCTGGTGTCGTTGGTGAAGTTTGCCCTGAAGCAGGAACCGGTGTTGGAGCCGGTGAGTGAGCATGTGAAGGAACGTTTCGACAACTGGCTGGCCCAGCAGGAGACGGCGGGCCGGAGGTTTACGGACGAACAGACCCGTTGGCTGACGATGATCCGGGACCATATTGCCAGCAGTTGGGAAATGGAAATCGACGACTTCGACTATGCCCCCTTTGCCGAGGCCGGTGGCCTGGGTCGGGCTTCTCAGGTATTTGGGCAGGAGTTGAATGTGTTGTTGAAAGAGCTGAATGAGGCACTGGTGGCATGAGGAATTCAGACTAAATGGCCAGATCAAAAAAACTCCAATTACCTGATCCCCCATCAACAGTTTTGCCAACTGGCTGGAGTTGGGCTCCTTTAGTTGACCTGACCAGAAAAATAGTAGATGGAACACACCATACCCCTAAATACAAGCCTGATGGGATTCCATTTTTATCTGTCAAGGATGTGAGAAACCAAAGACTCCACTTTGATGATTGCAAGTACATTTCCCCTGAAGAGCATGATGAACTGACCAAAAGATGTCACCCAGAAAGGGGAGATTTGTTGGTGACCAAATCCGGCACCATAGGAAGGACTGCAATTGTAAAGACTGATATTCCGTTCAGTTTGTTCGTTAGTGTTGCTCTGCTCAAACTTGTAGAAGTGGACGTGGATGTTCGGTGGATTGAGTATTCTTTTCAGAATTGGCTCCAAAATACCAATGTTCAAAATGATGTAAAAGGCACTGCAATAAAAAATCTTCACCTCGAAGATTTCCGCCAAATGTGGGTCCCGTTTCCACCCCTCCCCGAACAGCACCGGATCGTAGCGGCCATCGAGACCTATTTCTCCCGGCTGGACAAGGCCGTGGAAGCCCTGGAACGGGTGAAAGCCAACCTGAAACGGTACCGGGCCAGTGTGCTGAAGGCTGCCGTCGAGGGTCGGCTGGTGCCCACCGAAGCCGAGCTGGCCAAGGCTGAAGGACGTTCGTTCGAACCGGCTTCCGTGCTGCTGGAACGAATTCTCAAAGAACGACGGAAGAAGTGGGAGGAGGCCGGACGTAAGGGCAAATACAAAACCCCCGCCGCCCCCGACACCAACGGCCTGCCGGAACTGCCGGAGGGCTGGTGCTGGGCTACGGTGGAGCAATTGGCAGCAGATGAACCACGATCACTGACTGATGGTCCGTTTGGTTCGAATCTAAAAACTGCACACTATACAGATTCTGGGCCAAGGGTGGTAAGGCTTCAGAATATTGGGGAAACCAAGTTTCAAGATGCTGAAGCTCATGTCTCAGAATCTCACTACCAAAAATTGATAAAACATGCCGTATTTGAAGGAGACATTGTCATAGCTTCTCTTGGAGAAGAATTGCCAAGAGCCTGTTTGGTTCCCAAGTGGCTAGGTGATGCAATCGTCAAGGCTGATTGTTTAAGGTATAAGCCGAATCCCAATTTGGCTTTTTCCCCATACATCATGTTCACACTAAACTCTCGGGTAATTAGGAATTTCACGAAAGAGCTAATTCATGGGGTCGGTCGGCCTCGAATTGGATTGACTGTACTTCGAGAGATACCAATTCCGTTACCTCCTTTTCATGAACAGATACGGATTGCAGAAGAAATCCATAGGTTGTGGTCAGTCTCCGAGAAATCAAACGAAGTAATTGACACCAACCTCCAACGAACCACCCGTCTCCGGCAGGCCATCCTGAAATGGGCCTTTGAAGGCAAGCTGGCCGACCAGGACCCGAACGACGAACCGGCATCGGAACTCTTGGAGAGGATTCGGCAGGAACGGGAGGGGATGGGGACGGGGAAGAAGGTGAAAAGACGGGGGAGGAAAGGATGAGTGGCTATCAAAATATTCTTTCCCAATTCAGCTATTCCTCTTTACCCAGTCAATGCTTGGACATTATGTAGGTGATCAATTTGGATTTTTGGCTAGATGACACAACTGGAGTATTAGCTATTTGCATATTCCTTGCGAGGTTAGCAGACTTTTTAATCATGCCGGAAGGTAGACGCTGGTTAATAAGGAAGGCTGGTAATGTCTGGGTTTTGCTCGAAGAAATGACATTTCGAGGAATTATTACTCAAGATGCTGCGATATTGCTTGAGTTCGCCGATAAGGTTAAAAACCATTTCAAGATGCCAATTTTCTTGCTTTCTGTGTTGTCCTCAGGCGTCATTGCGGTGTATTTCTATTTCATATCCTATTCTCACAGTATATATGCGGGATTGCTAATCATATTAGTTGTCTCGTTTATTATTGCCGACAAATTGATTCCATCTGAACTTTGGAAAATGAAGCACAATAATAAGCTTGTAAGCTCGGCTAATTATAGTGGATGGGGATTCGGTGGTGTCATCTTTGTAGACACAATTAAAGACGTGATACTCGCAATATATCTCTGGACAACAGATGCTGAATTTTTAGAAATTCCAAAACATTATTATTTGTATATTATGACGTTGATTCTTTTTATTACAAACAAGGTGTCTTATGGCGTTGCTAGATACTATTTCAAGAAGATAATTGGAACTTCAAGCATTTTGGCAATGATAAGACATTTGGTTTTTGCAAATGCACTAACATTGATTTTATTCACTGTTGTATACTATTGTTACTATGCAATGCTTAATAATGTAACTCTGCCGAGTGGACTGTTTGCCGGAGAAGGTGCAAAGACAGCATTTATTGTCTGCTATCTGGCTGTGTCAGCTTTTCCTTTGGTTGTGTTTCAATGGTTTTTAACAATATCTCTATTTTGTAAAATTGTTTCATACTTGCCATGGTTGTCTTCCATCCCATTTAGAGCTTACTATTCTGATGATGGAAACAATTTGACCAAAGTTGCTGTTCTGATATCAGGATTGGTAAAGACAATTCAATATCTCGTGAAGGAGGCCTAAATGCTGCAAAAGTCTCCGATAATTTACAACATTCGGCATAATAGAAGATGGTGATACAATGACCGACTCATCAGCCCGAATCGTCCAGAAACTCTGGTCTTACTGCAACGTCCTGCGGGACGACGGCCTCTCCTATCAGGACTACCTCGAACAGTTGACCTTCCTGCTGTTCCTCAAGATGGCCGACGAACGGGCCAGACTGACCGGCAAGGACCAGCCCATCCCTGAAGGCTACCGCTGGGAAGACCTGTCCAACCCCCAGATGGAAGGCACCAAACTCGAAGCCTTCTACCGGAAGCTCCTGTCCGAACTCGGCAAACAGAAGGGGATGCTGGGGCTGGTATTCCGTAAGGCCCAGAACAAAATTCAGGACCCGGCCAAACTGAGGCAGTTGGTGGTGGAACTTATCGGCAAGGAGCAGTGGCTCTCGATGGATGCCGACGTGAAGGGGGACGCCTACGAGGGGCTTCTCGAACGGAACGCCCAGGACGTAAAGGGCGGAGCCGGACAGTATTTTACACCCAGACCCTTGATTCAGGCCATCGTGGATTGTGTGAAGCCCACTCCCGGTGAACGGATCATCGACCCGGCCTGTGGCACCGGCGGCTTCCTGCTGGCAGCCCACGACTACCTGGCCGGAACCTACAAACTCGACCGTGACCAGAAGAAGCACCTGGCCTATGAAGCCCTGCACGGGGTTGAACTGGTGGACGGTGTAGCCCGGCTCTGTGCCATGAACTACATCCTCCACGGCATCGGACCGATCAACGGGGAATACGAACCGACCCTGAAGGGTGGAGAAGACAGCTTACGGGACGAACCACCGGAACACTACGAGGTGGTCATCACCAATCCGCCCTTCGGCAAGAAAAGCAGCATCACCGTCATTGCCGACGACGGCAAGTCCAACACGGAAACCATCTCCTACAACCGCCCTGATTTCTGGACGACGACCTCCAACAAGCAACTGAACTTCGTGCAGCACGTCAAATCCCTGCTGGAAATTCACGGACGAGCTGCCGTCGTGGTGCCGGATAACGTGCTGTTTGAGGGAGGAGCCGGGGAAACGGTGAGGAAGAAACTCCTTCAGGAGTGTGATGTCCACACCCTGCTCAGGCTGCCGACCGGAATCTTCTATGCCCAGGGGGTCAAGGCCAACGTCCTCTTCTTCGACCGGAAGCCCGGAGCCAAGACAGCTTGGACCAAGAAGTTGTGGGTCTACGATTTCAGAACCAACAAACACTTCACCCTGAAGACCCGACGGCTGGTTCGTTCGGACATAGACGAGTTTGTGGAACTCTACAAGCCCGACAATCGAAACACCAGAAAGGCCACCTGGTCGGAAAAGAACCCCGAAGGCCGGTGGCGGTCCTTCACCTATGAGGAACTGCTGGCCAGAGACAAGGTGTCCCTCGATATCTTCTGGCTTCGGGATGAATCCCTCGAAGATTCGGCCAACCTCCCCGACCCGAACGTCCTGGCCCAGGAGATTGCCGACGACCTGAATGCCGCCCTGGAGCAGATTGAGGGGATTCTTGGGGACTTGGAGGAAAGGGTATGATGGAATGCCAAACACAAATATACTTACAATACACTCTGAATCGGAGGGATGTCGAATAATGGACCTCCAACAAGCTTATTATGAACTCAAGTTTGAAAATGCCTTCTTGAAGGCAAAAGGAGATGCATTCCAAGACTTCTTTGAAAAACTGATGGGGTTGGCATACAAGGCAGATTTTATGGCATGTCACCCTTGGGGTAATCGTGGCGATAAAAAAAATGATGGCTTTCTTAAGTCTGAGAGAAGGCTATTTCAGGTATATGCACCATATGAAATGACTGAAACAAAAGCTATTGATAAAATTACAGAGGACTTTAATGGAGCACTGGAGTATTGGGGCAGCCTTTTTGACAAGTGGGTTTTTGCTCATAATGCAGATGATGGCCTTCCACCACATGTACAGAAGGTCCTATTGGATTTTGAACAGGACCATCCGGGAGTAACAATTGAGCCTTGGTGTCGTGAGGAGCTACGTTCGGTTTTTCGACTTTTATCAATTGATGACCTTCAGTCTTGGTTTGGTTTTGCTCCGACTTCAGAAACTAAAGCAAGACTAGGATTTAGAGATTTACAGATAGTTCTTGAGAATATTTCTCAGAACCCAGTCAAGAGCAATGGACCAGTGAAAGATGTTCCTCCCGGTAAGATTCTGGCAAATGCCCTGTCTCCAGCTATTGAGAAATTGCTTAAGGAAGGCATGTCAAAGGTCTCTCTCGTAGAAGATTTTTTCAGCCAGTGGCATGACCATACCCTTGGAGAACGTATATCCAAGTCGTTTAGAGCAAAATATGATGAACTAAAAGCTGATTACACTCCGAATACAATATTCACTGAGCTTCAAGCATGGAGTGGAGGAAAAGAACGTGGGGTTCCCGAGCATGAACTGGCCGTATTGACGGTAATGGCCTACTATTTTGAAAGATGTGATATTTTCGAAGAGCCAGGGAGTGAGAAACTATGATATTACCATCGAAACACCTTTCTCAAAGTCAAGCTCTGCTTACCTTCGGAGCCATGATATTGGATAACCTTCGAACACCAAAAACGGTTTCCTCTCTTTGGGAGGAATTTCGAAAACGAGATTTTGCAGACGATGTGGTTTCAGTACCTCAAAATTACGACTGGTTCATTTTGGCTTTGGACCTATTGTTCATCATCCACGCTGTGGAGTTGGAGGACGGGCTACTCACTCGGAAGGCATCATGATACATTGTATATACAGCAACCTGCCAAAGTTTAAAACAGTTGAATTTCATCGTGGACTCAACGTTTTAATTGTTCGTAGGGAACAGGAATCGACGGAAAAACAGACTCGAAACAGGGCAGGAAAAACTAGCCTGATTGAGATTGTTCATTTGCTTACAGGTGCTGACATCAAAAAGGACTCACCATTCCGTTCTGATAAACTTTCTGAAGCTATGTTTGGTATGGAATTCGATCTTGGAGGAAGCAAGACAAAAGTTGAACGAAAGACCAAAAAAAACACGAAAATCGTTATGCAGGACTACGACAGGGATAGAAAAGAAAAGGAATTGTCTCATAAACATTGGCTCCAAATCCTAGGTGATTGCTTGTTTGACTTAGGTACCACTTCTGATGGACAGGGAAATCCACCTACGTTTCGGTCGCTCTTCCCATATTTTGTTCGACGGCAGAATAGTGGAGGTTTTTCTAGTCCTGAAAAGCAAGCAAATATGCAACAGGTTGGCGATTTCCAGAAAGCTTTGATGTTTTTACTTGGATTAGATTGGACGATTGCAAGTGACTGGCAGCAGGTACGAAATAGAGAGAAGACACTAAAAGAACTTAAAAAAGCTGCAGGTATTGGAGCTTTTGGAAACATAATCGGAAAAGCATCAGACCTGCGTACTCAGCTAGCAGTGGCAGAAGCCAACTTGAAAAAACTTCGGAACCAAGTTGATTCATTTAAAGTCCATGCAGAGTATTCAGAACTTGAAACAGAAGCTGATAAAATAACAAGCAAAATGAACATTCTCTCGAACGAAAACACAATTGATATTGCAGTGATTCGTGATATTGAAAAAGCTTTGCAGTCGGAACATCCTCCCACTCTATCCAATTTGGAAGAAATTTATGCAGAGGTGGGGGTTTCATTGCCTCAGGTTGCCACAAAAAGGTATGAAGAGGTACGTAGCTTTCATGAATCTGTGATTCGAAATAGGCGAGATTACTTATCGGAAGAACTAAACTCAGCCAAACAAAGAGTTGAAATCCGAAACGAAAGCAAGGCAAAGCTAGACCAAAAAAGATCGGAAGTTATGGGCATTCTCCAAAGTCATGGGGCCCTCGAACAGTTTTCAAAACTTCAAGCAAAAATAATTAAGTTAGAAACTGATGTAGAGGTTCTTCGGCAACGGTTTCAGGCTGCTGAACAACTAGAAGGCTCTAAGACTGAACTTGAAATAGAGAGAAATCGACTAACACTACGATTACGTAGAGATTTCACCGAACAAAAACAAAGACTGGATGAGGCCATTCTAGCTTTTGAGGAAATTTCAAAACGTCTGTATGAATCTGCAGGCAGTATGACCGTTGAAGCCACATCCAACGGTCCACTTTTTGAGTTTCCTATGCAGGGGTCAAGCAGTAAAGGTATTCGGAATATTCAAATTTTCTGCTTTGACATGATGCTCATGAGAGTCTGCAACAAAAGAGGTTTTGGAACTGAGTTTTTAATCCACGATAGTCATCTATTCGATGGTGTGGACGGTAGACAAGTCATAAGTGCCCTTAAAGTTGGCTCTCAGATAGCTGATGAGCTTGGATTTCAATACATTGTCACTCTAAATGAAGACGATGCCTTTAAGGAAAGTGCAGACGGCTTCGATATACGGGAGCATATTCTTCCAGTTACTCTCACCGATGCAACAGAAGATGGTGGGTTGTTCGGTTTCCGATTCTAAAATGCCTTTGAATTCCCACCCCTATGCAGACCTGTTCCCCCTACTCGAAGGAGAAGACCTCGAACGTCTGGCCGAGGACATCCGGGAACACGGGCTTCACCATCCCATCGTCAGGTTTCAAGGTAAAATCCTCGATGGCCGGAACCGACTCCGGGCCTGTGAACTTGCAGGTGTAGAACCTCGATTCGATGAATTCAACGGCACGGACGACGAGGCACTGGCACTGGTTGTCAGCCTGAATCTTACCCGACGGCACCTGAACACCACCCAACGGGCAGCATTGGCAGCCGAGCTAGTTCCATTCGAGGAACAAGAGGCTGCCAAACGTCGACGAACTGCACCTTCTAAAGATAAGCAAAATTTTGCTTGTCTTGGCAGAGCAACGGATGTTGCAGGAACGAGAGTCGGTGTTTCATCTGAAACAGTCCGGCAAGCAGCCAAAATCAAGGACAAAGCCCCTGAAGTTTTCTCGGCCATGACCAATGGTACAATCCGTTCCATGCCGGAGGCAATTTTGCTGGCTAAACTTCCAGAGGGGCAAAGAGAAGACGTTCTTCAACTGGTCACAGAACAGAAAATACGGGTAAACAAGGCTCTCCTTCAGTATAGAAAACAGACTTCAGCAGATGCCCAAAGAATAAGGAAAAACGCCCCGACTAGAGTTGAACACCCGGCCTACAAGCTCATTTACGGTCAGCATGTAATGGATTCCCTCAAGGAACTGCCAGACCAATCCGTTCATGTCGTCTGCACATCGCCGCCTTACTGGGGACTCCGGGATTTTGGAACATCTCCAGTCGAATTTGGTGGTTCACCAGACTGTCAGCACGACTGGCAGCCTTTACAGACCAATAAGGATTCAGCCCCACTTGATGCCCGTAGATTGGAAGGTAATGCCACCTGTTCCAAATGTGGGGCTTGGAGTGGGCATTTAGGACAAGAGTACAGCCATGAACTTTACGTTTCCCACCTCGTAGATATTTTCCGTGAAATCCGTCGTGTCCTTCGTGACGATGGCACCGTATGGTTGAACATCGGGGACTGTTATTCGACGACCATTGCCAGAAGCCGGGATCAAAAAGGCACAACTGCCCCCCAAATCAAGCAAAACGACCTGATGGGTATGCCTTGGATGGTTGCCTTGGCACTTAAAGATGACGGTTGGTATCTCCGTTCTGATATTGTTTGGCATAAGGAAAATGCCCAGCCAGAGTCAAAGCTAGGACGACCCACACAAGCCCACGAATATGTGTTCCTGCTCAGTAAAGCTCCCAGCAGCTACTATTATGACCAGTATTCTGTACTTGAACCGTGGGCTGATGCCGACAAAACCAAGAAAACCAAATCCGATAACGGCAAGGCTGCCTTGGTAGGACGTTTCAGGAGGTCGGTATGGAAAATCAATACTTGTCCACGTTCAGGAGGACATCAGGCTGTATGGCCGCCGGAACTCGTAGAATTGATGATACTGGCCGGTACGTCGGATTATGGAGTCTGCCCCTCCTGTGGGGCGCCCTGGACCCGTGTAGTGGAACGTCCTGCCAAACCATCGACTCCAGACAAGGATAACTTATATTCTGAAGAAGCCGTTCATCGGCAGGGGATTAAGAACTCTGGGGTATCCAGCAAGGAGCTCGACAAATTTTGGAAAGCAAATCCGCCGATGATGAAGGGGTGGACTCCGGGCTGCGATTGCAAGAAAAATGATGCTTCCGGCAGATCGGTCGTTCTCGACCCATTCTCCGGTTCCGGCACCACCGGCATGGTGGCATTGCAGCTCGGTCGAAATTATATCGGCCTCGATTTGAATTCTGATTATCTGGAGTTGGCTGAGAAACGGGTTGGGGGCTGGCACAAAGGGAACCGGTGACCTACAGGCTTTCTAGTCGTTTCCGAGCCTCTTTCAAATACGATTCATTCAAATCAATCCCAATGAAATTCCGATGCTGTTTCATAGCAGCCTCACCAACGGCAGCCGTTCCGGCAAACGGGTCGAGAATCGTCCCACCTTTGGGACAACCCATCAAGACCATTGCCTCGGCAAGATTGACCGGCATGACGGCATGATGTTTACCCCGGCTCCTGCCACAATTGAAGGTCCAGACATCCCGACTCAGTTCGGTGGGGAAACCTGCCAGTGCCGCGGCATACCGGTCAAACTGGTATGTCCGTGACCGGCTCAGCAGAAAAATCGTTTCGTGCCCGACCAGCAACCGGTCCGATGCCCTGCTGGGCATACTATCGGGTCGGTGCCAAATCATTTCATTACGAATAATCCAACCGTCAGCCTGTAGGGCAAATGCCACCCTCCAGGGGATTCCAGCAAGGCTCTTGAACCTCAATCCAACGTCGGTTGGCGTCGGACGTTTGTGAGTGGCTGTAGATTCTTCATAGCTCTTGTTTTTCGAGATTCGTTGTCCCTGAATGCCGGTCGTGATTTTCGATGGGTCGCCCGTTTCATTGCTCATGTAGGTGTCCCCGATATTCAGCCAGACCACCCCATCCGTTCGTAAAACCCGTTTGACTGATCGGAACACTTCGGCCACGTGACGGGCAAACTGGTCAGGGTCGGGCTCCAGTCCCAGTTCCCCGGCCCAGCCATCCTTCCATGACTGGGGTTCGGTTCCATACTGCCTCTGAAGCCAATAGGGTGGTGAGGTGATGACGCAGTTCACCCTCGTCTTGCCAAGACCATCGAGAGTAGAACGGGAATCCTGACCATAGAACAGGTCTGCTTGGGTGCCGTTCCTCGAATGCATGGTGACTTTTTGCATTTTTACCCCTAATTGTTGCCTACGGTCATTTTTCTTCAAAAAAAATTCACCCCCATATTACCACGTTTTCGGACCGAAGAAAACACATCCAAGTGGTCGATTATTCTCTTCTTTTCATTCTCTATTCGTTTTCAGTCATCCAGCTTCGGGGAGGGAAAAATTAATCATATCAGGCGCATACAAAAAATTTCTGGCTTAGAAGCTCCAAGTTCTCAGTTGTTGAAGTGTCGGACGAACAAAACGTTTCGTTCCAAAACATAAAGGACCTGCGGGTCAGAAAGAAGAAATTGTTATGACCAAGAAGAACAAAAAGAACCAGAAGCCGAAAAACACGAACACCACCAACGAAAGGAACGAGAGGATGAAGACGAACTACACTTCCAAGACTAGTCGTCCCACATCTGCTGGTATGGGGAAAAATCCGTACAAAGAATGGTTAGCTGATCCTCATATGCACGATGGCTACGAGGATTGGCTTGAAGACTGTTATGGCGGTGATGTAGGGGCGGTCTGGCTTGATTCCGGTATCGAATCGGTTGAACGTGTCCTGACCGATAGTGTTGCAAGAATCACAAAGTTACCAAAGGTCTTAAGGAGAAAATCGCAAAAAGCTATGAGTAAGACACTATCTAGCAGTCTGTTAAAAGGAACCTGGTTGGATGCTACCGATAATGATGTGTTTATTATCGTTGGTATAGGTGCATTAATTGTTTTGTCGGCACTCCCAGAGGTAGAACAGAGGTATGCAATATACGTCCAACGAGCCATGATTGCATATGCAATAGCAGTCATAGAAGCTACGGTAGAAGTTCGGCGTATTGAACAAGAAAAACCAGGTTACGAACAATGGCTGAAAAACGAATATGGCAGCCAGGTAAGTTCCGTTACGGCAAAGCATCAAGTGTTTGGCAATTGTGGCCCCGAGGACATTTTTGGATTGATAAGTGAAACGTTAGATAAACATCCAGAATTTGAAAATTTATCATCGGTAGGTTGGTGGGATGTACCGGACCACTTATTGGCAAAATTGCTGTCTGATATGCTGCCGAACGGCTTGTTAATAGGGAAACTGTATCCAGACAGCTTGCTTTTCAAGCACGTTAGCAGAGCTTGGTATGACCACATATTCAAAATCAGGGATGATCCCGCCTTCATGGAAACATGGATTCCATAGGTTGTTAACCCGGCAAACGGTACCGACCAGTTGAATGGTCAACTGGTCGTTACATAAAACCCCCGGTAAAGGAGAAATCAGATGACTAAGCAGACAAAGAATCAGAAGACGAACAACACCAACGGAAAAGTAGAATCAACCATGCAGAAGAAGAGCAAAAACCAGAAGCCCGAAACCCAGAACAATCTAACCGAGGACAATGAAATCCACAGTGTCCACGAACCGGATGTCGGAGAAGAAAGAAAAGAAATGACGTATGATGAGTGGCTGGACAATGAATATGGTGGGGATAACCAAGGGGTCTGGTTTGACTATGCTTACCGCTGGTATGACGACGTGGAAGAAATGATAGCACCCTATGTTGAAGATGATGATGATCTTGAATGGTATGACTACGACGAGCTTTATAACTTGGTCTTGGTCCATCTAACAGGAGATGCACAGACCGGAACCGACACTGTTGGTGAAACGGTTTTCGATCATATCGAAAGGGCATTGACGGAGTACATTGAAGAAGCCCAAGCCGAAGCACGGCAGGAAGCCGAGTATGCACGGCAGGAAGCCCGGATTGAAGCCAGAGTTGAAAAACTGGTGGCAGAACGGTTGGAGGCTGCCGTAGCTAAAAGGTTGGCAGAAATGACAGCCGAAAACCAATGAAATCCCTTACAAGGAAAGATCACCATCCGTCAGCCTGTCAAAAGGCTGTCGGGGGTTTTCTTTTATAGCATCCTGATTACTGGGCAGGCTGCCTGATATCATAATCGAACATCATCCAGGTATGCCGTCGTTCATTCATATGGACTACTGCTTTTTTTGGGATTCATTTGTTGGTAGTTACTCCCACCACCCAACCACCGTTCCGATTCCACTTCCAACGTTTCAATATCTTGACGGCATCGGCTAATCCAACCTGCCTGGGTTTCCCCGTCTTTAGCAGGCAGGCTTTCACAAGGCCACTGAACGGCATTGCAACCTTCATTGAGGGTCTGTCTACCAATACCCGGGAAACGGCCTCCAGGCGGCCAATAGGGATGTCTGGCGATAGGGTCTTGACTGTCACTGCCTGCCGGTTCCCGTTGGCAACCAGCTTCACCGACCATTTCCGAGCATCATCACGAAAACGTCGGGCTGACAGGATAACGAAATCTGCCTCCGGGGGTGCTGACCTGACTTTTCGAGGTTCTATCTCTCCCTTGGTTTTCACTGTTGGTTGCCGGAATGTCAGCACCATTCCCTTCGGATGGTGCTTGGTTCCGAGCTTATACAGGCTGGGGAAATTAACCTCGTCCCACACCCAGCTATCACCCGGATGAACAAGGAATCGTGCCTGTCCCTTCCAGGAGGCAAGCCTGGCAAGCTGGGCAATGGCATGGGGCATTCTGTTAGAGGGAACCTTATCGGCCAGTTCCCTTAAATCCACCGTGCATTCCCGGTAATGGCCATCATTGGGGAGTCGTCGGCCTGCTGTCAGCAGGTTCCAGTCCTCAACTGTTGGCCGGAAAAGCACGGGTTCAGACGCGGGGATGTGATGTCCCACACCACCCACGTCTTTTTTACTGAGAGTAACCCCAGAATCGGAGCCGTCCCGTGAGACAGAACCCCTCCCGTTTGAGGTCATACCGGACAGTTCTTGGCCTGCTGGTTGGCCGGTAGAGTTGGTGCTCGTCGGAGTCTTACTAGTAGACGAATAGGCAGGTACAGAAGAATCCCCATAGGGAGAGGAACCTTCCATTCCTAATCCATTTACCTTGTCAGATAGTATAGTCAGGTTATCCATACTATCCGTTTCCCTACCTGGAACATTAGTCAGGGAAATACTCCGATTCTTATTATGGGATACCAAAGGTCTGTCACCTTCCTTATGGCATCCTCCTTCTGTCCGTCCTTCCCTATAGGGATTGACATACAGTAAATCACTCGAAACCCCAGCAGGTGGGTTCGGGTCGATTACTTTATTCAAGATGGTCTTCAGGAATCTCTTCGAGACCATCTTGTACTTATTCTTTCTTCGTATTTCATTCAGGCTCGGCTCTGGGGACAATGCCTTAATCAACCTGGCCGTCTTATCGTCACTCAGCCCTATATGGCCGATTCCGACCTCAAAGGTCTTAATCAGAGGTACAGGCTCAATGGCCACGTTGTAAATCCTGGAGGCTTTCCCTTCAGTTCCGAGGGGTCGGACATTCTTGAACCCAAGGTCTTGGGTTATTTTATAGAAAGCCCCGTAGGCTTGGTTGGCTCCAGATTCGGAGTTGGTGACCAGAACAATGTCATCCCCATAGGATGCTGTGGGAATCCCTTTGGACTTCAGCTTCTTGACAATATGGGACATGACGATGTTAAAGACCATCGGGCTGGCTGGGTGTCCCTGTTCGATTCCATATTTCCTCGGCCTGTAAGGTTTGCCATCGGGTTTGATGGTTCGTATTCGAACCAGTTCAATCAGCCGTCTTCTTTCCGTATGGTTGATTCCAAGCTCCCGTAGTGCAGCCTGAATGGCCTGATGGGGAAGATTGCCGTAGGCGTCTTTCAGGTCGATGAACGTCACCCAGGAGCCGTACTGGCTGATTAAGCCCTGTACAGTATCTGCAAATACGTCCTGAATGGTGATGCCATCCTGACGGTCTTTGTATTTTAGGAACTCGTGTACGAATCGAAATCCGATAACGGTCGGTTCCAGGTAATCGGCAGCTTTCACGACCTGAGTCAGATGCCAGAGGGTTAGAATCCCGTAGAGCCGTTTGGCTTCGCTCGGTACGTCAATGGGCCGGGGTTCCTTACCAGGAATCTTTGATGGAACCAGATGACGTTTGGAGACCATCCATTCAAGCCAGGTGGATTCCGTATTCAGAACTTTCTCCAGCCGGTTGAACAGTTTCATGTCATTCGAGGATGCAGCCTCGTAGACCATCCGTTTGGTGAATCTGTTGTGGTCGAGTGTGTCCGGGCTCCCCTGGTGGTGGTGAGAACCTGATGGAGTCAAAGCATCCCCAGAGGTTTCATCAAAGCCGATGGCTTTAAGCTGTTCGGCTGTCACCCGATGGAAAATCAGCCCTGAATCTTTAGAAGTTTGCCCTGTAGGCGAAACGTTGGCCATCATCTGGTCAAATTCACGGATGAGGTTCTCTACGTGCTTGGCTTGCTTCATTTTACTCTCCAGAAGGATACGAGCCTGCCTGTGGGTCGAGGGAGGTCGTGTGGTGCCCAGGGTTGTTTCTCATAGTCCACCCAGACGGCTCTTGAACTTGTGTCAGGCAGAGGCTCCAAGCTCGATTGTAGGCTTGATATGGCGACCTGATAGGGTTCCGGGGCACCAACCAGAGCCACGGTCGTATTCGGTTTCAGAAACCTGCTTGCTACGTCCAGGATTTCTTCGACATGGGCCGAAGGGTTTCCCCCAACGTACTTGCCTTGGAGGATGGCCCGATGTTTCAGATACGACATGTTGTCATTGCTTGAAAGCATCTTGGCTACCTGCCAGAAATGCAGACTGGGGATTCCGATGACCACCAAGTCCCATCCTTGCTGGGTTAGCCTCTCCATTTCATACTGCGGAGTGAAGTACGGAACCGGGATGTGGTGGACATGATGATGTGGCAGCAATGCAGACAGAGCCTGGGCATCGGCGGCAAAGCCAAGGCCGATGCCCAGGACCGAACCTGAAGTCACGTCATAGATGCCAGAATCAAACCCATTAGGCTCACAGAGAACTTGCTGACGGATGAGGGCCAGGCTCTCCACAGGTGGCCTGATAGGGTCTGAATCGTAAACCCGGCAGGAGTTAGTGGGTGCCCATTTGGCACTTACAACATCCTCGTGGACTGTTGGGTTCAAATGCCTGATGGATTCCAGGTCATCCCGGTGCAGTCCAGACCAATCGAGCCTCTGGATGCCAGTGTTTGAGTTTTGTCGGGATTGGTAGGCCGTCCCACCGATAAACAAGTCGGGATAAGCATGGTCAAACGATAATCCTCTGGACAGCTCCATCTGAGCCTGCTCGACAGCCCAGGCTGCTCGTACTCTGTTATTGGGTTCCTGAGAACCAAACGAACCTGCCAGTTGCTGAGCCCAGGCCACCAGTACATCTGATTGGCCGTATTTTCGGCTGGCCTGCTCAACAACCTCATGTGCCAGTGTGAACGGCACCAGGTCTCCAATGGCTGGGGCTTCTTCACCCAAACTGGCAACCGTGGGCTGTGGCCGTCGGTGGTATGCCCGGTGCAGGGCATCCACTCTCTGACGGAATTCTCGTTTCTGGCGGCGGTTCGACGGTTTCATTTTTCCATCTGCTCCCGATGCTCCACCAAGGCTCTTAAAACAGCATCAGGGTCAAACCGAACGGCTCGACCCAGCCTTATACAGGGAATGATTTCCTGGGCTGACAGCCGGTAGACCGTCGAACAAGAGACATTGTAGAGCCGGGCAATTTCATCAGCAGTGAAGAGGGGAGTTGGTCTTTTAATGGTCTTGGTTTCATGAATTTGTTCCATCGTCAGTACCTCCTTGTCATGTCCTAGGGTGGCAATAAACAAATTACCGGCAGATACATCCTGCAACTGGTGACACCTGCTGACATGAACTTTACCCATTTCACTCCGAATACGTCCGGCGAAACGGGGGATTTGATAAACCGGCATTGAAAATAAAACCCCTTTGGGACAGTTTGCTGTTGTCTGGAGATGGCCGGACATGGCTGGGAGTATCCTGAGACGGCTGCTGGCCATCATTTTTTCGAGAAAGAAGGGTCCTGAAACCTGGGGTATTGATACGGTTTCAGAGTTCAGGCCCCGATACGGCTCACCTGTGAACTTAAATTGTGTTTGAGATAAAAACATGCCGATTACATTTTCTCCTGGTCTGTTGACGTTTTCAGGACCTGAATTACTACTGTTCAAAACCAAGTGGTTATTCATCAGGGTTCAAAAGTGTTTTTGAACCCCGTTTTCAGGTATGGTTTTCATGGTGACTTCTGAACCCCTCGTTTTCGAGGCCATTCTCCAGCCTCTACGAGACGGCGTCGGAGAGTTGCCCGGTCGACATCCAGCATTTTTGAAACAGCCTTCAATCCATGACCTTCGTTGAACAATGCAAGGGCAGGTCGGATGTCCACTTCCTTCACAGGACGGCCACAATGTTTACCGGCAGCCTTTGCCCGGTTTACTCCGGCCTGAACGCGTTCAATCAGTATGGATTTTTCTAGTTCGGATATGGCCGAAACGATGGTGAACATTGCCCGACCCATTGGGGTCGTGGTGTTAATTTGTTCTCTCAAGCTGATAAAATCGACATTAAGAGTCTTGAATTCTTCCAGAGCCTGGATGAGGTGTTGGGTGCTACGAGCAAATCGGTCGAACCTCCAGACAGCCACAATGTCGAGTTTTCCTGCCCGTACGTCTGTCATCATCTGGTCAAGGGCAGGTCTGGATTCCTTGGAGCCGGAAATCCCTTCATCTATATAGGTATTAGTCGTCCATCCACGTTGCTCGGCAACCTGACGAAGCTCATCAATTTGCATTCCCACATCCTGGCCATGGCCGGTGGTGCTAATTCTGCCGTATAGCCCGGCTCGGATTTTCTTCTCAGTTTTGGTTGTCATCAGTTCAAATACTCCCTGAGTTCGAGGTAACTTTTTTTCGTTCTCACTCCAACAACTGAGAACCAGAGGAAACTAAGCCAGAAAACTTTCAAAACTTTTGGAGACCCTGAAACTTTCCAGACCAGACCAGGCCAGAACCGTTTAGTAAATTTCCGCCCCGGTACCTTCCGCCTCAAAAAGGTGTATTGAATACACATGTAAAATCAACCACTTAGATTAAAACCAGGTATTAAAACTGGTGTTGTAGCAAATTTTTTTCACTTTCTGGCTTAGTTCGTCTGGGTTCTCAGTTGTTGTAGTGCCCCTGGAATTGGTTTTCGTTGGATTTGGGGTAACAGAATCATCGGGCAATGGTGCCCGGTGAAGCCCGGTGGATGGAAAACTTTACTTTTCGGAGATCCGTTTTTGCTTCGGTCGGTAGAGTTCCTATAGCTGCCGTTTGGTAGTAGCTGGTGGCAACGAAAGGCCATCAGGGGAATTCTGAACCAATAGTAAGGAGAAGGTAACAATGGACTCAACAACAACCGAAAACACCCCGAACATTTCGAACCTGACGGACATCATGACCGTCGACGAGGTAGCGGCATTTCTCCGGCTGGACCGGAAGACAGTGTACGACCTCGTGCAGCGGAAAGAAATCAAGGGTTGGAAGAAAGTCGGACGGCAGATCCGGTTCTCGAAACGGGCTCTGGTGAAATGGATTGAAGGATAAACCACAACGATCATGGCTGTCCGAAGGAAAAAGAACGGAAAAATCATGGTGGACTTCTGGTTGACTCACCCGGATGGCCACCGTGAACGTATCCGTAAAACCAGCCCGATAAGCACCATTCGGGGGGCGGAGCGGTACGAACGGGAACTGAGGGAATCCATGTTGAATGGCACCTTCGAGAAGCCCGTCGAAAAAGAGGTTCCCCTGTTTTCCGAGTTTGCCGACACGTTCATCCAGGACTATGCCGATGTTCAGAACCGGCCCAGCACCGTGATTGGGAAAAAGAAAAACCTAAGAATCCATCTCGTCCCGGCCTTCGGGCATCTCCGGCTGGATCAAATCTCCCAACATCGGATCGACCTCTACAAACGTCAGAAATTGGACGAGGGTTTGAAGGCCAAGACGATCAATAACCACCTGACCTGTCTCAGAAAACTGCTGACCATTGCCCATGACTGGGGCCATCTCAGCATCATCCCGGCCATCAAGTGGCTGCAAGTGGAAAAGCCGGGCTTCGATTTCCTGACTTCCGAGGAAAGCCACCGGTTGATTGAGTCGGCATTGGGGCAATGGAGGATGATGATCCTGTTCGCCCTGCGGACGGGAGCCAGGCAAGGCAACCTGTTGGAAGTCAGGTGGGATGACATTTCCCTGACGGAGGGCAATGAAAAAGTGAGGCTCTCCCGTAGCCATCACAGGGGACATACCGGACCCAACAAGGGGGGGCAACCCTACGAGATTCCGATGTCAGATGGCCTTATTCAAGCCTTGAAAGCCTACAAACGGAAAACGGGTGGGAAGGGTCATGACCTTCTGTTTCGGGATTCACAGGGCAACCAGTTGACCGATGGGCAATGTAAATGGCCGTTGTGGAATGCCTGTGAGGCTGCCGGGCTGCGTCGGATCGGCTGGCACGTCCTCCGACACAGCTTTGCCAGTCATCTCATCATGAACGGGAACTCGATCAAGGTGGTTCAGGAGCTGATGGGGCATACGGACATCCGTACCACCATGAGGTACATGCATCTTTCCCCGGAGGTCAAGCGGGATGCTGTGGCGGGGTTGGATGAGATTTAGTTCCTATTGTTTATTCAACCTCGGTTGTTCAATTCGAAAGCACATACGGTAAAATATCTTTCAATGAAGTCAAATCACGAATATTGTTGGTCCATTCTTTTGGATCGTTTCCGTCAACAAAATGTGGATTGATACATAATGTTCTTGCACCAGACAAATAAGCAAATCGATCATTCATGGAATTCCCAATATATAATATTTCATATGGGTGTACATCATGCAATTTTGCAAGTTCTTTAAGATATAATGCTTTCCCCTCAAAATCATATTTCGTTCCAATGATCGTATCGATATCTCCAGAATCCTTATAGCGCATACTATTTGACTTGATAGTTGAAAATAAATTTTCATGTACTCCAAGCACTTCACGAATTACTACATCAATTGAACCAGACAGTACATGTAGAGAAATTCCTTTTTCCTTTAGATGCTTTAAAGTCCATGGAACATCATCAAGCAGAGTAAATTTTCTTGCAACTTCAAGCACTTTGTTTTTTGTCAATTTACCTTTCTGGAAGTACTTTAATGTAACGTCGCACCACTGTTGATGCGAAATGACTCCACGTTTAAACTGTGTAGTGTATTTTGCACAGTCATTGACAGTGTAACCAGCTTTAAGCCATAATTCTTCCCAAACATTTAGATTCGTATTTTGCTTTGTTAATGTACCATCAAAATCAAACACAACAACTTTTGCTTGAAACAAAGAGCGTGATGTCGTCAGCTTTGTCCCTAACTGTTTTCCTCTGTAGGTGTTAAAGTATTCATAATACTGATAAGAAAAATCATCAACCCTCCCAATCTTTAATTCTGACTTATGAATTTCTAATACTATTGCTATCAGTTGAACATCAATTTCTGATGCAAAAGGAAAGACAGTCTCTCCATGCTTGAACTCTTTACTTGGTCTTTCATATAATGCATACTTAGCTTTAGAAATACCACTGGATATTTCCATGTCACGAAGTGATATTCCCTTGCTTCTTCTAAAATAGTATAATTTATAGCAATTGACTCGTACTTTCTCATTATCACAAGAACGCTTCTCTAATTGCTTCCTTTTTTGCATAAGAAAGTTTTTAAACAGTCCTGCCCACTGTTGTCTAAGCCAACCAGATATTTCATTTGCAGTTGTAAATGGCTTTACAAATTGTGAAACATCAGAATTGTAAACGCTCTCAATGAGTTCAAAAATGCTTGGATTGTCTACATGTGCATATTCCAAATTCATATTTCTATTATTTTTTAGCCATGTTTCGTATCCAGCCTGGACCACATTGTCAACAAAAACATGTATTGGGATGTTTGAAGCAAGCGCTGTTTCATATTCTTTTTGGATGATTGAGTTGTATTTTTTCATTCGTTTACGGATATGACGAAGGTCATCAGAAGTTGGACTTCCAAATCTTCCTCCAATAATTAGGATAAACAAGTCTGATTTCATTACTTCTTCATAGCACGACCTATCTGCATCTTTGTCATAGTCAAATGGTATTCCACCTTTTTCAAACATAGTGGCTTTGAAACCCATACTATCAATAAAAACATCTAGAGAAGCACGAACTTCCCTAAGGTCAATGTAGGTGGAGCTAACGAAAACATTTGGCTTTGACATCACTACCTCATTAAAAAAGCCATATTCCTTTTTGGGCACTATTTGGGCACTGCTTTTAGGTGGGATTTCTAAGCTGTTGAATTCATAAGCATAGAATGGTGGAGGCGGGGGGAATCGAACCCCCGTCCGAAATGATTTAAACGCGAGCGTCTACGTGTGTAGTCAATGGGTAAATCTCGATGCGACGGCCACCCATCGACCTAGGCCGACGCATCCAGCTTGATCAATCTTACCTAACGCCGCTCAGGCGGCGCAACGTCAGGCCAGCTATCTGATTTGCGCCTCATCCCCAGGCAATAGCAACCCAAGGTGAAACGGGCAACTGCTTATTAAGCTGCCAATGCGTAGTTGTTTTCGGCAATTATATCGCCTGCCGGCTTTTACGAAGATCCGGCGCTTCGACACGCAGCCCGTGCTCTCCGCACCCCGTCGAAACCATGTCGCCCCCATGCCAAAGAACCATAACCGAGTCATTATTACAGCGATTAAAGGTGAAAGTCAATGGTCCCCGAGCGAATTCTGCCACGCGCAATGCCGACCTTGCTTTTGGTCGTCGCCCGGCGGATTTTCAGCATGTATGCCGGTCAGGATCACGATGGTTGGCACGGTGACGGTCTTGAGGGTGTAAGTGGTCTTTCCTAAAGAGTCTTCAGCCGCTTGCCCACCCGGTTCCGCTTCAGCACCATCCGAATCTTGTCTCATTGCGGTATCTTTTCCGGCGACGCTCTCTTTGATCGTTGTCGGCAAAAGGCGCAAAAATGGGGCCGTCTCTTATGAAGGGGCGCCATCATGTCTCGGGTCTTGATAAAATGGTGCTTCTAACTATATAATGCCAAGCTCGTTCGTTGCTGTCGTTCATTCGGAGTCAGGGAGTCCCACATGCCGTTTCCTTCCGTTTATTTGTCCAAGCCCGCCATTACATTACCGAAAGATGAATATCGAAACGAAAACGTGATGGAGCTGATACGTGAGAATTATTCCGGCGATCAAAACAACTGGCCGTTGATCGAAAACGCGATTCGGAAGGTCTGGGAACTGTGCGACACGAAAACGCGCTACCTGGACCTCGACGTCACCCACCGCGTGGCCGACTATGCCGTCCGGAGCTCCAAAGACTGTCTGGCGCAGAATGCGGTCGAAGCGGATCGGCTCGACATGGTCATTTACGGGGGGATCGCCCGTGAATATTTCGAACCCTCGACCGCCATGGAGGTGGCGGGCAAGCTGGGACTCGAAGCCGTGCATGCTTTCGACGTGACGAGCGCCTGTGCCGGTCTGCTGGAAGGCGTGCATATCGCCGCTTCGCATTTGAATATGCGCGAAGATTACCAGTATGCGCTGGTTTGTTCGGCGGAACTGACGCGCGAGTTTCTGTCGTTCGATATCCAGAAGCCGGAGGAATTGGTTACGAAAATCGCCGGGTTGACCATCGGCAACGCCGCCGCCGCCTGGCTCGTCGGAAAAACGCCGTTTCCGGGCGGTTGCGTGAAGCTGGTCGAGATGCAGAATTACAGCCTGCCGGGTCACTGGGATCTGTGTAGCGCGCCGATCGACGGCTCCTTCGCGTCGTTTTCCCAGGAATTGTTCAAGCTGAACGTGCATTGCGCCCCGCAGATGAAAATCATGCTGGACGGCCTGGGCTGGGAGGTCGCCGATATCGATCATTTCGTCTTCCATCAGCCGAGCAAAACCGTCGTTGAGAAGGTTCTGTCCGACTTGGGCGCGGATCCGCAAAAAGCGGTCTACAGCCATCATCTGTACGCGAATACCTCCAGCACCACCGTTCCTGTGGCCATGCATCAGCTTTTGCAGGAACGCAAACCGAAAGCCGGTGACAAGTTTCTGTTCTCGACGGCCGCCGCCGGTTTCACCATCGTCAACGCCGCCGGCGAGTGGGTGGAGTGAAAAGATGGGAAAGAACCTGGACGTCTATCGCATCCTTCGCCGCAACTTCGGGATCTATTTGCGCCCTCTGGCCACATTCGGACTCTTGCAGGCCCGCCATTTGTTCGATGGCTCCGCGCGTGCGCTGGATCACGTTTTGTTTCCCGGCTTTCGCAACGTGCCGATCGAGAAGCCGGTCTTCATCATCGGCAATCCGCGCAGCGGAACCACGTTCGTCCATCGCTTTCTGCTCCATACCGAGCGGCTTTGCGCCTTCGAACTGTGGGAGATGCTGTTTACCGGCATCGCCGCGCGCAAGCTGATGAAACCACTGGTCGGCGCGCTGGCTCCGTTGTCGCCCGCTCGCTATCACAGTTCGGACGCGCACGAAACCAGCCTGCGGGACGTGGAAACCGACGACGTGATGGGCTTCTTCAAGTACCTGGACGGCGGGTTTCTCTGGTCCTATTTCCTGGCCTGGGAGGATCGGTGGGGCAGCGAGCTTTCGAAAACCTATTTCGAGGCGGCCCACATTCCGCGCGAGCGAACCGACCGCTTGTTCCGCTATATGGAAGGCTGCTGGCGGCGCAACATGTATTTGAAGCAGCGCAACCGCATGATCGTCAAGTCGAGTCTGTTCACGCTCCAGGTCGATGAACTGCTGAATCGCTACCCCGATTGCAAGCTGATTTACATCGTGCGCGATCCGGTCGAGACCATCCCCTCGGGTATGTCGCTGTTGTCGGGAGTCCTCGAAAATGCGTATCAGATGACGCAGCGAACGCAGCCGGAGAAGCGCGCGCACTACTACGAAAATCTGTACCAGGCCTCGTGTCAACTCTTCCGCAGCTTTGACGACCGTGTGCAGCTCGGCGGGATTCCGGAACGCAATCTGCGCATCGTCACCTATCCGAGCTTGATGAACGAGCTTGAAAGTACGATGGAAAGCCTGGTCGACTTCCTCGATATCGATCCCGCCTCCGGATTTGCCGAGCGGCTGACAACGCAGGCGGAAAAACAGCGCAGTCACACGAGCAGCCATCGGTACTCGCTGGAGAAATTCGGCCTCGACGAAAAACGAATCCGCGAAGATCTGGCCTTTCTCTACGATCGCTACGATCTGCAGCCTTAGGCCGCAGGCCCTAGGCGCGGTGTTCACGAGGCTACGCAAGCGGGGAAGGGCTATTGGGGATGGGATGGCAGTTTGTTGCCTACTTTCTTGTAGTTGAAATTCGCCTTGCTATGGATGAGAGGTTATCTGTTTTATAGCGGTGGAATCGGTTTAGTTATCGTTTACGCCCATAATGATTCTCCACATGGACTCATTGTAATCATAGGAATGCTTGCCGTAAATCAAGTTCCACACGATTTTGATATTCCATGTTGTTACAAAGAGATAGGCACAAAAAAATGTACCCGGAGGGATGAAAATCATAGAGCTTCCATCATACCAATGCACCAGGATGAAAACGCTTCCCCAAAGGCACAAACTGGAGAGAAGAAAAAACGTCAAGTAACAAAACACCCAGTATCTATGAGTCATTCTCAGGAAAATGAGATCTATGGCTCTTGAGACACCAGAAGAATCTGTATCCTGTCTAGTTTCAATAAGCGGATATTGCCTGAATTCTCTTAGCGCGTTCTCCCAACCCATAAATCTGTTCGCGCGTAGATATCCAAGAGCAAGTCCTTCCAGAATTCGATAGTATCCAACGATGCGGGTAATCGTTGTGGCCTTGTCAAAAAAAACAAGCCAGGCTGGTAAAAGGATAACAAGCGGTAGGAGAAAAATGATGCCAAGGAAAAGTCTGTTTTCCTGTGCAAATGCAGATCCTATTCCGAGTAAAGCTCCCGTTGCTGCTACAGACGATGTTAAAAAGGTGATCTGACAACCTTTCAAACTAACCAGTTCGTCTCGAAGGCTATCCTTTTCGCTTTCAAAGAAATTATCGATTTGCATCCGCGTACCTCAGTCACCAGCTAGACATTTGCCTGCGGCTTGTTACGGCCACTCCTCGTTGAAGCAAAATCATCCCAATGCTAATAGTCACAAATGAACTACCAATACCGATATTAAAAGTAAAAGTCAACAAAACTCAAACGCATCCGTTCCTGCCCACTGCGTTTGATCTTGACACGCTCCGCGTTTCTGGCAAGATAGGCCACCTTGACACGCCGGAAGCAATCCGGCCATCCGGGAGGTCCGCTATGCCCAGTCAGCCGTCGAAAGATATGGAACGATTCCCCAATCCCAACCCCGATCGGGATTATGAGATTCGCATTACCTCGCCCGAGTTCACCGCCCTGTGCCCGTGGACCGGCCAGCCGGATTTCGCCGAAATCGAGATCGCCTATATCCCCGACGAATGGTGCGTGGAACTGAAATCCTACAAACTCTATCTGTGGTCGTTTCGCGAGGAAGGGCACAGCCACGAAGCCGTTACCAACCGCATTCTCGACGACCTGGTCGCGCTCATGTCTCCGCGCAAGCTCACGGTCGTCGGCCGCTTCAACGTGCGTGGCGGCATCACCACGACCGTCACCGCCGATTACCACAAGCCCTAAATGTAAGGGGTTTCGCGTCTTTGGCGTGTGTTTCGCGAAAGATTAAAACGGTTCCAGCTCATCCGTACCGAAGGTTTCCGCGTAGGCTTTGCGCAACCCCATGCAGAGGTCTCTGTAGCTGCAATGGGCGCAGGCGCGCGCTTTGACGAAGTCATCACTCGACCCCAGGAGTTCGGCCGGGGCGGCGAGACCGATCAAGTCGGGCCGACCCGCAACGGAACAGAGGGGCGGGGCGCAGTTGGTGGCGAAGCCGTGGTGACGGACCAGGCTGCCTTTCAGAAGATCCAGCGATTCGATCAAGGGACGGCGCAATGCGGAAAGCCGTGGCAAAAAAAGCCGGTGAGCGGCGCGATTTTCCTCGATCGGCGCGGGAAAGGAGAACATCAGCGACAAACCGCGCCCGGCCTCTTGCGCTTCGGCGATGAGGAGGCGGGTCAGGTCGGGTAACGCCGCGAGGTTTTGGCGTGTCATCACCACATTGACACTCAACCACAAGGGGGAACGTAAAACGTTGCGCAAACCGGCCAGGGTCTTGTCGAAGGCTCCGCGGACGCCCGTAATCTCGGCGTTCAAATCCTCGTTGTGAGCGTGCAGGCTCAGGAAAACGTGATCGAGTCTCGCTTCAACCAGGGGATCGAAAACGCGCGGGTCGGCCAGGCGCATGCCATTGGTCAACAGCATGGTGCTCAGCGCCCCGTGCTTTCGGGCGAGTCGTAGCAGGTCCGGCAGGTCGTCGCGCAAGGTGGGTTCGCCTCCCGAAAACGACAGGATGTGCAGGCCGCGTTCGGCCAGCCAGCGGATGGTGTTTTCGATGAGGGCCAGCGGCGGGTCTTGGCTTTCCCGGCGCGCCCAGCAAAATGGGCAGGCTTCGTTGCAGCGATACGTCACCCGGATTTCGGCTTCGCGCAAGCGCCCGTTGGGCGTGGTAACCTCGTTGACCATGATGTAATCGCTCGATAGCCGGTCGGGGGCCGTGGGCGTGCTGAACGCGGGTTGCGCCGTTTTCTTTTCGTTGGGCCGAGGTGCGGCAGGCTTGGTGCGCTGTGCGGAAGGAGTCGGCGCGGGAAGGATGGCCCGGCAGCCCGCCAGCACGAGGGCCTGTCGCAGTTTGGGGTGCGCCGACAAAACGGGACCGTCCTGCACGTCGATGCGAAGGGCTGGGGCGGTTTCTTTGGCCGCCTGTATCAGGCGCACGCAATCCAGCGCCTCGCGGGGCGTTTGCGGAACAAGCAGGAGGTCCGTTTTCCCCTCGGCTTGTGCAGTGGCGATTTGAGCGAGCGCCTTTTCAATCGAGAAGGGCCGGGGCAGATTCATCGGGTGTATGGATGCCATGGTGAAAATACAAACTCCACTTGGCAGTTCAATAGCTTCATCGCGATGATAGCTTACCTGCGCCGCTTTGCCAAATGCGATTCGCCGGTTTTATTATGAATGTTCGATTTCGTGCTCGTTGTTCTCTTGCTCGCACAGGCGACGCAGGGCGCCCGGATAAATGGGAAAACGGTCGGCCAGGTCGAGTGTTTCCTCCCGAATCCCGCGCAGGATGGCCTTGTCCTCGGAGTGGGTGAGGGCGGTATCCATCAGGTGTGCCAGATGCCGCATCTCATTTTCCTTCAAACCGCGCGTGGTCATGGCCGGGGTGCCCAGGCGAATGCCGCTGGATTTGACGGGCGGGAGCGGGTCGAAGGGAATCTGGTTGTTGTTGACCGTGATCCCGACTTTGTCGAGAATGCGTGTGGCTGCGATGCCGGTCAAGCCGCGCTTGGCCACATCCACCACCACCAGATGGTTGTCGGTGCCGCCGGTTACGATGCGCCAATCCCGTTCTTTAAGCCCCTCCGCCAAAGCCTTGGCATTGGCCAGGATCTGGACCTGGTAGTCTTTGAAGTCGGGTTGCAGCGCTTCTTTGAACGCGACCGCTTTGGCCGCGATCACATGCATCAGAGGGCCGCCCTGCAAGCCGGGGAAAACGGCCGAATCGACGGCTTTCGCGTGTTCGGCTTTGCACATCAGCATGCCGCCGCGCGGACCGCGCAGGGTTTTATGCGTCGTGGTGGTGACGATGTCGCACAGGGGCACCGGGTCGGGGTGCAGACCGGCGGCGATGGGACCGGCGATGTGGGCGATATCGGCCATTAAAAGGGCTCCGACTTCGTCGGCGATTTCGCGAAAAGCCTCAAAATCGATGGTGCGCGGGTAACTGGAAGCGCCTACCACGATCAGGCGCGGGCGCGATTCGTGGGCGATGCGGCGCACTTCGGACATGTCGAGCATTTCCGTTTCGCGATCGACGCCGTACGATACGATATCGAGGATTTTGCCCGAGAAATTGCGTTCGTGCCCATGCGACAAATGGCCGCCGTGGTCGAGACGCAACCCCATGACTTTGTCGCCGCCGGATAGAAACGAGAAATAAACCGCCATGTTGGCCTGGGAGCCCGAATGCGGTTGAACGTTGACGTGTTCGGCTCCGAACAGCTTTTTCGCCCGTTCGATGGCCAGTTCTTCGGCCGTGTCCACCCACTCGCAACCGCCGTAGTAGCGATGATGCGGATACCCTTCGGCGTATTTGTTGGTGAGCGCCGAGCCCTGGGCGTCCATGACGGCCGCCGAAACGTAGTTTTCGCTGGCGATCATTTCGATCTGGACGTGTTCACGGCGGATTTCGCGACGTACGGCTCGATAAATTTCAGGATCCACCCGACGGAGTTCGTTCAGCATGTAACTTCCTTTGCCATAGAATTTCGGTTACGAAAACAAGCTGGACGATCCGGTTTCCCGATCAGTCGGGCGGCCGGGCCCGGCTTGCGGGATCAGTCGTCGTAGAAATTGAATTCCTGGGTTTCCAGGATGTTTTTCGGACTATCGAGATATTTGATCAGTCCGGCTATCAGTTTGTAGTGTTTATCCTCTTCTTTTACCAAAAGCGCCAGAATTTCTTGCGCTTTGGGATCGAATTGACGTACAGCCTCGTTTTGATAGTGGTTTCGAGCGCGCTCTTCAAACTGCAAAGCCGCATGCAAAACCTCCAGCAGGCCCACTTCGTTCGATAAAAAGTCGATATCGTTCATCGCGGCGCTTTTCAGGATATCTTTGACTCGCGTCATCGACGAGGAAAGCGTCAGATTGTCGAGCACGCCATCACGGATCTGCTCCAGCAAGGTGGCGTGGTCGAGTTCGTCCTGCGCCAGGTTTTCAAGAATGTTGCGTACGCCGGGGTCTTTCGCCAGAGCCGCCTTTTCCTTGTAAAATTCGTGGCCTTTATACTCGAATTCGATCGCTTCTTCCAGAATATTCATGGTCGGCTCCTCAATGGTCATGGGGTTTGCATTTGCAAGACTGCTCACGCTGTTCCGGTTTATAAATGCAACGATAACCGTTTCATTCGATACCGGCAAGTGAAAAGGGTTGATTCTTGCATTTACGCGGTAAGATCGTCCGCTTGCCGGAAATCATCCCGAAAAGCCGAAAAAAACCGCCGACCGTAAAAACAAGACGTCTTCATACCGACATTTTCTTGACAAAGCGGTAAAGATATTGTTGACTCGGAAAGACGCGATTTTTCTGACGAATCGAAAAATTATACCCCGAGCCCGTGGCTTCAACAAACACGCGGAGGGGAGTGGGATCGGCGTACACGGTGGCGTATCTGCGCATACCGGTTCACACCGCTTGGTTGCGATGTTCTTGTAGGAAGAGGAGGCACTATGGCCCAGCACAGCCCATATCATGTTGATGAAGCGAAACCTTGGTTTACCACCGAAGCCGGATGGCCCGATGAAGTACCCAAGAATATGGATTTCCCCGATATTTCGCTCAGCGATATGCTACGCGAATCCGCTCGTAAATGGCCGAACAACAACGTTGCCTGGTTCCTCGATACCTTCATGACGTTCAAGGAGCTGGATGATTATGTGGATCATTACGCCTCGGCCTTGCACCAGTTGGGTGTGAAAAAGGGCGAGGTGGTCTGTTTGTTGCTGCCCAACAGTTTGCAGTATTTAGTCGGTTATTATGCCTGTATGCGTCTGGGCGCCATCGCCTCCGGTGTCAATCCGACCTACAAGCCGATGGAGATTCTGCATCAGCTCAAAACGCTGGATGGACATTATCTGCTGGTGCTGGATGCCCTGTATGAACCGGCCATCGCCCCGATTATCGGGCAGTCGCCGATCAAAAAGGTGATGGTCACCAATATCACCGACCTGCTCAAGATGTCGGGGCTCAAAAAGATGCTGGGTAAAATGCTGGGCAAGATTCCCAGCGGTCCGACCCCGCCGGACGCCTTGAATTTCAAAGAAATGCTGAAAACGCCCGTCGATCTGCCGCAGGTGGACGTGAAGGGAGACGACGTCGCCACCTACATCATGACCGGCGGAACGACCGGCGTGCCCAAGGCGGCGATTCTGAGTCATTTCAACTGTGTATCGAATGCGTTGCAGGCGGAGAAGTGGCTGTTCAAAGTTCGTCCCGGCGGTTGTAACGTCGGCGTGCTGCCGCTTTTCCACAGTTTTGCCATGACCTGCGTGATGAATATCACCATTCGTGTCGGGGCCTGGATGATGCTGTTCCCGCGTCCGCCCGAGACGGAAGAACTGATCGAGCGCATTACCACCCTCGGCGTCGACGATCACACCATGTATTGCGGAGCGGAAATTCTGTTCCAGCGTATGGCGGAGCATCCCGGCGTGCAAGATAGTGGAATCAACAAGAAACTGGCCTTGTGCGTCTCCGGTGCGGGACCACTGCATCGGCCGGTGCAAAAGGCTTTCGAGGACAAAACCGGAGGGCGTCTGGCGGAAGGATTCGGCCTCACCGAGTCGTCTCCGGTTGTGTCGGCGCATCCCTTCTGGGGCAATCGCGTGATCGGTTCCATCGGCTTGCCGTTCCCCGGCACCGACTGGCTGATCATGGATTCCGACAACTTCGGGACGGAGCGGGTTCCCTGCCCGGACGGCGTCGAGCCCGACCAGGAAACGCATATGGGCGAGCTCTGCGTGGCGGGTCCGCAGGTGATGGTGGGCTATTTGAATCGCCCGGAAGAGACGGCCGATACGATCATGGAATACAACGGGAAACGCTGGCTGCGTACCGGCGATATCGGTTTCATGGACGAAAAAGGGCGTGTCTATATCCGCGACCGCAAAAAGCAGTTGATCAAATACAAGGGCTACTCGGTCTTCCCCAAGGAAGTGGAGGAATTGGTCGGCCAGCACGAATGTGCGCGTGAAGTCGCGGTGGCGGGGTTGCCGAGCCACGATACCGGTGAGCGCATCAAAGCCTGGGTGGTTCTGAACGAGAACTTCAAAGGCAAGATCACCGAGGAAGACCTGATGGTATGGTGCAAGGAAAACATGACCCACTACAAGGTTCCGAGTTTTATCGAGTTTATCGATGAACTGCCCAAGACCCTGGTGGGCAAGGTGTTGCGCCGTGAACTCCAGGAAAACGATCCGATCTACCAGGAGTATCACAAAACGAAATAAGGCTCGGCCGTTTTGTCATCACGAACCCCGCTGCGGCGGGGTTTTTTCGTGCTCCGCCGTCATTCCCGCGAAAGCGGGAATCCATCGTCCTATGAGCAGCCTGGATCCACGCGTGCGTGGGGTTGACGATCTATCGCGTGTCGCCGCATGTAAATGAATTGTTCTTGAGGTTAGAGCAGGTCTCTGACCTGCTCTTTAGAGGGAAAGGAGCCCGTCGCAGCCGCGTTCCAACACAGGAACTTCCCGAACCTGTTTTCTATTCTATGTCTCGAGCACAGCGGAAACCAACCTGAATCTCATCGGTATTGCGGGAAGTATAATCTCTATTTGGTATCGCAATATCCCAATATGTGCTGGCCGCCTTCCCGCCTCGAAGAATCGCGGCTATGTGATTATCAAAATAGGGAAAATTTGAACAACTTTCCGTCCAGGCGCTGCCATCTACCGGAGCATCGTCATTCGAATAATGCCCGCAGTCCTCTACCCATTCAGCCACATTACCTAAAACATCGTAAAGACCAAAATCGTTCGGCTGCTTCTGACTCACAAGCTGTACAGAGCCTCCGCCGCTTTCCGCAAACCAAGCGATGTCGAACAAACAGCAGTCCTCAATCTCCACATCTTTTCCGCAAATCTCATCGCCGCAATAATAGATGCCTTCCGTTCCGGCATGGGCGGCGTATTCCCACTCGGCGTCGCTGGGCAATCGGCCACCGACGGCTTCACAGAAGGCGCGGGCCTCATGCCAGGATACCGGATGAACCGGGCAATCGCGACAATCTCGGCTTGTTCCCGCCAAAGGATTTGTACCGATAACGGCTTTGTACTGTGCTTGCGTAACCTCAGTTGCCATCATCTCGAAAAGCGGGATGGAGACCGTCCGTTGCGGGTATTCATATGTTCCACATGTCCAGAATGAGCAAAAGGAATCAAAACAAGATTCTAAGGATTCACATCCCATAGTAAAAAAACCCGCCGGAATGGATACCCAACCCAAATCCGGATCGGATTCCGAATCGCAGGCGATGAGAGCCGGCAGCAGCAAGAGCAACAGCCCACAAGCGCGCAACAGACGCATTCGGCGACTAAGGTGCATAAAAATCCCTTCCCAAGCTGAGAGATGATCGATTCGGTGGCGAGTGAAATGACTCTAGCATGCAGGCTTGAACGAATCAAGCTCTATGTGGCTCAGGTGTGTGGCAAGGGTGCATCACAGGAGGTTGCCATTTCCGAGCCCCTCCAGGTCCGCTTATCCCGAGTGATGCCCGTGGGGCATTGGATCGAGGGATCGGGTTTCAAAACCGCGTGGTTCGATACCATTTGTTCCGCCAATCACTCATCATGAGCGGTTTTCACGGTCAATCGCCATATTTTGAGATGCACCCGTGTGACATGCCGGGGCCGAAACGGGATTTGAGAGGGAAATGGTGTGGCGCTCCCAAAATGCACGAGCCGTTTGCGCCTGCAGGCGCTTTCGGCTAAGATCGCCGCATGAAACGCTTACGTCACCTACCTGCGACTCCTGAAGACCTGCGCCAGCGGGGCTGGACGCGCGTCGATATTCTGCTGATTTCCGGCGATGCCTACGTCGATCATCCGTCGTTTCCGGCGGCGCTGCTGGGCCGTTGGCTGGAATCCGCCGGGTTTCGGGTGGGAATTCTGGCGCGGCCGGATTTGTCCGACCCGCAGGCCTTGACGCAACTGGGGCGCCCGCGTCTGTTCGCCGGGGTGACGGCCGGGGCGCTCGATTCCATGGTGGCCAACTATACCGCCGCCAAAAAACGGCGACGCGACGATCCGTATGCGCCGGGCGGCATGGCCGGGGGACGTCCCGATCGGGCGGTCACGGCCTATGGAAATGCGTTGCGGCGTGCTTTCGGCAAGCGCGTGTTGGTGGTGGCCGGAGGCATCGAAGCGAGTCTACGGCGTTTTGCGCACTACGATTACTGGGCCGACGCGGTCCGGCGGCCGCTTCTGATGGACTGCGGCGCGGATCTCATCGTGCACGGCATGGGCGAGGGACCGGCGTTGGAATTGGCGCGTACACTCGCGGCCTGGCTCGCCGATCATCCCGAAGTCGATGCCGCCGCCGAGGCGGGACGCGCGTTGCCGTTGGCGGAAATGGTGGAAACCTGCCGCGCGATCGACGGCCTGGTCTGGCGCACGGCGGCCAGAAATCCTGTCCCGGAAGACGCGATCGAGCTGCCCTCCGCGGAAGAGGTCGCCGCCGATGCGAAGGCACATATAACCGCCTATATGCTACAGGAACAAAACAGAACGAAAACCCTGACGCAGCGGGCCGGGGGCATGCGCGTGGTGGCCAATCCGCCCTGGAAAACCTTGGATGGCCCCGCGCTCGACCGCGTGTACGACCTCGCCTTCACGCGTCGTCCCCATCCGATGTACGGTGCCAAAATCATTCCGGCGCTGGCCACGGTGGAGCACGCCGTCACCGCGCATCGCGGGTGTTTCGGCGGCTGTGCGTTTTGCGCAATCGGGGTGCATCAAGGCAAAACCATCGGAAGCCGCGGCGAGGCCTCGATCCTGCGCGAAATCAACGCCATCGCGAAATCGCCCGGATTTCACGGGACGATCAGCGACATCGGCGGACCGACCGCGAACATGTACGGGCTGTCGTGCGGCAGGAAAGAGCCATGCGAGCGCCCCTCTTGTTTATGGCCGAAACGCTGTCCACATCTGCAAACCGACCAGAGCCGCTATCGCAAGCTTTTAGCGCGGGCCTCGAAAATCGAGGGTGTGAAACACGTGTTCGTTCAATCCGGGATTCGCATGGATCTGGCGCTTTTGGATGACGGCCTGATTGCGGATCTGGCTTTTCGTCACACCAGCGGGCACCTGAAAGTCGCGCCTGAGCATGTCGTGCCGCATGTGTTGAAAACAATGCGTAAGCCGCCCGCCGACGATTTCGACGGATTCCTGGCGCGCCATCGGCATTTATCCAAAGCGGCGCAACGGCGCCAGAACATCGTCCCCTATCTCATCGCCGCGCATCCCGGTTGCCGCATGGAAGACATGGCCGAACTGGCGGTATACCTCAAGCGACGAAACGTAAAAGTCGAGCAATGTCAGGTCTTTACGCCGACTCCCGGCACGGCGGCCACCGTCATGTACGCCACCGGGCTCGATCCGGCAAGCGGCAAGCCGGTGTACGTGGAACGCGATGCGGTGAAAAAACGCCTGCAAAAATCCCTGATTCTTTATCATTTGCCGGAAAACGATGCCGACCTGCGGCGGGCGTTGAAAGTGGCGCGGCGTCCCGATCTGGCCGACGAATTGCTCGCCCGACAGGTGTCTCCCTCCTCCCGGCCGCCTGTGCCGAGACGGCGACGAAAGTAGCTTCCAGCCGCTTCCGGACACGGAGTGGTTTTTCGCTCGCTGTGCGGTTTATTGGGCGCGAAACCGGTCGATAAAGTTCCGGCAGGAAGGAATCCCACGGAAAAACTATACTTGCCGTAATATGTCACACCTTTTGGCGTGGTTTTGCGGCTGGACGAAAACGGATGCGCTGGCACGCCGCCATGGGACCGAGACGAGAGCGCGTTAGGGCCCGCCAATTAAACCAAAAATCATTTGGAACGAAAGTGGGACGGCATTCGGAAATGACTAGAAAGCATACAAGCGAATGGGAAAAAAAGCAAAAAAGGATATAGACAATAGAATATAATAAGTAGATAAGTTAGTCCATCCAAAGTGCATGGTGTAGGTGTTTGAAAAGACACGTGAATTCGGGATATGCGCGAAAGTCCGGCGAGACGGGCTGAACGGGGGGCGGCAAAGAAACGAAAAGACTTGCGATATCAACAGGATAACGTGTCGATACGCAAACCCGTGTGCGTGGACGTCTGGGATGGCGGCAGGTTGAATACGCTCGTGATATCAAGGCGATAGCCTCTGGCTTCTGCCGCAGAAGATCCGGTTTCGCTTTCGATCCGACTCACGCCGGACCGCGAGTCAAAATCGTATCCATAATCATTCACGCCGCGACTGTGCCAACCGGTTATGAGGGCCGCTATCGAGCGGTTTCCGAGAACCCGAGCGCGGCGGTGATGAAATACGGGTCGGACTTGCGCCGAAACGCAAAATCGGCTATAAGGCGGCAACGATCGATGACATGAACCGATTACGATGACTAACATAGGAGACACACATGGAACGCACATTCGGGATCGTCAAACCGGACGCGGTGGCGGCGGGCAACACCGGAGCCATCTTGAGCATGATCGAGAAAAAGGGCCTCAAAGTCGTGGCGATGAAACTGATTCATCTCACCAAAGATCAGGCCGCCGGTTTTTACGCCGTCCACAAGAAACGACCTTTTTTCAAAAGCCTGCTCAAATACATGACCTCCGGCCCGGTGGTGGTGATGTGCATGGAAGGCGACAATGCCGTTGAAACCTGGCGCAAATTGATGGGCCCCACCGATTCGAAAAAAGCCGGACCCCGCACCATTCGCGGCAAATTCGGAACCGACATCGAAGCCAACGCCTGTCACGGTTCCGACGCGACCGAGACGGCCGCCTTCGAATTGGGCTACTTCTTCAACGCCTTCGAATACGTCGTACCCGGCCGCAAATAAGGGTATAAAAAAGGAGTCAACATGGCCGCCGAACGCACCTTTGCCATGGTCAAGCCCGACGGCGTCGCGCGCGGGCTCGTGGGCGAAATCGTCCAGCGCTTCGAACGCGCGGGGCTCGTCATCGAGAACATGCGCCTGTTTCACGCCACCGTCGACCTCATCGACCGCCATTATCCAAGCGACGAAGGCTGGCTGAGCAGCGTGGGCGAAAAGACGCGCGAAGCCTACCAGCGCGACGGGCTCGACATCGTCGCCACCTTCGGCACCGACGATCCGGTGGGTATCGGGCGCGTGGTGAAAAGCTGGCTCGGCGCGTATATGACTTCCGGTCCGGTGATCGGCTTCGTGCTTTCGGGCAATCGCGCCGTCGAACAGGTGCGCAAAATCGTGGGGCACACGTTTCCCAGCGCCGCCGCGCCCGGCACGATTCGCGGGGATTATTCCACCGACTCGCCCGAGGAAGCCAACGCCGAGGCGCGCTCGATCCAAAACCTGATTCACGCATCGGGCAGCGTCGACGAAGCCGAGACCGAGATCGCGTTGTGGTTCGGAGCGGATCAATAAGCGGATATATAACCAGTGCAGCATGAAGGGCGGGTTTGCGGGCTCGCCTTTTTTATTGGTGTGACGCTACGGCCCCGGCACGTAGGCGCCCAGCGTGAACAGCCGCAGCAAAAGCAGGTTGGCCTGATCGGTTTCGAGGAAGAAATACGCGCCGCTCATGCAGAAATAATGCAGCGTGAAAACGACGCCCACCGTGTAGGAAAAGCGCGGATGCAGGCGCATCCAGGACGCGATGGGCTTGAGCGCGTCCATAAAACCGGCCTTTTTGTCCACTCGCGCCCAGAACATCGCCCAGGCACGCCAGACGCCCAGCCCGAAGCCCTGTAAAAAGCCCCAGATGATGTAGTGCCAGCTCACGTAATGCCAGGCTCCGCAGATCACAAAGGTAATCAGGCCGTTGACCAGCGCGTGCCGCCGACCCCCGCCGAGCGGGCGATAAACGTAATCGCGCAGCCAGAAACTAAGCGAGATATGCCAGCGCCGCCAGTATTCGCCGATGTTTTCCGACAGGAACGGCAGGTAGAAATTTTCCATAAGCTTGAAGCCGAAAAGCCGCCCCAATCCGACCGCGATATCGGTGTAACCGCCGAAATGGCAATACACCTCCATGATGCCCGAGAGCAGAATCCAGTAGGTCCAGGGGATGCTCATCACCGCCAGGTTGTCGATGTAGTGCATGCGCCAGGGGTAGAAAAACGCCGCGTACAGGAAGGTTTTGAAGAGGCCCAACGCGATGCGATAAAGGCCGAAACCGATATCGAAAGCCTGCACGCGTTCGCGGCGGATATGCCGGAGGTCGCGATCGAAATTCTGAAAACGCTCGATGGGACCGAGGCGCAGAGTGGGGAAAAACAGCATGAACAGCGCCACATGGGAGGTGCGCGCATTCCGGATTTTCCCCTGCAGGCTGTCGGCCACGTAGTGAATCAGCTTGGGTAACATGAACGCGATGCCGCAGACATGCAGCATGGGCAGTTCCAGTTTCACGGGCAGAAACGGCAGGTCGGGCGTCCAGGCGAAACTTTCACGCGCGAGCAGGAATGCGTAAAAGGTTAGAATCACCGAAATCAAGCCCGCGATGGCGCGTCGGCGAAACAGGGCGTCCGTCATGGCGCGCGGCTGCCAGCGGCGCACCAGAACATGCACGCCGATCGGGAACAACGCCAAGCCGATAACGAAAGTCAGGCTGTAGATGTACGCGATCATGGCCATGCTGCTGACGAGCAAATAACCCACCCGCCAGCGACGCGGCATCAAATAGAAAGGCAGAACGAGCGTGAGCGCGTAGACCAGGTAATCGGTGTATTCGCTGAAAAACAGGTGCGTGTATTTGAACAGGACGAAAAAGAAATCGCGCAAAAAGCCCGGTCCCAGCGTGGCATGCAGAAAATCTTCCAGCGGCCTGAGAATGGCCAACATCCGTTCCACGACTTACTCCTCCACCCGCTCCAGCGTCATCCAGTCGAGCCCCATGTGATAGTTCTGCGATTCCGTGTTTTTCCCGACCAGTTCGATGCGGAAGACCTGTAGCCCGCGCGAAAATGAAATCGGCGCATCCGCCTCGAACAGGAAGAAACGCGGTGCGGCGGCATAGGTGTCGAGCGCTTGCCCGACCGATTCGCCGTTGACGCGTACCGACACGATACCGTGTGTGGGACCGCCCTTGAAGCGCAGACGCAGCCGATAACGGCCGTCGGCGAAGACGAACTGGTGGTATTCCATAAACGAGCCTTCGCCGGTGGATAAGAAGGCCAGGGCGTGATCGCCCGAACAGGAGGCGTCCGGCGGCAGGTCGTCGCAATTTTCGATAAAGCAGTATTCGCCCGAACTGATTCCGGGAGAGGTTTTGTATTCCGCCTCCATGAAAATCGGCGAGGGGGCGCTGTCGACCGGCAGGGGTGTGAGGCGATTGGAACCGGGGCTGAAGTGGTAGAAGGAACGATCGGGGTAGTATTGCATCATCAGCCGATTGTGGGCGTCGGCGTCGTGGACGAAAATCCGCCCCTCGGCCAGCCCGGGCCGCATGTAGATGAAGCCTGCCGGATACCACTTTTCAAGGTAGATCACGCTGTTTTCTTCGGTTTCGTTGAAAAGCCGTTCCAGGCGGCGATCCACGCTGAAAAAGAAATCGTTGAGAATCCCGATGGTGGAGGGGTAAAAAATCACCACATTGAACAGCATGTAGGAAAGCGCCACCGCCGGGACCACGGCCAGCAGCAGCCGTGCATAAAACCCGCGGGTGCGCAGCGCCCGGCCGTCCAGCCAGTGGTGCGTCTGCACGAGTCCGGCCGCCACCAGAATGAAAAGCGCGAAGGCCGATTCGTAGTAGTAGCGGCCCCAGAGCCCGTGAAAGTACCAGAAGAAATAGGCCACCAGCAGCGCGAGAAACATGGCCAGCATCAGGTATTTGCGCGGTCCGTAACGGCGCGTCAGAAAGGGCGGGATGATGAAGAAGAGCAGGGCGTTGATTCCGAATAGCGTAAGCAGGAATGTTCCCAGACGTCGATGAGTGACGCCTACCGCATCCGAGGGTGTAAAGCCATCCGGGAAACAGTTGTCGACGTGGACTTTCGGGCAGCCCACTTTTTTTCCGAAACCCAGGCTGTGGCAATTCTTCTTCGGTTCGGTGGTGTCGAAATAGTGATCCTGCGGCCAGTAGAGCGCATCGCCGGTAATGGCGTGGTTGTAGCCGAGCTGCAGGCCGACGAAAACAAGCATGACCGGCAGCGATGCCGCGATCAGCGGCAGCAGGCGGATGCGTCGCTGAACGAGGTAAATCACCAGCAGCGTGGCCAGCACGAGACCGAAGGCCAGCGCGTTGAGCGCCCGTGCGGTGAACATCCAGCCGAGCGCGATTCCCAAGCCCACGGCGTCGCGCCAACGCGACTGTTCGCCGAAACGCAGCGCGCATAAAAGGGCGACTTCACCGAGCACCAGCGACAGGCTATGGGCCAGCAGCGTCGCGCCGATCGCGGCGTGTAAGGGCGACAGCGCCATCAACAGCATCGCCAGCTTGGCCGTGCGGTCGTCGAAAACCCGCCGTCCGATGGGGTAAACCAGCATCACCGCCAAACCCGCCAGAAGCGGGTTGACCAGAAATTCCAGCCCCGGCCACACCGCCAGGCTCATCAGCGCAGGCCAGCCGGGTTGAAACAGGCTGTACCACTTGCCGTCGTTCACCATAAACAGCATGTTGAAGAATTCGGGCAGGTCGTGGCTGGGCACCGTCAAATGCCCCTGGGCGAAGGTGCGCGCCTGCCACAGGTAGCAGATATCGTCGGGGACGTGCGGAACGCCGTCGAGCGGGCCGAAGGCCAGGTAGGTGGCGGCCCCGCAGGAAAGGCCTCCGCAGATCAAAATCCAGCTACGCGCCGACAAACCCCAGAGACGCGACGCCAGTGGAGCCAGGCGCGGGCCGAACGCCGTCAGGACGGCCAGCAGGCCCAGGAAAACGAGCTGCGGACGCGGAAAGAACACCAGCAGGGCGTCTTGAGGACGCCACGCAAAGCAGAACGCGATGCCGACGAACGAGAGAATGAGCGCGGTGGCGAATCTCCAGTTGCGCACGCGGCGGCCTCCGTCAGTCTTCGATGGGCGTGTCCCGCAGGGACAAGCGATGCAGGATCAATCCACCCACAAAATAGATGATCGCCGCCAGATACAGCACGATGTTGAATCCGAACACCAGCGCCAGGATGATGCAGATCACCGAGGCCGCGACCGACGCGACGCCGTTGATGCCGAAGGCCCAGGGAACGAAGGACGCGGCGCCTCGTCGCACGTAGGACAAGCCGGTGGGGAAGGGCATCCCCATCAGGATACCCAGCGGAGCGAGCACCAGAACCGCCGCCAGGGTGCGTCCCCACAGCGGCAGACCCAACAAGGCGTTGAAGGTCGGGGTCAGGATGAAGCTATACAGGATGACCATCGCCGCGATAGCTTGGGTGGCCCTGAGAATCAAGCGGCGCGGATCCTTGACGATGCGTCCGGCGATAAACGAGCCGATACCGGAAAACGTCAGCAGCGTAAACAGCGTCACCGTAATCGAATAGGTGGGATGTCCGAGGAACAGCACGAACTTCTGCATCAACGACACCTCGACGAACATGAAGCCCATTCCCAACGCGGCGAAATAGGCGATCATGTGCCGCGAACCCACCATGGAAAGCCCGCGTCGTTTGAATTTGTAAAGCGGGAACAGGATGAAGATCAGCCCGAAGAAAACCGCCTGTACCAGCGAAGCCAGCAGGATGATGTAGCCGATTGGGCGCGCCGCGACCAGATAACCGCCCTGATCGAAGTAGGTTTTGAAGGTGTCTTTCCATTTGTAAAATTCGAAAAAGAACGGCCGGTCGTCATACACCGGGTCGAGCTTGAACGGATATTGGGCGATGAACTCCTGCTCGCGGTTTTCCTTCATGGCCGCAAAGTAGCGGTAGAACATGTTGTCGCCTGCCATGCCCGGTGCGTAGAGAATCTCCAGATCGGGCTTGTCGGAAAGCTGACGCTTCAAACGCTGAATGTCACGGCGCGTAAACGCCGACATCTTGGTTACCACCGAGGCCAGCGTGCCCTGACGCAACACCAGGAAGTGGTCCCACGGCGCGGCGAAGCTGTTTTCCTTCAGGATATCCGATTGGATCGTCACCAGCCGCAGGCATTCGCGCGGCGGGCTGAAGATCCAGCGGATCATGCACAGGATGCCGTCTTTGTTCAGGTGCTCGTAATACTCCTGAAACGCCTCGCGCGTGTAGAGATAGTTCTCCGAAAGGACGTATGCGCCCGTCGCCAGCGCCGACCAGGTGTCGACGCCCGACATCTGGATGATGTCGTACTTCTCCTGCACGCGGCGCAGATACGAGCGCCCTTCCTCGTGCACGATCGTCACGGAGGGATCCTGGTAGGGCTGGTATTTGTAGTCTTGGAACGCGTAGTTGGCCGCGTCGATCATGGCCTGGTTGATCTCGACGCCCGTGATGTCCCGCGCTTCGTGATGCAATGCCGTCATGATGTCGGTACCGCCGCCCAGTCCGATCACGGCCACTTTCGGCTTTTCTTTGAAGAAATAAGCCGACGAATACAAGGTTTTGCCGATCAGGTCGACTTCCGGCCACGGTTTGTCGAAACGGTAGACGAAGGTGTAGGCATCGCCGTCGATGGTGAAGATCTTCTGCACTTCCGCGTCGTGATAGCGATAGATCTTGCCGAAAGACGGCGAACTCGATACGTCGATGCGGGCGATCGGATCCCACTGCGACCGCTCGATTTTCAGATCCGGCACGTTGGCCATAAACTCGCCGAGCGCCTTCGAGGCCGCCGGGCGCACGGTCAAAATCGTGCTCGCCTGCGTCGACAGGACCAGCAGCACGACCGTCACCACCACCGCCAGTCCCACAAGCGACTTCTTCGGGAACAGCGGAATCGCCGCCGCCGACGCCAGCGCCGCCACGATCAGGATGGACCCCTCGCCACCGAAGGTTAAAAGTAACCACAGAAACAGCAGGCAGCCCAAAGCCGACCCGATCAGGTTCCAGAAGTATAGCCGGTGAACCACCTTGACGAAGCGCGTCAACAAAATCGTGATGGTCAGGCCCATGAAGAAATAGGGCACGATCAGAAACGCATAGTAGAGGAAGATGAAGCTCAGTTGAACCACACCCATTTCCATGTATGTATCCAGCGGAATGCGCGTCACCACCGCAAAGCCGATGACGGTCGTGATGCCGGACAGTAAGGCCGCCCACCCCGCGGTGTTCAACGCCTGGGTGTCGTCGCCCGCCCCCTTGATCGCCACATAAGCTCCCGCCGCCGAAAAACCGAGCAGCGTGATGGTAATCACCATGTACGATAAATGGTGCCACAGCATCACCGAAAACACGCGAACTTGTAGAATCTCAAGCGCCAGCGTCGCCAATGAAATGAGAAAAATCCCGATGTAGGGTTTCAAATAGGACGGCATTGGACCTCCGAACGAAAGAAGAACAGATTCCGAAAATAACCGCAGAAACCTACCAGAAAGGCGACCGACGGTCAACGTTTTCCTGTGTTTTTCCCGATAACTATCGCGAGTTTAACCCGGGTCCGGAGCTCTGATCTGAAATCGTTCCTTGACAGCCCACCCAAGCTGGACTTACCCTCATTCGAGGAGGTGACGACCATGGATGCTTGCACCTTTTGTGGCAACGTGATGGAAATCGTCGACAAAGTCTTGCGGAAGGACGAATGCCCGAACTGCGGACGCGACCTGCATTGCTGCATGCAGTGCCGTTTTTACAGACCTGGACACCACAACGACTGCTACGAGTCCCGCGCCGAACGGGTGGTGGTCAAGGATCGCGCCAATTTCTGCGATTACTTCGAATTCGGGGCCGATGGCTGTTGCGGACAAGATCCGGCCGTTGAAGCCAAGGAGGCCCTGGAGAAGTTCTTCAAAATCTGACGCGTCACTTTGATCGAGCCTGCAGTCCGGGCCCGATCCCACCTGACCCGAAAACGCCAGCCCGGTCGTGCACCGGGTTCATCCATCCTGAAACAGGGAATCAAGTCCGTCTCTATCTCGTCTATTCGATAAGTCGATCCTGAACCGTGGCGGTTAAACACGCGACCGCCTCTAGGGAGGTTTTGCATGAAAATTGAAATCGTCAATACGTTCGTTGAGTTTCGACCCGAAACGGAGTTGGAGGGACAGCAGTTGAATGAGGTCTGGAACCTCGTGCTCGATTGTGTCAGCAATAATCGCAAGCTGGTTCCGGTGGGTGAATACAGCCCCGGCAAAAGCGACGTCGCCCGTTTCAACATCGAAGACGATCGCTAGGCCGCCCGCATTCTCAGTCGCCCGCGCGTTTGCCCAGCATGCCGCAGGCCCCCGAAATATCCTGCCCGCGTGACTGGCGGATGAAGGTTTCCAGCCCGGCGTCGATCATGATTCGCTGAAACGCCAGCACGTTTTCCATGCTCGGAGCCTCGAAACCGCTGGCCGGATGGGCGTTGTACGGAATCAGGTTCACTTTGCATCCCACCCGCCGCGCGATTTTGCACAAACGTCGTGCATCCTCCGCCGAACTGTTCACGCCCCCCAGCATCACATATTCCAGAAGCAGACGCTTACGCCGCGCTTTGGGGAAAACCTCCAGCGTCGCCACCAGATCCGCCAGCGGGTAACGCCGATTCACCGGCATGATCTGCGAGCGCACCTCATCCGTTGTGGCGTTCAGCGACACCGCCAGCACCGCCTCCGAACGCGCGGCGAATTCCGTAATCTGCGGAATCAGCCCGCAGGTCGAGACGATCACCTTGCGCGCCGACAGGTTGTAAGAGTGTTCGTGCATGAAAATCGAGCAGGCCGTCACCACATTGTCCAAGTTGGCCAAGGGTTCGCCCATTCCCATCAGCACCACATTCGTGATGCGCGGGAAACGCCCGTCGATATAGCGGGTAACCGACCGGAACTGCTCGACAATCTCGGCGCAGGTTAAATTGCGCTCCAGTTTCAGCGAGCCGGTGAAACAAAAGGCGCAACCCATCGCGCAGCCTGCCTGGGTCGACAAACACAGCGAGACTCGCCCGTCATTCGGCATCAACACCGCTTCCACCGCCGAGCCGTCCTCCAGCACGAACTGCAGCTTCTCGGCCCCATCCTTCGATTTCTCAATCTTGGCCGGTTCCAAAGGATCGATCCGACACCGCTCGACCAGTTTCGCGCGCAGCGGCTTGCTCAGGTTCGTCATATCTTCGAACCCGGTGACGTGATGGAGGTACAACCATTCGTAAATTTGCCGGGCCCGATAGGGCTTTTCGCCCAGTTCGTTGCACACGAAAGCCGTCAAATCATCGTAACTGAAGTTTCGTAAATCGACGCGATCCATTCCGGTCCTCCCGCGCATCCGGTGCGCGGCGCTGATTATCCTCACCCCGACGCGGATGTCAAGCGAACACCCCATCTCGCTTCGAAAAGCGGTCCGCCCAACCCCGAAATATCGAGGGTGGGAGGACCGGCGCGGGCTTTGCCTCCGGCGCGACCCTTGCCCACTCCCTACGGTGACGCGTTGCCCGGCCCGGACCCACCGGGTGGTGTATCGGAAAAACGGCGAGTTTGGCGAAAATCCTCGAAATGAACGGGCCGGGATAGGCGACGCGGCGGCGCTTCAAAGCCTGGATTGCCAAGGGGCGTGACGGTGCAAAACGCGTGACGGTCCGTGGGCGGGACAGCACGAACGACACACGGCGGACCGCAGCACGCCTGCTTCGAAATCAGCGCCGTTCCAATGGCGGCGCGCCGCCCGGGCCGAGGGGGTGAAGCTGTCCGTTGGACATGTAGCCCAGGTCGCGGAAATCGGGGATGGGACGGCCCAGGCCGTCGGGGATGCGCCGGAAAATGAGGGAATCGAGACCGATATCGAAGTGGTGGCTTTGCGGGTCTTTTCCCGCCACCGTAAAGGTGAGGCGGATGGGCCCGCGCGGTAGGTCGATCGCCTCGGCGCTGCTCCAGTTGCCGAATCCATAACCGGGCGAATAGCCGTAATACACCGAGTCGATCGGCTGGCCGTTCACGCTCAATTGCCAGTCGCCCATAAACGGCCCATGCATGGCACGAACCTCCACTCGGTACGCGCCCGCTTCGGGAAGGAAATGATCGAAGCGGAAGAAAGCGTTCGCCTCGTCGGCTTCAAAAAACAACTGTTGGGCGTCGCGATCATCCGGGAAAAAGCGGTCGATCCACATCAAGGAAGGGAATCCGCCCTGCCAAGCTTTGGGGGGAACTTTCGCTTCGGCTTCCACGAACTCCACGCCGGAAAAGGGCGGAACCTCCAACCGAATCAACCGATCGCGATAGGCTTCATAGCGATACGGCGTGCGGTCGGGATAAAGCCGGGCCAATTGCACGCTCGGGCGTTTCAGGTGGCGCGCGAAAAGTACGTCGGTGTCGAACCCCGCGTCATTGAAATTAAAGCCATGGATAAAACTGCGAGTCGGTCCCGGAATGAAAACGAGCGCGTTTGTAACCCCGGCATCTGCCAGAATGTCGCGCATGCGGCCGTCGATTCCGCGAAAACCCTGATAACTCTGCCACAATTTCGGGCTCAACCAGCCCAGGTTGAAAACCACAATCGTCACCAGAAAGGCCGGAGCCAGCGCGCGCCAGAAAGCCCGGCTCGACGGCAAACGGTCGGCCACCCGTTCCAGCCACCCATCCAGCCGCCAAAATCCCAGAGCGGCAAAAACGCCCAGCGTTCCGACCGCCTCGTAATAAAAACGCGGCCCGTAACAGTTGCCGTGGTAATAGAAGAAAAAATAGCCGCCCAACAGGGCGCCGAAATGCAGCAGCAACGCCCAGGATTCCCGTCGAATTCGCCCGCCAGCCAGGGGTAGCGCGATCAGCAACAATGCCAACGGAGTCCCGTAAAAATTCAAGGCCAGACTGCTCAGTCGTTGACGCGTCACCGTGAGTCCATCCGCCGCATAGAACCCCTTGGGAAAACCGTACTTTCCGTGTTCGTTGGCGCAGCCTACGTCCGCTCCGAAGCCCAAACGATGGCAGCTCGCGACTTTCTCGGTTTGGGCGAAATAACGGTCCTGCGGAAAGGTGAGCGCCGATCCGGTGACCTGCAGGTTGGCCAGCAGTTGCAAACCACCCACCATGAAAAGCGCGACCAGCGCCCAGGCCAGATGCGCGGCCTTGACCCGCCTGCGCAAGAGGTCGGGAAGCAGAATCGCCGAAAGTGGGATCAGCAGCAGCAGGGCGTTATAGGCGCGAATGCAAAACAGGCCACCTACCAAAATCGCGGTGACAAGCGCTCGCCAGACGCGTGGATCGCGGCGGTAACCCAGTGTAAGATCCAGCGCCCACAGGCTGATCAAGGCGCTGGCCGTATGGGCCATGAACGAGGCCGCCATAAACGTGAAAAAGGGCGACAGCAAAAGCAGCAATACGGCCAGACGCGCCACCCGCCGTCCCACGGCGCGGCGCGCAATCCGGTAAAGCGGCCACAATGTCAAACTGCCGAGCAGCGGATTCACCAGCCAGGGAACGCCCAGCCAGACGCCCAGTGCCAGAATTGCGGGCCAGCCCGGTTGAAACAGCGAAATCAAGCGGTCGTTTTCTATGTAGAAAAAGTGCGATAGAAAAAATTCCGGCAGCGCGGGGACGGATTCCGTAAGACGTCCGGCGGCGATCAATTTGGCCTGGAAGAGGTAGGCGGTCGAATCGGTGACATGCGGCACACGTTCGAGCACGAACACGTTGGCTGCCGTCATCGTTGCCAGCGCGATCCCCATGGCCGCCACCAGAAAAACGCGGTCGGAGGGCAGTTCCAGCATCTTCAACGTGCGGTCGAAAAGCGGTCGGGCCGGCATCGCCGCCACAAGGAAGATCCCGAATAGAATTTGCGGGATCGGCGCAAAGGCTTGCAGAGCGGAGGCGGGATGCCCCACCAAGAGCAATGCCACCGCGATGGCGGCCAGTATCCGCAATCCATGTGCCGCAATAGGCATAAGAGGTTTCCTAAACGTGGAGGCGATCACAGCTCCCGTTTGTCTGCATTCAGGCGTCCTGTATATTCCGCTTCAAGACCGCTAGCGCCACGAAATAACCCAGTGCGCCCACCAGGCAGGTGGCGGTGATGCCGAAGCCGATGGAAATGATCATGGCCAAAACCGAGCCGGTAACCGACAGCGCCCCGTTGATGGCCCACAGCCAGGGCGTCGCGCGTTTAAGTTGTCGACCGGCGCAATGCAGGCCGATGGGAAACGCCGCTCCCATGGGAACACCCAGCAGAAACATCAGCCCGATGGACAGAAAGATGCGCGGAGTCAAGGGACTGCCGTGCAAGGCGGATAGCAGCGCTGGAAGTCCCAGAGCCGCCGCCAGGGTCACCACGAAGGCCAGAACGATCATCCACCAGCCGTGCTTCAGCGCACCCTCTCGTTCGAGGAACCAGCGGCCGGTCAGCCACGACCCCAGCCCGGTGGCCAGCAGAATCGAGAAAAGAACCACCGCCAGCGAATAAACCGGATGACCCAGAAACAGCGTCAGGCGTTGGATGGTGCCGATTTCAACGAGGATGAAGCTTAGCCCGATCGCGGAGAAATACAAGGCGTGTCTGAAGAGCATGCCGCGCGGCAAGGGTTCGCGTTTTTGACCGCGTTCATGCAACCACAGCGGGACGAACAGGCCAAGCGCCGAGAGCAGGGTCATTAGTACGAACAGCAGCACCAAAACCGCTACGGCGCGGACGTTGAAGCTTGTCACCCATTGATCCTGAAGCTTGAGACTGAACACGTCGGAAAAACGCAACATGTTGAAAAAGAAAGGAGAATCGTCGGTAGGCGGCGAGATGTCGAGATCGAAATCGGCGATCGCTTGGGTATGGGTGGCCGGGTCGAGCACGTCGGCGAAAGCGGCCAGACCGGCATGCCGTGGTGTCAGCAGAACCTGGAACTTGTAGCGCTTGCAGATTTCCTCAAAGGTATCGATATCCGCTTTCGTTAAGGGACGGCGCGAGACGATGATGGTGCCGACGCCGTTGGGCGCGCCGCCTTCACGGGTGCCGCCCACATCTTCGGGCGGGACCATGTCGGCGTCGTAATCGGTGGTGGCGATCAATACGTGATCGCGCGGATTCTCGGCCCCGATATTGCGCAGCGCCGCATAGGCGAGCGAGGTGCAGCGGATCATTTCGCCCGGCCGATCCGACATCCACCAGCGCGACATGGTCAGGACGCCGCGATCCTCCGTGAGATGATTGAGAAATTCCGTCCACCCCTCTTCGGTGTACAGGCTGTTTTCGGTGAGCACGAAGGCTCCGGCGCTGGTGGCCGCCCAGCTATCGATCAGGGAGGCCTGAATCACATCGAAACGCTCGTCGCTGCGCTCGATCCATGAGCGCGCCTCGTCGTTAATGAAGCGGACCTTTTTGTGTTGGTCCAGGTGCCCGGTAAAGGAACCCAGGGTGTCGTTGATCAGTTTGAGAATGTCGCGGTTAATCTCCACTCCCGTGACGCGCTTGGGATTGGCCAGCAGAGACATCAGGATGTCGCGGCCGCCGCCGGTGCCGATCACCAGCACGTCGCTTTCGGGACGCAAATGATGCGCCAACGCTGTTACATCGTAACGAAGATGCCTGATTTCACTTTCTTTTCCCGTGTATTTGGTGATGACGGTGCCCGCCGCGGCGTCGATGGTCAAGAAAACCTGCTGCGGCTCGACCTGCGGTTTGTAAACGGTCGACATGCCCCAGGCAAACGGACCTTTCAGCAGATCATGGAACACGGTAATGACCGAGTGGCTGTTCCACACCTCCACCATCGGCGCTTCTTCGAGCGGTTCGGCCATGGGACTGCCGTAGACGTTTTTCACCCACTTGATGCGCAGCAGACGGAAGTGCGGTTGCAGAAGCGTCATGATCAGCAGCAGGCCCGCCAAACCCCAGACCAATTTTCGCCAAGGCCCTCGGGCTCTTCCCCAAGTGAAGGCGGCACCGCCCGTCGCGGCCAAAAAGGCCCCGAACAGCACCATGCCCGGCCCGGTCAGCGGCCGCATCAGCACCCATAAAAGCAGGCAGCCGATGGCCGCGCCGATGAGATCGACGGCGTATAAACGTCCGACTTGACCGGGAAAGCGCGTCAGAACCAGGCTGACCAGAATACCCGAAAGCACAAACGGGATGGTGATCAGCGCAAACGCGCTCAAGACGGTCGTCAGGCCCAGGAAAGTCAGGGTCGGGATGAAAGGAATCTGCAAATGCACCCAGAACGTCACCACGACGGACAGGGCGAACAGAAAACCCAGACGGCCCAAGATATCGTGAATGCGTTCCTGGGGAAACCACTTCGGGCGTACGTAGGTGATGACCGCGCCGAAGGACATGCCGAACATCGCTACCGAAATGGCCATGAAGGCGAAGTGATACCACATCGTAACCGAAAAGATGCGGGTATAGGTGATTTCGAGCAGCAGGGTGGCGCAGGTCGTGAGGGCCAGACCGATGCTCAAACTACGGGAAGGGACTGTCGGGTTGTTCATCATCAATTACCGCCTGATATCGTCGAACAAAGTCGGTTTCTTATAGCCGAAATGTCGAGCCATGGCAACGATTTCCACATTCGATGCTGTGTCATGGAGGCGGTTCGTTTTTTCCATCCTGGGCGGTCGAAACCGAAATTCCGGTGGTTTGACTGAAAAAAGCTTGCATTGGTTGCCGTTACGGTTATAATTTGAACCATACGTTTTCTTGCCGAAATAGCATTACGAAGTCTCGCCACTTCACGATCAGCGGACGAAACAACCAGGCATTAGGGGAGTTGTCTCGCGGTTCCCGGTGTCCGCTTTTTTGCGCTTCTGTGAAGCCGTTGTGCTGTTATCCACTTTGAATGATGGGTGAAGAGTGATGAAACGATTGTCAAATTACGATGTTACGTCTCGGTTCGCCTCGCTTCCATTGCGGGCTTTGCTGTTGATTTCGATGTTTGCAGTGCTGCTCGGCGGTTGTGCGGATGACGATTGCGATTGCAACTGTGACCTCGACGGCGACCAGGAGACAATCGATGGCGATTCCGATGGCGACCAGGAGATAACTGACTGTGATTCCAATGGCGATCCCGACGGCGATCCCGATGGCGACCTTTCGGAGGCGGATGCCGCCGAATCGGATTTCGAGACGGTGGATGGGGAATCCGATGACGAGATGGACGACGAAGGCGAAAATGACGTAAAACCGGTGTGTTTTCCGAGTGATGCGACCTCGGCTTCGACGATTGCCATCGATTCGCAGGGACGTTGGGTGGTGGCGGGCAAGCGCACGCCGGACCGACAGCATTCCGATGCGTTGCTGGCGCGTTTTCTGTCGGATGGCGCGCCCGATACCGAATTCCCGGGAAATGGTTGCGTCTCTTTGTCGCTGTCGTTGGAGAATGATTCGGCGGGCGTGGTCGTGATCCAGCCCGACAAAAAACTGTTGCTCAGCATCGGTTTTACCGGGGGCGGGCATCACGGAATCGCGGTTTTGCGTCTGCATGACGACGGCAGCTTGGATACCGACTTTGCCGAGCGCGGCCGCTTTTCTTACACCACGGAATCTGCTGCGGACGGCGGGGTGGGGTCGATTTTCGTTCTTCCGGACGGAAAAATCCTGCTGGTGGGCGGGATCGACGACAGCCTCGGCAACTCGACTGTTTTCCTGCGGCTGAACGAAGATGGTTCCTTGGATGATAGCTTCGGCGACGGCGGCGTGGTGCGGACCGCCAATCCGGCGGCGGCGCGGGCCATTCTCCAGGACGACGATAAGATTGTCCAGGCGGGTTATCACAGGGAGCCCGGCGAATATCTCAAATACGCATTGTACCGCTATCTGCCGGACGGCAGCCCGGACGAAAGTTTCGGTGAACATGGGATGGCGGTCACCACCGGCGGCGCGATCGGCGGGGAGCATCTTTCGGATGTCGTTCGGTTGGCGGATGGTTCCTACTTCGCGGTGGGGGATTCCTATCCCGATGACTGGACGGATGTCAAAGATTCGGCGGCGGTCCGCTTCGCGGCGGATGGGACTCCCGACGAAGACTTCGCTCCCGGCGGCGTGTTCGTGATCGAGGTGGGACCGATCGACATACCCAGGCGTATTGCTTTCGACGCGCAGGGAGGAATTTGGGTTCTGGGGAATCAGTTTTCCTTCGACTCGAGCAACCCGAGCTTCCATACCGGATATCTGGCGCGTTTCACAGCGGACGGAATTCTGGATACCAGCTACGCCGACGAAGGAATCCGTCTCATCGATATCGATCCGAACGGCACCTCGCTCTCCGATTTTGCATTTTTAGCCGACGGAAACTTGGTCGTGGTCGGGTTGACCGGCGACTTGCAAAGCGGGCGGAAGATACTGGTTCTCCCCATCATCCCCTGATGCGGTGATGATCCGCTCAGAGCGGAAAGCCTGAAAAGACCGTCTCGCCTCTTGCGGGGTTCATCGGCCTGTGGTAGCACGGACCGACGGATTTAAACGCAGGAGGTTGGATCATGCGGCGTTTTACATTTTCGATAGCAATACTTTTCTCACTCTGTCTGCTCGTGTCGACGGGGTGCCAGGGTCCGGATATCAAACCCGACGTTCCGACGAGCGCCGCGCCGCCGCCCATTTCCGTTGATCCTCTGCAAGATCCCAACTCCATCGAGGCCTACATGGCCATCCGTTCGGCCGGGTCGCCGGACGTGCAGGCCGACGGGGTGCTGTATTACATGACCTGGATTACCGGCGTCGAGCAGCTTTATCGCCACACCGAACAGGGTCCGCAGGCGGTGACGGGCGAGCCGTTTTTTCCCGAAGGTATCGACTTTTATACGATTTCTCCCTCCGGCGCTTATGCCGTGGTGGGGGCGGATCACGGCGGCGACGAGCAGTTCGACCTCTATCTGGTCAACCTTGAATGCGACTGCGAGTTGCCCGTTCCCATCGATATGGACCGCAGCGTGCGAGTCGATTCGCCCCTGTGGATGCCCGACGAATCGGCCGTCATCTATCGCTCCACACGCCGTAACGGCCGGGACTTCGATCTATGGCGCTACACGCTCGAAAATAACGAAACGACGATTTTCCTGGAACGTGAGGGCTATAATTACCCAACGGACATCTCCGCCGATGGCAAAATGTTGACTTTCGTGCGACACATGGGCGGCAGCTTGACCGACCTCTTTCTGCTCGACATCCCGAGCGGCGCGGTGCGCCAGTTGTCGCCGCAGGGCCGCACGAGCGGGGATTATTCTGGCGCGCGCTTTCTGGCCGATGGACGGCGCATTCTGTTGACCACCGACGATGGTCTGGAGATGGGCGCATTGGCGGTGATGGAACTGGAAAACGGAACCTGGAAGGTGTTGGGCGAGGACAAATGGCCGGTGGACGGCGTGGCGGTTTCGCCGGATCGAAGCCGGGCGGCGGTCATTCACAACGTGCACGGCACCAGCCGCCTGACGGTGCTCGACACGGCGTCTTGGGCGGTCATCGCTCAGCCGGAACTGCCGCTGGGTGTGATTTCCAGTGCCCACTTTGCCGAGGGAGCGGTATATGTCACCTATTCCAACGCCGTCAAGACCGGCGATATCTGGCGCTACGTGCTGGACGGCGGTCGTTTCGAGCCGCTGACCCGTTCGGATTACGGACCGGTGGATGCGTCTTCCTTCCGGATGCCCGAACTGGTTTTTTATAAAAGCTTCGATGGCCGCGAAATTCCCGCCTATCTCTATCGTCCCCAGGGCTACGACGGACGACCCGCGCCCTACATGATCTACGCCCACGGCGGACCCGAATCGCAATATCGCCCCGGCTTCATCCGTAACGTGCAGTACAACCTGTCCCAGGGAATCGGCATTCTGGCTCCCAACGTACGCGGCAGTGCGGGCTACACGCGCGAATATCTGAACCTCGACAACTACAAAAAACGTATGGACTCCATCAAAGATTTCAAGGCCGCCGCTGATTATCTCATCGAGGCGGGCATCGCCGACCCGGCGCGCCTGGGCATATACGGCGGCAGCTACGGCGGTTTCGTGGTCATGGCGGCCATCACGGAATACCCGGACCTCTTCGCGGCGGCGGTGAACTCGGTGGGGATCGTGAACTTCGTCACCTTTTTGCAAAACACCAAAGGCTACCGCCGTGCCGTGCGTGAAAGCGAGTACGGTCCGCTCAGCGACCCGGAGTTTTTGAAAAGCATCTCGCCCATTTTCAAGATCGAACGCGTGTTGACGCCGCTTTTGATCGTCCATGGCGAAAACGATCCGCGCGTGCCGGTGGGCGAGGCGCGTCAAATCGTGAAAGCGCTTGAAGCGCGCGGGCAGGAAGTGCGGGCGGAGATCTTCGCCGACGAAGGTCATGGCTTGAGCAAACTCGAAAACCGCCTCGTCTACTATCGGATCTTGGCGGAATTTCTAAAAAAACACCTGAAGCCCGATCCCAGCGTGGAGGGTTCCGGCTGTTCGAGCGACGCTGCGTCCGTCGATGATATGGGTGTCTGCAGCGAGTAGGCTAAATTCGGATCGCAAGCCGTTGCTTCGAAGAAAAAGCGGTTGCCTTCCGGTTGTAAATTGGCCACAATAACGGTTCCGTATGGGTATCCGATTTCCAAGCCGGGGAGAGAATCCCGGCGCCGATCGCGATTGTCGCTATTCCCCAGTTGGAGACTTCATCGTGAAGCATGTTTTTCTCATCGTTGCCGTGGTCCTGGTCGCGGGACTTTTCCTTTTCAAACTCGGCTGGTTGGAGCGTGGGCCGTCTCTGACGCGCATCGTGCCCGAGCGGGCTGCCCCCGGAAGCCTGATTACGCTTGAAGGTGACCGGCTGGGCGGCGATCCCGAACGGACGCTGGTGATGTTTAACGGTGTGGCTGCCGAAACGGAAAAGGTGAGTGAAAACGCGGTTCAGGTGCGGGTTCCCGCTACGGCGCATTCGGGGTTGGTGTCTGCGTTGGTGGGCGATGCCGCCAGCAACACGCTCTTTTTCGCGGTGGCGAATACGCCCGGCGACGAAACCGGTATGCCCACGCAAGCGCGCACGCCGCGCCAGCAGATGCCGCCGGGGATGCCGCCGTCCGAGATGGGCTCTTCCCCGTCCATGGAAGGCGGCGCACACGAGTTTTACGACCCGGCCACCGCGCGCGATGCCATCGACTTCGAGCTGATCGACAAAGACGGCAAGCGTGTCAAGTTGTCGGATTACAAAGGGAAAACACTTGCATTGAACTTCTGGGCCACCTGGTGCAAACCATGCCTGGACGAAGTCCCCAGCCTGGAGCGGCTGACCAAACGTTCCGGGGCGCTGGATGTGACGGTGTTGGCGGTGAGTGTGGATAAAGGTTTTGACGAAATCGAAAAAGCGCTGCCGAATACCAATCTGAATATCCTGCTCGATCCCAAAATGGAGATCGCCCACCGATACGGCACCACCAAGTTTCCCGAGACCTGGGTGATCAGTCCGCAGGGCAAAATCGTGGCGCGTTTTATCGGGGCGCGGAACTGGGACAGTCCGCTTTTCGAGCGTTTTTTCCAGATGGTGACGAGTGGGAAGGGCATGCCCTGAGCGTCGAATGGGAAATGGTTGCATGCAGACGACGAAGGCGAACAGCTTGTGGATGATTTCAGCGCTTGTAATACTTGCGCTCGGGCTGTATTCCCCCCCCGTCGCCGCCTCCGATGCACAACCCATTGTGGCTCCGCCCGTCGAAACGATCCCCTCTCCCGGCCATGAATCCATGAAACCGTTGCTGTGGCGACCGGTGGTGGATGGCATCGAACGAAGCTCGCTGAGGGTCGATGACGATTCCAGCCCTTTTCGCCTATTGGCTTTTCGTGTCGATCTGACACGCTTTCGCCTGATCGCCGCCGATGCACGCCAGTTCGGTCCCGAACGCAAAACCGCCGATCTGCGCGAGATGGCGCGTTGGTGGAAAGGGCTGCTGGCGGTCAATGGCTCCTACTTCGATGAGAACGACCGCCCGCTGGGGTTGGTGGTATCGAATGGAGTCACCCTCAATTCTTTCCGCAAAGCCGATTGGGGGGTGCTCTACGAGGTGGATGGCCGGGCGGGACTGGTGCATACCCGCGACTGGCCGAAACGGTCCGAAACGCTCGACCCCGATTTCGCCATCCAGGTCGGACCGCGTGTGGTGGTCAATGGCGAACCGACGCGCCTCAAACCGCAAATCCATCGCCGGGCGGCTATCGGGATCTTGCCCGGCGGACGGTCGCTGGTGCTGGTCGTCACCGACAGCGGCAAGGCTGAAGCCAACGCTTTGGCGCGCGTGATGGCCACGTCACCGGAAAAGGGCGGCCTGGGGTGTCGCGACGCGGTCATGATGGACGGCGGTCCCTCCGCTCAGCTTTACCTGAATGCCGGAGGGCAAAACCTGTCTGTGCCGGGGGGCTGGTCGGTTCCCGTGGGCGTTCTCGTGGTTGAACGCAATGCCGCACCCAACACCCAAGATCGTGCTATCCCTGCCGATCATTCATCCTCTTCCCGACAGGAGGCTCACCCGTGAGCGTGTCTCGACGATTTCGGGGGCGAGCGTGGCTCGTCCTCTCGCTGGCGTTTCTATTGACGATTCCGAACCTGCTTGCGGCTTCCATGCCGGACGGTGAGGGGGCGGAAGCCTACCACGATCCGGGTTTTCCAACTCCGTTCAGCGACGACGAGCGTGTGCTGTTCGACCGCGTGCGCCATATTTTCGGGCAGGCCGGAAACCCCTTACCGCGTCTCGATGCCGGATTACGCCGGGCGGCCCTGGCCGAAGCAGCCGGACTGCTGGCGACCTCGCCCGAGGATCGCGAGACCCGCAAACAGCGCGATATGCGGGGAATTTTGCGTCACCACGGCGTCTCGGATTTTCAGGTTCGCGGGGGATTCGCCGCCAGTTCGGATAAAAAACAACTGATTGCAGGCCTGGCCGCCTGGGCGGCCAAACGCGTCGAAGCCGGATGGAACCGCATTGGGGTGGCCCTGGCGAGCAACGCCGATGAAACGGCGGCGGCGGTTTTTCTCACGCGCCGCGTGGTGCAGTTGGAAGCGATTCCGCAACGGATCAAGCGGAAAGGGACGCTGGAACTGACGGGTCGTACGGCGACCGGCGTGAAAAAAGTTGTTTTCTACATGTCGGGCCCGGATGGGCGCATCAAAAAAATCAAACCTTTGCGGCTGCCCTCGGGGGGAATTTCCGCCGAAATCGAGATCGCGAAGCCGGGCCGCTATGCCGTGGAAGTGATGGCGACGGAAGAGGCCGGACCGAAAGTGGCGGCGCTGCTGCATGTCTGTTTCGGCGACTGTCCATCCGGTGACGCGCCGGTATTAAGCGGAAGCCTCGATGCCGGAGATCCGGAATCGGCCCAGCGCGACATCCTGGCCTGGATCAATGCGCGTCGCGCCGAAGCCCGGCGCAAACCGCTGCTTCTCGATGACCGCCTCACGGATATCGAATCGGCGTACCTGAAAACGCTGCCGGATGACCGCGCGCTGGCGCACCAAAACCCGCAAGGTCGCGACGCCGGGGCGCGTCTCAAAGCTGCCGGGCTGGATCTCGCGGTCTACGGGGAGAATCTCGGACGGCACAAGCGTTTGTCCGGCCTGCTTAAAAATCTGCAAGATTCGCCCGCGCATCTGTCCAACCTGCTTTCGGCGGCCTTTACTCACGTGGGAATCGCCGTGCGCCGCAATCCGAACGACGGGCGATGGACGGTCGGCCAGTTGTTCGCCGCTTTCGAAGAGGCGGCCGTGTGGCCGGCCGTGAGAATGGTGAAACCGCCCAGTACGTTCTGGAAGGCGCTGCATGAGAACCGACGCGTGCAAAACGCTCCAGCCATGGGCTTGTATCGAAAATACATGAATCTGGCGCGAACACATTTACGGGCGCAGATAAAGAACGGACAGATCGACCCGGCGCGTTTGCGAGCGGGGGTCCAGATGACGCTGAATGCCGATCCGAACGACCCCATCCGCATGGTGGCGCTGTTCACCGCCGCCAGTTTCGATGAATTGGCCGAATTTTCAGGATTCGTGCAGCCGCAGTGGAATGTATTGGGTCTGGCGGTGGCACGATTGAAAAACGGGCAATTGGCGGCCTTGGCTCTGCTGGGCGTTCGTCTCGAAGCCGAAAGACGTTAAGCCTGTTCCCAAATCGTTGTGGTGCGGGACTAAGCCGGTTTGTCGAAGCGCGGAACGATTGACGCCATCCGCGACTTCCGGTAAGGTCTCGGAACGAACGGTCCCGAAGTTCTGTCTATCGATATCCGATTGAGGACGATTATGAATACACGCTTGACGATAATAGCGGTTTTGCTTTTTATGCCGGTTTTTCTTTTCGCTTGCGGCGGTGATTCCGACGAGAAACGGTCGGACGACGACGGGGACGCGGATACGCAAGAACGCGATGAAGAGGGACTTGCGGACGACGGGGATTGGGAATCGCTGTTGCCGGATGGCGACGAGGATGTGCTCGACAGTGACGGGGATCTTGATGTGGAAAAGGAAGTCGAAGCCGAGGCCGAAGTCGAAGAAGAACCGCCCCCCGAACCCTTCGAAGTCGATGACCTGATGGCCACTAAAGTGATCGGCAATGTCACCTTCGAACCCGATGCGACCGACCCGACGATGCAACTGCATCCGGCGGTGATCTTCGATGGCGAGGCCGTATGGATGGTTTACAACAAACCCGATACGCGAAACACCTTTGATGTGTATGCGACTCGGATCAACGGGGACGGCAGCACCGCCGTTGAACCGTTCTTGTTGAACACCACCGATTTCTACGAGTTGGACCCCGATCTGGTGAAGACCAGCGATGGCCGTATCCGCGCGGCCTGGCAGACCATGAACGACGAAGACGCCATGGGGCATAATTTCGACATTTACTTCCGTAGTTTCGATGTGGATGGCGCAAACCTGCTCGCCGGCGAGCGGCGTCTGGTCATGACGCTCGACGGCGCCTTGGCGGATGAGAAATCGACAATGGTGACGCTGGCCGCCCTCAATTCGGGCCGCTGGGCCATTTCCGGTCTCTGGGCGCATCCCGACGCTACCGCCTGGCAGACGTTTATCCAGCCAATGGGAGCCGACGATCAGCCCGAGGGTGAGGTGATCGCCGCCATGACGAATCTCGACGAATTTCACAATACGCCTGCCCTGGCTGCCGAGGCGGATGGTCGCTTGCATCTGGTATGGCTCAAGGAACCCTTGGATGCCGATGTCAGAGACGTCTTGTGGACGAGTGTGGCGGCTGGTGCGACGACAATCACACCCGATCCGGGTGCCCGACCCTTCAGCGATACGCAAACGGAATACGGCGATGTGGCCTGTTCGTCCGGCGCGAACGGCCCCTGCTACGTGGCGGCAGCGACCGTCACCGGCTCCGACAGCGACATCCTGGTGGGGCGTCTGCCCGATCCCGACTCGTCGGGAGCCGCCAGCCGTATCGGTCGTTTCGGGCGTGCGGGTGTGGCCGAGGGCGAACCGGAACTGGCCGTGGGACAAAACGAAGCGCTGGTGGCCTGGCACCAAGCGGTGAACGGTGTGCGTGGCGCGCTGATGGTCCAGGGCTTCGAAGAGGTGGAAGGTCGCTTGGACTCCATCGGAAATCCGCGAAAACTGAACGACCTCGATACCTATATGATCTGCCCGCCCACTCTGACCTATATCGGCGAGGATATCTACTTCGTGGCTTGGGTGGAAGGCAGCAACCCCGACTTTCGCATCAAAGGCCGATTCATCCGCGCCCGCCCAACCCGTTGATGATCGGGAATTATTACGGGTGCTTTTTCAATCTATGGGTGTAAGTTTTCTAAAGCCGTCAACCGACGGGCCGGGGCGTAGTGTTTCGCCTTTTGCTGGATTCACGCTATCGATTGTGTTAAACATGGAAAATACGCTCACCGTTTCGTAACAGCGAGGGGATAGGCAGACTGATGCGGATTTCAAAAAAGAGCGCAGCCTTCGTTGATTTTCTCAAACAACGCGCGCCGAAGGGGCAAGCGCTGGTCGTCATGCACGACAATCCGGACCCCGACAGTCTGGCATCCGGCATGTTGCTGAAAAACATTTTCGAGCGTGCCTACGGCATGACGGTGGTTATGGCCTATAACGGCATTATCGGGCGTGCGGAAAACCGTCAAATGGTGCAGGAATTGGGGTTGTCGTTGGTGCGCACGCGCCGCTTGAAACTTGATGACTATGCGATTGTCGCCACGGTCGACACGCAGCCGGGAGCGGGGAACAATCTGCTCGATTCCGCCGACCGCGTGGATATCGTGATCGACCATCATCCGCGTCTGCCGGGTCTACGCGGCGTTCCCTGGACGGATATTCGCACTCGTCACGGCGCTTCGACCACCATTGCACTCGAATACCTGACCGCTCACAAACTGGATCTCACCAAAACCGAGGCCACTGCTTGCATCTATGCTTTGAAGAGTGAAACTCAGGATCTCGGACGCGAAGCCGTCCCAGCCGACCGACGCGCCTACTTTCACCTGTTTACCAAGGCCGATTATGAGATGCTTTTCCGTATCAGCCGCGCCCAGGTGGGGCGGGAATACTTTCGCAGTCTATCGCGTGGCTTGGAAAATTCGCGCATCTATAACGATGTTCTCATTACCAATCTCGATACCATCGATATTCCCGATTACGTCCCTGAAATCGCCGATATGTTGTTGCGATTGAAAGAGGTGGTCTGGACGTTTGTGGTCGGTCGTTATCAGGATAACCTGTATTTATCGATTCGGACTCTGGACACCCGTGCGAATGCCGGAGATGTCATGAAACAGGTGGTCGCCGGCTTGGGGAGCGGGGGAGGTCACGATCTGATGGCGGGCGGTCGTGTCGAGAATTTGGAAGCCGGGGTCGATCCGAAAGTGGTGATCGAAGAGTTGATGCAGCGTTGCTTGAAAGCGTTACGCAAGCGCAGCTCCGGCTCAGACCTGATCGCTACGGCTACCGAAAAGCGCGAGTGAATCATGCCTCGAATTCTGCCTTTCCTTTTGCTTGGCTGTCTGCTGTTCCTCTCCATTCAAGCTGAAACCGTCCATGCGCGCGAAGCGTCGCCGCTGGAATTCGCTTTGGGCCAGGCGTTGCGACCGCTCATCAGCCAGGATCCAACTCAGCTGTCGGATCCGAGTTTGCTGAAAGCCGCCGAGGCGGCTTTGCTGGCGGAGCGTCCGTTGCTGGCGGAGTGGATCCTACATTCCGTTAAAGACGAAGCGGGGGGGCCTCTGATCGACTATCTGCAGTTCGAGGTCTTTCGGCAGTTGGGCGATACACAGGCGGCCTACGAAATGTTGGATGCTCATCTGGGCACGTGGCCGCCCGAGAAGTTTGTCGGAGAAGATTGGGATGCGCGTATCGGCCGACTCTCCGATTGGCTGTTGGAGCGGGGCGATTTGGAGGTCGGCTGGCCGTGGATCGCGGCGCTGAAAGAACGGGCTCCTGCGTCGTCACAAATGATCAAACACTGGTTGCGTTGGCTGGCCTTCAAAGACGGTCACGAGGCCGTTCGCCGGAAATTGGCAGCGTTCGACCGTGAACACGATCCGGCTCTTCTACGGGTTTTGGCCGAAGTTTCCGCTGATGTCGGCTGTATCGATCTGTCGGTGGCATACACCCTGCGGTTGTGGCGTTTAAGCGAAAACGAAAACGACTGGGCGGCGGCTTATGCGCTGTTTGCGCGAAATGCGTCCAATGGGCTACGCGACAACGTATTGGCGGACCTGATTGCGCGTCAACCCGGTTTGAAATTCTGGATGGATTTCAAACTTGCCGACTATGCCGATCCGGATGTCTTGGCCGAATCTATCGCCGATCATCCGGTCGTCTCCGAGGTGGATGCATGGCGGAGATCGGCCCTGCTGTGGCGTTTCGGGAAGCGTGGTCGGGCGACAATCGATCTGCCCCCGAAAGAAGACGTGACCGCCGATGCTGAAAATTCACGGGTCTTGCTGGATACGCTGTTACCGAGACTGGATGAGCGAAAGGACGTATCCGATACCGATCGAGCCGACTGGATGGCACGGGTGGTGCGGGTTTGGACGCAACTGGCCGAGGCGGATCCGTCCCCCGAGGCTGCGGCGCTCCGTTTGCTGCAAGCACCCGCTGATCCCGATAAAGCGTTACGTGCCTTGATTGACGGGGATCTCGCGACGATGTCGAAGGCGCAAACGCTCATGGCTGCTCTGCTGGAGATTTCCGTTTTAACCCGTCTCGGCGAAACGCAGATGGCGGCGACGCGGTTGTCGTTTGCTCTTGACCGGGCCGATGCGGCGAAACAGCGTGTGTTGCTGGAGGAAGTCGCGGCTCTAGCTCGTGCAGGAAATGGGCAAGCCGAAGGACCGCTGAAGAACCTCGCCATCGAGCAACTGCGGAAGCGGGAAACGCAAAAAGCCGAATCCGAACCGGATTTGCGGACCTTTCTTTTGCATGAAGGTCTCAAACACCGTTTCGATATGAATCCCTTTCATGCTGCGGCGAACGCGGGCAAACTCTCCACGGTTGTCTACCTCGATTTACTGCGACGCTGTTACGACACCTTCGGCGAGCGGGCCTGTTTTCCACGGGATACCGCTTTACCCACGCCGGACAGCCTTACCGACCGATTGCGGCTCCTGGAACTTCTGTTTCGGCTGGATCGCCACGAGAATGCATTGGCGATCATGCACAAGATCGAAAACGAAGCCGCCGCTTCGGGTCCGTTGAATCTGGCTCAACGCCTGCTGCCTGCGTACCTTGATTTTCGCGACGGGCTGGCCTACGTCAATCGCCGCCGCCGGATCTCGCTCGATATCCACACTCAGTTGATCTTACGTTTGCTGCGACGCCATGTGGACGAACAACGCGCCGCTTCCGACTGGGGCCGCGTGTTTGATATTCTCAACCGAATGCAGGGCGATGTGATGCGTGATGAAGCGGCTGCTCAACGCCAGCGGCGCGAGGCGTTATGGGAGATCGATCGGGATCTCGATGCGGCGGTCTTCGATTTCACGCAGCTTTACACCGCGTTCGGACCGCAATCCGCCGATCTGAACGTGCGTGTGATGGCCGGATTGGCTGCCAATACAAACCCGGATTTCTTCAAGATATTCTGGGGACAGGTGGGCCGGAGTCTGACGAATGTTTCTGATTTGTCCCATTTGGCCTTTATCCTTGTGCGGCGCGAAGATAATGCGTTGCAACGTTCGTTTGACGAGGTCTTAGCCCGTTGGCGACGTGGTTTGGATGCGGAGGACAAGCCCCTGCAATTTCAAGAGGCTGCCTGGCGTCTTCTCGCTATCTCCGATCGTCAAAAGACGGCGGTGCAGCGACGAAACGAAAAGTCCAAAGAGTACCGTAGAGCCTTTGACAAAACCATCACGGCTTTAGTGGAACGTCGGGAAAAGCTGTTGGATTATGCCAAACTTCCTTTCAAGCGGCTGGCTCTGAGCTATGCTCCCACGCCGGATATTCACGGCTTATCGGCGGATGTGATTGCCACGGAATTCATTAACAATGCCTGGGTAATCGAGGATTGCCTGATCGAGTCGGTCGAGAAGGCCACCCCGTTCCGGTTTGCGCTCGAAATCACGGTGAGCCAGACCGGAACCGTCCAGCGGGTTGCTTTTCGCAACCGGCCGGTGTTGTCGCATGAGACACGGACGTGTATCGAGACGCGCTTGATGGGTTTTGCTTTTGAACCACCGGATCCGCCGTTTGGATACACGGTTATCGAGGCGACGGCAGAACCCACCGCCCCGGAAGGGTGGAGGACACGTGAAATTGAAGCGCGCAAGGCCTGGATATCCCGTGTCATATCTGGATTGAAAGCTCGCTCCGTTTTTCTGGAAAAACAAGCCGAGCAACGCCTGGAACGAGTACAGGCTTTACAGGATCTGGCCGGACAGTTCATGCGGCTGGGATACCGGATTGCCTATGATTCGGCGCGTTACCGTGAAGCAGCCTGGTATATGGGACATGTGGAACGCGACGCCGCATCTGCCGGGCATGTGGAGAATGAAGGTCGTTGGATGATGGCCTGGCAGATCGGCTGGAAAATCGGAATCCTGTTTCTGGCGGGATGGCTGGTTGTACGTGTTCGACGCAAGCGGCGCAAAGCTTGAGCGAGAGTCCGACCCAATCAAAAAAACAGGCGACCATCCGGCCGCCTGTTGTCGTTTTCGACCTGCGCGTTATGACTTACTATTTTTCGATGATGCGGACTTTCTTCAGCACGACGTTTTCCATCGGTTTGTCGCGGGCGTCGCGCGGGACGCGAGCGATGGCTTTTGCGATATCGAGGCCTTTGGTCACTTCACCGAAAATCGTGTGGCGGTTATTGAGGTGCGGCGTCGGGACTTCGGTGATGAAGAACTGGCTGCCATTGGTATTGGGTCCGGCATTGGCCATGGCCAGCAGACCCGGTCGATCGAATTTGAGGCTTGCGTTGAATTCATCTTCGAAACGGTAGCCGGGACCGCCCGTGCCGTTTCCTTTCGGATCGCCCGCCTGAATCATGAAGTTGGGGATGACACGATGGAAAATGGTGCCGTCGTAGAGGGGCTTTTTCACTTTTTGGAGGGTTTTCGGGTCGACCCATTCTTTCTCACCTTTGGCCAGTTCGACGAAATTCTTGACGGTCTTCGGCGCTTTGTCGGGGAACAGCTTGATGTGGATGTCACCGAGACTGGTTTCGAGAATCGCCGTCAGGTTCTCAGGCATCGCCTTTTCGACCTTTTTGGCTGGAGCCGCGGGTTCTTTTTCCTGGGTGGCGCCATTGCTGCTGCAGCCGGCGGTCAACAACCAGGCGAACGCCAACAAAATTACTAACGTTTTCTTCATTCCAACCTCCTTGATTCGATTTATCTTTCTCGACGGAGAAAAAGCATAGCCGGTTTTGCCGATCCTGCAAGAATTTTCGTACTAAAAAGGGCCGACCCTTTCAGGTTGATACACGAGTGGCTTGCTGACTATTGGGACTACGCAACAAAATGGCCGAAACGATGGGCATATCGAAATCACTGACATGCCCATGGAGTCCATCCGGTGAAAACGTCTGAAAATGCTTGAATATTTTCAGCTCGTGCCGGTCGAAACCGATGAAGTCGAAAGGGACCGGATTGCGGTCGGGTGCGTGCAAAGGGCATTGATCCGCTAGAATCAGCTTAGAAACCGGATCTTTGAAAGGCAATCCCTGAAAGCGGCAGATGGAAGGCCGATAGTCGTAAGCGAGGCAGGTGCCTTTGTCGCTCAGGAAGAGGCAAGGAGTCTGATCGAAACGGGAAAAAAAATCGGATGTTTCCATATTCTCCGGTTGATCGGCTATCCGATGAGGAAACGGCCAGCCGCAGGCTTCGAGTTCGCGGCTCTGCTCCTTTGCGCGGATATGAATGTCAGCCGCAAACACGGAATCAGGCGCATAGAAGGCCAGAAGCAGGATATCGAGAATGGAAACTTCGAATAATCCCAGGCAACAATCGTGGCATCCTCTGTGACAAAAAACTGTAATATCATCATGTTGCGTGGCTTGGAGAAAGTGTGCATCGATGCTTTGCAGTCGGTCCAGATAGCGTCGCAAATCAAACCGGAGCTGGGTGTGTTGGGCCAAGTTTCGAATCTTGTCTTCAAATAGCTTGGGCATGCACGCGATTGTAGATGAAGATCATTAAAAATTCTAGTGAAATGACTATCCCTCAAACGGATTGTTGCATTGACAAGGCATTTTCAGGTGTTTTACAATAGTCGAAACGAGGTATTGGGATGCATGAAGATGCCAAACGGTTGCTGTCGAGGTCGCAGGTATGAATATTGCATCCAATAATATATGGAAGAATGGGAGCTAGGGTCCGACAGTATTTGTAACCAGATCGGATGTTAGGCTTGTTATTGTTAAGTAAAAACAAGGTGTTGGTGGGATTCCCGGCAGAGACACGGCGGAGGTCGTTCTGTGAGGGGTGAAAAATATTTTGAAAATACGCAAAAAATGCGAGCCGGTATGCTAGGCTTACCGCATAACCATTCCGGGCGAGGTGAGAAATGAATAGCCGAGACGCCAAGACAGGGTGGCTGACGTGGGTCGTTTTATTGGGTCTGGTGTTGTCGATGATGATTATGGGCAATGCTTGGGCTGCGGGTCCTTGCGATCCCTGTGTAAACACGACACAGTGCGGCGGTGGCTACGATTGCTGGGATTACAATAGCGGGGGGACCGCGACCTTGGTTGTCCCGTCTGGGTATAATGGGTTTTGTATGAAATCCTGCCTGTATTACGATGCCGTAGCCGAAAAATACAAGGCACGTTCCGACTCTTGGTGCACCAGTAATGCTGGGTATCCCAGCAATGAATGCAAGTATTGGGTGCCTTATGGTAGCACGGTTCCACAGGCGAAATGTCTGCCCAACGTGGCGTTCGTTACAATCGAATGTACGACCGGGAATCCGACCTATCAAGATTCATGTGAAAATGATTGGCGAACGGATTATTGCGCAATTGACGAACATTGCGTTCCGGGTACGCCACAATGCAAAAGCGACAATGAGGCGGATGCCTATGATCCAGAAACCAATCCCAATCCCTGCTCGAATGGCGAAGACGATGACCTCGACGGTTACTACGATTGTCTGGATAGTGATTGTGATGGAGCTTTGAACTGCGCAGGGAATCAGTGTGAGTCCTGTAACGACAATGCGGATTGCAGTACGGGAGACTTGGTTAGTTTTGTCTGTCATGATGACGGGTATGGAAAAGTTTGTACGCAGGAATGCGATGCTTTCACTTGCGGCCCAGGCGCGACTTGCAAGAATGTCGCCGGTCAAGATCTGTGCATTCCGGATGTTCGCGAGTATATTTGTGCCGGACAAGAGCTCCGATCGGTTAATTATTGCAATGCAAACCTTCTGGTTGATGTGTGTGATGTCGATCATATTTGCAATGAACTTCTGGGTGAATGTGAGCTCATTACGGCACTTGAGAGTGTGTGCAACGACGGGTTTGATGACAATTTCAACGGATTGACGGATTGTGACGATCTTGGGTGCAGAGATTATCCCGACTGTCCGTCGCCCGAAGTTGTCCACCCTACGCTGCGCAGCAATCATGGGGGGGGGATTTGGCATTTTACCGCAGCCGACGATGGTACGGAAATTTCCGATTATCACTACAATATCAGTGAGTTTATCATTGATGAAGGTGTTACGATCAACGTTTCACCTCAGAAAAAACTATATATCAAAGCAAACAAAATAACCATCAACGGTACGATCGATGCCGACGAAGCCGGTATGCCGGGAGGAAAAGGAAGTCCGACGAAAGATGCCGGGGCTGACGGTTCCTCGCACCATTTGGGTGGAAATGCGGGTGAACAGGCCAGCGCAAACGCGGGTCGCATGGACCCTCAGGCTCTTGAATATGTCATGTTTGCGTTCGAGGAGGATGGTGCGACCTTACCCGAGGAGTTTTACTTTGAACTCGGCGGTGGTTTCGGTACTCCCGGCGGGCAGGCTGAGCTGAATTTGGATGATGTGCCCAGCTATTGTTCGGTTGGTTGTGATTGCGGTTGGACTGGTAGCTGTTCTTGCAACAAGGGGAGTGGTGCTGTTTGCTCCGGTGGTGGCGGTGGTGGCGGCACGGGTGGCGGTTATATGACAAATGGATGTCAAGGCAATGATGCCGCGCCTGGTTTTCAGCCGACGTCTTTAACGAGTGTTCACTGTAACGGTGGAGATGGTGGCTCGGGGGCGGAAGTAACGAGCTCTTTCAGCGACTACGATCGTTACGGCTGGCTGCTGATGGGATCCGGTGGCGCGGGTGGTGGTTCCGGGGCCGGAAACGGATCGGGAGACGGTGCTCCCGGCGGAGACGGCGGTGGTGCCGTTGCCCTTGAAGCGACGGAGTGGATTCATCTCGGTGCCAACGCGGTCATCACCGCAAATGGTGGGTCGGGCCTTTTTACTGGAACGGCGAGTGAGCCGGATGTCCTCGATGGCGCGGCATGCGAGAATTGTGATGAAGCGACCGGCGAAGCTTGTACAAACTACTATTTCGGTGGTGGATGTGGTGGGGGTAGCGGTTCCGGCTCGGGAGGCGGGATCTTGCTGGCGGCTCCGGACGTTTCACTCAATGACGGTGCCAGTCTATCTGCCAAGGGTGGGGTTGGTCACAATTTGAATTGGTGGCAGATGGAGATCGTCATCGATCTTTTCTTTTTCGTCATAGAGTTGGGATATATCGTTTGTGAGCCGACGAGTGGAGATATCAGCTATGATGGCGCGGGAGGCGCGGGTGTCGTCAAGGTTTTTGATGACGACGGGGTGAATGATTTTTGTTATGGTGATGGTTGTGCCGATATCTCCGGTTGTGGTGCGGCCAATGTCGCTCCGCAGTATCACGCACTTCAGGATTTGACGGTTCGCGTTCGCTACGCAAGCGACCCCGATGGTCCCGATGTCGATACCTATCCCTACGTGGTAGATGGCATCGAGTATACAGGCACAACAACTTTATCCGTTGTGCCTGGAGGAGAGTACTCGTTTAGCGCGGCTTTGACCCATTCTTATTTGGACGGCGATCAGACCCGCTACTCCAGTTTTGTCGAGTGGTCGCTTGACCCTTATGATCCGTTAACGCCGGAAGCCCCTCCGAAAACGACGGTTCGCGATTACATGATCACCGACGAAAGTGTTGTCACCCTTTATGTTCTTGCCGAGACATACTATTTGTGGGATGGCAGTCGAAGCTCTGAATGGTCGGAACCGGAAAACTGGCAGTTGTGCGCAGTCGATTCGGTGAATTGCACACCCGACTCGAACGGCTATCCGGCTTTCATCGCCCCCTGTCTTTTGCCTGGGGATATCAACAGCCATTCGGTCAAAGTGTTGACCAATGATACAGAGGGCGGATCGTCTTATGCCAGCACCCTGTACATTACGGGAGACCTTTACTGTAAAGACATGGAAATCGGGCACGAAGCGAATGTGATGTTTGCGATGGATCAACCAACCGCTGTTGAGCTTGATGAGTGTCACGATTTGGTTATGCCTGAATGCGATCCGGGTGATGAGATTGTTTGCTTCGACAATGCTTTTGTGTGCAGCGGGTTTGGCCAGTGCGTCAATTCGTGTACCGAAGATTGGCAATGCATGCTCATTCAACCGAATGCGGTTTGCGATTCGAATGTTTGCACCATTCCTCTCGACCAAAGATGCTATGGCGGCGAGTTCAGTTGTGTCGACAGCCAATGCGTCAACACTTGCTCCTCGGATTCTCAGTGCCAGGCGGCCAATCCCAAATACACCTGTGAGGGGAGTACCTGTGTTTACAATCCGGCGAGTGAAGGGGCTTCCAACCTGACGATTGGTGGCACTTTCGTCGTACGTGGCGACCTCGGAGGTGAATCCGACGATCCGATTGAAGGAAATGTCATCACGGTAAACGGCAATACTCAGCTTGGTCCGCTTGAGGGACAACTTGGCTTGGCGCAACTTTACCTGAACAATGCAACCATTGTTGCCAACGGAAATCTGGTTGTGACGAACCGCGCCCGTATTTATCGAGAAAATGCAGTCGGCGACACGGATGCGGCGATCCAAGTCGGAGGTGGTCTTGTCGATGATCCGGGAACGGCGCAATTGGAAGCGACGCTGATCGATTTCCGTTCACAAGATTACGATGCCGGTCTGTTCCGCATTCAACTGGCGGGAGCCGATCGAAACGTACAGTTGGAGTCGAGTTTCGGACCTATCATCGACGAACAGATTTCGGAAAGAAATTTAGGTGTTTTGGATGTTGCCCGAGGTGTTTTGCATATCGGCGGTAATACCGTAACATTAAGTGAATCCCTACAGGTCGGTGCGGAAGGCAAGGTGGTTCTCGGGGCAAGTTCCAGTCTGCGAGTTATTGGTAACGGTGACCTGGCCACGGCGAAGCCCATCGTGCTTAGTGACCGTGGGGCGCTTTCGGATGCAATCGTCAGTGATGGTGGCTCTTTATGGGTCGGACCGTTCAATTATAACTATGCAATCAGTGTTCCTGCCGCACATGCCAGTGTTATCGACTTCGGCGTCAACGCCCGGGTCACGTTGAACGAAGGAACATTTTTCTATATCGATAACCTGGAAAAATGTACCGGCTGGGATTTGGATCTCGATCAGGCTGCCTATCTGGTCGCCGATCAAACTCGGTTTGAAATCGACAACGATCTGACGATCACTTCGCCGGGACTTCTGAATGTAACGGATTGTGAGTTTAATGCCGGTGCCGGTTACCAGGAATTTGACCCAAGCAACCCGGTGACGTGTCAGTCCGGTGAAATTCAACGTCCGGGTGACTTTACGGTAACGGATCCGAGTTCAACGTGTACAGAGCAGACTTGTAGCATCGATGCCGCGACCGAAATCGAGTTCCCCGGTTTTGCTTTCTCAACGATGGGGGAGTTTGAAGATATCGGCGGAAAACTGGTGCCGACCAGTGATGGTGCCGAGATTGGCGGCAACGCGGCTTTCGATGAGTTGCGGGTCAATGTGGACTTGGTCATCCCATCCGGTGCAAGCCCGATTTTCGAGGATCTCGTTTACGTCCAGAATGACGGCAAACTGGAGGTTCGTCCGGGCGGCGTACTGCGTTTCGGTAATGATGCCGTGATGGAAGTCTGGGGCGAGCTGGATATGCGGGGCACTTACGTAAGTGACACCGACATCACGTATGCGATGTTGTCACATCGTCTGGATGATGAGACGTCGACTTACACGGTGAATATTGAGCTGGGAGGAACGATCAAGGCTAGCTATGCCATCTTCGAATATATGGGAGTCACGGGGCTGACGGTCAAAGATGGAGCGACGGTCGATGTAACCGATAACTTCAGCCACTGTCGGTTCCGTTATAGCTATCATCCTAGTAGTTACAGGATGCTGGCTATTGATAATAGCCAGGAACTTATCATTGATGGTGCGCGGTTTATTTCGAACGTACATCCCAGTAGCTTTGGTGGGTTGCATAACGCTGCCAAACAATACGATCAGGGTGTGCTCGTGTTCATCAATGAGCGCTGCGATCCTGACAATGTTCCGATGGATAACCTTGACTGTGTCGGCGGGGACAACTGGGATATCAGCGGGGAACTCTACGATCAAGAAAGTTATGTCGGCGTACGGCTGGAGCGGATTTATTGGACGCCCGGTTTGTCGGTTTCCGATTACAAAGCGGTTGTTTACGATCGCTATGCGCCGCTGAATTCTGAAAAGAGCTATATCCTGTTTGGAATCGAAAACATCAATAACCCGACGAGTACGGAGTATTGCATCAAAGACAACCTGACCGACGTGATCCTGGGATCGGATTACCGACTGTCGGCTGCGACTTGTGATGCGAATTGGGGAAATAAGGAATTCTGGGGCGGTGGCGGTGGAGTTATGATCGAAGTGCCGGATCGGTCCAGCTTCCAATTTGCGGCTAAGTCGCGCCTGGTTATCGAAAATGATGTGGGGGGTCCTCTTTATACTTATCCCGCGAGTGACTGGGTGGTTTCGGATGCAACGGTTGGTCCGACCGGCGATCGTACGCCATCGGACCCGACTGCGGCTGCCGCGGTTATCGCCACTCCGCAAACCATCGATCCGGAAGATCGCAACATTGGTCTGGCTTGGGGATTGCTGGGCGACCCCGGAGCGGGTGAAGATTCCACGTGGGATGTCAAGTTTGCCGCTTTGCGCGGAGTGGGCCCCAATAGCCTTGGGGATATGGCCGGATTGCCGAATCATGGTCACGTGCTGGCGGATGTCCCGTCAGATTTCACTCCCGTCAAAGGCTTCTGGGATAACTTCGAGATGGAATACGAAGGTGCTCCGCCTTGGCAATATTCTCCTCAATGCGCTTGGACGCGGGAGAATTCCGTTCTCAAGGGAGAAAATCCCGGACAGAGCGGCTGTGCCGAAGGCGAATACTATTCGCGAATTTTGTTCAAACCACCAAACGATGTCATCGAGTACTACGATGAGCTTGCCGGTGGTTATGTGATGACATTCGACCTGAAACGCACCGGTGGTAGCGGCGGTCCTGAAGTCACGTTTCTTCTGGATACGGATTACACGGGTGATCCGGAAGATGTGGTCAATCCCACTGCAGCTCGCTGGCAGATCGGTGTTATGGACGACCAACTGGTTCCGAAGTCCAAATTGTTCCACTCGGGGGATGCCGCATCCAATATCGAAGATTTCTCCCTGGTATCGGATCGTTGGTATCAAGTTATGATCTATGTTTATCACATCGATGATGTGACGAACGGATCCGTGCATATGGCGCGTGGTTATGTGAATGGGCAGCGTTTGTGGGAGATTGATCTCTCAAGCGGCGTAACCGGAAATGCCGCTGCCAACCTGAACTGGTTCGGTTTCATGCTGCATGATTCCGAGGTCGAAATCGACAACCTCATGGTTGCTCCGCTGCTCGATCCCGTGCAGGGGACTGTCGATGTCGGAAACGGTCCGGAGACGCGTTGGACCTTTACGGATGATGACGCGAAGGATCTGGCTTCGCCTATTACCCCGGATTTCACGTTCAGCGACATTACGGCGATTGGCGGTGAGGCTATCCAGGTGACGGTGGTTGAGCCTGATGCGGCCGATGGAAACAATGCGACCTATAAAGACCAGGGCAGTGCTTATTTCTACTATGTCCTGGGGTTCGATAGTGAAGGAAATGTGAGTAATTACGTCCGAAATCCCGGCTTTGAAGGATTGAACGTCGATGTCTGGCAGGGAACCGGACCGGATGACGATCCGTTGCGTCCCTATTTCGACGAAACCGAGGGCGTGTTGGCCGAGGCTCTGGAAGGTCGTTGGCTGGGAACGATAGCGCTGCCTTTCAGCAAGTCCGTAACGATGATGGGCGTACAAAACATCCAAGCCCCATACGTAGCTGAAAGCATGATGCCGGGTAGTTCGATCCTGCGATTCCAGCGCTATTTCAAGATCAACGATTATACCGATGGTTCGGTTTTCCCGGCGACTTTCACAGTCAACTTTGCCGATGCTTCGTCGAGTACGGCGGTTGGAATGGAGTTTGCGTCCGTGACGGATGGCTGGCTGATCGATACCGCTCGGATGCAGCTTGATCAGACCGATCAGGTGGCATCGCTTCAGGTGTTCTCGCAACCGTCGGGTGCGACCCCCAACTACGAATTATCTCTCGATCAAGCGCGTCTGGACGTGATTACCGGGCAGGCCATGTGGGCGGGGTATAATTACACCCAGATAGAATACAATGCGGAGTTTTTGGGCGGGAAGTGCGATTTTGCCGAGTTGAAAGTCGACGACGGCGAGGGCGGTTGGAAATGGCCCGAAAGTGGAACGGTGACGGATAACTGGGTTTTCCAGACCGCCAACGAACGGCGTTTCTATCGTATCCGTTCTTGCGATGCAACCGGTGGCGAAGACGATAACTGCGGAGACTGGCGAGGAGGCCATACCTGCAACAGCGACGCCGAATGTGTTGCGCTCAACAAGGATTATATCAAGTGTGTGGACTTTGACGGCCACAACTACTGTGCCCGCTGTGTCGATGCCGGTTGTTCGACGCCCCAGGATTGCGTGCCGGGCGTCGAGGTTTATTCGTCGGCCGTTCCGCCTGCGAACCCGTTGCTTGCGACCAAAAACACCGATTTCAGCACATTCCAGAATGCGGATCCCGATGGCAACGCTTTGGTGTTGGCTTGGGATAACGGTGCCGGAACACTTAAAAACTCGACGGGTACCGAATATCAAATTCGAGGTTTATCGGCGGAAAACGCGGCCGAGTGCTCGTCCTGTAATCCTTACGAGGAAACCTGCAGTACTTCCGTGCGCGTAGAAAACTACTGGAATCCGATTTCGGAATCGTTTACGGCCAATGCGTCGGAAGATGCCACGTGGTCGATGTTCGAAATCAATATGGTTAAGCGTAAAAGCGCGGGACGTATGCGTAATACGGGATCCAACCCCAACAACCTCGATCCGCAGCGCTTCTACTGCTTCCAGGTACGGGCGCAAAACCATAACGCTCAGCCGACGGCCTGGACGGCTATCAGTAACGCGGTTCAACCTCCGGCACGCCCCGTGGTCGATCTGCTTTCGGTCAGCGTGAAATACGGGCAGAATCCGGCCGGTTACGATGCGGATAGTCCTTTCGCGATGTCGACCGATGGGTCGACCTACCAGGAAGTTTCCTTTGTCGTAACGGACCCCAACAATGTCGGGACATACAGCGATCTCGATGTCGTCGGATTCCGTGTTTTGCCACACGGCGATTATGACCTGACCTATATGAACGGCAACCTCTATTCCCATATGCAACGTGGCGATTTCCGGGCGATGTACACCGGAAGTCATGATTTGCATGCAAGTAGTAGCTGGGAATTCCTGATCGAAGCGGGCAAGGAGAACATCAACGGAAACCAGGCGGTCGACCTGCTGGAGACCGGAGTCGATGCCTCTTTCGCAGCCGAAGTCTCGGCGGGGAACCTGGTGAACGGGGTGCGCTTTACGTTCCGCTGGACTTTGGACGAGAACTACCCGAGCGGCTATGAAACCGATCAGGATCAGGGTTTCATGATCAAGGTCGCCGATACCGAGGGCATCGTCACAGACTGGAACGTCAACGAAGTCGGTAGTTGTGAAAAGGTGTTCCATACCTCCTATACGCCGCCCACTCCGGTATTGGCTTCGCACGGTTCGCCCACCGTTTGGATCAATTCCGTCGAACCGCAATTGGTGGTTCTTGGAAACCTCGATTACGATCGGCTCGATCATGTCAACCTGTCGACGGTCTGTGCGGCCTTTACGGACGATCAAGGCAACCCGGACCCGGTGTGTAACGAATGGGGACTGACGGGTCCAAGGGCCGGTTGGTACAACTGCATCGATGCGGATGCCGATTCACGCGATGAAGTGGATTACCAGGTCGAAATCTGGAAGGGTGAGGTCTCGGAATCGGCGGGTAGTGTTGTGTATGGGTGTAAGGATGGTGGCGGAAACCTCTTGGCTTCATCGCCTTGGTTTGAGGATATTGCGACCGAGCAGATCGAAGTCGGCGGAGTGATGCAAACGTTCTATGGCCTGCATCTCAACGATTCCGGAGCCAGCCAGAGCTTCGACTTCACCTTGCCGGGCGATGGCGCGTACTGCTGGCTTTCGCGAGCGCGCGACAATCACGACTATTCTCCGCTGGCGACTCCCGTCAATTCAACAGAGAAGACCTTCTTCGGTGTCGATACGGTTGCACCCGATTGGGAAACTCCGGCTACGGCGTTGACGGTAAAAGCGAAGACGGAAGAGGGATCGCAGTTTGATGTTCCCGATACGGAAGATAACTGGATGATCGAGAACGATCTCAAGTTTTACTGGGATCCGGCTCGTCGCGACCCGCTGTCCGCGCCTCCGGCGGAAAACGAAACCGCCCCCATCGCCTATTACCACTACACGATCACGCCCCATCCGACGGATCGTAGTCAGGCGAATATGGCGGGTAATCTACAAAACGAAGGGCAGGCCCTTTTCGTTTATCCGCCTTCCGCCGAAACGTGGCAGCAGTTCCTGGCGGGAATCTACGAATTCCAGGTTACGGCGTTTGATGAAGCGGGCAACGAATCCGATGCTCTCGACTTCACCATCCGCATCGACTGGAAGAACCTGAGTTCTCCCTGTCTGCATTCCACAACGCACCCGAACGAAACCTATGTCTATTGTAACGATGGCAGCTACGATGTCGGTGGGGAAGTGCCGGTTTACGATCCGACGGCTCCCACCCCGATCATCCGCTTCATGGATCCGGTGGTGGCGAATAAAGATGCGTTTGTCGCCAACGATATTTGCTGCCAAGAATCGGGTGGATGTAGCTGCAATGATGTCGTGACCGATTGCGACTGGGCGCTGGCTCATAGCGAGATCGTTGCCTACAGCTTTACCTTCAGGGAAGACACGGTTTCCCCTGATATCAACTACGAATGGGAAGACGATGCTCCGGCCGAAGGTGTGTGCGATGCCTACATGCGTTGCTACGATTCGCAGCAACCGGATAACTTTGACGACCGTTTCTCCTTTACCTTCCTGCCGTCGCGTTACCAGTTGGCCGATGGCTCTTACCTGGATTGTGGTGAGGACGATGTCGGAGATCCGTCGCCGTGGCGTTGTGTGCAGTATTTTGTGAGCAATGCCGATGGCGAGCAACAATCCGGCTCTTATTTCGTCAGCCTCTACGGCTGGTCGGAGATCGGATCGCGCACGGAATTGGCCAATTGGCAGTTCAATGTCTGCGGTTGCAACGAGGACAACTGCAAGAATGTCGGAGGGCGCAAGGATGACGGCCGGGCCATGGCCTTCTTCGATGGCGGCGAACTCGATATGACGGGTTCGGCCGGTGGCGAGGGCGGTTCCTCGGTGAATGTCGATCCTTTCTATCTGGACGAGAGTGAAGTCGCTAACGCGGATTACGCCAAGTGTGTGGCTGACGAGGTGTGTCCGGATCTTGCCGACGCATTCAGCGGATCGAAAACGCGTGATAGTTATTACAAGAGTGAAACCTTTGCAACCTATCCGGTGGTGAACGTGGATTGGGACAGCGCGCAAGCCTATTGTGCCTGGGCCGAAAAACGCTTGCCGACCGAAATCGAATGGCTCTATGCCGCACAGCAAATTTTGGCGAGTCATCCCGATGGATTGGAAGCCAGCTTCCCCAGTGAGTTGATCGAGCGTGGTGATACCGATCCGGTCGATGCCGTGCACGGTCCCATCTTAACGGGCAAATTGACCTTGCTGAATCTCTTCGACAACGTGTCGGAGTGGACATCGAGCTGGTGGTCGCCCGATTTGATGGTTCCCACTGCGGATGAGATGGATATCGAAGCCATCCGGGCTCAGTGTCTGGCAAGTTGTGCGGCCGCTGCTGATGGCGAATCGGCCGAGCCGGTTGAGACCGAAGACACGGCGTTGTCGATGACGGGCCGCGAAACCGTGCAAACCGAGACCGAGCATTTGGCCGCCGAGAATCTGCAACTGGCCGATCCGGCTTGTGCGGCGGCCTGTCAGCGCAAAACGGTTCGCGGCGGTTCGTTTGAAGATGAATCGATCAGTCTGGATCTGCGCAAGGCTGTTTTGCCGGGCGATCAACAACCGAGCCTGGGCTTCCGCTGTGCCCGCGATGTCGGCGAAAATGATGAAGAGCTTAGCCGCGATGCGTCCATTGATTCGGATAGCGGTGTCGAGCCGATCGATCAGTCCGCGCAGGTTGAACCGTCGATTGATACAACAAGCGTCGAGCGTGTTCACCTTCGGCGTTGAGGTGGTGAGCGTTTGCTGATGATCTTGGGTTGGAGCCACGGGTAATAGACGCAACCCCCATCGGGGGAGGGGCAAGGAAGGTGGTCCACATGAAGTCGTATCTCGGAAGCCATTGGGCGTCGCCCGGTCGCGTTGTTTTGCTTGTGATGCTTCTGATCGGAGCTTTTGTGATCCAAGCCTGCGGTGGCGGCGGTGCCGAGCCGGATGGCGACGAGGAAATCGACAATAAATGTGAGGAAGGCTATATCTACTCCAATGGCCGCTGCGTTCCCATCCCTACCGATGGTGATACGGATAGGGACAAAGACGCCTCCGATGGCGATGTGCCGGATGGAGACATCCCCGACGAAGATCGCCCGGATGGCGACCTCGACGACGTGCCTACTGACGGTGACATCGAAGATCTGGAACCGGAAGACGAGCCCGAGTGGGAGACTCCCGATCAAAACCCCGAAGTCGTCGATGAATACGATGAAAGTCCCGTTTGTGTGACGAGTTTCGATTGTCTGGAAGGGGAGACGTGCATCGATGGGCGGTGCGTGGAAGACACCCCGGACGGCGATACCGATCCTGACTGGGACTGGGAACACGATGGGGAATTGGAGTATTGCGAATCGGGGCAAATTTCCTGTGCCAGCAATGATGATTGCCCACCTTTCATTCTGTGCAATCCCGAAGATAACTGCTGTGACGAAAGCTATTATGTGACCTGTCAGGTGCATGAGCAGTGTCCGACAGGTTATCACTGTAACGGAATCGGTATCTGCGACTCTTTCTGCCTGTGGGACACGGCGTGTCCGCCGACATGGTGTTGCACCGATATCGGTTACTGCGTTCCCTTCCAGTTCTGTAACGGTGGTGATGAAGAGGTCGAGGAAGAGATTCCCACCTGCAGCAGTTGTCAGGACTGCCTGAATCTTTTCGGTGAGGGGTATTTCTGCAACATCGATACGGCGACTTGTCAGCCGGGCGATTGCTGCGATGATTCGGATTGCGACCAGCAGGCGGGGGGATTGTGCAATCTCTATACCGGCACCTGCTTCTATCCCGGAGACCAAAGTAACATCGGCTCCATCTCCGGTACGATAACGGCGGATGACAGCTATGAGGGTTTTGTGGGGCTGGCCGAAATGCAGGCGCGCAACCTGTTCGGGGACGTGCTCGGCAGAGGAGAAATCGGCGAAATATCCGAAATCGGTGGCGGCGTCATTGAGGCCGATTACACGATAGAAGGATTGTTTGAAGGCGATTACTATGTTTACATCGCCCCCATTGATGCTCCGGAGGTGGAACCGGTTCCCTATTTTTACAACCCAGTTACCATCGACTACGATACATCGGAAAGCACCCATGTTGTGGGGATCGACTTCTACGCTGGGGTGGACAATCCGCAGTTAGCGGAAATCAGTGGAACGGTTTTCAATACGGAAGATTACTGGTACCGAAATTTCCGCGTGCAGCTTCATCGAGAAGTCAGCTTGAACGAGTTGGAACAGGTCGGGACCGTAAATGCCATCGGTGAAGATGGCCCCAGCTCGTTGGAGAGGGCTTTTTCGTTTATCAATGTCGAGGATGGTCTGTATTACCTCGAAACGCGCGTCACCATGCCCGGTGGTGAGGAACAAGATTATTGGTCGTCGCCGACCGTGATTGACCTGCAAAACAATCCGATGCAACGGGTGACAGGTATCGAATTCTACTTCAGTTCCAGCAACGACGTGTTGGGAAGTCTGTCGGGTACGATTCGGTATGCCGATTGGTACGATGCCGAAGATTTCTCCGTCGAACTGTATCGCTATCCGAAAACCTATGCTGTCGCCCGCGCCGCGATCAGTAGCGCGAGCAAAGGTGAACTGAGCTATAGCTTCGATAATATCGAAGGAGGCTTATACTGGATACGGGCCTTTGCTATGGTGGGGGATGTGGTTGTGGAAACGCGTCCGGCCAGTTCCACCATTAATGTGATCGAAGGTGAAGAAAACGATTACACCGGACGTAACGTGTTCTTCGACGTGGTGCGCAGCGATTTGTGCTCGATTTCCGGCACCTTGTCTTTCCCCGACTCCATGGATGCCAATACCTTCCGGGTCAAGGTGTTCCAGGATGCGGCTTATACCCAATTATTGGTTGCCGATCCTGTTTTCGATGTGGATCCCGAATTGAACGAAGCGAACTATTTTGTTGAAAACCTGGATTCGGGCACTTACTATCTGAAAGCGGAATCCGATGATGGAGTCGGAGGTGTTTCGGAGGTCGCCGCTTCAGGATCGGTTACCGTCGATGTTTCAAGCGGCCCGAAGGATGTTGGGGATGTGGATCTTGATTTCAACCCATAATCAAAGATGGGTTACCTGTCTGTTATGTGGAGGAGAATGATGAAACGGACACGATTATTGGGGTTGGCGCTATCGGGGGTTCTTCTCATCTTGCTTGTGTCTTGCAGCAGCAACGACTCGACTTCTCCCGACGGCGACGAAACCACGGAATGCCCGAGTGGTCAGGTTCTGGGACCGGACGGCAAATGTCATACTTTGCCGGATGGCGATGTGCCCGATCCGAGTGACGGCGACCAGGATACGGATATCGAACCGGAAGACGATGATACGGATGTTGATACGGTCGATATCGATGGTGACAAGACCGATACCGACGGGGACACGGTCGATACCGACGGCGATACGGTCGATACCGACGGCGATGAAATCGAAAATGTCGATACCGACGGTGATGTCATCGATATAGATATTGATTCCTATGAAGGATCGGATAACAACCCCGACGGAGACGTCGATGAGGAAGATGCCGACGAAATAATGGGGACTTGTCAGGGGCCTTGCACCCAGGATGAGCAATGCGGTTACGGCTGTTACTGTCAGACCGACACCTGTGGTCGCGAATGTTTCTCCGATTTCGATTGTGGGGGGCCGCGTCCTTGGTGCAATCCCGAACGTGGGCGTTGTGAAGTGATGCCGGCGGACGAAGAGGACGTTGAAGAGATTATCGTGAATTGCCCCGGAGGCACCGACGAGGAATGCTCGGTGGGCTACATTTGCACATCGAACTTCTGTAATCTAGGTTGTACCCCGGGTGGGTGTCCTTTCGGCTTTACCTGTGATGATAGCGACCATCCGCGTTGTCAGATGGATAGCAGCAAGGCGGGACAGGCACTCAAGAATCTGACGCCTTGTCAGTCGGACAATATGTGCAAAAGTGGGCAAATTTGCGATTGGAACCGCTCCGTGTGCATTTCCGGTTGCCGCGACGATGCGGAATGTCCCCCCGAAGCGCCTGTCTGTAGCGAGGGAATCTGCTATTAGTTCCGATAACGATCCGTAAACACCAAACCCCACGTTTCGGCGTGGGGTTTTTCATTAAAGAAGCGTTCGGCCCACTGCGTCATGTTCTCCGGATAATTCTTTACGATTGCAAGAGAAAAGTGGTATGAATAAACAGCTAAGCCTGTCGACGCGCTGCTTCATTGGCGTTGTTTGGGGATAGGCTGGCTGCTGTTTCCCTTTGCGGAATCATCCTTCCGACTTTTCAGGCAAGATCAACATTGTGGTTGGAATGGGATAGGAAACATCGGGATGCAAAGCAACCTGTTGTCACTCTATCTAGTGATTGGTAATTTACGAGGAGTAACTCATGGCCAGACTGCTCGACCTTCATGTGCATCCCAGTCTAAAGATGTATTACCTGCCTTATTTGAGGGCATCTTTTCATGCACGGGTGCTATCGGGACCGTTTCGCAACCCCTTGTCTTTTCGAACTCAGTACTCGCACCTGAAGAATTCGCCAGTCAAAATCATGCTTTGCGCACATTATGTGATTGAGCAGGATTTCGTCAAGCATGGCATTCAGGGATGGGCGCGAGCTGTTTCATGGATCTTTGCTCCTTTGTTTTACGGGAAGCTGAGGCGGGAAGATCCTTACAAAGCCTTGAATGGGATGATGGACACGCTGGAGAAGGCTGCCGCCAACACCAATCGCTGGGTATTTGGAAACGGTACCCGCTTTAAACTCGTGCGCCGCTTTGCCGAACTTCAGGATTTGGGATCCAACGAAATCGCTCTCGTTCATGCCATCGAAGGGGCGCATGCGTTGGGATACCATCCCGAGCCCGGTCAGAGCCTCGATGATTTCATGCAGCAGACGCTCAAACGCTTGAAAGAAGTGAAGGAACGAGGTGTTTGTCTAATCACGCTGGCCCATTTCTGGGACAACATGTTTGCGCCGCAAACCAACGGCACCGAGCTTGTTCCGAAAAGGAAAAACGGTGAAATGTCGCGCGATTACGATGACTTGATGGCGGAAATGAAGCGCGCCGACTGGGAGTGGGGCGATAAACAACGTTTGGCCGAGCCTTTTGCTCGCGCCTGTCTTGAAATGGGCATGCTTATCGACATCTCCCACACCCAGGAACATGCTCGTTGGCGGATCTACGAGCTTTGTGAAAGCTATGATCGTCCTGTTATCGCTTCACATGTGGGTTTGCGCCATTTTTTCAACCACGAGTACAACTTGTCCGATGACGAAGTGTTGCGGATTCATAAATTGGGCGGAATCGTGGGCTTGATTCTGTCGCGCCGTTGGCTGGTCGACCCGCTCAAACATCCCGAAACCTCCGGTAACGGGATCGATGATCTCATCGAAAACATGCTTTATATTCGCAACCTTACTGGCGATGTGTCCTGCATCGGCATCGGGACCGACTTCGATGGCTTGACGGATCCCTTCGATGATTGCTATCATCCGGGACACCTGGACCGCGTTGCCGAGGCCATGCGAAAGCATTTCACCGAAGGCGAAATCGACCAGATTCTCTACGGAAATTCCTTGCGGGCGCTTGAACGCGGGTGGGATTAAGCGGATTGACGATTTGTTGATGATCGATAGGGCGGCACCTGCGGGTGCCGTTTTTCATGCCCGCTGAAACGGTAGAGCCACCAGAAACAACAAGGCTTCCACAAGAATAATGGTCGCCCCACTGGGGACATCCAGGAGGAACGATGCCATCAATCCGGTGATCGTCGATAGAACCCCGATCAAAATGGATAGGACGGTCATGCCGAAGAAGGTGCGCGCCAACAGGCGAGCTGTGGCGGCGGGAATGACCAGAAAGGCGGCGATCAGGACGATTCCGAGTACCTTGACGGCCGTCACGACGACGACCGCGATCAGGATGGACAAGATATAGTCGTCACGGCGGGTAGTGAGATGATCGGCTTCGGCCAGTTCGTTATCGAAGGTGGAATAGGCCCAGCGGCTCCACAAAGGCAATGTTGCGGCGACGATGAGCATCACGATGGCGGCGGCGGCCAGGTCGGTGGAGGTGACGGCTAGGATGGACCCGAAGAGATACGAAAAAGCCTCGGTAGTGTAATCCTGTTTCAGCGACAGAAAGATGATCCCCATCGCCATGGCGACGGCGAAGAAAATGCCGACGGCCGTGTCGCCGCCGAGTTGGGTGTGTTGACGGATCCAGGTGATGCCGATGGCGGCCAATACGGTGAAGGGCAGGGCGATTGCGAGAGGTTCGACGCCCAGTAAAAGACCGAGTGCGACTCCTCCGAAAGCCGAGTGAGCCAGGCCCGCTCCCAGAAAAGCCAGTCGTCGCTGGACGATGAAAACGCCGAGGTAACTGGCCATCAGACCCGCCAGCAGTCCTGCAAGAAGCGCACGTTGCATGAAAGGTAGTGAGAAAGCCTCAATCATGCTTGACTCCGATAAACATGGCGTGATCGTGACCGACGTGGCCGAAGGCGCGCCGCATGCTGTCGTCAGTGAGGGCTTCCGTCGGACTCCCGAAACTCAGTTGACGGCGGTTGAGAACCAGGACGTGGGTGCACAGGTGACAGACGGCATTGAGGTCGTGGGTGATCATGACGACCGTGGCGTTTTTTTCGCGCTGATAGTGCCCGAGCAGGTCGTACATGTCGGATTCGCCCGCGATATCGACGCCGGTAGCCGGTTCATCCAGCATCACCATACGTGGTTCGGCGATCAGGCCGCGTGCCAGATACACTTTCTGCAGCTCGCCGCCGGAGAGACGGCTGACGGTGCGATCGGCCAGATAGTCCGCGCCGATTGACTTCAAGGCCGAAATGGCACGGCTTTTAACCGAAGCCGACAAACGACCCGGCCAGCGTTTTAAAAGCCCCGTTGCGACCAACTCACATGCCAGTGCGGGAAAGCGGCGGTCGAGGGTTTTGATTTGCGGAACGTAGCCCACCACACCGGAAGGAACGTTTTTCGGCGTATTTCCGAATACTTCGATGCGTCCTTTTGCATGGGGGATCAGACCCAACGCCGTGCGTAGGAGCGTGGATTTACCGGCTCCGTTTGGACCGACGACCGATAAGAATGCGCCTTCCGGAAGCGCTAAATTGACCTCTTCCAGGGCAATCTGGCCATTGTACTGTACCGATAATCCGGCTATTTCAAGGGCATGGGTGCTCATTGAAAATTTGTCCGAAGGGTTTTCGCTATGGCTTCGATGATGTCACGGTAGCGCATGGGAGGCTGTCCGATTGGATCGATCACGTGCACTTTGGCGTGGATCGACTCGGCCACGACATCGGCGGGCCGTTGCGGCAGTTGGGGCATCGTATAAATCATACGGATCTTTTGTTTGAGACCGAGCTTGATCGTTCGGGCCAGATCGCGCGGCGAAGGTTCCTTGCCGGGGACGGTAACGATGGTTCCCGCATGCCGGAGCTTGTAACGGTGGATGAAATACGTCAGGAACGGATAGGCCAACAAAAACGGCGTGCTTTTCACCGGTTTCAATGTCGCCGCGGTTTCGAGATCCAACTTATCGAGATCTTTTGCGAACTGCTTGCCGCGTGTTTGGTAATGGCTGCAGCCTTCGGCATCGATGCTGCACAGCGTAGTGACGATACCCGGAATCGTCGCTTTTACCGCTTGTGGATCGGTCCAGAAGTGTGGGTCGACTCCTTCCTCATGATCGGAGCCTGTTTCGTGGCTGGAATTATGTAAGGTATTGTTATTCTTGGTTTCTTCATGTGAATGACGCCCATGCAGGATGTATGATTCGGGGAGAAAATCAATGACGGCAACCTTTCGGGGAGCCGGAAGCCGGGCTGCGAAACCGTCAAGGCCGGGAGAGATATAAAAAAGCACCGCCGCCGATTCGACTGTTCGAACATCGGATGGACGCGGTTCGAAGGTATGTGGAGAGGCACCGGCCGGGAGCAGTCTGACAACCTTCGTGCGTGGGGCGGCGATTTCGTCTAAAACGGCCGCCAGAGGGTGGATGGTGGCGATGATGGTCGGTTGTGCCTGGGCTACGGACGCCATCGCGGAAAGAAGCGTCAAAACAAGGATAACACGTAATGTCTGCATGGTATGACTGAGGTCCTGCTTTCGGTTTCAAGGCGTGTGACCTTAGCATCGTATCATGTGTCTGTCAAGGTGCGTGAAACCTGAATTCATTGTTAAAACAGCTAGATGGAGTACGTTAAGTTTATTCTCCACGGATGCGTCGGCTAAAAGACTCGAATCCGGCGCGGCCCATGAGTCCATAGGCGAACTGCTTACCCAGTTCAACTCCCGGTTGGTCGAAAGGATTGACGCCGTAGAGGTAACCGGCGAAGACCGTCATCGCTTCCGCCCAGAATACGAGTTGTCCCAACGTGTCGGCGTCGAGTTTCGGCAGCGTCACTTGGTAAGTCATCCGTTTCTGCTCGTTCAACGCGAAACGCGAGGCGGTTTGCTCGGCCAGCAACAGTTCCTGCATGGAATGACCGGCGAAATATTGCAGGGCTTCCGGGATCCGTGATTTCGGTGGAAAAGCGAGTGGTTTTCCGAAGGATTCGTTGCGGATGAACATGAAAACCTTGTCGTCGGGGCCCTCCATGTAAAGCTGCATCTGGGAATGCTGGTCGATTGCGCCGAGTGTTTTAATCGGCGTGGTGCCCGTATGCACCTCTCCGCCCGATTCATCGACGGCTTTCCCGAGGCTTTCGGCCCAAAGCTGGCAGAACCACTCGGTCCAGGCCTTCAACCCATCCGCATAGGGAAAGGCCACGACCATGTTACGACCCAACTGCTGGTCGGCGATGATATGCAGGAGAGCACCGGCCAAAGCCGGGTTGTCGGCTATGGAATCGGACAAGCAACGCTGGGCCATATGCTCCGCTCCGGCCAGTAACTTTGAAGCATCGACTCCGAGAGCCAGGGCTGGCAGCAAACCCACCGGACTGAGGACGGAAAAACGTCCGCCCACATCGGATGGCACGTCCAGAGTTTGGATGCCGTCGGTGGCGGCGAGTTTGTTGAGGATGCCTTTTTCCGGGTCGGTGGTGAACAACAGGTGTTGCGCCCAGGTATCGGGGAAACGGCGTTTGAGGATGTCGCGTACAAGAATGAACTGGGAGGCGGTCTCAGCGGTGGAACCGGATTTGGACACGACATTGAAGACCGTGCGCTTAAGGTCAAGGTGGCTCATCAGGGCATTGAAGTGCGCCGGATCGTTGTTTTCGAGTAGATAAAGGCGCATGCCTTTGCGCTTGGAATCGGGAAGCTCATTGTGGTAGGGGTGCGCAAGAGCGTCTTTCAGCATTCGTGCTCCCAAGGCGGAGCCGCCGATGCCGATAATCACCAGGTTGTCGAAGCGCGAGCGCAGGTTTTTAGCTGCTTGGCGAACAGGAGCGAGAGTGGCTTTGTCGCCGTATACGGCTGGCAATTTCCAAAACCCCAGCTCGCCGTTAGCGACTTCACGTCGTACACGCTCAAGGCTGAGGCGAAGGCGTTTTTTATAAGTATTTTGGAGGGCTTTCGTGATTCCTCCACGACCGAAGCCGGAAGAAAAATCGAAAGCGATATCGGGGGCTGGTTTTCGGGCGAAAGATTTCGCTGATTTCGACATGTGCATCCTCCCATGGGCAATCTGCTATGATCGCGTGTAGCTTACACCACACAGGATAGATAGACAAGCTTCCACCTTCCCATAAAAAGCATAGGATTTGAGATGGTTGCTTGTAGGCCGACAATTCGATTCGGAAGATTCGTTGTTTCAGTCCAGCGGCGTGGCGGATATCGCCGACATCAGGTGGTTGAGGCTAAGCATATTCGTCCCGTTGAAGTTCATCAAATCATCGAAATCAAGATCGTTCAGCTTGATGGCCTGCAACATGCTGTGATAGGGCGTTTGGGCCGACAACATCAGAGCCACGGGGGATGGAATGCGAAGCGTTTGCGAGATGACACCATTGCCGAAATAGATTGACCACGTGTGGGTGAGTTCGCTACCCGGATCTCTCCAGACGATCAACAGGCGTCGGAAGTCGGCTTCAGGTTGAGCGGGCAGGGACAGGGAAAGGGTTCCCCAGCCGCCGTCAAGAACGATGTCGGCGTCGGACCGACTCGGAGCGTCGAGGAAGGCAGGCATGTCGACGCTTTGAGGTGGATTTCCCGAACGATGCAACAGCATGGAATGGCTGAAAAAGGGTGTCGCGGCGTGAAGGGTGCCGGACATATGATCGCCGATATCGAAGGCGACGGCAACGGTTAAGTAGGGCGAGAGGTAAACTCCGCTATGTTGTGGGGCATAGTTGATATCCAGAACATTATTGTCGTCATCGCCGAATCGGCAGTCGGACGGTTCATCATTTTCGTATAAAGTATCAAGCCCAGCCGCAAGACCCAAGGGGGAGAAACCCGTGTGAGGTTCGTCGACACCCAGCATCACAATCAAGCCTTCAGCACAAGTTCGGATATCGGTGTTCAATGCGGGAAGAGAGGCGAAATGCAAGCCGGCGGTCCTCGTCAAGGTTTCGGTGCCTTTCAAACTGAGTTCGATATCGGGTAGGTCGTTGTATGGCGGAACGAAATCATTCCTGCTTCCATTCATATTGAGATCTTCCGTGTCTTCCTGCATGAGTTGGGCAGTGAGATCAAGCCCTGTTTTGAATCCATGAACATAGCCATCGGCCTGTTTGAAGATGTGAATCAGAGTGGATGGCATGGTCGGGGCATCGGCATAAAGCTCGGATACGGCTTCGATAAAGTGAGTGAGCTCCCCATAACCGAGAAAGCCCCAGAGGGTTTGGCGACCCGGCGCGCCGATCGCGCGGTAAGGACCAAGTATTGGATTGCCGGATAAGAAAACTTCCAATCCGGCCGGGGAAGGGACTTCTTCCTCAATGGTGCTGCCTAGAGCAAAGTGAGTGCGTAATCCATCACCGACGAGATCTTTTGGATGCCAGTCAGCCCAAGAACCTTTATAAGAAAGTCCGGCCAGGGCCACCCGCACGTCGGTTCCTTGTAGCCAGGCTTCGGGGATAAGACTGTCATCCATACGACCTGTCACGCCTCCGACGCTGTCGTAGCGGGCCAGTGGAGGTAATGGAACCAGCCAGTCGTTACCTGTCAGGCCGAGAAGTGTAACGATTCCATGCTCGGAACTCTCGATTTGGAGATCGCAACCCGAAGAACAATTGATGCTGTCCAGACGATGTGCTCTATCGGTACCCAGGGGCATGGGGATACCGTTGACTTGGATTTCGGCGGTGGTGATAAGCTCGGATGTTTGATCGTCGATTGCCAGTACGCGCAAGTTTGCAGGAGATACGGTCGTGTAATTGGTAACGGGTACGGTATCGAAAACGCGGGAGCATTGCCGGAGTTCCGCGCGTATCTGGGTCACCCCGGCGTTGCTTCCACCGGTTATCAAACCGCGGTTGCTGACGACTTGTGCGACGCTGAAATCATCGCTTGACCAGTACAGGGAGTCGGGGGCCAGATAGGAGATGCGTTGGCCGTCTCGATCGGTGAGAACGGCTTGGAGTTGCTGGCTGATACCACTGCGGATAATCATCAACGGCTCGACGATGGAAAGCGTGTAGCCGTTGCAAGGATCGGGGGGATAATCGCATGTTTCGCCGATGCAAACCGCTTCGCCCGGGCAATCTTGGTCGTTTATGCAACGCGGTGCGATGCAGTGGCAGCCATCGCATTGGTAGGGGGCTGGACAATCGGTATTCCGCACGCAGCCGCACATGCGACACAAGTAAAGCGTTGGGTCGCAGGGACAGTCATCCGGACATTCGCTGCTGTCTCGACAAGGAGCATCGCAGGCCAAGCCATCGATCGGTTCATTAGCATCCATGTCGCCGTCAATGTCACCGTCCATCGGTTCGTTGTCGCCGTTATAAATGCACAAATTCCGTGTAAAATCACAATGATAACCAATCAAGCAGTCATCGTGGGAGGTGCAGGTGGGTTCCTCGGGGTCGAGGCATTGCCCCTCGACGCAGATTTTGTTGTTGTCGCAATCGGAATTGTCGGAGCATTGGGTTTTGTCGCCATCACCGGAATCGCCGGTTTCAAACTTGAGAGTCGTGTTGCCGTCTGAGCATGCCGAGAAGATGAACAGCAAGGAAAGCAGGCTGAAAAGACGAACTCGTTTCAAAGTCGATCCGAGAACAAAAGACGACATGACGACCTCCTTCAGACCTGGAAATTCCGGCACGGAAACACGGCCCGATAACGCGGGGAGTGTTCTCAACAATCGAGATGTGGCGATTCGGTAAGATGTCTTATTTTAATGAACGTCGCTTAAGCTGTCAACAAATAACTACGCATACGATGCGTGAAAGGGACAGGTGAGTCAATCGCTGAAAATACGGATTTTACACAAAAAAACACCCCCCGCCGAAGCGGGGGGTGCGAGGTGTCAGAAGCCTAAACCGATAGTCGGCTTAGTCGTCAACGGCATGCATGGAGAACGCGCTGGTGTAGTCGTTCATCATGGTGGTGTTGATACCGTTGAACTCGAACAGGTCGTCGTAGCTCACGCCGTCCAGTTTGATACCCTGGACCAAGGAGGCGGACGAAATGTTCACGCCGCGGTTGTCGGTGACTTCCGCCGGTTGATCGAAGTCGAAGCCGCCCTCGTCGTTCGGCCAATAGATGTGCCAGAACTTGACTTTGGTGGCGTCGTCCGTGTCGTTGCGGATCACGATGCGATGGAAGCTGACATCATCACTGAGCGCGGTGGCGGTGACGGCCAGGTTTTTGGTGGCTGCGGTGTAAGTATAGTCCGCGTCGCTCATGAAGTCGACGAAGGCCGGCATGGTGACGGATTCAGGCGAGGAGCTGCTCTTCGCCAGGACACCCGACAGGTCGATGGACATTTCTTCTTTAAGGCTGATGTCGCCAAGCAGACTGTCCAGGGACAGGGCGATACCGAGGAAGTAGTACTCGTAACCCGACAGACCGCTGTGCTGCGGCGCGAAGGGAACCATGATTTTGCCGTCGTTGTCTTCACCCACTTTGCAGTCGGCGGTGTCGGTACCGGTACGCTTGTCCAGACCCGCAGTGAGGCCCAGAGGCACGAAGCCGATGCCGCTCTGATTGGCACCCGCCAAGACGATGACGGAGTCGGCGCAGCTGTCGCCGTAATCAGGCAGATTGGCGAAGGTCAGCTCGGTGCGCTGAGTTTGCGACTGGTTCAGTTTCATGTCGCTGCCGATGTCGGTGAAGTTGGCATAGTCCGGAACCAGGTCGTCGGTGTTGCCGTCGCCGTTGAGGTCGTCGGCATCGGCGACTTTGGCGATGGCCTGCAGGTCGAAGCCCGGCACGATACCATGATAGAAGCTCTCGAACAGCGGCAGAATCGCGCCCAAGATGGCGGCGACGTCGATTTCGTCACCCAGGTTCTGAGTCACGATCTGGATCAGGTCGGCCAGTTTGGCATAACCGCCGAGGCCCCACAGAGTGGCTTTGCCAGCGACGGCTTCAGCCGAGAAGCCTTCTTTGATCGGGTCGTCCATCAGGTAGCCTTCGAGGCCGCCCGGCAGGGGGATGTTGTCGTCGAGAACCGTACCGATCTGCACGTGGGTTTCTTTCATCGTGCCGATCAGGGCTTCGAAGTTCAGGTCGGCCAGGTTGCCGGGGATCGAGAAGCTGGTGAAGCCGAGGCGTACGTCGTTGTTGCCGACGACCGCTTCGGGGATGGGGCTGGGATCCTGGGCGCCCAAGACGCCGGCGGCCACGGTGTTGTCGCCGTTCGCCGACAGCGGCACGATCATGTCTTGCACGGTCAGGCCCATGGCCGACACGTAGGTGTAATCAGCATGGAAAACGTGCATGTCACAGCCACCCGAGCAATCGGTGCTGGCGAAGTTGGCTACACCGTCGACGGTGTCGACAGCGGTGCCGTCCAAGAACACTTTGGCGCCGGAGAGCAGCTCGCCGGTTTTGTCGTTGAACACCACGACGCGGGCATCACCGGCGGTGACGGTCGGGAAGTTCTGGTAGGTGACGGTCGTGTTGACCGCGGTTTTGCAGGTCAGGGTGGCGGTGATGGTGGAGCTACCCGCGGTGTCGCCACCGGTCAGCACGCCATCGCTGGCGCCAACGGCCACGGCCGCCGGAAGGCTGGAGCCCCAGCTGAACAGAGAATCGCCCACCAACTCGAGCTTCGCGCCATTGGCGTTGAAGACGGTGGCGGACAGGGTGAGGGTTTCGCCCTGGCGAATCAAACCATTACCTTGGTTGATCTGGATGCTCGTGGCATTGTCGCAGCTCGGGGCTTGTTCGCAGCCACCGGCCAAGCAAACGAAACCGGTCGGGCAGTCGCCGTTTTCGGTGCAAACGATCGGGTAGCACAGGGCGTCGACCGGATCACACTCGAAGTTGGCGCCGTAGGTGGCGCAATCGGCGGTGGTGTTGCATTCGGCTTCTTTGCAAAGGAACAGTTCGTCGTGGCAGGCAAAGCCGTCGCAGCAGTCTTCATTGGTCTTGCAGGGGGTGTCTTCTTCGCAGGGAACATCGCCATCGGAATCGTCGCCGTCGGAATCACCGTCGGGATCGTCGCCATCGGAATCGCCGTCGGGACCGTCGCCGTCGGGATCGTCGCCGTCGGGATCGTCGCCGTCGGGATTGTCACCGTCGGGATTGTCGCCGTCGGCAGAGCTGTCATCGCCGCCGCATCCGGCGAAGACGACCATCGCTAGCAGAACTAGCATAAAGAACAATACGCTTCTCTTCATGGGAACTCCTCCTTAATTGATGTTGGTCCTCATCTTTGTTTGGTTATGGATCTTCCTTCCGAACCCAAACCCAACCTCTTTTCGGTTTCTGCGTCCCTATTTCCTATAATTCGCCTCTTAACTAAGGAATTTGCATACTGCAAATGGGCCGCAAAGTCAAGTCAATTAGTCCTTTCAAAGAACGCGAAGTGCTTAAATTACAAATAATTAGTCAAAATTAAGAGTTCCTAATAAAAATACTGAAGCGACTATTGAGCCGACCTGATCGCATAAGTTGAAAAACGTGTGAAATACCGGTCTATTGTAGCGAGACTAACCTGATTGAAGCCCGCAAAGTGATCCAGCGATTGATTCGGCTGCATATCCAGCGCCGTGACGCTCAAATGTCCATCCAAAACGTCTTCCAAAGGAGGCTGGGGCAGGTTGATTACCACTGTATCCCTCTCCGTATCCGGAGTTTCGATGTAAATTTCCCATTGTCGGCCGTTTGCAATTACCCGCAGACGGTGAATGGGAGCGCCTTCCACCGGAATGAATTCCAATCGCCGTTCGTCGGTGGTCATGGCGGCATATGTGGGCAAGGCGAGAAAGTCGCCGAACTCGAGTTCTTCCGACTGCCCGTCGTAATCGGCCACGATAGCCGAGTAGGATAGCGCGCAATTCTCGGTGGGGAAGAGATCGGCGAATTCCAAGGCGTAGGCGATGGCGGTATACTCGTTTGTCAAACCTCCATAATAGGGGGTGAATGGCGTCCACAAATCGCCGCCCATCCCCACTGAAGGTTTATCGAGATGACCGTTTTGAGAGATTTGCTTCATTGCCAACCCAACCGGAATGAAAGCTTGTTCCGATGAGAGCAACCGCGATCCGAGGATCGTGAAAACGCCTCCCACCGGTTTGAGATTCATCAGGGGCAATCGCCCGAGGCGCGCCTTGACTCGCTGATTCATCGGATGAGAAAGCTTCAATTCATCTCCGATACTGAGAAATCCCGCATAATCGGGGACGAAATCGTCAGTCGTGTTGTCTCCGTTGATGTCGATCTGATTGGAAGGCTGAGTGTCGCCATTGCCATTATCGGTTAGCATCGGCAGGCTTTCGACCTGAATTCCGGATAATATACCGTGAAAATATTGGGCCGAGTTGGTGAGTGCCGTAACCACAAAGGCTCCCATGTTCGTCCAGCCATCGTAGATGCTATCGACCACCAAGCTCATATAATCGGTTGCATTGAGGAATCCACCCAGTCCCCATGCGGCCGGGCTGGACGACGAGCCGGTGGCGTAAATAAGTGTGTTCTCGTCGCCTGCGATGGGATGTAAGCGGATGTTGGCGGGGAGACTGAGCTGATCGTGGAAAGGTCCGCGCACCGCCGCCGGTTGTAGAAGCGTCGGGCTGAATAAACCGCCGGGAAGCAGGTCGAGCAGGCTGGCGGTGTAGGCCAGCCCCAAAAGCGACACGAAACCGCTTCGTTGCAGGATTTCGGGGGTTTGTGAAAGATCCGGTGTGCCTTTGATTCCAGCTTTTTGATGAGGACCGTCAAAGGGTAGCAACGGCAGCAGCAGGTCTGATTCGGTTAGGTTGATCAGGCTGAGGTAGTGGTAATCCGGATGAAAAACATGAACGCGGTAAGGAGGCTCCACGTTTTCGAATAAAGCCACTCCGGCGTTGATGTCCTCTGCCGTCAATCGGCTCACGCCATTGACTTCCACCGTTGCACCGCCTACCAGACTGCCTGAATGTTGTTCAACCAGGATAACCCGCAAACCTTCGTCGATCTGGGCGAAGTTCTGAACCGAAAGCGACACCGACAGTTCGATCCCGGAACAGGCGTCATTTTCGAACGCCAGCCGGGCCAGTACGGTGGTGGTACCTGAGATGGGTCCTCCGAGCAGAATGACATTTCCACCGTTTTCCGTAATAATGCTGACCACGTCGGAGTTCAGCGACCGCCATTCGACCGAAGCCTGGATGGCGGCCAGTTCGGGAAGCGCGGTCCCGGCCGCATCGATGGCGCGGGCCACAACCTGCATATGTTGTCCGGTTCGGGTGATCAGCGTACCCGATTCCACGATCAAGTCGGAAAGAGCGGCACATGCCGGGTAGGGCATACAAAAGCCGGTCGTGCAGTAGTGACCATCCGGGCATATCTCGTTCCCTGCGCAGGGAATGGGCAGGCACAGACCGCTATCCGAGCAGGTGGAAGCGATCCCGTATTGACCGACGCAGTCCGCCTGCATCGCGCATTCTTCTGTGCGGCAAACAAAATTGTAAGGATCGCAAGCTGTTGTGGAAGGGCACTCGGCATTTGCTGTGCAGGCGATCGTTTCCTGGATGTCGTTGGGAGGCTCGGGGTCGCCATCCATATCGCCATCGGAAGCCGTTGCGGTATCGCCATCCGAAATTGGCGAATCGTTGTTTTCTTGAATGGCGTTTTCCGAATCGCAGCCCATCAGCCCCGGAAAGACGACGAAAAGAATAAGGATGAAGATAAAATAAAAACCGGATGCAACACGCGAAATGAGCCGGGTGTGCTCGGATGTGGTTGGCCGGTAAACATGCATGGGTGTAGTACGAATCCTTTCGCCGATTGAGCGCATGGATTAAAGGCGTCTCAAAGAAACAAGCAAGAATTGTACCCTATGCGACAAAGACGAAAAAGACAAGTAATATTAGGCACTACTGGAGACTGCCGGAATGGGCGCAGCGGCGAGAGGGGGGGAGGTCGCGACATCAATGTCCTACCTGTCAAGTGAAACGTCACGGTGAGAAAATGGTGTATCCGTCATGTATGCTCTTTTTGGTTGTGTAATACTGGTGCTTCGTTTACAATTCTGGTGTAGGCTAGCGGAAAGATTGGATTCTTAGCCGGTTTCATTCGCGCAGGAGGAAGCAATGGCGGTTCGATGTGGCTGTCAGGTTGTACCGAAGGCGCAGTGGCATAAACAGCGATTTTCATTTGAGGGCCGCTCATTCTATCGTACTAAAATCATGCAACTCTTTCATAATCCGATCGGATTTCGAAAAGGGATTGAAAAACTCAGACAAGAAATCGGAATCAAAGAATACCGTTTTGCCGAGAGCAATATGGTTCTACTGAAGGACGGGCTGTTCTCCGGAAAACTGATGATCGAAATCATCAAGCCACGTTTTTTCGACCCGAGTATCTACACGTTCGATAAAACAACCTTGCACTCGTTCGTCACTGAGGAACCCTTCGATACTTTGCAGGAAGAGACCGCTCGTTTCCGAAAAAGGCTGGACGCCCAGGTCAACTCAATCGACAACATCTATTTTTGGCAGACCACCTGTCCGGAATGCGCCAACATTCAAGGATATCAGACCGTCATTTTCTTCGAAGAGAGCGAAAGCTGAAACGAATCGCGCAAAGGGCGCATTGAACGCATTTCCCCCTGGACAAAACACCCCTGAATTCGGTAGCCTAACGAGGTTGAACGCCGGAGTTATGTGAGGAAACCGGCGCGTGCGGGCCCTAACAAATCGGATGGCGGATCGTTCAGGAGTGAGAAGGACATGTGGAAGAACCGGTGCGAAACGATATGGACGGTGGTCGGGCTCTTGACGGCGGTGCTGCTGATCGTCGGGTGCGGGGAGGCCGGAAGTGAGCTGGACGGCGATGGGGATTGTAGCGAACTTGCCTGCGGTTCCCATGGGCATTGTGTCGAAGGCGCCGGAGGCGCGGCTTGTGTGTGCGATGAAGGTTACGAGGGAACCCTCTGCGATCGTTGTGCCGAAGGGTTTCATTGGGAAGGTGACTATTGCATGCCCGGCGGTGCGTGCGACGACGACCCCTGCATCCACGGTCTTTGCGTCGATAACAGCGGACGTGCGGAGTGTGTGTGCGATGAGGGGTATGACGGCGATTGGTGCGAGACTTGTGCGCCGGGTTATGTCCCGGATGGCCTGCTCTGTGTGCCTGCCTCGGCCTGCGATCCCAATCCCTGTATCCACGGCGTCTGTCGCATCGGCGACGACGGGCCGGAGTGTCTGTGCGATACGGGATATGCCGGTGAATTCTGTGATGAATGCGCCCCGAGTTATGTTGAGGATGATGGCGAGTGCGTTCCCGATACGGAAAATGCCTGTCTTCCCAATCCTTGTACCGAAAGTCACCGTAGTCGTTGCATAACCGATGGCGAGGGTTATCGGTGCGATTGCGATGACGGATATTATGACGACAACGGGGTCTGTGTCGAGGGCGCCGGTCCGTGTTTGCCCAATCCGTGTGAAGAACCCAATCGCGGGGTATGCGAACCGGCTGGCGAGGATAGCTTCGTGTGCCGCTGTGATGTCGGTTATCACGAGGAAAACGGCGAGTGTGTCGAATCCAGCGCCTGCGAGCCGAATCCCTGCAACATCGTCAACCGGACCATCTGCGTGGAAGCCCAGGACGGCCACGAGTGTTTGTGCGATCCCAACTATCACCTGGAGGTCGACCTGTGTGTGGCGGACGATGCCTGCCACCCCAATCCCTGCGAGGATCCGAATCGCACCTGGTGTGTCGAGACGCCCGGCACCTACGATTGCCAATGCGACCCCGGTTATCACGATGATGCCGGTAGTTGCGCGGAGGATACCGTTTGCAACCCGGTTACGACCTGTACGGGACGCGGTGCCTGCACCGGAAATGGATTGGAATGTGCTTGTGGTGAAGGGTATGCCGGCGATCACTGTGAAATCTGTGACGATGGTTATTACGAATCGAATAACCACATCTGCATGTTGCGTACGCCCTGCCAACCCAATCCCTGCAACATCGTTCACACAACCGACTGCCGGGTGGTCGGGGATGATGGTTATGAATGCGGATGTGATGACGGATATCAGGATGTCGATGACAACGATACCTGTTTACCGGATTGTTCGACGGCCGCGCTGGATTGCGGGGCTTTCGGCGGCTGCGAAATCGTCGCCGGAATGGCGAGTTGCGTCTGCGAGCAGGGTTTCGGTGGCACGGCTTGCGATATTCGCGGCTGCACGACGGAAATCGTTTATCGCGACACAAGCGGGACCATCCAAAATCTATACATTCGAGGCGAGTTCAACGGCTGGGGCGAGCAGGACAAGATGACGAAAGACGGCGATACCTTCCACATCGTGCTCGATCTGTCGCCGGGAGATTATGCCTATAAATTCTGGGACAAAGATCACGATACCTGGTTCCGTGACGAGCAGAACCCGTACACCATGTGGGTCGGCGATAGCCGGAACTCGCGCTTGCGCGTGTTCGATTGCGATGAACCGATGCTCGTTTTATCGGATGAACCGGTTGTGGGGGCAGACTCCATTTCCTTCGATGTGCAATTTATTCGTGGCAATGGACGAGATGCGCTCGATTCCTCTTCCGTGACCGTCACTCGCAGCGGGGCTTCCTACAGTGCGACTTACGACGAAGCGACTCGCCGTTTTTCCGTGCGCGATACCAGCCTCGATCCGGGCAAGTATGGTTATTTGTTCAAGGCGGCCGATACGGCGGGACATCCGGCCCGGCCCTTGTTCGCTCCTTTGTGGGTTGAAAATACGGACTTCGACTGGCGTGACGGTATTATTTATTTCACCATGACCGATCGTTTCAAAAACGGCGATGCCGGAAACGATCAGACCGCCGGGGTGGAGTGGGCCGCCGAATGGCAGGGAGGCGATTTCGCGGGGATTATCGACAAATTGGAAGACGGCTACTTCGAGAGCCTGGGCGTCAACGTTTTGTGGATTTCCTCTATCAGCGAAAATACGCCGGGTACGGGTGCGGGAATGAGTGACGGCCACATGTATTCGGGTTATCACAGCTACTGGCCGATCAGCAGCGGTTGGACCGACGACAACCCGCTTGCGGGTGTCGAACCGGTCGATCCGCATTTTGGCGATTTGGACGAATTTCGTGAGTTGGTCGAGGCGGCGCACGCACGCGGGATTCGCGTCCTGGTCGATTTTGTGGCCAACCACGTGCATGCCAGTCACCCGTTTTATGTCGATCATCAAAACGACGGTTGGTTCCATATGCCGCCGCGTATGTGTGGCGACAGCACGGGAGGGCAGTCCAATTGGGATGTGATTCCCATCGAATGCTGGTTCACCGACTATTTGCCGGATTTGGAGTACAAAAGCCTGGATGTCACCAAGGCCATGACGGATCATGCGGTGTGGCTGGTACAGGAAACCAACATCGACGGTTTTCGCATGGATGCCGTGAAACATATGATCCATGATATCGGTTGGACGCTACGTGCGCGTATCGACGAAGAAGTGGATACGACCGGCGACACACGTTTTTACATGGTGGGTGAAACATTTACCGGCGAGGGACAGGAAGACTTGATTCTTGCCTACATTGGCGAGGACGAGTTGGACGGCCAATTCGATTTCCCGCTGTATTGGAATGTCATGGCGGCTTTCCTGCACGAGTCGCGTGATTTAAGCGCCTTATCGGGTATGTTGGCCAGCAACGAAGCTTACTATCCCGATAGCGCCATTTTGAGCAATTTCATGGGTAATCACGACGTGGCACGGGCGATTTCGCAGGCCGATGGTAACATTGGCGATGCGTGGAGTAATCCGCCGGATTTGCCCAACAGTGACCAGCCGTTTGATCGCATGAAACTGGCCTGGAGCTTCTTGTTCACCATTCCCGGTTTACCGCTGATTTACTACGGTGATGAAATCGGCATGCCCGGTTCGGGCGATCCCGACAATCGCCGCATGATGATGTTCGAACCGTCGTTGAGCGCGCGACCGCAGGATATGCTGGATCACGTGCGCTTGCTGGGGCAGATTCGGCGCGATCATCCGGTTTTGGCGCGCGGCCTGCGCAGTACCCTCTATGTGACGTCCACCTTCTGGGCTTACGGATTGCAGTACGGCAGCCAAAAAGCGGTGGTCGTGCTCAATCGATCGAACGGCACGCAAAGCCAATCGGTCAACCTGTCGTCGCTCGGTATCACGTCGGGGACACTCACCGACCAGTTGAATGGAGGAACGGTCAGTGTGTCGGGTGGTTCGGCCACGATTTCGGTGGAACCATACGATGCGCGGATTCTCGTTCCTTGAGTGGAGGTTGACTGATGCGGTGGATTGCAGTGATCGGATGGATTGCGTGGACGGTGACGCTGTTTTCCTGCGATGAAAGCGGGCAGGATGGCGACTCTCCCTGTTTCGGCATCGACTGTTCGTCTCATGGCGTGTGCGTGGAAGATGGGGATGCTTTTATTTGTGAATGCCACGGCGGTTACACCGGGGAGCTTTGCGAGCTCTGCGAAATCGGTTTGGTGATGGTTGAGGGACAATGCGTTCCTGCTGGCGAGAGTCCATGCATTCCCAACCCCTGTGAACATGGAACCTGTTCGGTCCAGGACGACGGGATTTCGATTGCCTGCGAATGCATGCAAGGCTTTGCAGGGGATCTATGCGATCGCTGTGCCGACGACTACCTCGACGATGGCTCGGGTGACTGCATCGCGGTCGACGGCGATAATCCTGCCGATGGAGACGTTCCAGACGGCGACAGCTCGGATGGCGATATGTCCGATGGTGATTTTTTAGACGGCGATACTGATGGCGATACCGAGGGTGATTTCGATGTCGAGGATGTGGATGTCTGCATTCCCAATCCCTGCACCGATCTGCACAAAACCGTTTGTGTGCCCAACGATGATACCTTTTCTTGTTCCTGCGAACCGGGCTATTCGGAAACGGCAGGCCTATGCGTTCCCGACTGCGATGTCGAGGCTGGATTGTGCAGCGCCGCCCACGACTCGGCCCCCAAACTTGTTAGTGCTAACGGATATTCCGCCGTCGCCTGGGACAAGACCTCACGCAAAATCGACACGTTTCTCGAACATATGTACCGCAATTGGGATGAGGATGTGTGGACGCGCGACTTGCTCTTCGATAGTTATTTCGGGCTGCGCTACGACGGGACGGGCAAATGGCTCGACACGGTCGAGCCGTTGCATGTCGGGTATTTGCGCGAAAGCGGTGTCATTCACCTTGTACGCGACCTGAGCGGACTACGGGTCGAGACCTTCGTTTACGCGCCTTTCGAGATCGATGCAGCGGCGATGGTGATGTTGATCAAAGTAACCAACACCCGCAGCCAAGCAGCGGATGTGTCGCTGTATTCGTTGCACAATGCCCATCTCGGTTACACCAGCGCGGAAGATCCGGTCAATCCCGATGCCGAGGATGAAAGCATCATTCGCGATGCCAGCGGCGCATGGGTGGAAAAGGGCGTTGGCGGAACGCTTGTCTATCGCTCGTTCGAACTACCCAGCCATGCCGGATGCTCACCCCAGAATCCCTATCAGGCTTTGCTCGATGGGCATGATCTAGCCGACAATACCGGCGATGTCGCGGTTGGAGACGATCGTGTGGCAGGCTTCCAAAAAGATGTCCACCTGGAACCGGGCTCCATCGGCTGGTTCGGTGTCGCGATGGCCTATCATCCGGGTGATGACGCGGTGTCCCTTTTAGCGAAACTTGAAACCGTATATGGCGATAAAACATCCGAAACGGTACTGGCCGAAGCCGTCGATGCCTGGGAGACTTGGCGTGTCGCGCCTCCCGCCGGGCTGTCACCGGCCGAACTTGCCGTCTACCGGCAATCGGAAGCGGTATTGCGGATGGGGCAGGTACGCGAGAACTCCGATTTGTCGTATGGTCAGATTTTGGCATCCATGCCGCCGGGCAATTGGAATATCTGCTGGATGCGCGATATGGCCTACGCCATTGTGGCATTGGCACGAAGTGGGCATGCCGTCGAGGCGCGCGCGGCGCTGGAATTCGTCTTGAATGCGGACAGTGGCTACTATGAAAGTTATAGCGGTGTGCCCTATCAGGTGACTATCACGCGCTATTTCGGGCGTGGAAAAGAAGAGACCGACTCCAACGAAAACGGGCCCAACATCGAATACGACGGATTCGGATTGTTTTTATGGGCCCTGGCCGAAACGATGGCTGCCGAAGGCGATACAAGCCTGCTTGACGACAACTGGGTTGTCGTACGGGACAAAATCGCCGGGGCGTTGGTCGATCTTGTCGATGACTCCAACATGATCGGCCCGGACAGCTCCATCTGGGAGGTCCACTGGAACGGCCAGCAAAAGCACTACAGCTATACAACTCTCACGGCTGCCAATGGATTGTGTGCCATTTCTCCTGCGGTGCGTTCGTTAGGCCATGGTGTGGAAGCCGATTTCTACGAAACAGCCGCAGCCGGATTGCGTAATGCTCTGAAGGCCGGTTGTGTCGACAACGCCAATGTCTTGGCCAGTTCTATCGAAGAGTTGACCAATGGTTGGGGGCATTACGATGTCGCGACAGTGGAAGCCTTCAATTGGCCGATTCTCGATCCATCGGGGGGAGTGGCCGACGCGACTTTTGCCATGTATGACAGCCACCTCCAAGTGGCCAGCGGCCACGGCTATTTTCGTAACGACGACGGCGGTTGGTATGATTCGCAGGAATGGGTTTTCGTCGATCTGCGAGCGGCGCGGGCGTTGCGTCGTGCCGGGGAAACCGCTAAAGCCGATGCTCTGCTCGATTGGATCACCGCACAGGCCTTGGCCAACCAGGGGCTTATCAGCGAATTGCACCATCCCACCAGCGGAGACTACGAAGGCGAATATCCCATGGTCGGCTTCGGAGCCGGAGCCTATCTTCTGGCGATCTTCGAACGACTCGATCCATCGGCCGTATCTGCCGCTTGCGGGGATTGGTAGGCCGACGAGATGGCAGATTGTCGCGTAAAATATGTGTGCATATCTGTTGTTGCACTATGTGTGATAGGGCTGGTTGCCTGCGACAACGACAAAGGAAATTTAAGTGATTATCGGCGCGATTGCCGTTTGACAGTAGTTTATGAACCGACCCCCGGTGAATCCCCTCCCTTCGATCTCATTGGTGATTTCAATGACTGGCAGCCCGGTCAAACACGCCTTCGCGACGCCGATGGCGATGGCTTGTACGTCGCGCGTCTCGATCTGCCGCCAGGACCGGTGTTTTATCGTCTGCGTATCAATGGTGAAGACCGTCTGGATACCGGCAATCCCCTCACCGCATATGATGAAAACGGCGTCGAGCAGTCTTTCGCGCGCATTGCGGATTGTTCGACGCCTGCGTTGCGTGTCGGCGACGTCGGTGTTGTCGATAGCCGAATCGAGGCCACGGCGGCTTTTCTGCGGGTGGAACTGGATTCGCCGTTGGCCGTTGATTCTGTGCAGGCACTGGCTCGCGGTGGGGCGGTTCTGGACGTCACGGCGGAGGCTGATCCGGGGACTTTGGTTATACAGGGGGCACTGCCTCTCGGAAAGTCGTGGATCGATATCCGCGCGGAAGATAGGGATGGTCGCCCGGCCGAGGTTTCATTTCCGGTCTGGAACGAAGCAACGCCTTTTACCTGGCGCGATGCGGTGATCTATCAGGTGGTGGTGGATCGCTTTCGGCGCGGTGGTGGGTCGCTCGATGCGTCGGCTTCCATTGCACAATATCAGGGCGGCGATCTCGATGGTGTGCGCGAGGCGGTGGAAGAAGGCTACTTCGAATCGTTGGGTGCAAACGTGCTATGGCTGTCGCCGCTTTATGACAATCCGGATGGGAGTTATCTGGGGCTCGATAATCGCTGGTACGAAGCCTATCATGGCTATTGGCCCATTGCTCCACGAACGGTGGAAGCGCGTTTCGGCGGACCCGAGGCGCTGGATCGGCTGGTGGCGGCGTGTCACGAGCGAGGCATCCGAGTTCTGATGGATTTGGTTCCCAATCATGTGCATGTCGATCATCCCTATTTCATCGACCATGCCGCCGACGGCTGGTTCAACGCTCCCGATGGGTCGTGTGTTTGCGGGCGGGGAACATGTAGCTGGGCGGACGATATCGAGCGGTGTTGGTTTACGGAATATCTGCCCGATCTGGATTTTAAAAACTTAGAGGTGATCGAGCAATCGTGTTCCGATGCCGTGGCTTGGTTGACACGCTTCGATTTGGACGGTTTTCGCATCGATGCCGTTCCCATGATGCCGCGTCTCGCCACTCGCCATTTGCGTGACGCTCTGCACGTGGCAGGCGAACTTGGCAACGAACGAGTCTTTTTATTAGGTGAAACTTACACCGGAGCAACGGGACATGGAAAAATCCGCTGGTATCTCGGTCCGCAAGGATTGGACGGCCAATTCGATTTTCCACTTATGTGGGTGCTCCGTGAAACCATTGCCCATGGAAATGGTAATATGATGGATCTCGAAAACATCATTGCCGAAAGCGAAGCAGCTTGGGCCGGAGCGGATGCGCACATGGGGTTGATCGTCGGCAATCATGACGTCACGCGTTTTATTTCCGAGGCGGCGGGTGATGATACTTCGGATGCCTGGGGATCGCCGCCGCCGACGCCTTCGAGTTCAGGGGTCTTTGCCAAATTGAGGTTGGCCTACACGGTAATCATGACTTTGGCCGGGGCTCCGATCATCTACTATGGCGATGAGGTCGGATTGGCCGGGGCCGGAGATCCCGATTGCCGTCGGCCATTTCCCAATAAAAACGAGCTTTCAGACCTTGCGCAAGCGTTGCGGCGAGACGTGGGGCGTTTGGCACGTGCGCGTTCTTTTTCGTGGGCTTTACGCGGCGGAGCCCGGCAGGCGCTCAAAATCGAAGACGATACCTACGTCTATATGCGTCTTGCTCCGGGAACCGATCTGGCGGTTGTGGCTCTCAATCGAGGAGCCAAAGCGACGCAAATCACGTTTGATATCCCGCCGCAAGCACAGTCGATCATCTCTGACGCACTTGTGGATTTGTTCGGAACGGAGGTCGCTTGGTCGGGGACGACAGTCTCCTTGACACTTCCTCCTCGTTCCGCAGCGCTCTTACTTCCTCCCGGAGTGATGGCCAAATTGGAGAATGACGAACCATGAAACGACAGTTCTATTTGATTGTCTTGATGCTGATGTTGGGAGCGATCCTCCTGTTGTCGGTTGCCTGCGGTGATGGTGGGGACGACCCGGACGGCGATAGCTCGGATTGGGAGGACGGTGATGTGGACCGGGTGGATGTATGGGATCCCGGAGACTCTCCCGATGGTGACGATTGTGGATATTCAGGTGGATATGGGAGCGATTGCCAACCCGAGGGCGAAGGGGTCGACTGTACCCGAAACCCTTGTGTGTATGGAGTTTGTCGTACGGTTAACGGCAAAGGGGTTTGCGATTGTTCGACCGGCTATACCGGCAGATTTTGCGATGCCTGTGCCGAGAGTTACGTGGCGCGCAATCTTGAGTGCGTCCCGGAATGATGGGGGGGGTGATCGGACCTGTTAACGGTTTCCGAATCATTTCCGGAAATGCAGTGAATGCTCAAGTTCTTCAGCCTGCTGCCGATTTATCAAACCGCGACTTTGCATGTTTTCAAACTGACTTTGCAGGTTGGGCTCACTGACGCTTGATTTCCATTCCTGAGCTGTTTCCAACACAACGCTTTTGTCAAGATAACCAGAAATCCACAGATGAATTGCCATTTGAAACGGACTCTGACATGCGGTCAAAACAGGTCCGAAAATCTTGTAGTCTGCGGGATTCGTTCCCATACTGAGATAAATATAGATCTGTTTTACGCAGTTCCCAGGGTAGCCAACCGCTTTTGCTGCAGAGAGGACATCGGCAATCGTTTCAGGTGGGCAGCCTTCCTGATGCAGAGTATTTTCGAGATTGAAATCGTCCAGTTCGCCGGACAACCGGCGTGCATACAGTGAATAGGCCAGCGCGTCCTGTTCGGTATCGTCGCCGATCAATATTTCAGTACACCGTTTAGGCAGGTGTTGGCGTTGATGAAACAGAGCTGCCAGCTTGTAGGGCAGCTGCATCTTCAACCAGCGGGGTTTCCGGCGGCGGACGATCAGGTCTTGCCAGTCCTTGAAGGTGATACCGTCATATTGCACGCCGTCCAAAAGCATTTTTCGGGATAATGCTTTAAACAGGAAAAGAGGGCTGGCCGTAATAAAATAGAGTGGTGTCAATCCCGGTTCGAAAATGCGCAATCCCTTTAAAAGAGGCGTCATTCCGATCATTGCGTGCTTATCCTCACCCCATTCCAGGGGAATACGCAGGAGCCCTTTCATTGAGTGGAAGTCGGTGTCGAGATAGGTTTTATCCACATCGCACGTAACGACTAAGCCAGCATATTCGTCATCCAACAAACGGTGGTTGATGCGTTTGAGGGGAAACATCAGATCGACTTTTCCTTGCCTCCCGGCGGTGCAAGAGTGGGAATAGGCAGGGATTCGTTTGATATGTCGAACACTGGATCTTGCTCCAGTCCGGTTGCCGTGGACAAAATCTCACTGACCGCTTTCTCTGCAGGATATCGTTTGTGAATGATATTTTGAAGAGCGAAAAGAATCGGGGTTGGAACTCCCGTTTTTCGTGCCACTCTGGTGCTGGCGTCCAGAGTGCATAAGGCTTCCTTATATCGATCCCCGTCATCTGGGAATTGCCCGACAGCGATCTGGTTGCCTGCTTCAATCAGCGGATGTGTCTTGTCTGTGAGTGCGGCAGTCACTTCTCCAAGACCGGATAAGCCGGAAAAAGTCGCAGCTTTCGCTCCGGTGACGACCCCGAGGCGGGTCATTTCCGTCAAGCTGCGGGTTATAATCAGGGCCAGCGTCCCCGAACCAAAACCCAACCTGTCGGCGATGCCCAGCGCTAAGATGAAGACTTGCCCGAGCGCTGCTCCAAGTTCGATTCCTTCCATGTCGGCATTCTTGAAGATCATGACGTTGGGTGCGGAAAAGAGTTTCTTGGATACCCGTGCAACTTCAGGAAAATGGGAAGCGACGACCACGCCGGAAGGTGACGTATCATCAAGAGCCGGTCCGGTTACAATGCCGATTTTCTTTAGGCAGGTGTGTTTGCGAATGATCGTCGAGCTGGTCTGAAATGAATTCCGGTCTACTTGGAGACCGCGGGCAGTATGCAAAAGTATCTGATCGCCTGTCACAAATGGTGATATGGAAAGCGCCGTAGCTGCCAGTTGCTGGAAGGGAGTCGCTAATAGAATGACCGCTGAGCCTTCTAATGTCGTTTGAGCGTTAGAAGGTGGATTTTCGATTTCATGCCAATAGGAGACTTTCGCTCCACCTTTTTCGGCAATGGATGCCAGCGCTAGTCCGAAGGGCGTTTGGCCGATGACCGCGATATGGTTTGGCATGGTCATTGTGGTTTCCTTTTCAACTCGATCCAGTCAAAATTACGACTCCAGCTCATAGCCCCAAAGGCGATTCCGATAGTAATATAGAAGATTCATATCGCCGACGAACAGACGGTCACCTCGTCGTTCAAGTACCGGTTTGAAATGATAGCTTCCAAATAGGCGCAAGGCCCGATCAACGACGTCTTGAGCGGACCGGTTAAGCGGGGTTTCCGCGAGCTTGATTTCCCCCAGCTTTTCCAGATTTCTGAGCTGGCTTAGAGTCTGGTCGGTAGATCGGTAGACTGTGGGCATTGGCAGGGATGCTTCAGCCGCCGTTTGCCGAAGGAATCGGTAGAAGTCTGGATCCGGTTTGATATCAAGCAGTTTTTGGAAAACCGTCCACGCCAGTACGTGGGTGGATGAGATGACGGAATCGGTGGCGAGCGACTGGGTAAGCTTACTGGCCAGATCACGTGTATACTGAGCATCACGCATCGGTTCTGAGATGATTTGACCGTCTTGCATTACGTAGCGTTTAAGATCGATGGGGCGCCCTGTTCCGTCGATCGAGTTTCCGTGCTCGTCGACCACATTTCCAAAGGGATCAAGCGGTTGTCCGAAATTGAAATAGATACTGGCATCCATTCGTACCAGATTTCGCATAAAGGACCAGATGCGGTCGAGCTTGCTGAATTCATCATCTTCAATGATGAATCGGGATTTTCCAGCCTCTTTCAAGTGATCCTCAATCAATGTTTCCGCTTCAAGAACGAGTTGATAGTTGATCGTGCAGGGGACGATATACACGTTGGGCTTCTGTGACGCGTTGGCAAAGTTGTTGATCAATGCGGAAAGTCCGCAGCCGAGCAACCCCAGTTTCAGTTTTTTTTCAATGGCGCCGGAACGGCTGCGTGTGCCGCCGGGAAAAAACAGGTTGTCGTAACCCAGTTCCATACTGGTGGTGGCGTATTCCTTGAGAATTTCCTTATAAAGCCGGTGCTTTTTACGTCGGTCGACTTTGTATGCGCCCAGGCGCTGCATGAAAAAACCCAGGAATTTGTTGTAGAACAGATTTAAACCGGCACCGTAGCAAACCGGAGGCAGATTGGCCATGTAGATGGCGTAGCCGGCGATAATAGAATCGAGGTTTGAGGAATGAGTGGGAACGAAGATGAGGATTCCTTTTTTGCGAAGTCGGTGAAGCTGCTGGATATCACCTCCCAGATGAATGTTGTCGGCCACGTCGGGTAAATGCGGAAAATGGTTGACTAGCTTCAGCGGTGACAATCCATTTAGCAGGATGCCGAGTGCGCGCGGAAGAATTCGAGTGGAAATGTCGTAAGTCGGTTGATCGAAGTGGCCAACTATTTCTGAAACATGGTGTCGAATGATTTCCTCTGCGATTTGCTTTTTTTCGCTTTCGCTGGCGCTTTTCATTCGGTTTTGGAGGTTGTTTAGGTGGCGTCGGTCTTCTTTCGCGTTGACCGCTTGTTGATCGGTATCAAGACGGCGTGTCTCGTAATAAAAAACTTCGTGGACAAGGTTGTCAAGGTAGGCATTGCGGCTGGAATCTGCACGGGCCAGGGTTCGTTCATATACCCGTCTCGTAACCTCAACGGTAATGCGCTCTATGTCTTTGGATTGCATCCCCTCGACCTCCCTCGGCACTCGTCTCGCTGGTTGTTCGATCGATCCGGTACAAAGAAGATCCGTTTCTGCTTCCGTCCCCGCCCGTGACTGGGTTACCTCATTGTTTTGGCTGCTTGAAACAGTTTAACCAATGCTCGAAGCAAGTGCAAACCGAAATCATTGCTGTATTCGAACGTCGAGATCGAGTGCGTGTCGGGGGTATGTGTCGGTTGCCGGATTGCGGGCATGAAAAAACCCATCGCCTTCCGGCCGATACCGGGAGACGATGGGTGTATGGGCGGAGTTCCGTGAATTTACTTCTCGGCTTTTTCCACTTCCACGGGTTTCGATAGGGTGATAACGGCTTTCGCTTTTTCCTGGATTTCTTTCCAATCATAAAGCATCGGGGCGTATTTCACATTCAACCACATGGGGTGCTGATCTCCGTAATGCGGCGAGGCGGGCCAACCCGATGTGCCGGTATCGGAAATCCAATAGCCGTGATCGATATCGCCAAAGTCGACAATCATGCGATAGGCCGGACCGGCCAGAGCACGGAACGGCGTTTTGGGGTGCCCCAGATCGAAGTGCGACTTCCATACGGAATCGAGGCCACCACCCACCGGGAACGGCGGCAGATTGATAAAATTGGCCAGCGCTTTTTTCGAGCCGAAGAAGTGGGTCATGTGAATTTCGTGCAGTTTTCCCCATTGCCAATCGGAGGGACTGTCTCCCTGCTTTTCCGCCAATTGCGCCACTGCACGTTTGAAGGCGGGCACCAAGACGTCCGCGCGCAGCTCAACGTTGTCGCTACCGCGGTTGTCCCATACCACATGGTCGCTCCGGTCGAACCAGAGATCGGCCACGTTGGTTGAGTAGCGTTGCGACATGATGAAGGCGAAGCCATGCGGATCTACTTCATCCATCAGCGCGTGCATGATCGCTTCACGGTACGTAACAAAGAAAACGGCCGTGCTTGCGGAATCAACGGATGCGACGTAGTTCCAGTCGTTCATCAGTTTCAGAGCCTGCTGCTCCATCTCGGTGAGATTGGTGGCTTTGTTCAGGTCTTCCAGAATGTGCGGCAGCACACGCTGGGCACGCTTCAGCAACACATCGCCTTGAATCTCGGCCATGCTGGTCCAGTCATGCTTGGGTTTGGCTTCAAGCAGTTCGGTAATGCGGTCTACACGATAGGACGGCGCACTGTCGATGTTGAAGAACATGTCGTTATGTTCGGGATTGATCATCAGATTGTTGCCGTGGGCGAAGAATCCGGATTTTTTAATCGCTTGAGGATTTTTGTCGGGCATCAGAAAACCTGCCCATTCGTATTTGTCCAACCAGCCGGGAACCGGGAAAGTGCCCAGGTGGCTGGTGCGTACCGGGACGGCTCCGGTTGCGAAGATGGCAATGCTGCCGTGTACGTCCGCCGCTAAAATCGTATTGGAAAGGGCCGTCATCTTATGTAACGCGCCCATCAGTTCTTCGACTGTTTCGGACATGTTGGCATTGCGGAAGGCGGCCAGACTTTCGGGGACACCGATGGGATTCCAGCGATAGGTGACCGCCGGGGCCCATTCGGGGAACTTGGTGGGGTACATGTCGTTGAGAACCGGACCGTGGATGCTGCGGCGAATTGTGAAGCTCTTTTCCGTAAACTTTTTGCCATCGCGTACACGGATGACATGTTTTTCGAGTTTGTAGTCTTCGGGTCCCAGGGCCGTGATATAACCGTTGGGATTGTCGGGATCGGGTTTTTCGATATACAGATCGATCACGTCGGCCACGGAAGAGGTGACACCCCAAGCCACGTTCCGATTGTGGCCGGAGAAGATGTAGGGTAAGCCAGCTACGGTGGCGCCGATGACGTCGATACCCGGTGCTTTAATATGTTGTTGATAGAAGAACGACGGCAGGAAATGGGACATGTGCGGGTCGCTGGCTACCAGTGGGAGCCCTGAGGCGGAACGGTCGCCACTGACCGCCCACGCGTTGGACGCACCCGACAACCGTACGATGGCGTGTCCGAAATTGGTCCAAGCCGCCATCACCTTGTCGGCATCGACGGGGGCGTAGGGCCGGGGTTTGATGATCTCGGCCAGTTCGGGTGCAATGGCGGGAAGCAGTTCGCGCGTGACGTCTTTGTCGGGAATACTCATGCCGCCGTGCCAGTATTCGCTATTGTAAATCTGTTCGCCACGTTCGAGCCCCACACTCAAGGCCAATAAGAGCCGTGAGGTTTCCTGGTGCCAGTTGTGGGTGATTCCCCAAGCGACGATGCGGCCAAGGGCGTAACTGTCTTCGATGGTCCAAGGTTTCGGTTCAACACCCAACAGGCGATACTCCAGAGGCATATGCAATTTCAGAGAGTGATTGACTCCGTCGACAAAAGCCTGCATGCGTTGGCGTTCTTCGGGACTCAACCCCTTCACGTCTTCTTTGACGGCGCTATCGAAGCCCCAACCGCGCATGGAGAGATCGACGTCGATGGTGGTGCCTGCCAGGACGCCCACTTCTTGCTCTCCGAGAAGTTCGGCGACTTGCCCGCGAGCGAAGCGACGGAACATATCCATCCCGAAGAACCGGTCGCGACCCTGTACATAGCCGACTGCGCGCAGTAGATCCAACTCGTTGCTTGCCTCGATATGTGCTACGCCGATTTCATCGAAGTAGATGGTCGCGACACCCGACAATCCCGGCAAATCGAGATTTTCAGTTTTATACTCGGGGAAATCCGGGTTCATTTTATAACCGATGAACTCGGTGGCTGCACAGCCTGCAAGCGCCAGGATTGCAATGAGCATCAGTACGCATTCAACTAGTCGTTTCCTCGTATTGGTCATCGTCTCAAACTCCTTTCAACGGGAATTCATCACACAGTGTATCTGTCACAAAATCCTGTTTGCATGATCAGAAAAATCAAGGTCAACACCTTACCAGAACTTCATCGGAATTTGAATGCCTCCCTGTATAACATCGGCGGCCCGCGTGTTTTTGCCTGGGATCAAACTCAAGGTGCGGTAGCCGGCATACAACTGGAACGGAGCGCCCAAACGCAAGAAACTGAACGTGATTTTAGCGCCAAGCATGTTCTTATAACCGGGGCGCCAATCGTCTTCCTGCTCCCAATCCCAGAGATCCGATTCGGAAGTGTAGTCGGTCTGTTGGAGGTGAATAAACGTATAGCGTAGCGACAACGAGATCAGGGGTGGTAGCGATTTCGCTTTTTCCGTATCGCCTTTGACCAGCCAAGTACCCCAAGCCGGACCTTTATAAGCGACGACGTCCGCTTCGAAAGAGAAGCCAGTGAAATCGCCGGGATCGATCGTATAGGTGTCGCCGATGTAAAGGGCGTAGTTGAGCAGTAGAGGGTTGATCTCACCACGCGCTGATGTGTAGGTATGTTCGAAGAAAATCTCATAGAAAAAATCCAGGCCGAGAGTCAAGTAGCCATCCAATTCTTCTTCGAAGGTTTTATCGATACCCAAGTGGAAGTTAAGTTCTCCTTGAGCGTGGAGATCCCACATGGACGTTCCGGCCGAAACCACTTCTTCGGGGTCTTTGCTCTTGCCGGTCGGGATCATTCCCATGATGGATAGGGCGCTATGCAGGCCGATATCCTGGAAGAAACCAATGCGCCGAGTCCATTGGTAACGCATTCCCAGAGCGATGTCGGAAAGGACACCCTTGTTGCCGCTCCAGTTGCCCGGCTTGGGTTGTCCCATGCTTTCGGCGAATTCCCAGAAATCATCTTCGGAGTAAGCGCGTCCAAGGGTTGGTTGGTATTGGCCGACTTCCCAGCTGAAGTTCGGTTGGACGGATGATTTCAAGACGATCGGGATGCCGAAGCCGACGCTCAGATCGTCCAGGATTCCATATTGAAGCATCGGAATGAGAACCTGAAACTGAGCTTCCGCATCCACTTTAAGAACCCCCTGCAGACCGCCGCCGGGTTCATAACGTTCGATTTCCTCGATGATGGGAGCGTTTTTCCCCTCGTTGTCCCAGCGGCTGTCGACGAGTGAATAATTGTAGCTGACGTCGAGAAGGAAGGTGCCCTGGGGCAGGGTTTGTGCAAAGCGGGCGTGAGCGGGCGAGGCCAGCACGCTTAACATGAAAAGGAAAAACACCGTAAGGCCGATTTGTAGATTGAGGTTATTCATTATTCCACCCCCTTCTCAAGAGCAACCTTGAGATCGACTTCCAAAAACGGCATAGCCGTAGCCGGAACGGACCCCATGGCAAAGTGAACTTTGCCTTTCGCGGGCTCGAAGATGGTGGAAATCATGGAATCATGTTCATCGACAAGTTGGGGAGTCCGGAGGATCTGTGCCGTCTTCCAAACATCCAACTTTCCATAGTTGTTACCAATTAGTTCCCCAAGCAAGTGGTAGGCCCGCAAGCTACGGTAGTAGAAACTAGTCCACACCCGCTGAGGTTTAAGCATAAAGCCGATGATGTTGGTTCCGTCGGGAACGTCATTTGTATTTACGGCGTAATGACTGGCCATGCGTATGTCGTCTGGGCCGAAACTACTTGGCTGATTCGGTTCTTCGGGGTCGTAGACAAAGACGCCACCATCGTCCGTGTTGAATTCGTTCGAATCCATTTCAACGGCGCGGATGTCTCCCGCCGCATCGGCGAGCAAGACATTCCAGCCAAAAGCGGGCTTGTGCGTGCGCAGGTAATCGACGCCATCCGATGTCTCATTTCCTGTTTTCAGGATCTCGCGGCCCATGATTCCGATCGGAACGCCACTGGCCAGCAGGTGAGCCATGAAGAGGTCGTGGCTCACTTCCCCCGCCATGGAATTGTCGAGAGAATCGGAGTTGTTGAAAGAGAAGGTGACACCTTCCGTGTTCATTCCGGAGAATCCCCAAACGATACCGGTGTAGCCGAACGTTGCGTGCGGGATACCGTTTTGCGGTTTATGTATGAACATCACTGTGTGTTTGTGGGTGGTGTCGGAGTCGAGTAACGCGTAATGGTGGGCGGCAATCGGGTCTCCGTCCACGGTTGCCGAGCCGCGCATGGCAAAACTGATCGAGGGAGGCTGAGTGCGACCGTCTTCCTCTGCACGGTTGGGAGTATCCGCTAGGGATTTTCCGTAGCCGACGGTCGAGAAAGTAAACCATTCGTCACGCATGAAACGGGCGTGTAGAGGCGGAACATGCCCCAATGAGAGGTCGCCAACCTGCAGCAAGATGGAAATATCGGCGGCTGGCGGGAATCCGCCATCCGGAGTGAATAGAATTTCGACTGTACCCTCGTCGTTGATTACGGTGGTGATAATAGCAGCGTTTGGTGATTCGTATACGGTGTCGTTTACCTGAATTCGAATAGAATCCGGGTCAACGCCTTGAATATCAAGCGGATTTTTGTTGACGCCGATTTTCTGATCGGCCACGACGAAGCGGATGCTGGAGTCGGTGGGTACTTCACGCATAATAGCAACGGGAGATGGTTCGTAAGGTTTGAGCAACGCTTCATCGGCTTCGTCGGCGTCGCCGTTTTCGTTGTTGTCAATTTCATCATGCTCAAGATCGGTGACAAACTCGATTTCCTGGATGTAAGGCGACTGAATTTGGCGGATGAAGAAGGTGATGGCCCGGAAGGTCAGCATGGTATCGAAGAGGGTGTTCAGGATTAAGATCTCTTCGTAGGGCATGCCGGAACCATCTGCGATTCCGTGCATCTCATCGATGTATTCTTGTGGAATATCTTTCTCGAGATTTTCCCCACTTTCTTTCATGAGAAGATATGAAAACCCACATTTTTCACGGCAGCGGTCGGTGCAACCGGCTAAACATTCTTTTTCCCAAGCTTCGTAGTAGCTATCAAGGTCTTCATTTTCATCCACTTTATATTCAAGTAGGACATCGGAGACATCCTCCTGTTCTCGATTGAGGTAAGGCAAGAGGGAATTGGGTAAAAGGCTTGCGTAAAGGGAGCGAATGCGGTTTGAAAATCGCTCGCCATGTTTAAAACCTCGCTCGTAGGGGGTTCCCTCCAACACCATGATTTCGAAATGCGAGGGCTGCTTGGCTTCATCGCAAGCGATACAGATTGTGATAAGCGCCAGCACAAACAACATCGGGGTTATGATTACTGCTCTACTCATCATACTCCTCAGCTCCGGTGTATTTGGAAAATCCACAACCGACCGACCGGAAATGACTTCGGTTCGGCGTGAGTGCCACATTAAAAAACATCGGGATATCGGGGCGTTGCGAAAGATACAGATGTACGCGAATTCACCCTTCGAGAATTCATATTTTGCGCCATCGTATTTGTTTGTTGTACAAGCTTGGCCCTTTATCCGCTTTCACGTCACTGATCACATTCCACATTCAAGAGCACGAAGCGATTTTCGATTTCGGGAGACGACCCGATCCCAAGAGGTGCGGGTTACATGCTTGCCCGGTTGACGAAACCTCTGAAATTATGGGTGAAATGCAGCATGTGGGAGATCAAAAGAAGAGGTGCATCCCATGTGAAAAGGTTCTCGATTCAAGCTCGGGATTCCCAAAACGTCAAAAGGTTAACACGATGCAAGATCAAGTCAACGAATTTTGCCGATAATTATCCGATTTTTGACGAATCCCTGCTTAATGTGCAATTATACCAAATAAGATGTGCTTCACTTATTTATAAACACCTATATTACAAGCTGTTTTCAGATATGGAAAATATGTTGTATTATCTTGAAGTTTCAGAAAAGTTTACAATATAGACAAATGAAATCTGGTTATATCTGATAAAACGAGAAATTATTGGTAATTTGAATGGGTATTGGTTACAACTACAATTCAGAATAAAGGTGCCATCTTCGTGAATGGCTTACCTTTCGATCTTTCAGGCAGCAAATTCAAGATGTTCCCCATCTCTTTTTTTACATGCGTGAAATAAAGAGATCATTCGTTTTCAGCGCTGGCCATGGTTTATGCGCTGCGTTGAAAGTCGGTCAGAATCATCCCAAGTTAAAGTGACTAAGATATGAAACCAACGGGATGAACGAGGGTTGGCCGACAACTGAGTGAGGCTTCATTCATGGCGGGACGGTCAGCCCGGTTTGGACGATCGATCGCCGTCGCGAACATAAGGAGTGGTCGCAAATGGAAATACCGATCAAGCTTGACGAGAAAAAGCCGGATCTGAAGCAGAAAGCGCTGGAGGTGCTACCGGAAGGAGCGAATCTGGACTTGTGCTTCACATGTGGAACCTGTACCAGTGGTTGCCCGGCCTCAGGGCTGGCCGATATGGACCCCCGCAAGTTTTTGCGTATGGTTCTACTGGGTATGGATGAGGAGATCAAAGAGAGCAACTGGATTTGGATGTGCACGATGTGCCAACGTTGCATCTCGGCCTGTCCCATGAAAATCGATATACCGCGTTTGGTGTACTACGCTCGTACGCTGGTACCACGTGAGGAACGACCGACGGGTATCAAGAAATCGTGTGATTTGCATATCAAATCACAAGGCGGCGCGATGGGAATCCCCAAGGAGGATTTCGAGTTCGTGGTCGAGGACATGCTTGAAGAAACCCATGAAACACAACCGGACTTTTCCGATATGCCGGCTCCGATCGACAAGGTCGGTGCCAAGTTTTGCCTGAACCAGAACTCGCGTGAGCCGGTCACCGAGCCGGAGGAAATGGTTCCGCTGTGGAAAATCCTGCACACTGTCGGTGCGGACTGGACTTACCCTTCGCACATGTGGGGTGGTGAGAACTACTGTATGTTCCTGGCCGATGATGAAAACTGGGAACACATCATCCGTGAACAAGTGAACCACATCGATAATGTTCTAGGCTGCGAGTATTACGTCAATACGGAGTGCGGCCATTCTTTCTATGCCATATGGGAAGGTCTCCGTAAATACAAGATTCCGCATAAATTCAAGTTCAAGCATGTCGTCGAGCTTTATGCGGAATGGATTCGTGAGGGGAAATTACCCGTCACCCCAGACTGGAACAAAGATCTCGGCATAAAATTTACCTGTCAAGATCCTTGCCAAGCTGTCCGCAAAACCTTGGGTGACTATTTCGCCCAGGAACTGCGATTCGTGGTTAAGGCGTGTGTCGGCGAAGAAAACTTTATCGACATGGTGCCCAACAGTATCAACAACTTCTGTTGCGGTGGAGGAGGGGGGACGCTTCAAGCTCCCTTTACCGATGAGCGCCGTGCCTTTGGCAAAACAAAGTTCGATCAGATCATCGCGACCGGCGCTAGCTATGTGATTACGCCTTGCCATAACTGCCATGCTCAGGTTCACGATATCGGTGAACATTTCGGCGGCGAATATCACACCATCCATTTGTGGACCTTGATCGCGATGTCCATGGGATGGCTTCATGAAAGCGAGCGGACGTATTTGGGCCCCGACCTGATGAAGATCGGTCTGTAGAGGAGGACAAACATGACGAATCCAGTAACCGGTTCTGTTCTCGTCGCGGGCGGTGGTATCGCCGGTATCCAGGCTTCACTGGATCTCGCGAATTCGGGATATCACGTGTACCTTGTCGAAACAAAAAGCTCCATCGGCGGCGTGATGGCGCAGCTTGACAAAACGTTCCCCACCAACGACTGCTCCATGTGTATCATGTCGCCGAAGTTGGTCGAGGTGGGCCGCCATAAAAACATTGAAATTCTCACCCTGGCTGACATCCAGGACGTGCAGGGCGAGAAGGGCAACTTCACGGTCAAAATCCGGCAGCGCCCGCGTTATGTGGATCCCGACAAGTGTATTGCTTGTGGTGTCTGCACCCAGACCTGCCCGTCCAAGGTGGATGACTCTTACAATGCCGGTTTGGGCAAGCGCAAGGCCATCCACGTTTTGTATCCGCAGGCCGTGCCACTTAAGTATGTCATCGATGCCGAGCATTGCTTCAAACTGACCAAGGATAAATGTGGAATCTGTGCGAAGAAATGTCCCAAGGGTGCCATTAACTATGATGATACCGAAAAGCAACTTACGCTTAATGTCGGGGCGTTGATTCTTGCGCCCGGCTTCGATACTTTCGATGCCTCCAAACTGGTTGCTTACGGATACGGAAAAACACCGAATGTCGTGACCTCTATCGAGTTCGAACGTCTGCTGTCGGCCTCGGGTCCCACTCAGGGGCATGTCCAGCGAAATGATGGAAAAGAGCCGAAGAAAATTGCGTGGTTGCAGTGTGTCGGATCACGTGATATCAACCGTGCCGAAAACGGGCATTGTTCATCCGTTTGTTGTATGTACGCCATCAAGGAAGCCATCATTACCAAAGAACATGGTGCGGATGTCGATTGCTCCATTTTCTATATGGATATGCGTACGCACGGTAAGGACTTCGAAGCGTGCTACAACGACGCCAAAGATAAACACGGCATCAACTTTATCCGTACACGTGTGCATTCCATTATTCCCGACATGAAAACCGGCGACTTGGAGTTGTCTTATATCGACGATGATGGCAAGTTGCTGAAATCCATGTTCGACATGGTCGTGTTGTCTGTTGGTATGCAAACGCCGCCGGAATTGGTCCAGCTTGCCGGAAGCATGAATGTGGCGTTGACACCCGGTAATTTCTGCCAAACCGGATCGTTTTCGCCGGTGTCCACTTCGCGTGACGGTATCTATGTGTGCGGTGCCTTCCAGGGCCCCAAAGACATTCCGCAGTCGGTGGTCGAAGCGAGTTCGGCCGCCATGTGTGCCGGAGCGGATCTGGCCGCAGCGCGCAATACCTTGATTAAACAAGATAAGCCGATTTCCGAACGCAACGTGACGGGCGAACGTCCGCGCGTCGGTGTGTTTGTTTGTCATTGTGGGCATAACATCGGGGGCGTCGTCGACGTGCCGGGCGTGCGCGATTACGCTCGGGATCTTCCATATGTCGAGTATGTGGCCGACAACCTGTATTCCTGCAGTCAGGACACCCAGGATGTGATGGCGAAAATGATCGAGGAGCATCAGCTCAATCGCATCGTCGTGGCGGCCTGCAGCCCCAAAACGCATGAACCTTTGTTCCAGGAAACCTTGACGGCGGCGGGCATCAACAAATACTTGTTCGAATTCTGCAACATTCGCAACCATGTTTCCTGGGTGCATAAGGACGACCCGCAAGCGGCGACCGAAAAATCCAAAGAGTTGGTGCGGATGGCCGTTGCCAAGGTGGCGTGTTTGGCTCCCTTGCAAGAGGCCGAACTTGAAATCAATCAGGCTGCCATGGTGATCGGCGGCGGCCTTGCCGGGATGACCGCAGCGAAAGGGCTGGCGAGCCAGGGTTATCAGGTGCATCTGGTCGAACGCGAAACGCAACTCGGCGGTCAGGCGCGAAATCTGTACCACACGTGGCGCGGAGAAGACGTTCAGGCCGAGTTGGCCGAAATGGTAAAAACGATTGAGTCGAGCCCGGAAATCACGGTTCATACCGGAACGGCGCTCACCCATGTCGATGGATTCGTCGGCAACTTCGTTTCTTCGTTGGAAAAAGACGGACAAACCCAGCGCATCAAGCATGGTGTGGCGATTATCGCGACCGGTGCGAAAGGGTATACTCCCAACGAATACCTTTACGGCAAAGACCCACGGGTGCTGACGCATCATGAGTTGGACGCGCGTTTCATTGCTGACGACGCTTCGTTGGCCAAGATGAAAACGGCTGTATTCATTCAATGTGTAGGTTCACGTGAGCCGGGACACCCCTACTGCTCGCGTGTCTGTTGTACACATACCGTCGAAAGTGCGATTCGATTGAAAGAGCGCAATGCCGACATGAAGGTGTTCGTGCTTTACCGCGATATTCGCACTTACGGTGAGCGCGAGCTTCTGTATACCAAAGCTCGCGAGCTGGGCGTGATTTTCATCCGCTACGGACTTGACGGCAAACCGCAGGTTGTCGCCGGTGACAAAGGACTGGAAATTACGGTTAAAGACCACATCTTGAACCGTCCCGTCACCATTACGGCTGACCTGCTGACTTTGGCAACAGCCATCGAGTCCTATCGTGACGAGAAACTGGCTCAGATGTTCAAGGTCCCAATAAACGAGGATGGATTCTTCCTCGAAGCGCATGTCAAGCTTGGGCCGTCTGATTTCGCCACCGATGGTGTGTTCCTTGCCGGTATGGCTCATTATCCCAAGCCGGTGGATGAGGCGGTCGCGCAGGGTCAAGCCGCCGTGTCGCGTGCCACGACGCTTCTTGCCCGTGAGCGTGTACGCATCAGCGGAAACGTGGCTTATGTCGATCCGCGGGACTGCTCCAGTTGTGGAACCTGCGTTGATGTTTGTCCTTACAATGCTCCGAATTTCATCACCGATGGACCGTTTGCCGGTCGCTCGGAGATTAATCCGATGCTGTGCAAAGGATGTGGCTTGTGTGTGGCGTCCTGCCGCTCCGGTGCGATCAATCTGCGTGGGTTCGAGCAGAACCAGTTGATGGTCCAGATCATGGAGGCGATTTAATCCAAGCGGCATCGTCGCTGGGTGAGGAGATGAATGATGCAAATTCCTAGAGAAGACTGGCAGCCCAAGATCGTGGCCTTTCTCTGCAATTGGTGCACGTATGGTGCGGCCGACCTGGCAGGCGTGAATCGCTTGCAATATCCGCCGAACTTCAAAGTTATCCGGGTGCCTTGCTCGGGACGGATCAGTCCCAAGCTGATTATGGCCGCGTTCCGTAATGGAGCGGACGGTGTGTGGGTGTCGGGTTGTCATCCGGGTGATTGTCACTATATAGAAGGCAACCTGTACGCACGTCGTAAGTTTGCCATGTTCCGCAACCTCTTCAATTACATCGGTATCGATGAACGCCGTCTGCATTTCTCCTGGATTTCGTCCGCCGAAGGCACGAAATTCGCCGCAGTGGCCAACGAAGTGGTCGAGGCCGTCCGGGAAGCCGGACCGGCCCATCAGCTGATCAAAGAAAAGGCACAGGTGGTGTGATGAAAGAATACACGGCTATAATTCGTGAAACGGCCAAACGCCTGCTTTCGGAGAAAACGGTCGACGCATTTGTCGGCTATCGGAAGGGGAGTGTGCCGATGGTCAACCAGCCGGTCGTCATTACCGATCCGGCTCAGGCCGATGAACTTGTTTGGGATCGCAATTGCGCTCTTAATCTCACCAATTACCTAACCGGTCGTAAGGACAAGGTCGGCGTGTTGGCGACAGGTTGCAATTCGCGCAATATCGTGATGCATATCAAGGAAAACCAGATCCAACGTGAACAGCTGGTGGTGGTGGGTGTTCCGTGCACGGGTATGATCGATCCTAAGAAAGTTCGCGCCGCCGTTGATGGCAAAGAAATTCTCAGCGTCGAGGAAGAGGGCGATCAAGTCGTGGTCACGGGTGATGGCTTTGAGAAGAGCCTGGCTGTGGCGGATGTGATGCAGAACAACTGTATGACCTGCGCTCGGCGTAATCCGGTTATCCATGATGAAATGGTTGCGCAAGAAGTTCCTGAACTGGATGCCGCCGAAGCCTATGCGGATGTCGCTTCGATCGAGAAGCTGGAAGACGAAGAACGCTGGGACTCTTTCCAGGGTGCTTTCGAGACATGCATCCGCTGCTATGCTTGCCGCAATGCCTGTCCGTTGTGCTACTGTCCCACGTGTTTTGTCGATGAGGCCAAGCCGCAGTGGATCGGCAAGAGCATCGATCCCAATGATACGCTGGCTTTTCACTTCCTGCGGGCGTTCCATATGGCCGGACGCTGCACGGATTGCGGGGCATGCGAGCGTGCCTGCCCGGTGGATATTCCCGTACGCTATCTCACCAAGAAGCTCAACAAGGATACAAAGGGAATATTCGGCTACGAAGCAGGGATGAGTGAAGATGGCAAGCCGCTGCTTGATGATTATAAAATAACGGACTTGAATGACTTTGTCCGCTAGGCAAAGCGAGGGTGTTTCATGATTGAGAAAACCTATACGAAAGATCAATGGCAAAGCGCCGTGATGAAGCTTGCGTTGTCGGAAAAAGTCATCGCACCGGTCAAGAAAGGTGCGCATACGACCTTCGACGTTTTGGAAAGCAACGTTCAGCCCGACTTCGAAACGCTGAAGACGCGTTTGTCTCCCAAAGGGGTGCTTTTCCCGCAATCGGAACGCATGTTCAACTACTCGCTCGATCCGGCTGATGAAGAGCGAGGCATACTCAAAGACGACAAGGCCGCCTTTGAACCGCAGAGTGTTGTGGGATTACGGCCATGCGATGCGTTCTCCTTTGAGCTGGTTAAGCTCAACTTCGATACGCCGGAGTATCGCGATCCCTGGTGGACCGGGCGATATGATATGACGACGTTCGTTGGAGCTGCTTGCAATCAGCCAGGTCAAACCTGTTTCTGCACATCGGTGGGAGCCGCTCCTCACGGTGAAGCCGGTCTCGATGTTTTAACGACCGATTTGGGCGATACTCTTTACGTCCGGGCGTTGACAGAAAAAGGCGAAAAGTGGCTTGCCAAGCTAGAAGGTGGGGACGCCGCCAACGGTGAACACAAAGCCAAATCGGCTGAGTTGGCGAAAGTTTCCGCAAGCAAGGTTCCGTCGAAAGTCGAAACCGGCAACTTGAAAAAACTCTCCGAAAAAGAACTTTTCGAGGCACCGTTTTGGAAAACGATTGCCGAGGGTTGCATCAATTGTGGAGCCTGTACGTTCTCCTGTCCGACCTGCTGGTGTTTCGACATTCAGGATGAAACGTCGCCAAAAGAAAAGCAGGGCGATCGCATGCGCAACTGGGATTCTTGCATGTTCCCGCTATTCACGCGACACAGCTCCGGACATAATCCGCGCGGAGAGAAGTACCAGCGGGTGCGCCAGCGTTTCATGCATAAGCTGAAATACTATCTGGAGCGTCAAGGAGAGCATGTCCTGTGTGTTGGATGTGGGCGTTGTGTTGAACTCTGCCCCGCCAATATCGATATCCGGACGATCTGTGAAACCATGAACGCCTATGTCGGGAAAGGAGAATAATCATGGCTTGCGCTTGTCAGAATGCTTATAAGCCGATCCCGATGCGGATTGAAGATATTTTTATTGAAACCGAAGACCGGAGCTTACGCACGTTCAAGCTGACTTTCGTCAACTCGGACGATGAAAAGGCTTTCAGTTTCCATGCCGGTCAGTTCGCCGAGATTTCGGTTCCCGGTATGGGTGAAATTCCTATCGGGATTGCTTCTTCGCCTACCGAGAAGGGCTTTTTGTCTTTTACCATCCAGAAAATGGGGACGGTTACCAGTTATTTACACTCCATGAAAGTGGGTGACGTGATCGGGATCCGCGGTCCTTTGGGTAATTGGTATCCCTGGGAGCGTATGGAAGGCAAGAACGTCGTGATCGTGGGTGGTGGTTGTGCTTTTTCAACCCTGCGTTCATCCATCGTGTATATGCTGGATCCGGCCAATCGTGCGAAATACAAAGACATCCTGGTCGTTTATGGTGCCCGTAGCCTGGGTCATCTGCTCTACCGTGATGAGATCTTGGCCTGGAATGAGAGCGATCAGCTCGATATGAATATCACGGTTGACGGCATCCAGGAAGACGAAGAAGCTCCGAACTGGCGCTGCAGCATCGGCTTTGTCCCGACGGCTGTGAAGGAAAAAGTCACCGATGCCACCAACGCCATCGCCTTGGTGTGTGGTCCGCCAGCGATGATTCGTTTTACGAAGCCGGTGCTTAAGGATGCCGGTTTTACGGACGAGCAGATTATTCTCTCGCTGGAAAATCGCATGAAATGCGGTATCGGAATGTGTGGGCGTTGCAATGTGGGCGATAAGTTTGTCTGCAAAGACGGCCCTGTCTTCACCTTAGCCGAATTGAACCAGTTGCCGGAAGATTATTGATCCAAAAGCGGTGTAGAAGACGGTTTGTAAAGCGATCGGATAAGATTCTTAGCAAACGCAGACGAGACGCCCTTCACCATGTGGGGGGTGTCTTTTTTTGTATTATTTGGAAAATCTGAAGGAGTCTATTGCCGTATTGCCTGCAAAAGACTCGACAATAATGGCATAGAATCGTATAGTCTTGGAGCCTTGGTCTTACAATGGGACTCCAAGCATGACCGTCGAAATGATTCAAAAATGTGGGTTGGAGCTTCTAAACTTATGCTCGCAAGCGGTGATGGTGGTCGATGTGAACGGCCTGATCGTTTTCATCAATTCCGCTGCCGTCTCTTGGCTTCACAAGTCATCTGCTGAACTGTTTGAAACGTCTATATTAAGTATTCTTCCCAGTTTGAGCGAGTTGTTCCCAGCCGAACAATCGGAACGATCAGGTCGATACACGTCATCTGATACCAATCTGGAAGAGGTTGACTTCCAGTATCGAATGACCCCGCTTGCCGTATCCGAAACAGTGGACGGTGGGTTATTCCTTCTAAACTTCGAAATGCAGACGGATCCATCCGCTGACGATCTGTTGCGTGCCTCGCGGCGTCAACTGGAAGACATTATCGCCTTTCTTCCCGATCCCACCATGGCGATCGATACGGACGGGCGTGTTATTGCATGGAACCGGGCCATCGAGGCTCTCACCGGCGCATCGGCTGAACAGATGTTGGGAAAGGGAAACTACGAATATTCAATCCCTATATATGGATTTCGTCGCCCCATTTTGATCGATATTTTGTTGCATCCGGGTATTGTTGTGGATGCTACTTACAATTTTCTGACCCTAGGCCCGGACATGTTGACCGCCGAAACCACGACGAACCGTTTAGGAGCAGGAACCCGATATTTGTGGGCGAAAGCTTGTATTCTCTATGATGATGCGGGAAACAAGGTCGGGGCCATTGAATCGATTCGTGATATAACGGAAATGCGGGAACGAGAGGAACAACTCCTTAAGTACCAACGACAGCTACGTGAACTCAGTTCCGAACTTTCGCTGGCGGAAGAACGGGAACGCCGAACGTTAGCGCAGAACCTGCACGATCACGTGGGGCAGAAGCTGGCCATTTCGAAAATGCATCTCGGTATGGCCAAAGATCAAGCGAAAGAGGAAACTTTAAAGAATACGCTTCGGGAAGTGTATGGCACGATCGATCAAATCATCGACGATATTCAGAGCCTGACTTTCGAACTGAGTTCCCCCCTTCTTTTTGGAGAAGGCCTTGAAGCTGCGTTGAAGGATCTGGGGGAGCAGTTGCTGTCTCGTTACAAACTCCGGTCTTCGTTTATGTCGCTTGGGGTTCCGGCCGGTTTGTCGGAAAGTCTGATCATTACCGTATACAAAGTTGTTCGGGAGTTGCTATATAATATCATCAAGCATGCCGAGGCTGCTGCTGTCGAGATTTTGGTCTCTTCGGATGATGAGGTCGTTTCGGTGGTAGTCTCCGATGATGGGAAAGGATTTCGGCCTGAAATTCTCACCGGCCACTTGGAGGGCAAGGGGCGTTTTGGCCTTTTCAGCGTCAAAGAGCGGGTCGATTTCCTTGGTGGCAATATGGATATCGAATCCGAACCCGGACAAGGGACGCGTATCAGTATCCATGTTCCGCATCTGATCAGAATAGAGGGAGCAACATGACCATTAAACTGTTGATCGCGGATGATCATCTAGTGGTGAGAGAAGGTATGCGCGCCATGTTGAAATCCGTCCCGGATATGGACGTTGTCGGCGAGGCCGAGGACGGTCGTCAAGCTGTGGATTTGTGTCGCGTGTTGAAACCGGATTTGGTGATCATGGATATCTCGATGCCGGTACTTGGCGGCGTGGAGGCCACGCGCGAAATCAAGGCCGAGAATCCGAGAGTTCGAGTGCTGGCTTTATCCATGCATACTCAAAAACATTTCATCCAAAATGTACTGGAAGCCGGAGCTTCGGGATATTTACTGAAAACGTGTATTTCCGAAGAAATCAGGGATGCGATCCGAAAGATCATTGCCGGCGAAACTTATATTTGCAGTAAAATATCCAATGTCGTGGTCGATGCGTACGTCGAGCAATTCCAGAGTCGTGAATCAGGTTATGCTCGCTTGTCGCCCCGGGAGAGACAGGTTGTGCAATTGCTGGCCGAAGGCAAGCGCACCAAGGATATCGCTCAGGATCTGCACATCAGTCCGCGCACGGTGGAGGTTTATCGGGCGCAGATTATGAAAAAACTGAATTTCGAGTCGATGGCCGACCTAGTCAAGTTTGCGATCCGCGAAGGAATGACGTCCCTAGACTAAGTCCCCGAATATTAAGGCGAAATTAGTAAAAGACAAATATTCTTCACCCCGTCACCCGCCTCTTGTTTGATCGCCTACGCAGTATTACGTAACCCTAAAAATAAGTAATTACGGAGTCAACTTTATTGGCGATCGGCCGTATTATGGCTTATGGGAAGATCGGCCATTAGGCAACCCGGTAATTCGGCCGATTATTATTGTAAAACTTTATAAAATGACATTGCACCTTAAATTAAAAAATTTCAGTTGATGTGGTTCGTATTAAAAAAAAACAATTTGTACCAAAGGCATAGTGAAAGGGTGAATGATGGCAAATGAAAAACAAGAGCTCACAGGGGCGTCGCTGGCTGGGAAGTATATGACTTTCAAGCTGGCGGCGGAGGAGTACGGGCTTGAGATTCTGAAAGTCCGTGAAATTATAGGATTAATGGACATAACCCGTGTTCCGCGGACGCCGGAATTCATGCGGGGAGTGATCAATCTGCGGGGGAAGGTCATTCCGGTTGTGGATTTGCGGCTGAAGTTTGGGATGGAGGAAGCCGAGGCCACCGACCAGACGGTTATCATCGTGGTGCAGCTGATCGCGGGGGATACCGAGCTGACGATGGGCATTGTGGTGGATGAGGTGTTGGAAGTGTTGGATATCGAACCGTCCCAGATCGAGCCTCCGCCGAGTTTCGGGGGGACTCAGGTGGATACGGATTTCATTTTGGGGGTGGGCAAGTCAGATAAGCGCGTTATTTTTCTGCTGGATATCAACAAAGTTTTAACGGCGGCAGAGATTCTTAGCTTGGAAAGTACCCATCAAGGACAAGAAACCGGACAGCAAGCTGGATAGCAATAAAATTCCTTCGATGTCAAATATCGAAATAAGGGAACGCAAGGAGGCCACATGTTTAAGAATCTGAAGATCGGGACCAAAATGATCAGTGCGTTTGTCGGAATCGCTTTGATCGGTGTCGTGATCGGTGTTTTCGGGCTCAACGGAGCGAGTACGATCACTGATAGTATGAAGGAAATCAGTGATGTGCGACTTCCATCCGTGAAGAACCTGCTGGTTGTCAGCCAATCCCAGAAAAAAGTATTAACCGGTGAACGCGGCTTGCTCATTCAGCGCATGTTTCAGGATCCCAAAGTGCGCAACGCTCAATACGCCTACATCGAAAAGGCTTACCAGGAAGCGGAAGAAGGATGGAAAGCCTATGAATCTCTGCCGAAAGATCCGGAAGAGGCGCAATTGTGGAATGCCTTCACGCCTGCTTGGAAAGAATGGACCCGACAGCAGGGAGAGGTAGTCGATATCTCGAAAGACAAGGGTCGATTGGTAGATAGTGGAATCACGGCGGGTGATGAACGGCTGGGTGCGTTGGATGATAAATTGATGGCCGCTTCGCTGGAGGCGCGCCAAGGTTTTCTGAAGGCTGAAAAAGCGCTGAATACCCTTGTTGCCAAGATTGAAGAGTTGGCCCAAAACGCGAGTGCGCGCGGAGATGACGCAGCTGGCAGCGCCCGAAGCCTGATCTTGGCCGTAATGGTGTTGGGCGGTGTTTTGGCTGTACTGATCGGTTTCTTGTTCTCACGGAGCTTGACCATCCCCATTCGTCGTATGGCCGAAGTGGCCGGAAACCTTGCGGAAGGTGACATCGATCAGGACGTGCAGGTGACCAGTCACGACGAAATCGGTCAACTTGGAGAGGCTTTCCAACGCATGATCGAGGCGCAGAAAGAGATGGCGCATGCCGCGCAAGCTGTAGGACGAGGGGATCTCAGTGTTTCGATTCGCGTAAAATCGGGTCGTGACGTCCTGGCAAGTGCGTTGAAAGAGATGGTGGAATCGATCCAGTCGTTGAAGTCCGAGTTGCAGAAGACGATCGATCAGCAGAAGGCGGGCGAGCTCGACGCGCGCAGCAATGCCGGTCAGTTCCAGGGTGCGTATGCGGATCTGGCGCAGGGTATGAACGATGCGTTGGACGCGATTGCCAATCCGGTGATGGAATCGATCGAGATTCTGGGCGAATATGCCGACGGCGATCTGAGCAAGGAAATGCGCAAGTTGCCGGGCAAGCAGATCGTCTTGACCAACGGACTGAACCTGATTCGCAAGAACCTGTTGAGTCTGGTTGAGGAACTCAAGGCCCTGATTAACGCGGCGGTGGCGGGTCAATTGTCCAAACGCGGAGACGCGGGGCAGTTCAAGGGTGCTTACAAGGAAATCCTGCAAGGCACCAACGACCTGTTGCAGGCGGTGGTGGAGCCGCTCAACGAAGCGAACGAAGTGTTGGAAGTGCTGTCCAACAACGACCTGCGGGCGCGCGTGAAGGGCAGCTACCAGGGCGATCTGGACAAGCTCAAGAGCGCCATCAATCGGACGGCGGAAGTTCTGCACGACGCGCTGTGCCAGGTGGCTGAGGGCACCGAGCAGGTGTCGAGCGCGGGCCATCAGATCGCATCGTCGAGTCAGTCGGTGGCCTCGGGTGCGTCCGAGCAGGCCAGTTCGCTGGAAGAAACCTCCAGTTCGTTGGAGGAAATGGCTTCCATGACCAAGCAGAATGCCGATAACGCGCTGCAGGCCAACAGTATGGTGCAGACGACCCATAAGGCGGCCGAAGAGGGTGGCGTGTCGATGAAGCAGATGATCGAGGCGATGGGCCAGATCAAGAGTGCGGCGGAAGGGACGGCGGCGATTATCCGCGACATCAACGAGATCGCGTTCCAGACGAATCTTCTGGCGCTCAATGCGGCGGTGGAAGCGGCGCGCGCCGGTGAGGCGGGCCGCGGGTTCGCGGTGGTAGCCGAGGAAGTACGTAACTTGGCGCTGCGCTCGAAAGAAGCGGCGGCGAAGACCGAGGCGCTGATCAACCAGAGCGTGAATCTGGCGGGGAGCGGCGAGGGGATTTCGCACGAAGTGGATGCCAAACTGGCCGAGATCGTGGCGTCGGTGGGCAAGGTGACGGAGATCGTGGGCGAAATCGCGACGGCCAGCCAGGAACAGAGCCGCGGCATCGAGCAGGTGAATTCGGCGGTGGCGCAGATGGACCAGGTGACGCAGCAGAACGCCGCGAACTCCGAAGAATCCTCCAGCGCCGCGCAGGAACTCTCCAGCCAGGCCGCCGAACTCCAGAACCTGGTCGGACAGTTTGCCTTGGATCGTCGTCAAAGTGTTTCCACCAAGGTATACAAGAAAGAAAAATCGAAGCCGGCATTACCTGCTGGAAGTAATGGAAGCGGGGTTGGGGCGTTCGATATGCAGAAGAGTGGAATTCGGCTTTCGCCTGAGGACGTTATTCCTCTCGAAAACGATCCTGATTTCTCCGAGTTCTAAAATATCCTTCGCACTTACATGATCGAAGAAAAAACCGGCGGGCTTTTAGGCCCGCCGGTTGAGTTTGATGACCATACTCGGAAATTAGTGACCGCCGCAGCCCCCGCCGTGATGATCTCCACCGCCGCCGCAGACTTGGGCGGGACCGAATTTAGGTGCTTGGCCGCTCAGGATGCGTTCAACCGCTTTTTCAACGGTTTGGGCGTCTTCGTTATAGTAAACATCGATGCCGACTTGCTGAAAACCGGATAGGGGGCGCATACCCATTCCTCCGGCAGCTAAAATTTGTACATTGGCGTTTTTCAACAACATAACCGGAGCCATGCAGCCGCCCTGTGCGTGGCCTTCGTTGGTAAGTGTTTCAATGTTGGTGATGGTTTGCTCATCGGTATCGATGAGGGTGAAGACATCGCAATGACCAAAGTGCGATGATACCGTGGCTTGCAAGCCGCCGGGTGCCATGCTGGGAACCGCTATCCGCATGAGTAAATTCTCCTGTGTAATTAACCTCGAATGACCCGTCGACTACGTTCAGACCGATCGGGGAACTGTTACAGAGGGAAGATAACAACGCTTTAAGGTTAAATCAACCCTATCAAGCATAAAAGTAGGAAAAAAGCCGCCCCGAGGGCGGCTTAATTTAGAAAGAGGAGAGACAGATCGAGAGCTTAGGGGATAGCCGTCACACTCACCCCGTAATGGTCCGACAAGCGTGATGTTACGGTTTCTCCTTCAACGTCGAAACTGATTTCGTTATCCAATATCCGCGCGGTTTCGAAGGTGGTGCCGTCTGCTGATTGGCCGAACAGAACGTGATCGATGATGATATCGTCACGACTGCCGGTGAGTGGATTCTCGACACACCAGGAGCACGGGCTGTCCGTCGCTTCTACATACGGCGCATTCAGGTTGGCATCCTCGAATTTGCTGAAGTTTTCGGGGTGTTCGGAATCCAATGTCTCTGTTTCGGGGCCGCAATTCATGTCTCCCATCAACACATAGAAAGACTCGGCGGAAGCATCGGCGATATGATCCAACATCGTATCGATCTGCATGCCTTGTTCTTCGCTCCAGGAACCGAAGTCGCCGCCATAATTGACGTCGCTCAAGTCGGCGGTGAGGTGGGTGCAGTATACGTCAATCAGGTCGAAACCGTCGGCTTCGATCGAGGCCGATAACAGCACCCGCCGGTTCAGGTAGGAATCGAAAACAAAATGGCTTGTTTGGGTAAGGGGAAGTTTGGAAAGAAGCAGCAAGCCGTTGTGCCCATCATAGGCCAAGCTGCCACCGCCACCGGCTGCGCAAGCCGTGAATATTTCCTCGACTTCTTTGCCAAGGTTGGCTGCGATACAACCCGTGCACTCCGGAGAGAGAGAGCCGAATTCCGTCGCGCATTTGTCGAGGGCGCAAGTGGCGATATTCGCAGGATCGACTTCTCCGCAGTTTGTTTCAACGCAGGTTTTGAGCGGTGTGCTTTCTTCTTCCGTGCAGGCCGCATCCGCATTGTCATCAACGGTGTCATCTTCCGTGATTTTATAAAATGAGTAGGGGAATGCTTCTTGAGTGGCGCTAAGCAGAGCGTCGATGTCAGCTTGATCCCACACTTCCTGCAAACACACGACATCGGCATCGAGATCAGCCAGAGCAGCACCGATCAGCGGCTGGCGTTCGGGAGCATAGTCGACGTATCCCAGCGCCAAGCCTGCATTGTAGGTAGCGAAACGGATGGGTGCCATATCATCGTCCGAGGACGAACAAGCGGCGATTAGACCGGCTAGCATGACGGTTGCGACGATCAAAGTGATTGGTTTCATCATGAATCCCCTTTTTAGTTCATGTTTGATATCACGGAAAAATTTCTTAGAGCGTTAACTTCCAGCTAATAATAGCCGGTTTAAACGGATTGCCAAGTAAAAATAGCAGGCTTTAGCGAGAGGTGTATGTTGAGGATAGGCACGAAAAAGCCGCCCCGAAGGGCGGCTCTCAACCAGCAAGCCATCAATTGATGACTATTTGTCTTCTTTCGAGAAGGTCGCGTAGCGGCAACGCGCTTCGATCACTTCTTCGGTGCGATAAGCGGCCCAAGCGTCGTTCCACTCGATGATCAACACGCCCTTGGCCTGAGCGTCGGGACCCGCGTCGATTTTGAGGCCGGGCATCATTTCCTGCAGCGTTTCGACGTGCGGGGTGAGTTCGGCGATGTCTTTGCCGTCCATCTTCCAGCTATTGCGCCAGTTGAGGCGATAGATACGACGGACGTACCACCAAGGCTCGAAGTCATCGTTGCGGTCGCCATCGCGTTCGCAAACGGCGGGGTTGTGACCGAAGTTGGTGGCCGGGCGTTTCACGCCACATTCTTCCAACAGCTCGACTCTCATGCGGGCGTAGTCGTCCTGACCTTCGTCAAGGTCGACACCGGTCGTCTCGTCGATCACCTTCGCCATACCATCGGTGACGGAACGGCCGATCAGGCGGTTGACAGGCTTTTGGCCTTTGTAGGGGCGGCAAGCCAGATTATCGGCCTGGGGACGGAACCAAATCCACTGTTCGTGGACGCCCGAACAATCTTCGGTGAGGAATTTGCCCAGAACGGCATTGGCAGCATCTTTGTCTGCCGGGGGGATTTTAAAGACATGGATGTCTTTGAAAACCGGTTCGCACGGATCTTTTCCACAACCCGTCACCAACAAGCTCGCCATGACAATGGCCACGACCAGAAGAATCAGTTTCTGCATGTGCTCCTCCTTTCGGAATGCTATATCTGAAAACAGTTATCGTAAAACGGTTAATCGGTTATGCTTTGCAAACTTCTTGAAGAATCGAAGCTTCAATGCTGCTATTCCCGCCAATGTCGATGTTATGTCGATGCATTCCGGATGCGCGCCGGGAATGCGTTTCCCATTCAGCCCCTCAATTTTCATGCTAAAACCCACGGATCATGCCGCAGGATAGGCTTTGCTTTTTGAAAATGCAAGTAAAAAACAGATTTCCTGTCTTCTCGGCTCACGAGCGTGGTGGACGTGCTCGATCGCCTTGAGGTGGCTTTTTCTCGATAACCTCATATTGTTCAATATGGAAATAATTGATCGGACGCAACGCGATTTTCTTGTTGGACAGGTGCTCCAGCCGAGAGATGCTGATTGCCTCCTCATCGATCAGCATGTCGTAGATCTCGGGGTGACAGTTGACCGTAACGATGTTGCCGTGGATGTTGGGAAGTTCGCGTTTGATTTCCCTGAATATCTCATAGCAGATTGTCGTCTTGGATTTGAGGTATCCCTTTCCGTCACAATAAAAGCAGGGTTCGCAGAGGGTGCGGCCCAAGCTTTCGCGAATTCGTTTACGGGTCATCTCGACGAGTCCGAATTCGGAAATCTTCAACACGTTCGTCTTGGCTTTGTCCTCTTTCAGGGCATCCTCAAGCGTGTGATACACTTTCTCGCGGTCCGCCTCTCTTTCCATATCGATGAAATCGATGATGATAATACCACCCAGATTTCGAAGGCGGAGCTGGTAAACGATTTCTTTGACCGCTTCGAGGTTGGTTTTGACGATCGTATCTTCCAGATTGCGGCGACCGACATATCGTCCCGTGTTGACATCAATCGCCGTGAGCGCTTCCGCTTGGTCTATGATGATGTAACCACCGGATTTTAACCACACTTTCCGTCCTAGAGCCCGGTTGATGTCGATTTCAATGCCGTAGTGATCGAAGATGGGTTCTTTGCCGTTGTAGAGTTCGACGTGGGTGTGGAATTTCGGCATGTTCGTTTTGATAAAACGCCGGATTTCTTCGAATTCCCGTTTGTCGTCAATTACCAGGCTTTCCACGTCGCTGGTGACGAGATCGCGGGCGGCGCGCAGAATGACGTTCAGATCATGGTGAACGCAGATCGGGGCCGTGTTCTTCTGAGCACGCGTTTGCAGCCGTTTCCACAGATTCATCAGCAGCATCATGTCGGCTTTGAGCTTTTTCTCGTTCACGCCGTCAGCGACGGTGCGCACGATAAATCCCGAACCCGGTTGGCGCAGCTTTTCGACCAGATCTTTAAGCCGTCCCCGCTCCCCTTCATCCGTGATGCGCCGTGATACCCCCACGTGGTCGATAAAGGGCATGTAAACAAGGTAGCGACCCGGTAATGAGACATGGGTGGTGACGCGGCAGCCTTTGGTGCCGATGGGGTCTTTGGCCACCTGCACCATGATTTCCTGGCCTTCCGTCAGCAACTCCTCGATCGGCTGGCTGCGTCGGTTGGAGGACGAAGAGGAAGAAGAGGGTGGGGGAGGCGGCGGCGGCTCCTTGTTTTCGTCGGGGAAGTTATCATCTTCCTCGTTCTCTTTTCGCTCCTCGTCATTTTCTTCGACGTAACGGGTAACATCTTCACCGGGGACAAAGATATCGGCCACGTATAGGAACGCGGCTTTTTCCAAACCGACATCCACAAACGCCGCCTGCATACCCGGCAGGACGCGGATGACACGGCCATTGTAGATGTTGCCAACTATACCCCGGTCATACTTCCTTTCGATGTACAATTCGACCGTTGTGCCATTTTCCATCAGCGCCACCCGATGCTCGTGCTGAGTGGCGTTGATGATAAGCTTTTGGGCCATTAGAGCGCTCCTTGTTCTTCAATTTTCCTGGTTTCTTAAATTCATTCAGCGGGGCGAAGCGCACCCGCGATTTTTCGATGGTTATTTTGGGTTGGAGAGTCGCCTCGATGGCGAACATTTCGCGTAGAATCTCGGAGGGCTTGAGGGCGTTGGCTTGATCGGTTTTCAGTGTGACCGAGACCAGTCGATCTCCTTCAAGCTGGATGTCTTCGACGAGATCCTTCATCTCCAAAGTCTTGTCGCCCTTTTTGGTTTTTCTGACTACGGGCCACGTTTCCGTGGTCGCGAAGCGTTCAAGGGCTTTGTTTACGGTGTCGGTATCTTGCACCGTTGATAGATCAAAACGATACGTAATCGAAGCGATACTGGCTGAAATCGATCGAGCCTGCGATCCGACCGATCGGGCGTCGAGGATTCGGAAACCGTGAGGAAGACTGCGGTTCAAGCTTTGCTTGAGTGAATCCAAAGGTGTGGCATCGAGAATTTCAGCATCGAAAAACTCGCAGGCCGAGGCGACGCCCATCGGCAACGCCTGCCCGAAGCCGATTTTCGGTTTCGGATGGAAGCCTTCCGAGTATTTCAGTCGAATTCCGGCACGACGAAATGCGCGTGCGATCTGGCTCATGGTATCGAGATGACCCAGAAAAACGGCGTAATCCCGCTTTTCATAGTGAAAACGAACCGTGCGCAGAGGGGGACGGAACGAAGAGCGCCCCGCGTGTTTGGGAAGGGACGGCACGATTTCAACATGTTTCTTGTGCTTATCCGTTTGCTCGGCCCCTGCCAGTACGCGGCGTCCGATGTTGTTATGGTCACAGACCCCGCAATCGTGACAGAGCCCATAAGCGCAGTCAGGCTGTACGGATTCGGCCAGCGCGTCGGTGTATTCTTTTTCCAAATAGTCCGGGCTGACGCAGTAGTCCAAATGGGACCAGGGGAGGGTCGCAGACAACTCGAAGCTGCGAGCGGCTTCTTCATCGAGGTCGAAGCCGAACTCGGCAAAAGCCTGTTGCCAGCGCTCCAAGTCGAAATGTTCGCTCCATGCATCGAAGCGGGCCCCTTTTCTAAAGGCATCGAGAATGACTTCGCCCAAGTGGCGGCCGCCCCGGCTGAAAGCATTTTCAAGCAGGCTGGTTTCGGGATCGTGGTGCTTGAAAGGAATTTTCAGATCGCGAAGCTCGCCTCGTAAAAAATCGAGCTTACGTTTAATCTCTGTAAACGTGATGGCCGAAACCCACTGGAAGGGAGTGTGGCTTTTAGGTACGAAGGGGCTCACCGCCACGGTGACGGAAGCCGAACGGGTGTGGCGTCGTCCGATCTGGCGGGCTTTGGCGGCGAGTGTGGGGATGGCGGCCACGTCTTCATCGGTTTCAGTCGGCAGGCCGATCATGAAGTAGAGTTTGACGTTGCGCCAGCCATTGCTGAAAATCGTTTCCAGTGTGGCCAGCAGATCTTCTTCGCGATTCCCTTTATTGATCACTCTTCGCAGGCGCTCCGTCGCCGCTTCGGGGGCGAGGGTAAAGCTTGTTTTGCGTTCCCGCTTCAGGCGATCCACCAATTCGGGGGTAAGCCCTTCGACGCGCAAAGACGGCAGTTGAATCGAGACGTGGTCGTCCTGGTGGCGGTCGAACAGTGCTGTGACGGTTTCGGATAACGGCGCGTAATCGCTCGCCGATAAAGATAAAAGGCCCAGGACGTCGTGCCCGGTGGCGCAAAGGCCTTGTTCCGCCAGTCGCATCACCGTTTCCGGTCTGCGTTGACGTGTGGGGCGATAAAGAAAGCCCGCCTGGCAGAAACGGCAGCCGCGTGTACAACCCCGTTGGATTTCCACCGCCACGCGGTCGTGAACCGGTTCGACGGTCGGGGTGAGCGGACGCGTGACGAACGGAGTTTGGTCGAGATTGTTTTCCAGGCGTCGCACGACGCGTTCAGGCCGATCGGGCAGTGGCCGGACGGAGGAGATACGCCCCTTATCATCCCGCATTGGGTCGAAATAGGAGGGGATGTAGAGCCCGTCGATCACGGATAAACGTTCGAACAAGGCAGGGCGGGAAAGCCCCTCTTTTTTGGCGTTAATCAGGACGTTGCTGATCTCGACAACGGCCTTTTCACCGTCACCAAGAAGGAAAGCATCGAAGAAGTCCGATAGGGGCTCGGGATTACTGGCCGCCGGTCCTCCACCGATGATGAGGGGATGTTTTTCAGTGCGTTCGCTCGACAACAGAGGAATGTTGCCGAGTTCCAACATGGCGAGGATGTTGGTTCCCATCAATTCATGTTGCAGCGTAAAGCCGATCCAATCGAAATCGGCTAGCGCAGTTTTACTCTCCAGACTGAACAGCGGCCAATTGGCTGCGCGCAACTCGGCTTCCATGTCCGGCCAGGGTGAATAAACTCTTTCTGCCCATATGTGGTCAATATCGTTCAGGATTTCATATAGAATCTTCAGGCCTAAGTGGCTGAAGGCCACTTCGTACACATCCGGGAACGCCAGCGCGACACGCAGTTGAATGTCGTCGGGATTTTTGTGTTGTGCCTGGGCTTCGCAGCCCAGATAACGGCCCGGTTTTTTCACACGGTGTAGGATTTCTTTCAGCATCGGGCGTTAGCTCCAAGATCGCGGCGATCGGTTGCATCAAATCACGACGAAAGAAACACTTCCCTTTTCGGCGTAAGCCGCCCCGAGAAGTCCCCTTTCGGAAGCCATTGATATCACATTTATTCGCTGTTCTCAAGGACTTTGTCAGGGATTCAGGTGCTTCTCTTTTGCTTTGGATAATGCGGAAACGAGGTCGTCTTCGGAAAGTACGTGGACGTCGAGTTTTCGTGCTTTTTCCAGTTTGCTTCCGGCTGTTTCGCCGGCGACGACGTAATCGGTTTTTTTACTGACCGACGTCGCACAGCGCCCGCCGTAGGATTTGATCATGGTCTCCGCCTCTTTTCGTGAGGCGAAAGCCAAGGAGCCGGTGAGAACGAAGGTTTTTCCGGCGAAAAACGGGTCGCTTTGGGAACTTGGCGTAAAAGGAGTGGGTTGAACGCCGCTGTCGAGGAGGCTTGCGATAAGCGCCATGTTTTGGGGCTCATTGAAGAAAATTCTAATGGAATTCGCCACCTTAGGACCAATCTCGTGGATCTTGGCTAGTTCTTCGATTTCGGCCCGGCTCAGGGCGTCGAGATTGGGATAATGGGTCGCCAGAATTTCCGCCAGATGTTCGCCGACATTGCGGATTCCAAGGGCGAATAGGAAACGGTTGAAAGGACGCGTTTTGGAGGCTTCGATGGCCGCGATCAGATTAGCCGCCGATTTCTCGGCCAGGCGTTCTTGTGCGGCGAGTTGCTCGTGGGTGAGTTGGTAGAGATCGGCAACCGAACGGATCAACCCGACTTCGATAAACTGCGCGATTCGTTGGCGTCCAAGCCCGTCGATATTCATGGCCGTTTTCGAAACGAAGTGCGCGATCGATTCAACGATCTGTGCCGGGCAGTCCCGATTCGGGCAGCGCCACACAACCTCGCCTTCGTCGCGCATGGCGATAGATCCGCAGGATGGACAGGTGCTTGGAATCGTGTAAGTCCGGGATGATGTGCTTCTTTTTTCAAGTATTACTTTCACGATTTCAGGGATGACGTCGCCTGCCCGACGCACCCAGACGGCGTCCCCGATGCGAATGTCTTTGCGGTCGATTTCGTCCTGGTTGTGAAGCGTGGCTCGGCTTACTTCAACGCCGCCGACCTGAACGGGTACCAGCCAGGCGACCGGGGTCAATGCGCCGGTGCGGCCCACTTGTACCTGGATATCGAGGATGGTTGTCACTTTTTCCTGGGCCGGGAATTTGTAGGCGATTGCCCAGCGGGGCGATTTTGAAATCTGTCCCAGTTGACGTTGTAAATTGAAAGCATTGACTTTGATGACCATGCCGTCGATTTCGAAGGGAAGATCCTCGCGTGATTGGATGAAAGCCTCGTAATGACTCTGAATTTCCTTCACGCTATTCGCAGGACGAATCAAGTCGCTGGTGGGGAGTCCGAGACGCTTCAAGTAAACCAGGAGGTCGCTTTGTGAAGCAATTTCAACCCCTTCAATCATTCCCAGCGCGTAAGCATAGAAGCGCAGGGGGCGAGCGGCGGTCACGGCTGGGTCGTGCTGGCGAATGGAGCCGGCAGCGGCGTTTCGTGGATTGGCAAAGGTTGCTTCCCCGGCGTCCAACCTCTGCCGGTTCAAGTTTTCGAAACCGACCGTGTCCATGAAGACTTCGCCCCGGATATTCAGGTATTTCGGAGGCGGCGCGGGTAGTAATTCGCCCGATCCGGGAATCACCGCCTGGGACAGCTTGCGCGGGATATCGCGGATGGTGCGGATGTTCCGGGTGACGATTTCACCGATAGCGCCGTCTCCGCGTGTGCTGGCACGTACGAGCACACCATCCTCATATTCCAGTTCCAGAGCCAGACCGTCGAGTTTGGGTTCACAGATGTATGGGAGGGGGGTATCTTCACTTAGTTCCAGGCCTTTGCGGATGCGCCGGTCGAATTCTTCCAGTTCTTGAGGATCGAAACAATTGGCTAACGACAACATGGGCACTCGATGTGTCCATTTGCTGAAGTCGTCCAGTGCGCGTCCACCCACTCGCTGAGAGGGCGAATCCGGTGTTTTCAGATCGGGATACTTTGTTTCAAGCTCGATCAGTTCGCGCAACAAGCGGTCGTAGGCTTCGTCATCGATAACGGGTCGATCCAGTTCGTAGTAACGCCGATTGTGTTCTTCGATTTCCTGCCGCAGGGTTTCGATGCGGGTTTTAACGGTATCTGCAGGGGGCATAATGCGCTTTACCTAGGTTGCACGGGATGGTTTAAAATCTTATGATATCAATCAAATAATCCTTCATCTTTCAAGCTTTGCACGAAGTCTTCTCCCGGCTGTGATCCGGCTTTATAAAAAACGGGCGGGTATCCGAGTCCGGCATCGGCAATCGTCACGTTTCCGCTCTGCTCGGTGTCCCCGTACTCCTCGCCGCTCCAGATATGCACCCATCGGCCTTTTGGCAGGAATACATCGGCTTGGGTCGTTTCCGGGTCCATCACGGGAGCAACTAGGATTTCGGATCCGAAAAGCCATTGGTCCCCCACTTCGTAGACGGCCGGATCGTCCGGGTAGTGAAGCATGAGATGGCGAATGAGGGGATAGCCTTTTGTCGCGGCTTCGTCCATGAGCGTTTTGCGGTAGGAATCGAGAGCCTTGTAGACCTTGGCGAAGCGCGTGAAGTGGGCGTAGGTTTCCTCGTCGTGATAGAATTGCACATTATCCTCGGGCCGCACCCCTTCGTGCGAACGGAACATCGCGGTGAAGGCCGTGACTTCCATCCAACGCATCAGCAACTCTTTGGACCGGGTGTATTGGAGCCCGCTCATGTTGACGGTTGTAAAGCCTCCAACTTCGGTATAATTGAGGCTGTAACCGGATAAACCGGATGAAATCAGGCCTGTTACAGCCGATTTGAGCCCGTCGTATTCATCCCAGGTGACCAACTGGTCGCCAGTCCAGAAAAGCGTACTGTATTCAGGACTGTGGGTGTACCCCGAACGCATGAAGAAGACGGCTTCGCCCAGAAGTCCTTCCTCTTCAAGGACTTCCCGGTTGACCTTCGCCCATTCTACCGGATAGTTATTGTGCTCGACCACGCCACTTGAGCCGGAAGCGAGAACCGCATCGAAGGGTAGTGCCTCGGCATAATCCGCCATCCAGCCGGACGCGCCGCTGCCGATCAACTCGTCCTTAATGACCTGTTTGTACCACTCCCGTGCTTCAGGATTGGTGAAATCGATCAAACCGGCACTGAAGTCCGTGTTGACGACTTCGTAAATCGACCCCACTTCGTTTTTAATGAAATAGCCGTTGTCGCGCGCTTCGGCATACAGGTTGCGGTCGTAGGCATCGGCGAGTTCCGGAATCTCATCGATGTTGACGAGTTGTGGGCTGAGATACGTCAAGACCCGGACGTTATCGTTGGCCAGGGTTTCGACCATGTCGCTCCATTGCGGGTATTGATTGTGATTGACACTCCAATTCCACCAGAGCTGGGTTCCGGCGAAGGTCTGCCGATTTCCCACCCAATCCTGCAACCAGAATGCCGCCACCGGGCAATTGTTGGCTTGAAGCTGAGTCAGCTTGTCGTAAACCTGGGCTTCGCCGCCCTGGAGGCCGATCACCGCACCCTGGCCCACCCAATCGGGCAAAGGCGGCATGCGGCCTGCGTAATCGGTATAAGCTTCGATGAGGTCGAGCGGCTGTTGGCCGTGCAGAATTGCGCCGCTCATGGCCGTCGCCATGAGTTTGATCTCGACCAGATCGGGATCTTCCAGGTTAAAAAACGAAACTTCGCTGTTTTTAAGGAAAAACCCTCGCTTATGGCTCGTGATGAAATAGGGAGCGGCGGCATAAGTTGTGTACCAATCTCCTGCGGATCCGGGAGAAACGGCGTTGATCAGGTCTGTCAGCGGTTGAAGTCCACGGCCGATTCCTTGCTCCTGGGTGAGGACGGGGACTGTCAAACCCTTGAGATCTAAAATGGAAAATTGTTCGCCGAAGCCGAAGAAACGTTCATCTGCGGAACTGATAAATCGCAGGATGACTTTGTCGATGGCTGGATCGGCGTTGGTGAGGTCTAGATCGAAATCGAGGCGATTGGGTGAAATGGACGTGAATGTCAGGGTATAGCCGCTTTGGCAACCCGCTCCGGTGAGTTGGCCGGATACGGTTAACGACTGCTCGTCTTTCTGGCTGATAGCGTCGAGACTGAGCTGATCGCAAGTGTTATTGATGACTTCGTCGAATGTATAGGTTGCGCGTTCTTCGGTGATCTCGGTCTCGCTGGCCAGGGCGGCTACGAAATTGCCATTCGCGGGAGATTGCCAGAGTATCGTGTCGGGAGCCGACTGATGGCGGATCGTAAATTGGACCGGTTCGGTTGAAAGGTCGGCATGGACCTGAAAAGAACCGAGTTTAAAGTCGGTGATATCATTTGTGGGCGAATCGGAATCCGAACAAGCGGAGAGTGAAAACATGATTACCATGCCGAGCAAAACGAGCTTCAAGTGTTTCATGGATCTTTCTCCCGGTTCTTTGATAGGCGATTCCCATTCGGCCCCAAGTTTACCGAACCCTGATCGCTTGTCAATTTTAGAGTGATCGTGTCGTGCCGCAAAATTGGTATGGATGAAGTAAGGTGTTGAATTTTGGCTACCTCTAAAAATCCATATTCTGCTGCGAACGATTCTTTTCTAGCCGGATCGCTTCCCCCAATCCTCGACGTATCTTACTGATATGCCTACGGTTGTGAAAAACACCCGGTCTCGAAAATCCTTTGTTTTCGTAACGAATAGCTATTTTTGAGGTAGCCTTATTTCGATAAGCTCTGCGTCTGGATTGACACTCGGGTCCACTTGTCGGTATACTCCGTCCTTCTTTCGGATGAAGGAACAGAAAAGGAGCGAGCGTTTATGCGAGATGATGGACGAGCTGCAAATCAGGCGCGACTTGGTAAAATTGAAACCGGCTTTCAAAAATATCCCGATGGTTCGGTTCTTATTACCTGTGGGGAAACGCGGGTTATCTGTGCCGCGCATGCCGAACCGGGTACCCCGTCTTTTCTGAACGGCACGGGCCAGGGTTGGGTGACGGCCGAATACGCCATGATGCCGGGAGCCGGACAGGGGCGCACTCGCCGTGAACGACAAACCGGGGGACGCTCGTCCGAAATCCAGCGCCTGATCGGCCGTTCATTGCGATCGGTGTGCGATCTGACACGTTTGGGCGAGCAAACCATTACCGTGGATTGTGATGTGCTTCAGGCGGATGGGGGAACACGCACGGCGTCGATTACCGGCGCGTTCGTCGCTCTGGTCCTGGCGCTCGATCGGGTCCGCAGTATGGGACTGATTGCCGAACTTCCGTTGACCGACTCGCTGGCCGCCATCAGCGCCGGTGTCGTGGATGGTGAGGTGTTATTGGACTTGAAATACAGCGAAGATTACCGGGCCGAAGTCGACATGAACGTGGTGATGACCGGCTCGGGCAAGCTGGTCGAGGTTCAGGGTACGGCCGAAGGTGCCCCGTTTTCCCGTGAGACGATGAATGTCATTATGGATTATTGCGCTGCAGGTTGCGCTGATCTGGCCGCCTTGCAGCGCTCAGCTTTAGGACCGTTGTTCGATGAAATTGCTGCTAGCCACACATAACAAGGGAAAAGTCAAAGATCTCCAATCCTTACTTTCCGATAGCCCCTTCGAAGTGCTGTCGTTGGATGATTGGGGGGAGATTCCGGATGTGGAAGAAGATGGCGATACTTTTCTGGCCAATGCCGAAAAGAAGGCCAGAGAATATCACCGCTTGACCGGCTTACCCACCTTGGCTGACGATTCGGGACTGGTGGTGGATGCTTTGAATGGCGATCCGGGGGTGCGTTCGGCACGATATGCCGGAGAGCCGAGCGACTCGGCTAAGAACCGGGAAAAGCTGCTTGAGGAACTCGCGAAATCGGACTCGTCACTGGGACGGCGAGCCCGTTTCGAGTGTGTGCTGGTTTACGTGGATGACCGGGGCCACCGGATTGTCACGGAAGGAACCTGTGAGGGCGAAATAGCCTGGGAACCGAAAGGTTACAATGGGTTCGGATATGACCCGGTGTTCGTCCACGCTTCTCATGGCGGGCGCACCATGGGTGAGGTCAGTCGCGAGGAAAAAAATGTGGTTAGCCACCGCGGGGTGGCGTTACGTCGTATGCGTACGGAACTGATTAAGCTGATCGGGTAGAAAAATCGTGACGGCGACTTTTCGGGCCGTGATTGGGCTCACTGTAAAATAGTCAGTGCTGAAGAGGGTAGGAAGATGGAGCGGATTAAATCGCCGATGGAGACCATGTCGATTCCCAGTGGGGATGGAACACGTTTGAATGTGGTGATTGTCGGGAACGGACCCCATCGGTGGCTGCTGCCGCCCGGACTCGGAACCCCGATTCTGTCTTGGAAATATCTGTTTGAATACTTCCACAAGAAAATGACCATCGTTACCTGGGATCCGCGAGGGTGCTATGATTCAGAAATACCCAGTGATATAGGCCGATTACGTGTTGAGGACCACGTCGACGACGCCATGGCGGTCGTGCGTGCGATGGGGTGGGAGAAGGAAACGTTCGTTACCGGTGGCTGGAGCATGGGGATTGAAATCGGTCTGGAGATCTATCGCCGTATGCCCGAAAACATTCAGGCGCTCACGCTCATCAACGGCGCTTTCGAGCACGTTTTGCGAACCGCCTTCGGGTTTGTGCCCAAAGCCGACGTGCTTTTACGTGGGACGCTCCACGGCATGGCCACCGCTTCTCCGGTGTTTGCCCCGCTCTCAAGTTATCTGCTTGGTCAGGACTGGGCTATCAAGTTTTTGAAATCACTTGGAATTGTGACCGCCAATGAGGACTTCTTCGGCGAAGTGGTGCAGGAATTCCGGCGTCTCGACTTCGGTCCTTATTTCCGGATGATTCTCAAGCTCGACGAACACTCCGCTCGTCCGATTTTGAGGACGGTCAAAGTGCCGACGCTGGTGACGGCGGGTACCATGGACAAAATGACTCCTATGTCGGTGTCACGGGCTATGCATGAGCGTATCCCCGATAGCGATTTCTTTGTAATTCCAAACGGAACCCATTATACCACCTTGGAATATCCGGAAATTGTCAATCTCAAGCTGGATCAGTTCTTCCGAAACCGGGTTTTTTCTGAAACCTGGTAAGTTTAATCAATGAAATTGACCGTTTAGAACATATGCGATAAGAGAGGCGTGTCCTAGTCCTGTCGATGCATCGCTGTTTGGCATGGGTTTGCCCAAATAATGTGCAAAAAGAGTGAATGAAAGGACGCGGGAAGCCATCTAATCATATGTAAGCCTGGTAACACTGTCAGGTGAACGATGAACCGGTCACGTGTTCTTTCTCAAGCAGTTAGGGGTCTTTGAGCTTCCCTTCCTTCTCTCCCCATGGATAGAGAGCATAGCAAGATGCAAGACCCCGATCGGTCCGACCCGAAGATGCCCGGACGATTGCCTGGCAGTCGGGTTTGCACCGACTTCCTCCCCATCCTTCGAAAAAATACCGGTTTTCAGGGTGGAGGGTCGGATCGTTTTCTTTTTACTTACACTCAACTCACATCTGTAATCGTGCCGTTTCCGCTAGGCGGCCGGGATCATCAAAATGCTTATCGGGATTATCAGCGGGTTGTGTTCGGGATGCTAACGGCATATTCCATCAGAAAAATTTGTTCCAAACCATATCTTCGTAGTGAACGGCGTGGGGACCATAGACTTCGGCTCCTTCGGCATTGACCACGAAAGTGGCCTGTTCGCCCGCCACTTTCGAGAAAAAGACGGCATAATCTTTTCCCTGATCTACAATGACTCGAATCATGGCAATATTCGGATTCGCCTTCGATGTCAGATTGCCGCGGCATACGGGACAGAGGAATTCCCATATCTGTCCTTTTTCGAGAGTAATATTTTCCGGAAGCGACAGGGAGTAATTTCCGGGGGTTTCGTTGAACAGAAAAAGTCCCCGGCCAAATTCGCAATCCGCCAGTAACACGATATTTTCGGTGGCGGGATTTAGATGGGCTCCGCAAATCGGGCAGTGGTAAGACCAACGCATGGCTTCCTCCTTGATTACGGGTGGTGTAGCCTTCGGGTGGTTGTCAAACCTTATCAACCGCCGGTATTCATATCGGTCGAAGCAGGCGGTCTTCAATGATTTCCCAGTACTGATTTTAGCAGACCTGCACGATGGCTTCAATGAGAAACGCCCCGTATCGAAAGTGATGGGTGCATTACAAAATATTGCGATTGATCGTCAAAACCGCTCGTGGTGAGTGATTTGCGGAGCAAATTGTATCGAACCACGCGGTTTTCAGACCCGATCCCTCGATACAATGCCCGACGGGCGTCACCCGGGAGGAGCGGATTTGAGGGGGCTCGGAAATGGCAACATCCTGTGATGCACCCGAAGGGGATGGGGATTCGTACAACGTATATCGGGCTCGATCTACATTATTCACCCAACTGTTAGGTGTCCACTCTTTCCGGGGAAGATCATTTCGGCAAGCTGTAGCAATGTGAGTCGATTCTGTGCTACTTTCTTATCAGCGGTCATGATTCGTTCCTTCCGATATATGGTTGTTTGGTCACTTCCATTATCCCGAGAGGACGACCGCCGGCCAGTCCTGGAAGCTTTGCGGTTCCCTAAGGACTGGCCTCATACGATGTGTCGATTGTACGGGAAGATACTGACTTTTTCAGGGATACGACGAGCACGCCATTCCGCTGGTGCCGTCTGCTTTGAGAAATTTGCATGAACGACAAAAATACCATTTCGGTTTGCGCTCCCCGGCGGTTTTCACGATCCGTTCGTGTGGGGCCGTGTGTGATCGGTGGAGATGCGCCCATCAGCATCCAATCCATGACTACTCATCGACCCCGTGATGTCGAGGCGACTGTCAGTCAGATTGTAGCACTAGAGACGGCGGGTTGCGATCTGGTGCGGGTGGCCCTGCGTAACCGTGACGATGCCGAAGCTTTAGGCCGGGTGCGGGCACGCATCCGCATTCCGCTGATTGCCGATATCCATTTCGACTATCGCTTGGCGCTTTTGGCCTTGGAACAAGGGGTGGACGGACTGCGCGTCAATCCTGGAAATCTGGGGGGCGATGATCGGGCTCGGACGGTGATTGAAGCGGCCAAAGAACGCGAGATACCCATTCGCATCGGAGTCAATGCCGGGTCGCTCGATAAACGCATCCATGCGGAACACCATGGCATCACGCCTGCGGCCTTGGTCGCTTCGGCGATGAAGGAATTGGCGCTTTTCGAGGAAATGGGTTACGACCAGGTCAAGGTCAGCCTGAAGGCATCCGATCCGATCGTGACGATTGCCGCCAATCGGCTTTTCACGGCCCAAAGCGAGGTTCCTTTGCACCTTGGCGTGACGGAGGCCGGTCCTCCTGTTACCGGTACGGCGCGTTCGGCGGCGGCTTTGGCGGTGCTTCTGGCCGAGGGGATCGGCGACACGATCCGGGTTTCTCTTTCTGGCGACCCGGTCCAGGAGGTTCAAGTTGCGCGGACGTTGCTGGAATCTCTGGGCCTGCGGACTCCCGGTTGCCGCGTGGTGGCCTGTCCGACCTGCGGTCGTTGTCGTGCGTCGGATCTGCCGGGACTGGCGGCGCGAATCGAGCAGCGCTTGCAGGGGATGCACGAATCGTTGACCGTGGCGATAATGGGTTGTGAGGTCAATGGCCCCGGTGAAGCGGCGGCGGCCGATCTCGGGTTGGCCTGCGCCGGAACGCGCTGGCGGTTGTTTGCAAAAGGTGAAGCCTTGCATACGGTTACCGAAGAAGAGGCCGAAGATTCTTTAATGATGGAAATTCAGCGATGGCGCACGGCGCGCGAACGCTAGCAAAGGTTCCGATAATGAGTGACAATGCGACATCAACCCCTGCGCGTGTGATTTTGAAGGCGAAACGAGACCGTTCGGTGCGTCAGGGTCACCCCTGGGTCTTTTCCGGATCGGTGCAGCGTGTTGAAGGCGAAGCGGCTCCTGGTGAAATTGTCGTGGTGACCGATAGCAACGGGCAAGCGTTGGCCAGCGGCTTCTACAATCCCCAAAGTGCGATTCGGGTGCGTCTGCTTGCCCCCGGTCACCTGACGGAAGATCGCGCGCGGTTGCGGGTCAAACAGTGTTTGACGCGTGCCATCGAGTCGCGCCGTCGCCTGTTCGATCCGGCCGAAACCGACGCCTTCCGAATCGTCAACGGTGAAGGCGATGGGCTTTCAGGTTTGATCATCGACGCCTACGCCGGGCATCTGGTCATTCAGCCTCTGGCTTTTTGGGTGGGAGCGCGTCTAGACTGGTTGGTCGACACCCTGCGCGAAATCTGGGGGCCGGACCTCCTCCAAGGACTCTGGTTGCGTCCGCGTGCCGAAGCATCGAATCAGGAAGGCATGTCGCTTGAAGAGGGTCGCTTGGATGGCGGCGACCCCACGCAAAACCTCATTCGGATTCGCGAGGGCGGACTGCTTTACGATGTCGATGTGGCGGCGGGTCAGAAAACCGGTTTTTACCTCGACCAACGCGATAACCGTTTGGCATTGCGGAATTTCTGCAAGGATGCGCGGGTTCTCAACCTCTTTGCATACACCGGTGGTTTTTCGCTCAATGCGCTCAAAGGCGGTGCGCGCGAGGTGGTGTCGGTGGATTCGAGTGCCCCGGCCATGGAATCGCTTGCCCGGCATATTGAATTGAATGATTTCTCGTCGACGAGCGTCGCGAAAGTGGCCGACGTCAAACAGATTCTCCCTGAGATGGAACGCGCGGGAGAACGTTTCGATGTGGTGGTCTGCGATCCCCCCGCTCTGGCCAAGCGCCGCAACAGCGTCGACCGCGCCGCGCGGGCATATAAGGATTTCAATCGACGCGCGATGCTGATGATCGACGACGGGGTTTTGTTCACCTTTTCCTGTTCCCCCTTTATCGATGCGACGCTGTTCCGCAAGATGGTTTTCAGTGCGGCCGTTGACAGCGGGCACGAAGCCGCCGTCCTGCGCGTATTGGGGCCCGGTCTCGATCACCCCGTGGATTTGCGCCACCCGGAAGGCGATTATCTCAACGGGTTGATTCTGCGTATTCGCAAACACTGAGAAAGTGGATGATCATGCGTCGCGAATCCATGCCGAACCGTTCTTTTTCGGTCTTGCTGTTCGTGGTGGCCCTGGTGTTGCGATTCATGACAGCTCCCCGGTTGGCCAATTGGTATTCGCCGACATTCAGCCTTTCAGATGGGGACGTCTTCGGTTGGCTTTCTCCGGCTTACATGGTTTTACAGGCCCTGGTTGAAAAGAACGGGCTGACCGACATCCCCTTGTTTTCCTGGATGTGTGTCTTGGGGGCGATAACGGGCGCGGCGTGTGTGCCTCTGCTGATGCGTTTGGCCGCTGAACTTCGTTTCAGTCTTGCAACACAATGGACAGCTGGTGCTTTGCTGGCTGTGTGCCCGGTCTTATGGGAGTCCGGGTCCACGGATTCTCCTCATACCCCAGCTTTGATGGCGTGGTTGTTGGTGGGGATTTGCTGGAAAAACGGGCGAGAGGCCAAAGCGAGGTGGATCTTTTCCTTGCTTACCGCCAGCCTACTGATGGTGACGTTTCGCCCGGATACCACCCACTGGCTGTTGATCTGGCCGATCATGTTTCCTCCGAAAAAATGGCGATCGAAGGCAACGATCCTTGAACTGGGGACTCTCTTCGCCGTCGGTATCCTCGCCTCCACGTGGGTTGCCGTTCATCACGGTACGGAGATGCGCTCCCCGGACATCAGCGTGTTTCGCTGGTTGTTATTTCCGCTCGATATCCTGGACGGTTTGTCCACGTTGCCGTTGCAGGGATTGGCCACGGTCCTCGCGGTATTGGGTGGTATTGCGCTTTGGCGAACCCGGCCGACGTTTCTATGGTTACTGCTTGGGGCGATTTGGGCGGCGGCGTTACCCTTGGCGTTTAAACGTCTGGCTCCGGATACCATCCTGACCATCCGATATTTTCTGGCTCCCATGGTTCTCGTTTTGCTGCTGGTTGCCGAGGGAATTGTTCGCTTGTTTGAAGGGCGTTCGCTTTTTTTAAAAGGCTTTCTGCTGATCTCGATTGTTTTTGTAGGTTTTCTTGAAGCTCTGGCAACCTTTTCTCCATACAATCAACCAAGCTTTCGGGCCGAGCAACAGTTTCTAGCCGAGGTCGCCGAGACTCTTCCCCAAGATGCGACTCTCTGTATGCTCGATCCCAAGCTCAACCATCGCTGGGAAGGACCGCATCAAGACTTGGATGTCGGTTTTCGACCGCCCCCCGGGCGGCTGCCCTACCATTTTCCCAACTTGAATGTGGTTTTATTGAATGAGCCGGACTTAAAATCACCCGGTTGCGACTACTATTTCGAGGGCGGATTGTGCCATCTGATCGAGTCGCAAACGGAAGATACGGTCAAGATCCTGCCGCTTGTTGGTGTTCGTTACACTTCGAACAACCAAGAGGAAAGCCGCGACAACAGCCGGGTGTTGGCGATCTGTCGTGCTGTTCGCGAAAATCACCAACTGAAAGAAATCAAAAGCCGGTGGAGTGCCGCTAAGAGTTATGGCGCGCAGCTGGAAGCCGATTGGATTCCGCTTTTTGTATTTGATGCTTTGCATTGAGACGAAATTCCGGACCATTAAATTTTATAGAAGCTCGGGCTTGCCATTAAAGCCGGTCCTGCGTACAATCGATGAATTATTGCGTTTCGATTTAGATCGTTCGAAGTGGAGGACCTTGATGGACCGGAAGGCTTTCCCGGTGTTTCTGGAGGGTGAACGTCTTTTTCTCGCGCCGTTGAGTCGTCAGGACGCGCCGCTGTATGCGGGCTGGCTGAATGATGAGGAAGTCGCGAATTTCCTGAATCTGCACCGTCCGATCACCCTGGATGAAGAAGTCGAAATCCTCGATAGTATGTTGCGGTCTCCGCTAAGTGTGGCCGTACATGCGGCGATCTGGGTTCGGAAGCCGCTGCACCTCATCGGCAATGTCGGCTTGATGAAGATTAAATCCATCGACCGGCATGCCATGATCGGTTTGTTTATCGGAGACGTGCAGGAGTGGGACAAAGGCTATGGACGTGAGGCCATGCGTATTATGGCCGATTATGCGTTCAATACGCTTAATCTGCGCAAAATCCATCTGAACGTCTTCGGTCATAACGCGCGCGCTATTCGCTGCTATGAAACGGTCGGATTTCGTGAGGTCGGTCGTTACCGCGAACACCGCTTTATCAAAGGGGAGTGGCGCGATCAGATAATCATGGAACTGTTCCGCGACGACTTCAAGGCGTGTGAGTCTACGGCTTCTTGAAAACTCTCCTACTCGGTTTATTTCCCACGGGGTTGAAGGTGAACCTTCCCAATAAACCCGGCATCAACAAGCCGACTATCGTTTTCGGGGCGTCGACTCTGGCGCTGGTTATCGGTTTGGGTGTCGCGTTCAATACGGCCGGTGGCGGAGTATGGGCGTCTTTCCCGCTGGATGACGCCTGGATTCACATGGTTTATGGGCGTGCCGTGGCCGAAACCGGTTGGCCGATCTACAGCGACCGAATCGAGGCGGGATTCACCAGCCCTCTTTGGATGACGATCCTGGCGTTCTGGCACCTGATCTGGCCTGTCGCTGGGCCGCCTGTGCTGCCCATCAAACTGACCGGCTGGTTTTTGACCGCCGCCTGTGCCTGGGTATTGATGGCCGCGCTTGGGCGGGCACGCTCGGGTGGAAAGCCTTTGCCGGTCTTGGTGGTGTTTGGCATCCCGCTTTGGTTTATACTCGATCGCCACATGGCTTTCGCAATGGGATCCGGCATGGAGACGTCTTTGGCATCCTTGCTTTTACTTCTCACCGGTTATGCCATGACGTTGCGCCGACACACGTGGGTCGGCATTGTCTTTGCCGGAGCCGTTCTGGCGCGTCCCGAGGCTCTCGCTTTGCTACCCTTGCTGATTTTGCCTTTGTGGTTTGACCCCACAACAAAACGACCGGTTGCCATCTGTAAATTGTTTGGGCCAACATTGTTTGCTGTTGCCGGGTGGGTGGTCTTCTGCTTCATGGCCAACGGACATCCCTTGCCCAATACGGCTTACAACAAGGTTTCGGATCTGGGGGGGGCTATCGCTATGCTTCCCACCGTTCTGATCGATATTGTCGGACCTTGGTCGCCCGTTGCGTGGGGGCTGGGGTTGCCGTTATTGTTGTTTGGTCTGGTGGGAATGGTAAGGCGCGATGCCTCGGATGACAAACCCGATCCAGGTGCTCTGTTTCTGGTGTTAGCTCCCTTCGTGTTGCTTCTGGCCGTATCGCTGACACGGGTGGTGCGTGATCCGCAAGCCTTCTACTGGACGCGCTATTTCGTGCCTGTGTTACCGCTGCTATTCTATCCCCTGGCGCTCGGTACGGGGATGATTGCGGGACGAGGCAAGGGGTATCGTTGGGCCGTTTTGGCTGGGGGAGGCGTGCTAATCATGTTGAACCTGATCGGCCTGCCCGAGAGTCGAGTTCGTTATGCCGATAACTGTCACGATATCGATGCCCTCAATGTGACGGTCGGTAAACTTATCAACAACCTGACTCAGCCCGATGCGGTGTTGGGAACAAACGACGCGGGAGCGATCAGATATTTCGGAAAACGGCGAACCATCGATCTGGTTGGGCTCAACAACTGGGAGTATCTGTTTGACAAAACCCGCATGGAAGCCTTCAGACGTGAGCGCTTTACCCATTTCGCGCTATCCCGAGGGGTGTTTGACCCACTCAAAAAGCGGAATATGCGCCTACTGCATCGAGCCGAAGTGCGCGACAACTCCTTATTCGATCTTTCTCCGTATTGGATGGATCTTTATGAGGTGATCGATCCCGACTTGATTCGGGGAGAATGACACGCCCTTCGCTGTAGAAGTTCTTGCCTTTGAACGGCTTTTTGTGTACACAAGTACTTTCCGTCCGATGCGGTGCAGGCTTGGGACCGGACGGCTCAGGCCATGAGATTAACACGAGGAAAATAGCGGATGTCTATCGAAGTCAGTATTGTCATACCCGCGTACAACGAAGAGAAAGGTCTGCCGAAAATCCTTCCGGAACTCGACACCTTACGTCAATCCAACGCTTGGGAGATCATCGTTGTGGACGATGGCTCAACCGACGGCACGGCCGACATCGTGCGTCAATATGCCGATATTCGGCTGGTCAGCCAAGCGAACACCGGGTATGGCGGAGCGCTCAAGCGCGGTTTCCGGGAAGCAAAAGGCGAGTATATTCTCACCATGGACGCCGATGGACAACACAATCCGGCCGATATTCCCGCCATGGTCGAAGCTGCCAGAGGGCATGATTTCTTAACCGGTGTGCGCGATGAAGACAGTGATCGGCCTATGTCCAGACGTCCCGGGAAGTGGGCACTCACACGCGCCGCCGAATTACTTTCGGGTAAGACCATTCGGGATTTAAACTGTGGGTTCCGTGTTTTCAGACGTTCCGAACTACTTAAATTCATTCATCTATTTCCCAATGGGTTTTCGCTTTCGACAACCTCGATGATTTCCTTTCTTAAAGGTGGTTACGAGGTTCACTATCTCCCCATTACGGTTCGCAAACGTGAGGGGCGCAGTTCCAGCGTGCGGTATTTGCGGGATGGTTTCAAAACCCTGTTTTTGATTATGCGTATTACGATGCTTTTCGAGCCGATGCGGATTTTTCTTCCCGCCACTCTCTTTTTCCTCTTGGCCGGTGGATTGCTGGGGACCATTGAAGTGGTACTACAGAATCGTTTCCCGCATTTCGGTTTGTTTACCGTTTTGTTTGCATTATTTGTTTTTCTGCTCGGTTTAATGGCCGATATGATCTCCCTGCTTCGTCAGGGCAACCGCGAGAGGTAGCGCCGTGGCGCCCAAAGCCCCTCATTCGCGCGCTTGGCGCAAATGGACTCTTCGCTGTATCGGTCCGGTTTTGCTGGCCCTGATCCTGATTCGCGTGGATCTGCGCCAAGTCTTCGGTATTATTGCTTCCGCTGATTTTCCCCGCCTCGGACTGGTCGTGGCTTTGTGTTTTCCCCTGTTTTATTTACGTTCGTTGCGCTGGCGACAGTTGTTGCTGAGTGAAGGGATCGTAATCAAACCGTTACTGGCTTTCCGCGTTTATATGGCGGCCAATTTTTTTGGAGCGGTGACTCCGGGGCATCTAGGCGAATTTATTAAGGTTTGGTACGTCAAACGCTATACCAGCATGAGCAAGTCCCGTTCTATGGCCAGTGTGTTGACCGACCGACTGATGGATCTTTGGGTGATCTTTATCTTGGGATTTGTCGGGATGTGGTGGCTCAATCTGCTTGACCGTTTATCGGCCATAACTTTGGTTGCAGCGGCATTGGTTGCCTTGGCTCCGCTGTTGACTCTGCATGCCGGAGTTGTCCGTTGGGGAGTCGGCTTGATGTTTCGTTTCACGTTCCTGAAACGATTCACCAACGAAGCCGAACGGATGCAGCAAGAATTCACCGAAGGCGTCCTTCAACTTGTTAAGCCTCGGTTATTGTTGGGTATTCTTTTTACTATTCTGGCCTATGGCATATACTTTGTTCAGTGTGAGGACATCGCCTTTGCCATCGACGTCCCGCTTGACTTTTGGGTGCTGGGGATGATAATACCGATCACTATTTTTGTTACCATGCTGCCGATTTCCCCGGCCGGGCTGGGGACACGCGAAGCGGCTATTATTTATCTGTTTGGATTGCAGGCTGTTGGACAAGAAGCGGCATTGAGTTTTTCTCTGCTGATGTTTGTCGTATTCAATCTGGCCATGGGTCTGATCGGGTATGCCTTCTGGCTTTCGCTACCACAACCGGACCGCCTGACTGCGGCCGCAATTTTTACCGGAGACGACCCGTGAGTGAATCGGACCGCCGCCAACCTACACCCCCAACTCTCCCGCCCTCTACGCCAGTTGAAGATAGGCCTGCGCCGGAGTTTGTGCCGCTCAACCCCGAAGGCCTTTCCGATGCCGATTTGAGTGCGCAAGTCGAACCGACGGATCTGGGCCTGCGTGAAAGTGGACCGCAAGAGTCACCGGAAGGTTTGGCGGCTGAGCGTGTTGAGCTGGCCGACCCGCTTGATTGGTCCGAAAAGAGAACGGAACCTGCGGAGACCTTGGCGGATGAACCAACTGGTATTTTGGATGTGGAGATGCCTGTGCTCCACGCGAGTCAAGCCGATGCAACTGACTCTGAGGTAAAAAGGCGCAAAAAAATCAAACCGGTTTCATCCGCAGTGAAATTCACCGCCGATGGACCTTCCCATTTCTGGCAGCGTGCTACCCAACTGTTGTTTCTGATTTATGTGTTTCTGTGCTTGGCCAACATTGCCGATGCTTTTCTCTGGCATCACAAGGGCTGGAACTGTGCTCGCCGAAGCGTGCAGGCGCTCAATTATTTAAAGTACGGCTATGTCGAAACGGGCTTACGTACCTACGATAATCCCGGAGAGACACGCGGCAAGGATGGATTGCCCGAAAAGCCGGATCTCTATTGGCACCATCCGCCCGGAAGTCAGGTGTATCTGTCGGCCTGGTACGGATTGCTCGGGAAGGGAGAGTTCCAGGCTCGTCTGGCCTTTGTCCTGTTGTCATGCGCCGCATTTCTGATGTTCTGGGGGGCGTTTCGTCGTGCATCCGGTGACCGGACCGCCTTTCTTGTGCTTTTTTTCTGGACGTTTATGCCGATCATGGCTACGTACGTCAATTTGGTGAATTTTGAGACTATGGTCTTTTTCGCCATGGCCTGTGTTCTCTATGGCTGGGAGCGTTGGCGTGAAGCGAAAGGCTGGCGTTGGATCGGGTTGATGGGTCTGGGTGTGTTGACGGGAGTGTTCACCGATTGGCCGGCTTTGCCTTTTTTCTTTTTCTTCTTCCTTTACATGTTGACTCAACTCAATCTGGAGCGTGACCGTCTTCCCGGCTTTTTCCGACGCAATGGAATTGCTATTTTCTTTGCTCTGGTCGTGCTTGCCTGCACCGCCTTGATGGTCTGGTTGATGTTCAACTGGAAAGAATCGGTCGATGCTTGGATCAGCACATACAATAGCCGGGCGCGTGTCGGCAATGAAGGGTTTTTGAAGGTTCTGAAGAAATGGGATGGGTACCTTGATTTCTTTACGCCGGTACCCTATGTCCTGGCCGCCTTTTACTTGCTGGACGTGGTTCCGCGCGTGATTACAAGAACCTTGACGCGTCTCGACGGTTATTTTCTTGTTTTTCTCGGATCGGCGCTTGCGTATCTCGGACCGTTGAAGCAAGCCTTGATGCATCACGAGTATGGGGCGTTGTATTTCGTGCCGATTCTTGCGATTGTCTCCGGGGTGAGCCTCCATAACATGAGTTTGCTGCTAGGCCGTCGTCATAAAGTTGCGGTGAATCTCCTGCTGCTTTTGGCGCTGGTGCCGACCTTGGTTTGCGCGATACCCAAGATTCATGCCAAGCATTGCTCGCCGATGTTCGAGTACACCGAGCCGCTGATGTTCAACCGCAACAGCGAGCAGTATGAATTCCGTTATTATTACAAAGCGCTAGGTCCGATGGTGCAGGCGCTTGTGAAGCCGGATGAATGGATGGTGTTGAGCAAAATTCCGCATCACCCGGCCAAGTGGTTCTATCTCGACCGTGCCAACAAAAGTTCCAGCGATCTCAAGAAATTACCTGGTTTGATCGCCGATAAGAAGTACAAGGCTTTTCTGACCTATGTTCACAAGATCCGCATCCGTTTTTTAGGTCCGCTTCTCAAGCAAAATGCGCATATCCGCTACCGAGATTTTGCCCTTTTCGACCTTACCGGCGAGCGTTTGGAACATACCGAGGTGCGGGTACTCAAGCGCGAAGCACGCTCCGATCTTTTCCGTTATTTCACCGGACATTCTCGTGGAAAGGTTGAAGTCGTTACCGATCATTGGCGTTCGCTGGATTATGCACTCAAGCTCGACCGTTCCAAGGATGCCTATTACCATCGTCTGAAGACGATTGAAGGTGCGGAGGTTCCCGATCCGCTGCACAAGGCGATTGCGGAGTACAACTACGCGAAATCCAAAGGAGAGAAGCCCGATACGGATAGTGTCATGAAGGGGCTCGATACCCCGAAAAAACCGATCAAACTTCCCGGTGGAATCAAGCTGGTCGGTTATCGCCTTTTACGCGAACCGGACGGTGCTCAGCGAGTGACGTTGGTCTATAGCGCCAATAAAAAGCTGGATCAGAATTACTTTGCAACTTGGGAGGCGCGTCCGGAGACGGAAACCGAAGCATTCAAGGGTAAGTTCAAAACGCACAAACGGGAACAGCCGTTCGATGTGCCTTCATCGTTTTGGAAACCGGGTTGGCTTTACACGGCCGAATTCGACATGGGTGTCCCGTTCGAGCGTTGGAAGCTGACCACCGGTATGGAGTATTACGATAGCTTCAAAGTCGTGGATCCGAAAAATCATAAGGATGATTTCCAGCTTCATTGCGCAACCTTACCCCTCGGTGAAGCCGATCGTTTGGATGGATTGGCGAGCCGGATCAAGAACCAGGTGGATCGCGAAGCGCAACTCAATGCTCTTATGCAGAAGAGCGGTCTGAAGAAACCGACTCGAAAAATTTACAAAAAACTCGGTGACGATTTTACCGTCTTGGGCTGTTTAGCCGCTCAAACCGAGAAGGGGAAAGATTGGCAGGTGCGAATGGTGGTACGAACCGATCATCTGCCGCAAAGCGACTATACCTGGTCGTTCTACTCATCGGTGAGAAACGAAAAATGGGAACGGAAGGTCAAATACCCGGAAGATGGGCGTTTGACGATTCGAGGGGATCGTCGCATTTTGTCTTTCAATGTTTCCGGCAAATCTCGTCTCCCTGCGCGCGGAGTTCAGGTGAAGATTGCGGCACCCCGCGGCAAGAGCCAGAGGGCGGACCAGCGGCTTACGGTTGGCAACATGGGGACCATCCTGCCTTTGCATTGGCTTCTGCGTCTGGATGCGTATCGTCTGCAATTCTAAAAAACCGGTAATCGTGATGTAATCAGGGGGACTTGTGTGATCGCTCGTTCAGTCGTTGACGCGCGCGTTCGATGGCATGCCGGATGACTGTGTCGGTCGTTTGCGACTGGGCGATCGCCAGTGCGTCGAGAAGCTCTGTCCGTCCGCTGTTTCCGACTGCAATCGCCGCATTTCGAAGGAATCCCGTCCATTTCGGACGCATGGCGGCGGTACCGGCGTAACGGGCAACAAAGTCGTTTTCGGGGCAGGTTAGGACCGTGGCGAGGTCGATGTGGCGGGGAATTCGTTCAAGCAGAATATCGGGGTGCAGGCTTTCCCGGGCTTGTCGGTTGAAGGGACACACTTCCTGGCAGCCATCGCAGCCGAGCACCCAATTTCCCATTCGATCCATAATCTCAGCGGGGATTTCACCCCGATTTTCAACGGTATGGAAGCTGATGCAGCGACGTGGGTCGATGCTATGGGTTGCGTGTAGCGCGCCTGTCGGACAAGCCTTTAAGCAGAGCGAACAATCGCCGCACTGTGATTCGAGCGGGCTGTCGACGGGCAAGGGCAGGGTGGTCAGGATCACGCCGAGGAAAACGTAAGAGCCGTAGTCGGGATTGATCAGGCAGGCATTTTTTCCAACAAAGCCTAATCCGGCGGCCTGAGCCAACGCTCGTTCCATGACCGGTCCATAATCGACGTAGGCCCGTTGTGTGCCGCCTTGAAGGGTCATCCAGGGTGTCAATTTCTTGAAAGCGCTCTCGAAAATCCGATGATAGTCACGTCCTGTTGCGTAACGGCTGATGCGTCCCGTTCGCCCGGCAACGGGACGAGAGGGGGTCGGGTGTTTGTAGGGCAGGCCCAAGACGAGGGCGGCCTGCGCGCCAAGCAAGATGCGGTCCGCTCCTTCGCTCCTATCGCGACGCGTTGCCAGATAGGGCATGTCGCTTCCAAAACCGGCGTCCAGCCATTCCTGGAAACGTGTGTAATGACGAGGGGCCGGAACGGGCGGAGCGACTCCGACGAGTGGGAAACCCAACGAGTGGACCAGACCGAACAGTTCGGTTTTTAGATCCGTGTTCATTTAGCCGAGACCTCGTCCAATATGCGGCGGATTGTGGCGGCGGCGTGTTGGATATCGGCTTCCGAAATGCCTGCATGCGTGACGAAACGGTATTCGCCGCCTTCGGGGGGATACGTGAGCACGCCTTCCGCTTGCAGGCGTGCGACGAAGTTGTCGTCGGATAGTTTGCCGGTCTGCAACTGTACGAAAACCATGTTGATTTCCACCGGGCGCGTCACTCGTGCGCCCGGTACAGCGCTGAGTGATTCGGCCAACAGGTGGGCGTGGCGATGATCGTCTTTCAAGCGTAAACGCATATCGTGGATGGCAAGACGTCCGGCAGCGGCCATGAAGCCAGCCTGACGCATACCGCCCCCCATGATCTTACGGTTTCGGCGAGCCTGGTCGATGAAGGAGCGGGTGCCGACCAGGATGGAACCAACCGGGGCGGCCAGCCCTTTCGAAAGACAAAAAGTGATAGAGTCGGCATAGTTGGCCATTTCGGCGGGATCGACGTCGAGAGCGGTGGCGGCGTTGAAAAAGCGCGCACCGTCGATATGGATGGGGACGTCGTGTTCATCCGCCAGAGAATGTAGGTCGGCAAGCGCCGACATGGGCATGACGTTTCCCATGGCGGTGGCTTGTTCCAGGCATATCAACCCGGTGCGCGGGTAGTGGATATCGTCACCGCTACGCAGACGCGGAAAGATGTCGTCGGGTTTGAGATAACGACCGTTTTCCGGCAGTACGGATCGAAGCTGGACCCGTGAAATCAGAGCCGACGCTCCGGCTTCGTGCTGGACGATGTGGCTGCTTTCACTCAGGATCACTTCATTGCCCGAATGGGTATGAGTCAGGATCGCGCATTGGTTGCCGAAGGTGCCCGATGGGATGAACAGGGCGGCTTCTTTTCCCAGCAATTCTGCCGCTTCGTTTTCAAGTTTGTTGATAGTGGGGTCTTCACCCAGGACATCGTCGCCGACTTCACAAGAGAACATGGCTTCGCGCATGGCTTGGGTCGGCTGGGTGACCGTGTCGGATCGCAGGTCGATTGGGGTGGGCATCGGGACGCCTCGCAGTTCGGGGTTGAACATCGCGCGATTGTACCGATTTTCCCTTTACTTGGCGAATTCTTTTAAACGGATGGAGGCTCGCCTTCAGAAGGCTTGGAAGCGGCTTTTTCATCTGCGCTCGGCTTTTCTTTGACAAGGACGGAATCGGGTTCGGGTGTCGGCACGCGACAGGAGTCCGACATTCAGGTATTGACGCCGAGACGCGGAAGTATCCAGCGGTTGAGAATGAACCACAGGGCGAAGAATCCGATAATCCACAGACCATCTTTCATTTGGGCAGTCCTCCTTGATCAGGGGTCAGTAGTATGGCAAAAGTCGTGCCTGAAAACCATGACAATCGTCAGTGAGGGAAATTAAAAGGAGGTCGGAAAAGTATTGACATCATCTTGTGCCCCGAATACCCTCAGGCCCATTGGGAGCATGCGGGGCCGGATGTCGGCTTCCACATAGAGACGTGCTTAAGAACGAACGAGGAGAAGGCCATGCCCGAACGGATTTATAATTTTGCCGCGGGACCCTGCACTTTGCCGCTTGAGGCACTCAAAAAGGCGCAGGCCGAATTCGTGAACTTCGAGAATGCCGGAATGTCGCTCTTTGAAATGAGCCATCGTGGTAAAATCTACGACAAGGTTCATATGGATTGCATGCAGTTGGTCCGCGATGTTTACGAGTTGCCCGAAACCCACAAGGTTCTGTTCATCGGCGGCGGCGCTACTTTGCAATTCACCATGATTCCGATGAATTTCCTCGCTCCCGGTTCCTTTGCTGAGTACATCAATACCGGAACGTGGGCGACCAAGGCTTACAACGATGCCAAACTGATTGGCGATGCGCGTGAAATCGCCACCGGTAAACCCAATGAATTCATGACGATCCCGAAGGATTTCAAGGTGGATCCGAAGGCCGCCTATCTACACCTCACGACCAATAACACCATTAAAGGGACCGAGCTGCACAAGTTGCCCGAGACGAACGGGGTGCCGATTTTTGCCGATATGAGTTCGGATTTCATGTCGCGGAAAGTAGACTGGAGCCGCATTGGATTGGCCTATGGCGGTATCCAGAAAAATCTCGGTCCTGCCGGTATGTCGCTGGTTATCATCCGCAACGATATCCTTGAGAAGGCGCGAACCGATATTCCGTCGTATTTGCGTTACGATTTGCATGCGAGTAAAGACAGCATGTACAACACACCGCCCATGTTCCAGATTTACATGATGAAGCTGGTTCTGGAGTGGGTGCGCGACAACGGTGGCTTGGAGGGGATGGACAAGCGCGCCGATGAGCGTTCGAACATCGTTTACAAGGCCATTGACGATAATTCGACTTACTTCCGGTGCCCGGTCAATCGTGAAGATCGCTCCCGTATGAACGTCTGTTTCCGCCTGCCGAGCGAGGAACTGGAAGCCAAGTTCGTCGCCGAAGCCTTGGCTGCCGGAATGAACGGACTGAAGGGCCACCGAAGTGTCGGCGGCTGCCGGTCTTCATTGTACAATGCCATGCCGATCGAGGGAGCGGAAACCCTGGCTGCTTTCATGGTGGACTTCATGAAAAAGAATCCTGCCTAATCTTCCGATCTATAGCAACATCGAACGGCGGTCCTGTGTGGGACCGCCGTTTTGGGTTTCATGCTAAGGAATGGGTGTTATCCGCGATTCTGTTCGGCGATCATTTCGATAGCTTCTTCAATAGTTTCGCGCACATCGGGGTCGGGGTCCCCCAGACAATTTCGCAAGACTTCCTTGAAACACTCATCCCCTAAAAGACCGATTGCGTAGGCGGCATCTCCCCGTATTTGCGGCTGGTCGTTGCGCAATAGTTCGCATAGAGATGGCCCCATCAGGCAGGCGAGATCGTGATGGGTTACGGTAAGTTCTTCGACGATACGTAAAACAGACATGTGCAGGCTGATTTCCTGTTCCTGCAATAACTTGGGTAATGCGCGAATGGCATCGGGTTTTTCAATCAATGTGGGAAGCAAGTCTTCCAACGTTCCGTTGGTCAGTTGGGATTTCAACGTTGTGACCCATGGCTGGGGATCGGGACCCAAAACCGTGAGTAAATCCTCCAGCTTGGTTTGGCCCACCCAGCGAATTTGCTTGTCGATGACCAACGTCGGAGTGGAGCGAATGCCCAGTTCGGTCGCTCTTTTCATGAAGCGCGAGGCGTCGATGATCCATGTTGTGAGACCCTCGTTCAGTAGCGTGATGGCGTTCATGTAGGTAACCATCTGGGCGCAGTGAGGACATTGGGGAGTAACATAAACCTCTGTTTCAAGCACGAGCTCTTTGAAGCGTGCCGCATATTGCTGGGTGTATTTCAACGTTTGGCATTCGATATCGGCAGCAGCCGCCAATGTGGCGATGAAGGGGGCCCATTCTCCATCCAGAGGGAGTGCCGCATAACGGACGCCTTCTCCATGAGGACCGGATAAGGCCAGGTAGGAGAGCTCGCTGTCGGAGACGATTTCGCTAATTTCGATAGCTGGGAAGTGCTCTTTAATTTCGCTAACAAAATCTTTCAGTTCCCTTCCCAATAGGTCGTCTGGGCTTGTTGCGGCGAGGGTTAACTGAATCCGGTTTTGATAATCTCCGATCGCCTGTCGCAACTCGTTGATTTGGTTGTCTGTCAACATGCCTATTTCTCTTGTTGTCATGATTATCCCGAAATGCTAACACACTCCTGTTTGCTAGTCAATGTACTGAAATTACATATAGAAACGGGCGGATTAGGAAGAAGCATTCATGCCTTACGCGTTTGGGTGATCGCGAAAACCGCGAATGACTATTTCGTGAGGTGACGGTCGTTGGTTTGGATTACTTTTACCAGGGTTTCCCAAAATGCAGCGGTTCCCGAAGGAAGTTCGGTTCCATCGAAACAGATTGCGAACCGGCTCGAAAATACTCCTTCCGCGGAAGCATTTCGATGGCGGAGTTTCAGTCCGACAGTTTGTCCACGCTCGTTGTGAAAAGTCAAGCGAACCTGATCGCTGCTTTGTTCGATCTCCCCGAGCCACCATCCGGCGCGCGGTGTTTGGGTGGAGAAGGGGGCGACCAGCCTTTCCAATTCGTGTCTGGACAAAAACAAAGCCTCTGTTCGGAAAAACGTATCCCATCGTTTCGCGGTGACCGGCTTGAACTCGCTCCAGCCGAAGTGCTCGGCATAGAGGCTGGGTACGCCGAAACAAAATGCCTGGCAGGCGCAGGTTTGACAGGCCGGTTGTTTGGCGTAGTCGTGCATGGAGATCCAAGTGCTTGATCCTTTTTCACTTTGGCGCAAATCCAGCAGTTCGGTATATCCGAAAAGGGCGCGGGGTAATTGCACGAGGATACAATGGGGGAAAAGCTGGAAGGCGGTTCGAGCCGGGAGTTGCGCAAGATCCCATCGATTGACGTTTTCGACCAGCTTGTCATACCGCTCGACCAGTTCTTGAAAGCGCGGTTTGGCGGCACCGATGTATTTGAGACCGAGCATGACGACGGTATGCGGGGAAAATCCGCCGAGGAAACGGGCGATAGACTCAAGCTGTGGCGCGTTATAGTGGTTGACCACGGTTTGGGTGAAGTAATCGATTTGTTCGCCTGCCTGTTTGGCCGATTGCAGATTGGCCAGCCCCTGGCGCACCCGTTGAAATCCGCCGGTTTTACCGCACAGGCGGTCGTGCAGAGCGTCTGTGTGTCCGTGGATGCTCAGTTCGACGGTTGTCATTCCGGCGTCGATCAAGCGGTCAAGATAGGCGCGGTCGGAGAGGGCGCGGCCGTTGGTTCCCACCGAGATACTTCGGGGATGGACTGTTTTCGCCAGGGCGATGAACTCGGCCAGCCGTGGGTTGGTGGTGGGCTCGAATCCGCCGAAACGGATCAGGCTACCGGGTTCGACGGTGGCAAGCCGTGCTTCAAGTTCGTCGGGTCGTCGGATTGCGATCTGCGCGGCGTTTAATCGGTTTTCGTGATCGGAGCAGAACAGGCAACGGTGCGGGCAACCGACGCCCACGGAGAATTCGACGACCGTTTTTTGCGGCGGCGGAGTGACGGGAAGTCGGGAACTCATGGCTTGTTCTCCCCCGAGCGCCGTGCATTGCGTAAGATCGTGCCGGATACCGTCCGCCAGATTTTGTCGAGATGCCGTTCGAGCCGCTCGCCGTCATAGCAGATGGCGATACCGGCCTGTTGCTGGGCTTGGGGGGCGTGAACGGGATCGACCAGCCGCACCGGGAGGCGTTGGCCGTCTTCTCGGGTGAAAATCAGCCTGGCGGCGCGTTCTTCGATGCGTACATCCGTCAGTCGCCAGCCTCCGATGGCGTTTGTCTCGGAGAAAGGGTGAACCAGGGCGCGAGCGGCGGCTTCCGTTAGAAAAGGTTTGAGCGGCGCTGATTGACGGTCTGCGTGTGTTTGAGAGACGATTGCTTGCCAGGATGTGTCATCGATCGGCGCGAATTCATCCCAACCGAAGAGATCCCAATAGGCGATTTCGACGCCTTCACAAAAGCTTTTCGCAACGCAGGCACGACAGGGTAACCCATATTGCTTGTTACCGGCTTGTCCTCCGATTACGCGGTCATCGCGGCTGACGAAAGCCACGCGGTTCAAACGGCCTTGAAATCGAGCGGGCAGTTTAAGATTCAAGCAAGGAGGCAGGCCGGACAGGGTTAACGGCAGCGGCAAGTCCTGCTTGTCCCATATTTGGGCTTGTCGGATGATGTCCTGGTAGGCGGGAGTCAACGTTTCCGCTTGTTCGCCGGCGCGTCCCATCAACTGCAGCGCGAGTCCGACGACGCCATCCGGCCTATACGGCGCAAGCACAGCGAGAAGTTCGGGAATGTGGGGCAGGTTGTCACGGACCAACGTCGTTTGTATCGTGAGGCGCAAAGCGGCCCCGGCTCGGCGCAATTCGGAGGCATATGAAATGGCGGCGAGCGTATCGTCGAAACTGCCCGGCGTGGCCGTAAGCGCATCGTGAAGATCGGCGGAATGACCGTGAAGACTGATTTCGAGGGTGTTGAGACCGGCAGAAACCAAGCGCGACAAAAGGTCGGACTTGGTCGATGGCTGCGAACGACCCAGGCCGCGCCCGCTCGTGATCAAACCGATGTCGCGTGCGCCGTGAGCTTTAGCGGTGGCGATCATCTGCGGCAGCTCGGGGTTGGTCAACGGTTCTTGCCCGCCGAACTGAATGCGCTCGATGCCTTCCACCTTCGCCAGATGTTCTTTGAGATCGGCGACGGTCCGAACGCTTTCCTGCGGTAAACGGGTGGCAAAACCGGCCTCCGAACAGAACACGCAGCGGTTGGGGCAGCCCAATCCGACCGCAAACTCCAGGCTGTCGAATGCGGGGGATTCCGTCGATGTCGGTTGGGAGGGCGCGGAGGTCATCCTGATCGTTTCCTCAATGCAAGTGCAAAAGCGTCGTCTGTCTTCAGATTACGGCGACGAAGGCGTTTCGTCAATGCCGGGCCTCAGGCGTGTACGATCGATCTCCGAATTTTGGCGTAGGAGCATATCGTGGTGCAGGGCGCGGATCGGCCGGTCGCCGGGGTGGCGGGTCAACCAGGCTTGCAAGCGCTCGATCGCCTCGGCGCGGAGTCCGGCCTTTTCTTGCAACAGTGCCAGGCGCTGCAGGAGAAGAGAATTCTCGGGGTCGGCGGCCACGGCGCGTGTTTGATGTTTGAGCGCTTGGGCAAGATCTCCGGCTGCATCGAAATAGAAGGCCAGGTAAACATCGTTTTCGGGATGAGATGGAAAGCGGGCCAACCAGCGCACACGAGCCGATTCGGCGGCCTGATTGCGTCCGAGGTTTTGCAGGGCCAGACTTCGTCCCGCGTAGGCGAGGTAGGTCTCGGGGTAGCGCTGAATCGCCAGCTCGAACCATTTCAGCGCGAGTGCCGGGGCCGGTTTAAGTTGTTGCATGGCAGCGCGGATTACTCGGTCGGACTGCTCTTGATGGAGCTCATCCAAATCGAGCGGACTGGCCAACTCTTCGACTTTGTCCCAGTCGGTGACTGCTTCGGTCAACTCGTGACGGGCGAGGTTGACATAGCCGCGCCACTGGTACGGGGTGTCCCAGAAGGGTGCGATTTCGATCGTGCGATCCAGAATCGCCCGTGCTTCCTCGAATTTCTCTTCCGCATACAAGAACTTGCCGTAGCCGAGTTGGGCATTGGCACAATTGGGAGCATTGGCCGCCAAGCTGGCGAAAAGCGAGGGGTTATCACGCCAGCGGGGGCCGATCGTGATTTGGTAAGCCAGAAAGATCAGCAGTAACAAAGAGCCTAATACGAACAAACGCGGGGTGCGAGATCGCCATCGTGTTTCAGCCGTGGAGATCATGGAGGCGGCCGCCAACGAGAGTCCGATGCTTGGGAGAAATAAACAACGGTCGGCAAACAGGACCGTGACGGTGGCCAGGGCTTGGACCACTGGTGACAAAGCCAGGACGCCCCAGGTGACTCCGATGGCAGGTAGTCGGCGTCGTGCAAGGCCCCAAATCGTCAGTCCGGCCAAGGTCAACAACACAAGCCATGCGCCCAACATCCGTGGCCACTGTTCCGGACCGAACACCGCGAGCTGGTTGTAGGTCCATTCCATCGGTTGCGGGAAGGGCCACACAAAACGCAGCAGATAGTTGAGAAGCAACCACCCGCCGTTTAGATGTCGCCACAACTCTGGCAGGGCAACGGTCGGGTTGGCGACCAAGGGCACGTCGCGCGAGATCTGCCCCAGAACCGAAATTCGCAGTGACATATAGGCAGCGAAAACAAGTACCGAAACCGCTAAGACGGGCCATGTTCGGCGGAGGGTGGAGCGCCAATCCTGTTTTGTTTGCGGATCGGCATACACCAGCAGCAACAGAATTCCCGGGGCGACGACCCCGCTTTCTTTGGACAGCAAAACCAAGGCGTAGAGGATGCCGCCCAAAACGATGCGCAGAAAGCCGATGCGAATCGAGCCGCGTTGCCAGGTCACCAGCAGGTAAAGCAGCACGAAAATCGACGACATCAACTCGGCTCGCTGAACGATATTATGAGTGATTTCAGCGTTTACGGGATGTAGAGCAAAGAGTCCGGCTGCGAGAAAGGCTGCGCTGTCCGGTAGGAAACGTCGTGCCAGAAAAAATACCAGCAGGGAGACCAAAACCACCAGCAGCAGATTGACAACCAGGAATGAAAAAGGCTGGTTGGGGGCCATTTGCCATTGGATGGCGAAGGTCAGGGCGGGCAGCGGGCGATACGTGCCGGTGGTCACGCCTTCGGAGCGTCCCCAGAAATCCGCCTTCCAAACCTCGCTGTAAAGGCCTTGGCTGACCGTGCGGCTGATGCGGATGGCCACGTCGTCGTCGTACACGAAACCGTTTTGCAGGTTGGTCGCGTAGGCGGCCAAGATCAGCAAAATCAAGGCCCAGATCCACAGGCGCAAAGGCATGTGTTTTCCGTCTGGAAGAGATTCGGGCTTGGATTGTTCACCGGCTGTCGTTTTCATTGGAATGATCTATAGCATATCCGCCTCATTAGGTGCAAAGGAAAGCGGCTGCGAGCTTTATTTGCACGGGTTGCAAAGATCGTCCGAAATCCGATTGGACGTTTGAAATTGATTGCCGTGCAGGCAGCGACATGCTAATAATAAAGAATAATAACCAGACCGATGAAGATTGTCGAAACCGTGCGCCGATTAGACGGAGGACCGCCATGAACCATAAACTCATGACCATTGACCGCTATATCATGGAGACGCAGCGCAAGTATCCCGAAGCTCGCGGGCACCTCTCCAAACTGTTGATGGATATCGCTTTTGCCGCCAAAGTGATTGCCCGGGACGTTCGCCGGGCCGGGCTGGCAGGTGTGTTGGGGTATACGGGCGATACCAACGTCCAAGGGGAGCAGGTTCAGAAGCTCGATGAGATCGCCAACGAGGTCATGATTCAGGTCATGAACGGCAGCGGGCTGATTGCCGCGATGGCGTCGGAAGAACTCGATTCTTCCGTGCCGGTCACCAACGAAACGCTGGGTGAATATATGATCAACTTCGATCCGCTCGACGGATCGTCGAATATCGATGCCAACGTTTCCATCGGCACGATTTTCTCCATCTTGCGGCACCCGCGTCCGGGGGACGTGGGGCGCGATGAGGATCTGGCGCAACCCGGTTATCGACAGGTGGCGGCCGGTTACATCCTGTACGGATCATCCACCATGATGGTCTACACCGCCGGAGATGGTGTACACGGGTTTACCCTCGACCCGGCCGTGGGCGAGTTTCTGCTGTCGCATCCTTCGATGAAACTTCCCGACAAAGGCTACATCTACAGCGTTAACGAGGCCTATTCCGCTTCATGGTCCGAAGGCACGAAAGCTTATATCGCACATTGCAAAACCAGCTTGGACCGTGGCGAGCCACGCTATAGTCTGCGCTATATCGGCTCTCTGGTGGCCGATGTCCACCGGACGTTCATGTATGGCGGCATCTTTCTTTATCCACCCGACAAGAAGAATCCCAAAGGCAAACTGCGTATCACTTACGAAGCCAACCCCCTGGCCTTCATTGTGGAAGAGGCGGGAGGGGCTGCTTATGATGGCGGACGGCGCATCCTCGAAATCGAACCAGAAGGGCTGCACGACCGCACCCCGCTCTATATCGGTTCGAAAAAGAACGTGGAAGAGTTGTTGGAGTGCCTGCGCAAGTATGATAAGTAATCGTCCGATTTGCTTGAACGCGTTTCCGGACAGGAGGTGCAGGAATGGGTGAACGGGTGATGATTCGATTGCGTATGAGTACGCACGATTCGCATTATGGCGGCAATCTGGTCGACGGCGCGCGCATGTTGCAGCTTTTCGGCGATGTGGCGACCGAATTACTGATCCGCCGCGACGGCGATGAAGGCTTGTTTCGCGCCTACGACAGCGTTGAATTTTTAGCGCCGGTGTATGCGGGAGATTTTATCGAGGCGGTGGGCGAAATCACCTCGGAAGGAAAATCCAGCCGAAAAATGGCCTTCGCCGCCTATAAGGTGATTCAACCCGCCGGAATTGCAGGTAACGAGTCGGCCTGTGATGTCTTGGACCCACCCCTTCTGGTCTGTCGCGCATCCGGAACCTGTGTGACGCCCAAGGACAAGCAGCGAAGGCTCTGATACACGATTCGACAAATGACTGCGACCCATCCTGCCTGCGGGGTGGGTCGTTCTTTATGGGGGTCGAGTTGGGGAAAGAGAAATTGCGCCGTCATCTTCGAGGGAGAGCGATGAGGCTACGCTTTGCTTGGACCGTTCTTCTTTAAATCGATCAAGACTTGCTTGGCGAGACTTTTCAGTGTTTCGAAAACGCCCGTGCCGATAGTCGCCACCGCTTCGAATTCCGGGACTCTCGATGGATTCAGCATCCGTGAAAGTTCTTTGGAGTCCACCGCCGAGGGCAAGTCGCGTTTGTTGTACTGCATCACCCACGGGACATCCTTGATGGACATGCCGTATTCTTCCAGGTTGATGCGAAGATTGTCCACGCTTTCCAGATTGGCATCCATGCGTTCGATCTGCGAATCGGCCACAAAAGCGATTCCATCCACACCTTTTAGGATCAGTTTTCGCGAGGCATCGTAGAAAACCTGGCCGGGAACCGTGTAAAGGTGAAAGCGCGTTTTAAAACCGCGGATTTCGCCCAGTTGCAACGGCAGGAAATCGAAAAACAGCGTGCGCTCGGTTTCGGTGGCCAATGAGATCATGCGGCCCTTGGTGCTTGGGTCGGCTTTCTGGTAGATAAACTGGAGATTGGTGGTTTTTCCTCCAAGCCCCGGCCCGTAATATACCAGCTTTACATTGATCTCACGGGAGGAGTAATTGATAAACGCCATCCACCGCCTCTGGGATTAATCATTGAAAAGATTGTCGATATCTTCGTCGGTGATCTCGGCAAATAGCGAACTTACCGATTGATCCGATTTGCGCTTGTCCATTTCGGCAAACACGTTTTCCAGTTCCACTCCGGCCTTTTTAACTCGTAGACGGACGAGACCCAGGGATGACCGATTGTCGAAAACGACGACCAGGATATAGCGTCCCCCGATGATGGAGAGATGCAGGTTATCTTTTTCCCCTTCATGAAACAGGATCGAGAATTCTTTCTCCCCGATCAGTTTCGCCAAGCCGCCGGTGGCGGCGATATTGCCTGCCGCCAAGGTGGCCAGGGACGTGGTATCCATCACGCCAGCATCACCGGAAGAGGCGATCAACTGACCGTTTTTGTCTACGAGAAAGACCAGCTTGGCGTGTGCTTCGCCCGCCAGGCGGTCGCACACCTTGAGAACCTGGTTGTATTCTTCCTCGTGGATGATTGTCTGGGCGTTGAGCATCTTTCAGTCGTTTTCCATGTCGTCCTACGAATCCAGAGGGGCTGGCCAAATCCCAAACCCTCGTAATGACGAAGTTTACCAAAAGGACCGGTAAATCGCAAGAGATTCGGTCACTTTCGCGGTGTACTCACCGGGGAGCCGCCGGTAACAGCGGCAGTTTGACGGAAAGCTTTTCGCGATGCATGAAGCAGCTCGCCACTTTGCCGTCCTTGACTTCGCAGGTGCCGAAACGGATCGACATGGGAATGACCGGCGCCGTTTTCTGGGCTTTGAGAATATAGGCTGGACTCATGACCAGCTTATCGCTTTCCAACTCCGTGGCATCTTCTCCGGATAGCTTGGTTTTGCTGAACAGCACTCCGGGGGGTGGGTCGATGACGAGCATCAGTGGGAATTCCTTGTTGATTTTCGTCCCCTTGGTTGGTGTGATGCGGATGACCACCTGTCCCTTGCCGTCGCTGATGGGCGGAGTTTCGAGCTTGAGGGAGTAGGTTTTGGCTTCATCGGCCAGTGCGAGTGGCGATTGAAGAATCAGGATGAACAGACAAAAAATCATCAGCAGTCCGCTGCTACGACGGATCGTCCAACGCGACATGTAAAACTCCTTCGACTGTTACTGTATGGGAATGTGACGGGGTTTGCGCTTGGGAAGCATGATCTCCAACAGACCATCTTTGAATGAGGTGGAGATTTTGCTGTCTTCGATTTGGTCGGGCAAACGGAAGCTGCGGACAAAACCTCCGTAATAACGCTCGGATAGATGATACGTGGTCGCTTTGTCCACCACTTCCGGACGGCGTTCGCCGCGTATGATCAACTCCGAGCCTTCCAACTGTACTTTGATGTCGTCTTTGCAGAGGCCGGGAAGTTCGCCGCTGACGATAATGGCTGTGTCGGTTTCCAAAACATCGAAAGGCGGAGTCCACTGGGTATTTCTGGCGCTGACTTCCGGGCACATTTCAAACTGTTGCAGGCTTTGCTTAACCAGGTCGTTCATGCGTTGTCGAATTTCAAGCAGCGCTTTTTGTGAATTCCATGGGCTTCGTGTCATCAACCGCCTCCCTTGGTCGCTGGACTCTCGCCAGTTTAAAGCATCATGAAGCTGGGTTGCGCTTATGCTAATGGGAGAGCGCGCCAGCGTCAAGCCGTTTTCAGATTCAGTCTTCCTGCTTGAGGGCTTTTTCAGCCCAATATTTGGCCACTCGTAAGCGGCGTCGATAGGCGGCGGCAATCGTCGCTCGCAGGCTGTCGTCCTTTACGGACTTGACGACCGTCGCTACCTTTTCTTCGTCGAGAGCATCCAATTCGGGCAACTCGATCGTTTTTTCTCGCTCGCTGTTCAATTTGCGGGAAACCAAGGTTTTCAATCGAATCGAGGTTACCTTGCCTTCGCCCAGGACTTCTTTCAGCCGTTGAAGAATCGTGGGTATCTGAAACTGCAATTCGCTGAGCCAGGACGAAGAGGCGATACCCAGCGTCAATTCACCCTTGCGAAGTCGAAGCGGTTTGGCGTGCTGCGCGACTCCTGTTCCTACCGCTTCGCGCCACGTGCGCGACAGCAGGCCGATGTTCAAGCGGCCATTGAAACGCCAGCTGTTGGCCATGCGACCGACGACATCCCGCGCTCGGTCGATGTTGTGGTATTTGGGCCGCACGATAAACCATCTCCATCGTTGTTTCCAGCTTCACTAAGGTTAGACCATTATAGCACACTTCGGCATTCCCATAACCCTATTTAGCGCCGCATTTCTTGGTTAAAAATACGAATGAAAACCGGCAGAGGAGCCCCGAAGTCGGATTTGTCGCGCAAAGCACACCTGAATTTTACACTTTCCTCGTGAATTAATCGCCTTTCATCGTTAAAAGGAGTTGAAATTTTATGTTATTTTTGCTATATTTAATGTAATTATTATTGAATCTGATCCCAGACTCCAGGTGCCTCAAGTGGAGGATTCATGAAATTACGTTCCTATGGCCTTAGCGATGTCGGTCGTAAGCGCACGCACAACGAAGACAGCCTGCTGGACAACCAGAAGCTGGGTCTTTTTGCTGTGGCGGACGGTATGGGCGGCCATAACGCCGGTGAGGTCGCGTCTCGTTTGGCCGTGGACACCTTGGCGACCCAGATAAGTGAACATACCAAATTGCTCGAAACGTTTGCCCATGGCCCCACACCGCGCATCAAACGCCAGATCCTCGACATGCTGGACCATTGCGTGCAGAAAGCCTGTCAACACATCTATGAAACAGCCCAGAGCGATGCCGGAAAACAGGGGATGGGCACCACGTTGTCGGTTTTGCTGGTGGTCGGCCGGTCCGCGTTCGTGGCCCATGTGGGCGATAGCCGCGTGTATCTGATTCGCAAAAACGAAGTGCATCCACTCACCGAGGATCACACGCTGGTTCAGGAACAGGTGCGCAAAGGTTTGTTGACGCCCGAGGAAGCGGTTGATTTTCCATATAAAAACGTCATTACGCGCGGTGTCGGACTTTTGCAGCGGGTGCAGGTGGATACCTTGCACATGGAAACCAGTCCCGGTGACCGTTTTCTGCTTTGCAGCGACGGTCTCTACGAATACCTGTCCAATGAGGAGATCCAATCCATGTTCGATCAGCAAAGCCTGGAGGACATAACCCGTCGGCTAATCGAGTTGGCCAATGGTCGCGGAGGCAAGGATAACCTGACGGCCTTGGCGGTCGAGCTGCCCGATCTACCTTTCGAAGGCGACGAGATCGAAGTGAATCGCAAGCTTGATGCCTTGCGGCAGATCCACCTCTTCGAGCAGCTCAGTTACTCTGAATTGGTCAAGGTGTTGAATATCGCTCGTATCGAGAAGAAACAAAAAGGCTCGATCATCATTCGCGAAGGAGATATGGGCGACTGCATGTACATTATCGTGCACGGCAGTGTGGATATCCTGAAAGATAGTGTGTACCTGACCACGCTCAAGCGGGGACGCCATTTCGGCGAGATGTCGTTGGTGGACAACGATGTCCGTTCGGCAACCGTGCGCGCCTCCAGCGATTGCGATCTGTTGACGATCGAACGGAGCGATTTCTATACCATGTTGCGTGAGGAACCCCATCTGTCGGTCAAAATTCTGGTGAGTTTCGTGAATATTCTTTCCATGCGCCTGCGCGATACCACGCGCGCCTTTTCCGAGTCCCGGCGACGGATTGCGGAAATCAATGCCGCAAACTGAATTCGATGTTGCTTTACCCAATCAGGTCTTTCCTTCCGTTTGCTCTCGTTCTGACACTGCTGGTTTGCGCTTGCGCCTCCAGCCCGCCTGTGCCTCCGTCCGATTCGCCTGATTACGAATTTGACGTGCTGGATGAAAAAGTCGCTTTGCAAGTCGAGCGGTTCCCCAAACCCGAAATGTCGTCCGTCGAAGCGGCGCATTGGCTTTCGCTGATTGTCAGTTCCGAGCAACGCCTCGATGCCCAGATTCGACATCGCTCGGTGAATGAAAACGACCTGTTTGCCCAAAAGGAGCGCTTGAACGAACTGGTGCGTCTGGCCTTGTCCAGCTATCGGTCGTTCCCGCCGGATCTCGACTACGACTTGCGCCGTTTGCTCAATCGGATCGACCGCGGGATCGTGGCCCTGCGTGAACCGGAATATGCGGCCGTCATTGAAGTTCCGGTGGATACACGTCTGCCGCAGGAACGTGTGCGACCTTTCCAATTTATCTGGCCGGTCATTCATATCCGCGTCAGTTCTCCTTTCGGGCCGCGACGCGACCCGATTACGGGGCGAAAAGGCTTTCACGACGGGATCGATTTAGCGGGACCGGAGGGTGTTCTGGTGTATGCCGCCGAGCAGGGGAGGGTGTTGTACACCGGCTTTAAGGGACGCGCCGGAAATCTGGTGGTGATCGTTCACAAAAATGGATATAAAAGTTATTACGCACATTTGAGCCGAATTCTCACGACGGAAGGCCTGCTGGTCGAGCGCGGGCAGCCGATCGGCGCGATGGGCAGTACCGGCCGTTCGACAGGATCTCACCTGCATTTTAAAATCGCGCAGGGGCGACAGGCCTTGGATCCGGCGGATATCGTCGGTGTTGCGTTGGAACCTTAGTTTCGTCTTGGTTGAAAAGCGTTGACAGAAAGCCCTTCGACATTTAAGGTGTTTCCACTCTTTACGACGATTTGCAACACCGCCACCGGGAAATCGATGACTATCCTTACTCGCTTCATGAACAAACTGAAACCGATTCTCTCGCGGCGCTTTTTGAAATTCTGTACCGTCGGGGTTAGCGGTGTTGTCGTAAATCTGGGCTTTCTCTGGATTTTCGCGGATCTGTTCAGGATTCACACCAACCTGGCCTCGGCTTTGGCTATCGAATTGTCCGTTCTGTCGAATTTCGCGATCAACGAGGCCTGGACTTTCCGTGACCGTCGCAACGGGAATGCCGGATGGCGCGCGGTGCGCTTCAATCTGGTATCGCTGGTCGGTGCGGCGATGCAGTGGTCGATTTTCGTGGCCTTGAATCTGTCGTGGTTCGTGTGGCTTGGCGCTTCCGATGTGATCGCCGAGTACATTGGCCAAGTGTCTGAGGGAGGCTGGCTCGCGCATGTCGTGCATGCCGTCACCCAGCCGCCCGAAGTGGGTGAATGGAAGTACCTGTCGCAGCTGATCGGTATCGGTGCGGCGACATTCTGGAATTTCTTGGTGAATTTCTACTGGACCTGGCGTGCGCCCGATGTTTCGGTGCATCGCCCGTCAACCTAAAAAAAGGAGGCGACCATGACCGAAGCCCGTTTAGGGAACGGCGCCTTGATTTGCATTCCCACCTACAACGAAAAAGAGAACGTGCCGCGCATCGTCCCGGCCGTTTTGGAAGAAGTCCCGGAAGCGCATATCCTGATCATTGATGATAACTCGCCCGACGGCACCGGCGAAGCGGCGGAGAAATTGGCCGCCACCGATGACCGGGTGCACGTTTTGCACCGAAACGCGAAAGAAGGACTGGGCCGCGCTTATATCGATGGTTTCAAGTGGGGCTTGGCGCGCGGCTACCGCAAGTTCTTCGAGTTCGACGCCGATTTCTCGCATAATCCCGTCTATCTTCCCGGATTTATGGAGATCCTGGAAGACGCCGACGTGGTGATCGGCTCGCGTCGGATTCCCGGCGGCGAAGTGGAAGATTGGGGGCCGTTGCGGCGATTGATCTCCTGGGGCGGCAGCAAGTATGCCCGTATGGTGCTCGGCGTTCCGGTGAACGACCTGACCGGCGGCTTCAACGGCTTCCATGACTACGTCCTGCGGAAATTGGACCTCGACCAGTTTCAGACCAACGGCTTCGGTTTTCAGATCGAAGTGAAATACCGTAGTTCGAAAGCCGGGTTCAAGGTGGTGGAATCTCCGATTACCTTCCCCAATCGCCTCTACGGCGAATCGAAGATGTCGAAGCGTATCTTCTTCGAGGCGCTGGTCAACGTCTGGCGTCTGCGCTTCGGAAAGTAATTTCAACGTATCCGCCCCCACTCGTCGATGCTTCCGGCGAGTGATCCAGATTGTCTTGGTTTCGCCCACGATTGCCGCTATACTCACATGCAGGCGAAATTTCGCCCGATGCGGCTCGCACCGTATCCGACTCTCTGAAGAAGCAAAATTCTCGTTTGGCAAGCGTTTCAGCCGAGGTGCAGACCATGCGATCAGGAGTGCGTGTTAGCATGAACGCGACGATTCTTATCTGCTCGTTCATTCTCGCACTTCTCGGCGGATGCCAATCATCCGGCAACCTGGCCCACCGCATCCACGTCTACCCCATTTGCAAACGTACTGGCCATCATGCCGAAAATCACACACGAAAATCGGACTTTGTATTTGTATTTTTGAATCGAAACCAGTTATACTAAATATTCGGTCAACGGATTGGGTGATCGTGAAGGTGATGTCTCTTTGTCGGATCGGAGGTCGAACATGTCGCAGCTCACAACCAAAAGCCTCAGTTGGCTGTCGGTCCTATTCGGTCGTGGGAAAACGCAATCCCCCGCCGCGTTACATCTGCAATTCGTCAAGATGCTCGACATCGCCGCCGAAATGTACACCAGCGTGCTGACGGCAATTCTGGACGCAAAGCCCGATGCCCCCGATATCACCGAGCGGATCGAGCAGCTCGACGACCAACTGGCCGATCTCGAACAGGACATCCGCCGCGATATTCTGGTGGCGTTGTCGGCCAGTGACAATGTGGCGCAGGATATCACCGGTATGTTGTCGCTTTTGCGTCTGGTTACCGATGCCGAGCGCCTCGGCGACTTCTGCAAAAACATCTACCGCGTCTTCGTGCGTGAGTCTTTCAATCTGAATGACGATCAGCGGGCGATTCTCAGAACGCAGCACGCCTGGCTCGTGCCGGCCTTCGCTCAACTCAAGCAGGCGCTGCTTGAGCAGGAGGCGGATCTTGCCAAGGCCATTACCAAACAGGCGCGGGAATACATCCGAGTTTGTGGCCGGATCGTCGATGAGCTGATCGCCGACCAGACCATCAGCGTGAATCCCGTTGCGGCTGCGTTGGTTTTCCGCTTGCACAAACGGCTGCTGTCACACTTCAGCCATATTTCGTTGGCGGTTTTCATGCCGTACGACGATAGCTCGATCGATTTCGACCAGATCGGCGTGTAATCGTTTTTGATTGGAGAAGCGGGCGCGTATGGAGTTACGCACCCGATTTGACAATCAGCCTTCGAGCGTGACGCCTTTCAGGGTGTCGATTTCTTCGAGCGCTTTTCCCGATCCCAGCACCACGCAACTGAGTGGATCTTCGGCCACCATCACCGGCAGGCCCGTTTCTTCGCGCAACAGCACATCGAGATGCTTCAACAGCGCCCCGCCGCCGGTGAGGACGATCCCCTTGTCGACGATGTCGGCGGCCAACTCGGGCGGGGTGCGTTCGAGCGCTACGCGTACCGCTTCGATGATGGCATTGATGGGTTCGGAAAGCGCTTCGCGAATTTCGTCGGAATTGACTTCCATCGTTTTGGGGACACCGGCCAGCTGGTCGCGGCCCTTGACTTCCATCACTTCGAGCTCGTCCGTTTTGTAGGCGTTCCCGATGGTCACTTTAATCAATTCGGCGGTGCGTTCACCGATCAGCATATTGTATTTGCGTTTGATGAACTGGGTGATGGCTTCGTCCATCTTGTCGCCCGCCACACGCACCGAACGCGAGTAGACGATCCCCGCCAGCGAAATCACGGCGACTTCGGTGGTCCCGCCGCCGATGTCCACCACCATGTTTCCGGATGGCTCGGTAATCGGCAAACCGGCCCCGATCGCGGCGGCCATGGGCTCCTCGATCAGGTAGATTTCGCGCGCACCGGCAGACTCGGCCGACTCGCGCACCGCGCGTTTTTCCACCTCGGTGATGCCGTAAGGGACGCAGATCATGATGCGTGGGCGCACCAACGATTTGCGATTGTGCACCTTCTGGATGAAGTGGCGCAGCATCGCTTCGGTGATTTCGAAATCGGCGATCACTCCGTCTTTCATCGGGCGAATCGCCACGATGCTGCCGGGAGTCCGACCGAGCATCTCCTTGGCCTCTTTCCCGACGGCCAACACGCGTTTGCCTCCGGCGGCGTTTTTTTGCACGGCCACCACGGAGGGCTCGGAGAGGACGATCCCCTGATTTTTTACGAATATCAATGTATTAGCTGTTCCAAGGTCGATTGCCAAATCAACGCTGAACAGACCGAAAAACCAGTCGAACATGCGACGTTTCCCCTGTTGTGCATCACGCATAAAGACGCGCTAGCATAACGCCGGGGGGCGTTGGATGCAAGGAAAATTGAAATGATTCCGTGGCGAAATTCACGACATGAGATGTTTTTCAAGGTCGTTGCGGCGGATTCGGGCCCAGGGTTTGTTTGAGCTTGTACACCCGTTCGAGAACCGTGTCGTCATCTGCAAAACGCCGGGCTATCTGATCTAGAACATTCCGAGATTCCTCGTGTTTTCCCAATTTAGCCAGCATCTCACTCACCCGTAACAACGGATCGGGATGAGCGGGATTCAATTTGCGCGCCGCTAAAAACTGTCCCAGGGCGTCGTTAAGTCGATTAACCGAGATATAGCGGGCCGCCAGCTCCATGCGTGCAGTGAAAGCACCGGGTCGATCGCGAACGGCTTCTTCGGCTTTGGCCAGCGCCAGCCGAACTGATGAGGGAATGTCCTGGGGGCCCTTGGAACCCGGTTCTTCAAATTCCTCCAAACTCTCCCTTTCTTGCACGCAAGCGGTCGCGGCTTGAGTGAAGGCTTCGCTGTCGATGGGTTGATTGTCGGATCGGCGCACCCAGTCAAGGGCCAGGGCCAGCAGCGCGGGTTCATCGATTCGTTTTTGCGTAGCGCCGAAAGGTTCCAGCAAACGATAGACGGCGGCCGTTTCATCGTGTTGAAAACGCCAGGGTTCTTCGGGAGAATAGCCGAATTTCAACGATGCGTCCCACCGTTCTTCCGGATAGTCGTCGATGGCGAGACTGTCGCGTTGGGCCAGACGATATAGCGGAGCGTCTTTGTAAAGGCGCAGTTTGGTGAAAATGGCTCCGGCGCGAAAACGCGAGAAGTCTGTTTCTTTCAGAACGGCGCGGTTGATCTCCAAATCGGCGAGCGTTGTCCAAGGCGTGAACAGAATGAACCCGCTGGCGCCGTGGCTATGGGACAACGCGCTTGGAAAGGCTTTGGCGAGGTCATCGAGCAACGTGATGGCCTGCCGGTTGTCTTGGACGGTGACGCCCTTATTGAAGCGATCGAGCTCCGGTTGTGAGAAATTCTCGAAACCGAGGCAAAAAAGGTCGAGGCGATGGCGAACGGCTTTCGCCTTTTCGAGGAGTTTGCGGAGAAGCTCGCCATGAGCCAAAACGTCCGGGACGCGCAGATCGAGTTGCCAAGTGACATTACTTACCCCCTCTTGTTCGGCGAAATCAAGCAGGTAAGGCATGGCCGGCAAGACCGCTTGGTCCAGAATCCGTGCGCTTCTGGGACCATCGGTATAGGCGAGCAGATCGCGGACCTGATGAATCAGCGAGGCCGCTTGCCGTTTGGCTGACACGGGCCGCCACCAGGGTGTGCGTCCGGTGCAATAACTGCAGCCTTTGACAAAAGGTGTTCGATCGGTCTCCAGACCGGCAAAGGCCGGGTTTTGTTTGCACGGGGTCTGATAGGGACAGCCTGGTCGCGCCATGATTTCCTGGGTAGCGGGCAGACGCGTGACGTTGGGATTGAGGCGAGTCGGCGACACGCGCAGGTTGAGCGGATGCGTCGGATCGACCATCAGATCCGGGCTTGCGTCGGAATCGAAGCCCTCCCATACCGACCCCTCCACTTCGCCGTCCCGTACCGGCTTCAGCCAGTTCGGTGGTGTGTCTGCCGCGATTCCCAGCACTGTGTGAATGAAGCGGGCGCGGTCGAGTACGGGCAGCATGTGGGTGATGCCGAAGGCGCGCGAGGGCGTAGCCGTGTCGATCAGGATGCGTGGAAGATCCGGGAAGCGTTGGGCCAGACTGGCAAGCAATTTACGCGGGAACGTGCGGAAGAAATAAACCTGGGTCACCTCTTCTTTCACGATCCGTTCCAAAAAGTCGGTAATCATTTGCTCTTCGAGATCCGTTTGACCCAGCGGATGATGATATTCCAAATATTGCAAACGAATGCCGTTTTCCGTGAGGTCGCCTGCATACAGTCGGGGAAAAAATCCCGACAGCATCTGCTCGTGCTCGTTGGGATAGGTTTCCAAAAGCAGCACAGACGGTTTTTGACGGAAAGGGTGGGGCTGTTGTGGAGTGATCCATAACGGTTTCACCGGATGATCGGCCGGGTGGACCGTCCAGGCTTCGCCATTTTCGGGTTCGAAGTTCCAGGCGCTGTTCGCCTCGCGTTTCAGGAGTCCGGGAATCGAAAAACGGGCCAGCCATGCGGAGTCGAGCCGCTGGCTTTCGTTGTCGGTCAGATGAAGCGATTGAACGCGGAATTCATTGGGAGAAATGGCGTTTCCATCAAGCCGCAGGTAATGGCTATCGTCCAGGTAGAAAACCGGCCGATGCAAGCAGACGTCGATTTCGTCCGCCCAGCGCGGGTCGAGCTGACGGGCGGTGCGGCGCACCTGTTCGGCGATCGTTTGGGATGCGGAGCAATTGAGCGAACAGGGCGTGTGTTGCAACCAAGTGGGTGAGCTTCGTCCTAGAAGCAGCACCTGCGGATCGATGCGGCCTTGGGTGGCGTGATAAGCCGCGCGTAAGAGGTAGCTGTCGCGATGGGAGCGCAGGCGCAGGTAGGCCTCGACGCAGCAGCTTGGATATCCCAACAACATCGCCAGTTCACGTGTTGTGTTATCCGCCTCGCCGCCATCGAGCAGCAACAGCCGCTCTTGTACGTAAAGGGCCTCGGCGCGTTGCCGTTCGTCGTCGGTTGCGCCGACGATAAGGATGGCTTCCCGATCGCCGCGATCGAAACGTCGATTGGTTTCTTGTGCGAGTGGCTGCGCCGCAAATCCGCTTTCGATAAACCATTGTCCGGCCGCTTTGAGGTCGTCGGGAGCGCAGCGCACCAGCGCGGCGCGTTTGACACCCGCTTTTAGCTGCAACCATTCATTGCGATAGCGTTCCATTTATTCTCCACGGAGTTTCACACCCCGGTTTTCCGAATAGAATCTCTCCCGCGATTATGAACCAGTCTCTTTCTGTGCGCAAGTCGATTGGATCTGGGTGACGGTGCCTGTTGTTATCGGAGCGCTATGGCTTGACAAGGCTTGAGAAACCATGATAACTGGAAGTAATGTCGATGTTGGGAATAACGTATAATCATTGTATCAGGAGGAATACCATGGGGAAAACGTGTTGCGGTTTGGTTCTCGTGACTCTGCTCCTGCTGACGGCGGCTATGGCTTTTGCCGGAGAGCGGGAAGACGCAAAAGCGGAATTGGCTCGGCTGGAAAAAGTGAAGGAGTATACCAAAAACTCGATCATCCCCTTGATTAACTGCTACGCTTCCCATCAGCCGCAATTGCAATTTCTCAACGGAGATTTTCCCAATGCCGGACGGGAACACGTCTCCAAGATGGATTACTGCACGACGGCTTATCCCGAGCAAGTCGCCGGTGAACCGAAGCTGATGCAGATCAAACAGAAAGTGATCGGTCTGCTGCAACAGGACATCCAACTCGGCAGGCAGTATATCGATGGTTGGGATGCCTACAATGCTTTGGCCGCCCAGTATGCGAGCAAGTCGAAAAAGAAAAAAGAAGCGATCAAGGCTCAGATGGATGAGCAGAAAACCAAGCTCGAATCGATGAAGCAGGAACTGTACAAGCACGCCACCGATTTTCAGGAGACTCAGAAAGACTACAAGGCTTTTCAGCAAGACCTGATCAAGCGGTATGTCGAAGCGCGCGATAAAGCGAACAAAAAATAGCCTTTCCCTATACGCCGGCTCGGCTTCGTTATTCGGAAAACGATACCTGGATAGCGAATCTGCAGTCGGCGGTTTTGTGTCCGGTGGCGGCCGGTGTGGGCTCGTTCAATTGCTTCGGCGGGCTTTCACAGAGCAAAAAGAAACTCTGCGCGATTGGATAAATTCGCGAGATATAACGGAAAAATCTTGTCAGACCCTTTCCCCTTGCCTATACTGGTTGCGATGTAATAGTGAAATCCGAATGATCGTGACGTACGGGACTGACAAGGCGGGGCGTGTCTGAGTGTCTTTCAGCGCTTGCCGCCAAACGGTTGGAGCACAAGCATGGGTGAATACAAAGACCGCCTCTATCCGCGAGTCGAGGTTTCGGTGACGGTTGACATCAACGCCGAAGACGTGCTGCTTTACCACCGCATCGAGAACATCAGTCTGGGTGGGGTCTGCGTTAAGACGTCCTCCCTGGAGCCCGTGGGCAGTCGTGTGGAAGTGGTGGTGAATATGCCGGATTCGCAAGACGAGTTGGAGGTGATGGGAGAGGTCGTGTGGACCTCCGATCAGCCGGACTCGAAGATGGGCATCCGCTTTCTCGACATGAACGACACGGTCAAGGAAACATTGCGCACCTTCCTCTACAAACAACAATAAAGTATCGGATTACCATTACGATGAGCGGGAAAGACCGACACGATGGGCCGCAAACGTGACTACGACCATGGACCCAATCCTGGAGAAACAACTGATTGTCCAGGCGCGCCAGGCAAGCCGGCGGGCGTACGCACCGTACTCGGGATTTGCCGTCGGGGCGGCCCTCTTGGCCGTCGACGGGAGCATTTTCAGCGGCTGCAACGTCGAAAACGCTTCGTACGGGGCGACGATTTGCGCGGAACGTGCGGCGGTGACGGCGGCCGTGGGAGCGGGAGCGACCCGCTTCACGGCGATTGCCATCTACACGCCCACGGACAGCCCGACCCCGCCCTGCGGGATCTGCCGCCAGGTACTGATGGAGTTCGGGCCCGAGATGACCGTGATCTGCGTGGCCAAGAAGGGTCGCAAAACCCGGCAAACGCTGAAGGAACTGCTCCCGGCGGCCTTTTCCGTCCGGGATCTACCCAAACCTCCCAAACGCTGAGGCTGATCAACGGCCGCATCCTCGCCGCTCCCGGCGAAAGCGATCCCATCGAGGGCGACATCCTGATCCGGAACGGCGAAATCGTGGCCATCGGTGACGCGTCATCGGAAGCGCTGGTCGGAGCCGAAGTGATCGATTGTGCGGGCGGACTGGTGTTGCCGGGATTCGTGCAGGCCCACGTGCACATGGCGCAGACGCTCTTTCGTGGTTTGGGCGAGGGTCTTGAACTACTCGAATGGCTGTCCCAGCGGATTTTGCCGCTCGAAGCCGCCCATGACGCCGATACGCTTTATGCCTCGGCGCGCTTGGGTTTGGCGGAACTGATACTCGGCGGGCATACCGCACTGCTCGACTTCGGTTCCGTTGTGCACATGGAGGCAATTTTCGAAGCGGCGCGCGATATGGGGATTCGGCTGACGTCCGGCAAGATCATGATGGACCAGGGCAAGGCCACGCCCGCTCCGCTTAAGGAAGATAGCCGCAGGGCGCTGGCGGGAGCGGAGAAGATCCTGGGCATCTATCACGGCAAGGAAAACGGTCGCCTGCGGGTGGCGTTGACACCGCGCTTTTTGTTGTCCTGCTCGCCGAAGTTGCTTGAGGCGTCGCTCAAACTGGCGGCGGAAGCCGACGTGCTGTGGCATACGCATATCGCCGAACAGATCCCCGAAATCCGCGCCGTGATGAAAGACACCGGCAAGCGCTCGCTGGAGTTGCTGGAGGATCTGGGGGCGGGCGAGGCGCGTTTGGCCCTGGCGCACATGGTGCATCTGACCGCCAAGGAAAAGCGCATCCTGAGCGGCTGGCGGGCGGGGGTCTTGCATTGTCCGCGCGCCAACAGCAAGCTCGGTTCCGGCGTGGCCAAGATTCCCGAGTTTATCGAAAGCGGCGTGACGGTGGGGTTGGGCTCGGACGGCAGCGCCTGCAACAACCGCCTGGATATGTTCGAGGAAATGCGTGCGGCGGCGGCCCTGCAGGATCTCAATGCGGCTCCCGGTGCGTTGTCGGGTGGACGACTGCTGCAGATGGCCACCTCCGGCGGGGCGCGCGCGATCGGGATCGACGATGTGGCCGGAACGCTCGATGTAGGCAAACGCGCCGATCTGATCGTGCTGGACACCAATCGTGTCGCTTCGGTATCGGGGGCGGAACCTTGCGACGCCGTGGCACATCATTTGGACGCTCGGGCGGTGAAGCTGGTGATGGTGGACGGCGTGATTCTGGCGGCGGACGGCAAGTTGCGGGTCGCCGATGAAGCGGAAATCGTGCGCGAGGCTGCGCGCGCCATCGAAACATTGAAACAACGGGCCTTTTCCTAGGCCGTGACCGACTGCGAGGGAGTATCGAATGCTGGATAAATATGAGGCCTTGTTGACGAAAGAGCAGATTGAAGAACGCATTCGGGAAATGGGGCGGCAGATCACCCAGGATTACCAGGGGAAGAGCATCCACTGCCTGTGCATCCTGAAGGGGGCCTTCATTTTCATGGCCGATTTGGTGCGCCACGTCGATGCGCCCATCACCTGCGATTTTCTCACCATCTCCAGCTATGGCGATCTCACCCATTCCACTGGCGTGGTCAAGCTGCTCACCGATCTGACCGTCCCCATCGACGGCCGCCACGTGCTGGTGGTGGAGGATATCGTCGAGACGGGCTTGACCTTGAAATACCTGCTTGAGAACCTGCACACGCGTCAGCCCGCCAGCGTGCGCGTCTGCTCGCTTCTGCACAAGCCGGAAGGCAAGCAGGTGGAAGTGCCCATCGACTACTGCGGTTTCGTCATCCCCAACAAGTTCGTCATCGGCTACGGATTGGACGACAAGCAGTACGAACGCAACCTGCCCTATATCGGCGTGGTTGATACGCCCGACGAGGACGCCGAAAACTCGGGGGCGTAACCCGCTCTTCGGCGATCCTTCACCCACATTCAAGCCGTAACACCCTGTTGCCGTAACAATTGACTCACTATTGGGTTGACAGGGCGAGATGCGTCTGCATACTGGAAGAAGGGGTTTCGGAAGCCGCCTATCCCGGCTGGTGTCCGATACCAAATTAACAACGAGGAATTTCAATGGCGCGAATAACCCTAAACATTCTTATCTTGTGCATACTGGTTCTCGGAGCTTGTTCTTCGGGTGCTGGTGATGACGAACAAGATTGCGAAATATTTGCGCCTCAGCTTGATGAATCAATGTTGAGTCCTTGTTTTTATTGTTATTGGGGTGTCGCGGATATGCATGCCTGGGTTTCCAGAGGCGATGTGGATGCCAAATGCCAGACGTCCGTCGATTGCGCCCGACATCTCCCGTTTTTGCAAAACTGTCTGGATCGGGAATGTCTGACCGACGATGTCGTTGTCTGCATGCAGGCGCGAAGCCCTTGGTTCGGCGGTTGCCGCCCGGTCGTGTACGAGGATGGCACGCTGGGCTGGACGGGCGATTGTCCGATGAATGGAGGCCGCATGCTGTGCGTAAACAATGACGATGCGCCCGACAACTGTTCGATGACCCAATTTTGTGGAGGCTGCTATTTCAGCAGTGCGACAATGGAAATGCAAAGTCAGCATACGGAATATGGAAGGCCTTCTCTGCTGCATCATCAAGCTCTAGACGCGAACTATTTCCGGTCGATTCAATACTTTCCCGCCGGGAATATAAGCAAGCTTTGGCCCTATGGCGGTGCTTACGCCTTTCCGGTAGGCGTGAACGAGCCGATCTGCGCGGATCTGGACTGTCGCATCTGCACGCCGGTGGATCCCTGCCCCGATGGCCAGACTTGCGCGGCGCGCCATCGCGGCGCGGCCTCGGCCATGGCCTACGACGAAGAAAACTACCTCATCGGCTACTGCGTGAAGGATGCCAACGTCGGTTGCCTCAACCTCGAAGACTGCCCGGGCGATCCTTTCTGCAAGGGTCAGTATTGCGGCATCTCCTGGCGCGAAGGCGACGACGGACGCGAGGCCTATTCGACCTGTAAAACGCACGGCTACGATGCCAACTACTACACCTGCCAGCTCCTCGACCTCTACCCCGACTTGGTGAACGAGCACGTGGTCGTCTGCGACGGCTCCCCCGCCGCCAACGCCAAACCGGAATGCGCGGAGTGAGGGGGAAGGGCATCATCCATTCCGGTGATTCGTTCGGATATTCCCGTGCCGAAACAGTTTGACACTCGATCCGTGCCGGGCTAGATTCGTGATTCGACACAGCCAAAAAGGAAACGGATGAAACTCGCTGATTTAAAAGAGCGGTACCGGCGCGTCATGGCGTATGAAACGGACATGGCTTTCATGTGGATCGTCTTGTTGACTATCCGAAACGCCAACGACGGTGATTGGGGCTGGAATGGAGATTGGGGAAGGCTGGCTTTTGGTTTCGGCTGTCTTGCGGCGATCGTTCTTTATCGGCTTTGGCGTTTTCGTCGTTTCCCGCCTTTTACTGCCCGCAAGCGCAACGAAGAAAACAGCGTTTCGCCAATGCTGGGGCTGTTCGTGCAACTGAGCATCTATACGCTGTTGGATCTGGTCCAGATGTTTTACATTTTCAATGAAGAAACAGTGGCTCGCACCGGCGCGGTTTATTTCGTGCTGCAGGCGCTGCTTGCCTTCGTCTGCTTCCTTCTGAGCCTGCGATTTGTTTACGAACCCCTGCGCGTGTGGTGGATCGAACGGCGGGATCTGAAATGGGAAAGACTGGCGGCGGAGGAATCCGACGCTAGCTAGTCCGACTAAGCACCGCGGTTCGGGTGGATTCGAGTTCGGAAGCGGGCGGCGAGCCATCGGGGTTGAGCGGACAGGTCTGGTGCCAGCGCGCATCGTCGAAAGCATAGTGGGTGTTCTCGAACGTCTCGCGCACCGCCTCGCGGTATTCGCGCCGCTTGAAATGCGCCGTCCACACCTTCGAGAGAGGCAGCACCTGTTCCTCGCGAAACCACTCAAGTTGTTCGCCCGTTCCGATATCGTGCACGCAACCGCGTAAAATTCCCCAACTCGATTGCGCCAGCGTGTAAGCGGCCAGATCGCGCCGCATGGCCCGCAGACGTCCCTCGGCGGACGGGTTGAAGTAGCGGAAGCGCTCGGAATACAGAACGGCCGCGTGGGGAAATTCAGGGATATTGATCAGGCCGCTCATCTTCATACGCTCGGCCAGCGCAATCAGCATCGCCATCACTTCATGGCCGACTTTCAAGCCGGGATGGGACTGCCCGGGCAGGGCGGGGCGTCCAGGATGAAAGGGGACGGTCGGGTTTTGCAGGCATAACCACTGGATGTACAGCATGAAAAAACGCTGGTCGCGCAATTCGAAGGCGAAGGGATGGGTGGGCATGAACAGTCCGTCGTGCAGGCTGATTTCGCCCAGCAAATGCTCCGTTCCGTCTCGTTCGATGTAAAGAAACACCTGCTGACGCTCGGAATCGGAGGTGTCCATGCGCACGTGTATGTTGTCGAGACCCTCCTCGCGCAGTTTGGGCGATACTCCGTAATGTTCCAGACGTTCGTGGATCATCTCCAGCGAGTAGTGTCCCAAAAGCAGCGGGCTTTTGCTGTCGCGAAACAAGCCCGAGAAGTCGTCGTCGCCGGGCAGCAAGGAAGAGCTGTCCATGAACACCCGACGAAAATGGCGAAGCGGAAATAGCTCGGGGTGGAGACGTTTGGACTGCCGCGACATCAGGACTCCGAAACTAGCTGCCGTGCTGCATCACCCCCATGGTGAGCGGCTGCGACAAGGATTGCTCTTATTGTAAGGGGGGCGTCCGTTTTGAGCAACCCTAAAGCCGCGTGTGGGGTCGTGGCCGGAAAACGAAGGCAAGTGCCGAATTCGCTTTGGATTCGAGGGTAGGTTCTGTAACATGGAATGATATCTATTGAGAGGAGCGCTCATGCGGCAGATGACGAAAGCGTGGCTGGGGATTTTTGCGATTCTGTGCGTGCTTCTAAGCGCCTGCAGCGAAACGGGTGAAAGTCCCGGCACCGGCGACGCCGATGGGCAGCCGGATGGCGATGCCGACGGCCAGGTGGATGGCGACCTCGATGAAGAAAGCCCGGATGCCGACGGCGATAGCGAAGAGGCGGACGACACCTTTTTTGAGTCGCGCTGGTGGCCGATCGACGATCCCACCGGCGTTCTCGATCTGCTCGATGACAGTCCGTTTTTTGCTGCGCGTTCCTGGCTGGTAAAGGACATGAGCGCCTGGTTCGAGAGCGGACAAGCCGACCCGCCCGGCAGCGTGCCCGACGACGCCAGCCGTTTGGGCTATTATGCCGTGGGAAACGGAGTGGCCTTTGGCTTCGTGGGCAGTTACCATCCGCGCAACACCTTGCATGAAATGATCGGTCCCGATTTCCAAAAGAGCGGTAAAGGCTTTTTCTCCGATGTCTCCGCCCTGATCGAAATCGAGGGTTCGCCGTTGGCCTGGACCAACGAATGGATCTGGCGGGTTCGGCGCACGCAAATCCCCCTGACGCGCATGCAGGTGGAGGGGTCGTCTCTCGAACTCGATACGATTACCTTCGCGCCGCGTCGCGACAGTATGGGCGACGAGCGGCGCACCCTCGTGCAAGTCCTGAACCTGCGCAATACCGGAAGCGACGTTATTGACGGGGCGTCGCTGCGCCTGCAAAATGCCGCGCCCGTAGAGCTTAGCGGTGAGGGGTATTGGGAACAGATGCGCGGGACGCATCGCTGCCGTCTCGCACCGCTGGAAGAGGGCTGGAGCGTGGAAGAAGCGGAGTCGGTGGAGCCGTATCTGCGCAGTCCGGTTGTTTCGCTTGAAGCGGGTGAGGAACGGCAGTTTGTGGCCGTTTACGAGTTCGGGTATGAGGACGAAACGCTCGGGGACGGACGCAGCGCCGTTCGGGCTGCGGGCTGGGAGCAACTCCTCGACGACACCGCCGCCTGGTGGCGCGCCTGGCACGCGGCGGGCTTGCAGGTGCTGACGGAGGATACGAAGGTCAACGACCTGATCGATGGCTTGAAGGGCGCGGTGAAGGTGCAGATGGCCGAAAACGGCGCGTTGTGTCCCATGTCGCATTACACCGGCGTCTGGATCCGCGACAGCTTCGGACCGACGCGTATGTTTCTGAAATTCGGCTATCACGCGGATGCCTGGGCGGTCAGCGATTACTACCGTGCCGCCTCGGCCATGGCGGGCGGGATCGGGAATGCGCGGGATGCCGACATTGTTCCGGCCGATCCGTTGCCGCAGGTTGACTGGCTGGGCAATATCCCGTTTTCAGGTCGCCTGCGCGGCGAAGGTCCGAGCTACATTCCGTTGATGCACAGCTGGCTTTGGCGCTATACGGGAATGGATGACCGGTTGACGGCGCGCTGGAGCTACCTGATGCACACGCTTAAAGGGCAGGGCATCACCGACGACGGCTTGCTGTATTTCTCGGGGGACGAAACGTTTCGTCCGCAACTCGCCGCCAACTGGGGATACTCGGCCGAATACGCCTTCGAGGAATTGACCTACTCGGCCAACTCGGGCTTTCTGTTCGTCGCGGCCTGTGAACAACTGGGAGCCTTTGCCGAAGCGTCGGATGCGTCCGAAGCCGATGTCCTGTGGCTGTCCGAACACGCGGCGACCGTTCGTGCCGCTACCGATCGCGCCTATTGGTTGGAGGATGACGGGCGTTACAGCCCGGTTATATACATGGAAAACGGGGCGGCCGAAACGCGTCCGGCGGAGGATGTCAACACCAAGCCGCTCTGGCTGGGCTATCTCGACCGCAGCGACCCGCAGGCGCGGGAAAATATCGAATCGGTGATCGCCGCCATCGGACAGGATAACGGGCTTATTCAAAATCAGCTCGGCGAGGAAAGTACGTTATTGGGCTACGATATCGGCCAGGGCATCATGACGGGCATGGGGCCCGCCTATTTCCTGTATAACGTGGCCGAATTGAATCTGGAGCAGGCCGAAACGGTCTTCGACACGGTCGGAACCTACGTGTCGCCGTCGGGCAACTTGCCGGAGGTGGCGTTGTTTGCCGAACCGGGGCGGGCGCTTGCGCCTGTTTACGATCGGGCGGGCAGTCTGGGCGAGCTGTGGGCGCGGCACCGGCAGTGGGAAGGGGCCATCGCCGCCGAGGCGTTTGAGCACTATCTGATCGGTTATGAGGCGGATGTCGCTGCAGGCTGGCTGCGGGTCGCGCCGCGTCTGCCCCACGGCTCGAAACGCATCGAGGCGCGCAATCTGCGTTTCGGCGAACATGGGTTGACGATGACCTATGAATGGGAATGGCCTGTCTTCGGGTTGCGTATCGAGGGGCCGGACGATCCGCAGTCCGCCGGGTTAAACGAATTGCGCGTGCGGCTTGTGCTGCCGATCCGTGATATCCTGTCCGTCGAAACCCATACGGGCGCGTTGACCGAAGACGACTACAACCTGACGGCTCTTGGCGAGGGTGGGTCGGAAATCGAGTTGGTGCTTACCCCGGCCGCTGAAATGTTTGTGGCCGTGGGCGGAGAACGATCCGATCGGGAGAGGAAGTAAAGGAGCGAGTATGTTGAATACGTGTTGGAAAACGTTGCTTGCCGGACTGCTCGGGGCGGCTTTGCTCGTTGCGTGCGGCGGCGATGACGGTCCGGCCGATGGGACGGGCGGTGACGTGGATCTCGATACCATGGAAGCCGAAGAGGAATTTGTCTATCCCACTGACGGCGACGAAGACCGCGAAATCGAAGAGGAGGCCCCGCCTTCGGTGTTGGGGCATTGGTCGTTGACCGATACCAGCGCCTTTACCTGGTTTCAGAACGAGAACATCCAGACGCTGTATTGGGTGATCGACAACCTGGAATTCTTCTATTGGATGGAAACGGAAAACGGCCCGAAGTGCTGGGCGCAAAGCATGACGCGTGAGACGGCCAGCCGTTTCGTCCCCACCGACGACCCCGATTCCTGCTGGTATGAATTGACCCTCGACAATCTCGACCGCCTGACCGCCTTGTCGCGGCATCGCAACGATACGGCCGATGACCCGTGGACCTTCATCTTCGAGCGCATCGACGCGGTTCCCGATTTCGATGCGGAGCTGTGCATCCGGCTGAACGATTGCATCGATTACAACGCAGAGTGAGTGCTTTAGACGAAACGGCAATGCGAAGCGTCACACTGCTTCGCGATTGACAAACGCAGGAATTCGGCTACTCTCGAATGATCGGCTCCAACCGTGAGGGGAAAAACCATGGCGGAACGTAACCCATCCTTATTCGGCGGGCTTCTTATGCTGGCTCTGGCCATTATCGGGGCAGCTGCCATCGGGGCCTGGGCCATTCACGACGCCAAGCGCAGCGGCGACACGGTTTCGGTAACCGGTTCGGCCCGCAAGCCCATCACGGCCGATCTGGTGGTGTGGCGCGGCAACGTGTCGCGCCAGCACGACGATTTCAAGACAGCCTTCCGCGATGTCAAGTTCAACATGGATGGTGTGCTCGACTATCTCAAAAGCAAACAGGTGACGGCCGAGGAACTCACCGTCCATCCGGTCGAAAATTACCCGCTCTACGGACGCAACCTCGACGGGTCGTCGTCATCGAAAATCGTCGGCTACAACTTTTCGCAGATGTTCGAAATCCGTTCCGGTCGTATCGAAGCCATTACGGCGCTGTCGCGCGATGTGTCCGACCTGATCGAAAAAGGCATTCAGCTACAGTCGTATCGTCCCGAATACTACTACACCAAGCTCGCCGATTTGCGCGTGGAGATGATCGGCAAAGCCACCAAAGACGCCAAGCTGCGTGCGGAAATGCTGGGAGAGGCGGCCGGGTTCCGCGTCGGTCCGGTGCGTAGCGCACGAACCGGCGTTTTCCAGATCACCGCCCGCAATTCCACCGAAGTCAGCGATTACGGCGTGTACGACACCTCGACCATCGAGAAGGATATTGCCGCCGTCGTGAAGGTGACTTTCGGCGTGGATTAGCGTTTGGGCCAACGTGGCTGGCGACGGTTCGATCCGCAAACTCGACGACCCGTGCCATTGCAGCGACGACATTCCTAAGCGGGGCAGGGTAGGACGATTTCTTACCCGACATATAATGTCTGATCTACTGGATGCGACTTACAGGGCTGACATGTTAAAGCATAAAAAACATATGGCATTGTTTCTTCTTCTGTTTCTGGCTGTCGGAGTGATCGGCTGCAACGAGTCCTCTGATGATTCAGCGGGAGATGGCGACATAATCGACGGCGATCAGGACAAAACCGACGGCGGCAGCGGGGTTTGCGAGCCGGAAGCGCTGCGCTGTCGTCCGGGCGACGACCTGGTGGTCGAAATCTGCCAATCAGATGGTTCGGGCTGGTCGGAATTTCGGCGCTGCTCCGAGGGGCAGGTGTGCTATATCAACGCCTGTAAAGCGATTGATACCGACGGCGATAAGCCAGATGGTGACACCACCGATGGCGACACGCCCGACGGCGACATGGATATCGAATATTCAGGCCGATGCCTGCCGTTCTGCGAAAAGTACCTGGAGTGTTACCCCGACGACTCGGGGACCCTCGGCGATTGCATGAACATGTGCCAGACTCTCAACCTCCCGAAGGAAGTAACTGACTGCGCCGAGCACGAAGACTGCGCCAGTTATGGCCAGTGTGTGGATGCAATCCTCGACGGCGATGGACCGGATCAGGATCCCGATTCGACAGAAGCTCGTTGCGAGCGCTTCTGCCGGATGTTTGAAACCTGTGATGATGTTGTTTATAGTTTTTGTTCCAGTGATTGCCAGAATACACCACCAGCCGAAAGTTTACTTATCTGCGGCGATGAAACGGAGTGCGTAGCATTCCATCAGTGTGTCGGCATCGTGGATGGCGATCTGGATGAGGCGGAATGGCCCGAACGCGACACGGTGGATTACGACTATCAGGAGGGGGAGCCATCGATAGCCAACTGTTGGAACCACCCCGAGATGGTGCCGGTGAACGGAAGTTTCTGCATCGACCGCTACGAGGCCACCGTGCGGGCTAATGCCGATTGCACGGGTACGATTTACGGACAAAACGAAGACGACTACCCGAGCGGTTTCGGCAATTGCGTGAGCTGCTTGGAAGATGAAATTTGTTATGAATGGGAAAAAAACGGCAAGGCGGGAGGAGTTGCCGGTTGCGCAACCGACGATACTAGCGAATACGCCCCGCAAAGCACACCGCTTTTTGCTTGTTCCGAGGCTGGTGTGCTTCCCTCTCGGTTCATCACCTGGTATCAAGCGAACAAAGCTTGCGAGAACTCAGGAAAAAGCCTTTGTGCACGTAGTGATTGGGAAGCGGCCTGTGTGGGACCACATAATTTTGCCTTTCCATATGGAAACAACATAATACCAGGCATTTGCTACGATAAAGCTGCATATGAAATTAGTGGCGTCAACGCTCCAACACAGACAGGTGTGATGAGTGGATGTTACTCCGACTATGGAATATTCGACATGTCCGGGAATGTTATGGAATGGCTTAAAGAGTACAACCAATATCTTACGGCATATACTGCTGGAGGCTATTGGTTTCTAAACACACAAGCATTCTTAGCATGCGTCGAATCATCAGATACGATGGGACGCGCAGCATTATCAACAGCCATAGAACAATGCGGGTTTCGATGCTGTAAATATTCTCCTCAATAGCACGATCAGGCGCAGCCGGAGTAGGATGGGCAACTTGTTGCCCATCTTCACCTACTCCTGCTAAGCGCAGCTTGCCCATGGGAAGGCAGCAAACCCCCGCTCAGCCTGAGTAATTTCGCGAAGCGAAATGTATCGAAGGCTCCCTAGGTACGCCGTTTGCCAAACGGCTACTCGGGATGAGCGTTGAATATTTCATTTCCCTTGTAGGCGCGCGTCTCCCGACAGGCTCCACTAGCCAGGAGCATGGCTCTGTCATGCTCCGCATGTTTGTCTTGCTCGTTTTTCTCTTTGTTGGAACGCGTCTCCCGACGGGCTCCCGCCTTTTGGCCCTGTTAGAGAACGAACCAATTGTACGTTATACAGAGCAAAAGCAAACCAACGAGCTTGGGCCGTCATTCGCCTGCGAGATTTTCCACATCGGCGGGCGTGCATTCCGCCGGTGCCAGCAGCGGGTGGCAGCGACTCGGATTGCCTTCGGGGATGTCGAAGAAATAGTCGTACTCATCCGTGACGGCGGGGAAATCGGTGCTGATGAGCTGGGCGGCGCTCGCCAGCGCGGCGCTGATGCGCGTGGTATCGTTGGCGATGGCTTCGCGGCTCGACACATCGGTGCGCGTGCGGATCAGAAAGCCCGCCTCGGCGAACTGCCGGATGCGCTCGGCGTCGGCCTGCGGATCGTCGAAGTTGACGAAGGCCCCGATGGGTGAGTCGATGGTTTTATCGGAGCGCGGAAACATCACGCGCCCTTCCGCGTTGGGCCGGCCTTCCAGATACGCATTGCGGTAAACATCGGAATCGAAGTTGAAAAACACGGCCTTGTCGCGGCTTTCACCCAGCGTCGGCCAGCCGTCGGCTTCGATGGCGGCCCGCAAAGTGGCGTGGTCGCCGCGCAGGTCGTCGGGACGGATCAAACGCTCGGCGGGCCACACCGATAAAATCAAATCGTCCAGCGCGTCGAGTTGGTCGGTCATGGTGAGTGGAGTGAAATCGTCTTTGGGTTCGATGAAAATGAACAAGGCGTGATGACCCGGATGGGCGTCGGACCACGTTTTCAGAAGCGCCAGGCAGATTCCCAGCGTTTCGCAATTGCTCCCGGCGTCGCCATACGTGGTGTGATAGACCCGAAAACCGCAATCCGGGTCATAGTGAACATCCAACTCGAACTGGCGCACGCCCTGGTCTTCGAGCTGCACGTCGAGGGGCGCGAGTGCGCCGCCGAAAACCGGGATGGGGTCGTCGTTGAAAATGTGATAGCTGTTATGCGTGCCTTTCACCTGGATTTGATTGAGGCGCAGCGTGTCGTCCAACGGGTAGTCGGGATACGGTTTTTCGACGTCGTTTTCCATGTCGTCATCCGCATTTTCAACAGATTCGCTGTCGGCCTCCTGCGTGTCAAGCTCGCCATCACCGTCGACAGAGGCTTCGTGATCGCCGTCGAGCGGCGTGTCGGACGATTCCCCGCAAGCGCAACAAATAAAAAGGAGAATCAGGATCGCCAATATCGGCCTGTCGCTTTTCTTGCTTTGAACCGCTGATCGTATGAAACGCATCGCTACATCCTGTCGGTTGTTGGCCGTTGCACTGTAAAAAAACATACTCAGAGGGAAAAGGCAACCGTTTCTCGGTTGGGACGTATTTCCGACGACCGCCAGGCTTTGTGTTCGTGCGATGCAGGTCGATTGGACGAGTCGGGGTTCGTTGTTTGCGGAGGGTGTACTCTGTAAATGTACGGAAATATGACTAAAATAGGCAAGTTGGAACGCGTATCCGGGGCAAGTTCGGCGGCGTTTTGGAAGAAATTGGAAATCACTTGTAATATCGGCAAGATAGACGTGCATAATAGGAATCCCTAGTAAATACATAGAATATAATATAGTCCGTATAGATATACTGAATGTATAGTATGACCCGACAAGGCGGCCGTCGGACTGAATAATTGCGAGAAAAACCCCGACTATTAACAATATATCTTGCCGAAATAACAGTGAATATCGTGTTCGACTGTGACAGCCTGAACGCAAGTCGCCAGTCCGGCGACATAATCACGACTTAAATAGAAGCCAACGGAATGTGACGTATTACGGCAATCCCGGTAATCCGATCGGAATAGCTCCCGGCAAAAAAACGATCATCGGAAAAACCCTGTGATTTCAAGGATAGACGATCGAGCGCATCGAACGCATTTCGCGCATTCGGCGCAACGAACGACCGGCAGGCCTCGACAGAACGACGTTCACGAGACATGAGTATGGTTGTTTTTCAGAATAGGACATGAAACAATAATAAGACAAATAGGGGGCGCGGAGAGACGTGCCGGAGTCCGCTTATTCCGTTTTGGGCGGAGTTTCGTTTTCTTCGAAAATCGGGAACAGCAAACTGAAGATGGTGCCGTTTCCGACTTCGCTGGACACTTTGATGTCGCCGCCGTATTGCGTGATGATGCGATAAGAAACGTGCAACCCCATGCCGGTGCCTTTGCCGGTGGGTTTGGTGGTGAAAAGCGGTGTGAAAATGCGCTCCAGATGTTCGTCGGCGATGCCGTGCCCGGTGTCTTCGACTTCAGCCAAAACGAAGCGCGAGTCCTGCGGTTTGAGGCGCAAGGTCAGCTTGCCGCGACCTTCCATCGCATCGATGGCGTTGACGATCAGGTTGATGAACACCTGCTGATACTGGCCGCGATTGCCGCGCACCTGGGCAACCGGTTCGAAATCGCGCTTGACGATGATATCGCCGAAATTCCGCGTATGGTAGGAAAGCTCCAGCGATTCTTTGATGATTTCAACCAGATCGATGGGATTGGCGACCACCGTTTCATCTTCTTTCATGGAACGGGCGTATTTGGAAAGCCCACGCACGATTTCAGCCATGCGATTGACATACTTCACGATGTCGCGCGTGGCGCTCTGGACGGTCAGCTTGTTATCAATATGGCGTAAAATGTGTTGCGACTTGAGCAGGAGCGCCTGAAGCGGATTGTTGATTTCGTGCGCCACACCGGCGGCCAGAATACCGATACCGGCCAGCTTTTCCGACTGGACCAACTGGAAATGCATGGACTTCACTTCATCGAGAGAATTTTCCAGCTCTTTCGTGCGCTCGGCCACCATGCGTTCCAAATTGTCGACGTAGCGCCGCAGTTGGCGTTCCATGATTTTCTTGTCGGTGATGTCGTGCAACACACCGATGACATGCGGTTCGTCGCGCATCTCGACCGGCTGGGCTTTGCATTCGACAACCGCTTTTTTGGCGTCCTTGCGGGCGATCAGAAATTCGACCGGCTTGATATAGCGTCCCGTTTTGACGTTTTCCCACCACGCCTGCGCCTTGGCGTCGTTGCGCTTGACGATGAGATCGAGCACCGGACGGCCCTTGAGTTCCTGGCGGGTGAAACCCGTGATATTGGCGAAGGCCTTGTTGACGAAGATGAGTTCGTTGCCCTTGGCGATGAAGTACCCTTCGTTGATGTCTTCGACCAGATGGCGATAGCGTTCTTCCGATTCGTCGAGATCGCGGGAACGTTCGGCGAGAATCTGTTGCAGATCGTTGGTGTAGCGCAGAAGTTGTTCCTGGAGCTGGCGCTGCTCCGACATATCGCGCCCGACGGCCAGGTAACCGAGTATTTCCCCCTTTGCCGAGCGAATCTGGGTAATGGCCACCTGCACGGTGAGCTCATGTCCGTCTTTGTGGCGGTAGGGGACTTCTCCCGAAAAGTACTGGGCGCTGAGTATCTCTTCACGCACTTTGTCCATTGAGCCTTCGGTGTTGAAGGCTTCGGAGTGAAGCACTTCGGGACCGCGTCCCATGACCTCGACGGGATCGTAGCCAAGCAGTTGCTGGGCGGTGTAGCTGAATTGTTGGATCCGATTGTCGCTGTCGAGAAGAATGGAGAAATACTCGCTGCGCAGATTCAGCAGAGAGTCGACCACCGAATTGGCGTGAGCGGTTTCCGTTTCGAGGTCAGTCAGGCGTTTCTGGATCAGGGCGGTTTCATTCTTTTGATGTTCGACCGCTCGTGTGTAGACCTGTTCGAAAAGCCGGTTGCGTGTGAGGTGAAACCAATCGTCCAGCAGACGAATGTGTTTCTGGTAGAACTTCAGCCGCTCTTTCGAATTGATGAAGCGGGCGAAGGTGTGCTTGAGATTTTCCAGCCCCTGCAAAAAGGTGAATATCGTTGCGACTTTGCGCTCGCCTTTAAGCGAGTAGGCGATCTGGAAAAGAGAGGCCACCATGTAGCGGCGATCATCTTCATTAACCGCTCGCATCATGGCGTCGAGCAGGCTCTCCGCGATATCATTGAGTGCCAGAGGGTCCAACTGGCCGTTGTCTGAAAGAAAATTTTCCAGATCGGTAATCAGGTCGTCCCGATGGGCGAGATAAATGCGATTTAGTAGTGGAGCGATTTGATGAGTCACGCGTCCTCTAGTGGCAAATAGAAATCTGAATTCCTGTCAAAAACTACATGGTTAAAACGAATTTGTCCAGATAAAGCAAAGTCGCCTTTGGAAGGCGACTTTGAGACGAGACGTATCGGATGCGGCGTCAGCTCATTGAGTGGCTTCGCCTTTATAGTAACTCTGTTCTTTGATGAAGCGCTCTTTTTGGTATTTCGGAATCTGGTAGACTTTGGTGTCGCCCTTCAGCATCACCCAAACGAGCCGTTTTTGTTCGTCTTCATTGCCGAATAACAGGGTTTGGCTTTCACCGGTTTTCCGTGTGACGGTCAGCGACGCTTCCGGTTTATCGAGTCCATAACCGGTCAGACCGGCGGGTTTCTCGACGATATCCGACCAGCGCAAGCGGAACAGGGAACCGAGCATCCCGTCTAGCCGAGCGGTATCGACGGGGAAATCGGCCTTTTGGTCGCATACCCAACCGGCGGGGACGGCCGCCTCGCCTTCAGTAGCCTCTTTTGCTTCGTTGAAGGTGAACCCGTAAGTGGTCTTTTTCACGGAAAAAGAAATATTCTTAACGTCGTCTTTGGTCAGACTGCCGTCGAACAGCGATTTGTCGCGCCAGTCCTGGACGGATTTTTTGAAGCCGGAACCCAAAGTCAGCTTGGAGGCATAGACCGTATCGGAATCGGGCAAGCGCAGGAAGTTCGAACGGAAATCGGGTGTGTTCTTCCCGACGATCAGCGTCAGGATTTCCCGGCCCTGTGAAAGCGCCTTAACGTGCGAGCCTTCCTCGTCTACGGAAAACTGACTATGCTTGTCTTTGTTTTCGGAGACGACGCGATCGAGCGAAACCTCGGCGAGTTTGTCGACGATCAGCGAGGAGAAGCTCTTGTCGGCCTTATACTCGGCCGGGGAGGTGATGAACCAGTCGTCGCCGCGTTTTTCGAAGGTGATGGCCTCGGTTTTGTTGACGATTTCGATCTTGTCGACCGCATCGGCACTCAGTTCCGGCAGGACCGGTAGAGCGGATGTCTCCGGAGTTTCGTAGGGATCTTCCTGCAGCAAAATGACCAGTCCAAGCAGGATAACGAAAATGACGATTGCGAGAAACGTTTTACTCTTCAAGAACATGGGAACTCCCCGTTTATCGGATAGATTCCAAAGTTATACCGCCAGTTGAACGCCCTTCCGGCGGGCGCGACGCAAGGTCCAGCGAAGCAAACCGAACAGGATAAACAGAATCGGGACGCCGATCATGTTCATGTACTTGACAAGGCCTTTTTCCCAACTCTCCAACTCGGCGATGGGTTTGCTCGTGATGCCGCGGCTGCGGATCGTAATCAACGCCTCGTCTTGCAGAAGCCAGTCGATGGTGTTGATGAGGAACACCAGGTTCTGCGGGTCGGTGGTCTGATCCTGGGCGAAGGAGCCGTCGCCGATGACGAGAATGCGCGTATCCGGGCTCTGTTTCAGGATGTCGTCGGGGTTGGACATGTAGGGTTTGTCCGCTGCGGAGGAGTCGATCTTATCGGCGAAATAGCTCGTGAAGCGTCCTTTGGCCATGGCCATGAGCGGAAACGGTCCGGTTTTGGACGTGCCCATGGGAGACAGATTTTCCATCGGGTTGAGCTTGTACATGCCTGTTTGCAGCCAACTGCGTTCCGAGGAACGCCCGAGCACGGTGTAAGTCAGGTCCGGTTTGTCGGCGGCGATCTCCAAGGAGCTGACGAAGCTGAAGGACAGGGCATCGAGGGTGTTGGTGAGCGAACTGTCGCGGTCGAAATCGGTGACGACCGGAATCAGCGGGTAGTTGATGACGTTGGTCATGCGGAACATGCCCTGCTGACTGGCGACGTTGATGCGCTTGTTCTGCAGATCGAGAACCAGATCATCATTGACGGTGATGCCGTAGTGCTTCAGCAGGACATCCAGCCCGTTGTCGATATTGGTTCCATGGAAGTTGCGCAAATCGACGTTGACTTTGTCCGTCAAAAAGGCGATGGTGCGCCCCTTCATCAGGAACTGGTCGATGCGGAAAAGCTCTTCGTCGGTCAGCTTTTCCGTGGGGTTGACGATCAACAGGGTGTCCATTTCGTCATTGATGGCGTTTCCTTCTAGGGCATTGACCATCTCGACTTTGTAGGCCTTTTGGAGCTCGCCCATAAGCTGGCGCATGGTTTCGTTCGGATTCGGCTCGCCATGGCCTTGCAGGAAGCCCACAACCGATAGCTTTTCGCTGGTAAGCTTGCGGATCGTCGAGGTGAATTCGTATTCCAGTCCGGTGGTGGATTTCACAACCGGGATGACTTCTTTGCGGTCGGCATAATAGAAGGCAATGCCGAGAAAGGCCTGCTTGACCTGGAATTTATCATCTTGAATTTCCTGAATTTGAACGGGCGGGATGCCGAGCATCATCAGGTTGGTTTTCTCGGTTTCGTCTTCGCCGGGATCGATGAATTCGAAGGTGAAGCGGCCTTTGGAGTAGGCGGCATATTCCTCGAACAGGTCTTTCACGAATGTGGTGTGGGAGTTGTAGGGCGCGGGCAGATCCGACGTGAAGTAGGCCTTGGCGTGCACCTTGTCGTCCAGGTTCTTCATGATGTTCCGACTGGCGTCCGACAGCGAATACATGCCGTTTTCCGTTAGATCCAGGCGGCCGAACAGGCGTACCGATACCAGGTTGACCAGGACCAGAATGCCGACGACCGTCAGAATGAACAAGCCGATGGAGGCCTGCGTTTTGACATTGTGTTTCATCTGACTCTTCCTCTTGTCTCCAGGCCGTCAAGCCTATTTGATTCGTTCGCTTTCAAGGGCGTGCACCGAAAACATCAAAAACATGCTGATGAAGGTCGCGTAGTAAATCAGGTCGCGGGTATCGATCACGCCGCGTGCGATGTTGTTGAAGTGGTAATCGATCGATAAAAACTGCAGGGTCGAAGCCATGAAAGCCGGCGCGAACATGAGCACTTTGTCCAGGATAAATACCACGAAACACAGCGCGAGGCCGACGATGAAGGCCACGATCTGATTCCGGCTGATCGAGGAGCAGAACATGCCCAGCGCCAGATAACCGCCTCCAAGCAGCATCAATCCCAGATAACCGCCGATCACCGGGCCCCAGTCGAGATCGCCCAGGAAGCTGATGGTGATGGGGTAGGTGAGGGTGAGCAGACCGGCGACGGCCAGCAGACCGAAGGCGGCCAGATATTTTCCGAGAATGATGGAGGTGCTGGACATCGGCAGAGTAACCAGCAATTCCAACGTTCCGGTTTTGCGCTCTTCGGAAATTAAACGCATCGTGATGGCCGGTGCGAAGAAAATGAACAGGGTCGGCGTGATGCCGAACAACCCGCGCAAGGTGGTTTCGCCGACCAGGAAGAATTGTTGAAAGAACAGCCAGCCGGTGATCAGGAGAAACACCGTGATGACGATATAGGCGATCGGCGAATTGAAATAGCTGGCAAATTCGCGTTTGAAGATCGCCCAAGTGGTTTTGATGGTCTGTTGCATCGGAACCTCTCGCGGCTATTGAACCGTCAGTTTGCGGAATACGTCTTCAAAGCTGACCGTTTCGCTGTGCAGCTCAAGCAGTGTCCAGCCCTTGTCGACGGCCAATTGGAAAACTTTGCCCCGGATATCGTGGATCTTTTTCGTTTCCAGCGTGAAAACCGGATGTCCGTCGATGTCGGGGCGTGCGGCGACATTTTCAACGAAATCGACGCTCTTCAGAATCTCAGCGGTCCCGTCGTAGGGCTTGTCGAGCTGAAGGGTGATGACGGTGTTGCTTTGATCGCGCTCCAGCAATTCCGAAGGGGTGCCGTCGGCGACCAGGCTGCCGTTATTGATGATGATCACGCGGTTGCAGGTGGCGGTGACCTCCGGCAGAATATGCGTGGACAAAATCACGGTTTTCTCTTTGCCGATTTCCCGGATCAGATTTCGGATTTCCACGATCTGGTTGGGATCGAGACCGGAGGTCGGTTCGTCGAGGATCAAGACCTCGGGGTCGTGAATCATGGCCTGGGCCAGGCCGACACGTTGCCGATATCCGCGGGATAACTGGCTGATGTCTTTGGCCACGACATCTTTCAGCCCGCAGACCTTGATCATCTCGGCAAGCTTGGATTTCTTCTGACTTGCCGGGATGTCGCGGATTTCGGCGATGTAATTGAGATACTCAATCACCATCATGTCTTCGTAAAGCGGGAAGCTTTCCGGGACATAGCCGATCAGCTTTTTGGTTGCCATGGGATCCTGGGCGCAGTCGATACCCTTGATGGTGGTTTTGCCTGCGGTCGGCTGCAAGTAGCCCGTAATGATCTTCATGGTGGTGGTTTTGCCGGCACCGTTGGGGCCTAGGAACCCCAAAATCTCGCCGTGTTGCACCTCGAAGCTGATGTTGTCCACGGCTGTGACCGGCCCATATTTTTTCGTTAGATTCACTACCGAAATCATTCTGGCCTTCTCTCTTGGATTGTTGCCAACAATTGCTTTAAGTTCTCTAAAGAACTATAGAAAATCCATTCAGCATGAGTGAACAGGTAACTATCAAGAAATATTCCAACTGTCAAATATTTTCCATAAACATTTGCCTTTTGCTAGAATATTCGTACAGTATTCGGGGATCGGATTTACCGCCAGCCTTTATTTGTCTACCTAAGCTAGGTAAGCTGCTGGCTTATGCCTATTTTTAAGGACAAGATCTTGATGACGAAAAAGGACGACAATAACCAATCCCAAGGTGTTCGCCTAGACAGCACATCGTTGCCGCCCACGATCGACTTGGGTTTGGCGGAGGGGACGCCGCGATCGGCTAAAGAATCCCCATTGCGCGATTACGCACGTGTGTTCGATGCTCTTCCCGATTCGGCCGTTGTCTTGAATCTGGACGGCAACATCGAGGCGATCAACCGGAATTTCCGCTTGATCACCGGCTGTACCGAAAAGCAAATTGTCGGGCGTTCTTTTTCGGAGTTCATTGTCTCGAAAACGCAGGCGGAGAACGGGCAGAAAAAAGCGGTCGAACGTTATATCATCCAATCGATTCTAGAAGAAAACGTGTCGACTTACGCGTTCGATCTGGAGCTCAAAGACCGGGACGGCAAACCCATTCCCGTCAATTTCTCCGGCTCCCCTATCTTGAACGAGGATGGAAATATCGTCGGAATCGTCGGCATCGGACGCGATTTGACCGAAACCCGCAACATGATGGAAAAGCTCGAACGTGCCGAAACCCTGGCTCAGGATTACAGCTCGCGCCTGGAAGATCAGATGGGCGAGCGCATGGCGGAAATCAAGGAGCGCACCCGTATTCTGGAAGAGCTGTCGGTAACCGACGAACTCACCAAGCTTTACAATCGACGATACGTTTTCAAACGGCTATTTGAAGAATTGCATCGCTCGAACCGCTACGGGAATCCGTTTTCTCTGGTGGCCCTGGACATCGATCACTTCAAAGTCATCAACGACACCTATGGTCACCAGGCCGGGGATATGGTTCTCTATGAGCTTTCCGGTATTTTGCGGGGTTCGATCCGGCAGACCGATGTCGTGGCCCGCACCGGCGGCGAAGAATTCATGATTATGCTGCCCTCCATTCGGGAAGGGCACGGTTATCTGTTCTGCGAGCGCTTACGCGAGAAGGTGAAAGCCTTCCAGTTCACCTATCTTCCGGAAGGCGTACATCCGACCATTTCCATGGGGATTGCCGACTACCCGCGTGATGGCGTGCATTCCATCGACGATTTGATCCGCCTTTCCGACAATGCCTTGTACAAGGCCAAGGAAACCCGCAATACCACCATTTGCGCATCGAATGTCAAAGATGACGCAATCGAGACGGTTCGCGATAAATAAAGCGTTTGAAATGCTCTCCGAATAAAAGCGTCTTGAAGCCATCTCAAAAATGGTCCCGATGAGGGACGCATATCGGAATGCCTTGCCCCCCAAAAGCTGGACCGCTGATGTGTTAGAATCCTCCGATGATTCAAGGAGGGATTCTGATGAAAGGAAAGCGGTTTTCGGACGAGCAGATCGTGACGATCTTGGAGGAAGCGGAATGCAAGATCGCGACGGTGCAGGAGATCTGCCGCAAGCACGGCGCGACCTGAACAGGTTGTGACCGGCCAAGGCGAGGTGCTGTGGGAGGCCACCTACGGCGTTTACAACTGGCACCGGACGTACATCCCCGAACTCGGCATCTACACCAGCCTCGACCCGCTCTTCCAGAACCCCGGTGCGCTGTATGGGTATGCTGGAACAAATCCGGTTTGGAACGTGGATCCGGAGGGGAGAAATGCATGGGTCATAGGATTTATTGGAACATATATTGTTGGAAAAGCTGCTTTTGCTGGTTATGATGAATACAATAAGAGTGATAGTACGTGGGAATCTGTTGTAAAGGCATCAGCAAAAGGGGCCGGGATGGCGGTGCTTACAGTGGCTGGGTTTAAATTTAATCGGGGTGTTGGCTTCGTGTTACTCATTACGGATGCTTTAATAACGGCAACGGATGTTGCCTTTCGTGAAGTGGAAGTTGGAGGTGATCTAAAATCGGAAGATGTTGGTGAAGACGGTGATGAAAATTGTGATTATTAAGTATTGAGAGCAGCGATCATGGTAGTGAAAAAGTTTCATATCAGAGGAAACTGGGGAATGATAACGATATTGATTCTCGTTATTTCAATTCTTCTATGTGATGTGTTCAGTAATGAAATAATATTGCCTTATGTATTTAGCATAAAGATGTTGCAATCGGCATTATTTATATTGTATGGTATATTATCCTTACTAATTCTATTTACACATAATATTTATGTTCATACTGATAATGTGGTCGAGTTTGTTGATTTGATTTCTAGAAAACGGATTAGTATTGACTCAATAAAGGGATTTCATTCTAAAAAAGGCCTTATTCTTTTCAGTGGCAGAAAAGTTAAGTATTTTTTCCCACGGCTACAATACTATCCCAAGAAAGATTTTCATGAATGGATAGATAAGACTTTCACAAAATTAGATTAACCTTGGCCTTGACATTCAGCTATGATTTTGTTAGCTTCCATCAAAATTACGAGAAATACCCACGATCCAACATGGAGCGTTATTTGCGGCTACTAAAACCATCGGTATGCTGAGAAGAATAACCAGCAAAGTGAACAAGATGTAATAAAATTACAAAATGTTTTCATTCTCCAATCCATACTTAGTTGCGCTTGGAATACCGGCCATATTATTGGCGTCAGGTGCTTTTGCAAAAAAACTGGCAAGAGGCTCATCTTGGGAGCGTTTTGATTTCTTTCTTGGAGTGGAATTCACTTTGGCAGCGATGTCATCCGCTCTCATTTATATATTTGATTTATCTAAAATTGGTTCAACTAGTAATCCCATTCCCGTATCCTTGATGAATAAATTTGCTGCGACGGCAGTATTTATTTCACTGTCCTTTTTTTTGTTGCTTTATATACTGTCCACACACCAAGACTGGCAAAGGCGAAATAATAATCCTCGCGGTCAAATATTCTGGTTAGGTGTGATTGCTAATATTATCGGTGCAGGCCTCCTTGCGACCTTTGTATTGCTTGTTAAGGGGGTATAATGCAATGAAACGCGATTTAATAGATAAATTTAGCAGCTTTACCAGCATCACCGGTTTAGTTATTGCGTTATTATCAGTGACACTTGATGCTCAATTCGCAAATGATTCGAACTCTCTAATGCTATCATTTATGATTGCCGCTTCAGCCATAGCTGCAATCGGAGCATACACAAAAATATTCTCTGGAAGAAGAAGACCTAAAACAGGCAAAGGCCGAATATTTTTGATCTACGCAAAGGAAGACACGGAAAGAATTGAGAAAATATATGATGAATTAAAGAGATCAGGACTTAAGCCGTGGCTTGACACCCATGATATTCTTCCAGGTCAAGATTGGAAACAAACGATCACCGAAGCACTTAAAGAATCTGATCTAGCACTTGCTTGTCTGTCAAAAGCCTCAGTCAGTAAAAAAGGTTTTGTTCAATCGGAACTGAAAATAGCTCTTGATATTTTAGAAGAACGATCTCGGGGAGTAAGCCCTGTTATTCCCGTACGCTTGGAGGAAACTGAAGTCCCCGAGCGACTTAAAAACTTGCAATGGATTGATTTGTTCGAGAATGGTAATATCATGAAATTAAAAACGGCGATAGAGAAAGCTTCAGCCATGGGCTGAACTATGAAATTTAATTCGATCATTTATCGCGCTACTTTTCTGGGACGATAATTTCGCCGGAGGTATACGTTGAATACCAAATCAAGACGAAAGATAATGCAGTGCTCCCCGTTGTATGGACCACCTGATAAGTTAGAATCCGGGTTGCGAATGAGCCATGCGGCTCGACCGTTTGAATCGTAGCACAAATCACCTTTCCGATCATCCTTTTCGTGATACATTTATCGCACCCGTCCTGAGGATAGGGCTCCGCTGGAGAACGACCCGAGCGGCGGGTGGTCGTGACAACCCCTGACCTTTGAATGACGAATGGGTGGCATGGGCTAAGCGCAGCTTGCCCATGTGCAGCCGAGGCAGATCGACGACGGCGAGGGCTACGGCGTCTACAACTGGCACCGCACGTACATCCCCGAGCTGGGCATCTACACCAGCCTCGACCCGCTGCTACAGGATCATGGGGCGCTCTACGGCTACGCCGGGGCGAATCCGATGTGGTTCGTGGATCCGGAGGGACTTTGCTATTGGGATGTGAATATTTCACTTGGAAAGTTGATTGGTGTCACAGGGGGAATTCAAATCGATCCGGAAACATGGGATATTTTTCCTTACTTAGGTGGATATGTTGGAACACCAGGCTGGTCTATAACGCTGTCTCCAAACGATCCTGCACCAGCCGGGGTAGGTCGGGCAAATTTCTTGCCCGACACATGAATTGTCGGGCACAATGTGCCCGACCTACAGGGCTAATCGGTGCTGCATCAGGTGCACTTGCCGCTGCAACTGCTGGCGCAACAACAGCATTATCCGGCACAGTAGCTGCTACGAGCACTGTGGCAGCCACAGCGCTCACAGATTACATAACAGTTCACGGAACTGATCCGAGTCAAGACCAACAAAATGTATGTGAATATTGATTCCATACTATGTTAATGGAGCATACATGATTGTAATAGAAAGATTGCTTGTCTACTCTTCGTCCCTTTCCATTTCAATTCTTTGGGGAGGGATAATTCTTGATGAGTCAAATGATTCAATAATAACATTAATAGTGTTGGCATGTTTATATTCAATGATTCTACTTCTCCCACTGATTGTATATTATAAAAGATATGAAATTAATTTTCTAGAACATAATAAACCTAGTAAAGGAATTGGTGCGACGATATTTGCGATTATAAGTTCCATTTTCTTTCTACTAATAAATATCTATATGTTATTTTATTACGTTGTGAAGACAGGGTAGCCAGCGGGTGGCCGTGACGACCCCTGATCATTGAAAACAGGATGGGTGGCATGGGCTAAGCGCAGCTTGCCTATGGAAAGGGAGGATGACCTGGAATCGCGCGGGTTCGTGATCGCCGAGCGCACGGGACGTCCCGAGCAAGTCGTGACCAGCCAGGGCGATGTACTGTGGGAGGCCACGTATGACGCCTACGGCGCGGCCGAGGTGTCCGTTGCGACGCTCGGCATGCCCCTGCGCTATCCCGGGCAGGTCGACGACGGCGAGGGCTACGGCGTTTACAACTGGCACCGCACGTACATCCCCGAACTCGGCATCTACACCAGCCTCGACCCGCTCTTCCAGAACCCCGGCGCGCTCTACGGCTACGCTGGGGCGAATCCGATGTGGTTCGTGGATCCGGAGGGAAAAATTGCATGGTATCCGGCTGTTGCAACTGGATACGTTTTAGCAAGAGTGTCCACCGTCAGCGAGTTTGAGACAGTTGGTTAGGGAGAATTAAGGGAGAGTTTGGGGTATGGGGAAGCGGTTGTTGGGGCGGCGCGGGAGTTTCCGGGACCGTAGGAATTATCCCGGACGCGACCTCAGACGTCCCGCCCCGACGCTCGTTGCAGCGTCGGGACCGCTTCCACGATTGACCATCCGTTCCGGTCCGGGTACAACCTCTGAAGGAGGAGGACCCCATGGCCACCAATGTTGTCAAACAGATCCGCCGAAACACCCGCCGCAAATTCAGTGCCGACGAGAAGATCCGCATTGTCGTCGAATCGCTGCGCGGCGAGATTTCCATCAGCGAGCTCTGCCGCCGGGAAGGCATCCAGCCCAGCCTGTTCTATCGCTGGTCCAAACAGTTTCTCGAAGCCGGCAAGAACGGGTTAACGCGTGAGACGAAACGTGATGCCTCGGACGACGAGGTGCGTGAGCTGAAATCGGAGAACGAGCAGCTCAAGATCTCCCTGGCCGAGGCGCATCTGGCTGTCTTTATATCGCAAGACAGCCAGATGCGCCTCGGCCAGGGAGATCTTGAGCTGCTCGTTCTCCGATTTCAGCTCACGCACCTCGTCATCACTGGCGATCGCGCTTCGTCCTCGACGCGTGTCAGGCCATTTTTGCCGGCCTCCAGAAACTGTTTGGACCAGCGGTAGAACAGGCTGGGCTGGATGCCTTCTCTGCGGCAAAGCTCGGAAATCGGGATCTCGCCGCGCAAGCTCTCGACGACGATCTGTCCCAAACTCGCTGACGGTGGACAGTCATGATCCAGCCTGACTCTCCCTTAGAAATAAACCAACATTTGTCTCCCAACAACTAGGGTGAATATCGGAGAAGGCCATTTGGCGCGGTTAAGCTTGACAGTACCCCACAGCCCCCTTATACCGGTAGAACAGGAGACTAAATATTGTCCACAAGGAGCCTGACTTCACCATCGGAGAGGCTGCGCCTGCTATTCTATTATCTATTTTATCTATTTTACTTGCTTGCTTCTTTATTTCTTCTGTTGGCTGTGGCAACAATGCTGAACAGGGTACTGCCGATGGTGACTTGACTGAACAGGATACTGCCGATGGTGATCTGACTGAACAGGATACTGCCGATGGTGACTTGATAGAGCAAGAGGTAGCCTACCAGCGTAATACCAGCCTTGCTCCGCCGCCAAAGCCTGCAGATAGCCTTGGCTACGAAACTAAAGCCCGAACGCCCAAAGGTACAAATCCTACACCTGAAGAAATCCACTGCCTTTACCAAAAAAGTAACCGGCTTTTATAAAGACACACAGTTCTGGGATTGGGTGTATCGTGGCAGCCACGGGCTCGACAAAAGCTACGACTCCGAAATGTTCCATTATCGCCTGTGGTGGCAAAGCGTGGGCATGGTTAAACATGGCGATGTGGTGGAATTTAAGCATCAGTACAAGGGCACATCGGAAAACATGACTGACCGAAGCGTGAAAGTGATGGTCAATGCCATTGCCCTGTATCTGCTAACCAACGATCAACGAATAGGTGAGATTGCTGCCGGTATGATGCGCGGTATTGTAGCCCAGTCTTAGGGTTAGAGCGCGAAATTGAAGATCCCCTGGTGAAATACCTGCAGGCTCGCTCAATATTCAATCACAATCACGAATATGAGGTCGATGGCCGCAAGGTAGCCATCAACTACGACGGCGGAAAGGTGCTTGGTTCAAGGGGAACCTGCATGTATTCAATATTCCCGACAACCCCACTTTCGGTGACATCTGGGTGGCAAACATGCGCTCAAAAGACGATGTCCCCCAAATGTACTATTCATTGGTCATGGCCACCCGAGCTTATTACGAAGCAAAAGACGCCTACGTGCGGGAAGCAGCAGAATTGCTCATTGAATATATGCGCGTTTTGCCCAGAGTATTGAAGACATGACTGGCATATTCTGACCAAAATACGAAGACGGCCTGCCCGCCGAAGCCCTCAATTATCTACTCACCACTTCTGAGGTTCACACCCTCCAGCAGACCTGGGTAGCTTTGTCCATTGGCGCGATATATGGGGCCTGATGCAGAATGCAACGGTCAGTTGGGTGCGGCCATGAGTGGCTACGGTTGGCCAGCAGACCGTAAAGACTGCGAAGGCGGCTGATTGGCTGGGACTTTGAACGTTTGGCCTTCGTCAGTCATTTCTTTAACTATGAAAACTATAATTACTTCCTATTGCTGCTCTTGCTGTTTCCGAACTTTGGGGCTACCACTATATTGCCAAAGCAATCAACGAAGGCTTAGTGTACCGCTTTGAAGAAATAATGTACAACCCGGCCATGCCCAATATCGACGATCCCCGATGTGAGGCCAACACCGCCGCCTGGTTGCTCAACGCTGCCACTTTTGGCTATGGTTTTACCGCTGAAGAAGCCCATCACGTCATGAAATGGTACGGTGATTCGGCCGCATGGTTCAAGGCATGGCCTCACTGGGATCCGTGGTCCTCAATGTCCGATGGCCAAGAGTTGGAATCGGATAAACCTGATCGCTGTGAGTGGATTCCCGGCCAAGGCGATGAACCGGCCACCCGTGGCACCTGTTACATAAACCTGTATGAGATGCCATACATATTTGAGTACTGCTATTCCCAATGGAAAAATCCTAATGGTGTGCCCTTCATTGATTGCGACATTGTGGCCGACCCAAGCCAGTGGGGCGAATAGAGCAAAACAGAAAGAGCTTTTGCCATCAATAGAGTTCGTTTCCTTCCAGTGATGCTAGCATATTGTCCACTTTCTCGGATGTAATCGCTTCCAGTGTGGCGACAGGCCATGGGGCCCTCCTGTTTGGAGTTGTACCCGGACCGGAACGGATGGTCAATCGTGGAAGCGGTCCCGATGCTGCAACGAGCTTCGGGGCGGGGCGTCTGAGGTCGCGTCCGGGATAAACCCTACGGTCCCGGAAACTCCCGCGCCGCCCCATCAACCGCTTTCCCATACCCCAAACTCTCCCTTAATTCTCCCTAACCAACTGTTCCAAACTCGCTGCCGGTGAACGCCGGAGCAAACAAGCTCGATGATTTGCTCATTGACAATCCGGCGAGCGCCAAGTATTTTGTGGGCTATTGGAGGAGGGTTTTATACAGTATGCAGAAGCGAAGCCTTGGCCACTCTAAAATGTCCACGTATTTAAGCGCCGCTGCCATGCTGGCGCTGGTGCTGCGGACGACGCTTCTGACGCTGCACTTCGTTTCTCTGCCGCATGCCATCGACCCGCATACCGGCCATTTCATTCACCTGCATGAACACGCCAGCGAAGAAACCTGCCAGCATGAAGATCCCGATGCGCGATCCGGGCCGAGCATCAAAGCAGATTCGCATTCCTGCTGCGACAGTGGCGTTCATGACTGCCCGTACAACCATTTCCTTCATCAGCCATCCAGCCAGAACCTGGGCCAGGCCGACACAGCCGGAATCCTGCCGCCGTCTGCGACGTCCGGCCTTCCGAATGGACGCTCCCCTTTCATACGTGATGATCTCCACCTCTTGGCCCCGATGAATTCACCTCCCGTGTAATCATTCCTACGACAAGCAGTACTGCGGTCTTCCGATGACAACCGGGAGACCCTACGCATAATCGATGACGCGATCCGCGTATGTATCGAGTGCTTTCGCTTTCGTGAAGGCGAGTGCGCTCGGTGACGCGCGTACAGAATGACTACGATTGCACAACGGAGAAATCCATGAATTCGACCAAAGGTAGCTTGCTGTTTACCCTTTTGATTATTTTCGCCCTTTCGTTTTCCGCCTGTGGGGCTGATGATGGCGGTGAGGATGTGGACGGCGATGTGGACGGCGATGTGGATGGCGACACCTGGGACGGCGTTTGCACCGATGAACGCGACGGCTGGGAGAAGTGTGAAAACAACCGCATCCAGTGGTGCCATGTCCTTGAAGGCATGGCACCGCATTTTCACGAAGGCTCAAACTGCGAAGCACTGGGCCTGACCTGCGTAGAACTCGCCCACGAGCACGATGGCCATACCCAATACGAAGCGTTCTGCGTGGACGAATCCATGACCTGCGAGGCCGGTGAATTTGCCTGCGTAGATAACACGGCGCAGAACTGCATCGACGGCGTCATGGCGCTGGAGCCCTGCGGTACGATGCATTGCCATGAGGAAGCCGACGAGGCGGTCTGCGAACAGGAAGGCGAAGAGGAATGCGGTGGTCACGGCCATCTGCACGATGGCGAATGCCATTGCGACGAGAATTACGACGTCGATCCCGACGATCCGACCAATTGCGTGGCGGTGCTTTCCTTCCCGGAGATGGCCTGTCAGACTTTCGCGGATCACAAGGACGACATCCCGGCGGATCACCACCTCGATTCCACCGATACACGGCCCGGCCCGCACGCGCATCTGGACGAGGTGATGGAGGCGCTTCTACTAGCCGCCAACGCCTCGAACTACGTGCATTTCCCGGTGCTGGAAACCGGTGAGTACGTTCTGTTCCTGGATACGGTGGGTGTGGTTGCGACTTTTTACGACAAGGACGGCGAGGAGGTTCCTTTCACCAATCCCGGCCCCAATGGGATGTGCTCGGACAGCCTGGTGGATCACTTCCACATCTCCGCCACCTACATCGGCGACGGGGAAAACCCCGTACCGACCATCATCGAGTTCCAGGTGGAAGCGGATACCGAGGTGAAGTTCCTCATCATGTTTCATGAAGAAGACAAACACGAAGACCACGAATAGATCCTGCGTCCCGAGCGTCCGCGTGTCTTCGATTTCAGGGCATGCGGGCGTTTCGGGATGTTCAGTGTTGGATCAAGGAGGATGAGATGTCCACGCGACAGCGAAAAATAAAAAGCAGGTCGCTGCTCATGCTGATGGCCCTGATGGCCTTTGGCTGCGGCGATAAAACCGCCGGAGAAGCGCTGAACTTCGATACGGCGGCACTGGGTGTGACGGAATCCGGTACACCCAACCAGGCTTTCACCAACAGCAAGGGCTGGCGCATCACGCTGGAGTCGGCGTCGCTGGCTGTTGGTCCTGTTTACTATTACAGTTCCGAGGCGCAGGCCGGCCTCCTCGACCGGCTGTTCACGATCAAAAGCGCCTATGCTTGCCCCGCTCACGCTCAGTACGACAAAGGCATGGTCCTGGGCGAAATCCGGCAGCAGGTCGTGGTCGATCTGCTGGCCGAATCGCCGACGCCAACCGGTGTCAGCGAAGGAGAGAAAGGACACTGTCAAATGTTTGAGTTGCACTTCCATCCACCCGGCGAGATTCCGGCCGCCTCGAACGATGCAGCCTTTGAACCGCTGGATGGGCATTCCTTTGCCATTTCCGGCGTTGCCGAAAAAGACGGCGTGGAGATACCCTTTTCCAGTTACATGATCATCCCCGATGAAAGCACCATGCGTATTGTGGAGAGCATTCCCGCCGATCTTGTCTTGGATGGTCGCTCCGGTCTTGCAGTGACACGGATTCATATCGATCGGCAACTCGCCAACCTGGATTTCGCCTCCATCACAGATGAGTCGGGGGCGTGTCTGGAAGAAGCGGGAGAAGGCGCTTGCTTGATCGGGGAAGACAGCCAGGCCCATCTGGCATGGCTATACGGCGTGCGCTCGCGTGAATGCTACAGCCTTGAATGGCGGGAATAGGAAGGGGGACGATCATGCGACACTACGAAACAAGATACGGTTTGGCGATAATCGCAGCGATCATTTTCCATCTTTTCATCATTGGCTGCACCAGCGAGGACGCCGCCGGAGAAGGCAGCCTGCGCTTGCAGGCCGGGGGCGGCAAAGCGCTTGAAACCGGGTTTCCCTACACGGAAGGCGGTGTGGAATACGCTTTCGTGGATGGCTGGTCGTTGCAGTTCACGCACTATGTCGTGGTCATCGGCGATGTCAAGTTGACCGATGGAGGATCGGTAGTCGGTTCGTGGGACGGCCCGGCCATTATCGACCTGAAGAAAGGCAGAGGTAACAACCATGATGTCGTGACCTTGGAGGGCTTACCCGCCAAACGGCTCGACCTTCAGTTCCGCTTCTTCGCGGCAAGCGAACAGGCCGAGAACCGAAACGTCGATACGGCCATCGCCGAGGAGATGATCGAAAACGGTTATTCGTACTGGATCGAAGGCGACGCCAGCCGGGATGGCGAGATCGTGCATTTTCTCTTGCGGCTGAAAACGCCCACCCTCTATACCGACTGCATCAACGGAAAAGACCAGACCAAGGGCATCGCCATCGAAGCGAACAAGACCATTGGAGCGTTCATCTACGCCCATGGGCTGCATCTGTTCTGGGATACGCTCGCCGCCGGGGATGAATCCCTGCGTTTCGATGCCTTCGCCGCCGTAGCGGATGCCGATGGCGAGCCGGACACAGTGACGGAGAGCGAACTTGCGGTTCAGGATCTGACCGATCTGAGAGACGCCAACGGCGATCCCTTACGCGATGAAGACGGCTCCCGCGTTTTCTACAACAGCGGCACCGTGCTCCCGCAGGATAGTTTAACGCTTTTGTCCTTCGTTGAATACGCCGCGCGATACGGCGTGCACTTCAACGGCGTGGGCTTGTGTTTATCGGAGATTGAGTGATGGATGATTACGAACATGAAGCACTAAGATTGCTGGCGATGGTCAATCGATTGGGAGTATCTTGTCTTTCCTCACTCGTCGCGGCGTTGCTGCTATTGATCGCCGGTCCCCTTTGGGCGCAGGGGCAGGAACCCGTCGAACTCGATTCCTCAGGAGGCGGCGTTCACACCACCGCAACGGCGGATGAGCCACAACCGGATGAAGCCCAGGCGGCTGATACAGTCCCCCCGGAAGCGAACGCCGATGATGAGACGGGAGCGCCTTCACACGTTGTGGAAAAAGATCCAACGCCGGTCGAAGTGGAGGTTCCCCCGAAGGACGATACGTCAACGGATAAAAAAGAATCTTCTCCCGCCGAAGACGGTGAACTGGAGATCATCATCGAGATGGAGCCGGAAGACCAGGAAGAGGACTCACCGCCACCGGACGACGGTTCTTTCATGCTGGGGGAGATCACCGTATTCGGCCAGCAGCAGGACTCAACCGTGTCAGCTTCCAAGTACGAAGTCGAGATCGGCAAACTTCATATCGTGCCGCGAAAGAACGCCGCCGAGCACCTGATGCTGGCGCCGGGTGTCCTCACCACCAACCATGGAGGCGAAGGCCATGCCCACGAGACCTATATGCGCGGCTTCGCCGCCAAGGAAGGCCAGGACATCGAGTACACGCTGAACGGCGCGCCGTTGAACGAGGTCAGCAATCCCCACGGGCACGGCTACGCCGACCTGCTGTTCATCCCGCCCGAACTGGTGATGACCGTGCGTATTCTGGAAGGCCCCTTCGATCCGGAACAGGGTGATTTCGCCTTCGCCGGTTCCGCCGACTATCAGCTTGGCGTGCGGGAGCGCGGCTCGTATCTCAAATACGGCTATGGACGTTGGAACGCGCAGCGCACGCTGTTTCTGATCGCTCCAGAAGAGTTGGACACCGAGAGCTTCGCGGCTTTTGAGTATTACCAGACCGACGGTTACGGGCCGAACCGCGCGGCCAAACGCGCCAGCGCCTTGGGACAATATTCCCAGGAGGAGGAACGCTTGAAGTTCAAGTACACCTTCGGTATCTACGGCTACATGGCCCGCTACGACCAAGCCGGGGTGGTGCGGGAAGACGACTACGAGGCCGGGCGCATGGGCTTTTTCGACACCTACGATTCGAATCAGGGTGGAGAAAGCAACCGCGTGCTGTTCACCTTTCGCACGCGCGTCGGTCCGAAGAAATCCCGCTTTCAACAGGTGGCTTTCCTGGGCTGGCGCACCATGCGGTTGCGCACGAACTTCACCGGCTGGTTGCTCGACGACCTCACCGACGGCGATGGCAACTACGTCGCTACCGAGCAGCGCGGTGACGGTACGGAAATGCGTTACAACGTTCTGACCGCCGGGTCGCGCGGAGACTACACATACAAACCCTATCTGCTCGGTCACGAACAAGCCCTGAGTTTCGGTTACGCCCTGCGCTTCGATCAGGGCGAAACCAGCCAGCGGCGTCTGCGCGCGGTGACGGCGATTCCCTATAAACGGGTCTTCGACACTTCGTTCACCATCCTCAACATTGCCGGGTGGACACGCCTGCATTTTCGGCCCTGTCGCTGGTTTGCGCTGAAAGGCGGTGTAAGGTTGGATGCCTTTTCCTTTGGCGTCACAGACCACAACAAGCCGGAGGCCGACCGGGAAGGTCTGCGCGATCCGAGCCAGACGAGCCAGTCGCTGGGTTATGCCGTCAATCCACGCGTCACACTGGATTTCCGACTGCACAAAGGGCTGCACCTGCTGGGCAGCTATGGCGAGGGAACACGCTCGACGGAAGCGATGGCGCTTTCCGACAACGAAACCACGCCTTTCGCCAAGGCGCATTCCGCCGAAGGCGGTCTGAGTTATCGCCACGGCAAACCGGGCGACCCTTTCTCCGTCAGCGGCCAGGCCAGTTACGTCTATACACACATCACCCAGGACATGCTCTTTTCCGAAACCGCCGGGCGCAATATTCCGGTTGGCGCGTCCGACCGCCACGCCGGGCTTTTGGGTCTGCGCTTCCTGGTCGGTAATTGGTTCGACAGTCTGGTGAACGTTGGCTATGCGCATGCGACTCTGGCCGACACGGGCGAATTGATTCCCTATGTGCCGGAGTGGATCGTGCGGCTTGATGTGGCGGCGAACGGGCAAATCAGCGATTGGGAGTTGGCCGGGGTGCCGATCACGGGGCGCGTCGGGCTGGGCTTCACGTATGTCCCCGGTCGCCCGCTGCCACTCAAGCAGACCGGCGATCCCATGTACTTACTAAACCTGGGCGGTGAAATCCGATTGTACCATTTCTCGCTAGGCATCGAAATGCGCAACCTGTTGGACCTGCGTTATCGTCAGTCGGAGTATCATTACGCCAGCAGCTTCGAGTCCGCCGACGCCATCCCCTCGCAGGTGGCCGAGCGCCACTTCGTGGCCGGGGAGCCCTTCTTCGCCATGGGGACGATCACCTGGCACATCGAAGACATGATCCGGGGCTTCGTACCGGGATCGACCGGTGAAGACGGCAGCGAGGACGGCGAGATGTAGACAATCCGACCGGGATCAGCCTTTCTTTGTCAAATATTGCTCCACAGCAGCGGAAGGCGCAAGGCTCGTCGCCCTGATCGTGGAAACGAGCAAGTGTTCTGACTTGTTCACTTGGGCGTGCGTCCCGAAAACTCCGTTCAAGCTGAAATTACTTGCTTATTTATGATCGTTTCACAAAGCTGTTTTGCATGAAACTCTTGCCGATTATCACAATATTTGCCGCCCTGAACCTCTTCCTGTTCGGTTCCGTCCATCGCAAACTGATCCTGCTCGTCACCTTGCAACGCCAGCAACTGGCCGTTTACAAGCGGAAGATCAAGCGACCGAATCTCAAAGAACGGGATTGCCTATTCTGGATGCTTCTGTCCAATATCTGGTCGGACTGGAAAGAACATCTGGTCATCGTCAAGCCGGAAACGGTCATCCGATAGCGACGCCGGAAATTCAAGGACTATTGGCGAATGATCTCAACAAGAAGGAGGAACATCGGCAGACCGCCCATTACCCAAGAATACATCGAGTTCATTCGCCGCATTTCCGCCGATCATCCGGACTACAGTGGCAAACGTATCGCGGGGATGTTGAACCTGCTGTTTGGCGTAAATCACGCGTCGAGCACCGTGGATCGCTACCGGGTCAAACTGCCAAAGCCTCCTGGTGGAAATCAGCAGTGGAGCACGTTTCTCAAGTACCACGCATCCGCCATCTGGTCCTTCGATTTCTGTATCCAGTTCACATTTTTCTTCGCCCAAGTCTACATCCTGATCATCATCGAACTGGAAAATCGAAAAATCGTTCACCTCGTTGTGACCATGCACTCGACCTTAGACTGGCTCAAACAGCAGATTCGAAATGCTACGTGGGACGAAAAACCCAAATTCCTGATCCACGACAACGACGGCATCTTCGGTCAGTTGGGAAAGCCGGTTACTGTGCGATTCAATGGGAAAACGGTTTCCTACCGTTCTTCATTGGATGTCTGGCTGGTCCTGACCTGCCCTCCTGAACCGAATCCAGTTTTTGTGTTCGATTTTTACTGGATATTGAGGAAAGGAGCCAGGAATATGGCGAAAAAGACGAATGTTGAGGAGGGCAGTTATCCTGCTCAGACATTTTTTAGATGGCTTGTAAAAAAACCGGCAATCAGCATGCCGGTTTTAAGTGCGCAATCGCTGCTTCGATCGGTCGATTACATGCCTTTCAGGATGTACCAGCGATCGCCCTCCAGTTCCAGAATCATTTCGTTATCGTCGGCTTTGGAATGCCAGACTTCTTCATCGAGATTGTCGCTGACCGTCGCAAACTGGCCGGTTTCATCGCTGTACTTGGGAGGAGGGAGCTTGAAATCGGTGGTGTAGTGGTAGAGCACCGTGACGACGTTACGGTCTTCGCTGAATTCGACGCTCTTGTAAATGATCTTCATGCGTACTTGCGTGACGCGACGAAATTCCGGTGAACGCAGAAACTCGATCAGTCCTTTGTGGTCGTAGTTGTTGCTACTGTTGGAATCGCCGTTTTTCTCGAAATAGTTTTTCGAGGCCAGTGCGATCAGCATATCAGCGTCGCGTGCTTCCATCGCTTTGCGGTACATTTCAACCGTGCGAATCACGTCCCGCGATTCATCCGAATCTTCGATCTTGGTGTCTTCGATGTAGCGGGTGGTGCAAGCACTCGCCAGCATGAGCAGAATAGCGGCAAAGGCCGGAATCAAGCTCGTTGTGCATGTCAATCGTCGCATATCAATCACTCCTCTTCTTCGGCTGCGTCATCCGTTGCGCCTTCTTCGGACGCGTCGTCGGGGGATGGGATTTCGTCGGATTCTTCCTCTTCTTCCTCTTCTTCTTCGAGCTCTTCTTCGAATTCTTCCTCTTCCTGCTCATCCAGTTCTTCGTCGTCTTCCGGTTCGTCCTGCTTGTCGAGGACTGGCTTGGGAGACCGCGTTCGGGTTCGTCCGGGTGTGCGGCTGCGGCCGCGTTTGGGCGGGGTTCGGCGATTGCGGTCGACTTTCGGCTTGGGCGGTTTGGTGGGCCGCTTTCGGTCGAGCGCTTTGCCTGCGGGTGACTTCTTGTCTTGATCGGGTTTGGCCGTGTTGGCGCGCGATGGAGAGGTTCTGCGTTTGCCTTTCGTGAACTTGTACTCTGCGGCCTTGTTGGGTACCGGTTTCAGGTTATTGAGCGTGCCGCGCAGGGTGTGATAGTAAAAGCCGTCGCTGCCTTTGGCATTGTTCAGGGTCGATAGCGCCAGCTTGAAGATGTCGTCTTTTTTAAGCAATTCATCCGTGAGCTTGAAGCGATAGTCGAGATTGGCACGAGAGTACCCGAGCTTTTTGGATAGGGTGATACTGCCGCGCATGTCCGATTCCATGTCGGGGCTGGACTGCTGAAAGGTCTTGACGTCGATGCGGCCTTTGTCGATTTCGAAACGGGCGTCGAGATTTCCGGTCCGCACCAGCGGAAGCTCCATTCCGAATTTTCCGGGGCCGGTGGAACCGTTAGCCACTTTCATTTCGGCGAAGCCCTTCGACTGCTCCAGCTTCTTGAGATTCAAGGTGATATCGCTGTTGAGCGAAAACGTGCCTTTGATCGGCAGGTCTTTGTACTTGTTTTTAAAGTAGGGAATCTGTTCGAACAACAGGTTTTCGATTTCAAGAGCCGAGACATAAACCTGTTCGTCCTGATTGACTTTGAATGAGCCTTCGACACGCCCGCCGAAAATTTCCGCGCTCAGATCGATGGCCGGGGTTCCGGCAATCAGAGAGAACAAGCCCGCTTTGACGGACAGGCGGGGAATGATAAGCGGCAGAAAATCGTTGGGTTTATCGTCGGTGCTGTCCAGCCGCACATCGATGGCGGTGAAACCGAGCGGCAGGCTGGTTTCCAGCTCCTCGGCGTCCATATGCAAATGGTGCTGCTGGCCCAATTGCTTGTTGATCAAACCCGTCATCTGCTCGACGGGGAATGTCCAAAGCAAAGAGATCAGTAGGCAGACCAAGGCAAATAGCGGATATCCCACCCATTTCAGGATCTTGATGTAACGTGATTTCAGCATCGATCGTCCTTTTTGCCTGCGTCTAAAACGGCGGGCTTAGTCTTCAAGTGGCACCAGCGTGCTGATGTTAAAGCTTGCATCCACCAACGAGCGGTCGTCGAAACGCGGCCGCATGCTGATGGAACGGATGAAAAACAGTTTGTTCCGTTTTTCGATGGCCTGCAGAAAAGCGAGCAGCGTTCCGAGTTCGAGCTTTTTCACCTGCACCTTGACCGATTCCTCGCGCACGCCCGATTGGCGGTCGACGGCGCCTTTGGATTGCGAGATCTGATCGATCTCGACCGCGCTTTCCTGGGCCAATCCGCCGATATCACGCATGAGCGTGTTCTTGTTCTGGGTGATTTCCTTCTTCACGCTTTCGAGGGAACGGCGCGCGGTGACATAGCGGTTTTTCAGACTGAGAATACGTTCGTAGTTGTCGCGTTTGGTTTCGAGGCGGTCTTCCAGGTTGCCCAGCGATAGGTTGACGCTGATTCCGATCAAAACGGCCACCACGATGATTATCGCGCCGATTGTGGTCAGGACCAGCACCTTTTCGCGGCCGGAGAGCCGGTCGAACAGCATGCCGAGCTCGTCTATGAATTGTCTGATTCGATCCACGATCGTCCCCTTTGTCTATTTCTTCGCGCTTCCGCAATCCACGTTGATGTTGAGGGAAAACTGGATTTTCCCTTCCCGCACCGAACTGCGAGTCGGACCCTGGTTGATACTGCGGAAACAGTCGTATTGCTTCAGATTTTCTACGATGATTCCAACTGAAGGAATGCCGTCGACATCGCCCTTCAGCTTGATTTTCTTGTCGGTGATTTCGAGATCCTGAAGATCGACCACGGTGTTGTCGGTCATCATGCGCGAGATCAGCTCGTCGTAGAGATCCAGGGTGCTGGTTTCGGGTTTGAGCTTCGATCCGCCACCGCCCTGATTGCCGATGACTTCCATCATCTGCGAGACGCAGATTTTGGGGTCGCTCACTTCCTTGCCGAGTATTTGCTTGCAATTGTCGGCAATGGCGGTCGTCATGACCTCGTCCTGATTGCTCAACACGCGGAATTGCGACCACAGGCTGATGAGGAAGAACAGGAAAATGACCGCCATGCTGATACCCAGATGCGCAAAACGTCCCTTCCAGAACTCGAAATCGCCTTTGAAGGCAAATTCGCCTTTGCGGAAATTGAGGCGTTTGAGACGCGAGCCGGAGAGCCCGGCGAAGGCCATTCCCAGCGCGGCGGACAGACGTGGGATATCTTCGGAACTTTCGGCCAGCGGACCGAACTTTTCAAGCGGGGGTGCGTAGCACGCAACCGGCTTGCCGATCTGCTCCGCCAGAAACTCTTCGATATTGCGCAGGTGAGAACTGCCGCCGGTGAGGCAGAGCGTGTCCACGGTGCGACGGGTTTCGGTGGCGTGGGCTTTAAAGGTCAGCTTGATCTGGCGGATCAACTGTGTAAGCGAGGTTTCCAGGGTTTCCGCCGTTTTGATGTCCGGAGTCTCATCGGCTTCGGCGTTGGCGGATCGTAGGAATCCATGCTCGCGTTTGAAGGTCTCGGCGGCTTCGAAGTCCATCCCGTGTGCGGTGGCGAGCGCCTGCGTCAGATCCTGTCCCCCGAAGGGCACGCTGCGGATGAAGCTGATGACGCCGTCCAGAATGAGGCAGATGGAGGTTTTCCGGTGGCCGATGTCGATCAGGGCGTGGCAGCCTTGCCGTTGCTCTTCCGTGGCGAACTGCAAGAACAGGTTGCCCAGCGCCAAACCGTCGATGATGACCCCGCGCGGTTCTTTGCCCGTATCGCTGAAATTGGCCAGATAATCTTCGATGGCTTCACGATCGAGGATGCCGGCGAGCAGGCGGGCCGAATTGGGCGTATGCTCGACGACTTGGTAATCGATGAGCTTATCGGCGAGCTGGAAGGGCAGGGTGTCTTCCAGATTGAAAGCCAGGGTGGCGTCGATCTTGCGCGTGTCGGAGAAGGGAACCGTCAGCGCCTTAAGCGAAATGCGGTCGGCGTCGAAGGCGGTGTAGATGGAGTCCCAGTCGTTTCCGTAGCGTCGGATGAACTGCTGCAAGACAAGCCGCAGGCGGTCGCGTTCGGGGTCGAAAGCGTCCGCTTCGTCGTCATCGACTTCCGCCGTGTCTTCCGCCTCGCCGTTTTCGTCCGCCTCGTCCTCATTCGTTTCCTCTTCCGGAGGCGAAGAAGGCGCGTCGACAGGCGCGATTTTGTCGATCAGCGACTTCGTTTCGACATAGCCCGTCGCGATACTCATTTCGTGGTAGCCGATCAGTTCCCAGCCGCGATAGGTGCTTTCGAGCACGGCTGCTTTGATGGAATGGCTCCCGATGTCCAATCCGGCGATTTTCTGCGCCATCGCCTCTCCTTTGCTAGTCTTCCCGGTAATACAGCAAATGCCCGCTCTGGGTCATGACCGCGCGAATGTTGCGCATCACGCCATTGATATCGGCGCTGGCATTTACCGTAAAGATGCTGCTTTTAACCGTAATCATCTTCTTCAACGTATTGCGGCCGCCGGATTTGAGCTCCAAGAACAGTTCGGGGCCGTTGGTGAGGAAGTTGAGAAATCCGTCTTCGTTCCAGAACCCCGCGTTTTGAACGCGGAAGTCCATGATGATGTCGATGATGCGCTGCATTTCTTCTTCGACCGGGATCGGCGGCTCGATGTTCTGCTCGATCAGGGCGCGCATCACTTCGACCCCGCAGGTGTTGATATTGATTTTACCGGTGCGATACACGGTCAGCTGGTCCCCGAACAAACGCCAGAAGCGGTCGTCGATTCCGGCGATCAACTGAAGCTCGTCGTGGGAATCGAGCATATGATTCTTGCTGCTGTATTTGTCTTCGAGGAAATCGTAGCGGGAATCTTCATCCCCCGACTCGAAGCCCGAGCGCGTTTGATCGGGATCGATCCAGTCGATGATGGCCGAGATGATCTCCTGCCGGTCGTGGTACTGCCCGTTTTTGTCGGGGTTTTCGAACAGCGGATCGTATTTTTCCGGTGCGAACAGACTTTCCAGCCCGGCCTGCATGACCTGCTTTTCGGCGAAATTATTGGGCCGGATATTGACATTCATCTTGCGTTCTTCGTCGACGATCTCGGCGTGGAAGTGACCCTCGAACTCTCCGAAGCCCTCGGCTTCACCGAACGACATGGCCTGAGCCTGTTCGGTTTGTTTGGAGGCGAAACTGTCCTCTTCTTCGAGTCCTTGCCCCAGCAGGGTGTCCTGGAACAGGCTTTCCTGATCCTGCATCGAAAACATGCCGCCCGCCACGGCGCGCGCCAGATCGCTGTCGACCGGAATCATCTGCCACAACTGAATGTTCGGCGGGTTGTTCTTCCAGAAGCGCTGGATCATCTGATCGACTTGCGTTTGGAAGAACAGAATCAGGCGGGTGAATTCCATGGCCGAGCGCGCCAGGTAGAGCGCACGTGTGCGGTCGCGGAAGTTGCCCACCGATTGCAGGTATACGCGCGATTCGTACTGGAATTCCACGGAGACCACTGTCAGGATGATCACCACGGTCAGTACCATGATCAGCGCCACGCCCTTGCGTCCGTTCAGCGCTTCGCGTTTATGTTTGTTGACCTGCTCGTCCATTCCTCAGCCTCAAATCGATACGAGATCGACGGGTTTTTGCAGCATGATCTGGGTTTTCGTATAAAACGTGATTTCCTTGCCGTTTTCATCGAGAATGGTCAACTCGATTTGAACGATTCGCGGGATTTTCTCGAACTGCTCGATTTGTGAAGTATCCCACTCTTCCACCCACTCTTTTTCGCCTTCGTCCCAGATCTGGACTTCGAAATCCTCCACATCGTCGGCCAGGATCATCTTTTTTCCGCCCCAGCCGGGTTCTTCATCGATGCGTTTTTGTTCGCGCCGCATCAGGTTCAGCACATCCTTTTTTTCAGGATCTTCTTCGAGGAAAAAACCGATTTCGCATTGGTCCGATTCGTCTACATCGGCGTAAAGTTTGGTATGGGCAAAAGCCGTGAAATCCAGGCGGTCGCCGGGGTCTTTGTTTTCAAGCCGGAAAATGTAACGCGGCGATTCGTCGGTGTTCGGATCGACATGCTTGGACAGATAGGCCATGGCGATTTCGGAAGTCATGCGATCCATGGCGATGCGGACTTTATGATAGCGCTCCTGGATATTTCGCAGGTATTGCGGAATTTCCAGGCTGCGGGCGAAGGAACTGTAAATCAAGGTCGATACCATGCCCAGGATGGTCACGGCGATCATGATCTCCATGAGCGAAAAGCAGCCCCGGCTCAGCATGTTGGGCGTGCGACGGCGCATGGTCGTTTACTTTCCCTTCGATTTGAACAGGCCGTTGAACTGGGACTTGCCTTCCAGTTTGCCTTTGGCCTTGTTGAACTTCTGTTTCGGGTCGTTCGCTTGCGTTTCGCCCCCGCTAGTGGTGGTTTTGTCGTCGCTGTCCGTCGCGTTGTCGTTGCCGGTTCCGATGGCCGCCTCCAGCATGTTGGAGCGTCCGAACTCGATGAAGTGCGTTGAAATCGTCAATTCCTGCATGTTGTTCCGGTCGCCCCAAAAAACGGTCAGGTTGCATTCGCGCAAGGCATTGGAAATCATGTCCGTCATCATCGACGCATAACCCTGCATCATGCTGGCGTAAGCGTTGTTTTCTTCGCCCGGCATGCTGCCGGGAACCGGAATTTTTACTTTGCTGATCTGCGCATGCCAGCTGAATTCCGGCCAGCCTTCCTCCGAAAAATCGCCTTCCATTTCCTCCGCGAAGTCGGAGAATCCCGTTTCCGTCAATTCCTGCTCGATGTCCACCAGCTTGCTGCGGGCCAGCAACGAGGCGGCCGTAATGAATTTGGAGCGACTGGCCGCCAAAATGGACGAACCCTGCACGTTGAAAATCGCAACCAGGCTGATGGCCAGAATGCCCATGGCGACCATCACCTCAAACAGCGTGAAGCCGTTCTGTCCCCCGCGCACGCCGCGTTTGGAGGCGTGACTGTGGAAGTTAGAATGCTTCTTCATCTTCCAGTTCCTCGGGCATTTCCTCCAGGGTGTCGTAAATCGTCGAACGACCCGTCAGGGGCTCCGTCAAGATCGTGTAGATTTCTCGCTCATCGGCATACAAGGTTTCATCTTCCAGTTCATCCTCCATCGCGACCCAAATGGCCGTGCGTTCCATAAAACCGTTCGGAAAGAAATGGACGAAGATCTGTCCGTTGTCGACCGCTTCTTCCACGCCCGATGTCTGTACTTTCCAGATGCGAACGCCGGCGGGCAAGGTGGTCCGGCTGGATAACTCGGTCTTGTAGGTCGAGAATTCCGCTTTCTTCTGGCGGAATTTCTCGGCGAAATCCGCCCATCCCTGCCATTTGGCGGTATCCATGTCCAACGACAGCAAGTCTCCCAGCTCCTGTTCTTCTTCTTCCTCCTCCTCTTCTTCCTCGATCACCACCGCCCCCTCTTCGACGGTCAGGGGCGTTTGAGTGAGAAAGAAAGGGTCTTTCGTGGATTCGGACCAGTAGATGTTCTGATCAAGATCGAAAACCAGCCGAATATACACGCGCTCAAGTACGGCGCGGTCGTACAGGTACTTGATGTTTCCGACAATTTTCTGTGCGGCGGCTTTCTGGTTGACGTTTGTCAGGCGGTTGACCATGGGCAGAGCGGCGCCGGTTATCATCGCCACGATCAGGATGGCGATTACCATTTCGATCAGCGTAAAACCCCGCTGAATTACCGATTGCCGCTGCATCACGCTCAGCCGTCCTCTACGCTAGTTGCTTTCCCAGTTCTCGATGTCGTCGTTCCCGCCGTCATTGCCATCCGGCCCGTAGGATTCCAGGTCGAAGGAGTCGGTATTGTGCGAACCCGGCGAAATGTAAACGAAATCACGCTTCCACGGATCCTTGGGGATGGAACGCATGTACGGTTTTTTGTTGTTGGGCGGCGCGGTGAGGATGTTCAGGCCGTCCGAGGTGCTGGGATAGCTGCCGAAATCGAGCTTGTAAAGATCCAGCGCCTGTCCGAAATCATGAATCTGGGTTTTGGACGCCTTGATTTTGGCTTCTTCAAGCTGATCGAGCACGGCCACACCGACCAAGCTGGCGATCAGGCCCAAGATGACCATCACGACCATGATTTCAAGCAAGGTCATACCACTGGTTCCTGCGATTGTCGGTTTCATTCTTTCAATCTCCTTAACCGTTACGAAATCCGATATATATGTCGTTGCGGACCTGGCCCGCGCCTTAAGCTCCAAGTTGTTGGTTGATCTGCAAAATCGGCAACAGAATCGATAACACGATGAAGGTGACGACCACCGCCATAATAATGATCATGAGCGGTTCGATCAGGGCGGTCATCGCGCCGATTTTGGCATCCACCTGAACGTCGTAGTTATTCGAGACATGCCCCAGCATTTCTTCCAGTTGTCCCGACTTCTCGCCGACGGCAATCATGTGGGTCACGATCGGCGGAAATTCTCCGCTGCGCTTGAGCGGCTGGGCGATGCTTTCACCCTCTCGAATGTTGTTGCGCGCTTCGGTGAGCACCTTTTGAAGGATGACATTGTCGAGGATGTTCTTGACGATGTCCATGGCTGTCAAAAGCGGGACGCCGGAAGAGAGCAGCGTCGACAACGTGCGGGCGAAGCGCGAAACCGCGATCATGCGGATCAATTCTCCGAAGATGGGAGCCTTGAGGACGAAGCGGTCCCAGCGCACGCGGCCTTTTTTGGAGGCTTTCCAGCGCTTGAACAAAACGATGAGTCCGACAAAGGCCAGGATCATGGCCCACCAGTAATTGGCGACGGCTTCGCTGATGCCGATGAGAATCTGGGTGCTGAGCGGCAGGGTAACTTTGGCTTCCTCGAAAATTTTCGTGATTTTCGGTATGACCAGCACGAACAGAATGCCGACCACGATCACCGAGAAAAGCATCATGATGGCGGGATAAACCATGGCGCCGCGGACTTTGGTGCGCAACGCCATTTGATTTTCCGCATAGTCGGCCAGTCGATCCATGACGATTTCGAGCGAGCCCGATGACTCTCCGGCTGCGACCATGTTGGTATACAGGGGCGGAAACAGCTTGGGGTATTCCGCCATGGCATCGGACAAAGAGGTTCCTTCGTTGACCCGCTCGCGTATCTGGCTGAGAATTTTCTTGAACTGTTCGTTCTCCACCTGGTCGATGATGGCTGTCATCGATTCCACGATGGGGATGTTGGCGGCGATCAGGTTGGCAAGCAGGCGCGTGATGATCGCCACATCGGCTTGAGTTACGCGCTGAAAGTACTGTTTGAAATCGATCTGCTTGGACAAGACGCCGTTGCTTTTCGAGGACGAATCGGTGGAACGGGACGCGGAAGCGGAGGCTTCTTTCAATTCCGTCAGAAAGACGCCCCCCTTTTTCATTTTTTCTTTGGCGGAACGGGGCGATTCGGCATCGATGATGCCTTTCTTGTTCTTCCCCTTCGCGTCGATTCCTTTCCACTCAAATACCGGCATATCGGCTCCGTATTATGGCGCTCAGTCGTAGACGATTTCGTCCTGGGTGACACGCAGAACTTCCTCGACGGTGGTCCAACCGCGCAAGATCTTCTCCACACCGTCCATGCGCAAAGTCAGCATGCCCTGGGAAAGCGCCTTGCGCTTGATTTGATTGACATCGGCGCTGGCCAGGATCATCGATTGAATTTCTTCTTCCACCGGTAGCAGCTCGAAAATTCCCATCCGTCCCTTGTAACCTTTGTTCATGCAGGCCGGGCAGCCTTCTGCGGCGTAGAACGGCCCCGTAATCTGGCTGCGGTCGAGCCCGATATTGCGCAGCTCTTCATCGCTGGGTACGTAGGGACGTTTGCATTGGTTGCAGACCAGACGCACCAGGCGCTGGGCCATAATACCGATGACCGACGAGGCGACCAGGAAGGGCTCCACGCCCATATCGATCATACGTGTGACGGTGGAAGCCGCATCGTTGGTATGGATGGTCGAGAACACCAAGTGACCGGTGAGCGAGGCCTGAATGGCGATTTCGGCGGTTTCGATGTCGCGAATCTCACCGATCATGATGACGTCGGGATCCTGGCGAAGAATGGACCGCAGCCCGCGGGCGAAGGTCATCTCGATTTTGCTGTTCACCGGAATCTGCCCGATGCCCGGCAACTGGTATTCGACCGGGTCTTCGATCGTGATCAGGTTTTTGTCGGGCGTGTTGATTTCCGACAAGGCCGAATAAAGCGTCGTCGTCTTACCCGAACCGGTCGGGCCGGTGACCAGGATAATGCCGTGGGTCTGGTTGATCAGTCTCTGGAAAATGGCATACTGTTTTTCGAGGAAGCCGAGGCTCGACATCGACAACAGAACGGCGGAGCGGTCGAGCAAACGCATAACCAGGCGTTCCCCGTGACTGGTCGGCAGGGAGGACAGACGAATATCGATGTCTTTGCCGGCGATTTTGATGCGAATTCGGCCGTCCTGAGGCAAGCGCTTTTCGGCGATGTTGAGATTGCCCATGATCTTGATGCGCGAGGTGATGGCCGCCTGGGCCGCCTTGGGCGGCCGCGTGACTTCGTACAGAACGCCGTCGATGCGCAGACGAACGGCCAGATCTTTTTCCATCGGCTCGATGTGAATATCGCTGGCGCGCTCTTTTACCGCGCGAAGCAGCAGATTGTTGACGAAGCGGATGATGGGCGCGTCATCGGTGCCTTCCAAGATGTCGATCAGCCCGTCGTCTTCTTCCTCTTTGCTCTGGAGATCTTCGTCTTCCAGGTCGCGGCCTTCACCGAGTTCGGTGTAAACTTGGTTGATGGCGGGTAGGATGCGCTGATAGGACGCGACTTTCACTTCGACATTGCAACCGAGAATCAGCCGAAGGTCGTCGAGGGCGAACACTTCCAGCGGTTCGGCCGTCACCACGGTGATGGAGCCGTTTTCGCGCTTGATGGGCAACAGCTTGAATTGCTTGGCGAAGTTGATCGGAATGCGATCCATCAGATCCGATGGAATCTCCTTTGGTAGCTCGGGGAGATAGTCCAACCCCAGTTGGGTGGCCAACGCATGCGCCAACTCTTCCTCGTTGATCGCCTTGATTATGACCAACACCTCGCCGAGACGCAGCCCTCGTTCCTCCTGGATGATGAGGGCTTCCTGGATCTTGTCGGCCGTGCAGGCGGTTTCCTGGATGATGACTTCACCGATCAGCATGGCGCACTCCTATTCGTCGGCCTCGTCGCGAGAGGAACGCCCGGTCAGGCGCCGCATCAGTTCGGTCGGGTCCGGGCGACTCGCGGAGGCGGGCGTTTTAGCCTCATCCGTGTCCTCACCCGCCGATGTGGACGAGGACGACGGTCCGTCTGTCAGTCCGACTTCATAGGCCTGGTGCCCGCTTTCGGGGACGATCAGCATCTCTTCGGTTTCCTTCGTTTTAACCTGCAGGCTCTGCAGTTCCTCTTCGTAAGTCGAGCGGATGGTTTCGACGATGCCGGTTTTCTGGCTGTAGTCGACCTCGAACTCGTAGTCTTCTTCGGTACCGTAGAATTTGCGCAGGAATTCGTTGCGTTCGTCCATCTTGCGCTTGAAGATTTTCTTGAAATCATCCTCGTCTTTGATGATGTGTGGCGTTAGGAAGATCAACAGGTTGGTCTTCTCGTCGTTGTCTTTGTCGCGCCGGAACAGTCGGCCGAGAATGGGAATGTCGCCGAGGAATGGCACTTTTTCCGAGTCCGCTTTCTGGACGTCGCGAATCAAACCACCGATGACGATCGTTTGGTTGTCCTTCACGACGACCACACTTTTCGCGGCGCGTTTGGTGGTGGTCGGGCCGAGTGTCTCACTGATGGAGACCAGCTCGGTGATTTCCTGCTGCACCTGCAGGCGTACGTAATCGCTTTCGTTGATCTGCGGCTTGATTTTCAAGGTGAGGGCCACATCCTGGCGTTGAATCGAGAGGACGGGCTGATTGTTGGAATCGCGAGCCGAACCGGTAACGAAAGGCACGTTGGAGCCGACGATAATTTCGGCTTCCTCATTATCCATGGTGAGGATGTGCGGGGTTTGCAGCACGTTGGCGTTGGAGTCGGTCTGGATCATTTGTATCATGACGCCGAACGAGGGTAGCGAGACGCCTTCACCCAGAAGACCTTCGGTTCCTTCCAGATCCGGACCCTGCAAGCCGACGGCCAGACCGGACAGCGTTGTCGGGTCGATCGCAACCGAACTCATGGTGCCGAGGGTGGTGCCGGCAAACAGCGGAACTTGCTCGCCGCCGATGTCGAAGGTGTAACCGCCGTTCATGGCGATACCCTGGGCGTTATCGCGTTTGAGGGTGACCTCCATGATGACCGCCTCGACGAAAACCTGACGGCGGCGCAGATCGAGCTTTTTGATGACTTTTTTCAACTGATTGAAATCTTTGGTCGACGCCGTAATAACCAGGGAGTTGGTGGCCTTGTCGGCCGTGATTTTCACTTCGCCCTCGAATAGCTCGCCCTGATTCTGGCCGCCTTTTCCTTTGCTCTTGCTTTTACTGGTGTTGCCGCGGCCGGCCAAACCGGTGAGCGTGGAAGCCAGCTCCTCGGCATTGGCGTTTTCCAGATAAAAGACATGTACTTGCCCGTCACCGGGGATCGGAACGTCCAGGCGGTTGATCATATCCAGAATCTTGGGCATGGCGCTGCGGGGAGCGACCACGATCAACTGATTGGTGCGCTCATCCGCCAACACGTTGGACATGGTGACCTGGGTGGCATCGCTTTCGTCGGGTGTGCTTTTGCTGGATTTTCCCCTGGACCGAGTGCTTTTCGTCGCGGTGGATTTGGATTTGCTGCCGCCTTTATCGCCGAAAATCTGCTGCAATTTCTCGGCCACGTCCGCCGCCGATGCGTAGTAAATGTCGATGACGTGGATGGCGTCGCGGCCGCTGGGCAGATCGAGTTCGTTGATGATCTTGAGCATGCGACGGATATTGATGGCGGTATCGGTGATGATCAGAGAATTGGTCGGTTCGAAGGAGAGGATGTTACCCTCTTTGCTTTTCAGATCCTTCAAAACCCGTTCGATGTCTTTGATTTCCAAGTGCTTGAGCTTGAGCAGGTAGGTGACGAATTCTTCGGTGGGGTCGGTGCTGCCACCGTTCAAATAGGTTTTCATCGGGTTGCGCTCGGCCTCGCGCGACTTGATGATCTTATAAAACTTACCCACGCGTGTCAGGGCGAGGTCTTTGGAATTTAGCGCGGACAGGAAGGCCTGCCAGGCTTCTTCGCGCGTGACCGGGTTCGGTGAAATGATCGTGATCTTTCCGCCTTTTACACTATCGGAGATAATGAAGTTTACCTTGAACTTCTCCGACATCTGTTTGACGAATTCGATCAGATCCTGATCGTAATAGTCGATATAGTATTTTTCGCCTTTGTTGAAGCCTTTGAAATCTGTACGTTCTTCTTCGGCGTTACCCATCTGGACCGGCAATGCTTTAGCCGGTGTGGCGGCGGAAGGTGCCGGGCGCTCGGTCTGACCGCGTACGCCTGAACTGGGCTTGGGTGCGGGAGGAGCCGGAGGGCGTTTCCCATCCGCTTTGAGCGTGTTGGCGGAATCGGTCGGGGTGGCCGTGTTTTTGCCTTTGAGCTTTTTGGCCAGGTCGGGATTGAAGGCCTTCCCGGGACGATAGGTTTTTTCCGGCTTGCCGGTCGACGCAGGCTTGAACGGCGATGCTCCCAGGCTTTTCGGCTGTTTGGACGAGCCTTTCGCCTGATCCGCTTCTTCGTCGCTGTCTTTGGCGTTCGGCTTCCCTTTTACCGGAGGGCCCTTTTTCAACTGCACCGGTGCGAGGGCCGTGTCGGCTTTCAGGCTGTCGGACGCGGGTTCCGTTTGAGCGAACGCGAGTCCGGACGCGGTTAGAAGCAGCGCCGCCACTATCGAGATGATCGCTTGTTTGAGTCCCTGGGTAACCATAAACTCCGTCTCCTTGTCACAAGACCGAATCGTGATCTATGTTCATTGAATCGTATAATCCAAACTGGTTTTCTGGCCGCGCCGCAGAACGTCGATCGTGATGCTCTTTTCGCTACGCAGTTTCGAGTAAACCTCAAGCGCTTTTTCCGGGCTGTCGATTTCGAGCCCGTTGACACGCTGGAGGATGTCGCCGTTTTTGATGCCGATTTTCTGGTAAAGCGAGCCCGGCTTGATGGAGTAAATGCGGAAACCGTTTGATTTTCCATTTTGGAAACTGGGCACGATACGAGCCTGGGTTGCCAGTACGTTCAGATTTTCCATGGCGCGTGCGACTTCGGATTCCGATACGATGAATTCGGTTTCGCTGATTTTGCGGATGCCGTCTTCGGCCGCTTCTTTACCGACGTCTTTCAGGTTCTTTTTCTTTTCGGGCGCTTCTCCGTGGAACAGACATTCGACGCGTCCGTTGTTGTTGATGAACAACTTGTGGCGGACGACGGCGACTACCGTTGCACTCGGGGAGAACTCGTGTCCGATTTCGAACATTTTGGCTTTGTTGTTGGAATCGAGCACGAGTGCGAAGGAACTTCCGGGGTTGTCCGACACCACCGTGCCGATCAGCGTGCCGGGAAGGCTGGATTTGGGGCAGTCGGTGTTTTCGGTGTACTCATCCGGATTGTCCGGCATGGGTGTTTTGGCGGAAGCTTCTTGGGTGTTTTCGGGGATCGGTTCGGGAGGCAGCATGGATTCGCCGGTAAAAGGGTTTTTGGTGGCTTTTCTCGTCGTGGAGGTGTTGGAAGCCCGGGGTGCGGGTTCTTCCGCGGGGGCGACCAGTGAAGCCTGGGCATCTCCCGCCAGCCAGGAGCCCACGAAGGTATTGACAGACTTGGCGGCCAAAAACGCACACGTGGCGATGGTGACCAAGTTGATTGTCCAGAAGTATTTCTTGATATATTTTTCCATCGGTTCGCGACCCTCTCGCTCGCCCAGCGTCCACAATATTAATCCAGCCGTAGACGGATGCAATAAATATGCCTGCATTTGGAAAAAAAATATCTAGTAATATCAGTCAGATAGCGTTTGAAGGGAAGGGCGCGATACGAGAAAGGCATGGATTGACAGTTTTGAAAGATAAAACCGGTCTATTGGGAAGAAACAGGGAAGACAAAATGTCATTTTCTTCACAATGGGCGATCGGTGTATGACAAAATGTCACTGAGTGGGGCGAGGGTGTGTAGGACGCTGAAAAGACTATTGAAAAGAAATTGTTTGCTCTTCTTTGAGCACTTATGGTAAAGGAAATCGATATCGTATGGCAATGGATTGGTCGATCAGACTGCGGAGCGCGTTTTTTTAGCGGAAGGCGGGTGAGTGACGACATTAACCGCTGAAAAAGTTGTAAAACTGGTAGCCCAGGGGGTTAGTCTGTATAAGGCCGATTTGTCGGGAATCGACTTGCACGATTACAACCTGCGAGGTTGCGATTTCAGCTATTCGGATCTTTCCAATGCCGATCTTTCCAATGCCAATTTCGTCTGCGCCAACCTGGAAGGCGCCAATCTGGACGGGGCCGACCTGCAAGGTACGGATTTGCGATATGCCAATCTGAGCGGGGCTATCGTTACCAATACCATCCTTGAAAATACCGACTTATTTAAAGTCACAAAGCTCAAGCACCAGAAGAAAAGTTAAGTAATATCAATTTGGTGTGAATGGGCTGGCTTTTGCGGTAAAGCCCCTGCCACGGTGGCGCCGGTGCGGCCTGACTGCTCGGAGGGATGCGTTTATGTAATCTAGTTCTCAGCGTAGAAGGGGTCGTTCTTTGCCAGGAAACCTTTGAGTGCTTGACGTGATTCACCTTCGAGGTTGGTGAACTTGATGCCCATCTGCCCGTCTTCGTCTTCCCGGCTCCAAACCACTTCGCCCAAGCACTCAACCACTTGTTCTTCATCAGGGAAATTGATGGCCAATTCGACGATAGTCCCGACTTTTTCAACGCTCGGGGCTATGATACTGATTCCACCGAGAGAGATGTTTTCGATGCGGTGAAACAGCAGAATTTCTTCGCCGGTGTAATCGACATAAACATTCGCTTCTATACGCGGGTAGCGACGCTGTTCTTTGCCTCCGGGCATCCGGACCTCCCTAAGATGAATCTCGAACAGTTCGAGTATAGTGAAACGATTCGATAATGCAAGCTTTTTCGGCGAATGGTAACGCTACTCGCCGGATGTCGTTTTTCGGTAGATGGTTCGGACGGCAATGCCCAGAATTTGCGCAGCCAGCTTTTTGTCCCCAGCGGTGCGTTGCAGGGTGTCCTTGATCAGACGTTGTTCGATTTCGTCGAGAGTCAAGCCGAAGGGAATTTTGTATTCACTGGGAGGCTTGGGTTTGCCTTCGTGTTCGAAGAAATCTTCCGGTTCAAGGACATTGCCGACGGTTAGGACGACGGCGCGTTCGATCATTTTTTCCAATTCGCGTACGTTGCCCGGCCAGTTGTGCTGCATGAGCCGCTCGATGGCTTGTTGGGAGATCGCCTTGATCGGTTTGTTGTTTTTTTCGCAGTAGCGTCGAATAAAGTGTTGCGATAACAACGGAATGTCGTCGCGTCTGTCACGCAGGGGGGGTAAGGTCAGCGTGATGACATTCAGGCGGTAAAAGAGGTCTTCGCGGAAGCGCTTGGCTTCGACTTCTTCTGCAAGATTTCGATTCGTCGCCGCGACCAGGCGGAAGTCGACTTTGATGGGCTTGGCAGAGCCGAGACGCTCAAACTCCCATTCCTGTAACAATCTCAGCAGTTTAGCTTGTAAGGTGAGGCTCATGTCGCTGATTTCGTCTAAAAACAGCGTGCCGCCTTCTGCGGCCATGATGCGCCCGTCTTTACGTTGCGTGGCTCCGGTGAAAGCTCCCTTTTCGTAACCGAACAGCTCCGCTTCCAAAATGGATTCGGGCAGGGCGGCGCAGTTGACGGCCACGAAGTTCCGCTCCTCGCGTCCGGACAGCCGGTGAATGGCGCGGGCGAAAAGCTCTTTGCCGGTTCCCGAATCACCCAGAATGAGCATGGTGGCGGTGGAGGGCGCGGCCTGTTTGAGAATTGTCAGCGGTTTCTGCATGGCCGGAGCGGAGCCGATGATTTCCGCCAAGCCGTCAACCTGCTGCAGCTTGGCTCGTAACTCCCGGTTTTCAGCCAACAAACGACGTCGTTCCATCGCGCGTTCGACGGTTTGAATGACCTGGAGCTTGCGGATCGGCTTGGTGATGAAGTCGTAAGCCCCTGATTTCATAGCTTGAACAGCGGTTTCTACCGTTCCGTAGGCGGTCATCAGAATGACCTGGCAGTCCAGTTCAAGCGTGCGTACGGTCTTCAGGACGTCCAGGCCGTCCACTTCACCCGGCATGATCAAGTCGGTGAGAACGACGGGGAAGTCGTCCGAGCGCAGTTTGTCGATGGCATCTTTGCCGCGCGATGAGGTTTCGACGACGTAGTTTTCTTTTTCGAAAATCCGTGCCAAAGTGGCCAGATGTTCGACTTCATCGTCGACAATCAGGATTCTTTTTTCCATCCACGACATGTTCAATTTCCTAGTGTCCGTTTCGCTGATTGGGTAGCATAGTTCGAAGGTGAATGCAACCACAAGGTCTTGATTTTTTTATGTTGCACTATGATTCCGGCTATGCTAACGTCCCGACCGACCACTCATATGGGACGGGGGTCCGTTCCCTGTTTGTGGAAATATTGATCGAATTCCAAAAGAATTCCGGTGTTCCTAGCAACCAACATTAAAAGACCCGGAAAAAGTCCTTTGCTGGCTGATTCGGGATCGCGTTTGAGAAATTACGGTTTGTCTACCACGTTGTTTTCTTAAAGGAGGATTACCCATGCGTTTTGGTAATCAATCTACGGGCCGGAGATCGATGTTGCCGTGGCTGCTGATGCTGCTGATCATCTCGGCAGTCTGGCTGATCAACTGCAATGACCATCGCTTTACGCCTCTGGCGGATATCGAGGTTTATCCCGATGTCATCGATTACGAGGTGCAGCGTACCTCGCAGCTTACCGAGGAGATTCTGATTACCAACAAAGGCGTTTCCGCCAAGTTGGAAATCTACGAAATCAACTTGGAGGATTCGAGCGGCGGTGTCCTGACTGAAGAATACGAGCCGGTAACCGACCAGACTCAGCTTATGCAGAATCTGGTTCCGAAACGGCTGTCCGATGGTTCGGCCATTGCGTACCTGACGGCCCCGATGGGACTTATCTCGGACGTCTCCTGCGAGGATGATAGCTACTGTCATTGTACACCGGATACGGAGTCGGGAGAAACCTGCACCTACGCACTGGGCGATTCCACGGTGAACAAAGAACGCATGGGTGAGGGTTTTGTCTGCGCCCAGCATCCGCTGAATCCCAATGCCGGTAAAGTTTGCCTTGCTTACTTCAAATACTTCAATAACGCCGGAAACACCTTTACCGACGAGGCCGGCGAAGCGCATGTGAACGTTGCGCGGCAGGCGACCTGGGGCGGCGAATCCAAGACGGCCTGCACGGACTCCACCGCCTGCACGAGACTGGGACCGGATTTTGTTTGCAAGGCTTCCGGAGTCTGCGGCACCGATATCCAGTTCGGCTTCTCCATGGAATACGGCCTGGAGCGCATGGTCGCGGTTAACAGCGAATTGGTGGATACCGATAAAGCCGCCGTTTGGAAGAGCATCGATGGCCGGGAAATCTGCCTGGTGGACGAGCAGGGCAATACGACGAGCGATTCCGCTTTTTACGGTCTTAACCGCTGCGATCAGATGGCTCTCAAGCGCTATGTCAGCGCGATCGATGACGGCGACGACCGTGTCGGTTACCGTTTGGTGCCCAAACGCCAGGCCAACTATCGCGTGATGGTCTCGGCTGTGGAAGGCGAAATCGGCCAGGCCAAGTACGTCACTTTCTGCGATAACGGCGAAGCGGTGGGCGTTAACGACATCATGTTGGACGACCCGCTGGCCGGTCAGGATTGCTTGAATAGCGACAACGAAGTGAAATCCGATCTGCTTTCGATTTCGCCGGAAAATGTCAAGCTCGACCAGCTGCCTGTACGCATTCTTTACGATCCGATGTCGGATTACGATTCGGCGGCGGTGCTGTCGGGCAAAATCTTCACGATGCGCATCTTCAATTCGGCCCGCGTGGGTAACTCTTACGAGCGCACTGTTTCTTTGACCTTGCCTGAGAATCGCGGTGGACCCCCCATTCCGATCATCGAGATTCCGGCCGATCAACAGGATCCGGAACCGTTGGATGTTATCCATCTCGACGGTCGCAACAGCGAGTCGCCTTTCGGTGACGAACGTAAACCCTTCCAGTACTACTGGGAGTGGGCGCCGGGTGGCAAACCCGCCTATGCGCAGGATGCCGTCTTGATCGAATCCACCGGCGATTTCGACAACCCCCGCTCGATCATGGGTAAGTGGACTGCCGAAGGCTATCCGAAGATCTTCTTCCCCATCGCGGGTGAATACAAGATTCGTCTGCGCGTGAAGGATGCCGCCGGTGTCGAGAGCGGTCCCAACGACGACTGCCCGACCTGTCCCGAATATGACGAGATCACCATCAAGGTCAAGCCGTCGCAGAAACTCCACGTGGAGTTGATCTGGGACCGTGGCGACCAAGTCGATCTCGATCTCTTCCTGGTGCGCTATCGTGCTGACGGCACCTTCGCCGTTCCGGCTCCTTTCCAGGATCGCATCCAGCCTCCGCAAGTGACGATGTATGCTTGTGAAGACGACAGCGACTGCTACGACGGTGCGTTCACCTGCAATACCGGTACCGGCTACTGCCAGAATTCCTGCCAAAGCGACGCGGACTGCAAAGCGGTCAGCGGCGGCTGGTACTGCAATGAATTCAACGAGTGCGCCATCCATGCCGATGGTGTGATCGAATGCGAAAGCGATGCGGACTGCAACGGCGGATCCTGCAACCCGAGCAAAGTTCGGGCGGAATACAAGATGATCTGCACCAGCCATAATTCCGATTCCGTCAACGACACCTGCTTCTTCCTGAACGGCCAGCCGCGCTGGGGCGAATACGACAACGTATCGTTGGGCTGCGTATCGGATACCGATTGCAACAGTGCGGGCGATGAGACCTTCGCTTGCGGAACCAACGATTTCTGCGACTTCACTTGCAACAACTCGGCTGAATGCCTCGGCAAGAGCCCGCAGTACCTGTGCGGTGAAGGCGGAGCCTGTGTCGGGAACAACCAGGACGACGATCCCACCCTCGACATCGATGACGTGGATGGTTGGGGTCCGGAAAACATCTCTCTCAAAGAGCCGGTCACCGGAACCTATCGTGTGGTGGCGCGTCTGTATGCCGATCCCTATACCGTGGTCAACAACACGTCTCCCAACGGTCCGGTCAAAGCCTTCGTGCAGATCTACCTCAACGGTGAGCTGGCGTTGTCCAAGGGGATCGGGCATGAGCTGTATTCCCCGAGCACCTACTGGAAAGTCGCCGACATCGAATGGGACTCCACGTTGGGTGAAGGGGGCGACGGCGAAGTTCTTCCCATCTGCGCGGGCTGGACGCTCACCAAGTGCGGAAACACCGCCGATTGCGAAGACTGGTATGGCGACGATTATTCCTGCGGACAGCGCCAGTGGGGCAAGTTCTGCTCGACCTGCAACGGCTTGGGTGCGCCGGATGAGTGCAATCCGACCATCGCCTGCTCCAGTGACGCCGACTGTGTGAATGAGATCTCCTCGAAGATCTGTTCCGAAATCAAGGCCGACTACTGCAAATGCGAAGGTTCGAACGAGTACGGCAGCTTCGAAGCCGATCCCTATGCCAACCCGTTCATCACCAGTGTGGGTGGACAGTTCGATCCCAACGACGATCTGTCAAGCCGTTCCATCTGGTGCGATGCGCCGGAGCAAAAATACAACGACACGGACGCCTGTTCCTCGCTGTATTAAGCTTTTCAACGGATGTCTCAAAAGCGGGCCTGCGGGCCCGCTTTTTTTGTGTTCTCGGCCATGTTGCCGAAAGCCGCGCTTGTCTGGGTGTAGTTCGCCAAGGCTTGGCAGAGCTTGTCGCGGAAATCCTCGACGCTCTCGCCGTCCATCAACGGAACGCTGTCGGCCTTCGAGAACAGATCGACACACAGCTTTTCAATTGTCTTGAAAAGACTCATGGAATCCCCCCCAGGGATGTCTTATTGAATTTTACTCAGGCTTGTATTCTTCTAGCAGTTCCGGCGCGAACGATTCAAACACGTAGTCGCCAGTCTGGCCATCTATCACTTTATCGTGTGGCGTATCGCTTTCATATATCGTCTCTGGGATACCACCCGGAAAAGCCAGACATCGCCCTATGGCGCGTCCCTTTTTTCTATCAACATACATACTTTGCAAGTGCTCGCAAAATGAACACTGGTCACCGAGCATTTTTCAGTTCCTCCATGGCTCTACGCCAACTCGGTCTAAAACCGGAAGTGTCGAATCCTTTCATTTCCAAAACAAAAGCCTCGGCAAGTACCTCTTGCGGCCTTTCGATATGATCGTTTTCAGCGTTTTTCCTGCTCTGGAAACTCTCAAATGATAGCATTTTCGATACGAGATTGTAAACATCAAGTGGAACCGCCACACGGCATTTCAATTCTGATTAAGTCTCGAATAATCTTCGATTAATGATGGGTGGCACGGGCTAAATCGTCAGGTTTGCCCGTGAAAACAGCATGGGCAAGCCAAAGGCTTGGCCCATGGCACCCCGAAAGCCGAAGTATCGTGGGTGGAAAACGGTGAAAAGCTTAGAATTGAAACGCCGTGGGAACCGCCATCCTAGATGAGACGAGTGTCCTGCTTTCTTCAAGATTCCCCGATTTGCGGTTTGCGCCAAATAAAAACCCCCGCGCCTGGCGGGGGTGAAAAGCAGAGAATAACGCGGGCTTAGTCGGTGACCTGCCCCAGGCAAACTTTGTCGATGGCGACGTCGTAGCTGGTCGATAAGGCGTTTTTATCCACCAGGCGGAATTGGAAGAAGACCGAGGTGGGGTCGCCTTCGCCATCGAAGGGGTAGATGTAGCGGTCGCCGATTTCGAGGGGCCCCCACGGCTCTTCGCTGGCGGCGTAACCGTCCTGGTTGCTACCCAGTGTGGTGGAGCCGACACTCAACATCCAGATGCCCATGGCCGGCCCTTTCATCCCGTGTACGGTAATACGGTAGGTTCCGGCGTCGAGAATGTCGTCGGTTTTCAATACCAGCTTTTGGAAAGTGGAGGTTCCATCGAAATAAACCAACTGGTTGTTGGAATAGCCGTCGCGGGTTTGAATCTCGGCGGCGCCGTTTGTGGTCGAATCGAAGTCAACGGTATCCTCCGCTTCGAAGCACACGGGGCGCACGCCGGTGACCACTTCAAGCGAATTCGAGCAGATGCTGCGCTGTCCGGTGCAATCCTCCGCCTGGACGCGGTAGAAGTAGGTGGATTCCGAATCCAACGTATCGTCGCAGTATTCGGTTTCCGATGTGGTAGCCAGGAAGGACAAATCGCTGCAGTCGAATACCTGCGAGCTGCTGCTCCGGTAAACGTGGTAATAAGCGGGCGGAGTGCCGTCCGGCGTGTCCCAGTGCAGACAAGCGGTGAGGCCGACGTAGGTGGTGTCGCCGAAGTTTTCGACTTTGCCCGGCCCTTCGCTTTGTTTGTCAAGCGGTAGGATCGAATAGGCGTAGAGCTCGTAAGCGTTCCATTCTTCTCCGCCCTGGTAGTCGAATTTCAGGCGAATCTGGCTTTTGCCCTCGGTATATTGCTTGGGGATATCGAAGATGCCTTCACGCCAGCGCAGGTTGACATTCTGGCCGGGACTGTACCAATGGCCGATATCGGTGTAGCTGTCGTCCAGGTTTTTGATCTGTACGATGGCATCCATGTTGCGGTACTTGTAGTCGAACAAGCGCACCAGACGAACCCCCTCGTTTTCGGGGTTGATGGCGAAATCCATGGCCATGAAGCCTCGGTCGTTGGCGGTCCCGGTGACACCGCGTCCCGAAGCCGTGAACGTGGATTCCCAGCTCTCTCCTTCAAAACTGCTGGTGACATTCTGGTGGGCGTACAAGTCGTTGAGGATGGCATCCGTGAAGTTATGGTTGCTCATGCTGAGGGTGTTCCCCAGATCGACCATGTCGGCGGCCGAACGGGCGGTGATACCTTCCAGACAGGACAAATAGTAGTAAACGACGCTCCGGTAGTTGGCCAGTTTATCGTTTTCGCCGCCGACTTCAAATCCCAGGGATATCGAGCGGTAGAAGGGAAGGGCATCGGATAAAAAGAGGCGACGCGCCGTGAACTGGAACGTCGGGTAGCCCGCATTCTTCCAAACGGAGAACAGAGGATGTTCGTAGGGTGGCGCCTGCCACAGGTTGTTGCCGTTGAAGAAGTTGTCGGTGCCGGTTCCGATGACGAGCGGATAGGTCATGCCGTCGATGATGAAACGCTCGTCTCCCTGGAGAAAATCTTTGTAATAATGGGTGCTTTCGCTTTCGGTGGCGAGTGTGATGCCTACCACGTGACCCTGCCCGACGGTGTCGAGGGCTTTGAAATCCTGGCCGATGGTCGTCGGGAGCGCTTCTGCGTATTTCGCGTGGAAATGTCCCACGCTGCGGGGATAGTCGTTGGGGCCCAGATCCAGATTGAATTCAAGCTGTTGAATCATCGTGGCCGATTCGTTCCGGATCTTGATCAACACTTCGTCCCAGTAGGGCATGGGGAAGTAACAGTACCATTGGCCGCTTTCGCTCATTCCGACCATCAGGCTCTGAAATTCGACCTGGCCGAAACCGGAACCGAAGAAAAGTCCGATCGGGACACTGACATCGGGGGTGGACTTTCCTTCCCAGTAGATGTCCAGCCAGGTTTGGTCAAGCACTTCCTGCGTGAACGGGGTGAGATCGAGATACATGCCGTTGATGGTTCGGGCGGCGAAATTCTCGAAAACCGTGACGCTACCCTGGGCGGGCACCTGTACGGTGGCGCTGGGGTGGTCGGGGGACGTGGTCGGCTTCGGATCCTGACCGACATTGTTTAAAGCGTTGACAGCCTGCGAAACGTCCATGTCGAGGGTGAAAGTCTCCAGATCGCCTGCTTCGGCATAGGTGTGGTAACCGAAGCTGAATCCGTGGGTTAGGCCGCTGATGGTTACTTTCATCTCTTCCCGGTAGCAGATCGGGACGTAGGAATAGAACGAATCGTTCCAGCTTGGGCCGTCGGGAACGCGACCCACCAGCGGGGCGAGGAAGGGAGACGTCTCACCGGCGAAAAATTCGCCGACGGTGGTATTGATGCGGGCGGCATCTTCGCCTTCGAAGTAGAACTTGATGCGATACGTGCTGATGCTGTTAGGTTCGCCGAGCCAGATACGATAGATACAACCGGGCCGCTTACTATGCATCAGGACCTGCTCGCCGCCGTCAAGATACAGGTTAGTCCAGGAGTTGTCCTGGTTGGCCCCGAGAGGATCGCGGCTGCTGTTCTGTTCCAAATGGGTGGAGGGGTTGATCCGGAAGTAGGGCAGCCAATCCAGGCGGGTAAGCGCTTCAACCGCCTGCGGGTTGGGGTAATCATCGGACGCGGTTCCGTCCGTATCGCCGTCGATGTCTCCGTCGACGTCTCCGTCGGTATTCTCGTCCGTATCTCCATCGGTGCCGAGGTCATCATCCTGATCGCCATCGGGGTTGTCGCCATCGGGGTTGTCGCCGTCGGGATCATCGCCGTCGGGGGCCTCGTCTTCGTCTTTGTCTCCGTCCGGAACGGGGATTTCGCAGAGGTTCGTGGTTGTGTCGCAGAATTTTCCAGTCGGACAGTCGTCATTGTTTATGCAGCAATTGATCCCGATTGGGCAGGCGCAAGCCCCATTGACGCATTCGAGGGGAGGATCGCAAACACAGGCATCGCCATCGCTATCCGTACCGCCGCCGCCGCTGCATCCGGATACGATAAGGATATTGAGAATAATCAGAGAGGCGATGAAAAGGGTCGAAACGAATCTGAACATGCTCCGCTACCTCATTTTTCTTATTTCTTCACGACGGTCTCGCACCGGCAATTTGTATTTCCGTGGCGTCTATCTATCATAATAGAAAAAGGGGTGTCGCATCAATCTTTTTTATCAGTCTTCATGACGATCTATAATGTCTCGTGGAAGCGGAGAGTTTCACTGAAAAGGGTTGCGTCTCCCCAAGTAGTGTGCTATGAGAAACGTGTTAGGTGAATGGGCATTCATTCAAAATCGATATTGAATGCGATTGAGAATTGATCGAGTACCAGCGTGAAATTTCGGGGAGCGCCCCCGCGAAAGTCAACGCCTATTTAGCGGTGCACGCGAAGCGGTGCGATGACTTTCATGAGGTGGAGTCTCTGATTGTTCCTGTTGATTTGTGCGATACTCTAACGCTCTGCGTTGGAGTGAATAGGCCGGTTGAGGTGTGCTGCCCGGCTGTGCCCTCATTGGAAACGAATGACAATCTTGCGGTGCGTGCGGCGCGCTGGTATCTGGCGCGTCTGCCGAGTCGTTTTAACGGGCTTGGCGCGCACATTACAATTGAAAAGCGGATCCCTTTGGCTGCCGGTTTGGGAGGTGGCAGCGCCGATGCCGCAGCCGTTTTGCGACTGTTGGAGCAGGTTTTAGGGTATCCGCTCGGCCGTGCGGAAATCGGGCGATGCGCAGGTGAAATCGGCGCGGATGTTCCGGCTTGTTTTGATGGGAAATGCCGTTGGGTTTCGGGAATCGGTGACGTGTTGGGAGAGCGAGTCGAGCTTCCCCGTATGTGGTTGGTTCTTGTCAATCCGGGGTTTGAGGTTTCCACCCGTTGGGTTTATGAAAATCTTGCGAGTACAAGGTTGACAAAGCATCCCATTGGTGGTAGGAAACTGACGCGATTCTCGGGAGTCTCGGACGTTGCGGCGTTTATGAGAAACGACCTCGAATCGGTGACGTTTCAGGCATTTCCTGATCTTTCACAAGTGAGGAAGGCACTGCACGAGCAAGATGCTTTAGGAGTGTTGATGGCGGGGAGTGGCCCCACCGTCTTCGGGCTTTTCGAAAGGCTCGAAAACGCGGTTGAGGCAAGGAAGCATCTCACCGCAGCATTTCCCAAATGGGGCGTGTGGGTGGCATCCAACATCATCTAAGAGTTGATTATGAAGGATTGAGCCATGGAGATCACCGAAGTAAAAGTCTTTCCGGTTAATGAAGACAAGCTCAAGGCCTACGTCACGGTAACGTTCGATCATTGCTTCATCGTGCGCGACTTGAAGGTGATTGACGGGAATACCGGCTATTTCGTGGCGATGCCCAGCAAAAAGCGAAAGGATGGTACCTTCCGCGATATCGCGCATCCGCTAAACAGCGAGTGTCGAGAAAAGCTGGAGACCATCGTGCTGGATGCATACCGGAATGAAACCAGTGGTGTTGGTGAAGAAGCCGAAAGACAAGCGGCTCAGGAAGAACACTAAACGCAGTTGATTTGATCGTGCATTCTTCTGATTGAAGAAGGAGGCGATTCCCGGTCAGCTTTGGGGTGTCGTCAAGTGGTAAGACACTGGATTTTGGTTCCAGCATTCGCAGGTTCGAATCCTGCCACCCCAGCCACTTTTCATACTGCGTGATCGATGAATAGCAAATCGGCCAACCCGGCCGATGCAGTTTGGTGGACCCTGTTACAGATTAGTGTAAACGATCTAAAACGGACAAACGGCAGGTTCTGGAATGTACAAATCTCTCGACAACATGAGAATCCTCAGCGGGAATGGCAACCGCCCGTTGGCCGAGAACATCTGCAAATACTTGAATCTGCCGCTCGGGCAAGCGGTGGTGGATCATTTCGCCGATGGCGAGGTGATGGTCAAGATCCTCGATAACATTCGCAATCGCGATGTGTTTATCGTGCAACCGACGTGTCCGCCGGTTAACGATAGCCTGATGGAACTGCTGGTGATGGTCGACGCCGTCAAACGCGCTTCGGCTGCTTCTATTACAGCCATCATCCCGTATTACGGGTATGCCCGTCAGGATCGTAAGGCCGCCCCGCGTACGCCGATTTCCGCGAAACTGGTTGCCGATCTGATTCAGGTTGCCGGTGTACGGCGCATGGTTGCGATCGATCTGCACGCCAATCAGATCCAGGGTTTCTTCAACTTCGCCGTTGACAATCTGTTTGGTGCGAATGTGTTGGTGGGGTATCTGAAAAAGACCCTATGGAAAAGCTCTTACGATCCCGGATCTCAGAAATCCAATATCGTGATGGTTTCGCCGGATGTGGGTGGAGCCGAGCGCGCGCGTAGTTTCGGCAAGCAGCTCGATGCCTCGCTGGCGATTGTCGATAAACGGCGGCCCGAAGCCAACGTCTCCGATGTGATGAATGTCGTGGGTCGAGTCAAAGGTCGCGACGCCGTTTTGCTGGACGATATGGTCGACACGGCCGGTAGCCTCACCAAGGCGGCTGCCGCGATTGCCGATCTAGGTGCCAAACGTGTGTGGGCTTGCTGTACACACCCGCTCCTGTCGGGCGATGCCGTCAAACGTATCGAGGAATCCCCCATCGAACGGCTCATTGTCACCGATACCATTCCCTTGCGGGAAGATGCATTGAAATCAGAGAAAATCGTCGTCGTTTCCATCGCCGACCTTTTGGCCGAGGCCATTCGGCGATTGTTGACGAACGAATCGATTAGTGAGTTGTTTTACAGCTAAGAAAATCTGGAAGTTTCGCAACGGAGGCTCTTCATGGAACCGATAAATCTGACTGTCAACCCGCGGACGCAAACCGGCAAATCCGCGGCTCGTATTTTTCGCGCCGATGGCTCTTTTCCTGCCGTTCTGTACGGAGCGGGTAAAGAGGCTATCCATATTCTGGTCAAGCCGGAAGATCTGGAAGACGCACTTGATACGCCTTATCGCCGCAACACGCTGCTTTCGTTGAATCTCGATGGCGAGCAACACCTGGCCGTTATCAAAGAAGTGCAAAAACACCCGGTAAGCAAGCAGATCCAGCACGTGGATTTCTATGCGGTTTCTTTGGATCAGGTCGTGGAATACAAGGTCCCGCTGGTTACGACAGGAAAATCCAAGGGTGTGCAGCTTGGTGGGCACCTGTTCCAACTTTACCGTACGGTCAAGCTGTCCTGCAAACCGGCGGAAGTACCTGAGACTGTCGAACTCGATATCACCAGTCTTGACATCAACGACAAGCTGTCCGTATCGGATTTGCCCGCGATTGACGGCGTCACCTATCTGCAGCGTGACAACGTCGTGTTGATTCAGGTGAAGAGCGGGCGTGGTGCCGACTTGGAGGATGAGGAAGCTGAGGGCGCGGATGAGGCCGAGGGCGCTGAAGGTGCTGACGCGGAGGCCGCCGGACAGGAAAGCTAGGCTTGAAACTTGTAGTTGGGCTCGGGAATCCTGGAGGGAAGTATGCCGCGACTCGGCATAATCTGGGGTTTGCCGTTCTTGATGAGGTTGCCCGGCGTCTGAGTGTAGCGGTTACGCGCGAAAAGTTCGGTGCGCAGATGGGTGAGACGCGGTTTAGAGGCGAGAAAATCGTCCTTTTGAAACCGCAGACATATATGAATCGCAGCGGGGATGCTGTGAGCGAAGCCTTGGGATTCTTCAAGGCAGACATAGCGGATCTAATCGTCATACACGACGACTTGGACTTGGAGTTCGGAAAACTCAAGGTCAAAGTCGGAGGATCGGATGGCGGTCATAAAGGGATTCGCTCTATTCTTTCTTCTGTAAAAGATCGGCAATTTGCCCGGGTGCGAATGGGGATAGGCAAACCCGAATATGGAGAGGACGTAGTTGATTATGTGCTACGTTCCTTTTACCCATGGCAGCAGCGCTATGTTGCCGAGTGGGTTGCCATCGGCGCTGACGCCGTCGCGACCCTGCTTGGTGATGGCGTCGTGGCGGCCACCAATTCATTTAATCGAAAAATTTGGTTTGAGCCGATAAGGGAGTGATTGGATGTGCACGTTTTTTTGGGATGCTATGGGAAGCTAAACGACAAGGAGGGAACAAGATTATGCAGGAATTGACCTACGCAGCGATCGTAGCGGGCGCGTTGGCGCTGGTGTTCGCCTTTATTAAGGCGAGATGGGTGAAGAAACAGGAGGTCGGCACGGATCGTATGAAGGAAATCGCCGGTTACATCCAAGAGGGTGCAATGGCCTTCCTTGGACGTGAGTACAAAGTTTTGTCGATTTTCGTGCTCGTCGTCGCTGTTTTGCTTGCGGTCAGCAACAACATCGATGGATCCCACTGGATGATCGCGGTGTCGTTTGTGTTTGGTGCCTTCTGCTCGGCTCTGGCAGGGTATTTCGGTATGCGCGTGGCGACCAACGCCAACGTGCGTACAGCCAACAAAGCCCGCGTCAGCCTGAACGACGGCCTGGCGGTCGCGTTCTCGGGTGGTACGGTTATGGGGATGTGCGTGGTCGGCCTCGGCGTCTTGGGCCTGTCGATCCTGTTCCTGTCTTATCAGGCTTTCTGGCCGGGCCAGGACAACCTGATGAAGGTGATCAATGTCGTGTCCGGTTTCTCGCTGGGTGCTTCGTCGATCGCGTTGTTCGCTCGTGTGGGCGGCGGCATTTACACCAAAGCGGCCGATGTCGGCGCCGATTTGGTTGGTAAAGTGGAAGCCGGTATCCCCGAGGATGATCCGCGTAACCCCGCGACCATCGCCGATAACGTGGGCGACAACGTCGGTGACGTGGCCGGAATGGGTGCGGACCTTTTCGAGTCCTATGTCGGTTCGATCATCGGTGCGATGGTTCTCGGTGCCGTGGCGGTGCTCGTCAACGCCAATGGCAAAACGCTCAACGATCTACAGCTGGCCTTGATTCAGCTTCCGCTGGCGCTGGCCGCTCTCGGCATCGTGTTGTCGATCGTGGCCACGTTCTTCGTGCGTACCAAAGAAGGCGGCAATCCGCAGACGGCTCTGAATGCCGGAACCTTCGGCGCGGCGATCATGATGATCATCGTCAGCTATTTCCTCATCCAATACATCATGGGCGGCATGTCCTATGCGATGAGCCAGGGTGGCGTGGAATTCAAATATTGGGGTATCTGGGTGGCGATGACCTCCGGTCTGGTCGCCGGTACCTTCATCGGTATTGCCACTGAATACTACTGCGCTCCCGATCGTGGTCCGGTGAAAGGCATCGGACAGGCTTCGCTGACCGGTCCGGCCACCAACATCATCGCCGGCTTGGCCGTCGGTATGAAATCGACCGCTATTCCGGTTATCCTGATTGCGTGTGCCGTTGTCGTGGCGTACAAATTCGCGGGTCTCTACGGTATTGCCATTTCCGCTCTCGGTATGCTGGCCACCACCGGTATCCAGCTGGCCGTCGACGCTTACGGTCCGGTGTCCGATAACGCCGGTGGAATCGCCGAAATGTGTGAACTGGGTAAGGAAGTGCGTAATCGTACCGACAAGCTGGACGCAGTGGGCAACACCACCGCCGCCATCGGTAAAGGTTTCGCCATCGGTTCCGCGGCCCTGACCGCTTTGGCTCTGTTTGCCGCTTACATCTCCAAGATGCACGGCAACATCACGGCCATCGACGTGACCAACCCCAATACCATGGCGGGTCTGTTCATCGGCGCGATGCTGCCCTTCCTGTTCTCCTCCATGGCCATGACGGCTGTCGGTGAAGCCGCTCAGTCGATGATCGAGGAAGTGCGCCGCCAGTTCAAGAGCATTCCCGAACTGAAAGCCGCGTTGGAAGTGATGCGCAAGATCGGTGACAATGCTCCCAACGAAGAGGAAAAGAAGATCCTCGATGCGTCCATCGGCAAAGCCGAATACGCCAAATGCGTCGATATTTCCACCGCAGCGGCGATCCGCAAGATGGTGCTTCCCGGAACCATGGCGGTTACCGTGCCGGTGCTCGTCGGCTTGTGGTCCCCGATGATGCTGGGTGGCTTGTTGGCAGGCGTTACCGTTTCCGGTGTATGCATGGCCATCTTCCAGTCGAATGCGGGTGGTGCCTGGGATAACGCCAAGAAATACATCGAAGAAGGGCATCATGGCGGCAAAGGCTCGGAAGCTCATAAAGCGGCGGTCACCGGTGACACCGTAGGCGACCCCTTCAAGGATACGTCGGGTCCCTCGTTGAACATCCTGATCAAGCTGATGAGCGTTGTGGCGATGGTTATCGCTCCGATCCTTTACAACATCCACTTCGCCTAAGCTTCTATCAGTCCATCCATAAAGCCCCGGTCATCTGGCCGGGGCTTTTTTGTGTGCAGGTCGGTGGCCTGGCGGTGTGCGGTAAGTGAAAGCGATTAGAGGATATTTAAAAGCAGGGCAGGTGGGTGAATTCGTTGAATGCGCTGTTGAGACGATCTGCCGCGATTTCCGAATTCCACGCTTTTGGCGAAAATGGGTTCGTTTCGGTCTATGAGATAACTGTCCCAGCCAAATTGCGCGGACTATTTTGGCAAAACGGTCTACTTCTGCAGCCCATCAGAATCAACCGGTGTTATTCTGGCCTGGCAGAGCCGGATGAAGAGAAATCACGAAAGTCCCGACTGCCGAAGCTTGTATCCTTACGGAGTTTCGCCTACGCCGGTTTCGCTATATGTCGCGCCATAGCTGTTGTCTCCATTATGGTGGGCGCTGGCATCGAGGCAGACATTTGTATTGGAGAAGTCGTTGAAGTGCCACAATCCCATCGTGAAGGCATCGGGAACGAACGCCATCTGCTCGGTATAGCTGTTTCCTTCGTAGCGTGCAATTTTACTGACACGCACTTCATCGATATAACCGCGAAATCCCCATACTGCGTATTCGTCGAGTTGACCGACGGCCAGGTAGTCTTGCTGAAATCCGAAAGGCGTACTCCACCCCAAGGTGTTGGGTGCGTGGGCTTCAAGGACGCCGTTGACGTATAGATCCAGCCGGTCTTCGGCCCAAACGGTTGCGACGTGATTCCAGGCTCCAATATCGATGGCATTGTTGCTGGAATGAATCCAGCCGGTTTTGGTGCTGCCGTCGGCATATTCCACGGCCGCGCCGAAGCGCGCCACCGCCGGGCGGTCGGCTCCACCTGCGTCGAAATTATTGCAGACGAGCAGAATGTAGTTGCCGACCGGTGATTGCAGCCATTTTTCCATGATGGCGTTGCCGCTGTTGTTGCAGTTTCCGGTTAGTTCCGTGGGGAAGATCCAGGCCTCCAGTGTGAACTCGGCATTGGGATCGTAATCATGTTCTTCATCCGGGATCAACAAGCGGTTTGCTCCGTCATAATAGAGTGACCACCCATCGCTGCAGGCACCCGTATCCGGGTCGCAAAAGAAACCGTCTTCACAGTCGGGGCCGGACTCCCATTCGCCTTGACTGTTGCATTGTTCGGTGCCCAGTAGATCTTCCGTACAACGTGTGTCGCCGGGAGAGCAGCTGGAACAGACTCCGTCCGCACAATTGGGCGTTTCAGCCGGACAGGGGCCTTGGAGATCCCAGCCATTGACGATCAGCGCGCCGCTCGACCCGTCGCGGGTGCAGATGTAGATATCGTTGATGTCTTCACCGGCGCTTTCATCACCACAGCGTGTGTCACCGATCAGGCAGGCGACGCAATAGCCGTCTGCGCAATACGGGGTATCGGCCGGGCAAGGTTGCAGTTGCCATTCTCCGGCGGCATTGCAAACCAAGTGAGCCAGTCCGTCGCAGCGGCTGGACCCGGGGGCGCATTCCAAGCACACATACGAGGTTCCGCCATCCAAACTTGCGCAAGTCGGGGTATCTCCGGAGCAGTCTTCCTCCAAAATCCATTCGCCGCCTTGGCACTCATAGATTCCCCAATCGTCGTCGCCGGGATGGCCGCACCACAGATCACCATCGGAACAGGGGGAGCATACACCGGATGAGCAGGCCGGTTCCGGTCCGAGGCAATATTCGCGAACCCAGTCTCCCGCCTCATTACAGGTTACGGCCTCGCGGCCCTCGCAGAAGGCCGTTCCGGTATTGCAGGTGACGCAGCCATCCAGACGGCAGACGGGCGTGTCGTTTTGGCAGGTTTCTTGGGTTTGCCAGGCTCCTGTGATGTCGCATTGCTGTCGTTCAGACCCCAGACAACGCCATTCATCGGGTGTGCAGCCGCCGGAAGTACAACCATTGATCGGGTCGCAGTATTCGTGCAGCGCGCAAGCGTTGTCGTCGGGAACATTTCGACAACCCGTCGGTTCCGAGCAATCGTCATAGGTGCAGTCTACTTCGTCGTCGCAGTCGTCTAGCGATCCGTTGCAAACCCCGTCCGTGCAAGCGTCGTTGAGGGTGCAAGTCAGCGAGTCGTCGCAGATCCGGCCGTTCTCCACATTGCTGTACCGATCATCCGCAACATCGGGCCGACAGGCTTTGCAGCTATTCTCTTGCTGGACGGTCCCTTCGTCTATGCAGGTCTCGTCGATCAGACAATAGCCGCTTTTTAGCGTGAATTCACAATCCGTACCGTCAAACAGGTCTTCGGTGCAGTGCAGATAATCTTCACAACGGACATTGTGATCCGCGTCGCCATCCGCTGTTGCGTCGCCATCGATCACGGGACTTTCGTCGTCTCCATCGGTCCCGTCTCCGTCCGGGGTGTCGCCATCCGGTGCATCGCCGTCGGCCGGTTCATCGTCCGGAACACAAATTCCCGAGTCTTGGTCGCAAATCCAACCTGGATCGCAGTCGATATCCTCGCGGCACTCCACGTCAGCGACATAGGGATAGCAATAGCCCTTGTTTTCATCACAATACATCCCGGCCGGGCAATCGCCGTCTCCCTCGCAGGGCGGGCAGTCGAAACCGGTGGGACAATCGGGAGCGCCGGTCGTCCCGGACGGTGCCTGGTCTCCATCGGTAGGGACGGTATTTCCAGAGTCACCGCAGGCCGTCAATGCGAATAGCAATGCGGTAAATGTCAGTGATAAAGTGAGATGTCTCATGGTTTTGTCCTTGTTGTGCGTGTCGGCAAGCCCAGAGAGTATACCCGAATTGTACAACTTCGCCAAGCGGATCGTATTTACAAATCATGAGCTTTTTGCTAGTGTGCTGACTGTGTGACGGGATTGTTACAACTAGACGAGGAGTGGATCATGAGTAGCCAGAAAGTGGATGCGCGTGGCAAAACCTGCCCTGTGCCGCTGGTAATGACCAAGAAAGTGTTTGATGCTCTGGCCGAGGGGCAAAAGATGCAGGTTGTTGTCGATAACGATACTTCGGCGAAAAACATCGAAACATTCGTCTGTGAGTCGGGCGGCAAGGCCGTTTTGCTCAAAGATGGTGTCGAAACGACCCTGACGCTGACGAAGGGTGAGCAGGCTGTGTCAGGTGAAGCCGAGGTTTATTGTTCAAGCGGGATTGCCGCTGCGCATGTAATCTACGTTTCGTCCGATCGTGTCAGTGAAGGTGAGAACCAAGATCTCGGACTGGCGCTGATGCAGACTTTTCTGCAAACTATCAAGGATATTCGCCCTTTGCCGTCGCACGTCATTTTCATGCATCGGGGGGTGACTTTACTCAAAGAGGGGACGAAAACGGCCGAAGCCGCTTGCGAGCTGAAAGAACTGGGAGTCGGCATCATTGCTTGCGGAACCTGCCTGGATTATTTTAAGGTGATGGATCAGCGAGCGTGTGGCAAGGTTTCCAACATGTATGATATCCTCTCGCTTATGACGACTGCCGGGAAAATCATCAAACCGTAGTAAGAGAGGTCTTATGAACGATCTACCCCCCCAAAGCGGGTCTATACCGGTGCGACTGGCTAACACGGTCGAAGCCGGGGGGTGCTCGGCCAAGCTTGGTCCCAAACAACTGGGGGAGATTCTCGCCCAAGTGCCGCTCATGCAGCATGCGGATATTATCGTGGGGGCCGAATCGCACGACGATGCGGGGGTGTTACGCCTCGCGGATGGTCAATACCTTATCGCCACCACCGATTTCTTTCCTCCCATGGTGGACGATCCGTATGAATTCGGACAAGTGGCCGCCGCAAACGCTCTTTCGGATGTGTATGCCATGGGTGGCAAGCCGCTGTATGCGTTGAGCCTGGTCATGTTTCCTTCCAAGCAATTCGACGATGAGGTTCTGGTTGCCATGTTGAAGGGGGGAGCTGACAAGGCTCGTGAGGCCGGTTGCCTGATTTTGGGGGGGCACACCATCGACGACGCCCCCATCAAGTACGGCTTGGCCATTACCGGCATCGTCACTCCCGAGCTGCTCGTAACCAACGCCGGGGCACGTCCGGGTGATGTTTTGGTGCTGACCAAACCACTCGGGACGTCCATCCTGGCCGGGGCGCGCAAGGCGGATCTCATCGATGAAGCGGGGATGCATCCGGCCATCGTTTCGATGACGACGCTCAACGATATCGGTGCGCGTCACATGAATCGAGTAGCCGCCCATGGTGCCACCGACATCACCGGGTTTGGTTTGTTGGGCCATGCTTTTCGTTTTGCCGATGCAAGCAAGGTGACCTTTCGTATCGAGTCGTCCCGGTTGCCGGTGTTACCCGGCGCTCTCGATCTTGTGAGCATGGGTGTGATTCCGGGTGGATGTATGCGAAATTTGGAGTTCATACGTGAGCATACGGTTTTTCTTCCGTCACTTACAGCCGAACGCAAGTGGTTGTGTCTCGATCCTCAGACCTCCGGAGGCTTGCTGATTGCGGTTGCTCCCGACCGGGCCGACACGCTGGTTGCTGGTCTCAAAAACGATGGTATGCTTGAAAGCCGAATTGTTGGAGAGGTTCACCCGCCGGGTGAAAAACGGCTTCTACTCGCCTAATCACTCATCATATTTTATTCGGATTTGATGAAAGGACGTTCATGCGAATCGCCATTACGGGTGCAACCGGTCATCTGGGCGCCAACCTGGTTCGGGCTCTTGTTGCTCGTGGTGAAAAGCCGCGTGTGCTGATTCACCGCGATACCCGCGCCATCGATGGTTTGCCTGTGGAGATCGTTCGCGGCGACATCTTGGACTCGGAATCTCTCGTTACCGCTTTTAAGGGCATCGATCGGGTGTATCACTTGGCCGCGCAGGTCGGTTCCGCCGGAGGGTCCGACGAGGTCATGCAGCGCATGAATGTGGAGGGCACAGCCAACGTCATTGCCGCTTGTCGCGCCTGCAAGGTGAAGCGCCTTTTACATTGCAGTTCGATCCGCAGCCTCAATGCAAAACCTTACAGCGAACCTCTTGATGAAAGTCGCTCTCTGGTTCCCGAAGACTTCGATATGGCCTATGACCGCACCAAAGCCCAGGCCGAGCGCCTCGTTCTCGCTGCCGTGGAAGAAGGGCTTGATGCCGTGATCGTCAATCCTACCGGTGTTTTTGGGCCTTTCGATTTTCGCCCGTCCATGCTGGGTGGTTTGTTTATCAGCTATCATCGGCGACGACTTCCGGGGCTGGTCAATGGCGGGTTCGATTGGGTGGATGTGCGTGATGTCGTCGATGGGATTTTGCGGGCGGCGGACAAAGGCCGCAGCGGCGAGCGCTACATTTTGGGTGGATATTTCCTCACTATGCCCGATCTGGCACAGCTGATGCGCGCCGCCAGTGGCGTCAAGGCTCCTTTGCTGGTCATCCCTATGCCGTTGGCCATGGCCATCGGGTCGATCACCCCGCCTTTAGCGCGTCTTACCGGTCGGCGTGCCATCTTCACACGGCAGTCATTGCGGGTTATTCAGGGTAATCCCGATACGCGACACGAGAAAGCAGCTCGGGAACTCGGTTATTCCCCGCGTCCCATCGACGAGTCGGTGAGCGATACGTTTACCTGGTTTGCCGAAGCAGGTATGCTTTAATGGACGATTGAAATTCGCAATGGGATAGTTGTCCCCCAATCGAATTCTCCGAGAGTAAGGGCAATTGCTTTTTCGATTCGTTTCGCTCTCAGAATGCACGGCAACAGAACGCGACAGAAAAAGGAAGGCGATCCGTCGAAGCCGGCATGCGCCACATGTGGAAACCAGGAATTCTTCCTTGTTGCGCTTGTAGTTGATGTCGGTGAGACCGAGGCCGCTTGAGGTAATCGCCACGTCCTGGGCCATTCGAACAGGTCCCGGTCCTGTGGTCAGCGGGTTGATGCGTTTGGGGTAGACCAGGTCGCGCTTGGCCTCTTCGAGGACCTCGTCGGTCTCGAAGCCGAGCACGCCGAACGAAAGGGTCCAGGTCGAGCAGGCTGTTGTTCGGGGTAACCAGCGTGTAGGTCTCCGTGTTTTCACCGGCCGGATCGTGGAGTGCGCCTCCGGGATGTCGCGGTGTGACCGCCGCGCCACATCCGGTTCACTGTTTCGGTCACGGCAATTCTGATCACCTGTACCAACAGGAACAATGCAAAAAAAACGTCTTCGCCGTCAGGTGCGTAATGCCAATCAGGTTCTTTTTTTAGGACCTGCCGAACAGCCGGCGTTTTGGCTTGACAATGGCGGCTGTTGCGGATAAGGTCTTAGGTAGTAATGATTCCAAATAAGGGGAGAGCATGTCTTTATCCAAGCAGGATATCGCTCGACGTCTGAGTCACTTTCATGCGGTCGCCAAGGCGGCGGGCATCAAGCTGACGCACCAGCGCCTGGAGATCTTCCGGGAAATCGCGTCCAGTATCGAGCATCCCTCCGCCGAAATTCTATTCAACGCCCTCAAGCTGCGGTTGCCCACGCTTTCTCTGGATACGGTGTATCGTAGCCTGTGGTTGCTGAACGATCTCGGGCTCATCATGACGCTGGGTGCGCGACGTGAAAGCCTGCGATTCGACGCCAATCTGGAGCATCATCACCATTTCGTCTGCACCCGTTGCGGACGCATCCGCGATTTTACGAGCCCTCAGCTAACGGATCTACCTATCCCCGATGCTGTGAAAGAATTAGGCCATATCGATAGTACGCATGTCGAGGTCCGTGGGATTTGTACAACGTGTTCGAAGGACCCGGTCGAAGATTCGGCCCCCAGGAACCCCAAACAGCCGAAAGGCGAGAAAAGGAGTCGATCATGACGGACAAGAAAAAATTGACGAATAACGCCGGTGCGCCGGTTGCCGACAACCAGAACGTAATGACCGCCGGACCGCGCGGTCCGATGCTGCTTCAGGATGCCTGGTTTCTGGAGAAGCTGGCCCACTTCGACCGGGAGGTCATTCCCGAGCGTCGCATGCATGCCAAGGGTTCCGGAGCCTACGGAACCTTCACCGTAACGCACGATATCACGGCCTATACCAAAGCCAAGATCTTCTCGGAAGTCGGCAAGAAAACCGACTGCTTTCTGCGCTTCTCCACCGTGGCGGGCGAGCGCGGAGCGGCGGACGCCGAGCGCGACATCCGGGGCGTGGCCATGAAATTTTATACCGAGGAAGGCAACTGGGATCTGGTGGGCAACAACACGCCGGTGTTCTTTTTGAAAGACCCGCTCAAGTTTCCCGACCTCAATCACGCCGTCAAGCGCGATCCCAAGACCAATCTGCGCAGCGCGCGCAACAACTGGGACTTCTGGACCTCGCTGCCCGAATCGCTGCATCAGGTGACCATCACCATGAGCGATCGCGGTATTCCGCTATCCTATCGTCACATGAATGCCTATGGCAGCCATACCTTCAGCCTGATCAATGCCGCCAACGAACGGTACTGGGTCAAGTTTCACTTCAAGACCCAACAAGGCATCAAAAACCTGACGGACGCCGAAGCCGAGGCGGTGATCGGGAAGTGTCGCGAAAGCCACCAGCGCGACCTATTCGACGCGATCGAAAAGGGCGATTTCCCTAAGTGGAAGCTGAAGATTCAGGTGGTACCCGAGAAAGAAGCGGCTAACTTCCCATTCAATCCCTTCGATCTGACCAAGGTCTGGCCGCACAAGGACTACCCGTTGATCGATGTCGGTGTGTTGGAGTTGAACCGCAACCCCGAAAACTACTTTGCCGAAGTGGAGCAATCCGCCTTCAATCCGGCCAACATCGTGCCGGGCATCGGCTTCTCGCCCGACAAAATGCTGCAGGGGCGGTTGTTCTCTTACGGCGACGCCCAGCGCTATCGGCTCGGCGTCAACCACCACCTCATTCCGGTCAATGCTTCCCGTTGTCCCTTCCACAATTACCATCGTGACGGTGCGATGCGCGTGGACGGCAACCATGGCGGCACGCTCGGCTACGAACCCAATAGTTACGGCGAGTGGCAGGAGCAACCCGATTTTAGCGAGCCGCCGCTGGCCCTCGACGGTCCGGCCGATCACTGGAATCATCGCGAGGACGACGACGATTACTACACCCAGCCGGGCAACCTGTTCCGCGCTATGAGCCCCGAGCAGAAAAAGGCGTTATTCGAGAATACCGCCCGCGCCATGGGCGATGCGCCGAAGGAAATCAAGCTTCGCCACATCGGCAACTGCGCCAAAGCCGATCCCGCTTATGGCGAAGGCGTGGCCAGTATGTTGGAGATTTCCATGCGTGAGGTGTCGAAGTAAGGCGTTTCGGAATCAATTGCTCCGATCGTATGCGCGTGGCGTAAAAGAGAATAGAGCGGGTGGCGGGTCTGACTGCCACCCGTTTTTTTATTGCTTGACATATCAAAATAAGATTCCTAATAAATAATAATTACAGGGGCAATTTTTTGTGTATTTTCACAAAGGAAAGGGGTGGAGAAATGAAAACGTTAAAGGGAAATTGGATTTTTATATTAATTGGAATTCTGGTTTTAGGTTTGGCGCTGGTTTCATGCCTCGACATAGGCGAGGATGATGACGAAGAGAATGACGGAAAAAGCGACCGAGAGTTGTGTGAAGATGCCTGCGATGATCTGATGGATCTTTGTGAAGACATCGATGATGAAGACGAATGTGTGGATGAATGTAGGGATGAAATCAAAGATTTGGATGACGACGAAAAAGATGACGCGCTCGATTGCATCGGTGACGCCGACAGTTGCGCCGAGGCCATCGCTTGCAAAGAGGGTGGCCACCATAATGACGGCGACGTGAATGACGGCGACGTGAATGACGGCGATGTGTATGATGGCGATGTGTACGATGGCGATGTGTATGACGGCGATGTGTATGACGGAGATGTGAACGACGCGATTTGCGAGGCGGCCTGCTTCACGCTGATGCAACTGTGTGACGAACTCGACGACCTGTCGGATTGCCTCATGGAATGCGAGGATACCATTTACGGATTGACGGAAGCGGAAATCCAGGCCGCACTTAATTGCATCAACAGTGCTTACAGTTGTGAAGAAGCCATGGAATGCGGATGGGAGGATTATTATTAAGCCGCTGAAGGTTTCATGTTGCTTTCCGATTCTGGAGGTGTCCGGCTATCCTCCTCCCGTTTCAGTTTAGTCACCCGTTAAAGTGCGGGTTTCGGGGCAGGACGATTTCCTGCCCCCTTTTGTTTTTTGACTTCTCGGAATCAGTGCTCAGTGAGGTGCCGAAGTAAGTCGTTTCGGACTCCATCTTTGCGATCGGCTGTGCATGGCGTAGAAACGAAACATAGAGCGGGTGGCGGTTTCGACTGCCGCCTGCTTTTCTTTGCGCCCGGCCAAGGAAAATTCCAAGCGCAAATCCCTCAGACGAAACGCGCCGGACGGCGGGAATTATTGCGGTATAAATACGCCAAGGTCGGCCGTGAAGGCGGAGGGCAGGGCGGTCTCGGAGGGTACTGGGAATCACATGTTATTTGCAGGCGTGCTCTTTGCAACAGTCCGATATTACAGGGTATATTTCCGCATTTGCCCCGCTTTTCCGTTCGTATTTCGACGCTATTTAGCCAAAATCGAAAAAAGTGTGTGATAACAACGGGCTAGGGATTCGTCTTCTAAATGTAGCCAGAATAGTATATTCAATATAACAAAATGGCCGGTTGGTTTTGCGTCAGTTGGCGGTTTTCGTCCGGGATGGATTCGAGATTGGGACAGAGGACAACGGCGGCTAACAAGATGTAATCAGGGCGAAAACGCGTATTGCGAAACCGTCGGGCTCCGCTGCGATCCCGATCGAACGGGATGGGTCGGCCTTCATTCGGTCGGTGGGCGTGTGACGTATTACGGCAATCCCGGTAATCCGATCGGAATAAGACTTGGCCCCTCGAAATGAAGGCGAAAACGTCAATGATTTCAACAAAAGCAAAAAAGGCCTCCGTCAAACGGCGCAGTGAGCGCATCGAACGCATCGAGGACGGACGCGGCAAAGCGGCCAATTTAGGGGGTGTGCGACGCTTTTTGCATATACGACAATTTTCGCGTGTCGCGGCGAAAAAGCGAAAGGGCGCAGCGGGCGAAAACCGGACGTTTCGCTCTGCGGAAATCGCGTGCCGTTTGTTTAGACTGCAAGCCGCGCGAAAGGCAACGACAGGCGAGGGCGGTCAGCCGGGAATGCGGCCTTGCATGTCTTTGGGTAGAAGTGGTGACGGCTCGCGCCAACAGAACAGCCAGAGTTGGTGAATGGCGCGGGATGCGCCCACATGCAGCATGTGGCGGCTCAAGATGTTGTCGGGGAAGGTCTGGCGGTCGACATGCAGCAGAATGACGTAATCGAATTCGAGCCCCTTGGTTTGGGCGATATCCGTAATTTCAATGCCGGGACCGAAGGAGAATTCCTGGTCGTGAATGCGCGCCAGGTTGGGCAGGCCGGTGTGTTGCAGGGCGCGGTAGACCTCATCCGCCTGACCCGCATGGCGACACAAAAGCGCCACGCCCGCATTGGGTTCGCGCTCCATCAGATCGGACAGCGATTCCGCCAGAAACGTCATGGCCTCGCCGATCCCGCCGCAACGGAACAGTTCCACCGGCTGTCCGCTGCGCTGCGCCTTGGGGGCGACTTCCGGCGCGAGCGAGCCGAGGACGTGCTGGGAGAAGGCCATGATTTCGGCGGTCGAGCGATAGCTGATTTCCAAAACGCCGGAGCTGATGTTTTTCGGTTTCAGGATGTCGAGCACCTCGCGCCAGTCGCTGAACTCGTGTTGCTCCATGACCTGCTGTGCGCGGTCGCCCGCCAGCGTCACCGACTCGTTGCGGGCGGTCTGCAACAGCACCAGCAGTTCGATGGGGCTGAAATCCTGCACCTCATCGATCATGAGGTGGTCGTAGCGGAGCGGCTGCTGGGGATTGATGTGCAGTTGGCCGCGCGTCAATTGATACAAGCGCAGCAGGATCATGTCGTCTTCGCGGTCGTAGGTGGGCCAGTCTTCGTCGTTCGGTCCTCCGCCTTCGACGCGCCAGAAATGGCGGTCGCTGCACCAGCGGTGAATCATATCGAGTTCGTTGGATGAAAACGCGCCGGGCGCGTGGCGTTCCACTCCGGCTTGCATCCACGAGCGGTCGGTGAGCAGTTCGTCGAACAGGTCTTCGACTTTCATCTCTCGGTGACGGGCGGCCGCCTCTTCCAGCATGGGGATCAAGCAGCGGTGTGTCTTGAAGCGGATCACCGGGGTGGGGGTGTCGTCGCTGTACTGGGTGACCAGCCCCGGCAGAAGCCGCCGCCGCATGAACGCGGCCCAGTCCTGCAAGGTGCGCACTTGCACGCCGCGAATGCCGAGCGCCGGCAACACGCGCGAGATGTAACGCGAGAGGGCGCGGCTGAACATCAGAATCAGGATTTGGTGCGGGCGGTAACGTTTGCGATTGAGGAAATTGAGGTAGGCGATGCGATGCAAAGCCACCGTCGTTTTGCCCGATCCGGCGCTGCCTTCGACGATCACGATGCCGCTGTCGGGCTGGGTAATCAATTCGAACTGCTCGCGGTCGAGTAAACCGGCGATATCCATCAAGTATTTGTCGCCGCGCAGCTCGCGGCCGTCGCGCCCGTGGCCCAGCGACAACCCGGTGGTGTCGGGACGATCGGCCGTTCCTTCGCCGCCTTGCAGCAGCGTTTCGGCTTGCGGGGTATGGCTCCAGCCGTCGGAACCTCGGAAAAAGACGCCCTGCGGCGAGGCGACGCGCATCAGGCGGCCATCGAGAATGGTGAGGTTGCGACGCGATTCGATGACACCGCTCATTTCGCGGTCGGCGATCCATTCATCGAATTCGTCGTTTTCGCGCCAGTGGTAAAACACGCGTGATATCGGGGCGTTGCGCCAATCGACGATGCGGACTTTGCCCTCGATGAAGGTGGATTTACCGATCATGATGTCGCGCGGGCGGCCGTCTTCCGGGCGATAGCGCATGTGCGCGAAATAGGGGTTGTCGATGTCGATTTCTTGGGTGTTGAAACGGTTTTGACGGGCTCGCAGCGCCTCGACGCGTTCCATTTCATCCATCAGAACGGCCTGGTCGTCGAGCTGTTTTTCTTCGGCCATTTCGTCGCGCAGGCGCATCAACTCCTGTTCGTAATTCTTCACGAATCGCCGCTGACTGGTGCGCGCCAAGGTTTCCTGTACGCTTTCGAGCAGGGTTTCCTCTTCCGCAATAACCGGATGATCGGCGTAGTTGTTTTTCCTGATCTTAGAGGACATCAAAGCAGCTCCACAGCAAACAAAGCCAGAATCTATACACCATCGCGGAGGCGATTTCCATAGCAAAAGTCGGGTTGCCGCGCTTTTTCATCGTTTTTCACCCGCGGGCGGTCTTTCTTCCATCGGCGGCGACGCGGGAAGCAAAACGGCGTGGGGCGACGCGAGCGACGCCTCCAGATGCGCGACGCGATAATGGGTTTGCTGCGCCAGTTCGCGGATGTCGGATTCCGAAAAAAGATGAATCAAGCCCAGGTAAGGATCGTAAAAAACCGGCTCCCGTTTCATATACGGCCGAAACGGCTCCAGCCGATGGCGCAGCGCCTTGCGTTCGCGGCCCAGTTCCGGTTGGCTGAGCCAGCTTAGCAGAACCGGACCGCGCGGGCAGAGTTCCCGTAGTTTTTCCAGCAGCTTGCGGTGGGTGGCGGCGTCGGCGACATGCGCCAGGCTGCCCCAGCCCAGAATGACCGCATCGTAGGGCGCAAAGGCCGAAAGGGAGGCGGGGTTTGCAATCAGACCCGCGTAATCGCAGATTTCATAGCCGAGCAGCCGCTCGGTCGGAACATGCTGCGGGATGGTCTGCGCCAGTTCCCGCGCGGGATCGAATCCGGCAACCTCGTAGCCTGCGTTGGCGAGCGCCACCATTTCACGTCCCCCGCCCGCGCCGCCGACCAGCACGCGCCCCGGCGGTTTCGGAAAAAACGCGTGAATGGCGGCCTTTTCCCAGTCGAACAGCTCCAGATTGTGGGCGTCGGAGGCGAAAATGGGAGTGCGCCGATAGGCGTGCACGGTGATTTCCGGCCAGTCGCATGAGCGGACCAACTGCGGGACGCCTTCCAGCCAGGCCGCGCGCAGCCAAAGTTGCGCTTTGGGCAGGCGGTCGAGCACCAGCCGGTCGATCCATGTCATCCACTGTCGGGCCACGTATTATCTCCCTCCAAAATCGCCAAGCCAGATATATTAGCATGAGATGTGGGCGTTGTCATCGTTGTTGTGGGCTTGGTTTTGCTTGCGTTGCCCGACCTTTTCGGCTAGAGTGCATGGCCGTTCGGATCGGCGGAAGAAGGTAAAATGTCTGAAAATCAAACGAAATTCTTTGTTTCCTGTCCCATCGGATGCGAGCCCTACCTGACCGATGAACTCAACGCCCTGGGTTGCGATGTGGTCACACCCGAGCGCAACGGCGTCACATTCGAGGGTGGGCCGGACCAAGCGCGCCAGGTGTGTATGTGGTCGCGCGTCGCCTCGCGCGTGCTTCAGCCCATCGCCGAAGTGCAGGCCGGGACGGCGGATATTCTGTACAAAGAATGCTACAAGATCGCCTGGGAAGAGTATCTCAGCGCCACCTCCACCTTCGCCATCCACGGTATCGGCATCTCGCAGCAGATTCGCCACTCGGGTTTTCTGGCGCTCAAGATAAAAGACGCCGTGGCCGATCACATGCGTCGCACCATCGGACGGCGTCCGGATGTGGATAAAAGCGATCCCGACGTGCGTTTCGTGGCCCGTCTGGACGGCGACCGCTGCCTGCTCTTGCTCGACTGGAGCGGGATCAGCCTGCATAAACGCGGCTATCGTCTGCACGCCACCGAAGCGCCGATGAAGGAAAACCTTGCGGCGACCTTGCTGATGGCGTTGGGCTATGACGGCGGGCAGCCTTTGTACGACCCCATGTGCGGCTCGGGAACGATCCTGATCGAAGCGGCGGAGATGGCGGCCGGTCTGGCTCCGGGACGGCGGGCCGCTTTCGGGTTTGAGCGTTGGCCGCGTTGGACGCGTGGCGAGAAGAATGCTTTTCGCGAGTGGAAAGCCGATATCGCGCAGCGCACATCGAGCAAAGGCGCCGTGATTTTCGGAGCGGACTGCGACTCGGCGGCGGTACGCGTGGCCAAGGAGCACGTTTCCTGGGCCGGGATGGAAAAGTCTGTGCGGGTCGAAAAACGCGATATCAGTAAGTTCCCGGACGGCTTCGAGGGGATGATCCTCACCAACCCGCCTTATGGGGAACGTTTAAGTCCCAATGATAACGAGACGTTGCTTAGCTTGTACAGCCGCATGGGGGACATGTGGCGCGACTTGCCGAGCGCTAAAATCGGGGTTTTCTGCGCGCATAAGGAATTCAAGAAATCCTTCCATTTGAAGCCGCAAGAACAAGTCCGGCTGTTCAACGGTCCGCTGGCGACCGTTCTGTACATCTACGAAGTTGGACGCCTCTACGAACGAAAGCTGAAAAAAGAAAGCTGAAACCGGCGGCGTACCTTGCCCGGCGCGTTGGCGGATGCTAGTCTGGGCGTTTATTTCAATGCCTTTAGGAGCGATTCGCCTATGACGCAATGGAGTTACGACGTCGGTCCGATTCGGCCGCCTTCCGAGGCCATGAGCCTGCTGGTGCGCCTCACGCGCAACTGTCCCTGGAACCGCTGCCGCTTCTGCGTTACCTACAAGGGATTCGATTTCGCGGTGCGTCCGCTCGACGAAGTTTGCGGGGACATCGACGCCATGGCGCGCATCGCCCGTCTGCTGTTCGATGTCACGCGCGAGCGAGGCGCGGAAGGGCGTCTGACGCAGGGCGCATTGGAACAGGTGGCCGAGATGGGCGTGCCCATCGAATACGCGCACCAGGTGGCGCTGTTTCTCAGCCGGGGCGGCCAAAACGTGTTCCTGCAAGACGGCAACAGCCTGGAGGCCCCGACGGAGATCGTCACCGCCGTTCTGCAGCATGTATACGAGCGATTTCCGAGTGTGACGCGCGTGACGACCTACGCGCGCTCGATGACGCTGGCCAAACTGGGAGCCGAGAAGCTCGCTGCGGTTCGGCAGGCCGGTCTGACCCGCGTGCATGTCGGGCTGGAATCGGGCTGCGACGCCGTTCTCAAGCTCATCCGCAAAGGCGTGCTGGCCAAGCACCATATCGCCGGTGGACGCGCCGCCATCGAGGCCGGGCTCGAATTGTCGGAGTATGTGATGCCCGGCGTGGGGGGCCGCGAATGGAGCGCCGCACACGCCCGCGATACCGCCGCCACGCTCAACGCCATCGACCCGCACTTCATTCGCCTGCGCAGCTTCTATCCGATTCCCGGTTGCGGCCTGGACGAGGATCTGGAGGCCGGAACGTTCAGCCTGATGGATGAAGATGAAATCGTTCGGGAGATTCGCTCGATCGTGGACGGCTTGGAAGGAATCGGCAGCTATTTCGTCAGCGACCACGACCGCAATTTGTTGATGGATGTGGAAGGGCGGCTCCCCGACGACAAAGCGGCGATGTTGGCCGTGATCGACCGCTATCTCGGTTTGCCCGACGACGAGCGGCAGTTGTTTCGTATCGGGCGACGCTTGGGCTATTTTGTGCATCTGGACGACCTGGAATCCCCGCTGCAACGTCCCCCGGCCAAACAGGCCCAAACGGAACTGGCGCAACGTTTCGGCGATGCCGACGAAGGCCTGCGGCAGGTGGCGCAGGTGCGCTTGTAGGCGCGGCTTTGTGCCGGGATGCATCGCTGAAGCCGCTGGAGCCCACCGGAGACGCTTCAACACAAGAAATTCACGAAAAACAACCAAAATGTGATTTGTACGGCACCGAAGCGGCAAGTTCAGTTCTCGTTGGACCGCTTAAACGCAAGCGAGCGAATTTTACGGTCCATCGAACGCGGTTCAATGGGTTTGTAAGTATTATAAATAATTATTAATGCTAAATTATACTTGACATGCCTCGCCCGTGCTCTGATCATATGTAGGAAGGCTTGAAATCGCTGAGCCATGATGGCGTTTGGGGAGAAATGTGCGGTGGCCGCATCGGTGGCGGTTATGTATGCAATGTTGTTTTCTAAAAGTCCTTCAAAAAACCGGATTTCGATTGGCTATACGGAATGGGCCGAAGACGTTACAACGAAAAAGCGGATGACGAGGAACCTAGTATCAACATCTGGAAAGGAGTGTTTGCCATGTCGAATAAAATTTGTTTTTTTCTGATGGCGATCGCTTTTATCATGTCGGCTTGCAACTCCGATACGCCCGATGTAGGCAACACGAAAGAACTGCCGAGCTCCAACGGTGAAGCCGACGAAACGGGCGAGATCGGTTCCGGCACCTGCGCCGACATCGCCATCTTCGAGGCGTCATGTCCGATTGGCTGTCCGCTGGGCTACGCCCGAGACGCGAACAACTGCCGCCTGTGCGAATGCAATGAGAGCGGTCCTTTCCTCAATGACTGCCAGCCCCTGACCTGCCCCGAGCGTTGTGAGGACTACATGCTCGATCCGAACGGCTGCTTCACCTGCAATTGCGGGAGGGCGGACGGCGACGGCGAAGGTGCCCCGGAAAACCCCTGCGCCGACATCGCCATCTTCGAGGCGTCATGTCCGATTGGCTGTCCGCTGGGCTACGCCCGAGACGCGAACAACTGCCGCCTGTGCGAATGCAATGAGAGCGGTCCTTTCCTCAATGACTGCCAGCCTCTGACCTGCCCCGAGCGCTGTGAGGACTACATGCTCGATCCGAACGGCTGCTTCACCTGCAATTGCGGGAGGTGAGGAAAACGACGTATCGGGGGAGCCTTCGATAAAATTTCGCTTCCCCAGGTTGGAGCGCGTCTCCGACGGGCTCCGGCTCGATCTGCGGCAGGGGCCGTGACAACCCCTGATCGATACAAACAGAATGGGTGGCATGGGCTAAGCGATCGCTTGCCCATGTGCAAGCTCTTCGAACACGGGCAAGCTCCATTCCATTTCGCTTGGCCCGTGGCACGCACCCGTTGGAATGCCGCTCTTTAAACGAGGCGGATGGCTTTTCCCTTTGTCGTCTCGGCGGTTTCGTTTTCGACCTTGAATCGTTCCAGGATCTCTCCGCGAATGCCGATCTTAACCGCTTCCACCGGAAAATCGGTGTTGGCGAGCGTCTGCGCCTTCCGGATGATATGCAGCAAGCCGTTGCAGCAGGGAACTTCCATAATAGCGACTTGAATTCCGGCGATGGGATTCATCAAAATTTCCGCCAGCTTGGCGATCGATTCCTGGACGTTGTCGAGCTTGGGGCAGGTCATGACAACCGTATGACCCTTGATCAAGTCCTGATGCAGGGCCGGGAAGGCGGGCGCGACACAGTCGGCCAGCAGCAGCAGGGATTTGTTGTCGTAGAGCGGACCGACCGTTGGCAGCAGGCGCAGCTGGACTGGCCATTGGGTGAGTTGCGAAACGGGAGCCGCTTGTCCGGACGCGGCGGCGATCGGTTGCGGGGCGTCGAACATGCGCTCCATCGAACTCGGGCAGCCGCAGGCCATGGTTTCGCCGCTGGATTCACCGCTTTGCTGCTTCAGATGCGTTTCCACCGCGCTTTCGTCGAAAGCAGGCGCTTCGCGTTCGATCAGGGTGAGGGCGTCTTCCGGGCAGGCGCCGATACAGGCACCCAAGCCATCGCAGAAGATCTCGTTGACCACCTTTGCCTTGCCGTCGATGATGGCCAGGGCTCCTTCGGCGCAGTCCACCACGCAGGCTCCACAGCCGGTGCATTTTTCTTCGTCGATCTGGATGATTTTTCTAAGCGGCATCGGGGTCTCCTTCTTTCGGCTCAACCGGCGTTTTCTTCGGCATCTTTCATTTGTTCGAGGAATTCCCGGTAGCGCGTTTCTCCCAGGCATTCCTTGGCGGCGCTGCACCAGGCGGCGCAGTTGGGCACCGATTCTTTCTCCACCACCGTTCCGCAGGCGGGACAGCGGCGGCGGAATTCGTCGGAAAAAATCTCCACCTCCGCTTGACAGCTCGGGCAACGATAATAGGCGGCTTTCAGCTTGCGCATGTCTTGTCCGGGGCAGCTCGGCATCACGAACTCCTTTCTTCCTCATCCACGATCAGGATACCAAGACCCGTTTCGAGCCGCCTTGACTTTGGTCAAGTTAACAGCGTTTTTTATTCGGCGGTTTCGCTGAAGGGATAGGCGCGTCGCCACATCGCATCGGCGTCCACAATGACGATTTCCTTGCCGTTGCGCTTGAGCATGCCTTCCTTTTCCAGGCGGGCGAAACTGCGCGAGAGGGTTTCGGGGACCGTCCCGATGATGTTGGCGATGGTGGCCTTCGTGAGCTCGGGCGTGAAGACCGCGCCGTCGATGAAGGCGAGGCGGCTTTGCTGGATCTGTTCGATCAGATAACGCGACAGACGGGCCGCGACGTCATCGAGAACCAAAAGGGACGTGCGGTCGACCAGCGTGCGGATCCATTTGGCTTGTCCGGCCAGCATGGTGCGCGCCACATCCGGGTTGGCGTCGATCAGGCGATTGAAAGGACCGCGTGGGATGGCGATGAGCAGGGTCGGGCTCAAGGTTTGGGCGCTGGCGGGGTAGAGGGGCATGGCCAGAACCGCCACTTCGGCAAAGCTTTCACCTTCTCCGACCACATGCAAAATCTGCTCGCGCCCTTCGGCGGAAGGCTGGAAGACCTTCACCCGGCCCGCCTCGACCAGATAAAACGCTTCGGCATCCTCCCCGGCGGAAAACAGCAACGTTCCGGCCGGATGGCGCATGGCGTTGCAACGGGCAGACAGGTCGGACAGCTTGTTTTCCGGGACTCCGTTAAAAAGGGGAAAACGGCGCAAGCGCGCGGATAAAAGTGGCATGAACCCATCCTCTACAAGTGTGGATATGCCGTAGCTTAGCGCATTTGCCGAAAGATGCCAATGTCATCTTAAAAGACGAATGGAATCAATGCTTTCCGATCCTTCGGGTAGTCCTCGAAGGTATCGAGGTACCACTGATGGTTGGAGCGGGCGCGCGGAGCCAGGTTGGCGGCGGTCCAAATGGCGAAGGCCAGTCCGGGCAAGGACCAGGTGGCGATGGCCCAACCGATCCACTCCAGAATCTCCCCGAAGTAATTGGGGGCCGACAACCAGCGGTAGAAGCCGCCATGCGGGATCTTGTAGCCGGTTTCGCCGGGCTTGCGCAGATTGAAAAGGATCTGGTCCGACTGCTGATTGATGGCGAAGCCGGCGAGGAAAAGCAGCGCGCCGCCAATGAAACGCGGGTCGCTGAGCCAGGAGGCGTCGTAGTCGGGGCCCAGCCCGAAGAGCCAGCCGCCCTGCAGATAGCCGTTGATCAAGTTGAACAGTACGGCTGAGAGGGCGATCATCAGCGGCATGGGTTTTTGCCCGCCTTTGCGCCGGAACGGGAAGATCAGCGAACGGTTGACATAATGCAGGTTCCACATGCCGTACAGCACGAAAACCGCGATACCGCCGCTGCGGTCGCCGAACAGGAAGAACAGGCCCACCACGATCACCGCCGGGATTTCCATGAGCACCCAGCCCAAGGTGGAATTGATTTGCGGGCCCCAGCCTTTTCGGGTGTGGCGGCCATAGGGAGCCGTGACGAAGAAAAGGAACGGGAACACCAGCGCGGCAACGGCCAGAAAGCCATAGACGACGTCGCGATACATTTCAGGATCAAACATGGACGGCCGACTCCTTTGCATTGGCCGGAACGGTCGCTTCCAGTTTGCCTTGCTCGATCCACCAGTCGTGGATGTCGCGAATACTTTCGCTCAAGGGGCGTGGCTGGTAGTTCAGGTCGCGGGCGGCTTTTTCATGGGATATTTTCGTGTTGGCGCGCAACGCTCGCAGAGATTCGCCCGTAAACAGGGGTTCCTTGTCGAACAGTTTGGCGAAGGCTTCGGCGAAGGGGGCGCTGGCACGAGCCATCCACTGCGGACAGGTAAACCAGGGCAATTTCTCGCCGCTGAGTTCGGATACCAGCTCGTAGTATTGCGTGACTGTTGCGTAGTTGCCTGAAATCAGGTAGTTTTCGCCCGTTCGACCCTGATTTTCGGCCGCGAGGGCGGCTTGGCACACATCCCGGGCGTCCACCCAATCGAAGCCCCCTTCGATCAACGATGGGAGCTTTCCCTGCGCCATGTCGAGAAAGACCTGCCCCATGCGCGAGGGCTTGTAATCGTGGGGGCCGATGACGCCGGTGGGGTTGAGAATGACGGCATCGAGGCCGCGTTCGACGGCGGCTAAAATCTGCCGTTGGCCCAACGCTTTCGAACGATCATAGGCGAGTTCGTTCTTTCCAAGCGAGAATTCCCATGTTTCATCAAGGGGTTCGCGGTTCGGGTCTTGGTGATAGGCGTGCACCGAGCTGAAATGCACCAGGCGTTTGACGCCACAGGCCAGGCAGGCTTCGGCCACGTTGGCCGGTCCCTGGATATTGATTTCTTCGACCAATCCTCCCATGGAACCCACGATGGAAATCTGGGCGGCCAGATGAAAAACCGTTTCGGCACCCTTGAAGGCTTCGATGAGGCTGGCGACGTCGCGGACGTCCCCCTGGACAACTTCGATATCCAGACCTTCGATAGCGCGGGTGTCGTTTTTGATCATCGCGCGGACCGACCGCTTTTGTTTCAGTAAGGCCCGAACGAGGTTTCCCCCGATGTGTCCGGCGGCTCCCGTTACCACAACTGTCATGTAAGTCCTCAACTTTCCAAGTAAATCCAGCTCAACTGTACGCGGACCGAACAGAAGATAAGCAACTAGACTGACATGTCATTATATAAACTAGAATGACGTGTCAGTCAATAGGGAATCGAAAATAAAAAAGCCCTCCCGAAGGAGGGCAAATGGGCTTGCGATTCAGATTTGTTAGATTGACTTGGACTGGCGTCGGCGGCGCGCCAGAAGCAGAGGAAGCAGGAGGAAGGGAGTTCCGATGAGCGATTCGAGATCGATGGAACGACATCCGCAGGTTAAGCGGTCGGGCGAGGAGACCTATACCACTGTGGATATCCAGTACTCCCGCTAGCTCTATCTACTCCCACTCACGCACGCAGCGGATGTATAAATCGGGCCAGTCATCCTGACAGTCGATACAGTCATTTGGAGTTGGGAAGGTTGCGACAACTCCGTTACGATAATCTACGTAGTAGTAACAGAGGTATTTATTCAAATGTAAATAACGGTCGGAAGCGGCGTAGCGATCACACGGACCCTCTAACACGTTCGGCCAATAGCAATGCCCGGCCCCGATTTCCTCGCAACCTGAGCAGGCGTCGTCGCGGCACTCGAAATAATCGAGACACTCGTCCGTAATGCCACACTCGCCACCCAGCTTCGTCGTCGGGCAACCCACAATCAGGGTACGTAACTCGGAGATGGTCGGTAAACGCCAGTCGTCATAGCCCCCGAGAGCGTACGTATCGCAGTAATCTGCATGCATATCAAAATCCGGGTAGACTTCAATATCGTTATCATCAGCTTCAGGATTGGCCCAAAGCAAGCCGGTTTCCTCATCCAACCAGGTGTCGGCGGGTGTTTCGATTCCGGCTTCCTCATCAACGTTGCTTTCGCTTCTTTCGTTCTCGCTCGCGACGTCGCTATCGCCGTCGATGCCGTTACTGTCCTCCTCGGTGCAGGCGATCAGAATAAAGAATAGCGATGCGAAGCCCAAGATTATGGAAATAGGCGTGTTCATTTCGGCCTCCATTTTCGCCCCGCTACTCCCACTCGCGCACGCAGCGGATGACAATCGTTGGAGGGTCATCCTGGCAGCCGAATTCAAAGCATCCTTCAGGGTTTCGATAGATCGAAACACTCCCTGAATAAAAATACACAAAATAGTTGCATTCGTAGGTGTCCAAATGCATATAGCTGTTTGATGTGGCGTATCCATAGCAGGGGCCATTCAATTCGCTTCGCAAGTAGCAATGCCCGGCCCCGATTTCCTCGCAACCTGAGCAAGCGTCGTTATGACACTCAAAGTAATCAAGGCACTCGTCCGTAGTAGTGCACGCTCCACCCGGCTCCGTCGCTGGACAGTCGACAACTAGCGTGCGTAGCTCGGAAATGGTCGGCAAGCGCCAATCGTCGTATCCCGCCAATGTGTATGTGTCGCAAAAGTCCCAATGGCTAGAAAAATCGGGGTAAGTATCGAAGACATTCTCTCCCGGTTCAGGATTGGCCCAAAGCAGACCGGTTTCCTCATCCAGCCAGGTATCGGCGGGTGGATTCGAATCGCTGCAGGCGATCAGAATAAAGAATAGCGATGCGAAGCCCAAGATTATGGAAATAGGCGTGTTCATGTCGACCTCCATTCGCCCCGCTACTCCCACTCACGTACGCAGCGGATGTATAAATCGGGCCAGTCATCCTGACAGTCGATACAGTCATTTGGAGTTGGGAAGGTTGCGACAACTCCGTTACGATAATCTACGTAGTAGTAACAGAGGTATTTATTCAAATGTAAATAACGGTCGGAAGCGGCGTAGCGATCACACGGACCCTCTAACACGTTCGGCCAATAGCAATGCCCGGCCTCGATTTCATCGCAACCTGAGCAGGTATCGTCGCGGCACTCGAAATAATCGAGACACTCGTCCGTAATACCACACTCGCCACCCAGCTTCGTCGTCGGGCAACCCACAATCAGGGTACGCAACTCGGAGATGGTCGGTAAACGCCAGTCGTCATAGCCCCCGAGAGCGTACGTATCGCAGTAATCTGCATGCATATCAAAATCCGGGTAGGCATCGTTATCATTCTCTCCCGACTCAGGATTGGCCCAAAGTAGACCGGTTTCCTCATCCAGCCAGGTATCGGCGGGTGTTTCGATTCCGATTTCGTCGTCGCTTTCGCTGCTTTCGTTCTCGCCCGCTACATCGCTATCGCTATCGCCGTCGATGCCGTGACTGTCTTCCTCGGTGCAGGCGATCAGAATAAAGAATAGCGATACGAAGCCCAAGATTATGGAAATAGGCGTGTTCATTTCGGCCTCCATTTTCGCCCCGCTACTCCCACTCGCGCACGCAGCGGATGGCAGTCGGCGGAAGGTGGTCCTGGCATTCGAATTCAAAACATCCACCGGGGTTTCGGAAAATCGAAACGCTCCCGAGATAGAAATTTACATAGTAGTTACATTCGTAGGTATCCATATGCATGTAGCTGTTTGATGTGGCGTACCAATAGCAGGGACCATTCAATCCGCTCCGCAAGTAGCAATGCCCGGCCCCGATTTCCTCGCAACCTGAGCAGGCGTCGTCGCGGCACTCGAAATAATCGAGACACTCGTCCGTAATGGTGCACGCACCGCCCGGCTCCGTCGTTGGACAGTCGGTAATCAGGCTGCGTAATTCAGAGATAGTCGGCAAACGCCAGTCGTCGAAACCTGCCAGTGTGTATGTCTTGCAATGATTGGCATGCGTATCAAAATCCGGGTAGACTTCAATATCGTTATCATCAGCTTCGGGATTGGCCCAGAGCAGGCCGGTTTCCTCATCCAGCCAGGTTTCGGCAGGGGTTTCAATTCCATTTTCTGCGTCGTCGTCGGTTTCGCTGCTTTCGTTCTCACCCGATACGTCGCTATCTCCATCGGTGCCGCTATTATGCTCGTCGCTGCAGGCGAAGAAGAATCGGAACAGAAGCAAACAGGCGAACGCGCATATATAGCCTGAACGGGGAAACGAGAGCGTCATCACACAGCCTCCGCAATTTACTTACACGCCTGCATCATGATGCATGTTTACCCACGATTTTGCAAGTGAAAGAATCGGCATTCGACTTAACGGCTCTGGTTGAGCTTGCCGGAACGCGGCTTCTGATGTGTACGCCAATCTGTTTTGCATCCTTTGGAGTCGAGCCAAGAGCGATTTTCCACGCTTTCCGAGAAATTCCAAGCGCCGTTTTACAGACAGCCTGCAAGTGAAAACCCCGCCTCGAAAGACGGGGTTTATCGGCAGCCTGAAGCCCTCCCGAAGGAGGGCAAATGGGCTTGCGATTCAGATTGGTTAGATTGACTTGGACTGGCGACGGCGACGCGCCAGAAGCAGAGGAAGCAGGAGGAAGGGATATCCGATGAGCGATTCGAGATCGATGGAACGACATCCGCCACCGCCACCGCCGTTATCATCGCCATCGGTCGGATCGTCACCGTCGGTCGGATCATCGCCATCGGCCGGATCGTCGCCATCGGCCGGATCGTCGCCGTCGGCCGGATTGTCGCCATCGGTCGGATCGTCGCCATCGGTCGGATCGTCGCCATCGGTCGGATCGTCGCCATCGGTCGGATCGTCGCCGTCGGTCGGAACGTCGCCGTCGGTATCGCCGTCGGTATCGCCGTCGGTATCGCCGTCGGTATCGCCGTCGGTTTCAGCTTCGGCATCTCCGTCGATTTCGCCGTCATCGTCGCCGTCGACGACCGGAACCTCGGTCAGTTCGATGGTGAATGACGCGGACAGGCGGCTCTCGGAAAGACCGATCACCTGTGCGACCAAGCCGCTTTCGCCACTGACTTCCGCCATCTCCGCCACACCGGCCCCGGCTTCATCGGCGGCATCCATGCAGGAGGTGGCTTCGCATTGCGGTTTCAACACGAGGGCCACATCCAGCCCGCTATCCGGCGTCACCGTGACGCGGTACTGTTTTTCGGTATCGAGCGTGGCGTTGAAGAACAGGTCCGGGCCGCTCCATTCGCCGCTGTCCAGACAAGGCGCGCCGACCGCTTGGAAGGCGTGCATGCCGTCGAAGGATTTGGTAAGCGGAGAATCGAGTTGCATCGAGAAAAGGCTTTCGCATTGGTCGCCGGTGGGCGTTGCTTCGCAGGTTCCCGCAAAGCAGGACCAGGGCGGATCCGCCTGATCGTCGCAGACGGTCCAATCGGCCAGCGCGTCGTTGACGCAGCCGCTTTGCGCATCGCAGCTATCGGCGGTACAGACGTTGCTGTCGTCACAGTCGGCATCTTGCGGGGTGTGGGAGCAATCGCCGGTTTGCGATTCGCAGCCGTCAAGAGTGCAGTCTATCTGGTCGTTGCAGTCCTTGGCGCTCCAGGCATCGCTGGCGCTATCGGAAGCGCAGACCTGGCAGAGATCCGCCGAGCTGGCGGCTTCTTCTGCGTAGCAGGCGGCATCGATCAGGCAGGTATCCTGAACCATGGTGTAGGTGCAGCCTCCCTGGCCGTTGCACCAGTCGCGTGTGCATTCCAGGCTGTCGTCGCAATCGTAGGCATCGCCCGCGCAGGTGCCCGCCTGACAGCGGTCGTTGGAGGTGCAGGCCAAGCCGTCGTTGCAGGTAGCGCTTTCGGGTTTGTTGGCCCATCCGGCCAAGGCCCAGCTGATGTCGCAATGCTGACAGCTGTTTTCGGGGTTGTCCGCGCCGTTGGCGATGCAGGTGTCGTCGATGAGACAATGGCTGCCGTCCAGGGACGTCAGGCATCCTCCGTCACCCGTGCAGGAGTCGATGGTACAATCCTTGCCGTCGTCGCAGGTGTAGCTATCACCCGCGCAAACGCCCGACTGGCAGCGGTCGGCTTGCGTGCATAATTGGCCGTCATTGCAGGTTTCGGTGCTGGGTTTGTCGCTCCAAGCCTGCTGGTCGCCGGTGGAGGCGCACCATTGGCATTCGTTGGCCGGGTTGTTACTGCCGTTGACGTAGCAAACGCCCCCGATCAGGCAGCTCCCGCTCACGATGTCGTGGTCGCAGGTGCCGTCGCCGTTGCAGGTGTCGGCGGTACAGGCGATGTCGTCGTTGCAAGTGTAGGCATCACCCGCGCAGACGCCGGCTTGGCAGCGGTCGTTTTGCGTGCAGGCCTGACCGTCGTTGCAGGTGACCGTGCTCGGGAAATTGTTCCAGGCGGTATGGCTGACACCGATGCCGCAAACCTGACAGGAGTTCGAGGGGTTGATGTCGCCGTTCTGGTAGCATTGACCGTCGATCAGGCAGTAACTCGCTTCGATATCGAAGGTGCAGGTGCCGTCGCCGTTGCAACTGTCGGCGGTGCAATCGATATCGTCGTTGCAGACGTAGCTATCGCCGGTGCAGGCGCCGGAATCGCAGTGGTCGTTTTGCGTACAGGCCTGGCTGTCATCGCAGGTGGCCGACGAGGGCTTGTCTGTCCAGGTCAGTTGATTCGTGCCCGCTTCACACCACTGACAATCGTTTTCGGGATTGGCGGCTTCATTTGCGTAGCAGGTTTCAGCGATCAGGCACGATCCGGCCTGGACGCCATAGTGGCAGGTGCCGTCGCCGTTGCAGGTGTCGGTGGTGCAGCTATAGCCATCGTCACAACTATAGGCGACGCCGGTACAGACCGTATTCTCGCAGTAATCCTCTTTCGTGCAGGCGTCGTCGTCGTCGCAGACGCCCGCGGCGTTGTTGGACCAGCTTGTGACGGATTGCGAAACATCGCACTTCGCACAACTGTTTTCGGGATCGACTGTGCCGTCGTCGTAGATTTCGCCCTCGATGTAGCAGCAATCCACACAACCGAAGCGGGCCTGGGCGCGCGTGACGCCGTACTCTTCGTTGGTGTAAGCCACCAGCATCTTACCGGCGTCGTTGAACGAGACCGCCGGAGCCATTTCGTCTAAGGCGTTGGTGGAGACGGGGAAGGGACTGGCGGACATCGTCGTGCCGTTCATGAAGGTACCGAAGATATCCGTGCCGGCGTTGCGTCCGTCTTCCCAGACGACCACGAAGTCTCCATTGTGTTCGGCAATGCGCGGAGCCTGCCGCGTGGCGCTGTCATCGGCCAGCAGGATGGGGCTGGTATCGACGAGCGTTCCGTTGTTGAAAACGCGTTTCAGGTAGATGCCGCCATCTTCGAAACCGGAGTCGCTGCGCTGGTAGACGATCCAGAAAACGCCGTTGCCGTTGTAGGCGATGTCGGGGGTGGCTTTGTAGGCCGAGGTGATATCCACCTCGATCTGGGCACTGATATCCATCGGACCGCCGTTGGTCGCATCGACGCGGGCGGCATAGATATGGGTGTAGGTGTCGGTGCGTTGGTTGGAGGTGTAGGCGAGCATCCAATAGCTGTCGGAAACCGCGAGGCGCGGTTTATCCTGAACATACAGATTGTTGACGATGATGCTGTCGTAGGGATTTTCCAAGCGTGCGCCGCTGGCGTCGATGCGCACGCCGAGGATGTTGCCGACATCGTAATAGGTGTCTTTCCAGACAACCAGATAGGCATCGCTGCCGTTCCAGCAGACATCCGGGCTGGTCTCTTCGCCGCCGGTGTTGTCGTTGATACGGAAGTCGCCGGATGTGTCCGGTACGCCCGCTGCACTGACGAAGCGTCCGCGAATTTCGGTGCGGATGACGGCTTTTGCCGTGCCCGAGTTATCTTCGTAGACTACCAGGTAGTTACTGCCGTCGAAGTCAACCGCCGGATTCTGCTGGTGGTTATGTCCGTCGGCAATGGCGAACGACGATGAAACCGTACCGTCGGCTTCGATGATCGCGCCATAGACATCATTGTTCACGCCGTTGCGGGTGTCGTGCCAGACGGCCAGGAAATCGCTGCCGTCGCTGGCCATATCCAGGTTCGACTGGGAGTTGACGGAAGTGGCCACCAGCGTTCCGTTGGCGGGAGCGGCAACCGGGGTTCCGGCATTCAGAGTGATACGTGCTCCGTAGATGTCGTCGGTGACGTTGCGCTGATCCTGCCAGGCGGTGAACCAGCTTCCCGGCACGGCGGTCGTTTCGGGGCTGAGTTGCAGGTCGGTGTCATTTGTCAGAGATGCGGCGCTGCCAAGGGCGGTACCCACGCTATCGAGGGCGATTGCGCCGATTTCACGATCGTCCGAATAGCTCGGCCAATCTTGGTAGGTGACCAGATAAGCGCTGCCGTTCCAGGCGATCGAGGGACGTTGCAGGCGGTAGGCGCTGCTGTGGATCTCAAAACCCGCGGCATCGCCGAGGGCTGTTCCGGCTGTGGAGACGAAGCGGCCATAGATGTCTTCGACGAACGAGGTATCGTGGCCGTTGCGGTTGTCGGACCAGACGACCAGGAAATTCGTGCCGTTGAACGCGATGGCGGGGGTTTCCTGATGTTGGCCGTAATTGCAGATGGGGAAGCCGTTGACGGGATCGGAAGCATGGACCGCAGCGGCTTGAGTGACGCGCACGCCGTAGATGTCTTTGTAGCCCGAACGCCAGTCGTCCCAGACGACCAGGTAGTTTGTGCCGTCAAAGGCGATGGCGGGTGCGCCGACGTAGACCGTCGGATTGGCCACGACAAACGGCGTGGTGGAGACGCTGCCGGTCTGGTGATTGAACATGCTGGCGTGTAATCCGTAGTAGCTGCCGATCAGCTCGGCCCAAACCAATAAACAGCCCGTGCTGCTGCAGGAAATCGCATGGTCGGTATCGCCGTAGGGCGTTTCGGAGACGGAAATCGCCGTGGTATCGACCAGAGCACCGGCCGCAGTCACGCGCGCCAGTTTCGTGTAATTGCCGTTATGTTGCCAGGCGACGACGTAATAGGGAGTCGTTCCGGGGGCATAGGCGACCGTCGGGTTTTGCTGCGAGGTGTTTTCCGCCGCAATCGCGATGCCGTAAGGATCGAGAATTTCACCGGTTGCGGCGTTGATGCGGGTTCCGTACACGTGATCGTAGCCGGAGCGGCTGTCCTGCCAGACGGCAAAGTAGGTGTCGCTGCCGTTGGAGGTGACGCTCGGCGATATCTGATCGTCCTCGACGGCTCCGGCGATGGGATCGTCGATTTCGAATTCGGCGAAAACCACCGGATCGATGGCCAAGGGATAACTGGCCTGAGCCAACGCCTTTTCTTCCAGCGTGTAGGTCAAGCGTCCGTCGCGATAGCGGCTACTGAGGGGCCAACGACGGTGTTGGCTGTCGATGGCAATCGCCGGTCCGACGGCCACGAGCCGGTGCTGGGCCGGGTTTCCGAAGTGGTGTCCGCCCGGCGTCCGGGCCAGATAGGGGAGGCCTTCGACTTCGAGGGTGATGTGCAGGTCGCCGCTCAATGTGGGTTTTTCGTTGAGAATCCAGGTTAGTTCCAAGCCATCCGGCCGGGCTTCGCTGTGCGCGACCAATCGCGTTTCGTCGTTCAAAAGTTGCTGGACCGTATTGCTTAGAATCGTGGGGGCGTCTCCCATTTCGGGGTCGGCGAGCAGGGAATGTCCGGCGACGGCGATATCGCTCAAACGCAGGGAAAGAGCCGATGTTGCCGTATCCGACGCCGCCGGGCTGAACTGAATCGCGTCATGGCTCACCGTCGCGGAATACGTGGGACCGTAAGCGGTCGGGAGACCGTTTTCCAACTCGAAGCGGTGACGCACGCGCGTCATGACGGCATTGAGGGCGAAGGTCGGCGCCATCAACGGGCTTTGGTCAGCAACCCGGACGTCGGCATCCTGGGGGGCCGGTTGCACCTGCCAAAACGCAGCCTCCGGCGTATACGTCCAATCCGCTGTCGAATCGGAGGGAGAAGTCTGAGTCGACGGGGATGGCGCGGTTGCCACGGATGGATTCGAGTCGAATCCCGAATCGGGTGAGCAGGCGGCGAAGGTGGCTAGAATGACAAGCAAAATCCACATTCCAATGGCGTTACGGACTCGCATCATGCCGATTCATCCTCTCAAAATAGGTTTTATAATGACTACATTACGCTTTTTAAACAATCGGACAGATGCCTGAAGTCTTTAGAGAAAAAAATGGATTATTGTGTGGAAATACACAGTGTTATAAGCGCTTATCATTACTGAGATAATTGCTTGTCGGTTCGACTTTTCATCCAGACGGAATCACGGGGCGTTTGCTTGGCCAATGCGATTGACGTTACCATTCTTGCATGTTAGAAATGGGGCGGGAAATAGAGCCGTTCAATATCCATTATTCGAGTTTCAAACAGAACGAGTCAAACGTTATAAAACGGGTGTAGCCATGAAACGTAAAACGTGGAATATCGTTGTTGCTATCCTGCTGGCGACTTGTGTGGGCCTGCTTGTCGCGTGTACCGGGACGACGGAAGTGTTCGATAACGATGAGCCGGACGGCGACGAGCCGGAATGCGAGTCGAATGACGATTGCGATGAGGATGAAACCTGCCGGGATGGGAAATGCCTCAAGCGCTGCACGTCGGATGAGGACTGCGTGTTCGGCTTCGTCTGTTTCGACGGTTCCTGCGTGCTCGAAGGTCTCGTTCCCGGTGATGGCGATGCCGCCGATGGCGACACGCCCGATGGGGATAATCAAAGCGATGGCGACAACTCCGACGGCGACACGCCCGACGGCGATCGTGTCGACGGGGATGATCCGGACGGCGATACGCCCGACGGCGACGCTCCCGCCTGCACGAATTCCGGCGATTGCGAGCTGGGGCAGGTTTGCATCGACGGGCACTGTGTGGCGGGTTGTTTGAACGACCGAGACTGCACGAACGGCCTGCACTGCAAAACGGACCAGCCGCCGCATGGGGCATGTGTGGCGTGTTTGACTACCGCCGATTGTCCGAGCAATCATGAATGCCGCCAAAATGAATGCCTGTTGACCTGCGCCAACAATGAGGACTGCGCAGGGGTAAGCGGTAAACCCATCTGCGATCCGACCTCGGGCGTTTGCGTGGCCTGCCTCACCGATGCCGATTGTTCGATCGGCCGGATTTGTTTCGAACATGCCTGTGCCGATGGTTGCCGCAGCGACCGCGATTGTCCGAACGAACTGGTGTGCGACGTTCGTGTCGAGCCGCACGGCGGCTGTTTCGACTGCATCGGCGACGAACAATGTGACGGAAACGATGTGTGCACCGACCATGTCTGCGGGGTTGATTGCAGCCAGATCCAGTGTCCGGCCGAAAGTCCGTACTGCCGACCCGTCGACGGAGAATGCGTCGAATGCCTGGAAAAAGCGCATTGCGGAAGCGGCAAAATCTGCGAGCAGAATCTGTGTATTTCGGGCTGCGAGGTCAATGAAGACTGCTCCGGCGGGCAGTATTGTCTCGATCTCGGAGCGGGATCGTGTGTGGACTGCATCATCGACGCTCATTGCAGCGGCAGCGAGAAATGCATCAACGGCACGTGTTTAGATGCGGAATGCGTCGACGACGGCGATTGCGGACAGAATCAGTACTGTCATCCCAACCTGGCGGAATGTTACGACTATCCGGCGTCGTCCTGTGCGGAAGATGCGGATTGCGCGCTCTTCCCGCTCAACCTGGAAATGTGCGATCCGCTGACCCATACCTGCATTGCCTCGTGCTTATACGAGCTTCTCTGTCTCTTCAGCGGGGACCGCTTCTACTGCGTCAACGGCGGCTGCTACGAATGCCTGGACGACAGCTACTGCCAGGGGACGGCTTGCGATCCCTTCGACTACCTCTGCGAGGATTGCAGCACGGACGCCGATTGCGTCGATTCAAGCTGGCATTGTTCCGAATCCAGCGGCGGCTGCTACGAATGTCTACAAGACGGGCATTGCGCGAACGGCGACCGCTGTCACCCGGACGACAACGAATGCGTGGAATGCCTGGACGATCAGGATTGCACCACCAGCGCCAAACCGGAGTGCAGCAAGAGCCATGTGTGCATCCCGCCCTGCAGCCACGAGTGCAACGAAGATCAGATGATCTGCAACCCGGACGACAACGAGAAACCCATCAGCTATCTCCGTTGCGGCGATTACGACGACGATTCCTGCCGCGAATACAGCAGTGCGTACTCCTGTCCCTCCGGGCAGACCTGCCGTGACGACGCCTGCGTCTGCGATCACGAATGCGAGGTCAGCGATAACTACTGCGATACGGAAGACCCCTACGTCATCCATCAATGCGTGGAAGACTACAACGGTTGCCGCTACTGGAGCAGCAGTTACTGCGACAGCTCGCTGATCTGTTCCGCAGGCGCCTGCGAATGCGAAGTGAGTTGCAGCCAGAATGCCAAACGCTGTATCGCGGACGATCCGGACCACTTCGAGGTGTGCCTGCCCAACTCTTTCACCGGCTGCAACTACTGGGCGTATCGAACCTGCGGGGAAGGCACGCAGTGCATCGGCACCGACGTGTGCCCCTACTAAAGCAGGTGGCATATTTGTATTGAAACGGGCGGGGAGGGGTGTTGCGGTATTTTCCAGACGGAAGCCCTGGTGTTGGTTCAGGTCTCCCGACCACAGCTGTCCGGTTAACTTTGCGCAGAATCCATGTAACCTGGTGTTGGTTCGGGTCTCCCGACCTGAACCGCAATGTTTTCCGATGAACCATATGGAGCCCGTCGGGAGACGCGCTCCAACATAAGGGAAATCAGAATATTGACGTGTTCATTGAATACAGACAACCAACCTATAGTTCACCTTGAGTAGAATGGAGATTTAACCATGATAGATAAATACCGAATATGGTCGAAGTGGTGCTTGGTTGGTTTTGGCGTATTGATATTTGTCATAAGTACCAGATCCATAGGATATTCTGAGGAAAGAGAGGAAATTGTTGTTAAAAAAGGAGAGCTTGGAAAAGGAGGAGTGGAGTTTCATCTGATCGAAAAGAGCTTTGACCCTAAAAAGCATAAGGTCGAACGTTGTGTGGCAGGCCCCAAAAGCGATCCTTGGAAAGGTGTTTGTATTATTGATGACCAAATACCTTTTGGAAATGACTATGAAATGCCCAAGAGTTATACCGCCGAGGCATTCTTACTTACTGGGAAAAAGAAAATCCCCCTTCAAGTGACAGGGATGTTCAATCCATGGGGTGGATATGTTACCATTGAAGGAGAGGGGAATTCGTGGACAATACAGGGCATTTTCTCAGATGGAGCAGGTGCGTATTTTGTTCAGTGGTCTGTTAGAGAGGGTAGATCGATTCGAACAATCATCACAGATAATGATAGCATTTGGGCGTTATACCCAGAAACAACAAAACCGAAACAGAAAAGGGATAAACAACCTAGTAAGTCAGAATAGATTATGATCCGACATCCAAACCATAGCCCATCCCCCAGGTTGGTTCAGGTCTCCCGACCACAACTGTCCGGTTAACTGTTGAATAATTCCAGCTGGTTAGTGAAAGGGGCGTATTTCGCTGGGTCGCCGTTTGCGTTTAGCGCCTGTAAAATGGGGCTTTCCTCGAAAAGCGTGACGCTCAAAATCTGTAGAATCGTCATCAAACTGTGATCGAGATTCAGATCCTTTTTCAAAATCGCCACCAAAAGATAAACCGTGATCGAAATCCAGATTTGCGTTTTCACTGCATTGACGCTGGTCCCGTAAAACGCCTTGATGCGCAGATTCTGTTTGATCCATTTGAAAAAGACTTCGATACTCCAACGCAACCGGTAGAGTTCCGGGATTGTTTCCGATGACAGATCGAAGTTGTTGGTGAGCCAGACGAAACGCGTTTTCGACTCCGGATCGGTGTAATTGATGCGTCGCAGATGATCTGGATAGCGTTTTCTCGAATAATAATCGACAAGTGTGACGGTTTGATCCGATGTTAAGCCTAGACTTCTATCGATCTTGCGAGAATAAATGCGCTTGGTGCGGGTGTCTTTCCGCCCTCTGAGAATGAAGAACGCCCCTGCCTGATGGATTCGATATATGCGCCTGTAATCGAGGTATCCGCGATCCATAATGTAGAACGCTCCTGCTTCAAACGGCAGGATATCCAGCAGGCGTTTGTCGTGACTTTTGCCGTCCGTGATGGAAATGAACGTGGGAATCCGTCCGCGTAAATCCATTTGAGTATGCAACCGAAGCGATCCGTATTGGCGCGTAAACTTGGCCCAGGGAAAGAGCGACAAGCTCAAGTCAATCGCGGTGGTGTCGAGCGCGTAGGCCGTGGCGTCCAGTTCGACCGCCAGTTTTTCGTCGGCGTATAGCGCGCGGGCCCGTCGAATAAGGGGCTGAGCGAGATCCGCATAGATACGCCAGTCGCGGTGTTCGTTGGCGTCGGCGAGTGTACTGCGTGATATCTTTCCCCGGATGCCCATGCGGTAGAGCTTCGGCCCCAACGCACGCAAGGTGGCTTCAATATCCCGCAGGCTTTCACGGTAAGATAACTGCGCGAAAGCCATACAGATGAATTGATCCATGCATGAGAAGGTGTGTACACGCTTGTCTCCCTGATAGCGTTTGACACAACGCCGGAAATGACGATCCGGCAGATAATCAAGCGCCTGAGAAAAAACAGTCCGTGGCATGACGATCTCCTACATCCTGAAGAAAGGTGATGCGGAAAATCTATCGCGGACAGCCGCCAACGCACAATTATATATGTGATATTATGGGGTTACATGGATTCTGCGCAAAGTTAACCGGACAGCTGTGGTCTCCCGACCTGAACCGCAATGTTTTCCGATGAACCATATGGAGCCCGTCGGGAGACCGATTCCAACATAAGAAACATTTCAACCTGGAGTGACGGACGGCCTCAAAGGAGTAAACGATGCATCCCATTCAAAAAGTGGTGCTAGCGCTTCTCAAGCGTGATGGCCGGGATGGGCATGTGTTGCTTGGCAATGCTGAGGCAGGTAGAGGCCCCGAGCTGGTCGAGGGTCAGACGCATGTTTTCCGCCGCCGCTTCGGGCGTGTTGTTCTTCTCCGACAGATGAGCCAGCACCAGGTGGCGCAGGCCCGGATGCATCAAGCGTTCGACCAGCTTGGATGTCTGGCGATTGGATAAATGCCCAAGGTCCGATCCGACGCGTTTTTTGAGCATCCACGGATAAGGACCGGTCCACAGCATGCGTTCGTCGTGGTTGGACTCCAACACCAGCAGATCCGATCCCGAAAGCGCGTTTTCCACCGACTCGGTGACGATCCCCAGATCGGTGGCCAGACCCACTTTGAGCCCTGCAATTTCGAAGGTAAACGCCACCGGGTCGCAGGTGTCGTGGGAAATCCGAAAAGGGCTGACGCAAATGCCGTGCAGATCGAAGGCTTGCGCGGGATCGAAGGGCGTGATGGGGTAGGGGCGCGCTTCACGGGCCAAAAGCGCCGCGCCGGTTCGCTGGGCGGCGTAAACCGGTGTGCCGTAGCGCCGCGCAAACACCGACACGCCCCGGATGTGGTCCGAATGTTCGTGCGTAATCAGCAGCGCGTCGATTTTAGCGGGGTCGAGTGCCGCATAGCGCAGCCGTTTCTCCAATTCCTTGCACGATAACCCGGCGTCCACCAAAAGGCGTACCGAGCCGGTATCGAGCACAAGCGCGTTGCCTTTGCTGCCCGAGGCGAGGATTTGGATGCGCAAGTCGGCGTTTGAGGCGTGTGTCACTGGATATAAGCGGATTGAAGCGACTTGAGATAGCGGTTCAACTCCTCATCCGTGTTTTGGTCGAGGTTCTTCAAGTTGCTGAAAAGAGAGATATAATTCTTCGATAAGGCGTCGAGTTGGGAATAGGCCGTGATCAACTCCCGTTCGTATTTGTTTTGTGTGGCGGTTTGGCTCAGAAATTTATAATGGGCTTTGTAGGTGCGGAAGTCCTTGCGCCAGTCTTTCATCCAGCGTCCCCACATTTCCATCGAAACTTTGGGATCTTGCCGATATCGCTTGAGCAGGCGATCGACATTGAAACGTAGTTCGCGGTTGAAGTGACGAATGCCCTCCAGGCAGATCAGGGCCTCGGCGGAATCGTTGACGTGTTCGTATTCCTGTTGCGGGATGATGTTGCGGCGTCCGGCTTCCCAGAAAATGCTGTAACCGACGGAGCCGGCGACGCTGATAATGATCCAGCCGAGTGTAATCCCGATAGACAGGTATACAAACAGCCGTGAATACGGATAAATCTTCTTCTGCGGCTCAGCCACCGTCGCCTCCTTCAATACCGGAATCGCTGCTGCGCAGGGTAGCAAGCGTCAGGGGCAAAGTCAAGCTAGCGAAAATCGCGAAAAACGACTACGCTGCCCGGTACGATTCCGTGGCGTGCCACGTCGCCGGCGTTGACCTCCAGTCCGTAATGGGCGGGTTTGTCGATGAACAACGAGGTGGTGTCGTGTGGGCGGGCATTTTCGACGGCGCCCACCACGTGCAAATCGGCGCTGATGAACAGGATGTCGAGCGGGATGTAGGTATCCTTCATCCAGAAGCGCTGATAGGTTTCGGATGGGAAGAGAAACAGCATGCCCGCATCCGGTGCCAGCTCACGACGATGCATGAGTCCGACCGCCCGCTCGGCCTGCGTGGCCGCCACCTCGACCCGATACACGATGCGTCGTCCCTCGGGGTTGAGGATTTCAACGGTCGGTACGGGTGACGGAGCGTCGGCGAGAGCGGTGGGGTCGCCGTCGGGATCGGTGTCGGGGGAGGAACGGCAGGCCGTTAGAACGAACAGGCCGAACACGAAAACAGTGAGTAAGCGAAAATGAATCACGGCAGGTTCCCGGTCGTTATGTCTTTACGGATTTTATAACGGATATAGGCGGCGGCTGCAATCCCGATGTCTGAAAACAATGATGGAATGCGAATGCTTGCAGCTTTCACCCCCAAGCCCATCCCCGCCGCTTGTCAGGGGCCGCTCAAGACGGCGGCTCGGACGGAAATCGTCTCGTATTCGCCATTCGGGCGCGGGGCGGCCAAGCTGACGATAATGGACAATTCGTCTTGGATCTTGTCTGCAATCGATTCAAAGCGCAAGCTGCCGCTTCGGAAAGCCCCGGACTTCAATGTGAGGGTCACTTCCTTGCTTTCCAAAACGCGGTTGCCGTCCGCCACCAGACTGGCCAGCAGCTTGATTTCGGCGTCGTTGTTTTCAGGCGCGGCCAGGCGATAGCGCAGACGCGGGTTGGATCCGGCCCATTCGGCCAGCCAATAGATGAGATGCGGCTCTTTGGGCTGCTGAATCCGCTCTGAACGGGCGTATTTAAGGTTTTTCATCGCTTCGGTCGTGAGCGTCTTCAGGTAGTCGTCGGCGGCCAAAAAGGCGCGTGCACCGGGATGCTCGGGCGAATTTTTCAGAACCTCCAGCATCGCTTCCTTGGCTTTTTCCTTGTGACCCATTTCATGGTAAGCCAGAGCTTTGAAGTAAATCGCTTTGATGAACAGGGGATCGAGTTTAATGGCTTGATCGTAGTCCTCGATCGCCTTGATGAAATCCTTGTCTTTCTGGGCCTTCAACGCTCCTTGAAGAAAGCGCAGACCGACGCTGTCGGGGTTCAGCGCCTTCACCAGCATGACCTGATCGGTGGCCTGCTCGAAATCGCCCATGACGCGGTAATAATCGGCCAGGACGCGGTGGGTGATGTATTCTTTGGGGTAATAGCGGCGCAGGGTGTTGGACAGGCGGCGGGCGCTTTCGAGGACTTCGTCGAGTTGTACGAGCCGGTAGTTGACCATATTGGAGAGGGCGGCCAGTTCTTTTTCGTTGTCGGCCGCTCTGAGCGCCGCCATTTTCAGGCGCATGAAATCGACTTCGCTTTTAAGCTGTTCGGCCCAGCAGATGTAAAGTTGAGCCAACCAGCCGGAAAGCTGCACGTCTTCGGTTTTGAAAACACGCAAGGCCAAAAACTGAAACTCGGCCCGGTCGAATTCGCGGAAGTTATCCATGCGAACCATGTGTTTGGCCGAGGATAAAAGCTTGTCGGAGGAGTAATGCTGAACGTCCGCCGAGCGTTTCCCGGCGCAGCCGCCCAAAACAGACAGAGCCAACCCGAAAGCCGCTATCAGTGCGAGATAACCAAGGTGGTGCATCCATCCATTTGCATGCCGAGATTGTAGCCGGTCCACTTCGTCCTCCTGACTGCTTACGAAAGCGATTCCTGTCATTTTCCGGTCTTGCGTCCGGTCATCCCCTCGAATGTGGTGTTCGCGGCTGCAGTATACCTCAACCGTGGCCACCTCAACAAGTATGATCGGCGAAAAGACACAAAGGTTTATGTTTCAGAGATGAAAATACGGAAGATGTGTGTTGCGTGGTTGCAGGTGAGGCCATCCATCGCTACAATACGCGGCACCCGATGAAATTTCGGGATTGAGAGGAGGCCGTCATGGCATTGGTGGACACCCATTGCCACTTGGATTTTCCGCCTTTGTCGGAAGACCGGGATGGCGTGATCGCGCGCGCCCGGGCGCGGGGAGTGACGCGCATCGTGCATCCCGCCTACGATCGCGCATCCTGGAATCATATCGAGCATCTGGCGCGGCGTCCCGAGGTGTTTCCGGCCTTCGGCTGGCACCCGTGGGTGGTCGATGAGAAGGTGGATCGGGAGGAGTTGACGAACTGGTGTCGTCGCTGTGGGGCGGTTGCCATCGGCGAAATCGGCTTGGATTTCAAGGTGCCCGATGCCGACCGGGAACGCCAGATCGAGGTGTTTCGGATGCAGCTCGCTGTGGCGGTCGAATTGGACCTGCCAGTGTTGTTACACAATCGAGGGGCATTTGAAGAAATGCTAGATATAATAGGCGAATACAATGGAATAGTTAAAGGAATCCTTCACGCTTATTCGCGTGGCCCGGAGTTGGCTTCACGCTTTTTGGACCTCGGCTTGTACCTGGCTTTCGGTGGGGCACTGACGCGCTCCAATGCCAAGCGCGCCCATCGTTCGGCGCGGATGGTTCCTCCCGAGCGCCTGCTGCTCGAAACCGACGCTCCGGCCATTGCGCTGGAAGGGGTTCCCGCCGAGAAGGTGGAGCCGGGACATGTGCGGGATATTCTGAGCTGTCTGGCGGAGTTGCGCGATGAATCGGAAGCGCAGCTTGAAGAAATCACGACGCGAAATGCGCGGCATTTATTGAATTTGGAGTAGAGGGAATGACCTCATTCGAACGGAAACCGAAGACGGACGGCGAAAGCTCAGACAAAGCCGGACTCGATGCGTTATCCGAGATCCCGCCGAATCACGCGGCCATGTTCAACCGTGTGGTGGATTTCGTGGGAAGTGCGGGGTTGGCGAAATTGCAGGACTCTTTCGTCGTGGTGGTGGGTCTGGGCGGTGTGGGCAGTCATGCCGCGATGGCCCTGGCGCGTAGCGGCGTGGGACGGATGCGGGTGATCGACAGCGACCGCGTGACGCCATCGAGTTTGAATCGGAATGCGGTGGCCTCCTGGACGGATGTGGACAAATCCAAGGTGGAAGTGATGGCTCGCCATCTGCGGGCGGTCAATCCGCTGATACAAGTAGAGGCGGTGGAAGCCTTTTTCGCCGAGGAAAGGGCTAATGAACTGTTGGCCGGAGAACCGGATTTCGTCGTGGATGCCATCGACAGTCTTCACCCGAAGGTGACGCTTCTTCGTTATTGTGTCGAGCGGGAAATACGGGTCGTCAGCAGTATGGGGGCATCGTCTCATTGCGACCCCAGTTTCATGGAGATCGACGACATCGGGCGGACGCGCATGTGTCCGCTGGCGCGGGCGGTACGGCGGCGTTTGTCACGGTTGGGGATTCACTCAGGAATTACAGCCATTTACTCGACGGAACCAGCCGGACGGACCTTGCCGCCCGACGAGACGGATCCGGACAAGGAAAACTGGCGTGGACGAGAGCGGCGACGCTTGCCCAGTTTAGCTGTGGTTCCGGGTATTTTCGGCTATGCCGCCGCTGGGGTGGCGCTTATGGAACTGGCGGGTTACGATCCGGCGAATCCGCCGACGGATGATAGTTGTTCTGCGGTCGAGTGACGTCCTTTGCAACTGCGTTCGACTGTGCTAAGTTACGATGTTCCTGATCTCTGGCTTGGAAAGGATCGTCCATGAAGGTTTCGAAATCTGCAGTTTGCATGTGGGTCGTTTTGGTTGCTTTTCTGCTGGTTGCCTGCGGCGAGACGGGAGAAGATGATGCGGTCGATGGAGACCAACCCGATGGGGATATCCCCGATGGCGACGATCCCGATGGCGACGATCCCGACGGTGACGAGACCGACGGTGACGATCTCGATGGCGACGAGCCCGACGGTGACGAGCCCGATGGCGACGAGCCGGATGGGGATGATCCCGCTCCACTCGATTTCGAAGCGGGATTTGTTGAACTTGAACCGGTCGATTTTGCTTTTCTCCGCAACAGCTATCGCCTGGAACTGACGTCGTCGCCCGCGCGCATGTGGTACGCCTTTCATCCGGCGGATGAAGCACCCGAAGATAAACCGCTGATGATCTTCTTCAACGGTGGACCGGGATCGTCGACGGGCATCCTGTTCGGATTCAACACGGCGAAATACACCTTGGATCCGGTGTTCAGCGGTGGGGATCCGGTGGGGGAAAATCCGCATTCCTGGACGGAATTGGCCAATCTGCTGTACGTCGATGCGCGCCAGACCGGTTTTTCGTACACGATGACGGAGAACGTGGAAGACGAAGAAACGCGAGTGGACGAATTTACCGCCAAGAATTTCAATTGCCTGCTTGATGGCGCGGATTTCGTGCGCGTGCTGCTGCGCTTCGTGGCTCGGCACCCGGCCTTGCAGGACAACAAACTGATTCTGGTCGGCGAAAGCTACGGCGGTATTCGAGCGACGGTGATGCTGAACCTGCTGTTGAAGTACACTGATTACGCTGGGGTTAATGTTTATGAAGATTTGGCCCTGGTGGACGAAATCCAGACGCATTACGATGCTGTTTTTCCCGAGTATGCCGGGCAGCAGGTGCCACCGCAAGTCGTGGCCGAGCAGTTCAGCCATCAAGTGTTGGTGCAGCCGCTTTTAAGCGGTGAGTATCAGGATTATCAAGCGGGCCAACTGTGGGATGCGCCGGGGTCGCCGATGTACGATATCGCGACCGAAGAGGGGTTGACCTTTATTCCCTGCTCCGATCTGGGGTCCGATTGCAATCCTTACAATAACGGCCTGGAGTTTGCCTGGTACACAGCCGAACGCGACGCTTACAATTACAGCAAGCCGGATGGCTGGATGGACGATGTGATCGACGCCAGTCTGCCGAATATCGTAAAGGTACAACATCTAGCAGATATCACGGGCTACGATGTCACGCAAATCGAGGAAATGTATGCGGAAAATCGTGAGGACGCCTATCGCTACGGCCGCACCGATGGTCCTGTCAATTTCTCGTTATCGCCCGAAAAAACATGGGCGGCGCTTCCGCTGATGGAACGGATGCATCGCGAAAAACGCGCGCAGCGGCCGAATTTCAAAGCCGATTACCGGGGAGACATGGCGGATACATTCGGGGCGGTCAAAGCCTGGGATCGCTATTACCTGTCGCTAAATGAAGTGGTCAACCGGACTTTTTACCTCAACGAAGCGCTGAGTTTCGATATCGATCCGTTTCAAATGCGCTATGGCGAAATGTTCCTTGAAAACCTCGTCTATGTCGAAAGTTTCATCACGCATGCGGCATATGATCTGGTGATCTATGGACCGGCGATTCCACCGGCTTTGGCGATGCACGACGATTTGGTGGTGAGCACCGAACACGAGACCACGGCCCGTGACGGTGTCGAGCGGCCCGGCTGGTTTACCGTCCACTACAAGGAAGACGCCTTTAGCGGACTCGACGGCGCTGAAAGCCGGACGGTGCGCTTCCCGCTCTATACGGATAGCTGCCACGCTGTGGAAATCACCGAGCCCGAAGCCCTTCTGGATGACGTGCGCGAGTGGCTGTCGCAGACGGACGAGTAGAAATCTGCGCCGATCCTGAAAAATCCGCTCCAAGGTCCGGTGGCTTGCCGGGACTTCTTGGCTGTGCCTGAAATACGGATTGGTTTCCGCACGATGTGATTGGATTCACTCGACTATTTATTGCAAAAGCCTCCCTTGTCGATCGCGTTGGCGACTTTACTTCTTCTAACCGAATTTTAAATACACGTTGGGGCTGGATTCGTGTATGATACTTCGCCAAAATGACGATCTGGCGGGGAGGGAGTGTCTACCGAAACGAAAGGCGCGGATTTTCGCGAATGTTTGCAATAACCCCCATGTTTTCTTCGACGGATAAACAAGAACGGCCGATCACCGATCGGCAGTGACAAAAATCCTTGTGAGCGGTGTTGATTCTCAGAAGGTATCATGTGAAGGATGTGGGAAATGAGCCAGATGGAGAATGATCGCAAAAATCGTCCCGACTCCCTTGAGGCAGTCCGGGGAAGCGTGGCCGACAAAGAAAATGAAAAGGTTCGGAGCGTTGGGCAACTGCCGTTCGGACGATTTTTCACGGCGATGATTTCGGAGAGTCGGTCAGGTACCGAAAAAAATGGAGAATCATCCGTGAATATGCGCAACGACAGGCTTCCGGCGGTTGAAACTTCGGATGCCGAATCCGAGGCTGAGTCAGAATGTGCTATCTCATTTCAACACAAAAGCGAAAAAAACAAGTGAATTCCGTTCATTAAGATTCTCAGTATACCAAAATGGTAAAAATAAGTTGTCTCTTTTCAGTAAAAGCAGCTATCCGCTAAAGGCTCATAACTGCATGAAAATAAAGGATAATAATTGTTTTAAACGAGTTGGCGCGAACTTTGCTATATGACAGAGCCCGTAGCGAGACGACACGGAAGTAGAGAACCTGGAGGAAGTGATGAAACATCTTGGTGCACTAATCATAAATATCGTGATTATTTCATTAATGGCGATGGGGACGAGTTCGTGTACGTCTCATGCCGATGCTTCTCTGGATAACAGGGCGGCAGACAGCGGTGCCGCGATTGTCGCGCCGGTCAACGTTAAAACCGAGGCGGTGGAATTCGGTCGTTTAACCGAATCCTTGCATGCCAGCGGTCAGACGATTGCCGATCGCGACGTTCTTCTGTCTGCCGAGACCGCCGGTCGCATCGAGCATATGGACGCCAAGCTGGGACAGCCGGTAAAAAAAGGGCAGGTGCTGGTGCGCATCGATTATGCCATGCTGAAAGCCCAGCGCGACCAAGCTCAGGCCAGCTTCAACCTGACGGAGAAAACCTTCAATCGTTTGAACCAGTTGCGCTCGGAGGAACTGGTCAGCCAGCAGAGCATCGATGAGGCCGAGTCCTCCATGATTCAAGCCAAAGCGATGCTGAAAATCGCCCAGGTCAACTTGAATCGCAGTGTTGTGCGTGCTACAACCGATGGTGTTATTACCGAAAAGCATGTCGAGAAGGGCGAATATGTCGGTCCTGGAACTCCACTGTTCCGCGTCGTGGACATCCGGCACATTGTCGTCACGGCGGATATTCCCGAAAGTAAAGTCGGGGCCATCAAGCCCGGGGCACCGGTTTCGGTACGACTCGACGCGCTCGGCCGTACGATCGAGAGTCGGGTGCAGGTTGTGCTTCCGGCCGCCCATCCGGCCAGCCGAACCTATCAAATGCGCGTTCAGCTCGACAACTCCGACGGTCGCATCCTGGTGGGGATGGCGGCCAACCTCTCCATCACGCTCAAAACATATGAAGACGTGGTGGTGGCTTCTCAGGATGTGGTGCTCGAAGAAGAAAACGGACGTTCCGTTTTCGTGCGCGATGGCGACGTGGCCCGCAAGCGGGCGGTCTCTTTGGGGGCCGTGGACGGCGATCGTGTGGTTCTGGTTGATGGCGTCGAGCAAGGCGACGAACTCATCGTCGTCGGCATGCGCGACTTGGTGGATGGCCAGCCGGTTCGTCTCGTTACCAATTAAAAAAAATTCCCGCCGATTTGGAAGGGGTTAGTGTATGCCCGGCCTCAAAGCCGGGCTTTTTAGGAGAATTCTCCCATGAATATTACCGAGTTCGCTCTCCGGTTTCGCACCACGGTTTACGTCCTGATTTTGATGATCGTGATTGTCGGTGTGAATTCCTACCGCAGCATGCCGCTCGAAGACAATCCGGACGTACAGATTCCCATCATTCTGGTGCAGACGATTTATCCCGGTGTCGCGCCCGAAGATATGGAAAAACTGGTTACCAACGTCACGGAACGAGAGCTCAAAGACCTTAAAGACGTGAAGAAAATGACGTCCACCAGCGCCGAATCGGTCTCGGTGGTGCAGATCGAGTTCGAAACCGGCGTGGACATGGACGATGCCTATCAGAAGGTGCGCGACAAGGTGGATAAGGCGAAGCCCGATCTGCCCGACGACGCCGAAGATCCGATGCTGATCGAGATCAATATTTCCGAATTCCCCATTATGCTGGTCAACGTTTCGGGTAATTACGGGTTGGTCAAGCTGAAGAAAGTCGCCGAAACGATTCAAGACCGCATCGAACAGATTCCGGGCGTATTGGGCGCGGATCTGACCGGCGGCGAAGAACGCGAAATCCAGATTTACCTGGACCCCAATCGTTTGCAGCATTACGAAGTCGGGATCGGGCAAGTGATCGGTCGCATCCAGGAGGAGCACCTCACGACGCCTGCCGGAAACATCGAGCTGGGCGGCAGCAAATATTCGGTGCGCATTCCCGGCGAATATTCCGATGTTTCCCTGATGGAAGATATCGTCGTGAAAGCGCCGGAAGGCAATCCCATCAAACTACGCGATATTGGAAGGGTCGTGGACGGATTCAAGGAGCGGCAGACCATTTCGCGCGCCAACGGGGCTGAATGTGTCACGCTGCGAGTGAAAAAACGCTCGGGCGAAAATGTGGTGCGTATTGCCGATTCGGTACGGGAAATCTTGAAGGATATGGAATCGAGCTTACCTGCGGGCACCTCCTACACCATTCGGCAGGACAACAGCGAGGTGATTCGCAACACGGTGAACGACCTGGAAAACAACATCATCAGCGGCCTTCTGCTGGTTCTGATCGTCTTGTTCTTCGCCATGGGGCTGCGCAATGCTTCGTTTGTGGCGGTGGCCATTCCGCTTTCGATGCTCATCACGTTCATCGCGCTGCGCCTCATGGGTGTCACGCTCAATATGGTTGTGTTGTTCTCACTGATTCTCGCCTTGGGTATGTTGGTGGATAACTCGATTGTGGTTATCGAAAATATATACCGGCATGTTTCGGAAGGACGTCCGCGTTCGGTGGCGGCGCTTTTGGCCACCAAGGAGGTGGCCTGGCCCATCATCGCTTCGACGGCCACAACCGTTCTGGCCTTCGCTCCGATGCTTTTCTGGCCGGGGATCATGGGTGAATTCATGAGTTACCTACCCATGACGGTTATCACGGCGCTTCTAGCCTCTCTGTTTGTGGCGATGGTCATCAATCCGGTTGTCGCCTCCAATTTTCTTAAACCGGGCGGCAAGCGTTTGTTCGACGATTCCGGTGAAGTGAGCGGTCCCATTATTTCACGCTATAAACGTGTACTCATCTGGAGCCTCGACCACCCCAAAACCTTGATAGGGATAAGTAATGTCGTTTTGGTGGTGGTTATCATGGCTTACGGAACGTTCGGGGCCGGGATCGAATTGTTCCCGACCACCACGCCGGAGCGGGCCCAGATCACCATCGAAGCGCCGCAAGGAACCGCGATCGAGCGTACCGACAGCTACATGCGCAAAGTCGAACAGATCGCCATGAGCGAGGACGGAACCGACGAGACTGTCGCGAACGTGGGCTATGCCGGTGGGATGCAGCTTTCAAGCGGCGGCAGCAATCCGCATCTGGCGGTGGCGGATATTGAGTTCAAGGATCGACACGAACGGACCCACAGTAGCTGGGATACCATCAAATCCATCCGCAAGGAACTCGAAAAGCTGGCCGGTGCCGACTATAAAGTGGAGGTTCTAAAAGAGGGACCGCCCACCGGAGAACCGGTTTCGGTGGAAATCTCGGGACCGGATTTCAACGTCGCCAACACGATCGCCCGCCAGGTCAAAGAACTGATTGCCACCATTCCCGGTGTTACCGACATCCAAGACGATTTCGAAGGTGGCAAGCCGGAAATCAAGATCGAGGTGGACCGCGAGCAGGCGATGTTGCGCAAGGTCAACACCATGACCATCTCCAACGCGGTGCGGGCCGCCATCAATGGCGTTGAGGCCAGCGTGCTGCGTGAAGGCGATGAGGAGTATGATATCGTCGTGCGCTACGACGAGCCATTCCGGAAGTCGATCAACGATATCCTCGATATTCGTGTGATGGGAAAAGACGACGTTCAGATTCCCCTGCGCGATGTGGCGAAGGTCAGCACCACGGGCGGATTGGGTTCGGTCAAGCATATCGATCAGAAACGCACGATCCTGGTCAGTGGCGATGTGATGGAACGCAGCTCGGCGGAAGTCATGATGGACGTCGAGAAACTGCTGAACGAGAAACTGACGTTGCCGCCGGGATATGTATTCCATTTCAGCGGAGAGAGTGAGGAACAGGAAAAAGCGGCTTCGTTTTTAGCTGAAGCTTTCGGAATCGGGATCATGCTGATGTTCATGGTGCTGATTACCCAGTTCAACTCGGTTCTGCGCCCCGCCATCATTCTCGGATCGGTTATTATGTCCATGATCGGCGTGCTGCTGGGCTTGATGATTACGCAGAACAAATTCGGGATCATCATGACCGGAATGGGGGTGATTTCGCTTGCGGGAGTTGTCGTGAACAACGCGATCGTCCTGATCGACTACACCAATCTGCTGTGTACGCGTGATGGTTTGAGTTTACGCGATGCGCTTGTCCGAGCCGGTCTAGTACGCTTTCGCCCGGTTCTGCTGACTGCGATCACCACTATTCTGGGTATGTCACCCATGGCGCTCGGGGTCTCAATCGACTTCAAGAACTTCACCATCGATACGGGCGCTGTTTCCATGGAATACTGGGGACCCATGGCGCAGGCGGTGATCTTCGGTTTGAGCTTTGCGACCATCCTCACCCTGGTTATGGTGCCGGTGATGTATCTGACGCAGGAAAATTTCAGCAACTGGATCATAAAGCGACTTGGACTGAGCGAGCCGGATGCGTTGCCTGCTGCGTCCGAGATGCACGAAGGATAATAAGATGAAAAGAAGAGAAACGAGCATGTGGAAACAACTGATTGTGGCGCTGGCAGTCGGAGCGGTGCTGATCGGGAATGCGGTCGCGGCCGAAAATGCCGAGGGAGATGTGGTGACGCTGGAGCAGGCCCAGCGTCTGGCTTTGGAACGCAACCCCTCGATGAAAAATATCGGCGAGACCGTCTATCAGGCCAACGTGCTGATCTACCGAGCCTGGGCGATTTTGCTTCCCAATCTGAGTGCGTCGGGGTCCATCACGCGCAACAGCAGCGAGGCGGTATTGGCGTTTCCCGATTTCGAAGCTCAGCCCGATGCCAACGGCGACCTCCCCATGATTGAGACGGTGATGATGGAGAAATGGGCGAAGACCTTCGGGTTTACGGCCAACATGACGCTGTTCAACGCGCGTTCCATTCCCCTGCTCATGAATGCTTACGACAATGTGGATTACAGTAAAATGAGCGGTCGGCAATCGCGCAACGATCTGCTGTTGGCGGTGGCGGCGGCCTATTTTCAAGGGTATTCCGCGGAAGAAGCATTGGATGTGGCCCGGCGAAATCTGGAAAATGACGAGGAGTTTTTAAAACTTGCGCAAGCAAAAAAAGAGGTGGGGCAGGGGACCAAGATCGATGTTCTGCGAGCCGAAACGGCTTTGATGGATGCGGAAAAAGAGTTGAAAAACGCCGAGGATGCCGTCGAATTGTCCAAGACGGCGTTGGGTTACCTGATCGGCATTGAAGACGCTTTCACCATCACGAAACCTGAACCGGTCGAGCCGGTGGGAGGTGGGCTGGATGCCGTGGTCAGCAAGGCGATACGGGATCGCGAGGATTTGAAAGCGGCGCGTCTGGCGCGCACGATGGCCGAGCGCGACCGCATGGAGACCTGGACCAAGTGGGTTCCCAGTTTGGATGTCACATACAAGTGGGATTGGAACTCGGCGGCGGGTTTTTCCGGCGAGAAGGATAACTGGATGCTGATTTTCGGGGCCAACTGGAGCATCCTGGAGGGTGGTGGACGGATTGCCGAACTCTACGAACGGAAGTCCAAGGAGCGCATGGCGGGTAACAGCGCCGACCAGCTTGAACTGGATATCAAGGAATCGGTCGAAACGAATATGCTGGAAATGCAGAAAAGGCGCCGTAACGTGGAGTTGGCCGACAAGCAGATCGCCTTGGCGGAAGAAACCCATCGGCTGATCACCCGCCAGTATGAGCTGGGCATGGCCACCAGCCTGGATGTCACCAACGCCTCGAACGATCTCTCCAACGTGCGTCGGGCGCGTATCCTGGAGCAGCTCCAGCTCGACATGGCGGCATTAATGCTCAATAAAGCGGCCGGTGAATACTACGAGATGTCTCGTTAGGCAAAAAGCGCAAGCAAACTGAAGCGGTCGGAAGGGTGTCCCCGTAACTTTGCGGGGACAACAGACTCGACCCGCTATGATGTTCCGGTCAGGCTAATCCTTGAACGGTCCTGTGGCCGACTATCTTTCATTTCGATTACCCCCCCTTTTTTTTTCGGTTCACGTCAAGCCTTGTTGTGAGTGCAGTTATTGCGCACAGCAAGGAAGGGGAAAAAAGTCAAAAAAACGAGATTGACTAGTCCGTCCGTTTGGGTTAGGCTTAAGTTAGGCTGGTAAGACGAACACCGGCAAGTCAGGAGCAACGACATGGTTTCGACGCTAAGGAAACAGCGAGATCTCGACCGCAAGGAAAACACACGGCAGGATTTGCTCAACGCGGCCGTCGAGGTCTTTTGCGACAAGGGCTATCACAGCACCCTTATCTCCGACATTGTGGCGCAAGCGGGCGTAGGGCAGGGCACTTTCTATCGCTATTTCAACAGCAAACGTCACCTCATCGATAACGTGATGGACCAGTTCGGTCAGTTGTTGCTCGATCAATTCGAGTCGATGACCATCAACCTACCCGGCAATGTCGATGAATACCGGGAAGCCAGCAAAAAAGCGCTGCTGGCGGTTGCCATGCTGGTTGAGAAAAATCGTAAACTCGCCCTGTTGCTGTTGCGCGAAGCCCCGACCGTCGATCGCGACTTCGAACAGAGAATCAACGAGTTATACGACCAGTTCGCCAGCTTGGCCGCCTTTTACCTGGAATACGCGGTGACCGCTAAAATCGTCAGGGAATGCAATACCGCCATGGTGTCCCAAGCCATCGTGGGAATGGGGCTGCGGCATGTGACCTTGTGGCTGAGTGCCGATCCTGAAACCACGGATATTCACGAATTGATTAACGAGTTGGTGGATTTTGCCTTTTCCGGCCTGGGTGCATAGGGACGGATTGGAGCATTTTGCATGTTGGAAAGCCTGGATGTAACGAAATAAGACGGAGCCAGCAAGATGACTGAGTTAAGCCAGTATCCCTTAGGACGACCTGATCTGAGTTTGTCGATCAATTCGAGACAAGGCATCATGGAGAAACCCAGCATCCTCAAGGTTCAACGCACCTGCGTGCATGACGGTCCCGGCATCCGAACGACCATCTTTTTCCAGGGCTGCAATCTGTGCTGCGCTTGGTGCCAGAATCCCGAAGGTCTTTCGATCAAACCCGATAGGGAACCCGAAAACGACTATTCGATTTCCGATCTGGTGGAAATCGTACTGCGAGATAAGGACTATTATTCCCAAACCGGTGGGGGAGTGACGTTGAGCGGTGGCGACCCCCTGTTGCAGAGGCCGGACTGCCTGATTCCGTTCTTGCAAGTATTGAGAGAGGAGAATATCCACATCGCGGTCGAGACCGCACTTCACGTCCCCACGACGCATGTCGAGAAACTGGCCCCGTATGTTTCCCTGTTTCTTGTCGACCTGAAAGTGGTGGGAGACGATGAACGCCACAAGAGACTGACACAACAAAGCAGCCGCTTGATCCATCGGAACATTAGAAAATTGATGGCTCTCAACGCGAATGTCAAATTCCGTATGGTGATGGTGCCGGGCCACAACGATGAAGATACCGACATCAAAGCGGCCGCCGAATTTCTGAAATCGGTCGGGCATGATTCGATCGAGTTATTGAAATACCACAATATGTACGAGGAAAAGGCCAAACGATTGGGATTGGAGCGGGAACCGCTGCAGATCACCAACGAGCAGGCTCTCGCATCGGTTCGACGGGCGGTCAAGCTGTTCGACACTTTGGCTATCAAAGCCGAATGCTTCGATTTGGATGCCTCACGGCATCAAGCCGTTTTTACGCAACGGGTCCACGACATCCAAAATGCCATCAGGGAAAGCGATTTCCACCTGTGTTTCGAAGTGTCGCGATTGAAGACGGCTTTCTACAAGAAAAACGGTTTCGAACAACCGAGCCATATTCATCGCGCAAAACGCCTGAATCATGTGCTGGCCAACAAGGAAATCATCGTTTATCCCGACGAGCTGCTGGTCGGCAATTTTACCTCGAAACGGCGTGGCTGTCAGGTGTGGGAAGAGCATCACGGTGTTCTTTTGGCTTCGATCTTTCATCAGATCGATCATCAGGAACCGATCCCGTTCAAATGTTCCTGGAAGGACCGAATTCATTTCTATCGCGAAATCATGCCGTTTTGGCTCAAGCATAGCCTTTTGAGGAAAGTTAATCCCAAGCTGAAAGACTTCATCATGTTGTTCGCGCGCAGTTCCGAGATGAATACCGGGTTCAATAACAACATGGCCTCGATCGCGCATTTTATCGTGAATTACGAACGCCTGCTTGAACTCGGAACGGTGGGTATCATCGAGGAAATCGAAACCAAGCGCAGAGAAAACCCGGAAAACAACCAGGCTTTTTACGATGGAGTGATTATCGCGCTGAAGGGGTTGGAGAGATTTGCCGAACGCTATGCCGACCGTTTAGCGAGTCTGAGCCGTGAGGAATCGAACGAGCATCGCCGCCGGGAGTTGCAGGAGATGGCCGACATCTGTCGCCATGTTCCCAAGTACCCGGCCCGCACGTATCACGAAGCGTTACAGAGCATGATGCTTCTCCATATCGCGCTTTGTATCGAGTCTTTCGAAAACGCCGTCTCGCCCGGTCGCCTCGACCAGATTCTTTATCCGTATTACAAACGCGATAAAGAAGCCGGGATCATCGACTATGAAAAGGCCAAAGAACTTCTGGCGTTGTTCATTCTCAAGATGGATGAAGCTCTTTTAGTCAACGATGGCAATACCTATCTGCGAATCGGACGGCTTTTCGAAACCATGTCGACGGACCAGACCGTTACCGCAGGTGGTCTTGGAAAAGACGGAAAGGACGCGACCAATGAGTTGACTTACGCGTTGCTGGATATCTGCGAGTTGCAACCTTACGCCGTAAACATGACGGCGCGTATTCACCCGGATAGCCCGGTGGAATACCTGGACAGACTCGCGGAAGTCTACATAAACGGCTCGCCCATGCCCGCTTTGTACAACGATGAGCTTTACATCGAAACGCTTCGGAAGCATTACGATACCAGTGTGGAAGATGCCCGGAATTATGCCATCGTGGGATGCGTGGAACCCAACGCCTCAGACGATCATTACGGCAATACCGATTGCGCCAACATGAATGTGGTCCTACCGTTTTTGCAGGCTCTGAAAGGCGAAGAAGATGAGCTGTGGAACGTCGATGCTCCGGACCAAGTGGAAAAAATCACCAGCAAGTTTGTCGAGTACAATTTCAGTGGCGATGGCAAGGCCGCTCGCCTCATTTCTTCCGGCTATGGGAAAGCGCGTAACCTGTATAAACGAATGCGGACATCCAAACCCAATCCGCCTGCGAACATGGATCAACTGCTGGAACGTTTTCAGCGGCGTTTGAACAGTCTGGCCAACTCGATTTTGGGCGATCATCAAAAAATCGAAAAAGCGATCCGAGAGAACTTCGCAACTCCTTTGGCATCCTCGCTTTCAAGAGGATCCATCGAAAGCGGTAAAGACGTCAACGAGGGCGGGGCGACTTTCAACAGCAGCGGCATTCAGGCGGTGGGAATCACGGATGTTGCGGATTCTCTACATGCCATCCACGAGGTTGTCTACCAGCGAAGGCTGTATTCGATTCAGGACATCATCGACGCCATCGAGCATGATTTCGTCGGAGACGATTACGAGGCGATTAGAGACGTTTTGCTGGCCGTGCCGAAATTCGGTCAGGATGAATCGCAGGAGGCTGTCGATTGGGTGAATCGAACCTTGCAGATCTACGTGAACGCCCTTGCGCAGGTTCCGAATTGTCCGAGAAACGGTATTTACACCGCTGGTTATTATGCTTTGAATGTGAATGATGTTTACGGAAAGAAAACACCGGCGCTACCTTCCGGGAGACTGAAAGGCACCCCTTTGGCCAACAGCGTCGCTCCCCATTACGGGATGCAAGTCGCGGATCTGCTCTCGTCGCTGAACGCCGTCGCCGGAGTCGATTTTGCGAAATACGCTCCCAACGGCACGACGGTCACCTTCACGATCGACTCGGCCTTGTTCCAGGGGAAGGCCGGGGTTCGCAATCTTTCGAGCATCTTCAGCACGTTTTTCAAAAAAGGCGGCATGCAGTTTCAACCCAACGTCATTAGTCGGGAAATTTTGCTGGATGCTTACAACAATCCTGAAAAACATCCCTATCTGCTCGTGCGGGTTGCCGGCTATTGTGCGTATTTCAATCATCTCTCCGATGACTTGAAGAAAATCATCATAAACCGCACCTGTTACTGCTGAGCTTCTCGTTTCAAGTTCCTTGCTCAAGCTTGCGAGGCTCCCGAAAGTCGGATTCATGCTGAAAGGACTTGATTTTTGGGTGACATTCGGAGATGCTTCCCGGGCGTTTTGATGTCCAGGAATGATGAAGAGTGTCGTCTCAGCGAGGAATAAACCATGAAAAACCGCCCCATCACGTTGACTGTTCTCTTGCCCGTTGCCGCTTTGATTTTATTTGCGGTTGGTTGCAACTCGGACGACGACGGCTCGGATGATGGCCCCGCTACCGATGGGGACGTCGAATTCGATGGGGACATCGATAACGACGTGGATGGTGATAGGGAAGCGGAAGTGGAAGTCGAGGCGGAAACAGAAGCGGAAATCGTTTGTCGCGATTCGGTGGCGCCTCGCGAACTGGAGTATATGCCCGACGAGACGTTCGATCTCGGTCCCTACCTCATGCAACCGCAACAGACCAGCATCGTGGTCATGTGGCGCAGCGAAGAAGAAGAGGACGGGACCGTCTTCTATGGCCTGGACGACACACTCGATCTGTCGGTTTCGCAGGACGGCGTTTTCAATATCCACGAAATCAAGCTGGAAGGGCTTACGGCGAACACGCGCTATCACTATCGGGTTCAGTCGGGCTCGCGCAGTTCCGAAGTCCATCATTTCATTACCGCTCCCGATTCCGAACAGGGGTTCAATATCACCATCTGGGGCGACAGCCAGAGCAATCCGGACACCTTTTCGCAGTTGGTCGATCACATGGTGGGTTTGAATCCTTATTTTGCGTTGGGCGTGGGTGATCACGTTTCAGAAGGGGGAGAATTTCCCCAATGGAAAGAACGTTTGTTCGGACCGGCGCGTGGTCTTTTCCACGAAGTCGGTTTTTATGCCGCCATCGGAAATCACGCTCGCAACCATCAAAATTGGTATGATTTGATGTCTTACCCGCACCCGGAGGACAATCCGCAGCATGAGTCGTTTTACAGCTTTACCTACGGTAACGCTTTCTTCTTGGTAATCGATACGGACAAGCCGTATTTCTCCATCGGTCCCGCCGAGACGGAGATTTCCACTTTCATCAAAGAGCAGGTGGCGTCACCTGAAGCGCAGGCAGCGAAATGGCGTTTCGCGATCAGTCATGTACCGGGTTATGCCGAAGCCTGGGGTGATGCTGTTTGTGAAAGCTATGGGGGCGATCTGGCTATTAGAGGTTGGCTGTATCCGATGTTGAACGAATATGGGTTCCACGCCCATTTCTCCGGTCATATGCACGGCTACGAACGTGGCAAAAGCGATAACCTGGTGACGCTGATCACGGGTGGTGGAGGTGGTGGACTGGATGCCTGGTGTGTGGATCTGCCGGAAGTCTCGGTGGTGCAATACGTCCACCACCACCTGCACATGGAAGTCGGTTGCGATACAGTTCGGATTTCGGCCTACGACTTGGACGGGACGCTGTTCGATTGGGTGGAAATCACGGCGGACGATTACGGCCAAATAATCGATGAGGGTCCGATGGAAAACCTGCCCGATCCGCCGATCGATCCCAATTCCCCGTCGGCTCCCGATACGGCGAAACTCTAACCTCCTGTTAAAGGGTTAGAAATACGACGCTGGATGCTGAAGTCCGGTATGCTTCTCCTCACGATCCAGCGGTGGTTTGGGCGGCTGGAGTAGCTTACTGATCGACGGAAAACAGATAACCGATGCTACGAACCGATTTGATGCGACGAGGAAAACGACCGCTGTCGTTTAATATTTTGCGAAGCTGGCAAATTCTGAGGTCGATGGAACGGTCGTAGCCATTGTAGTTAATCCCACGAACTTCTTGGTACAATTGGTCCCGGCTGAGTACGCATCCCGCATTTTTAGCTAAATATGACAAGAGATCGAATTGCCCGGAGGTCAACTCCAGTTGGACTTCGTTTAGTGTCGCAGTCCGACTATGAAAGGAAATGTGGAGCCCTCCGAGCGTGAGGTTCTGGTCTTTCATGAGATCCTGCATATTTCTTCTCTTGCGTCTACATCTGTAAATCGATTTCCAATTGAAAGGCTAGCAAATTAGGAGCAGCCATTTTCCGAAATGATAGGGAAACGGCTACCTATTCACAAAGACGCATTCCTGGTGGAAGTGTTACAGAAAATCGGAAAATTAGTCTGAAAAGCTCTAAGAATAGATCCATCAAGAGAAACCGCTCAGTGCGAAATTGCAGAACACACTGATTTCAAACGACTTTCATACAAACCCTTACACTCTCTATACAAACATTCTCGCTAACCAGCCGAATAGGCAGAATGAAGGGATTCTCGTTTTGAAGGCGCAAGGAAGGATGTCTTGTAACTTTCAGTAAGGAGGTCGCGATGGCAATTGGTGCGATTGACAGCAGCATGGCGAACATGCAACAAATGGTGCAGATGAGTCAGGCCAGCCGGGCGCAGCGGTTCGAAAGAGCGGACAGCAATGGAGATGGGGGGATCGACAAAACCGAGTTGTCTGGCGTAACGGTTCACATTGAAGAAATGTCGGGGCAATCTATCGATGTAGAGGCGCTTATCAGCGAGAATGATGCCGACAATGATGGACTGCTCAATGAGGACGAGATGGAACAGGCGATGACCAGTCTTCGTGAGAGCATGCCGGAACCTTCTTTCAGTGGTGCGCCGTCGATGGGCGGTGCTCCACCGATGGGCGGTGGCCCGCCGATGGGAGGTGCTCCACCGATGGGAGAAGAATCGGGCGCGGCGTCCGGAGTCGAGAGTGACGAGGAAGACAGCTATTCCCTCCTGGATATCTATGCCAGCTTGACTGAGGAAGCGGAAGAGAGCGAAAGCTCGATTGTGGATCTTCTCTACAATTCCAATGCGTTGGCCAGCTATTCCTCAGTCGAAAACGCCATGGTTCAGATCTGGGGAACGAAGCTGGATTTAGAAAGCTGATCGAATCCGACACTCATTTTGACCGATCCGATCATCGTCTCGGATCGGTCTTTTCGTTTATGTCTGTATGAGCTTGCGTGATTCGCGATTGGCCGGGATTATCATTTCATGAATCAGTCGGCGCTTTTCAACGGACGGATACATAAAAAGCGGGACTTCTCGGAGTCCCATTGATCAGCAAATGTTTGGATTTGGCCGACTTCGTTTCCTTCAGATGCTCCACCAATAGCGGTTTTAACGTCGTTTCGCGATACTCGTTTTCAACATCGATACACGCAACACCGGTGTGCAGCTTGGTCCGATTGCGGCCATCCGGATCGTAGATCCACACCTCGCCGCCGGTCATTCCCGATCCGACACAGGGTCCGCACGGCCCCAGAACCACGCCGATACCGCCCGTCATATACTCGAATGCATATTTGCCAACGCCTTCGCATACCAGAACGCCGCCGGAGAAACGCACGCCGAAGCGCTGCCCGGCGCTGCCGGAGACGAAGAGACGCCCCCCGGTTGCCCCGTAGGCTGCCGTATTGCCGATCAGGTGCGCCGTGCCGGTTGCTGAAGAGCGGATGGGTTCGGATACCACCACCTTCGCAGTTCCGCTCATCCCTTCCGCGACTGAATCGTTTGCATAGCCATCGAGTCGCAAGGTCATGCCGTTGGTGGCGGCGAAACCGAATCCCTGACCGGCATAGCCTTGTGCGCGGATGACGATTTCACGTTCCGGAGGCAAGTGTGGGCGTCTTGCCAGTTCGCCCGCCAGCGTCGCCCCGACGGCTTGATCCTCGTTGGTTAGTGTAAGATCGACTTCCAGCCTTGTGTCGCGGCCTTCCAGCAGGTCGTGGGCGTGTTTCATGATTTCCCGGTTGGCGCGACCGATGGCTTGTCCCGAATCGACAACGTGTGCACCACTGGCGAAACCATCACTGCGGTAATCAAGCAAAAGCTCCGATAAGTCCATCAAATCCCAGCGCGTTTGGCCGGTAGGTTTTTGCTTGAGCAGGTCTACGCGACCCACCAGTTCGCGTGGATGACGCAAGCCCAGGCTGGCCAGGATGCGGCGCAGGTGCTCGGCCAGACACTCCAAATAACGGATCACGCCATCGCGGGCTTCCTCGTAACGTTGTCGGTTCGACACCTCGCGCATATCGATATTCTCATAGCGGCGACGCATGAAACGCTGGTTTTGAATTTCTTCGTCCTGAGTGGCGATGCCGACTGGGCATTTCCCCTTGTTGCAGCCACGGCAGAAAATACAACATTCCGCGACCAAAAGGGGTGTACCGATCGAGACCTCATCCGCTCCGAGGGCCATTATCTTCGCGATATCCATACCCGACTTGATCCCGCCGTCGGCCCGCAAGCGAACTCCCGAGCGGATGCCGTTTACGACGAGATATTGATGGACTTCGCTTACGCCGCGTTCCAGCGGGAGTCCCGCATGCGAGATGCTGCTCGAACTGGCCGCCCCCGTGCCTCCTTCGAAGCCGCTGATGGTGATAACATCCGCACCGGCTTTGACGACGCCGACGGCAATGGTGCCGAGGTCGGTGATGCTGGGTACTTTGATCGAGATACGCGCAATCGGGTTGAGCTGTCGCAGATTGCCGATCAACTGGGCGAGATCTTCGATGCTGTAAATATCATGATGGGGGGGCGGACTGATGAGCGGGACGCCCTCCTGCGTTTTTCGGATGGCGGCGATTTCCGCCGTAACTTTTTGTCCCGGCAGATGTCCCCCTTCACCGGGTTTCGCTCCTTGGCCGATCTTGATTTCGATCTCATCCGCGCCGGAAAGATAGGTCGCGTCTACTCCGAAGCGTCCCGATGCGATCTGACGGATCAAGCTTCGGTCGGACTCATATTCGCCACCCGGATTTCGCCGTTCATCTTCTCCGCCTTCTCCGCAATTCGACATCGAATGGAAGTGGTTGAATGCCGCCGCGATTGCCCGGTGGGCGGTTGCGTTGATGGCGCCATGGGACATGGCTGCTCCGCGAATCGTACCGGCAATGATGTCATCGGCGGATGCGACTTCCGTGATGGCAATACGCCGGGGCGGGGCGGTGAAATCCAACAGATCGCGCAGGTACACCGGCGGTTTGTCGCTTAAAAGCTGCACCAGTCGATCGTAATCTCCCTGGCTGTTGCCGTGGCGCGCCACGAATTGCAGGCTGTCGGTGACGGGTTTGTCGAAAACAACCACATTGCGATTGCTGACGAGGGCGTCGTCCTGTTGGTTTTTACGTGCGACGATATCCTGATAGATTTCCTCGACGCGAATGCCGCCCAGACAACAGAACGTGTCTGGAATGAAGTATTCCACCACATTCGGCGAGAGACCGATAGCCTCGAACAGCGCACTGCCACGATATCCCGAAAGAGTCGTGATACCCATTTTCGACATCACCCGGCGCAAGGTGCTTTCCAAGGTTTTGACGATATTCGCCGTGGCTTTTTCTGCGTCGTTTTTCGATTCATCGCGCGCCACATGGAACATGGCGTACGGATTCAGAGCCGTCGCGCCGTAGGCCAGCAAAACCGCAGCGTCGTGACCTTCATGTACTTCCGCCGTTTCGACCACCAGGCTGACTTCGCGGCGCAGACCTTTGGCGGCCAGAGCTTGGTGCATGGCACTGACCACTAAAAGCATGGGGAGCGGTAGACGCTTGCTGTGGGTTGCTTCGAAATCGGAAACCACCAGAATCGAGGTGTCGTTTTTGTGCACGGTTTCGATGGCTTGCTCGGTCAGGTTGTGTATCCGGCGCACCAGTTCACGTGATTCTCCGGTATCTTCAAAAGTTGCGTCCAGCACGGTTGCCGACAGTCCCGGGCTGTCGGAAGCTAGAATTTCTTCAAGGGCTTCGTTGGTCAGGAAGGGGTGTGGCAACACATACTGCGGGTAAACTTCATACTTGCTTTTCTTGGTCAGACGCGGCGAGCGCCCGAGAAAAACGGAGGTATTGATTGCGCCGCCCTCCCGAATCGGATCGATGGGTGGGTTCGTGACCACGGCAACGATCTGATGCAGGAAGCTGTACAAGCGAGAATGGTTCTCGCTGAAAACGGCCAGGGGACTATCGTTGCCCATACTGAATATCGGTTCGCGGCCTTCTGCCGCCATCTGGCGGATTTGGCGGGCTTTTTCACGAGTCCAGCCGAAGGCGTTCAAAGCTTGAACTTCAAGTCGTTTGGAGCGTTTTCCGGCCTGGATCGGACGCAGATCGACCGTCGACAGGTTTTCGAAGTTCAGGCCGGTTTGTTTGAGGATATGTTCGGTGCTGCGTTCCGGGTGCAAGAACTCGCCGTTTCGCAAATCGGCCAAAATCATACTGCCGGGCTCCAATTGGCCATCTTCGAGAATTTCCTCGTTTGGAACGGGACAGGCTCCAACCTCACTCGACACGATCAAACGTTTCTCGGTTGTCAGCACATAACGGAGGGGGCGCAAGCCCATGCGGTCGAGAATCGCCGTGAGGTATTGGCCATCGGTTGCCACCAAGGCGATGGGACCTTCCCAGGCTCCCAGCGTGCCCAGTGCGCGTTCGTTACCTTCGAAAAATCGACGAGCCCGTTCGTCGGTTATGTCTTCGCGCCAGGCCGGAGGGATCATGCGCCGCAACGCTTCATGGATGCCGTTCATTCCGTGGGTGGCCATCATTTCGGCGACGCGGTCGAGTTGAGCGGAATCGCTGCCGTGAATCATCAGATTGCTGCCCAGTTTGATGGCGCTCTGGGCATCGGAGACCGCTCGACAGTTGGCGGTAATGGTGTTGATTTCACCGTTGTGGGCGATATGCCGGAAAGGCTGGGCCAGATTCCAGTTGGAAAAAGTGTTGGTCGAGAAACGCCGATGCGCGATCACCACATTTGTTTTCATGGCGGGATCCGTCAGATCCGGGTAAAAATCACGCAGTTGCCGGGCGGTGGCCAACGCTTTATAAACGGTCGTGTAAGGTGCCAGCGAAACGACATTGACGACGCCTCCGGAGGATTCTTCGATGGTGATCTTTGCCTGGTGCGTCGCCTCGAACAACTGATCTTCCAGCCGATGTCCTTTGCCGACGAAAACTTGGAAAATGATCGGGACATCGACACTGGCCCGACGACCGAGAGCCGCCGGATTGACGGGCACTTTTCGCCAACCCAGCGGAGCGAGCCCGACCCGTCGTAAAATGGCCGATATTTCACGTTTCAGGTCGTGAATGTTGCGTTCGCCATGGAGAAAGAACAAGGTGCCGACCATTAAGGGTTCGGTTGGGCTCGGTAAATTTCGACCGGGGGTCAGATAGCGCTCGAAACAGCTGCGGTCCGGCGAAAAGAGGAGACCGGCTCCATCTCCCATATCATCCAAGGCACCTCCCCGGTGCTCCATCCGCTGCAGACCGTCCAAAGCCATGTCGATGGGCGTTCGTGAGGGCGGGGATTGCAGGTCGGCAACGGCCAGGATTCCGCATCCTCCTCGACCCGCTTTGGTGGTAATCTCTGACAATCGTTTTTGTTTCAGGCGTGTCATTCAAACCTCTCTGCGACGCTTGCAATAAAAATCACGACAAACCCGCTCTTTGCCGCAGGCCGTTCTTGGAATCCCCCATAAACATGTGTCGCAAGCATGAAAGCTAACGGAAATTTACACGATTGTGCCCCGAATGACGCGGCATGTCAAGTGGGGATGTGGGATGTTACTATGGGTAAGAAAGCGGTGAAGGGAATTCAGGCTCGAAGAATGATTCATTCCAGCATGTGCGCTTCCAAAAGTCCTTGGATTATACAAGGAAAAGGTGAGTGAATAACACTAAAAGTACCGAACCTCGGAAGTCTGTCGCAATCTACCACGCTAAAAAAAACAAGCACCTACAATTTCTTGCAGATGCCTGGATTTATATATTCGAAGACGGATTACTCTGAGCTTGCCCAGGGGAACTTTCATTTACCGCCAGTATATTCATGAAGTTGCATGCGGAATAGACCCTGATCGCTGGGAGCGTATTCCGCTGCCGCAATGTCAACTACGAAATAGTAGGTTGTACCTGAAGTGGCGGAAAAATTGATCCATTCTGCAGTGTCAGCACCATGTGAGTCACTTCCGTATTGGCAGTTTGCCTGGGCTTGAGTTCCATCTATACAAGTACTGAGCATATACAAGCCACCGTCCCAGCCATTGGAAGTCATTGAAACAGTCAGTTCAATATTTGAAGTGGCGGTATAGGAAAATACTTTGTCCCAGCCGACATTGGAATAGCCCGTGCAGGATTCGCCGCTGTTGGCGAAATCAATGTCATTGACAAAGTTTGCGATAGCATTGGATGCGTTGTTGTATGGAATTGCATCGATAACGATAGGGTTTGTACAATTTTCACCAGGGGCCACAACGACTTCGGAGTCATTTTCGATCTCCCCTTCGACATCGCCATCGGTTGTATCTTCGTCAACATCCCCATCGACTGCATCACTCTCTACATCTCCATCGGTATCCCCATCGACGTCTCCATCGGTATCCCCATCGACGTCTCCATCGGTATCCCCATCGATGTCTCCATCGGGGGTGTCACCATCGGGCGTATCGCCATCGGGGGTATCACCATCGGGCGTATCGCCATCGGGGATATCACCATCGGGCGTATCGCCATCGGGGGTATCACCATCGGGCGTATCGCCATCGGGGGTGTCGCCATCGGTGTCGTCGCCATCGGTGTCGTCACTACTGTCACAGCCAACTACAAAAGTTAGAGAAAGGATTGCAAACATCAATAGCAACATCAGCTTACGAGCCATGGACTTTTCCTCCTCAGAGATACAATTGAATGTCTATTCTTAAAATGTTTTGTCGTCATTATAGTCATAATGAAAACGATTTCAAGTGAAAGTGGCGTAGCTTAGGGCGTTTCAGTTCTGTTTCTTGGAATTAATAGGCGTGTCCTTTCCTCTACCTGGATATCGAGTTCTCTTGATTGGAAGGAAGATCATGAATCAGAGTGACATCGGAGATTTTCTTTTTCGCCTTCACGAAATCGTCATCGGCTACAGGGCATAGTCGCGGGCAGGGGCGGCGTTATCAGTTAGACGCTCTTCTTCTGCTGCTGGTGCTCGGATTTCTGCGGAATCTGACGACGATACAGGAGATTCTCCAGCGGACCTCCTACGACCGGGATCTGTTGGAATTTCTGGGCTGGAAACGGATTCCGGCCCAGGGCACCTACACGAATCTGTTTCAGCAGATGGACCTGTTGCCGGTGAATGATCTTTTGCGCCAGGTCGGCGTGGAGTTGGCCTGGTCCGATACGCAGGTGGCGGTGGACGGCAAGACGATCAAGGGCAGTCTGCACCGGGACAAGCGCCTGCATGTGGTGAACGTCGCCACGCCGAAAGGCATTGCGCTGTCCCAGGCGTCCTCCGAGCCGGCCGGAGGCGAAATCAAGAGCGCCTTGAAGCAATTGAAGCAACTCGATCTTCAGGGCAAGGTGGTCAGCGGCGACGCGATGTTTTCGCAGAGAGAACTTTGCGAAACGATTGAAGAAAAAGGGGGCACTGGTTATTCAAACTGAAGGATAACCAGCACGAGCTCCATACCGAACTCTCCCGCCTGTGGCGCTATCGTGGGGGCAAGCGTCCCGCCCGTGAGACCACGACCTTGATTTCGGGCCGCATCGAAACGCGGCGTCTGTATGTCTTCCCCCAAATGAAAAGCTACTGGGACTGGCCGGGGCTTTCGATGGGCCTGGCCGTCCATTGCGAAAGCATCGACAAACGGACGGGGGACATCCGCAAGGGCGTACGTTTCGCCATCACCGACTTGCCTCCGGATACGCCCTCTGAAACCTTACTGAAACATTTCCGGGATCACTGGGGTATCGAAAACCGCCTGCATTACGTGCTGGATGTGTCGATGGGTGAAGATCGCTGCCGGGTGACGAGCAACCCCGGTCTGCTGTCGGCCTTACGCAAAATCGCGCTGGCTCTGCTGCAATCCGTGAAAGGGAAACGATCCGTCAAAGCCACCATGCGTGATATGTGGAAACCGGGAATCCTATTCCAGAATTGAAACACCCTAGCGGTCCCGACGCTCGTTGCAGCGTCGGGACCGCTTCCACGATTGACCATCCGTTCCGGTCCGGGTACAACTCCAACGAGGAGGACCCCATTGCCGATGTCATCAAACAAATCCGCAAAAACACCCGTCGCAAGTTTTCCGCCGACGAGAAGATCCGCATTGTCGTCGAATCGCTGCGCGGCGAGATTTCCATCAGCGAGCTCTGCCGCCGGGAAGGCATCCAGCCCAGCCTGTTCTATCGCTGGTCCAAACAGTTTCTCGAAGCCGGCAAAAATGGCCTGACACGCGAGACGAAGCGCGACGCCAGTGATGACGAGGTGTGTGAGCTGAAATCGGAGAACGAGCAGCTCAAGATCGCCCTGGCCGAGGCGCATCTGACTGTCTTGCGATATAAAAAAAGCCTAGGCTCGTAAGCGTCCGGTACAAGCGGATGCAAGCCGAAATGAAACGGGCGGTGCTCGATGCCGTGGCGCGTTCGCCGTTTTCGGTGCGCAAGACTCTGCATGATCTCGATGTGCCGCCATCAACCTATTACCGTTGGAAGAAGGCCTATGCGTCGAGTGGTGAAGCGGCGCTTGTGGACAAGAGCCCGTACAGGGGCCGGGTGTGGAACCAACTGCTCGATGTCGAGCGATCGGAGATTTTGCGTCTGGCGGCCGAGTTCCCGGAGAAGTCCTCGCGGGAACTGGCCGTGCATCTCACGGATCACGGCGCCTTCGCCGTATCCGAGTCGACGGTCTATCGTGCGCTCAAACGAGCCGGGCTGGTCTTTCCGCGTCCGGTGAAAACCTTTCCGGCGTCAGCGGAGTACCGCTACAAGCCGAAGCGGGTCAACGAGCAGTGGCAGACCGACGCCAGTTATTTCAAGGCCGTATCCTGGGGCTGGTATTACCTGATTTCGGTTTTGGACGACAACAGCCGCAAGATCCTGGCCTGGCGGCTGCAGCCCACCATGCGGGCGCCGGATTTCTCCGAGGTGATCGAGGCGGCCTGCGAGTTTGCCGGTGTGAGCGACATGCCGGACGATATGAAACCGCGCATCCTGTCGGATCGCGGCAGCGCGCTCATCAGCGGCGAACTGGCGGAATACCTGGATATCAAAGGCATTCACCACATTTTCGCCGCCCCGTACCACCCACAGACCAACGGCAAGATCGAGCGCTATCACCGCAGCCTGAAAGAGCGTGTGAATCAGAACGTGCACGAAACGCCGATTCAGATCGAAAGCGAGATCCGGGCCTTCATCGACTGGTACAACAGCCGCCGTTACCACGAAGCCCTTGGCAACGTCACGCCGGATGACGTATACTTTGGCAGAAAGGAGGCAATCCTAAAAAGACGAGCCGAATTGCAGCGAAGAACCCTTGAAAACCGAAAGATCAGGAACCTAAACCACCCGGACAGGAACGAACAACAAATGGCTCAACCTCTCCCTTAATTCTCCCTAACCAACTATCCCAAACTCGCTGACGGTGGACATGTTGAGTTGTTGAAGGAGGCCAGTTCGTAGGGAACCGCAAAGTTCCCAGAAATGGCCAAAGGTCGTCTTCTCGGTATAATGGAAGTGCTCAAACAACCACATTTCGAAAGGAAAGGGTCATGACCGCCACAGAAACACCCCATGAAGTCGGTTGATTGTCAAAGCCAAAGGGAATCCATCGTTTTTGAATCAGTTTTACATGCATGGCAAAAATAACTTCAATATTTGAAAATCAAAAAATTACCTTGACAAATAACCGAAAACGCCTTAAAAAGGCTGCCCTATGTTGGGATTGTTGATCGTCTCAAATTGGTTGATCTTTTCAAAATCCTATTCCCCAGTAGCTCAATCGGTAGAGCGGGTGGCTGTTAACCACTAGGTCGGCGGTTCGAGTCCGTCCTGGGGAGCCAGTCCTTACAGTCCGACGCACCATCGTTAACCAGTGCGTCGGGCTTTTTCGTTTTATGCTCTGATTCCACTGGGTTGGCGTGTTCGTACAAATGGACCCGCATCGTGCCCTTGTTCTTGTCCTTTTCGTCCCAATGCCACTCGATGAGCTCAATGTACTGCTGGAGGATGGCTCGGAGACGCTTCCACTTACCCTGCTTGACCAGGCCATCAACGATGTCCGGAACGTTCTTGTAAGACTCCGTGATGACCTCCGCCGAGAGAAGTTTCTCCTCGGTGGCCACCTTCTTCTCCTGCAATCTCTCCAACTCGGCCTTCTGCTGTTTCTCGTCCTCGGATAAGTCGCGCAGTCGATCCCTGAGCGGCCCCACATCGGCGCCATTCTCTATGGCCTGGACAATGGGAGTAATCTTGGCTTTGATGTCCTGGAGAGCCTTTCTCGTGCGGCTGATGTCCCTGTCCAGGGTCTTCAGGGTCTTGCTGCGAAGCTTGTTGGCCTTCTTGACCACACGCTGCATCTCTTCTTCGTCCAGCACCGCTTGCTTCAGGAGATCGATGACGAACTCTTCGGCGGCAATGGCGGGAACATACCGGGCATCGCAGTCGTACCCGGCGGAGACGTTCTGCTTGGTGCAGTTGTAGTAGTGGTGCAGGCCGTTACGACCGGTGCTGGACCGCGGGGTCATCATCGAGCCACATTGGCCGCAGCGTATCAACCCCTGGAGAAGATACTCGTGCTTTCGCTCTTCCGGTGCGATGGGCGGTCGGAGACGATTCTTGCCGAGGATGTCCTGAACCTGGTCGAAAAGTTCCTGGGGGATGATCGGGGAGTGGACACCGTTGTACGTCTTGCCATGGTGCGAAACTCTACCGACATAGACCGGATTGGTAAGCATGTTGATAACCGCCGGCTTGCAGTATGGTGTGCCACCGTGGGCTTTTCCCCGCCTACTGACAGTCTTGGGTGAGACGATCCCTTTCTCCCGTAAATGCTTGTGTACCTTCCCCGCACTTCCCAGCTCCACGCACTTCTCGTAAACATCATGAAGCAGGAGGTCGGCTTCGTCCTCATTGATGACGAGATGGCCCTTGTGGTTGGGGTCCACTTTGTAGCCGAACGGTACATGCCCACCATTGAAGAGGCCTTCACGGGCACGGTGGGCCATGGTGTCGGCGGTGCGCTCCGCCGTCAGTTCCCTTTCGTACTGGGCGAAAATCATATGCACACCCATAAAGGCCCGGCCCGAGGCACTGCTTGTGTCGAATTGTTCTTTTATCGAAATGCAGTCTGTCCCCAGTTCGTTGAGGCGTTCCAGCAGTCGGTAGAAGTCAAGGATGCCCGCACGGCTGAGACGATCGAACTTGGCTGCGACCACAGTATTGATCCGCCCAGCCTCTACATCCCGCATCATTCGTTGGAACTCCGGTCGATTAAAGTCTTTTCCGGACTTGCCTTCATCTCTATAGCGGTCCACGATGACCCATTCAATATCGGGATTGAGATCCTGGTTGAGCTTAATCTGCCGCTCCATCTGATCGAACTGGGTATCGAGGCCACCGTGGTCCACACGAGCCTGCCTATCCGTACTCACACGTCCGTAAAGCGCGCAGAGCTTTCGTTTCTTGATCTTTTTCTTCTTGGCCATCTTACATCCTCCTTCGATGCGTATAGATAGTATTGGTATGCCATCACATTATCAATGTCAATCCCTTTCCTCTTCTTTCGCCTCCTCGTCTTCATCAGGGTCGATCCCGACCAGTTCCGCCAGCCCACCAGCCAGCATGTCGAGAAAGCTCCGGCGTGTATTGTTAAAGCTTTGCTTTTTCTCTTTGACGCAGGAACTTTCTGATTCTACTATCTCACCTTGAATCTTGATCTTCGACTTGGGCATGACTGCCTCCTAACCTGTTGAACACAGGCAGGATTTCAGCAAGGCAGATCGGAAGTGGCTGGTAATGTTACAGGAAGAAACTGGGAAGGAAAGAATGCTGTATTTTCATACTGTTAGGTAGTACTTTGCTTCGATAATGAAGCAATAAGAAACAGAATTCTCAGGTGAGAACCAATACTCATAATCCTGGTGTTCTTCAAGAATTGCCCTTCGAAATTCGAACAATCGATATTCTTCCTCTTTGTTTCGTTTTGCAATACCATCTATCTTTGCTCGCATATTCGTGAATTGCTTACGTTTGGCATCTCCCGTACTTCCTACAAGACAACGAGTTCGAGCCGGTTTTATCGGGCCAGCATTCTCCTCATAGAGCTTCAGATACTCGAAGAAGATTTCTGCCTCCGATGGAGTAAACTCTACTTGGGGCTGTTGATTCCGACCCTTCTTTTTACTGACCCAGCTCTTTTCTTTGTACCGAACCATGAAATGCTCAAACTCTTTCTCCCGAGCGACAATCTCATCGACTTCGTCCTCAGTCATCAGAATCCAAGGCTTTCGTCTGGTTTTATGAGTGAAGCAGACAGCTAAGGGCTCACCCAAAACAAAAGATCTGGAGTCATCCACGTCAGGGTCTCTTTCCCTGATTTTTTCAGAAACTGCTTTGTAGAAGGCTTCTGGAGTTTCAAAGTTTGTTGGTACAGGTTGGAGAGTTACTTTATCGATATCCGGGTTATTGTCTAGTATGGCGCTTGTCAATGTAGGCCGGATGATTAGCAATTCCTCTGGTCTCCAATCATAAACCCAAATACCATCCAATTTACATTCGATCATTTTGCTCTTTCGGATCGTAAAACGCCGGAAATCTGCTTCTTTGAAAGAGCAGTTATTAAATCGACTTTCATAGGCATTCGCATCGTTCCAGATCGATCTGATAAATGAGCAGCTTGTGGACGTCGCCTGATTCCACTGACTGGCAGTCAAGTTGGCTTCGTCGAAAATTACATCTTCCAGTGTAGCATTGGCAAATTCTGCTGAAGGTAAATCAGCACCCAAAAAACGACTCTTATTGACTTGGCCTCCTATCCATTTACTATGGCCAGCCTGGATACTCTCAAAAACGCATTCACCAATATCGCAACCTGAGAAGTTTGTCTCATAGAGGTCAGCAAACGCGAAATTGGAGCGATGCATTTCCGCTCCATTAAAAGAAACCTCACTCATGGAAGCATGTTTGAAATGACACGCATTTTTGAATAGCACGTTTTCAAATGAAGCTTGCCCCTGAGATGCAGCCACATGATCGAACGCAACGCAGTTCAATTCTGAACGTTCGAATCTGACATTTCTGAACCATGCACCTACAAATGAGACATTCTTTAGCTTGGCGCCAGTGAAATTCACTCGACGTAACCAAACACCAGAACGATTAGCGCGAGAGGTGCTTGCGTCAGCTTTGGCCGGCACAGTGAAGTTTGCTCCCTCAATAGTTTTTTCAGACAGGTCCAGATCTTCTATTACAACCCGGCTTTGTTTTGCTATCCAAGTGTTCCATTCTTCGATTCGACCATTTTGTAACAGGTCAGTCGGTGGTTGTTTTAATTTCTTTTCCATCGCAATTGCTCAAATCCTATGAGATGGGAACATGGAGGGAGTCTCCCTGAAGCCATGATATAAGTCTGCAAGTATGGTTCATCGCTCTCTGTATCGCTTTCTAAGCGATTGCGCAAAGTTCGTCAAAGTTTCGGATATTTATAGCATTTATGCACAGGTGTGAAAAAGAAAACTGAACACGAGTGTTTGATTTCTCATTGTCACGCATTTTCAATGGCTTGCTACCAATGCAATATTATCGGAAAACGTTTTCCAAAACCTGGCTTCCCCGGTGTCCATCCCATCGCTCCCAGCGCGAACTCTCCACATCGCCGGCCATGGTAATTGGCCCCAACTGGCATCGGACACGGTCTGTCAGTTTCGGGTCCTCTTTGAAATCTCGATAGGCCTTCAAGCATACGAAGACCCCGAAATAGCATTTCCACACCTGGATCCGCCAAGATCCATCCCTTCACGTCGCCTTCCAGGTCGCGATGTACGCCGCTTCACCTGAATGGATGTCCGCAGGGCTGTCCATCGTCCAGTCTCCCGACAAGCCCACTATCTTCGCCGCAGCTTCCAAATGCTGCATGGCGATGCCCATGTCGATCAGCTGCAGGTCCGTGGAGGGTACCAGTCGCCGGTAACGCGGTGTGCGGGCCAGGTAGAGGTGCAGATGCTCGCCATCCACGACGATCCGCCATGGCTGCTTGTTCGAGGCGGACGGGCCGATTCGCACCATATCAAGCACCTCGACGTACTCTCCGGCTCTTTCACGGCTCAGCGGGTGCGTGAAGTCGCGGTTGAAGAAGAGCTCGGCAAAGGTCTTGCGGTTATTCGCCTTGGCGCCCCATCGGATGAGCCGCTCCACGGTCCCTTTCCGCTTGGCGGGGACCCCGAGCGCCAAGATGGCAGGCACCCAGCTCCGATCATCCAGCCGCAATACCTGCGCGTATTCCTTGCGGCTGAAGGTGCCACCCAGCCAACAGGTGCCCAGACCCAGCCGGGTCATCTCCAGGACGATCCGTTCCATGAGATAGCCGAAGTCCACCTCGGCCATTTTGCCACGGGTCAGCGCACCGGCGATGAAATACGGCGCGCCCTTGATGAATCCGTAGGTGCCCAGCTTGACCTTTTCCTCCTTGTGCGCCTTTGTACGCTCGATCAGGGCGAAGCGGGGCGTATGGTCGAACGGGCACGCTCCCGGATCGACGAGGATTGCCTCGACCTTCTGGCGGACCTCCGGATTCAAGGGCTGGTCGGCGTAGGTGCGGACGGACCGGCGGTGGCGGATAGCGTCGAGCATGGAGAGGTTCTCGGTTCCGTTTTGCATGAATCTGCCTTTCACATCACGCCCAGCGCCCAGCCTTCCATCGTTTCCGCGATATGGCGTTCATTCTCGGTCAACAGCGGGTGGAAATATGTCTCCAGGCGGTCCGAGCGGTCCATCTCGGAGAGCCGGCGAGCCACAGCGTAGGCGTCGTGTTCCTGCGGGGTGCGGTTTTCTTTGGGGTACTGACGGCTGAACATGAACGGGGACACTTCGGCGATGACCGACTTGCCGTCCGGCGGCGTCCACCCGTCAAAGGGCCAGAAATGAACCCGGTCACCTACCTTTTTGCGAATATGCGCCAGCCACGGTATGCCCGCCCATCTGATCTGGCCCATCGCCCCATAACCCACAAAGCGGAAGATGCCCTTCGCGCCCGGAGACCGGGTCTCCGTGATGCGCAACTGATCCGGCGTACCTCCCGGTGGGGGCGCGATACCTTTCTCCCACAGGCTGTCGATATAAATATCCTTGTGCGTCGGCCACCAGAGCGGGAAGTGACGCAGCATCTCACTCCAGTCCGGTAGGGTTTGCAGGTCGAACCAAGCTTGGGGGAGCGAAAAACAATGGCCGATACCGACGATGATCGGCGCGGCAGTCGTTTGTTCGATCACCCACTCGGCGATTCCCTTGCGCGACCAGTTTTGCGGACCAAAGCGATAGGCGTCCGGGGTGATGACTTTTTCCGGTTTACCGGAGTTGTCGGCGCGATAGACGGAAAGCGCTTTCAGTCGGCTTGTCGCCGTTTCCGCTCCGGCGTAGTGGATGCCGATGTAGGAGTCGAACATGGTGTCACCCGGATTTCTTGTGCTTCGGTTGTTGGACGTAAACGAAAATCATGGAAAGTATGCTCTACCCAAAACCCGAAAATGCTTCTCGAAGCGACTGACATAGGTCACTTTTTCCTTTTCGAGTTCGGAGATTCAGATCCAACGCCACCGTTCGAAGGTGGATACGCTGCGGGGTGCTCTTTCCATCATTGCCCTCAAGCCAGTAGGTTTTATCCCGAACGCCATCGATTCTTGGGTACAGGAGCACCACATCGGGACATTCAAAACGCTTGGCATAGGCGTACATCTGGTACAGGTCGGATTGCTGGATGCCGTTCTTCCTGTCTTCCTCGTCGGTTTTCAGGTGTTTCCATTTGGTATCGACGATCAGGCGGACCGCTTTCTCAAACCTGATCAGCAAGTCTGGTTTCAGGCGAAACACGCGAACGTTGCCAGAGCCTTGACTATGTGTTCGCCGTAGCAGGTATTTCGTATTACCCTTTGATTGGACATGGATGTGCCTGCGCTCCAGGTTTCTCCCACCGCCCATATCGAGATTTATTTCCCGGCAATGCCGACAGAGAAATTCAGCTATGAACTCTTCGAACAGCTTCTCCATGGGAAACAGCAGGCTGAACGTCTCCTGATTGCCTTCACGTGGAGCTGGAGATTGCCCAAGCAACACGATTCGGCAGAAGTTGACCAAGACTCCGAAACGCTCGTTGTTGCGATTCAGCCTTAAGCGCTCGAATTGATCGATGCTGATCTCAACATCCGAGATCTCGTCGAAAAGCAACAGCGCCTGGCGAAGTTTCTCTTGAGCGGCTACACCATGAGCCTGAAATAGCAGTTTGCGGCAGGCGGCCTTGAGAATCCGGTTGAGCGGCGTGTCGGAAATGAAATCGTCATAGCCTACGTAGAATCGCTCTTTGTGAACGAGGTTCTCTCGCAAATGCTGTCCGATCAGCAGTCGGCCTTTCACGCACCCCAGATTCTCTTCGCATTGTACGTACGCCTGATCGACACCTTTTCGCAACTCTTCCAGCAAGCGGGTGGCAAAGGCGAGAATAAACGCTTCCAGCAACGGCATGCGCTCCAGATGAAGCGGGGCGTGGTCACGGTGCTCGATGGGGAGCTGTCGTGTATAGCTGAGCATCGTCAGCAGGTTGGCCTGGGCCAGTTCCAATTCCTCTTGCTGGGCCTGTCTTTGCTTTCTGATCAGCTTGTTTCTGTCAATCTTTGGAAGGATCTCTACCGTCAGACCTGGGATGTGTACGACACCAACGATATTTTGGGCCTTCACCGATCCTTCCCGCCAGTCGAAAATCCATTCACCGGTATCACGCGCATGCTGTCGGTCGAACCGAAGGAGCCGCTGTCGTAATTCAGGGCTCAATTCAGGTAGAAGCCCGTATTCGATAACTGGAATGTTCTTCATGGGGGTGCCGATCCTCTCATCTCACATTCCGGTGCTTATTCGGTCTCGACGTTCGGTGATTTGAAGAAGTCGAAATAGGGGCGAATCTTACCCTCGGATGCGCTCTTAAAAGCTGGATTCAGCATGTACGTGTTACGCTCATCATAAGCATCCACTCCGTCCATTTCTCCGAATAGCTTAGCCGGATCCTTCTTCAATTTCTGAATGATCGACGGCTGTGTCTCGCTTGCGCCGAGAAGAAGCCCCAGTTTTTCCCCGTCACCGAAGAAATACTCGTTGAGTAATGGATAAACATCGTGGACCACCACATCGCGCAGGTTTACCCATGTGTTCACATCCATGAAATATGAATGGCCGATTCGATGATCGCGATCCGAGAAGAACTCGATCCGCTCATTCAGTTGAGTGAGGAACTCGCGAGCGTCTTCATCTGCGATCACGGTAGGATCGGGGCCGATTTCCTCGAATTTGAAGCGTCGCCGGAGTGCCGCATCCAGGAAAGCGATGGACCGGTCAGCTGTATTCATTGTTCCGATCACGTGGAGGTTCGCTGGCACGAAAAAGGATTCTTTGCTGTAGGGAAGTTGGACGGTCAGTCCGCCGATCCACTCTCCCTTCTGAGCATCCCAGTGCTTGCGTTTCGAAGCTTCCGGATTGTCATTGTACTCAAGCAACGTGATCAGCTCACCAAGCACTTTGGAGATGTTGGCGCGGTTGATCTCGTCAATAAACAAGGCGTAATCGTTTTCCGGATCCTGAATGGCAGCTTCAACCATTTGCCTGAAAATACCGGGCACGACCTCGTAAGTTACTTCCTTGCTTCCATCGTCTTGCAGTTCCACCACGGGTTTAATACCTTCCACGAAATCTTCGTAGCTGTAGGACTGGTGGAAGGTGATCATCCGGAATCGGCGCACTTCTTCTGTAACTGGGGAGTAACTGTCCAGATCCTGTTTTACCTCAAACAATTCGGGAACATCATTCTGAAGAAGATCCTTATCAACACTCCATAACCCCTCCTTCGATTTGCTGAAAATCTGCGGCTGCAATCGTTTTCCGTATTTGACGAACTCGCAGTCGTCCACGCAGTGGGTTTGAAGCATCGCCCAAATCATGGGGCGAGGATCCTTCTGATTCATCATCCGGTCTTTAGCCAACAGCCACTCATGTGCATGGATCTGGGCGACTTTCGCTTCCCCGATGTCGAGAAGGACCAGGGCAATGACCTGCCACCACGGAATGTCGCGCAAGACCTTCTCGTAGTATTTTTCTTTGGGAATGCCGACTCCATGGTCCGTGAATTTCGAGAAAAATTTATCTTGGAGCCGGAATGTCTTACCCGTTCCCGGCGGGCCGTAGAGGATGAGGTTGAGAGGGAGATCAATCAATTTATTTTTCTCTTTGGTTATTGCTTCGTCTGTTTCATTATTAGGAGATTCACTAAAGAAAGATTCTAACTGTTCCGGATTGAGTATTTTTACAGTTCGCATCCCCCAATCAGACTGAGAAGGAATGGATCCAGCCAGACTTGTATCCCATTCTACATGGACGATATGTTGGAACTTATCCCGACTAGTGGAAAATTCGTATCCCGGCTCAATAACAGTGCCAACACCAAGTATGTGTGAAATCCCTTTATTGGCAACGACTATATCGCCTGGATTCAGTTCCATCAAGGTCCAAAGTTCGTTGCCTTTTTCTGAAGTTTTGCTCTTGTTCCCTTTATACAGACTGTCGATGTATTGTCGGCTAAACTCTTCTTTGAATGGCTTCTTTGATTTATACTTGCTCAGGTCACCAACATCATCCCATCCAACGCAAATGTAACCATTATCCAGACATTCTTGCCAATACCTCCCATCATGCCCGGGAGCGATTTTCACGATGGTCTTTAACTTAAGTGGGTGACTCCAGAAATATAGAAGACGACTCAATTCTTGAGTGGACCAGCTTGCTAATGCAGGGTGTGTTTTTAAGGCCGCAAGCAGGGTTCGGTTATATTTAATTACATCGTATGTCGAATCGTTGGCTTCAGGTCTTTTCAGGAGTTCAAGGAAATGCTGCAAATGAGCTCTTGAAAAGATTGGGAGAATTTCATCCGGGAAATAGACATGAAGTGTTTTTACCTTCAACATCGGTCCGTAAGAGATTGATTCGATCTCATCGATTTCCGACCACTTCTCATTTTTTGCAAGCGTAAAGGCTTCGATAAAACCGTCTCTGATAGACTGCCAGGCTTCCTTTTCATTCTGGTATCGATTACCCGGGACGTAACACCATTCTCTAGTTTCACGACTTTTGTAAATAATGTGCTTTCCTGAATTTCCGCCACCAATCCCACCAAGAGTCTTGCTCTTGAATTCCATCCACAAACAAAAATGATCATCGGAATCATCAATGCCCAAGGAGTATCGATCGAGGGTCAATTTATCCCAGTTGTTTAGTGGAAAACGCTTTAGTATCTGCTGTCGTTCTTTTTCTGCACGATCTAAATCGTTTTTAATATTATCTCTGTTGAACTCAGCTATGGCTTCGTCCAAGGTTTTCACTTTAAAATTCTTCTGTTTTGGTTGACTGTAAGAACTCAAGGGCTTTGACATGGTTTCCTCACCTTATTCTTAACACTAAAAACATTTCCCACCCGGCGCGTAGGCCAGCGCCGTTTCTTTTGGTTTGAAGGTGTAGCTCCCGTCCTTGAATCGATCAACGTGCCGCACGATGCGCATGGGCATTACATCCGTGAAACTGTAAAACGTCACTGTGACCGTACTACCCTTACGCGATACATTAGGTCGCCAGTCGTCTGATTTTCCCTTTTCCCAGTGCCACGCTTCAAGCATTTCCGGATCGTAGCCGAAAAACGAGTTCTTTTTGTCCATTCGAAACGGATCGGTGTCGAGCACAATGTGTTCGCCCCAGGAAATGCCGTGCCAGATTGCACCGAATTCGGCCAGTTCACGCGCTAGGATGGACGCTTCGAGATAGGAGCGCAGCGACCCGTCGCCATTGATGGCCTGCATGTAGTCGTCCAACGAACCAGGGACAATGGGCGGTTCGAGAAGAACGTCCTCCCGGCGCTCGCATGTCTCAGGATCGGGGAGTGGCGTTGATTCCGGCATGGCGTATACGAAGGCGTTGCCGTTGAATCCTTCGCGGAATTGGTAGGCGCGCAGGACGTAACCCTCACGTACATGCAGCTTGGGGAAAGCTTCGATAAGCACTATCGGACTGGGCGTACTCTCATTCCAACCCTGCGGGCCTTCCATGTCGATTTCGCCCAAACGGTTGGCCTTATTCCGCCAGCGCTTGATTATCGTGGCGGTGAAGGATTGGGAATGAGAAGTCGTTGTTTTCATATCCTCAACACAGTCTTCCGGCAGACAGGTACGGAGCCCCGTCAATATTCTTCACGTTTTCCAATCATCTTCCCATTCCGGTAGATAATTGGGCATCACCAATTTATCTTCGCGCTGGGATTCTCTTCGTGTCTCTTCCGAGTGAATAGAAAGGCAAAGGTAGATCAACGCGGCTCTTGCCAGTTTTAGAAGTTTGATCGTCTTCCGTTCGAAATCGGTTCGGTACATGTGGTAAGCCAAGGTATCTGTTATAGCCCTGCCTATTCGGTCTTCTTCTGGCGGTAGTCCTTGCCATTCAGGGTTATGCAATTTGAAATATTTATGCTCAAGATGATTGCGTATTTCGTTGAGCTTCTGCGCATCCGGTTCAATTGAATTTTGGAAAGATTCATCTTCATAAAAAAAGTCTTTACTTAGCCAAAATAATCCCCTCAGAGGCCAATTTTCATTTTCTTGAAATTGTTTTCGAACTCCAAGCTCCTTTTTCGGCTTTGCATTTTTTCCCGGGGTGTTGTACCAAATGGTTCGAAAATCCACGAGTCGTTCAGAAACTTCGAGTTCGAAATATCGATTCATGAAGTACGCGATTTTATCGAACAAGGAATATGTAATTCTAAAGGAAGCCTTGATTTTTTCTACAGCAATACAAAACGCTGGATAATCAAGCGTGTTGTGCACTCTTACTTGTTTGTCTGAATAATGGGCATCAAAGGAAGCAAGCTCAGTGCCCTCGTAGAATAAATATCGTGCTGAAACATATTCTTGTTTCAGCTGATCGAAGAATGCCAGGAAATGTGGCCCCTCATCGATACCCACAGTAATCGAAGGTAATGAAAGAACATCTCTAGCCGCGATTGGATATGGACCTAAGTCATTAAGAATGTTGAGGAACAGACAAAATTCTAAGCACCATTTCCGATACTTATTTTCATCAGAGGTATCCCCGAGAGGAAAGGAATCCAAATCCCAAGTTTCCTCTAGCACATCCTGGTTTGCTCTATCCTCGATCCACTGTTTGGTGTGGGAAAAACCCTTTTTAGCTCCGCTGTGAAAATGAGGATCATCGTCAATTTCCATTGCTTGTGAAAGAAATCTGTAGGCTTGATTGATGAATAGAGACTGGTAACCCTCATCGGATAAGACACGTCCGTACCAGAAAAGACCATGTCCAAGATTCCCAACAGCCATTGCAAATCGTGGATTCAGTTTGATTGCTTGTTTCCAAAAAGGAATGGCTTCCGAGCAACGTCCCAAGTGGATGAAAGTATTGCCGGTATTGGTGAGCATTTGACATTTAAGTTCGGAGGGAATATCTGTGGCGCTATCAGCCCACATAAGTGCTGACCTCTGATGCAAGATGTCTTTTTCAATTTCCTTCTGATCCCAATGCCATCCTTCGTCGCTGCCTCTGAGTTTTCCGAGATATCCCCATGCATTACCCAGGAAATAATGGCATTGGGATAGCTGGGAATCACTGGTCAGTATTTCCAGGATAGAATTGCCAACTTCAATTGCTCGTTCAAGTCCTTCCTCATTACGCAGATCCCAGCTTAAATCCGTAAGTTGCCCCAATAGCTTCAAAGCTTTTGATGGTGGGCATGTTGACCAATCTTCGATCTTCATGAGCTCTTGATGATATTGCCCATATTCACTAGGATCCAATGGTTTACTCATCCGGCTTCACTTCCTCCCCACCGGCATCCGGGGCGGGGCCGTCTTCCACATCAGGTCGATTTCCTCCGGTGTCAGGCCGTAGGCCTGGTTGACGAGGTCGGCCAGGCGGCGTTCGTGCTGTTGGGCTTCGGCGGCGCGGCGCTGCATGGCGGGGACGGTCTCTTCATAGGCCTCGCGCAGTTCCTTCACCCCGCTAACACTCAGCTTGCCCGCCGCTTTGGGGCGGCGCTTCTTCACTTCGGCCATGAAGGCGTCGAAGTCCAGGGCGGCGGCGTCTTGCAGCTTCAGGCCCGGCTTGTCGATGGACTGGATCTGCTTCAGCCAGTCGAGCAGGTCGCGCTGGGCGCTCTGGTTTGCGCGGGTCAGTTCTATCAGCGCCGCCACGCGCTCCTCGGCCTCGGTGCGGATGGCCTCGGTGGGCGGGGCGATGGGGAGCGTTTCTGTAAAGGAGTAGATCAGACGAAGCGCCTCATCTTTTCCGTGGATGGCGTTCCGCCACATATAAGCCCATAAGACAGGGGAATTCACAACAGCCAATAAATAGAAATCTTGGGAAGGCCATGCATAAGCAGTGTTTACGAGATACATAGGATGATCGATAAATGCAAACTGAGGACGCCAGGCAATATCAGTATGAATAATCTTGGGGGTTTCGAAGACTTCGTAGTTTGCACACGCACGTAGTTCCCACCAATATTTACCTTTGTCTTGTCGCTTCTTCATCCTAGATTCGTTTTCTAGGAAGTATCTGCAAATACTTGGATAGCATGACTCAAAGGATGATAGTGCTTGGGCTTCATCTTTTCCAGACCAAGGCCATCCTCGATCACTGCTTGATGGGATTACGATCATATACAAATCTGACCAATCGGGGTTCCATCTTTTAATGTTGGTTCCTCGTAAGCACGGTTTGATTAGTTCTTCAGCGGCTGGATGCTCTTTCACCAATTCAATTCGTTTGGAAGTATCGATAAGGAACACATCATTGATACCTGTCAATATCCCTCTGAATGGACTGAAATTCCCATACTCTTTAAGATTGGGCCCAGCGTTGCGAATCTTCTCCATTAAGTCGTCAACGGCAGGGTTCTCCAAACTCCACGCCTTCTCCGAAAAGCGCGACCAGGGCACCTCGTAGCCATGCTGGCGGACGAACTGCTTGAGGTTGATGTCGGCCAGCTTCTCACGCGGCACGGGACAGACGACCACCGGTGCGGCGGGTTCTGGCTTTGGCATCGCTTTCTCAATGGGCGTGTCCGGCTTGCGTATCGACACGATGCAGGGGAAGACATCGGCATCCTCAAAGATGGGCGCGTGGCCGAAGTCGAGGATCTGCTCGAAGACCGTGTGCTCGGCGAAAAAACGCCGCAGCGCTTCGCCGTAACCGGACTTCAACCACTTGTTCGTCACGATGAACGACAGCACCCCGCCCGGTTTCAAGACCTGCACGCCGCGCTCGTAGAAGTAGGTGTACAGATCAGCAACGCCGTCGAAAGAATGGTAATGCTCCTTCAGATACGGCTTGATGGGCGAGAGCAGTTCCTGGCGCACGTAAGGCGGGTTGCCGATCACCACGTCGAAACCGCTTGAGTCATGGTCTCCATCGGCGAATACAGCCGCGAAGCGCGCCCGCCAGTCGAAGGGCGTCTCCGAATAGGCCGGATCGTCCACGATGGAGTCACCCTGCTGGATGTTGTCGTCCAGGAAGGTCAGCGGCTTGCCGCGCTCGGCGGTCTTCAGCCACAGGCTGAGCTTGGTGATCTCCACCGACTCCTTCGAGAGATCCACGCCATAGAGGTTGTGGTTGAGGATGGTCTTGTTCAGGTCGAACAGGCTGCGCTGCCCGCCCTCGAAAGCCGCCAGCGCGTCGTTGACGCGCTCGTACTGCGCCAGCAGATAATCGAAGGCCGCGATCAGAAACGCGCCGGAGCCGCAGGCCGGGTCCAGCACGCGGGTGCGCTTCAACACCTCGTCGCGGTAGGCCTCCCAGAACTCACGCTCGGCCTTGGCCTGCTTGCGCCCGTGCGCCTCGGGGATGGCGTCCAGCCCGATACGCTGGCGAAGCTCTTCCTCTTTGCGCCGCAGATAGCCGCCCAGCGCCACGTCCACGATGTACTGCGTCACCATTGCAGGCGTGTAATAAACGCCCTGGGTCTTTCGGCGGCCTTTCTTCTTGTCGAAATCCTCACCGGACGCGGCAGCTTTCAGTTCCTCCAAGTCGGTGACCGACTGCTCGAAGATGTGGCCCAGCACCTCAACCGACACGTCCGTGTCGAAGTCGTAGCGGGTGATGGCATTCAACTCGTCGCACAATTCGTCCGGCAGGCTGATCTGCTCATCGATGACCGGATCGGGCTTGAACAGCCCGCCGTTGTAACCGGGGATGGGCGGGTTGTCGTTGCCCTTGTCCACCCAGCGAAAAACCGCCTTGTAGCGCGTCCAAACGGCGGTCGGATTGTAGGGATCCTTGTAGTCGTGCGCGGTCTTGATCGTATTCGGCGGCAGCAGCCCGCGATCCTCGCAGAAGGCAATGAACAGCACGCGGTCGAGGATCTTCTGCGCCGTCTCGATCATGGCGGCCTTGTCGCCGTCGGCCTGCTCGGTCAGGTATTGCACAAGCTTCAGGCGCGTGTCCTTGTACTCGGCATAGAGCGCCTTGGTGATGGCCTCCTCGGCGTTATCGGATTCGCGCAGCAGCGCATCCACGCGGGAATCGCCGTCCGGCTTGGCTTCAAGCGGCAGGAAGTTCTCGGCGCAGAGCAGAAAATAAAAGCGCCGGAAGACGGCTTCATCAGCCAGGTCGGCCAGCTTGAAGCGCTCGTAGAAGGCGGGCGTCTTGCTGGTGCGGTACAGGCGAATTTCGCGGTAGTTGCTGACCAGCACCCACTTGCAACCCTCGGTGTAGTTGGCGTAGCGCCAACCCTGCTCGACGGCGGATTCCGTGCGCCCGGAGGCGGGACGGTCGAGGTTGTTGACCGCGCCCTTCAGTTCGATTGGCGCGACGATGCGACCCTTGAGGCGGGTGGCCTTGCTGGCGGATTCGGTGGCGGTGAAGAAGCCCAGCGCGCCGTCAGCCGAGCCGCCGCCATCGGAGATATGCGCCTCGGCATGCAGCGTCCAGGCTTCGCCTTCGCCCTGGATGACGGAACGATAGCCCAGCACCTCGCCGAAGATGTCACGCAGAAATTCGCCGTGTAGCGAGACCTCCTTGATGACGTCCAACGTACCGCGCTCCAGCGAGGTGATCCAGCGCGCCACCACGGCCCGGCGGGCGTCCATATCGGACGGAAAGGCAAAGCCCGCCATCGCTTTGGCGAGCGTCTTTTCATGAAACAAGGGTTTGACGTGACCTGTGGGCATCCGCTACCTGCTTGAAAGAAAATATCCCAATCAAAACCAACGCTTGCAATATCGTCTACGGTGAATCGCCCCTGGCTGCTGCTTCCGAATCAGTAGGCAAGTTTATAGCATTTATGGGGCAAAGGCGGAAAGGAATTTATGTGGAGTTATCGAGGGGATAGGTGATCAACGAAGGGGTGTGACTTACTCTGGCACACAGCTTTGCTGCTATTCTTAAATAGACAATCGGCTTGTCCTGGCATAGGATACGAAACGAAAACATTTATAATGGGAGAACGGATATGAAAGTAAACCATCCAATTTTGGGCAAAGTCAAGCAATTTGATAGAACCCCTTTGCCAGAGAAACTTTCTGGCTGTTCTTTCGACACCAAAGCGGGGTTCTGGCGTTTCGAGAGTGATGGAAGTTGCATGATGAGGTCAAATGATCCATCAAGACCGGTCTGCGGAACCAAAAAGAAAGACATTGAAACAGGTGAAGATGAAAAAGGCGAATAATGGATGTTCTTTCTCCTGAGATTCTCTTAATCTCAAATACTCACGATTATTCCAGTGACTTGGTCGCAGCTGAGCTTCATACTCGAAAAGCAAAATACCTTCGCTTAAATCGCGATAAATTCAACAAAATGGAACTGATCTTATTCCCTTCTACCCCACTTATCAAGGGGCGATGGGAAGATATTGATTTCCAAGTAAGTGCGGATGTATTGAAATCCATCTATTTTCGGGCTCCGGTATTCCTGCGGGATAATTATCAGCCTGATCTGCTTCCAGAAGAACAATTGGCGAGGGGACAATGGGCTGCTTTTCTTCGAGCTTTGACAATCTTTGAAGATGCCACTTGGGTTAATCATCCCATGTACACGTACCAAGCTGAGGTAAAGGCTTATCAACTCAGAATCGCTCAGAAAGTGGGGTTTAGCGTTCCAGAAAGCATTGCGACCAATTTCCCCAAACCCTATGCGAGTAACAGGGACTGGATCGTAAAAACGATGGAGCCAATAATCCTGAGATTTGATAGCAAAGAAGGATTTATATATACGAACTCTGTCGATAGCGAAGAACTTGAGAACGGTGACTACTCTTCAGCTCCTGTCATGATTCAGGAAAGAATTGAGCCGAAAGTTGATGTCAGAGTTACAATTATCGGCGAGAAACTCTTTCCTGTTTCCATCAAGAAAAATGGTTCTGGGATTGAGGGAGATTGGCGTCTGCAGAAAAACGATGTAGTCTATACTCCCATTGGCCTGCCAAAGGATGTTCGGAATATGATTCACGAATTGATGAATAGATTGAATCTCACCTTCGGTGGAATGGATCTTCTGTTGCAGGATAACAAGTATTATTTTCTGGAGGTAAACCCAACAGGTGAATGGGGATGGTTGATGGATAACACGGGAGCGCCGATAGACAAGGCAATTTGTGATTATTTGATGGGAAATTCCAATGTATAACTATTTTGGAAATGCTTGGAATTGGATACTTCAGGAAATCGTGCCGATATTGTACGCATATAGAGTGGAGAAAATACTCCTTACCAAGCACGAGAATATTCACGTTTCTTCGTACTCTATCGAGGAATTGACAGATTATTCGGAGTTATCTCAATTTATACAGGGACAACTCTCATTAGAAGATGAACGACGAAAAACAATCGATGAGAAGGCTAAATCTTCATTGGTTTCCATCACAGTTGTAATCGCCGTAATGCTGGCTCTGCTTAAAGACGGGGCCAGCGTAGGCCTCCCCTTTGGGATTTTAATAATGCTTGCCATTTTGTGCTTTTTGTTTGCAGTTATCGGAGCGGTTAAAGCAATCGAAAACTTGCCATACGCCCAAGTTACCGTTGAGGATCTGATCAAGGAAAATGGTTCTTCGCTGGAGCACAAGAAGATTTGCGAGAAGGATATGTTATTGGAATTTTACAAATACTACAAAGCCAACTCTGTATTAAACAATAACAAAGGAAACTTTGTTGATTCGTCTTTCAAATCCATCAGGAACGGGGTCATTCTCCTGTGTGCCGCCATTGTTTTGACAATGCTTTTGCCTTAAAGATAAGAAGGCGGTCTACCCCACCTCCTCCAACACCCGCTTCACCACCTCTACAATCATCTTCTGATGGGCTTTTTTCGCCGGACGCAGGAGTTCGCGCATCTCGGCCATGTGGGGATAGGTTCGAGATTTGAAATCCTCGTCCGCGATGTCGAACAGCACCGTCATCTCGACATCGATGGCCTGCGCGATCTCGTAGAATTTCTCCACCGACGGGATCGAATGCCCACGCTCCAGGCGGCTGATGGTTTCCACTGCCACATCGACTTTCTCGGCTAATTTTTCCTGAGTAAGCCCCGCGTCCTTGCGGAATCGCCTGACACGATCTCCCAGTATTTTCTTGATATCCGGCATTGCACCTCCTGTTTCTATTGAATGTCGCCGATCGGCAGACGAAAGAACAGGAGGTGAAATGATTGATAATTGTCTATTATAGGCGTATAGTGTTGTCTTGATGGATAAACTTGATGATCTTGGTCGGATGAAAGCCGGAAAACGGACCGGAACGCCTACCGTTGCAGCGAAAAACACGGCCACATTGTCGATAGAAAAAACACCCGGATTTCGGGGATAAGAACTCTAAGGAACTGAATTTACATGGGATACAAGAAAAGGAGGGATGCGATGCGAATCTGGATTTTGCTTGGGTTAGGGCTTGCCGTCTGCCTGCTGGCCGGATGTTCCGACTCGGTGGTGACCTCTATGGAACCGTTGGATGGCGATGCCGACAGCGATCAAACCGACGCTTCGGATGGCGACTATGATGGCATGGACGAACCCTTGCCGGATGGTGATGACGGTGTCGATGGCGATGCTGATGGTGATGGTGTTGATGACCCGGATGGGGATGGTGAACTGGATGCGGAACAAGACTTCGACCCGGCGGATGGCGATACGGATAGCGATACCGACACCGAATCGACGATCGATGGCGATACCGACGAAACGGACGACCAGCCCGTTTGCGAACCCAATGCCAGCTGGTGCGAGGAGACCTTTCTCCACGTCTGCAATGAGGATGGAACGGATGAATACATCCCGACCGACTGCGGCCCCATCGGCTGCGAGGATGGCGCGTGTGTCGAGGAAAACGCGCTGGATCTGCGCGAGTATGGATCCTACGCCATGCTGAGCGACAAACGGCTGACGTATGGGAAAACGGAGGCAAGCATCGAGATGTGGTTCGTGTCAGAATCCTTGCACCCCAGCACCATTTTGTATGCGGAAGGCGGCGTGATTGCAATCAGGCTGTGGCAGGATGGACACATTTCCTACCAGGAGAAGCGGTCCGATATTGGCTGGACCTATGTGGATACGGTCCCCAATCCGTTCACCTTGACCGAGTGGCATCACCTTGCGGTCGTACGCACGGGAGATCGGCTTTCCATCTTTCTCGATGGAATCAAGATCCTTGAAGACAACGGGCCACCTTCCGATAGTGGACTCGTTAGCGGTTCGGAGAACACGGTGGCTGGCGGATTTCTGAGTACGGAACACTACTGTTTTGCCGTGATTGACGAACTCCGGATCTCCGACAGCGTCCGCTATGCCGAAGACTTCGAGCCCGCGTATCGGTTTGAGCCGGACGAGCAGACCATCGGCCTCTGGCACTTCGATGAAGGCGAAGGCAGCGTCGTTCACGATGCGAGCCCAAACAGCCACGATGGTTCGTTGCATGGCGATGCGACCTGGACAGCGGACGCCGTCTGGCGCAACTGGCATTGCACCCCGCAGTGGGGACAGTGTCTGCCGGATTCGACGGAGCGCAAAGTCTGCCGGGAAGACGGACTGGGCTGGGCCGATCCGACCGACTGCGGACCGATTGGATGCGAGAATCGCAATTGCATTGAAGAACAGGCGCTGAGCTTCAACAACACGGATGACGGCATTCAGGTTGCGGACCGATTCCTGATTCGGCGCGAAATAGAGGCCACCATCGAAATGTGGGTTTGGCTGGAGGAACGAGAGACGACTGCAGACTTCGAGGGACATAATTTGTACATGGAAGGCGATCCGACTCGATTGGTTTTGGCGGTAAATAACAATGGCAGGATTCATTTCTCGGAACACGACCCTGATGCCGGCTGGAACAATTTCCCGACGGTCGAAGGCGTTTTCCCTTTCGAGACCTGGACCCATCTCGCTGTTACGAAGAACGCGACCCAGCGCGTTTTCTTTGTGAATGGTGAGCAGGTGGCGGCCAGTCCGGCAGATACGGTGCCTTTCGATCATCCAGCCGAGGAGCCTACGGTCTTGGGCCGAAAGATGTATGGCCAGATCGACGAGCTGCGCCTGTCGGATACGGTGCGCTACACGGAAGACTTCACGCCGGTCTTTCGTCATCAAGGCGAGCGGTTCGATACGCCGCCGGATGAGCATACCATCGGCCTCTGGCATTTCGACGCCAACGGATGGGATGTCAGCGCCAATCGCTACGATCTTGCCGAGGATGCCTGCACCTTCACCGACGAGGCCGTCTGGCGCAATTGGACCTGCGTCCCCGAATGGACAACTTGTGCGACGGAACAGGCCGTGCAGCGCTGCAACGCGGACGGTCGCTGGATGGAAGAGGAACTGTGTACGGACGGCACCTGCGAGACGATCAGCAACAGCGAGGCTGTCTGCCAATAGGGACACCGGGCTTCCCGCCGTTTCGGACAATGGAGCGGCGGGAGGCCTTTCTCCCAAAATCACTTTCCACCACGATCAGGTGGACCCAACAAAAAACTGCCCAAATTGATATTGGACACGGCCTTTTACTTCCGGGTCCTCTTCGAAATTGCCATAGCCCTTCTGCTATACGAGTCCTGGCTAAAAGAAGAAGCGTAGGCTCCTTCTTCGTCGCCGCGCGCAACAGGTGGGATGGATGGCGGGATCGAACGGTAGGTTTATCGAAGCCGTTTGGAACGGATATGATTGACAAGAGCATCGAAGGCCAGACCGGCCAACAGAGCCGTGTTCTGAATGATGATGGCGCGCAGGAATTTCACGGCGTCTCCTTGTCGGTGGGGGCGATGGAGATCTCGCTGGAGCTTGTATCATCATCGTTCTGATGGCTGTCCAGCGTTGTACCGACTGCACCACCCAATGCTCCACCGATGGCCGAGCCGATCTTGCCGAAGATGGACGCACCGATGGCGGCGGCAATACCCGCGCCCAGCGCCGTGAACTTGTTTCGATGTACGACCTCGCCGATCCGGTTCTTGACGTGATCGATGTCGTTGGTAATACGTTGCAGATCACTCATGTGGTCTCCTTTTTTTAGTTGCGATATTGTGATTGGCACTATTCGGCAATCAGCCCGAAGGCCGAGCAGTCCATAGCGATCTTGCGCGGGAGCGGCTGCCCCAGCGCGTGTTTCTTCACAAGGATGGACACCAGCGCGCCGGTGAGCATGGAGTTGTAGATCACCGCCCGCGCCGTGCAGGGCAGCTGCATCGACTCCTCCGCTGGGTGCAGGGTCTTTTCATAGGCCTGAGCACCCATCAGGTCACCGTGGGACTTGGCGGTGTAGATCACGATGTACTCTCCGCCCTGGCGAGGGTCGATGATGGTAATGGGCCGGGCGCGGCTGCCCTGAGCCTTGGCCTGCTCCCAGATCGTCCTGCGGGCTTCCATGTTGTCCACGCAGGAGATGACCAGGCGCTTGGGGTCGTCACGGCCAAGGGGCTGATCGCTGTAGCGCTGGCGGAACTGGCCGGGCAGGAGGCCGGTGACGCGGTAGACCTCGACGCCTAGCGCTACGGCCTTGGACTGGCCCAAATACTCCGCGCCGTACAATTGATTCGGCTGGTTGTGCGGCTCGACCGTGTCGTCGTCGTAGAGGTTGATATCCGTGCAGCCCATCTTGGCCAGAGCGAGCGCGGTGTAGGAGCCGGAAGCCCCGGCGCCGATGATGGTGATGGGGAAGTCCAGCTTGTCGGGATGGATGATGTCAAGCTGGCGGTGGAACTGGGTGTCAAGGGTCGTGCGGTCCATGTTGTTTCGGTCCATACGGGCTCCTTTTCTAATCCGTTGGTATTACAGGGGAATAGTGCTAACATGACACACTCGAAGATATCTTTCTCACCTGAGTCGTCAACGAAAGCAGAGGACGTGATGCTACCAAAGCAGGCATTAAACATAGCACTGATCTTAGCGTTCGCGATTCTTACAGGATGCGAAGCGGACGATCGTTCTCTAAACGGTGACCAGCCTGTTGTTGATGGTGATGTCGATGACATCGATGACGAAGTCTCAGGCGATGAGGAGGCCCAGGTTGGCGATGACTATCGGGACGTGCGTGGTGTCCAGAGTCTGAACGGCATCTGGGAGCTTGAACAAGGTTCATTATCCGATACCCCGCCAGACATGTACCGGCATACTGTTTCGGTTCCGGCGCTGGTGAGTGCGGCCACCCCCCGCTTCGAGGAGGTCGGTTTGAAGAGCGAACGGCGTGAAGCTTTTTGGTACCGAAGGTCCTTTTCAGTAGAGGCACCTCCAGATCGCGTCCAGTTGGTTATTCACAAGGCGAAATATGGTGTTAAAGTCTGGTTGAACGGGCGTGAGTTAGGGGAGCATTTCGGCTCCTATACCGCCAAACGTTTCGATATAACAGGTGCTGTTCATGCATCCGATCTAAACGACCTTGTGGTGCGGGTAGGCGCCTGGCTGGATGCCGTGCCCGAGGAGGTGCCGGCAGGACAGGACCCGGAGAAAATGTATTGGATTCCCGGATTATATGACGATGTGGAAATTATCTCGTCCTCCACTCCGCACATTGTGCACACAAAAATCGAACCAGACATCGACCAACACGAAGTACGAATTGTTACCCGTATTCGGAATGACAGCGATTCCAGGAAAGACGTGCAGGTCCGTTCGTTTGCCGTCGAGTGGAGTGGTGGCGCACGAGCGTCCGATACGGTGGATACTCATCACCTGCTCGAACCCGGCCAGGAGGCCGAGATCATTCAACTTGCAGCCCTCGAATCACCCCACCTGTGGTCGCCTGAGGATCCCTTTTTATATGCCATGCGAACATGGCTGGTGGTGGACAGCGAGGTCTCGGACAACCTGGAAACGCGCTTCGGCATGCGCAAGGTCGAGTGGCGAAGCGGACCGGACCTCCAGGGGAAATTCATGCTGAACAACCGGCCGTACTACCTGCGAGGCTCCAACCTGACGCTGCATCGCTTTTTCGAAGACTCCATAGCCGACGGGAACGTACTGGCATGGGACAGATTGTGGGTGCGGGAACTGCTGACCACGACTCCGAAATCGCTGCACTGGAACAGTTTTCGTGTATGCGTTGGGCGTGCGCCCCGCTTCTGGTACGACCTGTTCGATGAACTCGGTTACATAATAGCAGACGAATTCATGATGTGGACGGTGATGGATAACTCGGCCAAGACCTGGAGTCTTGATGAAATGGAAAAGGAGTATACAAGCTGGATTCAGGATAACTGGAATCATCCAAGCATCAGCTGGTGGGATGCCAGCAACGAAACACAAGACCGCAAATCGTATGATAGTATCGATCGCCTTCGTCACCTGGACCCAACGCGTCAGTGGGAAAATGGTGGATACGGGGAACCTCATGGCGAGAATGATCCCATCGAGGATCATCCCTACTTGTTTATTCCGCTGTTCTCTGATCTTAATACCGATCTGCACGAAGTGCTGGATGAAAACGACGGGCGACCACCCCAGGGAGGGCTTGTTGGCACGTCATTGGGAACCTGGCAGGACAGCTCGCATCCCTATCTGATAAACGAGTACGGCTATGTATGGATCAACCGCGACGGCACCCCGACCGCGCTGTCCGAGCAATTTTACGAGACCTTTCTTGGTCCGGGTGTGCACGATCCGGAAACGTACCGGGAGGCATACGCCTACATCGTTGGTGGACTGACCGGATTCTGGCGCGCCAGAAGGCACTATGCCGGGATTCAACATTTCGCATACCTTGGCTACTCCAGGCCCGGTGGCGACACCAGCGACAATTTCATTGATGTGCAAAACCTGGTGCTGGAGCCTCGCTGGCGCGCCTATGCAGAAAGTGCCTTCTCGCCCATCATGATATATATTGATTCCTGGCGGCAGGATTACACGGCAGAAGAGATACAGACGGTCCCTGTGGTGGTCATCAACGATTTGGATACAGAAGAGAGTGCAACCCTGCGTATGCGCTTGTTGACCAAGGAGGGCGAGGTGTTGTGGGAAAGCGAGCCACTGGATGTGACCATCGATGCGCTGGGGGTGAAAACGATGAATGTCGAAGTGGCGTTTCCTCAACAATCCAAGCTCATGCTTGTTGCAGAACTTGAATTGCTATACCCAGGTCTCGACCGGGTGTATAGCGTTCGCAAAATCGGGTACGATCATATTGGAGAAACAGGTCCATGGCCCGTTTTACAACAATGACGTCACAATTGCTGGGAAGTCAGATAAGCTCTATCCACGCCATTCCCAATCAAGTGAAGAAATCATGTCGAGGGGGGTGCGGCCTATAGGGATTCCTTCCATTACTGGTGCCGCTTGATCTCTTCGATCTTGGAAAGCGGCTTGGGAGTGAAGTGGATGTCGCGTTCGATGGCCTGCAGGCCGGGGATGCGCTGGCCGTTAATGCGGGCTTCCAAGGATTCGAGTTCTTTCAGGCTGAAGTAGCCGAGTTCGCCACAGCCGGGATGGATCTCGGCCCAACCGAAGCACGTATCGCCACCTTCATGATCGAACTCGGTCAGATACCAGACGCCGTTGGAGCCGTAGGCGTGGAAAAAGCGGAGGTGCGCGATGGCCTCCATGCCCTTGCCGTCCTGGGCATACAAGGGCGGGATCACCTTGCGGATGGACTGGGGGAGTAGCTTTTGTTTCATGGAAATGACCTCCGTTATTGGGAAAAATAGGCGCACCTGTCCGGACCATCCGGGGCGGATGTTTAGTCAGGTGGTTCAGTTGTAGGGAAATATTTAAACTAGGAGTATTTCACTGCTATTATTCTTATAGCCGATAAAGACTTGAAATTACGCTTCAATGAATACTACCAGGTACTAATTCTCCATTGCTGTCTGATTGAGCTATATCGAGCGTTCCAGCATCGCTTCCACTTTCATAAACTCCTTTTCCTCATTGTACTGACGAGGATCGGCGTGGTCTACTTCGATCATGACCGTGGGAATACCGTAGCGTTTCTCAATATTTCTCATCAGGTCGATCTGCATAACCGAATAGACTTTGCATGAACGGTTGGAACTGAAGATCACGCCCGTGATATCAAAACGTTCAATCTGCTGACACATGGCTTGATAGCGCAACTCAAGCCCGTATGGACAAACCGAGAAGTTTTGTACTCGTGCCAGATCATACAATGGATTGTCGTGTTCATACCGGTATTGGTCGACATGCCCTTCAATCGTCCCCATGCAGGAAGTATAGGTTGCACAGATGACGTTAGCATTCAATTCAGCTAGGCGGGTGGACATCTTTCGCAGTTGATGCCAAGGGGCGATGTTATCCCAGAGAAGGCGGTGCTTTTCATTGGCAACAGGGAAATCACTTGTGTTGACGAGTTCTTCGGCTTCATCCGCCAGAAGCTTGCAGTGTTCGACGAGTTGTTGCGTACCGCGATAGCTGGTGATGTAGGGAGCCATATGTACAAAGGAGTCGAAGGCCGTCATCCCGGCCGGATGATGTGCGGCCAGATCGAGAAAGCGCTTCCAATGTTTATTGGCCTTATCGGAAAGCCGCACGGCTTCCCGGACTTTTTCTTCATCCCAGGTTTGGCCCGTTTTCTCTTCAATCAGTGAAATAAGATCCCTGAACTGCGCGATGATATAGTCCAGGTCTTTTTCTTTCTGCGATTCGTAACAAAACGGAACATCCAAGGTAAAATGTGGAATCCTCAATTCTCGCCGATATACATCGAACCATTTGACCAGGAGGGAGCAGTTGTTATTGTTGCTGATTAGCAGATCCGGCTTGGGCATTCCCATGCTGGGTGATCCCTCCCCCTTGGCAAACCACGTTCCCAGGTCGATGCGGGCATAAGAGCAGAGATCCATGGAGTAGCCCTTATGTTCAGCTTTTTCCGCTTGAACGGCTCCTACACCCCTGGCAGCACACATGGCAGAATGATTTTCAGGCACGGCCACAACCAGGTCGAAACCTTTCAGCAATTCGATGGGAACGATGATGGCGATCCACGTGACAAACTTCCCACTTGCCGCCTCCGCGTGCATATGCATGAAGTAGTCGGTTACCAACTTTTTCAGACTTGCTGCTGAATTTTCCAACCTGCGACCGCTACTCATGGTGCTTCCTCCAGCATTTCGGAAAAGGCATCGATCCGAGTTTGAATGGCCCCATGGCTTGCATCTCCCAAAGCGAATTCCAGGACAAGTACCTTGATTCCAGCCTCTTGTAGTTTCTTTTCGAGGTAAGGAAGCTCAAAATACTCGTATTCACAGTATTTCTCTCCTACAAAGATAAACCCTTTCGCCTTCTTTTGTTTCACCAAGTCGACGATGGCATCAACCTTTCTATCCGCTGTATGGAGCAATGTGGAACAAGGAACATGATTCATGTAGAAATTGTAATAATACTCGGCCACGGAATCATAGGAGTCCGGTGTGTATCCGTTTGAGCGGCCAACCATCGCGGTGTCGTCCGCCACTACACAGAACCCAGCCTTGTCCAATGCTTCACATGCATACCGAGGAGGAGGTAGAATGCCGCTGACGACTATCCGTTTGTGCTTTTCGGGAAGTGAATCGACATTCTGAGATATGAGATAGGCATCAAGAGCTTCTATCTGCTTCTCCACCGGCAAGCCATTCAGGCTAGTCAGTTGTTGGATTGTGCCAGCATAGCCGAACGTTCCATTCGCCATACATGTGTTAACCGCATCTAGTTTTTCTCGCAGAAGTCGGTACATCGACACACTGTCACGGAAACTGGACATCTCGAAAGCATGTCCTGTCAGTTCTTCAAGCCCTTCAATCAAATTGCTGATTTCATTTTCCAGGTAGTTGCGACCATAATCGCTGTCCAGGCGTGCAGCAGGAATATGCAGTTTCAACATCGGCAAGTCAGCATCGCCGAGACCGCAGCTGAGGATTTCAGGTAGGTTGCGGAGCGTATCGCAAGCGTTGTACATGAACAGCGCATCCAGTTCTTTCTCTCCATCCGTCAGTATGTATTCGGTCATCTTGCGAGCAACACCACAGCAGTAATTCTGAATATGCTGGTCGGCGTGAATCGTTTTGTCGTATTTTTCGGCGAGTCCCCACAGGATCACGGGCGTCAGCCCCATCGAATGAAACAGTTCGAGCGGCGGGTACAGAGGAAAACACCCGATGACCGGCTTTACATTGGTTTTGCTGATGTCAGGCATCGCTATGGTGTATTCCTTCCATGTTCAGGGTTGAAGCAGTGTCTCTCTTGTTTTCTCGGCAATGATCACATCACGATCATGCGGAATCAGTCGATACTCTCCATCGAGCCAATCGTCAATCTGATCCCCAAAACCGTATGGCATATTGTAGTAGGTTTGAAGCTTGCCGTTACTATCGAATGTCCACAGAAGTCGATAGACCGAACCGGCAGAAGAATAGCAACGTTCCATCAGGTCGCCTGAATCCCAACAGTGGCTTTGACTGACGTTGACAGAGGAGTCATCGCCATTTTTGTTTTCACGCTTGATGATTTCTCCCGCAGGATTGTCGAAAACAGCCTCATGAATATCGCTCCACGCAAGGCTTCCGGCCTCACGAGCCGCGATGTCGGCTAAAGCATCGCCCATCGCCTGGATCATCAGCAATTCCGAGGATTCATCGAGAAACGTAGCGATCCTGTCTTTATGGATGTTCAGGGTGAACTTGGTCATGGTCACCGGTTGCGCATCATCCAGATCTTCAAAAAGCAGGGATATATCATCCCCCAGAGTTCGTTTTGACAAGTAAGCATACCAGATTCTAAATAATGCCGCTGCTTCCGAATCCCGAGTCACCATCTTATCCCAGGTTGATAGCAGATCGATCGCCTCTTGTATATCGACGCGATCTTTGTACTCACTAAGGTTTTCGTCTGAACCAAGCAATTGACCGGCATTGGTGAGCATGGGAATAAGACCTGCAGCAAGGTTGCTGTAGCTATCCATTTGAAGGGTCTTCATATCTTGAAGGGTGATCGGCTCAGTCCCGATCATGTCGTTTAACAAACCTGTAAGGCGTGTGGCGCGAAACCCAGGAGAGAAATAGCTGCCGTAGTAAAATTCGTCGTTAAGCGGATTATTATCGTCCGTATGCCCCCAGGGATCGTTGTTCCCTGTTGCAATAAACGGACGCTGGGTGTGATCGAGGTAGGGAAGTTGCGTGTCAGGCAGAAAGTTCCCGTTCCAGAATGTACTCGAATCGGAACCGTCGAGAATACGGTTGGCTTGAGGTCGACTACCCATGGGACCACGATCGGGAACATTACCGTGCGCCATGAGGGTAAAACCTTCGGTACTGGCCGCCAGCCAGTTCTGCATTCCAGAAATCTGCAAGCGTGTCGCGGCTTGGAAGTCATCGAGTGTCGCCATGCGGTCGTAATCGAGATACTGGAAAACTTCGTGGCTTGGGCCGAACCCGACCCAGTTCATCAGGACACTGCCACTGGCAAAGAGAAACGAAGGAATGGGCAGGATATCTTCAGGTATCAGAATACCATATCTATCCACACTGCGGATTTCCAAGGTTTCAGTATCGAGCGTTCCATCCTCCCGTTTGACACGGATGTCTTCCGTGCGACTATCAAACGGTATTTTATCGTTGCCGATGACAACTTTTCCATCGTTCGTAACTGTTACATCCCAAATGTCCATTACATCGGCGAAGTTTGTGGTTGCACCCCAGGCAACCTTCGACGTATTGCCGACATGCACACCCGGTACTCCGGGAAACGAAAGTCCCATCACATCGAAACTTCCACCGGCATCTGCAGAATTGAGATGTGACAGGTACATATTGCTTGGGTAACCATAATGGGCGTGGGAATCGTTGGCTAGCATCGGGAAGCCGCTGGCTGTGTAGTCGCCGGAAATCGCCCAATTGTTGCTGCCTTCGCCAAGCCTCAATATTTCGCGGTATTCAAGTAATGCTTTTGTAAACGCTTCGAGTTCTACACAATCCTTCTCAGACAATACGTGTCCGGCAGTATTGGAAATGCTGCGCATCGTGTTGACAAAAGAAGCGGGCGCGCTCTCTGTCATGAAATATGCTGACCCGCCCGGTTTGTATATGGGCAGTTCAGCCACGTTTGTCAACAATGTATCGAGCACGGAGGCGAGCATATCGAATTCCATGGTGCTGGAGAAACCGAACACCATCATGATCCCGATTGAAATCAAATCATTTTGTGTAAACGGCTCGGGATCGAAATCATAGGTGATGAAGTCGCTTGGGAGATCTACATCTCCTGCTGTGATTTCTTCCACGCGCCGGTTAATTCCAGACGTATAGGCTACGACAAGCTGCCAGTCGTTCGGACGCTCGGCATTCATCAGGTCAATGCTCTGTTGAGCAATGCCGGTCAATCCTACCGTGCGCATGAGTTTATCCGATGTCAACTTTCTTTCACCGAATACTTCAGCGAGTCGACCAGTAGCGCGGCGACGGTTGATATCCAACTGGAATAGACGATCAACCGCTAGCTGGTATCCAGAAGCGAAAAAGAGATCGAGATCGTTCTTTGCAAAAATATGTGGCACCCCGGTCTGGTCGAAAAGGATTTCCACATTGTCGCTGAGGCCATTGAAGATTTCTACCGTTTCAGGATCCTGGTCATCATCGGTGTCGCCATCCGGACTGGTATTGTTTTCTTCATTACTGCTGCATGCCGTGATAAGCATGAGCAAAACTAGGATGCCGATCACGCGACCAAAGCCAGACACTCGAATTTGCTTTTCGGATATTCTCTTCATGAGTAAGCCTTTTCGTTTAGTGTTACCTTTCGCCAACGGATAGCAGCTATCCAGCGAAACCACAGGCCAATTTGTCATTCCCGGAACCCTTTGGCAAACAGATCTACCAACCGTATCAGGTCTTTATCCATTGACGAAAGCTTCTGACGACAGCCACCTTCAAACCATTCTCCAAGAATCGCACGGCTGGCTCCAAGCAGCGCGCCTGCCACGATATCGGCCCGCCGCTTGGATAAAAATGGCTTTCCAGTCCAGGATTGAAGGCTGGTGGAAATGATCTTTTCGAACTCGATATCCAATTCCATATCTGAGGAGATCAACTCTTTGGAAGAGGTTACGATCCTGTATTCGTCCAGGAGTTGATCCTTTTGTTCTTGATACTCCTTCGATATGGCAAGCAGAGCACGTTTTAGCCGGTCGAAAGGATGGTTGGCGTCATGCCCATTTGCCAAATGTTGCCCGAGCGCTTCACGGCGATGGTCGTGATTCCAGAACACAATGGATTCTTTGGTCGTGAAATACCGGAAGAACGTACGTTGGGACACATCAGCCTGATCGACGATTTCATCGATCGTCGTAGCCTCAAATCCTTTTTCAAGGAAAAGCCGTGTGGCGACCTGAATCAGGAGTTCCTTGGTTTTGATTTTCTTTCGCTCTCGAAGTGGAAGACGTTCCAACAGGTATCTCCTTTAGGTCATAATTCCAAGAATCTTACTCTCCGCGTAGACGCTCCGTAATTTCGTTGCGCAATGTTGCCTCCCTTGCAAATACAAACAAGCGCACCGGAATTTCATTCGATACAGGAATCGCGTTCAGAAGGATACGGCGACCGTCCATAGCAACTGGATAGGGAATGTCATCCACGCGATCCGGGAAAACCTCGAACACGTCATTCACAGCCATATCGTCCTGTATGGTAACGGACACGCTTATTGTGCGTTCCGTCAAGATCCAGTGGGGTTCATCCTCTAATTGACCGAGTCCATATAACAAGCAATCTTGATCGGTAGGAGTCGTGTTGGCTGCCAGTGTTATGACAGGGACGATCAAGGCTTCCGGGCTGCGAATCGCTTCCACTATCGTATCATCATCGCTTGACGCTAATCCGGTCACATCGCCTTCGCGTAGTAACGGGCGGACGCCGCGTATCATCCAGTTGACATCCGACATGGCCTGCCATGTATCAGGGAATTCTTCAGCCAATTCCGTTCCAGCCTGGAACCACATCAAGCCCTTGCCTCCTGCTGCTACAACTTCAAATCCTTGAACGAGAATCTCCTGTGGGTCGGGATTGATCGTCCAGCCGCCAAGTCCTTGCGAGTATAGCCATGTCGGCCAAGGCATGTGGTTGTTGCGTGCGTTTCGTAAATAGTCAAACGGTGCACGTAACGGGGGATGATCACCGAAAGCCAGAATATGCGGCGCGCAGCCTGCCGCGTAGATATCAATCCCCTGGATATCGGTCATACCAGCAAATGCGCCAATATGCTTGTTGGTCATCGCGCCATTGTAGGTGAGCAATTCCGGGTAAGCACGCCAGACTTTCCGTGCTCGGGTGGCTTTATTTTCGGGTTTGGGGCCACCCTCATCTGTCGTGTAAGACCAGTCGGATTCATCACCGGTCAAGATCCCCGCAATGGCCGATGTATCAGTTAAGATCTCTAGTGGAGGATTGTCAAACGGGAAGTCGTCACCAAGCAAGACGTGAACATCACCGCGAGCAGGCAAGGTGTCGTTGAACATGCTCGCGTTGTCATAGTCACAACGGTCACCACCGTTCCAATAGTGGTAGAAGGTATCAATTGCGCCAGCAAGGAAGAAATCAGTGGCGGTATCATTGACTCCCGGAAGTGCACAATCGCCACCTTTCTGCCAGGCTTCGATTGGGAAAAACGGATTCAAGTGGCGTCCCACAGCCGCTACCGGAGATTGATTTTCAGCGTTGATAACGACAGTCCATGCGCTACCCGACACCGGAGCTTCACACAAGGGCGCCGACCACAGCGCGTGTTCTCCAGGCTTCAGCGTTTGTGAAGGAATGCAGATGGCATGCTCTTCCACGAGGTTCACGCCATTGTAAAATACGCGGGAAATAGTCAGCGCTTCGTCACCAGTGTTGGTAACATGAATTAGCAAGGTATCGCGGGCATCGTTGACGGTCACGTAGCCGATACTGATTGGTCGAACACGAACCTCAAACTCACCATTTACAGCGATACCGTTATCGGTTTCAATACGGATGTGACCGCTCTCCGCGCTATCCCACGAACTGTTTCTGGAATGAAACGCAAACCAGACGGGCTTTCCGGCTTCAACCTGTTCGGGCCACACATGCTGCCAGTCCATCGAGAGTTCTGTCAACAGATCAGCCACCGGTGTATCATTGATGAAAACACCGGTTACCGTGCCGTCGGTCTGACTGATCGCCGCGATATGAAAACGTCCGCCATCCACGGGATCGTCAAGAGGCTCGCTGTATTGCTCGCTGGGTAAGAAATAGTCTTTGCGGTAGGATGCATAAATACCGTTGTCGACAGTCACCGTTCCACAGGATGACTGGATCGACCCGCAGGCGACCAGAGCGGATATGGGTTCAAAGCCGCCTGTTCCTTCTTCATATTCAAAATCATCGGCTTCTGTTTCAGCCCATTCTTTCTCCTCGTCAAGATCGACGTCCACATCTCCATCCACCATATCCCCATCGGTTTCAGTGCTGTCGACATCATCTCCATCAGCCAGTTCTGTTTCAGTCGTGTCACCATCCTCAATATCGCCATCCAAGGCGTCACTATTGGATGAACATCCTGATAAGATTAGCAGCGATACGGCTAGCATCAAGATGGATATTAGGCTCTTTTCAGTCATGGTATCTCCTCAATATCATGGTTCACTCCAATGAGGACAATAGCTGAACCAGCGGATCGTCGTCAGTTGTCAGGGTTGAGCGAAATCTTTCGGCATAATCATAATCGCTTTCCTGGGCGGCCAATTGTGCTGCGCCAAGAATTAGCGCTTTCCAGTAGTCTGCATAGTCTTCCATGCTCCGGTTTTTAATAAATGACAGCTCAAACCCGGCAGCAGCCAACCGTTGCTTCTGATCCATCATTACCGTACCAAGCATATTCTTGTGTTTAAGCGCCGCTCGGATCTTTTTCTCTATAACTCGATCAATATTCACGATCGTTTCGCCATGAACGAAATGGCGAGTGAAATAATATTGCCCTAGCGGTGTATGCGGCTCCAGTCGCTGCTCCATGTGCTCCGGGTGAAAGTTAGGATAGCCCGATGCCCAGCTTGCATCAGCTGCGGCCTTTGCGACAACGGCATGATCTGGATTTTCGTCATCCGTTGTTGTCGGGTCAAAACTTAGAATGATCTCTGGTTTGAATTTGCGGATCTGGCGGATCAACTTTTCCCGTAGCTCGCCATACGGAACATCCATCAATTCACAATCCCGGTACCCTAAATCACAGATTTCCTGTACACCAAGCTCTTGCATGGCATTTTGAAATTCATTTCGATTGATGGTAACCGTCTCATCGGCAGAATGGAGGAAGGAGTCTTTCTCATCTTGTGTCACACGCACGACGAGGATATGACAACCTTGTTCTACCCATAAGGCAAGCGTCCCACCGGCAAACAGGGTAATATCATCCGCGTGGGGAGTGACCGCCAAGGCACGTTTTGGAAGAAAAGCAGACATGGTGTCCTTTCAATTAAGGTCGTCCCAGTTTATCGGAGTGTAAGGTGCACTCGCATTGTCCACTACGGCTTGCTTGAATGCTGGATGAGCGGAGAAATTATCACTGTCGAGCGCCTGGAAGTCCGCTTTGATTTTATCGAAACCTGCATCCTTTACATCGATTCGATAGCCAGGGTTTTCGGAAGGATGATAAAGTCCCCAGGTGCTGGTGTCGGTATAATATTTCCATGTCCAAAACCCCCAGTGAATACCTCTTTCGTTCAGTCTTTCCAGTACGAGATCCATCCCTTCCGCCGATACATCCGTATGTCCGTCATTTCCATCAGCCGCATTGAATTCGCCCAGGTATATCGGACATTCAAAGCGCTCAAAGGCGCGTCCGAATTCCATCAGATCACGATCAATGTTGTTCAGATATTCTTGAGCCGTATCCCCACCTGGATAAAGGTGAAGGGAAAACATTGCGTTCTGCCAGCCCATTTCTTTGGGCGAACGGAGACTGGAAAGCGATTTGTATCCCTCTTCGATCATGATGATATGATTGGAGTCAACTTCGCGAATGGCTTGATAAATTCCGTTATGCACACTGGCATACGTTTCGACATTCGGCGACGCCATCGGTTCGTTCATCAGATTGAGTATGGCGATGTGCGGTTCGTCTGCGAAGTAAGTGGCGATTGCTTTCCAGAGCCGGGTGGTTTTATCGATGCAGTCTTGATTGGTCCAGAGAAAACCACCGTTTTCCAAGCCCTGGTGCCATGAGGTGCTTTGGCCGCCCGGTGTGCCATGCATATCGAGCATTAAATACACCCGATGCTTACGCGCCCACCCTACCAAGCGATCCAGGCGTTCCCAACCATCCGGCTTGAATGCGTTCTCACCTTCTTCATCGGTTTCGAGCGCCTCGTACCATATTGGAACACGGATCAGATTCAAACCCAGTTCCGCAACCCGTTGCACATCCAGTTCGGTGATGTAGTTGTCCTGGAACGTCCGACGCAATTCCAGGTAGTCGGCTTTGCCGAAACGAGCATCCAGGTGTTTCCACAAGGAGCGTTCCTCGTAAATCCAAGGCTCGGATTCGAACCAGGCCCAGAACTGATCCAAGCCGGGAAGGTCCTGCTCAGTTGCAATTTCATAGGTGTACGGCTTCCACTCCTGCATTAAACCCCAATGGGATTGAGACTCGATCAACCAATCAAATGCCGTCTGGTCGCGGGCGTTTTGAACCAATTCCGCTACGCCGTACTCCTCGGCCTTGATTGGAATCAGCTTGAGAAAATCCCACTCAAACAGTAAGCCAACACCAGAGAGCCATGTTTCCATCATCATCCAGCTTCCGAAATTCACACCGCGCAGCATGATATTATTATCATCCTCATCAACAATGTCTGTTCCATCCACATGCAAAAACGGAAGTGTCGCAACTTCAGTTGGTGCTGGACGCACCGGAAAAGCCTGCGTGTTCGGCTGGCAATCCGCCCACTTTGTATGATCGAGCGTGGCCTCCTCAAGATCGCCTTCGCCCACATCGTCGGAATCCCCATTGTTCTCAGCATCCGTTTCAAGGTCGCCATCGGGAACGTCCATGTCACCATCTGCCACCTGATCCTGACTGGTTGTGTTACATGCCGGTAACAGGAGGATCGTAAAAATAAACAGCCATGTCCAAAATACCGGAATTGCTCTCATGTCATCATTCCTTTATTCTTCATTCGTGCTATGGACGGATTCACAAACGAACTCTGAAATATCAAAACCCCAGGCAAGCGGAGATTCTTGCCGCATTCCTACAAGAACAGTCCGGTAATGCCCGCTATGGCTCGGTTGCCATTCCACAATGCTGTCGCCTGCATCCGCATCGGCTAAGCCAAACACAAAGAATTCGACCTCATCTTCACTTGGCGACCAGGTCCACTTCTCGTGTGTTACGCAGGTCTGCTCGGGCTGTGAAAACGATAAGGTTGTCACGTTTTGATCCGCTACGCGTAAGGCTCTTACAGCATCAAGCAACTTGGCAACCTTACCACTGCTAAACACAAAGCGATTCTCTATGCTATGTTCGCGAGCGTCTTCAGCCTTCAGCAGAGAGTCGTTACCTGATTCACCGCCCTGTTTTTCTGCCAAGGCCCGAAGAGCCCACAATCCCATTTCTCCTTCGTATTGGATCTTGAAAAGCGGGAAAGCCAGTTCATCAACCATGTCAGGCGCCAAGGCACTATGGTGAACTTCAGATCGGATTGCTGCCATGCGCCCGAACAGTGGCAAGAGGTCGAAAACCTCATCAAGATCCTGATCCGAATCGCTTTTCAATTTCTGAATTAGAGAATCGATTGCCGCTTCCAGTTTACGATGCCCTGTGTCTTCCTGCGCGTGACCATCAAAGAGTTCCATGATGAAGCGAAGGGTGTCGATGTCGTTTTCATTGGAGTCATTTGGTCTGATCCCGCTTTGTCCTTCCCAATCAGACGCCATGTCACGCCCTTTTGGTGGTTCGTATTGTCCCGGAGCCTGCATAAACGTTGCAAAGCTTCCGAGACTCAAACGCGATAGCCCACCCTGAATGGAAGTGTTGTGCATGATGCCGGATACTGCGGGTATCAGCGTCTCGTCCCGCCCGGAGAACGCGCCAAGCAGGATGCGTCCGGTAAAACCATCCCCACCATCATTCGCCCAGAAGTTGTCCCAGATCACGGGCTTGTGACCAGTGGTATCCACGAATTCATCGAGGTCGGAGCCTGTCATGGTCAGGTTCGAGGTGCCCGGTCCCGTCCACATGATGGAAATGCCTTCGTCAAGATCCTGCAATGCATTCAGATAGTCGATGCCGTCCTCAAACATTCCGATGCGTTCGTCGCTATAAACCGTAGGAACGAACATCATTGTGATCGTCGGATTTAATATTTGCAGGTGAGCGAACAAGCGATTAGCAACCGAAACATGAATCGCGGCCATCTCCGCATCCACGGGATGCTCTGTATCGAATTCGATATCATCCGCCAACAAGGCGATTCCACCGGCTCCCAGTTGGGTGAATTCGGTAGCCTTGTTCTTCAGAGTTTCATAATCCTCATCTTGAGACGCATCGAAATCGATAAAAGGACTGATGCCGAAAAGGAAGGTGATCCGGGATGCCTCACTGTATTCAAACAAGTTCTGGAACCGGCTCTTTTCCGTTTCGGTGTAGGGTTCGCGCCAATTCCTACGATGCTTGTCGTCCCATTTCGGACAATACAGGTAAGTCCCAAGGCCGGTTTCAGCCATCCGCTCAATCATGGCATAGCGTTCGCCCCACGACCACGGAACACCATAGAAACCTTCAATCACACCGGATTGGGGAAATAAGGGACCAACAGTGTCTATTGGAACGTCCGGTTCAGACGGAATTGAGAACTCAGGCACCCATGCATTGAGTGTCAAACGGCTCAACGAAACCGGCCCCTGGGTTTGAAACTGAAGTTGTATACATCCCGCACTGAAACCTGTGAGATCGTGATTCTCCCGAGCGTCCTCCCAAATCAAACTCTGCTTAACCTGGCCCTGACAGGCTTCTAAGAGGCTCAACGTAAGTTTAACAATTTCCCCTTCTACGGACATTGAAACGATGTCGAGGTCAACCTGCTCGTGAAGCCACGGCTGTAAATCGACTGTAAGAGTCGTCTCGCTGTTCTCTGGAATCTTCCAGGAAGTCTCGGGATTGTCGTCGCGAATGGTCGCGATGGCGTCCTGGCTTTCAACCGGCCATGGAAAGAAGTCTCGTTTCGTATCACTCGCCTCAAGGCGGCTGAAAGGAATGATGTCGATCAGAAACCGACTAGATCCGTCTTTCTCTAGGTCTGATTCTTCGTTATCTCCCTCAATGTGGTCGAGGTCGGAATCGCCATCAAATATGGGTGAATTCTGGGATTCACCAGCGTTGCAAGCTACCAACACCAAGCTAACCAAAGCGTAAAAGATGATGGCTAACCAATGCTTGATTCCAGTGAAAACCACGATATGCTGACTCCTTCTTATAAAATCGATTTCAACTTGCCAAGTAAATCCTCGGCCCGACCGGCATCCATTCTTTCGTGATGATAAATACCGTAGGGTAGTTGCGTCTCTCGGCTCAAGTATTCAGGGAGCGCTACTAGCGTCTGGATGATTTCCTTTTCCGTAACGCCTATCTGTTCCGGTTTATACCTAACTTCGGCTTTATCCAGGAAGGACTTAATTGGAGTAACATCCTGCTCCTGGTATAGCGCCGTTATTAAAATCGCCAAGGCAATCAATTCGCCGTGAATGTACGAGCGGTGGGTGATCGATTCCAGGCAGTAGGCGAAGTAGTGCTCCGAACCTTCTTCCGGGCGACTGTTACCATGCTCCTCGCATAAAGCCACTTCACCGACATATAATTCCGAAATCAGCTTCAATCCTTCGTCATCACATGCAAGGATGGCTTCGGGCCTGGCAAGCAGACAATCTAGAAGCTTTTGAGATGCTTGTGCTATTGATTCATTATAGTTTTCTGCGACGGTATCGGCTGCCAGTTTCCAGTCATGCAGGGCCGTGAAGATGGAAAGAACATCGCCGACTCCTGCGCGATTCAAGCGCCTTGGTGAACGTTTCAGCAGGTGAAAATCGATCAGCAGTTTGGCAGGAAGAATCTGGCCGACATAACGGACGTGATGATCGACACGAACACCGACCGCGTTTGTGAAAGCGGCATCGACACTTATAATGGACGGCATCAGAATCAAAGAGAGTTCTTTCATCCATGCGGCCATTTTCGCCGCATCGCAGGCAGACCCTCCGCCAATGCCGAAAACCGTTGATACTTCCGGCATGGACTCGATTTGCGCCCTCAACGGACCCTCTTCCATGGAATCCGGGGAGCCTACAAATTCAGGAGAAAAAGGGAAATCGTTCTCCACCAAATCCCAGGCTTCGGGGGCACAATAGACCGCGCATTTATTGAAATAGCTCGGGTTCAGAGTTTTCAATAACCGTTCGCCGTATATCGGTAACGCCTGTCCTCTGTCTAACATATTCTGTCCTTCACGTTGAACACATAACCTGCTATTATGTCGGCATCTGCCAATTGGCAGTTGCTGTCGTTTAATAGCATTATAATGACTTCTATTCAAATGTTATTTGAAAAAGCGACATGATTTGAAGGTAGGCAATGCGGATTGAATTGCATTGGAAACGGGGGACCTTCTTAGCCGCAGGCTACCGGAAGTACCAACACCAATGATCGCAATTGAAAAGGTCGGTTCACCAGGGTGGATGATGTCTAACTGACGGTGGAATTTGATATTGATAGTCGTACGGTCCATGTCGTTTCTATCTATGGGGTTTCCTTTCATTGTTTATCGTTATGTTATTGCACAGTTATTGTTGTCGCCAGTATTGCCTCGTGGTATCTTTGCCTTACAGAATTCCAGGATGCAGGAGAGCATTCATGTCGAGATGGTTTGTCATTACTGCCTCAGTTTTGTTTTCATTGGCACTGTTAGCCTGTGGGAATGACTCAACTATCGGCTCTGCAGGCGATGACGATATTGTTCCGATCTATGATGGTGATTGGTCTGAAGCCGATTCGATCGATGTAGATGTTTTTTCTGATGGAGACTCTGAAGCGGATCTGGATAGCGAGAATATCGCACCCGACGGTGACCAACTGGATGGAGACGACGATCTATCTGACGGAGATGGGATCGACAGCGAGCAGGCGACCGATGGAGACGAGGAAACCGACGGAGATGTAGAACCAGACGACGATGCTGATACCGACACCGAACTATGCCCTGACATGTGGGAAGGCCCGGCTCCGCCGGATTGTCGACAATGGGATTGTGAACTGCAACCTTGGCCGACCTGTTGGATCTGTGATCTTGTGGCAGATTTCAACCAGAATGGTCTGTCCTGCAACTATTGCGACGATCAGTGCGAGTGTATCGAACCGCCCTGTTTGTGCCTGGACGGTGCTTGCGTTCCGGAAGAAGGAAGTGACGGTGATGGAGATGGATCGGAATTGGAATCCGATGATCCGGTAGACGGTGATTTCGAAATCGATGTGGATTTGAATGAGGGAGAGGGAGAAGGTACCGTTCATGCGGTGGAACGTATTGTCATCGCAGGCGATAGTTGGTCTTGTGGAATCGTCACCCCAACGCGAAGCATACTTGACGAACGTGGCTTTTCCGATGTTGAGATCACATTCTCGACCACCGCCGTTGCCGGATCAACAGCAGACGAATGGGTGAACAACCACGATAACAAATTACTGAAGCTTACCGCCGCATTGGACGAGGAACCTCAAGCCGAACTACTAATGCTGGTCATCGGCGGCAACGATGTTAACGCCTCCATCTACAACGATGGTTTTGACGATATGTCGAATGGGCAACGAAACGTGGTACTGGACAGTATCCGAGATGAAATTAGATCCATTGTCGATTTTGCTCGTCTCAATCGTCCCCATCTCAAAGTCGTTCTTGTTGGGTACGACTATTTCCACTATCTCTTTCTCCAAGAATTCTACGGACTAGGGGATATGTTCCTGGACGAATACAACCTGGCATTCGTGGGATTGGGACTTCGAAAACTGGAGATTTCAAACCAGGTGACCAGTTGCTACTATGCCCATAATTATGGGGTGTTGCAGTATACTTTCGGCGACCGACCCCATCCGCCTTTCAACCTGCCACTTTTCGAATACTCACCGGGGTACGTTCCTGCCCCAGGTGTTGCACCTGATTACACTCCCTTCCCAGGAGGGTTGTACCAGATCCCTTCGCCGCTGGACCAGATTCCAGATGGCATCCACCCCAGTGAAGAGGGGTTCACCGCCATCATGAATCATGTGTTTGACCAGGGGATGGAGAACGTATTGCTTGGGAACGACTGGGTTGCCCCCTAGAGGGGCGGTGCGGATAGACTGGGGCAAGAGTTGCTGTTTCATCAATATTCTCCTTCTTGAGTAAATTCTTCAGGTGCGAAATAACCGTATTCACCCAGCACTTGCAGCATCGACCATGGATCCACCGCCCGGCCATCGCCACCTAGGACGCCGTCCAGGATGGCCCAGAACTCGTCCAGGTCTCCCTGCCAGTCTTCGACCGCGTCGAGCAGGTCTGCAGCCTGATTGGGACTCAGGCCGACCAGTTGTAACTCGTTGAAGATGTCGTCGTCGGGCGGCATGCTGTTAGTACGTTGGCTGAAATTACGATCCAGACCAAAACCGAGGCCTAATTCTTCATCCGGCCAGACCAAACCCCAAGGCGCGGCGGGCGTGTGGACTTTGTCACTCAGTTCTTTCTCCAGCGTTTCGTCGCGCTCCACACTGGCCAGGAAGCCGACCTTGATCTGATCGACGGTGATGCGCCACGGCGAGTACAGGTCCAGCCGGGCGCGGAAATGACCCTGTTTGTTCGTCACGATGCTGACCAGCCAGTCTCCGTTGTCCATCTGCTCGATGGTGTCGGCGTCTTCCGAGGACCAGAAGCAGTTCAGGTCAGCATGACTGTGAGCCCAGCAGCGCAGGTCGGACACGTCGTGACCAACCTTGACCAACTCCGTCATTAACGCGCCCATGCTTTCGCGGTCGGGCGAGGTATGGCTGTCGGTGCAGGTCTGCTCCGGTAAGAAGAACTTTACGATGACGATGGCGCCGCTGTCCTCGTCCTTCTCAATTACTCCGAAGCAGGAGAATTCACCCTTGGCCGCCTGCGTCCAGACGCGCAACTGCTTCTCCGCCTCACCCGACAGCAACACCTTCGGCGTCCGCATCGTCAGTTTCCGCTTCGTCTCCGTCGGCTCCGTCGTCTTGATCTTCTTCGTCTTCTTCATCTTCAACGGCCCAAGCGCTGCACTCGGATCGGTGTTCGCAGTCCGGGCATTCGGGTTCGTTTCGTTCACGGCAATTCTCCTCGCTTTCAGGGTGTAAGGCGCACCATTCGCGGTGGCACTGTAAGCATTCGTAGGGCCCGCCGTCGTTCCGGCAGTCGTCGCGCACATCGTCCAGGAAGGGGCAGCGCGCATCCCCGCAATCCAGGCAATCTCGCGGAGAGCTGTTGTCGAAGCAGCGGCTGTAACGCTCGTCCCAATATGGGCAATCCCTGTCGGAGCAATCCGTGCAGGTGGCTTCGCCGCCTTCATAGCATTCCTCGTATTCGTCGTGCTCGCTGTCGAACCATTGCGTGTACGGGTCGAGCGGGTTGTAGGACAGCAGGAATTCGTCGAGCAGTAGCAACAGCGTCCCCCATTCGCGCTGCGCCATGAGCTTGTTGACATCGTCGCCGATGTTGCCCAGGCACGGTGAGCCTTCCGTGCTGATGTGTGGGTGGAAGTAGTTGGATCGCCACTCGTTGTTGCCGGCGGCCTCGAAGCGGATCAGTTCTTTGCCGGTCAACTCGATCCGGCAGCGGATGTCGCCCAGTTCCGACTCCACGCCCGAATCCGGGTCTTCGATCCGCACATCGGTATGCACGGCCACCAGTTTGCTGTCAGAAATCGAGATGGACTGGAAGCGTTCGCCGACGAGGGATTGCAACTGCTGGCTGATCCGCTTGACTGCACTCATCGTGCGTCCGCATTTCTCGTTGACGGCCAGACGGAGCAGACGTTCTTCCTCCCGCTGGCGCGCCAGCTTGCCCACGAGCTGATGGTACTGCCGGTTCAGTTCGAGCAGATTGGCCTCGTTGTCGCGGATGTCCTGCTGGGTGCGTTCCAGGCTCTGGCGGGAAAGTGCGCTGTAGAAGCTGCCGAAGCGGCGAGTGGTCTCAAGCGGATTGGGCGTCTGCATGGCGTTCCGGCAGGCGCAGTCGAAGCCGTCGCGGAAGATGCTCGTCAGCAGGGTGCGCTTGGCCCCGAAAGTGACTTCCAGACCGTTCTGGAAACGGATGCTGTTGTCATCGATGCGGGCGGTGTAGAGTGTTGAGCCGCTCAGCGTCCAGGCCCCATGTACGTACGGCACTTGGAGATCGGGACCGTGCTCCATTGGAAGCCAGCGCTTCCGGTCCTCATTCAGTAACTTGCGCTTCTCACCAGTCACCGCCGCGTTGACCGGAGCCATGTAGAAGCGGTAGTCGCCATCAAGCACCGTGACCTCGTATTCACGCGAAACAACCACTGTCATCACCGGGCCAAGCGTATACGCTGCATCCGACCGATCATCTTCTTTCACTTGGACGATGGGATGCTGGTCGGCGGGGAAATCGAGCAACCACTCCTGCATGAGCGCCCGAAGGATTTCCGGGATACGAGTGGTATCGTTAAGATGTTCCATATCGTCTCCTCTAAAAATGCGAACGGCGGAAGGATTTCCCTCCGCCGCTCTGGTCCCGACCTCCTTTCCGGCTACTGGTGGGTCGCCACGCCGCCGTCGACTTTCGGCGTCAGCGCGAGGATGTCGCCATCGTCGGGCCGTTCGTGCAGCTGCGTGTGGACGCCATTCAGCGTGAGCGCGTAGCCCTGGCTGTCAAAACCCGCCGAGGTGAGGGCGTCGGCGCAGGTGGAGCCTGCCGGGACGGTGACCTGGCGCTGGCGACCGATCGAGACGACGGTGATGCGTATGCCGGGATTACGGGACTGGGACTGGTGATCGTTCTGGTTCTGGTCCATGATTTCCTCCTGGGATTGGAATGATGGGCGGTATTGCCCGGACACAAAAACGCCGCCTCAAGGGCGGCTGCGGTCGATTACGTTGCTGTCGTGGACGGAGGCCGTTACTCGGCGCTATCGCCGTTCTCCTCGTCCCCGTTGGGCTGGATGACGCCGCGCAGATTCTCGAAGATCGTCTTGAACTGCCGAATCTCCAGTTCGTTGCAGTCTTCCTCCTTCGTCAGCTCCAACACGGCGTAGGTGCCGGTTGGCATGGTGAGCGAGAGCCGAGTTTTGGCGGTGAACAGCGGCAGGTCAGCGCGTTGGCCATCAGGGAGCTGAAGCTTGCCGAGAAAGTAGCGCGCCAGGTAGCGCTGAACGGGTTTGCGGCTGGTAGCCTTGGCGCGGATGATGAACGGATTGTTATTATCCAGGTCGATACCGAGCAGCGCATACACGATGTCGCAACTGGGGGCTGTGGGCTGTCCATTGCCATGCCCCCAAAGTCGGTGTGGGCAGGTGGCGCAGTCCACGACCTCTCCATCGGCGCGGACGCCTTCCACGCCATCATCCGAACGGCAGTGCTCGGTCATGCCGGAGGTCTCGCTGTAGGTGGCCCACCGTCGGGACTTCTTGATATGGAGCAGGACGCACGAAATCTCGTCCTTGGCTTCGCCGGTCAAGCTGTTGATGAAGATGTCTTTGGGTGCCCAGGAACCGTCCTGGAGCTGACGTCGGGCGTTGAAAGCATAGGAAGGGAGTGGCCGATCCTCATTGTCCAGATGCTCCAGAGCGCGAAGATCGGCCAACTCGGTGGCGAGAGACATAGGGATGGGAAGTTGGTGGTGGGCCTCGTTTGTTGCACTGACTACAGACGTGTCCGTTGTCATGGGAAACCTCCTTGAATTTTGTAAGTGGAGTTGTCTGGAAATTATGGGATTCAAGCTGAAGAGTGGGCAGGATTCAGGTATAAGGTTGGTGAGGAATATTCAGATTATCTGGGCCGACAACGACCACCTGGCTCGTAGCTACGTTATTGGCCTGACTATTTGGCTTATATCGTGTTCGACTGGATATTTTCAGAGAATATCAGGATGAGATAAATACACCCAGTAGAGGTGTATGAATATAATCCACCGAGTGCGAGCAAGGGAAGCCACCTCAATTCCCACCACCTTGGGTGTCCACCTGGAGGAGGTGTATTCAACGAAAAATTGGCCAAGTTGGTACCGGACATTGCCTTTCACTACGGGGCCCCATAGCGATTTTCGATAGCCCTTCAAACCGGCGAGAAGACTAACGAAAATCAGAAATTCCGTGCCGTTGGGTTCTCTTAGGGGCAGTTAGATGTTTACCAAAATAGGCCCTAATATGTACCCGGCTGGAAGCCCTCATAGGTTCAAAACTGCACAAACGAGGGGCCGTTGCACAATGGTACGACTCCTGCAAACTTAGCGATGGACTGGTTGGCCGCAACCATCGTCCTGCCAGGTTATCTGACTTGGGATCGAACACCACGCAGCATGATTGGCGAGTTCCCTGATAGCTGATCCTACTGCGCCGCTTTTCGCCACCCATTCGTACAATTCAGCTTCCCAGCAGATATCATATTTACCGATCGCCTACCGGAAGAATACGCACTCTTGCCAACTGCCCAGGACTGGACATTTTCTTCAGCAATCCGGCATTCTCCAATGCGGTGAGGGCACGACTCTTCGCAGAGGAATCCACGCCCATCTGTTCAAGTTGTTTGTCAGGCACCAGGACAGTATCGCAATTATCCATCCCCGCCATCCACCAAATCACAATCGCCACCTCCAACGTACGCCCCTTTAGTGCTGCAGCACGAATCAACCACTCCAACGGAATGGCACCCCAGAGGTACTTTTCGCCGCTATTGGAGCCGGTATCAGCGTACGGAGGTGGATTGCCCTGAGAATCAAGATCGACTTCATCAAGCTTACTGCGCCTACGGCGACCAGTCTTTCCAGATGATCCAGCTGAATAGTCACCACTGTGACCAAACTTATCTAGCCACTCACGCTCAGAAATCTCCAGAGAGGACAGACCAACATTCTTGCGCGACTTAGGCATCAACACCCCCTTCAAAAAAAAAAAAGAGCCGGCGCAACTACCCTTGCCATGTTTATAGATAAGGTCATGGACTTTCGCGCAAGGCTTTGCAGCCTTGCTCTCAGTCCATAACCAAGACTGACCGGGTTTGCATGGGTGCAAAGGATCTTTGCAAATATGCAAAGGTACCCCGTGCTCAGCTACAAGTATCTGCTTAGGATGGACCATGTAGTTGACTCCGTGTCAAGCTGAATTCGTTCAGGATACGTACACCGGGCTTCACAGGCCGCCTTTAGGCGGAATCCTCCCAGCACCTCTTCGCTGGCTGATTCCATGGCCTCAGCGCATGTGGCGATGGAGGTCCCCAGCTCTTCCTGTCGACATTCCACCCACAGGCTATCGTGCAACGACGCACACACGCGCAGCCCTGCATCCATGGCCAGTTGAATGGCGCGTCGTAGAATATCACTGGCCGTGGCCTGCAGCGGGAAATTGCGAATCGACTCATCAGACATCTCTTTGGTCGGAATCAGTCGCCAACCCATGGGAGTTGTGAGGAGTTCTCCACGGTGTACACGGTTCAGCAGGTCTTCGCTCCATTTCCAGTACACCGAGTATGTCTGTCTGTATGTTTCTATCATGTGTTTGGCCTCCGACTCATCGACATCCAGTTTCCTGGCCAGATTTCTTGCCCCAATTCCATATCCGATGGCCAGTAGTGCCAGTTTGAACCGTTTCCTCTCGGCTGGATAATCGTCTTTGCAGGCATTCTCGGGGACTGCTCTATTCTTTGCTCCAAATGCAAGATAAACATCACCGGAGCGATAATCTCTTTTCATCGACTCATCACCGGATAAGGCGGCAGCAATGCCGAACTCCTCAGCAGAAAAGTCAACGGAAAACATGGATCGGCCGGGTGGAGGTTTGATCAGCGAACGCAAGGGTTTCGCCCTGCACAAAATGGATTCCCAGCTGGGCTGGTTGCGCCCCGTTTTGCTCCTGAACAGGCCGGGTGAGGTTCGGTTGCGTCCGTCGGCGCCAACCACCACCGTGGAAATCTTTCCCTGATTGCGGATTTGCTCCACGTCTTTCAGCAATTCCAGTTCAGGATGCACTTTCGCCATCTCTTTCAAATCGTCATAGTGAACGTCCGTTTCCCGTTTCCAATGCCTGGGAAAGGAATTGCTCTGGCTTCGCAGGTAGCTCTTGAACTTGCGAAGGGAGAGTCTTCCATCAATGTAAACATCATACTGCTCGTTGGCTTCCTCTGTCAGCTCGGCCAGGATATCGGGCATCACCATTTGTAGTTTTTTCAAAGCCGTCATGTCCATTGGCAGACCGGCCTCTTGCATTTTGCGCGCATAGGGAAGAAAATGAGAATATTGTAGCACAATCTGAACCTCCCTGTCATCGTCACCCAGGCATGTCAGCAATCGCTCCATATCAGCCAGGTACGAAAGGCCAATCCTGTCTTCCGACTGAGAGAGCTGATCGAAAGCAGCCAGTGCTTCGGGAAGAGATGTTTCACCCTTGTCCACCAAACCATTGCTGATCATTCGAAACCATAGGTGCAGATCGAGAATGGTTTCAGGAGGCGCCAGGCCAATCTGCCGTAAGCACAGAAGTTCCGGAACACCGTCAAACAGAACGAGCAGACTATCCGATGTCCATGGCGGATTCGTGCCAAGCATATCCTCAAATTCAAGGATTTGTGGAGCTTCTCCCATGACTTTGTGAAATAGCCTTTTGGGGATCGGAATATCTCCTGGTCGGCGCTGTTGGTCAAACACCAGAAAATGGATAGACGGATAGGCATCAAGAAACGTCATGGCGATTTTCCAAGATGGTTGACTATCGGGTCATCCATATCCATGATTATCCGGTTCTCAAAGGCATCCTCAAAAAGAGAATCTACATCAATCTCTTTCCAAGCTGGTTTGTCCTCTCCTTGCATGAATTCCACGTTATAGCGATTGTGACCTGTTGTGGGGTAGCTGACCCAGCCGGTTTTAGCCTGTTCGATCATCTCTTGAAGACTGTCATACCAGGGATCAGCCATACCGCGATTTTTTCCGCGAGCCGGAAAAAGAAACAATTCTTCCGGATAGCTCATAGCCACATAGATTCTGTACCATCGCATGTGCGAAGATAATGAGGACCACAACGATTTTGCTACCAGGAAAAACGAATCTTGCCACTTTTTTTCCTGGATCGAAAGAAGGGGCATCCCTCTGGAATACTCCGGGTGGACAGTAAAGAACTCCCGCTTTTTCGGCTTACGGACCTCGGCCTCATGCTTGACGAATAAGCCGGGAAAGCGATCAAGGATCGTGGCGCTGTAAGGGGCTGCTACACGCATTAACCGTCTACGCCTTCCTCCTACTTCTTTCTGCGGGGTCGTATGGGTTTGATGGCTTGCTTGTATCGATCCTTGCTCTCGGTTTCCCTGATAAGGGTGAAAATCTCACCTCTATGAAGAGCATGGTCACCATCGGCAAGTCGAAGAGACTCAAACTCAGCAATCAGCTTGTCATAATCGGCATCCGACTGGTCTGCTGGTCGTTCAGATTCGTTTTCAGTATCTGGTTTAGCCATCACCATCAAAACGTCGTTTTCTTCAGTTGCTTCCCGCTTTGAACCGATCGATATTGATTGATCCGATTCGCTATTGGGCTTGTGACCGAAATGGAAACTTTTGATGACAGCACTTTCTACTTGAGTGGATTTACCTTCATGTTCCATCATTTCCTCCCTAGAGATGCTATTTTTGTGAGAAGATCGGTCGCTATCTCTTGTGACTTGTATTCGCCCATTGCCAACTAGATAGCACCGAAGCGATCTTCTGTTTCACTCACTGTTCTAAAATAGTAGCTAGAACTTGTAAGAGAATTTAGCGGGAAGAAACCAGGAAGGAAGAACTCACGAATTATCGGACGGTTAGCAAACCTAGGAAATAGATCGCTTTCATGACTGCAAAGAACTTTGAATGAATTCTACAGCTCTTTTCCTGTGGACTTGTTTTTTCATCCGTGTGATTGGCCGCAATCGCCGCTCGGTGACTTTCCGGAGGATGGCATTGTCATCACAGTTTTCCAGCCATTCGACGAAATCGGAAGGCAGTTCCAAGAGCCTTATGTGATAGCAGACCTTGGCACGGCTCACTCCGAATTCTTCGGCCACATCCCTGTAGCTCTTGGAAGGTGAGCTTTGAAGAACCCTCTGGTATTGTCTCGCGATCAAGATTGGATTTCGAGCTGGCTCGATTGACTTTTTCTTGGGTGGATGCTTAAATGGTTCTTGCGAGAAGTTAGCAGCACCAGAGCGTCGCCTGAGAAACCACTGGAATTCCAATGGGATAGTTACACGGCCAACGGTGCTCTTTCTGTATGCTCCGGGGACACGCTGCATGGGCTTGTCCGCCACCACGTTCTGTTTGTTATCGATTTGGCGACTCGCCGGGTTCATATCGCTGGGATCACCAATCAGGCTCACTAGGAGTGGATGAAGCAGATGGTGCGGAATATGACTGACGCCTTCGATGGTTTTCTTCTGGACATGCGCTATCTCATTATGGACCGGGATCCTCTTTTTACCCCCGCTTTTCGCAAGATGTTGTCCGACAGTGGTGTCGATCCCGTGCGTCTTCCGGCCCACAGCCCGAATCTGAACGCCTACGCGGAAAGGTTTGTTTTATCAATAAAATCAGAGTGTTTAAACCGTATGATTCCGCTTGGTGAGGGCCATCTGCGCCGTGCGGTGTTCGAGTATGTCCGGTACTACAACGGAGAACGTTTCCATCAGGGCCTTGACGGCCAATTGATTGATCCGGATGCCACCGCAGGGAAAAGCACGGGAGAGGTGGCGTGTCGCGAGCGTCTGGGCGGAATGCTGAAGTACTACTACCGGGAGGCGGCATGAGTGGAACCAGAACCTTTCAGCCGGTATAGCTGATCACTGTTACACTTCCGGCTGCACTACGGCGAGGAAGAATTGCGATGAGGGCAATCAACCGGCAAGCGATATTGGTGAAAAAGAAACAGCCTTTCGTCGACTGGCTTACTTTTACAAGCAAGACTCACGATCCGCCTGAGCACCAAACGGAATTCACCTTGGCCTATGTAAATAGTGAGCACAATATATACCTGATTGAAGACATTGAGGTGCTTGATATAGCCTACGAGTATATTGAAACTCTCAAGCCGAGCCTATTTGAAGCTGAATTGAGCGGTTGGTACAATGCCAACGCTTCCCACTTATGGCCTCAAGACCGTTCGAATGACGTCTTCGATCAGTGGTTTGAAATTGAATTCCATTCGATGGTGATCGATATCGAGAAATACAGGTTGAAAAAGGATAAACATCAATTTGGATGGTAGATGGCTGTAGGTTCAGAACGAATCGTCCATCAATGTTATTGCCAGATGAGTTTTGGTACAGGACGCGGATGCGAGGCATGAAGCGGTTCGTTTGCTGGATTTTGCGTGCGCGGGTTAGGCACTATTTGGGCACAAGAAAACGGCGAGTTTTGCAACCCGCCGTTTTCACTAGCTAAAAATGGTCGGCGTGAGAGGATTTGAACCTCCGACCTCTTGGTCCCGAACCAAGCGCGCTACCAAGCTGCGCTACACGCCGAAAGAGGTATGATTGATTATCACTCTGTGTGGGCTTTGTCAAGGATTCCTTAGAAAAAAACACAGCTTGTAAGAGTCTGTTGCCTGGTCCGACCTCAGGAAACGAGACGTGTTTTACGCCTGCGCAGAATCCCCCAAACAAGAAGAGGAAGCAGCCACGTGAAAGCGGCGTTTCCGCCGGAAGGGGAGGAAGAACAGCCGCTGTCGCCGGAGCCGGACCCGCCATCATCGCCTTCATCGGAATCGTCGTCGTCATTGAGAGAATCGCCATCGATGGACAGGTCGTCGTCGCCCGGTTCGTCACCGTCGATTGAATCATCGCCATCGTCCACTGGAGTGTCCGCAGCCTCAAAGTCGCCGTCCGAGCATCCTTCACAGTGGCTTTCACAGCTCACGCCGCCCTCCAGCCGGTTGCAGTCGGCTTCCTCAAGCCAAGCGCTGTCGTAGTAACCCAGGCCACAAACGCCGTTGAGCGCGTAAGCTTGTTCCGAGGCGTCCCATTCCAGGGTGCAACCCATGTCGTCTTCGAAACGGTCATCGCCACTATGTGTGAAGACAAGGCTTGTGGGAGTGTCTTTGCAGATGCCGCAGACTTGCAGGATGGTTTCATTGCAGCTTACGATATCGAAGATGCCTTGGCTGATCGTTTCCCGGCATAGGTCGTCATGCAGGAGTGTCAAGCGATAACAGGAGAAGCGCGGACCGCAGGCGTCGTTGTCGCCGTCTGGATACGTGTCCTCATCGCCATCGGGCGAGAGATCCAGGTCCGCTTCGGCGATGTCTTGCTCTGTCACATCGATATCGTTTTCAGTGCTTTCCTCAAGATCTCCATCGCTTTCAGTGAATTCGAGGTCGCCATCTTCCGTGTTTTCCTGCTCGCCTTCATCTTCGTCGTCCAAATCGCCATCCACATCGCCATCGGTCGCACTGGGCGGATGATACTCGACGGCGTCGAGGTCGAAGCCGGGGTAGCTGCCGCTTGAACTACTGCTGCGATCTTGGATCTTGACGTAGCGGACGGTTTCAGTTCCGATTGCGGCGAGATCGAAAAAGGCGTCGCCGCTTGCATCGCCGAGATAGGTCCACGGCCCGGTGTAGTCGTTCGAGACGGAAACGCGATAGGGATCGCCGTTGTAAGGGGCGCCTTCGTAGACGGTCAATTCGTTGCCGACGCCGTTTTCCATGTCGACCCACATATCCAGCACGGCGAAACCGTGTTGGGAGAGCGAAAATGCCGCTTCGTCGGGCGGGCCGAGCGCGGCCACGGACTCGGTGAGGTTGCTCATGTCCGCTTCGACGGCCGGAGTCTGGAGTGCGTAATAGCCGCCACCGGGGACCAATTGCACGTTGCGGGTGGCCTGTAGTCCGCGTTCGGGATCTTCGGATAGGGTGACACTGGTGATGCGCTGAGCTTCGTAGCCCGGCGACCAGACGGTGAAATCGTAGCTTCCGGTGGGCAAGAGACGGTGATAATCACCAGCAATCGGGTCTGTGTAGACGGGCCAATGGGGCGAGTCGGCCAAAATCATGGCGTGCAGCGGGTCGCCGGTGTCGGCATCGGTGACAACGCCGTGGACGCCATCGCGGGCGCGGGCGAGCAGGGCCAGGATGGCCGCTTGGTTTTTGGCGTAGGTTCCCGAAATATTGATGTTTTCGGTTTCGATGGTCCAATCGAGATCACCGCGTGAGCCATAGGAAAAGTCGTTGGTGTCACCGTAGGTTTGGTACCAGTCGTAGCCGTTGATGGTTGTGTAACCGGTCGGCGCGGCAAAGAGGTCGGACAGCGTGATCAAGTACGCCTCGTCGGGACTGGCGCGGTAGGTGTAGTTCCACAGGTAGTTCACGTAATCGGCGGTGGTGTGAAAGCTGAGGGATAAGACGAAGTTGCGTTCCAGGTGGTGGTCGGCGAAGGCGCGGACTTCGGGCTGGGAAAACGCTCCGGAGTTGTCGTAGTCGCCCGACCAGTCGCCGCCGCGATATTGATAGCCATAGTTGCGATTGAGATCGATATCGTTGGCGTTTTCGCGTTGACCATAGGCGCGGCCATCGGGATTGACCAGCGGAATGAAGGTGATTTCAAGCCCGTTGACCAGATCGGTGACGGTGCTGTTGGTGCCGTAATTGTCGGCGAGGTACTGGGCGAAAAGCAGTGGAATTTCAACCGACATATACTCGTTGCCGTGGTGACACCCCGCGATGCGGACTTCCGGCTCGTTTTCGTTGCTGTTTACGTTGTCGCTCATCACGAGTCCGTGGATGCTGCGACCCTGGACGGAGGTTCCGAGGGTGAAACGACGCGCGATGGCCGGATGGGCGGTGGCGATGGCGTCGAGGACGCTGCCGACGCCGCTGTTGTCGTGCCAGGTTTCGGCGCGTAGCGACTCATTGGAGGGCAGGGCGGGGTCGCGCGGGAGGTAGGTCGGCGCGAAGCCCAGCGATTCCAGTCGGATGCGCTGCTTTTCGTCGAGACGCAGCACGACGCCTTCTCGCAGGCGATGGCGGATTTGCACCCCGGCGGCGGCCAGCAGGTCGACCTGGGCGCGCGAGTGGATCGGGACGCGGTAGAAGGCGGCATCGTTGTTATTCGGAGCGGCGAAGGAAGGCACGCTGAAGAGGCAGACAAACAGGATGACAAAGAGTGGATAAACGAAGCGCTGCATGAAAAACCTCGTGGAAAGACGACCGCTTAGGGCGCGGGGTTAAGCTTGGAAAGATAGAGTTTGGCCAGGGCGTTCTCGGGTTCGGCGGCGAGCACCTGTTCCCATTCTTTACGGGCGCGGTCGGGAACGTTGGTTAAGTAGTCGCACAGGCCCAGAAAAACGCGCGCCGGATGGTAATCGGGTTTCTGGTCGAGGATGCGGCGATACTCGGCGGCGGCGGCCTCGTAGCGTTCGAGCACGCGCAGACAGTTGCCGTAGAGCAGGCGAATATCGTGGTAATGGGGAGCCAGTTCGAGGGCTTTGGTGAATTCCTCGACGGCCGCCTCGCCCTGGTTGCATTGCAGGTAAAGTTGGGCGATTTCCCTGCGCAGGTTGGCCAGCCGTCCGCGCACGTTTTTGGGAAGACCATTCCAGCCGTCCGCGCCGGAGACGGCGGGTTTCCAGCGTTCGGCCAGCTCTTTCTCGCCCAACTCGTTGAGCAGGATGAAATAATTGATGCGGGCTTCTTCGAATTGCGGATTGATGGCCAGGGCGCGGTCGAAAGCGCCGCGTGCGGCCAGCAGATCGCCCATGGAGTGAAAGATCACGCCCATGAGGTGGAAGACATCGGCGTAGCCGTCGTTCTGCTCGATCACGGCGGTGAAGTGCTTCAGCGCCAGGCGATAATCGCCGTTGCGATAGGCATCCTTGCCGAGTTGAATCCGATCCGCCCGTTCACGCTCCATGTTTGGCTCCCTGCAAAAAGTCCATCTATTGCGGAGTTTACCCCAGCCGCCCATTGGGTGCAAGCGAAAGGGATAGCGGAATCAGGCACTTTCTTCCGGGGCTTCAATGGCTCCGATCTCGATCAGCTTTTGTATGATAGGGCCGATCAACTCGACATCGGGCTGGCGGTGGATGGCGTTGCAGAGTTTTAAATAGCGGTTTAGTGGGTCCACAATCCAATTTGAATAGGCCTGGGGCAAGGCAAGAAAGTAGGGAGAAATGATTTGAAGGGATTCTTTGCAGGCGTCATGCGCCTCTTCAGGACGATTGAACTGTTCGAAGTCAATGGATATATTAAACAATGAGGTGGCCAGATCAGGGTTGAAGGCATCGGGATATTTTTGAGCGAGTTCGCGCCGGATATCGATGGCTTCCAGGCTGGCGTCCATGGCTTCCTGGTGGCGATCAACATCGGTCAAGCGAGCAGACAGGTTATTGAGGGAGCTTGCGAGGTCAGGTTTGAACGCGTCGGGCCTGTTTTCTGCGAGTTCTTTGCGGATTTCGACGGCTTCTAATATGGCATCGAGCGCTTTTTCTCTTTTTCCGAGCTCGCTGTAGCGAGCAGACAGGTTATTGAGGGAGCTTGCGAGGTCAGGTTTGAACGCATCGGGTCTTTTTTGGGCGAGTTCTCTGCGGATTTCGACGGCTTCTAAGCTTGCTTCGAGCGCTTTTTCTCTTTTTCCGAGTTCGCTGTAGCAGTTTGACAGGTTATTGAGGGAGCTTGCGAGGTTTGGTTTGAACGCGTCGGGTCTTTTTTGGGCGAGTTCTTTGTAGATTTCGACGGCTTCTAATATGGCTTCGAGCGCTTTTTCTCTTTGTCCGAGCTCGCTGTAGCGGTTTGACAGGTTATTGAGGGAGCTTGCGAGGTCAGGTTTGAACGCGTCGGGCCTGTTTTCTGCGAGTTCTTTGCGGATTTCGACGGCTTCTAATATGGCATCGAGCGCTTTTTCTCTTTTTCCGAGCTCGCTGTAGCAACCGGACAGGTTATTGAGGGAGCTTGCGAGGTTTGGTTTGAACGCGTCGGGTCTTTTTTGGGCGAGTTCTTTGTAGATTTCGACGGCTTCTAATATGGCTTCGAGCGCTTTTTCTCTTTGTCCGAGTTCGCTGTAGAAAACAGACAAGTTATTGAGGGAGCTTGCGAGGTCAGGTTTGAACGCGTCGGGTCTTTTTTGGGCGAGTTCTTTGTAGATTTCGACGGCTTCTAAACTGGCATCGAGCGCTTTTTCTCTTTGTCCGAGTTCGCTGTAGCGGTTTGACAGGTTATTGAGGGACATAGCGAGGTCAGGTTTGAACGCGTCGGGTCTTTTTTGGGCGAGTTCTTTGTAGATTTCGACGGCTTCTAAACTGGCATCGAGCGCTTTTTCTGGTTCTCCAAGAGCGCCGAGACGCACGGCAAGGTTGTTGGCATAGAGAGCAGCTTCTTCAAGATTATTCGTGCGTTTTGCATGGTTTAGTAGAATTTGCCTTGTTGCCGTCGCCGCTTCACGCAGGCAAACGGTTTCAAGTGGAAATGCACTGTGTAAAGCCTTCGCCGCCTCGACATTCTGCGTGCTTTCGAAAGCTTGCGCCAGGGCCAGGCCCAGTGGATCGCTGAGGGACGGATCGTTTTCAGGGAGGGCCTCTTGCAGTGCAACCTCGATACCAATGCGGCCCAAGCGCGTGAGATCCTGAGCGAAAGCCAAGGCCAGCCATGCGCTGGCTGCCGGGTTTCGGCGCACGATGCGTGCCAAAACGGTGATGCCTTGTTTCACACCGCGCTCGGATGCCTGGGGTGAAAAGGCCGCTTCGAGCACGCGTTGGCCTTCATCGGTGGCGAGCACCTGCTCGATCCAGAACTCACCGATCAGGTCCGGTTCCAGGCCGCGCAGGCGACTGAAGCGCTTCTGTTCCCGTTCGCCGTAAAGATCGACCAACACCTCGATGGCGGATTCCAAATGGTTGGGAATATCGGTGTGTTCACCCAGTATTATCATGGACTGCTTTAAGAATTCGTAGTCGTCGATCTCGCCATGCAAGGTGGCCAACGCCACGGCGCGTTCGAGGCAGGCCAGGCGGCTGGCGTGTGTTTCGACATCCAAACCCCGGCTGTTGGCCTTGCGCTGGATGACATCTCGTTCGCGCTGTTGTACGAATTGCAGCAGGTCGCCATCGTTCTCCAAAATCTGGCCATCCATCCAGGCCAGGGCGGCGATGTGGATAAACAGCATGCGCTCGAAGTGCTTCTTCTCAAGCTTGGGTTGGGCGAGATCGGTTTGTTTGATGGGTAGATTTTTTTTCTTGAAGGCCTCGATGGCTTGCTCGAAAGCGGAATAGCGCTCGTTTTCGGGTAAAGCCAGGGCGCTGTGTGACTTGATCGGGGCCAGGTCGAAAATCTGGCCCATCTGTTCGGGAACTGCGGCTTTGAGATGCTGCCACCAATCACTTACACGGCGGCAGATCAACACCACGCGAAGGCGGCGACCGGCGGCGTTGTCGTGCAGCACCTCCACCAACTGCCGAACTTCGTCAGGGCGGGTTTCGGCATAATCGACGACGATCAGGAAATGATGGCCAAGCTGCAGGATTTCGCGAAATTCACGCGCAAAGCCCGGCCTTTTCGTCGCATGATCCCGCAGAAACGCCGCCTGCCAATTGCCTTTCAAGCGGAGTTTCCCGGTGTTGATCAGGTCCATCACTTCAAGGTAAAGCCGCGTTTTACCCACACCACCTTCGCCCTGCACCACCCACAACGACAACGCCTCGTCACGCAGGCACCAAGCCTCAACATCGGCGATTTTGTCGTCGCGTCCGAAACGGGGAACGATGGCGTGGCGCGCCACCAAGAGCTTGCGGCTTAGTGAATGCTTCTTCGGATCGAAGGGCAGGTTCGCATTCCAGGTTTTAAAGCGTTTATCGAGGATGTCTTCGGTGTTATCAGAGACTTTTTTACCTTCTTGGAACGCGGCGACAAATGAACTGCCCGCAATACCGATCACCATTCCGGCAAACGCAGCCACTGCGTAATAGAGCAGTTGGTCGGAGGAAAGCCCCAAAACCCAAACGGAAATGCCCAAAAAGGTCAAACCCGATAAAGCGCTGAATAAAAATGTCCGTTTCAATCCCGACATTCGACCGCCTCTCTCAAACGATCCATCGCCAGCCCCGCTGTGATTGGCTTGTGTCACATCTTGCTGCGCTGTCCGGTTGTGGGGTAAGTGGCACCTACATGTATACGACATGATTGGTCGGGAATCAAGAAGTTCTTGTAACTATACGATATTGCGGATGTAATACGGAACTCTCCACCCGCACGCAAAACGGCCGCCGGGGCGACCGTGGGGGAAATATGGGGTGGTTACGGGATCGCTAAGGGGCTGGAATCAGGAGCACCAGCAGTCCTTGTCGCTGTCGCAGCAGGGCAGGGCGATGTTGTCGGGGCTTTTCACCACCTTTTCGCCGCAAAGCTGGCAGTGGGTGGTCTCCTTGCCCGACTCGTCGATGCATTCCGAGCCGCAGACCCAGCAGTGACTTTGGGTGATGAGTTCCTTCGGGCTTTTTTTGACTGATACCATGGTGTGACCCTTTCATGTTGAACGTGTTGAGTGTAGAGCCTTCATAACTTTAGACACGCAGGCGCGGTCGTCTATTCCCAACCCGGCTAAACCGACCAGCCGCTCCGAAGGCCACCTATCGAGACGCGCGGCTTGCGTTCGTCCGGATTGGGCAGCGGCACTCGAATGCCGAAATACAACCTCGTTTCGTGCGTAACGCCGAATCCTTGTTGACAAATTGTTGATAAGCTGTTGATAACCATCGGGAAGATTGTGGATAAACGCGAGTGGTAACGTGGATAACGTGTGATGAGATCGCCTGATCTACGCGGAAATAGTGTGAATAAGTAGCCGAAAAGGTGTGGATAAACAGTTTATAACGTGTTCCTATGGATTTCTATGTGTCTGAAATAAAACGAGTAATTTGATTCATCGGTTGTCGGCTAGGATCCGCGAAGCACGTCCACCAAACCCGTCCACAAAAAAGCCGCCCCGAAGGGCGGCCAAGATGCGCAGATGAAAGGAAGGATCAGGCGCGCAGGCGACGGCGGACGGCCAGTCCCAGCATGAGCAGAAGCAAGGCCATAGCCGGTGTGGAGCCGCTTTGACGGCAGCCGCTCGAACTCGACGAACCCGAGCCGCCTTCGTCGTCGTCATCATCGTCCGAATCGTCGCCATCGGGCTCGTTGCCGTCGGGGGCTTCCTGACAAAAACCGCCACAGTCGGTTTCAGCACAGATTTCGCCTTCTTCGCAGTCGTCGTCCGCTTCGCATTCGGGGGCGATATCCACGCACAAGCCGTTGGCGCAAAGTTTACAGGGCCCGCAATCGACGCTGGTGGTGCATTCCCGGCTCATCGCCGTCCGGGTTGTCGCCGTCGGGGTCGTCCCCATCGGGATCATCGCCGTCGGGATCGTCGCCGTCCACCGGAAGCGCCTCGCAGAAGCCGCCGCAATCGCCGATGTCGCAGAATTCGTCGTCTTCGCAGTCGGCATCGGTGTCGCATTCCGGCACGATGACTTCACAGGCGTGGGTGTCGTTGCAGATATTGCAAGCCGGGCAATCCGCGTCGGTGTGACAGGGCGCTTCGCCTTCGCCGAAGGTGAATACATGCCCCATCATGTAGGAACCGCCGCCCATGAAGCTGCCGCCGCCCGAGCTGGTGTTGGCGATGGCGATGTAGTAATCACCCGCGACGAAAGATCCGCCGCCCTCCGGCATGATGAGAGCCACGTATTTGTCGAGCTGCGGATTGGTCGACTCCCACTCGGCGGCCTCGGCTTCGAGATCGTAGGTAGCCGAGACGGTGTCGTCGGTGTAGGCGAAGAGCACCGGACCGTCTTTTTTGACCAGGTACTTGATGTCCATCGATCCGCCGACCAGTCCGCCCTGGGCGATGCTGTTGAAATCGGCCCGGATGTAGTCGACATCCGCGGGAACCGTCAGTTTGAATTGGAAAAATCCCGGTGTGAAGGGAGAAAGGCCGCTGCTGCCATTATCGTACAAAGTAATCATTTCGAAGAATTCGTTTTCTTCCGTGGGGACGGCGCGGTTGCAGTGAGCAGGCCAGATGCCGCGAGCCTGGAAAATATTCTCGGCAGCGGCTTTGGCATCCGTTCCATACCAATCTTCGACATGAGAGGCGATCGTCACGGCTCCCTGCGTGAAGGTCGGCGACTGGCTCAGTTCCAGTAAGCCTTCGAAAATCACCGCAGCCACTTCATCCGCATCCGCTCCATCGGTGATCAGCCATTCACGGATTTCCCACAAAGCACCCGACCACCATTCGGAGTCGTCGTGCACTTCGCCTTTTACATCGTCGGGGCAGACTTTGTCGTTTTCAAGGTCGCGCAAAGCCACGTTGTCGCCGAAAGCGTTGCCCACATATTCCGCCAGACTGGGGTCGCCCACGTAAGCGGCCGAGAAAAAGTCGGCGAAGCCTTCATTCATGGCCCCCGGATCGGTTGCCAGGCCGTACTGATCGGCGATGATGCTGGTCAGCTTGATCGTGGAATCGATAACGGCATGGGTGAATTCGTGGAAGACGACCTCGCCATCGTAGGAGAAGTCGATGTCCGTACCCTGGCCGAAAACGATCGAGTCTTCCTGGGGATAGAGCTGGGGGACGATCCCGCCGGTCGGCGAATAAAAAGCGTTATCGAAAGGAATCAGGTCGGTGGGAATGCCCCCACCTAAAAGAGCTTCGTAATCAAGCATTTTGAAGTTGGCGATGCAGCGAAGCTTTTGCTGTTCAAGCGAGGTAAACGGAGGAGTGGTGCTATCGATTTCCATGGCAAGATCGAGGAAGTATTGATAGATGATTCCGACCTGATAGAACAGGTGCAACTCCGAGAATTCATCACCGGAAACGCCCGCATCCTCCCAGTTGCCGAAAGCCGGGGTAAGCAGAAAATCGCCGTTGGCGTCAGCCTCGGCAACATGGCGTTCGGTGCAGACCGGGACGCTACCCAGGAAAGGAACGGTCATCGTGCCGCCTTCGTCGGGGCAGTTCAAAGCATAATGTTTTTCGCCTTCGGTTTGGATCGGGTCGCCTGCTGTTGCCGGCAGACTTAGGAAGGGCATGTCGCGCGTGACCAGGGTGCCTTGCTCGTCGGCACCCGGATTGTACTCGAACACATCCGCCTGTTTCATGAACACAACCTGGTTCAGGCTCATCAGGAATTCACCGCTATGGGCGTCTACAAAAGCGATCCGTCGTTCCGTGGGGAACGGCAAAGGCATCGCGACCGCATAAGCCAGCCGCATTTTTCCGGCCGTTTGCCAGATGTAAAGCTTGGTTTGCTTCGTATCCATTTCGGTTGTACGTAATGAATCGGTGGGAAAACCGTATACCGATGCCCAGGCTTCGGCGATGGCTTCATAAGGGGAAATAGTCGGGACAGGGTTCAAATTCCTGATTGAGAGGGCTTGATTGTGTACGCGAACGACTTCGTCTTTATCGTTTAGCACAACATTTACCTGACCCAGATAGACCGGGATCCCTTGCCATTCTTGCGTGAAGCGCAAGGCGCGCACTTTACCGAGGTTGTAACGTCGGTCAAAGCGCAATTCGGAAACGTCGCTGAGACCGATCAGCTTGGTATTGCGCCGCAGAAAATCGCGTGCTTTCAGTTCATCGGAACCCGTTTTTACAGTTGCGGCTGCAAAATCATAAAGCAGGCGTGGAGCATCCTGGTTTTCAGTGAAAAGCGCTTTGGCTCCGGGGTGTTGCGATTGGAAGGATGTCAAAGCGTTGGGAGCGGCCCAAGCGTTGAAGGTGGCCAGTAATAAAACAAATACGGCCAACCCGGTTAGGGGGGCGACGATAGGTCATGGACTTCTCTCCTTATTCCGACGTTCGAAGATATTCCTAGCGGGTAACATTCATGTAAAGCGTGCTCACACGTTTTGGAAGGATTTTGCTTGTTACTCTCCATAATCGCGATTTAGCCTACTTTAGCGTCAATCGCCTGTCAAGTGGAATAGACGGTTCTCTCTTCGTAATAGATGGCAAGGTATTATCAACCTGGAACGGCGTGCAGGATTGCCTTTACAGCCGCTCTGTTCTCGGCTAGAAACAGAAGAACGGATTATGAGTGAGGAAGTGGCATGGTGGCGGATTTGTTCGATCGGAATCTGGAAGATGACAAAGGGCGCGATGCGCCGTTGGCGGCACGCATGCGACCTCGACGGCTCGAAGATTTCATGGGGCAACAACATCTGGTGGGGGGAAGGGCGTTTTCTACGGCAGCTCATCGCGCGTGACCATGTGCCATCCATGATTCTATGGGGACCGCCAGGGACGGGTAAAACCACTCTTGCCGCCATCATTGCCAAATCCACACGCTCGCGTTTCGTTTTTTACAGTGCCGTACTTGGTTCGGTGAAAGAAATTCGGGTTATTATCGAGCGGGCGCGCGAGGAAAAAAAATTCTATCGACGTCGCAGCATCCTGTTTGTCGATGAAATCCACCGCTTCAACAAGGGCGCAGCAGGACGCCTTTCTGCCACATGTTGAGAAAGGGTTGATAACTCTGATCGGAGCGACCACCGAAAACCCCAGTTTCGAGGTTAATGCTGCGTTGTTGTCCCGCTGCAAGGTCTTGACTCTCAAAGCTTTATCGCCTGATGACATCCGAGAGATCGTCAAACGAGCGCTTACCGATGAGACCAACGGACTCGGAGCGCGTGGAGTTGCAATATCTGAGAATGCTTTGACAATTCTGGCGGAAAGCAGCTACGGAGACGCGCGACGATCACTGAGCACGCTGGAGGCGGCGGTTGATCTGGCCGAGGAAGCCGGGTTGAGAGAAATAACGGCTGAGATCGTCTCCGAGGCGCAGCAGAAGAAACAATTGCTCTACGACAAAGCCGGGGAAGAACACTACAACGTCATTTCCCGCTTTTATCAAGAGTTTACGAGGGGTCCGACCCCGACGCGGCCGTTTATTGGATGGCGCGCATGCTGGAGTCGGGAGAAGATCCGATGTTTATCTTACGGCGAATGGTGATCTTTGCTTCGGAAGACATCGGGTCAGCCGACTCAGGGGGCCCTTGCGAGTGGCGTTGAATGCCATGGAATCATTTCGGTTTATCGGTCTTCCGGAAGGTGTTGTTGCCGATGACACAGGCCGCGACTTATTTGGCCTGTGCTCCGAAGTCGAACAGTGCCTTGAAAGCTTATTTTGCCGCATTGAAAGACGTCAAACACGCACGGTCCACTGGGTGTTCCTTTGCATTTGCGTAACGCCCCGACATCGCTTATGAAACAGCTCGGTTATGGGGCATCATACAAATACCCCGCACAGCTATAACGACCACCATGTGAAAGAATGCTATCTGCCGGATGAATTGGCTAATCGGCGATACTATGAACCGTCGGGTCAGGGGGAAGAAGCCGCCATTTCCCAGCGCCTTGCCCGTTGGCGCAAGAAAACAGAAGAAAATGTGGCTGAATTGGAAGAAACGAAATCAAAAAAAGTTGGAAAATCATGAAATTCCACTCAACTGCGTTGTGCCTATTACCGATTATGTAAAGAATGGAGCACTTTATCCGAGGCGTTGTTATCCATCATCAGTTTTAAGATTTAGAAAAGATCAATGAGGTTGGCTTATGGGGTTGGTTCGGTCGAAACTTTTCCACGCATATCATCTGAGTTTACAGACGACAATGGATGTCGACAAGATCATTCGAAAAGTCCGAGACGCAATGAAGCCTCGGGATGCCATCGAGACTCGTCGTCTGTTGCTGGCGCTTTCCGCGCATCTTTCGATTGCTCTCAAAAACCTCGACCAAAGTGAAGGTGAGTTGACGAGTCATAAAGATGCTTTGGAAACCGTCGAAAAACTGAGCAAGCGCTTGGAAAAAATGATCAATCTTCCGAATGCCGACCAAGCACGTTTGCGTGTTGTGGTCGATCGCCTTGGTGAGATTAAAAAGGCACTATAATTACACGTGTTCTCCCGTTTTTTTTTGTGATCGGTTTGAGAGAGCTATCCGACTGACAAATTGTCACGAATATCGGCAAAATCCGCTAAAAATGACATTCTGTCCGTGAATGTAGAGGGGGCCACGCGAATGAATCGGCATTATTCGAGACCGTCCGATTTTGTGCAGAGATATATGCTGTAAATACATATACATAGCTGAACATCGATTTTTATTGAATCCTGGCATTTCTCTTGCTAGCTTCTCCTGCGACGACGTTTGCTCTTCGACCTGTGCGGCTCCCATGGAGGTGTTGGATGATATGCGGATCTGAAACGCTTGGACGCTTGATTTGGCTGATTTCGGCTTTCATGTTGTTGGCTCCGATATCGGCTTTCGGCGGCGTAAGTTTGACTGTCACTGAGGTGCAGGTCGATAGCGATGACGTTTCCGACCTGGACAAAATCTATGCCGCTGAAGATGCCTTGATTAAAATCACGATGTCTGTTACCGCTGACAGCGATAGCGATGTTACGGGCTGGTCGATGCGTATCGGTGATGCAAGTACCGGTTTTTTGTATGATCAGGGAGACTTTTCCGGATCGACCGCGACTTTGTCCTTTACAACAGCCAACCTTATTTCGGCGAGTTCCACTGCAGCAAATGGTCTTTCGGGTGGCGATCCAGTGTATTCCTACGAGGTCTCTTTGAAGGCGGATTATTCCACCGGGACCACGACGACGGATGAAGATGGCGATAGCGACACGGATACCGCAACCACCTCGGATGGCGATATCGAGGTCAATGATTCCCCCGACTACTCGCTGACCATTCATATTGACGAAGATCCTCCGGGGAAGGTCGAGTTGACGGATGCTGAACCTGGAGAGGAGAGTTTGACGGTTTCCTGGAAGACGACGTTAACCTCTGAGGCAGGCAATACCGAGCCCGGTTTTTCCGTCAAATTCTGTGTGCGAGCGATCGGCGAAACTGATGATACGGAAGATGGCGACGTCGGCGATGTCGATGGCGATGTCGATGCGGTAGCGGCGACGGCGATTGAAAGTGAACCTGAACGGAACGTGGATTTGGGTTCGTTTTCGTTGTCTTTGTCCAATGGGGACGACGATTTCGCCTTTTCCGAGGACGAAACCGATACGGATGGCGATTTAGATTCAGATCCGGTTGATGGTGATGATCCGGTCGATGGCGACGATCCGATTGAGCCGGTCGATGGAGATCTAGCCGTGGTCGACGGAGACAAGTTGGAAGGGGCCGGAGATCCGGAAGGTTGTATCAGTCCCTATCCCACTAGTAGCGATGGTTCGGGCGGATCTTACAGAATTTCCGGCTTGTCCAATGGGGTGACTTATGAAATCCTTGGATTGGCGGTTGATTTGGCCGGAAACGAAAGCAATTATTGGTCGGATGCGATTGTCGGTTCTCCCCAGGAAGTAGACGATTTCTGGGAACTTTACAAGAAGGCGGGGGGCAACGAGGACGGAGGATTCTGCTTCATTGCCACAGCCGCCTACGGTTCCTATGATGCCCCGGAAGTTCGGACTTTCAGACTCTTTCGTGATCGTGTTCTGGCTCAAAGCGACTTGGGGCGCAGTTTGATTGATTTGTACTATCAGGTTAGTCCTCCGGCAGCGCGTGTGGTGCAATCTCATCCAACTTTGGGTCGCATGACTCGCTCGGCGCTGTTTCCGTTGTGGTTGATGTTGCATCTCATTCTGGAGTGGTCGCTTATGGCCCAGATCATCTTGCTTCTTACGGCCAGTATGGTCATGTGGGGACTACACCGATTTGTTTTGACCGGAAAGGGGGTACGGGTATGAAATGCCTCGTACTGAAACCCGCTGTCGCTTTGATGGCGTTTATCGCCCTGTTGTTGACTCCACTTTTTGCGGGATTGGCCAATTTACAAGCCCAGGAAGAAAATCCGACAGAAGTGGAATCCCTTGATGATCCCCCGTTGGCCGAGACTTCCGTGGCGGATGAGTCCGATCTCGTTGAAAACGAATCCGATCGAGATTGGGCTGAAGAAGAGACGGATGGCGACGATGCCGCCGCAGCCGCGGCTGGGTATGTTTCGCCGGTGCGGACAACAAATCCGCGTGACGAAGTCACGGAGGAACGACCGATTGAAGAGATTGTCCATGGGGAAGGCGGGTACGAACATGATATGGCGCTGAGCCCCAAGAACTGGACGTTTCATGCCGGGTTTGGCGCGTACAAACTTCGCTATATCGATGATGAATTTGATACCTCTTCGCCGAGCAAGGATATCTTCGGTGACAAACTGAATTTTACCTTCCAGCTTGGTCTTGAGCGCTTTCTTTGGCAAGGTTTCGGTACGGTTGGTATCGAGGCTGCATTCGGCTATTTTCAGGCCAAAGGAAAGGGCCTGTTCCCCGATGGAACAAAATCGTCCGACACCACCAAGTTCAATATGATGCCATTCAAGCTTTCGGGAGTTTACCGTTTCTCGAATGTTTGGGAAGATTACGGCGTTCCGTTGGTTCCTTACGCGAAGCTTGGACTGGACTATCACATCTGGTGGATCACCGACCAGGGTGGCAGTGTTTCGAGCTACGAAAAAGCGGGAGGCGGTGAGGCTAAAGGATACGGAGGAACCTTCGGCTTCCATGTCAGTTACGGACTGCAGTTTTGCCTTGATATCATCGATCGAAGATTGGCCAACGAATTCGATCATGATGTCGGTGTGAATAATACGTATCTGTATGCCGAGGGAACTTTCGCGAAAATCAACGATTTCTGGATCGGCGATTCGTTCGATCTTTCCGACCATCATTTTTTGGTTGGTCTGCTGTTTGAATTCTAAGAATCATCGTTTTCTCATACGGTAAGCAAGAATCCGTCCGGGGACTCTCTTCCGGACGCCTTTGGCCTCATCGTATCGCCTGAAGGCAACTTGCCGACGGATTGGTCGCTGATTCTGCACGTATCACTCGAAGACAAACCCCGACATCCCCAAACGCAATGGCTTGAACCTAGCATGCGGAGCGGCTTCTCTGCTCTTTATTGGCTAATGTAAAACTTTAAGGATAGGTGTCTTTTTGCAGCAACAGAAAGTGCCTGGAGATCTGTTTGAACCACTCCAACGGCTAGACTGTGTTTTCGTGAAACTCATTCAAACAGCAAAGGCGTGAGTGCGCCTAATGCTTTCGGAAACTCGTCACTTGGTTTTTTCGGAGGATTTGGTTGTCTTTTTCAGTTTGGTTGTTTTCTTGGGTGTAGCTTTTACCGTGCTTTTAGCTTTCACGCTTTTTGCGGGTGTCGCCTTTTGGGTGGCTTTAGTCTTTGATGTTTTGGCTGGCTTAGCGGCCGCTTTGGTTGGTTTGGCGGCCGCTTTGGTTGGTTTGGCGGCCGCTTTGGTTGGTTTGGCCGCCGCTTTGGTTGGCTTGGCTGCCGCTTTGGTTGGCTTGGCTGCCGCTTTGGTTGGTTTAGCCGCCGCTTTGGTTGGTTTAGCCGCCGCTTTAGTTGATTTAGCTGCCGTTTTGGTTGTTTTACGGCCTGCAGGAACGGTCCCGCCGGATTCTTCGAGTTTTTTAAGTTTCTTTACAAATTCCAAGACGGCTTTTGCATGACCGGCAATTTTCATTCTCTCAAAAATCTTCTTTATTTTCCCATCCTTGCCGATAACGAAGGTGGTACGGCGCACGCTTGTAAAGGTTTGTCCAAGCAGCGTTTTTTCACGCCAGACTCCATACTTGGTGGCCACTTTGGAACCGGTGTCGACCAAAAGTGGGAAGGTCAATTTATTCTTCTTACAGAATGCTCGATGACTTTCCATGCTGTCGGGGCTGATGCCTAAAACGATTGTGCCGTTTCGATTGAATTGCGTCTTATAGTTTTGAAATTCCAGGCCTTCCTGCTTGCATCCCGGTGTGTTATCCTTGGGATAGAAATACAGGATAACGATATTGGCGTTTTTGAAATCTTCCAGACGAACTTTGACTCCGGTTGTAGCCGCCAGAAAGAATTTGGGTGCATCCATTCCTTCAGACAAATGCGTACCTTTTGCTTTTTTCGCTTCAGCCATAAAAACACCTTTCGAAACGCGCCGGACTTTCGGCAAGAGAATCAGAAACTTAGACCTATATATGTTACACCATTGCAGGGCTGAGAGCAAACGAAAATACCGGAAACGGCGATTAGTCGACCCATGTTTCGTGAATATGTTGGTGTTTGTCGAGTGGGAAAATCAGACGCACGATGGTTCGATTGTCCTCTCGGCGTAATTCGAGACGGCCTCCATATTGTGAAACGACATGATTGACAAAAGCCAACCCCAGTCCCACGTGATGGTCCGGATCGGTTGTGTAAAATGGATCTGCCAGGCGAGGGGTTGATTCCGGGTCGAAACCGGGTCCCTTATCTTCGATTTGGATCTCCAGCCGTCGTCGTCCACTTGATAACGTTCGGTATTGGGAGCGGATATTTACCTGTGGGGGATCGGGTGAGAGGGTTGCCCAGTGGGTCGCGTTGTCAAGCAAGTGTAGGAAAAGTTGGATAAATGAACGGCGCGACCCGCTCAGCGTGGCGGCCGGCGAGCCGTAATCCGTGTGGATGGTGATGTTTGCCTGTGAAATTCGATCGCTGAGAATGTTGAGCGCGGGCTTGATCAAATCTTCGACAGGTATACGCTCGTGTTCTTCGTCTTTATCTCCCACTTCCAGACCGGTGAGTGCATCGCCCAGAGACGAGAGTAAATCTCTGAGTCTTTGAAACTCCGATTGCAACGAGTCTCGGTCGGCTTCGGACAAGGGTTCGTTCGACAATTGATGCAGAACCGTGTTCAAACGATCGAGAGGGTCCAATGTCTTGGACGCGATCTGAGCCTGTAGATCGGAAATCGCGGCCAATTGTGTTGCCCGCTGCAATCGATACTCCATGCCGTACAGATGCGAAGTGTCTGATATCACAATTAAAACACCCGTCGGTCGGGCTTCGGTTCTAATGAGGCGAATCAGAAACTCCGCTTCAAATGTCGATCCGTTGGAGCGAACCGCGCGGATCTGGTAGTGCTCGGGAACATCGCCGCCTTCTAGACGGACGCTGTTATCCGCGACAATCAGCGGACGATTGTCGGCATGAATCAGAGACGTGTAATGCAGCTTCTGTGAGTCGGCCGGGGCGATACCGAACATCTCGAAAAAAGCCGCATTGGTTTCCACCAGGAAGCCCTTCTCATCCAACAGGAGGACCGTCGAGGGGAGAAGGGAAAGCAACGCTTCATGTTTGGTTTTAGTGACGTGCAACGACCGGCTCAGTTCGTCCACCGAACGGAAGATATCGAAAGTATTTCGGGTTTCGTCGCGGATACCACTTTCTCGTTGGATGTAAAAAGAGAGGGGTGGGGCAATCAAGGCGGCCATCACCCACTTTCCAATGCCTTGTGTGAGTAAGTCGACCCAGTAACTGGTTTCGCCGATCGTTGTTCCCGTAACGAAAATCAGAGAATCGAGTGTGAGAGCGACGGCTAACGCGAGGAAGAGCTTCAGAGTCGGAGAACGGTGGGGTAGGCGATTTTGCAGAAACTGGTAGACTAAAATCAGTACGACCATATCCGCCACCAAGGCTACGCTCGACCAGACAAGCTCCTGCCAATGCAAGGCGAGAAAGCTTTGGGGCAGAGGATACGGCAAAGGAGGTGATGCTTTGATGAGCCCCTGAGTGAAGACTTCAAGCAGCAGAAAGAGGGCCTGAAGAGCGACAACGGACACAATCAGGCGGCGCGCCATACGAGCCCCATCGGAAACATACACCAGCAGTAAGGCAGCGAAAATCGAGGAAAAATAGGCCACAGAAGCAACCGGAATATCCAATTCGCCGAACTGCAGAGTGTCGATGCCGAGACGAGTCATCCACCACATGTAAATCAGTAACCCACCGACCAAGATGAAGTAGAGGTCCAGTCCGTAACGACGGCGCAGACGATGAGCTCCGATCAGGGCGAACAGGATGGCGTAGGCCTGCAACAACACTAGTCCGAGACGCAGGAAATTATCAAGCATGGACTTTCTCCGGATTCATCGAACGCTCCGATCGGGCCGTTTGGTTTAGGGTTGCCAGCTTTTACAGCATCGAAAACCGACCACCCAGCTTGATTCCGAAATAGCCAAATCGTCACTGCAGGTCGAGTCGATGTTCGCGGAAAATCCTCTTGGTGACATCGCAATATGTCCGGGGGCATCGTCGAATTCAACATATTCTCCGACATTGCCGCTTAAATCGAAATGGCCGTTGGATGAGCTACAAAGATAAAGAGAGCCGGACGGGGTGAAGGTGTCGTACGGGTCCGGTGCGTTGTAGTTACGGTCGTTACACCATGATATGTGGTAATCGTCACCATATGGGTAAATTGTCTGGTCTTCACCCTGGCAGGCGCTTAACCACTCCGATTGCTTGCACAGTCGTTTTCCAACGAGTGAACAGGCTAATTGGGCTTCGCCGGGTGTGATCTCGGTCCAGGGTTGACGACCGGGGCGACTAAAGGCCGAGTCGCCGGAATTGCAAGGTGAGTTGGTGTAGGTGGCGGCATCGCAGGACGCTTCATATCGGTCCATGCAGACTTCCAAACCGGGTAAGGGGGCCATTCCGGCCGGGCAGGGACTGATATCACAGTAGCCCTGTTCCACGAAAACGGAAAAACCACCCAAATTATCATCCGTGTAGCCATCGTTGATGCCGAGATACAGCGAGCCGAATTCACCGGCGACAAGCAAATGGCGATCGCCGGCGTAAAAAGGGGTTCCATTGATGTTGATTTTGGCGATCAAACTATAGGGCAGGGCGCTTTCGTCCGGGCAGTCCGGGCAATCGTGCTCGGCAAGCCCGCTGCTTGTGATACAACCGGTGATTTCCGAGGGAGAGGCGCAGCCGCCCGGGTCGACGAACAAACTTTCGCCGCTTTGCAGCACCACCGTCGTCCCCGACCAAGCTTGATGGGCCGGAACCTGGATGATTTGGCGCTTGCAAAGCCGACTGCAGTCCGGTGCGGGATCCGGGGTGAATTCGATGCAGGGTTGGGTGCTTGCGGCGAAATATGCGGTTTCTTCGGCGGAAACAGCACGTTCCGACAGGTATAGATTGTCCAGGCTGCCTTTGAAGAAGCGCTCGGGGCTGTCATCTGTATTCAAGGCTGCGCCAATGGTCAGTGGAGCCGCGCTACTGTCGATCAACTGTTGGGTGGGCAACTCGGCCGGGATCGCAGAAGGTTCTCCATTCTGATACAAATTAAGTGTGGTCCCGTCGAAGGTGGCCGCGATATGATGCCAAAGGCCGCTTGACAGAGTTTCGCCTTCGATAATCCGGTCTCGGTTGGAGGTTCGGATGCGAAAAACCGGTTTCCCGTTTTCGATGGCCAGCTCGAAGACGGGTGGACTGCCTTTCGCGATCAAGGTTTGGTTGCCAGACGGCTCACCGTCGAGAAGAACGTGAGCCATCAAGGTGATACCTTCGGTGTAAGGGGCGGCCGATTCAGGCAGAACGGTGCGGCTGCTGTAGCCATTGAAGCGCAATGCACCGTCCCGTTCGTCGTAATGCTGAAACGCAGCTGAGCCTGAACTCAGCGATTGACGGCATAGGTAGTCGGGTGTGGCGACGGAGGAATGGGTGTCGAAACTGTAAAGCTGCATTTGACCCGTTGCGGTGCAGGCGATGTTCAGACAGTACCCATCCAGGCATTGTTCAGCTCCCGAGCATTCAGTGGTGGTGTATCCCAAACCATCTTCGTCGCAAAGACGGGCGATTTGACCCTCGCAATCGCGTGAGTAGGGTGTACAGAGTGGGTCTTCGCAAACTCCTGTGGCGGGGTTACAGAGCTGTTTTCCTTGGCAAATTTCTTGTTCGAATCCCGAACCGTCGCTTCGGCAACGGCGGGAGGCGACGTTGGAGACACATTCCGTGCAGTCGGGGAAGCAGGCCATGCCATCCGGCGCGGGTGGACATTCGGCCACCGGTTCCTCATCGTCTGCGTCGTTTTCGGAATCCGAATCGGAATCGCCATCGGTGTCAGGTTCATCATTTGCGACGCAGCGATCCTCTACGCAGATTTGATCGGATTGACATTCTTCGCAACCGATCCGGCAAACGCGGTAGAGCGAATCGCAATACGACTGCGGATCCCAGTTTTCGCAATGGGCATCGGCGAGGCACTCAACGCAGCGACCTGATTCTAGATGGCAATATCCTTCGATGCAATCGGTATTGACGCGGCAGGATTTGATGCAGCGTTTTGCGGCGGAGCAAAATTTGCCTGCCTCGCAATCGAGATCGGTGGCGCATTCCGCCAAGGCTTCGCCATCCCCGTCGGCAGGCGAGATGTCGGCTTCTTCGTTGCCCCCGCAACCGACTACGAACAAACCGAAGAGGCACAGGCACAGGAGGAACCGGATGACATATCGTGACATTCGCGTCGTCCTAACTTGGTCGGAATCAATCGGTACGAAAAGCGTACCGGGAAAATTTCCTAATCATTTAGTCGATCATAATTTAGACGCAGATGAAAGTAAAGCGAGTCCTTGGTGCAAACAACACAAAACCCCGCCGCAAGTCGCGACGGGGCTGAAAAATAGAGTTGGAATCGTTTTAAAAAGCCGCCTTTTCGAAGGTAAATTCGAAGGCTGCCGGTAAACGTTCAGGTAGCGCTTGATCGGTTTCGATTCCATAGATGCCTTTGATCAGGTTTGCCGATCCTTCCTGATCGATCCCTCCCACTGTCATCACAATATCAATTAACTCCTGAGCGACGATTTCTCCGTCGATGGTGCCCAGAGAAATGGCCGATACCTGTTCGTCCGACAAAGCGAGGTCCAGGTGGTAAGTCGGTTCGAAGAGCGATAAGTCTCCGATTTCATTGCCAGATGCATCGTGAACCGTAATTGAGAAAAGCAGGCTGGTTGCATCCCAGTTCGTTCCGTCAAGCGTGCCGCTGATAGTCTGTTCCGATTCCGGGTCGGGGGTGAGATTCTGGTTGTAATCCTGAGCGACAATCAGGTCCATGGTTCCTGATTGAACCGAGACATTCCGAATGCCGAAGAGCATTTGCGGCATGAAACCCGATATGACGCTACCGGCCAGGATGTCGTCCGGTTGTGTGACGCGCGTATGGTCCTTATCGGTGATAAAAAGGGCGTCAGGGACATTCTCCCAATCTTCGACCAGGGTATCGAATACCTGACCGATCAGGCTTTCGAGTTGATCGTCACGGCGGGTCCAGAAATGGCCGGTACTGGTTTGCCAGATGTAACCGAATTGATAGGAGGTCAAGCTATCTTTTTCGCGACAGAGGTACTCGGCCGGATAACGGTAGCAGTTCTCCATGTCATTGAAATAGCTAAGCATTTCTTCGGTAATGGCTTTGGCTTTGGCTAACTCTGCTTCGGCTGATTGCTGGGCCTGGGTTTTGATTGCGGCGTCCGGCTCTTCCTCGGCTGCGATGGCGCGTTTTTTCTCTTTATCCCAGTCGCGGGCGGCGATCACACCGGCGTAAATCGCCAATACATGTTCGATTCGATGAGCATAGACATCCAGGCCTACGCTCAGTTCGCTCAGACGGCAGTCCGCTTCGGATTCGGCGGAGACCGATGCTTCAAGTCCCTCGAAGGCGGCTTGGTACTCGGTGAGCATCGTTTCGAGATAGTCGTAATCAGTCGATTTCCACGTTGAGAATTCCGAGTCTTCGAGAGCGAGGATCTTTTTCAACGCAGGTTTGGGACGTCGTGCCAGGATTCCGGCCTGTTCGCCGATTTCGTCCTGCTGCAATTCTCCGGCGATGTAGAAATAAATCAGGGGATTTTCTTCGTAGAAATGTTTGACTTGCAGATCTCCCATCGCTTTCAACATCCCGATGAGCGACTCGCCGCGCTCGCCATAAAGCGGCTTGAGCCAGTCGAGATAACGTTCCCAGGTGATAGAGGCGTCGAAGGTGGATTGAGTGAGGAAATGGTCGTACATCCAGTAGGTCCACTCGCGTCCGGATGTGAAGGTGACGTGCCCGGAAATGTCGTAGTTTGGCAGGATCTCCGTCATGTCATAATCGCGAGAATAGCCGTAGATCGGCAGTACGAGCGGGGCGTTATTATCGAAGCCCAGCCACCATGCGGTTTCAGGAAAGTAGACAAGTTCTCGTTTTCCATCGGCTTCTTCGATAAAATCGCGTTGCTGGTGGAAGGTTTCGCAGCTATAAACCGGCGCGTCATGCTCCATGTCGTAAAACATCGTGGTGTGGACGAAAGCCCCCAGATTGGTGTCGGCTTGCAGCGGCAGGTGGTAGTAGTACCCGCCCGTTTCGGATTCGAGGTCGCAGGTGGTGTGAATCCAGGCGAACGCATCGATGTTCGGGTAACTTTCCGCTAAATAGCCGACTGCAATATCAAGCCACTCAAGCATGTCGCTATCGGCGGGTTTGGTGAATTCGCTGGAGCCGATCTGGAGACCCAGAAAGTCGAAATCGGCACGGGCGAACTGATCGAGTGTTTCGCGGATCTGAACCTCGTCGGCTACGGTCTCGCCGCTATCGGGATCGACGTAGTCTTCGCGGATGATCTTGAAGCCGTTTTGCTGCTGGTCGACGAAGCTGACCACGCAACCAACCTCAATGTCATATTTGTGGGCTTCTGCGATGACGCTGCTGATATAGGACCACCAGTTCTCCAGGTCAACGGTCTTCAGCATGTGGAAGCTCATCATGTTTTGGCGATTGCGTGCCATCCAGCGGATGTAATTGGAGAGATACTCGCGCAGTTCGCCTTGTTCGCCTTTGAGATACCAGTCACTGGCGATAATCGGGTGTTGGGTGTGTTCGTGGAAGCCGCGCTTATCGAAACGGGGCGTGATGATCGCGTTGCCGTAATCCCAAGGTAAAGTGGCAGCGGAATCGGAGGGAAAGAAGCTTTCTTCCGGGTGATAATAGCGTGCGCCCAGATCGTGCGCTATTTGGTACAAACCATACATCGCCCCGGTTTGACCGGCGGCCGTGACGGTCAACCCCGCCTCCTTGTCCCCGTTCGCGAAGGGGGCGATGCTGAAACCTTGCGGGCCATACTCGGAAGAATCGATCCATTCGACCCGGATGAAGCGTCGGATAATCGGGGTTCCAGAGTCACTGGGCGGTTCCAAGGCGGCCCCGGTGATTGCCTGCATGGCGGACCGGAGATCCTGCGCAGCATCCATGAGACCGTCTTCGGCATCTTCCGGCAACTGGATCTCGATGGCCAGAATGCCGTTGACCGCTAAAAGCGGGGGCGTTTCGACCGGTCCATCGTCGACGTTGTCGGAGGAAGAGGAACACCCCCACAATGAGAGCAAAAATACGATTGCGAGGATGCTTTGGAAACAAATCTTCGGCATACTAATTCTCCGAATGACGGGTGGTTCAGGAAAGGTTCAATCAATGGAAGCCTGGATCATTGTATCCGTATTGGGGATGACGTCAAACATGAATGGTTCGGAAACCGTTGGTTTGTAAAATTCCGGTTTGCCGATGAATGCTTGACAGGGTTCCTTTTTGGGGGGATGAATTGAGAAAGGGTTGAATCGACTCCTTAATCTAATGGGAAGGTTGTGATGTATCGTTGCGTTAGCCTGTGCTGGAAGCTGATTTTCGTCCTTGCTCTGATGGGTGGGATGGCTTGTTCCTCTTCGGAGGACGACGATTCCATCGGCGATGGTGATCAGGATCGTGATTTATCGGTGGATGGCGATAGGGATTCCGAGGAAGACGGCACGGATGATCGACCAGAGGTCGAACCGGCGATCAACTTGGTAGGGGCGGAATTCGCTGAAAACGCTTTCCGACTTTACGAATATGCCGAACGGGCGTCCTGGCTGGCGCGTCCTTCCGTCTGGGTGGATGGCGTGAGGTTGGAGGCCGGGCAAGCGGGTGCGTGCGCACAGGAGGGCGGCTTGCCTTACTGGCGATTGGTTTGTCCGTTGGGAGAGGCGGGAACACTGACCTTCGAAGCGGAACGCATCTATGGAAGCAGCGTCAGTGAGCATATTTGCCCGGATTGTCAAGCGATCAAGGCGAACCGCTTCATGCTCAAAGCCACCTTCGAGGCTTCCAAGTCCGTGACGGTGAGTCGACTGGAATTTGGCGGTCCCCTTACGATGGCGGATGCGACTTCCTGGCTGTCGCATGGCTTTCAGTCTTGGTCGTCCAGCGGTATGCTGCAACTAGGGCCGAAGCCGAGCGATGAAGATCTGCAGATCGCGCTCGAAAAGCGCGGCAATGATGAAACCCGGCGACGAGGAACCGAATTGTCGTGGTTTTACACTCTGGTGGGTGGCGGCAAGATGTCCACGTTTTTGGGAGCTTTAACGGCATCCGTTTGGAAGCCTTGGTTGCAGGTTTACGAGGAGGAAGACGAACTTAAGCTGTTCGCGCATAGCGGTGCGACGGCCCAAGTGGCGCTGTCTGCCGGAGAATCGATCCAAAGTGAAATCTGGATGATCGCGATGTCTCAATACGAACAGGAATCGTTATCGCGATACGGCGAAAGTCTGGATGCGCGTCGCTTGCAACGAGGCGCAGATGCCGCCGTTGCCGAAGCCGGCTGGAACAGTTGGTATGAACTTTGGGACGATGTGACCGAGCAGGATGTGCGTGACAATGCCCCGTTGGCAAAAACCATTCTCGGTCCACATCTCCCGTCAAGCGTTCCCTTGCGTATTGCCATTGATGATGGTTGGCAGAAAGCCTGGGGTGATTGGACACCCAACGAGAAATTCCCCTCGGGTCTCAACGGTTTGGCGGACGACTTGATCGCCGACGGGTACAAAATGGGCGTTTGGATGGCGCCGCTTCTCGTCGATGAAGATCTCCCACTGGTTACGGAGCATCCCGATTGGTTTGTCGAAGGTGCGGTTTTCGGACATCCCGACCATGGACCGATGCGCGTTCTTGACGTCACCCATCCCGATGCGGCAGCCCACCTCAAGTCGTTTATCAGTCGAGTTGTCGGCTGGGGTTACGATTTCCTCAAACTCGACTTTTTGTTTGCCGGAACCTATGAAGGCGGACGGCATGAGACTGTTACCGGTATGCAGGCTTTTACACGGGCTTTGCAATTGCTACGTGAAGGCGCGGGGGATGACACCATTCTGCTTGGGGTCGGGGTGCCGCCGATTCCGACAATCCGTTACTTCGATGCCTGGCGGGTGGGAACGGATATTGCGTTTGAACTGACCACCCCGGCTTGGGCCTTCTCAGTTGACCAGGCCCGCTCCATTGCTGCGCGTTGGCCGATTTGTCAGGCCATGCTATGCGATCCCGATCCCCCTATTTTACGTGTGATGCCCCAGAATGAGGTTGAGGGTGGTGTGTGGGTGGTCGCGTTGGCGGGCGGGGCTTTATTTTTGTCGGATTATCTGCCGGATCTCGATCCGCAACGATACGCATGGGGGCTCGATGAGTCGACGGTTGAAATGTCGTTAACGGGGACATCGGCTACTCCCGAGGACATCTTCCCGACCGAGCCGCCCGAGTATCTCAGCACCTCGGTGGAGGACGGCATTCTTGGGTATAATACGCATGTGATTCCAACGTTTTGGACGCTTCAGGATGGTCGAGATCTTTATTTGAATCCGGGGGAAGAACCGCTAGACATCAACGGAACGACCGTTCCACCGCATTCGGTGGTCGTCAAACCCTAGCGTGGTCGTGTTTCGTGCTCCAGCTATTTCAAGGGGACGTGTTGGCTCAGTACGAACGGTGTTTCTGTCTCAAACGCTACGGCGGCTCTTCGCCGTATGCAGATCCAGCAATGATTCTTCCTTGTCGGAAGCATATTTGGCGGAAATTGCGTCTGGCACCGAGTCGGGGAAAAGTCGGCAGTAGATGGCGGGTCCGGCAAAGAAAATTCCGATAACGGCAAGGGCGAGACCGGCTAAGCCGTCGACGGCATAATGGAAATGTCCGTAAACTGTTGCGATACAGAGGCTAACCCACAGAGGCAGCGTATACCAAAATGCTTTGCGAAACAGTTGCCAGGTCAGAAAGAGAATAGCCAAGGTGCCTGCGACATGACCAGATGGCATGGCGGAGCCGGGAACATCCGCCCCGGAGAGGAAATTGGCGGCCGCTGCTGAAATGGGCCCGGCCACGATGTGATGAGCAATTTCAGGGTCGTTGTAAAGAGGACCTTCCACGGGAAGTACGGATTGAATCAGGAAGCATGTAAACATAACCAGACAGCAGACGAACGCGCTGTAGTTGAATTCTTTCTTTTTCTTTGCGAAGTAGAAATACAACACCAGCCAAGGGGTGAGGTAGTAGCTTAAGTAAGAGAAGTTCATAAACTCCGATAGCCAGTAGTTGTTACCCAATATGTGAACCAGTTCTTTTCCGGGATTGAAGCCGAATAGAAAGAGGTCCGCTTTAAGCATGAAAGGATCGAAGGGTTCGGAGAAAAACATGTGGGACACCGGTTGTGTCCAATTGAAGAAAGCGCCAAGCAACAAGGCCGGGTAAAGATAACGGACAAACCGCAGCAGCGGGTTCTGAATGAGAATATGTGAGCTGCGATCGATCAGCGGAACGGCAATCAGGCTGAAAGCCAGAACCAACAGGTAATTCCCGGCATACTGAAGCGTTGTTGCGGTTCCCAGTACTTCGAAGCGCGAAAGGATCAACAAGGCCGATATCGCACAGAACAGGACCGTAATTTTATCGACCGGCAACAGCGTTTTCCAGAAACTACCTAGTTTTGCAGACATCATTCACATCTCTTTGATTGTTTCAGTATGGACTACCGGAGCTTTCACTCGTTCCCGATTTCCGCTTTCAGTGTATTTCAGCAGAAAGGGCATCAGAAGGATAACGGCCAGCCAGCTTGCCGCGATTCCGATCGTGCCGAATTGGCCAATTGTCTGTAATCCCTTGTGATCCACAAATAACAAGCCCATAAAGCCTGCCATGGTCGTGATACTGCTGGCGGAGACCGTTAGACCCGTACTCGCAATGATTCCGGATATGGGAAGTGAACCGCTTTGTCTATGGCTTAAGTATAGGTGGATTGCGCCATCGATACCAACTCCCAAAATCACCGGAATGACGATGATGTTGTAAAGGCTCAGGCGAATATCCAGCAATCCCATAATCCCGGCGGTCCATAGCCCGCCCAGTGCCAATACGGCAAACAAAACGATTGTGGGTTTGATCTTTCTCAAGAACAAAAGAAGAATAACGACCAGAACAATCGAGACGATGACCAGAAGCCTTAGACCGTCCGACTTGACCATCCGCATGACGTCGGAAAGAATAAAGCGGCTGCTGGCAATGGGCAACCACAAACCGCCGAATGTCAGATGTCCGTAACGGTCCTGAAACTCTTGGCCGGAGTATACGTTCCATTCATCGATGTCGGCGTATATGAGTCCGATGTTCCCGATTTCTCCGTTGGCTTCGGTTACCATCCGGCGCGCCCATTTCGGCAATTGACTGTGATCGAAGGGCTCGGCTTGGGTCATACCCGCCAGTTCATCGATCAGCCGTCCCTTGTCTCCATCGATATCCTGAAGCGCTTTTTTCTCAAGAAGCGTTCCGATGCTTTTGATTACTTTGCGACGCTTGACTTGGTCGGCCATCGTTGGAACAAAGGTGTGGTAGGTGATAAAGCTCTTTATTGTCTCATCTTTCTCCACAACCAGTTTGTTTAGGAGGTAATCGTGAACCTCTTTCATGGTCGCACGATCTTTGGCCAGCACGATAGCCGGTGCGGTGCCCGAATCCGTTCCAATGGCGCGCATGTAATCGATGGGAGTCTCGGTGCCGGGAGCCATGATGTTGCGGATGTCGTATTCGAATTGCGTGTCAGGCGTGTAGGCCGCCAGCCCGGCTATGATGGCTAGGGTGAAGAAAAAGGCATAGGTGGCCGCTCGGTCGAAGTCCATGCCGAAGTTCAGTCGACCGGCAAAGCCTCCGAATATCGATGTTTTGGGGAGTGTCCGGATTGGACGGATAAGCTGGATGAAGAAAATCAGGGGCGGAATCATCAGGATGGATATCGCGGCGCACAACACCAATCCGATCGAGGCCACGACTCCGAACTCGCGAAAACCTTCGAAATGTCCCGTCAGGAGAACCAGCAATGCTGCGATGGTCGTCGCGGCGGCGGCAAACAGAACTTGTCCGGTTTCGTACAGACTGGTGTTTAAGGCTTCGGCCAGGGCCTGACCTTTTTGAATTTCGAGTTGTGCTCGGCGAAAGAGATGAATCCCATAATCGATACCGATACCAACCAGCAAGGCCAGGATAAAAATCGTCAGAACCGTCAAGCGACCATAGGTCAGTGAAACGATCCCCATCGTGATGCAGGCGGCAGCGATAAGGGGGATAAAGATCACCAAAACGGTACGGAAAGAGCGGAAAAACGCGATGACAATGAGTAAGACAAGACAAACACTGATCAAGGTCGCCGTTTGCCCATCGCTGGCCAACGCCTTGATTTCGTTGAATTTCCGATAAGCCCCCACGACCTCGGCCCGCATGCTGGCGGAGAGACCAGATGGGTCGATGTCTCGAATCAATGCTTCTCCGCGTAAAAGCGCGAATTTGCAGTAATCGACATCGGTCGAGGCCCGATTCAGTTTGACCAGAATCACGCCGACGTCACCTTCGGGCGCAATCAGGCGGTCGGAATAGACGTCTGGGAGCGTCGGTGTTTTTTTCGTCGTTGAGTCGGAATCACAGTTATTGAAAAAAGCGTTGAAGCTGCGGCAAACCTGCGAAGGCAAGCCCATCCTCCAAGGAATGTCTTCGCTGTACCAGTCATCGAGGCCTTCGTCGTATTCGCCGTCGAGCAAATCGACCAACCCGGGCATCTTTTTTGCCGACGCCGACGATATCTCTTCTTCAAGCAGAAAATGTAGATTTACGAGTTCTTTTTTCTCAAGGTAATAGAGGGCATGTTTGCGGAAAAACTCGGTGTTTCTACCTATTTGTACCCAATCCGCGTCTTCCCATTCGGCTTCGATACGCGATTTGAGGATGTCCTGCATCTTAGCGATGGCAGCGACATCTCCCGATTTAGACTCGATGGCGATGGTAAAGAAATCAATTGCACCGATGCGGTCTTCGCTGATTTCCAACGCGCGCACGGAGTCGGTTCCTTCGGGGAGTAGCGCAGCTAGGTCAGTTTCAATGCTGAGCTTTTGAGTGGCCAGAACCAATCCGATCACGGCGATGATAAGATAAACGACCAGCAGCATCGCGGGACGTTTTTCTGCTAAACTGATGTACGACTGTACGAATCGCTTGTAGTAATGAGTCATTGTCTACTTCAGGCTATCCGGCAAACACCACTCGCGAGCAGTCTCCGATGGTAGGTGCTTGACTTGAATCATGATTTAATTTTTCGAAACGTATCGACATCATCGGGAATAAGGGAGGTCAGACCCGAAGGTGTGAGCATCATACAGGCAATCCAGGAAAAGTCAAACACTAGTAATGGAAGGTTAAAGACCTTACACTTCAAGCTTTGAAGACCGACTCGCCCGAAATGGGGGAGGAGGATACGGAAAAGCGGGCATGAGAACCCGCAGATCGTCATTTGTTATCGCCGATTCCGTGTGTTCGAAAATAGAGGATGCATCTCCAAATAGAAAAGGAGTGCGGATTTCCTATTTCGACGGCACGCAAACGTCGGCGGGGCTGCCGGAACAACAGAGTGGCTCGGAACGTTGGCAGACCGAGTTACCCATCGGTTCGCCGTTTAAGCGAGCTTGCGCCCAGGCCAGTTGTTCCGGTAGCGACCAGACCGCGCCCTCGCTATGACCGGCGTCGGCGCATTCCAAATAGTCGAGTTGATAGCCGATCGCGCAAAGTTCGTCGAATTCATCCCGTTGTGGAGCCGTGATCACCAAGTCGTCGAGCTCCGATAAGACCACCAGGGTAGGAGTGTAGCGCAAAACCGGGACGCTGCTGAGGCGAAGTTTGCTTTCCTTGAGGTAGCAATCGAAAGGATCGATCGCATCCCAGTCGCCTGCGCCGACGGCATCGACGAATTCCGATGCATAAAGATCGGAAATCTGGTCGCCTTCGATATCCTCGCCTACCTTGCATTCTTCTCCATCGATGAAAATGATTTCCTCGGCATTGTCTGCAAAGAAATAAGGCTCCGAATTACTGAACACGCTTTCCAGATTCGTTGGAGCCCCGTACCAGGCGCGCATGGTTGTTAGGACCGCAGCCAACGAAACCGTGGGAGGCGAAAAGGACGCAAGTCCGTATTCCACCAAGGCGAGGGTGTCGATAGGCGGCACAGCCGCCACGACACCTCGAACGGAAAATTCCGGAGCATAATAAGGGGCATACAACTCGGCAAAGACCGCCGCATGTCCACCCTGGGATCCACCCCATATGATGGTGTCGAGTGATGGCTCAACGCCGTCTTCCAACTCATCGATCAGGAAAGTACGAGCCGCTCGCAACGCATCCCAAGATCCGAGGGCGACCTGTTCGCCGATGAGGTAACCATGCGTGGTGGTGGATGCTGCGCCGAAACCGTTCATCCCGATATAATCGGGTAATACGGTCACGAAGCCCAGCGAACCCAGAAGCGCCGCTTGTGCCTGAGCATCGCCGTGTCGGCTGGGGGCGCAAGGATCGGAAAAGCCCGAAGTGCCATGCAGGAAGACGGCCTGCGGTTTCGGACCGTCGGGCAAATCGGCGTTGGCTGGAATGGCCAAAACAGCAGTGGCTTCGACGGCTTGCCCGCGATCCTGAGTCGTGTAGCGGAAGCGGAAGACGCGACAGCCATAGGGGACGGGAGAGAGTGCGTCGTAGCCCGCCTGAGACAAAATGCCGTCCACCGCACCCGGGGTCAGGTTGAAGAAGGGATCCTCTTCCCAATCGATCAAACTGCCCAACTGATCGGAGGGTAACAAGGTATATTCCGGCATATCGCATAGGGCTACCGGCGGAACCGGAACCGGGACTTCTTCGCCATCGTCATCCGTATCGCCATCGGAACCATCACCGTCTGAGCTGTCGCCGTCGGGATCGTCGCCGTCAGGATCGTCGCCGTCGGGATCATCGCCATCGGGATCGTCGCCATCAGCGTCGCCGTCCGATTCCACCGTATCCGACTGGTCTGTGTCGCCGTCGGGATTGCTTGAATCGTCGCCGCAGCCTTGCAGCCATAAGGTGGAAAGAAACAGGATAAAGAATGAATACAAAATCTTGCGCATAATCCACTCCTCGATTTATCGGTCACGGTTTCCTGGAATGCTTGTGTCAAGTATCCAGATTTCAATCGAAGTGCGATCATACGGTATTCTGTCCCAGTCGCCAAATATAAAACTAATACTGAATCAGACTATTCTCCAGAACCCTGAAAAGGAAAATCGGTAGATGTATTGAAAGTCGTTGAAATGATCGGAGAAAATGTGCTAGAAAAACAGCGCATTGGATGGATTCAGAAGTAAAACAGGACGCCGCGCAGCGGACCTGTCACAGGAGGTGCTCATGTTTGCGCAGAGATTCGGATGGCTGATCGTACTGTTTTTGAGCGGATGGCTCGTTGTCGGGTGTGGAGGCGATGAGGATACGTCTACTAATCCCGACGGTGATCAGGATGTAGATTTGGAAGATGCCTTGGATGGCGATGATCCCGATGGTGATGAGCCCGATGGTGATTTGGACGGTGATACGGATGCGGTCGAAGGACCGATGCCCGATGAAAGCTTGACACCACCTCCGCTGCCATCCGATGAATTGGGCTTTGTTCTGCCCGAACGGGAAGCTTTGGGTGAGAATCCGACACAACAGGAGATTACCGATTTCACTAAAAAAGTGACGGCTTTCTTTAAAGATACCAACTATTTCGATTGGGTTTGGCGCACCAGTCACGGTTTGGATAAAAGCTACGATGCGGACATGATGGACTACAAAATGTGGTGGCAGGATTGCGGCATGCGAAAAGAAGGCGACACGATCGTGTTCACGCATACCGGACGTGCCGAGAATATTCTCAAGCGTACTGTCAAGGTGATGATCAGCGCGGCTTCGGGCTATCAGCTCACCGGCGATGAACGTATGGCGGAAGTGGCCACGCAATTGATGAAGGGTATCGTGGCGTTGTCGTTGGGAATGGAGTTCGAGAGTGAAGATCCCATCGTGAAGTATTTGCAGGCACGAGCCATTTTCAATCACAATCACAGCTACACCGTGGATGATCGTTCGGTGTCCGTCGATTACACCCCCATGTATTGGGACGAAACCCACGAACGCTGGTACAAATGGAACGTGCACGTGTTTGAAATTCCGGATAACCCGACCTATGGCCAGATCTGGATTTCGAATATGCGTTCCAAAGACGACGTTCCCTACGTTTTCATGAGCCTGCCGACCGTCACCCGTGTTTTTCATGAAACCGATAATGCAGAACTACGTGCCGCCGCTGAGTTGTATCTCGAATACATGCGAGGATTTTCGCAGAGCATCGTCGATAGCGACTGGTATATCCTGACCAAATACAATGACGGAAGGACGGATATCGCGCTCGATTACACCATCGGGGATACGCTCGAAGAGCATACACCCGCCGATCTGGGAAGCTTCGTCCATTGGGAAATCGTTTACGGTCCGGAGGCCGAGTGCAATGCCCAATTGGGGGCGGCGATGACCGGTTATGGGTTCCCGGCGGGAAAAGGCGATTGCGGGGGCGGCTCTTTGGGCACACCTGGCTGGTCCTTAGAGAAAAGCGCTTTTGCCGGAAATTGGTTTAACTACAATATTTACAACTACTTCCACATCGGTGCGTTGGCGTCATCGCATACCTGGGGCTATACGGACATCACATCGTCGCTGATGGACGGTCTGGTGGCTCGTTTCGAGGAAATTCGCACCAATCCGAACATGCCCAACAACGATCACCACGAGTTTGCTTCGGATAAAGCGGGATGGTTGATTTCGGCGGCGACGCACGGTTATCCGCTCACGGCGCAAGAAGCGCGGCATATCATGCAGTGGTATGGGGAAAGTTCCGATTGGTATCGGCCATGGCCGCACTGGGATCCCTGGGCCAGCATGGCCGATGGAGAAGAATTTTCAGATTACAAAGCCCCACGTGACGAGTGGGTGGATGATGGTCAGGGCGGCACCATGGAAAAAACCTACGTGCGTCTGGTCGAGATGCCGTACATCTTCGAGTATTGCAATTCGCCTTTACGCGACACCGGGGTTCAATTCATCGATTGCGATATCGTGGCCGATCCAACCCAGTGGGGCGAAGAGTAACGTTCTCGTCCAAATTGGTTCGTTACAACGCCGCCCCAAAAGGGCGGCGTTGTTGCGTTCTGCGTTTCGGGGGAGTTCTTTGTGACCTTGCATCCTTGCACGCCATCCGGTATAAAGGCGTCATCATCCAAGAGAGAGACATCAGCGTTATGGCGTGACGCTTTATCGCCATTTTAGAGATATTTTCCGACGTTTTGTCCAGCGGATCGGACCTAAAAGGCGGAATCGGCCTTTTCGCACGAGCGAAGAAGGGAACCAATCAATGAGCAAAATCGATAAAATCGAGTTATTTCATGTCTGTGTTCCACTTGACAAGCCGTTTTATCCGTCCTGGATTCCCGGCTACCCTCAGACGCAGGTGCACTATACTTTGGTGCGGCTGACCACCGATGACGGTCTCGTGGGACAGGCGGCCGGTAACGCGTTTACCAAAGAGCGTCAAGGTTTGGGGGATTTGTTAGGTGGTTTCCTGATGGGGATACAGGCCGACGACCTCGCCGTCGTCCGTGCGCGTTTACGTGAAGCCTCTTACCTGGGGTGGCGCAATGGATGGCTTGAGAATGCCTTTTGGGATCTCAAAGGCAAGATTGCGGGCAAACCGGTCTACAAACTGCTTCAGGAGAAGGAAGAAACCGTCGAGAAAGCGACCGTTTATGCCTCAACCGGCAGCTTGAAAAGCATGGAAGAACGCAAACCCTATCTCGACGACATCCGGGCGAAGGGGGTGAGGGCGGTCAAGATCCGCGTGCACGACCCCGAACAGAAGCAGGATATCTCTATCCTGGAGGCGGTGCGCAAGGAATTGGGGGATGATTTCGTGATTGCAGTGGATGCCAACCAGGGGTGGCCGGTCTCGCTGATCGAGCCGACCACCATCTGGGATTTGGAATATGCCACGAAGTTCGGCAAGGCTTGCGACGAATTGGGGATCGGCTGGATCGAAGAGCCGCTGGATATGCATGATTGGGACGGCATGGCTGAGTTGCGGAAGCGGGTCCAGACGCCCATTGCGGGCGCGGAGCTACTGGGTGACTGGCATGAGGTGCGGGCGTTGTTCGAGCGGGACTGTCTGGATATGTACCAACCCGACAGCACCTTCTGCGGCGGTTTGACCGTGGCCAAAAAGGTTATGGATGAATGTCGCAAGCGTGGATTGCAGTATTCGCCCCATACCTGGACAAACGGAATCGGTTTCATGATCAACTTGCATGCTTATGCTGCCTGGGAAAATCGTAAATATTTGGAATTTCCTTATGAACCGCCGGGTTGGGTGCCGGAAACGCGCGAAGGTATCATTCCTCCCGTTACGATCAATGGCGATGGAAGCGTCGATGTGTCTCAGGAACCCGGATTGGGGCTCCATATCGACGATAAATTGTTGGCGCGTTACGGCAAGTGCTTCTTCAGATTGACTCCTTTCCGGCTGGCGTTGAAAACGATTCGCGAAAAAGGATTTAAAACCGCTATGGAGATCAAGAAAAAAAAACAAGGATAATTGTGCGCATCAAACGCATTCAACGAAAAACGCCCCTCCGACAATGGAAGGGCGTTTGTGTTTTAGGGCAGGTGTTTAAATTCTAGTTGGGTCGTGCATTGATTTTAGTGAGCCGTTGACTGTCGGGCGTGTAGCACAGTGTGCCGCAGCGCAGGCAACGGGCTGCTTCATGTTTGAGATCCTCTTCCGTGATGGTCTGGTCTACTTCTTCATAGGAGAGGATGCGTTCGGCTGGGTCGAGTTCGTCGAAGCTGACGCGCGGAATCGGTTGAACGCCATTGAGTCCTGCTAAAATGGAAACGGTTAACGGCTTTTTCTGTACGTTTTCGGGGACGGACGGCTTTTCACCCATCAGGTACTGATGGATGGCACGAGCCGCCTTGCGTCCGCCTCCAATTGCCGAAACCGCCAGGTCGGGACCAGTGAAACCATCGCCTGCTACGAAAATGCTGGGCAGGCCGGTCTGCAGGGTGTCCTCGTCGGCGGCCAGCGTTCCCCAGCGCGTGATTTCGAGTCCGCGTTCTTTGAGATCCTCTTCGACGAAGGAAGGATCGACTTTTTGACCGATCGCCGCGATGACCGCATCGAGTTCGAGAACTTTCTCAGATCCTTCTTTGGGTACCGGACGACGACGTCCCGAGGCGTCGGGCTCACCGAGTTCCATTTCGATGACTTCAAGCCCTTTCAGACGGTTGTTTTCGTCCCCAATGCAGCGGGTGGGGGCGGTAAGAAACATGAACTGGATGCCCTCGTGCTTGGCCGCTTCGATTTCCACCGGGTTGGCGGGCATTTCTTTCAAGGTGCGGCGATAAATAAGGAAAACTTCCTTCGCGCCCTCGCGCAAGGCGGAGCGGGCGGCGTCGATGGCCGTGTTGCCTCCACCGATGATCGCAACTCGTTCACCCAGTTCGACTTTTTCACCTTGTTCGCGTTTAGCCAGGAAGTGGATACCGCCCCAGACACCCTCCATGTCTTCGCCTTCGACGCGCATGGTGGAGTTGATCCAGGCTCCGACGGCGACTAAAACGGCGTCATAGTCGGCTTCCAACTTGCCCAGGGTGATGTCTTTGCCCAAAGCGACTCCGGTTTTGGCTTCGACACCCATATCGAGAATGCCCTGGATATCCCAATCGAGGATGCGTTTGGGCAGGCGATATTCGGGAATACCGTAACGTAACATGCCACCCAGGTGGTCTTGAGCTTCGAAAAGCGTGGGGTGGTGGCCGACGCGGCGCAGGAAGTAGGCCGCCGATAACCCAGCCGGGCCGCCGCCGACTACGGCGATGCGTTTGCCGGTATCGGGCAGACGCGGCAGTTCGATATGCTTGTTGTCTTCTCGCTCCCAATCGGCCACGAAACGTTTGATTGTGTTGTGGAATACCGGTTCGTCTTCGATGGAGGTTCGGCGGCAGCTGGATTCACAGGGAGCCGGGCAAACGCGTCCACACACGGAAGGGAGGGGGTTGCGGTCTTTGATAATGCCAAGGGCCCGCTCGTAATCGCCTTCTCCAGCCGCTTTGACATAGGATGGAATGTCGATCTGAGCCGGGCAGAGCTGGCGACAAGGGGCCAGGCATTCGTCCGTGGTGTTCAGATGGAAAAGCCCGGTAGAGAGCGTTTGCAGTTGAATGACTCCATGGGGGCAGACACGTACGCAGGCACCGCAGCCACGGCAGGCATCTGCATTGAAATGCGGCCGACCGTCGTCGCCCATGCGGATAGCGTCGAAGGCACAGGCTTCCACGCAGGAACCGTACCCCAGACAGCCCAGAGTGCAATTGGAATCGCCATCGTACAGATCGGCCACAGCTTGGCAATCCAGCGCTCCATCGTAGCGGAAAAGTCGTCCGGCGCGCTCGTTGCTGTTGCAATAGCGGCGTGCGAGGCTGGGTTCTTTGATTTCCACCTTCACGCCCATCACCGCGCCGACTTTCACGGCGGTGTCCGCACCGCCTGCGACACAGCCGTCGACCGGGGCATCGCCGCGTACAATGGCTTCGGCCATGGCTGCGCAACCGGGATAGCCGCAACCGCCGCAGTTCGCACCGGGCAGGGCATCGGCTACCGCGTCTATGCGCGGGTCTTGTTCGACGTAAAAGACCTTAGAGGCGAAGGCCAGCCCGGTAGCTGCCAGCAGTCCCAGGCTCAGCATCAGTAACGAAGCTTCGATCATGATGTCCTCTCAGCCGTTTTCGTTATGCATGCCCAGGGAAATCGTCGGGCACGCGTATCTTCAGATCATTCCCTTGAAAGCGAAAAAGGTCAATGACATGAGTCCGGCCGTGACCAGACCCAAGGCTGTTCCCCGCAAGGGTCGTGGCACCGGAGCGAACTCGAATCGCTCGCGAATTCCCGCAAAGAGAATAAGAGCCAAACCGAAACCCGCAGCCGCAGCAAAGGAGTAAACCAGGCATTCCAAGAAGTTGTGCTCATTCTTGATGTTGATTAGAGCGGCACCGAGTACCGCGCAGTTGGTAGTGATCAGCGGTAAAAAGATACCCAGGGCCTGGTAAAGGGTGGGCATCGATTTCCGCAGGAACATTTCCACAAACTGTACCAATGCGGCGATGACCAGAATGAAGGCCAGCGTACGCAGATATTGCAGATCGAAGGGAATGAGCAGGAAATATTCAACCATCCAAGCGATGACCGCCGCCAAAACCAGAATGAACTGAACGGCCAAGGCCATGCCAATGGCGGTTTCCATCTTTTTGGAAACACCCATGAAGGGGCAGTTTCCCAAAAACTGCGCCAGAAGAATGTTGTTGACGAAAATCGCACTGATGACCAACAGGAAATAATCCATGATCGTCCTCCCTCAGCGTCAGCCGGCTTTGGCCACGCGGGGCCGTCCCAAAACATTCATGATCCCCAGCATCAGTCCCAGGCACACGAAAGCGCCGGGAGCCTGCTGCATGAAGGCGAAGGGCTCGAATTGCGGTCCGAAAAGAGAATGCCCGAAAAACTCGCCCTTTCCGAATACTTCACGCAGTGAAGCCAGGGCGACCAGCGAAAGCGTGAAGCCGAGTCCGATGCCCAAGCCGTCTGCCGCCGACAGCAAAACGCCGTTTTTACTGGCAAAAGCTTCCGCGCGCCCCAGAATGATGCAGTTGACGACAATCAGGGGGATGAAGATACCCAGACTTTCGGAAATCGAAAAGAAATAGGCTTTCATCAGGATTTCTACCGCCACCACGAAGCTTGCAATGATGACGATGTAAGCCGCGATACGCACTTCTTTGGGGATGATGTTGCGGACCGCTGAAATAATCATGTTGGAACAGGCCAACACGAAGATGACCGATACTCCCATGCCGATGGCATTCTCAACGGTGGTTGTGACCGCCAGGGTCGGGCAGAGGCCCAGGACCAGTCGAAACGGCGGGATTTCTTTCCACAAACCTTTCGTGAATTCCTTTTTGAAGCTCACGTTATTCTCTCCCACTTGCCGGGGTTTCGAATCTCTATGGAACCAGTTTGTCTTTGTGTTCTTTGAATATTGTCAGGCCGTCCTGCAAGGCCGAACAAACGGCCCGCGAGGTGACGGTTGCGCCGGTTACGGCATCTACTGTGCCCCCATCCGATTTGACCTTGAAAACGGCTTTTGCCAGATCCATGTTTTTAAACTGTTTGGTGAAGCTGTCTTCTTTGGCGCGGGTGCCGACGCCGGGGGTTTCGCTCATGGTCGTAATTCCGACACCGGCCAGTTTGTCGGCGGTCAGATCGAAGCCGATCATCACCCCCACATCACCGCCGAAACCTTTGCCCGATGTTTCAAGGGCGATGGCATAGGGCTTATCACCCTTTTTCGCCGTGAAAACGAGAACGTCACGGTCGCCGATTGTTACGCTACGCCGGTCCTTGAGTAGATCGTTTTCGGCTTCGCCGAGGATCGCGCGTACGGCGGGCATTTGTTTGTTTTCCAAAACCTGCAGCTCGATGCGCTCTTTGGTCATGGCGTTGAGCCAGGAGAGCGACAGGCCGCTGATCAAGCAGACAATCGACAAGGACAGCACGATATGCACACTCTTAGGCATGGACTTTCTCCATCGGCTGCGTTTTGGGTCGGATCAGATCGAGCAGCGGTGAGACCATGTTGCCAAGCAGGATCGCGAAGGGAACCACTTCCATCCAGATCCCGTAAACGCGAATCAGCATCAGCAACACACCCACCAACACGCCGTAAAGCACTTTGGCCACACAGTTGGCCGGGGAACTGGTTTCGTCGGTGATGAGGAAAAAGGCTGCCAGCCAAGCGCTGCCGTGGCTCAGTTCCCGCCACATATCCGGAACGGAGGCGGGATAAAGAGCGTGAAACAAAGCCGAGCTTGCAATGAGTCCCGCTAGAAAGGCTAATGGTGTTAGGCGGTTGACGAAGCCTAGAACCCAGATCACAATGCCGCCCGCCATAATCGCCCACACGCAAGCCGTACCGAGCTGAACGCCGCCGACCGGGGCGATGTGGTGCGGCCAGGAAAGCAGGAGGATCAAATAGCCGATCAACGCCGGGTGGAAGGGGTAGCAGCCCAGTCCGCCGAAGATTTGCTTGGCCACCAAAGATGCCAGCGCCGCACCGATTACCACCACCCACCAGGGCACGGTTGGAGGAAGCAGCAGAGCGAGAATCAGGCCGGTCAGAATTCCGTGACCATCCAAAGCGTAGAGTGGCTGACGCATGAAATATTGTGCCAGCGCTTCCGACGCGACGGCCGTTGAAACGGCCAGCAGCAAGATGATCAATGCTTTCAAACCGTGCAGATAGACGGCTGCCGCGGCTCCGGGAAGGAGTGCTACCGCCATCGCGTAATGGTTGCGAACCGTATTGGCGCCGCTTTTCAGGTGCGGCGCCGGTCCAACCGTCAGAATCCGATCCGCCATGAATCTCTCCTTATCGGGCCAGGTTCTGCTTGGCCAGGGTGAACCACTGGCGCAGAGGCCGTAAACTCGGACACACCACGCTGCACAGGCCACAGTCGATGCAGGACTCCAGGTTCGGGGCTTCGGCGTAACGCAAGTATTCGCAATAGCGTCCCATCGCATTGGGTTGCAGATGGGCCGGACAAACCTTGATACAAGCCCCGCAGTTGACGCAGGGTCGGGTTTGATACTCGTCGGCCGCGGTTGCCGCGATGATCGTCAGTCCTTCGACGCCTGGGACAATCGGGGTGTCGAGCGAGAAAATCGCTTGCCCGGTGAGCGCGCCGCCGAAAAGGATGCGGTCGAAGGTATTTACCGTGACACGGTTCCGTTGCAGGATGTCGCGGACCGTCATCCCGACCGGTGCCCGTAAATTCTTCGTCGCGCCACCTGCGTCTACCAAGGTTAGGTGCAGATGGGTCGGGAGAATACCACGCAACAGTACATCGGTGGCGGCCAACGCGAAGCTGACCGGGACGGCGCGCACGCTACCCGACGGTACCCCTTTCGCCACGAGCCCGGACGCAATGACGCGGTCGAAGCTTTGCGGGTATTGCGGAGAGATTGGCAGAATCTCCAACCCGTCGTGGAAGGACTCGCTGAAAAACCCGGATCCGGATTCAGGAACCGCCAGCACAACCCGTGTCGTGTTGAACAGGCGTTTCATCAAAATGGCTGCGTCGGCCAAGGCATCCACACGATCACGTGCCAATTGTTGCCGGGCCTTCAAATGCAGATCTTGGTCCGCCGCATTGATTACCAGCACCTGGACGTCGTCTTCCGTCTTCGGCTGGAGCCGTTCGAGCGGCATACCTAACACGAAAGAGGGGAAACCCCAGTTTTTAAGTTGCTGCCATAGTTGATCCGAAGTGGCTTTGAAGGCGTCGGGAACGGGAGAAACGCCAGGAACATTCGGTTGGAGGTTGGGTTTGACGCGTACGGCCGGGGCCGCTCGAAAGTGAACGGGGAAGGGGGCGGTCGTCACTTCCTCGACTTTGCCTGCAAAAGGAGCGAGCCGTTGCGCGTTTTCATTTTCAGACAATAGCGTGCCGGGTTCGAGGATATCCCCGTTTTTCAAGGGGGTTGTGCACGGAACATCCTCGTCCGTGACAAGGGGCCAGACCACCTCACTTGCTTCTAACCCGGTAAAAGGCTGAAGCTCGGAGACAATCAAAAAACGCGCCGCCTTCAATCCGTTAGACCATCCCATGAATGCATTCCTTCGGTCTAGGTTGCCGGTTTTTGATCTCATCGATCCCCCGATTCAAGCGGGGAATCTCTTCCTTGCAGTCGCAGGGAAGTCATCTTTACAAACGTTTCGTGGCACGAAAGCAAAATCGGTTTCGACGCGCCGGAGCGTGGATTCACCTTGGAAAGGCGCTCGACCGGCGGTCGGTACTCAGCATCCAGATCCTTTTAGGACATACGCCAGAACCCGGCTTCAGTCAACAAAAACCCGCGGAAATTATAGATATTATGTCTGTTATAAAAAATTTTAATTAAAAGATGTACGGACTTTTTCTTGAGCTTCCACCATAAAAGTGACATCATGCGGCTGTCACGTTGTATTTCACTTCCGGTTTCAGCCGGAAGCCGAGCTTACTTGGTTTGCGATTACATTCAAATTCGCGCTTGCGTCGTTACTCTATTTATTGCGCGTAACAACCATCACGAGGTCAGGCACGTGAAACCGTTGAAGACCACTTACTTGGGGTTGCTAGTCGGGGCGTGGCTTGTTGTTGTGGTTCTGGCTGGTGTTGTTCTCAGCATCGAGCCGGGACGGGATACGATGGCAAACCGGTTCGGAGAAGTTGCCTGGGATCACGAACTGCATGCCCGTGATGCGGTGAAGAACTGTCAGAGCTGCCACCACACCTCCCATCCGGGTGAATCCGATCCGCAGGCATGCCGTAATTGTCACAAAAATCCCAGCCTGTCAGATTCCGTTTACGCTTTGGCTATGACGGCGAAAAAAGGTCCGGCGGGAAAAGTCGAGAAAGAAGTTCCATCCCGCCGCAAAGCCTTCCACAAAAGTTGCATCGGCTGTCATACCGCCGTAGCGAAAGGTCCGGTTGCTTGCCGCGAATGCCACATGCAGGTTTTCCCCACTGAGCAGGGCTCGACGGGTTTCGATCACATCGGGTATGCCATCGAGAACGAACAGCGCTGCGAGTCCTGCCACGAGAAAGGGAAACCAGCCAACCTTAAAGGTGCAGAATGGGATAATTGCGCCTCTTGCCACGCCGAGGGACACATTCACGCTGAATGGGACAAGGAAACGCCGTTTAACCACTACCCGTTGTTCGCCGGAACGGGGGGCGAGGTGGTTTGGGACCATCGGGGACATATTCTCGAACACATGGATTTCGAGGGACGTTCGCAGGATTGTCAGAGTTGCCATCACATGGATGCCGAGTTGTCGCCCCAGGCCTATCGCCGTTGCGATCAGTGCCACAAAGCCGCCGACAGCGAGCCGATGGCCAACGGTAAGGTGATACCCTCACGTAAGCGTGCTTTGCACGGAGTGTGTCTCGATTGCCATGATGCGCGCGACCGTGCACTTCCGGAAGAGATGCCGAAAAGCTGCAACGACTGCCACCGCAAAGCTCTTCATTACGAGGAAAGCCGCTTCGGACTGATCACCTGGTCTCACGATGCCCATGGCAACAATGCCGGAGTCGGATGCACCTACTGCCATCACACGGATCCGGAAGAGGGGCCCATGCAGGCTTGTTCCGAATGCCATTTCGAGGGTCAGGTTGGTAATTTCAAAACGTTGAAGAATTTGACTCACACGAACTGCGTCAACTGTCATTCGCTGGAACGGGCTGATGTACAGGACATGCTGAAGTGGAAAAACATTCGTACCTGCGATGCCTGTCACGTTGCCGGACCGAAGGCGAATCTCAATACGGCGCGGGCCACTTACCTGGCGAAACATGGGAACCTGACGCTGCAGAGCGTCACGCATTCGCTTTGTTGGAAATGCCACAAGCAAAGCGGGGCGGGACCAGGTGCCGATAATTGCCGTGGCTGCCATGCATATCCGCGTGCTCGCCAAACAGCCTATGATGCTATGAAGCAAGCCGAGACAGAGCCGGAAGAATTGACGTTGCCTGAGGTTGAGTCCATTTCGCCGATGGCTTATCAAACCCATCGGATGCATGTCGATGTGGCGGGGATTCCCTGCTTCGATTGCCATCACAACATGCGTCCCAGCGAAAACGCCAAGCGAATACTGAAAGACTTCAACGGCCCGACGGAAGGCTGCAAAATCGGAGGCGTGCTCGACGATTGTCGACCGCAGGCCGAAGATCCGCAACATTGCGCCAACTGTCATGGCCAGGCGGCTTATCCGATTTCCGGAGAAAGACAAGCCCTGAGCGGCCTGTGCAACGGCTGTCACCAGGAATTCGGTCTCGAATTGCCGATGGGCGATTGACCGACTCGAAGATTGATGTCCGGCTTCTAGCCGTGTTTCGGAGATGATTGAAATAATCCTCGCCTGATGGCGGGGATATTTTGTGTATGCATCCCAGGTTTAGCAAGCAAGTCAGTTAGTCGAGAATGGACCGGATCTGTGTTTACGGGGCTCGATCAGGATCAGAGTCATATCCATGACGTTGGTCAAGGTCGGACCGGTGATCGAAAGCGAATCGATTGCTTTGAAGAAGTGATACGAGTCGTTATCTTGCAGATACGAGATTGCGGACAAGCCTACTGTGTTTCCGTGTTGCACTGTTTTACCGCATGCAAATGCACCTGCGGCATCGGTTGGTCCATCGGAACCATCTGTTCCGGCGCACAAAACATAGATACCCTCCGTGCCGCTGAGTTCTATCGCCATGGCCAAGGCCAATTCCTGGTTGCGACCACCCTTGCCCTTGCCGTTGATATGGACGGTTGTTTCTCCTCCGGCGACAAGCAGCAAGGGTTTCAAAAGGGAATCAAGACGTTTCGCCTTTGCCTGATCAGCCAGAATTTTTGCGACATCTCGGGCTTCTCCCTCGATAGCGGAACTCAATATTTCAACATCGAAATCCAGTTCAGCCGCCGCTAAACACGTGGCCTCTATCGCTAGTTTATTGGTTGCGATCAAGTGGTTGCTGACATGCGAAAGAGACTGCGCGCTTTTCGGCGTTTCGGATCGCCGTCCCAGGCTTCCTTCTGCAAGATGCTGCATGACGTCATCCGGGAGTTGCTTGGCTATGTCGTATGACTCAATGATTCTTAAACAGTCGGAAAACGTGGATGAATCCAAAACGGTCGGCCCCGATCCGATAACGGACAGATCATCTCCAATCACATCGGAAACAATCAAAGATATAACGGTCGAAGGAAGTGCGATTTCCGCCAAACGTCCACCTTTTACGGCGGAGGTGTGCTTGCGGATGGTATTGATTTCGTGGATGGTTGCGCCGCAGCCGAGAAGAGTTTCGGAAATCTTTTGTTTGTGAGAGAGATCGAGCGGGGCTACCGGAGCGATCATCAAGGCGCTGCTGCCGCCGGTGATACAACAGATCACCAAGTCTTTTTGCGTGCAATTTTCAAGACGGCGGATGATGGCATGGGTTGCTTCAACGCCATGCATATCCGGAACCGGATGAGAGGCTTCCCAGCAACGAACATACGAAAGCTCTTGCGCATGACCCGTTTTGACAACGATGTCGCCACCGGAAATGCGGTCTCCCAGCATGTTTTCCAGGGCAATCGCCATGGGTGCAGCGCCTTTGCCTCCACCGACGATATGTATGCGTTCGAAAAGACCAAGATCGATGTGGCTGTCTCCTATGTGGAGATAATCGTCTTCCAGGTTTAAATTTCGATAGACGGCCTGATCGGTTTTTACCGCCGCAACACCTTTATCGAAAAGCATTTGCAGGATGGAATCGTGTTTAATGGAATGGAGCATATTCGATGAGACTCTCAGACGTTTGGGTTCAGAGGAATGACATAGGGCCCTTCTGGAATAACGGCTATTCGTCGATCCTCGGATCTTTGCACCCAATCCAGAACTGAACGTTCGAGTTCCGAAACATTCAATACGCCGGTAAGGGTGCGTTCTTCTTTATCAAGACCTTCGGTGTAAAGCGCGTAGGATCCTTTCAGCATTACCTCGGCCAGTAACTGCGTTTGCCACTCGTCGATGTCGGCGGTCGGTTTGCGTTCAAGTTCTTTCAAGAAACCGGAGGGGCCCAGATTGACCAAACGCTTCTGTGCTTCTCTGAATTTTATCGAGCCAAATCCTTTTGCGCAGCGAGAGACAACGAACATTTTTCCCTCGGGCGCGAGTGCTCCGGCCGCCCCAACCATTCCTTTGATCGTCTGATAATACGTGTTATCCAAAGGATGCCCAGCCGAGGTTGTGATAACGGTTGTATAGGGATCATCGATCTGAATTTCACCGTATCTTTTGAAATAGTTCACGGCTTGCAAGTGGCTTTCGACCAGTTCTCCGAAATTCAGATAACAGATCTTTCTGTTTTCATCCAGGACGACATTTACCGCATAAGTCGGTCCGACTTGTTTGGCGATACGCAATTGCTCTTCGTGTAAGGGATTGCCGGATAATATGCAGTTCGAAGCTGCAGGCTGACTGAGAACGGAATAGGCATGTAGATGCGAGATCGTTTCAGTCGAAGCGACGCCCGGTGCAATCAGTTTGCGTCCACCCGAATATCCGGCCATAAAATGCGGTTCAACCAAACCGACAACGATCCTCACGTCTGCCTCGACAAACCGCCTGTCCAAGTGAATGGGAGTGCCATTGGGTGTGCTGCCGAGTGATAGATGCCGGCTGCGTTCGGTCGCATCGTGACTGACGACGCGGGTTCGATCGAAGAGACGGTCGTCCCCAACCGTTTCACGCAAGGTGTCTTGCGAAAGAGGTTCGTGAAGACCCGTTGCGACAAGAATCGTCACGTTGCTTGTGTCGACACCGGCCAATTCAAGTTGTTTGACTATTTCAGGAAGAATCAACCCGTTGGGAACGGGGCGGGTATCGTCGCAAATAAGGATACAGACCGATTTATTTCCACGGACCGCCTGCACCAACGGCTCCGCTTGCATCGGGGATTCGAGAGACGCAACAAGATGTTTCCGTGGATCATCAAGTGGCTTCATCGGATGCTTGCGAATGATCGTTACGTCCAGATCATCGGGAAGCACAAGATTGTATCCGGTCTCACCGTAATAAAGCTTGTAAATCATCTTACCACTTGGCGTAATGTTCTTCGCAGAATCCGAACAATTCGATTTCGAAAGATTTCCCATGGTGAACCAAGGTGCCCTTGAATGTCCCGAAAGGCTGGTGCAGACTACTGGCAACCAATCCTAAATTGATCTTTTCATACCGTTCGGTGCCGGGTTGAAAGGTTAAATCGAGCAATCCGTCTTCGGTTCTTATTTTCCATGGCTTACCAAGAACATCCTGGGAATCGTATTCGAACCCGACACTGGACAGGACACAAGGATCGCCGTCTAGCCATATCGTGTTCTGGCTGTACTGGCCATCCACCAATCCTCTCGAACAGTTAATGCCGACCGGGCGACCATCCGAATCTCTTCCAACCGCACAGGCCCAATTCCAGGTCGTTGCGCGCGGGGGAGTAGAAGCCGTCCAATCATAGAGCGCGAGTGCTGAATCCGACAACCGATACTCCTGGCCATTAACCTTGATGATTCCTTTCGCCAGTTGACCTGCGGATTTGTATGTGTAATGAAAGCCATGCGTATCTTGCGGACAGAGGGCGGAAACGCCGGTTCCCGGTTCGTTCAGGGTGATATCGGCGCTGAATTCGGGACCGAAGTCAAGTTTGAGATGGCGTTCGCCGTTGTTGTCGGTGTTATCGGTACGGATATATGTTGTGCCCTTTCTGATTTCACTGATGCCGCTATCGGCGGAGGCAGAAAAGGAAGTTCCTTTTGCCAGCGGCTTTTTGATGTTGAATTCGATGAGGGACTGCTTTTTGCGGTCGAACAGATAGGCAAAGCCGGTCGCCAAGTATTGAATGTGGGCAATGGCCGCGCCGAGGACAAAATTTTCGTCGATAACCCCGTAAAATTGCCAGCGTTTAAAACGTTTTTGTTTGCCGCCGATGCCGATGGGGAAGGGAAGGGCTTTGAGCTTTCCGTAATCGAATTCCTGAGCATTGATTTCCGAGACAGGCCCGGCGAATGTCCCGAATGGGACCGATTTATCAGGCAAAACCAGTTTTTCAGGTGCGGGCTTGAGTGTGTTCGGACACATCTTTCCAAACTCCTGTCATTTCAAGGTTTTAGTGAACCAGTCCACAATGGCCGGTAAGACGAGCGGGATGGCATCGTGGAAGATCATGTGTTTGGTTTCGGGAATTATTTTTATTCGGTCTTCAGGGAAACCGGCCTGATTCCACCATTCTTTGCTGGTTTCGAGAGGCAAGACCTTCTCCCATTCGGAAATCAGCCCGAGTACGGGGCAAGAGACATGGCCGTAATCGTTTGTTGGCCGATAACCACCGAAGTACGAGGCGACCGAGCGCAAGGTGAGCGCTTGGCAGTAAATCGGGTCATTCTGAATATTTTCGAAATAGGCGATGAGGTCTGTTTGTGAAGAAAGATCTTTGACTTTCTTGGGGTCCACCAGTTTACGAATCGGAATCATCAAGTCCGGTTTGAACTTGTTGACTTGCCTAAGAAACGCATTGAGCAGCCACTTTCCTTTATCCGCCAGTTCTCCCGGATAGATCCAGTTATGACAGATCGCGCTTTTAATGCCGTCGAGGTCGGGAAGGAGGTAAAAGGTTGTGATTCCGCCTAGGCTTGTTCCGAAAAGACCGATCGAGGCGTTATATGTTTGGGTCGCGTACTCGATCACGATAGGCATCAATTCCTTGACGTCTTCCACCGAGCAATCGCCGCGCCGCCCGTCCGAAAATCCGTGCCCGGGCCGATCGATGGCGACAATGTTGAAGCCTGCCTCGGATAGCATAGCTAAAAAGACGAAGTAAAAGCGGGAGTAGTTGCAAATTCCACAATGGAAGATCAACACCGGATCGCTTGGGTTAGATTCGTAAATGTCGAGATTGATCGATCCTTCTCGAAACGGAATCGAGACAGGTTTGACCCGCGCGTAAAGCTCACCGATTCGGCTTTGTCCCCCGGCGGCATCGCAAACGACCGGAAGACGTTTTATCAGCGCCGGAAGGCTCTTGTCTGCGTATTGCATCCAATCGTTTTGACTCATGTTCAAGTCCATCTCCATGAGTTGCCGTAGTCGGCCGGTCCGACTTTAGAGTGTCGGGTGATGCTAGGTCAGAATGGGCGGGAAATCCAGAAAAAACAGTCACTCATCGAGGATCGTAATTGTGGCTCGTTGTTTTCGTTTCAGGCCATCAGACTGAGGCCCTCTTGCTTTTCATCTCTTTACATGGTAGGCCGACAGCGGAGGTGACGCATGACGGATGTTCATGATGAGCGCGTATCGTTTGACGATTTGGTTGACATTATGGCCACCCTGCGAGGACCGGATGGGTGCCCTTGGGATCGTAAGCAAACGCTTGAAACGATTAAGGATTACTTCACGGAAGAAGTTTACGAAGCCTTGGAGGCGATAGACGAAGGTGATTTCGACAAGATCCGAGAAGAACTCGGGGATGTTTTGTTCGAAGTCTGCTTTCTGGCCCGTCTTTGTGAAGAAAACGGCAGGTTCACGGTTTACGATTCGATTCGCCAGATCCATGACAAATTGATTCGGCGCCATCCCCATGTTTTTGGAGATGAGAAGGTTACTGAAGCGGAAGAAGTTCCCGGACGCTGGGCCAAATTGAAAGCGCAGGAAAAGCGAGACAATGGCGAACGAGTTTCCATTTTGGATGGTGTTCCGAAACGGCTGCCGCCCCTTTTACAGGCACTTCGTATTTCCGAACGAGCGGTTGCTGTCGGGTTCGAGTGGGAAACGGCCGGTGACGTACTTGAAAAATTGGAAGAGGAAATCGCCGAGTTGAAAGAGGCGATCGAACTGGGAGAGCCGCGCGAACGCTTGGAGGATGAACTGGGAGATGTCCTGTTCACGGCCGTTAATGTGGGGCGTAAGCTGGAAATAGGGGCTCACGATTCTCTCACCCGAACCATGAACAAGTTCCGGACGCGTTTCGGATGGATGGAAAGGCGACTGCGGGAGCAGGGAAAAGAATTGGAAGAACAGGGTATCGAGCAGTTGGAAATGCTGTGGCAAGCGGCAAAGAGAGTGGAACGCGAGAAATAAAAAGGGCGGGAATAACCCGCCCTTGCGATGGATAGCTAAAGAATAGCCTTACTTCTTGCGACCTTTCTTCGGTTCTTTTTTGGCCGGTTCGTCTTTGGTGCGACCTTTTTTGGGAGTCTTGACTTTCTCTTCTTCAACGGCCGGAGCTTTGTCGCCTTTGGCTTTTTTCATCGGATCGATGATTTCTTTTTCTTTGGTGGGATCCACCTGTACATTGGTGTCGGCCTTCAGGTCTTTCTCGGAAAGCTTGATGGCTTTCAAGAGTTTCGCCCGTTTGGCTTCGACCCCTTTTTTGTCGGCATTGAAGTAAGTGCGGAAGGCCAGGCGCTTCGCCGCGATCAAGCCGCTTTTACCTTTGCCATCCCAGCCGGTCTTGGCTTTGGTCTGAAGAAGTCCTTTTTTCTGGGAAAGCAAAGCGGCTTTGACGGTATAGCCGCCATTTTTGTCTTTTTTGAGTGCCAGGCTGACGACGTGGTTGGCTCCCGATTCACCTAACACTTTTTGCTGGCAGATCGGGCTGCAACAAGCAAGATCTTTCGGGAAATTCTTTTTGACCATTTCAGCCGCTTTGGCAGCGTCTTCTTGGGAAAGTGCCGCGACGGACGTTCTCATCGCGGTGAAAGATTTGTTGAATTCTTTCCAGAATGCGGCCAAAGCTTGATCGGAAACCTGGTCGTCGATCCCTTCAAGCGGCAAGACAACCAATTTCGAGAAAACGGCTTTACTTTCAGCTGCGGCCGGTCCCGCGAACGCCGCCAGCATGACACCAGCCAACACCATCGTAAACAGAACCATAAATTTGCTGCGCATGTGCTCCTCCTTTAGGAAATAATACCCCTCGGTTCGTATAAGCCATATTTGTAGCTGGAGTCTACCATCATTGAGTAAAAGCGTCTAGCCATTTTCCTGAAAATGCCATGAACAATTTCGGTGATGGCAGCTGTTGCCAAGTCGGTAATTACGGAACTTGGATTGACTGAGCAGATCGAATATTCCAGTCGAAATTGAATGGATCGTTCGATTCGGAGGTCAATAAGGCTTCAGTTCCTTGTCGCCTGCATATTCGAGATAGGATGGAGCAATCCCGAAACAGCTATCTATGCGGGAACAGGACTGGCAAGGCTCGGCCTTGACGCCGAGATCCAGGGTGCCTTTGTCGAGCGTGAAGGTCGAGGTCGGCGTGACAACCAGCGCATTTTCTTCCAGCGGATGCCACACCAGTTGTTCCTGGCCTTTGAAGAAGCAATAAGGGATGTAGTAACAGCGGATGGGACCCAAGCCTTTGGCTTCAGCAAAAACAGCCGCTTGTTTGACTGCTTGGGCGGCCTCCGTCATGTTGGGGGCCAGTTCGTCCCAGTGCTGGCGTGCGCGCCCCTCGGCTGTGACAAACCAGAAATTGAAGGCAGAAGCGCCAAATCCGGAAAACAGTTGTATATGGCGGGTTAGGGTGGGGACTGTCTGGCGGGTGAGAATCACATCGAGTTCCAACTTCACCTGCGGTGACAATTCCGCTACATTTGCAACCGCCTGGGTCAAGCTGGCAAATGAACCTAGCGAACCGGTGAGGAAATCGTGAGTTTCGGGGTCGGCCCCACGTACTGAAATGTTGAACTTATTGACTCCGGATGTTACCAACGCTTGCAGATAGTCGGAATCCGCCAGCCGGAAGCCGTGTGTTTGAACGGAAATCGTTTCGAAGTCCAAAGCCTTTGAATAGCGGATCAATTCCTCTAAATCGGAGCGTTCGGTCGGTTCGCCTCCGCCAAAGCGTATGACATGGGGACCGAAAGCCATGGCGCGGTCGATTTGATCGAGAACCTGTTGAGTTGTCATGTTATGCGGGAGCAGGTGATCCTCGACCGCACAGTAGCGGCAATTGATCGAGCAACTATAGCCCGCGATGATATCCAGCATGCGAACACGGGATGATTCACCCGTTTGCGGGTCTTGCCCAAAATCCCAAAATCCTTGGCAAATATTGTCATGGGCGCATCGAGCGCATTTCGCGTTTTTAAAACGACGCTCTGCCAGCCAGTCACCCAAATTCACTTCGCGTCCATCCACAAACAGCATGCGGCGGCGCGATTTCCCGGTGTCATGCAGCGCGTAGCTTTCATAACCCGGCATAAAACAAGCCGGTAGGTTAATGGCTTGTATCCTGATCTTGCTGCCGAATTCTTCGATCAAGTCGACAATAACCGTGCCCGCTTCATATGGATCGGGCGCCAACTCGGGTTTGACCTCCCCGAAAGGCGTGTAATATTGCAAGTTCCATACGTGGATACCCAAACGTTCGAGTAGCAAACCCAGTTTGCGCAGATGATGCAGGTTGGAAGCTACCAGTGTTGTATTGACGCCTAAGTCAGGGAAAGAGGGTTGAGCATTCATGATTCCTTTGACGGTCTGTTTGAAGGAACCGTTCTGGGTGGTCAAACTGTCATGGATGGAGGCGTCTCCACCGTGCAACGACACCAGCAGACGGATGGGGCGTTTATTGAGCTGTTCCACTAGCGCGTGGTCGGAAAGCAGGCGACCGTTGGTGGTGACGGTGATGGGCTGCATGCCGACTTCAACGGCATAATCGATCAAGTCGAAGAAACGAGGGTAGAGAGTTGGTTCCCCGCCATCGATATCAAGGGCAGTGATTCCCTCGCGGAAAGCCTGATCGATGCGTTCTTTTTGCTGAGCAAAATCTCCGTGGGCGATGCTGCGGTCGGCAATGGCGCAGAAAATGCAATGGTTGTTGCACTTGTAGGTGACGTTGATAATCAGTTTTTCGTCCATTAAACGATCGCCTCCACTTGTTCGAGGAAGGTCTTCAAGCTATCAGCAAAGCAGAGGATGGTCAATGGCTTGTGTTTTGTGTGGAAAAGTCATGGTTGCTTGTAAAGCTTCGGTATCCAGTTTGCCTTATGCTATACTTCCGCCGCAAGCCCCGACGACCGGTGCAGGATGGATGATCAATGAGCGCAAGTCGTTACATTTTATCGATTATTTCCATGTCATTTTTGATCTTTGTGATTCTATGGCTTGGCTTTGACGGTATGGCCCTGGCTCAGGACGAGGGGGGACCGCCGTTGGAAGCCGATCCCCCAGCCTACTTGACTTTCGAGTTGCAAGCCGGTAGCGAGTTTCCACTGTCAATCGGGGCTCGTGGAGTGCTGCACATGCCCTACGGCCTCCATTTCAATTTGGGTGCGGGGATAATGCCCGAGCCTTATGTTGCTGTGACAAACGCCTTGTTGCAGGGGGTTGGCGCATACGGTGAAAACACGGCCAAACTGGTGGATGTTGCGTTATCGAATGCCTTGGTGCTGGATTTGCAATTCGGGTGGGATCCCGGATCGCCGGGGGGCTTTTTCTTCGATCTCGGCTATTCGCTTTGTATCCTTGGTGGACGAGACACCGATATCGATCTTGTCGAAGCGGCAACCGGTGTCGATCTGCGATTTATGCGCTTGGACCCAGAGATGGAAGTCTCAAGCCGATTGCACAATTTATCGCTTCATGGCGGTTATATCTTTTTGATCGACCGGAATTGGTCGGTCACGCTGGCTCTTGGAATCGTCAAGACCGTGGCAGCTTCGAATAAGGTTAGTTTCAAGACCGATACGGCACGCAATAGCGTGGCAGCTTCTGAGATAGACGGCTATCTGAGTGATTTGTACCTGGAATATGGGATTATTCCGACCTTGTCATTCTATGCCGGATACCGTTTTTAGAAAAGGCTAGAGAAGCGCGAATGTCTCAAGACACGCAGCAGTTACAAAGTAAATCGGCTCTACTGGCCTTTGTCCGTCAGGTGGGGGAGGTGGGCCTCTTCTTTCTCAATGCGATCAACTGGGCTTTGCGACCTCCCTATCATTTCGGTGAATGGGTTCGCGTGATGAACAGTCTCGGCTGGCGATGCCTGGTTCCAGTCGTTTTGGTGGTCGGCCCCATGGGGGCGGCTGTCAGCCTGCAGGGAATGAAATTGCTGCAGATGTTCGGTACCGAGCACATGCTGTCGAGCATGCTTTCTGTGGCGATTCTGCGCGAAATTTCCCCCGTGATGGCGTCCATGATGGTGGCGAGTCAAGCCGGTTCCTCGATTGCGGCTGAATTGGGGGCGATGCGGGTCAAGGAAGAGATCGATGCGCTGGAAGTGATGGCCGTTAATCCCATCCAGCGACTCGTCGTGCCGCGTTTGCTGGCTGGCCTGGTTATCACACCGTTTTTGAACGCCTTTGCCAGCTTTGTGGGACTCGTCGGTGGCTACATTGTGGCGGTTCCCATAAAAGGGCAGAATCTCGGCACATTTATGAGCAATCTCTATAGTATCGTCGGACCGGAAGATTTAACCATCGGTCTTATCAAGACGTCCTGCTTCGGTCTTGCGATTACGACTATCGCCTGTTACTACGGCTACAATGTCACCGGCGGAGCCGAGGGTGTGGGGCGCGCCGCCAACCGTACTGTGGTATACAGTGTGGTCGTGGTTTTACTGATCAACTATTTCCTCTCTAGTCTATTTTACGGCAAAGTGGTCGGCTGAAAATACCTCTGAATTCGTCTGTAAGTTGTCGGAAAGGTTGACCTTCGGGGAAGAGGGGGATATGTTTGTAAACGATATCCAATGAAACCATTAGCGAGGGACTGAAGCGATGGCAATTTTCGAATTTGACGGGCATCGACCGCAGATCGGAAGCCGCTGCTATGTAGCGGATTCCGCCGAGGTTATCGGCAATGTGACGTTGGGTGAAGGCTGTTATGTCGGACCGGGAGCCGTTATTCGCGGGGATTACGGTCAGATCGTCATTGGCGCCAATACCGGAGTTGAAGAAAACGTGGTTATCCATGCGCGTCCGGAGGATATCTGTACCATCGGAGAATGGGTGACGCTCGGGCATGGCTGCATTATTCATACAGCAAAGAAAATCGACGATTACGCGGTTATCGGGATGGGGGCCATCGTGTCGGACTGGGCTGTGGTCGGAAGCTGGGCGGCAGTGGGAGAGGGTGCGGTGGTTCGCAACAAACAAGAGATACCGGCTGGTGGTATTGCGGTCGGAGTGCCCTGCAAAGTCATCGCCGAAACAAGTGACGAGTGGCGCAAAACCTGGATGCATTTCAAGGAACGCTATCAGGACTTCGCGCATACCTATCGTGAGCGGCTGAAGAGAATCGATTAAGCAGTCGGCGCAGAGTATTCAGGGGAAATAGATATGGCGTGGCTGGATCGTGTTTTTGGTTATACGCAAGCCGGTAGCAGTTTTAGGGCGGAAGTCCGGGGAGGATTCACCACTTTTCTGACGATGGCCTATATCATCTTTGTTCAGCCTGCCGTGTTAGCCATTGCCGGTATGCCTGCAGAGTCGGTTTTCCTAAGTACTTGTTTGGCTGCTGCATTTGGAACGATTCTTATGGGATTGTTGGCGCGTTATCCCATTGCGCTTGCTCCGGGAATGGGAGAAAACTTCTTTTTCGTTTTCTCCGTAGCACTGGTGAAAGTCGGTGGGGAGCAAGTCGGTTGGCAGGCGGCGCTGGGCGTCGTGTTTATGTCGGGGTTGGTGTTCTTTCTGCTCACGGCTTTTAAAATTCGCGAGATGATTCTCGAAGCCGTGCCGGCGAGTTTGCGCAATGCCATTGCCGTTGGCATCGGTCTTTTTATCGCGGAAATCGGCTTGTTACATGCCGGGATTATCACGGTCGACAAAATCAGCTTGTTGCCGAAACTCGGCGACTTCAGTTCTCCGCCCGTTTTTCTAGCCATTTTGGGATTGCTGCTGACTATGGCGCTGATGGCTCGCCAAATCCGGGGTGCGATCATGTGGGGAATTCTGGCCACGACGGGGCTGGGATGGTTATTCGGGGTGGTGGAATATGGGGGTATTATTTCGGCTCCTCCTGCCGATTTCACCGTGTTTTTCGCTATGGATTTGGGGCGAGTGTTCAGTCATATCGACTTTTTGACCCTGATTCTGGTTTTCCTGTTCATGGATATGTTCGATACGCTGGGGACGTTGGTGGGGGTCAGCGAACAAGCGGGTTTCATGAATAAAGACGGCAAACTTCCACGTGTCAACCGGGCATTGTTTGCCGACGCCACGGCCACGGTAGCCGGTGCCTGCATGGGTACATCCACCGTAACAAGCTATATCGAGTCGGCCTCCGGTGTGGAAGCGGGTGCGCGCACGGGGCTTGCCAACGTGGTGACGGGATCCCTATTTTTACTGGCGCTTTTTTTCTTTCCTCTGGTTGCCATGGTTGGTGGAGGCTGGTTGATTCCGGGTAGTCAACCTTCGGCCTATCTTTATCCCATCACGGCCCCTGCTTTGATCGTGGTGGGCTCGATGATGGCGCGCAATGTCATGAAAATCGATTGGAGCGAGGTGGGGGAAGCCATCCCCGCATTTCTGACAATCATCGGTATTCCATTGACATTTTCCATTTCCGACGGCTTGGCATTCGGCTTTATCAGCTACCCTTTCATTAAGCTCTTTGACGGGAAAGGTCGCGAGGTTTCACCGTTATTGTATTTACTGGCTGTCTTGTTTGTTGCTCGATATGCCTTTTTGTGAGACTGAAATGAAGCAGGTACCCCGCATTTCCGTTTGCTTGGTTTCCTGGAACGGCTGGGACGATCTGGATCGCTGTCTGTCCTCAGTCGAGACCCAAACTCTTGCTCCCTTCGAAGTTCTGCTGAGTGACAATGATTCTAAAGACGATACTCCCAAGCGAGTTCGCGAGCATTATCCATGGGTATTGCTGGAGGCATTGGAAGAAAATGTCGGTTTTGCCGAAGGGACCAACCGCGCGGCAACACGGGCGACGGGCGACTGGCTGTTTGTGGTCAATACCGATACCGAATGGGCCTCAAACCTTATCGAAGTTCTGATTCAGGCAACTGAAACATACCGGAATTACCCGATAATTTCTTGTCAGATGCGCAGTATGGCAGATCGGCATACCATCGATTGCAAAGGCATGCGTTTTCTGCCTTCACTGCGGGGGCAAATGGTTGGGCCGGGTCAAATGGTTGACCCAAACGAAGAGCCTTATCCCATCTTCGGGGCGACAGGCGGAGCCATGCTTGTCCGAAAAGACGTGGTCGATGAAATCGGTCTGTACGACTCCGCCTTCTTCTTCAATAACGAAGATGTCGATTTTGCCTTACGCGCTTTAAGTGCCGGTTATCGAACCTTATATCTGCCCCAGGCTGTCGTCTACCATCGGCGTTCACCCAACGAGGCGCGTATCCCAGAAAAAGTGCTCTACTATATCCAGCGCAACATGGAATTGGCTGTTTTCAAGAATATTCCCTGGCCGGTTTGGCTGGCATTAGGCCCTCTGCACCTTGCCTATAACGGCTATCAGCTTGGAAAATGGAGCGCCAGGGGGATGGGTGGGGTTGTTTTGAAAGCGAAAGTGGATGCGATCAAAATGATGCCGAAGTTGGCTCGAAATCCGATTTCCACGAAGAAATTATTGAAATCATTAGGGCGATTTCGCTTGAAAGACTAACCGTTATGAGTTGGACACCTGTTCCGTATCCGATGGCAGATAATACTCGGCCGGTGGGAAGTCGTTGAGATCTTTGGCGATGGCGACTTTCAGGAAATTGTTGACCCACCGGAAGATATTGTGCTGTTGGATGGAGCGGCGCATGCGACTCATGCGGGCTTGACGTTCTTCCGTAGGCATATGATAGGCATGATGGATGGCGTCGGCAACCCCTTCGACATCGAATGGATTGACCATCAACGCTCCGTGTTGCAACTGGGCGGCGGCTCCGGCAAATTCGCTGAGGATCAAAACGCCGTCTTCTTCCAGGTTACTGGCGCAATACTCTTTGGCGACCAGATTCATTCCGTCTTTCAAGGGGGTAATAAGGGCAATTTCGCAGGTACGATAATAGGCCACCAGCTCCGTACGGTTGAGCGGACGGAAGATATACAGGATGGGTGTCCAGCCCGTTTCCGTAAAACGCCCGTTGATTTCACCGACGTAGCGTTCGATCTGCTGCTTAAGCGCGCGATACTCCTCGACTTCGGTCCGACTGGGGACGACCACCTGAATGAATGTGACATTGCGACGTAATTCGGGATAACGTTCCAGTGCATTTTCAAAGGCCCGCAATCGGCGCGGAATTCCCTTGGAATAGTCGAGTCGGTCGACTCCCAGAATCAGTTTACGCTTCGGTAGATTGGCGTGAATGATCCAGGCTTCATCCGATGCCTCTTTGGTTTCCGCCAATTTGGAGAACTGCTGGTAGTCGATACCGATGGGGAAAGCTCCGATTCGCAGGGAACGATCTTGGAACGAGGCGTCGGCCACGGTTCCCGATCCGCTGATTCGAGCGCCGGGCAATAAAGTGCGTACGCATTGAATAAAGTTGCGACGGTCGCGCATGGTTTGAAAACCGAGTACATCGTATTCCATCAAGGCTTGCAGAATGAGAAAGCGCCAAGGTAGCTTAAGGAAAATATCGAGCGAAGGGAAGGGGATGTGCAGAAAAAAACCGACTTTACGTTCGTGATTTTGTTTTTTCAACTCCTGTGCGACCAGCATCAGGTGGTAATCTTGCACCCACACAAAATCTTTTTCGGTCGTCGTTTCAGAGATTGCTTTCGCGAATTTGCAGTTGACGGATTGATAAACCGGCCAGTAATCCGGTGCAAAGTTGCAGCGGGAAGGCAGATCGTGAAACAAGGGCCATATGATCTCGTTTGAAAAGCCGAAGTAGTAAAGGTCGATTTCCTCTTGCGATAGATCGACCGGTTTCAGCGAGTAACCCGAGTCGGCTGCTCCTTTTGCCAGCAGGGTTTCCAATTCATGTTCGGACAAACCATTATTGCCTGCTCCACCCAGCCAGCCGATCCAGATGCCGCCGCGGTTACGTAATACCGGACTGAAGGCCGTCACGAGTCCTCCCGAGCCGGGAGTGACATTCCAATTCCCATGAGGATCGTGTCCGATGACGATCGGCAGGCGGTTGGAAACGATGACCAGGTTACGGCTTTCCATCTTGTTTTCCTAGGGGCGTGTTCGCCCAAGCAATTAAAAAATCTCGCACGGCTTCGATGTTGGGTAAACTGCCTTCTGCAGCCGTATTTCGAATTCGACTTCCAACCCGGATCCCGATACCTTTTTCTGGCAAAATGCGAAAGGCATCCTCATCGGTTTCGTCGTCCCCCAGATAGACGGGAAACGGTGGAGACTCGAAGCTCTCGATGAGTTCCAGCAGTGCTTCGCCCTTGCTTCGTCCGGGTGCGCGTACTTCAATTCCACCGTTGAAACGACGGCAGTCGAGGCCGTATGGAAGGGCGAGTGCGTTCCAGGTTGAATAGATGCGTGTTTCAAGAATCTCCGCTTGTCCATCCGGCAAACCGCGTGTGTGCAGAGCGACCGAGGCTATTTTTGTTTCGATCTTTCGCTTGGGGACAAGTTCGCGAGCTGCGTTGAGTGCTTTTTGAAGCCCGGCTTTTTCTTTGGAGTTGGGTGGGTGCAAGACTGTCGCACCATTTGGCGTTCGCCGTTCCCGGCCATGGCTACCGATGATGGTGATACCGAGATCGCCGGTCAGTTGCAAGACTTCACGTACCGGACGTCCGGAGATCAGAGCCATGCTGGTATCAGGGCGTTCGCGTATTTCACTCAAAACCGGTAGGATACCTTCGAGTGGATACGCATCCATCCGTTGAACCTGAAAAGGAGCCAACGTGCCATCGTAATCCAAGGCCAGCAACCGCCGGTCGATCGTCGCGAGCTGTTTCCAGAACCCGATGACGGGTTCGTTTTTGTCGGTGAGCCCGTTCAAGGTCATAACTCGATACGATCTTTGAAGTCGCGAGTTACAGCAACCATGAGGGTCAAATACTCTCGCAGGTGCCGTGTTAAAAGAAAGTTCTCCAAAACGAAACGGCGAGCTTTGACTCCGATTTCCTCGATTTTCTCGCGGTGAGTCAGCAGATAGCGGATGCGCAAGGCCGCCCCTTCCGGCGTGTTGACGAGAAATCCCGTATGGTGGTTGATGACCTGCAGCCGAATCCCACCGGTATCTCCGCCGATGACCGGAGTTCCTTTCCAGAGCGCTTCGGTAACGGTTAAGCCGAAGCCTTCACGGGTGGATTTCTGAAGAACGATGTCGGAGGCTCGCTGAAATGCGTTGATGGTGCGATGAGCGTCGGACGGAAGCATCAGGATATGAATGTCTGAATCATCGGCCGCCGCCGCCTGAACTTCCCGAAGCACGATCTCGCCTTCTGGATCATCCGATGCCCCTCCGCCTGCCAATACCAATTGAAGCGGTGTAAACGCCTTGGCTTTACGATAGGCATGAATCACCCCTACCGGATCCTTGAACCGATCGAAACGTGAGACTTGACAGATCATCGGTCGTTCCGGGTCCAGATGGAAGCGGGTGTACAGTTCATCGATTTCTTCTTTGGGAAGTTCGACGTTTTTTTCACTCAACGGATCGATGCTGGGGGGAATGAGATAGCTTGGGTGCGGCAATTTCTGTGCGAAATCGGGAAGCGACCAGACGCTGGCATCGTAGGGTGTAATGAAGTTTTCCAGGTACTTCCATATCGGTCGGTAGGGATGGCTTGCATCGATGTGACAGCGCCAAATCCATTTCCCCTTTCGTTCTGGACAGAAACTCAACAAAGGGGCGGGTTGAGGGTCGTGAATGAAGACCACATCCGCTTCTTCAAGTTTCGTTCGCAGACGTTCGGCATTTTCGGCGTTGGTGCTTTCGAAGGCATCCAATAAAGCTTGTGGAACATGAACGCGGTTTCCCTGTAGGGCATTGTGAAAATTCTTCGTGCAGTTGTAGAAATCACCTTTTCCAGTGACGACCTCCCACTCGGCATCCATTCCAAGCTCGCGCTTCAGAGGAATCAGGCGATGAAGAATTTCAGCGACGCCACCGCCTTCCTTGGTGGAATTGATATGGAGAACTTTCATCCCCTTGAGGTCTTCGGCCAATTGTCGCAACTGATCGATGACATCGTCACCGACGACGGCCGCATATTGTTCCAGTGTGGCTCCCATCAGACGGCTCCGTTTTCGATGTAGTTGTTAACGATCAGGCTCAGTTGCTCGCGTAGTTCGGACAGACTCTTGAAGTAGGGGTCGAGGCTGCTCAATTGCAGTAGAAGCTCGGTGTGTTGATCCCCGAAATTTTCAAGCCAAGTGCTGAAATCGTCGGACCGGCCGGGGGTACGCGTACGCGCATCGACAAAGTGATAGAAAACGCTGCTGACCGACATGTGAGGAACCAGTGATTTTAAATCCTGCGGATTGTTGAGTCTCATTTGTGTGTCGAAGACGACGATTTGAGCGCGGGTAAATTGAAACTTTTTATCATTGCGCGCCCAAGGAACCATTTCGGTTTCGTCCAGGCGTTCTTCGATAACATCAATGAGTTCGAGCCTTAGGTTCTCCATCGTTTCGAAATCGGTAGGATCGATGATGGATAATCGTTCAGCCAGTCGTTCATCGTGCAACCCATAGTGTGCCCATTGCGCGAAATCGTTTGGGTATTCCGGGTTTTCAAAGGTGGGGCGCAACAACCCACCCCAAAAGTGGTAATAAATACTGTCGGGATCGATTTCGCGGAGGCGATCGCGCAGTTCACGCAGATTCTGGGCACGCTTGCCTGTCGAGAGGGCCAGGAGCGCACAGTCCTTGACGGCAAAGGATTCACTCATGTGATTCTTCCTCTCTTTTCCATCGTCATTCCCCAAAAATGATGTAGCATTCAATGGTGATTATACGGTAAGAACATCCAATGATCAACCGGCTTCTTCCGGTATCTGTCAATAATGACATGAAAATACACGTGAATATTCCATTTAAGGTCATTCCGAATGTCCACTGATGTAAAAACAAAAAATCTGACTGAACTGGGGGCCGGCTCCGCAATTCTCACAATGGCTTTGCCGGCCACCGGAACCATGATGATCGAAGGCCTTTACCATCTCGTGGATACGTTCTGGGTTGGCAAGCTTGGTGCAACGGCTCTTGCTGCTGCTTCCGCCTCCGCTTTTATCTTGTGGATGTTGTTTTCCAGTTCCGATATCGTCGGCGTATCAACGAATACCCTGGTTGCACAAAATGTAGGAGCGGGGCGCGACGATCGCATCAAGGATGTCGTGCGTCGGGGCATTGTCGGATCTTTGATTCTCGGCTTGGTTGGCGGGGCGCTTGTTTTTCCTTTTCGGGAAAGCTATTTTTTGTTGCTTGGCGTCGAAGTCGAGGTGGCTCGCCTGGGGGGCGGGTATCTGGCTCCGTGGCTGTTGGGACTACCGGTCATCATGATGACGATTGTCGTGCAGGCGGCTTTCAGGGGGGCAGGAGACGCGAAAACGCCAATGTTATTGATGGGAAGTATGGTCGCGTTCAATGCCGTGCTGGACCCCCTGCTTATTTTCGGTTGGACTTTGGTTCCGGCTTTTGGGCTCAAAGGCGCCGCTTGGGCTAGCGTTTTTTGTCATCTTCTCGGAAGCGTAGCTGGGGCGCTGATCTTAAAGAAGAGGGGGCTTTGGCCAGACTGGAATGGTTCCCGATTTTTTTATGTGCGTATGATTGAATGGTGGGAAATGCTTCGTATTGGCGCGCCTTTGGCCCTAAACGGAATGTTTTTCAGCCTGACGTACATCGGGCTGACCGCCGTTATCGCGATTTTTGGATCGAACGCAATCGCCGCCATCGGTATCGGGCATCGTCTGGAATCGTTTCCGTGGTTTATCAGCTATGGGTTCTCCGTTGCTGCGGCATCTTTGGTCGGTCAGTATATGGGTGCAGGCAAACCGGAAGAAGCGGCAAGGGTGGCGTGGCGCTGTTCGGGGATCGCCACTGCTTTTATCGTTGTGTTTTGCTTGGTTATTCTATTATATGTGGAACCGCTGATTCGGTTTTTCATCGATGATCCGGAAGTCGTGCTGGAAGGAAGTCGCTATTTACGAATTGCCGGGATTTGCTGGATTGTCGGAGTGCTGGAGGTGGTGTTGACAGGTGCATTTGGAGGCGCGGGACATTCTCTTCCTGCCTTGGCTATCGGGGTTCCATTTACAGCGATTCGTATTCCTATGGCCTATTTGCTTGCGGTTTCATTGGGAATGGGAGTCGTTGGTGTGTGGTGGGCCATCGGATTGTCGATGGTTGTTAAGGGGCTTTTGATTGGGATATGGTTCAAACGTGGAGGATGGAAACACTCGCATATGTCCATTGACACAGTTTCGTCAGGTCTGTGAAACACTGGAATTGACTGAACGAGTTGTGCCTGTTATAGACCGTGAATAGGATCAGTGAAAGTGGATCAATGGGCTAACTTGACCGCAAGGACAAGTTGTGCCAGGATGCGGGCTCGTGGATCGATATTACGGGGAAAGAGAGATTGACATGCGGACACTTCTGGACACACCGGCCCAGTTGGTTGAAAACGGGAAAGTATGCGCGTTTGGGCACTTCAAGACGCCTTTTCGGAACCTCAACATATTAGATGCGAACATTCGTCCGGATAGTCATGTATGGCCGCAAACTTTCAATCGTTTTCGCCTGAAGGAATGGCAGCATGTGGCCGTGATCCACGATGAGTTGTTCCTGGGTTTCATGTTGACCACGACCCATTATCTCGATGCTTCGTTCTGTTACGTTGTCGATCGTGAAAGCGGCAAAATTGTCGAACACCACCGTCAAGCTCCACCTTTTGTGACACGGGTTCCGCAGGAATTGTGGAATGGTGTTGGGGGATATGCCGTTAAAGGCTACGAGATCGGGCTCGAAAATACGCTTGAGATGAAGCGGCATCGTTATCGTATTAAAATCGAGGCCGAGAAAGGGTTGGCCGCCATTCAGGCCGATCTTACCTTGCACGAAGACTTGTCTACCGGTCAGCCGTTGATCGTGGTTCTTCCCATCGGTCCCAACCGGCCGCTTTACACCCACAAAATGGTCTGCCCGGCGGAGGGGACACTCAAACTGGGCGATCGCCAGATTACGTTCGATCCCATGCATGATGTCGCGCTCTTAGATGTTCAGAAAACGTATTATCCCTACAACACATTCTGGAATTGGGCGACTTTCTATGGTCGTGGTGCATCGGGCGAGGCTTTGGCGATCAATCTGGTCGAGAACATCATCGATGACGATGAGACCTACAACGAAAACACCTTGTGGGTGGATGGGGCGATTTCGGGGTTGTCGGCGGTTCGTTTCACGATCAACCCCACCGACATGCTGGCCCCCTGGCACATCACAACCACCGATGGCCGTTGCGATTTGACCTTCACCCCCCAAGGGGAGCGTGCCGAGCGCATCAATATGGGGCTGATTTTGTCCGACTATCACCAGCCTTATGGAACGTTTTCAGGCCGTGTGGTTGACGATGCCGGTCAAGAACATATCGTGTCCGATGCCTTCGGAGTCACTGAACATCACCTGGCGCGTTTCTGATATCGTTTTCGGATATCCATTTGGATCTTGTTTTTTATACCTGTCATTGGACGATGGCAGGTTTTTTTATAAAAAACACCCTGCGTTAGACGCAGGGCGGAATATGGCGCGAATCGAAGCAATATCCAGTTTGTCGGCTGTTTAGGAATCCAGCTTTTTAAGCTCGTCAAGCAGTTCGATTGAACTCATCGACATAGCTTTAGTCATCAGATCGTTTACTTTTCGTGCGGTTTCTTCGCTGATTGTTTTGATTCGTTTCGAATAGGCATTGGTGATGGCTGCCAGTACTTCCTCGAATTCGCAAGGTTTTTGCAAATATTCGTAGGCGCCATCACGGGTGGCACGTTTGGCGGAATCGATGGTTCCATGCCCGGTGAGAATCACCACCTCCATACGCGAGTCGCGGGCCTTGTAATGCCGCAGTAGCTCTTCGCCTTCCATATCGGGCATTTTCAAGTCGAACAGGCCGACGTCGAAGGTTTGATTTTCCGTCTCCTTCAGGGCTGTAAGCGGGTGAGAAAAAGATATGACGTCGAGATCGCGAGCCTTCAAGCGTTTGGCCATGTATTCGAGGAACTCTTCCTCATCGTCCACAAAAAGCAGTTTGATTTTGTCTGCCATGGTTTGTCCTCACCGATAGATTTTACTCGTCAAAATTCACAGAGATTATCATACCAAGGACCGCTCCAGACTGCCAACTATTCCATCGATCCGGAGCGATCCCAAACAAAAATGTTACTTCGTGGCGTCGAGGGCGGCTTTCGCGGTTTCAAGCAGATCCGCCGGGAATCCGACAATATTGAAAACCCCCATGAATCCGACGATCCAGACCACAGCCATCGAAAGCACCCACAAAAGGAATCCATACTTGATGAAATCCATGGGATGGATCATGCGTTTGCCGGAATCGGGATACATGCCGAGTCCGTAAACAATGGCGTTGTTGGGGGTTCCGACGATGAGGAAGTGGGCGAAACTGGTCGAGAAAGCCACCGCTAAGCCGATGGCCCAGGGTTCGCCTGCTACACCGCTCATGATCCCCATGGGAATCACGATCGGACCAAGCAAAGCCGTGGTTCCGGCGTCCGACATAAAGTTGGTGATCAAGCCCGACATGCCGGACATCCCGATCCACAGGCCAAGTCCCGATTCCATGCCGACGGACGTCAATACACTCAGCGAGCTTTGCGCCAGCCACAGCGCCGCTCCACTTTCTTTCAGAAGTGCGCCCATGGTCAAGGCACCACAATACATGAACCAAGCATCCCAACTGATGCCGTTTAGGATTTTGCGCCATTCCGTCGTGCGGAAAAGGACCGGAATCACCAAGGCGAGAAGGGCTGGACCTCCGAGGCCCATTTCCTCGCCACCGAAAATCCATAGAACCAGGATGAGCAACAGCATGCCAAAAGTGACATATTCCTTGTATTTCATCTTCCCCATTTTACGGGTCTCTTCTTTGATCGCCTTGAGACCGGGGGTGAGATCCTTGGTTTTGATTTTGCCGCCGAAAAGCACCAGCATGTAAACGGCCACCAGAATTCCGAGAATCGGGACCAGCGGCAGACCGTATTTCATCCACGTGAAGAAATCCATGGGGACGTTGTATTCGGACCAGAGTCCCATCATGATGACATTACGTCCACCGGCCGCCGGGCTGCCCACTCCACCGACGTTGAGCGAGAAACACAGAGCGAACATCAGAAATTTGGCCAAGGCCGGATCGTGTTCAATCGGGTGTCCGGGTTTGCTGCGGGCGGCCACCGCGCCGAAGTAAACCGCCGCCATAACCGGGGTCATGAAGGCACACATGGCGTGGGCTGAAATAAACGAACCCAGTATTGACATGCTGATGCACATGACGAACACCGGCACAAGGAAACCTTTCGTCCAGCCCAGCATCCAGTTCGCCAGGCGTTTGTGGAGACCGACATCGACGACGGCGACACCCATCGCTAAAACACCCAATAAAAACAGGGGTGCATCACCCGCAAAGGTCTTGCCGATCATGTTCATGGGTAGCAGATGGAGGAAGTAGGCCAGCATCGGCATCAGGATGCCGGTCAAGCCGATGGGAATGGCTTCGGTGGCGAAAAAAACAATTGCCATGGGGATCAGGCCCAGGACAATCTGGGTTTTGCGCGCTGCACTTGCCGTGTCGTGGGCGATCTCCCACTCGATCATTTGCTTGGCGACCCCGAATTGGTCAACCGTGTCGATTAGGGATTGGGGAGTCGGCATAAGGAAGCCGATAATCAAAAACAGGCCGACTCCGACGCCAAGCCACAAGCCTTTGTTGCCAAGGAATTTCATGAGGGTTCCACCCCCACCGGCCATTTCAATTTCATGACTCATGGTCGCTCCTTACCCAATCTTATGTACTGAATTCCTGGTTGCCTGGAGTCTGTCTAATCTTTCATTTACGGGTCAATCAAATTTTTGGTGATCCCGTCATTCGTTCCTCTGGCTGTTTCATTGCTATCAGCGCTTGGAGTAAACAGCGACCCTAGACCCATAGAGCTGAAGTGTTAAAGATCTGTATCAACTTATTTCTACACCTGTATGGTTTCACTTCTCGGGGGTCTGGCTCTCTTCTGCTAAACCAATTCGCGAGCCTATTGTCGCGGTGGTCGCCCATTTTTTCAAGCTTAAAACTTATAGAAAAGGCTTATACTGCTGGTGAAAGAAACTTATAAGAAATAGCTATCTTTATAAATGCTTGAAAATAGAAGGAATAGCGGGTGCTCGGATTTCTGATTTTCAGTTAGAACTTTTAGTAATTGATCGTTGGAGGATTTCGCAGAGGGAGGGTGGGGCAAACGGGGGAAGCTATGCCTCCCCCAGTCGTTATTAGGCAGGGGAAAAAGCGGGGAAGGGGGGAAGGATGAAAACGCCAGGTGGAAGCATTGGCAGGGGTATTTTTAGTCCTGATTCGCATTGAATCAGTTTTATTTGTAAAGAGCGAGGATTGCCTGATCGAGCGCATCCGGGTCAAAAGGCTTTTGCAAAATCGGGATGCCCTGTTTTCGTACCTGATCGATCTCGGTATTTGGAGTTAATCCTGTAATGACGATAATGGGTATCTCCGGGTGACTGGTGCGTAGATGCTCGATCAAATCAAATCCCGAAGTTCCGGGCATGGTTAGATCTGTCATTACGAGATCGATTTGACCGTGGTCAGCTTGATCGAGAATTCCGAGAGCTTCTTTGCTGGAGGTTTTGCCCACGCATTCATACCCAAGCAAAAACAACCCACGACAAATGCTTTCAACCTGAATCGGCTCATCATCTAGAACAAGGATTTTCATGCCGTGATTTCGAATCCTTTCCAAGTCGTCTTTGATGGTTCCGGAAAATGCGTGCATCGCTGATCTCCGTTCTTCAAATTACCTACCTGGATATTAAGCAATCTGTGTGCCAACGGATGGTGAACTCTTTAAAAGTCTGTGATAACGAGCATTTGTCTTGTGCTTGAGGTGGGGGCGGTTTTCATGCTGTGACTGGGGGATCTATATCAATTCGGAACAGGAAGCGACTTAACACTTTGTATATTCTAGTAAATCACCTATATATCTCATTTTGGCATAGCTCAAAACGGAATCATTTCATACTACGAATAAATACGGAGGGCGGTTACTTGGTTCCGTAGGCTTTCAGTTTGCGATGCAAAGTTTGAAGCCCGATACCAAGAACGCGTGCGGTCCGACTTTTATTGTTGTCCAGTGCTTCGTATGTTTGCAGGATATGGCGCCGTTCGACGGTTTCCAGGGGTTCGAAAGTTATGGTTTCACCCGTGGTGACTGTGGGTGCCGCTTTTTCAATTGTGGGACTGATTTTGATGCGCAATTCACGCGGCGTGATCACCCCTTTTTCGGCCAAGTTCACAGATGCTTCCATGACTCCTTTGAGCTCGCGTATATTGCCGGGCCAAGCGTAGTTGGTAAGTAGATCGGTTGCTTCCGGGTGCAGATGCATCTGCGGCTTCAGGCTGTTTTTGATGAATGCTTCTGCCAAAAGCGGGATATCGTCTCGTCGCTCGCGCAAGGGGGGGAGGTGCAGGTGGGCGAATTGCAGGCGGTAAAACAAGTCCTTGCGGAACTGGCGCTGCTGGACCATCTTCTCCAGATCCTGATTCGTGGCGGCGACGAAACGCAAATCGGCTGCCTGCGGGCGTGTTGCCCCGACGGCGGTGAATTCGCCTTCCTGTAAGATTCGTAGTAGCTTCCCTTGAATTTCCAAAGAGAGATCGCCGATTTCATCAAGGAAAAGGGTGCCGCTTTCCGCCTGCGACATATAACCCTTCTTGTCTCGGTCGGCACCGGTAAAGCTACCTTTGATGTGGCCGAAGAACTCCGACTCGAATAAGCTTGGAGACAATGCCAGCATATTGACGGGTACGAAATTCGCGCGTTTGCGGCGACTGCTATCGTGAATCGCGCGTGCCAGCAGTTCTTTGCCCACACCGGTTTCGCCTGTGATGAGGACCGGAATGTCGGAAGAGGCGTGCAATTCGGCTTCGTGCAACAGGCGTAGCATACGCGTATTGCCGGTAATAATACCGCTGAAAATCTGCGGTTGCTTGAGTGTTTGTGCGGCGGCTGTTTCCGAGCGAAGCCGAAGGCTTTCGAGCAAACGCTGGCGTTCCAATGCGCGGTCGAGGGCATGGGTGAGTTGTTCGGGCGTGATCGGTTTGACCATGTAGTCATAGGCTCCCAGTTTGATCGCTTTGATGACCAAAGGGATACTATCGTGAGCGGTGATCATGATGCACTCGGTTCGTGGGCTTTTCTCTTTGATGATGTGCAACAAGTCGAGCCCGTCCATTCCGGGCATGGTGACATCCAGAAACACGGCATCGAAGCTCTGTTTCTCCAAAATTGCCGGGACGGTGGTGGGGTCGGACGCGGTGTGCAGATTTTCGTAGCCTTCGATACGCAACATGCGAACTACGCTGTCGAGAAAGGCTTGCTCATCGTCCACAATCAGTATCGACGTCATGCGTTCTGCTCCTCGCGATAGGCGGGCAAATCGATGGTGAAGGTCGTTCCTTCACCTTCCATGCTTTGCAAGTCCATCCGGCCTTCGTGTTCTTCTACAATGCGGTGCGAAATGGCCAGTCCCAAGCCGGTTCCCGAATCGCGCCCTTTGGTCGTGAAAAAGGGATCGAAAATCTGGTCGCGAATCGATTCCGGGATACCGCTGCCGTTATCGGCCACCGTCAGTCTTAGCCAGTCGGATAATTCGGGATGCGGTTGGGCTGTCAGTTTGACCCAACTGTTTTCTTTATCGGCCGCCTGACCGGCATTGATGATCAGGTTGATTAAGACCTGTTCGATCTTACCCGCGTTCATCATAACCGGCGGGAGGGTGTCGGCCACGGAAACTGTGAGGTTTTTCACCATTTTCTGCACTTGTTTGCCGATCAGCGTCATGACATGACGGATGACGGTTTCGATGGACTCGGGTTTACGTTCTTCTATCTCGTGGCTCCGGATATAGTTTTTCAGCTCCCCGACGATACCGGTGATGCGTGAGGAACCATGAGACATGTTGTCGATAAGCTTGAAGGTGTCGTCCAGGAAGACATCATAGGGCATATTGAGAAAGTGCAAGTTTGGTTTTTCTGCGGCGGCCTCGTCGAGAATCGGCTTGATGGCTTCGATGTAACGGCGCAGGATCGGCAGATTGAAGTAGATGAAATTGTTCGGATTGTTTATTTCGTGGGCGACACCGGCAATGATCTGACCCAGTGCGGCCATTTTTTCCGAGCGGAACATCTGCTGTTCGGCTTGTTTACGCTCGGTAAGATCGAGGAAAGAGGCGACACGTTGGTTGGAGTCGGGTACGAGGTTGACCATTATCAAGCCGACGTGTGTTTTACCGTTACGATTGACTAGCCGTACTTCGTAGGTATTGGGCGCGTGGGTTTGACCGGATCTGTCAGAATCTATGTGCTCATTAATGCGGCACACTGAGTCCTTATCGAAAAAGGTGGTCCAGGGCATGTGAGTTTCAATTTCTTCGCGCGGATATCCTACCAGGCTTGCAAAGCCCGAATTAGCCAAACTGATGATGCCGTTTTCTCCGAAAATAATGGTTCCGGTCCCGGTTGTTTCAAAGATCGTTCGGTAACGGGATTCCGAGGCTTTGATGGTTTGTTCAGCTTGTTTGCGTTCCGTAATGTCGAAACTGGTTGAAATATAAGCTTCTTCTCCTTCGTATTCGAATTCTGCCGCCGTCAGTTCGATCCAGCGTGTTTCCCCATTTTTAAGCCGGACCTTAAGCTCGACCCTTTCTGGAAAAGGCTTGTCATCTTTCATGTATCCGAACTTGAGTCGTTCCATCAAGGTTTGACTTTCCGAATCAAACATCTCGCTGGGAGATTTCATGGCCTTTAAGTCGTCGATTGAGTAGCCGGTATTTTTGATCGCTGCCCGATTGGCGTATATCAGACGTTCGTTGGTGGCGATGAAGATAGCCGCACTGGTGCTGTCGGCCAGAGCGCGGAATTTCTGCTCGCTTTCGACTAGAGCTTGGGTGGTTTTTTTATCTTCCGTGATTTCCTGGCCAACCCCTTCCATGTAATCTTTTTCCGGAAAGGCGCGGGCCGAGAAACGTGTCCAGATGATCTGGTGGTCCTTTCGGTAGAATGAAACTTCGAAGTTGTCGATGAGATTGTCGTTTTCTTCGATGTGTCGGTATAGACGATCTCGCTCGTCCGGGGTGACCCAGGCAGATTTCATGCTGAAGTTATCGAGAAGGTCATCAATGGTGTCAAAGCCGAAAATAAGCGCCATGGTACGGTTGGCTTCGAGTATTTTACCGTCGCTCATGCGAATGCGGAACAGGCCGACCTGAGCATTTTCAAAAATGGTTCGGTACTTGGCTTCCGATTCCTTGAGTGCGGCTTCGGCTCGTCGTCGATCCGTGATATCGAAACTGGTGATGATTTCCGCTTCTTCACCTTCGATCAGCAAACGACCGATGGTGGTCTCTACCCAACGTTCTTCTCCCGTCGCTGTCCTTAGACGTAGTTCAATCTTCTCGGGCCAGGGCTGTCCGTCGGCCATAGCGGCAAATGTCTTGACGAGAGTCTGGAGGCTGTCGAGATGAAGAATGTCCTCGTTTTTCAACTGGTTCAATTCTTCCAGGCTGTAGCCGGTGATGGCGCTGGTCGCCCGGTTTGCGTAGATCACTCGATTGCTTTTATTGATGTGAATGGCGGCGCTGGTCGATTCTGAAAGAACGCGGAATTTTCGTTCGCTTTCCATCAACGCTTCTTCGGCACGTTTGCGCTCTGTGATGTCGAAACTGGTGGACAACAAGACGGGGCGGCCTCCCACCTCCAAGCGTGCGCGACTCATTTCGAACCAGCGTTGATCGCCATGCGCATTGATGATGTCGACTTCCATGCGTGTGGGTTCCGGTTCGCCGCGAGCTGCCAAGGCATCGGCATGTTCAACAATGGTACGACCCTCTGCGCCCAGCAAACGGTTGGCATCAATTTTACGCAATTCTTCCCAGGAATAACCCGAATTCTGGATCGCAGCCGGGTTGGCATATACCACGCGGGAGGCTTCGCCGTCGGGTTCGGTCATGAGGATCATGGCGCTGGTGGTTTCCGCCAAGGCACGGAATTTCTCTTCGCTTTCAATCAGGGCCGCCATGGCCGTCTTTTCGTCGTCGATACTGGTTCCCAAGCCCTCCATATAGCCTTTCTCGGGAAAAAACCTTGGCGCTGAAGCGCACCCAAACGGGCGAGCCGTCCTTGCGGATATAGCGAGTTTCGAAGCGATTTACCGCTGCCGTGGTCTGGATTTCATGTTGCAAACGTTCATGATCGGCCTGATCGATGTAGTTTTCTTCGAGGTTATATTCTTCGATGAATGTCTTGACGTGGGTGTAGCCAAAGGTTTCGGCCATGGCTTTATTGGCGTCCAGGATTTTCCCATGGGTGTCTGTGCGGAAAAGACCGACCTGGGCGTTTTCGAAAATCGTGCGGTAGCGCCGCTCGCTTTCGGCTAGTTGTTCTTCGCGTAGAATCAGTTTGCGCGACAGAAGGGCCAGTCCTAAGCCTAGCAGAAAGCCGAGGATAAGGGCGAGGTTGACCATGGCAGAGGCGGCGAAGGTGCGTGCGGGTGCGAGTGTGAGCGTGTAAACACGATCGCCCACTTCGAATGCGTGGGAGGCGCGCATGGGGTGGTGGTCCAGATGGCCAGGGTTGCCGGATTCGTAGACGGGGATTTGGCCATCGACGATGCGAACGGCATAGTGCTTGCGAAGATTGGAATCCAGACATTCATCCACGATGGGGTTGATACGAAAGGCCATATTGATGACGCCCTGATGCTCCCCGTTTTTCACCACCGGGAAATAGGCGGCGATGCCGGTGCCGCCTTGGTATAACTCGATGGGCGGTGTGAAGCGGATATCCCCGGTGGATTCTGCCGATCTGAAAAACGGACCAGCAAAAGGGTGTGTACGCAGGTTGCGGCCTAAAGCTTCACGGTTGGGTTTTAGCGGGACCACCCAACGAATGATTCCGTCGGTGTCCACCCAATTGATAGCCAGCATGCCTTTAAGGTGCCGCTGAATTCCTTCTGCCAGTTGGGTAAAAGCGGCTTGGCTATCGAGGCGTCCGGACTTTCGCGTTTCCACCAGTTCCTTGGCCCGCAGGATTCGTACTTCAAAATAATCTTCTAGACGGATTGCGACCTGCTCGGAAGTCAGGATCGTATAGGCATGGGCGGACTTGAACTCCCGGTGTCGGCCGAAGATGGAAATGCCGATGAAGATGGTGGCGATCAAAGCGAAAATCGCTGTTGGTACCCAGATGGACCGCCGGGAACGCTTTTGCATGAAGATACCTCATCGGCAGAGCGCAGTTGAAAGCCGCTGCCTAGGTTGTATCGAAAAGTGGGGAGCTTGGCAAGCCCCCCACTTAGGATGTCGAGATTAGGGAAGAATCGTATCGTTCCGCTATTGGAGCCGAATGCCGAACCAGCGGGCGAAGTCCTGGCCTCCGCATTGCTGGGCCTGGAACCAGCCGCTCATCATGCAGCCACCGGTCAGCGTTCCTTCGGCGAGGGTGTAGCAGTAGGGTTGTACGCTGAATTTGATGGTGTTGCCCTCACGAGAACCGCTTAGCAGAGCTCCGGCCTGATTCCAGGTGTTGGAGTAGGCTCCGCTGATGTCCTGTTCATTCTGGATAAGTTGGAGTGTCCAATTGCCCCACCAGTGGTTGTCGGTAACGAGATACCAGGTGCCGGTAACATCTTCGATGTCGGCGGCACAGGTTTCGGTGTTCAGACAGCCAGTGCGCAGCAAGATCGTCTGGCCGGGCAAAACGTTTTGATAGGAGGTATTGTTGGCCTCGAAGAAGGCGTTGTAGATGCCGTTGAAAACCGTCAGGCTGTAAGCTCCCGCTCCTTGAGCGCCGATGCCTGCATAGGTCGTGTCGCCGCTGAGACGGTTGGTGATGTACATATGTCCACGTTCGTTGTCTTCGTAGTATTCCTCGGTGTTATTGGGCATACGAGCACCGTTGAGTGTCACGGTTCCGCTGATCGTAGCCGTTCCCAGGTCGATGTTGCGGGTGGTGGATTGCTGGAAGGTGGCGGCCATGTCGAGCATGATGACCTGAGGCGGCAGAACGTTCTGGTAACTGTTGTTGTTACCCTCGAATTTAAGGACGTAATTGCCTGAAAAGATCGTTTGGGAAAAATTAGCCACTCCTTCGCTGCCGATGGTCGCGCTTAACTGATCGCCGGTGTCCATCCGGACGAATTGGATCCATCCACGACTGTTGTCTTCATAGTATTCCTGGGTGTTATTCGGCATGCGAGCGCCGTTGAGCGTGACTGCTCCATCGATGGTGACGGTTTTAAGGTCGAAATCGCGCGTGGTATCGACGTTGAGAGTGACGGAATCATCCAACACGATTTCCATGGATGGCAGGACGTTTTGGTAGCTGCTGCTGTTGGCTTCGAACTTCAGCCGATAGTCCCCGACAAACACCCGATTCGAATACGTACCCGCGCCCGTGTAGCCAACGGGAATGGCTAGATCATCGCCGCTGTCATTCCGCATCAGGATGACCCATCCACGCGTGTTGTCTTCATAGTATTCCTGCGTGTTGTTAGGCATGCGGGCTCCGTTCAATGTGATCGTGCCGTTTAACGTCGCTGTTATGAGGTCGAAGTTGTAACTCTTGTCCGCATGAACCGCGAGATCGGTTGTCAATACGATAACTTGGCCGGGCAGGACGTTTTGATAAGAGGTGTTGTTCGCCTCGAAGCGAAGCTGGTAGGTGCCCTGAAATACGTTGATGGAATAGCTTGCCGCTCCGGCATAGCCGACGTTGGCATAGTACGTATCGGCCGTGTCGCCGCGAATTACAACAACCCAACCTCGATTGTTGTCTTCATAATATTCTTGCGTGTTGTCGGGCATGCGTGTTCCGTTGAGCGTGGCGGTGCCGCTTAGCGTGGCCGTTTTGAGGTCGGCATGAAACGTTGTGTCACCGTTGACGGCGAGATCTTGTTCCAACACGATGGTTTGGTTGGGCAGGACGTTTTGATACGAGCTGCTGTTACCCTCGAAGTTCAGGCTATAGCTACCCGTGAATACCTCGACCGAGTAGCTTGCGGCGCCTGTATAGCCGATGCTGGTGTAGTAGGTGTCCGCGCTGTCTTGACGAATGAGAACGAGATGCCCCCGGGGGTTGTCTTCGTAGTATTCTTGAGTGTTGTTGGGCATGCGCGCGCCATTGAGAGTCAGGGTGCCGTCCAGGGTCGCCGTTTTAAGATCGAAATTCCGTGTGGTGTCGGCTGCGAACTGCAGGTCTTGCGCCAGGATGATGGTTTGGTTGGGCAGGACATTCTGATAGCTCGAATTATTGCTCTCGAAATGTAGATCATAGGTGCCTGCGAACAGCGTCGTGGAATAGGTGGCCGCTCCATCGCTGCCGATGGAGATGTAGTAGGTGCTTTGGGTATCTTTACGGATGAACACCAGGTGGCCACGGGAGTTATCTTCGTAATATTCTTGAGTGTTGTTGGGCATACGGGAACCATTTAACGTGATTGTGCCATTGATGGTAGCGGTCTCCAAGTCGATGTTGAGGGTGATGTTGCTCTCAATGGGATCCAGATCGCAGATCTGTACGCACTGACCCACTTCCACGTCGCAGGCGGAGAAACGGTCGCAGTCGCCGCAGTTTTCGCCGCAAACCGGGTCGGGGCCACATTCCCGTTCTCCGCATTGCGGCGTGCAGGTGTGGATGCAAGCGCTTTGATCGAAAGACTTGCAGTTCGCCGCGCAGGCCAGATCGCCGCCCCAGTGACCGAAATCACTGCAGGTCTTGTTGTCCAGATCGGTACCGTCACAGGTTTCACCGTCGTTGATGCGATTGTTGCCGCAATCTCCGGCATTTTGGCAAGCGCGGCGGTCGAAATCGGAGCAATTTGGCAAGCAACCCAGGGTACCCGGTCCAAGACCCAAGCCGACACAACTGGCTCCGCCGAGATCGGTGCCGTCGCACACCTCCCCGGATTCCAAGCTATTGTTTCCACACTCGATTTTGGGGCCGCAGGCCGATGTGTCGAAAGCGCCGCAGTTCGGTTTGCAGGACAGAGATCCGGGGTTATACCCCAGCGACTGACAGGTGTTTTCATTCAAGTCAATTCCGTCGCAAAGTTCGACGCCGTCCGTTTTTCCATTTCCACAGGTTTCCGGGGCTTCACAAAAACTGCGGTCAAAGTCCAGGCAGTCTTCCTGGCATTTGAGAGGGCCGGGTCCGAAACCAATGGAGGCGCAAGTCTCGCTGTTCAAGTCGGTCAGGTCACAGATTTCGCCCGGTTCGACTCGGCCATTGCCGCAAACGATTCGTGGTCCGCAGGCCGATTCGTCGTAATCCGCACAGTTGGGCAGGCAAGCCAGTGTGCCGCCGTTGCGTCCGAGGTCCAAACAAGTCGTGCCGTTCAGTTCCGTTCCGTCACAGGCTTCCGGCGCTTCGACCTGGTCGTTGCCGCAGCTTGCCGGTGCTCCGCAGCCTGCTAGATCATAAGCGTCACACTCGCTTTTGCAGGCCAGAGGACCGGGACCGAAGCCCAGCTCAAAACAAGACATATCGCCGATATCCGTTCCATCGCAGGTCTCACCGGGTTCCAGGATGCTGTTGCCGCAAGCGATGGGTTCCAGGCAGTCGCTGGTATCGAATCCATCGCAATCGCGGTTGCAGCCCAGGTTGCCGCCGCTGAAACCTAAATCGATGCAGGTTTTGCCGTCTAAGTCTTCGCCGTCACACACTTCTTCGCCATCTTGATCGTCGTCGCCGCACTCCGCATCTTTGTTTGACCCATCCCCATCCGAACCGGAAAGAGCATCACAGCCGGTCATCGCGAGAAGCAAAGCGAGGAGTGTCATGGAAAGGAGAAAAACCGGTAGGGTTTCAGTCCGTTTGGTGGTCATGATCGGTCTCCTGATCGTCAAGGTGTTTGTTGCGGATTTCAGTGCTGACTCAATCGATTATGCCCCTCACATAACATGATCCTCGTTCATTGACCAGTGAAATGTTGGCAAGCGCCTTTGCTTTGGCAGCTTGTTATTTTCACTTGCCTTTTCAGCGCACTTTCGTGTATTTTCGTTCATCGAAAACGTGATTGCATCCATGCAAAGCTTTCGCTTTCGAATCGCTTTCACCCGTCCCTCTTCACCAGGTTTTGTTTCATGGAGGGTTGTTTTGTCAAGACTCGATCGTGATCCTCTAAACAGTTCCGATGCAGACTTCGATGTCCAATATGTACCCGTCGAACCGGGTGTTCGGCTGCGCGTATTATGCTGGTCGCCGAAGATGGAAAACAAAGGCGAGCCGTTGGTTTTTGTGGCCGGTTGGGTTTCCGTTGTAAATGGCTGGGCCGGACTTTTAAGCGCTTTGGTGTCGGATCGACCGGTTTATTATATCGAAACAAGGGAAAAAAGTTCGGCCGAGATCCTTCAGCGACGGCTGAAACCGGCTTTTTTTAGTATTGATCGCATGGCCCGCGATATCGGACAGGCGATTAAGGAACTGCATCTCGATCCGTCTCGGACATTTTTAGCGGGTAGCTCACTGGGGGCAACCACGATTCTCGAATCGTTGAAGTCGGGCTATCTGAATGCGAAGGGCGCTTTTCTGATCGGTCCGAATGGAGACTTCCCCGCGCCTCTGGTCATGCGCATGTTGATCTATCTGCCGGCCTTCAGCTACCATCTCGTCAAGTACCTCGTTTTGTGGTATTTGCGTCATTTTCGGGTTGATGTACAAAAAGAGCCCGAACAGATGGCGCGCTACGATGCGACGTTGCGTTCGGCCCATCCGTTGCGGATCAAGCTGTCGGCGCGTGCCGCAGCCGGCTACACGCTTTGGGATGGACTGGAGCAATTGCATCTGCCTGTCGCGTTGCCATATGCTCCGACGGACAAGCTGCACGATTCCAAGGCGATCGAACGCATGGCCGGTTTGTTGCCGCAGTCCGAATTGGTCGCCTGTGAATCCAACAAATATCTGCATTCGGAAAAGCTGGCACGTGAATTCAATGCTTTTGCTGCCGGACTATCGTGAAAATCCACCATTTGTTCGTCGTTTGGTTCCACAAAAAACGCCCGCCTCATGAGAAGACGGGCGCGTCACGGTTGGCTACTTTGTCGCTTAGACGTCGGTGTTGACGGCCTTCATGACCACATTCGAAAAGCTTTGCATTTCCTCATCGCTTATTGCCTGCACCTTTTTGACCAAAGCTCCGACCTCCACTTCCGAGATATCGAGCGTCATCGCCAAGTAATAGGGGTCGATTTCGTCGAAATCGGTGGCTTTACCACATACCGATACTTGGCCGACAATTTCGTTTTCATGAAAGATCGGCACGGCGACTCGTGCCAGTCCGGCTTCGCAGAGATCGATCACCGGAGCTTTGCTGGCTTTTAGGGCGGCAGTCATAGCCGCGGCGGTTTGACTGCAAACAGCCTGCAGGGTTTCGGTTTTCTCACGGATATGCGCACAGAGAGGGTTTCGTTCTCCGGCAGACATTAGTATCTTCCCATCTGCATCGGTTAGAGAAACAGGCATGTCGAGATTTTGACAGAGTTTTTCGACGATCCTGAGCCAATCGCTCTCAGCTTTTACATCCAACACGTGAAGGGCCATCGTTTACCTCCCGGGGTTTAGGTTATTCTCGCAATCATCCTAAATTCGCCGGATAGCTTACTACAGGACAATGGCGTTGGCCAGAAGCTTCCAAAGGTGAATGCTCCGCCATTTCCGTTTGTAATCCTTAGCGAGGTCGCCGATGCCGTCATAGCAGTTGACGCAAGGCGTGCAAACCAATTCCGCTTCGGTGCGGTCGATCTGATCAACTTTCACCTTGCCGTAGTAAGTACGGGCTTTGGCAAAGCCGGAAATGAGAGCTCCGCCGCCGCCGGAACAGCAGTAGTTGTTTTCGCGGTTCGGCCACATTTCCACCCAGTCTTCACAGACATGGTCGAGTACGAAACGCGCGTCATCCATGATATCAGGATAGTCGTTCATCAGCGATTTGCGCGAAGCGTTACAAGGATCGTGAAGCGTGACCCGCTGGGTGTTCTTGGATTTATCCAGCTTGAAGCGGCCTTCACGGATCCATTTCGCGTAAAGGTTGACGACATGAATCAGGTCGAATTTCGGTTTGATACCGAATTTGTCATATCCGGCCACCGTAGCAAAATAGCCATGCCCGCACTCGGTGTAGGCGATGGCTTTGCAGCCCAGTTGCTCTACGCGTTCGACCTGTTTGCGCAGATTGTTTTCCCAACTTGCCAGATCACCCGAGAACATGCAGTAATTGGTGCCTTCCCACCACTCGGTGGGGAGAGTCCAGCTGGCATTGGCCGCGTAGAAAACCTTGTAAACATCCTGCATTTCGTCGGGATGGTACTGGGGTAGTTTGGAATTGATGGTGGCGAAAAACTCCGCGCCTTGTTTGTCGAAGGGAATCTCGAATTCGGGAATCTCGGATTGAAGTTCCTCCATCATCCACTCGGCGGTATCCACCCAGTCTTCGACGGAGATCTGCATGTTGTTGCCCTTGTCGCGATGCAGTTCGCAGGTCAGTTGAGCTTTCCCGGGCTTTTTATCCATGGGTCGCAGATAGCGGGCCTGGGTGATCATGTTTCCGATTTTCACATCCATCGGGCAGACCCAACTACATTTCTCGCAGCCGGTGCATTGGAAGATGAAGTCATGATCGATCAGGGTTTGTTCCTCACCCATGAGAACCAGGCGGACGGCTTTGCGCGGGTCCATGTCGGAGTAGCCGTGTAGTGGACAAATGCTGGCGCACTTTCCGCAGGTCATACAGGTGCTGAGGTTCGCCTTCCATTTGGATTCTTCCAACAGGGTGCGGCGAAGAGGCGTTTCTTTGATTTCATCGATGCGAACGCTGTTTTCTTTGCTCATTGATGATGAACTCCTTATGCCTGGGCCTGCGTGTCGGCTTCTGCAACCGGCTCGGCAAGCGCATCGTTGAGAATCTGGACGAGCCGGTAGGGCTCGTTGGCCGCAATAGAGTGGAATTGGACATTGACACCCGGTTGTGCGATTTCACTCATCATGGCTTTTACGCGAGCTACGCGTTCGCCGCCGACCCGATTGCCTTTGAGCGAGCGACAGTTGTCGGAGTGACAACCTAGTACCAGCACGCTCCGTGCACCGCACTCCAAGGCGAGTGAAAGGGTGGTTTCATCTACGCGTCCGGCGCAGGGAACGTCGATCACCAGTGCTTCGGGGGGCAGGCTGAGACCGGCGCGGGTGGCCGCGTCGATGGCGGCAATTCCGGAAGATTGGCAGGCGAAAGCGACAAGCGGAGGCGTGTCGTTGAGCGGGGCTGCCGCCAACTTGACGGTTTCGGCCAACTGCTCGTGCGTGATGCCATCGTGCTCGATGGCGCGACCCGGGCAGGCTCCGGCACAAATGCCGCATTCCCAACAGGCGCTGGAAAGAATTGTGATCGAGGAAACATCGAGATAGGACTCGATGGCGCCGTGGGGGCACAGGCGCAGGCAAGTCAAGCAACTCGCACATTTACCTTTGTCGACGTGTACGCGTCCCAGCGGACTGACGATTTCGCCATGGGGTAAAGCGGTCAGAAGCTCAGCCGTGACGGCGTCCGCTTGAGTCGTCAGCATTTCGGGACCGAAATCATTGCGGCACATGTGAACGAAATAGACGCCGCGGCGGGCCGATGCCACCGGCAGGTGGCGTACGTTGGCCGGTTGTAGGAAGCCTTCGGAATCCGTTGGCAAACGTAGAAGCTTGGCCACTGCGGGGTTGTGCAAGGCCGGGATTGCCGGGCCGCTGGCGAACAGACGATCGATTTTTACCTGAATTTCCCGCTCGGGCAGGATGGCATCTTTGAGGCTTGCCAGATAGCCATCGCCGTCTTTTTCGAACGATGGCGGGGTGTCGGCGTAACGCAGCAGGGTAACCCCGGCATCACGAGCGGCGTCGTAGTCGCTTTGTCCCTCAAGACCATAGGTCGATACGTTGCGCAAGAGCACATAGGCTTTACCCCCCGCTTCTTGATGGTGGCGGGCGGCCTGAACCGCGGCATAACTGGCGTAGCGACCTTCAGGACCGGAATGGTCCAGCCAGATGCCCACCGCGTCTTGGCCGGGTTGTGTTTCCGCCAGGAATGTTCCAAGAGGCAAAGCTGCGGGAGCGTCTTTCGGCAGCGGACCAGTCTTGGCATCGGCGGTGATGACCACCGCCCCGGCAGTTAATCGCAGGCGTTCGCCGTTTTGCATGAAAGATGCATGGAAGTCGCCCACCGATCCCGATAGATGACGCAAGACCGCGCCTTCGATAATTTCTATATTCTCTTGAGATTCAACGGTTTTAATGAGTGCCGGATCGGGTGGCAAAAGCTCGGCCTCCGAAAGAGGCGTTTTCATGAGCGAAACCGGGAACCCGGCGTTCACGATGGTCTCGGCGGTCTTGTAGGCGGCCATGTTGCCGCCAATTACCAGGACGCGCCGGTTGGCCGTGACATGTCCCAGGGTGATCGGTTGGGCCAGCCGTGCGCGTGTGACCGCCAGGGTCAGGAGCCGTTCGGCTTTGGCGAAGGCGGCTTCGTTGGTGTTTTGAGTAAAGGGTTCGCGTAGATTGACCTGCACCAGCGGAAGGGCGCGAGAATCGCCGTTGGTTCCCACCATGATGTAATTCTGACTGCTGGAGTAAGGCGCGCCACACAAAACGACGGCGCCGAGATTGTGTTCCAGCGCGGCGGAGGCGATTTCCTGGCGGCTTTCGTTTTCGATCTGAGAGGTCAAGTCGGCCACGTGGCCGATGCCGTTTTGGGGTAGGTTGTCTTTTAATTTTGCGAGGGTCGCGGTATCCGGGCGACCATCGGGGAAAGGTCCGAAAAAGATGCCAATGCGTTCGACCGTCATGCTTTATTGTCTCCGTCTGCTATCGGAAAGCGCTTTAAGCGACCTTCGCATTGTTAGTGAAACCGTCCAAACTCATCGCAATCTGTTTGGCGACGGACTGGGCTTGCAGGCGGCTGCCGACAATGTCGGTTGGACCCGTGGCAGCTCCGGCCAAGAAAATGCCTTCACGATCGGTTGAGGCTCCGTTTGCCGACCGGGTAAAGAAGCCGTGCTCGTTGAGTTGGACGCCGAAAACGGCTGCCAGGGCTTCGTTGCCTGGTTGCGGGGAAATGCCGACCGCCAGTACCATGCGGTGATAGTCGGCCGGGACGCTTTCGCCGGTTTCGGAGTCGGTGCCGTAAACCCGCACCATTCCGGGTTCTTCACCATGCAGGATTTCGGCTGGGACGCCCTGCATGAAGTTGATGTCTTTCCGGGCATTTGCGTAGAAGTCGCGAAACTCCTTCCCCATCAGCTGCAGGTCGATATAGTAGATAGTCAGATCGGCATCGGGCCGCAGGTGTTTCAGACGGCGCGCCAGGCGGATACTGGCCTTGCAGCAGAACTGCGAGCAGTAGTTGTGTCCGATCTTATGGTCGCGAGAACCGACACACTGGACGAATGCGATTTTTGGGTTTTCGCAATCGGTGGGAATCACCGATTCGAGTCGGTTTTCTTTAAGCGCCTCATCGACATCGGGAATTGTCAGAACTTCCGGATGCATTTTGTAGCCTAAAAGCGATTTTTCCGTTGCGTCGAAAGGTTCGAAACCGGTTGCCAGCACAATGGATTGGCAGGCCAGGGTCGTTTCTTCTTTCAAATCTCTTGGCGATGCGGAGGAACTGTCTGTCGGCTTGAGCTGAACGCGGAACGCGCCTTTTTGACCCTCCAATTTTCCGGCTTCGGCCCGCAAAAACAGGTGGATGCGGGAGTGTCCCGATACTTTGCGGATGGTGTCTTCAACCTGGCAGGCGGAACATTTGGCGCATTCGGTCGTGGCCATGCAGGCCCATTCCGCGGCATTGCCGCCCGGATGGTCGCGGCGATCGATCAAGGTGACCTCCGCGCCCATGTCAGCCAAAGACAAGGCGGTGGTCAGCCCCGAAATCCCGGCACCGACGACAAGGACAGTGGACGTTAGCTCCTTCATGTCATTCTCCGTTCGCATTGTGGCCAAGTATCACGAGTCGAAAAAGATAAGTTGTTTCGCGAAGATGCGAAACGTGCGCACGCGAGCATAGAAAGCAGGCTGATTGGCTGTTGTTTGGCACTGGAGTGGATCGTCAAACCTCCCCCTCTCACCGTTCATCCCCCGATAATGGACGATCCTCTGCAGAAGCAGGTGCTGTGATCATGTCGCTGGTTTTTCTCGTCAATATAAGCTCGGTTCAGGAACTGAACGTTCCTTAGAATGCGTCACCCAGCATACCCCAACACCTAATTTTTGCAAGGGTTTTATCCCCGACAAAAAAGCCGAAAATAGGAAGTAAAGCTATAGGATAACTACTTGAGAGGTGAATGCCTTGCGTCCGAAATGCAAACCTGTTAAACAAAGGCGCGGTATGACAAGATAGACGGAGAGAAGATCGATGCAGATTTTGAACATCCGACGGTTTGGGCTGGTATTGATTTGCGTTCTGGTCCTGCCGGCTTTGCTAGCCTGCTCGGACTCGAATTCGCAAAATGGCAAAGATTCCGATGGTGATTTGGATTCAAGTGAAGCGGCTTGGAACGAGGATGGAGAACTTGATACGAAATCCGAACTTGCCGAAGAGGAAATCGAGTTTGAGGAAGACGGCGATCGGGACGTAGAAGCCGAACTCGATATGGAGCTGGAAGAGGTCGAGCCTGAATTGGAGTGGGAAGATCCGGGTCTGGATTCATATTACGGATCGTTGGCGTATCAAGCCGCAGCGACCGGTTTTTTCCGTGTGGAGGAAATTGGTGGGCAATGGTGGCTGATCACTCCCGACGGTCATCCTTTCTTTTCGAACGGCATCAACGTGGTCAACTGGTCCGGCACCTGCACGCACGATGGCGTTTGTCATTACCGTGAAACGTGTACCGAGAAATACGGCGATAGCGCGACTTGGAGCGATGCCCAGATTCCACGGATGGAGGAATGGGGCTGGAATACGGTCGGAGCCTGGAGCTCGTACAACGAATTCGTAGGGCGCTTTCCGTATACGATTATCGTCTACAATGCCGGGGTTAACTGGGAGGTCGTCGGCGACACGGCCGGGCCGCTCGATTTCTTTACGGAAGCCTTTGCTCAGCGTGTCAGTGACGCGATCGGCAATGTGGTGCCAAACTATGTTGATGATCCTTGGCTCATCGGGTATTACTTCGACAATGAGATGCACTGGGGCAAGGATTTTCCGCGTGAGGGCGTCTCTTACACCGCGCACTTGTTCGACGAATATTTCAAGAAAGATATAGCAGCATCACCCGGAAAAGAGCGGCTGCTTGCGTTTTTGCAAGAAAGTTACACAGATCTTGCCTCCCTGGCTGTCGACTTCGAATTCGTGGCAGCCGACTGGGCCGCATTGGGACTTCTAAGCAAGCTCAAGTCTCGCGGAACGGAAGGAGCTGAAGCCACCCGAGCGGCCTGGACGGGCGTGGTTGCGGAGCGCTACTTCGGTCTGATCGATACCGCCTTTCGCGCCATTGATTCCAATCACATGAACCTGGGGACGCGCTTCGTCAGCCAGCTTTCGCCCAAGGCGGCGTTGGAAGTATGCGGCCGCTATGCCGATGTGGTGACGATCAATTTCTACGATCTTACGGATGGGCTGGCCGATGTGTTATCGGATATGGACCCGGATTATTGTAAAGTAGACGATTACCTGCGTTGCCACCACGAAGCCAGCGGCAAGCCTATCATGATCACCGAGTGGGGGTTTCGCGCCCGTGATGCCGGGCTTCCAAACAGCTATCCGCCGATTTATCCCATCCTCGATACGCAGGTAGACCGCGCCGATGCGTATGAAAACAAAATGCGCGAAATCCTGGCGCGTCCGTGGCTGGTGGGTCAACACTGGTTTTTATATGCCGATCAACCGCCGGAGGGCCGTTTCGATGGGGAAGACAACAACTTCGGCCTGGTTACCGAGGCGGATGTTCCCTACGACGTTCTGGTGGAACGCTCGGCGATGATGCACGGCGAAATCTACAAGCGATTGCTGGGCGTGGAATAGGGCGATCGATTCGTCATTTCGCGTCACTTGAGCTCGGCTACCCGGCGGTGTGAGCCTGGATGTTTGAGAGAGTGGATTCTCGTATTAGGGCTTGACACGCCGCGTCATGGTCGTTATACTCAGCGAAACTGGCCATTCAGCTTAAGGAGGCCTGTCATGCCCGATGCTCGTCAGACTTTGCAAACGATTGGACGCGCCGCTGCAACGGCGGGAGTTTTTGTTGGTCGAAAAATTGCGCAAGGCTACAACAGTATCGATCCTGACGTGGTGCGTCACCTGGCGCAGGTTCCGTTGCTGAGCTATTCGTTGTTCATCTCGCGACGCGATCCCATCGAAGCAGGTGAGCCGGATGGTCATCCGCCGTTGATCTTCGTTCATGGTTTGGGCGGCAACCGGGGCAATTTCTGGCCCATGGCGCTCTTTATGCGCTTCTCCGGCCGCAAACGCAGCTACAAGATTCACTTCGATGGTAGCCAGAGCTTCGATGATATGGCAGCCGCACTGGCGCGTTTTGTTCGTGACGTGCAGGAGGCAACCGGCGAGTCGACCGTCGAGGTGGTGGCGCATTCCATGGGCGGGCTGATCGCGCGTCTGGCGATTGTCGATTACGATCTGGGCGATGCTGTGCGTACGCTGATTACTTTGGGGACGCCGCACAAAGGGACTTTCCCGGCGCGTTTCGCGAATACCGACCACACGCGGCTTTTACGACCGGAATCGGAGTTGATTCGCCACTTGGAGGCGCACCCACTTCCGGCGCATATCCGCACGGTGTGTTTCTGGAGCAAAAACGACCTGCTCGTGTTGCCCGCCGAATCGGGCGTGTTGGATGGGGCGGAAGCGGTCGAATTGACGCCTTTCACCCATTACAGTTATCTACTCGATCCCAAGGGCTGGTCGTCGGTCGCCCATGCTCTGCAGCAGGTATAGAGGATGCCATACCTGTTTCAGTTCCTGCCTTGACTTCCCGCATTCGGATGCTATCGTAAACACGGTGAGTCCCTTTTTTTCCAAAGGTTCATGCGGGTGTGACGATGGCTGATGCCAAGCGCGACCGAAAATATGCTGATGCTATTCTTTCCGCGATCTCCGACGGTGTGTTTGCCGTTGATGAAAATTTCACGATTACTCTCTTCAACCCGGCCGCTGAAACCATCACCGGCATTTCCGCTGGCCAGGCCATAGGCGAAAAATGTTTTGATGTTCTGCGTGCCGATATCTGTCAGACAAATTGCACCCTCAAGCGTACCTATCGAGATCGACGTCCCATTGTGGACGAACGGGTCGATATCCTCGATGGTGAAGGGCGAAGTGTCCCCATCAGTATCTCGACCGGGATGATTCACGACGACAATGGGCGTGTTGTGGGAGGTGTCGAAAGTTTTCGGGATCTTTCCGATGTGGAAGCGTTGCGCCGCGAAATCGATGGCCGTTATCGCCTTGATGACATCGTGGCCAGAAGTCCCGCCATGCGCAAGTTGTTTGCCATTTTACCCGATGTGGCCGTTTCCCAAAGTACGGTTTTGATTGAAGGAGCCAGTGGCACCGGCAAGGAACTGTTTGCACGCGCCATCCACAATTTGAGTCCTCGCCATGAGGGTCCCTACGTGGCGGTCAACTGCGCCGCGTTGCCCGAGAGCCTGTTGGAATCGGAATTGTTCGGTTATGTCAAAGGCGCTTTCACAGACGCACGCGCCGACAAACCGGGGCGGTTTCAGCTTGCAGAAGGCGGTACGATTCTGCTCGATGAAATTGGCGACATGCCTCCGGCCTTGCAGGCGAAATTGTTGCGTGTGTTGCAGGAGCGATGTGTTGAGCCGCTGGGGGCAGTAAAATCGCGTCCGGTGGATGTGCGCGTGATTGCCGCGACCAATCGCCGTTTGGACGACTTGGTGGCCGAGAAGCGTTTTCGTGAAGACCTGTTTTACCGTCTGAATGTGGTGCGTTTCAGTCTGCCTCCGCTCAAAGATAGACGCGAGGATATACCCCTTCTTGCTGAGCATCTGATTACCAAGCTGAATGCGTCGAAAGGCCGTCACATTGATGATGTCTCAAAGACGGTCATGGTTTACCTAATGCGGCATGACTTTCCCGGCAATGTGCGCGAATTGGAAAATATTCTCGAATACGCCTTTGTTTTGTGCCGGGGCCACGTGATCGAAGCATCGCATTTACCCGAGTACCTGCTTGAGAAGCCGGTGAACCATTTGGTAAATCTTCCCGAAGGTGGATCAATCCCGGAAGAAAAACCGTCGCATCAAGCCCCCCTTGAGCAAGCCGAAACCGACGCGATTCGGCTTGCTTTGGAGCGGAATGCGGGGAGTCGTCGTGCCACGGCCAAGGAATTGGGCATTCATCCTAGTACGCTGTGGCGAAAGATGAAACGCTATGGGCTGGATGGACCATTTCGCAAGGATGCAAGCTGAAAGAATTGCAAAAATGCAACAGGGCTATTGCGAATATGCAATGATGCAACATGTGAGATATCGAGTAAAACAACGTGACTGTATGAAATAGTCAATGAATACAGCTTAGTTTGTTTGTATCTAAGGTTGGCCTGGCGATTGCTATACTCTTGAATCGGTTATGAAAGGAGTTGTGAACGTGTTGGCTATCGCTTTATTTGAGACCCGTGTTGCTCCGCGCTTCGATTTCGCTCCGGCGTTTCGTTTGGTGGAAGAAAAAGCGGGTCAGACCCAAGCCGTGGATGTGGCGGCGCAAGATTGGCGAGCGGATGAACGGGCGATGCGTTTGGCGGAGCGGGGCGTCGACGTCCTGATCTGTGGAGCGATCGATCGGCAATCGGCTGAACAACTTGTGCGCCAGGGCATCCGTGTGCTGGATTGGGTCAGCGGCGAAGCTGATGACGCGCTAAGCGCCTTTCAAAGTGGTGAACTGCGCTCACACCACCGTCTGGGTCCGGGAGGCCGCTCGCGCGGATGCTGGCGCATCCAGCGGCGTTGCCGTGGAGGAGGACGACAGGGTGGGGGAGGTGGACGGGGTCGCCGAGGAGGATGTTCGTAACCGATTTGAAAGGAGGCATGCGATGCCTAGAGGTGATCGACGAGGACCGATGGGGCAAGGACCGAGAAGCGGACGTGGCTTAGGCTATTGTTCGGGGAATGATCAGCCCGGTTGGGCCGCTGATGGTGCGGGAATGGGTTTTGGACGTGGAGGAGGCCGTGGTGCCGGTCGCGGGCAGGGGGGCGGTTTTGGCCGGGGCCGCCGGAACTGGGCGAACTATAACGATGCGCCGCCTCCGCCGATGAACGCAATTCCGAATGAAACCGCCGATGTGTCGGCCGAATTGGCGGAATTACGCGAAGAGTTGCATGAATTGAAGGCGTTGATCAAAACGCAGATGACCGAAGATTCGGAACCGGATAACTGATAGCAGAAGCATCGGCGTCGTCCGGTCGCGCGAAAACGGACGACGCCACCGATGCGGAGAAGGTTTGAAAAGATGATGTTTCCATCGAGAATGTGGGGGCTGGCGCTTCTGGCTACAATGCTGGTTTTACTAGCGTTGCCGGGCTGTCAGGGTGAGGATGACGACGAATCCATGTCGCCTGATGACGGAGATCTGGAGTTGGTGGACGGCGACCGAGATTTGGATTTTTCCGATGCCGAGTTCGATTCGGAACCGGAAGCCGATTCCGACCTCGATGGTGATGCCGATGAGGCTCCATTATCCGATGGCGATTTGGAAGAGAGCGGTTGTATCCAAGACCCCGAACGTGATCTCGATCCGGTTGAACAGGATGAGCCGGATGGCGATGTCGATTCCGAAATCGACGCAGACCCGGATCCGCAAGAATGCGATGGTACTGATTCCGAAATGGATGATGAGTCGGATGCCGATCCGATGGAAGCCGATTCCGAGACGGAAATCGAGGAAGAAAATGATCCTTGTCCCTTTACCGATATGGTGCTGATGGGTGATGACTCGTGTATGGACCGTTATGAAGCTTCACGATCCGATGCCACGGCATCGTCCGGTGGCATTCAAACCGGGGCTGCCCAAAATGTGGCGGGGGTTATTCCATGGACTCCGGTGACATTGTCTCAGGCGAGAGGAGCCTGCCAACTGGCGGGAAAGCGGTTGTGTGGTCCGGCGGAATGGGTGTCGGCCTGCCGCGGGAAAGATCTGTTGATTTACACATATGGGAATACTTACGATGCCGCTATCTGTAATGGCATCGATACATTCTGTCATTGCGGTGCAGGTTCCGCCTGCGAAGACGAACCGGTGTGTCCGTTTCCAAATTGCCGACAGACCTGCGGTGCGGCTTTCCATGTTATGCCGACCGGCGCGTTTCCGGATTGCCATAATCTCGAGGGGGTGATGGATCTGAACGGCAATGTATGGGAAATCGTGGATCTCGATGACGGATACGAGCATTTTCGTGGGGGTGCCTACAACTGTGGTGATTCCGAGACATTGCATCGCTGTGATTATGATGCCACCTGGGGACCATCCGCCAAAGGTTTTCGCTGCTGTGCCGATCCATCCGATTAGACGCGAATCCGGCTTGTCGAGAGAAGGATTATGTCAATTCGGGAGCAGCTGCCAGTGTGCGCCAGCGTAAAAGCAGCAGAATCATGGTTTCGGATACGTTGGCCACGATCCACATGACCACCGCTACCGTAGCCCCGACGGCCAAAACGTCCTTCAGCAACACGCCCGACAATCCCGCTGATAGCAGGCAGATGACCGATGATCCCAGAACATCGCCCGGACGATGATCGCGGATGGCTGCTCCGCGCAAATAAGTGCGAGTGCTGAGTGTGAGCGGAATCAGAGGTGTGAGACAAAGTGCGGCGCTTGCGGCTGTCAAAGCTGCACCGGATAGGCCGATCAGGTCACCCATCAGCCATACACCGATCGATGTGAAAGAGACCAGAGCCAGCAGGACCGTCAGGCCTACCGTCAGCAGGGCGGCAAAGTGGGCAGTGTGACGGCGCTCTTCAAGCGTGTTGCCGCGTGCGATAACCAACTGCTGGAAGGCCAACACGATGGATGCCAGGAACCAGGCTACCGAACGGACAACGGAAAAAGCCGATACGGCCATTTCTCCATCTTGGGTGCGGGTGAGAACGGCGTTTGTGACGATACCGATGCTCACTGCGAACAACCCGGAGACGAGAATCGGCGAAACGAAGCGCGTGATAGCTCTGTAAGAAGCTCCCACATCAACCGCCTCATCCCCTGGAAGTTTGTGGGCATGCCGCTTGGCTCCAATCCAAACAAACAGGGATTCCGATAAAATTCCCATGCCAAAGGCCAGGGCGCCGAGGATCGGTCCGGGAACGGGGAGTCCCCAGGCCCCTAGCAGAGTGACAACGATCATGGCTAGAAGTCGCAAAAGTGTGCCCCAGCCGACGAGCGAGGTCTTGCCGACGCCGGTAAGCAAGCCGCGACCGATAGAGCGGATGGACAGGAGAAAAGGGAGAGGTGAAAAGCAGATTAGCGTTTGTGAAGCCATCTCGGCTAGAGGTTTGTCGACTCCGAAAAAACCGACGAACACGGCGTGTCCCAAGGGTGTGATCCCAACCATCAGTTGAATGCAAGAGAGTGCGAGTCCTAAAGATACAGCGAAAACGGTGACTCGCCGGCGTGATTGCGGCCCGCGTATCAACTTGACGGCGGCTGGTTCGAGTCCGAAGCACAAACTATTCAGAAAAACCGAAAAAGCGAAAGCGATCGCAAAGGCAGCCAGGCCCGATACCGGGTCGGGACGTCGGGCAATACCGGCGTTTACGATGGGGGTGCCACCGGCCATCATGATGTGAGTCAACGCCAAGGGCAGGTAAAAAACGAATAATTCTTTCAGGGGGGCTGTGTCAAAAAAAGATGACGAGTGCTTGCGATTGCTGGAAGGGGAAATCATGGAACTTCTTCTTAAAACAAACTGATTGAGAAATGGAAACGCCAATTGTCTTCGTGGAGCTCTTTATCGGGATTGAGATTCCAGCCGATTTCCAGGCTGATATCTCCAACGGGAGTGCGGTAATGCAAGCCACCGCCTGCCGAGCTTTTATAGCGGTCGAGACGGAAATCGATATGGTCCGGATCGATCCACAAACTGCCAGAGTCGACGAAAGCTCCGGCATAATAGCTTTTATAAACCGGAATGCGGAAGTCGGCCTTTAACAGCGTAAAGGCATCGCCGCCCTCCGAGGGAGTGTCGTAGGTGTAAACCGACTGACGTGCCTCATCCGATAAGTCGGCGGGATGTATGGCCTCTTCTCCAAAACCGCGCAACGAGGTGCGACCGCCCAACTTGAAACGCTTATCTACCGGAGTGTTAGCGCTTGAAATATTGTTGATAACACCAATATTGGCGCTGAGACGCAAAACGCTGGGTTGACGGGTGATCGGAATGGGAATGTAGCCCGTCAGCGAGCCTTTGCTGCGGAAAAGATCGTAGTTTTTGTCACCGAGCAGTGTTTCGAAATACTCGCCCAAACCACTGATGACAACACCCCAAGTGGGATTAAACACACTATCGCGGAAATCGAAAATAGCTTGGAGCTTGGGAGAAATTTCCCAGGTTTGACCATCTTCGGGGATGAATTCGTTAGCGCGGATCGCTTCGAATCCAGTGGTGACCGAATCGACGTAAGCAAATTCGTTGATTTGCGCCAGAGTCAGATACGGGATGTATTCGGTATCGAAGGCCAGGATGAAGGCATTTTTATCCAGACCATAAGCGCGTTGCTGGCTGCGCAAGTGCAGCAAATCCGTTCGAATACCGATTTTCGATCCCATCATACTGGGATGGTAAAAACCGACGGTAATTTCCCGCTCCAGGGAATCGATAACACTTAAGTCATCATACAAAGAGGCGAACTGATCGTCCAGCAGTGCCGGTATGCGGTGGTTGACTTTGGCGCGCAGGTGGAATTCCAGTGCGCTGCCGAACAGGTTTCGATAGATGAATAAAGTGCCGAATCGTACGCCTTTGTCAGTGGCGATTCCGCCCGACAATTCAAAGCGGCCCGGAGGACGCTCGCTTACCGATACCACCACTTTCTTTTCCGCTTCCTCTTTCTCCGGTTTCCACGGTTTAACCGTCACCATCTGGAAAATGCCCAGACGCTGAACCCATTCACGACTGGCAGACATGTCTTTGGGAGTGAGGATGTCGCCATGTTCGAAAGTCAGTTCACGCAGCACCGTCTCGGCACGCGTGCGTTTCAACCCGCTGACCAACATGCCGCTGACACGCACCTGGGGGCCTTCGCGAACGGCCAGCATCACATCCGCCAGCCGATGGTCTGGAGTCAGGGTGTAGCTGAGATCCGCTTCTGCGTAAATCCTTCCTTCGCCAGCGTAAGCGTCACGGATGCGGCGCTGGGCTGCGTCGAAGGCGAGATCGTTGAGCGGTTGCCCAGCTCTGAAACCGAGAAGCTTGGCCAGACGCCGTTCATCAAGTGTGGATACTCCAAAAATGTTGATTGCACGGATGAAGGTTTGAACTCCTTCATTGACCGTGTAGTGGACTCGCAGGCGTTGGCCGGTTTCATTGACTTTCAACGCCGGTCGGCTGATTCGGGTGGAGAGGAAACCGTTTTCTCTGTAAAATTGGGTTAGTGCGCGTATCCCATCTTCGTAAACCGTTGGAATGAAAACTTCGTCGCTGTCCAGACGCTCGGGTCGGGCAAAAGTGGGTTTTTCCCACGCCGGATATCGATTGGCTCGTTCTTCGATCCGGTAGATGCTGCGGCGCATAGCCTCGAACGCGGGAGGTTTCAGGCTGTCTTCGTCTTCTTCCACCAGGCGGTCACGCACGAAAGCGAAAAGCTCATCCTTCAGTTGCTTGCTTTTGAAATGCCAGGTTTCATGGAAAGTCACATCGGTCAGTTTGGTTCGTGTGCCTTCGTGGATTAGGAAGAATACCCGTTTAAGCCGTTTTCCTTCTAAATCAGTTTGAGGTCGAACTTTGACGTGCAGATAGCCTTCGCGTCGGTAAAAATCGGTCAGGGTTTTCTGGATCCGTTCAAGTGTGGCGTAATTGTAGGTGAAAACTTCGGGAATCTCGTTCGCAATAGCCGCCTTCAACTCGTTGGGACTATAGTGCTCATTGCCATGGAAAGCTACACGCACACGCCGCCCCGCTTTAATCGACAGACGTAATTGGCCTTTCGTAAGCAACCTCGATGTCTGCCAGTCAGACTCATCAGCATCCAGGATCGCAATGGTGGTCTCGGCAAAACCCTCGGCGACGTACTCGCTTCTCAATTGTTTGACGGCTTTCGTGAACGTATCGAGGTCAATACGATCGCCTTTGCGCAACGGAAGCTTGCGTGCGAGCCAGCGTTTCGGGAAATAGGGATCCCCAAGGAAGCGAATCGAATTGATTGTCACCGGTTCGCCTTCGGTAATCAGATAGCGGATAGTCGTATGGTAGGGGCTGTGTTGAGGTCGTGATTCGGCCTGTATGGCGGCATCGATGAAACCGTGACGTCGATACAAAACGTTCAACCGTTCGATTTCCTTTTTGAGATCATCCGGGAAGACCGTATCGTCTTTGCGGAGCCGCAGAGCACGCGTGAGAATATCGTCGGATAGGGAGTCATTCCCGATGAATTTCAGATCGGAAATGCGGGTTGTGGGAATGAGCTCAAAACGCAGATCGATGATATTCTCATGCATTTCACCGAAAGCACGCACCTGCGCGAAAAGATCCCGCTCGTAAAGTGTTTGGATGGCGTCGCGCAGCATCTCTTCGCTGAATGGCTGACCGGTTTTGACGGAAAGGGTGTCTTTAAATTCCAGGATCTGCTCGTGAAAGGTGGGGTTGATCGAAGATCCTGGGGTGTCGAGCGTAACCGAACCCACCGTCAATTCTTGGTTTTGCCCCATGAGAGGTGAGCCGCCCAAGACATACCCGAGTAGGCAGAGAACGCACACAAGCCATGCACTTCGCCGCCATACGGGAGTGCCGGTTGACCGGATTGTGTGCCTGAGCGCCGTCACCTTCATGTCCCTGAATGAGTTACAAGTTAGAAATCGAGGTGGAATTTCAGATCGGCGCCGAAATTGCCGTAAGGCTCTAGCGAATCGTTATCCCACGCACCGGATAACGTAAAGTATTTTAGTCGGTATTTCAATTCAAACTGCTGATCGCCTCGTTGTTGTTGGATGCCCAGAGTGGTTGTGTAGGTTAAGTAGACTTTATCCGTAATTTCTTTGCCGATTACCAATTTGGAGACCAATGAACCTCCGTTGGACGGGTTGGAATTATCATATTCACTGGTAAGACGGAATTCATCAAGTTTGAACTGAGTGCGGATTTGGTCGTCTACGCCGTAAATGTCGGAGAGGGCATTCAAGCCTGCAGCGGCGGTTGCATCGTTTTGGCTTTTGCTGGTTGGTTGACCCACGAGTAAAAGAGAGACGATGTCGGCTTGCGGCAATCCGGCATCGGAACTGAGCTTGACTTCAGGGTTGTCCATATCGCCACTAAGATGCAAGGTGATCAGAACATCTCGTTCCTGGTTCGTGTCGATATATTTCACATGCGTTTCAGCGACGATGTCATAGCGGGGGACAATTGCGTTCGTATCGGTGAATTCCACCACGAAACGAATTACATCGAATTCGTTATGCTCGAAATAAATGGTTCCCCGATCAGTGGAAAGGGTATTTAGCAGGCCCGGCTGCTGGTTGGTGCCGGTCAGAACAAGGTCGGAGGTGAGAAACAAGCTGGCCAGGTTGTTGCGCACCTGAATGGTGCGGTCCCCTTTCAGATCGATGTTGAAGGTCAGGTGGGGATCAGGCTTCTCGGTGTGCCAAGCCTTGCGAGGTTTGAGAGCTTGAACCACGCGATCGAGAATGAGTTGTTTTTGCCAGCGGATGGACTTGGTGTAAGTCAGATCGTCAACGTTCAATCGGCCGCTCACGTTTAGCGGCCAAGGCTCGCCGGTTATGTGCAAAGGACCGGAAAGGATCGGGAGCAATCCGTCGTCCAGACGATATCCGATGCGGTCCACATTCATTCTGATATCCGTTTTCCCCATCCCTTCGTTGACCCAATCAATTTCCGTGTGGCCATTCAAAACTGCTTGTCCACCTCCGTAATTGAACGATACATCCCTGAGTTCGAGTTGGTCGGCACTGAAAAGGACCGTTCCTCTACAGCCGCGCAGCGGTTCATCGAGCATGGATAGTTTGAATCGGGATTGCTGAAAAGCGGCCTCGCCTAAGATGGATAAATCATTGAGTTTTCCGCTTAGTGAGAGGTTGAGTTGGACTTGTCCCTGGGCATCCTGAACCGCATCGGAAATGCGTGTAAGAAGAGACCAGTGGGCAGTTCCTTTAAGCAAAGCTTCGACACGGCCATTCACATCCATATTACCGCGTACTTGCAGTTTGGTCTGAGGTCCTTCCACCATCACCGGTTCCAGTTTGAAAAGCTGCTTTTCCAGCTCGATGGTCAGTGGGGACGTGATGGTGACCGGAATTTTTCCCAATTCCGCATCCAGTGTCGTGATGCGGGCCAAGCCGGTTCCGTCAGCCAGTTTATACATCGGACCCTTGAAATCGATTTTTCCGCTAAAGATCGATTTCTCAAGTGGAGCCTCGAATTGTTTGCGTAGGTAGAAGGAAGGATCGAATTCGTCTAGGCGGAGGGAGAGGTCCAGGCGGTCGGTGGCGTCAAACTGGAACAGGGCTGAATAGTCGGCTTGATGATTGAACAATTGGCCATTGATATCCAGGTAACGCTTGCTAAGCTCGAAGTGTAGCTCTGAAGCCTCATAGGTTTTTCCGTCCAGGTTCATCGGATCCAAGAGCACTTGAGCTTGCAAGATAGGATCATCGAAGGTTCCAAGCAGCTTTCCACTTGCTTCCGCCGGACTGTCCGAATCGCCGAAGTAATCACGCAGGAAGTCGATGTCGCGCACCTGCCAGCCACTTGAATGGATGCGCATGTCAAGATCCCGATAATCGTGAATGAAACCATTTAAAAATAGCTGTGCATTGCCGTTTTTCAACTCGACCTGCCGGAATTCCAAATCTTTGTTTTCGAGCCGCATTTCGATTTTGGCGGAATTGAACGTTTGCTGCGGGGTGCTAAATTCCGGTAAGACGATTCGTGCTTCGCCGCGAAAATCGCCGAATTGTCCGGATAACACGCCAGTCCCGACCATGCGACCATCCAGAATGGGAGAAAGAGAGCGGTCGTAATGGATGATTTGCAGGAAATCATCCACATAAAAGCCGTCGCTTCCGCCCCGCACATCGACGAATGTCGGTTTTTGCCGGAAATCGAACGCCACATCGGCATGGAAAATCGTGCGGTTATAAGTGGCTGTGGCATCGTTGAAGGCCAAATCATGACCTTGGAAAGCCACTTTGCTGGTTACATGGCCAAAGCGATGCCCTTCGATTTCCACCTCGTGCATATCCAGCCAACCGTCCAAATGCGGGTTGCCGGAAGCTCCGTGCATTTCGCAGTATAAGGATCCTCGCCCGCTGAAGTCCGTATGCAAAAGCTGACCGACATCGGCGATGGAGAACTGATCGGAGGCGAATTTGTAATCGAATTGGTTGTCGAAACCGAAATGGACATACACCGTGTTGAAGTAGGTTTCTCCAAACCAGACCTCTCCGTTGGTGATGTCGAAAGCGTTGCGATCGGCTTTCAATCCCAGTTTTAGACGTCCTTTCGGGACCACTAAAATGATGTCTTCCTCAGTTCGTTCATGGAAGCCGACGGAGGACACAACGTGGTCGGTTACGGTCAAATCGGCTTTGCCGCTCAAGTTAAGCGGGTTGAGGACGCCGGCCATTTCGATGGTGCCGGTTTGGTTCTGTGTGACTTTGGAATGCAGGGGCGATACGTTATCCAGGATGTGCCCAAGTTCCACATGATCGAGTTTCAGACTGATAGCGGTCGACAGGGCGTCATCGAAGGCGATGCGCCCATTTTCCACGGTAATGGTACCTTGGGCATAACGGAATTCGCTGCCTTTTAGCTGCACTTCTTGTCGATCCGCAACAAAACGGATATCGGCGTCCTCCAAAGGTCGGTCCTCGATCCACCCGTCACGCAATTCCAGCGTTCCGTTTACGCGCGGGTTACTCAACGAACCGCTAAAACTGGCCGATAGTTTCGTTTGGCCACGGAGTTTCGGCAAATCGGGGAGGGTGGTGGAAAGGCGTTCGAGGGGCAGGGCGAGGTCGATATGAAAGCGAGCCTGGCGGTTGTCGGAGTGCTGATAATCGCCTTCGAACTGCAGATCCACTTCCGGCAAAAACAGGCGGAGTTTCTGGACGGTGAGAGCTTGATCGGCGTATTGTGCACGGGCGTGGATGAGGTTGATGGGAGCCACGATATCCTGGAAACGGATGGCGCCACTACCGGTCTCCATTCGAAGAGCGTAACCTCCATCCTGATAATCCGCTCGGAGGTTGATTCCGTTTAGTTCGCTTGGAGCCTCGTTCCCGGCCTGTAAGACCACCTCACCCTTTGAGACGATCAATTTGTTTATAATTAGAGTGAAGGGTAGGTCGAACCGATCGTAGTCGGGGTCGTTTTCCCCGGGAGAACCTAATGGCCGCTTGGCGAATAGATCCCAGTTCAGACGCGGTTTTTGAACCTCGATTGACTCGATGGTCAAGCGGTTTCGAAGAAGTTGAAAGGGCTGGAAGACGATACGGATGGAATCTGCTTCGATATAGCCGCGTTGCGGGAAGTCGAGGCTGAGATTTTCCACAACCACGGCAGCGTCCCAAAAGTCCAAAGCAAGATCGGCGTGAACGATGGGGCCACCACCCTGTATGTAGATCAGGCGATTGACCAATCCGATCAGGATGTCGGAACCGGAACGGGTGGTTAGAATGCCGAAAAGCAGTCCGATCCCCAGCAGCAGCATAACGAAGAAAAACAGCACGCGCCGTCGCATACGCCGCATGCGCTCTCGTGCGGGGCGTCGGGGTGTAGGTGATGGCGTTTTCGATGGCCGTTTTGGCATATCGTGTGTCCGGCTCATTTGCGTGAACAGGGTCGCTGAGAGGGGAGCGTTGTCTTGATGTGACACACAAACCCCTGGCGACAGAAGCTGAAATACTTGGTTATTTTAGCATATTTTCACGAATTGAGGTCCACTAATCAGAAGCATAGTGAACGATGGGGTTGTGATCGAATACGAAATGCTGGTCTTGGCTGAAGTGCACTCCCGAAATCGGGCCGTTTTCGATGGTGAAATCTTCGTAAAAAGGAACCATCCAGAACATCACGTTTTCAGCTCCGTTATCCTGGCATTCGTCCCAATCCACCGCGCCATCACCGTTGCCGTCATACGCGCTACTGCATTCGGGTGTGTCATTGAGCGGATCGAACATGTCGCCCGAGAACTCGGAAGGATGAAAGAGCCCCAGCCAGTGGCCCAATTCGTGAGCCATGGTCAATCCCATGATGCGTGGGTAGTATTCATAGCCCGTCATTGCCACCGCGACTCCTGAAAACGGGGTTCCTTGTTTGCCCGCCGGACCGGGTATATGACCCGCCATGCCGAGCACGCCGTAAAAATCGCCGCCGAAGGAGTTGATCAGGAACAAGTTTGGATTGTTGTTTTCCGAGGCTACTGAAATTTCGAGTAAGTCCCGGTACTCGGCGTAAGAATCGATCACGCCGTATTTCTGTACGGAGTTGGCCGAGGCGTCGCGGTAGTTGATCGTGCCGATCTTGATGTTTGCGGTTTTATAGAGTTTTTTGAAAACGGTTATGCATTCCTGAAAGACTTTGTGATTGTTGGCTGAATTGGCATTGACTCCTTGAACGCCGACGAACCAGATGTTGACGTCGATGGACAACCCGGTCGCGTCATCATCGCGTTTGGGTTTCGTGATCAGGTTGAAGCTGAGATTGTTTCCGGCATTGTAGCTGGCGATTTCGACGACCCACTCGCCGGGAGAGAAAGGCATCTTTGGAGAATTGTTAAGGAAAATGGATAGCGAGGAATCGGAATACCAGTGAAAGATCTGATCATTGAACAAAACGCCGTCTTGGCCGTCTTGATCGATGCTATAGACCACTTGGCCGTTGGGATCGATCAGGCGAAAGGGATAGATGTAGTTATCGGAATTTCCTTCGATCCAGGCAATGACTCCGTGGTCGTCTTCCCCGACTTCGAAGACCGCGGCATCGTCGATTTCCATATCCTCGAAATCGTCTAGGTAGGGTTGATTGGGTTCGGATGGGGCCTGCTGCGGTGGATCGGGAATCGTCGGTTCGGGATTCCCACTGTCGCCATCGCTGTCATCCGGGTTGGAGGATGCGTCGCTGCTATCGATTGGGATGCAATCTCCGGCATACTCACGTGTTCCGGCCGGACAACTGCCACTGGCACAGGCTGAAAGAATCCAGATGGTGGCGAGCAGTGTAACGAGAACGACCCATTTTAGCATGGCATTATCCTGGTTGAGAAGTCTAAGCTTCAGAGCAAAGTTTGACGCTTCATGCTATCATCGACATGTTAAAGCATCAATAAGAATTGCCGTTGGTTGATTGGGCAAGAAACGTCCTTCCGAATCGAGAGAGGGATGCTTGCCGAGCCGCTCTACATTGACAGTCGGGACATCCAATCAATATCCCCCAAGTTGCCCCTGTCCATCGTATGCCAGGGAGCGCAGATATTCCTGCACCATGGATGCGGCATCATCGTTTTGGTAAATCGCATAATGCCCATCATCGGGATACTGACAAAGCCCGGAGGTTGCATATCCATCATCCGGTCCCTGGACCGTTTGAGTGGCCGGACGACTCTCAACGGCAATCCCGCGTAACTCCAGCCCAATCACACTTTCCGGCACCGGGGGAACCAGCGGCTCGATCAGCGGTGTCCACCCGGCGGTAGCCATGGCATAGGTGGAGTTTTTCGGGGTTTGGTCGTCATTGAAGCCGGTGGTGACCATGATATTGCGTGCGACGTCGTCGTAAGGGCGCTCTGTCCACAAAGGCGCATAATTGATGGGATCGGTGACTTCGACAATGGATTGAATGATCATGAACAGGGGATGCAACTTGTAGGCTTGGGCGGTAGGCAAGACGCCGACCAGATCCAACATAGCCAGGAAATTAGGGTTGGTCCGTTCCATGATCGTGATCTGAGTCCGGCCGCCCGATCCCGACAAGACATAGCCGTTGATGGTTTCTTTGATCCCGGCCAGAATAGCGCCGACCAGTCCTCCCTGGCTATGACCATGGAAGAGAAGATTCGAGGTGTCGATCGGAATCTCGGCTGGACCGGCGTAATCCGCGGTATTCGGCCATGAACTGCAAGTGGCTTGCGACAGATTCAGCTTCCCGTATTTGATGAAGCTGACCAGGGCAACATTATCCATCACGCCCTGTCGCAGCACCGATCGAGCAGAGAGCGGATTGAGGAAATTGAACGAATAATTTTCCAAGTCGTCGCAGGAATACACCTCGGTCGCGCGCTCTCCGTGGAGCGGTTGGTCGATCCCGATCGTCGCTAGTTTGGCTCCCAGCAAGCGGGTGGAGGTGTCATTGGGATCCGATCCGATATAGCCTTCGTGGGTTCCACAGGTGCCGTGGGAAACTATCACCAATGGCCACCCGTCTTCCGGCGGCGTCGCATCGGATGGCACACAGAAGGCGAACGCCAGTGATTCCACTTGCTGCACGACCGGATGACCATCGACATCAAACTGAAAGTCGCCCCCCGATATCTCGTAGGGCTGGGTTCCTGTTTGGAAATTTGGCGAGCTGTAATGTCCGCTAAAGCAGACATAGCCATCGTGAGCGCTTCGGAACGCACAATCCTGCAATGTGCCGGGGACGGATCCGACAGGATAAACCTGCCGGAGGTACAGGCTCATATCCCGCGTTTCGGAAAGCGGATCCAACGTGGTGAAAACGGTAGCGGCCCGTACTTTGTCCGGATCGAGTGTGGCGCTGTTGGATGCCAACCATTCCGCCAACGGCAGATAGGCCCGGCTCAGCTTCGGGTTGTCGATCCATTCGCCGCGATACAGGTCGGTCATCAGCTGCGTGCGTCCAATCGAGACGGCATCCGTACCGGTGACACCGTCAGTGAGAATCACGGCATAGGTCGTTGCGGGACGGAGCGGGAAGCCATCATACGGGGAAACAGCCAGCAGATTCCCATGGGTTTCAAGATTGTTCGGATTCGCCGTCCAATGCCATTCCAGCGGTAAAAGCTGGCCGACGTGAGGGGAATCCGGATCGATGTCAAGCAACAGAATCGAAGAAGAAAAGGTCTTTGTTTCTGCTGCCGTCTGCGGTAACGAGTTCAAATCCAAAACATCGGGGAACGTGAAATAGACCCCCGTGTTGTTGCCGAATCCATCCAGCAAGCTTTCGAAAACACTCACGTATTGGCTGGCAACATAATAGCCTTCCGGATGCTGAGGATCGTAAGGTGGCAGCGGGAAGCCATCCAGATTGACCAAACCATCGCTACCGATGTAGTAGTCATTGGGATACGGGGCGGAATAAAAGTCAGTTAAATCGATAAAATCGAAAAAGGGTGTCATTCCGGAAGCAGGATCCAAGTCGAACAGAGCGACCGGCCACTCGATTTCCTCTTCTTCCTCCGTCTCGTCCTCCAATCCTTCCACATCCTGATCTTCATCCACATCTCCATCAACCAAAGCTTCACAGGCGACGGAAAGGGTGTAGTTATATGTGCTGGTGGTGGGAGTATCGACTACGAGGGTGTACCAATCCTCCACGCCTTTCGACAAAAAGGTTACCGCCTCGTCAGCGGTACCACCATTTGCGGAGTGGTCGAGACAGTTTCCCGTATCGCAGGTGTCGAGAATAAACAAATCCAGCTCACCCGTCAGGTTGGTGAGGGTTACCGTCACTTCGTTATCTGCAGGAACCGACAGTTTGTAGACGACAGCCTTTCCCGGCTCATTTAACTCGGCATCACAGGCATAGGAGTCCCATTCGGTGTTGAGCCCGATCACCGTTGTGTGATTGAAGGTTATTCCACAAACGATATCATAGGCGTTCTGACAAGCGGCCAGTGCATCCGGGTCGATATCGCCATCGCTAATCTCATCCTCGAAGGTTTCGACTTCGGTCTCTGTTTCGACTTCGACTTCAACTTCAACTTCAGCTTCGGCTTCACCTTCGACTTCGTCCTCGTTCTCCAGGTCACGATCGGAGTCATTATCGACATCACCATCCAGATCCGAATCCTCAATGAAATCTTCATCTAAGTCGCCATCGTTGTCGGCATCCTCTTCTCTGTCTGCATCACCGTCGGATGCGGTATCGATTTCTTCATCGAAATCGGTCTCAACTTCTATCTCGCCATCACCGTCGATATCATTTTCCGGATCGCCATCGGGCATATCGCCGTCTGGGTCGTCACCATCAGGCTCGTCACCGTCGGATTCGTCCCCATCTGGTGAATCGCCATCGGGACCGTCACTATCGGTCGTTCCTGAAGAAGAACAGGCCATCAGCATTACAACAACGAATCCCAGAAGCAACCCATGGCACAACCCGGTAAGTTTCATCGACTCATCTCCATCTATTTCCGCTTTTTCACGCAAGCTTTTCTGGCTTCGAACAGTCTCACAGCTAAAACATTCATTGTTTCTTGCATTTTACATCCCCATGCCGGAAACGCAATGCAAAATGGTTGCGCAAAAGACCTCAAGGCCATCACGTGGAAAAATGGAATTTTGCGGGAAGAATTTTAACGGCAATTTCGTCTTGACTACTGAATCGATGTGCTTTCAAAGGCATCGAAAACTGTCACTAACCAGGAGGAAGATCAACGTGCCCGCTTTCACCGTTACGACCCCCGAAGAAACGACTCTGGAGCTAAACGGCGAACTCATCGCTGAAACCGAAGCCATTCATCAAGTGGAGGCCCGGGCACCGCTCAACACCGAGACGGTGCAGATCTATCGACTTGACGATGGACGTTTCCTGCTATACCAGTGGTTTCATTTCGAAGACATGGACCCGCACGGTCACGAATTGATTTATGCCGACTCCCCCCAGCAGCTCGTTGAAGCGGTCAAGTTTCCTACCGAGGCTGCACGCGAAATGCTCGTTGCAGTGGGAACTTAGGCTCCTTTCGCCGAAGCCCGTGCTTTCATTCGCTTTCGTCGCAAACAATCGAAAATTCGTATTCCAACGGCCATTCCGGTCTCTCTGCGGAAAGCAACGATACAACAAGCTGGTATTGGGTTGAGGCGATAGCCTCGAAAGCGTAGGTTTCCGCATTTCCCACGGTGCTTGTGTTGAGGATATGTGAGTCGTCACACTCGTGGTGCTCAACAATAAACCGAACTCTCTCGGGAGTTGTGAAGCTAAGTATGATTTGGCTATCGCGAGCGACTTGTAAGGAATAAGCATCGAGTAATCCCACTTTGCTTGAGTCGATTTCCTCGATGCGACCTCGCGCCTGCCAGCCACATTGCAATGCCGGTAGTTCCTCGCAACTCAATGCCGATGAGTCCGTATCGTTATCATCCATGTCGCCGTCACTTGGGGAAAGGTCGCCGTCGGTTTCTCCCTTACATTGTTCGGTGTCCGTCCCTTCACACACACCCACCTGGTCGATATCCAAGCCTAAGCCGGGACAGCAGGTCGAATCGGCCGGAGTCCGACAATCCAGAAGCTTGTCCCGATAGCAAAGCGGCCATGTGACGTCCAGGATATATGTATCCGGGCAAGCCTCCGCCAACCATTGGGTACAAAGATCTGCGCTATCATGACAGGTGTCGTCGCAAGGGATTTCGTCGTAACCGGCTCGCTCGGGACTACCCGCCAACTCCGTATTGTCGTCCGTCAGTTCGGTCACGTTCGCTCGGCCATCGGTATCCCGATCGCGGACAACTCGAAAGGCCTCGATCAAGGACGCGTTCAATTCCGGTAGAATCTCGGCATTATGCGTATCATCGACTTTCAGCACGTCATCGGTTAGGGCCAATTGGCTCCAACGATTATCGGACAACAGCATCCCAAGATCCAAAACCGCCGCCCAGTGCCGTTCTTCACCGGGCTGCCATTGCAGCGTTTCGCGGGGTGGGACACTCGGCAGCATCCCACCCAGTGCGGTTTCGACTTCAATGGGTATGCGACCTGACAACTCGCCCTTCAACGTCATCACGGCTGCGTTCGCAGGTAATCGCCAGTCCAGGGCACAGAAGGGGCGGTCGCCAGGTGCTTGAATTTCCATGACAAACGGAACTTCACTCATCAAATTGATCGACGCAATTCCGCGATCAGCCCGCAACAACTCTCCATGCAGCATGTCGCAGGATTCCGCGTCCGCCAGAAACAGTTCTTCAAGCTGCAAGTGAACATCGTTCCAAATTACCAGACGGTCATCGGCTTGACGGCTATCGACCACCGAAAAGCCGACCACGGTCCGTGCTGGATTGCCATCGACCGACCCGCCGCCGCAGGGGATGAACTGGTAATCAATCCCGTCTTCCTTGTCGCCATCCGGCGATACGTAGGAGACGTGGGACTCATCATCGCAAGCGACCGCCAGGATTCCCATGATCGCGAGTAGGGAGATAATCATCCAATGGGGTGAGCAACCGGTCTTTTTGTTCTTTTTCATCGCTTGAACGGCGTTTCGTTGGATATTCATGGTCATCCCCTTTTATGATGATCTTTCGGTTTTGGTATCGAATTGGCTGGTTCGGGTCGTACCAGTTGGAAAAGCTGCACATTCAAGCGCGCGACTACATCCACGGGTTCATCTTCCTGAATGATTTCCTGTGCTTTTGCTAGCATTTCCAAGGCCAAAGAATGAAGTCTTTCCAATTGATCGAGCGACACGGAGGCCGTGATCCCGGTTACCAGACGCTGGTCTTGAGTTTGATTGTCCAGCGATTGTCCGGCCAGACCGATCATATGCCGATGAAAATTGCGCACCGCAAGCCTGGAAAGTGCGTCAGGGTCGCGGCGATTGTTGACCGAACCGATCAAGGCTTCGACCTGCTGCAAGCGACCATTTTCGTCACGCTGTAAAAAGCCGAGCTGTTCCAACTTGGCCAGGCCGTCCTTGACCTGTTTGGCGGACAAGCGCGGAACCAGGCGACGGCCGATCCAGGCGGCATCCTCACGGAAATCCGACAAGTTGACGACCTCTCGCAAGGCCGGGAGATACCATTCGGCGTAGTAATCGTGCGGAATCTGGCTTTTATCTTGATGTATCTGCCGCCGCCGCAAGCGCGTAATTTTTCGGGCGAGCAGCGAGCGTTCTTCATCCGTTTTCGCCTGGGCAAACTCGGCCAGCAATAAAAGATAGCTCGACGCGTCGCCGACCAACCCGAGTGCTTTGGCAAAGCGGGCTGCGGCCCGTCGACTCAAGGGGACACGTCCGGCTGCAACTTGCCAGTAATGATTCGACTTGGGTGAATATCCCGCCTTTTTTTGCAAGTAGCGATACGAAACCTTTGGATTCTGTTCGCGCAAATCCGCGTAGGCATCCGTAAGAAAGCGACAGGCATCCGAATAGTCGAAGATATTAATCCTGGTTATCATCGCAAAATCCACACACAGTATGATTGATAGATTAATCTTACCATTACTAGAGATTCTTTCAATATTATTATCGAAATGCTCTATAATAGTGTGTGTAATTAACACACAGAAGTAAAGTTGCAAGATCCCTCGACGCCTCGATCTATTTCGAAAGCATCTTGGAATGAAAATAAAGCCAAACATCCCCGAGCCTGCCACCTCATCATCACCGAACCGCGCCAGCATCCCAAAAAGTGGCGTTTCAGCCTGCATTCGCTTTTTTTTCGCTTGCGAATTCGCTCCGGCTTGGGTAAGCATACGGCAGGCGCGCCGGTCACAGGGCGGGCGCACGGGATGAACCTCTAAGCGAATGGGAACGACATGAAAGCCATATTCGAAACCACCATGGGCACCATCGAAGTGGAGCTCTTTGCCGACAAAGCCCCGAAAACCGTCGAGAATTTCGTTCAGCTTGCCAAGGGCGAGAAGGAATGGACCGACCCGAAGACCGGCGAGAAAACCTCGCGGCCGCTGTACGACGGCACCATTTTTCACCGCGTGATTCCGCGCTTCATGATCCAGGGCGGCGACCCGAAGGGCAACGGAACGGGCGGTCCGGGCTATCGTTTCGAAGACGAATTTCACCCGGACCTCAGCTTCGATCGTCCCGGCTATCTGGCCATGGCCAACGCCGGACCCAACACCAACGGCAGCCAGTTCTTCATCACCCAGGTGCCGACTCCGCACCTGACCGGCCGCCACACGATCTTCGGCAAAGTGACCGCCGGGGCCGGTCTGATCAAACAGATCGCCGAAACCCCCACCGGTCAAAACGACCTTCCGCTTAAGAAGGTGGTTCTGGAAAAGCTGACCATCGTGGAAGACTGATTTTTCTGCTCGACAACGTGAAACGCCCGACCGCTTGGCCGGGCGTTTTTCATTTCTCACATCGCCGAATCGGTTACGTAGCCAGTCCGCCCTTCCTTTTCACTCCGCGCATTCCGGTTTGGCGTTGGCGGTAGCGGAACCGTCGCAGACGACCACGTGCTCGTTGACCAAGTCGGGGTAGAGATCGAGGAGCTGGCAGGTGTAGTAGTCGGGATCGTAGCCGTGCGTTTTGCAGGTGGAGTAGGCCTCGCGGCCTTCCGTGCCTTCGCGCCAGGAGATGCCGCAATACTGCCCTTTGCAGAAGGGATCGCCCGGGCAGTCTTCGAGGTTCAAGCAGCCGACGTTGGCGTCTTTCACGCAGTAGCCGATGAGGTAGTTCATTTCATCGTAGGCCATGGCCGAGGCCGCCCCGCGATGGCGCGCCGCGCAGGTGTAGCCGTCGGGGCAGGGATCCACCGGCGTGCAGATGCGGCAGTCCAGATCGGCGCAGATCGGCTCGTTCACGCCCACCGGAAATGCGTAAGCACCGCCATAGGGCCACAGTTCGTTCATGTTACCCGCTGGGAAGTATTGGGAGGGATCGAAATCGGTTGTTTCAGGCGTATTGAATGCGCGGTGTGGTCTTGATATCTCATTATTGGTAGTGAAACTGCTGATCGTTGCGCTACTGAAATAGCAGCCATCGCAATAATCGCTCAGGGCGCATTTATCGTTTGTGTCGTTCACACAGAGCATACGGCTGCCATTGAGTGGGCAGTCACCCGACCAGCCCAAACTGCCGTCTTCAAATATCTTGGGTACACAACCTTGATGTTTGTACATGTATCCTTCAACACACCAATCAATATCCGGTCCGACACAACTTCGATCCAGGCATTCCTGCAGATCGTCAAGATAAACGGCACAGTCTGTTGAATCGACACACGGTCCGCTCAATCGCTCTTTGTAGTATGTTTTCACGCCCCAGAAGCAGATCGTACATAGATCCATGATGGACTCATCAAGCGGGGGAACATAGTCGTAATCACATAATTCGACATCGTCTTCCATCACGTCTACATCTCCATCATCATCAGCCGTGTCCTGCGATTCGGAATTGCAGGCGACAAATAACCCAACAAGAAACCCGATTAGAAGCAACGAGATGGCCTTGTTGTTTATGTGAAGCATGGACATGCGCTTTCTCCAATCTGATTAAGGTATCGGACACCAGCCGGTATCGCACCAGCCGGGATAGCCTGTTGCCGAGACCCCTTCTTCCAGTATGCAGACGCCACTCGCCCTGTCAACCCAATATTGAGTCAATTGTTACGGCAACAGGGTGTTACGGCTTGAATGTGGGTGAAGGATCGCCGAAGAGCGGGGGGCGGGTGCCTGAAGCAACTTACGAATCTCCCTCGCGAGGACGATTCTCGCATGTTAGGCGACTGTGATCGGCTTTACAAAATTGATGTGCAGGCGGGCGAAGTTGGTCAGGCTTTCTTCCCATCCCCCGACGAATAGCGGAAGGGGTGCGATTTGACCCGCGCGCAATCAAACACGAAGTCCTTTCCGAAGGCTTGGGACGGCGTGTAAGCCCCCGGCCTTACTTGCTCGTCCAGCACGGCCAGTACGGCCCGGATAGCGCTGTCGGCTGTGAAACTGTAACCCTCGGGTGTGGTCAACGCACCCTGCACCCAATCGCCGTTTGCGTTGCGCACCTCGCCCCAGACGTCCGTATAGCCGCTGATGCGCAAGGCTTCATCCGGTCCCTTCACCAGCCAACCCGCCAGCGTCTGGGCCAAACTCCGCAGGGGAGCCAGCTTCAACAACGGCTGAAGCCTGGCCCCACGCTTGAGGCTTTTTACCGCCGCCAACGGCATGGACATATACGTGGTGATGGTGGGAATGCCGGTGGAATGGTAAGCCGAACTGACGTCCCCCCAAGGGATGGACACCACATGCGGTTTCGCGCGAGGGAAGGGGACACTCCGCGATTTCCAGGCCGCCGGAACCGGTACGATGCGTCCATCGATACGCGCCGCCCCGCCCTTCGCCTTGCCCATCCCCTCGATCATGGTCTTGGTGGTACCGGGGCTCATTTTGCCGACCCCGCCGAAAGCCAGGTCGAGTTCGGTGGCATCGGGCAACTGCTCGGCCAGCATGGCGGCCAGGCAATCCGTGGGCACCACATCGAAACCGACCCCCGGGATGGCCGTGATTCCCGCCGTCTGCGCCTGCCGGTGACGCCCCAAGACGTCCTCCAGCACCTCGATTTCACCGGTGATATCCAGGTAATGCGTAGCCCCGCGCAAACAGGCGTCGAACATCGGGCGGCTGGTGCGCGAAAAGGGTCCGGCCATGTGAACGACCGCATCGACCTCCGCCAGTGCGTGGTCGAGTTGCCGAGGATCGTTCAAGTCCACCTGTCGCCAAGGCAAGTCCAAAGCCTCGGCCACCGCCCGCACGCGAGATTCGGAGCGCCCCGCCAACACGGGCTTGAGTCCGCGTTCGGCGGCCAGTTGCGCCGTGAGACGGCCGGTGTAGCCGTTGGCTCCGTATATCATCCACTGTTTGTCATTCGACATGGCAACTCCTGGGTCAATCACGTTTTCTCGTTTCGTAAACAAGAGAGACGCCGCGGCGCCTTTCATTCCGCGAAATTCGCGGTTCTCCCGGTCCTCGGCCGTGTCATTCTTGGCATCTGTTTGTCATTTTGCCCTAACGGTCATGATCGTGTGGGAAAAATCCATTGCCCTTGTTGGCTATTATACCTATAATGCCGCCAAACATGACGGGTATCAAATTGTTCGTGAATAATTACACGGAGATGAATGCTGAGAACGCTGCGTATTTTCCTCGCATCCATGCAGAGTAAATATCTTGCCAAGTGGTTACTGGCTGTCATGGTCGTCATCCTCTCGACGCATTTTCTTGCGTGCGAGAGTGAAACTCCGAAAACTCTTACGGTAGAATCCAAGCAGCTTACCTTCTTATTTTTCAACGATTTTCATGGGCACCTGAAGCCGTTCACGCGGGCCTATGGCGATGAGTATCTGTCGGGAGGCTTTGCGCATTTGGCGGCCATGACAGAAGAAATCCGAACGAAAAATATCGAACGTAATGTGGCGACTTATTTGTTTTCGGGCGGGGACAATTTGCAGGGAACCCCTCTTTCGACAGCATTCATGGGACAAGCCGAGTTCGAAGCTTTCAATGCCGCCGGGGTCGATGCTTCGGTTGTCGGCAATCATGATCTTGACTACGGTCTTGAAAACTTGCTGTATTTGCGGGATCTAGCGGATTTCCCCCTGCTATCGGCTAATATTTACGAGCTGAATACCTCGAAACGACTTTTTCAGCCTTACAAAATATTCAATGATCCTAGTGGATTACGTGTGGGAGTGGTTGGTCTGACGACGCCGGAAACGGTGATGACGACCCATCCTTTAAATGTCCAGTCGATACGTTTCACTCGACCCGACCTTGCCATGCAATCCCTGCTTCTCAGTCTGCTCAAAAAAACGGATGTCCTCGTCGTTCTCAGTCATTTGGGCTTGCGGGACGATCTTGAGCTGGCGCGTCAATACCCTGAAATCAATGTGATTATTGGGGGGCATAGCCATTCGATGACAACGGAACCGATGCGCGTCGGTGATGTCTTGATTTGCCAAGCCGGTGATCGTGGTTTGATGCTCGGTCGGCTTGATTTGGAAGTTTTGGATAATCGTGTGTATATGACTGATTTCACGATGCTTCCCGTCATGCCCAGCCGGAGCAAACACGAGGGTGTCGCAGCCGTGATCGACTCGTTTGATAGCAAGCTCAGTACGGAGATTAGCCGAGTTGTTGGACGATCGGATAGCCTGCTAAACGCCGAGCGTGCGTCAATCCGCCTGCGCGAAACCAATCTGGGCGATTTGACCAGCGACTTGATGCGTCTACAAACGGATAGCGATGTGGCGGTGATCAACGGTGGCGCCATAAGATCGAGCATTCTTGAAGGGGACATTACGCTTGAAAGCGTGATGCGTGCCTATCCCATGAACAATGAAATCGTGACCATGAATGTAACCGGTGAGCAATTGCTGCTAGCTTTGCGTAGATCGATAAAAGGGATGCTTTCGCGCGGACCCAGTCATCCGTTCGGAGGCTTTTTGCAGGTTTCCGGGGTTCGTTTGGTTGTTGAAAGCGGACAGCTTATGCGTGTCTTTATTGGTGGGAAATCGTTGCAACTCTATAAAGATTATCGTTTGGCAACGATTGATTTTCTGGCTGCCGGCGGTGATGGATATCGTGAATTAAAGGAGGGTCGCGATCACTACAATACTGGAATCAACCTGCGAGATATGTTTGTTAATTATTTAAAACAGAAAAACCATCTGAGAGTCGAGACGGATGGTCGGATGATATTCAGATAGCAAAATCCTTGAAAATTAAAGGGGAATTGACTTTGCTTGCCAGATCCGGTAGAAAAAGGCAGTTATAATTGCTTGGGGAAAGTTATGGATTCAAGCCTAGGCAGAGGCAACTTCTTTATTACTTGGGCTTGGCGTATGGCCATGATGGTGTTGATCCTGACACCGTTGGCTGTCCTGGCAGCTAAGCCAGCACAATCGAGTGAAGTGTTGAAAATTGGGAGCGTCGCTCCCGATAATACCCCGTGGGCAAAACTACTTCGAGAGTTTAACCGCCGTTTCCAAGCCTCGGGCGAGATGCCGATCCGTTTTGAATATGGATTTGGCGGTTCGATGGGGGGGGAACACCAACTTCTCAAACGCTGCCGAGAAGGAAAAATTGCCATTGCCGGTGTCAGTTCGACGATCGTTGCCAATCTTCTTCCCGAACTGAATTTACTGGAATTGCCCTATCTGTTTGATTCAAATGATGAAATCGATCTGATAATCGAAGAAGTGATCGATCCGGCGGTTCGTCCCAAGCTTCATGAACTAGGGTTGGAAATCTTGTTGTGGACAGATAATGGCTACAAAAACATTGCAACGGTTAAGAAACCTATTCGGTCTCTTCAGGATATGGAAGGGCTCAAATTGCGTTCGCAGGAGAGTCCGCTGTACAAAGCGTTGTTTCGTTCATTGGGAGCGAGCTGTGTCTGTTTGAATATTCGTGAAGTTGCCGAAGCTCTTCAAGCTGGAGTCGTGGATGGCTTTGATAATACGCCCTTATTCACGTTTTCGTCGGGGCTGTATCATTACGTAAAGCATTACACGCAAACTCGCCACTCCTATCAGCCCGTCTTAATGCTGGCCTCCCGGAAAGTACTGGAAGCGATGGATGAAAATGTCAGGCAGGCTTTTATCGCAGAAGCTCGAAATCTAAAGGAGTTTGGACGTCGAGAAATTCGTTTGGGTCAAATCGAGGCGCTGGATAAACTGAAAAAGAGTGGAATTCAAATTCATCGACTTGAATTAGCAAATCGTGCAAGTATTATCGAAGCCTCTCGTAAGGTTTATGATAGTGTTGAGACGTTAGTTGGACCCGACGGCATGATCTTGCTTGCCCGCGTTCGAAAAACCTTGGCGGAAAGACGGAAATCGCAGTTTTCGCAGGAGAAAGATAAACGTGCAACATATTGAATCAACACTTGAAGGTGCAGATGGGACGAGTCTATTCATGCTTCGGCATGAACTTGATGAGCCTAAAGCTGCGGTGGTGATCCTACATGGATACTGTGAACACTGTTTGCGTTACGGTCATGTGGTTGATCACTTCGAGAAGCAAGGTTTGAATAGTTACTTGATCGATCATCGGGGGCATGGCCGATCAGAGGGACCACGGGCGGCTGTCCTTCGATGGGAGGAATACCTCGACGATGTCGAGATCTTTCTTGCGGAAGTGAGAAAACATTACACGGAAGGGCCGCTTTTTCTGCTTGGACACAGCATGGGTGGGTTGATTGCCACCAGCTATGTGCTTAATCGCAAACCGAAGCTGGATGGTGTTATTCTTTCGTCGCCATATCTTGGCCTGAAGGCCGATGTGCCGCAATGGAAGGCGGTGGCAGGAAAAGTGATGTCGCGTCTGTGGCCGTCGATTTCGCTCAAATCGGATTTGGATCCTCATCTCTTATCTCACGACCAAGCGGTGGTGCAGGATTATATCTCCGATCCCAATGTGCCAAAGTTGGCCAATGCGCGTTGGTTTACAGAATCGAACAAATGGCAGGAGTATGTTCAGGAGAAGGCGTCAGGATGGGGTTTGCCAGCGCTTGTCATGCATGGTGGGGACGACCGCATTGCCGATCCGTCTGCAACGCGCCGTTTTCACGAACAAATTCCGGACAGCTTGGCGAAACTGATCATTTTCGAAGGCATGTATCACGAAATCTACAACGAAGTGGATCGCATTCAGGTTTTAAACGCAACGACGGACTGGATTGCCGGGCGGCTGCAGGAGGGGTGAATCTTGGCTGATCAAGACCGTGCAGTAGCGAGCCTGACAACCCGGTCCAAATTTGTGGTCCCCAATATGATCACCGCCACAAGCCTGGTGATGGGGCTCATTTCGATCTTTTACTCGTACAATGCAAACTATGTGGTTGCATCCTGGGTGATTCTTTACAGTGTGATTCTCGACAAGCTCGACGGCTCGACGGCGCGCGCCTTGAATGCGTCTACTCTCTTCGGGACGGAATTCGATTCCTTCTCCGACTTCATTGCTTTCGGTTGTGCTCCGGCTTTTCTGGTCTTTGCCATTTGCACAAGCGATCCGATGGTAAAAGTGGCTTTCGAAAAATCCGAACACCCCTTATTCCTCTACATTTCCGTCATCTTTTTCATCTTGGCTTCGGCATTGAGATTGGCACGTTTTAACATCAAAGCTGAATCGGATTCTCCGTTCATGATCGGAGTCGCGACCACGGTTTGCGGAGCCTATATCGCTTCCTATATCCTTACGGCTTACAAGTACCTGGATTTCGAATTAAGCCTGAAATTACTTCAGAATCTCCCCTACGTGCTTATGATTCTAGGGGCGCTTGAAATTTCGAATGTGCCTGTACGGAAATTCGGGAGGCGTCCTAAGAAATGGCTGAGGATGGTGGATTATTCTGTTTTCATGCTCGGTTTGGTTTGTATTCTCACCCGATCTTTCCCCGAAGTTTTGCTCTTTTCCGGTACCATCTTCATTTTTCTTGCGTTAGAACAGTACCTCTTCCATCGAGAAGAAATATTCGCCCAAATACCCGCCCAGACGAGTCCGGATGACAAAGAGGAAACCGAGCCGTGAGTGCAGCGGTTTTAAGCGGCTTTGATCTTTTAGTCGCGGAAAAATTTAAGCGGTTAAAAGGACGGCGTGTTGCGATCTTGGCACATCAACCCAGTGTGGACGGTCATTACCGCCATCTCGTTGATGTGATAGCCGATCAGTCGGACATTGAAATCGTGCGTCTATTCGCTCCTGAGCATGGTTTCTACGGTGACGCTCAGGATCAGGTTGCCCTATCGAAAAACAGCCGTTTGCGGGATGTGGACGTCGTCAATCTGTATGGAGAGAGCTTCGACTCGCTTTGGCCGCCGGACCAGGCCTTCGATCAAGTCGATCTGCTGCTGGTAGATATCCAGGATGTGGGAAGCCGCTATTATACCTACTTCGCCACGCTGGCTTTTTGCTTGGAACGAGCGGCTAAAAAGGGCATTGCGGTCTGTGTTCTCGATCGCCCAAATCCCTTAGGCGGGGAGGTGCTGGAAGGTGGATATCTCGAAGCCGCCATGAAGTCTTTTGTCGGCTGGTTTCGGATCCCTGTTCGTCACGGGATGACGGTTGGTGAACTGGCTCGGTGGGTCAATGAGCAAGAAGGATACCACGCCGATTTGGATGTTGTCGAGATGGTTGGCTGGCGACGCTCGATGGCATGGGAATATTGCGGGTTGCCTTGGGTGATGCCGTCGCCCAATATGCCGACGCCCGATACGGCTCGTGTGTATCCCGGGGCTTGTTTGCTGGAAGGCACCAACATCTCCGAAGGCCGTGGAACCACACGACCTTTCGAGTTATTCGGTTCACCTTGGCTTGATACCCGAGAATTGACCAAGCGCTTGGCTGCCGACAAACTTCCGGGTGTCCGGTTCCGTGAAACGGCCTTTCTGCCCCAATTTCATAAGTATGCCGGGACGGTTTGCCGGGCTCTTCAACTGCACGTCACCGATTCGTCTCTTTTCCGCTCCTGGCTCACGTATATCCGGATCCTCACTCATGTCGCCGCCATACACGAACAATTCGATTGGTATCGTGGAACATATGAATTTGTAACCGACCGGTTAGCGATTGATCTGCTTCTAGGCGATTCCCGTTTGCGTCGTGCAATTGAAGACCAGGAGTCCGTCGACTTCTTCCGAGATTGGGAACAGAATGCTTGCAAGGATTTCAGCCTTTCTCGCCACTTCGCCATTCGATACGCCGAATAGGGGAATGTCGAAGGACTTGGAGAGCATCGGTCCCTATCGTTTGATCAGGCGCTTGGGGAGCGGTGGTATGGCCGATGTGTATCTGGCCGAGAAGGCCGAGGCGCGCGGCGTTTTTAGAAAAGTGGCTTTAAAGCGTATCCATCCCCATCTTGCCCGTGATCCGAAATTTGTCGATCTGTTTATCCGGGAAGCATCCATTGCCCTTGATTTGAAACACCCAAACTGTGTAACCGTACTAGGGTTCGAAGAGATCGAGGGCGGATTGTTGTTGGCTCTCGACTATATCGACGGTGTGACGCTGGAAGAAGTGAAAAAGGGTTGGACCCCTGGTGCGGCATCTCAGGTACTATTAGGGGTTCTGGATGGTCTTGCTGCGGCGCATAGGCATTCCAAAGGGGCCATTGTCCACCGAGATGTGAGTCCGACCAATATTTTGATCGACCGTGACGGGCATGTGAAATTGATGGATTTCGGTGTCGCCCGCGCGATGGATGATCTGTCGGTAACGGAGCCGCGAGGTGTCCGTCGCTATGCCGCTCCTGAAGCCTCGCTCGGACAAGCGGTTGGGCCTCCGGCAGACCTCTATAGTCTTGCACGAACCTGTTTGGATGTCTGGGGTGTCGATGCGCCTCTACCGTTTACAGATGAAGCGGAAAGAGTGGAGTGGCTGGAATGTCGGAAGGTAGATTGGAAGGCGGTTTTAAAACCAATTTCGACTTGGCTATACGAGAATCCTGAAGCACGTCCCGGCGATGCGCAAGCGGCATTGAATGAATGTGAAAACGATCTCTCCGTGGACTTGGTTGCCGGACGACGTGAACTACAGACGATAATCGAGCAAAATTCGGGGGGCGAATGCTCCGATGCTGTTCCGGGGCCGCGACGGACGCGAGTTTTAGAACCTGTGACTTCGAAATCAATGGAGAAGAAGCTTGACGAACACCGCAGATGGAGCGGAGTATGGGTGGCCGTCTCGATTCTTGTTATTTTGGGTGCCTTGATTGCAACGACCATGAGCGTTCTGAATCAGTCTACTTCTCATCCAGCTAACGTTAAAAGCGCTTATCCCCTTGTTCTGGATGCTCTTTTGAGGATCGACTCAAAACCGGATGCGAGCGTTCGTCTCGATGGAACACCGGTTGGAGAAACGCCGATAGTTATCAAAGCCAGTCCGGGACGTCATGATGTTGAGCTTGTTAGTGGGGAAGGGCAGGGAATTTATCGGAAAACGGTTTACCTTCAGCCTGGACCCAACGCCGAAATATATGAATCTTTCAAATAGCCTGGACGAATCGATTCACCGTTAATGCGTTTGGTACTCACAAACGACTGCGCACACAAGCTCGGACGGGGGAAGCGTCGAGCCCGATGAGCGGAAGGGGCAGGCAGACTAGATCGTAGTATCCGGTTGTTACCTCTGATAAATTTAAACCTTCTACAATGGCTGTTTCCGCTTTCATGAATGTCAGATGGACGGGATGTCCCGGAGAGCGGAAAGGTTCGATGGATGGTCCATCAATTCCAACGAGTTTAATACCGTAATCAACTAGGAGGCGTGCCGCGGACTCATCCAGTGCAGTGAAATCCGTGCGAAAAGGTACTGAAGCATCGGTTGGTTCGTGGGAATTTCTTGTCTTGATCAGAAGGCGGATCAGGCCGCTTTCAAGTCCGGCCGATTTAAGCAAAGGCGCTGTTAAAATCGCAATATCTGGAAACTCGACGACTTGAGCGGGACCAATCAGTGTTTCGAGTGGAAAGGTATCTACGCTTTTTCCGTGGTCCAACATATGCCAGGGAGCGTCGAGATGGCTGCCCATATGTAAATCGAGCGATACCCCGGAGGTGTTGGTTGTTTCACCCTTGCTAATGCGAGATCCGGGGTGTACCTGAAACGGTTCACTACCCGGCCAGAGAGCGAGTTTCGATGAAAGCGGGTAGGTAATGTCGATCCAGGAACTCACGAGGCCGCACTTTCATCGTTCGTTTTGGGATTTTCTTTGTAAACCTGCAAAACCACGGTGAATTCTGTTCCTTTTCCGAGTTGAGAATCGACAAGAATCTCGCCGTCATAGCGTTTGACAATTCCATAGCAGATAGAAAGTCCCAAGCCGGTTCCAACTCCAGGTGCTTTGGTGGTGACAAAGGGATCGAAAAGTTTGTCGCGTAGATTTTCCGGTATGCCTGGTCCGTCGTCACGGATTTTAACGGCTACTTTGCCGTCGAGCATGGTGGTTTCGATCCAGAGATTTCCTCCGCCTTTATTTGTTTCTTCAATCGCCTGGATTGCGTTGTTGATAATATTGATAAACAATTCTTCCAACTGAAGAAGCTCGATCTTGACCTTCGGCAAAGAGCGATCAAAGCTTAAATGTAACTTGATGCCTCCAAGATGGAATTTCTTTTCCCAGAATGGAAGCATTTCATCAAGTATCAGATTGACGTCAGCCACTTCTTCATTGGCGTCCTGTTTTCGGGCAAAGCTAAGAAGACGGTGAGTGATGCCACGTGTCCGCTTGACGTGCTTGATTATTTTCGGCAGTCCCTCATGCAGTTCTTTAATGGTTTCGGCATCGGTTGCTTGAGGGTCCGCTTCAAGGAGTTCAAGAAGGTAACCGGTGATTTCCGAGATGACGGCCAGGGGGTTGTTGATCTCGTGTGCCACGCCGGATGCCAGCCGCCCCAAGGCGGCAAGCCGTTCCGATTGCATGACTTGACCGAGCAGCAATTTACGGCGAGAGATATCCTTCCCCATGCCTACGGTGCCGACTATATTGCCTTCCGAATCCTTGAGTTGTGAAAGGGTCAGGCTGACGGGTAGAGTGCTGCCATCTTTTCGTAATAGCTGGACTTCACAATCACGAACGGAGCCTTCTGTCCGCACTCGACGTACCAAACGTTCGCGTTCGAGTGGGTTCTGATACATATCGCTGGCAGGCCGATGCACGACCTCTTCAAAACTGTAGCCCAACGATTCTTCCGCGCCCGGGTTGAAGGAAACGAGGCGGTCGTCCATATCGCTTGTGATGATGATAACCGGCGAGTTATTGACGATATTCTGGAGATAATCCCGCGTGCGTTTGAGTTCTTGCTCGGCGGCTTTGAGGTCGGTTACGTCCCTGGAAAGTCCGCAGACCGCTCGGATATGTCCGTCTGCATCCATAACCGGATATTTCGTCGTTGAGAGGAATACCCGGCGATTGTTGAGGATTACTTCTTCTTCGAAAGCAATCGGTTGACCTGTTTTTAGAACTTTGCGATCGCTCTCACGAAAAGATTCGGCGGCCTCGCGGTTGACGATTTCAAAAGGAGTGTGGCCGAGAATTTCTTGTTTGGTGCGGTTAAACAATCGGCACATGGCCGGATTGACTTCGATATAGTTTCCTTGTTGATTTTTGATATAAGCCGCGATGGGTGCCATTTCCATAAACTGCTGAAGCTGGATTTCCGTCTCTTTCAGTTTCTCTTCGGCACGGATGCGATCAGTTATGTCACGCGTCGATTCGATCATGCCCTGTATGGTGCCGTCGCGGTCGCGCAATGGCGCGGCGACGATCGCGGCGTAACGGGTGTGCCCATTTTTATCGAAGTGTTTGCGGACCAAAGAAACCATTTCACCACTTTGGATAACACGGTGGAAAGGGCAGTTTTCAACGGCAACCTGGCAATCGCCGCGTATAGCCTGCTCAACGTCATAGCAGTGTTGACCCCTGATCGACTCGATGTCATGGTGATTGTTCTTGAGAAAGATGGAATTGGCGTCGAGTATGATCATGTCGGTATCGACCACGACGATTTCATCGGGAATCGAATCGAAAATCTGGCTGAACCATTCGCGTTCGACTTCTACACGTTCGCGCATTTCCGTGCGCTGCTGAATGATGGCTTGCTGGGCCGTATAGAGTTCCCAAAACAAACTTGCCCCGAAATGATCGATGAGGCGCATGCCTTGGGGACGCTCTTTTTCAAGTTGATCACGGACTTCTTTCTTCCCCGTCAATTCGATAATCAAATCAAGGTCGGGAAGCTTTAGTAGCTCGTTGTAGTCGTTTGTTACGAGTTCAACGCCGATTTCCTTCGCGTACAGGATTCCAGGCGCGTTGGGATGGATATCAGCTACGCCCCGGATGTTGAGTCGCCAGGGACCGACCCGGTCGTTTTGCATCATTTGGAGAAACGATTTGCATCCCTGACCGCCTCCGACAATTGCTGCGGAAAGCTGGCGTGGTTTGGAAGCTGAAGTGACGAGCGGATTTGTATCAGCCATAATAATCGCCTCTGATATAAGGATCGTTCGACACGCGTTTCAACGCACCGGTACAGACGGGATTGTACAGGAAAATGGCAAGGTTGCAGCGAAATAATTCAAACGAGTTTAGTCGTTTGATGGTTTCGAGGCCCACCAGAAATATCCGCTGACAACGAATAACCCGATTTCGAGGATCATGGCTCCAAGATAGGCCAACGAACGCACATCGATGAAAAAATAGGCCAGGAAACTGAAGGCCATGATGCCATGAACGAGAATGACCGGTTGCATCCAGTCGAGCTTTATGGGATTGCGCCACACCCGCCAGGAACAAAAGGTAAGGGTAACGAATAGGCCGATCACCGGTACCATCCAGAAATCGTTTGAACCGGTGTTGATAGCCTGCATGCTGAACAATTTGTCGCCGATCCAGTCGATGGATGAAATGACCTGGTTGCCAAGGAAGATCATAAGCGGAATCATCACCAAGTGGTAAAGGGTCATCCACCGTGCGACTTTTTGAAGGTTGAACTGTTCGGGTGTCAGGTTGGACGTTGTAACCTCTTGCTTCGGTTCAAACGGATCCATGAGTTCCCCCTTTTCAGTGGTCGCGCCCTAAAGCGCGCTGATGATTTCTTTCAATTTGTCGAAAGCCGAGGCGATACGACTTGGATCTCCTCCCCCGGCTTGAGCCATATCGGGACGCCCACCGCCTTTGGCTCCTGCCTCCGCCGCAGCTTTTCCGATGGTTTTACCAGCCGGAACTTTCTTTCGTAGATCTTCACTGACAGCCAGCAGGAAATTCACTTTGTCATTTATAGGCGCAGCCAAGAATACCACACCGGAACCGAGTTTGTCGAGCACCTGCGAGCCGTAGTCACGGAAGACTTTCGGGTCGACATCCTCGACTATCGTGCATAAGATCTTAATTTCGTTAATTATTTCAACTTTCTCAAGCAGCGAAGCCGATTGAAGACGGGCTTTTTCAAGTTGTAATTGCTCGATACGTTTCTTGTCGGCTTTTTGTTGGTTAAACAAGCCGGACAGGGCTTTTTCGAGCTGTGCCGGTGCGGTGGAGAGCATGCTTGCGAGGCTTTGTAGAACCTGCGTATCGTTTATCGATTGCTCGATTGCAGATTGGCCGGTTACGGCTTCGATCCGACGAATTCCTGATGCAATCGATGTTTCCGAAATGACTTTGAAAAATCCAATATCACCGCTTCGTCTGACGTGGGTGCCGCCGCATAGCTCCATTGAATCGGATGAAAGAGTGACAACCCGCACGGTGTCGCCATATTTTTCGCCGAAAATGGCGGTAGCTCCGGATTCCTGGGCTTCATCCAATGACTTTACTACGGTTTCCGCTGCGTCGTTGTTGCGGACTTTGGCGTTGACGAGGCGCTCAACCTCGGCGATTTCATCCGGAGTCAAGGCCTGGAAGTGGGTGAAATCGAAGCGCAAGCGGTCGGGGCCGACCCATGAACCGGACTGCTTGACATGAGTGCCTAGAACTTGGCGAAGTGCAAACTGCAGCAGATGAGTAGCGCTGTGGTTGCGGCGGACCGCATTGCGGCGCTCGGAATCGACATATAACCCGACTTCATCACCTACTTTGAGCGATCCTTTCAGAATTCGGCCTTTGTGGACGAAAAGCCCGTCGATTGGCTTTCGTGTGTCAAGCACAAGAAGAACCGTATTCGCCTGCAGCTCTGTTTCGATACCATGCGCCAGATTTTCGATTATGTTAGACAAATTTCCATCCGGAGCCGGTCCGACAAGCAAAAGACCGCGGTCGCCGACCTGACCGCCCGATTCTCCGTAAAAGGGGGTGCGATCGGTGATGACTTCAACGTCCATTCCTTCAGGTGCTTCGTCAAGAGCTTGTCCACCGGAAAGGATGGCTTTGATGACGCCGGTTGCTTGATCTTCGTCGTATCCGACAAATTCGACATCTTTTCCCAGGGTTGTGTGAGCATCGCCATAGAGCTTGACGCCGTCTTCTCCCGCTGCTCCTTTCCAGGATGCGCGACCTCGTTCACGTTGTTTTTTCATCTCGGCATCGAAACCCGGCATGTCTACAAGTTTACCGTGCTCTGCGGCGATAAGCTGGGTCAGGTCGAGTGGAAAACCATAGGTGTCGTATAGTTTGAAAGCCAAATCACCCGGAAGCGATTCGCTTTCGCCCGTTTTGAGACGACCCAACTCCATCTCCAGAATATCCAAACCGGTATTGAGCGTGCGGCGGAAACTCTTCTCCTCTTCGCGAGCAACGTTGAGGATGAAATCCCGGTTGCGTGTCAGTTCGGTATAAACATCGCCCATTTCCGAAATAACAACTTCGCAGATGTCCGGCATGAAAAGGTTGTCGAGACCCAAACGCTTGCCGTGGCGGATGGCGCGTCGCATGATGCGGCGCAGGACGTAACCGCGATGTTCGTTGGATGGCAACATGCCGTCGCCGATCAGAAACGCGGTGGCGCGGGCATGGTCGGCAATCACACGCAGGCTGGTATCATCCTCATCGTTAGCACCGTAAGTTTTGCCGGAGAGGCGGCAGGTGGTTTGAATGATGGGCTGAAATAGATCGGTGTCGTAATTGGAGAACACGCCTTGTTTGATGGCTGTGATGCGTTCGAGACCGGCGCCGGTATCGACGGAAGGCGAGGGTAGGGGTAGCAGGGTGCCGTCGGACTGACGGTCGAACTGCATAAACACCAGGTTCCATATTTCCAGAAAACGATCCGAATCGCCGTATATATCTTCGTCTTTCCATATGTCGCCAGGACCGCTTCCCTGATCGACATGGAGTTCTGAGCAAGGACCACAGGGACCTGTTTCCCCCATGGACCAGAAATTGTCTTTCGCACCCATACGGACGATGTGATCTTCTGCGATGTCGGTTTCTCGTCGCCAAATATCGAAGGCATCGTCATCTTCTTCGAAAACGGTCGCATAAAGAACGTTTTTGTCGAGTTTGTAAATATCCGATGCGAGTTCCCAGCATAGCCGGATGGCTTCTTGCTTGAAGTAGTCGCCAAAGCTGAAATTACCCAGCATCTCGAAAAATGTGTGGTGACGAGCCGTGCGACCGACGTTTTCCAAGTCGTTGTGCTTACCCGAGACGCGCATGCACTTTTGGGCTGTGGTGGCGCAGGGAGTCGGACGTGCGATCTGTCCGGTAAAGATGTCCTTGAATTGGTTCATTCCCGCGTTGGTGAACAGCAGGGTCGGATCATCGAGCGGGATCAATGACGACGAACGCATATGCTTATGGTTTTTCGATTCGAAATAGCGGATAAACGTTTCGCGAACGTCTTTTGAACGGGTACTCATATCAGGTGTCCTCTTCGAAATTGTGCTCCATCAACGCGTCGAGTATAGATCGTATCGAGTCGATGGAAAAACCGCGACCAGCCAGATGGCGGCCGACTTTATCTCGCTTTCGTCTGGGGTCTTCATCGTGTATCTGTTTCCAGCGACGCAAAGCCACTTCCCAAGCAACTTCACGTTCGTTGACCGTTTCGCGGTATTCTTCGATGACTTCCTCGGCCAATTCCCGATCTACCCCGGCTTTCAACAACCGGCTGCGTGCATCGTGAAACCCGCGACGACGAATCACCACCCGGTCTTTTACCAGTAGGCGGGCGAATCGCCGGTCGTCAAGGTAGTGTAAGTCGGTGAGTTTTGTCAAGGTTACGCTGATTTCGGCGGTATCATATTTGCGCTGACGCAGCTTTCGGGTCAGTTCGGCGGTGGAGTGGTCGCGGTGGGCTAGAATATCCACTGCGCATTCGAAGGCTGAGCGGTCAGTTTTGCGTTTCGATCCACTCACTTGCCGAACCGTTCAACCTCGAGGATATCGTCGTCGGTTGAATCCGCGCTTGTATCGGATTTGTCGAAATGCTCCCAGCGGCCGTCGCTGGACGATTGAATCCCTTTGTATCGCAAGGCGAAATCATCGGGATTGGAGGCCTGGGTCAGCGCCTGGTCGTAGGTGATCAACCCGGAATGAACCAGGGACATCAGAGATTGGTCGAACGTTTGCATCCCATAGCTGGTGTAACCGGCTGCTATCGCCTCGGAAATTTCTTTCACACGGCTCTCGTCTTCGATGAGCTGGCGAACATGTTTCGTGTTGATCATTACTTCCACGGCCGGAGCACGTCCTTTGCCGTCGGCGGTCGGGACTAACCGTTGTGAGATGACGGCCTTGAGCACTGTCGCGAGTTGCAGGCGGACCGAGTGCTGATGATGCGGGGGAAAGAGCGAGATTATTCGGTTAATCGTTTCGGTTGTGTCCATGGTGTGCAACGTCGACATCACCAGGTGGCCTGTTTCGGCCGCCGCCATGGCGGTTTCGAATGTTTCCAGGTCGCGGAGCTCGCCGAGTAAAATGACATCGGGATCTTGGCGAAGAGCGGATTTCAGCGCCTTTCCGAACGTAAAGGTATCCATGTTGACTTCGCGTTGATTGATCATCGAACGGCGGTCACGGATGAGGAACTCGATCGGATCTTCGATGGTGATGATATGGCAGGTACGCACCCGATTGATGTGATCAATCATCGCCGCCAATGTGGACGACTTTCCGGCGGAAGTGGTGCCGGTTACGAGAATCAATCCACGCTGAAACTCGGCTATCTTCTTCAAAACAGGCGGCAATCGCAGTTCGTCGAAGGTGGGAACGTGCATGGGAATCACCCGGATCGCCGCTCCTACGGAACCCCGTTGATGAAAGGCGTTGATGCGAAAACGGCCGACCCCACCGATGCCGTATGCGAAATCGATTTCAAGCTCGTTCTGCAGCAATTCCTGTTGGCGCTTGGACATGATGTCATACAGCATGTCACGAATCGCTTCGGGGGTAAGACGGTCGGCGTTGCGCAAGGAAACCAGCGACCCGGCAATTCGAAACATGGGAGGTAATCCCACTTTCAGGTGAATATCACTGGCACCGCCTTTGAAACCAACGGTCAAGATTTCGGTGAGATCCATTTGTTCCTCCCGACTTTCCCCCTCATATCCGCTTATCGTCAATCGCGATCTTTATCAATCGATGGAGATAAGCCTACTTTTTCTTCCCGGCTTTGCTCTCCGCTTCCACCGGTTCTTCCTCAACTGCTTCGGGTTGGCCGAATCCGAATTTGGCTTTGACTTCATCTTCAATGCTGAGAAGGATGTCCGGGTTTTCTTTTAGGAAATTCTTCACATTCTCGCGCCCCTGGCCGATGCGGTCGGTTTTGTAGCTAAACCAGGAACCCGACTTGTCCACGATGCCTTGATCGACCGCCATGTCGAGGGTCGCACCTTCGCGAGAAATGCCATATCCATACATGATATCGCATTCGATGGATTTGAAAGGTGGAGCCAGTTTGTTTTTGACAACTTTGATACGTGTGCGCGAACCCAGGATTTCGTCACCTTGTTTGATGGCGCCGATACGTCGGATGTCGATACGAACCGAACTGTAGAATTTCAGGGCGTTGCCACCGGTTGTGGTTTCGGGGTTGCCGAACATCACGCCGATTTTCATACGGATTTGGTTGATGAAAATAACGGTTGTCATCGATTTGGCGATCAGACCGGTTAATTTGCGCATGGCCTGAGACATCAGACGGGCCTGCAAGCCGACATGAGAGTCGCCCATTTCGCCATCGATCTCAGCGCGCGGTACCAAAGCGGCGACGGAATCCACCACCAAAACATCGATGGCGTTGGAGCGAACCAGAGTTTCCATGATTTCGAGGGCTTGCTCGCCGTAATCAGGTTGCGAGATGAGGAGCTCGTCCGTATTCACACCCAGGTTTTTCGCGTAATTGACATCGAGTGCATGCTCGGCATCGATATAGGCGGCAACACCGCCTGCTTTTTGTGCATTGGCCACGCAATGCAGCGCCAGGGTTGTTTTTCCCGAAGCTTCCGGACCGTAAATCTCCGTTACCCGACCGCGTGGAAGGCCACCGGCTCCCAGCGCGATATCAAGCGGAAGGGCTCCTGTGGGAATCGTGGCAACGGCGGCAGGATTTACACCTTTATCGCCCAGGCGCATAATCGCACCCTTGCCGAACTGTTTTTCGATGGAGCCGATTGCCAGCTCAATGGATTTGAGTTTATTGGGATCTACAGCCATGGAGTCCTCCTCACGATTGTGCGTGTTTCAATAGCATATTTATAGCTGAATAAGCCGCTTTATTTCTGATGGATGAACGATCGCCGTCAAAGTGATAGTGTGCCTGATGAGTTCCGGATGGTCCGGCAAGGGCAATAAAGACCGTCCCCACCGGTTTGGATTCGGAACCGCCATCGGGTCCGGCTATGCCGGTAATGGCCAGCGCCCAGGTTGCCCCACTTGCGCTACGCTCGCCTTCCGCCATTGCTCGTGCGCAGGCTTCGCTGACCGCGCCGTGTTCGTCGAGGAGTGTTTCGGGTACGCCAAGTCGCCGGACTTTCGAACTATTGGCGTAAGTGACGATTCCTTCGATGAGTATGGCCGAGGCTCCGGGAATGTCGGTGATTTGTTTGGCGAGCAGTCCTCCCGTGCAAGATTCGGCCAACGAGAGGGTTTCGCCTCGTTTTGTTAAGGAATTAACCAGTAATTGTAATGAGTTAGCAGCCTGTTCAGTCATGCTCTTTGCCAAATTGCAGTCGAACGTTTCGTGATATTTTCGCAGAAATTCAGTACGTAGGGCAACGCGAAAATACCGGCAAATCGTCTATAGAAACGCCTGATAGAACCCTCACATTGAAACCATGTCCCCTGCGGCTTGTCAAGCTATTAAATATCGTTTCAAAGAGAGGTGTGACGTATTCTGGCACACGCTGCTCAGGATTTCCAAGGCTGAAAAAACTAGCGATTTCGAGATTTCTTTGGTTTTCTCGATGGTTTGGATGAGCGTGATCGATTGTGGGAGGGTGTCGCATTGGGATCCGGCCAAAGAAGCGGGTGGCGGGGTAGCCAATAGAAAACCATGAAAGCAGCTCCCGCAACGAGAAAGATCCCGATGAATTGGGATGTACTCAATAACCCAACCGTTCCCCGGCCACCGTCGTCGCGAACAAACTCGATCAGAAAGCGGAAGAAGGAATAGAGCCCGACAAAAGCCCAGAAGGCTAAGCCATCGCGCCATAGATGTCGAGTCTTTGTTGTCGGCTGTCCTGTGAACACACGATGGAGGCGAATCTGGGTTAGAAGCCACCATGTGAAGCCGGCCAGAACGAAACCGGCAGCCGATTCGAATAGTTGAGTGGGTAAGACAGGAGTCGAGAAGCCGTCCGGCAATAAAGCCCAGTGGCGGTGACTGTGCTGCTGGGCAACAAGACTTGGGGGCGGAAAACTCAACCCCAAAAAACTGTCGGTGCGAACGCCGTAACAACAACCGCGAAGGAAGCAACCCAAGCGCGTGAGTCCCAATCCGAGTGCGAGTGCGGGGGTGGCGGCATCGAGGTGGGGACGTATCGGCAATTTGCGGTAGATGAATATCGCCAACCCGGTTCCAACTCCAAAAATGAAGCCGCCATAAGCCACCATGCCGCCTTCGCGAACATTTACGATTCGAGCGAAGGTCCAGTCGAGGTGAGGGTTTGAAATGACGTGGAAAAGTCGTGCTCCGACAAGAGAAAGAAAGGCCGCTAGGATGATCGGTAAAACATAATTTTCCGGGTTGAGCCCGTGCCGTTTGGCCGTGAATGGAATGAAATACCACCCGACGATAAAGGCCAAGCCCAACATGACACCATAGCCGTATACCGGCAAATCAATCCAGGGAATGGTGAACAGAACGGGTTTCATCGCTCCTCAACAAGAATAAAGTCAACGATTCAACAAATCCGCGAGACTGTGTCACCGATGGCGGGTAAAGTCAAGCCTTGCAAGGTAATGAAAACATTTGACAAAGCTGTTTGGCATTATATAATGCTGCTGCTTAAGGCAAAAACTCACTTAAGGCAAAGAAAATATAAGGGGTTTTTCTCGAACGTGAACAGCACGCAACGAGTGTTTTCGAGCAGAGAGGGAACTGATGACCGACGACAAAGGGCGGAAAGATCAGGGCGGCTTTTTCGATAACGAGAAAGAGGATGGGTATCTATCCGAAAAAACAGTTGTCGATACGGATGTTTTGAAGAAGCTTCACGATCGGCTTAAGGTCGATGACGAGGTGATTCAGGATCTTTCCGATGGCGCGGAGTTGCTTGACGAAGTGGTGTTAACCACCCCACCCACGCCACCGGTCCCACCTCAACCCAGTGTGCCGGAAGCACCCCCGCTTCCCCCGACTCCACCGGTTTCCACCCAGGATGAGACGACCAAGCAGAAGGTGGAAAAAGTTCATGAATTATTCGAGCAACCCGAAGATGAATCCGTTGATCTAAGCGAGATTGCAGAGGAAAAAACGGTTATTCTGGCGGATGAAGATGTTTCCGGGGCTCCCAAGGTCTCCGGAGCCAAGCTCGTGGTGGAAGACGGACCCGACAAAGGGAAAGAATACACGATCGAGTTTAATGAAATCTTTATCGGGCGTGGAGTCGAAAACGATTTCGCCGTTGCCGACCGGGCTATTTCGCGTAAGCATTTCCGCATTCGCCGGCGGTTCGACGAATACATCATCGTCGATCTCAAAAGTGGCAATGGAACACGGGTCAATTCCGAAAAAGTCGAGGAAGTTTTACTCAACCACGGAGATGTTATCGTAGTGGGGCGGAGCTCGATTCGCTTTATCGATCTGGAAAAAGAGGCTCAAGGTATACCCGCTGTTGCGCCTGTTGCAGAACCGGCTCCGCCGATCGAACCTACTCGCGTGAAAGCTACGCCGGTGGAACGTCCGGTTGAACCTGTGCCTGAACCCAAGCCTAAGCCGGAGCCGAAGGTCGAGGCCAAACCGGAGCCGAAAGTCGAAGCCAAACCTGAGCCGAAGCCCGAGATTAAACCGGAAGCAGTCGCCCCGACTCGCGCAAAGGATCGGTTGGAACCCCTCTCGGCACAGCGTTCGGGAACGATGCTTCCGGGCGAAACCGACAAGGCCACGTCGTTTGGTCTCTTGTTTGTCGGAATCATCGTGGTTGTCTGTGTTGTGGCAGGCTTGATTCTGATCACACAGTACTATGACGAAGAGGCCAAGCAAGCTCCGACTCCCGTTACACAGCAACCTCCTACCGTTTTGCAAAAAGAAGCCAAGATCAAAAAGCTGATCGATCAGGCTGAAGTCCTGGTGCAGAATCGTTTCTTCACCAAGGGCGTCGACAAATTCAATGAAGTTTTAGCAATTGACAAGGGGAATACCCGAGCCGAGATGGGCAAGGTAAAAGCTCAGCGTGAAATTGCGAATAACCAAGCCCTAGACGAGGGCAAGCAGCTGTTTAACGAGCAGAAATTCAAAGAGGCTGCCATTCGACTGCAAGTCATTGGTGACAGCAGCGTTTTCCATCCCAAAGCGCAGGCGATGCTGAAAAAGATCGAAGACGCCAAGTATGATGCCGAAGTCGAAAAGGGGAAGGGGCTTCTCGAAAAGAAAAAATACGATTCTGCTATCGCTGTTTTCGACGGTGTGTTGGCTCAAAGCGCCACGCACGAAGGTGCCCGGAAATACAAGCAGATTGCCCTTGACGAAAAACAAATGACCGCTAAGCAACGGGAAGAGCAGGCTCGCCTCGATGCGGAAAGACGGGGCCAGGCCGAAGCGCAGCGCCGCCAGCGTGCTGAAGATGAGCGTCGCCAGAAAGCGGAGAACGAACGTCGCAAAAAGGCCGAAGAGCAAAAACGAATCAAAGCTGAACAGGATCGACGCGAACGTGAACAACGTGAAGCGGAAGCTCAAAAACGCCGCGAAGAAGAACAACGTAAACGCTTGGTTCAGGGAAACTCGGACCTGGACAAGGGAATCGGCCTCTACAAGAACGGCAAACTGGATCAAGCCGTGGTTGAGTTGTATACCATCGCGAATGGGCGTGGTAACACGAAAGTTATAAACAAAGCCAAATCTCTCGTGGCCTCGATGAAACGCTTCAACGAGAGTTACGACGCCGGCAAGAAGGCTCACGCGGCCAAAAACCCGGCTGCCGCAATTCCCAAACTTAAAAATGCGATGCGTGAGGATATGAAAATCGCTTCCGGGTCGGCTTATGTCAGCGAATTGCGTCAGAAATTGGCCGATATGTACTATCTGATCGGGAACAGTGCCAAGCAAAGCCAGTCCTGGGAAAAAGCCTATACGGCTTACAATCGATCGCTTCAGTTCTACCCGCAACACGGTCCGGCCAAGCAGGGAATCGAAAGTCTTTCGAACCAAGCCAGAAAGCTGTATTACGAAGGCTTTGCGATTAAGGATGTCGAGCCGGAGCAGACCGAGCAGAAGTGGAAAACCGTGAAAAAAATTGTTCCCTCTTCGAACGAGTGGTATAAGAAGGCGGACGCTGGCCTGCAGGATTTATAAGTCTGAAGGCTTATCGCCTCCTGATATGGCGGGATCGGTTGCACCTGCGGATAGAACGCCGAATGCCCCGAGAAACCAGTCATAACCTACCGGGTCCAAAAGACCCGGTATTTTTTTGCGCAAGGAGTTCCTCATGAAGACGATCATTGAACCTTTCCGAATCAAGATGGTGGAGCCGCTCAACTTCACATCCGAGACTGAGCGCAAGCAAATCCTGAAAGAAGCCCATAATAATGTTTTTTTGATTAAGTCCGAGCATGTGCTGATTGATTTGCTGACCGATAGCGGTACGTCGGCCATGTCAACGGAACAATGGGCGGGTATGATGCGAGGAGATGAATCCTACGCCGGAAGTCCCAGCTTTTTCCGATTCGAGGAAGCTGTAAAAAGCATCTTTGGCTTTAAGCACGTGATTCCCACTCACCAAGGACGCGCTGCCGAACGCATTCTCTTTACAACCGTAGGGGGGGAAGGCAAAAGCATCCTGAACAACACGCATTTCGATACGACACGCGCCAACATTGAATTTACCAAAGCCGAGGCGATCGATCTGGTTATCGAGGAAGGCAAACACCCGGAAGTCGTACATCCTTTCAAGGGGAATATGGATCTCGACAAGCTGGAAAAGGCCATTCAAGAGATCGGTGCCGAGAATATTCCGATCGGGATGACTACCGTTACCAATAATTCCGGTGGCGGCCAACCGGTTTCGATGGAAAACATTCGTTTGACGGCTGAAATACTGCATAAGCACGGCATTCCTTTCTTCATCGACGCTTGCCGCTTCGCGGAGAACGCCTATTTCATTAAAATGCGTGAGGAGGGGTATGCGGATAAGGAAATCCGCGATATCGCACAGGAGATGTTCTCCTATGCCGATGGCTGTACCATGAGCGCCAAAAAGGATGCCATGGTCAATATCGGCGGATTCCTGGCGATGAACGATGACGAGCTAGCCGAGAAATGTAAAAATCTTCTCATCCTGACCGAAGGATTTCCCACCTACGGCGGCCTTGCCGGGCGCGACCTTGAAGCGATGGCGGTAGGCCTCAATGAAGTTCTCGAAGAGCGCTATTTGCAGTACCGCATTGCAAGCGTTGCGTATTTTGCACGGAAATTGCGGGATGGCGGAGTCAAGATTGTCGAACCTCCGGGTGGTCACGCTATTTTTCTCGATGCACGCAGCTTTCTACCGCATGTCCCACTCGATCAATTCCCAGCCTGGGCGCTGACGAACGCGCTTTATGAACAGGCCGGTATTCGGGGGGTGGAAATCGGGTCTGTTATGTTTGGACGCAAGGACAAAGAAACCGGTAAAGAGATCCCCGCGCCGATGGACCTCGTTCGGTTGACCATTCCGCGTCGCGTTTATACACAGAGCCACGTGGATTATCTCGCCGAAGCCATCCTTGAGATCTACGGCACACGCGAACAGATAAAAGGGGTTCGGATTGTGAAGGAACCGCCTTTCTTGCGACATTTCAGCGCGCATTTCGAGCCCGTCGAATAAGCGAAACAGAAGGCAGCAAAAGGCCGAGAAGGGCAATTCTGCTATGATTATATGACTAAGCCAAGGCGACCTCAAGGGGTCGCCTTGGCGGTTTCTGGATGTGTTTAGAGCCCGTTGCTTGCATTGATCACCACCGCATCGCAAATGGGATCGGTCGCTGAAGGATCGTAGTAAACCCGTACATAGTAGGTGGCCGATTCATCCGTGCAGAAACGGTAAGGCCAGTTCGATTCATAGCTTGGGGCGAAAGTCGGCATCCATTCTTCGGGACGACATGGGCATTCGCCCGAAGTTCCCGGCCCCACAGTCGGGTCGCTGAAGTTGTAATAATCGTTGAATTCAACCGTGTCGCTGCAGGCCAGCTGACTTCCCTGGCATCCACCTCGGTAAATATCGAAGCGGAACAGATTTCCCGGGTTATCGGATAACCAGACGTGAAGCGAGAAATTGTCGCAGGAAACATCCAGGGTATCGTTGGCGTAGAACATCAGCCAGGCTTCGTCGGCGGTGTTCAATAACTGAATCGATTCCGAAAGCACCATACCTGGCAGTTCGTCGGAAAGATTGGAGCCTCCGGGCAACAGATCGGCTTCATTGCATGTTGGTGAATCGGGAAGCGCGGTTGCTTCGCATTCGCAACCATCGGATGAATCCTCGTTCAAATCGAAATAGCCATCCAGGCAAGCTCCAACCTGACATTCGCCGTCGACGCAGGTTCCCTGTGCGTTGCTGTATTCGCAGGATTGGTTGCAAGCTCCGCAGTGAACGCTCCAATTGTAATTTCCTTGGGCATCCTTGAAATCCTCGTCTGTCTGACCATCGCAATCGTCATCGAGGTAATTGCACACCTCATCCGTTCCCTGATAGGCGGTACCGCTGAAGTCGGTGCTGCAAATCGTGGCCAATCTGGCTGGATCGTTTGGATCACATTCGGTACGGCCCGGACCGCATAAGCCTTCCCCGATGCAGCCGACACCTAGGTCGAAACCTTCGTCGGTTATCCCATCGCAGTTGTTATCGAGGCCATCGCACACTTCGTCTTCGGCATTTTGCCACGCGGTGCATTCGATTCCCTGATAATCTTCACGGCAGACCCATTCACCGGTTCCGCACAAGCCAGGACTGCAAGGCTGGTTCTTTTCGGGCCACAACTCATCGGTCTGGCCGTCGCAGTCGTTATCCTTTTCGTCGCACAATTCCTGCTTGCCGCCAACTTCAGGATCGTCGTAATCCGATCCGCCCGGATTGGTCGAGCAAATGGCGGAGTATAAACCGAAGCACTCCCATTGCCCGATTCCGCATTCACCATCGCCGACGCAGAACTCTGTAAGCGAGTACCCTTCGTCGGTTTGATAGTCGCAATCGTTATCGAGACCATCGCAGCGTTCGGGGCGTCCTGCGTAGGCCGAACCGCCATAGAGCGTCGAACAGCGCGTGGTGCTGAGAGTGGCACACTCAAGAACGCCATTCGGGCATTCTCCCACGCCATTGCAACTAGATCCAATGCTGAAGTCTTCGTCCGTTTGGCCGTTGCAATTGTCGTCTTTGTTGTTACAAGTCTCGGTGACCGGGTTATATTGGCTCCCGGTGCCGCGGTCATCTTCGTAGGCAATAGTCGAGCAGCGGGTGCGTTCTTCCGTGTCGTCGCATTCCCAAACGCCGGTTCCGCATTCTCCCACACCTTGGCAGAAGGTGTTGAGCAGGCCTCCACAATTCAGTCCGTTGCAGTATGGCCATTCTTCATTGGGGTCACTCGGATCGAGACTGCGGTAATCTTCGTCGATCAGACCATCACAGTCGTTGTCCACTCCGTCGCATTTTTCCGGGCTACCGGTATAGGCCGAACCGCCAAACTCAGTGGAACAGATAACATCGTAGAGACTCCCGCATTCATAAACTCCGGCGTTGCATCCCTGCGAGGGTTGGCACGCGGATCCGACACCGAATGTTTCGTCGGTGAGCCCGTTGCAGTCGTTATCCACTCCATCGCACAACTCGGGAACGGCTTGTGAGTTGCTGCCGCCCGGCATCGACGAGCAGATCGTGTTGTGTGCTCCGAAGCATTCGATAACGCCTTGTCCGCAGCCACCGATGCCCGTACAAACGGCACCGACGTTGAAGTTTTCATCGAAGGAACCATCGCAATCGTTGTCTTTTGCGTCGCAGATTTCGGGACTGGTATCGGGGCTCGACCCGTTTGCATCGGATGAACAGCGTGTTGTGATGGGGGTGTCGCATTCGATGAACCCGGCCCCACATTCTCCCAAACCATCGCAAGACTGTCCGATGTTGTAAATTTCATCGGTTCGGCCGTCGCAGTTGTTGTCGAGATCGTCGCAAAGTTCGGGTTCTGCTTCCGATTGAGAACCATTGGGACTTGTAGAGCAGATCGAGGTGAAAACATTCAGGCATTCCAGGACTCCGGGACCACATTCACCCTGAGGCTGGCAAGATTGACCGATGTTGTAGTTTTCATCGGTCTGGCCGTCGCAATCGTTATCGATGCCATCGCAAAGTTCCATCGTAGACATATTGGCCGATCCACCAGGCATGGTGGAACAACGAGTGCTTCCCTGGTCGTCGCATTCAAGCACGCCGCTTTCACACTGACCGACCCCGGGACAAGCCGTGCCGAGTGGGAAGTCTTCGTCGGTTTGTCCGTCGCAGTCATTATCCATACCGTCGCAAATTTCGCTACCGGAAGGATTGTATTGAGATCCTCCGAAACTGGTGGAACAAATAAGGCTACCGGCATCGGCGCATTCGTAAATGCCGTAGTGGTCGCTGCAGCCTCCCGTGCCGACGCAGGGATTGCCGAGATCCGGCCAATCTTCATCGGTTTGCCCATCGCAATCGTTGTCCAAACTATCGCAGATTTCGGGCGATTGGGCCGTTTGAGAACCGTCGGGGTCGCTGGAACAGATGGCGAGATTTTGATTGCTCGGATGGCATTCAATGACTCCGGTTCCACACTCACCCACACCGTTACATTCAAGTCCTACGCCGAAATCTTCGTCGGATTGTCCATCGCAATCATTGTCGAGTCCGTCGCACAATTCGGTGGATCCGCCGTAAAAGCCGCCATTGATGTCTGTCGAACACACCGCCTGATTTTCATCGAGACATTCAAGAGCGCCCAAACCGCATTCGCCCACTCCTTCGCAGGGTTGACCGACCCCGAAGTCTTCATCGGTGGCCCCGTCACAGTCGTCGTCGATATGGTTGCATTTTTCGGGAGAGCCGGAATACTGCGAACCGCTTGGATCCGTCGAACAGCGAACATCGTGTTCACCGTCGCATTCCAAAATACCATAGCCGCATTTTCCGGTTCCAAGGCAAGAAATCGGCTGCCATGTTTGAGAGTTGAGTAGGAACGTTTCGTCGATTTTGCCGTCACAATCGTTGTCTCGACCGTCGCAGATTTCATTCACACCTTCGTACTCACTGCCTGCAATGTCGGTCGAACAGCGGAAAGCGGTTTCGTTTTTGCACTCGTAGACGCCGATTCCGCATTCCCCGATGCCTTCACAACTCTGACCGACAAGATAGTCTTCGTCGGTTTGGCCGTCGCAATCGTTATCGAGATGGTCGCAGAGCTCGAAGGATCCCGCGTAGTCGCTGCCTTCGATATCCGTGGAACAACGGGTTTGGTTGGTTCCGGGGACGCATTCGATATTCCCGGCGCCGCACAATCCGATACCCTCGCAGATCGTATCGAGATTGTATCCCTCATCGGTTTCACCGTCGCAGTTGTTGTCCAAGCCGTCGCACAATTCAGTGGCCCCTTGGTGCTGGCTTCCTCCAAAGTCGGTGGAACAGCGGCTGGAACCGGATTCGTCGCATTCGTAAACGCCTTGTCCGCAGGCGCTGCTGGTGTTGCAGACTTGGCCGATATTGAAGCCTTCATCGGTTTCGGTGTCGCAGTCGTTGTCTAATCCATCGCAAATTTCCAACTGCGATCCGTCACCCGACCCCTCGGGACCGCTGGAGCAGCGGGAGGTGCCGTCAGGCGCGCATTCGATGATGCCGGACCCGCATTCTCCGGGAGACGAGCAGGCTTCTCCTACTTGCATGCCTTCATCGGTTTGCCCGTTGCAATTGTCATCGAGATTATTGCACAACTCCTCATGGGGAATATATTGAGATCCGCCGGGATTGGTGGAGCAAAGACTGTTGACGGTATTGATGCATTCGTAAACCCCGGCTCCGCACTCGCCGATTCCGTCGCAAGACTGGCCGACCAGGAAGTCTTCGTCGGTTTGACCGTCGCAATCATTATCAATGCCATCACAGAGTTCGGATTCGGGCGTGTATTGGCTTCCTCCCAAGGAGGTCGAACAAATCCGCGTATCGGCATTCAGACATTCCCAGACACCCGATCCGCATTGACCTTGACCTTGGCAGCTTTCACCAATCTCGAAATCTTCATCGATCAAGGTGTCGCAGTCGTTGTCATTACCGTCGCACAATTCGATCTGGCTGTTGTCGTGCGTTCCTCCGGGGTTGGATGAACATTGAATACCGCTTTGCGCGGATGTGCATTCTGTGATGCCGGCGCCGCAGGATCCAATACCGGTGCAAGGATCGCCGAGGTCGAATGTTTCATCCGTCAGTCCGTCGCAATCGTTGTCCTTGCCGTCGCAAAGCTCAGACATTCCCAAGTAGGCGCTACCACCGGGAGCCGTAGAGCAGATGGCGAGGGCTGGGGTGTCGCATTCGACGATACCCATTCCGCATTCGCCGGGACCATCGCAAGCCTCCCCAAGCGGGATCGACGTCGTACCTTCGTCGAGGAAGAAATCTTCGTCGGTCAGGTAGTCGCAGTCGTCATCCTGTCCATTGCAGCTTTCGGGAGAACCGGTCCAATTGCTGCCGCCGAATTGGGTCGAACACCGGACGGAGCTGGGAGTGTCGCATTCCAGAACGCCGCCGCCGCAGGGGCCGGGGGCCGTACACGGTTCACCGATCGGGAAGGATTCATCGGTTTCGCCGTCACAGTCGTTGTCTTTTTGGTCACAACGTTCCGTGATACCATCGAAAGCCGACCCGCCGGGGTTGGTCGAACAGATCGAGCGGGTGGGGTCGTTCGCGTCGCATTCGATGATGCCCAAACGGCATTCGCCGATGCCGTCGCAGGTGTCTCCCAGTTGGAACCCTTCATCGGTCCGGCCATCACAGTTATTATCGAGATTGTCGCATAATTCGGTGCTTCCGCCATAGTGACTGCCGCCCAAATCGACGTCGCAGCGGATAGATGTGTCATTGGCACATTCGGTCACACCTTGGCCGCATTCGCCTTCACCCTCGCAAACCTGGCCGATCGCGAAATCCTCATCCGTTTGCGAGTCGCAATCGTCGTCGACGCCGTTGCAAAACTCCGTTCGTCCCCCGAATTCGGAGCCGCCACTGTCCGTACTGCAAACGATTCCGTCTTCATCGAGGTTGCATTCGTAGACACCGATACCGCAAGCGCCGACACCGTCGCAGGCTTGGCTTAACGTGGGCCAGTCTTCATCCGTTTGTGTATCGCAATCATCGTCGAGCCCGTTGCAGCGTTCGCCGGTCGGGTTGAACTGCGATCCGCCGGGGTCGGTGGAGCAGATGGGGGTTGTAGCATCTAGACATTCCATCAGTCCCTGACCACAGCCTCCGCTGCCCGTACAAAGAATGCGTTCACCATAAACATCGAAAATGCCGAAACCTTCGTCGATCAATCCGTCGCAGTCGTCGTCACTCAGGTTACAGCTCTCGCTAACTCCCTCGTACTGAGACCCTCCCCATTCAGACGAACACCGCACGCCTCCGATCCCGTTGCACTCATTCACACCTTGCCCGCATTCTCCCAAACCGTCACAGCTTTGGCCGAGGTCGAAGTCCTCATCGGTCAGACCATCGCAGTCGTCATCCTGGCTGTTGCAGGATTCCGGAAGGTCTTCGCTTTGGCTGCCGTCGATGTCGGTGCTGCAAATCGTGGTCAACGCGTTCTGAGGGTCGCACTCCTTCACTCCGGGACCGCATTCGCCGACTCCGTTGCAGCTTGTTCCGAGTTGGTATCCTTCGTCGGTAACGCCATCGCAATCGTTGTCGAGACCATCGCAGAGCTCGTCGACACCTGCATACTCGCTTCCGCCGATATCGACCGAGCAACGTCTGGCGGTGAGAGTGGCGCATTCATATACGCCTGAGTCGCATTCCCCCTGACCGGTGCAAGAGTTTCCGATGTCGAAATCTTCATCGGTTTCAGAATCGCAATCATCGTCGAGCCCATTGCAGACTTCCTGATTGGTTCCATATTGAGAACCGCCCGGGTCTTTGGAACAGCGTGTTTGTGATGGATCATCGGTATTGCACTCGACAAACCCGATGCCGCATGCTCCCCCGGCATCGCAGGTGTCGCCGAGATTCGGGAAATCTTCATCCGTTTCGCCGTCGCAATCGTTGTCGAGTTGGTCGCAAAGTTCGGCTTGTCCACCGAAGTCAGGATTCGCGATGCAATTCTCGGGATCTTGTGCCGGATCGCAGCTTACGCAATCTCCGGGGTTGTAATAGGGATCACAGGTCGATAAGACGTATGGCAGGTCGACCGAGCAGACGCGTTCATCCGGTCCGTTGCAGAGCCACGAACCGAATGCGAGCAAACAGACCCCGGTGCCGTTGCAGCCGTATCCGATCTGGTAGTCTTCATCGACTTGAGTATCGCAGTCGTCGTCAAGGCCGTTGCAGAGTTCCACCTGCTCATCGTAAGCGGAACCTCCGGGATTCGTGGAGCAAATGTAAGATGAGTCGTCTTCGGGGTTGCACTCATAGACACCGGTCGGGCAGGCTCCGATTCCCAAACAAGTCGAGCCGACCGGGAATGTTTCATCCGTGTAACCGTCGCAATCGTCATCGAGCAGATTGCAGCGCTCGGTAATGGACTGATCTTCAGATTGGAACGGTTCGGTAGAGCAGGCGCGCGTCGATTCGGTTTTGCATTCCCAAGTGCCGATTCCGCACTGGCCCACCCCGTCGCAAAGCTCGCCGATACCGAAATCTTCATCGATGCGACCATCGCAGTCGTTGTCCAGGCTATCGCAAGCTTCAGGCTCCCCGGCATATTCGGAACCACCGGATGATGTGGAGCAGACGGCTTCCTGATTGCCTCCGCATTCCCACTCTCCGGGGTCGTCGGCGCATTCTCCGATTCCGCTACAGCTTTCTCCAAGGTCGAAATCTTCATCGGTTTCGGTGTCGCAGTCGTCGTCGATGCCGTTGCAAAGCTCGGAAGAACCGTCGTACTCCGTTCCGCCCACGTCCGTGGAACAGCGAACGCTGCCGGAAACATTGCACTCGTAAACGCCTTCGCCGCAAGCACCGATACCGTTGCACAGTTGGCCGAGGGCGTAGTCCTCATCGGCGACGCCATCGCAATCGTCGTCGAGCCCGTTACAGCTTTCCGTGCCGCTATCGTCAGCGGACCCGCCGGGGTCGGTCGAGCAGCGGTTGCTGATCAACGATGCGCATTCGAATTGGCCAATTCCACATTCGCCCGTTCCGTCACAGGTGTCGCCGATAAAGAAATCCTCATCGGTTTGTCCGTCGCAGTCGTTGTCGAGATCATCGCAGGATTCAGGGATATCTTCTCGATGAGAGCCCTCGGGATCGGTGGAGCAGATCGTGGAAAGCGGGTCGCCGGGGCGGCACTCAATCATGCCCTGGCCGCACTCGCCTTCGCCGTCACAGATTGCGCCGACAAAGAAATCTTCATCGGTTTGCGCGTCACAATCGTCATCGATATCGTTACAGGTTTCATTTACGCCTTCATAGTCGTCATGACCCACAAGCGAGCTTGAGCAGGTAACCTCCAAGGCGTTTAAGCAAACCCAAACACCCAGACCGCAGGGGCCTTCGCCGTCGCAAAGTCCTCCGATATTGTAATCCTCATCGGTCTGGCCGTCGCAATCATTATCGAGAGAATCACATTGTTCGTCGGACCCGGAATAGGCCGAACCGTTGAAGTTGGTGCTGCAGAGCCGGACGCTGCTGTCGTCGAGATCGCATTCCCAAACTCCGTTGGGACATTCTCCGACGCCGCTGCAGCTTTGGCCGATATCGAAATCTTCGTCTTTTTGACCATCGCAGTCGTTGTCTTTGCCATCGCAAAGCTCGGGCTTGCCGCCGACCAGCGGGTTGTCGTATTGGGAACCCCCGATGTCCGTGGAGCAGCGCGCATGGGTTGTGTCGGCGCACTCGATCAGACCCGATCCGCATTGGCCGATACCATCGCAGCTTTGGCCGACCAGGAAATCTTCATCCGTCAAACCATCGCAATCGTTATCTAAACCATCGCAAAGCTCGGTCACGTTCGTATACTCGCTGCCGCCGGGGTTGCTGGAACAGCGTGTGTTATCGGGACCTGCGCATTCAAGCACGCCATTTGCACATTCACCGATGCCGAGACAGGCTGCCCCCACCCCGAAATCTTCATCGATCAAGCCGTCGCAATCATCGTCCTGTTCATTGCAGATTTCGGTTTCACTCCCATCGGACGATCCTCCGATGTCGGTGGAACAGATCCAGCTTGAAGGGTCGGTGGGGTGGCATTCGCGGACGCCTTCACCGCAAATTCCGACTCCGTTGCAGGGCAGTCCCAGGCTGAAATTCTCATCGGTCGACCCATCGCAGTCGTTGTCTTTATTGTCGCACAATTCCGAAACGGGTACATAGGCCGAACCGCCGGGATTGGTCGAACAGATGGCGCGGCTGAAACTGAAACATTCCAACTGGCCCTGCGGACATTCTCCGACGCCTTCGCAGGCGGACCCGATGTTGTAATCTTCATCCGTTTGGGAGTCGCAATCGTTATCGATGTCGTCGCACCACTCCAGCTTGGCCTGATTCTCGCTGCCGCCGGGTTCGGTCGAACAAATAATGGAGTTCGCGTCTGCCGGATCGCATTCGAGTGCACCGGAACCGCAATAGCCTTCACCTTCACAAGAATCGCCCAACGGAAAATCCTCGTCGGTCTGGCTGTCACAGTCATCATCGAAGCCGTTGCAGAGTTCGGAAACGGATTGATCCTGACTGCCATCGACGTCGGTGCTGCATATCGCCCGGTTCGTGTCGGTCGGATGACATTCGGTGATGCCGGAACCGCAGACTCCGATGCCGTTGCATGGTAAGCCGATGTTGAAGTCTTCATCCGAAAAACCGTCGCAGTCGTTATCAAGACCATCGCATACATCGGTGCTGGACTGATCGTCCCGGCCACCCATATCCGTGCTGCATATCGTGGCGGACGAATCGTCGGGAGCGCACTGAAGCTGCCCTTGGCCGCATTCACCGATACCATCGCAGCTTGTCCCAATACTGAAGCCTTCATCGGTTTGATCGTCGCAATCGTTATCGACCTCGTCGCAGATCTCCGTCGTCGATTGATCGGCTGATCCGCCGGGGAGAGTCGAACAACGTGTGGCATGCAGACCGTTACACTCCAGGATACCGTCTCCGCAGGCTCCGATTCCGCTGCAGGAAGCCCCGATATTGAAGCCTTCATCGGTAGCACCATCACAGTTGTCGTCTACTCCGTTGCAGACTTCTTCGGAGTTGTTGTACTGGGATCCGCCCGGTGCTTTGGAGCAAATGGTTTGGGTGGCATCGCTCTGCATACACTCGATGACACCGACATTGCAGTCGCCGACGCCATAGGTACACAGATCGCCGAGTGTGGGAAAGTCTTCATCGGTCTGGCCGTCGCAATCGTCGTCGAAAGCATTGCAAAGCTCATCGGCGTGTTGATGCTGGCTACCGCCGATATCGGTCGAGCAGAGCGTGCGTGTTGGGTTGGATGCGTCGCATTCGGTAAGCCCTTCGCCGCAAACGCCAATGCCTTCGCAGATAACACCGACTGAGAATCCTTCATCGGTTTGGCCGTTGCAATCGTTGTCTTTGTCGTCGCATATCTCCGTTACATCCTGTGGATTCGAGCCTAGTGCGTCGGTGGAACAGACGGTCTGGTTAGCGTTTGTCGGATGGCACTCGACCAAACCTTCCCCGCATTCGCCTTCGCCGTTACAGGCCGAACCCAGGCTGAAATCTTCATCGGTTTGTCCGTCGCAGTCGTTGTCGTGGTTATCGCAGATCTCTGCCGAGCCGTCGTAGGAACTGCCGCCGGGACCGGTTGAGCATTGTACGATATTTTGCGCATCGCATTCCACAACACCCGCGCGACATTCGCCGGGAGGTTGGCAGGCCTCTCCCACGCCTAAACCGCCATCGGTCAAGCCGTCGCAGTCGTCGTCCAGATTGTTGCAGAGTTCTTCCTTGGATTGATCGTCGGAGCCTCCCGGTTCGCTGCTGCAAATTGTTCGATTGTCGTTATCCGGGTCGCATTCGACAACTCCGATACCGCATTCTCCCGTACCGTCGCAGAGAACACCCAAAGAGAAGGCCTCGTCGACTTGATTGTTGCAGTTGTTGTCTTTGCCGTCGCATACTTCTGGTGCGGATTCGTCGCTCGTTCCTCCGGGTTCCGTGGAACAGATTACGCCGATCGGGTTGTTGGGATCGCATTGTGTGACTCCGGCTCCACACTCACCCGCGCCATCGCAGGCTTCATCAAGATTGAATCCTTCATCGGTGGAGTCGTCGCAGTCGTTGTCTTTGCCGTCACAGATTTCGGCACTGCCGTCGTAAGCGCTACCACCGAAAGCGGTGGAGCAACGAGTGAGGTAGAGTCCATCGCATTCGATGACACCTTCACCGCACTCGCCGGGAGGTTGGCAGGGGTTGCCGAGTTCGAGCTCTTCATCGGTTTGTCCGTCGCAATCGTCATCGAGATTGTTGCATAGTTCCCCGTTCGGAATGTGGGACGATCCTCCAATATCCGTTGAGCATAAGGTGAGATTTTCATCTTGCGGGTCGCATTCGATCACGCCTTCGCCGCATTCGCCCACACCATCGCAGAGCGTGTCGACATCGAAGCCCTCATCCGTCTGTGTATCGCAGTCATCATCGAGGCCGTTGCAGTATTCGGTGCCGCCGGAGTATTCCGAGCCATCGATATCGGTGGAACACACGGATTCGTTCGCGTTCTTGCATTCGATAAGACCCAGGCCGCATTGACCGATGCCGTCGCAGCTTTGGCCGATATCGAAACCCTCGTCGGTTTGCCCATCGCAGTCGTTATCCTTGGCATCGCAGATTTCATCGACGCCTTCATAAACCGAGCCCATGCGATCAGTCGAACAAACGGTGAATTGCGGATTTTCAGGGTGGCACTCGATGTGTCCCTGCCCGCATTCGCCCAGACCTTCGCAGGCCGTCCCGAGATCGAACTGTTCATCGGTTTGGCCGTCGCAGTTATTGTCTTCGGTATCGCATACTTCCACTCCGCCGTTGGAATAGCAGCAGTAATACTCACAATCGGACGGATCATCGTCGATATCGTGCCAGCATTCTTCGCAGTTACGTCCCGAACCGGCCAGGTAGACCGTCGTGACGGGATTATCCAGATCGGATGAGTGAATGTTTACGCGGCAGGTGTAAGTGGTGACCGCCAACGGCAAAAACGAAACGCCGAAGGTGAAGGATTCGTGTCCTTCGGTACCCGGAGTGATGTCGAAGGGGAGCGATGCTGAAGCGCCGGAGATGGAGAATTCGCTGCCGGTGCCATTATCGATCTCGATGTCCAGCCGTTCGATGGTCAGAGGGCCGAAACCGCTGTTCGTAATCACAAATTCGCGTGGCCCGAATGTTTGGTAAACTTGCAAACGTCCGAAGTCCCAAGGGGAATTCTCTGCCGTTGCCGGAGTGACGGCAATCAAGGGATTGATGGCGTAGCCGGACAGACCGATGCGGGTCTCGGGACGTTCGGGATCGTTGCTTTCGAGTAGCAGGGTGGCGGCATCGGCACCGGGCGGAAGCTTGGGTTGATAGGTCAGAGTGAAGAGCGTCTCGGCTTCCGGTTGAATCGGATCGGCCGGATTGGGGCTGATTCTGAAATCAAGTTGACCGCTGGGAAGCAAACTGATGGGATTGAGGAGAAGCTCCACTTCCCCTAGGTTCTGTGCCACAAAGGCAAGATCGACTTGCTCTCCGATGCGAACCTGCTCGAAATACAAGCTGTCGGCAAGCGGAGCACCTTCCGGATCGGTTAATGACAGAGTTGGGGCGACGCCCTGGCCATCCATCAGGACATCCAGAGACGGAGTGTCGGGATCGTCGGCATTGATCGTCAGTTTTCCGCTATAGGCGGCACGTTCCAAAGGCGTAAAGGTGAGCGTGAGGTCAAGTGTGTCATCGACGGCGATCGTTGCCGGCAGTTGCTCGCCGGGGGCCAGTGCGACCGAAAAAGCCGCGTCCCCGCTGAGACTGAAACTGGTTATGTCGAGCGCCGTTTCGCCGACGTTCGCGATGGAAACCGTTTCTTCCGCCGTTGTATAAACCCCTGTTTGGCCGAAACTGACAGACTGACGGCTCAATTCCCATGAAGGCGTGATCCCTTCGCCGCTGAGCGCCACATCCAATGTGCTGGAGGGGTAAAAACGACCGGTCAAGCGCAGGGTTGTATTGTGAGTGCTCAGGCTCGTCGGGACGTAGGAAACATGGATTGTTTGGCTCTGGCTTGCGCCGAAAGGTTGGTCGAGAGCGGCGGATGCATCGAAAGAGAAGGGGGTGCTTCCTTCAACGATTTCAGCACTTTCGATGATGGCTTCGCCTCCGCCCGAATTGGTGAGAACGAGCGCTAACTGTGTGAGCGAACCAAGCGGGCGGCGTCCGAAATCCATGCTTTCGGGGGTTAACTCGATACTGGGTGCGACTCCGCGACCACTAAGATCAACCGCGCCCGTTGCGCGCGTATCGGATTCGGCATTGGTGGTGAACAGCATACGATCGGAAATATTTCCGACACTGTCGGGCTTGAAAACAACCGGAATGTCGATACTGTCACCCGGCGCCAGCATCTGTGTCTGGTCGGCCACGAAGGTATCGTCGTAATAAAACTGGGGCGAACTGCTCTCGAAGGTGAAGGGGCCAAGCTCCAAGACGGCATTCGAGTCGGGTTGAGCGACATGGGTCAAGGTGACGCTCAAGCTTTTTCCGGCCGGATTCAGAATATCCCAATCGCCGAAGTTCAGCGTTGCGGTTGAGATGGACAAAAGTGGGCTGCCACTGTAGGTGGAACGTGTTTGAACGCTGGCTTCCGGAATCAGGGGGTCGTTGCTCAGGATATACAGGGTGCAACTGTCTTCTCCGGCATCGAGCATGCGATAGGAGAGGATGATGACGCGACTTTCGCCCGGACCGATGGCGGCGAATTCCTGGGGAGGGGTTACAACCGAGAATTCGTCTTGGCAGGAATGGTGGAAATTGACGGCGCGGATTTCGAGCGCGGCGTCACCGTGGTTTTGAATGAGCAGGTTTTCCGTGTCGGTCTGGTTGAGGATGACGGGGTCGAAGATAATCTGAGCGGGCAGGACGATGCTTGGGGCCGGACCTTCCGAGTCGGCGATAACATCGTTGTCAATATCATTTTCGGAATCGAGATCTTCGTCGCCATCAATGTCAGTATCGGGCTTTTCGCTCAAATCACTTTCCGTATCGCTGTCGAGGTCATCGATATCGCCATCGGTCGGGATATCCCCATCGGTTGTTGGATCCGAGTCCGTATCTCCATCGGTGGGCCAATGGTAGTCCCGATCCCCTTGTGTTTGATCGAGATCTCCGGGCGTGGGGGAGGTGTCGTCTTCGGAGGATCCTAAACATCCGCTGAAAAGGGTGCTGGATGTAAGGAGAAAAAACAGACTGATCCCGAGGAAGGCGGGATAGCGAAAAACGTTCATCTTCATCGTAGCCTCCAGACAACACGGACAATCCGGGTGCGTTGATCTGTGGCGAATGCCTCCAATATCGTTCGCACACCCATCCGAGTAAAACCCGACCCCACAGAATTTGGGGTTTTAGGCATATCGTGTTTCCGTTTTATGCACCGTTTAGAAAACGTTAAATACAGTGTGATGATAAAGAGTTATACGATTAAAGTCAAGGTGCGAAACGGCCTGGATGCGCTCGATTCGCGCAATGCGCGAATTAATTTCAAAGAGTGAAAAACCGGCGAGTAGTCCGAATGAGAGGAGGGGGCGGCGATTGGAGCTAAGTGGGCATTTTTCTTGAAATCTTCGGGGCTTTTGAGTATTCTGGCCCCGGTTCTGAGGAAAATTACGATCTCAATCGGCGCGATGCTGGTTTGAAAAGGAGGGGAGCATGCAGAATAAACGGGTAAAACAATGGACTTGCCTGCTTGTGTGGGTTCTGGCGGCCATGATGCTATGTGCTTGTAGCGATGAGGGAGAAGACGAAGCTGCCGACGGCGATGCCGGGCCGATTGCCGGAAATGTGGTGTTGAGTGATGAAAATCGCAATTTTCAGGTTCCGCATGTGTTCGACCTCAACGGTCAATCGACCATTCTGTTTCGTGACGTTAATGGAATTTTTGCCTATCGCATGAACGCAGGCGACCTGATTCCCATCGACACACTGGGCTCCACCGCTTTGGGCTATGGTGTCAATCAGTACGTTGTCGATGACAACTACTTTGTTTGGAATACCCGTACCACCTCGTCCTATCGCTATCAATGGGCGGTGAGTACCACACGCGATGCTCAGACCGGACCGCTGGTGCCCGGCATGTGCATCATCACCGACCAGCTGAACCAGAAAGCCTTCGTGGCGGTCAAAGAGAGTGGCGATATGTTCCAGATCGCGCTCAGCAACTTCAGCGACACAAGTGAACTGGATCCCATTCGTCTACTCGATCCTGACCAAACCAGTACACCGGTACAGATTCAAGCCTTTAGCTGTGAAGGAGGTCGCGGCTTTGTGGGATCTGCCGATGGCCGCCTGTTCGAGGTTAATCTGCTTGACAGTACGCCCACGTTGACTCCGCTTTTTGAGGTGGACGACAGTTACTTTGCGATGCTGCAGTTTTCCGATCCCTATCTGGTTTGGATAAATTCCAATAATGACATTTGGTTGTACAACACCGAAACGCAGGATGGTCCGCGTTTGGCTGTCGATGTGGATCCGGTCAATCGAACGACATCGCGTGTCGAAGATTTACGGATCTTTGGCTCGGTTGTCGTGTGGAGCGATGATTCGGAAGGTAATTACAACATTTGGGCAGCCGATCTGGAAACGATCACCGATCCGGCGATCTATCCGCAGATCACCAACGAGCCGAACGACCAGCGTTTCCCTTATATCTACCAGCAGAAAGTCTACTGGCAGGACAACCGCAACGGGAATTGGGAAGTGTTTTCCGGGATCTTGTCCACCCTTTAAGCACGATAGACAAAAAGCGGAAAAGCCGGGGTTTGAACCCCGGCTTTTTTTCGTGATTACAGGTGTTTAATCGCCGAAGTGCTTTTCTTCGTCATATTCGGCGCCGACGGCGTCCGGTTCCACATCTCGTCCGGCCGCGGGCATTTTGGCCTTTTCTTTGTACCACTCATGCTGAATCAGCAGATTCATGATTTCGTTGGTCCCGGTCCAGATCATCATCAGACGCAAATCGCGCAGGAAACGTTCGATGGGGAAGACATCGGTATAGCCGATGCCTCCCATTACCTGCATGCAGCGATTGACGACGTCCCAGGCGGATTCGGTGGAGAACTTTTTTGCTTCCGATACCATCCGGCGAGCGTCTTTGCCGCTATCCACCATGCTTGCAGTAGACCAGACAAGGGATCGAGCCGCATCGAGGCGAGTGACCGATTCGGCGATATGGAAATTCACCGCCTGGAATTTGTTGATGGTTTTGTTGAACGCGGTACGACGAGTGGAATAGCGGGTGGCCACTTCAAGAGCGGCACGAGCCGTGCCCACTGCGCCGCAAGCCGTGGTCAGCCGTTCGGGGATCATCATGCGGTTGAAAACCTCGGCCCCGCGATTGAGGCCCAGAATCACGTTTTGTTTGGGAACGCGCGTTCCTTTGAAGGAGATACGGGCTGTCCCGCCGCCGCGTGACCCCATCAGTCCGTAGAGGTGATCGACCCGCACCGTATCGTCTCGGTCGACAAGGAGAGCGGAAATACATTGGTGGGGATGGGCATTCTCATCGAAGTTGGTGCGCGCATAAACCAAGAAGAAGTCGGCGCCTTCTCCTCCCACGATGAAACGTTTTTGCCCCGTGAGCAGAAAGTGATCGCCGTTGTCGACGGCTTTGGTGGCGGCGCCGAAGAAGTCGGAGCCCCCGCGTGGCTCGGTCAAACCCTCCGCGCAAAATTTTTCTCCGCGCAGCACCGGTGCCAGGTAAGTTTCTTTCTGTTCGTCGGTGCCGAAGGTATTCAAAGCCTCGCCGACAATGCTTACCAACGAATAAAGACAGGCAAGCGGAGCGCCCAGCGTGCCGATTTCTTCCAGTACGCAGGCTTCGTGTTGCCAGTCGAATCCTCCGCCTCCGTAGGTCGGGTCAAAGCGCAATCCCAACAAACCCCGGGCGGCGGCCTTTTTCAGGTACTCGGTTGGGAAGCGAACGCTTTCCGATTCCATATCCCGAATCAATTGTGCCGGTACATCTTCTTTGAGAAATTGGCGGGCGCGTTCACGCAGAGCAATATGGCTTTCGTTCAAGAAGTGGTCGAACATACAAACCCCCTTACGATACGAGACTGCTTTCTTCAGCGATCGATTCTTCAAAAGCTTTTTGTTTGGCTTGGCTGATGATTTCCTTGGCTTCATCCGGCGCGACATGATCGAGCAGGATTGTGAAGCGGGTTCCAATATCCGGGGTGCTTTCGAGCCGGATGTCTCCGCCATGTTTACGAATGATACTAAACGCAACCGACATGCCGAGCCCCGTTCCTTCTCCAACGTCCTTGGTGGTGAAGAACGGATCAAAAATGCGATTTTGTATGTTCTCGGGAATGCCCGATCCGTTATCGGTGACAATTACGGTAAAGCGCCCATTGGTAAATTGCGTTTCTATGCGCAAAGTCGGGTCCGGGCGTCCAGCCATCGCGTGTGCGGAATTGATGAAGAAATTCAGAAAAACTTGCTTGAGTTGTTGTGGATAGCCGATGATCGTTGGAAGGTTGGGACTAAGATCTTCAATAATGCTTACATGTTTCAGCTGGTTGTTTGCCACGCGCAGACTCAATCGGATAATTTCATTAAGATCCGCTTCATTGGCGCTTTCCGTTCCTTGATGGCTGAAATCCTTGAGGTCTTTAACGAGCTTGGTTACACGACTGGTTCCTTCTTCCATGTCGGTACAGATATTTTCCATGTCATCAAGGATCGGTAAAAGTCCGGATTTATAGATCCAATCAATCACTTCTCTGGCTATTGTCTCGGATTGGGATCCTTCCGCTTCAGCCGCTTTCACTCGTTTGGCGAGCTCTTTTAACCTTGGTGCAGATAAACGAAGCATTTCGAGGTTGGTCGAAATGAAGGTGATCGGATTGTTGACTTCATGTGCGATTCCAGCCACCAATTGACCGAGGGAGGACATCTTCTCGTTTTGAATAAGCTGAAATTGCAACATTTTTTGTTCGGTGACATCTCGGGCGATCAGGACGTAACGATTGTCCAAATCATTATGGATTGGAGCGATGTACATTTCGTATTCTCGTCCGAGCACGTGATGTTGATACTCACGAGAAAGTTCCCTTTGAGTTCGCATGGGACATACGGCGCAATCGTCGGCTGTGCATTTAAGAACATCGAGACACGAAAGTCCGACTTGATCGCCAAAGCGGTCAATGGCCACCTGATTCATGAAAATGATTTGTCCGTTGGAGGCCAAGACCAAGATGGAATCTTTCAGGCTGTTGAAGATCGTCAACATCTGAATCCGCTGCTTTAATTCCTGGAATTCGCTGTTTGTGGGCGGTTCAGAGCTGTCGGAGATATCGGACTCGGGCTGCTTATGTTTCGTAGCGAACCGGACCGAGATGGCGCCGACGCAGATCGTGAAACTTAAAATGATTCCATAAACCGCATGCGGATAAAAAACAACGAGTAGCAAACCGCACAAGTCGAAAGCCGCAATCAGTAGTGCGAGTATTCGGTGGATGGCAGGACGGTTGGGTTCCGTTAAAACTTTTACGATCAGAGCGAAGGCCGTTACAAGAAAAACGAGCGGAAGAAAGGTATGTAACCAGAGTGAATTCATCGATCTGTCGCCAATCACGAAGGCAAGCTGTTTAAATGATTTAATCTTTTCTGATAACCGTGCGAAGTTTAAAAGATGAGCGGATAATCTGCAAGCCTTAATTCTCATAGATCATTGTAAAGCATTATAAAGCCGATGATTGTCAATAACTTGAAATAACTCTTGAAAACATGGCATAGTGCTGCCTGAAAAAGATGAATGGAGGTAATCATGCGAAATCCGTGGACGATTCTGTTTTCCTTGCTGTTTGTTGCCGTTTTAATCGCGGGAGGCTGTGGGTCCGATGACGAGAAGGCCTCTACGGATGGAGATGAGGATTCGCGGGTCGATGGAGACAACCTAAATCCTCCGGATGGTGATCAAGATAATTCCGATGTGGATGGCGACTCCGAATCGGATGGGGATTTTGAGGAACCTCCATTTGATCCGCCTGCTTGCGGAACCGCGCTTTATACCAACCATCACCTGATCCCCGGTCCGACGGAAGCCGGCTATAATGCAGAATTGGCTTTGAAAGCAACACGCTATGAACGGCAGTTCCATTTGTTCAACGCCTATCCCATGGCGACGGACGCCTCCGCCAGTGTCTCGATCGACAGTACCGACACCCGCGATTTGATCACGCGTTTTTTGCAGGAGGACGATTCCTGGGATTTCGAAGCCTACGCGGGCAAGAATCAGCTTGAGGTGATCGAGAGTTGGTCGAAAGTGGCCGGTCTTTATGGGGGAATGGGTATTGTGGCCGATGCGCTGCGCTATGGGACGCTCCGAGATCAAGGGGCGGCCTGCGAGGACGTCGATCGGGCTCGCGACTTTCTGCTCGCTTCGTTGGACGCCTTGCATATGGCTCATACGATCGGAGGCGTTCCGGGTGTCGTGGTTCGTGGGTTCATCCGAAAAGACCTTCCCGGCGAAGGCCAGTCCACCGTTCAATCCGTGGTTCCGCTTTTCGACGATCAGGGTAACCCGTTGCCCGAGGTCAAGAACAATGGCACTTGGCGTGAAGACAATTCGGGGCTCTATCCTGATTATCTGTTCGAAGATTCCTGCAGTCGCGACATGATGCTCGGCTGGGCGGCGGCTTCGGCGGTCTGTATGGAAGTCATTCGCCGCGATCCGACTTTCTCGGAAGATCTGAAGACTCGCCTCAAAGAGGATGCTCGAATTGTGGGAGAATCACTGCGTACGGTTCGCGAATCCGACCACGATCTGGAACTGCCCGATGCCGATGGGCGCATCACGTATCACGGGTATTTAAATGAAGAATGTGTCGAGCGAGAATTGTACCTCGATGGTTTCAAAAACGGCTTTTATTCGCTGATGGCGTTGGGGATCGTTTCCGCTTACGCCTATGCTTCCGATGATCCGGGGGCGTGGCAATACCTGAACGATGAGCTGATCGACGCGCGCAGTCTGCCGGACATCGCCAAAGACAACATGATTTATATCAACATGGGGTTGGAATCGAACTGGTCGAATTACAATATGGCTTTTATTTCCGGTTGGTTGGCGATGCGTTACGTTCGCCATGCCGAAGCGCGCGATAAAATTCGCGAGGCGATCGATGTGCAACTCTACGACACTCCCGACGCGGTCCAACAACCGGTGGGTGCGAAGATGAGTTTGTTCGATTTTATCTTTGCGGCGGCTAAAATGGACGAGTCGAGCTATTGGAGCCCCAGCGTTCAACCGGATGCGCAAGCGGTTGCGGATGGTATCGAAACCTTGAAGGAATTCGATACACCCCCCTATTGGGATTACGAAGTGATCCAGTGCGATGAAGCGGAACTGGAAAGCGGGCAGTGCGAATTGGAAGACGGCACCGAGGTGACGGTGTACGATGAGGGCGGGCGAAAGGGAAGCACGGTCTGTGACCAGCCGATCCCAAAGCGTATGCGCCGACCGAGCAACTTCGAATGGCGCAGCAACCCCTACAACCCGAATGGCGGCGGAAACGGCTCGAATCTGCTATCGGGGGTGGATTTCCGTTGCGCTTATTGGATCGGTCGCTGGACGCAAATTCCTTAGCGGACTTTGTGCAGAACCGCGATTGATTCCAGATGGTAAGTTTGCGGGAAGAAATCGAAAAATGCGACGCTTTTAAGCGTGTAACCTGCGGCCGCTAAGGGCTGCAGGTCACGGGCCAGCGTGGCCGGGTTGCACGACTGGTACAGCACGAGTTGGGCGTCCAAGCGCGGCAACAACTCCGCTCCGTCCTTGAAACCGGCGCGCGGCGGGTCCAGCAGTACGATATCCGTTTTATGCTCGGCTTCCGTCAAGTCACGGATGGCTTGTTGCGCCGTTTCGGTGCGAAAATCGATGACGTCTTTCTTTCGATCCAGATTCCGGCGGGCCTCACGCTGGGCTACCGGGTCGGATTCGATCAGAACGAGTTCATTTGCGTGGTCGGACAGGATCGCCGATAAGTTCCCTGAACCGGAAAAGAATTCCACGGCTTTCTTCAACGAAAGGCCTTCCTTCGCGGCCGCTTGCAATTGGTCGGACAAGTAGGTTTGGGCGGTTACGTTCAGGTTGGAATGGGCTTGCCAGAAGCTGCGGATGTCGTGGCTCAGTCCGTCCGGGCGGTTGTAGGCGGGCAGAGGAAGCGCGCTTTTCCCGGCACGGACGGGTTTTCCGGCACCGGTGGCGATGATGCCCGCCAGTTCGGGGATCTTCTGCATGATCTTCTCAAGGCGCTCCCGGCGCACCGCTCTACGTACCATGAGATGCAGCGCACCCTGGTTGGAAAGCGATGACCAACCGGCCTCCAGTTCGTTCAGTGGGAGCCGTTCGGAGGCAAGAACTGCCTTTATCGCGCTCAACAGGAAGTTGAGATCGGGATGCAGGGTCATGCAGAGGTCGAAGGGAACGACGCGGTGGCTCAGTGGCGAGAAGAACCCCAGGCGGCCATCGGGTGTGGCATGTAAACGAGCCCGGATCCGTGTGCTGAACGGTTGCGGTGACGCAAAGTGCTCGACCTGCTCAGGCTCCAGTCCGCCGATGCGGCGCAAGGTTTCGAGCGCGAGTAACGTTTTCTCCTCGAACTGGCGCTTATCCAGTACATGCTGCCACTGGCAACCGCCGCAACGGTCGAAAATGGGGCAGGGGGGGATCGCGCGATCGGGAGAGGCTTCCAGGATCTTTACGATTCTGGCTTTATCGAAGCGTTCAGTGGATTTGTAGATCTCGACCTGCAAGCGGTCGCCCGGGCAAGCGCCGTCGATAAACATCACTTTGCCATCGTGGCGCGCGACTCCGGCTCCGCCGCTGGCTAGAGCATCAACTGAAACTTCAACTGGGTTTGTCATCGCTGCGCCACCGTCAAGACATCGATAAGGCCGACATCATACCAGGGAAGCGGCATGACCTCCAAGTTTCCATCGTATTTAAGATGTGCGGCTCCATGGCGGTCGGTTCGATGAAGCTTGGGAAAGCGTGAACGCATGTGTTCCCAGGTGTCGGCGGATAGGTAGCGCTGCAGCGAGCGATTGATGAGCAGAACCACATGAGTGGGTGAAAAGGCGTCCAACAGGCTGTCGAAACCTGTTGGGCTGCCGGGTCCGATGAACACGACTGCGTGAATCGATTCGGTATCCGTATCGGCCAGATAATGCCAAATCGATGGATGGATACGATGGGGAGAAGATACGATCAAGACTCGTCCGGCGGGAGTCGAAAGCTCGACAAGCGGGACCGGTTTGCCTGTTAGAACCGGGGCACGCCAGATGTGCATGCCGGGAGTGGAGGTCGGGGATTTGCAAAGGCGTGGAACGTCCCGGACAAACGGGCAGGTTTGCCGGTAGAGATATTGGGGAGTGGGAAAAGAGAAACGTTGCGCTAAAAACGTGTTGGATGCCTGACGACCCGCCGACGGGAAGGGTTGCCAGACTTCGTCGAGGCTATCGGCCCCAAGTGCCCATAAAAGCGGGGCCAGACGTCGATCCAAGTCGCCGAGATCGGAAACGGGACGGGTGGCCAGGTCGAAAAACGCCACCGACTCATCGGGTTGGGCGACGATGATTGCAGCAGCTTCCCGTGTATGCGGCACCCATATTCCGGTGTTGGGAAAGGGGAAAAGCTGCGGGACTAGCCAGACGAGCGAGCCGATGGCGGCCAGTAGGCAAGATGCGAAAAGGTAGCTGATTTTCATGCGCTTCCGCTCGTGTCGATTGGGCAACGTGAGGCGACCTTTCGGGAGGCTGGCCGAAGGTGTCAGGCCGATGAACAGGCACAAAGTGGCTGCGAAAAGCCACCAGAAAGCGGGTTGCGGAGTCGCGGCGTAAACGACTCCGCCGAATGTGTCGGTCAGTGACTGTTGCACGGTGATGCTGGCGTCAATCAAAAAATCACCGACTTGCAAAAACAAATCCGTCCCGGGCAGCCCGACCAGCCAAGCAAGCGTGGTCAATCCCAAAAGCGGAATGATAATCGTTGTGTAGAGTGGAACCACGATGAGGTTGGCGAGGGGGCCCAGCCAACTGACCATATGGAAATGGGTGGCGAGGATGGGGGCGCTGACTACGGTACAGACCAAGCTGACCGCCAGCCAGAATACCCAGGCCCGACAGATGGCATTGAGCCGGTTTTTTCTCCAAAGCCAAGCGCGTGTTTTCTCGGGAATGAGTCGCTCCAGGCGCGGAACTCCGATTATGATCGCGGCCACAGAGGCGAAGCTGAGTTGAAAGCCGACCTCGAACAGCGAATACGGCATGCCGATCAAGATAATGATCCCGGCCAGCGCGAGGCTGTTGATTCCGTTGGAGTGACGACGCAGCAATCCGCTGGATAAAAACACCGTGACCATGATGGCGGCTCGCAACGTCGCGATGCGTAGCCCGGCCATGAGGGCGTATCCCCAAATCAAGGGCAAGCTGATCGCGGCTGCCGCCTGAAGGGGTGTTATGAAATGAAAAACGGCTGGCAGGCGTTTCCATGCAAACTGGACGGAGACGAAAAGCCACAGCGCCATGATGCCAAGATGCAGGCCGGAAATGGCCAGTAAATGGGCAGTCCCGGCGTATTGAAACACCTGCTTCAGATCTTCCGGAACGCCTTTGGGCATGCCGAGTGTCAGGGCTTTGAGGATCTCGTTTTGTTGGTTGTCGCCCATCCCATCTATCCACTGGCTCATTCGAAAACGTGCTTTTTCAAAGATAAGCCGAAAACTTGATCGTGCGTCGGGCGACAGGGTCTGAATCGCCTTGGTCGAGCGGATATAAGCCGTGGACCATACGCCATGATGGGCCAAATACGCGCCGAGATCGAATTCTCCGGGATTTTGAGGCCGTGGTAGTCGGCGCAGGCGCAACGTCGCCTGTACGCGGTCTCCGGGGCTCCAGATGGGACTGTCGATGGCGGCATAGACCAGGAGCAGACCTTGGCAAAGACGTTCCGGGGTTCCAGGCAACCGGCAACGTTCTGCCTCAATCAGAACTTGCCACGAACGCCGACCTTTTACGGGTGCTCGTGGAATGATGCCGGTTACATCGACGGATTGTCCATGTGCCAGATGGGCCAAGTGATTTTGCGCCGGAGGGATGGAGTGGTTATGACGGTAAGAGGCGAAACCGACACAATAGGCGGCTAGCATGAGGAAAAGAGTCAGAAACAGTGCGAAATGGTGGGTGATGAGCCCCCATAGCGCGATTGGAATCAGCAAAACGAGTGAAAGTGCGAGCAGGAATAGTTCGAATGCGGGACTATCGGCAGCTACGATACCCAAAGAAAGGGCCGGTACGACCAAAAGAAGGGGGCGCGCCAGCAAGCCACGCAGCCACTCGACTAACGCCCAGCCGATCATGGCGTTGCGCGATTCTGAATGGGGTGGGCTCGTTTTGCATATGAAAGCGATAACGGAGGCTTAGAGACTGCGATCCATTCGCTTGAGCATGGCGGACAAGGCTTTCCGGTCGGGCGAGGAGGTGGCACCGCCGGGCTGCTGAACTGCGAGACTACCGCAGGCACAGCCACGCGCCAGGCAATCGTCGAAGGGTTTTCCATCAACCAGACCCGAGAGGAAACCCGCGTTGAAATTGTCGCCTGCACCTGTTGTATCAACCGCTTTCACCTTCGGAGCCGTGATGCGCAACGTTTGTCCATCGTCATAGCCCAAAGCTCCCTTGGGACCGTCCTTGATTACCGCGGTGGTGTGTTTATTCAAGGACTTAAGGGCTTGACGGACGTTGTTGACCCCGGCCACTTGTCGGGCTTCCACCGCATTGGGCAGGATGATGTCCACGGATGACAGAATACGTCTCACCTTGGGAATGTCGAGTGATCCCCAGGGATTGTGCATATCCATGGCCACCGTGATTCCAGCCTGACGCGCGTTTTGGGCGAGCTTGATCGCGCTGGGGTGTTGAATCATGGAAGCCAGCAGCAGGATCTTCGTTTTTTTGGGGTCGAGCAGGGACTCGGGAAAGTGGTGTAGGTCGTCCCGGTCGAGGTAAGAGACGAAAGCACGGTCTTCGGGGAAGGTCAGCGCAACCGTCAGGGCGCGTGCCTGGCCTTTCACGCGGTTCAGGTGGGCCGTGTCGACTCCCGCCTCCTTGAGTTCATGCTCCAGGTAACGGGAGATCATGTCATCCCCGATTTGGGCGACCAAGGCTACATTCAGCCCCAGGCAAGCCATCGCGGCGGCGCAATTGTAAGCGCCACCGGGGGCAATCGTGAGATTGCGGGCGAATATTTCGTGGCCCAGTTTCGGCATCGAGGGGAGACCCTCGAAAATGAAGTCGAGGAAAACGGCGTTTGGTTCGAAAACGACGACGTCGTAGGGCGGTGTCATGTCCAGTCCTCGAAATAGTGCGGATTGGCGTTCATGAAGCCGTCCATCAAGCGGGACCCGGCAGAGGGATCGGCGACGAGTGGGTTAGCTACCAAAGCCGCTTCGGCCGCTTCGCGGGATCGGGCGGCAATCGCCTCGACGGCCAGATTTTCGTAGCGTTTCACGCTGCGAATGACGTCCAACGCACGGGGAGACAAATCGGTGTTGGGTATGGGAGTGATTGTGTTGTTGCCGATATCACAGGTAATCTCGACGACGTCGTTGTCCGATAAAGCTGAAATGGCGCCTCGGTTCGGGACGCAGAAGACGTGGCGGCGTGTCGAGCCGGATGCAATGGCTTCGAGGAAGTCGAGCGCGACTCCGGCATAGCCTTCCTCGTCGTCCGTGGGGAGGTAACGGACTTCTTCGCGGGCGTATTCCATGTAGCTTTCATTGCGCTTGCGCACGTAAGCCAGATAATCGTCGAGTGCGTCACCAACATGTTTTCGGGCGATGGCGGGTTCGATGTTCGAAAGCAGGCCCGCGTTCCATTCGGCGACCAGTTCACCCCGGCATTTCGGCTCGTCCTGCATGGCGGTCAACGCTTCATCGGGAAGGAAGTAGTAGTAGAGATATTCGTTCAGGTAGCAACCCAGTTCCGCCGGAAGTGCAGCCGGGAAGATCGGTTGAGCTTTATGGAGAAAGGCCGGATCTTTCAGCAAGTCGGGAAGAACGGCCTTGCCCTTATGGGTGATGGATGTGGTGAAGGAACAATGATTGAGTCCGGCGACACGGGTGTCGATTTCGGCTTTTGTAATCCCGAGATGATCGGCGGCATAATCGCGTCCGGTATCGGCGGAGTCGCAAATGCCGATAACGCGGTCGAACCCTGCGCGATTCAGCGCTTCGGTGGCCAGTCCGGCTGGATTGGTGAAGTTGAGCAGCCAGGCTTCGGGATTGAGATCGAAGGTCAGGCGGGCGTAGTCGATCAAAGCCGGAACGGATCGGCAGGCGAAAGCGAAACCCGCCGCACCGGTGGTTTCCTGTCCGATCGTTCCCGCATCGAGGCACATGCGTTCATCGCGCGCACGACCGATTTCAAAACCCTCGCGGATAGTGGTGATAACGGCCCCAGCCCCGCGTATGGCATCGGCGGGGTTGTCGTGGAGGGTCAACTTAAATGGAGAACCGGCTTTTTCAAGTAAATGACGCGCTAGAGGTAGGATCAGCTCCACCTTGCGGGGGTCGATGTCGTAAATGGCCAGTTCGTCGATATCGATTGCGCTTTGACGTTTCGCGATGCTGCCGACCAATAAAGGGGCGCGAACACCCGCACCACCGATTACCGTTATTTTCATCAATCCACCTCGTCGATTTTGCGGGAAAAAGGGTTCCGATTGCAGGTGATCGAGCTCAAAGTTTCCGGAACGAATCTACTTTTCGTTCAGCTTGAACTGAATGATTTTCTCGACAACATCTTTGGAGATTGCACCCACTACCAAGTGCGAGCGGTCCACTACCAACGCGGGAGTTCCGGGTATTTTCAGCCCCATGGCTTCCGTGATATCGGCGCGTAATTCCGTGCGCACATCGGGACCGGTCAGGCATGCGTCCATCTTCTGAGCGTCGAGCCGGAGGGCTTTGACGCTTTGCTGCAAGAATGTCGGGCTGATTTTCTTTTGATTTTGCAACAGATAGTGGTGATAGCTGGCAAACCGGTCCTGATGACCGGCACATTTTGCGTAAATAGAGGCCATGCAGGCGTAAGGATGGAAGGGACGATCGATCATTGGGTTGCATGCCTGATCAAGCGGCAGTTCCTTACGGATGATCTTGATTTGCGGGTATTTTTCCGTCAACTCTTCGAGAACCAGCTCCATCTGGCGGCAGAAGGGGCACTGGTAGTCGGAATAGAGGATGAATTCAACTTCGCCTTCGGGATTGCCCAGCACGTTTCCTTTTCCGGACACCGGCCCTTTAACCGGCTCGAAGTCTTTCAGGATTTGAGCGAGCTTTTGTTCCAGGATTGATTGTTCGTGAAAATGCCCCCAACCGAAAAGGCCGATAACACCGGCTAAAACAACCAGCCCGGCCAGTATGCGGGTCCAACGGCCGAACAACCAGCGGAAGTCGTCTGCAAAACGTTTGAAATGCCGTGAGATGGGGACATCGAGTCCGATCGTGGCAAAAATGAAAAACAACAGGTTGATCAGATAAAGCAGCATGCACATCAGGCACCAGGATCCGATTTCCGCGTAACAAATCCACGCGAGAAAGACGCTGTACCCGATAGAAAAGAGACTGATATAGAAGAGATAAAGCATCGCATTGGGGAGTTTTCGACGCCAGGAAGACAGCGCAACGGCTGACAAAACGAAGCAGAACAAGTAGGTAAGGGTTCCCAAAAGCGAGATTGGAACCCCAAGCAACGTCGCCCAGGGACTGACACTGACGACATCGCAGTTGATTGTCTCATTGATATTGCAAAAACTGCGGTAATCGCTGCCGCCACTGGATACTTTGAAATGGATGTAGGTCAGGTCAATCGCGGTTGCCACTCCACCCAGCAAGACCACAATCAGGACGATTAAGGCTATCGTCGTCCGCTTTTTCCGCTTCGCACTGCTTTCAACCGTCATCGTTTCCATTGTCCCGCGTGTTATCTGTAATCCACAATCGCTCGTAGACGTGCCGTCGGCCGTGCTGGTTGACTGAGTTGCTCGTAGTGCTTGCCAATACCGCCAGCTGGCCGTATAATACCTTTTGCTAACCCGGTGTCAACCTGTTTCATTCCCGATTCCGCAACATTCGTAACCCTATAGGAACGGGGAATAAAAAAAACACTTGCATTCCCCTAGTGTGTATGCTAAACGTCTTCGGCCTTAGAGGGAAAGATCGAATTGTGGAGTGATAGCGATGACAAAGAAAAAAACGAAGACAGTCGAAGCGACGAAAAAAAGCCCGCTCCAGATCGTGAAGGAGCGCTATGGTGAAAAGAAGAAGCTGATTTCCGAATTGGCTGGACGCATCGAGCGCCGTGATGGCGAATCGAAGGGAAACTTTGAGAAGCGACTGAGCAAAGTAAGCTGCGCCAAGCTGCTGAATTTGCTCGATCGGGCCGATGAAGTCGAGAAGGCTGGTGGCCGCGCGACTTTGATGGAGTTTATCCAGACAGATGCCGCTCGCCGTCAGGCCAAGAAATCCGATCCGAAGCTCGATGAGAGCTACAAAGCGCATCTCGACAAGAAAACCACCGGAACTCTGCTGGATAGCTATCGTGTGGTTCAGAAACACAAGCGCGCTCAAAAACAAGCCTAGTATCTTCCCTCGTTTGGATTCAAAGCCGGAGCGGTGTCGTTCCGGCTTTTTCAATTTGTCCCCTTCCCAATCTGGGTCGGTACTTCGACGAACGGCTCAGATGTCGTCTTTCACACCGATGGACATGAATTCAGATGCTCCCGGGGATGACGCAATCGCATCTTCCGGGCCGATCATCACGATTTCATAAGCGGGATATGGCTTGAGCAATTCCGTGATGGACTTCGGTCCGCCCACGAATAGCGATACGCTCAACGCTTCGGCGATCAACGGATCGGGACCGATTACGGCCGTCGCCAATGTCGGGCGGGCCGGTTCGCAGGTCGTCGGATCGAGGAAAGGGTGAACGCGCTGTTTACGCCGGGTAAAACCCTGTTCATAGACCGTTGACGTCATCAACGCGCGATCGCCTGTCGTGACCATGGCGTATTGTTGCAGAGGATTCACCGGATGTGGCAGAGCCACTTTCCAGGGGGAACCGTTCAAAGATCCATGCGAGATGGAATCGGAGCCGAAGAATACGAAATAGTCCGTAAAACCGGCTTTGTCCAGGGTTTCCTTAACAAAACTCAGTGCGACTCCTCGACGAAAAAGCCTGAGATCCAACCCGCTGTTCTTTTTCGGCAAAAAAACACTTTTCGCGGTGTCGTCAAAGATGATTTTCGTGCTTCGAGCGAATTGCAACGCGGTTTTCAACTCTTTGGGTTCCGGGTACTTGGCACGTGATGGCTCGAAATCGTACAGATCGAAGCAGGGTTTCAGAGTTAGGCTGGATAGACCGCCACTTTTTATACTCAAGTCATCAAGTTGCCGAAGCATTGTGTAAATGGGGTCGGATACGACGACGGGAGCCATGCCCGCCTGGGCATTTAAGCGGGCCAGAACGCCTTTCTCGTGACCGGTTTCGATTTCATTTAGAAGGTTATTCAAATCTACTTTAAGCTGTTGCAGGGTTTGATCGAAGGTGAAAATCTTCGACGAAAAGACTTTGATTGTGAGTTTGGAGTCGTACACTTTGAAAGATCGTTCGAAAAGGCGAGGATTGTCTTTTTCCGCTTCAGCCACTTTCTGCATTACCTTCGCGGTGACACGGCTTTGATGTTCCTCTCGGGTTTCCCAAGGGGGAAAGAAAATGAGGTACGCGGCAAGCGTGCCAAGCAAAGCGACAATCATTCCGATGTGACTTTTGCGAGGTTGTACGTAATGTTTGCGGCGAGTGGAAAACAGGGACATCGTTGATCCTTTCAGAAGCCTGATCCGCTTTCATCTAACACAGAACTCATACCAGAGCAAGGTATCACAATCCATGAACGAAGGGGGGTGGAAATGCATGAACGGTCTAATTCCTTGCTCAGAAATGCAACTGGGATTATACATTTAAGTGGAGGTGGCGATGATTCCCGGACTCAATAGCAATATCCGAGTGAGTGAGAAGATGTTTCACATCCAAACGGAAGATTCCGGTCCCCGTTACGGTCATGTGATTTCGCATCTTTTTCAAGAAGGAACGATTCTGGCGTCGGTGAAAACCGCTTATAAAGAGCTTCTGGATCTTGATCAGGCCGAGCTTGAAGCCGAAGTCGTCAAGATCATGCGGAAATCACACCGACAGATGGTACAGAAGCTCACCAGCGGCGAGTATGCAACCGAAATGGGTCTCAACGACAGTGGGACCATGAAGGTAATGGTGGAAGTGGAAGAAGAGGAACTCACGCCTGCTGCAGACCCCGAGAGTGACGAGGCCGAGGAAGTTCAATCCTCAACCGGTGAAACGAAGGGGAGTGATGCGGAAAAGCACGAGGATATCCGCTCTGACGTGGAGTTGGCCACACCCGACGAAAAAGACAAGACGAACCTTTCAAGTCCAGCCGATGGCCCTTCGTCGATGATCGATGAACCGCAGTTGACAACCGAGGAGCTGGTCAAACGCATCGAGGAACTGATGACACCCGCCCCGCGAGGCGAGTCGGCCGAACAAAGAATTTCTTCTCTACTGGAACGTTTTTCCGAAAATCGGCCGGATTGACCTGTATGACAGACGCCTTTCAGTCGATGTTGTTAGCGCCATTCTGGGCTACCAGATTTGCGGCGCGTAGCAGGGAAGGGAATGTCCCCGCATCCGTCCACCAGCCTTCCAGCACATCGTAAGTTAACTTTCCGCGATTCAGGTACATGTTGTTGACGTCCGTGATCTCCAGCTCGCCGCGCTCGGAAGGCTTGAGGTTGCGGATAAAGTCGAATACGGTGGAATCGTAAAAGTAGATGCCGGTTACGGCCAATCGCGAAGGAGGATCTTTGGGTTTCTCATAGATTTCCACGATCTTATCATCCACGATTTTGGGGACACCGAAACGTTCGGGGTCGGGAACATCTTTTAGCAGGATTTTGGCGCCATCGCCTTGTTGGCGAAACCGTTCGGCGGCATGGCGGATATTTTTTTCGATGAGGTTGTCGCCGAGTACAACGCAGACCAACTCTCCATCACAGAAATGCTCGGCCAAACGCAAAGCATCGGCGATACCGCCTTCACCTTCCTGGTAGGTATAGTTCAAATCTTTTAGCCCGAAATCCTGACCGTTCCCGAGTAACTCCAGAAAGTCACCGGCGTGTTTTCCGCCCGTGACAATCAGGATATCATCGATTCCGGCGTTGATCAGGCATTGTATGGGATAATGGATCATCGGCTTGTCGTAGATGGGCAACAAATGCTTGTTGGTAATCTTGGTCAAGGGATGAAGCCGCGTTCCCAATCCGCCAGCCAGAACAACGCCTTTCATTGGCTTTCTCCTCTCGGAATTTGATCGGTGCCGATAAAAAAACAACCGCCATTTTTTAGGCGCGGAAGATTTTTTTGCGGTTCTTTTTCACATTCCGGGTTGCATTACGTGTATCGATTACCAGTGGCGCATGTTTGACGATGAAATCGTAGTCGTAATCCGAGTGGTCGGTGGAAATCAGGACCACGTCAACCGACGCAAGCTTTTTCTCCGTCAGCGGTTGGGATTTCATGTTGAATTTGTGTTTGCGCGTGGGTGCCAGTTTGGGGATATGCGGATCGTTGTATTCCACTTTGGCACCATGTTCGCGCAACAGGTCGATCAACTCCAAGGTCGGCGATTCGCGCATGTCGTCCACGTCTTTTTTGTAGGCCGCTCCCAGAACGAGGACGGTCGAACCCTTGAGCGATTTACAATGTTCGTTTAGCGCTTCCAGTGTTTTGTGGATGACGTATTCCGGCATGCTGGTGTTGATTTCACCGGCCAGTTCGATAAAGCGCGTCGAGATTTTATACTCGCGGGCTTTCCACGTGAGATAGAAGGGATCGATCGGAATGCAGTGTCCCCCCAAACCGGGGCCCGGGTAGAACGGCATAAAGCCGAAGGGTTTGGTCGAGGCGGCATCGATCACTTCCCAAATGTCGATGTTCATCCGATCACCGACCATTTTCAATTCATTGACCAACGCGATGTTGACCGAACGGAAGATGTTTTCGAGTAGCTTGGTCATTTCGGCTTCGCGACAGCCTTTGACCTTCACCACGTGGTCGATGACGTTTCCGTATAGAGCCGACGCGAGAAGACCGCATTGGCGGGTTAGACCCCCGACCACTTTGGGAATGGTGCGCGTGTTGAAACTGGGGTTGCCCGGATCTTCGCGTTCGGGTGAATAAGCGAGAAAGAAATCTTTTCCACACTTGAGTCCGCTTCCCTCTTCAAGGATCGGCAAGGTCAGTTCATCGGTCGTGCCGGGGTAAGTGGTGGATTCCAGCGAAATCAACTGGCCGGGGCGCAGGGTCTTTCGAATTTGCCGTGCCGTGTTCTCGACGAATGAGAGGTCGGGCTCACGATTCACGTTCAGCGGTGTGGGGACGCAGATAATCAGGGCGTCACATTCTTTGAGGCGGCGAAAGTCGGTTGTGGCCTCAAATTTATTGGAATCGTTGAGTGCTTTCAATCGGCTGGGCGAGATATGCTTGATGTAGCTCTTGCCCTTGGCCAGTGCTGTGATTTTGAATTCATCGAGATCGAACCCGATCACGGAGTAGCCTGCACGGTTGAATTCCAATACCAGTGGCAAACCGACATAGCCAAGTCCGATAACGCCAACAATGGCACTACGAGATTCTATTTTTTCCATCAATGCTTTGTACATGGTCATCCCCTCGGTAAATCTATCTAATCAACGCGACACAATACTCGAGAGCCGGGAAAAAGTCAACAATACAGACTGCTTGGGCGCAGAATTACAGATAGACCCGAGGTGAAAGAGTTTCTGCTGTTGCTTAGGCTCCCCAATCAACTTCAAGATTAGGCTGGAATTGACATCTCCGTTAGGTTCAGGTTAACTGACAAGAGATAACGCGTTTATTACAATGTCAAATTTAAATCTGGAGGATTGCCATGTCGCGGATGCCGCTTGTGTGGCTGTTCGTTTCTGTCATTACAGTCGTTTGTCTTTCGGGATGTCGCGATAATGATGAAGACGATAATTCCGTTTTGGAGTGTAATCCTGCCTGTGAAGCCGGAACTGTTTGTGAAGCGGGAGAGTGTGTCGCACTGGGGGGAGACGGAGATAAGCAAGAGGCCGATGTCGAGGTTGATGGTTTCATCGATGGCGATACGGATGAAGAGGTGATTGTCGAATTACCTTTGCCGTTCATCGTGGACGAGCAGGGAAGGGCAATGATTTTACACGGAGTCAACGTCGATTACGGCGTAAAGGGAAATCCGGCACAGCTACCGGTTATTCCGGAGGATGAACCGATTCGTTTGTCCCGTGACCTGGGGTTCAATCTCGTGCGCTTGTTGCTGGTGTGGGAGGGCGTGGAGCCCGAACCGGGCGAGATCGACCAGAGCTACCTTGACCAGATTGAAACACGGGTCGACCAGTTCGCTGCGGCGGGGATGAATGTGGTGCTCGATATGCACCAGGATGTCTATGCACGTCGCTTTTGTTGTGACGGGGCTCCCGAATGGGCGATTCGGGATGATGGAGAGTCATTTGCTATCCAGCCACAATGGTTTCTCAATTATTTCCAGCCGGCCGTCGTGCGCGCGTTCGATAACTTCTGGGCTTACGACCAAGGTGAACATCAAGATTTGCAGGATCATTACGCGAATATGTGGAAAGCGGTCGTCGAGCGCTTCAAAGACCATCCTGCCGTGTTGGGTTACGATCTGATGAACGAGCCCCATCCCGGATCGGATTTCGATGCCGGGGAGGCTTTAGGGCTGGGTGCGGCTGAAGATAGTCCGTCTCCGGCATTCGACCGTGACAAGTTACAGCCTTTCTATCAGAGAATCATCAATGTCATCCGGCAAGTGGATGAAGAAGGGTGGATATTCTTCGAAACGCGATATGGTGCGCCGGGGAATGGAAGTCCATCTTTCATAGAGGGATTGGTAGATCCTCGATCGGGTGCACCCCGGCTGGCGTACTTTCCACACTTGTATTCCGTTAGCCTTGAAAACAACCAAAGCTATAACCCGGAAGTCGATAAAACCATCGAAAACTGGGAAACGAATCGAGCCTTGGAGGTGGACCGAGAAAACTGGCCACTTTTAATCGGCGAATGGGGGTTGGATCCGGCTTGGGAGAAAAGCGCTTTATTTACGAGCAAGCTATTGGCGATGGCCGACCGGCGGATGGCTGGCTGGGCGTACTGGTCATGGGATCCGGGCGGTTGGAGCTTTCTCGATTCGGATTTCACGGAAAGAGACTGGGCGGGGATGTTGGCGCGGGTTTATCCCCAGAAGATTTCGGGTCGTCCCGAGTTCTTTAGCTTTGATCCGGACGCTCGCCTGTTTAGCTTGACCTATTCGGATCGCGAAGGTGTCAGTGGCGCAACGGAAATCTACATTCCGGCGAGTCGCCATTACCCGGAAGGGTGGACGCTCGAAGTGTCGGATCCCGATGGAAGCTGGAGTATGGAATGGGATGCCGAGCTGGAAATCGTCCGTGTCACGACGACGCCTGATAGCGATGGGCACACCTTGACGATTCGCCCATCGCAGAATTCTGACTAGATCGCAGATTACAGAAATGACTGTTGATGGCTATTTGAGCCGGTGTAACGGTTCTTATATTCGAAGTGGCACAACTTGCGTCCATTCCGACCGTTTGGCTGGTGCAAATCCTTGGAAGAAAACGGGGGGCTGCCGTTCTCTATTAAAAACCACATGGGGATGGATGGTGTGACCGAAAGGAAGCACGTAAATGACAACCCCCAAGCTGGCGCTGGTTTTGCTCGGCGTGGTGATCGTTGCCGTGATTATGGCCCTAACGATTTCGGGAGGAAAAGCGGAGGAAAGCATGCGAGCCCCGGTGATTCCTGCTCATGATAAGGAGAAACTCGATATGCGGGATGCACGTCTGACCGACATGGAGAAGCATGTCATTTTGAATAAGGGAACCGAGAGACCGTTTTCGGGCAAATATGTCGACCACCACGCTGAAGGCTATTACACATGCAAACGTTGCGGCGCCAGACTCTTCGAGTCGCAATCCAAGTTTGATTCCCAGTGCGGCTGGCCAAGCTTCGATGAAAATCTGCCGGGAGCGGTCGAGCGCATTCCCGATGCGGATGGGATGAGAACGGAAATCGTGTGCGCGGCTTGCAAAGCCCATCTGGGGCATGTGTTCGAAGGCGAACACTTCACCGAGAAAAACACGCGCCACTGTGTGAACTCCATCTCCTTGAACTTTACTTCGGCGGATCAGGTGGATTCGGCCAAGGCGGAAGCGTATTTCGCGGGAGGCTGTTTCTGGGGGGTTGAGTACTACATGGAGGAAGCTCCGGGTGTATTGGATGTCAGCTCAGGCTATATGGGAGGGCAAGTCGAAAATCCCAGTTACGAGCAGGTTTGCTCAGGTCGCACGGGTCATGCGGAAGCGGTCCGGGTGGTTTACGACCCCTCAAAAATTTCATATGAGGATTTGGCTCGTCTATTCTTTGAAATCCACGATCCCACACAAGTGAATCGACAGGGACCGGACATCGGAGAACAGTACCGGTCGGCGATTTACGTGAAATCGGACGAAGAACGGGAGATTGTCAGTCGCTTGATTGACGAATTAAAAGAATCCGGCTTTGCGGTTTCAACGAAACTGGAAATGGCTGGTCCTTTTTACCCGGCAGAGGAATACCACCAGAATTACTACGAAAAAACGGGAAAGCAACCTTATTGTCACCGCCGAGTTACACGTTTTAAAAGGAAATAATGGAAAGGAAAAAGGCCGAACCGTTCTGTTGAGACGATTCGGCCTTGAGATTATGAGTTGTCGGCTGCCTACTTGTCGGATTTCAGTCGTTCTTTCGCTTCCGCCAATACTTTTTCCTGCATGGATGCAGGCATTGCGGAGTAATGTTTCAGCTCCATCGAGTAGTTGGCTCGACCCGAAGATAACGAACGAATATCGGTGGCGTACCCGAATAGCTCCATCAAGGGTGCTTCGGCGCTGATTTTCTGGCTGCCCTTCCGGTAACGGCGCATGTTATGGATTTTGCCTCTGCGCCGATTCAGATCCCCGACCAGATCGCCGATGAAGTCGTCCGGCGTCGCGATTTCCATCAACATGATGGGTTCGAGAATCTGCGGTGCGGCCTTTCTGAAGGCTTCCTTGAAGCAAATCGAGGCGCAGGTTTTAAATGCCAAATCGGAACTGTCCACTGCGTGGGCGCTTCCGTCCAACAGCGTTACCTTGACATCCACCAGCTGGTAATCGGCCAGTACACCTTTGGTGAGGGTTTCCTCAATTCCTTTTCTGACAGCCGGGATGAACTCCGAGGGGATGTCTCCGCCCGTGACGGCATTGACGAATTCGAAACCGCCACCGGGGTTGGGTTCCAGTTGCATGATGGTATGCGCATACTGTCCTTTACCGCCGCTCTGCTTGACATATTTGTAGTCGTGGCGACAGGGGATAGACACGGTTTCTCTGTATTCGACGGAGGGCTGTCCCACTTCAGTGATCACGCCGAAATCTGTTTTCAAGCGATCCACGATGATCTCAAGGTGTAGTTCGCCCATTCCGGCGATGACGGTTTCGTTGGTGCGCTCGACCTGACGAACGGTGAAGGAAGGATCTTCCAAGCCAATATGTCGCAAGGCTTTGAACAATTTTTCTTCATCTTTGCGGTTTTCGGTCGAGACCTTGACGCTGATGACCGGCTCCGGTACGCGTACGGACTCAAGCAGTAGGGGAGCGTTGACGTCGCAGATGGTATGACCGGTCAGAGTTGTTTTCAACCCGATCAAGGCTACGATATCTCCGGGGCCGACCTCTTGCACTTCGACGCGATCTTTAGCCTGGATGCGCAAAATACGGCTGATGCGGACTTTTTTTCCGGTCGTCGTATTCAAAACGGTGTCGCCGGTTTTGAGGATACCCGAATAGGTGCGAACAAAGGTCTGCTGGCCGACGTAGGGATCGTGGATAACCTTGAAAGCGAGTGCACAGAATGGATCCGTCGCAGTCGGATGGCGAGTGAGTAAGGTTTCGGGGTTGTCGATGTCGTGTCCGGATGTCGCACCTCGATTGAGCGGGCTCGGCATATAATCGACAACGGCATTTAGAAGGAGCTGGATCCCGATGTTTTTGTAGGCCGCACCGCAGAAAACAGGTGTAATCAGCGAGCGAAGAACACAGAAGCGTGTTACGTCACGAATCATCTTCTCCGAAACAGGCTGATCGTCCAAATACAATTCCGCCAGGTCATCGTCGAATTCGGCCAACCGCTCAAGCAGAGCCGCACGCAACTTTTCAGCCTGGTTTTGACAGTCGGCAGGAATGTCTTTGTAAACGAGTGTCTTATCCTGTACTTCGACCATTTTCATGGTGATAAGATCGATGACCCCTTTGAAGGTGTCGCCTTCACCCACCGGCAACTGATAGGGAATGGCTTCTGCATTGAGCCTGTCGTTCATTTGGGCGATGACATCTTGATAGTCCGCCCCCGCTCGATCCATTTTATTGATAAAGGCGAGGCGCGGCACCATATACCGATCGGCTTGGCCCCAAACGGTCTCGCTTTGAGCTTCGACTCCGCCAACGGCGCAGAAGACCGCCACGATGCCGTCCAGTACACGCATGGAGCGTTCGACTTCAATCGTGAAGTCAACGTGACCGGGGGTGTCGATGATGTTGATTTTGTGGTCGTTCCACTCACAGCTGATCGCAGCGGAGGCGATCGTGATGCCCCGTTCCTGCTCTTGCTTCATGAAATCCATCGTCGCCATACCGTCATGGACTTCACCGATTTTGCGGTTAACTCCAGTAAAAAAGAGAATACGTTCGGTGACGGTGGTTTTTCCGGCGTCGATGTGAGCGGCGATTCCGATATTACGTGACTTCTTGATACCCATAACGTTCTATTTCCAAGCAAAAATGTTAAGGCCGCGCACTCTAGCGGAAAACATCTGCAAAGTAAAGAAAGGAAAACATGAAATGTCACTTTTATTCAGATTTCTTTCCAATCCGATGAACAAGTGCAAATAGTCTGGAAAAAGAGGTCTGTTTGGTTCTCAATTCAAAGCAAAAGAAGCGATTTCATCTAATAATGGACTTCCATTCGACGTAAACATATTAATATTAAAAAAAAACATGAAAAAGAAATCCGTTTTACCCCCACCTTTTTTAAGGCGGACCCCAAAATTATGAAAAAATTTACTTGAGAAACAGGTGGAAATAGTATTCAATAAAGAGAGTGTTTGAGTCGTAATTGGTTGGTTGGACTGTTTCATATCCCGTGCGGTTGTGGTGCTTAAGTAGAACGACATCATGATCCAAGCCTTTTGAGTGAGTTTAACAAGCTGGTGTGCCGGGCAGTTGAGGTCGCTGGTGAAAATACCTTCCCAGAAAAAAATGACTTTGCTTTTTCGCATTCTCAGGATTCGGGAATGTCTTGCCTCCGGAATGTAACTCGTTGTAATTGGTGATGGAAAAACGTAAAAAGGGTTTTATCGTTTTAATAGGGTTCCTTTTCGTGAATATTCCGCTTTCGATTGTGGGTATCTACGCGGAACATTACTATAAACGCTGTCTAAAAGTGTCTGTGACTCTCGTTGCAATAAGTAAAGGTTAGGTGTTATCGTGTCGCAGAAAAAAAGAAATAAAAACAACGCAGGCGGCAACAAGCCGCATCCCGGATCAAAATGGGGAGGGGCTCGGGCTCAAGTTCCCGCCCAAGCGGATCGGATCGAACGCTTGGTTGATCGGGATGCCTATGGAATTGAATACGATAACGTAATACCTCTTGCCAGGCTAAAGTATTTATTCATGATTGGTATTCCCATCGTCGTTCTATCGGGGATCATGATAGGGCTGTCTATTGCCCATTTGCTGGGGAAGACCAATAACAACACAAACACCGCCATGGCGGCCAGTGTGTTGCAGACCAACACTCCCCATACATTATCGCAAACTGCGGGCAAAATAAATTCAGAGATTGAAACAAATCCCAAGCCTGATAGCAACACCACGGTGCGATCGAATGTCCGCAACGGATCGGTTCCTTCTATCGAGCGCACCGTTTCCATGGCGCAAGCAACCAACTCTTCTGACGGTCTTTTCGGTAACTCAGAGACACCTTCGGCCGCCGTTCCCAAATCTTTCGCCCCAAACTGGCCCTGCAAGTCGAATTTTCAATGCTCTACGGAGCAGTATTGCAATTTTTCCAATGGTATCTGCCAAGTGGAAGTTCCGTTGTTTGAAGAAACGTCTGAACCGAGAATGTTATCGGTCTCTCCTCTGGATGCCGCTCCGGGTGATGTGGTTATCATCGATGGAGTTAACTTGCATATCGAGGAACACCGGCGTGATCGCTATTGGGTCAATGGCGGATGGAAAATTGATGAGCAATTCCTCATGCACACGGTTATCAGTGTCGGAGGCGTCGATATCCCCCAATCTTATTGGGGAGACCCGTTTCCGGAGCGCTTGACTTTTGCATTACCCGAAGGGCGTCAGGGATTGGTTGCCGTCACACACAATGATTCCGGTTTTTCATTTCAGTCCAACCATAAAATACGCTCGGTGGGCTCTAAGGGGGCAATGGTTGCCTGTGGACTATCCAATCCTCCCGCAACCGGCCTGAAGGCGGCCAAACCATACGAAATCGGCCCTTATGGCGCCGGCTTCAAAGACGTTCATGTGCCGTTTCCGTTAACGAGAATTTACTATCCTGCGCTATGCGGAGGCGTTCGTACGCCTCCTGCAAAAGGGCATTTTCCAATCGCCGTCATGTTGTCGGGAAACGGGTCGACCCCCTACAATTATGAGTTTCTCGGGAAATACTTGGCATCCTGGGGATTTGTCGTTATTAACCCGAGTACCCGTGATCCCCAAGAGCTTAAGCGCCTTTACACCCGTCATATTATTTCCGCAAACACTTGGCTGCCTTTCCTGAAGGGTAGAGTCGATGCGTCTCAAGTTGTGTTGATCGGGCATTCCCGCGGCTGTGAACGTGCTCAGAACCTAGTTGCCAAAGACGATAAACGGATAAAGGGATTCGTATATATGGGACCGTTTAATCCCACCCAGACTTTGGGGAAAACCGTTTTGTTCATCGCTGCTGAATACGATATGCAGGGAAAAGCCCCCAACGTCAGGCACCTTTGGGATCGCCAGATATCCCCTCGATATTATATCAATATAAAAGGTGGAAATCACAGCCAATTTACAGACTCACGGCATTGGGATCTTGTTCCGGAAGATGATGGAAAACCTCTGATTTCAAGGAACCAACAGCAAGAAATTACCCAGACATACATTTTAACATTCCTCCAAAGCGCTATGGGACAGCAGGAATTATTTCCCTTTGTTCTTCAGGGGCAGTATACTCCCGACGAAGTTATCTTCGAGTCGAGGTGACTTCGGCCTCTGGAGGAAAAATACATGGTGGGAACGGAAATCCTGGCGATCGTTTCAGCTGGGATGGTCAGTCTGGGGCTGTTTGAGAACTGGCTACACAGAAGGCGGCTGCGGAAGATTCCCAACCGAGTTCATGTGGCTGGAACTCGTGGAAAGTCTAGTGTTACCAGGCTGATTGCAGCTGGCATGAACGGCGCGAATATCCCAACAGTAGCAAAGACGACGGGTACGACAGCTCGCATGATCTTCCCGAATGGACGCGAAGTCCCGGTCTATCGTCCCGCCGGTGCCAACATTATCGAACAGAAACGCATTGTTTCGGCTGCTGCGGGTGTAAAGGCTGAAGGCTTGGTAATGGAATGTATGGCGCTTCAGCCGATGCTGCATTATGTGGCCGAGCGCTACTTTGTTCGAGCTACTCATGGTGTGATTTCCAATGTCAGAGCCGACCATCTGGATGTTATGGGTCCGGGAGAGGACGACGTCGCCAGAGCCCTGGCGGGTATGATTCCGCCGAAAGGTGTTTTGTATACGGCCGAGCAGCGTCACTTGCATATCTTGGCCGACGTTGCCAAAGATCGTCAAACCCGATTGGTATCCATTGACGAACATGATATCGAATCCGTCAGCGACGATGATATGGCGGGGTTCTCTTATGCCGAGCACAAAGAGAATGTGGCATTGGCTCTGAGAATTCTTGCCGATTTCAATATTGATCGTCAAACGGCTTTGCAGGGGATGTGGAAGGTCAAACCCGATCCGGGAGCTTTATCCGAGCATATTTTGGATTACTTCGGCCGTCGAATCATTTTCGTCAACGGATTTGCAGCGAACGATCCGGAGTCGACGGAGCGTATTTGGCACTGGGCGGTCGAGAAATATTCGGATGTGGATAAGGTGGTCGGTGTGTTCAACTTACGATCCGACCGCCCGTCACGAACCCAGCAGTTGGTCCGCGATGTCGATTTCTGGAAAGAGGCGGACCGAATTGTGTTGATGGGCACCGGTTCTTATTTGTTTGCCAAGCTGGCTACGGGCCTTGGAGTCGATCTTGCGCATTTCTTCATTTCGGAAGGAACGCGTACGGAAGACATATTCGAAACGATATTGGGCGCTTGTGGCAAGACTACATTAGTGGTTGGAATGGGGAACATCGGCGGACATGGTCTCGATTTAGTCCGCTACTTCAGAAATCGTGCGATTCCGGAGAATTCCTGATGTTTGAATTGCTACCGTTGTCTGTCGGGATAGGATTGGGGGTGGGACTGCTGTTTACCGAACTCTTCGGTTTGGCAACAGGCGGTCTGATCGTTCCGGGGTATATGGCTTTGGCCTTGCACCGACCTTACGATATTTTGGTGACGCTTGTTGCCGCGTTCGCGACTTTTGCCATCGTCCGTGCGCTTTCCATGTTTTTAATCGTTTTTGGACGACGCCGAACGGCACTGATGATTCTCGTCGGCTATATGATCGGCATGATTGTGAACGAATGGCCAGGGCTGCTTCAGGTCGATTACGACGTGATCGGCTTCATCATTCCGGGATTGATTGCCATATGGATGGACAGACAGGGGATTATGCAAACCCTGGCTTCCCTTACTATCGTTTCAATCGTGGTCCGGCTCATCCTGATTCTTGCGGTAGGTCAGGAGGCGCTGTCATGAAAAAAATATACTGGCGCCCACAACGCATTTCCCTTCGTTTGCTGTGGGTTGTCGCTTTAATAGGGATTGCCGGGCTCATCGTTGTCGAGACTTATACGGTTCGCGAAAAGCAACCGCATTACACCGAAAAAATCAAGGCCGCCCGGCTAGCCAAAGAAGCCTTCGAGGTGATTCGGCAGGAACGATTGCGTCTCGGTCATACGTTCGACCCGGAGTCCGATCCGGCCGGAACCGGCTTGATCGGTCAGCTACTAACTCCGGTCACCACCAACCCCGGACATTTGCCCGCCAAACAGACAACCGCGAACCCGAATTTCGCGGCTGTTATCGTGCATCTTCTCAAACGGGCGGATGTCGAAGAAGGCGACAAAGTGGCGGTAGGGTTTTCGGGGTCGTTTCCGGCCATTAATACCTGTGTTCTGGCCGCACTCCAAACATTGAAACTTCAGGCTATCATTATTTCGAGTGTCGGATCGTCGCAGTGGGGAGCGAATATCCCCACCTTCATGTGGCCGGACATGGAGCGGGTGTTAGCTGAAAAGCGCCTGTTCAATTACCGTTCCGTGGCGATTTCCCGTGGTGGAATCGATGATCGCGCTCTTGGATTGACCAAAGATTCGCGTCGAGCGCTTGATGTCGTCATTGAACGCAGTGGTATCCCAGCTCTGACGGTCAGCAACTATGGAGAGAGCGTCGAAAAACGCATGAGTCTCTATCAGGAATTCGCAGGAGAAGATAAGATAACCGCTTATCTCAATGTGGGTGGAGGAACGACGTCTGTCGGCACGAAGGTGGGGAAACGGATGTTTGATCCGGGGCTTAACCGTTCGGTGCCGCGAGGTGCGTATGATATCGATTCGGTCATGACCCGCTACGCCATGGACGGTATTCCGATTATTCACATGATCAAGATCGACACACTTGCGGAACGCTATGGATTGCCTTTGCAGCCGACCGTTATGCCCAAAGTCGGAGAAGGAAAAATCTTTTACAAAGAGGTGCATTCCACCGAATTGGCAGCTGCCGTCTTGTTGACGATCATCGTTCTGTTAACGGCGTTTATCCGACAGGACTGGGGATACCGCATGTTGAATGCCGGGAAAAAAGAATCGAAAGAAAGCTCACCGGAGCCCATGGTTTAGGAGACTCCAGATGGCTGGATGGCAGATACCGCAATGGATGAGAACTGAAATTTGGAGTAACGAGATCGTCGACTGGTCGGTTGTGGTGCTGTTGGTTCTCTTATTGGTTGTCGCTATGCAGGGAGTTAAACGATTCGTTTTATCGCGGATCGGCAAGCAGGAGGACGGCGACAGCTCCAATTGGTCAAAGACGCTGAAAGAGACGCTCGGGCGCACAAGCCTTTTACTGTTCGTTGTTCTGGCGGTTGGGGTTGTATCGAAAATATTGTTTCTACCGAGCGGGGTCGAGGAGGTGCTCGGACAACTGTCGGTTCTTGCCATTATCCTGCAGTTTGGGCTCTGGGCCGACTACTTTGCTACGGTTGCCATCCGCCGCTGGTTTAAAGCTGACAATGGGGCCGAGCAGCCGACTGCCGGTGCGACGATAGTCCGCATTCTGGCCCGAGTTTTTGTCTGGTCCGGCATTTTGATTCTCATTCTGGACAATCTGGGAGTCAATGTTCTCACCTTGATTGCCGGTCTGGGGGTTGGGGGTGTGGCCATCGGTCTGGCTACACAAAGTATCTTCAGCGATCTATTTGCCTCTTTCTCGATTATCTTGGATAAGCCTTTTGCTGTCGGAGACTTCGTCATTCTCAACGATATGATGGGAACGGTGGAGCGTATCGGACTGAAATCGACTCGGATTCGTAGCTTGAGCGGAGAACAATTGGTTTTCTCAAACAACGATATGCTGCAGAGCCGTATCCGCAATTACAAAAACATTCAGATTCGCCGTAATGTTATCGCGGTCGGCGTTGAATACTCAACTTCGGCTGAGAAGTTGCGGATGATCCCCGGTATCGTTGAGTCCATCATCAATGGATTGGAAAAAACAACCTTCGATCGCGCCCATTTCCGAAGTTTCGGTGATTTTTCGTTGGTTTTTGAATTTGTTTACTTTGTTCATGATCCTGAGTATCGGTATTTTATGGATATCCAGGAAAAATTCAACTTGGCGTTGTGTGATCGCTTCCGTGAAGAGGGAATCGAGTTCGCTTTCCCCACGCAAACGTTGCATCTGTTCGGACGCGAAACGAAGTCGCGGGAGCACATGTCCGGCGAGCTTGCTGATTCCGGAATGTAAAGCTGGCTGTGCTGTCGATTCTCGGTTCTGAAACCGCCGAAAGCACTTGACTTCCAAAGAGATTCCGCGTTATCTATACCTACTTCAGAGGATGATCACACCCTCGAAACCTTGGGGCACAAATGAGTCCCGGTTTTATGCACGGATGTGCATGTATTTTTCAAGGAGGCTTCAATGCACGAAAACTTCGTATTCAGTTCAGAGTCGGTGACTGAGGGACATCCCGACAAGGTGGCCGACCAGATTTCCGATGCCATTCTCGATAATATCATTGCATGTGACACCAAAGCCCGCGTGGCTTGTGAAACGTTAGTGACGACGGGATTGGCCGTTGTCGCAGGCGAAATCACCACCGAATGCTATGTGGACATCCCGAAACTGGTACGTGAAACCATCGAGAACATCGGCTATACCGATGCCCGGATGGGATTCGATTGTAATACCTGTGCTGTGGTGTCGACCATCGACAAGCAGTCCTCCGACATCGCGATGGGAGTGGATAAGAAAGATCCCAAGCTTCAGGGTGCCGGGGATCAAGGCATGATGTTCGGGTATGCCTGTGACGATACACGCGATTTGATGCCGCTTCCCATCTTTCTGGCGCACGCACTGACCAAGCGATTGGCCGTCGTGCGCAAAAAGAATATCCTCGATTTTCTACGACCCGACGGAAAATCCCAGGTCACCGTGCAGTTCGAAAAAAACAAGCCTGTGCATATTCCCGCCGTTGTCATTTCGACCCAGCATAACGCGCATGTCAGCCACAAAAATTTGCGTGCCGCGATTATCGACGAAGTCATTATGAAGGCTATCCCTAAGGCTTATCTCAAGTTGATCGACAAGAAAACCAAGTTCCACATCAACCCGACCGGCAATTTTATCATTGGCGGTCCCCAAGGCGATTGCGGCTTGACGGGCCGGAAGATTATCGTCGATACCTACGGTGGTTGGGGGCACAACGGCGGTGGAGCTTTCTCGGGCAAAGATCCCAGCAAGGTGGATCGCTCGGCTTCTTACATGGCGCGCTATATCGCCAAGAATTTGGTCAAGGCCAAGCTTGCCAAGCGTTGCGAAGTTCAGTTGGCGTATGCCATCGGGGTCAGAGAACCGGTTTCGGTCTCGATCAACACCTTCGGTACCGGGAAGGTCGATGAAGCGAAGCTCGTCAAGTTGGTGAGGCGTCATTTCGATCTGACTCCCTACGGGATTACCACCAGCTTGGACCTTCTGAAGCCGGTCTACCTCAAAACGGCCTCCTACGGTCATTTTGGTGAGAACACCCGCAAAATGACCTGGGAGCAGACGGATAAGGCACAGATGTTGGCCGAAGACGCCCAATAACGGCCCGTTACGAAGAAAATGAAACGCCGCATTCTCATTGGATGCGGCGTTTTTATGTAGGGTGAACGATTCGGTTCTCCGTTAGAGTTCTTTTACCGCATCATGGAATTGCAGCTTGGTGGAGCCGATTTCCAGTTCGTCCCCTTCTTTAAGCTGGTGCTGGGAGACTTTGTTGCCGTTCACTTTCAACGAGCCGAGACCATCGACTTTTTCGACAAACCATTTTCCGCCGAAACAGGACATTTTCGCGTGTGTCTTGCCGATGGTCAAGCCTCCCTTGATGGGGATGTCGGCGCTGTCGCTACGGCCGATCAGGACCATTCCTTTATCGAGAGGATAGGTGCTTTTCGGCATGGGAGTTACGGCGCTTAAATGTGCTCCGCGGCGTTGGCCGAGACCTTTACGCAGGGACTCCAGTTGCTCGGGAGCCAGCCGCATCGTGGATTCCGTCGTGTCGACCTGTGCTTGTACCTTCTGAAAAGTCTCTTGCTCGGGGGTGCCGCTTGCCTCTGCCATCATTTCGCCGAAAGATAGCTTGAATTCGGCGCCGGGTTGCTTTTGCGCTCGTGCGTGATCGCGCTCCAATTCATCTTTTGTTTGCTCGAAGCGAATCATGAATTTTCCGATTTCAACCGTATCCCCGTTCTTGAGGGCTTGGCGACGGATAATCCGGCCATTGACAAAGACGGTGTCTTTGCCGGAAATGTCTTCGAGAACCCATATTCCGCCATGGCGAACCAGCATGGCTTGTTTGCGCGAAACCATCACATTGTTGAGAATGATGTCTGCCATGTCGTGTCGGCCGATCAGAATGTGATCTTTCGACAACTGCAATTTCTGAATGATTTCACGGCCATGTAAAACGGTTACCGATGCCATTTCGACCCCCTATGTAGCTGGTCGTCATTCCAAATAACACAAACGAAATCTGTCTTGTTCTTTTTATTGATTTTATCCGCAAAAATTGCGGCTTGTAAAGTGTAATTCTTTTTTGATTCTGCATTTCTTTTTCAAACGCTGAGCGTGCTTCGTGACAAACGCATGCGGATGTGCTAGAGAAAGCCAGCGATGGAGGCGAAATGAGTGCAGAGGAAAGACAGAAGATTCACGTTCTTCCAACTTCGTTGGCCAACCGAATTGCCGCAGGTGAAGTGGTGGAGCGGCCAGCTTCGGTAGTGAAAGAACTGGTCGAGAATTGCCTCGATGCGAGTGCGACAAAGGTCGTGGTGGAAATCGAAGAGGCGGGAAAGGGGCGTATTCGTGTCCTGGACGATGGTGTTGGAATGGATCGAGAGGACGCTCTGCGTGCCATCGAGCGCCATGCAACCAGCAAGATCCATCATGCGGACGATCTGTTTGCCATCCAGACACTTGGTTTCCGAGGTGAAGCCTTGCCCTCGATCGCGTCGGTTTCGCTGTTTAGCTTGACAACGCGTGGTCTTGATTCGGTCGGAACCCGTTTGACGATTGAGGGGGGGGAACTGAAACACGTGGAGGATGTCGGCTTCCCGCGCGGGACGGAGATCGATATCCGAAAGCTATTTTATAATACCCCGGCGCGTCGGAAATTTTTAAAGCGCGATGCGACTGAGTTGGCGGCTATCAGCGAGGTCATGCAGCGGATCGCATTGGTCAGACCGGATGTCCGCATCGAATATCGGCACAACGGTCGCGACCTCATGAATCTACCGGCGACGGACGATCTGCACGAGCGAGTGGCAGGGGTGTTCGGCAAGGATGCCTACCCGAAGCTGTTTCCCGTAAGTGGTGAAAGGGGAGGTTTTCATTTGAGCGGCATGATTTCGGCCCCGGAATTGACCCGGCCGACCCCCGCCGCCTTGCATCTGTTTGTCAATGGGCGTCCCATCCGCGATCGCTCACTGATGCATGCGGTGACGTCCGCCTATGGCACCATGTTGGAACCCAGACGCTTTCCTATCGCGGCTTTGATGCTTGAAATGCCGATCGATCTGCTGGATGTCAATGTTCATCCGGCTAAAACAGAGGTTCGTTTCGCAGACGCACGGATGGTCTATCGGATTCTGCATGAAGGCGTGCGCGAGGCTTTGGGACGTTCGCCCTGGTTGGGTGGAGTCGGAACTCCCGGAGGCGGTCGGCGGGAAACGGGCGGCGATGCCGTCGGTGCCGAAATCGCCTTGGCAAATTACTTCAAGTCCCAATCCGGTCAACGCCATTTTACGATACCGGGTGGTTCGACCTATCAATCTCCGATGCAGGTCCAGGGAAGTCCGGCATCGATGGTGGAAAACCAGAGTTTCGCGGTCGGACCGGCGGCTGCGCCATTCGGGATGGGCTTCAGCTCTTTCACCGTTCTGGCTCAGTTGCATAATACCTACATTCTCGTCAGCACGCCGCGAGGTTTGGGTATTATCGATCAGCATGCCGCGCATGAACGGGTGGCCTTTGAAAGGCTGAAAGTCTCTTACGATACGCAAAAAATAGAGCGTCAGATTCTGCTGTTTCCCGTTCGTGTCGAACTGGATGCCGGAAGACTGGCGGCCCTTGAAGAATTCGTGGGAGACGTGACCGCCCTTGGTTTCGATGTGGAAACGTTCGGCGGCGATTCCGTGCAGATCCGAGCGGTACCGCAACTCTTGGCAGGCGCAGACCCGGCCAGCGCTCTTCGCGACCTGCTGGATGAGTTGGCCGATGCGGGCGGGAGTCGAGCGGTGGAAGATCGGATCGATCTGGCCTTGGCGACTTTGGCTTGTCATTCGGCGATTCGAGCTAACGAGGCTCTGAATTACGAACAGATGGAAGCCTTGTTGCGGCAATTGGATACCATCGATTTCGCGACCCATTGCCCCCACGGACGACCGGTCTTTATCGAAGTGTCGCAGATGGAGTTGGAGAAACGCTTTGGCCGCATCAAGTAAACCAACGAAAATTATCGTGATTCAAGGCGCAACGGCCAGCGGCAAAACCGGCTTGGCCATCGAATTGGCTAAGCGCTTTTCCGGAGAAATCGTGAATGCCGATTCCTTGCAGATGGTGCGAGGCTTTGACATCGGAACTGCGAAACCAACGCTAAGCGAGCGATCCCAAGCTGCTCATCACTTGATCGATGTCGTAGAGCCGGATGAGCCTCTGGATGTCGCGCGGTTCGTGGAAATGGCTGCTGGTTGTATTCGGAATCTTGAAAAAAGCGGAAAACTTTCGATTATCGCGGGTGGAACTGGATTGTATGTGCGAGCGCTTTTGGGTGGATTGGTTGATCTTCCGGGCCGAAACGATGTCTTACGCGCAAAGTATGAGAAAACACTTGAAGAATGCGGGGCGGAAGCCCTGTTTGCCACCTTGGCAGCCCAAGCACCGGAAGCCGAACAGCATGTCGACCGGCGAAATCCCCGGCGTGTGATTCGTGCGTTGGAAGTGCTGGAGTTAACCGGAAAGCCGATCTGGCAGTGGCAGGACGAACATCGGTTTGCCGAGAAGCCTTATCGAGCACTCCGTTTTGCCATTGACGCCTCAACGGAATGGTTGCGGCCTCGTGTTGAACAGCGCACTCGGCAGATGTTGGAAAACGGTTTGATCGAGGAAGTTCGAAGCTTGCTTCGACGTTTCCCCGATGCTGCGCCCAAGGCATTCGAGGCGATCGGTTATCGGCAGGTTCTGGCTGTCATCAACGGGGAGGCAGCTGAAAGCGAGTTGGCTTCCGCCATTGCCACCGCCACTGTTCGGTATGCGCGAAAACAACGGATGTGGCTACGAAAAGAACACGATATCAAATGGATAGCTCCGGGAGAGTTGGACTCGGTTGTTGCAACCACGGCCGACTTTCTTTCCCGCTAAAACCTACCGATCAAAGCATAATCGAAAATCGGATGAACCCGCGCATCATCAAGCTGTGGCCTCGTCGGCTTTCCACTCCGTCACGAATGCCTTGAATTTCTTCAGTTCTTCTCGGGTGAAGGTGAGGTGCCGGTGGGTGAAGAGATAATTGAGGAGCCAGAACGTGATGATATCGAATGTTACCCCGTATCCCGTGATCAAGTGTCCGATAGCGGCGAAGGCCACGGAGGAAGCAATGAACCAGAACGCCACTTTGATGTAAAGTGGATGGGCAAAACGGTGGTGACTGTAGAATGGGACCAGAACGAAATGCATGACAGAACTGTAAAAGACGACGAAAATGCCGAACCAGTAGAAAATTTCATTGGAAATAAAGAAGTGGGAGTTGAAATAGCCGATGAACAGCAGGGCCGAAGCGGGTCGGGGAAAGCCGACGAAAGCGCCGTCGTAGCTGATGCGCTTGACGTTGAACCGAGCGAAGCGGATGCATCCGGCCAGAGTCGGGGCTGAGGCAATGGCGGCGGCGATCCACCAGGGCAGTGCCGGGTAGATCGGATGCATGGTATAAATACCGTAGATGAGGAACGAGGGCGCGATGGAATAGGCCACCAAATCGGCCACGTTGTCGAGCTCGGCTCCGAATTTGTTGAATTGATTGGTGAGTCTTGCTACCGCGCCGTCGCTGACATCGAAGGCATAGGCGATCAATATCGAGTAGCTGGCCCATTCGAGCCGACCTTGAATGACGAAGATAACACATAGAAACCCGCCGAGGACGTTTCCCAGCGTGAAGTAATCTTTGGCTTTCAGTAGCATCGGGTCTCTCCGTTGCGCCTTATAAGTATGGACCATGCTGTTTGTATCAGAACGATAGGCCTTTTGTCAAAAGGATCTTCAATGGAATTTCGGGGCAAGTCAGGGTGGCCGAAGTCTCGCTTTTCCTTGCCAAAATACCGTATGGTGGTTTATAAGATGTAGCTCTGTAGTTGACTAATCAGATCGCGTTGTCGAGGAGACGTTTCAATGCGCTATTCGCAATTGATGATTCCAACTCAAAAAGAAGTGCCTGCCGATGCGCAGGTTATCAGTCATGTTTTAATGCTACGTGCCGGTATGATCCGAAAGCTGTCGGCGGGAATCTATATCTACCTTCCGCTGGGATTGAAGATCATTCGCAAGGTCGAGCAGATTGTACGTGAAGAGATGGATCGCGCGGGCGCTCAGGAACTGCTGATGCCGATGGTGCAACCCGGCGAGATCTGGGAAAAATCGGGCCGCTGGGCGAAGTATGGCCCGGAGCTTTTACGTCTCCGCGACCGCAAAGGGGCCGAATTCTGCCTCGGACCGACCCATGAAGAGGTGATTACCCAGCTTTTTTCCAACGAATTCAATTCATACAAGCAATTACCGGTCAATCTCTATCAAATTCAGAACAAATTCCGCGACGAAATGCGCCCGCGCTTCGGCTTGATGCGTGGACGTGAATTCGTAATGAAAGACGCCTATTCCTTCCACGTCGATGAAGAGGATAGCCGCCGCGAATACAAGAACATGTACGAAACGTATACCCGTATTTTCAAGCGCTGTGGTCTTGATTTTCGTGCGGTCGAGGCCGATACCGGCTCGATTGGCGGCAGTACCTCCCACGAATTCCAGGTGCTTGCCCAATCGGGTGAGGATCTGATTCTCTCCTGCCTCAACTGCGGCTACAGCGCCAACGTGGAAATGGCCGAAACCATTTCCGAAAAAGGTGGAGAGCCGGCGGATAGCGGAAAAATACCGGTTTTAAAAGAAATGCAGGAGGTCGACACCCCGAACAGTCGGACCATCGATGAAGTGTCCGAGTTTTTGGGCATTACTCCCGCCGATTTGTGTAAAACACTGATTTATCATGACGATGCGGACCAGTACGTGGCCGTTTGCATCCGTGGCGATCACGATGTCAACGAGATGAAACTGCGCCGCGTCCTGGGCGTCAATGCCGTTTATCTGGCGGAAGATGAAGAGGTTGAGAAACGCACGGGCACCCCGGTTGGCTTTGCCGGACCGGTTGGGATGGGCTTGCCTGTCATCGCCGATCTGACTGTTAAGAATATGATCAACTTCGCAACGGGTGCGAACAAGAAAGATAAGCACTTTGTGGGCGTGAATCTCGACCGTGACGTGACGATCGAGAAATTCGCCGATCTGAGGCTTGCCAGAGAAAACGAGACCTGTCCGCGCTGTGGGACGGGAGTCTATAAGGCTTTCCGGGGCATCGAAGTGGGCCAGGTTTTCTATCTGGGAACCAAATACTCGGAACCCATGGGGGCCAGCGTCCTCGACGAAAAAGGCGAGAGCGTTGTATGTCCGATGGGCTGCTATGGAATCGGCGTTTCAAGGACGGTAGCCGCCGCCATCGAGCAGAATCATGACGATGATGGCATCAGTTGGCCCATGCCGCTCGCTCCGTTCCAGGTGGTGTTGCTCCCGCTGATGATGAAGAATGAAGCCGTCGTCGAAATGGCGGAAGACCTGCATAAAGATCTGATCTCTCGCGGTGTGGAAGTGCTTTTGGATGACCGAGACGAGCGGGCCGGTGTTAAGTTCAAGGACGCGGATCTGCTCGGTATTCCGATTCGGATTACCATCGGGAAAAAAAGCCTGGAACAAAAAGCCCTCGAGTTCAAACTGCGAAGGGAAAAAGAGTCGGAAATGGTTCCGCTCGAGAAAATCGTGGCCAAGGTCAAAGACACCATCCGCGATTTAATGGACGAATCTCAGCCTTGAGGGTGATCCATGGAGACGCGTAACCCGTTAATTGTTGCTCTGGATGGCGATTGGAGTCTGGACGATCTGGTTAGCACGGCAGGAAGCTTTGCCAAAAGCGTGGGCATGGCCAAAATCGGAAAACGTCTGTTCACGCGCTTTGGTCCGCCGTGTGTCCACGCGATGCACGCCCTCGATCTCCCCGTCTTTCTGGACCTCAAGTTCCACGATATCCCCAATACGGTGGCGCAAGCTTGCGAAGAAGCCGTCAAATTGGGTGTGCGTATGCTGAACGTGCATGCATCCGGTGGTTACAACATGATGACACGAGCGGCTGAATCGGTCCAGGAGACGGCCTTTCGCCTCGATCTACCCAAGCCGGACCTGATCGCCGTGACCGTTCTGACCAGTTTGGACCGCACCCAGATCGGCGAAGTCGGCATTGCGGGATCGGTATCCGATCAAGTCAAACGGCTGGCCGAACTCGCGCAAAAATGCGGATTGGACGGTGTGGTCGCCTCACCGCATGAAACGCCGATCGTTCGGGAGGTCTGTGGACCGGATTTTCTTATCGTCACGCCTGGGGTCCGGCCGAATTTGTTGGTGGCCAATGACGACCAACGGCGCGTCATGACGCCGAAGCATGCGATTGAACAGGGGGCCGACTACTTGGTCATCGGGCGTCCCATCGTCAATGCCAGCGATCCCTCGGCGGCAGTCCGCAGTATTCTGGCCGAGATCGAGGCCAGCTGATGGGGCGTTGTGTTTTCGGCGTACACCCCGTCCGGGAGTGGCTTCAAAGCCGAAGCAAACAAATCGACACAATCTATGTGAAAGATGGGGATGTGAGTGGGGTATTGCGTCCCTTGGTCGATAGTGCCAAGCGTAATGCCATCCCCATCAAGCGCGTTCGTCGTGAAGAACTCGATCGTCTGGTGAAAGGCGGCAACCATCAAGGTGTTGTGGCCCTCGTTTCCGAAGGCTTATCTGAAACACTGAAATCACCCATCTTCGAAGATTGGCTTGGCGAAGTCGAGAATCTGGAAGCCAAGCCGGACATTCTTCTCCTGGATGGTGTGGAAGATCCCCATAACCTGGGAGCGCTTTTACGTTCGGCGGAATGTCTGGGAGCCGGGGCGATCATCATTCCGAAAGACCGATCCGCCCGTGTTACGGAAACCGTCGTGCGTGTTTCCGCCGGGGCGGCGGCCTATGTTCCGGTTGCAACAGCCACGAACTTGGTTCGCGCGATGAAGCAATTAAAGGATATCGGTTACTGGATGATCGGCTTGGACGCGGAGGCCTCCGATTCGATTTTCGATATCGAAATACCGGAACCGGTGGCTTGGGTTCTCGGAAATGAAGGGAAGGGAATACGGCGGCTGGTGCGGCAAACCTGTGATCGACTTACCTCCATTCCTCGTATGGGTCGGCTGGGTTCACTAAACGTCTCCGTGACGGGTGGTATTGTTCTGGCAGAAACGTTGAGGCGTCGGAAAGCGGGTTAATGTGACGGTCCGTTTGGTTTAATATATTGACGATAGCCGTTAAAGCACATAACATATCAATGGGTTAGCGTTTATTGGGAGCTTTGGGGAAGTTTTGTTAATTACGTGAAATTCCTTGACACTTTTTGAGAAATTGCCTAATGTGGCATGACTGAAACGTTAACTTGCTCAGTCAAAATGGTAGAGGCAAACAATGTCTGTTGAAGAACAATTCGAAGTTTTCTACGATTATTTCTCGGATGAGGCGATCGAGAGCATGTTCAACAACCTCCCTCAAGAGACGTTGGAGGAGATGTTGCAGGTGATTACCTTGGTCGAGAAAAAAATTAGCGGCTACAAATCACGTATTAAAGAACTCGAAAACAGGTAATTCCTTTTTTTTCGAAAACAAAACGCCACCCCGTCGATGGGTGGCGTTTTGTCGTTGTAAAGTATGGAAATTACGCCCGATGTTGGGTTGATTGTTTCAATCGGATGAAACAGGTGCTGAATAGGCGTCAATTCCTATCTGAACAAAGCTAAGCCGGAAACTCCCAAAGAAATCCGCCAGACCCGATTGCCGCGCAGTTCCGTCACGTATAGCGAGCAGGGATCGAAACCGTCACCTTCTCCGAAAGCCAGGCTGGCAGGAGTCAACAAACCGCTTGCAATGGTTTGTGTTTCTCCTGTCGGACTGATCCGAATGATTTCTCCCATCACGTTGGCCGCGACATACAGGTAACCTTCGCTATCCATTGCAACGCCATCGTTCATGCTGCCGGGCGTAAGGTTGACAACGAGTTCCTTTTCGCCGGCTTGTCCATTGTCGATGGGGAGGCGGTATATCGGGCTGCCGTCTTCGAAAGTACTGGCGACATACAGCCAGTTCCCATCCGCCGTGAACACCATTCCATTGGGTGATTCAATCGCATCGCTCCAGAGAGTTGCCTCGCCGTTGTCGGTCACTTCCCATATTTCAGGTACGTAATCGTCGCCGATCAGCCAGGTTCCCCAAGGCGTTCGGGTGACGAAATTGGGGTTCAAGATGGTTCCGGCTTCAAGCAAGAGACTGGAGGAACCATCGGGGGTTACGAGGTACAGGCTTCCATCTTGAGTTTCATCGTCGAATTGCTCTCCCAGGGACGCCACGAGCAGATCGCCATTTTCATCAAACGCCATTCCGATCGCTTGCGGAATCTCCGAAAAAGTGCTGTAGCTACCATCCGGAGCGATGCGCAGGACTCTGTCGGTTTCGCTTACGTAAAGATGACCCAGTCCATCGAAAGCGATGCCTTCAGATTCGGCCAAGTCGGAGACGAATTCGAGTTTTTCACCCACTTCCAGATCGGTGAGGCATGCACTGACCGGCTCATCGGAATCGCCGTCCGCAACGGCGTCATCATCCGAATCGCCATCGGCTGCAGGTGCATCCCCGTCAAGTGCGGATGTATCGTCATCCGATCCGCAGGCGTTTAGTGCCGCTATCATGATAATGAAACAACATAACCCAAGTAGACTGTAAAATGGTTGATTTCTCATTGTTTCCCCCTGTTTATTCGTTCACATCCGGAATATCCGAGGTAGCCGGATCTCCGACAACGGAGAACATAATCTTGAATTTATCGATGTATTCCTGTGTGACATCCGACATGCCTTTTCCCTGGCCGTGACCGGCGCGACGGTCGATGTGGAAAAGGATCGGAGCGTCTGATGCGGTCGCTGCTTGCAGGGCTGCAACAAACTTGGCGGTATGCACCCAATGGACACGCGTGTCGGTATCAGCGGTATGACCGAAAAAGGCCGGGTAACGAACTCCGGGAAGAACTTGGTGGTAAGGCGAATAACCAAGCAGATATCCGGTGTCGTCGGGATTGTCGGTCGACCCGTATTCCGGCACCCAAAGTTCACCTGGAGGGAAACGGTGGTACCGAATCATGTCGTACAATCCAACCGAGGACATTCCCAGAGCGAAAAGGTAGGGGGTGGAAACCGTCATGGCTCCAACCAGCAATCCGCCGTTTGATCCGCCTTCCAAGACCAGCTTGGCGGGGCGTGTATATCCCTTGGTGATCAGATAGCGGGCGGCATATTCGAAATCCTTGAAAACCTGGAACTTTTTGCCACGCATTCCGGCTTCATGCCAGGCTTCGCCGTATTCGCCGCCTCCGCGGATATTAGCAACGGCATAGACCCCGCCTCGATCGATCCAAGTCGCGACGCGCCGTGAAAAATAGGGGGCCATATTCACCTGGAATCCACCGTAACCATAAAGCAGGGTAGGGGTCGAACCGTTGAGAATCAGGCCCTTTTTGTGTACGATGAACATGTTGACCCGGGTTCCATCGAAGGATGGGTATGTCACTTGATGGGCCTCGAACAAATCCGGGTCCAGCGGGGTTTCGATGGCGGCAAGAACGCGGGCCGTTGGTTCGGGTGTGTTAAGCGAGGCGCCGTAAAGAGTGGGAGGATGAAAGAAGGAATTGAAAACGAAGGTCAACTCGCCGGTGTCTTTTTCCAGGTCGTAGCTTTCGATCATGCCGAAGGTCGGGAGAGTCACTTCCGAGATACACTCGCCTGTTATCGAAAAGACGTTCAGATGATGCGAGACCTTTTTCAACGAGAGAGTCAGAATGCGGTCTATGGCGATTTGAAAGCTTTCAATCGGCCAATCGCTTTCCTGGATGACGGTTTCCCAGTGTTCTGGGGCAGCCTTTTGGGGCGTAAATGCCACCAGACGGCTTTTAGGAGCCTGATAATTGGTTAGGGCATAGATCTTCCCCTCGACCATTTGAAGGTCTAAAATACTGGCGTCTAGGTCGGTTAAAAGAGGACGTCGTTTTTTTGTTTTAGTGTCGAAAAGGTAAAGGTCGGTGTTGGACCATCCACGATGTTCGCTGATCAACAAAGTGTGACCGTCGTCCGACAATTCAAGGCTGGTCCAATCGGTTTTGTCGCGCTTCTCACCGAAGATCAAGGCATCTTTCTGTGGATCATCGCCCAGTTTGTGATAATAAGCTTTCCGATTGTAGCGGTCTCCCGCCTCATACCTGGTGTAATAGAAACCGTCTGAATCCGGGGTCCACGCGAGCGATGCGTGTCGCGCTTCAGGAATGGTGTCGCTAAGAGCCGTATTTGTTTCGACGTCTAAAATGTATAGCGTACTGTTTTCGCTTCCATCTTTCGATAGCCCATAAGCCAGGAGTTTGCCGTTGGGAGAAGGATAGGCCCAGTCAATGGCGGTCTTGAATTCCGGATCGATCTGATTGGGATTGATAAGCACGCGCTCTCCGGTGGCGTCGCGAACATATAAAGCGGCCTGTTCCATGTCCCCATCACGCTTGACGAAAAACGTCCGATCTCCCCTGGTTTGAGGGTTGGCAAGATATCCAACGGAAAAATGTGCCTTCACCTGCTGTTCCAGCCCTTCAAACTCGTATTGCTCCAGGTAGTGTTGAGTCAGCTTCTGCTGCGCCTCGATCCAGGCTTCCGTCGTTGCTTGGTCATTTTCCATCCAGCGATAGGGGTCGGAAATGGAATAGCCATGAATGTCCTCGATTTGAGACAGGTCGGCTGCTGCGGCTGGATAAGTAGGCCGATTCATGGGGGGCGTCTCAGTATCTTTGCTTTCTGAAGCAGGTTTGGACGAACCGCACCGTTCGGACACGCTTGCACATGCTCCCAGAAGAACCATTATCAAGATCGAGATCAAACCTGTGAGCAACATGCGGTGAAGAATAGCAATCATGTGTTGTGCCTTTATTGAAAATTTGGGATCAATCGATTTTCGCTCAGCCACATACTAGCGAATTCTTGAATACGGGGCAAGTTTGCCATGTTAGGAAACGAAAAAGGTGAGAATCAATGTGAGGTGGAGAATTGCAGATGGGAAGGTGATGAGGGGATTAAATTCAATTAATAACCGAGTTCTTCTTGATTTTACGGCTTTGTCAATGTAACCTTCTATATAAGCCGTTTCACATGTACGTTTCAGTGCAGAAGTAAAAAGTGTTGTATATCGTTTCTTTTAAGACAGAGAACGGATCTCTGTTGATAATTGCAAGGGTTTTTGTATCTCATGGCAAGGATTCGAAGCATAGAAGACCACGAAGTTGATAATGGGTTACGTGAAATCTTCCAGGCATCAAAAAAACGATATAATGTAGTCCCCAATATTATTCGCACATTAGCTCACTGGCCGGACTATCTTCGCCTGTTTTGGATTACCAACGAAACGATGTTTGAAGACAACGGCGGATCGATTGACCCGGCCACTCGGCATATGATCGCCTTGCTTGTTTGTCGCAATCTGCATTGCCATTATGGGTATGCGTGGCATATGTTGAATTTGCGGCAATTGGGCGTATCGAGTGAAATGGTTGCCGCATTATCGGAAAGCTTTCGGAATGCAGAGCTAAGCGATCGCCAAAAAACCATTTTGGCCTACGCCGAAAAGATGACTCGGTCGGCTTATGCCGTTAGCGATCGGGAGATCGATCGGCTGAAAAGCCATGACCTTGGTGACAAAGAGATCGTTACAATTACCGCCGTGACGGCTTTTACCACTTCTTACGCTCAAATAGCCCTCGCGCTGGGCGTCCCTTTCGAATCCTAGACTCCTAGACGTACAGAGATCAAAAGGAACACCCAGAGAGAGGTCTGGGTTACTTTCTGCCGGTTGCCGGTTTGTGCTTGGGACCGGCAGGAGGCGCCGGGGGCATCCCAGGCATCGTGGGCATGGTTTGCTTGGTATAACCTGCGGGAGGTACGAACAAATCGGCGGTTTCGGGGATTTCCTTAGCTGCCCGCAGTTCGGTGAACTCGTATTTGCCATCTTCACGGTTACGCACGGTCTTGACCGGAAAGCCTTTCTCGAAGGTCTTAATCAGGCCGGAAAAGAAGGCGGTGGCGGGAGAGTTCGGATTTTGCGCTCCGGTCATTTGGAAAAAACTTCTGTAGGTTTCCGCGATTCCTGCCTTGTTGAAACGATCGGTTACCCAGATTTCGCCTTGTGGTTTGCCTTCTTTGATCAAGGTCAGCTTTTTGCAGGTGAAACCGTTTAGCGTTTCCGTTTTTTTACTGTCTTTGATTTGGATGTCCGGGGTGCCTTGCGCTTCCGAGATTGTTTTCAAGATACGCTGCATCTGTTCGGCCACGGCTTTGATCTGCATCTCCACATAAGCCTTTTGCTCATGCTGGAGAATGTACATGCGGTCGCCGGCGAAATCCATAATCACGCTTGATTTCATCTGCGGGTTATCGGCGCGCATGCGGTTTTTTCCAAATGTGACAACGGATTGCATACTTGGACCATCCGGACCAAGCCCCTCAACCTGTTCCATGCGCCATGCCGCTTGGGAAGGGGCTGCAAAAGAAAAGAAAATGAGGGTGATGAGTGTCGCTAAACAGCCTTTCGAGATAACGTGCATCCTTGGCTCCTTACGTGATTGAGGGCACAGCGAAATAAGTTTTAACATTTACTGAACGGGATCGCGATCCGATTCCTCTGGTTTGTTCGTTCGTTCTGCCTCTGCGGTGGCGGCGTCCGGGTCGACATTGAACGCGTATTTGAGGATGCCGACTTTCCTCGCTTCATCGATGAAATGGATCACTCTTCCGTGGGTCACTTCGGTGTCGGCCTGGATGACCATGGTGAGTTCATTGCGCGCGATCAAGCGAAGCTGGCTGCTGGATAGGCTTTTTCCCTCGGTTTCAAGAGTTTTGCGTTTTTCCTCGATAAAATCGTTGAAAATCTGTGTGAATTCCTCTTGAATATTAGCAGGATCCAGCTCCTTTTCTCCGATCACAACCGATCCGTTCTTTCCGAGCAACAAGGAAAATTGGTTGCGTTCCTTGCGTTCACCCGTATCGGCAGAGGGAAGCTCCATATCGATAGCCGGTTTTACGATGAACGTGGCCGTGACCATGAAAATGATTAGCAATACCAAGACGATGTCGACAAGTGGGACAACATTGATCTCAGTAATAAGGTCGTCGTTTTGTGCGCCTCCGTGCATGATGCGGTCTCCTAGTTGGAGGAACCGTCCGACGGCGAAGTCGAACGATTCTCAGCGATGAAGGCGATTAGCGTTCTCTGGATCTGATTGACATTACTTAGAATTCGTTTTTGGCGATTTTTAAAATAGTTGAAGAAGATGACGGCCGGAATCGCGACCAGCAATCCAACGGCCGTGGCGACCAAAGCCTCGGCGATGCCTGCCATAACGACGGACGGTCCTCCCTGGGCATTGGCGGAGAGATCGTGGAACGCCTTGATGATACCGAGGACCGTTCCCAGAAGGCCGATAAAGGGCGCGTTGGAGCCGATCGTTCCGAGGATGATCAGGCCTCGGTCGAGCGACTGCTGTTGCTTGAGGGCCATGGATTCCATCAGTTCATTGGCCACCACTTCGCCTTTGTCGAAATTTCGAAGTCCCTCACCGACGACGGCCGCTTCTGCCGCACGTAGCGAGTCGGTCATGGCAAGGGCGGATTCGAAATCGTCCGCATTAAGTTTGTCGACTAACTTCGACGCGAATTCGCCAATATCGAGGCGATAGCGAAAGAAGAAAACATAGCGCTCTATAACGACGGCAATTGATAAAAAGCTAAGGAATATCAACAGGTATAGAATCGGTTCGCCGCCGATCAAGGCGATTTTCAAAAACTGCTCGATCATAGCCTAAACCCCTTTTGCAAGCCCTGATTCAAAGCCGAAGTGATGTTTGAAAGCACAAATACGGACGCATGATTTAGCACCGTCTCAACGGTCGATTAGACTAGCAGATCTGTTTCAGCGGGTCAATCATTCCGCTTTATCATCTTTCGGGCACCATTTAACACCGATCTTCTACAAGTGCGAGTGAGATGTTAATGAAAATGCTTATTGTTTTCAACAAGAAGTCGATTAATTAATGAGAAGCTCGGCATTGAATGCGTATTGACAAAACCTGTTTGACTCAACTGATAAGTGCCGAGAAAAGTAAGGGTGGTTCATGTAACTTCGCGTGTACGGTGGGTTTTTAGGCCTTACTAACTTGACGGATTCACGATCGAAGAGGTATAATTAATAGAAAGTGTTTCGAAAAACCTTACTCTTCTGGAAGTAGATCGAACGTGACCCGACGACTAAGACGCTTACTTCATTCTTTACCGGTGATCGGTCACATGCGACGTAACCGAGAAAATGGCGGGAAAAATAGGGTGGTAACGAAAATACAACAGTTATACCGTAAATTGAACCCGGCTCCATCGCCGTTTTTCTATCCAGAACAACGCCATGACTATATCTTTAAAAAAATTGCCAAGCGAAGTATTCAGGTTATTACGGAAGACGACATCACCCTGACCATCACAAACAAGCATCCGCGAATAAAAAGCAAAAACATGTATCCGGTGCTGTGCCTACCGGGATTAGCGGAAACCCGCTTCGTTCTCGATCAAGCTCTGGGTAACAGTTTTGTCGATTATCTGGCGCTCAATGGCTTCGACGTTTATATGGCCGAGATGCGGGGCCATGGTAAAAGCCTGCATCTAAAAGAACGTTACAATTGGAATGTACAGACATTTTTAGACTTTGACGTCCCTGCCATCGTCAATAAGGTTATTGAGGAATCAGGTCAGAAACAGCTCCTATGGGTTGGACATTCCATGGGAGGAATGCTGCTTTTAGCTTACCTCATTTCGGCCGGCCTTCATAAAGACAAAAACATTTACGATTCATCCGTTATTCGGGGCGGCATCACCGTCGGTTCTCCCGTTACCTTCGATCAGCCCTCGCTTGTTGCCTTGTCGCTGCTCTGGCGTTCGACACCGTTGTCCCGCTTGCCCTTTCTCCCGACGGATTTTCTGGCCAATCTTCTCTCCGTGATGGGTGTTGTTCTCGATTCGCCGCTCACTTACCATTTCTGGAATTGGAAGAATATGGAGCAGAACAACAAGGTTCTGTACCTCAAAGACGGCATCGACAATATGGCTCAGGGCGTGATGCGTGATTTCATGGAGTACGCGCTGGTGGGGGACTTCTGTTCCTCCGATGGAAAGATCAACTATCGCGAGAATCTGTTCTTGGTCAATACCCCGCTTCTAATGGTGGGCGGATCCAAAGATCCTCTGGCTTCACCGGATGGTCAAAAGGTCATTTTCGACAACATTTCAAGCCAAGATAAAGAGTTGCGTGTATTTGGAACACGCGGGTTCATGTCGCGTAAAGGTCAGCGCATCAACATGAAGGACAGAACGGATTACGGTCACGTCGACCTGACGCTCGGCCTCCATTCGAAGGACGAAGTTTGGCCTTACATGTTGAACTGGCTGCGAAAAAGGGCGAAAGTGAACAACGGAAGCTGAAAACGCTCCTATGCTTTTCTTCTCATGTTTCGACATTCCTGAACCGGTTTGTGTGCATGATTCGTTGCTGATTTAAGGCTGGGAAGAATCCCCCATCGAATTGACCAGCATCTGAAGATAATCCAAGATAACCTGCTTCTTTTCCGGCTGAGACACGAATGCCACTCCCACCATGGCCCGTTCCGTGCTGATTTCCGCGCGCTTGGTCGTAACGAGAAGATCTTTAACTTGTTGCCCATTCGGCAAGTTGAATGAAATTGTGAATTCGTCTCCCAAATCGGGTGCCGAGCCCATCTGCAATAGAGCTCCCCCTTCACTTAGGTTGGTAATCCACTCCTTTTCAGGGTCTCCCCCTTCACGTTCAAAGGGGATCATCACCTGGATGCGGGGAGCGCGACGAAGACTGAACTCTTCGATTCGGTCGGGACACTTCAGGAAGGTCAAAGAGAAGGGTGGTCCAAGAACTCGAAGAACGGATGTTTGAAAGCCATAGATGCTACCGTGCATCAGGTAGCGCACGACAAGTGTTTGGTGGTCGCCGTACCGGATGTTCTGGCCGTTGATTTTAGGAGTGGTGACAATCAAGTATTGGCCGTCCAGATATCCGATGAGCTGGGTTTTGACTTTTACCACCTTTCCGGCAACTTTGACGTCAATGAAAAATTCAGTTCCCACCGGAACCGAATGATCCTGAAAGGAGCTTTGAGGTAGTACCCGAGTTGAGCGACTACTAATGTCAAGCAATCTTCCTAGCTTATCGGTTTTATCGGATTGCACGGTATCCCTCGGTTTGAAAGTCCCAATCAAACATACCAATTTAGGCAAGGATGCAGCAAACACAAAGTGCTTACATGCAAGTATACATCAAATCGGAGAAATAGTTTAGATCTTTAGTCCTGGCTGAAAAATAATAACCAATTAACAATTGGGGATTCTTCAGGGGCTATTGGCGAGATATAGTATCAAAAGGAGTTCTCGTTAGGCGGAGCGGCCGGGCGAGAGCGCTTTTTTATATGATGGGTGGCGGAAACAAATATCCGCAATTAGACGGTTTCGTTATCAGATCGAGATGTGTGTCTTAACCTCTTTCATGCGGTTTTTCTGTATTTTTTGTTCGAACGGGGGGCCGACAATAAAACGGGCACAAAGCCGAAAAGCTAAGTGCCCGTAATTGCTGGTCGGGGCGGCCAGATTTGAACTGGCGACCCTCTGCTCCCAAAGCAGATGCGCTACCAAGCTGCGCTACGCCCCGTATAGATGGCGAAGGATACTCAGGACAGGCTGTCCTGACAAGTTTTTTTTCTTTTCATTTTTTCTCTGTTATCCGACATTGTGAATTGCTGTTTGAGGCGGTATACTTCTTCAAATCGTGGGCGGCGCATACCCACTTGCCCAATTGTACGTAACAGCAACAGGGGACGGACAACCGGACGATGGTGGATTCCAATTCCTTACTGATTCTTGCAGTCATTCTGATTGCCGGAGCGCTCGGAGGCGAACTGGCCCGAAAGGTCCGTTTGCCGTCCGTGACCGGTCAAATCCTCGCAGGGATGATCATGGGTCCTTCCTTGCTGGGCATCTTCAGTCCCGATGTCGGCCATGATTTAAAACCTTTTACGCACTTCGCGTTGGGCTTGATTGCCATGGCGGTCGGAAACCATCTCAACCTGACTCGTCTGCGTAATGCGGGAAAACGATTGTTGTGGCTGCTGCTTTTCGAGTCCATGATCACCCCCGCGCTGGTGTTTGCGGTTGTGTGGTTGATGCCGGGTTCCAGTTTGTCGTTGGCGTTGTTGTTGGGAGCGATGGCCGTTTCGACGGCTCCGGCAACGATTGTTGCCATTGTCAGCGAGACCCGCTCGAAGGGTATTTTTGTTAAAACATTGGTTGCAGCGGTTGCGTTGAACAACATCATGTGCATTTTGTTGTTCGAACTCGCCTATACCGCAGTCGGGGCTCAATTGGACCCCACGTTAAAGCAGGGGGTTTGGGGTATCTTAATGGCGCCGCTCAAAGAACTGGGGTTGGCGTTGCTGTTGGGCGGGAGTGTGGCGGTGGCGCTTGTGATCGCCACTCGGAAAGTGATTCGCAGCGATCGGTTGGCAACCGTTTCGATTATTGCCATCTTCCTTGTCACGGGTATTGCCGATCATTTCGGCTTATCGATGATGCTTTCAGCTCTGTTTTTGGGTGTCGGATTGGCCAACTTGACACCTGAAAAAGAAGAACTGGGTCACGGGGTGTTTGTCAACTTGGAGTCGGCCATTTTCGCCGTCTTTTTTACCTTGGCCGGACTTGAGCTTGACTTGTCGGTCGCGCTTACGGGCGGGTTGCTTTCATTGGTCGTTGTGACGGCTCGTTTGCTTGGGAAAGTTGCGGCCGGCAACCTGGCCATGCGTTTGGCAAGTGCAACGGAGAGATTGAGAAAATATATCGGTCTCGGGTTAATCCCGCAAGCGGGTGTTGCCGTCGGTCTAATTTTTCTGGTGCTGGAAAATCCGGCGTTTGCGCCCATCCACCAGACAATTCTGGCTGTGGGTTTGACGTCGGTTCTCGCCAACGAATTAATCGGTCCGATCCTCACCAAATTGGCTCTGACGCGTTCGGGCGATTTTGGAAAAGATCGTGCGCGACTTATCGATTTTCTGCACGAAGAGCATATCGTGACCGATTTTCATGCCAAGACGAAAGAGGAAGCGATCGAGAAGTTGACGGACTTGCTGATCCAAACTCACCACCTTCGCGTCAGCCGAAGTAGCCTTTTAAAGTCGATTCTGGATCGAGAGCGGGAAATCTCCACCTGCATTGGAAACGGGGTTGCGATTCCACATGGTATTTTAGAGAAAGGGCGTGGCGATAATATCGTGGGGGTTATGGCTATTAGTCGAAAAGGTCTCGATATGGAAACGCCCGATGGGGCTCCGGTACATTGCATGGTGCTGCTGGCAACCCCGCCCAGTCAACGTAATCGCCACTTGGAAGTTCTGGCCGCGTTGGCGCGTGCCATCGGGTCCGATCGAAACATACAACGTCAGCTTTTCAATTCAAAATCCCCGGCGCATGTCTGCGATATTCTGCACGCTGAAGAATCCGAAGATTTCAATTATTTCATGGATATCCCTTCGAACGAAGAGACGGCTTGAGCATTTTGGGGCGTGCGAAGATTTGAGAAGATCGTAATAGCAGGTTTAGATACGGTTACTGTATCGATGCCCGACGAGATCGGTCAATTCTTCGAAGTCATCATCGCTCAGAAGAGGGGCGAGATCGCCGATGGTCTGGACCTGGTTGCAAGACGGGCAGATAAATCGTGTCGTCAAGCACGAAAAGTGCGGGCGCAGGGTTGCGGCACGGCAAATCGGACACGAAATAGCGGTGTCATGTTTAGCGGCCAGAGCGGGGTTGGTCGGCAAGCGAAATGTGTAACTCATCTTTATCCTGCCACAAATATCGTGAACATCCGTTAGACAGCCGGAATCGCGCGCAACTCCGACACCTCTCGTCCAAAACAATCGGAAGTATATCCAAGAATTTAAAAGATGCAAGCCTTCCTTTTCAAAATAGCTTTGAACGCGGATATCGGCGTTGCCTTCTATTCTAAGGTCGGTCGATTCCGTGAAAACTTCAATGAGGTTGACGATTGCTCGGATTGCTTTCTTGCGCGTCTTGTGTATTGACCGGCCATGCTGGATGTGTATACTTAGCGCGATATCAGTAATGGTGACAGGGTTCTAAATGTGCCGAGTTTGAAAGAAGAACCATGATGCAACGAAAAAGTTCAATGATTTTAATGCTGCTGACCGTGTTGTTTTTGTCTGCCTCGGCTTGGGCTCACCAGGTGGACGTCATTCCGGCGACGGTCAAGGTTACCGATGTGTATGTGGCGGGATCTGTACCGTTGACTGTTTTGTCCGCCGCGCGCAATGAATGGGAAGGCTTCCAGATCGTTGTCCAGGCGGAATCCGCCGCAACGATCGATGACGTCCAGGTAGTCGTGACGGCTCATCCGAAGGATGACGCCGCGGCTGAATCGCTCTCAGGTTTCACCGCTATTCTGTACAAAGAGCACTATTTGACCATCGACGAGCCGTCGGCCGGGTCGCTTTACCTGCACGAGCGTCTGGCCGGTGATTATCCCGACCCCTTGATCCCGTTGTACGATCCCTATGCCGAGGCTGCCGTCACGGTCGGATTGCCGATCGAAATGGCGGCCGATGCCCGCGCGGTTATCTTTGTAGACTTGCATATTCCGAAAGAAATAGGGGGGCTTACGGCATCTTTCTTGGAGTATGACTTTACCGTCGATTATTCGATTGTTTTTGCGCAGGGGGAGCCGCTGCAGGGGAGTATTCCGTTGGTAGTCTGGGACTTTGAGATGCCGTCCACAAAATCGATGGGGACCGCTTTCGGCGTGTCGTGGAGTGCTTTCCCGGGTTACCATTGCGGCCCGAATGGGGATGACCAGGCCTGCATCGATCGGGTGACGCAGAACTACGCGGAGGCGCTGCATCAACATCGTATGGACCCCACGCGTTTGAAAGGACCGGTCGAATTCCAGTTTGACAATGATGGAAACCTTCTTCCGGTCGATTGGACGGCCTATGATGCCTTTCTCGGTCCGTGGGTAACCGGTTCCAAATTTTCGGATGGCATCGGCGTCGCCCGCTTCGACGTGAATCGTTTCAAGCCCGGCAGCGGAATCGGAAGTTTCGAGACGGAAGATCAATATGCCAAAGCCGCCGCCGCTTTCGCCGAACATTTGGAGGCCATGGGTTGGTGGGACAAAGCCTATATCTACGCAACCGATGAACCGTGGTTGAATGGTGGAGAAGAAACCTACGCGCGCATCAAATCCGATATCGCGTTGCTAAGGCGCTACACCGATTTGTGGGATGACAAGGTGCTGATTACGGGGCCGTTCGTTCCCGATCTCGAAGAAGAAGTCGGAACCTGGTGCCCGGTTACCCCCATGTACGAGAACTGGTTTTGGCTGGGCGACGAAGGCATGGCGGGCCGGGAGGAATATAGTCGTTTGATGGATAAGGGAAAGAAGCTTTGGTTTTATGTTTGCAATGCCAACTTTCCGCCCTATGCCGGTTACGATATCGATACGTCGATCGGACATGAGCCGCGTATCGTCAAATGGGGCACTTGGTTTGAAAAAGCCACCGGCTTTCTTTACTGGCGCGTCACTTACTGGGTAGAGAACGATCCGTGGAATGTTTATCGAAATGTTCCCGGATTCGACGAAATGTTTGCTCGTCATGGCGATGGCTTGTTGCTTTATCCGGGCGATCATAACGGGACGCATGGGGGCAAAGGGTCGCCTGAAGACGTGGCGATCGACGGTCCGGTTGTCTCCTATCGTATGAAGCAGATTCGCGACGGATTCGAAGATTGGGAACTCTTTATCATGGCGTCCGATTTGGGGGCCGAAGCTTACGTGCGCGAGCAAGTCGGCCGAGCCTATACGCAGTTCGGGAACTTCATGTTCGAGAATTGCGAGTCGGAGGGCATGTATTGCCGTGACAATCAACCCTGGACGCTCGACCCCGCCTTGATGGAAGAAATTCGCGGCAATGTCGCCGGCAAAGTTCTACATCTACTTCAACCCGATATCTATCCCGACCCCGAAACGTCACCTGATGATGAGGGAGACGGCGATGTGGATGACGATTTGGAGGCGGATGAAGATGGCGATGCGGATGCCGCCGGTTCGGATGAAGACGGAGATGTTTCGGACGATAGCCAACCGGGAGACGAGGATACGGCTGTTTCGGAGGATGACGGAGACTCCGGTTGTCGGAGCGTTCCTCTTTCCGGTCGTGTGAGCCTTTTGGTTTTGACGCTCGGCCTGTTGTTGGCTCGTGCAAGAAAGAGGAAAGTAGTCTGATTCTTTCAATTGATAGCGCGGTTATGTACTCCGGTTTACGGGTAGTGAAATCGTGAACGTCGAGCCGACGCCCTGCTCGCTCTCGACCGTCACGCGCCCATTGTGCACTCGCGAAATGTGCTTGACGATGGACAAGCCCAAACCGGTTCCTCCCATCTTGCGACTGCGCGCCTTGTCAACTCGATAGAACCGCTCGAAAATACGCGGCAATTCCTCTTTTGGAATGCCGACGCCGGAGTCCTTCACCGCGATTTGCAGGATTTCGTCGCTATTGATATGGCAGGTTACCAGGATCGGACCGCCGGTCTCGCTGTATTTAATCGCATTATCCACCAAGTTGATAATTGCCTGCTCGACCAACGGGGCATTGATCGGCGCGTTCAGGTCGTCGGGGCAGGTGAGGTTGATGCTTATGTCTTTGGCGCGGGCTTTGTCGGAACAGGTTAGGATGGCGTAGCGTGCGATTTGAGCAACATTGATCGATTCGAACCGCACCGAGTCGACCGGCGCGTCGTGTTCCAGGCGAGACAGCATCAGCAGGTCGTTGATGATGGCGTTCAAGCGCTCGGCTTGTCGTGCGATAATTCCCAGAAACTCAACGGATTTCTCCGGGTTGGCCATGGCACCGTCACGCAGTGTTTCGACAAACCCGATAATCGAGGTGATGGGCGTTTTCAATTCGTGAGAAACATTGGCCACAAAATCCTGGCGAACGCGTTCGAGCATTTTCAAGCGTGTCACATCGTTGAGGACAACCAGAGCTCCGGTGTAGGTGCCTTCCGGGTCGGTAATGCGTCGACCGTGTGCCTGCAGAAAGCGCTCGCTTTTCTTTTCCAGGATGATATCGGTTTCTGAAGGTTCTTCCGACCGGATACAAGTATGTAAAAACTCCATAAGGGGTGCATGCTGGATAATTTCGGCGATCGGTTGGTTACGCAAGGCAATGGGGTCGGTTTTAAAAAGCTCTCCAAATGCATGGTTGGCCCAGATCAGAAGACCGTCTCGGTCGACCATGAAAACCGCTTCAACCATGCCGGAAAGCAGGGCTTCAAGCTCATTTCTTTGTCGGGTGATCGTGCGGATCCGCTCGTTCAATTGAGTGGCCATCTTATTCATCGTGCCAGCCAGATACTCCATCTCTTCGATCGGCGGTTTGGGAATTCGATGATCCAAATCCCCGGCGGCAAACCGTTCCGCGCCCCGGTTGATTTCGCGGATGGGGCGGCTGATGCGACGCGCCAGAGCAAGCGATAGAAGGGCGGTGACCACCAACATGGCCAGAACCGCCCAAGCCAGTCGTTTGTAGGCTTTTTCCAGGGTATGCGTGATCGCCAGCATCGATGTCGAGATACGCACAACGCCGACCAGCCGTCCATCATGCTGAATGGGAAGCGCTACATACAGCATATCCAGACCGATCGTGCGGCTGAAACGAGAAGAAGACCCGGTATCCCCTTTAATGGCGGAAAGAATTTCAGGACGCTTGGCGTGGTTGTCCATTCGCAGAGGGTCTTCGTCGCTGTCGCCGATGACAAGCCCGGAAGGCAGAATGATCGTGACACGCTTTCCGATATCTTCGCCGATTTGTTTGGCCAGGGAGTCGATCTTTGATTCTTGGCCTTCCGAAACGCTTTTTCCGAGTAACTTGATGATTAGCTGTGCATTGTCTTCCAATTCCGCAGTGAGTTGATCGAGATAGAAGCTTTTAAGCGCGTTAGAAGCATAAATGCCGACAGCCAGAGTGGAAAGCAACGTAATCAGCAGGAAAGAGAGGTAAAGTTGCCAGAGAAGCTTTTTTGGCATCAATCTTCCTTGAATCGATATCCGACTCCACGAACGGTTTCAATATAGCTTCCCATGTCGCCGAGTTTCTTGCGCAAGCCGACGATTTGCACATCGACCGAACGGTCGGTGACGGGATAGTCGTCGCCTTTGACGGCGGAAATGATTTGGTTGCGTGTAAAGACCCATCCGGGATGTTTGGCCAGAAACAATAGAATAGAAAACTCCGTAGCGCTCAGGTCTATGGGGGTTTCGTCAATTTTCACTTCGTGGCGCGCCGGGTGGATCGTTAGATCGAGATGCTTGATGAGTTCGGGATCGTTTGCTTCGGATCGTTTACTGCGGCGTAAAACAGCGCGGATACGTGCGATGAGCACGCGGGGGTGCATGGGTTTGGTGATGTAATCGTCGGCTCCAAGCTCCAGCCCGCACACGACATCTACATCTTCGCCTTTGGCCGTAAGCATGATAATTGGGATGTTTTCGGTCGTCTTATCGCCTTTAAGGCGCTTGCACACCTCAAAACCATCCAAGCCGGGCAGCATCAGGTCAAGTAGAACCAAATCGGGAACTTCCGCGAAGGCTTTTTCCAGGCCTTCTTCACCGGTGGCAGCGGAGAGAGTGGTCAGTCCCTCTTTTTCGAGGTTGTAACGGACCAGTTCGAGAATGTCTTCTTCGTCTTCAACTACCAAGATTCGCTGGTTCATGTCGTCTCCTATTTCGTGAACTCCACCGACTTGTGTTTACTTAGCATAATTTGTAAACAGGAGTGTTAAGGCTTCGTTAGAATTTCCATTTTCTTAGGTTATGACAAGTTCGAACCCCCGCCGAAATAACGCAATTGAACCGGATGATTCTGCCATGATCCGTCAGGTGGGAGGTTGTTGTCAAGTTTGGAGATGTATTCGTAAGCTTTCACCCCGCATAAAGTTTTTCAGTTGACCTGAAGCACTTGACAATTATTCCTCGTTCCGCTAGTTTCCAATCCGACCCAGATCATAGGGTATGGGGTTCCATTTATTTTTCTGTCAAGGAGACGATTATGAGCCAGGCCGCTTTGCCTTCCCATTTCGAGACCAATCCAGAGCACAAAGCGCGCCTGTTGGCGATTCTAAAAGAAAAATCATACGTTGAAGGCGAGGTGGTTCTTGCTTCCGGTAAAAAAAGCGATTTTTACGTCGATTGTCGCCAAACTTCGCTGGACGCGGAAGGGGCTTACCTGATCGGCCAGATCTTCCACCGCTGGTTGGAGCAGCTTCCCGAACACCCGGTAGCCGTTGGGGGAATGACCATGGGGGCCGACCCGCTGGTTACGGCGACATCGGTGACAAGCTTTTTGGAATCGAATCCCGTCAACGCGTTTTTATTGCGTAAAGAGCCTAAAGGGCATGGCATGCAAAGCCAGATAGAGGGCACGAAAAGCGTTGAGGCCGGTGACCAGGTTGTCTTGTTGGAGGACGTTGTGACAACCGGGGGATCGACGCTCAAAGCGCTGGATGTGTGCGGGGCAGCCAATCTCGATGTGGTGGCGGTATTTTGTCTGGTTGATCGCCAGGAAGGCGGACGCGCTGCGGTGGAACAACATGGAGCTCCCTGTTTTCGATCTTCACGCGGAAGGATGTCAAGGGCGAGTAACCTGAACCACTGGATGAGCTTGCAATGAAAAACCCCGGCTTTCACCGGGGCTTTTTGTATTAATCCATAAGGATCTTATAAGATGTAGCGGCTCAGGTCTTCGCTTTGCAGAACATCGGAGAGACGCTGGTCCACGTACTCTGGCGTTACTACGATACTGGTGGGGCCGATGTCCGGACCTTCGAACAGGACTTCGTCCAAAAGGCGTTCCATGACTGTATGGAGTCGGCGTGCGCCGATATCTTCCGCCGAATTGTTCACTTGGGCGGAGATGGCCGCGATGCGTTGAATGGCAGGTTCGGTGAATTCAATCGTGATTTCTTCCGCATCGAGCATCGCCATATATTGGCGTGTCAGTGAATTCTCGGGCTCGGTCAAGATGCGCACGAAATCGCCCTGGGTGAGTGAATCCAACTCAACGCGGATCGGGAAGCGGCCTTGAAGCTCGGGAATCAGATCGCTGGGTTTGGAGATATGGAAAGCGCCTGCGGCGATAAAAAGGATATGATCGGTTTTGACCGGCCCGTATTTCGTGGCGACGGTGCTTCCTTCGACGATGGGCAGGATGTCGCGTTGCACGCCTTCGCGTGAAACATCCGGTCCATGTCCTCCTTCGCGTCCGGCGATTTTATCGATTTCGTCCAGAAAGACGATTCCGGCGTTTTCGACTCGGTCGAGCGCCTCTTTCTGCACTTTTTCCTGATCGATCAGCTTGGCCGCCTCTTCATGCGTCAGCAGTTCCATCGCGTCCTTTACCAGCATCTGACGCTTGCGTTTCTTATTCGGCATCATGCCGCTCATCATGTCTTTCAGATGCATGCTGATTTCTTCCATGCCGCTGGCGCTGAAAACCTCGAACATGGGCATGGGGGAATTCTGTTGGGTTTCAAGTTCAACCTTACGCTCATCCAGCTCGCCGCGTCGCAGCTTGTCGCGGAATTTTTCCCGCGTGCGCTTATGCGACTCCATCTCGGTTTGATATCGCTCTTCGTTGGTCTTCTTCTGCTCTTTTTCCAGGCGCTTGGTCTCATCGTCCGAAGAGTCCGTATCCAGTGCGTCGAAATTGAAAAGCTGGGCGGCGCTGTTGGAAGAAGATGACTGGGGCTTGGGCGGAGGCGGCACCAGGAGGTCGAGCAGACGTTCTTCGGCGTTTCGTTTAGCTTTGGATGCCACGCGTTCCTCTTCTTCGCGGCGCAACATTTGAATCGAATTCTCCATCAAGTCGCGCACCATCGAGTCGACATCGCGTCCGACATACCCGACTTCGGTGAACTTGGAGGCTTCCACCTTGATGAAGGGAGCCTGCGCCAGCTTGGCCAGACGGCGCGCGATTTCCGTTTTACCGACGCCGGTTGAGCCGATCATAATGATGTTTTTCGGCACGATTTCGTCGCGCAGATCTTCGACCACCTGACGGCGACGCCAACGGTTACGTAAAGCGATGGCCACGGCTCGCTTGGCTTTCGATTGGCCGATGATGAATTTATCGAGCTCGGCCACGATCTGGCGTGGTGTCAGCGCATCGGGGGCCTGGGGTTTGGCGGGAATCATGTTACAGCTCCTCAATATGCAGTTCGCCGTTGGTGTAAACACAGATATCGGCGGCGATTTTCATGGATTCTTTGGCGATGGTGACGGCGTCGAGTTGGCTATGCTCGGAAAGCGCACGCGCTGCGGCGTAAGCGTACGAACCACCCGAACCGATGGCGATCACACCCGTGTCCGGCTCGACGACGTCTCCCGTGCCGGAAATCATCAACGTTTTCTCGACATTTGCGACCAAAAGCAAAGCTTCCAGGCGGCGCAGATATTTGTCGGTGCGCCAATCCTTGGCCAGCTCGACGGCGGCTCGGGTAATGTTACTGTTATACTCCTTGAGCTTCTTTTCAAAGCGCTCATAAAGTGTGAAGGCGTCGGCTGTGGAACCGGCGAAGCCCGTAATCACATTGTGATCGGGCAGGCGGCGTACTTTAATAGCGGTGTGCTTCAGCACGGTGCTTCCCATGCTGACTTGACCATCCCCGGCCATGACCACCTTGTCATCCTTGCGGACGCAGAGTATCGTGGTGCCTTCGAACATAACTTCCATCCTTTCGTCTATTCGCCGTTGTCGTTTGACTGAACTCGGCGTTTTCGCGCGCGCGGGTGCGCACGGTCGTAAACGGAAACCAAGTGGTCGAGACTGACTTGAGCATATCGCTGGGTCGTGCTGAGAGAGCGATGTCCAAGCAATTCCTGAATCGTGCGCAGGTCTGCGCCGCCATCCAGCAGGTGAGTGGCGAAGGTATGGCGCAGAGTGTGCGGGCTGGCACGTCGGCCGCTGCCAAGGCCTAGAAGAGTTCGATCGATGATTTGGGCGACACCGCGCCGGGTAAGTCTGCCTCCGCGATGATTGACAATCAGTGCGTCGGGGTCGGCCCATTTCGGATAGCGTTTTTGAAGCTCCTCTCGCCATGGCAGGTAGGCGGCCAGTGCTTTGAGTGCCGGGTCGGATACCGGTACGACCCGCTCACGACTCCCTTTCCCCCAAACCCGTACTTCGCGGCGTTCGGTGGAAATACCATCCACGTCGAGACCCACCAATTCGGAGACTCGCAACCCGCAGGCGTACAGCATTTCCCACAAAAGACGGTCACGCGGACCGAGTGAAGATTCCGAGAAATTACGGTGCAGAATCTCGGTCATTTCGTCGATGCTGAACAAGTCCGGTAGCTTTCGTGCCTTTCGGGGAAGACTTAAGGCATCCGCCGGATTGTGCTGAATATGTTTCATGCGTAGACAGAAACGAAAAAAGCTGCGCAAGGCCGAGATTTTTCGCTCCAGACTGGTCGGCGACAGCCTGTCGTAAAGATCGGCCAGAAACTCGCGCAGAATGCTTTCGTCGATGCGATCCAATTGCTTGGCGTCCGCCAGTGCGGGGAACCGAGCATCCAGAAAAGTCGCGAATTGCTGTAAGTCGCGAAAATAGGCCTGACAGGTGTTGTCGGCGGCTCCTCGTTCGCCATCCAGATAGCGGATATAGCTGTCAATGAGGGTATTCATCGGTCATTCAACCTGCGCTCGAAGGCATGTTGAATTCGGTCGAGGCAATCCAGCCGCCGCCGAGGGCTTCATCATCCACGTAAAAGACGGCTGCCTGACCGGGCGTAATCGCCGATTGAGGTTGTTCGAAGGTCACGCTTACGGGGTCTCCCGGTTTGATCGATTCACCGTCAAGACTGCAAAGGGTTGCTTGAGCCCCGGCGTGGCGTGATCGAATCTGGCAGGTTACCTGAAGGTTGTTTGCCAATGCCTGATGATCGATGAAGCTCAGGTTTTCGACGATCATTTCCGACCGATAAAGGGCGGCTTCGGGGCCGAGTACGACTTGGTTCCGAGTTGCATCGAGTCCGACGACGTACAACCGGTCGGTAGAGGCCACCCCCAAGCCGCGTCTCTGGCCGATGGTATGGCGAAAATAGCCTTCGTGATGTCCCAGAACGTTGCCTTTCAGATCGATAATTTCACCGTGAGAGACATGGCGCAACTGCGAGGTCCGGGCGATGAAGTCGGCATAGGAACCGTCTTGGATGAAACAAACATCCTGGCTGTCTCGCTTGGAAGCATTATGGAAACCATAGCGATCGGCCAGCTCGCGCACCGTTTCTTTGGTCATCTCACCCAGAGGAAAGCGAAGATTCGCCACCGCCGGTTTTGTGATTCCAAACAAAAAGTAAGACTGGTCTTTGGGTCTGTCAACTCCTCGACGCAAACAAAAACGTCCAAGTGTCTCGTCGAATCCGATACGCGCGTAATGACCGGTTGCCAGAATATCGGCTCCGAGAGCTTGGGCCTTCTGGAATAGATGTCCGAATTTGATTCGCCGGTTACACAAAACACAGGGATTCGGCGTTCGTCCGTGGGCATATTCGGCGGTAAAAGGGTCAAGCACCTCTTTCCTGAATATCTCTTTAAAATCGACGACATGGAGCTGAATCCCAAGTGTATCGCACACTTGTTGAGCGTCTTTGGCCGGAGTTGGCGTGTTTTTAGCGGGCGAGCAAGTCTCCGCCGATTTGAACTCGCCGATGTCCATGGTTAAACCGAAGACATCGTAACCTTGTTCCAGCATTAAGGCGGCTGTGACCGAACTATCTACGCCACCGCTCATCGCGACTGCTGCTCGCATGACCGTCCTTTCGAATCTGAGTCTCTATTCGTCGGGCCCATTATCGAGATGTGCTTGAAGGCTGTCAAGGTGATCGTTTTTTTAAAGTAAAGGGTGAGGGAAAGGAAAAATGTGCAATTATAAGAAGCTCTGGGCTGTCTTATTCAGGTCTTCGGATTGTTCAATCGCTCTTTGCTGAGAAAAAAGCGCCTTATAAACACTTGTCGCACCTGTCAAACTTTAGTAAACTGTTTTGTTAGCATACGGGGACGGCGGGTGCTTAACGTGACATGTTTAACTATGGATTGGCAAGGTTGCAGACATGACTCGAGTTATCGCTATCAGTTTGTTCGTATTGATGTTCTTTCCCTTCATTCAACTTTCCTCAGCTTCTGCGGAAACGTCTTCTGTTGCCGACTCGCCGGTTCCGGTTCAGGATGTTGCGGTCGCCTTGACAGCGGACAAACCCTATCCGGTTTGGTGGGGTGAACGGATGGTCGATAAATACAAGGCTGTTAAACCCGAATTCAAAATCTGGCACGGAACCACCAGCCCCCAAACCGTGTCGTTGAGCACCGGCCAGCGCAATGCGGTGGTTTCGCTGATGATGCAATCCTGGGGCGGGTATCAATCCTTTTGCACCGGTACGTTGATCAGTGATCGGGTTGTGGTCTCGGCGGCGCACTGCGTACACCAATGCGACGATTACGGGAATAATTGTCAGGATATTTCGGCGAGTTACACCGCCATCGGAGTGGGTGACGATCTTAGCAGCGCAACAGCGGTCTTGGGTGTTTCGAATATTTACTACAATCCATCCTACACCGGCGACTTGACCATAACCACCGCCTATCACGATGTTTCGATTCTGGTTCTCAGCCAATCCGCCTCCGCGCAAGTCAGCACCCTCACACCGATTCCTTTCAACCGGGATCCGATTTCGAGTTCGTTTGTCAATACCGACGTTCAGGCCGGTGGGTACGGAATAACCGAAAGTACCAACTACAATACCCGGAAATACTGGGCCACGCTGGGCCTCAGCGCGATCCGAGCCTATGAAATCGTTGCGGCCGATTCGGCGGGCGTGCAAGGCGTCTGTTCGGGCGATTCCGGCGGTCCGCTCATGGCCGATTTCGGGGCGGGATTGACGGTGTTTGCGACGACGAGTTGGGGGACGGAAGACTGCACGGAACCGGCTCATTTCTGTCGCCTGGACCCGAAATCCGATTGGATTGAAGCGATTCTAAGCCAGACCAACGATTGCAGCTCGGCTTGCAGCGGCCAGCAGTGTGGATACGACGGCAGCTGCCACTGCGGTAGCTGCGGATCGGGTGATCTTTGCAACAGTCAGCATCAATGCGTTCCCGATCCCGACAATCATTGCGGGTCGGTGCCGGAAATCGGGTGCTGCGACGGCTCGATGGCTATGAAATGCGTATCTGGTCAGTTGGTTGAAGACGAATGCGGCGACTTGGGGTGTGGCTGGAAGAACCAATATAGTGGCTATGCTTGCGGAAATGCCGGGAAGGTGGATCCGGACGGCAATTACTCTTGGGGTTGCGATGGTTCGGAACCAAGCTGCGATATTATCTGTCATGATCGGCAATGTGGAGACTATGAAGGCTGCAATTGCGGAGAGTGTCTCCATGGATTGGTTTGCGAAGACAATTACTGCGAGATTCCGCCATCTTGTAGAGAAGTTTGCGGGAGTCGTCGAGAATGCGGCGAATATGAAAATTGTGTTTGTGGCCAGTGTGACGATGATGAAATGTGTCAGGAATTCCGTTGCGTGGATGACCCCAGCGCCGATGGTGATGATCCAGACGGCGACTCGCCTGTTGATGGCGATGAGCCGGTGAATTGCGATGGAGCCTGTGCGCCTATCGATACCCCGTTCTGTCTCGATACCGGCCGGTTGTGCGAGTGTCGGCAGTTGGCATGGGGTGCGACCGACTGCAATCTATATTGTCTTGAACAGGGTATGGCGAATGCGGGGTGTTCATTCCATCCGGGCCTGCAAAAAGACGTCTGCCTCTGCCGTGAGCTTGATCCGGACCCGACGGACGGCGATACCCCGGACAATTCCGATGGGGACGATACGGACGATGAACCGAAAGGTTTCGGTGTCGACAGCGGAAGCGGTTGCCAGGGAAGCAACGGAGTTTCGGCGCTGGCGCTGATGATCCTGATGCTGTTTGTCGGGCTGAAACGTCAACGCAGGAAGAATTAGGTCCGCAAACAATCGATGTTATTTTGCCCGCACTTGGTTTGCGGGCTTTTTTTTCACGGGAAGAGCGGGGTGCGGGCGTGGATTTCAGGAGGCGAGAAAAACAGCCGGTCGGAATCGCGCTGCTGGTTGCCGTATTGGCGGTCTCCTTTGCCGCCATTTTCTTTCGGAAATCGGCACCGACGCCTCCCATGGCGCAAGCGAGTGTGCGTTTGGCGGTTGCGGCTTGCGTGCTGTTACCCGCCACACTCAAAGCTTGGCGTGACGGTCGTTTGAACGCTCCTGTCGTATGGTCCGCCGTCTTGGCTGGAATCTTGTATGGCTTGCATTTCGGTGCCTGGGTCACCTCCTTGTCCTATACCAGCGTCGCCGCTTCGGTAACGCTGGTCACCACCACGCCCATCGTTTTAGGGGGAATGGCCTTGCTTACCGGCCGCGATCGCCCCGATGGACGGTTGTGGATGGCGATCGGCATGGGATTATGCGGCATGTTGCTGATCGGCTGGCATGACTGGAATTTGTCGAAAGTCGCTCTTTTCGGCGACGGCTTGGCTTTGCTCGGGATGTTGGCGGTGGCCGGTTACATGACCGTCGTTCGGCGACTGGGCGATGATTATCCCATCTGGGCCTTTTCAGGAATCGCAACAGCGGTGGGGGCCGTTTTATTATCGACCGCGACCGTGGTCACAGGACAATCCGTGCTGCCTGTCTCGCTGGAATCGTTTTTCTACTTGGTTTTAGCCGCTTTGGTTCCGCAGTTGATCGGTCATACTTTGCTTACCTGGTCTTTGCGTTATGCGACTCCGACTCTGGTGGCGATGGCGGTTGTTGGCGAGCCTGCGGGGTCCACCTTGCTTGCCTGGCTGTGGCTGGGGGAGGGGGTTGCACCTCGGGTTGCGATTGGCTGCGGTGTGACCTTGTTCGGGGTCGTCTGGGCGACATTGAATCGTGGTAGATTGACGAATAAGTTCGGTAGTATCACGACTGACGGGTAGCGAACCTCTCTCTAAAAACCAACTAACATACCGATAATACAAAACAAATATAAATATTTGGTCTGTCTTGCAAAAAAAACGAGTTCGCGCTTGACAAACGTTCGTTTAATCGTATACTCGAAAAATATAAACGATCGTTTTAATCGGTCGTATGATTGTGGAGGTCGCAATGAGGAGCGGGAGATTCGATAAAAGGCAAACGGTCAAAGGACTTCTCTATATCTTTTTCGTTGGTACATGCTGCTTATGTCCGGCCCTCGCTTGGGCGGGGTTGTTTGATGATGCGGTCAGCGGTGAGGCGGACGCGGGAGAATCGATTGACGACACGGACGGAAGCCAGCCGGCCGATACGGGTTTTCGTGCGAGCGCAGGTGGTTTCAACTTCGAACTCAACGGCTATGTACGCGGCGATCTTTACTTGGGAAAAGTACCGGACCAGAGCGACGGTGAGGTGAAGAGCGGCTACGGCGAAACCAGCCTGGAACTGAGAGTCCGCAAAAATCCGTATGGAGATGCCTATAGCCAACTGCGTTTGTGGAGTGGATATCAGAGTGACCAACGGGAAGTCCGGGTCGATTTGCGCGAGGCTTACGTCAATCTCTACGTCGGTCCCTTCGATTTTCGTTTGGGTCATCAGATCATTGCCTGGGGGCGTGCCGATGGCATCAATCCCACCAACAACCTCACGCCTCGCGATATGCGGGTGAAATCGCCGAACGAAGACGATTCACGCCTGGCCAATCTCGCTTTGCGAAGCTTCGTCAATCTGCAGCCGTTTCGAATCGAGCTTGTTTGGTTGCCTCTCTACATGGAATCCACCTTACCGGCCTTGATTTTGCCTGACGCGGTTTCGATGCGCGACGCGGATTATCCCAACGCCGATCTTTCCAATGGGACTTTCGCAGGACGCTTGCACCTCGAACTCCCCGAAGTGGAGATGTCGGTATCGTACTTATTCGGCCATGCCCCGCAACCGGGATTGGAATTTCGCGAGTTGCTCATCGACGATAACGGTCCGAGCGTGCAGGTCGGGTTTCGGGCGTATCAACAGCAGGTGATCGGTTATGACTTTGCGGCGCCGATCGAGGATTGGTTCGGTCTACGGGGTGAAATCGCCTATCGGCGGCCCTGGCAGAACTGGAACAACGATTACGTTCCCCAGCCGGATCTGCAGTACGTGGTCGGTTTCGATAAGGAATTCGTAACGGCCGATTCCGGTGACGTCTCGATTATTTTGCAGTACATCGGACGTTATGTCTTTGATTGGGAGAAAAAAGCGGGTAGCGAGATGCTGAGTTCGATGGAAGAACTGCCGCCGCCGGAAGTCTTGCTTGCGCTTCAGGATCAGGTGCAAGCCGAAGCGGCAAAGGAAATACAGGCGAGAAACCAGATGATCATGAGCCAGCAGTACGAGCTCCAGCACAGCGCCATGATGCGGCTGGCGTGGAATACTCTTCACGACACGTTGGACCTTGAGTTGATGGCGATGGTCAACATCACATCGCATGAAACGCTTTTACGCCCGAAAATCTCCTACGACATTACCGATGCCTTCGCTTTTACGGTGGGTGGGGAGATTTATCTGGGCAAAGACGAGACGCTCTACGGCATGATCGATGAACAACAGAGTGCGGGTTATACGGAATTGAAAATCTCCTTCTAGTCGATTGTTGAAACAGGAGTTGATATGTCGTCTCATACGGATGATCACAAATTGGAACCGCGTCAGCGCATCATCGAAGCGGCCACCCGCTTGTTTGCGCGAAAAGGCTATTCCGCAACCAGCATGAGAGAGTTGGCTCAGGAAGCGGACGTGAATTTGGCCATGATGAATTACTACTATGGGTCCAAACAAGGGATTCTGGAGTTCATTATGGAGCAATTTTTCAGCGGCTATACGAACATGGCCAAAGAAGCTTTCCATTCGGAAGGAGCGATCGAGGAAAAGCTCGAACGATTTGTCCATATGATTGTGATGTTTTTCAAAGAAAATCGGGATACGGTTCGGGTCGCCATGATGGAATTCCCGGTAGACATCCCCGAAATCGCCGAGTTCAAAGCGACGTTCATCCGACGCCTGATCGCCGAGATCGGGATGGTTGAAGTCCTCGTGGAAAACGGTGTAACCATCCGGCCGGACATCATCGGACCGGCCATCATTTCAAGCATCGGCTCTCATTTCCTGTTGCGACCCGTGATCGAACGGGTGTTCGAGCAGAACTATGACGATGACTTCTATGAGCAATACGCCAAGGATCTTTCGCGATTTATTATCAACGGTTTGCTTGGGAGAATGACGCTTTCTTCGGAAAAACGTACCGAGAATGAGGTGAAAAAATGAGCGGTCGACTTTCGGAAATCGTAGTTCGTTATCCGTGGATGTTTATTCTGCTATTTGTTGGGATCAGCGTCTTTTTCGGCTTCCAACTGCCGAAGGCGGAAGTCGATCCGGATGTTAAAAACCAGCTCCCGGCGGATTATCCGGCGCGTCTCCATATCGATACTCTGGAAGACATGTTCGGAGGTTCCGAAATGGTGATGCTGGTCATCACCGCCGACGATGTCCTGGCCGCCGATACCTTGAAGCGGGTCAAGCAGATCAGCAAAAAGATCGATCGACTGAAGCTGGTAGACCGCACGCTGAGTTTGTTCGAGTTGAAGGATATTCGCGGGGAAGGCGGCGAAATGCTGGTGGATCCCGCGGTCAAGCGCATTCCGAAAACCGACCAGGCGCGGGAGAAGCTGCGAGCCCAGATCATGGATAATGACCTCGTTTATGGAAACGTTGTCTCCACCGACTGGAAGGCGACGGCCGTAATCGGTCTTCTGAAAGACGGGACGTCGGACACCGAAGTCATCGGGCTGACGCGGCAAATCATTGCCGACACGCCCGGGGCCGAGCCGGTTTACATTGCCGGTATGCCTTATGTGCGCGTCAACCTGAATAAGGATATCAAGGGCGACTTGCGAAAGTTCCTCCCTGTCGGTTTGCTGATTATGCTGATATTTCTGTTTCTCGCGTTTCGTCAATTGCGCGGTGTGCTGTTACCGTTTCTCATGACCATTATGGCGGTTGTTGTGGCGATGGGGTTGATTCCCTTGTTCGGCTGGAAAATCCAAATGGTGACCGTCATCCTGCCGGTTATTCTGATTGCGGTCGCGAATGATTACGGAATTCACCTCATTGCCCGCTATCAGGAGGAAAATGTCCCCGGAAACACGTTGACCAAGCAAGATTTGGCCAAGCGCGTCGTGGATGCGCTGGGAAAACCGGTTCTGGCGGCCGGAATCACCACGATTGTCGGTTTGATGTGTTTGCTCACGCATATCATCACCCCGGCTCAGGAACTGGGTATTCTATCCTCGTTGGGAGTGGCCTTTGCCCTGTCGGGCAGCATCATGTTCATCCCGGCGATCCTGGCCGTGTTGCCCAAGGCGAAGCCTCTGAAAAACATGTCTCATGCCGGCATCGAATCCGGCGGGACCAAGGTTTCGTTGTTGGAGCGCTTTCTCAAGAAAACCTCCCGAGCCGTCGTGGCGCATCCCAAGAAGATCATTGTCGGAACGCTTGTGTCGGTGGCGTTGGTCTCGACCGGCATCTGGCAGGTCGTGATCGATACCAATCCGGTAAATTATTATCCGCTCGATTCGCCGGTGTCCAAGGCATCCTTGCTGGCGGATAAATACTTCGGCGGTTCGACCACCTTGAATATCACCGCCAAGGGCGACATGAAGGATCCGGTTGTGCTGAAACAGATCGATGCGTTGGAGCAACATCTGTTGTCGTTACCCAATGTCGATCAAACCAGCAGCCTGCCGAAAGTCATTCGGCGCATGAACAAGGTGATGAACGATAACAATAAAGCCTTCGACACCATTCCCGAGCAGCGCCGTACCGTGGCGGAGTATCTGCTGCTTTATTCCATGAGCGGCGATCCGGACGATTTCGACCGCATGGTGGATTTCAATTACGAAAACGCCCAACTTACGGCGCGGATCAACAAAATCAGCACTCAGGAAATCGCCCAGGTCGTTGCGGAAACCGAACGCTATATCCAGGAAAACGGCGGACCCTTCCAGTTGATTACGGGGTTTGCGGCCTTCTTCTCGGACATGATCGATGAAATTGTCAAAGGCCAGATGATCAGCCTGTTGCTATCGATCGTTCTGATTGCGTTGACGGTGATGATCCTCTTCCGTTCGGTCGTCGCCGGTTTGATGGCGTCGATCCCGCTAGGCTTGGCCATGCCGCTTTTGTTCGGCATCATGGGATACTTCCACGTCGAGTTGAATATCGCGACCGCGATGCTGTCCTCCATCATGATCGGGGTCGGCGTGGACTACACCATTCACTATCTCTGGCGCTATCGCGATGAACGTCGCGCCGGGCAGGAACCGGTAGCGGCCGTGACAACCACCCTGATGACCACCGGACGCGGCATTATCTTCAATGCCTTATCCGTTGTCATCGGATTCGCCGTGCTCATGGCGTCGAGCTTTCTTCCGATCCGTTTTTTCGGTATCCTGGTTGTCATCTCCGTCGGGGCTTGTCTGTTCGGTGCACTGGTTCTGCTTCCGGCGATCTGCCTGGTTTTTCGTCCGAAATACCTGGAACCTCTTGAAAACGTCGTTGAAAAAGGCTGAAAGAATAGGGGATATTGGTATCCCGAAAGGAGGCGACTATGTGGAAGATATACGTGAAATATGTTGTGGCTTTTGCCGTATTGGGAGTGGTGGCCTGGTATTGGCCGGTCTGTGCGCAGGCTCAGGCCACTAAAGCGACCCCGGTTGTGGACAAAGAACTTAGTGCCGATCAGATTATCGATAAAGCTCAGGAAAACCGTAAATTGGACGGCGCGGAGAGCCTCCAGACGCTCACGATTTACAACGAGAAAGGCGATAAGCGGGTTCGGCGTATGGCGGGCGTTTCAAAACTTTATGACAACGGCGATACCGAAAAACGCCTGATGCGCTTTACCCATCCGGCCGATGTGAAGGGAACCGGTCTTTTAACCTACGATTACGAGAAGAAAGATGACGATATCTGGCTGTTTTTACCGTCGTTGCGCAAGACGCGCCGTATCGTGTCGAGCGAAAAGTCCAAAAGCTTCATGGGATCGGAATTCAGTTATGCCGACATGACGCCTCCGCCGGTTGAGGATTTCGTTCACAAAAAGCAGAAAGTGGAAACCGTTGACGGTGTGGTTTGTTGGGTTGTGGAGTCGACGGCGAGAAGTGAGGATATCGCCGAAGAAAACGGCTATCTCAAGCGTGTGAGTTGGATCGGACAGGCTGATTTCGTCGTTCGAAAAGCGGTCTACAACGATTTGGATGGTGAATTGCTGAAAGTCTTGACGACGAAAAACATCAAAGAAATCGATACCAAACGGCATCGTTTCCGGCCGCTTTACATGGAAATGAACAACAAACAAAACGGGCGAAAATCGGTATTCGAAACCAATCAGATCGAAATCCAGGAAGGGGTGAAAGACGATTATTTCACTACCCGTTATCTGGAACGACAGTAGCCACGATCTTCTAACCCGGCGAAATCCTTGCGGGGTTTCGTCGGGTTTTGCATCCCAACGAATCCTGCTGCAAAGTCGAAATACTTCCTGAAAATTCCCTCCTATTTCCCTTTCAACACGGTTTTAAGTTGTCGATAAATGCCTAAAAAGCCTGTGAATACAGGTGGATATCGCGAGGACGGCTAGGGTGGACATAATCATTCGTTTGCCTGTTTCATTTTAATATTGACAGCCGGGAAACGGTACCGTAAGATCTGAAAACTAACTGGGCGGTCGGTTAAATTGTGAGCGAGGTTCAGGTGACAGCCAAAGAAAAAATTATCGAAGCGGCGGACCATCTTTTCGGAAAATTGGGTTTCGATGCGGCTTCGACACGCGAAATAGCGGAGATGTCGGGTGTTAACAAAGCCCTGATCCATTACCATTTCAAAAACAAGGATGGGTTGCTGGAAGCCCTGCTGGATCGATATTATCAGAAGCTCGCGATGCTGATCGAGACGAGTTTCCTGGATGAGGGTGACCTGAAAAAGCGACTGCTGCACATGGTCGACATCTACATGGATTTTCTCGAGCAGAATCGAAATTTCGGTCGAATCGTCCAGCGCGAGGCCGCCGGTGGGCAACACATGGACCGCATCGAGAAAAATATGGTGCCTCTTTTCGAGTTGGGAAGCCGCGTTTTGAAAGACTCTTTTCCGGCGGCGCAAAAAGGTGAACTCGCCGCCGAACAGATGATGCTCAGTGCCTACGGCGCCATCATCATTCATTTCATCTATGGCGATATGTTGGGACGGCTGGTCAAAAGCGATCCCCGTTCCCCCAAAGTCTTTAAAGCCAGGAAAAAACACATTCATCGCTTGATAGGAATCATGCTCGATTCGATGGATGCCGAACCCTGAAAACAAGCGAGGTGAGTCATGGTATCACACGCCAATTCGCAGACTGTGGTCTCGGAAGCAAGCCGGATTCGGAATATCCGGCACCGTTGCCAGAGCGGCGATGCCATGATTTCCATCGAGCGCGCCCGTTACTACACGGAAAGCTGGGAAGCGACGGCCGGGCAGGGGCTGTCGAATGCAATGCGAGTCGCCATGGCGATGAAGCACGTTTATGCAAACATGACGCTCTACCTGGACCCGGATGATCGCATCGCAGGCAATTGGACCGAATATTTCCTCGGCATTCCGATCGATATCGAGCGGGGTGTGTTCAATCAGGTGTTGAAATCGGAAATCAAGAAGAGTTCGATGATCCGCTTTCGCCTGAAATCCATGGGCAAGGGCTTGATTTACATGTTGAGAAAGGGCGCATTACCGCGCTTTCTGAAGAACCAGCGAATCGTCAAGGCGGCGGGAACGCAACCGCTCAACATGGATTTTAAAACCATGGGCGAACGCGAGATCAATCCGTATCAAATCGAGAAAGCCGATCGGGATGAACTGCTGACCCGTATTTTGCCGAAATGGGAGGGACGGACGCTGGTCGATCAACTCGAACGGGAGATGCATGAATCCGGACTTTATTCCAAGGATATGCACGACTTTGCGGTTGCGTTACCCGGCAATACCTCGCGCCAGGTCATGATGCTTTCCACCTGCGCTACCATCGCCACTTATCAGGGCCATGTCATTCTGGACTTCGACCGGGTGCTTGAAGTGGGCCTGACAGGCATGCTGCAGGAGCTGCGTTCCAGGCGAAAAGACGCTACGTTGAGCGAGAGTCAGAAAGATTTTCTGGATTCCCAGCTTGTGTGCCTCGAAGGTGTGAGCTTGTTCTGCAAACGTCTGGCCGAGCGCATCGAGACCGAAATCGAACACGAATCCGACGACGGCAGGCGGCGCGAGTTGGAAACCATGTGTTCGATCTGCCGCAAGGTCCCCATGGAACCGGCGGGCTGTTTTCGCGAAGCCGTTCAATCACTGTGGAGCATCAAAACGGCGGTGGAGCTGGCGCATCCCGTCAACCTGCATTGCTTCGGGCGTCTCGATCAAAGTCTGTACCCTTACTATGCCAAAGACTTGGAGGTCGGAGCGATCACCGAGGATCAGGCCTTGTGGTTGCTCGAAGAACTGCTACTCAAGATTATGTCGCAGAACATTCGCCCCGAGTCGAACATCTTAGGTAACTTCTATCATCGATTTTTAGGTTCTTCTCCGGTCACCATCGGGGGAACCGCCTTGGATGGCACGGATCAAACCAACGAATTGACCTACCTGTTTGCACGGGCGGCCCATGAATCGCGGGCTATTACCAATGTCTCGGTGCGAGTCGGAAAGAACACACCACCCCAGCTTTTGACAACCCTCGCCGAATATCTGAAGAACGGAACCTCCAGTTTCTCGCTGTTTAACGACGAAATAAATATCGAAGCGATGCGCAAGCGTGGGTTCTCGGAAGAGGATGCCTGTAACTACGCCATCATGGGTTGTGTCGAAGCGACCTGCCCCGGTAAGACGGGAAGCATGAGCGCCAACGCCTTACAGTTGAACCGCTTGCTCGACATCACTCTGCGCAATGGCGATTCCGCCATTCTGGCGGGTCTGATTCGAAACGAAGGCTTGAAAACGGGTGTCGCCGACGACTTCGCCACCTTCGAGCAATTCCTCGCTGCCCTTTATCGGCAGGCGGACCACTTTATCAAGAAAATCGTCGACGGGTCGAACCTGCGTGACCGGGTCTTTGCCGAACATCTGCCCGCTCCCTACATCTCAGCTTTTATCGACGGCTGCCTGGACTCCGGAAAGGATGTCACGCAGGGTGGGGCGGTTTACGATCTGGCCGGGATTTCGATGATCAACTCCATCGCCAATTTCGTCGATTCCCTCTACACCATTCAAAACCTGGTTTTCGAGCGGAAAAAGATCACGCTTAGCCAATTGGTGAACGCACTCGACGAAAATTTTGTCGGCTACGAAGACATCCACGCGGACATCCTGAAGCTTTCCGGGAAATGGGGTAACGGCGATCCCAAGGTGGACAAACTGGCCTCGGAGGTCATGAAACAGTTGTTCTCCTATACCTACCGGCACCGCACCAGTCGCAACGGCCCCTTCACCGTCTACGTTATCAGCATGATCACTCACACGATCGATGGGCGACTGTCCATTGCCAGCCTGGATGGCCGCAAGGCCGCCGTACCTTACGCTGCCAGTTGCAACCCCTACAATGTCGAACGAGGGGGTGTCACCGCGGCGTTACGATCCGTGGCGTCATTGCCCTTTGAAGACGTGATGGGGTGTGCGGTGAATATGAAGTTTCATCCAAGCGCCATCGGAGAGAAGCCCGAGACGCGCGACAAGTGGGCCGCGTTGATTCGCACTTATTTCGCGTTGGGCGGCTCACAGATGCAACCGTCCTGTGTTTCGACGGAAACGCTCAAGGCGGCGCAACAGTCACCGGACCAGTACCGCGATCTGATCATCAAGGTCGGGGGGTATAGCACTTATTTTGTGGATTTGGGATGCGAGATTCAGCAGGAAATCATCGAGCGTACCGAACATGCCGGTGCGGCATGAGCCGTGGACGGATCTTCGATATTCAGACCAATGCCGTCTACGATGGTCCCGGTATCCGCACGGTTGTGTTTTTCAAAGGTTGTCCGCTTCGTTGCGCGTGGTGCCACAACCCGGAATCCCAGTCGGCTCCGATTTCGATTGCGTGGATACGGAGCAAGTGCCGCCAATGCGGAATCTGCCTTTCGGTCTGCGACCAAGGTGCACGGCTTTGTCTGGGCGATTCGATAATTCGAAATGAGGCTCTTTGTACGTGCTGCGGGAACTGTGTGGAAAGTTGTCCCTCAGGTGCCGTGGCGTGGATTGGCGAAGAGATCGACGCAGAAGAACTGGCGAAAAAAGCCTTGCTCGACCGTCCTTTTTTCGAGCATTCCGGCGGCGGTGTGACGTTGAGCGGGGGCGAGCCGACGCAGCAACCCGAGTTCATGTTCGATCTCGTTCGGCGTATCAAGAAGGCGGGCGTCCACGTTGCCCTTGAAACCTGCGGATATTTTAGCGATGAGATGATGACGCATATTCTCGAAGAGGTGGACCTTGTTTTGTTCGATTTCAAGCATATCGACGATGGCAAACATCGGGAAGCGGTGGGAGTCGGTAATGCGCCTATCATTGAGAACATGATACGGGCGGTTCATTGGCCGGGCGATAAGATCCGGTTCAGGATCCCGGTGATTCCCGGGTTCAACGCCGATTCGGAAAGTTCGACGGCCATGGCGCGTTTCCTGGACGAAATCGGATATCGCGGCCAGGTCGATCTGATGGCCTATCACAACTATGCCGGATCGAAGTACGACAAAATCGGGAGAGCGGCCGACTTCGTCGATTTGGGATCGTTGAGTGAACTGCAAAAATCGGTTGTCGAGGAGAGTTTCAGGAATTGGAATCTTATTCCAGTTTGGGGAGGTTAGGATGGGGGAGATGGAATCGATGGATCGAAAACGCACGGTCCTTGTCATCGGTGCGGACGGTTTGCTCGGGAGTCATTTGGTTCGAGCCTTGCAGGTTCAACAGTATCGCGTTCGTGTTTTCAAACAGCCTGGCAGTTCGTCGCCGACATTAGACGAACTCGACTTGGAAATCTTCGAGGGGGATCTGCTTGACGAGGGGGATTCTCTCGCGGAGGCCATGCAGGGGTGTGATACCGTTTTTCACTTGGCTGCGATCACCGATCTGTGGGCGGATGAGAAAAAGGTTTGGCAAGTCAACTACGATGGCACGCGAAACGTGCTCGATGCCTGTCTGGCGGCCCATATCAGGCGCTTGATTTTCACCGGTTCCGCAAGCTCGTTTCAGTTCGGTTCGATGGATCGTCCGGGGGATGAGCGCAATTCATTTGCGCCCGAATATCGCGGTATCGCGTATATGGAGTCGAAACACAAGGCCATGGAGTTGGTCTTGGACTATGCCGAGTCCAAAGGCTTGGATGCGCTGGTGGTTGCACCGACCTTCATGTTGGGCGATCTCGACTGGCGGCCGAGTTCGGGCGAATTGATTCGCCAGTTTATCGCGCGCGGCATGCGGGTCACCTCGCCGGGAGGACGCAACTTCGCTCACGTAAGCGATGTCGCCCAGGCGATGGTCAATGCGATCGACAAAGGCAAGAGCGGCGAATGCTACATTCTGGGCGGAGAAAATCTGCGCTATCTGGATTTCTTTACCAAGGTGGCCGCCATCGCCGGGTGTGAACCGCCAAAGCGCGTGATCCCGAAAGTCGCCTTGCAGATTGCGGGTCTGATTGGATCGCTCATCGGAAAACTGACCGGCCGCCGGGTCGCGTTAAATCGCACGTTGGCCAAGCTATCCTTGATGGGTACCTATTACAGCTCGGAAAAGGCGATCCGCGAACTGGATATGCCGCAAACGCCGATTGAAAGCGGTATCGAAAAAACGATTAAAAGCCTGTTGAGTTACCGACATATATACGCGGAGGAATCCGCAGCTTTTAAAGGGAAGGTGGCGCTCATTACCGGTGCGTCGCGCGGGGTCGGGTTTTCGGTCGCACGTGAACTGGTCAAGCGCGGCGCGAAGGTCGTTCTGAGTGCCCGAGGTGAAAGGCGTCTGCTCGATTCCAGAGATAAGCTGGAACGTCTCGGAGGTGACGTGGCGGCCGTAACCGGTGATGTGGGCAAGTGGGACGATGCCCGGCGCATGGTTGAGGTCGCCCACGACCGATTCGGCAAAATCGATATTCTGGTGAATAACGCCGGGATTTCGATGCGGGGGAAATTTCACGAGCTTTCGCCCGAAGTCTGTACCGACACCATCACCACCAACCTGCTGGGGAGCGTTTATCTAACGAAAGCCGCTATCGACGACATCCGCGAGACGAAAGGCCATGTCGTTTTCGTCTCCAGCATCGCCGGTTTGTTCGGGCTGCCGGGAGCCTCGACGTATTGCGCATCCAAGGCCGCCTTGACGGGCTTGAGCGAATCGCTGCGTCTGGAACTGATTCCGGAGGGGGTTCACTCGGGGGTGGTCTATCTCGGCTTCACCGAACACGATCCCGAAAAAACGATTTTGGCTGCGGACGGAACCGGGGTGCGTCCCGACCGCCCCGCGCACCACACGCAAGTCTTCGCTGCCTCACTGATCGTGGATATGCTGGTGAAACGGAAACGTCGCATCATCATGACGCCTGCCGGAGTGTTGGGTGGGTTGGTTTACCGGTTTTCTCCCGGTTTCGTCGAGTGGGCGATTCTAAAGGCACAGTCCATGCAAATTGGGACTTTTAAAAAATTTTCATAACGTTCAACACAGGAGAGCAAGATGGGATTTGTCAAAACGAAGGAAGAATTGGACAAGTATTTCGCGCTAGGCGTGCGCAAATTCAGTGGCGCTCAAATGATGGGGGTGATGTTCTCGGCACCGGCCGACGTGACCGCCGCGCTGTTACCGGCACCCTTGGAGCAGGCGGATATGCCGGGCGGTTTGATCTTCATCGCGCAATACCCGGAAACCAACCTCGGTGAAGGTTACCACGAGGCGGCGTTGTTCATCCGCTGCAAATACAAGGGAGAAGCGGGGGCGTATTGCCTCTCCATGCCCATCGACAACGAAGCCCGCATGCATAACGGGCGCGACATCTTCGGCTTCCCCAAGAAAATGGCCAACATTCAGTTCGAGAAAAACGGCAACAAATTGAAAGGGTCTGTTGAGCGCAACGGTATTCGGTTTATCGAGATCGATATCGAACTTTCAGGTTCCCTCCCCGAACTGCCGCCGACCGGTCCCACCTATCTGTTCAAGGCCATGCCGAAAATCGACTTGACGCCGGGATTCGACGGCCCGGTTTTTCTGGTGCAGCAGAAAACCGACGTCAAGCTGCAAAGCCTTGAAATCGGAACCGCCGATGTGAAGTTGACTCCTTCGGAGTCCGATCCGTGGGCGGAAATCGAAGGATTGGCGCCCATGATGGCGTTCTATATCGTCAGCGATAACACCATGATGCCTGGAAAGATTCTGGAAGAAGTGAACCCGGAAAGTTTCCTTCCCCATTACTACAAGATGACGGATTTCTCGGCCGGGAAGTAAAGGAGGACGACCATGATCGATTTCAGTCTTTCGGAAACCCAGGATCAATTCGTCAAAACCGCGCGGGATTTCGGTAAAAATGTCTTGCAACCGGCGGAAATCGAATTGGATAAGATGGCCGATGCCGAGGCGGCATTTCATTCGGAAACGTTTCGAAACCTGCTGGCGCAAGCCTTCGAACTCGGTTTTCACAAAATGGGGATGAAAGAGGAGTTCGGGGGGCTGGGGCTGGATGCCAATACCACCGGCCTGATCTGGGAGGAGCTGGCCCGTTACGGCGCAGGATTTACCGCCTCCCTGATGGCGGGCTCCGTCGTTCCGGCCCTGATCGCCTTTCTGGCCCCCGGCAACAAGGAGTTGCTCGACCGCTACGTCACGCCGTATTGCGAAGACACGACCGGGCAGACCATCACCGCCTGGGGGAGCAGCGAGCCGGATGTGGGATCGGACGGAAAGAACTACTACACGGAGTCGGTGAAGCACAAAACATCCGCGACAAAAACGGAAACCGGATTCGTCATCAACGGGGCGAAATCGAATTTCATCAGCAACGGTTCCATCGCCAAGGATTACATCGTCTTCGCCTGCCTGCAACCCGAACTCGGCATTCGCGGGTCGGGGGCGTTCATCGTGCCCGGTGATGCGCCCGGCATGACGCGCGGGAAGACGGTCGATCGCATCGGCATGCGCGCCTTGAATCAAGCTCCCATCTATTTCGACGATCTGGAGATCCCGGAAAGTCACCTGATCTTTCCTCCCGGCGACGCCTATCCGATGCTGCATCATTCCATCATGACGGTCGGCAATCTCGGGACCGGCTACCTGGCTTTGGGATTGATGCGGGCGGCCTACGAGGAAGCCTTGGCTTATTCCAAGGAGCGAGTCCAGTGGGGGAGGCCAATCAAAGAGCATCAGCTTGTCACCAAAAAGCTGTTCGATATCCAGGCCTCGATCTCGGCGTGTCGAGCCTTGCTTTGGCGGGGAAGTTGGCACTGTAAAAACAATTTTCCCGGCGATCTCGTAACCAGCGTCAGCGCGAAAGTCTTAACCACCGAGCAGGCGGTCAAGCACACCGCTGAAATGGTGCAGGTTTTGGGCGGCTACGGCATAACCAAAGACTACAAACTCGAAAAATACATGCGTGATGCGCCCCTGTTGCAGATCATGGACGGCACCAACGATACCTTGATGATGGAAGCGGCAACGCTGCTTTAAGGAGCAAAATGGAGCACGCGTTTATATACGGGATCATGCTCGGCATGCTGGGCGCCTTGATGATGAATATCGGAAAGGGCGTTCAGAAACAGTACGTGCACATCTTTCTGGCGGGCCGGGGCTTTTTGCGAGCGGAGCATCGGAGAACCTTGGTTCTCTGGTCGCTCGGCTTTCTGGTGACCGCCAGTTCTATTTTTCCCTATACGCTGGCCTTGAAGATGACAAAGTCTCCCGCCTGTATTTCGGCCATGACCGGCATCGGTTTGACCGGCCTCGGACTCTATGCCGTTTGGGTGATCGGCGAAAAGCTGAGCCGTCGCGACTTGTTCGGAATGGGGCTGATTGTCGTCGGCACCTCGCTTTTGGGTTATCTGGGGGGCGATCAAGCGGCGAACGTTCGGCAGTTGGTCGATACGAGGCTGGCCTTGGCAGGCTTTTCCATCGTCGTGGTCGCGGCCGGTATCTGTCTGTTATCGAAACGCCTCCCGCGTATTCATGGTATCGCCTTCGGTTCCGCGGCCGGAATGGCCATCGGACTCTCCATCTTTCTGGGCGATGCGGCTTTGGTCAAGGCCGGGGGCTCGCTGACCGGGCAATTGTCCAATCCCTATCCCTACATCGCGCTGGCGTCCGCCGCTTCGGCGACCGTTATCACGCAGGTCGGGTTTTTGAAAAGCCGCGCCATCGAGGTGGTATCGGCAGTCAACTCGGCGGCGATTCTCACTCCTTTGGTCTTGGAACTGATCGTCTACGGCTCGATTCCCGACTTTAAAAGACTGCTTCTGATAGCGTTGATCCTGACGGGTGTGATAGTCTTGTCCGGCGGAGCCGCCTCCCGAATTCCTTCCTGAGAAGTCCGATGGAGTGTGCTTGAATGATAATCGGTTTTCATCTTGAATTTATGGCGCTGATGGGCATCGTCGCGCTGGGCTGTCTGGTGGGGGCCGCGACGGGCTTCGGGAGCTCGACGATCATCATGACCCTTGCGGTGCTTCTGTTTCCGATCAAGGCGATCGTGGCGGTGATCATTCCGCTGAACGTCGTGATCTGCCTTTACTTGGTTCTAAAATATCGCGACGGCATCGACGCGCGCCTATTGTTTTTGCGCATCGTTCCCCTCACCGTGCTCGGCATGCCCCTGGGCTTGCTTATCTTCGAACTGGCCGACACCAACCGCATGAAGCCATTCTTTGGTGCATTTGTGATTCTGCTCTCGATATTCGAGCTGTGGCGCAGCAGACAAAACACGGATGGCCCGCGACCGTCACCCAAGCTTGCCTCGTCTGCTTTTTGGCTTGTTACCGGCGGCGTCATTCAGGGTTTGTGGGTAACCGGCGGACCCCTGGTGGCGTACTGGGCCAGCCGAGCCATCGACAACAAGCACGAGTTTCGCAGCACCTTAAGCGCGCTTTGGTTGATTCTGAACGTGATTCTGCTGGTCAGCCACGGTGTGACGGGAACCATCGACTTGGGAACGGCCAAGGTCAGCCTGGCGCTCATACCTGCCTTGATGCTGGGGATTGCGCTGGGCGAGCGTATCCATCATTATCTGCCTGAACGTTCCTTCAAAATGTTGGTGTATATCGTTCTGCTCTTTTCCGGTACGGCGATTCTGCTCAGTGATTGAAGAATTCTGCCGATAGCTATCAATCCGATCCGTTCTAAAGTCTGTCGGGCGCGAGCCGGTAGCCCAAACGAAAAACGGCCGGGACTCATCGCCCCGGCCGAAATCTGAATGAGGCCGACGCGCTGCGCCGACCGATCTATTTATTCAGTCGGTTTCCAAACCTTCCACACTTTGCCAACCAACTCGGGGCCGACCTTCAATACCGGTTGTCCGGGCTCCCAACCGGCCGGGCAAACCTCGGCACCGGCGGTTGCACGCACATGCTGGAACGCCTGAAGCTGGCGAATCGACTCATCGACCTTGCGGCCGACAGGCGGAGTCAGGATTTCGATGGCCTGCACCACGCCGTCCGGATCGATGATGAAGCGACCGCGCACGTCCACGCCTCCGGCTTCATCGTAAATGCCGTAGACGGAGCCGATACGGCCACCCGCATCCGAGAGCATAGGGAAGGGGAATCCGCCCTTCACCATCTTGCTCAGTTCATCTTCGTTCCAGATTTTGTGCACGAAACGGCTGTCCGTGCTGCACGCGAGAACTTGTACGCCCAGTTTGTTGAAGACTTCGGCCTTGCCGGCGACCGCCGACAGTTCCGTGGGTCAAACAAAGGTGAAGTCACCGGGGTAAAAGCATAGGAATACCCATTTCCCCTTGTAATCCGACAGTTTGACTGTTTTGAAGCCACCCTGATGAAAGGCCGATGCCTCAAAATCAGGTGCTTCCTTGCCTACCATTACTTGCATGGCAGTGCCTCCCTTTTCATTAGATGTATCATCCGTTTTCATCTCGTCCGGTTTCGCTGCGGCCGAAATCGGCCCCTTGGCCGGTTGGACACAGCCTTCCGGCTGCTTGCTGGCCATTTGCCCTCCTTTCTCTTGAAAAAGAGATATGTAAAAGAAACTCCCACATCATGATAACGAGAGTGAAAAGCGGATGCAATGGTGAAGTTGAAAGAAATTAAAAGGATTACAAATTCAGGAATTGGGAGTCGGGCTTAGGAATGGGGGGTTGTTTTTGTTACCAATCCCGTGTTGGAGCACACCTCCGGCGGGCTCCGGGCCTAGCGTATCTGAAGAGTGGGTCGGAGATCGGCCCCAACCTTGGAACGGCTCGTTTTTAGTGATTGGCCGCTTCTTTATCGGATTCTGCTCCGTTTTCCGGTACGTAAACCACTTCGCCGCTGGGAAGACGATAGGCGATACCGAGTCGTTGGCCGTTCCCGCCGATTTCTTCTTCGGTCATGCGGTAGCGATCGATTTTGACGCCTTTTTTCATGATGATTTCCATGTCGGGTTTTCCGGCATTTTTGATGATCGTGATATCTTCGGGCGAATTTAACAGCTCCGGGACGCTCAACGCCGTGAACATGGCCAGAATCAAAGCCACCGCGAAGACCATGGCGACGTCGAAGAGGTTGGCTACGGCTCCCAAGGGATCGTCCTCCGATTGTTCGAGCAGGCGTTTATAGCGGGGCCGGGTGTTTGGGTGTGATAAACGGCTCATGATTGTGCGGCCTCCACGACAGTCGAAATCATGCTTTCCGCCTCGTCGATATCCTTTGCATACCAATACTGCCGGTTGATCAGCATCACGTAAAACAAGGCGCCCACCAGCAGCCCGGCAACCGTGGTGCTGAACGCGATGATCAAATCGTTCGACATCACCGTCAGGTTGCCTTGCGAAATGTTCATCAGCGCCGGACCCATGGGAATCAGCGTGCCCATCAGACCGAGAACCGGCCCGATGCGCAAGCCGATGCGCAGGCGCGACCAGCGGCGGGCCGCTTCGAATTCCAACTCGTGCAGCAGGCGTTCGTAGTGGACCGTCCGCAAGGGTTGTGTTGGTGACCGTAGCGAAACAGCCCGTGACTTGACCAACTCCGGCGCGTGGGGGCCGGTCAGAAGGTCGAGCAACTCCTTTTCATCCACCTTTTCGCCAAGCGCGAAGGCCGAGACGCAGGATTGCCAGTCGCCATGTCGGTGTCGTCGTTCGAACCATTCCCGCAGGAACGCGCCGATTTCGAACAAGGCCCAGATCAAAGCCAATAAAACCCCCAGCACGACGGGAGCCTTGAGCGCAACCGTAATGCTGTACAGGATGGCGATGGCGAGATCAATCATGATGGATGTGTCCTTGTTTTCTGCTGCGGCGGCTACGCGCAAGGAAACCGGCCAATATGATCAGACAAGCCAATCCGATCACCCCAACCAGCGTGTAATCGTTTTGCCTATCCGCGTTGGGCTTGGGATCGTCGGCTTTCTTGTCGAGCCGTTTGCCTGCGATGGGTTCGTGTCCCGGTTCGGCGGGATCGCTGGGAGTGGTGAGCTCCGCCGATTTCTCCCGATATTGCTTGAGCAGGGCATCCATCTCCGGGGTTTTCGGCGCGGACAGCGTCTCGTCGATAAAGGTCTCCAGTTTGTCGTTTCCGCCTTCGCGTACTCCGCTGGAACGCCCATGTTTGACCACGGATTCGGCATAGGCGGCCGTGATTTCCAGCCGTGTGGCGTCGTCCGCTTTCCAGAAATCTTTGCGGATGGTTTCCAGCAGGGTGACGGAAAGCTTTTGGAAGGCGTGGGGGTTGGTGGTGTCGAACCAGTGCCGCAGGCCGAGTTGATGGCGGTCGCGCAGGTAAACATCCGTAAGGTCGTTCCAGTTTGAATCGGCGATGCTGTCCTCGCGCATGATCTCCCAGCCCATAAGGTTGTCGATGTTTTTGGCGATGATATTGCCGCCCGCGTATCCCTCCTTTTGCATGCCTGCGATCCACTTGGGATTGGTTAGACGGGCACGGAAGTCTTTTTGCACCACCGCCCCCGAATCGACGATCTGCGCCTCGTCCGTATCGCGCACGTCGACGAATAAATAGTCCGGCTCTTTTCCGGTGAGATGCTTGATCGCCAGCGACAAGGTGCCGTCCACCCACCAGGCGAACTTGTTCGACAAAACGAAATCGCGGTTATCGTACCAGCTTTTCAGAATCAGATCGGTTCCCTGGATGGTCGAATCAAAGGCTTCGGGAGCCATATCGCCCCACGCCCCTTGTGTGTAAACGTGCTTCGAGTTTTGCAGGTAGACGTCCAGCAGGTCTTCGCGGTTTTCCCATTCGCCGGAGCGTTCGGTGAGATAGAAAAACCAGTTGTGAGCGTCGAGGATTTCATCCGGCTCCGCGCCGTACATGCGCGCCTTTGAAAGGGTTTGCGCCTTGGGAGAGGAGAAGCCTTTGGCTTCAAGCGCTTTGCGGGTGGCCTGGCTGTTTTGGTAGACGCGATTGTCCTTTTCGTTCAGGGACGCCACCAGGCGAATGGCTTTGTCTAAAAGCTTCATCAAAGACGGCAGCTCGTCGCGGTAGATACTGCGCGCCGACAGAAACACATCGATGCGCGGACGGCCGAGTTCGGCTGCGGGAATCAGTTCCACGTCGCGCACGCGGTTCTTGGCGTCCCATGCCGGACGCACGCCGATCAGGTAGAGAATCTGCGATTCGATGATACCGAAATCGCTGTACGCGGCAAAGGGCACCAGGCTGAACGCGATTTTGCCGGGGTAGCGGCCCTTGGTGTCCAGCTCGTTTTGCAGATAATCCCGAATCAATTTCGTGCCCAGTTCCCAGGATGCGCGCGAGGGCAGCTCTTCCGGGTTCATCACGTACATGTTGCGGCCGGTGGGCACGACGGACGGATTGCGCTCCGGGTTGCCCGAGGGCCCCGGCTCGATGAACTTCCCCTCCAAAGCCTCTAAAATACCGTCGATTTCCGGCGGCTGCTCAACAGTCCCGCATTCATTTCGACGGCGATCTGGAGGCTTTCCGCCACCTTTTGCGGAAGAGCGCCCTGCGGCAGATGCCCCCCGCAAGCCTTGACCGCGTCGGATGCCGACAAACCCTGCTTCAGCATCAGGGTCAGGATTTCCTTGCCTTTCTGCTTGAGGAAGGCGTCGTCGGGCGTGGGATTCTCAGGGGTTACGAACAGCGGCGCGGCGGTTTTCAGAAAGCGTTTTCCCATGCTGTAAACGAGGTAGGGAATGCGCAGATCATCGGCGGGCGGCTGACCCAGTACATGCATGCTGGCAGGGATCAATTCGTTGCCCAGGTCGTGCAGATGCTTGGCGATCCGCTCGATCTCCGCCTCACCGAGCAAGGCTCCCGGGGCGAGTTGCAGATCCAGATCGCGATCGAGTTTGCAGGCTTCCACTTGCCGGGTGACCGATTCGGCGAATTTCTTTTTCAAGGCCCCCGCGTCGAGTGCCTGGTACTTGTTGATCGAGGATTCCAGGTTCAGAAGCTCGTCCGACAGGCCCGCTTCCATCAGCGGAGGCGGCAGGAAATCAACGGTAACCGCTCGCGCCCGGCGTTTGCAGGGTAGAATTTCGGAGGTGTTGCTGGAGAGCCAGGGGTTGATGTTGGGCAGATCGCCGATAAGAATATCGCTCCAGTCGGCGCGCGAGAGCACCGCCTGCTTGCCCGGAAACAACCACTCCGAGCCGTGCGAGCCGAAATGCACCAGGGCATCGGGTTTGAACGCATTCTGCAGCCAGAAATAGGTGGCCAGGTAGTGATGGGTGGGCGGCAGCAGGCTTTCGTCGGGGTCTTCCACTTTCAGCGAGGCGCTGATGGTTTCGCCCTTGGGAGGCTGGGTCAGCAAAACCGCGTTTCCCAGATCGAGCTTCGGCAGCACCAGGAAGCGTTTGCCTTTGTGGGTCCACACCATGAATTCGCCGGGAACCGCGCCCCATTGCTTGACGACTTCCTTGCGTCGCCACTCGGGCACCTGTTCTTCGAACCAGGTTCGATACTGCTTTTCCGGTACCAGTATCGCATGCCCGCTACGGGCCAGTTTGTCGAGCGAACCCGGTTCCCAGGAGCCCATCTGGCGGCCATGATCCACGAGGCGGGCGATGAGGTCTTCCTCATTGGCGGGAATGTCTTTCAGCGTATAGCCCGTCTTTTGCAGCGCGTCGAGAAGGGCCAGCATGCTGCGCGGCGCATTGAGATTGTGCGCCGGACCGCTCATCAACCCGGCTTTGTCCGCTTCTCGATCGTAGGTGACGAGCGCGAGTTTCTTTTCTGCGGCCGGTATGCGCGACAACGCAATCCAGGCCTGGGCACGTCCGACGATGCGCCGAATGCGGTCGGGAATGGGCAGGATTTCCTCGCCGCCGTCGCCCCCGGATTCCGTGCCTCCGGCGGTGAGGCATTCGGTCGCGCCCTTCAATTCGGAGGAGGCGATTTGGTGGAACTGGGACGACTTGACCATGCCGGTCTGGTTGCTTTTGCGCCATTGATCGATGGATTCATGGGTGAACCAGAGCGCGTGCAACCGCGGGACACCAAGCTTTTTCCAGAAATCGGGGGTTTCCCGCGTGTGGGAGGTCATGATGACCAGGTCGGGTTTGAATTCCGTGAGCCGTTTGGTGAACCCGGCATCGTCGGCCACCAGGCAAAGCGCCAGCATGCCGCGTTTTTCCAGCTCCCGCATCAGTGCATCGATCACTTTGGGTTGATGAAACAACACGTGGTGTCGCCACGAACCCAAGGCGACGCGCGGGGCCTGTCGGGTGTCCCAACCGTCTTTTGCCGCTCGTTCGAGAAAGTCCGGGATGTGGGCCAGCTGTGGGTATTTCGGGTGATACATCTTGATCGACGGCCCAGATCCCGGCGGCGAGACCACCCCACTACGCCCCAGGTGGGTGATCAGGGTGTAACGGAGCATGTCCCGCATCGACTCTTTGGAAAGCCCGTAATAGGCGGCCATTTTGGGGTCGGTGTGGATATTTTCTTTGCCCACCCAGTCGGTCCAGGCCTCGCAGATCGGCGCCGGACCCACACAAAACACCTTGAGGTCGCTGTTTTTCGTCCGGGCGGCCTTCAGGCTCTGTTTGTATTGTTCTTTCAGATCCGGCGTGGCGAAAGACGTGATGATGACGTCGTAAGCGGCGAGGTCCGGCAGAGGCTCGCGTCTGAAACGCTCGGGCTTGAGCGACGTGACGGTTACATTCAACTCGTTTTCATAGGCCGACAGCGCCTGAACCGCGCCGCCCGCCATCCCGATGATGCCGAACGACACGGTCTTTTCTGCGGGAGTCTGGGCGGGGGCGGAAGGCGGAAACAGAAACAAAGCCAGGACAAAGAGCGTTACGGACAGAGTGGCTGTGTGGATCCATCGCATGAGGTATTCCTAAGTGGGAGCGTAAATAATGTTTCGCTTCCTCGACAAAACCCATTGTTCGCTAGAAGTTCAGCGCAACCGATCCGTTGACCAGGATACCCGGCGATTCGGACGGCACATTGGGCACGCTGTATACGTCGTACTTCGTGTTGAGCATGTTTTCGAAGCTCAGTTTCCAATTGATCATATCGATTACGGAGCCGCTCACGCCCAGATCGAGCGAAATGTAATCGTGCATTTTCGTGGCCTGGGTGTTGACCAGATCCGTGAACCGCTCGCCCTCATAGCGGGCGCTCAGATCGATGGCGATCCATTTCAGGTATTGGAATTGCACACCGAGACGGCCGCGATGCTGCGGCTCGAAGGGCAGGTGATTGTCTTCGATGGTCGGATCGGCTTCGTCCTTGACGATCGTCGAATGATTGAAGGTGTAACCGCCGTACAAGGTCCACATCTTGTTGATATCGTAGCGCAACTCGCCGTCGAGCCCCATCACCTGAACGTCGGTTATGTTGTCCATTCGATTCACATTGACGTCGATGGTGCGTGAGCCGATGAAGTCTTGGCCACGGGTGTAATAGCCGGTTACGCGTCCGAGGAAGTTGTGCAAAATCCATTGATCCAGGCCGACTTCCGCCGACCACGCGCTTTCCGGGTCGAGTTTCGGGTTGCTGTAGAGCAGCATCGGACCACGGGTGAAAACGGTGTACAACTCGAACAGGGTCGGGGCGGCGAAGGAACGTCCGACGGAGGCGCGCAGAGTGGTCAAATCGGCGTAGCGGTACACAAAGGCCAGCTTGGGATTGATGGCCACCCAGGAACGGTCCTGATACGTTTCATCCACCGGCGCATAAGGGCCGGGGCTCGTATCGGAGCTTTCGCCGTCACCGCTTCTGAAATAATCGACGCGCAAGCCGGGAGTCAGCAGAATCGTGTGTTCATCGATATGGAAATCCATTTCGTCCTGGGCGAAAAGCGAGGCGCTTAAATTGTTGCCTTTCGCTTTCCCTTTGCGCTCGACCAGATCGTATTCGTTGTGTTTGTCCATCGTCGAATAGGCCGAGTCGATGCCGACGGTCAGGGTGTTGAAGTCGGCGACCTTGAAGTCCACCTTGAAAAGCTGGCCGAATTTCTTCGATTCGTCGAATTCGGTGTGATCGTGCAGGGTGTAGTCCGGCCGCGCGCCCAGGTCGACTTCGCGCCACAGAAAATGTCCGTAGAGGGTGGCGGTCAGATCGATGCGGTTGCCCATCTCCCGTTCGTAGGTCAAGTTGGTGGTCAGAGTGGTGTTGTTCTGGTTGTCGGTTTGAATGCCTCGGCTGAAGTCTTCGTTGACGAAGCTCAACCCGAGGGTGAGCGTGGAGCGGTCGTCCGGCATCACGTAGGCTTTACCGAAAAGGCTGAGGTCGGTACGCGCGTTTTTCACGTGATAGGCTTCGGGCTCTTTGGCTTGAATATAACCTTTTGTTTTGTACAGGTTTGCGCCGAGCGAGTAGCCGCCTTTTTCAAACATGCCCGCCTGCAGCAAGGTGGCGGTGTAGGTGTCCAGGCTGCCGTAACCGCCCTTCAACGTGGTTTCGTTTTCCGTTCGTGGTTTGTGGGAAATCAGATTGATTACGCCCCCCATCGCACCGGAGCCGTACAAAGCCGACATGGGACCGCGAACGATTTCGATCCGTTCCAGTGCTTCCGGCGGCATCAGCGACCAGTTGACCGCGCCGGTGACGCCGTCGTTCACCGGGACGCCGTCCAACAAGATCAGGGTGCGTTTTTGCTCGTGGATCCCGCGCAGTGTGATGTCGCGGCCGGGACCGCACTCGGCTACATGCTGGCGGGAATAAGAAATGCTGGGGATGCGCTTGAGAAAATCATCCACCGTTTTTTCGGGGGCTTGTTGCAGCTCGTCTTTGCCGATGACCGTCACCATGGCCGGAGCGTCTTTCCAGGAGGACTTGCGGCGATTGGCCGTCACCACGATTTCGTCCAGGGCGGCGCTGCTGTCCGGTTGCGCGGCGGACGGTTCGCTGCTTTCCGGGTCGGTCGCCTGCTCGGCTGGCTCGGAAGCTGCAGCGGGCGGGTCAATCGCGGTATCGCTCGATGCCGTCTGCGGCGCTACATCAGCGGAAGTGGCCGGGACCACCGGTGTCGATGGGGTATCGGTATCCGCTTCCTGTGCGCCAAGGGTGTAAGGAGCCATGAAAAGGATGAGTAAAATAAGAACCGGTCTTAAAGGGCTGAACGTGTGATACATCTTACATTCTCTTTTCTTGAAAATGATGCGAAGGGCGTGATTACTACCTAAAAAGCGGCTTACATTCGTTTACCCGGAGAGCAATAGTCAGAAATCGACCGATTGTCCAATTAATATTTCTTAAGTATTTCGCCTGGAATATTCTGGAAAGGGGTATTGAAAAACGGAAAGGCAAGAAAATCGATCAGGTTCGGATTCGGCCTTGACACGGTGGTGAAAACCCTATAGATATGCTCGGCCGTGAAGGCGGCCAGTGCGGGACGGTGCGGCGGGAATTTTCATGCAGGAGACGAAAATGGCAACTTGGATGATTCTCAAACGCGGAACGGCCATTTTGCTGGGGACGGCCCTGATCGGCTTCGGCATCAATTACTTAAACATCGCCAATAACCTGGCGGAAGGCGGCGTGACGGGGCTGAGCATTTTGATCAAGCTCGCGCTCAACGTCAATCCCGGCCTATCGGTGATCCTCATCAATATTCCCTTGTTCGTGCTGGGATATATGTTTCTGGGCGCGCGCGATATGGCCTGGACCATCTACGGGACGCTGTGCTTGTCGGGGGCTTTGTGGCTGTTCGACGGTTACCGCCTGCCGATGGACGATCTGCTGCTGACCGCCGCTTACGCCGGAGCCTGCATGGGGCTTGGGTTGGGCGTCATCTTCAGAAACGGCGGAACCACCGGTGGCGTCGATATCATTGCACGGATCGTCAACAAGCGTTTCGGGATCGGCATGGGCGTGTCGATGTTTTACGCCGATCTCGTGGTGATGGGGATTTCGCTGATCTATCTCACGCAGGCGCAAGTCATGTATACTCTTGTAGCCGTCTTTATCGGCGCGCGCGTGGTCGACGTGGTGCAGCAGGGGGCCTATCGCGCGAAGGCGGTGACGGTCGTGAGCGAATGCGAAGAGAAAATTGCCGAAGGCATCATGAAGGAATTGAATCGGGGTGTGACGATCATGAAAAGTATGGGCGGCTACACCCGGAAAGAACGCGGATTTTTATATGTCGTGTGTTCGCGCAGTCAGATCGTGCGCGTAAAAAACCTCATATACGAACGCGATCCGCGTGCCTTCGTCACCGTAACCGACGTGCACGAGGTGATCGGCGAGGGGTTCCGACGAGCCTGAAAATGGTCCCAAAATGGGTGAAAATACCGGGTAGTGACCTTGTAACCTTCCGGAATAACTCCGTAATACGCGAATTCACGCGCTTCCGCGCCGCTCGTCTCAGTAACGTCTTGCTGGAATCTGCAATAAAATAATGATATCAAGGAGATAGGACTCCTAAATAGGGAGTCCTAACAAGTCGTAATAGTATAATATACTGACTATAGCAATTGCGCGGACCTCGAATCGCTTTTCGGCCGAGCGGCATCGCAACCCGGACATGTTTTTCCGGCTCGCTCTGTGCGCTTCAACTAGCTGAAGTTACGAGTGAAAATCGTTTCGACTGGTTTGGACAGACCGTTTGGCGTGTCGGGTCGAGGTCGGAAAGAGGAGGCGGATCGCTCACCTGCGTGTGACGTATTACGGCAAGTATACTATTCCCATCTGAAAATCACCTCCCGGAAAATGATGGGGCGAAAAAACGTAATGATTTCGCGAAAAGACCCGCGAGCGCATCGAGCGTATCGAGCGCATGGAGCGACCGGATCGCGTTCGAGCGAAAGAAGAGACATCGAGCGCATCGAGCGTATCGAGACGCGTCGGAAGAGGGGAGCAGTCGTTCGGGTTTGCGTGACATAAACGAAGAAAGGGCCCCCCGGATGGGAGGCCCTTTGAGTGCCGGATTGGCTCGACTGTTAGTCGATGGTCAGCATGCATTTCTGTGCATCGGTGTCACAGGAAGCGGTGCGGGCGGGTTTGTCGGGATCGTCGCAGGTCTCGAGGCCGTCGCAGTCGTCGTCGCTCGTGCAATCGATCTCGGCGCAGGCGCCGTATTTGACGGTGTTCATCTCGTAGGTGCCGGCACAATCCTGGTTGAAGTCGCCGTCCATGCAGACGTCGGCCACTTCGAGGGAGCAGAACGCTTCGCCTTCATCGTCGCCGCACATCGAGATGCCGAGGCAGTCCGCGTCTTCGACGCATTCCGGCTCGTCGCCGTCAGGATCGTCGCCATCGGGATCGTCGCCGTCAGGATCGTCGCCATCGGCCGCTTCGGCAACACAAACGTCTTCTTCGTTGCACATCAGGCCGTCGTTGCAGGTGCCGTCTTCGAGGCACGCGCCGCCTTCGGCACCGGCTTCGATTTCTTCATCGTCGTCGCCGCAGGCAACCAGAAGAACCATCGTCGCCAACAGAGCCATCATGATCAAAAGTGCTTTCTTCATCGTTTCTTTCTCCTTTGCTGAATACAATGTGCCAAAACTTGGTTTTCAACACCCCTCGTCTCAAACCAAAAACCCAGTAGCCGAAAATGCACCTTGATTCCCGCGATTCTTGAAAATCGGGGGAAAGGTTTTATTCCCTACATCCGTAACCTATTTGGTTGTCGATATATTTTCAGTTTCTCGCCAATGCGAGAGTCCGTGAAGTCATGATTCCAAAACCGGCGATCGTCTTCCGAAATTCCCGAAAACTAAGGCCGGTGGTCGGTTTTCAAAGACCCTTCGTCGGAACGTTCATGCTCGAGTTGCTCAATACGTTGCCGCGAAGCCGCGTCTTGGGTCAAATTAATATTGACCCCCTCCTCCTGTAAAAATCGTCTAACTACCAGCTCATCGATATTTAATAGCCTTTGGAGCAAAATGTCAAGACTTTTCAGAATATTTTCCACGCGTTCGCCCGATCCGCCGAGCCGTTCGGCGAGGGGCAAAAGACGATCCAGGGCTTGATCGAGTTTCGCGTAAGTGGCCGGAATCTTTTCGATTGTGCCGATGGGTACCGCTTGCGCGATCCGGTCGAGACGTTTCAGGGTGGCGTCGGCCTGGGCCAGCAGCGCCGGGGCGCGTTTGGAGGCCGTGAGGCTCAAATCGTCGAGCCTTGACGCGATGCGTCCAAGGCGCGCTTCGTTACCGGCAATCAGCCGGTTGGTCTGGCCGAGCAATTCGTCGGTGCGGTCGATGATGCGTTCGAGGGTTTCGCGTTTGTTGCCGCCGGTTTCGTTGAGCGTTTTCAAGAGTGTTTCGAGTTCGCCCAAAACCGCCTGCAGCTTGGGCGCCATGGGGTCGAGCTGCTCGAAAAAGGGACGCAACGCGGCGAAGACTTCGTCCATTTCCACCGGCGTTTCGGTGAGCGTGAGGCGTTCGCCGCCGACCAGCAGCGGAGCTTCGGGGCTTTGCGGAACCAGCTCGACGTATTTTTCGCCCAAAAGATTCTTGGCGCGGATGCGCACGCGGGCGTCTTGGCGCAGGCCCGCTTCCGATTGAATGCTCATCGCCACCACGGCGCGATTGTGCTCGACGCGGATGGTCTCCACCATGCCGATGGGCACGCCCGCCACCATGACGTAATTGTCGGGGACCAGCCCGGAGGCGGACGCGAAAACCGCTTCCACCTCGATATGGCGCGCGGCGCTGCGACCGCCCACCGCGTGGTACATATAGATCAACAGGCCGACCACCAGCAGGAAAAACAGGCCGAGCCAGACTTCGTTACGAAAGCGTTTCATCGCCGTGTGTCCCTTATCACTCACCAAAGGCAGTCAGCTTACGAAGTCCCGCGCCGGATGACAAGGTTTTTATGAGGGGGGGATTTTGCCCTCTCCTTGGGGAGAGGGTCCGCGACAGCGGATGGGTGAGGTTTTTTAATGGATTACTTCTTGCTCAAATTGGCGTGACGATTGTTTTGGCATATGAGGCGGGTGACCGTGGCACCCCCTTGTTTCGTTCGGCCTTTAAAGACCGGCCACCCGACCAACTACTGACGTATACTGCGCCTGATCGTGCTATTGAGGAGAATATTTACAACAGCGAAACCCTATAAGGTTAATTGCTGTTTTTAGCCCCATACTTCCCAAAGATCCCGTTTCTTGACTGCAATCAAGATCTGAAGGAGAATCGAGTCTCCAATCTCCACCTGCCGTATATGCGTTTAAATATTGATCGTATTCGTACAACCATTCCTCAATATTTCCTGACATGTCGAATACGCCAAAGTCGGAGTAGCATCCATTCATCAAGCCAGTCTGAGTCGGGGCATCTACACCAGCTAAATCAGAAGCTATTTCATCGTAGCAAATACCTGGAATGAGATCGTTTCCATAAGGAAAAGTATAGTTTTGCGGTCCCACACAAGCCGCATCCCAGTCATTTTTAGCACAAAGGCTTTTACCTGAGTTCTCGCAGGCTTTGTTTGCCTGATACCAGGTGATAAAACGAGAGGGAATAACACCAACCTCAGAACAAGCGTAAACCGGAGTGCTTTGGGGAGCATATTCGCTTTCATCGTCTGTAGGACAACCAGCCAGCACAGTTTTACTTGTATTTAATTTCATGTAAAAACAGATTTCATCTTCCAAGCAGCTCACGCAATTACCGAAACCGCTCGGGTAGTCGTCTTCGTTTTGTCCGTAAATCGTACCCGTGCAATCGGCATTGGCCCGAACGGTTGCTTCGTAGCGGTCGATGCAGAAACTTCCGTTCACCGGCACCATCTCGGGGTGGTTCCAACAGTTGGCTATCGATGGCTCCCCCTCCTGATAGTCGTAATCCACCGTGTCGCGCTCCGGCCATTCTTCTTCGTCCAGATCGCCATCCACGACGCCGACACACTGATGGAATGCTACGCACTCCGTTTCATCGCCGCAGATTAGAAGACTTTCCGCTGGTGGTGTATTCTGGCAATCACTGAAACAAAAACTATAAACAACATCATCACAGGTTTCAAACATCCGGCAAAGGCGCTCGCAACGAGCTTCTGTAGAATCGGGATCCTGATCCGGTCCATCGCCGTCGAGGATTGCATCCACACACTGGCCATAACTGGCGCAGTCTTCGTGCTCGGCGCAGTCAGTTACTTCCTTCGGGAGGTTGAGAGTCTGGCACATGTTCATGCAATCGCCGAGCGTCCCCGAGTCGTCGGGGTAACACTCCAGGTACTTTTCGCAGAACGGCAGGCATCGGCCTGAATATTCGATATCCATGTCACCGTCGGGCGTGTCGCCGTCGGGCGTGTCGCCATCTGTGGTGTCACCATCTGGCTTATCGCCGTCGGTATCGATCGCTTTACAGGCATTGATATAGCATACTTGTCCATCTGGGCAGCGCCGGAATTCCGCCCAGCCCGAAGCATCAGATTTGCAGATTTCGACCACCAGGTCGTCGCCCGGACGGCAGCGCAGCGCTTCCGGCTCGCAAATCCCGCTGCCGCCGTCGGTTTTGTCCTGATCGCCGTCGATTATGTCGCCATCTCCCGCTGAATCATCAGAGGACTCGTTGCAACCGATCATTCCGACAGCCAGAAACAGAAGAAGAATCAATGTCAGATGTCTTTTATGCTTTACCATGTCAGTCTGTTCCCCAATTATCCAACGAATACCAGCCTTCATCGTCTACATCGTATCCGTCGACGATGATCGTGCAAAACCCAGGCTGTAATGTGTCGGTAATAATTTCCTCAACTTGCGCTTTCCCGCTTGGCGGGTTTTCGTGTTTATCTGTCCCCTGAATTGTATCCTATTTCTTACAAGTCTGCATGGCCATGTTTCGCATCACGAAACAAGACCGTGGTACGTCCTTGTTTCGTTCGGCCTTTAAAGACCGGCCGCCCGACCAACTACTGACGTATACTGCGCCTGATCGTGCTATTGAGGAGAATATTTACAACATCTGAAACCAGTCAGATCTGTTGCCGCTTTAAGACTATTACTAATTAATCCTCCAGTATCTCCGCTACAGTCAAAAGAGGTTGTAGTATCAATCTGCCAATAGCCTCCTATGGCATAAGCACGAAGGTATTCGTTATATTCAAGCAACCATTCCTGAACATTTCCTGACATGTCGAATATTCCATAGTCGGAGTAACATCCACTCATTACGCCCGTTTGTGTTGGAGCGTTGATTCCACTCGCATCGGAAGCTGTTTCGTCGTAGCAAAGCCCAGAGATAAAGTTGTTGCCGTAGGGGAAAACAAGGTTTTGAGGTCCCATGCAGGCAGCTTCCCAATCGCTGCGCGCACAAAGGCTTTTACCTGAATTTTCGCAGGCTTTGTTTGCCTGATACCAGGTGATGAACCGCGAGGGAAGCACACCAGCCTCGGAACAGGCATATAGAGGCGTGCTCTGCGGGGCGTATTCGCTTGCATCGTCGGTTGCACAACCGGCAACTCCTCCCGCCTTGCCGTTTTTTTCCCATTCATAACAAATTTCATCTTCCAGGCAGCTCACGCAATTGCCGAAACCGCTCGGGTAGTCATCCTCGTTTTGTCCGTAAATCGTACCCGTGCAATCGGCATTGGCCCGCACGGTGGCCTCGTAGCGGTCGATGCAGAAGCTTCCGTTCACCGGCACCATCTCGGGATGATTCCAGCAGTTGGCCACCGAAGCTTCACCATCCTGATATTCATAATCGACCATCTCGCGTTCGGGCCATTCTTCTTCGTCCAGATCGCCATCCACAATTCCAACGCACTGATTGAACGCTGAACACTCCGTTTCATCGCCGCAGATAAGTAAACTTTCGGCTGGTGGGGTTTGGAGGCAGTCGTCGTAGCAGATGCCGTAAACAACATCATCACAGGTTTCAAACATCCGGCAGAAGCGCTCGCAACGAGCTTCCGTCGAATCGGGATCCTGATCCGGTCCATCGCCGTCGAGGATTGCATCCACACACTGGCCATAACTGGCGCAGTCTTCGTGCTCGGCGCAGTCAGTTACTTCCTTCGGGAGGTTGAGAGTCTGGCACATGTTCATGCAATCGCCGAGCGTCCCCGAGTCGTCGGGATAACATTCCAGGTACTTTTCGCAGAACGGCAGGCATCGGCCTGAATATTCGATATCCATGTCGCCGTCGGGCGTGTCGCCGTCGGGCGTGTCGCCGTCGGGCGTGTCGCCGTCGGGCGTGTCTCCATCTGTGGTGTCACCATCTGGCTTATCGCCGTCGGTATCAATCGCTTTACAGGCGTTGATATAGCATACTTGTCCATCTGGGCAGCGCCGGAATTCCGCCCAGCCCGAAGCATCCGATTTGCAGATTTCGACCACCAGGTCGTCGCCCGGACGACAGCGCAGCGCTTCCGGCTCGCAAATCCCGCTGCCGCCATCGGTCTTGTCCTGATCGCCGTCGATTATGTCGCCATCTCCCGCTGAATCATCAGAGGACTCGTTGCAACCGATCATTCCGATAAGCAGGAGAAGAAAAAACGCCAATGCCAGATGTTTTTTATGCTTTAACATGTCAGTCTGTTCCCCAATTATCCAACGAATACCAGCCTTCATCGTCTACATCATATCCGTCGACGATGATCGTGCAAAACCCAGGCTGTAATGTGTCGGTAATAATTTCCTCAACTTGCGCTTTCCCGCTTGGCGGGTTGTCGTGTTTATCTGTCCCCTGAATTGTATCCTATTTCTTACAAGTCTGCATGGCCATGTTTCCCATCACGAAACAAGACCGTGGCACGCCCTTGTTTCGTTCGGCCTTTAAAGACCGGCCACCCGACTGCCGGAGCCGCGCGCCAACATGGGACCTCTCCCATGGCCACCTCACCCGGACGCGAACCCTGCCGCAGGAGTGCAGTTCCATCGACAATCATATGAGAATCCTAATTCGAAAGTCGCGACCCGGCTCCGACGCGTGGACATTTGCAAACCGCATAACTTGTGCTATGTTTGGGCTTCATATTGTTGAACGACGTCAACGTGACACTCGAACAACTTCGCTTTTGCGAAAATGAAATTTCAATCAAAGGAAACACGAATGTCGATCATCAGCTTCGGTGAGTACAGCGACGAGCATGGCTACCATGTGCTCGATGAACGGATCATGAGGGGAAGCGCCGGGATTATGCTGTTGCTGGGTTCAATCGCTTCCATCAATGGATTTATCCTGAGAAACTTCGCCATCATTCCCTATTTTGCGGGTTTCTTGGTGCTGAACTTTTCAATCGGGATCTTCATCAATCCCAAATTCGCGCCAACGGTATTCATCTCCAGATTGTTTCACTTCAGACAGAATGTTTTGCCCATCGGCGCGATTCAGAAAAAATTCGCCTGGAGTCTGGGCTTGGGTCTATCTACGGCGATCTTCGCGATGTCATTTCCCTTGCTGACCGACCCCACATGGTTCGAACCCGTCTGCATGTTGTGCCTGATTTGTTTGTTATTTCTGTATCTTGAAACCGCCTTCGGCATCTGCGTTGGTTGCCAATTGTACTTTCTCGGAATTTATCTGAAACTCATCAAAAAGCCGGAAATCACCCCGAACTGTATGGGCAATTCCTGCAGAACTGATTGAGCAAGAAGGCCGGGAAAAAATCACCCGATCTTGCTGTTAAACGGGTTGTACGCTACTCAACTCGTTCCGGGACACCGCGAATCAGCCTCTTGACAAGCAGAATGAACACACCTGTCAAGGCTAGATTGAGGGCCAAAGACAGCATCGCTACCGTTACGATTGGACCGCCGATGCCATAACTGAGGCTTAAAACAAGAATGCCCGCTCCAACTTCACCGCGTGGCCACATCCCGATTGCTACGCCTAGCCTGTGTCGCCAGTGCGCCTCCTGGCGATAGCAGAAAGCCGGGAACATTTTTCCCAGATTGCTGATGATCGTGACGATCAACACGTGCATTAGAATCATCCCCCACGACATTCCAGGCTGACTCGCCGTAACAGTGGTTTGATAGCGTGCTTCCGAACTTCCTCCGTGAATCTCCGGGAAATCGACGGCAGTGGAAGGAGCCGCAGCATGTAGGATTTCGTTGCTGGGTGCTGGATGTTGTGCATCATCGTTAGCAAAAATAGCTGGCATACTCAACCCGACCAAGACCATAAAGACCGCCGATACTAGGGTTGCTGCGGCTTGTTCAACCGGGCGTTCCAGGATTGTATGCAACTCATGCTCAACACTTTCAGCCTCTTCCGTTTTCGACATATGCCGGGGTCTTCCGATGCATCCAAGTACGAAGGCGGGCAGCAGGACTTCGATATGAATCGGGACGGATGGATCAACGATTTTACTGCCTGCATACAGCAGTTCGCTTATCCCGACGATTATCGCCGAATATGCCAGCACCCATCCCCAGGTCACCGGGATGCGAACTCGATGAAGCCAGATATAGGCCGAAGTGAGAAAAACCACCATAACCACGACAATCAAGCCCAATTGCCAAGCAAGACCCACCATAAGCATTTTTAGTGGAATCATAAGCAAGACGGTGTCGAGATCATCGAAAATAGCAAGGATGCGTGCTTTTTTGAATAGCCATGTCGCCCCAAGTCCGGCCGCGGCCAGCATGCTGAATAAAACACCGGCGGAGGTTGGAGCGGCGAAGCGCCCCGCCAAAAGCGTTTCTGTCCAGGCATCGAAATTTGACCATACATCAGGAGGGAGCATAACAAACACAAAATAGCCGGTAACGAAAATCCAGGGGAACGAAGCTGCGGTGAAGGCGACGACGTAATCCCAGCCATATTTACTCAATTGCGACTTGTCGATATGAAACTCGAAGCCGACGTGGATCATGATAAAGGCGAGTCCGATCATTGTCGCCATACGGATCAATGTTGCGAACGTGTCGTAGTTCTCTCCGAATAGGGAAGGCAGGATCTGCGAAAGGGCCAGACCGGCAAATAGCAATACGGAATACAGAAATACTTTCTTCATGATCGCATTCCCCTATTTTATCCATTATTTACTGAAATTATAGCACCTTGCTTCACTTATCGCGATTGAAAAAGCCGGAAACTTGTCGGGGAGTTGAAGAAAAACGATAGGGCAATGACTGAACTCTCACGACTGGCGGCGCTGATCAGTCCTGGGGTGCTATGGGACAAGCGAAGTTTGTTCCACTGGAAAAGCGCTAAGCCCGGAGCCCGACGGAGACGCGCTACGACTTTGTAATCCCTCGATACGGCTTGCGTGGCAACCCGACTCGGAATGACCCGGCTCCGACGCAAAAGGGGAAACAACGAGCGAAAGAATCCGTTTCACCGCTAACCCTGAGTGATTGCGCGAAGCGGAATCGAATCGAAGGGTCAGACGTCGAAAAAAAACGTGTTCCAACGTAGAGGGAGGCCATTTGTCGATGGGGATCAGATCCGCAGTTCGGCCGTGACGACGCTCTGGAAGTGGAAGGAGCCGTTGATGTCGTGGTTGCCGAAGAACTGAGGCGCAATCGAGGTTTCGAGCCCCAGATAGAAGAAATCGAGGATGCGGAAGACCACCCCGGCGTCGGGTTCGACGATCATCGAATGGGTGCTGTAGAGGGTGTCGATTTCGCGGTCCAGTTCGGTACGCACCCAACCCACCGAAAGCCCCACATAGGGCTGCACCCAGTCATCGAGGAAGGTATAGCGAAACGCGCCAAGCAACGAGAACTGGCTGTAAATACCCTGCAAATCGTTACCGTCGCCGTCGTAGAGACTCAGGCGACCTTTCAGCAGCAAGTGCCAGCCGGGCGCGACGCGGTAGCCGCTCATCAAGCGGGCCGAGCCCCCGTGGCGGATGGCGTCCTCACCGTTGACATACAGGAAGCCGTAGCCCGGCGCGGCGGAGAAGGTCCAGTCGCGCGGGTCGGTGTCGTCCCAGATCGGATCGTAGTCCTGCGCCCAAGCCTGACCGGCCAAGCCGGAGAGCATGAGAAGGATAAGCATAAGGTGGCAAAATCGCATACAAAACCGTCCTTTACGAATCCAGTGAGGTCTTGGATATAGCAGAAAGTGAGTCTGAACACAAGCCGATTTTGTCAGCGCTTGACGCGCCGTCGTTGCAAGGGCTACAATGCCCCGATCATGGGCCGGACATCCGCTGCGGGTGGCAATGTCAAGTAACGAAAAACACGCGCTTTCGGCCGGTTCCGGTGAATAATCTCACCGGCGCTCTGTCGAATGTCTTAACTGGGCGTTTTGTGTGATGGATCTGAAGGAAAGAGAGCTGATTCAACGCTGCCGGGACGGGGACCGGCGCGCCTTCGAGATTCTGGTGAAACGCTACCAGCGGCGGGTCTTTGGCATCGCATTCGGCATCGTGCGCGACACGGAAGAGGCGGCCGACGTGGCCCAGGAGGCGTTTTATCGGGCCTATAAAAACATTGCGGGTTTCAAGGGAAACAGCTCGTTTTATACCTGGATCTACCGGATCACCGTCAACCTGGCTTTCGATCTCGCCAAGCGTCGCGCCCGTACCCAGACCGTCGAGCATGATGAAATGCGGCGCGGAAACGAAGAGCAGAGCGATTGGCGCGCGCTGCAACCGGATGTCGAAAATCCCGATCGCGCGTTGGTCTCGAAAGAACTGGCCGAGCGTGTATCGGAAGCCATGGCGCGGCTTTCGGAGACCCATCGGGCCGTTTTGGTCCTCCGAGAGATTGAAGGGCTCACCTATGAAGAGATTGCGCGGGTGATGAACAGCAGTCAGGGGACCGTGATGTCGCGGTTGTTTCACGCACGCAAGAATATGCAAAAGATGTTGCACGGCTATTTACGGAACGGAGGCGGAGACGCATGAGTTTCGATGCATCCGACAAGCGAAACACGTTGCAGCGCTACCACGACGGCGAACTGGATCCGCAGAGCGTCCACGAATTGGAGCGCCTGCTGGCTCGGGATTCCGAGTTGAAAGACGAACTGGAGCGCCTCGAAAAGCTGCGCGAGGGATTGCGGCGCGATTCGGAAACCGCCCTGGAAGCCTTCCACGAACCCAACTTCACCGCCAATCTGATGCAACGCCTCGACGCGGAACCGGTGTCCGGCTGGTCGCGTTTACGTGCCGCGCTGAATCTGAAAGGCCTTGTGGCGGCGGGCGGATTGGTGGGCTTGACGTTGGTCGCCATGGCGATTTTCGGAGGGGATTTCGGGGACAAACGGCCTGCCATCGGCGAAAATCCCAATGATTGTGTGGTGGATCGCATCGAAAACGTCCGTTCCACCTCGGTGGTGTTTGAAACGAAGAGCGATGAAGAACCGGTAACCGTGATCTGGGTTTACGAGTAGCAAGGGCGCATGGAATGAACCGCGGAAGTTTTTACAACTTGATGATCATTCTGACGGGCGTCCTGCTGTGGACGACCGGGTTTGAGTCTGTGGCGCTTGCCGACGACAGCCGCCATCCGGTTGTCACCGAGGTGCAGGTCATCTACGCATCGAAACAGGGACACGAGGTGGACCCGAAAATCGGCGACGTACAAAAGCGTCTGGCCGATCTGTTCGACTTCAGCACCTACCGTCTGTTGGGCAATCACCATCAAAACGGTCATTACGGCAAGGCGGTGAGCGTCGACCTGCCCGGCGAGCGGCGGCTTACCCTCAAACCGCTGGGTAAAGACGACGACCGGCGCATCCGCCTGCATGCCGAAATCGCCGACCTGATCAATACCGAACTGCGCCTGAAAGACGGCGGCATGATGATTCTCGGTGGGCCGCGTTACGACAAAGGCGTGCTTATTCTAGTGATTACTGTCACGGAAAAAAGCTGATCTCCCACCTATTTTCCGTAAATCGTCACAAATCGGCGAATTCTGCGAAAAACACGCCTGTACACCTTGCCGTTCGGCGCGAGGCGGGTACAATGACGCCATGACGACACGCATCCTTTCATCTCGTCTCTTATCGGCGGCCCTGCTGGGTGGCCTGCTGCTTTTGTGCGCGCGTCCCTGGCTGGGCGACCGGGCGGTTGCCCGACCCGCCGGTCCGGCTCCCTTGGAACGTCTGCGTGTGGAGGGATTAAGCGGTTCGTGGCCCGTGGAAGGACAGGCGCCTTTGAGTTTTCAGGCCGAGCGAGGCGAGACGCAGCCCGGCGAAGAACGTTGGCTGCTACAGGGGATTTCCATTCGCTGGGAATCGTCCGCTCTGGGACGTATCGACCTGCAGGCCGAAAGCGCCGACTGGCAGCGCGAAAGCGGGGACATCCGCCTGAGCGGCCGTCCGACCTTCACCTTCGCGCAAGGTGGGCGTTTGGCCGGTGACGACCTGAACTTGTTTTTGAATCCACGACGGTGGCGGCTGAAAGGCAACGTGCGCGGGCGCATCGGAACGCTTGAACTGGTCGGTCGGCAGGTGGAGGGCGGATTGGATACCGAGACCTTTACCGTGCTTGAGCCACGGGTGCAAGTGAACATCGAGGCAGATAACACGGGCGAAAGGACCGAAGCACCATGACGCGATTTCCCCATGCCGAAACACCTAAGCTGAAGGCGCTGGTTTGGCTGTGCGCCTTGGGTTTTCTGCTCGGCGGGTTAGACGGCTGGGCCGCTGAGACGCCGGTCGGGTTTCGTTGGAATGCCGATCTGCCGCTGGAAGTGCGCGCCGATACACTCGAAATTGCGCAGGCGGGCGAGCGGGTGGTCTTTCACGGACAGGTGCGCGCCGTGCAGCCCGATGTGCGGCTGGCCTGCGATACGCTGACGATCCGCGCCAACGATCGAGGAAATATCCAAGCATTGACGGCCGAGGGAAGGGTGGTGCTCACGCGCGCCGAGTGGCGAGCCGAGGCGTCCAAGGCCGATTACGATCACCAGGCCCAAACGCTCACGCTAACCGGTGCGCCGCGGGTCCATTATCGCGGCAACCGCCTTCAGGGAAACCGCATTGTCGTGCATCTGACCGATGGCCGCGTAACGGTGGAGCAGGCCAAAGGACAGTGGCGCTTGGACGAATCAACAGTCGAACCCAGTGGTTCACCCGTGACGCCAGCGGCCGCGTCCGGGAAGCCGTGAGGCCGATATGTCCGTTTCAACGATTCCGATCGCTCCAGCATCCCCCGCTCCCTGCCTGATATGCCGGGATCTTCATTTCACCTATGGTCGTCGTCCCATTTTAGACGGGCTGTCGTTGCAGGTTCCAAAGGCTTCCATCGTCGGCTTGCTCGGCTCAAACGGTGCTGGAAAAACCACGTGTATTCAAATTGTTGCCGGATTGCGGCAAGCCTCCTTAGGGTCGGTGGAAGCGTTTGGACGAACGCTCGACGGCTTGTCGTTATCCCGGCGGGCTCGATTGGGACTGGGCTATCTGCCGCAGGAACCGGCCCTGTTTCGGCGGCTGAGCGTCGCCGATAACCTGAAGTTGGTTCTGGAGGAATTCGGCTGGCCCAAAGACGAGCGTGACGATCGGCGGCAGGCGTTGTTGGCGCGTTTCGGTCTGGAACACCTGCGGGATCAAATCGCCGGAAGCCTGTCCGGTGGAGAGCGGCGTCAACTGGAAATCGCGCGCACCATGGCCACCGATCCGCGCCTGATTCTGGTCGATGAGCCGTTTACCGGGGTCGATCCGCTGGGTATTCGTCGTTTACAGGACGAATTGCGTCGTCTGGCCGATGACGGAGTGGCAATTTTGCTGACGGACCATAACGTTCGAGAAACGTTGAAGATATGCGATTTCGCTGTCATTTTGGACGGCGGCCGGGTGCTCTGCGACGGTCCTCCCGAGGCCGTGGCGCAGCATCCTCAGGCGCGTCGTTGTTACCTCGGACCGGATTTTACGTTGGACAGTCCGTCTGCATATGCTAAAATAATGCCAACAAGCGAAGATGAGGGCTTGGAAAGTAAAAGAAAGGACGATTCGGGGTAATATATGGCGTTGAAGCTTGAACTCAACATGAAGCTAAGTCAGCAGTTGGTGATGACACCCCAACTGCAAATGGCGATCAAGCTTTTGCAGATGACCCAGATGGAATTAAACCAGATGGTGGCAAACGAACTGGTTGAAAATCCCACCCTGGACGAAAACGAAGACGAAAATTACATCCCCGACCCACCGACGGTCGATAACGAGGGCAACGGCCAGGAACAGGCCCAGCCGGTGAGCGATCTGGGTGACAGCGATCAAATCGTGGCCCACGATTTGCAAAAGACATTGGATGAGGCGCAGCCCAAGCAGCCCGAGATGGATTGGGACAACTACTTCGAAAGCTACATCGATGGACCATCCGACATCATGCCGCGCGATACCGGTGGCGAAGACCGGCCCGGTTTCGAAGAGTTTTACGCCAAAGAGTCCACCTTATATGACTATCTGATGTGGCAGCTCAAATTCTCGACCTTGCCGCGTGATTTGCAGGACGTAGGCGAGGAAATCATCGGAAACATCAACGACGATGGTTACATGGCCGATATCGGCTTGGAAGATCTGGCTCACCAGATGGAACGTCCCCTGAAGGAAATCGAACGGGTCCATCAGGTGGTTTTACGCTTCGATCCTCTGGGAATCGGGGCGCGTGATTTGCGTGAAGCGCTTTTCGTACAGTCGCGATTCGGTGAAAACCGCCATGCTCTGGCTAGCCAGATGATCGAAAAGCATTGGAATCTGGTTGCCAAACGCAATATTCCCCGCTTGGTGCAAACGCTGAAAGTAAGCCGTGCCGAGGTGGAAGAGGCCATGCGTGCCATCACCCGTCTCGACCCCAAGCCCGGCGCAAAGTATTCAAACGGACGCGCGGAGTACATCACTCCCGACATCTACGTTTACAAAATCGGCGACGATTACACCATCGTGCTTAACGAAGACGGCCTGCCGCGACTGCGCGTCAATCAGTACTATCAGCGCGCCCTGCAGGATAAAAGCAGTCCGACTGAAACGCGCGATTACATCAAGGGTAAGTTGCGGTCGGCTTCCTGGCTGATTCGCTCCATTCAGCAGCGCCAACGCACCATTTACAAGGTGGCGGAGTCGATTATCAGCAAACAGCGTGAGTTTCTGGATGAAGGCGTCGATCGGCTCAAGCCGATGGTGCTCAGAGACGTAGCCGAGGATATCGGCATGCACGAGTGCACGGTCAGTCGTGTCACCACCAACAAATACATGCATACCCCGCAGGGGATTTTCGAACTCAAATATTTCTTCAATAGCGGTATCGTCAACAGCGAAGGCGAAGGAATCGCCTCAGAGACGATCCGTACCAAAATCCGCCAGCTTGTTGAAAAAGAAGAACCGCGCAAGCCGCTGTCCGATCAGAAACTGGTTAGCCTGCTCAAGGCTGACGGCGTGGATGTCGCTCGGCGTACCGTGGCTAAATACCGAGAATCAATGGGTATATTGTCTTCTTCAGGCCGGCGAAAGACATTTTGAAAGCGAGGCCGCGAAATGCCTGTCACGATAAAGGATTTGCTCGATACGGCGACGATCGACGCAAACCTGGAATCGTCTTCGAAAACGGAAGTCATCGAGGTGCTGAGCCGTCTGTTGGTGGCGGCGCACCCGTTCCTGGATGCGGTGGATGTCGCTAAAAGGATTCAAAAACGCGAACAACTCGGTAGTACCGGTATCGGTGGCGGCGTTGCCATTCCGCATTGCAAAGCGCCGGGCCTCGACCGGGTGGTTTGTTGTTTCGGACGGAGCGTCAAGGGCATCGATTTCGAGTCGGTCGACGGCAAACCGGCCCACCTGTTCTTTCTGCTGGTCGCACCCGAAGACGCGGCGGGCACTCACCTGGAAGCGTTGAAAACCATTTCCATGTTGTGCCACCAACCCGCTTTTATCGAGCGGGTGATGGCGGCGGAAGATGCCGAAGGCATTTTCGAAGTCATGAAAGCGGAAAGCCCATAAAAGAATAGTGAAGGAGCGGCCATGATCCTGCTGACGGTCGGAGACCTGCTGGAGATCAAGGATCAGCCCATGGGGCTGAAGCTGCTGGCGGGTGATGCCGGTCTGGGTCGTCGTATCAGCCAATACCGTATTCAGAAATCCGGTCTGACGCTGACGGGGTTGTACGAGAACGTCCACGAAGGGCGTATTCAACTTCTCGGCCAGAACGAAATGGACTACCTGGATTCACTCCCCGCCCTGCGCCAGAAGGAAGTGTTGAAGGGCGTGGCCGGCAAAGGGGTTCCCTGCTTCATCGTCACTCGCGGACTCAAACCGCCTGCGGCCCTGCTGGAGCTGGCCGAGGAAGAGGGAATTCCTGTTTTGCAGAGCGACGAGATTTCGTCCGCTTTCATCATTCAGCTTCATCATTTCCTTGAATTCAACCTGGCCGCCTCGACCACCGTGCACGGTGTTTTCATGGACGTGCTCGGGGTCGGCGTGCTGATTATCGGCATCAGCGGCGTGGGTAAAAGCGAATGTGCTTTGGAACTGTTGTTGAAGGGGCACAAACTGGTAGCCGATGATGTGGTCCAGGTCCGTCGCGCCCATGCCAACGTCTTGTGGGGGAGCTGTTCCCCGGTGGTGCAGCATCACATGGAAGTGCGCGGGCTGGGTATTCTCAATGTCGCCGCTTTGTTCGGTGTGACGGCCGTGCGCGAACGCAAACGCATCGAGGTCGTGTTGGAATTGGTGGAATGGGACGGCTCGGTCGAGTACGATCGCCTGGGCCTGGAACACAAAACCTATACGATTCTCGACATCGAGGTGCCGCTGTTGACGGTGCCTGTCTCTCAAGGGCGGAATACGGCAGCCATTGTGGAAGTGGCCGCCCGCAACTTCCTTTTGCAGGAAAAGGGAATCGACACGGCCTTGAGCTTTCAGAAGAAAATCAATGCCGATCTGATCCGCAAACGATTGCGAGGCAACCCAGTCGATCGCGAAAAGAACTGAACCCGAGGGGAGGGCGACGTGCGCATTATCATCGTGACGGGATTGTCGGGAGCCGGAAAGACCACCGCGATCCGGGCCTTTGAAGATCGTGGTCTCTTTTGTATCGACAATCCGCCGGTGACGCTCATCCCGGATCTGATCAAATCGATGGATAGCGCCGACAACCCGGTCGATACCGTCGTTTTGGGAATCGATACGCGTGAATTGAGCTTTCTGGCCGATTACGGCCGGGTAGCTCTCTCGCTTAAAGAGGCGGGGCATCGCCTGGAAATCGTGTTCCTCGAAGCGCGCGACGAAATCCTGATTCGTCGTTTCTCGGAAACGCGGCGGCGGCATCCCCTGGCGGGAGTGGATATTCGTGTGGCCTTGGAGCGTGAGAAAGAGTTGTTGAGTCCTTTACGGGCGCAAGCGACGACCTTGATCGATACCTCAACGATGACGGTGCATGAACTCAAACACCGGGTGCAGACCTTCGAAGACGCTGCCTCCGACAAGCGCACGTTGTCGGTGACGCTTATGAGCTTTGGTTTTAAGTACGGTGTTCCGCTCGAAGCCGATCTGGTGTTCGATGCGCGGTTTCTTCCGAACCCTTATTTCATCGAAAATCTGAAGCCGAAAACGGGCCTGGACGATGAGGTTTTCGACTATGTAATGGGGTTCGAGGAAAGCGGCAAATTATTGGATCACTTGGAAAGCTTGTTGATGTTTTCCCTGCCGCTTTTCGAGCGCGAGGGTAAAACCTATCTGACGGTGGCGGTCGGCTGTACCGGCGGCAAGCACCGCTCGATCTCGATGGTGGAAGCGCTCAACGCCTTTTTCAAAGAAAAAATGCCGGACTATCTGGTTTTTGTTCGTCACCGGGATATCACCCGTTAAGTGGCGTTAAATGGACGGTGAAGCTGAATGATCGGTATTTTGTTGATTACACACAACAATCTCGGGGAAATCCTGTTGCAGAACGCGCAGCAGATCGTGGGCGCGCAGCCTCAGATTCGAGCAGTCTCGCAGCGGCCCGGCTCCAGCTTTCAGGTGTTGTACAACCGGGTCGGCCGTGAAATCGCCGAGTTGGATGGGGGGCAAGGGGTGCTGCTGATGGTGGACATCTTCGGCGGTACGCCCTCCAATGTCGCGCAGGGCTTCGTCGAAGAGCGTCGCCACGCCATGATCACCGGGTTGAATATGGCGATGCTGTTGAAAGTGCTGGAGTCCGACCGCCAAAACCTTTCGATTGGAGAACTGGCCCGGGTCGCATCGGTGTCGGCCAAGAACAGCATCAAAATCCATGCCGGTCCGGCCTGTGAATTGGCGGAGCAACCCGAAGCGGCTTCGGACGATGAATCGCTGGGCCATATCGAGGAAGCGCAGATCGATGTGGAAGTGATGAACGCACTGGGGTTACATGCCTCGTCGAGTGCGAAGCTGGTGAAGGTCGCCAGCCGTTTCAAGGCAGAGATCTTTTTGGCGAACGAGGAGATGGAAGTCAATACCAAATCGATTATGGGCGTTTTGATGCTGGGAGCCGCCAAGGGGACACGCTTGACTTTGCGGGCCGTCGGAGACGATGCCAGGATGGCTTTGAAGAGTATCGGTGAATTGTTTAAAAGTAAGTTTGGTGAAGAGTAGCAGGGGAGAATGTCATTGAGCACGGAAAAGTCTGAAAAAGGCGTCATCCTGCATGGCATCGGCGTTTCACCTGGCATTCGGATCGGCCGGGTCGAAGCGATCGAATACGAAAAGCTGAAAGTCCCTTGGAGCGAACTGGCCGGAGAACAGGTCGAGTTGGAGGCGGCGCGCTACGATCAGGCTGTGACGCGGGCCATCGACCAGTTGGAACGACAAAAACGGCGAGTCAATCGTCACAGCAGCGAGGAACACTACTTCATTCTGGAAGCCCACCAGTACATGTTGAAGGATGATATGTTGGCGGCCGAGCCGTCGAAACTGATTCGTGACCATCACTTCAATGCGGAATGGGCGCTCAAAATCACTCTGGAACGGCTGAACGATAATTTTTCCCGGATGGATGGCGAGATGGCGCGCAAGCGCATCACCGATCTGGCGGATGTCGGTAGGCGGGTGATGGAGAATCTGATGGGTGTGCGCCGCCGCGCGCTAAACGACATCCGGGCCGACTCGATTCTGGTGGCCCATACGATTACACCCGGCGATGCGACGCATTTCTATTCCCATCCGGTACGCGGATTCGCGTTGGAAGTCGGCGGAAAAGCGAGTCATATCGCGATTGTGGCTCGTTCGATGGAGATCCCGGCGGTGCTCGGACTGGAAAATCTGCTTACCGTGGCCAAGCAGGGCGATTGGCTGGTGATCGATGGCTCACGCGGGCTGGTCGTTGTAAACCCGGACGCGGAGCAGCTCGATCGTTATCGCAAGAAGGAAGCCAGTTACGACGATTGGAACGAACGTCTGCACGTCAACCGTGACCTCCCGGCCGTTACCCAGGACGGCGTTCGTATTGTGCTGAAGGGTAACATCGAATCCGTGGAAGAAACGCCCACGTTGGCCGAGCATGGGGCGGAAGGGGTGGGGTTGTTCCGCACGGAATTCATGTACATGGATCGGACTCGTCCCCCCACCGAAGATGAGCATTACGCCTATTACAGACGTCTGGTGGAATCCTGCGACTGCGGGCCGGTGACCATCCGCACCATGGATATCGGAAGCGACAAATATCCGGCCTACTGGCCATACGTCGACGAGGCCAATCCGGCGCTCGGTTGCCGGGCTATTCGGGGCATTGCCCGCGATCGCCAGTTTTTCGTCGATCAGATCCGCGCCATCTATCGGGCCGGTGTGCATGGAGATGTCAAGCTGCTGCTGCCGTTCATTTCGGGGGTTGCCGAGGTGGATGACGTTAAAGTGTTACTTGAGGATGTGCTGAAAAACATGCGTGAAGAAGGGGCTGAGTTCAATCCGGATATTCCTCTGGGAGTGATGATCGAATTGCCCTCGGCCGCTATCGTTTCCGACCATCTGGCTACACGAGTCGATTACTTCTCCATTGGCACGAATGATTTGATTCAGTACACGCTGGCGGTGGATCGGGATGCCGATCAACTTTCCACTCTATACAATCCCCTGCATCCCGCGATCTTGCGGATGATCAAGATGACCTGCGACCATGCCGCGCGGGTTCCGATCCCGGTGGCGCTTTGCGGCGAGATGGCGTCGGAGATGGAATACACCTTGCTGCTTTTAGGACTAGGTTTGCGTGAGCTGGATATGCCGGCCTCGGCCATTCCGTCGGTCAAGGAGATCATCCGGGCCTCGACCTTGGCCGAAGCGCGCGAACTGGCCGAACGAGCGTTGCTTTGCCAAACCGCCGACGAAGTGGAGGACGTGGTGTTCCCCTATATGGCCCACCGCTTCCCGTCTTTCTTCGAAGACATCGATTGATTCAGACGAAATATGGGTGAGCGGATGTCCGTCCCCGCGTGTTTCGGCACGTCTGTCAACCTATGACGTTCAGGGGTTGGATGGAGCTGTTTGTGTATGCATATGAGACGTGTTTATGCGTGTAGGGTTAGCTGTTTACAAGTTTTACTACTTGATTTTTGATCTAATTAATGTATGCTATACGACCATAATCGATAGCCGCAGCAAAGCTCGGCAGCCACTTTATTACGGGGGAATGTCAGCGAAAACAGGTGTGTTTTCGTTTTGTGTTGATGTTTAACGGAGGATTGTGAGTGTTATGGACGCTTCTAGTTGGGTTGTTCTGAAGTTCGGCGGTACAAGTGTTTCATCCAGAGAGCGATGGGAAACCATTCGGGATATCGTACAGGATCATATTGAAAACGGACGACGGCCCTTTGTCGTTTGTTCGGCTTTATCCGGTGTTTCAGATGAGCTGGAAAGCCTGTTACAGGGCGTTATCGAGGGGAGTCACGAGGCGATTTTAGCTGATATCCGTCAACGCCATCTCGATTTGGCCGTTCAGTTGGGGGTTCAGCCTGAAAGTACCTTGCTTCCGCATTTCGAGCAGCTTTCGCGCCTCGTGATGGGAGCCTCACTGATTCAGGAAGTGAGCCCGCGTTTGCATGCCAAGGTGATGGCCTATGGCGAATTGTTGTCGACGAGTCTGGGGGCGGCGTTTCTCAATTGTTGCGGGTTGAATGTAGACTGGATCGATGCGCGTGAACATCTGGTTTCGGATAGCCGGAAACTGACACGCGCGCTTCAGCGTTATCTATCGGCGCATTGCCAGTTCACGCCGGACGACGTCATGCAAAAAGATATGGCAAGTCGTTCCGCTAACTGCATTCTCACGCAGGGTTTTATCGCCTCCGATCCCAACGGCGATACGGTTCTTTTAGGACGCGGCGGGTCGGATACGTCGGCCGCTTATTTTGCCGCCAAGCTTCAGGCGGAACGTTGCGAGATCTGGACGGATGTCGCCGGTATCTTCTCGGCCAACCCGCGCATGGTTCCCGAGCCGTTTCTGCTGAAAAGGCTGGATTACGATGAGGCCCAGGAAATCACCAGTTCGGGAGCGCAGGTGTTGCATCCGCGTTGCCTGGACCCGGTGAAACAGTATCACATTCCTCTGCATATCCGCTGTACGCTCAACCCGAAGTTGGAAAGCACGGTGATCGGCGACTTCGACAGCTCCGACGAGGCACGTGTCAAAGTGATCGCGGCCAAGTCCGGGGTTACGTTGATTTCAATGGAAACCATGGGAATGTGGCAGGAAGTGGGTTTTCTGGCGCGGGTGTTCGACAAATTCAGCGAGCATCGTTTGAGTGTTGATCTGGTTTCCACCTCCCAGTCCAACGTTACGGCGTCCCTCGATCAGGTGGCCAATGCACTGGATCCCGCCAGTATCGAGGCCTTACTTGAAGATTTGCAGGAGGTCTGTGCCGCGCGCGTGATCGGGCCCTGTGCGGCCATCTCGCTGGTGGGGCGCAACATCCGCAGTATCATGCACGAACTGGGTCCGGCGCTGAAGGTTTTCGGCGAGCACAAAATCCATCTGGTATCCCAGGCCGCCAACGATCTCAACCTGACGTTCGTGGTGGGCGAAGACCAGGCGCAGCGGCTGGTTCGTGAGCTGCATGCGCTGTTGGTGCAGAAAAAGCTGGAGGCTCCCAAGGAAAACCAAACCGAAGAACGCGAGATGGAGGATGATGAGGTTTCCGGTGCGCACGTTTGGTGGCGGAAACGGGCCGATGAGCTGCTGGATATGGCTCGGGACGAAAGCCCGCTGTTTGTCTACGATGAGGAAACGCTCGATGAGGCTGCAGAGTCCTTGTTGGCGATGTCCAATGTCGAACGGATCTTTTATGCCATCAAAGCCAACGCTCACCCGGATATTCTGAGCCGTTTTTACCATGCCGGGATCGGTTTCGAATGCGTTTCACCGGGCGAACTCGATCATATCGTTCGACTTTTTCCCGATCTTAAGGGGCAATCCGAACGTATGCTGTTTACACCGAATTTCGCTTCGGGTGAGGAATATCGGCACGGCTTCGAGCTGGGGGCATCGGTAACCCTGGACAATCTCTATCCTTTGGAAGCTTGGCCGAACCTGTTCAAGGGGCGGGAAATCTTTGTTCGCATCGATCCGGGGAAGGGTCGCGGTCATCACAAACACGTGAAGACCGCCGGGGAGCATTCCAAATTCGGCATTCTGCCTACCCAGATTCCGCGCTTGCTGGACGCGGTGAAAAAGGCCGATGCGCGTATCGTCGGTTTGCATGCGCATACCGGCAGCGGCATTTTAACCTATGACGCCTGGATCGATACCGCTCGTTTCTTCACCTCGTTGCTTGAACAGCTTCCCGATGTCCGTCATATGGATCTGGGGGGCGGCTTGGGGATTCCCGAACGGCCGGGGCAGCCGGTTTTGGATACGGTTGCAATCAACGAAAGTCTGAGACCGATTCGGCTGGCTTATCCCGAGGTGGCGATCTGGCTTGAGCCTGGACGGTATCTGGTGGCGCGTGCCGGGGTGTTGCTGGCCAAGGTAACCCAGGTTAAGGAAAAACGTGAGACGGCTTTTGTGGGAATCGATGTCGGGATGAACACCTTGATTCGCCCGGCTCTATACGGAGCTTATCATCGAATCGTGAATCTCAGTCGCCTGGATGACACGCGTCGCGAAACGGTCAACGTGGTCGGGCCAATATGTGAAACGGGTGATACGCTCGGATATAATCGTGCCCTCGCGCCGTCCCAGGAAGGGGATATTTTGCTCATCGCCACTGCCGGTGCATATGGGCGCGTCATGAGTTCCAGTTACAATATGCGTCCCCCGGCTGCGGAAAAAATGCTGGCGCGACGTTAGCCCATAAGTGATGGAAAATAGAACAGAATCAGGGCTGTGAGTGTTCCGTTTCCGAGAGGACGGACGGTGCTCGACTCTGTTTGCATGTTGCCGGGAAGGTCTTCTTCCCGGCTTTTTCATCTGTAGCTGCTTCTCAAATAAAATATCTTCGGATTATCGGATTGTGTTTGTGTGTTTTGACTGGCATAATGTCCCCGGGAAAAGGTAGTAAAACAATTTGTATCATCGTTTCGCATGTTAGGGTGATTGTATGTAGGCAATCATCTTTTTGTGCGGCTGCTTTTCGAGGGCTAACGTGGCGAACGTCTTGGTTGTCGATGATGAGCGAGGAATGCGCACAACTCTGCAGCGTTTTCTTCAAAACGACGGACATGAAACGCAAACCGCTGAGGATGCCGTTCAAGCGTTGAAGTTGATGGATGAAACCGTTTTTGACGTGGTGGTTTCCGATATTATTCTTCCGAAAATCAGCGGTGTTCAACTCTTGCAGATGATTCGGGAGCGAGGGGAGAACGTCAAGGTTCTGTTAATTACCGGAGAGCCCACCACCGGAACGGCCGTCGAAGCCGTCCGCGCCGGGGCGTTCGATTATCTGGCAAAACCGGTTTCGGGACGTGATATATGCCGGGTGGTCAATGCCGCTTCCAAGATCAAGCAACTCGAAGATCAAAACGAAAACTACCAGAAACATCTTGAGAAACTGGTGGAGGAACGAACTCAGCAGATTCGCCGATATTCCGAGCGGTTGACGCATATCGCGATGGATACCAAATTGTTTGGGATCAGCAAGACGGTCGATCATCTGGCAGAACGGGTGATGACGCTTCTATCTGAAAACGTGGGGACAAAAGGAGGAGGCCTGTTTCTGAAGGAGGGGAATTGCCTGCGTCTCGTATACGCTATCGATGCGGGGCATCAGAAAAATGTCATTCCCTATCCGCCACCCGCACAGACGATTCTGCATCATGTTTGTGAAGAGGGCAAAACCCTGATCTACGACGACATCGACCAACTTGAAGACGTCTGTCCTTCCGGGTGGTCCGGGTATCGGAACGGATCCGCCATGGCCATTCCACTGGTCGATTCCCGAAAAGACTTTTGTGGGGTGGTGACGTTACACAATAAAATCGATCCTCCCTTCACGGCTCAGGATGCCGAACTGGGAGATATCATCATTTCTCACAGTATCGAAGCAATCAAAGTGATCAAGTTGAACCATTCGTTGAAAATTTCGGAAGATAAATACCGAAAAATCAGCGATGAAAGCCTAACCGGCATATTTATCCAAAAAGACTCGAAAGTCGTATATGTCAATCCCAGGTTGGGATATATGCTGGAGTGTGCTCCGGAGGAAATACCCAGCCTGATTGGAACGTCATTTCTCGATTTTATTTATGAAAGCGATCGTGCACTTGTCGAGAAACGTTCACGTGAACGCCTTGCTGGATTGGCTGTCCCGGCCAATTACGAAATTCGTATGCGCAGCCGTTCCGGTCGCAAAATCTGGTGCGAACTTCTGGCCTCCGTTATCGAGCACGAGGGACAACCGGCCATCATGGGGCATTTGATCGACATAACGGATCGGAAAGAGACGGAAGACGCGCTGATCCGAAGCAAGGAACGTTATCGTTCCTTGATAGAGAACGCCCCGTTGGGCATTATCTCTGCCGATTTTAATGGAAACATTCTGAGTATCAATCCCGCCCTGCTGCAGATTTTGGGAAGCCCGTCGAGAGAGGCCGCGAGTCAGATCAATATGCTTACGTTCCCGAATCTGGTGGAGTCGGGTGTTTCGGCCGATATCCGTAAATGTCTGGATACCGGTCTCTCTTTCGTTTCGGAGCATGGCTATCGATCTAAATGGGGGAAAGAATCCTGCTTGCGTTACCACATCCGGGCACAGCACGATAGCGTTGGAAACATCAGCGGTGTCTTGGCCATGGTTGAGGATATCTCCGATGCGGTTGCGGCGGAAGAAGAACGCAAAAAGCTGACGGCCCAGTTACAGCAGGCCCAGAAAATGGAGGCCATCGGACGTTTGGCGGGTGGAATCGCGCATGATTTCAATAACCTGCTGACTGGCATCACCGGAAATGTGTCGCTCGCTATGTTGGATCTCGCTACTGAAGATCCCATGCAGGAGGCGCTGGATGAAATTCAGGAAGCCGCTTCGAATGCGGCCGGGTTGACACGCCAGTTACTCGCTTTTTCGCGCAAGCAGATTATGGAAATGAAAAGCGTCAATCTGAACGACCTGGTACAAAACCTGTTTCGTATGATGCAGCGCTTGATCGGTGAACATATTGAAATTCGAATGGAACTGGTTGACGATATCCCGAGTATTAAAGCGGATCCGGTGCAGATCGAACAGATCATCATCAACCTTGCCGTTAACGCACGCGATGCCATGCCTGAGGGCGGGAAACTGTTATTCAAAACCGAAGTGGAAACCATTGTTGATTCCAGCGAAAGCGAAGATGAGCGCAATCAGTTAACCCCAGGGTGCTATGTGGTTTTCAGTGTGACGGATACGGGTTGCGGTATCGATCTGAATCTACAGCCTCATATTTTTGAGCCGTTTTTCACGACCAAAGAGAAGGGCGAGGGAACCGGGCTTGGGCTTTCGACGGTATACGGGATTGTGAAGCAGCATAACGGTGCGGTTCGCCTGAAATCTGATTTAGGTGAAGGCTCTTCCTTTCGTATTTATATTCCCGCCACGGAAGGAAAAACGGAACACAAGGCAAGTGCGAACAAACCCGAGAATATGCCGCACGGCAATGAAACCATTCTCATGGTTGAAGACGAACGTGTCGTGCGAGATATGACTCAGAAACTACTGACACGCATGGGGTACGACGTTCACTCCGCAAGCAATGGTTTGGATGCGCTGGCTCTGATCAAAAAAAATTCCCATGTATTTGACCTGCTCCTAACCGATGTGGTGATGCCGGAAATGAACGGACGTGAGTTGGCGGAAAAAGCACGGGAATTGATCCCCGATGTGAAGGTCATATTCACTTCCGGATACACCGACGACATGATTCTGCAGCACAAGGTTTTTGAAGAATCGGTTGACTTCATCGGCAAGCCTTACTCCCCTCTCGAAATGACGCGAAAAATCCGCTCGGTATTAGACCGTAAATAAACGACGAAAAACCTTGCCATCAGGGCATAGGCGCGTTTCAATAGTCGGCCGTCACCGCATCGGTAACGGAAACCGGACAGGTAGGTTCAATGATAGAGTTTGAAAATCGTTTGAGCAAACGCTGGCGACATCTGAAAAAATGGGCGCGACGTACACATGCCGAGGCTTTTCGCGTATATGATCGGGATATCCCGGGCTTTCCTTTCTTTGTGGATTGCTATGGTGATGCCGCCGTCGTGCAGATTTGGGCTCGTTCCTCTGAAACGGAAGAGAAGGAACGCATTTCCGAAGATGAGGTGGTGGCAGTTGTGGCGCGTGTGATGGAAATTTCTCCGCAACACGTCTTTTTAAAAACGCGCCAACGTCAGAAGGGGGCGAGTCAGTACGAACGTTTGGCCCGGCAAAGTGTGGAGCGCTGCGTTAAAGAGGGCGATCTGCAATTTATCGTCAATCTTTCGGATTATGTCGATACGGGCCTGTTTTTGGACCATCGTCCGACCCGCCGGATCGTTCGTGATATGGCGGCCGATTTGCGTATTCTAAATACATTCGCGTACACCGGCTCGTTTTCCGTTGCGGCGCTGGCCGGAGGAGCCAAGCAGGTTACCACCCTGGATATGTCGAATACATACCTGAACTGGACTCTGCGAAATCTGCAATTAAATCAGCTCGATGAAGCACGGCACCGGTTTGTGCGAGAAGATGCCATGGTATGGCTTGGAAAACAAAAGCAATCTGCCGATTACGATTTGATCATTCTCGATCCGCCGTCGTTTTCCAACTCGAAACGCATGCGCGAAAGTTTCGATATTCAGCGCGATCACGCCGAGCTGATCCGACGGACGCTACGGCTGCTGAGACCGGGAGGAAAATTGTTGTTTTCGGCCAACCGGCGACGTTTTCGCCTGGACCCCATGCTTGCGGAAATCGCCAACATAACCGATATTACCAAGCAAACGACTCCCGAAGACTTCAAACGGCGTCCGCCGCATGTGGCCTGGTGGATCGAAATCGCTTGAGGCACATTTCTTCTGGCAACGGCACCGAGAGGAATTCTGAGAAATGTGTGAGGAAAGATTAGAAGCCGATATGTGGTTCCAATGTTAAATATTCTTAATCGGTCATGGTGTTGCTCGTGAAATATCGCTAACCAAGTGAGAACTTACATCAAAGAAAAATAAAAAATTACAAAAACACGCTTGACTTGTTGCTATCTATTTGGTAGCTTGCCTTAAATTATCGTCAATGTGTGGGGCGCAACTTTCTTGTCTTTCTTGTGTTTCGAGTAAGTAATAGATACACGGGTTGATGGAGGGATGTAATGACCGTCGCCGCAATTGTTGTTGACAATTCAATTCCGGTTGTCGGCTTCACTGAGAAAGCCCTGAAACGTTTGGGTTATCAGGTTTCGGCCGCCAACGACGGAGAAGAAGCGGTCATGCTCTGCGAGGAGCATCGTAATCGCTTCCAATTGGTTGTGGCCGATGTGTTTCGTTCGGGGCGCGACCATCGGGCCATGATCGCGCGCATGCGACATACGCAGCCGGGGATGAAGGTTCTTTATACCTCGGGAGTTTCGGCGGATGTCTTGCATGAATATGGAGTGAGTCTAGGGGAGGACGAGCTTCTGGAAAAGCCGTTCACGTTGCAAGACCTAAATCAGAAGTTGTCCAAAATTCACAATAGCTGATTTCTTTCCCCGGATTGCAGATCGAACGAATCTATACCTTGCCCCGTAGTAGGGAAGGCCTGGATAAGAGTCAATAACCGAGGTCAGTTAAATCGAATGCGGGCGTGCTCTTCGCACAGGCTGCGAACCTCCAGCGCCCGCACCTGCTTCCAACGTCGTTCGTCCATATAGCAGTAAAAAGCGGCCGTGTACCCCGGTCGAATCACGGTTGTTCCAACCGGGGTAATCCCATCAAGCCGCTCGTTGCCCGCCTCTGTTTCAAGCTGAAATCCGCCGTCGATTTTCAGATCGCGATCCGTGTGGTTGGTCAGACGGATTTCCAGGTTTTGATCCATCATTTTCAGGCCGCAGCAGGTCTTGAACGCCAGGACGTCTTCGACATCGGAATTCATCTGCACCTGGATAACCAGGGATTTCTCACCCATCGTATTGGCCGATGATCGAAATGCTGCAGACGTTCATGAATGGAAATCCGCCCAGGTTGTGGGTCAATCCGTAACGCGGATTTTCGAGCTGACGTTCTCCGGCGCGTCCCTGGAACTGCAGATACATCTCGTAGATCATGCGCAGCCCCGAGGCTCCGATGGGATGGCCGAAACATTTCAAACCGCCATCCACCTGGCAGGGAACACCGCCTCCGCGTAAATCGTAAAAGCCATCCATGATGTCGTTTACAGCGTGCCCGCGTTCGGAAATATGCAGGTCTTCATAGGTAACCAACTCGGTGATGGAGAAGCAATCGTGCAGTTCCATCATGCTGATTTCACGGCGCGGATCGGTGATGCCGGCTTCTTTGTAGGCGCGCTCGCTGCATTTGTCGGTGGTCATGAAGTGCGAGCCGTCCCACTCGTTGTAACCCATTTCCTCACCGTTTGAGAGTGCCAGCTGCAAGGCTTTGACCGTAATCGGGTTTTTGATCCCCATTTCGCGTGCTTTTTCGACGGTGGTGACGATGGCGCAGGCCGAGCCGTCGCTGACCCCACAGCAGTCGAACAATCCCAGCGGGTGGGCAATGATGGGAGCAGCCATGACTTGTTCTTCGGTGACGGCTTTGCGCAGATGCGCTTTCGGATTCAGAACGCCGTTGGCATGGCTTTTCGCCGAAATGTGGGCCATGGCGCGTTTGATGTCCTGATCTTTGACTTTGTGCTTGGCCGAGTAAGCCGAGGCCAACTGAGCGAAGGCTCCAGGGGCCGAAAGATTGGGATACCACAGCCAGTTGAGCGAGCCCGCGCCCGATCCCGGATTGGGCAGGCCGCCGTATCCGGTGTCCTTCAATTTCTCTACACCAAGCGCCAAGGCGACATCGTAAGCACCTGATGCTACCGCGTAAACCGCACCGCGAAAAGCTTCGGTGCCGCTGGCGCAATAGTTTTCAAGCCGTGTACCAGCGATGAATGGCAGGCGCAACGCGCGTGAAAAACCCAGCGCGCTTTTCCCGATGCTGATCTCTTCCATACAGACGCTGAACCATCCCGCTTCGATGTCGTCGCGGTCAATCTTGGCGTCTTCCAAAGCTTCGACAAAAGCTTCCACCATCAGATTTTCCGGCCCGGCATCCCATCGCTCGCCGAAACGTGTGCAGCCCATACCGATGATCGCCACCTTGTCTCGAATTCCCGTGGCCATTGTTTTCCTCCTTAGAATTTGAAGAGTTTGGCGATGAGTTGGGATTTCATGAGGTCGCCTGCGATTTTGAGTTTTCCTGACGTGTAGGCGGTCATGGGATTTAGTTTTCCGGCGGTCATATCGAGGAAGTCCTGTGCGCTCATGGCCAGGGTGGTGGTGGGGTTGGGGTGTTTTCCTTTTTCGACGGTGAGGGTCTGGTCTTTGACGGCGACGAACCATTGTCCGCCGTTGTCGCCTGCGAGATCGTACTGGAAGACGGCGTCGATACCGGCGGCTTTGTCTTTTTGGAAGACGTTCGGCATTTGGGCGAAGATATCGGCGGCGGAGGCCGCGTCGGCGTTTTTAGCGGTCTGCGGGGCGTCGCCGGTGGAGGCAGCCATCATGGGGGCCATAGCGGCGGTCAAGTTCGGGTATTCTTCGGCGTTCTCCATGGTGGCGATGCGGCTGTACTGGTCGCGCACCTGTTCGGGTGTAGGGGCGGTATCCGCCGTTCCGAGCATGGCTCCCGGTCCGGTGACGATGGCGGAGCGGGAGAAGTATCCGCCGCCGGCGTTGAGGATTTCACCGGAATGGCTGCAGTCCTCCGAGCAGAAGTACAAAACTGCCGGGGCGACGTTCTCCGGCTCGAGCCGGGCCAGCAGGTCGGGCGGCAGAAGGCCTTCGGTCAGGCGCGTGGCGGCGATGGGGGCGACGGTGTTGATGTGGATGTCGTAGCGCGCGCCTTCCTGTTTGAGGGTATTCATGAAGCCGATGAGGCCCATTTTGGCGGCGCTGTAGTTGGCCTGGCCGAAGTTTCCGAAGAGTCCGGCGGCGCTGGTGGTAAGCACGATGCGGCCGTATTTCTGTTCTCGCATGTGGGCGAAGGCGGGCTGGGTGACGTAATAGGCGGCGTCGAGATGGACGCCCAGAACGGCTTTCCAGTCGCTTTCGGCCATTTTCATGAAGGATTTGTCGCGCAGGATTCCGGCGTTGTTGATGAGGATATCGAGGCGTCCGAAGGCGTCGATGGCGGCTTTGACGATGGCTTCGCCGCCTTCTTTGCTTGCAACGGAGTCGTAGTTGGCGACGGCCTGTCCGTCGAAGGCGCGGATTTCCTCGACGACCTTGTCGGCGGCGCGGCTGGAGGTGCCTGAGCCGTCGGCGGCACCGCCCAGATCGTTGACCACCACCTTCGCGCCGCGTCGCGCCAGCTCAAGCGCATACGCGCGCCCCAAGCCCGCCCCGGCCCCCGTCACCACCGCCACACGGTCGGTGAAGTCCTGGTCCGGGCCGACTTGCAGCGCGGCCTGCGCTGCGTCGATCGGGGAGGCTTTCCAGAAATACCCGGTAAACCCGCGTTCCGAATCGGTGTAACGTTTGCGGAATACCATTTCGACCGGCTGACCGACGAATACATCATCCACCTTGCAATCGGTGAAATCGGCCATGAGACGCCCCCCTTGAGGGAACTCTACCATTCCGTAGACGCTCGGCGGATCGACCGAGACGGCCAGCAGATCGCCGGTGAAGCTTTTGACACGGGCGGGAGCGTCGGCGAACTCGCAGTCATCTTGAGTGTATACCGCGTTGCAAGACGGATTGACGCAGATGTCCATCTTGGGGAACTGGCGTGTTCCGCATTCACGACAGACTCCGCCCACAAAGCCGAGCAGCATTTTCCGTTCACGCCATAAAGTCGACATGGCGGTTTGCGTGGGAGCTTCGGCACGAATGCCCATTTCGGTTTGAATCATGTCTCGGAATTTGAGGAATTTCTGGTAGTTGTCGCATTCTTCTTTTCGTTCGAGCGACCCGCGAATGCCCATGCGAGGTGCCAGTCGTTTAATCGCGTCGGTGGCGCGGAAGAGCAGGGCATCGGCTCCCTGGCCGAAACCGACCAGTAGCACCGTCTCGCCAGGGCGCAGGTCGGGTAGAACCTGACCCAACATCACGAGCGGATGAGCCGCACCGGTTTCGCCGCAGACCTCATGCAGGTTGTCCTCCACACGATCCAGGTTGAAACCGATTTTCTTGGCGATTTTGCGGTGTTCGGCCTTAAAAAAACAGGGATAGACCACGTGATCAATCTCAGCTGGGGCAATCGAAAGCTTTTTACACAGTCCTTCAACCGCTTGAGGGATGATTTTGCCGTAGCCTTCATCCCGCACCCAGCGTTCTTCCCACATGTAGTCGATGTCTTTTTTCGTGCCGCGGTAGTGATCGACGAAATCATGCGCCACCGAAAAACTGCCAAGGTATTCGGCAATAACGTTTTCCGTTCCGACGGTCACGGCCGCCGCGCCGTCGCCGAACCATAACTCGTAGAAATAGGCTGACTTGGACATGCGGCGATCCGACGCCACAACCATCATATTATTTCGTTCACCGGATTTCACGGCATCCAGTGCTCCAATGAGTGCGCTGGTGCCGCAACGCAAGGTCGTTCCGTGGTCCTGGGTGAGGATTTCATCTTTCAGATTGCAACAGGCCTTCACCATTCCTGCGCAACTACGGTCGCTGAAAGGCAGAGTGGTCGAGCACAAAAGCAAGCCGTCGATGGTTTGTTTGTCCATGCCGCGCAACGTGTCGCGCGCAGCCGCTACCGCCATGGTCAGGGCATCTTCGTCCCAATTGCAAAAGGAACGCTCGCCCTGGGCGACCATCACGATTGCGGGAGCGAACCAGCCCATATTCTGTACGACACTCATGCGGTTGAGACGCAGGCGCGGGATGTAGCCGCCGTAGGAGGTCAGTCCGATCATGTTCAAGTCCTCCTTAGAATTTGAAGAGTTTGGCGATGAGTTGGGATTTCATGAGGTCGCCTGCGATTTTGAGTTTTCCTGACGTGTAGGCGGTCATGGGATTTAGTTTTCCGGCGGTCATATCGAGGAAGTCCTGTGCGCTCATGGCCAGGGTGGTGGTGGGGTTGGGGTGTTTTCCTTTTTCGACGGTGAGGGTCTGGTCTTTGACGGCGACGAACCATTGTCCGCCGTTGTCGCCTGCGAGATCGTACTGGAAGACGGCGTCGATACCGGCGGCTTTGTCTTTTTGGAAGACGTTCGGCATTTGGGCGAAGATATCGGCGGCGGAGGCCGCGTCGGCGTTTTTAGCGGTCTGCGGGGCGTCGCCGGTGGAGGCGGCCATCATGGGGGCCATGGCGGCGGTCAAGTTGGGGTATTCTTCGGCGTTCTCCATGGTGGCGATGCGGCTGTACTGGTCGCGCACCTGTTCGGGGGTGGGGGCGGTATCCGCCGTTCCGAGCATGGCTCCCGGTCCGGTGACGATGGCGGAGCGGGAGAAGTATCCGCCGCCGGCGTTGAGGATTTCGCCGGAATGGCTGCAGTCTTCCGAGCAGAAGTACAAAACCGCCGGGGCGACGTTCTCCGGTTCGAGTCGGGCCAGCAGGTCGGGCGGCAGAAGGCCTTCGGTCAGGCGCGTGGCGGCGATGGGGGCGACGGTGTTGATGTGGATGTCGTAGCGCGCGCCTTCCTGTTTGAGGGTATTCATGAAGCCGATGAGGCCCATTTTGGCAGCGCTGTAGTTGGCCTGGCCGAAGTTCCCGAAGAGTCCGGCGGCGCTGGTGGTAAGCACGATGCGGCCGTATTTCTGTTCTCGCATGTGGGCGAAGGCGGGCTGGGTGACGTAATAGGCGGCGTCGAGATGGACGCCCAGAACGGCTTTCCAGTCGCTTTCGGTCATTTTCATGAAGGATTTGTCGCGCAGGATTCCGGCGTTGTTGATGAGGATATCGAGGCGTCCGAAGGCATCGATGGCGGCTTTGACGATGGCTTCGCCGCCTTCTTTGCTTGCAACGGAGTCGTAGTTGGCGACGGCCTGTCCGTCGAAGGCGCGGATTTCCTCGACGACCTTATCGGCGGCGCGGCTGGAGGTGCCCGAGCCGTCGGCGGCACCGCCCAGATCGTTGACCACCACCTTCGCGCCGCGTCGCGCCAGCTCAAGCGCATACGCGCGCCCCAAGCCCGCCCCGGCCCCCGTCACCACCGCCACACGGTCGGTGAAGAGGATTTGACCTTTCGCATTCTCCGACGACAACGACGCCATGTCGACCTCCTTGAGTGTATGGATCGCAGAACAACCCCTGTAAGGAACATCCCCGGTCGAATCGGACGTGGAGCATGAACGCGCTTCCGAAAATGGAACGCCCGAGACATTATTATATTTGGAAACTGACCGCATTGTAGTCATTGAGCGGATTCATGTCAACGATCGCCGAGAAATATTGACGATTCCTGCTTTCACGGCTAATCTTCAGCCTGAAATGAGTTGGTTTTCCAATGAGGTAAAGCGATGAAGTTGAAAAAGTTGTTTGCGATGCTGTGCTTGGTCGTTCTGCTACCGATTATCACTATCGGGTGCTCATCTACCTCCGAAGAGTCATCCTCGGATGGCGATGCGGACAATCCTGAAGGTGAAACGACTTTTACGCCTCCGTCGGCTTGGACCGTGCTTATTTCCGAGAGCGCTCCCTGGCCGGTACGAGCTGTTGCCGATGATGTGGTGGGTTATTTCAATGACATGGGGCTGGAAACCGAGTTGCAAGCCACCGACGTCGCACCCGATTGCGAAAATGGCAAGGGCGTGGTGGTTTTTGTCGGGGATGGCTTGGGCGATGCGACTTTCGAAGGTGATGCGACCGATCAGACCTTTCGCATTTGGGAAACCCGTTGTGGTGATGGCGTGAAGGTGGAGTTGTCGGGTGGTGGACTGCTGGGGCGTCAGTATGCCGGGTATGAATGGCTGCATGCGCTGGGACTGCGCTTTTTTCACCCGGAAGAGGAGTATGTTCCTGACGCGCCGGTTTGGCCCGTTGATCTTCTCCAGCGACAGCACACTCCCGCGTTTAAATGGCGCAGCACCAGTTTGCATCTCACTCATCCGCTGGAATTGGGCGATGTATTCAGCCTGAAGAACGAAGACTATCTGCAAGACGCCCTGAATTATATCGACTGGCAAATCAAGAACGGGGCGTCCTATGGGCATGGTGGTGTCGCCATCTCCGATAACGACCATTACGGGCACGAACGCGGCTTTTTCAGGAGTGCCGGTATTACGTTGTACAACACCCAACAGGGGAGCAAACCGCTGATCGACCCGGACGACCCACGCAGCCCCGAGCAGCAGATCACCGATGCCATCGATGAAAAGATGGGGGATGATCCCGACAACTATCCGGAGTTCTTCAGCTTCAGCTTTAATCCAACCGAATTTACGGAGATGGAAGATACGGTTGTCGTGGAGCAGATGACGCTGATTGCCAATTACATGGCCCAGCATTATCCGGATGTCGAACTACAGACAACCAATCACGGGACGGCAGGCGAGCCTACCCCCAATTACGGGGTGCGTTACTTCGATCTGCCGAAATTCGCTCCCGACAATCTAGGGGTGAAAATCCATACTTTGATGTTCTACGATCTTTTCCGCCCTGCGCCGGTCTATGGTAATGAGAACTTCAATTATTTCTATGATTTCATGGAAGAAGAGTACCAAACACGCAAGCTCTGGTATTTCCCCGAAGCGGCCTGGTGGCTGACCTTCGATAACCAGGTGCCGTTGTATCTGCCGATCACCATCGAGGCGCGCGACCGCGACATACAGGGGATCAAGCATATGCTCGACGGCAAGCTTGAAGGTCATCGAACCTTCGGGTCCGGGCACGAATGGGGATATTGGCAAAACGAATACTGCCCCTTCCGCATGGCGATGGATACCGACTATCGCTATACCGATTGCCTGCACGATATGACGAGCCCGATGGGCGAAGCGGCTGCGACAGTCCAGAAGGTGATGGAAGACTTGATTATTCAGCAGGAAAACGAGTTTATCTATGGGGATATTCTGCGCTACCTCGTTGGCGTCGATCCCGAAACGGAGGCGGCTTTGCAGGTGGGTATCGAATTCCATCCCATGCCTCCGACACCGGCCCAGATCATGAAATGGGAAGCGGCGGATATCGAGGCTTTCCAGACGGGCCCGGCCAAGCAACTACAGGATATGGACGACAACTACGCGGCGTTGGTCGAGCGTTTGAACGCCGTGGCAGAGCAGGTGCCCGAAAAGGGCTTGCCGTGGTTCAACGAAATCCTGGACGGCGTGGAAATAACCGGGCTGCGCGCGCGTCATCAACTTCAGGCTTACTCGGCCCTGGCAACCTACAGACAGTCGCAGCTTGAACTCTCGGCCGATTTGGATCAACAGGCGAAAGACCTGTTCGACCAAGCGAAGGCGACCACCGCCGACGCCCTGGTGGTGATCGAGCGGCGCGAGCAGGGATTCCGTTATCAACCCTTGGAGCGCGCCATCGGTGGGGGTGAGGACTGCGACAGCGACGATAACTGGTCCACCTACAACTTCCGCGTGCACTGCCGCACCCATACCGCTTATTACTGGAATCGCATCGATAAACTGGTTGAGAACGAGTTGTTCGCTACCGACAAGGCCGTGTCGATTCCCGATACGCTGTTGACCCTGGATCAACCCCTGGTGGTATCGATTCTCGATCCGGCGCTTAGCAACGTGCAAGTCGATTTCGGTGACGGCGCAAGCGAAGGCGGCAGCGAATTCAGCCACAGCTATGCGGCAACGGGCGTTTATCCGTTGACGATCACCGGTGAAAATGGCGGTCAGGCCTTTGAGTTCGAAACGCGGATTGCGGTTGTCACCGAGGAAAAACGGACCGGTTTTTCCGGCAAGGTTATCAGCCCGGAAGGTATGGATCTCGTGGAGTCGGTGATGCCGGGTGTGGTGTTCGGGTTTGCGGGCGATAACACCCCGATCCTGGGATTTACGGCGGATTCGGATGGCAATATTCTGCCGGATCAGTTTGTCGAGCTGGTGGCTGGCGACGCGGAACGGTCGTTTGATGGAACCATCGATCTGATGAATGTGCCGATCATCAGCAAGTCGGATGCCGCGATTCTATCTTACATTGTTGTGGCCAACGGAAGCGCCGAGCAAGACGATGCTGCGCAGCCCTTGGCGGTGGCGGGCGAGATGTCCATCGAGTCCATCGTGCAGGCCGTGGTGGTGGTCGGGGGCGGGGCTTTCGATGAAGAAGGCTCACGCAACCTGGTCGCCAGCACTTTGGGATATACCCCGGATACGCTTCCGGCCACGGTGCCGTTCCAGATCGATTATACGGTGCAAGCCGACTAGGCGGAAATCGCTTCGGTGCATTCGCTGAGCAATCCTCCCAGGCGGTCGCAATGCTTTTGCGGGGAGAGAATGATCAGAATATCGTTTACGCTTAGTTGGTCGTCGGGCGAGGGGTTATCGATCAGTGTCTCGCCGCGCTGAACGGCCAGGACGGTGACGCCGAAGCGCTTGCGGAAATTCGCTTCTCGTAAGCTCTTGTTTGCTATCGCGGAATCCGCTTCGATACGAAGAGTGAGGATTTCCAAATCGCGAATGGAAACCGGAAGATCGGACAAACGGGTGGGATTCACCGAAAGTTGTCGGAACATCTGGTAGGCGTCCGAGCGGGCGCTGGAAATGAAGGTTTCGATTTCGTTTCGTGGAATGAGGAATCGTTGGAGCACCCGGCTCAGGATTTCGATCGAGGTTTCGTACTCTTCCGGGATCACGACGTCCGCCCCCAACTCGATCAGAGGCGCCGTTTCTGGCACGAAACGAGAACGTGAAATGACGAACAGAGCCGGGTTGGCCTGCTTGGCGGTGAATACGATCTGCCGGGTCGCAGTCGCGTCCGGTACGGCCACAGCCATCACGCGTGCATCACGCACGCGCGCTTCTTCCAATACAAGCGGATTTCCGGCATCCCCGAAAAAGATCGGTTCCCCCAATTTTCGCTCGCGGCGCACCGTCTCCGGATTCATTTCAATTATGACGTAAGGGATGTTGAAGGATTTTGCGGCTTTGACGAGGTTTCGGCCATTCAATCCCAATCCCACTACGATGACATGGCCGTTCAGGTCGTGGTCGAGCGTTTCAGGGGTCTGAGGCAGTTGGGTGGACAAACGTCGGAAGCCGGGCATGTTCGCCAGACCTTCGGAAAGCGGTTTTCCCACGATCAGCCACAGGGGGGTAACAGCCATGGTGATGATGGATACGGATAAAAACAGTTGATAGGTTCCGTGGCTCAGCAGATCGTAATGCAAACCGACGGCCGCCAGGACGAACGCGAATTCGCCGACCTGGTTTAGCGCCAGGGCGCTACGGCTAGCCACGCGAACCGGATAACCGAGAACCAGCCCGGTCAGGAATATTGCGGTAAATTTGGCGATGAGCAGTCCGGCTGTCACTCCGAGAATCAGCGGTACGTGATGAATGACATAGCTCATGTCGAGCAACATCCCGATCGAAATGAAAAAGAAACTGAGAAACAAGTCTCGGAAGGGAATGATATCGCCCGTGGCCTGATGGCTGTAATCGCTTTCCGAGATCATCAAACCTGCTAGAAAAGCTCCCAGAGCCAGAGACAAGCCCAGCCTGTTGAACAAAATCGCGACGGCAAAACAGATCGTGACCATCGAGAGCAGGAAAAGTTCGCGTTTGCGCGTGCTGGTAATCCAAAATAGCAGACGTGGAATGAGCCAACGGGTGCCCGCCAATACCATTAAGATGACCCCGCCGATTTTCATGAATGTCAGTAACAAGTGGCTGGAGTCGGCCGTTGGACCACGACCGGCCAAATAGGGTATCAGGAGCATAAACGGAACCATGACGAGATCTTGAAAGATCAGAATACTGAAGGACAGGCGTCCGAAAGGGGCATCTGCTTCCGATCTTTCCTGTAACAATTTCAAAACGATAGCCGTGGAACTCAACGCACCCAGCAACCCGAGCAGGATGGCGGTTCCCGTGTTTTCAAAGGTGAACGAGGCGAACAGGTAAATGATTCCAAAGGTCAAAGTTACTTGAAGACCGCCGCCCAACAAAACAGAGCGGCCGATCTGCAGCAGATTCTTGAAAGAAAACTCCAAACCGATCGTGAACAGCAAGAAAACCACGCCGATTTCCGCCAACATGCGGACTTCTTCGATACTTGCCATAAGCCCCAAACCGTGCGGACCGGCAACCGCTCCAACGGCCAGAAAACCGACAAGACTCGGGATGCGCAGACGGCTGGCGGCTAGTAGGACAACCAGCGAAAGAGCGAAAACGATCACGATATCCTGAAGAAGCGGCATGTCTTCGTGCATAACGGTCCCCGCAGTAGGAATTGTTTCACAAACTTGGATCGAGCTGAGAGTACTCCAATTCCGCTTTTGGAACAATCGAGGATTGCATTTTGATGACAAGAAACTAGCTTCGGGCGACCCGCATGGCCTCTGTTAAAGTCGCCAGGACGTCGTTCTGTTCGGTGTCGCGTAAGCCGGGATAAAGCGGAAGCAGAAGCCCGTGCTTCATGGCGTACTCGGAATGGGGGAGGGAAAGGCTTGAAAATTCATCGGCATACAAAGCCTCGTGATGGACGCAGCCCAGGCCCGGCATGGCGGCTATTCCGTGACCAAGCATAAATCGAATCACATTATCGCGGTGGACGGAGCTGTCCATCATTGCCTGGTAACTTTGCCAATTGCTGCGTGCCCACCCGGGTTCAAGCGGAGGCGAAATGCCGGACAAACCGGTCAGTTTCTGGGTGTAGCGTTCGGCCAGCCGACGACGTTCGAGGATGATCTTGGGGAGGCGCTCCAATTGCTCGCGGCCAATCGCGGCCTGGATGTCGGTCAGACGGTAGTTGTAACCCAGACGCTCGTAAGCCGGACCTTGAGGTTGAATCGTCATTCCATGTTGGCGCAGGCTACGGACGGAGGCATCCAGTTCGGGATCGTTGGTTGTGATCATGCCGCCATCGCCCGTGGTGATAACTTTACGTGGGTGAAAGGAAAAAATGGCGATGTCGCCGTGAGGGCGTCCGATGGGTTGAAAGGAGTCTCCCAGTTTGACTTCGGAGCCGATGGCGCAGGCTGCGTCTTCCAAAACACGCAAATTGTGGCGTTTGGCGATGTCGAGCAACTGCGTCAAATCGCAGGGCATCCCGATTTGATGAATTGCGATGATGGCGCGTGTTTTCGCTGTGATGGCTTGTTCGACAGCTTCGGGGTCGAGGTTTGGACTCTCGGGCTCGATGTCCACCAGGACCGGGTCGGCGCCGCAATAACGAACGGCGTTGGCAGTGGCGATGAAGGTGTAACTCGCCGTGATGACTTGGTCGCCTGGACCGATTCTCAGAGCCAAGAGGGCAAGATGCAGGGCCGCCGTACCGCTGGAAACCGCACAGGCATGAAGCGCCCCGACCCGTTTGGCGAAGTCGGCTTCAAAAGCCTCCACTTCGTTTCCCTGCATGACCCAGCCCTTGAGGATCGGTCGTGCCGCGGCCTGAACTTCGCGGTCGTCCAGGACCGGCCGGGTGATGGGAATGCGGATCGGTGTCTTGCTCATGGCGTCTCCGTCCGAGTGGGATCAGGTTGTAGCTTCTTCCGTTTTCCAGCGAGCGCCGCGAGTTAGCCAGCCACGGAAGAACAAAGCCAGGAATGGTCCGGAAATGGCGAAAATACCCAGGAAGAACCACATGGCTGCGGGGCTGTCCCAGAAACCGACGGTATTTTCTTGCAAGCGCTGGCCGATATCTTCAGGCGACCAACGAAGAAGCATATGACCCGACATGGCGCTGACCACCGTTTTCGCCAGGAACCAGGGAACCATGGTCAAGCCCAAGTAGGTTCCCTCCTGGCCTTCCGGCGCAACGGCGGCGGTATACTCCGACAGCTTGGGTGACCAGATGATTTCGCCGACGGATAGTATAACCAGACACAAAATGGCCATGAGATAGTGCGCGTGGGCAATATTCGCACTGAACATTTGCCAAGGGAGAACCAGCGCGAAAAGCGACAGCGCCGATATCATCGATCCGTAAACCAACATCTTGAAAATGTTGAACTTATTGGCGAAGGGAATGAAGAGAATCAGTCCGACTACGATAAGGAACGGGTTGATGGTGTTGAGTAAGCCGATGTTGGCATCAGTTCCGATGACGCGCAGCCAGTATTTCGGCATCAGCAAATACATGTAGGCGAAGACGGCACGGACACCAAGTAGCATGGCGATGAGCACCGTCAGACGCCAGAAAGCCGATTCCGATACCACTTCTTTGGCAATCTGGAAGGGATTTTTGCGAACCTTCGGTGTGTCATCGATGGGTTCCGGTTCGAGCTCTTCGTCTTCACCACGAAGTTGGTCTTCACGGTGAACCATCAGAAACGTGACACCGATACACAACACCGACATGACCGCACCGGTGGTGAAGATGTGGGAACTGGAAAAGCCGAGCCACAGGCGTACCATATCGATGAGGATACCGCCCGACATCGCGCCGACGTTCATAAACAAATACCAGAGGTTGAATCCGGCGCTACGTGACTTTTTGGTGGTGAAACGGCGATTGGCGGCCTGGAAAACCGTCTGAATCATGGCCATCAGCGGAGCCATTAGAAAGAATAGGATAGAAACGATGATGCCGCGATGAGGGACGGAGTCGGTCAGTCCCAAAAAGGCGACACCACCACGCAATAGTAGCATGCCGCCCATCGCCACATAGATCGAGCGCTTGATACCCAGCCAGTCGGTGACCATCCCGGAGAAGAAGAGGAAGATGGTGGTGGCTGAGGTGAAAACCGTGACCACATAGCCCGCGTCGGTGTCCGACATGCCGAGATCCTCGGAGAGGAAGACGGCGGCGATGGTGATCATGGCGAAATAGACGGTGCAATCCAGAAAGTTGATGAATTGGATACCCCAATATTCAGAGCGGGTTTCCTTTAAAACTTTGAAATCCGTGAAATATTGACGGATCATTTCACCGGCTGTTCGGTTCTTCACCGCTTGGTTCATGGCGACCTCGTTGGAGTTTTGTGATTCGATCAGGAGTCCGGCAAGGTGCGAAAAGCCTGGAATTGCATGAGATAGAGGCCACTCGCACCGCGCATGCACTATCAAATAACGCAAAGTCGGCGGAATGTAAAGGGAAACCTGTCAAAGACGGTTGGAATGGTGTATTAAGGAAAAGGCGGATGTTGTGAAGAAGTAGCCGGTTTGTTATAATTGAAAAAGAAGTGTCTCACCTGTGAGGCGAGGATCGATATTCAGTCCTAATCGGGAGTCGGGACATGACAGATTCAGCCCGCGAAGCTATTCTCAAAACGCTATCCGACATCAACAAACTACCGGCTATTCCGGAGGTTGTGGTACGGGTTCTTCAACTGGTCAATCAAAAGTCGGGTAATGCCGAAAACTTGGCTAAATTGATAAACGAAGACCCGAGCTTAGCGGCCAATGTACTGAAATTGGTCAACTCGGCTTTGTATGGGGCCCAAGTCAAAGAGATTACTTCAATCAAGGCGGCTGTCACGCGCCTCGGTTCGGCGGAAGTCAGTCGGCTCTGTATGTCGCTGGGTGTGGCGAAGGTGTTTTCCGGTATGGGGAGTGGCATTCGGCACAAAGAATTTTGGAAGCATTCATTAGCCGTCGGCATAGCGGCCCGGATGATTCAGAGCGAACGGGATAGTGCCGATGATTCTCTTGGGGAAGTCGTTTTTACGGCCGGTTTACTCCATGACGTAGGAGCGTTCATTCTGGATCAGTTTTTCAACGAATTGTTTGCGGAAGTACAAAAAGCGGTTAAAGAAGAAGACCGCAGTGCGTACGGCATTGAGTGGGAACGGCTGGGAATCGATCATGGCGAGGTCGGCGGGATTCTGTTAGGCCATTGGGGGTTGCCGGAAGACATCGTGGCGGCTGTCAGTTGGCACCACGCCCCCGAGAAAGCAAAGGATGAACATCGCCGAGTTGCCTATTTGATCTATCTGGCCGATCAGCTGTGCAACGAAATCGGTTTGAGCTTCGATTATGAGACCGCCGAAGAAGCCGTTCGCCCGGAAGCTCTCTCTGAATTGGGCGTGGACATGCTGGATCTCCCCCAGTTGACCGAACGTATTGGGGAAGAGGCGCAAAAATCGGAAATGTTTTCAAGTTTGATTTGAAAGGCCCGAAGATTGCGGTCGGTTGCACAATCTTTTCTTGCTCCGTTGCGTGAAATTGTGTACTAACTAACACTCGGTCGGTTGGCCGGCCGTGGGGCTGTGGTGGAACTGGTAGACACAAGGGACTTAAAATCCCTCGCCCTTTCGGGTGTACGGGTTCGATTCCCGTCAGCCCTACCATTATTTCAAGCAAACCCGATGCTCCTACGTAAAAGGACATCGGGTTTTGTCGTTTTGAAGAAGTCTCAATGGCAACGCTCAAGAAAATGATTGACAGTAAGAGGCGCAAGCTTTTACTGTTTGGTCGCTATTAATCAAGACGATTGGCCATAGATGCCACTGCTTGCTGAAGTTCTGCCGCTTCGTGTCATCGGCGCAAGGTAATAAAGACAAGGTAATGCCTTCAAAACAGAAGATGAAAGAAACCGCATCGGATGCATCCCGGTCAAGCCGCAGTCGCCAATCCTTGATGCCCCGCCTTCTTGATCGAATCATTGCTCCGACGAAAGGTTGGAGTCGTCGTCAACTAATCGGAATTTATTACCTTCTCTTTATCTTTCTGGTCGGTTGGGGAGTGTGCATCGAGCGATACGAGTTCTTTCCGTATTCGATCTTGAATGCGTTTCTTTCCGATATCGAAGGGTATGTCCAGGGAGATCCCGAAGGGACCAAGACGAGTCTTCTGCAAAAGCTATCCAACGACCTGAATTGGGTGCCACATCGGCTGTTGGTTGACTATACGATTTCAAACGAGCGCGACTATCGTCAGGTTGCGATCCCCTCGGTTCGTGCTCGCCGCGAACCCGCACGGGTGTTCCAATCGGAGCAGGCAACGCCGGGTTTTCGGGTGATCTATGGCACCTTCGATTTCGAGCGCGATATGCATGGTGCCATACTGTTGGATGAGAGCGGGCAGGTTGTTCATACGTGGGTCTTGCACGAAGGAAGGATCGAAGGCTGGGAAGATCTGGAGTTCCGGCCACCACAGCGAAAAGTACCCCATGGTTTCAGCGTTTTGCCGACGGGCTCCGTTGTTTTCGCCTTCGATCGGGGAGCCTCGCTCCAGAAGTTCGATTGGTGCAGCCAACGCCAGTGGGTCAGCATCGGACATTCGTACAGTCATAGCATCAACTTGGATGACCATGGCGCGCTATATTGCGTCGGATCCGTGAAAGTGGATCAACAAAGCGGTAAGCTTTTAAAAACCATCTCGTTTTCGGATGTGATGGAGGCGAACCGTTCGACGGACATTCTCGGTATCCGCCAGAAAGACGCGCGGGATGGCTGGAATTGGCTGCATGACCCATGGCATTTCAACGATCTGGAACCGTTGTCGGCGGCTCTGGCTCCGAGCTTTCCGCAATTTAACGCCGGTGACCTTTTGGTGAGTGCACGTTCGATCAATGCTCTATTTGTGATGGATCCGGAGAGCCTGAAAATCAAATGGTGGCGAATAGGTCAAACCCGCCGTCAGCACGATCCGGATTGGCAACCCGATGGCACCATTACAGTGTATGACAATAATATGCACAGAGGACTCAGCCGGATCCTCAAAATCGACCCGAAAACCTATTCCAGCACCGTGCTTTTCGATGGGAAGAATGAGAACTTTTATTCGAATATTCGTGGGAAACACCAGGTTTTGGAGAATGGGAACATCCTCATCACGATTCCGCAGCAGGGAAGGGTGATTGAGATCAATCCCCAAGGCGATGTGATGTTCGAGTTTTTGAATGTCTATTCGACGGAGCCCTCGAAAATGCTTCTTGTTTCGGAGGCGGTGTTTCTGCCCAAAGATTATTTTGCGTTCACCCAATGGCCGTCGTGCGGAAACTAGCTTGCCATTAAAGGCTATGGGTGCTGATCAAAGCGGAAAACAAGCTATTCCATCGCCAATTACTTTTGATCGTTGACTCTCTGGGGCAATCTACAAGGAGGTTCAATCGGAGGTCGGTGCGGGGCCCTTCTTAAGTTTTTCCCGAAGTGTCTTGCGATCAATGCTCAAAATTTCCGCCGCGCGGGTTTTATTGCCCCCGACACTCTCCAAGACCCTGCGGATGTATTCCGTTTCCATCTCAGCTAGGGGACGGTCTAGGCCGCTGCAGCCGGGGAGGTCGGTGGGGCGCATGGTTGGCGGCAGATCGGGGGCGTCAATCATTCCTGTATCGGTCATGGCCATGAGCCGCTGGACGAGGTTTTCAAGTTCTCGAACATTGCCCGGCCACATGTAACGTCGCAGCAAATCGAGTGCCCGGTCGGTGTAATCCGGTGTACCACGTCCCATTTCTTCGGCGTATTTAGCGCTATAATAACGAGTTAACAACAACACATCATCGCCCCGAACTCGAAGGGGAGGCAATTCGATATTGATCACGTTTAATCGATAATACAGGTCTTCCCTAAAGCGTCCGCTCTTTATCAGATCGGGCAAGCTCTTGTTGGTACCGGCCAGAATTCGGACATCCACCTTTTGGGATTTTGCCGAACCCACCATACAGATTTCCTTTTCCTGCAAGACACGCAAAAGTTTGACCTGCATGGCAATGCTGGTTTCACTGACTTCATCCAGAAATATCGTGCCTTTATCCGCGGTTTGAAAGAAACCCGCTCGTGATTCCGTCGCTCCGGTGAATGCGCCTTTAACGTGACCGAATAATTCACTTTCCAGTAGCGTTTCCGGGATGCCGCCACAGTTGACCGGCACAAAGGCATGAGAGGCGCGATGGCTCTGATAATGAATGGCGCGGGCGACCAGTTCTTTTCCGGTCCCGCTTTCCCCTGAGATCAAAACGGTGGCTTTCACTGCCGCAGCCTTGTTTATCGTATTGTAAACGGCCTGCATGGCAAGGGAGTTTCCGATCATTCCATCCGGTGTCTGGGAAGATTCCGGTCGTTGGCATAACCCCAGTATTCGTTGCTGGCGTCGGGCCATCACATCGGTGACGACTTCCAACAACTCCTTCTTTGTGAATGGTTTGGCCAGGTACTCATCGGCTCCCAACCTGACGGATTCGACCGCACTATCGATGGAGGGATAGCCGGTGATCATGATGACGCTGATTGTTTTATAGTTATCTCGGATATGACGGATCAGGTCCATCCCGTCGACTTCCGGCATTTTCAGGTCGGTCATGACCAGATCGATGGCCGTTTGTCTTAGCAGGTCGACGCCTTCCTGGACGCTTGAGGCGGTATAGATCGTATGGCCGAACGGGACCAAATGCCGTTGAATAAGCTCCAGGGCATCCGGGGAATCGTCAACGGCAAGAATGGTGTATGTCTGCTTCGTATTATTCTTATTCATCGGCCTGTTGCTCGATTGGTAAATCAATCGTAAACGTTGTTCCTTCACCCGGCCCCGATTTCAGTTGAATTCGGCCATGGTGTGCTTTGATAATACCATGCACGACGGATAAGCCCAATCCCGTTCCCTGGTTGACGTCTTTGGTGGTGAAAAACGGGAGATAGGCTTTTTCCTTTACTTCGTCGGTCATCCCCATACCAGTGTCGGAAATTTCCATTCGGACCGTCTTCCGATCGGATACCGTTTTAATCGTCAAGTTTCCGCCCTGGGGCATGGCATGGGCTGCATTGACGAAAAGATTGACGATGATCTGACGTACTTGAGTTTGATCCGCCGTGATGCTCGGCAACTCCGGAGACAACTCCGTCTTGACTTCTATCGACTCATTGAGCAGGCGCCCTTTGAAAAACGAGATGACGTCACGAATAACCGTGTTTACATTCACCTTTGCATTCCGGGTCGGAACCTGCCTTGCAAAAATCAGCAATTTCTGGACGATTTCTCTCGCATGTAAAGACGCGGATTCGATTCGCTCGATATCGTGAAAAGCCTGTCGAGGCATGCCGTCGAGTTCTTTAAGTAGCTCGGCAAACCCCAGAACACCCGTTAGCGGTTGATTTAATTCGTGAGCCACACCGGCCGCCAACTGTCCGATGGTGGCCAAACGTTCGGCATGCTGAAGCTGTTCATACAAACGCTGTTGTTCTTTTTCGGCTTGTCTGCGTTGGATGATAATGGCTACTTCACGAGCGATCGAATCAATCAAATGTCGCTCTTCCATCAGAAACGGACCTTCGTCAAGCTCGGGGCGGGACTCGATATAGGTGACTTCGACGGCTCCACGCACCTCATCGTTGACCACGATTTCGGCGGACAGGTGAAATTCCGTTCGCAGAAATCCCGGAGTGGAATGTCTCACTCCATCAAAAATGATGCTGGCTTCGGTAATTTCCGGATAGAGCCACGCCTGGGGAAGAAGAGAAACGATTCGCTCCAAGAGGTTCTTGAGCTTTCGCTGGCTGCCCGCCGCAAGGTTCGCGATTCCGTACATGCAAGTCAGTTCCTTGACCCTTTCGCGTAGTTCGAACTGCGAACGATTGTAAGAAAACGCAAGACCAAGTGAGCGACAGACATCCTCCAGCCGTTCGCTCGTTTCCTCTGTAAGTAATGACGATTCTGGAAAGGCAAGTAAAATGAACCCGCGAATTCGATTGCCGACAGGAATCGTCAACTGAAGAATCGAACGAAATGCGCATTTTTCATTATCGAAACGAACCATGCAGGCCGACGTATCGACGGAATAGGGTTTATCGCCAAGCATTGCCTGCTCGAAGGGCAGTTTCAATACTTTTGGAAACGTCATCTCAAGGGAATCTTCCTGATTCACTGTTTCGCAAAAGAAAGCGGGGGTATGGCCGCGACTGGCGTTGGAGTGAAACATTTTCGATCTTTCGACGTAGGCGATTTCGACAACATCGCATGAAGCGAAATCGATCAAACGTATCGAAATATCACGCAAAAGATCGAGGGTAATTCGGCCCATGGTCGAAAAAGACATGATATCGTTTGAGAGACGACGAAAGTCCTTCTTCGTTCGATTCATGAAACCAAATGTTTGTTTGTTTTTACCCATGACCATCCTGAAACTCACCTCAGTGTCGAGTCAACTTTAGCTCAAAGTGGTTGAAATTACAATTATTCTAAACCTGTAAAAGAAAATCGGCTGCCCGCTATCAGGCAGCCGAAAAAAATACCGATTATCTTGTTGTCAGGCTTTGCCACGCAGTCTGGCCGCTTGGGCGACGCGCTCAATGGCGATCATATAGGCCGCATCCCGCATGTATAAACCGCGCTTCTCGGCAAGATCCGCAATGGCGTTGAAAGCTTGGGTCAGTTTTGTGTCCAACTTGTCTAGAACTTCATCTTTCTCCCAGTAGTAGTTCATATTGGCTTGCACTTGTTCGAAGTAGGAGCAAGTTACGCCACCGGCGTTGCACATGAAGTCTGGAATAACATAGATGCCGCGCTCTTTGAGTACAGCATCGGCTTCGCGAGTGGTAGGTCCGTTCGCCCCTTCGGCAACCAGCTTGACTTGTTTGCTGATTTTCAGAACGGTCTCGGCATTGAGTTGGTTTTCAAGAGCGCAGGGAACCAGGATATCAACCTCCTGCGAAATCCAATCCTCACCGGGAAGGATTTCATAGCCTGCGTCTTTGGCTTTGTCTTTGTCGATCGCTCCGTAGCTGTCTGTTATGGAAATCAGGAAATCGGGGTCGACACCGTCCCCATTGCGATAGGTATAAGCGGTGTTGTCCTGTTCGTCCCAACAAGAAACGCACAATGCCCTGCCGCCGTATTCACGGAATAGTTTCGCCGCGAACTGTGCGACATTGCCAAAACCCTGAAAGGCCGCGGTCATGTTCTTAACATCGAGATTCAGCCTTTTCAGTGCTTCGCGAACACAATACATTACCCCGAATCCGGTGGCTTCGGTGCGTCCCAACGAGCCGCCCATGCCAATCGGTTTGCCGGTGATAAAACCAGGATAATGGCCACCTGCGAGCGTTTCATATTCGTCCAGCATCCACATCATGTGCTGGCCGTTTGTCATCACATCCGGGGCCGGAACATCCAAGACCGGTCCGACATTCCGGAAGACCTGTCGGATCCAACCTCGGCAAATCTGCTCTTGTTCGGCTGGGGATAGCTTGCGCGGGTCGCAAATCACGCCGCCTTTGCCGCCCCCAAGCGGGATGTCGACTACCGCACATTTCCACGTCATCCAGGTCGCAAGGGCGCGAACGGTATCGACGGTTTCTTGCGGGTGAAATCGAATGCCGCCCTTGCAGGGGCCGCGCAGGTCGTTGTGTTGAATGCGGAAACCACGAAAAACACGTTTGGAACCGTTGTCCATACGGACTGGAATCGTGAAATGAAACTCCTTCGCCGGCCAGCGGAGCAGTTCGCGTGCGCCGTGCTCCAATCCAAGCATGTCGGCGACGTGATCGAATTGTGCCTGGGCCATTTCGAAGGGGTTGAATTCTTTGCTCATGTTTCTCTCCATATTCAATCGAGCATTTTACAGATAGAAGCCGGACTGAGCTTTCGCGGGAGGAAATGCTTTCATCGGTATTCTTCGCAATGCCACACACCGGAAGATGATTTCGGTAACTTGCAGTCAGCTCGATTGTCACAATTGGCACACAACCCCAGAAGATGAACATTTTCCGATCTTTTTTCGGTTTTCGGGGTAGGGGGTTCTTTTACTGCCAATTCACGTGTAGGCAAGGAACAGCATTGGTAGAGTTCGCACTGAATGATGGGAACAGAGGTTTCCGCCAATATTCCGCACTCATCCTGGTAGGCGCAATTGGCGCACACTCCGGAATTGATCAATACATTTCTGTCTGTCTTACAGGGTTTATCCGCATTGTGCGCCCTAGCTTCCGCTTTATTTCCATTTGTCATTGTGAAAACCTCCTTCAAGTCCTTGGGGGCTGTTGATTTGCCCTTTTCTCTGACATAGAGCATGAGCCGTGCCAATATGTAAATAACGGACAGCCGACAGACTGTTGGGCATACATGCCTGAAAATACAAGCAATAATCGTGTTTGCACGGTGCTCGAAGGATTTGAACGACTTTCAACGAATGAACGCTTATCTGGGGAGTATTTCCCCGCCGGGGAGAAATTCCTCGCTTTGGGTGATATTGGCTGTAGTCTATAAATTACCCTGAATTTAAAAATCAATAATCAAACCAAGGGGCTCTGATCAAGAAATCACCTTGATGCTTGATGTTGTGCATCTGGCGTAGACTTTGCTTCCATGTTTAGCGTGGTAGAATAGACGCACCAAAGTAGAGGTTCGCGAGTATGACGGAATTAAATATAGTGCAGCATCGTTTTGACTCCTTCCGGTCTTTGATGCCTCATCGCATCCGGGAGATTCTTTTAGTTTCAAGCGTCTACGACGCGTATGTCCTGGAAGAGGATGGTGGGCTTGAGGAGCGGATTTGGGAACAGTATATGGAACACGGTTTGTCTTCGGTGCCTCGGATTCGCAAAGCAAGCTCTATCGAGGCGTCGTTAGCAATTATCGAGAATGAAACCGTTGACCTGGTTCTAACCATTGTTCATGACGATGACGATCTTGCCTTGGAACTGGCTGGAAAAGTAAAAGCATTAAAACCGCAATTGCCGGTCGTATTTTTGATTACCGACCCAATGATGCTTGAAACCTACACGAATCGGCGAGTTTTGCCGATGGATCGCGTTTTTTTGTGGCAAAACGATCCCTCGCTTTTACTGGCCATCGTTAAAAACTTCGAAGACCAGTTGAACGTGGCGCATGATACGAAAACCGGCAAAGTCCGTGTGATCTTATTGGTGGAAGACTCCGTTTCGCACTACTCCTTGTTTTTGCCGATGATGTACACGGCGATTATGAAACTGACACGACAACTGATGGACGATGGCCTCAATCATCTGCACAAGCAACTGAGAATGCGTTCCCGTGCCAAGATCATTTTGGTTGACAATTTTGAAGATGCGCTACGCGTGTACAAGGAATACCAATCCTATCTACTGGGAGTTATCACCGATGTCCGTTTCTGGAGCCAGGGAGAGTTGGACGCTGAAGCGGGAATCAAGCTGGCCAAGCATTTTCGTGAAGGCTTGCCGGAATTGCCTATTTGTATTCAATCCGCCGAGCCCGACAAGAATCGAAAACGTGCGATTGATCTGGACGCCCATTTTCTCGATAAAAGCTCAAACCATCTTTTAGATGAATTGGAATGCTGGCTGATGGAATTCATGGGTTTCGGCGATTTTATTTTTCGCAACGATCAGGCGGAAGAAGTTTGCCGAGCCAATTCCCCGCGAGAGTTGATGAAATGCCTGGAAACCGTTCCGATTGATGTCGTGGTTCAGCATGCCAGGCATCAGGACTTTTCGCATTGGATGATGGCTCGAACCGAGATCAAGATTGCAGAGCGGCTCTATCCTGCGCGAATTGATGATTTCGCCGAGATGGAAGGTGTCCGTCGCTTTCTTATCCAGGTGATAGGGACAGAGCTTGACGAAAAGCAAAGCGATGTGGTGACCGTCTATTCACCCAGCAAAGACCCGAACGCGTTACGGTTTATGCGGCTGGGTGACGGCTCTTTGGGAGGGAAGGCAAGAGGCATCAGTTTCCTGCGGTATTTGTTGGCTCGACAGGAGATCCGGCTAGAATTTCCCGATGTTTTAATTCAAATCCCGTCGGCGCTTGTTATCTGTTCCGACATCTTCCAGCAATTCATGCACAAGTACGATCTTTGGGAATTTTGTTTGAACGAGAAGACAGAACACATCGACATACAGAATCGCTTTCTTGAACTTCCCGACCCGCAGGAACTTGCAGAGAATCTTACCAATTACCTCAAGCATGTTACGGTGCCCCTGGCCATTCGTTCCTCAAGTATTTTGGAGGACTCCCGGAATCTTCCGCTTGCCGGACTGTACTCCACATTTATGCTGCGTAACAATGAAGAGTCCCTGGACGCTCGCTTGGCCGCACTGCTAAGAGCCATCAAGTTGGTTTGGGCCTCGACTTTTGGGGATGATCCCAAGGCTTATTTCCAACAAACGCCCTATCATCTGAGGGATGAGCGGATGTCGGTGGTGATCCAGAATCTGGGTGGTGATCGGCATGATGATCATTTCTATCCGACGTTTTCCGGTGTGGCGCAATCGCACAATTTTTATCCGATTTCGTACATGAAACCGGAGGATGGAGTTGTTCAAATTGCGCTCGGATTGGGTAAGACGGTTGTCGAAGGTGGGCCGATCGTTCGCTTTTGCCCTAAATATCCACAGATTTTGCCGCAGTTCGTAAAAATAAGAGATTGGCTGTATTTTACACAGAAATACTTTTATGCACTAGACATGAAATGTGTTTCCTCTAGCCAAACAAGTCCTATTAGCGACGATGATCTCCGGCAGTTACCCATCGAAGTTGCGGAGAAACACGGAGTACTTCAGCATGTGGCATCCGTCTATCAAGGCGATAGCGATTTGCTTGTCGATAGCTTCTTTTACGAGGGCCCACGTATTATCACCTTTGCAAAAGTGCTACGCGACCCCAAACTGCAATTGGGAAAATTGCTGGGTAAAATCATGAAAGATTCGGAAAGTGCGATGCGCACACCCGTCGAGATTGAGTTTGCCGTTGATTTGGGACACAATGGCAAACCCATATTTTATCCGCTTCAGCTTCGGCCGATGACGTCCAAACGAAAATGGGAATCCGTTCAAATCGACAAAGAAGCGATTGACAAGGCAATCTGCTATTCCAATCAAGCTCACGGAAACGGTGTCATTGACAGCATCTGCGATATCGTATTTGTAGCACCCGAAGAATTCGATAAAACAAAAACCCGTGAAATCGCCATGGAGATCGGGACTATTAACCGACAGCTTGTCGAACAGAATCGACCCTATTTACTGATTGGTTTCGGACGTTGGGGGTCGGTAGACCCATCCATGGGGATAGGAGTAAAATGGTCGCAAATCTCCGGGGTCAAAGTAATGGTCGAAGTAGGGTTGCCGGATTTCAACGTGGATCCTGCTCAAGGTACGCACTTTTTCCAAAATGTGACGTCGTTGAATATCGGTTGCTTGTCGATTCCAAATGAAACGGAATCCCGTCTTGATTGGGAGTGGTTGCGGAAACGATCCGTCAAGCAAATCACAGCCCATCTAAAGCATGTTCGACTGAACGACCCATTGGAGATCCGTATTGACGGGCGAAAGGGTGAGGCGGTTGTATTGCACAACACCTAGCTGATTTTGGGGATTGCTTCAGGTGTTTATGCAAGTGAGAGCAGCCTAGTCGAAAATCAGGCGTAAGGTTGTGATGTGCCGTTTGATTTCCACCGTCAATGTCTGGTTGTCGACATCTAGCGGATGCAGGTCCTGCTCCAACGCCGTGCATTTGTAGGCGTGTTTCATTTTTCGTCCCGGTATGGAAACTTGCACTGACTGTGATTGGGCTGCATACGAAAGGAGACGGACAATTAATCCGCGTTGGTCATCGGCTTTTTTGACCGTATCCACTCGAACGTCGGGGGAGTCGACTTCGATCAGTCTCGTTGCCATACGATCGTAGAGCGCGGCATTGGGATCGATCCAGCCGGGCTTTAACACGGCATCCGCCGTCTGGGCCATGCGATTATCCCGCCAGTCTCCCGTTTCGGTGAACCATACGGCGTAATCGAGTGTTTGCAAGTCATCTTCACGCCCCGAAGCCGGATGCGCCGGGATCGGAAGAAACCGAAATGCACGTTCGGATGGGGTGTTGCGCATCGCCACCCACTCCAGCATTCCCTGGCTATCGGCCGAGAAACTCGCCGGAGCAAAGACGGCTGCCGCCAAGCCGTGCGGACGCAGGGCATCCTTAAAATGCAGAAAGCTTTGTGCCGACCAGAAAGTAGGAACAAACAGCTTGGTCAACGGTCGTGCCACCACGCCGCCCGGAACGTCCATGATCAGGGAGGCTGGTTCGATATCCGCCGAGAAACGCACCGTGACCGTCCGACGACGAAGCGGGGTTCCAGTGATCTGCATGCGTACAACCGGACTATCATTGCGAATCCACAGTTTGCGTGTAAGTGGAACGCCTTCGAGCTCACCGGCGATCGTGACTTCGAGTACGCTTTCTTTTTTTAAAACCGTGATAGCGGCAACATTTTCGCTACTGCGCTCTTTGATGTGAAAGCGTCCCCCGGCAAACTCCTGCCCCATACGCCACAAACCACCGGAATCGACATAGCTCACGGCATCGTTTCCCAATCCGAGCATATATTCGCAACCGTTCGGGGTTTTCCAGGATGTAAGACATCCGCCTTTGTCTTCGTCGAGTCGAAGTTTCATAAACGGTGTCGTGACTTCGAGTACACTGTCTTCCTGGCACCATTCGGGCGGATTCGGATGTGCTTGTTCAACTGGCTTTGTCAGAGCGGCTGCTGTCGCTCGCATGGCATTTTTAACAAATTCATCGGCCTGCTTCAGCCACACACGCTGTTCTTTGTTGCAAACCCGGTCGGGAGCGGTTCCAGTGATGAAATCGTGATGGTTGCTGACGACGGCGATATCCCAGGCAGGGGTCAGATCTGGATAGTCGGTGGAAGTATGATCGACTATATCGCTCTGGTTTTCACGAACGATCCGAAGCTTTTCTTCCAACAACAAATCTTGAACCAACTGTTTGCACTGTATTTTCAATTCGGTACGTGACGCATAGTAGCCCATCCAGTATGGATTAGGGTCGAGTCGTAAAGTCGGCAGTTTTTCTCGATGAAACGAAACAAGATCCAGGTAGTCGTCCAACGCACCGATGGTCAAATAGGTTCCGGTATCGGCATAGCGCTCACGGTTGTAGCGATTCAAAAGGCCATGCAACCCCGGGATCGGACCGTTGAAGTCCATTCCAATCGGGCAAAAAAGGTAAGGAGTGGCCGATATCGAGTCGAGCTGTTTTTCGAATTGGGTGATGCGGCGTGCAATGTGCCTTTCGGTACGAATGGGAAAACCGAACAGAATGCCCATCCACTTGACTGGACCCAGGTAGACTAGGTTATCGCCCTGGAAATATGTTTGTGGATTCCAGTGACACAACACCTCCGAACCGTCCGGACCCTGCCAGACAAAGTCCAGTGTTTTAAGTTCGTCGTGTAACAGGCTGGCGCTGCTGCCGGGCCTCGGGTAATACCAGCCGGGGCGGTAATCGCTGCCGGGAAAGTTCATGCCGTCGATACGAGTGATGGCGGCATAGGGAATTCCAGCCGCTTCCAGAAGCGACGGCACGGCGGGGGAATGTCCGAAACCATCGGGAAAATACGCCATGCGTGGTCGCTGGGTCATTCCGTTATCGTGCAACCAGGATTGTCCGCGTAGGTAGTCGCGCAGGATCACTTCCGTACTTGGGAGGTTGGTGTCGGGGGTGGTCATGCCGCTGCCGGTCAGTCGAATCCGACCGTTGTTGATGTATTTGCGCAACCTGTTTTGTTGCTCGGGGCAACGCTCCCAATACATTTTCAAGAAAAACAGACACTCGATGCTGTAAACGCGCTTCGGTTCCTGATCGAGCTGTTCGAGTGCGTTATCGAGAATGCGCTTGATACGAAACCGGAAATATTCTTCCGAGGTGCAGAGCCAATTCGGATCCCAATGGCTGGTTTCGGCGAAAACGATCACCCGTCTGGCATCGTCGGGAATGCCCAAACGCTGACGAATGCAACTTTCATTCTCCACAGCTTGCTTCGGCTGGTGGGTAACGGTTCCGACGCGCGAGAAAATAGTGGTTGTCGATGGCATGACGTTCTCACCTTTGTTGACTGTCGCTCTATATGCCAGACTGAAATCCTTAGCTCTTATGTAATGTTAACGTAATGTGCGGTGGACTCTATGCGTGTCGTCATTTTTCACCGAAAGGAAAAAGCCAACCGAATTGGTTCAGCGCTTTAAAGAAGCCCGTACCGGCGCATGGTCGGGCGAATAGCACTCCACCTTTTCATTTTTCGATATCTCCGTTAATTCAAGTAGTTGCGAAAATAGTTCCGGCAATTCACGCCCGGCATGAGAACGAGCCATCCAAAGTGGCAGCATTCCTGCCATATCGATGCTGAATTGATAACGAACCTGCACGCGCCGACCGTCATCCAGAGATCGCATTTGCCAACTGCCCCGGTTATGGCTGACCCGTACGATTCCGGGGCGCTCACAGGGGCCCAACTCCGGTTTGGATTGGTAACGCACCCAGCGGACTCCATCCGTCTCGCCCCATTTCACCAGTAAAACGAAGTCCCGATCGTCGATGACGGGCAAGTTAAGGTGCTGATATAATAATAGTTTATTGTGGCCACAGCCAAGGATGTCGATGGTGCTGACCCGGTTGATGTTTCCGGGGTGGCGGCGATAGTCGAGCAATGCTTTCATGAATAAATCTGCCGATGTATCCAAAATAGCTTCTGCGGCGATGCGCACCTGCTTGGGGTCGTGATGTCGGTATACGTTAACCCCGGCCCGTTCGAAAATGGACTCGAAACCGACTGATTCCAGGGCCACCCCCAATGGCGTACATTCAGCATCACCAGGAATGCGTGCAGAAGAAGCAACCGTCGCCAGCATGAGAAAAAGTACCAGCGAGACAATGCGAGGCATGATACAACTCCCGGACCAAACAGCACACCATCAGCATCCGCGCAACACATAATCGGGTTCGCGTGATCAACGGTACCGGTCATGCACAAAGGTCCCCAGGACGAGCGCGTGTTGAAACTTCGGTTGCAAGGAAACGTAATTTCGAACGCGATGGGGGCCAAAGGCGGAAATCCACTCTTTAATACTAGCGTTATGGTGTCTTACTTGCAAGCGCTTTTACGGTTATCATCATAATTTACTGCCGAGATTTGGAAGGAAGGGTGCAAGCCCAAGTAGGGCTGACGCTGAAATAGTGGATAAACTCCATTATTTAACGATAATTTCGCTTGTTTCGTCGCGTCGTTCCCGTTAGCATTTGCGATATGCAAATGAATGACACTCGATCGCTTTGCCGGAGGTTTCATGCCTGTCATCAATCACGGCCATCTCATCACTTATATCATCCTGACGATTTTGAGTTTTTCTGCTTGTTCGGATGGAACGTCAAACCAGTCTGAAAACGGGGATACGGACATCGCGGAATCGGATGGGGACTCCATTCCCGACGGAGATCGTTCGAACGATGACGGTGATTTGGATGAAACAATGCCGGAATGTCATATCGACACCGATTGCGAGGATAGCGAAGTCTGTCACGAGGGTCAGTGCCGGGAACCGGTCTATCCGGCCGTCTCCGAGTTCGCGACAATCCGTGCCAATTATGAACTGAACAGTGAAAACCTGCTGGTAAATGGACGTACCATAACACCGGCCGGCGAAGCCGTTTTCGTCGGCGTGCAGCCTAACCGTCTAGCGTTGACGCCGGACGGAAATTTCGCTGTGGTCAATGAAGCTACCTGGGGAACTCGCGGAGGCAAAGCAAACCGGGGAAATTATGCACTAAGAGTTGTGGATTTGAGCAGCATGGAGGTTGTGGATACACAATCTCCACCCACGAACGCCGTTTGGCATGGGTTGCATTTGCAGGCTGGAAGTCCGCTGACAGTGTGGACGACCGGAGGGAAAGACAACCGAATTCATGAGTTCGAGCTTTCAACAGAGGGGCACCTGCTATTCCGCCGTTCCATCTCGATAGACGGTTGCTACACCACCGACATCTTACTCGACGCAGCCGGTCAAACGGCTTATGTGACGTGCTTGAAAAGCTCGACCCTCGCACTGAGCGGCAGCGTGCAGAAAGTCGATTTGCAAAGCGAGACGATCCTCGCTAAAACGTCCCTTGCCGGTGCGTTTTACCTGGGGCTTTCTCCCGACGAAAGCGATTTGTGGGTTACCAGCATTGCAACCGAAGTCCGCCCGGCAGAAGGCGACACCGTAACCATTTTCGACGCGACGGATCTTGGTTTCAAACAATCGGTCCACGTTGGTTTGGGCGCGGAGGGAATTCAGATCGTATCGGAACGCAACGAGGTTTTTGTGGCTTGTAATCGCAGTGACGACATATACGTGCTCGACCTGCAAAGCTATGCGATCAAAGAAAGCTTGTCCCTGCACGAAGACACGGCCCCTCTCAAAGGCATGTATCCGGTACGCTTATGGGTCGATTCCGACAGCCACCGGCTTTACGTGGCCGCCTCACATGAAAACGCCCTTGCCGTTATCGATCTGGCAACAAAGAAAACCCTCGGTTTCATCCCCACCGGCTGGTATCCGAACGATCTGGCCCTGACTCCCGATGGAACGTCGTTGATTGTCTCCAACGGTCGTGGAACCGGCGATGGCCCGGCCGACTACCCCGGCCCCGGTGTCGCAGGACCGGGGCGTAATCTGCGAGGAACCATCTCGAAGATCTCTCTGCCCAACGATTCGGAATTGGTCGATTACACCGAACAAGTTGCCTTGAACAATAACCGGCAGGCGCAGTTCTTCGATTTTTCCAACGGTAATGATACGCCCTTGCCAAGTCCCGATGCGGATCCCATACCCAGTGAGAAAATCAAACATATTTTCTTTATCCTGAAGGAGAATTTCAGCTACGACTGCGCCTACGGCGATTTTGAGCGGGGTGTCGGAAACCCGGATTACTTACTGTGGGGTGAAGATATTCTACCCAACCAACGCAAACTGGCGCGCGAGTTCACGCTGTTTGACAATTTTTACTGTGAAAGCGACAGCAGTCTGGATGGGCACCAGTGGGCGGCGGCGGGTATCGAAACCGACTTCAATGAAAAATACAACTGGCATGCATCCGATTTCGGTACGATTGCCTGCTCGTTGACCCCCGGTACCGCCCCGGAGTCGGATTACATTCTGCCGCATCTGATCAAGCAGGGGATCGATGCTTTCGGTTTCGGCGGCATAGAGAACTTCGGAGCCGAAAGCCTGACGGTATACGCCGAAAATCTCATGCCAGGATACGAATGGAACACGGTGCCAGACGTCACCGATGTCTCGCGGGCGGAATTGTTCCAGGAAGAATTCGCCCGTCGTCTTGAAGAAGGGACCATCCCGAGTTATTCATGGATTTTCCTCGGTAATAACCATGCTTTTGGACTGACGGTGGGAGAACCCATCCCGGAATATTGGGTTGCCGAAAACGATTTGGCAGTCGGGATGGTGATCGATACGATCGCTCGAAGTTCCATATGGGAAAACTCCCTGATTTTCATCACCGAAGACGATGCGCAGTCCGGCAACGATCATATCGACAAACACCGCTGTCCGGCTCTGGCTGTGGGGCCGTATGTCAAGCGAGCCTATCTGTCGAGCGTTTTGTATACGATCAACAATTTCCATAAAACCGCTGAGTTGTTGCTTGGCAGCGGGCCGATGCATCGGCTCGACAATCGCGCTATCGGCATGTACGACATCTTCACTGCGCGTCCCGACCTGACCCCATATGAGGGTGTTCTCGACGAGGTGCCACGCACGATTTACGAAGGCCCCGAAAACAGTCTGACCCGCATGAGCGCCCGAATGGACTGGTCGGCCATCGACCGCAATCCCGACGCAAACGAACTGTATTGGCGTTATCGCAAAGGTAGCGAGCCGCCACCGGCCAGCGTGTACTATCGGTATAGAGAATTGGAAGAAGAAGACGAGTACTAAGGCACAGGGCAGGGTATTGGTGCCGAATGCTCCCTGGACCAGCTAGCCACTGAAAATGGATGAGATTACATTCGATTCTGGGATTCAACCAAAAAAATCGGGGCGCGTCGGATGAAAAATACGACGGCCCCGAAGCAAATCAGACTGTGTAACTTAAACGTTTACCCGCGTGACGGTCTGGGAGCGGGTTTCGAGGAGTTCGGTCCCCTGCGGCGGCGGGGGCGATAGCCACCTGAGCTATTGCTGCGGCTGGAACTTCCCGACTGGCCGTCGCGACGCGGATTGTCGGACGTGCGACGCGGTGAACCGCCTTTAGATTCGGTTGGTTGGGGGCGTGTTGCGGTCGTCACAACAGGCCGTGGCGTCTTCGGGTCGCTATAGCGGATCTGCGGATTTTTGTGCACATCGATGCGGCGACGGATGAGGCGTTCAATCGAATGAAGTAGCGGTCGTTCGTCATGACCACAAAACGAGAATGCAATCCCCGATGCCCCGGCGCGGCCGGTCCGGCCGATGCGATGAACATAGGATTCCGGCTCGTTGGGCAAATCGAAATTGACCACGTGTGTGACCTGATCGATATCCAACCCGCGCGAAGCGATATCCGTAGCAACCAGAACCCGGGAGACTCCGCGTTTGAAACTATCCAACGCTTGCTCGCGTTTGTTTTGCGATTTGTTGCCATGGATGGCCGCAGCCGCAATGGAAGCATAAGCGAGCTTGCGGACGACTTTGTCGGCCCCATGCTTGGTTCGCGTGAAAACCAGTGTTCGACTCATCGAGCGGTCGTTGAGCAGGTCGACGAGCAGCCCGATTTTTTCCGGTCGCTCGACGAAATAGACGGACTGGTCGATGCTTTCAACCGTGGTTGCCTGCGGAGTGACGCTTACCGTAATCGGATTATGCAGAATACCTTCCGCAAGTTGAACGATACGGGGCGGAAGAGTCGCTGAGAACAGCAGGGTTTGACGTTTCGCAGGGATCGCCTTGACCACTCGGCGGATATCGTGGATGAACCCCATATCGAGCATGCGGTCGGCTTCGTCCAGCACAAAGTACTCGATCTCCGAAAGATCCACATACCCCTGGTTCATCAGGTCGAGCAGACGTCCGGGAGTAGCGACGAGAATGTCGACTCCCGCTGTGAGGGCGCGTGTTTGCGAGTACTGATTGACGCCTCCGAAAATCACGGTGGAATGAAAACCCGAACTTTGTCCGAAATCGGTAAAGCTTTGTCCGATCTGAGAAGCCAACTCGCGGGTCGGTGCCAGAGTCAGAACACGAATTCGTTTTTTTCCACGTCTGCTGCCGGATTGGAGCATGCGTTGAAGAATCGGGAGTGCGAAAGCGGCGGTTTTACCGGTACCGGTTTGGGCGCAGCCCATCACATCTTTGCCGTCTAAAACGGGAGGAATTGCTAACTCCTGGATTTTCGTCGGGTTTTCGTACCCTTGTCGTTTGACGGATTGAAGGAGAGAGCCGGAAAAATGAAATTCCTTGAAATTCATAAAAAAGTGCCTATTCTAACCTTGATTCGTTCAAGGAAAACGGCAAACGTAGCCTGCATCGATGAATATCTGGGGAGAATTAGTTAGCCCAGAGGCGTGAGAGTTCACGCGAATTCGCTGGAGGGTCGCCTGCGACTCGATACTTATACATTCAATTGATACGAAAGTCAACCTAAATATGCCTGCAAACGAACAAATCAATGAATGACTGCTGGGATCGATAGTCACGAATTGGTGAGAATTCGATGCCTCCTGGTTCGGTGAGATTAATTAATCTAGTAATATCATTAAATTACCCTGGTGTGCAAACGTCTCTGGGTTGCTGATTTAAAGAGAAAAAGGCAATGGGTAGGATTTCTTATTTTAAAATAGGCCATTCAAAAGCGAGCAAATTACTTGTAGGTCGAGAAACTGAACCCGCATTTCGCCTAACATTAAGAAAATAATTGGAAAAAATTAAAAAATGTCTTGCATATTTGTTTCCGTGCTTGTAGGCTACTAGCGGTTCTTGGTGACGACATTTAGCCGGTCATGTTCTCTTCGATTATTCAATAGGTAATCCCCAACAAGATAACATCAACCGTATTTACTGTTCCTCACCTTTACGGGAATGGTCCCGGGACCAAGTAATTTGTGCTGAAAGGACGAATAGAATGCAGAACAAACTTTATGTGGGTGGTTTGGCTTGGGCTACGGACAATGCCGGCTTGGAAAAGTATTTTTCCTCTTACGGAACCATCGAAGAAGCCAAGGTCATCACGGATCGTGAAACCGGTCGTAGCCGTGGCTTCGGCTTTGTCACCTTCTCGGATGAAGCTGACGCCCAAAAAGCGCTGTCCTTGGACGGAAGCGAGTTGGATGGCCGGACCTTGAAGGTCAACATTGCTCAGGACAAGCCGCGCCGCGATCGCTGGTAAAACCGAAAAGCCTTCACCGGCTTCTTGGATCTCGGGAATAAATTGATGCCGCTTCGGCGTATCTAAGTTCTCAGAGCACCAGAACAAAAAGAAAGCACGAGCGAATTTTGGTTCGCCCGTGCTTTTTTTTGTCATCATTTAAAATCAGTTGCGCGATTTTGCCAGATCGATTATCAAAACCGGAAGACTTTTTCCGAAATCGCTTCGATTACACTAGCCGAGACGTTTAACGAGATTTCCCACTATCTTTCCGTATCGTAAGCACTCTTCGCGAGCGCCGTCATCCGGCGCGCCGACGCTGACCGGTCCGTAATGATGTCCCTTCCAGGAGCCTTGGACCACCATGCCGTGGACCAACCAGGCTTGCAGAATGCTCTGAATCGTGGTTTCGTTACCACCGGCCAGGTTTCCCGAACTGCTGAACGCTCCTCCGACTTTGCCTTCCAGGCGTCCGAATCGTTTGACGCTGGTATCGATGAATTGTTTGACTTCCGCAGCCATGACTCCGAAATAAGTCGGACTGCCTAGAATAATGCCATCGGCGTCATCCAGATCGTCGAGAGTTGTGTCGGATAGCTTTTTCACGATAACATCGATATCATCGACGCTCGAAACACCTTCTTGAATCAAGTTCGCCATTTTTTCGGTGTTGCCTGTGCGGCTGTAATAACTGATCAGAACTTTTTTCATTACTGACTCCGTTTCGATTTACCTGTTTTAATCGGGATCATACGTCGCTCGCGAGCCGAGCGATATAAAGCATCGATAACATCCATGTTCCGAATGGCATCCTCTACTGGCCAGCGCGGGTCGCGCTGTTGCTGGACGGCTTCCATGAAGTCGAGGATTTCGAGTGAGTAGGGATTAGCTCCGGGGATTTCAAGTCGTTCGCTTGATTGATTGTTTTCTACAAGGATCGTGGCGCTTTCCATCCTGGGAGACCAGGGTGCGTTCAGAACGATCCTGCCTTTCGTTCCGACGATTTCGGCCCGGGTTCGGGACGACGTCTCCAAACTGCAATCGATCTGGGCCAGCACGCCGTTTTCGAACTGCAAGATGCCATGCAGACTTAGGTCGACATCGGAACGAATGTCGACCGCGGAAACGCGACGAGGTTCTTGCCCGGTGATAAAGCGAGTGAAACTGACGCCATAGCAGCCGAGGTCCATGAGAGCGCCGCCAGCCAGATCATGGCGGTATTGCACGGCCGATGGGTTGTCCAATGTATGCGAAAAAGAAGCGTGCAAGCTTTTGATTTCCCCGATGGATTCGGATTCAAGAAGTTCGAATACCTTTTCATAGATAGGGTGAAAGCGATACATGAACGCTTCCGCGACGGGGATTTTGGCTTGACGAGCGGCATTCGCCACTTGACGTGCTTCGGCCGCATTTGCTGTGAACGGCTTTTCACATAGTGCCGGGACTCCGGCTTCGATAGCTGCCAAGGTCCATTCGGCGTGTAGGCTGTTGGGGAGCGGGATGTAAACGGCGTCTACCTGGTTTGAGTCGAGTAGGTCCTGATAGGAACCATAGGCAAAGGGTACGGCGCGTTCGGCCGCCCAGTCATAGGCGCGGGATTGATCTCGTGAGGCGACGGCGATCACTCCGGTTTGAGGAATGCTTGAGATCGCTTTCACGAATGTATCTGCGATGTTGGCAGTGCTGAGGATGCCCCAGCAAAAAGGTCGTGCCATGTTTCAATCCTTTCCGGGGGCGATTAGCTTCCAAGTATTCGCGGAATGACAGCTCGCCTGCCCGTATAGCGCAGATAGGTAATGTCCGGTTCGCCAAGTGCGATTACGGCATGAATCTTTTCACGATCGGGTATGCCGATCCGTCGTGCAATCGATGGATCGTGTTTCATGGCTTCAACGGCGAATCCAATCAGGCAGCTTCCATATCCCATCGTGTGCGCAGCCAACATGATGTTTTGTGCCGCCAAGCAAGCGTCTTCCGTGGGACAGGAACCGCCGGGCTCACTGCCGATCAGAATTACGGCTGGGGCCCCGTGGAACAGGCGGTCGCGACCGGTAAGTTCGTTTTCCCTCAAGGCGCGTTCCACATCGGCGAAGTAGTCACGATAGTAGATGTCCAAAGCGTTTCCCATTGTCGCTTTGGCCAGCAGGCGAAAGATGGAGTTTGCGGCTTTGCGGTTCAAATTGCGGAAGAAATCGGCGATGATTCCAGCCAATGTCTCGACTGCGGCGCGATCGGGAAGAATGGAAAATGTCCAGAGTTGGTCGTTCGATCCAGAAGGCGCGCTGGTCCCGATACGCACCAAATCTTCGAGAACAGTCCGAGGGACCGTGGTTTTCTGATAACGGCGGCAGGAGCGCCGTGAGTACATCAGGCGAACTAATTCAGCCGTTTCACTTTCGCCCGGTTTGATCGGCTTCTGGGGTACGTCGATGGTGGACAAAGATAAAGCCGTTTCGTCAATGAAAGGAACCTGAATGGCATCGGCGGGACAAACGGCCGCGCACTGTCCACAGCCGATGGAGGAATCGCGTGCCATCTGGGCTTTTTCGCCGTAAATTCCAATGGTATCCTTGGGGCAAACCTGTGTGCATGCTCCGCATCCGATACAGCGTACAGGGTCGATGATAATGCGTCCTGTTGAACTCATGAGTGCCTCACAACTTATGGGAAATGGAAAACTGAGTTTCGCGAAAACGAATTGGATTATTCAAGCAATACTTATACAATCACGCATATATATTTGTTATGAATGATACTTTCTTTTTTCTCTGAAAAGCAACCCGATAAAAAATGGGCCGCCGATTAATGCCGTCAAGATGCCGACGGGTAACTCGGTAGGCGCAAAAATCGTGCGCGCCACCGTGTCGCAGATTACAAGAAATCCGGCTCCAGCCAACAGACAAGCAGGCATCAGGATGCGATGGTCCGGGCCGATGAGAAAACGGACGGTATGTGGCACGATCAGCCCCACAAATCCGATTGGTCCCGCCACCGATACGACGGCAGCGACGATCAAGGAGGATGCTCCGTAGATCATGCGCGGCGACTTGACCACATCGACTCCTCTAACATGAGCCATGTAAGATCCGAAACTGAGCTGGTTGAGGTCGGAACTTTTTAGTAGAAGAACGCCGCCACCAAGCAGCCAAAACGGCAAAACACCCCAGACTGCGTCGAAACCGAGGATATCCAAGCCGCCCATCAGCCAGCGGACCATACGGTAACTCTCAGCAAAATCGGCGGCATAATGGACAAACAAAATCATGGCCGAGAAGAAAAAACTTAGGGAAATACCGGCTAGAAGCAGAATGTGGGTTGGTAGTTGGTTCCGGGTACGGGCCAGTGAGTAGACGAGAAAAACGGTTCCCAACGCTCCCAGGAAAGCGAAAGCGGCGGTGGTGGAGATGCCGAACAGGCTGATGTCCAATCCCAACTTGATGGCCAACACCGCCCCCAGCGACCCTCCGCTCGAAACTCCCAGAGTATAAGGTGTTGCGAGGGGGTTACGAAGGAGAGCTTGAAAAGCCGCACCGGCTATAGCCAAACCTCCGCCTGTCAGCGCGGCGAGAAGAGTTCGCGGCAGGCGCATGGCAAACAAAATGTTGGCATCGAGATTGTTTGATATGTTTTGCCAGTGGCTTAACGCTTTTTCCGGATCGATAGCAACCGAACCGACAAAAGGCGAAATGCAGAGAGCCAGACCGGCGAACAGGGCAAAGGGAAGGAGTTTGATTATTGTCCGAGGGAATCCCCGAGAAGTCATCAATCCCCTCATTTCGCTTGCGGAACGACAAAAGGTCGATCAGTGTCGGGATGGCGACCGGAAAGAACTGAAATTCCGAAATAACGTTCGACCGTGGTGGGCGTGATAAGCGTTTTCGGCTCTCCTTGTGCGGCAATACGTCCTTTATCAAGTAAGAGAATCGTATCGCAGAATTGAGATCCCAAGTTAAGATCATGGGTTACGGCAATGATGGTCAAACCATGCTCGTTGTTGAGACGTCTGAGAACATTGTAAATGTGGACTTGGTGTCGTAAATCGAGAGATGATGTGGGCTCGTCCAGTAGTAAAATATCACTTTTTTGTGCCAAGGCTCCCGCCAAAACAACTCTCTGTTTTTCACCTCCGGATAGTTCCATCACCGAGCGATGGGCTAAATCTCCGACGTCGGTTTGGTCCATGGCCCACGTAACGACTTCGTCGTCATCACGGTGAGACTTGCCGAGTAGTCCTTCGTAAGGGTAACGTCCCATTCGAATGAACTCTTCAACTGTATAAGGAAAGGGAAAACTGAAATTCTGAGGAACAACGCCGATTTTTGTTGCGATATGTCTGCGTGTATAGTCAGCTAGCGGACGGCCTTCGAGCTTAACACTTCCATGTGAAGGGAGCAAATAGCCGGAAAGAAGCTTGATCAAAGTTGATTTTCCGGATCCGTTAGGACCGATCAGTCCGAAAAAACGCCCTTTTTCCAGTGACAAGGATATCGAATCGATAACGGTTCGCTGGTGATATGAGAAAACAAGGTTGCGTACTTCCAGAAGCGTTTGGCCCATAATAATTCGTACCGTCGTTCCACTGGTTAAACTTGAGGGGACGATACTCCCAAAGGTGCCTTCACGTCAAGCTTCGGAAAGAAAACTCTGAATGACGGCTCATTCAAAATACTTGTAATGACTAAGAAAAATGGAAAATAAGGTGTTGCTGGAGAAGATGTGTCGAGGTACAATGTTGATAGGGATTCTTCTTTGTACCTCTCTCTTGCGGATGCTGAAAATGACAAAGCGGATTATGATCGTTGACGATGAACCGGATGTACAACTCTTTCTCACAACGCTTTTGGAAGACCATGGGTTTGAGACTATTACCACAGAAGGGCGTCCTATTTTGGATGTTGCACGCGAAACAGTCCCCGACCTGATCTGCATGGATGTTGTGATGCCCAGACAGTCGGGCTTGTCTCTATTTCTGGGCATGAAAAAAGACCCGGAGCTCGAACACATACCGGTGATTATGCTGACGGGCCTAACACATGGAGAAGCTTTCATCCGTGACAATCTTAAACGCCTTGATCCTGCCGCAGAATCGGTTGCTCCGGATTGTGTCGTTGAAAAGCCGATCCAAATCGATTTGTTGCTCAACCGAATTCATGATCTGACTGCATGAAAGGATGAAGATGTCGGGACAGAATCCGGAACTCAAGCGTTGGTTAAGTGAAAAGTTGTTTAACGCTGCTCCGGTGCATATTGCTGTTATCGATCGAGATTTTAATCTCGTGCATGCCAATCATTCCTTTGAAACCACCTTTGGTGCCTGGCGGAATCGCAAATGCTACGAAGTCTACAAAGACCGGGACTCCGTTTGTTCACGTTGTTTCGCCGCTCCAACTTTTGATGACGGCATTCCGCGGGTCGGTCACGAAACCGGCGTCAACGATGATGGTCGGGTAACGCATTATCTCAAGCACACGATTCCCGTCAGACTCAGTTCCGGGGAAGTTTCGTATCTGGTGGAAATTTCGACAGACGTAACGGCGATGGAGCGATTGAAGCAGGAAAACGAGTTGTTTTTCGATCGGGTTCCCTGCGACATGGCGATTCTCGACCGAAACATGCGTATTGTCCGTGCCAATCAGCAAATCATCGAAAAATTCGGACACACGGAAGGTCGGCGCTGTTTTGAGGTTTTAGCGAATCATGATCGCCGCTGTGACGATTGTCCTGCTCATCGTACCTTGGCGGATGGAAACATTCATACCGGGCATTCGAAACTGATCGATGCAAGTGGAAATCCCGTTTATCTTCAAGTAACGACCATGCCGGTTAGTTTCGAGGAGGATGAACCCACTCACGTGCTCGAAATGGCGGTGGACATCACCCGGCCTACGTTGTTGCAGGAGGAACTGAAAATCGCCCACTTGTTCCTTGAAACAACGGTTGCAACTTCGATGGATGCTGTTGTTACCATGAACGAGAAACGGGATATCACCATTATGAATCCAGCAGCCAAGCGTCTTTTTCGGCTCGCTGATGGTGAAATATTGGAAGGGCACAAAGTCGCGGCGATGTTGCCGGATGGTTTCTTCGATGAAATTCTGAAGCGCGATAAACATGTTTATCTCCCTGATACGTTTTTGAAGTTGCCGGATATGGAGCCGATTCCCGTCAGACTTGTGGGAGCCAAGCTGATACACGAGGGGCGCCTGCTGGGTGTGGGCATGTTTATTCAGGATCAGCGCCGTCTCAAGCAACTGGAAAGTGAGAAATTGGAGGCGGAACGTCTGGCTGCCGTGGGACAAACGGTTGCCGGTCTGGCTCATGGGGTAAAGAATCTGATTACCGGCCTTGAGGGCGGTATGTACATGATGAGCACCGGACTAAAAAAAGACAATCGCAAGCGTATCGAACGCGGTTGGTCCATGCTTGATCGAAATATCGCCAGAGTGTCGAAATTTGTTAAGGATTTCCTCAGTTTTGCTAAAGGTCGTTCCATAACCGCAGCCCCTTGCGATCCGGCATCCGTTGCCAAAGAAGTTGTCGATCTCTATGCGGCCAAGGCACACAATGAAAAAATCGAGCTGCGGCTAAACGTAAAAGACGAGATCTTTGAAGCCAATCTTGACTATGAGGGGATGCATGAATGTTTGACCAACCTCGTTGGGAATGCAATCGATGCCTGCCTGATGAGCGAATGCAATCACCAACTGATTGTGACGGTTGAAGTTGAGGATGGCCCGGATGTGCTTCTTTTTCGGGTTTCCGACAACGGATGTGGTATGGATTACGAAGTTAAACAAAAAGTATTTACGACATTTTTTACCACCAAGGGCCTGGGAGGAACGGGACTTGGTTTGTTGATGACGCGCAAAATCGTGCAAGAACACGGCGGGACGATCGAGTTGGACTCGGAACCCGGTGTGGGCACGACTTTTACGATACGGTTGCCGCGTGCGCGGCTTCCGAAAGTGGCCCAGGAATCCGATCCGCCATGCGCCGGATTGGAAACCTGAAGTCAATTTGGGGATCTGAACGAGGTTTCTACAATCTGAACCGGGCTATTTGTACTCTTCGAGCACGAATCTTTGATGCCGCGGCATTTGCAGCGTAACCGTCGATCGGTGACGATACGTCGGTGCGTTGTTGCGAATAAGAGGACTTGGGTTTTCCACTCCTCGGAAGGAGGCTTGCCATGGCGAAAGCGGGAGATGTCACCATTTTAGTGGTGGACGACGAGGCAGACGTGCGGGAGTATCTGACAGCTTGTCTGGAAGATCACGGTTTCAAGGTTGAAACGGCCGTGAACGGAGAAGACGCGCTGGAGAAGATGGAGTTGCGTGTTCCCGATCTGGTAACTCTGGATTTGGTAATGCCCGGCATCTCCGGCGTTCGAGTCCTCAGGCGAATGCGGAGATCACCGAAACTTGCCGAGGTTCCGGTTATTTTAATCACCGCGTTTGCGCATCATAGCGATATTTGCGGAGAAATTCGAGAACTGATGGCTGTTCCGATCAAGTATCGCCCGCGCAAACTGATGGAAAAACCGATTACTCCGCAAAAACTAGCGACAGCGATTGCCGATACGCTGAATGTTGATATGCTCGTCACGCTCGGCGACTCCCATACGGACTTTGATGTAACAGGAGTCTGAAAAAAATAGCCCCGCAATAAGCGAGGCTATTGGGTTAGCGAAGGGGATTACTTTTCAGGGGTTGACTGTTTTGCAGCAGCGAGCGCCGATCCAAGACGCTTCATCGTTCCAACTGCGCGATATGCTGGAATTGCATTGAAGGGAACCGCTGCCTGAGAAGGCAGAACCACCCATGATATATTGATTCGGTTGGCTGTAATTCCCGTTTGTCGTCCATTCCCAGACATTTCCGGACATGTCGAAGTGACCATAAGCGTTAGTGCAGCCCGAAAGGGATGCGGTATTGCGGACGCTTTGGCCTCCGTTCGCGTTTCCGTAATCGGCTCCATTACAGGTTAGGCTTTGATAGCTGTCGCCATACGGGTAGGCATTTTCGCCGTTCATCGAGCAGGAAGCCATCCAATCATTTGGTGAACAAAGAGATTTCCCTGCATTTTCACAGGCTTTCTTTGCTTGATCGTGAGTCATCCAACGCGAAGGAGCGACACCGGAGACCGAACAGGCCGTCGGATCGGTGATCGAGCAGAAGAAATCGCTTCCTCCGGACCCGCCGAAGCAGAACCAATAATCATCCTCACTTTGACCGCGGTAATTCCCATTGCAGTCGGAGTTACCCGAAATGACCATTTCGTACTTATCGATGCAGCGGTTGGTGCAGGGGATGCGCACCATATCGGAGTGTCCCGGACAGTCTCCCGGATCTTGGTATAGGCTAGTATCCGGCTGGTGTTCGCAGGTTCCACTGCTGCATTGATCGATGGTGCAAGGATCGTCATCGCTGTCGCAGACCGTTCCATCCGGCGCATTTGCGGTGCCAATGCAGTCGCCGGACTGGCAGGCCGAAGAGGAGGTACAGACATCGTTGTCGTTGCAACTGTCGTTTTCTTTCGGAGTGGGATCCTTTTCACAACCGTAGCCATAGTAACTGGTCGATACGCAATAGCCGACATTGCAGGCATCATCAGCACTTGAGCAGTCCGCCTGGTTGCCTGGAGAGCAGGAGCCGCTTTGGCAGGTATCGTTGACCGTGCAACCGTCGTTGTCGGCGTTACAGATGTCTCCCTCGTACACGGTGGAGTCCGTTTCGCAGGTGTACGAGTCGAAGGTGGTGGAAAGGCAGTAACCCTCGTTGCATTGGTCGGAAATACCGGTGCAGTCTGCAGTGCCGCCTGCGTGGCAGGCTCCATCATAACAGGTGTCACTGACGGTGCAGCCATCTTCGTCTGCGTTACAACGTACGCCCTCGGCCTGAGTGTATTGGCGGAATCCGCAGGGCTCAGCCGCATTCGACGGATCGCAGGTATCTTCCGTGCAATCGTTGTAATCATTGCAGATTCTAGCTGTTCCCGTGCATTGACCGCCACTGCATACATCGTTGACCGTACAAGCATTGCCGTCATTACAAAAGTTTGTGTTGTTGGTGTATTCGCAACCGGTTAACGGATTACAGGAATCGGTCGTGCATGTGTTTTCTCCACCACCGGGGAAATAATCGGTGCAATCCCGTGTCGAACCCAGGCACTGACCGTTGGAGCAGGTATCGTTAACGGTGCAGAGATTATTGTCGTTGCAGTCCCCGCCAGTGAGATTCAAACTATCGCAGCCGATGCCAGGTTCACACCAGTTCTGCGTACAGATGTTGCCGTCTTCGCAATTTTTAGGTGTACCGACGCACTCGCCGCTGTCGCAATGATCGTTTTCCGTACAGGGATCATAATCTTCGCATGGTCCTTCGCGTGGATCGTTCCGGCAACCGACATACGCGATGCAACTATCGGTCGTACACGTTTTATTGTCGTTACACAGGTCTGTGGTCGGCCCGGAATAGCAGATGCCACCACTGCAATAATCGCCCAGTGAGCAAGGATTTGAGTCGTCGCAGCTTCCGGAGATCGGCCGCCATTTACAGCCTTGCACGTCGTCGCAATAGTACTCCCGACAAGCGAGATCCTTGTCTTCCACCGGATCGTCGGCGGTGGGGCATTCCATCGAGTTTTCACCCGGCTGGCATAGCCCTTGAGATGTGCAGACGTCGTCGACGGTGCATGAGTTGTTATCGCTACAGGGCTCCCCGGTGAGAGCGACGTGGAGGCAAGGATCGTTAGGCGGTAGAATTTCGGAATCGCAAACATCATCCGTGCAGTATTTGCCGTCATCGCAGCTTTTGGTTGAAGAGCCGGGAGTACATATGCCACTCAGGCAACGGTCATCCAGCGTGCATTGGTTGTTATCGGAGCAGGTTGCACCATCATTAACGGCTTGGTGGGTGCAATAGTCGGTCAATTCGCAGTCATCACCGGTACAAGCGGTGGGAGAACAGGAATCGTTTGTACAAGTATTATCGTCGCCGCAATCCGGCCTGCCGGTTCCGGATTTGCATGTTTTGTTGCTGCAATAGTCGCCAACCGTACACGGATTGCCATCGTCGCACAGGCTTGAATTGTCGGCCGTATATTGGCAGCCATATGTTTTGCTACATGAATCGATGGTGCAATTGTTTTCAGCTCCACCCGGGAGATAATCTCGACATTCGATCGTATCACCGACGCAGACGCCGCTTTCACAATGATCGTCTTCGGTACAGGCGTCGTTATCATTGCAAGGCGAATCGTCGTCAATTGGGGGGAAATAGCAGACTCCCTGTTCATCACAGGTGTTTTCCGTGCAATCGTTATTGTCCTCACAGACTTTTGTTTGCCCGGAAATGCATGTCATTGTGACGCCGACATAGGCACAATAATCTCCGGTGGTGCATGGGTCGCCATCTTCACAGGAACCGGTGCGCGGCGTGTGGATACAGCCGGTGTCGGAATTACAGGTATCGATGGTGCAATCATTGTAATCTTCACAAGCACCTTCCGTGCTTCCCGGCTGACACGAGCCGAGCGAGCATTTGTCGCCGATGGTGCAGCGATCGTCGTCGTCGCAGTCAAGTTCGTTGAATTCATGATCGCAAGGATCCGGAGAGGTGCTCGATGAGTCGCAGGAATCATCCGTACAGATGTTGCCGTCATTGCAATTCAGTGGTTCGCCATCTTCGCAGGTTCCGTTTTGGCAGGTGTCGTTGACCGTACATGGATTATCGTTTACACAGTCTTTCCCGTTATCATACGGGAAAACGCAGCCTTGACCATTGATACATTCGTTTTGGGTGCATTCGTTATTGTCTTCGCAAATAACGGGATCTCCGATACAAGTACCGTTGGAATTGCAGGTTTCATTTTCGGTGCAGTCATTGTTGTCATTGCAAGCCGATCCCGGGACGGCCGGATACTCGAAGCATTGAGTTGTTCGGCATTCGATAACGATACAACCGTCATTCGTTCCGCAGGCTTCTTGCGGCATCCAGCCCGTTCCATCGTTTTTGCATACTTGCTCATGCTGGAGGTCTACGCAACGCCATTCATTCGGCGTACAGGGCTGCGGAACGCATTCACTCTCCAGGCAGATTTCACCGAAAACTTCGCATGGGGTGAATTCACCGAGGGATTCACCATCGTCGCCGCAAATCCGGTAACCGGTGCCGCCTTCGTACCAGCAGATGATCTCACCGGGCGAGCAATTGGGCACGCATTGGGGACTGTTTTGAACGTCGGGATCCGGGGTCATACCGGGGGGGCATTCTTCGGCACCAAAGCCGGAAACCGAAACATACAAATACGGATTATCGACCGAGTTTGTGGTCAGACGCAATGTATTGCTGTAGGCTGTGGCTTCCGGCGGATCGAACATCAGTGTCAGGTTCAAAGTATTACCCGGATCGATCGATTCACCGAGGATATCGCCCTGGATAACAAAGGGGTTGGGATTAGAAGTCGCCCAACTTTTTCCATTGATTGTCAATTCTCCCGTGCCGTCGTTGCTGATGGTCGTCGAACGCAACGCAGGTCCGAGATCGATGAGAACGTACCCGAAATCCAGGTTGTCCGGATCGACTTCACCCAATGATCCGACGCCGGATCCGGAGAGCGGGATGGTGAGGCTTTGTTCGTCGTTTACGAAATCATTTGCCGTGATGATGAGCTGATTGGAGAAATCGTTTTCTTCTGTTGGAGCAAACTGAACCGCACACTGCATTTCCGCATTGGGACTCAAGTAGAAGGGAGGACGGCAACCGCCTTCCAGGATCAGTTTGAACGGTGCACCGGCTTGCTGAAGAGCAATGGCGCTGATTTCCAAGGGACGTGTGGAGTCGGCGGGGTTGGGAATTGCACTGACGGTGAAGTACTCGCGGTAAGCGGCTGAACCGTCGGAGGAGATAACCTGCTCATCCCATTGGATTTCAGTCGGCTCGACTCCCAACTCGGCGGTTCCTTTCCAGTTGGTGCGCAGAGATACTTCGGCACGCGGCAGAACATCGTCATTGGATCCTATGATCAACATGCCTTCATCCTGCCGGCCATCGGAAGGGCAATACTGCACTCTCACCGTAATGGTGTAGCCGGGGGACAGATCTTGTGGAAGATCCTCATCCGTCGGAGCTTCGATGACGAATTCGCGGCTGGTTTCGGCTGTGAGAAGTGTATCGATGATGGTGATGGGTTTAATACCCGAGGAGGTTGCAACGATATCGATCGCCTTGCATTCTCCCGGCATGACAGCGCCGAAATCGACTTCATCGGTTACGGTGAGACAGTGCTCGTAACAAGTTGCCGGAATGTCGCTGGTGTCCCCATCCGTTTCCGTGTCGCCATCTGTAGTTGGTTTATCGATATCGCCATCGGTGTTGAGATCGATGTCGATATCGGGAACCTCATCACCATCAACAGGATCGTCGCTGTCACCTGGATTGTCACCATCGGGAGGATTGTCATCAGAATCGGTGCCGGTACAGGACATGACTGATAAGGTGATCGCCAGAACGAAAAGAAGGAACATCCATCTGCCTAAGGCCATCTCGAAATCTCCTACTACAACTCATGGGTGACTGCACATTTCCGGGATATTGCAACAAAAGCACTCTAACCGGGAAACCCGGATAAATGTAAAAACAGGCGAGACCTATTTCCTTTGATAGCAGAATCGCAAGGGAAATTCAATTCTTTTGTCGGTTCAGTTACGAATGACAAAGCGCCAAACAGCGGCCTTTCTCATTTTTAAGATTTTAATTGGAGGGAGCAGATGCCTCCGTGAGTAAACGCACAACGATTCCCTCACGTTCCGATCGATCGATTTCGGCACAGAAACGGTAGAAATTCATGTAGTCAGACAACTCGACTCTTTGAATTGGAATCGCGAAATCCCTTGTAAAAGTAACGGTTTGCCCTTTCGTTTCTACATTTAGACTGTAGCGCCCGAACGACTCGCTGACGTTTTTGGGCTCAGGGAGGGAGGCTAGAGTTGTACCTGGCGGCAATTGTAGCACCGTTGTATTGACGCCGCTGTTTATCCCATTGATCAGCATGGGGTAATTCCGCGATGGTAGACGAATGTAACTTTGCAGCAATTCAAGCGGGAAAAATCCACCTTCGATGCGCAAGGTGTCGCGACTGACCCGAGCCATTCTACCGATGGTAAATGTGTAGTGAAGTTCAATGGGGAGATCGGGATCTGCCAAATTGGCTATGTCAACACTTTCAATCTGGGCTCCTGGGAAGTTACGGCTAAGGACCATTTCGAAAAACGGTTTGCGGCGATCGGTTGGAATTTGCTTGAGTTTTCTTCGCAACCCCGCTGAATAGTATCCACCGATGCGCTCAATTGCTTCAGCCTGGGCCGATCCATCTCCTTTGAGCTTGATAAATAAACTGACTTCTTTTGCTTCTCCCTGGGTGGTCCAAACCGGCAGGCGAGTAAAAACATCTGCTTCTTCGGTCAGAACAAGCGCTCGGGTTCCGGATAATAACGGGGAAGGACGATTGAAAACCGACTCCTTGAACCTTGACTCCAAATAGAGCGTTTGACCGTCTTGCAAGCGAACCCTCAGCATAGGGCTTGAGTAAGCGCTCGGGTACGCATTGGGGTAGCCGATCGGTTGAACGGTGATTGGTCTGGCCAGTATGAATTCATTTTCAATATCAATCATGTCGAGTAGAGCGGCGAGCAAGAGTAAGCGGTTGCCGTTTTTGTTCAATAAAATTTGCGTGGCAGTGGAACCGAAACGGTGGTCGTTGTCTTCGCCTTCAACCGTATTCGCGATGGCATAGAAAAGGCGGCGAACGGTTTCGAATTCGGATTCGCCGTTAACCTGATTCTCATTGAGGAATTTTCGAAGCTCGGTGGTCGGTCGATCAAGTAAAACCCGTTTCTGCCTGAAATAGTCTCTTAATTCTCGCCAATCAACCGGTAGACTCAGGTGAACGATCGGCAGCACCTCTTCCTTGACCGGCATAAAAGGCTCACTGAAAATCGCATCTAACTTGCTGTTGAGGTAATCCCAGGATATCCATCCGTTTTCTTCGTGGCGAACGGGTTCCGATCCTTCGTAATTCATGGCGAAGCGGTTTACGGGGAGATCGCTTGGGTGTTGGACACGAAAGTGGGAGCGGAAAACGGGGGTGTCGAGCATACGAAACATGAAACGCGCGGTGAAAAGGCGACCATTGGATAAGCTGTTGTTTTTACTCGTTCCTTCCGCGTAGTCCATCTCAATGAAATCGCCCACTTCCAGGTTGGGCATGGTAATGGAACGCAGACCCGCCACATTGTCCGGAACCAGTATGCGTCCATCTGGTTTGATCACGCGTAACTGATAAATTTCCGCGCCGCGAGGAAGATAGATCTCACCATAGCGGGTTTGCGCTTCTTTCGTTTGCACTCGTGTGACGATGTGGGTACGGCCGATGGCGCTTCCGTCTTCGAATATCCGGGTTATATACTCATCCAGGACCACGACCGCCCCGGCTTCCGGCTTGAAATTGTCTTTCAGGAAATCGGCTATCACTGTTTCGGCGGAGGTGACGGAATCGCCCAGAATTTCCGTTCCACTCAGAAAAGCAATATCTCTCCTCACATTGAAAGCCCCAGGTTTCTGCTTTAGATGTTTTTCGAGAATATTCTTGGCTTCGGCTTTTCTGTCATTGAGAACCAACACACGAGCCAGTTCGCGGGAATACTGGGACTCCGTTCCAGGATGCTTTCTTAAAGCTGAGTATATTTCAATGGCTTGTTTGAAGTTTCCACGTTTGGTGGACAACTTGGCCAAGGCTCTGCGAAGCGTGCGATCATACGGTATCCATTCAAGACTTCGACGAATCTGTTGTTCGGCTTCATCGTATTTGCCCCCTTCTTCAAGCCAACGGCTGTAGGTGAGACCTGGACCATCGAGTTGGGCGATACGCTCCACTAGTTTCGCGGCGGAGGCAAAATCGGAGCGGCTACGGTAATACAGGTAAAGATCTTGAAGGAAATCGAGATCTCGGTTGTTTCTGGCGAGGGTTTGCTTCGCGGCCTTTTCAGCTTCCTCGTGCCACTGATTATGGTTGTATATTTGGAAAAGCGATTTATACCAGAAATAATATGAAGGTTCTTGTTTGATTAACGTATGAAGCCGCTCAATTGCCTTTTCAATACGATCTTGGGCGACATCGTCCTCGACCAACTGGTGAGCGGCCATCGCTTGTGCCGGGTCGAGTTCAAGTGCCTTTTTCAGGTCGCGTCGGGCGATATCCTGAGCAAAACGCTGAGGGAGAGCCGGATCCGACGACGCATTCAATGCGCGTAGGGTATAGAGTGGGGCGAAATGAGGATTGATGGCAAGAGCTCGTTCAACGTCCTGCTTGACCCGCTCGATATCGAGGATTTCCATGTTTGCCAATAAACTAAATAAAAGCGTGTAGATATCGGGGTTGGCATCCGCGCGTTTGGACCAGAAGCGCTCTTCCGCTTCGGGTAAATCAGCCTTTTTAGGGGATGAATCAGTTGCAAGGGTCGGTGGATTTTCGCAATCGGCGGACCAAGTCAGGGCGATGGGTTCGCCTTTAACTCCGGTCAAGCCGAGATCAAACCCGATGTTGGGTTGATGGCTCCCAATTTTTAGTACGAGTTTATGCCAGCCTGCAGCGAGTCCGACGACGGTTTCTGTCAGAGGAGGCAGATAGGCCTGACGCGTATCGTGTCGTGCCACTTCGACATTATCGATAAACAGAATGGACGGGTGGCGGGTTTGGAGTTGCAGCAAAACGTTGTAGCTGTTTTCCAGCTTGAAATAGGAGACGGCGTAAAAAACGCCTCCACGGTCCGATATGTCGCGGATTTTAGTTCGGAAAAGCCGCTCGTCTACCGGATACGCTTCCAGGCTTTCGGTGGTCGTCGCATACTCACAAGACAGAGGAGTCGCCGTTTCAGGCTCGAAAGACTGGTCGATATCCAGCAGGCCGAATTCACCGAACGGACCGATTAAGGCATATTGCTGAAGGGAACCCAAGCGATCCTGCATGGCCAGCGACTGTTCACGTTTCCCGTTTTCGCGGTAAAGGCGCGCGAGCGTATGGGTAATATGGCGGCGGGTTCGTCTGGACAGGTTCGGGTGATCAATCAATTTTTCGAAAGTGGGAGTAACTTTCTGTGGAAAATCGGGTGTGTGTTGATAAAACTCCGCGAGAAATCCTGCCGCTAATGAGGCGTACGGACTTGTCGGGGACGTTGTGAGTGTTTGTATAAAGGCCGATTGCGAACAGGTGAGACGGCCTTCTAGATAGCAGACCAACCCCAAAGCCATAGAGGCTTCCGGATTCGAAGGGTTTGCCGATATGGCCTTTTCGAAAAAGGAACGGCTCGCAGCTCCGTTGTTATGCAAAAGCCAGGCTGCCCAACCCGCTTGGAACAGATCATCGTATTGCCCACGGGTTTGTGCTTCATCCGCCAAGGATTTAAACAGCGCTTCGGCTTGTGGAGTCCCTCCTTGAAGAGAGAATGAACGTGGACTGGTTGCACAGGCAGATAAGCCCCAAACCGTAATCGCTGCCAGCATCAATACAAACCGGAAATGCAACTTGAAGCGGTTGGTCGTGTAAGAAATATTACTCATGCGTCAACTCCTCAAAGCGCAGTTCTTGCTTGAATGCCTGGGTGACTTCCTGGCAGAAGCGATGAAAATCCGGATAGTCTTTAACCTCGATTCGATCTTGTCGAAAGACCAATGTGTGACTGATCAGCAGGTCCCCATCTTCGGGAATGACGGTCATGCGGAAGGAACCGAAATCCGTATCGATTGCCTGGGGCGAGGGAATATTTAACAGTTTGAAACGACCATTCAGATGAAGTCGTAATGTAGACTCAATGGTTTGCAGACGATCGATCATAACTGGATGTTCGCGAGTAGAGAGAGAAGCGAAGCGCTTGACCAAGTCTATTTTATCGATCGAAATCGGGGCTATTATTTCATGGCCCTCGTGGCGTAGAAAGTCGGGCAGGGTTGCTTGATACGAAAGTTCGACCGGTTTGAGGATGTCTTCCAGGTTGTCAAACGAGTAGTTTTCGACAACGGTGCCGGGGTGGTCGCGGTTGACGAGTTTTTCGAGATTTTCGTGACGCTTTTTTACATCCTGAAAATGGCGCCGAAAAATGGCGGCGCGGGACCCTTCGATTCGGATGGTGTTTTCAAGTGAGGCTTGATCGTTGACCGTGAGGTCCACAAGCGTGGTTTGCCGATAGATATTGGTGCTGGGGTCGGGTAGGGGAACACGGGTGAAGGTGGTCTGCTTTTCCGATACCAGCATCACTTGCCCGTGCCGGTCTTGAACCGGGAGTTCGAATGGTCCCGAGAATTCAGCCGTACCATCCAGGTAGAGATCGTAGTCGGGCAAATAGGCGATGGCATGATTGAATACCGCCAAAGAGGGAGGATAAGCCGCTAGACTCCCAAGATTGTTCGTTCGAATAATCGCCATCTGGGCTCGAATTCCGGCTTCGGTAAGCATTGTGACAAGCAGCGTCGCTTTGTCTTTGCAGTCGCCGAAACGACGCTCGAAAATGCGATTAACCTGGTATGGTTTATAGCTGTGTATGCCGAATTCAAGGCCGATGTAACGTGTGTTGGTGACCACCCATTGATAAATCATCCGTACACGGTCCAGCGGGTTATCCAGGCCGTTTATCAGCTCTTTTACGACACGTTTCAGATCTTCTTTTGCTATGAACTGGTCGCGAATCAACCCCCAATACCACGTCCCCAGTGTGGACCAGTCTTTGAAGGTTGAAACATGCAAGACATCCGCTTGTTCGACAAGGGGAGGCGATTTGGGCTCGGAGGGGATTTTCGCAACATTTTCGGCTTTCCAACGATATTCCAGATCGCCGTTGTCCAGATATGTCGTCTGAGGTTCGAGACTTAGCTTTGGAGTATTGTGATATAAAGGCTTTTTCTTGGGAATCAGGATCACGAATTGGCGTTCCCGGATGGGATAACGTCCTTGCAATAAATCGAGTGTGCCGAAGTAGTCGCTGAACAGATTTTCGGCGGCAATGTCGTCGATACGGTATTGTAATTCCACCACGTCGCCCGGTTCCAGATCGGGGAATGTTACAACTCTCACACGGTAATCGAAATAAATCTGATAGGCTTTGTTGACTGAATGATCGTTGTCGCTGTAACGTTCACTTACGCGTCCGTCAGGTTTGAAAACACGTGCTTTCAGAATTTTGACTTCCTGACGTTCGGGAGAGTAGCGAATCCCGAACTGTTGAAAGTTTTTAATGCCGTTTTCATCATAAACTCGCACGATCGACTGCTTGAAGTGGCTGGATAGTCCATTCTCGAAGACTTTCCAGACGTCCGAGCTGAGCAATTCTTCGGCACTTTCCTCCGTTTCCGGGGTGGCCGGTCGTCGTGAAAGGATGAATAACGCGTCCTGAACGTACGGAACTTCGAAAGTGTTGCTTTCCGGAGTGAGATGTAGGAGATAGCGTTTTAGATCCGGGTTTTGTGGGGCGATGGCCAATGAACGATTCCATAGCTCCAAGGCTTTTTCAGCGTTTCCCGATCGATGTTCCAATTCAGCCAGACGTTCCAAAATCGTGGTATCTTCAGGAGCTATGGAAAGCGCTTTTTGAAGGGTAATGCGTGCTTTGGAGTCGTGGCCGCTGCCGCTTTGCAATTTGGACAGGCGCAGAAGGTCGGGCAGGTTCCCAGGCCGTAAGGAAAGGATTTGACGCGTAATTTTGATTGCGGTGCTCGAATCCTTGTGCTTGACCGCATTGTCGTATTGCCAGCGTAAATCTCTAGGGATATTCGCTTTATTCTGAATCAACACCCGGTGGATTTGGTCGGATTCTTTGTCGAGGTCGAGCATCTCCAGGTGTTCGGCCAACGCTCGTTTGACGGATCGAACCGTTGGGAAGCGTCGATGCAGGTCATGGAGCAAGTCGATTGCCTCCGCACGGTGATTACGCTCATCAAGCAACTGTGACCATAACAGTTGTGCCTCGATCAAAACCGATTCCCGTTCGAGAACCGGTAATAGCCAGTTGCGGGCTTGGACGGGTTGGCCTTCGCTGATGAAAAAGCGTGCCAGTTCAAGTGAAAAACGAGGATTTTCGGGGAAAAGACGAGCTCCGTTGAGGAGGCAGGAATGTCGACGATTGGGGTCGTCTATCGCTTCGGCGCAGTGCAATAACGCTTCGGGATCGTTGGGCTTTCGCTCGATGGCTCGTAGAGCCCATTCCGCATGGAGGTTTTGTTCCGGTGAATAGGGGTGCTGTTTCATCAATAAAAGACTGATTAGCCTGGCATTCCGACTCGTTGGATGCTTGGTGTCACGCTTGATCAATCGATCGACGGATAAAGTGAAGGATTTGTTGGAGTTACCCTTGCTCGAAAGTTTCCAGTTTTGACGGGTGGAAGGGAAAGGCGCTTTCGTCGCGGCGTTTTCATCGGATTCAAGACCCGCGAGAGCGTTTATCGCTCGTCCTTTGCGATCAAGTATAGCTGCTCGATATCCCCAGTCGCCGTCGCGACCTGAAATTTTGAGAAGCAGGTCATTCATTCCGCGTTTCAATCGGATCCGATAGGCCGATTGCCAGGGACGGTTTGGTCGCGGGTTTCCCCATTCGGCGACCTGCTTTTCGTTCAACCAGGCTTTGAGTGTTCCTCCGGCTCCTAAAAGCAGGATGGCATCACGGCTCTTTGGACTGTAGATTCGTGTAAAGGCATAAGCGCTTGTATAACTGGATGGGTTGAACGCGACACGCAGATTTTGGTAGCCGTTCATTTTGGAGATGTCGGGAAAGGGTCGCCAAGAGACGGATCGCTCTTTGCCGGGATACGACTGCTGGGGGTCGAAGGCCGATTCAGGAGGGAAAACCGTTTCATGGCCTGTGCCCCCTTCGTTGCTGAACGGACCAATAATCATCCACCGCGTAATCAGTCCGAGATTCCGACGAGCATCAATAATCGCGGAGGCGTCACCGGAACGCCAGGCTTGTCGCCATAGCGACCAACCGGCGGCTACACGAAGATCAAACGGTACGTTTTTGGATGCCGTCAATTGTTCACAGAATCGAATATGCCGTTCGGGAGTCGATAAGTAGGGAAAGAGCTCTTGAAGTCGATAAAGCAGGGCTAGGGATTCCGGATTTGATGGATGCGTCCGCAACTGCTTTGAAATCGATTCAAATTGATGGTCGTAAAACGTCTCGGTAACCGGCAATTCATCGCAAAATACGCTACGAGGTGCCGCCGATCCTAAAATGAAAGCAAAGCCGATCATCATGAGTACGCTGAAGTGAGTTTTCAGCATTTGGTGCAACAGATAAGATTTGAACAATGTTCATCCTTTCGATGCTGACGGAAATTTGAAGAAAGGATATCACATGGATGAATGTCGGGACTAGTCAAAAACTCTATGTGCGTTCACTCTTTTCTTCCAAAGTATAGAGAGCGATCGAGGTTGGATATGAGTAGGATCACATAAGGCGATCCTTTTAAGGAGTCAAAATGAAAACGGCCTTCCAGTATGAAACCGGAAGGCCGTTGGCAGTTTAGGGGTTAAGGATTACTTTCGTCGGATAGCCAGAAATGCTGTCAGGCTCCGGCGGCGGAGGGCAAACAGGGCCATCATGAGGAATAGGAACGCGAGGAACGAGGAAGACCCGGAATGGCGGCAGTCACTTTCATCATAGCCGCCGCTGCCGTCACTGTCGCCGGTGTCGCCGTCAGCTTCGATATCGCTGTCTTCAACGCAGACTCCGTCAACACAGATCAGTCCCAGTTCATCACAATACTGATATTGGTGCCAATCACTTCCGGATTCGTCACACTGCATCACAATGTCGCCTTCGCAGCGTTTTTCTTCCGGAGTGCATACTTCAGGATCATCACCGTCCGGGTCGTCGCCGTCGGGATCATCGCCATCGGGATCGTCGCCATCGGGATCGTCGCCGTCGGGATCATCGCCGTCAGGATCATCGCCGTCGGGATCGTCGCCGTCGACCGGAGGAGTGACGTCTTCAAGCAACAGGGTAAATTCGCCATCCAGGCGTACTGCTTCAGGTTCTACAATATGCAGATAAACATCCGTATCCTCGTCGAAGACTTCAAGCGCGTATGCGTCGGCCAACTCACCCTCCGGAAGCTCCAAGACACTCAGACAGGAGGATGAATCGTCGCAGTCCAGCATCAGCGCAGCCTGCAGAGCAACGCCGGCTTCGTTGTTGAAGGACAACTCATATTCGTGGTCAGCCTCCAGAGTTGCATAGAGGAAAACATCGCGACCGGCAATCGGATCGCCGTCTACGCAGGGTGATTCGATCGAGCTGTAGGCATGGGTCCCGTCGAAATTGCTCGTGTAGTCCGTATCGACCAAGAACTCATCGGCATCGGAACAGGCGTCGCCGACAGCCAAGGGCTCGCATTCACCTTCGAAGCAGCCACCGTCTTCGGTTTCAGACAGCGGGCAGGAGGTCCAATCATCCTGCTCGGTGCAGGGCAGGGGATCACAAGTCAGACCGTCGCCTTCGTAACCATCGTCACAGGCACAGGCCGTCAGTTCGCCACTGAGAATACAGGACGCGTGTTCAACGCAGATATCCGCCAGATCCTCATCGATGTCATCTACACCGTTGCAGTTGCTGTCGATACCGTCGCAGAGCTCATCACCCGGATCGCCCGCCACGCAGCTATCCTGAACCTGACCCGCTACGCAGCTCGTCGTACCGGTCGCCGCACAGGCACCTACGCCGCAGTCGGTGTCGAGAGGAACATAGGCTTCGTCGGCCGTTCCGTCGCAGTTATCATCGACACCATCGCAAGTGTCATCAGTATTGCTGGGATCGCCCGGAGTACAGCTATCCTGCACCTGACCTGCTACGCAACTGGTCGCGCCGGTCGCCGCACAGGCACCTACGCCGCAGTCGGTGTCAAGAGAAACATAGGCTTCATCGGCCGTTCCGTCGCAGTTATCGTCTACACCGTCGCAGTCCGTGTCATCGCCGGTGGGGTCGCCCGCCACGCAGCTATCCTGCACCTGACCGCTGACACAGCTGGTCGCGCCGGTCGCCGCACAGGCACCTACACCGCAATCGGTGGCGAGGGAAGCATAGTTCTCATCTTTGGATCCGTTACAGTTGTCGTCCACACCGTCACAGTCGGAATCATCGCCGGTGGGGTCGCCCGCCACGCAGCTATCCTGGACCTGACCTGCTACGCAACTGGTCGCGCCGGTCGCCGCACAGGCACCTACACCGCAATCGGTGGCGAGGGAAGCATAGTTTTCGTCTTTGGATCCGTTGCAGTTGTCGTCCACACCGTCGCAATCCGTGTCATCACCGGTGGGGTCACCCACCACGCAGCTATCCTGGACAGAACCTTCCACACAGCTCGTGGCACCGGTCGCGCCGCAAGCGCCCACGCCGCAGGCCGTGGACTGGCTGACATACGCTTCATCGGCGCTGCCGTCGCAATCGTCATCGATGCCGTCACAGTCGGAATCATCGCCGGTGGGGTCGCCCGCCACGCAGCTATCCTGGACCTGACCTGCTACGCAACTGGTCGCGCCGGTCGCCGCACAGGCTCCCACGCCGCAATCGGTGGCGAGGGACGCATAGTTTTCGTCTTTGGATCCGTTGCAGTTGTCGTCCACACCGTCGCAGTCCGTGTCATCGCCGGTGGGGTCGCCCGCCACGCAGCTATCCTGGACAGAACCTTCCACACAGCTCGTGACGCCGGTCGCGCCGCAAGCGCCCACGCCGCAGGCAGTGGACTGGCTGACATACGCTTCATCGGCGCTGCCGTCGCAATCGTCATCGATGCCGTCACAGTCGGAATCATCGCCGGTGGGGTCGCCCGCCGTGCAGCTATCCTGCACCTGACCTGCTACGCAGCTGGTCGCGCCGGTCGCCGCACAGGCACCTACACCGCAATCGGTGGCGAGGGAAGCATAGTTCTCATCTTTGGATCCGTTGCAGTTATCATCGATGCCGTCGCAGTCGCTGTCATCGCCGGTGGGGTCGCCCGCCACGCAGCTATCCTGGACAGAACCTTCCACACAGCTCGTGGCGCCGGTCGCGCCGCAAGCGCCCACGCCGCAGGCCGTGGACTGGCTGACATACGCTTCATCGGCGCTGCCGTCGCAATCGTCATCGATGCCGTCGCAGTCGGTATCGTCGCCGGTGGGGTCGCCCGCCACGCAGCTATCCTGGACAGAACCTTCCACACAGCTCGTGGAGCCGGTCGCGCCGCAAGCTCCCACGCCGCAGGCCGTGGACTGGCTGACATACGCTTCATCGGCGCTGCCGTCGCAATCGTCATCGATGCCGTCACAGTCGGAATCATCACCGGTGGGGTCGCCCGCCACGCAGCTATCCTGCACAGAACCTTCCACACAGCTCGTGGCACCGGTCGCGCCGCAAGCGCCCACGCCGCAGGCCGTGGACTGACTGACATACGCTTCATCGGCGCTGCCGTCGCAATCGTCATCGATGCCGTCACAGTCGCTGTCGTCGCCGGTGGGGTCGCCCGCCACGCAGCTATCCTGGACAGAACCTTCCACACAGCTCGTGGCGCCGGTCGCGCCGCAAGCTCCCACGCCGCAGGCCGTGGACTGGCTGACATACGCTTCATCGGCGCTGCCGTCGCAATCGTCATCGATGCCGTCACAGTCGGAATCGTCGCCGGTGGGGTCGCCCGCCACGCAGCTATCCTGCACAGAACCTTCCACACAGCTCGTGGAGCCGGTCGCGCCGCAAGCGCCCACGCCGCAGGCCGTGGACTGGCTGACATACGCTTCATCGGCGCTGCCGTCGCAATCGTCATCGATGCCGTCACAGTCGGAATCATCGCCGGTGGGGTCGCCCGCCACGCAGCTATCCTGCACAGAACCTTCCACACAGCTCGTGGCGCCGGTCGCGCCGCAAGCGCCCACACCGCAGGCCGTGGCCTGGCTGACATAACCTTCATCGGTGCTGCCGTCGCAGTTGTCGTCGAAACCGTCGCAGTCGTTGTCGTCATAGCTGGGGTCACCAGCAATTACGTTGCAGACTGTAGCGCTGCCGTCTTCATTGCAAATCATGTTGCCGTTGACCAAGCAGGCTCCGGTTCCATCGGAACAGGCATCGCCGAGGTCGGTGAAATCTTCATCGGTGCTGCCATCGCAGTCGTTGTCCACGCCGTCGCAGGTCTCCGCGGCGCCGGGATAGCTATTCGGATCTTCGGGCTGGCAGTCCATGCAGTCGCGGTAACCGTCTTCATCGGTGTCGGGTGTATCCAAAGGGCAACTATTATAAGCGAAGTTGCGCAGGGCGCCGTTCCAAACGCCGGTGCCGTCGGATGCTTCAACAATCCAATTCGGGAAGGATGTTCCATCCGTATAGTAGTTTATGCTAAGCCAGACGATTTTGCCCAGACCCAGGCTGCGGATGCTCCAAAATGCGCCTCCATATTGGCCTTCTAAGACGTTTTCCGTTTCGGATGTGAGATTCATCAGCTCATCGAGATCGTGGCTTCCGACGGGAGACAACCCGCGGATATCAACCACGCCGGTGGTGAGAACGTTGCTCGAACTGGTAATTGAATGAGGATACGCCGATCCAACATCATAAGCACCGGTTCCGCCCACGAATTGATAAATATGAGTCGAGAAAATGGTGTCGTAGCCGGTGAGGAAAACAAAGCCACCCGATGTCGCATAGCTTTCCAAATTCGAGATGACACCTGTAGGCAACAGATAATCGAATCGATTGGAGATAAAAACGGCTTGATAGCCGGATAGATCGTCCGACAGGGCGGAAAAATCGCTGCTCACCACCGTATCAACGGTGAAGCCATCGTTTTCCAGCACGGTGCTGATGCTTGTATTGGTGTCGGCTGCAAACGTGACGTGCAGGATGCTTGCCTCGGCCTCGTTGGTCCAAGCGATTTGCAACAGGAACGCCAGGCTTAGACAGAGCATGAGCGCAGTTCGAATCGATAATCTTCGCATTTTCCCCTACCTCTTTCTCGTTGGATGGATTGTGCCGGATTGGTTACTCACGAATGACCCCTTATTTTATTTTTCCGATTTGAACGTGCAAGAGCATTGCAACCGACGGCACCCTCAATATCTTCCAATACCTCTAAATAGATTGTGTTTTAGTCAACTCGCAATCTTGAAAATTAAAAATTCCTAGAAAACTATATCGGCATTCAACGCGCCAAACTTTATAAGGAAATGTCGGAAAATCTAGAAAAGTGGAAGATGGCATTTACATATTTTGAAAAATATTAAAAAAAACTTGCGCCACCGACTTCAAGGTTAACGGCTCCTATTCAGCGAGCCTGTATTAGCCACGCGTAATCAGCAGAGAATAGAGGTCTGTGATGCAGATAAAACAATTCGCGACAACAGTAATGATATTGAGTGTATTGGCTGTTTCGTCTCCGGCCTTGGCCGAAAGCTACACGTTGGAAGAGAGTCTCTCTCAAGCTCTGGAAAACTATCGAATGGTCAAAGCTGCCGATGCCGAGCAGCAGGCTCGTGAGTATGAGCGACGCGGCATGTTCGGACGTTTTTTTCCTGTCCTGCGCGCCGAAGTCAACGCGATGTTATGGGACTCCGATAACCTCTATAACTTTGATACGTCCGGATTCCAACAGCTCTTTGCGGCTTTCCCTGGCGGTGACCAACTGACGGTACCGCCGATGCAGATCGAGGTGCGGGACAATCTGACAATTCAGACTAAGCTCATGGCGATTCAGCCGCTTACACAACTGTATAAAGTGTACAGCGGTCATGCCGCGCTGTCCGCTATGGCGGAGTCGGCTCGCTTCGATGCGCTAAACGAGCGTCGCAAGGTGGAACGCGAGGTGACCAACGCCTTTTTCGGTTATATCGGTGCGCAACAGATGTCCGAATCGGTGGGGCAGGCTCTCAAGCAGGTCGAAGCTTACGAAAAACAGACGCGTGATTATCAAGCTGCCGGATTAGTCGAGCGGGAAGCTTTGCTGAAAGTTCTGGTTCAGCGGGAGGAGCTCAATCAGGCGAAAAGCCAGGCGGTAAAAGGTGTGAAATTGTCGCGCGCCATGCTCAACATGTACATGGGACGTCCGTTGCAGGCAGAGATCGAGGCCGTTTGTGAACGTTGCCAGAACCCCGAAACCAGTTTGCAGGATACGTTGCTCAATCAACAAAAAGAGGCTTTGGCTGAACGTCCTGACTTACGTTCGGCCCGTGAACAGAGCCGTGCCGCCGCTAGTGGACGTCATGCCGCCATCGGTGACATGCTGCCTGAACTCAATCTGGTCGGAACTTATATCAACAACTACGGGATGGGTGAGTTGTACCATGAAAATGAATTTTTCGGTGGGTTGATGCTTACTTGGAATTTTTGGGAGTGGGGAGCCACCTATTACAAAGTAAAAGCCGCCGAAGCGAGAGTGACCCGTGCTGTGGAGCAGGTCGCCGCCGCCGAGGATGGCATTCGACTTGAGGTGCAGCAAACACGTTTAGAGCTGGAAGAGGCGATTCAACGTTACATAGCCGCCGTGGCGCGACTGGAACTGGCTGCAGAGTCTCTGCGCCTGGAGCAGAATCGCTATGAGGCACAGCAGGTAAGCGCGGCCGATTTGGTTGCCGCTCAGACCGCCGAATTGCGTGCCAGAAACGATCAAACCGTGGCAGCAATGCAGGTGGAAGTCGCACGGCGAGGGTTGGCGTTGGCGGTGGGTCGCGATTTGCTGACCGAGATGGAATCCGACAAACAATGATCATAACCGAAATAAGGTGAATTTATAATTTAAGGAGAAACGACATGCAATTCAAGAATCAGCAAACGCACTTGGCTGTTGTTATGATTGTCGGACTGTTGACGTTCGGGCTATCGAGCTGTGCGAAACATGACTCTGGGGAAGTTGTCTTTCAGGAGTTACCCAGCGTGGATGTCAAGGTTGAAACCATCGAAGCCCGGCGTGATACCGGCGTTTTCCAGGCTGTCGGGCGTGTAAAAAACATGCGCGAGTCCACCATTGCCAGCAAGGTGATGGGAAAGGTGGCCGCCATCCGCGTCAAGGCGGGGGAACGTGTCGATAAAGGGCACTTGCTGATTGCCATCGATGACCGGGATGTGCGTGGTCAGATGGAGCAGGCTAAAGGTGCGTTGGCGCAAGCCGAAGCGGCGCGTGTGATTGCCAAACAGATGCTCGATCGTTTCGAAACGCTCAAAAAGAGCGATTCCGCCAGCCAGGCCAAGTATGACAAAGCGGTGTTTGATTTCCAAAGCGCATTGGGAGCGGTGGCTCAGGCTAAGGGAGCCCTCAAAACCGCGCAAAGCTACCTGAAAGAGACGCGGGTGGTTGCACCATTTAAAGGCCGCATCATCGACACGCTCATCGAAGAAGGGGAGATGGCCTCGCCGGGTTATCCACTCGTGCGGATGGAAGGGGACGGCGAACTGGAGTTTGAAGCGACCGTGACAGCTCAGGAAATTGGAGCTTTGGCGGTCGGCCAGCCGGTGACGGTGGAACTCGATTCGGGTCGCAATGACACGCGTGAATTGTCGGGGACAATATACGAAATTGTTCCTGCTATGGATCGCGTCACCCATTCCAACACCGTGCGTATTCGTCTCGTAGAGATGAAAGGGTTGCGTTCGGGCATGTTCGGTCGTGCCAGTTTCGCCCGCCAAAGCGGCAGTTGCCCCGGGGTTCTGATTCCCGAAGACCGCTTGGTACGCCAAGGGCAGCTTACCGGTGTTTTCGTGGTTGGAGCGGATGATCGTCTGCGTCTACGGCTCGTACGTGAAGGGCGGCACCTGAACGGACAGGTGGAAGTCTTGTCGGGATTGGCGAATGGTGACCGGCTGGTCGCCTCGGCGATCGAAGGTTTGGTGGATGGACAGCCGGCAAAGGTGGTGCAGTAATGGAAACTAGCAACCAAGCGGCGCAACGCCGCCGATTCGAGCGTAAAAAATTAGGATTTTCGGGCGGAATCGCGGCAGCCTTTCAGAATAGCAAGCTCACGCCTTTACTGATCGCAGCCGCGCTGTTTCTTGGCGTTTTCGCCACCTCGATTACCCCGCGTGAAGAAGAACCGCAAATTATCGTGCCGATGGTGGATATCTTCGTTCAGGCGCCCGGACTGAGCGCGACCGAAGTCGAGCAATTGGTCTCGACACCCATGGAAAAGCTGCTATGGGAAATCCCCGGGCTCGACGACGTTTATACGACTTCCAGGCCCAATATGTCCATGGCGATTCTGCGATTCGATGTCGGTGAGGACGAAGAAGATAGCCTGGTCAAGGTATACAACAAACTCAACAGCAACATGGACCGCATCCCCATCGGTGTGACCCAGCCTTTGATCAAATTGAAAGGCATCGATGATGTGCCGGTGATGGCCATTACGTTGCATTCGAAAGAATACGACCATTACATGCTGCGTCAGGTGGCGGGTGAGGTGGCCACCGAGTTGAAAAAAGTGGATGAGGTCAGTGAAGTCAACATTATGGGCGGGCAGAAACGTCAGATCCGAGTGGCGGTCGACCCCGATCGCCTCGAAGGCCACACGATCTCACCCCTGCAGGTGTACCAGGCTCTAGGACGCGATAATAGTAATTTGTCGGCCGGGGCTTTTGACCGTGGCGACATGAATTTCCTGGTCGAAGTGGGAGATTTCTTCAGATCGGCACGGGATGTGGAACAAACCATCGTAGCCGTCTATAACGAGAAACCGGTTTACTTGGCCGATGTCGCCACCGTTACCGACGGCGTGGAAGAAGTCAAAACCTACGTGTTTCATCGAGACGGTTTGGGGAGCGGAAACGCGACGGCTGTCGGCTCTGTTGAGGAGATGATGGCGGATGAAGCTGCCGTTACCATCGCCATCGCCAAACGTCGTGGGGCGAATGCCACCTGGCTGACCGAAACATTGACCGAGAGGCTGGACTCTTTGAAAGGCTCGGTAATCGTTTCGGGCATCGAGGCTACGGTTACACGCGATTACGGCAAAACCGCCGAGGAAAAATCGAACGAACTAATCTTTCATATGCTTTTAGCCACGTTGTCTGTGGTGTTTTTGATGTGGCTGTTTTTGGGGATTAAAGAGGCATTGGTTGTCTTGGTGGCCGTTCCGGTGACTCTGGCATTAACCCTCTTTGCCAGTTATTTCTTCGGTTACACCCTCAATCGAGTCACATTGTTCGCTCTAATTTTCGCCATCGGCATTTTGGTGGACGATGCCATCGTGGTTGTCGAAAACATCCACCGGCATTTCCGTATGAAATGGGGAGAATTGGACGTTATGACGCCCTTCGCGGTTGACGAGGTGGGCAATCCGACCATTCTCGCCACCTTCACCGTGATTTTCGCTTTGATGCCCATGGCGTTTGTCAGCGGTATGATGGGCCCCTATATGAGTCCGATTCCCATCAACGCATCGGCGGCCATGCTGTTCAGTTTGGTGGTCGCCTTCGTGGTTACGCCTTGGATGACCAAACGCCTGTTGGCATTTTCTGAGCGTCGTGCACAGGCTAAGGGAGTTATTCCCGGGACGGATGAAGATGATCACGAGGACAGCGGGAAAATCGGGCGTGTTTATCGTAAGCTGATTGAGCCGCTGGTGGATCGCCCTCTGTTGCGCTGGGGTGCGCTTGTAGGCGTCGTCTTGTTGCTACTTGCTTCGGTTGGGCTTCTCTATGTGCGAGCGGTCAAAGTCAAGATGCTGCCGCATGATAACAAGTCGGAATTCCAGGTGGTAATCGACACGGAAGAGGGCACCACTCTTGAACGTACGGCCGCCATAACGCGCGAAATTGCCGATGCTCTGGCGAAGGAACCGGTCGTGCGCGATATGCAGATGTACGTGGGCACCGCCGCACCGATCAACTTTAACGGCTTGGTACGTCATTACTTTTTGCGGCAGGGTCCAAACGTGGCCGATATTCAGGTGAATTTGGTCGAGAAGCATGCACGCAGTGACAAGAGTCACGACATCAGCAAGCGCCTGCAGCCGATCATTGCACGCATTGGTCAACGCTACAACGCATCGACGTTGATGGCCGAGGTGCCGCCTGGACCCCCCGTATTGTCAACCATGCAAACAGAAATCTACGGGCCCGACCCGCAGGGACAGCTTGAATTGGCCGGTCAAATCAAGGACTTGTTCGAAGCGTCGCCCAATATCGTCGATGTGGACTGGTATGTCGAAAACAACCAGCCCGAATTTAAGCTAACCGTCGACAAAGCCAAAGCGGCGCTTTCCGGCGTGACCACCGAGCAGATTACCCACACCATCGGTCTGGCGCTTTACGGCAAAGCAGCCGGTCTGCTTTATACCGAGCGCGACCGCGAACCGGTGGAAGTAATGGTGCAGGTACCCAGCGGGCAGCGTTCATCCATCGATGCGCTGGCCGACATCAAAGTTCATGGGACGAACGGCCGCATGGTGGCTATACGCGAGCTGGTCAAGCAGAACCTGAGTGCGGAAGACCGTTTCATCTATCACAAAAATCTGCGGAGAGTGGTTTACGTCACCGGCGAGGTGGGGGGGCAGGGCGAGAGCCCGGTATACGCGATCCTCGATACGATGCCCGAAGTCGATAAAATCACCGCACCCGACGGCAAGTCGGTTGCACAACTCATGAACGGCATGCCCGGCTCGGAAGAAGGCTATACGCTTAAATGGGATGGTGAATGGCAGATTACCTACGAAGTGTTCCGTGATATGGGTATCGCTTTCGCCGTGGTACTGTTGCTGATGTACATCCTGGTGGTGGCATGGTTCAAGAGCTTCCTGACTCCCGTGATTATCATGCTGCCAATTCCCCTTACTCTGATCGGTATTTTGCCCGGTCATTGGTTGACCGACACCTACTTTACCGCCACCAGTATGATCGGTTTCATCGCACTTGCGGGGATTATCGTTCGTAATTCCATCCTGCTGGTCGATTTCATCGAGCAGGAACTGGAGGCAGGGACGCCGTTGCGGGAAGCAGTGCTGGAAGCCGGGGCCATTCGTTTTCGCCCGATCTTTCTGACGGCGGCCGCTCTGGTTGTGGGTGGAGCGGTGATCTTGCTCGATCCCATTTTCAGTGGATTGGCGGTCAGTCTGATTTTCGGTGTCGTTATCGCCACCCTGTTGACCTTGGTGGTCATTCCATTGATCTACTACATGGTGCGCCTCCGCACCATCGAGACTTCGGTTTGAAAAGTGAAAAGAAACGGAGGAAAGCATGAAATTACTCATGATCATTCTTGATGAATCGGTTAAAGACGATGTAGAGGCGATTTTGGATCGCCACGGAGTCAAAGGATACAGCGAAATCCCTATGGTATTGGGAGAAGGCCTGAGCGGAAAGAAACTGGCCAGTCGCCTGCACCCGGGAGCCAACAGCATCGTTTTCACGATTATCAATGACAATAAGCTGGACGAAATCAAAGTCGACCTTATGACCACTTGCACGGGTAGCCTGGATGACCCGCATTGCCCCAAACCGATCCATATTGCGGTTTTGAATGTGGAAGAATTTTTTTAAACCTAGGACCGAACAGGAGACGATATCATGGTGGTTAACGATTACCTTCGCGCCATCGCCGGTTTCTTCATCGTATTAAGCGTTGGACTGGGAGTTTGGGTGACACCTTGGGCGTTGGCCTTTACTGCCTTTGTCGGGCTTAACCTTTTTCAGTCGGCCTTTTCGAAGAGTTGTCCGATGATTGCGCTTCTACGAAAGCTCGGTGTTCCCGACAGTCGTCCCGATGGGGGATAACCGGTGTAGCTGTTTTAGTGATAATGTAGGAAACGCCCTCCGATCCGTTGTTGCGCGGGTTGGAGGGCGTTTTGCGTGTATTCCACTCGGATTGGGAATGTGAGCTTCGGCGCAAAGGGATCTTGAATAGCAGGACGAACTCAGCTATTCTTGCGATCATACTGTCGAAGAGTAATGGAATGCCTTTTAGGACAAGCGCAGAGGTACTATATCATTCCCCAGGCTCAAACGAAAGATCGCAAGATGAAAGCATTGGAAAAAATCGGGTTGACCAAACTAGGATTCCCTACCTTCGGATTGGATCGTCTGGCGAGCTTGAAACCAGCGGACATCCTGAACTTGGATGTCAATCCCTTGCGGCTGATTTCCCGCAAAGCCGGCGACTCTCCCGGAACGGTTGCACATGTGGGGCGTAAAAAAGTCGAGCAAGTGCGCATTTCCATTGTCGACTACGATGCGGAAAAACTGGAAACCGTCGAGGTTGCCGATCTCAATTCCATTGCGGCCTTTCGCGAGCAACCGACGGTCACTTGGTTGACAGTTGCGGGGCTGCACGATGTGGCGACATTGAAAGAAGTGGGGGAATCGTTTGGCATACACGCCCTCACGCTGGAAGATATCGCCAACACCACCCATCGTCCCAAAATGGACACTTTCGATGATTACCTGTTTGTTGTCGGAAAATTTCTTAAATTCAATAACGAGGCTCAAAGGCTAGAAATCGAGCAATTGAGCCTGATCCTAGGGCGCGAATTTCTCTTGGTCGCTCAAGAAGATAACGACAACCTGTTCGGCGGTGTGCTCGATCGGCTGACACAATCGCGTGGGCGAATCCGCAAACGCGGTCCGGATTATCTGGCATATACGTTGCTGGACGCGATCGTGGATCATTACTTGGTGGCGGTGGAATCTTTCGGCGATTTAATGGATGATCTGCAGACGCGATTGCTCAAACAGCCCGACCGCGCGATTCAAAATGAAATATTTCATCTGCGTGAGCAAATCCTATGGGTGTCGAAAGCCGTGGCTCCCATGCGTGAAATCGTGCGTGAACTCATCAATAGCGAATCGGACCTGATTCAGGAAGAGACCTTGCCGTTTATGCGCGATGTGCACGACCACATGATGCAGGTGGTGGATGCGCTGGATCATTTCAAGGAAAGTGTAAACTCCCTGTTGGAGCTTTACCACACCACCGTCAGTAATCAAATGAACGACATCATGAAGGTGCTCACCATTATCGCCACTATCTTCATCCCACTCTCGTTCATCGCCGGGGTTTACGGAACCAACTTCAAATACATTCCGGAACTTGAGTGGAACTGGGGCTATTTCGGCATGCTGGGACTGATGGCGCTGACGGCCGGAGGCATGCTGGTGTACTTCTGGCGTAAACGCTGGTTTTAGGACAGCCGACAAGCGATTCCAAGCCCGGATCACGGTTTCGTGCGTCCGGGCTTTCAAAGGCGCAAGGCGACCGGTCTGACGTCCAGGCCGCGTTTCTCCGTGATTGTACCGGTCCCTTGTTCCATTCCGCCAATCAGCGGTTAAGAATCTCCAACAGCGCGCGTGAGGCTTCGGCCGGACCTTGCGACTCGAAACCGGGAATGCCGAGGCGTGTACGCATTTGGCCGATGAAAGCTCCGCTTTCCATGGCCGCCTGGAAAGTGCGCCGGGCCAATTCGTCGTGGATGTCCCGGTATTCGGGAGGACCGAAGATATTGGCGAAATAGCTGTGATTCAGACCGGTTGAAGTGGTGGTGCCTTTCGACATGGCCGCTCCATCGGCGAAAACATCGCGGGCCTGTTCCGCAGAGGAAAAAGGCTCGATCAAGGGGTGCTTTTCGTCGACATCCTCGTAATTGTTTGCATAAAGCAGGTAGTCGACCGGATAGCCATGCAAGACTTCATCCAGCGTGGTAACCGGCAAAATCACACGGGCGTTGGTCTGGTGTGGGCTCATGATAATGGCGCGATCGATCTGGCCGAAGGCGTACCCTTGCTGTAGATCATCCAGGCGGATAAAGGCCCCGGTTTCGGTGCCGTAACCAAGCACCTGACCTTCGGGGGATACTTCGAGCGAGCCCATGTCGTCGGCGATGATGGTAAGACCGCGGATATATTCCGCTCCCATCAGGCGCAGCGCTTCCAGTGTTTCGGATTTACCGGTGGCCGTATCGCCGATCAGCAGCAGATTGGCGGTTTTTCCATTGGTCAGATGGATGCGCGACATGGCTCCGTGAAAGGGCATCCGTCCGCGTTTCATCATCACGATATTATGCAGAGTGAGCACCATTTTCTTGACGTAGCCGAAGTACGCGAAGCGGTCTTCCAGGGGAACGAAACCCGCCAGAATGCCGTTTTCTTCATCATCGTAAAACACGGTGGGTTGATCGCCGAATTTGGACAAACTTTCGGTCGGAGCGCCGTATACGAATATGGCGTCGGGGCGTTGCTCCAACTGTGCATCGGTGACCAGTTCGAACAAGTTGGCCATCGAGGCGGAAAGGCCAATGAAACGCTTGTGAAAATAGACGTGGATGGTCAATGGGCCCACTTGGGCCGGAAAACACAAAAAACGCGACTTGTCGAGTTGCATGCCTTCGAGCGGATTGTCAGGGATGCGCACGAAGTTTCCGGACCGCTTGTTCATAGGAGGATTGAGAATCAAAGGTGGGTTGATCAGTATTTGCCGCAGCATGGGGATATCATACAACTCGACTGCGTATGGTGTGGGCAGGTTCGTCTCAACGGGGACGGCGATCATGCCCATATTGCAACCGGCAGTCACCTGGCGGTAAATGCTGGGGTGGTCCCCGCTCAGATTTTCGGAGATATCGCGATACAAGCCGCGCAGCATTTCTTGAAAAGCCTGCACTGTTACATTGAAGGCACGGTAGGGACGGCGTTCGTAAAAAGTGGTGCCGGGCTGGGATTTCAAAATCATGTAACGATCGAAATTGCGCCAATAATCATATAGACCATCTACAAATCGTTGAATTTCACGTGTTTTATCGCTGAACGACTCCAGATCATCCACCAAACGAAGACATTCAGGAAATGTATTTTTATGCAGACCAACGATGAGCTGAATAAATGCCTCCCGACCGCCTTTTGTGCGGATTGCCGGACTCAAATCATCAAGAATCAATGCGTTTTGGGCGTCCAAAGTGGCAAGGTATTGATCGAGGAATTCACGGAATACACTAGAAGTAATAAGCTCTTCGCCGGATGGACCGGCTAGGCTGAGCAACTCCATGATGATTTGATTGTCTTCTGTTTCGATTCGGGAAAAATCCATACTGCACCTCCATTTCCCCCAATTCAGTAATTATGAAGTCTGGATGATATTATCCATTAAATGAATACTCACTCATGTTAACGTATAAATAGAAACCTGTCAACTAGTATGCAATGAATTGCTTTTAGGATTAGCGAGTTGATTTAAGGGCGGCCAATTGACATCCGTTCTTCCTAGCCTCATAATCAATCTTATCTTGATGTGCCTACAACTTGTGCAAAAGAATCGTGGTTTCGATGAAAGCTCTAACTAACCGACTGATCTTGTTTGGAAAAATTGCGAAACGGATGCGCTTTGCCGTTTCTGCGCAGTCCAATGCGGGGTTATCCTACATCCCGATCGAGCAACAGACGGACCCCAATGCGGACAACCTGCACATGGAGGACATCGAGAGTGCGTTGTTGAGCAGCAGCGTTTACAAAAACGCCAGCATCGGTCATCGAGAGTATATCGCTAAAGCGGTTTCTCGTTATGGTCGGATTTTGCAGGATATGCGGAAAAGTGGCCAGGCATTCAGTGGACCGACGCTGGATGTCGCGTCCGGTTACGGAATAATGTATCCGCTCTTCAAACGATATTTCCCCTCGATGTTGCCTTACCGCATCGCAGAATTGTTTGAAAACAGCGATCTGGAAATAGACGAGGAACTAATTCCCTGTTTAAAATACGAATGCGAGCGAGATCGACTGCCGCTTGATGATGAAAGCTTGGGAGTGGTTGTGTTTTGCGATACGCTCGAACACCTGATCGTTGATCCTATGCACACCCTGATTGAGTTTAACCGTGTGCTTCGAGACGGCGGACATGTGGTTTTATCCACACCCAACGCTGCGGCGATTCAACGAGTCCGCGCCATTCTGGACGGGCGTAATCCGGCGACAGAGACCGCTTACAAGCCATGTGCCATTTATCAGCGGCACAACCGAGAATGGACACCTGATGAGGTGGCGCGTGTGATGGAACTTTGTGGGTTTGGCGAAGTACATATCGGAACGGGTGTGGTGGAATCCGTGCCAGCCGCCCACCTTATGCGAGCAATGGGCAAGGTTCTAGGAATTCCTATGAAACCACTCAGTTATTTCGGCCCTGAGATTGTTTGTGTCGCACGCAAAACCGAGCATCTGCCACCGGTTGAGGAATGGCCGAAAGAGCGCCGCTGGCCGGAGTGGCTGTACACGAAACACGACACTTTCCGGAAACGCCCGAAAGTCTTCCCTATCAATGTGAGTGATGATTTCTACTGATTAGGAGCGCTTGGTCTCTACTCTAACCTTTGGGGGGGCTTGAATGTGCTCTAGCGTGCACGACCACGGCGGATACGCAGCCAAATCAGGAGCAGGCCGCCGATGATAACAACCCCGAGCTGTTCATATCGGCTGCTGAGACTGAGTGACTGGCAGTTCGCCACTCCACCTTCGACATAAGATGCCGGGTCGGAGATGCAACTTTGATCCAGGCAAATTTCAAATGACATGCAATCCGAGTCCAACGTGCAGAGTTCGGGGGCACACTTGCCGTCTTCACGGCAGATGAAGTCGTTGAAAATGCAATCAGAGTTCGTTTCGCAAAACTCGGGTACGCAATAGCCTTCGGGACGACAGAGATACCCGTCTCCACATTCATTGTCACTTTCGCAACCGGCATTGGTTGAGACACCTTCGCTGTCGCCGTCTTCGCTGTCGCCGTCCTCGCTGGCTTCACTTCCCTCAAGATCGATGTCACCATCTACTGTGAGTTGGTTGCAGAGGATACAGGCTTGCGCTTGATACGGATGGCAGCAGTAAACGTCCGGGCAATCGTAATCCGACGTGCAGTCCATATCGATATTGATTTCGCAGACGAGGCATAAACTGTCCTGACAGCACTCGCCAACTGAACAGTCCGTGTTGTCCGTGCAGGAACCCGCTTTTACGTCCGTCAGCCCAAGCGCAGGCCAAAGAAACAGGAACAAAGCGGCAAAATATACGACCAAAGGAACACGTTCCAGTTTATAACGGATCATGGGTGCTACCTTAACAGTGGAACATCGAAAAGATCGGCCAAAGCTTATCGACGTCGGCGGGCAAAGTCAAGCCTTTCCCGCATAACCCGACAACCGAGGTCGTGTAAGAGCTTCTGGTTGATTGTGCGGATCGCTTGATCTTGACGATCCAAACGAAATTCTTGGACGAATTTATATTGCTAACCTGTCTGTCCTTTGCTACGAAATAGGTTAGAGACTATGAGAACGTGAGGAGGATAGAATGGCAATCGATGAGCGCATTCAAGAGGCGGTAACGGCAGGAAAGCTTTCCGAGACGGCAGCGTACAACCTGTCACGCTGGATGACGGAAGCGCGATTCGTCGAATATCGCGATACGTTGGAAAGTTGGATCACCGAAAATCGATGGAGCGACTTAAACGAAGCATTCTACCAGTTGATTCCTTTCGGAACCGGTGGACGCCGTGGGCCGGTGGGGCTTGGCACCAACCGTATGAACCGTATGACCATCGCGGAATCCGTTCAGGGAGTCGCCAACAAACTTCGGAAAACCGTTATCGGAAGGCGGCCGAAAGTGGTGGTGGCCTATGATACGCGCACGACATCCGCCGAATTTACACTCGAAAGCGCTTGTGTGCTGGCGGGCAATGATATTGAGGTTTACCTCTTCGACGGTCCGCGTTCGACTCCGGAGTTGTCGTTTATGATTAACGATCTGAGTTGCGATGCCGGAGTTGTCATCTCGGCCAGTCACAATCCTCCCGAAGACAATGGTTTCAAGGCCTACTGGACGGACGGGGGGCAAGTGGTTCCGCCGATGGATGCCGAGTTGATCGAAGAAGTGAAAAACGTAAGCGAAATCCGCAAGATTTCATTTGAACAAGCATACGGTGAGGGACTGATTCACCGCTTGGGTGCCGCAGATGATGCACGTTACATCGACGCGTTGCTCAAGCAGAGTCTGTCCGACAAACGGGATGTGCGTATCGTGTTCTCTCCTCTGCATGGTACCGGACTGACTTCGGTTTTACCATTGATGAAGCAGGCCGGATTCACCGATGTCCACTTGGTCGAGAGCCAGAAGGATCCCGATGGGCGTTTTCCCAATGTGCCGAACCATAAACCCAACCCGGAAGTGACGACCGGGCTGGATGCGTCGATTGCATTGGCCAAAGCCATTGACGCGGATATCGTTATGGTCACCGATCCCGATGCCGATCGGCTTGGATGTGCGGTGAAGGGACGAACTCCGGGCGAATATACGTTGTTGACCGGCAATCAATGTGCGGCATTGATGATGGAATTCATCGGTTCGAAGATGCAGGCGGCTGGTACTTTGCGCCCGGAACTGCGGGTTTATTCCACTTGCGTTTCGTCGCCGTTGATGCCCACGATTGCACGGACATACGGCTGTGACGTCAAAGACGATCTGCTGGTAGGCTTCAAATGGGTGGCCGAGCAGATTAAATTGCAAGGGGATCCCAACGATTTCCTATTTGGATCAGAGGAATCGATCGGGTTTATGAAGGGGTCGCAAACTCGCGACAAAGACGGAGCAATGGGAGCCTTGATGTTTTCCGAATTGGCGGCTGAGGCAAAGGCGGATGGGCTGACGGTTCTGGACGTGCTCGATAATATCTACAAAAAGTACGGTTATTTTTGCGATACCGGTATTGCCGTTTTCCTGGAGGGTGCCTCGGGGGCCGAGCGTATGGGACGCATCATGGAGGCATTGCGCCAAACTCCACCATCCGAAATCGCCGGTCATGCGGTTGTCCAGGTGGTTGATCGAGCCGACAATACCATTAAAAACGCTCAGGGAAAAGTCATTGATAAAGTGTCGGGGCCAACCAGTAATCTGTTGATTTTCCGTTTGCGTGAGGACGCGAAGAGCTGGATTGCGATCCGTCCCTCCGGAACCGAACCGAAGATCAAATTCTACTTCAGTCTTTACGCGGAGGTCGGGGCTGATTTGGCGACCTTGAAGGATTCGCAAACCGGCGAATTAAAAAGACTTGCGTCCGCCGTTCGAGAACTGGCCTTGGCGATCGATTGATGCTTGCAGCCTGTCGAGGATCATCGACTTTCGACTGCTGTAACAACCTGAAATGTTAGGTGAAAAAGACCCGCCCCCACCTGCAAGACAGCTCGCAGGAAGGGGCGAGTTTTTATTGGAACGGTGTTTGGACCTAATCTTCCAGATACTCTCCGTTAAACCAACCTAGGGATTCCATGGCATCCCAGGCCGCCGGTCCACCGGGCAACCCCGGCCCCATCAATAGTTCGTATTCGATAAGGCGATTGGTTGGATCGGCGGCGATATCGTCGGGGTCTATCAAATAACCCAGTTCATCATTTCCCAATCCGACAATAAAGCTTGTCGGACTCACCATGCGATCCCGAAGTTTGAGTGAATAGGTGGGTGAGCCTTCTCCGGGGAAACTGGCGAATTCGGCTGGCCCCAGTTTGTGCCAAGAAACCTCGAGTTCATCGGCAATCACGCTGTCTCCTTCGCGAGTGAAGGAACGTTTGGGCATGTCAAAGTATTTCAGCGCGTCGAGAATGTATCCACCCTCTACTTTGCAGGGGTAAACTTTATGACGGTGACGGATGTCGAACTGGTCCGCCTCGACGAGCTCTTCCTGAATAGCCAGTGCGGTTTCCGCAATGATTCCACCGAGATTGTAGGCTTTCTCATAATCGTCGGCTCCGGTGGCTTCTCCGCTTCTCGGGCCTCCGTGAACGGCGGCGCAGAAGCCTTGAATAAACAAGCCTTCTCCACCGGTCAAGGCTTTGATCTCCGAACGGAAACCGTAGACAAAATCAGCCGAAGCAAGATTATCGTTCCAAGGGAGCTGAGTCGGGTGTTTGGCATAATTGGCCGTGGTAAGCAAAATATCGCCATTTAAATCTTGGACCTGCAAGACGGCCATCTCGTTGTCGACAACGCCACTGCAGCAGCCGTCATCGCGACCGGTGAATCCGACCAATTCGGTCATTCCGAAAAGGAGCTTGGCCTCCGTCAGTGAGTCGGCGGCTGTTACCGCCGCCTCGACGATTCCGTCGGAAACGAATTCCAGTAAGTCGACGGAGACACCCTCGCCGAGATCCTGCCAAAAGCCGAGAAGATCCGTGGATGTATGGCTGTGGGTGGAACTGATCAGGATATCGAAGGGAGAGAGAGGCACGATTTCTTCCAAAGCGGCGCTGATGCGTTGACGCACCTCGCGGATGCCAGGTCCGCCATCGGGGCCGAACTCGTAAAAATAGCCCGCCGCGTCCACTCCGATCAGCATGAAGGCTTGTCCTGCGTCATTGACGAAAAGGGCGACCTGAGCCATCAGGGGATCGTGTACGCCTTCAATGGCGCGGTGTACGCCGGGAATACCATATCCGCCAAGCAAACCCGTTTCACCCGGTGTGATGTCGGATTCACCATACCCGAAATAAAATAGTGTGGGATCGATCGGAGGCGTTTCTTGGTCGTCGTCCGCATCGCCATCTACACTCGCTTCATTCTCAAGGGTGTCGGTCGAGTCGCTATCGCCATCGATAGGCGTTGCATCATCGCCCGAACAAGCCGAGACAATCAAAAGAGTGATGATCAAGGTTAGCAAACAGAATAAAGGGGAGGTGAAAGAAAGGGGCTTAACGGGCAGGTATTTCCTACCGGTAGGACTGGATAGGGACATATCAGTTTCTCCATTTCCGCGTGAGCATTACAACCAGATCAACATTCGCGTGAGCATGACTACCTACGAAGAGATTCTAGCGACCAAAGGTTGACGGGTCAATCTAATAGTGAATTCACTGGAGTTTGATCTTGGCAGGGCTGCTTGACAAAAAGCTTTGCCAGCGCCTATCATGCGCCTTCAAGAGAAGGTTAATTCGAGCTTGTTAATGCCTGAAAACGCTTTCTTTCAGATTGAAAAAAGGCTGCAATTTGATCATGGTGATTGAAAACGAAACATCGAAACACAGGCTTTTCGCCTCGACCAAGTTGCTCAGTGTTGCTTCTGCGTTTGTACTTTTATCGATTTGGGAACTTTGGATTATCTGGAGCAATAAATACCTGCCCATGATCGATTTGCCGGGGCATATGGCGCAGGTGGCCGTCTGGCTTCGACTTGGGGAGGTGGATTATCCCTTTTCAGAGCGTTTTCAGACCATGTGGTTTCAGCCTTATTTGTTGGCCTATGCCCTGACTCGTCTCTTTGCCGAAGTATTGCCGCTTGTATATGCGCAGAAGGTAGTTATTACGCTATCGACGGTGGGACTTCCTTTGTCGATGGCTTACCTCCTCAAGCGGCTTGGCCGAGATCCCGTGTGGGCCTTGTTTGGCTTTGCGATATCACTCAACTATTCGTTCTACTTCGGTTTCATCAGTTATAGCTTGAGCCTACCGCTGGGTATCATCGTCCTGGGATTATGGATAGAGTATTTAAAATTCCCCTCAACGACGTACTCACTGGCCCTGATATTGACAACGCTCCTGTTGTCCCTCTCTCATGCTCTTGCTTTCGCTCTGTTTTTAGGACTGGCCGGAGTGTACACCCTGGCCGAGACTCGGCGCTTGTCCGACATCGGGCGGTTGATCGTTGTATCCGCGGGGGGGCTGTTTTTCATTGCCATGTGGCAGATCATCGTACAAAGCGGTGCATCCGCAGGGCGCTCGGCGATCGAGTGGCAACTTGGCTGGCAGCGTATTCTTGAACTACCGACCTACCTATTGAGTGCGACGCCTTCAGAGCGTTTGGCCACGTTCGCCGGATTTGGGTTATTTGTTTTGCCATTCCTGTTCGGTGCCCGCCTCAGCCGTAAAAAGGGTGTGTGGGCCATGTGGCTTGCGGCGGTAGTGTTGTTTTTTCTGTCGCCGGTTTATCTGCTTAAAGCTCACTACATTTATTGTCGCTTTGCCGTCCCGGTTTTTATCTTATCGTTGCTTGTACTGGACATTTCCTTGGCGGGTGCAAAACGTCGTTTAGCTACGGCGTTGGTGACGGCAACTGTGGCTGCCTGGTTCTTGATGATTTCGTTTCGTTTTTCGGGATTCAACTCCGAGGCGTGCCAAGTCGATGGCATTATCGAGGATATGCAGCCCGAACGCCGTGCGGTGGTTTTGCTGTTTGAAACGCATAGCTTATGGTTGACGAGTTTCAGTTACGGACATTTTGGGTCGACGTATACGATAGAAAAAGACGGTTTGGCCGATTATTCTTTCTTTTCGTACAACGAAATGCCGATTCATTACCGGCGAGAGTGGGTTCCCCAATCCGCCGGTTTTCGCTTCCACCTCAATCCGCGTCAATTCGATTATCCGAATTTTGCCGATTACGATTATTTCATGATCCGTTCTGCCTATGATCTTGGCTCAAAACTCTTTCGTGAACATCTCGGCCGGGTTCGTTTGATCAAACGAAGCGGACAATGGTGGCTCTATGAAAACCTCCCAATATCAAAGAGCGGCTAGAGAAAATTCTGTTGTTTGCAACCCATTGACTTCCTTTGCCAAACGGGTATGATGGCGCGGTGCTGAGATGGACTTGAAGCTGTTTACTCGCTAACGTTCAACATGGAAAGGAATGCCCATGTCCAGTTCTATATGCGATCTGAAACCCACTTTGCTGTGGTCGTATTTCGATCAGATTTGCCGTATCCCGCATGGTTCGAAAAATGAGTTTGAGATCATGCGTTATCTGGCCGAAGAAGGCAAAAAACTGGGAGCAGAAGTCCGTGAAGACAGCACGGGTAATGTTTGTCTGGCCATCCCGGCTACTTCCGGTTATGAAAACGCCCCGACGGTCATCTTGCAAGGCCACGTGGACATGGTGTGCGAAAAACGCGCCGGATTCACCTTCGATTTCGAAAAAGAAAGCATCCGGCCGGTGATTGATGGCGAGTGGGTTCGCGCCGATAATACAACCCTGGGATCCGACAACGGGATTGGAGTGGCGGCAGCCATGGCCGTCGCCGCCGACAAACAACTCCAACACGGACCGCTCGAATTGTTGTTCACCGTAGATGAGGAGACCGGCCTGACCGGAGCCATGGGTCTCGATCCCAAATTGATTTCAGGCAAGATTCTGATCAATATGGACAGCGAAGAAGACGGAATGCTTTATGTCGGCTGTGCGGGTGGTCAGCATCTCGAAACGCGGTTGCCGTTGATCGTGGAGCCGACCCCCGCCGGGTATGTCGGTTTGCGCATCGAGGTGTCCGGGCTTTTAGGCGGGCATTCGGGGTGCGATATTCATCTCAATCGTGCAAACGCCGTCAAGTTGCTGGCCCGATCGTTGCGAGCCTTGTTGATTCCTGCCGTCGAAGGGGGGTTCGAAAACGAGATTCGCGTGGTATCCATCAATGCAGGCACCGCTCATAACGCCATTCCCCGGGATGGCGAAACCGTTATTGCCGTTGCTTCAGAACGAGTCGATTGGGCGATTCAGGCTGTCGAAAATCTAAACGAGGCGTTTCGACGTGAGTTCGCATTGGATGAAGAACTGCTCGTCAAAGTGACGCGTGCCGACGTGTCGAATCGCGTTTTCACCCCGGAAGTGGCTCGACGCATCGGCGGGATGCTGCTTGGGTTTCACAATGGTGTGTTCGCTATGAGCCGGGATATAGACGGGCTGGTTGAAACATCGAACAGTTTGGCCGTTGCCCGCACATCGGATGATGAATTCTACGCACTGAACAGTAGCCGTTCGTCCAGTGTTGAAGGGCTCATACAAATACTGGATCAAAACGAAGGAGTGGCGCTGTTGGCTGGCGCACATTCGGAACGGTTGGACGGCTATCCGGGATGGCAGCCGAACATGGACTCGAAAATTCTCCAGCTTATGATCCAAAAATTCAAAGAAAAGTATGAGAAAGAACCGATCATTACCGCGATACATGCCGGTCTTGAATGTGGGTTGATCGGTGAACACTTCAAGGAAATGGATATGGTGAGCTTTGGTCCCGAGATCCGGAATCCCCACTCACCGGATGAAAAGGTCTGGATTCCTTCCGTCGAACGCTTCTATGACCTGTTGCAGGATACCCTGAAGGCGATAGCGGAAGGGGATTACCGGTAAACGCTTCCATTTTTGGATTTGAATGAAAAAAGGCCGGGCGATTGTCCGGCCTTTTCCTTTGGTGGACGAGATTTTTGCTCCTTTATTTCCAGCGTTTCAACTTGACAGGCAACAATTTGCTCGATACACTGGCTGGTGGTAATACCAGTTGCCGCCGAGAGGCGTAAGCTTAGTATTCAATCACTATCACGAACGGACATCGATGAAAATATGCTGAAAGTGAAACTCGAACCGATAGAAGCGCGCAATTTAAAAGATGTTTTCATCGAAAAGATGGAGCGTATGATCATTTCCGGGGAACTCCCGGTTGGCGACAAACTTCCGTCAGAGCGAGAGTTGGCCGCGATGTTGGGGGTGAGTCGCCCGGTCGTTCATGAAGGACTGGTTGAGATGCATCGGCGTGGATTCGTCGAAATGCTTCCCCGTCACGGTGCGCGTGTTATCGATTATCGACGTAGCGGCTCTTTGGCCATGCTTTTGTCATTGTTTCGGTATGACGAAGGCAACGTTTCCGATGATCTGCTCGATAGTTTGCTGGATACTCGGTTTTTAGTTGAAGTCGAAGTTGCCCGCCTGGCTGCACTCAATCGCAGTGACCAAGATCTTGAAGATCTTAAAGAGATTCATTCCAGAGAACTGAGTCGAGAGTGGCAACCGCCCAGGGATGTTGCGATGGTTGACTTTGAATTCCATCATCAATTGGCCATGTGCACCCGTAACAGGGTTTATCCGATGTTCATGAACAGCTTCAGGCCGATTTACATCAATCTGGCCGCCAAGTTTTTTGCCGATAGCGGCGCATCGGATGACGTCTATCTGTTGCATGAAAAGATGATAACAGCTGTTGAAGCTAAAGACGCCGATGCGGCTGTCAGGATTATGCACGAAACCTTGGTTCAGGGCCGCGATATTCTGAAGGCCATGCTTTTGAAACCGAAAGGACACTGAAATGAGCGTCGCAACCGCCGAAAAACGTCCCGTGGAGATCAAACAGCCTCAAGGCCTCTCAGCACGCATCCAGTGGCTGCGAGACTACTATTTCAAGGGGAACGACCGCGCATGGAACAACGAGTTCACCGCTTGGTCAACCGGCACGGACTGGGATACCCAATGGAACGAGCTTAATTTCTATATCGTTCCGGAAAACTATCTGTTGATGCAGACCTTCGTATCGTCATTCAAACAGGCGGCCAAACCGGTCAAACTGCATCCCGATTTCTGGCGTTGGAGTATTGCCGAACGGCGGGCCTGGTTCAACCGTGAGGTCGTGACCAACTACCTGCCGCACGAGATTCTCCCCGGTGACCTGCTGGCGGGAGCGCGCTTCAATTTGCAAACCTCGCTGTGTTTGGACAAGAAGGAAGCAAAACGGCATCAGAAACTGATAAAAGGAAAGCATGGGGCTCGTTACGCGGTGAAATGGTTTCATGATCACGGTTACGGCAATTGCGGCCCTACGGCCGGTCACCTGATTCCCAACCACGAGCAGGCGCTCGTTATCGGTTGGAAGGGGATCCACGCCGATCTCGCCAGAAGGCTCGAATCATTGACGCCGGTCGAACGAAAAAGTTCGCGTGGTCAACAACTTCGCGCCATGATGACGGCCGCAACGATGCCGCGCGATTTGGCCGCCAAATATGCCGAGGTCTGTCGCAAGCAGGCTGCGGATGAAAAAGATGAAACACGCAAAACCGAGCTTGAACAAATGGCTCGAAACCTGGCGCGGGTTCCCTGGGAGCCGGCCGAAAATTTCTGGGAAGCCGTTCAAGCGTTGTGGATCAATCATATGCTGATTATGTCTGACGAAAACTACCCGGGCCCCGGTGTCAGTTTTGGACGCATCGATCAGTATCTGCTGCCTTATTGGCGTCGGTCGATCGAAGAGGGTATGGATCGAGAGTTCGGTAAAGAGATGCTTAAATGTTTCTTTGTGCATGCCAACACCGCTTACGATGCCTTGATTCGTGCTGGAAACCAGGGTATCACCGCTGGTTTCGGGCAGTTGATCACCTTGGGAGGGCTTGGGGCCGACAATCAGGATATGACCAACGAACTGACCTACGTGTTTCTTGAGGTCATCGATGAGATGTCGCCGATTCTCGAACCCAAACCCAATGTCCGCTTGCATCGTCAAACTCCCGAGGAGTTGATGGACAAGGTGACGGATATGGTGGCGTCTTGCCAAGGAGCCCCGTTTTTGCTGAATTTCGACGAGCGTTCGATGGCCGGTATGATGCGAGAAGCCAAACAGGCCGGACTGGAAAACCTGATCAATGAACACAATGTACACGACTATGCACCGGTAGGCTGTCTTGAGAATACCATGGTTGGAAACGATCGATCCGGGACGGTCGATTGCAACCTCAACCTGCTGAAGGCGGTCGAGCTGGCTTTGACAGGCGGGCGTGATCTACTGAAGGTGGTGGATCCCATCACCGGCAAAGTGGACCCGGTCGAGCAGGATGGCCCGGCCACCGGCGATGCTACGACGTTCACGGATTTCGAACACTATTTCGAGGCTTATGCCGAGCAAACACGCTATATAATCAAACGTTGCGTTGGGTTATACGATATCAGTGAAAGCATCCGCGCCACCTTCAATCCCACTCCCTATTTGTCCTGTCTGGTGAAAGGATGCGCCGAAAAGGGCCGTGATATCACGAACGGTGGACCGGAAATCAATCTGGTCACCCTCGAAGCCGTTACGTTTGCCACAACTGTGGACTCTTTGCTGGCCATCAAGTATCTGGTTTTCGATACCCAAGCCTGCACGATGGCGGAATTGATCCAGGCGCTGAAAGACAACTGGGAGGGACACGAGGTCTTGCAGGCGCGGGCCAAGTACAAGGCACCCAAGTATGGCCGCGATGATGACGAAGCCGATGCCATGGCTCGGCGCGTGATGGACCTGTGGACAGGCGAGTCATGGAAACATCGCACAACCGTGACGAATCGGCAGTTCCGACCGGGCATGCTCAGTTGGAATTACTGGGTGGGTGACGGATATGTGATGGCCGCCAGCCCGGACGGACGTCCCAAGGGCCAGTTTCTATCCAATGCCATCTGTCCGTCAAACGGGGCGGATATCAACGGGCCCACCTCGAACTCGAATTCGGTGGGGAAGGTGTTGGGTGGAAAATCGGTGGAAGGTGAGGGCGATTGGAACGGTTATCTGAATAGCCTGCCCAATGGCGCCAGCCATACGATTACGTTCAACCCATCGATCATCAAGGATCCGGAGCACCGAACGAAGTTCAAGTCATTCTTGCGAGGTTATGCGGAAAATGGCGGAACCGCACTGCAAATAAACATGCTGGATGTCGATATGCTCAAGGATGCGCAGCAGAGACCGCAGGACTATCGGCATTTGTTGGTACGCGTCACCGGTTACAATGCCTACTTCACTTCGATTGGTCGCGAGCTTCAAAATGAGGTTATCGCACGACTCAGCCACGATCAGTTTTAGGAGGCGCAGGTGGCGCATGAAAATGGAAATGTGACGGGCTGTGTTTTGGAAATCCAGCGCATGAGTACCGAAGATGGTCCGGGCCTGCGAACGACCGTCTTCCTGAAGGGCTGCCCGTTGGCTTGCGAATGGTGCCATAATCCGGAAAGTATTCCCGCAAAGCCTCAGATCCAGTGGATAGAGAGCCGTTGTCTGGGGTGTAAATCCTGCGTGGATGTCTGTCCGAATCACGCCGTTGAGGCGACGCCTTCAGGAATTGTTATCGATAAAACGCGCTGCGTAGGTTGTGGAACCTGCGCCGAGGCTTGTCCCAGTACAGCGTTGGAATTACAAGGGAATACCTGGACGCCCGAAGCGTTGGCCGATGAAGTGGCCAAGGACCGGGCCTTTTTCGAGCAATCCGACGAAGGTGGAATCACCGTGTCGGGTGGAGAAGCGACGCTGCAAGCCGATTTTGTAGAAGCCTTTTTCATGGCCTGCCGAGCACGTGGATTGCGTACGGCGCTCGATACCTGCGGTTATTGCCAAGCCGAAACATTGGGGAGTCTACTGCCTTTGGTCGATTTGGTATTGCTGGATTTAAAGGCTATCGATCCTGAAAAACATAAGGCTTATACCCACCGCGATAACGCGAAGATCCTTGAGAATGCAACGAATTTGGCAAGCTGGGTTCGTTCGCATCCTGAAACAAAGTTATGGGTTCGAACTCCGATTATCCCGGAGACGACGGCTGACCCCGAACAGATAGCCGATATAGGACGTTTTATCGCATCAAACATGGATGGGGCCGTGAGTCGCTGGGAGCTATGTTCTTTCAACAATCTTTGCCGGGATAAGTACGTACGTTTGGGAATTGATTGGCGCTTCAAGGAGGCCGAATTGATGACGGCTGACGATATGGAGCGGATGGCCGATTCCGCTCGGCATTCGGGCGTTGACCCGGACATCGTGCATTGGAGCGGTTCAACACGTCTGGAGAACGAATCAAAAGGCGAAGAGGGAACGAACGTACCCGAGTTGCAATCGGTTAAAAACTGTCAAACCTGTGGATAAAGGAGCGGGCGAAATGAACCGGAAATCGACTTTCGATGAAAACGACCGGAAGGCCTTCGAGCCCACCGAAAAAATTGCCCTGCTTGCCACGATCAATGAAGACGGTTTGCCGCACATTTCGTTGATTTCTTCTTTGATGGCGCATGGGGAACGTGAGGTGATCTTCGGGCAGTTTACGGAAGGCTTGAGCAAGCAGCATGTCGAAGTTAATCCGCGCACCGGTTTCCTTGTCCTGACCGTCGACAAGCGTTTATGGTGCGGACAGGCAGTTTGGCGACGAAAGACGCATGAAGGTGTGGAATACGAGATGTACAACAACAAGCCGATGTATCGATATAACAGTTACTTCGGCATTCATACCGTCCATTACATGGATCTCGAATGGGCGGCCGGACCGGATCCGTTGCCCCTGGGACGCATCATCCCGGCCTCGATTCTGACAACCGCCGGACGCGGGTCTCTGGCCGGGCGTATAGGCGAACCTGTTTTGTCGCCTTGGGCTCAGTCGTTGTTCAACAGCCTTTCCGGATTAAAATTTTTAGCATTTATTGATGCAAACGGATTTCCATCTCTGCTTCCCTTAATCCAGTGTCAGGCGGCAACCGACCGACGCCTGATCTTTTCCCCGCTGGCTTATGGTGATGAGCTGCAGAGTCTGGCTGCTGGAAGTAGTGCTTCCGTCTTCGCTCTGAATTTCAGTATGGAAAGCGTCTTGGCGCGTGGGCGGTTTATCGGCTATTCGCGTCGTCGCATGGTGAAATTGGGCCAGATCGAACTGGATTATGTGTACAACTCCATGCCTCCGAACCACGGACAAATCTATCCCACATCGCTGCTTGAAGCGGTCACTCACTTTTAGAAAACCGGAAACGACCCCTTGCCGGGGCCGTTTCCAAACTTTTCTATCAGGATGAGTAGGGCAGTTCGCCGTCCCAAATGCTGTTGAAATACGTACGCCGAACATCGTACAGCTTGCCCGTTTGTTGACGTGCCTCGAAAATCTCGTTGAAAAGCCGCCTCCGCAATCCTTCATCCGAGTTATGATCGAGCACGAGTTTCGTATCTTTCAACAGATCGATATCGTACTCAAAACGACTTGTCTGGCGTGCCCTCACGGGACGATCGATCACGCGGGCAAGGGCGTATCTGTAATCGAGACTGGTGTTGTCATCCAACGATGCTTTCAAGACGTTTAGCAGGATACGGTCGAAGATCTCGACCGGCAGGTCTTTCATTTTCAGTTGTTCGAGGTCTTCTTTGTTGATTGTAATGGTCATATTGGCCTCCTAAGTTTATGCTGAGAAAGATGATTTCGAAGCCGCCATCTATTTAGATGCCGTTAAGAATGGCATTATTCCTTACGGTTATAACAATCCCAAAGTTTCGATTCAGGGAAAAATACAAGAGCTGCTGAAGCCGAAGGACGTCCTAAGCTTAAGAAAACATTGGCATATATTCATATTTATAGCTGGAAGCAAGGTGGTGATAACGATTATTTGGAAGAGTGTCGACGTTCGCCGTGCACGCAACTAGGCAAAAAAGAACCGGTCCTCAGAGACCGGTTCTTTTCCATACAAGTACATGCGAAGTGACTGGTTTTATTCTTTCGGGTCATCCACGAAGAAGCGATAGCTCATGACAACGTCGTTTCCTTCTTCCGGTCGCGCATCTCCGTAGAAAACGATGGTTTCGCTGACAGCGTCATACTCGAAGCCGTTGGATTGGCTACGAGCGATTTCGACGCCTTCCACGACCACCTGGATGGTGGAGGATATCGGATGATGCACGAGTTCGTAGCTTGACGCCGTTCCGGCTGCCGCACGCAGAATTTCTTCCATGGTTGGGGTTAAATCGGGTGAGCAGATGGAGCCGAAAACGCCTCCGGTGTGGTAAGCGATATCGATGTAAGCCGTACCGGCTTCACCCGATCCGGGTCCGGAATCCGACGACCCGGTCCCGCAACCATTGGGCGTGTCGCCCACAATGGCAAAACAGGTTGTTTGGACCGAATCATAGTAATCTCGGTAGTTTACGAGGACGTTATTCTCGCAGCTGGCGTTATTGCAGTCCTCGTATTCCTGGTCTTCCTCATCGGAGAGCCAGATGATGATTCGGGATGCATCGGACCGAAAACGCTCATTTTCAGGCAGTTGAGTATTCAACGCACGTTCGATGGCCTGATGACCTGCTTTCAAACCATATTCACTGCTGCTGCAGGGCGGGTTGTTGACATCGGATTGGAATTCGGCCATGTCGCGTGTGAAATTGTATTCGCCCAAGCGACCGGAATCAGCCGTGTAATCCGCACACATCCACGGCCACCAAGCCTCAATTAAAGGCGGACATTCGCCCAGACAATCTGTGGATGTGACCGCGACACGGAAATCGATACCCGCAGAGGTCATGATTTGAGCAAACAGAGCTGCCGCATCGGAGACGGCCTGCTGATCTTCGTCCATCGAGCCGGAATCATCGACAACCCAGATGAAATCGACCAGGCCTTGACCGGCTCCGGCGAAGGGATCGCAACTGTCGGTTGTGTCCCGCAGGGCATGCGAGAGAGCCGAACCATCGGTTAAGTCGGTCATGCGTAGGCGTACGGCGGGAGTGGTGGAATTATCCCACTCGGATTTGGAGGCGACTGCGAACAAGGTTAGGCTGCGATCGTCGCGAACCAGTGTTTGCATGACGATTTCGAACTGCGTGCTTGTGTCGGATGGCCCGGCCGGGAGATTGTCGATCTGGGCGGTCGTACGGTCCGACAAGATGGAAAGGGCTTTGTTGCGCAAAGCGCCTACTGTCTGGCTGGTGGTGGTCAGGCTGTAACGGCTCGTCATGGAACTGTATCCATCATAGCTTGAATAGGTTCGCCCGCGATGATTCAATCCTCCCGATGCCACCAGACCGCTTTCGAGGTCGGGGTTGTCGGCCGAAACAAGCGCCTCGGCCGTTGCAGCAGATAGAGGGCGTACGAGAAGGAAGCCGGCCAAGGGGTGCGATGGCCACTCGAAAGCGGCCGCGTGCAGAATTTCTTGGGGCGCGGGATTCATGCCGAGAAGAGCGTGTGAAAAGTCGGGGAGTAGAGCCAACGTATAATCCGCATCGAAATTCTCATACAGAACGATGTCGGTAATCTGATCTTCAAGACAAATCTGACTGACGCTTTCCTCATTGTCGGGGATTTGATCGCCGTCCGAATCGACCATGGTAGGATCGGTTTCGCCCAGTAACGGTTCATAGATACCGTTGTGGTTTTTATCCTCGATCCCATCGGGCAGGGTGTCGTCATCGGTGTCGCGATCGAGCGGGTCGGAATTGCCGTTGGTGTAACCGCCCGATAATTCGTCTCCATCGATCACACCGTCTTCGTCGGTATCGGGATTGAGCGGATCGGTTTCACCGGGATCCAGTTCTCCGTTTTGATTGTCGTCTTCCACTCCATCGGGTAGCTTGTCGAAATCCGAGTCTGAGTTCAGCGGATCGGTTTCGTTGAACTGCAGTGTACCATCGTGGTTTTGGTCTTCCGTTCCATCCAGGAGGCCATCTTCATCGGTGTCGGGGTTGTGCAGGTCGGTTTCTCCCGGATCCCATACGCCGTTCCCGTTCCGGTCTTCAACCGGGTCGGGTAATCCATCTTCATCACTATCCGGTGGGAGTTCGAATTCGCCATCGAGATTGAAATCTCCATCAAAATCGCCGTCTGAGACATCCCCGTCTGCTCCATCACCATCAGGGATGTCTCCATCCACATTGTCTCCGTCGGGGGTATCGCCGTCCGGGTCATCACCATCCGGGGTGTCGCCGTCTGTAGGCTCATTGGAAGGCCAGCATTGGCCGACGACATCGCAATAATAGCCAGTCGGGCAATCCGCGTTGGATGTGCATGTGTCGGGCTCATCATCAAGAATCACACAGCGATAGCCGATGCAGGTGTAGCCGGATTGGCAGTCATCGGCGCTGTCACACTCGACGGTAATGCACTGTCCTTGACTATTGCAGGCTAGTCCAGGATCGCAGTCCATATCGCTTTCACAAGCCGCTCCGAGCTCTCCGCTGGGAGTTTGGCTGGAGGAGCAGGCAGCCAATACGAACAACGAAAAAATCAGAGCACAGCGCCATAAATGGCGGAACGAAACATGACAACATCTAATCATTGGGCACCTCGTGACGGAGGACGCAAAGTCTGCGTACTTCTTGGTAATGATCCTTTGCTTAACCTTAATGTTATAGTTACTGTAGAAAATTGCAAGGTTAAAGAGCGGTAGGACACAAGAATTCCTTGACAGGCTGCATATAGCCGATATGATTAGCTATCTTTCACTTTGCAAATGCCTTTCGGCGAGGACGACCATGAAATGCATTAAAGGGGTTCTGGTGCTGACAATTCTGCTGTTTATCACCACCGCGTGTGGGGATGGCAGCGACTATGCGGATGATGTCGCTCAACCGTCTATCGGCTTGAAATTCCTTATGGAAACCGATAGCGGTGGTTGCCCTGTTTCACAGCAGGAAACCAGTAATTCGCAATACGCGGAAGATTCTCTGCCCGCCAATATCCAGCGCCTCAAGTTTAGGTTGTACGCCCAGGATGGAACCGTTTTGCTTCCGGCCGAAGGTGGCAGTGATCCGTTGGCTGGTGATGTGATGGTTCAATCGGATTGCGAATCCGATCCCTACCATTGCGTAACCCCGGGAGCTCAGGGCTTCAAACTTTTCGATATCCCAACCGGGCAGAATATGGTTCTGGAAGTGAAAGCCTATGACTCCCGCGATCTCGACACCGACGAGCATCTGATCTGGGAAGGTAGCAACTACAACGTCGATGTCGTGCAGGAACAAACCGATGCAAACGCCGAAGCCGTTGCCGTGGATATCTATATGCGTCGTGTAGGGAAAATGACCTTTGCTTTCGGCTGCATGGAAACGGAACGTATGCTGCATACGGCCACCGTCCTGCGTGACGGAATGCATGTTTTGATCACAGGCGGCGTGCCGGTGATACGTGAAGAGGCCTGTTCACCCGAAGAATTTGGAGAAAATCGGGAGTGCGATCTGCTGGTTGCGACCAAGCAGGTGGTTATGTTCAACATGGAAACCGGTGATTTCACGGTTATGCAACCACTGACGCTTAAGCGAGCCGGTCATCAAGCGGTCTTGTTGGTGGACGGCCGTGTTTTGATTATGGGTGGTGCGGCGCAAGTTCAGCTGTTGCACAATGGTGATGGACAAGCTTACATGCAAGCCGACATCGATCAGGTCCATGCGAACGCCGTCCTTTACAATCCCGATGGCTTTGGATCGGTTGAACCCATCGACATTCCCATGAATCAGCGACGGGCATTCATGACCGTTACCCCCATTGACAACGATCCGCCTGATGCTACGCGCTTCTTGGTGGCTGGTGGCTGGGAGACGGAGGGCGTCTCTCAACTTTCGAGATGCTCAGCTTCGATCCGCATGCCGGCCAATCCATCCCTGAATTCAAGCTGTTGAGCAGTGTACAAATGAAAGCTCCTCGCAGTTCGCACACGGCTACCCGCGTGCGTTCCGGTCACGTGCTGTTGTACGGAGGAACGGCCCCCGGCGAGCCTGTGGCGGAAATCTTTACCTCTGAATTGGTCGGCAGTGAGATTCCGACCGAGTTTGACGGATATGAAAACTGGCCGAATATGTACAACCATGCGGCCGTGGCCTATCCGGACGGGGAGAAAGCGCTGATAACCGGAGGCATGCAGAAAACAGCCGATGGTTCCGCTGAAAAACTGGGGGAGCCCTTGGCTACGGCGCTGTTGATCGATTTTTCCACGAGTACCGCCCAGATATTCCAGATGAAAAATGCGCGGGCGTTCCACCAAATGGCGATTCTTCCAAACGGCCTGCCCGCCGTGTTTGGGGGTGCCAATAGTGTCAAACTGCGTGAAGGCGTCAGTGTTGTTGAGATGTTTACCGGGGCAAGCTTTGCTTTCGTTACCGATAACAACGGGGAAAACGTCCAGCTTGGATTGATTCCGGGCAACCAACTTCCCTTGGCAAGAATGGGACACACTTTGAACACGCTTCGAGATGGTTCGATCCTGCTTGTTGGCGGTTCCAATCCATCACCCATTGCCACGAATCCACGCAACAAGGAAATCCTACGTTCGGCGGAGGTGCTTTTTCCGCTGCCACAATAAAGTAGATCTAAAATAAACAAAACGGGGCCACACGGTCCCGTTTTTTTGTGCTTGGGTGCCGAAAACTCGATCAGTCCCAATATATAGTAAGCAGATGCAAGCCCAAATTGCGTTGCTTTTTTCACAAGCTCAAACAAGAGGTTGAATGAATCGATAGAAATTCGCATAAGCTCCGATGCTTTTCTTTCCTTGACAATACGAGAGAGAAGGTTTACAAAGGCGGCGGCGATGAAATGCACGTTTGCATTCCGTGACAATAAGGATGTTCCGACCTCCCTTTCTGGCTTGGTAAAAGCCACGAATCCTATTCCAATCCGCCGATGACGGCGTAAAGGATTCTAGCCGCGCACAGTTCGTGTCGCAGCGAATGCAGAGCATTCGCAACTTCTTGGCAGGCGAAGCAGCCTTATTTATCGAACACACATCGATTCGCAGCTTGACGGCTCGCGTTGTCCGTCTAAGCCGCGTACCCGTATCTGCAGTTGGTTGCGCCGCCAAGACCTTGCAGTCGGTGCGCCGGAGCTTGTTGCTCCGGTATTATCTTCTAGCGACGCCAGGAAAGACGACGATGACCACCTTTCACGACCTTGGTTTGAAGCCGGAATTGCTTGAGGCTCTTGACAAATTAGCCTTTGAGACTCCAACTCCGATTCAGGAAAAAGCCATTCCGGAATTGCTTTCCAGCAAACGCGATTTTGTCGGCCTCGCCCAAACAGGCACAGGAAAAACTGGGGCTTTCGGTCTTCCCATGTTGCAAACACTCGATCCCGCTATTCGGCAACCGCAGGGTCTGGTTATTTGTCCAACACGTGAACTATGCCTGCAAATCACCGAAGACATGAAGAAATTCTCTCGTTATATCGGGGGTGTTCGTATCACTGCCGTCTACGGAGGGGCGAGTATTTACGATCAAATGAAGAGCCTCAAATATGGGTCTCAAATTGTCGCGGCGACCCCCGGACGACTTTGCGATCTGATCAGGCGTGGCGCGATCAATTTGGAATGTGTTTCCCATGTAGTGTTAGATGAGGCGGACGAAATGCTGAACATGGGATTCCAAGAAGATATCAACAGCATCCTCGAAACGATTCAGGATGAAGCCAATACGTGGCTTTTTTCGGCCACGATGCCGCGCGGAGTGGCCAGTATTGCTAAAAAATATTTGGAAAATCCGGTGGAAGTCACCATCGGTAGCCGAAATACCGGGGCTGAAAACATCGTACACTCCTGTATGGTGGTTCAGGAAAGGGATCGCTATCAAGCTTTACGCCGCGTACTCGATTCCATTCCAAATATCTTCAGCCTGGTTTTTTGTCGCACTCGCCGTGATACGCAAATGGTGGCGGATATGCTGATGAAAGACGGTTATCAGACGGATGCACTACACGGTGATCTCTCGCAGGCTCAACGTGATCATGTGATGAGCAAGTTCAGAAATCGGCGTATTCGTATTCTGGTCGCAACCGACGTAGCTGCTCGTGGGCTCGATGTCGATGATATCACACATGTAATCAACTACGCATTGCCGGATGAGCCCATGGCCTACACCCACCGTAGCGGAAGAACCGGTCGCGCCGGAAAATCCGGCTATTCGATTGCGCTGATCAATCCGCGCGAACGCTATCGTATCAACGATCTTGAAAGGCGCGGCAAGATTCGCTTCCAGTTCGACCGAGTCCCGGACGGAAAAAGTATCTGTAAAAACCAGCTCTACGCTTATGTCGAGGATATGATCAGTACGGAAGTCAAACAAGAAGATATTCACGAATACCTGCCACATGTCAGCAAGCTGTTGGACGGTTATGAAAAAGAACAGCTGATTGAATTGTTGATCTCACGCAGATTCAGCCACTTGCTGAAGAGTTACCGCTATGCGAAAGACATCAATGCCAGTGCGAACAGAAAAGAAAAATCGCAAAGTAGAGGCTCCTCTTCGCGGCCTTATTCAAGAGACAACGACAGCCATTTCAACCGACGGGGTCCTCGATTGTCGCAGCGCTTCTTTATCAGCATTGGTCGCATCGACCGCGTTAAGGAAGGCGCAATCGTGCGTTTACTCTGCGATAGTGCCGGCATCAGCTCCAAGGTCATTGGCGCGATTGACATGAAACGCGAATATTCATTCTTTGAAGTCGACAAGAAGGTTGCGGATAAGGTTGATAAGGGGCTAAAAAATGCCACTTTCGACGGTAAACCAGTGAAATTACACCCGGCTGACTCGAAAACCAGAAGCTACAGATAGAAAGTCGTACGTTCTGCGCCGCTGATTCTCTTGCAAGCTCAAGTCCCGGAGGAAATTCCTGAATGACTCACCTGCTGAGCCTGAACCAGGTTGCGATGTCGTATGGTTTGAAGCTTCTATTTGAAGAGATCTCTTTTCACGTACACGAAGGAGATCGTATCGGCATAATCGGAGCAAACGGGATTGGGAAGAGCACGCTATTCAAGCTGATGACGGGTGAAGAGAAGCCGGATGAAGGAAGTGTTTCAAGAGGCCGAGATCTGACTATCGGTCTTGTTCCGCAAACACCCGATTATTCAACTGATAAATCGATCGAAGCGGTTGTTCTCGATCATCTGACTCTTGCGGATTCGATGAATCGGTTGAATGAAACCGAGCGGCAGGTTCAGGTTGCCACGATCCTGGATAAACTTGGGTTTGTTGATCCCTCAAAGCGTATTGAGGAATTATCCGGCGGCTGGGTAAAGCGGGTCGCGCTGGCAGCGGCGATGGTGACTGATCCTGAATTGCTGTTGTTGGATGAGCCTACAAATCACCTGGATATCGGCGGAATCTTTTGGCTCGAGCGCCAAATAAATGCCAGTCGTAGCGCATGTGTGGTCATCAGCCATGATCGTGCGTTTTTAGAAACCTGCTGTAACAAAATCGTGGAGTTGAATCGCCGTTATCCCAAAGGCGTTTTGGCCGTCGAGGGTGGATATAGTCGTTTTTTGGAGCGACGTGCCGAGTTTCTGGTCGCCAGTGAGAAGACCTATTTATCGTTGCAGAATAAAGTGCGTAACGAAATCGAATGGTTGAAGCGTGGACCCAAGGCGCGGACCTCGAAGGATAAAGGCCGCATCGATCAAGCCCATCGCATGATCGACGAGCTATCCGAGATGAAAACGAAAGCTCGCTCGGAGCATACCGAAATCGATTTCAGTGCTAGTGGGCGGCGTACCAAGCGCTTGCTCGTTGCCGGCGGATTGTCGAAAAGCTATCGTGATCGTCGACTTTTCGAAGATTTGGATCTCTTGTTAAAACCGGGGCATCGTATCGGGCTTGTGGGTGAGAATGGAAGTGGGAAGTCGACACTTTTAAAGGTTTTAGCCAGGCAAGTTATGCCGGATAGTGGCGAAATCAAGCAGGCAGACAACTTACAGCTTGTTTACTTTGACCAGCAGCGGGAAACTCTGAATCCGGAAATGACGCTTGGAAAATCGTTGTGCGAAGAGGGTGACTGTGTCAATTATCAAGGACGTTCGGTTCATGTTGCAGGGTGGGCTCGGAAATTCGGTTTTCAAGCACATCAGTTGGAAACTCCGCTGGGACGTCTATCCGGTGGAGAACAAGCCAAGGTGCAGATCGCACGTTTGATGCTTAGACCTGCCGATGTCCTATTTCTGGATGAACCGACCAACGATCTCGACTTGCCCACATTGGAGATGCTGGAAGAGAATCTGTGCGAGTTTCCCGGTGCGATTGTGCTGGTAACCCATGATCGCTATATGCTGGATCAATTATCGACTGTTATGCTGGGACTGGACGGGAAGGGCGGTCATGTTTGGGTTTCGAACTATGCGCAATGGCAGGAACACCTATCTAAGCAAACAGAGAGCGAAAGCGAACCACGCAAATCCACAAATAGAAAGCGTGAACGAAACAACCGGCCACGTGGTTTATCGTATCTGGAAAAAAGAGAATATGAGGGTTTGGAAACAGCCATCTTGGAGATGGAAGAAGAAATGAACGCGGCTGAAACCCGTCTGTCTGACCCCGCAATCGCCACCGACCAAGCGGAATTGGAAAAAGCCTACGAACATTTTAAGTCTTGCAAAAGTCGGGTTACGGAACTCTACGATCGCTGGGAATATCTGGAAAACAAACTAATTATTGCAAACGAATAAGGCCAACCTCCGCGTTTTAGCTTCCACAATCTGACGCAGTCACCGCGCACGGACTTTATATCACAAGCTTATCGTGAACCGTATCCTTCGCGGTTTCAGCAGGATCTTCCTGCTATACGCCAATTACATGACTCCTCTTCTATATCGGAACCAGCTTCCGTTACAGCTGTTCTTGATCCATCCGCAGTCGCTGACGTCTGAGCTAAGGAGCCCAGAACCGTTACGAAAAAAGGCCGGGAGAACGAATTCTCCCGGCCTTGTAGAAAGCGGATCAGAGACTTACCAGCCGAAGTACAGATTCGAGGTATTGGTCCAGAAGGCGGCGAAGTCGTTGAGCAGCATCATCGTGGACTCGATGTACTCCAGGGTGCGGTTCAGATACCAACGCGGGTAACCGCCTTCGCAGTCTTCTTCCAAGTTGCCCGGCACCTGCCCCAAGCGAATATCGACCACGCAGAGCTGCTGAATCTGAGCGCAGCGCTTGACGAGATTGAAGATCGGGTTGATGCGGTCGTCGTTCGGGAAGCGGCGAGCACGATAGTAGAGGCTTTCCTTCGAGTTCAGGCACTCTACTTCGTTGACGCCGTCCGGATCGGCCCACTGGTCGCGTTCCGAAACCGGGATCACCTGGGTGTTGAAATACCAATGGGTGGTGTTATCGGCCATGGTGTTGGCCAGATTGTACATCGACCAGAAGGCCGGGTACATTTTGTCGAAGTAAACCCAGGATGCGTGTACCGGATAATAGACATTGGCCTTGTCTTCATTACCCTCTCCCAGAAGAGCCTTCTCCTGCGCGGTCAGTTTTTCGCAGAAGTTCGTGGTGGGATCGGATTTGGCCGGATGCCACTTGCTGCCGACGGGGGTTTCATCGTCTTCGAAGTTCCAGTAGAAGAGTTCGTTGATACGCGGCTGGAAGACCTTCAGATCGAAGTTTTCACCGTCGTAACTGACGCAGTAGCGGCTGAACTGGGTCAAGGAGCTTTCGTTCACGACATTCGACAACATATGATAAAGCGCGTTGTCAAAGCCGTCAGAGAGGTAATGGAACGCATTCGCCATGCTCTCGTAGCGATATTTTTCAACCCACCAACCGGAGTTGGTTAGGATGTACATCGCCGCTTCTTTTTCATTGGTGAAGCCGATACGGTCGAATTTCGCTTCACTGATGGTGGGATCATCCTGGTAATCCCAGTGGTTTTTGTGGTGATGGCCGTAGCGCATATCGATATCTACAACAGCGCCTCCGATCGTTTCTTCGAGATCTTCATCGCTATAGATGTAGGGATTGCGCTCGAAGAACACGTTGCTGCTGTCGTCGACCCAACTTTGCATGATGTGTTTGCCGACATCCGGGCTGTGGACAACATCGTACAACATGAAGTTGAAGCCTTCCATGGAAGCGATCAGATAATCGCCAGGACCACCGGGGACGAGTTCGCGTCGAACCGGCTCGCCATCCACCATTTCTTCCCATTCCTCGACGCCATTCATGGCCAGCAGCCAGTCGCGGCGAGCGGGGGAAACAGCCGAAGTCCCATCACCATTCTTCAAGAACGGGTCGGCTGCCGGGTCGAGCAAAATCTGCTGCCAATCAGCCAACTGGAAGCGATTGTAGTTCAAATCAAGCGCGAAGTGCGCGAAGCGGAAGAAGCGTGTCAGGCTGCCCCAGAAGCTCCAGCTATGGGGACGGAAACGCGGGTTGCCACGCTTGAAGAAGCGCCAGTAGTAGAATCGTTTATATTGGTCGATGTAGTTACGTACGATATCACGTGCGGTGTAACCCTTATCCCAGACGTTACACATGGGATACTCATAGCGCTGATGGTCAGTGCAGAATAAGTACGGTTTCACATCGCCGTTGGTCTGGATGCCGGTGCGTTCGCCCGTAACCGGGACCAAGCGAGTGCGGCCGTCGTCAGTGACATCCATCGTGACTTTGACTTCTCTACGAAGTCCATTGACGCGGTTCTTCATGTTGTAGCAGTAGGTCAACCCCGCCTTTTCGGTGCAAACGCAGTCGGCGTCGTTCTCGCCTTCCTTCGGAATACCCGGAAGGCAGGAGCAAGCCGAGTTATAGAGGTCGTCTTCGGTGCACTTGCGGTTTTCAAACAAAGGCTGAATTTCGTAAATCGGGTTGCCGTAGAAATCCTGTTTGACAAAGCCTTCACCGTCGGTGACATGCTTTTCTACCGCTTTTCCGTAAACGAAAAGGAAGGCGGCGATATCGTAGCGGCCGAGACCGAAGCCATGGAAGTAGAATTCGTCCATGTAATCCATCACGGAGGAATACATGTACCAGTCTTTCGGAGTCGCGATCGACTTGGAAATCAGGTGAATTTCCGTCGGCGTGGCTTCATAAGTGATCGGGGTCGCGTTGGGGTCATCGAGATCGATGTTGTATTGAGCATTCAGCTCTGCTGCACGTTTCTCTTCATAGGCTTTGACTTCCTCATTAAGCGTGTTCTGGAACTCTTCCTTGTATTTCCAGTAGCCACGCGCTTCACCGGCCGAGCTCTGAACGTCACCGATGTAGTTGAGTTCGTCGGCGCTGGCGATGAAGTTATGGCGCAGACCGAGGGTATGACCGATTTCGTGCTCCGCTACGCCCTTGAACATGATGCGTTCAACCGTGCGGCGGATGTCTTCACGAGTGTAACCGGCATCATCGAGATTCTGGATGATTTGGAGGAAACCACCGTCGAGCCATTCAGGCTGGAAGTAGCAACCTTTGGAAACTTCGTTGTCGATGTTAATAAGTTCGGCCATCGCTTCGTTGGTACCCCAGTACAGAGGGGAGATTCCGTAAAGCATTTCTTCGGAAAATTCGGTTTGACCCGGGTAGACCAAGTCCAGCATGCCCTGGGGCGCCATCCAGCGTTCCCACTTGGTACCCTTGATCTGGGAGATATCCATGCGACCCTTGGAGGGCGGCAAATGCTTTTCTTTCATGGCCGCAAGTTTTTCGGCTTGCCAGGTGTTGTTTTCCATCTCAGCCAGGTTACTTTGATCGGTCGTGCGGAACATGTCGCCGTTGTAAAGGGCTGAAATCTTCCAATCGGCACTTCCTTGCTTGATCGGAGGAGCCGGATTGACTTCATCATCGATCAGGTTGTCTTCTTCACCGGCTTCGGGGAGGTTGGTGTACTCCGCGTCGATGATGAGATCATTGAGAAGCTCTTCGTAACGTTCGTTAGTTGGGTTGAAACCTTCTGCTTTAAGCTCGTCGATCATGAAGTAGCGTTCGAGTTCGCGAGAAACGGACCACTGCAGAACGCTACCGGCGATATGCGCGGAGGAACTGAAGATTTGGCCGGTTTCAGGGTTGTCACTCCACTGAGCGACACCGAGAATGCCGTATTCGGTGGGGGTATTGACCCAGTAAATCATGCTGTAACGCGGATCACCGAGTTCGGCTTTCCAACGAGCGATCTTATGACCGTCCGCGTCGACCATGCAACGATGCTGGGCATCGAGGCGGCAGGCCACCATGTATTCAACCGGGCGCGCGACGCGACTATTGATGTCATCCCCGTATTTGGCACGGATCTCATCGGGAGTGATGAGGTTGGGAATACCTTCGGGATTGACGCCCTCACGGTTGAAGTCGTATTCGATGAATTCATTGCGGCGAAGTTGGAAGGCATCATTATCGTTGTCTTCTTCTTCGAAGCAGTAACGACGATACTCTTCAGCGATCGCGGTCTGACGATCAGCGAAAGCGTCTTTGTTGCCGTCCGACCAGTCGGAAGGAGCTTTGAGACTCTCCACCGTGTAATCGATGTAATAGAATTCGTTGTCGTCGAGCTTGAGATCTTCCGGCCAAGTGTCGGTTGCGTCGGGCATGAACAGCGAACTGGGACGTGCTCCGGTCGCGATCTCGTTCAGTCCATCTTGCAACATCTTCAGACGCGGGAAATCAGAGACGAAACCCGTCCCGGTTTCGGCCATCTGCTTACGGGCCATCTCGCCTTCATACTTGACTTTGCTGAAAGCGTAATTGTAATCGGATGCGATTGAACAGGCCGTCAATTCAAGACGTTTGGGGAAATCGGGTCCCAAGTAGTAAACGATCTTGTTGTCGCCGCTGACATTGTAGTAGTTGGCCCATTTGTGGGTGTTGTTCTCGCGATAGCCGTGCTGCGGGTCGACGCCGCGGTACTCGCGGGTGAAATAACCGAAACGACGGAACATCTCATCTTGATGTTCCATGGCCTCAAAACCGTTACCGGCCAATTCCTCTCGGTCCACTTTCCAGAAGAAATGACGGAATTCAACACGAGCGGGCTCGTAATTGATGAATTCCATGACGTCGTCCCAACTGTAGATGTAGCGCCAGCTATTGTTGGCCGATACGATGGCTTCGGTATAGAAACTGAAGTTTTCCACCTTCTGTTCGGCATCAGCCGAAATGTGCCGCATCTCGTAGTCTTTGGGATTGATTGCCTGACCGATGGCGTCGTGGAATTCGAGATTACGGTAGGTCGAAACCGGTTCGTAGCTGAAGGGGTTCGACCAGTCGAGCTGCATGTTGACATAGTCCAACTCGAAGTTGGTCAACGCGCTGGACGACATGTCGACCACGAAATAGCGCCGTTGCCACCAGGCATTGTCGCGATTTTCCGACATGATCGGCAGGTCTTCACCGGTGGTGGTGTTTTCTGCCAACTGGATGTCGAAGTGATCGCGAATGGGGAAAGCCATGACCGGCGTTTTGGCAACATCGTGTGTGCCTTCCGTGTCGGTGGCTTCGATCTTCTCATGGATGTCGTAGCCGATCAGCCAGTTCTCCGTGATTTCCCATCGGATGATGCGAAGCTTGTTCGTTTCGCCGACGAAAGCCCAATCGATAGAGTAGGGCAGATCGGTGATGGTTTGCTTGTAAAACCATTCGCCTTCGAACAAGCGCTTATCAAGGGCTTGCGTGTCGGTTTGGTCGATAGGCGACCGTTCCGTGACGCATCCCGACAGGATAAGCATGGATAGGAGCAACGCCCCCATCGTGACAAACATTCTCTTCAATTGAGCCTTCATGACCTTGCTTCCTCCTTAGGACCTGGCAACTCAGAGCGTATACGAAACTGAAAGGAAAACCTGGGTAAACTTAGGATCTAACGGAACCGTGTAATCGCTGCCGAAACCGCCGAAGCGACGCTCCGGTCCGGCCGTGCTGATACCTGTTCCGATATTCAAACCATCATAAGCGGCGATGCCGATGTCGGCTGTGTAAATCAAGGTGTTACTGGGTTGTTCTGTAACGCCATTATTGTAACGCCATGCGCGTGACCAGGTGAAGCCGACACCCATGTCGAGTTTCCACACTGAATAGCGCAAAGAGCTACTATTGGAATAAGTCCACTCGTTAAGAGGTTCTAGACTGATGGAACCCGCTTCGTTGGCAAACTTATAGTAGTCGTAGCTATGGAAATTCTTTTGAAAAGCATTGCGATTGGAAAAAGACAGTCCCCACTTGGAGACACCCAGTGTGACGCTCGGGCTTATGGCGTAGTGCCAGTCGCGAGTGCGTGCCGATTCGGAAAGACCGGGGACAAGCTGATTGAGCCCGACCGTGATGGCGAATCCCGTTACGTCTGGATCAATGGCGAAACGGCGGCTCAGCGAGACGGAGAGCGGGTCCATGTCGACATTGTTGTAAACAACGTCTCCCGAACCGGAGCCTTCGCCCGGGTACTGGGTCGAAACCGAAAATCCGAGATGCAGGCCGAGCGAAATGTCATAGGGAAGCGAGAATCCCGGGGCGACGGCGAAAGCATTCCCCACGACCGGTCGCTCCTTGGCGAGGTTGTGTGACAGCTCATAGCTGAAGGTAAGGCTCCACCATTTGGAGTCTGCCTCCTGCTCGCCTTCTTCTGTCACTTCGGCAACCGGTTGCGCGGAAGTGGAGACGTCGGCCTGGGCCAAGACTAAAGGATCACCAGTGACTGCAGGAAGTGTTTCGAGCGCAGTTTCATCGGCGAAGGCTTGAGGAGCGCCCAAGAGGGTAAACCCCAACAACAGAATTCCAACTATTAGCACTTTCTTATTCAACGTGGCCTCCATGAAAGGGACATGGTCGGATCCAACTCGTGGACGTGCCATGCTAAGCGCATCATTTCTCCCTGTCAATATCTTTTAACGAACTTTTAAATTAATCTACCTCTATCGATCCCAACACAAGTATATTTAGTGCCTTTATCGGGTGTTAGCAAAAGCTAAAGGAAATTCAACGCTTCCAGCTTGATATGCGATTTCGAGAACCGCAACACGCTTGGGGTCGAAGTCTTTGTAATAAAAACCGACGTACACGTCTTGGCTCCACACGCAATCCGTTTTATCGCAGCCCTGTTTTTTGGGAGGATCGCGTAGAATTTTTGCGGCTGGTATCGTTTTGAGCCCTTGCCGGAGGCTGATCGATACCTTGTCAAAGTCTTTTTCACTTGTTCCTATTAAGTATGTGGGGATTAACAGGTGATCCTTTTTCAATATGTCGGTAAAGGAATCTTTGGAAATTGGTCGCTTATCAAGGGTCATTTTTGCCGATCGAAAAGCGATTTCAAAGAGTTTGGTCATCAGGTAGCCGTTGACCGCGATGCCTCGTTCGCCGAATTCATACCCCTCGAACAGTTTTTCCGGTGACGACTTGTGCAGGACACCAAGTTCTACGGCTTTGTTGATCTGTTCTTGAGAGGGGTTGACCTCGATTGCTTGGGTTGTAAAGGGCAAGCAGAAAACGGCCATCAAGCAAACCACCGAGACTGCGCGTGTTAACGACAGCAAATTTGCAGGCGGAGTCGCCGGTTTCAGATTTAATAGATATGCCCTTGTCATAATTCCTGCCGTTTGATAAGGTGCGAAACCGTTCGTTACGGTTTTCGATATCCCTACCTTTTCATGTCTTGCTCCGGCTTGCAAGCGAAAAATGAGCGTGAAATACAGAAAGTGCTCTATCTTAGAGAGCATGATGCTCTCAGCGTGCGAGCAATAACACTAGTGAATACAACCAGTATGCTTGTGTTTTCGTGTTTCCTGTGGTGCTCTCTAGTATGTATGTTAAAGAGCGAAAGAGCGCGGCATAGAGCGAATTGAGAGACTTTTTCCCTGCTTTTTTCTTGTCTCCCGGTGAACATACTTTCTTTGAGACGTTGTCCCGTCGAGCGTTGCCCATTAATCCTTTTTCAATTCGATTCTGGAATTCGAAAAAGGCTTGCAAGTCAGCTGTGTATTTGCTATAAGCCTCCGTTGCACAGTTGGGATTGGCCCACTTTGCGATTTACTTATTCCGCACATCTTCCGATGATGCCGCCAGTGTTCGGGTGAAAGCCTATGTGGCCGTATCAGATGACGAAGATGGAGGGTAACACGAGAGGAGCAACTATGCCTGGTCCGATTTCCATGAAAGAACTGCTGGAGTGTGGCGTCCATTTCGGTCACCAGACCGCACGCTGGAACCCGAAGATGAAATCCTACATCTACGGCGCGCGCAATGGTGTGCATATCATCGATTTGCAGCAGACCGTGCGGATGTTCCGCGAAGCCTATCAATTTGTTCTCGATCGCGTAACAGAAGGCGAAACGGTGCTGTTTGTGGGCACCAAGCGTCAGGCTGCCGATGTGATTCGTGAAGAAGCCGAACGTAGCGGGATGTTTTATGTCAACAACCGCTGGTTGGGTGGAACGCTCACCAACTTCCGCACAATCAAGATTTCCGTTGAGAACCTCAACGAACTCGAGAAGATGCACGAAGATGGTCAGTACCCTGTGCGCACCAAAAAAGAAGCGATGATGAAGGACAAGCTGCGTCTGAAACTTGGCAAGAACTTGTCCGGCGTGCGCAAAATGGGTCGTCTGCCCGGTATCTTGTTCGTTATCGATCCTCATAAAGAGAGCATTGCCGTGGCCGAAGCCAACAAGCTTGGGATTCCGGTCGTGGCGATATGTGATACCAACTGCGATCCCGATGGCGTGGATTTCATCATTCCCGGAAACGACGATGCCATTCGCTCGATCAAACTGTTCACCGGAAAAATCGCGGATGCCTGCACTGAAGGCAGTGTGTTGTCCAAAGAACGTGGCACGGCGGCTCGCAAAGAAGAAGCGGCCGAAGGTACCAAATCCGGTGCGCGGATGATCGACGGTAAAAAAGTGGCGGTAAAGAAGGCGCGTCGCAAGGATGAAGAAGAAAATGCCGAGGCGGCTCCTGCGGAAGAAGCCCCGGTCGAGCCTGCTGTTGCGGTAGAAGCAGAAGCGGCTCCCACTTCGGACGAAACCCCGGCCAAGGCCGAATAACCGTCTGGATCCGAACTAAAAAAAGAAAATATAGATATATTCAAGAAGAATAAGGAGACGGCAATGGCGCAGATCAATGCGGCGATGATTAAAGAGCTTCGTGAAAAAACCGGAGCCGGTATGCTGGACTGCAAAAAAGCCCTGGACGAGAGCAACTGTGATTTGCAGGCGGCGATTGATATCCTTCGTAAAAAAGGTCTTTCTGCGGCCGCCAAGAAGTCGGGACGCATTACGTCTGAAGGGCTGGTAGCCTCGATGATCAGCGATGATCTGTTGCAGGGAGCTTTGCTGGAAGTCAACTGTGAGACGGACTTCGTGGCTCGCAACCCGGATTTTCAAGCCTATGTCAGCGATGTTCTCGCTCAGGTTAACCAGTTCGATCCTCAAGGCGTGAAGGCGGAAGAGGGAGACAACGCGCTCGAAAATCAGAAATGGATTCGCGACGAGAGCAAAACGGTCAAAGAGGCCACCTCTGAGCTGATCGGCACGATCGGTGAGAATATTTCACCGCGCCGTTTCGTCCGTTGGACCGTTCAGGGAGAGGGCCGTCTCAATACGTATATCCATATGGGCGGCAAGTTGGGTGTGCTGGTCGAAATCGGCTGTGGCAAAGATATTGCGACCCATCCTGCGGTGGAACAGTTCGGCAAGCAGGTTGGTATGCAGATCGCGGCCGCTTTCCCCATCGCGCTCGAACGTGGTGATATTTCCGAAGATTTGTTGTCGCGTGAACGCGAAATCGCCCGTACCCAGGCGATCGAATCGGGTAAGCCCGAAAAGATCATGGAAAAAATCGTCGAAGGAAAAGTCAATAAATTCTACAAAGAGAATTGTTTGCTCGAACAAGAATGGGTCCATGACACTTCGATGACCGTTACCAAAGCCATGGCGGCGGCGGCCAAGGAAGCGGGTGGTGACATCACTCTGAGGCGTTATGCGCGCTATCAGCTGGGCGAAGGCCTGGAAAAACGCTCCACCGATCTCGTGGGTGAAGTGGCGGCCCAGTTGGAAGGTAAATAAGCGATGAGCAAGCCTCGGCGTGTTCTACTCAAAATGTCGGGCGAGGCTCTCCGCTCGTCGACTTGCGAAAGCGTCATCGATACCTCGATCCTGAGCGCCTTAGCCGTTCAGATTCAGGATGCCGTTAAGGCCGGTATCGAAGTGGCGATCGTGGTTGGCGGGGGAAACATTTATCGCGGCGCAATCGGACAGCAACTCGGTATGGATCGCGTTCGTGGTGACTATATGGGCATGACGGCCACGGTGATCAACGCCTTGGCCATCGAATCTGCTCTTGAGCTTCAAGGCGTGCCTGCCGAAACGCAGTCCGCCATCTCCATCGGACGCGTCGCTTTGGACTTCGATCAACCGGGCGCGATCAAAGCCTTGGAAAAAGGAAAGGTTGTCGTCTTGGGTGGTGGAACCGGTAACCCGTACTTCACGACCGATACGGCGGCGGCCTTGCGTGCGGTGGAGCTTAAATGCGACACCCTCCTCAAAGCAACGAAAGTCGATGGCGTCTATTCGGCGGATCCGGTTACGAACCCCGATGCCGAGTTGTTCTCGGAGTTGAGCTTCGAAGACGTTCTCTCGCGGAATTTACGCGTTATGGATCAGACGGCCTTTTCGTTGTGTCGTGAAAATGGTCTGCCCATTCAAGTGTTCAATCTGGCGGGTGATGATAATGTTCGCCGGTCGTTGATGGGAGAGAGAGTCGGAACGCTGGTTCACTGAGTGCTTGCTTATTCGAGACTATACGACCCCGGGACATGCTCCCGGGGTTTTTAGTTTGGAATATCCTCTCCAGTTTATGTGAGAAGGAAACAAGGGATTTTCGACATCCAATCCACGATTTGATACAATCAGTCCGCAAAATCCGATAACGATTTCAAACGAGGGCGCATGATCGAGCACGAAAATCAAACTACCACTCAAAATCGGTCTGAAGAATTGTCCGATTGGCGATGTTTGGTGGTGCTGGTCGTTGGCGGCTTGATTTTACGACTTCTTCTGCTTCCTTTTGCCGATCACATCGGGGGCGACGCAACCGACCGGACATTCTGGGCTTGGGAGTGGGCCGAGAACCCGACGTGGCTGTTTTCGGGAACCTGGGGACCGTTTTACGTCTATCTGTTCGGTCCGCTCTTACGAATATTCGGTCACCCGCTGACAACGCCGATCATGGTCAACGCCTTACTAGGGTCGCTGACGGCCATTCCGGTTTACCTGTGGGCTCGGTTATCCTTCACGCGAAGCTGGGCCTGGTTCGCATCTGCCGTCGTTTTGCTTTTCCCCCTTGCCTTTCATAGCAGCCTGACCGCTCTCTCCGGCACCCCGTTCGTGTTTTTCGTGGCTTGGGCGATGTATTTTCTGGCAAGGGCTATGAAACGCGATGGGCGTCTGTTCGATGCGTTGGCTTCCGGCTTTTGCATGACACTCGCATCCGGTCTGCGTTACGAAGCCTGGCCTTTGATGGCATTGCTGGCGCTGATGATCATCCGAAAACCCCGATTGTTTTTGGCTTTCTGCCTGGCAGCCGGGGTACATCCGCTGGCGTGGATGATCGGTTGCTGGTTTGAGCAAGGGGATTTTTTATACAGCGTGAACGCGGCGAAAGCTTTTCAACTGACCGCTTTAAATGCTAATCAATCCGTGAGCTTAGGCGTGTTGGCTTATCGCCTTGCCTACTTTCCCGCCGCTTTCTTTTTCGGATTTACACCTCTTGCCGCCTTCACGACCTTTGTCGGGATGGGGGTTGCCATTCGCCGAAAGAGTGCGCTTCGTGTGTGGTTGTTACCGGCTTTAGGTATGATGGCTGTTTACATGATTCGTGCTCTGGATGCCTCTTTGATGACACGACCGCGGTTTTTGGTCCTAATCGGTGTTTTAGTTGCTCCATTTGCGGCACTTGGGATGCGCGCTATCGCGGAAAAGTCGCGTCGAGGGCGCGTTGTGGCCATCGCCATTTTACTGAGTATGCTACCGCTCTCTTATCTGGAGTTCAAACCGGCACCCGCGCTGGGTGTTATAAATAAAATCATTCCAAATCAGATCGAGGCGATTCCTCGCATGGCCATTATCGAAGGTTTCAGTCCTGTCATGCAATTGGACCGTCTTCGATTGAGGCTGCGAGAGGCTGCGCAAAAAGAAGGGGCGGCCATTCTCGATTTCATCGGAGCTTCGGAAAGCGGTTATTTAGCGATACATACGCAGCTACATCCCCGAAATCTCTATCGATCCTATGGATATACAGCAGAGAACCCCGCCGCCTTAGCCTTGTTTGTCCACGACCACCCAATTGGTGTACTGATGCTCTACCCCGGTTCACCGTTATCGCGAGTTTTACGTGTCGACCACACGAGTGGACGCCTTTTCATCCGTGACCAACCTATCTGGATTGACATCGATTTTATCGAATCCATCGAGCGCGTTTCTTTGTATCGATATCGATTGAACGAGAATAATCCACGCAAGACATCCCCCATCCCCGAACTCGACCTGCCACCTGTGGAATGACGCGTGCCACTTTCTCTGCCGGCAAGTCGGCAATAGCTCGCCCTATCAAATCGTTTGCCATCACTGAACTTGACTTTCCGGGTAAAAGCGGAGATTAATAAGGATCACTGGAAGAAACGATACACTCACGACATGCAGTAATGGCCGGATAGCGATCCGGTAAAGTGGAGGGTGCGCTCATGGACGCGAGAGTCTTTAGCTGCAATACAGTCAAGTCTTTATTGCTGGTTTTAATTGTTGTCGCAATGGGGATCGCGTGTGGCGACACCGGTTCGATCACAAGCGACCCGGATGGCGATTTCGAGAGCGGTGAAATCGGCGAAGGTTGCGCCAGCGATGAAGAATGCGGTGACGGCAAGGTTTGTCATGGCGGACAGTGTCTCGCTCCTGAAGAAAGTCCGTGTATCGATGGGGGACTATGTCTGTACGACAGCGACTGCGGGGAAGGGCGGATCTGCAACGATCTATGCGCCTGTACGGGAGAAGACGGCGACCTCGATGATGAAGGGGGTCGCGATAGCGATACGGAGTTCTTGCCCGACGATTGCGAGAGAGGGGCGCAAATCAGCGCCGAAGTCGAGTTGGACTTTGGGTTTGTACCTTACGGTACGGAAGCCCTTGAAAGTCTGCATATAACCAGCCTGTGCGCGGATGTACCGCTTAACATTACTCACGTCGAAATCGTTTCAACCAGTACGGAATTTCGTTTCGCTGACGAAAATACATGGCCGCAAACTCTCGATAGTCTCAACGATGTACTGAAACTGGATATCATCTATCAGCCTCAAAATGCCGGGGTCGACGAAGGCGAGATCATCATCAGTTCCAACGACCCGGACGGCGTGTACCATGTCAGTTTGGTCACGCATTACAAGGGCACCGTGGACATCGATGTTTCTCCGGCATCAATCGACTTCCGCGATGTGGTAGTGGGAGATCCGGCCAGCGAAAAAACGTTGATCGTAAAAAATCTGCCCGGAGAACAACAGGATAACGCCGTCTTACGTATTAACGATGTTTACTTCGAATCAGGATCATCCGTTGTTTTCGACATCAGCGAATTGGAGCTTCCGTTTTATCTCGGACAGGGCCAACAAACGGAATTGACCGTTGCTTGTCAGCCTCCGAGTGCCGGTGAATTTTCCGACAAGTTGGTTTTTGAAAGCAACGATCCGGACGAGCCGAGCCTATCGGTCGAATTGCTTTGCAAAGGTGTTGAGCCGATTTTAGCCGTGGAAGTATTGGACGATCAAAACCGGCTGGATTTTGGATTGCAGCGGGTGGCGGTGCCGGTCAGTGTCGATCTGACCTTGTCGAATGCGGGCGGGGGAATCTTGACCGTCCAGGTGCCGCAGTTGGTGGCGGGATTGTCGGACGCTTTCAGCATCGATACCAGCGCCTTCAATGGGGCCGAACAGCAGTTACAGGCGGGAGAAAACGTGATTTTACCGGTGACGTTCAATGGCCTAACGGCTGGAGAGTATACCGGGCAGATCAGCATCGACAGCGATACAAACGGTGCGCAAACCTTCATCGTGAATTTACTGGGCCGCTCTGTTGCCTCCGCTGTGGGAGCCGATCCGGAACAACTGGATTTCGGACCGTTACGTGTGGGGCAGCAATATACGTTGACCCTGGCCTTGGTTAACGAGGGAGAATTGCCGGTAACGCTGCAAAGTATCGGTTGGTTCGAACCCCCGGCAGTCTTTTCGCTGGGAGTCGATGACGTCTTGGTTGATGTCGTATTGGCTCCGGGTGAACGCCACGAGCTGCACATTACCTTTGCACCCACCCAGAGAGCGACTTACCAGAGTCGCATCCATTTCACCACCGACGACGCAGTGATGCAGGCGGGTGATGTAATCGTAACCGGCGTCGGAATCGCCCCGGTCATTCAAGTCGAGGAAATCGGAAATCCCGACTACAACGGTCTACTTGATTTCGGCGAAGTCCGTTTAGACCATCCTGCTACTCGAACTTTGAGATTGACGAATGTCGGCGATGCTGTCTTGGCCTTGGCGTCGGCGAATCTCACAGTGAACACCGATGACCAGGAATTCTCGATCGATTATTTGCATGATATCCTTCTCGCGCCGAATCAGAATGTTTCTTTAGGGGTCGGCTATGCGCCGGTAGGATTGCCGGGACAGGATCAAGGACAGCTCAAGCTGTTTTCCGACGATCCTTTTACACCTGAAAAAGTAATCGGATTAAGCGGACTTGCAACCGACCAGCGTCTCATCATTTCGCCTATGCCCGCTTTGGAATTTCGCGACACGCATTTTGCTGCCCATAGTACCGAAACGGTGCGCCTTTTTAACGGTGGCTATATCGGTGTGCTGCTTGTGACGGATCTTTTAATAACTGAGGGGGACACTGTTTTTCGGCTCGAACCGTTGGCGCAGCAGTTGCCTTTCGAGCTCTACCCCGAAAGCCAGAATTCGCTGGCGGTAGAGGTGACGTTTGTGCCGATTGCGACCGGAACACGTGAACCGCCACCGGAGGATTTCTCCGGGATGCTGCGCATTTCCGCGAATTCGTATCTTGGTGATTATACGGATTATCCGCTTTTAGGTAGCGGGATTCCCTGCCCGGACGGTTATTGGGATCTGGATGACAACCCGGAGGACTGTGAATACCGCTGTGACCTGACCAATGGCGGAGTCGAGATGTGCGACAACAAGGATAACGACTGCAACAATATCATCGATGATGGCGACAATGTTACTTACAACTGCAACCCACCCGACAACGCCACGGCGATCTGTCCGCATGGAGCCTGTGATTTCGTCTGTAACGAAAGCTATCATCGTTGCGGCGACCTCTGCTATGCAGACGACGATCCCGAGCATTGCGGACAAGGCTGTATCGAATGCCAAAATGACAGTTTCGACTGCACCTATGTGGTTTGCGAAGAGGGTCTTTGCGGACAGGCTATCGGAGAGGATTACTGCCTGATCGATTTTGCCTGTTACGATTATCGCGGTGAAAATCCCGAAAACGAGTGTCAGATTTGTTTGCCGTTCTACAATCAAACAAACTGGAGCAACAAGGAGAACGACGCGACTTGCGACGATGATTTGTTCTGCACCATCGACGACAGTTGTCAGGAAGGCGCTTGCACCGGTGGTGGCGAGCGCGATTGCTCGGAAGCGATAACGCAGGCGGAGTGTCAGAGTCCGGTATGCAACGAAGAAGAAGATGCTTGCGAGACGACGGCCGCCAATGAGGGGGCGGATTGCATGTTGGGTGAGGCGGGCGACGGTTGGCACGAAACCGGCGACGCCGGTCCGGGCTGCCGGGAGATGGACGATTCGGTAGCCGAGCGCCGCGATTATGCCTGTGCGGAAGGGACCTGCGAATTCTCCGTGCTCGAAACCTTGAACTGCAACAGCCAGGACGGCTATTACGGCGGTGGAAATGATGCCGGATGCGGATTAGATCCGGAAAGTCTGCAGCGGGATTATTATGCCAACGCGCATGGCGAATGCGTCTATACCACCGAGCAGTGCGAGGTGAAAACCTGTGATGAAATCGACATCTGCGAGGATGTCTGTTATGGATCTACAATCCATCACTTCAAAGACGGATATGTGGTCGAAGACTCGGCCGATTGCATAGAAATATGGGGCTCCATCGTACAGGATTGCGCGATGAAGGATTCGATCGACAGCGACGAATCGGAGTATGACTATATCACGCCTGGAACGGTGACCGACTACATCGGTTGTGCGGGGGGCGACTGCACCACCCAGCAATATCTCGATACCTGTCAGCCCGGTACGACGATCATCAACGAGTACGGTGCAAACGGTGTAGGCGTCAGCGGTCCGAACAGCTATGATTGTCAGAGTTTCGAATCCGTTTTCTGCGTTGCAGATCGCTATCGCTATCGCAGTGAATGGACCTGCTCCGGTAGTCCGGGCTATTGCCACGATAGCGGGGTGGATACCCTGGAGACCGATTGCGGTTTCGATGCCTGCGAAGGAACCTGCGGGAGCATGCGTAACGGTTGCAATTATCACGAACGTGGTTGCGATGATGGAAGTTGCCTGGATGACGTGCATGGGGCCGACGACGCACAGAACTACTGCGAAATCTGCGGCTTGTCCTGGGCGATCGGAGGGGCGGTATCGGTAGACGATTGCTGTGGTGATGATGAACATGAATTCGCAATCAATTGCAACGACAGCAGCAACAATGGATCATGCGGGACCGATCTCAAGGGTTGTTGTTCCGCAGCGAGTGATTGCCTGGACCACGAGGGCCAATGTGCCGATGGCGGTCTGTGCCACGTCTTCGGTGATGGCGGCCTGAAATCCTATTGCGATGCGGGTGTGTGGGGCGATCCCGACGAAGACTCCGTTTATTGTGCCGCCGACGGCTGTGGCTTCGATTGGATGGACAATCCGGCTGGGACCAACAACCGCTGTTGCGGCGACGATCCCGGCGAAGATATCGAGCAGGTGCAAGGGGCTGACCGCATCTGTTGCTATAACGGAACGGGCCTCGACAGCGGGACTTCGGAAGGATCGATTCTGTGTCTCGATGGTTGGCTGTATGATTGCAACGGTGCAGCCGACGATCATAGCGGCTTGGCGATGGACAAACAAACCTGTGATGCCGTGGGAGATTGGTACTGCGGATCGTCCGATACCTGGTCTCCGACACGTGAAAACAATTGCGCCTGCGAAGACGACCTCGAATGCGGTTCGGGTTATTGCAAGCCGGATTACGACGGGGTGGGTGATTGGTGTGCCGACGTGGATCAATGCGTCCATAACGGGCGGGCCTATGTTGAAGATGAGTACTCGGTGGACTGTTACAACAGCGGAGGACGGGCGGTTTGCCGCTCCGGCAATTGGCTTGAAGAGAGTTGTGGAACGGATACGACCTGTGCCGACCATGCCTGTTCGGACGGAACTTGCGGCGTGACACTTCCCGGACCCGAAACGCTGTGCAATGCCGCCTTTGCCTGCGTAGCCGGTGAGGGCGATGGGTTGTACGGAGTCCCCGGCGAGGCGCGTTGCCAGGGCTATTGCGATGCGGCGGGCCACTGTGACTATGCGGGGAACTGCCAGGACTGCACCACACAGGATGGCTGGTACAATACCGGTGATAGCGGTCCCGGATGCAGCGATATGCAGGATCTTGACGGTGAGCGCCGCGACTACTACTGTGCCGACATCGGATGTCAGTACACGGTTACGGCAACCATGTCTTGCAACGATCAGGATGGCTATTACGGAGGTGGAAACACGCCCGGTTGTGGGATTGATGCGGTCAGTCAACGGCGCGATTACTACGTGACCGAAAACGGAACCTGTGCGTATACGACTACGAATTGCGAAACCGTCAGTTGTGACGGACAAGATGTGTGCGCGTCCGTGTGTGACGGAACGTCGGTGGTGGAATCGCGCGACTACTACGTGACCGAAAACGGAACCGACTGCCTGTCGGTGGATGGCGCACTCGATCAGGATTGTTTGGAATTACTATCAGACGATACGGATGGCTCGTCAACCGCCTATACCGATCCCGGCATCGTAACCGATTACGACGATTGCAGCGGGGGAGCCTGCGTCGCCAGTAGCTATCGAGACGCCTGCTTGACGGATACGGTGTTGTTGGAATATGCCGCGGACGGTACCGGTTTTGCCGGACCCTTCAACTACGATTGTCAGACACTCGAAACGCTTTTCTGCGATGGCGATCGCTATCTCAAACGCAACGAATGGAACTGCTCGGGCAATCCGGGGCGTTGCGGCGATAGCGGCTTTGATTCGCTGGAAACTGATTGCGGGGTCGATACTTGTCTGGGAAGCTGCGGGAACGGAATCAACGGCTGCGGTTACCATCTGCGCGGATGCGCTGCCGATGCCTGCTTCGACACGGTTCTGGACGTGGATAGCGCACAGAACGTCTGCGAAGGATGCGGGCTGGATTGGTCGATAGGAGGCGATGTGGCGGCTGCGACATGCTGCGGCGATGACTCGGGTGAGCACGCACGTGGGTGTTTCTCCAGCTCGAATAACGGAAGTTGTGGAGCGGATGCAGAGGCCTGCTGCGGGACATCCGACGATTGCGTCGATCATGACGGTTTGTGTACCGATTCGCTTAGCTGTCATTTGTTTGGAAGTGGTGGCAAGCTTTCGTACTGTGAGGACGGAATCTGGCAGGATCCGGACGAAAATGAAGACTATTGCACGGCTTCCGGTTGTTCGTTCGTGTGGATGTCCGGACAGATCGACATCAACAAATGTTGCGGCGATGATCCCGGCGAAGATTTCGAGCAGCAGGAAGCGGCCGATAGAAGCTGCTGCTACAATAGCGCCGAACTGGCAAGCAATGCCTCACAAAGCTCCCTGATTTGTTTCGATGGTTTGCTTTACGATTGCAACGGCGCGGCGGACGACGACAGCGGGTTGTCGGCGCACGTGGCGGTTTGCGACAACGTGGGGGACTTCTACTGCTCCAACAGCGATGACTGGTTGGATGGCCTGGACAACGGCTGTCCATGCGTTGATGATGAAGACTGCGTCTCGGGCTTCTGCAAGTCCAACCCCGAGGGAACCGCCAGTTGGTGCGCAAGCGAAACCCAGTGTGTCTACCTCGGCGGATTCTACGACGATGGCGAATATTCGCCCGATTGCTTTGATTCGGGGAGCCGTGCCCGCTGCAATAACGGCACCTGGGTAGAGGAAAGTTGCGGAGATGACAGCGCCTGCACCGATTACTATTGTTCGGGTGGTGCATGCGGAGCCACGCACTTTAGTTCGACGGTTCAGTGCAACAGCGATTGGGCCTGTTCGAGCGGGTCGGGTGACAACGCCTATGGAGCCACCGGCGGGTATCTGTGTCGCGGCTATTGCGATGGAGCAGGCAACTGCGATTACGCGTCGGATTGCAGCGATTGCAACATTCAGGACGGCTGGCACAATACCGGCGACAGCGGCCCCGGCTGCGGTTCCTTGGATGATCCCATGGGAGAGTTGCGCGATTACTATTGTTCGTCGGGCGCCTGCGGGTATGGGGTGACCGATACGCTCGACTGCGATGATCTCGATGGTTATTACGGTGGGGGTGATACCGCCGGATGCGGCGACGACCCCTCCGCGACTCAACGGGATTACTATGTGTCGAGTGGCGGCAGCTGCGTGTACACCACTCAGAGCTGTGCAACCCTCGATTGCGACGGCCAGGATGCCTGCTCGGGGTCGTGCAACGGCAGTATTGTCGCGTCTTACCAGGATTTCTATGTCGCCTATAACTCCGATACCTGTGCCTATTCACTGGGTGGGGACGGCGAAGATTGCGCGACGAAAGCCTCGATTGACAGCGACGGCGCGGCCAATGCCTTTACCATCGGTGGCAGCGTGACCGATTATGTCGGGTGTGCTGGCGGGGCCTGTACGTCGCAGAGTTTCGCCGATGTTTGCGAATCCGCCACGACATTGCGGGAATATGGTGCCAGCGGCAGTGGCACGAGTAGTCAGGTCGCTGATTGTGAAAACAACGAAACCACGTTCTGTCAGGATAACCGCTATCGTTACCGAAACGAATGGGAGTGCAAAGGTGCGCCCGCCTACTGCGGCGATAGCGGCTACGATACCCTCGTGCAGGATTGCGGCACGGGTACCTGCCTGGGAGTCTGCGGCAGTGGCCCCGATGGCTGCACGTATCATGAGCGTGGCTGTTCGGGGACGGATTGCTACGACCTGATTCGACCCGGCGATGACGGACAATCCTACTGCACCGGTTGCGGATTGTCGTGGAATCTCGGGGGCGAAGTGGCCGCATCCACTTGTTGCGGCGATGATGCGGGCGAGAATAGTCGCACCTGCTCCGATGATTCGGCCAATGGTGATTGCGGTGTCGACATGCTGGCCTGCTGCGGAGCCGCCAGCGATTGTGTGGATCACAACGGAGCCTGCGCCGACTCGGGAAGTTGCCACGGCTTTGGCTCGGCTGCGCTCAAGTCCTATTGCTCGAACGGAACCTGGCAGGATCCCGACGAATCCAGCACCTATTGCGCGGCGACCGGCTGCGGGTATGCGTGGCTGGCCAACGTCGGCAGCGGCAACCGCTGTTGCGGGGATGATGGCGCGGAAGATATCGAGCAGACGGCCGGAACGGCCCGGAGTTGCTGCTACAACGGTCTCCAATTGGCCAGCGGTGCGACGAGCGGATCGGTGCAGTGTTACAACGGTCAGCTCTACGACTGCAACGGAGCGGCGAACGACGACAGCGACTTGTCCACCCATTCCAGCACCTGCGGAAAGGTGGGGAGCCTCTACTGCACCAGCGCCAACACCTGGGCATCCAAGCTCGAAAACGGGTGCGGTTGCCTCACGGGGAGCAATTGCCAGAGCAGCTATTGCAAGAACGACTATGACGGAAGCGGGGCCTGGTGCGCCAACAGTTCTCAGTGCGCACACAATGCCGCCATTTACAGTAGCGGACAAAAAGCTCCCGATTGCGTGAATGCCGGTGCGGAACGTCTGTGCGCCAACGGAAGCTGGTCGTCCCAGTCCTGCGGCAGCGATACCACCTGTTCCGATTACGCCTGCTCGTCGGGCTCTTGCGGTGTCACCCATTACAACAACAGCACGCAATGCGATACCACCTATCGCTGTTCGAGCGGGACCGGAAACAACCATTACGCAGTGGGGGGCGACTACTTGTGCCGGGGTTATTGCGATGGCGCGGGCGCGTGCGATTATGCCGACAGTTGCGATAACTGCGGCGACAATTTCTCACACGCGAGTGGAACCTGCTCGTCCAACAGTTGCACCATGGGAAGCTGCTTGACCGGCTATGCCGATTGCGCCGGGGGTACGGCGGATGGCTGTGAAGTCAACCTGAATGACGGCGGCGGCAATTGCTCGGATGGCGCCAGTTTGGGTAACCTGTGCGGCGATAAGTACAAGGGCTTCCTCTGTCCCTCATCTTGCGAACATAAATCGGAGCAGGACCGTAGCGGTTATGGTGAACGCTGGTTCAAAATCTATATCGAGGAATGCTCGATCTGCATTTCAGATGTCAAAATACGGGTGCGGCTGCAATCTCCGGCCGGGATGGATTACGATCTCCACCTCTACGAACCTTGCGGGACGGAACGCGCATCCTCGACCAACGGGGCCGGGCAGTTGGACGAAGTCAGCAAAACCGAGAGCGAAAGCTATTTCGGTGGTGAAGATGGTAAATGGTATTGGATCGAAGTTCGCTACATCAGCGGTAGTTCCTGCGATAACTGGACCTTGCAGGTGCATGGCGGCAACTGCGGCTGATCGGTTGTCAGAGTGATTCGAAAAGTACGGCCCGGCGTTTGTGCGTCGGGTCGTTTTCGTCGGTACGCCAGGAAATGGCGCAGGATTCCCTTTTGCAGTGGAAGTCGACGAAGTCTCCCTAAAATTGTATGCTGGCAGGTGTAACCATTGGGAAAGGCTTGCTGATTCCCTCGGCGACAGGAAAGATAGTAGCCCTTGGTTGGAACAAGTCCATCAAGGACGAACTGCTGGCTTTTTTTCCCATCAAAAGGCAGAATGAGGTCGTTTCGCTACCGAAACACGGCAACTTAGAAGAAGCAGCAGGACCTTTCGTTAGAGTACGGAACTGGAAATGAAGATTAAACCATGCCTTCAACAGAACGGAAGTTGAAAATTGTTTGAAAAACTTAAGCAGATCAATAGTCGTCCCAAACCCTTTGAATTTTACACCGCCCGCGATTTGTGGACAGACAAACACACGTCGAAGCAGATGATTCAAAACCATTTGAATGACAATGTCGAGCTGTCTTCGCGAAACTCCCGGTTTATCGATAAGTCGGTGGAGTGGATCGCGTCACGATTCTCCATCGATTCGGAATCGACGGTAGTCGATTTCGGCTGTGGACCGGGACTCTATACCACGCGCCTGGCTCGCCTTGATTCCCGGGTGACGGGAATCGATTTCTCGAAACGTTCGATTCAGTATGCGCGAGAAAGCGCAGAAAACGAACGACTGTCCATCGACTATGTCAATCAGAACTATCTGGAGTACGCAACCAACGAACGTTTTCATCTTGCGATGATGATCTATTGTGACTTCTGCGCGCTTAGTCCCAAGCAGAGAGAGGAGATGCTCAACAGGTTTCACACGGTTTTAGAGCCGGGAGGACGGCTTCTCCTGGATGTTCATTCTTTAAAGGCCTTTGAAAAGCGTGAAGAATTGGCGACATATGAATTCAACCAACTCAACAGGTTCTGGTCACCCGATGACTACTACGGCTTTCTCAATATTCTCAAATACGAAGACGACAAGGTTATGCTGGACAAGTACACAATCATTGAAGAATCACGCACTCGAACCGTTTACAACTGGTTGCAGTACTTCAGCCCGGAAATGATCGAAGCTGAATTCTCCAGATGTGGGTTCACAATTGTTGAACTCTTTTCAGATGTTTGCGGTAATAGGCTCGATTCCAATTCTGAAGAACTTGCTATCGTTGCAAAAAAGAAGTGAGAGTGAAGCTCCGTTTTATCTCTTTGTTGCAAGAGGTAACAATCGGGCTCCGAAATCACTCATCCAAGTCAGCAGACGCATCTCGGACTGTCAACCCAATATTGAGTCAATTGTTACGGCAACAGGGTGTTACTGCTTGAATGTGGGTGAAAGATCGCCGACCAGCGGCGCGGAGCTGACACACACAAGTCCAATGACAAGCGCCTATGCGTTGCGTGTTTACAAGCGCGGACGATCGGCGAGCGCGGTCTCTACTTGGATAGGCACACCGTTTTGACGTTCATGAATTCACGGATGCCCTCGCGGGACAACTCGCGGCCATAACCCGAAAGCTTGACGCCACCAAAAGGAAGGTGGGGGTCGCTTTTGGTGAAACTGTTGATAAAGACCGCCCCGGTTTCCATGCGCCGAGCCAGATCGCGGGCACGGTCGAGGTCGGCGGTCCACAATGCGCCGCCCAGTCCGTAATCGGAGGAATTGGCGATGCGCAGGGCCGTTTCCGCGTTGCCCGCTACGATGACCGGCGCCACCGGGCCGAAGGTTTCCTGCATGGCGACGATGTTGTTCAGTTTGACATTCGATAGCAGGGTGATGGGGTAGAACGCGCCGCGCCCTTCCGTAATGAATCCGCCCAGTTCGAGACGCGCGCCCTGCTTGACCGATTCCGTCACCTGGGCGTGCAACTCCTCGCGCAGATCGAGCCGGGCCATCGGGCCGACTTGCGTGCTGCGGTCCATGGGATTCCCAACCTTGAATTCGGACAAATTCAGGCGAAAAGCGTCAAGGAAGCTATCCGCGACAGACTGTTCGACGATGAAACGTTTGGCGGCAATACAGCTCTGACCGTTGTTGAGCATGCGTGAAGACGCCGCGGCTTTGGCCGCGCGTGGAATATCGGCATCGGCCAGGACGATGAAGGGATCGCTGCCGCCCAGTTCGAGAACCGTCTTTTTCAGTGACGCACCGGCCGCCGCCGCCACCTTTCGACCCGCCGCCTCGCTGCCGGTGAGCGTGACGGCCCGAATCCGGCGGTCACGTATCACGGCGTCGGTGGATGCGGCCGAGATCAGCAGAGTGGTGAAGGCACCCCGTGGAAAGCCCGCTTCGAGGAAGACGCGTTCGATCGCCATCGCGCAGCCGGGGACGTTGGAGGCGTGTTTGAGCAAGCCGACATTACCCGCCATCAGGGCGGGAGCGGCAAAGCGAAAGACCTGCCAGAATGGGAAGTTCCACGGCATCACGGCCAAAATCGGTCCGATCGGGTCGTAACGCACATACGACTCATCCGCACCCGATTGTTCGGGGCGGGGGCTAAGAAAACGTTCGGCGTTTTCGGCGTAGTAATCACAAACCCAGGCGCATTTTTCGATTTCGGCTTCGGCCTCTACGATGGGTTTTCCCATCTCATTCGTAATCAAAGTCGCGAATTCGTTCTGCTTTTCGCGCAATATCCGAGCAGCCGCCTGAAGGCGTTTGCTGCGAAGGGGAAAGTCGCTTTCGCGCCACTGGTTGAAAAATTGCTCCGCGCCTTGCAATTTGGCATCGATCTGCTCGGGCGAAATTTCGTCATAATGCTCGATCAGCTCTCCGGTCGTAGGATTCAGGCTCTCGATTGCCATTGGAGATTCCTTTCAAGTTCAATACGGCTTCCACCGTTTATCAGTGTCGTAAAATCTCACCCAAGCGCTTGGTAAGCTTGAGGTTTTCCGAATAGTCAACCGGCACCACCACAACCGACGGCCGCGAGGCGTCGGCCAGCGCGGCTTGTAGAATCGGGACAAAATCCTGAGCTGCTTCAACGCGTGCGGCGCGGCAACCGAAGCTTTCGGCCAGCTTCACCAAGTCGGGATTGAGGAAGGCGGTGTGCGAATGTGCGCCGAACTGGGCTTCCTGCTTCCAAGTGATAAGTCCGTACTCGTTGTCTTCCCAGACGAGAAAAACCGCCGGGATTTTGTATTGCACCGCCGTTGCCAACTCCTGCACGTTCATCAGGAACCCGCCGTCTCCGCAAAGCCCGACGATGTGCTTTTCGGGATGCAAACGTTTGGCCGCGATCGCGCCGGGCAGGGCGATACCCATGGAACAGAAGCCGTTCGAGATAATGCAGGTGTTCGGCTGGTAGGCCGGATAATTACGCGCCACCCACATTTTGTGCGCGCCCACATCGCTGATGAGGATATCGTCGTCGCGCATCACCTCACGCAGGTCGCGTAGAATGCGTTGCGGCTTCATGGGAAAGTGGTCGCTGGAGGCTTCGTATTCCAGCTCGGTCAGAATGTGTCGCCGCTCGGTGGCGAACTCCTCCACATCGCGTTTGTGGGCGTCGGTGAGGCCCTCGTTGATCGCCCACAGCGACCCGGCGATGTCTCCCACCACTTCGATTTCGGGCCGGTAGTGGTCGTCCACCTCGGCCGGGCTGAAATCGATATGCAGCACGTTCTTGTCGTTTTGCGGATTCCATACGGAGGGATGCCATTCCACCATGTCGTAGCCGATGCAAATCACCAGGTCGGCTTTGAAAAACGCTTCCGTGACGTGGTCGCGCGACTGCAAGCCGGCCGCCAGCAGACTGCGTTCGTGGCGAGCGCTGACGGCTCCCTTGCCCATGAAGGTATGGGCGACGTAAAGGCCGGTGGCGTCCACAAAACGATTAAGCTGCTTCATGGCACGGGTCCGAACACAGCCGTTACCCGCCAGAATGATGGGACGGCGACTGTTTTGAATTAGCTCCAAGGCCTGGGATACCGCTTTTTCGTCGGGTCCGGGTCGACGCACCTTGATTCCACGCTTGAAGGGCTTGTTCGAGGTTTCTTTCTTCGCAATGTTTTCAGGCAGTTCAACAAGACACGCGCCCGGTTTTTCCGCCATCGAGAGTTTGAAGGCTTTTCGAATCACCTCCGGAATGTTGCAGGCTTCGTGCACGGAATGCGCCCATTTCGTGATCGGCTGGAACATGCCGACGATGTCCATATTCTGATGCGATTCCTTGTGCAGACGTAGGGTGCTTCCCTGACCGGCGATGGCGACCACCGGGCTGTGGTCCATATTTGCGTTGGCGACGCCGGTAACCAGGTTGGTCGCGCCGGGGCCGAGCGTGGCCAGGCAAACGCCCGGTTTGCCGGTCAGACGACCGTGCAGATCGGCCATGAAAGCCGCGCCCTGCTCGTGTCGGCAGATGATGAACTCGATGGGAGAGTCTAAAAGCGAGAGCATCAGGTCGGCATTTTCTTCACCCGGCACACCGAAAATGGTGTCAACACCTTCTTCTTCCAGGCAGCGGAGAAACAGATCCGACGCTTTTTGAAAGTGAACATCTCGCACGGGATCGCCACTGGGCTTTTCGCATTTGGACGGCACGAGTCCTTCCTTTCCGCAATGTGAAGACCCGATCATCATGCCGGGCGGTTTGGTCTATTGAAAGCAGGTGTAACCAATTAACTTTATAGCACACCCCTCCAGTCGAAGCCAGTCAAGATCGTCGGGTCTGGCATGCGGGTTAACGTTACGGCTTCCATTGCGTCGGGAGCATAAAAAGAGAGACGGGAACGCCTGGTTCCCGTCTCTTGAACTCGATGAAAAGCTTGCTACGGATTGGGCTGTGTTTCGATGGAAACCGTATACTTCAGCCAGCCGTCCTCTTCTTTGCTGAGTGCGATGGCGTCTTCACAGGTGGCGTCTTCGTCCATACGCTGCATGTGGAAGAAACTCAGGTTTTCGTCGGGGAAGGCCGGGAAACTGAGCTCGGGGTAAACCAGCGAGTCCTGGTCCGCGCCGATTTCATACTGCTCGTTGTCGTGGAACACAATACCCTTGATATGATTTTCGTCGAGGATGGTCGCGGTGTGCAGGCGCGATTCCCAACGCTGGGTACTGAAGATCTTGCCGTTTAAAAGGCCCGTGAGCTGGGTGGTCATGCCGGGGTATCCGTCCATATCCTGATCGAAAACACGCGGGTCGACGTTGTCGGGGTTGTCCAGGTCGAGTTTGGGGATATCTTCATTGAGAAGGTCTTCCAGGACCGCGCCGCGTACTTCGGTGAAGGTGCTGGTGGTGTCCCAGGTCGCGCCCGCTTCGAGTTTGGGCGGGTTTTCCAACTCGTGGCGCAGCATGGAGACGTTGTCCCAGTAGGCCTTCGGGATGATCATGCCGCCGGTGACGGTCTGGGTCGGATCTTCGACGCTGTACGTGACGGAACTACCATCATCCTCTTCCAACAGATTCCACATGAACATCTTGCAGGCTTTGGATTCGATGATCAGTTTGTCGCCGTCGCGGCTGACACGCGTGAGCATGGTGTGCTGAGAAACGGTACTGATTTCGTTGATGATGGGAATCCCGGTGGTGAGCTGGGCGGTGTTGAACATCATGCCCCACACGCCGACATAGGCTTCGGCGTTGGAACCGGCATCGCCCGTGCCCAGATCCACTTCGCCGTTGTCCTGACAAACGGCGTCTTCGTTGCAACTCCACTGGTAACCGTAATCGATGCAGGGACGGTCGGCGCAGTTGTCCAGCCAATGATGGGTGGCGCAATCGAGATCCGGCACGCAGCTACCTTTGGTTTCCGTTTGTGTGTCACCGTCGGGATCGTCGCCGTCAGAATCGTCGCCATCGGGAGCATCGCCATCGGGAGAATCCGAGACAATGCAGGCGAAATTATCGCAAATCAGTCCGTTGCCGAATTTCGCGCAATCTTCGTTGGTTTGACATTCCGACAAGCAATAGCCGCTCTCCTGGCAGATGCCGAAGGTGCAGTTGGCGTTGCTTTCGCACACTTCCAGACACTGGTAGGTTACGCATTCCATATTGGTGCCGTATAGCGCGCAATCTTCATTTTTCCGGCAATCGCTGGCGCAAAAACCGCCGGGATTGCAGAAACCGAAGCTGCACTGGTCGTCGGCGGTACACGTTTGATAGCCGAGGGAGTCGAAATCGGTCTCGTGTCCTTGTTCGATGGCACAACCCGCAAGCAGGACCAAACCGAGCATGGCGAGTACCCAAACACTCATAATCGATGATCTATACATGGTATCCTCCTGCAACAGGCTAGAATTCGTAGTGGAACGAAACGCTGGTCACGAACATCCATCCATACTGGCTGTATGACGGAAACCCCGGATTGTTGGTCTGTAAACCATATCCGGCTGAAATCGGGGCTTCTTCAACAATGGTTACCAGATGATCCGGGAATTCGTCGCGAATCTGGTTTGGATCCTTGTTGACCGTCCGTTTCAGCATTTGCCAGAATTGGAGCCCGATCTGAGCGTAGAACTGCCAGTCTTCGCCGAAACCGAAGTCGAAACGGTTGCCCATGCTGAGACCCCAGGTATCGCTATCGGCGTAGTTGGTACGGCCCTTTTGAGTGGGGACCGGCGAGGGGTTCCAGGCGAACCCGAGTTTTCCTTCAGACCAGCTTACGTAACGGTAACTGGTGTTCATATTGACACTGAGGGTGTCGAACCACTTGTAGTCGTTGCCATTGATGGCGGGAGACGAAGAATTGGCGCGTTGGAAAACCGCGGCTTCTTCCGGATGTTCATAATGAATGTCGCGGTACTTCGACCAGCGATTCCAGGTCAGACCGGCTTGGATTTTCCAGTCGGGCAGCGGCATAAAGCCAAGCCCCGAGGACACTTCCATCGGCTCGTAATCGAGGGCCATATCCCACTCGGCTTTGACACGCATGGGGACGGTCTGAGGGCCGACATCGGAGACGCTCTCGTGGAAGTTCCACAGATTGACGCCGCCGCTGGCATCGGTTTTGATGTAGGATTCGTTGCGCCAGGTCATGCCGATCGTAAACCAATCGAGGGGCTGCGCATGAATACCCACGATGGGACGAAACTTCGGTACGGCGGTGGTTTTTCCTGCCACCAGCATGTAGTCCTGCACGGTGGCTTCCGGGATGTAGACGTTGAGATCGGCCACCAACGCGGCGCTGACCTGCAGGCTGACACCCAGGCTGATGTACTTGATCGGCGAATACGAAACACCAAACATACCGGTAATAATGGGCGACCATTCACCGAAACGCGCGAAGTGCATCTGGTTGGAGAAATACTGTTCGCGTTCGTCCGAGTAATAAAGCGCGGCATCCAGGGCGTTGATCACCGGGATCGTGGCCATACCGCCCACTCGGAATCCCTCAAGCCCGAAATCATACGTGAAACCGGCACCCAGGTAGGTTTCCACGTTCGTGACCCGGGTGTTGCTGCGCTTGTTGGTCAACTCGATGGTCGGCAGGGCGCGGTCGGGATTATCGGAGGCTGAAAGGCCGCCGACGCTGACTTCGTATATCTGCATCGGGACATCCGCATTGGCCGGTCTTGTTCCGACATTGACTTTGAAGCTCGGTTTGTAAAGGGTGAAATCCACACCGGAGTGTGGGGCAAACCGCGACATCAACGCAGGGTTCGAGTATAAAACGCCGTAGCTTTCTCCCCAGGAGTAGTCGGCATTGGCTCCCGCAACGGCCGAACTGTCGTAGCCGATCCACTTGAAAGCGGATGCGTGAGCCGTGATGGGCATGAGCAGGAGGGCCAGAATGGCCAGCCGCCCGCCCCAACGACGGATTTCGGGTAAGTGATGATGCGTCATGGATCTCCCTTGTATACGAAATAGACAGGTACCCTAAAACACACATTCGATAACCCGGCTGCCTCTTTCCGAGATACTCAGAAGCGGCGGTCCAGTTTTTTTCTTCGTTTGGTAACTACGGTAGCCGTGGCTTAACGTGTTGACTCGATAAACCTAATCGAAAGACGAATGCTTTTGCAAGAAAAAGGTGAAAATTCTGTAATTATTTTGTAAAAGGACTGAGTGAGCAGTCGCTCAGGGAACGGGCGGAAATGCTCAAATATCATGGGTAAAAGGCGCTGGACAGACAATTTTAAGCTTTGTCGTGCAAGCAATTTCGGTTATGTTGAAATGTCACTCGTCTTCAGACTCACAACGTAAAGGATATGCGATGCCGTCGATCAATCCCATTCCTGATTTCAAGGCTCCCATCGATCGCGATGAAGCTCTTCGAATCGTAAAAAGCTTCGAGCGACATATCAACCGCGGGCAGGTGCGTTACCTCAAGGCCGGTCATCTGGATGTGCTGGAAACCGAGCGCATAGGGGTGACCTTCGTCGACCCGATTTCGAAGCGTCGTATGATCGACTGCTTTTCGTCGGCGGGCAGCTTCAATGTTTCGCGGCACAATCCGCAGATTATGCAGGTCCTGGTGGACGCCTTGGACGAATGGGATATGGGAAGCGCCGCGTGTCTGTCCGAAGCCAAACTGGCGTTTGCAAGAAAACTGGTGGATCACGCCCCCGGCGACCTCAACCGCATCCGTTTTGCGGCGGGGGGCGGAGATGCCGTGGATGGGGCGATCAAGCTGGCCAAAGGCGCAACCAAGCGCACGGAAGTGGTAAGCACGGTCATGGCCTATCATGGTCATACGGGCTTTGCCCTGTCGGCCAACGGCAAAGAACATTACCGCCACTATTGCGAGCCGCTGATGCCGGGCTTTCGCTTCGTTCCTTTCAACGATCTGGAAGCCATGCGCCATGCGATTTCCGACCGCACCGCGGCCGTGATCGTCGAACCGGTACAGGGCGAGGCGGGAATCTTTGTCGGAACGACCGACTACCTGCACGGACTGCGGCAGTTGTGCGACGAAATGGGGGCGCAACTCATTTTTGACGAGATCCAAACCGGTTTCGGGCGTACCGGGCGTCTGTTCGCTTGCGAACATGCGGGCGTGGTGCCCGATATCATGACCGTAGCCAAGTCGCTGGGCGGTGGACTTTACCCCAACGCGGCGATTTTATATCGCGAGACCGATACCTTGGTCCGTTTTGTGGACACCTATCCCGACTTCCACCCGTCTGCGGTGGGCGGGTCTGATCTGGGCTGCAAGGTTTCGCTTGCGGTGCTGGAATACCTGATAGAAAACCGCATGTGGGAAAACGCCGCGCGTCAGGGCGAGCGTTTGAAAGCGGCGCTGAATAACATTCGGCGGCGTAATCCCAAGATCGTTAAGGACGTGCGCGGTATCGGGCTGATGATCGGGATCGATTACCTGCATGAATTCATGGGCCCGATGATGGCGGATGCGCTGGCCCGGCACGGTGTTTTCGCCGCCTATTCGGGCAATGCGCCGCAGGTCATGCGCTTCATGGCACCCATCACCATCGATGACGCCGAAATGGACCGTCTGATCGACGCCATCGAGGCGGCCGTGGCCGACATGAAAAAGCTGCTGCCGCTGGCGCTTCCGGCTGCGCGGGTTCCGGTGGTGCTGAAGATGCTCAATAGCGAGAAGGTGCAGACGTCTCTATTCGGCCTGTTGCGCAAGGTGGAAGACGGGGCCAAGCGAATCGGACTGGGAACGGGAAGGGGGGCGAAATGAGCCGACAAGCGATGACCCTGGAACAGATGAAAACCGAAGCGGCGGCGCTGTTCGGAACGGCGGCGGTCGGCCAGTTGGAAGCGCGCGGGCGCGACTTTCTGGAAGGGCGGCGCGCCGGATGCGAAATGTGGTCGGCGGAGGAAAAACGCTATCTCGATGCGGATACCAACGGCGGTATCTTCAATCTGGGCCGCCGACACCCCGAGTTGGCCGAGGCTTTCAAGGGCGCGGTGGCGCAAACGGATCAGGGTAATTTTCCGATGATTTCGCGGGAAAAAGCCGCTTTGGCCGAGGCGTTGAGCCGCTTTGTCCCGGGGTCGCTCGATTGCGCCATGTTCAGCGTCGTGCGCGGCGAAACGGTCGAAGGAGCCTGTAAAATCGCACGCGGTGTGACGGGGCGTAGCGAATTGATCGCCTTCGATGGTTCCTGGCATGGGGAAACCGGTTTCGCCATGACCCTGTCGGACCGGAACGACAAGCGCTTGTACGGCGAAATGATCCCCGATGTGTTTCATCTGCCATTCGACGACTTGGATGCCGCCAAGCAGGCTATCGGCAAACACACGGCGGCCGTTATTCTCGAACCGCTGCAAGCCGAAAACCATGCGCGGGCGGTCAGTGCGAAATTCGCGAAGGGCTTGCAACGCCTGTGTCGCAAGCATGGCGCATTGCTGATCGTCGACGAAACCCAAACCGGTCTGGGGCGTTGCGGCGCGGCATTCGCCTACATGAGTCTGGGGATCGAGCCCGACATGCTGATTACCGGTGAAGCTTTAGGGGGAGGATTGTTCCCCATCGCCGCGACCTTGCTGACTCAAAAAGTCAACGCCTACCTGAACGCTCATCCGCTGATTCATCTGTCCACCTTCGGCGGCTCCGACCTGGGCTGCCGGGTGGCGTTGAAAACGTTGGAGATCATGGAACGCGAACGGATATGGGAAAAAGCGGCTCGCCAGGGATCGCGTTTCAAGCTCGGACTGGGCCATATCGCCGCCGATTATCCCGAGCTGTTCGTTTCGGTGGCGGGGGAGGGCCTGCTGCTCTCGCTTAAATGCCGTGACGACGACACCGCCGCCGCATTTGTAAAGGCCTTGTCAACACGCGGTCTGTTGACGTCGCAGGGACGGGGAGACCGCTCTTCGGTCTTGTTCCGTCCTCCGCTCACCCTCGACGATGCAACGGCCGATGAGATGCTGAAAATCGCCGTTCTTGCCGGAGACGATCTGTCCAACGAGAAATGAGGCTGTCATGAAGGCGCTATATTTCGAAAACAAACTTCTACCCGCTCTGGCGGTGAAGGTGGCCTCGCAAGTGGACCGCTTCGCCGCGTTGAAGGGTTTCTCTCCGCTCAAATATGCCGAGGTGCCCGAGCCGTCCTTGCCGAATGCGCGCTGGCTGAAAGTGCGCAATCTGGCTTGTGGGCTGTGCGGGACCGACCTGCATTTCATGTTCATGGACTTCGATCCGACCTGCTTTCCGGCCGCCATTCCAGGGATTTCCCGCAAGTTTCTCGGTCACGAACTGGTGGGCGAGGTGACGGCCGTCGGGGCCGAAGTTGAAAATCTGAAAGTAGGTGATCGTGTCGCCATGCGCATCGACTGGCCGAGTTGCAACCAGCTGGAAATCGATCCGCTATGCCCGCAATGCCAACGCGGCTACTACATGTTGTGCGAAAATCAGGGGACGGTGGACCTGCCGTTGCGGGATGTGGGCGGTGGCTTCTCGCCATACATGGTGATGCATCGCAGCCAGCCTTACAAAATCCCCGACGAACTCGATAACGACCACGCGCTGCTGCTGGAACCGCTGGCCAGCGCGGTGCACGGCGTTCTGAAAGCCTCGCCCGAACCCGGCAGCAAGATTCTGGTGATCGGTGCGGGAACCATGGGGTTGATGACGGTCGCCGCCTTGCGCGGGCTCTTTCCCGAGACCGACGTCTATTGTCTGGCGCGCTATCCCTTGCAGGCGGAAGCGGCGGCGCGCATCGGCGCAACGGTCCTCTCCGGTTCGGGGCCGCTTTACCGCAACCTGGCGGAAGTCACCCAGGCCCGGCACGTAAAGGGCTACCTGGGAAACGAGATTCTGCTCGGTGGTTTCGACGTGGTCTACGACACCGTGGGCGGCGACGCCACCTTGAGTCAGGCGCTGCGGGTCGTCAAGGGCGGCGGACGTGTGGTGCTCATCGGCATCAATTTCAAGCCCGGCAAGATCGACTACACGCCGGTCTGGGCGCAGGAAGTGGAGTTGACCGGCATCAACTGTCACGGAACGGAAGCGGATGGACGTACCAGCTTCGAGGTGGCGGCGGAATTGCTCAAACGCGGCGTGCTGGAACCGGAGTGGATCATCACCCACCGTTTCCCCGTCGCCGACTACAAAGACGCCGTCAAAACCTTCCTCACCAAAGGAAAAAACCAGGCCATCAAGATCGTTTTGGAACACGGGAAGTGAGGAAGGGGCTACCGCCGCTTCCCCATGTAATTCATATACAGCGTTTCGCCGGGGAACAGCAGAAGCAGCATCACGAGCGACGGAAACAGGAAGGCCAGAAACAACGGCCAGCTTCCGCTCAGGATAAACAGCACCAGCCCGTAAATCGCCACCGATTCCGATAGCGCCCAGCGCATGATGCAAAACACCTCAAAGGGCAGGGCGCGGGCGAGGAGGGTCGAAAGCAGGGATTGGCCGACGATGGCCGCCGTTGAAATAGCGCCGAAGGCGAGGGTGAGTGTTTGGATGAAGTCCGGGTCGGGGTCGGTTTTAACGATCCCGATTTGGGGGAAATAGGCTATGCCTCCATAGATGAATGTCGAAAAGGTGATGGCCGCCCAAATGATCCACAGCTTGCGGCGGCGCTCGGGTGTCAGTTCCTGTTCGTCCATCGGCATGGCAACCCCTTGAAAGTCCAGTGTGTTCAAGCCCGGCAAGCATACGTCACCCGCTCCGCAGAAACAAGCGCCGGAGAAGAAAAAATGTTCCGAAATCGGTGATTTGATCGACGAAACCCTTGAACATCCGGTAAAAATCGCGTAGGTTTTGATTAAATATGATCCTATGGGTCTGAAATCTGAAAATGTGGAAATTTTGACGAAGGATTGTCCATGAATTCGATACGCTGGATGGCTTGGATGCTGATCTTGATTGTCGCCTTCGGGCTTGGAGCCTGCATGGAAGACGATGTCGACTTCAGCGATGGAGACGACCCGGAAGACGGCGATGATGTCGATGGCGACGCTGCGGACGGCGATTTCGACTGGTCGCTGCCCGGCGACGGAGACGGCACGGACGGCGATCTTCCCGACGGCGACAAGCCGGACGGCGATGTCCCGTTGGCGTGTCCCGGTACGACGATCGAGCCGGACAATCCCGTTGAAGACAGCACCGTCGATAGTCGCAACAACTGGAGCGATTACAGCTGTCTTTCCGCCGAGGAAAACGGTCCTGAAAAACTTTACCGTTTCGTCGCTCCCGCCTGCGAAGGCACTCTCAACGCGACTGTCGATCTCTCCGAGATGTCGGCCGATCTCGATCTGTTGCTGCTCGATAGCTGCAACCCGGCCGACTGCACGCGTTTTTCCAACACCTACGTGGATGAACGCATCGCCTTCAGCGCGACCCCGGGCGAGGATTATTACATCGTGGTCGATGGCTTCGACGGCGCGGCCGGCTCGTTCACGCTGGAGCTGACCTTCGATTGTCAACAGGGAACCGACGGCGATTCGGATGGAGACAGCGACGGCGATCAGACCGACGGGGATAGTGGGGTGAGCCCCGGTGCGAATTGCGCCGATCCCTTGCCGCTGACCCTGAGCAACGGCGATATCGCTGGAAACACCAGTGGGGGCGGCAACGACTTCGAGGGTAGTTGCCAGAGCAATAACGGCAGCGACCGGGTTTATGTGTTTACCGTTGCCGAAACGATCAAAATAACCTTTGAAGCCTCCGGCTTCGATACCGTCATGTATCTGCGATCCGATTGCGACGATACCGCTTCGCAAATTGCCTGCGATGATGATGGCGGTGCGTCGCACAATGCGCGTATCAGCGAAGACCTCGATCCCGGAACCTATTACCTGATCGTGGACGGTTTCGGCGAGAACGAGGGAGCTTTCACTTTGAATACGAAGTTGGATTGCCCGGCGGGAGAAGTGTACGATCCCGGTAGCCAGGACTGCGTGGACGATCCCTGCGAGCCCAATCCCTGCTCGGCGGCCAATCAGTCCGTTTGCGTCTACCAGCCGCCCAGCGGCCACACCTGCGATTGCGATAGCGGCTATGTGCCGGACGGCGCGGGTGGCTGCATGGTCGATCCCAATCCCAGCGGCGAAACCTGTAGCTCTCCCTTTGTGCTGACGCCTTCAAGCGGCAGTGAGAGCGGCAGCACCGTTGGAGCCGGAAATTACTACGCCGGTAGTTGTGTGGGCGACGGTCCCGAGCACGTGTATTCGGTCACGTTGACCGAAACCGTCATGGCCAGCATTTATATGGACGGCTACGATACGGGGCTGTACATTCGGCGCGACTGCGACAACAACAACACCGAGGTGAAGTGCAACGACGATGGCGGCGACGGCTCCGATGCCTACATCGCCTTGGTCCTGGATCCCGGAGATTACTCCATTTTCGCCGACAGCTATGGAGACGGCGGCAATTACACCTTGATCTACTCCTTCAATCCCGATCCCTGTGCGAGCGATCCTTGTCCGGCGGAAGCCGATTGCGTTCCCGATGCCGACTGGAGCGAATATACCTGCGTCTGTGCGGAGGGCTACGTGGCTTACGAGGACGCCTGTATCGACGATCCTTGCACCCCGAACCTCTGCGCTAGCGAACACCAGCACATTTGCCGCCCGGTGCTTCCGAGTGGCTACGCCTGCGACTGCGATCCGGGCTGGATTTCCGACGGCGCGGGAGGCTGTATGGTCGACCCCGATCCGAGCGGCGAAACCTGCGCCGAACCGCTTCCGCTTGATATTCTGGCCAGTGGCAGCACTTCCGACACCACCGCCGGAGCCGGATCGAATTACAACGGCGAATGCGGCGGGTCCGGTCCCGAACGGGTGTACGGCTTCGTCCTGGACGAGCCGATGTATAGCGTCTTCGAAATGAGCGGTTTCGATACGGTTCTGCATCTGCGTAGTGAATGTGACAATGCCGACAGCCAGTTGGCCTGTGACGACGACGGCGGACCGAGTTCCGGCTCGCATCTGGCGCGCGTTCTCGAGGCCGGACCGTATTATCTTTTTGCCGACAGCTACGGTTCCACCGGCGGCACCTACAATCTGACCTACCAGTTCAACCCCGATCCCTGCGCGGACGATCCGTGTCCGGGGTTGCCCGAGTGTGTGGCCGCGGCCGATTGGTCGAGCTACGAATGCGTCTGTCCTGCGGGCATGGTTCCGTGGGAGGAAAGCTGTGTGGACGATCCCTGCGAGCCGAATCTGTGCACGGATCCATACATGAACCGCTGCGTCATGGATGGCGTGGATCAATACCATTGCGAATGCAATCTCGGCTACATTTCAGATGGGGCAGGCGGCTGTATCGTCGATCCCGACGCCAACGATTGGGCTTTCTTCGTGTTCCTCAACGCCGACAACAATCTGGAGGACGATGGGTGGAGCGATGTGGCCGAAATGGTGACGGGCGGCGGATCGAATCCCTATGTTCACATCGTGGTGATGCTCGATACCTATAGCGGTCCGACCAATACGCTCTACATCACCGACCAGGCCACCAACGGCAATTACGAAACGTTGGTCGAACACGGGGAACTCAACTTGAGCGACTACCAGACCATGGCCGATTTCGGCGTCTGGGCGGTCGAACATTATCCCGCGCGGCATTACGCCTTTATCGCCTGGGATCACGGGGCGGGCTGGGAAAAACGTGCGCCGCAGGACGATCCGCTCACCAAAGGCTTTTCCAACGACGACCACGGAAGCGGGGCCGGAGAAATCAGTATTTCCAACGGCGATTATGCGCGCGCCATGGCGCAGATCACGGCGGCCTTGGGCGACAAGCTCGATGTGGTCGGTTTCGATGCCTGTTTGATGGGGATGTGGGAAGTCGCGGCGGCCACCGCCCCCTTCGCGCATTACCTGGTGGCCTCGGGCGATACCGAGCCGGCCTGGGGCTGGTCCTACGATTTGTTCATGCCCGGTCTGGTCGGCAATCCCGATCTCACGCCGCTTGAATTGGCCACCTCGATTGTCGATACGTATCATGAGTATTCGCCAAACAATGGAACACTGGCGGTGGTGGATCTCGATACGATCGACGACCTGAACGACGCCATGTCGGATTTCGCGGATGCGCTGATGGACAATCCGAGTGTCTACACCCAGTTGGGGACGATTCGCAATGCGACCGAAAGTTTCTACGGCTTCTACGACATCATGCATTTCGCGTTGCAGGTGGCGGCTTCCGGCAGTATGCCGCAGGTCGTTAAAGATGCGGCACAGGCGCTGGTTACGCAGCTGGAAATCAGCATTGCCTACAATCAGAGCCATTTCGCCAACTCCCATGGCTTGACGGCTTACTTCCCCAATTCTTCGTTCAATACGGCTTACCAGGACGAGGGCGCGGTGTGGAGCCACAACAGTACGTGGGATGAATTCTTGATTGATTACACAGACTGATATATGCTCCCAGTCGAAAACTCCGACACGCCCCGGCTGTAAAAGTCGGGGCGTTTTCGTTCGACGTGTTTGCATTGAAAAAGATAACCTGAAGACAATTTCGAGGCGAGAAAGGAAAGGATGATGCAGGATTTGGAAAGCCGTATCCGCGCTTTGATTACGCCGAAACAGCTTTCAGTACTGGCGACGCTTACACCCGATGGCCGTGCATGGGCGCGCTACATGGTGAGTTTCGGTCAAGACGATTTCAGTATCATCTACGCCACCTACTCGGGCTCACGCAAGGTGAAGAATATCGAACGCAACCCGCGCGTGCATGTCACGATGGGCGCGAAAGAGGCCATGGAGCCGGTCGACTATCTGCAGGTTGTCGGAATGGCCGAGGTTTTGACGGATGAAAATTCGCGTCATCATTACTGGCAGAACGATTTTACGGCCTTCTTTTCCGGCCCCGACGACCCTTCGTATGCCGTCATTCGCGTGGTGCCGGAGCGTATCGAATACGTCAGCATGCGTGAACTCAACCACGCCGAAACGGAAATCTGGGAGGCTTAACGCCTGGGCTTTTTCGCCCGCTGCGCCGTTGCGTGTATTGGCCGTGACCCACGAAAATCGTCGTATCGTCAACATTCGTCTGACAGGGCAAATCTTTGCCTGATTGCCGCAGCAGGTGGCAATTCGCTCCATGCGCTCGCTGCGCTGTTTTTCGCAGCCGAAATTTTCATTTGTTGAAATCATTGGGTTTTTCGCCTTCAAAATAGGGGGTCGGCGTCTTTTCCTACCAACTTACCGGGTTGGGCGTAATACGTCACATGTGGCGGTCGGTGTCGGGACACCGTAAAAGGCGGTAGAAGACTACGAGTTCAGCAACGTCTCGGCTTCAAACTGAAAAAGGGTTGGATTATTCGATACATAAGGCTGTGTTGCAGAAAGACGAAACGGGGGCGGATGCGTCACAGTTTGCAAAACGGGTAGGCTTTTCACGGGAATAATCCATATAGTGAGTATATTGTCCGTGCCCGCTTTCATTGTGGTACTCTTAAGTGACTGATATCACATTACAATGTCCTCTTTTCCGGTTTTGCCCCAAGATGAGAAAGAGAAAGAGGGTGAATAATTGAAATAGGCCAGTAATATTATGGTGATAGAAAGTCGTAACAGAGTGTTTCACGCGATTCGTGCTCGATTCGAGATGCGGATTCGGCGGTTTTCAAGCTGCCTGGATCGACCGGACAGACAGCGACATTGTAAGTCATATAATGAACCAATTATACCAGTAAAAAGCCGGGCATAAGCCCGGCTGATGAGAATAATTTCAGAGGTCGAAAACCGCAACGAGGCAAATGTCCGTTCCTCATCCGGCTTCGCTCAGTGCCGATTGAGACCGAGGGAATGATGCAGCACTTCATCCATCTCCTTGACGAAAATGAAGTGCATGTCCTTGCGCGACGATTCGGAGATATCCTCCAGGTCTTTCTCGTTGCGTTCGGGCATGAGAATCGTTTTGATCCCGGCCCGCTTGGCCGCCAGCACTTTTTCCTTGATGCCGCCCACCGGCAGAACCGCGCCGCGCAACGTGATTTCGCCGGTCATGGCCACATCGTGGTGGATGGGCGCTTTGACTAATAGAGAAGTCAAGGCCGCCATCATGGTGACGCCCGCGCTGGGGCCGTCTTTGGGGATGCTGCCCGCCGGGACATGCAGATGCAGGTCGTGGCTGGCGAACAAATCCTCATCGATATCAAGCACATCCGATTTCGAGCGGATGTAGCTGAGCGCCGCTTGGGCCGATTCTTTCATCACGTCGCCCAGTTGACCGGTGAGCACCAGCGCGCCTTTGCCCTTCATCATCGTCGCTTCGACGAACAGAATGTCGCCGCCGACGGGCGTCCAGGCGAGGCCGGTGGCGACGCCGGTGCGCGAGACACGCTCCGCCACTTCGCTATAAAATTTGCGCTGACCGAGGATTTTTTCCACTTGGTCGGTGTCGATGTGGGTGGGGGCGGTGAGGCCGAAGGCTACGTTCTTAGCCACCGAACGACACACCGACGCGATTTCGCGTTTCAGATTGCGGACGCCCGCTTCCTTGGTGTAGCCGTTGATGATGAAGCTCAGGGCGTCGTCGCCGAAATCGATCAGATCGTCGGTCAATCCATGATCGACCACGTTTTCGGGAATCAGATAACGCCGCGCGATATGCAGCTTCTCTTCTTCGGTGTAGCCCGGAATGTTGATGACTTCCATGCGGTCGAGCAGAGCCGGCGGCACCGTGTCGAGCGTGTTGGCGGTGGTGATGAACAGCGCGTTTCTGAGATCGAAGGGGACGTCGATGTAATGATCGGAGAAGGCGTAGTTCTGTTCGGGATCGAGCACTTCCAAAAGGGCCGAGGCGGGATCGCCGCGAAAATCGCGTCCCAGTTTCTCGATTTCGTCGAGCATGAAAACGGGATTGTTGGTGCCGGTTTTCTTGAGCCCCTTAATGATACGCCCCGGCAGGGCGCCGATGTAGGTGCGCCGGTGGCCGCGAATCTCGGCTTCGTCGTGAACGCCGCCGAGCGACATGCGGTGAAACTCGCGTCCCAGCGCCTTCGCGATGGAACGACCCAGGGACGTTTTGCCGACTCCCGGAGGCCCCTGCAGGCACAAGATCGGACCGCGCAGATCGCTTTTCAGCTTGCGGACGGCCAGAAATTCGATGATGCGGCGCTTCACTTTTTCCAGGTCGTAGTGGTCTTCGTTGAGGATTTTTTCGGCCTGCTTGAGATCGATATCCACGTCGGACGACTTGGACCAAGGCAGTTCGACCATCCAATCGAGGTAAGTCCGCACGACTTGGTATTCGGGAGAGCTGGTGTGCATGCGCGCCAGTCGTTTCAACTCTTTCATCGAAGCCTCATGCGCCTCTTCGGGCATTCCGGCGTCTTCGATGGACTGGCGCAGCTTCTCCATTTCTTCCTGATTGCCGTCGGTTTCGCCAAGCTCTTTCTGGATGGCCTTCATCTGCTCGCGCAGATACACTTCACGCTGGTGGTTGTCGATTTTGTCTTTGACTTCCGTCTGGATTTTGTTGCCAAGCTCCAGAACCTCGACTTCACGGGTGATGATCTCGGTCACTTGCTTGAGACGATCCTTGATGGCAAGTGTTTCGAGCTGTTTTTGTTTCTCTTCAACCTCGATATCCAGATAATGAGACACCATATCGGCCAAATAGGCCGGGGTCGGCGCTTTGTCCACCAGGATGGTCGCCTCATCGGGAATACTGGGAGAGAGGCGAATGTAGCGGTGAATGATCTGCTTGAGATTTTTCGTGATGGCGCGGATATCCAAGTCGTCGTCCGCTGCGGGTGCATCGGCGAAATATTCCACGCGGGCGATGTGATAAGGTTCCTCTTCGATCATTTCGACGATGCGAAAGCGAACCAGCCCCTGCACCAGCACGCTGGCGGTGGACTGTGAAATATCCGAGGTGCGCAGAATCTTGGAGATAGTCCCGTAGCGGTACAGATCGTCGTCACCGGGATAATCCACGTTTCCGTCGAATTGCGCCACCACCCCCATGTATTCGCTCGATCCGACCACTTCTCGCAACAACTTCAGGGAGCGGTCGCGCCCGATGGAAAGCGGCAGCGTCATGTATGGGAACAGTACCGTATTGCGAACCGGCAAAAGCGCCAGTTTTTCGGGAAGATCGTTGATAATTATCGATTCCATACTGTCGGTCATGTCAACACCACCTGATTCGGTTTTAAAAGCTTAAAATGCCTATCGAGTTAAACGATTGAAGCTAATATAAGAGCGCGGATACCTGCTGTCAAGGCTCGCCCGTCTCTTAACTCGATAGATCGGCAAAGCGGCGGTTGTATTTCGCCTGTTTTTAAAATACAGTTGGAATGACTTACGATTTTGGAAAATCATGTCAAACGGATGGTCGGACAAAATGCTCATTGTAGAGAGCGAACAGGCCAAAGTGCAGAAAATCCGAACAAAGACGGCCAAACAGATCGTCGAAATGGGGTTAGGAGCGCTTCATGACTGTTGACGAGCGGAGCGAGTTACAAGTTGAAATCCGGCAGTTGGAGGCGCAATTGGCCGAGGCAAACGCGCGTTTGCCGGCTCATTCGATCCGTCCTCACCAATTGATGGAAGTGGAAGAGCTGGAGGAACGGCTGGCGGCGCTTGTCACGCGTCTGAAAGCGCTGGAGGGCTGAAAAAGGCCCTGTGTCGTGTCGGGGATAATTGACAGCCCCATCTATTCGGTGTAGAGTTGAGTCAGTAAACCCGTAGTCGGGTGCCACACGCCCGGGCGGTTTCCGATCGCCCGAAAAGGAGGTTTGTATGCTGGATCGCGATGCGATTGAGAAAGTTGTCAACGAGCGCATTCGCCCCGGTCTGATGATGGACGGCGGCAACATCGAAATCGTCAATATCGAAGATGACAAAATTTTCGTCCGCCTGGTAGGGGCCTGCGGCAGTTGTCCGGGTGCGCAGATGACCTTGAAAATGGGAGTCGAGCGTATTTTGAAAAGCGAATTCGCCGACTTGCAGGAAGTGGTTCCGGTCTAAACAGCCGGTTCCGTCGTGAAGCGCGCAAACGGGAAGCTTCCGCCGTCATAGCGGTCGGCTTCCCGTTTTTTTATACCCCGAATAAACCGAGCGGGAGGAGATGGCATGCTGAAGCGAATCGGTATTTCGTTGGAAGAAGACCTTCTGGAGAAATTCGATGTGCTCATCGAGGAGCGCGGTTACACCAACCGTTCGGAGGCGGTGCGCGATCTGATCCGCAATGAACTGGTCCAGAAGGAATGGACGGACTCGCAGCATGTCAACATGGGCGTGGCAGTGCTGGTTTACGACCATCATAAGATGGATCTGGGCCAGCGACTGACCGACGTTCAGCACGATCACCACGATCTGATCGTTTCGACCATGCACGTGCATATCGATCATCACAACTGCCTGGAAATGATCGTGTTGCGTGGAAAACAGCGTGACATCAAGAAGTTGGGAGAATCTCTGATCAGCGTGCGCGGCGTCAAACACGGGCGTTTCATCCCGGCGACCACCGGAGCTTCGTTGAAATAGGCGGATTCGCCGCTTTTTTCGGATCCGCTTTGTCCGGCCGGGTTTTCTTCGGTCGGCTTCTCTTTTTTACCTCTTTGTTGCAATTCCACCCGAATCGGCCCCGATCTTTCCGTGAAACCCGTTGACCTTCATCCACATAATCAGCTAACATACTGCAAACAATTCGAATCCGCCGCCCGACATTAGGCTGCAAGAATTTGTATTCACTGAACAACAGGATGATTACCATGCTTCCATCGTCGTTGATCCGTATGGTTTCGCGTGTGGGTTGGCTGCTGCCGCTCGTGCTGTTAGTGGCGGCTTCCGGGTGCAGCGACGAAAACGAGCAAGTGGACGGCGATTCGGATCTTGTTCCCGCCGATGAAGAGACATTTGAGCAAACGAATCCGGATGGGGATGTGGACGAGACCGAGTTGGATTCGGATGGAGATGCCGATTTAGACGAGATGGAAGGGGAGGGCGCAGGCGAGTCGGAAGGTGAAGTGGAGCATGAAGAAGTGGACGTCTTCGCGAATGGCTGCAACGGGTTTGATGTATTATGCGATCGCCGTTTCGATCAGGTAGCCTATGCCACCACCCACAACGCCATGTCGAACCAGGCCGATGGCTGGGTCGCCCCCAACCAGACCTACGGACTGCGCCGCCAGCTCGATGACGGCATCCGCGCCATGATGATCGACAGCTACGAATACGAGGACGACGCCTATCTCTGCCACGGCGACTGTCTTTTCGGCAGCATCAAGCTGGTTGAGGCTCTGGGCATTCTGAACGATTTTCTGGATGCGCATCCGGCCGAGGTGTTGACGCTGATTTTCGAGGACTATCTGGGTTTCGAAAAAACGGCGGCCGCCTTTACGGAAAGCGGACTGGCGCAGCGGGTGTATCATCACGATGCCGAAATCGGCTGGCCGACATTGCGCGATATGATCGCCGCCGACCGGCGGGTGGTCGTTTTATCCGATACCGGAGCGGATGACGACGGCTGGTATCTGAGATTGTTCGACCACTGTTTCGAAACGGACTGGGCCAATAAAAAGCCCGAGGACTTCAGTTGCGACGACAATCGCGGCGATCCCGACAACGCCTTGTTCATCCTGAACCACTTCCTCACCAATCCGCTGGCCTCCAGCACACTGGCGGAGCAGGTCAACCACAACCCGTTTTTCCAGGAACGTGCGCAATCCTGCCGCGACCGCTACAGCCGCATCCTCAACTTCGTCACGGTGGATTTTTACGACATCGGCGATGTTTTGGCGGTGACCGACAGCTTGAATGGAGTGGGCGAGTAAGCCAAATGTCGAGAGGCCGAACTGTACGAGAATTGGTTGCCTTTTACGAATTATCCGATCTCCGGGACTTGATCTGGGCAAGAGATATTCAGATAAAAGGCAAAGTTCCCTCGGAATTCAGAGGCCTTCGTTGTTTTGTGCCTGTCAGCAAACCTGGAAATCCTACATGAATACTGGATTAAAGGGACGCGTCGCGCCACCACGATAGATCCCAACGCCGTGTTCCGCGACCTGCTCAGCCTTGATGCCCATGCGGTGATTGTCGCACACAATCACCCGTCCGGCAACCTGTTACCCAGCCTCGACGACCACCGCCTCACGGAGCGCCTGGTGTTTTATTCGGCCATGACGGACATCGAACTTGTGGACCATATCATCGTGGCCGGTAGGCAATTCTACAGCTTCGCCGAGGCCGGGGATCTGCAAGGCATCAGGGATCGGCAACTGGTCGATGACCTGGAGTTCTATCTCCAGAGCAACCCCGGGGATTCGGCTTTGAGAGAAGAATTGAGGAAGGCGATAAAGTGCTAGTGTTAGCTTGTGGAATTGGGTCGTATTTTATGCCGTGACACCTTAGTGATGGCTCTTTCATTTTCCCGATTCATTTTCCCTTTTTGTGGCTTATCATGTCTCTTTCGCTTCAAGGATATTATTGATTTGCTCTATCAATTGCGGAATAATAAAAGGTTTTGCAATAACCTTGACCTTATCAGGATATAGAAAGTCTTTCGTTATTTCGCCGCAACTAGCATCTGCCGAACATATTATTATTGGAGTTCGGGGGTCAGCGGATTCCCAGCTAGTTTTGAATTCGCCGCGTTGAAAACTGGACATTAAAACTAGGCCTGTCTTTTGGTAGGGACAATTAAGCGGTCCATTGGGCATCATGATATCCGTAATAACCAAATCTATTGTTTCACTACTAAGCCTCTCGATGGCCGTCTCCACATCGCTTGCCGTCATTACCTCAAACTCATTTTCGTTCAGAATTAGCATTGCCGATGTTGAAAAACAGATTTCATCATCTACTAAAAGGATCCGAGGCTTAGAGCTTTTACGTTTCATGGTTCTAGCCTTTCCGGTCTTTGGGCAAGCGGGGAGCTGGACTACACTATCGGCCGAATGACTTTCTAATTTTCGCAGCTTTGGCTTCAAAATTATCGATTTTTGAGAGATAGCCGACATTAGAACTCGAGGTGGGCATATCGTCTTTTCTCATTACAGAGTGAAATAATACTGGAACTTCGGGATTGGTTGATTGCGCGCCAATTTTGAAATCACCCCGCCGCAAATGGGATATCAGGACTAGGCCGGTAAACATTCCATACCTGCTCTCATCCTTGCTAAACGGACCAGGCGGCATCATCACATCGGTTATAATCAAATCGATCGAATCGTTTCTCAGCCGCTCAATAGCCGTTCCCACGTCACTGGCCAATAATATTTCGTACTCCCCAGTCATTTCCAAGTATCTAATCAGGTATATGCAGCTGCTTAACTCATCGTCTATGAAAAGGATTCGATCTTTTTGTTTCATGATGCTAGCATTTAATGTAGGAGGACAATTGGTTTTGGAAAAGCGTAGTGATAGCGAGCAATAGCTCTTTTTGACAATTCCACAATTCCTCACGGACCTCCGCTGCATATTGACGGATGGTGTCGTCGACATGGATATACTTATTCTTCCAGACATTCTGTTTTTCAAAATAGTCGGCGCATTCTAGCATCTTTTTCTTCGAGCGATGCAGGATGATCCTTTGCGGCTCGGGAAGATCGGCGTGGCACACGTCATAATGGCACTTCAATTCCTCGGACGATTCGGTTAGCTCCTTTTTTAGAGGGTCGGATAGGTGCGAACCTTCCATGGCGTTCGTGATCTTCAACAGCAGTTCACGGCACTTTTGTATACCGGTGCAGCCCTGGTGCAGACCTTCATGCGCCTTCTTAAACTCTTCGATTTGAAGGGGAAGAAGAAGCTCGAATTTCTTCAGTTCGTCCTCTTGCCGCAGTTTGATCTTGTCGCGCCGCCAAAACAACAAGGCGGTTAAGAGAGAAATGCACAGCGACGTGATGGAGGTGATCAGCGCCACCAAGACAGTATCGTTCATGCCAAGCTCTCTTTCAGTGAGGCTTCGTACGCCGGAATTGTACCATACAGCCTTTTCAAACATATTGTTTTATGTTGCTGCCGTACATTAGGTGAACGAGTGCTTCTTCATGTATAAATGTATAATGCAACTCGAAGGTTTGGTCAAGCCAAGCCTAGCGTGCTCAGGCATTTTTGAGATGAGTTCTAACTATTATTTTCTCATTTAACAAGCAAAGACCATCGACTTCCGTTTAGTATTTTTTCTCTTTCTACAATATCATCAATAAACATTGGTCCAATGTGTTTTAGCAGACCTAAAATTGATAAAATAGCAACTAATTCGAGAGGACAGCCCAAATAGTAACTGATGCTAATAGTAAATGAATTTCTAATCATCTTACTTGTAGCTCTGTATGTTTTTGAAATAGTATCCAGTCTTTGGTTTTTCAAAGACGCCTTTAAATTAAGTATGGCAGGATCAACATCTCGAGAAATAATACTTTGTACCTGCTCCCAAACATCTAAAATATTCTTTGAAACCTCAATTTTCGCCACTGCTTCCGCAACACCAACCTTAAACGCCTCTAATTCATCTTTCCTTTTTCTTCGAAGCTCAATTATTTCATCGAATTCATAATTATCTAATGTCGGCAAGTGTCTGTTAAGGATTTCTTGAGCGACAATATTCTCATTCATCATTGTGGTATCAATGATACAGTCACTTGTTTCTTCGTTCCTGCTTTTTAGCAATTTACGGACTAGCAATATCGTTGACAAATGGGCTTTTTGAAACATTGGAGACCATGTACAAAGGCTAATTCCATATTTCTCTGCAACATACAACAATGATAACATATAATTCGCATAGTTTGCGGGTGACATCAACATCATGATAAGTCGTGTAGGTCGGACAGATTTTCTGTCCGACACAAAGGGAGATTGAAATTGTCGGACAAAGAATTTGTCCGACCTACGAAACTATTGGAGTGAATGGCAAAACAATATGCCAAACAAGGGGTGGTCTGGAACCCTACCTCCCAACCTGCACATGAATATGATCATCATGCCGGGCGGCTTTGCAGCCTTGGAAGCGGATCTTGTCCAATGTCAGTCCCATCCGCGCTTCAGGTGTGGCTCGATAAGGACCTTCTGGACTTTGGGATCCCCGACCAGCTGCCGGATCAGGAAGGACGTCCGTTCCGGGTCCATTTCAACAGATTCATACAAAGGGTGTATCTATCCTGACATGTCTCTGAGATCTGTTTTTCTCTCTGAAAAATACTGAACCTCGCAAATCTGCCCCGATTTGCCCCGGAACCCCTCTCCCACAACGCAAAACAGGCACCTACGAATGAACGTAAGTGCCTGATTTTATTATGGTGCCGAAGGCGAGACTCGAACTCGCACATCCTTACGGACACTAGACCCTGAACCTAGCGCGTCTACCAATTCCGCCACTCCGGCAATCTCATCTGCAAAGAACGACGCTCTGTCGTTGCGGTCGATATAGCTATCACACCGCCTGCGGACTTGGCAAGAAAAAAATTCTAAAAGTTGTGCCATGCACGACCGGATAACGAGCTTGATTTCAAAAGCACAACCCAAATCGGGACTCGGGTGCGGGTGGTATGGGTAGCCGACGAATCGCCAATCCTGACGATCCTGGCGAAAGTCCAGATTTCCCTTTAATAATCCGCATGTTTTGTATTAGTATACCATAAGAACATCTGTTTAATTCGGAAAAGGGTAGTTCGATGAGACGGAACAAGAGCCTGTTTGTTTGGGCGTGCATCGCATCGATGTGTTTTTGCTTGTTGTCGGCGTGTAACGAGTCGGAATCCGACGAAGTGGCGGAACGCTGCACGCAAGATACGGATTGTGCGACCGGTGAGACGTGTCTGGGCGGTTTATGCCAGACTCAGAGCGGAACCGAACCGGAATGCATCGCGGATTTGGACTGCCCGGTCGGAAAGCTGTGCAATACGTCAACGGGGCTTTGCGTCGACCTGGAAGATGTCGTTCCGGATGAGCCGGACTGCCCGGAAGCCGAGCAATGCACCGGCGTGGACGACTGCACGAACAAAGGCTATGTCGGGTATCTTTGCGTCTTGGGTTGCTGCGTCGATCCCAATGCCGATGGCGATGATCCCGACGGCGACAACCCCGATGGTGACAATCCCGATGGCGATCAACCCGCAGACTGTACGACCACCGGCTGTGACGACAATTACGAGTGCAACAGCGAAACCGGCCGCTGCGACCCGTCGGACGATCATTGCGCGGTGGCGGGCTGTCCGCTGAAATTCAGTTGCGATGAAGTCACGGGGGAATGCTCGCCGGCCGCCGACCATTGCAGTAACGTCGGGTGTGACGAGCTGTTCGATTGCAATACGGAAACCGGCGTATGTGAACCCTCGGTTGAGAACTGCACCCAGGCGGGGTGTCCGAATTTATTCACCTGCAATCCCGATACGGGCCGCTGCGATCCCGGCGCCGAGCATTGCTCGACCACTCTCGAATGCCAGGCTCCTTACGTTTGCAACGAACAAAGCGGTCTGTGCGAGGCGGGGCCGGATCACTGCTCGGTAACCCCGTGCAGCAGCTATTTCGATTGCAACGCCGAAAGCGGCTTGTGCGAACCGAACGCCACCCACTGCGACACGGTCGGCTGTGACAACCACTACACGTGCAATCAAGCAACCGGGGAATGCGACGCCGACGCCTCTCATTGTTCGAATGCCGGTTGCGACGAGTTGTTCGCCTGCAACCAGAGCAGCGGTGATTGCGAACCGGGGCCGGGGCACTGCTCCTTCGACGGCTGCAGCTACAGCTATCTCTGCAACGCCTCGACCGGCACCTGCGCTCCCGATCCGTCTTCCTGCGGTGGCAGTTGCGACGGACGCCCCGATCAATTCTGCATCAATGACGGTCCCTTCCTGTGCGAGTGCAAAAGCGACTATCTCTACATCACCGATTGCGAGCAGGATTGCTACGACGAGGGTTATCCCTTCTTCGATAGCTGCAGCTACTACACCGACTCCGATACTCCGAGCAACAGCGGTTATCGCTGCGATTGCGATAACTACGCGTCGTCCGATGGCACCTGCGCAAGCCCGATCGACATCGAGGAGTTTCCCTACAAACACTATTGGGACGTTATTTTCGCCGCGAATGCCTTGGGGTATGGCGGCTGCACTCCGGCTGCGGGCTCCTACAATCCATCGGGAGATGGCGGGGAGCACGTCTATCGCTTCGAAGCCGAGGCGGGGGATGTGATCTCGATCGGTATCGTCAACGAGATGCCGTTTTTTGGAGACCCGTTTGCCACCGTGCGGGACACCTGCGGCAACAACTTCACCTTCTGTACGATCGGAAACAGCTCCGGAACTTTGGGCAACGACAGTTTCACCGTCAGCATCCCGTCGGACGGAACGTATTATCTGACCGTCGAAAACACGAACGCCCTCGGAGTGTATACGCTGAATGTCAGCAAGAACTGATCGAGAGAGTGAATCGCTACTTTTCGTTCACGGTTCTCCACAACTCAAAGCCGTTTTGGTCGGCCGTGTAGAGGTGACGGTAGATGCCGTAAGCCTTTAAAACCCGGCGAGTGTAGCGGCGGGTTTCCGTGTACGGGATTTCCTCCACAAACACATCCATGGGAATGTCTCCCAGTTCGTTGCGCCAGCGGTTGACCGCTCCGGGCCCGGCGTTGTAGGACGAAATCGCCAAGGCGTGATTGCCGTTGAAACGTTTGATCAAATCGCTCAAATGATGGCTGCCGAAGCGAATCGCGGTGTCCGGTTCGGTCAGGTCGTCCAACTTGAAGTGTTTGACGCCGAGTTGTCGGGCAATGGCGCGACCGGTGGAGCGGATGATCTGTGTGAGGCCGACGGCATTGGCGAATGAGCGGATCTCCGCATGAAAACTCGATTCTTCGCGCATCAGGGCGAAAAGCAGCATCGGATCCAGACCGACTTCCTTGCAGCGCGTGAGAACTTCTTCGCGGTAAGGCGTCGGATAGGCCAGCCGCCATTGGCTGCGATGGGTGACCCCCGGATAAACCTTCGTGTAACTGTTGAAAGTCGTGCGCGATAGCTGCACCGTTCGGTAGATGTCCCCCGCCAGGGTATACAGGTAAGCCAGGAAGGCTCCGATTTCATCGCGTTCCGGAAAGGCTTTCTGCAAGGCGGAAAACTCGCGCCGGGCTTCCTTTTTGCGTCCCAAGGCCAGCCACTCCATGCCTTTGGCAAAATGCGGATTCCGGGCAAGGGGCGTAATGTCTTGGTTGAGATCGTGAGATAGGGCGAAACCGGTAAGATCGGCTTTTTGACTGAAAACGCCGGGCAGGGGAGCGCCGATTTCCTGCAAACGCTGTCCGGCCAGGATCGAGTAATAACTGAGTGGATAATCGGTGACGAGGGACAGCCAGATACGAGCCGCATCGGTTTTCTTGTTGCGAAGCAGGGCGATCCGTCCCAACCAATAGAGCCCGCGTTCGCGCTCGAAACGGCTGACATCGTTAAGGGCCAACTTCGAGAAATAGGCCTTCGCCGACGAGAATTGACCCTCGCGAAAATGCAGCCATCCCACGTACCATTGTGCATCGAGGGCGTGGCGGCAATCGGGATGGCGACGCGCCAATTCGGCGAAAACGGCCCGAGCCTGCCCGGTTTCGTCTATTTTTTTGTAGGCCTTTCCCATCAAATAGCGGGTGTGGCAGGCCTTTTCATGATTGGGGAAACGCTCCAAAAACTCGTGTCCGAGACGAAGCGTGTCGGACACCTCGCTTTTACGTAAATGCGCATCCAAGCGTTCGTACAAGGCCTCTCCCAGCGGACCGTCATCCAGGCGCGTCTGGTTTACCCGGCGATAAGTGGCGATGGCATCGGTGTAGCGCCGTCGGGAAAACTGAGCCCGGGCCAGAGCCAACAGGGCTTGCCCCTTCAACTCGGTGATGTCGTTTCGCGGGAAGAGCGGCATCACCTGCTCCACCCAGCGTTGGGCCTTGCGATATTCGTAACGGCGCATGAACCAGCTCGCCTGAGCAACGGCCACTTCGATTTTTTCAGGCCACCGCAGCGGCGTCAGCCCAAACGACGCCAGCCGGTCCCGCGCGACTTTGCTGAACCCGATATCGGGTTCGCTTTTCATGACATCCAGCAGCAATTCGCGCGCCAGATCGCGGCGGTAACGCAAAATCAGCCCAGCCAGCTCCAGTTTGACTTGCGGAATCCGCCAATGATTCGGATTGCGAACCAAAAGCTTTTCCAACTCTTCCCGCGCAACCGGATCCTTCAAGCGGACGAGGCAAAAAGCCAAACGAAATCGAGCTTGTAGATGCAAACGGCTGTCGGCCGGGATGGCGGCGAAACGCGACCGCGCCTCCGGCCAGTCGCCCATCTGAAATGCGGTTTCACCGAGATAATATTGCAGGTAGTCGTCGATCAGCGGGTAAGCTCCATCCAGCTTGAGGAAGAGCTCACGAGCTTTTTCGGGCTCATTGTTGTCGAAATATTCAAGCGCCAGCAACAACGTTAACCGCTTCACTTGCCAGGGGTCTTTTTCGATGCTGATCAAGGTATCCAGTGCGGCCCGACAATCTTCAGGTGTGCTTGTTTCGTCATCGTGGCAGGCATCGGTGAGAACGGCATATTGAGACGAAGCAAAATAGTCGGCTGGGTTAATCTGAGCGATGGTGATTCTCGGAGAGCTTTCGCCTCCGAAAGGCGTGGAATACACGGGGGTGATAAACGCACTACAGGAGGCGGAAATCAACAACAACGTCAAAGCGATGATTCGTAACACTGGACGCCTCTGCGGCTCGCGGAGTTTTGTATCGTTTCGACCGTGCAATTGTCCTTCCCATTCCGGACCACGGCTCACTCTTTCTATCGGATTTGGCCGATCAATGCAAGGAACGACGGGCAAGGAAGTTGAAATCGGTCGTTTGGGGAGAATTAGTCCGTAAAAATCATGTGACACGTATCGTTGGATGGTATAATCTAAAAGCCACAACTAAGCTAAATGAGAAGGTCGCCATGCGTGAGGTTAAACGAATTCTGGTTGGTATCGATTACTCGGAGTATTCCCGAGAAGCCGCCCGTTACGCCTTATACTTGGCCGAGCATCTAAAGGCCGATGTGGATTTTCTGCATATTTGCGATCTTCCGGCCTATGTCGGTTCCGGCTACGGTCCTTATCAGTTGGCGCCGGTGAAAAATTACATCAACAAGCAGAAAGAGCTCGAATCCGCCAGCTTGGATGAAATGAAGCGATTTATCGGCGAATTCGATCATGGCAAAGTCACCGTCAACTATCATGTGACCAGCGGGAATGCGCCGGCTGAGGTCATTCGCTTCGCGGAAGAATTAAAGGTTGATCTGATCGTGGTCGGGACACACGGCAGGGCTGGTTTGTCGCAGCTTCTGCTCGGCTCGGTTGCCGAAAAGGTGGTCCGCAAGGCAAGACGTCCCGTGTTGACCGTCAAACTGACCAACCAGGATTTTATCATAACGGGGTGAGTTCAAGCGTGGCCAGACGGTTGTCAGTCTCGGCGGTTTGGGGGATCGTCTGTATGATTTTCATGTCGGGCGTCGGCTCGGCTGTGGAGGTCGAGTTGTGGCCGGAGACGATCTTTCAGCTTCAGCAGTATCGGGATGTCGAGCAATTGAAAATCGATAGAACCCGTTTTACCCAATATCTCACGCTCAATTTGTTCGAATCGGTCGAAGAACCCAGACACCTATTCTTTTCGTCCCTGAGAGTCGATCTGGAGATGGGACGCGACAATTCCCCGGATGCCTCGCTTTTACCCTCACAATACCAACATATCGCGCTGCTCTATGCTTATTACGAGTGGCGGCGAATCGGCGACATGGTGGATTTGACGATCGGTCGCCAGGTTTTAAACGATGAACTCGGCATCTACCCCATGGACGGCGTTCGCGCGGTTTTCTACCGCAACTGGCACGTCGGGGTAGATATTTACAGCGGTTTGGAGATCAAGGGTGCACTTAGCGCCGGAGATCGCGGACTGGATTTGCCGAATTCCGATACCCACGAGCCGGATGGCTTGATCGACGACGATCACATGACCGGCGTCTTCGGTGCATCCGTCTTTTTGGACGGCTTTCAGGATACACAGGCCAAGGTTCAGTTCCGCCAGCGGTACTCCGGTGCGACGGACGGCCAGGATCTTTCGCTTTTCATTCGGCAGCAGCTTTTCGATATCTGGGAAATCTACACCGTCGACAGCTTCAGCCTCCTTCTGACACGCTTCGAGCAGGTTCAGTTGGGTACGACCGTGGATCTGGACTGGATCGCCATCAATCTCGAACACGCCAGTTGGACGCCGACTTTCGACGGCGATTCGATCTTCAATTTATTCGCGGCTTATAGCGAGAAAAGCCTGTCCGCCAACGTCTATCTGGCTCCGGACGATAAAACGACCATCAATTTGGGTTACAGCCGCCAGACTCAAAACGGAGATGGTGCGTTCTTCGATTCCTGGGGAAACGAGGGAAATGCGTCGGATTTCGTCGATGTTTCCATCGGACGTTCGATCGGAGAAATCGCCGATGTGCGCGCCTCCTACGATTTCAATCGCGGCTGGGGAGGCGATTACCATCGCATGGCGTTGGGCGGTGGCGTCTTTCTCTGGCAGCGGCGCGTCCGCCTCGATGCGGATTGGACCGGGACTTTTTTCGAAAAGCTGACCTACAACGATCTGCTGACCGGCATCACCAACGAAGGACTCTCCTGGGGAGTCTCCGGCAAATCGACGTTTCGCGTGTACAAAGAACTTTCCCTGGCGTTGCAGGGCGATGTTTACTCGAATCGTTTCATCGAAAGGCAGTTCGCATTGTATATGCGCCTCGAGGTTAGATTGTGGAGATAAACGATTGAAACAACGAAGAAATACGCTTAAGTTTGTCGCACTTGGATGGCTGCTGATCGGTTTTGGAATCGGTGGGTTTTTATGGGCTGCGGCACCGCAAGAGGTTCCGGGCTTCGATGTCGTCTATCCACCCTCGGATAGCGCCCTGATTTTCAGCCACCGTATCCACAAAGGTTTTGAGTGCGCGACTTGCCACAAAGAGGCACAAACCAGTTCAAAAGCGGCAGACCGGCTGATTCCGACCGAAGCGATCTGCGGGCGTTGTCATGCAAATCAGGTTCGAACGCAGGTCAACGAAGCCGGAACCGCCGCACGATGCGCAACCTGTCATCGGGATTACAAGCCCGACAACTCGGCCAGGCCGGATCGCGTCAACTGGCCGACCGCCAATCTCGTCTTTTCGCATCAAACGCACGTGCAGCGGATGATGAAGTGCGAAAGCTGTCACATCGGGGTGGCCGATTCCGATCAATCCGGCGGCCGTCATCTGCCACGTGAAGCGCATTGTTTGAGCTGCCACGGCGGTAAACGCAGTACGGCCGACTGCAACCAATGCCATCCCGATCTGCCTTCGGGAGAAATGCAGACGGATTTCAAAGGGAAAAAGCTCATCCCGTCTTCGGGCGTAATGAATCATTTTCGGGACTGGACGCGTCGTCATGCGAAAGAGGCGGCTTATCAGGAACGTAGTTGCAAAACCTGTCACCAGCAACGCTTCTGCAATGCCTGTCACGACGGCGTCATGAAACCGATGAAAATCCATCCTGAAGACTATGCGACGATGCATTCGATCGATGCACGTAAGAACCGTAACAAATGCTCGTCCTGCCACCGATACCAGAGCTTTTGTGTGGATTGCCACACGAAAATGGGGGTCAGTACGAAATCCGAACTAAAATCGCGCAGGGCGAAAATTCATCCCGATGGGTTCGGCGACTGCCAGGCCGGACCCAATCATCATGGGTTCCAGGCGAAACGCTCGCTGTCATCCTGTGTCAGTTGTCATACGGAAGAAGACTGCCTTCGCTGTCATCAAGTCGGCGCGCCATGCGGAGGCGGTGTTCGTATCCATCGGCACATGAGCAAGAAGCAACTTTCGAGAATGAAGAAACAAAACTCGCGCGCGTGCAAGAAGTGTCATGGCGACAATATTCCATAGATCACAATTAGCTGTTTTTATGTTTTTTACGCTGCTGTTGGTTTCTCTCGGGCTAACGGCATGTTCGAACGTCAACGAAGATGAGCGGGTTTATCCGCTGGAAAACCGTCCGGCTCTTGTCGTCAGCGACTCTTGTCCGCTTGAAGGGCAGGAGGATGTATCGATTGAAGCAGTTATTCGCGTTCGATTCAACAAAGCGCTCGATCCCAGCACCGTCACCGAGCGCAACATTCTTTTGGGCAGCGGTCGCTATCATGTCAAAGGAACTGTCATATATGACGACCGACTCGTAACCTACATTCCTGTCGAACCGCTATATTCTGAAACGGATTATGCTCTGTACATCAGTTCTGCGGTACGTGACGAGGATGGTTTCTCTTCCTCGCCGGATTATGTCGTACTGCGATTTATGACAGGAGACCCCGGGGTTTCAACATGTCGATGGGTGGAATAGCTTTGAATTCTTCTAAATAATGGATAATTACTTGACACTGAACCCAATGCCGTTACAATATCACTCCCAACGGAGCGTGGGTCTAAACGACGCGAAATGAACAAAAATGTCACTTAATAGCCCGGGTTGTAGTTTTGACTAAAACAATTGCCGAAAGGCCGCTTCCCAAAAAGCTTTATCAAGCCTTTCTGGATAGCTTCACCGGATATCTGGACGTATCGAGTCGCGGTCGGGTGTGGATGAATGCCGGTAATTTAGCCCACATTGAGCTGTCGGGTGGCGGTATATCCTATTCGAATCTTATCGTGCAGTATGGTTTTGCCGATGCATCTCGCATTGAATCTGTTTTGCAGATGAGCGAGCACAATGTCTCGGACCAGTCTATGTTTTTACACCGCCATGGCGTGATCAATGACGATCAGCTTGAATACATAAAAAAGCAGAAGATATTCCACGACTTATCTGCCATATTTCAGGTAGATGATGAGGTTTCTACTGTCGCCTTGACGAATATCGATGAAAAAGCGCGAACGAAGGTGACCGTATTTGAGGCTCTTTTCACAATTTTGCGATTTTTTAGCACGCCCGATCAAATCAGTTTGATGGAAGAGCGTTTAACCGATGTTCTGATTATGCCGCAGAGCAACCTTCCCTACATTCTTCCGGCTCTGAATTTCGACAGCAATATCTTAACGGCGTTGAAGAATTGGCAAACACCGCGCAGTCGAAACGATTTTTTCACCATCACCGGGCTTGATATTCGTAGCGGTCTTGCCGTTATCGAACTGTTGAAATTGGTTGATGCTCTGGTTATCAAATCCAGACAGGCGCGATATACAGTTGAGGTCGAAGCCGCCCCACAAGAAGATGACCCCATCAAGCAGGCTTCGCAAGCACCGTTGAACTCGCCTTCCGCGTCAGCGAAACCGTCTGGCGCAGATTCCCCTACCCAATCAAAGAAAGCGGCAAGCCCTACACTCTCAAAAGATGAAAGGGAGTTGAAGGCTGAAATCGAAAAGCGCCTGAAGCTTGGGGAGTCCTCTAACCCCTTGACGATTCTGGGTGTTCAGGAGAGTTCTTCACCGACGGAAATTAAAGCGGCGTACATGAACTTGGTGCGGCGTCTTCATCCGGACCGTCTGGGCGGAACGCCTTTGGAATCGCTGAAAGACAAATGCTCGGAGGTCTTCACCAGTATCGGTAATGCGTATCAAATGCTCACGAATGCCGACGAGCGAAAGCTGTTTATCGAGGCGTTGCATGATCCTATTATCAAAGGCGATATGCATAAATTCGAGATGCGTCGCAGGGCCGATCTCGATATCCAGAAAACGAAAATACTCTTTAAAAAACGCGACTACAAAGGCGTGATTCCCCAAGCCGATCATACCTTGGCGATCTTTCCTTACAACCCGGAAATCCTCGCGATGAAGGCTTGGGCCATTTACAACGTCTCCAAAGATAAAGACGCCGTTTTGTCTGATGTTTTGATGCAATTGGAAAAAGCGCTGAAATTGAATCCACGCACCGAACTCGCGCATTTCTGCAAAGCGAAGCTGGCACGTATTCAAGGCGACAAAAAGACGGCGATTCTACATTTCAGTATCACCCTCAAGCTGAATCCGAACAACGTAGAAGCGCAACGCGAACTTCGCTTGCTCAAGGCCCACGACTAGCATCGCGTCTCTAAACAAAATCCCGACTACCAGAAAAGCCGACACCGCAAGAACGAGTGCCGGGCATTTCTGCCAGCCAATTTACTTTTTGAGATCAAGCCGTTGTCAGTCGCCTTCGGGTGGATACCAGGTTTGGAGAATTTCGACAATCTGCTTGGCCTGTTTGGCACTCGATATGTTGAATTTACTCTGCATCTGGTAGCGCCCGTTGTATTTCTTGTAACGACGGATCGATGCTTTCGGCGCATTGAATTCACCGGATTGCCGGTCGACTTCGGCGTATTTGAACATGATGGTGGTCCAACTACCCTTGGTAAGAACCTGCTTGTCCAGTTCCTTGGTTAGGACTTGTCCGTTTTCTTCGTATTCGATTGTGATTTCGTCAATTGTTTCAGCCATACTATCCTCGATCCCCCTGATTTAATAAATGATTTAACTCGGTACGTGCCGCTTCATCCAGCGGATCGAACGCGATACCCATACCTGGAAGATTCGGGTCCCGGTCCTCATCCCGGTTGAGATTGACCCATACGACGACTCCTGTCAAGTCGAATGCGGCAGAATTCGGCATTTCAGGAAAGCGCATGGTCAAACGTTCTCCGATATCAAGGAGAAAATCGGAGGTGAGAAAGGCCCCGCCTTCACTGATGTTATCCGTATCGAACCAGATTTTGCCGTTCAGATCCTGGCTTTCGCTGATGATGCGAACGTTGAAGGGATGCCTTTCGAATTGCCGACGGCTTTCTTTAGGGGTGCTCTGTTCAGATCCGCTCATGCCTATTTCCCTTGGTAATTTGGCGCTTTTCGCGCGGCAAAGGCTGCAATGGCTTCCATCAGGTCTTCCGATGGCAGAATCGGGGTATTACGCGCCGCCACATATTCCAGGGTGTCCTGGATGGGCCGCCCACGATTCCAGTTCATCACTTCTTTGGAAGCCTGAACGGCAAGTGGCGCGTTGGCGACAATTTTTTTCGCCATCTCTTCCGCCGCTTCGAGCAGTTGTTCACGGGTTTCGTAAACATCGTTGACCAGGCCGATCCGGAAGGCGCGGTCGACATCGATGTCTTCGGCAGTAAAGGCCAATTGCCGAGTGTGTCCTTCGCCGATAATGTACGGCAGGCGCTGCAAACTGCCGAGGTCGGCCATGATCGCCACTTTCGCTTCTCGTAGTGAAAAGGTGGCATCCTGGGCCGCCAGACGAATATCGCAGGCGGCGGCCAGATCCAGACCACCTCCGATGCACCAGCCGTGAATGGCGGCGATAACCGGTTTGCGGCATTTTTCGACCGACGTAATCGCTTCCTGGAAACGGCGAATCATACGCAGAACGCGCGGTTTGCTGGCTGCCGGAGCCGGAATGGCCATCAGAGACGGTTCCAGGCTAGCGAAAGCCATCAGGTCCAAGCCGGCACAGAACGCGCGACCTTCTCCGAAAAGAACCACGGCTCGCACTTCGTCGTTATCTTCGATTTCATCGAAAGACGCCACTAAATCATCCTGGAATGTCGCTCCCATGGCATTGAGTTTCTTGGGATTATCCAGGATCACATGGGCGATGTGTTCCTTGATTTCAACACGAATTACAGCGGCGGTTTCGGTCATGACGTCCTCCTTGAAAATTCTTAGTCCGAAGTATATCGGGCGCAGCTCTTTCGGGCAAGCGTTATGCTAAAAAATCCAAGACGTTGACCCTGCAAGTCAAAAGAGTATAATCAGCCGAAATCGACCTTTAAAGGATTGGGACATGCTTGAAGCGGTTTTCTTCGATATGGACAACACCCTCGTGAATTCCGAATGGGCGGCGGCGCGTGCCGTCCGAAATGCCTTGGCCCGTTACGGAAGAGAACTGTCCAAGGCGGACGAAGAAGCCGTGATCGGCCTGCCTTGGGAAACGATTTTCGCGAACACTGTTAGAGATTACAGCTTGCCGATTGGAATCGAGCGGCTTCGCGATGAGATCCTGGCGGAAAAAGCCGCAATTTTGGAAGGCAACTTAACGGCATTGCCGGGAGCCGTCGAGGCCGTCAAACTTTGTGCCCAACACTGGCCGGTGGCGGTGGTCTCGGGCAGTTATCGCCGTGAAATCGATGAGACACTTAGCCAAATCGGGGTGCAGGAATGGGTCCGGTTTTTTGTCGCCAATGATGATATTTCTCCCGGCAAACCCGCCCCCGATCCCTATTTGGAGGCCGCGCGGCAACTCGGGGTGGATCCTACGCGATGCCTGGTCTTCGAAGACAGCGAAATGGGCGTTTGCTCGGCGAAAGCGGCCGGGATGACCTGCGTGGCGGTCGCATACGCCAATGAAACCGGGATGGATCTGGGCGGGGCGGACCTGGTGATTCCCTCTTTGGAAACCGTAACGAACGAGTGGTTGGAGACGATGCCATGGAATACAGAGGCGACGGGAAATTAATCGAATACAACCGCATTACGCCCAGCCTGGGACCGGGCTGCTGCCTGTTCGACGGTGCGTCGGTGATCGGTGATGTGGTTCTCGGCGATGCGTGCTCGGTGTGGTTCAATACCGTAATCCGTGGGGATGTGAACCAAATCCGGATCGGATCGAAAACCAATATTCAAGACTTGAGCATGATCCACTGCACCACCGCCAAATATCCCACCCTTATCGGCGACGAGGTGACGATCGGCCATAAGGCGATGATTCACGGAGCCATTATCGATCAAAGAGTGCTGGTGGGTATGGGAGCCATTATTCTCGACAATGCACATATCCGTGAAAACACGATTATCGGGGCGGGTTCGCTGGTTTTGCAGAACTCCGACTTTCCCCCGAATGTTTTGGTTGTCGGATCTCCGGCTCGGGTCAAGCGCGAGTTACGTCAAGACGAGATCGACATGTTTGCCTGGACGGCCGACCACTACAAACATCTGGCCGACAACTACTTCGAAAAAGGCATCTATCCATAAATGCTCATGAATTCGAGACACCGCGCTCTATGCGGGACGTGCCTTGTCGGGTTGTTGTGGCTTTTCGTTTTTCGTGTAAACGTTTCGGCTGCGGAAGCTCTGAACCTTGAATCGCTTACTCCTGAAAACCTTCTCCTGCGCGCCGAACGCCTGGTGCATGATCCCGCCAACGGAACCGTCGACGCCGAAGGGATGGCGATTGTCGAAGCGGGCGAATGGCTGGTATCGGCTAACCACATCCTCCTGAATCTACATACCGGCGCTCTCGATTTCGATGGGCACGTCCACCTGCAAGGTCCGGGGACGTCGCTTCGATCTGAAAGTCTGCATCTTGAGGCCGCAGGCAAGCAATGGCGTGTTAGCGGGATGTGGCTGGTTGTTTGCGAAGGATCGGATAGCCGTTGCGAGACGGCGAAGCGAAAACGATTTCAGGTTAAGAGCGCGTTGCTTGAACGATCCGAGGATGGTCGGTGGCAACTCACCGATGTGTGGTTTTCCCCATGCGACTGTAGAAATGATGCACCGAGCTGGGCGATGCGCTGCGAAAAAGCGGATTTGCACGAGAACGAACGAGTGCGACTCACGCGGCCGGTTCTCGAAGTGAAGGGGACGCCGGTTTTCGCCTTGCCTTATGCCGAAATTCCACTCAGTCAACGGCGTTCCGGTTTTCTCGCCCCCTCGTTCGGTTATAGCGACACACTGGGTTTTGTTGCGGCCGAGGATTACTTCTGGGCAACCAGCCGACAAAACGATCTGACGTTCGGCTTGCTGGGTGCGACTGAAAAAGGCGTGAAACCAGCGGGAGAATTTCGATACGAAAGGACGCGCCTGTCGGGGCGAGTCGGCGCGGCTTATTTATACGACCTCCAGGGCGATCGGGAAGACGTCGCCACCCATCGTTTCGATTTCAGGTGGTGGCAAGACTGGCGGCCTCTACGTGGATTGCGCCAGAAATCGGATCTGACCTTGATTTCGGATGCGGATATGCAGGGTGATTTCGCGCGTGATTGGCGCAGCCGCGAGTCCGATTGGGTGGAGAATCGCCTGCAGATTCATACGGAAAACGAGACTTTCTTCGCGGGTGTCGAATTCGGTTTGATGCAGGAACGCTTCAGTGCCGTCGAAGCCGACGGCCAGTTGTGGTCCCGTCGCGCATTGAACCAACCTGCGACGCTGCCCATGGTTCGGTTGAGTCTACCGGCGCATCCCTTTTTCGGCGGGGGATTACTCGTTTCGTCCGAGGTGGAGGCCGCCTGGATGACGCGGACCTCGGGCCGTTATGATGACGTGGGGCGGGATGGATTCCCTTACGACGCGCTCGACGAACGATTGGCGGATTCCGACCGAAGCGAGGGTGACAACCGTTTTCAAACGGGTGAGCCGGTGGCCGAGGCGGGGCGCTTTACCTTTCGCGAAAGGCTGTATTCGCCCGTGTCGTTCGGTCGCTTTGCACAACTGATTTTCGATGGAGGACTGGCTGCCAGCGGTTATTGGCTGACGGCCGATCACGACGAACAAGCGGGCGACGTGTGGGGCGATGCCGGGGCGACGCTTTCGTCTTCTCTTTATCGCTTATTCGATCTGCCCAGGGAAAAACGGTTCAAGCACGAAATGACGGCCTGGCTGTCGTGGCATAGCGTGCTTTTCGACGAACAGGCGGGAGCGATACAAGGCGAAACCTTGCGGTATTTGTCGCCCCTCGATTTTCGTGTAGCGCCGCATCGCGGTGATGTGGGGATACGGCAGCGATTCGTTTTTTCGAAACAAAACGAGACAGGGTCAACCGTCAGCGCGGATCTGCTGATCTCCCAGGGGGTCTTTGCAGACTCGGCTACCCGTGAAAAAATGGATGGGATTTTAGATGATACTCAGGCGGCCCTCGATCTGCATTCCAAACACGTCATGTTTCATAGCGATCTCGGTATCCGCTGGACCGATCCCGGAATCGGCAGCGCCACAACCTGGCTCGATCTCGGACCGCTTCAAGGGATGTCGTTGCGGGGAGGGCATTCCTACCTGGCACCCGGCCCTGCTAAAGGCCGTTGGATCGAGCAATGGCGCGAAACGCCATCCGAGGGCATCCATGCTTTGATGATGGAGCCGAGTTATTCGTATCGCAACATCATAACCGCCTCCTATGGTGTCGATGTCTCACTGGCGGCGTTTGCGTTGGTCGAGCAGGTTTGGCGGTTGGGCTATCGCTCTCCCTGCCGTTGCTGGCGGGCCGATCTGTCCATTTATCACCGGCCCGGGCAAACCGCGCCGGACGTCTATTTCAGCCTTGACCTGACGCCGTTTCTGGATGGGGGTTGATTGGTCTGAAACGGAAGTTGCTGGGGACCGGCGGATGAAACGTCATTCAACACCTACTTGTAGCTCTTCATGTCCAACTTGAACAAATACTCGATACCGTCCGGCGTTTTCTCGAAGCTGGCGTAGAAACGACCCGTGACCGTCATGGTGATAACGCTGCGGTAAAGCAGCTCACGATCGACCTGCAGGGCTTCATCGGTCGACTCGATGTAGATCAGGTCAGCGAGGGTAGGGGGATTGCAGAAAACGCAGCCCGCCATGACCACCGAGGGATTGCACAACCAGAAGCGTGTCATTTTGCCGTCTTTTCCGGGAGAATCGATCGGCATGATCGCACCGGTGATGGTCACCGCCGCTCCGTGGATGCGCGGGAGTCCCTGCTCAAAAAATGTTTTATGAATTTTGTAGTATTGATAATTGAGAGTGAGGTTGCGAAACGTCAACGTCTTCGGATTTTTCCAGTCCGGTTCCAGTAATTTTAGCGTTTGCTGCGGTTTATCGACATGCCCGCGAGCACGTAAGACGGCATCGGTTCCATGCTTTTTCACGCGTGTTTCGAATGCATCGGCCGGAGGATTCAGAGACCGGGAGTCGTTTTGATTGATAAAAAGACTGAGGCTGTTCGAAAACGGATTTGCATAGGCCGCAACCGACTGACAGAGAAACAAAACGACAAAGACCGTGAGCGTTGAAAGGGGAATCGACAAGCGGGAGTCCGGCATTTTCAGGTAATCCTTTCTGGAAACGGCGATGATCCGACATGATTGGTAACATGTCATTCTCGCGAAGTATTCCGCGAGCGGTCGGCATTATAGGTCTCGGAATGGCTGTATGCAAGTGGGTTATCGATAAAATCACGACGATTGAGTTTGACGAATCGGGTTTCGAGCCGCAATATAACAGTCGTGAAAGCGAGGCATGTATGAATCGAACGCGGCGCGTCGCCAAATCTGTATCCTATAGGAATTACGAGGATTTCGCCGTTGTCATCGAGCATCGGAGCGGCAAAACCTTACGCTTGAATCGCAGTGGGGGGAACTTGCTGGAGCGAGTCGAGAGGAGGGAGACCATCGATGACCCGGATGAACTCGACTTTCTCGCCGATCTCTCACGACTCGGTATTATTGAGGATGGTCGCGTTAAACCTAGCGCGCATACGGATCGACGCTCTCCCGATAATGAAGAAAATGAGCCGAAAATTCTGCGCGAGTTGCGCGATTACGCGTCTCAACGACTGATACCGATTCAGGCACAAATCGAGTTGACCTACCGCTGCCCGCTGAATTGTCAGCATTGTTACCTAAAAGGAGAGCGTCGCGAACGAGCGGAAGAGCTATCGACGGATGAAACAAAGGCCTTTCTCGATGACTTCTCCGAAATGGGCGGCTTGTTCGTTGTTTTCACCGGCGGGGAACCCTTTCTGCGGAACGACCTCTCGGAGATATTCCAACATGCACGGAAACGCCGGCTGGCGGTATCGATTCTAACATCCGGGAACGGCATTCAAAACGGATTGATCGAGGAAATGGCGGCTTGGGGTATCGATTCGGCCCAGGTCTCGCTTCATGCACCGGACGCGGAAGATCACGACCGTTTCACCGGTTTGGCGGGCTCTTTCGACAATGCCTGGAAAACACTGCTCACATTTCGTGACAACGGGGTTCCGGTGCGAGCGGCCATCAGCGTAAATAAACTGAACGTCGCCCGGATCGGCGAACTGGTCAGCCAGCTTCAGGATCGACAGATTCCATACAATTTCAATCTGAACATGTTGCCATGCCGCAACGGCGATTTTCATCCGCGCGATCTTCAGATCGAGGAGAAGGAGCTTTCCGCGATAATCGAGCGTTTCGGGGGGCGCGGGACTCCCAGAATGAAGGAGCTTCGAGCAGACGATCCGCCCTGCACGGCTGGAAGAGGCATTGTTTCAGTCGATCCTTATGGAAATATCTATCCGTGTTTGATGTGGCGTCAGCCGAAAGGAAACCTGAAACAACGTTCGTTCGAGACGATCTGGAATGACGTCCACGTTTGGGAGGAGGTTCGGTCCCTGACTTTGCAGGATGTGGATGATTGCCTGGAATGCGAACGGCGACCGTTTTGCAATCGCTGCACCGGTTTAGCGCTGATGGAAAATCTATCGATGAAAAGCCATTCCGCACTTGACTGCCGCCAAGCGGGTGTGCTAGAGTCTATAACTAGTAAAAAGACGGAAAGGTAGGTAGCTCGATGGATAAACCCGTTATTGAAACTGTTGAAACCACGCAAACCACCGATACCACGGACGATTGCCAGTACTGCGCCGGAAAGACACTCTGCTGAACGCTTGCCTTTAATCCCACGCGCGCTGAATGGTCAGTTCCGGCAAGGCGGCCTGTAGCGCATCCACTTCGACTTGATCGATAGTAACTTCGATCAGGGTCAACTTTTTAAGCTTCGATTTGTCGTGCAGGGGTTTGAGGGACTTGACCTGAGTTTTCGTCAGGTCGAGTTCTTCGAGCATCGGCATGCCGTCAAGCAGGGATAAATCTTGAATGGGAACACCCCAAAGCTTCAAGATGGTCAGATTTTTGAACTTCAGCAGCTGATTCAAGTCATCGATCGGGTCATTGCACAAATCCAGATACGTAATACGGTCCGCCACAGAGAATAGGGGTGTGAGATCGCGAACTTGCGTACTGCACACCTGGATCTCCGTGATTTTGGGCAGATCGGCAAGAACTTGTACATCGGAAACGCTCGTGCGCAGAAGATCGATGCGTTCAAGCTGCGTCATGTCGGCAATGGGCGTAATATCCGCAATGCGGCTCATCTTGGCGTCGATTTCGGTGAGTTTTGGTAGCGTGGCGATGGGGGTCAGGTCGGCGACGGCCGTGCCCCAGATGTTCAGATATTCAAGATTGATCAGGTTTTTGAGCGGGGTTAGGTCTTGCAAGTGCGGATTGAAACGCAGGTCCAGTCGGCGCAGATTCGTAAGACCGGAAAGACCACGCAGATCTGTTATCCCGGCGAAAGCCAGTAGCACCGATTCGAGGTGGGTGCACTGTGGGAGAACCGACAGATCAGCCTCCTTCATGGTTTGGGCGGCTTGTCCGAACCACAATTCGCCTTCTTCCGGATGCGCTTCCCACCAGCTTTTCCAATCGCCGTCGCCCCAGGGAGGCATGAAAACCCGGCAGGCCTCCACGATTTCAGGAGAAGGAGCGGGAACGGGTTCGGGGTCGGGTTTCGGAATGGTATGGCTGCAGGCCATGGAAACGAGAAGAATAGCGGCAAGAAGAGCGAAAGAAAACAGGCGCGGCATGACGACTCCCTCGGTTCGATTGACAAACACGCGCATGATAGCACAGTCTGTACGACTTGACTACAGGTGTGACCCGTAATCCTGCCATGGCGTTGTGTGAGATTGACCCGAAACCGTTTGGAGGGCATAATGCGCATGAAATGGAGGCGAGCGGTATGACGACCACGGACGAACGCATTATTCGACAAGGCATTGTTCGACAAACCTATTCGAACGGAACCGCCGATGTTGCGCTGCCTCGGCGCGGGGCTTGCGAAAACTGCAGCGAAAAGGGGCTTTGCTTCGGAGTCGGGGAAGACGAGCCGCAGTTTGTTCGGGTGACGAATCCCATGGGAGCGATACCCGGTGCACGCGTAGCGGTGGGATATCCGAGCGGATCCTTTTTGCGCGCGTCGCTGACCGTCTATCTCTTGCCGCTGATCGGCTTGCTGGCTGGGGCCGTTATTGGAACACTGGCAATGGGCGACACGTCACAGGTTCCGGCGATAGCGGGGGCTGGACTCGGCTTCGTATCGGCCCTGGGGATGAGCGTCGCAATGGATCGCCGAGCGCGCCGGAATCCGCGTTACATTCCCGAAATCGTAGAGGTGAATATCGCTGCATTGGCCTGCACGCTCGACCTGGAATCCGGCCAATCCGATCATTCGGTCAAGATATGATTAATTCTCATTCAAGATTCCCATCCGGTGTTGTCCTCCTTCACACAACCGGCTTTGTTGTTACGCATAAAATCACCACCGAGACTTGCGTAGCTTCGAATGGATACTCTGATTCGTATCAAAGTGAGTTCAGATAGATTCGATCCCGCCACTTTCATCTTCGAAAATCGTTGATTGGGAAGAAAATCAATGGCGACCCGGTCTACAAACTGAAATTGTGGAATCCCGACGATCTAAGCCGATCGATTGAAGTGGAGAGGTTAGCAAACACCTGCTCCGAGTCCGAGTTGACAACCTTCGAGTCGTAAAGGAACTTCAATGAAAGCCATTGTTTATCGTGAATATGGTTCATCGGATGTATTGAAGATTGAAGAAATCGACAAGCCGATCCCGAAAGATGATGAAGTGTTGATAAAGGTTCAGGCGGCCTCCGTGAATGCGGCCGATTGGCACCTTATGCGGGGAGATCCATTTCCGATGCGTCTGCTCTTTGGCTTCTTCAAACCGAAAAACAACCTTCTGGGAGCGGATGTCGCGGGTGTTGTGGAAGCGGTCGGGAAAAACGTCAAGCAATTCAACGTAGGAGACGCCGTTTTCGGGGATATCTCCAGTTGCGGTTTCGGTGCATTCGCCGAGTATGTGTGTGCGTCTGAGACTGTGTTGGCTCTGAAACCGCAAAATACTTCATTCGAGGAAGCCGCCGCGACACCCATGGCCGCCGTGACCGCTTTGCAGGGTCTGCGCGATAAGGGTGACATTCAACCCGGCAAGAAAGTTCTGATCAACGGTGCTTCCGGCGGTGTGGGGACATTCGCCGTACAAATCGCCAAATTGCTTGGGGCCGATGTGACGGGCGTTTGCAGTACGAAAAACGTCGAAATGGTACAAACGCTTGGAGCAGACCACGTTATTGACTACACAAAAGATGATTTCGCAAGTAATGGCCAGCGTTATGATCTCGTTCATGCCGTCAACGGAAATCGGTCGATTTTCGATTATAAACGCGCGCTCAGTGCGACGGGGATCTACGTTACGAGCGGCGGAGCCGGGACTCAGATGCTCCAGGCCATGCTGATCGGACCATGGCTTTTCCTGGCCGGACGCCAGAAAATGAAAATCCTGATGGCCATGCCGAATCAAAACGATCTGACCTTTATCAAGGAGCTTCTGGAAGCCGGCAAAATCAAACCCGTCATCCATCGGCGCTACTCGTTCAACGAGGTTCCTGAGGCGATCCGCTATGTCGAAGAAGGACATGCCTCCGGGAAAGCCGTCATAAACTTCGGATCATGAAAACGATTTTGGCCAGACGGGTTGCTTGAAGTATTAGAATAACTCGAACATTTCAACACGCAAAACGATTTTCGCGTACGGGCTGTTCGCTTCGAACGTGTGATCCGTCAACGGCACCTGGCCACTGAACGAAACCAGTTCTTCGTGTGGATCGAAGCGCCATTCGTTCACGTTGTAGCGCTCGTAAAAATCCACTTCTAAAAGCTTCATGCTCAGGGTCAATTGGGTCATGGCATCGAAAACCGGACCTTCGAAGATCACGAGCCCCGGCGCTTGAACTTCGACTCCGTCGGGGTGGATGTACAGATCCGGTGCGCGGTGCTCCACTTTACTTTCGTGAACCACCACGTTTTTGCCGAAGGTCTCCTGGATGTACGGATTGAATCGCACGGATGATTCGAAACTGATTTCAGCCGGAGCCACGCCGTTTTCCCCATCGCCCAGGCTGTGATTCTCGCGATCCGAAAACAGGTGGACTTCGTCGAGGGTGATACGGACCTTGCGGTCGTGGAATAATCCGGCGGTCGCCAAGAGTCCCGCGCCTTCGGTGTCGGGATAATTCATGTGGTCGATATAAAACGTCGTGTGAGTCGGACGCACGGTTTGCCCCGAAGGCGTTTTGAAAGCCAGCGCTTCGGGTTGATCGTGGAAGAATTCATCGAAAGTGTACATGATGCCGTCGTTCGGCTCATGGGTGGGGTTGTCGATATCGAGTAGCTGAATGCCTAAGGCCTCCTCGATGCGCGGATCGGTGGCACAGCCGTGATGAATCAGCATTCCACCGAAGTAAGGGGAATTGGCTTCATACAGCTTGTGGTCCCAGGCCGCCACTTCATCCATGGCAATGTCGGGATGCATGATAATGAAATCGGCCAGTTGCAAACCGACGACACCCAATAATCCACCGATCCCCTGAACGACCGGATTGCCGTACAGACGCGCCAGACGGGCCCCGGCGATGACGCCCGCCGAGGTGAACCAGCGAACGAACCGGTTTTCGGCGGCCAGATTTTCGAGGTTGTTTTCTATGACATAACGAGTAACGTAGCATCCCATGGAATGGCAGGTCAGGTTGATGTGGGTGGCACCCGTTTCTTCGAGTTTGTGGCGTAAGTATTTGGCCACGATCAACCCGTAGCGGTGAAGTGTTTCGGGGCCATCGTAAGGATATTGCTCGATTTCCTCGATTTCGTCGTTTGTATAGATCGGATCCGGTATCGCCCCGTAGTACTCGATTTTGAAAAATCCTTGCGGGGAAGACGCCCCCGCAGGTGTATCGCCGCAGGGACGATCGATGCCGTTTTGTCGCATCATATCGAGAATTCCGCTGCAACTGCGAGTTGCGCCGTAAACGGTTTGTTCAAGATCGGCATTGCCTTTGTTGCTGAATCCATGAAGCCAAACCGTGATCGTCGTTTCATTCGAGTAGTCTTTTTCACCGCTGAATGCAGGATGCGAGGCGCAATCGGCCGGACAGCCATCGGGGGTTTCGCAAGGATCGCACAAGCCATCGCCGCAGGTTGCCCATCTATCCTGATTGACGACAGGCCCGATACAGATCCCCAATAGGCACCAACCACCGGGGCAGGTTTCCTCTACGCCCATGGTGCAAGTGTAATCGATGGAAGCCGGATCGACACATTCGTAATCGCCCCAGTCGATCTCATCCGGATCGCTCTCCGTAACATCGAAGTCGAAATCGGATTCGGCATCGAGATCTTCGTCCAAGTCGCGATCGCCATCGATCAAATGATCTTCATCGGACGGGATTTCCATTTCTTTCTCGCCATCGCCGGGAAGAAGGTCTCCATCGGGGATATCTCCGTCGGAAGGCTCGTCCAAATCGGTCTCCCGGTCGCCATCGCCCGGATCTTCGGGAACGCAGATTCCCCAGCCATCAACACTGCCGGGCGGAACGTAGCAGATCGTGTCATCCTGGCAGTCCGAATCTTCCTTGCAGATGCCCGTGACCGAATCGCCGTCGGGAAGCGAATCGGCAGATAGATCACTTGAGCCGCATCCTCCGACAAGAAGACAAAGGCCCAGACCCATGCAAAACCATCGAACTGCGCGCCATGACATCGTTAACTCCCTGCATCTTCGGAAAGATCCCGTTCGTTATCGAGAACCTGAGCGATGGTGAATGATCACTTTCAGTGTTGTAAATACAATCTTAGACCGAACGGCCGGCGATTTCAAGGCAGAACGAAATTCCCACTTGCGGGACGACATCGAAGGGCAATCAATCGTCGGGGGTAATTTTGAATTTGGAAAGTTTCGCCATGAAGGCTTGACGCGAAATCCCAAGAATCTGAGCCGTTTTCGACCGATTCCAGTTGTTATTCTCAAGTGCCCGCCGAATGACCCTGATTTCATAAGCGTCGAGGACTTCTTTCAAGCTTCGGCCGTTGAATACGATTTTTTCTTCTTTACCATTGACTCCGGGCTTGGAAATCATCGGCGAAAAATGCCGGATTTCGATGGGTTCATTGGGCTCGACCATCAAAAGAGCTCGTTGAATCTCGTTTTTTAAATGGCGAACGTTTCCGGGGAAGGGGCTACGGCGCAATTCCTGTATGCAACTCGGTGAAAAGTCGTTCCCGTATTTTTTTGTCTCGCGTTGGTACATACGCAGAAAATGTCGCGCCAGCAATTCGATGTCGTCGGGACGCTCGCGTAGCGGAGGGAGACTGATGGGAAAGGTGTTGATGCGATAATACAGATCCTCGCGGAAGCGTCCCGCCGCAACTTCTTCTTCGAGATTTTTGTTCGTGGCGCAGATTACTCGCACGTTGACTTTGCGAGGTTGCGTGGCTCCCACGGCCATTACCTCGCCCTCTTGAAGCGCACGCAACAATTTGACCTGAAGGTGGAAGGGGGTTTCGCCTATTTCATCCAGGAAAAGAGTGCCTCCGTCCGCCACTTCGAAAAGCCCTTTCTTGTTGTCGATCGCACCGGTAAAGGCCCCTTTGACATGGCCGAACAACTCGCTTTCCAACAATGTATCCGAAAAGGTTCCGCAATTGACGGCGGCAAAAATCGCCCCGCTGCGTTTCGATTGTTTGTGAATCGATTGGGCGACTACTTCTTTGCCCGTACCCGTATCGCCAAGAATCATCACCGTCAACTCGGAAGGCCCGACGGTTTCAATCTGCCGGCGCACGGACTGCATGGCGTTCGAGTTTCCGATCAGACGTCGATCGTCCTCGGTTTGCCTAATCATGGATTTCAGATACACATTTTCGTTCTTCAGTTTCTCTTCCGCTTCTCTTACGACCTCGATCAGACGAAGGTTGACGACACGGGCTGAAAAAACATAGGTGATCAGCGAAACGAGATCCAAATCGTGCTCGTTTAAAGCGATGGAATGAGATGTATTTCCGATTTCGACGAAACCGATGACACGCTCCTGCTGGATAAGAGGAGAAAGAATCATGGTTCGTAGGGGTTTGGCAGCCTGACCGGCGACGCGCAGCCCGACAATCTGTTCCGCATCAAGCAGCAAAGCCCGGCGTTGGGTCCAGCCTTCATCAAACCAGACATCCGCGCGGGTGAGGTCCGCCGAAATATCTTTGGTTTTGCTTGTAAAGTAAACCTGTCGCCATTTGCTATCGATGGTTGTTTCTTCCCGATGCAGGGCCACATATTCGGCGTTGGGAACGTGGTTGAGCAGAAAGAGGGCGACATGTTGGTAAATGTCTTGTGCCTTGTCGCGTTCGTGGATTTCTTTCTGAAAGCGGAACAATGAGCGCACCAAGGATTTATCATCGAGAATCTGTTGAGAAAGCAGCGAGAAATCCGAGATCGCGCGAGAAGCTAAAATCGTCTTTCCACTTTCGTCTTTGGATTCGCCCTCCGCTTCCCCCTCGAAAAGCCGGACATGTATGCGCGTTGGAGATTGGATATCACCCAGAAGTAGCGAGTCGCCATCCCGGATTTCGCGTTCTTTGAACTTGATGCCGTCCACAACGAATTGTTCGCCATCGACTTCCACCATCGAGCCGTTCGTGCTCTGCAGATCCTGATAAAAATATCGACCGTCCCGGAAGACCAACTGCCCATGCAAACTCGAAACGCGCGGGTCGTGAAGAAAAAAATCGTTCGAAACGGCGCGCCCGATCAAGATGTGATCCTTCGAATAGGTTCGTTGAATCGTTTCACCATCGATTTCAGCTATCAATTCGACTAGCCACATACTTAAGCTCCTACCTTACCAAGATCCGATGAGTTTTAAGCCGGTCATTAAAAAGGTCGAACTTTCCGCCGGTTCGAACCGAACGACCCCGCCGGGACCGACGTTCAAGCCGATAGCCACATTCGCGTGCAAACGAACGAAAAAGGCGGGGTCGAAAAGCCAGATCAGACCGGCACGGTCGTCGATGCCATCCCATCCGAAAAAGACCGGACCGACCGCAACGGGTATTTGCATCCAGAAACGCGAAAGGTGATAGTTCCAGGCTGGGTTGAAGAGAATTCCCAGAACATTCAGGTTCCGGTTGTCGTCTTTACCCGCGTGTTGTTGAAACCATATACGTCCACCTAACGTGAATCCTTGTCCGACTGCCGCCTCCGCCGATGCCGAAACGAAATAACCGACATTGAAATAATCGGTGTCGTTGCCGACCAGAAAGGCAGCACCCGCACTCGCTCCGGCGGCTCTTTGAATGATCGGCCAGCGGGGAGGTTCGGAAACCGGTTCTATTGGGGGTTCGGGAACTGGAGCGACTTCAGGAATTTGCTCGGGTTTCGGGGCAGGTTCAACAACAACGGGAGGCCGAAGCGTTTCCATTTCCAGCTTGGCTTTTTTATAAACACGGTAGATCTTGGGGGAAACCTGTTGTTCGGAAAGAACAAAATCCGGATTTAAACGCATCAAGCTGCGAAAAGAGGCCTCTGCCTCTGCTTCACGTCCAAGAGCGACAAGCGTATAGGCCTTGTATTCATAGATGTCGGATAGCGAATAGGTTTTGTCTTTACTGCGACTCGCGATTTCTTCAGCTTGTGTAAGCTTGTCAAGCGTGCAGCTGTAATTCAACTCGCCGTAACAAATCAACGCTTCGCGAAACAGGTTCTCGGAATCAGGCGATTGGGCTACAGCTGTCGAAAGGGTTAAAAATAGCGTTAGAACGAGAAAGACAAACAACCGCATTGGCCCCGTCTTGATTAGTTGACAAACCAAGCGAGCAACAACTGGACTGTCTCTCTGTTCTGTAAAGAATACTTGATACATAATGCCAGAATGATAGAAAATATTCTTAAAATACGCAAGTGAATCTAAGGTTTCAGAGCAGTTTCGGATCTCACTCCAATTCGTCAAGCCTGCTTTACACTTTCCAAAGAGAAAACGAGACCATACGGAAAGCGCCGGAAGTATCCCTATATGATCTCGGAATATTCTCGCGTTATTTCTGTTCTTTTACTAGAATACAATCGTTTTGGCGGATGGATGATGAAAGTCATCATTCATTCTCGGTCGACTAGACTGTCATTTTAGGAGACTCACATGAAAATGCACGTAGTTGAGAAACTCACATCGAACGTTATCGTTACGCTGTTTTTCATCCTGGCGATGTCTGTTATAGCCGTGCCTGATGCGTTTGCGTTTGTGGATGACGATTTTACCGATCATGAGAATGCGTTGGATTGCAATTCTGCTGACTTTGAGGGCCTCACTCCAGCCATCGCACAATGTCCGTACGGTGGAAAAGACAAAAACGACGTCACCGACAAATCCGAAACGGCCAAAGCCGACACCGCATCCGGGTGTCCGTGCATGAAGCGCGGGAAAGGCGGTTGTCCTGGAATGCAAAAATCGGACGGGACGGGCTGTGCGAAAAATGAAGGAGGTTGCCCCTGCAAAGGCGAGGGGCAAGAATGTGGGAAAATGAAGGCTCGATCCGGGGACTGTCCTTACGCGAATTCGGCGAAAAAAGAACAAGAAAAAGAAACCGATGAAAATGAAGAAGCAGGAGACGAAAAAACCGAGTCTGAATAAGGCTATTTCAGCTCCCATTTTTTCATAAGCGTTTCATAGTCCGTTTTCCGTTGCGGCCTCTCCGGACACGTCCAACAACAGGGGGCTGACGGCAGACCTTGCGTGCGAAAGCGATGTCGTGAGTGGCGATCAAACATGGAAGCATCCAAACTCGCTAAAAGCTCCGCGAGTCGGTTTTTGCCAGGCGGGTCCAGACCGGCCGTCGGTTCGTCCAGCAGCAGCAGTTCCGGCCTCATGACCATCACTCCCGCGAGTGCTACACGCTGCTTTTGTCCATGGGAAAGATCGTAGAACCAGCCTATCCGCCAGATCCTGTGCTTCAAGCAGGGTCAAGGTTTCGAGAGCCTGTCGTTCCGCTTCGGCTTTTTTCATCCCCAAGCTTTTAAGCCCGAAAGCGACATCATCGAGCACACGCGGGAAGAGAAGCTGCTCTTCGGGGACATTGAACAAGTATCCGACTTTTCGCCGGATATTCGAATGTGTTTCGGGACTGACGATCGTTTCACCAACCCTGATTTCACCTACGTGCGGGAGCAATCCGACGATTGTCTTCAGAAGGGTGGTTTTGCCTGTTCCGTTCAAGCCCAAAAGCGCGGTTCGCTCCCCAGGCGGAATACGGAACGAAAATGCCATTCAGGGTCGGCTCCGATGCATGCGGGTAGGTGACGCAGACCTTTTGGCAGGATAGCTCGATCATGTTGTTTCCATCCATCGGATAAGAACAGAGCCGAGTAAGATGCACACGGCAAAGACCGTTGAAAGACTGTCGGAAATGGCCCAGCTTGGGTTGTTTTCCCCCTTCTTTGAACGATCGAGGTCGTAATTGTAATTTCGTATTTCCATCGCATCACCGACACGTTCGGCGCGATACAAAACCCGGGGCAACCAGACGCGTGGGAGCGCCGTTGAAAGCGCCATCATCGATCGCCAGCCACTCAATCCACCTCGAACATTGACAGCCTGGAGAATGCCGTGTGTTTCGTGAGCGAGAGCATGCGCTTGATGGATGATTTGCAAAAGAAGCATCGCCAGTGGGCGCGGAACATGAAGGCGTTTGAAGGATCGCTCAAGCTCGGGAAGTGTCAACGCCGAGGCCGTCCACGCCGTGATACACATCGTACTTGCGCCCCTGATCGCAATTCGCCAAGGAACCGCCCAGGGCATGGGGATCAAAGAGGTCGATGCCGAAGAATAGCTCTCAATCCAAGGAGTTAGAAGGAAGAAAGGAATAAACAGGATAAAAGCAAACGAAAGAAGGGGGCCGACAAGCAGTTTTGGGGGCCGGACTAACAAAAACCACACAGCCGGAATCGTCAGTGACAAAACCAGCCCCCCCGATGAGGCCGGGTCTGCAATGAGAGTCGCGCTGAAAAGGAGGACGCCAATCAAAAGGCGGACATGTAACGAAAGGCGTTTCACCGGTCCTTGCGCGCTTCCCCAAACTTCGATAAAGCGGTTGCAACTCATCGTTAATCTTTGGGATTCAGGGCGGTTACAATGTATTCCTCGGTTGAATCGACCTGCGTTAAAACCGTTAGATTTGCAGCTGTTACAAGTTTTGATAACTCTTCGGCCGGGATTAAAACATGCGTTTTGACGGCCTCGCCTGCCCGCATTGGCATGAATATGGTTGATGGTCTCGCGAGAGTCGATATGCCAGATGTGAAGGAAGCCTCCCGGCTTCAGCACCCGCTTAATTTCTAACAGCGCCTTTTCCGGCTCCTCCACGTGCGGCCACATCGAGAAACACAAAACCCGGTCGAGAGACCGATCCTCGACCGGCAGGCAACAGACATCCGCCACATGAAAAACGGACCGCGGATCGGGATTTTTGGCTTTAGCTAGTTCGATCATCTGCGGAGACACGTCAACGGCCATGACACGTCCCGATTCATCCAACCGTTCTAAAAGTTTACGGGTCAGATTGCCGGTCCCACAACCGACATCCAGAACGCATTCCCCCGCTGTGATGCCAAAACGCGACAAGCCAGCGGAAATACGGCGGTTGATGCTGTCCATGTCCATCCAACCATCCCATTTGTCGGCGATGGAATCGAAGTAGTCGCTTACAGAAGGGTGTGTCATGTTTTTACCCCTTTTACGCTTGATAATTTCGTGATTTCGCCAAACGAGCCAACGGAGGAATCACGATCATCATGAGGATCAGCCCCGGCCAGCCACTAATGAACGATGCACCCGCCACGAAAGCGGCGGGAAGCTCAATGACAAGCGAGACCCCATAGATCATGGCAACATATAATATTCTGCCGATAAACAAAACAGGAATCAACACCAGCCATTCGTTCAGCTTCGGACGTTTCTTGCAGGCCAAGGCAAGCAGAGCGGCCATGATCGAAAGTTCAATCGCCATCAGAACGGCAACCGGCGGGTAAAAGGGCGGCATACCGGTCACAACACCCGAAAGCAACGGAACGACCAAGGCTGTCAAAGCGGCGGGAGCGGGCGATACGAAAAAGCCCAGGGCCAGCAAAGGCAGATACATCGGCATGAAGATGTGACCCAGGTGCAGAGCATGAAATAAAACCGGCAACAACAAGCCCGCCGCGCCGAATAGTCCGCACATTGCCAACTCGCGTGAGGTAAACAATCGCTTGCCGCTAGCCATATCAGATCCTTACCTTCAATCCTGCCATGGTGTTGAGCCCCGGCATGGGATAACTTTTAATGTACTCGTAGGGTTGATTGAGAATATTTCGTATCAACACATACGGTTCGACTGCGAAGCCCCGCTCATTCGGCTCATAGCGATAGCGGACGGTCAGATCGATGAAGAAGACATTGTCGATAGCGTCGCGTTTGTAGTTTTCCATATACAAGCCGTGCACCCATTCACCGCTGATGCACCCGGCAATCCAATGCTCGCCGAAGTCATGGTTTGCCTCGATGCTAAAGTTGACCTTCGCATCGGGGTTTTGCTTGGTATAGCGGCCGATATCTTGCCAATTACCAGTTACGGAAAGGCTTACAGGGCCGAGCTTTTTCAACCCCAGACGGCCTTCCACACCCCAGATGACCACTTCATCGATATTCACCACTTCCGATGACGGCCAGGAACCGAAATACTTTATCATGTTATCGGCCTGGGTTCGATATCCGCTGGTCGAAAATTCGACATGTTCGAAGTCCAGCCCAAAGCCGACGTCCCAGTTGAGAGAGTATTCAGGCTTCAAATCCGGGTTGGCCGAAGGGAAGGGCAGGTAAAGCTCGCGCAGAGTGGGTTGTCGGAAATTTCGCGTAATCCGTGAACGAAGATGCAAGCCTTTGTAAAACTCCCAGCGAGCGCCCCCTTTGTAAAGGAAAACAAAACCGTATTTGGTGCTCAGCAATTCCCGCGAGCCGAGAACAAGGCTCAAGCCTTTGATCGGCTTCCAAGTGAGCTGATTGAAAAAGGCGTAATTGGCGACACCCTTCACATCTTCATCTTCCTGCTCAATACGATCCGTGACTTCGCCTTCAACCCATTCCCCCGATATTCCGAGAAGCAGATCCAATGTTTTGTGAAGATGGATGTCGAATTCCGCATTAACTCCGGTAACATAGTCTTCGGAATAAAACCCGTCGTACAAACGATGGACACCGACATTCAAGAACGGCAGCAAACGAAAATCGAACCATTTATGCTCATAATCGAGTCTTAATGACACGCTATCCCGCCAGACGTTATACCAGTGCCCCGAATTCGGGTGAGTCGCCGGGCCCGGATCTTCTCCTTCAAGATGAACGACTTTATTTCGTAGAGTCAGGGAGACTTCAGGTAGCAGTCGCCAGCGCAGACCGTTCGAGGCAACCAGGTTCATCCCTCCCGAGCTATCCCGATGACCGTCGGTTCGAAAGTAATGGAAGGCACTGGCGAGGTCCCAATCGCCCCAGCGGCCCAGGAAGGCGACAGTTTCGCGTATCGATTGAAAGCTGCCGTAAGCGGCGTCGTTTTCAAGCTCGAATCCGGCTTCTCGTCGCCAACGATTCTCGATTAAAATAACTCCACCCAAAGCGTTGGTGCCGTACAGCGTCGAGTCGCCCCCTTTGACAACTCGAACTTCTTCGATGAGAAACGGAACATAGGCATCCGGGATCGGGTGGCCGAAGATTCCCTGATAATCCGGAACGCCATCCTCGACAACTAAAACCTGTGCGTTCGGACTCCCGCCTAACCCCCGGACGTGAATGGCTCCTGACGCGCCGTTAGACACGCCATGTACGCCATTTCCACGGCCTGACACGTAGATATCCGCCGATTCCTGGCTCAATGCCTCAACGGCACTGCCGCGAGCGGAATTTCGCAGTTTCTCTCCAGAGACATGCGTAGCATCGGATGTGGCGTCTTTGCCGAGCGGTTTCGCGCCTTCGACGGTCACTTCAGGCAGGGAAAAGCTATCCGCGGAATCCGTCGCGGATCCCACTGAAGGCGTATCCGCGAAGTCCTCTGAAGCTTCTTCCGTTTCCGCCGAAACTGATTCGGCAGGTGCGTCCGGTTCGTCCAGAGCGGCGATTCCCGTTGGATCGGAGACTTGTGTTAACAGCAACAGAAGAAGTTGAACCAGCATGAATTTTCACTAGTGTCCATAGGGGCCGGGAACGGAGAAGTCCTGCTCCAAATCATCGGCGGTTAGGTCGAAGAGATGAAAACTGCCGTGGCCGACGTCGTAAGTCGTTTTGGTTTGATAGTTGAACCACATCGGTTCTTCGTTGATCAGACCGGTATCCATGGGGTCGGCATCCGGTTCGTCTTCCTCATCACAAAAACACAACCCGTCGATCACACCGTCGTCAACCTGTTCTTCACAGTATTTTTTAGGGTCGAATTTCTGGAAATGAATGCGATCCGATCCGGGCAGGCAGCGCCCTGGACGGGTCGAATCCTCAAAGGCGAGCATCTCATCCCATATGCAACCATTGAAACTGATATTGCGAATCAGGATGTGGTCGTCAATAGTGTTCTGCACCACGATTTCCGGATAAATCTCTTCGCAGCCTTGTACGAGCGGAAACATGCCGAGCAAGAGGATGATCGCGATCAATCCCTTGAGATATGCGAATGAGGCAGTCATCGCTCTCCTATAAAGCCAAAAAATCCGGAATTGGATCCAGGCCGTAGCGAGCGTTTAGTCAAAAAGGGGACTTGCGTCCCCCAATCGTGATTATTCAGCACATTGCGTATTCTCGGTTCGTCGGTCATAGGGCAGGAATTCATATTCGGGATACATTTCCAGAATACGATTGTAAAGCTCCTCCGGGATCGGTTGCACGCCTTCGGGAGGGCAAGGGCCTTGGTGGTTCGGCATGTTGATCGAAATCGTTCGTTCCTGATCGACGACAACCTCTTCCTCGTTTCGGCTCGCGACCGGCAAGCAATTCTCGGGATTGCAATCGGGATCATCCCAGGCCAGCACCATCAGAACGTTGTCGACGCCCGGAGGAACTTCAAGTTCAACACTTTTCTCACCTATTTGGATTTCACCAAATTGAACCCCCATGTAACTGGACTGGCAGACCGTCCACGGGGGATTGAATTCCATTTCGGGGTTGTCGAAGTCATTATGCAGGATAACGTAGGCGAGATCCTCCGAGTCACCGCCGCAACCGGCAGCTGCAAACGAAACCAAGACAAGCACGAGTAAGGTAGCGGTCATAAAACGGGACATGTTTACCTCCAAGTGAAGCGACGAATTAAGATGCAAAGAAAGTGCGGATAGCACGAATGACGCAATCGTATGCCTCACATGCCGTGATTGTCAAGAATATTTATTGAAAAGCGCCTGTGAATGCGTCGGTATTTAGGGTGGTTGGATTTTACATTTGGATAAAATTCAGAAGCAATGGAGCGATAAGAAATGTGAATAACATGTGGATACTACTGTGAATAAAATGTTTTTAACTCTGATAACTGTATGGATATATATACAAATTCAGAATGCTGATAAGTACTTCAGGTTAAGGCTGACGGGTGGAGGACTGGGGTAGGGGGCAATCGAGTCAATCAGTCTCGTTCTCAATTCGAACAATCAGGGCCGTAATATTATCGTCACCACCTCGCGAATTTGCGAGGTTGACAAAGAACTCTAAAGCAATATCGGGATCCTTTTTGGATAGGATTTCCTGGATTTCATCCGAACTTAGCATATTGGACAGACCATCAGAGCAAATTAAAAATAAATCGTCGGGTGCGCAGCTTAGTTTTCCCGTATCGGGCAAGGTACTTCGTTCGAAACCAACGGAGCGCGTGATGATGTTCTTGTATTTACTGTTATTTGCTTCATCTTGCGTGATAAGACCCGCATCCACCTGTTCTTGAACCAGGGAGTGATCAACCGATATCTGCTCGAAATCATTTCCGCGAAGGCGATAAATCCGGCTGTCACCAACGTGCATGAAATAGGCGTGCTGATCGATCAACAGCAAACCGGAAAGCGTCGTTCCCATGCCCGACAATGAGTGATCGAGCTTGATTTCGTCGAGGATAGCCCCGGAGGCCGCTTGAACAGAGGCCGACAATATCTCCAGAATCGGATCATCGCTGATAAACATCATCTGTGTGCCGCTTTCTTGGGGCGAGATCTGCGGCAGCCGTTTGATCAGTTCACGTTCGATCGTTTCCACGGAAATCTGGCTGGCCCGTTCACCAGCATTGTGTCCGCCCATCCCATCCGCGACCAGAAAAAGATGCAAATCGGAATTGACCAGAAAGGAATCTTCGTTGTGATCGCGTTTCTTGCCAACATCCGTTATTTGCCAGGATTTGATCAGCATGGGAAAAGACCTCATAGCAACAGGGTTCACGACTGCGATTAAACAGACATAAATAATACGAGTAATATCGCTTGAACTTACCGCTTTTATAATCTTATCAAGCGGAACCTAGCTCTGCAAATGCTTTTTTGCAACCGAAGGTCGGCAACGATCTGCTTGAACGGCTGAACGTGCATGACGTAGAAGATCGTGAGCAGCTTGAAGAGAAGCGGAGCCGGTTGCCTCTCCAGCCATCATATGGGCTAATTCCATGGCGCGTTGGTTGTCGTCGGACAGCGGGGACACTTCCGAAAAAGTCCGGTTGTCGGTGACGGTCTTTGTGACATGCCAATGCGTATCCGCGTAGGCAGCGATTTGCGGAAGATGAGTAATGCAGATTGCCTGGCGCGTCCGCGACAGGGCGTGAATCTTTTCTCCCAGGCGATGCGCGACTTCTCCGCCAATCCCCGAATCGACTTCATCGAACACGGACAATGAAACGGGGTCGGAGTTTTGAAGGACGCTTTTAATGGCCAGCATGATGCGCGACAGTTCGCCCCCCGAAGCAATCCGCGCCAAAGGCCGCAATGATTCTCCGACGTTGGGTGACAGCAAAAACTCGACATGGTCGATACCATCGGGTCCGATGCAGACTCCGGCTCCGTCGATCGTTTCTTCGGAACCAGCGGATTTTGGGGAAAGCCGGACGACAAAACGGGTTTTCGGCATGGCCAGATTTCGAAGCTCGTCTTCAACCGCTTCCGAAAAATGCGAGGCAGCCATTCGGCGCTTTTCGGAGAGAACAGAAGCGCGGCCAAGAACGGCTTTCCGAGCATGCTCGATTGCGGTGCGCGTACCATCTAGAGCGGCCTCAAGATCTTCCATCGCGGCCAGTTCCGTTTGCATCTCCGCTTGTTTGGCCTTCAGATCGGCGAAAGTCGGTCCGTGTTTACGCAACAACCGAGCAAGTAGAGCAAGGCGCGTTTCGACTTCATCGAGACGTTTGGGATCGATATCGAGCTTGCGCAAACGCTCGCTTATGCCAAGCGATAAATCGTCCAACTCCAGTTGGACCGTTTGCAGGCGAGATATCCATTCCCGAGCATCCTTGAGATAAGCCTGAATGCGCTCCAATTCTCTTTTCGTTTTCGCTGTTCGTGAAGCCGCACCGCTATCTCCGCCTATTTGTTCGGCCGCGGCGGTCAAGGCCCCGCGAATCTTTTCGGAATGCCTTAAAAGATCGCGTTCGGCTTCGAGTTCGTCTTCCTCGTTTTCTCTGAAATCGGCCCTATCCAGCTCTTTGAGTTGAAAACGCAGAAAATCTTCACGTTCAAGCTTGTAACGAGCCGTGTTTTCGAGTTTACGGTGCGCCTTAACGCATTTTGCCAATTCGCGGTAGAGCAGGGTGACTTCTTCGCGTAGGCCTTCCAATCCCCCCACACGATCAAGCAGGAAAAGATGCTGGTCGACCTGCAACAGACTTTGATGCTGATGCTGGCTTGAAATGTCTATCAGTTGCTCGCCAATTTCGGAAAGGCTGCCGGCTGTGACCGGATGGTCATTGATCCAGGCGCGGCTGCGACCCCGCTGCATCACCTGGCGGCGCACAGTGAGACACGCCTCGGCTTCGATACCCAGTTCGCTGAGTTGAGCATAAACGGGACTTTGAGGGGGGATTACGAATTCTGCCATGATTTCGGCATAGTCGCATCCCGTCCGAACAAGATCGGCAGATGCGCGGCCTCCCATAATGAGGTTAAGCGCACCAACTAAAATCGATTTGCCCGCACCCGTCTCGCCGGTCAGAATTGTCAACCCATCGATAAAAGAGAGATCAAGTTCATCGATGATGGCGAAATGCCGGATCGTCAAACGCTGCAGCATTCAGCACTGCCCCCAACCCAATTTGTGGCGCAGAATATTGAAATAGTCGCTCAGGTGAGAGCGAATAAGCTTAACCGTTAGAAGAGCACGGCGCACAGCCACCCGGTCCCCTTCCAGCATCTGCACACCTTCCTGACCGTCGAGGGTAAGATAAACCTCGCCATTGGCTTCGGCCAACTCGATAAAGATTTCAATATCATCGGGTAATACAACCGGCCGGTTGGCAAAAGTATGCGGGCAAATGGGAGTAATGACGAAGGCGTCGAGAGTCGGATATACGACCGGTCCCCCGGCAGACATGTTGTAGGCAGTTGACCCGGTCGGGGTTGAAACAATCAACCCATCGGCGCGATAACTGGTCATTAGACCTTGTGTCGTCGAAGCCTCAAGCCGAATGATGCGTGCCAGAGCGCCTTTGTTGATAACCATGTCGTTCAATACCGTGCGTGAGAAGATCTCTTCTCCACTTCGTAACAACGAAACACGCAACATGCGTCTTTCCGTGGTTTCAAAATCGCCGCTTAGCATGCGATCGAGTGCGGTCTCGATTTCGTTTGTCGGAATTTCCGTTAAAAAACCGAGTTGCCCGAGATTGATACCCAGTACCGGAACATCCCGGCCATCCAGCAAATGAGCAGCATGAATCAAGGTGCCATCGCCGCCGAGAACGACCAGTGCATCCGCGTTATTGACGATCTCGCCTTCCGGCATCAACTTGACACGGCGATGATTCCAACTGAGGTCGTTGCTGATTTGCAAAGAGCAATCGGCTTCCAGTAGAAACTCAACAACTTGCGCTAACACTTGACGTGTTTCCGGCTTACTTTTCTTATAGACGACCGCAATGTTTTTCATGGTCGAATCCCGTCCGGTAAATGTTGCAAGAAGCACATGAACAGGTACACCAAACTATGTTGACACGGAAAGAATGCGGACGCAAGTATCCGGGAAATAAAAGATCGGCGGCATCGAGAATTCGGTTCCAACAGACACAGCCTGCCAATGATTTACACGTGTCGAAATCAAAATCCTGTAGATCGAGATGCCGTGATCAAAGACAAACTCACACAGGAAAACACCGGATGTAGATTGTTGAAGCTACTTGTCCTTCAAAACCTCAAGCGCCCCCTCTCGGTCTCCCGACTCAGCAAGAGCAGAAGCGGTCATGCCGTCTCCGATGCGTTTAAGCCTGGCAAGAATCGCGAGTGGAGTACTGTTGCTGCGATCCGCCATAACCGCCTCGACTTTTTCGCTGCTGCTGGCGTCCAAAGCTTTGAGACGCTTTGAAAAGGCCGTGTTGATGGAATCGATTAACTCGTCGAAATCGCAGGGTTTCTGAAGAAGCTCATAGGCACCTTGACGCCCGAGACGGAAGGCCGAGTCGATCCCGCCATGTCCCGACAAAATAATGATTTCCATGGTCGGATCAAGTTGTTTCAACTCTTTTAGTAATTCTTCGCCATCCATATTCGGCATCTTCAAATCGAGCAGGCCGACTTCGTAGCTTTCGGTTTTTGCCGCTTCCAAAGCCTTGACCGGATCGGTAAACGCCGCAACCGAGATGTTGTGGCGTTCCAGGTGTTTGGTCATGTAAGTGACAAACTCTGCCTCATCATCGACAAATAAAAGTTTGATTAAAGTTGACATGTTATACGCCTCCTTACATTTTTTGAAAGGTTGGTTAGTTTTTCTATTCCAACTAAAAATATACAAATTCAGACTGGTTGTCAATACAAACTCGCGACATAGGATTTCAATGTGAAACAAGATGAAACACTGGACAAAAGCTGTCGGTCTGTAATATACTAATTGCTGAAATTTCTGAACCTAAACGAAGTCAAAACCCGATGAACGGCAAAAATCCCGATAAAACACCCAAGTCGCCTGCTTTCCCGCGGGAAGAGGGCCCTCTGAGCTCCATACTTGACCTGCATGCCGTCTTGGAAGGCATGCCGATCGCGGCTGTCATTCTTGATAAACAGCTACGGGTTCACATGGCGAACCGGGCCTTTGAGGCGTTGACAGGATATGCCGAAGAACGGATCTGCGGGTTGTTGGGTTATTATGTATTTCGGAGTAGCTTTCATCGCTACGACTGGCCGGTCGCTTCGGCTCTTTCGGACGGATCTTCCTGCAAAGATGAAGGCGATATCATCAATTTGTCGCGTCAGCGTGTCCCTGTGCGCCTTCATGCACACCCCCTTCCAAATTCCGAAGGTGAAACAGTGGCCGTGCTTGCGGTTCTGGAGGACCTTTCGCGAGACGAGAGTTTGCCCGCTCAGGATTCCATCGAAATGTCGGGGTCCGAGATTATCGGTCATTCGCCCAGCATGTTGAAGGTGCTCAAGAGCCTTCCGATTCTAGCCCAAACCGACTCGACAGTCCTCGTTACCGGCGAAACCGGTACCGGGAAAGACCTGATAGCTGCCGTTATCCACAAGTTGTCAACAAGGAACGCCGGCGCTTATGTCAAAGTCAACTGCGGGGCATTACCCGAAAACCTGATGGAATCCGAGTTGTTCGGCCACAAACGCGGCGCTTTTACAGGGGCCGACCGCGATAAGCCCGGGCGTTTCCAGCTAGCCGACGGAGGCACACTGTATTTGACGGAAATCGGCGACTTACCACTGGCCTTGCAGGTAAAACTCCTAACGGTTCTGGACGACCGTGAAGTTTCGCCTTTAGGAGGGACGCGAAATATCTCCACTGATGTTCGCCTCATCACCGCCACGCATCGAGATTTGGAGTTCATGACGAACAAAGGCTTGTTCCGTCGCGATCTACTCTACCGACTTAAAGTCATTCGAATCGACCTACCTCCTCTGCGAGAGCGCGGAGATGATGTTCTCCTACTTGCATCGCACTTTCTAATTCGCTTTAAAAACAAACTGGGCAAAGATATCAAAGGCTTTTCTGACAAAGCTGAATTTCATTTACGCAACTATCAGTACCCGGGCAATGTGCGCGAGCTGATGAATATCATCGAATATGCAGTGAGCATCTGCGATGGTTCGCGCATCGAGATCGGAGATCTCCCCGACTATCTGAAGGAAGAGCGCCAGACGGTCGATATTTCCGAAGAAATTCCCGAGCGCGACAAGACGCTGGCGACGGATGCGCTCCCGCCGATTCCGCACGGTAACAATGAGAATCTTGATTGGCAACAAATCGAACGCCGTATGATTGCCGAAGCATTGATTGCAACCCGGGGGAATCGCGCCAAGGCGGCCGCAAAATTGGGTTGGGCACGCGCCACTTTGTGGCGAAAAATGAAGAAACACGGACTGCAATGATACGCAAGACTATGATACCGATTCAGAAGGATGACGTCGCACCGCGCTTCGATCTTGCCGTTGAAGTGTTGCTGGCAACCGTGTCCAAACATGGTGTGGAGAGCAAGAAAATGCTTGTGCTTTCGGCTCCGTCCGCTGAAGAACTCTGCCAAATGGCGCTACGAGAACAAGTGGATGTTCTCGTTTGCGGCGCCATCGAGCAGGAATATTACGATTACCTGACCTGGAAAGAAGTCCGAGTTCTGGATTCCATTATTGGCTCCTACGAGTCGGTTCTCGTCAAGCTGGTGGAAGGTCAGTTGGCAATCGGGGATGTGTTTCCAAACCTATAAATTCTATTAAAAGACGAAATGAAACGCCGCTAGATTCGATTCACAATGAAACGAATTGGATCAAATACATCGTATCATAGTGTATCATAATGTTTCTTGCGTTTTGTGTGATACCGTCAGCTTCAATAATTATCTCTGCAATAATAGATGCTTAGGAAAATTGGCTCAATGCTTGCTATTTCATTGAGGCGTGGCTTGTTGACAATTATGGAGATCAATCATGACGATCATGAAAAATATGCGTGAATGGTTAGAGAAGTGGTCCACCGCCGTTGCGTTCGGCGAGGCGAACGACGCGAAGGCCGTACAAGAGATTACCGGCATGCCCGAACCGAAGGATTTGCGTCAAACGGTCGAAGACTGGATGACGGCGGCTGCTTTTGCAGAAGCGAATGCTCCGGAAGCGGCCCGGGAAGCGTTGAATGTCGAAGAGCCGATCGAGGATTACCTGGAACGGAAGCTGGGGGCCGTCATGTTGTACGGCGTCGCAGCCGTTGAAAGCGTGAACGACGACCTCAACATTCCAGGCTTGAATATTTGGTACGGAACGGCTGAGGTCGCTTAATGTCGCCTACGGTTGCTACAGTTCCTGCACGCATTGTGCTCGTGGGTTCCGATAGAACCTTCTTGGACGCCCTTCGTGATAGGTTGGGATCCAAGGGATACGAAGCCGGTATCAGTCAAGGGGAAGTTGAAACTCTTCGATTGACTCGCGGCTCACCGGTAGGGGTTGTTGTCGTCAGTTTGAGAGATTTGCTCGGCGATGGTCTGCGTATGTTAAGGCGTGTGAAGAAAAGTGCCCCGGATTGGGAAGTCATAACCCTTAGCACTCCTGACAATACGCGCCTTTCCATTGATAGCATGAAAGCGGGGGCTTTTCAGGATCTTGCCTTGCCTCTGGATCTGGATCATTTTCTCGACAAACTGAAATGTGCGTTGGATCGCTCAATCGAGCAGGCCGGCAAATCAAACTTGCGCAAACGACTCGAACGCTTGGCTACAGCGGTGGCTTTCGCTGAAGCCGGAGACCTCAACATGAGCCGGGAGATTTATACGGAATCGGATGACGACGAACCGATAAGTCGTTGACGTGATAATATTGGAGAACTGGGACGCGCAACCTGGGCAACAGGGAGTGAAGCGATGAAGAAAATGAAAGTACTGCTGGTCGATGACGAGAAAGAATTTGTAGAAGCATTAGCTGAGCGTCTACAAATGCGGGATCTGAGTTCCGACACCGTTTACGATGGCGAACAGGCGATATCTTTTGTCGAGGACAAGGAACCCGACGTGATGGTCCTCGATTTGAAGATGCCCGGCATCGACGGTATCGAGGTGCTTAAACGTGTTAAGAAAACCTATCCCAAAATTCAAATCATCATTCTGACCGGTCATGGGACAGAAAAAGACGAAGAGCAGGCCCGGCAACTGGGTGCCTTCGACTACATGGAAAAACCGGTCAATATCGATGATCTTGTCACACGGATGAAGAAGGCTTTCCGAAATAAGATGGAAAACGCGATGGCTGCGGCGGCATTTGCCGAGGCTGGCTTATTTGGCGAAGCTGAAAATATATCGGATTCGAAGAAGAAGTAGTGAGTCAATCAGGGATCGCAATCAACTAGTGTAAACAACCTGAATATTTGATCCGACCAACGCGGGAGGTCGTTTTGAACGAAAAAAGTTCAAAAATTCTGGTAGTGTGTGGGTTTTTGCTGGCCATGCTCTTTGTGATCGTGACTCAACCGGCATTTGCAGAAGTAGCGCAACAGATGGAGGCCGGTGCCGCAGCGGCGGGAGACACCATGCCTTGGTGGTTTTGGCCGATCATTCTGTTCTTTTTCTGCTTGGTATTAGGCGTCTTTGCCGTTTTGGCAGGAGTCGGGGGAGGGGTGCTATATGTTCCGCTTGTAAGCGGCCTTTTCCCTTTCCATCTTGATTTCGTTCGTGGCGCCGGGTTGCTGGTGGCCTTGGCGGGTGCGTTGGCAGCGGGACCGGGACTGCTCAAACGAAACCTGGCCAGTTTGCGGTTGGCGCTGCCGTTTGCCATTATCGCGTCAACCTGTTCTATCGCGGGCGCTTTCATCGGTCTTGCGTTGCCGACAGACATTGTGCAGATATTATTGGGGGCCACGATTATCGGGATTGCGATTTTGCTCCTGACGTCCAAAAACGTCGAGCGTCCTATCGTCAAGAAACAAGACGCCATCGGGCGCGCTTTCGGCATGCAGGGACTTTGCTACGAGATGTCTACCAACGAAGTCATTTCGTGGAAAACGCATCGAACCGGATACGCGCTGATTTTGTTTGTCTTTATCGGCTTGATCGCCGGTATGTTTGGGCTGGGAGCGGGCTGGGCCAACCTGCCGGTTCTGAATCTCATGATGGGTGTTCCGCTGAAAATTGCGGTGGGAACCAGTAAATTTCTGTTATCGATCACTGATACCTCGGCCGCATGGATCTACTTGAATCGCGGTTGCGTCATCCCGCTGATGGCGATCCCCTCGATTGTCGGGTTAATGCTGGGCTCGTTCATTGGCGTCGGGATCCTGGCGCGCGTCAGGGCGAAATCGATTCGCTACGTTGTTATCGGCGTTCTGCTCTTTGCTGGAATTCGCGCCTTGCTCAAAGGTTTCGGCATTTAGGGAAACGACTTGTGTTAACATACTGATTTGGGAATGGAGACATTCATGGAACAGGAATTAAAATCGCTCACGCAAGAAGACTGCAAGGCCGATCCTGAACAAATTCGATACGCCGATACTCTGTTCTACGGAGCTTGGCTCGCCATCGCAATCTTGGTGCTATCCTATTTTCTCTACGTTTCCGGTTTGATCGAACCTAAGATCCCATTGGAAGATATTCCGACTTACTGGTCGATGAGTGTCGATGACTACTTGGCTCAATCAGGCGCGCCCACCGGCTGGTCCTGGGTTTCGATGCTCGGGAAAGGAGACTATCTCAATTTTGCGGGAGTGGTCTTGTTGGCCGGTATGACGATCCTTTGTTTTGCCGGGATACTGGCACCTGCTTACTACAAAAAGCGTGATAAATTGTTTCTTGGTATCGTCGTTTTGGAATGTGTGATTCTTTGCTTTGCCGCATCGAATATTTTAGGAAGTGGAGGCCATTAACCCCGGTATGGCGGATGGACACAAGCAAATGGCAAATGATCACGAACAACATAATTCCATGCCTGAAGAGGTAAACACAGAAGCACATCTTGAAACGTCTCCCAAACAGATGAATTTCCCGGCTCGATTGGTTAACAAGCTTGTTTTTTCCGATGAGCCGGGGGAACTTCTGACGCGACATCAACCCTCACGTTATCGCCGAATGTGGCGCAATACCGTTTTTGCCGTTGCGGCCGTTTCCATCGTGCCGCTGGTGGTGGTTTCGGCTGTAAACTATTACCTGTACAGCAAATCGTTCAATGAAGAAATCACACAACCGATCCATCGCATCACCGCGATCAGCAAACGTGCCATCGAATCGTTTTTAGATGAACGGGTATCAGCGGCCAAATATGTCATATCGCGCGAATCGATCAACGACCTTTACGACTCGAAAATGCTGTCGAACGTGTTCCGCCGCATGCGCAATTCCTTCGGTGGCATCGTTGACATCGGCATCGTTGATTCCAAAGGAGTGATGCGTACCTACATCGGTCCGTACGACCTGCAAGGCAAAGACTACAAATCCCAGGACTGGTTTCACAAAATGCTGGTGTCGGACGTATACGTCAGCGATGTATTTATGGGACATCGCCAATTGCCGCATTTCATTATCGCCGTCAAGCGGGAAACGGAACAAGGCGACATTGCCATTTTCAGAGCCACCATCGACACCGAAGTTTTAAATCGGCAGATACAGATTTCCGGCCTACATCGCGACAGCGATGCATTCATTATCAACACAGGAGGCGAACTTCAGACTCCCTCGCGTTTGTTCGGATCTCTGCTCGCCACCTTCCCCCATGAGGTTCCCCCGTATGTGGAAGGAATCGAAATCGATAAGGATGTGCGAATCGATAACGCAAGTTACATCATGGGGTATGCTTTTATAAAGAATTCCCCCTTTGTGTTTCTGACTTTGTCGAACAAAGAGCAGTTGATGACCGGCTGGCTGGCTTATCAAGGTGAAATCTTTTTTCTGATTGTTTTTAGCATGTTGGCTATTTTCGTTTTGATCATGGGAATCACTTCCAACTGGGTGACCCGCATTAAAATCTCCGATATCCGGCGCGAAGCGACTTTACACAGCAACGAGCACACGAACAAAATGGCATCTATCGGGAGATTGGCAGCCGGCGTCGCCCATGAAATCAACAATCCGCTTGCCATTATCAATGAGAAAGCCGGGTTGCTGCAAGACATCATTGGCACGTTGGACGATTTTCCTAAAAAAGAGAAATTTCAGAAGCTTGTTCATTCCATCTTGAATTCAGTCGAGCGTTGTAGCGTTATCACACATCGATTGTTGGGTTTCGCTCGACACATGGATGTACGCATCGAGCCCATCGCAGTCGATGCCATGATCCGAGAAGTATTAGCCTTCTTGGAAAAAGAAGCGCAATATCGAAAAATTGAAATTCACGTGGATGTATCGGATACCTTGCCGACGATTCACAGCGACAAAGGACAATTGCAACAACTGTTTTTGAATATCATCAACAATTCTCTCGATGCCATGAAGGCCGGTGGACATCTCCACATCAAGATCGTCGAGGTCTTGACCGGCTATATCGAAGTCAGCGTCACCGATGACGGACAAGGCATTGAGAAAGCGAATCTCAACCGTATTTTCGAACCCTTCTATACGACAAAAAAATCAAAAGGAACCGGTTTGGGGTTGTCGATCTGCTATGGGATCGTTAAAAAGCTGCGTGGAGAGATGAAGGTGGAGAGCGAGATCGGAGTCGGTACGACCTTCACGATCAGCCTTCCGATTCATCGTTCTTTGACACAGCCGGAGGAGTAAATGGAGCACTTTCGTGTTTTGATCGTCGATGACGAAGAAGAGTTGATCGAGACTTTGGTTGAGCGTCTCGACATCCGAGATATTGCCGCAGTCGGGGTGCATTCCGGCCGTAAAGCGATCGAAACATTGGAAAGTGAGACGTTCGATGTTGTGATTCTCGACGTCAAGTTGCCCGGCGAGAACGGTGTCGAGATCATGAAAAACATTAAAAAAATCAAGCCCAATCTTCCCGTCATCCTGCTTACCGGACATATGTCCAAAGAGGTCAGCGATGAAGGCCTGAAAGCCGGAGCTATCGATTACATTATCAAGCCCATCAACATCGATAAACTTATCGAGAAAATGAAGGAGGCTATTTCACTTCACCACAACTAGTCATCGGAGTTTTTAACGGAGGAAGACTGTGAACCAGGTGAAGAACCAACAGACGCGAAGTGAAACCGAAATGTTGTTTTTCGGGAGAATCATGGCAAGCATCTCTCATGAAATCAACAACGTGATGTCGATTGTGGGACAAGTCGGCGGTTTGATGGAAGACCTCGTTGCGATGGAAGAGCGTGGGGGCGAAGTCGGACTGGAAAAATGGCGCAAGCAGACCGAAAGAATTGTGGCTCAAGCCGCACGCGGACGGGATATCATCAAGAACATGAATCGCTTTGCACATAGCATCGATCATCCGCGAAAAACGTTTGATGTCGTTGATGAAACCGTAAACATGTTAAAGGTGCTTGAACGCCTCATAACCAACCGAGGGACGTCGGTTTCATTCCACCTGGCTTGCGAGAATTCAGCATGGACCGGTGCGCCTTTTCTCTATCGCTTGTTGATTTTCTCGTTGATTGATTCTTTTCTGAGTTCTGATGGCGCACCTGGGCCATTGGTGGTTTCATGTCGAGAAGTTGACGCAAGCATCGAAATCAAGATAGAAGGCGGAGAACTGGAGCAGGGTTGGGAAGATTCGGAGGCATGGACGTCAGCCGTTGAAGCGTCGCAGCGTCTCGGAGCGTCTTTGGTAAAAGAAACAAACTTATCAGGCCGAAATACGTTCAAGATTATATTGAATGAAGGGTCTGATCCTCAATAGGCATGGAGGCAGCCATGGCAAACGAGCGCATTTTGCTGGTTGATGACGAGCAGGGTTTTACGAGTGTCGTACAAGAGCGTCTCGAAAACAGAGGTCTGGATGTCAGCGTTGCGACAAACGGAAGCGAAGCATTGAAGATGGTCAACGAAAGCCTGGCCTACGACGCGATTGTTCTTGATTTGCAAATGCCTGGAATAGACGGAATCGAGACTCTTCGTCGGCTATTGGAAAACGACCCGGATCTACAGGTGATTTTGCTAACGGGACATGGATCGGTAGCCAAGAGTGTCGAAGCCATGAAAAAGGGAGCCGTTGATTTCCTTGAAAAACCAATTGAAATTCAAAACCTGATTGATAAAGTCGGGGAAGCAGCCGTACGCCGAGCGACTTTAATTGAAGAGAGAAATGTCGAGAACGTAATGGACGTATTGAAAAAATACGGGTGCTGAGTCTTTCACTTGTTACGATGAGCCCGATCTAAGTCTCGTCGGACTAAGTTTCCAACTCGGATGGCCTTTCAATGAAAGCCGACACACCTACCTGAGAGTTATTCAGAAAATCGCCGATCAGTCGGGCGTCAGGCTCGAAGTCTTCACTGACCTCCGAAAGCTTGATTAGCCACTCAGGAGCTAGATTCAAGCTCTGCTCGGATGCCAAGCGGGCATATAGCTCGGATAGACGATTCAAACGTGCTTCGGAAAAACCCCGTCGCATGAGTCCGATACGGTTTAAACCCGCCAGTCGAGCGCGGTCTCCTTTTGCGATAAGGCAAGGTGGAACATCGCGGCGAACCATAGCGCCTGCCGCAATGAAGGCGTGTGAGCCGATATGAACGAACTGGTGAACACCCGCCAATCCGCCGAACCAAGCGTAATCACCGACGTCCACATGGCCGGCCAACGCGACACTGTTTGCCATCACGACACCGCGGCCCAGATGACAATCATGTGCGACGTGGGCGTTTGCCATGAAATAGCAATTTTCTCCGATTTCAGTTAAGCCGCCGCCAGCTTCAGAACCCCGGTTGGCTGTGACGAACTCGCGAAAAACACAGCCGGAACCGATTTTCAGCTCACTCGGTTCGCCTCTGTATTTCGTGTCTTGCGGATCGGTCCCTAAAACGGCATGGGGAAAAACACGACAATTGGAGCCGAGAGTCAAACGACCTTCCAATACGACATGCGAACCGATACGGCACCCGGCTGCGACATGCACATCCGCACCGATGACGGTGAAAGGCCCAACCTCAACGTTTGCGGCCAACTCGGCTTGCGGATGAACAATCGCCGAGGGGTGGATCATCTCTCGCTCTCCTCATCTTCCTTGACGATACGCATGATTGCTTTTTGAATACGAGACCAGACGCGATGCGGCATCGCCGGATACCCGGTGTAGACCTCATCGGGGGGAACATCTCGTGTCACGCCCGATTTCCCGCCGATGGTAGCTCCATCTCCAATCGAAAGATGCCCGCTGACTCCGGACTGGCCAGCCAGGGTCACGTTGTTACCGATTTTTGCCGAACCGGCAATCCCAACTTGCGCGACCAAAAGGCAGTCATGCCCAATGCGAACGTTGTGCCCAACCTGGACCAAGTTGTCAAATTTGGTGCCGTGACCGATGCGGGTTTCGGCAAAGGTGGCGCGATCGATGCAGCAATTGGCTCCGATTTCGACATCGTCTTCGATAACGACCCGTCCGACCTGGGGAATTTTCACGTGGTGCCCGTCTGATTCGCGAGCGAAACCGTAGCCGTCCGTCCCGATTCGACAACCATCCTGTAGAATGACTCGGTTGCCGATTTGTGTCTTTTCGCGAATACTGACGTTGGAGTAGATTAGACAGTCGTCACCGATCGTAACATTATCCGCGATAAAAACGTGAGGAAAGATCACGCAACGGCGTCCGATCTTAACGTGTTGTCCAATGTAAGCGAAAGGAAATACACGGCTGCCTTCGCCGATGTCGGCATCGACGATCTCCGCTTTATCGGAAATGCGTGCCGGATACCTGGCTGGCGGGTGCAGCTCCAGCATGGCGCGTGCAAAACCGAGATAAGGATCTTCACAAACCACCTGAGCTGCGGGGCATCCTTCAATTTCGCTGACGACGAGGATTGCAGCTGCTTTTGTGGTCAGCGCCTTTTCCCTATAGGTATGCATCGCGACATAGGACAACTGGCCAGCACCTGCCTCTTCAAGTGAAGCAGCCGCTTGAATATCCACATCTCCGTCGCCAATGAGGCGACCGCCGATACGTTCGGCCAATACACTTAGTTTCATTGGCCGTTCCTCCACAGGTAAGACGTTCGATTATTTCTTGGGGCTTGCGCCTTTAGCTCCATACTTTTGGTCGTAAAGTCGGATCAGTTCGCTGGTCAGATCGTTTTTCATCGGAGCATAGACAATACCGGAACTGTTTTTATCGAGGATGAGGTCATAGCTCTCGCGCTCGGCAATGCCTTGCAGAATCATCTGCATTTTCTCAAGAATAGGCGCGACGGCTTCCGACTCTTTGCTTTTCAATTCGTTTTGAAGCTGATAATAGATTTTCTGTACTTCCATGAAATTCTTCTGCAGTTCGGCTTCTTTTTGAGCTTTTACCTGCGGATCGATCATCATTTCCTGTTTGTCCAGATCTTCTTTCATTGCTTTAAGACGATTGGACTCCTTATCGAGACTAGCTTGCTTCTGATCGAAGTAAACCTTCAGGTCGGCTTTGGCTTGTTTGCCTTCTTCCACTTCAAGAAGAGCACGCTGCAAATCAACGTAACCAATTTTAGCGTCTTTGGCATAAGACGTGCCGGGACACACAACAGCCATCAGCAACAGCGCCATAAAGAGTCCTGTGAAAAACCGAGACATGAGATATCCTCCCTAAAATTGGTTTCCTATCGAAAACTCGAAAGAGATGTCGTCATCTTGAGGCCGTTTTGAAATCGGCAGCCCCCATTCGAAACGCAACGGCCCAATAGGCGAGTACCAGCGGAAGCCGAAGCCATAGCTCATGTACAAGCCCAGAGGCAGATCGTATTCATTTTGGCCGCTCTGGCCCAAGTAGAAGAACTGTTGTTCTTCACTCCATGTATTACCGGCATCGAAGAAGAAGACCCATTTGATTCCTGCCGCCTCGATCACCGGGAATTCCAACTCGATGTTCGCCAGGAATTGCTTATTACCACCGATTAGGTACTTAACCGGATACCCGGCTGGATCATCTTGTGGAATCACCTCTATTGTAGGTGAAATCGATCCGAATTCATAGCCTCGAATCGAATAAATACCACCCAACAGATAACGTTCGGCAATCGGCACGCCGGGGAAATCCTTTTTGCCAATCAAATCGGCAAAAGGCTCTTCCATCGAGGTGATGTAACCGAGATCGAAGTTGAAACCCAAAACCAGCTTCCAGTAGATCGGGAAGTAGTATTTGGAGTTCAAGCTGAATTTTAAGAATTCGATATCGGAACCGGTATAGCTATCGGCGTATTCCATGCTCAAGCGATGAAGCATTCCATCTGTGGGGAAAAGCCGATTATTTCGCGTGTCATACTGTGCGGTTAGAGCCAAACTCGACGTCAAACCGCTTTTGAAAAGGTGCAAATGCACCAGGTTGTCCACCGCAATATTGACGTCTTTGATGGAGTAGGTCAGGAAGAGGGTGATGTCTTCCCAGAAAGGATAACCGAAGGTAATATCGGCTCCGTAGGAACCGCGTGAATAGCTGCCGAATTCTCCTTGACGTGGATAGGTAATCGACTGATTGAACAGTGAAAACCCGAAGTTGACCTTTGTATCCGCTAAGTACGGTTCGAAGAAGCGCAACATGAACTGCTTCCGGCTGGAAGAGATCTGGGCCATTAGCGAAAGAGACTGGCCGCGTCCGAACAGATTGTTCATGTTAATCTGGGATTGAAACACGAAACTGTCGATGGAACTGAATCCGAAACCGAGTTGGAAGGTGCCGGTACGTTGTTCCTTGACCTCGATTGTCAGCTCGACTTTATCTTCAGAACTTCCCGGACTTTCCGTAATTTCAACCGTTTCGAAGTAACCGAGCTGGTAGATCTTCCGTTTTGACTTACGGATTTTTGTCGAAGAATAAAGCTCACCTTCCATAATCCGCATTTCGCGCCGGATCACTTTGTCTCTGGTTTTGGTATTCCCAACGATGTTGATACGTTCGATCCAGGCCTTGTGACCTTTTTCAACACGCATTTCCACGTTCACAATACGATTTTCTTCATCGGGTCGTGTTAGGGGGGTGACATTTGCGTAGGCATATCCGAGATCTTTATACAAATCGGTGATACGTTCGAGATCGGACATAAACAGGGAACGGTTGAAAATTTCATCTTTCTTCAACCTGATCTTCTTGTGCATTTTTTCTTTCGGGTAAAACAAATCACCCGAGAAGTCGAGATCGCCCATCGTGTATTGTTCACCCTCGGTAACCGGAAATGTGACGTAGACGAAGGTGCGGTCTGGAGAAATGGATACCTGGGGAGATTCGACTTTCGCATTGATATAACCGTGATCGGCATAGTAGTTACCAATCATGAAGGCGTCTCGTTCGACGATCTCGTGGCGATATTGGCCGGAATTGCTGATAAAGCTGAGAGCATCGCCGGGTTTGGTGAGCATGACGCTCTGAAGATCTTTGTCGCTGATTTTCTCGTTGCCGAGTATGACGACTTTCTTGACCTTTACCTTGGCCCGTTCCTTCATTTTGAAGGTGATGACAACCTGATTGTCATCGACCATCGTCACTTCATAGTCCACATCAGCCAGGAAAAATCCCTTATCGATATAGACATTTCGAATTTTGTCGATGTTTCGGTAAATCTTGCCATGATTCAAGATGGAAAATGGCTTGATATCAATTACTTCCTCGATATCGTCATCATCCACTTCATCGTTTCCGTCGAGCTTCACTTCTTTGACGGAGGGTCGTTCCTCAACCATCACAGTCAGGATCTTACCGGCGTCTGAATCGGCTACATCGATTTGCACATCGGTAAAGTAACCAAGTTTGTAGATCGCCTTCACGTCTTTTTGAAGCTTTTCAGTGGTAAAAAACGCGCCGGGTCGCGAATGCAAGACCGTTCGAATCGATTCCTGCTCGACTCGCTTAGCGCCTTGAATGTTAATTTCAGCGATTCGATCCGAACGAGCCTCTGCCAAGCTCCCGAAAAGGAGAAGAAAAATCAAGTAGAATCCAAGCCAGCGCACCGTCATTACCGCCTCATTCCGTTTCGCGTTCACGGATCACGCCGTCGAACATGGCCAGGCGGCGGGGCATACGGTCCGCCAGACTCGGATTATGGGTGACGCATACAAGTGTCATGCCGTAGATTTCGTTTAACTCCAAAAGCAGGTCATGTATTCCCTCGGCGGTCTGGCCGTCCAGATTTCCGGTGGGTTCATCAGCTAAAAGCACCTTGGGATTCATTACCAACGCCCGCGCAATCGCGACTCGCTGTTGCTCGCCACCGGACAATTCACCTGGTTTATGTTCCAATCGCTCTAAAAGATCGACCTGAGACAGCAGCTTAGCGGCCCGTTCACGTGCTTCAACCGGATTGACTCTTGCAATACGCAGGGGAATCATCACGTTTTCAAGAGCGGTGAAATCGGGCAACAGGTAGTGGAACTGAAAGACAAAACCGATGGTCCGATTTCGGTAACTGGCCAAATGTTTGTCCGACAAGTTGAACACATCCTGATCCTCGAAACGGACACTCCCCGAGCTGGGTTGATCAAGTGTGCCGACAACTTGCAGAAAGGTACTCTTTCCGGCACCCGACTTCCCAACAATTGACACGCGTTCACCTGGGTGAAAACGAAGATTGACCCCTTTCAGGACGTCTATCCGCCGTTCACCAAGCTGGTAATATTTCCAGAGATCTTCGATCTGAATAATAGGGGAGGCAGATTGGCTGCCACCCGTAACGGTCGCGGTGGTAATATGGCTACTCATAACGCAGCCCGTCCACCGGATTCATCCGTGCCGCTTGCCAGGCCGGATAAAGCGTTGCCAACCATGAAATCAGCAAAGCCGAGCCTATGATAGCCGCAACTTGCAGGGGTTGGATTTTCACGGGAAGACCGGTCATGTAGTAGACATCCGGATCAAGCTGGATACCCAGTACCGGGATCAAAGCGCAGAGCAGGAACCCCAATCCGACCCCAATCAAAGTGCCGACCAAGCCGATAATAAGCCCATCGATCATGAAGATGCGCATGATAGCGGAATTAGCAGCTCCCATAGACTTCAACGTCGCAATTTCCTTGCCTTTTTCTAGAACCATCATGATCAGTGTCGAGGCAATGTTGAAGGCGGCAACCAGAGTAATGAAAGTCAGAATCACAAACATCGCCAATTGTTCGAGTTTCAGGGCGGCGAACAGGTTTTTGTTCATTTCTTTCCAGTCACGAACTTTATATGGAAAACCTCCCAATTTCTCGACGATACGTGCTCCGATCGCGCTTGTATCGTAAAGATTTTCGGATCGGACCTTGAATTCGATAGCCGTGACATCATCATCCATCGACGAAAACTTTTGTAAATCGGCGATTGTCGTGAAAGCAAACTTCATGTCATACTCGAACATTCCCATGTAAAAGATACCAGCTACACGGAAATACTGGTGCGAAGGAATAGGGCCGGTTGGACCCAGTCCACCTCCGAGAGGGTTAACCACATTAATTTCGTCGCCAACCCAGACACTGAGATATTTCGCCATCTCTTTGCCGATAACGATTCCAGGCAATTCCGTTTCGCCATAGCGCCGTTTGGTACGGCTGGAAAAACGCGGCATGAATTCGCCTGCCTGAATACGGTCATCGATCTTTGCACGGGTTTCTTTAAGCAAACGACCAGGATCTTTCAGATAATCCAGGCTGCCTTCTTCCATCTTCTCGGGTAACTGCGTAACGCTACCGGTCGTTTCGAGATCGATTCCTTTTATCAAGGAGCCGGTGACATTGGCTTCGGAACTGATCATCACTTCACGTAACAGAAAGGGAGATGCTCCGATGATCTCCGGAAATTCGTTCAAGTCCTCAACCACGTCGCGATACTCACTGAAGCCGTAAGTCACTTTCATCAGATTGCCGTGGGCATTGGCTCCGATGATTTTGTCTCGAAGTTCTTCTTCAAAACCGGCCATGACAGACAAAACGACAATCAAAGCGCACACACCGACGGCCACCCCTCCGATGGAGATCATGGTTATCGTTGATAGAAAGGCGCTCGATTTACGTGCCTTTAAATATCGAATTCCGACAAAAGACTCAAAGGACATCTGGTCCTGTCCGGCTTCGGGTTAAGGCTGTTCTTTTCGTAACTGCGGAAAAAGAATGACGTCGCGGATGGAGGCGGAATCAGTCAGCAACATCACCAGCCGATCGATACCGATTCCTTCCCCGGCCGCCGGCGGCATGCCGTATTCAAGAGCACGGATATAATCGGTGTCCATGACATGGGCTTCATCGTCGCCTGCTTCGCGTGCTTCGATCTGCATTTCAAAACGCTCGCGCTGATCGATCGGATCGTTCAATTCCGAGAAAGCGTTGGCAATCTCTCGTCCTGCCACGATAAGCTCGAAACGGTCGGTGAGCGTGGGATCGCTTTCCTTTTTCCGGGCCAGCGGGCTGACCTCGATCGGGAAATCGACCACGAACGTCGGCTGAATAATCTTTCCTTCAGCGACTTCCTCGTAAATTTCCATCAGCAGCTTGCCATCCGGCATGCGGTCGATGTTCTCGATCCCGAGTTTTCCGGCCACCGTTTCCATGCGGCTGCGCTCGGCAAGGTCGTCAAGGCTGATATCGCTATACTTAACAATGGCTTCCGTCGGTGTCAGACGATCCCAAGGGGCGGCGTAATTGATCGCCTGGCCTTGATAAGTAACCGTTGTATCACCACAGATTTCTTTTGCGATACCGCTGATCATGTCTTCCGTGAGGGTCATCAGGTCTTCGAAGGTTGCATAAGCCCAGTAGAATTCCAGCATGGTGAATTCCGGGTTATGCTTGATGCTGAATCCCTCATTGCGGAAGTTGCGGTTGATTTCAAACACGCGCTCCATGCCCCCCACGAGAAGACGCTTCAGATAAAGCTCCGGAGCGATACGCAGGAAAAGATCCATATCCAGAGTGTTATGGTGAGTCACGAATGGTCTTGCCGTTGCGCCACCCGCGAGACTATGCAGCATGGGGGTTTCGACTTCCAGGAAGTCCATCCCGGACAGATACTCCCGAATCAACTGGACGATGCGCGCTCGTTTGCGAAAAACCTCGGTAACTCCATCGTTAACCACCAGATCAAGGTAACGCTGACGATAACGGATTTCGGTATCGGTCAGACCGTGCCATTTCTCGGGGAGCGGTCTCAGATTTTTAGTTAAAAGACGGATTTCATCGACGTTCAGCGTCAACTCTCCGGTCTTGGTGCGTACAGGCGTACCGGATGTGCCGACAATATCGCCAACATCCATAGACTTGAAGATTTTAAAGGCGTCGGGACCGATCTGCTTTTTCTGAACGAAAATCTGGATACGCGCGGTACGATCTTTGAGTACGGCAAAGGCGGCGTTCCCAAAAGATCGAATCGCCATAAGACGCCCAGCCACCGTGTAACGATCCGTGACCGTCTTCAATTCTTCAGCGGTGGCGTCTACGTATTTCTCGTGGACTTCATTTGCCGTATGAACAACTTTGAAATCGTTGGCAAACGGGTTGATTTCCAACTCGCGTAACTTGGTCAACTTGTCTCGACGCGCGGTCAGAAGAGCGCTTAATTCATCCATCATCGCCTCACATCGCTACTGTTTTACCGCTATGCGGGACATCCACGTGGGCCCAAAATGAGTGGCTATTCTTATCGTAAATACCATAGACAGTCAAGCTATTTATCTTGCGCTCGTCTATTGAAAACATGCCCATTTACCCCGATATTGACCGTCTCTCTACACATGGTCACAACAGAAAGGGAAGGGCAATGTGGCAAGTGCCAGTCTGTCCCGGCATTCTATGCGTTCCTATGGTTCGCATTTTTGTGATTCAATCTTGGCTTTAAATTGGGATTAATGTGTATTTAGTAGAAAAATCACTAGAAAATGATTGACACTTGCAAGGGATGCTCTATATAGTTGCCCAGTTTTAATTCCGACGTTTTGGACGGGCAAGGAGGAATGACGGTGGCCCAAGCGAAAAAGCTGACAAAGAAAGAGCTTAACGAACCAGATCAGTTTCAAAGCCGCGGCGAACAGATTCTGAATCATGTCGTTGAATATCGTAAACGCTATTTCACATATCTGGCCGCTTTTGTGGCCTTGATACTCGCTGCCGTCATTATCAATGCCGTCATCGATAGCCGCAACGCCAAGATAAGCGAGAAATTCTCGAAAGCTATGGCCGTGTTCAACGCCCAGGTCGTAAAAGGCGAAGACGCGAACCCGAATGCCGACCCTCCGACTTTCCAGACCGAAGATGCCAAATTTCTCGCGGCATCCGAAAAGTTCGAAGGTTTCATCGAGGAAGAGGGCGGTTCCAGCTATGGTGTCGTAGCGCGTTTTTTCCTCGGTGCTTGCCACTTCCAACTCAAACAGTATGGGAAAGCACGAGCGGCCTTCGAAACGTTTATTGAGGATTCCGGTTCTGATGGCAAAGAGTTTCTTTTCCTGGCCTATCACAACATTGCGCAATCCTACGATGCCGAAGACAATGTTGAAAAAGCCCTCGAAACCTACAAAAAAGTACTAGGCTTACGGGACGATGCCTTTAAGGACCAAGCCCGCTATTACATCGCGAAGCTGCTCAAGCGGCAAGGGAAAAACGATGAGGCGGTGAAGGAACTTGAAGGTATTCTTGCTGATTTTCCTGAGACCGCGATCAAGCCGGATGTTCGTCGGATGTTGACGGTTCTCAAAGGACCGGAAAAGCCTGAAGACAATCCGATCGATTCCGCGATCAATCCCATCATCCAGATGAAGCAGGGCGGCTGATGGCGCGTCCGCGGTTCCAGCATTTCATTCGGTTCGCGTTCGTATCGATCCTGATTTTCACCAGTTTGGTTTGTGTGGGTTGCTCCGAAAAAGCCCGCCACGCTGCCGGTTGGAAGAAAACGATCTTTTACCCGGACGGCCAAGACGTGGTCGTGCTGTGGCGCGCGCAGATTACCGAACGAGACATCCTGAATTATCAAGAATATCAGCCGCTTGAAGATGGCGTTGCCGCTGTTGACGATGGCTTCGTGTATGTTGGGGGACGCTCCAAGAAACTGATGAAATTCGACCGCTTCACCGGAAAGCTGATTAAAAGCTTTAAGGTCGGCGAAGAGATTTTCAGTCAGCCGGTGATCGACGGTCAAACTTTGTACCTGGGTACATCGACGGGGAAATTCCTCGCTCTCAATAAAAACACCTTTGAAGAGCTTTGGTCTTACCCCTTAAAATCCGAAGTGGTCGCAGCACCTGTCGTTCAAGACGGAATCGTCTATTTCGTCACGCAAACCGATTTGCTCACGGCACTTGACGCCTCCAGTGGCAAGTTCAAGTGGGAACATCGTGAAGATTATCACGGGACGCTTTCCATTCGTCGCCATGCAAAACCCGTTGTCTGGAAAGATACGATCATACAAGGGTTCACCCAGGGAACTCTCTGTGCTTTCAATCGGAAAACCGGCGAACTGCTGTGGCGACGCAACCTGGGCAAGGGCGCTCGCTTCGATGATGTAAACGCCACGCCTTTAGTCCGTGATGGCTTCATCTATACGGCCTCATTCGACAATGGCGTCTATTGCCTGAATGCGGAGTCCGGGATTGTTCTATGGCAAGCCGAAATCAAGTCGGCGAGCTCTCTCGTTTTCCTCGATGGACTTCTCTATCTGACCGCCTCCGAAGATTCGTTTTACGCGCTTGATCTTGAAACAGGAAAAACAGAGTGGTTCATGGAGTTCCAGGAGCTCTACAAAGGTGAAACCGAAGGTGCGCTGTCTAAGCCGGTGCCTTACAAAAACCGTTATGTGGTTTTCAGTACTTCGGGATCGGGTGTCTATTTCATGAATTACCGCGAAAAGCGCCTTGTTCAGCGTTTCACTCCTGGTCTTGGAATCTCGGCGCCTCCGACCGTTTTCAAGCAGACGGTCTATGTTTTGTCCAATGGAGGATACCTCTACGCTTTTGCACTGGGGCCAAAGGGTTCTCCGTTTGCCCCATATCGAAAAGGCCGATAAACTTCTATTGCCATCTGATCCAACAAGAATAGAATCCTGTTTTAGTCGTGAATATTCAGCATGATGCGTTAAAAAAGGGTGTGTTGTTCACATGACATAAGGTTCTCATAAGATATATTATGCATAGTGGTCTGCCTGGTATTTTCTCCCTACCTTTTTTCGCGTCCCGATCCTCTCGAACCCAGGTTCCATTTGGCTCCCACAGTCGCTCCCGCAATCAAATCACCGCTTATTTCCTTGCGTCACACCCTATAATTATTTAAGGTCCGAATATGAAACGCATTGACTTTCATGAAACCACGAGTCAAGTCCGTGAGGTCCAAGTGTGAAATATAAACGCAACGATCCATGCCCCTGCGGTAGCGGGAAAAAATATAAGAAGTGTTGCCTGAACAAAGAAATTCCTCCCACGTCAAGCCAAGATTTGCTTGTGTCCTCAAGTCCCACTACGAAAACGCCCCCTTCCAGAGAACTTCCCAGTATCAGTATTCTTTTGCCCACTCGAAACCGAAGCCGCCTTTTATCCGAAAGTCTCGAATGTCTGGTCAACCAACGTTATCCCAAGCTCCAGGTTGTGGTTGTTGACGACAATTCCGATGATGACACCCCGGCCGTCGTCGAAAGCTATCAGACAAAGCTCCCAGGTCTTATTTATTCAAGAAACGAAGTCCAGATCGGTGGCGCACTTGGATTCAGGCGTGCGGCGGAATTGGCGAACGGCGATTATCTTCTCAACTTCAGCGATGACGACCTTCTTTCCGATGGAGCCCTATTCGCCTTTGCAGACGACCTAACCGCTCGTAATCACGACATAATCTATTCAGATCTCGATGTAATCGATGGAGACGGCAACCATACCCAATTTTGGACCTATAAAGATTACCCGGACCGGACCGCCCTTTTGAAAGCCTTAATGGATGCCGGTGGAAATGTAATTCCCGAAACGGCTCTTGTAAAGAGAGATCGATACAATGAACTCTATGGCGAGCTGTACGGTCTTCGGTTCATAACACCGTTTTATCTGGGAGCGTTGAACCGCTTGTCGATGAAGCATATCGCCCAACCCATTTTCCGCTATCGAGTCCACCAAGACAGCACATTCAAAGACGCTTCCGGATTGGTTGTGCGTAACAAAGGCGTTCTCAATTTCATGAACCTCATCATGTTCAAATATCGTGCCCACGATATCTTCAGCACGCAAAGCATACCGGATCGGCGTGAAGCCATTGTTGAGTCGATTATTCATTGCATCGTAAGGCTGCTGCATCACGCCAAACGCTTTATTTCGGGAACCTTCTATACCGGAGCCCAGTACAAACCTGAAGATCGTCTCTACATGCCGTTTTATGAAATGGCTTACCACTGGCTGATGATCGCAAGAAAATATAACGTTCTTGAAAGCAAGCTCGACCAGTTGGAGAAAAACGTTCGAGAACTATACGATCCTCGTCAATACGATCTCTGCAAGATCAACATGTTGCCGGATGTCTACCGCAAGTTGCCTTGGTTTTCCTATCGACCCATTAACGATGTCAGTGATTTCATTGCTTTTGACATGATCACGCTTGGTACGCATGCGCTTTTTGATTCAGAAGAACAAACGCTTTACAAAGACGGCAAAGTAAACATTCGTATTGTCAATCATTTTGTTGATGGTGTGGATGAACTGTTGAAACACATGGAGACTCATCCCGCACAAGTTGTTAATATCTCTGATGAACATCAGTTGTTGCCGGTGATTCGTGCTCTGGAGAACAACGGCTACTACTTCTTATGTGTCGCGAATTTTACCTCCCACAGAGTATCCACCGATGTGTTGGTAAAAAATATTATCGATTTCGATCCGACGAAAGAAATGCAGTTGGATGGATACCTGGCGAAAATCAGTCTTGTCTGATTGCCACTCGCAAAAAAGGCCGCCCTTTGAAAGGCGGCCTGAATTCAAAACATGTACAATTACTTGTCTTTTGGTGTCGTCTTCAACTCCAGGGCGGTTTTGATGAGTTGATAGAAAAGCTCAGCCGGTTTTTCGAGTTGGCTGGTCAATTCCGGGTGGAACTGGCTGGCCATGAAGAACGGGTGCTCCGGTAATTCCATCACCTGCATGATTTGACCGCCCGGAGCGTGTCCGGAGAAAACCAGTCCTTTGGCCGTCAGGCGCTCAACATAATCCGGGTTGATCTCGTAGCGATGGCGGAAACGTCGGCGGATGTGGGTTTCACGCCCGTAATATTCCCATGCTTTGGTGTTTTCGACCAAAATCACATCCTGGCCGCCCAAACGCATCGTGCCGCCCTTGTTTGTGACGTTGATCTGTTCCGGTAAAATGCAAACCACCGGATCTTTGGTCGATCCGCCGTCTGCTTCGATTTCCGTTGTGTTGGCTCCGGTAATGCCGCAAATATTTCGGGCGAATTCGATAACGGCAAGCTGCATGCCGTAGCAGATTCCCAAAAATGGAATATTCCGTTCACGGCAAGCCTGGATGACTTTGATTTTTCCTTCGATACCTCGGGTCCCGAATCCGCCGGGCACGATGACGGCATCCGCTCCTTCCATGGCTTTTTCGATCGAAAGCCTGCCCTCTTCGACCTCGGTCGTTTCAATCCAGGTGAGATTGATCTTGGCGTCGAGATGGGCTTGAGTGTGACTCAGAGCTTCGAGGATGGAAGCATAGGAGTCGTGGAGATCACAGTACTTACCGCATATCGCAACGGTAATTTGGGTTTTGCTCTCTTTGTCCATCATCCGTGTAACCAGCTTACGCCAGTTTTCAAGGCGAGGTGGAGAATAAATCTTCAACTTCTTGTGAACGATGGCCGTTACCCCTTCCTGCTCGTATAGCAGCGGGATGCGGTACACCGTATCTACGTCTTCTCCGCTGATCACGGCCGAGGCGTCGATGTCACAGAAAAGAGCGATTTTCTCTTTGATTTTCTGGGTAAGAGGCAGTTTGCTACGTGCGATGATGATATCGGGATAGATGCCGCGCTCATTTAAAAGCTTAACCGATTGCTGCGAAGGTTTGGACTTTTGTTCTTCTACCCCGGACGGAATCGGAACGTAGGTCAGATGAACGAAAATGATGTTATCTCGACCGACATCTCGGCGTAACTGGCGGACGCTCTCTAAAAAGAGTTCGTTTTCCATGTCGCCGACCGTGCCGCCGATTTCGACCAACAGAACTTCAGCTTTTTCTTTCTTGGCGATGGCAAAAAGACCGCCTTTGATCGCATCCGTAACATGGGGAATCAACTGGACGGTCTGGCCGAGGAAATCCCCACGGCGTTCACGCTCCAGAATCATCTTGTAAACCTTCCCCATGGTCAGGTTCCAGGTGAATTTGCAGGTGACATTGAGGAAGCGCTCGTAATGACCGAAGTCCATGTCGACTTCGCCGCCATCGTCGAGAACAAACACTTCACCGTGTTCGATGGGATTCATCGTACCCGGATCCGTATTCAGGTAACCATCGCATTTTACCGGCACGATGCTCAAGCGATCTGATAGAAGGTGACCGATGGAGGCGGACGAAATGCCCTTCCCCAATCCGGAAAGCACACCACCTGTTACTACGATGAATTTCGGCCCGTTATACATCCTGAACTCCCATCGATATCTGGGGTGAAACGTCTTCTAGGCTATTTTGCTTTTGAGTCTTCGGGCTGGCATTTCCAGTGATCCGCATGGCCGGGATTATAGGTGAAGTTTCACAGAAATCAACTCCTTTTTCTAACCAAATTCCAGCAAATTGTGGTGATGCCAGTGTAAGTAGGCTGAAAATGGCAGGAAAATGAGTTCTTTCTCCTATCTAGCATTCAAGTATTTGCCGTAACTGAATTATTCGATTTGAGCGCACTTGATCTTGTCGCCAAGATATGCCACAATCGGCGAGCAATTCAAAATATCAATGAGGAAACCCGTTATGAAGCCACTCGAATTGGCGTGGGCGTCCATTCCCGGCTGGATTCGCTTCTGTTTGATGGTTGTTCTCGTCTCATCTCTTTTATTGGCTTGTGGAGGCGATGACAGTTCGAAGAGCCACGACGATGATGACGACAACGACGACGACGAGAAGTCGGACGGCGATGACAATCCCGACGACGACGTGGTGGAGACTCCCTTCGCCGACGGCGAATTCGAAGAAACCGGTATTCCTCTAGTCGACCGGATGCTGTCTGCGGCCGAACAATGCGGCACACAGAATCCGAATACGGTGCCTCCCGGCTGGAGGATGGTGTTGGCAGGTGAACAGGGATGCACGTTTATGGCTCCTCCTGACTGGGAAGCGCTTGGGGCAGGCACAACGGTTACCTTGGTTCAAGAAGATGCAAACGGCACAACCGGCTTCATTTTGATGGGAGGTGTTCCGGATTTACAGGCGCAAGTCGACTGCAGCCCGTCCGGTGTTTCTCAATACATGGCGGCCAACATGGAACAAACCGGCTGTGCAGATGTGCAGACGTTATTGCTGGATGTTTACACGGAAGACTTTTTAGGACAAGCCGTCCCGATGGCGGACTACTTTTACTCCTGCCGGAAAAACTCTGTATCTTTGGTGGGTTATCAATGGATCAGCATACATGGCACACAACCGTTGTGTAACATCCTGGTTCTCGGCCTCTGGATGTCTCAAGAACAGATCGAAGCGAAAGCATGCACGCTGACCCAAATCATGAACTCGATCAAGTGTCCATCAGGCGCAAGCGGTGATTGCGATGATGCGAGCTGCGCCAACTCTTGTCGCGAACAGGACGCCCAGGGAGGAGCTTGCAACGATAACGACGAATGTGTTTGTTTTTCCTCATAATTCAACGAAAAGTGTTGACTGGAGCAAAGATATGAAGTGGTTCACGATTGTTACGACTTTGATAGCCCTGACATTCGTTACGGGATGTACCGGTTCGGATTATCTGATTGCTGAAGTGGATGGCGATCTTTCAACGTCCGATGGTGATGTGGAGCAAATGGGAGGCGAGGAAACCCAGACCGTTTCCGAAAACTTCAAGGTTCGCGAAAGTGTCGAACAATTACACATCTGGCAAGCGGAACCCGAAACGGATTTTGAAGTACTCAATGCCGAAAAAGTGGTTTTATTTTCCGGTGCAACCGATTATCAAGGAAGCCTCGTCATTCGAAACCTTCCGCCCGGAACGGATTATCTTGTTCGCGTGGTGGAGAATCCAACCGAATTTACGGATCAGCTGACTGTTAGGTCGGTCGAGGACAGCTATCCGGATCCTTCTTTTTATACAGATCAGGTTCTAGAACCGGGTTATGGATACATAACCATGCGAGATGGCACGACTTTATCTGTATTTGTGTCCCTACCTGGACCGCCAGAGGATGGCCCCTACCCCACTCTCGTCAATTACTCCGGTTATAGTCCGTCAAGTCCTGGAGAATCGCTAGGCGGTGTAGCAGAAGCTTTCTGCGGGGAATTCCCGGTATTATGTGACGCTCCCAACCACCCATTCGGGATTATCGGTGGAGTCATGGGCTACGCAACCGTCGGGGTCAATATCCGTGGAACCGGCTGTTCCGGTGGCGCGTATGACTATTTCGAGACTCTGCAATTGCTGGATGGTTACGACACGGTCGAAATCATTGCCAATCAAGACTGGGTGAAGAATAACCAGGTCGGCCTCGTCGGACTTTCTTACCCGGGAATCACACAACTTTTCGTCGCTTCGACTCGACCTCCCGGATTAGCGGCCATTGCACCGTTTTCCGTTATTGCCGACACTTATTCTTCAACATTGCTACCGGGCGGCATTTACAATACCGGGTTTGCCCTCGAATGGATCGAAAACGTCATGAACAAGGCCGAGCCTTACGCGCATAATTGGATTACCGAATTGGTCGAATCGGGCGATGCGATTTGCGAGGAAAACCAGCTTTTACACAGTCAGCTCGTGGATGCCATCGCCAAAGCCCTGGACAACCCCTATTACTCTGACGAACTCGCCAAGCCCATCGACCCGACAAGTTTCGCCGATCAAATAGACGTCCCGGTTTTTTTGGTCGGTCAGTGTCAGGATGAACAAACCGGTCCTCATTTTCCAGCTCTCTTCGATAAGTTCACCGCCTCCCCGCTCACACGATTTACGATGACGAATGGTGTACATATTGATGGTTTCGCGACTCAGGTTCTCGGTGAATGGTTTAACTTCGTCTCTTTCTATGTCGATCAGGAAATCCCTGATCTACCTCAATCCGCCCTATCCTTGGTGCCGATTTTCATGGAGCAGGTTTTCGATGCCCCAAACCTGGATTTTCCGCCATTACGCTTCAGCGAGTATTCCGATTTTGCGGAGGCAAAAGCTGATTTCGAGCAGGAAGATAATATCCGGGTTATTTTCGAATCCGGCGCAGCTCCCGATCTGGTTGCAGGAGCTCCAAAGGGCACTTTCGAAACAACCTTTACGGAATGGCCCTCGGCAGACACCGACCCCCTAAGATTCTATTTCCAACCCGATGGCATATTATCCGAGAACTTGCCCCCGACTGATGGCGGCGCGAGCACTTTTGAGCAGGATCCGGAAGCGGGAGATCGCGTAACCCTCAACAGCGGGTCGGTAAACGTTTTACAGCCGGATTATCTTTATCGTCAGCTCGTTCCGGGAAAAGCAATCAGCTTTATTACCGAGCCGCTTTCGGAGACGCTTGTCATGGCTGGACCGGGTAGCGTGGATATCTGGTTGAAATCAACGGCGAATGATGCGGATTTGGAAGTGAACTTAACCGAGGTCAGACCCGATGGGAAAGAAGTTTATGTCCAAAGCGGTTGGCTGCGCGCCAGCCATCGTATGCTGATGGATGAAAGTACCGACCTGCGGCCGGTTGTTTCACATTACGAGACGGATATACAACCTCTCGTAGCAAACGAATGGAATGCGATACGAATAGAACTGATGCCGTTTGCTCATATCTTCCGCAAGGACTCACGCATTCGTTTAAGCATAGATACTCCGGGCGACAGTCGAGCTTGGTGGCGGTTTAAACTTTTAGAACACGAAACCATTCCGACACATACTCTTTCGCATCATGGCGAACATGCATCGAGTGTCCTTTTACCTGTGATTCCCGACCTTCAGCCGCCCGAAGAGTTGCCTGACTGCAATTCATTACGCGGCCAACCTTGCCGAGACTATGAAATCTACACAAATACCGAGGTTGATTAGTCGGTCTTCGCAAAAGGAAGAGAACTGGAGTGGGTTGAGCGGTTTTGCAAAACAAAAAAGCTGATGATGTTATGAAAACACATCAACGGCTTGAGAAGGTATTGAAGGTTTCGATTGTTGCAAATGAAAAACCCGCACGATAACGCGCGGGTTCTTTTCGTGGCGACCCCAGGGGGAATTGAACCCCCGCTTTCGGATTGAGAGCCCGACGTCCTAACCACTAGACGATGGGGTCGAAATAAATGGTTCGGGGACTAGGATTCGAACCTAGATTAACGGGGCCAGAACCCGTCGTCCTGCCATTAGACCATCCCCGAATTATTTCGATGGTTTCGGTTTCGCGTTTGTCTGGGGGTAGCAAAAAACATAGATTTGCCCGTAAAGGTCCGTGACATTCGCTCCCTTCCAAGCTCCTCGTGCGCCGCGGTTTTGGTAGTTCACCGCGCGAACGCCCGGAATGGCCATTTCATCGGCACGCTTGACGCCTCCCACTCCTCGGTAGGTCTTTTTGTAATACTTCATGACCTTTTCCCAAGAAAGAGAGACCCGGTAGCGATTTTCGTCCACTTTCACGGACTTAGACGGCACTTTGAAGCCCAAACAGGATTCATCCGCCCTCGACTCGCTCGGAGTCAACGCTAAACCAAGTAAAACAATAAGAGAAAGAACCATTTGGGCTGCAAACTTCATTATGGCAACCTCACCTCTAGCGGGGCAGAAAATTATCCGATGACTCCCATCTTGTCAAGTATTTTTCACAAAATTTCGATTGAATGGAGTCATTTTCTTTTCCTTGTCGAAATTCAGTTCCGTGACTATACTCCGAACATCATGAAACGACAAGTCAAACCTCATCAAGATTCACAAATACCCGGCAAGGGCCCCTTGCCTTTGTCTTGGGAAATCCTGGCAATCACCGCGATGGCCTTGGTTATGTTGCCGGTGGTCAATTTCGACTTCGTCTGGGACGACAGTTGGTTGATCGTCAACAACCCGGCCGTTAACGGCGGCTTGGGATGGATCGATCTGTGGCTTTCAGATGCTTATCAAGGCTACTATTACCGACCGTTGGTCCTCCTTACTTTTCGTTTCGATTACATAATTGGGTCCGGCAGCCCTCTTCCTTTTCATGTAACCAACTTGATTTTCAACGCACTTCTTTTAGGTCTGTTTGCTCGTTATCTCGCTTTGCTCGGCTTCAACCGAACGATTCGGCTCGCCGTTCTTTTAATTTGGGGTATGCATCCCCTGCGCGTTGAAAGCGTCGCCTTCGTCTCGGCACGTGACAACCTGATGCTGGCCATTTTCGCTATTGCGGCTTTGTGTGCATTCGAACACGCGTTACGTGCACGCAATCAGCGAGAGGTAACAAAGTGGACCGCGATTCTGTCCGTCCTGGTCGGGTTGAGCCTTTTTGTGAAAGAGCTTGGTGCGTTCATTCCATTGCTCATTCTTTGGCGCTGGGCTTGTGCCCCTTCCCCTAAACCGTCATTTGTGAAGATTTTCATGTATCTGTTAGGTGTCGCGCCTTTCGCTGTCATTTATGCCTGTTTACGAATCTACGCCTTGCCGGAGGGCTCCGCTGCCTGGCAACCCCATATTCACCTGATGATGCCTCTTCACTTGTTGGCTCACTATTTGTCGGTAATGTTTTGGCCGGTTGGTCTGATCGCAGATAATTTCGATATCAGCCTCTGGAACAACCATGGCGTTACGATGTGGCGCTGGACCGGAGAAATTGCATTGACGGCGCTGCTAGCCGCCTTATTTGCCCTATCATGGAAGAAGCATCGAATGGCCGCTTTCGGTTTCGGGTGGTTCGTCCTGATGTTGGCTCCGGTCTTGAATCTGATCCCGACTCCCGGAAGACTGACATCGGATACCTGGCTGCTGATTCCCAGCGCAGGGCTGGCTATTGCGCTAGGCTGGGGTCTGAAAAACGGACTATCCCCTTTAAAGCGTCGAGATCTATGGCAATTATTTGTCGGAATCCTGATCGCCATTCCTTTGGCCTCTCTCAGCGCGCACTATCTTCCTGTCTGGCGAAACAACGACATCCTTTATCGCGACATCATTGAAAAACAGCCGGAAAATCCTCGTCCCTATACCTGGTTGGGGTTTCAATCCCTCAGAGAAAGAAAACTGAAAACGGCTCGTTCTCTATTCGAAGGAGGGATTTCCGCCAATCCGAAATTTGGCGATAATCATTTGGGGCTGGCTCTAACAAACCTGATGGCGGGAAAAAGCGAAGTGGGCGTTCAAGGGCTCAAGGAGACTTTGCGTATCGAGCCCCACCATGAAGGGGTCACTTACTATCTGGGTCGTTACTATCTTGAAAACGACAATCCGAGTGAGGCCTTGCGCTGGCTGACACAGGCGCGCGCGCAAGACGCGGCGTATCCCAATCGTTTTCACCTGCTGGCCGAAGCGTATAAAAGGCTTGGACAAACCGAAATGGAGAAACATTACCTAAACCGTTTCTGCGGTTATCGCCCGACGTCACCTGTTTGCCGCAACCCGATGTCCCTTTCCGGTAAATAGCACCATATGCCAGCAATCGATTTCCAAAAAGCCCTTGATTTCATCATACAAGCCTTAACCAATACCGGTTTGTTTCTCATGACCTCCATCTTGCCGGTTGTCCTCTTGTGTGTGCTTTTATTGCTCACTGGCCGTTGGATGAACCGCCGGTTGTATTTCAGTTTCGGCTGGCGTGGTGTATTGGCTTTGGCTTGGCTGGGAACGCCCGTTCATGAATTTTCGCATCTGGTGGCATGCTGGATCGGACGCAATCGTGTGGAAGGTTTTGCCTTGTTTATGCCGAACAGCCAGACCGGATCGCTCGGGTTTGTCAAACACTCCTATCGAAAAGACAGCTTCTATCAACGCGTTATCGGAAACACGTTGATTTCCATTGCGCCCTTTTTCGGTGGTGCGACAGCCATTTATCTTCTGACGGGCTGGTTATTTCCCGATATTCTTCAAACATTTTCAGATCTGCCTTTTCCAGGCCTGGACGACATCGACAGCCGCCGTGAATTTTTAACGACTGTTCTGCATTTCTGGAAGAATCTCGTGGCTTTTTACCTGCACCTTTTTTCCTCCGGGAACATGTCGAGCTGGCCATTTTGGGCGTATTTATTCGCTATCATTTCGTTGGCAGCCCACCTAAGCCCCAGCCGCAGCGATTTTGTCGGTTTCTGGGGACCGGTGGTCATCCTTCTCGCCTTTATTTTCATCGGTCATGTCGTCAGTTTGCTCGCCCATCATTACGGTCTGAAAATCGATCTCGATGTTTCAAGCACGACATCGCTTCTATTGCCGCTTTTAGGATTGGCCTGGTTGTTCTTGATGATCGGGGCACTCGCGACCTTTTTGGTCACACTTGTGTGGGATTTGCTGATTGGTCCTCATGACGACGGCATGTGAAATAATTACAAAGAGTTAGCAAGCTCGCGTATGCGGCCGGCATCCGATGCGCGCGGAGCCATTTTGAGATAACGCAGAAAGTAGTTTTTTGCAGGTTTTTTCTGGTCGAGCTTCAGGTAGGTCAAACCGAGTTTTTTATAAACCGGAGCCGATTTGGAATTATATTTGCGGGCAAGGTTATAGTGCTTCAAAGCCTGATGGTAATCCTCCGAGCGAAATGCACGATTGCCGTTTTCGTATTCCTCAAGAGCTAATTTTTGCTTTGCTTGCGGGTCGAGCTTCGGTTCCGAGCGTCTGTTTTTCACGGTCATCTTTCGGATAGGAGCGACGCTTTTTTCGGCTTCCACTTCCGCTTCTTGTTCTAGTTCGGGATCCCCATCTGGAGGTAAAATGGCTTCGCCTGTCTTTTCGACGGCGGCTGGCTCATCCACTTCATTAATCGCCAACTTGGGATCGGTCGGCCCCGTTTCTTCCGGCGCGCTCCCAAATATCAGCCACAGCGAGGCAACGATCACTCCAACCAGTACCACCAGAATCAGGCCTATTTTTCCTGGCGATACACCGGGACTAGACGCGTAATTGTCCGTCGAAAACGAGCCCGACGCCGTTTCACTGCTTGAAGAGCTCCGTTCATTTGACGAAGCATCCGCACCTTGTGTGATTGGAATGGGATTGTACACGAATTCGTCGGTCGTGGGCGGTGGCGTGTCATCCGTATCGGTCTGAGCGTTAACTTCCAAGGTTGTGCTGGAAATCGGCGGTAGAGGCGGAAGCCCGGGAGATGAAGACTCCTCGCCGTAAATCGCTGTTTTTGAAGGGGTCGGTTGGGGCACTACCGACTCGCTCGCCGTTTCCATAACATGTGTGCCGCCCGCTCGATTGACAACACGCCGGGAAGGCGCCGAGGCTTCGGGATCCGATTCACGTATCGACAGTTCAAGCGAAAGCTTCATGGCATGCGCATCGGGAAATCGCAGATTTCGATCTTTCTGCATCGCGATTCTCGCCACTTCCTGAAGCTTTGGATGAATATCAAGATCAGGACGACGAGCCGCGGGCGAAATCGCCTCGTCACGAATGTGCATACCCAAAATGGCTTGGTAGTTATTGGCATCGAACGGAACGAGGCCCGTTAGCAATTCGTAGAGAATGCAACCGGCTGAATAGATGTCGGTTCGCGAATCGAGATCTTTCCCCATCGCCTGCTCGGGCGACATGTATTCGGGTGTTCCACAAACGATTCCCTGCAAAGTCAACGCAGGCATACTGGAATCGCGTTCCTGCAGTTTGGCGATGCCGAAATCGAGAACCTTGACGTAGTCCTCCTGTTCGGCGCGACGAATCAGCTTGATATTATCCGGTTTCAGATCGCGGTGGATGATTTTGTTCGAGTGGGCCTCATGCAATACCGACAAAACCTGAGACAAGATGTGAACGATTCGTTCAGGCGAAAGCGGAAATTCAGTCCGGATTACGTCGGAGAGATCTTTGCCCTCCAAATACTCCATAACGATGAAGTGGCTGTTGTCGTCCGTTTGGCCGAAGTCGATGATCCCGATGGAATTGGGATGTTCGAGACGCGAAGCCGACCAGGCTTCTCGCTGAAACCGTTTGACCTGAGTCTCGTTTTGCAGAAGAGTCTTATGCAGGATCTTGATGGCAACCGTTTTGTTGAGGGACAGCTGCTCGGCTTTGTAGACTTTTCCCATGCCGCCATCGCCGAGATGGTCCAAGACCATGTATTTACCATCGAGAACCAAGCCCATGTACGTATCTTTCCGGGGTCGGTCGTTCTGCAAGGCAGCCAGGTTTTCACCGCAACCGACACAGAAGCGGGCTTCATCCTCATTCTCTCGTGCACAGCGTGGACATTCGATCACGCGTTCATCCTCCAAAGGGTTTAGCGACGCTGCCCATTTTACACGGGTAAGCTGGGTTCACAAGTAAAAACCCTTCGTTAACCGTTATCCCCAAAAGGAATCAGACTAGAATCGGACGCGGACTTTCCCTTTGACACCCTCGAAAGGTGGAACCCGTCGGCAAAATCCGCCGTAGCAGCGAACGCTTTCACGCACCTGACCGCCGAAAATGGAAATCTCGACGATGTCTGAAAACGCGGAGGTGATTTCACCGGCTACGAAATGATTGCTTTCGTCATCTCCGGCGCTTGGAAGAAAATCTTTCGATTGGAAGGTGTATAACAGGCTGGCGCTGAACCAGTTGACGAACGTATAGCTGAAGGTCAGGTCCAGGTCGTCTTCCAACTGTTTCAACAACTGGTAATCTTTACGCAAATAGAATCCTTCGAACCCGAGTACGTGCCCGTGGACAACCGGAGCCGAAACTCCGGCCTTCACGTGGATCAGCTCAAGCAACTCCTGTTTGTCGTCCAGGCTCCACTCATCGCGGAAACCTGCATCAACAAACAATTCCACCTCGCCGATTGCCTGTGTCAGTCCGGCGTAACCATGCCAGATGCGATCGCCCTGGCGTTCCGCATCCGGGGAACCGAAACCGCCGAGATTGGTGGTGCCTTGTTCGCTGGTATCGTTGACGGTGTAGTACAAAACCGCGTAAGGCTGAGTGCCCGTCGAAACCGCGTTATACTCCGCGCGAAGTCGAAATCCTTGATCGTTTCCGTATACGCGATTGGTTTCGATATCCGTGCGTTCCAGGGTCGGCAGGTTGTGGTAGTAAACATCTTCGAAGAAATCGAGTCCCTCGGGGATCTCCTGGCCATCTTCCAGAATGTATCCGAGTGGCGCACGGCCACGGCGAAAGAAGAAATCATCGTAGCGTTTGTATTCGGCTGTTAGAACGAAATTTTCGACGTAAGCCGAGAAGCTGCCGTAAACGCCGGTTCCCGTGTCGCTGACATAGCGGAAATCGTTCAAACTCTCCGTGACCTCCCGCCCTTCTCGCCGGATCTGGTTTCCTTCAAGATAAAATGAGGCGTAGCCGAGTATGTCGGGAACATCAATCGACATTCCCAGAATCGTTGCCTGATTCTCTCCGACGAAACGTCGGGTGTCGTCGCTTTCGAGCAGGGCAAAGTGGGTGTCGACCAGGTGAAGTCCAAGTGACAGAGTGTCGAAGAGTCGCTGTTCCAGTCGAACGCCGGCAATCAGGTCGTAGGGGTCTTCCTGCGGCCATTCGTGGGTGGGATCGACATTGATCGTATTGGTCAGGCCGACGAGAGCCGTTGCCGTTGTATCTTGATAGCGGAATTCGATTTTGGCTCCACGGAGGGTATTGTCGATCTCGCCCTCCCCTTCTTTCCGCATGGCCAAAGCCAAACCGCGGCCGAATGTCACGTAATAATCGCCCAGATCCACCCGCAGATTATCGCCATCGTAAACGAGGTAGTATTTCTCGAAACGATAGTCGTTACTGGATGCCGGTTGGTGAAAAAGGACCGGTGCGTCTTGCGGCTGTGGCACGACCCTTCGCAGGCGTTCCTGGACAAGAGGATCGGGATAATACAACAGTTCCAAACGCATTCCTGCCTGAAAGCGGTTCCATCGTAAATCGGTCTGTAGGATGTTCTTCAGCTTGACGAAGTCGTCCTTCAGCACCAGCGGACCGCCTTCGAATTCATGTTGGCGATGCCATTCGGCAACAAAGACATCATCGACCGTCCATGTAAGCGGGCGCTCGCTGTCCTGGAAAAACGTTAATGCTTTTGCGGGCGTAGGCGCGATAAGCATGCAGAATAAAAGAAACGGAAGAAGCAGGCGGATCATGGCATTACTCGCCAAGAAGGGCGGCGACCTGCCCTTCGATCTGACTTTGTTCCCCGGCAAGAAAGCCACGCTGTTCCATGCGCAGTTTTCCTTTTCGATCGATCAAAATAGCGAAGGGAAGAGCCTGACTTGAGTTGTAGCGGTTCAAGACGCGCATTTCGGGATCGAACAAGACCGGATAGGCCGTTTTGAGAGCGCGGGCCTGTGCCATGGCAACGGACCGCCTTTCGGCTCCATCCACGTTGATGGCGAGCACCTCGAAACCACGATCGGCATAACGATTTTTAAGATCGTTGAGAAACGTCATCTCCATTTTGCAGGCGTGGCACCAGGTCGCCCAGAACGTCACCCACACGACTTGTCCCTGAAAATCGTTTAACTTGATATTTCGCCCTTTTGTGTCGGGCAACGTAAAGTCAACGGCGGGTCCGGACTCAATGGCTTTTGCACCGGAATCTTGTGCCGCCACGCCATCGCCGGTTTGTGAATCCGCTCGTACTGATGTTTTGTCTGCCGTACAAGCAAACAGCATTGAAACAACGAGCAAAACCAAAGCGATTCGCACACCCTTGATCGCCACGATGGACATTCCGGTTCCTTTCTTTCAAACCTGATAATCGAGTGAAATCAGTTCGATTCGTCGATAATTGCAATCAGCCGATCTTTAATGGAAGCCGGGATATCTCCTTCCAGAAGGTACTGAATGCGCATGTCGGCGTCCAAGACGATATTCAACGGCGTCGCGTACTGTCCCCCGCCAGCCTGAATGGCCGGATGATAATCGAGGAAATGATTGTTGCCATCAACCAGTACCGGAAACGGCAAATCGTATTCTGTTTTCCACGATTCGGCGAACGCTTGATCGGCCGGTTTCCCGGCATTGTTCTCAAATACGGCTTGAAGAACAACGAGTCCATCCGATTCGAGATCGGTATACCATTCGGCCAATGTGGGGGTCTCTCGACGGCAGACGGTGCACCAACCGGCAGAATGGTTGATGAGAATGGCCGTAGCGCTACCGAAGTAATCCTTCAGCTCGACGGCATTCCCATCCGCATCTTGAAGACTGAAATTGGCCATGGTGTCGCCGAGTACATAACCATACGGACCGGCCGGATAATCGCCGCTGTCGCCATCGGGAGTGTCGCCATCCGAATCGTCTCCATCAGAAACATCGCCGTCGCTGGAGCCTTCCTCGTCATCGTATCCCCCACAAGCAGAGAAAACCAATCCCGATAGGATTACGAACGTTGTCAGAGAAAGAAGAAGACGAAAGGCCTGGGTTTTCATTGTGCGTAATCTCCTTGGAGTTGAATCAGCCTTGCATTCCCGAATAGGAAACGACGGATTTCGGATGTTAGCACTGCTTGGCGTGGAACGTCAAGTGCACAGATAATATTGGAGAAATGATGATTCACGACTCGTTTCACGAATAATGTTTGCGGAGCCATCATCGAAACTTGCGTTTTATCGTGCGACTTCGTAGGATATCCGTGTCGGATAGGTAAAGAGTATAGGAGGCCGAAGTGGCTGTTTATTTGATTACAGGTGCATCATCCGGGATCGGGGAACAACTTTCACGGCAAGCCTGCAAAAACGGCCACACCGTCTATGGAATAGCGCGCAGAATCGATTTGCTGAAAAAGCTGGAAAAGGAACTGGATGGGCGATTCATTCCGATTGCCTGCGATGTAGCGGATGCCGAAGCCGTCCAAGCGGTTGTTGAAAGCCTGAAAGATCTGCCGGATATTGCGATCTTGAACGCCGGTGTCGGCGATTTCGATTCCAGGCGAAAAATCGATTCAGCCATGCATGCCAAAACCTTCGCCGTCAATTACTTCGGTGTTATGCATTTTATCAGCGCCCTTTTCCCTGCCTTCGTAAGCCGTGGGAGCGGAACTTTCGTCGCGACTTCGAGCATGGCGGGTTATCGCGGACTTCCCAATGCCGCAGCCTATTGCGCGAGCAAGGCCGCCATCTCGGTCGCCATGGAGTCCATGCGCTGCACCTACCGGAAACAAGGCATCCGTTTCGTTACCATTCACCCTGGTTTTGTCGATACACCGATGACGCAAGTGAACAGCACTCCCATGCCGTTTTTATGGTCAGCCGAAAAGGCGGCTCACCACATTTTACATAAAATCGATCGCGGTTGTTGGCATATCAACTTCCCCCTCCCCATTTGGGTGGCGATGTGGATTGCCCGAGTGATTCCGGCCGGTCTCTACAGACGAATCATGAGATAAAACCATCGCGAGGAACGTTTAACCATGCCCAAATCTTCCTGTAAATCCGACTTCCGCCAAGCATCGATTGCCAAACGCGACAATATCGATGCGGAACTTCGCGCAACCTGGTCACATGAAGCCTGTGAAAGACTCACCTCGCTTGATGAGTTCCAAACGGCCGCTGCCATTCATGTTTTTGTTCCTTTCGGGTCGGAAATAGATACCCGGCCGCTAATCGAACAGGCGTGGAAAGAAGGAAAAACGGTGGTGGTCCCTAGAACCGATGTCGCCCATCAGAGACTCGAACATTGCATCATCAACGGCTGGCAAGATCTCGTCCCCGGTTATGCCTCCATCCCGGAACCGAGAGAAAACACCGAACGATTCGGTGTCTCTGAATTGGATTTGGTGGTGACACCCGGCTGCGCTTTTGATCCTTACGGAGCGCGCATGGGTTATGGCGGTGGGTACTATGACCGTTTTCTATATCTGACAACCGCCTCGCGCGTAGCCATTGCCTTCGATATCCAAATCATCGATCAGGTTCCCTACTGTGCCCACGATTTGCTGGTACACAAGGTGGTAACGGAAAAACGTGTTCTGATTTGCGATGCAACCGGCCAACCACCCTGCTTTCTGATGCGCGAACACCCCGAAACCTGTCCGTATTCGGGGGACAATCGAAAATAGAGTAGATTTGTTCGCGGCTATTCGCCGATGATTTTCACCAATACCCGCTTGCGACGACGGCCATCGAACTCGCCATAGAAAATCTGTTCCCAGGTGCCGAAATCAAGACGTCCTTCGGTGATGGCAACAACCACCTCACGCCCCATCACCTGCCTCTTCATATGGGCGTCGGCGTTGTCTTCGCCAGTGCGGTTGTGAAAATACTGCGAAGTCGGCTCATGAGGCGCCAGTTTTTGCAACCATTTCTCATAGTCTTCGTGCAGCCCGGATTCATCGTCGTTAATAAACACGGAGGCGGTGATATGCATGGCGTTGACCAGCACCAATCCCTCTTGAATGCCGCTATCGATCAGGCATTCTTCAACTTTTGGGGTAATGTTGATGAAAGCGCGGCGTGTGGGGATGTCGAACCAAAGCTCTTTGCGATAGCTTTTCATGAGGAATCCTGTTCTGTTATCGGGTCGCTATTGCCAACGGGCGTCGTATTCAGCCGGGTCCTGGGGAGTGGATCCACCACCCGTCCATTGAACATCGACGTTGCGACCGCCGCTGAACGTAATGGCACAGGCGAACCAACCTCCCAGGTAGGTCCACCACTGCGGCATGGGCTCGGCGAAATCGCGAACCGTTGCATGAACATGTCCCTTGCCCTGCGATTTGATCTGGATGGTTCCGCCGTTGATGACCCGCTGTTTCCAGAGAATAGCCGCAGTTTTGAGTACCCACTCAACCGAAATGATTTTCATCAGCAAACGCTGGGTGGCGGAGAGATCAAACTCGCTGTTATGAAAGCCTAAATCGACCAGAACCTTTTCGTTTTTAGGCGTTAGAACGTCACCCACTCCTTTTAAAACCGCCGCTACATGCATGAAATCAACGTTCTTTTTGGGGTTGATTTTCGACTTGAAAATGGCGTTGGTTGAGGGCTCGAAAGTAGCGCAGACATCATGCCAAGCCTGTTGACCATACCATTTCTTTACAAACACCTCACTGGCAATCATGAAACGGTTTGTGATTTGGACCATCTCACCCTCCGATTTGAATGGATTATGGACGATCAGTTTATCATAACGAGTGAGCTTGACAACTTTTTCGCAAGCAATTACCCAAACGGGCGGATAGACTCTTGCTGTCTATTCAAGCCCAGCCTATAATCGCGGAGCGTTTTCAATCGAGGAGTGGCTCATGCATGTCGGTGCACTGAAAGTCAGAGTTCGTCTTTACGCCTGCACGGGCTTAAAAGCGAAACGCTCGGAAGTCAAGCGGATACTGGCACGAATCAAAGCTCGTTTCCCGGTTGCCATGGCGGAAGTCGGGGAACTGGACAAATGGCAAGTAGCCGAGTTGGGCTTTACTTGTGTTTCAAACGATCCCACGGTCTGCGAACGTATCCTCGATCAAGTCGAAGACGAAATCGAAGCCAAAGCCGATGCGGAAGTGCTTGGAGGTGAACGCGAAATCAGTAAGTTTTAAGACGTTTTACGACGTCTCCAAAGCAGGAAGCACGAGAACAGGAACAAGGCCGCCAATCCGTTGACCGAACCTTGCCCACCCCAACAACCTCCTCCGTTATCGACAGGCTCCTGATCCGCTTGAAAGCGTTGAATCAGGTAGTGGTCGATCGAGGCCAAGTCACGGGTTTTGACGGTCCATTCGGCCGGATCGGAGTCCAGCGCAAGCAGGGTTGCCTCCCCGTTGGTTGAAACACGGGAAACGCGATCGAGTCCGGGTGTGATAAAGGGAAGATGGATCGTGATTTCGGTTGAGTTTACACTCCCATAGGGATCGCTGACGCGTAGAATGGAGTTATGCGCCCGTTTCAAACTTTGACCGTCGGTGGTCGTCCATTCGAGCAACGGCAGATTGCGATTGTCGGCAGTCACCGACAGAACGGCCTCTCCGGTGGAAAGATCGGTGACGGAACCGATGTAGCCACGAACCGTTCGGTCGCCGGTCATCAGGTAGCGTTCGCGTTGATGTCGGTCGAGAAGCAACTCCAGGACCACAGCCGCGGTGACACCATGCTGGAAAGGCGACGGCTGGCCTACTCCGCCTTGAGTAGCAAAATCTTCGATATTGTATGAACCGGGAGCCCAACCAACGCGACCGGTCAGCCCGTCATAGGCATCGTGCAGTCCACCGGGATCGGCCGCCATCAGCAGGTCGAGGGTGGCCCGTCGTAGTTCAGCCGCTTCCTCTTCATAACCATAACGAAACAACGCCGTAGCCGTCGCATAGCTGGCCATGGGCCATATCTGCCCCTGACGAAAATAGCCATCCTGGTCGCGGTCGAAATCCGGGTCGTCGTAGGCGACCGTCGGCATGGGCCAACGTTTGACGTCCAGCAGTTCGAATTCCCCATCTTCTCGGGCGACGCGCGTTGCCCGCATCCAGAAGCGATTCGGATTGGTGATGCCGGAAAGCACTTGAAGAATGCGGTCGGCCCGCAAAGCCAGGCCGACGTACAAAGGCCAAATCTGCGCCGGGGTATCCGATTCGACAAAGCGGAAACCGGCTCCTTTTCTTTCGCGATCGAGATAACGAGCATCCCCGGACGACCATAGGTAAGATTCGACAGCGCGGCTGGTATTGGCGGCCAAAGTCAGCCATTGATTGATTTCGCTTTGTGGAGCCTCAACCCATTTCCCCATCTGGGCCATACTCGTGTAATAGAGATACAGCCACGAATTCAAATCGACCGCTTCGACTTCTTCCGCTTGTCCTTCTTCGCACCGGGCATTGTCGCTCAAACTGCATCCAAAGCGCACGGAATCGCCCCAGCCACTTTCTGCCGGACTGACATACTCACAGAGTGCATCGGCCGCACTCTCCGGGTTGTTCCCAACGATTTCCGCGTCTCGCTGATTGCGCCAGAATTCGAGCCAGGCGGATGAAGCTTGGTACATTTCTTCCAACCAAGCGGTATCCCGTCCACCATCGGCTTTGAAAACAGCCAGAGCCGCCGCGCCGAGACTCGGCGGAGCCGAAATATACGAATCCGGTTGCAATGGCGTTCCGTCTTCCCACATACGGCCATGTAAAAAGCCGACGCTATCACGCGGGGTTTCCAGCTGATGAGAAAAGAAAAAGGATAATAAAGACTTGGCGCTTTCCGGGTCGAACTCGGCCAATCCAACAGCTAAAAACGCGGCGTCGGCAAGGCGGAATTCGTTTTGATAGCTTTTCGTCGAAACCGCTGTCGGGGCCAGCATATCGCCGGTTTCCCCATAGCGGCCGTGAACCAAAGCAGCTAAGGCCAAGTCAGCCAACTGACGATCTTGATCGAAAACCGTATGAACGGGTGGCAAGGCTTCGATTTGGGTTTCCCAGCGGGATTTGGCTTCTCCTACCAGCAGATTGGGCTGCAATCCCGCTCTTTCCATCGAGGCGTTGAGTCGAGCTCTAAGCTGTGATGGATCGACAGACGCGTCATTGACACTGACATCTCGACCGTAGGCCAGCAATATGGCAAAGGAAAGCTTGGCCTCGGGCGCCATCGTCAGTTCGGACAAACCAACCACATATGCACCTACCGACTCATCGCCGCTGGCCTTCAGAATGGTCGGAGCTCCGGGACCGGTGACGCCAAGAAATCGTAAAAAATGCACCGGCAAAGTTGCGTTTCCGTCGTCGCAATCCAACAACACGGATGTCTCCTGCTTATCGACAAAACGACAGCGGTCGTCGTCACGCGAAACGGTTTCCATCGTTTCCAATTCCGTGTCGGCATCTTTGAAAAACACCATGCGCGGATTGAAGGTCAAGGTTTGCTCGGATGTGTTGCGCAGGGTGACATGCCACATCAGGACATCGCGATCGATGAAGACGACATCGGCTTCATGATAGATGACCCCGAGATAGGCTTCTTCGGTCCAGCCCCAGGGAGAAAACGTGATTTCGCGATCATCGGGAGAATAGTCGCCCTGCCCCACCAACTCGAAATAAGATTGATCCCATTGACGGTTCAGCCGTGATTGGGCCCAGCAGGCATAATGGGCCATGTTGAGCGCGTGATCGAACCCGACCGGTTCGCCCGAGACGAACTCATGGTCGAGTCGTACACTGGCTTTAACGCCGACATGCGAAGCCAGATCGGAAAAGGCTCCCCCAACCGTGAGGTCTTCAACGAAAAAAGGAGCTCCGCTGATCGGAACGGGCGAATCATCGGGAAGCTCCACATGCGGCACTCCCGAATCGGCCCAAACCGATCCGGCGGTTAACCACACTGCACACACACATAAACCTATCGGCAGCCACAATCGCATGGTTGTCCTCCTGACAAACCGGATCGGACACAGTTCGAAGGCGCAAATCCGCCCTGAGATTCGCTTCATTTTACTCCATTAAATAGAATTAGGCAACCAAAACGTATGACCAGAAAAGATGGATTCCGTAGATTCGTTGACCCTATGCCAGACTGCGTTCGATTCGAATGAACGTGCCTTTCCCTCGAATGCTGTCCAGGCGATCGATTACGGACATAGCACAACGGATGTTTTTCTCTTGCGTACGGTGAACCACGATTTCCAACTCACCCAAATCCGGGACATTAGGGACGAGTTCGGCCGAGACGGTACTGACCGAGATGCCGTGTCGACCCAAGACTCCGGCTACCTCTCCGATCACGCCGGGTTTATCGAGAACCGTCCAACGCAGGTAGTACTCCGTTTCGATTTCATCGGCGTCGATGACACGCAGTGGCTGGCTGCCGTCTTCAAGGCGGACGGCCTTCGTGGTTCGTCGGCAGATATCTACAATATCCGCGTATACGGCGGAAGCGGTTGGAAGCGATCCGGCTCCACGACCCGACAACATCACTTCCCCTACTGCGTCGCCGTTTAAGTAGACGGCATTGAATTCGTTGCGAACACTCGCGAGGGGATGCAAGCGCGGAATCAAGGTCGGATGCACACGGAGTTCCATGCCATCGCTACGACGTCGCGCAATAGCAAGCAATTTAATCACCAGTCCCTGCGACCTGGCAAAACGGAAATCGGATTCGACCAGCCCGGAGATCCCTTCGCATAGAATATCGCCTTCCGGGAAGGCACCACCCAACATGTGAGCGCCCAAAATCCGCAGCTTTTGCATGGCATCGAATCCCTCGACATCCATTGTCGGATCGGCCTCTGCAAAGCCCATTTCGCCCGCGAGTTTCAACGATTCATGATAGCTCAGCCCTTCTTCTTCCATTTTCGTCAGAATGAAGTTTGTGGTGCCATTGATGATCGCGGTTAGCGAGGTGATTCGGTTGGCAACCAAGCTTTCGCGCAGCGTTTTCAGAATCGGAATTCCCCCTCCGACAGACGCTTCGGCATACAGGGGAGTCTTGTGCTCGCTGGATAACCGATAGAGTTCGGGGCCTTGCGCGGCTATCAAGGCTTTATTGGCGCTCACGACAGGTTTATCGGCTCTAAGAGCGGATGAGACGATTTGTGCCGCTTCTTGAGTGCCGCCGATGAGTTCCACGACGATATCGATGCTCGGATCGTCGAGAATATCATGGAAATCACGACTGATTTGAATGCCAGAAACATCGCAGCCGCGCTTTTTGGACGGCGTACGAACGACAGCTTTGGCCACTTCCAACTCGATTCCATACTGGGACATCAAACGGTCGTGGCGCTTCTGAATAATATTGATGAGGCCGCTACCGACCGTACCGAGACCGAAAACACCCAATCGAATTTTGTTTGCCATAGTCGCGCTCCTTACTACCCGTCCTGAAACAGTTTCGTTATTCGGCAATGAATTGTCCAATCAACCGATTCACCTGATCGAACTCAATCAGAAATCCATCGTGACCATGAACGGACTCGATACATCCGTATTGCACGTTTAGACCGACATGACCAGCAATATCATGTAGTTGCTTGACTTCTTCGGCTTCATACAAAATATCCGATTCAACTGAAACAAACAACAATTTAGACCTTACCAAACGCAAAGCCGATTCAATGCCTCCTCGTTTCATACCTATATCATGGGAATCGAGAATACCCAGCAACTTGATGTAGCTGTTGGCATCGAATCGACGGATCAGTTTTTCGCCTTGGTAATCGAGATAGCTTTGAACTTGAAAACAGCTTTGATCTGATTCCAAGCTTGGATTCTCTTCACGTCCGAAACGAGTGTCGAATTCCACCTTGCTGCGATAAGTGATCATCGCGATCTGACGCGCCAGACTGAGACCCAGCATCGGAGCCGGACCGCCGTAATAGTCACCGCCTCGAAATGCGGGATCCAAATCGAAAAGTCGTCTTTGAATATGGTTGAAAGCCAGTGCCTGTGCATTTGAAATTCCCGGGGCAGCCAGAACGGCAACTCGTTTGGCTGCAGCGGGGAACAGGATAGCCCACTCCAAAGCAATCATGCCCCCCAAGGAGCCACCGATCGCCAATGCGAGTGAACGAAACCCCAAATATTCGGCAACCAAACGATGGTGAATGCGCGCCAGATCCCGAACGGTTAGGTCGGGAAAAGCGGCCCCCATGGGTTCGTCCGCCCCAACTTCCCGATCCACCGGGCCGGAAGAACCATAGCAACTGCCGGGATGATTGGCACAAATAACACAATATTTTCGTTTATCCAGGCAAGCACCCGGCGCAAAGAGTGGCTCCCACCATCCTTTGACGTCACCGTCGATGCTCTTATAACCAGCGCAATTTGCATCCCCGGTTAGGGCATGAAAAACGACCACGATATTCGAATGATCGGCATTGGGACGGCCGAAAATGCGGTAGGCAACCCGTAAATTTGTAAAACGAACTCCGGCCTCGGTTATGAAAGCTTCGAAGACGGCTTTATGCAGTGTGTCCTCGGCGAGACGTGTCGCTGCAGTTGACGAAGGAGTGGCGTCTGCGTAAAAAGTAACGTTTCGGTCAGTCACGCTTCAACCCACCTTCCAGATCCGCGATGATATCCTCCGGATCTTCCAAACCGACACTCATACGGATCAAATCATCCGGCGCTCCGGCAAGAAGACGGTCTTCCGGCGACAAGGGTTCGTGGGATGTCGAAGCGGGGTGCAGAATCAGGGTTTTCGTGTCGCCCAGATTGGCAAGATGATGGATCATACAAACCCGATCGACCAGTTGTTTTGCCGCTTCATACCCGCCTCTCAGCCCAAATGACAGCAAGGCGGGTGTCCCCCCCGACACGTAACGTTTCGCGGTCTCATACGACGGATGATCCTCGAAAATCGGGCTGTTGATCCAGGCGACATCGGGGTGATTGCGTAGCCACGTTGCAACTTTCACCGTGTTTTCGCCATGTCGCTTCATCCGCAGAGCCAGAGTCTCAAGGCCTTGCACAAACAAATAGGCGTTCATCGGAGCCATCGCCGCGCCATAGTCGCGTAACATTTCATCCCGAATTCCAAGGATGTAGGGTGACGGGAACCCGGCGTAAGCTTTCAGGTGGGGAGTATGGGATACCCAGTCGAAATTACCGCCTGCCAGCACGATTCCCCCCAGCGACCCACCATGACCGCCGATATATTTGCTCGCCGAATGAATTACCACATCCGCGCCGTGCTCAAGCGGTCTGCATAAGTAAGGAGAGGCAACCGTATTATCGACGAATAGAGGAAGGTTGTTCGCCCGTGCAATCTCGGAAATGCGTTTGAAATCGGGGATATCGATCCTTGGATTCCCGACGGTTTCGCAATAGAGCAGGCGGGTTTGAGGCGTAATCGCCGCGGCAAAGGTATCCGGGTCGGACGAGTCGACGAAATGCGTGGTGATACCCATACGTGGGAGTGTGTCCTTGAAAAGATGAAAGGTCCCTCCGTAAAGCGACGCCGAAGAAATGATTGCGTCTCCAGTTTTACAGATATTTAGCACGGCGGCCGAGATGGCGGCCATACCCGAAGCAAACGCGACGGCCAGACTCGCGCCTTCGAGATCGGCCATTCGTTTTTCAAAAACATCGATGGTGGGGTTGTTGATGCGTGTATAGATAAATCCGGGTTCTTCCAATCGAAACAGATTGGCCGCATGCTCGCTGTCGTTGAAAACATAGGCGGTCGTCTGGTAGAGAGGAACGACTCGGGAGTTGTTGTGCTCTTCGGGATGATACCCGGCATGCAGGGCACGTGTGGCGAAGCCCCAATTTCTTGGACTTTTTGACATTCTGCTCTCCCTCCCGATTGCACCAAGGCAAAATCCGGGACTTGGTTTGTTCGACTGGCAGATTTTGTCCCCAATTTGGAGCTTGTTGTCAAGTAAACCCTTAAAATATCTCGGTTTGCAGCCAACAAAAATGCATGCAGAACTAGGGAGAGAAATTGCACAACTTTAAAGAATTCTATCAAATGGCATCGTATTGGCGAATTATCTGATAGAGATTCAACGAGCTGTCATCATCAAGGCGGTTAAAAACGACTCCAAACTCAGACTGCTCTGACTCCGCTTGGGCTTCCTGAACATGAACGACCTTAAATTCACCCGTAATTTCAATGCGCTCCGTCCCCATGGCTGGAACTAGCTTAAAGTCACCGAGATCGCCCACAGCCAGCTCGGTCGTTGTTTGTAGCGACATTCCGCTCATGCTGAGGTTATTGCAAGTGGCTTCGGTCCATTCCGTTGTGTTTTTCAATCGAATCGGGATTTGATAGGGAATTCTATTGCGTTTGCGACGTTCGTCCGACATTTCATTCTCCTGAGTGATGGGTGTGAGTGTTCCTTTCCCTGATGTGACGAAAAATCGCCCATCTTTTGTCCATAGTATTTCTTTTTTCTTTTTTCTTGTCAGTGAAAATTTGGTCGCTTTAGATTGTTGATTGATTGGGATCATGTTATAAATCCAAAGTCCAAATTTAGACGTTTTCTCGACAAACAACGATTCCGGGAGACATCGATGACTCGAAACCTGAAGGTTAATCTGATTATGTTGCTTTTCGCAATATTCGCATTTGCTTGCTCCGATAGCGGAAGTGATGAAACCACTCCCGGAGACGGCGATCAAGACGCAACCGAGACAGAATCGGATGGCGACGAAGCGGAATGCGACTGCCAAACGGAAGATGCCTGTTGTGACGGCTGCCAGGCAATCAACGAAGGCGGTGCATGCAACGACGGCAATGCCTGCACCCAAACGGACACATGCTCAAACGGAACCTGTAGCGGTGGGAACGCGGTTGTTTGTACCGAGTTGGACAATTGCCACGATGTCGGAGAGTGCGATCCGGAGACCGGAGAATGCAGTCAGCCGATGAAAGCCGACAACACCGTTTGTTCGGATGACAATCCCTGCACGCAGCTTGACGTTTGCCTGGAGGGTGTTTGTACGGGGTCCGATCCGGTCCTCTGTGAAGCATCGGATTGCCAAACCGGGGGTGTTTGCGATGAAAGCACAGGAAAATGCGTGTTTACAAATGCTGAAAACGGCCTTTCCTGCGAAGCCATTGCCGATACGTCCGGCAGTGGAGTCTGCCTTAACGGCTCATGTGAAGGCTTCGGAGCTTGTGATTCGCGCAACTACGGACAACCCGACAACTACCCCTGCAACACCGATGCGGAATGTGAAAGTGGCTTTTGCTACGACCTTGGAAACGATTGGCAAACCATCTGCACGCGCCCCTGTGCCGATGATGCGACGGTCTGCACCAATGGCATGACCTGTCGAGACACCTTGTCGGATCCGGCCTTCATTTGCCTTCCTCCCGGCGAAGAGGATTGGATCGGCAATATGCAATATGAAACCGCCCCCGGTGACGGAAGCCTGGATATCTACGACGCTTGCAATACCAACGAAGATTGTGCCGGCGCCCTTTGTCTATCGCTGGGCGGGAAGAAATTCTGCACCACCGACTGTGGATCCGGCGACTCCGTTTGCGGCGACTGCGGCGATTGTCGAAACAACGGCGATGACCTTGGATTCCCATATGATAATTTCTGCTCGGCGACGGGAGATCAGGCATTTGGTCAGGCCTGCGAGCTGCCTTTCGATTGTGCCAGCCGCGTCTGTTTCAACAATTACTGCTCGGATCAATGCTGGATTATCTCAGAGGGGATCGATACCTGCGATGAGGGATTTGCCTGTGTTTACGATGCCTACCAGCAAGGTGTCGGAATCTGTGTTGCGGACGACGAGTTGGACCATCCGGCCGGTTCTCCCTGTGAGGGCGACTACGAATGCGAATCGGGCTTGTGTTACGATGTTGCAGGTAATCCGATCTGTGCGATCGACTGCTTTGATGGCACGGACTGCCCGACTGACATGAGTTGTGTCGATGGTGATCCAATGCTGCTTGATACCACATTGCGCCTATACCCCGATGGGTCCGATGAGGTTTTGCGCACAGATTACGATAGCGGCTACGAAGCCTTCTCTCGTATCTCTTACAGCTTCTCCGACGCCGGAACCTATGTGATCGAAATCACCGGCGCCGACGAATTCGCCGAAGGCCTGTACCAATTGGTGGTTGCGCCTTCAGGTTCCGAATTGACCGCCACCGACGAGAAAGAACCCAACAACACGTTTGCAACGGCACAAGAAATTGTCTATCCCGTCATCGTCCATGCCTTCCTCGAAGCCGAGGAAACCGATGTCTATTCGATTACGGTTGGCGACGACGCCCCGATCACGTTGATTATCGAAACGATACCGGAGCTGGCGCGTGTGTGCGTGGCTGACGACGTTGCGGGGCAACAGGGCTATGGCGACACATGCGAGGATGATTTCCAGTGTGAAGCCGGATTATTTTGTCTCTTCCTAGGTGTTTGCACCAACGAGTGTGAAAGTGACGCAGATTGCGAAGACGGTCTTTGTGTCAACTCCACTCTCGGCCCGATCTGTGTGCCCGAAAGCGGTATGCACCAAACCATCGACGGTCGCGCCTGCGCCCTCGACTTCGAGTGCCGCGAGGTTTGTTTCGCTGACAACGCGCTCGAAACCTACTATTGTTCGGGGGCTTGCGAGTCGGATGGCGATTGCGTTCCCGGAATGGGGTGTTATCAGGGAATGTGCATCAAGGGTGTGAATGGAAACCAGATGCTGCACTCCTATTGCCGGATCGACAACGACTGTGAAACCGGTTATTGCCAAGATTACCAATGTTCCACTCTTTGTGGCGATAGTGCCGACTGCGAAGGATCGACTCTTATCACACCGGAAGAATACGGCATCTGCTGGCCTTGCGAGACAAATGCCGACTGCAATGAAGATGGTGGTGAAACCCCGAACACATGTGTAAGCGTCTCGAACGGTTCCAAGTTCTGTGGAACCGACTGTTCGAGCGATCCAAGCGTTTGTCCTTATGGCACACGCTGTCACGCCCTCAACATTTTCGGTCAAGCGGCCTGTGCGCCTGTATCCCTCAGTTGCGACACGGCAACCGCGTGTACCGATGGGGGTTATTGCCTGCGGCCTTTCCTAGGCGCCGGGTCGGTTTGTAAAGACAACGCTGAATGTATAAGCGGCATTTGCTCGGCCGGTTTCTGTCAGGACGGAACGTGCTCGGATGACGCCGATTGCGGCTGCGATTATCTTTCCTGCGAAGGCTCGGTTTGTTCCGCCAACACCGACGACGCCCTGGAAGAAGTGGAACCGAACGACTTGCCCGAAAATGCCCAAGATATCGGGGATGGCGATGAGACGGTCCTAGCCTCCATGTTACCCGATGGAACCATACCCGATACGGATATTTATTCGATTTCGCTCGATAGCGGTCAGGTGCTCGATATACGCACATCCAGCTTCTGCGGCGAGGACGCCGACACCTTCCTGCGCCTTCTGGATTCCAGGGGAAACATATTGGATGGCTGGGAAAATGATGATTTCAGCCAGTCGAATTACTTTTCCTATCTGCGCGGATTTGCCGCAGACACTTCACAAAGCGTCTTGATCGAAGTCAGCCAGTCGTCGTATGTCGATGGCGTCTTGCGCGCCCCTTACGTTCTGGATGTTCTGGTCACTGACCAAGCCGCCAATGACACCTGTGACGGAGCGTCGACACTGGGCGACATCCCGATCGAGGATGATCTGAGCGGTTTGACAAACGCCTTCGATGCATCGGGATGCACGGGTGCCTCGATGGGGCTCGACCGTGTTTACAGCATCGCCGTTCCGGCTCAGAATGCCCTGTATTTGCAGTTGGACTCCGACTTCAACGGAACGATGTACCTGCTTTCAAGTTGTGAAGATTCCGATAGTGCCTGCCTGACCGGAGTCAATGCGAATGCGGGAAGCGGGGTTGAGATTCTGGATTACGTCAACGATACGGATACGGAAGTTACCCTTTACCTGGTTATCGATAGCGCGATGGGTCTTTGGGGCGAACAGGAATACCTGATCAGCGCCATGACCGAGCCGCTTGCGGCCCCGGCCAACGACCAGGCTTCCGGTGCTATCGCCATTGAATCCTCCGGGCACTTCGAAGGCAGCACCGGTTCCGCAACCAACGACTACGACCCCGGCGAAACCGGTTGCCTCGAAGCAGCCCAGCCCGGTCCCGACGTTGTCTATTCCGTCAACATGAATTCCTTGGAATTCTTTGCCGTCTCGCTGAATGCAACGTTCAATGCATCGATGTATCTGGTAACCGATCATACGGATCTGAGCACCTGTGTCGCTCATGGGGTAAAGAATCTTACCTACGAGTTCGGCTCCAAGGACGATTCACAAACACTGTATCTGATCATCGATGGCTCTACGGCAGAAGACTCGGGATTCTTCCTTATGGACGTCATTCTGGATGAGTCCGGTGATTGCTACGGTCCCTGCGATTCCGATGAACATAACAATATCTGTGTCGCAGGTGACGGCTCCGGAAATGCTCTGTGCCAATGCAACGGCACAACAGGTTTGTACTCCATGTTGGACTGCAACCAGTATTGCCTGGATAACGGCACCCTTAGTGGAGCGTGTCGCACCCAGACAACCGATACCAGCAGCAACTCCGGTTGTGTATGCAATGTCGATTGCGCATCGGTCGCTTCCCAGTGCGCGAACTACGACTACACAAATTGTACCTGCGCCGAAGCTGACCCTTGCGGTTGGCAGGGTGATACGTATTGCGATGAGCTTTGCGAGACGCTTTACCCGGATGACTTCTTCGACGACTCTGCCGACTGTTCCAGCGAGTAGAAAAGAGGATTCCTAATTCAAACGGCGGAGCTTCGGCTCCGCCGTTTTCATTCGAGAATACTGCGAATTTTTCTTGCCAGCGAGCCTGGCGTGTAGGGCTTGGCTATAAACTGCACGTCCTCATCAAGCACACCATGGTGTACAATAATATCCTCCGTATATCCGGAGGTAAACAGCGTCCGAATTTTCGGGTTGTAGGTTTGTACAGCTTCAGAGACTTCACGCCCATTCATACCCGGCATAATAACATCTGTAACGAGGAGGTCGATAATACCATCAAATTTTTGGGCGTGCATCAAAGCCATGCTTCCATTTTCCGCTGATAAGACCTTATACCCGAGTTTTCTCAGTATTTTTGTGGTCATTTTGCGAACAAGGTCTTCGTCTTCTACGTAGAGAATGGTTTCGTGGCCTTGTGGCATCATTTCATTTTGTTCAAAAGTACGTTCTTTGTCCGGAGCCTTTTCGATCAAAGGAAAATAGAGCTTAAAAGTTGTGCCGATTCCAGGTTCCGAATAGACATTTACACAACCACCGTTCTGATTGACAATTCCGTAAACGGTGGAAAGTCCCAGTCCCGTCCCTTTAAATTTCGGTTTGGTCGTGAAAAAGGGTTCGAAGATATGAGTCCTCGTCTCTTTGCTCATGCCGCATCCGGTATCGTTTACGGCAACCATCACGTAAAAACCGGCTTCGATATTCTTAATCGTCACACAATTCTCTGGTTCCAGGCGAACATTGCGGATCGAGATCGACAGATGTCCCCCATTTGGCATCGCATCACGGGCATTGACAACGAGATTGACAATGACTTGTTCGAATTGGCCTGGGTCGATCTTAATATTCCCGACTGTTTCATCCAACCTTAATGTAAGCCGAATATCCTCACCAATTAGTCGAGCCAGCATTTTTTCCAAATCTGAAGCAATTGTATTGGGACTGATCACAATCGGTTGGACAATTTGTTTTCGGCTAAAAGCTAGTAGCTGCCTTGTGAGATTGGAGGCACGATCCGCTGCGCTTTGTATTTCCTTTAACATCTCACAAAGTGGATCTTGTGCATCAAGATCCATCAGGGTAAGCGCGATATTCCCGGTGATTCCCGTCAGTAGATTGTTGAAATCATGTGCGATACCACCGGCTAGTTGACCAATGGCCTCCATTTTTTGCGATTGTTGAAGTTGTTCTTCCAGCTTTTTCTTCTCATTTTCAGCCGTTAGTCGTTTGCATATATCGTGTAATACCACGACCGCATAGACGTCATTTTCAATTTGATCGAAGCTGACCGTAACCTCGAAGTCGGTTCCCTTGATGACGTAATGGTGAAAAGCTCCAGCAGGCGATAGAGACGGTTCTCCTTTTTGATGTTCTGAAAACTGCTGGGCAATATCATTAAAAGCCTCTTGACCGATGACTTCACGTAACGAAAGTTCGTGATTTTGCTCGAAACTGAAACCAAGACGTTTCATCGCCGTGGCATTTGCGTCGGCAAGCTTTCCCTTCGGCATCATGGCAAAAAGAATGCAGTCGTGCGCTTTATCGAGAAGCGTTCGGAAACGATTGAGTTGGGCTAGTCGATACCGCGATTCGGAGTAGTAACTTTTCCGCATCGAATACTCGCCCAAGCCGAGTACTTTATTCCGCAACTTTCCCCAGTCTGGCGAAACTCTAGAGTGCTTTCCCATAAATAGTCTTTATTTCATCTTTGTTTGGTATTCTCGGGTTGGTAACCATACAGGCGTCACGCATCGCATTCTCAGCCAAATCATCCAGATATTCCGGTTTAACGCCCAAGTCACCAAGTGTTTTATTAAACCCCATTTCTCGTCCCAGATTTTGGATAGCGTCAAGAAGAACAACCTTTGGGGAACTGATGTTATCACCGGGGAGATCCAGGCCGAGATATCGACCCAGATTAATGTATTGTCTTGTTGCTGATTCGAAGTTATATGCCATGACATGTGGGAGTAATATGGCGTTACACATACCATGGGGAAGATCCAAGAGGCCACCCAGTGAGTGGGCCATGGCGTGGACCGCACCGAGACTGGCGTTTGAAAATGCGAGCCCGGCAAAAAGACTCGCGAGCATCATCTGTTCGCGAGCCTGAAGATTGGTCGGTTCCTCTATGGCGGTTTTAAGGTGACCGAAAACAAGCCTAACTGATTCGAGTGCATGCAGATCCGTGACAGGAGAACTTGCATTAGACCCTAAAGCCTCAATGGCATGTGTCAGGGCATCAAGCCCCGTGCAGGCTGTCAGTTCCGCGTCCATCGTCACGGTCGTTTCGAAATCAATAAGAGCGGCGTCCGGGATGACCGCTTTACTTATAATGGCAATTTTCGTTTTTCGATATGTATCGTTGATGATGCCGAATTGGGAAACATCGGCGGAAGTTCCGGCAGTGGTCGGAATGCAAATGAAAGGAGGAATCGGGTTCGGAACTTCGTCCACTCCTTCGTAATCCAAAATATTCCCGTTGTTCGTGGCTACAATACCGATTCCCTTGGCGGCATCCATAGGGCTGCCACCTCCCAAAGCCAGAATGCCGTCACACCCGGAGTCTTGGAAGCGATCGACACCTTCCATGATTTGGCTGTCACGCGGGTTTGGGTCGATGTTTTCATAGATTTCGACATCGATGGCGCGTTCAGTTAAAGAATTTCGAACATCATCCAGCCAACCCGCTGCCACAATGCCCGGATCGGTTACCAGGAGGATCTTCTTTACACCGAAGTTTTGAAAGTACTGTCCCGCCAACAAACGGGAGCCAGCCCCAAACACGAATTCAGGCGCGACAAACTTCCTCAAGTTGGCGAAATCAGGTGTTTCCATTCCTTAATCCTCCGTCACTTCGTCGTATTCTGCTCGAATGGATCCCATCATACACCGATCAGTAAAAGATGAATAATTATTTCATACCTTCAAATAGATTCCGGTATAGAAATTCAAATCACTTCATTATGGTCTTGTTTTGTTATCAATAAAATTCCGCAATATTTCCATTGCACCCATAACTTCGTGGCCTTCGGGAAGCCGTTCGGCCATTTGATCCATATATTTGCGTTTAAAAACCGCTTTCACAGAAGCTGTGAAATTTAGATCAAAAATCCATGCCATGACCATCAATCGAAAATCGTTACGACATTTCAAGTCTTGAATTTTTATCAACCGATGGTTTTCTATGGCAATGATAACCTCTGGGGAAACAGTCTTCGACTCCGGAAGGTCATGAAAGATAATTGCCCGTTCAAATTCGCTGCCGTTTTTGTCAATCGCTAAAATCACTTTAAAAATATCGAGTTTATCGGCATCTCGGATCAATCGGCAAAATGGCAAAATGGACTCGGCGATACCTTCTTCCAGATCAAAACGATTGTGGTTTCGAATGGCCGTGATAACGCAGTCCTGATTTGATTTTCCAATCCGCTCCAGGATCTTGGCTTCTTCCAGGACTTCTACACCCAAAGTCGCATGATTGACGGATTTCCGGTCGTTGAATGTCTGGTAACGCCGAATCTGTTCGAACCGACCGATATCGTGAAGCAAAGCGACAACACGGGCTAGACGCGTAACGCTTTCCGACCAATCGAGGACATTACATAATGCGTCGCTCTCGATCTCCACGCGCTTGATGTGCGCCAGTTTAAGCGCGATTCCACCTTTATCACACTGCATCCGACGATAAGGCTTTGTATATAGCTGAAACCATTCCCGAATACGACGTTCTTGATTCTCGCTTATGCCGCATAAAGGCCGATCCATTCCTTTAGCCCCTCCTATTCGATTACGCAATCGTTACACAGCACTTCCTCACTCACAATAGCAGATTATCCGAAGATTCCAAGGACTTGAAAATGAAAAGTAACGCAATGATATTTTAAAGTTCTTTGTTGATTATATTGACAATATTCTGTATTCTGATTTTGCTAAAGTTGAGAGTAAATATGCCGATACTAAAAGTGGGAGTGAAAGTTGTCATCTCCCTTCAATCACCGGGAACGGACCTCCGGAATCACCACATCGGCATGGACGCCCCTTTATTGGCGACGGAAACAAGAAAACATTGTTTCGTGTCTGGCGGACGACCTAAGGCGATGAACGCGTTGAAACATTGGTCTAACATCCTAATTATTATAGGCATTTGTGCTTCAATTGTCTGGGGTTGTCAATCTTCGAAAGCAACCGTGTCCAATCCCCCGGCCGATGGTGATACGGATACCGCTCAAACCCAACCATGTGACCAGGACCACGACTGCACGGATGGGTGGATCTGCCATCAAGCCGTGTGCGTTCCATCTTCAGCCAGCCCCTGTACTTCAGACGACGAATGCCGTCTTGATTCCGATTGCCAAGTTGATGAATATTGCAATGATTTGTGCGCGTGCAAATTGCGAGACTCCAGCGATGGAGATAGTCCATCCGATGGAGACGAGTCCTCTTCCTCTTGTCAGGATGGACCCCAGGCTGAAGTGGAAAATTTGCTGGATTTCGGTTACGTTCCTTTCGATATGGATGCCATGCGCACTCTCCATATCCGAAACATCTGCGAAAACCAGGTTCTTAGTATCAACAATGTGGATATCGTTTCCGATTCCGCCGAGTTCCGCCTGCTTAATGCCCCCATTGAACCGGTTATTTTGAGCGATACCCATGATGTACTTGAAATCGATGTGTTGTATCATCCAACCGATATCGGCACGGATGAGGGTACGATCGCCATTTCCAGTAACGACCCGGACGGCGTTGCTCCGGTTCGTCTACAAAGTGCTTACAAAGGGGATGTTTCGATAGAAGCGACTCCCAATCCATTGACGTTTCAGGATATCGATATCACCGCAGTTGCCGAGCAACGGACACTGATCGTTCGCAACGTGAAAAACGGCGAGGAAGACAACGCCGTGCTGCGAGTCAATGCCGCCTACCTCGAGTCTACCGACAGTCCGGTATTCAACCTGACCTCCACGTCGTTCCCATTCTATCTGGGTCAGGGAAGTGAGAAAGAAATATCGATACGTTGCCAACCAACGGAAGCCGTTGAATTTCGTAACGATTTAATCATCGAAAGCAACGATCCGGAGGAGCCTCTGTATCGGGTAGAGTTGATTTGCAACGGTGTGGCGCCGGAACTGAGTCTGGATAATGTCTCGGCCGATTTCGTCTTGGATTTCGGCACACAGCGGCTCCAAATGGAAACCATTCAGTCTCTCTTGCTGCGTAACAGCGGCGATGCTCCCCTCAATTTATTCGAGCCGACTCTAGCAGCAGGCAGCCACTCGTCTTTCACTCTGGACACTTCGGCTTTTCCGGCGGAAGGTCGCGGTCTGAACCCGGGTATGACAGCATCCTTACCGGTTCATTTTTTAGCGGAGAACGAGGGCGTTTACCACGGTCAGATTCGTCTTCAAAGCGATGTGCCGGGTATGGAAACGCTTTTCGTGGATCTGCTTGGCGAGGCGCAGCAAATAGCGCTAAACCTGGACCCAGCCCTTCTCGAATTTGGGCAGGTCCGAGTCGGCCAAACCTTGAAACGCACGTTAACCATTGAAAACATCGGGGAAATTCCCGTTCAGATTCTGGATGTCAGTCTGGAAAACGAGACTAGCACGATTCAGTTTGATGGTGATCCCTCAATGATATTGGGAGACCTGATTCCAGGCTCTCAAACATCCATCACGCTCCAGTTTGCCCCAGCGAGTCGGGGCAATGCACTTAACACGCTTGAGTTCGAAACCGACGACCCGGAACATCCAATCATTCAGGTTCCGTTAAGCGGAATGGGTATCGCCCCGATTATCCAGTTGACCGAACGAGACAACCCCGACTTCACCGATCAACTCGATTTCGGGTTTATTACGCTTGATCGGCAAGGTCAGCGCCATTTGGAAATTCATAACCTGGGGGATGCAATTCTGCACATATTGGACATGGAATTGGCAACCAATACCGCAGACGAGGAATTCGACATTCTGCAAACCGGTGTTGTGGCCGTCAATCCTAACTCCTATGCCTCCGTAACTTTAACCTATAATCCCGTTGGCTTTCCCGGGCAGGATCTGGGCCAATTGAGAATCGCCAGCGATGACAGCGATTCCCCGACTATGATCATCGGTCTGGTCGGAACGGCGACCGATCAGCGCTTGTCGGTTTCACCCTTGCCGCCTTGGAAATTCGACGATTCGTTCTTTGGCGCATCCAAGCATGAAATCCTGCGTTTATCAAACACGGGGTTGCTGGGTGTTCTCGATATCACAGGCATTGAAGTGGTGGAAGGGAGCGAGGTTTTCACGGTCGAACCCCTCGTACAAGAGTTACCTTATACCCTCTACCCGAATCAGGGAAATTGGTTGACCATCGAAATCACCTTTTCACCACCATCCGCCGATCTTCAAGTATCACCCCGTGACTATGCAGGGCGTCTTCGTATTCAATCCAGCTCCTACACCGGCGAACTTTTTGAGGATGACCTGGAAGCAACTGCCGTCCCCTGCCCCGCCGGCTGTTGGGATAACGACGGGAACCCGGACGATTGCGAATACTGCGGGTGTAACCTGACCAACGGTGGAATCGAAATCTGCGACGACGAGGATAATGATTGCGATGGAGTAACCGACGAACCCGGTAACACTCTCCTCGACAATTGTTCCCCTCCCCAAAATGCCGCCGCCGTTTGCCTGAACGGCGCTTGCGACTTTGTTTGTACCGACAACTATCACCGCTGCGGGGATGCCTGCTATACACAGGACGATCCTGCACACTGTGGCGAATCCTGCGAAAATTGCGCCGATGATGGACTCACCTGTACATCAACGGTATGCGAAAACGAATCCTGCTCACATGTTTTGCATGAAGCGGCTTGTTTGATCGACGGCCGCTGCTACGCTTACAATGACGACAATCCAAGCAATGATTGTGAAGCCTGCCTACCTTTGCTGAGTCAGTCCGGGTGGAGCTCGAAAGCAAACGGTAGCCTGTGTGACGACAAGCAATATTGTACCCTCAACAGCGCCTGCCAGTTTGGTTCCTGTTTGGGAGGAGAAGATCGCGATTGCTGGAGCGCAGTTGTAGAAACTCAATGCCAAGAACCAGCCTGCGACGAAGAGTTGGATACGTGTTTGGCTTTACCGATCCACGAAGGGTTGGAATGCAATGATGGCAACCCCGATACTGGGCAGGATATCTGTCGGGATGGGCGTTGCGTAGGCGAAGCCTGCACATGTTTCGAAATCAACACCTGCTGCAATGGCTGCTTCCCTCGTAATGAAGGAAGTGTTTGTACAGACGACGGTCGCACTTGTACGGACGATGTCTGCAATTCCGGAAGCTGCGAACACTCGATTCTGGACGACTGGTGCTTGATCGACAACGTCTGTCTGTCAAATGGAACGGTTGACGAGAGCAACACCTGCCGAACTTGCGACGCAAATGCCGACTCAACAGACTGGTCATTTCGTGCCGATGGCCAACCTTGTGATGATGGGCAATTCTGCCTGATCGATGAAACCTGCCAGAGTGGAGTTTGCAGCAGTGATGAACCTCGCGATTGCTCAACTGCGGTAACCGTTCCACAGTGCCAGTCAGCGAGTTGCAACGAGGAACTGGATCAATGCGTCGCATTACCCGCGAACGAAGATCAGACCTGTGATGACGGCAACCCGGCAACCGGAGGCGACCACTGTACGAATGGTCTTTGTTTAGGTGAAGGCTGTACCTGCTCACAGATAAACGCTTGTTGTGACGGATGTTTTCCAATCAACGAATCCCAATCCTGTACAGACGACGGATTGGCTTGTACGCTTGATCGATGCACGGAAGGCCATTGTTCGCACGATCTCTCACCCGGCTTTTGCCTTATTGACGACGTATGCATTGCGGACGGCACCGATCGGCCCGATTTTCCTTGTCAATACTGCGATGCCTTGATGCCGGACCGCTGGCGTGCCAAGCCGAATCAAACAAGCTGTGAGGACGGGGCTTTTTGCACGATTGGGGATCATTGTCAAGACGGCGCATGCCTGGCAGATGGACCGCGCGACTGCTCATCCGCCGTCGGTGATGCCCAATGCGAACAACCAGCCTGCAATGAGGTCGACGACCGCTGCGAAACATTGCCGCGCGACTACGGAATTGCTTGTAATGACGGGGAGCTGTGCAGCTATGACGACCATTGCGACGGTTTCGGACACTGCGGAGGAACGGAAATCGTTTGTGAAAACGACTCCGGCACCTGCGGTGCGGCAAGGGCTTGCAATGGATCCGCAACTTGCGAAACCACTTGGCCGGGGATTGAAACGTCATGTGATGACGGTGAGTTATGTACGTATGATGATCGTTGCGACGGTTCGGGCGGCTGCCATGGAGAAGCCGTCATCTGTACGGATGACCTTACAACATGCGGAGCCCGTCGGAGTTGCAATGGATCGAGTTTGTGCAGTATCAGCTTCCCCGGTTCCGACCAGAGTTGCAACGATCAAAACCCGTGTAGCTATGACGACCACTGCAACAGTAACGGAGCCTGCGTAGGCGTCGAGATCGACTGTACCGACGATCCGAGTGTTTGTGGGGTAAAGCGTAGTTGCAACGGTAGTGATATCTGCTCGACGTTTTACCCGGCAGGCGAGCAAAGTTGCGATGATGCCGAGCTATGCACGTATGACGACCACTGCAACGGATCGGGAAGTTGTATCGGAACAACAATCACCTGTGAAGACGACCCCGGCGACTGTGGAGTCCGGCGTGACTGCAACGGAACGGCCGTCTGCTCTATCGTGCATCCCGGTGAGGAAACGAGCTGCGATGACGATGACTTATGCACAAACAGCGACCACTGCAACGGAAGCGGCACTTGTGTCGGAGAACCGGTGCTTTGCACCAGCGATCCGGCGGTCTGCGGTCTTAAAAGCGCTTGCGATGCCTCTACGGGTGCCTGTTTGGAGCATTACCCGGATGAAACGATCAGTTGCGACGATAACGACCCCTGCTCTCCCGACGACCACTGCAATGCAGCCGGGGAATGTGTCGGAACATCTTGTCCGGATGGATATTACTGTCAAGATACTACCTGTCGTAAAGAAGGCTTTATTTTCACCCCGGCAAGCAGCTTCTGGATGGGAAGTCGCGAAGAAGAGCTCGGACGGGAAATCGATGAGACACGCCATTACGTCACGTTAACCTATAACCTGGAAGTGATGGACCACGAAGTTACTCAGGAAGAGTTTAGTTCACGCATGGGCTATAATCCCAGTTACTTTGACGAAACCTGTGGAGCCCAATGCCCGGTGGAAAATGTCAGCTGGCACGAAGCTTTGGCATATGCCAATTCATTCAGCGCAGATACCGGGTTACCGAGCTGCTTTATCTGCACGGGAACACTTCCAAATATCACCTGTACCCTCGATTCGACTTACGCCAAACCGCAAGATTGCACCGGTTTTCGCCTACCGACCGAAGCCGAATGGGAATTTGTCGCCCGTGCCGGGACGGAAAACGCGACTCCAAGCGGGAATTTGATTCATACCGGTTGCGATCCTGTGGATGCGGGCTTGAACAGCCTTGGTTGGTTCTGCGGAAACGCCACACTTCAACCCCACCTCGGCAAGCAAAAAAATGCCAATGCCTGGGGACTTTACGACATTCTTGGAAATGTTGGTGAATGGGTTTGGGACCGCTATTACATGAACTACCAGACCGACCTTCCAACGGACCCCATCGGTCCCGGCGGAACAGCATCGAGCCGCGTCATTCGCGGTGGAAACTGGCAGTACGAAGCCCGCTGGTGCCGTCTTGCCAGCCGGGCCGCCAATACAGACTCGAATCGCTTCAACAATGTCGGTTTCCGATTGGTACGCTCAATCAGCAACCCTTGATCTTTCTCGTGTCCGATCACGGTTTTCTTGCTCATTCACGCTTTCAACGGCAAAGCTTTCGCCAACGGACGAAGTATCTTTGGCAGCAAGCGTCCCAGCGGAAACGCAACAATCAAAGCCGCGAACAACGCCAAGCCAATAGGCCCCAACCAGATGCCCGGCAGCCAGTTGTCGGCAAACACGGATCCAAATATCAGCATAAACGCGGCGCGACCACTCATTACCGACCGGCGCTCATCGTCCTCGACCGCATCCCAAAAGCCTGCGAGCAAGAGTAGAGGCAGATCAACCCATAGTAAATACAACCAGTTGGCAGGCTCCGCCCGCAACAGGACTTCGAGCGGTCCTTCCAGACGTCCATTTAGTTGGCTGAGCGTTAAAGTGGAAGGTTGGCTTAGATCAGCCGTAAGACGATGAACATTGCGTTCATGCGCAATCAATTTCTTGCCATGTCCGCGGCGCCCGAAGCGAATTCGTCTCCAATTTCGCTTCAACACCCCCTTCACCGTTTCGTGATACCTCGGATTGCGAAGATGCAAGACATAAGAAGTTTCGGCGACTTTGTTCTCTTCCGGCAGGTGGCCATTCACTTCCAGCAACCACCACTGATCGTCGCTGTTTTGAGCTGGAATCGTCGCCTTGTCATCGGCCGACTCGAAAACAAGGCGAGTAGCGTGTTCCTGCGAAAGGAGCGGACGAACGGCAGGATAACCCGCTGCAGCAACAAGAGCCAGGCCCAAAAACACCGCTAAAATCAGGCGCCAACGCCGGAAATGAGTTCGACGACGCAGGTCGCGAACGATGAGTGCCAGGGGTATCAACAGCGCCGTACCTGTAAGAGCAACGCCCAACCATTCTTCCGGCACACCAATCAGCACAACAGCAAGAACTGTGATCATGATCAGGAAAGGTACAACCAATGATTTGATCCAACCGTCCCAAGCCATCAAGAGATACAAGCGCCAAGAAGAAACAGTGGCGGGCTCAGATGGTGAAGGTTTCTTAGATTTTGAGGACGGTGGCATAATTGGCTCCCTTTCATTGGCAAACCAACTCGGTGTTTGTCTTGAGCTTCAACTGTTTCAAGTGAGAAATAATTCCTGGAACCGTGTTTTCTCAAATTTTCCCAGTTTTGAAGACATTGGAGATGGTACCGCAGGATGCTTCACTCGTCGATTCTTCCGAATAACCGCTTATGAGGCTCCGTGCTCAAACTTGGGAGAACGATCTCATCACTGGCCTCACAATATTTGTCTATCGAGGAAATCATCACGTCGGCCGACATTCTTTGTTTCTCCAGGTAAACCGAGGGCCAATAGTTTGAATGTAATTATTACTTGGCGGGATCGGCCTTCAAGTCCATATGAAATCGAGTAAAACTTTCATTATCGCTTTCAAAGCTCAAGTATCCACCATGCTCCTTCATGATGCCATGGCTAACCGACAAACCGAGGCCAGTCCCATGTGCACGCGATTTACTCGTGAAGAATGGATCGAAAATACGCTCCTGAAATTCTTCGGGAATTCCGCAACCATGATCCTCGACCGTTAGGCGGATCCAATTTTCATCTTGTTTGTTGTAACAACGAAGCGTGATTAAAATCTGTTTATCGACGTTGAAACGGGGATAGCGCTGGTTCAAGGCATCCCTTGCATTGGTTAGTAGATTCATAACTACCTGCATCAACTGCTGACGGCGACAACGCACGCATGGCAATTTTTCTTCAACATCCACATGCGTACTGATCTGGTCTTTGTGGAGAACTTTGCGTGTTAGAGACAACGTCTCCTCCAAGATTTCATCCAACTTTGCAGGCTTGATGATTTCTTTCTCACGGCGCGAAAAGGCTAGCAGGTTCTGAACGATTCCCGCAATCCGTTCACTTTCGGAAATGATTTCACTGGCATATTTGGAAACCTTTTCTTCATTGGCTGCCCGGCGCACGATCAACTCACCAAAATTCATAATAATATTCAACGGGTTGTTTATTTCATGGGCGACACCCGAGGCTAAGGTTCCAATGGATTCAAGCTTCTGTTGCTGACGAATTTGCGCTTCCATGTTTTTTCGCTGGGTAATGTCACGCACCATCCAAATCACACGTCGGCTAGGAAAGTCCACGCCCTCAAGAACAGACGTTCGGGCTTCAAACCAGCATCGACCGGCAGGGACATCGATTTCATATTCAAAGAACTGCGTGGAACCGGTGTCCAAAGTGCGTCGGATCGTATCAACAAAACCATCGGCGATTTCTTTGGGGAAAACATCATGCAACAAATTTCCTTGAAGCTTTCCGGCTTCTCTATAAAGCAGATCGCTCTTTTCTACAAGGACTTCAATGTACTTGCCGTTCTCATCAAGAATAAACGGCAAGTCGGGTATCGCTTGTATGAAGGCCCGAAGATAGCTTTCACGGACTTCACGCTCATTCTCCGCTTGTCTGAGCGCCGTGTGGTCGGCCAACATAACCACTAACTGCTCATCTCCGATCGCGGCCCCTTGAAATTCGACATCTTTGATCGTCCCGTCCTTACAGGTCACACGATATTCAATTCCCTGACGAACTCCATCGTTTATGACAAGACGATCCCAGTCCGATAGCACGGCCGCACGATAAGCCGAGTCGGGATAAGCGGTTTCATGCCAGGTTTTCAAATCAGGAATATCTTCGAGTCGATAGCCAAGCATTTTTTCAAACTCGTTATTAATGAAATGAACATGCCCATCCAACGATATGTCGATGATGGCGACTCCATAGGGAGCATGTTGCAAAACGGCATGAAATGTTTCACTTTTCTTGCGTATTTCCTCTTCGGCACGCTGCCGGACGGCGATTTCACATTTAAGTTTTTCATTGGCTTCGATAAATTCCTGCGTGCGCTTATTTACCTGGTCTTCGAGACGTCCGCGATATTTTTCCAATTCCACTTCAGATGTACGGCGCTCGTGAATATCTCGACACATTGCTATCAGCCGAACACCGTTTTCGGTTTCAATCGTATTTGCATTGACCTCCACGGGAGTGAGAAGTCCATCTGAAGTAAGATAATTGACCACGAAATTGCGCACGCGGCCGTCGGATAAACAGGTTTGCATGGCTTCCTGATTCCGATCCCGCTCATCCGGGGCTGTCCATTCCAAAACAGACCGCCCCAGGATGTCTTCAAGCCGATCATGTCCACTCATACGGACATATTCAAAGTTGGCATCTTCTACACATCCATTTGGATCGACGATCAAACACCCCGTGTCTGTTGTATCAATCAGGTCTTTGTATTTTAATTCCGATTCCAACAGAGCTTGCTTGGCTTGATGCTGTTCGGTGATATCGATCATGACCCCTTGAATATGACTCACCTCACCTTTTGAATCGAAGAACAGATGAACGCGTTCATCGATCCAACGGATGGCGCCATCTGCGGTTTGAACTCGAAAGTGGAATGCGAAGTTTTTCCGTTTCTCCTTGATTGCTTCCAATATAGTATCAAAAACCCAACTCACATCTTCGTAATAGACAAAATCAAGAAAGCTAACCCGACCCGAAAAGAAATCATGGCGTGTGTATCCAAATGTTTTGATTGTTTCAGTAATATATTCTATTTGGAACATTTCATCGTTACGGACGAGGAAAAGGACGATCGGACTGTTCTGGATAATCAATTCCAGTTCTTTCAGTTCTTCATAGGCTTCCCGAAAGGCAAACTCGGATTTTTTCTGCTCGGTAATATCCGTTGCTATCCCTAAAATATAGGCACTATCATGGTGGAAGTCGACAAGGGGTGTTTTGACGGTGCGCCAGATCCGCTCATTTCCATCTTGGCTATGCACGCTTTCTGCCGTAACAACCAGTGATTCTCGACTTCTTAAAAGTTCCAAATCTTTCTCGCGAAAGAAATCGGCTTCATTTTTTGGGAAAAGATCGTAGTCGCTGCGACCGAGAACATCTTCTGCCTTGTATCCCAGTAACTGTTCGCATTGACGGTTCCATGCGACAAACCGCCCGCTTTTCGCCTCTTTAATGAAAAGGGCGTCCGGAATATAGTTGATAACCTGCGCTAAAAATGAGTCCGGATCGTTTATCGCGCGCAGACCATCTTCATTCCGATAAGACTCCCACTCTTTTACAAACTCGATTTCAAGTCTGTCGAAAGTTTCATTCAAGATACGATCATCAGTTTGATTTGGAGTGGAATCTGCATAGCTCTCAGAATACAGTCGCCTTGCTTCCTTGAGCACCGCCAGGCAACTCGAGCACTTGTCACCACACTCCTTTAGAACTTCAATAGATTTCAAGAATTCTCGCTTTGCCTCATCTGAACCCCACTCCGCTTCAGATGACATCTCAAAGGAATTTTCGAGATAAGTGCAAATCAGATCCATAATTGCGATTAAACATCTTTCTTTAGATGCGGCCGCGGTATCAGGGTAATATCGACCGATAAAGCGCATCATTCCCTTTTTCAGATCATCTCGATCCAATATTTTTGCATAACTAGCGACAGCCATTGCTTTTATATCTTCTTGATCATGGTATTGATAATCAGGAAATAAGATACCATGTCATTCGGATATTTCAACGAATCTTTCATTGTGCTGCGGCACTTGCCAATCCCCTGCCAACTTTGCCAAGGCTATTTTGACTGTTATCCCAAACGGCGTTCGTATAACTACCAAGATGGTACGCCTGGCACCTACTGGAAACCGGAGAATGACCCGACGGATAAAGGACTAAGCATCATCAACGACGAGCCTGTCTGCATTGTAAAACGATCATGAGAAGCAAAGGGGTGGACTATATGCTCACCGACCGATAAAAATAATCCGCGTGAATTTTTGAGTAATTGTAGGCAAGAGCTCCATGTGGTAAGATTCTGTTTCCCAAAGGAGCTAACACCACATGCAAAATTCACAACCCAAAGTCATACTCAGACATTGCAACGATTACGATATCGGTCGCGTTCGGGCGGTTTTATCCGAGGTGATTGCCGATCTAGGCGTTGAAATCAAGGGACACGTCTTTATCAAGCCGAACATCGTTACAGCCAACCGGAAATACATCCACAATTCATATACTCACCCGAATTTTTCCGAAAGCGTAGTCGGTGAGCTTAGGAAATTAGGCCTAAAGAACTTAACCTTGGGTGAATCTGGCGGTTACGGCATCCCTTCTCGCCTGTTTTTCTACGAATCAGGCTACTTGGATTTGGCTAAGCGGTTGAACATACCGCTGATCGACCTCAACGAAGACAAACTGCAACGTGTCGAGCTGACGAAAGGCGTTCATCATCAGGACATGCTGTTGGCAGAGCATATTAGACTCGCTGATACGAAAATCTGGTTGCCCAAGCTCAAGTATCACATTTTCTGTTCAATTACCCAGTCCTTAAAGCTCAATATCGGCATCCTGACACACAAGGAGCGAATGCTTTATCACGATCACCGGATACACGAAAAGATTGTGGATCTTTTGGAGGCGGGCTATCCGGATCTCGTTCTTTCCGATGCGATTGATATCACATACGGTTTCGAATCAGCCCCTTATCCGGTGCGCTTGGGGCTCGTATTGGGTGCGAATGATCCGCTAGCGGCTGACGTTGTGGCGGCTCACATCATGGGCTATCAACCGCAGGATATCCGGCATTTGGTGATCGCGGCTGAACGAGGTTACGGTTCGCTCGATATCAATGACATAGAAATCGGCGGTGACTACGATTTGCAGGAGTTGATAGATAAACCGAAGGGCAAAACACGATTGTTTCAGGTTCTCAGTGAATTAGATACGCCGATTCAATTCTACGCGGGGAAAGCAGCCAACAGCCAGTCCATCTGCGATGGTGGTTGCGAGGGAGCATTAAAAGGCTGCTTGGGAACCATAGAGAAACGCAATCCAGGATCTCTGGCGAAGGCAAGAAAAGGCGCAATCGTTACCGGCATCTATGAGGAAGACGTCTTAATGCCGGATGGTCCCGTCCTCCTGATCGGCCGTTGCACCCAAGTGACGGGTAAACTGGAAGCCAAGTCCATTCATCGAATAAATGGTTGCCCCACTGCAGCCCGCGACCTATTTATCAAACTGCCTTTGATCTATCGTCTACCCAGCCCGATGCTGGATCTGAAAGATGTGGTTCAGTTTATTCGGTTTACTCTGCGTTCGTGGCTTGTGAAACTTGGTCGATTATTCGGAATTGGGAGCTAGCACTTCATTTTCACAGCGAAATAGTAGAAGGATCTCTACTCGTTCCCCTACCCCATCTTATTTCACAGGCCCAGAAGCCCTTCCGAAGAAGGGCTATCCGGGTCGACAAGCGATCGTTAGGGATTCATTTCATAAGCGCCATCCAAGGCGTGGACTTCCTTCCATATTTTGCCATAACGCTCCACATCGATAACCGGTTTCCGAACCATCTTCAGGCAATACTCTTTCTGCGCTTCAGTGGAACTGGGCTTTAGATAAACCTGCAAGGCATGCTCGGAAAAGTCTCGGACCATGAAATCGAAGATCTGATCCACCAGATCCGGCGCAACATCCAGTAACTTTGCATTTTCCAGAATCAATTGCCCGTAAGCGATCTGGGTGAAAAGGTCGCCGATGCTTAGAAGGAAATCAATATCCTTCTGCTGGCCTTTGTCCGGCGGCGCCATCATTAAAGCTTCCTTGAAAATCGCGATCTGTTCCTTGAACAAATTTACGTTTGGCAGGTCAAATAGATCGTAGGCCAGGTTATAGTCGTGGAATTGGATCTTTCCCAACCCCTTGGTCGGTCCTTGATTGAAGAGGAATTCGTCATCACGCGGGTCATCAACGGTAGGAACCTCATCGAAAGCCTTCGGATTGAACAGGAAATTGGGCATGAACTTGATGATTAGAGCAACATTGACATGCACCGTTCCTTCTAGTTTGGGCAAGGCGCGGATGTCGCGCGCGGCCGCCTCGAAATAGGTCTCACCTTCAAAGCCACGAGCGGCGATAACATCCCACAACAAGTTGATCACATCCTCGCCTTGGGTTGTAACTTTCATCTTCATAATGGGGTTATAGAGCAAATAGCGTCGATCCTCTTGCGAGGCAACACGCATATAATCGGAGGCGCGTAAACCGAAGAGTTTCATCGCAATCAGGCGGGCATAGGCGTCAACAAAGTTCTGTTTGACATGCGGAAAATCGGTCACCATCATGCCATACAAGTTTCGATTGGCGGCATGGGTGATCGACTCATACAAAGCGTGGGTGCAGATGCCGATGCTGGCCCATCCCAAATTGTATTTGCCGACGTTAACGGTATTCAATGCAGCATGGAAAGCTCCCTTTCCCTTATGCAAAATATCTTCTTCTGTGATGGGGTAATCATGCAGCGAAAATTCCGAAACGTAGGATTGAGTGTTAACCAAGTTTCGACGACACACATAATTTTCATGTTGAGAATCGACGGCGAAAAAGACGTACTCATCCGTATCGGCGATTTTCCCGAATACCGAAACCATCGCTGCTTCATTTCCGTTACCGATATAATACTTGTAACCGTTGGCGACATAGGTTCCATCCTCTTGCTTGGTCAGGATCATGTCGGTGCTATATACATCGGCTCCATGTGCCTTTTCCGACAGACCGAAAGCGAAGATGCCACCTTCCCTTAAAAACTGGGCGGCTTTAGTCTTGGCCGCTTCATTGTCCGACATAAATATCGGCCCCAGACCCAGAATGGAAACCTGCCATGTATACCAGTAGTGCAGCCCATAAAATCCGAGGACTTCATTGAACTCGCAGGCACGCCAAGTATCCCAGCGGGTATCCGGGTCGCCATCGGCATATTTTGCAGGAGTGATTAATTGGGAAAAGATCTTGTTTTCTTTTACAAATTGGAGGAGATCGTCATACCATCGTCGTTCATGGTCATCTTCCTTTAGCTTGACCTTTCCCTTCTTTTCAAAAAATTCGATCGTTTTCAGAACGATTTCTTTGGATCTCTCATCAGGATAGCGGCGGTTGTGTTTCTTGGGGTTAAGCAGTAGCATCGTTTTCTCCTGTGTCAATCCCTTAAGCAAGGTTGTTTAACGGCACCTAATTATGAATACCCTGTCTCACTACTACATTCAAGCCTTGTAATCTGAGAAATCATAAAGTTGGTTCATCCGTTTTCAGAAAGACCGCATCAACATCTTCGTCAATTCCCGAAATTCATGTTTTGAGATACGAATTTATTCAGACCTACAACAACGATAATCCAACGAAGTGCTACCCGCGAAGGCGTTTCATTGGTCTCGAATGGGCGGCTTGTTTGGTTTTTGCGCTTGGATAGTTTTAGACTCCGGCGGCAAACCCATAATAAATCTACCGCCAAGCACGTCATCGTGTCAAAACTTTCATTGCAATCAAATCATGCCTTCTATGATTTCGACGTTGGCGCGTGGGATCATCGCTTCTTCACCATCCTCGAATCGAACGGACAGCACACGAACCCGCGTTTCCGATTCGAGCATCTGTAACTCCGAGGGCATACCGGTTACGCGGCCGATACGCCCGAAATAAGGCTCGCGAATACAACGAACCGGCGAGTCGAGACCAAGTCCACCCATTTGTGAGGTAGTCCTAAGTTTTTCTTTTGACATGTCGGAGTCGATGGGAATCACGACCTCCGGCCGAATAACGCCCGCCCGAATTTGAGTCGCCCCATTGATTGAAACGCTGCGACCCTCATTCTTTTTGAACAACCCAAATGTTTTATCCGCCATCTGGATGTGGCCGAACCCTTCCGTTACAATCAGTGTCAGCTTGATATCTTCGCTGCCTGTAATCGCAACACCTAAGTCATAGCCGAGATAATCGCGAAGATCTCGGTCGTCGAACCCACCCACCACGATACCGCGAATGCCCATTTCTTCGGCTCGCCGGATCGTGTCAGCCTTGGCAAGCGCCCCCCCCACCACAATGCAGTCCCGATGCGATTCACTAAGAGCGTCCGCTTCAAGAATCTGCTCGGGGCCGGACACACCCATAACCAGTTTGCCGGTTGTTTCCCCTCCAATACCAAAAATTCCCTGAATGAAGGTCGCCCAACATTCCATCACCACCCCGTTATCCGGTAAAACCTCCACCACGCGGCCGGGAATATAAGCCCTGACCTCGACGGGGAGTGGGTCACCGCGTAGAATAACCTGTCCGGTAACATTGGAAATGCTTTCGATCGTCCCCTCGCGTGGGGCGTGTACGTAGGACTTGAACAGGCCGAAAAACGAGGTACTCTTTGCTATAACTTCGTTATTCTCAACTTTTTCCCCCTGTTGCTTTAACATGGCTGCATGGACTTCTTTCGGCCCGATACCCAGAATATTCGCGATGTTAACCGGATAAACATCACCGGGTAGATCTGTTTGAGCCACGATCGTCGCGGCATCCAGCGTTAAACCAGTTTCGGTTAAGACCTTGCCTTTGATAGGGAGAATCCGCCGTTTTTGCACGCGCATGCAATCGGCAACGGTTAAACCTGGTGTATAGGACTGCGCCATCTTACCTCCCGGTGCTAGACGCCCGTTTCATGCTAGTTCAGTTTTTCAAGCTTTTCATTGGGATAGACATCGAGAACGCCCATCCATTTTTTAAGACGTTCCGCCCTTTCCGTTTCGTCCTCGGGTAACTCGAGCGGCCGTCCTCTTCCATCGAGCAATAATCCGACGACTCCACCGCTTACTCGTTTATGCGTTCGTTTGCCACGCCCTGCCCCGACATCGAAGCCTCGAGCGGGTTCGAGCTCCAGCCTGGCGTGTTCGTCTACGCCGAGGGGGATCAACTTCAATTCCCCGGCCATCAAATCGAAATGCTCCGGAGTTCCCCCTTCCCTCGTCAAGGTGAGCGCGAGAATCTTCTTTCCCGATTTTGATGCCCCCACCGGAACCACACAGGGACCGAGGTAAATCATACAATCTCTTTCGAATACTTCGGTGGCTGCCTGTGGGTGCAATTGAGAAAGCACACCAAGATGCGGCATCATAAAGATGGAGTCGACCGCCAGCATGGTTACGCCCTGCGGCTGATACGCATCCAGCAGCATCATTGCCGTCTGAGTCCGTCGGGGCGCATGAGAAAGAACGCCGCCGGAACCCACAATCAGGTCCAAGGCCATCATATCCACCACGGATTCGTCCTCACAACTATCGAAAGCATCCGAAATGGTCCGTTCTTGCTGAACGCCTTTTAGCTTGGTTGCAAACGACCGATGCTGGATAAAGGCCAAACGTAGAGCTTCTTTGGCCACCGCTTGTTCCAGCACCAGATCGGCCAGTCGTTGGGGAATCGTAGTTGGTCGGATCATCTTGTTTTTAATCGCATTGCGCAACTCCCGCTCGTTGATAGCGAAAGGAACCCAGCGCAGCACATTTGCCAACCCGGCCTCTTTGAAAACGTTGGCAATCGAGTAGCTCATACCAAGGTTCGCAGAAACGGTACGGTTGAAAGCGTCACCGAACACCGAAAAGACATCCGTCGTGGCTCCACCGATATCGACGCCAACCACATTGATGTTTTTCTGCTTCCCGATCGTTTGGATAATCAAGCCCACCGCCGCCGGTGTCGGCATGATAGGGACATCGGTCCAATCCATCAGCTTCTTATATCCAGGTGCCTGCTGCATGACGTGTTCCATAAACAGATCATGAATTTTGTCACGTGTCGGACCCAGATTCTCCCGTTCCAGAACCGGCCGTAAATTGGGAACCACGTCAAGATCCGTTTTTTCTGCCAGCCTTTCTTCTATCTCATTCTGCGCCTGTTTCGTTCCCGCATAAATGACCGGGAGTTTGTAACTCGATCCAAGACGCGGACGCGGGTCGGCGGCGGCTATCAACTCCGCTAGCGTTACCACATGGCCGATTCGTTCCGTGTCGTCGGTCAGCCCTGCCAACACAATCATATCGGGTCTGAGCTGCCTAATTCGTTCAATCTGTTGATGCGGCAATCGTTTATCGTTCGAAGCGATGGTATCCATCACGATAGCCCCGGCTCCTAAAGCCGCTCGTTCGGCCGATTCCGCGGTCATTTGTCGCACGACCCCGGCAACCATCATCTGTAACCCGCCTCCGGCTGAACTGGTGGAGATATAGACGTCGCACCCGATTTCAACCCCATTTTCTCTTCGTGCAGGCCGAACGATCTGGCCACTCTCATCCAGCAGACGCCGTCCGGATAATTCCTGCAGTTCCTGCAAAGCATTGACAACGCCATTTGTGACGTCCTCGATGGGGGCTTCGACTGTCGTTGGCGCTTCTCCTCGGTAGGTCTGTCGATAAACGTCTCCCACTTTTTCGAACAAGATCGCTTTTGTTGTCGTACTTCCGCAATCGGTGGCAACGATTACGTGAATGCGGTTGGGATCTGGCGGCATCTCGGATAAACCTCCCCTGAAACCGATGTGCAGCCTGGGCACATTCGGCCTATCTATTCAATACCTTAAGCGTTTTCAGGCTAACATTCGTTAGAAGCGGAGTCAACGCCTTTATGCGATACAACAGGATAGAAATTCGCAATGTTAATTGTGCGCAGTGTTCCGCCGAAGATGACACGAAAAAACCCGCTTCCCATTTGGGGTAGCGGGTTCTCAAAATAGATCAAATGGATCGGTATCAGGCCTTCTTACGACGACCTTTGCCTTTTTTTCCGGAAGCCTTGAACTCACCAACGAGATCCACCAACGTAGCGCCTTTAACCTTTTCGTATTCGAGGTCGAAACGCCGTTTAGCGGCATCGCTGCCCACGACTTTGGCTTTGAAATCGGCTTCACTTACGACCATGCCTTGGACGGCAAAACCGTAGTTCAGGTTAAGAGCATTTTCGAGGATTTCGCTAAGCTCTTTTTCTTCCGCTTTCTTCAGATTCGCCACCACCACGAATTTAGCCGTTTCGCCGGTTCGCGCATGGGAAATCGTCAAAAACGCCGACTTGACCGCAGCCTGCTTGGGTTTCATCGCTTTAACGAAAAGCTGGTTGATGTCTTTGTTAAGCGCGCGTTCTTTTTCGAACACAGGCTCTAAAAGATCCCAAATGACTTTATGGTCACGATTGATCGTGTACGAATAAGCGCGACCTACCGCTTTGCGGAATAGCGCTTTGTTCTTAACCAGACTGTCAAGCGACAACTGGCAAGACCTCGGCGAAATACCGGCGATAGCGGCAATGCGGCGACCTGTCATCGCATCGTCGGATTCGTACAAAACACGGAGAATCTCGACTTTGGATGTGGTCCCCAATAAATAATTGAGCATTTTTGTCTGAACCATTCTTTCCTCCTGCCTTTATGTGCCTATTTCCCCACAAAAAAAACACATTGTCTTAAATGTCTTTATAACCGTTTGTCTTGTTATTGTCTATCTTTTATTAAGGAATAATAACATTTAATCTACATAAAACCTCCTTGATGAGACTCCTGTTTCTATTCCCCCCCTATCGCATTCCATTTCACATGCCTACGATTTTGCTTTCCGTGCCGAAATTGTTCCGTCACCTCCGCAAAGTTTACTTCCCCTGGATTTTGAACTGAAGAATTATTCCGTCGATACCAGCCGAATAAACATTTTGTCTTCCGAAGCCAGACATCGATTTCATACCGAACGTCGGGAATTGTTCCAGAGGTTGCCACAATTCACTGGTTGAGTCGTACAGGTAAAGCTCAAGCAACCCCGCGTTGTCGGCTAAAAGAAAGAGGAGATCGCCTGCTGCAAACAAGTCGACCGGCACGAGTGTCAGGGGTAAATCGCCGGAGATATCTCGCCAACTTCCCGAATCGTTGGTTACAATCTGGACTTCGCCTCCAACAAAACCAGCCGCATAAACGGCCTGTGCATTGATTCCGGTTATCTGCGTAAGTCCTGCACCAGATGGGTCGTACACGACATCCATGCTTGTTCCGTTCAGCTTGCTTACGCCGTCCGGCCCAACACCAAATAATTGGTCGACCTGATCCGTCCACAACTCCACCACCGTCTGATCGCTTGCGCCTGCACCCCAAGTAACCGACGAAAACTGGGAGCCGTCGTAGTGTTTCAAGGTCGGACCCACATAGAAATCGTCGGGAGCGAAACCGGCAACAGCCGAGGTGAATTCACTAGTCGTAACCGCGGAAGCCGTACCAGCACTATTATCGTAAATCACGACAGCGGATTGATCGGTCGCCATGAAAAGATAGCCGTCGTTACTTGCCCAAGCATGAACAAAATCCGTCGTGGTCGGGAGTGAGAGGCCGGAAAGGTTTATCGCTACGCTTGACCAATCACCGGTCGCCATTGTTTTTTTCCACAAAACGCCATCTGAACCTCCAGCGAAAACATGGGTGATATTCAAAGTCGTGATCCAAGCCAGATCATCTTCTATCCCGTTTTGTGCCACCAAGGTCATGGCACTGGCATCTCCCATCCATATTTCGCCTAGATTGGAAAGGATAAATACCGGACTCGCTCCACCGCCAAACACATGGTGATAATCCGCCCCGAGAATCTGCATGTCAGGAATGGCCGACCAGAGCGACCCATTGAAATGGACTGCGCGGCCCGTCGTTCCATCAATGGAAACACCGACAAGATAGAGGTCGTTGGAGCCGGTTCCCCATACATCACGAACCGTAAAGGTCGAATCGTAATTGATGGTTTCCCAGCTACCGTCGTAATGAAAGAGGCTCGTACCAAACGGAACATAGATTTCATTCGTATCCGCGAAACCGAATACCTTTTCGTAAACCCCGGCGGTCGGTTTGACCAGGCTTGTCCAGTTCGTGCCATTATAACGGTAGACATCCTTCCCAACCACATACACATTCGAAGCGTCCTTGGCCCAGATATCCTTGGTTTCATCGAAGGTTTCCCCGTCGTTCCCAAGAATCGACCACCCTCCGTCAGTCAACATGTGCACCGTCATGGTGTTGTTGTTCTTGTCTTCGAGTAAATACAGATTCCCCAGTCCATCGAGATGGATGGCTTTAAAAAGGCTGGAATCCGCACTTTTAACAGCCGTCGCCACCTCTCCATCCCAATCGAAGAGCGTATCTTCGGTCAGTAGAAAGATCTGCGTTTCGCTGCGTTTGGCCACATCAATGTAGTCCGGACCACCCTGGAGAACTTGGATGAATTCATTGTCGTTGGAGTCGAGGTAATACAGCAGAGCCCCATCTTCTCCGCACATCCATACATCATCCGCCGCAACGGCGTGCGCATTGGTAATGATGTTGCCGGAATGGTAGGGATTTTCCCAACAAAAACAATCGGAATTGCAGACATCATCCACATCGGGCAAGCAGGTGAACTCGATGGGCTGAGGCGATTCGTCGTCCATCTCGCCGACTTCCGCTTCGTCGTCTAGCTCAGCTTCGACTTCCAACTCGAGATCCCCATCGGTTTCCAGATCGTCCTCGACGACATCCACTTCCTGATCGCCGTCCACTTCGGTTTCCCAATCCCCATCGATTTCGAGATCGGCTTCCTCATCACCGTCAACTTCCGGTTCTTCCTCTACATATATCTCGAAGGCGTTCAGTAATACTCCGCCCTCTCCGCCCATGTACAGATTATCGAAGGAAGGACCCGCCAACTCATGCAAACTGCCATTAAAGCCCGTATCGATACGCTCGAAGTTTTGTTCACTCCTCAGCAGATACAAGCCGCCCTGGTCAGTCACGATGAAGACATGATCTTCGTCCGTTCCCCACACGCGCGTCGGATTCTCACCCACATTCAAATCGGGAAGACTCACCGATGTAAACTCTTCGCCATCGGAGAACCATACTTTGCCGCCATCGCCGACAATCCATATGTAATCGTTGTCCGCTCCCCAAATGTCACGCAACGGAGTTGAGTCGACCGTGTCGAGAACCTTGGCGCGCCAAGTGTCATCTGCACGTCCCGGCACTTTCTGAGCAACGACGGAGCCGTCACCGACCAACCAGACATTGCTGGCCGATTCGCCCCAGACTCCATGCCAGTTGAACGGGCTGATAATTGTCGGCGCTCCCGGGTCCAGGCTCCCGTCTACTTCCGAAAGCTCCACATCCCCGTCCGGCAAGCCGGCCCAGGGAACAACCCCATCGGTCAGTTCCGCCCAGTTCAGTCCATCGAAATGAACAACGCGCCCTCCCACGGCATAGCGATCGTTATCGGCCGCCGCCCAGACTCGTTCGACGACGGTGTTGATCAATGAGTTATCGGCCTCCAAATAAATCGAGGATTCGCCGGGAGTCCAGCGATAAACCGCATCATTGAAGAATAAAACCGTCCCGTTGGACAAGACCCAGATGTCATTGACAGGCTGTCGATTGCCATCGAGGCCCAGGTGTCCGATTTCATTCCAGGCCTGTTCGATGACATTATAATATCGGATGTCGCCGATGCTGTCACCGAAGTACAGAGTGTTCAACTTGCCGCGCATGGCGGTGATATCATGATAAGTGTAGGGACCGTTTTCCCCGTCTTGAGTGCGCGGAGACGGGCGATTGATAATCTCCCAACCCAACCCGGGACCGGTCGCCCAAATGGTTCCACGTAAACCGACCACGTATATTTCTCCCAATGGCGTAACCGCGACATCGGTTAAATCGGTTGTGTCCGGGGAATCGACTTTTCGCCACATATGATTTTTCAGGAAAGCAGGTGCCGTTTCATCGTCGACATACTGAGGATTGCTGGCGGTAATCAGGTCGTAAACGGTTCCCTGCGCCCCGACCAGATACAGAAGGTCGCCGTTGCCATCGATTCCGGTTAAGTTCGTGCTGTCCCCATTCGGCAAACCGAAATTCCACCATTGAGTGCCATCGTGGAACAAAACCGTTCCCGCGTCGCCTACCGCGAACACACGATCCGCTCCAAAGCCGTAGACATCGCGCAGATGATTCGAGGTCAACGCCTGGGAAGCCGGATCTGAGACGAACGTGTATTGGTTGTCCGAGAAAAGGGTAAATCCTTCATCGCCGACAATGACATACAATTCCTGTGGTATCGACCACATCCCACTCAATCCGAGATTGGCTGTCGCCGAATTGAGCTTGGTCCACTGGTTGTTGAAGAAGCGATACAACGTGCCCTGTTCGCCGAGCACGTACGTATTGCCGACTCCATCCAAATGGACATGCCGGAAGGTATAGCCGTTAAGTCCGGCCAAGCCGAAATTGAAGGTGGGGATTTTGCTCCAGCCGTTTTCTTCGCCTTGATAACGTTGAACGGTGGCGTTTTCTCCGGCCGCCCATACATTGGTGTCATCCGACCCGCCGACTCCCAGCAACTTGGAGAGCGACTGACCGTTCAATCCATCAAAGATTTCCTTATCGGACGCAATTCGCGTTCCCTTGTCTCCGGCAATCCAGAGAGAGTCGTCCGGGCTATCCCAGATAGAGAACAGATCATGCGCCACCGGGAAAGGTTGAATCCAACAAACGCCGGTTGCGGTGCAGGTTTCTCCACCATAGCTTTCGGGCCAATCAATGGGGTATTCGATTTCCTGTTCCACTTCCTCTTCAGCCTCTGCGTTTTCTTCGTCTTCACCCTCGCTCAGATCGTTATCCACATCCCCATCGATTTCGTTCTCTTCTCCTTCTTCGATCTCTCCCTCGGGGATATCCATATCGCCATCGGTCGGCAATGGAGATTCGTTGCGTTCAATTTCGTAGCCGAACTCCTTGTCACCATCCGGAATTTCGCCGCACTGTTCGGGCGGTACGCAGGTGCCGTCGCAGCAAACTAGCCCTTCTTGGCAAAGGTCGCCATTGGCGCCGACACAGCCCTGCCCTTCACCGCCGACACCTGAATTCACACAGGCCGCAAAAGGAATTAGAACGAAAAGAGCCCCTATCAGAACACCCATTCGAGTGATTATGCTTCTGGTCATCTTCACTTCACGATCCTTTCTTTAATGAACCGCTTGCGCCCGAAATCGTTAAAATCGCGTCTGCGCCTGTACAAAAAATCCGTCGGGAGTAACGGAGATGCCACCTCCGGAACCGAATGTCTCCGGGCCTTTGTCCTGAATGTCCAAGACAAATAGAACAATCGAACTGACCAGGAAAGCTCCACCCAATCCATACATCACGTTTGAAGTGATCATATAGGTTTCCCTTTGGTCATCTTTGTCTTTCAAATCTTGAATCGTCAGGGCTTTCTTGGCATCATCGCGCGCTTTATTGGACAACACTCCAAACGTCAGCCCCAACGCGCCACTGACAGCCGCAAGACTCAGGGTCGTCCAGGCCCCCACTTTCAAACCTAAATTCCGGGTTTTAGCAGGTGCGGGAGCTTTGTAGATCGCATCGGCATCATCCGGCGTTGAAATGGGTACCACCATCCCGATGGGACGATCGGTGATCAATCCGGCATTGACCAACATTCGTCGATATCCCTGCTGGCCCAGATTGGGGAGTTTGCTTGAGTCATACTCGGTTTGTAGTGATTCGGCCATAACCCTTGAGCGTCTTAGATCCACCAAACGAATGAAAAGGGAGTATTCGGCCTGTTGCCGTGGAAGTGGAGAATCGGTGTTCATGCCAGCCTGCATCTCAGGCTTCGGTCCGATTGCGGTCATGCGCAACTTGGATACAACAACCAAGTCGAGATCGCTCGCTTTCAAGGCCTTCGCCAGACACGAAGCATCGATCCAGCACTTGTTGTACATGGATTTCTCAGCTGGTCCCAGGTACTTCATGACGTTATTGTGTGGAATTACGGTACGTTGGGCTGCGTTTATCTCTTCGGATGTCATTTGAAGATATTCGAAGATCCGGCCTCTCGTGAGATCCGAAACGGCATTCTCCGCTTCAAATGTCGATCGGACTTCCATAACACCAATGCGGAGATTGCGCGCATTCGCATTTTGAACAGAGACCCCGCTATCATCTGAATAGCCATCATCGGAAGTTGAGGAATAAGGGTCATCATTACCAACAAGAACGTCATCATCATCGGAAACTGCCTGCGCCTCAGCCGAAATCACGATCATCCCGAACATCACAAGCAAGGCAATCGAACCGAGCTTCACTGCGTTCATCCCGAACATCCTTTCTTTGTGGACGTTTCGATCAATATGCAACTATTGTCTGCAACCGTATTGCGTTCATATAAGTTGCGGGATTTTATCATGGTTCAATCATTCTAGCAAGAAGGGCAACGTATCCCGGCTACTTTACTCTCCGCTTTCAGTCAATCCTCATTGTCGAATCCTATTTTCATAGAAAATACCCCATTTTAGCGATTGTCAGGAGTGAACCGACCGCCTTCGTAAAAGCTTAGCTGTCCGCTCCATTTCGCTCTCAATTCTATCTGAAGTCCATAAACTGGTAATGAATCAGATTTTTCGCAGGCTTCCCGCCCCACCATTGCGCCGGAGACATGTATGCGGTATGCTCGCATCAACGTAGAGAAAGGATGTTCGGTGCCAGCCAAGCCAACTGACAGTATTGTTTCCATATTCCGCTGTGCACCGTTGACCGATGCCTTCGGGGGCGCACTCGATCTGGAAAGTCTGCGTGGCAGTCTGCGCTCTTCTGGCCTGCGTGTCGCCCATCTCATTGCCCATGATACGTTTTGGGAACTGCGACACACGGAAACCGACGAACGCATTGTTGCGCTTGCCCTGACTTGTTTGCGAGAACATCTTAGCCCGTTGGTACCCATTGAGACAACTCGGGATAACAGTCTTGATGACATCGAAATAACGGATGCTCGTCACAAACCGCCGGTGCCGGTCGTACTGTCCGAATTCGGTGTGGCCGACGTCACCGAAACGCTCACTGCACTCTCTAATCGATTGTTCGTTCACCCGGCCGCAGTTCCGACGTCCATTCATCAAGCGAAAACAGACTCTTACGCCGCACCACCCACCATATGCCACATTCTCGATCAGCTGGCAAATCCCTTCGGTGCCTATGGTTTGACACCCGACACGTGGCGGGTGCGCTGGTTGGAACGCGGTTCCCTCTGGCGTGAAGCTCTTCCTATTCCTAATGTCCCGAAGTTACAGATCCTACTCTGGCAGACAGCCGAAACGGCTCAAGCGGTCTTCGTTGCCATTATCGCCGAGGACGATCCGGTGAAGGCGGACGCGGCCGCCCGATCGCTCACAGCCTTGCTGATCGAGCAACCCGAAGCTCCAGCCGCCCCCGAGTTGTGGTTGGACGGCTTGCCCTACGGCGTTGCCCGGCGTCCAATCGTCGCCGCTCCCGTCGATTACACCACCCCTCTACCGATCCTCCGCATCGAAAATCGCTGCAGTTCATGCGGACGTTGTGCCGAGGTTTGCCCGGTTCGCGTGCTTACACCGGAGGGCCTGCCCACACCCGACATGCAAACGACCTGCTTGCGCTGTTACGACTGCGTGGAAGCCTGTCCGGAAGACGCTCTGCGTCCGACACTTTCGGACGACACCGCGACGATTGGACACACATTAAGCTATCGTTCCGGCTGGCTATCGAGGATCGTCGGTCGGCCCGGACCTGCTTTTCCAGCACCTCATATTCCCTCATACCTCCTCCCTACATCGGACAAGGCTTGCGAAACACCGCGGGTGATCGTCGGGCTTTCGATGACCACGATGCAGGAACACGCCACCGCTTTGCTGATCGACGGAGTCCTCGTCGGGGCGATCGAGGAAGAACGCCTGAACCGCGTGCGCCATTACGGCTGGTCACCCGCCGGTCGCTCAGGTGTGACCCTCGCCATGGATCCGACCCTTTGTTTGGAGGAGGCGCTACCCCGGCGGGGAATCCGAGCGCTTTTAGAGCATGCCGGGCTGACGCTCGACGACGTGGATTTGTTCGCCATCAACGGACTTCCCGCCCGCTATCGGCATGCCTACTCTCTCCATAACAGCGAACGTCCGGTGCCGGTGCTGCGCTCGGGACGCGTGGCCTTTATCCCGCATCACTTGGCTCATGCCGCCAGCAGCTATCGACTAAGTGGTCTTTCCGATGCCTGGGTGTTGACGGTGGATGGCCGGGGAGACCGGGAAACGGCGGCGTTGTTCAAAGCCGAAAACGGACATCTTGAACCTCGCAATGAAATCCTTTCACTCACCGATCATTCCATCGGCGGCGTTTACGAAACCGTGACGCGTCTGCTCGGCTTCGGCTCCCACGGACAAGGCAGTACGATGGCCCTGGCCGGATTCGGTCAAGGCGATGTCGACCTAGACAACTGGTTATCCATCCGTAACTGGTCTTCCTACCGTATCCACGAAAACGGACTGGAGGCTGCTTTCGATGGCGTAGCGATAAACGAAACGGAAGATGTTTCGCCCGAAGGCCGTTACAATCTCGCGGCGTCGTTGCAGGATGCCCTTGAAAAGGGTGTGCTATCGCTGTTGCGAGCAGGTGGCGTTCCCGAAAAAGGAGCGGCGCTGTGCCTGGCGGGTGGAGTGGCACTCAACTGCCAGATGAACGAACGCATTCGGCACGAATTGAAGCCCGCCTCACTGTTTATCCAACCGGGGGCCAACGATGCAGGAACCGCGCTCGGGGCCGCGCTGGAAGCCCAGGCTCTATTTTCGCTTCCGTTAAAGGATCAGCCACTATCCCATGCACTTCTGGGGCCGGCCTTTACCGACGACGAAATCGAGGCGGCCCTGATTCAACACGGCGTACCCTATCGACCAGTAGACGACATCAGCGAAACCGCTGCGCAGCTTCTGGCCGCAGGCAAAATCGTCGCCTGGTTCCAGGATCGCCTGGAATTCGGTCCGCGCGCCTTGGGTTCACGCAGCCTGCTGGCCGATCCGCGCAATCTTTCCGTGAAAGACCGCCTGAACGCGCTCAAGCAGCGGCAATCCTGGCGCCCCTTCGGGCCATCCGTTTTAGCGGGTCACGAACGCGACTGGTTCGAGAATGCCTGCGACAGCCGCTTCATGTTGCTTACACAAACCGTCCATGCTGAAAAACGGGAGTTGATTCCTGCAGTTTTGCACGTAGATGGCACCACCCGGCCCAATCTCGTCCGCTCGGATCTTCAGCCACGCTACCATGCATTGATTGCGGCTTTTCATCGGCTGACCGGCGTTCCTCTGGTGCTCAATACTTCGTTCAATCGGCACGGCGAACCGATCGTCTGTACCCCCGATGACGCCCTAATTTGCTATCTCGCACTCGGGGCCGACGCCTTGGCCATCGGCTCGTTCATCGTCGAAGCGTCTGCCGCTCCCCTTCGCGCCCCGCGCCTGCCCACACTCAGTCGTCTGCAAGCCTGCCCCGGCGGGCGACGCTTATCGTTACGTTTGACTATCCACTGCGAGTGCCGATGCGTCCATTGTACTTTGGGCGATATGCCGGTTTGTCCCGACCGTTCCTTCAATGAAGCCCTGCGAGCCCTGGCCGAGGGACGTCGTCACTCTTGCGACGAACTGGTGATCCTGCGCGGTGAAGCAACCCATTGGCCTAAATTGGCTGAATTGATCGCACGCGCCAAAGAGATGGGCTATCGCTTTGTTCAATTGCAAAGCAACGGCGCGGCTCTGGCTGCCACCGATGTGCGTAAGCCGCTTCTGGCTGCGGGTTTGGACGCTGTAGAGGTCACCTTGGTTGCAGCCTCGGAAAACGATACAGCGCAAATCATGGGAGAAGGACGCTTCTTCAAAGACACGCTTCTCGCCATCCGCGCCCTGGTACAGGCCGGTCGTTTCGTGCTGGTTTCCGTGCCGCTCCTGCGCGACAACGTCCACGCCTACCCCAAACTGATTGCGTTAATCGCTCGCTTGGGTGTCACGCACCTGCAATTCAACTTCCCTCGGCCGGTGGAGACTCCCGCCGGACTTTCGACGAAGTCCCTGATGCGCTTGAGCGATGCCGCCGCCGCACTGGCAGCCGTTTTACCCCAGACTCGCGAACTGGGTTTGACCGTCAGCACGGAAGGGCTACCTTTTTGCCATCTCGATCGCACGCTTTGGTCTATTCCCGATGCACAGGAAGACTGGTCACGCCATCGTGTCGACGATCTGCATCTCACACACGACAGTCTGACAACCGTTCGTCAGGCGGCGCGTCCGGATGCTCTGCCTTGCCGCGTCTGCGCCGAACGAACGCATTGTCCGAAAACCTGGGCACTTTATTTGGAATTGTTCGGTTCGAATGAATTTCGACCATTCGACTAGCAGCCTAATCCAAACTTGCCACCCACTCTCCCAAATAGGAAAAATCGGGTCGCCAGGCCGGATCGCTTTCGGCTATCCGTGCAAGCGCGTGTCGCACATTCGTTGCCGTGTCGGGTCGTTCGTCTGGTCGTTGCGCTAACAGCGACGTCACCAACCTCGACAGTTGCTGCGGGATATCGCCAAAAACATCGGCAGGTGTGTCAGGAGGATCATTGAGGATGGCTGTCATCGTTTCGGTAGGGGTTTCACGGCGATGAAGTTGTACGCCCAGCAGGAGTTCCCAAGCCAAAATTCCCAAAGCGTATAAATCCGAACGCGCGTCGGGCAGGGTCGTTTCAGTATTGTTCCCATCCATACCAGCTCGCTCCGGGCTCAGGTAGGAAAAGCTGCCGCAGCCAATGACATCTCGGGAAGAACGCGGGCCTCCGCGCCATACGGCGAGTCCGAAGTCGGTGAGCTTGACGGTTCCATTGAACCCAAGCAATACATTTTGCGGCGACACATCATGATGGACCACTTCCACAGGACCGTTTTCATCCCGTAGAAGATGAATGGACTCCAACACATCCGCCAAAGCTTGCAGGATCGCCATAACCGCCCGAGAAGGCCAGCGCCGTCCATCCATCTGGGCGCGTCGCCCCGCTTCGGCCAAGGTAAGTCCTTGTACATATTCCAGTATCGCCATGGGTCGCGAAGAGGTATCGTCCAATGAAATGAGTTTCACGAGATGCGGATGGTCGAATCGTGCTTGAAGGCGCAGAGAATCGACGAAGTAACGTCGCTCACGTGCAATATCGGACAAGTGAGAGTGGCAGACCTTCAATACACGTTCGTGACGATCTTCATCGTGGACCAACCATATTTCGGAACTGGCCGTGCAGGCGAGGCGTTCGATGGGCGTGTAAGGCCTTGTTTTCATGAAGTCTAAACCAAAATCGGGGAGGTTGGTTCCTCCCCGACGGTGTGAGTCTATTTCCCGGCTTTCGGTTTGGCGGCCGGTTCATCATCGAAGCGGTCGTTTTCGATTTTGCCCGAGGATGGCAAGTCCAGCTCGTTGAGCTTACGTTTCATCTTCTCCAGCATTTTATCGAAGCCGTCTTTGCGAATGATCTTGTTGAACTGGGAGCGGTAGTTTTCCATCAGGCTGACATCGTCGATCAGCATGTCGAACACCACCCATTTACCGGCTTTCTCGATGAAACGAAGCTGGATGCGTCCGAGGTACTTGCCCGATTTCACTTTGAAACGCACCGTCTGGAAATCTTCACCCGGAAGTTCTTCGTACCACTTGATTTTATAGGTCGTCGAATCGGAAATGCGCAGAAGGTAGTTTTTCTCGATCAACGACTTCAAAGTCGCGAGAAAATCGGTCCGTTGAGCTGCACTGATGTCGTCCCAATGAAACACGAGGGAACGCATGCCAAGCTCTTCGAAGTCAAAAAGAGCATTGATGGTCTCGCTAAGCTTATCTTCTTTGGCCTGATGCGCCGGAGTTCCTTTCACGGTTTTCAGAGCTAATACCTTGCGAACCTCAAGCTCCTTTTTAACCGCGAGATCGGTCGCCGGCCCGGCAAACGCCGGAAGACTCAAAACCAGCATTCCAATCAGCGAAAACATAATCAGCACGAATGAACGTCGCATGTTATCTCCTCAAAGCAGTCCGTACAGACAGGAAACACCACCCGATTGCGGAGATGTCACCTTCAGTCGTTCGAGCTATTCAGATCCTTGGAATCATTAGCCATTAACCATTCCAGTTTAGCCTGAGCCAAAAACACGGCGTGCATGGAAGCATGGTACTGGAATTGGGTTTTGATGTAAGCGGCGATACCCTCAACCAAGTCCGAGGAACTGGCGAAGCCCGCATTGTAATTCATCCATTCCGATACCATCCACTTGCGGCCCGAGCCTTCGCTTTTCTTGCTTATTTCCATCTGTTTCAGTTTTTCATGGTAGGCTTGATAGCCCTCTTCCAATTCGATGGTCATCATCGATTGATAGTGCTTGCGCTCTTGTTCACTCTTGTTGAATTTGGCTTCGGCCTGGCGCGAACGATGGATTTGCAGGGGCAGATCGAAGGTATATTGCAAACCGACAAAGCCGGTGAGGTAGTTCTCATTATAAGGATCGTTCAAGAAAGGATTTTCCACGTCATCGATGGAGGGCGTATAGACAAACCTGTATTTCATCGATACGAAAAAATCCGGGAAATAATAAGCGAATTGACGTTTGGATTCCAACCGGTTACGCTCGACCTTCAAGTTCAGCAAGCGAATCTCCGGACGCTGCGTCAACATTTGATTTTGAACGTCGGAACGATCCAGCAAGCTTTCTTTTCGCTCGGGGCGTTGCAGATAGCGATGATCCAGGTAAAGCGGAGCGTCGGGGGATAGCGCTAAAACTTCATGCAGCGTCCTCATCAACACTTTCCGGTTCCGTTCGGTTTCGGCAAAACGCGAGGCAAGATCGGCCTTAACCACTTCAAATTTATAGCGATCGATCATCGAGACCGTATCCGCCCCGGTTTCCAACAACTCTTCCAGCTTATCTTCCGCCTTGTTCAGATAATCCTGTGCTTCTTCCAGGACTTTCAACGTGCGTTCGATTAATTGAAGAGAGTAATAAATTCGTTTGACTTCATAAGTTAAACGGCATTCGGCCTGCTTGCGCCCATAGCGGCCTGCCTGCTCAGCTAACGGCCCCTGTTTGCGTAAGTTGTTGATTTTACCAAATGTATAAAGTGGGATATTGACTTCGAGGTCATTGCCCCAAACGACTCCACCCACACTCCACTGTTCGGGATCGTAAGAGATGAAGGCATCGGGATCTTGAGTGGAAGGAGGGTTGTAATCTGGTGCGAGTGTGATCGCACTGCGAAGCCTGATTTGCGGGAACCAAGCCCACCACGCCTCTCCGGCCAGTTCGTGTGTGTAAGCCAATTCCCAATTGGCGGCTTTGATTCCCGGATTATTGGACAGTCCCAGTTCGATCAAACGTTCCAGGCTATAGATATTTTCAGGTGGGATGTTATCCAGGCGACCATTTCCCTCCCAATCGTCATCTGCGAAGGAATCGTCGTCTCCCCAATCATCGTTAGCCCAGTCCTCAGCGGAAACCTCGGTAGCGGGTTCACCCGATCGTGGCGCTTCGTCCTTCTTCTGCTGTACATCCTGTGCCCCTAGATTGCTACTGAAGGTGAGGAACAGAAAACAAACCGGTAGGACGAACCAATGACACTTTCTCATTCGTTTACTCAAGTTGCACTCCGCTTTTAGGCCCTCTCCGTATCGAACGGGCTCAATAAAGCATATCACTGATCGAAAGTCACGAAAAAAGCGTCGGCGGCAAGCTCAATAGTGACCAATGAGTCATTATTTGCTTGACATAATTTCTCGGATCGCTATGGTCGATAGTGACAGCATCGTCACTTGGTTGTTTCTATACCATACACAGAAGTAGTCTATATGACCAAACATAGAAGCCGCGAAGACCGAATACAAGAAATCCTCGATGCGACCTCGGATGTGATCGACGAACATGGCCTGCCTGCCCTTACCATGGACGCCATTGCCGCTCACTGTAGTTTAAGTAAAGGCGGTGTCTACCGGTTTTTCCCTAATAAGCATGCTGTGTGCTTGGCTTTGTTCGATCAAATCTACAGCTTTATCGCCGAAATCAATGTCGAGGAATGTCTGTCGTGGAATCTACCCATTACGGAAACACTATCTCGCCTGATTTTTCGCGATGATTTCAGTCACGCACAGGTCACTCGCCATTATCGGCTCTGGCTTCTGTTACTTTCACAATCTCTGTTGAATGAGGATTTCCGAAAAACCAAACAAAAATACATGCTCCAGATCGAGGTGGATGCAGCACACCTCATCAGCGCCGTTTTGGCCCGTGATGGTCTGGAGTTGTCGGACCAGACAAAAAATGAACTGACAATGGCGATTCAAGTGGCCAATACCATGCTCGAAGGCATGGTGATAGAAGCACTGTGCGGAACCCCGCGCGAAGACCTTCAGCAGCGTATCCGCTGGTGGTTGGAACGCATTCTTCGCGATGCCGTTCAAAAATTTCCTTCTGTTAATAATGACCCGAGTCTGTAGTACGAGGATGACAATGACAAAAAGTGTGACCTGGAACTTCCCGGCGAACGTCCTTCGATCCGGCTTTCTTTCCGCAACCCTCCCTCTCTTGTTCGCGGTCATCACGAGTGGCTTGCTGTGCTCAGCCTGCAACACGGACAATCAGATTGAAGAGACACCCCCGATTCTCGTCGAAGTTCAAGTGGCGAGCATTTCCGAAAATCCGTTGACGCGCCGATTTTCCGGCTACACACATCCATGGGATGTTCACGGCGTCGGTTTCCTGGTTTCCGGGCGCGTTTCGAAATTGCTTGTCAAAGAGGGCGAATTCGTAAAAAAAGGCGATCTGATCGCGACAATGGACCCGGAAGACTACAAACTGGTCGAACAATTGGCGCAAACACAGGTGGAAGCCCTCGAACCGAACTTCAAACGTGTCGATTCACTCGTTAAAAACGACGCCCTACCGCAGAGCAAGTTGGACGAGATCAAGGGTCGCTACGACGCGGCGCGAACCCAGCAAAAACGCGCCGAGCGCCAGATGAAATACACGCGTTTGTATGCCCCCATTTCCGGAGTAGTACACGAATTGCGAACAGCGGCCGGACAGGTTATCGCCAGCGGCAGCCCGGCGGTTATTTTGCTGGATATCGATCGCTTGAAGTTAAAAATCGGCGTTCCTCAGAAGGATTTGAAATACTTCACGATCGGGGATGAACTTGAAGTGGACGTCCCGGGAGTGAAAAGCGGTATCGCGGGCAAGGTTTGTCATATCGATTACGTGGCCGACGCGACGACGCGCAGTTTTTCGATCGATGTCGAAATTCAGAACGGCGACCACCAGTTACGCCCCAGCATGTTGGCGAATACGCATATCACCATCGACCGCTACAAGGGGTACTTCGTTCCGATCCATGCCGTTATGCACACACTTGAAGGCAGCCCATATTTGATGCTCGTCGATGAAGCCACGCAAACGATCACCGATGCGGCCGTCAAGATCGGAATCCGTTTCGGCGAACAACTCCAGGTTACGGAAGGACTCAAAGGCGGAGAGAAAATCGTCGTACGCGGCAACAATTTCGCGCGTGAAGGGGACAAGGTGGTTGTCCGATGAATATCCCGAAGTTTTCCCTTCATCACAAGCCGGTAATCTGGATTCTCCTCGCCCTGTTTGTCGGCATCGGCATCATGAATTACTTCACGATCAGCCAGCGTGAAGATCCCGAATTCAAAATATCGGTGGCGTTGGTCATCACGATCTGGCCCGGGGCCGGTGCCGAGAAGGTCGAACGTTTGGTGACGTCCAAGCTTGAAGAGAAATTCGCGGAATTATCGGTAGTTGAAAGACTTACCTCCACAACCCGCGAAATGCTCTCCGTCATCATGGTCAAAGTGGACTATGAAGCCGATGTCGATATCGCCTGGCAGAAGCTGCGAAACAAGATTGCCGAAGCGAACCCGGATCTCCCCTCCGGCATTATCGGTCCGGATGTGATGGATGATTTCGGCGATGTTACCGCCATGATCGTGTCTATGTCTTCCGAAAGCGCCGATCCCGCCGAGCTTAAATTCTGGGCCAAAGAACTGAAGACAGAAACCCGCAAAGTGGATTCCGTGGGCAAAGTTGAGTTGATCGGAGAGCAGCAGGAAGCCGTCTATATCGAAGGACCGCTTGAGAGCTTTACCCGATACTCCTTTTCACCCTTGGTCGCCAGCAAGATTCTGGATTATCAGAACGTCAACATGCCGGCCGGATATGTGCGGTCCGACGTGCGGAATTACCGTTTGGAAGTGACCGGTAGTTTCAAGCTCACCGAACAGATCGAAAACGCGATTCTGGATGTGTCTCGAAAATCAGGCCTGCCGATGAAGGTGAAAGACGTCTTCTCGGTTCGCCGGACATTCAAAGAGCCGCCGCTCGATTTCATGATGACCGACGGACTACAGAGTGTCGGTTTGGATGTTCGCATGAAAAAAGGCGAGAATCTCGTCGAGATGGGCACAGCCGTGCGAAAGGTCGTCGAGGAGTTCCGGGAACGTCTTCCGAACAATATCAATCTCAAATTGGTTCACGACCAGCCCCACCAAGTTGACCGCTTCATCGGCGCGTTCATGAACAACCTGTTTGAAGGTCTGCTCATCGTCATTTTTGTGATGTTTCTGGCCATGGGAATCCGGGCCGCCGGTCTGATCGCCTTGAGCCTGCCGATTTCGATCATCTTGACTTTTGCCCTCATGCCCGTAATGGGTGTCGACCTGGAAACCGTCTCCATCGCTGCCTTCATCATTGCGCTTGGGATGTTGGTAGATAATGCCATTATCGTCGCCGACAACATCGACGTTCACATGCGCAGCAATCCCAACCGCGTTCAGGCCTGTATCGAGGGGGCCCAGGAGCTGGCCATCCCGGCTCTCACCGGCACCCTGGCCACGGTGTTTGCATTTGTTCCGTTATTGTTGCTCGGAGAGGAATCCGGCGATTACATTCGCGCCATGCCGATTGTTGTGAGCGTCTCTTTGCTGGCCTCACTGGTCCTCGCCCTGACCGTCGTTCCGATTGCGGCCGTGATGCTTCTGAAGCCCAATCAATCCTCCGACACGAAAGAAGTGCCGAAAGAGAGCGGTTTCACACGTGGGTATCGGGCCATGATGCAATGGTGCCTCGACCACCGCAAGTCGGTCAGTTTGATCACGCTCATCGTTTTTTGCGCATCGTTGATGCTGATCCCGATTGTCGGCTTTTCGTTTTTCCCGGAAGCCGAGCGCGACCAGTTTTTAATCGACGTCTGGCTGCCGGAAGGCTCGTCGCTGGAGCACACCACCAAAATCGTGCGAGAAGTGGAAGGTCTCCTTAAGGAGGAGAAGCAGATCGACAACTGGGTCACCTATGTCGGCAAAGGCGGACCGCGTTTCTACATGACGATCAAACCGGAGTTCAACGCGACCAACTACGCCCAGTTCGTGGTAACCACCCAGGATCCTCTGATTACCCGGGCCATGGTCAGACGGCTGAACGTCGAAGCAATCAAACGCATCAGCGGGGCACGCGTTCTGGTTTCCAACCTCTGGATGGGCGTCCCCATCGAAGCCCCGATTGCCATTCGCGTCGTCGGTCCGGATCTTTACGAGATGAAGAAAATTTCCCTCCAGATCCAGGATATTCTTCGTTCGATCTCCGGGACAACCCATGTGCGCGACAACGTGGGAGAATTGATCCCCAGCCTGAAGGTGAACGTCGATTCCGAAGCCGCCGCGATGGCTGGGATCACCAACACGGAAGTCGCGCTATCCCTGCTCACGGCATACGAAGGACTTCCCATAACCAGCATGCGTGAAGGCGAGGATGAAGTCCCGGTTTACATGCGACTGCAAGCCGAAGACCGCAACATCGGAAATACGCTTGAGGGGCTTGAGGTGCCCTCCCAGGCCACCGGCGACAAAGTTCCCTTGTCCGCGTTCTCTTCCATCGAAACGATCTGGGGGCCCGGTGTAATCAAACGCCACAACGACCGCCGCTCGATCATGGCCCTCGCCAATGTCCGAGGGCGTCTGGCTTCGGACGTCATGAAGGATCTCAAGCCCCATCTGGCGGGTTTGGCCCTCCCCAAAGGATACGCCATCGAAATCGACGGCGAAGAGAAAGAGCGCAAAAAGAATTTCAGCCGTCTCTCGATGATCTTCGCCCTGATCATCGCCCTGATTCTGCTTATGTTGGTCATTCAGTTCAATTCATTTAAGAAATCACTGGTTATCTTGGCCAGCATTCCGCTGGCGATCATCGGAGCCGTGGTCGGGTTACTGGTCAGTCAGAGCAGTTTCGGTTTCATGCCGTTTTTGGGGGTCATTTCTTTGGCCGGTATCGTGATCAAAAATGCCGTGGTCTGGGTGGAGTTCGTCGAACGTGCTACCGGCCGTGGCGAACGTTTGCGCGCGGCCATTATCGAGGCCGGAGTCAAACGGCTGCGCCCGATCATGCTGACCGCCGGAACGACCATCGGAGGCCTGATCCCACTGGCTTTGTTCGGCGGCGTGCTCTGGCGCGGAATGGCCAGCGCCATGATTTTCGGGTTGGCTTTGGCTACCGTGCTGACCTTGGTGCTGATTCCCGTGCTCTTCTTTGCCGTCTTCCGCGTCGGCTACAATTTCAAGCAGGAAAACGGCCATTCATAAAAGCGATTCGTGGCAAACAACCTCGTCTGCCTGCCTTGTCTTTGAGAGAAAAGTCGTTCGCAAACGCGCTGCGCACTCCGTTTCGGAGAAACGGTGGCGCGATTTGCGTCTCTCAAGCATTATTAACGGAATGCAGGAACTTCCATCCCCCTCTAACCCCATGAATATGAACGTATTTACCTAAACCATCGAAACGAAGTGAGGTGCTTCATGGGCTTGAAAGAGTATTTCAGTACAACCAAGGGACTGGGAGTCTTTTCCTCCGCGAACACGACTGGCGAAGTTAATTCCGCCGTGTATTCGAGGCCTTACGTAATCGACGACCAAACCGTCGCTTTTTTGATGACACCCAAGCTCAGTTACGAAAACATCAAATCGAACGGTCACGCCTCGTACTTGTTCAAAGAAGACAACCCCGGCTATCGCGGGAAGCGTCTGACACTGACGTACAAAGAAGAAGAAAAAGATCCGGCCAAAGTCGATGCCTTTCGCAAAGCCAACAGCGGCGATGATCTCTATGAGCGCTATCGTGATACCGAGGCCGCCTTGGTGACATTTACCGTCACCAGCACCCGGCCCCTGGTCGGCAGTGCTGAAAAGTAACCTCGCCTTTCACTGTAAATCCGGCGGACCGCTCCCAGTGGGCGGTCCTGCCGGTTATTTCGCTTTGCCTCCCTGTATCCCTTCGAATTCAATCCCGCAAGTTGTTTTGCCCTCTCGGAAGTCGCTCGTTTGCAGCATAAATAAAAGATCCGTTGGGGGCTTGTTTTTCCGACGAAATCCCAACATGGACACCTTTCCTGAAGTATTACACATAAACGGTATGATTGACCTTGCATTTTCACCAAAACTATGCGATGAAGCCCCCCTTAACGACCTTCTGCTTTAGGATCGGAAACGGATATTATGACGGCTAAAACTCAAGTTTCACGAACACGCGACAACATTCGAAACATCGCAATCATCGCTCACGTCGATCACGGAAAAACCACGCTGGTCGATCGCATGCTCGAACAATCCGGCAGCTTGAAGCGTAACGAAGCCGGTATCGATCGCGCCATGGACTCCAACAGTCTCGAACGCGAACGCGGCATCACGATTCTCTCTAAATGCACCTCCATGGACGTGGGCGACCTGCATATCAACGTCGTCGACACCCCCGGCCACACGGATTTCGGCGGCGAAGTCGAGCGCGTGATGCGCATGGTCGACTCCGTGCTGCTGCTCGTCGATGCCTTCGATGGCCCCATGCCGCAAACCCGTTTCGTGACCCAGAAAGCCTTGGCACGCGGCCTCAAACCGATCGTCGTCATCAATAAAATCGACCGCGACGGATGCGACCCGGACGGCGCCATGGACGAAGTCTTCGAGTTGTTCGTCTCATTGGACGCCACAGACGAACAGCTAGACTTTCCGGTGGTTTACGCCTCGGCCAAACAAGGTTACGCCGTCAAGAATTTGAGCGATGAACCCAAAGATCTCGGTCCCCTGTTCGATGTCATACGCGAGAATGTAAAGCCCCCGGAAATTGACGAAGACCAGACTCCGGCCCTGCAGGTCGCCACCTTTACCCACGACGATTATCTAGGAGCCATGGCGACCGGTCGCGTCGCCTCCGGTTCGTTCAAACAAAACGACCAAGTGCTTCTGGTGCGTCGCGACGGTTCCCGCGAAGAATTCCGCATCACACGCATTCTCGGCTTTCGCGGCTTAAATCGCTTCGATCTCGATAAGGCGATGGCCGGTGATATCGTCACCCTTACCGGCATGAGCGAACTCAACGTGGGTGAAACGATCACCTCGATCGAAAATCCGCGTGTTCTGCCCCTACTGGAAATCGACGCTCCGACCGTCAGCATGGCTTTTCGTGCGAACACCGGACCCTTTTCGGGCAAAGAAGGGACGCATGTCACCAGCCAGAACCTCAAAGAACGCCTGGAACGCGAAATTCGCTCCAATGTATCCCTTCGGGTCACGCCCACCGAAGCCGCCGATACCTTCATCGTCAGCGGACGCGGGGAACTGCACTTGTCCGTCCTTATCGAGACGATGCGACGTGAAGGTTATGAATTCATGGTCTCGCGACCGGAAGTCGTGATCAAGTACGACGAGAAAGAGCGTCAACTCGAACCCTACGAATCGGTGGTGGCTGACGTCAACAACGAGCACGCCGGTGTCGTGATCGACGCTCTGAATCGCCGTGGCGGTCGCATCGGTGGAATGCGCGAGATGCGCGGAGGCCGGACAAGACTCGATTTCACCGTCCCGACACGCGGTCTGATCGGCTATCGATCCCAGTTTATGACCGATACGCGCGGGATGGGAATCTTGAGCCACGTCTTTCTCGAATACGGTCCGCATCTCGGTCCCATGAAAGGACGCGCCAGCGGGGCGATTGTTTCCCAGGATACCTGCACCTGCGTCACCTTCGGGCTATGGAAGCTGCAAGACCGCGGGATGTTCTTCGTAACGGCGGGCGACCAGGTCTATGCCGGACAAGTGGTCGGCGAACGCAACCGCACGGACGACATCATTGTCAATCCCGGAAAAAGTAAAAAACTCACCAACATGCGAGCCTCGGCTGCCGATGAAAAGAATTTCCTCAAACCGCACCGCGTTTTAAGCATCGAAGACGCCATCGAGTTCATCAACGACGACGAGTATGTGGAATTCACGCCGAAATCCATTCGCATCCGCAAGCGTTTTCTCGATCACAACGACCGCAAACGCAGCGAGCGCGGAAAGGTCTAACGCGCCAAGTCAGATCTAGTTTTACATGGCAATAATGGGGGTAGAATCGAAGCGGGATCAACCCTCACGCATGAGGGCGTTGACCATTTCGTCAAGTTTCGACAAAAAGCGGGATTTATCCCGTTGCTGCATCGGCCTGGGACCGCCGCTGATAACTCCCATGTCGCGAAGATGCGAGTTCAACTCGCGTGCGGCCAAAGCATCCCCGATCGATTCTTCCGTAAATTCACGACCTTTCGCGCCTAATACCCGAGAACCGGCCTTGATGCAACGATCCGCGAGCGGAATATCCGAGGTTATCACGAGATCATGTTTTTTAACATGTTCGGCAATCCAGTCGTCGGCCGCATCGAAGTTGGCTTCCACCACGACGGGTTCGATCAGGTCGGATTTCGGGGTGTTCTGGTAGCGGTTGGCGACCACAAACACTTTCAATCGATAGCGCTGGGCGACCTTGTAAACCTCGCTTTTCACGGAACACCCATCGGCATCAATGTAGATTTCAGTCATTTTTAAGGGCTCGCTATGTAAAAGGCCGCCGTCTCGTTGCGTGTTTCGCCTCGATATTTACAGGTTTACTCCTTTGGGAGACCAGTCGGCAAGTGTTTTTATCTACCTTGCACGGTTATAGCCGGTTTCGTTCTTCTCCTGTAAATCGAATAGAATCGGATGCGAATCGATCAACACAAAAGCGAAAGCCTGGAACTGACAAATAACTCATGAAATCGAAGCGATAAGCCGAATTCATCTTGTAACATTCAGACTTTGGGCTCGTCATGCATGATGTGTTGCGTTTTGTACCGGAAAAGTCTTCAATTGGGCTGCCCTAATAGGTTACAGTAATTCGATTTCATCCAGTTCCGAAACGGGAGTTGACCAAGATGCCGCAAAGACCGCTAGCCAAAGTATTGTTATTCATCGGTATTCTCCTTATTGGAATAGCCTTGTTCGCCTATATGGTCGCGACGAAAAAAGCGCCGTCCAAAAAGCACTCGGCTTCTCTCAATATTTCCGTGGCAACCATTCCGGCCATATCGTCGGAAAGCGAGGTGGTTGTCAGCGCCATGGGCAGTGTCATTCCGTCGCGAAGCGTGACGATTCTTCCGCAAGTTACCGGAAAAATCACACAGGTCGACAAGAAGCTGGTTCCGGGTGGGCTTTTCAAAAAGGGCCAAATCATCGCGAAAATCGATCCCAGCGACTACAACCTGGCCGTGCGGGCGCAAGAATCCAATGTGGCCCTGGCCCGTCAGAATCTCGCGATGGAGGAAGGGAATCACGCCGCCGCCAAGATCGAATGGAGTCTCATCGAAGACAACATCCAGCCGACCGAGGCCGGTAAACGGCTCGCCATGCGCGATATTCAGTTGGAAAGCGCCAAAACCGCCCTGAAATCCGCCCAAAGCAGCCTGGAGAAAGCGCAACTCGACCGCTCCCGTACAACGATCCGCGCCCCCTTCAATGCTTTCGTCACGGAAAAAAATATCGACATCGGCCAAGTCGTCTCCGGGCAAACTCCGATCGTGACCCTGGTGGACAGCGACACGTCCTGGGTGCAGGTGTATGTGCCTCTGCAAAAACTGCGCTGGATTGTCATTCCAGGTGTGAACGGAGACGTAGGCTCGCGGGCACGCATCATTCAAGATGCGGGGGGTGGACAAATCGAGCGGGAAGGCCGGGTCATCAAGTTGTTGGCCGACCTCGACGCCAAAGGCAAAACCGCCCGTTTGCTGATCGAAATCAAGGATCCGTTCGCACTTGACGAATCCACGAAAATCAACGTTGAGGATAATAAGGCACTCAACAAGCTGCCCTTGCTGCTTGGATCGTATGTCAAAGTGCTGTTCGAGGGACAAACCCAATCCGGTATCTTCGCCCTTCCGGAGGGAGTCTTACGCGAGGAAAGCAAGGTCTGGGTCCGTAGCGCCGAAGGTCGGCTCAATATCCGGCAAGTCAAGCTTTTATGGCGCGCCGATGGAAAGGCTTATGTACAGGGCGATTTGTCAGACGGCGATCGCATCATCACTTCCCGAATTCAGCTACCCGTCGAAGGCATGAAACTTTCGTTGATCGGCCAAACTCCCAGCCAGCCTAAGCCAAACAACGCAAAACATCCGGATCCGGACGTCGCGTCGTCATCCCGAATCGCCGCCCCCGCAGAGGATGGGACTCAGTTATGAGACGGCAAGATCTTTACAAGGGATCGACATCCTGGATGGCGCGCAATCCGGTTGCGGCCAACCTGTTGATGATGATGCTGTTGATCGGCGGATTTTTGATGAGCCAATCGATCAACAAGGAAGTGTTCCCGCAAATCGAACTCGATATGGTGACGATCTCGATCGCGTATCCGGGAGCCAGCCCGGAGGAGATCGAGCGTGGGCTGTTGCAGTCGATCGAAGAAGCGGTGCGCCCCATCGACGGCGTGAAGAAAGTCACCAGCGTCGCCTCCGAAGGCATGGCCAGTGTCCGAGTCGAACTCGAAGAAGGAACCAACCGCAGCAAAGCCCTGAACGACGTCCAAAGTGCGGTCGACCGTATCACCTCCTTTCCGGAAGGTATCGAAACGCCGGTTATCGCCATGCCGGATCGCAGTTCCGAAGCAATCAGTCTCCTGATATACGGCGATGTGGACGAAAAGGCCTTGCGGTCTTACGGGGAGCGGATCCGCGATGAACTGCTGGGATTGCCGCAAGTCACCAGCGTCGAAATGAAAGGCGTGCGCAATCTCGAAATCGGGATCGAAGTCACGCAGGAAAAACTACGTGAATTCGGTTTGACGACCCAGGCCATCGCCGAACAAATTCGCCGTTCGGCGATTGAAACACCGGGAGGCGGAGTCAAAACCAATGGCGGCGATATCCTCTTGCGCACGCAGGAGCGTCGGGATTACGGCCACGAATTCGCCAACATCCCCATCGTTTACGGCAACAACGAAGCGCAGGTCGAACTTGGCCGGATCGCAACGATCACAGACGGCTTCGAAGAAAGCGACATCGCCGGATTTTTCAACGGAAAACCGGCGCTGATTCTGGATGTCGCGAGCGTGGGCGAACAGTCGCCGACGGCCGTCGCGGAATCGGTAAAGGAATACGCGCGGGAGTTAAAGCATAAATTACCGGATGGCATCTCGGCGGTAACCTGGAACGACCGGGCCAAGTTGTTCGATGAGCGCTTATCGCTTCTGTTGCGCAACGCCGCGTTGGGGTTGTCTTTAGCGCTTTTGATTCTGGGCTTGTTTTTGGAGCCGCGCTTGGCTTTCTGGGTAAGTTTGGGCATTCCCGTCTCGTTTCTCGGTTCTTTTCTTTTCCTTCCGGCCATGGGCATTTCACTGAATATGATCTCCATGTTCGCGTTTCTCATCACGCTTGGAATGGTGGTGGACGATGCAATCGTGATCGGCGAAAACATCTTCCATCTACGCAGCAAAGGCTATACGGCTCAGGAAGCTTCAATTCGCGGCGTACGCGACATGGCGGTCCCGGTTTTCTTCTCTGTGGGAACGACCATCGCCGCTTTTGCTCCGTTGATGTTCATTCCCGGCATCTTCGGAAAAATCGCCTTTGCCATTCCGGTCATCGTGATTCTGGTTTTATTAATGTCGCTGGTTGAGTCGTTTTACATCCTCCCGGCCCACTTGTCGCATGTCCGCAAAAATGGTCACAGCGGTTTTCTGGGGAAATTCCTCGCTTTCCAAAAACATGTTTCCGCCGGTATGGAAGCGTTTATCGAAAACCGTTTCCGTCCGACTGTGAAGAAAACCGTCCGTCATCGTTGGATATCGGTTGCCGTGGCGACGGCGATTCTGCTTGGCACCGTCGGCCTGATCGCGGGCGGACGCATCAAGTATATCGATTTTCCCAAGGATGATACCGACCGGGTGCAGGTCTCCGCCTCCCTGCCCTTCGGCGTTGCCGTTCAGGAGACCGAACTTCTGATGCAACGTTTGATCGATGCGGCGAATCGCACGACCAAACAATATGGCGGCGATGCCATCAGTTTGGGTACCTTTGCCAAACTGGGGCAAGCCGCAGCGGGCGGGCACTTTGGCTCGGGCGCGACGGGCGGGCACCTGACTTCCGTCGAAGTGATGCTGGTTTCTCCCGATTTGCGCGATTTCAGCTCCAGCCAGTTCGCCCAAACCTGGCGCGAAGAACTCGGCGATACCAGCATGCTCGACAGCATCGTCTTCAGTTCATCGATGCATGGCACAAGAAAAGCCATTGATTTCGAAGTTTCGCATCCGGATACGGAAATCCTGCAAACCTGTGCTCGAAACATCGGGGAATACCTCGGAGAGTTCGCCGGTGTCAGCGATATCGACAACGGGATCGAAATGGGTAAATTTCAGTGGAACTTCAAGTTGAAGCCGGAAGGCAGTAACGCCGGTTTGACGGCAACGGATATCGCGGGACAAATGCGCAGCGCATTTTATGGCGCCGAAGCTTTTCGCCAGCAACGCGGACGCAATGAAATCAAAGTGACTGTGCGTCTCACCCGTAAAGAACGCGAGACGCTCAACAGCGTCGGGGAGATGATGATCGCCACCCCGGCAGGCGGTGAAATGCCGCTATCTCAAGCGGCTTCCGTCGATTACGGTCGAGCCTATACCTCGATCAACCGAAGCAACGGACAACGCGCCCTTCAAATCCAGGCGGCCGTCGATAACAGCAAAGCCAACCCCAGCGAAATCATGGACGCGCTTTTCATGCAGTACCTCCCCGATCTAGCTCGTCAGAATCCCGGGCTCAGTTTTTCACTGCGCGGCCGCCAGGAAGACATGAAGGATTTCGCCGAATTCATGAAAATCGGGTTCACCTTGGCGCTGTTGGCGATCTTCGGCATGATCGCCATTCCGCTCAAGAGCTACCTGCAACCCGTATTCGTGGTGATGGCCGCTATACCCTTCGGCTTCGTGGGTGCCGTTTTCGGTCATCTCTTGATGGGGTTGGATCTCAGCATCTTCAGCGTGATGGGCATATTGGCCTTATCCGGGGTTGTCGTCAACGATTCGATTGTGTTCGTTCACACCGCCAATCAGCTTAAATCCGAAGGGCTGTCGGCAGAAAAAGCGGCCGTCGATGCGGCCTGTCGTCGCTTCCGTCCCATCTTCCTGACCACCGCCACCACCTTTTTCGGTTTGGCGCCGATGATCTTCGAAACGGATTTCTCCGCCCGTCTGATCATTCCCATGGCGGTCAGTCTGGGATTCGGCATCGTCATTGCCACCACGTTCGTCCTCCTGCTCGTTCCCGCTCTTTTCACGCTTATCGAAAACCTGCGCGATTATATGGGCAGCCGCAGAGAAGGAGACGCGGAAGCCGACCTTCCGCAGGCCGAGGAGCTGTTGTCATGAAAAACAAACGATTACCGCTTGTGATTGTCGTTCTCGCCCTTCTTTTATTGGTGATTCCACTTTACGGACAAACCAAGACCACCGTTTCAAACGGCTCGGACATTCCCGCGATTACGCCGGGCGAGTCCATCAGCTTGCAACAAGCCTTGGATCTGGCCGACAAACGAAATCTGTCCTTGGCTCAAGTTAAAGTGGATATCCTAACCGCCGAAGCGAAGCTGAAGGCCTCCTGGGGTACGCTGATCCCCGATGTTTACGGCAACTTGTCCTACACCTTCAACGATCATGCGGATACGACCCTGAACAACGGTCAGTTGATCGAAACCCGTGCGCGTCAGGATCTGGATGCCAATCTGCAAGTTACCGTTCCCCTGATCAATGCCCGCGTCTGGACGGGTGTATCCTCCGCCTCGACCGGTGTGGACCTCAGCCAGCTCAGCGCCGAGCAGCTCATGCAGGAATTGCATTTCAGCGTGGCCACCGCCTATTTGCAGGCCTTGACCGCCCGCTCCTTGATCGACGTGTACGCCAGCCAGCTCGAAGCCATCGAACGCCACCTGAAAGTGGCCGATTTCCGGCACCGTTCGGGCGTCGGGACACGCCTCGACGTTACGCGGTCGCAAAGCGATCGGGTCACGACGAAAGAGCAGTTGATCAAATCGCATTACGCCTTCGACAACGCTCGGGACGCCTTGGCGATATTGATCCGCGCCGATGTCCTTCCCATGCCGACAAGCACCGCACGGATCGACGAGTTGGACGTGGTGAACGATCGCGACCTGATGCAATCGACGATCACACGGCGCTACGATCTAAAAATATCCGGCATGAATCTCAAGCTGGCCAAACAGCAGCATCTGACCAACTGGATGCAGTTCGTTCCCTCACTCAATGCATCCTGGCAGTGGTCCTACCAGATAACGGATCCCGCCGCCAGTCAAGCCGGGCAGGACCGCTCGCGTTGGTTCGCCGGTCTGGTGCTTTCGGTCCCGCTCTTCGATTACAGCTTTTATCCGAATATGAAAGAAACGCGCGCGGCCAAAGAACGCTTGCGTCTGGCTTATCAGCAAGCCGAAGATACCGCCAAGTTGGAAGTCCGCACGGCCCGCCGCAATTACCAACAAGCCAGACGAATGGTGCAAACCAGTGACGAGAAGCTGAAAATCGCGCGGGAATCCCAGCGTCTGGCGGAAACCTATTACGAAAACGGAACGGGCACCTCGCTGGACGTCGTCGACGCCAGGCGCACCTATCAAAACGCGCAGGTGGATCTGGAAATCAAGAAATTGGAAGAACAGCTCGGCTTGATCGACCTGCTACGCGCCACCGGTCAGGATGTCGAAACACGCTGATCGCCAATCGGTTAGACTTGGCCCGGCCACACCCGAGCACGATCCCTCATGCGTCGGTTTTCAGTCTCCAGTCGGCGCACCCCAGTTCGTGAAGAACGATTCGTCGACAATATTGACTTTATAGGCAATGTGTAAAAGCGTGGTGTTGATCATTTCCCACACGATGTTGCCGTCCATGTCCACCTCGAAAACCCGGCCATTGGCCCCATCACAACTCATGATGCCCTGTGAGCTCAGCAGTGCATTGCCGTATCCCAAACAGAAGAAATCGGGATCTTCGCGATATTCCCAAGTTATTTCGGCGGTTTTTGCTTCGCCATCATAATCGACGATGATTACGCGTGTGTAGTCTTTTCCGGGCCGATGCAGGCCGTTATCGAAGATCAGCATGCGGCCGTCTTCGATGAAATTCGGATCGTGGCTGTGAGACCACAAACCTTCTCCGAAATCCCCGCCATCTCCCATAATCCATTCGACCTCCCCGGAGGGATAGGCGATTTTGTAGAGGCGATTCAAGTTGCGCACGTTCAGGTAAATCGCACCCTCTTCCTCATCAAATGTCAAGGCGTTCGCGTGGGTCCAATCGTGCCCGATATCCCAATATACGTCATTGATGCATTGCCCGCAGAAGTCGCTGAACGGAACGTGATCTTCGATACGCCATTCCCAGGCCACCTCGTTGGTCTGCGGATCGCGGATGCGAATACCATCGGACAACAGGGGAAAGTCGTCGTTCATCATGATCTGTTCCCAGAAGAGATAGATCAGTTTTCCATCCGCCGTCAGGTCGATATCATGATGCGCCAGATCGTCATCATTGCGATAGAGGACCGATCCGTCGAGATCCATGATTTTGGACGCGGTCAGGGTAATCGCCGCCAACGTGCGATTTTCCTCGATCGGTTGTATCTCCGAAACCACCCCGTCTTCGATATCCTGCAGCGACCAGATCACCGTTCCGTCGCGTTTGATCGCCATCATGGCCGCATAAATATATTCCGTATCCAGGTAGTCCTGCACGTTCAGGATCATAACCTCGCCGGTATCATCGCCCTCAAAAGCATGGGTAATCTCCACACCGGTCAGCTTGCTCTGCTTGGTGGCGATCAGCGCCGTCTCGACAAATTCGGAGCAGCCCGTGTCATTGCAACTTTGAATCCGGTATTGGTAAGTCTGTTCGGGGGTCAACGCCAAATCCAGATAGCGGCCATGCGAGGCCGGACGACGCGCGATGGACTGATACGCTCCCGCGTCTCCCGTCCTGCGCTCGATGGCGATTTCAAGCCCGGCGGCGGCATCCGCCTGCCATTCAACCACAATGTTATGTGCGGAAATGGCCCGGGACGTCCCAAGCACGGGAAGCGTCGGTATTTCGTCATCCGCATCGCCATCGGGTTGTAGATCTTCCTCGTCGCCGTCGGATTCATCCGTACTTTGATCGTCGTCGCCGTCGCCGGGGTTATCGCGGTCTTGGCTCGAACTCGTATCGCAGCCCGAAACCGAAATCCAAAGAGCGAAATACAGGATGAAGAATGACATCAGCTTTACAGATCGTTTCACTGTTTTTTCCTTCTCGATCGAGGTCGGGGTCCATTCAAGTCCGGTAGCGAGAAGCGAAGTGATTACCCGGCCGGAATAGCATGAACAGGCAAATTGTCCCGTCATTCCCGCGCAGGCGGGAATCCACAAGAAACTCAACGTATTAAATTCCCGTTTTCGCGGGGAGAACAGGGCCGAGTCGCAACGAGACTTCAACCCAGTCAATAGAATAAACGCCTAGTGGCCGGATGCAAGCCCGAATGTCACGAAACGCAGGAAATACAAGTTGGCTCGCTCGAATTCGAAGATGAAGTAGATGCCCACCAGGCAGAAATAATTGAACGTTACGTAGCGGCTCAAATTTAAAATGATGGTCGGATGCTTCTTTCCAAAGGCCGCCAGGCTTTTCAAAACCGCGGGGCCGGATTCGTCCGCATCGAGACGGACCCAGTATCGATGCCACAGCACCCAGCCGATCAAACCGACCGCCTGCCCGAACCCCCAGATCAGGTAGTTGAGCGCCAAGGCATGCCAGGCGCCGCAGGCGAGAAAAGTGATGAAAACGTTTCGGACGGCCTTGTGCTTGCTTCCTCCTAGGGGACGATAAACGTAATCGCGCAGCCAGAACGACAGCGACATATGCCAGCGTCGCCACCAGACCCCCAAATTCTCGCTGAAGAATGGGAGGTAGAAGTTTTCCGGCATATGAAAGCCGAGCAGGCGTGAGAACCCGATGGCCACGTCGGAATACCCGCTGAAATACAGGTAGACGCTGAAGACGTTCATGACCAGATTCCAATATAGAATCAGCCAGGATTGTTGATTGATCGCCTCCAGCGTCGACAGATCCGCCGCCAGGTAGAAGAACAGCGCCATGTTGCCCACGGCTTTGAGCAGTCCCAAGACGATTCGGCCCAAACCGGATCGGATGTCGCTCCAGGTCGGATCGGTTCGTCCGAGGTTCTCCACGTCTTCATTGAAAGCCTCGAAGCGAGCGATCGGTCCCATCCTCAAGGTGGGGAAAAACACCAGATAGAGCGCCAGCCGCGTCACCCGCGTCGGAGCGAATTTGCCTCGCAGGGCATCCACCACATATTGGACGAGCTTCGGCACCATGTAGGCGATCCCGCAAAAATGCAGCAGAGGATTGATGAAGTGACCGGTCATCACCGACGAGTGAGCGCCGCGCGCAAGCCCTTCGATAAAGAGAAGCGTGAAATAAACCAGCAAAATGAACCCGACCAGAGCCCAGGTCGCTTTCTTACGGAAAGCCACGTCGGCAAGCGCGCGTTTATGCAAGACAAGCACCAGGCCATGCACGAACAGAGGCACGCCAAGAAACGCAACGACGAACCCAAATCCGTACATATACCCGACAAGCGCGATGCTCGCGGCCAAGAGATAGAGGACGCGGCCTTGCCGGGGAACCAGATAATAGAGCGGCACGAAAAACAGCAGAAAAAGCATGTAGTCGGCGTAATACGGCATGCCCACCTGGGTTGCCTGCAGAATGCCCAGTAAAAGCGTCTTCACCGGGCCCGCCGGTAACAAGCCCTCGAAAAACAGGATGATGGGCTGGAGAAATTCAATCATTCGGGCCGCCTTCCGGTTTCCTGGAGACGAAACTCCATCCAGTCCGCCACCACGTGATAACCCTCGGATTGTTCGTTACGGCCGATGACCTCCCACTTGATGCGGTGCGACCCCTTGCCGAGTCGAATCCGGCACGATTCCGGTTCCCAGATCAGCCGTCCGGTGCGCGGGGCGTATAGGTCCACCGATTCGGAGCAGCTTTGCCCGTCGATCGAGAGCCGGACGACGCCCCTATCCGGGCCGGTGAGAAAGCGGATTTTATAGGCATAGCTTCCTTCTCTGAAGAAATACTGCCTAAACGTCGCAAACGCCCTCGGCTTCGACGCCTCGAAGGCCAGGGCCGAGCGTCCCGAGAGATCCTGAAAGTGCTCCCGATTGCTTCGCTCCATTTTCAATGGATGGAGATAGTCGCCGGAGGTGTCGGCCGTCATGTATTTGGATTCCATCTCGATGAACAGCAAAGCCGGATCGATTTCGCGTTTTAATTCCGTCATGCGTCGCGATTTGGGATCGAAGCGAAAAGCCCGCCATCCCGGATAGTACTGCAGCATCTGCGCGTTCTGCTTGCCTAGATCCCGCAGGAACAAATGCGGCTGCTGCAAACCGGGTTCGAGATACGGAAAGGCGGCATTGTATTCGGCAGGGAAAAAGAACAGGCTTTGCGGCGGATAGGCTTGGGTGAGCTGTTCGAAACGCCGATCCACGAAAAAGAAGTTCCTTAAAAGTCCTCCGCCGATCACGTAATACGCCGCATTGAAAATGAAATAGGTTACCAGCACAGCCGGAATCAACGCCCGCAGCAAAGGACCGTAGGGGACATGAAAAGCACCGGCTTTGATGGAAAAAGGCTTGAGCACCTGATAAGTCTGAATCAATCCGGCTGAAAACAGGATGAAAACGGCGAAAGACGCTTCGAAATAATAGCGCCCGCGCACCCCATGGAAATAAAAGAAGAAGTACGCGCCGATCAGAGAGAGGAACACAGATAGCAGCATATATTTTCGCCAGCCGCCGTCGGATCGAAAAAATGGCAACCCGACAAAAAGAAACAGGATGCTCCAGCCGAGAAGCGTCTGCAAAAACGGATCCATCCGCTGATGAATCACGCCTACGGCATCTTTCGGAAAAAAGCCGTCGGGGAAGTTGTCGAGAGGATGCACGTTGGGGCAGCCGATGTGTTCGCCGAAACCCAGATCGTGGCAATCCGCATGTTCTTCCGTCATTTGGAAGTACTTTTGCTGGGGCCAGATCGTCGGCGAGCCGCTGAGCGCCTGATTGTAGCCACCCTGGAGCAGTAAAAACCCGAGTGCGATGGGAATCCCGGCCAGAAGTCGCCAGACCGCGATTTTGCGTTGCAACACAAAAACCAGAAGCGGGATTCCCACAACCGGCAAGAGGGCCACAGCGTTTAGAGCCCGTGTGAGGAACAGCCAACCGAGACAGACACTCAAAACCAACACATCCGTAAGGCGCTGCTTTTCCGACAGGCGCAACACCATCAGCACCGCCAGTTGCGTCAGGACCAGAGACAGAGGATGCGCGAACAGCATCCCCCCGAAGGTATGAACGGCCTGAGAGGCGGTCATCAGGATTACGGCCAACAGCGCCACTCGCTCATCGAAAACCCGCCGCCCAATGGGGTAGCAAAGCAGGACCGCCAGCGTGATGAGGATGGGATTGATCAGAAATTCGAGGTGAACCAGCACCCCCAGCGCCAATAACAAGGGCCAGCCGGGCTGGAAAATCGGATACCAGCTTCCGTCATTGACGAAAAAGAGGGTGTGAAAGAACTCGGGCAGATCGTGGCTTTCGACGAAAAGCCGACCGGCGGCGAAGCAGCGTGCCATCCATAGATACGCCGCATCGTCCCAGGCGTGCGGAATGGCTTCGAGCGGTCCAAAGGCGTAGTAAACGGATCCCAAAAACGTGAGGCTTCCGCAAAGAATCAGCCATTGCCGGGGGCTACGAGCGGCCAGCCAGCTTTGAATTTTGAAGCTTCGTTTTTCGAAAATGGCGAGTAAAATCCAAGCCGAGACGAACACCAGCAAAGCGCTGCCGCCGAAAACGAACAGAGAGCCGTGAGGTTGCCAGTTCAAGCAAAACAGCAGAGTCAGGATATAGATAAAACAGGATGCCAAAAACTTGAACATGGTCATTTTTTCGCCGGATATGGGACTTAATCATCAAGCAATCGACTCAAGTGAATACGCAAGCTTATCACATTTTCACAGGTGTTGACACTACTTACTATGAATATCGAAAGATGAACAGAAAGTTTTGTCTCGAATAGGACAAATCGCGCCTGCCCGGCGAAACCACGGACTCATCTCGTCTCTTCTCTCGGAATATTTTGCTTTTCGCGAAGGTCCAACAGGGACGTATGACTTTGATATCAGGTCGATTTCGCACCATTCATTCGCTCGACGGCAAAGCGGAGTTGATATGAATTCGGAAATCGAGTAGCGTAGCGGCAACGGTTTGCATAAAAGTCAGGAGCGATACATGCCGGATAATTACGGAAGAAACGGAGATGGATTGGAACCGATCCAAATCGAAGAAGTGCTACTCAACATTAAAAATAAATTCAACAAGAACAAAGCCTCGATCCTTTTTCTGGTCCCACTCGCCCTTGTCGCCTTGTGGCTGATGACCTGCGTGTACACGGTCGATGTCGAGGAAATGGGGGTTGTCCAGCGCTTCGGTAAGTACAACCGCACCACGCCGTCCGGTTTGAATTTCAAATTACCGGTAGGCATCGAAAAGGTGACCAACGTCGCCTCCAAGCACGTGTACAAGGAGGAATTCGGCTTGCGCACCTTGAAAGCGGGAACGCGCACGCAATACGCCCCCGGCAAAGCCTTTTTGGGTGAGTCCTTGATGCTCACCGGCGACTTGAACGTGGCGGTGGTGCCCTGGATCGTGCAATACCGGATCAAAGACGAACGCCTGTTTTTGTTCGAAGTCCGTGATGTCAGGCAAACCCTGCGCGACCTGGCCGAATCCACCATGCGACTGGTCGTCGGCGACCGCTCGATCAACGAGGTGATTTCCAAACGTGAAGAGATCGCCGTCCAGGCCCGCCTGCTGCTGCAGGACGAGTTGGACAAGTCGCAAACCGGTCTGCATGTTGTCACCATCGAAATGAAAAAGACCAATGTCCCGGAGCCGGTGCAGGCCTCCTTCAACGAGGTCAACCAGGCGGTCCAGGAAAAGGAACAGATGATCTACGAGGCGCGCGAGCAATATAACAAAGTTATTCCCAAGGCCAAGGGCAGCGCGGAAAAAACCCTCAGTTCCGCCGAGGGCTACGCCCTGGACCGCATCAATCGAGCCAAGGGCGACACCGCCCGCTTCCTGTCACTTTACAATGAGTACAAACGAGCCAAGGATATCACCAAGCGGCGCTTATACCTCGAAACCATGCGAGACCTCCTGCCGAAGATGGGCCGGAAATTCATCGTCGATGAGGATCAGAAAAACTTTTTGCCTCTCTTGAATATGGGCGGCCAAGGCAAGGGGGTGGCGCAATGATGAAACTTCAGGTAACCGTTATTTTCGTGGCGCTCGCCGCATTTCTGGTTCTCTCAAGCGTGTACATCGTCGACGAACGCGAGCAGGTAGTCATCACCCAGTTCGGCAAGCCGGTCGGCGAAGCTAAAAAAGAACCGAACCTGTATTTCAAGATCCCGTTCATTCAACAGGCCAACGTGTTTCCGAAAAACCTGCTGGAATGGGACGGCGACCCCGGCCAGATTCCGACCAAAGACAAAACCTATCTCTGGGTCGACACCTTCGCCCGCTGGCGCATCATCGATCCGTTGAAGTATTTCCAAACCGTCAACAATGAACGCAACGCGCAGGCCCGCCTGGACGACATCATCGATCCGGCCGTGCGCAACTTCGTCACCTCGCATCCGCTGATCGAAACGGTGCGCAAAACCAACCGCAAGCTCGATACCTTCGAAGCCGGTGTCGAAGATGAAGACAAGGAAAATCAGCCCAAAAGCCATCTGGGCAACGTACTCGTCGGTCGCGAAAAAATCGCGCAGGGCATTCTCGAACAAGCCAAACCCAAGCTGTTCGATTTCGGAATCGAACTGGTCGATGTGCAGATCAAACGCATCAACTACGTCGAGAACGTGCGGAAGTCCGTCTATGGGCGCATGATCGCCGAGCGCAAGCAGATTGCCGAAAAATTCCGCTCCGAAGGCATGGGCGAAGCCCAGAAAATCGAGGGTGAACGCGAAAAAATGCTCAAGGAAATCACATCCGAAGCCTATCGCAAGGCACAAGAAGTGATGGGCAAGGCCGATGCCACCGCCGCCGACATTTACGCGACCGCTTATTCGAAGGATCCGGAATTTTATTCGTTTGTTAAAACCCTGGAAATCTATAGCCAGGCCATTGACGAAAACAGCTCGCTGGTGATCTCGACCGACAGCGACTTCTTCAAATACGTCAAAGGATACAAATAACCGTTCAGCCAATTTTGGGGGCGGTTCGATAACCGGAAAACAGCGGGACTCTCCAAGTCGCTTATCGTTTGGAGCGTCCCGCAGCCTATAAAATGGAGGCAATCGTGTCCAGCGTCGGCTCGCCTGTTGAGTGGGCGATATTCGGAGTGGTGGTTCTGGGTTTGCTGTTGTTGGATCTGCTGATCTTCAACCGTGAAGCCCACAAAATCTCACTGAAAGAAAGCGCCGTCTGGAGCATCGTGTGGGTGGGACTGGCCCTGCTGTTCAACGTGTTTGTCTACATCGAGCACGGTGCCGAAAGCGGCACGCAGTTTCTCACCGCCTACCTGATCGAAAAATCGTTGTCCGTTGACAACCTGTTCGTTTTCTTGGCGATATTCAACCACTTCCGCATTCCATCCCACTTTCAGCATCGGGTTTTGTTTTGGGGCGTGGTCGGTGCGCTGGTCATGCGAGCGTTGTTCATCGCCGCCGGAGTGGCGCTGCTCACCCATTTCGCCTGGCTGATGTACGTCTTCGCGCTGTTTCTCGTTTACACGGGCATCAAGCTCGGCTTCTCCCGTCACGAAAACGACGATCCCTCGCAGGGGGTGGCCATGCGGCTTGCGCAAAAATACCTGCGCACCACCCCGGAATACAATGGCCAGAAGTTCTTCAAACACATCGACGGCCGCCGTTTTGCAACGCCGCTTTTCGTCGTACTGGTGGTGATCGAATTCTCCGACGTGCTGTTCGCCTTCGATTCCGTCCCCGCCGTGCTGGCCATTTCGAAAGATCCCTTCATCGTTTACTCATCCAACGTGTTCGCCATTCTGGGTCTGCGTGCCCTGTATTTCCTTTTGGCCGATGTGCTCAACCGGCTGCATTATCTGGGGAAAGGCCTGGCCGTCGTGCTGGTGTACATCGGCATCAAGATGGGCGTGAGCGAATGGCTGCACGTCCCGCCGCTGGCCAGCCTGGGCGTCATCGCCGCCATTCTGACTATCACCGTTTTCATTTCGATCCGACACAAACCGGACGCCGAAAACGCCGATTGACCATGGAACACTCGCCTTTAGGCTACCTGCAAAAAAGCTATTCGTTACGAGAACGAAGGATTTTCGAGACCGGACGCGGAGCGCCATGGGCCAAGCCTTTGGCTTGCCCATGCTGTTTTCACGGGCAAACCTAACGGTTTTGCCCGTGCCACCCATCATCCATCGAAGATGATTCGAGACTCAATCAGAATGGAAACACCCTATAATTATTCGTCTATTTATTGACGAACATGTAACATGTGATAGGATAGCGCCATCTCGTAAAGGTTCGATCGCGTCCACGTATAGGTAAAACGATGCATGTATTTTCGGTACGTTTGTCGGTTTCGATTCTCGTTTCGCTGTTGATCGTTGCTCTTGCGCCCTTTTCGGCTTTGGCGCAATCGGATAACCGCACCGAAAAAATGGCTCCGCAGGCCTCCGGGGGCGGGAGCTTCGACGAAGATCCGGACGACGCATCGTCTCCAGCGGCCGTCGTCGTGCCTCCGATCGCCGAAGCGGAAGAAACTCCGTCTCCTGAACTCATTCCCGAACCCGAAGAAATCCCAACTCCCGAATCCGTGGCAGAACCGGCAACCGACGTCCTGCCGCCCTGCCCCGATTGCCCGGCGGGATGTTTACCCAGAGTTCTGATTGAAAGCTTCAAAAAAGGTCGTCTTATCACGGAAAACAACTGCCCCGCTGGTTGTGTCCCCTTCGAGTTCGTCAAAGCACTGCACGATAAGCCCGCCTGTACGCAGGAGTCCGCAACCAAATCCGCAAGCCCCCCTCCAAAGCCGGACTCAACCGACGCCATCCGATTGGTCGAAAAGACGCGCAACCGAATGATTCTCAATCAAACGGCGATTGCTCTCGACAAAGGCGAATACCAGATCGTCACGTATGCCTTCGGCGCCTGGATGCTTCAATACGGCATCACCGACGCATTTGAATTCGATTTTCGCGTCAACCTGCCCGTTCTGAATTACGGATTCTCCCCCGGCTTGCGCTATCGGAAAGCCGTGTCCGAGCATTTACACCTGGGTTTCGGCGGGTCGATCTGGTACGACGCCAGCTACATCGACAATGTAACCGGTCGTTTTCATTTGAATTTCGATGCCCAGATGACCTATCAGATCAAAATGCTGTCGTTTAACCTCGGTTTTTGGTTCCTGCAACCATTGTTTACACATCGCAGCGGTGGCGACCACGGCGAAAGTTTCGACAATTACCACCTCCTCGCCTTCAGCCCCGGTCTTCGTTTGGAAGTCCACAAAATCTGGTCGGTACAAACTGAGTTCATCTTTCCCCTGCTGCTTAACAAAGATAACGGGGGAGTGAGAGTCGATGAATTCATGGTGCTCATCTTATATGGCGCTCGCGTTCATGGCGATCTGCTTTACGGGGACTTCGGTTTCATTTTTCCGGTGTGGGACAGTTTCACGGACAACTTGTGGAAGTATATGCCGCTTGGCATTCCCTACTTCTCGCTTGGATTCAGTTTCTAAGCGCAACCCGCTGGTTGAATTCGGGCAGGCTTCCGATATTACCGCTCGTCGCCTTTTTCGTCCAATGCGCTCGATGCGTTTAATGCGCCGGGGGCTTTTCACGTCCAGTTTCCCAGTATTCCGGAGGGTTTGCTAGGACTGCCGTAATACGTCACATGAAAACCCACTTTTTGCAATTACGTCTCGATGTGCACACCTTCAGGAGGACTCGTTTCACTCTGTTAATTTCCTGGATTATCTCGTTATGACAGGTAGTTATCCATCCCCTAACCCAGACCTCCAAGAGGTGCATCATCGGCACAATATTAAGCCTTAATATTTGTATTTAACTCTTTAAGAACTACAGTCAGTATATTATACTTTCTATCCCGCCCCACCCTTCTGCACCTACTCTCTTATCTCGTTGATATTATGATGCTTTTTCCATTTCAACGATTCAGCCTCGACATGTCTTCGACAATTCGGACGATATGCTGAATTACCTCTTTATAATCAAGTACATACACAGCACTAGCTCAGACCTTCCTGTTGGTTCAGCATCCCCTGCCAAGACATTGCCTATCCCGATTATAGCTGTATTTTCTTTGGGTTGCGACTCGACGCGCCCCGAAATATGGCCGTTCAAGCACCAGGCTCCCTTTGGCTCATTCGTACTTCATGCTTGCGCGCATTAGTGCTCATCTTTGAATTATTTGTCATTCAGGCTCTGCCGCACCACCTTTTTGTCGATCAACGGCGATTGCGCCGCATGCGCGTTTCGGTCCGTTTGCCGCGATACGCGAATGAGTGACTTGGACTATGAACGTTTTCGGGCGAGATCTCGATTCAGGCCGGTAACGGTCGACCGTCGAAGATGGCTTGCGGGTTGCTGGTCAGCAGACGCTCGGCTTCGCGCTCTCCCTGCCATTCGTGCAGCTTATTCACCGCTTCTTTCAACAACTTAGTCGCCTGTTGCGGCTTGTGCAGGTCACTCGATATCAGGTCGATCAACCCGTGATCGAGCAATTTTTTCAGATTTCGGCGCCGCGAACTGCCCCACATCCCGGACAAGGGCGACAAGGTGCCCTGCATCAGCATGCCCGCATCATGCAATAGCTCCATATAATCAAGGTCTTCCGCGAAATGATAGCGTTCGGGGTGCGCCATAATGGGCGTAATGCCTTGCACCTTCAGCTCGAAAATATTTTCGCGCAGCCGCATGGGTTTGTTGGCGGAAACGAATTCGATCAGCACATAACGGCGCTCGTCGCCGAAGGTTAAAAGGCGCGTCGGATCGGCCAGCCGCGCCAGAAACATCTCGTCGTAGAAATACTCGGCAGACAGTTGTAATTGCAAAGGAATATCGTTTGCCCGCAAGGCTTCCAAGGCGCTTTCGAAGGCCGCTCGGCTGCGCGTTTCATCGTTGCCGAACATGTCCCCGCGAATGTGCGGCGTGGCCGCGACGGCCTTGAAACCATGCGCGACATACGCCTGCGCCATGCGCAAAGTGGCGTCGAGATCGGCCGCGCCATCGTCGATGCCGGGCAAAATGTGGGAGTGAAGATCCACCATGAAACGCTTGCCTTATTTCGGCGGGTGGTGTATACCCGTTTGACGTTCCTTAATCACGTGGTGTTTGATGTCTCGACAACCTGTTAATATTCCAGCTATTTTTTGCATGCTCGCGCTGGTCGTCGCGCTTTTGGCCACCGCCTGCGGCGACTACAAACCATGCGACATTTTGGCAAAACGCATCTGTACCGAATGCCCCTCGGTCGCCGACGACTGGCAGGCCGCCTGCCTGTGCATCGAGAACAAAACCTACAAGGAAAAAGGCTACAAATGTCTGGAATCCACCGAGGATGACGACATTCGTTGTAACGCCACGCTCGAAGCCTGGGACGACAGCACCTGCGATCAACTCAACTAATCACATTCTAAATATTTGATACTATTCACTTTTCTTTTCAGCCGCCACACGCTGGGCTTCGATCTGCTGGCTCACCCATTTGATTTTCTGCTGGGCCGCCAGGCGTGTCCAATATCCGAGCTGATCCTGCGGCAACCCCTTCAAGTAATTCAGCGCCTCGTCGTAGCGCTTCGCCCCGATATAGGCTTCAGCGACTTCCAAACGCGCCTTGTCCGACGGCTCTTTTTCGATTCCAGCCGCGACGGCCTCCTTCAAACTTTCGATACCTTCATCGTTCCGTTTGAGTTTCAATAGGCTCAACCCACGGTAATAACTCAACATTCCCGAGTAATCCGACTTATCCAGAAAGTCTTTCGAAAGGCCGAATTCCTGCACGGCGCTCTTGTAACCGCCGATGCGCCATTGCTGAACGCCCTGGTCGTAGTGCTTACGCGCCAATTCCTCGCGAAAGACGCCGATTTTTTCTTCCAACAGCCGAAACGCCACCTCGCTCAGCTTTTCCCGATTGAGCTTCTTGAACTCGACAACCGCGTTTTCCTTGTCTTTTTCTTGTATGAGTTTATATACACCCATGGCGCTTTTACGCATCGCCTCGCGACTGTCCAACTCCAGTTTCGTCGCCGCGGCGTTCGCGCTCACCCGTTGCAACTCGCTTTGCAAACCCTCGATTTCGTCGTTGAGCGACGATCCTTGCAAGCTTAGAAGCAGGTAAAAAGCCACGCCGATCACCACGGCAAACAGCGCGTAAACGCCGATTCCATTGACACGCGCCTTTTGCTCGGCTTGTTTTTGGTTGGCGTCCACCTTCTTCATTTCGGCGAAGATCGAACGCATGTTGTTATCGGTTTTAATGGTGAGATTTCGCGCCTCAACCACCTCTTTTTTAACCTCTTTCATCTCATGGATAAGAGTTTCAATCTCGTTCACGGCTACCTCCCGCTTGTTCTCACGATGAAATCGACGTGCTAGGCTAACCGAATCGCGGCCCGCAAGCAAGGTTAAAGTACACGCCTTGCGCCGCATTTCGCTTGCCGAAGAAACGCGACCATGCTATAGCCAAAAAACGGCTTTTTCCACCACCAAAGGACGCCCGATGAAAATCGTCACCCCATCCGTGCGCATCGAAACACCCGAAGATCACATCAAGCAATTCATGCGCATGATCGTCGAGGACGGTCGCGTGTGCCACCCCTTGAAAACCGGCGAAAACCCGGATGATTACGCGGCTTTCGTTAAAACCTACCTCATCGAGCTGGGCCACGAATCGGTGCTCGAACATGCCGTGATCACCGCCCGCTTCATCTGCGACCGCTCCGCCTCGCACCAGTTGGTGCGCCACCGCATCGGGGCCTTTTCGCAGGAATCGCAACGCATCAGCGACTACTCGCAAGACGGCATCTCGGTCATTTGTCCGCCTTCCGTGCGCGAATCGGAAACGGCTTTCGACGCATGGAAAAAGGCCGTCGAGCACATCGAGGGCGTTTACAAATCCCTGATCGCCAACGGCATTCCGCCCGAAGATGCCCGTTCGGTGCTGCCAAATTGCACCAAAACCGAAATCGTGGCGACCTTCAACCTACGCCAGTGGCGACACATTTTCATGCAGCGCGCCTTGAATCCACGCGCCCAGTGGCAAATTCGCATGCTCATGACCGACCTGCTCAAAGAAATGACGCGCCTTTTGCCCGCCGTTTTCGAAGACCTGCAGCAGAAAATCCTCTACAAGCTCGTCTTCGATCCGCCCGAAACCTGGAAGGAATAACACTGCGGGTCAGTCCTCCATGCCGCCTTCCAGATAGCGACTGTAGGCCGCCATATCGAAGTGGCCATGCCCGGAAAGATTGAACAGAATCACCCGTTCCCGTCCTTCCAGCTTCGCCCGTTCGGCCTCGACGATCGCCGCCCGAATCGCATGCGCCGATTCCGGAGCCGGGATCACGCCCTCGGCCCGCGCGAAGGTCAGCGCCGCGTCGAAGACCTCTTTCTGGCCCAGCGCCGTCGCTTCGATCAACCCATGATGCAACAGGTGGCTCACGATCGGCGCCGCGCCATGATAGCGTAAACCGCCCGCATGTATCGACGGCGGGACGAAGTCACACCCCAATGTGTACATCTTCAAAAGCGGCGTCATGCCTCCCGTATCCCCGAAATCATAGCGGAATTCGCCTTCGGTGAGCGTCGGACACGAACGCGGTTCGGCCGCGACAAAGCGCACGTCACGACCATTCAGCTTGTCGCGTAAAAACGGCAGCACGATCCCCGCGAAGTTCGACCCGCCGCCGTGACAGCCGATCACCACATCGGGGTAATCCCCGGCCAACTCCATCTGTTTTTGCGCTTCAAGCCCGATCACGGTCTGATGTAAAATAACGTGATTCAACACCGACCCCAACGCATATTTACTGCCCGGCGTTCCCACCGCATCCTCGATTGCCTCGCTGATGGCCATGCCCAAACTCCCGCTGGTATCGGGCTTTTCCGCCCGTATCCGTTTGCCGATCTGCGTTTTATCGGATGGACTGGCGCAGATATCGCCACCGAAGGTCTCGACCACGGCACGTCGATAGGGCTTTTGATCGAAGCTGACGCGCACCATATACACCACCACATCCAAACCGAGAAACGTCCCGGCCATCGACAACGCCGTTCCCCACTGCCCCGCACCGGTTTCCGTCACCAAACGCCCGATGCCCGCTTGTTTGTTGTAGTAAGCCTGAGCGATAGCCGTGTTGAGTTTGTGACTGCCCGCCGGGCTTGCGCCTTCGTTTTTGTAATAAATCCGGGCCGGTGTTCCCAAGGCCTTTTCCAAGCGGCGCGCGCGGATCAGCGGCGTCGCCCGGTACAACGCATAGACGTCGCGCACCTCGTCCGGGATGGGAATTTCCGCCTGTACACTGACTTCCTGCTCGATCAACCCCATCGGGAAAATCGCCTCCATCTTGCCCGGATCGAGCGGTTCGCGTGTCTGCGGATCCAAAGGCGGCGCCAACGCCTGTGGAAGAAGCGGCAGGATGTTCAGATAGTGGCGCGGAAGGTCGTCATCGTGCAACAGATACTTGATGGTTTGCATTACGCATCTCCTTGTCGTCGCTCCGGAAACGAAAAAAGCCCACCGACATGCGGTGAGCTTTCGTTGAACCGGATAGGTTATCAGGTCACACTAAGCGCCACCGCAGGCAAAGATCCCCCACCACCAATTGGTGTTGTTCGTCAGAGCCGCCGTGATGTTCAGTGCCGTCGTTCTCATACTTTTACTCTAACCAATCACCCGCCGCCTGGCAAGCGAAATCACACCGTCAGCGATGATTGGCCGACCAGGCCTCAAGCAGGTTCCCCAAATCGCCGCCGAACGCCTGCTGCAGCGCCTGATTGGGTTTTTCTCCCGCCGCGATGTTGCCGGCTGCCAGCCGTAGTCCGCTCATCTGGTAATTCTCGATTAAAAAACCCACCAGCGAGGTCGCCTGGGCCAAACTCGCCCCGCCACCTTCGTCGATACTTTCAAGCCACAACTCCGGATCCGGCTTTTGCGGAAGCTTGCCCAGCTTCGGCTCGAATTCGTAAACCCCCGGATGCAATTGCGCCATCACATACAAGCCGAAACCGCGTTCCATCCAGGCCGGTAAAGCATGTTCGCCCCACCCTTTCAAAATGCAGCGCGCCATCATGGCAACCAGCATCGGACGCAAGCGCGGATCATCCGGTTCGATTCCACCTACCGGAACCGTCATGCGTCCGCGCGTACTCGCCGTCAGCATTCCGAAACTGCGCACCGCCGGAGCGAAGGCCCGCGCACCATCGAAGTCGATCCGCGATTGGCGGGAGGGAAAATGCCCGATCAGCATGCCGATGCGCGACAAGTCACTCTCGCATTGCCCCGCCAGTTTTTCCAAAACGGCGGCATCGCCCCAACCCCGCGAACGCAGATGAAGCAGGCCATCGGCCGTCTTGAATTCGACCAGCGTCAGTTCCGCCGCATCGCTCTCCGGTTCAACGGCCTCCGGCGCTTTCGCTTCCGCAGCGGCCGTTTTCGCAACGGGAACGTTCTCTGCAGGCTTCGACCCAGGCGTCGGGCCTCCCAGCGCCGCCCAAACGATAACCGCCAGCAGCACGACCGCGCCCGCCAACGCCCCCAACATCCAGCGACGCGAATGCCCGTTGGAGCTTTTCTCCGGTTTTGGCCGGACACGACCGGCATCATGCTCGACATGTCCACCGAAGCTGCGATTGATCGTAAGTGTCGGGCGGCTGGTTTCCGGTCGTTCCTTCTTCACGGCGCTTTGTTTCAGCTCGATCACGGCGCCCATGGCAAACAGTCGGTTACGAAATTGCTTGGCCTTTTCCTGCTCGATTCGCGTGGCCAGGATAACCGGCGTTTTCTTCAGAAGCTGCAGGATCGTCGCACGCGGCTTCGTCGTCGTGCGCACCATGTAATCCGCCACCCGCTCCATCGCCTGCGGCTCGGAAAAACCGTTCAGGTGCACCGAATAAAACACCACTTCCTTCTCGGGCGGCTCGAAACGCTGCTGACAGCGCGAACACTGCTGTTCCGCTCCCACCCGCGACACCACCGCGCAATTCTCGCAATAACTCCACTCACTGACCGCAAACTCGGGGCTGACCGTCGCGATTCGCCCCAGCCGTTCCAATAACTCATCGTAATCGCGAAAGCGGTCCGCAGGCGACTTGGCCATCATGCGTTCCACCAGTTGCGCCAACTCCTCGGGCAAATCGGGATTCCCCGCCCGCAGGTTCGGCACCGGCTCTTGCACGTGCTTCATCAAGACGCCCATCGGATTTTCGGCCTGATAGGGCACCGCTCCCGATAGCAACTCGAAAAACGTCACCCCCAGCGAATACATGTCCGAGCGCAAATCCGCCGATTCGCCTTTGGCCTGTTCCGGGCTGATATAATTCGGAGTTCCCAACGCGAAACCGGTGCGCGTCAGCGACGAATCGCTCTCCTGCACCTTGGCCAATCCGAAATCCACCAATTTCGTGTTTCCCGATTCCTCGATCATGATGTTGCCGGGCTTCACATCACGGTGCAAAATCCCGTTGTCACTAGCGAATTTCAACGCCGATGCGGTTTGAATCATGATGTCGAGCAGATCCTGCCCCTTCACCACCATCCGGTCGTGCACCAGATCGCCCAACGCCCGACCGTCGATATATTCCATCGCGTAAAAAGGCAAGTCGTCTTCGGTTCGCCCGATAAAGAAAACATGGGCGATGTTCGGATGCTTCAAGTTGGCCGCCGCACGCGCTTCCCGTTCGAAGCGCGCCAGGTTCTCTTCGTCGCTCACGATCGCCGGAGATAAAACCTTGATGGCCACCTTCATCGCGAGGCTTTCGTCCAGCCCCTCATAAACGCTACCCATCGCACCTTCGCCAAGTTTTTTCGAAATCTTGTAATGCGCAATACGTTTATACATTCGGCCAACCTCCCGCAATCAACCGCTCTTCCCAACTCATCCGCCAACGGTGTCCGGTCAACCTCACAGGTCCGTCGCAAAACAGCCCGACTCGTCCGATGGTGACTTGGCGATATGTTGAATGTCCTTCGCCTCCCAGTTTAGTCCATCCCCGCCGCTTGTCAAATTCCCCGCAGCGAGCCCCCCGAAAACGTGCCCCGATTGGCGGCGGGTGGGAGGACCGGCGGGGCCCTGGCTTCCGGCACGACCCTTGCTCACCGATCTCCCGGCGCGGGGAGTCGCAGCGGGCCTGTCGCCACCGCTGAACGCCGCATCGCAAAACCGCGACACCCGTCCGCTGCGGCCGCCGTGCCGGGACGACCGGGCCAAAAAGCAAGGGGCGTGACGCTGCCGGGGCCGTGACGGTCCGGGGTGGGCGCAAGGGAATGCACACCCGTTTTCGGGGGCGTAGGCGAAGCCTCTTTCGTGTTGCACACAGGGGACGAAAGCCCCTTTGACGGACACACGCCGGGGTGGTATACATGATCCCCGTAACACGGATTGCGACCGGCGCAGCCCGGTCGGCATTTAGCGGAAGGAAGTGGCAATCATGACTAAGCAAAATCAGCATCTCTCTCTTTGGCTCATCCTGCTTTTGATCCTCCCCCTTCTTCCGGCTTGCGGCGGAGATTCCGACGATAAGTCGGCCGACGGCGACGCACCCGTCTATCATCCCGACGGCGACACCCCCGATGGCGACAGCCCCGACGGCGACGATCCGGCCGATGGCGACACCCCCGACGGTGACAACCCGGCCGACGGCGACGATATCGAACCCTGTGAAGGCAATTGCAATTCCGCCGACTACACGAAATGCAGCGGCGACAACGTCTGTATTTGCGAATCGGGTAGCTGGAATCTCTACAACTGCTCCGACATCTGCGAAGGTCAGGGAAAATGTCCGGCCGGTTGCGGAGTGGCCGATTACGACTATCCTTACTGCATCTGCTCCGATGACCAAAATCTCTGTGAAAACGACGACCCCGACGGCGACACCCCGGACGGCGACGACCCGCTGGAAAACTGCCCCGCCGATGACGACGTGTTCGATCCGAACAATCCCGGCACCTCCATCGATTTCCTGATCGCCAGCATGGATGTCATGGGCCAGGCGACCACCATGGCCGTCGGCATTCTCACCCCGGCCGCGCGCGAACAATTCGAAACCGCCGCCGCCAAAGCCGAACAGCCGCTCGACACCTGCCAATTCCTCAATGACACGGCATCGACCCCCAGCTGCCAATACGACACCGATTGCGCCCCCGAGCAGGTCTGTCTACCGGAAACCAGCGACGGTCAGCCCATCGAAAATTCCGAGCGCTGCGTCACCGAAGTCGAGCCCGTCGATGTCGGTCCCTTCACCGTCTCCGGTTTCGTGGGCCAGCCCAAAACCTTCGCCTACAACGCCGGTCAATCGGGCGCGTACACGGAAGGCGGTCAGGGAGACGGCCAGATCGACCCGGCCAGTATCGCCTTCGATACCGATTACGAACTCGACGGCACGGGCGACGCCGCCCAGGGACTCGGCGCTTATGCCGCCCGTTTCCATTCCCCGGCGCAGATCACCCTCACCTCGCCCCCGGTCACGATGGATCCACAGTGGCAGATCCCGGTCATCTCCGTCAATCCCGCCCAGGATCTCACCTTCACGTGGGACGGCTCGGACAATCCGGACAACACCCTCACGCTCTCCCTCAGCGGCGGCAACGGCACGCTCAATTGCCGTCTGCGCGACGATGGCCAGCACGTCGTCTCATCGGCGGATCTCACCGCCCTCGGCTTCAACGCCATGCTTTCGATGATGAATGCCGTAACCGTGCAATCCGACGCTTTTGCACCCATCTGCGGTTCCGGGGTGACCCGCGGGCAAGTCACCTTCCAGCAGATGATCATGCTGTTCGCGCAGGTCGCTCAATAACCGGATCGGCAGCGACACGGAGGCGAGCCCATGGCTCAAAAAAATAAAGGCGCGAAGGTCGGCCCGATGGTGAAGATGGGGATTTTCACCATTGTGGCTTTACTCTTCTGGTTGCGCTACCACTATTGCTACCATCCCGTCCTCAATCGCGTCGGCCCCCATCCCGCTGCGCAAACCGAGACGGCCGCGCCCCCGCAACCGGACTCGCCAACGCCCGTTCCGGACCCGCAGCCAACGTCCGGAGAACGTCCCGCGCCGTCTCCGTCCCCATAGACACGGACAAAAAAAGCCCCGTCACAGCGGGGCTTTTCAACGAGTCGTTTGAGTGAACCATTCAGGGAGTGACTACCGCTTCCGGTGCGGGTTGGGCACTCTGTGCCGAGGTGGGTTGTGGCGCAACAACCGGTTTCACGGGTACCGTTTCCAAGCTCGGCGGCTGCGCGACAGGCGTTGCAGCGGCTGCGGCCGGAGTCGCCGCCGGTGGCACCGCCGCTTCGGGGGTTGAAACCGGCTCCTTTGCCGGAGCCTCCGCCGGAGTGGGAATGACAAGCGGGACCAGCGGAACGGACATTGGAACCACATTGGCCGCAATCATCTTCTCGATCTCTTTGAAACGGGGACCATAGCGAACGCCGTCGAACGCACGATGCTGCAAAAACGCGGGATCGTCGAAACCGAGTTCCGCCGCTTCCGCCAACCGATCCACACCGGCTCGCAACCGCCCCTGCGAACATAGAATCGCGGCCAGCCGCACCCGTGGTTCGGGATGGTTGGGGATCAGATCGGCCGCACGCGTAAACGCTCGGGCGGCGTCATCATAGTAGCGCGGTCCCTGGTCGAAATAGGCGTACCCCAGATGCAACTGGGTACGCCCGTTGTCCGGCGCAAACTGCGCCGACAAGCCCAGTTCCGCAATCGCCGCTTCCAACAGACCGTTCTTATAATGCAAAATGCCCAGTTCCCGATGAGACACGGGTCGAACCGGATCGAGGGTGATCGACTGAATGAATGATTTCTGGGCGGCTTCATTGCGTTCCAAATAAACCTGCGCCAGCCCGAGTTTCTCGTAATGATCGCTCACAGCCGGTTCCAGATCCACCAGACGGGCATATTGATCGGCCGCCAGATCATAACGGTTGGTCGTCATGCCCAGATTTCCAAGAAGCACCGTCAAGCCGATGTGATCGGCCATCTTTTTTTGGGCGGCCAAGCCATGACGGATCGCCTCGGCCTTCTCCTCGCCCAGACTCAGAAGCTGCGCCATCAACGCATGCGCGCCGCCATGATCGGGCTTTGCCGCGAGAACCTGCTCCAGTTCGGCACGCGCGTCAACCAGACGCCCCTGCATGAAAAGTGCGCCCGCCAATCCGAAATGAATTTCGATGTCATCCTGGATCGCCATGGCTTCTTTGAAACGCGCCTCGGCTCCTTTCGGGTCGCCCAGTTGCAGAAGCGTACCCCCCAGGCGCACCAATACCGGAACCGAGCGCGGGAAGATCGCCAGCGCTTTTTCATAAGCCTCACGGGCTTTTTCCATCTCGCCGATACGAAAATAATGGTTGCCGATAAAGGCCTGCCCGTAATGTTTGTCGGGTTGAGCGGCCACGATGCGATCCAGCCAGCCCATCAGACGCGCGTCGCTATCGAGTTTGGGCCAGACGGCCGCCGACAGCACCGGGGCCGTATGATCGGCCGGATCAAACTCAATGGCGCGCACGAAAAAGTCGGCGGCATCGGCGTTCGCACCCAGATTCAAACGACAGCGCGCCGTGTCCAGAACCGCCTGCCATCGAAGCTCGGGGGCCGTTTCTCCGGCCAACGCTTTTTGCAGATGCGGTAGCGCTTCCAGCCATTGCTTTTTTTCCGTCAAAATACGGCCGATCCAGGCATGTGCTTCGGGATGATCCTCATATTCCAGGGATGCCGCATATTCCGTCCGGGCGAGATCATACTGGTTTTGACTGAACTGAACCGCCCCACGCTCGCGGTGTTTGGCGGCGTACTGCGAGGCACAGCTTGCAAGAAACAAAACCGCCACGACAAAACAGACAAACAGGCTTGATCGACGCATCACTTACATCTCTTTCGGTAACGGACAGATATCACCAAAATCGGAATCAGTCTTCCAACGGCACGGAGGCATGAACCCGATCCAAATACTCGCCGAGTTTCTGTGCCAGAAAGACTACGACACTGACTTCCCCAGCGCTCCAACGGTTGGAGCCGACCTTGTTGACCAGTTCGATCGCGCCGTAGGTTCGATCGTTGAACTGCACGGGAACACACAGAATAGACCGCGTGTCGAATCCTGTTTTTTCTGCGACCCGGCGATAGAAATTGGGGTTCTTATCCACATCGGAGACGGCTAAAGCACACCCGGCTTCGACCGAAAAGCCCACAATCCCCTTGCCGCGCGGAATACGAATGCTCGTGAGTTGATCCGCCACTCGGCCGACCGCTGCGGCAAAATACAAATCGCTGAGCGCCGAATTGATATCGGACAAAATAACGGAACCCGCTTCAGCCTTGATGGTGCGCAGCGCAAGATCGAGGATAAATTGGAAACCCTCGGTGCCGTCCATGGTCATGAGATCCATGGTGTCCATAAATAGATCGGCCAGAACATCATCCACACTGAACGTATCGACAGCCTCGGGAGACTCTCCCATCTGGGCCGCCACTTCGGCGGGTTTCATGTCATGGCGGGTAATGCTTATTTCGCGACTGTTGCCTTCGGCCGCCACAGCCGCCTTGCTCCGTGCCTCTTTTGCGCGTTTTTCCTTTTCACGCAATTCTTTCTCGGCTGTTGCGCGCGCCATCGCCGCCCGAGCCGCCCGATGGGCGGCATCATCGCGCTGTCTCTGCTTTTCGGCCTCCTGCTCGCGCTTCATCTCTTCGGCACGTTCTTTGCGCGCATTCTCGGTGGCTTCTTGTTCACGACGACGGCTTTCCTCTAGCCGCTTCTGCGCCTCCTCGCGCTCCCGCGCTGCGACCTCGGCGGCATTGCGCAGAGCCTCGGATTCCGCTTCCTGCCGTTTTTGCTCGGCTTCGATCCGATCCGTATCCTGTTCTTGCGCACCCGCCTCGATTTCCTTGATGCGGAACATCCGTCGCGAGCCGGGGTCTTTCACAACCACGGTACCATCGGGACGATTTTCACACATGATCGAAGCCAAGGAATCTCCCTGCTCCCCGATCTGTTTCATACCGGTGCGTAAGGCCAATAACCAACTGGCCGCTTCAACCTCGACCGTCATGCTCTGGGCGTCGGTACCGGGTTTCGCCGGTATGAACACTTCATAGCGTGGCATGGTGTCCCTCCAAGACGATGACATTGCGTGTTTCGACCCATTCTTGATCTACCATTTTTAGCAAAAATGGCGCGGAAAGTCAAAATAGAAACGGACTCCGCCCCCTTCCCGCATTCTTTGAACCACCCGGAATATCCTCACTTTCCATGCGGTTAAACAGATTATGGCAAACCTGACACGCACGGTAATTGTCCTTGCGCGCCTCCTGGAGTATAATGCCTTTTCCCAAAGAAAGGAGCCGCCGACGTGACATCCCACACCCAAAATTCCGATCGACCCGTGCAAAATCGAATGCCGACCCTGATTCTGTTTATTTTCGGCGTGGCGCTTTGTCTTATCGGTCTTTCGGGCGCATGGCGTACCGCCCCCGACTTCAACCAGCCCGCCGTCGTGCTCGACGCCGCCATCCCGATCACCGATACTATTTTTCCACCCGACACGGAGACAAACACTCCCGTCGCCGTAACCGGGGTTATGCAGGCCATAACCCCGATAGCCGATCCGGCCATGATGGCCAATTTTCACCACCTCGCGCTCAAACGCAAAGTGGAATGCTACGCCTGGCACGAAACCGAACTCGATCCGTCCCAATGGCCCAGCCCGGATTGCGCGTTCAAAGATCGCTTCAAGCACGAATTGAAATGGACAACCAAGCCCGTTCCCTGGCGAGAATTGAAAGTCTGGCCCGGCCATGAATATCGCAAGCCAGCCGTGCAATCGGACAATTTCCGCGTTCAAAACCCGGTCGTGGGTCGTTTCCTGATCCGGGGCATGCCCGATGCCGACCTCTATGGCTGGGAATCCATCAAAGGAAGGGGAGATCTTTGCACCGCCGATGCTTCTCATTGCGACGATCGCTACATTTACATTCGCTATCACGCCGGTTTCGATAATCAGCCCGGTGACTTACGCTTTTCTTACGAGGGCATTTCCATCGGGGATGATCGCGTGTTTACGGTTCTCGGCACACGCACAGAAAACGAAATAGTTCCCTTTATACGCCCGGACGGACTTCCCCTATTGATCATCGCACCCGGCAATCTCGACGATATGCGCGCGTTTTTGCCGCCCCTGCCGTTTCCCTGGCGCAAGGTCTTTATCGGTGTGGGTGTACTTGGCTTGCTTACAATGCTGTGTTCCCTGTTCGGTTTGCGCCGCAGAACGCCACCTCCTAAAAGATAGAGCTTATCTATCCGTTATTATTTGATTTTTTAATTCCGCCCAAGCACCTCGACAAAAATCCTTGACACTCAAACGACCGCTTGCTATAAGTTATGCCAGTTAACGTGCACTGGCAAATGAGCAGCAAAACGATGGAAAAAGATCAATCTATCTCCTATGCGATCGGTGAGTTGGCAGACCTGGCAGGGACCAGTTCACGTACGATCCGCTACTACGAAGAAATCGGCTTGCTCGACCCGCCCGCCAGACGCAGTAATCGTCGTTTCTACACGGACTCCGACCTTCGCCGCCTCAAGTTCATCCAGCGCCTCAAGTTGCTAGGCCTTTCTCTGGCCGAAATGCGAGAACTCAAAGAAATCTACGCGATCCACAAGTCCAACCGACACGTACTACTCCGAGTGAAGGAACTTCTCGACGATAATTTGAACAAGATCGATCGAAACCTTGACGACTTAAGAAAGCTGCGAGGAGAAATCAGCTCTTATCAGCAGCGTATCGATGACAAGTTAAAGTAGTACTCGAACATTAAAATCAAGGAGATTACTATGCGTAACGTCGTAATCGTCGCAGCCGCACGCACGCCGGTGGGCGTTTTTCTGGGTTCGCTGTCGGCCGTCAAAGCCGTCAAACTGGGCAGCATCGCCATCAGCTCCGTCATCGAACGCGCCGGAATCAAACCGGAGCAAGTGGAGCAGGTCATCATGGGCAACGTGCTCATGGGTGGACTCGGCCAGGCTCCCGGACGTCAGGCGGCGCTGGGTGCCGGGATCCCCGCATCCGTCCCCTGCCTCACCGTCAACAAGGTGTGTGGGTCGGGCCTGAAGACCGTTCAACTCGGCGCCAACGAAATCATGCTCGGTAACGCCGACATCATCGTGGCGGGCGGCATGGAAAGCATGACCAACGCGCCCTTCGCCTTGCCGAAAGCCCGTACCGGTTATCGCATGTCGATGCCTAAAGGCGACATCATCGATCTGATGGTGCACGACGGTCTGTGGGATCCTTACAACAATTCGCATATGGGCGGTTTCGCCGATCTGTGCGCCAAGGAAAAAGGCTTCGAACGCGAAGAACTCGATGCCTTCGCCGCGCGTTCATTCGAAAAAGCCATTGCCGCGCAGAAAAACGGCTGGTTCAAGGACGAAATCACCCCGGTCGAGATTCAAGGCCGCAAGGGCGAGGTGACGGTCGTCGATCAGGACGAAAACCCCGGCAAGGTGAAGTTCGACAAAATTCCCAAGCTCAAGCCGGTGTTCAACTCCGACGGCGTCACCACCGCCGCCAATGCCTCCTCGATCAACGACGGCGCAGCCGCGGTCGTGCTGATGTCGGAAGAAAAAGCCAAGGAACTGGGCCTGAAGCCCATGGCGCGCATCGTTTCCTACGGTGAAGCCGCCGAAGAACCGCAATGGTTCACCATCGCCCCCGCCGGAGCGATGAAAGTGGCTTTCGAACGTGCCGGGATGGACGTAAAGGACATCGACCTGTTCGAAATCAACGAAGCTTTCGCGGTGGTCACCAAGTACGCCATGCGCGAATTCGACATCCCCGAAGAAAAGGTGAACATCCACGGCGGCGCAGTGGCTCTGGGCCACCCCATCGGCGGATCGGGCTGCCGCTTGCTGGTGACGCTTCTGCATGCGATGAAGAATAAACAGGCCAAAACCGGTTTGGTGACCCTGTGCATCGGCGGCGGTGAAGCCAACGCCATGATCATCGAAGCCCTGTAAAGGAGAAGAGCATGATTGAGACCATTGCCGTTATCGGCGCAGGCCAGATGGGTCGAGGGATCGTGCAAGTGGCCGCCACGGCGGGTTATAAAGTTCTGTTGCTCGACATCAATCAGAACTTGGTGGACGGCGGGATCGCGTTCATCGATAAAATGCTGGCACGTGCCGTCTCCAAAGGTAAGCTGGACGACGCAGCCAAAGCGACCATCATGGGACGGATCGACGGCGTCACCGATTACGCCCGGCTCGAAAACGCCGACCTGGCCGTGGAAGCCGCCACCGAGAATCCCGAACTGAAGCGCAAAATCTTCACCCAGCTCGATGCCTCGCTCAAGCCCGGTGCGATTTTGGCCACCAATACATCGTCCATTTCCATCACCTGGATCGCCGCCGCCACCAAACGGCCCGATCAGGTGATCGGGATGCACTTCATGAACCCGGTTCCGGTGATGAAGCTCGTTGAAATCATTCGCGGTCTCGCCACCGACGACGCCACCTTCCAGGCCACGAAAGAGGCCTCGGAGAAGATGGGCAAAACCATCGCGGAAGCGGCCGACTATCCGGGCTTTGTGGTCAACCGCATCCTGATGCCGATGATCAACGAAGCTTTTTATGCGCTGATGGAAGGCGTGGGAACGCCCGAAGCCATCGATACCGGCATGAAACTCGGCACCAACCAGCCCATGGGACCGCTCGAACTGGCGGACTTGGTCGGTCTGGACACCTGCCTGGCCATCATGACGGTGCTCAACGACGGCCTGGGCGACAGCAAGTACCGCCCTTGCCCGCTTCTGCGCAAATACGTGGACGCCGGGCGGCTGGGTCGCAAGACCGGCCAGGGCGTATACGCATACTGACCATTTGAAAACGCGGCCCGATTGGCTGCTTGCAGAAATGACCGACTGATCGACTCTGTTATTCTGTTTTGATTGTGTTGACGCGCATCACATTTTGGACCTGTAACCGCGGTCGCCGTTTTTGGACGGCGCACCGCCCCTTTGCTCAGGAGGTGACTGTGAGCTACCGGAATATCCTGTTCGAAAAACGTGACACCATCGCTATCCTTACCGTGAACCGCACCGCTGCCCTCAATGCTCTGAATCTCGACACGCTCACCGAAATGCGTTCCGCCGTGGCCGACATCGCGAACGATTCCGCCATTCGCGTGCTGATCATCACCGGCGCGAAAGACCAGCCCGTCGAAGGCAAGCGTCCCAAACCGGCTGCATTCGTTGCCGGAGCCGACATCGTGCTGATGAGCAAGATGCCCGTGCAGGGCGGCGACGAAGCCAAAGGCTTTGTGGAAACCGGCCAAGAGCTGATGAACGACCTCGGCAAACTGTCGATTCCCGTCATCGCGGCGGTGGACGGCTTCGCATTAGGCGGCGGCACCGAGCTGGCCATTTCCTGCGACATCATCTACGCCAGCGACCGCTCGCAGTTCGGCCAGCCGGAAGTCAAGCTGGGGCTCATTCCCGGTTTCGGCGGCACCCAGCGTCTGGCGCGCCTGATCGGCAAAAACATGGCGAAAGAACTCATCTATACCGGCGACATCATCGACGCCGCACGCGCCAAGGAAATCGGATTGGTCAACAAAGTGACGACACCCGAAACCTTGATGGACGAGGTGATGGGACTCGCCAAGCGCATCATCGCCTGCGCGCCCTTGGCCGTCGGCGCCAGCAAAAAAGCCATCGACGACGGTTTCAACAAGGAACTCGATGCAGGTAACCGAATCGAGCTCGAAAATTTCTACGCCAGCTTCAACACCCACGACCGGGTGGAGGGCACCAACGCGTTCGTTGAAAAACGGAAGCCCGAATTCAAGGGCAACTGATTACCAAGTACAAGCCGGATTCGCGACCTCAGGAGGACAGCATGAATTTTGAATTGACCGAAGAACAACAGATGATCCGTGACATGACCCGCCGGTTCGCCGACGATCGCCTCAAGCCGATCGCCGCTGAACTGGACCAGAACCACCGCTTCCCGAAAGAAATCGTGGATGAAATGGGGGAACTGGGCCTGATGGGCGTCGCGATTCCGGATAAATGGGGCGGCGCGGGTATGGACCACGTGTGCTACGCCATCGCCGTTGAAGAATTATCGCGCGGCTGCGCTTCCACGGGCGTCATCGCATCGGTGAACAATTCACTCTATTGCGACCCGGTGCATCACTTCGGTTCCGACGCCGTCCGTGAAACATTCCTCACCCCCTACGCTTCGGGCAAGAAAATCGGCTGTTTCGGCCTGACCGAAGCCAATGCCGGGACGGATGCAGGCGGCACGCGCGCAACTGCGGTGCGTGACGGCAATGAGTGGGTGCTCAACGGCACCAAAAACTTCATCACCAACGGCCGCGAAGCCTCGGCGACCGTGTGTTTCTTCCGCACCAGCAAAGACTCCAAGCACGCGGGCGTCAGCGCCATCGTGGTTCCCGCCGACGCCCCGGGCTTCTCCGTGGGCAAAGTGGAGGACAAGCTCGGCATCTGCGCGTCCAGCACCACCGAACTGGTGTTTGAAGACGTGCGCGTGCCGGTGGAAAACCTGCTCGGCGAAGAGGGTCAGGGCTTCAAAGTCGCCATGCACACCCTCGATTGCGGTCGGATCGGCATTGCGTCCCAGGCTTTGGGTATCGCACAGGCCGCCCTCGAAGCGGCCCGCGACTATTCTCTGGAACGCCAGCAATTCGGCAAGTCGATTTCGAGTTTCCAGGCGATTCAGTGGAAACTGGCCGACATGGCCACCCGCATCGAAGCGGCACGCTTGCTGGTGTATCAAGCCGCCTTTGAAAAAGACATCTCCGAGAAAACCGGCAAACGCATCTCGAAAACCTCGGCTATGGCCAAACTGTTCGCCTCCGAAACGGCCATGTGGGTAACCACCAACGCCATCCAGGTTTTCGGCGGCTACGGTTATGTCAAGGATTACCCGGTTGAGCGCCACTTCCGCGACGCCAAGATCACCGAGATCTATGAAGGCACCAGCGAAGTGCAACGGATGGTCATCGCCGCCTCGATTTTGCGCGAAAGCCCCAACTGGACCGGGAAGTAACAGATGGAAAGGATGCCATGCGATTCGAACTGACTGAGCAACAGCAGATGATCCGGGACATGGTCCGCGACTACGCCCGGAACGAATTGGCTCCCAAAGCCCAGTGGCGCGACGAAAACGCCGTTTATCCGGTCGAGGAATACCGCGAAATGGCGCGATTGGGTCTCTTGGGGATGAACATCCCCGAATCGCATGGCGGCGCAGCCGTGGGAGTTTTACCCTACTCTCTGGCCGTGACGGAAATATCGAAAGCCGATGCCTCGGTGGCGGTGGGGATGGCGGTGACCAACATGGTGGCCGAAGCCGTCCTCACCTTCGCCCCCGAGCATCTCGCTAAAAAATATGTTCCGTTTATCACTTCCGGCGAGGCCATCGCCGGAGCCTTCGCTTTAACGGAACCCGCCAGCGGCAGCGACGCCGGGTCTTTACGCACCACTGCCGACCGCGACGGCGACTTCTGGGTGCTCAACGGCACCAAACAGTTCATCACCTCCGCCGATCACGCCGGGGTTTTCGTCGTCTGGGCGCGTACCGATCGCTCGCGCAAGGACGCCGGTGGCGTATCCGCCTTTCTGGTTCCCGCCGGAACGCCGGGACTTTTGCTCGGCAAAAAAGAGAAGAAAATGGGGCTGTGCGGGTCGTCTACCCTAGAAGTGGTGTTCGACCAATGCCGCATCCCGGCCGACCACCTCATGGGAGAACTGAATCGCGGTTTCCGGGTCGCCATGATGGCGCTCGACGGCGGACGTATCGGCGTGGCCTCCCAGGCGCTCGGCATCGGCTGGGCAGCGCTCGAAGCCGCCCGCGATTACGCTTTGGAACGCCGTCAATTCGGCCATCCCATCTCCGACTTCCAGGCCATCCAGTGGAAATTGGCCGATATGGGAACCGAACTCGAAGCCGCGCGCCTGCTCACTTTGCGGGCGGCCACATTGAAAGACGCCAAAAGGCGTTTCACGCGCGAAGCCTCCATGGCCAAGTTATTCTCCACCGAAGCGGCCAACCGGGCCTGCGGTGAGGCCGTGCAGATTCACGGCGGCTATGGATACGTCAAGGATTACCCGGTGGAACGCTATTACCGGGATTGTAAAGTCACCACTGTTTACGAAGGCAGCAGCGAAGTCCAACGCGTGGTCATCGCGCGGGAGATTCTGTCTGTCTAACACCAGGTTGTGAGGTTATCACGATGAGCCGCTTATACAGCAAAGACGCCCTTCAGGCGATCATCGAGCAAAAAGAAAAATGGACCGTCGACGAACTGGCGGCGGTATTGAATAAACGTCCCGAGATTCGGGAACGCTTTACCACACTATCCGATGTTCCCGTGGAGCGCGTTTATTCTCCCGACGACGTGGCCGATCTCGATTACGAACGTGATCTGGGCATGCCGGGCCAATATCCCTTCACACGCGGGATTCAACCCACCATGTACCGGGGGCGTTTGTGGACCATGCGCCAGTTCGCCGGTTTCGGCACCCCGGAAGATACCAACGCACGCTATCACTACCTGTTGAAGAACGGGCAGACCGGCTTGTCGGTAGCCTTCCACTACCCGACCTTGATGGGCTACGACTCCGATTCTCCGCGTAGTCGCGGTGAAGTGGGCAAATGCGGCGTGGCGATCGACACCTTGCGCGATATGGAAGTCCTATTCGACGGCATCCCGCTCGACAAAATCACGACCTCCATGACCATCAACCCTCCGGCCTCCATTTTACTGGCCATGTATTTGGTCGTGGCTGAAAAACAGGGCGTTCCCTGGGATCGCGTGGGCGGCACCTGCCAGAACGACATTCTGAAAGAATACATCGCCCAGAAGTCCTGGATTTTCCCGCCCCACCCTTCCCTGCGATTGATCACCGATATGATCGGTTTCGCGACGGAACACGTCCCGCGCTGGAACACGATCTCCATTTCGGGCTATCACATTCGCGAGGCGGGCAGCACCGCCGCACAGGAATTGGCCTTCACCCTGGCCGACGGCATCGGGTACGTACAGGCCTGCGTGGATGCCGGGTTGGACGTAGACAGCTTCGCCGGACGTCTCTCTTACTTCTTCAATTCACACAACGATTTCCTGGAGGAAGTCGCCAAGTTCCGCGCCGCCCGGCGTATGTGGGCGCGCATCATGCGGGAGCGCTTCAAGGCAAAGAACCCTCGTTCCTGGATGTGCCGTTTCCACACCCAAACCGCCGGTTGCAGCCTGACCGCCCAGCAACCGTACATCAATGTGGTCCGGACCACCGTCCAGGCCATGGCGGCCGTTTTAGGCGGCACCCAGTCGTTGCACACCAATTCCCTCGACGAAACCCTGGCGCTGCCCACCGAGCAGGCCGTGACCATCGCGCTGCGGACCCAGCAGATCATCGCCGAAGAATCGGGTCTCGCCAACACGATCGATCCCCTGGGTGGCAGCTACGCCGTCGAGGCCATGACCAACCGCATCGAGCAGGAAGCCTGGGATTACATCGGCAAAATCGACGAAATGGGCGGCATCATTCCCGCCATCGAGAACGGCTTCCCCCAAAAGGAAATCGCCGATGCCGCCTACAAATACCAACGACAGCTTGAAACCGGCGACAAACATATGGTCGGCGTGACGAAATACGTCACCGAGGACGACCCGGGCATTCCGACGCTTTATATCGATGAGATGAAAGAAACAGAACAAGTCGCCAACCTGCAGAAGGTGAAAGCCGAACGCGATCCGGTCGCCGTGGCGCGTCATATCGAGATTTTGCGCAAGGCGGCCGAAAGCGGCGAGAACACCATGCCGCATATCATCAATGCCGTGCGCGATTATGTGTCGTTGCAGGAAATCTGCGACGCTTTCCGGTCCGTTTTCGGCGAGTACAAAGACCCGGCCTATATTTAGGAGAACAACCATGAGCAACACAGCCAAAATCCGCGTAATGGTCGCGAAACCGGGCCTGGACGGTCACGATCGCGGCGCAAAAGTGGTGGCGCGTGCGCTACGCGACGCCGGTTTCGAGGTGATCTACACCGGCCTGCATCAAACGCCCGAAATGATCGTCTCAGCAGCCGTACAGGAAGATGTGGACTTCATCGGCCTGTCGGTCATGTCCGGCGCACACATGTACCTATTTCCGCGTCTGCTAGACCTTCTGAAAGAGAAGAATGCCAGCGATATCATCGTGTTCGGCGGCGGCATCGTCCCGGACGACGACAAGGAAAAGCTATACAAAGCCGGAGTGGCGGCGCTGTTCACTCCGGGCGCCCGTACACAAGATATCATCGAGTTTGTCCGGAATACGTTCCAAACCAAGGACAAAAATGTGTCGAATTCCTGATACTCAACGGCCACAAGAGGAGGGAATGCATGAAACGAGTGGCGATTGTGGGAATGGGGCAAGCCGGTTTCTCCCCCACCACTCCCGGGGTTTCGTACCGGGAACTCGTCTTCGAAGCTGCCGTCAAAGCTTACGAAGAGGCAGGGGTTACACCGGCGGACATCGGCGGATTTGTAACGGCGGCTGAAGACTTCTGGGAGGGTTACAGCATCGCCGACGAGTACTGCAACGACCAGCTGGGCGCGATTTTGAAATCGGTCCAGACGGTCCCCGGCGATTTCGTTCATGCGTTGGCCACCGGATTCATGATGATCCGCGCGGGCCTGTTCGACTTGGTGGCGATCGAGTCGCACAGCAAGATTTCGAATGTCAAAACGCAGGATGACATCAAGTCATTCGCCCTCGATCCGGTGCTCTTGCGTCCGCTCGGACAGAGTGTGCACATGATCGACGGCCTGGAAATGAACCGCTACCTGTATTCCAGCGGCAACACCCGCGAACAATGCGCACGCGTGGTGACCGAAGCACGTCGGGCGGCACTTGAGAACCCGCTCGCCTCCTATGGCGCCGCACTCGACATCGAAGACGTACTGATGTCCGATCCGGTCGCCTGGCCCGTCTGTCGCATGGATGTCGCCAACAACGCCGATGGCTGCGTAGTGGCGGTCCTGGCGGCGGAGGATGCCGTCCCGCATCTGGCCGGTCAACCGATCTGGATCGATGGCCTGGCCTGGCATTCCGATTCACCGAATCTGGACACACGCGATCTCGACACCTGCCTGGCGACACGTTTATCGGCCGAGAAAGCTTACAAAATGGCTGGTGTAACGTCTCCGCTGGACAGTATCGACCTGTTTGAAATCTCCGATTCCATCTCCTTCAAAGCGCTCAAGCACGCCGAAGCACTCAAGTTGTGTACGGAAGGTGCGGCGGGCGCTCTGTTTGATTCGGGTGAATTCGGTCCGCGCGGAGCCATTCCGATCAACCCATCCGGCGGCGAGCTGGGAGTGGGACATATGATCGAGGCCTCCGGCGGTCACAAGACCCTGGAAGTGGTGAATCAGTTGCGCGGGGTGGCAGGCAAGCACCAGATCAAAGACGCCGAATGCGGCCTCGTACAGATCTGGCGCGGGGCTCCATCAACCAGTTGCGCTGTGATGATTCTAAGAAACAGCTAAGAAAGGAGAGACCGGGGATGAAACCACGCAGAGTTGCGATCATCGGCGCCGGGATCACCAAGTTCGTCCGGCGCGCGCAAGAAACCGGCAAGGAACTAGCCTGGCAAGCTTCGAAAATGGCCCTCGACAGTTGCGGTATGGAACTCGACCGCATCGAATCGGTGACCATGGGAACGGCACCCGACGCCTTCGATGGTGTCCACATGAAAGCGGAGTATCTTTGCGATGGTTCGGGCGGAAAGCTCAAGCCATACATGAGAAATTTCGTCGGCGGAGGAACGGGTGTTTTTGCCCCGATCCACGGCTATTTTCATATTGCCTCCGGGATGTACGACACCTGCATGGTGGTCTGTTCCGAAAAGATGTCGAGCGCCTACCCGCATCCGCAGGGCGCGTTCCTCACCATTTTCGACCACACCACCGAGCAACCGCTCAAACCGACCCTGATCTGGATCTTCGCCTTGGAGATGCAGCGTTATATGCACGAGAACGGCATCAAGAAGGAAGACATTGCGGCCGTATCGGTCAATAACAAGCGCAATGCTCTGGCACATCCGGCGGCGCAGATCCCGCAGGATCTGACCCTCGATGACGTGATGAATTCCGAGGTGCTGGTCGATCCCGTCCACCGCCTCGACATCAGTCCGGCCTCGGACGGCGCGTGTGCGCTGATTCTGGCCAGCGAGCATGTGGCCCGCCGTTACACCGATAAGCCGGTGTTCCTCGACGGGCTGGGCTTTCAGCTCGACACGGCCTACTGGGCCACGCGCGACCTGAAATATCCGCGCTATGTGGAAAAAGCGGCGCGGCAGGCTTACGACATGGCGGGCATCAAGAACCCCATGAAAGAAATCGACCTCGCCGAGCCTTACGATCCCTTCAATTACAAGATGTTGCATCACCTTGAAGGTCTGCAGCTCGCTCCACGCGGCAAAGCGGCCGACCTGTTCCGGGAAGGTTTCTACCTGCGCGACGGCGGCCAGATTCCGGCTTGTCCCTCCGGCGGCGCGCTGGGGGTCGGCAATCCCATCGCCGCAACCGGCTTGATGAAGGTGGCGGAATTGTTCTGGCAATTACGTGGCGAAGCGGGCGATCGTCAGATCAAAGGAAACCCCAAAACCGGTGTCGCACAAGCCTGGGGCGACCTGATGCAGGTCGGAACCGTGCTCGTGTGCCGCAATTACTGAGGAAAGGAGCTGAATCATGGCGACAGACGCATTGAAAGGCAAAGTCCTCGGCGGCACCAACGTCAAAGAGGAGGCCTTTAAAAAGAACCAGATACTCTACTCCCATTTCGAACCACGCATGGAATACGCCTGGGATAACGGCGTCGGAATCGGGATTTACCTGAGCGGACTGAAACAGGGCAAGATCCTCGGATCGTATTGCAAGAAATGCGACCGCACGGTTTTGCCCGCCCGCGCCTTTTGCGAACTGTGCTTTCGTCCCACCGATGGTTGGGTGGAAGTGCAGGATACGGGCACGGTGGAAACCTTTTCCGTCTCGCGTATTCATTTCGATGCCAGCCGCCTGAAAAAAGGGGAAAAGCCCTATATTCCGGCAGTTATCTCAATCGACGGCGCAAGCGAGAAGATGGGCATCATGCACATGCTCGATGAAGTCGCGATCGAGGACATTCACATCGGCATGAAGGTCGAGGCGGTTTGGCGGCCGGAGGAGGAACGCGAAGGCACCATCCTTGATATCCGCTATTTCCGTCCGGTAAAGAAGGCGTCCAAACCTCGCGCGGGCAAGAAACCCTCGCCTAAAAAGCGCAAGTAAAGGGGGGGACAAAATGGCTATTCGAGATAAAATCACCCATACCACACATCTTTCCTACTTCGAAGGACAGATTCCGATCAGCTACCGCTACACCTACGGTCTGGCCGGGGAAGCCTTCTTTCAGAAGTTCAAGCTGGGCAAGCTGATTGCGTCGGTTGAAAGCGACACCGGCATGGTTTACTGCCCGCCACGAATTTTCTGCGAAGACACCTTCGAGGCCATCGACCAGATCGTGGAATTGGACGGCACCGGGACGGTTGAAAGCTACACCGTCGTTTTCGAAGATATGCACGGCGAGGAACAAGCTCCGGTCGTCATCGCTTACGTGGTGTTCGACGGCGCAGACGGCGGGTTTGCCGCTCCGCTTGACGTCAACCCGGAAGAAGCCGTGATCGGCATGGACGTCCAGCTGAAATTTGTCAAAAAAGCCGACCGCCAAGGCTGCATCAACGACGTGTATTTCGTTCCGATCAAATGAGCGAAGCCGGGCCGGGAGCCCTCTCCCGGCCTTCTTTCGATCGGCTCCCCTAACCGGGGGTGCCAAATGCGACGAGGTGCGAAATGGATTACAACCTGACACAGGAACAGGAAATCATCCGGAACTCCATCCGAGACTTTTCCGAAAACGAAATCGCACCGGTGGCGGAGGAACTCAGCCGCGAAGAAACCTTCTCAATCGAGCTGACGCACAAGATGGGCGAGCTTGGATTGTTCGGCTGCGTGGTCTCGCCGGATTACGGCGGCCAGGGCATGGACTATCTAAGCTATATTATCGCTGTGGAAGAAATCGCACGGATCGACGGGAGCCAGGGAGCGACCGTAGCGGCCGGGAATTCACTCGGCATCGGACCCCTTTACTACTTCGGAAACGAAGAGCAACGCCGCAAATATCTACCGGATTTATGTACAGGCAAAAAGCTGTGGGGCTTCGGCCTGACCGAACCGGAAGCCGGATCGGATGCCGGTGGCAGCAAAACCCGCGCGGTGCTCGAAGCCGGACAATGGACCCTCAACGGTTCCAAAATTTTCATCACCAACTCGGCCTGTGAAATCAGCATGGGCTCGACCGTTCAATGCATTACGGGCAAACAGGACAACGGCAAACCGGAATACAGCTGCATCCTGGTCGAAAACGGCACGGAGGGCTTCGAAGCGCGAGCCATGCACAAAAAGCTGGTCTGGCGCGCCTCCAATACCGGGGAATTGTATTTCGACAATGTCCGTGTCCCGGATGCCAATTTGCTCGGCCAGCGGGGTGACGGTTTTCGCCAGATGCTGGCCACCCTCGACGCCGGACGCTTATCCATCGGCGCCATGGGGTTGGGCCTGGCTCAAGGCGCATTCGAAGCCGCCGCCCGCCACGCGGTTCAACGCAAACAGTTCAACAAACCGATCGCCCGCTTTCAGGCGACTGAATTCAAGCTGGCCGACATGGCCATGCACATCGAAGCGGCCCGCAACCTGCTTTACAAAGCCTGCTGGCTCAAAGACAACCACAAGCCATTCAAGCGTGAAGCGGCTATGGCCAAGCTTTACTGCTCGGAAGTAGCCCACGAGTGCGCCAACCATTGCGTGCAGATTCATGGGGGCTACGGGTTGATGGAGGAATATCCGGCCGCACGCTACTACCGTGATCAAAAGCTGCTGGAAATCGGCGAAGGCACCAGCGAAATTCAGCGGATCGTCATCGCACGTGAGGTACTCAAGCAGTTTGAATAAGCTTAACAGGGGACGGCATGAAAAAAGGCGCGGTTTCGGCCGCGCCTTTTGTATGGATGAGGCCCTTCACATCATTGGGTGATTTCCACGCGTAGAAGCTGTTGCCCGATAAAGACATAATCACCATGGAACAGTTCCTGTTCGTTCGTGATGCGATAGAACGTCCCGTTCTTCGAGCCGTTGTCGGCCAGAAAATACTTGCCGCCCGACTTGGTAATGCGCGCGTGTTTGCCACTGATAAACTGATCGTCGGCGTAATTTAGCGAACAATTCTCGCGCCCGATCGTGAACGTCTCGGTTTCGATATGAATCACCGACCCGACGCGGCCATCTTCCAGAATGTGAGTGATGGTGAACCCGGGATTGCCGGATGCGGGACTGCCCATGAACTCGGTGCCGTCGTCGTGTTTCTCAACCCCTTCCAGGCGTTGATATTCCTTGTTGTAGTTGGCGCGGAAAAGCTGCTCGCCCACACGGAACAACATGCCGTCTTTGAGTTCGACCGGCGTCCGCAGCTTGTAAAACACACCGTTCAGGCTGTTCTCGTCGCTCACGAAAAATTTACCGCCGAAATAGAAGAAATTCGCGTGTTTAGGGGAACAGTAACGATCTTCCGGGAAAAGAATAAACCCTTCCGCGCGACCCGCAAGATGATCGGTGCTGTTCAGATTATAGGAAACTCCCTCGAATCCGCCACCTTTCACCAGAACGAGCTTGGCTTTGCCCTTTTCCTGCATCGCGCCGAAAAACATGGTTTTCCCGCCGCCCTCCGCTTCCTTGACGATTTTGGCCCCGCATTGGGTACAAAACAGGGACGTGGCGGGATTGATGGCTTGGCAGGCGCTACAGATGATATCGACGGATTCATCTTTGGGAAGTTGGCCTGTCTGTACCAAGTCGAATCCGCAATCCATGCAGAAGGTGGCTTCGGGCTGATTTTCCTTGCCGCAATTCGGGCAGGGTTTCATGGTCGCCTCCTTGGAGTTCCGATTCTGATCGGATGCATCATACACGAGCCGACAAAAACGGTCAAGTTGGGACGCTGTTTGCAGCTCCACCGATACAGAATTTTCCATGAAACAAAATGAAAAACCGGGAAGGACGTCAAGGCCCAACCCGGTTCCGAATGGTTTTCCAGCTTAAAATGTGTTTTGCCGTTTAGAACTTGGCCTGGACAATCAAAGCCACTCCGATTCGATTCGTGACCGAGGTGTCGTCGAACTCCTTGACAAGCGTTTCGCTGTTTTCGTCGGAGGTCGCCAGCTTGACCCGATTGGGATCGAACGCATAGCTCAATTCCGCCATGAAGGTCATGAAGGACGACAGCTCGAACTGCAAGTCGAATTTGGCTTCATAGATGTTCCCGGCGCTTTCACCGGTGGGCAAGATCTCGATGGGACGATTGAACGGCGACACATAACCGGAGGTCGCCGTTTGCCGTTTCACGACCGCCACCGGGGCGCTGTCGTCTCCTTTATACGTGGCCGGAATCTTCAAACCACCGGTCAAACCCAGGGTAAGATAGGCTTTCGGAATATAGTAATCCAGCGACAACACCCCGAACATTTCCGGGCGAATCTCTGCCGAATCCGGTAGGGATTGATAGGGAATGAAGCCCGGCGTATCGAAAAGCAGAAATTCCAGGCTGCGGGTGGCCGCTTCCAGATGGATGCGCAGATAGTCGTACTTGATTTTTCCGGATACCAACGCCGCCCAACCGACAAAAGGTTTGGTGCCGTTCGTGGAATCCGGATCTTGCAGATTTTGGGAAAGGTAGTTGCCCTCTGCGGAAACCGCCCAAGAGAACGTGCCCTTCTCGTAAGTATCCGCTTTAGCGAGTTCGAGTTTTTTGCGCGGGTCGTTCTGAGACAGGCGCAGGTCCATGCGATCGCCGATGGGAATACCGAACTGATAGGAGAAGCGGCTCGACACACCCCAAGCGAGAATGTCGTCACGGCTTTCATTACCCTCGATTTCGGCCATGCTGGGATTGTCGCCCTTCTCGATCACGCCGCCGTTCGCTTCGATCATCATACCATCGATGATCTTGGCCCCGGCCCCCATCAACCCGGCATAGACGGTCTCCACCGGTACGCGTTCGGTATTGAGCTTGTCTTTCTTCGGCTGCGGGTGCGTTTTGAACCCGGCGAACGCATAAAACCAGGGGTGCTCGAATCCCAGACGTAAACCGGGAACGCTGCTGGTATTCTGCGGAAAAGCCGTTTCTCCGGCCCAGGTCAGATCGTAGTGGAAACCGAGTAGAAAGCGATCGGCATCGAAGGGAAAACCGGTAAGATCCAGAATCATCTCTTTGGCCGCGTCGTGATCGAAGATGTACCCGACACGCAGGAACGATCCGTCGTCACCGAAACTGGGTTCGGCCGAACCATCCATGGGATCGGTCGACAACTTGAAACGAAGCACCAGAGCGGCTTCGGTCAGAACACCGGGCAGATAGCCGTCGGAGCGATGATGCAGCACCAGGTTGGTCTGGTTGACGTCCACCGGCTGAATTTCGCCGGTCTCCCCGGTAAACTCGGAAACGTTTCGCTGGCCGATACCCATGGCGGGCGAGAATTCGCTGTTTTCCATCAGGTTGTCGTCGGCATAGGTAATGTTAAGCTTGGTATCGATGAAGTCGCTCAATTTGAAGGGATCGTGCATCTTCTCGAACGTACCGCGCTCCTTCTCCTCCGGCTCGGTCTCCGGCAGAGTTTGCGGATCGACAGCGTTTTCCTCATCGGCTACCGGCTTCGTCACAAACGGCGTGGGAACGGTTTCCGGCGCAGCAGCCGGTTCCGGTTCTGGAATTGCTTCCGGAGTCACTTCCGGCTCGGGTTCCGCCTTATCCGTTGCGTCTGCGGCAACCAGATCGGAATCATCTTCATTTAATAGCTTATCTTCGGTAATCTGGGCAAACGCGTTTGCGGACAGACCCACCCAAGCGACGAGCGTCGCAAACGAAATCCATCGTACCCATCGTGTCATCATCTGCCGTTTCTCCAAAGCTTATCGTCAAAAAGATGTAAGATCGCTTATCAATCGAACGAGCAATTGGTGGCCGGAGCCTCCTCATCGCAGTATTCCGGTCGTTCACCGTATCCCCAGACATCACATGCGTCCCGGGGAACGATAATGTACTCCGAGTTGGGCTTGGGCACGCCGGAATCCGCCGACCAATGGTGGCGTAAGTTGCCGACCATGCGCGTGAAGGTAACGCCGCGTTCTTCCAGCGGATTAAAGGTGGGCAAGGCCTCGCGTGAAAGTACCACGATGGCGGCCCCGCCAATTTTTCCGGTCCATTGCCCATAGGTAAAGAAGGTTTTCTCGGTTACGAAATTGACTTTCATGTTGTTGACCGCAACAAGGCCGCCCTCGAGCTTTTCCATGAAATCTTTGTCCGCCAATTGATTCGGCGACAACTCCACCGGTTCGGGAAGCGGATAATGGTTGCAGGCGATGCCGTAATCGGGAAACGAAAGCTCGGTCAGTCCGAAAAATTCGCTGATGGTACCGGAAACGAAACTAACGACATCCCCGCGGTCGACGTAGGGAACGTTATGTGTGTAGACGTAGATGTGGTTGAATTCTTCGTCCAACACATCGGTGGCGAAAAATCCACTGAGCGTGGCATGTGTAACGACCATAAGCCCGTCCTCCACATGCATGAAATGCTTATCCCAGGCAGAAGCTTCGATATCTCCGGCCGGTGTCTGCAAAGTGGCCAAAGTAGGCTTCGGCAGATAAATCGGCTCGGAGACGCCCACCACCAGTTCGTCGAGATCCTCGGCATACAAGCGGACCTGATTGAAGCCGCGCATCAGCGGGACGGTCAGCTCGTCACCATTTGCGGCATCGACATCCACTTCACCGGTTCGAGAAAGAAATCCGTTAAGAGCTTTGAGGTGCAGGCGCCCCTGATAGTCCTCGATCGGGTCTCCTTCTTCGTCCAAAGCTTCGACACGAAACTCAACCGGAATTTCCTGGCTGCCATCCAATGGCGCGTCCACGGAGCCGGTCTCGCTCAGAATGGTAACCTTAAGGCTGGTCAGCCCTTTGTCTTTTTCTATCACACCGGTATCGAAGCAGCCCCATACGGCCAATCCGACAAACACGGCGAGAAAGAATCGTTTCAGATCGTTCATGTTGCGTGCCTCAGTGTAACAGGCTGATTCGGCCATCGGTGACCGGTTCGATTTCGCGACGTTCCTCGATATAGTCGATCACCACATCTCGCAAGCTCAACATGGTGTCGGCTTTGGTCGTATTCTGCTCGAAAATATCGAAGCCCGATCCACCATCGGCGATGTAGTCATTCGTGGCAAGATTGAAAACGATATACGGTTTCAGAAGCTCGTAATCCTCCACGATCTGAATACCCCCGATTTCAACCTCTTTCACACGACCAAGCGTACAATCAAGTACGCAACGCGCGCCGGAAATCTGTACCTGCGGCGCACACCCGTAGGCTGCCGTTCGCGATGCCACATAGTTGAACAGATCCTGGATTTCGGTGCCCGACATATACATGGTGGTAATCGAGTTTTCGAAGGGGAATATTTCGTAGAGTTTCTCGATGGTGATGGCCCCCTTGTCGAGGTCGGCGCGAATTCCCAACGAGTTGGTGATCGAGAAATCCGTTTCCACCTTCTCGCGAGCGCGCATGGCATCGGCCACCAGATTTCCAAGCGGAGAATCACCCTCGGCCTTGCGAGGAAAATCGTCACGGGCCGTACCGATTTCACGTTTGAGATCCTGAGCGCGATTGAGTTCGAACTCGTAATCGTACATCATTTCAGCGACCAACGGATCTTGTCCCACCAATGAATTCCCGTCGGCGTCGCTTTCGCTGGTAATGGGAATCGCCTTGTAATCATGGCCGACGATCTTGCCGTCACGCACCACGATATCAAGGCGTCCAACACATTTATAATTGACCCCGGAATGGACGACCAAGGTTGTCTCGCCTTCCGGATTCACGATCTCCAGCGGTGGATAAATGACCACGTGATCGTGACCGCCGAAAATGATGTCGATATCCGGATTGTTCTTGGCCATCTGCACATCGCCGTGAACGCCCAGATGAGACAACACCACAACCAGATCGACCTGACTCCGAATCATGGGGACATAGGTTGCGATGACTTGATCGGTTTCCAGCGCACGCGCCCCCATACTGTTGTCGGCGTCACCCAGCGAGTTGAGCGAGCGTAGATTACCCATACCGATATACCCGACCTTCAGGCCGTTGTAGTCTCGGATGAAGAAGGGGGAAACCAATTCACCCAAACTCGTACTGTTGACATCGTCGGGGGCGTCCCACATGTAGTTGGCGTTGAGCACGGGGAAAGCGGCAAATTTGAATAACACCTCGGCCAACCGTTTTGCGCCGCCGTCAAACTCATGGTTGCCGATAACCCCCACATCCACGCCCATGGTAGCCAAAGCCCGGACTTCCGGCTCACCCGCAAACAGGTTGAAAACCGGTGCGCCTTGAAAATAGTCACCCGTATCGACGTGCGCCACTCTGAGCGAACGTTCCCGCTCTTTGGCGATGGCCCATGCCACTCGGGCTGCACCACCGTACGTATAATCGGTGCAACTCGGCGCCGAACGCGTGTCTTCCAAACATGCCAGACATTCGGCGTTGTCGTAGGAACCGGATAGGCAGTCCGTGCAGAGTTCCTCAAATCGCGAGAAAAAGACACAATCACTGCATTCGCCGGAGACGTTGATTTCCGCCTCCGGGTCTCCGACTTCCTCTCGCTTGTATCCGATGCAACTCTGGCAATCGGAAAGCAGCTTTTCGGCCGGACACCGGTTGATTCCAAGCCGCTCATCCCAGGAATTCGGAACGTAACGATACGGCAGGATTTTCGAGTGGCTATCGGTTGTATGGAGGAAAGTCATCCGGATATCCTGGCCCGGATAGGCGATGTCCGTTCCTTCCGCCGTGCAACCAAACACGGCCGTGACCGCTCCGAGAAGGAGCAGCCACGCCGCGACGTTTGGAAAACGCTTCATCGATTCGTTTACCTTGTTAGTTGAAACAGGGATCGTTCGAGGTTCCCGGCGTCGGTGTTGCACACACACCGAAATCCGTGCTGTTATCATCGGTGTCGTAGCCGTCCGGATCGCGTGCCAGGCTATTGCTGTTGCTGACATCCGTCGCTACGGAGCCTTCCCAGTCGTTAGCGCCGGAGCCGTACCCCAACGTGTCGACCGGGCTGTCATTCAGCAACAGGACGATCGAATCCGCGCCGTTTTGCCACAAGGTGCCGTCATCGGACAGGTCACGGACCGCCGCCAAGCCGCTTTCCGCGCTCGGGTGGGCGATAACGAAAAAGCCGTCATCAGGAATCGTGGAACCGCTCAAGTCCAGGCTGTAATATTCATCGCTGCCGGGCTCCTGGCTGCCGTTGTTTGCCACCAACTCGTAGCCATTGAGCGACATACCGGGAGTGCCGTAAAGCTCCACGAATTCTTTCAGACTTTCGTCGCTATCCGGGGTGTCGTAATAAATCTCATTGATGACGACACCGCTGGTGACGCTCTCGCTATCACCATCCACCTCGCCGTCTACATCACCGTCGACCATGACTTCCACCATATCGTCACTGTCGCGCGGCAACAATTTGTGGTTGCCGTAGCTGGCATAGAGGAAGCCGACCAACGATGAGTAACTGGTTCCGAGAGCCGGATTACTGTAATCGTAAATCATATCATCGACCAGCAGATTACCGGTGACCTCGAACTCGTCGTAACTGTTTGCCGCGGTTGTAACCGCCACATTCTGCACCTCAACCAACATGCCCTGATACATCTGGGCGGTACTATCATCCGAGAGTTGTGCGGGAATATCCACCAGTTTGGGGGCCGACGCCGGGCTCGACATCCCGGTATCGGTGATTGTCCCCGAAAATCCCGTAGACGTTGTGATCTCAAGCTGGGTATTGCAAATACCGCTGCTGCAATACTCATCGTAATTGGCAAACAGATTGACGACCATGCCGGGCGTCAGGGTGCTGGGATCGACTCCCATCTCACCGGTGATGCTGTCGCTTTTCCAAATCAGCATGACTGAATTATAGTGAGTGCTACCCGTACTGGTAACGAACGCACCGTAAAGGTTGCTACTGGCATTGACCAGGAAAGGATTCGACGATACGGCCGCATTATCGATCAAAACCGGACCTTCACCCGGATAGGCTCCACTTTCCTGCCATTGGATATCGAAGATTCGCACTTTCGGATACAGCGTCATTTCGCCATCTTTGACCCAGACTTCCAGATCGCTGGTAACGAAATTACCGGTGGGATTGCCGAATGGATGATGCCATTGATCGGCACCGTCATTAAACAGGAAAACAAGGTCGGCAGCCTCGGGCAGGTCGACCTGAATCACCCACCATTCGGAAATCTCGGACGTCATAGCCAGACCCGGCGTCGTTGTCCAACTTCCGTTTTCATCGCCATCCAAGCTGTAGTGCAGATAAGGCTGCGTCCATCCCGAGTTGAAGTGGATCGTATAAGTAACGGTCGGTCCCTCTACTTCCGCTTCATCCTCTACTTCCATCTCGTCATCCAAGTCGCCATCGACCGTTGTGGAACAATCATCGTTGGTCGCGCCGGGGGTCGGATTTTCGCAGGCGATGAAATCGACGCTATTATCATTGGTGTCGTAGCCGTCCGGATCGCGCGCGAGGCTCTTGGCGCCATAGACATCGTCGGCCGGAGTGCCTTCCGAATCGTTCGCGCCGGAACCGTAACCCAGCGTATCGACCGGACTGTCATTGAGCAACAGGACGATCGAATCCGCGCCGTTTTGCCACAAGGTGCCATCGTCGGACAGATCGCGCAGCGCCGCCAAGCCGCTCTCCGCACCCGGATGAGCGATAACAAAGAAGCCATCCACAGGAATCGTGGAACCGCTCAAATCCAACCGGTAATATTCATCGCTACCGGGCTCCAAGGCGCCATTGTTCCCCACTAGTTCGTAGCCGTCAAGCGAAGCACCCGGAGTCCCGTAAAGCTCCACGAATTCTTTCAGACTTTCGTCGCTATCCGGGGTGTCGTAATAAATCTCGTTGATGACAACCACAGCGGATGTTTCAGTATCACCATCCACGATATCGCCATCGGTATCGCCGTCCACAATGTCGCCGTCGATTTCGATCTCGGCTTCGGCAATGTCGCCGTCGGTATCGCCGTCCACAATGTCGCCGTCGGTATCGCCGTCCACAATGTCGCCGTCGGTATCGCCGTCCACAATGTCGCCGTCGGTGTCGCCGTCCACGATGTCACCGTCGGTATCGCCGTCCACAATGTCGCCGTCGGTGTCACCGTCCACGGCAACGCAGCCAACGTTCTCGGAACCCGGAGTCGGATTCTCACAGATGATGAAATCGTTGCGATTGTTGTCGGTATCAACCCCATCCGGATCACGCGCCAAGCTATTATCGCCGAATACATCATCCGTTACCACGCCTTCAAAACGGGTAGCTCCAACGCCATAACCGAGAATGTCAACATCTTCGCCGCTGCAGCGTAAAATGACGGAATCCGGACCGTTTTGCAGATCGATGTCGTTGGTTGTCAAATCGCTGTTGGCGGCATAGATCCCAGTCGCCGCGCTATGCGTAATCACGAAATAACCGTCGTTCGGAATGCTTTTTCCGTTCAAGCTGACGGTAATGTATTCATTGTCATCGTTGCCGTTAACGCCGACGATCGAGCAGCCATCGAGGCTGGTTCCCGCCGGTCCGTACAGTTCGACGAAGATCTCGGTTCCATCGGTGCTCGGCTGATCGTACTTGATCTCGTTGATCATCAAGCCGGAAGGGTCGCCATCGCCATCCACAATGATATCGCCATCCACATCGCCGTCAATGGCTCCTTCGATCATATCGGAGGCGCTGCGCGGCGTCAGCTTGAAATCGTCGTAGCTGGTGAACAAGAAGCCGGTCAGAGTCGGATAGGTAATCCCGTAGGTGGGGCCGGTGTAAGCGTATAGCAGATCATCCACCAACAAACCGCCCGTAACCGTAAATTCGGCATACTGATTGGCCGCTCCGATAACCATTACGTCTTCAACACTCACGAGGGAATGCTGCCATTTCTCGGCATCCGCACCACCCGTTTTAACATCCGCCGGATTGACGATCTGCGCCGCAGGTACACTCTCGGTGTCACCCGTATCGGTAACGGATCCTTTATCGCTCTGGAAGGGAGTCAGCTCAATCTGGGTTGAACAAGAATCGTAATCATTATCAATGCCGCACCATTCCGATATTTTACCGGTCACATCGATCACCATACCCGGCGACATCGCGGGCGGATCATAACCGTGTTCCGGCTCAGCCGAAGTGGGTTTCCAAGTCAGCAGGCAGCCCGTCCAGGCGCCACCACCGACATCGGAAACGAACACGCCTTTCAGATCGCCCGAAACCGTAAAGACAGCGGAGGTCACCACAACACCTTCGATCGTCACTTGAACACCGGCCGAAACATGATTCGGGCTGTCCGGATTCTGAATGTCGTAAAGCTTCAATCCATCGGGGATGTCGATATCGCCATCGGCCGAGCCACCCATGTCCGTTGCCGAACGCGGAAGGAGCTTGAAGTCGCCGTAGCTGGTGGACAAAAAGCCGTTCAGGGCTTCGTAAGTCGTACCCACCGGCGGATTGAGGAAATCGTACAGCATATCATCCACCAGCAGTCCGCCGGTAACGGTGAACTCGTCGTAGCTGTTCGCCGCCGTAATAACTTCCACATCCTCGACACTAATCAGGGAATGCTGCCACTGTTCGGCCAAAGAACCACCGGATTTGACATCGGCCGGGGCCACCACCGTCGGGGCCGGCACATCCGCCGTCTCGCCGGTATCAGTAACCGCGCTACCGGGTCCAAGCTCGATCTGCGTGGAGCAGTAAGGATAAGGATTCGCAGAATCGGTCCCGCAGAATTCTTCCGTATTACCCGTCACGTCGATCACCATGCCGGGGCTCATCGCAGGAGGATCGTAACCATACTGATCGTCGACCTCTGTCGGCTTCCAAGTCAGCATGCAGCCGCTCCAGGGACCGCCGCCGACGTCGGAAACGAAGATACCCATCAAACCGCTACTCGATACCTCGAAAGAATCGGAGGTGACCACGATACCTTCGACCGTGACCTCGGACCCAACTGTCGGATGGTCGGGGCTATCCGGATTCTGGATATCGGCCAAGGACAATCCATCAGCTGCTTCCAAGCCCAAATCAGCAGCCGAACGCGGGGTAAGCTTGGATTCTCCAAACGAAACGTATAGGAATCCTGTAAGTTTAGGGAAGATCTGGCCATTCGTTACCGAGGCCTTATAAATCATATCATCGACCTGCAGACCACCGGTCACCTCGAATTGGCCATAGCCCGTATCGGGATCGGTAACCGTGACATTCTGCACCTGAACCAGAGAATGCTCCCATTTGTACATCAGCTCTCCACGCGTCGCGATCTTCGACGGATCGTCGATCACCTGCACTTGAGGAGCAGCGCCGGTCCCGGTAACTACAACTTCAGACAGTTCGATCTGAGAAGAACAAATGGTTTCTTCGGTAACATCGGTTTCCTCGGTTCCGCAGAATTCGACGTACTCACCGATCACGGTCAATTCGTCTCCGACTACCGGATCGAAGTCGATTTCCCCCTTCATCACGACGATCAAGCCGCCGTATTCTCCACCCGCAGGCTCCGCAATAAAAAAGCCCCGCAGGTTGGAACTCGGTGAAACAACAATCTTTTCACTAGTGGCGACCACCCCCTTCAAGGTAACCACGGTACCCGGGTAAGGATGGTTGGCGCTCGTATCATCCTGAATATCGTAGATGGTCAAACCACCATCATCGCCGTCCGGGCTATCGCCATCGTCACCATCCGGGTCATCGCCATCGGAGTCGTTTCCGTCCCCACCACCGGTCGTACACGACACGGCCAGCACTACCCACAAAGTGCAGGCTAAAAGAACCAAAACAATGTTGACCCATTTCGCTCGTCTCATCTCACAGCCTCCTGATTGGTTAGGTCACCTTATATTCACTAGTCTTCATTAACTGGTTACGCGTTGGCAACAGCTTCGCAGGCATGTCTATCAATGTTCTAAGATAACTATGGTTTTCGCAGCTTTTCCAGCTCTGCTCGGATCGTCTCGGCCAGCGGTGAAGCTGGAGCCGATTCCCTCGTTTTTTCAAGCAATTGGACAGCTTCCGGCGTCGCTAGAACCCCCAAGGCACGAACGGCCGCCTCCTGCTCGAAGTAATCCGCCGCTTTCACACGCGGCGCAATAATCGAAAATGCCTCCCCGCCAAAGCCGGTCGCCAAGGCAGCCAACGCATGACGATGCAACATGGAAGCCAAGTGCCCCTTCCATTTCATCACGTCGGCCAGAAATACTTTGACTTTTTCCGAAGGGCGATACCCTAGAGCTAAAAGAGCTCGGGCTCGACGAATCGGCCACTGCTTCTCATCGGCAGCCAGCCGCATCAAGACGGCATTTCCCTCAGGTGAAAGCGCTTTCCAATCTTCGGCAGACGGAAAGTGTTCGATGCCGGACAGCATCGTCAACACCTGTCGTTCGAGTTTTGTGTGAGTTTCCCCCGCTTGATCCTGCGCATATACCAAAGAAACAGGAATCAACAAGACCAAGCAAATCAAGACTATCATTACACGATGCCAGGCATTCATTGGCAGTCTCCTCGGTTCACGGTCGTTTGTGTCACTTGAGCAAACGGATGGGGTCCGACCTGAACCGTGACGGACTCTAGCAGAAAGAATAGATTAGGTCAACGGGGGTTTTTTCAAAGACGATAAAAAATTGGTTTAATCGTCGTTCAGCATCCCAGAATCGAAATTCTCCAGTTTTGACTTTACCTTAGCGGGCGTGTACTTGACGCTTTTGCCGCGCAAGGCAGGGGCGTTGAACAGATCATCATGCAATATTTCTTCAAGGATCGCACGTAAACCGCGCGCCCCCACCCTTCGGCGGAAGGCAAAATCGGCGATTTCGTGCATGGCCGGACGGCTGATTTCCAGTTTGACCTGGTCCAACGAAAACAACTCTTTGTATTCACGGTACAAAGAATCCTGCGGTTCGGTCAAAATGCGCTCCAAATCCTTTGTTCCCAACACATCCAACTGGGCCACCACCGGCAGGCGTCCTAGAAGTTCCGCAAGCAGCCCGTATTCGAGCAGCTGTTTATGCGTAACGCGTCTCGTATCGACCTTCCGGCTCATGTTTTTTGAAAAGCCCAGCGGCCCGGACTGCCAGCGGCCACGCAAGTCGGTGAAGGTGCCGGCACAGATGAACAAGATATTGCTGGTATCGATTTCCACAAAATCATGCTTGTTCCAATGCTGGGTGACATTCATCGGCACGAAAAGACGCCGTCCTTCCAGCAGCTTGAGTAACGATTGCTGAACACCCTCGCCGCCGATATCGCGGTTTCCGGCACCCGTTCGCATTCCACCCGAACGCCGCGCCACTTTGTCGATCTCATCCACAAATATGATCCCGCGCTCGGTGGCGGCCGTGTTGAGGTCGGCGGCGTGCAGCAACTCCCCCACCATGACCTCGGTATCTTTACCGTAATATCCGGCTTCGGTGTACTCGGTGGCGTCCACCACGACAAAGGGCAAATCGAGCAGAGTGGCCAACGTTCGAGCGAGATGGGTTTTGCCAACACCGGTTGGTCCGATGAGCAGAACATTGGATTTTCGCAGTAAAGAAGACTCACCCAGGTGAACACGGCTTACGCGTTTCAGGTGATTGTAGGCCGCCAGAGCCATCACGCGTTTGGCGCGTGTTTGCCCGATCACATAGCGGTCCAGTCTATCGTAGATCTCCTCCGGAGTCGGCAGGGCTTCGATCAAGCGATCCTGGGGTTTGACCACGGGCTTTCCTCCTGGTTAAGACGATCCATCCTTACCAGCATAACATGAAGCCCATATCGACGACCATGATCTTTTTATTCTCTAGAAGTTGTGTCGCCACCCACTGTCGTGTAAACTCCCAGGCGGCCGAGGGGGGGAGGCAATCGCGGTCCGTAAGGATGGAGGAAAGTCCGGGCTCCGCAGGGCAGGGTGCTGGATAACGTCCAGCGAGGGTGACCTCAGGGAAAGTGCAACAGAAAAAATGACGCCCGGCTGGTCCGGGTAAGTGTGAAATGGTGCGGTAAGAGCGCACCGAAACGGCGGCGACGTCGTTTGCATGGTAAACCCCACCCGGAGCAAGACCGAATAGGGATGCATTCCCGGCTCGCCGGGATTAAGGATGGCCCGTCCGAGCATCCGGGTAGCGGTCGCTCGAGGCCCCCGGTAACGGTGGGTCCAGATGAATGATTGCCCGCGCTTTGCGCGAACAAAACCCGGCTTACGACCCCCTCGGCCCTTTTTTCGATTGCGTCTTCCCCGGCTACCGGCTTGACATCACATTCGTTTTATAGATCTTTGCGATAAAAGATCTCCCCTACCCCATCCCGATTGATTTCCGACCAGAAGCCGCATTCCCGGAATCCCGCTTTTCGATGCCAATTCTGACTAAGAAGATTGTCCGGCATCGTGGAACTCAAAACGAGCCGGTATCCGTTTCCAATCAAAAAGCTCTCGAAAAATCGAAGCATGGCGCGAGCAACACCGCGTCCTCGCTCGCTTTTCATCACCTTCAGTTGAGAAATCAACGGTTGGGTTGTCCAGACAAACTCAAACCGCAACAATCCGATCGGCTGATGAGCGAACTCGGCGAGAATCACTTCTTTTTCGGCGATCTTGCGGGCCAAGGCCGCAGTCGAGGCATAGTCGTCGTGCCGGTCGCACCACTCCAGATCATTTTCTGAGGCGAAGCGGACAACGATTTCCCGTTCGTTCATGCCTGCAATCCCTTCCATTTTCCAGTGGAATTGAATCCCGACTCGACGATAAATCCACCATCGATCACAACTGAATCCGATTTTTCTTTCATTATCGAATGAATCTCGCTGGAAATCAAGATACAAGCGAATTCGGAAAAGGCGAACCCAAACCTCAAGGTCGTCTGCGTCCGATTTTTCGTAAATCAAGCTGCAAACAAACTTTTTTCCTTGTCCTTCCGCCGTGCTATCGGTTAGCTTGTCTAAACGCGCAGTTGACGAAACAACCGAAACTACGACCGTTTTGGCTTATGACCCCGTTTCCCGTTTCAGTGGATGAACGAGGCACATCAGCCGGGCGAAAGCGTCGAGGAGCCTAAGATGGGCAAATCCTACAAGCAAGAAAAAGCTCGCTGGGAATCCAGCACCCTTAAAAAATCACTCGATCGCTTTGCCGAACGGCAATCGTCTTTCGAAACATCGAGCGGCATCCCCATCGAACGTCTGTACGGCCCCGAAGATCCGCAAGTCGACGCAACCTACCCGGATACACTCGGTTTTCCCGGCGAGTATCCGTTTACCCGTGGCGTGCAACCGACCATGTATCGCGGTCGTTTCTGGACAATGCGCCAGTACGCGGGCTTCGCCACCGCCGAAGAATCCAATCTCCGCTACAAACTGCTGCTGGAGCGCGGCCAAACCGGTCTTTCGGTGGCGTTCGATCTGCCCACGCAAATGGGGTACGACGCCGATGCCGCTCTAGCTCGGGGTGAAGTGGGCAAAGTCGGCGTCTCGATCTGCTCGCTGCAAGACATGGAGAAGCTGTTCGACGGCATCCCGCTTGACAAAGTCAGCACCTCGATGACCATCAATTCTACGGCGGCGATTCTGTTGGCCATGTATATCGCCGTCGCCGAAAAACAGGGAGTCGCCCCCGCCCAGCTGCGCGGCACCATCCAAAACGACCTTCTGAAAGAATACATCGCACGTGGCACCTACATTTTCCCGCCGCAGCCCTCCATGCGCATCATCACCGACCTGTTCGCCTACTGCAACGAGCAGGTTCCCAAGTGGAACGCCATTTCCATTTCGGGCTATCACATCCGTGAAGCGGGCAGCACCGCCGCCCAGGAAGTCGGTTTCACCATTGCCAACGGGATCGCGTATGTGGAAGCCGCCCTGCGTAAAGGTCTCGATCCCGACACCTTCGCCAGCCGCCTTTCGTTTTTCTTCGCCGCTCACAATAACCTGTTCGAAGAAGCCGCCAAGTTCCGCGCCGCCCGTCGGCTATGGGCACGCGTGATGAAGGAACGGTTCGGGGCGAAGAAACCATCGTCGCTGCTGCTGCGTTTCCATACCCAAACGGCCGGTTGCACGCTTACCGCCCAGCAACCCATGAACAATGTTGTGCGTGTGACCTTGCAAGCTTTGTCCGCCGCACTGGGCGGAACACAGTCGCTGCACACCAATTCTCTCGACGAAGCCCTGGCCTTGCCGTCCGAGCAAGCCGTCACGTTGGCGCTACGCACCCAGCAGGTCATCGCCTATGAGTCCGGGGTCGGCGACACCATCGACCCCCTGGCGGGTTCGTACTTCGTCGAATCCCTTACCGACCAGATCGAAAAACTGGCCGAAGACTACATCCAGAAAATCGACGAGATGGGTGGTTCCGTAGAAGCCATCGAGCGCGGGTTTCAACAGAAGGAAATCCACGATGCCGCCTATGCCGAGCAGCGCCGTATCGAAGACGAAAAACAAATCGTGGTCGGAGTCAATCGTTTTCAAGATGACAAGGAAAACCCCGTTCCGCTTCAGCGGGTTAGCGGCGAAGCCGAAGAGCGGCAGGTCGCCGCCTTGAAGACGCTTAGAGCCGAGCGGAATCAAAGTGAAGTCAATGCCGTACTCGCAGCCTTGAAAACGGCGGCTGGAAGCGAGGTGGACAACCTGGTTCCGCTCATCGTTCAAGCCGTCAAAGCTTACGCGACAGTGGGCGAAATCACCGATACGTTACGCGACGTTTACGGCCACTATCGCCCCCCAACCGACCTGTAACCGGGAGTTGAATCATGATTCGCAAAATCGACCATATCGCCATCGGCGTCCGCGACCTCGACCAAGCCGTTTCGTTCTACCGAGACGCACTGGGCCTCGTTCCGTCCGCACCGGAAGACGTTCCGTCTCAAAAGGTACGCGTCGTGATGATTCCGGTGGGAGAGGTCAAAATCGAATTGATGACACCGACCGCCGAGGATAGTCCGCTGGCGAAAAGCATGGCCAAACGCGGCGAAGGCATCCAGCATATCTGTTTCCGTTCGGACGATGTTGAGGGTGAACTGACCACATTGAAAAGCAAAGACATCGCCACGCTGCAAAACGCTCCCATCGAAGGCGCACACAACACTCTGGCGTTTTTCCTGCATCCTAAAGCCGCCAACGGCGTCTTATTGGAATTCAATCAAAAGAAGGCGTGATAAAAGATTACACTACCAACGGAACAGTGCGGTGATCCAACTCAACCCCGCCCCATAGGCCGTGAAACAAACCAGATATCCGGGTTTCAGGCGTCCCGCTTTGGCCGCTTCGTCCAGCGCGATCGGAACCGAGGCTGCGGCGGTATTGCCGAATTTATCGACGGTCAAGACTACTTTTGAAAGCGGAATGTCGATGGCTTTCGCACCCGACTCGATGATCCGCAGGTTGGCCTGATGTGGAACCAGCAAATCGAGATTTTCCGGCACCAACTGCTGGTCTGCTAGTACACGCTCGACACCCACGGCAAAAACCTGGCTGGCAAAACCCGCCACCGCTTTCCCGTTCATGTATAGTTTGCACTTTTCTTCCTGCACGCCGGGTTCACAAGGCTCGGCCGAGCCGCCCACCGGAATGTACAATTCGTGATAGCTTTCCCCCTGGCTTCCCGCCACGGCCGACAAAAAGCCCCGGTTCGGCTCGTCGGTCGCCGACAGCACCACCGCGCCCGCCCCATCGCCGAACAGAACGGCGGTCGCCTTGTTGCGTCTGTTGACAAAGGTGCTGCATTTGTCGGCTCCGATGACGAGAACATGCTCGTATCGTCCACCTTTGACGTAGTACGCAGCGGCCTCCAAGGCTTCGAGAAAACCGGTGCTGTCTTTCCCCATATCGTAAGCCGGAACGCCGTGCAGTCCCATTTTGGAAGCCACCAGCGGGGCGCACTTGGGCAGGCTGTGGTCGGGAGTGGTGGTAGCCAGTATCACCAGATCGATGTCGTCCGGATGCAGCCGAGCACTTTGAATGGCATGCTTACCGGCCTCGGCCGCCATGTCGGAGGTTTTTTCCGTTTCAGCCAGCCGACGCTCCTCGATACCGGTTTTTTGCACGATCTCGTCCGATAGAACGTGATATTCTTCGCCGTTGCGGTTGGCGAAAGCCCACTCTTCGATATCGTGATTGGTCAAACGACGGGCGGGCAGATAGCGACCGGTTCCCGTTATGATGGCGTTCGGCATCGATGCGTCTCCTCGTGGAATAGACGTTTCAACCACCCTTGCGGAGGTTTTCACGTACTCGGGGCCAAAGATCCGGATGCCCATGAATACCACCGGCTGTCCGCTCTGTCAACAACCCCCTCCTTATCGTGGCCACTTCCTTTTTCACGTTCTTTTCAATGATTCTTGTGGGGTTGAGCTTGCGTTTCCGCGACACTGGCTCTAAAATGGGTGCGCATTATTTCAGCGATCGTTATCTTCTGTGATCGATATTGAAACGGAGGGAACCCATGGACGAACGAACCCGTAAACTGGCCCACAATCTCGTGCACTATTCGATGGACGTCAAAGCGGGCGAGAAAGTCATGCTCGAAGCGGTGGGAACCAACACTTACGGCTTGATCGAAGCATTGATCGAAGAGGTTTACGCCGTCGGCGCTTTCCCCTTCTACCTGCTCCACGACGATCTTATCCGCCGCGCCCACCTCATGGGAGCGCAGCAGGAACAATACGAGCTCGAAGCCTCCTGGCAGGCGGCCCGCATGAAGGAAATGGACTGCTACCTGGGCGTTCGCGGTTCGAATAACGTGCTGGAGCTTTCCGATGTTCCGAGCGAAAAGCTCAAGGTGAACAGTTCCACCATCATGAAGAAAGTCCACATGGAAATCCGCGTACCCGACACCCGTTGGGTGGTGCTGCGCTACCCCAACCCGACTTTCGCCCAGGCCGCCAAGATGAGCACGCGCGAATTCGAAGATTTCTTCTACAAGGCCTGCCTGCACGATTATTCCGCTATGAGCCAAGCCATGGATCCGCTGGTCGATCTGATGAAACGCACCGACAAAGTGCAGATCAAAGGACCGGGAACCGATCTGACGTTCTCCATCAAAGGCCTCAATCCCATCAAGTGCGATGGCAAGCTCAACATTCCCGACGGCGAGGTATTCTCCGCACCAGTAAAAGACTCGGTTAACGGCGTCATCCACTACAACACACCGACCTTGTATGAAGGCAATTTCTTCGACGGCATCACCTTGACCTTCGAAAATGGGAAAATCGTCAAAGCCGATTGTGATGTGGGCGATGTAGCCAAGCTCAACAACATTTTCGACCGCGACGAAGGCTCCCGGTATGTCGGTGAATTCGCCTTGGGTGTCAACCCACATATCCGCCGCGAAATGCTTGATATTCTGTTCGATGAGAAAATCGCCGGATCCTTCCACTTCACCCCCGGTGGCTGTTACGACGACTGCGACAATGGAAATAAATCGGAAGTACACTGGGATCTCGTCTGCCGACAGTTTGCCGAAAACGGGGGAGGCGAAATCTGGTTCGACGACGTCTTGATTCGCAAAGATGGCTTCTTCACACTCGACGAACTGAAACCGCTCAACCCTTAAGCACACAAAATACGGGGCGGCGTTTCGCGCCGTCCCGCTTTTTCGACGGCAGGATATGACTCGCGAAATCGCCCTAAATCTCGCGTTGGACGGCTGGATCACCCGCTGGCAAATGGAAAACGCCTTGCAGGCGCAGATCATTTATCAAGGCAGTCTGATTACCAGCCTCATCAAGCTCGGATACATCTCCGAAGAACGCATGCTGGGCTATTACTCGCGCTTCAGCAACATTCCGATCATCCGTGAAGATCTTTTCGAAAATGTTCCCCTATCCATTTTGAATCTGGTCACCAAAGACCTGGTTTACAAATGGCGGATTCTTCCTGTCGGCAAACGGGACGACCATCTGATCGTCGCCATGTGCGAACCTCCCCGAGCCGAGCGATTGGAACAGATTCGGATCATCACCGGCCTACCGGTTCAAGCCGTTCTCACCACGGAACGTTTTCTTGTCAAAATGATCCGGCACTATTACGCCATCACCTCCCCCAGCATTCTTTTAGCCGACCTTCCCAGTGTCGAGCTTCACGTGCCCACGGAAGAGGAAGCGCCGGTGGATCAACCTTCGGCGGAGGCGGAAGGACTCGAAGCAAGCGTCGCAGCTGAATCCGACAAGGAAGCCGAGGCCGAGTTTACGGCATCGATGGAAAATGCCCGTGTCGATCTCGACCAACCGTTCGACAATGAAGAAAGCGTAGCGGACGCACTCGACCGACAGATTAAGCAAACGGAAATCTCATCCACGACCCCTTCAGCCGTATCTTCCGAAATCGAAGCTGAGCCGCAACAAGCCGAATCGGCAGACAAATCCGAAAGTGAATTGGATACCGACTCTTCCCAAGAATCCTTGGAGACGACCCCCGAAGACTCAGACGAACCGGACACATCCGAGGACTTCGATGCCGTAGCCACCATCGGAGCCATTCCCGACGAAGACACTGAAACAGTCGAGGACGCCCAACCACCACTCGATGATGAGCCGTTTGTCGAGGAGGACGTCGATCAAACGGAAGAACGCGAACCCGAATCGCCGGACTTTCCAACCCGTTTACTCGATCTGGAAGAAGTCCTCCTGTTGGCGGATTCACGCGACGACATCATCATGGGATCCTGCGAATGGGTTAAAAACTACTTTTCCGTATCCCTCTTCTTCACCATCAAAAAATCTCAGGCCGTCGGTTTCCATGCAGAAGGCGGCCAACGGACTCCCGCCGAGATCAAAGAGTTGGAGGTTTCTCTCAATCTGGCTTCGTCTTGCCAAACGGCCATTCAGGAACGGCGGGCCCTTTATCAAAAATGGGAAGACGATACGGCCCTGGGACATATCGCCGGTTTCTGCGGGTTGACCTTGCCCCTTTCAGCGATGGTGTCTCCCATTATCTTGAAGGGTAAACCCGTTGGCTTGCTGATCGGTCTCGACCCGATTTTCGAAGGCGATGAGGCAGATTTCCCCAATGAGAACGACTGGCAGCAGGTGAAAGACACCGTATCGGCTGCTTTCGAATCCTTTATCCTCAACAAAAAGCTCGGGGTGTAAACAACACGAAATCGCGTTGAGCCCCTTGATTAAGCGCAACGCCCCAGATAAAGATCGGCGTGGGTCGGTCGGTGGTTTTATCTGTTTAGGGATGGGTTGGCATCGGGCACACAATTTACGGTTTATAGTTGCCCGCGCTCGACGTAGGCGCGGGTGCGATTCCCGCCGTTACGACGCGCCTCCTGCATCGCCGCTTCAGCTTTGCGCACCATGCGATCGACGTTGTCTTCTCCATCCAGTTCCGCAATCCCGATGGAAAACCCCAGTTCACCACCGAACTGATTGAAAAACCGCTCCCGCAGCCGCTCGGCGACGACACGCGCCTGTGACCTGTCGGTTTCAGGAAAAATCAGCGCGAATTCGTCATTGCCGAAGCGAAAGCCCGAATCATAGCTGCGGGTGGAATCTTTGATCAGTTGGCCTGCGTAAGCCAGAACACGGTTTCCGGCCTTGAGTCCGTGCACTTGGTTGTATCGCTGGAAATAATCGACATCCAGATAAACGGCGGACAACGGGTGGTTACGACGACGACTGCGCTCGATTTCCGCTTCCAGCATTTTGAAAAAATGCGACGAATTGAACAGCATCGAAAAGCCGTCGGTGATGCTGGCTTTCAAAATCTCTTGCCGATGGACACGTTCCGCCAAAGCCCAGAACTGCAGCAACAAGGCAAAGAACAATCCCACGAGTACGTATTGAATCCAGTTGTCGCCGATCAGTCGTCCTTGTTTCAGCTCAACGCCGCACACCACATACATCACGCCGAACACAAACAACAACAACCACAGCGCTTTTTTGAGTCTACCACCCATCATGGCACGCCCCCTTGCACCGATGCGCGGCGATGGAGATCAGGATAACTCCCATCCCGTAACACGCTTGAATTCGTCCACACGTCCCCCTAATTCGGGATGCGTCAATCTTGCAAGCCGTTCGACCGAAAAAGCCTCGACCGTGTAGCTTGCCGTTACGGTTCCCATCACCACTGCACGTTTGATTTCTTCAAACGATATTGTATCACATCCGGCGAGATATCCCATCAATCCACCGGCAAAACTATCCCCCGCCCCCGTGGGATCGACAACCCGAGTAATCGGATAGGCCGGCAAAAGGAAGGTTTCGTTTCGGCTGTAGAGTGCACAGCCGAACTCGCCCCGCTTGATGATCAGATATTCCGGTCCCATATCGAGAATTTTCTGTGCCGCCACATGAATATTGCGGTCGCCGGTCAACAGATAGGATTCCTCGTCGTTGATCAGCAGCAATTGCACGCGCTTGAGCACCTGCATCAGATCGTCCCGCATGGTCTCGATCCATAGATTCATGGTGTCGCATGCCACGAACCGGGCGGCTTGCGCTTGATCGAGAACTTGACTCTGCAATTTCGGAAGAGCGTTGGCCAGAAAGATCACCGGCGTATTCCGATAGTCCCCGTTCAGCTTAGGCGAAAACTTCTCGAAAACATTCAGCTGGGTATCCAAGGTCGTCCGCTCGGTAAAGTCGGGGGAGTAGCGCCCTTCCCAGAAGAAGGTTTTTTCTCCCGGCATCCGCTCGATGCCGCGTATATCGATTCGCTCGGGAGCGAAGGTCGCCAGCTGTTCATCGCCGAAGTCCTCCCCGACAACTGCGACGATGCGCACATCGGTAAAGCCCGAAGCCGCCAGGCTGAAATACGTGGCCGACCCACCCAGAATCCGTTCGCGGCTCGCATCGGCCGTATGGACGGTATCGTAGGCAACGGTTCCAACTACCAAAACACTCATGGCGTTACTCCTTCCAGAAACGGCCGGCAATCACGTCGAGACGCTCTTTGTCGGTGTCGCCGATCATGGCCGGATCGGTAAGGATGGCACCCTGCAAGGCGCAGGCACAGGCGCAGGTTCGCTCGCCGGTTTCCAGTTTATCCACGGCGCGGCGCAGGACTTCCTGGGCGACCGCGACATTCTGGGAGAACGTTTCGACGATTTTCTCGGCGCTGAAAGCTTCTTCGCTTTCGTGCCAACAATCGTAATCCGTGATCATGGCGATGGTGGCGTAGCAAATTTCCGCTTCGCGCGCCAATTTGGCTTCGGTCAGGTTGGTCATACCGATGACGTCCGCTCCCCACGAGCGATAAAGATGGGATTCGGCTTTGGTTGAAAGCTGCGGGCCTTCGATGCACAGGTAGCTGCCACCCTTGTGAGCGTTTTCGGTAACGCCTTTTGCCGCCTCGTACAGAACGTCCGTCAAGGTGCTGCAAATCGGTTCGGCAAACAAGATATGAGCACAGACGCCCGCGTCGAAAAAGGTGGCCTGGCGCTGGCGGGTACGATCGATAAACTGATCCACCGCGACGATATGTCCCGGATGATACTCTTCTTTCAGGCTACCCACCGCCGACACCGAGAAAATCCATTCGACACCGAGGCTTTTCATTCCGTAAATATTGGCCCGATAATTGACTTTCGGGGCGGTGACGACATGACCACGGCCATGGCGCGGCAAAAAAACGACCGGTTTCCCGAACAGTTCGCCCAAAACGTATTCGTCGGAGGGATCGCCGAATGGGGTGCTAAGTCGTTTACGCTCTTGAACCTTGAATCCTTCCATCTGGTAGAGGCCGCTTCCACCGATGATTCCGATACGTCGCTCACTCATGAACACTCCTCCTGCACGATCCGTTAGTTTCAAATCAATTGAATATCGCTGAAGATTTACCTTATTTCGCCGTCCCTATCAAGGGAATTCCGCAACTCGGGGAAACAGGTTCCCGCATACCGACACCCCTCGTATCGACACGCCTCGGCCGTCTGTCCCGCCACTTTCGCCAGGGGCGCTTTTTCCAGTTCCACCGCCCGATTCACCAGCACATCCAGTTCGGCCAGAAAGGCATCGAGACTCGCAGCATCCACGGCAACGTCTTTCCAAGCCGTCGTTTCCGGGAGATAGGCCAACCCGGCATGTCGCAGGGTATCGGGCGTATCGAAAGACTGCCGCAACACGGCGGCATAGATTTTCAGTTGGAAGGCATGCCGTTCATGCTTTCTTTCATTGAAACGCGCCATTTTGTAGTCTACCAAATCGAGGCGACCCTTGGTCGTCAGCTTCAACGCATCCAGACGCCCCTTCAATCGAACCGTCCGCCCCGAAGGCAAACGCAATTCGGATAAAAACGGCAGTTCTCGCCAAACTCGGTCATCCGGTTGCTTCGCCTGCGGAAAAGCTCCCGCTCGTTCGATCTGCTCCCCCGCCGCTTTCAGGCGCGGGTCTTCCGGATCGAGTCCGCGTGCTACGACGAAGCCGCGCCAAGCGGCTTGGTCCACCGGGATATCGAGATCATGATGCTCGAAGAAAGCATGGACCAGCGTCCCGAGTCCACGGCCGCTTTCAGGAACATCGCCCTCTTCCTCGTCGTCATCCTCGCCCGCTTCCATCCAAAGCAGCGTGCTGCGGTCGAGCAATCGTCGTAACTGAAAACGCCGTTCGCATTGCAGCAGTTCCGTCAACTGAGTAACCCCGTAAGTCCCGACTAGATCGGGTTTATGTTCCATTGGTTGAGAACGCTGCCACTCTTCCAAAAGGTCATCGAGGGACACATCGTCGAACCCATCGAGTACGGATTCCTTCACTTCGACCGCTCGTTCATCCTCGTCCGCCGCTTCTCCGACGCTCGGTTCCGGGATTTCCCAGCCGTTTCGCTGCCAGAAAGCGACAATCGTATCGAACCAACTCCAGCCGGACGGATCTTTATCCAGCTTGTCGAGGTTCAGCTCGCCCGCCAGAATCAGGTGATGCTTGGCGCGCGTCATGGCCACATACAGCAGCCGCTGGCGCTCGGCCAGCTCCTGAGCGGTATCGATTTCCTTGTTTTCCAGATAGCTCAGCGTGTCGTGGGCGGTTTGTTCCGAAGGCAGCACGAATTTCATTCCCAGCGTGTTCTGGTCGGTAACGAAAACGCTACCCAACCTGTGATGGGATCGATGAGAGAGATCCGGCAGCACAACCACCGGGAATTCCAGGCCCTTCGCCTGGTGAATCGTCATGATGGTCACGGCCCGCCCGCCGACGGCCGGCGCTTCCGGCTCGCGGATACCCAGACGGCGGATATCGTCGATGCGCCGCAAAAACGCTTCAGGTCCAAAGCCCTGCTCGGCTCGTTCCCAGATGCGAGTTTGTTCGACCAGCTTATGCCGATTGGCCTGCATACGAAGTCCGGCCGGATCGAGACCATCCACGGTATCGAGATCCAGTCTCTCGATCAGTTCTTCCAGAAGCTCGGATACCGGTAGAATGGACATTCGGCGCCGAAGCGAGTCGATCGCGGTAATGGCGTGTTTCAAGCGCGCGTGCACCGAATCATCGAGCTTCAGTCCGGCCATGATAGGTTTCCAGCCATACTCCGTAAACGTTTCCGGCAACCAGCGTCGATCCGGGATGGATAGCAGTTCGGGCAAAACCGGGTCGGGCATCAATACCGCGGGGCTGCGCAAAAAAGCCAGCCGCGCCAGCGGGTTGAGGGGACGGATCAAAAAGCGAACCAAGTTGATCAGATCGCGCACTTCCAGGCGTTCGTATAGACCCGAACTCTGGGTCAACACATACGGAATCCCCGCCTGCCGAAACGCTTCTTCGTAAATCCCCGCATGCGTCATCCGCCGCAACAAGAGCGCGATATCGTCGAAACGAAGGATCCGCCCGCCTTCTGAATCCGGAATACGGAGCCCCTGTTCCGGATGCACGATCTCCAACAACCGTTCGGCGACGTTGGCCGCTTCGATCTGCCGTTTTTCGGTCTCACTGCCATCCGAACATCCGACAATCAGATCGACGGGGAGGGCCCGTTTTCCAGCACCCGTTTCGCCCTCGTCCGTTGTCTGCCATCCGGGCAACAGGTTGTCGTCGGGTTCGTAATCGACACTAAAGGAGTGTCCGCCGCCAACTGCCATGGCGGAGGTGAAAAACGCGTTGAAAAACTCCAACAATTCGGGGCTCGACCTGAAATTATCGGCAAAATGCAGCCGTCGTCCTTGGGTTTTCTCGCCCACCCACTGCTTTTCCAATTCGCGGAACACGCTCACATCGGCCCCGCGAAAGCGGTAAATAGACTGCTTGCGGTCGCCGACGAATAAGAATCGTGTCGGCGGTCGACCCATGGCCGCCGCTTCTTCCGGGTTCAGCCTCAAGGTGTCGAGCAGTTTTTTCTGCGTACGGTTGGTATCCTGAAATTCGTCCACCAGAATCACTCGGAATTGTCCGCTCAATTCCTTACGGACGTCCGGGCGATCGCGCAATAGGCCGATGGTCAGGTGTTGCAGATCATCGAAATCGAGGCGATTGGCTTCGCGTTTGGTCAGACGATATCGTTCTCCAGCCTCCTCGGCCAAGCGCATGAGCGCAGCTCGGTCGGGAATGGTGTGCAAGTCGAAATATGCCGCTTCCAGCCGCTTAAGCTGTTCCTTCAATTCGACCACAAGTTCACGAAACTCAACCTGCTTGGGTCCGGCTCTTAGGGCTTTGACCTGCTCCCACCACTCCCGAAAAATCGAGGTTCCCTCTTCAGGCGTAACCGTATCGTCGGGACAGCCCTTGGGGTTCTCGTGATGCCACGTGACAAGCCGCTCGACATTTCGATGCATCGCCTCGCTGGCATCGGGACTTGTAACCAGACTTCTCAGTTGCGCCAGCAGTTCGGCGTAGTAACGCTCGATGTTTCGCAAAATCGTCAAAATCCGGTCGTGTTCGGCGGTTTCATCCAGCAAGGCAATCGCCGTCCCGTGTCGCGATCGTATAAGGTGCCCGACGTGCTTTTGAAGCTCCGAAAAGCGCCGTCCGCGCAACAGACGCAGCAGATCCTCATCGTCGCGTTCGAGCCTTCCACGCAGCCCTTCGAGCACCGCGCAGTCGAGCAATCGCGCCGCCTCCAGGTCTTCGGCTACCCCGAAATCGGGGGCTAAACCGGCCTCGAAGGCGTAGCTGCGCAACGTGCGAGTACAAAACGCATGAAACGTGTGGATGTAAGCATCCTGTAAAACATCGTCAAGCCCTTGTCCACCGCCTGCGCCGCGCCTTTCAAGCAATCCCCGCGAGACGCGCTCGCGCATTTCACGGGCGGCTTTCTTTGTGAACGTGATCGCCAGAATGTTTTCCACCCCGACATCGTCGCCCAAGGCGGTACGCCCCTCCAGAATGCGCAGAAACAGTTCCACCAACGCCGTTGTTTTGCCCGTCCCGGCGGAGGCCGAAACCAACACATCGCTTTCGAAGCGAAACAGGCTTTCTTTTTCCGTCGACCAGTTGAAAGGCAATGGGGTCATCCTTACGAAATCGCTATCGTTCGTTCACCAACGCCACCCGTCAAAGAAAAAAGGCCCGGATCCATCGACCCGGGCCCTTGATTCCGCTACGTGGGCATCAATCCCATTCAGGTGTCGGCTTCAAGGTCACTTTGCCGTTGGCGATCCGGACGCTGAAATAGACACGCTTGCAGTTGTGTTTGTTGATCAGACGCTGCTCGGTGCGTTGTAACTTAGCGATAAAGCGCTCTTTGGTTATTTGGGAAACATCCTCACCGGCATCCTGTTTGGCGGCGATAAAATCGGCCAGCAGTTTGTCGAAATAGGCATCTCCCGTTTCGGCCGGCGGCGTAACCTCGAAACTCGCCTCATCTTCCACCGACTCGATGATCATGCGGTCCCGAATGCCTTTTGCCTTGCCGCTGTCGAGCGAACCGCGAAGCGTCAGGCTGGCCGCTTCCTCTTCGTCTTCGGGGATGTACTTCCCGAGCAGGATGGCGATAGCCAGGTTGAGGGTTTGTCCAAGCTGGTTGAGGTAATCGTCGTCAGACGCCCATTGATAGTCTTTGTTGCCGACGATGATCTGATGCGCCCCTTCCAGAATGAAATCGATGGCTTCATACGCGCGCTGAATAATCAAGAACGCGCCGGAAACACACAGCAGCATCAGCAGCAGAGAGAACAGCATCAGGAAATTGCGGCTGCCCACGAATTCATCGAGCCAAGCGGTTTCGCTACGCAGGATCGTGAATCCCAACAGGCCCTGTTCCTGCATCGAGGTCATGGGCGACAGCACCAGCACGTAGGTTTCGTCACCGAGTTGCACACGATCTTCGAAGTATTCGTTTTTACTAAGCAATACCCGGGCAATCCGCCCGCCATTTGACATGACGTACGAATTGAGCGCCGCCTGCTTGCCGCTGGTCAAGGTGGAGGCGATCACACGACTTTGCGAGAAGAAAGCGAAGTCTCCGAACACCACGCTCTGTTCCTGCTTGACGAGGTCATCATCAACGGTATTGGCCATCAACAGAGCGCCGATCACCTGTCCACCGCTACGAATCGGGCAAAGATCCACAATCATGATCTTGCCGTCCAGCAACCAGATATCCTCGACGGTTTCCCCTTTCAAAGCCGCCTTGACGGCCTTGTCATCGCCAAAAGAATTGTTTTTCTGACCCGCCACCTGCGTACGCGCCTGCTCGACCCCTTCGGTGTCGAGGACGATAAACAGATCGCCATAATAGCGCAGACGAGAAATAACCTCGAGCTTTTCAAAAAGCTTGAAATGGCGCTCCTCGATCTCCTCAGGAGTCGTACTCGGCATCATCAAGGCCGAAACGATATCGTTTTCCTCGGCAAACTTCGAAACGATCTCCTGCCGTTCCACGCGCGTCACCACCTGAGCCTTGTTGTAGACCCGGTAACTGTGAATCAGGCTATGTTCAAGCTTGGAAATGGAATCCTGTTCCAGATTGCCGATAACGTAGAAATTGATTAACAGCGCGAAAAGAAGCAGGACACCGAAAATCAGTAACCCCAGTTTTAAGCGCATGGCCGCCCCTATTTGTTTCTTGAATGGTCCTGAGTTCCCTAAAACCCACCTACGATTGGGGATGGAATATATCCTGCCCGCCCAAATAAGTCAATCATTTTCTTGACTTTTGCCCGATAGCGTGTTCTCCGTCAAGGCTCACCGAGCATCATAACCTTCTCGCCTAAGACGTGCGAGAATTTTGCTTTTTACCGCCGTAGAAGTGAACGGACCGATCATCACCCGGTAAGACTCGTTATCGCCTTCAATCCGACAGGTCTTGTACCGTCCCCGCAAATAGTAATAGATGCGTTCAGCCTTCCAACGAGACGAATACTCTCCAATAACGATGTTGTCTCCGCCGACCGCTCCGTTATCGTCGATGATGCCGCCTCCGGCATAGCGGTTATCTCCGACCTGAAGCATCTCGATCCGTACCCGCGCCGTACCCTGCTTGTCGTAACCAAGTTCCCGAGCCGCCGCCATCGAACAGTCGAGAATCCGATTCTCCACAAAAGGACCGCGATCGTTGACCACCAGCGTCACCGAACGGCCGTTGCCGAGATTCGTCACCCGTATTTGTGAACCGAGCGGCATCGTTTTGTGGGCCGCCGATAGGGCATACATGTCGAACAGATCGCCATTCGCGGTTTTCTTGCCGTGGAACTGCTCCCCATACCAGGAGGCAATTCCTTCCTGCACCCGCCCGGCCGACCAACCGCCCGCATCGGAACGGGACGCACTCGGGGAAGCGGCGGCATGACCGTAGCGGCTCTGACCGGTTGCGCAGGCTGAACACAAGACCATCAAAACAACGAGAATGCCCACGCAGAACGTCCGTTTCAACACCATTGTATCATGCCCTCCCCGGCTGCTCCTGCACCTCCGGCCGTCTAGGCTCGACGTAACAGAAATTCCCGAATGAATTCATGAATATCGCCGTCCAACACGGCGTCAACATTACTGGTTTCCACGTTCGTGCGATGGTCTTTGACCATGCGATAAGGCGCGAGAACATACGAACGGATTTGGCTGCCGAACGAGATGTCCCGCTTCTCGGCTTCCGTTTTTTCCGATTCCTTGCGCCGTTTCTGCATCTCGAACTCGTATAATTTCGATTTCAAGAGCTTCATGGCCGTGCTCTTGTTTTTGTGCTGAGAGCGCTCATTCTGACAGGCCACCACGATGCCGGTTGGAAGGTGCGTCAGACGCACGGCCGAATCGGTGGTATTGACATGCTGTCCACCCGCGCCGGAACTGCGATACGTATCGATGCGCAGGTCTTTCTCGTCCACTTCGATATTGATCGAATCGTCGATTTCAGGGGTGATAAAGACCGAAGCGAAGGAAGTATGACGCCGTTTGTTCGAATCGAAGGGTGAAATACGCACCAGCCGGTGAACGCCCGCCTCGGCCTTCAAATACCCGTAGGCGTGTCGTCCTTCAACGGTAATGGTGGCGTTTTTGATTCCCGCTTCTTCGCCCGGCAGAAAATCGACCACATCGGTTTTATAATCGCGCTTCTCGGCGTAGTGCAGATACATGCGCAATAGCATATCAGCCCAATCCTGGGATTCCGTTCCACCCGCCCCCGAATTGATGGTGATAATGGCGTTTTTCGTGTCGCTCTCTCCGGAGAGCATGTGTTTCAATTCCTGGTTTTGTACATCTCGGGTGAGACGCGCCAGATTTTGATCGAGTTCGTCGAACAGACTTTCGTCCGCTTCTTCTTCCGCAAGTTCGAGGATGGTATCCACCTCGTCCTTCAGATCGATGAGCGCCTCCATCTCGGCGATATCGCCTTCCAAGGGCTTCTTTTCTTGGTTAAGCTTACGACTCAAGTCGGGATCGGACCAGGCATCGGGGCTGGCAAGCTGCTCTTCAAGCTCTTTTAATCGTTTTCTTTTTCCCGGTAAGTCAAAGATGGTCTCCAAGCGTGGTAACCTTCTTCCGCAGTTCCGTGGCCATCTGCTTCATCTCATACATGTCGGTTTTCATCGTTTTACCTCATTTCGACCAACTATTTGAGTGTCAGTCTAACGAAATTCGCGTGAAGCGCAACGAAAATCCGCCCCATCCTTTACTCCAACCACGTTCTTTCACAACGAAAGAATTTGACGCCACCCCTCTATCCATTTATCATCTTCGGGTTGCAGTCAGTATTCGACTTTGAAGGACCACAAGACAGGTAACGATAATGAAAGAGAAAATCGCCGCCATCATGTTCGCCGACGTGATGAATTCTTCCGAATACGCCAACGTGATGAGCACGGCCAATTATCACAACTTCATCATCAAAAGTCTACAGTCGATCTGCACGGATGAAGCCGCCTACTTCGCGTCGCAACATCCCAGCAACTACAAGCCGTTACCTGAATTCTCAAGCCGCGACCAGATGCGGGAAGAGTTTACCTGTCAGTTTCGCACGGTCGGGGACGAAATCCGGGTCTTTCTTTACAGCGGCGATGAATGGGCCGATACCAACAACCTGCTGGAAGTCGCCATTCGTTTGAAACTGCGCTGGCTCTTCAGCGAATTCAACAAAACGCGCATCAAGCAGAACAAACCACCCGAAGAATTGGCCATCGGGATTCACACCGGATCGGTGGTGGTCGAAGAAAACAAGCCGGAGGGATTCGCGCTCAACGTCGGCAAACGTATCGAGGGTGAATGTCGCAACGGACGCGAGTGCCGCATCGTACTTCACGCTAACAGCGTCAATTACATTCAGAGCTACCAAAACCGCCCGGCGTCCAAGTTTTCCATCGCTCCGCAGTTTTCCGACGTGTGGACTTTCTCCGGCAAGGGTATCGCCCAGGAAATCCCCATCCGCGAAGTCAAGTATTTCACCTTCATGCAACAGGCCGAAGTGTTGCGTTTTCTGGGAGTGGAACCGACTTACTTCATCAAGCACCTCTTCGCCGCATCCAACACCACCCCTTATCCGCATTTCATCTACAGCACCATCCTATCGGCCCTTCAAAAACTCGGAATCGACGACTACACCTCCGACTACATCGAGACCATCTGCCGCAAGGTGTACCGTTACATGAACTATGGCGAGATATTGGACCTGATTATCCAGGTTTACGAGTATCGCTATCGGGCGCACTACAAAAGCTTGAACACTAAAGAAAAAGTCACTTTTTTGGAGCAATTCTACCACTGGGCGAAAGAGGACGAATTCCAGTACCGCTATCTGATGGAAGACATTGTTCGCGAACAAAACAAACTGGCTCAGAATTTCAAGCACTTGCCGACTAAACTATAGGCGCATCGGCGCTGAGAGCTTATCCAACCAAGGGTCGCAGCTTGATGCAACAAGCCAAGACGGGGCGAATCTTGCGAGTTGATCGACGAAACATTCTCGGCTTACTCCTTATCGCTATTTTGCTTGTTGGTTCGAGCGGCGCTGCGGTTTTCGCGGCCACACCCAAGCCTCCCACCGTCCATTCCGACCCATCAAACCGAACGGGAACAGTTTGGCTACCGGCCGACGCTCAACGTCCCCACGCAGCGCAAAGGCTAGAAATGAGATGGAATAACGCGACATTAGCCATTCCCGAGCCCAGTCAGCGCAAGCAAATCCTTCAAGTGGCAAGAGAACTCCTGAAAATCATCGAAGCACCCACCGCCACCCAAGTCATCAAGGCGGCCCGTGCACTGATGGGAACCGGCTATAGCCTGAGAGAATATCAAGGGCCGGAAGGGCATTGGCTGATTCTCGAACCTTTGGGCGATCGCAGAGGCGCGGGTTATTACGTGATCCGTAGCGGCAAACTTCCCACCGAAATCGTTTTGCAAGCCCCCCATGCCATTTATGACGTCCATACGGATGTCATTACCATGGATTGCTTCCGTTCCAAACCCTTCCGAGCCGCCTTTTTTTCCGATTGGCAACGTTATGGTAAGAAAGGAGCCGAACCGATCGACGACAGTCCCTACGATTTGGCCCACAATCCCGACACCCTTTTCCAGCAACTCACCGAATTGTGGCTGACAACACGTCCCAACACCGCTTTTGTCCAATTCCACGGATTCAACCCCAGTTCCGTACGCGAAAAGGGAGTGGACCTGATTGTCAGTCCCGGCACCCGCAAAGATCCTCCCCAAGCTTTCGAGCACCTGGTTGAACGCCTGACCTCCGCCTACCCCACCGGCCAGCTTCGCGTCTTTCCAAGCACCACCCATCTGCTTGGCGGCACCGGCAACGTACAGGGTAAATTCATTCGCAAAGCCGGAGGACTATTCGCTCATATCGAAATTTCGGAACCCATGCGTAACAGATTGAAAAAGTCCTCCGCCGCACGCCTGAAATTGGCCACTCCCATCATCGAAGCGCTCTGTCCCAACGCTCGACTACTTCCTTAACCTACCGGAAACTGACAATTTTCATTTGATTCACGTTTTCGTCTAAGGTAAGCTGATACCATAGTGGTGCAATCATCCAATGCTTCCCTCGACGGAGATGCTGCAATGCGTAAACGCTTGGCACTTTTCATGACGATGTTCCTGTTGGTACTATCCGCCTGTAGCGGCGGCGGCGATGCCGTCGGCGGCGACGAGTCCACGGACGGCGACCTCGATGGGGGCTCCAATCCCGAAATCGATTCCTCCATCTGCCACCTCAACAGCGATTGCCCCGAGGACTTCTATTGCGACAACGGCGTCTGCCGCGAGGCCGATTGTTTCACTCACGACGATTGCGACGAAGGTTATCTATGCGATGATCATCTCTGCATCAAAGATCCGAACGCGAGTGACGGCGACCTGGAAGATCCTTTAACCGATGGCGATCTCGACGAATCCGCTCCCGATGGTGATCTCGACCCCGAACCGGAAATCGATTTGGAAGTCATTTGCGATCCGGACGACAAAATGTGCCAGGCGGATTTGTTGTGGACCTGCAATGCCGAAGGCACCCAATGGGTGGAACCCGAAAACTGCCCGCCCAACACGGTCTGCATCGTGGACGCCTGCGTCGCCAGCGCCTGCGACCCCGACACCTACGGCCAATGCGTCAGCGAATTCACCATCTACCAGTGCAACAGCCAAGGCACCGGCTGGGAAGAAGTCCCCTGCCCCGCCAACAACTATTGCGAGGATGGCGCCTGTTTGCCCATCGAATGTGAACCCAATGCGGAAATCGAGTGCGTCGACACGGAAACCGTCAAGATCTGCACTGCGGAAGGAAACGATTGGATCACCGAAGCCTGCCCGGAAAACACCACCTGCTACGGCACCGGTTGTCTGGAAATCATCTGCGACGCCGGAGACTGGCGTTGCGAAGATAACGTCCTCTATTACTGCAACGCTCTCGGAGCCGCCTGGGATGAAATCATGGACTGCAGCGATGACGGCGCGATCTGCACCGAGGGAAGCTGCATGCCCGAAGTCTGCGAGGCCGGAGTCAAAGCCTGCGACGAAACCAACCCCAAGCTGGTCGAAATCTGTAACGAAACCGGCACAGCCTGGGTTGAAAGCGAAACCTGCGCAGGCACCGACGAATGCCGTGGGGGCGCATGCATGAGCCTATGCGAAATCGCCGCATTCGATAAAAGCTATGTCGGATGCGATTACTGGCCGGTGGATCTGGACAACAGCGCCCGCGACGACGGCGGCGAATTCGCGTTGGTGGTGGCCAACCCGCAAAGCTTCTCCGTCGACGTTCGCGTGTCCGACAGCGCTTCGCTTTTGCAAACCAAAACCATCGCCGCGGGCGGTCTCGATGTCTTCCAGTTGGGTTCCGGCCACCTGATCACCGGTCCCGGTAAAACCAGCGCCGCCTATCACGTCAACTCCGACGCACCGGTGACGGTCACCCAGATGAATCCCTACGGCAACGTGCTCATTTATTCGAACGACGCCTCCCTGCTCTTGCCCGAAGGGGCGCTTGGCACGGATTACATGGGGCTTACCTGGCCCACTCACCGCATGGAAGACTGCTACTGCGACTTCTGGCTGGTTACCTGCTTCAGTTGGACCTGCGACGGTCGTGATACTCCCGGATTTTTGGCCATCACCGCCACCCAGCCGGGATCGACCTCGGTATCGGTCACGTACAGCGGAGCCACGCAGGCCGGTGGCGGCGTGAATGCCGAGAGCGCCGGAACGACGCGCAGCTATACCCTGCAACAATTCGAGGTACTCAATCTGGAATCGGCCGGAACCAACTGCCCCAATGTGGATGAAGAAACCTATATCTACTGCGACGGTCCCGACCTCACCGGCAGCACCATCACCAGCGATAAACCGGTAGCCGTTTACGGAGGACATCGCTGCACGTTCATCCCCAAACACCAATGGGCCTGCGATCACCTCGAACACCAACTCTTCCCGGTGGAAACCTGGGGCAAGAATTTCATCGCCGTGCGCACCGAGCCGCGCCACCAGGAACAGGACTACTATAAAATCGTCGCCAGTGAAGACGGCACCGTCGTCACCTTGTCACCCGATCCCACCGGCCAGAGCCCGCATTCACTCAACGCCGGACAGTCCTGGTTGTTCTCGACCATCAACGAATTTTCCATCACTTCCACCAAACCGGTAATGATGGCACATTTCCTGGCCGGTCAGGACGCCACCGGTTTATCCGTGGTGTTCGACGACTGCAACGGCAACGACGCCTACTGCGCTCAATACGGCAACTACGAATGCGTGTATAACGGCGGCTATTACTGTTCCCCCAAGGCGGGCGATCCGGCCATGATGCTGTTGGCCCCCAACGAACAATTCCGACGCCAATACATCTTTCTGATTCCGCCCAACTATGAATACGATCACATCACGCTGATCGCCCCCCCCGACGCGACGATCACCCTGGACGGCACGACCACTTTGGATTCCAACACCTTCCCGTCCGTCACCTCCGAATATCGCCGGGCGCGCATGAGCCTGCCGGATGGTCAACATCTGCTCGTGTCCGACAAGCCGGTGGGTCTGTATGTTTACGGCTACTCTGCCTATGTCAGCTATGCATACACGGGCGGTCTGGATTTAAAGGAGATCAATCCTAAACCCTGATCGTCATCAACATCCGGCTCCGTCGCGAGTGAAAAGACTTGGCATTTTCGAGGGGCTTCTGTACACTGGCTCCGTTCTGTGCAATGCGCCCTAATGAGAGTGGGAGGAATCTGTCACGTGAGCGACTCCGAACGGCGAGACAACAGCAGCGAAACACGCCGCTCCGGCGAGTTCGGCCCCATTATCCAACGCCATGTCAGCGGGAAAACCACCGGGCCCAACATCATTTCCATGATCAGCGGCAAAGGCGGCACGGGTCAGTCGATGATCTGCGCCAATATCGGCGTCTACCTCGCTCAAACGGGTAAACGAGTGTTGGTCGTGGACGCCAAACGCTGGGGTCAGAACCTGCACACGTTCCTCGGCCTTCCCGCTCCCAAGCTCACCCTGGATAGCCTGGCCGAAAAGCGCGTCGAGTCAATCGAGGAATTGCTGGTCGAAACACCGTTTCAAAAGCTCAAGCTGCTATGTGGGATGAAAGAAGCCCCGGCGCAAACCGCGTCGCTGTCTTGTCCGTTTCTCGTCGAGGAGGGCCGCAAACTCGCCTTCGATTTCATCCTGCTCGATCTCGGTTCCACCTTGTCTTTCAATGTCCTCGACCATGCCATCTGGTCGGATAGCGCGATTCTCACGACCCTGCCCGAACCCACGGCCATCGAAAACACCTATGAACTGCTGCGTAGCTTATACTTCCGTCTGTTCAAAACGATGGAAGAAAGCCTCGGCATCCAGGAAATCGTTGAAAAGACGATCCTCAACGGGCGCGAGTTGGGCATCCGCTCTCCGCGCGATCTGGTCGGGGCGGTCAAATTCTTCGATCCCGAAATGGGTGATCGGATGGCACATGAAGTCGGACGTTTCCACCTCAGCCTGCTGCTGAATAAAGTCCGCGCTTCCGGAGAATACGATCTGGGCGAAGGCATTGTCTCGGCCTGCCGCCGCTATTTCGGTTTCAATGTCGCGTTTCTGGGCGCACTGGAGTACGATAGCGCCGCGCCCGCCTCGGTCAGACGACGCAGTCCGCTGCATACCGTGCAAAAGGATGCCAAAGTTACCGAACAGTTGGAGCGGGTTACCCACAAGTTGATGTCCATGAACATCAAAAGCAAACAGGACGATTAGGGGCCATGAAGGAAATTCCGGGCAAGGCGTTCGCACAAAATTTCTATGAGTTGCTCGAAATCAACGTCGGATCCGACGAAGAGGAGATTCGACGTGCCTACGAACGCATCCGGCAAATTTACTCGGTCGATTCTCTGGCCACCTACGGGCTCTATTCGGCGGAAGAGTTGCAAGAATTCATGGAACATGTCGAGCAGGCCTTCCGCATTCTGATCGACGCCGAAAACCGCCGGGAATACGACAAAACGCTGATCGGGGAACCGGTCAAACGTAAAAAAGTGACATATTCCGTCAAACCCAAACGCGAAGAGACGCCCCCTGATAGCGCCCCGGCCAATTCCTCCGAAGAGTCTGCAGCCCCCGAGGGCACAGAGGATGCGGTTTCATCCGAAAATGGCGACAACCAGCCCGACGCGGATGGAGCAACGGGCCCGTCCTCCTTCCAGGTGTCCGAAGACGCCACCTTCACGGGTCTGCTTCTGCGTGAAATCCGCGAATCCATGGGCGTGGATCTGCGCGAAATTTCCGAAACCACAAAGGTCAGCTTGACCAACCTGCGCATGCTGGAAGAAGAAGTATGGGAAAAGCTCCCGGCTCTGGTTTACGTCAAGGGAATCGTCGTGCAGTACGCCAAGTGTTTGAAACTCGATCCCAAACGCGTGCTCAGCGACATGATCGACCGTCACAACGCCGCCCGCGACCTGACCAAGCTCTGATCCCAGGCGACTTCCAAAACAAAACGTGAATGTTATCGGGTAACGACGCGCGAAAAGCGTCCGGCATGACGATCAGGAAACCGGATCGTTGACATGCCCCAGTTGTCGGCGCAATCGCCAGGTGAGCACTTTGATGATGCCGATGGCGATATCGTTGCGATGATTGAGGATATCGTGAAAATCCTCCCGTTCGATCTTGAGGGCGCGCACGGTTTCGAGTGCGATGACGCTCGCGGAGCGCGGCTCCGAATCGAGGATCGCCATTTCTCCGACACACTGATTCGTGTTGAGTGTCGTGAGGTCTTTTCCACCGACCTGGACGCTGACCGACCCTTCCACGATCAGATAGGCCGCCTCGCCGATATCGCCCTCGTAAATCAACGCCTCCCCGGCGGTGAACGCCACTTCACGGGTGATCCGGGCGATACGCGCCAGTTCCTCTCCCGGAATCCGAGTGAACAGATCGATTTGTTTGAGCAGCAGAACTTTTTCAACCGTCGATAGCATACCAACCTCGTTTTATTGGGTCTGCAAGAAACTACCAAATCGTGGCGTGCCAGACAAGAAAAACGTTGCGTCTCCAGCTCCTCCGTTAAAAGACCCCGTTGGGCTATGTTGACAGACCCCCGGCGTTCTGGCAGACTCCTACCTCGGTTTTCCTGTTTGATCATGTGAGGATGCGAAACCATGTCCACAGCGGATGCCCCGAAAACAAGTCCCCGACCCGCTTCCGATCGCTGTCCCGACTTTCGTGAAATTCTGCGCGAGTCCCACCCGGACGATCGCCTGATCGAACAGATCGTACACTGTTTCCACAAGCAGCTGGAAGGTTTCGCCCGTTACCAATGTAAAAACCGTGAAAATGCGGAAGACGCCCTGCAAGACGCCCTCTTGACCATGCTCGCCTCGATCGGTAGCTACCGCAGCGACGGTCCGCTGGAAGCCTGGCTGAAAAAGCTGTTGGTGTCGTCCTGCTCACGCTTGCGGCGCGGACGTAAAAACAATCCCAACCTGCATCTCACCGTCGAAGACACCAAACTGGCCGACAACACCATTGATCAGGAGTCTCTGGCCATCCTATCCGACCAGACCCAACGCCTGAGCGCCCTGGTTGATCGGCTCGATGAACCCAACCGCAGCTTGCTTCTACGGCACGAAGGCGCGGACGTCTCCATCAAGCAACTGGCCCACGAATTCGACCTCAGCACCGAATCGGTGAAATCGCGTTTGAAACGCAGCCGCGCCAAGTTGCGCGAATGGTTGCTTGCCACTAGCTGACGAATCACTAAAAGCCCGAATAAATTGCGGTATCAGTTGGTTTTAGCAATCGGAACCACCGTTGCCTGTCCGCGCCAGTTGAGGCCGGAGGCGGTCATCAGTTGCTGCCACAAACGCTCGCGGTCGTCTTCGTCTTCGTGTTTGAAGGGCACGGCGTAGGGATCTTTCCGTTCGCGGTCGAACCAGAAATGCCCGGAAACGCCCTCGACCGCCGGGCTGGCCGCCAGCCACACGAGGGTATCGGCTCCCTGCTCGGGGGTTCGCAAGAGATCGCGCATGAAATTGTAAAAGCGTGGCATGGATGTTTTCACGGCGCCCGTGTCCACCCAGCCGGGATGCATGCTGTTGACATTCACCTGTTTGTCCGCCAGACGTTCCGCCCACATTTCCGCCAGAATCACCTGGGCGCGTTTGCTGTTGGCGTAAGCCGTCAACCCATCGAAGTCGTGGTTTTTCCAGTCGAGATCGTCCAGATCCAGCTTTTGCAGGTACATCCCGCCCGACGACACAAGCACGACCCGTGCCCCATGCGCCTGGGCCAGTTTGTCTTCCAGCAATTGCGTCATCAAAAACGGTCCCGCCACGTGAGTGGCCCACGTGAGCTCGATCCCCTCATCGGTCATGATCCGTTGATCCGGCAGCACCCCGGCATTGTGCACCAGGATATCCACCTTGCGCGGAGCGAAGCGGTCCACGAAGTCCCGCACCGAAGCCAAGCTCGACATGTCCACCAACTCCAGCGTGACGCGCGCCTCGGGGATCTCGCGGCGGATCTCGACCAAGGCGGCCTGCCCGCGTTCGGCGTTGCGGCACAGTAGATAAACCTCCGCGCCACGCCGCGCCAGTTCACGAGCAGTGATAAAGCCAAGCCCCGAGTTGGCGCCCGTCACCAGGGCCACTTTGTGAAAAAGATCCACATTGAGATCGTTCTCGTGGAACGTGCGTCGGCGAATGGCATAGCCGGTTTTGCCGAAAGACCAGATTACGCTCTTGTCGGCCAGCCAGCCCAGCCCACGCCAGAAGCGCCGCCCTTGGGGCATTTTGAATCGTTTGGACATAACATCGTCTCCATCGATTGAAACAGCCTGGAAACAAAACCCTGTGCATTCCTCGCGATCCGACAGCGTTTCGTCTCCAACACGATCATCTCTATCAGAATAGAGAAGAATAGAGCCGATTTGATTCCAACCGGCTCCCGGATTGTTAGGTTGTATGGACATATCCAGGGACTTTTCGAACGAATTTCCCTTTGCGCCATCACGCAAGACGTGCGGAAAAAAAACGACGCGAGGCTACCGAGCCAATATCAATCTGTCCGCTGCTGCTTTTCCGCCACCCAGCGATCCATATCGGCCCAGCGCTCAAACAGCCATCGCCCCCGATCGACTTCTTCGTTCGGCACATCGGCTGACCGGAATCGGGTCATGCGCACATGAATTGTCTTCCCCACTAGACCACCGCGCCAGAACCGCGGAAACGAACGCGCGCCCTCAAAGCCGGTGTGCGCGATGAAAAGAATATCGGCCTTGGGTGCGGCGTCCATCAAAGCCAGCGGTCCACCCAGTTTGGGTGGAAGAAGATAATTGAATTTCTTCGCAATATCGTACAGTTCATCATGCCCCATGCTCTTCAACCGCTTCAGACGATATGCTAAGACTCTGGGGGTGAAACGCGTACCTTCGGGGTAAATCAGGATGCCGTCCGACGGTCCCATATGGCGAGCAGCATGCCGGATGGTGGCAATTTCCCGTTCGGGATCGGCACTTGCACGATCGACGAAAACATTCGGCAGCCGATTACCAACCACGTCCAGACAGATATCCCACAGCAACTCCTTTTTAAGCACGTAACGCAATACTATTTCGTGAGGGTTGGCCACCAGAACGGCGGGTAAAACGGTATCGGCCGTCGAGGCATGGCGGATAAACACCAATAGCGGGCCGGGGACGACTTCCGCGCCCTCCTCCACCTTCAGGCGCATGCCGAAAATCCGGAAGGCTCCGTGAAAAAGCGCCTGAGACCAGGCACGCTGAAGCAGAATATTCCAATGTATGAATCGGTGACGCCCCAGGCCTAGAACGTGCCCAGCGGCTATCCAGGCCAAAGTAGCAATGCTAAACCCGAGCACTTCGATATTTAGATACAAAAGAAAAAACAACAGGCAGCGCGACCGCGACAACGGCCCATCCAAGGGTTTGATCAGGTCAACAAAGACGACAAACGGCAACACGATGCACGAACCCGCCAACATCAATCCCCACAATATGACGTAAAGGGGAACGGACAACAGGCGACGTTTCCAATGACGACCTGAATTGAGTTCAAGCGACAAAGTGGAAATCGCGTCTAACAACGTGGCGGACGTTGACACGGAAACCCTCACAAATTAAAAAATGAGGATTCAGTGTAGATAGAAACGGAGTGCAATACAAGGATTTTCAAGCAGCATCGCCTTGTATTTACTATTTTACTTCGCTTATTGTATTGTTTTTATTACTTGTGTCAGAATAGGTTTCACCCATTCGCCAACCAGTTTTCCAACCCGGCCAGTTGCTCGCGGACCCGCTCGGGAGCGGTTCCGCCGAAAACGGCGCGTCCTTTGACGGCCTGCTCGTAGTCCAGCGGCCTGCTCCACACGAATCGATCTCGTCTCACAGCTTCGATGATCCAATGCACTCGACCATTTGCGGCCGGGTAGGCGGCCTACAGGCAACCTACCCGGCTACAGGACTGCGGCTAGTCAGTCTCGTATGTAGCTCCAATCCTGCCCCAATGCACCCCGTCGGTCCCGGAGGAGAAGTAGACCTGCCTGACTTTCGCGATGACGTCTCTTAGCGGGACAAAACCGAACTTCCTGCTGTCCACGCTGTTGTCGCGGTTGTCACCCACAACGTACACGGAGCCGTGGGGCACCTCTTGACGGGTCCCGTCGGGCAGCGTGATCGTGTCGCCTGGAAGTGCCTCCACTCTCTTGATGTAGCGTTGGCTGCGATCGTCCGGGTAGATGAAGATCACGATATCGCCTGTTTTCGGCGAGAGCCGCTGGTAGGCCGTTTTGTCCGCCAGCACGCAGTCACCCCTCATCACGGCGGGTTCCATGCTTGCACTGGGGATCTTGAACGCCTCGATGTAGTTGTCTCGGACATGGGCGAATACCGCGCCAAGAATCAGCACCGAGCCCAGTAGCCAGGCCGCGAGGTAGAAATACCATTGACGGAAACCTGACGACTTCAAGGCTGTTTCAGACCGTTTCGCGCCTCGCCAAGCGTCGACAACCGCCAAGGAGTACACGGCCAGCGTGGCTGCGATGGTGCCGATAACCCCGAAAATCAACAGGCGGTCCGGGAGCAGTACCGTGGACCGGAAACCGATCAGGTTCACGGCCAGAAAGATGATAAAGAAACTGGCCCCTTTCACGCGTTCACCGTTGTAGGCCTGTCCCATTCCAGGCATAATCAGCCCCATTACCGCCGCAAGTAAGCTTTTCCGTTTCATGTTCGTTCCTTCCCGGTTCATGATTGCATCCTTTTTCTTCTCCCATTCGCGTCTATAACTGATACGCTCGCTGGCGGGGAAAGTTCCCGACTACCTGCATATCGCCGGGGAGAAGAACAGGAAGGCCACCCTGAAGACGTTATCCAGAGCGAACAAGAACCCGCCCGCTGCCAGGGCGTATCGCACCGGGACCGACGACAGGAGGCGTTCCGTTTGCGTCGGGACACGTCTGGACGCCTCAAAAGCCCGCACGTCGGCCATGACGTTGGACACGAAGTGGTCGGATGGTTCAAAGTCCTTCATCGCTTTTTCCTCCGGATTCTCCAAGCAGCAGCGACCGCAGCCTTTCTTTGGCGCGAAAGAGCCGCGACTTCGCTGTGCCCGTGGTTATCCCGTGTTTCAAGGCGATCTGCTTAAGAGAGTCGCCCAGAAGGCTTTCGATGATCACGCTTTTATAAGGCTCCGGCAGTTGTTCGAGAGAGGCGCTTATCGCTGCGCCGCACTCGCCCTCGATGACCGCCTGCTCTGGAGAGCGATCCTGTGCCACGAGGTTTTCCACCTCTTCGATAGAGAGGGTCGACCTTCTGTTTTTTCTCAGCTCACTGATGCAGCGATTTCTTGCGGTGATGAAAAGCCAGGCCGAGAAGGGGACGCCGCGAGCGGTGTCGAAGTGATCAAGAGACTTGTAGACGCTCAGAAAGACTTCCTGTCCGATGTCCTCCACTTGGCGTTCGTCGCCCGTGAGACGCCAGATGAAGGTGAGAAGTTGCCGGTGGTATTTTCGCACGAGCAGCGAAAATACCTCGCAGTCACCCGCCTGAATGCGTTTTACGATCTCAACGTCGTCCAAAGGAACCCTGCCTTCCGATTAACTATTCGATACTCCGAAGCATGTTACAGATAATACGCAGGAAAACAAAAAAGGTTCCAGATGTTTGAAGATTCTCCCCACTCCAAGGTTCCACCAACCTCTATTATCGAATAATTCCTAGAAGTTAGAAGTTTTTTATCCCATTCATTTCGTTCATCGGAAAACGGGCGCTCGCCGGCGAATGATTTCCCAAAATCGCAAATTGGAGCGCGTCTCCGACGGGCTCCAGATCCCAATAACTTTTTCCAGGTTGGAGTCCTGCTCCAGGGGGTGGGGAGAAACGAATATCGCTGCAATTACAACAGCAATGACACACTTTCGAAACGATTCCTTCAGCTATTCGCCAACCACTTTTCCAGCCCGGCCAGTTGCTCGCGGACTCGTTCGGGGGCGGTTCCGCCGAAAACGGCGCGGCCCTCGACGGCCTGCTCGTAGTCCAGCGGCCGCGCGATGAGATCGAGTTCGGGGAACGATTCGGCCGCCCAGCCCTCGGGAATCGACAACAGCGTGGCGTCGGCTTCTTCCAGACGAGTGACGAAAGTCCCGACCCGCCCGTGGGCCTGCCTAAACGGCACCCCCGCCGCCGCCAGACGGTCTGCCAGATCGGTCGCCAACAGATCGGCCGTCAGCGCCTGTTCCATTTTGTCACGTCTGAAGGCAGCCTCGCCGAGCGCGGCGGCGAAGACTTTCAGTGCCAGTCCGGTCTGATCGACGACATCGAAGAGGGCCTGTTTGTCTTCCTGCAAATCCTTGGCGTAGCTCAGCGGCAACCCTTTCGTAAGGGTTAAAAGCGTGGTCGTCTGCCCGATCACACGCGCCGCTTTGGCTCGCACCAGTTCCATGGCGTCGGGATTGCGCTTCTGCGGCATCATGGACGACCCGGTGCTCCAGCGGTCGGAGAAAGACAGATAGCCGAATTGCGGATTGGACCACAGCACGAACTGCTCGGCGTAGCGCGACAGGTGCCCGGCCAGAACGGCGCAGACCGTCGCGGTTTCCTGGGCGGCGTCGCGGTCGGCGATAGCATCCAGCGCGTTGGGCAGTGGAGCCGCAAAACCCAAGGCGTGGGCCAACCGTTCGCGATCCACCGCAAAGCCCGAGCCCGCCAACGCGCCGCTCCCCAGCGGACACAAGGCCGCCCGTTTCCCGGCATCGAGAAGCCGCTCCACGTCGCGCTGTAAGGCCGCCGCCGCCGACCCGAGAAAGAAGCCCAAGGTAATCGGCTGGGCGGGTTGCATGTGTGTGGTGCCGGGCATCAGCCAATCGATTCCGGCTTGCGCCTGGTCGATCAGCACCCGGATCGTCGCGCGGGCATCCACCACCAGTTTGTTCAAAGCATCCATCAGGTAAAGACGCAGGTCGCAGGCCACTTGATCGTTGCGTGAACGGCCGGTATGGATGCGCGCCCCGGTCTCGCCCAGTTCGTCGGTCAGCAGCCGCTCGACCAGCGTATGCACGTCCTCGTCATCGGGCAGGACATCTAAATCGCCCGATTGATAGCGTTCCAGGATGCGCCCCAGCACGCCATAGATTTTCGCGCATTCCGCGCCGCTCAAGACACCCAGATATTCCAACTCGGCGGCCCAGGCGCGGTTGGTGGCAATGTCGTAGGGGAGCAGCCGGATATCCACCGGCAACGACCGGTTGATTGCGTCCATCAGGGCGTTCGACGATTGGGCGATGCGGCCTTCGTAAAGCGTCATGACTCAGTCTCGCTTGAATTTCGAATGAAACTTCGAGTATTTCGGCGCGTGGTAGCCGTAAAGTTCGTCGCCGCCTTCCATCTCGATCAGCGAGCGCACCGTGATGGGCAGGCCGAAGAGATTGATGAAGCCCTCGGCGTCGCGCTGCTGGTAGACATCGTCGCGACCGAAAGTGGCGAAATCTTCGCGATACAGCGAATAAGGCGAACGCCGCCCGCGCACGATGATGTTTCCCTTGTAAAGCAGAAGCCGCACTTCGCCGGTCACATTATGCTGGGTTTCGGTCACGAAGGCATCGAGTGCTTCGCGCAGAGGAACGAAATAGCGGCCGTTGTAGATCAGTTCGGCATACTTGGGTGCGAGTTGCTCTTTGAAATGCATGGTTTCGGCGTCGAGCACCAGACTTTCCAATTCGTGATGCGCGGCGTATAAAATCGCTCCGCCGGGGGTTTCGTAAATCCCGCGCGACTTCATGCCCACCAGACGGTTTTCCACGATGTCCACCCGCCCGATGCCGTGTTCGTAACCGAGATCGTTGAGCCGCTTCACCAGCGTCGCCGGGCTCAGCGCTTCGCCGTCCACTTTGATCGGCATGCCCTTGTCGAAACTCAGCGTAACGGTCGCCCCCTGGTCCGGGGCTTCCCAGGGAGCCTTGGTCATGGAATACACTTCCTCCGGCGCATCGGCCCAGGGGTCTTCCAATTCGCCGCCCTCGCTGGAAAGGTGCCACAGGTTGCGATCGTGACTGTAGACGCCCTTTTTCTTGACCGTCAACGGCACGTTGTGCTTTTCGGCATAGGCGTAGGCGTCCTCGCGCGACTGAATGTCCCAGATGCGCCAGGGAGCCAGGATTTTGATTTTGGGGTTGAAGGCCTTGTAAGCCAGTTCGAAACGCACCTGATCGTTGCCTTTGCCGGTACAGCCATGCACGACCGTATCGGCGCCTTCCGCCTCGACCAGATCCATCATACCCTTGGCGATCAACGGCCGCGCAATCGAGGTGCCGAGCAGGTAGCGGCCTTCGTACACCGCCCCCGAGCGGATCATGGGGAAGAGGTAGTCGGCGCAGAACTCTTCCTGCAGGTCGTCGATCACCACCCGGTCGGCGCCGGTTTTGAGCGCGCGTTCTTCCAGGCCTTCGAGCTCCGCATCACCCTGCCCCACATTGCCCACGTAGGCCACCACGCGGCAGTTGAAATTCTCTTTGAGCCAGGGGATGATAATCGAGGTATCCAGGCCGCCCGAGTAGGCCAGGACGGCATTTTTGACGCTTTGTTCCTTCATGACGTGTTCTCTCCGTATCAGGACGTTTCGTTCGAAGTCGATTGTGATTCCTGGTTTCAGTCGCTTAGCCGACGGCACACTGCGGGATTTCTCCCGCCTCCGCCTCCGCGCAGTATTCTTGAATAATGGAAATATAGCCGTCGATTCCGGCTTGCAATTCGGCGCGTGTGATGCGTTCATCCGGCCGATGCGCCCAACGGTTGTCGCCCGGCCCGATTTTGATGGCCGGAATACCGCGCTGCATGAGAAACACCCAGTCGCTGGCGGCGTCGGAGCCGAACAGCGGGGCCTTGGGCAGAGCCCGGCGCGCCGCCTCGACCACCGGAGCATCGGCCGGGGTTTCGCAGGGAGTCCAGGTGTCCAGCAACACGCGCACATCGCATTTGAGCGAGCGGCACAGGGTGGCGTGGATGGTCGGACCATCGCAGGCCGGGGTGCTGCGCACGTCGAGAATGGCGCGGGCCTCCGGGGGCGTAACGTTATCGGCGATACCGGCTTGGAAACGGGTCGGCGTCACCTTGGCGCGTCCCAGGGTGGCGTGGCGCGGGAACGACAGGTATTGAAGCTGGATCAAATCTTTGGCCAGCAACTCGATGGCTCCGGGTTCGGTTATGCGCGCGGCATGACCCTGCTGGCCTTTGGCCACCAGCTCGATCACCATCAGACCTTTTTGGGAAAGGGCGATGCGCATGGCGGTGGGTTCGCCCACCACCCCGGCGTCGATGGGACCGATACGGTCGAGCAGACGCGGCAGCGACGGATCGTCGCCCTCTTCTCCCACCGACAACGCCACCACGACGCGTCCGCGCGGCAATCCGCGTTCCTTGACCGCCGCCAGCGCCAGCAACATGGCGCAACAGGCTCCGCGCGCATCCACCGCGCCGCGACCGAACAGGATGTCGTCCTGAATCTCGCCGCCGTGCGGCGGTCGCGTCCATCCCTCACCGGCGGGGACCGTATCGAGATGAGAGGCGAGCACCAATGTCGGCCCCTCGGCCTCGGCTTCCACGGAAACCAGTAACCCATCGGCGCTGGTGCCGACCTCGAAGCCCAAATCATGCGCCAGCGAAGCGGCGGCCGCGATGATGGCCGCATCGTCGCTGGGTCCGAGATGAGGCACCTGCAGCAGGCGCGCCAGGGCTTGTAGTTGATCAGACAAGTTCCCGCTCCTGGTAGGCAACCTTGTCCTTGGCTGCCACGATCATGGTCCCGCAGCCTTCGCCGCTGAACACTTCCTTCAATAGCGTATCGGGTTCCAACCCGCTGATGATGTGAGTCCGTTTGACGCCTTGTGCCACGGCCCGCAGACAGGCTTCGACCTTGGGTCGCATACCCGCAGCAATCGCACCGGTCGCCAGCAGTCCTTCCAGATCCTGAGCCTCGGCAAACGGAATCAGGGTGCTGTCGTCGTTTTTGTCTCGCAAAACGCCTTTGGCGGTGGTGGCGAAGATCAATTTCTTCGCCTGAAGCGCCTTGGCCAATGATTCGGCGACCGTATCGGCATTGATGTTGTAGATTTCGCCGTCGCCGTTGCCGCCCAGACTAGCGATCACCGGCACGTACTCCGCCGCCAACAGACTCTCCAACAAGCCGGGATTGACTCCCATGATGTCGCCCACGTGCCCGAAATCCACCAAACTGGTCTGGCCGTCATCGTCGCGCATGGAGACCGGCGGCCGCTTGTTGACACTCAACAGGCCGCCATCGATACCGGTGAGACCGACCGCGCGCACGTCGTGACGGATCAAGGTGGAAACCAGATCCACGTTCAGCTTACCGGCATAGACCTGTTTGACGATGTCGAGGGTGTCGTCGTCGGTCACGCGCCGCCCGGCCACGATTTTCGGTTCGTGGCCCAGTTTGCGCGACATCTCGCTGGCCTGCGGTCCGCCGCCGTGAACGATCACGACCTGAATGCCGACATCGCAAAACAGGCCGATTTGTTGGGCCAAGGCGTCGATGCATTCGGGACGCGCCAGAACCCCGCCCCCGATTTTGATGATGAAGGTCTTTTTCTTGTACAGCCGCAAGTACGGCAACGCTTCTTTGATTCCAACTACAGCGGGCTTCATGTTGCTACTCCATCACGTTGGTTAAGGCCGCGACAAAGTCGGCGGCCTGCTGGTCGGTCAGACAGTAAGGCGGCAAGAGCCGCAGGATAGCCGGATTCTGGGCTCCACCTGTGAGAATGTGATGCTTCTCGATCAACTCGGTAATCGGTCCGGCGGCCGGCCGATCGAGTTCGAGCCCCAGCAGAAAGCCGCGCCCGTGAATGGTTTGAACGCCGGGGACGCCTGCCAGTTTGTCGATCAGCCAGGCGCTGATGCGGCGCACGTTACCCATGTATTCACCATCCGCCAGGACTTCCAGCACCGCCAGCCCGGCGGCCGATGCCAGCGGATTGCCGCCGAAGGTCGAGCCCAGTTTGCCCTTGGTGGCCACGGCGGCCACGTGGTCATCGGCGACGACCGCGCCACAGGGAACGCCGCCCGCGATGCCTTTGGCCATGCTGATGATATTCGGGTTGATGCCGTAAGTTTCGGCAGCCGAATACGCGCCGGTGCGTCCGACGCCGCATTGCACCTCGTCGAAAATCAAAATCGCGCCGACTTCGTCGCAGCGATCTTTCATGGCTTGAAGGAACTCGGTCGTCATGGCGTATCCGCCCGCCAGGCCCTGCACCGGTTCGACGATCACCGCCGCGCAGTCGCCATCGACCAGTTTTTCGACGGCCGCAACGTCGTTACGCGGCAAAACGCGCGTGTCCGGCAACAGCGGTCCGGCGTTGTCCAAAGCCAGGTTGCGATAGCCTTCGAGCCCCGCCACGGCCAGCGTCCACAAGGTTCGGCCATGGAAGCCGCCCTCCACGCTCACCACCGCGCGACGGCCCGTCACCATACGCGCCAAGGTCAGCGCGATATCGTTGGCTTCCGCGCCGCTGTTGCACAGAAACACGGAATCGAGCCCTGCGGGCAGCGCCTTGACCAGCGCCGAACAAAAGGCATCGCGCATGGGACTGCCGACGATGTTGGAATAGAACAACAAGTCGTCACACTGCCGCTTGATCGCCTCCACCAGCTTGGGGTGGTTGTGACCGAGCACCGTCACGGCATGACCGCCGTACATGTCCAGATACTCCACGCCCTGCTCGTCGAAGACGCTGGCATAGCGCCCTTTGACCAGGTTGAGGGGCAACAGCGGATAAACCGGCATATGCGGAGGGGGAATCAACATGGAAATGCTCCCGGGTATTCGAGGCCGGCCGTTTCCGGCAGCCCCAGCATGAGGTTCATGTTCTGTACGGCCTGTCCGGCCGCGCCTTTGACCAGGTTATCGAGCACCGCCGTGACGACGAGTTCGTCGTTTTTCTGCAGGGCGGTCAGATGAACGAAGTTCGTGCCGTTGACCGCCGCGAGTTGGGGCGGAGTGTCGTCGACGAGCACGAAGGGACAGTCATCACCGTAGGCGTCGCGATACAAGGCCGCCAGATCGAGTTCGGCGAAACGCGCGTCTTTCGCGTACAGGGTGGCGTGAATGCCGCGCACGAAGGGCCCTGAATGCGTGAGCAGGCGCAAGGTCGCGCCGTCGTTTCCGAAGCGCCGCGCCAGTTGCAGGATTTCGGATTCGTGCCGATGCGCCAACAGGCTGTAGGCGAAGTAATTACCGTCCCGGAAGGGATGATGCGTGGTCGCCTTGGGCTTGTTTCCCGAGCCGGTCGAACCGGTGACGGCCGTCACCGCCGCGTGATCCGGCAGCAGTTTCGCTTGGGCCAACGGCAGCAGCGTCAGTTGTGCGGCGGTGGCGAAACAGCCCGGATTGGCGACATGCCGCGCCGCGCAGATTTCGGGTTTGAAGGCTTCGGGCAATCCGTAAACAAAGTGCGGCTGCAAATCGAAGTCGGCGTGTTCGCCGTAGACCGCCTGATACAAGTCGAGATCGCGAATGCGGTAATCGGCGGCCAGATCGATGATCCGGGCGCGTTTGTCGAGTGAATCGGCCTTAATGTGTTTCTGACTCATACCGTGGGGCAGCGCCAGAAAGAGCACGTCGACGGCCTCGACCCACTGCGCCACATCGCCCGACTCGAAAACCAGCGGCGGCAGATGCCGATGAGCCGGATGCACGTCGCTCAGCGGCTGTCCCGCATAGGTATGACTGATCGCGTGCAGGTCGTTTACGTTCGGATGCAGGCGCAGCCAGCGCAGCAACTCACCGCCCGCCATGCCGCCCGAACCGAGCACGCCCACGTTCAAGGATGCCGTCTGCTTCATGATACCGCCCTCGCCAAATCGCCCTCAACCACATCCAGCAGCCGTTCGATGTCGTAGCGGGCATTGTGAGCCTTCAGCTTGAGCTGCCCGCGAATATAATCCTGTCCCACGCTGTTGTCGGTGACCGGCCCCGCCACGGCGCTGATGGAAAGCTGGTAATCCTGCTCGAAAATCCGTTTCGCGCCGTAGATCGCCACCGGATCGGGGGCGCACATCACGTGCGAAACCGCCTTCGCCATAATCGCGCGGTCTTGCAGAATATCCTGTACGCCGTATTCTCCCAGAATACCGTCGCCGAGTTCCGCCACGATGAGATCGGGTTTCAGACGCGACAGATGATTGAGAATTCCGCGCACGATGGGCAGAATCACGCCGCCGCGCGTCGAAACGGCTCCGGCATCGGTGAAGTCCGCCGCGGCCATCGCTCCGGCATCGGTCATGGCCAGCGTGTCGCGCATGAGGCTGACGCCCGTGAGTTTGCAAGCGGCCACGCGCTTTCCGCGATTGCTGAGACCGCGCACGATTTCGGCGGCGGCTACGGTTTTCCCGCTGTTCATACAGGTTCCCGCCACACACACGAGCGGCACGTCCAACTCCAGCTTTTCGGAGGGAATGATGGAGCGGCTGCGAATGCTGGCCGGACGGCCGATGCGGTCGCCGGTATCGGGAAACTCCAGCACCGCCCCCAGCACTTCGGCCTCGAAGGGCGAGCCCAACTCGGGGTTCTCGGCCGTGCACAGTCCCAACACACCACCCAGGTTGAGTACGTGCACACGGTCCCCGACCTTCAGCGATTCGGGCACGACCCCGGCATAGCCTTTCAGCGCGCGCCGGAAGCCAAGCACACCCGCCAAAGTGTCACCGGCATGCAGTTTGACCATACGTCCGGTGGTGTCTTCGATGGTATTGTATTGATATTTGTTGTTCAGGATGCGCACGGCAACGATGCAGCCTTCCTGCGCGAGAATCTCTTCGCCGATGATGACTTCCTCGCTCAAGCCCGCATTGCGCGTGGCCGAAGCAACCCGATTGATCTGTATCCGTCTGACTGTCATGTTCGCTTCCACATCCGTTTATCTGATATGCATTTTATGCACTACTACGCATGGTTATACGCCTAAGCGGTTGAATGTCAAGGTTTTTATTGAAAACCATCCCCCTTCTCGATCGACCGGAGTTCCGGCGGGGCGCATCACCCGATAGTCTCAGTCAATCAAGTCAGTTAAGATCGCCCATGAAATATAGTGTGTTTCGCTGCCCGGCCGATTCCGTGCAGCATCCGCTCCCCCCGTTGACACCTTATATATGCCGCCCACCATACCGTGCTTCGTTCGGTTTTGTGAAGAAGATTTTGCGATTCATATTTATTCATTTCCTAACTTCACACTTCGGTCCGTTCCTGCTCATTACGGCAATTTTTCATTTTGACCCGGCTTCGATTACTCTCGCATCTTATGCTCCATGAACGTTTTGACCAAAACCCGGCTTCACTGGATCAAAATCCGATCCGGCTTCACAAGCCGTTTTCAAATCGCACAGGATCCCGTTTTTCACCCCACCGCTACCAAATGAAAAAGCCCGCCTGCCCGATAAACGTCGTATCGGGTCAAGCGGGCCGCTTTCATTTTTTCATCTAGCTAATCTTGAAAACTCGTAAACCTAGAGCTCATGCCTCCGTTTATTACTGAGGACCATTTTGCGGGACGCAGATGCCCTGCTGATCGCAAACGAGAACCTGATAGGGATTATCCGGGCAATCGCTATCCTGATTACAGGATGGAATGCAATATTTCCCTCCTTCCGGCGACTCACTGCAAACACAGCCCAAAGCCGCGTCCGTTGGGCAGGCCTGCGCCGCCTCGCAATCCGATTGAGTGACGCAGGTGACGGGACCATCGGGCACGTCGCCATCAGGCGCATCGCCATCAGGCTCATCGCCATCGGGCACATCGCCATCAGGCATATCGCCATCAGGCGTGTCACCATCGGGCAAGTCGCCATCAGGCAAGTCGCCATTCGCGATTTGCAGGTCATCGCGGACGCAGCGAACGAAATTCAGAATGCGAATCGCATCGCCCTGCGGTCCGTTGCCTTGCGCATAATCATCGGGGTTGCCGGCTTTAGGATCACTGCGCTGCGCGCCCGCACCATGGACATCCATCCATTGCTCGTTCATGTAGCCCATCGCCCGACCAAACGCCACATAGGCCGCGTTGCCTCCCTCGCGTCCATCGACCGAGTTCGCATGCGTCGTCGCACTCCAGTAACACCCGAAATCGGCCTGTCCGGCTTCGTTGGTGATACCGGTGGTTTCGAACAGCGGATCGATGGCAGCCGAATTCGTGGTACCGGGGCTGCGGCTGTAATCGACGAGGCTCTGCAACTCTTTCGCGTTGGGCAGTCGCCAATCGCTATTATCGGCCAGCTCCAGCCCCTCGCAATAGATCAGTGCTTCCTCCCAATTCATGGTGGAAACGCTGTCCGCCTGCTGCCACATCAAGCCGGTCGCCGCGTCGCGGATCGTCCCATCGCCGTTGTCGCTGAAGTCGTTTTCGCCATACACCGCCTTGCCACGCACGAAAATCGCGTAGTACCCGCCGACCTGGCGAAACATGGTCGGATAACATTTAATTCGTCCATCCGCGAAATTGACCCCAAAGAAGCATTCCTCGCCGCCCATGACGGAATCGACGTAGATGCTGCTGGTCACCCACTGCGAATCGATCACCCGCTCGCCGTTGGCTGTATCCCCGTAGGAAAATGCGAAGGTTTCATCGTCGATAAACGGCGTCATATTGCCGCTTTCTTCGGCCATCGGATCGACATCGCGCCCCGAAAACAGAATCAGCGAGTAGAGTTCTTTAATGGTCGGCACGCGCCAATCGTCGTATCCGGCCAGGTTGAATTCTTCCACCGCCGCAATCGCATCGGCATACTGCATTTTGTCGCCCGGATCCTGCTGCCACATCAAGCCGGTCACGCGATCCGAAACCGTGCCGTCGCCGTTGTCTTGATAGCGCGGCGCAAAACCGGCATATTGGGCATCCTGCCCGAAAAAGGACTCGCCTTGCGCGGCGCAAACCATGGTAGAAGTAGTATTGAAGCATTTGCTTTGACCCGTATCCACAACAGCGTAATCCAATTCCTCATAAAGCGCATCATCACCATCGGCCTCGTCCCCATCGGTCTCGTCCCCATCGGCGTTATCGCCATCCGGCGCATCCCCGTCGCTCGAATCGTCGTCGCGATCGTTGCACGCGACAAAAACAACGAACATTGCCATCAACAGTACAATCATCATCCAGTCAATTTTCCGTTCGGCACCTAGCATGTGTCTCCCCTTTCAAGTTGACAGCCACCTTAATCTAATCGTTCGAGCCGTCGTTCTTCACGAACAGACTTTCAACCCGATTTGTCTCAATCAAAGATCAAATATCCTCCTTCGCTTCTGCTCTTCTAATTTGAAGACGCTCCGCATACAAATTCATTACAAAGAAATACTTTTTTGGGTTCAGCTTGGGTCTTGCCCACTTACCATTCGGAAATATTCCGGCGCATACCCGCTGGTGCCGCTCCGCCTATGTAGCTGATATTTCTTATGTATTTCACCATTTTGCGTCCGTTTTCAGAGAGCAGGTACACGGCGACAGACTCAAACAGAAATATCATCTATTATTTCAGCAACTTACAAGCCAGTGACGACTGAGAAAATGTTTCTATTCATTATACTATTTTTAGTATTGCATTATTATCTTTCTATATGTTTTGTTTATTTTCTATTTGTCTTTACTCTGTGCAACATTTATTCAATTACATATTGCCGTTATCTTATTGTTTTAATACAGGATTTACATTTTTTTCGGGCATTGAAGAATGAGCGATCTGTTATTTTGTCTTCTTATCTGATTATTACCAATACTGCACGTGTGACATAGTACGACCAATCGATATTCCCATCTGGTTACCGGGTATTAACCCCTGTTTTCCCCGCTTACGGCAAGGAATCGAACGCATTTCGCGTATTAACCGCCATAACGTCTTTCGAGCGCAGCGAGCGAAGAAAAAAGCACTTTTGACACTCGGGTGCTATATGACATTTAATCTTAACATTTGCCCTCTCTCGCTATTTTTGATACGATTTACGCCACGGGAGGTGACACATGCGTTATCCGCACATTTCAATGTTGGGACTCGTTTTTTTATGCCTAGCCGGGTTGCTCCTGATTATAGGCTGCGACAGCGATGATGATATTGATAAAGGCCCCGACAGCAGCGACGACTGCGAGCGTGTCGAGGGATCGGCCGATAGCTGCGACCACGCTTATTGTTCGTCCGACGGGCGTTCGGGCAGTCGCGATTCGATTGTCAGCTACGAGGGTGAACCTTGTGAAGGCGATAACACGTGCTGCTATGGGACGTTCTGCGAGACGTTCTACTTCGACTGCGAGGACGACCAGATCTGCGTCAGCTCCGACGACGGCTTCAGCGCTCTCTGCCAACCGAAAGATTCCATTCTCGACGGCGACGACCCCGATGGCGATGATCCCGACGGCGACGCCCCGGACGGCGACGAGCCGGATGGCGATGAACCCGGCGCTTTGTTTCAAAATCCTCACGACGGCCGCCTTTACGCCGCCGCCTATTCCTTTTACATCACTCCCGATGAAACAAATCACCCTTGTACGCAATTCTTAGGCGGCACGAGTTCCGACCGTCGCGCCGATGGCGTATTGGACGATCTCGAAGCGCGCGTTCTCGTTCTGGAACAAGACGGCGTACATGCCATTTTGGTGTCGCTGGATCTGGTGGGCTGGCTCATATCCGATGTCGATAAAGTCTGGGACGCCTTGGAGGAACTCGGCGTCAACCGCAATGCGGTGATGATTTCCTCCACCCACACCCACGAAGCACCCGACACCATCGGCGTGTGGGGTGAAAGCGAATTCAGCTCCGGCCGCTGCCCCGAATACGTCGACTATCTGGTCGAATCGCTGGTATTCATGGTTGAAATTCTATCATCTCGAATGGTTCCCGTCACACTTTTGGCTGCCGAAGGCGTCATCGATGAGCCGAGCGCCAGCCACTCCAACCTGGTGGTCGATTCGCGTTATCCGCACATCACCAACGATCATCTGGCGGTCGCGAAACTGCTCACCGACGACGACGTCACGGTCGCAACAATCGTCAACTGGCATAACCATCCCGAAGCGTTTATCAACTCAAGCGAATACACCGCCGATTTTCCGCGTTACACGCGCTGGAAAATGGAACACGAACTCGGCGGCACCTGCCTTTACTTCAGCGGCACGGTCGGCGGCCTGATGACGCCGCTGGGACTGACGATCCCCGCTCGCAATTACGGCGGTTATCCCGTTTGGGATGGCGTCGATGATCCGCATATGATCAGCGACACCGGCCCAGAGATGAGTGTCAGCCTGGGAATGCTTGTTGGGGAACACGCCCTGCGTATCCTCGAAAACGCCCAGCCGATAAGCGGTTCGCTACGCTTGGATTTCGAGCGCGTTCTTTTTCCCTTTGAAAATATTCTCTTCTCGATTGCCTTCGATATGGGCGTGATGGAAGCCTACGACGAATGGGTTTACGATGACGAGATCTGCGGATCGCTGGGCTGCATGCCGCAAAATCTCATGCATCTTCAACTGGGAACATTACACGTCGTAACCCTGCCGGGCGAAGTCTTCCCGGAAACCTCGGTCGGTCGCCCCGCCTCCAGCCACGATTTCGGCGGGGAATGGGGCGTCAAGGAATACGCCGCCATCGAAGGTTACCGCAGCCATCTTCCCGACGGCCACATCTTGTTTGAACTGGGCTTGGCCAACAACGAAATGGGTTATATCCTGCCGGAAGGCGACTACCAACCCAATGAACATCCCGGCTACTATGAAGAATATTTCTCGATTTCCAGTCAAACCGAAGCGCTCGTACGCGAGACTATCGGCGAGCTGCTCGACCGCTCCGAGCCGTAGCTAAACAAGGCGGACGCGCCAGCCGCCAACCAGCGGTCGCGTCTCCTTGATTTTCGGCAATTCGTCCCACCCAAAACCAAGAACGTCTCCGCCAACGAATCCGCGTTCCTGGGCCACGGCGTTTCAATTCTAAGTTTTTGACCGTTTTCCACCTACTATAATTCGACTTACGGGGTGCCATGGGCCAAGCCTTTGGCTTGCCCATGCTGTTTTCACGGGCAAACCTGACGGTTTAGCCCGTGCCACCCATCATCAAGCGAAAATTATTCGAGGCTAAATCAAAATTGAAACACCCTAGTTCCTGGCCTGAACCATTTGATCGATCGAAAATATTTATAACACTTGTAGACTTACCATTTGTTTTGATATAAAGTAGGCAAATTGGCAAGCATTGAAGGAATTTTTCCATGAGCCCAGGTCGCTGCATCGTGGTTTTTACATGGAGCCTTCTGGTTTTTCTTTTGTTCACGCAAGAGAAAGCTTATGCGGAAGCTGTCATTCGTTTATCGGATACCGATACGAACGGGTTACTTGTTTCCGATGTGGATTTCCTGCTCGATCCGGACAAAGCGCTCACCATCGCCGACGTCGTAACCTCGGCAGGTTCGTCTCGTTTTATTTCAACGGCTCCGATGTCGCCGAATCTCGGATTTCAACGCGGCAACACCTGGCTGCGCATGACGTTTGAAAATCAGTCGAAACAAAAGAAATGGGTATTTGGGTTGTCCAACCCAAGTCTTGAACAGGTGGACTTTTTTACCCCCACACCCGACGGCCACTATCACGGCTTGATGAGCGGACTGTCTGTGCCGCTATCAAAGCGCCCGATGCACACGCGCGACCATTCCTTCCCTCTCACTCTCGACACCGGCGAGATAAAAACCGTTTACCTGCGCGTCTCGTCCTCCACCAGCCTGATCCTCGCGCCCTGGATCATGCCGCGCCCGTACTTCCGCGATTGGGAAAAAGGCATCATCGCCCTGCTGGCCATCATCGCGGGACTTCTCCTGGCGGTTGCGCTTTCCAATTTCATCTGGCTTTTGACTTTTCGGCAAGCGGGTTACATCCTGTTTGTGCTGTTCGATCTTTCGGTGGGCTTTTTCCTTGCCGCGAATTTCGGTTTGGCTCATCTCTATCTTTGGCCGGAGTACCCGGCTCTCGCCATCGCGTCCTCTCCCTTTTTCGCTTCGATGGCTCTGTTAAGCGGAACCCTTTTCGCGCGTTCCTACATCGACACCAAATCGCTTTTCCCCCGACTCGACCGTCTGTTTCCTCCTCTGGCCGCCCTATCCGGTTTTCTTGTTTTCTGGTCTCTCTTCCATCCGCCTAGCGCCAATATCCTTATCTCCGTTATCTCTCTTCTCATTATGACCGCCTCCATGGTTGGGTGCTATTTGCGCTTGCGCATGCCTCACGAAAAACGACGGATATTTTGGGCCCTGATGTTGATCGGACTTTTGGGCGGACTATTGTTTGTCCTGATGACCTTCGGCCTGATTCCACTTAGTCCCATCACCCTAACCGTCGGACCGCTCGGGTTTCTCCTGGCCACCCTCTTTCTGGTTTTTACCGTCGGCCATCGCTACATTTTCTATCAACGTCACTACTCGCAACTTTTCAACAGCGCCAACGAAGCGATTTTCCTGCTCGACAGCCAGCTAGACGAGATTCTGGACGCAAACAAACAAGCCACCGATATGCTGGGTTATTCACATACGCAAATAATGCAAACGGGCTTTCCGGATCTCGTCGATCAAGAAGACCCGAGCTGGCAGCGCTTCTACAAGCGGCGTCTGACAAATTCCTTTTGCGACGCTCAGCCGATCTTCCATTCCTTCATATTCAAGACCCGAAAGGGTGCTTCATTTTTGGGTGAAGTCACGCTTCGCCGTCTCGGCAAGGATAGCCAATCGCCTCATCTGGTTGCCGTGCGGGACGTCACCGCCATGCGGGAGGCCGAAGACCGTCTGCGCCAGCAGCAGAAACTCGAATCCATCGGCACCCTGGCCAGCGGCGTCGCACACGAAATCAACAATCCGATCAACATCATCATGAATTACGGGCAACTCATTCTGGATACAAGCGAACCTAACTCCAACTCTTACGAATACGCTAATGAAGTGGTGAATGAATGCCACCGGGTGGCCAATATCGTGAAAAATCTACTGGCCTTTTCGAAGCCGGAGTATGAGGGCAGCCTGTCTCTGATCGATATGCGCGAGGTGGTGACCAACACGCTGACCTTGATGCAGCGGTTGCTTAAAAAGGATCAGATCCTGATCAAGATCGAATGGCCCGCCGACCTGCCACGTGTGATGGGAAACGTTCAGCAGCTCAAGCAGGTGATCATGAATCTGCTCACCAATTCCCGCGATAGTCTCAATAGCCGTTACGCGAAATACGATCCCAACAAGCAGATCCGCATCTCAGCCGGTCTGCTCGACACCCAAGAACGGCCCGTTCTCAGATTGACGATCGAAGATTTCGGAATCGGCATCCCTCAACAGATGCAAAAGCGCGTTTTCGATCCGTTCTTTTCGACGAAAACTCCCAATCTGGGTACGGGGCTCGGCCTATCCATCAGCCATGGCATCATCACCGACCACGGAGGCGAGTTGCTGGTCGAAAGCGTGGCGGACCGATTCACACGATTCCATATTCAACTTCCGATCCCGATCGCCCACGATCAAGTCAGCGCCTTCGCTTCCGTTACGGCGGATGCCGATATGCAGCCGTCCCCGGCGCACGAAAGCGCCTGATTTCATTTTTATCGAGAAGATCGGCCGGTAGGAAAGAGCATTTCGCGGCGTCCCAGCGCATTGATCATGCGTTCCACAATCCCCAGTGTGCCCCGATAACCGTAACTGGGATGCGGCAGCAAGCGGTGCGTATAGATGGAGGCATATCCCCATTCGACGGCGGCGACCCCCAACCGCAAGGATTCGGACGCGATGGCGCTGTCGCCGAAACACAGATCCACACAACCCGGACCCGTCTGCTTTTCCACCACCCGGCGCAAGTGATCGAGGGTGGGATCGTGGATCAGCGGGCAGGCATACTCGTTGGCCCAGTCCCACTCGCCATGAATATCTTTCACGTTGCTGTACAGGCCTTCGATGCGAGCACCGAAGAAACGAAGCAGACCGGCCAGGGCTTCGAGTTCGTGGGGATCGGCCACCAGCATGACCCCGAGATCGACCAGCCAATGGGGCACGATCCATTTGAGCGGCGCCAGCATCTCGCGTTCACCTTGGCGGATGGCGGCCTGCGCCTGCGCCTCGCGCTTGGTGTGCGCAGCCAGCCGTTTCAGAAACGCGGCGGTCGGATCGGGACCGATGGGCAGTGGCAAATCGAGACAATCACGATTCAGCCGTCTGGCCAGCACCTTCGCCGCTTTGCGTCCATAAGGCAGCGACACGATCGTTTCGGCCCTTGCGACCCGCCCCAGTTCGTCCACCGATTCACCGGACGGCCAGACACTCGTCACCTGCAAACCCAGCGACTCGACCAGGGAGCGAAGCTCTGAAACATTGGCGCGATCATCCGCTTCGTTGCGGGTGAAAAGCGGTCCGACGATGGCCACACTGTCGGGCTGCGGCTCGCACGTATCCAACGGCAAGCTTTTAGCCAGGGCCAGCAACGTTTCGCCATAACCGGCCAGCCAATCGCTGTAGAGATCGCGCGCACGCACCTCGATCAGGGGCACCGCCACCTGCTCGGCCAACTCGTCGAGAATCGCGCCGAGATCTCGTCCGGTAACCGTCACCAGCGACATGGCCGTCGCCAAAACGAGGCGGGTTCCGGGGCTTTCAGCCGCCGCCAGCAAGGTCTGGCGCAGAACACCTTCCTTCCCGGCCGCCAACTCGCTGAGATTCTGGTCGCTGTGAAAAACACGCCGCCGGTCGCTGTCGATCAGGGTCGACTGCCAATCGTGATTGCCCTGCACGCGATCGACTTTGCCCGCCACGCAACTGGGGGCATCGACCACCAGCGCGGCATCGGGAATGGCATTGAGTGCCAGGTATACGCCGTCGAGATAGGGCTTGGCGATATGCGGAGCAAGATCCGGTTGAGCTGTGGAACGCAAACCCATCATTTCGCTCCCTGTAAAGCATCCCGCAATCGAGCGGGGAAATCGTAGCGCGCCAGACGGATAAAGCGCCGCACTGACCGCAACGCGCCTTCAAAGCCTTTCTCGAAATCGCTCAAACCGATTCCGGCGCGACCCGCACGCACCAGCCGTTCGTCGTAGGTGGTTTCACTAAACACCGGTCCCGGTGCTCCTGCGGATAACAAACGCTGCAAGTCCTCCGGCGTTTCGAACAACGCCGTTTCGAAACGTTCATGCGGAATACCCGCATCTTCCAGAATTTCAACCATCCGCCGCTTCAGACGATCCGCCGTAACGGTCAGGTCCGCAGACCGATAAATCAGCACGCGGCAACCGATGCCGAACTCATGCAAGAAGGGCAAAGGCGACCAACCGAAGTTTCGTTCGGGTTGCCACAGACGCGAAACCTGTCCCAGATCGCACACGACATGCAAGGCGGTTCCCGCGGTTTCGGCCCGTAGGGCGTCCCGCCGTCGCTCCCAATCGCTGCGGCGTTCGTCCCAGACCCGTTCCCAGCCTTGGCTCAGGCCGAATGTTTCCGCCAGTTGCGCACACCAGGCGGCGCTGTTTTCGATACCGAACGGGGCCCCGATTTCGACGACCGGGATACCACTCGGACGAAAAACCCCGTCATACAAGCGTCTCCAGCCTTTGTAGGAAAGCAGCACCTGTTTCCAGGCGGCACTGTAACCGCGCAGCTGTTTGAGATCCATGCGCGGCAACAGGTTGGCGCTCACTCGCACCCCCACAACGGCCAGCAGTTCGGCCAGCTCATCCAGATCCTGTCCGGGCGCATAACCGATCAACGCCAACGACGGATCCTGCGACGGCGCGAGCGGTGGGCGGTAGGTCATCAGTTCGCTGAATTGCCGCGCAATCGCGTCTTCATGCGCATCGAAAGCGGCCTGAGGATAGGGATTGATAAATGCCACCGAGCGTTTTTCGAGAAGGCGTGTTTTGACGGCACGGCTATCCTGCCCCAGCAATTTTGGGATGCAGGTCGGCAAAAAGAAGACCAGCCGATCCGGTTCGCCGCTTTCCACGCAGCGTTCCAACAGACCCGCCAGCCGCGCCTCGCCGCCGTCGTGAATCACATCCGCATCGCTGAGCTCCGTGGACAGTATCCGTTGTTCCCGTCCCGCAGCCAGCCGCCAGGGAGGGCGAATCTGCCACGCCAGACGCCCACGCGCCATGGGACGCATGGCAATGCAGTTGCGGTCGCTGTGGCTGACGAAATCGATCTTGTCCGTGGCCTGACTGCACGCCGTACTGACGGCATATTCGTATTCATCCTCGGCCATGAACTGCCGCCAGGCGATGTCGGGCGAAGCCTCCAGAGCCGACGGCAGCGGCGCATCCCCTTGCTGCAGAAGATCGATCCAGTCCTCGCGTGAGTCTTCCTCCGGCTCGTCAAGCTGCAACGCCTCGGGATGGACCCGCCGCGAGAGGGCGAAAGCCACCGCGCGTTCCACCTGATGCGCGTATCCGTTGCGCTGCACATCCGTGCGCTCGTCGCGCGTGCACCGCAAAATCAGCGCCCCGCGTTCGATGAGGTCTTCCTCCGAATCCGCATTTTCACGATCGTTTCGCGTTGCCGACCGATCGCGCAGTTCCAGATCGATACGCCGCCCTTCCCGCTCGAAGCGTAGATGCAAGGCGGTTCGTTGCGATTCCGCAAGCGTCACGCGCCATTCAAACCACCCCGCCTGCCCGGCCGCCAACCACCCCACAGCCAGGTCGTGAAAGCAAGCGGACGCCGTAAAAGAAGGGGCGTCCGGTCCCGGCGGCGCATAGTCGGCAAACGTTTCGCTCGCCACGGCCCGCGCCAGCGTTTGCACAAGCGCTTTGCCTACGGCATGCTCCAGCCCTTTGCAGGTCAATTCGACGATGGCGAAATCCGACTCCTCGACCTTGGCCTGCGTGGAACGACGATTGGTCCATAAATACGCGACGTTTCCTTCTTCGCTCGCAAATTCGAACCGCACCGTACCATCCAACTCGGCCCGCGCCCGTCCCCGCCATGTTTTTTGTGCGCTCGCAGACAGCCATTTGGCCGCCGCCAGCACCAGGCGTTCCAGCCCCAGATCGATACGCGATCGCGGGTTGGGGGGTAACGCGTCACTCATCTTGAGCCCCTGTATCGGGGGTACGCGCAAAGGCGTAAAATTCTTTCTCATCCAGAGGAGTGGGAATCACGGCATCGACAAGCGGCAGACCCTCCACCCGCTCGGCAATCGCGCTCAAGATGCCTGCCACCTCGCTATCGGGAGCCTGTTCGACCACCGTTCGTCCGGCCAGCTCGGCTTTGCGAATCCGCGCATCGCGCGGCACCACACCGACAATCGGCGCCCCGATCCGACGCGCAAACTCTTCAAGCTTGTCCAGCGGTTCGTTATTGTCGCGTCGGTTGACCAGCAGCCCGCCCAGGCGTGAACCGTTACGGGCCAGCCGCACGATCATGCGCGCCACGTTGTTGGCGGCGTAAAGCGACATCATCTCTTCACTGGTCACGATAAACACCAATTCGGCGAAACCCTGACGCAGGGGGCCAGCGAAACCGCCGCACACCACATCGCCCAAGACATCGAAAACGGTCAGATCGTAGCCACGCTCCATGACCTCGAAGTCGTCGAAGATATCCAGCATCCGGGCAATGCCGCGTCCGCCGCAGCCGATCCCCGGCTCCGGTCCGCCCGCTTCCACCAGGTCGATGCCGTTACGCCCGGTGACCAGAATCTCTTCCAGCTTCGACACGCGGTCGTCGTTGCGCAGCAGAACTTCGACCACCGGAACGGGCGGATGACCATCGGCCAGCGTGTAGGTGGAGTCATGTTTGGGGTCGCACCCGACATGCAACACCCGTCGTCCCTTTAGGGCCGCACACATGCTCACCGCCGCCGCCAGGGTCGATTTGCCGATTCCGCCTTTTCCATAGAGGGCGATTCGTTTCATGCCGCACTCAGTCTCCGTTGAAGGTCCGAAAAATGCTACCGCATTATAGCCGAAGCGCCGGTCATAGCGAAAGGCATTTGACCTGTCGTTCATCATTTCGCCTTGCCGGACAGAAACTCAGCACAATTGATTTCCTTGCTAGTCCCGTGATTTTCTGACATGATTAAAAAATGGGAGTTTCGATCAGTTATAAGGGAGGCACCCCTCCCCATCCTTCGTGGAAAAACCGCCCTTTTTCACAATGGGCGAGGTTGCGGTCAAGCCCTTTTTCACCCGGTGACTTCTACGACGGCCGAGAGGTGGGTTGACAAGTGCCGATGATTCTTTGTTTTCATCGGTCGAAGTTTTTAGAATGGGGTGGTGTCATGGCACGAAATCAAACTCCGATCAAAGATGAACTCGCCGTCTTAAAACAGATTTGCGATGTTTCGCCGTGTTCGATCATGATCTTTCAAGATGAACGATATATTTTTGCCAACCCGACGGGAGCCCAAAGGCTTGGTTACGCATCCCCTGAAGAGATTGTCGGACTTAGCATCTGGGACACAATCCATCCATCCCAACACAAACTCATACGCGAACGCAAACAGATTCTGGATCGCGGTCAACGCAATCAGGTTATCCCGCTTTCAATCATTCAACCGGACGGCACCAACATCATCGTCGAATCGACCTCCGTCGCGATCGTCGTCAACGATCGGCCCGCCGTTCTGGTGACGGGACTCTACTCCAAAGAACGCGAGGTTATCCTTTCGAATCTCAAGCAGGAAAAAGAACGCTCGCAGCGGTTTCTCGATTTTCTCGGAACGATTTTCATCGTGCTCAATACCGAACTTGAAGTCGAGTTCATCAACCGCGAAGGCCTGAGAGTGCTCGGTTGTAATCGGCAGGAAACAATCGGAAAGGTGTGGAATACGTTAGCCATACCCGCCGATCACCAAGAAATGATGCACGCGCGCTTGACAGAGATTCTCCCGCAACAGAAGCTTGAATTCCAATCTCCGATCGTCACTTGCTCGGGAGAAATCAGGCACGTTAGCTGGCATGCCACCTATCTCGACGCAAATACCGAGCATGCTGCCGCGATCCTTCTTAGCGGCGACGATATCACCGACAAGCTCATTACGGAGAATGCGCTACGCCAAAAAACTCAGTTACTCGACCGCATGCTGGATGGCATGCCGGACATGGTTTCCATTCACGATGCCGATTACAACATTCTGTACAGCAACTGGAAAGGCTATGCCGATATTCCCAAAGAGAGCCGCCATCTCGGCAAGCCATGCCACAGCACCTATCGCGGTTTTCCCGAGCCATGCCCGGATTGTCAGGCCAAACTCGTATTCGAAACCAAAACCCCCATACAGCGTCAAGTACATCTACCCAACGAAAAATGGGTGGAGATTCGCGCGATCCCCATTTTGGATTCGGACAACAATGTCGAACTTGTCGTCGAAATGGTTCGGGACATCAGTCAAATCAAAGAAGCCGAACAAGCTCTGTATTTCAGCGAGGAAAAATATCGGAATCTCATCAACACCACGAACACAGGCTTCGTCACGATTTCCGGGGCCGAAGGACGCGTGCTGGAAGCCAATCAGGTATTCGTCAAAATGACCGGGCATCAAAGCATCGCCGAAATCCTCGGCCGTTCGGTACTCGAGTTTACGGCACCCTACGATATCGAACGCAGCCGACAGAAAATCCAGAAATGCTTGAACAGCGGACATATTTACAGCCTGACGGTCGACACATGCTCCCCGGACGGTCGAATCCTCCCAATCGAGATCAACGCGGGGACGCTGGAAACCTCCAACGGAGTGGTCATTCAGGCCATTATCCACGATATCTCCGAACGAAAAGACTTGGAAAAAGAACGAAAACGCCTGTTCAATCTCCCCATGGACCTGTTATGTATCACCAACATGAAAGGACATTTCAAGACAATCAATCCGGCCTGGGCGACGACGACCGGCTGGTATGAAAACGAACTTATCGGGGCCTCGCTTTTCGACTTTATTCATCCCGATGACATAAAAGATGCAATCGATTCGACCCGCGTGTTCAAAGAAGGCAAAGCCGTCAGGCAGATGATACTTCGCTTCCGAACCAAAGCGGGCTCGTATATATGGCTTTCCTGGAATGCCGACCCAATACCGTCCGAAGATTCCGTTTTTGCCATTGCCCGTGACGTGAGCAAGCAAATCGAAATGGAAGAATCCTTACGAAGTAGCGAAGCGAAGATGAAAAGCATCTTTCGCGCAGCGCCGATCGGAATCGGCGTCGTTATAAAACGCGTTTTCGTACAAATCAACGAACGATTCTGCGAAATGACCGGTTACTCGGAAAACGAGTTATTGGGTAAAAGCACTCGCATGGTTTACCGGGATGAGGAGGAATTCCTACGTGTCGGACGGGAAAATCGTCGACAACACCTCATCCAGAATACGGGATCCATCGAAACCCAATGGGTTACCAAAACCGGTGACACCATCGATATTTTGTTGAATTCCACCCGTATCGACCCAGCCGATTTTGACAAAGGGATCACGTTTACGGCGCTTGATATCACACAAAAACGCCTTGAAGAAGCGGGCTTACGCCATCAGCAGAAACTCGAAGCGATCGGCACCTTGGCCGGTGGTGTCGCGCATGAAATCAACAATCCGATCAACATCATCCTGAATTACGGCAACCTGATTCATCTCGACGCCCCGCCGGACAGTCAGATTTCCCAAGATGCCATGGAAATCGTCAACGAAAGCCGCCGTATCGCCGGTATCGTCAAGAACCTGCTGGCCTTTTCGCGTCAGGACCAGGAAACCCAGTCGTCCGCCTCGATGACGACCATCATCCACGACACCCTGTCCCTGACGCACAAAATATTGGAAAAGGACCAAATCACCATCGAAACCGATGTTGCCGACGACCTGCCGGTATTCGATTGTCGCCCACAGCAACTGATGCAGGTGCTGATGAACCTCATCACCAACGCCCGAGATGCGCTAAACGACAAATATCACGCATTTTCACCCGAGAAACGCATCCTGATTTCAGCCACGTTGATCGAGCAGGAAGGCAAGAAACAGATCCGCACCACGGTCGAGGATCGCGGCGACGGTATCCCCGACTCGATTCTTGCACGCATCTTCGATCCGTTTTTCACCAGCAAACAAAAAGATAAAGGAACGGGGCTCGGGCTTTCGGTCAGCCATGGAATCATTAAAGACCACGGCGGACGCCTGCACGTCGAGTCGAAAGTCGACCATTACACTCGTTTTCATTTCGATCTGCCGCTTGAAGGATAGCGCGATTGGCAAACTCGATCAGCTCGGCAGGCGGATGCTCAGATCGCTGATCGGATAACTGACGCACGGATGGATGTACCCGTTCAAGCGATCCGACTCGCGCACGCCGGTTTGCGGCGGCATAAATACCCGCCCGCTCAGCAATTTGGAACGGCAATAGCTGCATTCGCCCGATCGACAAAGCGCCGGAATCTGTCGACCCTGCCGCTCCAGCGCGTTTATCAGCGGCTCGCCCGCCAGAACGTCCATCGAACCGCCCCCTTCGATCTGCAAAGTAAAGCGCGAATCCGCCTTCACTTGCGCAGGCCATCCGGGCGTTTGCGTAATGTCTGCGGGCGGTCCGTAGGCTTCGCGGCGAATGCGATGTTCCTCCACGTCCAGTTTCTGCAGTTCCGGAAGCACGAAATCATACAAGGCGTTCGGACCGCAGATAAATAGGGTTTTCCCCTTCAGCGGCCCGACATGCTTGCCGATGATGTGTTCAGTGATGAAACCGCGCACGCCACGGTAGTTTTCCTCGGGTTCGGATAACACCAGCGCGTAATTGAACTGCGGATTCTTGCGTGCGAGCCGATCGATAGCGGAACGAAAGATGGTTTCTTCCAGGTTCCGGCTGCCGTAAATCAAATGAATCTTCCGCGGCCAGCCTTTGTTGGCCTGATCGCGAAGCATACTCATAAACGGCGTAATCCCGCTGCCACCGGCGATAAAGACCCATTCGCCGCGCTCGATCAAGGGCTCGATATAAAAACGCCCGGCCGGTCCGCTGCTTTCGAAAGTCTGTCCCACCTGTGCATGGTCGAGCAGATAACCGCTCACGAAACCATCGGGTTTGACGCGCACGGTGAGATCCAAGGTGTCGTGCTGAGGCGGACTTGAGATGCTATACGGGCGGCTGGTGGCCACTCCGTTGACGCTCAGAAACAAATTGACGTATTGCCCGGCGCGAAAAGGCGGCAAGGGGCCGTCCACACGAGTGAAACGAAAGGTTTTCGTGCTGGGCGTTTCATCCACCGCTTCGACCAGCTTCAACTGCATTTTCTCAGGGTGCAGGCGCTCGACGGTTTCGCGCACCTGTTTGCGCCACTTGTCGGAGCTATAGTCCACCCCTTCGCCCTCATCCAGGCGTTTACGCTGCATGAGCTGGCGCGGTATTTCGAGCAAATCTTTCAACAGGGGAAACAGTTCGGCTGGCATGGCTCACCCATCCTGTCGTGTTTTCAATTTGACATTGATCACTTCACCGGCAATCTGACCCGAGAACATGGCAGGCGAAAATCCGCCCCCCGGCTTGGTCCAGGCCCCGACCTGGTAGAGTCCCGCCAGTGCGCCCCCCGGTCCGGGACGCAGGATCGTATGGTTGAAGGGCGTGTTATCGAAGCCATAGATGCTGCCGCCCAAGGTGCCCGCGTAGCGCATGTTGGTCACCGGCGTCGCCACCTCCACCACCTCCGCCGCATCGCGCAGTCCGGGCAGAACGCGTTCCGCCAGATCCAGCATGCTTTCGGCGATGGTGCTTTTGGTATCCACATAAGCTTCGGGCGCGAGACGCGTCCAGGGATCGCCATAGACGAGCGCCGTCACGACAACGATGGACGTGCCCGGTGGCGAAACATCGGGAGAAACCGTGTTGTAGGCCGTCATGGCCACTTCGCCCGGCTCGCCGATCATGCGCATCCGTTCGTAATGCTCATCCAGATCCGCGTCGCGGTTGATGAAGGTTTCATGGTCGGCATAACCGAAGTCGGACAAAGGCTTGGCCAATCCGAGATACACATTGAAACTGCTCCCGGCCACCTCGGAATGCCGCAGTCCCTTCAGGTAGGTCTGGGGGATATGTTCGAGCCCGATCAACTCCCGGCAGGTGGTGATGGGATCGGCGTTGGAAACCACCACCTTGGCCCGCACCTCTTCATCCGCCTCCGTTATCACACCGACTGCCCGACCCTTATCGACCAGAATGCGCTTGGCGCCGTTGCAGAACATCACCTCGCCGCCGTTTTCCTCGATCACCTCGACGAAAGCATTGGACAAGGCCTGTGAACGGCCTTTGATGAAGGAAGCGCCATAGGTGACATAGGAGGCCAGCGCCACCGCGAAGTAGAAAAACGAAACCTTGGCGGGTCCGATCCCGAAATAGCCCCAGAGTTGCGACAAGACCGCTCGGGCGCGTTCGTCACGCACATCCCGGTTGAGCACATCTCCCCAGCGGGAGAAGAAATACCGGGGAGTTGCACGAAACGTGAACGGCAATTTGGCCAGCGCCACCGCCTTTTTACTGCCGCGTTTATAGGCGAGACCCGACAGAACGTCGATCTCATCGAACACGGTGAAAACCCGCGCCATGAAGCGGCGAATTCCATCGGCGTCACTCGGGAAGGCACGGCACAGCGTTTCCGTATAGTTCTCGCGTCCCATCGACAGCCGAATGTCGAAATCCGGCAGAACCGAGCGATAAAGATCGCGGATAGTCAGAAACTCAACCTTTTTGTCGATACCCAAACGCCGGAGATAACGCAGCAACGAGCCGGGATTGTCGTCCGTCCCGATGTCCGACAATTCATGCAGCGCCACTTCAAACTCGAAGCGTCCCCGCACAAAACTGGTGGCATACCCTCCCGGAACGTTATGCCGCTCCAACAGGAGGACTTGATGCCCCTTTTTGGCCAGGAAGGCCGCCGCCGACAAACCACCCAAACCGGCTCCGATCACCACGGCGTCAACTTGTCGAGCCATTTCAAACTCCCTCGCGTGTTTTTCTGATTGGGCAACCAATGTCGATGCACATCGTTTCGCCCCGTTCATGATAACTTGACGGGGAAATTTTGCAACAACTAAAGGCGGGCAAGCCCGCCGGATGCGCTCCGACAGGCGGAAGGCAGACTTGCCAAGCCGATCAATCGACGGCGAAGCGATTGATGGCGTTGAAATAACGGGTTAGAAAGTTATCCGTCAACCGTGTCGGCAGCGCATTGAGCACCTCGTTGACCACCGCCATACGCTCCGGGACATCCTGACCTTCGATGCCCGCCTCGTGCATCAGTTCCCAGAATGCTTCATCGTCGATTTCTTCAGGCTCGCGATCGATCACCCGCTCGATCAACCGTTTGGCAACCGCACTCGGAGGGATGCGTTTCGCCGCCTCCACCGCCTCGCGCAAGTCGCTCAACATGGCGTCGAGTTTCGGGACATTGTTCGCCTGGATGCTGAAATGCACGTTTTCCCGGTGCTCGCGATGACCAAATTGCGGCTGGATGAACCATCCGCGCTTCTTCATTTCGTCGGCCAGGTTGAAGACGCTGAGGGTATCGCTGCTTACCGCCACCAGGTTCATATGCGGGTTGCCCATCACGCTCAGGTCCGGGAAGCGCTCCATGGCCTCGATAAAGTGGCGGGTGCCATCCAGCATTTGCTTGGCCAAACGCAAATAGCCTGCCTGTCCGAGAAAATTCATCGTGGCCCAGGCCGCCGCTACCGGACCGCCCGAGCGCGAGCTTTGAACGGCCTGATTGACGACGCAATAGCCCGTCCAGCCGGAGCAAGCGAAATACTGGTAATGTCGCAGCGCCGCATCGCGATGCAGCACAATAGAGGCGCCTTTCGACGCAAATCCGTATTTGTGTATATCCATCGACATCGTGCTGACACCCGGCACGGAGAAATCGTAGTCGGGCACTTCCACTCCCAGCCGCCGGAAATAGTGCAGTGCAAACCCTCCCACACAGGCATCGACGTGGAACAGCAGATCGTGATCCACCGCGATTTCTCCGATTTCGCGAATGGGATCCACCACCCCATGTGCGTAGGACGGCGCGGAGGCGACCAGCAGGATGGTGTTGTCGCCGACGGCCTCGCGCATGGCCTGCGGATCGGCGCGGAAAGTGGCCTTATCTACCGGGGTCTGGACTATTTTGATGCTCAGATAATCGGCGGCCTTGTAAAACGCGGCATGGGCGGTTTCGGGCAGAATCATCTCCGGTTCGGTGATGTGAGGACGGTTTTTTCGCGCCCAGTTGCGGGCGGTTTTGACGGCCAGCATGATGCTTTCGGTGCCGCCGCTGGTGAAGTTGCCCACCACATCCGGTCCGGCGTTGACATGGGCTTTCGACATCTCGACCAGCTCGTTTTCCATGGCCACCACGCTGGGGGTCACGGTGGGATCGAGCGGGTTGGACTTCAGAAATTTGAGATAGGCCTTGTGCTGCACCTCGTTGACCGCACGGCCCGCGTCGTAGTAATAGGCAAACACATGGCCCGTACCACTCGGCATATCGAAAGACTGGTAGAAGTCGAGCATACCGAAAAGCGTATCGGCCGATAGCCCCTTTTCGGGGACCGTGACCTTTCCGCCCTTGCGATAGCGTGACAGCACCATCAGCGGACCCAGCAGACGCGGAGCCAACGGCAGGTGCGCAGCGGCTTTGACCGCCCACGGGGCGCGAGTTTGCAAGGCATCCATCATCGCCCCGGCCTTATCGCTCAGGCCTTTGTCTTGAATAACCGACTTAACTGAATTCACGAGATTTTCGGCAACTTGTTTCATTCGAACGACCTGTCATTTAATTGAGTGAAATCGGTACTTGCGAGTCCCACGCGTACCAATTCGATTCCATCGCGGCCCAACTGCACGAGATCCTGTTTGCACCCCTTGCTGAACCACTCATACAACACCGCCTCGATCGCCCCGAAAATGATCCCGGCGGCCAAACGCGCCTCATAATCCTCTCTGGAGCTTTTCCCGCGACTGGCGGCCAGCCGCTCGGAAATCACCACTTCCCATACGGCGTCATACTCCAACTGACGAGCCAGGAGGTGCAAAGACTCGTGAATGATCTTGCGTTGATCGGCCAGTTCCTTCTTGATACTCATGAAGTAGGCCGCCATGTCGAGCAGGCCTAACCGTACGGAATCGAAAGGCGTCTGCTCGGTTTCGTATTGCCCGATCAGGTCGCGCAACATCTGGATGCGTTCATCCTGGTAAGGAAACACAACCATTTCCTTGGCCTTGAAATAGCGGAAGAACGTACTGCGCGACACCTCGGCCTCGGCTGCAATTTCGTCGGCGGTCGTGCCGTCGTACCCTTTTTTTATAAACAAGCGCGTCGCCGCATCGATAATCGCCTGACGCGCTTTTATTTTTTTTCGTTCCCGTAGCGAAAGCTCCATGACAACCTCGTCGTTTGGTCGTTCCCGTGAAGAAAATCAGCCTGAAATTCGCCTCCAAGCGCCAGGCCATCGCGATTTGACATATCGCATCTATTTGATTATTATCCGTTTAAGCGTTTCGTTTCAATTGAACGTCCGTCTCTTCTGAAACTCAGTGCCATATATAGCACAACCAAGCGGGGAATGCCCATGAAAAGCGCGCATCTGTTTTTAGTCTTTGTTTTTTCGTTGGCGATTCTAGGCGCACCGGTTTTCGCAGAAGAAGAGGAACCGGCATATCGCAATCCCAATCCGCATTTCAAACCGCTTTCCAAGGATGTGGAACAATCGCTGATCAAACAGAAGCTGGGTAAACCGCCCGCGTTGGACCCCAAAAAACTGGCCGACCTGAAAAAGGGAAAAGTGCTGGTCCGCGAAATCCCCAGTGAAACGAAGACAAAACGCTACGAAGCCATCGGAATCGTCAATCATTCACCGGCTATGGTCATGGCCTTCATGAAAGATTACCCGGCCAAACTGGGGATCTTTCCCCATCTGGAACAGGTCACGGCTAGTTGGAATGAAAACATGGCGACGGTGCATATGGTGCTCAAAGTTGCATTCAAGACCATCCGCTACCGCCTCAATTTTTTGCATTACGGCGATTATTTCATCGAGTTTGAATATGTCGAAGGCGACCTGAAAAACACATCGGGCTCGTATAAATTCTTTCCGATGAGCCAGGGCACGAAAACCTTAGTGGTTTACAACGTCTCGTCCGATCCGGGCATCCCGCTGCCGGATTTCATCCTGAATCTGCTGACCAAAAGTTCGCTGCCCGACGTCATCGAGGCCATCGGTAAAGGCGCCGCGATGAAACAGAAAGAAGCGGATCTGAAACAGACGGCCGAAACGGCGAAAACAACGAATACAGCGAAAAGCGACACTCCCTAAACCGCCCTTCCTAACCCGCCACACGTTCCAGGCGAAAGAAATGCGGACCGGAAGCTCGATGTGCCTTTCGAATCGTTCCACCTTACCGGATTTTGCAATCCGCTTGACTTTGTTGTAGAATATCGGGGTCAGTCAACGAGCATCACTCTGACAACCGATCATAATCGGATACCGTCCGAACGAACACGGCATCCATTTCGCATTATCACAGACAAACGTGGGGCCGATTGTCTTTTTAGGGGTACAAGCCGTCCATACGAAAGAAAGGATCCAGTCATGAAAGCCTTGAAACTGGGAAGCCTGATCATCATGCTCACGACCATCCTCGCAGGTTCCGCCCTGGCTGCGGATGTTTTGTGCACGACCTGCGGCGAGTATAAAAGCGAAAAGCAATGTGTCGATGCGACCGCAGCGGCCGAAGACGCCGCCAAGACCGCGGCCCAAGCCGCATTGATCGAGAAATTCGTCTCATCCAAAAAAACCGATTACGAATGCGGTAAAACCTACGAAACCTGCGAGAAAACGTGCCCCAAAAAACGGGCCCGGTCGGAAATCGTCAACCGCGGCACGCAAACCCAGGTTCTGCAAAAGCCGGTTCTCGATCCACATCACAAACTCTGCCTGGACAACTGCAAGATTTCGCGCACCAAATGCTACCGCATGCAAGAAGAAGGCGAGAAAAAATGGCGGGATCACATCACCGAAAAGATGAACGTCGAGTCCACCACCTGCAAACCCGCGCCGTAAACCCTTCCCTGTTTTCAAACGTATCACGCCCGGCCGCACAAGCCGGGCGTTTTCCATTGGAAGACATCTTTTCAGGAACGATTAAGAATTTTTAACTCAAAGTCACAAGTATCCACTTTTTAATCGATCGATTCCATGATATATCGCCCAGACATATGGATCATGCAACAAGAACCGACGACTTTTCCAACTTATAAGGAAGAAAGCAATCAGATGTCTGCAATACGTGTTCGCCCCTGGATATCCGTTGTCTTGATGTTTGTCCTGATGCTCGTCAGCCTGTCGACTTGGGCGCAAGAATCTTCCGAGCTTCCGACTTCCCCCGAAGCAAACGCCGCTCCCCCAGAGAAACCAGCAAACGATGCGGAGGCGAAGGATAACCGTGACGACGCGACCAGCCTGCCGGAGACCGTCGTCACCGCCAATCGCGTCGAAGAAGAGCCCTTTTTGTCTGGACGCAGCCTCGATATCGTCAGCAAAGACGAATTACGCGAACGTCAACCGAGGACGATCCCCGAAGCGCTCCGAGAATCTCCCGGCGTTTTCGTGCAATCGACCAACTATGGAGGCGGCTCTCCCATCATTCGCGGCATGGTCGGCCCCCAGGTGCTGATTCTGATCGACGGCATTCGGCTCAACAACGCCGTCTTCCGCACCGGTCCGCTACAATATCTGAACTTGCTCGATCAATACGAAATCGAACAACTGGAAGTCGTACGCGGACCCGGCTCCATCCTTTATGGCTCCGATTCGCTCAGCGCCACCATCAACGCGCGTACCCACACCCCACGCGACCGTCGACAATCGGACCGATTCGGCGCGAATTTCGAATTGGCGGGGCGTTACGGCAGCGCGGCACGGGATAAAACCGGCCACGGTCTCGTCGACATGGGGTATTCCTGGTTCGGGGCCAATGCGTCCGTAACCTTCAAGGATTTCGATAACCTGGAAGGAGGCCGCGGAGTCGGAACACAGCCTTACACGTCCTATCAGCAGGTCAACGCCTCCGGCAAGCTGACCGCCCGCCTTTCCGAAGGATTTTTCGAGGATTGGACGGTGACACTGGGTTATCACCTCACCCGCATGACGGATGTCGGCCGTGCCGAACAACTTGAAAGCAAGCACAAATACAACTTGTACCAGAACGATCACGACCTTCTTTACGCCCGAACCAACATGATTTTCAGGCCGATTTCCACCAAACTCGAACTGACGCTTTCCTATCAGCACTTTTTCGAAGACAAGCAGACCGACAACCTGGATGACGATCTGAACTACGTACAGAAAACATCGAACGACAAAATCACTGTCAACACCATCGGCGTGGACGCTCAGTTTCACACCAACGTGCTCGATGATCGCCTGCGGCTGGTTTACGGCGCGGAATATCACAAAGATCTGATCGAGTCGTCCAATGAGTCGTTCGACCGCATCAGCGGGGCACGTTCACAAGGAGAAGCCGCCTACCCGGAAGGATCGGACTACGAACTGGGCGGCGCGTATGTGTCGGTGAATGGCGAGGCCCTACCGACCGACTTGGATTTCGGGCTGCGCCTCACCGCCGGTTACCGTTTCCAGCATATGGGAGGAACCGCCGATGCCCGCGAGGATGCTCCGGCGGTCGACTACGGTAACCAGGCGCACATCTTCATGCTCGGCATCCAGGGTTCCTACAAACATCACTGGATGAGCGCCTTCACCTGGTCCCAGGGTTTCCGCGCCCCCAATATGGATGAGACGGTTTCCATCGGCGACCGTGGCGACTGGTATCAGGTTCAGAACGACGACCTGGGCCCCGAGCGCTCCGATACCTTCGAACTGCTCAACCGTTTCAACGTCTGGCGACTGAGCGGCAGTCTGGCCGGATATGTCACGTTGTTGTCCGATTTCATCCGCCGCGAACCGGCCACGCTCGATGGAGAAGAAACCTACAACGACCTGCCCGTCGTCAAAAACGCCAACGGCGGCCACGCCCGCCTGTACGGCTTTGAAGGCCAGCTTAACTTCAAGCTGTGGCAGGGTTTTTCTCTCGCCACCGCCCTCACGTACACCTATGGCGAAGAACTGCTAGACGACGACGCCCAGGCGGCGGATCCCCAGAACCGCAGCAGTCGTCCGCTTTCCAAGATTCCGCCGTTTTTCGGCAACGCCGGTTTGCGCTGGGACAAGCGTTTCAACAGCCATTACGCCTTCTTCGCCGAAACCTATCTGCTGTTCGCCTCCAAGCAAAGCCGTTTGTCCGACAACGACAAGCAGGATGTGCGCATCCCCGTAGGCGGTACCCCCGGCTGGGTGACCTGGAACGCCCGTTCCGGTCTGGACATGTACGACATGGCGAGCCTGGTTCTGAATATCGAGAACCTGACGAACACGAAGTACAAATACCATGCCTCCGGGGTCTATGGAGCCGGAACCAACGCCATTCTCAGCGCGGAAATCCGCTACTGATTCGAGGGGCAACCGGCGATTTTAAGCGTAAGGATTGGTTGAAGGTTTCATGAAAAAACAAAGCGGCAAACGCCTGATTGTCCTGCTGGCGATGATTGCGGCTATCGGTGCGTTCTCCCTTCTCTGGCGCGCGCACCTTCATTCCGAACCCTCTGCCTGCGCTTCCTGCCACATCATGCAAGAAGGAGTCGAAGGCTGGGCCTCCGGTGCGCATCGATCCGTCGATTGCCTGGAATGCCACGACCCTTCGCTCTGGTTGGAAATCACCAATCTAGGCCGGACCCTTGCGGGGACCGTCACCCAACCGCAACCGATCACGTTTCAGCCGGAACAATGCCTCACCTGTCATCCGGCCAATCCGCGCTGGACGAACATCGCCGAAATTGTCGATGCCCGACCGCAAAGCGACACATCCGGCCGCGATCTCGCCGTCATCGCTCACGCGCATTTCGAACGAAGCGATTGCCAAAGCTGCCATAAAGACACGGCACATGGAACGGTGGAACTCCTTTCCCGCCGCCTTTCTACGGATGTCCCGCTCACCCTCGATGGGCGACTCGACGAGGGACTCTGGAAAACGGCCGCTCCCCTGCTCGTTCCGATCATGGGTGGAAACAGCATCGGACGCATCGCGGTCGAGCTGCGAGCGCTTCACTCGGACACCGACATTTTCATCGCCGCCCGCTGGCCGGATCGGCGGGACGATGCTGAAAAAGCGATGTGGGAAATGGGATCTGATGGAAAGTGGCACAAGCTCGGTCGGACTCGCGCCGGAGAGCCCGGAAACGAAGACCGCGTCCTTTTCCTCTGGGATGTTTCGATTCCCGACTTCAGCCAGCAAGGCTGCCTGGTCACCTGTCACCTGGACGTCAGTGCATCCAAATATCTGGAATCTCCGGGGTTGGGCGACATCTGGCACTGGAAAGCCGCCCGCAGCAATCCGGCGGGGTATTGCGACGACAAGCATATCACCCACATTCGATCCGGAAGCGACGGCGGACGCCATGGCGACGCAACCGACCAAAAGCCGGGAACCGTCGAAAACGTCAACGACCGTGGGGATGGTCCGGCTTTCATGCACGATCCGGCGCACGAGCCGACCGACCCGCGTTTCCTGTTCGCCCAAACGGCACAACCCATTCCGGCGCAGGCTGTCTTCAAACCCGGCACGCGCATCCCCGGCTATCTGCTGTCGCGCCCGGATGGTAGCCGGGGTGACGTCGAAGCCGCCGGGTATTGGGAAAACGGGTTCTGGACGGTCGAATTCAGACGGAAACGAGTGACCGGTCACGCCGATGATGTCGCCTTCGACGACCTCACGCGCCGTTACCCCTTCGCGCTGGCAGCGGTGGACAACGCCTCGGGCGCCGAACATTCTTTCTCGGGTGTTTTACAGCTACGCTTCATCGACAACTAGAACGCACAACTTCGGATTTATCGAACGCAAAGAAGCTGCACGCGAGCTTTGCGTTCCGGCTAAATCGCCCCGCTTCCACGGTTGCCGGTGCGAATGCGGATGCAGTCTTCCAGCGGCAGGATAAAGATCTTGCCGTCCCCGGTTTCGCCTTCCTCGTGCCGGGCCGCTTCCATGATCGCATTGACGCAGATCTCTACAAATTCATCGTTACAGGCGATTTCGAGGCGCACCTTGGGATGCAAGGTCGGTGCGACCTGCTGCCCGCGATAATAGTAGGTTTGCGTGGCCCGTCCCCGCCCGGTGCAGCGACTGACCGTGATGCGGGTGATTTCCGCCCGGATCAGCGATTCGCGAACTTTATTCAGCATGTCCGGTTCAATGATGGCGACGATCAGTTTCATCTTCTTTTCCCCGCGATGCAGGTTTGATGGTTCCAGGTTTGCGCTTAATCGAGGTTCAACAGGCCATAAGCCTCTTCACCATGCAACGTGTGATCCATCCCGGCCATCTGTTCCGCTTCTTTCATCTTGAAACCAACCAGTTTATCGACCAGAACGATCAGGACCAAGGTCATGATCCCCGAATAAACCAAGCTGACCAGAATCCCTTCGCCCTGGTAGAAGAGCTGATCCATGAAAGGCAGACGCCCTTCCATGGGACGCAAGAGGAAGGCCAGTCCGATGCCCCCCACAATCCCGGCAACGCCGTGAATGCCGAAAACATCCAGAGAGTCGTCATAACCGAGTCGGCTTTTCAACTGAATGCCGCCGTAGCAGATCAACGAAGCCAACGCCCCAAGTATGATCGCCCCATACGGCTGAACGTCCCCGGCCGCCGGCGTAATGGCCACCAATCCGGCCAGAATACCCGACACCATCCCCAGGCTGGAGGCCTTTTTCACATGCAGGGATTCGATCAGAATCCAGGTCAACGCCCCCGAAGCGGCCGAAATCTGGGTAACGGTGAGTGCTTGGGCGGTTTGCAGACCGCTCGAAACCGCACTGCCTGCGTTGAAGCCGAACCACCCCACCCATAGCAACCCAGCCCCGATCATGGTCATCACCAAGTTGCTGGGATGCATGGCTGTGGTGGGATATCCGCGTCGGGATCCTAGATAGAGCGCCGTAACCAGTCCGGCAACGCCGGAGGAAATATGGATCACCGTTCCACCGGCGAAATCGATGGCTTTTCCCGCCAGAAAGCCGTCCCCCGCCCAGATCCAGTGGCAAAGCGGGTTATAAACCAACAGGCTCCACAAGGCGATGAACAGACAAAAACCACCGAAGCGAACACGTTCCGCAAAGGCCCCGGCAATCAGAGCGGGCGTGATGATAGCGAACTTGCCCTGGAACATGGCGTAAACCAAGGTCGGGATCGCCATTTCAACGCCATTGACGTCGATCGGATACAAGGAATTGTCGATCCCGCTCAACAGAACCAGATCCCAATCCCAGCCCACCCAGCCGCTACCGGGTCCAAAGGCCATCGCATAGCCGCAAACCGTCCACAAAACGCCGATAATGGCCATGGCGGCAAAGCTGTGCATCATCGTGCCCAGCACGTTCTTGGTACGCACCAAGCCGCCGTAGAACATGGCAAGGCCGGGAACCATGAGTAAAACCAAGGTTGTGGAGACCAGCATCCAGGCCGTCGTGCCGGTATCGATGGTCAAGTTCTGCGGATCCTGCGCTTGGGCGAGGACGGGGAGAAAAAGGCTGAATAGCAAAATACCGATCGCCGTTAAACGATCTTTCCTGCGTCTGCGTAAATCGGTTCCCATCAGCCCATCTCCTTTGAAATCGTCGTTAGGGAAAACCTACGCCCCTCGCACAATACTGTCAACCATATTTTGCGTTTTCTGCATTTTTCTACATTCACGATTCGTCAATATTCACACTTATTTCAACTAGCGACGTCTCGTTCTCGATTATTTTGCATTTTTCTACGTGCATTGCGGCGCATAAACAAAAAAACGGAGCGAGAAATCTCACTCCGTTGCAAACTCATGGATATTCGACGATCAGGTGGCTTCAGCCTGCGGTTGCGATTCGCCGCTGGTTTGAATCCACTTCTTGAACAAGAGCACTAGAATCGGCGATGAGAGCGCCGTCAGGCCGATCACTCCCCAGAACATCACCGGGTCGAACGGCCCTCCCTCGGGCGCGTAAGCCGGTAAAATCCAGGCCTGCAGACCCGCGACAACCGGCTTGGAAGCAAACCAGGGGAGAATCGACAAACTCATGTAGGAACCTTCCCGTCCCTTGGGCGCAATCGAGGCCGTATATTCGAACAAACGTGGCGACCAGATTCCCTCGCCAATGGTGAACACGATGGTGAAAAGGATCAAGGGGAAGTACCAGGGATGCAAATCCCCTTCCACCGCCAACAGGGTGGCCGTTACGCTCCCCAGCCAGCTATCCGCCAACGGCTGGAACACCTCGCCCGGAATACACAGAATGAACGTTGCAAAGGCCGAAATGAACGAACCCAACACAATCATCTTGAATGAGGAAATTTTCTGCGTCAGGGCTCCGATAAAGGGCACAAACACCACGATAATAAAGGGGTTGAGGAAGCCCCAGGCCGTGCCGAACTTGGCCCCTTCACCGATGTAACGCTCCGCGAAAGGCGGCAAAGTATAGTGCATGTGATAGAAAACGCTTTTGACTCCGACAAGGAACAGCAGAAATAGAATAAACAACCAGAAAGGCTTCTCGCGCACGACCTCGATGAATATTTTAGCCGGGTTCTCGGTTTTGGTGGCTTGTACGGAAGTGGTGATTTCGCCGCTATCCTCATCCACTGCGACACCGCGACGCAAGAAGAATTGAATGATCAACAACCCCGCGACCGTCAACACGCCGGAAAGAAAGAAGAGGAACTGGAATTCCGTCATGGCGTAGCCCAGCATCGACACGCTGCCGCCCCAGTTCTTGACCATCGCGCGGATCACGTCGAAACCCCAGCCGCCCACCGCATAGCCCACGTTCATCAGAACATAGAACATGGAAAACGCCATGGAACGCTGGTTTTTATCGGTATAACGCCGGATCGCCGCCGCCACCACCGGCGACATGAGCGACATACCCACCGCAATCGGTCCCAGGCCGATGATCAGTGCCGCCCAGTAATGCATATCGAATGCGATAAACAGACGCCCCAGCACGCAAAAGGCGTAACCCAACCAGAAACTGCGCTTGATACCCAGACCATCGGTGATCATACCCGCCACGACCATCATGGCCGACAGGATCATCCCCCATACCATCAAGACATAAGCGGCGTGCTCGTCCGACTGATTGAGATCCTTCATCAACCACAGCATCAACGAGAACTGCATCAGGGTGTAGGCAATGTATTCAATGATATTGATGACATACACCACCCACAACTCGCGTGGAGCACTTTTCAATATCGTGAACTTTTCAATGAAGTCCTTCCATTTATCCCGCATTCCCATGCGTCGCTCCTTGTTGCGAGGCGATTTCCCGCCAATTTTAAAAAAAAGGGGCGGTTCCCCTGTCCAGTGGAACCCTCTCGATAAGTCGGCGTTTTTCTATAACATAATACTGGGTTGATTGACAATACTCCAAAGTCGAAACCATCGGTCCGTCTTCGGCTCGGGTAAAACAAATTACGGTTGGCAGGAAACGAACAAAAGGATATAATGAGTGGAGCGCGCGACGTCTACCCAAATAAACGGAGATGCCGAATGTCACTCACTTCGACTAAAGACCCTGCAACGTCAGAAGCTACCCGACTGTTCGTCTTGGATACCAACGTCCTGCTGCACGATCACCAGGCGATTTACAAGTTTGAAGAACACGATGTCGTCTTACCCATCGTAGTTTTGGAGGAACTGGATCAATTCAAAAAAGGAAGTGATTCCATCCACTTCCAGGCTCGCGAATTTATCCGTGAACTCGACCGGCTTTCCGGAGACGAGTTGATCAGCGACGGACTGGCGTTAGGAGAAGGACTCGGACGCCTTTACGTTGAAGTAGGCGCGCCTAAATCGGACCTCGTAACCAGTGCCTTTTCGATGTCCAAGGCCGATCATCGCATCCTGGCCGTAGCCGATCAACTCGCGAAAACGAACCCCGGCCGACAGGTTATCGTCGTCAGCAAAGATATCAATCTGCGCATGAAAGCGAAATCACTTGGCATTATTGCACAGGACTACCGCTCGGATAAAGTGCGCAACATCGAAGAGCTCTACACCGGGATTCGTCTGCAAGAAGGGATGGACCCCAATCTGATCGCTCAGTTCTACCAAGGTGACGGAAAAATCGATGTTTCCGAGTTCGATCTACCGGATCCGCCGCTGGCCAACCAGTATTTCATTTTGCGCAACGGTAGCACCAGCGCCTTGGCTCGCTACAATACCGACGAAAAAATGATGGAACGGGTTACGCGTCGCGTTTCCTATAGTATCGAGCCGCGTAATGCCGAACAGACCTTCGCCATGGATGCGCTATTGAACCGCGACATCCCACTGGTTACCATCACCGGCAAAGCCGGTACCGGAAAAACGCTTCTAGCCCTGGCCGCCGCCCTGGAACAGCGCCGCCACTACCGCCAAATCTACTTGGCTCGTCCGGTGGTGCCGCTGGGCAACCGCGATATCGGTTATCTTCCCGGCGACATCCAATCGAAACTCGATCCCTACATGCAGCCGCTGTTCGACAACCTGGGGGTTATTCGACATCGGTTCTCGACCGGTAGCGAAGAATCGAACCGTATCAACGACATGCTGGAGAAAGAAAAACTCTACATCGCCCCGTTGGCGTTTATCCGCGGCCGCAGCCTGGACAAGGTTTTCTTCATCGTGGACGAGGCGCAAAACCTTACCCCGCATGAGATGAAAACCATCATCACCCGAGCGGGCTCCGACAGCAAAATCGTGCTTACCGGCGATATTTTCCAAATCGACACGCCCTATCTCGACACCCAGTCGAACGGGCTGACGTACCTGGTCGATCGGATGCGCGGCCAACGCCTGCACGCCCATATCAACCTGGTCAAAGGAGAGCGCAGCGAACTGGCCGACATGGCCAGCAACCTGCTCTAATTCGTAACGGCGACGGCCCGGAAGGTTCTTCATGTTGATCAAAGCCGCTCCCGACATCGACCGCAAGCTGGATATTCTCGGGGGAGCGGCTAAGTTCGACCTGGCCTGCGGCACCTGCGGCGAAGGACGCAAACGCGACCTGAAACTGGACAAGTGGATCTACCCTTCCGTCATGCCCGACGGACGCGTGCAGTTGATGCTGAAAGTGCTGATGTCCAACGCCTGCCGCTACAACTGCCTCTATTGCGCCCAGAGAGCCAATCGATCATCGGAGCGGACCACCTTCAAACCCGACCAACTGGCCGGTTTATTCGGCGACCTGTGGCATCGAAAGAAAGCGCATGGGCTTTTCCTTTCGTCTTCCATTTATGCCGACACCACGACGGTGATGGATGCTATGCTGAAAACGGCGGAACTAGTCCGCAGCCGCTACCATTTCACAGGCTACTTGCATCTGAAACTGCTACCGGGAATCGAGGACGCGCAAATCGAACGCGCCATTCACCTGGCCGACCGGGTCTCGGTAAATTTTGAAACCACCTGCGATCAGCGACTCGCCCGCATTGCGCCGGAAAAACGCTTGAGCGACAGCTTGGAAAAGGTGATGAACACGGCCCACCACCTTTTGAAACGCAAAACTCGTCACGACCGCTGCAAAGGGCTGACCACCCAATTCGTGGTCGGTCCGGCCGGTGAAAGCGACCGAGAACTCGTGGAAGCCAGTGGCCGCATTTACCGGCAACTCAACCTGAAGCGAATATATTTCAGCGCCCACAATCCGGTTCCCGACACGCCTTTGGCCGAAGTCAAGCCCACCCCTCTATGGCGCGAAAACCGTCTTTACCAAGCCGATTTCCTGCTGCGCGAATACGGTTTCGCTCCCAAAGAGTTTGTGTTCGATGAAAATGAAGGCTTCGATCCGCGCAGCGACCCCAAAACATCCTGGGCGCACGCCCACCCCGAATATTTTCCGCTTGAAATCAATACGGCGGCGCGTGAACAGCTCCTACGCATCCCCGGAATTGGCCCCATCGGGTCCAAACGCATTCTGGCCGCACGCAAAGAAACGCGCCTTCACTATCCCGAGCAGCTCAAAGCCATGGGTGTCCGCGAGCGCCAAGCCGCGCCCTTTTTGCTGTTCGATGGCCGCCGTCGGGCACCGGGCGCTACCCTGGATCTGTTTTACGACCAGCCGGCGCTGTCGAATTCTGAAGAAACAGGCCGCACACGGTAACACCGATCGATGCAATTACCCATTTTGCTTGACTTTTTAGCCCGGGTTCTCTAGCATTCCGCACGATATACGAACATGTATCGATCAATCTCGGCAACCAGCGAGACGCCCTGTCTCCAACAGAAAGAAAGGTGAACATGTCTGCGCACACCAACAAGCTCGTGTTTTTATGGGTCATTCTTCTTACGGTGTTTTGTGTGGGTCTCATTTCGTCCTGCAACACCTCCGACGATCCCCTCGACACCGGTGGTAGCGACGGCGACGATCCCGACGGCGACGACCCTGACGGCGACGATCCCGACGGCGACGATCCCGACGGCGACGATCCCGACGGCGACGACCCCGACGGCGACGATCCCGACGGCGACGATCCCACCTGTGAAGACTATGAAGACGGCTGCTGCATAACCGACGCCGATTGCCTCGAAGGCAAGTGTTTCGATGGCGTGTGTGCCGTTTTTCCCACGGAAGAAGCCACAGTCTGGTGGGAAAATTCTCACTATGACGACGAAGAAGGCGATAAAGTCGGCGATTACGAGCAGTTGTTTGACGGCAGCGATCCCCGCCCGTTGGACCTGAGCTGCACCGGCGGTTTTGAAAACATCGACGACGCCGGAACCATCGATGTTCGCGGCGCGGTGGTCGTGTTCGGAGTGGAAGCTCCTTGCACGGGCATTCAAGTTGAAGTGTTCGAAGCCATGGATTCCGCCGGAAACCTGCGCACCGATTTCAGCACCGAGAACGCCGTCACCACCGGTGCGGTCACCGAAGCTCCCGACGAAAACTTCGAGTGCCACCTGACGATTCCGGATGTGCCCAAAGGCCGTTGGTTGACCATCAAATCCTTCGATAATAACAACATCAACTTCCGCGACACCTATATGTGGAACGTTTACATCAAGCCGGAAGAAGACAGCAACGAAGAATTCGAGATGGAAGTTCATGCCATCAGCAACACCTCCTGGCAGCTCGTGCCGATCACGGCCGGTGTTTCCAACGGCATCCAGAGCGACCGCGGCGCGGCGGCCGGTACGGTGAAAGACTGCAGCGGCCAGCTCGTCAAAGGCGCCACGATCGGCGTCAGCGTGCGCCCCACGAAAATCGCTTATTTCAATGCCACCGTCGAAGACTTGCTGCCGCAACAGGGGCTGACCGCCACCAACCTGGATTCGACCTTCTCGCTGGTCAATCAGCCCGCGTGGGAACTGCGCGTGATTGCCTTGGCCCTGATCGACGGCGAAGTCACCAAAATCGGCGACGTCAGCTATGTTCAGGTCAAACAATCGGTCGCCATTCCGTCTTTCCACGGCATGGGTCCGATCAACTACGGCTACTTCGATCGAGATACGGACGTGAAATAAGCCCCACTCTTTTCGGTCTTTCATGCCCACCCGGCTTCGGGTGGGCATTTTTCGTTTATCGCGCAACCCGTGTCTTTTGCACGCGATTACCAAATGTGCTAAACGTAATCAGGTTCTCAATATTTCAGCGGAGAAGACCATGGCACTGGTAGGAAACATCTTGTGGTTCATTTTCGGTTTCGGCTGGCTGAGCGGGCTTCTGTGGCTGTTGGCGGGCATCATCAGCTTTCTGACCATTATCGGCATTCCTTTTTCCATTGCCTGTTTCCGCCTCTCGCGTTTCGTCTTCTTTCCCTTCGGCAAGCAACTGGTGGACGCCCAGGATGTGGGCGAGGAACGCATCGTCGGCACCACTGTCGCCAATGTCATCTGGTTTATCACTTGTGGAGTATGGTTATTCGTCGCACATATCTTCGCAGGTGTGGCGGAATGTCTGACGATTCTAGGCATTCCCTTGGGACTGGCGCATTTCAAACTGGCCTTGGTCACCCCCTTCCCTCTCGGAAAGCGTATCGTTTCCAACGAAGTGGCTGAAGCCATCCGGATACGACAGGCGCAGCAGTACGCCGCCGATCACCCCGCCCTTCCATATAAATAGTCGGATTTCGCGCTTTCGAAGATACGAGCTTACTCGTCCCACTCACCTGTTAATATGGATTTCGCATCGGAGGTCGGTCTGCCATCGCCGTTTTCCAAGATGAGCGGAGCTTCGACCACAAGAGACGTGTTGCCCGGTCGCGGTTGCGCCTCGACCAGCACAAGCTTGGCCGCCTGTCCCGGCTTGCCATGCACCAGCCGCATTCGCGTCGCACTCATTCGTTCTTCGGCCAAAACCGTGAAAAATTCGAAAAGCCGCTCCGCCGGATAAACAACACACAAGCGTCCCGATGAAATCAACGCGCGCTTGGCACACACCAGTATGTCACGCATATTGGCCGCGAGTTCCTGACGCGCCAGCGCCTCTTGCGGGTTGGGACAGGCTTTGCCGCTTCCGACCGGGTAAAAGGGAGGATTGGCCGTCATCAGGTGCATGGATTGCGCCGGGATGTGTTCCAGTATTTGCTTGAGATCGGCGGTCATGACATCAAAATGCGCCGCCCAATCGTTCATCCGCGCATTGCGTCGGGCCAGTTCCGCCAGTTCGGGCTGCAACTCGATTCCCACCGCCTTTGCAATGCGTTTCTGGTGCAACAGAATCAACGGAATCACGCCGCAGCCGGTCCCGACATCCAGCAACGTCTCCGTTTCTTTCAGCGGCGGAGCAAAATGAGCCAGCAAAACGGCATCCACCGAATATCGATAGCCGACTTTCGCTTGGATAAGCGTAATCTGCCCTTCCAGCGCGCCATCGAGCGATTCCGTTCGATAATCGAAAACGGGAACGGCTTGGGTGGTCATCGGCCTCTACTCCTTAACCCGGCCAAAACATCTTCGAGTCGATCGGCTGGGAGCGCACCTTCACGATAAATTTTGAGTCGCCCGTCCTCGATTGCCGCAACGGTCGAGCCGCTTGCCACGGCGGACGGGGCGGGATCGGGCAGAACCAGCACGTCTTCGTCTTTGAACACCCGCTCCACCGCCAATGGATCGACCAGGGACGATTCGCCGCTCCTGTTCGCACTGGTGGAGGTCAGCGGTTCACCGAACGCCTCAACCAAGCCCTGCGCCACCGGGTGGCTGGAACAACGCAGCCCGAGTCGCGGCATGGCTAAGGACGAGCAGGGGCCGTTCTCGACCGGTTTCAGCAAGAGTGTCAAAGGCCCCGGCCAGAAGGCACGGATCAACGCCCATTCCTGCGCAGAAGGCGGTAAGACGAGATCGTCCAGCCAATCAGGGGACGCAATCAAGATGGAAATGGGACGTTGCCCATCGCGACCCTTCAGGCGTCGCAGCCGGTTTACGGCACGTTCATTACCGGCGTTGACAGCCAAGCCGTAACAGGTTTCGGTGGGATAGGCCACCACACCGCCTTGTTTCAAATACGCGAGCGCTTCGCCCCATTGCGCCAAACCGGGGGAAGTCATAGATTAGCCAGCTTCTTCTGCAACTTCCGATCCTTCTCGGCCACTCCTTTAGCAAGAGCGGCTTTGTAATCGGTGTAGGCCTGAGCCAACTTGGCATCCGACAAAGCCAGCATCTGCACCGCCAGCAACCCGGCATTGGTCGCGCCCGATTTGCCGAGCCCCATGCAAGCCACCGGAACTCCGGGAGGCATCTGGGCGGTGGCGAGAAGAGAATCAATGCCGTTCAAAGAACTGGAATCGATGGGAACGCCGATCACCGGTAAAATCGTTTCAGACGCAAGCACGCCGGCCAGATGCGCCGCCATACCCGCCCCCGCAATAATGCACGCCACATTCGACTTGGCGGCCGAGCGGGCCAACTTGATCGTTCGTGCCGGGGAACGATGCGCCGAACTGACCATCATTTTGCAAGGAATACCGAACTTTTCCAGCACCTTGTAAGCGCCCATCATGATGTCGGTATCGGAATCGGATCCCATGATGATCCAAACTTGTTTACTCATGCTGTTTTTCTCCCTTGCCGATTACATACGGCCAAGCGCCCGCTTGGCGATATCTTTTCGATAATGCACGTCTTTCCAGTCGATCAGACCCACGGCCTCATAACAACGCGCAAGCGTAGTCTCGATCGTGTCGCCGAGTGCCGTAACGCCCAACACCCGTCCACCGCTGCTCTCCCAACCGCGCTCGCCGCGCCGGGTTCCGGCGTGAAACACCACCACATCATCCATGGCGTCCGCCGACTCGATCCCCGAAATCGGCAGATTCTTCTCGTAAGAAGCCGGGTAACCACCCGAGGCCATCACGACGCAAACGGCCGGACGCGGATCCCACTGCGCCTCGACATCTTGCAATCGACCTTCCGCCGTAGCCATGAGCAGTTCGGCGAAATCGGACGTCAATCGAGCCATAATGGGCTGTGTTTCAGGATCGCCGAAACGGCAATTGAATTCCAAAACTTTCGGAACGCCATCGGAAGCGATCATCACCCCGGCATAAAGCACGCCGGAAAACGGACAGCCTTCCGCCGCCATGGCTTCGATGGTCGGAATCATGACCTCGTTCATGATGCGTTTATGCATCTCGTCATCCACGACCGGCGCGGGAGAATACGCCCCCATTCCGCCTGTGTTCAACCCTTCATCGTTTTCGAAGACGCGCTTGTGATCCTGCGAACTGGCCATCGGCAAAACGGTCTTCCCATCCGTGAGCGCGATGAATGACGCTTCTTCACCCATCAGCATCTCTTCCACGACCACCCGCTCACCCGCAGCGCCGAAAGCACGCTCGGTCATGATCGCCGCAATGGCATCACGGGCTTCCTGTTCGGTGTGGCAAATAAGAACGCCCTTACCCGCCGCCAGACCGTCCGCTTTCACCACCACCGGCAATCCGACACGTCCCACGGCGGCCAAAGCCCCCTCGGGAGTCGTACAGGTTTCGAATTTAGCCGTTGGAATCGCATATTTTTGCATGAGATCCTTGGCAAAGGCTTTGCTACCCTCAAGTTGCGCCGCCAAAGCCGTCGGTCCGACGATCTTGAGCCCGCGCGCCTTAAACGCATCCACCACACCCAACGCCAACGGATCTTCCGGTCCCACCATGGTGAGATCGATTCCTTCTTTCTCGGCAAAGTCGGTCAACGACTCGATATCGCTACCTTTAATTGGAACGCAAGTCGCCAGCAACGCAATGGCATCGCTGCCCGGCGCGGCATAAAGCTTCGTCACCTGCGGGCTCTTCGACAAACGCCACGCCAATGCATGCTCGCGTCCACCACCGCCAATCACCAATACTTTCATCAACGTCTCCTGTTATGCTTCCTTGATCCGATTCACGACGACTGCTTAAATGCGCGCCAGATAGCGAGCGTAGCGTACCTGTTGGGAATCGGGGTCCAATCGATAGGCCATGCGAGCCGCAACCCGCGCTTGTTCGATATCGCCTTCACGGGCGGACAAAATAGCCAGCAAGGCTTGAATTCCGGCGTCCCCACCATGTACCTTGAGAATCAAAGTCAACCGGTCGATCGCTTCCCCCGGACGGTTTTGCAGGGCCAATACTTTGGAAAACAATCGATTTCCCAAGGCGTTATGGCGATCGCTCCCCAATATCTGCGAAAGATAATGCCGTGCGTCTCGAAGCTTGCCCTGTTTCACCTGGACCAGCCCCATAATTGCATTCGCTGTGGCATCGCTTCCAATATTATCGAGAACCGCTCGCGCGCCATTTTCAGCCTCATTCGGGAGATTTAGCAGATAGGCCGCCAAGGCCACGGCCCGGTTACGACGATCCAGGTCGACTTTGACCGCATCGACTTTCTTCAGCTTTTCCAAGAAAGCTTCTTCGTAGTCAAAAGTATCGGCCAGTAATCCGTGGCCGAGATGATCGTCCCAATAATCGACCGGATACCGATTGAGATGTTCGATGGCAGCGAAAGCGGAATTCACATTCAACGCATCGAGAAACAATTCCGCCAGAAGGAAATGAGCGTGGTAATAATCAGGAGCGACGGAAATGGCTTTTTTAAAGTGATCCGTAGCCGTTCGCAAATTACCCACATTCCGTTCAAACAGACCGGCCAACACCCAGGCCTCCGGTTTACCGGCGAAATCCAAGGTCAAACGCTCGATATCTCGGCGAATGTCGTCGCTATCCTCAACCCCTTCCGCCTGAGTGACGAGAGTCAACAGGTTCAAGTATAAAGCCGTGGGATCTTCCGGATCGAGCGAATGCGCCCGTTTTGCCATCAAAGCGCCTGTATCTCGATCATGATCGTGGAGCGCGAAAAAGGCCTGCGCAGCATACAAACGCACCTGCTGCGAGTTCGACCATTCCTCAACGCGCGCTGCGGGTATCCCCGACAATTTGCTTCTCACAACATCCAGCGCCTGCTTTTGCCTGTAGGCCACAAAACCTTGACCGATCAAGCCTTCCGCGGAATCCGGCTGCCGAGCGGCCACCTGCTCGTAAACCGATCCGGCCCGCTCGTATTCACCGATCGAGAGATACATATCCGCCAGTTCAAGGCACAGCAGGCACTTCGACGAGTCGAGTTTACCGGCGATTTCCAGTGTTTCTTCCATCTTCGAAAAATTACCGATCCGATCGTATGCTTCCGCCAACGGTTTCAAGGCCGGGATAAATGACCGGCTTCTATCAACCAGCTCAGAAAGACGCTCGATGGCCCGTTCGGGTTTTTCCGCCAATTCGGTTTGGGCCAGGACCACCATGTTTTCAGGATCCTGGTTGTTTAGACGGTAAGCTTTCAAAGCCGACTCGTAAGCGCGGCTGTTCTGATTGATCAACAGATACAAACGCGCTTTTGCGCGATGCAGACCGGCGAGTTCTTCCGTGACGGTAAGACCGTAATCGGCAATGTCGATCAGTTTGCGGACTTCATGCATGTTGCGGGGATTGGGATGAGTCAGCGCCCAGGTTTCGACATAACGTAAAATGTTTCCAGGGTTTCGCGGATCCAAAACCAACGCCTGCCTGAAAATGTCGTGAGCCTTTTGATAAGCGCGGCTGTCATACGTTTTGTACAGGGTTTCCGCTTTTTTCATCATCTGCAAAGGATCGCCCGTCACTTCCGGATATTTTTTCACCATATCCAGCAGCGCTCTTTCGCCGGGATGTATCTGGTAAGACTTGGCGACGTGGCTGCCCGACTCGACCAATCCGAAACGCTCGGGCATCAGAAATACGACTATCCCGATCAAACCCGCCAGCACGATGATCCACGTCACGAGCGATACGCCGCTTCCTTTTGCCTGTGCGACCGTTTGGGGGACAAGAAGAGGATTTTGCAGTTTGGCGCTCTCTCTTGGATCCCGCACCGAATCGTCACGTAAATTCAACGTGCCTCCCAGACTCGGCATATTCGCTTTCAGATATTCACTGGCCGCTTCGGCGTTTGCGCTTAAAGGATCGACTTCCGGTTCCGATTCACGCTTGCGACCGGAACTCGGCGGAAGCGTTTGCGGACGCACGATTCGGCTTTTCATATCGAAAGGCAACCCACCTTTCGTTGCGGATTTGCGCATACTTTCGAGATGATCCGAAATCGATCCCGTGTCATCACCCGTTTCCGTTTTGCCGTTTCTGAGCTTCGTCAGTTCGGCCATACCGGGCATGGAAGGCATTTCCGCCTTTTCCGGCTCGCTTGCGTATGTTTGATTTTGTGGGGAAGAGGAATCAGGGCCGGCGGGTTCAGGGGTTACGAAAAAGCGGGGATCCGCTGAATTCGGGTCCATTTCAAGTAGCATCCCAACCTTGCAATTGGGACAGCGTACACGCGCTTTACGGTGAATTTTCGCCTCATCAAAACGCAGAGTACTCCCGCATTTCCAACATTTGACTTTCATACCGCTTCCTCACCCTTGCGATGGAGCCAAGCCGGAGACACATCCATCACCGGCGCTTTCGAATCTTCGCCGGGTGCATGTTGTGCACATGGTTGGCTCTTTTACCACCTTTGGGCAAAAGCGTCAATCCCCCCTTACTGAGAAATAGTAATGATCAGGCGATGAAATCTTTGAGGTTATTCTTGCGGGTCTGGTGCCGCAATTTAGTCAACCCTTTCACCTCGACCTGGCGGATGCGTTCACGGGTAAGATTGAGTATTTCACCCACTTCTTCCAGGGTAATACCTCCACGGTCGGCCACGTCCAGAGCACAGGTCTCCTTCATTTCCCACACTTCTTTGTCGGGAAAATTGAACTTGATCGAACCGGTATCCTGATTGACATCAAGATAGAGGTGATGCTTGCAAGAAACGAACAGACAAGGACGCTGCGCGCTCTGGCAATCGCAACGCGAATGCGGACGAATCGCGTCGGCATAGCGAATCCACTCGCAAACCGTGGGATCTTCGTTTTCCTTCAACAAGACTTCCAGCTCAGACCGCGTCAGATTCGCTTTGCGCTTCAACGATGCGATCGAAACATCGCGTTTACGCCCGCTGCTTGTCTTTTTTAGACGGGGGTTGTTCCCATTCAACTTTTCGCAAACTTCCATCGGCAACTCTCCTCGGTTTTCAGTCAGATTCCTAATGCCTTTTTCCGACTGGATTGTCAATACCCAAATTTGGGTTTTTTTACTCGCCGAGGAACGACGTTTCCAATTTTTCGAGAGTCAGAACCACTTTAGTGATATTTTTGCCCAGTCCTTCAAGGTCTCGCGCGAGCTGAACGTCGTGGCGATCCTTCTTTCCTTTGGCCTCTTCCTGGACCCGCAGGTCCGTTTCTACATCTTGCAAAATCCGAGCGGCTTCTTCGACTTTCTGGCGCATCGAGAAATAAGATCCGCGCAGTTGTTCGAGCGTCAAATCACCGGAGATCATTCTCTTAATGGAATTAATCCGTTCGACCGTCGAGGCCGGATACAAACCGCGGGATCCCCGATGTTTCCCCTTTTGACCGACCCGGCGGCAACGCTCAACCAGTCCCATCTGGACATATTTTCTGAAAGTCGCCTCGGAAAACTTCACGCCGCGGCTTTGAAAAATCTTCACGATATCGCGAGAAGGAATACCTTCCGGATATTTTTCATAAACTTTTTTCAGCTCCGCCTTCGTCAGCAACATGCCCATGATTGGCTCCTTTATCCCGTATTGTTATTGATTATCAGTTTATATTCTTAAACTATACACTAATTGTATTCCATAGCCTGTACAGAGTCAAGTAATTTGTTTTAACTATTTTCTACTATGTGTAATTATACTAAATTTTATATAGTTAAGGATAATAATATTTCCCGAGTGCCTGCCCCTTTTCAAATTCTCTCTGATTCTCGATTTGTTGGCAGCAACGAACAGGGAAGACAAAACCCAGACTGGGAAAGAATTTCGGGGATAAACCGGCTAGTGCCCTGCAGACTCCTGGGCGGCATGAAACGCCGTGCGAAATTCACTGAACGTTCCGCATTCGATGGCGGCGCGAATACGCTCCATCAAAGTCAAGTAGAAGTGCAGGTTATGGATGGTGTTGAGACGCATGGCCAAAATCTCTTTGGCAATATAGAGATGCCGCAGATAGGCGCGTGAATAGTTCCGGCAGGTATAGCAATCGCAGGCCGGGTCCAACGGCCCGAAATCATCTTTGAAGCGGGCGTTTTTGATTACCACGCGGCCTTCACTGGTAAACAGAAACCCGTTCCGGGCATGCCGAGTGGGCATGACGCAGTCGAACATATCCACCCCGCGGGCCACGCTTTCGACCAGATTGGCCGGTGTTCCCACGCCCATCAAATAGCGCGGCTTATCTTGAGGCAGATGCGGTGTGACGTTTTCCGTTACGCGGTACATATCTTCGATGGATTCCCCGACCGACAATCCGCCGATAGCGAAGCCATCGAAAGGTCGCTTGCTCAGTTCTTTGGCGTGCTGCTCGCGCAGATCGTCGTGCACGCCTCCCTGCACGATACCGAACAGCGCCTGATCGTCTCGGGTATGCGCCACCAGGCAGCGATCGGCCCAGCGAGTCGTCAAATCCATGGAACGCGCAACGTAGGCTTTGTCTTGACCCGCCGCCGGGCATTCGTCGAAAGCCATGGCGATATCGGAACCGAGCGCCTGCTGGATGTCCATCGAGCTTTCCGGAGACAACAAATGCCTGGAACCATCGATATGAGATTGAAACGTCACCCCCTCTTCCTTGATTTTGCGGATATCGGACAGGCTGAACACCTGGTAGCCGCCCGAATCGGTCAGGATGGGATGGTTCCAATGCATGAAACGATGCAAGCCCCCGGCCCGCTCGACCAGTTTATGCCCCGGACGCAGATAGAGGTGATAGGTATTGCCGAGAATGATCTGTGCACCCAACGACTCCAATTCCTCCGGAGTCATGGCTTTCACCGTTCCCTGCGTTCCGACCGGCATGAAAATAGGCGTTTCCACGACTCCGTGGGTCAGGTGCAGACGACCGCGCCGGGCAAGTGTGCGGGTATCGGTAGCGAGCAGATCGAAATTCAAGGCAGGCATGACAATCCTCGTCGGTTGCGGGGAAAGCTACAGAATCAGCATGGCATCGCCATAACTGTAGAAGCGGTATTTCTCTTCAATGGCGATCTCATAGGCTCGGTCCATCAGGCCCTTGCCCATAAACGTCGCCACCAGCATCAGAAGAGACGACTTGGGCAGGTGGAAATTCGTAATCATCGCGTCCACCAGATGGAAGCTGTCCCCGGGACGAATGAACAGGTCGGTATCGGCTTCGTGAGCCCGCCAGCGATTGCGACGCGCGGCGGTTTCCAGTGCCCGGACGGTGGTCGTGCCCACGGCAATCACCCGGGAACCGCGCGCCTTGGCGGCATCGATCGCTTCGATGGTCTCGCTGGGAAGGCGGTAACGCTCGGAATGCAGGCTGACCATGCTTAGATCTTCCTCACGGATCGGCTGAAACGTGCCGAGCCCGACATGCAAGGTGACCTTGGCCACCGATACCCCGCGTGCCTTGAGCGTTTTAAACAGCTCGTCGGTAAAATGCAGTCCGGCCGTCGGGGCCGCCACCGCACCGCGGTTGGATGCATAGACGGTTTGGTAGCGTTCGCGGTCTTCTTCGCGTTGATCTTCGGTGGACTGCCGGGAGATGTAAGGAGGCAAGGGAATCCCGCCCACACGCTCGACCAGCGCCATCGGGTCGCCGTCGCAGAGAATGCGGACTTGCCACAGACCGTCGTCGAGGTCTTCCTCCAGTTCCACCTCACCCCCGCCGATATCGATCCGTTGGCCCATCCGGGCGCGCCCACTCATCTTGATCAGCGCTTCCCAGCGTCCATCGGACAACGGCTTGGATAAAAAGACTTCGACACGACCGCCGGTGGGTTTCTTTCCCTCCAAGCGTGCCGGAATCACACGTGTATCGTTCACGACCAGCAGGTCACCCTCTTCCAAAAAGCTGGGCAAGTCGGAAAAGCGCCGATGCAAAACCCGGCCCAACGATCGATTGACGGCCATCAGACGGCTCTGATCACGACGGTCCATCGGTTGCTGTGCAATCAATTCCGGCGGAAGATCGTAATTGTAACTGCGTAGACGATCCGTCCGTTGTTTGAGATGGGACGGTTTAATCGTTGGAATATCGCTCATGGTGGATTGTCGTTCTATGTGCGTCGCATTCAGAACTGGGTGATAAACGAAATGTCGCCCTTCCCCTCACGCAAGATCACGGGGGGTTCGACACTGAGATCGATGATGCTGGAGGGAAACGGGAGAATGATTCCCGCATCGATGACGAGATCGACCAAGTGGCCTAGCCGGTCTTCGATTTCCCAGGATTCGCTCATGATTTCTTCATCCGGCAACCCTACCGAAGTGGTAATGATGGGATGCCCGAGTTCTTCCACGATCGCGGTGGCAACCGGATTCTCCGGCATACGAACGCCGATGGTCTTCTGTTTCGTCATCATGATGCGTGGAACCAGCTGGGTCGCTTTCAAAATGAAGGTATACGGACCGGGCAGACACCGTTTCATCAGTTTGTAAGACTGATTGGTAACATGCCCGTATTGGCTGAACGTTTGCAGATCCGAACAAATCAGAGACAGAAGCTTGTCTTTGGGCATCCGTTTGATCGCCAGAATCTTCTCCATGGCGCGCTTATTGAAGAGGTCGCAACCGAAGCCATAGGTGGTATCGGTCGGATAAACGATAATGCCCCCGCGTTTGATCACATCCACCACTTGCCGGATCTTGCGCGGCTGGGGATGTTCGGTGCTGATCGGCAACAGCATACCGGCTCCTTTATCAGTTCTCTGGTCAATTTGCGGCACCGTCCCGTAACGCGAATAGGTAACCTCGAAACGGGAAAAAGGCAAGCGAAATTACGGGTCGGTCAATTTCCAGCGGCGATGCAACCACAACCAAAGCCCCGGACGACGGCGGATGGCCGCTTCCAAAGCCTGATTATAGGCCTGAGTGGTGAGTTGAAGTTGCGTATCGAAATCGTTGGCCGAAACAGGGTCAATCGCGTTCCCCACCTCCATCACATGCCGGAGCCCGCCGCCTCGATAAAGGAACACCGGCACAACCGGTGCGCCGGTTTCGATGGACAACCGGGCCAATCCCGAAGACGTTGCGGCGGGACGTCCGAAAAACTCGACGGCCAATCCGCGCGGTCCGGGCATATGTTGATCGAGAACAAAGCCCACCACGCCGCCCTGCCGCAGATGATCGGTCAGGTCATTCCAACAATCCCGCTCCGGTAAAATCGTGATTCCGCAGGCACGACGGCTTTCCATCCAATAGCGGTTCAACCAGTCGGGCTTGATCGTCTTTGAAAGAATGGCCAGATTGTGTCCGAAAAGCGCCTGAGAGCACGCCAGAAGGTCCCAATTGCCGAAATGAGCCGTCAGCACCAGAACTCCCCGGCCTTTGGCTTCAGCGACGGAAAAACGGCTATAGTGCCGCCGGTCGATCCGTTCCAACACTCGCTCGGGGCGTTTGGGGTCGAGGTACAGGAATTCCACCAGATTGAGCCCGAGGTTTTCGAAAACCTCGCGAGCGGCACGGCGTCGCTCCGCGCGGCTGCAATCGGCGCCCAGGGCCTCATCGAGTTGACGGAGAACCAGGCGACGCCGGATCGGGATGAGATAATACCAGATCCAGCCCAACGCGCGGCCGATTGCCGACAGGACCGGTTTGGGAAGGAAACGAATCAAGACCGCCAAGCCGCTCAAACAAACCAGGGCGGCCCGGCTAACCCACATGCAACACCTCACCGATCCGTTCCCATATCGCTTCTTCCCCGCTCAGCAGCTTCATCCGAATACGTGGGTAGTAAACCGGCAACCCACGCAATTTAGCGATACGGATACGCACCGAGTCTTTCTCGGTTGTAATCAGACCGTCGGCACCGGCGTTTAAGGCCTCTTCTTTGACATCGTGCAGTTGACGGCCTGTAAAGTAGTGATGGTCGGCAAAGAAACGATGCCCGCTGATTTTAAGATCATATTCAGCCAGCGTATCCAACAACCGTTCCGGATGGGCGATTCCGCTGAAAGCATACAAGGGGTGGTGGCGCAATTCTTCGCGGTCGATTTCGACCCCCCCCGTACAGTCGATAAATGCATCGACCTCATAACGCGCCGTAGCCAACACCGCCGTCGGATTCACACGCCGCAACCAATCGAGATCCACCCGATGACCGCCATCCGCTTCACAATATGTAATAACAACAATATCCGCACGCGAGATCGTCTCGGCGGGCTCACGAAGCGGTCCGCTCGGTAACACTTGCAAATCCGGGGGGTTGTCCCTGCCATCAAGCAACACGATATCCACATCCCGATGCAGTTCCACATGCTGGAAACCGTCGTCCATCAGAAAAAGGTCTACCGGATCGCTGTTGAGTGCATTCAAACCGGCACGGTAGCGGTTGGGTCCGACGTTGATCGCGACTTTCTTCAAACGCCGCGCCATCATCACCGGTTCATCACCGAAAAACAGGGCGGCTCTATCATCCAATTGGTTGGCCTTCGGCAAACGCAGATAGGTGCGTGCATTCTTTCGGCCATACCCACGACTTAGAATCGCCACGTGGCACCACTCGGAAAGCTTGTCGCACAGGTACAGAACCATCGGCGTCTTGCCGGTCCCCCCGACAACGAGATTCCCCACCGACACCACCGGTCGGGGGAGCTTTCGGAGAGGACGCCGACCTTCTTCGTAGGCCTGTCGCCGCGCTGCCGCCGCGCCACGGTACAATTCCGCCACCGGGCCCAGCCAGCGGCTATACCACTTATCCGAGTTCGCCGCCAAAAGGGTCGCCTCCGTTCAAAATCTCACGTACAATCGCCACATTACGTCGGGTCGTGCCCACATGTTGAATCAGGTGGTTTTTCGCCAGCCTGACATTTTCCTCCACCTTGTCCCACTCGTCCAACACAATGGCCGCCACACGAGCGATGTCGTCGGCATCGGTGACGACACTCAAGGCACCCAATTCGTCCAACAGCGTCACCCAGGGAGCCCAATTCGCATGATACCGTCCGGTCAAGACCGGTGTCATCTGTAAAATCGGCTCCAAGATATTATGACCGCCGCGATCGACCAGGCTCCCGCCGACGAAGGCCACAGCCGCCCGCTCATACCACCGTTCCATGCGGCCGAACCCATCCTCCACGATCACGTCCACGGATAGATCCGTTTCAGCCTTCTGCGAGGCCAACCCCACCCTGAATCCGCGCTCGGCGACCAACTCGGCCACCCCTTTCGCCCGTCTACCGTGACGGGGCGCTAAAATCAATTGTAACCCAGGAACAAAGTCGCGCAATTGCACGAAAGCGTCAAGTAGAATTTCATCTTCCCCGCTGTGAGTACTCACCGCCAGCAGGGCCTGCCCGCGAACTTTGGTCTGACGTTTGCGCACCGCAGCCGTCGCGACCCGATCAATTTTCATTTCTCCGGTTACCAGCATTCGCTCGATGGGGATCCCCAAGTCCTCTAAATTCTTGAGGTCGTCATCGATCCGCGTACAGTAATAGACTTGCTGCAGATAGCCTCCCAGCACCCGATTCAACTGCCGATAAGGATCGATGGAAGCGGGCGCGAGACGGGCATTGATCACCAGAACAGGTACTCCCCGACGCCTCGCCAGATCGAATAAGCCGGGCCACAGCTCCATCTCGATTGTCACAATGGCTTGCGGTTTGAACTCGCGAAACAGCTTGTCGAGCGCCGGGTAGGTATCGAAGGGATAACGACGCACGAAGGCCCATGGTCCGCCGCTGGAAGCCTGCATGCCGCTTTCGGTATTGGTGGTGAGCAGCAGACGCGCCCCCGTCTCGGCGGCCAGAAAGTCGGCGGCAAACTTATTGGCCAGTTGCACTTCACCGGCGCTGGCTGCGTGCACCCACAAACGCGGACCGGCCCCGCCCGATTCGTCAAGTCGGATCGTTTCGGGCCAGAATCGTCGCAAGAGTCCCGGACGCAAGTCGGAGCGCCAAAGACCTAGCCCTAAAAGCGGAGCGATCGCCGCCGTTGACAACCAAGGATACCAGCGTTTCATACACCCTCGTTATCTTCATCATCCGAAAGGATATCCGCACCGGGGTTTTCCTCCGGTCGGACCATGCTTTCGGCGTAATGGGTCAGTTCCTTCAATCGTCTTTCCAATTCGGCGCGCATCCGCTCGAATCCATCGGGATCGATGTCCACGTCTACCGTCATCGGTTCGCCCTCAACGATCACCACTTTCGAAAAAGGCCAGGGAATTTCATACTGATCCCAGCTTTTACCTAATACACTCCGATAAGCGGACGAAGCGGCCAGGGGTATGATCACGCCCCCGGAATCGCGCGCCAGGCTCAAAATACCCGGTTTCACCACATGATAGGGGCCGCGCGAGCCATCCACCGCCAAAGCGGCATGACAGCCCTTCAGAACGAACTCCGTCATTTCAAACAGCGCCTCACGACCCCGACGTCCCGGAGAACCGCGCACCACCGAAAACCCCATCAAGCGGAGAAATTCGGCCTGCCACTCGCCATCCTTCGATAGTGACGCCATCTGCACAAGCGGCCTCGGGGCGGAATAACCGAACAAAGCCAGTTGCTGGCCGTGAAAAAACGCATACAAAACCGGCTGCCCGCGCTCGATCGCCAATAGACTGTGCTGACGGTCCACCATCCGAATACGCAAAAGACGTATCCAGATGCGGATCACAATAAAAGCCAGAAAAGCCAATAAACGTCGAATCATGGGGGTCGTCCACTTCCCTCCGCCCAATTTGCAGAAGCGACTCATGTTACCCGATCCGGTGGGTTTTGCAAGAAAAGCAGTTAAATCGCCGGCTTCACCTTGACGGGACAGGCGCGGTACGTATAATCAGGGCCTCATTTCAGGCGCGCACGCGCGGATCAGGAGGACGAACATGGCGACTTTGGCACAATCGACTCGCAGCCATACCTGCGGCGAACTACGACGAACCCACGCAGGACAGACGGTCATCTTGAAAGGCTGGGTCAAAGCCTGGCGCGACCACGGCGGTTGCCTGTTCATCGATTTACGTGACCGCTACGGCTTCACCCAGGTCGTCTTCGACTACGCCAAAGCCGGTCAAACCCTCAACGAGGCGACGTCCATCCGTGACGAATACGTGCTGGCGGTGGAAGGTCACGTGGTGGATCGCGGCGACAACGCCAATCAAAACATCCCCACCGGCGAAATCGAGATTGCGGTCACCCGCTTTGAAATTCTATCGAAAGCCGCGCCACTACCCGTCCAAATCAGCGATAAAAGCGACGCCAACGAAACCACGCGTCTCAAACACCGCTACCTGGATTTGCGGAGAAAACCCCTGCAAGATATCCTGATCATGCGTCATCAGGTCAACCAGATCGTGCGGCGGCACTTAAGCGACAACGGATTCCTCGAAATCGAGACGCCCGTCCTGACGAAAAGCACCCCTGAAGGTGCGCGCGATTTTCTCGTTCCTTCGCGTATGCATGGCGGTCAGTTCTACGCCCTGCCCCAATCGCCGCAGCTGTTCAAACAAATTCTGATGGTATCGGGCTTCGACCGCTACTTCCAGATCGTCCGCTGCTTCCGCGATGAAGACCTGCGCAACGACCGTCAGCCGGAATTCACCCAGATCGACTGCGAACTGTCGTTCCCCACGGAGGAAATGATTTTCGAAATCTTCGAAGATCTGGTGGTCACGCTCTGGAAGGAAATCAAGGGCATCGACGTTCCCCGGCCCTTCCCGCGCATGAGCTACGACCACGCCATGGACAAATACGGAGTCGACGCCCCCGACACCCGCTTCGAGCTTCTTCTGGAAGACGTGGGCGACTTGGTTTCCGACTGCGGATTCAAGGTGTTCGCCGGCACCATCCAAAACGGGGGAATGGTCAAAGCCATCGCCGTGCCCGACCCCGAACAGAAACTCTCGCGCTCCTATATCGACAAAAACCTCGTTCCTTTGGCCGGAACTTACGGAGCCAAGGGGCTGGCCTGGGCGCGGATTACGGCCGACGGCTGGAAGTCGCCCATCGCCAAGTTCTTCGATGCGGATCTGCAAAGTTCCATCAATGAGCGCCTCGGCGCAAGCGAGAACCACGTCCTGCTGTTCGTCGCCGATAAAAAGACGGTCGTCAACGCCGCCCTCGGTAACCTGCGCAAACGGCTTGCGACCGAAATGGGACTCATCGCGGAGAACACGTATAATTTCGTGTGGGTCCACACCTTCCCGGTCTTCGACTGGAGCGAGGAAGAAAGCCGCTGGGTATCGACGCATCACCCCTTCACCAGCCCGCGCCCCGAAGATATCGACAAACTGGAAAACGATCCCGGCAACGCCTATGCCGAAGCCTACGATATGGTGCTAAACGGCAACGAAATCGGCGGTGGCTCGATTCGTATCCACCGGCCCGAGATTCAGGAACGCGTGTTCCGCGCCCTGGGTATCAGCGACGAGGAAGCCCGCCTCAAATTCGGCTTCCTTCTCGACGCCCTCAAATACGGCGCACCGCCCCACGGAGGTATCGCCTTCGGTGTGGACCGCATCATCATGCTTTTAGCCGGGACCAACTCCATTCGCGACGTCATCGCCTTCCCCAAAACCACCCAAGGCAATTGTCTCATGACCGAAGCGCCGTCTCCGGTGGACGATGCGCAGTTGTCCGAACTGCATGTGAAGGTACGCGAAAAAGAGTAGGTAACGCCGAGTGTGAGATCATACGGGCGGTCCGAGCGGGCCGCCTGTTTTCGTTAGAACATGCCGCGTACGCGGGCGGCCAGATCAAACAGGGTGTCTTCTCCCTCCCGAATTTCGAGTATGAACGGAAGTTTGCCGGGCGACCCCGTGCGCGAAACATCCATCCACCAGTTTATTTCGCCTGTCGCGCCGGATGCGTCGGGCAAAAGCGTCCAAGCTTGCTCACCTCCGGTCGGCTTTTCGACCGGAACGCCGTCGATGGCGACGATTTCCGCCGGAGCATCTTTATTGAAGGGGTGAAGCCTGACCCTTCCTTTATTTGGCGCACGGACTTGGGTTCGCAGATGCAGGTAGCGACGCCCATCCGAATCCTGCATCACGCGCGGACGCCCCTCGGCTATCCCGTTCCAGCGTAAAGCAACGGACCGAAAACCGCTGGAGGGAATCTCGCGGCTATCGGTATAGGCATAATCGAATCGTGACAGGTCGACCTGCTCGGGACGCGAAACGATCAGCAGCCAGGAGTGCAAACTTGTAAATACAGACCAATCCGCGGGGAGTGATGCCGGAGGCTCGGAATCACGATTGATGAGAGCCATCAATTCCGGTGCATCGAGCGATTTCGGCGCATCGAGCGCATCGGCGTCGTTTAGCGGCAAATAGATCTGCAAGCCGTTCATGATATCGGTCCATTGCGGCGAACGGATGCGGCGGAAGGCGTCATGGTAGGTGTGAACTCCGTGCTGCCGAAGTTCCTGCGCCAGGACTTGGATGTCGTCAAAGCATATCCGCGCTTCAGGCTGAGCAAACGGAACGCGTATAAGCAGAACACCTGCCACGGCGGCTTGCATCCACAGACGCCGGTCCTTCAGCAGCCGAGCAAGCAACCAGGCCGCCACAACGATAAACGGCGGGAGAAACGGCAGCAGGTGCCGCCAGGTCGGTTCGTAGCGAAACGCCAGCGGAGCAAACAAGATTGCGGCCATCGGCAAGCTGGCCGAAAGCGCCAGCCCCTTCCAAGCCCACGCCCCGACACGCTTCTCCCGTCGCCGTAAAACGGGAAGCGCCGTCACGGCGACAAGTAAAAGCCCCGCAATGACCGAGAAACCCGCCGAGCCGCCCGATCCGACTCGCCGCAGTTGGTCGGCCCGCTCCCAGGTCAACCTTAAGGCGTCGGCGGAACAAAGCCACGTGACCGCAGCCAGAATGACGAGCCCACACAGGAGTGTTGGAAACAGAGATGAGCGCCGGGGAGTCCGTCGCCACAATAGCGCCGCAATCCAAACCGGCACCAGCAGAATCAAGATGAGATGGAGTTGTATACCTACTGCCAGCGCCAGCATGGCGATTAGCCAGAAGGCCATTCGGCGAGTTTCAAACGCACGGAAAAAAGCCCAGTAAAACCAGACACTCACAAGCGGAACAAAAGTCGGGTTCCAGAGAACCGCCACGTCATCGGCTGTCGCGAGTAAAACCCAGAAAAGCACCCCGGCCCAAAACGCGGCCGCTCGTCCGATCGTGCTTGCCGCGCATCGCATCAACAGCCAGGCGGCCGCCAGCTTACCGATCAACGCGACGACGAAAACCGGAAACAGACCGAGTCCCGGTTTCTGTACGGCCGCCAACATCAACACCCACAAGCCACCCTGGCGCACCTCCCAGAAAGACGACGGCGGTCCGGCCCGCAAACATTCCGCATCTTCCAGACAAGCGCGCGCCATCAACCAGTCGCGAACCGTATCGGGTTCGAGCCGCAGCCCCTTGAACGCGATAAAGACTAACCCCAGCAACGCAAAGGCAAGAAATCCTTTTTCCAGGTATTTCACGTTACGCGATTCGGGCACGGCGGACGGCAACAAACTCTCCTGAAGTTAGGTGGCGATGGAAGTCAGCATAGCAGAATTTCGGAGAAAGTCATGCGTCTCCCGTGATTTGTGATGTCCCTAGTTGCGGTTACGAAACGAAAAACAGCCGCGATCAACACCGCGGCCGTCTCGTTGAATGTCGCCATCGCCCCTACTTGGCGACGATGTTCACCAGCTTGTTCGGGATCACGATCACCTTGCGCACCTCGCCGACGATATGCTTCTGCACCCGCTCGTCGGCCAGCGCCAGTTTCTCCACCTCGGCGCGATCCATGTCGCGCGGCGTTTGCAATTCGCCACGGAGCTTGCCATTGACCTGAATCACCACCGTGACGGTGTTCTCGACCAGCATGGACTCGTCATAAGACGGCCAGCCGGCGGCGAACACGGAATGCTTGTGCCCCAGTTTTTCCCAGAGCTCCTCCGCAACGAAAGGAATAAAGGGCGCGGCCAGCTTCACCAGAGTTTCCAGGCATTCGCGGTGGCGGCAATCGGCGGCCCGCAAGTCGTTGATGTAGGTCATGAGTTGGGCAATGGCCGTATTGTAAGACAACGTGGGGATATCCTCCCCCACCTTTTTGATCGTGCGATGCATGGAACGCACGCAATCTTCGGGGCGCGTTTTGTTCTCGCCCTTGTTCACCCAGTCGAAAACACGCTCCACAAAGCGCCGACAACCCACGATCCCCTGATCGTCATAATCCCCGCCCAACATGAACGGTCCGATAAACATCAGGTACAAGCGGAAGGTGTCGGCTCCGTAGCGATCGATGATGGCATCGGGATTGACCACGTTTCCCTTGCTCTTGGACATCTTTCCGCCGTCCTTGGTGATGATGCCGTGGGCGCGAAAGCTCTTGACGGGTTCTTCGAAGTCCAGATATCCCAGATCGTGCAGCACCATGGTGATGAAGCGGATATAGAGAAGATGGCCGAAGCTGTGTTCCTTGCCGCCGATATACATGTCCGCCGGGCACCACTTCTTCGTGATGGACGGGTCGATGAAACGCTCGTCCATGCCGACGGAAGGATAACGTAGATAATACCAGGCGGAATCGAGGAAGTTATCCGAAACGTCCGTTTCGCGCCGGGCCGGGCCTCCGCATTTCGGACAGGTGCAGCGGGTCCATTCTTCGTTACGCGCCAGCGGACTCTTGCCCGATCCATCTGGGATGTAGTCGTCCGATTCGGGAAGGAGCACCGGCAGATCTTCCTCGGGCACGGGCACCGTCCCGCATTTGTCGCAATGAATGATGGGAATGGGCGGCCCCCAGTAACGTTGGCGGGACACGCACCAGTCACGCAGACGATAGTTGATGGATCCCCTCCCGAAACCTTGCGTTTCGAGCCAGGCAGTCACCTTCCCTACCCCTTCACCTTCGGGCGTGCCGTTGAAGGGACCGGAGTTGATCATCAGACCGGGACCGCTGTAGGCTTCGCCCAGATCGCCCTGCGCCACACCATCGGGGGCGATGACTTCGGTGATCTCCAGATTCATCACCTTGGCGAATTCGTAATCGCGCGAATCGTGGGCGGGCACGGCCATAATGGCCCCCGTCCCATAATCCATCAAAACATAATCGGCAATGTAGATGGGCACGCGCGCGCCGTTGACTGGATTGACGGCGTACCCGCCGGTGAAGACACCCGTCTTCTCCTTGATCATTTCCTGGCGCTCGAACTGGGATTTCTTGCGCGCCTCGTCCTGGTAATCCGCCACGGCCTGCTTGCGCGACGGCGTGGTCACGCGCTCCACCAGCGGATGCTCGGGCGCGAACACCATATACGTCACGCCCCAGAGCGTATCGGGACGCGTAGTGAAGATTTCGAACAGTTCGCCGTCCTCCAACCGGAACGTGACCATCGCGCCGGTGGAGCGCCCGATTTTGGAACGTTGCACGCTCGTGACGGCCTCGGGCCAGTCGATCGTTTCCAAATTGTTCAGGAGTCGCTCGGCGTAATTCGTGATTTTAAAGAACCACTGTTTGAGCGTGCGCTGTTCCACTTTGACGTCGCCGTGGCGCTCGCAATAACCGTCTTCCACCTGGCTGTCGGCCAAAACGGTTTTGCAAGCCGGACACCAGTTGACGGCCGATTCCCGCTGCTCGGCGAGTCCGTTTTTGTAAAGCTGCAAGAAAATCCACTGCGTCCACTTGTAGTAAGCCGGGTCGGTTGTATCGAGCGAATGGGACCAATCGAACATATTGCCCAATCGTTTGAGTTGGTTTTCGCGGAAGTTGCGCACGTTCTCCGCCGTCAGTTTGGCGGGGTGCTTTTTCACTTTCAGAGCGAAATTTTCCGAGTGAATCCCGAAAGCGTCGAAGCCCATGGGCTCGAAAACGCTGTGACCCTGCATCTTCTGATAACGTCCATAAATATCCGAGCCGATGAAGGCGAAACAATTGCCCACATGCAGGCCCTCGGCCGAAGGATAGGGAAACATCATCAGGTTGTAGAAAGGCTTGTCGGCCTTGTTCATATCGATCGTGTAATCGCCGCGCGACTCCCAGATCTTCCGTTGTTTCGCCTCTACCACCGCCGGATCGTACGCCTTGCTCATCGTGATTATCCCTTGATATAACTCAGTAATTGCGGTCCCTTTATCGAGCCAGAGAGCATACCCCAAGCATGCGTGCCTCGCAAGTGAAAATCCCCCCACTCATACGCTTTCAGGCCGGATGCTCTACTGCAACTCCATACAACCGAGATAGACCCATTGGATGTGAGGGAAAACCGTACCGAAGCCGGTGGAAAGATTCACCGAGTATTCACCCGGCAGCATCGGCACCAACCCGTTTACTCCGCCTTCCTCCAGCAGGTCGTAACTGACGACCACCCGATAATCGTCGCTCTTGCGGAAGACGATGTCTCCCCGCGAATAGCCACTGGTGGAATCGGGAAGCGGCAGACCGTCTTTGAAGACCTGCAGATTGTAGGAAACCAGATTCAGGTCGTAGGTCAGATTGACGTCCGAGTCGATTTCGATCTCCTTGAAGATCGGATACTCGGCATAGGTGTCTCCAGACGTGAGACGGATCAGAATCGAGTAGGTGCCGCTGGGGCGTTCCATGGTGAAGCGGCTTTGTTCGTTCAAGTTGGTTGCGCCAACGGTTCGATTCCGAATCACTTCATCATAAACCTGCAACTCGGCGGCATCGAATTGTCCATCGTTGATGAGGTCGGTCAGCAGACGGGTTTTGTCGTCGGCCGTGATTTCCACTTCGATGATATGGGACGAAAGATTGATGGCCTGACTTGTACCGTTGGCTCCGACCGTGAAATCCTGGGTCAGATAGAATTCCTGGAAGCCGTTGAACAAGTACGACCCGGAATAGCGCATCTCATAGGTGGAGGGGAAAAGCCAGGTTTGGAAGGTCGTGGGATAGCTCGATTCTTCGAATTGGCCGAAGTGAACCATCACGACATCGCGGCTGTCGTTTTCCCGCCGCACTTTGAGGTAATCTCCGTTGTTGGTCAACACCACGGGAGAACCGTTTTTCGTGAAATCCAGTTCGACGGATTCCACCGGAAGCTCGATATCCCGGTTCGTATCGGCGGTGATCGAAACGCCGGTTTCAAAGGTGATCCAGTGTTCCGAATAGGGGTAGCTACGATTGATGAAATACGGATCGTCGATCAGGGCGCCTTCGAAACGATAGGAGTAGGTTCCGGGACCGATTTCGCGATCGAACGCCACCGATCCCGAAAGTCCCAGATCGGCCAACAGGAAACGCTCGTTGGTGCTCTCGTTGATCATGTAGACCTCGCCCCGACTCAGATTCTCATGGTCGTAGAGCGGGTCTTCGCCGCGACGCACTTCGCCTTGAAAACGCACGCGTGGGATATCGACAATCAGATCGTCCAACTCCTCGGTGAAGCTGCGGACGGTCTCGTTGCGCCACAGATAGCTATCGCCGTTTTCTCCTGGTCCGGCAAAGGCGACGAAATACAGGTCGCTGATCACTTCTCGGTCGAAAGTGACCGTACCGGTCGTTCCCATGGGCCAAAACGGGAAACGGCTCCCGCTCAAAGAATTGATCAACCAAACCTCGCCCCGGCCTTCGGCATCGGCCGGCGGAGTCTCACCATTGATCATGACGGCACCCTGAAGACGCACGGTTTCCAGATTGAAGGTGTATTCCTTATCCTGCGTCACCGGGTCGTTGCTTAGCAGCTTCGCGCGCTGTCTGGCATTATCGTCGGCAGCCAGGTAGCCATCGAACAGAATATCGTAACTGGCGTCGAACACCTCAACCGAGAAATCGTTCAGCCCGCCCCCCACTTCGGCGATGACGTGGTTCATGCGGGTACTGCGGTCGTAAAGCGTAAGGCTGCCGCGATATCCCGCCGACAACAAGGGGAAAGGTTGTCCGTTTTTCCGGAGATGAAGGGTGATGGTATGGCTCGCCACACTCAGAACGACACCGCGATTGCTGGTTAAATCAACACGGGATAAAACGGTTTTTCGCTGGCTGTAGCGATTGACGACACTGATATCGTACACACCGGCCAAAACTTCCACATCGGGCAACTGGCCGCCGTCGCTGAAGTTTTCGTGAATCCTAAACATGCTTCCCGTTTGCGTATCCCGCAAATAAACCGAGCTTTTACCGGATGGATCGAAATACGGCGCACTTCCGTCTTTGACTTCGATCCCGACCGTGACGGAAGGAATGTCCAGAGTGTAGATGGATCCCTGCCGGAGTTGATCGCAGGTCGGAATGACATCATCGATCTCGGGGTCGGGGTCGAGATCCACGTCCAGATCTCCGTCTTCATCGCCATCCACATCGCCATCGACGATGCCGGGAACGCAGCGCATTTCGGCATTGCAGCCGGTGCCGGGAGAAATGGTGTTACAGAATGCGGAGTTGGTACAAGCGGCGGCACAAAGCCCGATGTCGCTTGCCTCCTCATGACAAACCTGTTCCCACCGGCAATCATCGTCCTCATCGCAGCCGTAATCCTGATTCGGCACGGCACAGCGTCCGGAAGCATTGCAGTAAACGCCCGGCGCTTCACCTTCTTCGGGACACTCCGTATCGACAATGCACATTGCCTGGCAAAGCCCGTCGCCGCTTTCCATATCGGGATGACAGACGGTCTGAATCAGGCACTCTTCGTCGTCGACGCATCCGGAATCTTCTTCGATGGGATAACATTTCCCGAGACTGTTACAGCGCAAACCGCCATCCGGGGCGGCATTGGTGCATTGGTAGTCGGCGAAGCAGACTTCCATGCACGTTCCGTTTAAAAGTTCCTGGTGGCAAACCTGATTGAGGGGACATTGTTCGTCGAGCGAACAAGGATCGTCGTTCATAGGCAGACAGCGACCTTGACTGTTGCAGAAATAGAAAATCTCACTGGTATCGTAAGGGCTGCAATCGTCGTTGGAACCACAAGGCGTCAGACAGACACCGCTCGCCACTTCGCTATGACAGAGCTTTCCATACGCACATTCCGAATCGTTGCTGCAAAAACTCGGCTGGTCGCCGGGTAGGCAGCGCTGATCGGCGTTGCAATAACTGTCGCCGATGTAGGTCTCACATTCCCAGTCTTTCGTGCACTTCAGCAAGCACATGCCCTGATCGCCGACCGGACTGCACAGCGTGCCGAAAGGACAATCGCCGTCGTCGAGGCAAGGAGGCGGTTGATTGCTTGCGGCATCGCCGTCCACACGGTCTCGATCGCCGTCCTGGGGAATCGTGTCGCCATCGGAAGGCACATCGCCATCGCTGGGAATGAGGCCGTCATCGCCATCCACCAACTGGACGCAATATCCGGCGGCATTCATCCCCCAGCCGGGAGGACAGGGATTGAGGAGCGGATCATCGCCATCGGCAGGATCGAGGTTGGCGGGATCGATGCAGTCGCCGGTAGCATTCATCAACCAGCCGGACGGGCAATCGTCCCCCACCATACAACCGGAAATCCCGGAAACGATACAGATTGTCAAAATCACAGGCCAGACGAAACATGCCCATAGTACTCGCGGCATGACCACCTCCTATTAGAGTCCTTCCGCACTGGCCGGCACTCGGAAAATACGCAGATCGGCACGGCTTCGCACCCGCCCTTCAGGGCCGGAACCCATTTCCATCATGCGGACAAGTCCGACATTCGGTGCGTAAGTAAACCTTAACACAGCGCTTTCTTTAGGATACTCTTCTTCGATCAAGAGGCAATGATTAAATAGCCCCGCTTTAACAATCACCTTCTCGTCAACCGACAACACCCGGCCCGTTCCACTTACGCCCCCGATATTCACCGGCCAGTTCGCCCCCGGAACGATCGGGGTCGGAATGATGGCATGCTCCCCCTTGTACAGTCCATCGCGGCGAAAGGTATAGGTCAAGGTGGTTTCACCGGAGGCAATGATCACCCGATCGCCGATGCGCTCCTGAACACGCGTGATATGAGCGCTTTCAAGCTCGGGTTTTCCGGCATCGTCATAGAACACGACATCATACGTCCAGGCGGCACCGGGGCTTGCAGGAAAATAGGTTTCACTGGAAACATCGGGAGAATAGCGGAACTCATCCGATTTTACAGACGTTCTCGTACAACCCGTGGCGAAGATGAGAACAATCGCGGCGATCCAAACGGCATAATTCGGAAAAGTCATGCGCCCACCTTCCGTTGGTCTAATCAATTTTTTAGAGGGGAGGTGCTCCTACCCTTTGTTGGGCCGTCAATGTAACAAAGGGTAGGAGCCTTAGTCAAGCTTAAGAGCTTGATGGAGAGGCGTCTGTTGGGTGAGCTCAGCGCTCACAGACACTCAATCTAGCAACAACAATGCCAATTTTTTCGAGCACGGGAAGCACACTTGCACCCGCTTCGGCTGTTTCTTATATCTTATAGTGATTTCAATAGCTTAGAAAGATGGAAGCCCGTTTTGCATCCATTTCACAGGTCGTGAACAAACCAAGCCTTCGAACGTCTCGCATATTGGGGTGGCATCCAAAAAACAACCGATCGGCGATTGATTGACGGAAAACAAGCGAAATTGAATAGATTTTGGCTGCATTATTCAACAGTTATGTTTGTTACACCTGCATTCCGCGATTAAGGAGCTCTCAAAGCGTCTTGAAGAAGCAGGTCACAGCCGCAGATTACGACTATGAAGTTTTTGCGGACAAACATGAAAAGAAGTGCCACTTCCTATGTAATAATGGCCTTGAAAAGAAATCTGCAGGCTCCCAACCGCTACTCCGGTTTCTCATCCTTTTTCCCACGAGTACGACAGAAAAACTTCAGGGGCGTCCCTTCGAATCCATACGTTTCACGCAATTGATTGGATAAGTAGCGTTGGTAGCTGAAATGCAGACGTTTGGGATCGTTGACCGACAGCATGAACGTCGGTGGCGCGGTGGCGACCTGGGAGATGTAGTAGATTTTGAGAATTTTCCCTTTTCGGGTGGAGGGTCGGTTGCGGGTGGTAACCTTTTCAAACCAGCGGTTCAATTCGCCGGTCGAAATCCGCCGCCCATGCTGTTCCTTGGCGTCGTCGATAAATTGCAGAATCTTTTCCACACGCTGCCCGGTCAGGGCGGAGATGAAGATAATCGGCGCATACGGAATGAACTTCAGCCTGTCGCGGATATCCTTGGCCATCGCTCCGGCGGTGTCGGTATCCTTTTCCACCAGATCCCATTTGTTGACCAAAACAATGGAAGCCAGCCCCTTGTCATGGGCGAAACCGGCGATTTTCGTATCCTGTTCGGTCACGCCCTCCCGCGCATCGAGCATGATCAGCGCCACGTTGGCCCGATCCATGGCTTTGAGCGACTTGACGATCGTGCGCTTCTCCATCACCTTGTCCACACGATTCTGCCGACGAATACCGGCCGTGTCGATAAAGCGGTAGTTTCGCTCGTTGCGCGTGATGACGGAATCGATGGCATCGCGCGTGGTTCCGGGGATGTCGGTCACGATATGACGATCCACTCGCAGGAATTTGTTGACCAACGTGCTTTTCCCGACATTCGGTTTGCCGATCACGGCAATGCGGGTTTCGTCCTCGATCGGGACCTCATCGATACGCAGGCTCGGGTGATTGTTCTCCACATCCTCCAAAACATCCCCGACATTTTCGCCGTGCTCCGCCGAGATCGCGAAAACCGGATCAATTCCAAGGCTATAGAAATCGGCCGTCAACGGCTCGTGACGCGGGCCGTCGATCTTGTTGATCAGGTAATAAACCGGTTTCTTCGAAAAGCGCAGGATGCGGACAATTTCCTCGTCGGCATGTACCATCCCCGCCCGTCCGTCGAACAGGGCGAAGATGATATCGGCTTCTTCGATGGCCAACAAACTCTGCTCACGCATATTGATCAGCAAGTCGTTGGAAGTCTCCGGCTCGAAGCCGCCGGTATCGATCACCGTATATTCATAGCGCGAAATCTTGGCCCGCCCGTAATGACGATCGACCGTCATGCCGGGTGTGGAATCGACAATCGCCTGTTTGCGGCCCACCAGACGATTGAACAGAGTGGATTTGCCGACATTCGGTCGGCCGACTAAGGCGATAACCAAGTGTCGTTCAAAGGTTTGCATGATCGATCCTTACTTGTAGCCCAACCGCTTCAGCATGCGGGGGTCGGTCGTCCAGTCTTTCTTGACACGTACCAGAAGTTTCAGGCCTACCGGACGTTCCAGGTTGGCTTCCAAGTCAATCCGCGCCTGTTCGCCGATCCGGCGCAAGGTTTGCCCGCCCTTGCCGATAACGATACCCTTTTGCGAATCGCGCTCCACGATCAGCAAGGCATCGATGTGAATGCGCCGTCCCTCGTCCAGTTCCCGGAACGTTTCCACCTCGACGGCCAGAGAGTACGGCACTTCTTCACGCAAAATCATCAAGGTTTTCTCCCGAATGATTTCGGCGGCGATGAAGCGTAAGTTGCGGTCGGTGAACATGTCGTCCGGGAAATAAGCCGGGCCTTCCGGCATCAGGTCGCGGGTCAGTTCCAATAAGCGGTCGACGCCGTCGTTTTCAAGCGCGGAGATGGGCACGATCTCATCGAAATCGGCCAACTCCCTGATGCGCCCCATGAAAGCCAGAAGATCGCCTTTGTCGGCCAGATCCACTTTGTTGATCACCAGGAACAAAGGTTTGTGCTGCTTGTGGATGGCATCGATGATGTGGCGATTGCCCTCGCCCAGATCTTTGCGACCGATAAACTCGGGTCCCGCTTCCACCATCAGGTAAACCACGTCTGCCTCGGAGATCGTACCGAGAGCCGTTTCCACCATCCATTTATTCAGCCCCTCTTTGGCCTTGTGAATGCCGGGGGTATCGAGAAAGATCACTTGCCCATCGTCGAAATGGCGCACGCCGAGAATACGGTCGCGCGTGGTTTGCGGTTTGGGGGTCGTAATAGCCAAACGCTCTTCTAAAATCGCGTTTAATAATGTCGATTTACCGACGTTCGGGCGTCCGACGATCGCCACATAACCCGAACGGTAAGTCTTCTCTTCCGGCGAATTCATACTGTTTCTCCTCGGCCTTTACCTATGGCCGTCAATCTTCGCCTCTGATTTAGCCATTTCGCACACGAAATGCAAGTCTTTCCGTCGAAGTTTCTCCTTTATTTTTCATGACTTTTCGTGGAGCCAAGCCTTAAACAGCTGAAAGGTTCGCCGTTTCAACGAGCTTGCTGAGAACGGGGAACAAAGCAGCGTCTTCTCCTGCACCCGCCGATTTCAATCGAAATCGTTCCAATCTGGCGAGTTTCGGGAATCTTTTGACGTTATCCGAGTTCTTGGATAAGGTAAGGAATCTTGTCAAAGGAGGATCGATGCCCGATACGCCCGCCCCCACACAGCCGAACGTGCAAAACGGCATAACCGCTATATTTCGAAACATCACCAGCGTGATTCGCGGGAAAGACGACGTCGTGGAGCTTGCGCTGATCACGCTTCTAGCGCGTGGTCACCTGCTTTTGGAAGACATCCCCGGCGTCGGTAAAACCATGTTGGGTCTGGCTTTGTCGCGCTCGATCAAATGCCCCTTCCGACGCATCCAGTTCACCAACGACACCGTCCCGGCCGACATCTTGGGGATGATGGTCTATTCGCGAAAAGAAGAGAAATTCCGCTTCGTTGCCGGACCGATCTTCGCCGGTGTCGTGCTGGCCGATGAAATCAACCGCACCTCGCCCAAAACCCAATCGGCTCTTCTGGAAGCGATGACCGAACGCAAGGTGTCCATCGAGAACCGAGCCTACCGTCTGCCCGATCCATTCATGGTGATCGCCACCCAGAATCCCCTGGAATTTCACGGGACTTTCCCGCTACCGGAATCGCAACTCGACCGTTTCATGCTGCGCACCCGCCTCGGCTATCCCGACAACGAAGCGGAACGAGAAATTCTTTCCCAGGATATCGGTCCCGATAAAATCCGGGAATTACCGGCGGTTGTCGATTGCAAAGGTATCGCCGAAGCGCGCAAGATGGTCGAAACGGTCAAGATCGAAAGTAGTGTTCTGGATTATCTGCTATCCTTGATCGATGCGACCCGCCGTGAACCGCGCCTCGCTCTGGCCGTCTCGCCGCGCGGATCGCTGGCACTCAAACGGGCCGCCCAGGCGCGCGCCTATCTCAAGGGTCGTGCCTACGTCCTTCCCGACGACATCAAACGGCTGGCTCTGCCGGTCTGGGGGCATCGCGTTGTGGCCAAGACGAACGGAGCCACCGGCACGGTCGATCGTTTCGAGGTTGACGGCATCCTGCAAGATATCCTCGACCGCACCCCCGTCCCCGTATGAGGCAGCCATGAGCGGCTTTCCCCATCGTTTGGCGGGCGCATGGCAAGAGCGTGGATTACGCGGTTTACTGGCCTATCTCTTCACGCCTCCGCGCAAGCTGATCCCCACTAAGTCCGGCTGGATCTTCTTTCTGTTCATGCTCGTCATCATCTTGTTCGGCTATACAACCAATAACAACCTGCTTTTTCTGCTTTTTTCCGCCATGCTGGCCGTCATGACCGCCAATGGCATTTTAAGCGAAGCCAGCCTGGGGGATGTGAGCATCGAACGGCGTTTTCCCTCCGAAATATTCGCCAAACGTCCGTTCACCGTTGAAATGCGCTTTCGAAATCAGGCTCGTTACATGAGCGCCTTTGCTTTCAGTGTTCGCGATCCCGCGCTTTTCGATTCCGACAACAGCCCCTTTATGGTAAGTCTCGCTGCGGGCCGGGAAGAATTGCTGCGGGCCACCGCCCGAATCAAACGGCGCGGCCGCCACAAATTGCCTGTGTTTGCGTTGTCCACCCAGTACCCGTTCCTGCTGTTCACCAAAACACGCCTTCTAGCGGGCGGAGAGGAACTGATCGTTTACCCCGGTTTACGGCCGGTGGATTTGTCGCTGGACAAGCTTTTCGCCTATGACGAAGGCATGGGGCCCGAAAAAACCGGCGACGGCGATGCCTTCGCTTATATCCGCGAATATGTCGAAGGAGAACCCATCCGGCGAGTGGACTGGAAAAAGAGCGCTCGGCTCGACAGCCTGTATGTCAAGGAGTTCGACCAGCGCGAGACGCGCAGCGTCGCCGTGCGATTTTATCCGGACGGCGCAGATGACTTCGAACCCGGTTTGGAAACAACCGCTTCCGTTTTGATTTGGCTTTTCACTCAAGGCGTTCCGTTCAACCTGTCGGCGGGCCAACCGCTCGATCCCGGCTACGGAGCCTCTCTCGGACGCCTGCAGCGCGGATTACGCACCCTGGCCCTGTATAAGGCCGCTCGGCCTACTCCCCACCCGAGTGGTTCCCAACGTGTCATCGAGGTAAACGGTCATGGCGACATCCACATCCACTAACGCCGCCCTTTTGCGATCCCGCCTCGATCGCCACGTCCGCTATGCCCTGCTGATGGCCATGGCGCTGGGTTATGCGGTTTTGTTCGCCGCCGGTATTTACGAACCGGCCCTGCTGATAGCGGTCGTTCCCGCTTTGGCTCTCGGCTACATCCTTTTTTATCGTCCTCAACCCCCGCTGTTTTCCCTGCCCGTATGGACGGCGCTCACGCTCGTCCTGGTTCTCGGAACATTCGTGGCGACTTTCCTCAAGGTGTTGTTTTTCCTCGATGCCCTCGATGTGGTTTTACTGGCCCTGCCCCTCATCAAGCTTTTCACCGCTAAAAGCGAACGGGACTATCTGCAACTATATGCTCTGGCCTTCGCGCAGATCATCTACGGAACCATCGTCAACGATACGATTTCCTTCGGCTTGGTTCTGGCCGCGTTTCTGATGATCGCCATGTGGGGGCTGATTCTGCTTTCATTCAAGACCGGAATCGGTCAACACAGCAATCGCCCCATGCTTGAACGCAAGGTAGAGACGGCCTTGTTCCGCCGCCGCTCTCTCGCCTTTTTATCCCTGCTGGTTCCGGCAGTCGTTCTCATCACGTTTCTTCTCTTTTTTGTGATTCCCCGCCCCGGTTCGGCGCTGGCCAACCTCTCATTCGGCATGAAAAAACGCGTATCGGGTTTTTCAGACAACGTTTCGCTCGGCGACGTGGGAGAAATCAAACTCGATCACAGCACGGCCATGCGGGTGATTGTGGAAAATCCGATCAACGGGCGCCCCTTCTATTGGCGGGGAGCGACACTCGATACCTTCGATGGACTCAACTGGAGTGCGCGCCCCTACAAACCGATCTCGCTTTCCCGCAACCGCGGAACTGGACGCTTCCAGGTCGGGAGTTGGGCGCCTGGACGCTTGACCAAACAAACGTTCTTTCTGGAAGGAATCGAAGCACGCTACTTGATGCACGACGACTTTTTCGCCTGGGCGGACGTCAAAGCCCACAAGCTTTATCTGCACGCCAACGGATCGGTCACCTTGCCTTTCCGCGACCGATTCATCCAGCAATACACCGTTTGGAGCTATCCGGAAAGCGCCCTGATTTTGCATGAAGATATCATCCGCTACAATACCCAGGTGCCCGAGACTCTCGATCCGCGCATCCCCGAGCTTGCAAAAAGATGGGCGGGCGACACCACCGATCCCACCGAAATAGCCAAGCTTATCGAGCGACGTCTAAAAAACGATTTCACCTACAGCTTGAAGGCCGGGCTTCGCCCCGCCGCACGCCCCCTGCCCCGTTTTCTCTTTGAAACCCGCTCGGGACACTGCGAGTATTTCGCCACCGCCATGGTGATTATGTTGCGCACCCTCGACATCCCGGCCCGACTCGTGACCGGATTTCAGGAGGGTGAATACAACACATTGGAGGGCTATTTCCTGGTGCGTCAAGCCGATGCGCACGCCTGGGTCGAAGCCTACATCGGCGAGCAATGGCTGCGTTTCGACCCCACGCCCGCCGCCGGTTGGGAAACCTACGCACAAGACCTCCTGAGCGATTTCATGCAAGTGGTCGACTTGATGCGCTTCCGCTGGCAGCGTTACATCGTCAGCTACACCGTTCGCGATCAAATCGCCGTATTGACGGAACTCGACCGCAACGTCCAGGGCGGCTCGCCGATTTTCATCAAACGCTGGATCAAAGCGCACCTCGGCGAAATCAGTTTCGGTGTCCTGGTCGTGCTGCTACCCTTCGCCTGGACCTACCGACGCGGTTTAATCGGCTGGTTATGGCGTCCGGGGCGGGCGCAGCAAGCCGCTTCCGCAAAACTGTCGCGTCGCTTCGCCAGACTGGCCAAAGCCTCCCGCCGCTACGGGGTTCGATATGAAGCGCATCTCACCATTGAAGAATGGGCGGCGCGTCTCAAAGCCGCCTATCCGCAATCCGCACCCGCAATTGGGCGTTGGGTCGATTTGTACGAACCCCTGCGCTACGCAACGACACCGGCCACCCCGGATGCGTTCATCCCGTTGGACCAAGCCGAGCAGACGTTGCTGGCCGCGTTGAAACGGGAAAGAAAAACGAAACGCGGATCTTCCCCGAAAGACCGCACAAGCCCGAAGACTTCCCTTGATTAACCGGCGTAGTTATGGTGTTATGCCTAAATGATAACGCGATGTAACCCGATTCGTATTTCCCTCCATCGGCAGACCGAGCATCTGCTCCTGCTTGCCGTCGTTCTGTTCATTTCCTGGAGTGCGTTCATTTCCGTCGCATCGGCGGACGAACCATTCGCTCTTGAATTCGATCAAGCTTTTGGGAGACGAATTCCGGGGCATTTCGACGGTCCCATCCACCAGGCGAGTTTCAAGCAGCCGCAAGGTATAGACCTGTTCACCGATGGAACGATCCTGGTGGCCGATACCCTCAATCACTGCATCCGCCTGATCAACGACAGCCATACCGAAGTCTCGACGGCGGCAGGGGAATGCACGCAGGCCGGTAACAGCCTGTCCACCCCCCTCGAAACCCGCTTTTTCTATCCGACCGACGTCGCGGCCGCCTGGGATCTGTACCGCTATTTCGTCCTCGACAGCGGCAACAACCGCATATTGGAAATCGACGGCGAATCGGTCCGGGAAGTGCGGCTTACAAGCGGAGAGACGGAGGAAAACGAGGAAACCGGGGAAATAGAGGAATTCGTTTTCTCTTTACAGGAACCGATCGGCATCGAAGTCGACCGCCAGGGCTACCTTTACATTGCCGACAGCGGCCACCACCGGATTTTACGACGCCATCCAAACAGCGGCGTAACGGAAGTCGTCGCCGGAACCGGGGTTGCGGGTTACGATTACGATCAGCGCACCGCGAATCTGGCTCGTTTGAATCGCCCCATCGACATCGCCACGTATCCGTCCACCTCCACGACCTCTGCCCTGTACGTCGCCGACAGTCTGAACGGCTTGATTCGGCGGCTGCGTCCGGGGGATCAGGTGCCGTGGATCATCTCCAACTACGCCGGATCGGACAACCAGCAGGTCTGGCGGGAAACCGATGGAGCCGCGGCGCTTCTCCATATGCACCGCCCTTACCGGCTGGCGCAAAATGCCGCCTCCTACCTGTTCATCAGCCTTCCGATTCAGCGGCGCGTCGTTGGCGTCACGCCGATGCAAAAGGCCGTGATCCTGCTTGACGAAACATCCGGGGTAGGTTCCGAGGACGACGCGGAAGAGCTGAGATCACCCACTGCGCTGGCTTGTGATTATGAAGGCTACCTGTGGCTGTTCGACTCAAGTCGCCTCAAACGCTATCGCATCACGACCGGCGAAGCTCCGTAACTGCCCGCCACACCCGCTCAGTAGTCGAAAGTCGAACCTCCGATAAATTCACGAAGAATAGAGGTCGGCGGCACCTCGTGCGGAAAAATCGGGATAAACAGGTTGAGGAACTGGAATAGCCGGTAGGCATCCACATAGGCGCGGTCGTTGAACGACACTTCACGCAGAAAACGCGACAGGTAGGGCTTCAACACGGCCGGTTCATAGATCAAGGCCGTGTCGACCATCGTATCGGCCTCCTCCTGAAAGGGGAAAATGTATTCGTTTTCACCGTTTCGGACATGCGGCCACTGAGTGATGGTCTGGGCGGCTGAATAGCCTCGAAACAGTCGATCGCGCACGATGCGACGCATCAAGCGGATGTCGGAGGTGAAAATGCGGTTTTGTTCATCGATGGCCAGTTGCGTGAGAGCCGAGACATAGATTCGGTATTTGTTCTCCAGCGGAACCGCGCGGGACATCTTCGGGTTGAGGCCGTGAATACCTTCCACGATCAAGATTTCGTTGCGATGCAAACGAAGGGGGATGTGCTTGGTCGCCTCGCGTTCGCCACTGTGGAAGTTGTAAATAGGCGATTGCACTTCCTCGCCTTTTAAAAGCGCTCCCAGATGTTCGTTGAACAGCGCCACATCCAACGCTTCGAGGCATTCGTAATTGTAGGTGCCGTCCGGATTCTTAGGCGTGTTGACCCGGTTTACATAGTAATTATCGAGCGAGATCATGCGCGGGCGGATGCCGTTGACGCGCAGCTGCACGGCCAGCCGCTTGGTGAACGTGGTTTTGCCCGACGATGAAGGCCCAGCGATCAGGATCAGCCGCAGGCGGTCGCTGTCCGCCGTGATCGTATCCGACAGCCGGGAAATCCGCTTTTCCTGCAACCCTTCCGAAACCTTGATGATATCCGACACCGAGCCGTCGGTACAGCTTTGGTTCAACTGGCCGACGTTCCAGGCTCCCATCATTTCGTTCCAACGCCGGGTTTCAAGATAGGTATTGAAAAGCTTCTCCTGAGCCGGAAGCTTTTTGTGTAAAATGCCTTTCCGATTCGGAAAACTGAGTACGAAGCCGGGAATTTTAGGCAACAACTTAAATTTCGTACACGAACCGGTTCGGGGAGCAACCGGGCCGTAGCTGATATCGCGAAACGATCCCATCACGTTCCAGGGAACTTCCGCCACATTGCGCTGATTGATCAACACACTTTTTTCCGGGTAGCCGCTGCCGATGAAATATTCCTTGGCCTCCTCGGCGGTCACCAAGGTCGGGCGCAGCGGTCGGTCGGACGCCACGATTTCCTGCATCCGTTCTTCGACGGTTTGAAGAATTTCTTCCGTCAATTCCCCATTCTTGGTGCGGACACGGTAATAATAGCCGCCCCCGAGCGCCTGCCCGATCTCCAAACGCATTTGCGGATAGAGTTCGGCGAAGGCTTCGCACAAGATCAACGAAAGCGTCCGCCGGTAGATATTGGCGCCTTCTTTGCTTGAATAGTTGACGGTTTCCACCACGCAGTCCGAACGCAACAGCTGGTATAGGCCGTGCAGACGATTGTTGACGATCGCGCCCAACGCGCCGTCCACGCCCGGCACTTCGTTTTCCGCAATGACTCGCGAAATGGAGGTATCGCGCCGAGTTATGATTTCAATCCCATTGATCAATACCGTGATTTTGCGGCCCATGGAATCTCCTGCAAGGTGTCGGATGGGCGTCTCGGGTGGGTTTGTGCCAAGATCGGATTACATACCGGTATGGCTTGCGGAAAGCCATTTCGGAGCCGCGATGGGCAACGTGAAATAGAAACGAGAGCCCATGTTCAGCTTACTCTCCACCCAAACTTTCCCGCCGTGAAGTTCGATGAATTTCTTGACAATCGCCAGGCCGAGCCCCGCCCCCTCATACCGTTTGGTGAGAGAGCCGTCGGCCTGCTGGAATTCTCCGAAGATCCGTTGCTGATCTTCGATCGAGATGCCGATTCCGGAATCGTACACGCAGAACTTGGCGTAATCCCCGTCGCGAGTGACCCGCACCCCGATTTCGCCCTTGTCCTGCGTGAATTTCAACGCATTGGCAATCAGGTTGAAAACCACCTGTTTAACCTTGCGTTCGTCCGCCATCAAGGTACTGATGCTGTCGTCGATATCGATGTTCATACTGATGCTGTGTTTCGTGGCTTTCTCTTTCATCAGGTTCATCGACAACATGATCAGGTCGTAGACGGCGAATTCGGAAACTTCCAATTCCATCTTCCCCGCCTCGATTTTCGAGAGATCGAGGATGTCGTTGATCAACGATAAAAGATGCTTGCCCGAATCGAGAATATCATTAACGTATTCGTTCTGCTTTTCATTGAGCGGGCCGAACAGCTCATCCAGCAAAACTTCCGAGAAACCGATGACGGCGTTTAGCGGAGTGCGGAGTTCGTGGCTCATGTTGGCCAGAAATTCCGATTTGTGCCGATTCGCATCCACCGCACGGCGCGTCTGGTACTCCAGTTCTTCTTTTATCTCGGTAAGCTCCAGGTTTTTGCGCGCCATCTCCTGGGCCAGGTTCTTCAGCTCGGTGATATCCTGCAAATAAACATAGGCATCGCCCGCACCCTTGTACGAACTCACCGATCCCAGCATGATGCGACTGCCGATCCTGAATTCGCGGTTTTTGGATACGATATCCTCGCCCACGGTTCGGCAGATATGAGAAAAGCTTTTTCCGTTATCTTGAAAGAGATCTTTGACGTTGCGGATTTTCCCAAGACGATTCACTTTGATGAAATCGTGCATGGCCTGGTTGATATAGGTGATGTCGCCATGCTTGTTGCAACAGAAAATCGGGTTCGGGTTTTCGCGGGGAAAGCGGGTCAGACGACGGAGGTCTTTTTCGTTTTTCTTCAAGCGCTCCACTTCTTGAAGCCGCCGGATGATCGGGCCCAGCCAACGTCCGAGCTCACTGGCCAATTCGATGAGGTCTTCTTCGATATCCAGTCGCGTGAGCGCGACCATCAGCAGAATGCCGAAAACCCCTTTCGAATCGCTCAAAGGCGTGGTCAGGTGCGTCAACTCGCGCCGATGCCCCTTCAACTGCATCGTTCGATACGTCAAACGGCTTTTACCTGAGTGCAATGTCTTTAGAAAATCGTGATCCGGATCGGTCAGATCGACGAGATCGGGCACGACAAACCGCTGCTCCCCCACTACATCGAGTACTTCGAGTTCACCAAAGCCCATCCCGGAAACATGAATGGACCCATGTTCGAACGGAAACGCTTCCATCATGATTTCGAGCAGTTGGCGGTAAGTGGATTCGTTCAACTGGGCATGACCGGCCGCTTCGGCGAGCGCGACTTTCAATTCAAGCAAGTGGCGGCTGGATCGGATCTCGCTCATGGCGTCCTTTTTAACGGGCCTTCCGGCCGGGTCAGGCCTTCAATTGGGTGTTCAGAAAAACCTGCTCAACCTGGTCGACAAACTGCCGGGTGTCGATCGGCTTGGCGATATAACCGTTGAACCCGGCTTTCATGAAGCGTTCCTCATCCCCTTTCATGGCGAAAGCCGTCAGGGCGATGATGGGAATATTCATCGTTTCGCTTTTTTCACGCATCAGTTGCATCGCATCCATGCCGCTTAGGACCGGCAATTGAATGTCCATAATCACGAGGTCCGGTCGATGCAGGCGGGCCATGTTGACCCCTTCGTCGCCATCGGTGGCTTCGAGAATCGTGTGTCCCCTGAATTCAAGCAAATCTCGACACAGTTTGAGGTTCTTGGAATTGTCCTCAACGATAAGAATTGTTTTCGGACCGATCACTCACTATCCTCCTTAACGACCGCACTTTTCAAAGTGGAGCGTTATTTTATCAGAGCCCCCTCTTAAACTCAATGGAATTCACCGGTTTATCGGATTTAAAAGCCGGGGTAGCCCCTCATTCAGTCCTGATTCTTTTTCAAGGCCGCCATCAAAGCATCGCCCAGACGCCCCGCCGCAATGACGTCCTTTTTCGGCTGCTGTTCTTTCGGCATCCGATCGCGCGGTTTTCGGTCTTTTCCATCGCGGCGACCGCGAGGGCCGGACTGGTTTCGACCGGGCTTTTTGCTGCGCCCACCCGAATCGCCGTCGCGGCGCGCCGAACGAGGTGCATCCCCGTCCTTCGCAGCCGGCTTCTCCATCAACTGGCGACGAGACAGACCGATTCGGCGGCGTTCGAGATCCAACTGAATGACCTTGACGCTCACCTCGTCGCCCTCCGCCAAGACTTTGGTCGGATCATCGACATAGTCATGATCCAGTTCGGAAACGTGAATCATGCCGTCCTGGCCGATCCCGAGATTGACGAAAACACCATATTGGGTGAAGGTTTTGACCTTCCCTTTGAGAATCATCCCCAGCGAGAGATCATCGATGGATTCGATTTCGTCCGAGGCATCGGAAGCCACAAACGAAGGACGCCCCTTGCGGTCGGCGCGTTTGAGGTCGGCCAGCAAAGCCGTAATGTCTTTTTCGCCGAGATTTTCCGTAACCAGGGCAGCGGCATCCAACGCGGCCAAGGCCTGCGCATTCCCCACCGTTTCAACCAGCGTTTTCGGGAGCTGCGCCTCGATTTTAGCGAGCACGTCCGCCCGATCCTCGGGATACCCCAACACCGTCGGCAGGTTCCCGCTTTCCAGGCGTAAAAACCCGGACGCCTGCTCGAAAGCGGACGCGGAAAGCAAGCCGTTCTCGACAAGCTGGGCGCGTGTGGCAAAGGGACCGTTTTCAGCCCGATAAGCCGCGATTTTTTCAGCCGCGTCAGCGTCCAGGCCGGGGACGAACGCCAGCAGTTCCACCGGTGCCACGTTGAGATCAAGGCCGTAACGGCTGATGATCGTCTCGAAAGCCTCACGGCGGGCATCGTCCACCCGAACGGGAGGAATATCCTTGAGAATAAAGCCCATCGTCAAGGCGGTGGATTCGCGGCGCGCCATGGCCAAAAGCGGGTCTTGAAAATGTCGCGCGGTCAGAACGGCCGCCATTTCCTGGCGCGTTTTTCCTTCCAACTCCGTCTGGACTTTTTCGGTTCCGAGTAAAAGAGAGAGATCGGGGAGATTCACCACCACGATGGGCAGATGTCCCAGATCGCGACTGCGTAAAATCTTCCGAATGCGCTTTTTCGTGCTTTTGAGCGCTTTGAACGAGGCAATCGCCAAGGCTTCGGGCTTCGCGCCGTCGAGAACGGGCGCGAGAAATTCCTGCAAGGCTTCCTCGGTTGCGAGTTCCTCGAAAGCACTGCTGCGGCTTTCCAGCAGAGTTCCGGCAGCATCCACTCCGGCCAGCGCCGCTACGGTGTCGAGCACGGCCAGTGCCGCCACCGGCTTCGCACCGAAAGGCGGTTCCTCGAACACCTGCACCAGCTTGTTTTTCAGCGCCGTCAACAACTGCGCTTCGGCCCCGATATTCAAACTGAAGCGCAGTTCCCGTTCCACCCAGGGAGCCAGCACGTGTTCGTAAGCTTCACGAATGGCGTCGAGCAGGCTGCGCTTCCAGATGGATTTGGGATTGCGAATGACTTCATCATCCAGAATCGGGTAAACCTCGTGGGGATCCACATCGATTTTGAGAGTCAATTCCTTCTCTTGAACGCCCTCCAGAATCAGAAGCAGGCTCGCCACGGAAATCGACTGCAGCGATTCCTTGAAGTGGTAAAAAGGTCGGTACTTCTCGATTTTGCCGGTGCTGCGCTTCGACTGCGCCACGACAACGATGCCTTCACGGCGTGTCAGGTCGCGGATTTGAGCGCGAATATCCGGGTTCTGCCCAATGATTTCCGCCACCAGCGATTTGGCACCGGCCAGCGCTTCTTCCGGATCTTCGACCGAGCAATCCTTCATGTAGCTTTGTAGAATGTCTTCCACCAACTCGTCGTCATCGCCCTGCTCGAACATACGCAGGGCCAGAGGCTCCAAACCCAGTTTACGGGCAATGGCTCCGCGGGTCTGACGACTCGATTCGTCCCCTTTTTCGAGAACCATATTCAAGCTCTGCTGATCGGCGCATTGTTCGATTTTCTTGCGCAACTCGTCCGTCAGTTCGCCGCTCTTTTCGAGTTGCGCGATCATCTCGCTTTTTCGTTCCACCAGAATTTTCATATCCCAGAGACGATCCCGAACGAGCCGGAGGGTTTCTTCGTCCATCCCCCCAAGCAGTTGGCTCCGGTAACGCGCCAGATAAGGGATTCGCCACCCCTCATTCAGAAGGTTTTCCACCTTGGCAATCATGCCCGCATCGAGGTTCAGTTCTTCCGCGATGATATCCGTAATCTGCTGTTCCATTCAGGCTCCATACTCGCCGAATCGTCAACTAAACTGCTATTCAGGCGTCACGCGACGCTTTGAAATGGGTACACGAAATCGGTCGATAGGTCAATGTAATTCAGGGTTTTGACGCTTGGCCGTTCGATTCTTTCGCCTCGACCTTGATTGTAAAGGGGACGGGCGAGTCGGATGGTGTGTCGGTATTGAAACGTTGACGCGCCACCCGCAGCTTTCCAAGCTTTTGCAGTTGCTGCAAAAAACCTGAATAGTGGGTGCGCGGAACATCGATTTGGGCGGGCCGGTCGGCCGTCAATCTGTCTCCCGTTACCCCGAATGACGAGGCGGCGGCATTGAAGCGCTCGACCGTTCCGGGGATGTCATCGGTCAAGATGCGGATGGTATAGCGAATTTCTTCACGAACCATTTTGGCGGGCTTGCGGTCCCCTTGCGCGGCGGCTTCGGTTTGCTGTCGCCGATCTTCCTGAATTCGCTGTTTTTCGGCGGTCTGATGAGCCCGATAGTACGGCCCCCCGATCATCGCGACGGCGAACCCGAGTCCGACCAGCATCATCAAACCCTTGATCAACTTCCTCGGCATGCGCTGAAAAGGCATTTTCCCTCACTTCGAAACAGGTATCCTGACCGAATCATCACAAGTATCACCGACCTTATCACGGCAGCAGTTCCAGCGCCAAACGCGCGAGTTCGACAGCGGGATCACGCGCGGTCAATTCTTCGCGTAACCGCCGCCATTCGCGGCGCATGGCGCGCCGCCGCTCGGCATCATACAACAACCGCCAGCTTTCGCGCGCCAATCGCTCCGGTTGAAAATGTTTCTGCAGCAACTCCGGCGCGACCCGGCGACCCGCCAGGATGTTGGGCATCGCCACATGGTCGATTCGCACCAGTCGCCGCGCCAATTCGAAACTGACAGGATGAACCCGGTGCGTCAAGATGAACGACCGGTTGCGAAGCGCCAGTTCCAGGCTGGCGGTCCCGGCGGCGCACCAGGCAAGATCCGCCGGTTCCTCCGCTTTGGCCAGCCGAATGCGCGAGTCGCGGTCTTCTAAAATACGCCAAACCCGATCGAGCATGTTCGGTGCCGCCACAATCGCCGGATCGATCGCCTCGCCCGCCCGCTGCATGAGACGCAGCGCGTCCAGTTGCAACGGCAGATTGGCCTCGATTTCGTGACTGCGGCTTCCCGGATACAGCGCGATCCGCCAGGCTTTTTCAGCCCCATTTCGACGCTCTTCCGGTTCCGGCTCGTCCGCCAATTGCTGCGCCAGCGGATGCCCGATAAATCGCGCGTTGGCGTCCCGGCTGCGAAACCATTCCTCTTCGAACGGGAAAAGCACCGCCAGCCGGTCGATGACCGCTCGCAGACGTCGCACGCGGCGCGGTCGCCAGGCCCAGCACTGCGGGGCCCCAAGCATCAAAACCGGCACGGATTGTTTTTTGCACGCGCTCGCCAGACGCAAATTGAAGTCGGGGAAGTCGACCAAAATCGCCAGATCGGGCGGGTGACTCGCCAGCCGCTTTCGAAGCGCGATTCCTTTTTTCGCAAGGCGCGGAAGCGACGGGAGCAGCTCCACCAGACCGGCCGCCTGAACCTCGGTCATATCATCCAACTGGCCCCGTCCGGATGCGACCGCGTGACGCATCTGCGCGCCGCCGAGGCCGCTCCACCGTACGTCGCGTCCCAGCGCGGAAAGCGCACGATCGATCGACTGGATGGCGACCCGCCCGAGGCGGTCGCCCGAGGTTTCTCCGGCCGAGATGAAAATGTGGAAGGCCGTTTTCATGATCGGACCCTATCCAAGCAAGCCGACGCTGTCAAGCTGCAAGGGCACGGGCGCATCACGAGATGCGGCGATCGATCGTGAAAACCACTCAGCCTGAGTAATTTCGTGAAACGAAATTTGTTCGAAGGCTCCCTCGATGCACCGTTTTCCAAACACCTACTCGAAATGAGCGGGTTATTTATCATAGTACAGAGGCCATTTCGCCATTGCCCGAACGTTGGGCAACGAGTTGCCCATCCTACTCTTCCTGCCTGGTGTTGGAGCGCGTCTCCCGACGGGCTCCCGTGTCGAAACCTCACCCATCCGCTGCGCGGACCCTCTCCAAGCAATCCATTCAATTATCCTTGTCGTGACAGCTTATTCACCCCATACTTCATCTATTACTTTCATAATTTCCGCCACAACCCGGCGAAGCTCGCTTTCGTATAGATCGACGAGACAGTAGCGGAATCGATTTTTTTCTCCCAGCTATCCGACATTATTTGTGTTTGGGGAATACACGGTGCCTGGAGTGTGTTATATTCACGCAGAAACGGACTCCTTCTGTGAGGTTATCTCATGTTGCAGTTTTTCATGTGGCGAAAAAAAGATAGTTTTTCCAGTGAGTTCGCTGAACATATCGATTCCCTCTATTCGACCGCCATGCGCCTGACACGTAACCCGGCCGACGCGGAGGATCTGGTTCAGGAAACAGCACTGAAGGCCTTCCGGGCACGCGAAAACTACCAAACCGGCACCAACCGGCGCGCCTGGCTGTTCAAAATCATGATGAACACCTTCATCAACAAGTACCATCGGGACAAGCGGGAGCGCCTGCATTTCGACAAGAATTTCGATTTCGGCGATATCGAGGAACGTTTCGTTTGCGACTGGCAACAGTCTCCCTTCGGACGCGACAATCTGACCTTTTCCGAGGGGATGTCCGACGAGGTGGCGCAAGCTTTTCAGGCGCTTCCGGATCATTTTCGGAGCGTGGTCGAATTGGTGGATCTTCAGGATTTCAGCTACGCAGAAGCGGCTGAAATTATTGGACATCCGATTGGAACCGTCATGTCCCGCCTTTCACGGGGACGCAAACTTCTGCAAAATGAGTTGCGAGATTATGCGCGACGTGAGGGCATTATCGAAAATAGCGAAAACGGCGAAAAAGAATCCGAAAAGCGCCCAAGGGTACGTTCCATCAAAGATGTGGCCCGCTGAGGCGAGGAAACGATCATGACCTGTCGTGAAGTCGAAAAATACCTGCAAGCTTATGTCGATGGCGAGTTTAGCGACCAGGAAGAAACGGAAATCGAGCAGCACTTCAAGTTCTGCCCGGTCTGCCAGAAAAACGTCGCCTTCCAAACCTGGTTCAAGCAAGGGCTCAAACAGTCTCTGCCCGGCTATAAGGCTCCGGTGCGTCTAAAAGCCGAACTCACCCACCTGATTCGGCGTGAACAACGCAACCAGACCCCGCTTTACGTCAAATTGTCCCCGGCTATCGCGGTGGTTCTGATCCTTCTTGGGGTGCTGTTTTTCCCGAGAATCGATGTTTCCTCCCCCATCGTCGAGGCTTCCGTCGAAAAGCATATGCGCGATCTTCCTTTCGACGTTCAGTCCGACGATTACAAGAAAGTTTCCTCGTTCTTCCAGGAAAAAGCCAAACTCGCCATCCGGATTCCCCGCTTCCGGCGCAGTACGGTTCGCTTGATCGGCGGCCGCGCTTCGCAGGTTCAAAATCGTCCGGTTGCGTATCTCTCATTCGGCGACAACGGCCGCAAGTACACCCTCGTGGCTGCGCCGGTCAACGGCACGGAATCGACTCCGCTGCCCAAAGGTGTCTTGACCCGCGTCAATAATCGCGAGCTCATCGTCACCCATCGTAACGGTTTCAGCATCGTCGTCTGGAAAGCCAATCGCATGATGTACTCGCTCGTGTCCGACGACGACGACAAAGAGCTGGTCAACCTCGCGGCTAATGCCGATTACGACTTGTAATATCATTAACTTACGTCTTTGTCCTTCCATGCACGCCATAGCCGTCGCTAACACAGCCTTCAAAAAATAAAACTTGGATGTCAAATGTTGACTTTGCCGCCTGAAAACGTTATTCTTACATTCGTGTAACCTGTCGTCTCTCGTCCTGGAAGGATGAGCATTCCGATAGGAAATTCGTGTTTGGGATCTGACAACCGAATTGAATAGAGAGATTCCAATGGAATTTCGGCAGCACTTTGGCAGTTGCTCCACCTGAATCCACCTCCTTCTCCCAATGATTTCCGTGCTGTTATGACCGATTTTTTCAGATAATCCTGAAAATGACAATATAGTCTCATGAAATTGCCGGTTTGCCCGATTAGTATGTAACAGAAGCTATGAGTCGCAACCTTGTACGGTGCAACCGGACTTACTTTGCAGGAGAGCCGTCATGAATATGGATCTGAAAGACAACAGAGCCGTCCTCATTGTCGATGATGAGGAACTGGTGAAAAACCTGGGCAAGCGCGTCCTCGAAAAGATCGGCCTCAAAGTCCACGTGTCCAGTGACAGCCTCAGAGCGACCCAGTTGCTTCGCGAACACAAGGACGAAACCGTGCTAGCCATTCTGGACGTCATCATGCCCGATATGGAAGGCACCGAACTGGGCTACCTTCTGCGCGAGATCAAATCCGATCTGAAGATCCTGTTTTCGTCCGGCTATGGAGCCAACCCCAAGGTGCAGCAATTCATTTCCTCGGGGCAGGCCAGCTTCATCGACAAGCCTTACACGCGCGAAGACATGATCGCCAAAGTACAGGAAATGATCGAAAGCTGACCGATTCGAGCCGGCGCGGATAGTCTTCGGGTTAAATTTCCGCATGCAGCTATACTTTTAAGACCTTTTCAGCGATAATCGCCGATAGGTCTTTTTTTTTAACCATTAGGGAAAGAGTCACATCGATGTGGAGATTGAACCGCCTGTTGCCGGTCCTGCTTGTTTTTCTGCTGGCCACCGTCTGTGAGGCGACCGTCCTCAAACATTTCGACCTGCAAGCGTTGACAAGCCATTCGAACCTGATCGTTTCCGGGCTTGTCGTCGAACGCCAGACGATCAAAGACCCGCAAACGGGACGCCTCGTGACTTTCACGCAACTCGACGTCGAAACGCGTCTTAAAGGCGAATCGCCCAAGCGCATCACGATCAAGCAGATCGGCGGTGAGCTGAACGGGGTGGCCATGTGGATTCCCGGCTCACCGCGCTTCGATATCGGAAGCCGGGTCGTCGCGTTTCTCAAAGATCAGGGCGCTCCGGGCAAGCGGACCTACACTTTGCGCGGCATGGGCCAGGGGCTGTTCAAAATCGCCCTGCGCGACGGCGTGCCGACGGCGTTCCAGCAAACGGGCTCCGTCAGCGTCGTGTCGGTCGATGCGGCCGGTACCGCCAAAGCGCCGGTGGCCGCTCAACCTCGCGTTCTACCGCTTGCCGAGCTTATCCAACGCGTGACAACCTTGCTTGCCGCGTCCCCCGCCTCGCCTTCGCCGACGGAGGTGCGCTGACATGATTCGTTACATCGCGTTCGTTTTGTTTGCATGGGCGGGCTTGGCGTGGCTATCCCCCTTGCACGCCTACACCACCATCACCACCGATCTGGGCGATGAACTGCATTGGAACAGCATGCCCATCAATTGGTATGCCGATAGCGACGGCGCACCCGGCCTCGGTTTCGGGCTGATCGAGCAAACCCTGCAATCGGCCTTCAACACCTGGGATGCGGTCGAATGCAGCTCGCTTTCATTCGCGTATATGGGCGCAACCAGCAAAACCAGCACGCAGGTCGGCACCACCGACTACGACAGCCAGAACGTCATGATCTGGATCGACGAAAACGATTGGCCCGGCGAATGGAGCGATGCCTACGCCGTCACCGTCCCGCTTTTCGATACACTGAGCGGGCGGATTTTGGACGCCGATATCCTGTTCAACAAGAATTTCGGCTGGTCTGCGGTCGCCGAGGGACAAGCCGACAAGGCGGATGTGCTCAACATCGCCGTCCATGAAATCGGGCACCTCATCGGCCTGGATCACACCCCCGGTCTCGACGCCACCATGTATTATGCTTCGCTGTCCGGCGAAACCTACAAACGCAGCCTGGCCGCCGACGACATCCAGGGCGTCTGTTATCTCTACCCCGAACCGGGCCTCACCGGTTTTCCCTGCGCGTCCGACGGCGATTGCCTCTCGGGACGCCGTTGCGTGGAGCACAGCGCTTCGGGCGGCTCGATCTGCGCCGCCGTTTGCCAATGCGCTCCCGACTGTTCGGCCGCCTTCACCTGTCTGGGCGGCTACTGTCTGCCGCCGGAAGTGGAAGTCGGGGGGTTGGGGTCGGAATGCACCACGACCATTCCCTGCGACAACGGGTTCATCTGCGTGTCGGGTTTATGCACGAATTATTGCAGCGACGTTTCCGACTGCCCCGACGGATGGCAATGCCAATCTCTGGTCGGAGGCGGCAAAGCCTGCTACACCAACGATCCCGATCTGCTCGACGGCGATGACGACCCCGTGGTGACGCTCACCCGTTTCGATGTCACGCCCCCCGAAGCCGCGCCGCTGGGCATGCGGGTCAGCCTGGCTTGCGAGGCGGAAAGCGAAGACGACAGCCCGCTGATGTACCAGTTCCTGGTTCGGCCGATCGGGGGAGAATGGGACACCCTGAAGAATTACTCGACCCTCAACAACGTTCAGTGGGCACCCGAAAACGAAGGCGCGTTCGAACTCAAGGCCGAAGTCAAACGCGTCGATTCGGATGCATGCGCCGAAGCCGAGGAAACGCGTCTGTTCACGGTCGCCGACATCGAAACCGATGGCGACGCGTCCGCCGCCGATGGCGATACGCCGCCCGATGACGACGATGGCGGCTGCCGACACATACCCTCCAGCCACTGGGGACTGCTGTTCCTCGGTTTGGCTCTCCTCCGGCGACGCACCCGTCGTCCGCAAGAAAGCAGGATTTGAATGCCGCCCAAACGCCGGGACGTGCTCGACCTCTTCGATGGCTCTTCGGCCATCGAACTGCGCTATAAAGACCTCATCCGCTCACTGGACGTCCGGCCCGACGAGCGCCGGGTCTTTCGCGCCATCATCGACGACATGGTGCGCCAGGACAGCTTGCGGCGCCGCAAAGGCAACATGTACCGACTGGGTTCCAACCTCAAGGCGGGTGTGTCCGCTCCCGGCAAGAAAGACGGCCGCCCGACCTCGCGTAAGGAGCAACGGCGAATCCTCTACGAAGGCCTGTACTCCGACGCTGCCCTGCCGACCCGTTTCCCGGCGAAAACCATCGCGGAAGCGCAAGCCCTGCCCCAGACGATCGTCGACATCCCCAAAACGGCGCGGGATATCCGTGCGCTGCCGCTGGCCACCATCGACCCGGCCGACGCCAAGGATTTCGACGACGCCGTAGCCGCCATCGCACGGGAAGACGCCCCGGGAACCCGGCTCATCGTCGCCATCGCCGACGTGTCGCACTTCGTGCGTCCCGGCAGCGCCCTCGACAAGGAAGCCTTCAAACGCGGCACCAGCGCCTATCTGCCCGGCACCGTCGTCCCCATGCTGCCCCACGAACTCAGCTCGGGATTATGTTCGCTCAAGCCCAAGGAAGATCGTCTGTGCCTGGCCGCCTTTCTCGATTACAGCCCGGCCGGCCGTCTGGAAGGCATCGATTTCGCCCAGGCCGTGATGAACTCGCAACGCCGCCTGACCTACAAAGACGCGCAGCGCCGCCTGGAAGGCGAACGCTTCGAGGATCCGGCGCTCGACGACAGCTTCGATCGTCTGCAAACCCTGTATCGACAGCTTCTCAAAGGCTGGAGCGAACGTGGCAGTCTCGATTTCGATCTGCCCGAGCCCTGGATTCGCTTCAACGACGCCGGAGAGATCAGCGGCATCGTTCGCTATCCGCGTCTCGACGCCCACCGCATGATCGAAGTCTTCATGGTGGCGGCCAATGAGGCGGTCGCCGAGTTCCTGTGCGAACGGGAATGGCCCTGTGTTTATCGCGTCCATGAGCGCCCCGATCCCGAAAAGCTGCTGGCCTTCGGCAACATCGCCCGCACCTTGGGGTATGCCTTTCCGACGGAAGCGCGCATCGACGGCCGCAAGCTCAACCTGTTTCTGGCAAGCCTGGTCGGCCATGACGATCAGGGCTATCTCAGCACACTGCTTTTGCGCTCGATGAAGCGCGCCTTTTATCATCCGGACAATCTCGGGCATTTCGGCCTCGGCTTGAAATATTACTGCCATTTCACCTCTCCCATCCGCCGTTATCCCGATCTGGAGGTGCATCGCCTGCTCAAGCGCGCCCTGGCGGGCTATCCGAACAAAAAAGACATCGCGCGCGCCGCCGGTCGTCTGCCGGAAATTTCCGAAACCTGCTCCACCACGGAACGACGCGCGGTGGATGTGGAACGGAAAGCCGTCTCGATCTGCCAATGCGAATACATGGCCACCTTTCTGGGCGATACCTTCGAAGCGAAAATTTCCGGGACGATCGAATTCGGTTTCTTCGTTCAGATCAGCGACCCCTTCGTGGAAGGGATGGTACATGTTTCGAATCTGCGCGACGATCACTATCTGCTGGATGCGGACGGCCACGCCCTGGTGGGCCAACGCAGCGGACGGCGTTTTCGGCTGGGAGACGCCGTCGAAGTCCGCCTGATTCGCGCCGACATTCCCCTCGGGCGGCTCGACTTTCAGTTGGCGGATGACGAACCCGGCGCCACGGGTCCGCGAGCGCGCCCCTACCGACCCGCCTCGCGCTCGAACAAACGGGCGGGAGCCGGTTCCGGTGCAGGCAGCACGCGCCGTCGTCCAAAAGCGCGAAAAAGCGGGGGCAAACGCCGTCGCTGATTCTTCTATTTCATGCAATAATCCTTTCGCCCCATCCATCATCATGATATGATTACCGGAATTGTTTTACGATTAGAGGGAGCACGTCGAAACCAGCATGCGTATTGACCTATTCGCTTCCGATACAATTAAACTGGCGGGGAGACAACTTTCGCGGCGTTTCGAGTTGCGTCGTCTGGAAGACCTGCGGCGGGTGCACGGCGATCCGCAACCTTCCGTCATCATCGGAACGGCCCGTGAACTGGCGTCGCTGTCGCCTAAAAGCATCGACCATCTGCGCGAAGTGGGTGTGCGCATCATCGTTACCGAAGCCGTGCCGGGTACGCCCATGCCCCGCTTCGAGCGCGAGCTGATTCTCTGCACCCTGCCGCATCTCGATGAACGCGAAGAATGGCGCATCCTTTCCGCCTTCATCAACAACGCCATCGACTTGCTCACTTTGCACAATCAGTTGAAGCGAACCCAACAAGACCTCGAAGAAATCATCCAGATCGGCGTTCTGCTCTCTTCGGAAAAAGATACCAACAAACTTTTGGAATTGATTTTGACGAAAACCCGCGAAATCACCAATTGCGACGCGGGCTCGCTCTACCTGGTGGAAGAGAAAGACAACAAACGGCAGTTGATGTTCAAGATGGCCCAGAACGACTCGGTGCCGCTGAACCTCAAAGAATTTCCCATGCCGCTTTCCAATCAGTCGCTGATCGGACATACGCTACTTTCGGGCGAACCCCTGGTCATCGACAACGCCTACGAAATCGATTCCGAGAAGCCTTACAGCCACGCGCGCTGGGTGGACAAGAAAAACAACTATCGCACCATCACCATTCTAACGGTTCCGCTCAAGAATCTGAAGGGCGACGTCCTGGGCGGTTTGCAGCTCATCAATCGCAAACGCGACTTCAATATCCGCCTGGTCGATCCGCTGACCGCCATGGTGGTCGTGCAACCTTTCGACGATCACGCAATCAAGCTGGTCTCATCGCTGGCCTCGCTGGCCGCGGTCACGCTCGAAAAAAACCGGCTGTATGAATCGATCAAAGAACTGTTCGATGGTTTCGTAAACGCCGCCGTCAAAGCCATTGAATCTCGCGATCCCACCACCTCCGGCCATTCGGAGCGCGTCGCGATCATCACGGAAGGATTGGCCAACGAAGTCAACAAGGCTTCCAGCGGTCCTTTTGCAAAGGTTCATTTCAGCGAAGAACAGTTGCTTGAACTGCGCTATGCCGCGCTGCTGCACGATTTCGGAAAAGTCGGCGTGCGCGAACACGTCCTCGTCAAAGCCGAAAAACTTTATCCGGGTGAAAAAGCTCTGCTTGAGATGCGCGTCAAACTCATCCGGGCGTGTCTTCGGGCCGAAAGCTGGAAACGGCAGCTCGATTACGCCATGCAAAACGGGCTGGAAGCGTTGAACCGCCACGAAAAGGTTTTTCTGGAGGAAACCGGAGCCCGCATCAGTCAGCTTGAAAACGATCTTTCCATCGTGATGGAAGCCAACATTCCCAAGCTGTTGCCGGAAGGACATTTCGACCAACTCGCCGATATCGCCGATCGTCTTTATGCGACGTTCGATGACGAGCCTCTGAAAATCATCGATGAAAAAGAAGCGAAAATTCTCAGCATTCCCAAAGGCAGCCTCACCGAAGAGGAACGCTTGGAAATCGAATCCCACGTCGAGCACACCAACACGTTTCTCAAGCGAATCAAGTGGACCGACAACCTGCGCGGCATTCCTGAAATCGCCTATAAACATCACGAGAAACTAAACGGCAAAGGCTATCCGCGCAAACTGACGGAAGCCAATTTACCCATCCAAGCGCGCATGATGACCATCTGCGATATCTTCGATGCCTTGACCGCCAGCGACCGCCCTTATAAAAAAGCGGTTCCGTTCGATAAGGCGCTCCAGATTCTGGAATTCGAGCGTAAGGCAAACCAACTCGATCCGGATCTGCTGGATTTATTTGTCGAAACGAAAGTTTTCAATCTTCTCCTCAAACAAAATACGGAGGAGACGAGTCACTAACTCCTTGAAATCATAAACGGAGTGTCAGCGAATTTGTTTGCACGCAACGTCAGGGGTATGCTATAGAGGTTTTTTTAAGAATCGATAGACAGATCGACATCTTACAATGAGCAGAAAATACAAAATACTCGTTGTCGACGACGAACCGACCGTCCGCACGGCTATCGCTAACTATTTGAATACGTTTAACTTTGACGTTTTCGAAGCTGAAGATGGTGAAGAAGCGAAGGGCGTGCTTAGCGAACATTCGCTGGACTTGGTTATAACCGACGTAGCCATGCCGCGCTTCGACGGCATCCAACTGCTCTCGTATGTGAAAGAACATAATCCCCAGGCCGAAGTCATCATTATCACCGGTTACGGCACGATCGAAATGGCCGTCGAGGTGATGCGACGTGGAGCCTTCATCTTTCTCCAAAAACCGATCAAACTTCCGGAACTCAAGGAACAGGTGGAAAAAGCGCTGGGCCTGATGCTCGATAAAAAGCTGCCGCCCGCTTCCATCCGCAGCAATGTGCAGAAAGAAGGCCTGATCGGCCGCATGGTCAAAAGCAACAATGCGGGCATGAAAGAGCTGTTTTCCATCGCCAAGGTGATTGCTCCAACCGATTCGACCGTGCTGATCACCGGCGAATCCGGAACGGGAAAAGAGCTTCTGGCGCAGTACATTCACTTCAACAGCGGCCGCGCCAATTCATCGCTGGTGCCGGTCAACTGCGGCGCGATTCCGGAAAACCTGATGGAAAGCGAATTTTTCGGACACGTCAAAGGCGCGTTCACCGGCGCCATCAACGCCCGCAAAGGTCGCTTGAAAGCGGCGGACGGCGGAACGCTGTTTTTGGACGAAGTCGGGGAACTTCCCTTGCACATGCAGGTGAAATTACTGCGAGTTTTACAGCTGAAACAGTTCGAGCCGGTCGGCTCGACGAAAATGGAAACATCCGATTTCCGCATTATCACGGCCACCAACAAAGATTTGGAGCACGAAGTTGCGGAGTCGAATTTTCGCGAAGATCTCTATTACCGGCTGAACGTGATTCCCTTGCATATTCCGCCGCTGCGCAATCGGCGCGACGACATCATGAAGCTGGCGCAGTTCTTCGTCGAACGGTTCAATCGCGAAAAAGGCTGCAATATCTCAGGCTTTGCCGCAGACACGAGCGAAGCCTTGGTGAATTATTCCTGGCCCGGCAATATCCGCGAACTGGAAAACATCGTCGAGCGTATGGTGATTATCAACCAGCAAGGTGAAATCGGGCTCGACGAGCTGCCCGCCAAGATTCGCAACGGGGCGAGCCTACCCGAAGAGCGCACCGTCGAAAACATCCCCGAGAGCGGAATCGATTTCAACAATGAAATCGACAAGTTGGAGAGGCGGCTGATTTCGATGGCCCTCAAACGCACCGGTGGTAACCGCAACCAGGCGGCCCGTATTCTCAAACTCAACCGCACCACGCTGGTTGAGAAAATCAAAAAGAAGAAGCTGAAAGCCTGACCGAACATCCGGTCGCGTCGCCTTCATCGAACCTCTTCCCCGTCACAAATCCGGCCTTTAACTTTGACGGATGAATCTCGATACGTTATCTTCCGAATCCCGACGGATTGACAGGGAAAAAACGACATCATGCACACAACAGAGGGGTCATTCATGGAAAGCCATTCGAATAAAGTCGCGAAAATCGTGGCGGATATCAAAGCCATCAACGCCCGCCGCAACGGCGAACGGGTCCGTTTCGAAAAAGACAGCGTTTCCCATTTCGTCCCCAATCCATTCGACGATGAAAAAGCGGATATCCGTATCGATTTCAGTCCTTTGAACGAACTGCTGCAAATCGATAAAGAGGCGCTCACCGCCACTGCCGAACCGGGTTTGAGCTTCAGCGAACTCACCCAAGCGACGCTCACCCAGGGTTTGATGCCGGTGGTAGTGCCCGAACTTAAAGGCATTACGATCGGCGGCGCGGTTTCGGGTTGCTCCATCGAATCGCAATCCTTTCGCTACGGGGGCTTCCACGATTCCTGCCTCGAATACGAAGCTGTCACGGGCGAAGGCGAGCTCATCACTTGTTCGGAACAGGAAAACCCCGATGTTTTCCACCTGTTACACGGTTCATACGGCACCCTGGCACGCCTGACGCGCATCACCTTCAAGCTGATGCCGGCCAAACCCTACGTGAAAATGACTTACCGCCGCTTCGACCGTTTTCCTGAATATTGGGCCGAATTACGCGCACTTTGCGAGTCTGCCGAATTTCCGTTCATCGACGGCATCATTCACGCCAAAGACTGCTTCGTTTTATGTCTCGGTGAAATGGTCGAAAACCCGCCCTACGTTTCCGATTACACCTGGCTGGACATCTTTTACAAAAGCACCCGCAGCCGCACGGAAGATTACCTGAGTATTTACGACTACTTCTTCCGCTACGACACCGAATGCCATTGGCTGACGCGCACCCTGCCGCTCATGGAAAGCAAGCCCGTGCGCTTCGCTCTCGGCAAATGGCTGCTCGGCTCCACCAACCTGATCACCTGGTCCAAACGCTTGAAACGGGTGCTGCGACTCAAAAAGCGCCCGGAAGTGGTGGTGGATGTTTTCATTCCCGGACGCCGTTTCGAGGAATTCTACAACTGGTATGAAGCCGATTTCGACTTTTACCCGCTTTGGATCGTTCCCTATCGCATGCCCGCAATTTACCCCTGGGTCAGCGACGAACACGCCGCCCGCATGAACGACACGTTCCTGATCGACGCCGCCGTTTACGGCAAGGCAAACACCCGGAAATCAGTCGACTATTCCGAGTTGATGGAGCGCAAGGTGTTCGAGTTCGACGGCGTCAAGACCTTGATTTCACGCAATCACTACAGCCCCGAAACCTTTTGGTCCATTTACAGCCGACCGCGCATCCAGACAATGAAACAGCGCCTCGACCCCGGCAACCTCTTCGGCGATCTGTACGAAAAGTTTTCACCGGAGAAATACGGCTAACCGTCATTTCGACTCGCCTTCAAATGAACGCGCGGCCGAATGTCGGTTTACCTATTTGGTTGATATCACAGCCGGTTTTACCCAATCCGCACCTCGACCGACGTTCGCCGACAGGGCCGTCTTGCCTGAATCAGGGTTTCTCCAGTTATTTCATAGACATACAACCTCATAATTGGAATCCCTAACATTTACATTGATTATATTATACCTACTATATGCCTGCGTTTATCTTTTTCACTTCATTTGCGGTTATTTTGTTCCGTCGCATCTCCGCCGAGAAACGGCCAGCCATCGACGTAACAAAACGTGATGACAGGGTTATTCGCGTCCTCCATTTGCTTTCATGCAGAATCAAATTTTTGCAGACTTGACTGCCGAATTCAAAGGAGATGAAAAGGTGTGACGTATTAGGGCATTCCGACTTTTCCGATCTGATTCTTTCCTGACGAAAAACGTGAATACGAAAAAAGCCAGTGATTTCGCGAAACACGCAGCAAGCGCATTCCGCGTATCAAGCGCATCCGACGCATCGAACGCATTCGCCGCACCAAGCTATTCAGAAGCGGAAACGCTCCTCCCGGACTCGGGAGGTGAGATGAAAAAGACGATTGACTGACCCCGCTCAGAACTCGATGGGCTCGCGATAAGTCGGAACGATCGTCTGCATGCCGGGGCTGTTTTGCCGCACCTGCTTGACAAACGGCTCGGTGGGAATCGCCTGACTGATCGGCGGAAAGGCATCGTCGAAATGATGGGCGTACACCGCCTTCGGTTTCAGCTTCGCCGCAATCTCCGCCGCTATTTCCTGAACGCGGCTGTGCCCCTGCAACGGCAAACTCAAGACATCCACGCCTTGCGGATACGCTTCGTTTTCATCGAGCGCCAGACTACCGAGATGCAACAGGCGCTTGCCGTTATGCTCGACCAACCAGGCCACGCAACGCCCCATGGGGAACTTCCGATGATCGTCCAGGTTGCGTTTGAGGTTGGGCCAACGGCGCATAAACCCCTTGGAAAGGATGTTTCCAGCCGTGCTTAATATGATAGGCAAATCGAAACTGATATGTTCTGCTGATAGGGGAGTCACGGAGAAGGGCCCGATTTCGATTTTTTCACCCAGGGTCGTCTCGACCAGCAGATCCCCGGACAGGCCGTGTTTGCTCTGCAGGTTTCGAGTCACTTCGGCCGGACCGTACGCTTTCTTGTTCAGACTGGGGCAGAATTGCGGCAAATCGACACAATGATCGAAATGCCCGTGCGTAATCAGAAACGCATCCGCGTCGACGAGGTCGCGGCTTTCCAACGCGGGTAGCGCCGGGTTACGCGTAATGTAAGGATCGAAAACCAGGGCGTGCCCGTCCGCTTCAACCTTGACCGTCGCATTGCCATACCATGTCAGCCGCATGCCATCCTCCGCCCCGCTTGATTGATTTCACAGCCGCCGTCTCTTGCAACGGCAACGCCTAAACGCAACATACCGCAAGATGAATATCCGACACAGAAAAATCCATTTTTCCGATAAATATATTTTGACCTCGACCGTCCAAACCCATAACATAAGTATCACGCATTGATTATTTTCGAACATAGTGGGAGGCATCATGACTGTGAAATGCATGGTGAAAACACTTGCCGTCTGTTTGCTCATGACCGCGTTTGTGGCGGCCTGCTCGGGCGATGACTATCCGGACATCGAGAGTGATGGGGATCTTTCCGCCGCCGATGCCGATGGCGACACCCCTGCCGACGGCGACCCGGACGATGACGCCTTGGACTCGGACGAAAATCCCACCGACGGCGATGACCCCACCGACGGCGACGTCCCAACCGACGGCGACATGGACGACGACGTCATGGACCTGGACGACAATGGTGATGAACCGGTGGTTTCCATCGAAGAAGCGCTCGCGAGGTTCTGGCAGCTTCTCAGCGACGATGGCGACAACCACGACGCCGCGTTCGAAGCCTGGCTGGCGAAAGAGCCGATCCCGGCCGGTCAAACGATCGTGGCCGCATTCGACGAAGACTTGAGCCTGGATATCGCCGACGATTCCTGGTTGTTCGTCATCGATGAAAGACCCGGCGCGCTGTTCGATCACCCCATGCGCTACATTCTGATTCCACTTGACGGCTCCAACCCGATCAGCTTCGACGCGACCTCTCCCCCGCTGCTAACCAACCCCGTAGCCGCTCTTCCGGAACTTGTTTTTGCCACCACGTCCTATAACAGCCAAGGCGCGGCGATGGCCGCACCGGCAACCACCCGCGACGATCCTCCGGCTCTGCGCGACTACGGCGATGCGCCCGAGTCGCTTTCGGCGTATTACGGGGGCGTGGCCGGTTACTATCCCGTGCGCGAAAGTTCCGACGGCGCGCGCACGCAAAGCTGCGAATATCTGCATTTGGGTCCGGATTGCTCGCAGGAAGCGGGCCCGGAAGATCCGTCCGACCCGGATGGCCGCCCGAACTTCGTCGACCAGGACCAAGACGACGGCGTGATCTGGTCGCTGGGTTTCGCTCCGGGCGGGGTGAAACATACGATCATTGCACGAGTGAATGTGGCCGACCATGCGGACGCGCCGCAGACCCAATACCTGAACGTGCTGTTCGATCGCAATCGGGATGGCGATTGGGCGGACGACGGCGAGTGGATCGTTGAAAACCATACTTTGAATCTGGCAGCCGATACCGTCGATGAGTGGGTGGTTCTCGATGTCACCCTGCCCGACACGGCGGAGGCGGTTTGCGGCGGAGCCTGGGCGCGAGTGGTTCTCTCAGACAGCGAGGTGGCCGGCGACACCTGGACCGGTACCGGCGAATACGCCCAGGGCGAAGTGGAAGATCTCTACATTCGGCAACATCCGCAAAGCCCCGAGGTCTGTCACCCCATTCTGCCTCCCCCCGATTGGGAGGATCCGCCCCCCGACGGCGACGTGGACGGCGATAGCGCCGACGGCGACGAGCCGGACGACGTGTGCGACATCCCGATCGGAAAACAGGCCATCGTGCTGGCCGGTCCCGACCATGCGGAAGGCGTTCCCATCGTGCGCCTGACCGCCGCCGCCATGAATCAGTTCCTCAAAAGCGCAGGCTATCAGTCTTCCATCCTGCGTCCGCAAAGCAACGCCGACGTATCCACGGCCCTGACCGGCCTGGCCGCAAACGTCAAATGTCTCGACCGCGTCATGATCTATGTGATCGCCCATGGACGCGCAAAAAATGGCCAGGGCACCGCTGAAATGCGTCTGGCCAGCAGCGAGCTGATCAGCGCAGCCGACTTCTTCCAGGCCATCGCCTCCGCGATTCCGCCCTGCCCCGGCGGCTCGAAAGAAGCCGGGGAATGCGAAACGGCGAGCCAAGCCTGCAACCTGACGCTGATTGTCGAAAGCTGTTTCTCCGGTAGTTTCGCCAGCGAACTGGGCAGCCTGGGAGACAAAACAGGCCGCACCCTCATCCTTTCCAGCGCGTCGGACAAACCGTCCTGGACCGAAAACGGCACCGGTTACGTCGCTCAAGCCATCCAGGCGGCGGCGGACAATCCCGATGCGGTCGATGCCGATCAGAACGGCGAAATCACGCCACTGGAATGGGCGAACTACATCCATCAGTACGTCCAGAAGGCCTCCGGCAAGCACAATCAAAACACATCCCAGAGTATCACGGCCCCGAATTGTCCCTGCGATTGCTGCGGTGACGGCATCGTGCAAAGCAGCCAGGAAAACGTCAACGGCGTTATGCAACCCTCACACACGGAAGCATGCGAACGGCCGGGAGACGTGTGCATCGGCGGGTCGGGAATCGGCATTTGCGACAGCGTTTGCCTCTGCCCACCCCTTGAAGGCTGCGGCGATGGCACGGTTCAAAGCGGTGAAGAGTGCGGCGAGCCGGGACTTGCGGCCTGCGAAGGCGGCGAAAGCTGCGTCCGGTGTGTGTGTGTCGGAGATATGCCGGTCTGCGGCAACGGCACCGCCGAGCCCGGCGAGCAATGCGGCGAACCGGGTCGAACCTGTCCGGAAGGCCAGTATTGTGGTGAGGATTGCCAATGCTATTTCCCTTACTGCGGCAACGGCCTTCCCGAAATGAGCGAAGAATGCGGCGAACCGGGGCTGAGCGCATGCCCGGGTCGGGAATACTGCAAAGACTGCCGGTGCTTTACACCAATCTGCGGCAACGACACCGCCGAGCCGGGTGAAACCTGCGGCGAGCCGGGCCTACCTCAATGTCCGGATGGCCAATACTGCGCCGAAAGCACCTGCACCTGCGTCGAGCCGGTTTGCGGAAATAACACGGCGGAAATGGGCGAAGCCTGCGGCGAACCGGGACTGTCGGATTGTCCGCAAGGCCAATATTGCAGCGACGGCACCTGCACCTGCCTGACCGCCGCCTGCAACAATGGCACGGCCGATCCCGGCGAGACCTGCGGCGAACCGGGTCTCGCCCAATGTCCGGATGGCCAGTACTGCAGCGACAGCACCTGTACCTGCGTCACACCCACTTGCGGCAATGATGCCGCCGAGCCGGGCGAAGAATGTGGCGAGCCGGGCCTGGACGCCTGCGACGAAGACGCCAGCGAAATGTGTATCGGCTGCAAATGCGTCGTCGTAACACCCGTTTGTGGAAACGGCGTGATCGAGCCGAAGGAAACCTGCGGCGAGCCGGACCTGCCCGATTGCCCGAGCGGCCAATACTGCAACCACGTTTGCCACTGTACAACACCGGTCTGCGGCAACGGTTTCGGAGAACCGGGCGAAGTCTGCGGCGAATCCGATCTTCCCGCGTGCTCCGGCGGGAGCTACTGCAACGATTCCTGCCAATGCGTCATGCCCGTTTGCGGAAATGACAACACGGAACCGGGTGAGGATTGCGATAGCCAAGACCCGAGCATCGGGTGTCCAGACGGCCAACTCTGCCATAGCTGTCGCTGCTATCCCGAAACGTGTGTTCCCCAGAAACCGCTTGCGCCCAATACGCCGACGACCGAGTTTTACCCCGACTCGTTCTTTGATATCTTCCCCTTCAGCACCATCGACGAAGCGTGCATGACACCGGGGTTACTTGGAAGCGAAGCCGTTCTGGACATCGTCGCGCCCTGCGTCGGACCCTTCTCCGTCATCCTCTCCTCATCGGAGGCGGCAACCGAACAATCCGCCTACACCTACCTGCTCTATGCGGATACCGGATGCACGGGACAGTCATGCTTGGTCGGATCCGGATTCCAATTCAATGGAAGTACCTGGAGCGCCCAACTGGACTATTATGCGGAGATGCCCAATCAGAGGTTTTTCGTCGTCATCGACACGCGAATCGCCTTCCCGGACGCGTCCTTCCCGGTTGATGTTTTGTTCGATGTGGCGTGTCAGCAGTGATGAGACCGCCATTTGACTGAAGCGAAACGCGGGGTCGTCGGGCCCCGCGTTCTTATTATGAAGCCAGGCAGAGAAAATCGCGCTGGCTAGTCCTCCAGCTTGCCGGGATTGAAAATCCCGTTCGGGTCCATGAGCCGCTTGACCCGCTTCATCAACGCCAGCATCCCCGGATCCAGCCGGGGCGCGAGCACCTTCCAGGCCCAAGCCGGAGTTTTGTACATCACGAAACCCCGGTCGGCCAGCATACCGAGCAGTTCGAGATTCACGGCTTTGACTTTTTCGACTTCGTCGGGCTTCTGTTTGTCGAAAATCGTGATGAAACGCAAAACGCCGAAATGCCCGCCGCGCATCGGTCGGCTGACGATCATAGGCGGAAAGCCGCGCTCGATCATGACGGCGCTGCAGGCCTCGGCCGCCTCGATGAAACGCGGAACCGGTCCATAGGTGCCGATCCAGCTCAAGCCCCCTCCCCCGTGCTTCGTCAGAAAATCGAGTTCGGTCGGGAACTCGGCGAACTTGCCCATCGCCGGATTGACTTTCACCAGCTGGTTGACATCGAGCGGCGCTTCGTAACGCTCGCCTTTCTCGGCGAGTTCACCCAGGATTTTCCTGAGGATCTTTTCTTTCACCGCCATTTCCTCTTCGATTTCAGCCGTGAGATCCACGTACAGGAAAAACGTCGGCTCACCGGGATCGGGAACGGGATGAGGATGTTTGACCCCCATCATCATTTTCCCGGCCGGCCACGAAAGCCCACCGATATCATCGCAGATTTCCGCTCGGCACAGGCACATCATGGCTTTGTAGGTGGAGCGCGGACCGTAGGTTAAAACAAACAGGCGCTTGTTGAGCGGATGGGCGGGCCACAATTGGAACGCCATCTTGACCGCCAACCCGGTCGTCCCCTGCCACGCAACAAACAGTCCGCTCAGGTCGGGAAACGGGACCAATCCGAAGGGCGGGGTGTCGCGCTGCGCCCAGGCTCCCGTTTTGGCCAGCGTCCCGTCGTTCAGCACCACTTCCAGCCCGGCAATCCAATCCGATTGATCGCCATACTTGAGCGAACGATTGGTCAGCCCGCCTAAAAGTGCATTGGCGAAAATGGAGGTGTCGGGCGGCGCCAGCGAATACCCCAATGTAAGCGGCACGTTTTCGTCAATGAGCCGTTGCTTTATCTGTCGTTGGGTCACACCCGGTTCGGCAATCGCCACCATGTTGTCGGCGTCGATCTCAAGGCCGTTCATGCGCGACATATCCAAAACGATCCCGCCTCGACTGGGGATCGTCAACCCGCCGACGTTGGTCCCGTACGCCCGTGGAGTAAGCGGGATCTGACGAGCATTGGCTTCGGCCACGATCCGGCAAACCTGTTCGGCCGTTTCGACAAACACGACGAGATCCGGCGAAGACGCCTCGATTTCGGTAAAATCCTCCGCATATTCCCGCAACAGCGCCGGGGCATCCAGGACGTTTTCTTCTCCCACGATTTCCATCAAGAATTTCTTCACGACAAATCCTTTCCGCGTTAAAGCAGCCGGAACATGGTATCCCTCGGTCGCCTCACAGCGAGGTTTCCACAGCCTTTTTCGCGTCGCTCTCTTCAGCCCGTATCAGCGGCAACAGTTTCAGCAAGAATAGAAGGTTACCGCCGATCCGAATACGGCCGGACAAGAACGGGCCGACCACGGCTCCCTCCGTGACCACATTCAAAAGCGAAACCATATCGCCCGCCACACGTGCCTTGATCGGTCCAGACTCACCCTTGTAGCAGGTGATGTCCCCCTTATCGAAAGCGAGGGTCACCCCCATTTCACCGGCAACCACCAGCACACGACCCTTCAAAACGGCGGCGAGCCGGGCCTTTTTCGGAATCGCGACATTGGTGGAAAGCAGTCCCTGCATCAACAAGCCAAGCAAGTTCATGTGCTCGGGATCATCCACTCGAACCGTGATTTCTTTTGTCGATTTAACGTCCGTTTCATTTACCATCAGCATCTCCCAAACGTGTCGGGTTCACTCATTCGCAGATCCGAATAGATGTTGTTCGGCGTACCAACTGGCATAGAGGAACTGCAGATTGCAACCCGAGCAGAAGTATTCCAAGTCCGTTTCCTTCGCCACGTTCCCATCCATCCAATGATGCAGCAGACGTCCATCGACATAGAGGTAATCATGGATGAAGGCCGCCACCTGCACAAACTCGTCCCGATACGTATCGTCGTTGGTCACCTCCCACAACATCGCTTGCGCCAGCAGCAGGTAATTCTGGCTCGACAAGGTTATGTAGTCATCCGTCTGCGCACCCATCACCACCGCGCTGTAAGGACTGCGATAGCCGCCTTTGGTTTCGTCCTTGAGCGGCTGAATGGCCGCGTAACAATCCAACAGGCGCTGCCGATAAGCGGCTTGCTCCGTAAGCTTGTAGGCCAGTGAATTCGATAACATCATAATGAGGTGTGGATATAGATAGAGCTTTTCTTTATCCGGGTGCAAGCGATAGTAGCTGTCGCTCCAGGCCGCAGCATCGATGGCCTCGATGATTTCAAGACCGAAAGCCGTCCGCTCGTCTTCCCGTTCCGTATCGAGCAGATCGGCGTAGCGCAGATTCAATAGGGCCACGACGCCCGTAATGGCGGTGGGACCGTAAACCGTAAGCGCCCAGGAATTGATCGAAAGATCCAGATACATCCCCATCGCTTCCAACTGGTCGTTTGTGATGTCGATCAGATCGTCCAGATCCTCGATATTGGTCAGATCGCCGCGTTCGGCCATATCCTCGATCAATCCCAATGCCGCCATCAGAACTTCTTCCAGGTTTTCCATGAAATAGACGAAATTGACATTGGCCTCCTGGATCACCTCCAAATTCCGTTGCCCCGCGACAATCGCCCGATCTAAATAATCCTGTCGTCCGTAACTACCGGCCGCACGGGTATAAAACGCCTGTCCGTAAAACGACGCGTCCCCCAGATCGTCCTCCCAATCTCCGGCCGTAATGGGAAAGCCGAACGCGACCTCCTGCAATTCCTCATAGAATTCGGCATACGGCAACGGACTGTTCGCTTCATTGTCTTCCGATTCGGCGCGATCCGTATCGCCATCGGTAGAGGGTGGATCGTCCGAATCCCCATCCGTTTGTTGGCTGGAATCGCCACAACTTGAAAGGCAGAGTAAACCGAAGGTCAGCCCGATGATGGCCAGCAGGTGGCGCGTCGTCATGGTCCCTCCCCTCTTCCACGTTGAGACAACGTGGAGTCGCTTAAGGTTCACTGCGTCTTGATGCGGTCGTGCGTGTGTGCATAAAACCCTAACGTACTTCGCCGGTTTTGTCACTTATTTAGTTGTATTTTAATAGACAAGGCCAGGAGGCAAGAAACAAACGGATTCCGAAACGCGAAAAAAGCGGTGGGTTCAGGACTGTTTCGGAATGTTTAGCCTGCTGGAGACTTACTCGGGGGCGCGCATAACACCGAAGCTGTCGACCACACCATCGTCCGCATAGACTTTGATATAGTTTTTGTATTCCGCCAACTCCGGGTCAAACGTCAACTCGACGGTGAATCGCCCGTTTTCCACCGGGACGGTTACGCCGATGATCGTCTTGTCGTTCGCAATTTCCCAGTTGGCTTGAATCGTTTCGAGTTGCGCCGCCAAGGAGCCGTTGGGATCGATGGCCGTGACCTCGTGAACGTACTTATCTTGCGGCACTTCCAGGGTTACGAGCGCTTCCCCCGTGACGATTCCCGGCGTTTTGCCGCTCACTTCCAGGTGGCCGGAATCGACCGTGCCCGCGATCGCTTCGTCATCGAAAACGATCCGGCTGTAAGGGTATTTCATCGCGGCGGCGGGATCGCCCAAGAGGTTGTACAAATTGAGGTGTTCGTAGAGAATCGGTTCGAGGTCTTCTTCCGGGACATCCGACATCACCGAAACACTCACCATCAACTCGCGCAGGCTATCTTCGGTATTCTCGAAGGCTTGTCGTCTGGCAATCAACAGCGCTTCACCGACCGTTGCCGGTTGCAGATTCAGGGCCGCGCGTTGCAATTCATAGGGTAAAACCGCATTGGCATACGGATGCGAAACATCGGAAGACGCGAAAGTGGTGATGGGGCCGTCCGGGAAGAGCGTCAGCGCTTCCGCCAGATTTTCCGGATGATCTCCCCGAAAGTCACCGGAGGAACAGCAGAAAAGAAAGGCGTGCGGGCGTCGATGTTGACAATCAACCAGATTCAGCTCGTCGATGCCGAAGGCCGACGAGCCCGAGCGCGAGCCATGCCCGATATAGATGTTCATGATGCTGCCGCCGCTATAGAGGTCCACCACGATATCCTCGAAGGGATAGTAATAATAGGGGCTGCTTTTCACCTGATAGGCCCCACGCACGCTGAAGGCCTGATCCAAGCTGTCGATGGCTTTGAACAACAGCATTTCCATCGCGGAATCGATGGTGTCTCCGAAACCGGCCTCCCCGGCATACAAGGTAATTTGACGATTCCACAGCCCGACCTCGTATGAATGTTCGTGGTCTTCCAGTTTGGTCAGATAGTCCTGCACCTGCTGCGCCGTACGCGCCGGAATGCGCCCCACCGCCACTTCCGGAATCCCATCCGCATCCAGGTCGCCATATGCGTTGTCGGTATAGCAACCTCCCAGGCTGTTGGTGCAATTCTGCGTCGGGATCCGGCCAGTGCGACTCTCATCGCCTTCCGGGTCGTCGCCGATCAACAACAGAAACAACGGTTCATCGTCCAGTTCCTCTTTCAACGGACGGAGCCGGTTCGTCACTTCCACAATCAAATTCTCAACGCTGCTCCCAAGCGGCACCAGATCGGAAACCGTAAAGAATGCCGTACTGAAACCCAATTCTTCGCGATAAGCGGCAAACGCCTGTCCACTTTCGGCCAGATCATCCTGCGCCAGGACGACATAATTCACCGGTACAGGCGGCAACTCCGCTTCCGTATCGGCTTCTTCATCACCGTCGCTTGTGTCGGTATCGCCGTCGTTTGGCTGGTCGCCGTCGCTGACATCGCCGTCAACAGCATCGCCGTCTTCGCGATCGCCATCGCTATCCAGATCGGTTTCGGTATCGGAACAGCCCATCAACCCCACAAGCAGGAGAACGAGCGAAACAAGCCATAAAGATTTGCAGGAAACGCTGACGATACGCATAGTCGATTCCTCCGCAGGATGTGAAGCCAAGCTCGACAGGTCCGAGATATTAGAGTGTAAGCTCTTTGTTTTCCAGCTTTTTTCGTAATTTCCGATGAATTTTACAACGATATTAATTTGCGTCAGATCTCAAGTCTGCGTAAAGTATCGGGAATTAAGTTTATCACCCAACATTTTATTACCATCGGGCAATGGGGTCGATTATGGCAGGTGCGACGCAGCGAGCACAATGGACATCTAAACTGGGTTTCATTTTGGCCGCGGCCGGATCGGCGATCGGCTTGGGCAATATCTGGCGTTTCCCCTACGTCACGCAGGAAAACGGCGGCGGAATCTTCGTGGTTCTCTACATACTCGCCATCGTCTTCATCGGGCTGCCGGTCATGTTGGCCGAATTGAGCATCGGCCGCCACACCCAGGCCAACCCCGTGGGTGCGTTTCGAAAAATCGCGCCGAAATGGCAAGCCATCGGCATTTTGGGGGTCATCACCGGGCTCGGCATCTTTTCCTATTATGCCGTCGTTGCGGGCTGGACACTCGGCTACGTGATCAAATCGGCCGGAAACGACCTCGACCCCAGCGGATTCGGCCCCTTCATCGGCGATGCTCAACAACAGATTCTTTACTGCCTGGCTTTTATCGTACTCACCTGCACGATTGTCGGACGGGGCGTACAAAAAGGGATCGAACGCATGGCCAAAGTGCTGATGCCCGTCCTGCTGATCCTCATGCTGGCCCTGATTGCCCGAGGGCTGACCTTGCCCACCGCCATGGAAGGGCTGTCGTTCTATCTGACGCCCGATATCGACCGACTGAGCCCGCAGACCTTTCTACTGGCCATCGGACAGGCCTTCTTCTCGATTTCGGTGGGGATGGGCGTGATGATTACCTACGGAGGCTATCTCAGTAAAAAAGACAACCTGCTGACTTCGGCCGTCGCCGTCGTAAGCTTCGATACGCTGATCGCTCTGCTCGCCGGTTTCATGATTTTCCCGGTTATCGGGCATAGCCTCGAAAAGGGCGGTGCAACGCTCGTTTTCGTCACCATGATCGAGCAGTTCAACCAAATGCCGGGCGGACAATACGTAGCCTTGGGCTTCTTCCTACTGCTGCTGGTCGCCGCGCTGACCTCCACCGTCTCGCTGGCCGAAGTGGTGACCGCCTTTCTGACCGACGAATGGCGCTGGAGCCGGGTCAAGGCGGTCTGCGTCATCGGCGTGCTGACCATCCTGCTCGGCATCCCTTCCGCCCTGTCGCTGGGCGCATCTCCGGCATTGAGCGACATCGTGGCCGGGAAGGGGTTCCTCGACATCATGGACTTCGCCTTCGGCAATGTCTTCCTCGGCCTCGGCGCTTTGCTGACCTGCATCTTTTTGATTTATCGTTGGGGTATCGGCAACGCGGCCCGGGAAATCGTCGAAACCGCCCCCGAATTCGCCCGCTTCGTTGGCCTGTGGCGCATTCTCGTGGGCGGAATCGTGCCGCTTTCCATCGTTATTTTGATCGTTTACACGGTCGCAACCAGCTTTTAAAACGCGCCCCGAATCCGCACTCACTTAAAATCGGGTTCCCTTGTGGAAGCCGTTCCACATTTTCACCATTTTGTCCACCGGCAGCGCCGGAGCCAGGTGGTTATTGACGCCCGTCATATCATGGGCCGTGCACAGTGCGTTCAAAATTGCCTCTTCCGTGGCTTCGATGGCGGCCTCGTAAAGCGGATTGATGTGTTGATCGTTGAGAATCGTCAATTGGTGCGTGCGTTTGCGGCTTTTATTGGGGATCGTGTTCGCGGTCGAAAGCCCGATAATGATCTCACCCGAACCATGCGCCGCATGACTGCCCACGCGTCCGATTCCCAACGCCACCCGCTTGCATAAACGATTGATTTGCAACGATAAAAGCGGGGCATCGGTCGCCAGCACCGCGATAATGCTGCCGTAGCTTTGCTTGCGCTTGGAATAACTCTCGAATTCCGAAGCCAAATAACGACCGATGGGCAGGCCGTCCACCCGTAGATCGCGCATCCGACCGAAGTTACTCATCACCAACACGCCGATCGTGTACGCGCCGTGCCGCGACGGCAACCGACGAGACGAGGTCCCGATTCCACCGGAGAAATCGCAGGTCATCATGCCGGTTCCGCCCCCGACGTTGCCCTCCTCCACCGGTCCCGAACGGGCCATTTTCAACGCTTCGTAGACATGTTCAGCCTTGACGTGGCGACCGGCGATATCGTTCAACCAGGAATCGTCGCATTCGCCAACGACCGGCAACAGAACGTCCTGCTCCACACCGATCCCCGGATAGCGTTCCACCATGTATTTCACGAGACCCTGGGAACAGGAACCGACACTAAGCGTGTTCGTCAGCAGAATCGGCGTTTCCATCAACCCCCATTCCATCACCTGCGTGCGGCCGGTCATCTCGCCCGCGCCGTTGAGCACGAAACCGCCACTGACCACACGCTCGCTGAACACGTCACCGTTGGACGGATGGATCGCCGTCACCCCGGTACGGATCGGACCTTTGCCGCGCCGAAGTTTGCCCTGCCCTTCGATAATCGTCGAATGCCCGACCAGAACGCCTTTGACATCGGTGATGGCATTGTAACGTCCGGGCTCGAATCGCCCGATAGCGATCCCCAAATCCCGCAGTCTCACTCTTTCTTCAGTCATGGTTAGTTCTGGGCTTTCTTCAACGTATGTTGTTGTTTTCGTTTAGCTTTAAGACGTTTGATCGCCGGTGCCATCACGGAACCGATCAAGGTTCGGTAGTCCATCCCCGCCGATTCGGCAATCAAACAGAGATCCGACCAACCGGGCGTCAAGCCGGGCAAGGGATTGCACTCGATGAAATGCACTTTGCCCTTCGCGTCCAGGCGCAAGTCGATCCGCGCGACATCCGAGCAACCCAAAACCATGTAGGCCGACCGGGCTACTTGTTCGAGACTCTTGCGCAGTTTGTCATCCACCTTGGCCGGGGTGTCGTAACGGACTTCATTCGCTTGATCGAGCTTGTGCCCGAAGGTATATACGGGGCGTTTCATATCGGGATTGATGAAGACAATTTCCATCGGCGGCAAGACCTTGGGCCGGGTTTCACCGAGCAATCCCAGCGTAAACTCGCGACCGGGAAGGTATTCCTCCACCAAAACCGGCTGCCGGTATTTTTCGATCAATTGCGCGGCCAGTGCGCGCAGATCCTCTTCGTTCTCCACGACACTGATTCCCATCACACCTTTCGAACTACCCTCGGCGTTGGGCTTCAGAATGACGGGAAAGCGCATCCGCTTGGGAATCCGTTCACTGCCTTTTCGCATCAGGACAAATGCCGGAGTCGGAATACCGGCCTGGCGCACCACCCGCTTGGCAAGCGATTTATCGAGGGCGATGGACAAGGTCGCCGGGTCGGACCCGGTGTATTCGATATCCAGCAAATCCAAGATGGCCGGGACCTGCGCCTCGCGACTGCGTCCCCTTATGCCTTCCGCGATATTGAAAACAAGATCGAGAGGCGTGGAAGACAAAATCGACGGCAATTCCGGAGTCGCTTCCAAATAGATCACCTCGTGCCCATAGGACTCGATGGCTTCTCCGATCGCCTTGATCGTTTTGGGCGAGTCATACTCGGCATCCTGGTCGTCATCCTCTTCATGTTTGGGGACGATACGTTTTTCGTTGTAGGTAACGCCCACGACCAAGCGGTCTTTGGGAATCCGGTACTTGCGCTTGTCCAAAGATAAATCGTAGCGCGCTGCCGCACTTTTGATGATGGTTTTCAGAACCGCATCGATTCCTTCAAGCCCCGCCTTCTCAGCCGCAACATAGATGCCCGCTCCCGGTTCCAGGCTGGGCAAGGCGTTGAGCTCGATAAAATAGATGCGCCCATCTTTCCCGATGCGATAGTCGATGCGCCCTAGATCGCGGATCCCCAGCACCTTGAAAATGATTTCGGAGTAACGCTTCATCTCGCGTTGCTGAGCCGAGGTGAGATCGGCCGGCGATTTCAGCGACACACAATCGTAATCGACGTGTTTCAGTTGATAATCGTAAATGTTGTAGCGCCGTTGCGTATCCTCCGGCAAGTCGAAAACGTATTCCGCGGACGGCAGGATGCCATTTTTCAGCCCTGGCGCTTTTTCCAGAAACGGCACGACCACGTCGCGTCCTTCGATGTATTCCTCGATCAACAGACCGCTCGGATAGCGTCCGAGTAATTCGGGAATGACTTCGACCAGCCGCTCGGGCGTCTCGACAACCGAATCCTGTGTGATTCCCTTCGAGCTGCCCTCGAAATTGGGTTTGATAATCACCGGATAGTTCAATTCCGGATCGCTCCAGGATGAGAAATCCTGAACGAAAACACTCCTCGGAACCGGAATCCCGTGAGCCGCCAGGGTTTGTTTGGTCTGCATTTTATCGAGCGTAAGCGTACAGACATACGCATCGGAGCCGGTATACGGCAAGCTGAGCTGCTCGAATAGGGCCGGATAAAACGCTTCGCGGTAACGCCCGTGGCGACCTTCCGCCGTATTGAACACCAGATGCGGATTCAACGCTTCCAAGCGCGCCACCAACTGCGAGGCCGGGCCGGAAACCTCGATCAACTCAACCGAATGTCCCAGCTTTTCAATCGACTGGGCAATGGCCAAAACAGTATCCGGCCGATCGAACTCGGCTTCCTCTTCACGGTCGGACAACTGGAGGTTGTGCGTAAAGGCGATTTTCATTTTTTTGCTTTTTTTTTCGGTGCACGGTTTTTAGGTTTGGGAAACCATTTGCAGAGTTACCACTTTTCTAAAATAATTCCATTATTTTTTTCTCATACCTTCTTTTTTATCCGCCATCGATCAACGGCGTTCTTTCTCCCCGACGCAAAAGAGAGATATCCACATGATATTTCTATGGATTCCTGTTTCATCGAAATTGCGAAGCCGAAGCGAATATTTGGCCTCACGGCCTTGTAAAGCAATACCCGCAGAAATACAACCGAACCGGCTCTACCGCTCGATCACCAGCCAGCTTTCCATACGGATATTCGCGCCACTACCGGTGTAAGCTTCGTCCCGGTAAAAGCCGGAGTAGGTGAACACGTTTTCCGCACCCTTCGTCACAAGAGAGGTAATGTCGGTCAAGACAGGCGCCACCTCGCGCCCCGGACACCAGCCGCTGCGACCATACCACCAGGTGCCGTATTGGTTGGGTACGGTCCCCTCTCCCACCTGATCCATGCAGCCGGTATTTGTTCCTGCCTGGGGAAAATCCAACTGGATTTCGTCATCATTCACACCGAAATGATGGCTGGTATTGCAGAATTCGGCACAATTTCCCGGACTCGCCATCCCATGCCCCGTGATAACGGTTGCCAGCTTCACGGCCACGGCATCCGCCGGAATGCTCAAGGTCCGCGCTTCATATTGGCTGTTGTAATCGGCGTTGAAGGCTCCACCCGAGAACAGATGGGTGGCCTCGGAGGGTTGACTTTCTTTCGCTTGATTCATCAAGCGTATGGACAACTCGACTTCGTATGGTTGCTGGGTATAGAAAGCCAGGCGGCGCGTGCCTCCCGCTGCGAAAAGCGGAAGGAAATGGCTGACATCGTGTACCCAACGCCCTTCCCGATGATAGGTCGTAATCCAGCGTCCAATCTCGATATTGCAGGTATCGGGGTTTTCCACCTCACACAGATACAGATGGACGATGTAATCCCAGGCCGGACAATCCCCGTATTCACCATCCCCCACACAGCCGAGATAGAGATCAAGTTCCATCGTATCCATTTCAGCCATCGTTTCGGCATTGGGGAAAACGACATCGGCATACCCCTTCGTACCCGCCCAGCCCGGATCGGACAACTCCTCGCCCGCAAATGCCGAAAGCACCGTTGCCGTCTGCGCCGCCATCCGCTCCTCGCGTTCCGCCTCGAAATTGTAATAAATCGCTTCGTTGGCCGCCATGGATAGGTTGGGCGCATACCAGCCGACTCCGGCATCGTAGCGGGTCTGGTCGGCATAGCTCCCGATATAACGGATACATTGAAGACGATCGATACCCACGCCCCAGCCGGGGCTCTTCAACACGGTTCCCAACCAGCCTGAGAGGTTCTGAACCGACTCGTTCACGTAGTGAATTCGATGATACCAGCGGTCTTGAACCGCCTTCTCTTCATCGGCTATGGCCGCTTCGACATCTTCGCGCAAGCTTTTGAGCAGGGTGATGATCGCCAGGGAATCGGTCGTACTGAGGATGAAAAACACCTGTGCGTTTTCGGGGAGGCGCTCCAGCAGGTCATCGACATCGCGGCTCCAAAGCGGCGTGCCGAATCCTTGGTTTTGACGCGGATTCTGCTGAATAAACAGGTACGTTTCACAACCCGTCCAGTTATCCTTCAGGTTCCATTCGCCTGCGGTCGTCTGCAGGGTGAGATCGGCCGCTTTGGCATAAAGATCGGTAGCCGCCTCCACATCTTCAAAGGAACGGACGGCAAGCCCCAGATCCGAACATTGGAAGGTGTCGGGGGGAACGACAATCGCGTCTTCCTCCGCCTCTATTTCCGCCTCGCTCTCGTCCAGATCGCCATCCCCCTCGTCCCCATCGGTTTCGTCGCCATCGGAATCGACATTTTCCGGCCGACACGTCCCGGATGCCGCATCCCATACAAAACCGTTCGGACAGGGACGTCCCGGCAAGCAGGCACCCGTTTCGCTATCGCGGTAGAAACCATCGGGACAGCTTGATGCGTCAGCATCGCCGTCGCTCATCACATCGCCATCGGGATCACTGAATCCATCCCCGCCGGAATCGCCGTCACAACCACCAAAAAGAAAAAGCGCGATAAGCATCAAGCTAGCGAAAAGGACAGTTTGGAGAAGACGTTGGGTCATAGCTGGAACTCCTCAGAACGAGTTAAACGGCCTGCACATAACCCCGGCCGAGAAAATGTCACATCAACGAGCAGCCAGTATCACATTAAGTGTTCGTGATTACAACATTATATCCTGTGCACAAGCCGCATTCCAAGCATCGGAAACCGGATCGTCAAGCCATGCATTCAAAACGCGAGGGCCTGGTTTCCATCGATTTTCCAAACCCGCTTTCGCCGATTTACTCAATGATCGCAATCAGGTGGAAGAAAAAGGGGAATGCGTTCCGCTCCAATCCCCTTCTAACCTTGCAACTACACGTTTGAAAAAGGAATGACTTGAACACACCAACCCCACATTCGACCGCGCCGAAGCCTCACGGTTCTTTTGCACTCGCGCGCATCCTGCTCGCTCTCACCGTCGCCTGGAATATCGTCGAGTTTGTGGTGGCTCTCTGGGCGGGCGACCGCGCCGATTCCCTGGCCTTGATCGGGTTCGGTCTCGATTCCGGCATTGAAACCTTTGCCGCCGTGTTTGCCTTGCTTACCTTCGGAAGCCTGTCCGACCCGGACCTGGACGACGAGGCAGCCGAAAGCCGAGATCGGCGTCTTCACCAAGTGGTGGGCGGAACCTTTTTGGCTTTATCATTATGGATCGGCATTCAAGCCGCCATCAAGCTACTGGGCGGCGAACCGGCTCAGCCGAGTGGAATCGGGTTGATTTTGGCGATTATCAGCCTGGTGGTGATGCCCTTTCTCGGATTCGCCAAATATCGCAACGCAGAACGCCTCGGCGCATCCGGACTCATGGCCGAAGCGAAAGAGACCATCGCCTGCGCCTACCTTTCCTTTACACTTCTGGCAGGGCTTGCGGCCCACATGTGGCTGAATTTGAACTGGATCGATAGCCTTACCGCTCTGTTTCTGATACCATGGTTGGTCAAAGAGGGTTTGGAAGGATTGCGCGGGGACGACGACTGACACCATGCCGCATTCACATCATCACGAACACGATCAGGCCGACCACCATAGCCATGGGTCTCACCATGACCACCATGGTCACCATTCCCATATTCCATCCGGAAGCGGAGCATTATCAGCACTGAAAGTCGCCCTGTTTCTCAACGCCTCTTTTCTCGTCCTCGAATTACTGGTGGGTTTGTTCTCCAACTCATTGGCGCTCTTGTCGGATGCAGGGCACATGGTCTCGGATGTCGCGGCGCTCGCTCTGGCCGCCATGGCCGAACGGCTATCGCAAGCAACCCCGCGAGCCTCCTTCACGTTCGGTTTCAAACGCCTCCCGGTTCTGGGTGGTTTTGCCAACGCCCTGACATTACTGGCGATTGTCGTCATCATTTTCTGGCAAGCTTGGCAACGCCTGATCGAAAGCCCGGAAGTTATGGGCTGGCCGGTTCTGCTGGTCGGGGCCGCCGGATTGCTGGTCAACCTGGTCTCGGCCTGGTGGTTGCATCGCTCGGCCTCCGATTCCATCAATATCCGAGGAGCCATTTTGCACCTGATGGCCGACTCGCTGGGTTCACTCGGCGCGATCGTGGCCGCCATCGTCATCATCACCACCGGTTGGACACCCATCGATGCATTGGTTTCGGTCTTGATCGGTCTGTTGATTCTTTTGGCCACGCTCCCGCTTCTACGCGATGCAATGAAAGTTCTGCTGCAGGCGGCTCCGGCCTCCGTCGATATGGCCGACTTGCGCCAATTTATCGAAAACGCCAATGAAGTCGAGCAGATCATCGATTTGCACGTTTGGGAACTCGATTCCGGGCAAGTCATGCTGACCGGCACTTTTGAAACAAATTGCGGCAGTATCTCGGTTCTACATCGGACTGCCGCACACCTGCATGAAAGCTTTAACGAAACATTCGGTATTTCCCACGCCACAATCGAATGGTGCCCGGCCGATCATAGCGGCGTCGAGTCGCACTTCATCCCGAGTTGCGACTATTGCAAACCCACCATTTCCCTCCCGGAATCGTCTCCGCCCAAGACCGAGTGATCCGTTCCCACCGCGCGAATTCCCTTGCGAAGGTCCATGGGCCATGATAGCCTGACTACTCGGTAAACACAGGGTTTTCCACACTTTTATGTAAGACGGACCTGCGGCATGGAACAAACTGAAATCCTATCGTTCGACAACAATGAGTATTGCCGCACCTTGTTCGGTTTGCACAATACCCATCTGCAAGTCATTGCCAGACATTACGACATCCAAGTCGATTCCCGTGGCAATGAAATCACCTTGCGGGGCGAATCCGATAACGTGAAACAGGCGCTGAAAGTTTTGAATCAACTCTACACCCTGGTTGAACGGCGTTATCCGCTAAGCGAATCCGACATCCATCAGGCTTTCGAAATCCTCGAACAACATCCCGACAGCCAGCTGGAGCGTGTGTTTCTCGACAAAGCGATCATCAGCGGAACGGGGCGCAAACGCATCACGCCGAAATCTCCGGCCCAGAAGGCCTATGTCGATGCCATCGAACGCCTCGATCTCGTGTTTTCGGTCGGGCCGGCCGGCACCGGGAAAACCTATCTGGCCATGGCCATGGCGGTGGCGGCGCTTTTACGGAAAGACTACAAGCGCATCATCCTCACCCGTCCGGCGGTTGAGGCAGGCGAACACCTCGGTTTTCTTCCCGGCGACCTCATCGAAAAAGTCAATCCGTACCTGCGCCCGCTCTATGATGCGCTTTACGACATGATCGACATCGAAAAGGCGCGTGTGTGGATGCAGCAAGGGACCGTCGAAGTGGCTCCACTGGCCTTTATGCGCGGACGCACCCTCAACGATAGTTTCATCATTCTCGACGAAGCGCAAAACACCACTCCCCCGAGCAGATGAAGATGTTTCTGACACGCATCGGCTTCGGATCGAAGGCGGTCGTCACCGGCGACATCACCCAGATCGACTTGCCCAACAACACCCATTCCGGTCTCGTGCACGCGGTTGGAATCTTGAAAGACGTGGAAGGCATCGCCACGTGCCGCTTCACGCATCGTGACGTGGTACGGCATCCGCTTGTCAAGCGGATCGTCCTGGCCTATGACAACTACGACCGAGGTAAGGATGTCCAGCAAAACAAATCCAAATAACGCCGAGAAACGTCCGACACCGCCGGAAGGGCTGCCCAAGGCAAACAACAAACCGGATCTGACCCGGATGCGAAAAGCAATGAGCTGGCGTGCCATCGACACCCCCGCCTATCGCTACATTTTGTTGGTTACGGTCGCCACGCTGCTGGCCCTTCTCGTCACACCATCCTTGTTTTCGACGACGCCGAGCTACGACGACCAGATGCTCAATCAGGTCGCGACATCCGACATCCGCTCTCCGGCCGATCTCAACATCGAGGATCTCGCTGCAACGGAGAAAAAGCGCGAGGAAGTGGAACGATCGACCCATCCGATTTACGATTATCATCCGCAACTCTCGAACGAAATCCAGGTCCGCATCGACGAAGCCTTCAGCGCCGCCCGCACACGGCTTTATGAATTTATTCTCCATCAGGTGGTGGAACCCGAAATCGCGAGTACCAAGCCCAAGTCGACAGAAAACAAAATCGACCCCAACGCCCCGGCTGCGGAGAACAACCCGGAAGAACTGGCAGGAATCCGTCAACAAAAACTGAAGGAAATTGCGGATAACATCGAAACCTACATCGGAAAAATCAATCGCAATAAAACACTCGCCAAAGATCTGAAAAGTCATGTTCTCTTGGCCCACAACGATTTCAACAAAACCATCCAAGCCGTGGTGCCGGAGTCGAATTACTTAGATCTTTTCAACAATCATTTTTCCATCGAGCTCAGCAACGCCCTCAAAAGCATGATCGGCGATGTCATGAGCCGCAAAATCATCAACGAAAAGGAATTGATGGAGCGGGGCGAGGATGGCTTGATCACCATTCGGATCGTCGATAATGCCAGCAAAAAAACCGCCCAGTACGACCAACGCGATCTGAGCGGTATTTTGGATCTGAAAGAAGTAAACCGCTCCCTCTGGCGCTATACCACCATTCTCTCCGACCTTGGAAACCGACAACGGGAATTGCTGCTGCGCGTCGGGGCGAAGCTGGTTCAACCGAATCTCGCCTACAACCGCAACTTGACCATCGAACATCGCCGCCATGCTCGCGAAGCGGTAAAAGCCATGTTTATCCCCATTAAAAAAGGGGAAGTTATTATTCGCGACGGTATGCGCTTCGAACAGCGGCACCTGGTCATCCTGCGCGCGATTGAAAATGAAATCGCGTCCACGAATCCGTTGCTCAGCCTGCTTGCCTATTTTATTTTCTTTTTCCTCGTCCTGTATTCACTGATCTTTTTCGCTTCGCGCAATATCCGTAAATTCAAGCCCGAAGCCAAAGATTACACCGCGATTGCGTTTTTAACCCTCTTGTTCATCCTGATGGTCAAGGCGGTGAGCGTCGTGGCAAACGCCCTCGACGTCGTTCTGCCGTCGTTGTCGATCGAGGCGTATTATCTGGCGATACCGGTAGCCGCCGGTGGTGCGATGGTCCGCATCATGTGCAACTCGGAAACGGCCTACGTTTTTATCGCACTGATTTCGTTGCTTTTCGGAATGCTGACCAATAATCCTGTTTTCATGAGCACCTATGCGCTGGTAACCTCCCTGATTGCCGCGGACGCCGTCGGCCAGTGCCGCACGCGAGCCACCCTTTTTCTGGCAGGCATGCGGGCTTCGCTGGTCGCAATGCTGATGGTGCTTTTCCATTCGATGGTCCAAGGCAATCTCGTCGAGATGAGTTTTTTACATCTGCTGCTGGCCGCGTTCATCAGCGGGATGGCCACCGGCTTGGTTCTCACCGGCATGACTCCGGTGATTGAATTCATTTTCAACTACACCACCGACATCAAATTGTTGGAACTGGCCAACTTAAACCACCCCCTACTGAAGAAACTGATCGTTCAAGCGCCGGGGACTTACCATCATAGTATCCTGGTCGGATCGCTGGTCGAGGCGGCGGCCGAGTCCATTCACGCCAATCCGTTGCTGGCTCGCGTCGCGGCCTATTATCACGATATCGGAAAAGTCAAAAACCCGTTGTATTTCGCGGAGAACCAGCGCGAAGGTCAGAACCCGCACGACACCCTGAATCCCAATATGAGCGTTCTTATCCTGCTTTCGCACGTCAAGGAAGGGGCCGAGCTCGCCCGAAAACACAATTTGGGTGAGAAAATCACGTGGATTATCCAGCAGCACCACGGCACCAATCTCATTCGCTTTTTCCACCACAAGGCCTTGGAAATGCACGAAAAAGGCGACATAAAAGCGGTGGACGAACGCGATTTCCGTTATCCCGGCCCCAAACCGCAAACTCTCGAAGCCGGTCTGGTTATGTTGGCCGACTCCGTAGAAGCCGCCACCCGCAGTCTCAACGAGCCGACACCCGAGCGCGTCCAGGGGACGGTCCAGCGTGTCATCAATATGATTTTCCGCGATGAGCAGCTCAACGAATGCGAGCTGACCCTGAAAGATCTGCACTTAATCGCCCGTTCTTTCACACAAATCCTGATTGGGATTTACCATAACCGCCCGGTTTATCCGGGATCCAAACAGCAGGAGAAACCGCAGGATGCCCGTTCAAATCCTCAACCGCCAGCGCAAACACACCCTGACATCGACGACGTGGAAGACACAGACGACAAAGATATTAAGCGCCTTGGGATGCACTGACCGCGAAGTCAGCGTGATGTTCGTTTCCGACAAGAAAATGCGTGAATTCAATAAGAAATTCCGCGATAAAGACACGTCCACGGATGTGCTGTCTTTCCCGGCCGATAGCGAACCGCAAGCGGGCGCCGACCTCGACTACCTCGGCGACATCCTCATCTCAACCGAAACCGCCGCGCGTCAGGCGCAGGAGATCGGGCACAGTTTCGACGACGAAATCACGCGTCTGCTGGTCCACGGCATGCTACACCTGCTGGGGTACGATCACCAGGATTCCAAAAGCGCCCGCAGCATGCGCGCCAAAGAAAAAGCGCTTCTGTCGAAACTGGATTAACGACAACCAAAACACGATTGCGATTCATGATGTCTTTCCTTTCTCAAGCCGGTTTAATCCTCCTATCCGCCTTTTTATTGGCTTTTTCGCATCCCTGGTCGCCTCCGATCATCTCCCGCAGCCAAAACCTGATAGCCGATCATGGGTTACAGGCTTTGCTGGCATGGATCGGACTGCTTCCCTTTTTGCTGCTAGCGAAGCGACTCAAAGGCGGACGGCTGTTCGCCGCCGCCCTGGGGTTGTCGTTCGCCTACTTTTTCCTGTCGCTCTTCTGGATCAACAACGCCATCGTGATTTATGGCAACCTAAACCTGCTCGTCTCGTTCGCCATGACCGGCGGTTTGAGCCTGCTGATGGGATCGATGTGGGCGTTCGGGCTTTTCTGGGGGATTCTGGCCCACCGGCACACGGGCTTGCGATTGTCCATCACCCTTCCGATATGTGTGGTGGCCTGGGAGTTCATCCGCAACTACTTTTTTACCGGCTTCCCCTGGCAAAACCTGGCCTATAGTCAACACTACAACGCCCCGGTCCTGCAAACGGCTTCCCTCTGGGGTATTTACGGCATCAACTTCATGTTGATTTTGAGCAATGCCGTTCTCTACGAATTGATCCAATGGCGGCGAACGAAACAGAAAGAAGACTTTCCGCGATACAGCGTCGCTTTGCTGGTGGGTCTGGTCGGTTTCTCCTACGCCTACGGCGTCGTCATGATGCACGTGAACGACCGACGCGAAGCCGCAGCACCGCGTTTGAAAGCCGCCCTGATACAGGGAAACATCGATCAAGATACCAAGAACGACTCCTACCGCTTCGCCTATCGCATCCTCGACGTTTACCAGGGGCTGACGCTTCAGGTGCCCGACGATGTGGACTTGGTCATTTGGCCCGAGGCGGCCTATCCCTTCAACGTCCCGCACGGCTCCACTCACATGAGCCGCGTCTTCTCCCGGCCCAACAGCACCTGGCCGAGCCGCTTACCTTGGCATATGTTAATCGGTATCCCGACTTACGAAAGGCTACCGAATCTAAAGAAATACTTCAACTCTGCTTTCCTCCTCGACCCCGACATGAAAGTGCTCGGATCCTTCGACAAATCGCACCTGGTGCCCTTTGGCGAATACGTTCCTTTCCACAAATTCATCGACGTCAACAAAATCGTACCCGGCGCGGGTATGTTCTACCCCGGCACCCTGGGACAAGGACTGAGTTTCGGCGATTATCGTTTCGGCGCACTCATCTGCTACGAAGGCATTTTTCCGAAATCTCGCGCGAGTACGCGAATATCGGAGTCCAGTTTCTTGTTAATATTACCAACGACGCCTGGTACGGTCCTTCCAGCGCGCCGTATCAACACCTGGCCTTCTACAGCTTCCGGGCCGTCGAAACGGGCAAGGCCTTGCTGCGCGCCGCCAACACCGGTTTTTCGGCTTGGATCGACAGCTCGGGCCGTATTCGCAAGCGCACCGATCTGTTCTCCCGCACGATCTTGATCGACTCCATTCCTCTGATGAATCACCGAACCCTCTATCGCATCATCGGGGACAGTTTCGTTTGGCCAATGATCGCAATGTGGCTATACTGGACGTTGGGGATACTTCGATCAAGCAGACGCAGTCAAAGGCGGAAAAGCACTTGAGATATACACTTGTTTAACTTATCATAATTTCGCCGTTTAAGAGTCCACACACAAGGAGGACGACAATGAATCGCATCCTCGCGAAAAAAAAGCTCGCGGAGAAAGTCTGGTACTACCGTATCGAGGCTCCGCTCATCGCTAAACGCAGAAAAGCCGGTCAATTCATTATGTTGCGTCTATGGGAAGGCGGCGAACGCATCCCGTTGACCATCGCGGACGCCGATCCCGAAGAGGGTTCCATCACCTTGATCGTGCAGGAAGTGGGAAAAACCACGGTCATGATGGCCGATCTCGAAGTCGGCGATTTCATTCTGGACCTGGCCGGTCCTCTCGGCAAACCGACCCATGTCGAAAAGGTCGGGACGGTCGTGATGGTTGGCGGCGGCATCGGCGTCGCACCTGCCCATCCCATCGCTCAGGCCATGAAAGCCGCCGGAAACAAAGTGATTTCGATTCTGGGGGCTCGCAACAAAGAACTGATCATCATGGAGGAGGAAACGCGGCGCGCCTCCGACGAAGTGCTGATCGTCACCGACGACGGTAGCTACGGAGTCAAGGGCTTTGTCACGACCGCGCTGCAGGGCTTGATCGACAAAGGTGAAAAGATCGATATGGTTATTGCCATCGGTCCGCCCATCATGATGAAATTTGTCTCGGAACTCACCCGCCCCTACAAGATCCACACCGTTGTGTCGCTCAACACCATCATGATCGACGGAACGGGAATGTGCGGCGGCTGCCGGGTTCTGATCGACGGAAAAAACAAGTTCGTCTGCGTCGACGGTCCGGAATTCGACGGACACAAGGTCGATTTCGACAACATGATGGCGCGCCAGCGTGCTTACGTCGAGGCCGAAAGCCAGTCGCTGCAGAACTTCGAAAAAGCCGACCACCAAATCGGCGACAAGGGATGCAACTTGCACGCGATGATGCAGGACACGCAGGATTCGTCTAAAGAGACCGGAGGCGACCATGAGTGATGATCGCAAAAGCAAACTCGACGCTCTGAAAGCCCGCTACCCCGAAATGAAATTGAAAGACCGTCTGGCACTCGATCAACAGCCCATGCAAGAGCAGGCCCCGGAAGTCCGTCGTCGAAATATCAAGGAAGTCCCGCTTGGTTACGACGAAATCGCCGCTCAACTCGAAGCCATGCGCTGTCTCGAATGCAAGAAAAAGCCCTGTGTGGCGGGTTGCCCGGTAAACATCGATATCCCCACCTTCGTTGTGGCCATCCGCAAAGGCGACTTCAAAAAGGCCATCGGCGTGATCCGGGAGTCCAACTGTCTGCCCGCCGTGACGGGCCGCGTCTGCCCGCAGGAAGTGCAATGCCAGGCCCAGTGCACGGTCGGGAAATCCAAGAAGGATGTCCTGCAATCCGTGTCCATCGGGCGGCTGGAACGTTTCGTGGCTGACTGGGAGCGCGAGCACGCCATGCTTGACATCCCCGAACCGGCCCCCGCCACCGGCAAGCGCATCGCGATCGTGGGCTCGGGTCCGGCCGGCTTGACCGTCGCGGGCGACCTGCGCAAGCTCGGCCACGACGTGACGATCTTCGAGGCCTTTCACAAGTTCGGCGGCGTGCTGGTTTACGGCATCCCCGAGTTCCGCCTGCCGAAAGCCATCGTGCAATCGGAGGTGGATTACCTGGAAAAACTGGGCGTCCACTTCGAGCCCAACGTTGTTGTGGGGCAAACCCTGTCGATCGAGGAACTGCTCGAAGAAGAAGGATTCGATGCCGTCTTCGTGGGAACAGGAGCCGGTCTTCCCTACTTCATGAACATTTCGGGTGAGGAGTTGATCGGGGTTTACTCCGCCAACGAATACCTCACGCGCGCCAATATGATGAAAGCTTACACCTTCCCCGACACCGACACGCCGACCATCAAAGGCAAAAACGTCGCGGTGTTCGGCGGGGGAAACGTCGCCATGGACTCTGCCCGTACCGCCATGCGGCTCGGGGCTGAAAACGTCTACCTGGTTTATCGACGTTCCGAAGAAGAGATGCCCGCCCGCACGGAAGAGGCGCACCACGCCAAAGAAGAAGGCATTCAATTCCTGCTGCTGACCAATCCCATCGCCATTTTGGAGGGGGAAAAGGAACGCGTCGGGAGCATCCGGGTGATTAAAATGGAACTGGGTGAACCCGATGCTTCGGGACGACGGCGACCGATTCCGATCGAAGGATCGGAATACGAGTTGGAAGTCGACCTCGTCATCGAAGCCATCGGCAACGGTCCCAACCCGCTGGTTCCCGCCAGCACACCGGGATTGGAAGTCACCCGGCGCGGAAACATCGTGGCAGATAAGGAGCTTTGCAAAACCAGCAAAAAAGGGGTTTTCGCAGGCGGCGACATTGTTTTGGGAGCGGCAACGGTGATCTTGGCCATGGGCGAAGGGCGCCGCGCGGCTCGTGCGATTCACGACTATCTGGCCACCGGTGAATGGTAGATTCCCGCCACCGACCTGAAGTGAAAAACAAGGGGTAAACGTGACAGCCATGGCAAAGCGGTTGAAATCCCTGGCGATCAACCTACTTCTATTTGGCTGCGCCTGCCTGATCGCTCTGTTCATCGCTGAAGGTCTGGTGCGCATCGTCGTCAAGCCGCGCCTCGACATTCCTCCGCGCAACTTCTACCAGATCGACCCCGATCTGGGATACACGCACACGTCCAACTACAATGGACGTCGTGTACGCCCCGAATTCGATGTCAAACTGGAAACGAATGCCTTCGGCTTGCGCGGAAAGCCCATCGCGAAAGAAAAGCCGCCCCAAACTCTGCGGATACTCCTGCTCGGCGACAGCTTCGCCGAATCGGCCAACGCGGATCTGGAAGCCAGCTTCCCCTACCTGCTCGAACAGGATCTCCGCATCGACGCGACGGCCAAAGGACTGCGTCTGGAAGTTTTAAACGCCGGTGTCGGGGGCTGGGGACCGGAACATTACATCACCTATCTGCGGAAATTCGGCTTGGCTTTTCAGCCGGATATCGTTCTGGTAGCCAGCTTCCAGGGCAACGACCTTTTCGAGGATATCCGCACCGATTTCGTGATCGAGGATGGTTATCTCACACGCAAGCAACAAAACACGTCGCTGAAAAGCCGGGCTGTCCGCGCCATCAACCACGCGCTCAAACGACAGTCGGCGCTTTATGTTGTTCTCAAAGCCCGCCTCGAAAACCTCTTGTGGCATCTGGGATTACGGCCCTACACACTACCTCGTGAAATTCTGGCCAAGGATGACAGCGCGATTATGAAGCGCTATATCATTACCATGAGCCATTTTTCCTCGATCAACAAGGATTGCCGAGATCGCGACATCCCCTGGTTCCTGGTCCTGATTCCGTCCCAATACCAAGTAGAGGACGAACTGCTGAAGCGTTACTCCGAGGTATACGGATTCAGTATGGACGATGTGGATATCGAGAAATTCGGACGGCGCATCGGACGATGGACCGTCAAGGAAAGTGTACCCGTTCTAAACTTGCTAGAGCCTTTCCGCCGATACGGAAAACCCCTCTATTACCCGATGGACCGTCACCTCAATCCCGACGGACATCGTCTGACAGCCGCTCTGATGGCGAAATTCATACGAAATTCACCCAGCTATCAACATCTGTTGATGGACATGGCCAAAGCACCGACGAAGAAAACGGAACCAGCCCCCGCCGCTCCGGAATGATGGCGACTGACTTCGAAAATTCCTATTCCAGCACCATGCCTTTGGATCCGAGGATCATTTCGGCCTTATCGATCAGGTCGGCACAGGGATCGACGCGCCAGGCGTTGGGTAAATTGACCACGCTCTCATACTCCCCTTCCAACTTGTAGTGGCACGACACCGGACAAGCCCCCGCATAATTTTTCAGAAGCTCGCTTAAATCGGTGAGGCGCTTGCGATCGATATCCGCCGGAAGCATGCAATGTACGCGGCGGGCAGAGGACTTGAGCACATCGATCAACGGTCGAATCGAAATGACGCGTAGTTTAACCACGGCTTCGTCACCTTCACCATCCACCATCACCTGACCGTTGACGATGATCGGATCGCTCGACGTCAGATATTCGGCGCAACTCTCGTAAGCCTTTTTAAATACGGCGCATTCGATCGAACCCAAGGTATCTTGAAGCATGAAAAAGGCGGTCCGTCCGCTCCCGTCACGCATCGGCCGATCCCGCAGCTCGGTGACGACACCGGCGAGGGTGACCTCCTCCCGATTGTCGAATTGCGTGATTCCATCGAAAGTCGTCGTGGTATAGCGTTTCGCATCTTCCGCATAGCGATCCATCGGGTGAGCGGAAAGGTAAATGCCGAGCACACTCTGCTCGAAATCCAACCGTTCTTTCTCGGTCCACTCCTCGACCTCGGGATAATCCTCGGCGAACGCCGGGGTGGCGGCATCTTTAGTTGCACCACCAAACATATCCATCAGGCTGGTTTGACCGGAAGCGCGATCCCGTTGCCGCGCCTGCCCCGCGTCGACGGCTTTATCCAGAACACCGAGCAAGATCGCCCGGCTTTTATTGGTGAAATCGAAGGCTCCGGCTTTGATCAACGCTTCGAGAACCTTCTTGTTGACCTTCCCCAGATCGACTTCCTCGCAAAACTCGTAAAGTGAGGCAAAGGGCTTTTTCTGGCGCGCCTCGATGAGGGTTTCGATGGCGCCGGTCCCAACGCCTTTGACCGCCCCCATCCCATAGCGGATCATACCGTCTTCGACGGTGAACTCCCGCTCCGACCGGGTGGCGCAGGGCGGCAGCACCTTGATTTGCATGCGCTTGGCTTCCTGAACGAACTTCACCACCTTCTCGGTGTGCTCCATATCGCAAGTCAGAGTCGCGGCGAGAAACTCGATCGGATGATAAGTCTTCATATAAGCGGTTCGATATGAAATCAGCGCGTAAGCGGCCGCATGAGACTTATTGAAGCCGTATTGGGCGAACTCGACCATGTCGTCGGTCACCTTTTGAATGACCTCCTCAGAAAAGCCCTTCTCCGCTGCGCCGGTTTTGAATTTTCCCAACATTTCCGCCATGAGCTTGGCTTTTTTCTTACCCATGGCTTTCCGCAGCGTATCGGCCTCGGCCATACTGAACCCGGCCATTTCGCCCGCGATCTGCATCACCTGTTCCTGGTAGACGATCAACCCGTAGGTTTCTTTCAGGATGCCTTCCAGAACCGGATGAACAAACACGATTTTTTCGCGCCCGTGTTTACGATCCACCAAGGTGGGAATGTTTTCCATCGGGCCGGGACGATACAGAGCCACCGCCAGAATGATATCCTCGAAACAATCCGGTTTGAGCCGTTTGAGCATGCGCTGGAAACCACCCGATTCCATCTGAAAAACTCCGTTGGTTTCACCCGATGAAATCAGCTCGTACACCTTCGGGTCGTCGGGGAGCAAGCGCTCGATATCGAGTTTTTCTCCCTCCGTGCGCCCCCGGTTGACCAGTTTTTGGGCCTCGTCGATAACCGTGAGAGTTTTCAACCCGAGAAAATCGAACTTGACCAGCCCCACCGCCTCGACTTCGTCCTTGGCGTACTGGGTTATCAGGGCATCGTCACCGCGAATCACTGGCACCATTTCCCATAACGGTTTTTCGGCGATCACCACGCCCGCTGCATGAATGCCCGTATGCCGGTGCATTCCTTCCAGCCCCTTGGCGGTATCGTACATTCTCTGATATTCGGAACTGGTGGCCAGCAACTCTCCCAAACGCGGTTCGTCTTTCAGTGCCGACTCCAAGGTGGTCTTCGGACCATCGGGAACGAGTTTGGCGATACGATCCGCCTCGGGAATAGGGATATCGAAAGCGCGGCAGATGTCGCGAACCACACCTCGCGCCTTGAGGCTTCCAAACGTGATGATCTGCCCCACATTGTTTTCACCGTAAGTCCGCCCCACATAGCGGATGACTTCATCCCGACGATTCATGCAGAAATCGACGTCGAAATCCGGCATGGAGATACGTTCGGGATTTAGAAAACGCTCGAAGATCAGTTTATACGGCAAGGGGTCCAGGTCGGTGATCTTCAGCGAATACGCAACCAACGATCCGACACCCGAGCCACGCCCCGGTCCCACCGGAATCCCCTGGCTTTTCGCATAGTTGATGAAATCGGCTACAATCAGGAAATAGCCGGAAAATTTCATCTTTTTGATGATTCCGATCTCGTAATCCAAACGCGCATCATATTTTTCGCGATCGATCGGATAAGTCGTCTTGGCCAGACGCTCCTCATAGCCCTCGCGGGTTCGCAACTCGAAATAGCTATCCTGGTCGTGCCCCTCGGGAACTTCGAACAAGGGCAGCTTCGGGTTATCAAGCTCCAACTCAACCTGACAGCGCTGTGCGATTTTCAGCGTATTTTCAACCGCTTCCGGATAGTCGGCGAATAACTCACGCATGTCTTCCGGCGAGCGCAAATACAAGCTGTCCGTATCGTAGCGCAAACGTCCCGGATCCTGTTTGAGCTTGCCATGCCCGATACATAAAAGGGAATCGTGGTAATCGTAATCGTTCGGCATCAAATAGTGTACGTCGTTGGTCGCAATCAAGGGTAAATCAAGCTTCTTCGACAGCTTGACCAACTGCTCGTTCACTTTGCTTTGAATCGGAATTCCGTTCATCTGAATTTCGAGATAGAAATTCTCCGGGCCGAAGATCTCGGCATACTCGCGGGCAAGCTCCTCAGCTCCCTCCAGACGATTTTCCATAATTGCGACCGGGATTTCCCCCGACAGGCAAGCCGAGAGTCCGATCAAGCCCTCGTGTCGCTCACGTAAAAGGGCTTTATCAATGCGAGGTTTGCGGTAAAAACCTTCAAGATTGGCCATGGAGACGAGATAGCACAGATTTTGATAGCCGGTGAAGTTTTCGGCCAGCAGAACCAGATGATAATTTCGACGTTCCTGCCGAGAATGACGATCCTTCTCGGCCATATAGATCTCGCAACCCAAAATCGGCTTAACACCAGCTTTGAGCGCCTGGCGATAAAAGTCGATCGTGCCATACATGTTGCCGTGATCGGTCAGAGCCACGGCAGGCATCCCCAGTTCCTTAACCCGTTCGGTCAGTTTGCCGATCTTGCAGGCCCCGTCGAGCAGACTATACGACGAGTGCAGATGCAGATGGATGAAGCTGTTTTCGTATTCTGATTTCACGTCGCGAGTCCCAGCGGGTTGTTCGTCCATGTTGTCCCTCTTCGGCTACAAAAAGCGCGTCTTAGATTCCACTGAGTGGATGATGTCGTTCAGTCACTTTGATAGCAGATCATGCCGGACTTGACAAGGGCAAAGCCCCCGCTTCGACCACCATCCGAGCCCTTGAAGACGAGACCGGCCCATAATCTGTCGTGATATCCCCTTAGTTTGAATTCAAACCGGGAAATTCGATTTTACAGCATGCCAGGATTTTCGCCAGCAAGACATCCTGTGCATCCGTCAGCGGTTTTCCGGCAAATAGCTCCGACCAATCATCCGAACGTGGAATCGTATGCTCACAGATGTGCAAGCGACGTTTTTTCAAGGTCTCGATATGCGGAGCGGCTTCCGCAGCCTCGCATTGCGTAAACAAAACCGTACACGGCGGTGGGGGCTTGCGTCCCGAAAGCCAGATCAGAGCCACCAGCCGATCGAGCGCCCACACATCCGGCAAGGTCGGGCGCGAGGGAATCAGGATGGCATCCGCCAGTTGCACCGCCTTTTCCGTCTGAGCCGTGATGCTAGGCGGAAGATCCAGGATGATGTGATCGTAACCGTCCTTCACTTCTTCGATGTCCTTTTCCAAGATGCGCACCTGCGACGGATGCACTTCGATTCCATATTCTCGACCGAATGCCCGGCCCCAGTTGGTAGAGGTGCCTTGGGTATCGGTATCGATCAGAATCACTTCCTGTCCACGCCGGGACAACCACAAGGACAAGGCGATGGACAAGGTGCTTTTACCGGTTCCGCCTTTTTGATGCATCACCGCGAGAATCATGGCTTCTCCGTATCTTTCGTCTCTTCCCGATCGCTTGATTCCGAATCATCATCGCGCTGTTTACCGACCACACGCGCCGTCCAAATGCCGATCTCGTAAAGCAACATCAACGGTCCCAACAAAAGCATCATTGTCCAGGGGTCGGGCGGAGTCATGATCGAAGCCACAACCGCCATTCCAACCAACGCCACTCCCCGCTTGGCCGCGAATTGCGCAGAGCTGACCACCCCCAACCGCGCGAGCCCTCCCATGATCAAGGGCGACTCGAATCCGACTCCGAAGGCAATCAATAGTTTCATTGTAAAATCAACATGTTCGCGCATCGAAACCTGCAGCAGGTCCGCCGCTCCCAAGGCCTCGCTCGGGACGATCACCCCGCCTCCCTCCACGCTGTACTGAACGAGGAAGCCGAAAGCAGCCGGAAGCACGACCCAATAACAAAACGACACACCGACGAAAAAAAGGGAAATCGCCGACAGCGGAACGAGCAGCCGATTCCATCTACCTGTCACACCGGTTCTCCGCCGGACTTCACTCCAGATAAAAACCGCGAGATAGGGCACAACCAGCAACAGCGCCACATAAAAACAGAGTTTGACATGCACCATGAAAGCATCGATGACCCTTAACAAAACCGTGCCGTCATCCCCTTGCGGCAAAGCCGCCACCAGTGGCCAACGAACCAGTCCGGTCAAATCACGGCGTAACATCCATGCCCCGACAAAGGCCAGAGAAAAAAGCCCGACGAAACGGAGTAAAAATGCACGCAACGGAACCAGAATATCAACCCAAGGGGAGATATTCTCTGTTGTCGGTTTTTGCGAATCGATGGGTGTCAAACTTCCACTCCTAAACGGGTTCGACCTACGATCCTAACCAAGAACGTCGACAGTGCAAGCAAGTTTTTCGAGAATGGTCTTGCATAATCGCGAGTTTCTTGATTATCTGAAAAGCGATACAAACTCAGTGATATTAACAAATCCGGGGAATAGCAACGGAGTATCCGATATGCAAGCTCTTGAAAAATGGCGCGGTCGCTCGGCTTTGATCACCGGAGCCAGTTCCGGAATCGGGGTCGCCTTTGCACGAAATCTGGCTAAAGCGGGTTGCAATCTGATTCTCACAGCTCGTCGAACGGAGCGCCTGGAAGAATTGAAGGCGGAAATTCAGGCCAAGTTCTCCGTCCAAGTCGATGTGATCACGGCCGATCTCGCCGAACCGAGCGGTCCAAGAGAAATGATGATGCGAGTGGGCTCGCTCGAACGTAAAGTGGATTTGCTGATCAACAATGCCGGAGTCGGCTTGTCCGGACCCTTCGATAAAACCTATTGGAAAAGCGAAGCCCGCATGATCCAACTCAATGTAACTTCGGTGGTCGAGCTGACGAAACTCGTCATTCCCGGCATGATCGAGCGCCGCCAAGGCGACATCCTACTGGTTGGGTCGATGGTCGCCAGCCTGCCTATGCCCGAGTTCGCCGTCTATGCCGGAACGAAAGGGTTCATCAACGCTTTCGGCGAGGCGGCCGGTCAGGATTTACGACCATACGGCATCAACCTCACCGTGCTGAATCCCGGTATGACCGCAACGGAATTTATGGATACCGCCGGTTATCATGGCGGACGCCTTTCCACTCTGGGCATGATGAAAGCCGACGTAGTGGCACAAATCGGACTGAAAGCGCTTTCTCAGCGCAAGGTATCGATTTTAGCCGGGTTCCTGAATAAACTGACCGTGCTTGCTTCGTATCTGCTTCCCCGACGCTGGCGTTTGTGGATCACCCAGAAAGCCGTTCAATTCGCTGCGAAATCCACCTCTTGATCACTCAATTCGCACACTAAAAAGATTGACACAACCCCGCTTCGGCGACTACCCTAGCTCTCACCAAAAGATGGCACTTCCAATCAATCCGTCTATCGATTTGTATCCTGATTATCGTGATGCCATGTTGGATAAGCTATCAGGAATGACGATCGATGATTCTTATAAGAGAATGATATCATGAAGAATTCTTCTCGTCCGGACGTTCTCGCCATCATTCCCGCACGGGGAGGATCGAAGGGCGTTCCGCGAAAAAACATCCGTTCCCTTTTGGGGTTGCCGCTCATCGCCTGGTCCATCCGACACGCACAGCAATCCACAGCGATCACCCGCTGCATCGTATCGACGGAAGATGCCGAGATTGCTGAAGTTGCAAAGAAATACGGGGCTGAAGTCGTTGAGCGACCCACGGATCTGGCCTCCGATACCGCCGCAACCGAGCCGGTTATGCTGCATGTTCTCGAACATCTCGACCAAACCGAAAATTATCAGCCCGACTGGGTCGTGCTACTGCAGGCGACTTCCCCGATCCGAACCCCGGATCTGATCGATCGGGCGATATCGAAAGCCGGATCCGACAACTACGACTCGCTCCTGACCGTCACACCCGTCAATCGCTTCTTCTGGAAAGAACGCAGCGGAGCCGGTGAATCTTTGTACGACTTCCGCCATCGCCCACGCCGCCAGGATATCCGTCGCGAGGATCGGTTTTTCGAAGAAAACGGCAACGTCTACGTCACGAGTCGTCAGACGTTACTCGCAGAAAAGAATCGGCTGGGCGGACGCGTCGCGCTACTGGAAACCAGCGAGCTTGAAGCCCTTGAAATCGATACCGAAACCGATTGGCGCAATGTCGAAATTGTGTTGGCGGAAAGCGGCTTATACCCCGACTGGCTGCTCCCCGACACCATCGATTTGGTGATTTTCGATTTCGACGGCGTCATGACGAACAATACGGTCTTGACCGATACCAACGGTCTGGAGTCTGTCTCATGCGACCGTGGGGACGGGTATGGGGTCGATCTGATGCGCAAGGCGGGCATCCCGATGATGATCATGTCCACCGAGATCAACAAGGTCGTTCAAGCCCGTGCAAACAAACTGAAAATCGAGGTCTTTCAAGGCATCGACGATAAGAAAACCGCCCTTCGGCGTCTGTTCGATGAACGAAACATCAACGCGGATCACGTTCTTTTCGTTGGAAACGATATCAACGATTTACCGGCCTTTGAAGCTGTCGGCTGCCCCATCGCCGTCAATGACGCCTTGCCGGAAGTTCGTCGCCAAGCACGCTTGGTACTGTCGAAGCCCGGAGGACGGGGAGCCGTCCGTGAACTGGCTGACATGCTGCTGCGCCGCTGGAAATCAAAGTCCGCTTGAATCGAGACCCCAATCACAGGATAATCATGCCGACCTACTACACCAAACGCAGTCCAGCCCAACCGATCGACTACGATCGCGATTTTTGGGCATCACGGTTATCCCAAGCTCTGACCGACGCCCAGTATGCCGAGGTAGTCGACGCCTATCGGGATAAGAACGCCTATTTATTCAATATCATCGCCGAAATGACACCCGGCCGGATGTGCGATGTGGGCTGCGGACTCGGCCAACTTCTCGCCAATATCGACTCGCGCTGGGAAAAACACGGCGTCGAGATTGCGTCCAAACCGGCCGCGATAGCCGCCCGACATGCAACGATTCATTGCGGCGAGTTTGCCACAGCCGGGTATCCCGATGCCTACTTCGATCTGATCACTCTGATTTCCGTTCTCGAACACGTCGAAGATCCTCTGCCCTTGATCCGCGAAGCTTTGCGCGTATTGAAGCCGGGAGGACGCCTGCTTCTGCGCACTCCCGATTTCGACGGTCCGGCCGCACGCCGCTTCGGGGAGAATTTCCGGCTTTTACAAGAAGCCACCCACATCAGTCTGTTTTCGACCCAATCCCTCTCGGCTCTGCTGACGGATTTCGGATTCGATATCGATCTTGTTGAACATCCATGGTTTGACACCGTCGATTTCGAAAAGGCCGATCTCGGCTCTCTCAGCGACATATCCAAACCCTCTCCGCCTTTTTACGGCGACCACGTGTTGATTCTAGCCACACGCCCCGATCTCAGCCGCTTTGCCGCGTCCGTTCGCGAACTGGCTCGGCTCTGCCCGCGACTCGTGGAAGACCTCGACCCAGCGGTTTCGCAATCCGGTGACATAATGGCTCAATGCCTTCTAAATGGCGGGAAGGTTCTCGCTTGCGGAAACGGCGGAAGCGCCGCCGACGCTCAGCACTTCGTCGCGGAGTTGGTCGGACGTATGGGAGTCGAACGGCGCGCCGTTCCCGGTATCAGCTTGTCATCCGATCCGAGTGTCGTAACCGCGCTTGGAAATGATTATGGATACGAACAAATTTTCGCCCGCCAGGTGGAAGCTTTCGGCCAACCCGGCGATGTTCTGCTGGGCATTTCGACCTCCGGCCATTCGCCCAATGTGCTAAAGGCTTTGGCCCTTGCCCGTGAACACGGGCTCCAGACCGTCGCCCTGGTCGGTCGAAATGGAGATACCGCACTGGAAAACTGCGACGTCACGTTGCACGTCAACGCACCCAATACTCAACGGGTACAAGAACTGCATATGGCGATTTTGCACGGTTTTTGTGATATCATCGAGCAACGGCTGGTTCAGACGCCGAAACAGCCCCAATAATGGCACAACTTTACACAACCAAACGGATAAACACATGTCGAACACGTTGAAAATCGGGAACCGTCTGATCGGAGACGGCGAGCCTTGTTTCGTCGTAGCGGAAATCGGGATCAACCACAATGGCGACCTCAAGCTGGCCAACCGTCTCATCGATGCCGCCCATGATGCGGGCTGCGATGCGGTCAAATTTCAGAAACGAACCATCGAAGTCGTCTACTCCGCCGAGGAATTGGCAAAACCGCGCGAAAATCCATTCGGCACAACCAATGGCGACCTCAAGCGCGCTCTCGAATTCGGAATGTCCGAATTCCAAGCCATCGATACCTATTGCAAAGGCCACAATTTCATGTGGTTTGCATCATGCTGGGACGAGGCTTCGGTTGATTTCATCGAGAAATTCAACCCGCCCTGCTATAAAATCGCATCGGCCTCACTAACCGACGACCACCTCCTTCAGTACCATCGCCAAACGGGAAAACCGATCATCCTGTCGACCGGGATGAGTTCCATCGAACAGATCGATCACGCGGTCGACGTGCTTGGAACCGACAATTTGATCGTTCTGCATTGCACCTCCACCTACCCGGCCAAGCCGGAGGAACTCAACTTGCGCGGCATTCTGACGCTCAAAGAACGCTATCAAATACCCATCGGTTATTCGGGTCACGAAGTCGGCCTGCAAACAACCGTGGCCGCCATGGTTATGGGCGCCTGCATGGTCGAACGCCACATCACGCTCGATCGCGCCATGTGGGGCAGCGACCAGGCCGCCAGTGTCGAAGTTCCAGGATTCACCCGTTTGGTCCGTGACATCCGTACCATCGAAAGCGCCATCGGCGACGGCGTCAAGATCGTCTACGATTCGGAGAAACCGATCATCGAAAAACTGCGGAGAAAATGATCGATGCAAAATCTGCTGGTGACGGGCTACCCGCGCGGCCAAACTTACTTCCGCCGACGCGTATCCGACCTCACCACGCGCTGGCTGACCCGTCGATCGACGGCAGACCGCACCATCGACTTGGGTATCGGCGGTCTGGCTTCCGGAGATTCAGAACTCTTCGACGCCCTGCCGGATGACACGGTCCTACGCGCCGAAAACGAAGCCTTCATCGCCGCATCCACTTGGTACATCCGCAATGGCCAAGATATTACGGAGACTTCGATAGGCTCCCTCGGTAAAGCCATTGAAGCGGAGCTTTTTCGTATTTTGAAGGAATTCGCCATCGCCCTGCGCGTGGGTGAAACCATCATCAAAACGTTCGTCCCCAGTCGTTGCATTTTTATCGATACCGCCATGGCCGATATCTTGAAGGATTCGACCGGCGCGTGTCGAGTCGAAAGCGCTTTTTCCTATCAAAGCCTCGACACGGCAGCGGATTGGCTGAGGCTGGCACGCGACGTTCGCCCCTGGACCGTCTCACCATCGGATGTCGAACGACTGCAACATGGGCGCGTCTTGTTTTTCAGCGACAACCCATCTCACGCACGCACATTGGCTCCTTTAGCTTCCGCGATGGTCACGGAAAGCCCGCTGGTCATCGATCCCAATCCGACTTCGCAAACGGTTTACGCCCGACACAACCTGAATCCGATCGTACCGGAAAGAAAGATTCGGGCATCTCTCCTCACGAACATCTCGGCAAGTACGTGGCAGAAGTGGCATGCGCATCTGATATCCTGCGCCGGACATCAGGAACTGCACCTGCTCAAGCCCGCATGGGTTCGACGGCAAATCGGCCTTTTACTCATGCGTTCTTCCGCTTGGCTTCCCTTGTGGAATAAAGCCCTCCCGGAAGTTTCCGGCCTTTCCGTCACGGCCTTGGGGATCTGGCCGCGCTTCCGTCTGTTTCTCTCCGCCTCCAAAAATCGAGGCCGAAAAACAGCGATTGCCATGCACGGCAATATCCCCGATTACAAAGCTTATTACGGCAAACCGGCTCCGGACGTCTACGGGGTTTACGGCGATCTTTTCAAGCAACATCTTTCGAGCGCCGGAGTACCCGAAACAGCCATCCATATAATCGGTCGCCCCGACAATCCCGCCCAACCCAAAACGACTTCGAGCAAACACAAAACAAGCACACCACACGTTCTGTTTTTACAACAAACGTTCGGCTCGGAGTTAAGTTGGTTCGAATACGCCATGGCCGTCCACGCATTTTGTCAAGTAGCCCGGCAGCGACCGACCTGGCACTTCACGGTCAAGCTGCACCCGTTTCCGCAAAACGACGGCGCGGAGTTTCGTCAATGCATCGAAATCATGGGGCTTCGCAACCTCGATATTGTCAAAGACCGTTCCATTCCGCAATGCCTCGCGGAAAGCGATGTGGCGGTGGCCTTGTTTTCAACAACCATCCTCGATGCCTTGCAGGCACAAGTTCCGGTCGTCACAATGAATTTTTCCGGTCGTTCCGATTTGATGCCGTTTGCCGAATTCGGCTTGGCCAAACGCGTAACACATCCCGACGACCTCATTTCTGGAGTTGAATCGGCCATCAGCGATCCTGTTCCCGAATGGCCCTCTTCCCTCACCCGCCGGTTTGTGGAAAAAGAAGGACGTTCGGCAATGGAGGCCTCCTTAACGATGCTGCAAAATCTTTATCCGGGGAAACAAGATTGATGCGGGTTTTATTCGCCTCACCGGTATTCTGTTATCCCGCCGACAATGGCACGAAAAAAGTCAACCTGGATGTGGTTCGACACCTCATTCGTTCGGGACACACCGTCACATATCTCTATCCAGCTCTAGCCCAAAATGCGAATCCGGAAGGATTGCTGGAGAAATTTCCCCACGGATTGAAGCTGGTTTCCAGTCGCCGCTCCAATCTTTCTCTTCAACGACTGTCTGAATCGTTTCGGTCCCGTTTTCTGGGGCCATTCGGAGTCAACGCCAACAGCTACCTAGCTCCCGCCGACTTGCGCCGCGAGGTCGCGCAGGCCGATGCCGTGATCGCCGACTACTGGGTGGTCGCGCGAGATCTTCCGCGCAACACAGCCAAACCCGTCCTGCTTAAAATAAACGACATCAGTTGGCCCCGCGTACACGACATGTTCGATGTTCCCGCCTGGCGACGATACCCCACGGCGGCCGCTTTTAAATGGTGTGAGATGCACGTGTTCAAACGTGCGGAGACTCTGTTTAGCGCCTCTTTCCATGAAGCACAAGCGCTCAACGCCACCGGCTTCAAGGCTTTGCATATTCCCGTCGCCATTGATCTCGATGTTTTCAAACCTCAAGCCAGTGAAAACGGTTATGTGCATGCAGCCTTGTTTGTCGCCTCGAATAACAAGGTCAACACCCTGGCGCTTCAATGGGTGTGTGAAAGGGTCGCCCCTCTCCTGCAACGGACAGTCCCCGACTTTCAATTCCATATCTTGCTCAACAAACCATCTGAGACTTTGCAACATTATTGTGAACAATTCGATTTCGTCACCCGCCACGACTGGGTGGACGACCTTGTCGGATTTTACAACCGCTTTCCGGTTGTCCTTTTGCCCTTTCACAACACGACCGGGGTAAAAATCAAGTTGATCGAAGCTCTGGCATGCGGCCGCGCGGTTGTCTCGACTCAAAACGGCCTGCTTGGCACCGAAGCTCAACAAAATCGAGACGCGCTCATCGCCGATTCGGACGTTGAATTCGCTCGATCGATCGAACGTGTTTTCAGTGATGGACAGTTGCGACGGTCACTCGAAGAGCACGCCCGACGCTACGCAGAGAACCATCACGACTTACAAGCCGCTTTCAAACCGCTGGATCATTGGCTGGAAAGTCGGTGACCTTGAGATTATTGGACAGACATCCAGGTTGGATGCTAGCATATTCGCGCGTTTTTAAACCGATTACGAACCTTCGACCGACCGAGGATAATCATGCTGGTCCGTGGCAAAGCTCCTTTACGCGTTAGTTTCTCCGGTGGCGGAACCGACATCACCCCCTATTGCGACGAATACGGCGGTTGCGTACTCAATACCACCATTGGGATGTACATCTATGGAGCCTTGGAAGTTCGAGACGATAAACAGGTCCGCATTTTCTCGCTGGACTACCACGAACATATCCAATATGAACTCGGCAGCGAAATCGATGAAGGCGACCACTTCAAATTCCTGAAAGCGGTCGTGCAACGCCTGAATCCACCGCACGGCTTCAATTTATACTTACACAGCGATGCTCCTCCGGGAACCGGACTCGGCTCGTCGGGCACCGTCTCCTCACTGATCATCGGCTTGGTGAACCATGCCTTCAATCTCATGCTGACAAAATACGAAATGGCGCAGATGGCCTATGTCGTCGAACACGACGACCTCAATCGCGCGGTGGGGCGACAAGACCATTACGCCTCCGTGTTCGGCGGCTTCAATTTCATGGAATTCGGCAAGGACGGAACGCTCGTCATCCCGTTGCGAGTGGAACCTTGGATTCTCGAAGAACTGACCTATCACCTGCAGATGTTCTATACTCGAAAGAAGCGCGACTCCACCGATATCGTCGCCACCCAAATCGAGTATTACAAAGAAAAACGCCAAGAAACACTCGACGCCTTGGCGAATATCAAAGACATTTCGCGCCGCATGCAGCGCTGTCTGCTGAAAGGTGAACTCAAACAATTCGGTTCTCTGCTGCACGAGGGCTGGCTAGCTAAACAGCAGATGAATCCGGGGACAGCCAACCCCTACCTAAATGAGATTTACAGCACCGGACGTAAAGCGGGAGCCGTAGGTGGAAAAATTCTCGGCGCGGGAGGCGGCGGTTTCTTTATTTTCTACACCCCCTTCACCAAAAAGGGCGAGGTCTCAAAGGCACTCACCAAAATCGGAGCCCAGCCGGTACCGTTTGTCCTGGATTTTCAGGGCTTACGCACCTGGGAAGTTCTAGAACAAGACCTCAGCGACGAAACCGGCGGCCTCTTTAACGATTAGCAAAACTGGAAAGCACGTTTCTCATGTCCGACTGGATCATCAGACCCGCCAATAAAGGCGACATCCCCGCAATTGTTCGTTTCAATTCCGCCATGGCGCTTGAGACGGAAGACAAACAAATCGACCAAATCGTTCTGACCCAGGGAATCACCGCTCTTCTGAACAATCCGGAACGCGGTTTTTATACGATGGCGGAATCTGCAGGGCAATGTGTCGGCCAGGTTATGGTAACGTACGAATGGAGTGATTGGCGCAACGGGACTTTCTGGTGGATTCAATCGGTCTATATCGATCCTGCTTGGCGTCGGCGAGGCGTCTACACCTCTTTGTACCGGCATATCCTTAAGCAAGCCCAAGCACAACCGGGGATTTGCGGTTTGCGTCTTTACGTCGATCACCACAACCGAACCGCCCAAAACACCTATACCACGCTGGGTATGGCCGCCGCCCATTACGATCTGTTCGAAGTCGATTTCGTCTATAAAAACAAGGATCGTTAGGACGATTCACCGGCTGTTTTGTTTTCAGAATCCAGCGGATACTGAAAAACCGCGTTTCTGATGCACTGCGTATAGACAAGTCTCAAACCTTCCTGTATGATGCCGACATCTAAAACAAATCTGGGAAATCCCCAATCGGAGGATGACATGAGGTTCAAGCACCTGATATTGCTGGCTGTGGTGTTTCTGATCGGTTTGTCTTTTCTGGCCTGTTCGAGCGACAGCAACGACGAACCCGACGGCGATGCCGGAGATGGGGATATTCCGGACGGCGACCTCCTCGACGGTGACAGGTCGGACGGCGACGCCCCCGATGGCGACACCCCTGGAGGTCTTGGCGAACCGGTCGACGAAACATTTGGTATAGAAGGCCTGACTGCCGAAGTGAATGTCGCCTGGGATGAATTCGGCGTTCCGCACATCTACGCCGCCAATGAAGCCGATGCCATGCGCGCCATGGGATGGATTCAAGCGGATCAACGGATGGTCGAAGCTGAGTTTCTACGAAAATATGCACGCGGCCGCTTAACTGAGCTGGTCCAGGCCATTCCGGACCTGGTAACCGTCGACCTTTTTTATCGCGGCATGTTCGCCCTCAAAGACGGCGGCGATCTCCTCCAAGCCATTTGGGATATGATGGACGATGATGTCAAAGATCTGCTGCAAGCTCACGCGGACGGATTCAATGCCAGACTGGCCAAGTATAAAGAAGATGATTCAGACTGGCCGGCTCCCTTCGATTATTTTCTCATCCTGCAAGGACCGGACAAAACCGTAGACTGGGAACCGCTCGACACGATCGCCATCGGCCGTTTGCAGTCCTGGCAACTCGCGCGCACACTGGATGAAGAAATCACCTACACCATGATCCACGAACTATTGCCGGACGACCTCTTCAACGCGCTTGTTTTCTCCGAACCGACCATACCGTTGTCGATTATGCCGCATGCCGATTCCGTTAAATCGAATACGGTTAGTCCGCAATACGGCACCCGCCATGGCGAAGCACTGTTGAGAAAACTCACCCGAACCGACTCCATGTTGGATAAAATCCGTGTTTGGGAAAAAATCGATCGCGGTGCCAGCAACAACTGGGCCGTGGCGCGTCAGTCGGACGGCATCGCCTATCTGTGCAACGACCCGCATTTAGCCCTGCAAACACCCTCCGTCTTTATTCCCATGACCGTCGACGTCAAAGAACTCGGCGGAGACGATCAGATCTTGCACGCCGGTGGTATCGGTTTCCCCGGTACGCCCGCGTTCATTATCGGCCGTAACGACAAAGTCGCCTGGGCGCTCACCACCACCAACTACGACGTCCAGGAAGTGTATGAAGAGCAGGTCACGTTCAACGACGATGACGAGCCGGTCTCGGTTCTTTTCAACGGGAATCAAGTTGACGTCAACAAAGTCGTGCAACAGTTACAAGACGGACATGGCGCAAACCCGGAAACCGTTGAGGAACCCCTGTATTTCGTTCCGCATCATGGTTTCCTCCTTCCCGACAGTTTCGACACCGAAAGCGGCACGGCGCTCTCCACTCGTTGGACCGGCATGGAACCGACTCTGGAAATCCAGGCCGTCGCCAACATCCAAAAAGCTCAGGATATCAATGGGGCCTTCGCTGCTCTGCAAGACTTCAAAGTCGGCGCACAGAACTATGTGTTCACCAGTATCGATGGAGAAATCGCCTACAATCCCCACGTCGCCATGCCGATCCGCCAAGGTGATCTTGCCGCCCATCCACCGTGGATGGTGCAGCCCGGAACCGGCGAATATGAATGGGACGGCTATGTAGCCGAGGATAAACTCCCTACCTTGCGCAACCCGGATGACGGATTCATCATCACCGCCAACAACGACATTATGGGATCGACTCTGGACAATGACGCATTGAACGAAGAATGGTATTCGATGTTCTCCGGTGCGGCCGGTTACCGCGCCTACACCATCAAAAAGCGGCTGCAAGACAAACTGGCCGGTGGCGATGTGTCGTTTGCCGACATGGAAGAAATCCAAAACAGCTATGTCTCCGAAATGGCGACCGATCTGGTGCCAATGCTGCTGGCCATTGCCGACAACGGCGACAACTCCATCATGGGCGATCTCTCGAACGATGCCTTAGCCGGCTTACAATTGCTTGAAGACTGGAACTTCAAAATGGCTTCCGGTATCGCCGACGACACCGACCCCACCGGATCGGCCGCGATAGCCGACATCGATGAACAAAGCGCCGCGGCCGCCGCCACATTCTTCAACTTCTTGCTTGTTCGCCTCGCACACGACCTGATCGCAGACGAACTAACACCTTACAGCATTAACGGTCTCCCCAGTACTCACACCTTCAAAGTGGTGTTCAAAATGGTGAAGGATTATGTGGATGGCGGACTAGACCCCAAGGGAGACTACGTCTCGCCCCTATTCGATAACATCGATACGGCCGCTCCGAACATTGAATCGCCGGAAGATATCCTGCGTGTCGCGCTGGAAAACACAGTAGAAGATATCACCACGAACGAGATCTTTACCGGAACGGCGATTTCGGACGCCTACTGGGGACGCATTCATACGCTGACCATGGAACACCCGCTTTCGTCCATGACCTCGGATTACAACGTCGGCCCCTTCGGCTTGGGTGGCGGACCCTTCACGGTCAACGTCGCCAGCTACGGCGTCGGATTCAATGTCGATACCGAAAGCTATACTTTCGGCAGCGGCCCCAGCCTGCGCATCATCCACGCGGTCAGCGAAGCGGGATTCGAGACCGAGTACACCATCCCCGGCGGTGTCGATGGTCGCATGGATTCGGAGCATTTCCTCGATATGTTCGACCTCTGGAAAGCCGGAGAGCGCACCAAACTGTTGATCGCTTGGGATGAAGTGAAAGCAGCCGGTTACACGAAAATCACGGCTCTTGTCCCTTCGGAATAATCATTCGATTCCGCTTGCTCGTGGGGAGGCTCGATTAAGCCTCCCCACTTTTTTCCGCCATATAAAAACCTTCCGAAATTGCCCTCCAACAACCTTTTAGGCTATAATACGCAGTTCATGACGTTCAGTTGAGGAGCATGGTGTGGATCAATCTGAGATTGTTATCAAACCTGGGAATTCATTGCGATTTCTCGATATTCGTGAATTGTGGCGATACCGAGATCTGTTCTATTTCCTCGTGCGCCGGGAAATTCTCGTCAAATACAAGCAGACCATCTTGGGACCAGCCTATGCGGTCATTCAACCTTTGCTGGCAATGATTATTTTTACTCTGTTTTTCGGCCGGATGGCGAAGTTGCCCAACGACAACATCCCATACCCGCTTTTCTATTATGCCGCTCTCGTGCCCTGGAATTATTTCTCGTCCACGATGATGAACGCCGGTCAGAGCCTGGTTTTCAACTCGATCATTCTGAAAAAAGTCTATTTCCCAAGAATTTTCCTGCCTTTCGTGCCGGGAATCGCACGGTTGGTCGATTTTTTCGCGGCCTTCGTTTTCCTCATTCTTTTAATGATTTTTTACAAGGTAACCCCCGGCTGGGAAATCATGTGGTTGCCCCTCTTACCGGTGATCATGTATCTGGCCGCGACCGGGACCGGCTTATGGCTAACCGCTCTGAACATCAAATACCGCGATGTTGGCTTTGCTATCGGATTTCTTGTACAACTCTGGATGTTTGCGTCCCCCGTGGTTTACCCCCTTTCGATGGTGCCGGAGCGCTATCGCTTGCTTTACGCACTAAACCCCATGACGGGTGTCATCGAAGGCTTCAGAACCTGTTTGGTCGGCTCGGGAACCCTAGACTGGCGCATTTTGGCTATTTCCGCCGGGGTCAGTTTGTCCCTGATTACCACAGGTATTTTCTATTTCAATTCCGTCGAACGCCAGTTCGCAGATGTGGCATGAGGCTCCTATGACGGTCCCGATCATCCAGATCGATCAACTTGGAAAACGCTACCGCATCGGTCGGCAACAAGCGGCAGGACGTTCATCCCGGCAGGCCTTCAAAGACGCTCTCATCTCTCCGTTTCGGAATCTGAAACGATTGCGCTCACTTACACGCTTCAACGACGATGAAGCAGACGACATCATTTGGGCGCTCAAGGATATCTCGTTCGAAGTCCATCCGGGAGAAGTGGTCGGAATCATAGGAAAAAACGGAGCAGGAAAAAGCACCCTGCTAAAAATCCTTTCCCGCATCGTAGATCCATCCACCGGTCAAGCCTTGCTTCGTGGACGTGTCGGCTCATTGTTGGAGGTGGGCACCGGCTTCCATCCGGAAATGACCGGGCGGGAGAACATCTACCTAAACGGCACGATTCTCGGCATGCGGAAGCGCGAAATCGACCGTCATTTCGATGAAATCGTCGAGTTCTCCGAAATCGGCAAGTTCATCGACACCCCCGTCAAGCATTACTCAAGCGGCATGTATGTACGCTTGGCTTTCGCAGTCGCCGCACACCTGGACTCCGAAATCCTGCTGGTGGATGAAGTGCTGGCGGTTGGCGATGCGGCATTCCAGCGAAAATGTCTGGAACGCATGAGCGGCGTGTCAAAGGAAGGCCGTACCGTTCTGTTTGTCAGCCACAATATGATGGCGATTCAAACGCTTTGCGAGCGGGCCGTTCTCTTGGATCAAGGCCGACTCGCCGATCAGGGCGCTACCGACGACATCGTCAAACAGTACCTTGATATCGGGGTGGAAAACGGCCTTGAGTGGACTCGCCGCGAGCCTCCCAATGAGAGCGCGTCGATTGACCGGGTTTACCTCGCCGACGACAACCTCAAGCCGATAAAAACCGTGCAAATGTCCGATTCCATTCGCATGGTAGTCGACTTTACCATTAGACAGCCCATCCCTGAATTAAAAATGAGCCTCGATGTCATGGATGCTTACGGCACCCACATCTTTGTATCAACACCGGCCGATTCCGACCTGCCAATGCCCGAGGCCATAGGATCGCATCGCTACATAATTGAATTCCCAAAAGGAATATGGCTCACTCGCCGCTATGTCTTGCGCGTTAACATGAATTCAAGCAAAACTCATTTTCACGACCATTCCGGAAACATTGAGTTCACCACGGAAGAAGGACATACCTTTGTCCAAAAAGACGGTCCGGCAACCAAACGTTGCGGCCAGATTGCCCTTCTTTGTCGCTGGAGTAGGAGAGACTGAGCATGCGCGACAAACAAACAACCGGCATCGGTTACAATCTCGACCACGCGCGGCACGGTGCGGAGATTTATCGCGATGCTTCAAGTTTAAAGGAACTTCTATCCCTGGCCCTTCAGCCGCTTGGGCTTGCCAAGCCGGACCAAAAGAGCTTTTTTGCGAATGTAATCAAGCCTGGACAGTCCGTACTCCTCAAGCCGAACTGGGTGCTTCATTACAACAAATCCGGCCAGGGGATGGATTGTATGATCACCCACCCCAGCTTTCTACTTACGGTCTTGCAGGAAGTCGTAAAAGCGAAACCGGCGAAAATCGTCATTGCCGATGCGCCGGTTCAGGGGTGTCACCTTGAAGAGATATTGACAGAGGATTTCCTCGAACGCGTCGCCGATTGCTGCGGTGACATTCCTTTCGAGATTATCGATTTTCGGCGCACGACTGTCCGAGACTTCGACTTGTCTTCAGCCGTCTCAACAGACAGAAGACCCGAATCGAACTACCTTTTATTCGATTTAGGCGTCGACAGTATGCTCGACCCTATTTCGCAACCGCAAGGCCGCTTTCGCGTAACCCAATACGACCCTGAGTTGCTGGCCCGAAAACATCGCCCCGGTCGCCATCAATTCCTCGTTGCACGGGAAGTCATGGAAGCGGATGTCGTCATCAATCTTCCCAAGCTGAAAACACACGTAAAATCAGGGATCACCGGGTCACTGAAGAATCTGGTCGGAATCAATGGGAACAAGGATTATCTCCCCCATCATCGGGTTGGCGGTTCTCAAATGGGCGGAGACTGTTACCCCGGCCGCTCCGTGACCAAACGTGGCTTTGAGGCTTTACTCGACCGACGAAACCATCATATCGGCCAGCCTCTTCGGTTTCGCCTTTTCAATCGCGCCCTCTTCGAATACCACCGTATCACCAGCCGATACGGAGCACCAATCGGCCAAAGCATAGAAGGCAATTGGCATGGGAACGATACGATCTGGCGGACGGTTCTCGACTTGAATCGCATCCTTCTCTACGGAACGCTCCAAGCAAGCATGGCCGAGACCATTCAACGAAACGTGCTGCACATCACAGACGCGATTGTCTGTGGACAACACAATGGCCCTTTATCGCCCGAGCCTGCTTCCGTCGGAGCCATTACCGCCTCGTTCTCCTCCGTAGCCGCCGAAACAGCGAATGCCGCCCTGCTTCGCATGGATTACAAGCGAATTCCGCTCATTCGCGAAGCTTTCGGTCAATTCAAGTGGCCATTGACTGAGCCGAATCCCAATCTGCGGTATGTCCTGAACGGTGAAGCCATCGACTACCGCGAGTTGGCGAACAAGGCCGGTGTAAACGCCTTAACTCCCGATGGCTGGACCGGTAGTATGGAACTCCTGACCTAATTTCGCTTCCAACCCAATCATGAGGAACGTCATGACCTATACCATCGCGATGCAACCTATGGATGCTCCGGACAACAATAACAGCCCTCTTATCTGGAAACGAACGATTCAAGAAGCCGGCCACAAGGTACGCTATGTCAACGTGGAGCATTCCGATATTCTCGATCAACTCAAGGGCTGTCACGGCTTCATGTGGCGTCATTCGCATATGCCCAACGACAAGCAGATTGCCAATGCGTTGGTTCCCGCACTTGCTTATTATACCGATATCGAACTCTATCCCGATCTCAACACCTGCTGGCATTACGACAATAAAATCGCACAAAAATATATGTTCGATCTCCTGGGAATTCCTCAACCCAAAACCTGGGTGTGGTTCGACTCCAGCCTGGCGAAAGCCTTCGCGATACGGGCGAAGTATCCCATGATCATGAAGCTTTCCGCCGGCGCAAGCTCAAGCAACGTCATCCTTATCCATTCTTTTCAGGAGGCGGAAGCCTACATCGATGAATTGTTTGGCATGGGAGTGAAGGGTCTCACGGCCGGTGGACCGGAGCGATGGTGGGAAAAGAAAATGGCTATCGATCAGCAATGGTTGCGAACAAGCGCCCGCGTGTTGATGAAACGTTTGCCGACTTACCCTCCACCGGTTGACTACAATGCTTGGGAATTTCATAAAAACTATGTCCTGTTTCAGGAATTTCTGCCAAACAACGAGCACGACTATCGCATTTCAGTGATCGGTGACCGCGCCTTCGGTTATCGTCGTTTCAACCGCCCGGACGATTTCCGGGCCAGCGGCAGCGGCAACTTCAATACGGAACCTTCGAAAATTGATATGAGAGCAGTTAGATTGGCCTTCGACGCCACGGCCAAATTAAAGACGCAATCCTTGGCCTTTGATTTTCTCCGAAAAGGTGAGGACTTGCTGTGCCTTGAAATCAGCTACGCCTATGTAAGCTGGATGGTTCATGAATGCCCGGGTTATTGGGATCGTGACTTGAACTGGCATGAAGGCCAAATGTGGCCGGAAGAAGCACAGGCGGAAGATTTACTGGCGCGTTTGGATTCGAAATATTCTAAATAACCTGCAGGCTGCATTCGCAGAAACGAAATAGACGAAACAATGCGCATCGGCTTTCTAACACCCGAGTATGTCACCGAAACGAATTCCTGCGGAGGTTTGTCCAATTATCTGGGGCGCATCACGCTTCATCTCGCCAGATCCGGACATGAGGTGCACGTTTTTGTTTTCTCCGGTGTCGCCCAAGAGGTCTTCAACCACAATGGGGTCCTTGTCCACCGAATTCCTTGCAATGTTCCTTCTTTAGCAAACAATCGCTGGTTTCGGCGACTGGGTGCAATGGACTATCATTATGCGTTGGAAATCCTTGAAAAAAATGTCCTCGGCTGCTTGACGATCGCTCAACAACACCGGAAAACACCGTTTGACATCATTCAGGTTCCACATATGTCCGGAATCGGAATCCTGACGACTTTGCTTGGCGGCGAAAAAGTCGTCCTCAGGGTATCCGGATACTCCAAGGCGTGTGACCGCTTACGCGGTCATGTTGCATCAAAGCCGGATACGGCCATTACCGCATGGGCGGAGACGGTTCAATTCAATTTGGCATCCAACATTTTCTCCCCCAGCAAATTGATCAAGCATCTTCTTGAGATTGAAGAAGACATCCACAATATCGAGGTTCTCCAGACTCCGTTTTTCAATGAAGTTCAAAAGGAAGATATCTCGCTACACGAGACCTATCTGAAAGGTAAAAAATACCTACTATACTTCGGTAATTTTCAGATATATAAAGGAGTTATCGAGTTAACACAGGCGCTTTATCGAGTCATGGATGCATGTCCGGATTTGACCATGGTGTTCGCGGGAGGCGACATTCCCACTCGCGTCACCCCCTCCATGCATGATTACATCCGCAGCAGCCTTCCCCACCTGGCCGACCGCCTATATTTGTTCGACACCATTCCCCATTCGCAACTCTACCCGATTATCAAACATGCACGAGCGGTGGTGCTTCCCTCTCTCATCGACAATATGCCCAACACTATGCTTGAAGCGATGTCCCTTGGAAAACCGGTTATCGGCACCATCGGCGCAAGCTTCGATGAATTCATCACGGATGGTGAAAACGGTTTCCTGGTCCCCCTCGGCGATAGCGACTCATTGGCAAAAAAGCTGATCGAGGTCTGGAACCGCAGCGACTTGGACACCATAGGCAAGAACGCGGCTGAATCCATGCTCCGAATGGCTCCGGATATCCAAGTCGACAATCTGTTGACCTACTATAAAACCATTACCGAATCCCCGAAAAGCAAGCATCGTTTCGGTCACATGGCCGTTTTGAAAGCTATTAAACTGGCGAAAAAAATGATTGCCTGATGCGAATCGCTTACCTTACAACCGAATTCATCACGGAGCCGAACTTCAGTGGAGGCTTGTCGAATTATTTAGGGCGAATCACTCCATTCCTCGCAAATCTGGGACACGATGTCCACGTCATCGTCTTCACAGAAAACCCAAGCGAAATCTTTGAGTTCAACGGTGTCACGATCCATCGCATTTCCGTGATGGACTCCCAGTACCAGCGGTTCCTCAAGTTGGTTCAAAAAACATTTCCGACACTTGCATTTTGCCATGTTCTGCACATCGCCATGAATTGGCGGGCTTATCAGGTTGTCCGCAAAATACACAAAGAGCGTCCTTTCGACATCATTCAAGTTCCGCATATGGGCGGTTACGGTATTTTCTTGGCACTTAGACTTCTTTCTCCCATTACGATGAGAGCCTCGGGCTACCAACCAGCTCTTGACCGTTGCTCGGAAGTCTCAGAGATATCTCCCTTCGATCACTCCGAATATGCCTTTACATCAACACAGTTCGGCCTGATCGACCACATTTTCGCGCCGAGTCAGCTCGTGCGTGACCTATTGATACGAGAGGAAAAGCTTCCACACGTCGAGGTAATTCGCACCCCGTTTTTCGACGAAAAGGTGGAATGGGATTATGGATCATTCGAAACTCACCTCTCCGGTAAAACCTATGCACTGTTTTTCGGTGGGCTCCAGATCTACAAGGGTGTTCTCGAAATCGTGGATGCCTTACCCGAAATATTCGATGAAGCCCCTGATTTCACGATGGTTTTCGTTGGCTCGGATCACAAAACAGCGGTCGGTGATTCGATGGAACATTACATCCGTAGCGCCTTACCGTCCTATCAAGATCGCATCGTCATCCTCGACGCCCTGCCCCACGCGCAGCTTTTTCCGATCATCGACGGCGCGAAACTCGTCCTGATGCCGTCGCGCATCGACAACATGCCAAACACGCTTTTGGAAGCCATGTCGCTCGGCAAACCCGTCATCGGCACCATCGGAGCCAGTTTAGACGAATTCATTACGGATGGGGAGAATGGATTCCTGGTACCGATCAACGACTCTCGGGCACTGGCCACAAAGGTAATCGAGAGCTGGAATCGTCGCGACCTCGACCGCATTGGCCAGGCCGCCAAAATGAAAATAGAAGAATTTGCTCCTGAAAAAACCGTTGAAGAGTTGTTAAGCTACTATCGGCGAGTCATTGCGGACTACCAATCAAAAAGCTCGCTTAAGCGGAAATGGTCCAAGTTTATCCAACTTATCAAGTAGAACTTGAGCATGAAGATAGCCTACATTACGCCAGAATATGTAACTGAAAACTATTTCAGCGGAGGTTTGGCTAATTATATTTTCCGCGTCGCGTCTTACCTCGCCCAACAAGGACATTCCATCCACGTAGTAACACTGAGCAATGAGCCAAGTTCAACTTTCAAGCACAATGGGGTCACCGTTCACCGCCTAAGATCCTCATCCAAGAGTCAGACCGACGCACTTTCCGCCTTGCACCCTTACCAGCAATGGATTCGACAATCCTTCGCTTTTACAAGCAAACTCCGCTCGATCCATCGCCGGGTGGGGCTGGATCTGGTTCAGGTTTCGCAGTATAACGCACTCGGTTTGGGGGTATTCGCGCTAAGCCCGGTTCCCGTTATCATGCGCACCTCAAGCTATCAACCCAACATCGACGAGAAGACCTTCGAGCCGCCTGAAAAGATGTCCGAACATGTAATGGTAGCTCTTGAAAAGCTTCAAATCAAAACGGCTCCACACATCATCGCCCCCAGCAATACCTTGAAGAAAATTATCCAGCGCGATTTTCCGCAGCGTTCCATCCGCGTTATCCCCTCCCCTTTCTACATGGAAATTCAAAATACGGATCCAAGTGTTTTCGATAAACAGATCGGAAATAAGCCTTATCTTCTATATGTGGGCCGCTATCAGCTTCATAAAGGGTTTCACATCCTCTTAGACGCTCTGAAAGACATTTTTCCAGCTTGTCCTGACCTTACAGCTGTTTTTGTCGGTGAAGACCGTCCGACCCGTCTCGGCCCCTCGATGAAACGTCTGGCCCTCGACAGCCTCCCGGCTTACCGAAATCGCCTGCTTTTCATCGAACAACTGCCACATAATCAGCTTTATCCCATCATGCAAAATGCACGCTTGATCACCCTCCCCTCCCTGTCTGACAACCTGCCAAACACGCTGCTTGAAAGTATGGCCTGTGCTAGGCCGGTAATCGGGACGATCGGGGCCAGTTTCGACGAAGTGATCACCGATGGTCAAGACGGTTTCCTTGTTCCGATGGAGGATCCAGTAGCCTTGGCAGACAAAGTCATCCAGTCCTGGAATCGTTCGGACCTCGATCGCATCGGAAGCGCCGCCCGCGATAAAATTCGCGAGTTCGCCCCTGAAAGGTCGATTGCTGAATTGCTCGACTATTATCAAGACGTCATCGACGACAAAGCCTGAGAATTCTTTCGACCCCTCAATGAGTATTCATTGAGCAACCACTCAAAAGATTTGTTGCCAATTCGCTAAGCATTCCCCATAATAGGCTCTGGAAATAGTGCAACTCGCCACGACAGATGTCGATCTTCTGAATTGATCCAAAGGAACGAACGGAGTTGAGTATGCAGGCAAGACGAAAAGTGATTTTTATTCGTAATCTTATGTGGGTGCTCGTCCTGACCGGGCTTCTTTCGGTGCTAAGCCTATACATGGCTGGCTGCGGTGATTCTGAAAACGATTCAGACACGGATGGCGACAGCGAAAGCAATCCCGATGGAGACCAAGAGGACGAAGAGACGCCCTCCGATGGCGATCAGTCGGATACCGATGGCGATGGCGAAGAAACTCCGCTCGTCAATGTTCTACCCTTCGAGCCTGCGGGTCCCGACGCCGCCCCCGATCCGATGCAGCCGGGACCGTTTCCGGTTGGCGTCAAGACCTACGACTTCGTCGATACCAGCCGTCAACACAACGACACCGGTGAACCGCGTAAGCTGAAAGTTGAAGTCTGGTATCCGGCGGTTCAAGCGGCCAAGGATGGACCGTTTTACACCTACGATCTCAAGGCGGAAGCACTGAGCCAAGATATGGGCGATAAAGCGGAAAAAATTCAGCAATCCGATATCAAGGGACTTGAAACCACTTCGATCCGCGATGCGGAGATCGATCGGGAACATGCACGCTATCCGGTGGTTCTTTTCTCCCACGGAGCTTTCGGCATCCGTTGGCAGAGCACATTCTATACCATCCAATTGGCATCCCATGGTTATATCGTCATCTCAGTCGATCACGAAGAAAACACAGTCTGGGACATTATCCGCGATGGGTATAACGCCCTTCTGGTCGCGAACTCAGCCAACAAACGTCCCGACGACATGATCTTCGTTTTGGATCGCTTCCTCGAATTCGACGCAGAAGACGACCATTTCTTCAGTTCCACCATGGATGCGGACAACATCGGGATTTCCGGCCATAGCCTGGGCGGCTTAACGAGCATCGCCACTCCCTGCAGAGATTCGCGCATCAAAGTCTCGGTGCCTCATTCTCCGGCGATCTACATGGGAGCGTTAATCGGCGGCTGCCACATCGATGAATACCCCGTTCCGGTTTTCGTCATGGGCGGCACTCTTGACCGCACCGTACCGTGGAAAGACCAATACTGCGAATACCGCATGATCGATGGCACCCCCAAGCATATTTACGAAGTTGTCGGAGGGGGCCATTACACGTTCTCGGATATGTGCAAACTGGATCTGGTCGCGCTGGCTGAAGATTTCGACTTCGGCGATGCTGAGGACGCCTTACACGACGGTTGCAGCGATACCGACAACGTTCCTTATGAAAAGGCCTGGTTGTCGATCAATCACTATGCAATCGCCTATCTGAACTACCACTTGCGCGCTTCCGAAAACTCGTGGGACTACTTCGTAGAGAAAAGCGAAGATCCCTTCGACGTGGTGAACTTCACCGAGGGACAAATCCCGGATTGGCCGGAGGACGGTGGCTGTAATCCGGAAGACTGACGAATAGTCGCCCCGTCTGTCAACAGCAGGCGGGGCATGATCGAATATTTGAGGAGGACTGATCATGACCGAGACTCCGTATTCCAAATTCGTGCGCAGTTGTTCTTTTACATTGGCATTCACCACCATGCTGCTTGGGATGCTGATTCTTGTCGGATGCGGTGATGACACCGATGACGAGGTACAACTCGACGGGGACAACGAATCGGAGACGGAATCGGAAGTTGAGCAGGAAATGTCCACAGACGGCGATCAGGATGCTGATTCCGATGGTGACCCCGACGTGGAAGAAGAAGTCGAAGAAGAAGGTCCTCCCCCGGAAGTGCTTCCTTTCGAGCCGGCCGGTCCCGATGCCGCCCCCGATCCGATGAGTTGGGGTCCCTGGCCGGTGGGTGTCATGACCATCGATTTCACCGACAACAGCCGCTTGGACCCCGATACGGGGGAACCGCGTTTCTTACGAACTGAAATCTGGTATCCCGTTAAACAAGAATATGCCGACGGTCCGTTCTTCGTCCTCAACTTCAAAGAAGAAGCTGCCGATGCACCTCTGGGAGACAAACGGGAGGTGATCATGAACGCGGATCTGCCGAATATCGATACCCGCTCTATCCGCGATGCAGAAATCGATATTTCCAATGGACCCTATCCCCTAGTGTTCTTCTCCCACGGGGCAAACGGCATCCGCTGGCAATCGGTGTTCCATACCATTCAGTTGGCTTCCCATGGCTATATCGTCGTTTCTCCCGATCACCAATACAATACCATCTGGGAGATTATCAGCGGTGGTTTCCAGGCGGATAGCCTCTTAAGTTCCCTGGCGGTTCGCCCGCAGGATATGAGCTTTCTGCTGGACCGCATGGAGGAATACAACGAAGATCCGGCCAACATGTTTTTCGATTCAATGGATATGGAAAACATCGGCGCCACCGGGCATTCTTTGGGAGGCATAACCTCGACCATCATGCCCTGCGTAGATGAACGGTTCAAAGCAGTCTCGCTTCATTCTCCCAACATCTCGGCCGGTTTGATGATGGGCAGCTGCGGTTGGGAAAACTATCCCGTTCCCTCCATCACTATGGGCGGCACCCTTGATGGAACACTCCCTTACTGCACAATGTACTGTGATTACAAAAACTACATCACCGGTGATCAGCCGAAATACTTGTATGAATTGGTGGCGGGCGGTCACTTCACATTCTCCGACATCTGCCGTCTGGATCTTATTCAGGTGGCCGAAGAACTCGAAATGGGGAACGATGCCACCAACGCTCTGAACGACGGCTGCGCCGATTATAATGCGCCTTTCGAAGAAGCCCAGCAAACCATCAACCACTATGCAACAGCCTTTTTCAATGCCTATCTGCGTGGATCGGATGGATCGCTTGACTACTTAATCGAGATCGCCGATGAGCCCTTCGATTCCGTCAATTTCTTTGAAGGTGATGTGCCGGACTTCTGGGAAGAAGGCGGATGTGAAGCCTGTGGAGGCTTGGGACGCTAACCGAACAATCCAATCCGAGATTCTCTTGTCACGCTCCGCGAGAATCTCGTTTTTCGATTCTCCGTCAATGTCAATTGTAACGGTGAGTTGTGCCCGAGCACCTGTCACAAACGATGTGGTGCCAGCGTTTGATACATCAGAGAAACTGCGAAGTCGGAGCCTTGACTAATCATCCAACAAATCCCGCAATTTGACGGACAACGTGTTGGGAGTAAAGGGTTTGTGGATAAAATTCAGATTGCCATCCGCCAATCCCCGCGAACAAATCACATCATCGTCGTGGCCCGAGATAAACAGTACGCGCCCTTCCGGCACCGCATCGAGGAAAACACGTGACAAATCAACTCCGTCCAGACCCGGGAGCACAACATCGACCAACAAAAGATCAAACTTCGTCCCGTTATTTTGCAGCCGCTCGATCGCTTCTTCGGCCGTTGCACAGCTTTGAGTGCGGTACCCCAATTTTTCCAACATTTTCTCGGCCATGGAACGAACAGCCGGATCATCCTCGACCAATAAAATAAATTCGTGACCTGTTGGCATCTCCACGAGTCCAACGGCAGCATCTAGCGGTTTTTCCTGCTCACTTTTACAAGGAAGATACAAACGAATCTGATTACCCTTCTCATCCGAAATAACATCCAGACTTCCGCCATGCTGTCGGACAATGCCGTAAACCGTCGCTAATTCAAACTTGGTGGAATCAGGCTCGTTATCGCTTGAAAAATACGGTTCAAAGTATCGTTTTAGCTGCTCGGGATCGATACTTGTTCCCGTGTCGTGAAGCGTCAGGCACACATGATTCCCGGAATTCTGTGGCATTCCGGAAAAATCACGTACATCGTCCGATTGCACCTGTGACGTGGAGATACGCAACGTCCCGCCCTTGTTCATACCGTCACGAGCGCGCATCACCAGATTCAAAATGGCCTGCTCGATCAACCCCGGATCCCCGAATACCGGCTCCAGGTTCTCACTCAGATCCAATCTCAATGGGATGTCCTCGAGCAACACGCGCCGCAGCATTTTTTCCATGCCCAACACAATCGTGGTGAGGTTTATCTCGCGCGATTCACTGATCGTACGACGCTTGAATATCAACAGTTGACGAGTTAAATCCGCGGCACGTGCTGAAGCGTCCTGCACATCAACCAGCAACTCCGTCAAGGGATCGTCCGGCTCGATATCCATCATGGCCAACGACACATTACCGGTAATCCCGGTAAGCAGATTGTTGAAATCATGAGCTACGCCGGCAGCCAACCGTCCTACCGCCTCAAGCTTTTGTGATTCGAACAAATGCTTTTCCAAACGCTGTTTTTCACGTTCGACCTCCACGCGCGGACCGATATCGCGCACCATAATCAATTCGGCCGGAAGACCTTGATAATCGATAATGGAACTGTTGAGCTCAACCTGACAACGCGAACCGTCACGCGCCTGTAGATATATTTCAAAAGTACCCATGTCTCGTTCGCCGGACATGTGTTTCTCGTACAACATCTCCGTTTTTTCAAGGCTATCGATATGAAGATATCGGCTAAATGGCTGCCCGATCAACTCTTCGGCTTGATACCCAAACATCTGCCCTAATTGGGGGTTTGCAAAAACAATTCGCGCATCCTGCACAATACAGATGCCGTCCACGGCAAGTTCCACCAAGTTGCGATACTTCTGCTCGCTCTCTTCAAGTTTTCGTCGGGCCAGCTTCGCCTCTGTGGTGTTGCGGAAAATACCCAATGCGCCACAGAATTGTCCGTTAGCATCGAACTGCGGAGTGGCCGTAACCAGACAGTCGACACTCTGGCCATCAGGACGAATCACTTCCATTTCGTAAGTGGTTTTGTCCCCTTTACGGCGCAGTTTCGTCTGATTGATCGCGATCTGATAACTTTCGGGACTTAAATGGTCACGAAGATTACGTCCCACCAAAGATCCGGGTCCGACTCCGAACATCTGTTCTGCTGCTGGATTGGCAAAGGAAATCACCTCATCGGGATCAACTACCGCAACTCCTTCGCCAATGTTTTCAATCAAGGTTCGATAGCGCTCTTCGCTTTCGCGCAGAGCTGCCTCCGCCAGCTTCTGCTCATTGATATCAGCGGCAATGACCAACGCTTTTTCGATCTCACCTTCGCGGTTTTGAATCGGCTGCAGGCAGGTTCGATACCAGCGTGATTCGCCGTCAACCATCGTCATGTTCTCGATCACACAGCCATTCATCGACTCGATCGAGGCTTTGATGCTGGAGAACTGACGATCTGCTACTTCTTGGGGGAATAGATCCCACATGGTCTTGCCAATGAGTTGATCCGGTGTGCTGTTCCTAACCCGTTTTGCCGCAACACTGTTGAGAAAGAGAAACCGCCCATCCTTATCAACAATGCTGATCGCATCGGAACTGCTTTCCACCAATACCCGATAGCCTTCCTGGCTTTCAAACAGGGCGTCTGTTTTGGCTTCGACTTCCTTCCGTAGCCGGTCGCGATGGCGTTGAACTTCTTCCCACAAAAGTTCACTTTCACGTGTCTTCTGCTTGATCGCGGCCGCTTCAGCCACGATCTCGCAAATTTTCCGACCGGTCACCGGTTTGGCCAGGTAATCGAAGGCTCCCATCCGTACCGCTTGCACGGCGGTATCGACGGTCGGTTCACCGGTTATGATAATGACCTGAACTTCGGAATCGAATTCCCGAGCGGCTTTCAGCATATCGAGTCCGCTTTGCTTGGGTAAAACGATATCACTGATAACCACATCAAAAACCGTCGTCTGCAAGCGCGCAAAACCTTCCTCGAAGTCTTCCGCCACGACCACCTGGTGTCCGTCCCCTTCCAAAAACTCCTTCAGGGTTATACGAATTCCATTTTCATCATCGACAACCAAAACGTGTGCCATTGTCCCATCCTATTAGGTAACGCAACCAACAAAACTTGGTCTGCACCCCCGATTGATCAGGCATCGCCGACATAGACCAGATCTTTTTAATATTTGCATCTCACTCCAAATAAAAACATACCACATCAAACGATTTAGCCTCGCTCAAATAATCGACTTCATCTTCAAATCTACTGCCCTGCCATAGCAGAGGCGGCTCCTCCGGCCCCCACTCCCAAAAGGGTCCGAATATCCTCATCCTCGAACTGAATCCCGGCCCCGACGAAATAATCACGTGTCGCATCGTTGATGATATCATCCACACCACCGCTGAGAAACAAATGTCGCCAGATCTCGACATTGATCTGCGACTTCAGCCGCGGGTACACTTCACCAGTCGCCAATTCATTGATATCGTTTCTAATTTTCAATATGTCGTCGAAGAATTCCATATCAAAACCTACTCCGCCCGAATTTTCGATCAAACCGAAACGAACCGTAGCGAAATGAAAACGTTGGGCGTAGAGTAATGAGACCTTCAACGAATCGCTGGTAACGGTCTTATCCTCTCGAATGTAGGCATCCCGGCTCGAATCAGTACTGCGGGTGATGGTGCGATACTTTCGGGTACGTCCCTTGGGATCATCGACCACTGAAAGCTGGTAATACTTGTTTGCGCTTGGCATTAACTTCAGCGAAACCGCGGTCTTGGCTGAAATCTGGCGCGGATAGAAATCACTTTGAACATGAAACAGAAAGCGTAAATCGCGTAGTTTACGAGCGTAGTCCCCCGCTGCCGAGGCGACATCCTTGATATCTTGACCGACCTGCTCATCATTGATCAACGTTCCTACCGCCCCCTTGCCATTATCCACTTTTTCGGCCACCGAAACAGAGTGGTCCAGGGTTTTCTGGAGTTGGTCGAAATTCTTCTCCAATTTAGCCAGCACCACGTCAACCTGATCGAGCGACCCATCGAGCCGCTCCCCCTGACGATCGACCATTCCTTTAAGCGATGCCGTCAATTCACGAATTTGCGACAGAATCAGGCGCACTTCCGCACGGCTTTCCCCGCTTATCCCGGAGATATTGGCTGTCAAACGTTCGGTATTTTGCAGAATACGATCGAGATTCGCAACGTTATCCAGCGCACTTCGGTCGAGAGCACGGGTAATACCGTTGAGATGATCCACCATTTCGCGCACCGACCCTCGCGTGGGGTCGTCATTTTCCATAATCGACTTGAGCGAGGCCGTCACATCGCGCAGATCCTCGGCAATAAAACCAAGCTTGATCATCATGTCGTTGAAACCTGGCGTGGGAATGATGCGACGAATCTCACTGCCATCATCCAGCACAGCTTTTCCAGGCGTGCCGGGAGAAATTTCCAGTAGACTGGTACCCAACATGGATTCCTGGATTTTGCGAATCGCGGCATCCTCGTGCAACACCACATCTTTTCGTATGCGTAAGTGCACACGGGCACGCCCGTTTTCCAGCTCGACATTTTCGATTTCACCAACAGCGATTCCCGCGATGAGCACACGCGACTTGCGAACCAGCCCCATGGCGTCGTCAAACACCGCGCTGACGCGGTAACCGCCACCACGCGTGATCGGACTATCCGAGGTTTGCACGATGTACCAGGCGAAACCCAAGACACCCACCAGCATCATCAATCCGACTTTCATGGGCGTCAAGCGCTGTCGCATACCCGTTTCGATCCTTTCTTTCTTGTCCCTACGGCTGCCAATTTGGGCATCAACCCATTCAGCTGGCGGCTCTAATAAAATCCTTTACGAAGGGATGTTCACTCATTTGCAGATCTGCAGGCGATCCTTCGGCCACAATGCGCCCGCCCTCCAGCACCGCGATACGGTCGGCGATACGCAGGGCAGTCGGAATATCGTGGCTGATCACCACTGACGTGACGTTTTGCGCTTTTTGTGTGCGCACGATCAGACTATCGATCTGCTCGACCATCAACGGGTCCAGCCCGGTGGTCGGTTCATCGTACAAAATAATGTCGGGATCAAGAGCGATGGCACGTGCCAATCCTACCCGTTTGCGCATCCCACCCGATAACTGGGAGGGCAGCTTACGCTCCACTCCCGGCAATCCGACCAATTCCAATTTGCGTGCAACCGTCTCGCGGATCTTGCGCTCATCCAAACGCGTGTGCTCACGCAGAGGAAAAGCTATGTTTTCATAGACATCCAAGGAATCGAACAGCGCCGCATCCTGAAACAACATTCCGAAGCGGCGACGCACTGCATTCATTTCACGTTCACCAAGCCGGGTGATATCGGCCCCTTCCACCCAGACTTCACCAGAATCGGGGGCCAATAGCCCGATCATATGTTTGAGCATCACACTTTTACCAGTCCCCGAGCGACCCAGCACAAACGTGATTTTTCCACGGGGCACTTCGAAATCAAGGTTATCAAGAACCGTTTGCTCGCCAAAGCGTTTGGTAACGCCGACAAAGCGAATCGGGACCGGACGCTCACTCATGACCACACCTTCTGTTCGAACAGCGTCATGAACAATTGGGTGAGGAAGTAGTCCACCACAAGAATCATCACCGAAGCGGTTACGACAGCCTGGGTTGTGGATCGGCCGACGCCACGCGCGCCCCCCAAGGTGTAATACCCCTTGAAACAGCCAACCATGGACATGACGAAGGCAAACACCATGCTTTTACTCAATCCGATATAAATGTCCATGGGATCGACAAACCAACGGATATTGTCCATGAAAATACCCTTGTCGATTCCTTCCATTAACACGGCCACGAGATAGGACCCCGAAATACCGATGATGTTGAAGACCATCACCAAAACCGGCATCATCAGCACGGCGGCGAGCACGCGGGGCACAACCAGGTAATGAATGGGATTGACGGCCATCGCCGTTAAGGCGTCCACCTGCTCGGTAACACGCATCGTCCCGATTTCGGCGGCCATGGCCGATCCGCAACGGCCGGTCACCATCAGACAACACAAAACCGGGGCGAGTTCGCGCGTCAAACTGAGCGCCACCATGGAGCCCACCATACTCTGGGCATTAAACATGCGTAGGCCGAGAATCGTTTGCAGCGCAAAAACCGCACCGGTAAAGAAACCGGTAAGCAAGATAATCGAGAGCGACTGGTTCCCGACAAATTCCATTTGCTGCAACAGCAATCGCAAACGAAACGGGCGACGAAAGGCCCACCTCAACACATCGGCCATCATCAAGCCGAACAAGCCGATATTCTCGACCGTCCGGCCGATAATCCTATTTATTTGTCCCCGTTCTTTCACGGCTCCCCTTCGAAAAGGCGAACTCCTCTGTATCCGACTCCCGTATGAACCAAGTTTACCACCTTGAAGAGTTTTAGCAAGCCTTCGCTCCCGTTTCCTTCATTTAAGAAGTAAGGAATGAGGATCCTAACCAATCATTGAAAGATCGGATGAAAGCAGCTGGTTCGATAGGCAAGGGAGATCCCGTTTGGGACATGCAATTGAGGAGTGACGACCTTAGAAATCCCCGGCCCCACGAAAAAGAAAAAGGCCCCGGCTTGAAAGCCGGAGCCTTGATAAGTCGAGCTTGGAGACAGATCAACCACCCATGCTATCGAGAAACTCCTGGTTGGTTTTGGTCTTACGAACTTTGTCGAGCAGGAATTCCATGGCATCGAGGACGGATAGCGGATGCAGCAGCTTGCGCAGAATCCACATGCGGTTCAGTTCGTCCTGATGCATAAGCAACTCTTCCTTACGAGTTGCCGAGCGGTTGATGTCGAGGCAGGGGAAGACACGTTTTTCCATCAAACGACGGTCGAGGTGCAGTTCGCTGTTACCGGTTCCCTTGAATTCCTCGAAAATAACTTCGTCCATGCGACTGCCGGTATCGATGAGCGCGGTACCGATGATCGTAAGCGATCCACCTTCTTCGATGTTACGCGCGGCACCCAGAAAACGCTTCGGCTTATGCAAAGCATTGGAATCCACACCACCCGAGAGGATCTTGCCGGAAGGCGGCACCACGGTGTTGTAGGCACGTGCCAGACGGGTAATCGAATCGAGCAAGATGACAACATCGTTCCGATGCTCCACCAACCGTTTCGCCTTTTCAATAACCATTTCAGCCACTTGAACGTGACGTGTGGCTGGCTCGTCGAAGGTGGAGGAAATCACTTCACCCTGCACCGAGCGCTCCATGTCGGTCACTTCCTCGGGGCGTTCATCGATCAGCAGAACAATAAGGATGATTTCCGGATGGTTCGCGGTAATGGCGTTGGCAATGTCCTGCAGCAACATCGTTTTACCGGCGCGCGGAGGCGACACCACCAAACAGCGTTGGCCTTTACCCAACGGAGTCAGCAGGTTCAGGATACGCGTCGAATAATTGGTATTTTTGTATTCCAGGTTGATGCGATCCAACGGATACAGCGGCGTCAGATTATCGAACAAGATCTTGTCGCGGGCGTACTCGGGATCCTGGAAGTTAACCTTTTCCACCTTCAACAGTGCGTAGTAGCGTTCGTTTTCCTTGGGAGGCCTGATCTGGCCTGAAATGGTATCGCCGGTACGCAGATTGAAACGACGAATTTGCGAAGGACTGACATAGATGTCATCGGGGCCGGGCAGATAATTGTAATCGGGGCTACGCAAAAAGCCGAAGCCGTCGGGCAAGGTTTCCAGCACGCCCTCGGAATAAATATTTCCTTCCTTCTCAGATTGATTCTGAAGAATCGCGAAAATCAATTCCTGCTTACGCATACCGGAAGCGCCTTCAACCCCCAGGTCGACGGCCATATGCGTGAGATCTTTAATGTTTGTTTCCTTGAGAACATTCAGGTTGATACGCAGGCCGGACTCATCTTTGACGATGGCCTCGACACGTCCTTCCCCGTTGCGGTTCCAAGATAAAATCTTGGCCTGATATTCATTGGCCGCGTTGGGTGTGGCCTCTTCATCCTGACTGCCTTCCTTGATATCCAGATCGAGTTGCGCATCGGCACCCGCTTCTGCAGCATCACTGACCTTGGATTCGTCATCAGCCGGGGTCTCGGCTTCCTGCGACGTTTTTTTAGCACGCACAACATCGCGGAAAGAGTCTTCCGCCGACTGTCGACTGGCGTTGCGACGCGTGGGACGGGACGAGGAGGACGACTCGGGACGAATAATAACCCGACGTCTGGTTTTTTTCTTCGGCTTTTCCACTCCGCTCTCGCCACCCTTGCCGTTAGGGGTATCTCCGTTCTTCGTCACGCTTTCCTCCTCGGTTTCTTTCCTAATTGATTCCAATATGTGAATCGGCGTATGCTCATGCTTACGGTCCCGTCCCAGATCAACTCTGGATGTCTGTAGGTTCCATTGGATTGGAGATCCGGGTGCGGGAAAAGATCCTCTCATCGGCTATCGATGAGTTTTAGGTTGGTCTGTTTTGGGCTCAGTGTCTCCTAATTACTACTGCACGCTCACTTCAATTAATGGCAAGAATGCACGAAACGCATTGTGATTAACTTCCAGGAATCAGTCTTGATGCAGAAGTGACATAGACTGAGAATGAGGAAACATCAAATGGAGCATGGCTCATTCGTAATTAAGTTTAGTAAACCGCCCGCAGTTGTCAAGCTTTTTATCGCAACACGATGTTTTTTTTCAGTGGTTCAAAGAAGTTGTCCGGCCATGCAAAGCCACCAAGCTTGACAGTGGCACCGCCTGCAGGTACAAAGTTCTATCATTGTGACGATAACGAAAAGGAGTCACCATGGCCGCATCCGCTCCACCGATCTATTTGCCTCTCAGTAAGCTCGATGCGTGCTGGCGCGAGCGCTTCGCCGATAATCAGTCAATCAAACGCGCTTGGGCGGCTGCTCCGGGACGTGTGAATTTGATTGGGGAACATACGGATTACCACGGCGGCTTCGTCATGCCGGCCGCCATCGATCTTAAAACTTACGTGTGGGCGGCACCGCGCAAAGACAATCGCCTGCGCTGCTATTCCATTAACCTGGATGAAAGCTTCGAGGCGGACCTCGATCATCCCGACCCCGAAAAGCTACCCGGTTGGGCACGTTACATCGCCGGGGCGGCCTGGGCTTTGCGCGAAAGTGGTTTCGCTCTGGACGGCATCGATGTAGTCGTGTGGGGGATGGTTCCGTTCGGCGGAGGCTTGTCCAGTTCCGCTTCTGTTGAAATTGCCTTCATTACACTTTGGGAAGCCCTTAACGAACTGCCCCTTACTCCGCGCCACAAGGCTGAAATCGGACAGCTGGCCGAAAACAAATTCGTCGGCGTGCCATGCGGCATCATGGACCAGTTTGCATCATCCGCCTGCAAAGCCGGACATGCGCTCAAACTCGACTGCCGCAGCTTGGAAACAGAATCCGTTGTAATACCGGACACATGGCGCATGGTTGTTTGCGACACGGGTGTACGCCACGAACTTGCCTCATCGGAATACGCCAAACGCCAGGCTGAATGCGGCGAAGGTGTTAAACGGATTCAAACCGATCACCCGGATGTCGAACTCCTGCGCGATGTCACCGACGGCATGCTGGATGCGGTTCGCGACGAGCTCGATCCGATCGTCTATCGCCGCTGCCGCTACGCACTCGACGAAAACAGCCGCGTCCACCGCTTCGCAAACGCTTTGCGCGACGGCAACGCCGACGTTGTGGGTGAAGTTATGGCGGCCGGACACGCCGGCCTGCGTGACGACTACAGCGTCAGTTGCGCGGAACTGGACCGCGCCGTTGAACTGGCTAACAACATTCCAGGGCTAATCGGCGCACGCATGACAGGCGGCGGTTTTGGCGGCTGCACGGTAAACTTGGTGCATGCCGAACAGGCCGATGCCTTTCGCGAAACGTTAGAAGATGCGTATAAAACTTTTTCCGGCGGCAAAGGTGGCGCACTACTTTTGAAGGCCGGCTCAGGTGCAGAAGGGGGAAGCCTTGACATCACTGAATGACCTGATCAACGACTACCCGGCACTCGCCGAGGTACTGATCGACCCGCAGGTCGAAGCTCGGATGACCGAGCTAACCGAACTCGGACTCGCCGCATCGATCCGAAAATACATGGGAAACGCCGACCGCGAAACCTGGAATCGTTTTCTCGATGCTTGTATTCAGCTTGATCTAGCTCATCTGCGTCACCACCGAGAAGCTCTGCTGAATCCCGAAGAAAACCCACCCGAGTCGAATCTCGAACCGTTGAAAGCCGATCCGGATCAAGCCGAAAACGCTTCTACGGATCTAAAGAAAGGGCTGGAGGCACTCGCCGCAGGCCGCATCGGAACGGCCGTCTTCGCGGGAGGAGCAGGCACTCGTTTCTTCAAGGAATGGCCCCAACTCGCCGATGTCGTCTCCAGTCCCAATGAAGCTCTGCGCTCCAACTGGCCCGAGGCATCCAACCCCAAGGGCATGTTTCCGATTTCACCGGTACAAGGCCTGTCTTACTACCAGCGTGTCGCCGCCGAAACCCTGGAAGCAGGTGTTGCGACGGGTTGCTTGCCTCCGTTGCTGTTTATGACCAGCCGCCTCACGCACTCCGCGACCGAGGCCTGGCTCGATCGGGATCCCCTGTGGGGCATGCCCAAAGACGCCATTATCCTTTTCCGGCAAGGAGAAATCCCGCGACTGGACGCCGAGGGCGATCTGATCATTCAGCCCGACGGCGACCCGCTGTGGACCGGCAACGGTCATGGCGGCATCTACGCTGCCCTGAGCCAGTCATCCGAGGGACACCGTTCCGTTCTTGAAGATCTGAAGCGTGCCGGTGTGGAACATTTGCTGTTGGGCAATGTTGACAATGCCGCTCTCAGCCCCCTTGAACCGACACGCATCGGCTATCACCTGCGTAAAAACAATCAATTCACCCTGACGGTCGTACGCCGTAGCGATCCCACCGAAAAAGTCGGGATGACCTGTCGTTACGCCGATACGCAACGTGTGGAAGTAATCGAATATAGCGTCCTCGATCCGGCCTTATCCGCCCAACCGGACCCGGCGGGCGGGCTACGTTTCGACGGCGCTCATATCAACAGCAATCTGCTGGCTCTCGAAGCCCTGCGTAGCGATCTGCCCGGCACTCTGTACACCGACAAACCCGTGAAGGTCGGGGAGCGCTCTGTGGCGTCCAGCACATTGGAATTCCTCAACCAACACCTCTCCGGCTTGCTCGATCCGTCCCGCGTATCGGTCTACGAAGGAATGCGCGAAGCGTATTTTCTCCCGACAAAGGCGATTGTCGGGCGCGACTCGGTTGAAAGCACCATCCATGCCTTGTCGGAAACTGCAGCCAACACGCTGGAACGCTTGGGGGCCAATATCGCCTGCGACCAAAGCGGTGCGGCGGCTTTGGTCGAATGGCATCCCTGCATGGGCGGAAGCGACAACGATCTGTCTTCACGCGGACTGGCCAAAGGCTGGCACTGCGAAGCGGGCAGCCGCCTCTATCTGTGCGTCCGCCACGGATTGAAAGCTGACCTTCCTCCGTTCAGCAGCGGCTTGAATCTGGAAAGAACGGCCACATTCATTTTGCGCGCAGACCATCCGTATGGTGACTTGGAATTCGACCCAGCCACTCGCCGCATCCGTGAAACCCCCGAAAGTGCAGGCAAAGTGTCGGTGGGGCGAAATGTCAGAATTCAGGCCGGTATACGAGTGGTTATCGATATCGAAGGCGACGGTCGCCTGACGATCGCCGATGATACCGTTTTCGCCGACGACGTCGAATTGCGTGTCCCTGCCGGACAACACATGCTACTGGGTATTCCAACAGCATAAAACGTGACGCAAAAAGATCTGGAGGGAAGCATTCGCACCTTGACAAGGCGCGCCATTTCAGGGATAACCGCAGGCGAACGTTGATAATTAAGGAGAAATCGATGGCAAAAGCCAAAGTAGCGGTTTTGAGAACCCGACCGGAAACAGCGGTCGAAGATTACCGACGATTGATGGAACTGGCGGGGGCCGATCAGGCGATGGATACCTCCGCCACGACCATCTTAAAAGACAATATCACGTGGCACCTCGCCTTTCCGGGCGTCAATACCACTCCTTGGCAGCTTGAAGGCACCTACCTGGGTCTGAAAGATCTGGGCTTCGGTGAAATCGTGGATGTACACAACCACACGGTCGTGACCGACCCGCACAAAGGCGAAGTCAATCTGCACTTCAAGGCGGTATATGACAAATACGAGATCCCGCGCAAGTTCAATTTCCTTGAGTCGGACATGCGTTGGGATATTTACCAGCCCAAAGCGAAAATGCACGCACTGGACAAGATTTTTCCCGATGGAATCCGGGTACCCGATTACTTCCACGGCAAGAACATCGTGCATCTTCCCACCATGAAAACGCACACTTACACCACCTACACCGGCGCATTGAAAAACGCCTTCGGCGGTCTGCTGAACTTCCGGCGGCACTACACTCACACCTGGATTCACGAAACCCTGGTGGACCTGCTGGCCATCCAAAAAGAGATTCATACCGGTATTTTCGCCACTATGGACGGCACCAGCGCGGCCGAAGGGCCCGGTCCCCGCACCGTGATTCCTCACGACAAAAACGTGATTTTGGCCTCAGCCGACCAAGTCGCCATCGATGCCGTCTCGGCCAAAGCCATGGGCTTCGATCCCATGTCGATTCCCTGCATTCGCATGGCCCACGACGACGGACTGGGTATCGGCGACCCGCGCGAAATAGAGATTGTCGGCGATGATTTCATCCTGAACGAAAACTGGGGCTTCACCGTTGGTGCGAACTTCGCGACCGGAACCGGTAAGTTGCTGTGGCACTCGCCGCTGAAAGTCTTCCAGAACCTGCTGTTCCATTCTCCCCTGGTACACCTGTTCGTCAACGCCTCGGCGGTTTATCACGACCAGATATGGTATCCGATGAACGGCAAGAAAATCGTCGACCATTGGCTCGACACCTCGCCCTGGGGAGCGCTGTTCAAGCAGTACGAACGTGCGGAGCAAATTCCCGAACGTCCGGCACACAAAAAATAGAGTAATTCGAGGATCGAAACTGATATCGGGCGGCCTGCGGGTCGCCCGTTTTTTGGGTAGATAAGAGTGACCTGACCCCCTAACGGGAATCCAGTTCTGATGTTAGAATTCAGCTGAATTTCCTAGAAAGGAGTCGCGGTTATGGCGAAGCGAAGGAGTGTTGAAAACATCATCGGTCAGTTGCGCAAGGTCGAAGTTTTGCAATCCCAGGGGCAAACGATTGCGCAGTCTGTCAAGGCAATTGGCGTAACAGAGCAAACCTACTACCGTTGGCGCAAAGAGTATGGCCGTTTGAATCTGGACCAGGCCAAACGTCTGCGCGAGCTTGAGGATGAAAACGCCCGTCTGAAGAAGCTGGTGGCCGATCTGTCCCTGGACAAGGCGATCCTGAAGGAAGTTGCCGAGGGAAAGTTCTGAGCCCTGCGAAGCGGCAAGCGGCGGTGAGGCATGTGATGGCGATCCAGCATGTTTCCGAGCGTCGGGCTTGTTGCGTCCTGGGCCAGCCCCGTTCGACCCAACGTCGCGTTCGAATTTCTCGCTCGGACGAAGCTCTGCTGACCCAAGCTATTGTCAAATTGGCAAGCCGTTACGGACGCTACGGATATCGTCGGATCACTGCGCTCTTACGCGCAGACGGCTGGCGTGTCAACCACAAGCGGGTGGCTCGGATCTGGCGTGAGCAGGGATTGAAAGTACCGAAGAAGCAGCCGAAGCGCGGGAGATTGTGGCTGAATGATGGGAGTTGTATTCGACTGCGGTCACTCTTTACTGATCATGTTTGGAGCTATGATTTCGTGCAGGATCGCACACGCGATGGGAGAGCTTTGCGAATTCTGTGCGTGATCGACGAGTACAGCCGGGAGTGTTTGGCTGTACATCTTCAGCGAAAGTGGGACAAATGATGGTTTATTTCTAAGGGAGAGGTTGAGCCATTTGTTGTTCGTTGCGGTACAGGCGGTTTCGGTTCCTGATCTTTCGGTTTTCAAGGGTTCTTCGCTTCAATTCGGCTCGTTTTCGTAAGATCGCCTCCTTTCTGCCAAAGTATACGTCATCCGGTGTGACGTTGCCAAGGGCTTCGTGGACCCGACGTTGGTTGTACCAATTCACGAATTCCAGGATTTCGTTCTCGATCTGAATCGGCGTTTCGTGCACGTTCTGGTTGACACGCTCTTTCAGGCTGCGGTGATAGCGCTCGATCTTGCCGTTGGTCTGCGGGTGATACGGTGCGGCGAAGATGTGATGAATGCCTTTGATTTGAAGGTACTCCACCAATTCGCCGCTGATCAGCGCGCTGCCTCGATCCGACAGGATGCGCGGCTTCGTTCCCATCCGATCCACACCGGCAAACTCGCAGGCGGCCTCGATCACTTCGGAGAAATCCGGCGCTCGCATGGTCGGTTGCAGCTGACGCCGGAAAGGTTTTCACCGGACGCGGAAAGATCAGCCCGGCCCGTTTGAGCACGCGATAGACCGTCGACTCGGATACGGCGAACGCGCCGTGATCCGTGAGGTGGACGGCCAACTCCCGCGAGGACTTCTCCGGGAATTCGGCTGCCAGCTTCAGTATTTCCGTCCGCTCGACATCGAGCAGTTGGTTCCACACCCGGCCCCTGTACGGGCTCTTGTCCACAAGCGCCGCTTCACCACTCGACGCATAGGCTTTCTTCCAGCGATAATAGGTCGATGGTGGCACATCGAGATCATGCAGAGTCTTGCGCACCGAAAACGGCGAACGCACCACCGCGTCGAGCACCGCCCGTTTCATTTCGGCTTGCATCCGCTTGTACCGGACGCTTACGAGCCGAGGCTTTTTTTATATCGCAAAACCTTCAAATGCGCTTCGGCCAGCGCGATCTTGAGCTGCTCGTTTTCCGATTTCAGCTCGCGCACCTCGTCGTCACTGGCGTCGCGCTTCGTCTCGCGTGTCAGGCCATTTTTGCCGGCTTCGAGAAACTGTTTGGACCAGCGATAGAACAGGCTGGGCTGGATGCCTTCCCGGCGGCAGAGCTCGCTGATGGAAATCTCGCCGCGCAGCGATTCGACGACAATGCGGATCTTCTCGTCGGCACTGAATTTGCGGCGGGTGTTTCGGCGGATCTGTTTGACAACATTGGTGGCCATGGGGTCCTCCTCCTTCGAGTTGTACCCGGACCGGAACGGATGGTCAATCGTGGAAGCGGTCCCGACGCTGCAACGAGCTTCGGGGCGGGGCGTCTGAGGTCGCGTCCGGGATAATCCCTACGGTCCCGGAAACTCCCGCGCCGCCCCAACAACCGCTTTCTCTTCGACTCAGAGTCTCCCTTAATTCTCCCTAACCAACTGTCCCAAACTCGCTGACGGTGGACAGTAGTGGTCGGGCTGGTGTGACCTGAAGACCACCCTAAACAAATAGCCCAGACACATAAACATTGACATAAACATTAGCGCGAGTACACTGGGGGTGTGGCAATGGTTTGTGGAGGCAACCCCATGCGTGAAGAACTGACGGAAAAACAGGCCCGCTTGTTGGGTTATCTGGAAAAAGAAATCGGCCAGAACGGCAAAGCCCCCAGCCTGCGGGCGATGGGCGAGGCGTTCGGGGTGAGCTATTCGGCTATCCGACAGCTATTGGAAGAACTGGAAAAGAAAGCCTACATCCGGCGTGAAGGCCGCTACAGCCGCACCATTCACCTGCTCAACCCGCTGGGCGAAGTCTCCGGTGTGGAGCGCGGGCGCGAAATCCCCATCGTGGGTGAGATTGCCGCCGGACTGCCCCTGTACGCCCAACAGGAATGGGGCGGGTCGCTGGTGGTGGACCGCGAACTCTACCGCTATCCCAACCTCTTCGCCCTGCGGATCAAAGGCCAGTCCATGAAAGACGCGGCCATTCTTCACGGCGATTTGGTGATTTGCACCCCGCGTCAGTATGCGGAAGACGGCGAGATCGTCGCGGCGCTGGTGCATGGCGAAGAGGCCACCGTCAAGCGCTTCTATCGCCATGCCGATCACATCGAGCTTCGCCCGGAAAACCCGGCCTTTTCGCCCCAGCGGTACAGCTTCGATGACGTGCTGATTCAGGGCAAGGTGGTGGGCGTGCAGCGCGGGCCGGACGGCGTGGCGGGTGTGTGAGGATGGACGATGGCGAAGCAGACGCAAACCGCAAAGCTGCTCATCGGGTGCAGCGGCTTTTCTTACCGCGAGTGGATCGAGGCGGGCGTGTATCCGCAGGGCACCAAACAAACGGAGATGCTGGCCCGCTACGCCGAGGAATTTCCCATTGTCGAGTTGAACTATACGTGGCACCGTATGCCCACGCCGGAGATGATCGAACGCCAGCGCCAGCAAGCGCCGCCCGGCTTTCCTTTTGCGGCCAAGCTCACCAAAACCCTGACGCACGAGGTGGATAGCAACATCTGGTGGGAGAATATCGTCCGCTACCGCGACGCCCTTGCGCCCTTGACGCAGGCCGGGCAACTGGCTGCGGTGTTGGTGCAGTTGCCACCTTCGTTCGGCCGCGCCCCGAAAAACCGCAGCTATCTGGCTCACCTCTTGGACGCTTTGCACGGGCTTCCCGTGGCGGTGGAGTTCCGTCACAAGTCGTGGGCGCACGACCGGGTGTTTGCGGAACTAGAACGCCGCAAGGTAACGCTGGTTGCCGTGGACGAGCCGAAGTTGCCGCATCTGTTCCCGGCCTTGGATGTCGTCACCAATCCCGATCAATTTTACGTGCGTTTTCATGGGCGCAATACCGCCGGGTGGCAAAACCGGGGCAACGCCCATCCCTTTGATTACGATTATTCGGACGACGAACTGCGTCCCTGGGCCGAGCAGACCATCGAACGCATGGCCAAACGTGCCAAGAAGGGCTTTATTTTCTTCAATAACCACGTATCCGGGCAAGCCCCGAAAAACGCCCGTCGGCTGGCTGAATTGCTGGCCGAACAGGGATTGCATGGGGGCTAAATATGGGCGCGGCACGAGACATTCTGCACCTCAACGTGGCCGATTTCGCTGTGGAGGTGGAACGGCTGGTCGATAGCCGCCTGAAGACCCGGCCCGTGATTATCGCCCCGGAAGGCGCTGCACGGGCGGCGGTCTTCGATCACAGCGAGGAAGCCTACAAGGCCGGGGTGCGTAAAGGAATGCCCCTGAAGCGGGCGCTCCGGCGCTGCAAAGAGGCGGTGGTGTTGCCGCCCCATCCCGACCGCTACGAACGCGCCATGCGGGAAATGTTGAAACGAACCCTGCCGTATTCGCCCCTGATCGAGCAGACCGACACCCAGGGTCACCTGTTTGTGGATTTAAGCGGCACGTCACGTCTGCACGGCCCACCCCAGGACGTTGGGTTGCGGGTGCGCCGGGCTTTGCAGAAGGAAGTCGGATTCCTGCCGATTTGGACGCTCGCCCCGAACAAGCTACTGGCCAAGGTGGCGTCACGGCTGGTCAAACCCACCGGGGAACGTATCGTCACAAGCCATGAAACCAAAGAACTTTTGCATCCCTTGCCCCTGAGCCTGATTCCAGGACTGGAAGCCTATGACCTGTTTCGTTTGCGGGATTTCAACCTGTGGCGGGTGGACGAGGCCACGCAACTGTCGCCTGCCCAACTGGACGTGATTTTCGGCAAACGTAGTGCTGTCATCCATAACCTGTTACGTGGCGTGGACGATTCTCCCGTCCTGCCGATGGGTGAGCAATACCCCCGCATCACCGCCGAACATGCCTTTGGTAACGACACCAACGACCTACACCGCATCGAAGGGGTGTTGTACGCCCTTGTGGAAAGTGCGGGTGCGGAGTTGCGAAGACGTGGAATGGCGACGAAGCGTATGGGGCTGTTGCTCGATTATACGGACGGCAAACGTATGCGTCGCACCCTGGTCGTCACGCCGCCAAGTGCCAATGACTTTGCTTTGTACGAGACCGGCCACAACTTGCTGCACAGGGCATGGCAGCGTCGGGTGCGGATTCGTCACCTACGTTTGATGTTGGACCGGCTGGTTTATCCTCCGCCGCCACAGTTGAACTTGTTTGCAGATGAACGCAAGGAACAAAGCGATAAGCACGACCTCGTGGCCGCACTGGATACCATTCGCACCCGCTTTGGCCCGGCGGCTATTCGGATGGGCCGCACCCTGTCCACGGGCATACCATGATTCCCCTGACCACCCATTCGCACTATTCGATGATGTGGGGTGTGCGCTCGCCTGCGGAGTTGGTGCGTCACGCCAAGGTCTGTGGCTATGACCGGCTAGCCCTGACCGACACTGACAACCTGTACGGCTTGTGGCCTTTTCTTGCAGCTTGCAATGCGGAAGGCGTGCAGCCGATTGTAGGCGCGGAAGTTACCGACCCAAACACGAACGACCGGGCCGTGTGTCTGGTGAAAAACGAAACGGGCTATAGTAATCTAACCCGCCTGCTGACCCGCCGTCATTGCGATAAAGTTTTCAGACTGCAACATGTCCTGCCTGACCATGCAAACGGCCTTGTAGTGTTGACCCAATCCGAAACGCTTTTGCGGCAATGGAAGGAACGGGGCGTGTTCGTGGCGGCTGCCTTGCCTCGTAAACCCAACGGTCACGGCTTGAAGCTGCGCCAAGTAGCGAAACGCTTGGAGGTGCCGTCCGTCGCCACACCGGGGGCTTTCTTCACCCTGCCGGAAGATCATGCCGTCCATCGCCTGCAACGGGCTATCAACCTGAACACCTCGCTTTCACGTCTGACCGAACAAGACATGGTTCCCGAAGATGCATGGTTGGCTCCGTCGATGGAGTACATCCGCCGTTTCGATGTCTGGCCCGATGCCATCCGGGCGACCGACACTTTGGCCGAACGGCTCGAATTCAACGGACCGGACTTCGGGCTGGTCCTGCCGAGTTGGCAGGATCAACATGCGGCGGAATCGGCCCTGGAACTTCGTACAGCGGCGTATGAAGGGGCACGCTGGCGGTACGGGGAAACGCTTTCGGATAAGGTGGTGCAACGCTTGGAATACGAACTGGCCGCTATCCGTGACAAGGGCTTTTCGGCCTATTTCCTGATCGTGCAGGACATCGTGAAACACAGCCCGCGTATTTGCGGGCGTGGGTCGGGTGCCGCATCCATCGTGGCCTATTGCTTGGGCATCACCAACGTCTGCCCGCTCAAGTACAACCTCTATTTCGAACGCTTCCTCAATCCGGGACGAAAAGACGCCCCCGACATCGACGTGGATTTCGCCTGGGATGAACGTGACGACGTGCAGTTGGCCGTGTTGGAGAAATACAAGGGACATGCGGCCATGGTCTGCAACCATGTGCTGTTGCAGCCCCGCTCGGCCATTCGGGAAGTGGCCAAGGTCTATGGCCTGACCGACCGTGAAATCGGGCAGGTATCCAAACGCCTGCCGTGGTTCTGGCGGGCGATGGATGGTGCCGACAACGACGCCCTGCTTTTACGCCTCAAAGCTCTGCCGCAACTGAAGCAACTGGATTTTCCCGAACCGTGGCCGGAGATTATCCGCCATGCCCAACGCCTGATCGGCACACCACGAAACCTGTCCGTGCATTCCGGCGGGGTGGTAATTACACCCCGACCTATCGATACATACGTGCCGGTGGAAATCGCCCCCAAGGGTGTACCCATTATCCAGTGGGAGAAAGACGGTACGGAAGACAGCGGTCTGTTGAAAATCGACCTGCTCGGCAACCGCAGCCTCGGAGTCATTCGGGACGCCATTGCGACCGTCAAACAAAACGGGAACGCCTTCGACGAAACCCGCTGGGAACCGGAAGACGACCGGGCGACGCAGGGCCGCATCGCCAACGGCGAAACAATGGGTTGCTTCTACATCGAATCCCCAGCCACACGGTTGTTGCAACAGAAATCAGCGGTGGGTGACTACGAACACATGGTGATTCACACGTCCATTATCCGACCGGCCGCCAACCGTTGGATCAACGAATACCTGGCCCGGCTGAAAGGAGAACCCTGGGAAGCCATCCATCCGCTTCTGGAGGGTGTGTTGGACGAAACCTACGGCATTATGGTCTATCAGGAACACGTTTCGCTGGCGGCGGTGGCTTTGGCAGGCTTCAACCATGCCGACGCGGACGGATTAAGAAAGGTGATGGCTCGTAAGGATCGGGATAAAAAGCTGCTCGACTACTTCCAACGCTTTGCTATGGGCGCACGGGAGCGAGGCGTAACGGACGCACAAATCGAAACCGTGTGGGACATGATCCTATCTTTCGATGGTTATTCCTTCTGCAAGCCTCATTCGGCCAGCTACATCCGGGTGTCGTTTCAGGCGGCATACTTGAAGGCTCACCACCCGGCGGCCTTCATGGCGGCGGTGATTTCCAACCAAGGTGGGTTTTACTCGACGTTTGCCTATGTTTCCGAGGCGCGGCGTCTGGGGGTGGACATCCTGCCGCCGGATGTCAACGATAGCGGCATCCGCTGGACGGCGGGCGAGGGCTGGATGCGGGCGGGGCTGATGGCGGTCAAACACCTTTCAGCAAACACGCAAGCTCGGATCATTAGCGAGCGAGCGCGCACACCCTATCAAAGCCTGACAGATTTTCTAAATCGCGTGCAGCCCAACGATGAAGAAGCCCGGTCGTTGATCCATGCCGGGGCGTTCTCGACCTTGCACCCTAACGCCTCTCATGCGGCGCTGGCATGGGAACTGGCCACATGGCGCAAGGAGCGGCGACAGACCAAACCACAGCAGGATTTGTTTGCACAGCCAGCGAAAGCCGCCACGCCACCAACGTTTCCCGCCGATGACGGTATTGCCCGCTTGCGCCGGGAGTTTGCCGCCTTGGGTTTTCTGTGCGACCGCCACCCGATGACGCTTTTTGCCGATACGCTCAAACACCGCAACATGGTCAAAGCCAACGACCTGCACAACCATGCAGGCAAACGCGTAAGCGTGGCCGGGATGCTGATTACCGGCAAGGTGGTCTCCACGCATAAGGGTGACCCGATGGAATTCGTCACTTTCGAGGACGAAACAGGCGTGATCGAAACCACGTTCTTCCCCCGCGTGTACGAGCGCTTCTGCTCGATACTGGATTACGGCCACCCCTTCATCCTGACCGGCAAAGTAGACGAGCAGTTCGGAGCCTGTACGTTGACCGTGGAGCAGGTGTTTGCCGTGCAGCGGGTGTAACAGCAACTTGTCATGCACAAGCGCTAATATATTGAGTGTTGTCGAATACTTAGATTCCAAGGGCGACAACGAGACATGACTCCGTGTCATATGTCAAGAAAATCAAACAGATAGGGTCATGCCCCATAGCGATTTGGCCTTCTGAGCGCGTTGGAATTACTACCCTGCATCAGCCCCTCGGAAGCACGAGAAAATGCCATACGGAAGCGCTCAGGGCTTCGGGCGACCGATCTACGGCGACAGTCAAGACCCCTGCATTCGATACGGAACATGCAGCATCGCCGCCGCCTTCTTCTTGACCCGCTCTCCGCGTCGGTCGTAACGGCTGGTGGTGGTCGGGCTGGCGTGACCGGCGAGCTTTTGCACGGTGGCGATGTCCGCACCTGCATCCAGTAGATCGGAGATGAAGCTTCGGCGCAAATCGTGAGGCGAGAAAGCTTTGACCTCGGCCTCTTTTCGACGCTTGGTCAATACATGTAAAATGGCCTGGGGAGTCAGGCGCTCCGCGACAAGGTGCCCGCCACGGCGAATTCGATAAAGCAGCGGTCCAGACTCAGCCCCGCGCACCGACAGCCACGCCTCGATGGCCTCTTTGCTCCCGTTCGTTGCATAGACGATTCGCGCCTTGTTGCCTTTGCCCGCCCTCACCGTCAATGCACCGTCCTCCGGGTTGTAATCGCCCAGATCGAGGCCGATAGCCTCTGCCCGACGCAAGCCACCTGCATAGAGTACGGCCATAATAGCGGCATCGCGGGGACCGGCGGCGGTTTCGTCCTCCATGCAAACATGGAACAGGGCCGTGATCTCGCCAGTGGAAAGCGCTCGCCCACGCGGGAGCGTGCTGCCCTTTACGTTTCGCACATCCACCGCCCGGCGGTAGTCCTCGGCCTTCATCGCGCCGAGTCGCCAGCATTATTATTCGTCCCTTTCCGAAACGAGTCGGCAGAGGTTCACCCGGCCAGATCCATCCGAGCAAATCCACTCGCCCATTGCCGATTCCGCGAAAAACGGTCGATCCTGGGAAATATGCTTGCCGATCCGAACGATGTCGTCGCGGTCGGTGTGAATCGACGCCCGGTGAACTTCTGCCGCTCCATTCTCTGCAATAACGAAAATCTTCCAGTCGGGGTCGCGGTGACGACAACAACGGTATTGTTCGAGGGCTGGCGCAAGGTCGTCTATCGTGGCGCTCTTGAAATCCGTTAGCGGAAGCTCCCAGTGCTCGATCATGCGGGCAACAATGGCGTTCCGTGGGCACAGCGTCGATTGACAGTCATTCACTCGCTCCATGTCAATGGCTGTTTGATGGACATCAATAGTTTCCAACAGCGATGCGCAATCGACTGGGGTCTTCAGCCACGCATCCAGAATTCGGCTTTTCAGGTCATCGGTTGTTATGGTCGCCTCCCGGATGAAATTCTGCAATGCAGGTTCACAGCCATCACCGGACTCGACAGCATACCTACAGCCATGAGCCCGTATCCCCTACGCCGGAACATCTGCTCACGAGAGATGTAGAGGGAGACGGTGAATCTTGGCAAAGCCCATTGCTATTCATTGGCTACTCGCGTTCCTTGCGCACCGGAAACCGTAATCGAACCAAGTGAAATCCTTGTTAATCCTCATGCGAGCCGAGGCGCGTAGGTAGACTTCGTAATAGCTCACTGAGCCGCCACGCAAAACGGGCCAAGGAGTCGATTGATCGTCTTCCCAAGCACTACCGTCTGAGGGGGCTCCTTCGTAGGAGTCATGGAACAAGTCTTCATTCCATTCCCAGACGTTGCCAAACATATCGTACAAACCAAAATCATTCGGTTCCATACCTCTAACCGGATGCAATTGGGCAATGCAATGGGGTGTTGGCTCACAGCTATTGTCACTGTGCCACGCAATGCCATCAAGACAGGCTACATCATCACCGCAGGAATAGATGGTATCCGCACCAGCGCGAGCGGCATACTCCCACTCCGCTTCGCTGGGCAGACGCCCCCCAGCCCACTCGCAGAAGGTTTTTGCTCCATACCACGTAACCTCATTCACGGGATGATCGCGAAAACCTTGCTCAACCATCCAAAGTTCACCTGACTCATGAATGCGAAGATCGCCTTCTTCGTCATCACTATCGACGCATTCGCCATCTCCGCAGGTATTCCCGTTCTCGTTCAAGAACTGGACGAACTGGCTGTTGGTGATTTCAGTCTCTGTCATCTCGAACGATGATACGGAGACTTCATGTCTCGGAGACTCTTCTGGATAACAGCGTTCGTCCTGGGGAACGCAACCCATTTGAAATGTCCCGCCAGAAATGCTTACGAAGACCATCTCGCGATAGCAGTCGGGATAGCCGATGTAGCCGGGAGCGCAGTGGTCGCAATCGGGATAGGTTTGATAACCGATTTGACATTTATCGCAATAGTCGCCAGTAAGTCCGTGATTGCAGGTGCAGATGTCATCGTCTGGATTACACGCGCCATTTCCATTGCAGGTGTAGGGCTCATTTGCGCACCCATCGAATGAGCAGGTGTCCCTCGTACAATCATCGTCATCGGCGCAGTTCTCGATGAAGTCCTCCCGAACTCCACAGTGATTGCTCCATTTGCGATCCAAACCGTCACAGACTATTTGGTCGTGGAAAACGTAGTCTTCACAGACATGGTTAGTTGGGTGGCAACGTTGGTCATAGTCGCAATCATCGAGGACTGCCCAATCCGTCGCGACTTCAAAGCGCCCAAGGCATTCGCTTGACACTCCGTCGCAATAGCGGTTTTTGTACCGCTCCTCTACGTCGTCCCCACAGCCTTCTCCTGAACAGCGGTATTCGGGGATACGGGTCTGACACACATGGTCTTCTCCAAGCAATAAACATCCATCACAGCAGGGGCCGATGGCGCATGAGCAATCACCCTCAATTGCCTCCTCAGTTTCTCGTTCCTGCTCCACCGAGTCATGTTCGGTTGAATCCGCTTCCAACTCCGGTTCATTATCTGTCAGGTCGATGTCAGCATCAGCGGGAAGCCCATCTCCATCTTCAGTGAAATCCTCGTCGATTTCATCATCCAGATCGCCATCACGATCACCTTCCTGGAGGGCTTCATGGTCAACATCGAGGCCATCCTCGTCGAAGTCCATGTCTCCATCGTGAGGATTACCCCAATCGTCATCAGTATCATCACCGGCTTCGATGGAGTCTCCATCGACTAAAGAATGTGGCGCAGTCACGGATTCACCCGCACATGCTGAGATGAATGAAGCCAGTAGAAACACTGCATAATATAGTGAAGGAGTAATGAATCTCACGACGCAGACTCCGTGCCAAAAAAGAAAAAGGGGCAACTAGCGACCCGCAGAGCACATCACTAGCGCCCCCTCCTATAGAGGCGTTGTGTGACTAGCACAACGCATACAGGCGGCGTCGTGCTCTGCGGTTTGTCTTGCCCAATCTCTCCAAATCTTCCGATCACGGGTAGTCAATCCGTCAGCCCGCCTGGGCAGTAAAATTCCGGTTCGATTTGAACAGTGGAATCGTATCAAAATTATTGGTGGGGTTCGATGAATTTCGGATTAGGTAAGGTGGCCCCTCTAACCGGGCCGTTGAAACGATGTCGAAAATCCGTGTCGGTGATAGCCGCGCTGCCCGTGTTGAAGGTGTTAGAATGCTGCTATCTTCTACTCTCTATACACAAAAACGTATTAAGCCAAACCGAAAACCAGGGGCAAAGCAGGGAAATTTGACTGTGAAATATTGTGTGTACTTTGAGAGATGAATTCTGGTGGGTTTTGGGGACTTATCGCCGCTTATCATGTCTTTATTGTGATTCATAAGAGGTGCGTTCTGAGATTATGATGAACCCTTCTAGTTGCGCTCTACCCATATACCACCCACTCGGACCCATTCTGTATTGCGGAATTCATATTCCATTTCTCGATGTTCTAGCTGACGCCCACATTCCTTTTTGAGCGCGGGGTATGCGTCTTTCGAGGATTAGGGAAGCGGTGGGAGTGTGAAGTCGAGTGCCCTTAGTGCGCTTTTAGGTTTGGTCGTTTGGGTCATAAGACACATCCTCGTTATGATGCCTTTGAGAAAAGCAAGCTACTTCAAAATCTGCTGTTCAATGATTCATTCGATCACGACTCGCAGCCGTGGGTTTCGGCGCTCCCTTATCGTGACTCCATCCTCAATATTTCCGTCCACTAAACCAGCCTTGTCAAGGTGGTCGAGAAAATCTACGAAGTCCAGGTAAGAAAGCTGATCGCGGATGTCATCGGTCAGTCCATCGTACAGTTGCCTCGGTGTCTGTCGTCTCTCGCGGACCTCGTCGCGCAGCACCAACGTGGCCAGAATTTCCTCCTCCTTGCGACTCAAGGTCACCCGTTCCACTTGAAACAAGAGCGGCAGAATGGTTGGCAGCACGACCATCGGCAAATCGGGGAAACCGCAGGCGGCCAAGACACCGCTCAACACGGCTGTCGTGACGATAGTTTGCGAGATTCCAGAGCCGATTTTCAACTTATAACCGCCACCCAGAAACTCCAGTTCGGAATTTCCTCCTTCAATCGTTAACAAGACCTCCATAAAAGTCTCCCGGCCTCTCTCGCGACCGGCAAAAGGGGCAGGAAAGAGTTCGTTCCAAATCTCCTCGATATCCACAACGTCCGATCCGCATTTCTCAGCCAAGCTTTGCAAAATCATTTCGTGTAAAACCTTCATTTACTCCCCCTCTTGTCTACCAAAATCACCGAAATCGAAGAAAGATTCCTCTCGGAATAGGTGTCCCAGCACAACTTGTAGTTCCCAAGCATGTTCGTGCAAAAAGGCTGCGTCCTCAATGAAAATCTCTGGATGCGCAAATTGCTCTCTCAGAAAATGGGCCATCGCCCGCCACAGTACTGAGGAACCGGGAAGCAATAGTAATTTCTTACGTCCGGCCTCGGATCGAAAGACCAGAACATCGTGTCGGGACCGGTCGATGGTCATGTGAGCGACGGCGTACCTCACCCGCAGATTGGCATCGTCGAACCAAACAGGGAAATTTTCGAACGGAGGTATGTCCATCAGATAGGTCAAATCGGCGACCGTGGCCAGGGGATCGAACCAACGCTGAAGCCATTCTGCGTCTGCAAGCGACGACAGGTAAAAGCAACCGAGAACCGGGGCTATTTCCTTGGCTACAGTGCCGAAAGCCGTCAATTCCTCCGGCGACTCGATGATGAAATATTCAACAACTCGCCGAAGGTCGCTTCCCCTCTGGTAGCTGACCCGTAGGGCAACCACGGGCGAGCTTTCAAAGCGGTCGAAGTTTTGTCGATCTTCCTGACTCAAGGCGACCTGCTCGACCATTCTCCGGGCTGGGCGCACGGTCAGAAAAAAATGATCGTCAGGTGACGCGGAAGAGACCAAGCCACGCAGTTCCTTTACCGGGACTTCTGACAGTTGCTTCACAAGTCCGATAGGCTGCACAGCGTTTACGATAAGCCGCTCCATGCCGAATTGGACAGCAGCAAAGGTGTCGGCAGTTTCATGCTCCATCGCTGGTCGTAGGGAAATACCGCTTGAACCGGATGGCACCAGTTCTTTCTCTTTTTCGAGCAATCTCGCCGTGGATTCCCGCTGACCGTCCCAGGCAAGAGAGGCCGACCCTGCATCGTTCAGCAATCCAGCCAAAGCGTCGTGAAACGATTCCAGCAAATAACGTGACGCCTCGTCGAATTCCTCCGCTACGGCTGCCTCGTACAGTCGGTCATCTGCTTCGCTGGCGTCGAAAACATCCCAAGCGCTGAAATCCGGTTTCGCGAGCTTGGCTTTCATATATGCATCCTGCCAGAACGCTTCCGAAACGTTATCTAGGAGAACCTTCAATCGCTGGTCGGGATAGTATCGAAAGCGCAAGTCGGATGGACGAAACTCCTGCAAACCACGATCCAGCAGCGTTTCAACTGCCGTTCCCTGCATGCACAGCCGCAGAGCCGCCGCTGCCGCGTTGTGACGCAAGTAACCACCGGAAAAACCACGAGCCAGCGACTCTCCGATTCTGTAGTAACGTAGGTAGCGTGGATAGTTCTCCAGGAGGCCCGGGTCGGGACTACCCTGACTCAGAATCATCATGCTTAAGTAGGTTGCATTGCTTTCGTGTACCGTGCGGCATCTGTCGAGCAGTGTCAGGAAGGTTCGCTGATAATGCTCCTCCTCCGGCAGGCGCAATGCGAGGTCGGCGTAGACGTGAAGCAACGAACCGTATGCGGTTGTATCCGTGAGGGTCGAATGCAGCGATTCATGCAGACTGACCAGGACGGTTTGGTCTGAGACGGATTCCCCCGAGGCCAGGATATCCCAGGTGAAAAGACGGTTGCGACCGGAAGGATGGTCGTCGCCACCTTTCAGTAGCAGGTCTTTGAGATCGGAAGGAGAAAACGGCACGAAATACACCTCCTGTCAGATCAATTTCTCCGCGTACCGCTGCTTGATCTTCTCTACGAAATCAAGCAAGACTGGTTTCGCTTCCATCTCCCTACGGTCAAGCAGGTGGTCGATGGCGCGTAGACTCCCCTCGACGCCTTTCTCCAAACGCTCGGCCCACTCTTTCCTCCCGGCAAGGCGCAGTCCCGACGCGATCAATTCGTTGGCGGTCTTGGGAAGATCGTAAAAGGGGACTATCAGCGATGCGGTAGCGCTGAGCATTTCATGAGCTTCACGGGTCTGTTTTTCCTTTCGGTAGAGTGGAAGCTCACTTTGGATTTCGTTATCGTATTCTCGCTGTAGTTCTGTCTCGAACTGGGCGAGTTCCTCCATAAGCAGCACCAACCTTTCCGGATCGTGGATAGCCAATCCCTCTTTGGTCCGCTCCAGGATCAGATTGTATTTGTCGATGAAGCGACCGCTAACAGCAACCTCATGCAAATCCAGCGCATCCTCAATGGTCAGCGCATCCAGCACGTCCACTGGGAAGTGGGAGTGCGTGGCCTGCTTGACCAGGTCGACGAAGAGTTTGAAAAACACCTGCATCTCGGAAAGGCATGTGCGGCCTCCGGCAAGGTCGGTCAAACTGAAGTCCAACAGGTTTTCCTGCGGCAGGACGCCTTCCGATTGAACGGCCACAGCCCCCGACAGGTAATAGATAAAGTCTGCCCAGTTGCTGAGGATTCCCCATAATTGCTTGTGTCCGGTTGCTTTGGCGATCCGGTAGACCTCTCCTCTACTTATGCTCGATAGATTTTGAAGTTCCCCAGTAACCTTGGGCCAATCGAAATAATCGTTTGGGGCTGCCAAACGGAGGATACTTTGGCGATCTTCAATATCCCGCAAGAGCCGCTCTTTGAACCAGCCGCTGGTCGCGCGGACGTCCCATGGAGTGATCCAACGGGAGCTTTCGTCAACCACCTGGACCATTTCAAGGCGGGGACCTCCCTTGTAAAGATCGGCTTCCTTGCCTTCGGCGATCTTGGAATCCGCGAACTCCCGAAGAGACCCGAACTCGGATCGTAGGGCAGGGATGATAAGGCCGTCACTGAACAGCCTTGGGTGGGGCAGCAGGATTTCGTGCGCAAGTTCCGATTCGATCAGGTGGGAGGCCGCAATGACGACATGCCCCTTTACAAGGGCCAGGAGTTTCAGTTTCCGTTCCAGGGAGAGTTTGATCCCCTCCACGTCGTCCGCCGTCCAGGCGACCTGGGAATAGGTCACACGGTCAAACTCCGTGAAGTAGACTCTGCTCATCTGAATTTCATCGGGAGCGAGTCGCTTCATCGAAATATTCTCCACTTCGTTCGTATCCAAGTTCTTTCTTGCCAACTAGCGATTCGATGATGAATAAGCATTTCAATAATTACAAAGTAAGTCTCGGGTGTGTCCTTGTCTTATTCAGGATACTGAGATCGGAAGCCATCCTGTCATCAAGCGGATAGTGCCATTCCAAGCACCAAAATGTGTATCGAGAACAGTGATAAGCTTCTCAGAATTTTTTCCTTTTTCATTCTCGGATGTTCCAAACGTTACCTGTGCATTCTGCCAGAAAACCAATCATCCATCCAGATAATTGAAATGCTTTATGGCTTCTTGCTTTCAGTTCATTGGTAAGTGTATTCATTTTGCCAAATAATGTCACACCTGAACCTTTATGCTTCTCAATGAACCGATTTGCTATTATTCGCTACTTGAAAACCGGGGAAGACCATGTTATAAAATTAGCCAATCCTGGAAAAGCTTTCCGGGATTTTCTTTTTTCAGCTGACCGATAAGTCAGAAGCAGCCCAAACAAAAAGGGGAAAATCATGCACCAGATGCAGGATGTCGACGTGTCTTTACTGTCTCCGTGGGAAGACAATCCGAGGCAAAATGAAGCGGCTATTGATGCAGTGGCGAAAAGCATCAAAGCCTTCGGATTCAACGTACCGATCCTCTGTGACGAGGATTACAAAATCATTGCCGGTCACACCCGATGGAAAGCGGCGCAAAAACTCGACTTGGAAAAAGTTCCCGTCATTACTCTTCAAATGAGTGATGCACAGCGAAAAGCTTATGCTATCGCCGACAACAAAACAGCGGAAATCGCCGACTGGGACTTCCCCAAACTGAGGGACATCCTCGAAGAACTCCGGGCGGAGGATGTCGACTTGGGGAGTTGGGATTCTCGGATGATGAATTACGCCGTTTTCTCAAGCCGAAGGGAATTGACGAAAATGACGTGCCTCCCATTATGGACGCGCCGGTGACAGAAAAAGGGGACTTATGGATTCTCGGAAACCATCGCTTGCTATGCGGCGATTCCCGTGATTCCGAAACGATAAACACGTTATTGGATGGAAAACGGGTCGATCATGTTTTCGGCGGCCCGCCGTACTTCAACCAGCGTCAATACGCTCAATGGTCGACGTATGAAGACTACCTCGGCGACATGAAGACAATCCTTGAAATCTGTTGCGATTCGCTCGTTGACGGTGGAGTGTTGGTATGGAATATCGCCAATGAATGCTCAGCGCATCTCGATCTCACGTCCCACCATTCCGGTTTGCTCGAATCCGTGGGTATGACATATCTTGACACACTCATCTGGTACAAAACCCAAGCGAATTATCTGATTCCCCGTAACTTCCATATTCGCAGAAACGGTCGGTATTATCCGGCTTTTCAGTGGGAAGCTCTGCTGGTATTTCAAAAGGCGGGGAAAATGCCGAAGATGAGCAAGGAGGCGGTCAAGTATATGAGCGAACATCATACCAACGTCTGGGAAGTTCCTGCCATCACCAAACAGTCCGAAAAATTCGGCCATCCGGCGGTTTGCCCGGCCGAGATTCCGTATCGTTCCATGCTCGCTTATTCGGGAGAAAGCGCACATGTTTTTGAGCCATTTGGCGGCAGCAGCACGACCCTGATTGCGGCAGAAAAAGCTAAACGCCACGCTTTCTTGATGGAGCAACATCCGATATACTGCGATCAGATCGTCAAACGCTGGGAAGTCTACACGGGAGAAAAAGCAAGGAAGGCATGACAAAGAAGCCTGATACCCAAACCCAACTTCCGTTTGATTCGCCGCCCGCATGGCAATTGCCGGAAGCGTACCAACCGACTCGCCCGGCGCTTTTGTCCGTGGAGCGGGTCATTTTCGCTCGTGGTGCGCTGGATACGCCGGAACGGCAGGCTTATGCTGAGCGCATCTGCGCCTTGTATCCAAACGCCGAACAAATCGACCGGACGGATACGCCACACAGCCGCGTTCAACTGGGCGAGGGCGATCCGTATAAGCGTCATCGCAAGGGCAAGACTACGCTGGTTTTCGGTGAGCATAAAAGCTCTGTTCGCAAGAGCGAGGAAAGTGGCAACACCTGCCCGAACTACTGGCATTTTTCGCCCACCGGATTCTGCTTCTACGATTGCCAGTACTGTTACCTGGCCGGGACGGCAACCGTCTGGCATTCGCCGACGATTCGTATCTATGTGAACCTGGAGGAAATCATCGCCGAGATCGACCGTACGGCCCGAAAACTCGCCGAGCCGACCGCCTTTTACATCGGCAAGTTGCAGGACGGTCTGGCGCTCGATCCGCTGACCGGCTACTCAAGCGTGCTGGTGCCGTTTTTCGCTCAGCATCCCTATGCTCGGCAGGTATTGCTTACCAAGTCGGCGGACGTAAACCAATTGCTCGACCTGGAGCATGGCGGCAACACAATTCTTTCGTGGAGTCTCAACCCGCCGGAGGTGTCCGAAGCCTTTGAGCGCAACGTACCGACGCCCCGAGAACGTCTGGCTGCCATGAAGCAAGCATCCGAGGCAGGCTATCCGGTACGAGCCGTTTTGATGCCGATCATTCCGGTTGAAAACTGGCAGGAAATTTACACCAGTTTCATCGAGGAACTTCTTTCAAGCGTTCCCCTGACGCGTCTGACTATGGGCGGCATTTGCAGCTATAAAGGCGCGACGCGCTTGATGGAAAAGAAGCTCGGCAAGGGAAACCTCATTTCGGAGAGCTTTGTTTCAGATGCGGAATGTGCCGATGGCCGCAGGCGTTATCCTTTCGAGTTGCGCGTGGAGATGTATCGCCACCTGATCGACACAGCAAGACGGATTCGGCCCGACCTGGAGTTGGCATTGTGCCTCGAAGAACCACTCGTTTGGGACGCCCTTGGACTGACGGCCAGCCGGGGCCGATGCAATTGCGTGCTGTGAGGCGTCCATGACGAAAACGAACCAAACCGGCTATATCTTTCCGCCCGACGACATGGCAGATGTCGTCGAACCCGATTTCATCAGTACATGCCTGTTGGGTGTCCCTACTCGCTGGCATGGACGACGCGCCAAGCGGCGCGATACGCTCATTGAGAGGCTGAAGAAACGTTACATTCTCGTTCCTGTCTGCCCAGAGCAACTGGGTGGAATGTCCACCCCTCGAACCGGCGAAACGCTGGAAGGCGCTACTGGAGCGGATGTGCTTGACAAAGGCGTGAGGATCATCGCGCCCGAAAACGGAAAAGACGTCACCGCCTATCACGTTAACGGCGCAAAATACGCACTGGAGTTGGCGCGAATCATCGGCATTAAACGCGCCTACCTGAAAAGCGGCAGTCCGTCCTGTAATAAGGAAGGCCTGGCGGGAGAAATTCTGACACGAGCCGGAATCAAGGTCATTCGCATTCCGTAATACTTGAACGAAAAGCCCGAAAATATCTATACAACCACCCACCATAAGGAGAATTTCTCATGGCAATGGAGATGTTTGTCGATGTATTGGAAGCATTCAAGGCCAACGAAAAACCGGAAGGCGTTTTGATCGTGGCCGACAATCAAGACCTCATCAAAATCGTTGTCGCCTGGACAAATACGGATGTCCGGCAGGTCAAGAAAATGAGCAAACCGCCGGAGGACTCGGAAGTTGGGCGCTGGGACTGGATGTGGAAGTATACACGATTTTCGCAACAGGAGTTGATCCGAAAAGGAGCACAGCCGAGCTATGGCTTCGAGGGACGGTTGGCGTCGCTCATCGGCAATCGGATTCTGTATCCCGATGGCACGATCAACTCGTTTGTCGAGCGCTATTTGCGAGAACGTGTGCTGAAACTCTACGATGCCAAGCCGAAAAAACCTAGAAAGAAAGCGAGTTGACTCGATTCATCTCAAGGCCGCTATAAAACTATCTGCGCCTCCCGAACCAGCAAGTCCCGGTCCACACTGGGAGTGGTCCAGAAGTTCCGGTAGGCGTCTCTTATCGGGAGCCAAACTATCTAGCCCACCAACTTTGGTGGGCTTTTTATGTGGTCGAAGACAGAATACCACGGGCATGCCCGTGGATGAATGAGCCCGGCGGTGGTATGATGTTGGAATGGAATGTATCAAGTCAGCTCATAGCGTTTACAGTCTGCACTACCATGTAGTGTGGGTAAGCAAGTACCGCCGCCGGATCCTGAAGCCTGGCGTCTGTACGTATTTACGGAAAGTATTGCCGAAGTTGCTGAGGAAAATGCCCGGCGTGGAGCTAGAGACGATTGGCTTTGACCAGGATCACCTTCATATGGTGATGGTGATTCCCCCGACCTATCGCATTTCGGATGTAATGGGACAATTGAAAAGCCAATCGTCGTCGCACATGCGAAAATCCTTCAAGTGGTTATCGAAAGTTTATTGGAAGGAAAACCTAGTATGGTCGTCGGGCTATTTTGTCAGCAGCGTAGGCGTCGATGAGGAAACCGTAAAGAATTACGTTGAACATCAAGGACGCCAGGATTCAGGTCAGCTTCGCATGAAGCTGTAACAGTAAGGACCCCGGGCATGCCCGGGGGAATCTATTTAACAGCTATGCGGGTTCTCACAGTCTTGCATAGCTGCTTGAATTTTATGCTTTTTCCGTTTCGACGGTCGGCGACTTGAATTCTGAGAACGGATGACGGATCACCAGCTTCCTCGTCCCAGTAGCCCCATCTGGCCGCTTCTTGCCTCTCAGAACCAGAGAACGGGTAAAGAACGGGTTGGCTGGTTAACAGCAATTGATTTTATTTGATACTTGACAATTCGGGGTGGTTAACAGCAAAAATGAGCGACCTTCTAAGCTCTTGTAATCATAAGATATTCCCGCTTGTTAAACTGAGAATAAAAATCGGTTTGCAAAGGGCTACGACGGGGCTTCAAGATGTATGTTCACGCAAACCGGGAGTCGATCAGGGAATGTCGTTTAAATTCATGGGGATACAATTTCGACCTGCCGGTTAACAGCACGGCCTCGGAAAGCCGTCTCAGCGTGGCGAGTCGCCCAGTCTACCGGGAAATACCACAAAAAAGCCACGCTGGTCTTGAATGGAGTTCCCCCATTTTTCATGAGTCGAAAAGGGGTAGTTGTGGATCGGGTGGGCGTTTGTCGGCTCTGCTGTGCAGAGTTCCCTTTCCGGCTTTGTGCAGAATGTCCCTCATACCGTCGGCTAAAGCGTAATATCGAAAGTCGGGGACGCCGAATAATCGCTTGGCTGCGTCCAATGCGTGCAAGGCCAGGATCTTCAGTCGGGCCTCCAGCCCCACCTTCACCGCCGTGAAATGCATCAGAGCCAGCAATAACGTCACCAGATTCTTCAAGCGCCGATAGGTCAAGACCCGCACGTTCTCCAGGCCATAGCTCTGCTTGACGAAACGGATCGTGTCTTCCACCCGCCAGCGCGTCAGATACGATTGAACCGCCCACCACAAGACCTTGCGGCTTCTCCGCATCGGCTCGGTGGTCAACAGCAGCATGGGACGCTTGCCCAAGCCTCTGACGACCACCAGCCACAACGGTCGCTCGGGGCATTCCGGCAGGCGCACCGGCAGATAACCGAAATGGATGAAGTACGCCTTCTCCTTGCCGTCTTTTTCCTTCACCACCGTTTCGGCATACGGCGTTTTACAGGTTTCAGCCAACTTCATTTCGTTCTTCGCCTTGCCTTTGTACAGCAGATGGCGGTCGCCGCGCTGGCGCACCAGATAGCGCACCTGCTCGTCCTTCGTCCAGGGCGCGAGCATCTCCCGCCGGTCGCCGCCGCGATCGTAGACCAGAATGCCCCGGTGCTCCGTGGCGGCCAGCACGCGATCCACCAGCGTGAGAATCTCGTGGTTCTCGCTCACGAAATCGGGCGACGCCTGCGACCACAAAATCTGCGCCAGGGGCGTGATGTCGTGCTCGCCCGTCTCGCAGCCGACCACCTCGCACATCCAGTAACCGTCGCCGATTATCTTCTCGCTGGCGTCGCGCACCTCGGCCAGATACTGCATCTTCTTCGCATACTTCTTGGTGATGTCCGACGGATCGACGATCAAAAGCGTGTCGTCCCGGATGCGCTTCGCGCCCTGGATCAGCACCGATTCGGAAATCGTCTCCTCCAATTTCTCGTCGTCGAGGTTGGCCGACAGGCGTTTGTGCGTGGCGTGCAGAGCGATGGGCTCCTCCAAGCGGCGCGCCACCTCGGTCAGCAGCACCGAGCCCGAGGCGCACATGCCGTAAATCATCTCTTCCACGAAACGGGTGGACACCTTGCCCAGCTTTGTCGAAAGTTCCCCCGAAAAATGATGGATTTGCGCTCGCAATTTGTGCCCGAGTTGATGTAGCATGGCGATGGACCTCTTGGATTTTGTTAAGCAAATAGCGGCTTCGACACCCGTTGCTTAACACCTTGAGGTCCGTCTTGTCTCGTATGAAAATCCCCCATTTTTCACTTGCGGACAAACCTATCCAGATAGAATCAGAACGGTTTTAGGAGCGGAACGCCCAGAAATGGGGGAACTTCATTGGTCTTGACAATAGCCCTGTGAATGGCTAGGGTTTTTATAGTGTCCGAGCTTGCCGATCAACATCGGCGATTCCGATCTGCTGACTTCTCCGTCAACAGAACCTCAAGGCGCTGAGAAAACAACCCGAGGTAACTTGCCCGAGAGGCAGGAGGAATCCGATGGCCCCCTTTAATCCAATTGAACCCGATGAACTTGCGCATTCACCGCTTGCTGCTGGTTTTGTGACTGCTGGAATGCAAGAACGTGATGCAGAGTGGCTTGCCAGAATCTTGATATACGGCGGTTTTGTGTTTGACGAAGGAGATTCTACACCGCTTTTTTTTCCATTCATGTTGAGTTTGGAAGAGTTTACAGAAAAAATCATCGTTCCATTCAAAGAACCTGTTCCAACTACCAAAAAGAACCGCAATCTAATCAATGCTCTTCAACAAATCATAGGTTTAGTAGGGCCGCACAGGGACGGCAGGCTTTTGGCGATAATGGCGTACTTGGCGGATGTATACCGTAATCGTGAATACAGCTCGTTTACCAAGATTTATGAAAGTAATTGGTGGAAACAATTTATTCAACCGTCTGAACCATTTATTCCGATCTCCTGGCACAATGCAGTAAAAGAATTGTCGGAAAAAGGGTATATTCCCAAGAGTATAAAGTACTTTAGATCTTTGATTAACTCTTTAAAACGGGATAAAAAAGCCTTCTGGCTTTCGGCAATACGTTGGGACTTACTGAGCGAGGCTCATGTCTCTATCGACGATAGGATACGAGATCCAAGACGACTGGACTTCTGGCTGGAGGCAGGAAACCCCGAGAAAGCAATAAAGAACCCGGAAGTAGATAAGGCCATCTGCGGATATTTATCGGAAGTTTCTGACTCTCAACTCGGGGTCGCGGCGCTCAACCTTGCAACGGCATTGACGGATTCACTCGATGCTTCTGAATGGCAGTACATCGCGCCTAGATGGACGAGATTTCACAATTTGTATTCCGGGGAAGAGGAAAGCATAATTACACTGTTATTGGCGCGATATCAGGCACAGCAATCGGATGAACATTTGAAAATGGCTCTGCTTCGCCTGTTCCTTTTGCGCTTTCGAGAAAATGAACTCAATCCCGATATCGCCAAACCCCTGCTGACCGTCGCGAAAAAGGAACTTGGCCAAAACCGCCCATTGCTCAAAAAAGATGCCGAAAAGCCGTTCGATCCCCATTCATTGAATGCGCCCTTAGCCTTCCTGTTTCGCTTCGGCGGTCCCAGCCCGGCGCTGGAAACCATGCTTACACTATTCAGTGCGCTTGAACATCCTGCTGTCACACCGGACCTTAGATACTGGAAAGAGGAAGGATTGGTTGATCCGCCGGAAACTTATCGCTGGATTCCCGATCGGATTGCCGCCATCATCCACGCGCTGGGAGCCGAGCAGGAAAAGGATCCCACGCTAGAAAGTGTTCGTAGATCCTTGGCGCAGTTCTTTCTAAAGCGGCTGAAATCGAAAGATAATGTTAATGACAGAGATGTAATCGATGACGATTTCATCGAGAACCGTTGGGAGTGGCGATATTTTTACGTCCGAGCTCTACGCGAATTGAAGGTCAATCCCCTGGGCAAAAGCCACCACGTGCTTCGTTGGGTATCCGAAAACGACCCGCATGAGGAAGTACGTGAAGAGGCGAAAAAAGCGTATAAAGAACTCCGGCATCAGGTCAGCTTGCCTGCTGAGACATCTCCTCGGAAACCGCTTTTCGCCGCGTTCTGGTGGCTCAGGCAAGCTCACCTGAATTCGTTGGGGATTGAACCGGACCCACAAGGGGCCCAGCGCACCCGCAGCAAGGAGGTGACCTACACAAACAGAACCTAACCGTTGATTGTGAGGTTCCGCTTGGGAACGTAAGCGTCCCGCCCGGCCTTTCGGCTGTCCGAACCTCGTCTTTCAGTTTGCAAATGAAGACAAACGCAAGAAAGGACAAAGGAAATGCGTATATCCAACGTACTGGTGCTGACGCACCACGCCCGCAAGCGAATCCAGCAGCGGGGCATCCCCCAAGCAGCCATACAGACGATCTTCACCTTCGGCACACCGCACCATGCCGGTAAAGGCTGTGTCGCGTACCACATCGACACAAAGGCCATACAAAAAGCGAAACATGACGGCCATGACCTGACCGAGTTGAAGAACACAGCTTGCATCGTCGCAGAGAACCGAGTTGTGGTTACGGTCGAGCATGCGACGAGAAAACCCAGAAAATGGTCTAACGGCAACGGAGGGAGGTCATGATGACGAGACCATTCCCTCCATCCGTGAACTGGCATATCTGGGCCGCATGCAACATGAATTGTCGATTCTGTTTTGCGGTCTTCAATGATGTTAAGGCGACGTTGCATGGCAGACCGTCGATTGATAAAACCAACAACATCCTGCTTGCGAAGATGATCGGAAGCGCTTTCGCCAAGGTTTCTGTTGCAGGAGGCGAGGCGCTTCTCTGCCCCTACCTAGTTGAAATTCTCGCCAGCCTGAAATCGAGCGGAACAACGACCGCCCTGATTACCAAGAGGGCCAGATTGATCGACAATCCGGAGCTGCTTTGCCGTCTTGCTCCACACCTGGACTGGATCGGTATCAGCATCGATAGCTTCAACCCTGAAGTTCAGATAGATCTCGGCAGGGCTAAAAACGGACGGGCATATCGACCAGAGCAGTATGTAGAACTGGCTTTGAGGATCAAGAAGGCGGACATCCGGTTGAAGGTCAATTCGGTAGTTACGAAGCTGACGATAGCCGAGAATATGACTCCTTGGATAAAAGCCATGGGACCGGAACGATGGAAAGTATTTCAGGTTTTGCCGATTGACGGACAGAACGATGGAAGAATAGAGGATCTACTGATTTCCGAACACGAATTCAAGGAGTTCGTGGCTCGGCATAGACGTGAACTCGGAGCCGTGTTAATCCCGGAGTCGAACGAAGCGATGACCGGAAGTTATGCGATGATCGATCCCGCCGGTCGGTTTTTCGATAATGTATCGGGTAGTTTAAGGTATTCTCAACCGATTCATGACACTGAGATACTGCGGGCATGGCAGCAAGTTCAGTTCTGTGAGGAAAAATTCCGTATCCGTGGTGGGGAATACCGATGGTGATAGTGACAACTATTTACCGAAACACGTATCTAATACAACGTGCCGGTAAACATACACATCGCGAACTCAAGCGGTTTGATGAGTTTTCAGACCTGTTGCCAGTTGCAAAGGGATAAATGAAGAGGCTTTCGCCCCTTCACTTGGCGACGCGTCAGCGGTTCAGGCTGGCGCGCCGTCATTCTCGACAAAGTATTCCAATTCCCCCAGCACCTGCAGCACCGCCCAGGCATCCACCGTCAGCCCATTGCCCCCGAGGACGCCGTCCCAGGATGACCCAGAACTCGTCCAGGTCGCCCGGTATACCAGGATAGGCCAGACCACCCGGACTACCCGGACTACCCGGACTACGGGGACTGCCCGGGCCTATTCCCAAGCCCCTGTTCATCTGCTCATAAAACTCGCCAACCCCTCCACGGCTTCGGTCCAACTTGGATGATTATCTTCAAATCGGAAAGATACGCCCAATGCCTTCATGGCTGGGCCAAGCGCCTCTTGCAACAACTCAAGGCGGTAGTTGTTATCGTGCGACCATTGTTTCAATCCACGCCCCCGTGAAGGGGCGACGGAATATTCCTCGCCTTCGGCGGCGGTGATGAGGGGTTTCAATCCACGCCCCCGTGAAGGGGCGACACAGGGCTAAACGAAGTGTCACGATTGGAGGTTCGGTTTCAATCCACGCCCCCGTGAAGGGGCGACTTCGTGGCGATTTTCCATTTCTTCGATAAGTTCTGTTTCAATCCACGCCCCCGTGAAGGGGCGACTAAATCTGTCGCCATGCGTTTGACATAGTTTGTTTTGTTTCAATCCACGCCCCCGTGAAGGGGCGACGGTGGTGATCTCAACCGCGCCCACCGATCGACAGGTGTTTCAATCCACGCCCCCGTGAAGGGGCGACTGTACATCTTCAGCAAGAATGGGACAAATGTTGGTTTATTTCTAAGGGAGAGGATGAGCCATTTGTTGTTCGTTCCGGTCCGGGTGGTTTCGGTTCATGATCTTTCGGTTTTCAAGGGTTCTTCGCTTCAATTCGGCTCGTTTTCGTAAGATCGCCTCCTTTCTGCCAAAGTATACGTCATCCGGTGTGACGTTGCCAAGAGCTTCGTGAACCCGGCGTTGGCTGTACCAATTCACGAATTCCAGGATTTCGTTTTCGATCTGGATCGGCGTTTCGTGCACGTTCTGGTTCACGCGCTCTTTCAGGCTTCTGTGATAGCGCTCGATCTTGCCGTTGGTCTGCGGGTGGTATGGGGCGGCGAAAATGTGGTGAATGCCTTTGATATCCAGATATTCCGCCAGTTCGCCACTAACGAGCGCACTGCCGCGGTCGGACAGGATGCGCGGCTTACGGTTCTCATCCATCCTGTCCACGCCTGTAAACTCGCAGGCCGCCTCGATCACCTCCGAGAAATCCGGTGCCCGCATGCTGGGTTGTAAGCGCCAGGCCAGGATCTTGCGGCTTTTATCGTCCAGAACCGAGATCAGGTAATACCAGCCCCAATGCAGCGCCTTGAAATAGCTGGCGTCGGTCTGCCACTGCTCGTTGACCCGCTTCGGCTTGTAGCGGTACTCCGATGAGGCCGCAAAGGTCTTCACCGGACGCGGAAAGACCAGCCCGGCTCGTTTGAGCGCACGATAGACCGTCGACTCGGATACGGCGAAGGCGCCGTGATCCGTGAGATGCACGGCCAGTTCCCGCGAGGACTTCTCCGGGAACTCGGCCGCCAGACGCAAAATCTCCGATCGCTCGACATCGAGCAGTTGGTTCCACACCCGGCCCCTGTACGGGCTCTTGTCCACAAGCGCCGCTTCACCACTCGACGCATAGGCCTTCTTCCAACGGTAATAGGTCGATGGTGGCACATCGAGATCATGCAGGGTCTTGCGCACCGAAAACGGTGAACGCGCCACCGCGTCGAGCACCGCCCGTTTCATTTCGGCTTGCATCCGCTTGTACCGGACGCTTACGAGCCGAGGCTTTTTTATATCGCAAGACAGCCAGATGCGCCTCGGCCAGGGAGATCTTGAGCTGCTCGTTCTCCGATTTCAGCTCACGCACCTCGTCGTCCGAGGCATCACGTTTCGTCTCACGCGTTAACCCGTTCTTGCCGGCTTCGAGAAACTGTTTGGACCAGCGATAGAACAGGCTGGGCTGGATGCCTTCCCGGCGGCAGAGCTCGCTGATGGAAATCTCGCCGCGCAGCGATTCGACGACAATGCGGATCTTCTCGTCGGCACTGAATTTGCGGCGGGTGTTTCGGCGGATCTGTTTGACAACATTGGTGGCCATGGGGTCCTCCTCCTTCAGAGGTTGTACCCGGACCGGAACGGATGGTCAATCGTGGAAGCGGTCCCGACGCTGCAACGAGCGTCGGGACCGCTAGGGTGTTTCAATTCTGGAATAGGATTCCCGGTTTCCACATATCACGCATGGTGGCTTTGACGGATCGTTTCCCTTTCACGGATTGCAGCAGAGCCAGCGCGATTTTGCGTAAGGCCGACAGCAGACCGGGGTTGCTCGTCACCCGGCAGCGATCTTCACCCATCGACACATCCAGCACGTAATGCAGGCGGTTTTCGATACCCCAGTGATCCCGGAAATGTTTCAGTAAGGTTTCAGAGGGCGTATCCGGAGGCAAGTCGGTGATGGCGAAACGTACGCCCTTGCGGATGTCCCCCGTCCGTTTGTCGATGCTTTCGCAATGGACGGCCAGGCCCATCGAAAGCCCCGGCCAGTCCCAGTAGCTTTTCATTTGGGGGAAGACATACAGACGCCGCGTTTCGATGCGGCCCGAAATCAAGGTCGTGGTCTCACGGGCGGGACGCTTGCCCCCACGATAGCGCCACAGGCGGGAGAGTTCGGTATGGAGCTCGTGCTGGTTATCCTTCAGTTTGAATAACCAGTGCCCCCTTTTTCTTCAATCGTTTCGCAAAGTTCTCTCTGCGAAAACATCGCGTCGCCGCTGACCACCTTGCCCTGAAGATCGAGTTGCTTCAATTGCTTCAAGGCGCTCTTGATTTCGCCTCCGGCCGGCTCGGAGGACGCCTGGGACAGCGCAATGCCTTTCGGCGTGGCGACGTTCACCACATGCAGGCGCTTGTCCCGGTGCAGACTGCCCTTGATCGTCTTGCCGTCCACCGCCACCTGCGTATCGGACCAGGCCAACTCCACGCCGACCTGGCGCAAAAGATCATTCACCGGCAACAGGTCCATCTGCTGAAACAGATTCGTGTAGGTGCCCTGGGCCGGAATCCGTTTCCAGCCCAGAAATTCCAACAGATCCCGGTCGTAGGAGGTCCGCTGGAGAATCTCCTGTATCGTCGTCAGATTCCGCAGAAATCCGAGCACCAGCAGCAGAAGAAGAGCGTCTAACTGATAACGCCGCCCCTGCCCGCGGCGTGGGTCCGGCAGCCGCCGGAAACCCGCGCGCAGACGATAAAGAAACATCGATATCTCATTCGGACTCATCGCATTCCCTCCATCAGGCAGACATCAATATCCCCTTAGAGGGAACCCACCACTCATTAATTCCCGGAAACAGAATTGAAACACCCTGCGGGACCGCTTCCACGATTGACCATCCGTTCCGGTCCGGGTACAACTCCAACGAGGAGGACCCCATGGCCGATGTCATCAGACAAATCCGCAAAAACACCCGCCGAAAGTTCAGCGCCGACGAGAAGATCCGCATCGTCGTCGAGAGCTTGCGCGGCGAGATCCCGATTTCCGAGCTTTGCAGCAGAGAAGGCATTCAGCCCAGCCTGTTTTATCGCTGGTCCAAGCAGTTTCTGGAGGCCGGTAAAAACGGCCTGACGCGCGAGACGAAGCGCGATGCCTCGGACGATGAGGTGCGCGAGCTGAAGTCGGAGAACGAGCAGCTCAAGATTGCGCTGGCCGAAGAGCGATTGCGTGTCCTGAAATATAAAAAAAGCCTCGGCAATTAAGCGTCCGGTACAAGCGGATGCAAGCCGAGTTGAAACGGGCGGTGCTCGACGCCGTGGCGCGTTCGCCGTTTTCGGTGCGCAAGGCGCTGCGAGAGTTGGACGTGCCGCCGTCGACCTATTACCGTTGGAAGCGGGCCTTCGATGCGGGCGGCCAGGCGGCGCTGGCGGACAAGAGTCCGTACAAGGGCCGGGTGTGGAATCAGCTTCTCGATATCGAGCAGATGGAAGTTTTGAAGCTGGCGCAGGAATTCCCGGAGAAATCCTCGCGGGAGTTGGCCGTGCACCTCACGGACCATGGCGTGTTCGCCGTGTCCGAGTCGACGGTCTACCGCGTGCTCAAACGGGCCGGGCTGGTCTTTCCGCGTCCGGTGAAGACCTTTGCGGCCTCATCGGAGTACCGCTACAAGCCGAAGCGGGTCAACGAGCAGTGGCAGACCGACGCCAGCTATTTCAAGGCGCTGCATTGGGGCTGGTATTACCTGATCTCGGTTCTGGACGATAAAAGCCGCAAGATCCTGGCCTGGCGCTTACAACCCAGCATGCGGGCACCGGATTTCTCGGAGGTGATCGAGGCGGCCTGCGAGTTTACAGGCGTGGACAGGATGGATGAGAACCGTAAGCCGCGCATCCTGTCCGACCGCGGCAGTGCGCTCGTTAGTGGCGAACTGGCGGAATATCTGGATATCAAAGGCATTCACCACATTTTCGCCGCCCCATACCACCCGCAGACCAACGGCAAGATCGAGCGCTATCACAGAAGCCTGAAAGAGCGCGTGAACCAGAACGTGCACGAAACGCCGATCCAGATCGAAAACGAAATCCTGGAATTCGTGAATTGGTACAGCCAACGCCGGGTTCACGAAGCTCTTGGCAACGTCACACCGGATGACGTATACTTTGGCAGAAAGGAGGCGATCTTACGAAAACGAGCCGAATTGAAGCGAAGAACCCTTGAAAACCGAAAGATCAGGAACCGAAACCACCCGGACAGGAACGAACAACAAATGGCTCAACCTCTCCCTTAGAAAAACACCCCCATTTGTCCCATTCTTGCTGAAGATGTACACTGTCCAAAGATTTTCTCGCAACAAAAGTGATTCTCCGAAGCCAAAGCAACGATCTTGCCAGACATTTCAATCCTTCACTGGAATACATATTCATGCCTGGATTACGCTGCCTCGTGGTAGCTCAGTGGTAGCTCAAAACGAAAACAGCCACCTAGCGATTAAGCTAAGTGGCTGATATCTTTGGTGGAGCTAGGCGGGATCGAACCGCCGGCCTCTTGAATGCCATTCAAGCGCTCTCCCAGCTGAGCTATAGCCCCTTTTCTGCAAAGATCCGCAACAGACGAGGTGGGATTTTAACGAGTTAGGGTCGTTTGTCAATATTTCTTTTCAGTTTTTTTCAAATCGGCCAGTGGATCCTTGGCCAAAACCGATTTCCTTGGTGCTTTCGGTTGGGTTTTCTTTGTTTTTGCTGGTTTTTTCGCCTTTCCATCATTTCTCAATACAGCCGACTTCGTTTTCTCACTCTCATGCGCAATGACCGGTTTCGGGACCGATGGGGTGAAATCGGACGCTTGAGTAGGCATTTCAGACTGATGCTGCTTAGAAGCTCCAGTAGAGGAATGTGGCGCTGAATCACTTTGACGCACCACGTTTTCAAGAAAATCCCCTATTCCACCCGTTATATCACGAGCGATCGTTTCAGCAACTTCACCGACCCGAGTAACCCGCTCATCCGAAACCACACGACCAACCACACGATCCAACGAAACAACAGCATCCTGAACAACGGAGGGCAACACCCGCCGCCCTTCAGCATAGATCTGATAAACCTGCTCTCCGGCTGCACGCAACCAACGAGACCCATCGCGATCTTCTCCTTCGCCGTCCAATCGCGTGCGTTGTGATTCCGCCGAGCGCTTAACACTCTCGGCCATTGATTCGGCCTGAGATCTGGCATACGTGAAAAAAGCGCTCACTCCCTCCGTCACTCGTTTTTTCTCATCCGCCATCGTACCTCCAATCCTTATTTAATTATTCGCGCTCTTACGGGTTTTGTCAAGCCGCACAAAAGCCTGCACACATATTTCGGAAGAGCAACCCTCCCAACAAGAGAAACGGTAGCTAATAAACTTTTACAGTTTTACAGTTTTAATTTATTGTTTTACCAAACAAAGCCAATGAATTGCATATGTACTTGTTTTTTATGGTGTTTTATTCTTTCTTGACAAGGTTTTATAAACTATATTTTACATGTTTTTTTTATTGACAACCAAGCATGGGTCTGATAATGTTGCGCCACTTTTTTAAGGTGCAACTTAGCCTATCACTACAAAATGAGTAACAGCTGAAGCTGACACGGCTTTGACAAGTAGATCAAATACACGTACTAATTTAGGAGGTAAGCTCAAATGACCACGTCGACTCCGAATCACGGCTGGCGCGTTGCCTTAGCGGGGACGGGCATCAACCTTGCTTTGGGTGTTTTGTACACCTGGAGTGTCATCTCCGGCGCAATTCCGGCCTCATGGGGCTGGGACAATGCCGACAAAGCCCTACCCTATGCCATTGCCTGTTTCGTTTTTGCCCTCGTCATGGTTCCGGCGGGTCGTCTGCAGGATCGTATCGGTCCCCGCTGGGTCGCCACTTTGGGTGGTGTGTTGATCGGTCTGGGCTGCATCGTTGCCGGACTGTCCGGTTCATCGTTGGCTGGTTTCGTGATCGGCTTCGGTTTCCTGGCTGGCGCGGGGATCGGCTTCGGTTATGCATCGGCGACGCCGCCTGCGGTGAAATGGTTCCCGCCTGCCAAAACCGGGATGATCGCGGGTATCGTGGTCGCGGGCTTCGGTCTTGCTTCCGTCTATATCGCGCCGCTGGCTTCTCACCTTTTGCGTAGCTTCTCCTCGACCACCGACGCGGGCGTCGTTGAAATGGGCGTCTCCAACACCATGTTCGTGTTTGGAGTGGCGTTCCTGATCATTGTTGTGATTCTGGCCCAACTCGTGAAAAATCCCCCCGAAGGTTACACGCCTCCGGTAGCGAAGAGCAGCAAAACCGGCGGTTCCGCCCCTGTGGCTAACGGCGATATGAACTGGAGCGACATGATCAAGACTCCCCAGTTCTGGATGCTTTGGTTCATGTTCGCTTGCGGTTCCGCTACAGGTTTGATGCTGATCGGCATCGCCACCAAACTTGGCAAAGCCTCCCTCGGTGAAGCGGCCTTCATGGTCGTGGTCGTGTTGTCCGTCGGCAACGCCGGTGGTCGCGTGTTGGCCGGTGTCGTTTCGGACAAAATCGGTCGTCAGTGGACCATGTTCGGTGCCTTCGTCTTGCAAGCGCTGATGGTGTTCGGACTGATCTTCATCGAGAATAATGCCATTTTACTGCTGGCCATCATCCTGATCGCCGGTGCCAACTATGGTTCCAATCTGACCCTGTTCCCCTCGGCCACGAAAGATTACTTCGGCCTCAAGGGCTTCGGCTTGAATTACGGCATCATGTTCACGGCCTGGGGCGTGGGTGGTTTGATTCTGCCGCGCATTAACGGCATGATCATCGATAAAACCGGTAATTCCAACATCACCTTCATGGTGGCCGGCGCCCTGATGATCATTGCGGCCGTGTTGACTTTCGTCAGCCGCGCGATGGCAAGCAAAGACCAAACGGTTGAAGAAGTAGTCGAGGCCTCTGCCAACGCTTAATCAACCAGTGGTATCCCTCCTTATCGGTGGCCGCTTCCCTATTGGAAGCGGCCGTTGATTTTTTATGGAAGATCAAGGCTCGGATTCGCTTGCGTTGCATTCCGAGCGGTGGTAGAACGAGCCCACGGAGGTCACGATGTCGACAGCAGATTCCATTCAGAAGCGATCCAAGCGTCCGATACGTAAGACGCTGCTTCAAGAGCTGTTTAATCTACCGAACCTTTTGACTTTAGGCCGGATTGCTGCCATCCCCTTCGTTTGCGCATTGATGCTGCAAGATACCCGCGTTTACGCCTTCATCGCCGCTTTGGTCTATTCCATCGCCGCTCTCACCGACATGGTCGATGGATACTTGGCCCGCAAAAAGCAACTCGTCACCCTCATCGGTAAATTTCTCGATCCCCTGGCCGACAAACTCATCGTCCTCACGATTCTTCTGACTTTACTGGCCATGCGACGCATTCCTCTCTGGATCGTGGCCATCATTCTCGCACGCGAAATCACCATTACGGGTTTACGCGCCATCGCTTCTTCGGAAGGTATGGTTATCGATGCCAAACCGCTCGGTAAGTTTAAAACCGCGTTCCAGATGGTTGGCTTATTGGGACTGGTCATTCACTACACCTTCGGTATCAACCTGGGTTTTTACGTCGGCGATTTCAACTTCCGCCGTATCGGGATGTACTTTCTCCTGTTGTCGCTCTTTTTCAGCATCACTTCCGCTTTTGATTATCTCTATGGATTCGCAAAAGAAATGAAACGTTTGCGGGCAAAGGCGGATCCGGAAGACTTCGAAGGCGATGACACGGACGACGCAGAATCATAAGCAATCCTACCAGGCCACAAGCAGCCAACTGACTCGACAAAAAAAAGCCGGGGTCTCGACCCCAGCTTTCATAATTGAAAATAATCCCGTTAGGCGAGACGTTTTCTCAGAAAATCCATTTTTTCCTGGCGCTGTGCCTGCATATGTTTGATCACGCCCTTTTCAATCTTCTTCCCGATCAGAGGAATGCCCACATCGATATTGATTTCATCGACGAACAGGCATTTATCGTCACCCTGCGGAATAATCGTCGTAGAGCCGTAGACATTCGATTTGGCTCCCAGTCCCTCGGCTGTACGAGTCCAGGTGTTTTTGTGATTTTGAAGATCCCAGTTGAACGTCATTTGCGCCGAGATCGTGCCGACACCCGGAATCGGCTCTTGCAGGTCCAGTTTCATCACGGCCCGATCTTCCGTTTTCTCGACCATCGTTGCCTTGGGATCGATCGCATTTTGCAACACACCCCATTCTTCGTTAAAACGCGGATCCAGCAGTTTCTCCATGATTGCGTCTACGGAGAAATTGATTTCGTCTTTAAATTCAATACGTTGAGCCATCTAAACCTCCTATCGAAATGTATTCCACCATCGGGTGAAGAACATTATAGAAAATGCCGCAACACCCGGCAACTTTTTGGTGAAAATAGTCAAATCGGTCATGCACGCCGCTGTCGCCTGCGACGTCCCCCAGGTCGCACAGCCGGGAGCCTATCAGCTGCTTTCGCTCCTCGGTGAGACTTCACTCCACCGGGGGGTCGCGCGGCACGTCGAAACTCTGGCTCTCCTGCAATCGCTTTCGCCGCCAAAATAGGATTGACGGCGAACCACAGACGAAAGGCGTGCCTTTCCACGTTGTACATCAACTCATCGAACAAAATCCCCGCCTCACGCCGGAATTCCACCAACGGATCGAGATTTCCATACCCGCGCAACCCGATACCTTCATCGATCCGCTCCAGATCAGTCAGGTATTGTGTCCAAAGCTTATCGAGAACCTGTAGGAGCGTCTGCCGCTCCCAATCCATCAGGGCTTCGTCAGAGGGGCCGCCAAAACGCTGCAGGTATCGTCTCATCAACAGGTCTTCCGCCTCATCTCCGTTCAGCGGAGCTTTCTCTTCCGACCCCAAAGTCTGACCTGAAATGACCTCGACAATCTTGCTCCACACATTCCCCTTTACAGCGTCAAGACCGACATCACCTGTTTCATCCGATTCGGATATCCGGCGCAGGATCGCCTCTTTTACACGCGGCATCAGATCATGCAGCAAGTCACGGACGCTCTCCCGCCAATCTTCCATGTCACGCGCGCCAAGCAAACTGCGCCGCCAGCTCCAGGCGGTTTCGCGCTGCTCGTGAATCACCGTGTCATATTTCAACACTTCAAAGCGGACAGCCTCATTCTCGACCACCACCTTTTCCCGCAGAGCACTCAATATCGCTTCAACCTGCGGATTCTCCACCGGATCGTCATCCGGAAGTTCTGCACACATTTCCTGTAACTGTTTAAGCGCGCCCATCTGCCCAAATGCTCGATAGATCGGATCTTCGAAGGAGACGAAAAAAGCCGACGAGCCCGGATCTCCCTGACGTCCGGCACGACCGCGCAATTGATTATCCAGCCGGACCGACTCGTGTTCACCGGTTCCGATTACATACAAGCCTCCCGCAGCCATGATGCGCTTTTGCTCCTGCGCACAAACATCCCGGTAACGTTCGAGAGCCTGCGAATACGCGGGGCTGCCGAGCAACCCCTCCCCTTCTGCCAGCTTCTCCGGATTCCCGCCCAAAATGATATCGGTACCGCGTCCAGCCATGTTGGTTGAAACCGTAACCGCCCCCATCCGTCCGGCCTGCGCAACAATGGCCGCTTCCTGGTCATCCTGCTTGGCATTGAGCACTTGATGAGGAATTTCCGTCTGATCGAGCAAGCGGGACAGTTGCTCGGACTCACGCACCGACACACTCCCAACTAGAATGGGACGACCAAGCGCATGCGCCTCGGCGATCTCCCGCACGACAGCACGCTGTTTGGCAGCTAACGTTTTGAACACCAACCGCCGATAATCCTTGCGAATCATGGGCTTATGAGAAGGGATACGCCGCGTTTTTCTAAAATAGACCTTGCGAAACTCCTCGCGCTCAGAATAGGCCGTACCGGTCATGCCGCAAAGCCCCGGATAACCCCGAAAAAAGTGCTGGTAGCTGGTCTTGGCCAGGGTGACATCTTCCCCCTGGATTTCCACTCGTTCTTTGGCTTCCAGTGCCTGGTGCAAGCCATCCGAGAAACGTTTGTCGGGAGAAACACGACCGGTATATTCGTCCACGATGTGCACCCGCCCCTCTTCGACAATGTAGTCCACATCGTTTTCATAAACAGCATGAGCTTGTAACGCTTGATGGGCGGCGTGCATCCAGTGCAGGTTGTCCGGATGGGCAAGAGACCCCACCCCAAGGGCCGCTTCCAGTCGCGTCAAGCCTTCATCCGTGAGCGAGGCGGTACGGCTCTTCCGATCGACCGTATAGTCCCGCTGCGCGCTTAGACGGCGCAAGGCATGATCAACGGTCTGGAAATAGCGTGGATTTTCGTCACTGGGTCCACTGATGATAAGAGGCGTTTGCGCTTCGTCGATCAGAATCAGGTCGACTTCATCGACGATGCAAAAATTGAAGCCACGCTGCACCACTTCTTCTGCCGTAGCGGCGAGGTTATCCCGAAGGAAATCGAATACCAGTTCGTGGTTGGTTGCATACGTGATATCACAGGCATAGGCGGCACGCCGCGCGACCAGCTCTTCCTCATAGGATTGGCCCATTTCCTCCTGAATCACTCCCACCGAAAGACCAAGCAAGCGATACACTCGCCCCATCCATTCCGCATCGCGCGTAGCCAGATAGTCGTTGACCGTAACCACATGAACGCCTTGACCGCCCATTGCATGCAGGACCGCCGCCAAGGTGGCAACCAGGGTTTTGCCTTCGCCCGTGGCCATTTCAACGATACGGCCGCGAGCCAACTCGATTCCACCGATCAACTGAACATCGAAATGGCGCATATTCAGGCTGCGCCGAGCCGCTTCGCGCACCAAAGCGAAGCTCTCGGGTAAAAGCGCCATCAATGACTCGCCCTTCGCCAGGCGCTGCTTTAAAAGTTGAAGGGAAGTCGCCAGTTCTCCATCGGGAATGGCTCTGAATGACTCTTCTAAACAGTTGATTCGCCGCAGCAGCGATCGATCGGACGCTTCGAATAAGCCTTTAAATAACGACCACATAGAGGGATCAACCCTGGCCGTGGCGTCGCCGGAAAAGCAGGAATGCCAGTAAAGCCAAGCCAAACAACCCAACCATAGCCCCATTGCCGGACCCGTGGCGGCAGTTACTCGCATCGGCGGTGTTGGGGGTTAACGAATCGCCGTCGGCTTGACTGCTCAGACTATCCGAATAGTTGTCGTACATTTCCTTGATCCGTTCGGCCACCGGTTTCCAACTCACGCGATTCATGTGATACAGCCCCATCGAATCGACGCCGCTAACCTGGCTATACGAATCATACAGCGAACCCCAGGTGGCATTGAAGACAAACCCCGTTGATTGCACCCAGCCATCCTCTTGAACCTGAGCGGTTTCTTGAACGGCGGTCCAGACCGCCTCGGCGACGTCGAGTTGCCGTCCGGCCTGTTCTCCGTTGGGAGCCGATTCGCTACCGAATTCCGTCAACATGATGGGTTTGTTAGGATAATCATCGCGAACCTGTTCCAGGAAAGCAAGCGTTTCCGACTCCGCATCTTCACCGTAAAGCACTCCGAAATAGGTCGTCGCACCGATGACGTCGACTTCTTCAAACGTTTCACCCCCACCGGAATCGTAGTTATTCGCGTCCAACGATTGCGTGACCAGACGTCCGTCTGGGTAATTGTCGTCGAGATCTTCATGCAGCGACCGGATAAACCCACCAAGAGCATTGGCATCGGGCTGTGGTTGACACTCGGTGCAGGCCCCCCACAGTACAATACTGGAGCGATTTCTCAGGGTAAAAGCCATTTCACGCCACGTCTGCAAAGCCAATGGGCGTTGTGTTTCGGCCTCGTAATCGGCCTCGGTCATCCACCAGGCCGGAATGTCCACCATCGCCGCCAGCCCCAGACGATCCGCCAGAACGTAAGTGTCGGGGTGATTGGGATAGCGACCTGAACGCAAGAGCCGCCCCCCCAATTGTTTCGTCTGCGCCAGATCGTTACGGATCTGCAACCAGGTCATACTGCGGCCGCTGAGAGGCGAATCTTCATCCCGTGCAATGCCGGGCAAGAAAGCCACCTGATTGTTGAAGAGCCAGCGACCCGAGTCGTCCACATCAACACCGCGTAGGCCGGTCTGGGTGATGAAACGGTCAAGCACCGTTCCGTTTCCATCTAGCAGTGAGACCCGAACGCCGTACAAACGCGGATTCCAGGGGTCCCACTCCAGATTATCCAAAATCACAGGCTGAACACTCGCCCCCGCCAGACCTCCGGCTTTCAGGGTGAACTCATGGTTGTCCACCCCGCCCAAATCGTAAATCCCGTTCAATAACGTTTCGATATCGGCTCCTTCGTAATACCCTTTCGTCTCGGCTCTCAAGGCGTAGATATCCACTTCAAGGTGTGCCTCAATATCACGGTCCACCAGGTTCCGAACGACGGCGTCGATCATCAATTCGCCGCTGAAACCACGCGGCACCACACTGACGCTGGCCAAGACCGCTGTTTTACCGGTATTGAGCGACTCCCAGTAAATGTCTCGGGGTACACCCGCATACGGCATCCAATCGGCTTCATGGGTGGGCGGCAGCATGCCGGGAACCGTCCCCGGACGCGGATTATCGACACGTAGAACCAGAGTTATCTGATCGCGATCAGCCAAGGCATCCGGTAATGGCATTACGATAGGCGTGTAAGGGCCTTCGTGATAACCGAGATAGCGGCCATCGGCCCAGACATCAACCACATATCCCGCCCCAAGCATCACCAATCTCGCCGCTTTGCCTCCACTCGGAGCGGGGACTTCCCGGCGATACCACACTCCACCGAAATATTGCTCCGGACCCGATTCAAATCCGGCGGAACACAACTTGTTTTCCACACCCGGTAACGCGATGGAAGTCCAATCATCATCGTCATACTCAGGCAAAACAGCGCCGCCCGATTCCGCTTCCAAAAGTGCGAGAGTCGCCTCATCGCGCTTGGCAAACGTCAGCCGGTGGTCCAATTCCATGCGTCGCTTTTTCCATACACCATTCAGATCCAGCCGATTGTACTGGGAAAAAGCCACATCCGACAAAATCTCACCGTTTTGATAAAGGACTGGAATATCATCGATCTCACCCAGTTCGGTTGTCAATTCGAGCGTAACGGCTTCCGATTCGGCCAACGCAGGCAAGACCTCGATCGGAAACAATTGAGTCTGCAAAGCATAGCCTTGAAGTGCGCTCAGCCGCACCCAATAGTGACCGGGATGCATAGCCGACTGTTCTCCCTCCTCCGAACGGGGGGTCAGCGACACCAACCCTTCGAAATCGTTACCGCTTTGAGCCTGAGCCTCAAGGGCTTCGGCCGCCTCGATCGAATACTCGCTTTGCAGTGGCAAGTTAACCCCGGCATCGTAATACCAGGTTTGCCCGATACGAGCATGCCCGAGTGGCTCGGAGACAATCGGCTCAAAGGGTGATTGTCCGGTAAAACGCGCCTCGAAAGGAGACTGATCCTCCCCGACCACGCGCTCGATAAGCCGTCGCCATACGTCGGCCGATTCCACCTGGTAAGTCCAGGCCAGCGACCCGGCCAAAAGAATATCCAGTTCTTTTTTTTCCGCGACGAATTTACTCTCGACTCCATACACCTGCGCAGTAAGAATGTGAATGGCGTGCAAACTTCCAAGCGCAAGGTCTGTAAGTAAAGACAAACGCATGGCCAGTTCATCGGATAATTCCCGCGCCGTCATGTTTCGAGAAAACGCATCAGCCAACTCGACCAACGCCAACAGGTCGTCGACCAGGGCGGACGATGCGGCGGCGATCTCTTCTTCATTACGCACAGCAAACGCCGCTAAAAGGGTGTCGATCTTTCCATCGATCTCGGGGATGGCATCGCGCTCTTGGAATAAACGCGGGTTGGTGCTGAAGTAATCCCGTAGCAACTCGTACGTTTCAACCGGCAAAGACGGGTCGATGGCCTGGCGCAATTTCTCGACCCCGAAAGACGCGGCGTCGTAACGATCGGGATGGTGGCACAACTCGGCATAAGAAGCCAGCGCAAACAGTGAGGCGATTCCCTGCGACATGGGATTGACGAGCAGACCGTCCAGTTCCTCCAGCAAGGCCGCCGAGCGACCCGCGACCGGAGCCAGGGAGAGCCGAAGCCCCAAATCGGCATCGTTGGCCGGGTAATTGTCCCACAACCAAACCGGATGCTCAGTGAGCTGCTTGAAACTACGGACGGAATCGGCCTTGATCTCCGGACTAAAAATCCCCTCCCCCGTCCAGGCAAACGCTACATCCGAATCCACGTCACGCAAGGCCTGCAAATAAGCCTTTTCATCGGCATCCAACGTTCCAGCCGTCCCGATGTAAACGGTCGGAACAAAGAGAAGCCGTGCGACCGTATTTTGAGCTTTCAGCCAGCCATTCAAGTTGTTGGTCAACGCAGCATGATTGCTTCCCAGCGAAGCCGTCACATCCGTCTCGATGTCGTCCATCAATAGAACGAAATTCGTATAACCAAGATCCATCAACTGAGACAATTTGGCGGTTAAACGATTGAAATCGGAATCGGAAAGCGGATCGATATCCAGTCCCGGAGAAATCCCGAAAAAGATATCCACACCCGACCCGCGCCCGGTCTCTAAAAGCTTCACAAAATGGGTTGTCTGCTCTTCGCTATAAAGTTCGCGCCATTTGGAACGGTGTTTTTCGTCGTTTTTCGGCGCATAGATGTAGGTATTCATCCCCCAGGAACCGATACGCCGAACGATCATTTCCCGCACCCGAGGTGTCCACGGCTGACCGTAGAAACCTTCGACCACACCACTCATGGCTACTGCCGCATCATCAACGGACGGCAAAGCTTCGACGACCGTTTCAGCCGACCACTCCCCGGCCATTCCCAGATAATCGACGGCCCGCACACGATACGTACACGGCTCCACCTCGCGGGGCCAGTCGCTCTCGCTCGTCGAGGTACGCGACCAGATGACGGCATCGGCATCGCCACAGCGCCGTTCGATGTCGTAATGATGAGCGCTTGGCGTTGGCGTCCAGGAGAGCGTCAACGGGAATGATTCAGCCTCGACGCTGAGTTGAGGTAGGGCTCCAAGATCATCCGCGTCACGAGCAAACACTGAAATCCCAGCCACATCGATTTCATCGGGGTACAACCAAATCCGCACGACACGTACATTATTCAGCGTTTGTATCGGCTGAATCACCGAAACATCCGTTTCCGTAATCGTTTTCGATGCAATGGGAATCTGCGTCAACCGGTCAGGCCCCGCCGTCACCGTGACTTTCTGGGCAGGGGTATCTCCCCAGCGAAGTTCGATTCGGTCGATCTCCAAGGCAATGGTCGCATCATTCGACGATAGATCCAACAGCAGTTCCGTACGTCGATCCACCGCCGACCGCCAAACCGTTCCGTCGTCGCCATCCCGCAGATTTCTCGATCCCTGATTGTAGTCGAGAGGAACATCCATCAAGACACCAGTTCCGGAAGTCTGCAACAGCGCCTGGGGGGCAAGGTCCAACTCGGCCCACGCCAGAGAGGACCATAAAAGCAGCAGACCAACACTCCAACACCCGATCGACCGTCTATTCGACATCGTTCCTCCAGCATGGGGGATAGCAAGACTCTTTGGACATCTACACCCGTCTAAAAAACGACGAGTGAAACAACGCCGTGTTACGGCAGCCTAAGCTGATTGGTAGGAGAGTAGCGAAACTTGAGAATATATTCAAGCCATTCTCGGGTGTCCATTGACAGGACACGGCACAGGATGGCATGTTGCAGGATTTTCTTGTTTATTATCAGTGTGTTATGAATTAGACGAATCGGGAGTTCGATGTGAGTGCGCCGCCAGTTTTCGGCCTAATACATCGTAATAGGCGCTCACAATTTCGCTTCGGCTCAAAATCGCGAGGATGGTCCCCTCATCGTCCGGCGACACGACAATCGCCTCATCGAAACCCTTGGCGGTCATTTCACGAATGGCAATGATCAGAGAATCACCCGGTTTTACAATCGCTGGAGTCTGTGCTAGATCAGAAGCAACGATAATCGGGCACAAATCAAGCCGCGCGGTGATGGAGCGCAAATCGCGTCCATCCACGGTTCCGATCAATTTATTCTCGTCATTGACCAATGGCAGGCTGGTCTTTTCGGATTCCGCGAACAATTCAATCAACCGCTGAGCTCCGGTATTTTCCAGTACGGTGGGAACCGGCCGACCATCGAAGCAAGACACCACTTCCTGCACGCGCATCCCCTGCAAAATCGCTTCCATCATCTCGCCCATGTGGGCTGGTGCCTGCAAACGGCTGGAAAGCTGTTTCTCGTAGATAGTCCAGTTTTTCGATAGCGCATAGGCAATAAAACAGACCCACATCGCCGGAACCAACAAATAGTAGTTTCCCGTCATTTCGCTGACCATGATAATGGTCGAGATCGGCGTATTGGCCGCAGCCGCAAAGAAACCCGCCATACCCACCAAAACAAAAGAACCGGGCTGAATCCCCATCGCCGGAAACAGTTGGTCCATACCCACTCCGACCGCGCCACCGATAGCACCGCCGATGACCACCGCCGGGCCGAAAACGCCTCCACTGCCGCCCGATCCGATGGAAAACGACGTCGTGACGATTTTGCCCAGAGCGACCATTACGAACAGGCCAATAGCCACTTTTCCGGTCAGGCCTTCCTGAATGATGCCGTAGCCCGCTCCCAAAGTCTGGGGAATGAAAAATCCGATCGCGCCGACCACCAAACCGCCGATAGCCGGTTTGAAATGATTGGGGATATGCAAACGCTTGAAGGCGTCACGCACACCGTAAAAAGTGCGTACATAGAGCAGGGAACCCAATGAAACCGCCAATGCCAAAACCAGATAGGCCAGGAGTTGAGACGGGGCGGTAAACTTCATGGCGGGCATGATAAAAAGTGAATCCCAACCGAACTGCATGGCGAAAACCGCGTACGCCACAATGGAACTAAGCACAGCCGGAAGAATCACTTCATATTCCAGATCCAATTCCCGGTAAAGCACCTCGGCGGCAAACAACGAACCGGCCAAGGGTGCGTGGAAAATCGCTCCCACACCCGCACCCATGCCCGCCGCCAGCAAAACGCGGCGTTCCTGCGAGGATAGCTTCAGCCAGCGGCCAAGCAGCGAACCAAAACTCGCCCCAATCTGCGCGATAGGGCCTTCTCGACCGGCGGAACCGCCCGAGCCGATGGTGATGGCGGCCGTGATGGCCTTGATAATCGGGACTCTGGCCCGAATCTCGCCTGATTTCCGGAGGTAAGCATCGATGGCGGCGTCCGTGCCATGGCCTTCCGCCTCAGGCGCCAGCCAGAAAACGATCACGCCGCTGATCAATCCGCCAATGGCGGGCAGAATCAACAGCAACCAACGATTGAAGGGTGTATCGGTTTCATGAAAGAGCGACGGTTCACCACCCGCGCCCAAAGGTCGATACCCGGCCAAGTAGTCGAAAAAGAAATGTTCGGAGGCCGAAAGCATGTAGTAAAACGCGATCGCACCCAGACCCGCCACAACACCGACCAGAAAGCTCAAGGCCATCAACCGCCAGATACCGCCGATTTCAACCTGATTCTTTAATAATTTTGCAACTTTACCCATCATTATCGACCCGCCCCGCACAATATTTCATTGAACCTTTGTGCGTCCGGTTACGCCAATTCGCATGCGCCCGAGCGTCCAAAAGCGGCTATGGGTTAGCACATCCATGGATGAAAGTAAAGCGCTTTCCCTGCCGTTTTTTAAGCAGTCAAGCCTCCCCCAACGTCATGAATTAATTATTTATTTTTTACCTTCTTCAAAACGTCCACAGTAGCGTTCCGTCAAACCCTGAATATGCTCCACTTCCACATCGCCTTTCAAGCGCCCCGCCAGCTCATTCATATTATTCCTATAATAAGCGCAGGCTTTGCGACCGCGCTCGGGATCGATCGGTTCATAGCACGGGAAGTCGGGCCGCGGCGGTCCCGGCGGCAGTGGAATCGGAAAGATTTTTTTGTAGCAAGGATGCACCCAACAACTCCACGTTTGCACCGTTGCCGGACTGGTTTCACCGATCAGATCGGTCAGGCTCAAAATCAGCCTGGCTTTATCGATCGTGGCCGACGGATTGACGCGAATATCTCCGACAACCCATTTGAAGGATTCCTCGCGCTTCTCGCCGCTTTTCGGATCGGTATATTCGGCCACAAAACGGATGCTGTCTTGATCCTTGGCTTCCCCCTTCAACTCAGATAGAAAAAGCTGCCCGGAGTTGGCGAAATAGTGGATCGCCTGCACATCTTCCTTCCGGGTGGACGACTCCTCGCCATAGAAGACATCCATCGCCAACGAGGGGGGTAACGTCATACGGAAATGCACGTCACGCGCCACCACTTCCAGAAGCGAGACAAACTTATCGCCGAATACTTTATCGACTGCCGACTCGCTGGCCAAAAAGAGGTATGCGCCCTTCCCTTTTTCCGTAAGTTGATCGAGCATCCGATCGTTGAAGTCATGCCCGACGCCGATACCCGAAAATGCAATACGCCGCTTGTCGTAGAAGCGGGTGACGGTCGACGACAATTCATCATTGACCACTCCCGTGTTGGCCAGCGCATCCGTCACCATGATGACGCGGTTGTTTTTCACTTTCTCGTAATACTTCTCGCCGAGGTCATAGCCACGAACCATGCCGTCATGCAGATTGGTCGATCCCCAGGGCTGCAGATACTCGACAGCTTTATCAAACAGATCGCGCGAATCACGCCCCACGACAAAACCTTCGAGGGGGGTGCATACCTGGTGATTAAACTGAACGATACTGACCACATCACCGGGTTTGAAGGCATCCCATACCTTTTTCAAGCCACGCTTGAGATAGTCCATTTTGTTGGATGCGTTCATGGAGCCCGATTGATCGACGACAAATGTCATGACCGCCGGACGGCGTTCTGCTTTACTTACCTGTCGTCCTTTAACCGAAAAGGCCAGTGAAGTCTGACCGCGCTTGATGCCGGGGGTCAGCGAGGCAGCGACCGAAAACGCCCGCCCCTTCTCAACCGGCGCTCCCGCGAACTGGTAATAATTCAGAAATTCGTGTGGACGCAGGTGTTGGGTGGGGATCGGAAGGAAATGTCGGATGGCGTATTCGATCCGCTGCGCCGAGGACAGACTCATGGAGTCGTCATTCGACAGATAAATCGTATTACCTTCGGGCGCATCCGGCTTGGATGGCGGAACCGTATCGGGAGCTTGAGGCGTTTCTTTACTGGGAGCAGGGGGAGGAGTTGCGCCAAGCGGCTCCATCATGGCGGCATCCGATCCCTGCGCCGGCATCCCTTTCATCCCGACTCCAGGCGGCATGGCGGATTCTCGACGTTTCATACCGGATAGCTGTACCGGCGGTCGGCGGCCATCCGCTACGGCCTGCTGACGACAATCAGTGAAGATCGCCTTGCCGCCAACCGCTCCGCCCGGCGTGTCCACCCAACTGGCCGAGCCTTTCTCGGCACTTGCACCTTCAACGGTCTGATCCTGCGCCTTCGGCTCACCCATCCCAAGTATCATCAGAGGCAGAACCAGAACCACGACAAAAATCGGCAAGACCACTTGAATTCGCTTAACCATTGTCCCCTCCCAAATCAATCGGGTTATTTTGCGGAACTTGAATTGTTTTACTTTCAGCTTGAACGGGGGCGAAAATCGTTTCATCCACGACATCACCCGGTCCCAGGATTCCAAATGTGAAGTCTTTCGCGGTCCGTGCCACCGCCTTCTGCACCTCACTCGGGGTGAGACGCCCAACCTGTTCCATCACCGTTTGGCGATTGTGATAGCCATCCAGCAGAGATTCGCTCAAAGCCAGGAATTCAGCTTGGCCCTGTACCGATTCGATACCCTGGTAAAACTGTGTCCGATAGACCGCCCGAACCGCATCCAACTCGGCTTGCGGCGGCGGCGTGGTGGCCAAACGCTGTAATTCGTCGACGATCAAGGCCATCGTCTGGGCTTCGTCCACCGTGGTCACATACAAATACCCGAAGTTAGACTGGCTGGCGGAAAGTCCGCTGTAAACCGCGTAAGCCAAACCACGCTTGGTCCGCACCGACTCCCAAAGTCGGTAAGAAAGAAGTTTCATTCCGATTTTCAAAGCCGCGTAATCCGCCTTGCCCGGCGCAGGCGCACAAAACTTACCCAGAATGTATTTAGTGGGGATAGCCCGCGTTTCGAAAACGAGGTTTTGCGAAGGTCGGTTCAATTCCGGCAACGCCCACGAATGATCCCCTTCGGTCTGCGGCACGTGGAAGGCTGCGTTCAACCAGCGTTCAAGATCCGGCTGCAAAAAAGGACCGGCCACAACGATAAACGCACGCGGATCCTTAACAAGCTTCGCGTGATGGCTTTTAAGCGCGGCGCGATCGAAGGCTTTTACCGGTTCTTCTTCACCATCGACGTCCGACTCGTAAGGATGTCCCTGATAGAAAGTCCGGTTGAGGATTTCGCTCAGCCATTCATCGGGGTTATCGTGCTTCGAACGGATCATCGCCAATTGACGATCGCGCTGCAGAATAACGTCATTTTCATCCAACAGAGGTCGCTGCCAGAGATCGGCGAAGACTGAAAGAGAATGCTTGAAAAAGGGCCGCACGCATTGAAGAGAAAAAACCGTCCGATCTTTTTCCACGCTGCTCCAGATCCGTGTCCCCATGGCGTCCAATCGACGGCTGACTTCATCTTTTGCAAGCGTTTCACTCGCCATCAACATTGTTTTTACAAGTAAGCGCTCCACCCCGGCGGTATCGGCGTTCTGGCGTAACGAAGTCCCAGGAATCACGATTTTGAGCGCCGCGACTTCGGTATCCGGAATCGGAAGGAAAATCACTTTATGGCCCGTATCGAGCCGAAAGTCCACCGCCGCATCATCCGCTCGGGCCGATGATTCAAAGCCTGTTCCAAGTAAAAAGACCGCCAGAAAAACGGATAAAATTCGACCCTTCATCATGGCGCCACCTCCCCGGCTACGACAGCTTCCGCTTGCGTTGTCTGTTTCGCCGTAGCATCCAGCCACTCCCGATTTTCCGGAGCGATCAAGATGCCTGTCACGCCGGGGCGTTCATGGATATATGTCCGCACAAAGTCCACAACATCTTCGCGCGTCACCTTTTTGAGGTTTTCGATATACTGTAAGCGATAGTCCATGTCGGCGACACACCACCAAAAGCCCAATTCGCGGGCAATGCTCTGAGACGCCTGCCAGCCGTACAGATTATCAACGGCCAACAGCCGCTTGGCGCTGGCCAATTCTTCATCCGTAAAGTAATCCACCTCGACAAAATGGGCCGCTTCCGCACGCATGGCAGCCAAGGCCTGCCCCGCTTTCTGTGCTTCGGCAATACCCATGAAATGAATGGGACCGACATTGCGCTGCGTGTAATAGGAAACTTGCGCCCCCAGCAACATTCCCGAATCCACCAGACGTTTGTGGAATGTCGAAGCTTTCTGCGACAGGATAAATCCAAAGACATCGGCAGCATAGGTAGCCTTGCGGTCTTCATCCACGCTGGGACCGTGCCAGGCCAAGTCGATCGCCACATTCTGGAAAGGCCGTTCCACAACCACCATTTGTGCTTTTTCCATCGGTGGATGCTGTGGCGAAGGCCACTCTTCAAAAGGCTCGACCCCCTTTGGCCACGACGAATATTGCTGAAATATCATATCCTTAACGGCCTCAAGCTGAACGTCGCCCGCCACAACCAACAGGGTATTGTTAGGCACATAAAAGCGATGCTGAATCGTCAACATTTGTTCGCGTGTGGTCTTACTGATCACATCCCGCTCGCCGATGACATTTTTGCGTGATGGGAAATGTGAAAACAACTTTTGGGTTACAGCTTGGCGTAGAAAGAAACGGGGATCCGATTCGTTTCGATCATACTCGCTGAGTACGGTTTGAATTTCGCGCTTGAGCTCCTGCTCGTCGAACAGCGGTCCCGTTAACGCGTGGTTCATGAATTCGAGCCCGGCGGCGAGGTTTTCCTTGGGTAGGGTAAAGAAATACTCTACCGCCTCCGTCGAAGTCGTTCCGTTGAACGACATGCCCAATTCACGCATACGCGCCATATACGCTTCCTGATCCGGCAAGACCGCGTTGCCCTTGAAGAACATATGCTCGTATAAATGCGAAAGACCGTCGTATTCAGGCGGTTCGGCGAAAGCTCCATTGCGTACCGCCGCGAGAATGGTCACCAGCGGCACGGTCGGCCGCTCCACAACAACGACTTCCAATCCGTTGTCAAGTGTGAAGCTCTTCACTTCTGCACTGGGATCGTTGAGTTTTTCCAGAGTCGGTAAAAGTGAAGCCGCACTCGGCGCAGGAGTCGCACAGCCGGTCAGCCCGCTCGCGGTTATCAAACCGACGACAATCCATAAAGACAACCATTTCGCTAACATCCGTTCGTCCTTTCTAAGCCGCACAATTCGCCTCAGCCTAACAACCGGCCTTTCAAAGTGCAAGTGGAATCCAAGCCTTCCTATTCCCGAAGGTCATGCATGGCATGCATGGAGGGTTCCGCAACCTGCAGAATTTACGTGATAATTTCAACTTGGATGCTATACTGTTATCATGAAAGAAGCCATCCTGTACGATAAGAGAGAAAACGGAGCCGTTGCATGCCGTCTTTGCGCCCATCATTGCATAATCAAAGATGGAGAAACCGGACTCTGCGACGTTCGCAAAAACCGCGCTGGAGTCCTGTGGTCGGAAACCTATGAAAAAATCGTGACCACCCACATCGATCCCATCGAGAAAAAACCTCTATTTCATTACAAACCCGGAAGCTTGTCCTTTTCAGTCGCGACCGTCGGCTGCAACTTCCGTTGCACCTGGTGTCAGAACCACGATATCAGCCAATGGGCACATGAAGAACAGTCCCCACTACCCGGCCAAGCCATCGGACCGGAAGAACTGGCTCGTATGGCCGCCAACAACCGATGCGCCACCTTGGCCTTCACCTACACAGAACCGACCGTTTTCGCTGAAATCGCCCTCGATACCGCACGAGCTGCTGCTCCTTTGGGTGTCGATTCCATATTCGTGACCAACGGATACATGAGTTCTGAATTGATCGACACCTTCGGTCCGCTCATGAAGGGGGCCAATGTGGATCTGAAAGCCTTCAATGACGACACCTATCGCCAGTACACCGGAGCCCGGCTCCAGCCGGTTTGCGACAGTATCCGCCATTTGCATGAAAACGGAACCTGGGTGGAAATCACCACGCTGATCATCCCGGAATTGAATGATTCCGAGGCCGAACTGACCGCAATGGCCTCGTTTATCGCCGACATCGACCCGGCTATCCCGTGGCACATCTCCGCTTTTCATCCGACTTATCAGATGACCGACCGAAAACGGACACCCCTGGACACGCTGCACGCGGCCTACACGATCGGAAAACGCGCCGGCTTGCGTTTCGTCTATACCGGCAATGCACCGGGCGACCGTTACGAATCGACCTATTGTCCGAAATGCGGAACGGTCGTCATCGAGCGAACAGGTTTTCAAATCCTGTTCAACCGGATCGTCATGCAAAAATGTCCGACTTGCAACGAAACGATTGAAGGAGTGTATTGACGACTCGCTTTCTCTCGGCTATGATGCCGCTATTCACTGTAACGCGGAGACGGAGGACGCCGACGCATGAGTGCTTGGAAAAAATGGAGTTTGATTGCAGCAGCGGTTGGAGCGCTCCTTGTCTTGGCACTAACCGTCCCGGCAGTCCGGCACGTCCTGCTTGCCCCCTCCGACATGGTGCAAGCCGTCTCGACCGGCATGGAGTTCAGGCGTTTGGAAACCATGATCGAAGGGTTTAGCAAGGAATACAAACGCTGGCCCACCGAAGATGAGTTTCACGAACTGGTCAATCAATCCATCGAGGCCGATCGTGGTGATTCTCTGAAATCGAATGGATTGGTCGACCGCTGGGGTGAACCCTACAATTATTTTCGCCAAGGTTCGGGTTACGTTATAACCAGTATGGGCCCCGACCGACGCCCCGGAAGCAAAGACGATATCATTCTGCTCAAGAGGAAATGATTCATGAGCGCAAACACCTACAAACGAAAACGCTATCTAATTAAGAACGGCTTTCAGTTTGCCTACATCGGAAAGATTTTGCTTCTTGAACTCTTGGCTGTCGTCGTCACCGCGATTATTACCAGCTATCTCTTTCTTTTCGTTTTCAGCGACTCGAAGATGGTTTCGGCAGGTCCATACGGAACGGGAATCCTGATCAGTACGATCTTTCTGGTTATCATGCTGATGTTTATCCTTGCCTGGCTGGGTGTCCGTATTTCCCATCGAATTGCTGGGCCGATCTACCGTTTCGAACAAACCTTCAAAGAAATACGTCAAGGAAATCTGCGGGCCCGCATCTATCTTCGCCAAAAAGATGAAATGAAGCCGCTCGCAGGTGCCTTTAATGAGATGATGGCTTCGCTGCTCGACCGCTACCCGCAACTTGAAAACGAAAGCCCAACCGAGAGTAGTATCGATATCAAACTCCAAGAGGTCACCGCCGCCCTTGGACGCAGCGAGCTGCCTGCCAACGACAAAGACAAGTATCGTAAAGTGCTTGAAGGATTGAAGGGAAAGCTGTAGCCCGAAAAAAAGAATATGGGCTTGGCAATCCCCAACCTTAAATGTAACCACTCTGCCACTTGGGGGGGACGGTGGGACTCTAAAGCAGTTACCCTAAGGCCGGGGATTCCCAAGCCCATCTACCTATCATGATGCCGAAAGTGGCTGGATTTGTCAAGTGCTTTGGGAACATGCCAAACGACATTTTTTTTTCGCCAATCAGAAAATGTAGAGGAGAAGCGTTCTGATATCCCTTTGGTTTTCATTAATTCTTCCTATCCTCTTTATTCTGAGCAGCATGGTAGGATTCACTTTGATCGGCAATGGTTTTCGCGGTGTACTGGCTCAACGGCTGGTGGTCATCAATTTGCACGCTAAAAGCCATCAAGCCACGCGTGAGATAAATGGATTTCGCGCGAGATTGTGGGGAATTGCAACGCTTGTTGCAGGTTCTACTTTAACATTTGTCGCTTTGTGGGGATTTGCCCAAAACTACGATTTTCTTTCTTCCCCCGCCTATTTACAGTACATCCTCCCCTCCGTGGAGGGCCAAGAAGTTATTTATGGTTTGGGAAATGGCGACGACCTCGAAATCGCCTATGGATTCCATCGCGACAAAATGTTGGTTTACCGGGAATTCAGCCGTGGCATGCAAGACGATGGCTGGACTTTGCTTCGTGATACCCCGATTTCTATCGTGGCAGCCAAGCAAGAGCACCAAGTAACTCTCTCGTTTATCGGCATGCGGCCGGGAGACCAGAAAAGCTTTCCTTGTAAAGTGATCATCAGATATCATCGAGAGTGATGGACATTCGAACGTGCGGGATACCAGCCTCCAGAAATGGCAATCCCTCTTCGACAAACCCCAACGTAAGATAAAAAATCCGGGCGGACGCTTGAGAATCCAGCACAATGCGGGAAAACCCCTCTCGACGGGCATCGGCCAGTAACTTTTTTACGATCTGACGTCCCACCCCCTGACGACGAAACTCGGGTAGGACCGCCATTCTCTGCAGCTTCACTTCCCGCCCTTGCGGCAGCAATCGGACGGCTCCAGCCGGAATACCGTCAACCCATGCCAGATAATGAATCGCCTCAGCATCGTACCCATCCTGCTCCAATTCTTCGGGAATTACCTGTTCTTCAACAAACACCTTCCGGCGAATAGCCAGAGCCTGTTCAATTTCAACCGCCGTTTGGCAACGCCCAACTTGATATTCTTCCATTCACAGTCTCCTCATGTAACGGCGAGTTCCCCAAAAGTGTGCTATTCTATCATGTGTGAATCATGATCGCTACCCCCCCCGATTTTGATTATCCGACTCTTTCCGTACCCCAAACGACAGACGGGACGGATCAAGCAAGTCACGTACTCAGATTCATTTTTGTGCTTGACTTTCCAGTGGCTTGGGATAGAGTGAGTACTCACTCGCTCAGGCGCAGCGTCTTCAGATCACCCACAAACAGCGCCTTGGGACTTTCTTTTCCCTTTCGCTTTGGAGGCGTAAATGAGCAAGTTTTTTCTACTAGGCGGTTGTGCAAAGATGGCTATTCCCGCATTGCGTGAATTGGCCGCCGATCCCACTGTAGAAGCTGTGACACTGGCGGACATTAATGCCGACGCTGCCCGACAAACGGCCGAAAAGACCGGAACCAAATTCACCGGAATCGGTGTCGATGCCCTGGACCACGACACGCTGGTCACAGCTCTTCGCGGTCATGATGTTGCGATGGGATACGTCGGTCCCTTCTACTTGTTCGAAGAAAAAGTTGCCCGAGCCTGCATCGACGCAGGCGTTCATTATGTCTCGATTTCCGACGATTTCGACGCCTATCTGGCCGTGGAGCCCTTGCATGAAGATGCTCGAAAAGCCGGAGTCACCGTCATCACAGGGCTAGGGAACTCACCCGGGCTGACGAACATCCTCGCCAAAAAGGGCTATTTGTCGATGGACACGCCCGAGCGAATCAACGTCTCCTGGACAGGCGGATCGGACGAAGAAGTCGGCCCCGCCAACATCAAGCACGTCATGCACATTTTCGAGGGTGAAACCCTGCAATGGATGGACGGTCAGGAAGTGCGTGTCCGCACGGGCCACGGGGAAAAAGTTGTTGAATTTCCCTCACCTATCGGTATTCAAACGGTCTTCTATACGGGTCACGCCGAATCGGTCTCGATTCCGCGAAACCTGAAAGGGCTGAAGGAAGTCACCTTGCATGGCGGCGTGCGCCCTGTCTGGGCCGCGCGTTTGGCGACTGCCTTCGGCAGTCTCGGCATAACCACCAGCCACAAAAAACGGGAAATGCTGGCCAAACTACTGACCCCCGCTTTGGGGCTATTCACCTTGGGCGGCACCGCCGACAAATCGGTATTTCGCATCGATGTTTACGGCAACCATGAAGGTCAACCGCGACACCACTTCTATACTGGAGTTGGGCACATCGCCGAAATAACCTCCATGCCCTGCGTAGAGGGCGCAATCATGGTCGCAAATCGTGAAATCATCGAACCGGGAGTTTTTGCTGCCGAGGCGATTCTCGATCCCGATGTTTTTCTACCGCGCATGGCCAAGCGCGGTGTCACGCTTACATATTACGAGGGAGTGCGCCAAGCATGATTCGTTCCGGTCTTCATCACATCCCCGCTCAGAAACGCGACCGCCTGATCAAGGCTGCCAGCAAGGAATTCGCCGTCAATGGTTTCCACAAGGCAAACGTCAACATCATCGCCATGCAAGCGGGTATTTCCGTCGGCTCGATATACAATTACTTCGACAGCAAAGAGGATCTTTACGCCGCCACCTTTCAGTATGGTTACGGACTACTTTCGTCCTGCTTTGAGGAAGCTCTGGCACTTAAAAGTACGCTTCCGGAACGTTTGCGGACTTTATTTGTCGAATCCTGCCGTATGGCCCGGCGACATCCCTACTTCATGCAATTGTATCTGAATCTGGCTTCGGGTGGAGTTGATCAACTGACCAAAAAACATTCGGAAGCCGTCGAAAAAGCCGGTTCTGCGGCTTATGCCGTGTTTTTCCAGCAAGCTCGCGAAAACGGCGAACTTGGGCCGAATTTCGACCCCGTCACGGCTTCATTCGTGATCGACAACAACTTATTTTGTCTGGCCGCTTCTTTTGGGAGTACACTGTTCCGGATCCGACAACGCGAATATCTGGGCCAGAGCGGGCGTCTGAACGATGCCGAGATCGAACAGATCGTCGATAAGGTGCTGGACCAGCTTTTTACCGGTCTCGATGTGATCAAGGTGGGACAACTCGCCCATCCGACATCTAACGATTGATAAATGGACAGAGGTGAAACCATGGACAAGGAATTGATTAAAGCCAACCTTCATCTGCATGCGGTTCTGCCGCGTCTTGAAGAATTGCTTCGCCTGGACGATGAAGCCAAAACGGTGGCTAAAGACATGAACGTCACCATTCGATTTGTCGTAAAGGGCGGACCTACCGTTCAGATCGTCTTCAAAAACGGTGTAGCCAAAGCTAACTTGAAGCCGGTCGGAAAAAACAACATCGGATTGCTTTTCCTATCCTGCGAGCAACTCAATCGCATGTTCAATGGTGAGAAGGTAATCCCGATCCCCTACAAAGGTATCCACCGGATCAAGGATCTCAAGGCTTTTACGCGTCTCACCGAATTGCTGACGAAATACCTCAAGCCGACGGACGCCGACATGACCGACCCGTCTTTCAAGAAAAAAGCTGTCGAGATGTCGCTTATGACAGGGCTTAATGGCGCGCGCGTCATAGCCGAATTCGACACCAAGATGAAAAAAGTCGCCGACAAGTTGCCCAGCGGAACGATTGAATACAATATTCTGCCGGACGGTCCCCAGGCACATGTCATTGTCGAACGCGGACATATTTCCGCTTATAACGGCCCCATCAACAGCCCGACCGGAACGCTCGAAATCAATGGCGTCGATCTCGCAGCCGATCTATTCGCCAACAAGGTCGATAGTTTTGCCGTGCTGGGTGCGGGAGATTTACGCGCCAGCGGACTTCTGCCTCTCATCGACGAATTCAGCGCGCTCAGCGACCGCGTCGCGCTTTATCTGAACTAAGTGTTAACGCCAAGGAGGACACAATGACCCTCTATTCATTCGATAATTCAAATGACATGTTTCAACGCGCGGCGAAAGTGATCCCGAGTGGGATTTCGGGTAACAAGAACCCGGCCTTCGCCGTTCCGGGAGCCTTCCCGTACTTCTGCGAACGGGGTGAAGGCTGCCGCTATTGGGATGTCGACGGCAACGAGTACATCGATTACCTAGCCGGTTACGGCCCCATCGTTCTCGGTTACAATCACCCGGAGGTTGAGGAAGCCGCCAATGCGCAACGTGAGCAAGGCTACACCTTCAACCACCCCACCCCCCGTTCGGTCGAATTGGCCGAGCGCATGGTGAATCTGGTCAATTTCGCCGACTGGGCCGTGTTCGCCCGTAACGGCTCCGATGTCACCACCTACGCCATGCTGGTAGCGCGCGAGCACACCCAGCGCCGAAAAGTCATTATCGCCAAAGGAGCCTACCACGGTTCTCATGCCTGGTGCACTCCCGGTCATGGCGGTCTGATCGAAGAGGATACGAAACAGGTTCTAACGTTCAAGTGGAACGACATCGACGAGCTGTACGATCTGGTACGCAAGAACGACGGCGATGTGGCGGCCATCATGCTAACCCCATATCATCATCCCGCCTTTGCGAATCAGGAAATGCCCGCCCCCGGATTTTGGCAAGATGTCCGTCGGCTCTGCGACGACAACGGGATCGTTCTCATCCTCGATGACGTGCGCGCCGGTTTCCGTTTGCACGCGCGTGGATCGCACGAGTATTTCGATTTCCAACCCGATATGTCCTGCTATTGCAAAGCCATTGCCAACGGTTATTGCGTCAGTTCCGCCGTCGGTCGTGGCGAGTTCAAGAACGCCGCTTCGCGCGTGTTTTTCACGGGCACGTTTTACACCAGTGCCGTTGAAATCGCGGCGGCGCTTAAAACCATCGACATTCTCGAGCAAACCAACGCCGTCGAAAAAATGATGAAAAGTGGAACAATGCTTCAGGAAGGTCTCAAACAGCGAGCCGAGAAGCACGGACTACAGGTCACAATTACCGGTCCGCCGACCATCCCCTACATGACCTTTGCCAACGAAACCAACTTCCGCCGCATGCAACTCTTCTCCGGAGAAGCGGCCAAGCGGGGCGCAATTTTGCATCCGCACCACAACTGGTTTATCATGGCCGCCCACGAAGAAGCCGATATCCAGAAAACACTGGATATCTGTGACGAGGCTTTCGCCGTCGTAAAAGAGAACTTCGGAAGCTAATCCCGTGAACCGACACCCGGACGGTCACAAGCCGTCCGGGTTTTACTTTAAGCGAGATCATGCAACCCTTTAGCGCCCGCGCCGTCATCTTCGATCTCGATGGGACTCTGACACCCGTTACCAGCCCCTGGCGGCTTGTTCATGAGGCATTCGGCGTCTGGGATCAAGCTCGTGCCTATCACGATAGTTTTTTTGCCGGAGAGATCGACTACCCAACATGGGCCGATCTTGATGCGGCCCTATGGACCGGGCACTCGCTTAAAGAAATCACCGACGTACTCGATCGGATCGAACCGACTCCCCCCGCGATCGATATACTTCAGGAAACGGCCGAACACTCCCTTTCCGATGGGACTCCGCTGCCGATCCTGATTCTCTCAAGTGGGTTTGATGGTGTGGCTCGACGGGTTCTAAACCGAGCCGGGTTGCTCAACGGACGCATCCAGGTCATCGCCAACGGCATCGAGGAACGAGAGGGGCACCCGGTAGGAGTTACGCGGGTTTCACTAAACGATCCCGAGCGGGGAAAACGAGCGCACCTGATGCGTTTTCTGGGCGACCACAAGGTATTCCCGTCCGAAGCCATCGCAGTGGATGATCGTGCCGAAGATCGTGATCTATTCCACGATTTCGGAGCGTTTCTACATGTGACCACCCCCGACGATCTTTATCGATTGCGCGACTACCTACGCTGAATTCGGCTAGATATCACCTGTTTCTTCCATCTCCGGTTTAATGGCGACGGCCGTATGCTGGCGGCCATCGATACGGACCGTTGTCGGACGATCCAGGCGAACGTGGCGCAGATAAGTTGTTTCTTCCACGATGGAGCGACTGTCGAGCCAATCCCAATCGATGTGCGCGTGGTGGCGTTTGTTGGGGACCGTCAAGTAGCCGATTCCCAATGATGTGATGTTCTGGAAAAAGTGGGTTCCGTTGGAAGGATCCACCTGAAAATCAGGTCGGGAAGCTTCGATAATCACTCGCGCTCCAGCAATCTGAGCCCAATCCACACCAATTCCGAGCCAGGGATCGGTGGAACCCCAGCGACCGAAACCGACTAGAATATAACCGCGTTTTTCGGCTTTTAACTTATCGTTCATGCGCCCGACTTCATCCGCAATTTGCCGAGTCATGGCACGATCGAACGTCTCGGGTTTGACATAGACAATATCGGTCAGGTCGCGATGAACACCGTTTCCAAGCCCCAACTCGGTGTGACACCAGGATCGGTTGCAATCTTCTTCCGTCACCGCAACCTGCTCATTTTCACCCTTGGCAATCAGGGGGCGAATCTGTAACAGCTTCAGTTCGGGGCGTTTGGGGGCCGGCCATAGATTGACTGCGAATTCCATCTCGATCGGACAGCCCATCGCCTCTTCGAAAGTCTGGAACAGATCTTTAAGAATCTTCGCCAGAGGAAATTCATGATATTTAAGAATGCCCGCAAAGGTCACCACACGCGGTCCATCGTAGGATAAACTGTCCCGAATGACATGATCGGCCGGAAGGTATACCGAGCCCAAAGACCCGAGTTCACCATGCGCCTCCGCATCGGACAACTCAAGCAGCTTCAAATTGGCATCCGGACTCCCCTCTTCCAGATGCGGCTGATCCATTCTCAGGGCATAGAACTGTTTCTGGCTGGCCGAGAGCCAGGAATCAGGCGACGAGAACTGCGGTAAAATCCCCGGATAAGCCGGAGAAAAACGCAACGCCGATCCACCATCTACAACCATCTTACCTAACCCCAAAGCCAGATGCGCCACACCATCCTCGGCTTTCATGACTCCGAAAGGATAGAAGTTCACCGACTGCCCCACCCCTGAAAACGTCGGGTAGTAATAGCTGCCATGGCGTTTTCCCACCACTTCCTGAATCACTACCGCCATCTTTTCCTCTTCCAGACGATGGCTGGTCGCGGCAAAATAAGCGCGGGGGTTGCGTCCGAATGTCGAAGCCCACACCAGTTTGATTGCCATCAACAACTGGTTCAGCCGCTCTTTACGCGACGGTGCGGTATTGGGCAGCATATAAGTGTTGTAAAGTCCGGCGAAAGGCTGAAGATGCGAATCCTCCAACAGGCTGGAACTACGCACCGCGATGGGAGTTTTAATGCGTCTCAGGTAAAAACGAAGATTATCAACGAGTTGGGGTTGAACGCGTCCCTCAATAAAGCGCCGACGAATCGCACCTTCATCCTCACTCTCGATAGCGTAGTGACGCAAGTCGTTTGCGTCCAAGAAGGTATCGAATTCACCCGCCCCGATGACCAAAGTCCGCGGCACGGCAATATCGACTTCCGGGAAATCTTCGGAAAAATGTTGGCGCTTAGCCAAATATCGGATAAAGGCAATTCCACGCCCTTTACCTCCCAACGATCCTTGACCTAAGTGTAGGAAATTACTTGCCTGATAGGGACGCTTCATTGAAAAATGCGCCACGACATCCGTCTCTTTATCGGCCAATACCGCCGAGATGGTTTCTATGACATAGCGCCGAACGTCTTCGTGGCTGGGGAACTCCGTCACCCGCCGGGGGCGTAAATGTTCCGCCATGGTCACTTCCGTGCGTGCCATCAGCCAATTGGAAATGTGATTATGTTCGGCATGCCAGATAACGGATTCAACCGGGACATGAGCCAGGCGGTGGACAAACTCATAGACATCGCCCGCACGCCCCACCTCGCGCCCGTCGGACATACGGAATACAAAATCGCCGAAACCCATGCGCTCTTTGAGAAAGCGACGCAGGTCGGTCAACAAATGCGGAGATCCCTTGTCGAGAAACTCGGCACCGATCTGATGAGCGCGCCAGCGATTTTCTTCCGGCTCGGCAGACTGCAAAACAACAGGAATATCCGGTGTTTCACCCTTTATGTTGCGAATAAAATCATACCCGGCATCTTTGTCGTGAATACCGTTACGCCAAAAACGAACATCACTGATCACCCCCAGAATGTTCTTGCGATAACGCTCGTAAAGCGCCATACCCTCTTCGTACGTCTCGGCCAAAAGAATTTTAGCCCGTGAGCGCATGCGCAACTGTTTGTGCAAGTCATTGAACCCATCATCGATCAAACGGCGGGTGAGATCCATCACCACGGCATACATATTGGGCAGAAAAGCCGAATAATGAACGATCGAATCTTCCAGAAGCAGAATTGCGCGAACCTGGCCGTGGCTGATGTCGTGATCGAGATTGCGACGATCTTCCACCAATTTGATAATCGCAAGCAGGATTTGCGTGTCATTGTTCCACAGAAAAATGTGGTCAACACTTTTCGGTCGTTTGATCACCGGAAGATCGGCCACATCATAAGGGTCGGACGCCAGTAATACGACCGGCAGGCCGGGATTGATCTTTTTGACGCGGTCGGCAAATTCGAAAGGATCGTTATCCGACAGGCGAATCATCACCAGCACCAGATCGACGCCGCCTTCCTCGATGGCCATGAGCGCCCTCTCGACGCTGCTGACACGCCGAACATGCGGAGGATCCGTGAGCCGCAATCCGACATACTGGCTCCAGATCTGTTCGGTCAGGCTGCCATCCTCTTCGAGAATGAACGCATCATAGAGGTTGGAAACAAACAGGATTTCATGGATGCGGTTCGGCATCAACGAGCGGTATCCACCAAACTTCGGGGTATATTCATCAGCGGCTTTCATCGAGCCTTCCTTCGCCTCCACGTTAAATTGTCAAGATATGTTCACGTCGCTATAGTGCCATAAACCAACAAAAAACGCCCCCCTATTTACGAGGGGGGCGCAAATATCAAAGTGGAAATCGATTACACAACACCCTGAGCCATCATGGCGTCGGCAACTTTGAGGAAACCGGCGATGTTGGCGCCCGCAACCAAGTTGCCTTCCATGTTGTATTTCGTGGAAGCCGCCGAGCAGTTTTTGTAGATGTTAACCATGATCTGCTTTAGCTTCGCATCCACCTCTTCGAAGGTCCAGTTCATGCGCATGCTGTTCTGGGCCATTTCCAGAGCGCTGGTAGCCACGCCACCGGCATTGGCGGCTTTGGCCGGACCGAGAGAGACTTTGTTGTCGAGGAAAATGTTGACGGCCTCCGGAGTGGTAGGCATGTTGGCGCCTTCACCGATAGCAAAACAACCATTGTTGACCAGCGTCTGAGCCGCCTTACCGTCGATCTCGTTTTCGGTCGCGCAAGGCATGGCGATATCACAGGGAATCGTCCAGATATCCTTCCAGTTCTCGCCGTAGGTCACGCCCTTGTATTCATTCGCATATTCACGGATGCGCTTACGTTCCACTTCCTTGATTCGACGCACAAACGCCAGTTTCTCGGCGGTGATGCCTTCGGGATCATGGATGTAGCCGTTGGAGTCGCTCAGCGCGATAACTTTGCCACCCAACTGGGTAACCTTCTGAGTGGCATAGATCGCCACGTTGCCCGAACCGGAAATAACAACATTTTTGCCGTTGAAATCGGTATTGCGGGCATTCAACATCTGTTCGACGAAGTAGGTACAACCGTAACCGGTTGCCTCGGTACGCGCCAACGAACCGCCATAGGTGAGACCTTTGCCGGTAAGCACACCCTCGAAGCGGTTGGTGAGTTTCTTGTACTGTCCGTACAAGAAACCGATCTCACGGCCGCCGACTCCGATATCTCCAGCCGGAACGTCGGTATCGGCACCGATATGACGGAAAAGTTCGGCCATAAAGGCTTGGCAGAAACGCATAACTTCGTTATCGCTTTTTCCCTTAGGATCGAAATCGGAACCGCCCTTGCCGCCACCGATGGGTTGACCTGTGAGGGAGTTTTTGAAGATCTGTTCGAATCCCAGGAACTTGATGATGCTCAGGTTAACGGAGGGATGAAAACGCAGGCCACCTTTGTAAGGTCCAATAGCGCTGTTGAACTCCACGCGAAAACCGCGGTTGACCTGGACTTCACCCTGGTCATCTACCCACGGCACCCGGAAAATAAGCTGCCGTTCCGGCTCGCAAATGCGCTCTAAGACCTTAGCACGCCGCAGCTCGGGCTCTTTTTCGAGCACCGGCGTCAGAGATTCCGCAACTTCCCTCACCGCCTGCTCAAATTCAGGCTGGTTGGGATCCCGCTTCAACACGACGTCCAGGTCGATCACGGAAGACATGGGCAAGACCTCCTAAAACAGGGTTTGTTATGATATTTGCTCCTGAAACGGTGGAGCACCAAGGTTGGACTAACATTTTGGATCATGGTGGCAGTCCCAATCTCCTTCTTTCGCCGATGTTAAAAACCCCTTCAAAGGGAGCGGCGAATTGCGGTCTGCTTATAACGCTCAATATGCAGGGAGTCAACGAAATTCACAACTTTTTTACTGCATTTTCCACAGACCGCGAAGAAGGTGAAATCCACCTCCAAATCACCTCTTGCGAGCTTGATATCACAGGGAAAAAACAGAGGAATCACACCGCTACCTTATTTGTTGTATAAGGCAACTGTTGAACTCCACCGCAAACTAGAGTATAAGAAACTATTTTAAAGGGTTTCTCCAATCAGGCGAGGTTGTCTATGGCACGTCTTAAGCTTCACGATTCCGCTTTTTACCACCATACTCTTTACATATGCTTGCTCTCACTCATCCTGTTCGGCATCACATTTGCCTGCTCGAATGACAACGGATCTTCCAACGATGGCGATGTACCAGATGGTGATGATTCTGATGGTGACGAACCCGATGGGGATGAAGATGGAGATGAAGACCATAATCCGCCCGATTCCGTACTCACGAACGGGCGTTTTTCCGTAGAGGTTTTAGAGGATCTACCGGGCCTCGAAATGGATTGGGGAAATCAACGTAAGTTGCTTTTCGACGCCTCTGGCATCCAACTCGGCCGCGTCGATGCTCTGGATGAAGAAGTCAACTACGACCCCTGGCCACTGGCCGTCGGAGAAACAACGTACTGGCCTCCCGAAGGCTTGGCCTTCTTAAACGTTGTCGCGATCGAAATCACCGCCATCAATGCCGACACCATCGAGGCGACACTGACCTTCGAACAAGATCAGCACGCGGAACTGACACTCAAGCTCATAGGGGAAGGGAATCTGCGTGCAACCCTAATTCCGACCGCCGATGAGCATGCGATCGCTTACTTCCGCCTACGTCCGACCGTCGATACCCAAGAGGGTTTTTATGGTCTCGGCGAATATTTCGATCAGGTCAATCACCGTGGGAAAATTCGTGCCATGCAGATGGAAGCCGACCTGTCGCTTGAGGGCGGATACAACGAAGCCCATGTACCTGTCCCCTTTATCATCGGTACGACCGGCTGGGGACTCTTCGCCGATTGCCCCTACCCCGGTACTTTCGACGTCGCCACCCAGACGGATGATCGCGTGGAAATCACCTTCGGAACCGGCCCGTTCTCTATGGCAGGATTCACCTTCTATCTGTTTGCTGCCGATCACCCGCTCGATATCACTAAACACTATTACGAGACGACCGGCTACCCGAGCCTACCCGGGCGCTTCGGGCTGGGCCCGCTGGTCTGGCGGGACGAAAACGACGATCAAGCCCAGGTTGAAAGCGATCTGGCCACCCTCCGGGAACTCGACTTGGCCACCAGCGCCTATTGGATCGATCGTCCTTATGCCAGTGGCGTTAATGGCTTTGACTTTCACTCGGGGATGTTCAGCAATGCACAGGATATGATCGATCTGGCCCATGCATATGGGTTCCGCATGGCACTTTGGCATAGCCCCTACGTCGCAAACGGACACGAATCGTCGGACGCCACAATCGCGTTGTACGATGAAGCGGTGGCCAACGGGTATTTCCCCCCACAAACCGGCCTTCTGCTCAACAAATGGGGAAAACCCATCGACTTTACCAACCCCGACGCCTATGCCTGGTGGCAGAATCTGATTCATCGATATACGGATATGGGAATCGAGGGATTCAAGCTGGACTATGCCGAGGACGTCGTACCTGGGTTGTTCGGGGTGCGCAATATCTGGGAGTTTTACGACGGTTCGGACGAGCGCAGTATGCATTCACTCTATCAACTTGGTTACCATCGCGTATATGCCGAAACAATGCCCGAAACGGGTGGTTTCATCTTAGCGCGTGGTGGAACCTATGGCGACCAGACAAACGTCAATGTCATTTGGCCCGGTGATCTCGATGCTGACTTCTCCTATCATGGCCAGATCGTTGAAAAAGATGACGACGAAACCTACGGCGCGGTGGGCGGTGTTCCAGCGGCCCTGATCGGCGGACTGACTCTCGGTCCATCCGGTTTTCCCTTCTACGGCTCCGATACCGGTGGCTACCGCCACTCCCCCCCCGACAAAGAAACATTCACGCGCTGGTTCCAGATAACGGCCTTATCCACGGTCATGCAGATCGGAACCAGTTCCAACGACGTAGCTTGGGAATATGACAGCGATAATGGTTTCGACGACGAGATGCTCGGTTGGTATCGCACCTATACGCGCCTGCACCTGCGGCTCTTCCCTTACGAATGGACCTATGCCAAAAACCTGGCGACGAACGGCCGAGCCATCCAGCGACCGCTGGGATTGGCCTACCCCGAGTTGGGAGAACATCCGAGTGATATTTTCCTGTTCGGGGATTATCTGCTCGTGGCTCCGGTGGTCGAGCGCTCGCAGACACAGAAAGACGTCCGTTTCCCGCCAGGTCGTTGGGTGGATTGGTGGGACGGTACGCTCTATGAAGGCGACCGCACGGAAACGGTCGAAGCTCCCCTATCCAAATTGCCCTTATATTTGATGGAAGGCGGAATCGTGCCGATGCTGCGTCCCACCATCGACACCATCTCCCCCACGACGCAGGATGCCGAGCTGGTGGACAGTTTCGACACGCACGCGGGAATCCTATACGCCCGGATCGTACCCGGTGCAGCAAGTACGTTCACCCTGTACGACGGTACAGTCATCAGCCAAGAAAAGTCCGACACCTCCGTAGCCTTAAGCTACAGCGATGGAGAAGAATTTTCTTTCGGCGCGCAATTTGAATTGATCGTATTCGGAGACACCGCCCCTTCCAGTGTCACGGACAACGGCGCGGCTCTCAGCCAACAGGCAAGTTTGGACGATCTTTCCGCAGGCAATGAAGGCTGGATTTTTATCGCCGACCAACTCGGGGGACTGCTGGTCGTCAAAGTGGGAGCGGGCGAACACTCGGTGGAGGTGGTGTTTTAGAGGGCGGGTTAACAAACAAGTATAACGCGGTCCTCCGCGATATGTGGAACGCCATTCCCGACGATTTCCAAACATGCAAGAAAGGGGTTTCGCTCCTCTACTCTCCCACGAAATTCCCCCGGTCGCTGATTTCGTTGTTGCCGAGCGCCTGCTGAATCAAGTTGACGGCCGCCTCCCGGTCGGCTCGTTCCACGACCAAGCGCACCTCGGTCATGATGCTGGCACCCACGGGAAAACTGGAGCTTTCCAACTCACGCAGGTTCGTCGGAACACCTCCGTCTTCCAGGATCGCAGCCAGGTGATTCGCCTCCAAACTGCCGGGACAGGCGTAGACTTCGATGAAATCCAAATCTTCCTCCCGTTCCAAGCTTTCGACCAGCGCAGTTGCGCAGTCCGGGCACACGGAAACCCCTTCGCGATACTCAGATCCACACGTTGGACATACCGGCATAGTGGCCTCCCTTTCCAGGTTGTTCGGCTACCCTTATTCTGCCTGTTCAAATGCCGTGTGTCAATTGTTATGAACGTTTCAACCACCGAATGTCACACAAATTTTGCTTGTTTTAATCAAGGCGGTATGCTAACCAGTAAGGCTGTATAAACAGAGTACATTTACAAATGATAGGCATTGATCTCTAACATATATGGAGAATGGGAATGTCCGGACACAATAAATGGAGCAGTATCAAACATAAAAAAGCCGCCGTGGACGCCAAACGCGGCAAGGCTTTCACCAAATTCATTAAAGAAATCACCATTGCAGCCCGAACGGGCGGCGGTGACCCGAATGCCAATCCCCGTCTGCGTACCGCCGTAGCAACGGCGAAATCGGGTGGAATGCCGAATGACAATATCGATCGTGCCATCAAAAAGGGAACCGGCGAACTCGACGGCGGCCAAATGGATGAAATCATCTATGAAGGTTATGGACCCGCCGGCATCGCGATTTTGCTTGAGTGCTATACGGACAACCGCAACCGAACCACGGCCGATATCCGCCATATCCTGAGCAAAAACAACGGGAACCTCGGTGAAAACGGCTGCGTCGCTTGGATGTTCAACCGCCGTGGTGTTATTGAAATAATCGGCGAAAATCTCTCTGAAGACGATGTCATGGAAACCGGTCTCGAACTCGAAGGTTTCGAAGATCTCGAAGTTTCAGAAAATGCCATCACTGTTTACACCGATCCGACCGCGCTTTACATCGTTCGCGAAGGACTGGCTGCCAAAGGCTTCGAAATCGAAGAAGCGAAAATCGGCTTTATCCCGCAGAACACCATCAAACTGGAAGGCAAGAAAGCCGAACAGATGCTGCGTTTGATGGACATGCTCGATGATAACGACGACATCACCGATGTGTATTCCAATTTCGAAATTGACGATGCGGAAATGGACCGTATCGCCAACCAGCGCTAGCTTGCTTGACATATGGCTGTCGGGCGCAGTGTACGGACCATCGGTATCGATCCGGGTAGCCGTCTGACAGGCTATGGAATCGTCGAGAAGCATCAGGCAAACTTGCTTCATATTGACTGCGGCGTAATTGCCCCACCGGCAAAAGCGTCGCTTGCCGATCGGTTATGTTTCATCCAGGACGAGCTGGAAAAGATCATCGACACTTACAAGCCCTTGGCCGCCGCGGCCGAAGGTGTCTTTTTCGCACGTAATTGGCGTAGCGCTCTTAAGCTCGGACAAGCCCGTGGCGCGGCTCTAGCCGCCCTCGCTCGGCGTGGGTTGTCTGTTGAAGAATACCCGCCCGCGACGGTCAAACAAGCGGTGGTCGGTTATGGGCGCGCAGACAAGCAGCAAGTCCAGCAGATGGTCAAAATCTTGCTTGGTCTGCCCGAAATACCGGAGGAGAATTCGGCGGATGCGCTGGCTGTAGCCATCTGCCACATACACGGCCCCGGCCCCAACCTGAAGGGATGGCGATGATCGCAGGTCTCCATGGAATCATTCACACCCGTACACCCGAGAGTGTCCAGTTGGACATCCATGGCGTTCGCTACCAATGCACCGTCTCACTGACAACATTGACCGACATCGGCCAGATTGGTGAAGAAGCCGATCTTCACGTGCATACCCATGTCCGTGAAGATGCCTTAACGCTCTTCGGTTTCTCCACTCTTGAAGAGAAAAAGACCTTTCTGGCCTTGATCGGTGTATCCGGTGTCGGCCCTAAACTGGCGATCAATATTCTTTCGGCCATCCCGGCTCACGATCTGGGGCAAGCCGTGGTCAACGGGGATGTAGCGCGACTCACTGCCATTCCCGGCATCGGGAAAAAAAGTGCCGAACGTCTTGTCCTCGATCTACGCGACAAACTGACCAAGATTCTGTCGCTCACCCCGCAAGAACCTCGCGAAAGTCGACGTTTCGCCATCGAAGACGAACTGGTATCGGCACTTAGCAGTTTGGGCTATAAACCCAAACCGATCGAACGAGTCGTCACGAAACTGGCCTCAAAACTACCGCTGGATAGCCCTGTTGAAGAGTTGATCCGCGCCGCACTCCGGGAGCTACAATCATGAACGAGCGGGACACCGAAACATTGAGCCCCGGTCTTCTCTCCGATGAGCACTCCCAGGAAAATTCGATCCGGCCACAAAATTTCGACGAATACATTGGCCAGACACGCATCATCGATAATCTGAAGGTGTTTATCCAAGCCGCCAAAAAACGTCAGGACGTGCTCGATCATTGCCTGTTCTGGAGTCCGCCCGGGCTTGGAAAAACCACCCTGGCCCACATCGTCGCCAACGAATTGGGGGTGGATATCTACCCGACCAGCGGTCCCGCCATCGACCGAAAAGGAGACTTGGCGGGTATCCTCACCAATCTCAAACGTGGAGATGTTCTGTTTATCGACGAAATCCACCGGCTCAATCCGACCATCGAAGAAAACCTGTATCCGGCCATGGAGGATTTCACCTTCGACATCATCATTGGGGAAGGTCCGCACGCCAAAAACATCAAGCTGCCCTTGCAACCCTTCAGCCTCATCGGCGCAACCACACGCACCGGCATGCTCACATCCCCCTTGCGAGACCGCTTCGGAATTTTGTCTCAACTCGACTACTACACACCGGATGATCTGGTGTGTATCCTCACCCGGTCGGCACGAATCCTCGACATCCGTATCGATGAGGATGCCGCTTGGGAACTGGCACGCCGCTCACGCGGAACCCCACGTATCACAAACCGTCTGCTGCGGCGCGTGCGTGACTTCGCCGACGTTGCGGGCTCGGATGTCATCACCCTGGATTTGGCACGCTCAAGCCTGACCAAACTCGACATTGACACTGTCGGTCTCGACATCACCGATCAACGCATCCTGCAATGCATCATCGAAACCTTCAACGGCGGCCCCGTCGGTCTCAACACCTTAAGCGCCGCGCTATCCGTCGAAAAAGACAGCCTGGAAGACGTCTACGAGCCTTACTTGATCCAGCAGGGCTTTTTACAGCGCACCCCCAAAGGTCGTATCGCCACCGAACGAGCATTCCGACATATGGGCGTTACTTTGCCGACCAACCAACCCGATCTTTTCAACTCGCATGCGGTTCCGGATGACAACGATTAGACAGACCCTTGCCGGTGCCATCGAGTTCACGGGTATCGGCGTACACAGCGGAATGCCCTGCCATCTCACGTTGAAACCTGCCACAAGCGGGGGTATCCGCTTTCTCTCGGGCGAAACCGTGATTCCGGCTAGTTTACACCATCTTTGTGCCGCCGATTACGGCGTCCGCCTTACGAAAAGCGGGAAACAGATTGCCGTAGTCGAGCACCTTTTATCCGCCTTGTCCGTACTCGGAGTCACGGATATCCTGGCTGAAGTCGAGGGTCCGGAAATTCCCATTCTGGACGGCAGCGCGTTTCCTTTCGTGGAGGCTATCGATAAAGTTGGCCTGTTCTCCCTCGACAAACCGATAGAACCGATCCGTCTTGAGCGAACACTCACCCTTAGCAACGGCGACCGGACTCTCACGGCTTCTCCGGCCGAGCGGCTCTCTCTACTCGTCACAATCGAGTTCGACCACCCCGCCATCGATAGCCAACAGTGGCAGGGTGAACCAACAGCTGATCTTTACCGCCGTGAACTCGCTCCCGCGCGCACGTTCGGCTTCGAGCGCGACGCAGCCTCACTCCACCACGCAGGACTGGCACTCGGCGCCAATCCGACCAACACACTCATTTTCGACAACCAAGCTCCCCGGTCGCCCTTTCGCTTGAAGGACGAACCGGTTCGCCACAAAGCGCTCGACCTCCTGGGAGATCTTGCATTGCTGGGTCGCCCGCTCCTCGCTCACGTTCATTCCCATAAAGGCGGCCACACACTCAATACGTCACTCGCGAAACTGATCCTCGACTCTCTCGCATCCTGATCCCGCCTTCTGCCGATCGACCTCCCCGCTCCCGGTATCGGCACATCTTGTTTCAGCCCAACCGAAAAAAGCGGAGTCTTCAACCAAGGCGGAAGCACGAAAAAGTGCCGCGAGGCATTGCATTTACGGCAATCACCCATTATGATACGGCGGTTTCGCGAACCCCCATTGGAGGATGTACTATGATTGAACGTTACACCACGCCCGAAATGGGCCGTGTTTGGGATCTTCAGAGCAAATATGAAACCTGGTTCGAAGTCGAGAAAGCCGCTTTGGAGAGTATGGCCGAAGCCGGACTCGTTCCCCAGGATGCCGTGGAAGCGATAAAAACGGCGAAAGTCACTATCGATCCGACGCGTATTGAAGAAATCGAGCAAACCACCAAACACGATATCATCGCTTTTCTGACTCATCTCGAAGAGCAGATTGGAGAACCGGCACGCTGGATTCACTACGGCATGACCAGTTCGGATGTTCTCGACACCGCTTTTGCGCTGCAACTCGGTCGTGCTTCCGACATGATTCGGGAAGACTTGCTGGCCTTGCGCACGGTGATCAAGCGGCGGGCCTTCGAGCACAAGACCACGGTCATGATCGGTCGTTCCCACGGCATTCACGCCGAACCCATCACCTTCGGCTTGGTGCTGGCCATCTGGTACGCTGAGATGTCACGCAACCTCGACCGTTTCGACCACGCACGCGAGTCGGTGCGCACTGGGATGATCTCGGGAGCCGTCGGCACTTTCGCCAATACCCCACCAGAAGTCGAAGCCTCGACCTGTCGCCGCTTGGGTCTCGAACCCGAACCGGTTTCCAATCAAGTAATCCAGCGTGACCGCCACGCGGAATATTTTTCCACTCTGGCGATCATTGCGGCAAGCATCGAAAAAATCGCCATACAAATCCGACATCTGCAACGAACCGAGGTCCGCGAAGTTGAGGAAGCCTTCTCCAAAGGTCAGAAGGGGTCGTCGGCCATGCCGCATAAACGCAACCCCATTGGTTCGGAGAATATTACGGGGTTGGCCCGCTTGGTAAGATCGAACGCTCTGGCTGCGCTTGAAAACGTTGCGCTCTGGCACGAACGCGATATCAGCCACAGTTCTGTGGAACGTGTCATCGCTCCCGATAGCACCATCCTGATCGATTACATGCTGAAACGCTTAACACGCATGCTGGACAATCTCGTGGTTTACCCAGAAGCCATGGAGCGCAACCTCAATCAGATGCGCGGTCTGGTTTTTTCGCAGAAACTACTGCTCGATCTGGTCACCAAAGGTCTGCCGCGCCAAACCGCCTACGAGGCCGTACAACGTAACGCCATGCGTGTCTGGCAGGAACCGGGGCTGCACCTCAAAGACGCCTTGTTGGCCGATGCCGAGCTGATGGCCAAACTCAAACCGGAAGATATTGAACAGAGCTTCGACCTGGGGTATCATCTCAAGCATGTAGACACGATCTTCGACCGAGTGTTCAACAGCTAGAAAGAGTCCGCCATGCCGCTAGTATCGCAGCAATGCCGCCTGTGCCTCGTCACCGACCGTCGGTTCTCATCGCGTTCGCTTGTCGATCTGGTAGCCGAAGCGGTCGAGGGCGGCGTCACCCTGGTTCAGTTGCGTGAAAAAGACAGCGAAACTCGCGCTGTTTTTGAGCTCGGCCAGGATTTGAAGGCCCTGCTTGATCCACTGGGCATACCCTTGATCGTTAACGACCGCCTGGACCTGGCCTTGGCCCTCGATGCCGCAGGGGTGCACTTGGGCCAGAACGATATGCCGATCAGCATCGCTCGGGCTCTCCTGGGAGGCCGTAGAATCATCGGGGCCACCGTCAATACCCTGCAGCAAGCCAAAGAAGCGGTACTGGAAGGAGCCGACTACCTGGGAGTCGGTGCCATTTATCCTACCGCGACAAAAAGCGACCATAGCCCCGTTATCGGTCTTGATGGCTTGACGCGTCTCCGTTCGGAAGTCGCGCTTCCCATGATCGGCATCAGCGGAATCAAGGCGGAAAACGCGCGGGGAGTGCGAATGGCCGGAGCGGATGGTGTCGCCGTTGTGTCGGCGATCCTGGCTGCAGAAAACCCTCGTAGCGCGGCTGCCGAACTTTTCAAAGCCGTAACACTTCCGGAAGATGAATCCGCATGACCCCCCGTCGTCACAAAACCATTGCCGAATTGGGGGAATTCGGGCTGATTGCCAAACTGACCGAAGCTTTACCGGTCCATCCGGCTCTTGAATTGGGAATTGGCGACGATGCCGCCATCCTGAAGCGTCATCCGGAGCGCCTGCTGGTCACCACCGACCTTTTAGTGGAAGACGTCCATTTTCGACGCAGTACCACCTCAGCCGCCGATCTTGGACACAAATCATTGGCGGTGAACTTGAGCGATATCGCGGCGATGGGAGGACGTCCCCTGGCTGCTTTTATTTCGTTGGCGTTGCCGAAAAGCTTGCCCGTAAGTTGGGCTACAGCTCTATATCGCGGAATGCGCAAGCTCGCCGATGAATGCGGAGTGGCGTTGGCGGGAGGTGACACCACCGGCAGCCCGGGTCCGATCATAATCAACGTCGCACTTATCGGAATGGCCCAAGGCAAAACGATCCTCCGGCGCGATGGCGCCCATCAAGGGAATAGTCTGTGGGTCTGTGGCGATCTAGGCTATTCCGCCGCCGGCTTACATGCTCTCGAAAACGGACTTCGAGCCCCTGCCGCCTTCCGTCTCGCCCACAAGCGTCCCCAGGCGCGCCTTGCGGAGGGACTTGCCCTCGCCAAAAGTGGTCGCTGCACGTCGTGCCTGGACGTTTCGGACGGTTTGCTGGGCGATCTTCAACATATCCTTGACCGCAGCGGAATCGGCGCGGAAATCGACTTGGCAGCATTGCCGATCCCGGCAAATCTACAACGTTTCGCCAACCGGCACAAGCTCGACCCTCTGCAACTAGTTCTCAATGGCGGTGAAGACTACGCCCTCCTATTCACCCTCACCGGCAAGCGCGCCCCTACCCCCTGGCCGAAAACGGCCGCCCAACCGCGGCGTATCGGTTGCATAACGGAAACGAGTGGACAAGCAACAGCTTTGCTACCCGATGGTCAGCGGATCCCGCTATCCTCATCAAGTTGGAACCATTTCACAAACGATTGATTTTATGGCGATTTTTTTGGAATGGCTTTGCTTGCCCTTGCATTTCTCGTCTTGCTCGGAAATATTTTCCCAGTTGTTTTGCAAATTAATGCTTAATTATGTGAAATAGTTTCTATTATTTATGAATTTTTGGTATAATGTCGGAGAAAGGAGCTACCGGTCCATTCATCATGCTGTTTTTCTATCGACTTACACGACGACTCGTGCTCGCATCGATGGTTGCCCTGTTACTCGTGCTGATTCATCGAAGCGTTGACTGTGTCATTACCTACCGAGACGTGGAAACAAACCACGACAAACTCTCTGCGCGCATGGAAGATCTTCAACTCCGCAATGCCGAGTTGGAACAAGAATGCAACCGATTGGCTACGGATTTCAGCTATTATGAGCAGCTCGCACGTGAAGAATTCGGATATGTCAAGGCCGATGAAGTGATCTATCTCGTTCCACTTCACTGATTCGATACACAAAAATCTGCAACAAAAAAGGGAGGCCCGCAAGCCTCCCTTTACTTATCGGAATCCCACTTTACTTCAGGATTTCCTGGAGCTTGAGGGACAGAGGCAGGTTACCCTGCACTTTGAGCTTCTGGCTCATGTAAAGCTGCATGGGGTTGGCGGTTTTGTTCATCATCGCCTCGAAGTCTTCACCCTGGAGAATGATGACACAACCCGGATTATCCGCCGGGCCTTCAGTTACCGAACCGGGAGCGCTGGTCAGATCCAAGGTCCAGGTACCGCCATTGTCGCCTTCGATGTTGAACTGGAACACCGCATTGACGTTGCCCGCGATATCGGGGTTGGCCTGAAGCTTTGCATCAATTTGGCTGATCAATTCTTGGGGAGTCGCCATTTCCTTTTCCTCCACGTTTTCTGGGTTTGCAAATGCGGGTAACGACCGCATATCGGCTCTTAAATGAATGATCGTTCACTCGCTGGCATTTTTATAGTACACGCCCCCGATGGTGTCAAGTGCTTTTAGTTTCGATGCGTTGCGTGATTTCCAAGCCTTATGGAATTGACAAAAACGGTAATCCATCAATCCAACCGGTCCCCCCCTTCTTTTTTCAAAAATTGCAGAACTCAAAACAGAAACGGGAACCGTCATCGGGAACAAAAACAGCATCAGCCTTTAATGGTCATACCCATCCTCGGCCAAGTTTACTTTGCCGCGAAAGGCCCGGTAGAACCAAATCGTATATCCCAAAACGATCGGCATGCCGACAAGAGCGATTCCCAACATCCAGCTAAGCGTGAGTTGAGATGATGACGAGTTGAAGATGCTCAGGCTGTTAGCCGCGATGTTATTGGCAGGTAATAAATTAGGGTAAACTGCCGCGGCAACCAAAAGGAAATTGAAGGCAATGCCCACCGACGATGCAATAAAGGCTTTCACCAGTTTGCCTTTCATATTCAACAGCGGAATCGCCAGCACCGTTATCGCCGCCAAAACAGGTAAACTCCACAAAGCCGGTACCATAGTATAATTGACCCAATGCTGTTCCTGTATCGCCAAACTCACCACCCCCGACAAAAACCATAAGGCAACGTACGTAAACAAACTGATATTAGACCACTTCCGCGCTCGCAGAGCCAGCTCTCCGTCGGTTTTAAGACGAATATAGAGCGCTCCGTGCCCGGCAATCATCGCCAGTCCCGTTACGCCGATTAAAAGACTGTATGGATTCAGCAGCCCCAGAAGACCTTCCCGGTAATTCCCTTCAGCATCCAGCGGTACGCCGTTGAGCACGTTGCCGATCGCCACTCCAAAAATCAAGGCCGCCACGATGGAACACACAGAGAACACGACATCCCATCGTCCTCGCCACCTCGGGGTCTCTTCCAAATCACGAAACTCGAAGCTGACGGCCCGGAATATGAGCGCGAACAGCACAATCATCAGGGCCGCATAAAATCCACTAAACACGGCTGCATACACCATCGGAAAAGCGGCAAACAGCGCTCCGCCGCCCGTGATCAACCACACCTCGTTACCATCCCAAAAAGGCGCGATACTGCGCATCATCGTCCGGCGCTCGTCATCGCCTTTCGAAAAAAGATGCCAAAAGCCGACACCCAGGTCGAAGCCGTCGAGGACGGCGTACCCAATCAACAGAACCGCCACCAGAGCAAACCAAATGATCTGTAAGGTCGCCATGATTTCCTCCTTAAGCCTGCGTGGCGTCGTACGGGTCCGGCCCCTTCGCGATCAACTTCTTCAGCATGTAAATCCAAAGCGTAAACAGGATGCCGTAAGCAACCACAAACGCAATCAGAGAAACCAGCACGGCCCCAGCATCCACATTGGGCGAAATAGCATCACGGGTACGAATGACATGGTAAACCGCCCAGGGCTGGCGCCCGACCTCGGCAACGATCCAGCCGAGCAAATTGGCAACGTGCGGCAGCGGGATCATCAGCACCGCCAGTTTTAAAAACCATTTATTTTTGTCAAGCAGGTTTTCGTATTGCAGATACAAGCCCCACACCACGAAAGCCACAAAAGCAAATCCGATCAGCACCATGAAGTGGAAACCGAAAAACGGCAGGATCACCGGAGGTCGATCTTCTTTCGGAAATTCTTTGAGGCCGGTCACCACACGATTCGAGTCACCATGAGCCAGGATGGAAAGAAACGGGGGCATTTCAATTGCAAAATAGAATCTCTCGTTCTCGACATCGGGAATACCGAACAATTTGAGAGGAGCACGGTTCGTGGTTTCGAAATGCCCTTCCATGGCCGCCAATTTCTCCGGCTGCGAATTGACCACCTGCACCGCATGCCAGTGACCGAAAGCAACTTGCGCTAACGTCGCGAAAAAAGCGATGAACAGCGCCATTTTCATGGACTGCGCAGCAAAACGCATATGCTTGTTTTTAAGCAGATACATGGCACTGATACCCATCACCATGAATGCCCCGGTAATCAGCGCGGCATCGACTGTGTGGAAAAAGCGTGGAGCAGTGGAAGGGTTGGCGGCTGCAGCCCAAAAATCGGTCAGAACCGCCCGGCCATCGAGAATCGTATAGCCATCAGGAGTTTGCATCCAACTATTGGCAATCAAAATCCACAAAGAGGACAATGTGGACCCGACGGCCACCATCAACATCGAAAACCACAACAATCGGGGTGAAAAGCGTTTCCAACCAAAAACCAGGACACCAAGAAAGGTGGATTCAAGGAAAAAAGCGAAAATCCCCTCGGCAGCCAATGGCGCACCGAAGATGTCCCCAACAAAGCGCGAATAGTCAGCCCAATTCGTGCCGAATTGAAATTCCAGAGTCAGTCCGGTAGCCACACCCACAGCGAAGGTCGCCGTAAATATTTTTATCCAAAAATGTGCCGTCGTATACCAGAAGTCCGAACCGGTGTTCTTCCAGCGAGTCATCATCCAAACGATCACCCAAGCCATCCCGATCGTAATGGGCGGGAAAATGAAATGGAATCCAGCCGTAAAAGCGAATTGGATCCGAGCAAGTAAAGCGGCATCCATAACGGTATCCTCCCCGAAGAAATGATGACGACCAAAATGGTTGGCCAAGCATACCAAAGCCGGACAATCTGTCAAGTTATAGCCATTACATTTTAGATTATTGCTTTTTTCTTTCATGAAGTTCCCACTGATTCTCCCTCATTTTAATCGATTGAAGGTTGCAATTGCATATGGCTTATGGCAAAAGAGAACAGCAAGTTAAGCTCCTAAACTAGCCTACAAACGATAATTGAATCTAAGGAGATACAGAAATGAACTTCCATACTCGCTTCGGATTGGTTTTCTGCCTGATTCTCATTCCCGGCCTGTTATTTGCGCAAGACGCAGCCAAAAAACAAACAACTCCGGCAAAACTTACCGCACAAGAAATTGCGGAAAAAATGGACGACACCATCAGTGGTTATGACGACCAATCGATGGATGTGTCGTGGGACATCGTTGACGTAGACGGCTCAGTCAAAAAATACGGGCTCTCCGTTATCCAGAAAGGATCGAAAAAACGCCTGATTCGCTTCACGTCCGGTGAAGTGAAGAATATGTCGATTCTCATCGATGACCGGAAAATGTATGTGTATTTGCCCGGATATCGCAAGGTACGCCGTGTAGCCGCTCATAACATGAACCAACGATTTGCCGGTTCCGATTTCACCAACGATGACATGGCAGCGGTACGCTGGTCCGACGATTGGGATTTCAGCATCACCAAAGAGGACGATGCCAATTGGATTATGCGCGGGGATGCCAAACCGGGAAAGGACCTGAATTATCACCATATTTACATTACAGTCGGCAAAGCGGAAAACCGACTGCAGTTGGCTGAATACTACAATAAAAAAGATGAGATGGTGAAACGCTACGAGTTACGCGATGTAAAAACCTTCCCGGGTGGAGCCAGAGGCGCTTCTTTAGTACAGATGAGCGATCCCCGCACTGGCCATAAAACAATCTTGTATGTTCACTCCATGGAAGCCAACCAAGGACTCGAAGATAAAAAATTCACCGTTCGCAACCTGCAATGGGGCCGCTAAGCAATTGCTTTAATTTATCATTCACTTTCCAAGGGGAAAGTTTCGGTATTGAGTGGATTTCTTTGGTAGATTTCACTTGACAAAACCTTTTGCATAACTAGAATGGCGTGTCAGCTACTGACTGACACGTCGGTCTAGCCGAGGAGAGGACATGGAACCGACCGAACGGCGACATAGCATCTTGATGGCGGCCAAACGCGTTTTCGCACGCCAAGGGTACCATGCAGCCGGAGTGGCCGACATTATCGCGGAGGCCGGTATCGCTCGCGGCACCTTTTACCTGTACTTTAAAAGCAAGCGCGAAATCTTTTCGTCTCTTTTAGAGCACATTTTTAAAGCGGTCGGAGAGCAACTGCGCGATTTTCCGAAAAATGAGCCGCATCAGATTTTACAGACGATCCTGAGCAATGTCGAACGCATCAAAGACTTTTTCTTCCAGGACCCCGACCTGGCCAAGATTCTCATTAGGGAATCGACCGCTCTTGATGCCGACTCTTCGGAACGTTTGCAGGAAATCCGTCGAGTTCTAGCCATTCGTCTTACGGAACTTGTCCATCACTGGCAGAAAATCGGAATCCTCAGGCCGCTCGATCCGCAAGTGATCGCCTACGGAATCATCGGAGCCGTCAAGGAACTCATCGAGCAATCGTTGATTTCCGGAAATTTGTCGACCGATGGCGGCCGGATCACGGAAGAAATTTTCGAGGTTTTCCTCTTCGGTATCGTATCGCCCGAACACAACCAATTGGCGGTTGAGCATATTGAAGAAATCGGCGGTTTGAACCCCGGAACCAATAAAGACCTTACATAGCGGCGTCCAGACAGCCATCGGAACCGGACGTCGCGGAATTCAACTCGATACTGAAGGAGTCATCGATGTTTTATCCTCACGCGGTCGCCCGGCGCAGACTGATTCCAGCCATCATCTTTATCGCCCTGTTTACGGCCTTATCGGCTCAGGCAGCCAACACACCGGACGTAGTCGAAATCCTGCAAAAAATGGATGCCACCATTAGCGGATATGACGACCAAACCATGGATGTTGAATTCAAAATCATCGGCACAGACAAATCAGAAAAAAAATACCAGCTTACGGTGCATCAACTCGGCACGCAAAAAAGACTGATCAAAATCGGATCGGGCGAATTGAAAGGCTTGCGTACCCTCATCGAAAGCCGCGACAGGATGTATGTCTTTCTGCCGGGTTTTCGCAAAGTCCGCCGCGTTGCCGCCCACAACATGAACCAGACTTTCGCCGGCTCGGATTTCACCAACGATGACATGGCCGCCACCAAATATGCGGATGACTACGAAGCATCAATCGACTCGGAAACCAAAACCCAATGGCGATTACGCTGCAAGCCTAAAAGCGAAAGTAATTATTCTTACCTGATCATAACCGTAGAGAAAGACACCTTTAGCCAATCGGGCATCGAATATTACGATAAAAGCGGCACCTTAGTTAAAGTATTCAAGGCCTGGAACTACACCACATTTGAAAAAGGTGCAAAGCGGTTCGGGATGGTATCCATGTCGGACCCGCGTACCGGGCATGAAACATTTATGGAAATCAAAGACTTCCGCGTAAATGAGGGACTAACCAAGTCCATGTTCACGACGCGACATCTGCAATGGGGGCGTTAAACTATGTTTTCGATTTGTAGAGTTAACTTTCGAGTTAAGACGGTTGTGGGATTAGGCCTATTTCTGGTCGTCTGGCTTCTCTCATACTCTTCGGCATCCGCCGAGAACTGGACAGACAAGGTTGAGTTCTCCGGCTTCGTTCAAAGCGATATCCGGTACAACATCGATGATTATCGCGGCGCAGACCATGAAGAAGATTACGCCTTCCAGATGAACCGCAACGATGTCCGCTTCAAACTCGACATTTTCCCGACCGACAAGGTGATGACCGTCATCGATACGCGGTTGCGCTTTTACGGCTTCAACGAAGCCGACGAATTGTCGCAGTATTCCCGCCGCAATCAGGTCGATCCCTGGAGCCTTCACCTGGACGAAGCCTACCTGATGGTGAAAGGTTTCTTATGGGAAAACATGGACCTGAAAATCGGGCGCATGATCCAGAACTGGGGAACGGTGGATCAATTCAACCCCACCAACAACCTCAACGCCATGGATCTTTCCGATCCGCTCGATTATTCGGCCAAAGTTCCGAATGAAATGCTCGAAATCGACCTTTACCCGGCCGATTGGATCTCGCTGCATTTTATCTGGATTCCCTTCTTCAAACCAGCCATGCTTCCTCCCTCGGCTCCCTTGGCTTTCGCTGTGGAATATGAGGATAACGGTTGTTTCAAAAGCGCCCCAACACCGCCGCTGAAATCAGATCAAGTTCAGCAACTCATTGACTTATTCGGCTCTCTCAACGCCTGTGATCTGAACTTCGAAACACCGATCGTCAATACCATTCGCCCCAAAATGAACATTCAGAACAGTCAGGCAGCCGCCAAGGCGCAGTTCCGCGTCGGCGATCTCGATTTTTCACTGAGCTATTTCTACGGTCGTTTCCAATTCCCGATCCCGGTTACGGCGGTTGCGGATGTCGACAGCGACCCGGACAATCCAAGCAAGTTGAACGTTCTTTATCAAGCGGAAGTCATGTACCCGAAAATGCATGTCGCCGGTTTCGACTTCAGCTACTCGGCCCCGTGGTTCTTCGACGTGGGCTTCTTTGGGGAGGTCGCGGCGATTTTCCCTGAAGAAATCGTTTTCGCCATGCGTGCATTCCAAAACGGCACGGAATTGACCGATCTGCGCCTTGCGAATACCGTGCTGAAAACCGATCCGTTCGTGAAGGCCTCGGGCGGTTTCGATTACGCCTTCACCCAGTGGCTGTATTTGAACGTCATCTATGTATACGGCTTCTTCGATGAATTCAACGAGGTATTCGGTCTTCACCACTATGTATCGACAGCCGTGGAAATGAAATTCTTCGAGAATGAATTTCAGATTCGCCTGGCCAACGTCATCAGCGCCAGCGATCGTTCCGATGCCCTGTTCCCGCAAATAACCTGGATCGTTTACCCATCCGTAGAGCTGATCGGCGGTGCGTTCTTCTATTTCGGGAGCACCAAGCTGTCGGACCCGAATGATTACGGCAGCAAAACTTACTTCGGGCAAAAAGCTTCGGGGCGTAACGTGGCCTTCTTGAAGGCCAAGGTCAGTTGGTAGGAGAGAGTCATGACAAATACATACACAATGATCAGTACGTTTCTCGTTTTATCTTTCCTGCTGGCGGTTCCGGGATGTGGCTGGAAAACGGACGGTGCCGAGCGCTTGTCCGACCGCTATGACACGGATGGCGATTTGGATGCAGAGGAGGAAATCGAAGCAATCGAGCTAGAAAAAGTCGAAGGCGAAGGCTTGGTCGGACGCTGGGCCGTGCGGATGGTTCTTCACGGCACGATGGCTCCTCTGGGCTCGCCCTGGGACATCACGTTGAACAACTTGTTTATCGCCGATATCTCGGAAGATGAGACCGAGATGACTTGGACTTTCTGCAACCAGGTCGTTAATATCGACGCGGGCGATGGCGGAAGCGGAAGCACTCCTTTGGGCACTAATGAAATCCCCGTTGCCCTACGCGACGCGCTCGCAAATGCTCCTATCACCTTCATTCTGCCCGGTGACGGCACGATGCCGGATCAACAAATGGGCTGGACCTGGGGACTGAAAGATATGGATGACATCATCAACGATCCGCTCCCCAGCGACGATCCCAATGGGCCTAAAATATGGGACCAGGATGAGGACGGCCATACTGGAGCCACCGTTCATGTTTTGAATCCCGAAGGCGACCGCTACATGATCCGCCGGGCCGTGTGGGATATCGCAGAAGCCCAGCTAAGCGATGATGAAACCTGGATAACATCTACCGTCGTTTTCCAGATCGACGAACACGCCTTTGAGGGCACGACCTTCGGCCTCGACCAGGTGGCGCCGATTACCGCCACGGAAGTAACACATCCCATCCACTATTTGCGTGTACCGGGGGAAGAAGCAGGAGAAAATGCGTTCACCTGCGAAACCTTGCGCAATGACTACCAAGGGCTCTTCCTGAACGCACCGGAAGTTGAATAGCTGACCTTCAATTTGTTAGCGAGGAACGGTCGTGGCGATTGCAGACAAACCGAATAAGGGACTGGCATCTTTGTGGCGGCGAATGGGAGAATGGTCAATTAAACGCAGGCTTTTGTGCCTAGCTCTCACGATCCTGATCACGGTGTTCTCGATCTCCATTGCTCCCAGCATCCCATTTAGTACCGATCCGGCAGAATTCATGCCGCAGACCGACCCGGATGTCAAGTTCTGGCTCGATTTGACCCGCCGATTCGGCGCTCTCGACGTTCTCATGGTCGGGTTGGAAGAACCGGATACCCCCCTGACTTCAGACAGCCTCATGACCGTGGCACGCATCACTGACAAACTGAGTGAGCTTAAAGCCGAAGGTGTCTTGCTGGCTCGTAGCCTGACCAACGTTGAAACGCTCCAGGAGGACGAGTTCGGCACATTAAACGCCATGTTGCTGGTGTCGTCCATTCCACGCACCCCCGAAGCACGCAAGTGGCTTTCGGAACGTATTCTGGCCGACACCCAGGTTCCCGGCTCCCTGGTCAGCAGCGATCTGATGGGTTACGTGCTCATCATCAGGACTGATTCACGTAAAGACGGACCAACAGTTGCACGTATCGTGCAAAAGCTGGTTGAAGCCGAAAAGGGCGACATGAAAGCCTTTTATTTCGGCGCGCCCTTTATCGCCAATCTGATTTCCGACCACGTTTACAAGCAGTTACCTTGGCTGGCCCCCTTGTTCGCCTTGTGGGTTCTCCTCGTACTCTTGATCCGCCTTCGCCGCCCGCTGGTCGTGTTTACCGTCCTTTTAGGATCCGGCTTACCCCTGTTATGGTGGTTCGGCTTGTTGCGTATCTTCGCAATTCCACTTACCACCACATCCCTAAACGCGATCCTGATAACCCTGGCGGCAGGTTTGGCCCTCAACGCGCGTGCCGCCGAGCGGCATCTATACACCTCGAAGTCTCCGGATTCTCCCCTGCCCTTTTCACATGTCGATCTGCGGTTGCTTCTTGGCGGCGCTTTGGCTTTTTTCGTCGTATCGATTTTTACAACCGCTTACCTATCGGCCTTCATGTTGACAACAGCCGTGGGTTTCATCGCCATTGCCCTTTTTGCCTGGATCGGCTATTTACCCTTGCTCAGTTGGCTTCACCCATCGGAGGAAGCCGCCAAGCTCGTCAAACCGTTCTCTCGCAAAACAGCTCGTTACCTGCGTATTTCAGCCATTGTTCTGCTACTGATCAGTATACCGTTAACTGGCCATCTCCGATTTTTCCTGCAACCATCCGAACTGTTTTCGGAATCCGACGAAATCGGGCAAGGTGTCGAGTTTTTCAACCGACGCTTTGGAGGATCGGATTTCCTGCAAATCAGTGCACGGGGAGATTTCCGAAACCCGGCCCATGCGGCACGCCTGATGCGTTTGACCGACCAATTGGAGGGAAGTCCCCAATTTGTAGATATCCGCTCCATCACTCAAATTCTGGGTTTTCTCGGCAAACAGTTCAGTGGCCAGCATCGCATTCCGAACGACCCCGGCGCTCTTCAAAATTTATGGTTCTTCATCGATGGCAACCCTGATATTCGGCAACTGGTCTCCGAAGATCGCAAAGAAGCCATGATCGTTGCGCGCGTCCCGGGAAAATCCGACCTGACCGCCGACGAATGGACCGCCGCCGCCCGCAAAGCGGTTGAAGACTCGAAACAAATGAACGCGGAAGCCACTCGCCAACGTCTCGAAGCTCTTTTACATCGTTACAAGCTAAAATTCGACACATCGGAATTTGAGGCAGCATTAGCCAAAGCGACGGCATTACAGCGAAAAGACCTTCCACCCGATTTTGTAAACACCGCACACACTAAACTTCACGATTTCATGAATTCGCCTGAATCCCCCTTTGTCCCCAGCGACGAAGAGTGGGCTCAAATTCAAAATAAACTGACAATCGACGGACAGCAAGCCCACGACTCATTGGGTAAACTGATTCGCTCTTTGCCATCCTTCAAGGAACTTGAATATCCCGATTCTTTATCAGACCAGTTAGCAGACACCTTGCTGGTCCGTTTTGCAGACATACAAATATCCCTTTTATGCGATAAAATGGTCACCGAGCTTTCAAACAGCATACATACGGAGACCATCCCCGGCGCTTTCCTGTCACGTGCCAAGGGTGTATTCATCGATCAGGTACAGCCGCAAGCCAACAACGGCAGCGAAGTCGCTTTCACCGTCAGTGGATACCCGGCGGTGGCTCCCATCGCCGAGAAACAACTGCTGGGCAGTCTTTTCAAAGGGATGCTCGGTATCGTCTTTTTGTGGGCGCTCTTCGTCTGGCGACGCGACCGTTCCTGGGCTCTAAATACCCGACGGCTTTGTGAAGCGCTTCTAGCCGCCGGTCTGACCCTCGCTTTCGGGGTTCTTTTCGCCATACACGTCGATTCCGGCTCGGCCACCCTGTATTTTGTCGCACCCACTTTGGCTATAATTCTATCCCCGACCAGCCGAGCCGGTGCTCTTGGGACACCGATTCCCAATACCCGCTTCGCACCCACTTTCTCTGTCGCGCTAGCCATCGGCTGCCTGACTCTCCTGCTGGTCGGCATTCCTCCGGTCATGCGGGGAGGAGCGGTTATCGCCAACGGTCTGATTACGGCGGCACTGATCGCCTACCTTGCAGCGAAAACACCCAGTGATTCCGGAGACAATGTGGCATAATCGCCGAGCAAAACAAAAGCCCTTCGCTTCTGTTACTTGCAAATCCACTGGTTTCGTTCTAACCTTGATTTACAAGGACATTTTGGACGATTGGGACTTGAAAAGAGTTTCTTTTCGCTTGAACGGTCTGCCCTTTTAAGATACACTGAAACCTGGATCGTCACAGACGACCCCGTCTCGTGTTGAAGGCCGAAAGTCGAGGATAGAAGGATGGGCGGTATCTTCAACCATAAAGCGGGGGAGGATAACCACACCGCAGTACCCCTCGCGGTAATGCCCGGGGCTTTAGCAACCAGCTCTTCAAGCTTACTGAACCTTTACCAATCCCACAGTTTGAGAGAATTGCAGCAAGAGGTTATGAGACGACAGGGTTCGCCTTATACCGGTAAAATCGACACCTGTGCCAGCGTGAACATATCCAACCACTGTCGTTTTGCCTGCGCCCACTGTGACTGGCAGGGAGGACCGGGAGCAAAGCGTCTATATCGAATGAAACTCGATGAAATCGTAGCGCTTGTGCAAAAGCTGGACCATCAGGGAATGGGTCACCTCATTCTTCAAAGCGGCTACGACGTGGCCTACTCCCCGACCATGATCGCCTCATTGATCGAACGGATAAGAGCAACAACTTCTTTACATATCACACTGGCCATGGGTGACCGCCCAATCGAATCCCTTAAACTCTGGAAAGATGCGGGAGCCGATAGTTACTTATTCCGTTTCGATCCTCCAGGCTATAATTTATACAGTCAAATCGCATCACATGGAGAAGCCCATCACCGGCAAAACACCCCCAGCCTCTTATATGACCTTGGTTATGGCATCATTGGCGGAATGGTGGTTGGTTTACCCGGAGTTTCCATCGATCGATTATTCGAAAACTTCGCCCTCGCTCTCAAAAATGAGTTGGATGGCTTTGTCTTCGCTCTTTTCCAACCCAACGCCATCAGCAATCCCAGCCTCAACATGAATGATAACGTGGAAACCGCTCTCAAGCTGGTCTCACTCACCCGCCTGATCGACTCAAACCTGGCAATTTCGGTTCCAACTCCTTTGTCAGAAACGTTCCGTGGATTCGAAGCAAGTATCCGAAGTGGATCCAGTCTTCTGTTGCTTGATGCAACTCCATCCGGATATCAACGCTACACACGAAATACCTCATTACATCGACGTAGCCGCCTGTTCCGTGCCGTCGTAGAAAACGCAACCAAACTCGCGCAACGCACCGGTTACGAATTGCGTCTACGTTAAAAGCAAGCTTGCCCCACACAATATTGCATGTTGCAAAAACAAACGTACGGATACATAATACCCGTCAATGCTTCCTTCCCGGATTATCGAGGTTTTGTCATGGCTGTTCGTATTCTTTGTCTGTTTCTCTTTTTGCTGATCATGATCGGTTGTTCTTCGTCTGGAGACGATGCTGCAGATGGAGACCGCGAGAGCGAAACCGGGAACGAAGAAGGCGGGGATCGTGATTCCGGTGACCAAGACGAAGAAACAGAAGACGGATGCAGTCCGGGCGACTGTGGAGATGGGCTTGTCTGTGATCTGCAAGACGGCCGTTGCAAGCGCTGTACGACAGACCTAGACTGCGGTGACCCGGACCCCATAACCGGGATCACGCCATCGTGCCTGGACGGTCGCTGCGAAGATCTCGTCTGCGGTTCACGCGCGAATATTTCTGCTCCATCAGACGGGGCCGATCTCCCCTCCTCACCTCTTCAGCCGACTTTCGATGCAACCGGAAGATTGTCCGTAAACAACACCCCCATTTTCCCAATTGGGATACAGCCAATCGATCCATCCCGATTCGAAGAAGCCAAAGCCGCAGGTGTCAATCTTGTTTTAAGCAACCACAACTGTTGCGAAAACACGACAGAGCTGAATTATCACATGCAGACGTTTCTTCCTCAAGCACAAGCCGTGGATCTATTTGCGGCAGTTCGCGCGTTCTGGCCACCGCAGCAAATCAACACCGGCAATCGACTCACCCTCCTGCAATCCATCGTAGATCGAGGAAACCGAGTCCCCTTGCTATTCTGGATCGGAGCCGACCGAGCAATTTCTTCTGGTTGGGCTGATGATATTCCGGCGGTGTGGACATTCGGGGAAAATCAGTTCCCACCAAAACCTTTTGCTATTATGGAAGATAGTCAGCAGCAGGACGACCAACTTGATCAGATCGCTCAACTATACATTGCAACGCTCGATCCATCTCAATCAGAAGCCGCCCTGGAAGTCAGTGTCGCCCGCAATCGACTTGGAGATACTCCCGTATGGGTTCGCATCCCGATAAGCGGGCTTTCAAGCCAACGGCTCAAAGCTCTGGCCATCCACGCTATTGCGTTCGGCGCAACCGGGATCATTTTTGATGCCGGTGAAATGGACCTTTCTCACAAAGATACATGGGAAACGCTAACCGAAGCCACCCGCTATCTGCGTGACCGAACGCCCCTCTGGCTGGCTAATCGAGACGATAATGCCGCAGGTCTGGCCGAAGCACCGGTGGATGTCACACTGTTATCGGTTCGTTACGAGAACAAGACTGTCATCACTTTTATTGTTAATTCCGGCAATTCAGATGAAACCTTGACCGTTTCTCTAGCCAGTGAACAACTGCCATTTTGCCTCTCGGAAGACAGCGAGGATACCTCGCTTCGTCTGACCCGTGAACAATCCTTCACGATTAACCTAGAACCGAACGGTATCGCCGAAATTCACTCTGCGCAAGCCTCACCGGCGGGAGGGTGACATGTTCGAAAGCCTGATACGAAAATTTCTCTATCATCCGATAATCCTGAACCGCGACGCCCCTCTTCCCGCCTATGCCGCAGACGCCCTGGAAGCCTGGATACCTTTATCAAACGGATTGACAATCCATGGGCTTTACTGGCCTGCCGACATCGATCGACCGACCCTTTTATACTTTCACGGCAACGCACAATCCGTCTACGACTGGGCTCTAGTCCGTGAAGAGTTGACTCCTTTGGAAGTGGGACTGCTACTGATCGACTATCCTGGTTATGGCAAAAGCGAGGGACATCCCACCGAGGATCTGCTCTATATTTCGGGACTTGCATCTCTTGAATGGCTTCGGATTGAGCAAAATATCCCTCCGAATCAGATCGTCATTTTGGGAAAATCTCTAGGGGGCGGAGTTGCAACGGAAGTCGTTCGTCACACCCCGGTAAAAGGGTTGATCCTGGAGTCGACGTTTCAATCGATTCCTTCCGTAATGCGTAATCTCATTCCCATGGTCCCAAGCAACACGATCCTAAAATCCGAACGCTACGCGTCGATTGAAAAAATTCCGCACATTCATACCCCGATTCTGGTCGTACATGGCGGTCGCGATGAACTGATCCCACTGGAGGAGGCACGCTCGCTATACAAAGCCGCCAACAATCCGAAATCCATCTATATTGTAGAAGAAGCCGGCCATAACGATGTCTCGTTATTTGCCGGCAGTGATTATGGACAACACCTACGACAATGGCTCAATGAATTGGGAGACGGATAAGAGGTTTGCTAACGTAGAGGTCGTTCACCGATTTTTCGATTTTCCCAGTCTACAAAATACTCGACATGTTGAGTGTCGGTTTTCACTTCGTGGGCAAAATTGTTGATCCGGATCAACACTCCAGTATAAACCTTGCCAATAACCCGGATCTTGGAATTCTGACATTTTTCGGAATCGTGATCCTGTAGCCACACAGACAGTTCCTTGATACGCGTTTTCAAGTGTTTGAGCTTTGCAAGGGTCTGCAGAAACACCTTCTTTTCAGCCGCGGCAAGAGTCTCATGCAGGTCGGGTTTTTCCAAATACGGATTAACATTTTCACTTAGTTTATCCAAAATTTCTTTAAATGATTTAATTTCATGCATCACGTTATCCAGGCTATACGGCGCTTTTTTACAAAACCCCGCACAAACCTCGGTCTTGACTGCCCCCGGTCCGCCAAGTTCTTTCGCCTCAACCCCGTAAGCGCCATAAGACAGTCCTCCAACCAACGCCCCGCCTTTAACGACCAGCTTTCCATGGGCAAGTACGGAGGAATGGAACAATCCGCTTTTAAATTCACAGTCGTGATGGCAAAAAATATCCGCTTGGTTCGCATACCTGGCTTCGATGTTCTTTTCCGATTCGACGCTTTTTCCGGTTTCTCCGATAATTCCCTCTTTCACCACGAGGTTTCCACCGGATTTCAGGTTGGCTCCCTCGGAAGTCCCGTGAATGATGATATCTCCCCCCGCGTAGATCCCGAAATTCTGGATCACCTGGGATCCAACTTCAACCGAACCGGAAAAATGCAAATCTCCACTGCGCCAATCTTCCACGTTATCGATTCGGAAACTTTCACTAACGGACAAAGACTCCCCATCAATTTCCAAACAACCTTCGAGAGAACTGATGATCTCTCCCTTTTCGTTTTCGCTCACTCCTTTTCCGGGTTTCAGAGACACGATCTTCCGTTGTTCGTGTTCAAAGACATTTCCAAACACATCGCTGATGGACAACAATTCGGCCATCCTGGCGGCATCCAGTTTTCGGGCGATAATACCGGGTTTGACGAGAATCAAGGGGAGTTTCGGAGGAAATTTTGGGCGTGAATCCGCCACTCGTTTTGCGAAATATTTACGTATTTCTTCGTGATTGTCGAAAAAATCAAGGTCCGGCATCGGACAATTCAAACGCTTCTGATCTGCAATCAATATAGGCACGTGCTCAGCGATCAACCCCTGAAGCTTTTCTTTTTCATCATATATTTTCAGATCAAGGGGCGTTACCACATCCAGATCACGGAGAATTTCCTGAAACTGCTCCTTCTCAATAAACAATGAAAACGCCACATACAGCTTTTGCGTGTTTTTTGAGACCAAAACCCTAAGGCCGTAATCGCTTGGATCCACAACCTCATTGGGAGGAACCTGGATCAAATTATGCGGCGTATCAGGTGGCATGATCTGTCTTTCTATCCTTCGTTTATTACTACCAAAACTCCTTACATTAAAAGAGATCGGATATCATTGGATATTCTTCAATTTAATTGTGATTCCGGATAAGATTTACTGCTTCAATTCTGCGCAAGCTGCAAAGCATTGGATAAATCTTCGGAACGATTGATGGGGTTTTGGCACGCGTGGTCCGTGCAAATATACAGGGTGGTACAATCGTCAATCGGAACCTGTTCCAAAGTAAATGGTGCTAAATTACAGATGGCATCAACACCTGGACCATCAACGGGGCGAGCCAACCGCACTAGCCTTGGAATGTAGTGCAATTCTAATTCGTTACACATTTCTTTAAAGTCGGATTTCTCCGAATCACCAACAAATACCACTTCCTGACAAGGACCGATCAGCCAGTCAAGCCCCATTAGAAACTGTGAAAAATTCCAAGGATCTTGGCGAACCTGTTCCGAAAAGGCACGCACGATTCGCTCGGCGATACTTTGCCATTTTTCATCACCGGTCAACCGATAGAGACGCGCATAATTGGAGATGGCCACGGAGTTGGCCGAAGGAGCCGCCCCATCGTAGATTTCTTTTGACCGGATCAGAAGAGCCTCTCCGTTGACAGGAGACAAGAAAAAGCCACTCTGCTTGGAATCCCAGAAGTCTTCGGCCATCGCGTCGCTGCATTTAATCGCCCACTGTAGAAATTCCACATTGAATCCGGCTTCATAAGCATCAAGCAAAGCCTGGATGAAAAACGCATAATCATCGGCAAAGCCATGAATCTCCGCCTGACCGCTCTTGTAGCGGTGCAGCAAACGCCCATCGGAACTAACCATATTTTTTAATAGGAATTCTAAGCCCTTAGTTCCGAGTTCAAGATATTCCGGTCGATCGAAAACACGCCCTGCACGCATAAAGGCCGAAATCATCAAGCCGTTCCAGTCAACCAGGATTTTCTCATCCCGCAAGGGACGAATGCGCCCTTCACGCCGCTCGAAAAGCTTGCCTCGGATCAGTTCCCATTTTGCAAGCAGGTTCGCTTCCGATTCACCTTCCGAATCGGCAAGAGACTCCCAACTGCCGCGACGATGGAGAATGTTCTTCTTTATCGCTTCTCCCGTCGCTTCTTCCATAAAGTTTCCACCCGCCTGGGCATTCATCCACCGGGCAACATTTTGAGCGTCGTTTTCTCCCAATATCTCTTTCAATTCGTCCCAAGTCCAAACGTAGAATCGACCTTCTTCACCCTCGCTATCGGCGTCTTCAGCTGAGTAAAAAGCTCCGCCTGGATGCGTCATATCTTTCTGAACATACTGGAGTATTTCCTCAGCAGTTCGCTTAAATCGGTCGAATCGGGTCACCTGAAATGCCTCCACATAAGCCATTACCAATAAGGCTTGGTCATAGAGCATCTTTTCAAAATGGGGCAACAACCACTGCCGATCAGTGGAATAGCGGTGAAACCCATATCCCACATGATCGAAAATGCCACCGCGACGCATCGCATCAAGCGTGTGAACCGCCATAGCCAAGGCGTTTTCATTTCCTGTTCGTTTCCAATACCTTAGTAGAAACAAGATCTTATGCGGTGTCGGAAATTTTGGCCGGTCTCCAAATCCTCCAAATTCAACATCGAAGAAACGCTCGAACTGGCTGAAGGCCTTGTCGAAAACGGTTTTATCAAGAAAATCACCAGCCTTCGTTGATTGCGTCTGGCCAAGCGCTTCCACGACACGGTGAGTCGATTCGTCAATTCGCTCACGTTCATTTGTCCAGATTTCTTGGATCCGTGGAACCAGTTCAAGCAAACCGTTACGCCCGTAACCGGATCGCTTCGGGATGTAGGTGGCAGCAAAAAATGGTTTTTTATCGGCAGTCATGAAAATAGACAATGGCCACCCGCCTCCACCGGTGAGCAGGTGACAAACAGTCATGTAAACCTGATCGACGTCGGGCCGTTCTTCACGATCGACCTTGATGTTGATAAAGGTTTCGTTCAAAAGACGAGCGACCTCCGGGTCTTCAAAGCTTTCGTGGGCCATGACATGACACCAGTGGCAAGTAGAATAACCGATGGATAAAAAGATCGGTTTATCCTGCTCGCGCGCCGCCTTGAAGGCTTCGTCGCCCCAGGGATACCAGGAAACGGGATTACTTGCATGTTGTTGAAGATACGGACTTTTTTCATCGGCTAAACGATTGGACGTTAGCTGCGTCTCGATATTTAAAGGTGCATCTGACTTGTTATCGGAAAAGCTCATGAACGTTTCTCCCAGAGATCAGCAAGCGCAAAGCGTCACGGAACGCTACAAACTACTTGCAAAATCAGGCAGCTTCAGAGTTGAACGCCTGCGGTGTTCGTAGTGGGAGAGACCCCGCAGTAAAGCCTTATTCCATAATGCAAATACAATCACTAACCAGAGGAGACAAACCGTGGATAAAAGTGAGCTAATCAGCCAAATCCAACTTCTCTTTAAACGCTTCAATCCCGATTTTATCGATCCACTTCCCGAGACGACTACGCACGTTTTCCTTCGTGAAAAGATCCACGACCTTATGACAAAGCGCAATCGCTTCATCGTCCGTCAAATCGGACGCGATCTCCTGGGATAAACGTGGAGAAACTCCACCGGAACCGCCGACCTGCACCTTCCAGCCATCCTTCGTCCCTTGCAAAGCAAAATCTTTGATCGCATTTTCGGCACACTGCATCACACAACCCGAAACACCGATCTTAAATTTGAATGGCAGGGGCATAGCGTGAAAACGCCGGTCAAGCTCCAACCCCACCCTCATCGCATCTTGTTTAGCATGGGGACAATGTGTCGTACCGGGACAAAACTTGATACTGCGGATGCACATGCCGATAGCGGCACCCGGAGTTTCCTGCAAATCTTCCCAAGCCTCATCGATACGGTCTTCGTCAATGCCAAGAAGAGAAATACGTTGTGCGCTCGTCAATTTGATTAAATCAACCTGATATTTTTCCGCCACATCCGCCACTTTGCGTAATTGGCCGGGGGTAATGATTCCACCGGGGAAATGCGGAGCAATTCCGTAACGACCGCTAACCTGCGCGATCGCGGCCTTCTCCATGATGTTTCGTTTCGCCATACCCGTTCTCCTGTTCAATCCCATTCAATTCCGAGCGATATCTTAACATTGACCGCCTTCCGCCGCAACTCCGCTCAGCCGAAGCCTTATGAAAACAAGCTGTCTCGGCTCTGCGAAACCGGCTCGTTCAATCAACCATTCAAGTTTTGGTTGAGCCGAAGAGCGTTTTCCGTTATGCTCTTTTTGTACTTGCTATCGCCATTCCGGCAATAGCCGCGTTTAAGCTAAAACCCCGCAATATCGGAGAGCATGACCATGCATTTCGAAGTGATCGATCATCTTCCTTTCCCTCTTAAAGATGTTTTCACCACCATGCGTGACAAGCTCCCGGAACTGGTTCCACACCTACCCGACGTTCGAAAAATTGAATGTGTCGAACGTACAGAACTCGGCCCCGGCAAACTGCGCTTGGTCAACCACTGGTATGCTGAAGACAAGATACCGGGAACACTGAAAAAATTCATCAGCGCCGACCAACTCGGCTGGATCGACTACGCCGAGTGGGACGATGCAACGATGTCGGTCAGCTACCGATTGGAGATGATGTTTTTCCGTGAATATGTGGATGTTCGCGGCAAAAACACGTTCGCCGGTGACGATAAAGAAAGCACGGTCACATTGAACGGCGACCTGAATCTCGATCTCGCCAAACACCCCATGATTCCTCGTCTTTTGGCCAGAACGATCACGGGGCAAGTCGAGAAACTGGTCCTGGCCTTGATCAAGCCGAATCTGGTGAAAGTCAATCGAGGAATCGAGAAGCATTTACGCGGCGAGTAAGCAAATCAAGCTTAAAAAGCACGCTGTAGATTTGATTTCCGGAAAACCACATATTCAAGGGGTGAGTTCGTCCCAATCAGCATTGAAAGCTTCAAGAATTCGAGCTTGTAGATCTGACTTTTCCTGGCGAAGTTCTTGTAGACGCGTCAAACTATCCGAAATAACACGCCATTTTCGCTCGCTATAGATGCACAAATCATCTGCCCGCAACAAACGGCGTTCGCATGGGGGCGCGCCGCATGGCACGTCGTCCACGGCAACCCAATACCAACGCGAACTGTCGGACGGCTCACTTTCATTCTCGATACGCCCCGATCCCCAGTTTCCCAGATCGTTGAAAATCACCCGATCATCTTTTTTCCAATCACGCCTTTTTCGGGCCACCGTACCACTCCTGTGTTCCTATTGCCGAATCATTTCGGGGCCATGATCAACACAAACCAATGTAATTGTACTGACGCCCCGCGCGTTCGCGTTCGCGACGCCATGAATAAAAAGTCGGATCGACCGAACAAATCGTGCAATGTGCCGCATGATGAATGTGATGGGGCAAAACTCCATACTCTTCGGCCTGAATGCGATTGATCGTGGGAAGATCCAGACTGGCTTTACCGGCCTCGCGCCATACCGCCTTATCGCCGAACAACACGGAGAATTCATCAGCCAATTCCGCTGAAACCTCGTAACAACACGGTCCGGCGGAAGGTCCCAGAGCAACCAGCAACTCTTCGGGTTGACTACCGAATTCCTTCATCATCCGATCGATAACGTGTCGAATAATGCGCTGATGAGTCCCTCGCCACCCCGCATGTATCGCGGCCACCGCCGGGCGCCTTGGGTCGAAAATGAAAATCGGTAAGCAATCCGCCGTACGAATACCGATCATCAACCCCACACAATCCGTAACGATCGCATCGCAACGAATCGTGTTGGCGGGCGGGATAAAACGGTCGTTCCGCCGTACAACCAAAGTATTTGCCGAATGGATCTGTTTGACCGTCAGGACGTCCTTGAAGACAGGTCCGGCTTCAGAGCAAGCCCGTTTTATAGCGGTAGCAAAGCTGGTCGCCCTGACACGCCGATTTATCGTTTCAGTATGTTCCGCTCCCACATCAAGATCGAAAGCGGCGGTCCCAAAGCCATGGGCCAGTGCGCCAATGTCGCTGAAAGCCGGAACGTTGATGAAGTCGGACATCAAGATGCTCCATAATAAGACGCCAAAACATCAAGCAACTGCTGCATGTCGGTCGGATAACCTGAAACAAAGCGCAATTGAGAACCAAGAATTGGATGTGTAAACCCTAAAACACCGGCGTGCAACATCTGCCGTTTGATACCGGCAACCGCATCATGCACCGTTTTATCGATCACGCGCCGCGCCCTGCGTGACGGACAATAAAGCGGGTCACCCACGACCGGATACCCTTGATGCGACAGGTGCACCCGGATCTGATGGGTACGGCCGGTTTCCAGTTTGACGCGCAGGTGGCTTATCTGACCATATATCGCCAAACATTCGATGTGGGTCACGGCATGTTTGCCATGCCCGTCAACCACGGCGAAACGTTTGCGGTCCTTGGAATGACGACCGATATTCGCTTCGATACGAGCCACTTCCTCGGGATATTGCCCGTAAACGAAAGTTTCGTAGACACGCTCGATCGAATGCTCGGCAAACTGCTCGGCCAGCCCGTTTTGCGCCGCATCATTTTTGGCGGCCACGATGAGACCGGACGTGTCCTTATCGAGCCGATGGACGATTCCGGGACGTATGACTCCCCCTATACCGGCGAGATCGGAACAGTGCGCCAAAAGCGCATTCACCATAGTCCCATCGGGATTTCCAGCCGCCGGATGTACCACCATCCCCGCCGGTTTGTCAACCACGATCAGATCGTGATCTTCATAGGCGACACTGAGCGGAATTTCCTGAGCGATAGCTTCGAGGGGTTCGAGAACAGGTTCCTGCCATTGAACCACCTGCCCGGCCGACAGCTTCACCCCGGCTTTGACCGCGATAACACCATCAACCACAACCAATCCCTGGTCGATGTGGCGACGAATCTGGCTCCGTGCCACACCAGCCACAGACGCGAGGAAGGCATCAAGACGGAGGGAGGCGCAACCACGCTCAAGGGTAAACACACGGATTCTGTCGTCGGTTTGTGTGACAGGCATAAGTGATTTTCATCTTTGAAATGGGGGTCGAATACGGAGAGCGGATAACGCTTACCAGATATCGGTTTCGACGTCGGCTTTGTACTTGACCAAAATATCGACAATGGCGCGTTCGTAGTAATTACTTGTAACACGTAATTCCTCGTCCACGCGCGCTTCATAAAGATCGCGACCCTCTTGAATTTCGGCCTTCATGACATCGAAAAGGTTGTCGTTCTCCAACCCACCGATGATCTTGTCTTCATTGTAAAGCGACACATCGGATGCAATGGCGCGAGCCAGTCGACGCGCAGCTTCGGGACGATCAATCTTGGCCATATCCAGCCTCCCTTTCCTAACTTGGCCAACCATTCTATCACAATCATCCGCTCACGGGCAAGCATACGAAAATCGAAAAACGAATTCGTTCGTGATTCTTCAATTTCACAACTCGCTCCCCAAAAACTGAAAAGTCCTCCGAACGTCCTTCCAACACCCAAGTTTCAGTTGCGGTCGATTTTTTTAACCCATTCTGTCCTCAAAACCGCGGAAGAGTTGTCTAACGGGAAACAATGGATCGAAGGATGATAATTCATGAATCGAAGTGGCCGGATGTTGGTGCATTCTCACGCGCGTGCAATGCCGTCTCAGGCTGCATTTTTTGTCCAAGTGGAAAGCGCATCGGCGATCCACGACCGTTATCGCCTGGGGCTGATCGCCTGCTTAGGCTTTTTTCTACGAATCCCGACCTTGATGCACGACGGTTACTGGTTGATCGATGAACCCTCCTGGCGCATTCTCGGAAACCTGATGAACAACGGCCAGATTCTTTACAGGGACATCGTCGTCCAGCTTCCGCCTCTCATGCTGTTCATCTACTCATGGATTGCACGCTTGAGCGATCCGTGGATCAGCAGCTCGGTGTATCTCTTCGGGGCTGCTTGGGCGATGCTCACCACGCTCGCGCTCGGATCCGCCTTCTTCGTCATTGGAGCACGTAAAGCAGGACTGGCCGCAGCTTTCCTTTATGCGATTTTTTCAACCTTTTATCGTGGTAGCGAGTTTTTAAGCGTCAATGGCGAACTGATCGCCAACGGTTTCTATGCATTGGCGTTTTTGTTTTTCGCGCTCTTTTTGAAAAATGAAAAAGAAAACCGTCATCCTGTTCAGCAATTATGGCCATTATTCATCATGGGAAGCTGCGCTGCGCTAGCGGCTGCGGTTAAAAGTCAGTCCGGAGTCCTCTTTTTAGCGGCGGTGTTGTATTTCTGCCTACGGCCGATTGTTTCACCCCAACTGAGAAAACGCTTCGGACAAGCGCTGGCATGGCCGCTGACCGCCTTGTGCTGCGGTTTCCTTTTACCGGTTGCAGCCCTGGCTATCTATTTTTTCCTGCATGACGCTTTCGCCCAAGCGCTGCATTTCGTTCTCGAAAATCAAATGATCCATGCCGCCGAACACAACCACTATTCCTTCGCTTATTTCTTTTTAAAACTGATCCTTCGCTGTTTTCAGATCGGTCTACCCGCATGGCCGCTTTGGTTATTGGCTGCGTTGTCGCTACGGACACTGCTCAAGTCGGGAGACGTGAAGAACCTCTCGCACCAGATGATGTTTTTCGCCGCCATTACGGTGTTGGCCACGTGGATTCCTACTTCCCTCGGCGCACGATTCCTGCCACATTACTTTGTTCTCTTTTTAACCCCATTATCGGTGTTGGCCGCTCCCACAGCCGCGCGTTTGCTCATTTCATCCCAATGGGCCTACGGCTGGCGTAGCCGCCTTCGCCAAGTCATCGTCGGCTTTTGCTTCGTTTCCAGCCTGGTGTGGTTCGGCATCAATCTCTCCGGGTACAGCAAATTCAATGAAAATATCCCGGATACGTTGAAAGCGCATATCCTTCAGACCAGCCGATCCGACGACGCGATCTTCATTTGGGGTTATGCCCCACAATGGTATCTCGATGTGCGTCGGAATCCTTTTGCCGGCTTTTACAGTTTGAAACAACTGGTCGGCGCCAAACATGGCAGCAAAGGCATGTTTCTGGACGCAAACGCTTCGGCGCTCGACCGACTTCGGGCCGATATCAAAGGCGGCCGGGATCGACGCGTACCGAACGATCCACACTATATTTCCGAAGTGGCGTGGCGGATTTTCGAACGCCGCTGGAAAGAGGCTCCTCCCAGCCTTTTTATCGACACAAGTCCGATCGGATTTCGCGGATACGATTTTCCCGCGCGAAGCATCCCACGCATGGCGACGCTGCTTGAAGATTACAGCGCACCGATTGAAATCGACGGCATGCAGGTTTTTCACCGAAAAGCCTCGGAAAAGCTGTCCACAACACCCACGATAAGCTTCGAATGGACAAAAAATCGGCTTGAGGAGAAACGGGATAAAGAAATAAACTGACTAAAGGCATTGGAGACTCCATGAAGAACTGGCTTAGACGCATTAAATTATGTTACATAAAGTGAAGGTCAGATGAGGGAGAAATCCCCTAACAAAATTGCCGATGTAAACGAGGGGACAAACGTGGTTTCGTTCGGCTTTGCTAACGATGTCGCCATCTTGAACGGTATTCGCGAAGGCCATTCGGGAGCTTTTCGAGCTCTTTACGACCGGTATGTCGATCGTGTTTATCGTTTGGCCTGGCAACACTTTCAAAACGACTCCGACGCCCAGAATGCCTCCCAGGAAGTCTTTCTGTTGATCTTTCGCAAAATCCATGGATTTCGCGGCGATGCCGAACTGGGCACCTGGATCTATCGGCTCACCTGCAATGCCTGCCTCAACGAACTCAAACGACGGAAGCGGCGAAATCTCCTTCACGGCCTCTGGCGGCAGAAATTGGAAAATGATACAATTCCTGAAAAAATTCAGGCTTCCGCCTTGGCACGGGAAGAGATTTCACGCGTCATGGATACCGTGTCGTCAATGGATCAGCGCAAACGCGTGACATTCCACTTGTATTATGTGGAAGAACTGACGGCGGATGAAGTCGCGATCGCTCTTGAGGAGAAAAAAGCGACGGTACTCAAGCGTCTTCAACGTATCCGCAACCAGTTGATCGAACAGGCCACCCGAGAAGATCAGAACAGTGATCTCACCGATCAAAAACAGGTAGGTTGGACATGACAAGCAATAAAACTCAACCCTGCCGCCCCGAACAAATACTGGATTACATTGCCAAACGGCTTGGTTCGAGTAAAGCCCGCGAGATGGAACGACACCTGCAGGAGTGTGCCAAGTGTCGGCGAATTTTCGACGAATACCAAACATTGGGAAACGAGCTCGATGACCTGCGAAGCCAGCGATTGGAGCCGGAAGCCAAATCGGCGATCTGGCGAAACCTACAGCCAGAGATTGAACGATCGCAAAATCGGATCCAAACGCGCTATGCATTGAATATCATAAGAAAATCTCCCAGACTAGTTGTCGCGGCCTCGTTAACGGCGTTTATCGTGACCATTGGCTTTCTCTACATGATACAAAGTCATAACAGGCCGCCAAACCCAGGAGGACGCATTACCGTTTCTCAGGAAACGAACAAATCTTTCCATTTCCCGGTTGGTGCCGACGTGTCATTTTCTCCCGAATCGACGGCGATCATCCAAGCGGCAGACGAAACGAGCGGAATCATCATGCTGGAAAGCGGTTCTATCACCGCTAACGTAGACAAATTGAATAAAACAAAGCATTTTCAGGTACAGACGGAAGACGCCATCGTAACGGTTAAAGGCACGCAATTCAGCGTGCGCAAGCTTTCGCCCCAGGCGACACGGGTTTCCGTTAGCGAAGGTCGAGTGTGGGTGGAGCCGAAAGGAAAACACCGTGAGCGCTTGGTTTTAAATGCGGGAGATTCCACACGTATTCTGGGGCAGACAGCGTATTTGGCCGATCTTAGAACGCAGGGTGAGCAAGCCATGGCCGACGACGACTTCAAGAGCGCCGCCGATTTCTTCAATCGCTACCTGCAATCGGCGGCGTCAAACAGCGGACAAGAAGTGGGTTTCTTGCTGGCCGACGCCTATGAACGAGCCGGACGCCAAACAGAGGCCGTTCAGGTCTATGAAATACTCATTCAAACACAGCAAGCTTTGCAGGCAGAGAATGCTTTTGCCGGAATGGCCGCATTGTATGATCGCCACAGCGAAGGAAGCCGCGCCTGTGCGGTATGGAAACGCTATCTTCACCGTTTTCCTTCTGGAAACTTCCTTTTCGAAGCACTCTATCGACTGGCGAAAGAAGAGTGTCGTCATCCATCAAGGCCCCACTTTCGCAGATTCATGGAACAATTCGGCGATACCGAGTCTGGGATCGTTTTACGACGTCAGTGCCCAACCGGGAATTAATGATCGATGTATTCGGATATGCGCTGGATAACCTTTTTCGTTTGTCTGATGATGGTATGGTTTCTCGTATCCACCACTTCTACCGGCGCTGAAACACTCGAATTTTGTGTCACGATTTCAAGTTCATCTTCTCCAACCCAAAACGAACTGGACGACGACCAGATAAAAGATGCCATAGCCAGGCGCAACACCGGACGTTATGAAATACGCTGGTGTCAGTCTCCGGAAGCGATATCCAGCCAGCAACAAAACGGTTGCCGTTTTTTTCTTATCGCGATCGAATCCGATCGTATCGTAATCGAACGAAAGAACGGGAACGGGAAGCCGACTCCCGTCACTTGGCTGACGATCGATGGGCAAGAGTCCCCTTTCGATATCGCACAAGCTCTGTCACTCAAACTCATGCTCGCGATAGAGCGCGTGGCCGACGCGGAATCGCACCTCGCTCCCGCCTCGGGAAGAACAACTTCCACCTCACAATCGAGTAACACGGCACAGCAGAAAGAGCGGGTAATTCCAGCAGAGACGACAGCCCCGCAAACACCAGCCTCCCTCCCTCGACCGGAGGAAGCTGTATCCATTCCAGACCAGTCTCAACCAAACGAGTCGACCCCAACAAACGAATCCCTGCCCCCCCTCGTCAGCCCCCAAATGGGAGCTAGCGCACAGCCTATTTATTTTATCGACACCTCATCCACTCCCTATCACCTTCATGTATCGACTTCTTACATGACCGGTTTTACAAAAACAGCCAACGCGATAGGCGTCGATTTCGGTTTCGCCTACCAAGTTTATGAACCAATAGCCTTACGCCTGGACCTCGGAATCTATCCCTCTTTCGAGAATACAAAGTGGAAAACTTCAAAAACATATTCCACTTCAATGGCTGTTTCCATGCATTTCATGTTGCTTCCAATCAGCCTTGGCATAGGCTACTTGAATTCCTTCGACGATTGGTATGTCGGCGTATACGGCAACCTTCAGTTAATGCAAGCCTGGATCTGGAGCAAAACTGATAATCTCGATGGGACGTTATCCGCTTTCAATGTTGGCTTTTCCATGACTTTCGAATCCGGATATAATTTCGAAGATTGGCTTTCCTTCGGTTTCTTTCTACGCCCTTCCATTCTCCCCGGCGGTATGCACAAACACGTAGTGGAACGATTCGTCGTTTATCCTGAAGAGGTTTCAACCATGGGTGAAGTGCAAACCGTCACCGATGATGTACCCGTATTTTGGTTGCCGGTGGTGCAACTAAACCTTGGCGCGACTGTTACGTTTCATTTTTAGGCAATCTGCAATGAATGCACATAGTTTAACGATATATGCAGGTCGATTACCATTGCGCCACTGATAGCACTTATCGAAGCCCTCCTTCCAAGACATCCAACTAATATTTTTTCTAACATTACGAAAATTTCGGCATTTTTCGGGATTTTTTGCCCATCTTAACGGCAAATTGTGCTAGGTTGCCCTCTTTGAATTGACGAGATGAAAGGATGAACATGACTATCGTGAAATCGGGAGATACGGTCCGCGTGCACTACACCGGTACACTGGCAGACGGCAGCACATTCGATTCGTCGGCCGGCCGCGATCCTCTGGAATTCAAAGTCGGTGAACATCAAGTGATTCCCGGCTTCGAATCCGCCATCGAGGGCATGACAGTCGGTGACACGAAAACCATCACCATACCGGTGGCCGAAGCCTACGGCGACTACCGTGACGACATGGTCATGAAGGTGGAAAAATCGCAGGTTCCCCCGGATGTTACGCCGGAAGTCGGGATGCAGCTACAGCTTCAAAGTCCGGAAGGCCAGGTTCTGGTCGTGGTCATTACCGAAGTCGCTGACGATTACATCGTGCTCGACGGCAATCATCCCCTCGCGGGCAAGGATTTGACCTTCGCTCTCGAACTGGTTGAAGTGGTTTAAGCTGTCCTACCGGCCCTCACTCAAGCAGACAATATGGTCTGGACAGGCGCTTCGGTCTGTCCAGACCTTTCGACCATCCAAAGCGGCGAAGCCAGCCCTCCCGGCTCGGTTCTTTACGTGGGGGTTATTCTCAAAAAGCCATCTGCAATTTGGCCACGAACGTCAGATAGAGCGGATCTTGGTTGAAATCGGTAACGACCAGATGAGCACGCGCTTCGATTCCGATCGCCATCAGTGAACTAAAGGGATAAACCAGAGCCCCCATGATATGCCAAGCCGCCTGGGTATCCCAATCGTGCCCTTCGTAGCGGCGAAACAACGGCCCCACTCCTGTTCCGATACTCGGAATAACCCAAAGAACATCAATGTCATAGTTGAATCCAAGGGCCATTTCGAGAAACCGGACTCCCGGATCACCTTTCGCCAGGCCGAACTGGCTGTAATCCAGGTCGAGTTTCAAGCTCAAACTGTCGTAAAAACGCCAGCCCGCCATCGCCCCGACTGTCGCACCATGGCTATTATCTCCACCGTCGGTTAAATAGGCGTATCCGGGGCGCACTTCCACCCGCCATTCGCGGGCATCCCAATCGGGACTTTCCTGGGCATGAAGCATGCCACCGATAAACAAAACAACCAGACACAGCGTCCCCATCGCCAGTTGGCGGAAACACAGAGATGGGCGGAATCGGTGATCACAATACGTCATGTTCGCCAGTGTACAACTAGAGCCGATACGAGGCAATTCAAAAGTCGCGCAGATCGCGCAAAACGCGTCGCGAGCGCTTGCATTGCCTCCCAATCCTGCTATAGTGGCGTCTCGCAATGATGGACCGATCTTGGGATGATGAACACATGAACTTGAGTGAACGCGTTTTACAAGGCGATCTACGAGCAGCCGCACGCCTAATGCGGCTGGTGGACGACGACTTCGAATCGGTCGTGGACGAGATGAAAGCCCTTTATCCACACACCGGTCGAGCCGCCATTCTGGGCGTCACGGGTAACCCCGGGGCGGGTAAATCTTCGTTGGTTGACCACATCATTACACGCTACCGCGAACGTGGAAACAAAGTAGGCGTGGTGGCCATCGACCCCACCTCCCCTTTTTCCGGTGGTGCGATTATGGGCGACCGCTGCCGCATGGAGCGTCACTTCACAGACGACGGTGTTTTTATCCGCTCCCTGGCCACGCGCGGCCACCTGGGCGGGCTATCCAAATCTACAGGCGAAGTGATTCGCGTGATGGAAGCCTGGGGAGCCGATCCGATCATCGTGGAAACCGTCGGTGTGGGTCAGGACGAGGTTGACGTAGCTAAGATGGCCCACACATCACTCGTGGTGATGGTGCCCGGTCTGGGAGACGAAATCCAAGCCATCAAAGCCGGAATAATGGAAATCGCCGATATCTTCGTGGTTAATAAAGCCGACCGCGAGGGCGCCGAAAAAGTAATGAGTGAAATCAAAATGATGCTTGAGTTGGTCCATCCCGAAGAAGGCAATCCCTGGATCCCTCGCATTCAAAGAACGGTGGCATTCAAAAACCAGGGAATCGACGAAGTCGTCGCGTCTATCGACGAACATCAGACCTGGCTGGCCACCACCCACAACCTGGAGACCAAACGCCGTCAAAACGCTGAATTGCAGTTTTACGATCTTTTGCTCGATCGTTTCCGACTGAGGGTGGAAGCATTGCTGGAAGCCCCCGAGTTTACCGATTGGGCCGAGCACCTCGGCCAACGCACACTCGATCCCTATTCCCTGATCGACCGACTCGAATCCCGGCTGACGCCGCCCAAGTCCTGAATCTTGCCATGGCCAAATCGTCTAAAAAAAGCCTGACACCCGCCTCAGCCACGACACCGATGATGCGTCATTTTCTCGAAATTAAGGCGGATCATCCCGACAGTCTGATTTTCTACCGTTGCGGCGACTTCTACGAAACCTTCTACGACGACGCGGTTACGGCTGCGCGCGAGTTGGACATTACTCTCACATCCCGCGATAAAAACAGCGAGAACCCCGTGCCGCTGGCGGGCGTTCCTTACCACGCGGTTCAGGGTTACCTGTCGCGCCTGGTCGACAAAGGTTACAAGGTCGCCATCGTCGAACAAGTGGAAGATCCCAAGCAGGCCAAAGGGATGGTCAAGCGCGAAGTAGTACGAATCGTAACCCCCGGCCTGGTCATGGATGGTGACAATCTGGCCGCCGACGAAAATAATTTTCTGGTATCGATTTTCGGACACGAAAAGCGCTTCGGTCTCGCTCTACTCGACATCAGCACCGGCGAATTTCGTTGCACCGAGCTGAACGACGAAGCGGAATTATCCAATGAAATGGTCAAATTGACCCCACGCGAAATCCTCTTCCCGGATGCTTGGCGCGACTCCGAAGAAATCGCTCGCTGGTTGCCCTGGAACGCCCGGCCCCTGATCGACTACCGCGCCGATGTGGAATTCGATGCCCGGCGCGCCGAGGAATTGTTGTGCCGCCAGTTCCAGACATCCAACCTGAAGGGTTTCGGAGTTGACGGTCTACCGCTCGCCTTGCGTGCAGCCGGTGCACTCATGAGTTACGTACAGGAAACACAGCGCCAACGGGCGGAGCACATAACCGCTCTTACCCCGTATTCATCCAAGGAATTCATGGTCCTTGACGAGGCCACCAAAGTTAATCTCGAACTTGAGCGCACCATTCTCGATGGACGTAAGCGAGGATCTTTATTAGGTATTCTCGACCGATGCCGAACACCCGTGGGGTCACGCACACTCAAACGCTGGCTCAATTACCCGCTGATGGACGTCGCCCGTATCCGCGAACGTCACAACATTGTGGAAGAATTCTTTTTACATGGCACCTTGCGCGCCGAGATTCGGGAACTTCTGGCCCGCGTGGGCGATCTCTCCCGCTTGTCGGGACGCATCACGATGGGGCATGGCAACGCCCGCGACCTTGTCACCTTGAAAGAAGCTCTGCAAGCCTGCGCCGAACTGAAGGTTTTCCTCGACCAACAACGTCCCGATCTCTTTGTCGGCTTTTCTCAGGCCGTAGATCCGCTGCCCGATCTGACCGACCGGCTATGCCGAGCCATCGTAGATGAGCCTCCCGCCACCGTGCGTGAAGGACGTATGTTCAAAACGGGTTACCATTCCGACCTGGACAGTTTGATTTTAATGTCGGAGCACGGCAAAGACGAGATTCTGCGGATCGAAGCCAAAGAGAAAAAAGCTCTTGGTGTGCCGTCACTCAAGGTACGTTACAATCGGGTTTTCGGTTATTATATCGAGCTGACGAAGTCGCATGCCGATAAAGCCCCAGCACATTATGTCCGTAAACAAACACTTACCAATGCCGAGCGCTACATCACTCAGGAATTAAAAGAGTTCGAGGACCAGGTCCTTAACGCCGAAGACCGCCGCCACGAACTTGAATACACCTTGTTCGAGGAACTGCGCCGGTTTGTCACCGACCAGACCGCGTCCCTGATGCTGACGGCCGAAACCATCGGCATTCTCGACAGCCTTTCCACTCTGGCAGAGGTGGCCGCCCTTAACGATTACGTGCGCCCTAGCATCGACGCCTCGGATGCCATTCACATTGAAGACGGCCGCCATCCGGTTGTCGAAGCCCTCCAAAAAAACGAAAGCTTCATCCCCAACGACACGCATCTTGATTGCAGCGATCGTCAGTTGTTGCTGATTACCGGTCCCAATATGGCCGGTAAGTCAACGGTTATCCGCCAGGTAGCCTTGATTGCCCTGATGTCGCAGATCGGGAGTTTCGTGCCGGCCCGGAAGGCCGATCTGAGTGTTGTCGACCGCATTTTCACACGTGTCGGCGCGGCCGATAACCTAGTGCGCGGCCTCTCGACTTTCATGGTCGAAATGACCGAAACCGCCAACATCCTGCACAATGCCACGTCCAATAGCCTGATTATCCTTGATGAGATCGGGCGCGGCACGTCCACCTACGATGGGCTTTCCATCGCCTGGGCCGTAGCCGAATATTTGCACGATCACCTGCGCGCCAAAACCATGTTCGCCACCCATTACCATGAATTGACCGAACTGACTCGCGCCAAACCACGTGTACACAACCTCAACATTTCGGTGCGCGAATGGAAAGACCAGATCATCTTTTTGCGTAAACTGATAGAAGGTCCAGCCAACCGCAGCTACGGCATCCAGGTCGGACGCCTGGCCGGACTACCCGACCCCGTTATTCAACGAGCCAAACAGGTCCTGCACATCCTAGAATCGGGCAAGCCTGACCGCCTCTTCGATGACCGTCCGTCTAAAAGAAAACCAGCATCGTCCCCCAACCAACTTTCGTTATTTTCCGTGCGCGAAGTTGAACGCGATCACCCGATCATCGATGAACTCGATCAACTTTCCCCCGAATCGCTGTCGCCGATCGAAGCTTTGACCATTCTTTTCGATTGGAAAAAACGCCGCAGTAACGAGAATCCGTGACACACCCAAAATAGGCCTATAAAAATTCGCTTGACTTCAACAGCCAAGAGTGATAGCAGTGACTCACGGAGGAAGGCATGCCTAGCACCGAGTCGAACAAAAACCTGACCAACGCTCTTGAAGACTACTTGGAGACGATCCAACATTTCGTCGATGAAAAAGGATTTGCCCGCATTCGGGATATTTGCGATGCAAGAGGTGTCAAATCCGGATCTGCCTCTCCTGCCGTAAAACGCTTATCGGAAATGGGATTGATCCATCATCAGCAGGGAGAATTCATAACCCTGACGAGCAAGGGCGAAGCGATCGCGCGTCGTACACAAGTGCGTCACGATTTACTGGTAAGGTTCTTTAACGGTTTCCTTCGCGTCGATGCCAGCCAGGCAGAAAAAGATGCCTGTGCCATTGAGCACCATCTCTCGGATGCAAGCATGGATCAGTTGACCCGACTGTTCGAATTTTTACAAAATTGCCCCGAGGGCCAAAATGATTTTCTGAAGAATTTCCACAATTGCCCGATCGTCAGTACGGATAATAAAGCTTGTGACCATCACTGCAAAACTCATAACCGAAAAAAAGGAGCGGCTATTTCAAAAGGGCGGCTGCTTAGCGATCTTGAGATTGGTGAACAAAGCTCGATTACCCGCGTCAATGCTCCGAACGAAATCCGTCATAAACTTCTCAATCTCGGGTTCATTCCCGGGGCGAAAGTCGAATTGGACCGGATCGTACAAGAGAAAGGAATTAGACTTCTTTTGAATAATCACCCCGTCCACTTGACTATGCAGGAAGCTCGGTCCGTAAAAGTACAATAATTTTTTTGACCTATGTGCTAGTTGCGACTAGCGCTGTTAGGCGCGATTGCAGGAAGGAAAATGAACAAAAAAACGAAACATCATTTTGCCCCGCACCTTGGTGGAGGTGGCTATCCGCTAACCATGGCCGCTCCAGGAGAATCGGTTGTGGTTCTTTGTTGCAACACCCGCGATCCGGACCTGAACCGACATCTGAGTGATATGGGAATCAGCCCTAGTGGAGTTCTTCAGATACTGTGCAATGAAAATGGCCGTTTGACCGTTTTAACCGGTGATGCACGTATCGGAATCGATTCGGAGTTAGCAAGAAAAATCAATGTATCTCCCGCATGCGGCAGGCACCATTGCCATCAGCATGAAGGTCACTGCCACAGACATCCATGTGCCTGCGGCGCAAAAAACGAAAGGAGTAAATCGGTGAAAGTTTCAATCAGTGCCGATGCCCTGATGAAAGGTCAGGAAGGAATCGTCAAACAAGTGAAAGGCGATCGAGCCGTCAATCGCCGGTTGCGAGACATGGGGTTGACGCCGGGGTCCCGCATCCGCTGTGAAGGGAAAGCGCCTCTGGGCGATCCGATCGAGTTGGCGATTATGGGATACAAATTGACGCTTCGTAAAAGCGAAGCGGTCGGTGTTCTGGTGGAGGTGGAGGAATGAGCAGCTTCACCATCGCCTTGGCAGGCAATCCCAATAGCGGTAAAACGACTATTTTCAATGCGCTGACGGGTGCCCGGCAACACGTGGGTAACTATCCGGGAGTGACCGTCGAAAAGAAAAGCGGGACGTTTATAGAAAACGGACACCCCATCGAAGTGGTGGACCTTCCCGGAACCTATAGTTTGACGGCCTATTCGGAAGAAGAACAAGTGGCCCGACGCTTTGTTCTTGGTGAATCCCCCAACCTCATCGTTGATGTTGCCGACGCGTCCAACCTGGAACGAAACCTTTACTTGGCGGTCCAGTTTATGGAAATGGGACAGCCGCTTGTGCTGGTTCTCAACATGCACGACGTCGCCGCAAATAGAGGAATTAAGATCGATCATCAACGCCTTTCCTCCTTGTTAGGTGCGCCTGTCGTGCCGACGATCGCCAGCCACGGAAAAGGGCTCAATGTACTGAAATCAACCGTTCTCCACCGCGCGGAACGGGATAACAGCTTAAATTCGACAAAGCTTTCATACGGGGGCGATATCGATGCGGCACTCGATGAATTGGAGCCTCTTCTTGCAAACGATTCGTTTTGCCGGGAACGCTTCAATCCTCGTTGGCTGGCGCTTAAACTGATCGAACATGATGAAGAATTGACTGAGCTGGCACAGAACAATCTAAAACAGAGCGAAGATGTTTTCGCTATCGTAAAACGTGTCACGATACACATCGAAAGCACCTTGGATGACTTACCCGAGAATGTGGTATCGGATTACCGTTACGGCTTTATCACCTCTGTCATCAAAGAATGCGTCACGCGTCCGGAAGTGGATCGTCGTACATTATCGGACAAACTCGATAAAGTACTAACTCACCGCATGCTGGGTCCGATATTCCTGCTGGCGGTCATATGGGCCTTGTACGAGTTTGTCTTTACGGCCAGTGAAACTCCCGTTGGTTGGGTTGAAACTATCTTTGGCTGGCTCGGCTCTGCCGTTGAAACCGGCATGGCCGACGGTTTGCTCAAATCCATGATCGTATCGGGCGTCATCGACGGCGTCGGCGGTGTTTTGGGCTTTGTCCCCTTGATCATGTTCATGTTTTTCTTTATCGCCATCCTGGAGGACTCGGGGTACATGGCGCGAGTTGCGTTCATCCTTGACCGTGTGCTGCGTAGTTTCGGCATGCACGGCAATTCGATGGTGGCCTTGATCGTATCCGGCGGCATCGCGGGCGGTTGCGCGGTACCCGGCGTGATGGCGACACGGACTCTGCGCGACCCGAAAGAACGACTGGCTACGATCCTCGTGGCGCCTTTTATGAACTGTGGAGCGAAGTTACCTGTGTTTGCCTTGTTGATCGCGGCTTTCTTCTCGGCACATCAGGGCACGATGATGTTTTTGATCACGCTGCTGTCCTGGGCTTTCGCCTTGATCGCGGCTCGAATTTTGCGTGGCACGATCATCAAAGGAGAGTCTTCGCCGTTCATTATGGAGCTTCCTCCCTATCGGATACCGACCTTGCGAGGACTGCTGATCCACATGTGGGAACGAACCTGGCAATACATCAAAAAAGCGGGAACGATTATTCTGGCCGTCTCCATTCTGCTTTGGGCCTTGATGACATTCCCATCCCTGCCGGAAGAAAAAGCCACTGCAATTGAAGCCGAGACGACCCAAGGGGTTGCGGAAGATGTCGTCGCCAACAAGCTGGCCGAAGCAGAGTTGGCACATTCCGTCGCCGGACGTGTCGGGAGAGCTTTGGAAGCGATTACCCAACCCTTGATGGGTTTCGATTGGCGTACCAATATCGCCCTTGTCGGCGGATTTGCGGCAAAGGAAGTCGTCGTTGCAACGCTCGGTACCGCCTATTCCCTGGGAGAGATAGATCCCGAAGAGTCCGAATCACTTTCGGAAAGGCTGGCGAACGATCCTGGCTGGACACCTTTGTCCGCCTTCGCCCTCATCCTGTTTATTATGCTGTATGCCCCTTGTTTCGTGACGGTAGCAGTGATCAAACGCGAAACCCAGAGCTGGAAGTGGGCGGGTTTTTCAATGCTGTACACAACCGCAGCGGCGTTTGTCATTGCGACAGCCGTGTACCAGGTCGGCTCATTTTTGGGGATCGGAGTTTAAGGAGAAAACATATGCTTGATTGCATTCTGATCGGTCTTGTCGTGCTTATGGCCATTTCCTACTTGGTTTTGGCTCTACGAAAAAAATGCAGGGCCGTATCGACCCCTTGTGCTACGGGCTGTAGCAACTGCAATGGCTGCTCCGTTCGGATCCAAGAACAAAATCAAACGGATAATCGCCAATGAAAGTAGCTCCCGATAGCCTCGACAAGAGTTTCTGTACCAAAACCGATGAACTACGTTGTGAGTGTCATCGTCTGTTGGCGCGGATAAATGGTCACAACCTTGAGTTGAGATGTCCGCGCTGTAAACGAAAACTTGAAATTGACTTGGACGAATTAGCGAAAACGCAATCGATACCCCTGTCGCTTCATCTCAGATAAACGACCAAAATCATTTCAGTGGTCGGAGACCGGTTAGAGTCCAGAGCCACGAAGCTTAAAGGAGACAAGAAATGCTGAAGAGTGGACTGCGAATCGGTTTAGCCATGATGTTCATGATGATTTGCTCTGTCGCCCAAGCGGCGGACACCACTGAAACCTTCGATGTAGGAGCCACGGACTTCGAATTTTATATGGGTCTTGATGGCGTCGGTCTGAGTAAATACAACGGAACCATTGCGGGAGAAGCCCTGATCGGTTACGGATTTATGGACCGGTTTTCCGGCTACCTGACTGCCGCCGGTGAATCCAATGAATACTTTGGGGAAGGCAGCGGAAGCCTGGCTTTCGGAATTTTCGGAACTCCCGTCGATTCCGATCATTTCGATCTCGACCTTTTCCTCGATGCGAGTTTCTCCCCCGATGAGTTCGGTTTGACTCCGGCACTTGAGTTGAACTTCGACCTTGCTCCCGACCTTGAGGTTTGGGGAGTCTATATTCGTGTGGAGGAAGGTTTTTCCGGTCGCGACGAGTCCACGGAAGACGATCCGGCCACGGTCGCTGTCGACGAATCCGAAACCAAGTTCGTCCTCGCGCCCACAACCGGCTTAACCATCGGAACTTATTGGACGGTTGCGGAAAATCACCAGTTGCTGCTTGAATATGATATGAGCATCGCCAACAATGCCGAAGACGGTGAAGACGCGGTGGAAATCGGCTCTGCGGCTCTGGGGTACAACGTCATGCTGTCCGACTCCATCGAAATGATCAACCAGATCACATTCGATATTCCGCAGAACGATGAAGACTTCTCGCTCGGTATCAGCACCGGTATCATCGTCACATTACCGACAGTAGGAGAGTAAGAAGCACGAAAAGGCGCCTGAAATGGACGGAGTCGATCGCGACTCCGTCTTTTCATTTATACCTGCCACCCCGCTATCGTTTACAAACGCCATTGACAGTCATGTCAACCGGGTTTACTCTCTCGGCAACAGTCATCGAACAACGTGAATGTCATGTCTTACAAGCCCGTTCATCCTCTGCTTGCCTATCTCGCGCCGATCAGGCCCGGTCATCGCTTTGCTGGACATTTCCGCCTCAACGATATCCAGGGCGAACACGACGCCGTCCTGCAATTGACGGATGAACGTAAAGGAAAAGTTTTCGCCATTCATGTTCAACCCGCCGACCGCAAGGGTGGAGCATTGATACGTACACCTCGCCTTAAACTGGCCTGGCCCAATCCCTATCCACCTGACCGTGAAACCGAGCGTCTGGTACGCGTAATCGGCCGGATTCTGGAACAAAACCTCGTTTCGACTTCCGAAGCGGAGTTCCAGGCACTCTTCACACAATCACCGGGTCCATCAGAACTTGTCCCTGTCCCCGCCGAACAGGTCATGGAGCTCTTGGTAGGATTGGAATGCAGTTCCAATTGCCTTTTTTGCTCTGATCGCCCGGACACTCGTCCCGGTCCTGAAAAAGCGCACCTCCTCGATGTCTTGCAAAAAGGTTACGAACAGGGGTTTCGCGGACTTGAATTCGGAGGACTGGAACCCACTTCACGTCGGGACTTGCACGATCTAATCGCAGCGGCTCGCAGTATCGGCTTCAAGAGCATTCAGGTTATCTCCAACGGTGAACGTCTCGCCGACTCCGGCTATCTACGAGAACTTTTCGATGCCGGATTGAGCATGCTCGTATTGTCGATCCACGCAGCAGACGAAGCCACCGAAACCACGCTCACCCGCTGCCCCGGCCTCTTCGCCAAAAAGCAGCAAGCGCTTAAAAACCTGCAGGAACTCCTCGGCAGCCGAGCGGCTCAACGTCAAACCGGTCGTTTTTTCCGCAGCAATACCGTCCTTGCTCGACCCAATCTTGAGGGACTGCAGACTTTGATCGACTGGCTGGACACCTACGAACCCAGCGCTCTTTTTCTGCATTATCCATGGATCAACGGACAAGCCCAGCGTCACTTCGCAGAGATCGTCCCAAGCTACGCAGACGTGGAAATAGCACTCGGACCCTTGAAAGCTCGCCTCAACGACGAAAACGGTCGTCTATCGGTATTAAATCTCCCCCCCTGCATCGGTCGTGCCTTCGCTTCGCGTCAGATTACACACAAAAATATTCTGGTTAACTCGGAGAGCCGGATGAACAGCTCTTCGGATGAAATCTGCACAGATCCCATGGACAGCAGTCTTACCCACGCCGAACCCTGCCGACGTTGCCAAGCCGTCGTCACCTGCCCAGGTATCTCGCGACATTACCTATCTCGCTACGGGGCTGACGATCTCCGGCCTTTCTAAACTCGATTGAGTGTTAATATTTCAGCTGACACAGGAGGAATTTAGGCAAAAAAAAATGGCGAGAGTTTGGGGGAGGCCTCTCGCCATATCCGTTACCCCGATACTGCAGGTAACGAAAGTGCCGGTTCGAGCTAGGGGGCTTCTCGAACCAACCTCGTAGGGTCCAACGATACTGCTGTCGAACTCTACGATGCGGAATTCGACGATACTGCTGCCGAATCCCACAATGCGAAACCCAACGATACTGCTGTTGAATTCCACTTGGACAGTCGCCGGTAGGGGGAACCGGCTAAATCCTTACTGAGGGCAAATGATTCAATGAACAGATCAAATCAGTCGAGCAATTGTTATAGCAAACATGGTGCCAACTTTAGAATATTCATCACGTAATCACATGAAAACGAAATTATATCTGTCATATCAGCCATATGTAATTCCTGCAAAAATGGATCTCGACGTTATTCCTTTTCAACCAACCAACCATCCAAAGCTGGCACGTGCATATTATGCACTTTCCTCCAGACGCTCTCGCACTCTGCGCAATTATTTCGCTATTCCTCGCTTTTTCCTTGCTCCAACTCTTGAAAACCGCTAATCTGATTCAGGTCAGGCACAGATTTCGGAGAATCAATTATGCCCTCTTTGACAAAGAAAAGGGTCCTCGTCATCGACGATGAGGCCTTGGCACGTTCCACAATCTCATTCTATTTACAGGATGTTGGCTATGATGTAGTCGAAGCGGCCAGCGCCGAGGAGGGCTTGCGGCTCACCCTGGAACATACTCCCCAGGTTGTTGTGTCGGACATTCGTCTGGAAGGTATGTCCGGCATTGAACTACTTGGAAAAATTAACGAAATACATCCCAACACCTTGGTTATTTTGATTACCGCCTACGGCACCATCCAGGAGGCGGTTAACGCCATGAATCTGGGGGCTGAAAACTATCTGACAAAACCCGTGAATTTATCGGAACTTGAACTTATCGTCGACCGCGCAATCGAGAAAAGTAACCTCATTCAAGAAACGCATTATTTACGTCAACAGCTTCGTGCCACCAAGAAATTTGAGCGTTTGGTGGGTAATCATTCCAACATGCAAGACGTGTTCAAGATCATCGAACAGGTGGCTCCATCGATGGCCAACGTCCTTATCTATGGCGAATCCGGAACCGGTAAGGAACTGGTTGGAGAAGCCATTCACCGCCTTTCCAGCCGGGCAGACGGTCCATTCATTAAAGTTAATTGCGCCGTTTTTTCAGAGACTTTGCTCGAAAGTGAATTGTTCGGCCATGAGAAAGGGGCCTTTACCGGCGCCTACACACGCCGTGAAGGACGCTTCGAAGCCGCAAACGGAGGAACGCTATTTCTAGACGATGTCAACGTCATGCCCGAAGTCACCCAGGTGAAAATTTTGCGTTTCCTCCAGGAACGCGAACTGGAGCGCGTCGGCGGCACGAAAACCATCAAAGTTGATGTGCGTGTCATCGCCGCAACCAACCGCCCCCTCAATGAAGAAGTACAACTGGGCAATTTCCGCGAGGATCTCTACTATCGCCTCAACGTCATCCCCGTGAACCTCCCGCCGCTACGCGAACGTAAATCGGACATCCCACTTTTAGTCGGTCATTTCGTCAAAAAATACGCAGAAAAGAACAACGCTAGCGTCCGTGATATCGATGACGACGCCTTGGCATTGTGCATGAATTACGATTGGCCGGGCAATGTTCGAGAACTCGAAAATATCATCGAACGAGCCGTTATCATGACACGTGGAGAAACGATTCAGCGCAAACATTTCCCGACTCTCGAAAAAGACTCACCCAGTTCGGATGATCACGGCATCATAGTGGGTCGCACAATGGATGAGATCGAAAAAGAGGCTGTGTTAAGAACTTTAGCTGCTTTTCAAGGAAGTACTAAAAAAGCGGCTGAGACTCTAAACGTCAGCGTACGAAAAATTCAGTACAAGTTAAAACAATACCGAAAAGAAGCCATCGCCAGCGGAGAACCGCTGGACGAAATCCTAAAAAAGTGAGACAATACCCATTCCCTATCGGAATTCCTATTGCGAAGGTCGGTCTTCGCTTCATACAACCGGGTTGAAGTTCCCGGATGCCGTCGGAGCAACGCAATGAAAGCTAAATCAACGTTTGTCAGCGTTTTATTGGTCTCGCTGATTCTTCTGATTTCTGCCTGTGGCGGAGACGACTCTTTTTCTCCGGATCCTGATGACTCCGATGGCGATCAAAACGGAAACACCGAGACACCCGATGAAGACGAAATTTCTCCGGATGGTGACGACGTCACCCCAGACGGCGATGCAGACGATACGGGAGAAGAGGGGGAAGCCCCCCCCGAACCCGGCCCGATCGATATCGATGAAGTAGCCGGATTGATGCATGCATTTGATTTTACAGATGATTCCTATTTGTTTTCAGCCCCTTTCCCAAACGATTTCTATATCGGGGAGGATGGTCTTGTCGATCTACCCGGTTTCCCCAACCCGAAGAACAGTTCGATGGCCAGTGACTTCATCGCAGCGGCCGAAGACCTTCTGGACGGCTTTGGCGTCAACACGCCCTCCTACTGGGTTTTCGAAGCCCCCCTCGATCTCACTTCGCTTCCCGCCGATCCAGCCGATACCCTGAGTTGGGATTCTTCTTTGCTGTTGATCAATATCGACCCCGCTTCCCCGCGTTACGGCAACCTCAACCCACTGGAATGGCATTGGAATCCTGAAGCCAATGTATACGAGGTGGCCAACATGCTGGCCGTCGCGCCCTACGATGGCTTTCCCCTTGACCCTCTGACAACTTACGCCATGGTTCTAACCGACAGTCTAACGGACGTTGATGGCAATCCGCTTGGCCGCCCCAAGCTTCTGGCTGATTTACTCTCGGGACGCGAAGACGGAGCCCTGGCCGATGCCTACAAACCGCTGGCCAACTGGCTCGGTCTCGACACCACTCCCCTCGTCCCGGAACGGGTGCGAGCGGCCACCGTCTTCACCACCCTGGATACCATCGGCGAGGTGAAAGCCATCCGCGATTATCTGGTTGATGAATATCCCAATGGAGCCGTCTCCGGGGACTTGGTCGATTGCACCTTCGATCATGCCGAAAATGGTTACCTGATCTTCAAGGGGCACTACACCGCCCCGAATTTTCAGGAAGGTGACGTTCCTTATGCCAGCGAAGGCGGCAACATCTATTTCGGTGAAAACGGCGACCCCATCGTGCAGATGACCGAAACCCTGCGTTTCGCCGTTACCATCCCCATGAACCTCGACGTCCCAGCCGCCGGTTGGCCGATCGCCATGATCTCCCATGGTACGGGCGGGCGCTACAATTCCTACATTCGCGGTGGAGGCCGCTCCCGCTCGGTTCTCCTCACGGAAGCCGGACTCGCAACCATCGGAATCGACCAGCCGCTACATGGCGACCGTGGCAACGAAGCCACCAACGTCGAGCTGCATACCTTCAACTTTTTCAACCCCGAATCGGGCCGCAGTGTGTTCCGGCAGTCTGCCATCGATACGGTATCACTCACCCGACTCATCGTGGCAGGTGTTTTAAGGCTCGATAAATCGGTTTGCGACAGTTGGCCGACGGAAGCCGTCTATACCGGTCCCGATGAAATCGTTTTCGATCCGGAACTCATCTCTTTCCATGGACACAGCCAAGGCGGCATGAGTGGTTCGCTGGCGGCAGCGGTGGAAGACGACGTGCAAGGTTGGGTTCTGTCGGGTGCGGGCGGTCGCCTCGCCATCACCGTACTCGAACGCGAAGATCCGGACCTCCTGGGACTCATGACACCGATGATCGGTATCCAGGTCGAAGAAGCTCACAAACACCACCCCATCGTCGGCTTGCTGCAATGGCTAACCGAAATCACCGATATGATCAACTATGCCCCTTATTGGATCGGCTATCCCCACGACGGACGTCCCAAACACATGATGCTGACCAGTGGCTTCGTCGACCCTTATACTCCCAAAAACACAGCTTTCGCACTCGCGGTAGCCGGTCGCGTCCCGCTCCTTGAAGAAGTCCATGAAGCGATGCCCGGACTGGAATTACGCGGTCTGAGTGCGTTCGCTCGTCCAGCAACACTGAACATCATGGCGCCTAACGGTCAACGCGCTACAGCCGGTTTCTGCCAGTACCCGGAGGATGGCCATTTTGCCGTGTTCGACAACGATGACGCAGCCTGGCTCTACCAGGAATTTCTGCGCTCCCTTTCTTACGCACAGGCACCCGTACTGGGCTACTGAGAGATCCCGTTCTACACACGACACCTTGCGTTAACGAAAAACGCCCCCTTCTCGCTGAAGGGGGCGTTCGTTTTGCAAGCAACGTTTTCTACTCGTCGTTCATATGTGGATACCGGTAGCTTTTAGCCGGAACGAAGGTTTCCTTGATCGAGCGAGGCGAAGTCCAGCGCAGCATATTGAGATAGCTGCCCGCCTTGTCATTGGTTCCCGAAGCCCGTGCACCGCCGAAGGGCTGTTGGTTGACCACGGCTCCGGTGGGTTTGTCGTTGATATAGAAATTGCCTGCAGCGTTACGCAACGTCTTGAGCGCCAGATTGACTGCCCGGCGATCTTGACTAAAAACCGCTCCCGTCAACGCATAAGGACTGGTACGATCACAAACACCTAAAATCTTTTCGTACTCATTGTCAGGATAAACAAAAGCCGTCACAACAGGGCCGAAGATCTCTTCGGTCATGCTTTCGTAATCCGGTCGAAGCGCCTGGATCAGGGTTGGGGAAATGAAATAACCTTCGGAGGCATCCCCTTCCCCGCCGATAAGCACCTTCGCTTTAGGCGATTTTTTCGCGCGGTCGATATAGCCCATGATCTTGTCGAAGCTCGACCGGTCGATTACGGCACCCATGAAGTTCGAAAAGTCGGTCGGATCTCCCATTTTGATCGTTGCGATTTCAGCTTCCAGCTTTTTCAGCAAACGCGGCCAAAGCTTCTTGGGAATGTACAGACGGCTCGCGGCCGAACATTTCTGGCCCTGAAACTCGAAAGAGCCCCGTAAAATGGCAATGGCAAGCGCGTCCAGATCGGCAGAAGGATGCGCAACGATAAAGTCTTTACCACCCGTCTCACCCACAATACGCGGATAAGAACGATAATTCTGGATATTGTTTCCCACAGTTCGCCACATACTCTGGAAGGTAGGGGTCGATCCTGTGAAGTGAATACCGGCCAGATCGGGATGCGGAAGCACTTGTTTTCCGATCATGCTTCCCGGTCCAAGCACGAGGTTGATGACTCCATCGGGAAGCCCGGCTTCTTTGAGGAGCTGCATAAGGAAATGCGCGGCGTACACACCGGTTGAAGCCGGTTTCCAGACAACCGTGTTACCCATAATGGCAGGCGCTGTGGGTAGGTTTCCGGCGATCGAAGTGAAATTGAAAGGAGTAACCGCAAAAACGAAACCTTCAAGCGGTCGATACTCCGTACGATCCCATATGCCGGGTGCCGATGCGGGTTGTCCCTTCATGATGTCACAAGCATACGAGACATTGAAGCGGAGAAAATCAATCAACTCACAGGCGGCATCGATTTCCGACTGAAACGGCGTTTTACTTTGCCCAAGCATGGTGGCGGCATTAAGCGTATCGCGCCACGGTCCGGCCAGCAAGTCGGCCGCTTTCAAAAATATGGCTGCCCGCTCTTCCCAAGACCAATCCGCCCAATCCGCACGCGCCTTAGCCGCTGCTTTGATCGCGGCCTCCACCTCGGCCTGTCCGCCTACATGGTAGCGCCCTAGAAGAAGATCATGCTTGTGTGGAGATCGCATCTCGGCCAGTTTTTTGGTGCGTACGTGGCGTCCTCCTATCACTAACGGAGCCTGTATCGGCCGCGCAGCCATTCGAGCGATTTTCGACTGTAACGAACTACGCTCCGGAGTACCGGGAGCATAAGATTTAATGGGCTCGTTATCGACCTTGGGAGGAATGAACTGACCAAAACTCACAGCGAACCTCCTTATCATACAGTTTACTTGCAATCCATAATTCAGGTCTGTGGAATATCACATCAGACCGTCAGCATGCTAACGTAGCCCATGTGCTTCGTCAAGCCTTGTCCTGCAAGCATGCGATAAAGTTTCTTTAACTGTTTCCTCATAATTTTCGAACGTATGCCATATTTTGACATGTTGGCCATGTACACTGATTCTGATAGTGAAAAGGGAATCATTGTGTTAAACTTTTACAGTCAATTCTATCATCAACAAACAGACAACATCAGTAAACGAGCCATGCAAGTCTCGAAATTCTTCAAGCACGATTATATCCGGGAAAAATGGTTCGGCCTGTTGCCAGCCATCTATCTCCTTTTGGGGATCATTGCAATTATCATCGAGCTGAACCTAACCACCGGCGCTTGTATTAATAGTTTCCGGTTCATAGCCGAAATCACCGCCGTCATCCTCACGGCCCTCCTCTTTTTTGTTTTTCTTAGAACGCTGAAAAAACAGATACAACACTCAATCTCAGCAGTCGGTGCTGCCAATCAACGATTCACTTCTCTGACAGACAGTTTAAATCTTCCCGTTATCGAAACGGATACTGCCGGCAACATCCTCACTTCGAACGACAAAGCCCAAGGCTGCCTGTCGCTTTTTAAAAACCCCGAGGAACATCCCTGTATTTTCAATCGTTTTTACGGCTCAGATGGAGAAGCGGCACAGGCGTTTTTCATTGACTGTGTCAACAAACAGATCCCAACCTTCACCTACAACCAGTTGATCGAGCGATCGGACGGCTTAAAGCGAACCTTTACTTTCACCCACCATCTATGGGTCGACTCATTATCTCGACAAACACGAATACTGATCAGCGCAACGGACATAACGGAATCACTCCAATCCAAAGCGAAACTAGACCTTCTAAACCGCATCGCCGAACAGATCGGCGAAGGTGTGGCCGTGGCTGATTTATCCGGAAAGCTAATTTTCATCAATGACGCGTGGGCCCATATGCACGGTTATACCGTAACCGAAATGCTGGGACAAAATATCGCGATCAGCCACACAAGCGAACAGATTGAAACCGATGTCCTTCCGTTCAACGAATTTGTCAACAAGTATGGCTCCCATCGCGGCGAAGTTGGACATGTGCATAGGGATGGAACAACTTTTATTACCGAAATGACCACCACCGTCTTACGTGATGACAACGATGAAGCTTTCGGATTGATCGGTATCGCTCAGAATATATCTCAGCGTAAAAAATTGGACGCACTTTTTCAACACCGTATTCGTGTCGAACGCGCGGTTGCCCGGGTATCTAAAACATTGTCTGTTTACAAAGAAGCGGACATCAATGCCTGCCTGGCCATGCTCGGAGAAGCAGTTGAGGCTCACCGGGCCTACATTTTCACCTATCACGATGACAATCGAAAATGTAGTAACACTCATGAGTGGTGCAGCCAAGAAACTCAACCGGAAATTGAGAATCGACAAAACATCGACATCCACAGGTTGAAGGGGTGGGACGAAGCTCTGCGGCACGATGAAAACATCGTCATCCCATCTGCAAATGAACTTCCCCAAGACCAAAAAACAATTCTTGCATTAGCAAAGAATCAACCTATCCAATCGCTGTTGATCGTACCCATGTGGTCGGACAAGCGGCTCTATGGATTCCTTGGCTTCGACGATGTCAAACAGAAGCGTCTCTGGTCTGACGACGACTTGATCTTGTTGCGTACTGCATCCGAAATCCTCATGGCACACTTCGAACAGGTGGAAGCCGCAAACCAACTACGCAACAATGAAGCCCTTTTCAGAACAGCTTTTCAGCTCATTCCAGATTCGGTCGGCCTGCAACACTTTGATAATGGTCACTTTGTTCGCATCAACGCCGCGTTCCAAGAAACATTCGGTTATGATCTTGCGGAGGTACTGGGAAAAAGCGATCTCGATATTGGAATATGGGAAAATCATGCACAGCGCCGATCGGCGCGACAAATCATTGAAGCCCATGGCGAAATTCGCGAAATGGAAGCCGTATTTATCCGCCGCGATGGTAGCCGCTTCGTGGGCAGCATGTCGGCTCGCAGGCTCGACCAACAGGATGGCCGATTCGTCCTTGCCATCATACGCGATATCACCGCAGCCAAAGTTTCCGAGCGTGCCTTGAGACAATCGGAAGAAAACTATCGGTCCATTTTCGAAGCAGTTAACGATGCCATTTTCGTCCACGACCTTGAAACCGGCAAAATACTAGATGTGAACCGCAAAATGATGGAAATGTATGGCTACAACTATGAAGAGGCTACCGGATTGGTTATGAAGAACGTGTGCGACGATCAAACACCCCATACCGCTGAAAACGCTATGACATGGATTAAAAAGGCTGCGGAAGGCGAACCGCAGGTTTTTGAATGGCGTGCCAGGCGTAAAGATGGCTCTCTGTTCTGGACCGAAGTCAGTTTGAAACGCGCGATTGTCGCCGGTGAAGGTCGCCTGTTAGCTTCCGTTCGTGACATTAGCGACAGGAAAAAGAACCTTGTAGAAAAAGAAAACCTCGAAATGCAACTCAGGCAAAAGCAGAAATTGGAATCGATCGGAACCTTGGCAAGCGGAGTTGCTCATGAAATCAACAACCCCATCAATGGAATTATGAACTATGCACAGTTGATTTTCGATCGTCTTGGCGAATCGCATCCTCTATCCGAATTTTCCCTGGAGATCATCCTCGAATCCGAGCGGATTGCAACAATCGTACGCAATCTACTCGCTTTTTCGCGTCAGGAGAAAGAGCCACACAACCGTTCCTCTATCCAGGAAATCGTCGATGCGACCTTGACATTGGTTAAAACACTTCTGCGTAAGGATACGATACGAATCGATGTCGAGTTGCCTTCCGACCTCCCATATGTTTATTGCCGAACCAAACAAATTCAACAGGTGCTAATGAATCTCATCACCAACGCGCGCGATGCCCTTAACGAAAAGTTTCCCGGACCTCACCAAAACAAGATCATCCGTATCAGCAGTTGTGCAGTCATGAAGCAAGGTCAACAATGGGTGCGCATAACGGCAGAAGATAACGGCTCCGGTATTCCACAAGAAGTACTTCCGCGTATCTTCGATCCTTTCTTCACAACCAAGTCACGCGATATCGGGACAGGACTCGGACTTTCCGTCAGCCATGGAATCATCGCCGAGCACGGCGGGGAATTCACTGTTGACAGTAAAAGGGGCGAATTTACACGGTTTTCATTCGATCTAAAAGCGGCAGAGAAATAGTGGTGTGCGAAAAGATCGGCCCCGAATCAGGCAACAAGTAACCCTGCCACTTTTTCCAGAAACTGTTCGTCGTCCTCGTTAAAGGCGCTCACCTCATCACCATCGACGTCAATCTGCCCCTTCACTTCTCCCGAGGAGGGATCACGGATCAAAACAACGATTTCCGAACGTGTTTTCAGGCTGCAAGCCAGATAATTTCCGAGCTCACGCACGTCCTGCACGATTTGGTTTTCGCCGGTTGCAATCGCCGTTCCACAGACCCCCTGACCAATGGCTATACGTGTGTGTTCGGTAGCTTCACCACGATACGGGCCTAAGACCAGATGATCGCCCTGTAGCCAGTACACGCCAACCCACTTGTAGGAAGGCAGGGAGTCGTAAATAATCGCCACCGCCATGTCAGCCACAACCGTTGTATCGGTAGTGCGACTCCGTACAGCCTCTATTTTTTTTATAACACGCCCGAAATCACCTTGTGACAATTCCGCCTCCCCACCCGTTTTCAAGGAGAGCTAAAGCCCGATTCAGTGCAGCAGACCACCAATAATCTGACTCACCCCGCGCACGCGCTGCGCAAGCTTTCGGCCGAACAAAACTTTTACCCCGCCCAACAGAGCGCGGTACATTTTATCCGAGTAAGGGTGCCAAAACGGACTCGCTGGCGGATGAATCAGGTTTTCCTCGTTGATATGATAAGGATAGCACAAGTCGACCAAGCCCTGGTCGGAGTGTACCTTGCCGGTTCCACTTAACTTAACACCCTGCCAAGGCGTCTCGGGCAAACCGTGGGTCAGCAGAACTTCATTAACCATCACCGTTCCGGCTTCCAGTCGCTGGGCGATTTCGCGTCCCCGTTGACGATCACGGGTGAAAATAGACGCCGTGAGACCATAGATGGAATGGTTGGCGCGCTCGATGGCTTCTTCGTCGGAACGAACCTTCATAATCGGGATCACCGGGCCGAAGGTTTCATCCCGAATGACCTCCATATCCTCCGTCACATCCACGAGAACGGTCGGCTCGAAGAAGTTCCCCGGACCGTCGATTCGTTTCCCGCCGGTGAGCGCCTTGGCACCATTGGCCAGAGCATCCTTAACCTGGTGTTCGACGATGCGTAGCTGATTCTCGTCGACCATCGGCCCCATATCCATTTCACCAAGCTGTGGATCACCGACACGAAGCGCCTGTACGCGCTCGGTTACTTTCGCTACGAGCTCATCATATATTGACTCATGCGCATACACCCGTTCGACCGAAGCGCAAGTTTGACCGGCATTGCACAATCCGCCCCACGTAATGGCGCCAGCCGTATAATCCAAGTCGGCATCGGCCCGCACGATAACGGGATCCTTGCCGCCCAGTTCCATGCTGCTGGGTATCATCAGGCGACCACACAACATCGCCACCTGACGTCCGACTTCGGTAGAACCGGTGAAGTTAACGTAGTCCACACCCATCTCGATCATCTGCGAAGCAATCGATCCCGAAGTCGTAACGACTTGGAATAAGTCGCGATCCAGGCCTGCTTCATCCATCAACTCGCGCATTTTGAGCGCAATCAGGGGGGTCAGGCTGGCCGGCTTCTGGATAACTGCGTTACCGGCTAGAAGCCCCATGACAATGGCTCCGGCAGGAATCGTAAGGGGATAATTCCAGGGAGAAATCACCAACATCACGCCACGTGGACGGTATTGAATGAAACTGCGTCGATGCTTGAGAAGATGCATCCCGATCGTCTTGTCGGCCAGAATTTTTTTCGCGCGTTTCGCGAAATAAGCCGTCAGATCGATCACCGGCAGAACTTCCGTAACCATGGCTTCCTGCAATGGCTTGCCGTTTTCCTTTGAAATCAACTCACAAACTTCGGCAGCCCGTTCGGTTAGGATATGCTGAAAGCGGCGTAAAACCGTAATGCGATCATCCAAGGATTGTGACGCCCAGAGTTTCTGGGCCGTTTTGGCACGATCCAAAGACTCACGGGCTTCTTCCAGTGAGAAAAATGGGGCTTCTCCGATAACGTCACCGTTGGCAGGATTGCTGCTGATGATCGATCGAGGGATCGTGGCTGAATCCGGGACCGGTTTAAGCGACATAGTATACTCCTTTTCTATATCATCCTAAAATCCCAAGGACATCTGATAGAGTTCTATCAGCCTGAATCTCTTCCATTTTCCGGATGAAATCGTCGGTCGATCACCGCGGCACCGACACTGTCTCCCCAGACATTCGTAGCCGTGCGAAAACGATCAAGTAACCAATCGACCGACAACAAAATCCCGATGCCCTCAACCGGCACGTTGACCGCCGTAAGAACCATGACCATTGTAACCAATCCCGCCTGGGGAATCGCTGCAGCACCGACAGCCGCCAAGGTCGCAGTAAGCAACACGACCACCAACTGCACGCCAGAAAGCTCGATTCCGTAAGCCTGCGCAATAAACACCGCCGCAACAGCCTCATAAAGAGCGGTGCCATCCATGTTGACAGTCGCACCCAGCGGTAAAACAAAGCGACTGCTTTCGGGTGACAGGTTTGCATTTTCTTCCGCGTTGCGGATCGTGATAGGCAAGGTCGCGGCACTTGATGCCGTGGAAAAAGCGGTCAAGACGGCTTCGGAGAAATGGGCGGCATGGCGCAATGGATTGCGACGAGCCAGCAACCATAATAGCAAGGGCAACACGACAAAGGCGTGAAAACCGAGCCCGGCCAGCACAGTGATGAAATATCCGGCCAACCGGCTCAACTCCGTCCAAACCGCCTGTCCACCTCCGGCCTGCCCCACGCGGTCGGCTACCAACCCGAGAATGCCCAAAGGAGCCACCCAAACCACACCACGGACAATACGCATCAAGATATCGTTGACGGTCGACGTCAATTCCACCAGTTTTTTCCCGCGTTCGCCCAAGGTGTTTAGCAACCCGCCGAATATCAAGGAAAAAACCAGCAATCCCATAATCCGCCCATCGGCAGCGGCCTTGAACAGGTTTGGCGGAACAAGTCCTCGCACCATGTTAAACAAGGCATCATACCAGGCAAGAACCGCCACGGTGGGCGCCTGCCCCGATCCGGTCAAGCCCGATCCGAGTCCCGGTCGAAAAGTAGAAACAAGAAACAACCCGATCCCAACCGAGATCAAGGTCGTAACGAGGTAATACCCGAAAGTGAAGGTGAAGATCGAACCGATACGACGGCGTTCGCCCAGAGCCGCCATCCCCACAATCATGCTGCAGACAATCAGCGGAACGACGACCATCTTCAGCATGTTCATGAAAAGATCGCCTAAAAGGCGCAACAGACCGGTAAACACAGGCCAATCGTTCGCCGTCCAATGCTCCCCCCACACACCACCAATGACGAACCCGAGCGCCGCACCCGACATCAGCAACAGGGGCAGAAGAGACTGAGAAACCAGACGATTAGACGTAATCCGATTGGCGGATATCATACAGATCCTGCAAGCTATGTACCGCTAAACGGCACGGGTTCAGAATGTCACTTTCGGAGTCGCTTTGGCCGCTTCTTCGATTTCCAAATATTCGGCGGTTTGAACCCCGGTCATGGAAGCCCACCACTTACCGGGGATCCCGCGAATGTAGGAATTCAGTTCCTTGACCGCATCGTTATAACGTTTGCGCTCCACGGCAATTCGGTTTTCCGTTCCTTCAAGTTGATCCTGCAAGCGCAAAAATCCCTGATTGGCTTTTAGGTCAGGATAAGTCTCTTTAAGCAAAAGAAGCCTGGAGAGCATGTTTTCCATCCCCTTCGCAGCTTTTATTTTTGCGTTGCGGTCGGGAGCACTGAAGTAAGACTTGCGCACTTCGGCAATCTGCGTAAGCAGTTCTTTCTCGTGTTTGGCGTATCCTTTAACCGTTTCCACCAGATTAGGAACTAAATCGTAGCGTCGTTTAAGTTGAACTTCCACCTGGGCCCATTGCGCACTGACGGTCTCTTCCAGCGCGATGGTTTTGTTGTAGCCGCAACCGCTTAGCGACAACAGCAAAAGCAGGATGGCCATTCCGATCGAAACGGGGTAACGATTGAAACGAAACCCTCGGATCACACGCTGCGTTCGACTATCAAACATGGTCTTGCTCCATTACCGAAATAATACGTGATTGTTGTTTTCCATAATCTACCAGCTTCCCCCGGCTCCACCGCCACCAAAGCCTCCGCCGAAGCCGCCGCCGAACGATCCCAAGCCGCCCCCCGAACCGCCGAAACCCCCGCCTCGGTATCCGCCACCGCGCATTCCGGACCCGGCACCCAGCAGAAAGAGCCAGAAAGGAACATTTCCACCACGCCAGCGGCTCGCTCCGTAGCGCGAACGCCTGAAAAAACCGCCGATCATGGATGAAAACATAAACAGCATAAAGATAATTCCACCGATGCTTCCACCCCAGGACGGTCGGCGTCGCATGGATGGCAGCTTCGGCATTCCACTGATTTCCACCTGGTAATGCTGGGCCAGAGTTTGGACAATTGTCAAAACCGCAACCGCAATTCCCTGAGATGCATCACCCTTTTTCATGTACGGCAACATGCGTTCCCGTGCCACCGAACCCAGATATCCATCGGGTAGTACGCCTTCGAGACCATACCCCGTTTCGAAACGATACTGGCGATCGGCTTTGGACAACATGAATAACAGTCCGTCATCTTTGCCTTTGTGTCCCAGTTTCCACTTCTCAGCTAACCCCAAAGTGAACTGTTCTTTGGGAATACCTTCCAGGCTCGGGGTTGTAACCACAAGGAATTGGACCGCGGTCTTCTGTTCCAACTCTTGCAAAAAGCCATTGAGCGCCCGCTCCGTATCATCACCAATCATGTCTCCCCGATCAGTGACATAGCGCGCCGGCTTGGAGGGCCATCCCGCGAGAAACCCGTCTTCGCCGGCAGAAGCCAACCAGCTGGCGAAAATACCCAGAATAATCAAGACAACCAGCCAGATCGTCCGTGGTTGACCGCTTCTACAACGCATCGATTGTCTCCACCAGTTTTCCGACCGAAATCAGCCAGGCTTCGAAAACACGTCTAACATCGGCCCTATCGATGGTCTTACCGGCTTTGTGCCGCTCCCATACAGTGATAAAAGCATCCCCATCGATGGGAGCGAGACTCACCAGCCGTTTCACCGTATCGGTGTTTCCGGCATAGGCATCACCTCCCAAAAGATCCAGACTGGCCCTAAGTACGGGAAAAACATCCGTTACCCGTTCTTGAAACCACTTGGCCAACCAGGTTTCGTCACCAGCGGCGCGAAGATAGTTCTGTCTGAGTTGAACCCGCCAGGTGCGTAGTTCACGCTCAACTTGTAGGCGTAGATGCTCGCGATCAACCAAGATGTCGGCCAACTGATTCGCCCCGTAAAGACAGATGTGCGCCCGGCTAAGATCCAGAAATTCCATCGGAAAGACGTCTTGCCCACCACTTAGGTAATCAAGCGTCAGAAGCAAAGGAGCCCGCAAGCCTTTCGAACCAAAACGTTTCCCCAAAGCGGCTATGCCATTAAGTAGATCGATCGAAATCGTCTCGTAGATAAGAACCAGCTGAATATCTGGGTTATTATCGAGGTACTCGCCGCGCGCAGCCGGACCAATAAGATAAGCCGAAATCAGGGAGTCTTTTTCTTCACCCGAAATACCGATCAAAGCCTCACAAAACGGTTCGATGCGCGAAGCCACCTGTTTGTCGACACCGGAGAAGTCAAACGATTGCGACATACATTCCTCCCAAGGGCTCAGGCCCCGTATTCCGAGTTCATACCCCCAGCCGGTCCAAGACCGGCGGTGTTGTCAAGCGCGAACAGTTAAACACGAATCCACTGGAATTTCAAATCTTTCCGAGAAAAGACGCCTACTCGAAAGTAGCCTGAAATCGCCCGGTCAAAATACACCGAGTCAAAAAATAAAGGCCCTCGTCCTGGAGTAGACGAGAGCCTTTTTTCCTCACAAAACGGTGTTAAAACACCATCTTCAGATCAATAATGGGACTTGCCAAACGCCTTCAGGCCTTCGGGATCGGCCTTCATCGTGTCGCCACCCGGTTGCCAGTTGGCCGGACACACTTCGCCGGTTTTCTTGGTGGTCTGGAAAGCCTGGATGGTACGCAGAGTCTCATCTACACTGCGACCCACGGCCAAATTGTTGATAGTAGCGTGCTGGACAACTCCCTCTTCATCGATCAGGAACAGGCCACGCAGCGCAACCCCGCCACTCAGCACACCGAACTTGTCGGCGATATTCTTGTCGATATCGGCCAGCAAGGGGAAATTGAGCGTTCCCACGCCACCGTTTTTCCGGTCGGTTTCCGTCCAGGCCAAGTGAGAGAACTGGCTGTCCACCGAAACACCGTAAACTTGCACACCCAGCTCGCGAAACTGATCGTTGGCGTCGCTGAAAGCGATGATCTCCGTCGGACAAACAAAGGTGAAGTCGAGCGGATAAAACAACAGCAAGGTCCATTTACCATCGGTCTGCGGCAAGGTGTATTCCTTGAAACCACCATTGATAACGCCGGTAGCAGTAAAGTCGGGGGCTTTTCCTCCAACCAAAGGCTTATTCGCATCACAACTCATCAGAATTTCCTTTCCTAAAGTTTTCAGAATTCTATGTAAAGGGGTGCTTGGCACCGTCATCTAAAATCATTTCAAACAAGATGCACAAGTAGTCTGTTCTATTCCTACCATTTTAAATGTTTTTCATAACGCCCCAAGAAACACCTCAGAAAGTGATAATAGATATAAGTAGCTGTTATATTAACGTTTTTGCAGTCTACTTAATTGACAAGCCAATCGGCTTCCAGTAGCATGGCATCGTTTAGGAGTCACCGATGAACGCATTTACAGTCTGTATCGATGGACCAGCGGGATCAGGAAAAAGCACCGTCGCCCGCCAAGCAGCCAAAGAAATCGGTTTCCTGTACCTTGATACGGGGGCGATATACCGCAGTCTGGCTCGATTGGCGCATATACGGAACATCGACTGGGAAGATGGCGATGCCTTGGCCGAATTGGCTTCCAATCTCCCTATACGCTTTTTCCCGGGGCCGGACAACCAACGGGTGCTAGTAGATGGCGAGGATTTCACTCAGATCATCCGCAGCCCGGAAATCAGCACGGGAGCCTCGCAAGTCAGCCGCCATCCGGCAGTTCGCAACGCGTTGCTTGATTTGCAGCGACGCATCGGACACTCCCATAATTGCATAGTCGAAGGCCGCGATACCGGCAGCGTGGTTTTTCCTGAAGCCCAGCTGAAGGTTTTTCTTATCGCGGATGTTGATGTTCGTGCAAAACGGCGAATGCTCGAGCATCAACAACGAGGGGAATCAGTGAGTTTCGAAGACATCCGTGCAGCCGTCATCGAACGGGACCGGTGCGATACGGAACGAGAAGCGGCCCCCTTGGTCAAGGCTCATGACGCCGTCGCCATCGACACCACGGACCTGACACCCAAGCAGGTTGTGGCGCATATTATCAGGCTTATCGAGGAAAAACGTGGCGAGAAAACCGTTTAAATTCAAGTGCACAGCCTGCGGGCGGTGCTGTCAATGGGGCGGCTGGGTCTGTCTCTATCCTGAAGACGTCCGGCGTTTGGCGCAATTCTTCAATCAATCGCTGCAAAGCTTTGTCGATCAATACACCAAACATGTCGCCGTCGAGTTTCACTCCAACCGTGAATCCATCGTCATTCCCTACCTGGCGCTTAAACCGGGTAAAACCGGCTGCATTTTCCTGGTAGACAAGCTTTGCACCGTCCACGAGCAAAAACCGGTTCATTGCAAAGCCTCGCCCTTGCTGGCGGAATTTTTGCTCGATCAGGAAGGTTGGGAAAAATTCACGACGGAATGCGAAGGAGTCGGCCAAGGTCCGGTCATTACACGACCCGAAATCGACAAAGCCCTGCAAGAACAAGCGGAACGCGATATGGCTTACGAAGCCGCATTGGAAGAGGCAGGATGGAACCTTGGCCAATTACTGGGTGTAACGCTGCCCGAGCCGGAAATCCTGCCGGATTTTGGAATGGAAGTCGAGATCGAAGAGTAAAATCGAGTTTCCTCCGATGATTCAACATAAAGAACGGGCGGCACAAGGCCGCCCGATTTTATTTCACTGAACTCTCGACGTTATTTGCGTTCAAGAAACTTCAAGATGTATTTCCCGTCTTTCACTTCCTTCAACTCTCCAACCACCTTGTCACCCTTCTCCATGAAGAAGATACCGACGTGCGGAACATTTTCCTGCTTTTTCATGCAGGGTTTGCCGTCCTTGTTGAGCGCCCAATCCACGCTGAATTCGTAAACCTGACCTTTTTTAAGTTCTTTATGCGGGGCTTTTTTGGCAGACGGAGCCTTGGTAATCTTCACTTTCAGCTGTTTGACATTCGGAAAATCTTTCTCGTTCTTAACGATCGCTTGAACACGGCCTTCGAAAGTTTGCGGCGAGGCTTTCTTCTTGGCTCGAATCGAAGATGCACCGTCCGGAGTTCCCAATCCCGAATCCTCTCCACCGCCAAGACCGGCAAACGGATCATCCTGCGCGTAGCCAATACTCAGACCCAGAGCACAAAGCATAACCAAAGAAAGCAGTAGTACTCGTTTCATCGTCCCTCTCCTTTATCGTGTTGTTTGAGGCTCTTTTACCTGTTTTCTTTCGATCAACCGAGTTATCAATTACCTGAAAGAATACGAAACTTCTTCACTTTGATCTGGTTGTTTTTCATCGTGCCGGTCACCCAGGCACGACCACCATTCTCCGCCGCATTTTTCAGCAGCTCCAACACTTTGGAATTTCCCGTCAACCGGATCAAGTCACCGGCGTCGCGCAGCTTGAGCAAAACAGATTCACCCTGGATCTGTAGCAGGCCGAAATAAGGTTTGACCCCTTTACCGATATCCAGGATTTCAAAGTCGATCACCTCATAATGCTTGTAACCGATCCTGTTTCCCTTGGCGACCGCTTTCACCTTCAACGTAACTTTCTGCAGCCGCTTCAGCTCGTTTTGAAACTCGCCTCCCAAGCTGACTTTGTCACCGCTATCCAGCGTGAACTGGATCACGGGAAAATGCGAAGTACCCACCAGCAAAATCTTTCCCGTCATTTCCTCGACGACCGGAGCCGCCGGAGCTTCGTCTTTGCCTGCGGGAGCTTTTTCTCCGGCAAAGGCGAAAGAGGCGACCGCCATCAAGAACAAAACGAGAAGCCATGAACTCGAATGTTTCTTGTACATATCACTTTCCCCTGCTTACTTGATGCGAACGATACCGAATTGGACACCATCCTCCTCCGCTTCGGTATCGATGAAGACCTCCCCTTCCCCTTCGACCTGAACGCATCCGGCACCCGTCGCGTAGAGCACGCCGTCGTATTCATCCTCGAAAGGCTCACAGTACAACCCCTCGAAAAGCACATCATCGCCCATGGCGTTGGTGCGGGTACAATTGGTGCAGATACCGATCTGCTGGCCACTTATGGGATCGTCGTAGAGATCCATGTACTGATACTTCGGATCGTTGGCGATATCCAAACCATCAAGACTCACGGCCGCCAACCAATCGAAGAAATGATCCTTCCAATCGCTGCCCAAGCTGGTGTTGAGTGCATCGAAACCGACTTCGTCCGTTTGGATCAAGGACGTCAGGAAGCTCGCGCCACCACCATCGGTCAACGTCGAACCCGACTCGCTGTCGTATTCCACCGCGCCCTGCTGCTCGAACAGGTAGCGCAGGAACAAAAAGCCCATACCCCGCGCCTCGACGTCGTCACCGCTGAAAGCCAGCGAATAGTCGGGCACCGCGTCCAGGTAGGCTTTGGCCGTGTCGATATTGTCGATACCGAATCCCGAGGAATCCTCAGCCAGGTGCGCCAGGCTTTCGTTGAGCCACAGCGTTTCATCGCCCTGGAACTTGACTCGCTTCACCCCGAACATGATCATGTGGAAGTACTCGTGTGCGACGGTTCCGAATACGGAATCCAACGGATTATCGTTATCGGGCACCACCACCCACAGAATGTCGGCGTCATTGAGCGCATCCGGAACAAAATCGTTGGGGTTGAACAAGCCCACCGCTCCGGAGTCGTTAACGAGGTGAGTCAGAACGATCAGATGCAGGCCATCCTGGTCGCGGTCAGTGTAATCGACACTATCGATCACCGGGCTTCCATAGAGGAAATGATCGCGCGGATAGATCACGTTGTCATACCGATCGACGATCTCGTCGATATCGCTTTGGGTAACGCTATCCTCGATATCGACCGCCACCGCAACCGTAGATCCTTTTCCTTTGATTTCGACCGTAATATCCGAAATGTTCCCATCGAAATCCATGAATTTCAGGTCGAGCTGACTCAGGCATTCGTCGCCGCGCGCCACTTCCAGATCTCCACATTCTTCCGACTTCTTCGCACGTAGTCCTCGCCGCTCAAACAAGTCGGGTGTCACCAATCCCTGTTCGAAAATCTCTTTTTCGCGAAGTCGCATCTTGCTGTCCCAAGCAAACCGTTTGAGCATCCGGTGGTAGCGACTCTCGGTCATCCAGACCGGCTTCACCTGAGAAAATCCCTGATGTAAGCGCAAACGCGAACTCGGCTCCTCGCCGTCTTCCGCTTCGTCATCGCCTTCATCGCCGCTATCGGCTTTGTCTTCGGTGGCCGTCAACGTATAACCGGTGCTCGAATCTTCGTCCAAGGTCCACAACGGAATGATGCGGTAAGCTTCACCACCTTCCTCGAAAGCGAGTTGAATCTGATCTCCCGCTTGAACGATATCGATCGAGGCAGGGACGATTTCGTCTTCCCCCTCATCGCTGCAGGCGGGTATCACGACAAGGCTGACGGCTAAAAGTAGAATTAGAACGAGTAGCTTGGACTGACACATGGTTTTCTCCTTATCATACACGGGAAACTCCTCCCTCATTCGACTGATATCAAGACTTTTCAAGTGTAGCCAACCTTCTGACGATGTCAAGCCGGGTGTTAATCATTCCCAAAAAAAGTCTAATGATTACAAAGCCATTAAAGTTGACGCCCATCCAGGGGCTCTGCTATGATGCCTCCACACTCTCACCATTGGTGAGTAAAGACTAAAACAGAAACGCAAGGAAGGGAAAACCGCACCATGCAGCGGATTGATAGGATCGGTGTTTTTGCCTTTGTTGCTTGCTGGATTCTCTTGATCCTGATTTCACTAGGCGAGCCGAACACAGCACATGCTCAAAGCCAAGACGAAATGGATCTGCTCCAGCAGTTGCAGCCCTACTCGGCCGACGAACTGGATACGCTTCGCTTCCTCTATGAATCGCTTACACCCGAACAGCTTGAAGCGAAAAAACAGGAGTTGGCCCGTCGTCAACTCGAATTGAATCAACAGCTCAATCATCCGCGAAATCAACAGGAAAATCGGCGTAAAGCTTTGCAAATCGGCATCCGCCGGATTCATCAGGAACAGGATGCTCTCAACAACCTCGGTAGCCCCAAAATCAATGTGGAACATCTTCTCGACCAATACCGTGACTATCTGTTGGTCGGCGGTGGGGCGTTGGTGATGTTGATCTTTTTCGGCTTGCTATCGCTGAGACGCAAACCCGTAGCAACAGTCGAAACGCCCGGCCATTCAAACGCAGAATCGAATTCAATTCCCGGTGACTCTGATAGTGGAGAAGGCATCCGAGCCGTGGATGCTGTTTCACCGATTGTCATCGAGGAATCAAGTTCTGCTCCGAAGCCGGTCTCCGGTATCGCCATTCCGCTTCAGGATTTGCAGTCACATATCGACAATCTCCTGCTTGAGCACCCCAATTCCTACAACAGCCTGGTCGATCTTCTTTTCCAACAAGCCATCTTCTGGCATTCCAGCGACATCCATATGCAACTATCGGGTGGCTGGTTCGAAGTTAAATTCCGCATCGATGGCAAACTTTACGACGCTTGCGTACTCGACAAATACCGAGAACGCGAAATCATCAACATCATCAAGGTGATGACCAAGCTGAAAACGTACGAGCAACGCGCCTCGCAAGAAGGTCGCCTGGAATACGAAATCGAAGGCCGCTGGTATGACTTCAGGGTATCGGTGGTGCCGATCATGAACACCGAAAAGGTGGTCATCCGTATATTCGGGGATGAAGAAATCACCTATGATATCGACCGGCTGGGCCTCTCGATCGATACAACCGAGAAGTTGAAAACCCTTCTGAATCGCCGTACCGGCCTGCTGCTGCTGGTCGGGCCCTCCGGTTCCGGCAAAACGACCACGATTTACAGCTCCTTGAATTATGTCAATAAGATCACCGGGGGCGTAAGCATCATCAGCCTGGAAGATCCGGTTGAACATATTCTGCCGGGCGTCACCCAGGTACAGATCAATCCGGATAAAAATCTGACATTCGAGTCAGGATTCGCCAACTTGCTGCGTCAGGATCCGGAAGTCCTGATGATTGGCGAGATCCGCGAAACCAACGTCGCGAAACTGGCCATTCAGGCAACGCAGACCGGTCACCTGGTTATCAGCACCGTTCACAGCCCGACAACCCTCGGCGCAGTCGACCGGATGATGAATCTCGGGGTGGACAGCTACAGCCTGCACAGCCTACTGGTGGGCGTCTTGTCACAACGACTGGTTCGCAGCGTGTGTGTTCACTGCCTGCAACCCTACGATCCCGACCCGGAACTGGTTAAAAAGGCCATCGCCATCACCGGTTTGCGTGATATGGAATGGCGCCATGGCGTCGGTTGTGAACAGTGCCTTGGACGCGGTTTCCACGGGCGAATCGTTTTAGATGAACTGCTCGTTTTTTCCAACAAAGAACGCGACGCCCTCATGACCATGGAAAACCGGGCCGAACGGCGAAATTTCATGATGGAACGCATCAACCACAGCTTGTGGGCAGACGGTATCGCCAAAGCGGCGGCCGGATTGACAACACTCGAAGAAGTGTTCACCGTGGTTGACGATAACACCATTTAAACGGCAATAGGAACCGGATGCCGTCCTTTCGGCGGCAGAGACCGGAGGAGAGTCCCGTGACCGATTCCAACGACAATACCCAACCGACTCCGGAATCCAATGTGACCCCATCGTCCGATTTCAAAAGATCGTGGCCACGTCGTATTCTGAGCGTTCTCTTGCGATTTTTAAAGTGGACCACCATCCTGGTATGTCTTCTGCTCGTTCTTGTCGTCCTGCTACTCGCGTTTTTCCCGGCCAATTGGGTAAAGGAACCCGCCCTCGATCAAGTGCGCGCCCTGCTCAACCAGGATATCGAGGTTGACGATATCGGATTTTCGGCTTTTTCCGGTCTGCACTTGCGTTCTGTCCGACTCGGCCCCCCAAAAGGTTACACCAAGGATGTTTTCACCCTGAAGGAGTTGCGGCTCGATTACAGTCTGTGGAGCCTTTTGGGTGGGGAATTCGTCATTAACGAAGTTTTGATCGATTCGCCGCGCGCCCAAATCGAAACCATCGACGGCAAAATGAACGTTCAGGCCATGCTCGACAACATGGCAACCAAAGAAACACCGAAGGAGGAACTCGAGCCCGAACCCGAACCGGAAATCGAGGAACCGGGCGAACCCTCCGATTTCAAAGTGATTCTCAGACGCTTCGCTCTGCAAAATCTCACGGCTTGGGTGGACGATGGCAATCATGTCATCGACTTCGACCATCTGGATGTCGAAATATCCGGCTTTTATAGCCAGATAGACAGCCATTTCGACGTACACGTCGGCATCCAGGGGCAAGAACCGGAAACGGCCAACTTATTGTTCTCACAAAAAGATCCCCTCCCCGTCGAAGCGGAAATTCTGTTAGCGTTGGGGATCGATATCGCCGCCGACCAAGTCATCACACCCAAATCCACAGTGGACGTGAATCTGCGCGTGGCCACCCAAAAACTCGAAACCCAATGGCCACTCGATCCGGTGGATCTAAAAGTGGCGCTCAAAGCCACTGCCGACTTACCGGAAGACACCGCGCAAGTGGAGTCTCTCAACATTCATTTCAACGATACCCTGCTACTCGATCTACAGGCCGGACTTGTCGGTTTGATGGAGCAAAAGCAGGTGGCGCTGCTACTTAAAAAACTCGATCTACCGCTCGATTTGTTCGCCCCTTATGCCAAAGCCTTTGTCAAAGATGTGGACTTCGGAGGCCATATACGAATCGAAAACCTGGATGTCAAAGGCGATGTCCCCAAGCTGTTGGCCCAAGGCCTGCCGGATCTGAACGGGGTTCTGCTTATCGACGAAGTTTGGGCCGACTATGGCCCGGCCAATGCAAAGTTGAACGGTCTCAACCTCAAACTCGATCTACTGACCCGACCCGTGGAAAACGCCAATGGTCTTGAAGAACCGGCACTTTATGCCGGGGGATGGCTCACGCTGAAATCAGCGCGTGTACCGCAGGCGACGATCCGAAATCTGAGGCTGGATCTCGACACCCGTGCCGATGGTCTCGCTATCGAACAAGCCTTGGCCAAAATCAAGTTGGCGATTCCGACTATTGAAGTCGACGATCCCGGTATCGGACACGCCGTTCTCGCGTTTTCCACCGACATCGAAGCGGGGGGCAACCTGGCGGATGGACAGTTTACGGTCGATCATGTGAACGTCAACATCTCCGACACGATCAAGCTGCACGTGGACGCCGATGCCCAATTAAACATGGAAACTCAGGCCATCGATCACTATCGGACCGCCATCCAATTGCAACCGATCGACTTCAAAAAAGCGCTGGCGCTTGTCCCCAGCGGTATTCGCAAACAGATACCCAAAATGAAACTCGCTGGTTCGCTTGGACTGGACGTCAAATCCGAGGGGCGCATCCCGGCTCAATTTTCGGATCCCATGGCTCTACCGGTCACGCTGGACGCACTGATCACGTTGGCCGACATCAACCTCGACTATCCCGACCAGCAACTCACCATCCACAATTTCGGCGGCACACTGCAAGCGAAAGGAAAGCCTGCGGATATGGCGGTCACCGGATTGTGGACACTCGCGCAATTGGACAAGCTCGATCAGTTTGCCTCGCTTTCCGGCTTGCGCATCCCACTCGACATCCGTGTGACTCCCGAACAAGCCAAATTGGATATGGGCGTCCAAATCGACCAATTGAAGAAGGAAGATCAAGCCGCCAAGATGAACGATCTGGCGCTATCCGTCAGCGCGACAGCAAACGGCAAACTGCTCAAACAGACATTCGATAAGCTGGCGGGACAAATCGATCTGACTATCGCGGATATCATCTACGCCAAGGAAGTCACAACTAAAATCCAGGATGAACACATCCGAGTTCGATTCGATTACCTGCAAAACCGCAAGACCGTTTCGTTATCCCTCAACCTCGGATTCGAGCAGTTAGAAGCCCCTGAACAGCAGGTTCGCTTGGATGGCTTCGATTTCACCATCGATACCGAAGTGCAAGGAGTCGATATTCCTCTGGTTCCCAACCCCGACCAACATGCGGAACTCGTCTGGGTCACGCTGGCCATGGATCTGGCGGCAATCCACAAAAGCGATATTTTCAAAGAACCACTGACCGGTACCAATTTGCGCTCCAAACTGACCTTGCACGACATGCGCGATGCCGATCTTGAAACTTTCGCCTTCGCGATACCCACACTTGGCGTTCGGGTCGATATGAGCGGTAAGGTTTGGGGCATTCTTGACAAAAAGCTCCAACCCCCCGATTTTAAGACAAATTTCCCGGAATTCGACGTGCAGTTGTTTGCCGGGCTGGATATCTCACCCAAGCGCCGCCTGATCGAAGGAATCGAAGCACAAGGTCTCGCAGGGATTCGCGCCCGCGCACGTTCCCTACCCGACAACTTCGCCCGCCTGGAAGGCTTCATCGTCGGGGAAAATTTCAGTTTGTGGCAAACATCCAAAGAAGAGCGCGAAATCGACGATCCCGATCGAAAAGGAAAAACCATCAAAATTCCGGTGGAATCCCGCCTGCATCTCGATGACTTCGATGCCGACGTCCCGTTGATTCAGATCGTCAACCTCGAAACCTTGCTCCCGGTCGAAGCCAAGGGAAACATTTTCGAGGAATCCTCCCGCAACGTGCTTTACGACACCATGCGCACCTACTTAAAACAACAGTCGAACTTCCATATAGAAGGTATTACTTTCACACAGAAAATCGACCAAACGAAACGCAAGGTTGAAATCGACGAAATAGCGATGGATATGCTTTATACCGATAACACCTTCGCCATCAACCGCCTCTATGTGGATCTGCTGGGAGGTGGCATCTCAGGGTCGCTGCAAGCGCAGATCACGGCCATGCCACCGGCTCCATTCGACATGCGTCTGCATTTCGAAAACCAGATCACCGGCGTCAATCTGGCCCGGTTGACCCAAAACGACCCATCCAAAGTAAGCGCCGAAACCGAATTGTCTTCCCTGGTCAATCTCGATTTCGGTTTACGCGACCTTTACGTGGACGGCCGTATCGATATTACCCGGCTCTCCCTGGCCCAGTTGGACAAAGTTCTGGCTTTTCTCGATCCAGCCGGAAAAGATCCGAGCGTGCAGCAAAACCGGGCTTTGATCAACAGCTGGTATGTCGACATGATCAACCCGCAGGTCAAGTTGGTCTCGATGTGGGTGAAGTACGGCAACTTGAATATGGATATTATCATGGACGCCTGGTTCTTCGTTGGCGACATCCTGAACAATACGCTTGAGAAAAGCCGTGTGCGCCGCCTCAACATCATTCCAATTTTGAAAGCTTTCATCCCAACAGCCGAAACAGACCCGGATTCGACAACCGAAATCGCTCAGTCGGGCTCCGGCGCGGGCGTGACCCCATAAATGGAGGAAAAAGCATGAGCTTGCAGCGGATGACTGTCGTCTTTGTTATCACGGCCATCACCTTGGCCACGTCTGGCTGTATCAGCCTGAAGATGGTATCGGTCGACGAAATGACCCAACTAGAAAACCAGATCCTGGGATCGTTCGACGAACTGCAGAAAGACATGGTCATGATGGCCTCGGTGCGCGGGGAAGCCCATGAAAAAGGGAAATTGCCGCCGGCCAAACGAGAAGCATTGATGGCCATGATGAATCGTCAGTTCAACCTGGACGACATCGACGATCTCAAAGCTCGCGGAATAGCCGGTGAAGGACGAGACGGCATGCTGGCCTATTTCGATACCGAGCGAACACGAAACGATCCGCAATTCACGCAGCAAGCCAAGCAGTTGATCAAGCAGGAAAACCAAGATCGGATGATTATTTTGCAACGGGTAATCAATATCAACCCCAACCTGTCCAAGAAAGATCTCCCCGATCTCCAACGCATGCTTTACAAGCTGAACGTGGAAAACAGCGCACCCGAAACAAAGATCCAGGACGCGGACGGCAACTGGAGCATCAAACCCCAACCCGTCGAATAAGGCTTCCCGATGCTTAATTCAAAATACGGATCTGTCTTTCGTCCGGCACTTACCACCTTGCTTCTAACCATCCTGTGCATAAGTTGCAGTGGGAAAGGCGGAAGTTGGTTCGGTCCCGATACCGTTCTCGACGATTTCACGCTGAAACCGTTCGAAACCGAAATGGGTCACCCCGTGGAACTGACCCGCTTCACCACCGACGAAATGGGCGGGCATCTCAGTCCGGACGGACTGTTTCTTGTATACACCAGCAATCAAAAAGGAAATCTGGACATCTGGCTGAAAGACCTCACGACCGGTATTCCCGAACAACTAACCGAACATGTGGCCGTCGATACACAACCGACGTTCAGCCCGGACGGCGAAAGTATTGCTTTCATTTCCATGCGTGACGACGTAAAGGGCGATCTCTACCTGATGGAAATCGGCGACGACCCGATAGCACTTACCGACCGCCAGACCGCCGACGCTTATCCCGTCTTTCACCCGGATGGCGAAAGCATCATCTTGGCATCCGGGCCGGAAGGTAAAACCCGCATTGTCCAGTTGTTCCTGGACCCGGAAGATCCCGCCAAGCGCATCCGCACTCTAACCGATCCAGGCGCGACCCAGCCCGCCGTGAGTCCGGATGGAAAGTACCTGGCCTACATCCTGCGCGGGAAAGATCGTATCAACCGGCTCGTCATCCAGCGTTTGTGGGATAAACGCAAGCGGATCGTGACCCCGTCAGGCTATCACTGCGGTTTCCCAAGCTTTTCACCCGACGGAAAAAACCTGTATTTCGTCCAGTTCTACTACGCACACCCCGACCAGCCGCTCTCGGGCAGCGAAAACGGCGTGATTTTCAGTATTCCTCTCAAGGAAGCCCTGCACGCCTCCGGCGACCGCCTGGTCACCCAAACTCATCAAGTCAGTTCGGGGTGTCATACCCATCTATTTCTACAAGCGCATCCCTCGGGTTTGCTCTATACCACTGAAGAAAACGGTAACTTAGATATCTGGATGGAGTCGTTTGACGGCCGCATCCCGGAATTCGAAACTCCTGAGAAACAACTCGCGTTCGCCTTGGAACTGGAAAATGACTACGACCGCCTGCTCGCCTTCGAACGACTCAAGCGCTTCCCCGATTCGCTGGAGTATCGGCAAGCCCTTTATAAAAGCGCACAGTTGGAAAACAGGCGAGGTTGGTATTTCAAGCAAAAACATCACCTGCAAACTTTGCTCGATTTGCCGGATTCCTCGTCCGTCTGGCAAGGTCTCGCCGACGTCGATATGGCGGTGTGGGAAGCCGAAAAGACCCAAGGTCTGGCCGTTGAAACCGGTATCCGGCTGTCACCTGAAACGGTTCGCACCGCGCTTGAAAAACTGGAGCAACTAGCCGTAGCCGAACAAGCAAACGAAGGTCGAGTATCCGCCTATATAGCCTTGCGTCGTGGCGACATGCTGCGCCTGATCGATCGCAAACTGGAAGCCATGGCGGCCTATGAACGCGTGCTGCAAGGATTCCCGCGCCAGCGTGAAGAAGGGGTCCAGGCCAAAATCCGGTTGGGAGAAGTTCTCAGTCGCTTGGAAACGCACGATCTGCAGGTTGGTTACTACCTCACGGTTTTCGAAAAGTACCCCGAGTTCGAAAAATGGCAACGGCAGACGATCGAAAACATCGTCGACGAACTTCGGCGCGACCTCAAGCGCCAACCCACCATCGAAAACCTGCTGAATCCACCGGAATTCGGTGAAAACCGCAAACGGATCCCCGAAGCCCAGCGACAGGAGCAAATTGCAAAAGGGAAATTCCTACTTGAAGAACACCTGGTAGACCGTCTGCGGCAGGTCATCGACTCGAATCCGGATAAAGCCCTTTTAGGGGCCGTCCTGCAACTGCGCGTCGGCGAAATCTACGCCAAACACCAACGCCTCGATCTGGCGATCCGCGCCATGAAACGTCTTCTGGATCATTATCCGGATCAACTCGCAGAGGTCACCACCGCCACATTCGCCCTCGGCCGTCACTCTCTTGAACTTTCCAAGCAGTTGCGCGCCCAGAAGCGCTTCACTGAGGCGGGCAGGTACTACGATGATGCTCTCAGTTATTTCGAGAATCTCACGAAAGTTCTTCCGCCCAACCATGAAATGCATCGCCGGGCACAACAACAATTCATCGCCCTGGCTTTGTTGAAAGCCGCTCAGGAAGAGCAGGACGGCGATATCGAGTTGGCGAAAGCCAGCTACACGCGCATTCTCGCCTTCGACCCCAATGTGGTGCAAGCCCATCGCAAATTGATCGCTTACGGCGTCAAAGAAGGCCGTTACGACGAATTGGAAGATCGCTACGATGACTTGGTTGATGCCGACGAATCGAGCTTTATCGGGCACTACGGCCTTGGTTATCTCATTACCTTCCGCGAAGATTTGAGCAAAGGCGACCTAAAAAAAGCCGAGAAAGAACTCCTGTACGCCCTCGGCCTCAATTCACAAAGCCCTTATGTACACATGACGCTCGGCTGGGTCTACGAAATGCGCGAATTGTATCTGGGCGACTTCACTTCCGGCTGGATCGAAGAAGCCATCGACAGTTACGACAAGGCCTATCGCCTCAACGATCGTGGCTCCGATTTGCAAACCGAAGCGGATCTTCTTCTGAATCTGGGAAACGGTTTCTCGCAGTTGGGTAACGCCTGGCATTATGCTCATCGTTTCTACACGGATCGGACTGAGTTGAATGTCGCGTTTCTGAGCGTGAAACGCGAGGCGCTTTACTATCGCAGCTTCGGACGCGCCGCGTTCAATCTAAAGCGCTTTGAGGAGGCATCCAGTCATTTCGAGCGTTCACTCGAACTGGCTCGCCGCCTCTATTGGGTCGATTTAGAAGCCGAGTTGATTGCCCGGCTGGCTTTGAACTATCAGCAACAAGGGGATTACGACACCTCCACCGCCTATTTCGAAAAATCGTTGAAGATCTTCGAATCGGTCAATCAGAAAAATGCACTCGCGGCCCTCAAACGGTCCATCGCCTTGAATTATCTCATGAAAGGCGAACGGAAAACCGCAATGAAAATGTTGGATGAAAGTCTGGAATCGCTGAACCGCCACGGGACACGTTCTCCGGGCGACTTCATCCGTTTGGCGTTGGCTCCCGATCGCTCTCTAGCCCCACGAGGTTTCGACAAACAACGGGAAGAAGAAGTCAACAATTCCTTGCGCAATCTGATCCTGGAAGACATGCAGCGGTTTAGCCAGGCGGCAGATCCCCTGCAAAAAAAGCTAGACACGCTGGAAACGATACTCGAAGAAAACGACGGAACTTATCCCGATCTGCAGCGAGAGATTTCAACCATCCAGAATCGACAAGCACGTGCCCGCTTCGGCCGTGGAGAATCCATTGAAGCTCTGGATGCCTTCAAACAAGCCTACCTGCAGCTTGAGCGCATTCAATCCACCGAGCTCGATCCCGAGAGTCCGCAAATCCTGGCCGCCGATACCCCCGAAAAGCTCGACCCGCTTTTAGCCGAAGCCAGCGATGGTCAGATGATGTACGTCTTCTCGTCGACCGACTTCGAACGGCAGGTCATCAACGCCGTCTCGGCTGCCGAGTTGGTCTTGCGTCAGATCGCGGAAGAGCGCCCGGCATTGGAGCGCCGCATCCCGGAACTTGTCACACGCCTCGACCGCATGGCGGCTCGTCTGGCAGCAGCCATGCCGGAAGGTTCCGAGCCGGTAATCCGCCGTGATCTGCTATGGCGCTTTTATAACGCCTTGGGCTTGTTGTCTATGCGCTACGCCGCAAACATCGCAAACGCCCCCATACTCCCCGGGATGGACGCGGAAACGACGTTCAAACGCATGATGATCGAAGCCGAACACTTCACCAAAGGCTACCATCTGCTGCGACGCATTATAGAAGAAACCCCCCCGCCGGAAACGCTTGAAGATGCCGAACGGCCCGAGGATGGTGTTCCGTCCTTGATGCGCATCCGCAGCCATGTCCAGGCGCTGGTAAATCTATCCGAATTCCTTGCCTATTTCGAGGAATCCGGCAACTTGCAAAACCCCGAAACTCGCTCATCCCAAGCTCTCGCACAGGCACTGGACATCTGCCAAAAATACGAACTGGGCGAGATTTGCCTAAATGCCCGCATGATCCAGGCGGAACGAAATCGGGACATCAAAGAGGCGGATAGAATCATCAACGCATACCTGCTTCTACCCGCCGATCTTCTCGGTGATGCCTACAAAAAGGTTTCCGACCCCGCCCGGCGTCGCATTTTTTCAGGCGCGATCGAGTTAGCACTTGAAGCCGATGATTACGTCAAAACATGGACTTACGCCGAGCAGGAAAACAGACGCCTGATTCAGGACGAGATCTTCCGAACCCGTTATGGTGCGGCTGCACCCGAGCTTCGGAAAGCCCTCTCCGACATGGCAGCTATCGCGACATCTTATAGACAGCAGGTGGAGGGGCAATCTTTCTATGAAGCGGATGAAGCACGCCAAATCCGTCTGAAGAATATCCTTGATTTGAGAAAGGCTTACACCACCGCTTTTTCGAAATTACATGGTCTCTCTCCACGCTTCTATCGCCTCATGACGATCGGTAAGATCGACGTTAACGGATCCAAAGACTTGTTGCGCAAAGGCGAATCTATTGTCTCCGTCCTGACGCACCGCGACCGCGTCCATCTGCTGCGGCTCGATTCAGACGGCGTGTCGGGGCGCCTACTGAAAATGCGACATCATGTCGTGAACCGCCATATCGATCGCTATCTTGATTTCGCCAACCCAGACGCGGATATCCGGAACAAAGCTCGGACCAAACTTCAGGCTGGACTCGTCAACGAACTATCCGAATTGATCCAGACACAACACCTGCTCTACCTGGATATCGACCGCCTCAATCCACGTCTTCCCATTCAATCACTGTTGCACCGGGTTGGCCGCAAAAACCTCCAGATCGTCAAGTTCGCCTCCTTGATGGGCTTGCACGAAAGTTATGAAAATCGAAATCTTTACAAAAACAGCGGTCTGGTGACACTCGATGTCGTCAACGGCTATCGGGCTTCAGCCGCCCAAACATTGAAAGCCACCGCAAAGGCGACAAAAGGCTGGGAATTCGCGGTTACTCCGCAATTGACACTCGCCCAGACTATGCCGGTCATTGAGAAAAGCGGCATTATGTTCCTCAACCAACCCCTGGTTTTCGAGGGACAATCACCCGCCAATATTTGGCTGGATTTCCAGCCGGTGGCACTGGGGATGGGTCATTACTCGTTTGTCGAGAATCTCGATGGTTTGTGGCGTAGCAATCTCGTGGTTTTCACCGATATTCGTCATACGAAACGAATCCGGGAAGAACGCCTACTGCTCGAACACTTCATGAATGCCTACCGCGTACCGGGTTTTGCTGTTTTGGACGCTGAGTTGGCCCCGACTCCCGCCATGGCTCTATGGTTCCAGAACGCGGCCGGTTTATGGCAGAATCATTCACGGGCGGAGGCCCATCATCTGGCCATATCCAAAACCCAGTTCCAAGCACCTTTCATCCTCGGCGACGGCATCCAGCTTTATGGTTATGCAGGCATGAACGCTGAGCAGGCGATGACCTATGCAAAGCAATCCCTGATGCCGACCGTCAAACGGGCCATCGATTTGCAAAAATCGGGTTCCTCGCGTGCCGCCGTCGAACTGTACGAACAGGCTCTGACGTTCATTGATCACAGTGGCGAGGCGAAGTTCCTCGATAAAGTCCTCGACATGCTGATTTCGCAGTCGGCCAAAATCCAAGATTTCGAACGCGCCATCCGCTATCAGAACCGTGTGCTCGAACGTGCGCAGACCGCGTTTGAAGCCGATCCGAAACAGATAGTGGCGCTACTCAACGCCAAAGAGAAACTCGCGGACTATCATGCTCAGGCAAAGCAATATCCAATCGCACTGCGTTACAATCAAGAGATTCTCGACACCTTGCTAAAAGCGAGTCGCCGCAGCCTTTGCGCCCCTTATTACAACCAGCGCGGACGTATCAATGAATTTGCCGGCAACTCAAATGAGGCTCTTGCCAACTACGAAACCGCCTATCACATCTATACGGACGCAAAGAATTCCAAAGGCCGTATCGAACAGGCGACGAATGCCGCTCGGGTGCTGCGCCTGCGTTTGTCGGATTACCGCCGCGCCAAACAATATCTCACCACCGCTCTCAGTTTGTCGGCCAACGCCGCCCCTCTCAACCGTCTACGCCTGGAACTGGAGCTGGCACGCGTCGAGCAGGCTCAAGGCAATTACCAGACGACCGTCGACCTGACCCGCAAGCTGGTAAGCGCCACAGAATCGATGAGCGCTCAATTCATGCAACAAGCACGCGGCGTCGCGAAGAATGCCAAACTGAAACCCGATGCCAAACGCGATCAACTGATATCACTGAAAAGCCAAATGGATCTGGCAGACAATTTGCGGATCCAAGCTTACCTCGATTGGGTCAACACCCTCTGGCTGCAGGGCGATTACGCTCAGGCGTTGTCTTTGCAAAAAGAAGGCTCCGATCTGGCAATCAAAAAGAAAAACCGCCGTTTCCTCATCATGTTCAACAATGTAAAAGGGCTCATCTACGCCGACCTGGGGAACACCGAGGAAGCCGTTGAAAGTTTGAATGTGTCGCTGGCCATCGCCCGCGAACTCGGCGATCGCGGTGAGCAGGCCAACACATACAACAACCTCGGATCGGCTTACCGCAAGGCAGGCCGTTTTTCCGAAGCTCGCAAGGCGTTTATGGAAGCTATGCGCATCGACCGCAGCATGGCCTTCAAACTGGGACTGGCTTACGATTACGCCAACCTCGGCCTCGTACTGGAAAACTTGCAGAAGTTTTCCGAAGCCATCGACAACTTGGAACGCGCCATCGCGATTTCACGCGAGATCGACAATCCCTTTAATGAAGTGAAATCACTTTTAGCGTTAGGCCGTATTTTCATTGCACGAAAAAAACCGGCGAAAGCAAAGACCTTTCTTGAAGAGGGCTTGAAAATATCGGAAAAATTGAGTTTGGCCGACTGGGACTGGAAGTTCCATCTCCATTTGGGGCGTCTGGATATGGCTCAAAACGAAATCGAATCCGCCCTGGATCACTTCCGTGCAGGTATCGCTACCATCGAACCGCAACCGGCCAGTGTCCGAGCGGCCGCAACCGGCTTGTCGCTTGAAGAAACCAAGTCCGATCTATACGACGCGGCACTGTCCGCCCTGGCCCGTCTCAACCGTCCGCAGGAAGCATTCCATCTCGCCGAGCGCTACCGTTCCCGCGCCTATCTCGATCTGGTCGGTGCCGCGAGACCCACATTCGCCAAGGCCGGTGCAGCCGAGTTGCTTTCGCAAGAAATGAATCTGCGGAACGAACTCCGTTCAGCTACCAGCGCTCTGCACAAAGCACCCGAATCCGAGAGAGATCGTGCAAAAGCCGACTTGGACACCATGCGCAGCCGCTACGATCAGGTGCTGGTCGATTTGGCGGCTATCGACCCGGAATTACCCAGCTATGTAACGGTCGACGCCCTTCCCTACTCGCAATTGGCGACCAAGCTCCCTGAAAATGCCGCCGTCCTCAGCTATTATCAAACCAACGACCAACTCCTGATCTGGGTCGCCACCCGCACGGACCTTCATTTCGCGACCATACCGATTTCTCGGGAAAACATGGAAAAGAAAGTCGGTCTGTTCCGTGAAGCCATCGCCCACTTCCACGACACGACTCAAAGCGGAAACGACCTCTACCGAGACGTGATCGATCCCATCATCGAGAAAATCCAGGGACAAACAAAGCTGGTGATCGTCCCCCATGGATCGTTGCATTTCATTCCCTTCGCCGCACTTGAACACGAAGATAAATTATTGGCCGATCGGTTTTCCATCCAATATCTGTCCAGCGTCAACCAATTCCGCTACCTGCGGGAGGGTCCGGCGCTGCCGACCCAAGCACAGCCCTCACGACTCGCCATGGGATGGCCCGTGGAAGACGGATTTAATGAATTGGGACGCTTGCCGTTTACCCGGCACGAACTGGACGCCTATCGCCAAACCTATCCCCGGGCAACCGTCCTAACCGCCGAAAAAGCGAGCGAAAAAGCCTTTAAAGCCAAGGCCTCCCAGGCGTCCGTTCTCCATTTGGCGACTCACACGGATTACAACATGATGAACCCACTCGACACTGCGTTAACCCTGACGGCTGGGGACAAAGAAGATGGTCGGTTGACATTGCACGAGATTCTGGCAATGGGACTCAAAGCCGACCTGGTATCCCTTTCAGCCTGCAATACGGCCCTTGGACCCATCACTCAGGGGGATGATATCGTCGGCCTCAATCGGGCTTTCCTCAGCGCAGGGGCCAGGCGTGTTCTCTCCAGCTTATGGCGGGTTTCCGATCTCGAAACGGCCGTCCTGATGAAACGGTTCTTCCGACACCTGAAAACGCTCCCGCCCGCCGAGGCACTCCAGGCCGCCCAGCACGATGTCCGCAAACGCTACCCCCATCCGGCTTATTGGGCCGGTTTCAAACTGGAGGGTCGTTTGGATTGATTTTTTCAGAATGGCAGAGGTTTAGGATTCGCCGAACTCGCTCCACCCAAAGCGGCTAACGTATTCGCTCCAGACGCCTTCGCAGCCTTCACGCAGACGGCAAGCTTCGCAAGGTGGACCGTAAGTCTTGTCGCGATCCACCCGCATTTCCCACAGCAGTCCCGAACGCTGGTCCATGGTTCGGATCGTCGAACGGGTTCCCAAGGCTACGGCGGCATCCTGCATCAGACACGGCGGCAAGCTATCAACCAGGATGTCCACATCATCCAAACAGCCCTCGGCGCTCAACCGCGCAAAGATTTCCTCCAGGGAAGCCGCCACTTCACTGTAACGGGGCACCAGCTGTTGAAAATTCTTCAGGGCATTTCCTTTAGGTTCGATGACCCCCAAACCAATCCAGCTGAAATCGTGCCGAATAAACCAACGAATCAGCGAATCCAACGTGGGAAGGTTGAGCCGATTGATCACCGCTAAAGCCACGGTTTGGATCGGATAGGCGGTTTTCAGGCGATTCAGGTTGTCGATAGCCTTTTGGACATCCCGAAAGCTTCCCTCACGCCGCGTCAAACGGTCATGCATGGCGGCGTCGGGACCATGGATCGAGAGCCGGAATTCACTCACACCGTGCTGAATCAGACGTTCGCAGGCGGAATACTCGATCAAGCCCGATCCGTTACTTGTCAACGTGACACGCATCGCTCCATAGCGCTTGGCCAAATCGATGTAATCGATCAGAGCCGGGCTCGTCGTCGGCTCCCCGTAGGATAGAAAAACCCATTCCGGCCGCCTGGCTGCCAACAGCTTTTCGGCTTCTTTCAGGCTCATCGGCTGCCGTGAACCCTGCCCCACTTCGTTGCAGAAAATGCAGTTGTTGTTGCAGTGCGTCCCGATGAGCAAAGCCGTGTCAGTTGTCGTATGACACGAAGATGACTCGCCCTTCCCTTCCTGCACGACGGGTTCGAGTTCATCCGTCCCGTAACGTTCCACATAACGGGTCCAGAGTCCATCACACAACGAATCCCACCTGCAAAGGGAACAAACAGATCCTTTTTCTTTCTGATGGTGGGGCTTGAACGGCCGTTTTTTCTGAATATCCGTATACTTATCCGCAAATCGCTCATGCTTTTTCAAAAAGCATAAGGGAATCCCGCATACGTCCGGGACATGCATATCGAGCCCCAGTTGCTCGCCCACCAATAACGCTTTCTGCAATTCGTCTTGAATGGAGGAAATACGCGGAATGACCTTCGGATGATTCCAGGCATCGTGGAACGGATTCACGAAACTGAACACGACTTCCAGCCCCGAACCGAAACGTTCCCGCACAAAGCGGACATATTCGACGAGTCGCTTGCGGTTCGCTTGGCAAATCACGCAATTTACGGCAACCGTCACTCCCGCATTCAGCAGGTTTTCAATACCGCGAACCGTCAAATCGAAACTGCCGGGCGTGCGCGTGATGGCGTCGGACAAACGAGCATTGGGCGCATGCAAGGAAACAAAGACCTGGGTCAACCCCGCTTTGACCAGAGTCTCGACAACTCGGGGTTGCGCACAACGCATGGCGTTTGTCTGGAGACTGATCCGCCGCTTCCGGCTGCGGGCAAAGGCCAGAATCTTGAGTAAAACCGGCGACAGAGTGGGTTCGCCACCGGATATCTCAATGATATCTTCCGGCGCGCTTTCGGCGATCTGTCGAAACAGCTCCCCCTCGTCGAGAACGAAATCCTGCTCGTTTCTTGGATCGACCCCGCAAAACAGGCAGTGCTGGTTGCATTGTTTGACAATCCGAATCAGGGGCATAGGACCTCAGCTCTTGAGCGCGGCGAATTCTTCATCGCCGTACATTTCGATGTAATTGGTCCACGCGCCTCCGCAGACTCCCCGCCAGGTACATCCTTCACAAGCGGCGACAAAGCTTTTCAACTCGTCCATCTTCAGATCCTGCCAAACGAAACGCTGCCGGCCGGTGCCGTCGGTCAAATGACTTTCCTGATTCCCGAAAGTCGAAACGAAGGTCCGGCGATCGGTATATTCGCCGATGTATTGATGGCGGCGCGCCACATCGGCAAAAAAGCTTTCGGGAAAGATGCAATACGGAATTTCGCCGAAGGTGAGACGGATCTTGAATTCGCGCTCGTTCAAATCCACCAGTTCCATCAACTTCGGCATCGCCTCGCGATAGGTCGACACGATTTCTTCGTTGTTGCGCGCCCGACCTTCGGGACGAATGAAGTTCAAACGGATGTCGTGAATCCCGAGGTGCTTGAATAAGCGTATGAAACGGTCCATCGTGGGCAGGTTCAAGCGGTTGAGAACCGCATTGAGCGAAATAACCGCATCCACCACCCCCTCTTTTCGCAGATGGGTGATGTTTCGGATGGCCTGCATTTTCCGAATCAAGGCTCCTTTGTGGTTGCACAAGTAGTCCTCGATTGCCGGATCTTCCGAATGAAGCGAAATACAGTAGCGATTGATGCCCTTCTGGGCGGCCATTCGCGCAAATTCCATATCGGCCAGGCGGAAACCATTGGTATTGATCGTGATTTCGCGATAGCCCAGGTCCTGTGCCATCCCCAGAGCCTCTTCGATCCAAGGATACAAAGTCGGCTCTCCGCCCAATAAACCAAGCTGCGTCACACCCTTTTCCTTGGCGTAAAACGTCAGTTCTTTCTTTAGTTTATCGAGCTTGACCCACCGTTTCTGATCGATACCCGATTCCCCCTGCATGCAGAACAGACAGCGGTGATTGCAGGCATGACCGAGATTGATGTCGACTCGCTGGCCTTCACCTTTCCGTGACGCTTCAGGTGCATCGATACCTTCTCGACTAGGTGCCACTTTTACAACTACTCCTTCAGGCTTTGCTCTCATCCATGAAACGAGCTTCCCTCAACCGATCCGGGTGATCGATCCGAGAACCTGCTACCGGTCTGAATTCGGCAAATCCACGTCGCCGGACATATTCTTCATGAACGCCTTCGCAAACCGGCTCATAGCGGCAATCCATGCAACCGGGGTGTTTGACTTTATGATGCCCCTTGGTAACCCAGGTCGCCTGCAAACCAGTGGCGTTATCGGGATTGTCGGATTTCCGTTGCACACGCCGATCCACACTTCCCTCTTCCCAATACAACTCATCAACATGGGCCTCGTATCCCTGCATCCGACACAGCGGAATATGCCCGACTGTCCAGGGGATCCCGGTTTCCCGCGCGAGATCGAGCGCCACCCTCAACGGACCATCCAAAGCTTCGAATGTCGGGACCAGTTGGTCGAATCGTTCACGTCCACCCCCGATGGGGCGCACGAAGGCCCAATATACCCGGCGCGGCTTCCAACTTGCTTGGAACTCTGCAAGCTGTGGAAGTTCCTTTAGGTTCATCGTCGAGATGACGGAGGTCAAGCTAAATGGAATTGCCAATTCCTGCAGATTCGCGAGAGCTTTCCGTAGTTGGGTAAAAGCTCCCTGTACCTGAACGGTGCCGTCATGAATCGCGGCCGTTGGACCATGCAGCGAAAGGACGAGGTGGGTTAGACCGGCTTTCGATAAAGCCTCGGCATACGTTCGATTCGCCAGCATGCGGCCGTTGGTTGTTAAAAGAACAGGATCGAAACCTGTGCAATTAGCCCAATGCACCAAGTCGATGAAATCCCGGCGGATGGTGGGTTCTCCACCGAGAAAAGTGAGATGGCGGGCGCCCGCTTGATACAAGTCCGTGATCTGACGTTTCAGTGCTTCCGTCTGATCCATCCCGGCTGTCTTCAGGTCGCTCCGATGCTCCTGCTCCGAACAGAAAAGACAACGATTGTTGCAGGCATAGCCCAGGTTGATCTCGGCACGCCTGGACGAAGCAGGCTTGCGAGGCACCGATGACGGCGTCCCAGTCGTCGATCGACCGTCTTTGTACTGTTCAGTGGCCAAGCGATGTAAACTCCCAATAAACCTAGACCATTTACGATGATCATGACGCTGGCCATGCAAAATGTCAAGGAAGCAGCGCAATTCCTCAGGGCGCTTGCAATCTTCCCATTGTCATGCTATATAAAGATATTGATACGGTCCTCACGGGGGTGTTGGAGGCGCGCCGTCGCTTCTTAGCTCCATTTTGTGCGCGGGTTTTTGCCTCGCCTTCATCATCCGCTGCTGCATTTTAGGCGCCACACAATTTGATGTCGTCCGACTTATTGCAATAAGTACCGGCCAGGCAGAATTACGGAGGCATGTCATGTTCGATAGTCATGCATTTAGTCAGACCAAAGGGCACCATATAAGCCAGCGCTCTGCGCAGAATAACGATTTTGACCATCAATTCGGCATTGAACGCTTTAAAAAAGTTGGAAAAACACTTCTAAGCTTGCTGAAACCCTGCACGGATCTCGATCAGGCTCGCAACATCATCCACGACTATGCCTACTCTCAAGAGCAACGATTGGACGACTACCCGGGGCTATCGGTGGTTCACCGTGCCATTATTCAAGATTGCGTCAATGTTTTCCAGACCTTCATACATGCCGATTCGGAAGCGCGTAGTGGTTTTAGCGTGGCTCAAGCCCTGTTCGACCTCGCTAAAGGAAAAGAACGCCCCGATCTCCAACTCGGTTTCTATGCTGAAATGATTCAGCTTATTCTTGGCACGGAAGGACAGCTCAGCATTCGCCTCTTCGACGATTTCCGTCCCGATCCCGATCTGACCGGCCGCGAAGCGGCGATCAACCGCTCTTACCAGCTCGATCAGCTTTGGGAACTCGCCGATAATTGGATGTGCCGCTATCGACATGGCCTCGACCCCGACTCGATCCAACGGCGCATCGAACGCCGGGACCACATATTAGACACGTTGGGCGGCAACCTTGACGACTGGAACGACTGGCACTGGCAAGTTCGAAATGTCATCAAAGATCCGAATATCCTCGAAAACCTGATCACGTTACCCGAGCAAACCCTGAAAACCATTCGGGATGCACGCCGAATCAAACTTCCCTTCGGCGTTACGCCCTTCTATTTGTCCCTGATGGACGATGACGGAGCCTTCGATGCGGCCTTGCGGGCGCAAGTGTTTCCACCAGCAGATTACGTGCGCGCCATGCACCAGCACCGGGGCGAAATCGACTACGCCTTCGATTTCATGGGTGAACACGATACCTCGCCGATAGACTTGATCACCCGTCGTTATCCCGGCATCGCCATTCTGAAACCCTACAATACCTGTCCGCAGATCTGCGTCTATTGCCAACGCAATTGGGAAATCGAAGACGCCATGGCTCCCGGAGCGCTTGCGTCCCCCGAGGAGTTGGATAAAGCCATCAAATGGCTGGCCAAACACCCCGCCGTTCATGAAGTCCTGGTAACGGGCGGCGATCCGATGGTTTTAAGCGACGACCGCTTGAAAGACCTGCTTGAACGTCTTTGCGCCATCGATCACATCGAGCGTATCCGCATCGGAACACGCATGCCGGTCACCCTTCCCCAGCGCTTCACGCCTGAATTGATCAACCTTCTCGGGCAATTCCGCCGTCCCGGATACCGCAGCGTGGAACTCGTCACCCACGTGCAGCATCCCTACGAAATCAACCCGGATATGGTGACGGCCATCGATCGCTTGAAACGCGCCGGAATCGGCGTTTACAATCAGCTCGTCTTTACCTTCTACACGTCAAGACGCTTCGAAGCGGCCAGCCTGCGCCGCCTGTTGAGACGAATCGGCGTAGACCCCTACTACACCTTCAACACCAAGGGTAAAGAAGAAACGGACAGTTACCGCGTGCCCATCGCCCGCCTTCTCCAGGAACAAAAAGAAGAAAGCCGCTTGTTACCCGGTCTGGCCCGCACCGACGAGGCCGTCTTCAACGTTCCCCGTCTCGGAAAAAACCATCTCCTGGCGCGCCAGCACCGACGCCTGCTGAGCATCGCTCCCAATGGATCCCGCATCTACGAATTCCATCCCTGGGAGAAGAATATCGCCAAACAGCAAACCTACGTCGGCCATGATGTTCCGATCGTGAATTACTTGAAGCGCCTACGTGCGTTTGGGGAAAACACGGAAGATTACAACACGATTTGGTATTATTTCTAGAATTGACTTGATGTTTTATTGGCTTCGTTTGATGGACTCACTCCCCCTTTGCGCGCAGAATCCCTCGCAGTCCGGGTGTCATGATCGCCCTGATTTCGGCTTGCATATCGTTCGATTTTTTCGAGGGTTGAACCAGATACAGAACGTCGAAATCGTGCCGACGCGCCATTTCCAGCCCTTTCTCCACGCCAAGGACCGTCAGCGCCGTAGCCCAGGCATCCGCCCGTGCATTGGCCCACTTCGATCCCGACATGACGACCGTTACCCCCAGAATGTCGGAAGGTAAAGGACGGCCGGTTCTCGGGTCGAAAATGTGATAGTAAGTGGTCTCTCCAATTTGTATCGGCTGACGATAGTTGCCACTGGTTGAATAGGCCACTTCGGAATCAACTCCCAGAGAGCCGTAAATCGCCTCCATATCGAAAGGATGCTGAATCCCTATCTGCCACGTGTTTCCGCTCTCATTTCGGCCCCAGGTGCGAATCTCGCCACCAATTTGCAGCATGGCATTCTGCACACCCAGGCTTTTTAAGGTCCAGGTCATCCAATCCACCGCATACCCTTTGGCAAGCCCCCCCAGATCGAACATGGTCCCCGGTTTCTTCAAACGAAGGCTTCGCCCACTTAAAACCACATTCTCCAAACCCACATTTTTCAACGCAGCCCGGTACTCCTGCTCCGATGGAATGGATTGCCGCTTTTTCGCTTTGGACCAAAGCTGTTTGAGAGGCCAAACGGTCGGATCGAAGGCTCCCTCACTCGCCGAATATACTTCATGCGCCACATGAAGAGATTCAGACAACTCTCTTGACATCTCTACGTCTTTTTTCTTTCCAAGTCGATTCAACAACCCAACTTCGGATGTCGGATCGAAAGCATTGAAGCATCGATCAACTCGCTTGAAAATTTCCTGCAGCTTCAAGCGCACCACATCGGATTCCAGATCCTTCGGCAAAGTCAGTTTCGCCCGAGCCGGAATTCCATGGAAAACCGACCAGGAATAGTCTACCCAGCGAAGTGTAATCCGCTCGTTCGTTGCTTTTGCATGGGTATCCGCATTGTCCGTGCCAGAGTTCGAACAAGCGATTAAAGCCACCGCAACGATGAAGACTAAATATTGACAGAATCCGCAGTTCGTGTTTTTCATCATACACACCACGCATTATCGAAATCTTTGAATCAAACAGCGTGTTGGCATCATATGCTACCGGTGCTATAGTATGCCAGTTTTTCCGTTACGCCAACTCGTCCGCCACCTACTCGGACTCGATAATTGGGAGAGCGAGCATCCAAACCAGCCCTTTTAAACACCGCTGGGATCTGTCCACCACTGAGGCGCGCGAGGTCCAACGTAAACTGGCAACGGCGGTTGTTTCACAAGGAGACCCTCGCGGTGTCCGTCTGATTGCGGGTGTCGATTTGGCTTTCGACAAAGCCTCCAATCAAGCCATTGCAGCACTGGTGATGCTTTCATACCCGAATCTCGATATCGTCAATAAATACACGGTAACCCGAACGATTCCCTTCCCTTACGTGCCGGGCCTGCTTTCGTTTAGGGAAGGCCCCGCGATCATGGATTTATTCGAGTGTTTACCCGACATGCCCGACCTCATCATGTTCGATGGCCAAGGGCTGGCGCATCCCCGCCGATTGGGTATCGCCTCACACCTGGGTGTCCTCTTGAACATTCCCAGCATCGGGGTCGCCAAATCCCGGTTGATCGGGCAGCCAGCCGCCGAACTGCCGGTCGAAAAAGGCGCAAGGGTCGATCTCATAGCCCCTGAAGGTGATATTATCGGGCGATTGTTGCGCACGCGCAGCCATGTATCGCCCGTTTACGTGTCTGTCGGACACCGCATCGGTCTGGATGCGGCTTGTCGCTGGGTCATGAACTGCACGACCGGAACCCGTATCCCGGAACCGACCAAGCAAGCCGACCGACTAGCCGCCAGCACCAAGAGGATCGTGACTGGCGACACAATGCAAGCAGATCGTAATGGCTGTAAGAAACCGGATTGAAAAAGGAGATTTTTGGATGTCTGGAAACAAGTTAGGCGTTCTAATCATCATCGGGTTGCTTATTTCCACCTTATCGATTTCCAATGCCTCTGCGGAAGAAACGGAATTGACGATCAAAAGCTTCGATGGCTACGCCCTTCAAGCCAAACTGAATCAGCCCAATCCGACTGTCAGCCACCTGATCATTCCGATTCACGGCTCGGGTCCGCAAAGCATGGATGAAGACTTGACGCCGGTCACGAAAAACAAGCAACCTAATCCATTCTTCAAAGATTTATCTGAAAGTCTGGCGGCAAAGGGATTCGCCGTTTTGCGGTATAATAAACGATCCTACCAAGTCTCCCAAGCCATTGCCGCCCAACCCGATTACGTCCAATCCAAGGCCTATAAGGATTTTGCCGCAGCTCCTTTGCGTCACTTCCTTGAAGATGCACTGGCGGTGGTTCAATTCGCCGCCGACCGCTTTCCAAACGTGAAACTCTACTTACTCGGACACAGCCAGGGGGCTTATATCGCCGTACAGGCCGCCCAGCGTCTTCGTGACAGCGGTCACCTGGATGGAGTGGCCCTGATCGGATTCCATCTTTCCACCTTGGATACGCTGGTTTTTGAACAAACGATTTACCGTCCCTTGCATCACTTCACCAAGCTGGATGCCAATCACGACGAGCGCCTGACCGATACGGAGCTTGCAAACGGCAACCCGATCGGGCACGCCTTGGCCGCGCAAAAGCCGCTCCTGGATCTGGATGGCGACGGCTGCATTTCCTTATCCGAATTCCAGGCCGGGAATGCATCGAACCTGCTCCTTCGAGATCCAATGGATATCGCTTATCGGCAAGAAGAGGCGCAGATGGACCGTTTGGCCGCGATCCTGCCGACCCTGACCATGAAAGTCGCTTTTTTACAGGGTTTGTGGGACAATCAAACACCGGCTTACAATGCTCAAGCCGTTGAAATCGCGAACAAAGCCGTCTGGAAGAAACCGTATTTCAAGTTCTGGTATTATCCGAAACGCGGCCATGCATTGGACTCACGAGATTCCTACAACGACCTCTATTACTCTCCCTTGGATGCCGCGACCAAACAGGATGTCGCACAAAAACTTTCTGATTTCTTTATGGAAAAACCGAGCCAGGAACCCGTTAGGCTTCGCTGAACTTGTCCATTTGGATTTAACGGCGCACACGAAGCCATACGAATAAGACAGGAGTATAACGGCGTTATGACACGCAAAATACGGTTGAAAATCGAATACGACGGCACCGCCTATGCCGGTTGGCAGATTCAGAAGCAGGGCGAGTCGACCATCCAGCAAAAATTACAGCGTGCACTGCAGATCGTAACCAAAGTCCCCGGCCATATTCAGTGTGCGGGTCGCACCGATTCGGGCGTTCATGCCGCCGGACAAGTCGCTCATTTCACGACGGATTCTTCGATTCAAGACTTTCAGTTCCGCGAAGCGCTCAACGCCAACCTACCTCCCGATATCACGATTTTGGAATCACGGGAAGTAGCACCGGAATTCGACGCGCGTCGACACGCCCGTGGCAAGATTTACCGCTACCGCATTCTCAACCGCCGGGCCAGAAGCTCGCTTCTCCGCCACTATACCTGGCATATCAAAAACAAATTGGACCTGCAAGCCATGCAAAAAGCAGCCGGATATCTGCAGGGCGAGCATGATTTCAGTTCCTTCCGGGCCAGCGGCTGCAACGCCAAGCATCCAGTTCGTTACCTCTATTTGCTGGATATCCACGCCAACGAAAAAGACCAGATCACCATTGATGTCTTCGGTAGCGCTTTTCTCAAACAGATGGTGCGCAACATCGTCGGCACACTGACGCAAATTGGCCTCGGTCGACTCACGCCCTCCGATATGAAAGGAATCTTGGATGCCCGTGACCGTAGCGTAGCGGGACAAACAGCCCCCGCCTGCGGATTGACCCTGATCAAGGTGTTCTACCCCGACGATCCACCGCCGCCGGACCTACTCAAGCTCATCCCCGAATCGCATCGTGTTTCTTAAAAAAGGAAGCGCCGGATGACCCGACGAATGATTGAAGGCTATTCCCGAGTGGCGTTAGACAAAATCTCACGCGTTTTCTTGAGATAGGTTTCCAACTCAACCATTTGCTGAAGATCTTCAGACTCGATAGCGGATTTAGCGGTACCGACCACCTTACGAATCCGGTCGAACGCTTTGCGGCTCTCCTCCGATTTGTCGAACTGATCCGCCAGGTTCGGCATAACGGTCTCGATGTAATAGACCATGGATTCCACATTGGAGCGCACGCGGCTAAGCTGGTCGTCGTATTCTTGTTCCAGAGCATATTCGCGATTGTCTTCGATCATACCCTGAATTTCTTTATCGGTCAGATAACTATAAGCGCTCACGGTGATGGACTGCTGTTCTCCGGTATCCATATCCCGTGCGGAGACCTTGAGCGTCCCGTCCGCGTCGAGTTCGAAGAAAACTTTAATGCGTGTCTCACCACGCAATGCACGTTTCAGATTCGAAAGCGTAAACTCGCCCAAAACCGTGTTTTCGGTGGCCGCATCGGCTTCACCCTGCAAGACAACGATTCGGGCCGTTTCCTGATAATCGATTTCGGTGGTGAAGATATGACTCTTCGAAATCGGAATCGGCGAATCTTTGGAGATGATTTCCTTGAAATAACCGCCCGTTATCGCTATTCCTAGCGGATGCGGCGTGAGATCCAGCAGCAACATGTTCTGCGACTTGGACTCCAGCAGCATATTCCCTTGAATCGCAGCACCCAGAGCCACCGCTTCATCGGGATTCAAGCTCTTTTGCGGCGTATTCTGGAAAAACTCGGTTACGGCATTCTGAACCATCGGCATACGAGTCTGACCGCCGACCAACAGAATCGTATCGATATCCTCCGCTCTTAACTGAGCATCGCGAAGAGCGCGCGAACTGATATCGATGGTTCGCTCCACCAAGTCTTCCACCATCTCTTCAAGGTCGGTACGCGTAAGTTTCTTGTGAAGGTGCAAAGGCTCCTGCTTATCATCGGTGGAGATAAACGGCAAATTGATTTCCGTTTCGGAAACCGTCGAAAGCGAGATCTTGGCCGTTTCCGCCGCATCCTTCAGGCGTTGGATCGCCATCTTGTCTTCGCGCAGATCCAACTCGTGTTCCTGATAAAACTCGTCGAGCAACCATTCCATCACGCGACTGTCGAAATCCTCACCGCCAAGGAAGGTATCGCCATTCGAGGTTACCACCTCATAGACGCCTTCGTTGATTTCGAGGATGGAAATATCGAAGGTACCGCCGCCGAGATCGTACACGACAACTTTCTTATTGATCGATTTCCCGAATCCATAAGCCAAGGCGGCTGCAGTGGGTTCGTTGATGATACGAATCACGTCCAGCCCGGCGATTGCACCGGCATCTTTGGTTGCCTGACGTTGCGGATCCTTGAAATAGGCCGGGACGGTAATGACGACTTTCTTGACGGGCTGACCTAAGTGTTCCTCGGCGATTTTGGCCATTTCGGCCAGAATCATCGACTGAATCTCCGGCACGGAGTAAACCTTGCCATGCAGTTGAACACGAACATCCTTGTGCGGTCCTTCGACCAGTTCAAACGGGCTGGAGATCATGGCCGACTGCACACTGGGCGAGTCGAAATTACGTCCAACCAGACGTTTGGCCGAGAAAACGGTGTTCGTGGGATTCGTGATGGCCTGACGCTTAGCTGCGTATCCGATCAGCCGCTTACCGGAAGCGGTGATAGCCACAACGGAAGGCGTAATTTTATAGCCGGACTTATTCGGTATGACAACCGGAACCCCCTCATCGATATATGCGACACAGGAGTTTGTCGTCCCCAAATCGATTCCGATTACATTGCTCATCGATAGTCAACCTTACAGGAAGGCAAATTCCGTTAATCCACTGATCCTTAAAACCACTTTTTGGCTTCTTTGTAGAGGGCTTTTGCCTGGGCGTTTTCGGGATCCCGCTTTAGGACAGCCTCAAACTGTTCAACCGCTTCATTCTTCTTTCGCAACTTTAACAGAATCTGCCCCAACAACAAGCGAAATTCCATATCTTGCGGATCACTCTGGACTGCACGTTTAGCGTAGGGAACGGCCTTGTCGAGATCGTTCTGATCTACGTACATCCTCGCTACCTTGGCGTTGAATTCACTTCCTGACGGATACGTGTCCGCCGCTTTGATATAAGCCTCGAAATAGCCATCCTGGCCGTAGGACTCTAAAACCGATCCCCGTTGGAACAGCCGTTCAGCCGTCGCTTTGTTGGCAAGATCCTTTACTTGGTCGGCTTTGGCTTTGTAAAGTTCGTTATAGGGGTCATAGGTGATGGCCAATTTGAAATTCGTCGATGCAGACAACCAAGCCTGCTTTTCGATATCCGCCATCCCGGCTTCGAAAAACTCACGGCCTTTCTCGACACGAGCCATCATAGGATTGTGCTTGACGCGGCTCTCTTTTCTTTCCTGATGAATCCGCCGTTTGCGAGCTTCGGGGTCTTCTTCAAGATCCGTTTCATCAGGCGTCAGTCGCCCCTCTTCGATAAGCTGTTTGCGGTATTCCCGCCGTTCACTCGAATCGGTCAGCGTACTATGGGCTACCCCAAGTGCATTATATATTTTATTGAGTTTACTTTTATAAGATCCCAACTGCTTGCGAAAGTAATTGTCTGGATGAAATCGCCGAGACAATCGAACAAACGCCTTCTTGATCTCATCGACGGTGGCCAGAGTTGAAACGTCCAGGAGTTCGTAATAGGTACACTCATCCAACTTACTGTAAAGGAAAAGAATTTCTTTCTTCTCCTCCATCGTGATTTCCACATCTTCTTGAATCTCAGCAGGATTGAAAATAAAACCGCCGTAATCTCGCTGAGCTTCCGAAGATTGTTCTTTTGCTTTGTTTTCTTCAGGATTGGTGATTAAAAGCACCCCTTGATCAACCAACCGCTTGATGATTGTTGCCGTGGCCTCACGATTGAGAAGACTGACCTGATAGACTTCCTTGACGGTGCTCTTATTGTGAATCCGAGAGAGAATAAACCCCTCTTGGGCCGTGATGTTCAGCTGTGTAACATCAACCCCCAATCTGATTTGGACAATCGAATCTTCCTGGATCATCTTCGACATGGGTAAAAACGGTCACCCTTCCCAAATACAGCCAAGTTGTTTGTAACTCATCTTGTCTTCCAATAGGTCTCGCGATATTACCCCCAGCCTACACAAAAGTCAAGGAACCATGAAGGCTTGCCTTGCATCCGACAAGAGGGAATGATAAGCTTTACTCACTATTTTGCAAACTCCGCCTTTGCAAGTATTGGAATATATGGAAAATAACAAACTCCGCATCGTTCAAAAAAATCAATCTTTCAAGCAAAGAACCGAGCCTCGTGTTTGTTATCGACTTGAAGCCGACAATAAAATCAGCTCGGAAAATCGCAGCATCAGTAAGATTGGGGGACTCCCATACTGGCCTGTTTCAGAAGCATGGCCGTTATGTTCCGGTTGCGGCGATCCTCTGAGCTTCATTGCACAATTACGTAGCGATGACGCCTTTAAAATCTCTCCCACATTTCCGCGTTTTCTTTGTTTTTTCTACTGTTTTCGATGCGCTCCCTGGTGGGACGTAGCCAATGAAGGTTTTTTGCTGCGCTGGATGTCGATACGGACGGATGTCGAGTTGCTACCGGCCAAAGCAACGCCCCTACCGGCCCCCAATTCTCCACCCCCGGTTGCGTTAACGACAACTCAATGCTCAGACTATCCCGATCTGCATTTTCTTATGAGTGAACGAAATTATGAAGCGGCATCCGCACAAATTGCTTTGGCTCATCAGCCTAATTTGTCGACTTCGAAGTTGGGGGGCTACCCGACCTGGATCCAAAAGCCGGACATCCCGCTCTGTCGCAGTTGTTCAGCCCCCATGCGATTTCTCGGACAGTTAAATACGGGAAAAGGAGAGTTCCTGCCTGGCTGGGAAACCGGGCGGTTCTATTTCTTCGGTTGCAGCCAATCATGCACCACCGACGCACTTTCCATCGTTATGCAGGCAGATTGACGGAAACCACTCATTCCCGGTTGTAGCGGTTGTTGATGCGAGAGGTTTGCCCCCCCCGAATATTGATTTTTCGAACATCATGAATATTGAAATCCGGATTGATGAGCTTCAATTCATGCTGCCCGACCGGCAGCTTGATATTCATGGCCGGTGAATAGCGACCGGTAAAACGGCCGTTGATATAGATCTTGGCCTGAGGATCGGTGAAAACGGTCAGCCAACCGTAGTTGAGTTTGGTTTCTTTTCGCGAAGGAGATTCGATCCTCGACTGTCCTTCAGGCAAAAGTTCGACCTCCACTCGTTTTTCGTCTCCAGCAAAAGCCTGAATTTTGAGATTACTCGCCTGATACCCCGCCTTAACCAATTTGATTTGGTAGTGTTTGCCGCTTTCCAAATCGCTGATCCGGGCCGGTGTCAGATAGGCGGTCTTCTTTCCATCGATCCAAACTTGAGCCCCAGGCGGCTCGGAAATCACCCGGGCCGACGGAGACAACGGAGATAAAACAAGCGAGGTCGTATGAAACGCTTCTTTTTCGAGAACAACAGACAAAATTTCGTCTTTATATCCGGTCGCAGTTACTTTTAGCGTGTGTGGCACCCCAGCCTTGACATCCTTGATCACAGTTGGCGTCGGTCCGGGAGCAGGTTTGTTGTTCAGCCAGACTTCCGCACCGGATGGTTCCGACTGCACCAGTAACACCGCCGGGGCCATGCCCGCCTCGTATAACCCACCGAAGACCTTTTCCTGCCTGTCATTTTTAATTCGAAACGGGACGCGGTCGGCAAGAAACCCGCTTTTTTCAAAGACGGCCTCATGCTCCCCCACCGGATAATCCACAATCTTGCAGGGGGTAATGCATATCTCCTGCCCGTCAACGCGAACAACAGTATCAACACGATTGGCATTGAAAATCACGGTACCGGATTCACCAGGAGTACCCAGAGTGATAATTTTCTCTTCGACATTTTCCACCAGAAACCAACCGACCAAAATCAACATCGCCAGAAGAACAGTGAGGATGCCGCCCAACAAAGTGGGCGAAATGAATGGACCAATTTCCTGTTCATCATTGATCAGCGGTTTGTCTTCATTTTCTTCGCTGAAAACCGGCAGAGGACTGCTTTTTTCTTTTGTTCGGGCTAGGCGGGTCGGCTTCTTTCGGGGCTGAGTGATGGGTTTCGACCCTGTTTTTTGCGATTTCGGAGATTCTTCAACCGGCTTTTTCTCTTCAGCTTTACGCTCTTTTTCCTTCCCTGGCTTCTTGGCCGGCACCACATCGGAAGCGATTTCGACCGGTTCCTCTATCTCGCTTTTTTCCCGAGGTGCAACACTTTCAGTCCGCAACGAGCGAACCGAAGCCTGTTCCAGGGCAGCCAAATCGATACCCAGGTGGTTGAAATCGAGCTTTTCAACTTTCTCGACCAACTGGGTAGCACGATCCAAATCCTGCTTGAAATTCTCCTTCATCCAAGCAGAAAGAGCATGTTGGGTAAAAATGGTTTCTTGCTTGTAAAGATAGCGCTGCAGGTCGTGCTGCATATCGAGAGCGGAGGCGTAACGCTTGTTCATGTCTCGCTCGAGCGCCCTCATCACCATGGCATCCACTTCCGGTGGAATTTGGTCGTTGTAATGGGATGGTGGAGTGATTTCCATCCCGCGCACCTTTTCCAAGGTGGCAAAGTCGGTGTCTCCGACAAAGAGGCGGCGGGCAGCCAGCATTTCATACAGCACGATACCCACGGAAAACACATCCGAGCGGCCATCGATCGGTAGACCGCGTACCTGCTCGGGAGACATATATCCGAACTTCCCCTTGAGAATACCCGCCTGCGTCTTTGATATTTTCCGTGCGGCCTTGGCGATTCCGAAATCGATCAGCTTCACTTCGCCTTCGTGGGACAGCAGAATATTCGGCGGGCTGACGTCGCGGTGAACGATATTGAGCGGCTGTTGCGTTGCATCCGTTTTGCGATGCGCATAGTCCAGCCCTCCAAGAATTTCAGCGGCAATAAAAAGGGCCATTTCAACAGGCAGCCGTTTGCGTGTTTTCTTTTGCCGATCGAAAATCGCCCTCAGGTCTTTCCCTTCAACATATTCCAGCGCGATGAAGTAAGCGTCGTTGACAACGCCAAGATCGTAAATCTGTGCAATATTAGCATGGTGCAGTTGCCCGGCGATGTTCGCTTCATCGACAAACATCTTGATGAATTCATCATCTTCAGCAACATTCGGCAATACTCGCTTGATCGCCAGAATTTTTTGAAAACCGGACACTCCGACGGTGATCGCTTTAAAAACCTCGGCCATCCCCCCGACAGAGACCCGGTCGATTAGCAGGTATTTCCCAAAGACTTCCGGTTGTTCCACGTGCTCCATCCAATATAAAACGCTAGAATTTTCAGGAAGATTAGTTCAAAAACCATTGAAATGTCAAGACATCCGCATCGGAATAAGTGAAGCCGCTATCTCCTTCGAGACCACCGCTCATTCAAATGCCTGAAATAATGAACCCATTATCGCCCCCTATCGCTTTTTTCGTTAGGATGTTGTAAGATTCCTTCTTGTTCGTCAATTCGATGATCCCGTTCCCTGAACGGGCGGTTATCAGACGAGACAAGTTGCAGAGAAATAAAAGCGACAAAAGGATGTGATGATGAAGACGATGGCGTCAAGCTTCGGATGGGTGGGATGGATTGGGATCATGTTGTTCGCCGTCGGCTGCGGTTCGAACGACTCCATCAATCAACCGATGGGCGATGCAGACCCCGACCTTGAGACGGTGGAAGATGGCGATCTTCCTCAATCCGACGGCGATAACGAATCCGAATCCGACAACGAAATCGATGCCATTGACGGTGACGCGGATAATGAACTTTCGGAAGAATCCGACAAAACCGAAACCTCGACAGACGGGGATGAAGACACGTCGACCGACGGCGACCAAGATCCGATCCAAACGGACGGCGATGAGAGCGAAATGGAGCTAGAGCAGGAAGACGAGCAGGCAGAAGCCGAAATCGCCGATCAGGAGGACGACACCGAGACGGTTGAGGCAGAAACCGAAATAGAGGAAGAAGCAACCCTCGTTTGTGACGCGGAAACCGACCCACTCGACGTTTACCATCTGCTTGACGAACCGTATTTCTCCGACCTCACCTGGAGCTACGAAGGTGAAATTTCGAAACGCTGCGACTCCGACGGATTCATTTTCGCCGGGGCGAGAGGAATGCAAGTCTCGATCGAATTGAAACAGCGCACTACCTACATGCCACTCAATGGACGCCTCATTCTAACAGACATCGCCGCAGTGAGCGGTCGCCGTGAGACGGAGATTTACTTCGACCAATCGCTCGAAGGGCCATCCGGAACCGTCCAGACCAGTTTCACCCTGCCCTATTCCGGCGAATATCTCGTCTTGGTGGCCGGACGCGGCAACGTGCAGACCGGAGCATACACGCTGGAAACCACCTGCACCGCCAATTGCGGACGCCGTTTCACCCGTCATCCGGTGGTTCTCATGCACGGCATGGCAGGTTTCGACAATGCACTTGGGTTTTACGACTACTTTTACGGAGTCGAAGCGGACTTGTGGGATAGGGGCTACAACGTGGATTCCACCGAAGTGGCCATGTTCAACGATTCCGTCTACCGCGCAAACGAAGTCGAGCGCCAGCTCATGGAAAAGCTGGAAGACACCGGAGCTCGCAAGCTCAATCTGGTCGTTCACTCGCAAGGCGGACTCGATGCACGCCATTTCATCAGCGTGATGGGACATGCCGACGATGTCTCGGTGTTGGCCATGGTCGCCACTCCCAACCGCGGCGTTATTTTAGGCGACATGGTACTGGGAACCGTCACCGGCGTCAGCCAGGACGTCATCGCTTCCATCATCGATTTTTTCGGCAACCTGATCGACGCCTCGGATAGCGACATCGTTGCGGCCTTGGGCCAGATTTCTACCGCGCAGATGGAAAATGAATTCAACCCCGCCCATCCTGACGCCCCAAATGTGGAGTATTGGTCCTGGGCGGGCGTCACCTGCGGATTCTTCGACTTCGACTGCCGCGACGACCACGGCGGCGAATATGTCGGTGCCGCCCTCTCCCTGACTTATGGCCTGATCAAAAACGGCCCAGAGGAAGAAGGCTACGGTCCCAACGACGGCATGGTGCCGCTTTACAGCGCTCAATGGGGCACCTTTATGGGCATCGTCAATGCCGACCATGCCGACGAAATCGGGCAGCTCAAATCGCCTTTGATCAACGGCTTCGATCACAAACAGCTTTATCGCGACATCGTGTTTAAACTTTATGACGAAGGATTCTAATCGCGCGCCTTGAATCGGACCGTCTAAACCGGGAGGAACGCCAATCATGCAAGATGGAACCGTTTATTTTGTTCCTTATTCGATTCATAAAGACCCCCGCAATGTGCTGGTGCGCATGCGTGCCGCCTGCGAGGAAGTCGGAATTGCAACGTTCATCCGTCCGGACGATTTCTGCGCCATCAAAATGCATTTTGGCGAGTTCGGCATCACCAGCTATTTGCGTCCGGCCTATCCACGCACCCTGGTCGCCATGCTCAAAGATCTGGGCGCACGTCCCTTCCTCACCGACACCAACACCCTTTACCGGGTGGCGCGACACAATGCGGTCGACCATCTAACCACGGCGCATCAGAACGGTTTTTCCTACGGTTCGGTCGGCGCACCACTCATCATCGCCGACGGACTCCATGGTCACGCTCATCAGGAAGTCGACTACGACGGCAAACACCTGACGAAAATCTCCATCCCCGACGCCATTCACGATGCCGACTCGATGCTGGTGCTCAGCCATTTCACCGCCCATCTGGCCGCCGGTTTCGGCGCGGCGGTGAAAAACCTGTCCATGGGCTGCTCCAATCCCCAGGGCAAACGGCGCATGCACTGTCACTCCAAACCGACCGTGGACACCGACACCTGCACAGCCTGCGGGATGTGTGCCCGCTGGTGCCCCACCGGCGCCATTACCGTGGACGACTACGCCTCCGTTAATGAAGACCTCTGCATGGCCTGCGGCGAATGCACCGTGGTGTGTCCCGTGCAGGCAGTGAAGATCCCCTGGGACGAAAACTCGTCGATTTTGCAGGAAAAGATGGCCGAACACGCTCATGCGGTCGTCCAGCAGAAGAAAGATCGGATTTTCTTCGTCAATTGCTTAGTCGATATCACCCCCCACTGCGACTGCATGGAACAAAGCGAACCGGTCTTCAAACCTGATGTTGGAATCCTGCTCGGAAGCGACCCGGTAGCCGTGGATCAGGCCTGCATCGACTTTGTTTCCGGCAAACTCAATTGGGATGGCCGCCGCTTGACCGAAGGCGAGCCCGGCGACCCGCTACGGGCGATTTACAAACACATCGACTGGCAGGTTCAACTGGCCTATGCCGAAACAATCGGTCTCGGGTCGCGTAGCTACGAGCTTAAATTGATGCGCTGAGCACCTGGATAACATGCATCACGAGGTTGAAAAACCGGGTGCGAATGGTCTTCTTCAATGACCTTGATCGTGTCGAGCATCGCCAATCTCCCAGGTTCTGACTGACCTGTGGCCCATCACAAAAGACCGGAGAGCTATCGGGGCCTTTCTTATTTTCACTCAAACGAGAAAGCACCCCGCACTATTTCAAGGTCGATTTTCCTCTTCCTTAGCCGCTTCTATATCCTCATGAATGGTGTCGTCGTGCAACTCGGCCGCGCGCCGTATTAGCGCCTCGCCGGTTGTCTCCATGCCCACCCAACGCCGCGGAATGTTCACGATGTCGTCGAGAATCGCATAGCTGCAAGGAATCACGAACAAGGTCAAGAAGGTCGCGAATGCCAACCCCCAACAGAAACAGATAGCGAGAGGCTGCCAGGTTTCGGTAGACCCACCAAGCCCAAAGGCCATGGGTGTTAGTCCTGCGATAGTGGTGACGGTCGTCAACAGAATAGGCCGCATACGGCGCGACCCCGATTCCACAAGCGCTCGCCGCCTCGAAAGCCCCGAGGCACGTCCCTTGTTGATGAAGTCCACCAACACCAACGAATCGTTCACCACGACCCCCGAGAGCGCAACCACCGAGATGCCCGCCACCAGTGAGAACGTCAGGTTCATCAAAATCAGCCCGATCGCCACACCTAAAATGGAGAACGGCACCGTAAACATCACAACCAGCGGTTGACTGAACGACTGGAATTGCGTGCCGAGAATCAGATAAATGAGCACCAAAGCGACGATGAAAGCCTGAATCAGCGAAGCGAACGATTTTTGCTGTTCCTCGAATTCCCCACCGAAATCAAGATTGAATCCGGGGAAACGGGTGGAGAAATCGTCGTACTTTTCGCGCATAACACGGTTGGCCTCATCGGAGTTGATGGTTACCTTGTCGACGTCTGCAGTCACGGTAATGGCACGTTTCCCATCGCGTCGATGGATCTGGCTGGCTCCGCGTTCCACCTTGAACTCGCCCAGTTCCGCCAACGGCACGTGGATACCAAGCGAGGTTGAGATCGTGATCCGCTTCAAGTCGTCTAGATCATTGCGATCCGCCTCCCGATACAACACACGCACCTTGACTTCATCACCCATTTCATCGCGAAATTTGGTGGCTTCGTAGCCCTCCACCGCCGATCGCATAGTCAGGCTGAGGTCGGTCATCGACACCCCGTAGGCCGCCATTTTTACCCGGTCGGGAATAAACTGTACCTCCCGTTTTCCGGGACGATGATCCATTTTCACATCGGTAATACCCGCCACCGACTTCATTTCTTCCATCACCATATCGGCCAGTTCTCTCAGCCTTTCCAGATTGTCCCCCCGCACCCGGATTTCAACCGGTTCCCCAACCGGCGGGCCGCCCTCACCGCGCGTGAAATAGGCCTCCTTCAGTTCGGGAATATTGCGAATCCGCTTACGAATCCTGTTTTTCACTTCACTGTTGGAAGGACGGCTGTCTTCATCGGCCAGTTCGAATATTACCATCCCACCTTCGGTGGTCCGCGTCCATTGCTGGTTCTCGATGACCAGACCGGTCAAAACCTGGTATGAATTCAGTTCCTGCCCCACCATATCCGCCACGCGGCTCTCGATATCCTGCATCACGCGATCGGTCTCTTCAAGCTTGGTGCCGGTGGGTAACCGCATGATTAAACGTTCGGTGGAGGTCGCTTCCTCGGGAAACATCTCGATGCGCAAAATATTGGCAGCCAGAGCAGTGAAAACCACCGTCGCCACGAAGGTACCAAACGTCACCAGGTAGCGATGATCGAGGAATTTGTTGATCTGCCAGCGGTAAAGGCGAAGCAGTTTGTCATAGAAACGATCCCCGAAACGATCGCCCTTTTTCTTTGGAAGACGCCCAAAATCATTGAGATGCGAGGGCAACACCACCAGCGATTGGATCAACGAACCGATCAATGCCAGTGTCACCACGATCGGCAAAACCTGCAAAAACTTGCCGACGATACCCTCCATCATCAGCAGAGGCAAAAAGGCGGCGATCGTTGTCAACACAGCCGCAATGACCGGCCACATGACTTGCTCGGTCCCGGCCACGGCCGCCTGAACCGGCGTTTTGCCTTCCTCCATGTGCCGATACACATTTTCGATAATGATGATGGCATCATCCACAACCATGCCCAACACGAGAATAAAGGCAAAGAGCGACAAGGTATTGATCGTGCCGCCGGTTGCATCGAGGAAAATAAAGGCGCTCAAAAAGGCGAACGGAATGCCGATCACAGCCAGAATCGCACTGCGCATGCCGATAATGAGCGTCATCAGAATCGAGACCAGCACCAGCCCGGTCAGAGCGTTGGTCGTCAGCACCGAAATGCTCTCCACCACGTCCTTCGACTGGTCGTTGCGGATCGACAGATCCACTCCCGGTACTTTTTCGCGATATTGATCGACCACTTCGCGCACCTGCTCGGCCACGTCCACGACCGAACCTTCACGCTTCATGAACACGCGGATATAAACCGAAGACTTACCGTTTAGACGTCCAATTATCTCATCGCGCTCAAAGGTGTCCGTTACCCGGGCCAAATCGGCCACCCGGGCCGATTCGCCTCCGCGTCCGATGCGCACAATCACGCGTCCCACCTGTTCGGGTTCGTCTATCTCCCCCATCGAACGAACCAGGAATTCCTCGCGGCCCATTTCGACGCGCCCGGAAGGTAGGTTGATGTTCGCCATCTGAATGGCAGCGGTCAACTCGGTCAAAGAGACCCCGGCGGTCTCCAGTCGGTCGCGATCGGCTTCCACCCATATTTCACGGTTTAAGATTCCGCTGATATCGATGCTGGCCACATCGGGAATATCCAGCAATTCTTCTTTCAGCGAATCGGAAATTCGCTTGAGCCCTTCGTTGGAATATTCACCGCCGAGCGCAATAGCCATAATCGGCCAGACGTCTTCGGACGCCAGTTTGAGCGTAAACATGTTGTCTTGGGCTTCTTGAGGCAGCTCGGGCTTGACCTTGTCGACCTCCGACTTCAGATCCATCACGGCCTGATCGAAGTTGTCCAGGCCCACTTCGTACTGGATGAAAAACACGCAGCGTCCCTCGGAAGAGGCCGACTGAATGAAATCAATGTCGGGCAACGACGTGATTTCGTCTTCGATGGGCAAGGTGATAAGCTTTTCCACATCTTCCGGCGACGCACCGGGATAAGGCACGATGATGATAACCGAATCGAAGTCCACGGCCGGTGCATTTTCCATCGGCATACGATGCAGCGAAAACAGCCCCGCCACCAGAATGGCGATCATCAACATATTGACCAGAACGGTCTGACGCGAGAAAAAGCGCGGTATCGACATGCCGTCCCCCTACTCCACCACCTGGACCTTGGCGCCATCGGTGAGGTTGTTCTGTCCGGTCACCACGATCACCTCTCCGGGATCGATGCCTTTCTCGACCACGACCTCGCGTCCGGCGGTTTCTCCAAGCGCCACTTCGCGTTCGATTACGCGCTCTCCATCAAGGACATAAAGGTAGTAATGCTCGAAACGTTCGACCAAACTTTCCAACGGCAGAAGAATCACCTGGCGTCCGGTCGGCATCATCAGGCGCACACGCGCCACCATCCCGATACGCACCTGTGACGGCGGGTCGCTTAGCACCACCTCCACGGGATAGGTCATGGTCGGCTGCAAAGTCTTCACTCCCACGGTTGCCACTTTTCCCAGGAATGTCTTCCCGCCGATGGTCGGAATGGTAACTTGAGCTTCCATACCGGGAGCAACGATATCGATCGCATCTTCCCCGACACCGATGGCCACTTTCAGGTTTTCCAGATTGACCAGCTGAGCCACGGGCGATCCTTGAGCGATGGTATCGCCCAACTTCACCAATTTATTGGCAATTACTCCTTTAAAGGGAGCACGAATCTTGGCTAGGCGCAGTGCGCGTGACGCCTGAGACAAGGTCGCCTCAGCGCTTTGAACCGCTGCCTGGGCGCTTTGATAGGCCATCTTGACCTGATCGAACATCGAGTCGGAGACATCCCCCAGCTCATGCAATTCCTTCAGACGATTGTATTCCGCCTGCGCCTGCTCATACCCGGCTTTAGCCTGTGCCAATCCGGCTTTGGCCATATTGTGCTGGATCGCATACGGTTCCGCATCCACCGAGGCCAGCACATCACCCTTCGCAAATTTCTTTCCCAATTCAAGGTATTCGGCCACCACGCGTCCCGCCGTTTCGCTCAGCACAGTCACATCTCGATCGGTTGTGATACTGCCACTAACCTCGACATGGTGGTTCAAATCTTTCAATGCCACCGTTGCCACTCGGACGGGAATGACCTTTTCGGATGAAGCCGCCTCACCCGACTCGTGGTCACCATCACCCTCCACTGCCGTCTCGCTTGCCTTCTGAGAACACCCACAGATAAGAAGCAGAATTAAAAGCCATCCGACAGTCAGTCGTTTCCCCATTTTTCTACCCTCATGTTCCAATCAGTTTGGCTCGCATGATCTAAATTAATGCAAACCCTACCGTAAACAATTTGTTTTCGCAAGATCGGGAAGACACTGAACTCCACCATACTCATTTTCCCGATTGAGGAACACCCTCACGAGTTGAGAATCGCTTGGATAATTTTCTTGTTGGCGCTGGGAAACGGATAAGAGTCCAAGTCCGACGGGCGCACCCATTTCAGTTCATCCGCTGCGTGTGGAATCGCTTTTCCGGGTTCAGCACGACAGGCAAAAGCCGTCAACGTGATAGAAAAGTGCGAATAGGTATGGCGCAACGTTATTATTTTCTCGCCGACAATCGCCTTTAAGCCGGTTTCCTCCATGATTTCACGCACGACGGCAACATCGAGCGTCTCGTCGGGCTTCCGTTTTCCACCGGGGAATTCCCACAAACCACCCAGCATGGATTCCTGCGGTCGCTTGGCGATAAGGATGCGACCTTTCCGGTGAATCACGCCTACCGCGATTTCATAATGCGGAGTCGGTGCTTTGGTTGTTTTTACCGGCAATTCCTCCACCCGGTCTTCACCATTGGCAACGCAGTCTTTGCGCAGAGGACACGCCGAACAATCCGGTTTCGTCGGACGGCAGATCAACGCCCCAAGTTCCATCATCGCCTGATTGAAATCTCCAGGTGAAGTCTCCTTTATGAACGGGCGCAAGCGATCCCGTATTTTATTGCGCACGATCGGGCGCCGGATATCGTCGGCTATCCCCCAAAAACGTGTGAAAACACGCAGCACATTGCCATCCACCACCGGTTCGGATAGACCAAAGGCAATACTCCCCACCGCCGCCGCCGTATAAGGCCCGAAACCCGGCAGGGAACGTAGCTCGTCGAATGTCTCGGGCATTTCGCCATTCCGGTCATGAATGATCTGTCGGGCCGCTTTATGCAGATTACGGGCACGGGAGTAATAGCCCAACCCTTCCCACTGTTTGAGAACCGGCTGGAGGTCCGCCGCCGCCAGATCGTTAACCGTTGGAAATGAGGCTAGAAATCGCCGAAAGTACGGAATGACAGTGTCCACCTGGGTTTGTTGCAACATGACTTCGCTAAGCCATATCAAATAAGGATCGCTCGTCCGTCGCCAGGGAAGATCCCGCCGGAACGACCGATACCAAGCCAGCAACCGTTTGACCCATGTTGTCATCCGTTATCCTTTCGCGAAACAGACTAGTTGCGAACGAATGGGCTGTCAATGCGGGATTGAAGAATAGCGGCAATGCATCGGCAATCTTGACAGGCGAGCAGCGAATGAGTAGGTTGATTCACGTCGAGTCAACCTGCAACCAAGGAGACAAATCATGAGCGATCAGTCGGCCCTGCGGATGGAAAGGGACACCATGGGCGAAGTGCCCATTCCGGTCAACAAGTTGTGGGGAGCCAACACCGAACGTGCGCGCGTGAATCTTCCGATCGCCGATCGTCCCATGCCCAAAGGGATGCTGCGCGCCCTGGCTCGCATCAAAGCCGCCGTCGCGCTGGCCGCCTCCGAAGCTGGCGATCTTCCACAAGAGATCACCGACGCCATCGTGGCCGCCACGAAAGAAGTCGCCGACGGCAAACACTGGGAACATTTTCCCCTCGACGTTTTCCAAACCGGCTCGGGCACCTCATCCAACATGAATGTCAATGAGGTCGTGGCAAATCTGGCCAATCTCGCGCTGGGAGGTCAAGTGGGAGACTACAAGCCGGTCCACCCCAACGATCATGTGAACTTCGGCCAGAGCTCCAACGACACCATTCCTTCGGCCCTTCATCTCGCGGCACTCGATGCGCTGGAACACGAGCTGCTCCCCAAGCTTACCGATTTGATCGAGGCTTGGGATAAAAAAGCGGTGAAATATGAACAGGTCGTCAAAACCGGCCGCACCCATCTTCAAGATGCCCTGCCGATTACTTTCGGGCACGTTTTCCGCAGCTATTCCTGCTCCTTGTCGACCCTCAAAACAAGCCTGGAAGAAACCCTGCACCGTTTGGCGCTGATTCCACTGGGCGGGACCGCCGTCGGAACCGGCTTTCAAGCTCCGGTGGGATTACCGCAAGCCGCCTGTGTCAAGCTTTCGGAAATGCTGGGGCGTAAAATCACGGCAGCGAAAGACCCGCTGACTCTGATGGCCGGACGCCCGGTGGTTACCGACACCATGGGACGCGTCGCCGCACTGGCAGCCGAATTACAGCGCATCGCCAACGATATCCGCATGATGGCGTCGGGACCGCGTTTGGGCTATGGTGAATTGACCATCCCGTCGCTGCAACCGGGTTCGAGCATCATGCCGGGCAAAGTCAACCCGGTCGTTTGCGAATCGATGATCCAGGTTGGGTTAGCCATCGCCGGTCATAATACGACGGTGCAAGCAGCCGCGACCTGGGGCCAATTCGAACTGAACGTCACCCTGCCGGTCACGGCCGAAGCTCTGGTCGGTTCCATCGAAATGCTCGCCAACGCCTGCGACGTCTTCCGCAGTAAACTCGTGGAAGATATGGAGGTACGTATCGACGACGTAGGCCGCGACTTATCGCAAAGCCTGGCGCTGGCAACGGCTCTCATCTCCAAGATCGGCTATGCCGAAGCAGCCAAAGTCGCTTACAAAGCCCATAACGACGGGGTCACGGTAGCCGAAGTCGTCGTAACGATGGGGATTCTCAAGCCGGAAGAAGTCGACCATTGGCTCGACCCCACCAAGCTGGTCAAAGCGGGCCGCTTAACCTGAAGTCTCCAAACAGGTCGTCTCACTCAATGCCGCGACCGCTCAAGGTCGCGGTTTTTTTCTTTGAAGTAAGTGATTGCTTGAATTCATGGGATTCTGAAATTATCGGCTAAAGTTACAGTACGCGATTCCAAAGTAACAATTCCTCCCCGAAGTTCTTTTGGGTGCATCACAGGATATTGCCATTTTCGAGCACCTTCAAGTCCGCTCCTCCCGAGTGTTGCCCGTCGGGCATAGTATCGAGGGATCGGGTCTGAAAACCGCGTGGTTCGATACCATTTGCTCCGCCAATCACTCACCATGAGCGGTTTTCACGGTCAATCGCCATATCTTGTGATGCACCCAGTTCTTTTTTTGCGAAAGCCGGATATTTGCGATTTAGCTCCGAGTAGGCTAATATGCTTGCGTTTTCTCACATGACAAACCCACACGATGAGGGCATCCATGACCGCAACTCGGACCGCGCTGATCATCGGGGCCGGCCCCGCCGGACTCACCGCCGCCTATGAACTTCTGAAACGTAGCGACATCAAGCCAATCGTGATCGAAGCGACGGAACACATCGGCGGCATCTCGCGCACCGCCCGTTACAAGGGAAATCACATCGACTTGGGTGGCCACCGTTTTTTCTCAAAATCCGACCGCGTCATGGACTGGTGGCTCGAACACATGCCCATGCAAGGCGCCCCCGCCATCGATGACCGTGAGCTTGGACGAGAGATCCCGCTAAGCGACAAGTCGGATGCTCCCGACCCCGAGAAAAGCAACCTTGTCATGCTTTTTCGCAACCGGCTTTCACGAATATACTATCTGCGTAAGTTCTTCGACTATCCCGTTTCGCTGAATGTGAAAACGGTTTTGAATCTCGGTCCGCTGCGTATCGGCCGCATTGGAATGAGCTATTTGAAAGCCCGTGCGCTTCCGATCCGAAACGAAAAAAACCTGGAAGATTTTTTCATCAACCGTTTCGGACGCGAGCTGTATCTCACCTTTTTTAAAGACTACACCGAAAAAGTGTGGGGCGTCTCCTGTACCGACATCCAACCCGAATGGGGTGCGCAACGAATCAAAGGTCTTTCCATCACAAAAGCCCTGCTGCACGCCGCCAAACAGCTCGTCGCACGCGACACGGACATCAGCCAAAAAGACGTGGAAACCAGCCTGATTGAACGCTTCCTGTATCCCAAATATGGGCCCGGCCAGATGTGGGAAACGGTCGCCGATAAAGTCCGTTCACTCGGCGGCGATGTCCATATGAATCAAGAAGCTGTGAAACTTGACCTTTCCGACAAAAACATACAATCCGTCACCACACGCAATACCGTAACCGGAGAAACGACCCAATACGAAGCCGATTTCGTTTTCTCCACCATGGCCGTCAAAGACCTGATTGAGTCTATCGAAGGTCAAATCCCCGACAAAGTCCGCACAATCAGCAGCGGCCTCTCCTATCGTGACTTTATGACGGTAGGCTTGCTGTTGAATCGGTTGAAAATCCGTAATGAGACCGCGATTAAAACGGTCGGCAACCTGGTTCCCGACAATTGGATTTACATCCAGGAACGTGAAGTGAAATTGGGACGCCTCCAGGTTTTCAACAATTGGAGCCCCTACCTGGTTGCCGATTCCGGCAAGGTTTGGATCGGGCTTGAGTATTTCTGTACCGAAGGAGATGAGCTATGGAGCATGGCCGACGATAAGATGAAGGCTTTTGCAATCAAGGAACTGGCCTCCATCGACATCATCGATCCGGCGGAGGTACTCGACGGGGTGGTGATTCGCCAGAAAAAAACCTATCCGGGCTATTTCGGCAGCTACGACCAATTCGATACCGTACGCGCCTTCACGGATAGCATCTCCAACCTGTTCCTGGTCGGCCGAAACGGCATGCACCGCTATAACAACCAAGACCACTCCATGTTGACCGCCATGACCGCCGTCGACAATATTTTGGTGGGCCAAACCGATAAAAGCAATATCTGGGATGTCAACACCGAACAGGAATACCACGAAACCAACGACGAAACCAGCTAAGGTCCAAAGCGATAGGGCGTTTCAATTCTGATTTAGTCTCGAATCATCTTCGATTGATGATGGGTGGCACGGGCTAAACCGTCAGGTTTGCCCGTGAAAACAGCATGGGCAAGCCAAAGGCTTGGCCCATGGCACCCCGTAAGCCGAATTATATTGGGTGGAAAACGGTGAAAAGCTTAGAATTGAAACGCCCTGCCGAAGCGACCGACTCAACCATTATCGCATACCGCCAAATGAAAAACGGGCCGTCACATAACGACCCGTTTGCATTTTATCTAACAATGCTGAGTGTTACAGTTTGACGAACTCGCCTTCGAGCTTATCGGCGGTATCCGTCTTCACATCGAAGCGAAAACGCTCGGTAAGCTTCCAGTTTCCGTCCGCTTCACTCACTTCAGCCAAGCTCACCAATCTCCGTTTGCTGTTGGCGAAACGTTTGACCACCGCCACGAGATCCACATTCGCTCCGATCAACTCCTTGGCCAAGCGATGCGCATCATCACCGGCGTATGCCAGAGCCATGCGCTCGAAGCGTTTCAGGCCATCTTCCGCGCTCGATCCGAAGACGGAGAAGATCGAGCCCGCCATTCCACCATTGAGAGCGAACAGAAGTTCCATCGCGGCATCCTCACGAACATCCAGGGCCACGATGCGGTCGACGTTCAGGCGCGGCAGATGCTGCAGCAATTCTGCCGTACCGATCTCCAGGTCGGCATCCAAAAACTCACCGGCGCCGCCTTCAAGCGTCAGTTGATCTTCGTGCGGCAAAGCCAGACCACGCCCGGCATTCAGCAGCGCCAAACGAGCGCGCAGCGGAATTTCCGACGCGATCGCGGTCAACAGATCCAGGCGATCGCCGTCGTTCAAGCCGACGATGGCAACGGTTTTGTTCGACACCATCGCCTCGCGCAGAGCATCGGCGATATCCTGGTCGATCGATTCCTCGACAAGCAGACTATCTACGCTAGCTCCGGCACTCACGGGCTTGGTAATGCGCAAGGCGGTTCCTTTAACCGAGAACGGGTACAACACACCCGAAACACCAAAGCCATCCGGTGTCTGGATATCGAAAATGCCATGTTCTTCTTCGACATGGATGCCCGCCGAATGCAGGATCCGCGAGAGAATATAGAACAACGACTCTTCACAAGAGAAGCTTTCCCCTGCTACTTCTTTCACACCATTGCGGAACAGCACGATGCTGTCGGGCCCGTTGATGAAAATCTCCTCGACATCTTCTTCAAAAAGATATTGCTCGATCGGACCGAAGCCGAGCAGTTCCTCAATAATGGTTTCTCTCAAAATATCTTTCTTCTCGTCGGAAGTCTGCTCATCGAGTGTTTCTGCAATCAGGCCTTCCAACTTCTCTTTGACGGCATCGACAAGTTCCTGATTATCGAGACGATAGGTCAGGAAAAGATCTTCATCGCCAAACTCATCCAAATCGAGTGCATCGCGGAAGATCTGATAGCGGGCTTCGGCAAAAAGGTCGAGATCCGTCACTTCGGCTTGTTGCTCGATGGTCTGCCGGGCGGGTTCGTCCTCATCTTCGATCGGATCCGGAATCAATTCCATCGGTTCTCCCGGCAGCGGCGGCATGGAAGCCGCTTCGTCCATGGGCTCGGGAGTGGCTTCGGCGGCCTCAGCAGGCTGCTCATCCTCCTGCGGCGTCACATCCGACGAGGACGGCAGAGGGGGCGGAACGGGTTTGGCTTCGGTCGCAGCATCGACGGCCGGTTGGCTTGCATCCTTGGGTTTCGCCTGATCGTCGGCAAGCAGGAAGGTAAGCGAGAAATCGCCGACATAAATTTTGTCACCGCTCTTCAAGGACTTGGGGGCACTCACGCGCTTGCCGTTGACAAACGTGCCATTCGTCGATTTGCGGTCGATCACAAAGTGCCGTCCCTCGCGAAAGACGATACGCGAATGCTGCTTGGATACATTGCTGACTTTGAGCGGAATATCGGAACTGGAGAGCCGCCCCACGGTTACTTCAGGCTTGTCGAAGTCCAGATATTTGGGCTCCACACCTTCCGATTGCAGAATAATGGTAAACATCAATCTCTCCTTGCCTGAATCGCCTTAGCCTAAGATAAGGTTAACCCCCTGATTTCACGTAGAATCGGCTTATTTTTTAACGAATTTTTTCAAAGCCGTCAAGTTCTTTTCCTTTAAAGGTCCAGAATCAAGGCATGGAAGAGAGGTATGACTGCGCCCAATCGGCGACCTGCCCAACGGTCTGGCGTAACTCATCTCCGAACTGATGCACGGTCACCCAAGCCATAACGACGGCGACAAAAACACCGAAAGCCTTCTTCACCCGAACGCCTGACGACAGGCTGACGGACTCGCGCTTGATCCGCACAACAGGCTCGGCCCCCTTCGTCTTTCTTGCCTTGGTCGGCTTCCTCTCACTCATGCGACTGTCCGCCTCTAACCCACCGATGGGGTTCAACGAGTCATTGGCCATGGAATCGCCATGGATTTTACCATAATGCGTGAACACATCGCAACTGAATCCACCTTGCGCCAAACAAGCCGAGACCCGATATTCTCTATTTAGTGGGAACAAACCCCCGAATTCCCTTGCACGCCCATGGTTTTCATTATAAAAGTTCCTGATTATCAACCTTTGGCGAAAGCGGATTATGCTTGTACTGATCACCAATGATGACGGATACCTTGCCCCCGGTATTCAAAGCCTGATCGCAGCCATGGAACCCGACCACGAAGTCTGGATGGTCGCTCCCGACCGTGAACAAAGTGGGTCTTCGCATAAACTGACGCTTTCGCAGCCCCTTCGAATCGTGAAACTGGACGAACGTCGCTACAGCGTCGATGGAACGCCGACCGACACGGTTTACATGGCGGTTCACCATCTCATGCCGCGTCGGCCCGACCTCGTGCTGTCCGGCATCAATCGCGGTCCGAACCTGGGCGACGACGTCACCTACTCCGGTACGGTAGCGGCCGCAATGGAGGGCACCGTCCTCGGTATTCCTTCCATCGCTCTGTCTTTGGCCGGTTTTTCCAACCTGGATTACACCGCCAGTTGCCAGGCAGCACTCCAAGTGGTGGATTGGGTCGTTCGAGATGGGCTGCCTGCCGGAACCCTGCTGAATGTCAACATTCCGGTGGAGGCGAAGTCCGACGACCTCAAGCTGCGTATAACCAAACTGGGTAAACGAAACTACGGCCAGTATGTCATCGAGCGCAAAGATCCGCGAGGACGCTCCTATTTCTGGATCGGCGGCGACGCGCAGGGGTCCGTCCCCATGAACGGCAGCGATATCGACGCCGTAGCGGCGGGCTTCGTCACCGTGACACCGCTTTCGATCGATCTGACCGACACGGCCACCCTATCCAAGCTGAAACACTGGGAAACACTCTGATTCCAAGCGGATCTCGTTAAATGAAAGGACTTCGATGGGACTGTACAAAAAAGTGATGGGTTGGGTTCGCGCCTTGTACGACTGGGTTTTGCATTGGGCCGATACCAAGTATGGAACGCCCGCCCTGATCACCCTATCCTTCGCCGAATCGTCCTTCTTCCCGATTCCGCCCGATCCGCTCCTGATGGCCTTGGCTCTCGGAAACCGAAGCAAAGCCTTGCGTTTCGCTTTTTATTGCACAAGCGCCTCCGTAGTCGGTGGAATTCTCGGCTATTACATCGGTTTCGGCCTTTTCGAAACCGTGGGCCGCTCCATCATCGAATTTTATAATGCTTGGGAAATCTACGAACGGTTATCCGGGATCTTCAGGGAAAACAGCTTCATCGCCGTGATGATCGCCGCCATCACCCCAATCCCTTACAAAGTCTTCACCATCACCGCCGGTGTCGCGCAATCCGACCTGCTGACTTTCCTTGCCGCATCGGTGCTGGGACGTGGCTTACGCTTCGGCCTGGAAGGAGTACTGATCTATCGTTTCGGCGATCCGATTAAGAACTGGATCGATAAATATTTCGAATTACTGGCGATTCTATTCGCTATCCTCTTGATCCTGGGCTTTGTTGTGATAAAATATATGATCTAGGAATCGAGATGAAAGCGAAACGTTGCCCACTCTACGCACCGGACTTCGGATCACCCTTGTTTTTTTAATCGGCTGTTTTCTGGCTTCCGGTTGCCATACCGCTTTTGGTATTTATCACACGGTTAAAAAAGGGGAGACGCTTTATCAGATTTCGAGAACCTACGACGTATCGGTCAAAACGCTCAAAGAAGTCAACTATCTACGCAACGAAAACGAGATCAAACCCGGAAACCAGATTTTCATTCCAGGGGCCGACCGCCCCAAGTCGACGGAAAAAGTTCGGAAAGCTGCCTCTCTGGAACGGCGTCCTCCCGGTCGAAAAACTCCCACCGGCCGCAGTTCCACGACCCAACGCAAAGTCACACTGCGCTGGCCCGTTGATGGCGTTTTAACGTCGGGATTCGGCCCCCGAAAAGGACGCATGCATAGTGGCATCGATATCGCCGCTCCCATCGGCACCCCCATCGTCGCCGCCGCCGCCGGCGAAGTGATCTACAGCGACAACAAGCAGCGTGGTTATGGAAACATGATCATCATTCGGCACAGCGAAAATCTTGTAACCATCTACGCACACAATAAAATCAATCTCGTTCAAGAACACGATACCGTTCGCCGGGGTGAAGTCATCGCGCGCGTGGGACGCACCGGGCGCGCAACCGGTCCGCACGTCCATTTCGAAGTCCGTAAAAACCGCAAAGCGGTCGACCCGTTGCTGTATCTTCCATAGAAGATTTGCGCTAACTTGTTTTTTTCTCTTGACAAATCGTTCTCTCCAGGGTATTGGCATGCGCTATGTGAGTGCTCGATATGGGTGATCTAAGCCCCCATAGCTCAGCTGGATAGAGCACAGGATTCCTAATCCTGGTTTGCGCAGGTTCGAGTCCTGCTGGGGGCACCATTCACTTTGAGCCAATATTGTTGTGTAACGAGACGACTGAGACCGAAACCAAGGATTTCGTTTCTCGGATACAAACAAAAAAGTTGACAACATTCAAGTAATTACATAGAATCCGGACATTCCTTCAGTTATCTTATGAGGAGGCGGTCGATGAATAAGTCGGAGCTGATCGAACAGCTTGCCGGTAAAGCGAATATCACGAAGAAAAAGTCCGAGCTGGTGGTCAATCTGATATTCAATTCGATGGCAGACGCTCTCGCCGAGGGCGAACGAATCGAAATTCGCGGTTTTGGTAGCCTGGTTAACAAGCACTACGGTGCCTATTCCGGCCGTAACCCCCGCACTGGCGAAGTCATCCAGGTTCCCGAGAAACGCCTCCCCTTCTTCAAAGTGGGAAAAGAGCTGCGTGAACGGGTCGATGGTGAAGACGACTAAGTCAGCCCATAGTCTGTTACTCCCGTAAACGATTCACGGGTTAAACTGCGGCCTTACCAAGGACTCTATCAGATGGCGAAGTTCTATCTTTGCTTTTTGTTTTTTCTGTCCTTTCTGTTCTCATCCTGTAGTCATACACCGATGAACACCGAGGAAGCGCGGGCCTATCTGCTGGATGCGCAACAGCACATCGAGCGGATCCGTGAAAACAATCGCCATCGTTATGCGCGCGAACTGGAGAAGTCCGAACGCATGCTGACCGCACGGCAGACCCAGGCTCCACTCGCTGATCTCAACGCCCTGAAAAAACAAGCCACGATTTACGGTCGCGTGATTGTCGCGGCTATGCTGCGGTATCAAGTCGATCTGGAACTCCTGGCCTATAGCGAAAGTGTCCAGAACGATGTCCGGGAAGCATTGAAAATACTTCGTAATGCTTCACTGCCGCGCCCGGAGAATTTATCCGCCTACCTGACCGAGACGGAGCTGGCCGAGTTTGAAACCGAAACAGCAGATATGCGGTCCCGCAGCCGACAGCGCCTTGAATTCTGGACAAAAGAGCGCACGAAATGGCAAAAGGCTTGGGATTCCGGTAGCACGGACTACGTTCCGCCACCGCACCAACCCGACGTGTTTCGTTTCAACTACGACGACGGCCGCAAGCTAAGACAACGCTTACGGATGAAAACATCACCTGCCTCGCCTTCACAAAAAAATCCGCCACCCGCAACAAACTGAACCCTCCTTCTTCTTTCCGAAATTTCCGTCCGGACCGCTAGGGCGATTCAATTCTAAGCTTTTCACCGTTTTCCACCCACTATAATTTGGTTTACGGGGTGCCATGGGCCAAGCCTTTGGCTTGCCCATGCTGTTTTCACGGGCAAACCTGACGGTTTAGCCCGTGCCACCCATCACCAATCGAAGATTATTCGAGACTCAATCAGAATTGAAATACCCCACCGCGACGCCAAGTACCTTGACTTCCTTCCCGCTTTTACCTACACTCGCCCCTCTTCAGGAGGTGCCCCTTGCCCAAACGCAAACTACATATCATCACCCATGGCTGTCAAATGAACCAGTACGACTCGCGCCGCATGCGAGAGCGATTGGCCGATGGCTGGACCGATGCCGCAACGGCGGAAGATGCCGACTGCATCATCATCAATACCTGCTCGGTGCGTGAAAAACCGCAGAAAAAAGTATTATCCGAATTGTCCCGCCTCAAACCCCTCAAAAAGGATCGACCGGACCTGATCCTGGCGGTGGCGGGCTGCGTCGCGCAACAGGAAAGAGAGCATCTGCTCGATCTTGTGCCCTACTTGGATCTGGTGGTCGGCCCCGATCGCCTGTCCGAACTCCCGGAATTGATTGCGCGCGTCCAGTCGGGAAAACGTATCGTCCGCACCGGCTTCGAACCGGATGGGTTTACGCTGGACACCCTGGCTCCCCATCCGAGTCTGGGTCAAAACGGCCAGGTCAGCGCCTTCGTCGCCGTACAAAAAGGATGCGACCACTTCTGCACGTATTGCATCGTTCCCCACGTGCGCGGCCGCGAGAAAAGCCGTCCCCTCAACGAAGTAACCGAAGAAATTCGCTCCTACGCCGCCGTCGGTATCAAAGAAATCACGCTGCTTGGGCAAAACATCAACAGTTACGGAAACGACTTTCCCCAAGGCCCTGATTTCGTGGATCTTCTGGCGGCATCCGCCGAAATCGACGGCATCGAGCGCCTGCGCTTCGTCACCTCTCATCCCGCCGCAATGACCGACCGCCACATTGACGCCATGGCGGATATCCCCAAGATCTGCCCTTACCTGCATCTGCCGATTCAGGCTGGATCGGATCGTATTCTGAGCGCCATGAAACGTGGATATACTTGCGCGGAATATTTAAACATAATCCGCCGTCTAAAGGAAAGAACGCCGAATCTGGCGCTGTCGGGAGACATCATCGTTGGTTTCCCGGGAGAAACGGAAGCGGATTTTCAGGAAACGCTTAGAGTCCTAGAAACGGTCCGGTACGATTCGTTGTTTTCTTTCGTTTATTCGGTCCGTCCCGGTACGAAAGCGGCTAATTTGCCGGATGACGTTTCACGAGAAGCAAAACTTGAGAGACTTGCGAGGCTTCAGACATTGCAAAAAGAGATCACACGCGAGGCCAATCTACACATGGTCGGAAGCATCCAGGAGGTTCTGTTGGAACAGGTCAGCAAAAGAAGCCCTTTGGATTTGAGTGGACGCACTCCCTGCAACAAAGTCGTCAACGTCAAAGCGGATAAAAGGCTGCTTGGATCAACCGTGCCGGTTGAAATCTCTGCCGCCTACCAAAATTCCCTGCGTGGCACCATCATCGAGAAACAACTTGGGAGATAGTCATGGCGGCTGGAAAAGAAATGCGATTGGTATCGTTGGATTTGGAATTGACCCGCCAGATGCCGACTGCGGTCTTATGCGGCGTGGAAAGCGGACAAACCTTGCCGCTTTGGATCGAATACGACACCGTCGATTTTCTCATGGATGCCATGCAAGACAGCAATTCCGGTGAAGAAGGCGTTATCAAAACCTTGCTGGCAGCGATTGCCGCCCTTGAAGGTCAAATCGATCACATCGAATTGACCGGGGATGAAGCGGAAAATTATTCGGCTCATGTCATTTTATCGCATAACAACGAACAGTTAAAAACCGTGTCGGCCCCCATCGGCCTGGCGCTGGCCTTGGCAATACGCACGAAACGACCGATTTTCGCGGATGAAACCATTCTGCCCGAAATCTGCACCCTCGACACTCATGCCCAATCCGGCGGGAAAACAATCGACGATCGTGCTTCGGAAGGCTTCTCGCCTCTGATTGGATTATCGGACGACAAATACAAAATGTAATCCCCGGGAATTCTCCATTCTGCTTGCAAACCGGTGGCGTTCCATCCCTAATATGATATAATTCGAATCGTTATCTCCAGCCCTTTTCATTAACCAGGGTTGTTCTTCCTGACCTGGAGCGAAGGATATTCCTCCGCTCAGATAGCCATTACGGCCTGGGAGGCATTATGCAGGCGATCATCCATGCATTCGGAACCGAGAATCAAAAACGACAGAAAGCACTGGCGATTCAGCTGTTTTCATCGGCCATGCTTACAATCTTCGTGATATTTGGAGCCATAGCTTGCTCCAGTGACGATGACGACGGTCTTACCGACTCCGATGCACCCACCGACGGCGATCAATCGCCCATCGTGACAGACCATGAATTTCCAACAACTGACGGCGACACGACCCCGGATGGCGATAGCGAGGAGGGAGACTTGGACGTATCGGAAACGGAATCCGATGTGGATCAGGATCTGGAATTTGCGGATGGCGATCTCGACGGCGAGCAGTCGGAAACGTTCGAGTACGAGAATGAATACAGCGATTTCGCCCCCGACGGCGATTTCGAGTGGGAGATTCCGGGAGGCGACGAAGACCCGACCGATATCGGCGAACAAGCCGCCGATGAGCTGGTACTGCCTTTCGATAACCGCGAAGTCATGGAGTTGACCCCTTTTTGCGCCTGGACTTACCAGGTCGAAAATGCAGCAGAATCACGTGCGGGGCAAGTCGCCACCGCCGTTTGCCTAAGCGACCCGCTCGGTAGCGATGAATTGTACCGCCACGACGGCGAGAACGCCTTGGCCAATCCGCCGCTACGCAGTTCCTTCGCACTTGCCAATGAAAACATGGGCTGGGCCGTTTATCGTCCTTTCAACGCCGATGGTCGAATCGACCATGACAGCCAAGTCGTATTTCGACGAGAGGAAAAGCTGAATACCGGTAAAATCGAGGTCGCTTACTTCAGCGCCGATATCCCGGCAATCGACAATTGCCGCTTTGTGCAGACCGCCGCTCTGCCCGTTCAGTCGGACGAAAAGGACGACCAGGTCGATTTTCTGGCGGCCTATGTATGGGAATATGACGACGAGAACGCCTACCTCGTCACCCGCCCCTACCGGGCCATAACCGGGCCCGAAAACGACGCCTCCATCACCGCTCTCGCGGACCCGACCTATATCACCCTGAATTATGGGTTTCGACAAGCATCGCAAGTACGCATTGTCAATCACGCCAACCAGGTGTGGTTGAATGCCGGGGACTCCCTGCACGCACTCAGCTCCAGCGGCGAATATTTGAACAGTCACCGTCTCAACCTGATCCTCGACGACGATTCACGTTTCGATCTCATCGATTTCGCCATTTCTTCAGACGGCGTCTACATCAGCACGCTGACGCAAGTCGAGTTTACCAATGGCTCTCTCGAAACGGTATGGACTCTCCAACCTGCCGCCACCCCGCATCAGGTAACCAAGCTTTGGCGTTTCGGATATGAATACAATGCCTACCGCACCGCTTTCAGCGCCGACAGCCGCTATGCCATGGTGGCCAACGGCGACCCGAATACGTACGACGACCTGTATGTTATCGACCTCGACCGCAGCCCGTTAAGCGTTCAGGCCACCAACCAGCCCGTTTGGGGACGTCCGCTTTCCTTTGACGACCCCTCACGACTCTTGCTGGCCTTTCCGATTTCAAGCGATCTGTTCCGCTCCGTGGATCTTCGAATCGATTCCGTTGCATTCAGTACGTTGCTCGACCGGTCCTTCAACCTGGAATAGCAAAACCCATGTCCGTTTCTCTTGCAAACGAAATATCCGCCGCTTCTTCGGACAGCGAAGACACGATCATCCGCTTCGATCGGGTATCGAAATCCTTCGGGGACAAACTGGTCCTATCGGAGGTCAGTTGCGATATCCGGCGAAATAAAATCACGGTGATTGTGGGGCCATCCGGCGTTGGAAAGTCGGTCTTCATCAAACATTTGGTGGGATTGATCAAGCCTGATTCCGGGCAGGTGCTGGTCGATGGCATCGATGTGACGGGGCTCAAACGACGCGAATTATTCGCGTTGCGTAAACGCTTCGGCATGATGTTTCAAGACGGAGCCTTGTTCGATTCGATGACCGTCGGGGAGAACGTCGCGTTTCCGCTCACGCAGCACACCGACCTCTCCCGCCCCAAGATGAAAGCGATTGTGGCCGACAAACTGCGTTCGGTGGGGTTGCCCGGTATCGAAGCCCTCTATCCCTCGGAACTCTCTGGAGGTATGCGAAAACGGGTGGGTTTCGCGCGCGCGATTGTGATGGAACCGGAAATCGTTCTGTTCGACGAACCCAATTCGGGGCTCGATCCGGTGATGGCCGATGCCATCGACAGCCTGATTTTGAACATGCAACGCGAACTGGGCATCACCTTCCTGGTCATCTCCCACGACATCGCCTCCACGCGCCGGATTGCGGATTACGTCGGCATGTTGTACGACTCACGCCTGATCGCCTTTGGTGAACGCGAGGCCGTCTTCGGCTCCGACGACCCTATCCTGCAGCAGTTTTTCGCTCGCTGCGCCGATGGACCCATCCAAGTGGTGTAAGGACGGCTTGCAAGCATTCCCACTCCGGATTTTCCTTCGATCGTATTTGGAAGAAATCACCGTTTGGCGATCGATCACACCCAGCTGTTGGTCATCACTTCGCCGATGCCGCCGCCACCGGGAACGATGTAGTGAATGTCCGTCAATCCGCGTTCCTCATCCCAACGTTCGCCGGGTTTGGTCGCCAAAACATCCGGTGCGGACAAGCCCCGGTCGAGTCGAATGGCGTAGATGATCACATCGGGATGGTTGGTGGTCAGGTTTTTCAAATATTCAGGCGTCACGATCAGGTGCATGGCTACAGTCTTCTGGGGTTGCCCCGCCCCGACCTGCTTGTAGGTGTCGAGCGTCTGCACGATGGAGGAACCGGTGGCTCCCATGGGATCGGGCAGAAGCAGGATGCGCCCGTCGAGCGCACCGCCGATTTTGGAGCTGGAAACATTCGCGCCGGTGACATGCTGCTGTTCGTCGGTGGCGCGGGCGACAAAGAAGCAGTCCAGACGCACCCCGGCCGGATTGACCAGCAGATTGAGTTGATCGTACACCACCTGGGAGGGCAGGATCCCGGCGCGCGCCACCTGCGCCACGGCCACCTTCACCTCGGAATCGAGGTTGTGTCCACGATAGACTCCGTGCTCGGTGCTGGCGATCATGCGGCTGGGAATCTCGACGTTCTGACTCGGGAATTCGGCGTTGACCGCAATCTTCAACAAGTCGATATAGAGTTCGGTAAAGAGGCGATTGGCATCGGGTTGGGCGGTCTTTTCCGCGCACACCTTGGCTAAAAGCGTCATCAGCACCGGCGTCGAAACGATATGCACGTTCGGCCCGTAAGCATGTTCCACTTCGGGAACCTGATAAGGCAGATTCCGGTACTGGCAGTCGACACTTTTTCCCATCATTTCCTCCATGTGCTGAACCCCGACAACTCCTGCTTCCGTCGCAGACAGTAAACGACAAAGCGCCCGATTCCGCAAGCCTTTTCATGCTCCATGCCGCCCCGACACTGAATCGCGGAGGCAAACGGATTGTCGAAAGTGGAACGGCAATCTCGGCTTCAGCTTTTTTCGAGATAAACTTGAAACATGTCGTTGCTTTGAATAGTGTAAACCGACGAATCGACATCTTACCCGAATCCATGTATGGGAGTCGCGATGCTGATCCTACAACGACCGCTGATACTATTTCTGTTCTCGGTTCTGACGGCGATCTTGTCTGCCGCTTGCGGTGACGACTCGTCCATGCCTGACGGCGATCTCGACGGGGAAACGGCGAACGGCGAGTCCGACATACCCGATAGCGACGCAGACAGCCCAGGCGAGGAGAGCCCCGACGGTGACCTCGACGCCCCGGAAGGCGAAGAAGGTGAAGCAGACACACTGCGCGTGTTCTACACCGAAGACGGCTTTATCCGCGACCGCGACGGACGGGCCATCATCCTGCGCGCCATCGCCTTTCCTTCCAAAGACCTGGATTACTGGTCCGAACAGCCGCCCGACCAGGATGAGACCGATCTCGCCTTTATCGCCGAATCGGGCTTCAACGCCATTCGCCTTGGCATCAACTGGTCCCGTATCGAACCCGAACGCGATCAGTACGACGAAAGCTATCTCGATCTGGTGGCGCGTCACGCACGTCTGGCGGCGGACCAGGGGCTTTACATCTTCATCGACATGCATCAGGATCTTTACGGCGTGGGATTCGGTCTTGAAGGCGCGCCCTACTGGACCTGCGACGAGGCGTATTACGAATCGTTCGAGCCCATCGAGCCGTGGTTTTTCAACTATTTTTCGGAAGAAGTCAAAGCCTGCTTCGACGGGTTCTGGGAAAGCGAGGAATTGCAGCGCCACCAGCGAAACGCCGCCGCCGCACTGGCCTCGCGCCTGACCGACAACGCGTACATTCTGGGTTTCGATACTTTCAACGAACCGCTGCCGGGGAACATGAGTTGGGACGATTTCGGCCGCGACGCCCTGTGGCCTTTCCAGGAGCGTTTTTTCGAGGCTCTAAACGCCGCCCTGCCGGGACGCATGGTCTTTTTCGAACCGGCGGTCACCTTCTCCGCTACCCTCTCGACCACTATGACGGGACCGCAGGGAGGCTTTCCGGCTGTTTTTGCGCCGCATTATTACAACCAGTCGGTCGAAAACGATTGGCTGTGGGACGGCGATCCCACTTCCGACCGGGCCGCCATCGACGCCATCGCCGCCGAGGCCGAGCGCATGAACGTTCCCTGGGTGCTGGGGGAAATGGGGGGAGATCGACGCACGACCAACCTCGACGACTACCTGATGTCGCTGTATGCCATGATCGACGAAAAGATGGCCAACAGCGCCATCTGGATTTTCTCGAAGGGTACCAAGGGCTTCGGGCTTTACGATTCGGAAAAACAGGACTGGACCGAGCACGCCTCGGCTTATTTGCGTCCCGCCCCTTCGGCGGTGGCAGGCACCCCGCAGCATTTCGCCTGGAATTACGACAGCTTGACCTTCACGCTGACCTGGGATGAAAAGCCCGGTATCGGCGACACGGAAATCCTGATTCCCAAATGGATGCGCGAGGCGGGGCTGACCCTCACCGTCGACGGCTCCCCCGCCATACCGGAATACTCCGAGCATCACCGCCTGATCGTTCCCGCAGGCGACGCAGCCGTCACCCGCTCGCTGGAAATCATCGTGAAGGAGGAGGATGGGGGGTAGGAAGTGGGAAAAGGCAGAATTTGTTTTAGTGTCGGTGCAGTATTATCCACGATGGCCACTAGATTCTGCCACTTTTTCGGGTGCACAATAGTACCGATGCTTGGTTTTGCCCCAAGTTGGGATCATTTCCCTTATGGTTTGTTTTTGTTCCTCTCCCAGATTATCTGCAGGCTGTTGCAAACGCTGATTTTTAATCCGGCGTATCTTCAACACATGACAAATATAACGAATGAGGGCAACAATATTGGCAGATAGGTTTATCAAGAAAGAATAAAGCGGACCGATCATAAGCAGAGTCCTAATAATAAAGCCCCAAACTTGGTCCGGGCCATACACTGCCCGTATGGAAATTGCTTTTACTACCAGGCGCTCAACCAACAGCAATAGTATCAGCACCATAATTGCAGGATGAAGTATCTTTCCAGACCAACCCAATGCAATAAAGTCGGATAAAGGCATGAATGACAACAAATAGAGAGATAGAATCAAGCTGGAAATGTTTATATTACCTACAAGCATCATTTTTCTGTCCCGATACAGCGTGTACTTGGTCGCGAAATCTCCTTGCCAACTTTTTAGAAAATCCTTTGCCACACTTCGTTCTATACCTGGAAACATGGATTGATACACAACTCCCATCACCCATCGAGATTTTTGCCATATCGCTTCACGGAGTGTCTGCGGAAAGTATTCTCTGGTCGCAATATATGCATGGCCACTGCCTCTTTGGTTCCAGAAACAATGGGAAACCCCTTCTCTATGCAACTTGAGGGCGATTTCGTAGTCTTCCGTCAGATGATATGGATTGAACAGCATGCCATCCGACCTATCATCCAAGAGCTTCTTCAAAGCTGAGCGTGCAATACCTGTTCCGACACCGGCAGAAGGAACCAATCCTCCAATTCGCCACCTTGAAACAAGGTCTTTGGTGTGCGCTTCTGCAAACTCTTCCAAATATACGGCCGAAACTAGGTAATGATGGACTTTCTTAAGTATCGTTGCGGAAACATGATTAACTCGCATCAGCATTGAAGAAACACGTCCCCTGATAAATAGGTCTTTTTCATTTTCAGAGACAAACGAATTCTGCATATTTGACCAGTCGTCTCGCTCCGGCCAAAACGCCTGAGGGAGGGCAAACACGGGAGTCTGAACGAATTCGTAATGTTGCCTCGTCATCAATTCGTTGAATAGTTTTAGTTCCTCAGGATGAATAACATCTTCTGCATCATGTAAGACCATTATCGAAAACTTTAAGTCATTATCACCTTTAAGCGAACTGGAATTCTCATAGTCTTCTATATAGCGATAGATCTGATTCAAGTTGTCGGCTTTGCTTGTCGGGCCTCTATTTAAGCCAATAACCATGTGAACTTCCGGATAACAACCTTCGATTTGAGCTTCGGGCCGTTTTTTGCGATCCATCTCTTGCATATCCTTCAAATTCTGAATCACCCGCCTTACCTCTTTTTGCGTTTCCCTGTCATTTGGATAGAGACCCACAAAGATATGATAATTGGAATACTGTATAGATTTGATATTATTAATCAACATATCACCAATCACCGCAGCCTCATGCCAGACCGGTACCAAGATGGCGATCGTCTGCTCGGCAAGGGCTTGATGACTATCACTGCCAGATCGCAGCTTTTTGTCGTTTTTTCTTTTCAGGATGTAATGAGTAAAAACGATATCGATAAGCAAATCATCAATTCCATTCAGCAAAGCCGTACTGACAATCAGAATTGAAAGAATAATAACAATCTCATCCGACTCTCCGCCAATCATCAACTATTGCCTTATGTCATATCTACATTGTTTCGATCCATTGGAATCTAGGAGCACTTGTGCGCATTTCCTTCTTTTCTCGGTCTTACGGTAATCCTCTGTATCCGAGCGTTTAAACACATCAGCGCCAAGTGCCTTTCGATAATAATCCAATGCCTTCTGCAGCATAGTCTTATCCCTACTGCTCAAGTATAATTCGTGATACAATAGGCCAAGGTTCGCTTGCACCCGGGCTAGATCTAGTACGTCACCTTCTTTCTGGTGATGGGCTTCAATAATTTGGTAAGCATCAAGGGCATTTTCCAAGTTTTCAATTTTTTCCGTTTTTTCGGTTAATGCACGCGCAAGGTGATGATGGGAAATCGCCAAATTCAGGACCGTCGCTATATAAGAGTGATAATTGTACTTTTCCAAGTGATCAGCAGCTAAAGCAGCCTTGTAAGCTTTTCCGGCTTTCAACATATCTTGAATAATTGCGCTAGCTTTTTCGGGATCTGCTTCAGCTTTTCTTCTCTCGGCTCGTATTGAGTATGCAACCCCAATATTAATCTGGTTGTGCACATGCGGAATGGGGTCTTCATTCAACGTTAAAGTTTCGAGCGCTTTTTCATAGCAGTCAATGGCTTCACTGAAATGATCCTCATTTTGGGTGACATAATAATAATTCTGGTAAACCATCCCCTTGACAATATTCAAAATTCCATAATCAAGAGGAAAATCATTCAACCTGACACCAGAACATTCGCCTAACGTTTTCAGCGCCACCTGTAGAAGTTTATACTTCTTCGCATGATCATTTTCAAGCTTACTCAACTGGGTATAGCAAACCGCGAGATATGATCGTATTCTGATATGCTCGAGTCGATGCTCTTCTTCTGACAGAATATCCTCGGCTCGTTCAAAGCACTCGATGGTCTCATTTAATAGGTCATTTTTTCGTTTTGTACTTGAATCCGGGATAATAAGAAACAAGCGCTGAAGAGTTCGCCCTTTGTAAACCTGTACTGTGGCATATTCTTTCGGGTAATTTTGCCTGGTTAAGATTTTGAGTGCTTCATCGTGGAGGCTAATAGCTTTTTGAACTTCTTCCGGATCACGGTTTAATTGTCCCAGTATTCCGGTTGCTCTGCCTAGGTATGTACGGGTGATTTCTGTTTCTTTGATTTGTGAGTCCTGATCCGTCTTTCCAATCAGAAGAAGTGCTTTTTCATGATGGAAATAGGACTTTTCAGCAAGGGAAGATTGGTTTTGGGCCTCCGTTAACAAATAGTAGGCTTTCCCGATGGAATTATGTATCCTTATTTCATCAGCTACAGCTAAACCAACATTTTTCATTTTCAACGCACGCTTGTAGTGCCTAATGGCTTCATTCGCATAATTGATTCTGGCGCGTAAGTTTGCACGAAATAAGTAAGCATCCCCTAGCATACGCTCACATTGATATTTGGTTTTATCTTTTACCGCTTCTTGACCGGCAATCGATTTGATAAGATGAATGGCTTTGCTAAGATGAAGTTCACTGTTTTCCAATGAAGCTAGCTTAATCAAGCATTCTGCTTGGTGAATACAAATTTCATTGTGAAGCCGATCACTTTCATCGGATAGGATACATGCTTCTTTTAGTTTTCTTTTCTGGGTACCTATTAGGGATAATTGTTCATTAATCGTTTCAACTTTTTGTTTTTCCGTAAGATAGATTTCGTTTGTTTCATCCAAACGACATTCTATTTTAGCCACCTGCTTGTCGATCATTTCCAGTTGAATATTATTATCCTTATATTTCTTAAAAGGGTTGGTAATAAAGTATGCGACAAAAAAACAACCGAGAGCGCCAGCTGCCGCCATCAAAGCTTTCGTAAACAATTTGTTTATTCTTCCTAGCGCCTTATCACTTTGATTGGCTTCTTTGGGCTGATCGCTTTCCGTCATAACTGAATCCCTTCTTACTACCGCCGAATAGGAAACTACCCCAAGTTTTTTTATTCAGAAATATTGTAGGCTTATTCTTCAAGTATAACATAAGTCCTTATTATGTATACTTTAATTTTAGACACAAAAAAACCCGACTCCTTGCGAAGCCGGGCGGGGAAAGAGGCGGGATTGCTTATGGGTCGAGGCGCCAGCGTTGGGCGGCCTCGGGGGTAAAGGTCGGCAGGTCGGGACGACGGTAGGCGCGATACGGGGCCTGCGTTTTGAATGGCACCGGGCTGAGGGAATCCTGTCCGACCGTATCCCAATCCGCGCAATCAAACTCCGAGCCGCCGTGCTGGTAACAATAGCAGGCTCCCTCATTGGCCAACACCTGACCGATCAAGGCCGAGTCGGTGGTCATGGGAAGATTGGCGGCGATTTCGAACGGCTCTCCCTGCACAAACTCGCTGTTGTTCTCCACACACACCCACAAAGACGGGGTGTAATCGCCCTGGGTGAGGATGGCGGTCGGGCACATGCGCACATAACGGTTGCTGCCGACGGTTTTGTCGTTGACCTCCGATAAGTAGGCGAAAAAGCCGCCCGTTTCCGGATCGTAATCCAAACGGTTCTCTCCGGCCGTTTTCAAGCTTTCCAGCCGCTCGATGCCGATATTGGTTTCCATGTACTTCATGCTAATCTGATTCGGCGCCACTTGATTCAAGCTGCCATAGCTGGTCACCGTCACGATCGGCGTCCCATCCTGAGCGGATCGCGTAACGGCGGCGATGGCATAGCTGCCGTAATCGTGTGTCTCGCCATCTAGCGTAACCTGAACCTCACCGGAGCCGGGTTGACCGTCCGCCAACACCCCGTCAAGAATGAAAGTCAGCGAATTGGCGGCCTGCGGAGTCAGAAAATCATCCGGCAGGCTGCAGCTCAGTTCCAGAACCGACGTTTCCCAGGCATCTTCGATACCCAAGTAATAGTTGTTGTAGGCCGGATTTCCCGCGAAATCGATCTCGCGCAAGTCGTTTAAACAACTCGTGTCGGGCGCGGCTTGCGGATTGTCCATGAACGACAGCATGATCTGCAGACCGCAGTCGCGACTGTTTTCGCTCTGTACGGGCGATTGCGTCAGCACGCCGTGGTTGGCGAAGGGAATCTCGACGAAGGTCTGATGCTCACCGGTGAGAGCATCCCGCGCCGCAACGGCCACCTCGATGGGGGTTTGCAGATCGAGGGTTCCGTTCATCGATAAAATCGGCACACTGGGGTCGGCCCAAAGCCCCCAATAGTCGTCGGGTGTGTAAGTCGGCCAGAAGTCGGCCAGACTCATCAGCCGTTCACCCAGGTAGTTGTTGGTCAACATATCGTTGCGCATGTCTTCCAACTCCGCCACCGTCAGCGGTATTTCGCTCAGCATCTCGGATAGGATAATGTGATTACCCAAAGCATATCCGTATTGACGATCCGCGAACGACACCTCACCTCCGAAAATCTTGAAAATGGCGTTGACAATTGCCGCCACATCATCCTCGTTGCAACGCGCCAACCGATAGTAAAGTGCCGGAACGAGCACCCGCGAGTTCCAGTCGCGTCCCAAGGTGAAAGACGCCATTTGAATGTATTGCATGGTGATGCCGTAGGAATCGGTCAGCACCGAACAATGCCCATCGCGAAAGTCCGCCAGAGCTTGCTCGGCTGTCGCGGCCGGATCGGAACCGAGTTTTTCGGAACAGAAGTCGTCTTCGGCGCACATATCGAAAAGTTTGCGCGTGGTCGCATCCGCGTAAACGTCGTAGCGATCGAGATAGGTGGGAATCGAAGGCGGCACCGAGTCCAGCACGACCCCTTCACTTTGCTCGGGAAAGAGTTGGGCATAGCGATGCCCCCAGTAGGAGCCATAGCTGCAGCCGTAAACGATCACATCCTTGGTTTCTTCCCGCGCCAGTTCAACCAGGTATCCGACATCAATTGCGGCCTGGGTGGTGGTAAAGGCATGCAACGGATACCCCCAATCCGATTGCAGCCAATCCACGCACTGCGTCCACTCGGAATTGGAAAGGCCGAAACCGTTCTCCGAATCGTCGGCCTCGTATTGCGGACAGCCGATTCGCGTCGAAAAACCCACTCCCCGGTGATCGAGAAGGTAGATATCCGCCTTGGGATCGGCCTGATTCAGCAGATCCGCCAACCAGGCTAACCCCGTACTCCCCGGTCCGCCCGGACCGCCATGCAGCAACCAGATCTGCCGCGTCGCGTCGGCGGACTGCCTGAGACGTTTCACGCGAACGAGCAAGGTCTGGCCTTCGACGTCATACCAGTCCACCGGCATCGGGACATCGGCACATTCGGCATCGCGCTGCTGAGCGGAGGTGCTGCCTTCGTAGAGGGGACAATCCGCCCATTCGATCTCCGCCTCAAGCAAGGCCTGCGGCAAAACGAAGGGCCCCGGAACATCGCCGTCGGGGTCGTCGCCGTCGGGGTCGTCACCATCGGGCTCATCGCCGTCGGGACTATCGCCGTCAGGGCTATCGCCATCCGGATTTCCATTGCCTTCAGAATCCCCCCCGCAAGCAATGAGCACCAAGCTCATGACAATCAACGAAGTCCATCTTAAAATCCAGAAGCATCCCTTGCGCATGGCGACTCCTTTTCTTCTGCGGCCATAAATTTTATCGGCAATCGTCGGTACTGACTTCATTCCCAGCAGCAACTCACCAAGATCTTCCACGATCGAAATGAAAGACATGAACTCCCACAACCGTCGTTTCACTGAGTACTTCGCCCTTTACCGAACTGACGAATCCACGAAATGAAGGTTTATTTTCTTTTTTATATCGTGATCAGCAGGCTTCATCCAAATAAAATTCGTTTCATATATGGTTATACCGCTCTTTACTAAAGAGCACCTATCCATACACCAGACAACTACCATATTGTTATTACTGGAATATTTTTGCTTTACAGGCGGCACTTACACAGCATGAACGGATATTGAGAACATACGTGAGAGCATCTGTGCATGCTCTTCACGATTTTGTGCTCGCATTCTGGTAACGCTTCACAAGCGAAAACGTCCTCCTTACTAGAACGCCGCTCTTTCGGTGTCTGGCAAACAGGGGCGACAAATGACAGGCAATTCTGCTCGACCCCATGGATTTTTTAAGGAGGTTCTCATCATGAAAAAAGTACTGCTTCTAACTACCCTGATGCTGGCTCTCACGCTCCCCGTTCTCGCCGCCGACAACAACGACCGTCCACGCCGCCAAGGTCCGCCCCCGGAATCGCTGGACGCCTGCGCGGATCTGCAAGCCGGCGACAGCTGCTCCTTCACCTGTCCGGTGCGAGGCATGGAAATCGAAGGGGTCTGCGTAACCTCTCGACGCAGCGACGATCTACACTGTCGTCCGAACGATCCTCCGGGCGGCGGCCGCGGGAAAGGCCGAGGAAAAGGACGCGGAAACAACAGGAACTAGCCGCGATTCTGTGATAACGTCTCCTCAGGCGACGATTGTTCACCTGAGGAGACACACATGTTTAAGCTATCCCCCAAAAGCCAGAAGTGGTTGAAAATCCTTCATCTTATCTTTGTTTCGGCTTGGGTGGGAACGGCGATTTGTCTCACGTCCATGTTGGCGACCTTGGATGCGAAAAGCGGACAAGAACTTTTGGGATATCTGAAAGCGATGAAATTCATCGATGATTTCATCATCATCCCAGCCGCCATGAGTTGCCTGCTGACCGGCCTGCTATACAGCACGGTCACCCACTGGGGTTTTTTCAAGCATCACTGGATCACAATCAAATGGATCATTACGGTTTCCAGCATTCTTTTCGGCACCTTCTGGCTGGGTCCGTGGCTCAACAGTTTGCTGCCTATGGCCGATCGACTGGGCTTGGCGGCCTTCGCCGACGCCGAGTTCGTCCGAATTTACCACCTGGATATGAGGTTCGGGATCCTGCAGGTGGCCGCGCTGCTGTTTGCCGTCGTGCTGTCCGTTCTCAAACCCTGGAAAGCCAAACACACAAGTTGAACACTTCGATCCGGACCTCAAACGGTGCAAAATAGTCGGTTATCAGAAGACCTCTCAAATGGGCTTGCCGCCGGAACCCGATTCCGTTACTCTTGCTGGTGAGATTTTCAACTCAGCCATCAGGAGATGCCATGCGTTGCGAAAAATGCGGAGCCGCCACAACGGAGCAGGAAGCACACAACCATGCCGGTCAGACCTTATGCGACGACTGCTACATGGACGCTCTTTCCCCCACTCGTACCTGCGACCCCTGGGCGGTGCATGCGGCCAAAGGGTTGGAAAAAAGCGATGGGCCTGTTTGCCTCACCCCGCGCCAGGAACGCCTGCTGGGCATTCTCAAACAAACGGGCGGTATCGCTCCCGGCAACTTAGCTGCGGAACTGGGCATCGAGATCAAAGAACTTGAGCGCGATATCGCCGCCCTGCGCCATATGGAAAAACTGCGCGGGGAAATGCGAGACGGGGTCAAACTGATTGTCCTCTGGTAAACAAGACCCCCTCGTCATTCGCGAAGGAACAGACATGACCTCCCCCGTCTTTTGTCCGCAATGCGGCAAGAAACTGATGCCCGGAATGCACGCGGAACGCGAGCGTCTGGCCTGCCCCGACGCATCCTGCGGATATGTCTTCTGGGACAATCCGATTCCGGTGGTGGCGGCCATCATCGAACAGAAGGGCAACGTACTCTTGGTACGCAATCAGGGTTGGCCGGAAAAGATGTTCGCGCTGGTCACCGGATTTCTCGAACGCGATGAGAGCCCGGAGGAAGGCTGTCTGCGTGAAATTGCGGAAGAAACGGGACTCCGTGCTGAAATCACCGAATTGGTCGGAGTCTACCCTTTTCTTCCGATGAATCAAGTCATCATCGCCTATGCCGTCAAGGCACAGGGCGAGGTGATATTAGGAGAAGAACTCGCGGATTTTCGCTGGATCCCGATCGAAAAAGTGCGGCCGTGGCCACAAGCGACCGGACAAGCGCTTGCTCGCTGGCTGGAGAAACAAGGAGTGGATAGAGCCTGATTTCGATCCACAGCAGGATTCGATCAGCCTTTTTCCAAAATAACTTTGGCCTTGCTCTGATTGTTTGGAAAGAGATCCGAAGGCACACGGCCTTTTCCCTTGGCTTTGAAAATTATATACCGAGCGCAATTACTTTTATCGCCTTTGCAATATTGCCGTTTGTAGGAATTCGCCAAGGCGGGCATGTTGGCCATCTTGTCATTGAAGAAAATGCAACCGGGAATACATTCACAATCAGCCATGATAGTCTCCAATCATGATAAGGTTCAACCCAAACGCCTCAATTCTCATATCGGTCATTGTCTTTTTTATTTTACCATTGTTTCAACCAAGTAGTGTTTTCAACTAAGAAGTAAACAGATGGGTTTTTACCTTGAATTTTGAATCAGGGGAAAAAGATGTCTAAAAGCGGAACGTTTAACTACAACGCCGACGTCGCATCCATCTACGACGACATCGCTCGTCGTTGTTGGTCGCACAGTGCGGAAATCATATTCGGTTTGCTCTATGAATGGATTGAACCGGGGCAACGGATGCTGGATATCGGCATCGGCACCGGTTTAAGCGTCCGGCCTTTTCTCAAAGCCGGGCTTTCGGTCCATGGTTTGGATAATGCGGAAGCGATGCTGGCTCGCTGCCGGGAAACGCTTCCCTGCAAAGAGCTGCTTCTACACGATCTCACCCAATTCCCCTACCCTTTTCCAGACCGGCACTTTCAGGTTGTCACCTGCATCGGTGTTTTTCACTTCATTAAAGATCTCTATCCCGTTCTCGCCGAAGCGGCACGCCTGCTTCCGCCCGACGGCGTCTTCGGTTTTACCTATGCCGTTCGTCCGCTGACGCTCGATAAAAACAGTACGGACGTCATCCCGGGACGCATCTCGACTCAAACGGACCCGGAAAGCGGAACCCGGCTCTACGCGCATTCCGAAACCTACCTGGAGCGGGGATTGCAACGCGCCGGTTTTCACTTGGAGAAACAAACGGACTTTCTGGCATCCAAAGCCGACACCCCGGAGAAGAACGTTTACATGCGGGCCGTAACGGCAAAACGAAGCTGATTCGCCGAAGCCATGCCGTTGGGTCGCCTCTGATTTTGCAGGCACGAGTCGTCGGAAAAGGCTAGACAAACTCACCTACCTCTAATAGTATTAAGGTTTGTAGGTGCAGTCTTTCCGTGTCACGAAAAACCGGACAAAAGGAGTCGTTTCATCATGTTTCTGCGACCTGCTCTGCAGCGTTTTCTGGTGGTTGGTTTATTGATCTGCTTAGCCCTTTCCGTCGCCTGCAACAGTTCCGAAGATTCCAACGGCGAAGAGCCCGTTTTCGATGGCGACGTCGGCGGCTCCGACCCCACCGATGGCGATACTCCCGTCGATGGCGACGACACGCCGCTTCCGGCATGCAAACCGATCTGCGAGCGCTATTGCGACCTGCTTAAACAATGCGACACAACCGGTGCCGTCGCTGGCGAAGTTTATGCCCAATGCAAGGAAAGCTGTGCGGCGATTCGACTGAGCGGCCAATACATACCCAACATTTCCTGTGGAGAAGAAGCCGATTGCGGCACCTTCGTCCGTTGCGACTCCAGTAATGGCGACCCCGATTTTCGCTGCGACACCGGCGATGCGCCCGATATCGACGGCGACAGCCCGCAACCCGACGGCGACCAGCCCCAAACCGACGGCGACCAGGAAGCGCAACCCGATGGCGACGAAGAAATTCCCGAAGGCGGATGCACCGCGGAAATCTTCTGTCCCGCCCAAACCAATTGCGATCCCGATTCCCACCTCTGCCTGCCGGACTGCGATCCGTACGCCCCGAATTGCCACGGCGACCAGATCTGCAAAATCATCACCGAACCGGCCCCCTACGGATTGGGCAAAGGCGTCTGTATCGCCGACCCCGGAGAAGGCGGACTGGAAGGCGAGATCTGCAATCCCGGCCGCCCGTGTCGCCCCGATTTCGTCTGCGGGGACGCCAGTTTCTGTGAAAAACCCTGTAATCCCAATCTTCCGGACGACGCCTGCACCGACGGTCTGCGCTGCCGCTATAGCGACTCGGTCGGAATCGGCACTTGCGCGTTCTGTCACCTCGGCTATCCCTGCACCCAGAACAAAAAGTGCCTCAACGGCTACTGCCGCTACGGTCAGGAATGTGAAAGCTCCGACACCTGCCCCAACGGCGAGAGCTGTTTCAACGGTTACTGCGACGACAACTGCACGGTCACCGGCTGCAATCCCGGCACCTGCGATGCCGACAGCGGTTTCTGCTATGCCGATATCTGCGACAACGGATGCGACAGCGGCGAATGCTGCAACCGCACAAGTTGCGGTCCCTGCTGCTCTCCCGCCTGTCCGGCAGGCCAAGTCTGCGACTACGATCCCAGCTGCGGCAACGAGCTTTCGTGCTGCGTCGACCGCACCGACTGCCGCGACATGCCCGACAACTTCTGCAACGGCATTCCCTGCGACCGCGAAACCGGCGGTTGCCGGGGAGCCTGTCCGGCCAGTTGTCCATGGAACTACGTCTGCGGACAATGGAGCGGCTTCGAATGCGTCCCGACCTCTCCCCAGAGCTGCGATGAGCCCATCGGCGGCGATTGCCCGACCTGCACGGCCTGCGATTTCTGGGGCTCGAAACAATGTGTTGCCACCGGAACCTGCGGCATCAGCTGCATCCCGCGTGGAATCGCCTGCACCCCCACTCCCGGAACCAGCTTCCTTTCCTGCTGCGACGATCAGGTCTGTTGCACCGCCTCCAGCGGCAGCAAGGTCTGCTGTCCGCCCGGCTGGTGCCAGGTGGGAGTCGGATGCGTCGACCCGGATGCCGACGGCGATGTGACGGAAGATTACACCTGCCCCGAGTGCGACAGCATGGCGGGCAACTGGTGCAAAGATCCATCCGCCACCTGTCCTTCGCCATGGGAAGAGCTGATCGTGCGCCGTATCAACTCCTACCCGTGTTTCTTCGTGCTCTACCATACCGCTTACGAGTTGGACAACCTGCTGACGGACACGGAGTATTGCGACAGTCAGGCCTTGCACTTCTACGACAGTCCGGGGTATGACGAATGCGCGTTGTATTGGGATCGTCCCAATGATCGATACACAGTCAAATGCCGACAAGGAACGACCTCGTGCAGTGCCGCGTTCAGCCAAAGCTACTGCAGCAAGTGATAGAACCGAATTCAAGGCTAAAAACGATGAAAAACAAAGCAATCCATCTTCCGCTCGTCTTCCTGCTGATGCTCCTGCTCGTCCTCGGCATATCCTGCAAATCGGAGAGCGACGACTCCGACCCGACTTACCCGGCCGGGGATTCCGACTCAACAACGACCGATGGCGATCAGAATCCCAGCACGGGTGAAAATACGACCGGCACGGCCTGTGTCGCCAACTGTGAAGGAACCGATCAATATTGCCTGTCGCTCTCGAACGCGGTGGATTGCGATGGCTATTGCATGGCGGCCAGCGGCCAACAGGACGGCTTTTGCCTCGGACTGTGTGCGACCGGAACAGGCTGTCCGGCGCAAACCACCTGCTTGACCTGCGCCGACAAGGCCGAGTGGTCGGGGCATTGCGTCTACAACGACTTGCTGCCCTGGTTCAACAACATCTGCAACTCCGGCAGCGACGGCGACAACGATGCCCCCGATGGCGACGATCCCCTCGACGGCGACTCGGACGATCCCGTTGTTTACGGCTGCCAGACGGAAAATGATTGTGCGGATGGCGAGCACTGCGATCCGGCGACAAATAAATGCGCGACGGCCTGCGATCCCTACACCCGCGAATGCATGGGAGCCCAGGTTTGTCACGTGCTCCAGGAAGGCGAATTGGCCGGAGAAGGCGTGGCCATTTGCGTCGATCAAATCAGCTACGGTCGGGATGAGGGTCAGTTGTGCGTCGGCGGCCAACTCTGCAAACACCACTTGATCTGCTTCCTGAACGACCACTGCTCGACCGTCTGCGATCCGGATGGCGAGAACACCTGCCCCGACAACAAACTCTGCCACCTGGATGACACCAGCGGCGTCGGCGTGTGCGAGCGCTGCTCGGACTTCGTCCCCTGCCCGGATGGCCAGGTCTGCGACGACGGCGTATGCGAAACCAAAATATCCTGCGATAGCTACGAAGACTGCACGCGCCCCATGACCTGCCTGTCGAATTACTGCCAGGACGGCTGTTCCATAACCGGTTGCATCAGCGGCTTCTGTAATGGCCTGACCGGCTATTGCGAAGAAACCTGCCTCCCCGCCTGCCCGGATGGCCAATGCTGCAACCAGGGCGAGTGCGGACCCTGCTGCGACCCACCTTGCTATAATCGTGATATCTGCATCGAGGACGTCTCTTGCGCTCCCGACGCAACCTGTTGCTTTACACCGGAGGACTGCCGCGAGCAAACCGACCCGGACGCTTGGTGCGAGGGCGATCTGATTTGCGACAACACCACCGGCGATTGCCGTCCGGAATGCCCGCCCGCCGGTTGCGGCTGGGGATATGTTTGCGGCATGGAAACCGGGTATGAGTGCGAACCGATCCCGCCCGAACCCTGCGACCCGCTAACGGCCTGCTCGGATTCGGCTTGTATGGTTTGCGCGTGGCTACAGGGTCAATGCGTTCCAAACGCCAGCGGAAATTGTCCGTTCAATTGCGTTCCGACCGGCGTGGGCTGCGGAACGGCTATCGGGCAAATGGCCTGCTGTATGGGCGATACCTGCTGCACGGACGAATCGGGAATGTCGACCTGCTGCCCCTCCGGCAGTTGCGTCAGCGGCCAAGGCTGCCAGGCGCGTTAGGCTGAGCGCCGGAGACGCCGTTCGAGTTGCGTTCCCACAAGCGCAATCAAGGTCGATCCGGCTAACGCCCAGCCCAGGGCAAACGGCGTTTTCGACAGCGCTAAAATCAGACCGGTTGTCCCCCCGGCCATCATCGTAACAACTCCCGTTATTGCCGGTAAGGGTTTACGGATTAACAGCGCCGCGACAGCGGGAACGGCCAATCCGGACGTGTAAACCGTGTAACTGAGCAATAAAGCGGGGATAATGCCCCCCATCCAAAGCGCGATGGCGATCGAAATCAAGGCCAGAAACCCCGCCCACAAGCCGACGATACGTGGTTGATCCCGCCGCATCAAATCGAACGAGACGATCGTGGCCGCCGACAACAAACAGGTATCGGCCGAACTGAGAATCGCCGCCGACAGTCCGATCACCACGACCATGCGTCCCCAGCCGCCCCATTGCCACTCCGCCAACGCGATCCAGAGATTCTCGCCATCGATGCCCGGCAAAACGACCCGAGCCGTCAAGCCGACAAAGGTGATGCAAAGCGCCAGGATAAGGACACCCAAGGCGGCCAATCGAAGCGCTTGAACCCGGCCCGAGGGATGGTTAACGGTGAGCAATCGCGAGTAAATATCGGGGCCGATCAGGAACGGGAACCCGACAACCAAGGCGATTTCGAGCATGCGCAGGGGCGGCAACGACACAACCGGCACAGCCACTTGCCGCCCGACGTTCGCGCTCCCCCACAACGAACCGGCGATCAGAAGCACGATTCCGGCAAAAAGGGCAAACTGCCATTTGTCGGTCCTCAGCACGCCCCGCTGACCGGCCCAGAAAACATAGCCGCCCACTCCCACTCCCGCAAGAAGCGTCAAAACGGCACTCTCGACCGGATGACCGGCTCCGGCCAGCTTCCCCACCGCCGCCAGTTGCGCCGCGACAATGCCGACCCAGGCCGGAACGATCACCCCGGCGGCCGCCATGCGCATGTACGGTCCTCCCTGCAATCCCAACAAGTCGGGGAGACTGAAAGCCCGGTCCATGGGCATGCGTGACACGAAGAACGAGAGAATCCACAAGGCGGCGGCGCCCGAGGCCAACCAAACCAGCGCGCTCCAACCATGCGCGTAAGCCAGTCCGGCCGTCCCCATGACGGCACTCGCACCGAAGATCGTCGCCAGCAACGAAGTGGCGGCCATAATCGGAGAGGCCGTCCGACCGGCAACCAGGTAATCGCCACTGGAACGGCGAGCCCGTCGCATCAGCCATCCCGCCAAGGGATGGAGCGCCAGCCAAAGCGCCAATACCCAGATTTCCCCTTGCATGCGCCAGCACCTCCGCCATCGCTGCGAAAACCCGCTGAGAACCCTTTACCTACCGATTGTGGCCGGGAGCATAGGCGCTGGAACAGGTGACTGTCAAATCGAATCCGATCCCGCGCGGATCGGTCCAAGGGGCCAGGCGTCGAATGTGGGGAGAATCCTTGACAAGTCCTCAGAAATTCGGCTATTTTTCACTTGTTCCTAAGGTGATCGCCACGGACACGACAACCTGGACTATTCAGAACCAAACCCTTTTGTTTCTTTGAGTCGTCTTCTCGAAGATCGGCGGGGGGCTGAGGTCCAGTTAATAAAAGGGAAATACCCTGCAATGTCAGAACGTTCTATCCACACATCGTCCAAATGGCATCTGCCCGTCCTCCTTTCATTGTGCCTTTCCCTCCTCCTATCGGCCTGCTTTTACGGATCGCCGGAAGAGGAAAGCTCCGATCCGCAATCAACCATTGTGGTGAAATCGGACGATTCCGGCATCCTGACATCGCCCGATGGCCGGGTGTACGTACAATTCGAAGCCGGAACCGTTTTACGGCCGACAACTTTTTCCGTAACCGAACTCGACCGGTCCCAATACCCCGATCAACCGTGGCTGCAGAGTAAGGTTTACATGATCGAGCCGTCTTTGCCGCTTGAAAAGGCCGTCACCGTTACCGTCGATATCAAAGGACTGGAAGGCCAAGGGGTCGACATCGCCACGCTCTACAACCTCGACGCGCTGGCCTTGCGCAAAATCCGGCCGCTTATGCGGCCCGAGTATGTCTCGGTTCTCGAAACCAACATGGACCACTCCGATGGCACCAAACACCGGGTGCTTCTGCACCAGACCGATCAACTCGGCGCTTTCGGCGTCTATGTTCACGATTGTTTCCTGATGTGCCGCAAAATCATCGAATGCCCAAGCTACACCCTCGAACCCGATACGCCCATCCGCGAACAGATCTTGAGCTGCATGTCGGAGAATGGCTGCCCGGGCGAACTGGAATCCATCAACAGCGACGACATGGCCGCAACCTTCGACTGCGCCTGGAACCGCTCGTGTGCGGATGCCTATGGATGCTGCCAGGAAGAAAACCACTGCAGCAGCGCTCCGGATGGAGATGATCCCGATGGCGACGATCCGACCGACGGTGACACGGACGGCGACACCGACGGCGACACCGACGGCGACACCGATGGCGACACCGATGGCGACACGGACGGCGATACCGATGGTGACACGGACGGGGACACCGATGGCGATGACGACGATACCATCAGTTTCGATCCCCTGACCTGCAACGGCAATCCCGAATGCCCCGACGGCTGGGACTGCATCTATGAGGAATCGATCGATATCACCACCGGTTATTGCATGCGCCTCGCCTCGCAGGCCATCGCCACCTACTCCTTTAGCGGAACCAGTTGGGATTACGCCGAAATGGTTCCCGATCTCACCTGCGTCGGACAGGATCCCGTCGCGGGCGGGCAGGGACCGGCGTTCTTCACGCTGCGCGTCCAGGTCGCTCCCTGGTGGCAACTGGAAGACAAATCCAGCATCCAAGTGAAAATGTTCCGAGCCACCAATCTCGACGTTCCCTTCATCAGCGGCGTTACCAACGAAAACGGAACGGTCGATTTCACTCAGATTTACCCGGACGAATGGTTCATGCTGCGCTCCGAACGGCTCCCGCCCGACGACCGCATCGTGCCCACTTACGATTGGGGTCTCTTCATCCCCAAATCGGTCGCCAAAACCTACACCGATCAATCCGAGCCGGTTCCGATTACCATTCATCCATTGGACGAAACGCGGTATAACGCCTTTGCCCAGTCACTCGGTTTTTCGGAAGGCATGCCCCTTGGCTACGGCATGGTGATCGGCCAGGTTTTGGACTGCCATGCAAATCCGTATGCCCTGGCCAACGTCGGCATCGGCTTCAAGGAAGCCTCTCCCGCTGTCATGGGCTATTTCAACAACCAGGTCGACTATCCGTCACCGATGATGTTGCAAACCGCAACCAATAAAAACGGTTTATTTGTCGGGTTATATATGCCGCCACAGGACAATCTGACAGCCTTCGCCTTCGGACAGCTATCCGAAGGTGGCGGGTTGTATTCCATCCTGACCGGTCACACCGAACCGTTCCAATTCACCTTGAAACGGGATTCGGTGAGCATAATCCGATTCAACCAGACTTACTGAGATTCCGTTCCGGCCATGTAACGGCCGGATCGGCGAGCGCGCATTGTGTGTTTGAAAGGAGTTTTCCATGCGATTTCAATGGACTGGGGTTTTGTTGGCGTGTGCCGTTCTGGCAGCCTTCTGTTTTGCCTGTGCCGGAGGGAGCGATTCCGGAATCCTGAATATGGGCGATGACGATGCCGAAGGAGATGGCGACGCAGACGACGAAATCGCCAATGAAGACGGTGATGACTTGCCGGACGGTGACACGGATGGCGATGGCGAAGAAACCGAAGCCCTGCCCACCGAAACCAAATGCGATGTGGACCGGCATAACAACGACCGCATCGTGACGTCCAAAGACGGCGGCACCACCCAGGTTTGCATTCCCGGCGATCCACTGGACGGCGTGAAAGTCAAAATCCTCCCCGATGCTTTGAAAGACGACATCAATGTGACGCTCTCCATCACTGACAATTTCGACGTGGACGACTGGGTCGCGGTCGGACCCGCCATTTATTTCGAAGCCACTCCCCTTGAAAATGATGGCGAAGTCCTGCTGGAAGAGAATGCCGAATTCGCGATTCCCTTCAAAGTGTCGCAACTTCCGGAACTCGCCGAAAACTTCCACATCAACGTAGCCGTGGTGCTGGATCCGAAAACCGGTGTTGAGAACGGCGACGATAACGCACCGCTTTTCATCCCGAAATCGCCCTCTCTCATTCGCATCGACCGCGAACGTGAGTTGCTGATTTTCCCCTACTGGTATTTCGGCACCATCCAGGCGATGGTCCCGGCGGAAATTTTGCCCCCCACCACACGTCATTTCACCTACAAAGCCGTCAGCGGCGTTTCCATGGGCGGCATCGGATCGTCCATCACGGGCTTCCGCTACCCCGATCGTTTCGACATTCTCGGCCCGCTGGGCGGATCGATGAACATGGGCTATCTGCTCAACATGATGCATGATCTCCACCTCGGCGGATTCTGCGATTACGACACCATCACCGGAGCGGCCGATATCGACGCGTTCGTCACGGATACCACGCAGCAATGCGGTTGGTGCGGCCCCCAGCACGACCCGGAAGACTGGTCCAACCCGGGAACCTACTGCTATATGGTCGAACCGCGCAGTCAATACCCGGACGAGCACGCCCAGGGTTACAACCACTGGTATTACGACGACGACGGCGGCAACTTCAACCGGTCGAGCTATATGGACATTTTCCGCGACCTGGCCTATGCCTTCGGAAATCCGACGAATTACAACCCGGCCTCTCCCTATCTGCCTGTCGGTCTGGGCGGCGAGCGCGTTGTCGATCAGGATCGCCTGCAAACCTACCTCGACACCATCTACGACAAAGACCAACAAGCTCATGGATGTGCTGAATTGGCCACCTGGATGGCATCGGACCCGCTCACGGAACTCTTCGATCACGAGTACAACCCCGAGGGTCTGTATCCGGCCATTTATTACTGCGACGGAACCAGCCAGCGCAATGGCCATTGGGACCCGGATGACAGCGGTGCCCGCTCCCGCCGGATGGATATCGGCATCGCCATCGATTTCAACGAAAACGGTGTGCGCGACTACGGCGAGCCGGTGATTCGCCAGTTCTGGGAACCCTACGAAGATTGCGGCCTCGACGGACTGTGCGACGAAAACGAAACCGGCTACAATGCCGACAGCAATCCCGATCCCGCCGGTGACAACTACCACCCCTTCGACAATCCCACCGGCACGGAAGAAAACGGTTTCTGGGACGGTCCGGCAGGCAGCGACCCCGGCGAAACCTACCAGGACTTGGGCTTGGACGGCGTCGCGTGCCCGGTCGTCGGGGAGAGCACACCGCAAGCCATTAAAGCCACCTGCCCCTACGATTACGGTGAAGGCAACGGACAATTCGATCTCAATCCCAATATCGAAACGTACTTCGCTCACGATCCCCTGCTGAATGCGAAAGGCTTGACGGACGAACAGGTCAAGCGCCTCAATATCTGGTTCGACGGCGGCATCCGGGATATCTTCAATTTCCTGGTCATGGCCGATGGCGTGGCGATGCAGTTCAACACGCAATCCGAGCCGCTCAACCTGCCGGTTAAAAAATACCAGCGCTACACCTCGCTGATGGATCCCGTTCAGGATAACATCAACAGCTTCAACTTCTTGCGAGTCAATTACGCCGGACTCGGCCAGAACGTTTTGATGCGCTACGGCGACTACGATGCCACCGACGCGATGATCGCCGGAGGCGATGGGCGTCACGTGGGCTACATTCCGCAGCTCTTCTTCCGTATCCAGACCTTCTTCTCCTTCGCCAATCACCACTTCGCGAATGGCGATTTCGAACCCGTCGAATCGAGTTCGTTGACCGACCTTCTCTTCAGTTCGATGTATGATTCGGATGTGCTGGGCCGGAAAGCGCGCTATTCCGTCGCCCTGCCCCCCGGTTACTATTCCAACAATCAGGACGGAGCCGACGGCGCACCGGACACCTGCGTCAACCGCTATCCGGTCATCTATCTCGGACACGGCTACGGAATGGATCCGCAAGGCATGGCGGGCGCGTTGACATTGTTCATGAGCTATATGTCGGACGGAATTTTCCAGAAAATGATCACCGTCTTCCCCGACGGCGAATGCTACGACCAGGGTACCTGCCGAGGCGACTGCAACAGCCAATGCAACAATGTTTCCGCCGCCGACAAACCGGCTTGCCTGGACGCCTGTTACACGGAACGCGGATGCGACGATGTGATTACGGAATGTGTCAGAGGCAATTTCTACGTCAACCACGTCGTATCGGCGGCGAACCCCGTCGACGGCATGTCGACCGGCGGCTTGCACGAAGTCCAGACCGAAGACAGCCTGCTTGAACTGATGGACTACATCGACAGTCATTATTGCACCAAAGAACCGGAAGACGTGCAGGTCGACGGCGCGACCTTGGATGGTTTGTACTAACGCGAACACGGAAGCGTGCGTTCCGTTCCGGAGCGCGACGCCATGATTTCGGCGGCCTGCGACTTGGCTGTTATGGCCGCCATGAGTATGGAACTTCAGGCGGTTCGGGAAGGGTTTCCTCTTCTGGAAACCCTCCCTTCCGCTGGTTCGAATTGGGAAATCCGCGAAACTCCTACCCAAGATAAATTATGGATCGCGCGTTGCGGAGTCGGCGCCAAGCACGCGGACGGATTGCTCGCGACTTTGCGACAGCGCTCATCCATCAACCGCGTGCTGCTGGTCGGCTGTGCCGGAGGACTGGACCCTGCGCTCTCCGCCGGACAGGCCGTGATCGCCAGCGAATGCCGAAATTTATCGAGCGGCGTCACGCATTTTTCCGACCCGGCGCTGGTTGAGCAGCTTCAAGCCCTTCTTCCCCTAGCTCAAAAAGGCGGCATGGCAACCACGTCCCGAGTTTTGGCGTCCGCCCGGGAAAAGAGCGATCTCTTCAACGACACCGGATTTTTAGCGGTCGACATGGAAGCCGCCCTGCTGGCGGAAAAATCCGCCACGCACAAATTGGCCTTTGCCTGCCTGAAAATGGTTTCGGATTGCGCCCATGAAACCCTGCTCCTGGAAAACTCCCCAGCCACGCAACCCGACACCCCGCTGACCCTTGCCGACTTCGATCATCGACTGCGCTCGATTGCGTCGATGATCGCCGACCTGCTGGCCGCCCTTACAAACCCATTCTGATTCATTTATAATTCACGCATGGCGAGGCCGACGGGTATTGCATCGACACGACCACACCCGGAGCGCCGTGGGGAATGTCGCGCTTTGCCGCCCTCCATTTCCGAGGGGTCACTCTGCAAGGACTTGTTATTACACAGGATACACGCTGTTTCGCCGGTATTTTCCAGCCCGACTCCAACCCTGTAACGGCGATTCGACAATAACCGAATCATTTCAACAGGATAGCAGCCCTTCTCTTGAATGTTTTTAATATATTATACTTAATATTTCTTAGAGCCGAGCGTTTGTCGGTCCCCGTCGAGTCGCGTTCGTCCGCTTCCAATACATTGGCGTTTGCTCTATCTCGTCGAGATCATTCATGATTGCGCGTGTGTGATGCGGCCGCTACCCGGAATCGACCCCGCGGCGGCAGCTCGTCCAGCGGCGGCGAATGTGACGTATTACGGCACTCCTAGCATTCCCATCGGCTTACAGTTTTCGGCCCTGTTTCGACGCCGAAAAAGTCAATGATTTCGCGAAAAGGAAAAAATCGTTCCGAAAAACGGCGCAACGGGCGCAGTGAGCGCATCGGGCGCATTCCAAAACGTAGGAGGCAAAGCGGCAGGAATTGGCACTGCGCAACCGAAATGGACGCTTCGACCCAAAACACCTGTCACGGCAACGAGACGAAAGCACGCAGCAAGCGAATGAGAGACCAAAACAAAGGAAGTTTTTCCACGCTGGACGTTGAAACAAACAAGCGCATCAGCCCCTAGGCTCCAGCTTAAAGCCACGATTGCAGGGACCGAAAGCAGAGCCGAAAGACCCTAAAAATGACGTTGAATGACTTGACTTTCCGCGAGATTGCGTTAGGTTGAAGAAGAGTTTGTACTGGGAATTTTGTGAACGATGTATTGGAGGGAGGTCACGCATGAGACGGTTATTAATCCTTGCGTTGATGGTTGGGATTGCGAACTTTATGCTGTTGTCGGTCGCCTGTGCCCAAGAAGAAGATGAGAAGCAAAGCCCGACGGAAGACAGTTTGGATTCCATTTTGACTACCCCGAAGAGCGCGCCGGAACCTGCCGCCGACGCCAAACCGGCCAAACCCGAAGAAGCACCGCCGACGGCGATCGAAGTACCCAAAGAAGAATTCCCGGTCGACCCGCGCAACCTGCGCATTTCCATCAAAATGAAGAATGGAAAGTCGATCAACGGCCGCGTGAAGAATTTCCTGATCAGCGAGCGCCTCGTCGATCATATGGGCGACCCGGCGTTTTCTCTCTGCGACGGTCCCACGGTTCAGTACGAGATGAATGAATTCGTGATGGATTGGTCCGATATCGGCACCATCGTTTTCAACAAGAAAAACAAGGAAAACGGCGAAATCAGTTGCGTCGAGGTCAGCGATGTTTCCCTCGAACGCATGGAATGCATCATGATCAATGAATTCAGTGCCTTCGCCCGCGATAAAAGCAAAAAAGGCGCCCACATCATTATCGATAAAAACCTCTTCCGCTTCGTCGTGGATACGGGAAAAGGCATCGTCAATGTCGACACCCACCTTGGAAAAGTCAAAGTCACAAACGAGCGTGACGAATCGCGCAAGTCCAAGGAAATGGTGAAAGAACTCAAGGGTGTTTTCTCCAACGAAGCGATGCTGATCTCTTTCAGCAAGTAACCGGATAAAGTCCGTTTTTTCGGCCACCCTCCCATGGGTGGCCATTTCTTTTGCGAGACTCCGATGCACACAGACCGGAACTTGCGACAACACGTAGCCCGCTCCATCCGGCAACGAGCGTTGATTGCCCAAGGAGCCCGCTTGCTTGTGGCCGTTTCCGGAGGGATCGATTCCGTCACCCTGTTGCATATCTTGTTGAGTTTGAAGCAGAAACAGGGCTGGTCCCTGGCTTTGGGCCACATCAATCACGGCATGCGGGGCGTCGAGTCGGACGGCGACGAGACATTCGTTCGCGATCTGGCCAAACGCTATGAACTGCCGATCCACGTGCATCGGATCGATCCCGCGACCTGGAAAGATCCCGGAAACACGCAAGCCAAAGCCCGCGCCATCCGCTATCAAGTCCTTGAAAACTGGCTGAAAGAAGAGAATTACGACCTGATCGCCACCGCCCACAATGCAGACGACCAGGCCGAAACCCTGCTCGACCGTTTGACGCGCGGCTCCGGTGTCGATGGCTTGTCCGGCATTCCCTGGATCAATGGTTTGGTCGTGCGGCCGCTGCTGGATATTTCCCGGCAGCAGATTCAGCGATATGGCCAACGCCACGAATTGGCCTGGCGCGAAGATGCCAGCAACCAGAGTCTAAAATATTTCAGAAATGCTCTGCGCCACGGCCCCCTGCGCGACATGACCCGCCTGCGACCGACCTCCGTGCGGCAAATGGCCGCCGCGGCCGAGCGCTTGCGAGAAACCTCGGAAGCCATGGCCTGGCTGTTGAAGCAGGATCTTTCCAAGCGGCTGAATAAACAGAACAATCAGCAGTTTTCCCTCGATGTCAGCGATTGGAACCAAGCGCCGATCGGTCTGCGGCTGGCCTTGCTGAGAGCAGCCATGAAACAAGTGACGGCGAACGGACTTTGGGGATTCGGCGACGTTCACTGGCGCGACCTCGACCGCGCGGCCCTGACGCCCCATCGTTTTTCCGAGCGACGCTTTCCACAGGGTATTGCTGTTTTAGGGGGCCGTAACCGCTTGATTATCAGTCAGAATCAGCCTCCGACTCCCGAAGCCTACACCCACTCGTTGGACATACCGGGAGAAGTCGATACCCCGCTCGGACGCATTCAGGCAACGCTCCTCGACACCTCGACCGGCATCCGCTACGAATCGCCGAATACGGCCTATTTCGACGCATCGGCAATCGACTTGCCCCTCCAGGTGCGCTCGCGTTGCCGAGGCGATCGGATTCAACTGCCGAATCTGGGGCAACGGTCGGTGGCGCGGGTCATGAGCGACCTGAAAACACCTCGATATTCCCGCAGTCATTTGCCCCTGCTTCTCTCTCGGAAATCGCGGGTTTTGTGGATTGTCGGGCTGCGCCGTTCGAGTCACGCCCTGGTCGGGGCCGAAACACGAAGCATCCTTGGAATAAAATTCATCCCCAATGATTCAAACATCTTGGAATTGTGAAACTATTTATGATATGATACCGGGTTGATACATGTGGCAGGACGTCGGCGGGTACAAAAATTCGGAAGACCATCCGGTCGCCTGCACAAAGCGAGGTTAAGTTGAAGCAATCTCAAAAAACGGCCATTCTGTGGATCCTCCTGATCATGATGTTTCTCAGCATCATGTACATGATCAACGATCCGCAAAGCAACCGCAATGAAATCACATTCAACCAATTCGTCTCCAAGATGGAGCTGACGACGGAATCCGGCGAGCAGGAGGTTAAGGAAATCCTGGTCAAAGGTCGTCAGATCGAAGGAACCCTTGCCAATGGCGAACAATTCGTCACCCAAGGCCCCATCTCGGAGAGCTACCTGGACAAGCTGATTGCAGCGGGCACCGTGGTCAAATTCGAAAAAGAAGAGGAAACCGCCTTCTGGCAGCAGTTTCTGATTTCGTGGTTGCCCATGATCTTTCTGTTCGCCATTTTCTTTTTCTTCATGCGCCAACTGCAGGCCGGTGGCGGCAAAGCCATGTCGTTTGGAAAGTCCAAAGCCAAACTGCTGAACTCGCCAAACAAAAAAGTCACCTTCAAAGATGTCGCCGGAATCGAAGAGGCCAAGGAAGAAGTACAAGAAATTATTGAGTTTTTACGTGAGCCTAAAAAATTCACCAGCCTGGGCGGACGCATTCCCAAAGGCGTGCTTCTCATGGGACCGCCGGGAACCGGTAAAACACTTTTGGCACGCGCCATCGCAGGTGAAGCCGACGTCCCGTTTTACTCGATTTCCGGTTCCGATTTCGTTGAGATGTTCGTGGGTGTCGGCGCCAGCCGAGTGCGCGATCTTTTCGAACAAGGCAAGAAAAACGCCCCCTGCATCATCTTCATCGATGAAATCGACGCCGTCGGTCGTCATCGCGGCGCGGGCTTGGGCGGCGGACACGATGAACGCGAGCAAACCCTCAACCAGTTGCTCGTTGAGATGGACGGCTTCGAATCCAACGAAGGCGTGATTCTGGTTGCGGCAACCAACCGGCCGGACGTCCTGGATCCCGCGCTGCTGCGTCCCGGTCGATTCGACCGCCGCGTGGTGGTTCCCAACCCGGACCTGCTCGGTCGTCTGGGAATCCTGCAGGTTCATTCCTCCCATGTTCCGCTCGATGAAAAGGTCGACCTGGAGGTGATCGCTCGCGGCACCCCCGGCTTTTCGGGTGCGGATCTCGAAAACCTGGTCAATGAAGCCGCCCTGCAGGCCGCCCGCCGCAACCTGAAAAAAGTGGAAATGTCCGATTTCGAATCGGCGAAAGACAAAATCCTGTTGGGCACCGAACGCCGATCGATGATCGTGAGCGACAAGGAAAAACGCATCACGGCCTATCATGAAGCCGGCCATGCGCTTGTCGCCGCCAAATTGAAAGACTACGACCCGGTTCAGAAAGTGACCATCATCCCGCGCGGAATGGCGCTGGGATTGACGCAAACCCTTCCCGAAGAGGACAAATACACGCAGTCCAAAACGTACATCCTCAACACCATCCGTTACGCCATGGGGGGCAGGGCCGCCGAAGAACTCGTTTTCAAAGAAAAGACGACCGGAGCCGGAAACGACATCCTGCGTTCCACCGCCCTCGCCCGCCGCATGGTCTGCGAATGGGGAATGAGCGACAAACTCGGCCCGCTTTCGTTCGGGAAACGTGAAGAACACATCTTCCTCGGACGTGAAATATCACGCCAGCAGGACTACAGCGACGTGGTCGCGCGCGATATCGACAGTGAAGTTCGCAGTATCGCGGAAGGCTGCTACCACGACGCGGTAAGTTCGCTTCGTGAAAGCCTCGACCAGCTGCATGCCATGGCCGAGGCCCTGCTTGAATATGAGACACTCGATGCCGCGGAAGTCCGGAAGATCATGAACGGAGAAAAGATCGTTCGTCCCGAGCCGTCGGCGGAGGTTAAAAGCCTCGATACTTTTCTAAAAGCCCCGGAAGACAAAACGGAATCGGATACGGAACCGGATAAAACCGACCCCAAAGTTCTGGTGCCGCCCAGCTTGGAGAACTCATAAGTCGCCGAGCGGATCGCGCAATCGGACACAACCGGGTTGCACACTGATGAGGTGTAGGTGCGTTGGAGGCGACCCTGGACACGCTATCACTTGGATCGAAAGAACTTGCCTTTGCAAACAAGACCCTCGTTATGGGGATCTTGAACGTCACCCCCGACTCGTTCTCGGATGGAGGCCGGTTCGACTCGGTTGAACGCGCGCAACGGCATGCACTCAAAATGCTGGCGGATGGAGCGGACATCATCGATATCGGGGGCGAATCGACTCGTCCCGGATCGGATGCCATCTCGGCCGACGAGGAGATGACGCGGGTGATCCCGGTCATCGAGCGCATTCGACTGAAATCGGACGTGCCGATCTCCATCGACACAAGCAAAGCCGTCGTGGCCCGCGCGGCCCTGGAAGCCGGAGCGGATATCATCAACGACATTTCGGGCTTGACCTTCGATGCCGCGATGCCGCCGCTGGCCGCTGAAACGGGCGTTCCGGTGGTCGTAATGCACACCTTCTCGAATCCGAAAGTGATGCAGAAGACCTATCGGTATGACGACGTCGTCGAGGATATTTTCCACTTTTTCAAGGAGCGGCTGGAAGCCCTGACACAAAGCGGCATTCAAGGCGATCGCATCATCCTGGATCCGGGAATCGGGTTCGGAAAATCGATTCAGCACAATTGCCGCCTGATTCGCGAATGTCGGCGTTTCGGCGAACTGGGCTGCCCCATCTTGATCGGCGCATCCCGCAAGTCGTTTATCGGTGCGATACTCGACGCGGATGTCAATGACCGCCTCGAAGGGTCGCTCGCGGCGGCGGTTGCCGCAGCCTGGGCCGGGGCGAACATCATTCGCGCTCACGACGTCAAGGAAACCGTTCGTGCATTGCAACTTTCAGACGCCATTTCAGGACGAACTTCTCTCACGGATTTAGCATAGGCGCGTATATGGAAAATTTTCTCGGTCTCAACCTCGAAAACGACATCGGACGCATCGCCATAACTTTGCTGGACCTCGTTTTGGTTTGGTATGTCGTTTATCGCGTGCTGCTCTTGATTCGAGGAACCAAAACGGTGCAGGTGCTGGTCGGCCTGATCTTGATCATCATCGCCTTTGCCGTTTCCAAGTTCCTGGGTTTGATGACCTTGAGCTGGATACTCGATTATTTCGTCAACTCGTTCATCTTCATCCTGATCGTCGTTTTTCAGCATGATATCCGTCGCGGCCTTTCCAAAATGGGTCGCAACCCGTTTTTTCACGGGATCAGCACCCTTGAGGAGGTTTTCTTTATCGAGGAACTGGTCAAAGCCTCCTCGGCTCTTTCAAACAAACGCGTCGGAGCCTTGATCGTCATCGAGCGCGAGGCCGACTTGACCGAATTCACGGAAGAAGGAACGGCCATCGACGCCAAAGTCAACCGCGAGATGATCATGTCGATCATGCATCCAAGCTCACCGATTCACGACGGCGCCATTATCGTTCAGGATGGTCGTATGACGTTCGCCGGATGTTTCCTCCCCCTGAGTTCAAACCCCAAAATTTCGCGTGAATTGGGCACCCGCCATCGGGCGGCGATCGGGGTTTCGGAGGAAACGGACGCCTTGGTCATCGTGGTCAGCGAGGAAACGGGCAAGATTTCGTTCGTCATGGATGGCCAGATCACACGGGATCTCGATTCCAACACGCTCAAGAAAATCCTTCAGAACACGTTGGGTCTTTCTACGTCAAAGAAGGCAAAATCCTAATGGCCCAGGGATCCAAAGAAACATTTGCGAATATGGTGAAGTCGTTGTTGCGTCGCTTGTTCGTCGACAACATCGGGCTCAAGCTGTTCTCCTTCCTGATTGCCCTTCTGCTCTGGCTCTTTGTTCTCGGCGCTGAAGACGTCACCACCACGGTGGATGTTCCGCTCTTTTTCCGCCTCTCCGCCGACCGGGTGCTGGTTTCCGACGTTCCGCATCACATTAAAATCAACGTCTCCGGCCCTTGGGCGACTCTGAAAAGCTGGAACACGGAGAACATCGAAGTTTCGATGGATTTGTCGAAAACGGATCTAGGTCCAAGTGTGGTTTATTTCGAGGAAAGCCTGTTTCGACTTCCCCCCGGATTGAAACTGGTGCGCGTCAACCCTTCCCAGTTAACGATCAGCCTGGCGAAAAAGGCTTCGAAAATCGTGCGTTTGTTACCGATGCATTCAGGCAAACCCGCAGCCGGGTATGTCGTAAAGGCCATCGAGCCGATCCCGGAAGTCCTGACCATCGAAGGCGCGGAAAGCGACCTGCTCATTATCGATGAGGTACTGACCGAAGAAATCAACGTAACCGGCAAACGCGAAACCTTCACCACGACCACGACACCGGTCCGGCTTTCAAAGAACATTCAATTCCCCAGCAAGGATCCGATCCTCGTGACCGTCACCATCAAGAAAGACCTCATCGAGCGGACCCTCCTCGACATTCCGATCTCGGTTAAAAACACGAACTTCCAGACATCCTTGAAACCTCCAACGACCTCCATCACGGTTTCAGGACCGCGAGAGGCCGTCGAAAAGCTGACCCGTAAGGAGATTACCGCCTTTATCGATGTCGGCAAGGAGGAAGGCGATATCCCCGGCACCACCTCCACCCGCGAAGTGGAATTCGGTCCGCTCCCGGACAACATCAAAATCAAGGCGGGTTCGTATACTGTGAAGCTGATCATATCGAGCGTTCTCAAGAACAAAAGCGACAACTGACCGGATATCCTCGGAACCGGAATCGTGAAACAGGACCGATTATGAGAAAATTATTTGGAACAGATGGAATTCGCGGGCAAGCCAATCGCTATCCCATGGACGCCTATACCGCCTACAAAGTCGGCGCGGCGGTCGGCCATTATTTCCGCCAACTGCACCGCGCCCCGAAAGTCCTGATCGGCCGCGACACCCGTCTTTCGGGTTTCATGCTGCAAAACGCGATTGCGGCCGGACTGTGTGCGGTGGGCTGCGAAGCCGTGGAATTGGGCGTCGTTTCGACCCCCGGCGTCGCCTACCTCACGCATCATAAAGGCGCCGATGCCGGTATCATGATCAGCGCCTCGCACAATCCCTACATCGACAACGGAATCAAGATCTTTTCCAACGATGGGTTCAAGCTGCCGGACGCCAATGAACTGGAAATCGAAGACCTGATCCTGAACACCAACAGCGACGACCTGCATGTGGCCCCTGAAGAGATCGGCATGACCTCCTCCAGGCCGGAAGCGGTCCGCTGGTACAGTGAGATTCTCAGCAACTCGGTCGGAAAGCGGACCTTCGATGGGATGAAAATCGTGTTGGACTGTGCTCATGGCGCGGCCACCAACATCGCCCCGCCGATTTTCCGCAGCCTCCGCGCCAAAGTCACCACCATCGGAAACGATCCGGACGGCCGTAACATCAATGACGGCATCGGCTCGCTGTATCCCGAACAACTCCAGGAAACCGTCCGCAAAACCGGGGCGGATTTCGGAGTCGCCTTTGATGGCGATGCGGATCGCGCCATTTTCGTCGATGCCAACGGGTTGGTCGTGGATGGCGACTGCATCATGGCAATCTGCGCCAAAAAGCTCAATGATGACGGCCATCTCATGCACAAGACCCTGGTTGCAACGGTGATGAGCAATATCGGCCTGCACCGCGCCATGGAAGCGGAAGGAATCAAAGTCATCACCACCGCCGTCGGTGACCGCTACGTCGTCGAAGAGATGCGGAGCCATGGCTACAATTTCGGCGGCGAGCAATCCGGCCACCTGATCTTCCTGGATTACAGCACCACCGGCGACGGCATCCTCACCGCTTTGCAGGTTTTGACCATTCTCTACGACAGTGGACGTCCCCTGCACGAACTCACCCAACTGATGACCCGTTATCCCCAGGTTCTGCTGAACCTGAAAGTGAAAGAAAAACGCCCCATCGACACATTGCCCTCGGTTTCCGGGTTGATTCGCCAGATCGAAGAAAAACTGGGGAAAGAGGGGCGCGTACTCGTGCGCTACAGCGGCACCGAAAACCTGGCGCGCGTCATGGTGGAAGGCCTGGATCAGCAAGAGATCGACGGCTATGCCTCCGAAATTCTTGCCGCCATCGACAAGGAGCTCAATCAAACGTGATATCTTTGCCGACAGGTCTGCCGTTCCGCCAAGGACAGGCAAGCCTGCTCCACGCAATCGGAGTCTTCCTGGTCCTTATCCTTGTTCTTTCTCTGCCCTGCTCTACCCTGGCGGCTCCCGATTCGACCTCGCACCCCCTGATCCGAACGACGAAACAATCTTTTATCGGCGACATCGCCCTCCCCTCGCCGCCGTCGACGGTTCGACCACGCCCTTTCGTTAAACCTGCCGACGAAGAAGCCCAGCCCCTCAAAATCCCGAGCGAAAAAGCGAACAAACTGCCTTTGACCGAAATTCTGGACTTCGCCGATCGCTACAACCACGGACTCTGGCTGGATGTCGGCTCCCCCGCCTTCGCCTTACATACGCGCCCCGGCGAATGGACGGAAGCGGAATTCGCTCCGTTCAACAGAAGCACTCAACGTCTTCGGAAAAATAGCGCAACCATTCGCTGTTTTCTTCCCGAAGCCGACACGTATGTCGTAAGCCTCCACGCCCGAGTCGACCGTTCGGGAGAAACGTTTTCCATTGAAACCTCCGGAAAATCCCCGGTCTCGGTGGCGCTGGACAAAGAGGGCTGGTCAAGCTATTGGTTGGATCTCAGTGACTGGGATTCGATCAGTGGATATCGGGAATTCACGTTAAAAACGTCGCGAACGCAGTCTATTTCCATCGATCAGGTGCATTTCCACCCGGTTACCCGCTTTCATCCCAAACCGAATCTGGCCATTCCACCGGTAGAACCCCTTCGACAATCCATCTTTTACGGTCCCCCCGCCCCTCTCTCGCCCTCCAAATCCAAACAGGAGGTGTCTCTACCGGGCGAAGGCGGGCTTGTCTGGCATATGGAGGTTCCCAACGCGGTCCGGCTGCTGTTTTCCCTGCGCATCGAACGCGACATTCCCGGACAAAGTCCGGTCGTTTTGCTGGTACGCGCCGCCAACGCCGACGCGAAACCGGATCTGCTGTTCGTCGAACCTTTCGCGTACCCCTCCAACGCACGCAACCATACTTATGCCGTCGATCTGACAAAGTATGCGGGTCGTCTCGTCCGCCTGGAGATATGGACAACCGGAGGAACCGACAGCGACCGATTGACCCTGATCGATCCGCGCATCGAAACCTATCTGCCGGTTCGCCCTCCAACGGCCTGGATTCCGCCACGCAACGTCATCGTTTTCCTGAGCGATACTCTGCGCTGGGACAAGATCCATTTCTTCAAACCGGCCGACAACGACATTATCACTCCCAACTTCGACCGAATCGCCAGCGAGGGCATCACCTTCACCAACGCCATCTCCCAGGGATGCTGGTCCAAACCCTCGCAGGCCGCCATCATGGGCGGTCGTTATCCGTGGGATCTCCGGATGGAGAAACCGGAGCAAACCCGCGCCGATAACGTTCTCTTGATTGCCGATGCCATCAAGGACAAGCGCCCCGAAGTGGTGACGGCCTCCTTTTCCTCCAACGGCTATGTGTCATCCCGCTTCGGTTTCGCCCAGAACTGGGACTATTCCCGCAACATGATTCGCGAACAACTCCCCAATCGAACGGAATACCTGCTCTCCGCCATGACCCGTACATGGGAGAAAAACGCGATAAGCGAACAGCCCTTTTTCGTCTGGCTCGGGACCATCGACCCGCATGTGGCCTATAACCCCAGAAAGCCTTTTCTCGATCTCTACGACCCGGACCCCTATCACGGCCGAATCGTTCCTTATAAAACGGCCTCCCTTTTGTATGAAATCCGCACGGGACGCTTCAAACCATCCAAACGAGACTGGCACCACCTGAACGCCCTATACAAAGGCGAAGTTACCTACAACGACGCTCAATTCGGCGAATTGATGAAACAATTGGAGGATTGGGATATTCTCGACGATACGGCTCTGATCCTCGTTTCGGATCACGGGGACGAATTCCTGGACCACAAAGGCATGGGGCATGGTCATTCTCTTTATGACGAGTTGGTCCGCGTTCCGATGATCGTCTATTACCCGCGGGGATTTCGTCAAGCCCGCGTCATCGATCAAACCGTGGAAACCATGGCGATCTATCCGACGGTTTTGTCCATGCTCGACATCGAGCCCAAACCGGAAACCACGGCCCAAAGCCTTTTACCTTATGCTTTCGGGGCCGCTCCCTTGTGGCCACGCGTGTCCGCCTCTACCCTTTCGCGCTCCCAAACGTTGATCGCCCTTTCACAATGGCGGCTGCTGATCAAACAAAACGAGCTGCGCCTTTTCGATACGGCTTCAGACCCCTACCAGCAAAATGAACTAGCCGATTCACGGCCGGATGTTGTATATTACATGTGGAAGCGTTATATGATGTGGAAGTATCGCTATCAACTTTCCTAGCCCCAGAACGCCCAAGAGGTCGCCCATGCGTCGGATTGATCGTCTTTTTATTTTCGCCCTGCTCGCCTTTATTCTGAGTTTGAGCAACCCCGCTCACTCAAAAACGAGCAAAGATAAATTCGTCCCGAAAACCGGCATCGAACGCAAAACCATCATGATGGCGCCGGTTGCGAAAGAAATCTATATAAACCGAGACATCACCCAGGAAGCTCTGACGCGCCTGGCCTCGATCGAGAATTTAACATTTATCGTCGATACGGGCGGTTTTCCGCCAAAGTCATTGTTGGTACGACTGGCCAAACTGGACCGTCCCGTTCGTCTCGTGTTGCCCAATACGTTCACCAGCGCTCACACACGACGTTTGTCCGTTCTCGCTGAATACGGTGTCCTTTTCAGGATTTCAGGATCCACCATGACCGAGGAGGTCGCGAATCGCGTGCTGGCGCTTGGACCTCGGCGCAAAACATTCGAAGTCGACCTGCAAGAGCTGACTCCCAAAACCCTCAAACTGCTCTCCAAAGTCGGCCCATTCGACCTGCGAATCCGCCTTTCATCCACTCGCACTCTGTCCCGTACCGATTTGGGTATGTTGAGCCGGCTTAAAGTCATGAAAGAACTACTGGTTCCGGCCGACTATCCGCCCAAAATGATTCAGAGGCTCGGACGTTTCTCGCAAACACGCATTTTGCTGCACACACAGGGAGTCGGTCCCAACCAGGACCAAGTCAAGGTGTTGAATAAACTACGAAAAGTTGAATGTGGCGCGATCGTCCGCGGTCTTATTAAAAGTCGTGAAGCCTTCAACTACCTCATGCTCGACAACCTGCGCGTCCTTTACATTTATCCCGAGGACTGGACAGTCACCCAGCAATTCGTCGAGATGATGAATAGTCGCGGGGCAATCTAGGAACAAAGCTGAAGTAACACTTAAAGACTTTCATTATTTTCTTTTTTTTGCTAGGCTTTTCGACTGATTCCAGTCAAAATAATTATTCGACGATTTAATTGTTTTTTTCTTGACAGCCTATGACCCTTCTGGTAAAGAAATCACTCACTTGCGGGCCGTATCGGCTTGCAGGCAGACAGGCACGTAGCTCAAGGGTAGAGCGCCATCTTGACGTGGTGGATGTTGGCGGTTCAAGTCCGCCCGTGCCTACCATCTTTGATTTATAGGATGGTTTACCAAACACGTATTGCAGGAGGACCCCCATCAAGTCCGATAAAGATAAAAGCGCACGGATTAACGATCAAATCCGTACTCCGAGCGTCAGAGTGATCACTGAAGACGGAGAACAGTTAGGGATTCTCGCTATACATGATGCGCTCGACATCGCGTTCGATCGTGGTTTGGATCTTGTTGAAGTATCGCCCAATGCGGATCCGCCGGTTTGCAAGATCATGGATTTTGGCAAATTCAAGTATCAGCAAAGCAAGCGCAAGACGGAAGCCAGAAAAAAACAGACGATCATTCAAGTTAAGGAAGTGAAGCTTCGCACCAAAACCGAGACGCACGACATCCAGACGAAAGTGAAAAATCTGCTTCGGTTTATCGGTGAAGGAAATAAAGTCAAGATTTCGGTAATGTTCAGCGGTCGTGAGATTACACACCCCGAATTAGGTGTGTCGGTTCTTAACCGGGTTATGGACGAAGTCGGCGAAAAGGTGACAATCGATACCCAACCCCGGATGGAAGGTCGCTGTATGGTCATGTTCGTGTCGCCACGATCTGACAAATAATGACAACAGGAGTCGACAATGCCTAAGATGAAAACGAACCGAGCCGCAGCTAAACGTTTCAAACTGCGCGCGAGCGGTTCGATCAAGCGGAAGCGGGCGTTCCATTCGCACATCTTGACGAAGAAGTCCACCAAGCGCTGCAGGAATTTGCGGCAGCGAGCTGAACTTGACGCTAGCAACTTCGATAACGTTGCCCGTCTTATTCCCAAAGTGAAGTAACGGAGATTTTCGATGCCTCGAGTGAAACGCGGATACAAAGCACGTCACCGCCGGAAAAAAATACTCAAGCTTGCCAAAGGCTACCGCGGCGCACGTTCGAAGCTTTATAGGGTTGCAACCCATACGGTTAAGCGGGCCTTGGTTTACGCTTTCCGTGATCGACGTGTGCGGAAACGGGATTTTCGCCGTCTTTGGATCACCCGTATCAATGCTGCCCTGCGAGCGGAATCGGTTTCTTACAGCCGCTTTATCAATGGGCTGAAACATGCAGAAATAGCGCTTGATCGGAAGATTCTGGCCGATCTGGCCGTGACAGATCCAAATGGGTTCAAGGCTGTCGTCGAGCAGGTGCGCCCACATTTGGCTGGCTAGCCGTATTGTGAGGGGTTGCACCGGCGGCGCAAACGGGAGGACCGCATGACCAAAGCCGACTTGATCGAAAACGTGTATCAAAAAATCGGATTCTCGAAAAAGGAGTCTGCCGAAATCGTTGAGATGGTTTTCGATATCATCAAAGAAACCTTGGAAAAGGGTGAAAAGATCAAGATTTCCGGCTTCGGCAATTTCGTCGTACGGGAAAAGAAGTCTCGCATCGGGCGCAATCCCCAGACGGGTGAAGAGATCGAAATCTCATCTCGTCGCGTGTTGACTTTCAAGCCGAGCCAGGTACTGAAGAACCTGTTGAACGGTGGCATCGAGGTCTAACGACGAGTAAGGCGGGAGATCGGGTTGAACGTCGAGATCCCTGACAAGATCTATTTCAAGATCGGCGAAGTGAGTCGGATTGCTGACGTTAAACCGTATGTTTTACGGTATTGGGAAAGCGAGTTCCCGTCGATTAGGCCGACGAAGTCGAAGAGCAATCAGCGGCTTTATCAGCGCAAGGACATAGAAGCGATACTCGAAGTGAAGCACCTCCTCTATGAGAAGCGTTTCACAATCGACGGCGCGAGGTCTTACATAAGAAGTTCCAGTTCATCCAGCCCTACGGACGATTCCTCAGGCTTTAACGATTGGACTTTACTAAAAGAAGAATTACTTGGTATTCGGCTTAAGTTACAAGCCGTTCGGGATCTTTTACAGAATAGTTAGCATATCGGGGCGTAGCGCAGTCTGGTAGCGTACCTGAATGGGGTTCAGGTGGTCGCTGGTTCAAATCCAGTCGCCCCGACCATATAAGTCAAGGCATCTCACTTAGTTGTGTGATGCCTTTTCTTTTTGGGATTGACCCTCCTGACCGAGAGCTACCAAGGAGCTACCATAGAAAATCGCAAACCATGCACGAAAATGAACGATGCAGTTCTAATTGCTGTCAGTGCTGAGACTCACATAGGGGCTCTGCTACCTCGATACTTGGGAAGTCCGAGAGTATTTGATCAACGCGGGATTGAAGATTGGCAATGAGTTTTCTTATCGTGGGCGTACCTAAGAGAGATTCAACGTCTTCGCGATTACAGCCACCGTACTCCGCCATGATCCAGACAAACTCCACTGTGTAGTCTGCATTCATCTTGAGAAGTGACCGTCGTGCGGAGTTGATTTCTTTCCGATCAGCCGGTAGCCATTTCACACCTTGTCTGGCCAGGATATGGATTACCTTTAGCAGGCACCGTGAATCTGAAGTGTCAATATCGTGGACCTTATTTCGACCATACAGATCGATGCTCCGGGTCCATTCTAAGCCAATAAGACAGGACTGCATCAGGGAGGCACCTCCGTCGGGCATATCCGCAAACTGATACCCCTTCTCGATCAACTCCATGAGGAATTGGGCATTCCCTGCAAAGCAAGCTTCCCGTAGTATTACTTCGGCGATCGGATGGTCTGGCGGAACGTTAACTTGCTTGAGCTTGAAAATATCGAATCTTCGGCACTCCGCTGCCCATTCTAAGGCAGACATGTCTCCATCTGGATCGGGTTCATCATCTGGTGATACAGGCCCCCTGGTGTACGGATCTGCTCCTGCCCACAACATGAGCGATACCCATTTCATATTGCCTTCAAAACAATGGTGTCGTAACGCGTTGTTCATTTGCTCCTGGAAGTTGGGGAATTGATGTCCGTAACGCTTGATCACACCAAGGGTAGTTCGGATTCTCCAGCATGCTTTGCTCCCCGTTGCATGGACCACCTGAAGAGTTAGAATCCGGGTTGAGAATGAGCCATGCGGCTCGACCGTTTGGATCGTAGCACAAGTTTCCCTTCCAATCACCTTTTTCGTGATACACTTGTCGTACCCGTCCGGAGGATCGGGCTCTGCGGGAGCGCAACCCGAGCGCCGGGCGGGTGCTTATACCGATGGGCGCTGCCTTATGGCGGCGTCCTTCATATTTTCGCTTTCATCATCCTCGTTTCCCTAAGGCCCATCGGATAAGCCTTAAAGCGCTAAACTCCGGGGGTTCGGGGGCAGCGCCCCCGAGAAGAAACGCTGCCGCTCCTCTTGCGGCGTCCGATACTCCAGACTACTGTGTGGACGATACGTGTTGTATTTCCTACGCCACATTTCCGTCTTTACCTGCGCTTCCCTAAGCGTCAGGAATATCTCCATGTTCAAATGCTCGTCGCGCACCTTCGAGTTGAAACTCTCGATGAAACCGTTCTGCCAGGGACTGCCCGCGTCGATGTGCAGCGTGTCCGTGCCGCGCTTATTGAGCCACGTCTTGAGTTTCTCGGCAATGAATTCCGGGCCATTATCACTGCGGATAAAGGCCGGATTGCCGTACTGATTGAAGAGGCCATCGAGTATGCATATTAAGTCATCCGACTTGATGCCACGGTCCACATGGATCGCCAGGCCTTCCCGCGTGTACTCGTCCTCCACCGTCAACAGCTTGATCCGCCTGCCGTTGCTGAGCGAATCGAACATGAAATCGTAAGTCCATACGTGGTTCGGGCACTCAGCCTTGACCGGCAGGCCCGCCGACTTCGTTTTCTTTTTCTTGCGCGGTTTGCGTCTTGGCAGGCAAAGCTCCATCTCCCGCCAGACGCGGTACACCCGTTTCAAATTGACGATGTCATCCCGGACGATCACGCCCCAGGCCCGGCGATAGCCGAAACGCGGCTCGTCTTCTGCAATCGCTTTCAGTCGGGCCGCCAAGGCTGAATCATCACGCGGATGGGCCTTGTAGTAGTACGTGGATCGTCGCAGTTTCACCAACGCGGACAGACCACGCGAGGCCGCGTGATCCACCGCACACCGACGCTGCGCCGCCTTCACCAGTTTTTTTCCAACAACTCCTTGGCCACGTCGAGTTCCAGATCCCGCTCGGCCAACAGCCGTTTCAAGCGGGCGTTCTCTTTTTCAAGATCTTTAAGCCGCTTTGTCTCCGAAACCGACAGGCCCCCGAATTTTTTGCGCCAGCGATAGAACGACTGCTCCGACACCCCGTGCTTGCGGCAGATCTCCTGCACCGTCGAGGTCTTGCACTCCGCTTCCTTCAAAATCGTCACGATCTGCTCGTCCGAAAACCGCTTTCCTTTCATCAGAATCCCTCCTTGAATCATCGGAGGATTCTAACACATCAGCGGTCCAGCTTTTGGGGGGCAAGGCAGCATGTTAGAATTCAGCTGAATTTCCTAGAAAGGAGTCGCGGTTATGGCGAAGCGAAGGAGTGTTGAAAACATCATCGGTCAGTTGCGCAAGGTCGAAGTTTTGCAATCCCAGGGGCAAACGATTGCGCAGTCTGTCAAGGCAATTGGCGTAACAGAGCAAACCTACTACCGTTGGCGCAAAGAGTATGGCCGTTTGAATCTGGACCAGGCCAAACGTCTGCGCGAGCTTGAGGATGAAAACGCCCGTCTGAAGAAGCTGGTGGCCGATCTGTCCCTGGACAAGGCGATCCTGAAGGAAGTTGCCGAGGGAAAGTTCTGAGCCCTGCGAAGCGGCAAGCGGCGGTGAGGCATGTGATGGCGATCCAGCATGTTTCCGAGCGTCGGGCTTGTTGCGTCCTGGGCCAGCCCCGTTCGACCCAACGTCGCGTTCGAATTTCTCGCTCGGACGAAGCTCTGCTGACCCAAGCTATTGTCAAATTGGCAAGCCGTTACGGACGCTACGGATATCGTCGGATCACTGCGCTCTTACGCGCAGACGGCTGGCGTGTCAACCACAAGCGGGTGGCTCGGATCTGGCGTGAGCAGGGATTGAAAGTACCGAAGAAGCAGCCGAAGCGCGGGAGATTGTGGCTGAATGATGGGAGTTGTATTCGACTGCGGTCACTCTTTACTGATCATGTTTGGAGCTATGATTTCGTGCAGGATCGCACACGCGATGGGAGAGCTTTGCGAATTCTGTGCGTGATCGACGAGTACAGCCGGGAGTGTTTGGCACTGACGGTGAAACGGAATCTGAATTCTCAAGACGTGCTGCGAACTCTGGATGATCTGTTTATCAGGCGTGGCATCCCGAAGCATATCCGCAGTGATAACGGGTCTGAGTTTACGGCGAAAGCAGTGCGTGACTGGCTGAAGATGCTTGCAGTGAAGCCACTCTACATCGAGCCGGGCAGTCCGTGGGAGAATGGTTACGTTGAAAGTTTCAATGGGAAACTTAGGGATGAATTGCTGAATCGAGAGTTGTTTGATAGTTTGAAGGAGGCTCAGGTTCTGATCGAAAGTTGGCGGCAACATTACAATACGGTGCGTCCGCACAGTGCGTTGGGCTACAAGCCACCAGCACCGGAGTCGATTTTACCGCCGATTGCCGTCGGAGAATTCCAAGGTCTCCAAAGTCAATCGGCTGGTTATCGTCTAACATGAAAACTGGAGTCAATATCGGGGTCAGGTCAGTACAACATGCTAATATTGGCTTCATGCCACTCAACGTGTCATATACCATCATTGATTGTTCTGACAAGCCGGAAGCCAACATGATTTGCTTTGTTCGCAGGTTGGCGATAACAACGTCTACCAAGTATGCAAGCTTCCGCTGAACTTCCCCAGAAACACCCCCGAAACGCGATGCCATAGTTTTCCGAGCCCTCTGAAAAATCAATTCCCGCAGGACTCGTCTCCGGATCATTTCCAGAATATAGATGGATATCAGGATTAAATTTGTCATAAACCCATTCTCTTGTGTTTCCGAGAATATCGTAAATACAATTTCCGTTAGGCTGTTTCAATGCAATTGGCTTCGTTCCACAATATATTCCCGAAGGTCCGCCCAGTATCGAACACTCCACGGCATCTTCATACTCAACGTGAGAATTCATAAGATACCACGCGCTTAAATCAAGCACCGGGTCCAATACATCATCGTAAATCGTAATATTTCCGTTGTATGCATAGGTCGTTGTGCCTGCTCGCGCAACATATTCCCATTCAGCCTCTGTGGGTAACCGGTAACCTTCACAATCGTAGGCGGAAGCAACCTGATTAAGCGTGATTACTGCATTGGAAATGCCTCCGCGCGTAAGGCAATCCGCCTCGGCTTCCACCGTTTCGTCGTTTCCACACGTAATGGAATCAAATATGTAACACGGGGTAAGTCCTTCCTGCTGCGACAAATTGTTTGCGTAGTGTAGGGCATCGAAATAAGTTACGCTCTCGACCGGGCAAGTTGGGCCGCAAGCGGAGAACTCTGAAGGGTTGCTTCCCATCAGCGATTCATAATCTGCTTGCGTGACCTTTGTGTTCATTACATAAATATCGCGGCTTAGTGAAACTTGATGCGGAGTCGCCATCATATCGAGGGAAAACCCCATCGTAAAGGAACCCGCTGAAATCGGCACAAAACGGCGCTCGACGACCGGTGGCGTACACGTCGATGTATCGAAAGCGGTGCATTGATCGTTACAAGTCGCTATTTCATCTGCATAATCGGAACAGATATCGGAACACAGTATCGTGCTTGAATCACAAACTTCTTTATCTTCCAGAGTTTCATTTCCACAAATATTTTTCAGACATCTCCCGTCCTCGCAACCCAACTCGCATTCCGTAACCTCGAAGTTGTGGCAATCATAATAATATTCGTAGATGCAATTTTCCAAATTGTCTACGTTGCAACGATGCCAGCTTCCTATACATTCATTGTTGCAGGTAACACAATATGACACATCGGGACAGAAACCGTTTAAGCATTCGTGTTGCTTGACCCACGTCGTGCAGGTATCGCTTATACGCTCGCAGGTCCACATCGCCGCAAATTCCCAGTAATTACACTGTTCCTCACCGATTACGCTGCAAGGGTAGGGGCAATCCTCGCTCTCCTCTTCGGTGCTTTCATTTCCTTCGAAGCTATCGTCTTCCGTGTTGTTCTCGTTTTCATTGCTTTCAATGATTTCTAATTCTTCGTCGGCATCGAACACATCCTGCTCGACAATTTCGTTATCACCATCGCTTTCATTTTCATAATCACTATCTGAATCCAGGTCACCATCACTTACGCTCTCGCAATCACTATCGGAATCCATTCTATCGAAATCGGAATATTCATCCGATTCTTGATCGCCATCGGCAGGCAGATCACCGTCAATCGAATTGTCCTCATCGTCCGCTAACTCGCGATCCAAGTCGCCGTCTTCCGGCGTGGATGAATCATCCTCTGTAAGCTCATCAGCTTCACGATCGGACTCAATATCCAACTTGAAATCACCATCGCGATCGCCGTCGAGCGTATCGTCATTCGATGAATTGCAGGAAATACAGAGCGCAGCCAACAAGGCGAGTAATAGAAGCTTCATGCTCGTCCACCTCATGAAGGGAAATGAATTATCCCCAATATTCGATCACTACAGGAATAAAGTTTCCTTATTGGGTCCATTCATCGAGCGGCCCGGCGATCCCGCGAATGGAATAATCGTAGGGCGATAGCCACATTACATCGCCGTCGTCGGTAACAAGCCAGTGCTGCGTCGAGCCGAGAATCGCATCGGAGGCTGGTGTGCCATTCGGCGCGAAACCATAAAGATTGGACTGCATGGGCACACCTGCGACCCGCTGGAGACCACCACGCTCGGCATCAATAATGAAAAGAGCGGAGTGAGTGCCCGAGAGGACGTAGGTAATTCCGTTATAGGAAATAATGCTTTTATTGCTTATACAACAATCTAAAGAAAATGGCAGCCATGCCGCTTCGCACTCAGGATATTCAACCCAATGCTTGCACACCTCCAGTTCGGGCTCCAGGTGCGTTTCCAACAACCAATCTCCATTTTCGTTCGTATCTATTGAAACAAGCCGACCAATAAACTCTGCCCAGCCCCGCCGATTTAGGATAGGAAAAAGGAATCCTCCATAATTTGAGTATTCCGGTTTATTGATTCCTCCACACGCCGAATAGTAGGTGCCGTCAGGATCACAATATGACCGAATCAGCTCCATGTAATTGTTCTGAATCGACACTCTATAAAATCCACTTTCCTTGCGCATTACAATACTTTCTTCAGTTTCTTCTTTCATACGACCAATAATATCAATTTCAGACCAGTTCGCGATTGAAAGAAAATGAAAATGAGATTCTTTCTCGGTTAAATCATAAGCTAATATCCCTGATGCGACATAATCAGGATTCTCGTATAGCCATCCGTCTTTATAGAATGATAAATATAATCTATCATCAATAATAACACTATCAATGACTTCGGGCGGAGTTGTCTGCGGCTCCCATCCTTGTTCGGAAATCTCCGGCAACTTGATGTAATCCAAAATCTCGGACGTCTCTTCCGTCAGCGAATACAAGACGAAATCCCAGTCCTTGTTGTAACTGATTTTAGTGGGATCAATTGCTAGAATTCGCTTGTTGGCTTCGTCCCAAACAATCGGAAAATTCATGCCGGTTGTCGGGATTTGCGGGTAATAATCGCGCGGGAAAAAGCCCCAGGTGAAGGTCTGCCCCGTCTCAACTTCATCACGCCAGAGAGTTTTTGGATACTCCACATCCGCGGGATTTTCCGGGCGGGGTCGCGCTTCTGCCTCTTGTTCCTCTTCCACCTCGATATCGCTGTCGCCATCGATTTCGAGGTCTTCATCCCCGCCGCTCAACTCACCGCCACCGCAACCGACGACCAGCACTAGGCACAAATATACAATTACTGCCCATCCGCATCCGCGGTTTCGACACTTCCGGCTACGCTTCTTGCTCATTCAACCTCTTTCCAGTAGGCAACCGGAGATTTTAATCGGGCCACGACAAACACCACGTCGATACGACTGATCTTATCGACATCCTTCCATGTGTTATCGAATTCGTTCTGATAGGAATATGGCGTAGGATAATCCTGGCCTATCTGGCTCATTAGGATGTCCGGCGCATCGGTATCCCTCTGCTCATTATAGCAGAGATTGCTTGGAATGGAGTAGCCATAGTCTCGATTATGCGATCTGACCACCCGAGTTAGCTCTTCCGCCCGATCGCCATCGTAAACCAGATACCAAGACCCTAAGACAGGAAGACCTCGGATATGTGAAGAGTAGAGGTATTCCATATCTTGCATTATGGAACCGCTACGATAATCGTTTACAATTGTTCCGTTTCCCGTGGTTGCGGCATCTTCATGGAAAAGATGCTGTCGCTCATACCAGCTAAGCAAAGGTTTCGGACACGTCACCGCCCGTTTTGCAATTTCTCCACTTAGACCTTTAAACGAAACCGTGACTGGGCTGTTGCATGTCAATTCTCCATCGATCCTAAGCGGCTCAAGCCCCCAAGCGGCAGCATTGACAATAAACAGGTTTCCTTGATCATCTTTGTGCGGAAATCCGTTTTCGTAATAATAAAAGTTGTCGTGTACACCGCCATCGGGACATTCCAGCGGATTTACTCCTGTTGATGGATCATTGTCCAAATCCGCCGTTATGCAGCAGTTAACCTGCATACCCGTTTGTGCGTCATACTCACACCAGTAATCGGCATAATAAACCTTATACCGCACCTCGTAAACGACCGGAGGCGCGATATGTATTCCATTTTCATCAACGATGCTCTCGTAGGTATTAATTCCAAGATCCTGCGGAGACACCGTGAACTTGGTCACACCTTTCGAAAGAAAGGCATCCGCAGGTCCAGCGTAGTGGCAATCCTCGTCCGGACAAACTTCGAACGAGCTTCTATCGCAGTAGCGCGGCTGCTCGATCAGCAAGGTCGCCTGACAGTTTTCTCCGTTTTCATCGCAATCTTCGACCATCTCCCCGGTATCTTCTGCCTCGTAGTAACATGGAATACGTTCGAGCGTCTTCACGACATACGTAAAGGGCATAAACGTTTGACCGCCATCGCCGAGTGACAATTTCAGATTATCGACACTTTCCGCGAGTAGACTTGCATAGCCGCTAGTCATGCTCTCAATCTTTTCTTCAATATTCTCTACTATCCAATGATCTTCATTGTAATCCTTTCTTGCTTCTAATACCTTTTCTCTATATGATGAATCAATAGCATCATATTCTTGTTCCTGCATGATGGCAGGCAACTGGAAACGGTAGTTAGACAGGTTATCCCAAAGGCTGGTGTGAAAACCATATCTGGGATAACGCTTGAAAGCGTTTTCCTGCGGACTCCAAGATGCGGGAAGCGTAACATAGGGCGGGACTTCACTCTGCCCTAAAGTCGTGTACATAATCTGCGAAGCGCTGTAGATCTCTCGTTTTGCGGCCTCGACGGAAAGCCTCAATCCTTCGCATGTACTACCCAACCCAACACGGTCGTATTGATCGTCGCGCCAATTCAAATTAACGTATTTCCGCCAACTCGCGATATCTTCCAAAAATGTTTCCTGGTTTTCGATGTTCTGTCCATGGTAATTCATTGTCAATAGCGCCTGTTGTAACTGCATTTGTATCATCTGGGAGCTGATGCGCATTGATTCAACGATTTGTGAAATCGTTAATAACTGAATTTGGAATTCAGCCAAATGCATTTCTAAAAACGCCCGATCATTTCCGGGACAAGGATCTGTTCCAAATATCCACTCTAAAACCGTACTGAGTGTCCCCAGAGCTTCGCCAATGGGTCCGAAAAAGTCTGCCATTTCGCCTAAAACATCCGAAACCTCACCCAAATTTTCGTATACACCGAAATATTCCGGCATGGCCATACTCATGAGATAGTTATCTCGCATTTCATATAAACGCATCGTGTTTTCATCAAAGCAAAGTTGCCGTATCTTATCGCACAATGTTTTCCCTTTACTAAAAGCTTGTGTCATGTATCCATTCACATCGCGTGCGGTGTTCAACATTTCCGTATTTATATACTCTTCACCGTAACATCTATCCGTCATTTCGTTGAGCATCTGCACAAGGCCAGTTTCCCGATTGCAAACAAGTCCCTCTTCCGTCATATCGCAACCCAGCATTAGTTGCGCACGTCTCGCAAAGCCATCCAGAGACTCGTTAAGTTCTGCCTCTAATGCGATTAAGCTATCCACTAGCATTTTGAAATCGTAAATCTGCTTTGAGGATGTGTTGATCTGTTGATCCGCATATCTAGTCAGAATTTCGCCCATCATGTCCATTCGTTCTTGAAGTCCCTGAGTAAAGATCGCATCTTGGCGTCGATCTCGAAGGGTTGTAAGCAAAATATTGATGCTATCTTGAAGCTTGTACCAGCGTTGAATATAACTATCGAACCCAGTTGGACGCGATACATAAGCGTAGGAATTCAAATATGGATCCATATATGAAGGATTTTCGTAATCTTCTCCTTCATTTGCTAAATCGAAGTTTGACAACTGATACCAAGATCGTGCAAGTGAACCATAAGGCATATCTATTGAGTTCACCTTAATGCCCAGCAAGTCTTCTTGTTTCGGATTCCTATATTCTTCCAACTTTTCAAATGTATCAGATCTTAATGCACACTCTTTTACTGAATAGGGATGTTGTCCCACTATGACATATCGATTAGTTTTAAAATAATTATCTATTGCTTTAGCGAATAATAATGTCAATCTCGGAGAATTCGGGTAATACATTGGTAAAGCATCAAACAGCTCATATGCAAGTTTCAGGAAATTGTTTTTATCTCTCATTGGTATGGCAGCTGCATCATCTGCTCTATCTGCAGCCTGCAAATATAAATTGAACAACTCAGTGTTGGACAATGTGAATTGAATGTCCTTTGTCAAATTGGGAGCAACCGGCCCTTCTTCGAGAGGGCCGTTTACTTCCGATTCTATATGATCTATTGAATTTTTCCATTGAGCAAGACCACGTCTCAAGTTGCCTTGCACCATATCCTTCTGGGACATGAGAGCAACTGGCATCGTTATTCCGAACGATGAAACCGGAAAATTTAACTCAGTACTTGCATCCATTTGAGGGTTTTCGCCGACATTGTAACACCTCCATTTAGTGGATGACAAACCTCCAGAATTACCACAATCGGACGTCGGTAATTCTTCACCATCTGATGGGCATTGATCATTAATGCATGTAGGAATACTATCACCCACGCATCCATTTAAACAATACCGCTCAATTTCCACACTTCCAGATACTACTGTTAAACATTTATTTTCAGATCCAAACAGATTAACCATGTTTTTCGACTTTATACAAAGCTCTATCTCGGAAAAGCCAGAATAGTCTTGCATTTGAAGAAGGCTTGAATACATCTTATAGTACAACGCATCAACAACTTCCTGTGCACCGGCGTACTGATTAAATATTTGTACAGTGTTTCTTTTATAAGCCGGTGCGTTGTGTTTTTGATTTGTCGATCCTTTGGCATAGTAAAAGCTGTCTTTTGAGTATACAGCGGCAAATCCTCCTTCAACTTCTTCATGGAACGTCGGCAATTCAAGCGTCCAGGTAATCTTTTTGTTATTGCCACTTCCCGAAATATTCTCGGTAAATAGTTCTAATGCTTCCAATTCAACAAGCGCTGCGTCGGTTCCATTGGGATAATAATCTTCAGCAGTCATATTGTCTTCGTGTAGGCTTCCAACTTCTACCCTATCATAAAACATTCCTTGCTGTGCATAGCCTAATCCTTCCCAATAGGCACGCGTGTTTATTCTGACAAGAGCATGTGCTGGCTTAATGTTTTGGTGACTTGATAGTGCGGGAGGAATGCTATTTGTCTTTACTTCTTTTATACCAGTAACGTTGTTTGCCGCAACTAACAACACCGATGGAGTAGGAGTGTAAGCCCATACTCTCTTAAGCACTTCAAGTTCGCTTAGAGGCCTCGTACTTCCTGTGCTTGTTGGCGTACCATTTCCAACCCATTCAACGTCAATTTTTGTTTTAGGCTGTAGATTATCTACAATACCGGTTATTTTATTTGACAACAATATGGTGTTTAACCCTAGTTTAATGTAGTTTACAGGGATTTTGATATTGGGAGCGGCAATAACTACTGTATTGGGGTTTTGTTCAAACAATTCTTCGTTTTCTCGCCGGTTATTATACAACCTTGTAAGGATTTGAGTTTTGTTGTCTATGCCATATCCTGATGCCGCTAAAGCAACAATTTCACCGGCATTTCCTGCTAATATATTATTCCTAGATAAGAATTCACATATTCCTAAAGCTAAGTCATCTTCAGAACATATATATCTAGGATCCAGAACATAACCAATGTTTGTTGCAGGATCAATTGCGACCGTTAGTAACTCCGTTGCCGTCGAATTGCCATTCAATCTATACTTGACAGCTGCTTTTGTTAGTATAAACCCGAACTTCGATCCAAAAATCAATGTGGACTTCGTATTCGCCTTTCCCATATAATCTGCGATTTTCTGAAGTTTCAGACTATCAATGTTGGGGTCGAATATTGCACCGGTAGCTGTAAACCTATTTGTTATTTCCTGGGTGTTAACTTCACTAAAATCAACCTGCTTGGGCCACATGTCGCAGTTGCTACCATCGATAAATCCCACCTTGTGGTAACCTAGCATCTCAGTTGAAGGCCTACTGTTCTTTATAAACTCGATTTCTGAATAGGATTCATCGTAAACGCTCACGTTTATCGGATGGTAAGACGTTTGAACCCCTTCAAAAGACCAGCCAGTTAAATCCGTTTCATTTGTAACGACTCGAATTTCATCAATTTCATTTATAGACTCGACCTTAACATCATTCATGCTGACCATCGTCGATTGTGTCTCAGAGTCAATATTGATTCTTATAAATGGCTCTTCTGCAGAGACTTCATAATCGCTTATTGTTACATCGGAGATCTCAGCAATGGGCAAGCTACGACCGCTAAAATCTATTGTAATGGCTTGCCCGTCCACGTGTGGCATTTCTGCATGGTAAAGTTTAAGGTCCGCTGCGATGTTAATGGCCCCATAATGTCAAAACGTGTTAATTCACTATTCTTATTTCCTAGCACATACAGATTTACGCCTTCGAAATTGATTGAAGGAGCATAAAAAGCGGGCCCACGGAAGATAACAGTTCCGTTCCCTTTCGTTACCTCGCTGCTATTTATTATCTCGACGCTAGTGTTATCGCTAACTTCAATAATTCCGTTTACAGCACTTATTTTGCCAACAATAAAAGATGAAATCATATCGTCCACTATAACTCGTCGGTAAGAATCTTTTTTATTCACTTGCAACTCACCTAGACGGATTTCGCTACCGTCAATTCCGGCAACTACACTCTTCCTGTCTCCTGTGAAATTGATTGCCGCATTACTGATATCCGCAGATGCCGTTTTTAATATTATATTTGAGTTTACGCTAACAGAAATTCCCGGATTTGTTATGAATTCTCCTTCATGTATAGTTAATTGCTCCAACTCCAATTCTGGCGTAGTTACAATTACAGTTCCTCCTCCATAAAGCACAAGATAATTTGCATATATTGGACTACTGATATATCGAATCTCCCCCTCAGGAACTAATAAGCCAATCTCCTCTACATCATTATGTGTGAGATCATCATCCATTAGAACTGGTATCTCGTTTTTACCGATATACAGGTAATCATGATTATCTGGAGTGTAATTGTATTCATGCCGTCCTTCTAGTTTACTTTCACCCGTCAGCAACAACTCTCGTGGAAGCCGATAGTTTTCCGCTTCTTCAAAACAATTCATACTCCCGACTACAAATTCCGTTGATCCAAATGATTTTAAGGTATTTCCATGGGCAGTATTAATATAATTAATATAGCTATAGTCGGCATTAAATTCCGTTAATGAGAAAAATATCTTCTCCCCACATGAAATTGCTCCGCTAGGCTGAATATTATTTACAACAATTTCCTGCCCAATTTCTTCTCCATCAAGGACTTTATGTTGGCTTATAATTGTTTTAACATCATTCAAGTAATCACTTGGAATATATTTAACTATACGCACTGCACCTTCACCGGTGAAGGACGCAGAAATATAGTTGCCCGGATGCTTGTGTATCCATGCAGGAGAATCAGATATGTAAAATGTTCCTCTTTCATTAAACCCCATCGCATGTAGACTGATTCCCGATGAATTTCTAGCTACAAAGTACATATTTCCTTCGTATTTAGCGGTATCAAAGTCAAGAAATCCTCCAGCCACAACAACATCATGATCGCTTATAGTTCTGACGCGGATTTCATCAATATCAAGTACAGTAATTTTTCCTGCGAGATCATTTAGAGAATTCTTGGGTCCACCGATGAGAACCTCTTCAAACCCATCACCATTTACATCTAAAGAATCAATATTACAATACGATCTGTCAGGGATCATGAACTGTGAATACCATAATCCTTCTCGATGCAATTCACGCAATCCAGGATAAGTATACACGGCGACTGAAACAACTTGATCCTTTACTTCGCATGTTGCCATTGCCATTCGACCAGTTTTCATTTTGAAGAATGTCTTTGCGTAAGAATTATAACTTGTCATCGACGGCACTTTAGTTGAATATTCGAAATAATCGCTACTAAAAGCAACCGGAGAACTCGCTAAATCGGACGGTTCAATAAGCACATGACGCATTGCATTGATATAGCAACTGCTGCCACCGATGAAAGTTCCGTTAAACTGCCCCTTGTCTACATCGCATTCCCAGCAACCATCTTCCGTTCTTTGGTTGTCCTCAATACATTCACCTTTGATATAACACATATTATTGCTTATACTCATAACACATTGACCCATGCTACATGCATACTGGCCGCAGCTAGGAGCGTCATTTCCACTTGAGCAGGATTGGCCTTCTGATTCACTATTCCAGTACCAAGAATACTTGAATACGTTGGGATTACACAGAGAACAGCCATTCGGAGATTGCTGCCCTTCGGGAATACATTGATTATCGATTAAACAATATCCATCAGATACATCAGCAACACATTGGGACTCATGGCAAGTTCCCAATACGCAAGGCAAATCAGAATCAACATCGCAAGATTCACCATCATCAATCCTGTGTACGCACCCTAATTCGACGTCGCAGGCATCAGTTGTACAAGGATTGTCGTCATTACAATCTAAAAACGACTTGGGGGTACAAACACCATCAATACAAGTATCACCGATCGTACATTCATCTTGATCGTTGCATGGTAAGTAGGAAACAGATGACCATTTATTCGGCGTAGTGGAGTCGCATAGCTGACATGGTTCTTCTGGTTTTTTCATTCCCTCTTCGAAGCAATATCCATCAATATAGCAAACTCCCTCCTTAAGGCGCGTTGCACATGTACCAGAAAAAGAACTGCAGTAAGCCGAATGACAATTTGAGTCTAGATACTCGCAATCATTATCTGTGTCGCATTCTCCGGAGTATTGGCATCCATTTATGGTGCAGATTCCGTTTCCTAAACATGTATTCTGGCCTATGCATACTCCTTCCGAGCAGCGATCATTATCTGTGCATGAAAACGTATCATCACATGAAGTTCCATTTACTGCATGTGTAGAAACGCATTCCTTTTGTGAGTCATCGCAAATTCCAACTGTGCAAGCACCATCATCTAGATATGAACAATCGAGCTGTGGATTTTCGCAAAATGGCAAAATTGTAATCACGATCTCGGCGGAATTTTCATTTTTATACGCCGTTATTTTGTGAACGCCTACAGGCAGATTTGATTTTTTAAATTCCCATGGATATCCTTTTCCAATGGGATTAATGTCCAGCTTGAACTCGGAATTTCCAATTGTGTTAACGGTGCCATCAGGCGCAGTATGCTCACTTTTCCAATTCACCGTTCCAGTTCCGTTGTACTCGACATCAAAGTGAATTTCATCCTTCTCGTAGTATTCACTCTGAGTTGGTTTTTCAATGGTTACCTTGCACGAGACGGCGATAAGGGCAACAAAGAAAAATACGATAACCCGCATGGTTGCTAACATACAAGTATTACGCATTTCACGCTCCTTAATAGAATTCACATGAGCTTACTATGAGTACAATAAACAACTAAAACATACAAATTACAAAGTCAATAAAACAATCATGTGCAAGAATTATTACTGTGTAACTATCGCTAATATGTAGTCGTATCAAATAGTTTGTTACATAATTTAAAGTGTAAAAGTCAAGAGCCTCCCGGACAGTTAGTCCTCTCGGTTGTTGGCTGACTAGGCCGTTTCGGGAGTCGGTTCCTCCATTTCTTTTTTCTTGTTTTTCGTCTCTTTGATTTCGATGATTTCAGCTCGCTTCTTCTTTCCCATTTCAAACGTTTCGACCGGTCTTCGTCCCTGGTTTCTGTACCCGCGATGGGGGCGTTGATTGTTGTAAGACTCGAGCCAGGCGTCGAGATCGGTCTGGAGTTCCTCCAGGCTGAGATATAGCTTTTCCCTGAAAGCGGTTCTGAAGAATTCATCGAGTACGGTTCGGTTGAAGCGTTCGACGAATCCGTTTGTCCTCGGTGTTGCGACCTTGGTGTAGCGATGCTTGATGCCGTGCAGCTCGAGCAAGATCTCGTAGAGATGGATCATGGGTCGTCCCTTGAATTCGGTTCCGTTGTCGGTGAGGATGTTTTCAATGATCAGTTCGTTTTCCTCATAGAACGGCAGGACGTGGTCGTAAAGGACATCGGCTGCGGTTTCCGGTCTTTTGGATGTATAGAGCTTTCCGAAGGCGATGGAAGAGTAGGTATCGACCACGGCCTGCAGATAGATTCTTCCGACGCCTTTCATTCGTCCGACGTACAAAGTGTCCTGGCAGATCAGCTGGCCGGGATACTCGCTCTCCACATGGCGCTCCCTGAAACAGGGATTTGCTTTTTCAATGAGACGGATCTGTTCTTCTGTCAGTTCGACACCCGCTTCTTTGACGACTTTTTCCTCAAGCAGCAGCAGTCGCTTGTAGCGGGTTTCCATGTTTTCCTTGATCCAGAGATTGCGTACGGATGATGCGGATACGGAGACGCCTTGAAGCTGCAACTGGTCGGCGATGCGCTGCTGTCCGAATGTCGGATGCTTTAGAGAGAGCGAGATAATCGTCTCCTTGGTCTCATCGGAAAGCTCGTTTGGGTGTGGCCCTGGAATGGGCGGTTTGTCCATCAGGCCTTCGAGGCCGAACTCCTGGAAATCGCGTTTGTACTCATAGAATTGACTTCGCGACACCTCTTGCAGACGACAGGCTTTGGATACGTTTCCGAGTTTTTCAGCAAGCTGTAGCAATGTGAGTCGTTTTCGTGCTAATTTTTCCTTGGCGATCATTGATATCTCCTTCTCGATAAATGGTGGTTTGGTCACTGTCCATTATACCGAGAGGACGACCGCCGGCCAGTCCTGGGAGCTTTGCGGCTCCCTACGGACTGGCCTCATACTAAGCTTCGACTGTCCGGGAAGATCCTAACTTTTTCACCTCGATATTCCAATAACCATCAATGATACCGATGATCTCGTCAAGAACACGGTTTGATGAGAAAAGCGGGAATCTTGAAGGCAAAGACAAAAGCCGGGGCAGGAGTGATGTCTTGTTTGAGAAAATTGGCGCTGGGCATCATGCACGAAATCAATGGTGATCGAACCATTCCAAACCTCATGTATCATCTTGCTACAAAACTTCGTTACGCTTTTTCAAACTTAGAATTGAATCGCCGTGGTCCATGGCAGACAAGGATGGACTTGGTTGAGATTATCTGGTATTGCACTGAAGAATTATGTGATAGACGAACAGGAGGAAACACCGCTGCTCAATAAAAAAACAGATACAGTGACCTATTCAATCGATAGCTGGCGACGGAAGGCGACCAACGTATACAGCCTTTTTATGATGGTTGCGACTCTTCCTGTCCTTATTAGCGTCTATTTTCTTGATGTCACTACGCTGCAACAGAGCCTTTTGGGTCTATCCGCATGGTTGCTGACCTTTTGTGCGGCTGCTCTACGGCGCTTGGATGTACGATATCGTATTATGCTTATGGTTATTTCAGTCTGGATTTTAACGTCACTCATACTTACCCATGGAGGTATGTTTCTCAATTTTCGTTTGCCCTTAATCAATTTACCTATGATGGTTTTGATGCTTGGTGGGGCGCGCTTTGGACTCGCAGTCGGAGCCATTAACCTGCTGATTATGTTGCTTGCGGTCTGGGGAACTCAAACAGGGTTGCTGCCACAGGTTGCCCCTGAATGGAATGACACCATTGCCAAGATGCAATATTTAACGGCGTTCACGCTCTTTGTTCCACACCTTCTATTGCTGGCATGGTTCAGTCATCACCTGACAAGCGCCATTCGCCGGGAGCATTTGGCAACGGCGCGTTTACAGAAAGAAGCACAGCAGCGGATGCGGCTTGAAGTTGAAGTCGTGGAAACTGGTGAGCGTGTAAGCCGACATATCGGGAGTGAACTTCATGATGGGGTGTGCCAGGATCTGACCGGGTTATTGCTTCGCACAAAGCGTGCTCAGAAGACTTTGACGGCCAATAATCGTCCGGAAGCAGATACCTTGAATGGAATCGTCGAAGGGCTGGGAGATGCCATTGGCGAAATTCACGGTCTTTCACAGACCTTGAGTCCAGGTTTTCTGACCTGTCGGGATTTGGCGGATGCGATTGAGGTTGTGGCTCAGCGCTTCGGAGAAGCTTCGGACGCCAGTATCGAATTTCGGGTTCAGGGAGATGGACCGGTCCAGAACGAACAGGCCACGCTTCACCTCTATCGGATAGCTCAAGAAGCGATTGCAAATGCTATCCGACATTCCGGAGCAAAGCGGATCGAGGTTTCTCTGATATATAAGCCGGACATGACCGTTCTGCTTGTGGATGATGACGGGCAATGGATTGTGCCGAATGAAAAAGCACAAGACGGGCTTGGACAGAAAACAATCCGCTGGCGGGCATCCGTCATCGGAGGAACCCTCACTGTGGGATCCAAGGCGAGAGGCGGCAGTCGTGTTGAGTGCCGGGTGCCTATTGAACAGAAAGATGTCGAGGTAAAACATGATTAAAGATAAAGCAGCGACACGCGTAATACTCGTAGACGACCACCCGGTAATACGGCAAGGGTTATCCGGGCTTCTTCAGGATGAAGGATTCCAGATTGTCGGAATTGCGAGCAATATCTCTGAAACAGTTGAACTACTTGCTAAAACGCCTCCTACGGATGTGGCCGTCGTCGATCTTTCCCTTGAGAACGAATCGGGCTTTGATGTACTGGCTTTGATCCGAAAAGAAACCCCCAAGGTAACTACGGTTGTCTATTCGGTCCATGAAGACATTGTTAACGTTCGGCGAGCATTGAAACTGGGCGCAATGGGTTACGTCACAAAGCGTGAAGACCCGGAAGTATTGGTTGATTGCATCAATAAAGCACATGCCGGGGAACGGTATCTGAGCCCCAGAGCTGCTCACTTTTTAGCTGATGCCTTGGCTGGCAATGGGGAGAAAGCGCCTGATGAGGTTTTAAGTCCGCAGGAAATGCAGGTTTATACCTTGATGGGAAAAGGCATCGCCACTCCGGACATAGCCGACAGCATGGGTATCTCTGCCCGAACGGTTGAAACATACTACAGCCGTATTCTGTTTAAGTTAGGACTACCCGGTCGCCGCGACCTGCTCCAACATGCTATCGAATATGCCCGTCTATCGTCTGAATCTTGAATATTCCCTGATGACCAATTCGCTTGCATCTATGTAGATGGATTCACTTACATGCTTGTCCGCAGATCCCAGTCTATCTAAGTGTTTCAAATTTTGATAGCGTTATCGCTAATTAAGGCCTTGACTGCCCATGGATAGCATGGAGCTGCAAGGCTGTAAATCGAGCGAAATCAAGAGACGATAAGGTTCGCAGATATGGCGGCATCCGTGCGGACTTTTTCTCCTAATTAAAAAGGGTTATTGAGAATGAAAGGCCTAGGAGTTATGAACAGCAACTATCAAAAAGCAATTTATGCTTTGGTGCTAATGCTTGTTGTCGCTTGCGGTACGGGTTGCAAGGTGACAATTGAAAGCCCAACCGGGAGCGAATTCCTCGAAGGGGAACCAATCCATTTTGCAGCGGAATACAGTGGAACCAGCAGTATAAGCTGGAAAAGCGAATATACGGCTCCCGATGGTTCGACACAAACTATTTCCGAAACGGATTTCCGCCAAGGTGTTTTAGATATCGGCAAGGGATATCCCTGGGAATTTAGCAAAGCGAATCTTCCCGTGGGGATTCATCTTATCACGGCCTACCATAGTGACGACACGGACACGATCTCTCTTGTGGTCCTGGCAAAAAACGGAGCGGGCGTTCCCACCCAAACCACGCTCTCATCAAACATAAGCTCCTCGTCCTACGGGGAAGAGATCGAACTCACGGCAATTGTTGGCGGCCAGTGTGAGTCTCCGATCGGCCACGTTCTATTCATCGATGGTAGTTTCGTGCTCGGTGTCGGTGAGCTAGACACTGACGCTCGAACCAGTTTCACTACGCGGGAACTGAACGTCGGTATGCACGAACTCACCGCCGTCTACCTCGGCGATTCGACCTGCGCAACTTCCACGAGTTTTATCGTCGATCATGAAGTTATAGCTGCCATTGCTGAAATATCGGTACGCTCATCGCAAAGCCCGTCTCAAATTGGGGAGAACGTTATCTTCACGGCCTTCGTTACCGCACCGATTAGTTCAGGAACACCGACCGGATCGGTTACTTTCTTCGATGGTACTGACGAGATCCATACAACCGCGCTCGACGGTGCGGGCGAAGCGGCGTTAAATATTGCGACATTTACCGTAGGAACCCACGAAATCTCCGCGCACTATAACGGTAGCACCAAGCACACAACTGCCGCCAGCGAGGTTCTGTATCATACAGTGGCCCTGGCTTCAACCAGAATCGTGCTCTCAAGTTCTCATAATCCCGCAAGCTACGGTGAGAGTGTGACCTTTACCGCTACCGTGGTGGCACGGTCCGAGGCGGGGCCATTTATCGGTTCGGTGACTTTCTTCGACGGGACAGAGGTCTTGGGAGAACTCGACCTCGACGCCACAGGCCACGTTTCCCTGGAGATCTCGGACCTCAAAATCGGCGCGCATATTGTTACCGCCAAGTTCGATGGCGACGAAACACACACCCAAGCTCGAAGTGAAGAATTTACTCAGACTATAAACGCTGGACCACCGGATCTGGCACTTGCCGCATCCGCAAGCCCCTCTCGTTTTGGTGAAACTGTGACGTTTGCCGTAACCGCGTCTACGCCACCCGGAGCGAATATGCCGGAAGGTACGGTAACATTCAATGATGGCAGTTCCGTCATCGGGACGGCCTCCTTTGACGATGCCGGTGTCGCATTCATCGAAACTTCTGCGTTAGCTGCGGGAGGGCATCTCATCGTGGCCGCCTACGAGGGTAGCGTTGTGTTCGATGCTGCGAAGAGTGAACCGATCTTCCATGTAGTCGTACCAGCCGAAGGCGGCACGACGCTCACATCCACCCTCAATGCATCGCGCTTCGGGGACGCTGTCACTTTTACCGCAACGGTGGTCGGTCCGGCTGGTACGGGCATCCCTATCGGTGCGGTAACCTTTCGAGACGGGACTGCCATACTCGGCCTGGCTTCCCTCAACACCTCTGGCGAAGCCGCGATCACAACCACGGCACTCGCTGTGGGTGATCATGAGGTCACGGCAATGTATGGCGGCAGCGAAGAACTCACAGCGTCCACCAGCGAGGTGTTGATTCAGGTCGTTGAACGAGGTTTGACCACCGTCTCTATGGTCTTGGCTCCCACTGTTACGCATTTCGGTGAGCGTGTCGACTTGGCGACGAGCGTGCAGGCACCGACAGGGACAGGGGCGCCAACTGGCTGGATCACCTTTTACGATAATGCCGAAAATATTGGGGCAGCAGCCGTAGACACAAACGGAAATGCAGCTCTTGCCATATCAGAATTTACGGTGGGTGAGCACGCACTTGAGGTTTCTTATAGCGGCAATGATGCACTTGAACCGGCTTCAAGCGAAGCCATGGTGCTCACGGTGGAGAAAGCCGTACCGACGATAATGCTCGACGCAGCTCCCAGCCTCTCGCAGTTCGGTGAAACCACAGTACTTAGAGCCTGGGTGTTGCCACCTGCGAACGCTGGTCAGGCAACTGGCTCGGTGACCTTCCGCGATGGCGAGGATGTTCTGGGAATGTCGAACTTCGATGAGTTCGGCTTTGCCTCGCTTGAGACAAACGTTCTTGATGTCGGTCTACACTCGATCACGGCCACTTACAATGGTAGCGATACGCTCACGTCCGTCGTGAGCGGGAGTGTCGAGCATGTGGTCGTCCCTGTTGAGGTCAGCGTTCTGATAGCATCCACGCCCAACCCGGCCAGATATGCAGAAACCGTCTCCTTCACCGTAACGGTCGTCACGCCGGAAAATGGTGGTGCGCCAATTGGTGCAATCATATTTTACGACGGTGAAACCGAACTTACGACGGTCGAACTGGGAGCACACGGCGTTGCGCTTTTTTCGACAGCAGAACTTGCCGTGGGCCCACACCAAATTAGGGCGGTGTACGGTGGCAGTGAAACATGGAATCCGGCACAGAGTGATACGCTTACCCAACTCGTTGTAGCCGGCACCCCGGGAGTATCGCTTGCTTCGTCCGTCAATCCTTCCCGTTACGCGGAACCCGTTATCTTTTCCGCCACGGTCATGACTCCTCCGGGAGCTCCTATTCCGACAGGCACGGTGATGTTCATGGACGGTACGAGCCTCCTTGGGATCGTAGCGCTGGACCTCAATGGTCGGGCCCCCCTAGAAATAACTTTATACTCCTACGGCGTTCACACTATCGGCGCGGCCTACAGCGGCGACGGTAACTTCGATTATGCCCAAGCCGACGTTATCCAGCAGTCAGTCCTACCCTCGGAGGGAGGAACGTCGCTGGTTTCATCTCAGAATCCTTCGCCCTGGGGTGCTAGCCTTACTTTCACTTCCACCGTTCTCGCTTTTGTGGGAGAAGCAATACCGACCGGCGAAGTTACTTTCAAAGATGGCGATGATATTCTGGCAACAGTCGAACTCGATGAAGCAGGTGAAGCAGTATTTGAAACCTCGGAGCTTGCCATCGGAACGCACGCGATCTCGGCTTACTATGGCGGATGCGAATCCGTTGATCCCTCGCAAAGCGATGTTCTCGATCAAGAGATCGTAGTAGGACCTCCCCAACTCAATCTTATATCGTCCCTGAATCCGTCAAACTACCAGGAATTGGTTTGCTTCGAAGTTGTTGCCACTGGGCCTCCGGGTTATGACACGCCCACTGGCATCGTGACCTTCTACGATGGATACGGTGCCATGGGCATGGAATATCTGGACAATTCGGGCGTCGCCTCTCTCTGTGTAGACTTTCTTCTACCCGGCACGACAATTGTCACCGCAGAATATGAAGGCGACGATATTTATGAGACAGGTACTACTCCCGGTCTGGAACAGACTGTCGTATCTTGCCCGTCCATCGTGACGCTCACCTCGCAAGCGAACCCGAGCATGATCGGTGAGGGAGTCGGTTTTGATATAGACATAAGCTCATGCCCTATGAGTGTTCTGCCTTCCGGAACCCTCACGTTCATGGATCGTGAGGCGATCATCGCTACTGCCGATGTCACGTTCGGCCATGCATATGTTGAGGCGTATGATCTTGAGATCGGGATACACGAACTGAAAGCGGTCTACAGCGGGGACGAGATGTACCCGGCAGCACAAAGCGACGTCCTGGTCCAGGAAGTCATTCCATGGCCGACAACTACAACCTTATTTGTGTCGGGTTTCGATCCTGTCTACGGTGAAACTGCGCACCTTGTAGCACAGGTCTTTACAGAAGGTGGACCTCTTCCGCTCGGCAGCGTGACTTTTTCTCACGATTTTTATCCGTATCAACTAGGCACAGGCGAACTCGATACCAGCGGTTCGGCCATTCTGACGGTTCCGACGCTCGAAGCAGGTGTCCACTCTCTAAAAGCGATCTATGAACCCTCAAGTTCGGACTTCGCTACTTCAACTGGTATTATCGAGCAACTTATTCAACGTGCACCGTTATCCATCGTAGCCAGAAATACACCGAGCGAGAGCAGCTACGGCGAGCCTGTATCGCTCGATATCGATCTAAACTTCCGCCCTGCAATCAACGTTGCGCCATCGGGTTACATCGACGTTTACGACGGTGCAACAATTATAGCTTCCGCCCGTATTAATGTCGTTGGCGAGGCATCGGTAACGCTTCCGCGATTTGGTGCCGGCACCCATGTCCTTTCCGTAACCTACGCGGGAGACCAGAATTTCCTGCCAGTGGCAACGGAAGTCCCGCAAATTGTCACTCGCGCCGAGACCGTAACCAGCATCCTGGTATCTCCTGAAACCGGCGTTCGGTACGGACCTCTCACCTTGGAAATCGGAGTCGCTTCAGTCGTATCCGGACTTGGGAAGCCGACCGGACTTGTTGATAGAATCACCATCGGCGACAGCATGGATATCCCGGGCGGAGCGCTCAACACAAGCGGTCGCATTACCATTGTGGAAACCGAACGATTCGGAAATGGCACACTCTTGATTTGCACGTCCTATTTAGGAGATGACAATTTCCTGCCATCGGAGGCTTGCGTGGAACATATCGTCGAGCGAGCTCCATCGTCGATTGTGGTGACCTCCTCGTTGGAGCAACCGGTAGTGGGGCAGGATGTAACAGTCACGGCTACCGTTGCCTCCGTTGCGTCTCCGATTCTTGGCACTGTGACATTCTTTGATGACGGTGTCGCCATCTCAGAAGCGATCGATGTCGAGAATGCGACCCTTACAACCTCGACCCTGTCTTCGGGAAACCACACCATCACAGCAATGTTCGATGGTGGAACCGGGGCCTTCGCAAATGCAGAAAGCACCCCTATCCAAATCGAAGTGCAGAAAGCCTCAACTACGGTATCGCTTGAGTCGAGTCCTAACCCATCCCGGTTCGGTCAGACAGTCACGCTCACCGCCATGCCGTCCGTGGTTGCTTTCGGAGCGGAGACACCCACCGGAACCGTTACCTTCAAATGTGGAACGGTCACCTTGGGAACGGCCGAAATCGATGATCTCGGTATAGCCACATTTCGGGTAAACACGATTCCAACCGGCGATCACCCCGTTACGGCGGATTATGAAGGCGATAATGACTATATGGGGTCAACCAGCGATATCGTGACTCAGACCGTCGAGCAGAGCCGCACAGTCGTGACTATCAGTACAGAAAACAATCCCACCATATTCGGTCAGCCGGTAAAAATTGTGGTAAACGTGGGAGCAAGTTCGCCTGGGCAAGGAATACCAACGGGAACGGTCACCCTTCGTGAAGGGCAAAATATATTGGCCCATGCGTCTCTTGATTCGTTTGGCGAAGCAACCCTTTCCCTATCTTCCCTTGGAGGCGGTTCCCACGCTTTTGTGGCAAGTTACTCGGGTGATGATAACTTCATCGTTTCCACAAGTGGTGCTTTCACTCAGATTATCACACCGGCAGCAACAACAACGTCAATTTCTCTCGCCTATACGTCACCTGTACAATGCGGCGATACACTGACCATGACCGCTACCGTCGCACCGGTAACAGAGTGCGGTCATATACCACATGGTACAGTTACCTTCTATAATAATTCAACCGAGATTGCAATTGTTCAATTGGATGCCGAAGGCCATGCATCGTTCTCTACCAACACCTTATCAATAGGTACGTTCCACTCTTTCAGCGCCACCTTTAACGGAGATACTGATTTTGGAGTGTCAACAAGCGATTCTACAACAGGTGTATATGTAACCAGCATCTCAACCACAACGATTCTTAGTTCAAACACAAATCCTTCAATGTTCGGCCAGGAAGTTCGTTTTACCGCCAGTGTAACCGCTTCGAACAACTTCAATGGTTTGAAACCGACAGGTCAGATACGCTTTACGGACTACCCGGAAGGTGGAGGAAGCAACAACTTAGGAGCGGTGGATCTTGACGCTACGGGTACGGCGACTATCGCAATATCATCGCTATCCATTGGCACACACATTATCAAAGCACAATACATTCCATCTGACTGCCCATTTTCCTCAAGCTATGTCATTATTAACCAGGTAGTCGACACCGCCACCACTAACGTGTCGATCGAGTCTAACCTCTCTTCGTCGGTGTTCGGCCAATTCGTCACTTTTACCGCCACGGTAAACTCTACTGACACGCCCACCGGTACAATCACGTTTATAAACGGTGATACAGATTTGGGAACAGGTACGCTCGATGACAGTGGAATTACAATATTATCCACCGATACACTGTCGGTGGGATCTCACAGTATTACTGCGATCTACGGTGGTGATGGCACGCACACCGTCGCCACCAGTGGCACGATTACACAGAATGTGGAGAAGGCCGACACTTGGGTTGAGCTTACGTCTTCGCTTAACCCATCGAGTTATACACAGTCCGTCACCCTCACCGCGCAGGTCCATACATCGGATCCCGGAGGCGGTATAGCAAGTGGCGCCATCACTTTTATCGATACACAAAGCGACACGGATGTTGTGGTGGCCATCAATGCCAGCGGTGTTGCGACTCTAACGACCGATACCTTTGCCGTGTCAGATGAACACTGGATCACGGCGGCCTACAGTGGTGACGCAAACATGAACATCTCATCATCTGACTCGATCCAACAGGTTGTACAGCAAGCTTCGACATTGACCACCATAGCATCTGATGCCAATCCATCGACCTACGGCGCAAGCGTGACATTTACGGCTACCGTAACTTCATCCGTCGGCGCTCCTACGGGCACCGTTTATTTCCAAAAAGACACAACCGTGTTGGGTAGCGGGATGCTCGACGACGAAGGCCATACAACCTGGACGACCGCATCACTGTCGGCAGGCTCACATGCAATAACAGCCGTATACGAAGGCGCAGGGAACTTCTCGAGTTCAACCAGCGAAGAACTGCAACAGGATGTAGGCAAAGCTTTCACCACCACAGCCATCGATATCACTCCAACCCCATCATCATATGGCAGCAACGTGAGATTGAGGGCCACTGTTACCGGTGAGGCGGCCATCATGCCATCCGGAACCGTGGCCTTCAAGGATCGCGAGACGACAATTGGCACTGCAACACTTGATCTGGGAGGTAGGGCGGAACTCGTTTTGAACACCCTCAACATGGGCGACCATCGCATAACAACAGTCTATGGTGGCGATGAGCGCTACGCATCCTCAACCAGCACGGAGTGCTTGCACGATGTTTCCAAAGCGGCGACCGCTATCACCATCGCGGCCACACCCAACCCGGCCAATGTCGGGTCCGAGGTGACTTTCACCATCACCGTCGTATCCGGGGGTGGCATACCTACAGGGACAGTCTCGTATTCTGATAGCCGACACAACGGGGGCGCCGCCGTTGATCTTCCTCTCGACGGCACGGGTAAGGCGACCGTGATGTTCCAGGATCTTCGAGACGGTATGCATACCTGTTCGGCGACATACCTCGGCAACGCCAACTTTGATTGGTCGAGCACAACCGACTTCACACTTGAGGTCGTACAGGCAGAGCTTACTATCTCCGCAACAGACGAGTCTATAGCGTCACCGCTTCATGCTGGAGGTGGTGAGACAATCTCGCTTACCGCCGTTCTGACCGATTCCTTCACCCCGCTCACCGACAGCATCGTCTGGTTATTGGGGGCAGGTTCGTCGGGAACGTTTGTCGAAACCGCCACCACAACAGTGGTTGACGGCAAGCAATTCTCAACCATTGTCTACCAAGCTCCTGCAAATGTCGGACTACCCGATACGGTCATCGTAAATGCATACCAAGCTGGTGCAATGGCACCGATGGCCTCAGCCTCCGTTTCGATAAAGACTGATCCCCCGACTCAGCCCGACATGCAGCCGTTCAATAACGGTGTATCGCGCATGACTCGTGTTGTGGACTTTGCAATGTTCGGTCAAAGCATTCTGCATAACGACAAAAACATTTCGTTACTTGCTCCCTATTCCGCTCATGGCAAGTTCACTCCCGAATTAACAGCCAAACTTGATCAGACTCTTTTTCAGGAAGAGAATTCCGAGGCAAATGACACAAAACGCAAGATTGGCCAGGCAGCCAACCTCGACAGCGATATTGAAGAAGAAACGGTTATGTTATCGTGGGAAATAAACTCACCAAGCAACCTGGCTACGCTCTCAATCTTAGACAAGAATTCTGCAACGGATAACTACGACATTATTCAACCACAACTTCTGAACGCGGAATCGAGAAGTATGACCCTGGACGTCGAACCGGATTGTGGGGACAACGACCGACTGTGGGAAACACCAGACTGTTGGGAAACATACGACTACGACCTCGCTCTCGCTGATTTAGACGATGACGGCTATGCCGAAGTTATAATTACGGGTACCATTGTCTCTCCCTTGCACATGAAAACCCGTACTCAGGATCTGGTGAAGCCAGGCATGATGTGGATCTTCGACGACATGCAGTCGAGTGGATCGGGTCAACTTAGATTGCTCAGTCAAACCCGGTTGGATGGAGAACAAATCGAAGGTATAGAATACTACCGAGGCATGCTTGTCGCGCGCGTGGCAGCAGGCGGCATGCGGAAGGATCGGACTCGGCAGATCGCCGTCGCGTGGATCGACTGGCTTGACTGGAAGATGGGTTGGTGCAGTGAGAGCGGCAATCGCAACGTATGCGGCATCGATCAGGTTAAATTCCAGATCTTTGACGGTCCGCCGACCGCGCCCACACCACTGGGGGGTATCGGAAAAACCGATGAAGAAACGACCATGATCGGGATGTCGGGGAACCTCGCAACATCGAATATTCTCGGCATTGCAATGGCTGATCTGGATGGCGACAAAATAAAAGAGCTGATTATCGGAGGGTGGAGTACAAGCTGGGAGGACGATGTCGATGCAGACGGCGTTCACATCCAACTTGAAGTGCGCGCAAGCCTAGAGACGGTTCCGGTCGGATTAGGCGCTCCCGATCTTCCTATTGTTGTAGATCCCAGTGCGTCTCCACTGGAGTACCGCGTTGAAATCAATCAGCCACCATCACGCTGGTTACAGCCGCTATATACATTCGCCTCGCCCTCTTCACCACTGGGCGGAAGGGTGCAGCACATTATCGCGGGCAACCACATCGCATCCATCGGGCAGGTTGACACCAGTTCGCCGGTTGAAGTTCTCTGGGATAATGAACTACCCACTCGTTCTTCAACGGTGGGAGGGGTGAAATACGCCGATGAAGCCAACGTCCAGTCACTTTTCGACGCACCCGATTATTACCAAAACAACGCTTCATGCTCTGATCCATTCCTATGCTCGTCCTGGCTTGATGTTCGGGCAGGCGACGTGAATGGCGACGCACGAGACGACGTGATTGCATACTGGAACGGGGGCGATATAGATGTCTGGGGATGGACTTGTGCAGACGAAGAGGAACCTTGCGAACTGGATTGGAATGAGTTCTACAATAAATCCGTGACACCTTCTATTTATGGCGGGGCTAACGCCATTCTCGTTCCCACGGCAGTTGACGAGGACTCAACGGTCATCGAATATACGGGGGAGAATTATGTTGTATACACTAGCAACAAGGTCATCGCGCTTTTGGCTGCGGCTCCGGTGGTGAACGCAGAAATCGAAACAGTAGACGGTTGCCAGCCCGTTCAGGATAACGAAATCGACACACACACCGGATTTGCTACTTTTTCTTCTTCCGGAAGCAGCAGCGGCTTTACTGCAGGATTCCACGCCGGATTCATTGTTGGAATGGATGTCGAGATAAGTGTGGGATTCATATGCAATACCGTACTGAGTGCTTTCCGTGCGACCATGGACACACAATTCGAACTTACCCATACAAGCGAGACAAGCGTCGAGACAACTATCGAGGTCGACTATGTCCAGGGATACTCGGACGATGGTGTGATTTTCTCTACTATGCCCTATACCCGCTTCGTATATACGATCACCTCTTCCCTGGACGAGAATTCCATCGGCAAAACCGTATACATCGACGTACCCATGTCTCCACAGATCATGTTAGTAGACCGCGAGATCTTCAACAATGTCGTCAACCTTGGATCGTACCAAATCACCGACGACCTGCTGTCGCACGCGGCCGGGGACCTGCGAACCTATCCACCTTACTCCGAGTACCCCGCAGAGACCGTTACAAGTGAGGATCCCATCGATCTTTACAACGGTGTCGCCGTCTATAGCACCATAGAACCTATTACCTACGCGCCGCAGACTTCGGGTCAAAGCCCACCGCTGTCATCCTATGGAAGCGCTGGCTCCAACGCCGGTATGTCTATCAGCCGTACATGGACCGAGATGGAACAGTGGGAGCAAAATCTGACCCAGGACTTTGCTGCCGAGGTTAATGTTTCTGGTTTCGTCGCCGGTGTAAACCTAGGTTGGTCAGTGGGCGGCTACCAGACCACAACCATGTCGAACGGTATCTCTTTTAGCAGCTCGGTGGGCAGTATTATCAACTCGGCTTATACTTATTTGTTCCGGCTTTACGCCTACAAGCAGACGCTCACCGACGAGGAGGGTAACGTGTATCAGAGCTTCTACGTGGCCAACTACGGGGTGGATCCATCAGGCTCGGCGTATAACGGCGCTCCTCCGGCGGAGCAGTGTGATTAGCTAAACCCAAAGAACCGATGGCCTATCCAGCCTGGACGCAGAAGTATTTGTTACAATTACTGCGTTCAGGCTTCAAGGCCACTAAAAATATCGGATTCCAGAAAAAGGAAACGAATACCGCCGAATTCCTCTAACTGACTGTAATCATTAATGTCATCCGACAATCCCATCCGAGGGCTTATCCGACGCTATCCGATGATTCATTCGACCAAACGAATCAAAACGAATATCGGATAAAGGGATCTTTCCTGACGAAAACCGGGTGTCCACCGTCAGCGAGTTTGGGACAGTTGGTTAGGGAGAATTAAGGGAGACTCTGAGTCGAAGAGAAAGCGGTTGTTGGGGCGGCGCGGGAGTTTCCGGGACCGTAGGGATTATCCCGGACGCGACCTCAGACGCCCCGCCCCGAAGCTCGTTGCAGCGTCGGGACCGCTTCCACGATTGACCATCCGTTCCGGGCCGGGTACAACCTCTGAAGGAGGAGACCATGGCCGATGTCGTCAGACAAATCCGCAAAAACACCCGTCGCAAGTTTGCCGCCGACGAGAAGATCCGCATTGTCGTCGAATCGTTGCGCGGCGAGATTCCCATTTCCGAGCTTTGCCGCCGGGAAGGCATCCAGCCCAGCCTGTTCTATCGCTGGTCCAAACAGTTTCTGGAGGCCGCCAAGAACGGGTTAACGCGTGAGACGAAACGTGATGCCTCGGACGACGAGGTGCGCGAGCTGAAGTCGGAGAACGAGCAGCTCAAGATCGCCCTGGCCGAGGCGCATCTGACTGTCTTGCGATATAAAAAAAGCCTCGGCTCGTAAGCGTCCGGTACAAGCGGATGCAAGCCGAAATGAAACGGGCGGTGCTCGATGCCGTGGCGCGTTCGCCGTTTTCGGTGCGCAAGACTCTGCATGATCTCGATGTGCCGCCATCGACCTATTACCGTTGGAAGAAGGCCTATGCGTCGAGTGGTGAAGCGGCGCTTGTGGACAAGAGCCCGTACAGGGGCCGGGTGTGGAACCAACTGCTCGATGTCGAGCGATCGGAGATTTTGCGTCTGGCGGCCGAGTTCCCGGAGAAGTCCTCGCGGGAACTGGCCGTGCATCTCACGGATCACGGCGCCTTCGCCGTATCCGAGTCGACGGTCTATCGTACGCTCAAACGAGCCGGGCTGGTCTTTCCGCGTCCGGTGAAAACCTTTCCGGCGTCAGCGGAGTACCGCTACAAGCCGAAGCGGGTCAACGAGCAGTGGCAGACCGACGCCAGTTATTTCAAGGCCGTATCCTGGGGCTGGTATTACCTGATTTCGGTCTTGGACGACAAAAGCCGCAAGATTTTGGCCTGGCGCTTACAGCCCACGATGCGGGCGCCGGATTTCTCTGAGGTGATCGAGGCAGCCTGCGAGTTTACCGGTGTGGATCGGATGGGAACGAAGCCGCGCATTCTGTCGGATCGCGGCAGCGCGCTCATCAGCGGCGAACTGGCGGAGTACCTTCAAATCAAAGGCATTCACCACATTTTCGCCGCCCCGTACCACCCACAGACCAACGGCAAGATCGAGCGCTATCACCGCAGCCTGAAAGAGCGTGTGAATCAGAACGTGCACGAAACGCCGATTCAGATCGAAAGCGAGATCCGGGCCTTCATCGACTGGTACAACAGCCGCCGATACCACGAAGCCCTTGGCAACGTCACGCCGGATGACGTATATTTCGACAGAAAGGAGGCGATCTTACGAAAACAAGCCGAATTGGAGCGAAGAACCCTTGAAAACCGAAAGATCAGGAACCGAAACCACCCGGACAGGAACGAACAACAAATGGCTCAACCTCTCCCTTAGAAATAAACCAACATTTGTCCCACTTTCGCTGAAGATGTACATGTACGCTACGCCGAGAATGCCTGGACAACATACTCTTTCTCAACGAATGGCATCTGATGCGGGTGCTGAGAGAATACCAGGACTGGTACAATCACGAGCGTTACCACCAAGGGATCAAGGGTATTCCTGCGCCAGCTACGGACATTGCAGATAGCAGGAATCTTGAAGGCAACGGCCGCTTGGTTGCCAAGCCGATTCTGAACGGCTTGTATCACAGCTATAGGCTGGCGGCTTAGCTTCGACTGTCGATCCTGGCATCTACGATCTCATTGAGATCACAGGACAGCTTTGACCTGAATTCGGAATTTCGTTGATTCCCCCACTTGTCAAAGAGCGACTTGAACTCTAAAAAGTCGACCGGGCGTTCGTCAGGCCGGAAACGGCTTCACAACTTCGTCTCAATCCACCCGATTTCATCTTCCATCAAACCGCCGAAACCGCCCGGATCGAGTTTTCGGGTAGCACGATACACGAGAGCAACGGCTAGATAAGTGAAAACAAAATTTATAACCCAAAAGGATGGCAGCCCGATTTAAAATGGGATAAATTGCTTGTTATTAAAGACAAAATACTATAGTTATCTATCCTAAGTGAAAACAATATGTTTTCACATTCTTCGCAATTGAGCTTCTTTTTTCTTGCCTCTTTCCCCTCGTCCACCGATACTGAAGCTATGAAACGGACGAAACTCAACATATTCGATTACGCCGACTTCAGACAGTTCATCGAGGACCGCCTGAACGAACTGAGCGCCGACAATGCCAAGTATTCCCGTCGTTACATCGTTCGATGTATGGGGCTTTCCGGCAACAACTACCTGAAGATGATCATCAACGGCTCTCGGAACCTGACGGACGACGTGGCGCGCAAGTTAGTGGATGCCATCGCCTTGAAAGAGGACGAAGCTCGCTTCTTCTACGATCTGGTTGCCTATGGGCAGGCGAAGACCACCGAGGTGAGGACCGAAGCCTTCGAAAACCTGCGGCGAAACCGGCGCTTTAAAAAGGTTCACAGCCTGGACCTGGATCACTACGATTACATGACGGATACGCTGACGCTGGCCCTGCGTGAACTGATCAACTATCCCGACTTTCAGGAAGACCCGACCTGGATATCGAGGCAGCTTACATTCAAGGCCACGCCCAAGGCGATCCGCGAAGGCTTCGAAAAACTCATTCGCCTTGGACTGGTTGAGCGTGACGTGGATGGCCATCTCAAGGTCACCATGCTCCACACCGCCACCGGCGACCAGTTGGGCAACGAGCCGCTACGCGTCTATCACCGGAATATGCTCAAAGCAGCAATGAAGGCACAGGACCTGCCCGCAGACAGGCGGTATTATCGGGGCCTGACCATGTCGATACCCAAGGAGATCTACGGGGAGATTGTGGACTTGTATTGTGAATTTGTTGACAAAGTACGCGCTCGGATCAATGACGCCAAGGAACCGGATCATGTGTATCACATGGAGTTGAGCCTCATTCCTCTAGCCATGCGCGATTCGAAGACGAAGGAACCGGAGAGTGCATCATGATGAAACACACGTTGTTGATTTTGTGTTTACTGAGCTTGATGCTGATTATTGCGTCATGCGAAACCGATTCGAATGACTCCGTGGCCGATGGCGATAGTGACGCAGAGTCGGCCCTGGACATCATCGTGCTGAAAATGGGTGGGAGCAATGATGGTGGCAACGCCATAGAAGTGTTCCTGGCTTTCGATCCCATTCTCGTCTCTTCAGCGATCACCTGGAGCGAGATCGAATTCGGTATTCACAGCGTCGGCCTTCCGAAGTCTCCGGCATGCGGAATTGCCGACAGCGTAATGCTAACTTCGGAAATCGGCCCATTTTCGCTGGATGTTATCAATGAACCAAATCTGAACTTGAAAATGCTTGTTCCTCCCGAATTGGATTTCTGCTCAATGAACGTCCTGCTGAACACCTCCGCCCTAGCGTTCCATGCCGAAGGGGTTGTCGCGGATAACCGGCGAATTGTGATCGACACCACGTTCTCCGGCCTGTTTGGATTTACCCCGAAGGAAGGGCAATTCCGATGGCAAGCCGGCAACGAGTACCAATGGCTGGCGGCGTTGGATGTGAGTGCGATGCTGCCCCTCGATCTGATCGACGAGTTGGAGCCGGATTCCGAAGGTGTGCTTCGAATCGACGCCGAGCACAATGTTGCATTCATCGTTCAGGTAGAGGAGTCGATCAGCCGCGCCATGATGCTCGTTAACGATTCGAATAGAAACGGAGTGGCGGATGAGGAAGAACGCCGGGCAGGTACTCAAATAGGCGACGCCCGGAGCTGTGTAGACACCTGCTTAGAGAACGGTGGAGACGAAAGCACCTGCCGTGAGCGCTGCTTCGCCCCCAACGACTCAACGGCCGGCCTCCGAGCCTGCTACATGAAATGCATGGATAACGGTGGAGAAGAAATCGACTGCCGACAGCAGTGTGCGGACGCGGGCCAAAACGACAAGGCTTGCCGTGATTCCGCCAATGACACCTACGAGGGATGCATTGAGAACGGAGATGATGAGATCACCTGCCGCGAGCGCGCCGGGGAAGTTTATGAGGAATGCCTGGTGGATCAAACGGCTGATGAGCCCATCAGTTGTGATGATGCTGAGCCGGATATGCCTTGTTGCGGCGATGATATCTGCGATGGGCCGGAAACGGCTGACAATTGTGCGGTGGACTGCTCCTAAAGCAGCGGTTTGATGGCGAGCCGATTTTTTGCAACGAACAGAGGAAGACATGACCAAACAAACACTGATTTTCGCTTCAATACTGCTGGCATTTCTATACTTGAGCGGCTGCTCGGGTTCGTCAATCAGTTCCCTGTCTCCGGATGGCGATTCGCAATCCACTGATGGCGATGTGGAAACGGCTGATGATGATGCTTCGGGAACGGATGGAGATATCCTTGTCGATGGTACCAAACCGGATGGCGATACTGGCGATGGCGACGAGGAAAATCCGCTAGTCTCGGTTTCGTATCCTATCGCGGAAACCGGACAGACATACTGTTACGATCTGGAAAATGAAATCGATTGTCCGGCGCAAGGACAGCTTTTCGCAGGACAAGACGCCCAGCACCTTGGACGCAAGATGAGTTTTCAGGATAACGGTGATGGAACCGTTAGCGACCTAGTAACCGGATTGATGTGGGAGCAAACGCCTTCCAGTCAGTCTTTCGGTTGGCAGGAGGCGCTGGACTACTGCAATGCCTTATCCTTTGCCAGTCACGACGACTGGCGAGCACCAAGCTTAAAAGAACTTTTTTCCATCAGTGATTTCTGCACTGGATGGCCTTATATCGACCGTTCTTACTTCAATCTGGCTCAAAGCGGCAGTGTAAGCAAGGACGAACAGTATTGGAGCAGTAATTTCTACGAGGCAGGCACGACCCACGGCGGTCAAACCACGGCCTTCGGCGTCAATCACGGGACTGGCCACATCAAGGGATATCCCTCAGAGGCGAGTGGTCCCATGGGCAACTACGTTCGCTGCGTGCGCGGTAACGAATACGGAATCAACCAACTTGTAAACAACGGCGACGGCACGGTCACGGACGAGGCCACGGGGTTCGTCTGGACACAGGCCGACAACGGCAGCGGCATCGAATGGGAAGATGCGTTGGCTTATTGTGAAAATTTGACCCTGGCCGGTAATAGCGATTGGCGCTTGCCCGATGTCAAAGAATTGCAAAGCATCGTGGATTATTCAGGCAACTTGCCAGCCATCAATCCGATGTTCTCTGTAACGGGAATCACCAACGAAGCCGGTGACGCCGACTTCCCATACTTCTGGACCAGCACCTCGGCCTATTTCGGAGCGAACCAACCTGAGTACTATTACGCCTGGTATGTGGCTTTCGGTTTTGCTGTGGACGGCGAAGGGAACGACACCCATGGCGCGGGAGCTGTACGCTTTGACACGAAGGTAGAAGGCGGTCCGTTGGGTGAAGGTGGAGAACGCTATTACAATTACGTGCGTTGTGTGCGAGCAGGTGCAGACACGACCGATTACGATCCTCCTATTGATGGCGATTCGCCAGCAGATGGCGATGAAGATGCTATCGACGGTGATGGTCCACTCGTAGACGGCGATACCCCACCCGTCGATGGTGATGGACCGGGCGACGAGCCCATCAGTTGTGAGGATGCCCAACCTGGTATGCCTTGTTGTGGTGATGACGTCTGCGACGGACCGGAAACGGCAGACAATTGTCCGGTGGACTGTGCGGCAGTCGATGGCGATGAATCGCCTGTGGACGGCGATGAACCCGTCAGACCGGTGTCCTGTGAAGAGGATGCCGATTGCCAAGTAACCGGCGCTTGCCCGGAGGATGCGGCACTCGGGTGTATCTGTGCAAGCACCCCTGAAGGTGATTTATGCATCCCCTCCTGTTCAACCAGCGACGATTGCCCTGTATCACAGGGACAAGCGTTTACATGTTCAACGGACGGCATCTGCATTCCGCAGGGTGGACCACAACACTAATACAGATTACGATAGCGGAGAATACAATGAATACCACTCTCAAGTGCTTGTTGCTTGTCGCGTTGTCTGTTCTACTGGTAGGATGTAATTCGGATGATACGACAAGTCCTGATGTCTTTCTGGATGGCGACGGCGAAATCGCTGATGGTGATCTGTCATCTTTCGATGGTGATGCGGATTTAGATGAAACAGATAATTACGAAACCCCTGAAACAGACATAGCGGATTCGTCTCTGGTTATCAATGAGATCGTCGCTAAAAGCAAAGACGACAATGACGAAACGCTGCCGGATTGGGTAGAGTTTTACAATCCTGGGAGCTCAATCGAAATTGGTGGGTATCTTCTCAGAGATGAAAATGATGAGAATGCATTTGCGTTTCCTGACGGAACCGTAATCGGCAGCGGAGAATATTTTGTCATCGAGAAAGATGAATCGGGCGAATTCGGCTTTCCATTTGGGTTGGGAAAAGCCGATTCCGTGCGATTGTTCAATGACGCTGACGAGCTTATCGATTCAGCAGTTTGGGATGATGGCGACTCTCCCGAAGCCGCAAGTTGGGGTAGAATCCCCAATGGACAGGGCGACTTCAAAACTCTTTATACACCCACCAAGGGGTCGGAAAACATCGACAACACCGATGATACTCTTCCTACCGGATTGTGTGACGATGATGATCCCAATACTGTGCGCCCTGAAACTTGGAACAGACTTAGTCATTGCAGCGGTGTAGAACCGGATTACGATCAGCTCTTTGACGATACCGTCGTACATCGTATAGACATCGTTATCGATCCTGGTGATTACCAGGATACCATGGATGACCTTGAAAACCTGTATGGACATTCGCACCCCCCTATGGAAACGGCTACAGATTCAGGAGACCAAATGGTGCCGCCGCCCGATGACCCTATGGAAAGTGGTGAAGATCCCATGTGGGTTCCCGTTACCGTGAAATACAATGGCGACACGTGGGATTACGTCGGAATGCGGTACAAAGGCAATTCATCACTCAGAAGCGCCTACCAATCCGGTGTCAAAAAGCTATCGTTCCGGCTCAATTTTGATAAATACGAGGACGATCACCCTGCTTATGCCGATCAGAGATTTTTCGGATTCAAGAAAATGACCTTTTCGAATGGTTACAAAGATAACAGTTTGATGCGGGATAAACTCGCTGCCGATATTTTCAGGGCCGGTGGTGTTCCTGCTGCGCGCGGTGCATTTGTAAGAATCTATGTGGATTTTGGTGAGGGCGAAACATATTTCGGACTTTACACCATGATTGAAGATCCTTCCGATGAAATGCTGGACCAGCAATTTGAGGATGCAAGTGGAAATCTATATAAACCGGAAGGCCAAGGGGCCGCTTTCGTTTCATTTGATCAAGACAGCTTTGAAAAGAAAACCAATGAAGACGATTCCAACTGGAGTGATGTGATTTCAGTCTTCAGTGCACTGCATGCCAATACCAGCGAAGAACAATGGCGTGCCGGGCTAGAAGCCGTATTTGATGTTGCCGGATTCCTAAAATGTTTGGCCTACAATCAGGCTATGGTTAACTGGGACAGCTACGGCATCATGGCTCACAACTACTATCTCTACGCCGATCCCAGCAATGACGGGAAAATCACTTGGTTCCCATGGGATCTGAACGAAGCCTTGTTAGTTGGTGGCATGAGCAGCAGTATTTCAGAATCTGTTATGTTGGATCAAGTCGGTAGCCAATGGCCGATGATCAGGCTATTGCTTGATGATTCAACCTATCGAAATCAATATCAGGCCCACCTAGCATCCGCTCTAGAAATAGGTTTTGAAATCGATTTTGTGAGTTCTAAAATCCGTGCCTATCATGAACTTATTTCACCCTACGTCGTTGGTTTCAAACCCGAGCAAAGCCCATATACATTTCTCCAAAGTCCAAGTGACTTTACCAATTCCGTCGATACTGCCAGCGACGCCTTGATTCCACATGTAACCAATAGACACTCAACGGTAAGAGATGCACTAGGTCTTTGAGAGGAAAGACATGACAAGCTGTACTTGCTGGACACTGGTATGTGTGCCTACTTGACTGAGTGGTCAAGCCCCAATGCAGCGCCTTGAAATAGCTGGCGTCGGTCTGCCACTGCTCGTTCACCCGCTTCGGCTTGTAGCTGTACTCCGCTGAGGCCGGAAAAGTCTTCACCGGACGCGGAAAGATCAGCCCGGCCCGTTTGAGCACGCGATAGACCGTCGACTCGGACACCGCAAACACACCGTGATCCGTAATGTGCACAGCTACCTCCCGCGAAGACCTCTCCGGAAACTCGGCCGCCAGACGCAAAATCTCCGATCGCTCGACATCGAGCAGTTGGTTCCACACCCGGCCCCTGTACGGGCTCTTGTCCACAAGCGCCGCTTCACCACTCGACGCATAGGCCTTCTTCCAACGGTAATAGGTCGATGGTGGCACATCGAGATCATGCAGGGTCTTGCGCACCGAAAACGGTGAACGCGCCACCGCGTCGAGCACCGCCCGTTTCATTTCGGCTTGCATCCGCTTGTACCGGACGCTTACGAGCCGAGGCTTTTTTTATATCGCAAGACAGCCAGATGCGCCTCGGCCAGGGAGATCTTGAGCTGCTCGTTCTCCGATTTCAGCTCACGCACCTCGTCATCACTGGCGTCGCGCTTCGTCTCGCGTGTCAGGCCATTTTTGCCGGCCTCCAGAAACTGTTTGGACCAGCGGTAGAACAGGCTGGGCTGGATGCCTTCTCTGCGGCAAAGCTCGGAAATCGGGATCTCGCCGCGCAAGCTCTCGACGACGATGCGGATCTTCTCGTCGGCGGAAAACTTGCGACGGGTGTTTTTGCGGATCTGTCTGACGACATCGGCCATGGGGTCCTCCTTCATAGGTTGTACCCGGCCCGGAACGGATGGTCAATCGTGGAAGCGGTCCCGACGCTGCAACGAGCTTCGGGGCGGGGCGTCTGAGGTCGCGTCCGGGATAAACCCTACGGTCCCGGAAACTCCCGCGCCGCCCCATCAACCGCTTTCCCTTCGGCTCAGAGTCTCCCTTAATTCTCCCTAACCAACTGTCCCAAAATCGCTGACGGGGAACAGTCTTGCACTCCGCCTCTTTCAAGATCGTGACAATCTGCTCGTCCGAAAATCGCTTCCCTTTCATTAGAATTCCTCCTTGAGTCGTAGAAGGATTCTAACACATCAATGGTCCAGTTTTTGGGGAGCAGAGCACTGTAAAGAGGAATTGACGGGGGTTAAAATCTCCAAGACCAAAGAACTTGGGAGAACTGTTGTTGTATGTTAGGTTTGTATCCCAATGCGACGTAATATGTCCTATCTGCTTGATATGATTTCATATTGCCTTTTTTATTGTATAAAAAGCTTGGAGTAATGATTATGCTCGTGGTAGTTTTCATGCATACTATCATCTTTGGGTTTATAATCAATTGGAGACTGATGGGTTGCTAAGCAGCCCTGGGTTGCAAAAACCTTGCTGTGGAGCAAGCTATACTCTGACAGCAATACAAGAACTTTAGAAAATTGTATGACATCTCTGATAATAGCCGACAACTATAGAGAATGAGGGTTCTAAAATTAGCAGGGGTGGTCTTTCTTATTTCCTCCTTTCTCCCATCCGGGTGTTCTTACATGAAATGTGCTGCATACTTTCCAGAGTCGCCTCTCTTGTAGACCTGCATTGTCGGCCTCCAATCGCTTAGAGACACGACTCTGGCCGCCACGCAGCCAGTCTGACGCTGAGCTTTTTCATTGTATCGTTTTGGTTGCCGTGGTACATTTCCCATATGAATGCTAGGTTGTTGCTTTGGCCGACAATCCGTGGTCGTTGCAACTATCGATGATGGCAAGTGAGACACGACAGGATTTTAAGAGACAGAACCGTGTCAAGGCTGAACGGGTATTCGTTACGGAACCAGACCGCGAAGTGAAATAAGTGCCCGGAACGTTTGGCGTTGACAGACAACTAGGTGATAACACGCCATGAACCTTGGATCACCCGATTTAACCCTATGGATCAAGGACCAACTTTTCGATACGGTGCCGATGAGCATCGCCGTGATCGATCGCAATTTCAACCTGGTTGCCGCAAACCACGCCTTTAAAGAATTCTTTGGTGATTGGGAAGGCCGCAAATGTCACGCGGTATATAAAAGTCGCGACAGCATCTGTCCGCACTGCAACGCCTCCGAAGCTTTTCTCGATGGGAAGTCACGCGTGGGTGAAGAAATCGGATTTGCCCGCGATGGCCAACCGACCTACTATGTCAAACATACGATTCCGATCAAAGACCCGCAGGGTAATGTCAGTTTCCTGATCGAAATGTCCATTGATGTAACTGAAAACCGACATCTTCAGAACGAATTATCCATCGCTCACACCTTTCTCGATACCTTGATTGCCACCTCACATGACGGGATCGTTGGTCTCGATGAAAAGGGACAGGTCACCGTGTTCAACCAGGCTGCTCGTCGTGTCTTTGGTGTGGCGGAGGGTCGGAAAGTGTCGGACTCCGAACTGTTCGACATGTTGCCGGAAGGGTTCATCGATCAGGTCAAAGCGGGAGATGGCACAGTGGTGCTACCAGAATCGGTTATTCATCCTGTCAAGGGGGAGGATGTCCCCGTACGCCTAATTGGTATGCGTCTCAAGTTCCGCGACCAGGTACTCGGTATGGCTTTTACCATCCAGAACCTGACCCGTATCAAGCAGTTGGAAGCCGCCAGCCTGGAATCCGAACGTCTTGCAGCCGTCGGACAAACGGTTGCCGGTTTGGCACACGGGATCAAAAATCTGGTGGCCGGGCTGGACGGGGGCATGTATATGCTCAATACTGGAATCGAATTCGGTGAATCCGACCGTATCGTTCAAGGCTGGGACATTCTCGATCGCAATATCAAGCGCATCGGGATGTTTGTTAAAGCCTTTTTAAGCTTCAGTAAAGGGCGTGAGATTCAGGTACGGGAAGCAGACCCGGCTGAGGTTGCCGAGGAAGTTGTCGCCTTGTATTCCGTCAATGCCGAGCGATCAGGCATTGAATTGAAATATGAACCCATCGGTCGCATTCAACCGGCTCCACTTGACAGCGAAGGTCTGCACGAATGCTTGACCAACCTGGTCGGCAACGCCATCGATGCTTGTCAGATGAGCGAGCATGACAAGGTTTGCCGGGTGACCCTACGGGTCTTCGAAAAAGACGAAGCCGTCATCTATGAAGTGATCGATAACGGCTGCGGAATGGACTATGAAATCAAGCGTAAGGTATTCACAACCTTTTTTACTTCCAAGGGATTGGGTGGAACCGGCTTGGGGTTGTTGACGACCCGCAAAATTGTTCAGGAGCATGGAGGCCGCATCGAAGTGGAATCCGAACCGGGGTTGGGTTCGACCTTTCGGGTTATTTTGCCTCGTGACCGTCTGTCGAAATTGAGCAAAGACTTGCAGCCGGAGCCTTCGACCTGATGGGGATTTGATGGTTGAAACGACGCGTAATATTTTGTTTCTGGGGAATGGGAAATTCAGTTTTCATCTGATGGCGAAAGCCTTGGCGGATCGATCCAAACCGCAGCCTCTGAATGTAATCAGCGCCAGCCTGACCCCTGCATCTGCTCATCCCCTTGCGGTGGATGTGATGGAGGAAATCGGAATCAATATTCGAAGTTTGCCTCTCCTGACTCCGTTGGACATCGAGCTGTTCAACTTCGACCTAGTTATTACCATTGGAGATTTCGACCCCTCGTGTCGTCCCAATTTGCCCGGCATGCCGCCGCATCATCATTGGGATTGCCCGGAATTCGAACAGCCCGGTTCCAGCATCATAGTCGTTTCGATGTTTCGGCGTCTCCGAGATCGTCTCGACCGGTTAGTGAAGGCTTTGTTTGAATCGGGGACTTTGCAGGCGCTGGTCACCGTGCGCCGCAATCTGGAATTGGTATTGGACAACCTGATGGACGGCGTGATGGCGCACACCATGAATCGCCGTATTTTCTACTTCAATAAAGCCGCTGAGACCATAACGGGCTATCGACGACGCGATATTTTGGGCCGCGACTGCCATGAAGTCTTTCCAGGGCGTTTTTGCGGCGGCAAGTGCTCGTTTTGTGAATTGCCGACCCACAACCATGCACACGCCGGAGAAAACGATGTTGTCTTCCAGCGTCCCGACGGCGAAAACCGCTTGCTGAAAATGGCAACGCTCCCGCTGACCAACATCGAAGGGAGCAACGTGGGGGCCTTGATTTCTTTCAAGGACATGACCGAACTGCATGATTTGAAGCGGCGGCTCAAGCACCACCATTCATTGTGCGGTATGATCGGTAAAGATCCCAAGATGCGGGATTTATTCGATCTGATTCGCGAAGTCAGTCCGTCGGATGCCCCTGTTCTCATCGATGGAGAAAGCGGTACCGGCAAGGAATTGGTGGCAAACGCTATCCATGAGTTCAGCCGCCGCTCGGACAGTCCCTTCATTGCCGTTAATTGTGGTGCGTTGCCGGAAGGTGTGCTTGAAAGCGAAATGTTCGGGCACGTGCGCGGTGCCTTCACCGGAGCTTATCAAAATAAAAAAGGTCGTTTCGAATTGGCCGATGGTGGAACCCTATTCCTCGACGAAATTGGAGAACTTTCTCCGACTATGCAGGTGAAGCTCTTGCGCGTTCTCCAGGAAAAGACCATCGACCGAGTTGGCGACGATCATCCCATTCTAGTGAACGTCCGTATCATCAGCGCCACCAACCAGAACTTGCACGAGTTGATGGAGAGAAAGAAGTTCCGCCGCGATCTTTTTTATCGACTATGCGTGGTTCCCATTACTCTGCCCCCCCTGCGCGCCAAGCGGCTTGATATTCCTATGCTGGTCGAACACTTTCTGGAAATCATTGCAAAAGAAACTGGAAAACGGCTCCTGGTTCCATCGGATGAGATGTTGGATGTCTTCATGACCTACGATTGGCCGGGAAATGTAAGAGAATTACGAAACGCAATCGAATATGCTTATGTGAAATGCCACGGTGGCTTTCTACAACTCGAACACCTCCCACCCGAGTTGCTGACTCGCCCCGCCAGCCAGACGATCAAACCGGGACCTGCGCCCAAACTCCAAAAAGACTCCGTCATGGAGGCCTTGGCGGAAACCGGCGGTAATCGGAAAGCCGCCGCCATTAAACTCGGAATTGGCCGGGCCACCTTATATCGCTACCTAAAAAGCTATAACCTTAATTAGTTTACCAGCCGCCCAAACCTGCGCGTGTCCGCTTTTTTGTATTGGTGTGTCTCACATTACTATCGAGATGTGATCTCGAGACATGAAAAGTCTGGAGATTAGCTGAATAATTAAGTCATATCAGATAGATCGTACTGTCCTGTCTTTTCTTGGCTTACCAAATCTCTTCTCAAACCTGAGACATATTCCGGATTCAAGAAATGAGACTCACTGTAATAAGCGTCGAAATATCAAGCCGTTACGCGGTAGGCAGCACTTGGCACGCATTCTGCGTAGATAATAGCCAGTCTCACAACACAGGTGACGATCATGGCAACCATCGTTAATGACAATTTACGCAAGGTGCTCAAACTCTGCGGCTACATGCTGGAGCTTTCCGACCTCGGCGATAAGTACCGCGAGGACGCGGGTTGTGGTGCAGTCTACGGAGCCTTACGCGATCAAGCTTACAAATTACGGCAGTTGGCCGAAAGCGAACTGGATTTACACAATCGACGTTCCACCCAATCTTTAGCAGGAAAGAGAAAGCAAGATGACCGATAGGAAAAAAATCCTGATTGTCGATGATGAAAAAGATTTGCTGACCTTTATGACGACGCTGTTCAACGACTGGGGATATGAGCCGCTTACCGCCCTGGATGGTCTGGAATGCATGGAGAAGGCGCGCAGCGAAAAGCCGGACCTTATCACGCTCGATATGACCATGCCGCGCCAGTCCGGGGTCAAGACTTTCCGAGAATTGAAAGACAGCCCTGATCTAGCTGTCATTCCGGTCATCATTATTACGGCGATAGGGGACAACATGGAGGAGTTTCTCAGTAAGCGACGCCAAGTACCTGCTCCTGAGGGGTTTATGACCAAACCCATCGATCAGAAAGCGCTAATTGAAATGGTGCGCGGCTTGATCGGAGAAGGCGGCGGTCCTATCCGGACGTCGGAGAAGAACTAACCTTCCATGCTTTTCATGTTGAGGAGAATCGATATGTCGACACTTGTTTATTTGTTTGCGTATACCACGATCGCCATTTTCGTTTTGGCGGTGGTGATTCGCTTCGTTCGATACCTGCGCAATCCCATTCATGTTCGCTGGGAATTATACCCGGTGGCGCATGAGGGAGAAAAGGCGGTTTACGGCGGCGGCTACCTGGAAGAAACCGACTGGTGGACCAAACCACGTAACAAAAGCATGATCGGTGAACTCAAAGTCATGGTTCCCGAAATTCTGTTGCTGAAAGCGGTTTTCGAGCATAACCGGGCGCTGTGGTTAGCCTCTTTTCCCTTTCACGCCGGGCTCTATCTGGTGATCGGAGTCATTGGACTGTGTGGGCTAAGCGCTATTGCGGCTATTCTAAGTCTGTCATCGATGGTGGTTCAAAACCTGAACAGCCTGGCAGATATCTTGGCCCTGGTCGGATTTGTCGGGGTCTTGCTCGGTGCAAACGGGTTACTGCTCAAACGCTTGTTCGATGAAAACATGCGCAACTATTCGGCTCTTTCACACTACTTCAATCTGCTGCTGTTTATTGTCGCGGCGATCTTGGGACTCATGGCTTGGAGCCAGGCTCCCAGCTATGCCGCGTCTCTCCAAGGTTTCATTGCCGGACTGCTTAGCTTCGGTACCGCTTCTACAACGCTGTCGACCTCTGAGCCGGTTTTTGTTGGCCATCTCGTTTTATCACTTGTTCTGGTCGCCTATATCCCGCTAACGCACATGGCGCACTTCTTCATGAAATACTTCCTTTACCACGACATACGTTGGGGCGATGAAGCCAACGTCGATACGCCTCAAACCGACGCCAAAATCGCAACCGTCTTGAATTACCCGATCACTTGGGCTGCACCCCACATCCGGGGCGACGGCAGCCGTAAAACCTGGGCGGAAGTGGCAACATTCAATCCAGCGCGTGCCGACGAAGCGGGAAAGGACAACTGACATGGCAAACCGAAAAAAGATTCGTATCTCGGATGTTGGCAAAGGAACCGATACGCTCTCCCGTGTCGAGATCGAGGATCTCATGCCGCTGCCCGACATGCCGGAGGAATCCGCCTGGGAGGAATTGAAGGATTCAACCAAAGAGCAATTCTCTTGTGTACTTGATAACACCTCGATTTTGCCGATCCCCAAGCCGCAAACGAAAGAAGAGGAAGACGAACTGGTTCTCAAATTTTTGAGTGGTCTTGAAAAGCTGTTCATCAAGGAGAACAACTGGACTTTCTACTCCCAGCTTGTAACGACTATGGAGCATTGTGCCAAATGCAACACCTGTTCCAAGGCCTGTCACATTTACGAGGCCAGCGGCGAAAACGAAATGTACCGGCCGACGTTCCGTACCGAAATATTCCGGCGGCTGTACAAAAAGTACGTCAAAAAAGAAAGCATGGCTGACTGGCGCAACGGCCCAATCGACCTGACCTGGCAGACTGTTGCGCGCTTGGGAGAACTGGCCTATCGCTGTAATCTGTGCCGTCGCTGTGCCCAAACCTGTCCTATCGGTGCCGATAATGGGTTGGTGGCACGTGAGATACGTAAAATCTTCAGCATGGAAATGGGCATCACCACTCCTGAACTGCACGAAAAAGGCTCCATGTTACAACTCAAAACCGGTTCTTCCACCAGCATGAACTCACTGGTGGTCAAGGACAACATGGAATTCATCGATGAGGACATCAACGAGATTTCCGGCTTCGAATACGAAACGCCGTGGGACGTGGAGGGAGCGGACATTCTGCTCATTCACAATGCCGGTGAAATACTCAGCTGGCCTGAAAACGTGGGTGCCTTCGGCATCATTTTCAAGGCGGCTGGTCTTTCGTGGACTTTGTCGTCCGATCTAGCGGCCTACGACTCGATCAATTACGGTGTGTTCTACGACGACGTTCAGTTTGCCCGTACGGCTATTTTGCAGGCCCAGGCGGCGAAAAAGCTCGGTGTCAAGAAGATCGTTCTGGGTGAGTGTGGCCATGCGCACAAGGCACTCACCGTCATCGCCGACCGTGTCTTGCCGGAAGGCCTGAAAACCCCACGCGAAAGCTGTTTTCCACTGTTACGCGACATCGTCTTAAACGAGGATGGCAAATACAACAACATTCAGTTCGATCCCTCACGCAACAATTTCCCGGTAACGGTTCACGATCCCTGCAACCTGACACGCCTGATGGGAATCATCAAGCCCCAGCGGGATGTCCTGCACAAACTGTGTCCGCAGTTCCGTGAAATGCATCCCCATGGTCCGCATAACTATTGTTGCGGTGGCGGTAGCGGGTTCGCCATCATGAGCCGCCACAACATCAAGGATTGGCGTTTCAAGGTAGCTGGCCGCAAAAAGCTCGAGCAGATTCTGAACGCCTTCGAGGATTGTCGTGGAGCCGAGACACAGAAATATGTCTGTGCGCCGTGTTCCAATTGCAAGGGACAGATTCGCGATATCTTCGAATACTACAATCTGTTTGAAACCGAAAGTATGGCCTATGGAGGACTGGTTGAACTGATCGTGAATGCCATGGTTGATGTCAATCCCGGTTTCATAAATTGGGAAAGCGAGATGTAGTCAGACACGCCGGTGAAAGGCGGTCTCCCAACGAGACCGCTTTTCACCGGTATTGAACGCATGGAGGTCGAAATGACCGATACCAAAGATGTGAAAGTGATGGTTGTGGAAGATGAGCCGGATGTTCGCATGGTGCTCACCACTGCTCTGCGCGACGCCGGGTTTCAGGTTGAATCGGCGTCCAATGGCCGGGAAGCCTACAACGCCATCAAGCTGAATGCGCCCGATTGCATCACCCTCGATCTCGTTATGCCAGGTATGTCGGGTGCGTTGCTTTACCATAAGCTGCGTCGCAACCCCAAATGGGATGGCATCCGGGTGTTGATCATCTCGGCCCATACCCAGGACGAACTGGGGATGGAGGATTTCAAGCTGCTCATGGGCGGCAAGGAAATTCCTCCACCGGACGGATTTTTGGAAAAACCGGTGAACGTGAACGAGTTGGTGCGTCGTGTTGCCGAACTCACCGGAGTTGAGGTGATGCCGTATCTCCGCCGCGAGGCTGACGAAATTCGCCGGGACATCGTCAACCGTCTGTCGAAGGTGGACCTAAACGATCTGAAACGGGTGAAATCCGTGCTTGACCGCTAAAACGTTTTACACTCTTCGCGCATTTGTGGTTCCCTAGATTCCAATCCGGACTGGAATCGAGCGAGATTGAGCATCGGGTGAATGGGCCAAGCGCGCCTTCTCGCCGGGATTTGAAAATTTGGGAAACGAATCGCTGGAGGGTCGCTGTACATCCCATTTAACACACTGATATTGCTATGAAATTATCGCCATCAAGGGTAGGCCAGACAGCTTATGCGCTTCTGAGCATGAATATCCTGCATGTTCTTAGAATGATTGGAGATTTAAAGTATATTTTCTTGAGGTGCTGGCAGGTTGATAGACGACAGGGGTAGGCAACGAACGGACTTAAATTATCTGATAACTCAGAGATAATCGATTCTACAGGGTCCAGGTGTTTTCTATGTGAACGACACCTCTCAGAAGAAAAAGCAATCAGAGAAAACATGATAACATACTGATTATATAGTCTTATTTCACTTTCTATGCATGAACGACACCCGGATTCGTTTCGGATTCGTTTTCACGAGATTATCACCTGCGGTTTCTTTTCGATGGAGGCCCAATAGTAGCCGATTACGGTCGGAGTAGCCCAATCCAATTTCATGCCAGCGTACCTCGGATATGAAAGGCGATGTCGAAAGTAAAGGATGCTTTCCTACGAGGCCAGACTGGTAAACGAACCTTTATTTTCGCCCACCCGTCACGTCGGTGAATTTTTCCCATCCACCCGTTCCCGCAAGTCCTTGCCGACCTTAAAAAACGGAAGATGCTTCTCGTCCACCTGGATCACTTCACCCGTGCGCGGGTTGCGCCCGTGCGGTCAAAAAACAGGCATTTCCCTGTGAGATATCAAGGTATTAGCGTCCATTTTAACTCGTTTTCATATCCATGGTCGAAATTTGCGTCCCTCGCCCGCGCCTGTTATCTTCGCCTTTATCGAAAAGATGTTGTTGTTCTGGCTGGTTGCAACGATGAAGGAGGCGTGAGATGAAACCCGTGGAAGCCTTGGCGATGGTCGAAGGGAGGAACTGTTGGCACGCAACGAATATCTGGCGGCGGAAAACGAAATTCTGCGTTCGAAGATTGACGGGAAAATCAAGCTGACCAACAGCGAGCGCATTCGACTGGCAACCATCGGGAACCGGATCGGCAAAAAGGCGCTTTAAGATGTCGCCCACATCGTCAAACCGGAAACCGTGCTGAAATGGTACCGGGATCTGGTCGCCAGGAAGTTCGATAGCTCGGCCAATCGCAAGAAAGCAGGAAGACCTCCTACGGACAAAGAAATCGAGGATCTGATTCTTCTCATCGCCGAGGCGAATCCAAGCTGGGGCTACGATCGCATCATGGGTGCTTTGTCCAACCTCGGTCTCACCGTCTCGGATCAGACCGTCGGAAACATCTTGAAAAAACATGGCATTCCACCTGCTCCGAAGCGACAGCCGACCATGCCCTGGGCCGACTTCATCAAGTTCCACGAGGACGTTCTTTCCGCCTGCGATTTCTTTACGGCGGAGGTTTTCACGCCTTTCGGGCTGATTACGTACTACGTGCTGTTCTTCATCCAGGTTGGCAGCCGGAAGGTTCATCTTGCAGGCATCACGCCCAACCCGGATGAAGCCTGGATGAAGAGGATGGCCATCAACGCCACGATGGCGGACTTGGGGCGTCTGGACGACCAACGCTATCTGATCATGGATCGGGATACGAAATTCTGCACATCATTCCGGCGTATTCTCAATGACGCTGGTGTGAAACCGATTCGCCTCCCGATCAGAAGCCCGAATCTGAATGCCTATTCGGAGCGGCTTGTGCTCTCGGCGAAATCCGAGTGCATCTCGAAGCTCGTCTTATTCGGCGAGCAGAGCCTGTGGACGGCGATGCGCGAATATCTGGCGCATTACCACGAGGAACGCAATCATCAAGGCCAGGACAACCTGCTGCTTTTCCCGGCATCCGATCACGATCCGACCCGAACGGAGGGCGACATTCACTGCCGGGAACGCCTCGGCGGATTGTTGAAATACTACTACCGGAAAGCCGCGTGATGGGCGCGGACGTGAAAACGGGCTGAAATCGAGGTTAACATTATGATATCTCGACGAAAAGTACCTATTATTGTTATTTGACCAGACGGGTGCAGGTGCTGAATACTTTGGGACACTATAGGGACACTTTGGGTGGTCCCAAACTCGAAGTGATTGATAATACAGGGTAATACTGGCGGAGGAGGAGGGATTCGAACCCCCGGACGGTTGCCCGTCAACGGTTTTCAAGACCGCCGCCTTCGGCCACTCGGCAACTCCTCCGTAAGAGTCGTTAGTCCGCGAAACTACAATACTTTCCCTTTCCAGTCAAGAACATTTAATATGGAGTTCCCCCATTTTTCATGAGTCGAAAAGGGGTAGTTGTGGATCGGGTGGGCGTTTGTCGGCTCTGCTGTGCAGAGTTCCCTTTCCGGCTTTGTGCAGAATGTCCCTCATACCGTCGGCTAAAGCGTAATATCGAAAGTCGGGGATGCCGAATAATCGCTTGGCTGCGTCCAATGCGTGCAAGGCCAGGATCTTCAGTCGGGCCTCCAGCCCCACCTTCACCGCCGTGAAATGCATCAGAGCCAGCAATAACGTCACCAGATTCTTCAAGCGCCGATAGGTCAAGACCCGCACGTTCTCCAGGCCATAGCTCTGCTTGACGAAACGGATCGTGTCTTCCACCCGCCAGCGCGTCAGATACGATTGAACCGCCCACCACAAGACCTTGCGGCTTCTCCGCATCGGCTCGGTGGTCAACAGCAGCATGGGACGCTTGCCCAAGCCTCTGACGACCACCAGCCACAACGGTCGCTCGGGGCATTCCGGCAGGCGCACCGGCAGATAACCGAAATGGATGAAGTACGCCTTCTCCTTGCCGTCTTTTTCCTTCACCACCGTTTCGGCATACGGCGTTTTACAGGTTTCAGCCAACTCCATTTCGTTCTTCGCCTTGCCTTTGTACAGCAGATGGCGGTCGCCGCGCTGGCGCACCAGATAGCGCACCTGCTCGTCCTTCGTCCAGGGCGCGAGCATCTCCCGCCGGTCGCCGCCGCGATCGTAGACCAGAATGCCCCGGTGCTCCGTGGCGGCCAGCACGCGATCCACCAGCGTGAGAATCTCGTGGTTCTCGCTCACGAAATCGGGCGACGCCTGCGACCACAAAATCTGCGCCAGGGGCGTGATGTCGTGCTCGCCCGTCTCGCAGCCGACCACCTCGCACATCCAGTAACCGTCGCCGATTATCTTCTCGCTGGCGTCGCGCACCTCGGCCAGATACTGCATCTTCTTCGCATACTTCTTGGTGATGTCCGACGGATCGACGATCAAAAGCGTGTCGTCCCGGATGCGCTTCGCGCCCTGGATCAGCACCGATTCGGAAATCGTCTCCTCCAATTTCTCGTCGTCGAGGTTGGCCGACAGGCGTTTGTGCGTGGCGTGCAGAGCGATGGGCTCCTCCAAGCGGCGCGCCACCTCGGTCAGCAGCACCGAGCCCGAGGCGCACATGCCGTAAATCATCTCTTCCACGAAACGGGTGGACACCTTGCCCAGCTTTGTCGAAAGTTCCCCCGAAAAATGATGGATTTGCGCTCGCAATTTGTGCCCGAGTTGATGTAGCATGGCGATGGACCTCTTGGATTTTGTTAAGCAAATAGCGGCTTCGACACCCGTTGCTTAACACCTTGAGGTCCGTCTTGTCTCGTATGAAAATCCCCCATTTTTCACTTGCGGACAAACCTATCCAGATAGAATCAGAACGGTTTTAGGAGCGGAACGCCCAGAAATGGGGGAACTTCATCATTTAATGCCTCCTTTCTTCCGTTTTGTCACCATTTTGCCACCATAACCCGATTCCTGGTCGGCCACTCGCTGACGAATATTTCATCCATTACCTTGAGCGTCTTGCGTCTCCGACTGTTGTCCAGATGAGCATAGCGCTTGGTCATATTCTGGGTCCGGTGACCCAACGCATCCTGGATTACATCGAGACTGTTTCCACCATTAATCATCTGCGAAGCGAAGGTACGTCACAAGTCGTGAAACCTAAGATCTTTCATATCAGGCCCGAGAGATTGCTGGTCGGATCCGTAGTCAGGTTTTCGCTGGTGAGGATCCCAAGCAAACTCCTCAAGAGTCGGTTCTTTTCAAAAATCTTGCAACCAAATTCATAGAGGACTACGCCAAAGAGCATAAATAGTTGGTGTTTCCCTAATCGCATGTTGTTTCTTGTCTCAGATGAATCTCTATATTATGGATCGTAAAGGATATTTCCCGATTATCAAGCATGGAAAGATGTCTGATGAAGCGCAAGCCCGTTAACGACCGCTGCTGTATGAACCCGGATTGTTCTCTTCATGGGCAGTTTGGCAAGGACAATATCATCCGGCACTCGTTCTACAAAACGCGCCAGGGCCGACGTCGTCGCTATCTCTGCAAAGCCTGCAAGAAGACCTTCGGTTCCACGGCGGGAACGCCTTATTATCGCCTGCAAAAGTCGCGCGCCACCTTCGACGAAGTGGCTACGATGGCCGTGGAGGGCGTTGGCATCTCGGCAACGGCACGAATCAAAAATCTGGCCCCGGACACGGTGGCGAACTGGAGAGAGAAAGCCGCCGGGCATGCCGACCGGTTCAATGACAAGATGCTCAAGGGTTTCGATCTGATTGAGCTTCAGGCCGACGAGATGCGGACCTTTGTGGACACGAAACTGAAGCCGATCTGGGTTCTGACGCTGCTGGAAGTCTGGTCGCGGCTGTGGGTGTCCTGCGTGGTGGGTCGGCGGAGCTATCGGAATGTCAAGACCGTCTTCGGCGCGGCGATTGAGCGTGGCGAATTCAAGGAGCGCTTCCTGATGACGAGCGACGGGTTCGAGCCATATGCCTGGGCTGTAGCGTCCATGTTTTCTCTGGTTTGCATGTACGCGCAGGTGATCAAGACGCGGCGTAAGGATCGGGTAATCAAGGTGGAACAAAGGCTGATCTCCTGAACAAAGGAACAGCTTGAAGAGGCTTTGCTCAATTCCGAGGACTCCTGGACGATCAACATGCCTTTCATCGAGCGGCAGAATATGACGATCCGTCGGGGCAACTTCTATCTGCAGCACAAGACGGCCTCGCACGCCCGGGAGTCGGGTCATCTGGACGGCAGCCTGGCCTTGAAGTTTGGGAAAGAAGTTCGGACTCCTGCCATGCAGGCCGAAATCGTGTCACAGAAGCTGAGCTTCCGGGATGTCTTCACCTGTCGGGCGCTTCTCTTTTTATGCCTGCTCATCTGGTAGCTGATTCAGTGCGAAAAATTGACCCGCAGGGCAGGTTGGGTAACGCTGACAACACTTGAATAGAGATGCACCCGACATTCGCACGACAAAGCGCTACATGCATCTCAGTCCGAATGTGAAACGAGAGGCGGTGCAACTGCTGAATCGCAATCGCACAATAGCCGCACAAAACGGCTGGAATATTATAACTGCCTGATAATACAAGAATAAAATGGTGGAGCAATGCAGTCGTAGCGTCGAAAATTCTCTGAATTTTGGCGGTTTGCAACATGTTGGGATTACTCATCTTTTTGATAGGCAACAGAGAGGTTTTTTTCGTAGCTTGCGATGACCGCAAGGAGCTAAAAAATTTTCTCTTGGAATCATTACGTTTTTTCGGCTCACGCGTCGATTTCCTCCAGTCCGAAATTTGGGAAACAGCTTTGAGTTAACATCCTATGTGCATGCAATCCACCGGATTTCATCTTCCATAAAACCGTCGAAATCGCCCGGATGGAGTTTTCGGGTAGCACAACGCACAACGACCATACACTGCGAATATTTCGCAGTATCACGCTTAAACTTCCTAATAGACGATATATCGGCTCGAAGAATACAATAAAAACGTAGACTGGATTGAACGAGAGGAAAGACAAAATGGGATCGTTAATAATGACTGGATCGGTAATCGTATTCGGAATTCTGGCCCTGCTGACGTTTTCCGGTATTCGCATCTTGAATCAATACGAGCGCGGTGTGGTTTTCCGCTTCGGGCGCATCACGAAGACTCTGGAGCCGGGCTTCCGCTGGATCATTCCGGTCGTCGATCGGATGGTGCGAATCAGCACGCGCGTCATCGCCACCGATGTTCCAGAGCAGGATGTCATTACGCTTGACAACGTATCGATCAAAGTGAATGCCGTTGTGTACTTCAAGGTACTCGATCCCATCAAAGCGGTGATCGAGGTGGAGAATTACCTGTACGCAACCAGCCAGATCAGTCAGACCACGTTACGTTCCGTGCTTGGCCAGAGCCAGTTGGATGAACTTCTGTCCGAGCGGGAAAAGATCAACCAGACGCTTCAGGAGATCATCGACAAGCATACCGATCCATGGGGTGTACGCGTAACGCTGGTGGAGGTCAAGCAGTTAGATCTACCGCAAACGATGCAACGGGCCATGGCCGGCCAGGCGGAAGCCGAGCGCGAGCGACGCGCCAAAATCATCGCCGCCGAAGGAGAGTTTCAGGCATCCACCCGTTTGCGTGAGGCGGCGGATATCATGTCGGAAAATCCGACAGCGCTTCAACTGCGCTACTTGCAGACCCTCAATCAGATCGCTACCGAAAAGAATTCGACGATCATTTTCCCGCTTCCTATCGATTTGTTGTCCGCGATGTCGTCGAAAAAGAATGATAGCTGATCTCAGGAGAAACCCAATGAGCATACATGAGGCAACATCCTCCCTGCGGACAGAAAATGAAAAGATAGCGCGAAAAAAAAGACACCGGCGTTTGTTTCGCCTGATCCTGCCCGCGTTTCCGCCGTTCAACATTTATAGCCGGATAGCGAAGACAACGACGGCCCTGGGGCCGGTGTGCGTCGGAACAGCCGCTTCGAAATTGGGGAACTGGGATGTTGAGATCATCGACGAGAATAATTGTCCCAGCAAGTTCTGCCCGAAGGACGCCGCCGGATTACCCGACCACGACGTTCTCCAGAGTCTCCGCCCGGCCGATGTGGTCGGCTTCTACGGTTCGATGACGTCGGCGATCCCAAGACTCTATCATTTGGCCGAGCGATACCATGAACTCGGCGCGAAAACGATCGCGGGCGGGTACCACGTCAGAAGTCTTCCGGATGAAGCTCTGGACAATTTCATTGATGTTGTGGCTCTGGGAGAAAGCGAAACGATCATACGGGACGTGCTGTCGGCATTCGAACTCAATGAAGACCCTTTGCACGTGCCCGGTATCTGTTTTAACCGGAATGGCTCTCATGTCTTCACTGACGATATGGCGCCGATTGAAGACCTGGACGGATTGCCCTTTCCCGATTTCAGCCTCGTCCGCTACGCGCGGTTGGATATTTACCCTATCGGGCGAACCCGCGGCTGCAACATGAATTGCGAATTCTGCGCCGTGAAAGACAAATCGCGATGCGCCTCGCCAGAATGGATGGTTGCGCAGATCGCCCATTTGATCGAAACGAGAAAGTCGCGGGAGTTTTTCGATGTCAGCGATCACTTTTGCGCGTCGGGCGTGGATGAATCCATCCGCTTCTGTAACCTCCTGGCTGATTATCTTGACACAACAGGGGGGCGCATTGAAATGACGGTGCAGATTCGGCTTACCGACGCCCATCACGGGGAGTTGCTCAAAGCAATGCGGAAAGCCGGGATCTACAATCTGGCGATCGGCATCGAATCCTGCATCGACGAAGAATTGACGGTGATGCGCAAGGGCTACCATGAAAAGGATATTCTCGATTTACTCGATGTGTATCATCAATATGGCTTCTTCGTTCACGGTATGATGATTTTCGGTTACCCATCCAAACCGAAACACCGGATCGAAATCTCTCTGCAGCGGCGTATGAAGAGTTTCCGTAGTTTTATCAAGCACCTGGACACGGCCCAAATTCTTCTCCCAGTTCCGCTGCCTGGAACGGAGTTGACCAGACGGCTTGACAGCGAAGGCCGACTTTACCACCTGGACTACCAATACTACGATGGCCAGTTCCTTCTCTTTGAACCGGATGAGGGAATCGATGCCAAGGAGTTGCAGCATTCGGTCATAACGCTGATGAGCGGATTCTACAGACCGAGATACATTCTAAGCCTGATAACCGCCATTATGATCTATTTTCCCACAATCGTTTTTCCTCGCGTCGCGACGCTTCTTACGTTTCGTGTCCGATACATCGTTCGAAGTTTCCGATCCTGGTATCACAATCACTTTCGCAATAATGCCATCCGATTCGCGGGCAGTTTCATCGTCATAAAGTGGAAGTCGTACTTCAGACAAAGCGATTTCATGGATCAACTGGATCGGATGCGGATTGCCTTTTCCGATCAACCGGCAAACCAGGAGACTTGTATTAAACAGGAGGAAAACAAATGACTTACAAAAAATAGTTGGTTTTGGTGATGTTCGCTTTGTTGTGGCTGCCGGTCACAACTACACACACCATGTTCAGCGGCTGGGTTCATGTGCTCCTTATTGCAGGAGTCATAACCGGTCTGGTGTTCATTTTTCAGGGTCGGACGCCAATAGGGGACATACGAAAGAACGAACTTTGAGAAACGAAGGAGCGGCATCTCAACCGAATGTTTTGGTTGGGAATCGCAAAACAACTCACAAAAGGAGAATCTCATGAATAATAGCATCGTAATTTTATTGTTTACCATGGCCATTCTGGCCACAGCATTCGCTGCGGGATGTGCCAGCGTACCCCTGCGATCGGAGGCATCGACATCGGGGATCCGCGCTGCTGAGGAAGTGGGAGCCTCGGATGTACCCCAGGCGTCGCTGCATTTACAGCTTGCCAAGGAGGAGCTGGCGCGTGCTCAGAAACTGAACGAGGACGGAGAAGAGGAGCAGGCCACGTCGATGCTGATGCGTGCCGAAGCCGACGCTGAACTGGCCGTGGCGCTATCCCGTGGTGACGCCGAAAGAGTGGAAGCCCAAAAAGCGATGGAACGGGTTAAGCAACTTCGGCAAGACAACAAATAACTCAAAGAAAGGAACGTAAAATGAAAGCTATACTACTCGTGATTCTTGTCGTGTTCTTCGTCGGTTGCGCAACGGCAACGCCGAAAGAACTTATCAGCGCTAGAGCGGCTTATCAACAGGCAAGCGAGGGTCCGGCAGCTAAACTGGCACCGGCGGAATTGCACAAGGCACATGTGGCGCTCGCCAAGGCCGAGCAGTCGTTCGACAAAAACTCCGACTCATTCAGAACGCTGGATCTCTCCTACGTCGCCCAGCGCAAATCCGAGCTGGCGGGAGCGCTTGGCACCATGGCGGCGGACAAGGCCAGCAAAATCAATTCGGATTCCGCCTATGATTCGGAACAGGCCGATATCGCAAAACAGGCGAAACAGGATCTAATCGATTCTCAAAAGCGTGCGGCAGACGCCAAAGTGAAACGGGATCTGAGTAATTCCGAAGCGCGAACGGCCGCCGCTCTGGCGGAACTCGCGAAACTAGCCGCTGTGAAGGAAGACGAACGGGGACTGGTTGTAACCTTATCCGGAAGCGTTCTATTCCGATCCAACCAATCCTCGCTTCTCCCCGTTGCAAAGTCAAAACTGGATGAAGTGGGAAAAGCCCTGAGAACGGTAAGCGAGCGCAATCTAATCATCGAAGGCCATACCGATTCGATGGGCAAAGCGTCCTATAACCAGAAACTCTCCCAACAGCGAGCCGACACCGTGCGCAATTACCTTATACGTGATGGCTACCCGGCTGACCGCATTCGGGCCAGAGGCATGGGACAGGGAAGCCCGGTAGGGGACAATTCATCGGCCGAGGGTCGAGCCAACAATCGCCGCGTCGAGATCATCATCGAGCGTGAATCGCACGCATCCAGCAAATAGGCCGAGAAGGAGTATCATATGAATCAGGATCAAGTGAAAGGCAAGTGGGATCAGTTCAAGGGAAGAGCCGAAGAAAGCCTGGGGCGAGCTCACGGAGGACGACTTCAAGAAGGCGGAAGGCTCCACGGACAAGCTCTACGGCATTATCCAGGAGCGGTTCGGCGACACCAAGGAAGCGATCATCAAGAAACTCGAAGCGCTTCACCTGAAATGATCCAGAGCGGACTAAACGGTCTGATCTTCCCAGGGAAGAATAGACAACTTTCCCTGGGAAGACCGAAAGGCGAAAGAACGGATCGTAAGGATAGAATAAATAGTATTCCAGTCAATTGGTATTGACTGTGTAATTCGAGATAAATCAACGGAATGAGGTTTCAATGGGAAACGTATTCAAGAGCGGAATTTATTTGCTCGCCGCGACCGTCATGGCCACCATATTGGTCATCGCCTGTGGAGATTCCAAAGACGGGGACTCGGCGACCGATGGCGACTCGACGACCGATGGGGACATGACGACCGATGGCGACTCGACGACCGATGGCGACTCGGCGACCGATGGCGACTCGGCGACCGATGGGGACTCGACAACCGATGGGGACTCGACGTCAGATGGGGACTCCACGACCGATAAGGACTCGACAGAAGTTGAGGACACAACGGACCCCACTGTTCTGTCCACCAATCCTGCCGACGGCGCTCTGAGCGTGCCCATAAACCGAAGCATTACCGTAATTTTCTCCGAGGCGATGCGCTCAACCTCGCTGACTGCGGCCACCTTTACGATTGTGGGACCTGACGAGGTTTCCGTATCCGGAGAAATCTCCTGCTTAGACAAGCGCGCGACTTTTAATCCACTCGTGAATTTAGAATTCGAAACCCTTTATCAGGCGAGAATTACCGCGGATGTGAAGGACATGGCTGGCAACGAGCTGTCCAGCGACCATGTGTGGAGTTTCACGACTGGAGTTAATATGTTCGCTGGACCAGCCCCCGTACTTCTCGGCCTGGCCGGGGATTTCGTGATCCTGGCGAAGTCAGGAATCGATACAATTCCAATCTCTGCCGTTACTGGAAACATCGGTGTAAGTCCAATCGATTCGACTGCCATCACGGGGTTCTCGCTCATGATGGACGCGAGTAATGAATACGCGACATCCGGTCAGGTCACCGGAATGGTATTTGCAGCCGACTATACATCTCCAACTCCTTCATATCTGACGACTGCGGTGAGCGACATGGAAACCGCGTATGTCGATGCGGCCGGACGCTTAATACCTGACGACACCGAACTTGGTAGCGGAGAAATCGGCGGCTTGACACTGACACCCGGACTCTATAAGTGGGGTACGAATGTGTTGATATCAACGGATGTAACTCTTGATGGTGGACCGAATGATGTCTGGATCTTCCAGATTGCAGGAGATGTCGCCCAGGCTTCCGGAACCCACGTCATCCTGAGCGGCGGTGCCGTACCTGAAAACATCTTTTGGCAAACCTTCGGTCAACTCAAGATCGGAACGACTGCACATTTCGAAGGGATAGTCTTATGTGAAACGGCGATCATTCTGGGAACCGGTTCTTCAATGAATGGAAGGCTGCTATCGCAGACGGCGGTCAACATCAATGGCAGCATCATCGTCGAACCCGTCCGGTAACCCCGAGAACGCGACATCTACACGAAAATGGAGTCCAGATGAGTCGTTCAGGATTGAAACAGAGAAATTATGACTACATTGGAGAAGTGAGGAAAACATGAAACGTTTCTGTTGGATTCAGGTGATTATATTGGTTCTATCGGGCGTCCTGGCTGCCTGTTCGAGCGATTCGGGTTCCGAGACAGGGACCGTAACGGTGACGCTTCAGGATACGCCTGCCAACGTGGAAAAGCTGGAAGTCACGCTCTCCGAGGTATCCGTTCATTTCGTCCCGCAGGGAAATAGCGAAGATGAGGATGGCGACCAGAACAATGACGGCGATTCCAGCGATTACGAGACGGCTGGAAGCGACATCGACAAACCCGCCTGGGTGAACATTCTGTCCGAGGAGGAAGCCACCTTCGATCTGATTCTTCTCAAGGACAACCCGACCGTGCTGGGCAGCATTGAACTGGGCGAGGGCAAGATCACCCAGATTCGCCTTTATCTGTCCGAAACCACCGCGCCCGTGGCAACCATCGACGGGATCGAACATCCCGTGACGGTCCCGTCCGGGAAGATCAAACTGGTCGGCCAGTTCGACATCGTAGCGGATCATGAGACCGTCATCCGTCTGGACTTCGACGCCGCCGAGTCGCTCAAGGAAAATGCCAATGGCTACAGGCTCCAACCCACAATCAAGATTGTGGCGGAATAGCCATGACATACCGGATTTAAATCGATCCAGTTAAAACGCAGACACTCGGAATTTTCCGGTACTGCGGTGGAACGTCGAGTTGAAAGAACCTGGAAAAAGAGGAAAGACATGTCCATAAAAAGACAGATAGCCAGAAGGCTCAGGGTGTTGGCCGCTATAGCCATCTGCATACTGGCCATCTCGGCGACCGGTTCGATTGCAAACGCCAGCAACATCGAGCAGCCGGGTCGTTTTGGCTTGGGCTTGAGTGTCGGATGGCCGGGACCGGCACTCTCCACCAACACATTCGTGGCCGATTGGATGAGCATCCAGGCCAACATCGGCCCATTTTGGTCGTTTCATGGCGGCTTCGTGGCGGCCGATTACCTCTTCTGGCTGCACGACATCGTCAAGGTCGAGGCGCTCGACTTCACCTGGTTCGTCGGTCCCGGCCTGGTCTTCGCCTTCTGGGGGGATTCCCATCATTCCTACCGAAGCGGTTCCAACATGGCCGGAGCGGTGGAGGGAGACATCGGTCTGGCGTTGCAGTTCAAGCAACAGCCGTTCGACCTGGTTTTCCAGATGGCTCCGGGCATCATGTTCGGTGAATTCGGGGCCGCGTTCTGGATCCAGGGCGGCGCGGCCTTCCGCTATTATTTCTAGCAGTCTTACTTTTCCCAATCGCGCTTGCCAGTTGAGGTTGGGGTTACACACGCTATGGCAATCAAAATATGTCGCCAGCCGCCATCATCCTGAAAGAAAGACGAACACCATGAATATCCTGATAAAGACCGATCGCAACATTGATGGACACCGGACGCTATCCGATCAGATCAGCGGTATAGTGGAGGGCTGTCTGGCTGATCATTTCCGCCGTACGATAACAGCAAGTGCGTAAAAACGATGCTCGAATGTGATATCAACAATCCGAAAATCCTTGAAAGGCGACAAACCGATGCAGGATAAAGATCAGAAAAAAAGACAGGATAAATCGAACAAACCAAAACTCACCAAGAAAGAAAAAAAAGCGAAAAAGAAAGACAAGCAAAAAGACAAAGAAGAGATTGGTGGAATCAAAACTGAGAAGTGAGTAACCTGGATTTTGGCAGGAATACGTCATTCCAACCGGTTTAAGGATTTCCATATGCATTTCATGCCTAGATCGGAATGAGTTGTCATGTTCGTTTCCGGCATATGTACGTAGTCATCAATCTCCGTTGCCAAAAATCTTTTTACGGGCTTCTTCATTGATTGCGACCAGGACAGGGTGTTTCAGTTTCTTCTCCACCGAAACGGCATAGAACCGAACACGCACATCATCCAGTGTGCCGACCGGGCGAACGTTGTATCGTTTCCGCATCTCATCGACAATGACGCTGGGTGCAGGGAAAAGCCCCATGCCGGATTGTCCAAACACCTTAAGAAGGATGCTGTCTTCAAATTCGCCGACGATTTGCGGGCGTATTTCCCGAGAAACAAACCACTGGTCTATGGATTGTCGTATTTCGGTATTCTCGGTCGGTAAAAGAAACGGAGCGCCGTCAAGGGACTGCGGAAAACCTCGTTTATACCGCGTAACCATTTCGCCGGATCCAAAAACAGTAAGTCCGCATTCTCCCAGCAAGTGATTGTAAGCCTTGACTCTGATGGAAGGGTCCATCGGCGTATCGGTTAAAACCACATCCAAGTTGTGAATCGCCAGTTCGGCTAACAGCTCTTTTGGTTTGTCTTCTCTACAAACGAGGTTGAGCGGCCCTAACTGCTGAACGGTCGGAGCTAGCAGTAAATGTGCGATCAACCGGGGAAAGGAGTTGGCGATACCGATGATGACCTTGGGCGGGCGATTGGTGGGGTTACCCTTCAACACATCCTGCATCTCTCGACCGAGGGTGAAAATCTCATTGGCATAGCGGAACACCGTTTGCCCTACTTCGGTCAAAACCAGGTTGCGCCCCTTTTTGTCGAAAAGCTTCTCCCCTAGAACCTCCTCGAATCGCTTGATCTGGCCGCTGATCGTCGGTTGCGCCAGGCGAAGCACTTCGCTCGCTTTGACGATGCTCCCTTCCTTCGCAACAGTCCAGAAGTAAAGGAGATGATGGTAGTTGATCCATTCCATTAAAAAATGTTACCTCGAATATTTCGAAGATACAAGCTCAATCTTCCTAATTGTCAAACTAGTTGGCAAAGGTTCATGATGATACTTGGCAGCCATTTAAATCTTGTATTTTGATTGCAACCGGAAGGAACTCGACAATGGAAAGGATAGGTACGGCCCATGAAACGATTGTCGACGATGTATCCATCGCCTGGGGCGAAATGGATTCAGGATATCCGCTGCTTCTTCTTCACGGACTATACGATTCCCATCGCACATGGCGGCGCGTTGCACCATTGTTGGCTGAACACTTCCGTGTTCAGATGCCGGATCTCCCCGGCCACGGGTACTCCGGCCGCTCCGGTGCGTGCTATACGCTGGAATGGCATTCGGCAATGGTGGCGACGTGGATGGACACCTTAGGAATCGAGTGCGCCCACGTATGCGGCCACTCATACGGAGGAGGAGTGGCCCAACGGATGTTCCTTATGCCCGCCATCGCCCTATTCTGGGGATCGAAAGACCCATTCATTCCAATACGACACGGCAGAAAAACCGTTGCCCATTCGGAAGGCATCACCCTCACGACATATCCGAATTGCGGATATTACGCTCAACTCGAAGTCCCGGATCAATTTGCCAGCGATTTAATCGCCTTTCTCCTCGATCCGCAGCGGCGTTCGGCGCGTTTCCCGAAATCACCGTCGATAAGCAGGCGTGCAACACGTTTCGGCAAGAAACATCTCTCTGAAGAACATAGGAGACAACTATGAATGTCACCATTATCAATGGCGATTTCGAGATAAGCGACGAGGAGAAGGCGAGCATCGAAGGTCGTATACGTCTCGCGCTTGGTCGATATTCCACGAAAATTGCACGTGTTTCGGTGAAACTCTCCCAAACCTCCGCACCGGACGAGGCACATAATATTTGCCGTCTCGAAGTGCTCTTACGCCCGACCCGAAAAATCGTCGTTGAGGATAAAGATACTGATTTGCAGGCGGCGGTCGATCGGGCCGCCGTCCAAATGGCCCGCTCGGTTGAGCGGAAACTCAGGCGCGAGCGTGCGCTTAACGGTTATCGCTGAAAGATACGTCTTTTAGTAATGGCGCAACTACTGTCTTTGTCAACGAATTCAGAGGCGTGGCAAATTGGGCTTATCCAAGGATTTGATCTTGCCAGTAAACGGCCAATAAAAGGATTTAATTTTAGATATTGCGACCAATTTCTCGAATTCATACAACAGCTAAAGAAGAAATTTTCACCTCTTGCCGGGAACATGGTTCCCTTAGCCAACGGCATGATCCGTACCGTCCACACCCCCCCATTCTCCCAGCATCTACAGCACCGACCAGGGGGCTACCGCTCGGGCATCACCGCCGAGAACGCTGTCCAGGATGATCCGGAACTCGTCCAGGCATATTTCTTTTCTGACCACCACCCCGTATAGACTATTTGCCTAGATACTGTGACTTATTCGCAGTGCTCCGCTTAAACTTCCTTATAGACGATACGTCTATCCGAGACGTACTGTAAAGACGTAGACTCGAATGAAAATGAGGAGAAACAGCATGGAATCGTTATTGATGACAGGATCGGTAATCGTACTTGGAGTTTTGACCCTGCTGGCGTTCTTCGGCATCCGGATTCCAGGTTTCGAATGAACGACATCCCCCCTCAAAAGAAAAAGGACTCTCCTGCTATCGACAAGGATTGCGACACTTCAAATGGCATTTCGGAGGTGCGTCGGAAGGAAGCTCTGCTTACCGCGGAAGCCCTGCAGAAAGCGATATTCAACAGTGCCAATTTCTCGAGCATTGCCACCGACGCTCACGGCGTAATCCAGATATTCAACGTCGGCGCCGAGCGTATGCTGGGCTATCTCGCAGCAGAGGTGATGAACAAGATCACCCCCGCCGATATTTCCGACCCATTGGAAATGATTGCGCGCGCCGAGGCGCTCTCTGCTGAACTTAATACCATGATAACACCGGGTTTCGAGGCCTTGGTGTTCAAGGCCTCACGCGGCATTGAAGACATCTACGAATTGACCTACATCCGCAAAGACGGCAGTCGTTTTCCTGCGGTGATGTCGGTTACTGCACTACGGGACGATCAGGACGCCATCATCGGATATCTGTTGATCGGCACCGACAACACCGCGCGCAAGCAGATCGAAGAGGAACGTATGAAGCTCGATCAGAGCTTGCGTAATCAGCAGTTCTACACACGCTCTCTCATCGAGTCCAATATCGATGCGATAATAACCACAGATCCTCAAGGTATCATCACTGATATCAACAAGCAGATGGTAGTGCTCACTGGTTGTACGCGCGACGAGCTGATCGGCTCACCGTTCAAAATTTATTTTACAGATCCGGCGCGAGCCGAGGCGGGCATCAAGAAAGTGTTGACCGAAGGTACGGTCACCGACTATGAACTCACCGCACTCAATCGGGACGGCAAGAAGACAATGGTATCCTACAATGCCAGCACCTTCTATGACCGCGAAAGGAAGTTGCAGGGCGTGTTTGCAGCGGCTCGCGACGTCACTGAGCGCAATCGTCTGACAGTCGAGCTGGAGAGAGCCAAGGTCATCGCTGAAAAAGCCAGCCGAACGAAATCGGACTTTCTGTCCAACATGAGCCACGAAATACGAACACCGATGAACACAATCATCGGCATGTCGCATCTATTGCTGAAAACCGAACTGACGCCGAACCAGTGCGAGTGCCTGAAGAAGATACGCAGGTCAGGCCAATATCTGCTGTGTATCATCAACGACATCCTCGACTTCTCGAAGATAGAAGCAGGAAAGTTGACTGTTGAGCAGGCCGAGTTCGATATGAAGGAAGTGCTTGAAAATGTCGCCGACCAGATTGCTCCCAAAACGGCCGCAAAAGGGCTGGAATTGGTTTTCGATGTCGGCCGCGATGTGCCTTGGCAAGCTGATCGGCGATCCACTGCGCCTGGGTCAAATACTCATCAACTACGTCAATAACGCCGTCAAATTCACCGAAGCGGGCGAGATTGATGTCGTCATCCGAGTGCGCGAGCAAAGCGACGAGGATGTGCTGCTCTACTGCGCCGTGAATGATACAGGTATCGGCATTTCTTCCGAGCAGCGCGGGCAATTATTCCAGTCCTTCCAACAAGCGGATGCATCGACCACGCGCAAGTACGGAGGCACCGGACTTGGGCTGGTTATTTCCAGGAAACTTGCGGAGTTGATGCACGGAGAAGTCGGGGTCGACAGCGAATTCGGCAAGGGCAGCATGTTTTGGTTCACCGCTCTTCTCGGCAAGGTTGCAGGCGCTGAGCGCCGACGGATATTGAAACCGGATATGCGCGGGGGCCGAGCGCTGGTGGTCGACGACAACGAGAATGCCTGCTCCGTGATAAAGGGTCTGCTGGAAGACATGGGCTTAGTTGCCGACAAGGCAGCTTCGGGACAAGCTGCGCTCAATGCCGTTGAACGCGCCGAAGCACAGGACAAGCCCTACACTATAATTTTCCTCGACTGGCAAATACCTGGCACGGATGTCCGTGAGACGTCTCGCCAACTGCGTACACGTCCATTCAACCACTCACCGCACATCGATATGGTCACAGCCTATGGAAATAAGGAAGCAATCAGGGATGCCGAAGAAATCAATCTGGCAGAAGTGATCATCAAGCCGGTAAGCGCTTCCATGCTGTTCAACACCGTGGTGAACGTGTTGGGGGGGGGGGTGAGTTCCGTGAGGCGGGAGATGGGTGATGATATGTCTGTGGTGGAGAGCAAGCTCACCGTCATCAAAGGGGCTCGCATCCTGCTGGTCGAAGACAACGAACTCAATCAGGAGGTGGCTTCAGGACTGCTGCGCGGTGCCGGTTTTGCCGTCGATCTTGCCGAGAACGGAGAGATCGCTCTGGGAAAAGTCAAAGAAATGACTTACGAAATTGTGCTTATGGACATGCAGATGCCGGTAATGGACGGCATCACGGCAACTAGGGAAATCCGCAAACTGCCACAATTCGCAGCGTTACCTGTCGTTGCGATGACTGCCAACGCGACGGAACGTGACCGCCAGCGTTGTCTGGATGCTGGCATGAACGACCACATCGCCAAACCCGTCGAGCCGGACAATCTGTGGAAGGTGCTGCTGAAGTGGGTCAAGACACCACATGCGCTCGACGAAAACGCGACGATTACAAGCCAACCTGTAACCGAGGAGAAACTTCAGTCTGCAAGCGAAAACTCCGTAGAAAGACCATCTTCTGCTGTAACCAGTGCCAAAGCCGCCGCTCAAATTCCTCCTACCGACTTGCTGGCCATAAAGAGTATCGATGCATTGAACGGCATTCACCTCTTTGGAGACAATATAGAAGCTTATCGTAAGCAGCTGGAACGTTTCCGCCAGAATTACCACAGTGCGATTGATCAGTTGCAACACATGATCGTAGCGGAAGGCATAGCAGCGGGAGAGGTCTTTTGCCATGAGTTCAAGGGAGTTTGCGGCACCATCAGTGCGAACGAACTATCTACCCTTGTTGCCGAACTGGATGTCCTGCTGAAGCAGGGAAAGATGCCCGAACCCGCACGATTCAACCACCTGCAGCGAATACTGAAACAGCTTATAAGTGAGATCGACGGACTCACAGCACCTGAGGTTGCGACGCCGATAATAAAGGTGGTGCTGGGGCGCGACGAATTGTTTTGCGGTTTGGCCAAACTGGCCATCCTACTTGAGAGCGATTTGGGCGAGGCCGAGACACTACTCGCAGAATTGCACGCAGGCGTAATCGGCGGCGACACGGAGCAAACAATGAACGAGATCGCCGCCACGGTGGATCGTTTTGCCATTGACGATGCGCTTGCCCAGATCAGCGCATTACGTGCCCGATTGCGCGGGGAGTTATAAGAAATGGAGCTGCAACCATGAAGGAAAACAGCAACGATAAACAAAGGCTCCTCATCGTGGATGACGCGAGCGAAAACCTGCATGCAATGATAAGCATTCTGGGCGATACGTATGCTGTCGCCGCCACGACTAGTGGGGAAAAGGCGCTGGAACTGGCGGCATGTACCCCTCAGCCGGAATTGATATTGCTTGATATCAAGATGCCTGGCATGGACGGCTACGAGGTATTGCGCAGGCTAAAGGTTGACCCTCTCACGGCGGGTATCCCAGTGATTATCATTACGGCTATGGTGGAGTCGGAAGATGAAGCCAAGGGGCTGAAGATGGGCGCTGCTGACTACATTGCCAAACCGGTCAATCCCGATTGGCTCAAGTTGTGTGTACTGACCCAGATCGAATTACGCCGCTACCGCAGGAAACCGATTCCACTTGTAGAGAGCGCGGATGTCGCTCCACGAGGGAAATTCAATATTTTGGTCGTCGATGATGTGCCGGAGAATATCCATCAACTCATCAGCAATATATCCGACGAATATCGTGTCACTGCCGTTGATAATGGATCGAAGGCGCTTGAAATAGTGCTGGGGCCGACCCCACCAGACTTGGTCTTGCTGGACATCTTGATGCCGGAGATGGATGGCTATGAGACATGCCGCCGCATCAAGGCGACCGAAAGGGGGAATCATATTCCGGTTATCTTCCTCAGCAAGGTCGGCACGTCGGTAGAAAAAGTTCGCGGACTTTCCATTGGGGCCGCCGACTTTCTCACCAAGCCGTTCGATATTGATGAAGTTCGTGCAAGGCTCCGGACTCACCTTGAATTGAGCCAATTGAATCGACATCTTGAACAAGCTGTCGCGCAACGAACTGCCGCGTTACGGAAAAATGAAAACCAATTGTACGAAGCCCTATATATTGCCAGGATGGGTTATTGGGAATATGATTATTCCACTGATGTTTTTCTTTTCAACGACCAGTATTATTCACTGCATAATATTACGGCTGAAGAGGCGGGTGGGTACCGGATGTCCTCTGCTGAATTTGCGAGCCGCTACGTCCATCCGGAAGACGAGCCACTTGTTGGTCAAAATGTTCAGCTTGCATTTGAATCCGACGATCCGGATTATTTTGCCATAGTTGAGACTCGAATATTGACTGGAGATGGCAAAATTGTCTGGGTGGAGGTGCGTTTCAAAGTAGAGAAGGACTCACAGGGGCGGACAATCCGGCTTCTAGGCGTTAATCAGGACATCACCGAACGTAAGCAATACGAGGAGAATATCAAGCACCTCAATCTCGTCTTAAATGCCATCCGAAATATAGACCAGTTAATCATCCACCAAACCGATACAGAGAAGCTCATTCGGGAAGTCTGCGCTTTCCTTGTGGTCAGCCGTGGTTACAATGACGCATTCATTATTCTCTTGGACGAAGCGGGAAACCCGTACACTTTTGCCGATAGCGGTCTTTCAGATATATTTCCACTGCTCGCCGAGCAACTGAGTCAGCATATTTTACCTCACTGTCTTGCAAACACGTCGTCGAGCGATCAAATATTCATTGTCGCCGACAAATCCACAGGTTGCGTTTCCTGTCCCATATTCACTCATGGTGAGAATAGTGATACGATTTGCTGCCGCTTGATCAGCGAAGATAGGACTTATGGGTTTCTCGTAATTACGACGAACCCGCTTGAAAATATTTTCGCCACCGAGGAGAGAACCCTTCTCGCTGATATGGCCGGAGACTTGGGTTTCGCGCTGAACAAAATCGGACTTGAAAAACGTCGTAAAGATGCAGAGAACCAAGTTCTGTCTCTCTCACGTTTCCCTTCTGAAAATCCAAATCCCATTTTGCGACTGGATAAAGACGGATGCATTTCATACGCCAATCAGGCTGCGGCACCGATTCTAAACGCCTGGAACGTCCGTTCCGGCGAGACGGCGCCGGAAAAGATCAGCGCACGGGTCCGTTCCGCCCTTCATACAGGTCATCGTGACGAGATACAGATTGATGTTGCGGATCGGGCTTTCTCGTGTAAATTCATACCTATTCTGGGTAAAGAGTATGTGAACATTTACGGACGGGACATTACAGAACAGAGGCAAGCGGCGGCGATTATCCGTGAAAGTGAGATCCGCTATCGACGGCTTTTTGAATCAGCGAAGGACGGCATTCTTATCCTTGATACGGAAACGGGGATGATTGTCGATGTGAATCCCTTCATGATCGACCTGCTGGGATACTCCAGGCAGAGCTTCCTCGAAAAGACAATATGGGAATTGGGAATATTCGACGACATCTTCACTAATAAGGGTAATTTCTCATTATTGCAGAAAAATGAATATATCCGCTATGAAGATTTGCCTCTGGAAACCCATGATGGGCAAACAATAGACGTTGAATTTGTCAGCAACGTATACCAGGTGGATAACCGCAAGGTGATCCAGTGCAACATCCGGGATATTTCCGAGCGCAAGCAGGCGGAGAAGGAGATACGCTTCAAAAACATCATTCTGTCCACCCAGCAGGAAGCCACCATCGATGGAATTCTGGTGGTTGATGAAAACGGCGTAATCATTTCTTACAATCAACGGTTTGTTGAGTTGTGGAACATCCCAAGTGACCTTATTGAAACCAGATCCGACGAATCCATCCTGAAATTCGTGACGGATCAGATGATGAATCCTGATGCGTTCATGCACAGAGTACAAAGCATCTACGCGAATCGGAGTGAAATCAGCCATGAAGAAATTGTTTTGAAAGAAGACCTGATATTTGACCGCTACTCGGCTCCAATGCATGACGCGGGGGGGGCGTATTTTGGCCGCGTGTGGTATTTCCGCGACATCACAGAACGCCGGGCCACCGAGATGGAAATCCATGAAATGAACCACCAGTTGGAGGTGAAGAACTGGATCGCGGAGATCTGTCTCACCAAGCCGGACAAGGACATGTACGCCGACGTAATGGATGTTGTTCTGGGGGAACTTGAAAGTCCCTACGGCCTTTTCGGCTATCTCGACCATGAAAGTAGTCTTGTCTGCCCCTCGCTGACTCGGCAGGTGTGGGAAGAATGCAAGATGCCGGAGAAAAATATCATCTTCCCCGTCGAGTCGTGGAAAGGGCTCTGGGGAAGGGCCCTGACCGAGAAAAAGACACAGATGTCAAACGAACTGGGCAAGACGCCGGATGGGCATATCCCCATCGAACGCGTCATTGCCACGCCGGTCGTCCAACAGGGCAAAGTCATCGGACTGATGATGGTCGCCAACAAATCCGAGGATTACAACGACCGGGATATCCAGTTGTTGGAGTCAATCGCCGGGCATCTCTCGCCCATCGTGCAGGCCAGACTGAGCACGGCTCGCGAGGAATACCAGCGCATCCAGGCTGAAAATAAATTGAAGGAATATGCGGCAGACCTGGAAAACAAGGTTGCGGCACGCACCCAGAAACTTAATGATACCTTATATGATGTTGAGAAATCGAGAGATCAGATTGACGGAATATTGAAGTCCGTAACTGATGGCCTGGTCGTGACCGATGCTTCCAACCGTGTCATCCAGATAAACCGGATGGCGGAGGAAGCCTTGGGCATCCGGTTTGAGGATGTCCAGAATAAACCGATCCAGTTCGCGATTGAAGACGCCAGTCTGAGTGAAAAATTCACTCACACCCTGAACAAGCAGCAACCCAGCTATGAATTTGACTTCCAGGTCTCTGACCCGGAAACGAATGCCGCCCGGATTATGCGCGGGCGAACATCGGTCGTAATGAGGAAGGACGGATTGGTAAATGGCGTCGTGACGCTGATTCAAGACGTGACCAACGAACGGGAAGTGGACCGGATGAAAACGGAGTTCATCTCCACCGCCGCGCACGAACTGCGAACGCCGCTGACCTCCATCCTGGGTTTTTCGGAAATACTGCTGACCCGCACCAATCTTGAGCCGAAGGACAAGGAGAAATACCTCACCTACATCAACAAGCAGGCCATCGGCCTGGCCAGTATCATCAACGACCTTTTGGACATCTCCCGCATCGAATCGGGCAAGGGATTCACGCTGGATAAAAAAGAGTGCGAGGTCGAGGATTTCGTTCTTCCGCTCATTCCTCATTTCCAGAGCTTGACTGAGAAGCACACGTTCGAAGTCGATTTGAAAGACGAAGACACGAAACTTCTCGTCGACTCTGAAAAGATGGGGCAAGCCGTCCGGAACCTGCTCAGCAACTCCGTGAAATATTCACCCAAGGGCGGGTTGATCCGCATCACCGGACGAAAGGGCGAAGCCGCCTATGAAATCTCGGTTGAGGATCAGGGCATGGGCATGACGCAGGACCAGGTCAAGCGTGTGTTCGACAAATTCTACCGTGCGGACGCTACCAGCACCGCCATCGAAGGCACGGGATTGGGCATGAGCATCGTGAAATACATCGCCGAGGCGCATGGTGGAACCGCAAGTGTACAAAGCGAATTCGGCAAAGGCACGACGGCCCAAATCACTATTCCTCTGGGGCAAAAACGGCCAGATTAAAAGCAAAGGACAAGGCATCATGAAAACGATACTGATTGTGGATGACCAAGTGGAGGTCCGAGATCTGGTGCAGGTGACGTTGGATCTCAATGATTATCGCATTTTACAGGCCGATAACGGAGATGACGCGGTCAAGCTGGCGGAGAAGGAAATTCCCGACCTGATCATCATGGATATTATGATGCCGGGCGGCATCGACGGTCTGGAGGCGACCCGGCAGATACGCCAGAACATGGCCTGCAACAACTGCGCCATCATCATGCTGACGGCAATGGGCCAGGATGCGGATAAGCAGGCCGGTTTGGATGCCGGGGCCGACGACTATTTTTCCAAGCCGTTCAGTCCGTTGGATCTGATTCACAAGGTGGAAGAGGTTCTGGGTTAGCTTTTACCAAATAGGATGCTTCCATGACGAAACCGATCATACCGAATATACACACCGCTGACGATCAGAGTGATGGGTATAAGCAGCTACAGCGTTATGCTGAGGATTTGAAGCGCGTGCATCAGTCCGAAAAAGAAAAGCGCGCGCAACTGGAGCAAGCAAATAGCCAGTTAAACCAGCACGCGTCGGATTTGAACCAGATAATTTTAAAACTTCGTAAATCTGAAGAGCATTTAGAGAAATCCTATCTGGATACCATTCACCGGCTGGTTCTGGCTGCGGAATTCAAGGATGAGGACACGTCGGAACACATTGTCCGCATGAGCCGCTACAGCGCGTTACTGGCGGAAAAGATGGGCTTCGATGCAAAGCAGGTCAAGCTGTTACTGTACGCGGCGCCCATGCACGACATCGGCAAAATGGGGATTCCGGACCATATCCTGATGAAAAAAGGGAATTTGACCGAGGAAGAGTTTGAGATCATAAAAACGCATCCGGCCATCGGTGCGAAGATATTAGCCGGATCAGACTCGGAACTGTTGCAGGCTGGCGAGCAAATCGCTTTGGCGCATCATGAAAAATGGGACGGCAGCGGCTACCCTAGCGGACTACGCGGCTCCTCGATACCCATCTTCGGACGGATCTGTGCGCTGGCGGATGTTTTCGATGCATTGACCTCAAGAAGACCGTACAAAGAACCGTTTCCCGCTACAAAGGCGTTCGGTATCATCCAAGAGGGCAGCGGCCAGCATTTTGATCCGGATCTGACCGCTCGTTTCCTGGAGAACGGGGCCGAAATTCTTCGAATTATGGATGAGGTCAATCCCACCATTCAAACGGAAGAAAGTAGTTTGGTAGGGAAATAATTGCTACGATACTTGGGAAGTTTAAGTGTTGTCTCAAATGAGACTACCTCCACGCCGCATATCCTCCCAATAATATTCTTTGTAGTCATGACGATTCTGGTTTGGCTATGCAAACTGCCGAGCACCTACGAGCAGTTGGGAGATGAAGCTGCAAGTTTTGGTAGCCTGCGAACATCGGGACCATTCTCCGGCTTCAAAGATATTTGGGAATACGCACCTATAGGAAAAGTGCTATTGTTTGTTTCTACCCTTGTTCTGCTCGGATATGCAAAAACTGCGGCACTGAGCATTTTCGAGGGATACCAAGACACTATCACGATTTTCGGTAGCCAAAAACCAACTATGCTCTTAATCTCTTCCGGGTTGGCAATGAGTGTACCTTTAACAATCCTACTTCTTCCGCTGAATTATTGCATATCCATACGCCTAAACAGCCTGCTTTGTGCGCTTGCCATCGTGCTTGGCCTTTTGCTGTACGCGATTCCGACATCCGGGTGGTGGCTGCTGCTTTTTACTTTTACTGGGGTGGTCTTGATCAATACCGCATACTGTGTGTTGATAGTTCGCTTCATCGAATACACCCTCACAGCGTCGCCCGTCGGACGCGAGGGCAGCATAGCCGCGATGGTGAGCGTGGTCTGGCTAATCTCAAGATTTTTCGATAGAGGGCTGAATACCGTACTGAAAAGCCAACAAATGGCCGACTGGACATACAACTTGGTTGTAGCCATCGAGCCGCTTGCCAGCAATGCCCACGCGCTTTGGTTGATTGTCCTCGTAGCGGTACTTCTAGGCGCGATACTACTTTTTATGTTCCGAGAATATCTATTCGGAGAAAACAGCCCGGTTAATAATAGAAATTTAACTGACTGAATAATTTGGTTCCCTTCCTTCTGCCTATTTATATTTCCCGTGCTGTATACGGGCTATCAAATCGCTTCTAGCCACGGAACCAGGCGTAACAGACCGGAACCAAACGGAAAAAGCAAAGTCCTCGGAATCAAAGGGAGATACGGCCAAGATCGTGTAGTTGTTAGCAAATTCCGGATTCGGTGGGAATTATTCGATTCCCCCCGTCTCCACCATTGTCTTCTTGTATTATCAGACAGTTATAATTTTCCAGCCGTTTTGTGCGGCTATTGTGCGATTGCGATTCAGCAGTTGCACCGCCTCTCGTTTCACATTCGGACTGAGATGCATGTAGCGCATTGTCGTGCGAATGTCGGCATGACCCAGCAACTCTTTGATGGTCTGTGGGGTCTCACCAAGCATGCTCCAAATGCGGCTGGATCAGCCCCGTCAACTACGGGCGGGCGTACTTGTCAGGCAAACTGGAGGTCGCCGCATGAGCCCCAACTCCTGAGTGTCCACCTTTCCAGGGGAGGATCACTCCGACGACCAGACCGAGCAGCAAGCGCTCGACCGTTTTTCTTTCATGCGTTTTTTAGGGATAGAACTTGGCGACGCCGTTCCGGACGCCCAAACCCTCTGGCTGTTTCGTGAGCGGTTGAAGGAGGTCGGTCTGGTCGAAACGATTTCCGTGTAGTTCAATGCGTTTCTTACCCAGCATGGCTTTGCGGCCCAGAAGGGTCAAATCGTGGACGCGAGTATCGTGTCCGTGCCCAAACAGCGCAAGCGTCGGGACGAGAATGAGAAGATCTAGCAAGGCGATGCCCTCGACGACTGGAGTGAAGCGAAGCGGCGGCAGAAGAATGTGGATGCGCGCTGGACGAAGAAGCGAGGCGTTACCTACTATGGTTACAAGAATCATATTTACGTAGACGTGAAACACAAGTTCGTCCGAAACTACGCCGTGACCGACGCAGCGGTTCACGACAGCCAGGTGTTTGATGAGTTGCTGGATGAATCCAACACCAGCCGTGGCGTATGGGCGGATTCCGCCTATCGTTCGGAAGAGAAAATACAGAACCTGAGGGCCAATGTTTTCCGCGAACACTTGCATCACAAGGGCTATCGCAATCGACCCTTTACGGATTGGAAGCAAAGAGGCAACTGCACGCGAGCCAGAGTGCGCAGCCGTGTTGAGCACGTATTCGGGATTCAGGCGAGATGAATCGGGGTAAATGACACCGGTCTCAAAACGCATCGATAGAGGTTGCCATAATATAATCCCCGTCAAATGGCGAAGACTTTGTCAACGGTCTGAACGGGGAGGTTTCCCTCCCCGTTCGGAAAGTCCGAAATTATACAAACCACCTTCTTCGTCGTCGAGCTGCGATCAGGCCAATGATCATTGCCCCGATCAACTCAAGACCGTTGCCGGACCCAGAGGTCGTGTGGCATCCGCCATCACCGCCACCAGTTCCCTCATCGCCATCGACGGGCGATTCATCACCATCCACCTGCGGCTCGTCGCCATCCACCGGCGGTTCATTACCGTCCACAAAATCCCCATCTCCGTCATCACCGTCCTCGAATTCATCGCCGTCTTCAAGGGGATCATCGCCATCCGCGACATCGTCACCGTCAACCTCTCCGTCACCGTCAACCTCTCCGTCACCGTCCACAACTCCGTCGCCATCCACGGGTTCGTCACCAACGTGGATGCAGGCACCCGATTCACAATAGTCATCGGTGTAGGCGATCCCATCATCAGGACATGCCGTACCATCGGCTTGCGCACCGTAGTCCTCGGCATCTTCCTCCGAATTGCAGATCATGCAGGGATTATTCGGATCCTTCTGATCTTCGGCGACACACGCTCCCTCGATCAGACAGCCGGCATAGAGCACATGCTCACACAGTCCCGCACCGTCACATTCATCCGCCGTACATTCCAGGGAGTCATCCGAACAAGGATAACTTTCCGCCTGGTAGCTCCAACCGGCCCGATCCTTCTCCGGATCGCAGACTTCGCATACGTTCTGGGGATTTTCAGCGCCACCCTGGAAGGTATCTTCACCGATAACACATTCGTCACGATCGACGTGCTCGCAAACGCTGCTACCATCGCAGTAGTCATCTGTGTAATCCAAACCGTCGTCCGCACAAGGAACCCCGTTCGTTTTGGCGGAAAAGCCGTCGGTCGCCAGATTCGGCAGACAGGCCTCGCAATCGTTCGCCGGATTGTCGACGTCTTCGGCAACGCAGGCATCTTCGATCAGACAACCGGTGTAAAGATTATGCTCGCAGGTCCCCTGACCATCGCAGACGTCCCAGGTGCAATCCAAATCGTCCGTTTCGCAAGGGAAGTCCACCGCGCGGGTCGACCAGGCCACCGGGTCGTTATCCGCATCGCAGAATTCGCAAAGGTTGGCCGGGTTAGCGGCATTGGCGTCGTACACGGTTTCATCGATCAGGCACTCGCCCGTCTTCTCATGCGTACATACACCCTCCTGACAAGAATCTGCCGTATAGACGATATCATCATCCGTGCACACCACACCATTCGCCACAGCGCTATAGGCCGATATGGAAACAGCGGGAATACAGGCCATGCATTCATTGTTCGGATCGAGCGTATTCTCTTCGACACATGTATCCTCGATCACGCAGCCCGTATCAATGGGATGAATGCAGCTCCCGGTGCCGTCGCAAACATCGCTTGTGCAGGCCAGTTCATCATCAGCACACGCCGTCTGGTTCGCCAGATTGGTCCAAGTGGTTTTACTGACGGAAGGCTTGCAATACTGGCAATCGTTATCGGGATTCAGGTCGTTCTCGCTGTAGGTAACATCCTCAATGACACAATACTTGCTGTCGTCGTGAATGCAACTTCCCTGCCCGTCGCAATAGTCGTCGGTGTAGTCGAATCCATCATCCGTGCAGGCCACGCCTACTTCTTTCGAAGAGTACGCATCTGCCGTCGTATCGGGGATGCAGGCGGCACACTCGTTTTCGGGATCTTCAGTCCCTTCGGCGACACAGGTTTCGTCGATCAGACATCCCACGGTAAGTTCGTGCGCGCACGCACCTTCACCATCACAGAAATCGGCGGTGCAATCCCGTTCATCGTCAGAACAGGCCACCGATGTGTCGCTGGGCGACCATTGATCTTCCGACTCCAACGGCGCACACACTTCGCAGACATTCTCCGGGTTGCTCTCGCCGTCGTCATAGCTTTCATCACCGATATTGCAAATACGGATGCAAGCACCGCCTTCCATCGGGCAGCGCCACCCGTTCTCGATGTTCAAACAATTTCCGCTGCAGCCATCTCCCGGCTCGTTGCCGCCATCGTCGCAAAGTTCACCAGTGACAACCGTTCCGTCTCCGCAGTCGGCGGTACAAGCCGAGGCTCCGGTGTCCGAAACGAACCCGTTCTCACAGGGTATACAAGCGATCTTCCCTGTCTGGCCCGCATAGGTATTGGTCGGGCAGTCATCACAGGCAACTTTACCCGACTCTTCCGAGAACGTCCCCACCGGGCAGGCTTGGCAGGAGGTTGCACTGGCTGCGTAGGACCCCGCCTCGCAAACGTCGCATACCTCCGCGCCCTCGGTATCGTTCACATAGCCTTCCTCGCAGGGGATACATTCGCTTTGTCCGGTGAGCTCGACGTATGTTCCCACAGGACAAGCCGTGCAACTCTCGCCGCCCGTTTCCGAAGCGTAGGATCCGGCAGCGCATGGTTCACAAGCAGATGCTCCGGACTGAGCGGCATAAGTTCCAACCGCACAAAGTTCACATGACTCGCTGCCTGTTGCGCTGGCGTACGACCCGGCGGCACAAAGCACACAAGCACTCTGTCCGATAAGATCGTTGTACGTACCCACAGGGCAGAACTGGCAGGCATCATCGCTCGTCATCCCACTGCTCGGATTGTACGTTCCCGCCGCACACGCGGAGCATGCCTGTCCATTCCCCCAATAGCCAGGATTGCATGCACAGGTGAAGGAACCGTCCGTATCCGTGCAGGTACCATTGGAATCGCAGTTGTCTGCCTGCGTGGCACATTCATTGATGTTGCTACATGTGGTGCCATTACCTTCGTAACCTTCATTGCAAGTACAGGTAAAGGAACCTTCGATATCCTCGCAGGTGGCGTTGTCGTCGCAGTCGTCCAGGTTTGCTTCACACTCGTCGACATTCACACAGACGATGGCACCTTCCGACGAATCGTAACCGTCCGGGCATTCTTGGCAAGACGTTTCCCCTGTTGACGAGTTGTAAAATCCTTCCGGACAATTTGTGCAAGACGCTGCTCCGGCGACCGCGTTGAAGGTCCCAGCCGGACAAGCGTCGCAATGCACGACATCCAAGACGGGATCATGGGATCCGGTATTTCCCGTACCGGAAGCAAACTCACCCGGTGGACAGGCAAAGCAGGCGCTAAGGGCGGTAAACGGAGCGACGGTTCCCTCCAGACAGAGCGTGCATGAGGTTTGCCCGGTTTCCCCATTGTAGGAACCCAGTTCACAAGGACTGCAGGATTGGCTGCCGGTTCCACTGGAATAGTATCCTTCGGGACAAGGAGTGCAGGCCGCCTGTCCCATATTTTCGCTGTACGTTCCGGCAACGCAAGCATTACAACTGGCCTGCCCTGCCTGATCCTGATACGTTCCGGCAACGCAGTCTTCACAACTGGCCTGACCCGTCTGATCGTTGTACGTTCCGGCGGCGCAGGCATTACAACTGGCCTGCCCCGTCTGATCCTGATACGTTCCGGCAACGCAGTCTTCACAACTGGCCTGACCCGTCTGATCCTGATACGTCCCGGCAACGCAGGCTTCACAACTGGCCTGACCCGTCTGATCTTGATACGTCCCGGCCGCGCAGGCATTACAACTGGCCTGCCCTGTCTGATCCTGATACGTCCCGGCCGCGCAGGCTTCACAACTGGCCTGCCCTGCCTGATCCTGATACGTTCCGGCAACGCAGGCATTACAACTGGCCTGACCCGTCTGATCGTTGTACGTTCCCGGCGCACAGTATGCGCAGGAAATACTCCCCGCTTCGTCGGCATAAGTTCCGGCCTCACAAGCTATGGGTGAGGTGCTTGCATCGGCGCAGGAGTACCCCTCGGGACAGATCAAACATGAAAGAAAGCCTGTTTGGTCGGCGTAGTAGCCGTTACTGCAAGCCACTGGAGCGATACTTGCATCGGCGCAGGCATGACCTGTCGGACATACCGTACATTCTGTAGACCCAGAATTATCAGCGTAAAAGCCTTCATCACATGGCGTACATTCCGTGCTTCCGGTGCCAGAGGCATAGGTTCCAACCTCACAAGCTATGGGTGAGGTGCTTGCATCGGCGCAGGAGTACCCCTCGGGACAGATCAAACATGAAAGAAAGCCTGTTTGGTCGGCGTAGTAGCCGTCACTGCAAGCCACTGGAGCGATACTTGCATCGGCGCAGGCATGACCTGTCGGACATACCGTGCATTCTGTAGACCCAGAATTGTCGGCGTAAAAGCCTTCATCACATGGCGTACAAGTAGTTCCATTCCCGAAGTAACCCGCATCACACGCACACGTAAAACCGCCCGCTGTGTTTGTGCAGCTGGCGTTTGCGTCACAGTTGTTGCCGCCGCCTTCGCCCGAGCACTCGTCGTAATCGGTGCAGGTCACGCCGTCACCCGAGTATCCGCTGTTGCAGGCGCAGGTGAACGATCCTGCCGTGTTGCTGCAAGTAGCGTTCGCGTCACAGTTGTTGCCGCCGCCTTCGCCCGAGCACTCGTCGTAATCGGTGCAGCTCACGCCGTCACCCGAGTATCCGCTGTTGCAGGCGCAGGTGAACGATCCTGCCGTGTTGCTGCAAGTAGCGTTCGCGTCGCAGTTGTTGCCGCCGCCTTCGCCCGAGCACTCGTCGTAATCGGTGCAGCTCACGCCGTCGCCCGAGTATCCGCTGTTGCAGGCGCAGGTGAACGATCCCGCCGTGTTGCTGCAAGTAGCGTTCGCGTCACAGTTGTTGCCGCCGCCTTCGCCCGAGCACTCGTCGTAATCGGTGCAGCTCACGCCGTCACCCGAGTATCCGCTGTTGCAGGCGCAGGTGAACGATCCCGCCGTGTTGGTACAGCTGGCGTTTGCGTCGCAGTTGTTGCCGCCGCCTTCGCCCGAGCACTCGTCGTAATCGGTGCAGCTCACGCCGTCGCCCGAGTATCCGCTGTTGCAGGCGCAGGTGAACGATCCCGCCGTGTTGGTACAGCTGGCGTTTGCGTCGCAGTTGTTGCCGCCGCCTTCGCCCGAGCACTCGTCGTAATCGGTGCAGCTCACGCCGTCACCCGAGTATCCGCTGTTGCAGGCGCAGGTGAACGATCCCGCCGTGTTGCTGCAAGTAGCGTTTGCGTCGCAGTTGTTGCCGCCGCCTTCGCCCGAGCACTCGTCGTAATCGGTGCAGCTCACGCCGTCGCCCGAGTATCCGCTGTTGCAGGCGCAGGTGAACGATCCCGCCGTGTTGCTGCAAGTAGCGTTTGCGTCACAGTTGTTGCCGCCGCCTTCGCCCGAGCACTCGTCGTAATCGGTGCAGCTCACGCCGTCGCCCGAGTATCCGCTGTTGCAGGCGCAGGTGAACGATCCCGCCGTGTTGCTGCAAGTAGCGTTTGCGTCACAGTTGTTGCCGCCGCCTTCGCCCGAGCACTCGTCGTAATCGGTGCAGCTCACGCCGTCACCCGAGTATCCGCTGTTGCAGGCGCAGGTGAACGATCCTGCCGTGTTGCTGCAAGTAGCGTTCGCGTCGCAGTTGTTGCCGCCGCCTTCGCCCGAGCACTCGTCGTAATCGGTGCAGCTCACGCCGTCGCCCGAGTATCCGCTGTTGCAGGCGCAGGTGAACGATCCCGCCGTGTTGGTACAGCTGGCGTTTGCGTCACAGTTGTTGCCGCCGCCTTCGCCCGAGCACTCGTCGTAATCGGTGCAGCTCACGCCGTCACCCGAGTATCCGCTGTTGCAGGCGCAGGTGAACGATCCCGCCGTGTTGGTACAGCTGGCGTTTGCGTCACAGTTGTTGCCGCCGCCTTCGCCCGAGCATTCGTCGTAATCGGTGCAGCTCACCCCGTCGCCCGAGTATCCGCTGTTGCAGGCGCAGGTGAACGATCCCGCCGTGTTGCTGCAAGTAGCGTTTGCGTCACAGTTGTTGCCTCCGCCTTCGCCCGAGCACTCGTCGTAATCGGTGCAGGTCGTGGGCGACGCGCCATTGCACAGCCAACCGCTTTCGTCCTGGCAAGTGGAACTGCAGCCGTCTCCGCTGTCGGTGTCGCTGTCGTCGCAAGTTTCCCCGGATTCAACGGTCCCATTGCCGCAAACCGAACCGGCTTGAATTATCAGCGTGTAGTCCTCCGCTTCGCCATATCCTTGATCGCCCGTGGCGGTCGGCGCACCGTCATACTTCAACACAATACGCATGCGTGTTGACCCCAGACTTGCCGTGGCGGGAATCGTGATGGAAGTACTTGCCGTCAACGGGTTCGTTGTCTCCAGCGACCCATCAGTTAAAACCGTAAAGGTCTCGCCGGAATCCCCGAAATTGTCGTTCTGGTTCCAGTCGATAAATGCGCTAATATAATACGGATCAAGCGCATCACTGCTTGCCACCGTTATGCTCAACGTATGGGTGTCTTCGCGCGAAACCGTTGTGGATACGGAGGTGTAATCCCCATAGCCGTCGGTCGATTCGTAGCCGGTGTCTTTGTCGATGGTGTTGAACGTAACGTTGCTGATGGCGTCGTAGGTATTATCGCAGGTGATCGCCAGAGCGGATTGGACCGAAATCGTAAACGCCTCGGCAAAATTGTAGGTTCCGTCGTAGCTGTTGATGCGCACGGAATAGCTGCCCGCCGTCAGCGAGGCATTGGCCCGCAGGCTGGTCCCGCTGATGTTGAAGCTGCCGTTATCGGTGTCACCCGCGCCCGAAACAAGCGAGTAGGCATGCGTATCGCCACTGTTGGCGTCGGTGGTGCTCAGTGTGCCGACCACCGCATTGACGCCCGCGCCTTCGCTCAAAGTGTTGTTGCTCAGCGAAATATCCGTCGGAGCCATTGGTCCCAAAGTCCCTCTAATGTAAATCTCGTCGATGGCGGAGTTCGAGCCGCTGTCGATGACTCCAGACCACCCGCCGAGCGCCGTTGTATTGCGGGGCATCCAGCGAATACCAACGCTGGAGTTGGCCTCGCAGGCGCTAGGAAGTGAGTAATTGCTGATCGAAGCCCAGTAGCTCGATCCGGAATTCGGACTGCCCGGCAAATCCACTGTCGCTCCGTCGGTCCAGCCGGAACCGCAGTCATACTGCATCTTCCAGTACCGGGGGGAGGATTCGAAAGATGTCGCGTAAGCAAGATGCAGGGACGATACGGTAATGTTGGCAAAGCCCACCGTGCTGATATTTACATTCCAGTTGTCCGAAGTGGAGTCCCAGCCATCGTTCGAGTTGGCCTGAGTGCTGTTGGGCAGCCCCACACCCGACCAGAAAAGCGCCGAGACTCCGGAAGTATTCAGTTGTTTACCCACATTGGCGCTTGCTCCGCCTGCGCTGTTGTTGGAATTCCAATAGGCAATATCATCGGCAAACGCCGTACCGACAAACAACAGAATAAATGCCAGCACTTGCGTTGCCGTTTTTAGTAGTGCCACCCAACGTCTGGAGGTTGCAAATCCCATCATGTTTTCCTCATTTCAATATCTGATTCAGTTTTCTACGTTGCCCGCATCGGAGCTAGCGGGCTTCGCAATAGCTTGGTCGATCATTACTCACTGATAAAAACGTCTCGGGCGTCACACAGGCTCTTTTACAATCGGCATTCTTGGAGCCAGTACGCAAACGTTGCCTGCCTATTTGCCTACTCATAACATCGACCATAAAACTTAAAATTGAAGTGCTATTTGGGGTCGCGACTCTTTTCCGTCAATCCTCAGACAAGCGGAGAGTCGTAAAAGCCTTTGAGATCATGCAGATATACGCGATTCGAAGAACACGATACCCGCTCGTGGATACCGAGAACACCATCAGGCGCGATTCGGCGGCACCCGCATGAGAGTAAACAACTTTTATGCGTGGGAGCGAAACTCGAACGTTCCATATTTCGGATTAAAGAAAATCAGCGCTTGAGACGAAAAAGCCAATGATTTCAAGGGAATATTTCGATGGTTGCAATCGGTTAGCGAGTGCAATCATCAAACTATCGCTGTAGCCACTCGAAATATCCGGTGATTCTGTACCGTTACAGGTTGACAACCTTTAGAGGGTTTTCGACGCCGAGTTGCACGGGCTCCACCAATTTTTCAGCATCGAACCCGCTCTCTGTTAGATCAGGGAGGCGGGTTTCGTGTTTCTGGAGTGGTCTATATCTGCTTGAATATCAAAGGGATTTCGCTTTCAGTCGCCGACAAAGCAACCAACCCAGAACGGACAGCGCAACCACACATCCCGCCTATCATCGGCCAATTCTCGGCGGTTCTTTCTCTGTTTCTCTGAAATTTCGCTCCGTAGAAGACTCATTGAGGCCGGAGAATGGCCAGTCCTGCCTGTCCAAAAATCTACCGATGAAAACGACCCCGAATTGCCCTGATTTCATGTCCACAAGCCATGTCCAAAAGCCTGCAACAACCAAATGGTTGTGGACAGTTGTATTTTAGTACGAAAGTCGGTATCCACGGCGGTCGATAATAATATCAATACCTTGGAAACCAAGCCGCGTCGCCAGACGCAAAAACAAGCGGCGAGTTTCATGTATTGAGTATACAAAAATTGGGCTTGCGTCAAACCCGCTGGATTCGTATAATGATCTCGCTCCCTTACAAGGCCACGGTTTATGATCGGGCCCTCGTAGAGGGTATGAAGAATTTTGTCCGCGTTGAAATTACGTGCTTTTTCGAGACTGTCCCTTAAATCTGCTTTCCTCTTTGAGAGGAATCTCCTTTTCGCCTGAACCAGACCGACTAGACCGCGAAGTTCAGACTTGCCGTTAAAGGAAACACTCATGAATCGCAAGGAAACCGTGAAATCAATCACCGATGCTGAAAGTGAATGTAGAAGCACCATGCGAATAGTCTTGACGGCGGTTGCCCTTGTTTCGACGCTGTGCTCGTACGCCCATGCAGATCAGACGATTGAAGCGACCTTCCCAGCGCACATGTCCGAACCGGAACACGTAGAAACACTTTTGGAACCACTCGACATCGAGGGGATACTGAAGGCGGCGGAAACCCGCTCGGGTTGGATTGAGCCATTGCCTGAAGAGGAACTGCCGAGCAGATTTTCCTGGCATGACTTTGAGGGCGAAGATTGGATGAGCCCGGTCCGCAGCCAGGGAAGCTGCGGATCCTGCTGGACGTTCGGTGCGCTGGCGGCACTTGAAGGCCATATTAACCTTGCCATGAACGATTCCGGTTTCGATATGGATCTCTCCGAGCAGTTCATGGTCGCTTGCGGGGCGGGTAGCTGCGCCAGTGGAGGAATGGCGGAGGAAGTGCTGTTGGATTTGCAGACTGAGGGTATTCCAGATGAAGCCTGTTACCCCTATTTAGCCGAAGAAGGCGAATGCGCGGACACCTGCTCCGATTGGCGGGACCGGGTAATCAAGATCTATGACTGGTATATCCTGATCAGTCCAACCGAGGAGCAGTTGAAGACCGAGTTGTTGAACGGACCCATGCCGGTCACCATGCGGGTGGAAGGAAGCTTTCACAGTTACAATTCCGAAAGCGGTGTGTTTGTGGGTAGCGAGACTCCTTGCGGATTTTTGAAAACCAAGTGAACCATGTGGTCGCGCTTGTCGGTTGGGACGATGACGATGATTGCTGGATCGCTAAAAACAGTTGGGACGACGACTGGGGTGAGAACGGCTACTTCCGCATCAAGCGTGGCACTTCGTGCCTGGGCTCGTTTACCGCCAACTGGCTGCGCGTGGACGACACCACCATTCCAGGTAGCGGGCGCACGGCTGCTATTTGCGGTCCCGTGACGGTCTCTCAGGAGGTGGACGTCGAACAAGGAGAAACAAGCGAGAATGCAGTCGAGATCACGTTGACCAACTGCGGTAATGTGTCCACACCTTGGTCCGTGCTTGAAGATGCCCGGGAATGGGCCCAGTGGCTGTCGATTTCGCCGCTCGAGGGAACGCTGGAGGCGGGAGCGAGCGAAACGGTGTCCGTAACGGTTCTGGGCGACGGCAAAGAATTGGGCAATTACCAGCTTCACCTCGATTTCGAGCCCCTGAAAACTGGCGAAGCCTACGGCTTCGACTTGACCGTGAACATCATGGAAGAACAGCCGGATGGCGACATGGATGAAGACGGCGATGCCGAAAGCGAAACCGATGCTGAAGCCGCCTGTATCGAAGAAGGTGGAAGTATTGCGGTGATCCCTGGTGGACCTTCCTGCTGCGAGGGTCTCTCGGCGATCGGCTGCGACAGCCCGCAGGATGACGGATCTTGCCCCATGGGTTGCGAGGGATCGGTCTTCTGTGCCAACTGCGGAAACGATATCTGTGGACCGGGAGAGAACAATTGCAATTGTCCCGAGGACTGCACCGCCCCAACGGACGGAGACGGTGAGACCGATGACGCTATCACACCCGATGGGGACACGGTTCCCGATGGGGATAGTTTTTCTGACTCTGACAGCGATGGAATCCCGGACAAAGACAAGGAAAGCCTTGGCAGCGGGGATGGAAGTTGTCGTAGCGCAGGCAGCCCAGGCGGCGTGCTGTTTTCGTTGTGGCTGCTCGGTTGCCTGCTCGTCTGTCGTCGCATGAGATTCGCCCAAGGTCGATAGTTCCGACCTTCTATCCCTGTTACGGGAAAAATCGGCGCGTAAAACGAAAAAACCAATAATTTCAAGAGAACATTTCGATGGTTGCAATCGGTTAGCGAGTGCAACCATCAAACCCTCGCTGTAGCCACTCGAAATATCCGGTGATTCTGTACAGTTACAGGTTGACAACCTTTAGAGGGTTTTCGACGCCGAGTTGCACGCCCTCCACCAATTATCACGAAACAAACTTGCTCTCCGCAGAAGCGGCGAGCTTGTTTCGTTTTATGGGAGCGTGCTATATCTGCTTAATATCAAAGGCTTTTCGTCGCTATGCACTTCCCGAGCAACTTACCCGAATCGGACAGCGCAGCCAGACATCCCGCCCATAGCTTGCATACTGGGCGATACTAAGCTGTACCGTAGGAACCTGCTATTAAGGTGGTTTTCATTGGGGCGGATTATTGCCACATGTTGATTGACCCTAGCTGGCAGAACGGAAGGGGCAACTTGGCAGCATCGCGCAACGGAATCGCCAGTGATGTTTAACAGCACATCATTGGCCTTCACTTCAACATTGCTAAGCTGGTTTGCATGCTTTGCAGAAATGTAGACAAGGCCACTATGATGGAATCCTGAATTATATACGTTTTGACTACGTATTAAGGCAATTTCACCTGCGTCTTTATAGACCTTTGACCCGCCTCTTGGGGTTGCACCACTACCGATTTTACTGCACACCTCCCATAATTGGACTTTTCGCCACTCAGCCGCCATAGCCCAACCCCTTCAAGTTCTTCCGAATCGCCTTTTCCAGCCGGGCGGATTCCTTGAACTGCTCATCCAATTCGGCGCTCAGGCGAGCCATCTTTTCGGGGAAGGGTTCGCCATCATCCTCGATGGCCTCGGCTCCTACGTAGCGTCCCGGTGTCAGCACAAAGCCGTGGGACTGGATCTCCTCCACCGTGGCGCTCTTGCAGAAACCGGGGATGTCTTCGTACTTAGCCGCGCCCTTGTCCCCGCGCCATGCGTGGTAGGTTCCGGCGATCTTGGCAATATCGTCATCGGTCAGTTCCCGATGCACCCGGTCAATCATGCTACCCATCTTGCGGACGTCAATGAACAACACCTGCTTTCGGCGGTCACGGAAACGGCCATTCTGCTTGTTCTTGGACACAAACCACAGGCAGACGGGAATCTGCGTGGAATAGAACAACTGCCCCGGCATGGCCACCATGCATTCCACCAGATCCGATTCCACCATCTTCTGCCGGATGTCGCCTTCACCACTGGTGTTGGAACTCATGGAGCCGTTAGCCAGAACGAAACCCGCCATGCCCTTCGGGGACAGATGGTGGATGAAATGCTGTACCCAGGCGAAGTTGGCGTTGTTCTGGGGCGGGATATCGTAGACCCAGCAGACATCATCCCGCAACTGATCCCCGCCCCAGTCTTTCGAATTGAACGGTGGGTTCGCCAGAATGAAGTCGGCCTTCAGGTCCTTGTACATCTTCAGCGAAAGTGGGACAAATGATGGTTTATTTCTAAGGGAGACTTTGAGCCATTTGTTGTTCGTTCCGGTCCGGGTGGTTTCGGTTCATGATCTTTCGGTTTTCAAGAGTTCTTCGCTTCAATTCGGCTCGTTTTCGTAAGATCGCCTCCTTTCTGTCGAAATATACGTCATCCGGCGTGACGTTGCCAAGAGCTTCGTGAACCCGGCGTTGGTTGTACCAATTCACGAATTCCAGGATTTCGTTTTCGATCTGAATCGGCGTTTCGTGGACGTTCTGGTTGACGTGCTCTTTCAGACTACGGTGATAGCGCTCGATCTTGCCGTTGGTCTGCGGGTGGTACGGGGCGCCGAAAATGTGGTGAATGCCTTTGATATCCAGATATTCCGCCAACTCACCACTGACCAGCGCGCTGCCTCGATCCGACAGGATGCGCGGCTTGGTTTTCATCCTGTCCACACCTGCAAACTCGCAGGCTGCCTCGATCACCTCCGAGAAATCCGGCACCCGCATGGTGGGCTGCAGCCGCCAGGCCAGGGAGCTTTGCGGCTCCCTACGGACTGGCCTCATAATTGGATTCGACTGTCCGGGAAGATCGTAACTTTTTCATTTGAATCGTAGCACAAATCACCTTTCCGATCATCCTTTTCGTGGCACACTGGCCGTACCCGTACGAAGGATAGGGCTCCGCTGGAGAGCGACCCGAGCATCGGATGGGTGGACGACGGAGGGACAGGTTCGTATGCCTGTCCTTTCTTTTTTCTGTCCCTTCGGAGTCCGCTAAAGCGTTAAACTTCAGGGGTTCGGGGGCAGCGCCCCCGAGAAGAAACGCTGTCGTTCCTCCTGCGGCGTTCGATACTCCAGACCACTGTGCGGACGATACGTATTGTATTTCCTGCGCCACATTTCCGTCTTCACCTGCGCCTCCCGCAAGGTCAGGAAAATCTCCATGTTCAAATGCTCGTCGCGTACCTTCGAATTGAAACTCTCGATGAAACCGTTCTGCCAGGGACTGCCCGCGTCGATGTGCAAGGTGTCCGTACCGCGCTTGTTGAGCCAGTTTTTCAGTTTTTCGGCGATGAATTCCGGGCCGTTGTCCGAGCGGATAAACGCCGGATTTCCGTGCTGATTGAATAGATCGTCGAGAATGCAGATCAGATCAGCCGACTTGATGCCACGGCCCACATGTATCGCCAGACCTTCCCGCGTGTACTCGTCCTCCACCGTTAACAGTTTGATCCGCCTGCCGTTCGAAAGTGAATCGAACATGAAATCGTACGTCCATACGTGGTTCGGACATTCGGCCTTGACCGGCAGGCCCGCCATCTTCGTTCTCTTTTTCTTGCGCGGCTTTCGCCTCAGAAGGCAAAGTCCAAGTTTACGCCAGACGCGATAAACCCGTTTCAGGTTGACGACCTCATCCCGGACGATCACACCCCAGGCCCGTCGATACCCGAAGCGCGTCTCGTCTTCTGCAATCGCTTTCAGTCGGACCGCCAGGACCGAATCGTCACGCGGATGGGCCTTGTAATAGTACGTGGACCGTTGCAGTTTCACCAACGCGGCGCTCCGCCGGACGGACAGACCACGCGAGGCCGCGCGATCCACCGCACACCGACGATGCGCCGCCTTCACCAGTTTTTTTCCAACAACTCCTTCGCTACGTCCAGCTCCAGATCCCGTTCTGCAAGAAGCCGTTTCAAGCGGGCGTTCTCTTTTTCAAGATCTTTAAGCCGCTTTGTCTCCGAAACCGACAGGCCCCCGAATTTTTTGCGCCAGCGATAGAACGACTGTTCCGACACCCCGTGCTTGCGGCAGATCTCCTGCACCGTCGAGATCTTGCACTCCGCTTCCTTCAAGATCGTCACGATCTGCACGTCCGAAAACCGCTTTCCTTTCATCAGAATCCCTCCTTGAATCGTTGGAGGATTCTAACACATCAGTTGTCCAGTTTTTGGGGGGCAAGGCAAATGTTGATTCCGGCGCGTCCCTGCACATCCGCACGGCTGCCATAAGAACTCCAAAATTTTCGTGAGCGGCGTGGTAGATAATCATAGGCGAAGCCGGAATATAATTCGTAATTTTGAAGATCCTGGCTGATGCCCGCCGCAACAATGATGCTGCCGGATTCCGAAAAGGAACGCGACGAACGCCGCAGTTTTTTGAGTGGTGAGGGATATTGGATCCCTTCGCCCCAATCGATATCGCCATCGGGATAATCGAATTCGAAATCGCTGTCGCTTACGTCTGTGTCGAATTCCCCCAGTTCGTAATCGTCATCCACCGGCAACACATATTGCGGATCATCCATATTTACACCAGCCGAAAATAACGCGATGTTTTGAAAACTGATGCCGTTCCCCGGAATATTGACCGCCACAATGTCGTTGGCTGTGATGGTGCTGATAAAATCGTGAAACTCCGGCCACACCTCGATCGGACAGGCACCCTGGGCGTCGCCGACGAGCCCGGACACGTAGCAGCCCAGAGGCGCTTCCAGCAGGAACACCGCCCCGTTTCCCTCCGCGTCGTTGATCAATCGAAGAGCAATGTCGATCCAATCGGCGGTGGACCATACCTGGCCGATGTAATAACGCGAATGTGGTGCGAAACCCATGCCTCCGGCGTGAATACCGCTGTTATAGTCGGCGGCCATGATGCCCAACACGGGCGTTCCGTGCGAGTATCCAAATTTGTAATTACCGCCATTGCGGCGATCCGGCGTCACGTATCGCAGGTAGGTCGAATGGAAGGTGGCCAGATCGGGATGTGTCGGGCAGTCAACATCATAATTGCCGCCTTTGGCGTTCAGGCACCAGTCTTCTTCGACGTATCCGACGGGTACGTTCTCTCCGAGATAGCCCTTGTCCCAGGCGGGCTAGGCGTTCAGGCCACCCGTGGTGCAGTCACCGTCTCCGCAGATTAAGCCGGGAGGTAACTTGTCGGGAGGCAAGTAATCGGCGTCTCCATCCTGAAGGTCATCGATGGCGAGAGTACGGTCGTAATCACCGTCGGTAGAGTAGGTGTCCGACGCAGTCTGAAGCTGATACTCGGTCCAATCGGCGGTTCCAGCCTATTGATAAAAAGAAGAATAATTATCATCTGGTCTAAAATCAGCGAATGTTAGCCAATCCCATATCGACGTCAATGGGTAATTCTCGTACAGAATATCCGGCCAGCTCGACCGGATAAATGGCGGCATTGCATGCGCCGTTTCCACACCGGGAAGCGACGTCAGTAAATCGATAACCCTCCGGATCTGCTCGGCGTCCTCGGCGCCTAGCAGCGGCGTGCGTTCGTCCTTCTTGTCGATCGTCTCCTTCTCGAAAAGGCCTGGAACCGGCGTGACTTCCATCCATTGCGACAAATCCGGAAGGATCCGGCCGCTTCTTTTCTCACCCCGTTGTTTAAGCTAGGTCAGTTTCTCCGGATCGCCCCAAAGCGGTTTCATGTCGAGTTCGGAATATTCATAATCGAGATAATAGAGCGCCTGTTCGTCGCTGCATTTTCCGTTTTCGTCACGAAGTGTGGTGACGCCATCGACTTTCTGAAGATGCACGCCGGCTTTCATCTGCACGTGGATACGGCCGGTTGAGAATTCCAAGGGGATCGAGGGAGCCCTCCGGATACCCTTGGATTCTTCTTCCGCAGGACCATAGATTCCCCCGGGCAAGCCCGGGGTCCTTACCTTTACGGTTCCGACCCCACCGCTGCTTAATCGCAACGACGGGGAATGGCTCATTCATCCACGGGCAAGCCCGTGGTATTCTGTCTTCGACCGCATAAAGAACCTGTTGACGTACCAGACTATCCGACCCGTGATAGGACGGAGCGGAGTTCTCAGTACCTTCCGCCAGTCCGATGCCGAGATCCCGATCGCCGTCGATTCCCACGATCTCTTCATCAAGAGCGGGGTTTTCGAACTCTGAAGCCTCTCCGGTAGAAGCAACTGCATGAATTGACAATAACAGAGCGGTACCCCCCACACTCAGCCAACCGAAAATATTTTTTAGTCCTATCATTATCCCTACTTCCCATTGTTATTTATCAGGCTTTGCCAACCAAGACGGTTAGCGGATCATCTCCACCGTGATGCGGTTCGATTTCGTCCAGATACGATTTTCGTGTCGCCACACACGGTCGAGTTGCAGGATGCGCTGCTGTTGAAAAAGAAAGCCATCGTCGCATATACGCGTAGGTGGACTCGACGCACAAGACAGATTTGTTAGAGTTTCGCTCGCTTCACAGGTGGAGTCGTTCCATGTGTCGGACAAGCGCAGGGCTGTCCATACAGTATGGGTGCTATAAGGGTAGATAGCGCCTGGCCAATAATTGGCCGTGACGAATATCCCGAGTGGAAACCCAGCCAGTCCGGGCGCCGAACCGGGGATGACGTGTGCGGGATAATAGCTTTCGGTGTTCAGCGTTTCCCGACAGGAATTCGTCAGGTCGGGCGTGTCATGAGAGCCGCTTTCGCCCGTCGCCGGGTTGTAGAGGATCGTGCGGATCAAGCGACCGAAATCACCGGCCGTTTCCGATTTCATGTCCACCTGCGCCAGCCACAGTTCGCCATCCACAACGCCCGTGGCGTAGAGCTCGTCTTCTCCGTCCGTGTCGCAGCCCTCGAAGGTGACGGCCGTTGCACAGTCCGGCGCGGCCGGGTCGACGGCGTAAAGGCGGCAACCGCCCGGCAGATAGAAGATGTCGCCGATCCAATAGCCGCTTAAAACCGTGTTCGATTCCATCCCCGGGCAGAAAGCCAATTTCGCCCAGCTCTCCGCAGCCGTATCGTAGAACCCCAGCCTCCAGTTGCCCCACACAGCGATAGTCGTTCCAGGTCCAACCTGAATGCCGCGCGGCATGGTCAAATCGTTTTCTATATCGTATGGGTCCACGTCGGGAATCGAAACGCGGGACCAGGTTCCCCCACGTCGCCGCCAGAGTTTATCTTTAGCTTCCGCCCAAACTTCCATCTCACCTTCAATCAGCCGTCCGTCGACATCGAATAAATAGTCAGTAATGCCGGGTTCGCAGGTCAAGGTGTCGGTATTTTCATCATAAACCCACAGGGACTCAAAGCTTTCCATCGAAGTGCCGCCGGTAAGACCGACGAAATAGATTTTACCTGTTCCGTCTCCCCATACGCTGACGAAGATCCTATTGTAGAAGGGTGATTCTGAACAGGGAACGATGGTTGGTCGTGGCAAAAGGGAAGGGCTCCGTAATAATTTGAAACTTGGTTGGTTCTTCGGCCTCCGGTTCAAACTCAAGTTCCGGCTCCCATTCAAACTCGGGCTCGGTTTCGACTTCTATTTCGGCTTCGATTTCCGCCTCAACCTCGGCTTCCGGTTCGGTTTCCGGTTCCAGTCCCAGTTCCAGTTCCAGTTCCAGTTCGGCATCGGACTCGGACTCATCGAGATCGCCATCGTTAGGTATGAAATCGACGTCGAGATCCGCCGGGGGGAGCTCCGGATCCAAATCTACATCGCCGGTGGAAGAACTGTTAGCATCCCCGTCACCGCTAAAAGCCAGGTTGCCGGATGATTGGCAGCCGCCGAGAAGTGCGAGAATGAACGAGCAGATAAGAATCGTCGCGTTCATTAGAAGACCTCCGTCAGGCGAGGGAAAAACGCCTTTCGTCCACACGGCACGGGCAGTCGTTCATGTGCACACTTGTCGATCAAAAGGAATGATTGCACATCAAAACCAGGGTATCGTTTCACCTCGCTGTTTGTCATCATAACAATTCGGATGGATAGTATTATTACGAATGCTACCCTATTCAAGTGTTGCCAGTGTATTTCATCGTGCCCTTCGAATGAACGACTGACGCTGAATCCAGAGTTCAGATGAGCAGGCACAAAAAGAGAAGCTCCCGACAAATGAAGATGTACCGAAATCCAGTTATGTTGCAACGATTCTCGCCTGCCTGGGTCTTATAGAACGAGTGCCGGATGATGTTGCCTTGCCGAACTGGCCTTGAAAAGCACAATCCGAGTTCATACAGCAGCGATCGGTCGCAGGCTTACGCTTCACCAAGCATCTACCCATGCTTAATAGTCAGAATAATACAAATATTATTTACAACATAGCTAGCCAGCAACGGCAAATAACAACGGTTACTCAGTAAAAACACCAGTTTTCAATACTATCATTGACGTACAGTTGCAATTTAGCCGATTCGAATTATTCTTTCTCACTTGTAGCTGTTGTCATTGTCATGTGGCAATATCTATTCGAGCATTATATCGTAATGATCCTGCTGCTTGTGATGTATACTGAATGCATGACAAACGAGAATCTGCATTTATCTGGGAAAGAATTGTACGATCCTCGCAAACGTGCCGTGCGAATGAAAAGAAACGGGCATACGCATGCCGCCGTGGCCGAAGCGTTCGGCGTTGGGGACTCCACCGTACGGAAATGGTGGGCGCTTTTCAAAAAAATAGGAGGCTTCAAGGCGCTGTATCCTCCCAAACGCGGACGAAAAGAAGGCCAGCATCGTTGTCTGACAACCGAGCAGGAGCATGAAACACGTCGACTGATTACCCAGAAGAGTCCGGATCAGTTGAAACTGGGTTTCGCCCTGTGGACACGGCGGGCGGTGGTGGAGTTGATCCGGGAACACTTTGGCATGACGATCTCCATCCACTCTGTAGGGCGCTATCTGAAACGCTGGGGATTCACACCGCAAAAGCCTCTGAAGTGAGCTTACGAGCAGAATCCCAAAGCCGTAAAGCGCTGGTTGGACGAAGCGTATCCGGCGATTTACGAGCGGGCGAAGCAGGAAAGGGCCGAGATTCACTGGGCGGACGAGATGGAACTTCGTTCCGATAGTCAACACGGACGCAGCTATGCGCCGAAAGGGAAAACACCGGTGATCCGGCTAAACGCCAGGCGCAAGTCGGCTTCTCTGATCTCAACGGTAACGAATCAAGGCAAGGTACGTTTCATGATTTACAGTGGCGCCATGAACGCCCAGCGTCTTATCAAATTCTTCAGGTGCCTGATCAAAGACGCGGGGCGCAAGGTCTTTGCCATACTGGACAATCTGCGTGTGTATCACTCTAAACGGGTGAAGCAGTGGCTTGCGAAGCATGAAAGCCAGATCGAGATTTTCCACCTGCCGTCGTATTCGCCAGAATTGAATCCGGATGAATTGCTCAATTGCGACCTGAAAGCGGGTGTACATTCGAGCGCTCCGGCCAGAAACGAGAAGCGACTGAAGATGAAGATATTGTCACACATGAGAGTGCTGTAAAAAAACACCATCGAGAGTGTGTAAATACTTCAAGCATGACAAGGTAAAATATGCGGCGTAATGCGCTAACTTATTTCGCTCGGGTTAATAATACTAAGCGGTTCTTTGGCAGATTCTCTCGAATCGAAATTATCGGCCTCAAGGGCGGCGGCGAAATCGGGATCGACCTCCGCATCATCCGGCCCAGGCTGGCACACCGAACAAAGCGAGAGGAAGCACCAGCAAGCTTCCCCACACGATCATTGTCAATCGCATAGCAATTACTCCCCAAATTGAGGTTTCATGAAAACTGGCAGTCAACGCCAGCGTTGTGAAAACTGAAGAACTAGGCTACTGGTGGGGAGTTTTTCGGGGCCATAGAAAGACAGGAAATGGGGGCGAACGTAAGTTGTTCAGAAAACGAAAGAAATCCATCCAAGAGATGGTTATGATTCAAATGCGTAGAAAGAAAAGAGGCGTTCGCAGTCTGATAGAGCTGAGCCAGTACGTGGCAGGCGTCATGCGGATGCGAGAGTTCTTCCGGATTGGCTAGAAAAGATGCCGATGACTTGCTGAACCGAGAAAAGTCCTGAAGGAAACTTTCATTGTCGTGGTCAGCATGGTCGAAGTCGTGATTGTGCTTCGCGTCGTTATGATGGAAACGTTCAAACTGCTGGTGCCCGTTACACCAGACATGTTCGTGGTTTGCAAACAGAAAAGGCGTCAGCAGCCAGTTGGCCGCAAAGACGGCCACAAGCAGGTAGACTAACGTATCTTGTCGATATTTCCGCTTTAACATTACCCATTACATCCATATGACTTAACCCAATCCAAAGATCTTGAACAATATACGATTATTCCAATCAGACAGCAAGAACCATTCTCACGAAGGATTATGGAACCTAAAAAGTCGTTAAACCGTGTCCACATTCCTTCAATCACGTTTTGAGCCCTCACGGTATACGAATGATTGGACTTAAACATCCGCTACGCGTCGACATTAGCGTGGGGTAGCACAGTTCGATCGCCATCGGTATCAACGGTCTACCCGTCAACGCCTTCTGCGTTTCCAATTGGCCGCGGCGGCAAAAGGAGGGGCAATCCTGGCATATAAGGTAGGAGAAGGTCGGGCGGGAGAGGCGTTTTCTACCCGAAGTCGGCAACGGTCGTGCCTATCCGGCCAGCCGCGCGCCTTCCACCTTGATGCATTTCGGCTGCGCCATCTCCCGGCGAAGCTGCTCCGTCAAGCCGAAGCGTTCCGCTTTGGGAAAACTCGCTGTAAACCGGCAAATCAACACCACTGATCCGTGCCGAGAATCGCTTTATAACGGCTCACGAAATCCGAAAGCCCTACCCTTTCGCCCGCTTGGCAACCCCGACGAAAGACAGGCGGCTTTCCAACTCCAGAAAATCGAGGTTGACGACCTCCCAGCCTTCCTCGCCGAGCACGTTGAGATAGGCTTCCAGATCTTCGGGAGCTCTTCCCTTCAACAGACCGGAACTCTTGACGTTTTTGCTGTCAATGAGCTTGTACTCCCACTTCGGCATGTTCACCTCCGCGTATCCGAATCTGCACCCGCACCACCCGCGTGAGAAATCTATTCACCCCAGCGGGAAGGATCCGAGACGATATCGCAATCCACAAACTCCGAACCATTCGCGTTTTTGTAGGGCGACCAGCAGTATTCCAGCATGTAGGCCACCTCAGTCGGTCGAACGTAAATGGTCTTGGGCGTCGTGCTATAATCATCGCGGCTCGGCTTATAGTTGAAAGCGCCATCGGCCACGGACGCATCCCAGGGATCCCAGTAGGACCACTGACTGTACCAATCCGCCGAATCGCCATACCATTTCGCGACATAGCGTGCTTCTTCGGAAGTCAGGGGCATACCGGCTGTGGCGGCGGCAACCAGATGGGAGGCGACGTCGGCATACCATTCCGGTTTGCTATCGTGGGGTAACTTCACCTGTTCCATCCAATACTCAACGCGCTCGATCAGGCCCACCATCATGTTGCGCGCCATACCGTGGTAACCATGAACGTATGCCAACTCCAAAACGGCGAAGTGGAAGTAGCGGATAATGGCATTGTTGAAGTAATTCCCGATGGCTCCCTCTGCACCGGCCAGTTCCTCATACAGGTTCCGACCGGCCGTGCCGCAATCGTTATCGCGCGGTTCACCATAGGCAATCAAGGCGGAAGACAACTTGGACTTGCACTCGGCCAGCGGGTCGAGAAGCTCGAAGTTGTTGAAACTGGCCAGATCGTTCACCACTTGGTTTTCACAATAGGGATCGTACGATTCGGGATCGTCCTGGTCGTAGCAAGCTTTCGGGATATAGGCTTGGCCGTCCTCGCCCTTCGTTCGGATGTAGTATCCCTGATCCACGATGTCTTTTGCAAACCCGACCAAATACTCGTAGGCCCATTCGGCGGCGGCCTTTACCTCGGCATCTTCGGCATTTTCGGCCAGATACTTGACCATCGGGACCGAGCGAAACATGTGCGGCACATCGTCCTTCGAACGCATGGTCCGGACCCAGATCGGCCCCCACCAGGGATTGGACGGATTGGGAATCGTCAAGGCATTCCAGCTATAAACGGTGTGATCCTTAACCGGATCGTAGTCGACGGCAACCTTGCGGCCGCCTTCCATTTCATAGCTGTGATTGATCGTGAACAGCGCGCGCGTCTGCAAGTATTTTACCGGCTCGTCCTCGCTCCAATCGTAAGCCAAGGAGAGCGCCACCAACCCTTTCAGGTATTGAATCACGATGCGGCGGAACATTTCATCACCGGTGTACAAGTAACCGGCAATCACGTTATTAAGCACTTTGCATGTTCGCAGGGTCAGATTGTCGGCTCCGCCGGTATGGGAGAAAGTAATGGTATCGCCCGACTTGGACGCCTGGGTGTCCTGCCACCAGAGCTTGTAGTCCGGCATATCGGGATTATAAGATGCATCCAGGCCGTGGCTCATCCACCACACCCAGTTGAAATAACCACTGTCTTTCCAGAAACCAGTGATTTTCTTGGTAAATGCGGTGATTTCCGCAGCCGTCATCGGCTCGCCCACATCCTCGCGGGTCGTTTCAAAGGCAGGCGGCAAATCTTCTTCGGCTTCTATCTCATCTTCGGATTCCAATTCGGCGTCGAGTTCTTCTTCCGGCTCCAGTTCTTCATCGCCATCCGGGACGACGGTATCGTCATCGCCATCGACCTGCGGTTCTTCATTGGCCGCGTCCTGATCGCCATCGACTGCCGTTTCGTCTTCACTGCCGCCACACCCGAAAGCGAGCAAACCAACCAACATCCATACGATCATCCAGCTCACGCTGCGTACCATCGCAAAGCCTCCAATTTTCGAATGTTTTGGGCCAAGTACAACCTTGCCGGATCTCTTGTTCTTGAAGTTATCGCAGTTCTCGAAGAACAGACTCCCACGGCCTGCATCTTAAAACGCAAAGCCAACTTGGGCAAGGAATGTTTTCGCGAATAGCATCACGAAGATTGAAGAAAACGGCGAGTTTACAAACCAAGAAACACGATCGCCGCCCCGGAAAGGGCAATAATAAACCCCGCAATCGCATGGATATACCGCTCCAGCCACTGGGTCGGAAGGATGTGAAAACCCAAACTGAGCAGGATGGTGATCGTGGTCATCGTAGCGATGGTGACGACACCGAAAACGGTCGCGACAAACGCGACTCCCGCCCATGAATGAGCGGCAGCTGGAAACATGAGCAATGGAATCAAGGGTTCGCAGGGACCCAGAACGAAAACGACAAACAGAGCCCAGACCGTCACCGATTTGTGACCATCCGCGCTCGGGTGCGGATGTGCATGCGTGTGCTCGTCGTGGCTGTGCTCGTGATCGTGATTTTCGCCATTATGGAGATGGAAATGGCGGTGGGGTTTCTTTTTCCAGGCATTTCGCAACCCCCAAACCCCATAGGCCAAACCGAATGCCATCAACAGATAGCTGGCCAGCTCACCACGAGTCCCTTCAATGCCCTCCAAATTGGAGACGGCGATACCCAATGCAATACCGACAGCGCCCAAAACGATGGACGACAGCACATGCCCCAAACCGCAAAGGGCCGTAATAAACGCGATTTTGGGTAGGCTCCATGATCGGGCTTTGCCGATCATGACAAAGGGCAGGTAGTGATCGGGACCGAAAAGGGTGTGTATAAAGCCCAAACTGGCCGCTGTTACCGCAATAACGCCGACATCGCCGGTCATGTGTTGCCTCGTCGGTGAAAGGGGTCGAAAATCCATATTTCGTAGCACTATTGCAGAAATAGTACTACCACTACTAACAAGTCCTGTCAACGCTTGAAATCATTCCGCATTGCAAATCAATCCAGTTTCAAGATCGCTTTTTCAGTTGACGAAAGGGTACCGCCGCGATTGGCTACAATCACTCACGAAGTGCTATAATCTACAGATTATGGCGAAGCTTGCGACACAGGTTCCAATGCGGGAATGACGAAATGGTTGACCCTTTCATGATAAGCTCTACGATGGAGTCGGATTGGTTTCATGGTCGCAGGAGGATTCTTTCCATGATGTCCCCACGTTGGCTGTTTGCAGGGTTGTTTATTCTGCTGGTTGCCTGCTCCGGCTCGCCTGATTCCCCGCCCGATGGCGATGGTGAGGCCACTTCCGAGCTGGAAGCCGATCCCTGTTCGGGTGCGGCGGTGGATTGTACACCGGGCGTGTGTGTGGCAAAGAACGGTCAGGCGAGTTGCGATTGTCCGGATGGATATATGCCGGTGCGCTATTCCTGCGAATCCGTCAGCGATGGCGATACGGATTTCCCGGATGGTGATCTTCCGGGGGATGGTGATATGGAATGCGAGGAGACGGATCGCGACGCGGATCCGGAAGAGGCGGAGGATAACATCTGCGACCACCTCCCCACCGACGGACCTTTCGCCGGATTGCCATGCTGCGGCGTGGAAGCGATGGTGTTTCCCTGTATCTCGGATCTGCCGATTGTCCAAACAGATAATCAGGGCGGATTCAGAATTGGCGCAACAGATAACAATAATCTTTTCCCTCTTGGTGTTTGGAACGAATGGATACTCGTTACTTATTCGAGTACTCATTATCAAACCGGAAGTTATATCTGCAATTATTACAGCGGATTATGTTCATTGCTGACCGATGAAGCTGCATCTCTCAATGGTTCCATTCGCGACAACCACATAATTTGGGAGGAGATTGAAGAGTGGACCGAAGGTCAGACACAGAAGCGCGGTAGTTTGTGGAGCAGTCCGCTCGATAAAATCCAGCGTATCCAAGTTTCCGACAGCATTACCGCCAAGTTCACCCAACATATTTACGGCGACCGTTTCTACTGGATCGGACGCAATCGCGTTGAAGACGACCCGACTGGCCATGTATATACGCTCAACGAGCAGGGGCAGGAAGAGCACCTCGATCAGGCCAGCGGCAGCGTGGCAACCTTCACCGTTTACGACAACATGCTTACCCTCCTGAATGGGGCCAACCAACTGATTCGTTTGAATCTGGACGACCGCAGCGAAACCCTGATTCATGACTACGCCTATGCGGTCGGCAACCTGGCTCAGTGGGGTCATACTCTTTATGCAACCGACCTCTCCAATTCTCCCAACCCCTTCTCGCATTGCGGGGTATCGATCATCACCTACAATCTGGACACCTTGGAGCGCACGCCGTTGAAACAAAACGACGGCGAACGCGAATATTGGGTGGAAGATGTCTGGGAGGACTGGATGGTTTTTGTTACCTGCAATGAGGGGGCGGCTGATGATCCGAATGAGACCTGCTGTGAGAGCAGCGGTATGGGTGATATCTGGCTGCGTTATCTGCCGACAGGTGAGGAATGGAATTTATCCGACGCTTTCGGCGATCAGGTTGGGGCTCGAATGTGGGGTCCGTTGGTGATCTGGCGAGACGGTCGCAACCGGATAGACGGTAAAGGCAAGGCGCTCTACGGCATCGACCTGTGCAAGCATGCCGAATTGAAATCCCGCTTCAGTGAGTGCGCGAGCGAAATAGGACAAAAATAACATGCGTGTGGCGTTCGTCAGTTTTCATTGTCGCTATCATTATCAAACCATTGCCGGTCCTTTTTTACAGGCTGCCGTGGCAAAACATCAACCCGATGTCGAATGGCGCAGCTTCGAGTTTTTGACTTCATCGCCGGTATCAAACGCCCTATCGGACTTGCTGGACTACCAACCGGATGTGGTGGCTTTCTCCTCCTATCTTTGGAGTCTCGACATACAAGGTCAGCTGGCGGCACGGCTCAAACTCGTCTTACCGAATGCAAAAAGGATTATGGGCGGACCGGAATCCTGGCTGGCGCTTGAGGAACCCGACCACCCCTTGCTAACCCCATTTGATGTAATCGTACTAGGCGAGGCGGAAAACGAATTCCCGGTCCTACTCGATCGAATTGGACGAGACGAAACACCGGAGCCCATCATCCGCGCGGAACCGATTGAAAATCTCGACAAGCTGCCCTCCCCTTATCAAATGGGACTTTTTCGCGATGATGCGCCCTATTTGCACATGGAAACGTCACGGGGTTGCGTGAATCGCTGCACATTCTGCACCAGTGCGTATTCGCCAACACGCCTTTATTCAGTCGACCGCTGGCGAGACGATCTCGACGCCGTTCTGAATCGCTTTGAAAACCTTCATCGCATCAACCTGCTCGACCGTAGTTTCAATGAACATACCGACCGGATGGTGTCGATCATCGACGGATTTTTCGAGAAATCCAATTCACAGATGCTGCATATCGAAATGCACCCCGATTTTATCGACGATGATCAGTTGAACTACCTGAAATCGCTACCGTCCAATCGTTTGCATATCGAGATGGGCATACAAAGTTTCGATAAACGGACCTTGGCACATGTGGGGAGAAAAACCGATCCCGAACATGTTGAACGGCTTGTGAAAACCTTTGCCGGATTCGATTCCGTTTCCTTGCACGTCGATCTGATAGCGGGACTGCCCAAACAAAAACAGTCGGATATTCGCGATTCGGTCGAGACACTCTGCGCATTGCAACCGGATGACATCCAACTCGAACGGCTCAAGATGCTACCCGGAACGATCATTCGGAAGAGTCTCAATCATTCCATCGTTTACGCGCCGACTCCGCCGTGGGAAGTCCTGAAAACGGATGACTACAGTGCAAGCGAGCTCTTCGAGTCGGACCGCTTGTCACGGCTTTTGGATCGCTTTTACAACTCGGCCTATTTCTCGCGGACATTGCGAAAGATGGCTTCGGAACTGGGAAGCTGGAATCGCTTGTGGGATTTGCTGGGAGAAAAGGAGGACAGAGAAAACCCGAGTTCCGTCTTTCAGCGATTTCGATACCTGGAAGCGATAATAGATGAGCACAACCTGTCCAATCGCGTTCGCGAGCAGTGGCGGTTCGATTTGTTTTTACACGGCCGCTATCGCTTAGCCAGCCAACTGGCTTTAGAGCCCGAATACAACCGGCGGCTGGTCCCGATATTACGGGCACAATCCCATAAAGGAAAAGGGCATATCGAGCTTTTCGACAATCCAATTGAAGACCTGCCAAGCTTCAAAACGCCGGGCTTATTACTCTTCTTACATCAGCCCAAGCGGGTATTGCTTTTCGAGGTCGATGATTCCAGCGAAGCGATTCAGGTGGATCTGTTGGCGATTTCGACCCGAGGCAAGCTGGAAAGAGTTCAATCGGAATCCCAATAAAGACACGCACTCGATTATCTTCCCGGCCACCAGTTCTTCAGCATCAAACCCGTGTGTCCCAAAACTCCATCCGAATAAGATTTGGCAACGAATACCCGATGAAAAACGAGCCTGTTAACATGGATGACATGGATTACGACGGCAGGGATCGCCAATTTCACATCCTCTTTGCCCGAACCCTCCATTAAAAGTAGACGGCCAACGGCTGACAGGGAAGCTTCGCTGAAGCAAAGGGGTATTGGTTAAAATGTCGGGAACTCTATGAATCGATGAAGATGCAGCGCAGAATTGACAAAGTCGATACTTGGCTTTCATCTCTCCCAGATGCTGACTAGCTTCAGCTCACGCCCCTTCCCCCTGGCATTTCTCGCAGATGTGGGTGCCACGCTGGCCGACCACCAGACGGAGGATGGGTGTCCCGCAGGTTGGACAAGGCTCGCCCGCACGTCCGTAAACCCGAAGGAAATCCTGCATATGGCCGCCTGGATAAATCCAGTCGAGACTTGTTCCATTATGGCGAATGCCGTCGCGTAACACCGCCCGAATGGCCCGGTGCAGACGACGCGCATCATCCTGCGTCAACCGATCCGACAACCGCAGCGGATGCAGTCGCGCCCGAAACAGCGCCTCATCGGTATAGATGTTTCCCAGTCCGGCCATCACCGATTGATCGAGTAAAAGCGGTTTGAGGCGACGCGAGCGATGCTTCAGAAGCGACAACAAATCCCGGGCCGAAAAGCTTTTCTCCAGAGGTTCCACACCCAGATGCGCCGTGGCGGAATCCAAGTCATCGGCAAAGCGAATACGTCCGAACTTACGCGCGTCATGAAACAGGAGCCGCGAGCCGTCGTCCAAAGTCCAAACGGCGCGGACATGCGTCGGATCCGCTTCTCCCGGTACGCCCCATTCGAAGCGTCCGCTCATGCGCAGGTGCGTGAGCACATAGCCCGCCGGGGCGAGGCTCCAGACAATCAGTTTGCCCCTTCGACTCACTTGCCGCACCTGACATCCAAGCATGGCGGCCGTGGCTCGTTCAAGATCCGGCAACACCTGACGAGGCCAGCTTGACGTAAACGCAACAATATTCCGCCCTTCCAGTTTCGGGGCGATATTGCGAGCGATGGTTTCGACTTCGGGAAGCTCAGGCATGACGCGACTGTAAACCAGTCCACCAACCGAGGCAAGGAGAACCGACAGGAATATCTCAAACAATTTCCTGCGATTTATACGTCCTTATTTTACGCGTGACCGCTTTTAACTTGACACACCGCGTTGCTGTTTTCTAGTCTGCTTCATCATGCGCAAAGACTGGATTGCGCCCTCATTCGATTCAAGGAGTTAACTCGCATGCAAAAAGTAATCGAAGCGGATATCGTCGTTGTTGGCGCAGGATCGGCCGGTGCGGCAGCCGCCTACCACCTCGCCGGTGCAGGCTTCGACGTCGTGTGTCTCGATAGCCGTCCATTAAACGAATCGGGGGCGCGTTGGGTCAATGCCATGCCTCCGTGGATGTTCGACCGGGCCGCTATTGCGCGGCCTGAATATCCCGAGCGTGTTGGGATGGGCGATCGCTTGATAATGATTACGAAAGATCTCGAAGCTAACGCCACACTCAATCCCAATCCGATTTACCCTACCGATATGCGCAAACTGGTGGCCCGCCTGCAGCGTCTGGCTACCGATGCCGGTGTGCGTTTCATCGGTGAATACATGGCGGCCCGTCTCGATTTCGACGGCGAACGTCCGGTGGCGCTCCAAGCCGAGAGCACCCGTCGTGGCGGTGCCGAATCCTTGACCCTTAGAGCCCGTCTGTATGTCGACGCCTCGGGGATGACCGGCGCGATCCGCCGCCTGACACCGCAACTCAAACGCGACTGCCCCAAGGTCCAACCATCCGACATCTGCTCGGCGGCAATGGAAATGTGCGATATCATCGACAAACCCGCCGCGCGCGACTGGCTCGACCGCCACAAGGCCGTCCCCGGAGAATTCGTTTCTTTCACCGGCGTCAAGGGTGGTTTTTCAACCGCCTGCTACACGGTTCATCGCGATCTCAGTTCCATCGAAGTGTTGAGCGGTGTCGTCAGCGAAGGGATCCGCCCCAGCGGCCCGCAGTATCTGGCCGAAATGAAATCCGATAAGCCCTGGATCGGGCGTGCGCAATTCGGCGGTTCCGGCCTGATTCCCATTCGCCGCCCTTACGATCGGCTGGCCGCCCCCGGCGTCGTGCTGCTCGGTGACAGCGCCTGCCATGTCTTTCCCGCCAACGCCAGCGGCGTCGGAGCGGGACTCATTGGCGCCCGCATTCTGGCCGAAAGCCTCGCGCAATTCCAAGACCCGGGTTGCCTGGAAGCCGTGTGGAGTTATCAGGCCAACACTCAGCGCGAAGTGGGCAGCTTACTGGCCAGTTTCGACCCCTTCCGTCGTCTGTCCCAGACCTTCAGCGAAGAGGAAGTGGACGACTTGGTCAAGTCGGGACTCGTGAGCGGCAGCACCATGTATGCGGGCATTGCCCAGGCTTTGCCCAAACCCTCCCCAAAACAAGGACTCGACATCGTCCGTGGCATTATGCACAGCCCCAAATTGGCCGCACGCATGGGAACTGCCATGGCCAAGATGCCGCTGGTGTATGCGCTTTACAAAAACTACCCCCAAACACCCGATGAGGCCGCTCTCAAGCGCTTTTCGCAACGCATCGCCAAGATTATGGGAACGGAGCCGGACTTGGCATAAAGGGCGGGAAAAACCGGATTCGGGAATTCTCGGTTCAGGGATTCAGCACGGCTTTGAGAGCCACGCCCAGGCTGGGATATCGGTAGCGGAACCCGGCTCCAAGCAGACGCTCGGGGTACACTTTCGCACCTTCCAACAGAAGCGACTGCCCCATCTCGCCGAAAAGCAATCGCACCATCGGAGCGGGGATCGGAAACACGGCAGGCCGATGGAGTGCACGGCCCAAAGCTTTCGTAAAAACTGCGTTCGATACCGGTTCCGGCGCCACGGCGTTCACCGGCCCATCCAACTCTTCGTTCTCGATACAAAACCCGATGGCCGACACCAGATCATCGAGCGTGATCCAACTCATTCCCTGACGACCCGCTCCCAAACGCCCACCTACACCGAGCTTAAAAGGGGGTAACATGCGTTTGAGCGCCCCGCCATTGCTGCTCAATACCACTCCGATGCGCAAGTTGACCACTCGCAATCCCGCCGCGCGGGCCGCTTCGGTTGCCGCTTCCCATACCCGGCAGACCTCGGACAAGAAACCGGTTCCCGACTCGCTGGCTTCGCTGATCCGCTCATCGGGACGATGTCCGTAATAACCGATGGCGGACGCCGAAATCATAACTGGAGGTGGAGAAGAAAGCCCCGCCAAACACTCGGCAAGAAGCCGCGTTCCCATTCGGCGGCTCTCCAGAATGGCCGCCTTCTTATCGGGAGTCCAGCGACCCTCCGCCAGGCTTTCTCCCGCGAGATGCACCAAAGCCTGCAGACCTTCCAGAGCGGCCCGGTCGATTTCACCTGTGGCGGGATTCCAGCGAATGTCGTTCGGGGAGACGTTTTTGCCGCGCACGAGTTTCGCAACCTGCCAGCCTTCGTTCTCCAATCGCTCGGATAACGCCTGCCCGACCAACCCGCTCGCCCCGCTGATGGCGATGCGCCTGATTGGAGACTCTGGACGACCGGATACCTGTGTCATGTCGCCTCCCGTCCCGCAGCATAGGTTTACCAGCGTTTTCTCAGTTGCAGACAGCCGATTTTCGACCTGTCAATCTCGCTTGAAATGACGTTCACATAAACTGGCGAACAACTCCACTCCTTGCGACAGTACATCTTCGTCGAAATCGAAACGTGGATTATGATGCGGATACACCATACCCTTCTCCGGATTGCCTGCGCCCAAAAAAACAAAACAGCCGGGGATCTTTTGAAGGTAGTAGCTCATATCTTCCGCCCCCATCGTCGGAGGAGATTCCACAACCCATTCGTGCCCGAATACCGCCTGAGCCGTTTCGCGCGCAAATGCCGTCGCGACCTCGTCATTGATCGTAGCCGGGTACTGCGCCCGCCATTCAAAATCGATTTCGGCTCCATGCCCGGCGGCCACACCCCGCGCCATACGCTCGATCAATTCGGGAATTCGCGCTCGCACCTCGGTATTGAACGAACGCGCCGTACCAACCAATTCCGCCCGTTCGGCGATGATGTTATCGCTCGTCCCAGCCGAAATACGTCCCACCGTCACCACGGCGGGCTCCAGCGGATCGATTTGACGCGCCACGATGCTCTGCAATTGGGTGGTAATTGCCGCCGCTACCACCACGGAGTCGGTAGCCGTATGCGGAATCGCCCCATGCCCGCCATGGCCTCTTACCGTAATCGTAAAGCTATCGGTACTGGCCATCAGCGCTCCCGCCTTGATTGCCACGACACCCGCCGGGGCCGGAGCCCACAAATGCAGACCGAAAATGTGCGAAACCGGGGGATCCGTCAATGCAGCACCGGCAATCATGCGTTCCGCTCCGCCACCGCCCTCCTCGGCTGGTTGAAAAATCAAACTCACCGGCCCCGGGAAACGCTGTCCACTCTCGGACAGCCAACGCGCAAAGCCCAGCAAAATGGCCACGTGGCCGTCATGGCCGCAGGCATGCATACAACCGGGCGTTTTCGAGCAGAAATCATGGGTGTTTTCTTCCTGCAACGGCAGAGCGTCCATATCAGCGCGAAAAGCCACAGCCGGATGCCCGGGCTCCGATCCTTCCCAAACACCGATGACACCGGTTCCCCCAACACCCTCGCGGACGACAAAACCGAATTTCTTCAGACGTTCCGCTACGATACCCGCCGTCCGGAACTCGGCGTATCCCAGCTCGGGATGCCGATGTAAATCACGGCGCGTGGCTATGAGTTCGTCGGTCTGGCGACGAATTTCCGGCCGCACCTTCTCCAGAAGTTCTTCTGACATTGCGTCCCTCTCTCGCGGATGTTTCCATTCCTTCAATCGGGACGATTATACCGAAATCGAGTCTTTGCGGAAGTCGCTATTTCCGATTTTCACATTCACCAGCGCCGCGCGGTCGGCTTTGAAGGCCCGCTCCAGCGCCGGACGCAGATCAGCCAAGCGCTCGACATATTCGCCATGCCCTCCCAGGCCTTCCACGACTTTGTCGTAACGTGTGTAGGCCAATCGTGTCGCGACCGCGCGATCATGGCCGTACATTACCACCTGACCGCGATGGATTTGATTCCAGCGTGCGTCATTGCCGATAACACCCACCACTTTGATCCCCTGGCGCACCATGGCTTCGAATTCCATGCCGTTGAAGCCGAAAGAGCCATCGCCCATGACCAACACCACTTGATGGTCGGGTCGCGCCAATTTGGCGGCCATGGCATATCCCGGCCCCACTCCCAAAGTTCCCAGCGGACCCGGATCCATCCAACTTCCCGGCCCCTGCACATCGAGGATATAAGCTGCCGTCGCGACGAAATCGCCGCCATCTCCCACCACAATCGTTTTGCTATCCATGAAATGATTCAGTTCACCGCACAAGCGCAGCGGATTGATCGGTTCCGAGTCGGTCTCAAGCTCGGCTTCCGTTTTCGCAATGATACGCCGATCGATCGTCGAAACATCCTTCAACCACTGAGACCAGTCGGGCGTTTTCGTTCCCAGAGCATCGGCCAGTTGCGATAGCACCCAACCGGTATCGCCCGTGATTCCGACATCGACCGTACGGTTGCGACCGATTTCAGAGCCCGACAGATCGATTTGAATCAATTTGGACGGGGCGGCGATCTTCTCGCCGTAACCCAGCCGGAAATCCAATGGCGTTCCACACACGATGACACAATCACTCATGCCCAGCGCCTTGGACCGCGCCCGTTTGAAGGCGGCCGGATGAGTTTTCGGCAAAGCCCCGCGCGCCATACCATTGAGGAATGTCGGAATCGTCGCCGTTTCGAGAAAACGGACCAACCCTTCGCGATTTTGCGACCAACGCCATTGAGATCCGACGATCAGCAGGGGCCGTTCGGCTTGCCGGATCAGGTCGGCGGCCCGCTCGATGTAACGCGGATCCCCTTGGGTCGTCGCCGGGCTGCGATAGCCGGGGTAATGGATGACCTGACTGTCTTCCGCTCCCCCCAACAGCATATCAATCGGCATCTCCAAAAACACCGGACCCGGCACATCGGTCGTCGCAATGCGAAAAGCCATCTGTACATACTCAGCCAGCCGCCGCGCCTCGGGGACCGAGACCGCCCATTTGGTGATCGGGCGCATGACCTCGACGTGATTCATGTCCTGCAACGATCCACGATCCTGACCGCCGAAAGGACCATAAGTGCGTGATCCCTGCCCGCCGATGACAATCAGCGGCACCTGGGCGCGATACGCGCTGGCAACAGCCGTAACAGCATCGGTGACCCCCGGTCCAGCCGTGACTGCCGCAACGCCCGGATGACCCGTCACCCGCGCCCACCCATCGGCGGCATGCGCAGCCGACTGCTCGTGTCGAAAATCCACCACCCGAATTCCTTCGTCCAGACAACCATCGTAAATCGATTGGATATGCCCGCCACACAGGGTGAACAAATGGCTCACCCCTTCTTCTTTCAAGGCCTGCGCCACGATCTGACCGCCATGTAAAAACGCCATCGAACACCTTCCTTCATTGTGACTGAAGAGGATGCTTCCACATCCTCGGACTTATCGAATATCGCAGTTTTCCATTGTGTTTGCGCTACGTTACAGATTAGAGAGTTGAAAGCACGTCTTGATTCCCATCAATTAAACTCGCTTGCGCCTGGCTTGGTTTGCATTTCACGTCTATCTGGTTAGAATAACGACATTCGCAAACCGGCGAGAACACCACTCGCCCCGTCACGAGGCGCAGATGGCGTTTATCCCCTTTCCCGATCCGATCCTCAAAGCGACCTTTCAACGTCGCTACAAGCGCTTTCTCGCAGACATGACTTTCCCCGATGGTTCGACGGTAACCGCTCACTGTGCCAACACCGGATCCATGAAAAGCTGCCTGGTGCCCGACGCCCCGGTCCTTTTGTGGGATTCGCAAAATCCCAAGCGCAAGCTGCGTCACTCTTGGAAAGCCATCCGCATCGGCCGCACCTGGGTCGGTATCGACACCGGCTTACCCAATGCACTGGCTGAAGCGTCTGTTTTAGCTGGTGAAATCTCGATTTTCGGCAACATCCAGACTGTGCGACGCGAAGTGCCGATGGGGGCTCACAGCCGCGTAGACCTCCTCGTCGAGGCCGATACGGGCACCTGGTGGGTGGAAGTCAAGAATGTAACATTGGTCGAAAACGGCGTGGCGCGCTTTCCCGATGCCGTCACCACACGCGGGCTCAAACATCTGAATGAATTGATGGAGCGTGTTCGTGAAGGCAACCGCGCCGCCATGCTGTTTGTCGTACAACGAAACGACGGAAAGTGCGTCGAACCGGCCGACGACCTGGACCCGGCCTATGGGCACGGGTTGCGCGAGGCCAAAGCGAAGGGCGTCGAACTGCTGGCCCTGGGAGCGCGCGTTTCACCAAAAGGCGTTGAAACAACCGGACTTTTACCTGTTATCCTGCCCGATTTGGACAGTTGAGGAATTGCCATGTCGCCCTATTCCATCGACCGCGAAACCCTGGAATCTTTATGTGAAGTCACCTTCATCAAAGCCGGCGGTCCCGGCGGTCAACACCGAAATCGACGCGAAACCGGGGTGCGGCTGCATCATCCGCCATCCGGACTCACCATCGAAGCTACCGAACGACGCAGCCAGACTCAAAATCTGGAAATGGCCTACGAGCGGCTGATACGGAAACTGATCCAACTTAACAAACCGGTGAAACCACGTCGCGCCACCCGGCCCACCCGTGCGTCACGCGAGCGGCGCATCACCTCCAAGAAGCAGATTTCGCAGAAGAAAGCCATGCGACGAAAACCGGAACGGAACCAATAAGAAACCACCCATTTTTCGTCCTTACTAGGCGTTTTGGGCCATGCGATCCAACACCAGCTCCACAACACCGGGGACCAACCGTTTAGCCCATAGCGAAGCTTTAGCATCCATGCCCGGCACAATGAGGAAATTCCCGCGATAAACTCCCTTGAGAGCCGCTCGCGCCACGGCATCGGCCGACATGACACGCGCCCCTTTGGAGATCGCCTTGGTTTCAACCGGTTTTGTGCGGTCCTCGCGATACAGCATCGGTGTATCGGTGTCGGGAGGACACAGCACCGAAACCGTGATACCGAAACGTTTGAGCTCGGCACGCAGCGCTTCGGAAAATCCGATTACGGCAAACTTGGCAGCGCTGTAGCTGGTAAAGCCGAAGACACCCACCAATCCCGCAACGGATGACACGTTGAGGATCGCGCCGCCCCGATCTCTCATATGAGGAACCAGGACATGAGCGGCATTGAACGTGGCGTAAAGATTGACCTTTAGCACTTCGTCAAACTGCTCGGGCGTGACATCTTCAAAATAATGTGGGTGGGAGATTCCCGCGCTATTCATCAGCAGATCGGGTGGACCGTTCTCCTCGATCGCAAGCCTGAATACACGTCGGCAGGCATCCAGATCAGTGGCGTCAAGCGTATAAGCGTGGACGCGCTGGTCGGATCGGCGGCGCACCTGCCGAATGGCCTGGGCCGCCGCATCAAGCGCGTCTGGACGACGCGCCAGCAAGACCACATTCGCACCCTGGACGACCAACCGTTCGGCGGTCGCCAACCCGATACCGCTCGAACCACCGACAATATAAGCACATTTCCCTTTAAACGACGTGCGCATGACGTCCCCCTACTGTCAGGCTTATATAGTTACTTAAATATCTCAATCAAATCCGGCTCGATCTTCGTCCCCTCGATGGTAAGACGCGCAAGCGACACCGGTTTTCCTGCACGGGTGGGTCCGATACTTCCGGGATTGAGAAAGAGAACTCCACCCCGCCATTCGGCCTGCGGTAAATGTGTGTGTCCATGTACAACCACCGCGATATCCGCTGCTGCCGGATCGAGGTCCAGCCGGTCAAGATCATGCAGCACATAAAGCGTGCGTCCAGCCACCTCGGCCCATTCGGTTTCAGGAAGCCGTGCCACATCGCTGCGGTAATCGGTATTCCCTCGCACCGCCGTCACTGGAGCCAGCGTGGCCAGTCTTTCCAAAATTTCGATAGAACCGACATCCCCAGCATGCAGAATCTGGTCGACGTCCGCCAGCAAATCGAAAACCTGCGGACGCAATAAACCGTGCGTATCCGAAATCACACCGATAGTCGTTTTACGCCTGCCTGCCACATCAGCCTCCTAAGCCGGTGCCTCATTCTCGTTCACGGCATCACCGACCGCTTCAATTACCAGTTTTTGCAGGTCTTCCGGGGTGAACGGCTTCAACAATAATTCCGCATACGTCATGGATTGAATCGCTTCACACTGTTCCGGTTCCGGTGCACCGGAAATAAAGATCACGCGCATATCCCGAAACTGCTTCCGCAGTTTTTTCTCAAGCTCGAAACCATCCATCCACGGCATGTTAAGGTCTGTGATTAAAAGATCGATGGAACGAGCCAAGGCTTCAACCACTTCAAGCGCCCGTTTCCCATTTTCAGCTTTCTCGATTACATAACCGAACGATCCCAGTGCATAAGCGGTGATATCCAACAGGGCTGGCTCATCTTCGACAAGCAAGATGGTTTGCACATCGGCTTTCATACCGTTTTTCCTTTAGATAACAACAACCCAAGTTGTTCCTGTTGCTCGAACAGTTTAGTTGCAATAAGCCACAACGTCACGTCTTTTTGCAATTTTCGATTAACAAAACACCCGGCTGCTTTCGCCTTTCAACAACGTCAAGCATGCCATTTCGGCATGTTCTCAGGTTTTCGGGCTAAGAATCCATGGATTTCATCTATAATATTGTGATAGTCTGGATAGACTCTTGGTGAGTGGGAATCACTTTTCAGCAAAGAGATCCAGGATGCCTAAGCATAATAAGAATGACCCTGATCATTTAGGCACAAAAGCAACATCCGAGAAACGTCCATACGCCGACATGGTGGAAGGACTGCCGGACGCGGTGGTGCTATTCAACAACAAGGGCATCCTGTATTGCAACGAAGCGGCTTGTCGCTTAGTCGGGGCCGATTCGCTCGATCAGATTTTAGGTCGACCCGTTACCGACTTCATCGCTCCGGAAAGCCGTGAGTTATTGCTTCAACGCCTTCAGTCATTAAGTATCGGGGACCAAATACTACCGCCCCATGTACAACTTTTTAAGCGCTTGGATGGGACGATTGTCGAAGTCGAAGTCTCAAGCATCCCCATCCACCTAAACAACGAACAAGCGGCGCTATCGGTTGTTCGCGATATTTCCAAACGTCATGCAACCGAACGCCAGATTCTCCAGGCTGAAAAGATGGCGGCCCTGCGAGAGATCATGTCCGGAGTGGCACATGAAATCAACAATCCAAACACCTTCATTTCTTTCAATATCCCAATTCTGAGAAATTTTTGTAAAGCCATACAGCCGCTTTTGGACGATCATGCAAAATCCAATCCGGGTTTCAAAGTCCATAACTTGCCTTACACCGCCTTCCTCGACCGCCTGGAAAGCATTTTCACTATCATGGAAAACGGCTGTGATCGTATAACCGGAGTTGTCGAAGCGTTGCGAGATTACGTTTCAGGTCAAGACGTTTCCTATAAAGAGCCGACATCTGTTCAAAGATTGTACGAGAAAGTCATGGCGCTTGCGTCCAAACAGCTAGAACGTACGATCCGCGAAGTTACCATTTCAGTTCCCGACGACCTACCTCCGGTCGTCGTCAATGCCGACCGCCTGGTTCAGGTCATCATTCATTTGGTTCTCAATGCCGCCCACGCCGCCGACAAACCGGATTCTCATCTCGAGCTCTCCGCCCGATATGAACCGGAACATGCAAACATGGTGACGTTAAGCATTGTCGACAATGGCTGCGGAATCCCCTCCGAAAACCTATCCAAAGTCTTCGAGCTGTTTTATACAACCCAGAAAGCCGGATCCGGAAGCGGATTGGGATTGGCCATATCGAAGTCCATTGTCGAAGAACATGGCGGTCAAATGCGGATCATCAGCGAAGTCAACAAAGGTACAGAGGTACAGCTCACCTTGCCGATCGAGCAGGAGGATTGGGGATGAAAGAATCGATCCTGCTTGTGGACGATGAAATCAACTTCCTCCGAAGCCTGGAACTACTGTTGGTAACGGAAGGCTACTCCGATGTGGCGATTGAGGACAACCCGGAGTCGGCGCTGAAACAAATCGCCGCCCGCGATTTCGACGTCGTTTTTCTCGATGTCAACATGCCCGGCAGCAGCGGTATGGACTTGATCAAACAAATACTCGAGATCAGGCCGGAGACCGCCTGCATCATGGTAACAGCCGACGAACGTGCCCCGACCATTGTCGAAGCCATGCGATTGGGCGCATACGATTATTTGATTAAGCCCATCACACCCAACCGCTTGCTTCTCGCCCTGACCCGCGCCCTGGAACGGCGAAGACTGCTTCGGTCCCTGGACGTTCGCGCAACCCCGAGAGCCAGAAAAGACCTGCAGCACCCCGGGGCTTTTGAAAACATTATCGGCGATAACCCCAAACTGGTAAAATTACTTCATGAAACCGAGTTGCACGCAGGGTCGGACATCACCGTCCTTCTTTCCGGAGAAACCGGTGTCGGGAAAGATCTTTTAGCGCGGGCGATTCATCAGGCAAGCCCTCGTTCAAAGCAGCCCTTCGTGGCCGTCAATATGCTGGCCATCTCCCCGACCCTGTTCGAGTCGGAGTTCTTCGGACACCGCAAAGGATCTTTTACCGGTGCCACTTTCGATCGAAAAGGTTACCTGGCCGATGCGGAAGGCGGCACACTGTTTCTCGACGAAATCGGCGATTTATCTCTCGATATTCAGGGCAAACTCTTACGGCTCTTGCAGGAACGCGATTATCGCCCGGTCGGCGAATCGATCTCTCGCAAGGCCAATGTCCGATTCATCGCAGCAACCAACCAGGATCTGCCGCAGGCGGTAAGTCAGGGTACCTTTAGAAAAGACCTCTACTACCGCTTGCAATTCGCTCATCTGATCATCCCGCCTCTTCGGGAACGCCGCGACGATTTGCCGGTGTTGTGCCTGTCCATGCTCCCACTATCCTCCGAACGTTCGATTACCATTACCACATCAGCATTGGATGCTCTCGACACCTACGCCTTCCCCGGCAATGTCCGCGAGCTCAAAGGACTTATCGAGTCAGCTATCAATCTCTCCAGGGACGGAAAAATCACTCTGAAGGAACTGCGCCTGCCGGAATCATCCAAACGTCACAGATTCAACTCCAACTCCAAACCTGCCGCAGAAGAATCCGACGTAAGCCTTCCGCTCGCGGAGGTAGAAAAACGTCATATCCTGGCTGTTTACGAACACCATAACCGCAATAAAACTCGCACGGCCAAAGCCCTGGAAATCGGTTTGCGAACCTTACATCGCAAACTTGAGCAATACGACAAACATTGAGTTTACCTCAGCCGATCCTGTCGTTTTCTCTCTTGCCTTAGACATGTCAACCTGACAATGTCATTTTGACATTGTTTCCAATTTCCCGCAACATATCAGATGGTTGGGGAATTTGCCATGTCATTTTGACACGATTTACCCGAAAATCAAAGAGGTCCGCCCAGCGCCTTCTATTTCTTCTAATTCCTTGTTTTTAGTTATTATTTTTGTTTTATGCTTTTCTTTTTTATTTTGGCATTCCTCTTGCTCTATCTTTAGGCCGTTGGGAGACGCAAAAGAAAACCCAACGAAAGGAGCAAAAGATGGGCAATCAAAAACATCCTTCGAAAACAGACGGAACACCCCCCCATCTGACAGTCACATCCGATATGATCCAAGAAAAAACTCCACATCTATTATTCCGCCTGCATGATAAGCGCTTCGGTCTTTCGATCTCGACCATCCGAGAAATCGTCGGTTTAGCGGCGATCGCCCGACTGAAGAACGGAGATCAGCCTCTGCGCGGCAACATCACGGTGCGAGGAATCGATATCCCTTTGACCGACATCACCGCGTTGTTGGACTTACCCGCAGGACCGCTGGAAGACAAAGCGGCGGTGATGGTTTTGCGCGACCATGGCAAAGACTCCAAACCGATCGGCATTGTGATCGATGAGGTACTGGGTGTGGCTCACATCGCCAGCCCCTACAACCCATCAGCCGATCGATCCAGCCTCATCAAAGGCGAACTCGAACACGAAGGACAGCGAATCTGCGTATTATCCGCCCAAACACTCAGGGATCATACTCAAATATGAACAATCAATTGAAGACGATGGGAGACAAACAATGAGAAGCACTACAGATCTTAAGAACAATCAAACCAGCATATTCGCCTTACAGAAAAATCTACGGCAGCTGGAACATAATGTGGTGCATCTTCTCGATCGTTTTCAACGTGACTGCCACCAAACAGATATGCAAGCGGCCAGCCAACTTCTAGGGCGATTGATGTTGCAACGTTTGAGGCTGGTGGAATCCACTTTTAACAAGCAATCTGGAACGCTGGCTGAAAGCAGTCGAGCTATCTCGGAACTTAGACTGGAAGTCAGGCGACTGAGACATGGCGAGAAAACCTGCCCTTGTAATCCCAGTCGATTCATCCCGATAAAACATTTTTCGATTTAACTATCAACGAATTGAATCAAGGAAACAACCATGAAGTCCAGTTTCAAGACCAACAAAATCTTTATCGAGACCCTGTCCCAAACGACGAATTTGTCCTCCGAAAAGACCACAAATTCCAGCCATCGAGCTAAAACGTTTCGAGATAGTGATTTGTTGGTCGAGAAAAGCGGTTTCGGAAGATCCATAACCGATCCCACTGTTCTAAGCGATCTGACGGGTCGAGAAACCATTCTGATATTCGAAGAAGAGAGCATGGTGCGGCGAATGACCCTCAAATTGTTGACTCGCCTGGGTTATAAAGTCTGTATTGCGGCCAATCCCGAACAAGCCGTGCAACATGCACGCCGTTTACCCAAAGTCGATTTGCTGTTGACCAACGTCACCCTTGCCGAATCGATCGAGGGTGATGTCGCCGCTCAATGCCGCGAGCTTCATCCTGAAGCCCGAACTCTTTTCACCCCCGGTTATAGTTTAGGTGAAGGAGAGATAGACTATATTTCAGGGCCGAACCGGGACTTCATCCCGAAACCTTACACGGCACTTGCTCTGGCCAAGCAAATTCGTTCCATGCTGGACAAGTAAGCACCGATCGACTTTTTACGATCTTTTACATATTAACCCGTTCCCATACCGAGGCGAATTTTCTACAAGTTGTAACGCTGCAAATCCCCTTCAAAGCGACTTACCGGCTGATGCTTACCTATCACGCTCTCACCAACCCATTATTCGCCTCGGTTTTTCTTTTGCTCACACCTCACAACAAGCTATGCTAAGCACGCTTTTAAGACTCTGCGGAATGATCCGTGCTTATCGGGAGGTGTGTGATGTCCAAACTGCAAAACCAAGTCATTCTCATAACCGGTTGTTCAAGCGGTATCGGCCGTGCGCTGACGAACGTGCTGGCCGAGCAAGGCCACCGGGTTGTCGCAACCGCCCGCAAACCTGAGAGCATAACCGACCTCGCCGGTGAACATGTCACGACAATGGCTTTGGATGTTACGGATCCGGCCTCCATCGAGCGGGCCGTCGGGGCCGTGGTCGAACGCGAAGGCCGCATCGACATCCTGATCAACAACGCCGGTTTCGGACTGATCGGGCCGGTGGCCGAAGTGGCGCTCTCGGATCTGCGCCTGCAACTTGAAACCAACGTCATCGGACCGGTTGCGCTGATCCAGGCGATCGTTCCGTGGATGGCCAAGCAAGGTGGCGGGCGTATCGTCAACGTGGGCAGTGTCTCGGGGATTACCGCCACGCCCTTTTCAGGGGCCTACTGTGCCTCGAAAGCGGCCCTGCACCTGCTTTCCGACGCACTGCGTATGGAACTCAAGCCCTTCAATATCGACGTTCTCCAGCTTCAACCGGGCGGTGTCCGCTCGAAATTCGGCGATACGGCCTCCACTCGCCTCGATCGCTATCACGACCCCGATTCCCTCTACCGCCCCATCGTCGAAGGCATCGAACAGCGCGCGGGCATGAGCCAGGGCAGCCCCACCACTACCGAAGACTACGCGGCCGATGTCGCCGGAGTGCTTACACGCAAACGCATCCCGGCCGTTTACCGCTCGGGCCACGGATCGACATTGATGCCATTGCTGCGCTACACCCTGCCATCCGGTCTGCGTGACCGGGTCATGATGCGCAAGTTTGAATTGAATAAGCTGGGAAAGGGCTGAAAGGCACCCAAGCCGGTTCCTTCTCTCGTGTTCAACCCACATGAGAATTGACGAAATTTCATAAGGCGGCCATCGGGCAACGGCGGCAAAATAAATACTTCTACCAGGAACAATATTCCGACTAAACCCCGGTTCTGCAGAAGCCATCAGCCCCCATATCATATGACAATATTTTTTCTATCCACCACCTGATTCACTGATCTACTTTGCTGAAATTTACTCTTGATCATCACCTACAATACATGACTAAATGCGGGAGGTGCTGAGTAAGGTAATTCACAAATCTCCTTTTTCTAAAGCTGAAAAGACCTTCAGTTTCTGCCCCACCCAAATTTGCGTATTGAAAACCCGACTTTAATGCTCTCTCAAGTGCAAATAACAATAGAAGTTCGCTACAAGATGGGATTTCTGGATCTCCAATTTCCGCATATATACCGACAGCAGATGTTGAAATTTTGTCGGAGAAAGAAAGTCCCAATACTTTTCTACTTTGTGTGTCATACATTATATAAGCAGATCCCATTTTTCTTTTCTTCTTTGATAGCCCATGTGTGTCATAAAATCGATTAAACTGATCGACATCGTTTAGGAAACACTCATGGCTATCAACTAGTTCCTTTCTACACTCGCTTGGATATCGAGCTATTCTTCTATCTGCCCATTTCCTAATAAGAGATGATACGTCTTCTCTATCTTTGTCTGGTTTGTACCGTTTAAAACGGACTGACAATTCTCGTTCAGCTGCATGATTAATAAACTTATTGATTTTTCTCCTTATTTGCGCTCCACTAGAACCCCTTGGAACCGGTATTCTATAATTATTATCAATCGTATATCCCGTGAATAACGGATTAATCTGAACTATAAACTCGTCATATGTATCATCATCGTGCCTATATTTTTCATCCCATCCATCCATTCTTCTGTAACTACTAAATCCTCGCATTCTTAGTATAGCTCTAATATGTTCGCTTGCCTTTTTGATAATCACTCTTTTGAATCCCTTTTTAAAAAGAGTTTTGGAAAGTGTCGCACAAGAATTTGAAATGGTTTGCGGATTACTTCCGATTGGACGAATTAGAACCACAGTGTCTTTGCAAGTAGGATGTGAAGTTATCGTAATTAACGTATTGTTTTTCTCATAACATAGCCATATTCTTCTCGCCGCTTGTCGATAATAGCTCCAAGAATTACCATAATCGATTTCATTCTCATATATATTAAAATATCTCGTATAAAGTGACCGATCTAAAGGAGAGACTTCTCGAATTCCTTTTACAGATAGAAGCTCAATTATTTTCTCTGGCTCATCTCTCATGATTTCACTCTCGAGTAACCACCTATTTACCGAAGTATACCTCTTTAAACAAGAGTATATCAATTATTTCTATTATTAGGATAACAATACCACACGCTCCTAATAAAAATTGAACATCCGCACAATACAAAGATAAAAATATTATTGCCAGTGTTGCTATCACAATATCAAGCAACAACCACACTTTAGCTAAGTTAAAATGCTCAACCGATTGATCATACATTTGCTGATAGTTATTCTCTCCGGCACAAAGTTTAACAATTTGTCTCTTGTAATAATAGAAAGTATACGTTAGGTACGAGTTTCGCATTACAAACAACATGGAAGACACAATAAATATCCACAAAAACACCTTAGGCTTGTTAAAATAAAATGATTGAAATGCAAGTGATAAGACAACCAATAGCAAAAACAAAAAATCTACAATCCTCTCATTGTATTTTCTTTTTTCAGGCATTTTAGCGTTTTCAATAAAGTCGGAATATAGTATTTCTTTGTCATAGAAACAAACAAAACCCAAGAATGTCCTTATCAAATTCGAAAAATATATTATGAAAAGTGAGACAAGAAGTAAGCTACTCGAGCCTCCAATTTTCTTTACAAACTCGTTTTTGTCTAAACAAGTTGCTTGTAACAATTTTCCAACACAATCACTATCAGAAAATATTTTATCAGCAATTCCACTCCTAACCATCTTGCAACAACAACTGGAATAGTCAGCAACGGCCACGCCATTAATACCTTTGACAAACTCAGAAATACCAACTCCCAAACAGATGCCCAATAAGACATTAATAAACAATAACATTCCGTCTCTTCTCATACTAAAACCCCTACCTTTATTTTATTACTACATAACTATTATAATATTTCTTGTCAAGTTTATGGCAACAAAAAAGCGCGGGGACCACATGGTCCCCGCGCGTGCGTTCGCGATGAATGAGTGACGTGGCTTAGAGCACGACTTCCATCACGCTGTGATCGTCGGCCAGCATGGTCTTGACCAGGCCGCGATTCGCGGTCAGCAGGTTCAGGTGATAGAACTGAGCCGTCTTGACTTTGGCATCGTAGAACGCCGCTTCGTCGTTGTCGGCGATCAGCGCTTTCTGAGCCGCTTCGTCGTTCGCATTCTTGTCGGCAAACATGGCCGTCAGTTTATCCTGAGCAACCATCGCCTGCTCGCCCAACAACCAACCCATCACGAGGTTACCCATGAAGGTCAGGAACGGGGTGGCCTGCAGCAGCACGTCGATGATCTTGCCTTCCATGCCCTTGCCCATGAAGGTCATGGCGACGGTCTGCATGTCGCCGAGGCTCTTTTCGAATTCGGCGATGTAACCCTTCGTGCCTTCATGCTCTTTGGCTTTGGCCAGATAGCTCTGCAGCTCGCCGACAAACGCCATAAACACGGCACCCTTCTTCATGCCCATCTTGCGGCCGACGAGATCCATGGCCTGAATGCCGTTGGTTCCTTCGTAGATGGAGAAGATCTTGGTGTCGCGCATATGCTGTTCGCAGGGGTACTCGCTGATGAACCCGTAACCGCCGAGAGTCTGGATGGCGAGACGAGTGACTTCGAAAGCGATGTCGGTGCCGTAGCCCTTGCAGATCGGGGTCAGAAGCTCGATGATACCGGTGGCCAGATCCTTCTCGGGACCTTCTTCGCCGTTCATCATCAAGTCGGCATAGCGGGCGGTTTTGTACATCAGGGCGCGCATGCCGTGCACATAGGCGCGCTGGGTCAGCAGCATGCGGCGAACGTCCGGGTGCTCGATGATCGGAACCATCGGGGCGTCGGGGTTTTTGAAGTTTTTGATGTCGGTGCCCTGCAGACGCTCACGGGCGTAATCCAACGCTTCGTTGTAGGCGGCCGCGGCCACCGACAGGCCCTGCAGGCCGACGCCGAGACGGGCTTCGTTCATCATGTGGAACATGATCTTGATGCCGTCGCCTTCGTTGCCGATCAACCAACCTTCGCAGTTGTCGTTTTCACCGAAAGCCAAGGTACAGGTGGAGGAACCCTTGATGCCCATCTTGTGCTCGATACCCACGCACTTCACATCGTTGAATTCGCCGACGCTGCCGTCGTCGTTGACCAGGAACTTCGGCACGATGAACAGGGACAGACCCTTGACGCCCTTCGGGGCTTCGGGGGTACGGGCCAACACCAGGTGAACGTTGTTTTCGACCATATCATGCTCACCGGAACTGATGAAGATCTTCTGGCCGACGATTTTGTAAAAGCCGTCGCGGATTTTGACAGCCTGGGTTTTGTTCGCGCCGACATCGGAACCGGCTCCGGCTTCGGTAAGACACATGGTGCCGCCCCAAACGCCGCTGATCATTTTTTCGAGGTACACGGCCTTCTGTTCGTCGGTGCCTTCGTCCATGATCAACGCCAACGCGCCATGGGTCAGGCCCGGATACATCGAAAACGCAACGGACGCGCCACAGAAAGCTTCGCTGGCCGCCATGTAAATCAACTGGGGCGCACCGGTGCCGCCATGCTCCATGGGGATATTCAGACCGATCCAACCGTCCTGGCAGTAAGCGTCATAGGCTTCTTTATAGCCCTTGGGCGTCGTCACGCTGCCATCTTCGTTGAAGATGCAACCTTCTCGGTCGCCGCTCTCATTCAAAGGCGCAATCACGTCCTTGGAGAATTTGTAGGCACTCTGCAGAAGGATATCGAAGGTGTCCTTATCGAGTTCGGAATAGGCAGGCAGCTTGAGCAGTGCTTCAGCATCCAGATACTCGTACAGGTTAAAACGATGGTCTCTTTCCTCTACGCGAAACATGGCAACTCCTTCCGTGTGCCAACCTATGTCGGCTGATGAGTGGAAACAGCCTGAATCAGGCGTGTCAATACAACAATTCCAGGTTCGTCGCACCTCAACGAACCTACCATTACTACTCCTAAGTTTGTCTCCAGGTCAAGAGGAAATGACATTGTGCGCCATCGAATTCTGACTAATTGGTAAGTTTCATTAAAACTCTCGCGCATCGAGATTTCGATGCAGCCATATCCCATTGTATCCATTGATGTTTTAAAATATGCTGCGTGATTGCGGTTTCGGTGAATGACTATTCATTCACAGGTCTATTTCTGTCTTTTTTACGACATTCTGCGAGGTGGATTTGCACATGAATGAGCGCTCAATCACCACAAGACCAACCTGTTTCCTCGCATCAATATCTGGAAATCCAACCGGCCATTCCAAGTTGGTGTCGACAAGCTCCATCCAAAATCTTGCGCTCATCTGCCCCAGCTGCTACTCTTGGGACGCTTGCATGGAATGACACGCGGCAACCGGCTGCGGATATAGGGGAGTCAACCATACGATGATCGGCGATCGCGTCCGGAGGATCCTCCAAAAAGTTTTTCGCATTCGCCAGGGGGAAATGGAAAAGACCCTCCTGATGGCGGTGTACGCCTTCAATGCTGTGGCGGCCTTCATTATCGGTCGTATTATGAAGGACACCCTGTTTCTCAATCAGAGCCAGCTATCCTGGTTACCGTATATGTATATCATCGTGGCGGCGGCGGTTAGTAGCGTCACTCTGCTTTACACGCGCCAGATCGCCCGTTTTACGCTTCGCGCCATCATCAACACGACGCTTATAGCCATCATCGCCATCTTCCTGCTCTTCCGATACTTCCTGTACTTGCCGCCACAGAACTGGGTGGTCCCCGCGCTCTATATTTTCGTCGAGGTCATGGGGATTCTGCTGGTCATCCAATTCTGGACCTTCGCCAATGAGTTGTTCAATTCCCGTGAGGCAAAACGGTTATTCGGCGTCATCGGCGGCGGTGCCGTACTGGCCAATCTTTATAGTTTCCCGATTCGCAGTTTGAAAGAATATATCGGAATTCCGAATCTGATCTATGTTTGCGTCCTCTCGATTTGCATCTGCCTGCTGATTTTCAACTACCTGTCGCGCAAATATCACCTCGCCATCACCGTCAAACGGCGAATCCGCTTGCCCGAAGACGAGCATCCCCAGATCAACGGCCCCTCGCGACGACAAGTGGTGTTCGGTTCTCTGCAAAAACACATTTTTTCACTGACCATGATCACCATTCTGGTCGTCACTTTCATCGATTACCAGTTCAAGGTCACCGCCCGGCATGCCTTCAACGGTTCCGAGCTGGCCGACTTCTTCTTTGCCGTCTATGCTTACGGTGGCCTGTTGGCCTGTCTGACGCAGTTTTTCCTGACCAGCCGCATCTTGGATAAATTCGGGATGTTGGCGGCCCTTCTGGTTCTTCCCGTCCTGCTTTTCTCCGGATCCATTTTCACTTTGGGAATAATCGGCTATATCGGCATCACCATTGCCAAAGGGAGTGAACTGGTCACACGCTACACCATTACCGACACCACCACCCAACTCCTGTACCAGCCTTTGCCGCCCACACGTCGCCGCCACTCCAAGGCCTTCAGCGATGGCGTGATACGACCCTTGGCGCAGGCCATTGCCGGTACGACCTTTCTGGTGCTGAACATCCTCTTGGCCATCGATCAGCCGGATCGTATTCATCAACTCAGTTGGGCAATTCTCGTGCTGATCATGGTGTGGGTCGGGCTCCTGGTCTCCACCCGCCAAAAATACGTGGAAGCCTTGCTCACCGCGTCCGACCGCCGGGCCGGGCAACATCGCTACGCCCCGGAAGATGACGAGGCTGCCGGGCATTTGTCGCGCACGGCCGTCAAGAAAGCGCTCGCCTCGAATGATGAGTCGCAGATCTTGAATGCTTTCGAAGTATTGCACCTGACCCGCCGCCACAACTGGGGCGACGCCATCCGTCCGTTGCTGGAATCCGACTCGCCACGCATCCGCGAACAAGCCGTGCAGTTTCTTGGAAAAAGCGGCAATCGCAAGCATTCGAGCGCAATCCGGAAACGCTTCGCCGATTCGGATATCGGTGTTCGGTCGATGGCGATCCGCCATTTCTGCGCGTTGGAACAGGAACGCGCCGTTCCACAAATCGCCGGATTCCTTTCCGATCCGCATCCGAAAGTCAAAGCGGCCACCATTTCGGGGCTGATTCAGTTCGGCGGACTCGACGGCATGCTATCCTCGACCGTCGAGTTAAAGAAAATGCTCGTCGACGAAGATCCCGACGTCCGCCGATCCGGTGCGGATGTGCTGGGATTCATTCGCATTCACAGTTTTTATCATCCGCTGTTCTCACTCATTAACGACTCCGACCTCAAGGTCCGTCTGGCCGCAATCGACGCCGTAGGCCGTATGGGCTCCACCGAATTGATTCCAACACTCATCCATAAGCTGCTGGATGAACGCACCCATATTCACGCCAAACAAGCCTTGTCCTCCTTTGGCGAGGCCGTTTTGCCCTATCTGGACGATCTGTTGACGATCCGCTACGGAGCAACGCGTCTGCGTCTTCACATTCCGACTATTCTGGCAGATATCCCCACGCAACGGTCATTGGAGATGCTGGAAGGATTGATGGACGAACCCAGCTATCGGCTGCGATCCAGTGCGATTTCAGCCCTGCGCAAACAAACCCTCAAATTGCCTGAAGAAGTCGAACCCAACCTCTACATCCTGCGCCAGACACTGCACAGCGAGTTACAGTTCTACTTCCAGTTGCTGGTTAATAAGCAAACGGTCGATCGAGCAGGCGATGGATCGCAATTGCTGTCCTCCGCCATGACCGACCGCAGCGAGGAAACACTCGGCAACGTTTTCACTTTGCTTGGCATGCTTTACCCGCGCGAACAAATCGAGATCGTCTGGTACAACCTTAAAAGCGATAATCCCGGAATGCGTGCCAACGCCATCGAAATCATCGATAACATCTGCGAGTCGGAAAGCAAACGCTACCTGCTGCCGATTCTCGATACCATCCCCCTGCACGAAAAGGCGGAGGCCGGGCAGCGCTTGTTCAAGCTGAACGAACCCGACATCATCAGCCTGATTCGCCAAATACTCGCCGACGACCAAGACGACTGGTTGGCGGCCTGCGCGATCCATATGGCCGGCGCCTGCGGCTATCGGGAACTTTTGGATGACCTAGCCGCTTTCATCGATCACGACGACCCGATTCTACGCGAATCGCTGCTGTTCAGCTTGAATCGTCTGCTGGATTCCGATGAGAAAGCCGGTGTATTCGGCAAATTCGAAAGTGAAAAAGACGAACAGGTTCGCCTCTACCTCGACTCGCTGCAAACCGCCTGATCGACCGCCGAAAAAGAAAAAAACGAAAGCGCTGAAATCCACAACCGACACGATTGTCTACCCATAAATCCGCTTGGAACAGGTTGCATCCGTATCCAAACTTCCTATAAACGGGTCTAATTGGCGGATAAAGTTGACGAATCGTCGTTGCATGTTTAAAGTTGGGGTCGGCATTCACTCGCATTTCTGATTATGGAGGCACGCATGTACGTGGTGATTCTGGCCGGCGGATCCGGTACCCGTTTCTGGCCGCTTAGCCGACGCAACCGCCCCAAGCAACTCCTACCGATCGTAGGCCGACAGTCCTTGCTCACCCAGACGGTGAAACGCGCCTTGCAGTTAAAACCCAAAGGTATCCTGATCGTGACGGGAGCCGACCAGGCCGAACTCGTCGAGGCGACTCTCAAGCGTGAAAAGGCGATGGGAGCGGCGGGTGATACCAAACTGGAAATCATCGGCGAACCCCAAGGGCGCAACACCGCCCCGGCCATCGGGCTGGCGGCGCGGATCATCTCGCGCCGCGAGCGTAAAGGAATCATGGTGGTCCTACCCGCCGACCACTACATCAAAGAAACTAAAAAATATATCGGTCTTTTAGAAGAAGCGGTCCAGATCGCCGAAACCGGCTACCTGGTCACGCTGGGCATTCGCACTTCACGCCCCGAAACCGGCTATGGGTATATCCAGCGTGGGCGTATGCGTGTCCGGCAGGGATTCATGGTGCAGAGTTTCATCGAAAAGCCGAAGCGTCTCAAAGCCGAGCGTTATCATCACGATGCGGAATACTACTGGAACAGCGGGATGTTCGTCTGGCGTTGCGATGTCTTTTTGGATGAGCTCAAACGCTACCTGCCCGAAGCTCGTCAGCTTCTGAGCAAACTCCCGGCCAAGCCGTACGATCACCCCGCCTACGAGCAGAAGCTCGCCGAGATCTACGGCAAAATGCCGGGAATCTCGGTCGATTACGCCATTCTCGAGAAATCCCACAAGGTGACGGTTTTACCCGCCCCGATTACCTGGAGCGACGTCGGTAGTTGGCCGAGTTTGCATGATTTGAAGGCCACCTCCACGAACCAAACGGTTTCCACCGGCGATCTGCTGCCTCTGAATGGCGTCAATCGCTGTTACGTACAGGCACCGAAAAAGAAGCTCGTTGCCATCGTAGGCGTGGACGATCTGGTGGTGGTCGATACCGACGACGCCCTGCTGATCACCCGGCTCGACAAAGGTCAGGAAGTTTCTCAGGTCGTGAAAACGCTCAAGAAGCTGAAACGCGACGATCTTCTATAGTCGAAAAGGATGTCCGATGCCAGTTCCACGGATCTGCGTGGTCATTCCGGCCCATAACGAAGAAGCGTTCATCGAATCCGTCATCCGGCGTGTTCCCGATCTCGTGCAATCCATCGTCGTGGTCGACGATGCCTCCAGCGACGCCACCAGCGAGCGGGTCGAGGCCTGCCAAGATCCGCGTGTGCATCTCATCCGCCATGAAAACAATACCGGGGTGGGCGGTGCGGTTTTATCGGGTTATCGCTACGCCCTCGAACAGGAAGCCGACATCGTCGTCAAGCTGGACGGCGATGGGCAGATGGCCCCGGAGGAAATCACCGACATCATCCGGCCGATCCGCTCGAAACGCGCCGATTACACCAAAGGAGTCCGTTTCCAGGATTCAGACGTCATTCACAAGATGCCACCCGCCCGACTGATCGGCAACCTGGGGCTTTCTTTTTTGGTAAAAGCCGCCAGCGGTTACTGGAACACCTTCGACCCCACCAACGGATTCACGGCCATCAGCCGCCTGGCTCTCGAACGCCTCGATTTCTCTCGGCTGGCCAAAGATTATTTTTTCGAATCCAGCATGTTGGCCGAGCTATACCGCATCGGGGCGGTGGTGGAAGATGTCCCCACTCAAACCCATTACGGGGAAGAACACAGCGACCTGACCCTCATCCGTTCTCTGATAACCTTTCCGGTTTACCTCGCGCAAACCTTTTTACGCCGCATCATTTGGCGCTATTTCATCATCGATTTCAATGCCTTTTCCTTGTTCTCCGTGCTGGGTTCGCTGCTATTCGGCTTCGGCTTTACCTTCGGCTTGTACCATTGGATTAAAAACGGCCTGTTTCTGAATGTCGCCACCCCGCTGGGCACCATCATGCTGGCCGCGCTGCCGCTGCTTTTGGGCTTTCAACTCCTGTTGCAGGCTTTCGTGATCGACATCCACAACACCCCTCAGACACCGCTTTTCGCCAAGCTCGACCGCGATCCACCGGATGACGCTGACGATCCAGCCCCGAGGAAGGCATGAGCCGGACGGCGTCGAAAACGCTCTGGTTGTCGCTGAGTCTGGCCTTTCAAACCGCAGCCATGATCCTGGCCAAACAGGCGGGTTTGTCCACCGCCGATGACGGCATGATGGCCTTGCCCACTTGTCCCTGGTTCTGGCTGATGCTCGTCGCCTACGCCGCCCAAGCGCTGGCCTGGCTGAAAGCCCTAACTCTCCTGCCGCTTAGCGTGGCTTATCCGTTTACGGCCTTAACGGTGGGGCTGAACCTGCTGGCCAGCCGCCTCCTGTTTGCAGAGCCGTTTTCCCTCACACATGTGGCGGGGGGCGCCTTGATCATCGCCGGGGTCTGGCTGGTCGCACGAGGAGCGGAGGCATGAGCGTACATGTCATCGCCATGCTGGCGGCCATTCTGTCGGTGGGAATCGGACAAACGCTGCTGAAAGCCGGAGCGGGGGGAGACATAAGCTTCACGCGTCGCTTATGGCGCGTCCCAACAATGGGCGGTTACGCCCTGCTGGCACTGGCCACCCTGCTCACAGCCTTTGCGCTCCAAGAACTTCCGCTACGGCTATTCGTTCTCACATCCGCCTTGGTTTACCCGCTGATCTCAATCCTGTCGGCCTCGTTCCTGAAGGAACGCATCAGGTGGTCTCAATGGCTGGGAATCGCGCTGATCGTCACCGGGGTTATCTGGTCAACCTTCGGCTGAAGAGATCGACTCTCTGCGTCGCCACAACCGGAATACCAAACTCGCCACACCCACACACGCCAGCATAGCCCATGAAACAACGACGATTTCCGGATATCCGGGCGGATCGAAGGTATAGCGGATACGCTGACGCCCCGCCTTTACCGGCAGCGCACGGAAGATGAAATTGGCCCCCCAGCTTTCAACCGGTCTGCCGTCCACCGTTGCCTGCCAACTGCGGCTCCAGCGATCCGTCACCACCACCCAACCGGCGGCAGGCGTGTTCGTTTCGAATTCGAGTTCGTCGGACCCGTAGCGATGCAGGTCCACCGGAAGGAGTTGCAAGGCTTGGACCTCCTCCAACCGCCCAGCCGCTACGGCATCGCCGGGATAAGCTTGATCTTTCCGTGAATAAGCCAGCATCTCCGCCGGGGAGTGCACCACCAATGGAGGCCGTGCAAGTTGTTTGCTGCGACGCAGGAAGGCATTGAACACCCCATCGGTCGGACGCGCCTCGACGGCGTTCGGGGCAAACCAGATGCGCGCCTCACCCAAAGCATAGGAATAGAGGGTCTCGTCCTGCACGATGGCATCGTGAAAACGGTTGCGCAAGGCGGTAATCCCCTTTAAAGTCGGCTGCTTGCGGGGAATATTTTTATTGTTCACCAGCGCCTCGCCGGTGGAGGTATAAACGGGATCGACGCTATAACGGCGTCCAAGACCGCCTTGGGTCTGATCGATACGGGCATCGTGGGTTTGCGCCATGTTTTGCCATTCCGGCGCAGGTTTAGCCACTACCGTATGGTTCAATTCCAGGGTTGCAAAGGCGTCCAGAAATGCCAGCCCCACCAAGGCCGCGTACAACCAATGCGTCGTTTTCACCGGCTTTTTAAAGGACACCCAGGCGAAAGCGACGGTCAGCCCCCCCAACACAAGCAACAATTGCAAACGTGCGCCGAAGGTGAAACGCAGCTCGGGAGCCTGATAGCGGTCAAAACAAACGGCCATGGCCCCGATTCCCGCCGCCAGAAACAGGCCGGACAGAATCGGAAAACGCCTTTCCAAGCGCCTGGACTGAACACCGCGATTCAACTCCTTGAGCCCCCACAGGGCCAGCACCGAAACGCAGATAAAATAGAAACTTTGAAACAACACGGGATTGCGCCAATAGCGGGTCGCCGCCACAGCGTCGTACAACCAACCCCGTAGCGGCAAGGTGGTTCCGAGTGACAAGGCCGTAAACAGTGCCAGCATGCCCAGCACCCACCAGGAACGCCATGCTCGTTTACGACACACCGCCACCAGCGCCAGAATCGGAATCAGTCCGCCCGCGTATTGAATGGCGAAAGACCAGTCGAGTCCTTTCCATATACCGGGGTTGTAAAAAGGTAACATCCCGAAAACCGGGTTGAGAATTGTTACAAATGCACCCGGCACCATCGTGTTCGAACCGATCACCCAGTCCCGCGCCAACGGCTCACCCCGGTCGGAAAAGCCTTGCGTCTCGTAGATCAACCCCAAGACTCCCGGTGCAAAGACGATCGCACACACGATTCCGGCGAGTGCAGTGGCAAGCACGGCATGCCACCATACGTCTTTTTCAAAGCCTTTCGACACGGCATAGCCCAACGCCCAAAGCGCTAAAAACACCCCTCCCAGCATGGTGAGGATGGGATAACCGCCCAGCCCGCTCATGCCAAGCAAGGCTCCGGCCTGCGTGACGGGCAGCCACGAACGTTTTTGCAATCCGACATCGAAGCGCCATAAAACCCAGGGGAAAACGCTCATCGTGTAGAGCAGCGGCGTATGCTGGGCTTGCCCGATGTACATCCCCGAAAACGCATATCCAAGCGCAACGGCCAAACTCCCCCAGGGGCCCGCCTGCCAGTGCCGCCCCAACAGGAGCACGCCCAAAGCCCCGGCCCCCCAGAACAGCAGCCAGATCAAACGGAAGCCGCCCTCGACACCCCCGACCAGCAATCCGACGGCGAGATGCAGCGGCGAAAAGGCTCCCGCCTGCGGATCGAAGCCGGTGGGTTCGCCCCCATGCATGTACAGATTCCAGGTCATCAAGCGACCCGCGCGAGCGTGGTCGGCGATGAGCGTGTAGTAAGGAATGAACTCCTGGTCGGCATCGAGAATGGCGGAGTAGTCGCCGCTCAACAGACGATGATTGAGAAGCAGAAACAGCATCACAAGCAGAAACGCGGCCACCCACCACAGGCGGGGGGTGTCGGAATCGGTGCCGGAATGAGGACGTTCGAAATCAGCCATGAATCGTATTATGCCCCGGTTGCGGATCGACAACATGAAAAACGCCTGCCGGCGTTGCCCGACTATACACCATCCGGGGCGTCTGTGAAAATCGTCATTGCGCTTTTGCTTCGCGATTTTCCGCATTGATGTCGCGATGAGCCGAGAGCCTCGCTTAGTCTTTCACTCGCATCGAGAGGGTCAGATCGAAGGTGGCGATCGGCGCACCGGCTCCATCGGCGGCGGTGGTTGCAACCACCCGCACACCTTGTTCGACACGCTGCCCGCTTTCCTCCGCCCGTCGGATCAAATCCATGATCGCGGCTCCCTGCAAGCAGGTAAACGTGACGTCGTCTTTGGCCTGACGCAGAAAACGCGCCTGAAAGTCTTTGAACACCAACGACACCCGGCGCTTGCTCAGTTGCACCTGGCGCATGGCAATCAGACCACCCGCCAGATCCGCCCCGATGCACAGGACGCCGAAATACATCACGCGCAGATGATTGCGCGAACGATGTCCCAGTGGAATGCGCACGACACACCGTTCGGTGGTCAAGGTTTCGATAACCGGCCGTAAAAAGAAGATAATCGGAATGCGCCAGAAGGTGAACCCGCGCAAAATCATATTCAGCTTCAACCGGTTCAGCGTATCGATCGCCTTATCCTCCGGTTTGGGGTTCCTCGCTCCGAACGACCCCGACCAACCGTTGCTCAGCCACCGGCCAGCTTCGACATGCGTTGGTGTATGGCCTCGGCCTCGCCCATCATTTCAGCCACGATGTCTTTGGCAGGCATAATTTTCTTCATGAGTCCCACGGACTGCGAAACGGAGACAGTCCCGGCATCGAGGTCGCCGGTTTCATACATCTTGCGTGCCGCCTCGCCTGAAACGTAAGGCAGGATGTCTTCCAGTCCGCCGCCCTTGTTTTCGATTTCGATGGTTTTCTTCGCCGGTTCGTTCAACCACACGCGATGCGCGAAACCGATGGGGCGCATGATGATATCGGTATCGAGTTCGCTTGCTTCGATCATAGCTTGTTTCAGCTTGGGATGGATCGGACACTCCTCCGACAGCATGAAGCGCGAACCCACGATCCCGGCCTCGGCCCCGAGCGACATCACGGCATACAAGCCCCGCCCGTCGGCGATACCGCCACCGCCGACCACCGGCACATCTACGGCATCCACCACCGACGGAACCAGCACCAGGGTGGTGACGTTCAGGTTTCCGGTCGCACCGCCATTTTCATACCCGACCAGCGTTACGGCATCCGCACCCATCTTGGCCGCTTTCTTCGCATAGCGCACACCCACACACTTGTGCATCCAGGTCATCCCGTAGTCTTTGAACATCTGCGCCAGCTCTTCGGGAATACCGAAACCGGAAGTCTCGACGATCCGCACGCCTTCAATGGCCAAAACATCGAGAAACGCCCCGTTATCCGGCGGCATCAGCATCGGGAACAAATTGATGTTCACCGCGAAGGGCTTGTCGGTGAGGTCTTTGGTCTTCTTGATTTCGTCGCGAAAAACGTCGGTATCCTTGAAAATGGCCGACGCGATGATCCCCAACGCTCCGGCATTGGAAATGGCGGCAACGAACGGGGCCTTGGACAAATCCATCATGGTCCCGCCGATAATGGGATACTCAATACCCAGCATCTCGGTTATGCGTGTTTTAAAAATGGCGGTCTCTCCTTCAGCGTAGGGCTTTTTTGTCTACCTTGCCGACGGCCGTCAGGGGAAGGTCATCGACAAACTCCACGATTTTCGGCACTTTGTAGGGGGCCATATTCTCTCGGCAGAATGCCACGATCTCCGCCTTCAACGTATCGGTATCCCATTCTTTATACTCCGAAACAAGCTGCACGACAAGCTTTACCAATTCGCTGCCGGGCCGTTCGGGATTGGGAAGCCCGACAATCGCACACAGTTCGATGGCCGGATGCTGGTACAGCGTTTCCTCCACCTCGCGCGAAAAAACCTTGTAGCCCCCGACAATCAGCATGTCCTTGGCACGATCGACGATAAAAAGGAAGCCGTCGTCGTCCATACGCGCCACATCGCCCGTGTAAAGCCAGCGTTCACCTTCGAACTCGCGCAGGGTGTTGTTCGTTTCATCGGGTTTGTTGTGATAACCGCGCATCACGTTGGGTCCGCGTGCGATGATTTCCCCTTCCTCACCGATGGGAACCTCGCTCTGCCCGGTCTCCAGGTCCACCAGTTTGACTCGCATGCCCTGAATAGGAAGACCCACTGAGCCGATTTTCTTCCGCCCTTTCACGGGATTGATACTCATAAAGGGGCTGGTCTCCGTCATTCCGTAAACCTCAACAACTTTGCCTTTACCGACGATTTGTTCCAGAGCCTGGATGGATTCGACGGCGAAGGGAGCCGCCCCCGATCCGCATATTTTAAGCGTCGAAAAGTCGAGCGTTTTAAATTCGGGGGTCATCAGCAGCATTTGGTAAAGCGAGGGGACATTTCCCAAGCCGGTCGGCCGGTAGCGGGCGATTTCCCGGCAGATGTGTTTCGTGTCGCGGGGATTGGGAATCAGGATCTGCGTCGCCCCGATCACCACCGCCGCCATTCCCAGCGACAACCCGGCTAGGTGAAAGAACGGAAAGGCGAAGCAGAAGATTTCGTTGCCGCGCTCGAAATGCAACCATTCATCCGCCTGTTTGATATTGGCCACGATATTGCGATGCGTGATTTCCGCGCCTTTTGGCAAGCCGGTGGTGCCACCGGTATATTGAATCAGCGACAAGTCCTCGGGGGTCAGCGCGACCGCCTCGAAACTCGGCGCATGGGTCTTCATCACGTCACGGAAGGTTTGGACGGATTTCCCCGCTACCGGGCAGATTTTCCCTGTCGGCACTTTTTTCAGCCACGTTCCCAATATCCGTTTATAGCTGGGCAGATCGTCCAGAATCCCCGCCGCCACGACGTGGGATAAGGCGGGAACTTTGTCCTGGATGCTTAAAAAGCGTCCCGCGAAGATGGCATCCAGCGTGACCAACACCTTGGCACCCGAATCGTTGAGTTGGTGCTCCATCTCTTTGGGCGTCAACAACGGAGACAATCCGGTGGACACGCAACCGGCTCGTAACGCTCCGACATGCGCAATCAGATACTGGGGAATGTTCGGCAGATTGACGCCGACCACATCGCCCTTACGACATCCGGCCGCCTGAAGAAAATGGGCGAAGCGTCGTGTAGCCTCGTCGAATTGTCGAAAGCTCCGGGTCACACCGAGAAAATGATACGCCGCCCGATCGGCGAATGTGACCAAGCTTTCTTCCAACCAGTCAACATAGGTCCGGTCGGACGGAGCGATTTCGGCATGCACCCATTCGTCGTAGGATTTCAGCCACGGTCGGTCATCGTAACGCATCGGGCCCCTCCCCTTTCGTCGAGTCGTGTTCAAACCAATATCGAACAACACCGAACGTCCGGTCCGTGAGTCCTCAGCAAATACAGAGCAGCAAAACGAATCACCGGCGATTTGGATGGAAGCGGCGTGGACGCTAAAGACCCATAGTCTTCGCCGCAATGGTTTTCATGATCTCGTTGGTTCCCGCAAAAATCGAGAGCACCCGGATATCGCGCCAGGCACGAGCGATGGGATACTCCTCGCAATAACCATAGCCCCCGTGCAATTGCACGCACTGATCGGCCACACGCCGGGCCATTTCCGTGGTCCAGCACTTCGCCATTGAAACATCCGTCACGATGTTGCGGTGTTCCATGTGGTCGACAATCAATTTATCCAGAAAGGTTCGCCCCAGTCTGACTTCGGTCGACATCTCCACGATTTTGAATTGGGTGTTCTGGAATTTCGAGAGGGGTTTGCCGAAAGCGCGCCGTTCCTTGCAATAGGCGATGGTCAGCTCCAGCATGAATTCCGCCGCCGCCACAGCCGCGATGGAACACATCAGGCGTTCCTGTTGCAGATTCTGCATCAACATGAGAAAGCCGCCGCCTTTGACGCCCAGCCGGTTTTCCAGCGGCACGCGGCAATCGTTGAAAAACAGCTCGGCGGTATCCTGGCTATGCCAACCGACTTTCTTGAGGCGCTGGCCTTTCTCGAATCCCGGCGTGTTCGCTTCCACCACGAAAAGGTCGATGGCCTGGTAGGGATCTTCCACTTTCGGATCGCGGGCCGCCAGCACCAGCAGGTCGCAGTTGATGCCGTTGCTGATAAACGTCTTCGCACCGTTGATCACGACGCTATCGCCATCTTCCTCAGCCCGCGTTTTGATGGCCGACAGATCGCTGCCGGTATTGGGCTCGGTCATGGCAATGGCGCTGATGCAGGTACCCGACACGCAGCCCGGCAGGTACTTTCGCTTGATGGCCTCGGAACCGAAAGCGGTGATATACGGAACCACCACATCGCTGTGCAGCGGCGCGGCAAGACCGGAATGATTGGTGCGCGTCAATTCTTCCGTCAGGATAACGGAATACAGAAAGTCCGCGCCCAGCCCTCCGTACTCCTCCGGAACATCCATGCACAAAAAGCCCTGTTCACCCATTTTGCGCCACATCTCACGAGGCACGATCCCGGCTTCCTCCCATTCCTCTACATGTGGAATCACTTCCTTTTCGAAGAACCTGCGCAGAGCATCGCGAAAAATCCGGTGTTCCTCGGAGTAATGGATAATCTCCATGGCATCCTCCAGGCAATCTGTATGTGGAATCGTCAATCGAGACCATAGCACGGGACAAGCATTTAAGGCCAGCCAAATTCCGCGTTGCATACTATCTTTTATTTTTTGCCGCAATGCGTCGTAACAGTCCGAGATCAGTCGCTATTTTCTTCACATTTTCCTAGGGGACACAAAGACCCTTGTGGTAATGTGAATGGGCGCATAGCTTGTTACAATAATAGACCAAATCCGTGCTTCAGTTATCTGAGATGCACGACCTGCGAGGTGCCATGATTTATCGGATGCCACCCCGAGGCGTCGGCTTTACGCTGCTCGCCGTTTTGTTGTCCTGCTTTCTGTCCGGCTGTTCCGATCTCACGAAATCCCCACCCGAATCCTTTTCTTACGAAAGCACGCCGGTCGCCATCACCAACCCCGACTGGAATCTGGTCCCGCTGCCGACCAACCTGATGAACCCGGTTCAGCAGGCGACGATTCCCGTCAGCATTCCCGGCGTCGAACCCGCAAGCGAAGCGCCGTGTTGCATGGATCTACGCCTCATCGATGAGGAAGCGGCCGAAATCTCGCGCGAGTTCGGATACCCGGTCGAAATCGATTCGGCCCTCACGCTCGATTTGAAGCAGGCCATGAACGGCCTCGATGGCTACATTCCCGGCTTCATTCCGGACATTCCGTTTTCGCGTCCATTGGATTTAGCCTCGGTGGTTCCCTATGACGGCCAAAACGTGGAGGCGGCCAATTTCTTCCTGTTCGACATTACCGATCCGGATGCGCCACTCGTCATCGCTCCAGACGAGTATTTCCTCCTTTTCGATATCGAGGCGCGCACGAGCCTGCCTTACCGCCTCACCTTCCGCAAAAAACCGCAATCCAGCCTTATGCCCGAGCCCTTCGAGCCGGGGCACAGCTACCTGGTCGTCATCAGCGGCGTCAACGAAAAAGGCGTCACCGATACCGACGGCCAGCCCTTCGTCGCCGACACACCGTTTCTGCTGTTGGCTCACGACACGCCGTTTATCGCCATCGACGGCACTTCGCGTCTGAGCCTCTTCAGCGAGATCGAGTACATCCGCGAAATCGAAATGGCGCGTCAGGTCACCCATTACGGTCTATCCATATGGGAGCGGGAAGTCGCCGACACACGCACGCGCGGCGAAGTGGTTTCCGCCTTCAATTTCACCATCGCCACCAATCCGCGCGCCGCCTACCTCAACCCGGAAAACGTCGTGTTGTCGCAAAATCCGCTGCTTCCCGTCAAGGCCATGGGCCTGAAATACAACTGCGAAGACGAGCTGCTGGCCGTCTGCAACGAAAGCGGCGTGGACTTCACACCCTCTTTCCGGCTCTCCCAAGCCCTCGATCCAAGCACTGTAAACACGGCATCCGTCGCGCTGTTTCGGGTCACGGAGGAAGACAGCCTCGAACGTGTCGAGGCGGTTGAGGTCGCTGTCGAGCACACGGAGAACGGCGCACGCGTCACGATAACGCCAGATGAGCCATTGGCGGAAAACAGCGAATACTGGGTCGCGGCCAGCGATGGATTGGCCGACGAAAACGGCCGTCGAGCGGTTGCGGATGAATATTTCACCTTGGCGCGCGGCATCAACAAAGTCCTGTCGGACGGCGAGATGCAATCCCCCTACATCGACAGCCGCGCCGACACGCTGGTGGCACTGGGGAAGGCCGAGGAACCCAGTTCGGAAGACCTGGAGCAGGCCAATGACGTTCTGCTGCGGATTCTCTCACTGATCGAAACCATGCGCCGCGATCTGCAGACACCGATTTCGCAAATCGTCGACAGCGGTTTCGTTCAATCGCGCGAGTCGCTCATTCTCGCTTACCGTTTCCGCACGACGGGCTGCCCGGTCGTCGAAGATGATTCGTGTAAAGTCGATGCCAGCGAGATTGGCGACAAAGACCTGCAGGATGCCGACGTCAGCGGACTTTTCCTGATGAGCACGCGCCTCGAAAATCCCATCGCACCCGACAAGCCCGTCGAACTCGACCTGCTCGGTCGTTTGATCCAGGAGGGCATCATCCTCGACGGCGGCGCAACCTTGTTTATCGAGCTCTTGTCCGAAGACAACCCCGGCGACATCAGCGCCGTATCGGAAGCCAAAGCCCCCATCGACACCGACGGCTACGTGACCAGCGTCATCCGGGATGTCCCCATCCCCGCCCATTACTCCGATCTGCTGGAAGGCGACGCCGTGGCGGATGTTACGCTGATCGGTGAAATTATCAACGAAGATGGGATAATGGGCGATATCGTGGCCGATCTGAAAGAGGCTCCGATATCCGGACTGGGAAATATCTCCCTCACACTGAGCGGTAGTTTCGTAGCCAAACGCCAGGCGTTGGGAGGTGCCCGATGAAACGACGGATTCAAACCAGCCTGTGGACACTGGCGCTTCTCCTGACCGCATCGCTGGCCCTGCCCTCGACCGCTCACGCCGCGTTTCTGCTCATTCAAGAGGTCTCGGCGGAATCGACCGCCCAAGCCGGTGCGCAAACCGCCGCCGCCGGGCGTCCCTCGACGCAGTACCACAACGCCTCCAATCTTTCTTTCATTCCCGGCCTGCATTTCGAAGCGGCTTTCGGCGTCTATACCGCCGATACCTCCTTCACCGACACCCAGGGAAACACCACCGAAGTCGAGCTCCAACCCGAATTCGCACCGCATTTCTACGCCTCCGCCAAGGTACTCGATTGGCTGGCGATCGGCTTTGCCGCTTTCCCGAACTACGGCATTTCCCTGAAATGGCCCGACCAATGGGAAGGCGAACATCTGGTAGTACGCAACTTCGTCGAGTCGTTCACGCTCAATCCGAATCTTTCTTTCGGCCCCTTCGCCGGTTTCGCCATTGCGGTTGGCTTCGATGCCACCTGGAGCGCCATCACCCTGAGCCGCGTTCTCACCCTCGGCGCCGCACCTATCGGAGAAGAGGATGTCTCGAACCGCATGGAGATGAAAGGCGATGGCTGGGGTTTCGGCGGCAACGCCGGTTTGAGCTATCAACCCACCGACTGGGTGCGTCTGGGCTTGGGCTACCGTAGCACCTTCGACCTCACCTTCGACGGCACGATGGATTTCGATGTCACGTCCCCCTGGGCCTGGCGTTTTCCCGACCAGGATTTCTCGCTACGCATCGCCACCCCCCATCAAGTCAATTTCGGGGCGCGTTTCTGGCCGATACCCAATCTGTCGGTGGAACTGGATGCCTGGTACTTCTCCTGGTCGCTCTACACCACGCGCAGCGTCGATCTCAGCGACAAAGGCCTGTACCTCGGGCCCGACAAGATCCGCTACGACGACACCACCCCGCAAGATTTACGCGACGGTTTCCAGATTGGCTTGGGAATGGAATATGCCTTCATCGAACATTTCGTGATGCGCGCCGGAATCGCCTTCGATTCCAACGTCGAGCCGGACAAGGCGGTCGATCCGCTCCAGCCCGACGGTCATCGCATCAAGTTCGCGGCGGGTTTCGGCACCGAGTGGTATGGATTCTATGCCGATGTGGCGTACAGCTTCGGCTACATCATTCCGCACGATGTGGATAACGGAGCCCCGTTACACGGCCACTACGACACCTTCAAGCACGTGGCTGTTCTGTCGATCGGATATACGTTCGATCCATTTCAATGAAGGAATCCTGCACGACTTCCTCTTCGCGTAAACGAATCGGGCTGACCTTTTCCGGGTGCTTGCCTTTAACGCTTTCGTAGAAGGCCCGCACCACATCCATGTCGTCGCGAATATTTCCCGTCGGATGCAGAAAGCCGCCCAACCCGCAGCAACGGCGCTCATAGTCGAGATACCCGAATCCGACCGGCACTCCGGCGTTTAACGCGATGTGATAGAAACCCGACTTCCAGTAACCCACCTTCGAGCGCGTTCCTTCCGGCGGCACGGCCAGAATCAAATCGGTGGACTCATGAAAACGCTCGGCAATCTGCGAAACCAGGTTTTGAGGCGAGCGCCGGTCGACGGGAATGCCTCCCAGCCAGCGGTAGAATCCGCCATACCAGGCCGTAAACAGCGTATGCTTCCCAAGGAAGCAGACGCGTGTCCGCAATACAAAGGCCGTCGCCAACATGAACGGAAAATCCCAATAGGAGGTATGCGGCGCAGCGATGAAAACGTACTTGGCCGGAGCCTCGGCCTTTCCTTCCAGCTTCCACCCAAACACCCAGAGCCACAGACGCCCGATCCAGTAAGACATAATGTTCCTTTTCCGGTATTAGAGACCGAAAGATCCTTTCAATTCGGCCTGTAAGGCAGCGGCATCGCTAGCCGATAACGAGCTGGCGCTGACGCCCATGCGTAGAGAGATGGTTTCGCCGTTCCCCCAGGGCCACCAGGCTCCGAAAAGAACCAGTGACGAATTCGGATCCGTCGTATAGAGTCGCTGGCCCGGATGCAGGCCGACGTCGGCGGCAATTTGCTGAACGATCGGAGAGGCCTGGCGGATACTCTTCGCGTCCCAGACAAAAGCAAACGTCGGCATAAGCAGGTCTTCCACCTGTTTGGAATCGATCGTAATGAAACTGGAAAGGGCCGTTTGAAAACGATCGTCCCACTGCCAAACAAGCAGTCCCGCACTGTTTTCACGCAGGGCACGACCCACTTCTTTTATTTGCGAAGTGTCCAAAACAACCATCAATTCCTCCTGATCTACCTTCAGTCACCAGACGGATACATTATGTACAGCCGATGATAGTTTGCTCGCACTTTAGCACGGTATATGAGATTTCTCCAAGGTCTAATCGCAGGTCCGATCAAGCCACCCCACCTTACCTTGAGAAAATTGGAGACTCCAAAGTGAAGCACCGCCGGCAAACAAATAGGCGGTTCTGCCCTTGCAGACCCACAAAATAAGGTCACCCCCATGCTAAGTTATGGTTATTGTTCGGTTACTTGCATTCGATTCGTCAGGTTCCGGTTCCGGCCTGCCGCCGCGCAATGACGGCCGCCCCCAGTGCCCCCATCAGCTGCGGATCATGGGACAACTCCGCGATATCCGTCCGTAATAAGCGTGAAAGGGCGAGCAGCAAGCCCTTGTTCTTGGCACAACCGCCCGTGACGGTGAGGGTGGGTTGCAGGCCGACTTTGCGCACGAGCGTAAACACCCGTTTGGCAACAGAGGTCTGGATGCCCGCCGCAATGTCGGAGGGCGCGTTGCGCTTGCTGATGAGGCTTACCACCTCGGTTTCGGCGAAAACGCTGCATTGCGAGGTGATGGGAATCACCTTTTTGGCTTGAAGCGATAGCTCCGAGAATCCGGCGAGATCGAGATCGAACAAGCGGCTCATCATTTCGAAAAACCGCCCCGTACCGGCCGCGCATTTTTCGTTCATGGCGAATTCCAGCACACCGCCCGAGTCGTTTAGCGCGATGGCCTTTACATCCTGGCCGCCGATGTCGATGATAGTACGTACCTGCGGGTCGCTGAAATGCGTCCCGGCGGCATGACAGCTGATCTCCGAGATGTTGTCGTCGGCAAAGGGAATTTCGTTACGGCCGTATCCGGTTCCCACCAAACGGGTCAGATCCTCGATTTTCAGTCCTTCCACCGCCTCGCAGGCTTTCGCCAGCACGGTTTGCGCCGTTTCGGTGGGGTCGATGGTGCTTTTGACAATCGCGCTGGCAAGCAGCCCGTTTTCATTCAGGATAACCGCTTTTCCGGTGGTCGAGCCCACGTCGCATCCGGCGAAATACGCACTCATTCTGCCTCCCTCGGCGGATTGGGCGCATCGAGCGGTTGGGCGTTCATCACCGTCGTCATGAACTCATCCACCTGCTTGCGAATTCCGGCGGGCGGCACGATGCGCGTATCGGATAGATCGTAATTGATGATCAACAGCGGGATACCGCGGCGGCGGCATTTTTCGCGAAACATCCCCAGTAAAGCCTGCGTGTTCTTGCAACCGATATGCCCGGCCATCCAGATCATATCGCCGCTGAACTGCTCCACGATGCGCCACAGGTCGCCGAAAAAATTTTCCGCCGGACCGCGCGTATGGCGCGCCATGGGGCCTTCCATCACCACCCGCGCCAGTCCGCGCAGCATGCTTTCAGGCGTGGAGGTATCGATCAGGGGATGCCGGTTGTAGGTCAGCATGTCCATCACCATCGAAACGCCGTACCTCTGCTCGGCCCAAGTGAACAGCTCGGGAAACATCATCGTGGGAGGATTCCACAAGATGGTCCGATAGCGCTCATCGGGAACGGCCGAAGCCCCGCTTTGCGCGATGCGCTGGGTAATTTCCACGATCTCGCGCATCGCGGCTGTCCCGCGCGGACGTCCCGGCATGGCGATACCGTAAAGCAGGTGAGTGAGGTAAATCGGTTCGGCCGCCATGGGTGCCGGTTTGCGGCAGACGAGATCCCACAGTTCCAATTCCAACTCAACGAAGCGATTGCGCTCCTCGCAGACCTCTCGCAAACGGTCCCAGTCCATGCGGCCGGGCGTGTTTTCCTGCAACCAGGCAATCAGCCGCTTCAACTCACCCACGAAATACTCCACCGCCCGTTCGCTGTAGAAGTTGTGCGGAATATCCAAACGGAAGGCGGGCACATTCAGCTCGCGCTGCATGATCTCGTAGGAGGTCATACCGCCGTCACAGGGCATATTGGACGACACAATGGCCACCGGCGGCGGCATCTCGTTTTTCAAGGTCAGGCCAATGGTGCTTTTCGGCAGGCTGCAGACATCGGGTGGAATCCCGTTCTGCTCGGCCGCATCGATATACCCTTCAACGATGGCCGTGTCGATGAACGGCAGGACGATTCCGAGAAATTCCGCCATCCAGGGATTCAGCCCCATGCCGTATAAAATCTCGGGAGGAACGAGATCTTCATGCAGGACCGTCCGCTCGGGAGCGCTGTAGAGGCCGTCCACCATATCGACGATACTGCCGACGACGCTGCCCACCGCAACGGCGTTCGCGCTGCGGTACAGCCCGGAGCGGCTGCGCGTCATCATGTCGAGGATGTCGTTGGCGCGTAGGAGCTTCTTCAGCCAGGGATAGCGGTTTAGTTCCCCCAGCATATGAAAGGGATTGTGCTTCATCCCCAACCAACCGATGCGCAGTCGATTCTCCCAGCGGGTCCGGTTGTGGGCCTGACGGTCGTGAAAAGTAAGCTTTTCCAGATTGGCGGTGCCGTTCATGTCTCCAAACTCTCCAAGAAAGCCTGAATACGGGTTTGCAACTGTCCCTCGCCCGCCTGGGCATACTCCCGTTCCACCCGCAACGCGGGCCACCCGGCTTCGCGTAGCGCCTTGACCAGCGGGACCGATTCCACCCCCCACATATCGCAGAACTTCATCGTTTCCACCACCACGCCATCCACGCGATAGCGTTCGGCGGCTTGAATAATCTCCGTCAGGCGGCCGCTGAAGTTTTCCATCATGCGCGGGCAGGCGGTGCGGCGCAGGGTGTGACGCGCCAGGCTTTCAAACGGTTCGCCCTCCTCGGGAATCGCGTCCAGCCCGGGGATGGAGCCGGTGCAGAAGCGGTCGGCCACCACTCGCGCTCCCGACCCTTCGATGACGCGCAGGTAGCCGGGATCGTCGAGGGTACTGCCCACCAGCATCAGACGTGCGCGCGGCAGCGGTGCGTCCTCGGCAGTCGACACCTGCTCGATGATCGCGCGTAACAACGGCAGTAGCGGCGCCTTGGGCGAAACGCGGAACGCCATTAAAATCGTATGGAATTCCGTCCCCGAGATGAGAGGCCGATCGTGCAGGCGCAACTCGCCCAGTTTTCGCAATAGCGCCAAGACTTCGTTGTGGCGGCGAATCGACACCGCCAGAGCCTCGGGACCGGTATCCACCTCGAAATGATCGGTCAGTGTCGCGGCCAAGCCGCGCAACTCTTCCATATACCAGGCCACCTGTTCGTCCCCGGTTTTATGCGGCAGATCGAGCATATAACTGAAAGCCGGTTCCATCAGATAGCGCAAATTATCGTACAAACGGCGCAGGTGATCGCAATTGGCGGCGAACACCCAGCCGTCCAGATCCTCCATCCGTGATTCCAACACCGCTTCCATCAGGCTGCGGGTGTAGGAGCACAGCACACTCGACAGGTAAGTATCCGCCATGGGCGTGGAAACCACGTCGGGGGCTCGTAGACGAATAGGCAGCAAGCCCGACACTTCCAGCAGCGGCTCGGGAATATAGCTGCAGGTCGTTCCGATGGCTTTGCTTCCGGTCGCACGCGCCTCGGCCACCCGGTCATTCACCGGCTGAGTCAAACAGGCCTGGAATTCGGTCAAATCGAGCGCCATCCGTCTCTTCCACGTACGCGTAAAAAATCGGAGAAAAACCGCCGATAAGCCGGATAGACAACGAGAGCGAAAAAAAGAAGTTGATTTTGAGCGGCGGATCGTCTACAAGTAACCCATGGTTAGTAACCATTGGTTACTTGCATCACTCACACAATAGAGAAAAATCGATGGCGCGTCAAGCACCGCTCGAAAAAAAAGTAAAACGCGATCGCCGCGAGGAAGTTCTGCAGGCGGCGCGCAGCCTGTTTTTTGAAAAAGGCTACCGCGGCACCACCATCGAGCAGATCGCCCGGCGCGCCGACTACAGCAAGCGCACCGTCTACCTCGACTTCGCCAACAAGGACGAAGTGTTCATCACCGTCTGCACCGAGGGCCTGCGCCGCTTGCGCGACGACCTGCAATCCATCCCCTTCGAGGGCATCACGGTGGAGGAAAGCGTCGACCGCTTCCTGGACGTCTACCTCGCCTTTTCACACAAGCGACCGCAGCTTTTTCGCATGATCTTCGCCGAAGCCACCCCCGAAATCATCGCCAATTGTTCGCCCGAAGTCCGCGAACGCGTGGCGGAACTCGAACGCGCCTGTCTGGGAAGCGTCGTTGTGTGGGCGCAACGCGCCATCGACGACAAACGCATTCCCCCCATGGACCCCTGGCGTGTGGCGGGCATGGCGGTCGGCTCGGCGACCGGGATTATTTTGCTGTCGATGGGCGGCAGCCAGACCGTCTTCACCCAGGAAACACTGGATTCCCTCGTTCGCCAGACCGTCTGGATGGTCTGGGAAGGTTTGAAAACAACCATGACTTCGTAACCCCGGAGCGTACCATGGCACGCAACGACCTGTTCGACGATGTCACCGCGATTATTTCCGCTCCCGACAATCCGTACATCTCCCGCTGGAAAGCATCCGGCAAGCCGGTTATCGGCTACTTCTGTCAATATGCTCCGCCCGAACTGTTACTGGCGGCGGGGGCTCTGCCGGTTCGTCTACGCGGAGCCGGATCGGAGGACAGCGCCTCCGGCGACGCCCTGATGAGCAGCCGCGTCTGCACCTTCGTGCGCCACGTCATGAGCCTGGTGCTCGACGACGCCTACGATTTTCTCGACGGAGAAATCAGCGTCAACACCTGCGACCACGTGCGCCGCGCGGCCGACGTCTTCACCAAGAAATCCGCCCTGCCCTTCCACGGCTTCATATCCGTCCCGCGCACCCCGCGGGAGTCGCTTTTCGACTACTACCTCGGCGAATTGCGCAAATTGCAGGCGGCTTTGGCGGAGCACTTCAAGGTGGTAATCGACCGCGAGTCGCTCAACCGCGCCATCCGTCAGACCAACGGCACGCGCCGCCGTTTGAGCGCCCTCAATCAGCTTCGCCGCCTGGAACGTCCCAAGCTCAGCGGGGCCAAGGCCCTGTCGGTGCACATCGCGGCCCAGCTCATGCCGCCCGACGATTTCGCCGAACTGGCCGACAACCTGTTGGCTGAATTGGAAAGCTTCGAGGGCTACGACCCACCGACGGTGCGTCTGTTCGTTACCGGAGCGGAACTCGACGAGCCGGCCTACATCGCCGCCATCGAAAGCCAGGACGCCCTGGTCGTCGCCGACGACATCTGTTTCGGCGAACGCTCGGTCTTCGGCTCCATCGATGAGAATAGCGACGACCCCCTCGACGCCATCGCACGTGCCACCTTCTTCCGCACCTCCTGCGCCCGCATGATCGGCGATTTCCCCAATCGTTGGGAACGCTTGAACCGGCGAGTGGCGGAAACGAAGGCCGACGGGGTGATATTCCAACGCCTGATTTTCTGCGACCCCTGGGGGGCCGAGCAACATAACCTGCTTCATCGGCTGCAGTCCGACCCGGCCTTCCCCATTCTCAGCCTGCTGCGCGAGTATGGCGTGGTGCCGACCGGCCAATTGCGCACCCGCGTGCAGGCCTTCGTCGAAAAGATCGAAATCGCGCGTGTACGAAATGGCGCGGCGGGAGGTGGAGCATGAGCCGCAAACCCTTGCAGCAAGTCCCCGAGTGGTTGCAGCTTTTCCAAAGCATGCCAAACATCCAACGCTTTTTCGCGGGCGATTCAAACGCGCACGGCATGAACAGCCTGCTCAAATCGTTGAACGTCTATCTCAAAAAGATGCTGCACCACAATGATTCGGACCATCCCTTCGTCTGGTACAATCTCGGTTTCAATTCCGAATTGATCTACGCGCTGGGGGACGTCTGCCCGGTGCCGGTGGAATCGCTGGGCGTGATGCACAGCCTGATCGGCAGCCACGATATCACGCTCGAATTCATCGACCACGCCCAGGCCTGCGGCGTGCCCAACGACTGCTGCTCGGCGGACAAGCTGGCCATCGGCGCGATGCACAAGCAGGTCTATCCGCAACCGGCCTGCACGGTGGGCATCAACACCCCCTGCGACGCCCAGGTGTTGAGCACGCAGGTGATCGCCGAATTGGGGCAAGCGCCCTTCTTCGCCATCGATGTTCCCTATTATCACAACGACGAAACCATCCGGCATGTGGCCAAACAACTGTGGGAACTGGTCCCCTTTTTGGAGGCCCATACCCGGCGCAAGCTGGATTACGACCGCCTGCGGGAGGTCTGCGAGTTATCCAACCGCATGACCGAAACCATCTGGGAGTGGCTGGAGTGGCGCAAACGCGCGCCGCTGGCGCAATCAAGCAAGCTGGTGGCCTTCACCCTGATTCTACAAATTCTGTTTACGGGCTCGGAAGAAGGGCTGGCCATCGCCCAGGGGCTGCTGCGCGAGGCACGTGAACGCAGCGAACGCGACGAGCGTTTCTTCGAAGAGCGGGTGCGCGCGGTGTGGTACCAGGATCCGGTGTGGACCGACCTGCAGATTTACGACTGGTTCGAACGTGAACTCGGGCTGACCGTCCCGGTGGACATCTTCGGTTTCTACGCCCACGAGGGCCTGATCGACACCCGCACGCCCGAAACCATGATGCTGGGTCTGGCCCGCAAGCTGGTGGCCTGTCACCCGATGGCGCGCCAGTTTCGCGGCAACATCGATGTCTACATTCGCGATTTCATGCACATGGTGGAGGCTTGGAACGCCGACTGCTGCATCTTCGCCGGACACATCGCCTGCAAGCACGCCTGGGGCGGGATCGGCCTGTTCAAGGAAGCGCTGCGCAAAGCCGATATCCCGCTTCTGATTTTCGAGTTCGATATGTTCGACCCGCGCGTCACCCCGTATCAGGACGTCTTTTTCGAGGTGGAGCGCTTCGTAAACGAAATCGTGTATCCCCGCAAACAACGAAAAGCCAGCGCATGACGGAGGTGGCCCCATGCTGATTACCGCCGGAGTGGATATTGGATCGACCGCCTCGAAGACGGTGGTGCTCGCGGATGGCCGCATGGTCTCGCAGATCATCGGTCCCAGCTCGACCAACCCCAAACGCACCGCCGCCGACATCTACCGCCAAGCGCTCGAACAGGCCCAGTTCGCGGCCTCCGATGTGGCCTTCGTGGTCGGCACCGGCTACGGTCGCACCCAGGTGGAATTCGCCGATAAGAACATCTCCGAAATCACCTGCCACGGTCGCGGCGCACACTTCCTGATGCCGACGGCCCGCACCGTCATCGATATCGGCGGCCAAGATACCAAAGCCATCAGCATCGACGGCGACGGCAATCTGCTCGACTTCGTCATGAACGACAAATGCGCAGCCGGTACGGGACGCTTTCTCGAAGCCATGGCGCGATCGATGGAAGTGCCTATCGAAGAGATGGAGAATCACTATTTCGGCGACGGCGACGCCTGCACCATCACCAGCATGTGCAGCGTCTTCGCCGAAAGCGAGGTCATCAACCTTATCAACGACGGCATCCCCCTGCCTTCGATCGTCAAGGGCTTGCTCTTGTCGTTGGCGGCGCGTGTTTCGGCACTTTCCCGTCGTTTGGGTTTGCAGGAAGACATTGTCATGACCGGCGGCGTGGCCAAGAATCGCGGCGTGCGCCAGGCCATCGAAAAGAAGCTGAAAATCGAGTTGAAAAACTTCGATAGCGTCGACCCGCAGATTGTCGGCGCTCTGGGGGCCGCTCTGGTGGCCGCCGATTTCGCCCGCACCGCCAAAGGAGAGGCATAAGTCCGTGCATGCGAACCCCGACAACCCGCCCTCGCCCGAGGAGGCCCCGCGCTTTTTCGACATGTCCGCGCTGATCACCCGATTGCGCAGCTTCGTCGACGCACGCGCCGAGCAAGCCGTTGCGCTCCCGGTGGAAGCCGACCGTGCCGCGCTTCTTCAGCGTTTCGACTTTCGTCCCCGCCGCCAAGGCTCGCCCGAGGTGGTACTGGCCGCGAATACCCAGGTGGAACTGGGCCATCCGGCGACGGCCTCCTGCACGCTGCTTCTGCTCACCCACGACCCCGCACAGGTCGTATCCGGTCGCGTCACCCGCATCGGTCCCGACCTCGACGCCCTCGACCCGGACGCGCGGCATGCCTTCGCCCAGGTGGTGATGCTGGCCGCCGACCCGGATGCGTCCCTCGATCCCTTCGAACTCGACAGCGCCCAGTATCTCTTCAATCGCCTGCCCGGCTACATGGTGCGTTCGGTGCCGGGCCGCTTGTGGGTACGCATCAGCCGCCGGGGCTTTGAAGCCGGTTTACGCCTGACGACGGTCGGAGCGGCGTTGATCGACACCTATCTAACCGAATTCGAAGGCGTACAGGCCTGCGAGGTGCTGTTCGTCACGGCCAGTGACGCCGATGTGGAGGCGCTCCTGCCGCTCCACACCGAAGCGGAAATTCTGGCCGGTAAACACAAAAAACTCGCCCTCGGCCTGGACGGCGAGGTCGAATGCCGTGAACTCGACTGCGACACCTGCGAGGAAAAACCCGTTTGCGACACCTTGCGGGACGTGGTCATCAAGCGAAGGAGACAAACCCATGCCTGACATCCATGCGCCCGATGCGGCGGTCCTGCTGCCGGGCTTCTTCAGGCGGCTCGATCGAATGGACGCCATCTTGCGCGTCATCGTTTCCGAGGCGCGTTTCTCCCTGTCGATGGATTTTCGCGGCGACCCCGGCACGCAACTCTTTTTCGATTTCGCCAAACGGCCGACCCTCATCAGCGAAGACGTCAAGCGCGAGGGCGCAATCCACGCGGCGGTCCCCGCGACGGTCATGCACGACATTCTGCTAGGCCGCATCGAACCGGGTGTGGCGCTCGGTCGTCGTGAACTGTTGCTGCGCGGCAGTCCGAGCCATCTTGCCAAGGTGATTCCCCTGTTCGATTTCGGACCGCTGCTTTACCGCGAGCACCTGGCCGATATCGCGTATCCGGGCTTCGCCCGCACCATCCAACCGCCCTCCGCCAAGGAGACGACCATGAGCCAGCAAAACTATGACGGCACCCCCGTGGTGATCGACGAACGCAGCCCCTTTGAGAAAGCCCTTTCCAGCCTCTTTCGCACCCTCGCCTTCGGGTTGGGCTTCGTGATCGGCTGGCTGCGCTACCGCGTGTTCAAACGCCTCAGCCTGTTCGATCTGCTTGGAGCCCTGTCGCGCGGACTCGAACGCGCCACCCCGGCCGCCCTGCTTGATGCGAATGCACCGGAAAGCCGCCCACCTGTTTCGCGAAAGGACGCCGCATGACCCCGCCCGTCCTGGCCGTTTGCGGAAAAGGGGGCGTGGGGAAAACGGCGCTGTCCGCTCTCTTGGCCCGTGCACTCATCGAACAGGGCCGCAACCCCTTGCTGCTGATCGACGCCGATCCGGCCGGGGGGCTCGTCTCCGCCGTCGGGGAGCGCGTCGTCGGCACCTTGTCGAGCGCACGACGCGAACTGGTCACGCAGGCGCGTCAAGCCGCCGCCGAATCCGACCGCGAGCAGCTGGCCGCCCGCATCGACTACCTCGTCATGCAAACCCTCGCGGAACGATCCGAGTATGCGCTTTTGGCCATGGGTCGCGATATCGAGAAGGGTTGCTTTTGTCCGGCCAACACGCTGTTGCGCTCGGCCATCGACGTTTTGGCCTCCGCCTACGCCGCCGTTTTGATCGACGCCGAAGCGGGTCTGGAACAGATCAACCGGCAGGTCACGCGGCGCGTGGAAACCTACCTCGTGATCTGCGACGGCTCGAAGCGCAGTTTCGATACGCTGGCTACGATCGCGCAGATGATCGAAACGGGCACGCTGGCGGTCATCGCGAACCGCAGTCCGGCCGACACGCCGCCCCCGAACCTCGCCGACATGCAATGGCTGGGGACCGTCCCCGAAGACGCAGAACTGCGCCACTTCGACACCGAGGGACGCTCGCTGTGGGAACTGCCGCCCGCCAATCCGGCCTTTGCGGCCATGCGCGGGATCGCAAAGAAGCTTTCGCAAATCTGGACGAACGAAAGCGCCGGGGCCATCCGCGCTTGACGGAAAGGGAGACCGATGAAAACGATCCGAACGCAAACCGATGTGGTGGTGGCCGGCTCCGGTCCCGGCGGGGCCACGGTCGCGCGTCAACTCGCCCGAGCCGGAAAGAAAGTGGTGCTGCTCGAAAAGGGACGCGAACAGCGCATGATCGGCAATCACTTCGCCGCGCTGCTTTTCGCCGACCGCCTCGGATTGTCGTTCAGCGAAGAAGGCATGAACATCGTGCGCGCCTTCATCTCCGGCGGCTCGACCATCATGTATTGCGGCGCGGCTTCCGAACCGCCCGAGTGGTTCAACAGCCGCTACGGGATCGACCTCGCCCCCTATTGCCGCGAGACCATCGAAGAACTCAAGCTCGAACCCTTGCCCGATGAAATCGTGGGCAGCGCCGGGTTGCGCATTCTGGAAGCGGGCAACGAGCTGGGCCACGGATTTCAAAAGCTGCCCAAGTTCATTTCGCCCGAACGTTGCCGCATGCGCTGCGGCGGCACCTGCATGCTGGGCTGCCCGCACAAAGCCAAGTGGACCGCCCGCGAATACATCCAGGACATGCGCGAGGCCGGAGGCGAGTTGATTGCTCGCGCCGACGTGCAGGAGGTCATCATCGAAGACGGCGTGGCGCGAGGACTTCGCGCACTCACCCCGCACGGCCTGCTGGAAGTCGCGGCCGAGACCGTCGTCATTGCGGCGGGCGGCATCGGAACGCCGTCGATTCTGCAACGCTCGGGATTGCATGAAGCAGGACAACGCATGTTCGTCGACCCGCTACTGTTCGTCACCGGCGTCTCGCGCTTTGCGGGCACCTGCCAAGGACCGCCCATGACCGTGGGCACCTACGACTACATCGAGGAAGGCATCCTGCTATCCGATCTGATCGACCCCTGGGGGATGTGGCTGATCATGACCTTGCTGCGCAACCCCTCCAAGCTTTTGAACTTTCTGTCCTACCGCCGTCAATTGAGCCTGATGGTGAAGATCGGCGACGAACACGAGGGCTTCATCACGATGGACGGCCGCATCTCCAAGCCGCTCAGCCTACGCGATCGGCAACGCCTCAACCGCGGGGCCTCCATGGCACGTCAGATTCTCATCAAGGCGGGCTGCCGTCCCGATTCCATCATGGTCGGCCCGGTGCGCGGCGCGCATCCCGGAGCCACAGCGCGTATCGGCGATGTGGTGGACCGCAACCTGCAAACGCGCATCCCCGGCCTCTACGTGTCCGACGCCTCGGTCATCCCCGAAGCACTCGACCGCCCGGTGGTTCTCACGCTCATCAGTCTGGCCAAACGCCTTTCAGAACATCTGCTGGCAGGCGGGAAAGAAAAGATGGGGCAGACGTGAGAGAGAGTGCCTGTTTAAGGAATGCCCCCTCACCATCTTTCAATTTGCATATCTTGGGCATGAATGTTGTCCATTCCGCTCATCCGTGTTGGAACGCGTCTCCGACGGGCTCCGGATGTTGCGTCATTCATCTTATTCTTTGGCAGGAACAGGGCTCTGTCCTGTGCCGCAGGTTTGTCCAACCGAGTAGGACGGGAGCCCTTCGAACGGAAGGGGTCGACAAAGTAGGGAACGGCCAACCTGAAAACGAGGCGTTCTGGTGTGTGCATACACGAAGATGGGCAACAAGTTGCCCATCCTTGTATTATCCCTTTCAAGCGACTGTCATCGTTTGTGATGATAAGATGAAACGACCTCCCGTAGCAAGCGGGAGGCCGTGGTGGGCGGCGAGATCGTCCCATCCTGGGGCCTGATGAGCCCGTTTTGTAGCCGGATCCGCCGTCCGTTTCGTCCGGGAAAACCCGAACAGTCGCAGGGGCCATTGTAATCGAAATGAGCCCGTATTGGCAAGGAAGGGTGCGCCATGAAGAAATGGATCGGGATCGACGTCAGCAAAGCCGTTTTCGATGTCGCCGTCGACGGCGAAAGCACGTGCGTCCGCTACGCTTACACCAAAGCCGGCATGACACGCTTCGTCCGTTCGTTGAAGCGGATCGAGGTGGAGGGCGTCGTGATGGAAGCCACCGGCGGCTACGAACGGGAGCTGTGCAAACGTCTTCAGAAAGCGGGTTGGCCGGTGGCGGTGGTCAATCCCCGGCGCATCCGGGATTATGCCCGCGCCGTCGGCGTGATGGCGAAAACGGATCGACTCGATGCGGGCATCATCGCACGCTACGCAGCCGCCATGCGTCCCGCACCGAACGAAACGCTCGGCGAAACCGCCCTCCTGTTAAAAGCCCTGTCTTCACGGAGGCGGCAGCTGGTCGCCATGCGCACGATGGAGAAAAACCGCACCGAACACGTGGGCGATCGGACGATCGGACAAAGCCTGCACCGCATTCTGGAGGTGATCGAACGGGAAATCGAGCGGCTGGATCGGGCCATCGCGGCGGCCATTGCATCGGATCGGGAGCGCAGCGACCGGGCCGCGCGGCTCCAAACGATGCCGGGCGTCGGCGCGTGCACGGCGAATCTTCTGGTGACGGATCTGCCGGAGCTGGGGATCTACAACCGGCGGCAGATCGCGGCGTTGATCGGCGTGGCGCCCATGAATCGGGACAGCGGAACGTTTCGGGGTAAACGCATGACCGGCGGCGGTCGTCATCGCCTGCGCACGGCGCTCTACATGCCGACGCTGGTGGCGATTCAACACAACCCGGTGATTCGCGGACACTACCAGCGGCTGGTCGGACGCGGCAAACCGAAGATGACGGCGGTGGTGGCCTGCATGCGAAAATTGGTCCTCATTCTCAACACGATGATGCGGAAAAACGAAGCCTGGAACCCGAATTTCGCTTGACACCGATAACAGTCGCTACTCACTACTCACTAATCATCATTCCCGTGTTGGAGCGTGTCTCCGACGGGCTCTCGCTATGCCCCGTTTTTAATATGCTTGATGAGGTTGCCTGGACATGTAAAGGATCACAAAGGACTCCATGGGTAGTTTACCGATATTCACGGCTTTTCCCCCCTTATTGCAGTTCGAATCAACGCAAAGCGATTTAGGCTCTATTGCACATCCTTCATTTCTTAGGAGAATCTGGAATTTGCAAATTAGAGGTTCGTACCCAAACGTAGAGAAAAAGAATTCCGAGGTGTCTTCAGGAAACGCATTATATTTCCAGTAGGCTTTTTCCGAGGTAAAGCCTTCAACAGAGACATTGATCTCGGTGAATCCCATTTCCGTACCTCTTACATGCTGAAGGCCGACTCCTTTAGGAATTCTCCAGCAATTGGTATTGTCATCCTGCACGGCAAATGAAAAAAAGACGTGTGGCTCAACATCGAAGGTGATTTCTGAAAGGTCCTGATTCAAAGGAGTTGCAAAAGGGTTCTGCGTAAAGTGGAGGGAGTTTTCCTTCAATTTATATTCCGCAGGAAAGGGAATTTTGTAACTCTGACATGTTTCCATCTCATTATTGAGATTATAGCTTGAAGGCAATTCATCCTCATCAATAACCCGAATCAACACTGCACTTTTTTCCGCAATCCATACCCCATTTGAGGAGGTGAAATCGACTTTCGGCAATACCCCTTCAAACTTTACTCGTTTGCATCTATGTTGCTGTCCGTTCGAGATCCGAAAGGTTGCTATATCCGAATAATATGATTGGATATTCACTTTAATCGATACATATGCGCCCTCTGTTAATTCCGAGCTGAACTTCGGACACAGGTCTATCCTTCCTACATTAACGGATTTGTTTTGGACTTCGCCCGGTCGTGGATGCCTTCCCCCACACACGATCAACAGAACGACAATCGTAGCCAGAGCGGTAACAATCAACAACGTTCGCATAACCAATCTCATTTCGTCTACTTGCAGCTCTTTTCCCAATTGTCGATCTCTGATTGGGGAATGGGTGCGGTTTGATATATCCAGCAAATGATCAGCTTCTCTTGCACGTCGTTCTGCAACAGGACGCTATCGATCTCCCGGGCATAGTCGTCATATATTTCGTCCTGTATCAATTGCAGGTTAGCCGTTTCTCGTTCTTCATCCGCCAACAACACCTGAATCAATCTTCGCAGCTGAACAGCAGCGTCTGTTGCATTCTTGACATTGAGCCGATTGAGGGAGAATCGTCTTTGAATAAGCTTGCGTATTCCCAACGCCTGCGCTCTATCGATTTCCTTGCAAAACTCTTTCAGCGCCTTACGGCTCTCACCGGTTGTCCCATCCTTGATGATACGGTCGTATCGATCATTGAACTGTTTCAAATCTTTATACCCCAATTGCGGAGGATCAGGTTTCCCGGGTTTACTAGGTTCCTCAGGTTCGTCACCATCAAGCGGTTCAAAATAGGGATCAGGTTCAGGCTTCGGGTACCTCTTTGGCTTCTCCTTGATTTCTTTGTCTTTTTCAGGATTCGGTAGATCCACGGGCGGCTCTTCATCCAGATCTAATTCATTTTCAATTCCAAAATCAATATCGCCATCTACAATTTTCTGTGGAGTATAATTTTTCGTTTCACTTTGTAGCAGCCAAACAATGAATGGAACCAGTAAACCTATCAACATTATTGCGACTACTACTCTTTTATGCCTATCTTGGCTTTTTATAAATTTTTCAATGCTTGGATCTTCTTCTTTTTCTTCAACAACCAACAGCTGCAAAAAATAGTTGATATATTTCTGCCATGTCGGAAAATCAGACGGTTCTTCCCTGAAAGGAACGATCTTGACGCCAACATTTTTCCACCTATTGGTAATTTCTGAACTTAGATCGTTTTGATCGACAAACATAACGGCATTCAACACACCTTTGCCGCTATTTTGCGCATTTACAAAAAGCCGAAGTATTTGTTCCAGGTCGGGATCATCGATCTCGTACCCCATTATCAAACAAGGGTTATCTTGAATTAGTTTGACGGCATGCTTAAATAGTTCGGATTTTCGAACTCGATCGAACTCAGTGTTTGAAAACACGCCCTGTTTTTCATCTATTGGATGTCCATGTAAGTACAATAAGTCGACAGAGCCTTCTTTCTTTTTTGCAACCGTCGCACGTGCAGGCTCCATGACTCTCGTGCGTTTGTCATCTTCCAGAAGCGTATCGAACTGACTCGTGGTTATATACGCATCAATGGGGATTTTCTGTAACAGCTGATGACTATTTCCCGGGGAAAGATCGCTGGCGTTCGCCTTATCCCTGATTGCTTCTTTCAGACCTGTTGAGCCAATGCGCTGTTCAATCTCCTGAGCGACCGCTCTAATGTCCGTTTGTTCGAATTCATTCTTGTTTTCAACCCCGTAATCTCCAGCTCCTGAATATAATACATAATCCCATCTGCGGTAATCTTTGGCCAACTGACCACTTACCCGGTGCGCCGCCATTGAAACTTGATGGCCAACAATAACCACAGGTTTATTGATTTTGGCACTTTGCACCCAATTTTGCAGATCTTCTACGTAACTCGCTTCGAATGCCTTTTCCAACTTTTCGAAAGTTGCATCCATGATACGGCCCCGCACCTATATTTAATACAATTTGTCTGGTGATTCTGTTTGCTTGAACTGCATAGCACGTCATAATAGGTATAATCAAGTATTTTGGTGATTTTCTTGATACGATTGATATCTTGGATTTGGGTGAGATTTTTCTACTTTTTGGGGATGGCTTTGCGCAACATATTGAGCTTTTTTCTGCTAGTCAAATGGTTCCGATCCCCCGTGTTGGAGCGCGTCTCCGACGGGCTCCGGATGTTGCGTCGTTCATCTTTCAGGGCAGATCTCTACCCCGAAAATCGGTACCATTCGCGCCCCTTCACTCACAGGTGAGGCGGACGATCTCCAGCCCGTTGTTGCGGGTGGACACGTAGGCATAATCGCCGAAGATCGCCATCTTTTCGGGAGACGCGCCGTTGTTCTTCAAGACGCTGAAGGGCACCGCGTCGCCGGGATTGGCGGGGTCGCGCAGGTCGACTGCGTAGAGGTCCAGCCAGTGGTTGATCACGTAGGCATTGTAAAACGCCCGTTGCAGATCGCCGGAAAACGTCCCCTGCCCCACCGGCAGTTGCACCCAGGCGATGTCGCCCGGCGCGTCGGGATCGCTCACGTCGAAGACGGCCATACGCCCGTCGTCGACCAGCAGCGAGGCCGAGTTCTCGAACAGGTCCACCGCAAACGCGTTGGCGGAATCGCTTAGCGATACGCTGATTGCCGCGTCCGGAGCAGCCCCGTCGGCGGCGTCGAGAATGGCCAAACCCGCATCCGTCGCAGCCACGTAAGCAATCCGGTTCGTTACCACGATATCCTCGCCCTTGCCGGGCAGGTTGCGCTGCGTCACCTCACGCTCACGCGTGGTGGTCGGGTCGGCGATATCGATGACCTGCAGCCCGTCGGCACCGGCCAGGTAAGCGTAATCCCCGCGCAGCGCCATGGCGCGCGGCGAGCTGACGGGCGAGAGGTCCAGCAACTGCGTCCCCGCTTCCAGTTGCGTCATATCAAGCGCATACAAATGCCCTTCCGTGACGATGTACGCCCTGCCATCCCGAATCGCGATATCCACCACCAGCAGCGACAGATCGAAAAAGATCGGCGGGCTCGCCGTCCCTGCGTCCGCCACGTTCACCGCCGCCAACTGGTTTTTCTGTCCCACCAAGGCCCAGCCATCCGCCGCTGCCACCGCCCCGGCGTGCCCGATGGTACGTGCGCGGTAGAGTTGCGTCGTCACCGTTTCGCCGCGTTCGAGCACGACCAGCCCTTCCATGCCGTCGGCCACGTAAACCCGGTTGGTATCCAGCAACACATCGTTGGCCCACGCTCCCGTACTGACGGTTTCGGTTTCGCCCGGCGCGGCCGGATTGCCGATATCGGTTGCATGGATACCCTTGAACAGATCGGCGGTATACAGCATGTTATCGACGACAAACAGCTTCATCGGATAAAGCTCGGCATCGTCCAAGGTCGCCGAGCGGGTTAAGGTCGTACTGCTACGTGCATCGATGACGGCCACCAGCGGCCCGGCTCCGGCCAGCGCGACATACACCCAGCCGCCACTCACCTCCAGATCGTCGGGAAATTCCGACGCACTCAATTCGGCAATCGGCACGTTTCCAAGGGGCAGAGAATCCGGCAGAAGCCATTCCCATGATTTCAGTTCCGCACTGCCGTAAAGCACGCAATAAGCAAACGTGTCATCCAGCGTGCAGATATCGAACACGCTATTGCCGTATTCGTGGATCAGGCTGGGTGCGGCCGGGCTCGAAATGTCCCACAACTCGGAACCGAAGAACACCCGCTCGCCGCGCGCCTTCACCGATCCGATCCAACTCGGCGTCACCCGCACGCGGTCTCCAAAGCGATTGGGGTTGCTGATATCGACGTGATAGCCGCCCATGCGCGTGGCGACGTAAAGGCGATCGTCGAGTGCTTGCATGTCCGCGATGTTGCCGTCGAGCAAGATAGAATCCAACAAGGTGCTGTCCTGCCCTTCATCGGAATACAGGCGCAACCAGCGTCCGAACGACACGTACAGGCGACCGTTTGCGCGTTCCACATTCGTCGCGGCTCCGCCGACCACGGCTTCGGCTACATGTTGCATACAGGTTCCCGATTGCCACACGACATCGCCATCCGGGGCGTCTCCGTCCGGGTCGTCACCGTCCGGGTCATCGCCGTCGGGGTCATCGCCATCCGGCTCGTCGCCGTCGGGCTCGTCTCCGTCGGGCCATTCGCTCAACGCCCGGAATTCCCAGGGCACGTACAAACCGGTTCGTTCCTGACTATCCTGCAAGGCAAACAACACGACCAGCCGTGTGTCTTCCGGCACCAGTTCCGATACGCTGACCGCCACCGTCACCCGGTAGCCATCCTCGCCGATATCCGGCAGGCTGCCGGTGGCATGGGTCCGCGCCGAAACGGCGGACACCGGCTCGATCGTAAACCCGTCGCTGCGTTTGTAGGCATCGTTGCCGGGCGTGCTGATGAGGATGTATTCCAGGGCGTCCGCTCTTTCAAGATTGAAGGTGAAGAGCTGCACCGAGCCATTGTCGTCGCCGATCAACACCTGCTCGGGACCGGCCAACCGCGTAATCTGGGGCGCGTCGGGATCGGCGCTGCCTTGCGGTCGTCCCGACAAAAAGCGGTCTTCCTCGCTGAGCGAAACGATGTCGATGGCCTCGCCTTCGACCTCCACCGGATCGTCGTCGCTGACGGACAAGTTCCAATCCCGATAAGCACCGACCGCGCCATCATCCGCTTTCAACGCCACCCGCAAGCGGAAGGTCTCGCCCTTCAAGCGCTCCTTCTTTTTAAGCGTACCGGCTAGCATCAGGCGCAGCAGATCCGCATTGAGCGTCGGTGTTCCGCTCACCACCAAGTGACGTTGGGCCCCGCGCACATACACCACCGCTTCGGTGACGCGTTCCGGCTCTGCAAAGGCCGTTTCCAAGCCGACGGTGAAACTTTCGCCCAAGCGCAAGGTGTCGGGAACGGCCAGTTCGGGCGCGATCTGCGGAGCGGCGTTCGGATCGTCGTCGCCTTCCGGCGGTTCGCCTTCGATCGTCTCGACGTTCTCGAAGTCCAACGAGTCGGTCAGCAGGTCTTCCAACGCTTCCTCGATGCCTTCCGTATCGGAGGCCGAGCTACAGGCCGTCAGAAGACCGACCCATACGAGCAGCCCCAGAACCAGGGCATTTTCTATGCATGTCGGCGTTTTGCGACGCATCATGGCGATTCTCCTTATCCGTCCGATCCGACCGCCGCACGGGCAGGCGATCAGTAATAGTAAAACAAGCCGACCATCACACCGATTCCGTGGTGCAGGCGTCGAATGGGCACGCGATCCTCGAAGACCTCCCATTGCTCGTCGCCATGGCGCGTGGTGGCGACCGATTCCGAGGCGAAATCGTTCAGCTCTTCCGAAAGGTTCAACGCATAGGCCAGCGTGTAACGCGCCTCGACACCAAAGCCGAAATGTTGCGTGATCAGGTAGTCGAATCCGGCGGCCAGGGGCAATTGAATGTTGAAATAATCCACCGTTTCCGACTCCGGCATGAGCGTAAAGGTATCCTCCGTCTCGCGGAAACACGCCCCGGATTTCTCGGTCCAGCCATCCGGACACACGCCGTCGGTGAGTCCGCTGCGCGCATTTTCGACGAGGTTCAGCGTTTCATCGCCGAAGTGAACGCGCTGCCACGAAAACCCCAACCCCAGTTGAACGAAAGGCAAGAGGCGACCTTTGGGCGGCTGAAAACGCGCCAGTACCTGAAGCGGCACGCGCAGCGAGGAATAGTCGAGATCCTGAGTAATAACGTTGATTTCGTCGCCGAGCGGAGAAGCGGCCGAGGCGCTGGAATAGCGGGTGGAGACCGTGCGAATCTGGTTTTGATAGGTTTCGAGAATGGAAAATCCCACCCCGGTTTCGGCAATCACCTGCAACCAGGGCAACACATGAACGCCGGCATCGACGTTGAACGTCATCAAATCCGGCAACGCGTAAAGCAGGCTCGACGAATGATTGTAGGGTCCGACCGGGATTTCATAACCGATATTCGCACGCAGAAACAGGGTTTTCTCCTTGCGTGCGATGGTGTAGTTTTCGACCAATTCCGCCGTCAGATCGGGGGCATAGCCTTTTTCCTCCAGCGCCAGGGCCACCACCGCCGAATGCAGGGAGCCGATGAGATCGTCGGCGCTACCGGCGAGGGTCTGGTTGATGCGCCGGACGGCTTTCGCCTGCTTCACATCGATCATATTTAAGCTTAATAAATAAGTATTACCCACTCGTCCCAGGCTGCTGCGCAATAAATATTGGGCCTTGAGGCGCTCCCCGACGGCCGCCAGTTCGGCTTCGTCGTCTTCGCCAAGTAGCTGTTTCAACTCCACTTGCGACAGCAATACCCGTAAATCCTCCTGCGCCACGACGGTGAACAGCTGCGCGCGTTCCAGCTCGCCCACCAGCAGATCGTCCAGGCTGGCCGCGACTTCGCTGCTGACGGACAGCGGTTCGAGCGGCAAAACGATCAGGGTCGGTTTTTCCGCCTCTGCAGCCGCGCCATTCGGCGATGCGCCCCAAGCCACCGTGCCGCATAAAAACAGACAAAGTGTTAATATTACGAGTCTTTTCATGCGTTTTTACCCGTTTCTTTTCGTTCACGACGCCCCAACGCCGCGCTTTTCACCGCCCTCGCCTCGACGTCCATACCGCATCCGACGTTCATTTCACCTGTAATATTCAATTCCCTTGGAATCATAGCAAACTTAGCAGGTCGGTAACAGACAATTTTTCGTCCCTATCCCGATCAAATAAACCGGCCAGGCGAATTCCATTCACAGGCATCCAGTATATATTTAGTTATATATCCAGGCGACAACACAACTCACTTATCACTCGAAAACCCGCCCCAGACACTCGGATTGCCTCTATTTTTGCCCATGATTGGCTTTTTCGTGAGCCATCGCGACCCTGCAGACCTCCCCCCTTTCCACGGCTCGGATTGGGACCTCAATCCATTTGTTTTTTCTTCGTTTTTCGTATTTCCACCTTACAATGAGCAACCAGGCCGCGCGATCGAAGCCGGTCGCCATTGATTTACTATCCAACTGTTATCACGACGTTTTCTCGCTATTTTGCACGCCTGTCCCACGGCCAATCAACAGTCGTTCGCCAATAAGGCTCAATGTTTAGTGATTTCCAATAGTTAGGACATCATATCCGAACCGCTAAATGGCTCGTTTTACTATATTATACTTACTATATTTTTCTTTGTTTGCTTATTTGCTTTCTTTATTACCTTATTAAGCCATTATGCTTCGTGGCGAGCACGCATCCAGACTTCCTCTATCTAACCGGTATGTCGCGGTTTTTCCGACCGTTCACCGCCATTCTCGTCCATCGTTCATTTCGCTGTTTTTCATCTCGACCTGAAAACCTAGCCATCAGGTGTGACATTGTACGGCACTTTTTATTTCCGATCTGTTTTCCGGGTATTCGCAACTCCAAAACGCCCGATTTCGTCGCATCCGACCGATTTTTTCGGGTCTCCAGGGAGCGCAAACCGCGCATTTCGCGTCAGCTCCGACAATCGACGGCTCCCAGCTTTCCAAATCACCTGTCGACCGATTTTTGACGATTCGACCGAATGCGTCGATCACGGCAACGAGACCGAACCGCGCAAAGCGCGCCCTCCTGCGCAAAGCTCGATTCCGTCGACGCGCCCTCAGGCGATTTTTCAAGAAAGGGTTGACGCCTCGTTCGTCATACGCGATAAATGGGATGGTTTGAAGCAGGCTTTAACTCGAAACGAGGTACCCATGTCTTCCGATCTGATCACAAGCGACGGCCAAGCCGCCTTCGGTTTGTACAATGGCGAAATCAAAGATATCAACATGGACGCCTACCGCCATGCCGGAATCCCGCATTGGCTGCTGCCCTTTCGCTGCAAACGCTGGCGCTTCGTGGGCCTGTTCAGCCGCGAGGTCGTGGTGGGCGCCGCCGTGGTGGACGTGGGATATGTGGGCACCACCTTCGTTTACGCCTTCGACATGAAAAGCGGCCGCATGCTGGAATTCCGCGCCCAGAGCATCGGCGCCCGGCATGTATCCATTTCCGACCATTCCATCGACGGACGCGCTGCGTATCAAAAAGGGCGCAACCGCGTGATCATCGATTACGGTCCCACCACCAATCTGGATGTCGACGTTGCGCTGCCGGACGGCGGCCGCCTGTCGGTCAAAGCCACCATCGATGAGAGCCGCGAGGCGGCCATTCCGCATCAGATCGTGACCCCGACACCGGCCGACCGTTTCAGTTTTACGCATAAATCCGCGGGCTTGCCCGCCACCGGTCAGATTCAAACCCCCGACGGCAGCTATACCCTCAGCGAAGGCCAGGCCTTTGCGGGCGTGGATCATACCGCCGGGGTGCAGGATTACCACTGGGAGTGGCGCTGGTCCAGCCTGGGCGGTCTGGCGACCGACGGAACCCGCGTCGGCCTCAACCTGGTCGAGCCGATCCACCATCCCACCTTCCAGGAAAACGCCTTGTGGATCGGAGGCGAACGCATCTGCCTCGGCGCGGCCAGCTTCACTTACGACCCGGCCGACATTCTCAAAGAGTGGATGATTTCAACCGCCGACGGCCTTGTCTCCCTGCGCTTCACGCCGCTGGGCGAGCGCCGGGAAACCCTCAATACCGGTCTGATCGTCAGCCGCTTCCACCAGCCGGTGGGCTTTTACAACGGCGAACTGCGCCACCCCGACGGCCAGGTTTTCACCCTCGAAAACGTTCCCGGCGTGGCCGAGGATCACGAGGCGCGCTGGTAGGGTCGTCTGCGCATTCCGGCTGCTTTTTCATTCGTTCACGCGTTGCCACACCTCCGCTCTGCGGAGCCGTTTCAAGCTGATCAAACGCATAGACTTTTTCCGGCCGCCATCCCAAACTGGATGCCTTGATGGTGCCGGTGCGTCTTCTGCACCGACGAGTTGTCACCCGCTACGGAGGTTACCGTGAACGCTCCCGAAATCCTGCTGAGACATCCGAACGAATTTATGGAACGCATGGGCCAGTCCACCGCCTTTTCGCGCCTGAACGAAGAGGACGATGCCGTATTTTACGCCCGCGACCGTCTCGTCGACCACCTCGACCGCACCGCGCTTGAGATCGTCGAAACCCTTATCGGCGGTCTGATTATCGAATCTCGCCCGGCGGTTCTCGATCTGATGGCGAGCTGCAATTCGCATCTGCCCGCCGCTCTCGATTGCGCCGAGGTGGTTGGCCTGGGAATGAATCGACGCGAGCTGGAAGCGAACCCACGCCTGACGGAGCACGTGATTCACGATCTCAACCGACAGCCCGAACTCCCCTTCGCCGACAATCGTTTCGATGTGGTGCTCAATGTGGTGTCGGTGGACTACCTCATCCACCCGGTCGAGGTGTTCAATCAGGCCGCCCGTGTACTCAAACCCGGCGGTTTGTTCCTCGTGGTGTTTTCCAACCGTTTCTTCCCGCAAAAAGTGGTGCGGCTGTGGACCGACAGCAGCGAAGACGAACGCAACAAGATCGTGCAAAGCTATTTCGCCCGGGTGGCCGCCTTCGAAGACGCGCAGAGCTTTGCCTGCCTGGGCCGCCCGCGCCCGGAAGACGACCGCTACGCCGGACGCGGCCTTCCGAGCGACCCGATTTACGCCGTCTACGCCGAAAAATTCGGAGCGCCAGCGGACCGCGCCGCACGCCCGACGGTGACGATTCCCTACGGCCGTCCGCTCGATGCCGACGAACTCGCAAGACGCGTGGCCGCCATTCCCCAAACCCACGCCTGCCCCTATTGCGGCGAGCGTCTGCGCCTGTGGGCCGTGACCGAAAACCCGTTCACCACCTACGAAAACGACCTGTACATCTGCGTCAACGATGCCTGCGGTTATCTGGTGCGCGGCTGGAACACCCTCTACTCTCAGGGTAATTCCGGGTCAAGCTATCGCTTGATGTACAATCCCCGCAGTGGTAATGTAGGGCCGATACCAGTGCCCAACTTGTTCGCCATCATGGATGAATTGATCGACTGACGGGCCTGCGACAGACAACGGTTTGCTTTGTCCGCCGTCCCGAACTCGCGGCGTTGCATGGGCACGGTCGTCACCAATCGCCCTTTTTATTGGTCGTGTTCCTTCAGCGGAGAGATCATGTCCGACAAATCGCGCCCCCAGCTGTCGTTTCCCTGCCACTTTCAGCCGCCCAGCGGCACGGACAAACCCATCCCCCATGTGGAATCCGGAACCGCCGCCTGCGGTCTCAATTGCCAGGTCTGCCGTCTGCACATCCAGGGGGTGTGTTCGAGCTGCGGCAGCGGCACCAGCCAAGCCGCCCGCGACAAACTGGAAGCCCAGGTGCGCCTGTTCGGCCAAGGCTGTTCGGTCCTGGTCTGTGCGACGAATCGACAAGTGGCCTACTGCATGCGCGACTGCGACGACTTCCCCTGCGACGTTTTTCGAAGCGGTCCTTTCCCGCTTTCCGAAGGCTTTCTCACCATGCAGGCCCGCCGCCGCGAAAAAGCCGGGATCGAACAACAAGCCGGTTGGCCCGAAACCACGCCCGATTTCTGGGAGCGGCTCGACGAGCGCACGCCCGGCGATGTGATGGCCGCCAGCGGCGCGATCCGCAATCAAGCCGGTGGCTACACCCTGCAATGCCTCAACGAAACCTGGTCCATCGATCCCGCTTCCCGACAGATCCTCAAGCGCGAAGGCGCTTTCGGCGGCGAATGGGACCGCCAGGTGCCCTTTCTGATTTTGGTTTACCTGGCGCTGGCACGGGACGAAGCGCTCTCGGGCGAGTTGATCCCACCACGCGATCTGCAACCCGGACAAGACTTCTTTCGGGGGAAATACAGCCTCAACACCACCGAGCTGGAGGCCCGTTTCGGTCGCGACAAAGCCGCGTTCGAACGCGTCGGTCTAAGCCTGGGAGGCCGTCGTCTCGATCTGGCCGACGCCGCCTTCCGCCTGCACGTCTTCCCGCGTTTGGCTGTGGATTTTTTACTTTGGACCGCCGACGAGGAATTCCCGGCGCGTGTCAACCTGCTGCTCGACCGCCGTCTACTGCGCCACTATCCCTTCGACGCCGCGGCGGTGGCGCTCAACCTGCTGATTCAGCGACTGCTGGCGACAACCTGATTTCGACGGCGGATTTTAATCGAATTTTCGTGAGACGAGAAGTCTGTCGCCGCGCCTCCACCGGTAAACCGATCGCGGCATAACCCCCGTTACTTGGCGTCTAGCTCGCAAATAGCCGGAAAAGCGAAGCTGCAATATTTGTCGTTCCAGCCACCGTCGAGGTTTTCGCCCAGGACGACGCAGTTCTGGTTTTGATCGCCGTTGGGCTGGCCGGAGGCCCAAGCGGTGAATCCCAGCGTTTCCCCCGCCGGACCGGTAAACGTCCCGTCCGTTTCGCGATCGTTGACGCCGATCCACCAGTTTTCCTGCATGATTGCAAAGGCTTGCTCGACCAGAAAATCCTGTTCGGGCTGAGAGGTCGGCAGCGCCAGATCACCGCCATGATATTCACAGTAGGCTTTCGCAAATTCCCAACTGCAGGTCGTCTGCGACAGCAAATAGTTTTTGCCGCCGAAGGTACGCGCCTGGGCCGGACCGTCCATCGTCTGGCATTTCAACCAGTTCTGGGCGAATTCATGCCGATCCTCAATGAAGGCCTTCATTTCGGCCAGCTTTTGCGTGTGCAGATCCTGGGTGTAGGGCTTTCGCGTATCCGCCGCCATGTCGTCGGCGATCTGCGCGGCATAGGTGTCGACGCGCGCCTGTAGCGTGTCCACATCGTAATGAAAAAGCACCTCGGCAATGACCTCCAGGTAACGGCTGCGCCAGGGATCGTCGGCCAGCAAAGTCAGAATATTCGCGGGCTTGCCGTTGTCGTACCCCACATCATAGGTGATCAGGTCGGCGCTGACGCTGCCGATTTCGAATGAGTAATCGATATCCCAGGGAATCATCACAATGCCGCGGCTCGGATGATTGTAGATGATCCAGTTCATCCCCCCCACGAAATAGCCGTCGTATTGTGGGATGATCGATTCGGCCGCCCATTCGAGGATCACCTCCTCCACATCGAAAGACGCTTCCATCTCGCTGACGCTGAGGTCGGAAATGAACAGTTCCAGATCCGATTTATCGGGATCGGATTCGTTGGTTTTTTTCTCGTGCCACTTGTACAGATTGCCTTCATCCTCATCCCCGAAATTGCGTTCCAGAAACTCCTGGTCCACATGCTCGATATGCGAATAAAAGCCGTAATATTCACCATTTACAACCAAACGCGCGTGATTGACGCAAGGAGCCGGCACGCCCGTCTCCCGCATGATTTCCATGCCCATCCGCTCGTGCAGCATGGTCTGGTCGTTATGCGGCGCATCGAGGTTGGTTTTGCGAACGCCGTGAAAACGATGCTTGTCGTTGATTTGCTTGAACGAAATATTGAACTGCATCTTGTCCGGACTCATCGCCCAATTCAGAGGGTTGCCCTTGAGGCGAATCATGGCATCGTAAATCACTTCCTCTTGATATTTCAGGTGTCGAACAGGAAAATACGCCGATCGTTCTTCGTCCGAAATATCAAGTGTCTGCCAGTTGGCCCAGATATTCTCGATCTGCGCCCACACGGCGGAATCCACATCGATCTCGTAGGTGATGATCGGCGTCCGGTAGATATCCGAACAAGCTTTCGGCAGGCTGACATCATCCTCCGAGTTTTCGCTTTCATCTGCGTCGCCATCGGGTGAGACATCCCCGTCGGGCGGCGTATCCCCATCGGGCGGCGTATCGCCGTCGGACGGCGTATCGCCATCCGGCAAGACATCCCCATCGGGTGTGTCGGCGAAATCGAACTCATAGGTTTCCTTATCCGTGTCGCCGTCCGGGGCCGGATCGGCATCCCCGTCGCTAAACGACGTGGACGAATCGGAACAGCCGACAGTGAAAAGCAGGATGCCGGACACGGCCAGCATCGAGAAAAAAACTCGCCACCTAAAACATTCAGCGGCTATCGTTCGTTCAGTCAACATAACCACACTCACTTAGCGGTTCAAATAACTGGACGCGGCTTGCTGGCGGTCTTGCAGATAGCTGCGCACCACGTCGACCTCATTCTCCACCTCTTCCACCGTATAGCCACGCTTGGGATCATCGGCGACATACGATTCAAGCGAGCTTTCCAAGTCGTCGATCCAGGCATCCAGCCCCAGCGCTTGAATACCGCTGACCACAAGTTCGAGTTGGTCCTCATAGCGGGATTGACAGGCCGGGAGTTCCAGGCAGCGCGCAAACAACACACTGGAACTGACTCCGAAGCTCACTTCCTGCACGAAGGTTTTATCCGTCCCCGCCGGCAACATGGTGAAGAAACCCTGTTTATCGCTATGCAGATAATAGTTGTTGGCGGCCAGCGTATAGCCATCCGCCTGGCCGATGTAATGTTCCACGGCCATCAGCCGAAGGGCGAGATCCAGATCGATCACGGAACCCACCGCCGCCGCCCAATCGTCATCCGAACCGGAGTTGATGGTGCTGATTAGAAGAGCCAGGTCGCTGATATCGTCATCATCGCCTTCATCGACCTCGAAATTCTCTTCCTGGCCGAGATACAGATCCACCATACCCTCATAGACGTGCTCCATGCTCTCGAAGGTGGAATCGGTGTATATATCGTCATAGGGTTCGATAACCGCATAGAGACCGTAATCTTCGCCGTTGACTCGCACCCAGGCGTATCCGGTTCGAGAAGCGGGAATATCCACCTCACGGAAAATGTAATAGGACAACGCCTCGTGCAGCATGGAAGTATCGTCCACCATGTTGTTCAAGGTCAGCTTTTTCAGCCCGGCGAAGCGCAGGTTGTCGTCGTATTTGTCGAAACGAATCTTGAACGACGCCTTCTGATCGATCGGCCGGAACGACAAGCCGCTCTTCAGACGCAGCCCCACCGATAAGGAGCCGGAGCTTTCCCCATCGGCTGTCATGGCAAAATCGGCTTCGGTATACTCGTAGGGAGACGTCAACAGGCTCTGATAGGCTTCATCGGTCACCGTCAAGTCGATCTCGTAGACCGCCATCGTGTCGAACACCGACGCGGGCGAATCCGCCTGCAAGCGATTCGGCTCTTCCTTGGTGGGATAGGTGGCTTGCCACGAACCGGTCAGGTCGGGATAGCGTCCCCAGCTTTCGCCGTCCTTGAGCTCTCCGATTTTCACGTAATCCAGAATGGTTCCGGTAGGATCGATCAGGTAAGCGGTATCGCCCGATTTCACTCCGAAGCCGAAGCCCGCTTCATCATCTTCCTCCTGCTTAACCACCAGATGTCCGCCGGGGGGAATTTCGGCCGGGCCGGGAATCAGATATTGATGGCCCGACTTTTCCAGATCGTCCGCCACGATCCAACCCGCCACATCGATCGTGTCTTCAGACGATCGATTGGCCAGTTCCAGCCAATCGCGCCCCTGCACGTCGATCTCATTGAGCACCAGATCCGTCGGGGGAATGAATTCTTCGCCGGAGTCCAGATCGCCATCCGGGCTTTCGTTCCCATTATCTCCCGAGCAGGCGGATAGCAGCGAGAAGGCCAGCAGGCTCCCGAGTAACAGCAGCCGGAAAAGGCTTGGTTTCATGTTTGATTTCATGTGCACTTCCAGATTTTCAACAAAAGATGAATGTTTCGTGCCAGCGCAGCCGTGAATTGTTAAGGCAGTATTATAGCGCAGGATAATCCCGAGCGCCAGACGTGCCCTCCATAATTCTATCAACTGCATAACAATACTTGGAAAATCCGCGTTGGAGCAAGCCGAACTGTCGAATCATGTTCAGCATCCATAAGGGGACGCTCTGGGTGGTCTTCACTTCCAGAATCACCGGGGAATCGTCGTTTCTCGTGCTGATGGGATCGTCATAATACAACATGGAGTGCTCGTCGGCTTCGAGTTGGGTGGACCCATGCGCCTTTTGGTAACACAAACGACGATCGAAGGTCACACGCCCGTACTCTTCGATCTCGCTGACGTAGGGTTCCCGGAAATAGCGTACGTGCAGAAGCGGACGCGCCCCGAAAACCCCTAGGATTTCCTCAAAGGTCTCCGGCCGTTCCTTGCACAGAGTCGGGCCCGGCGGCTGCGGCTCACGTTCGAGAATCGCGGGCCACTGGGCCAGGGGAATCATGTTGCGGCGTTTCCAGATGACGTTGTTGAATTTGTGCTTGAGTTCCAACCAACAGAAATCTTCGGCTTTTTTGCCGTAAAAACGCACGCGCGGTTTGACTCGCATGAGCCGACGAAACTTGACATCGTAATAAAAGCGCAGATCGGGGGTTTCGAAATAGAGGTTGTTGACCGTATAGCCGCGCGTCTCGGGCGAAGCATGCCGGTCGAGCGAGCAAATCGGCCGAATATACTCACGAATTTGTCTGGCGAGAGACTCCGTAATGGTATACTTCAGTTCGTATCGTTGAATGATCTGAATATCGGCCATGACTAAGGCTGAATGTCCTCCGGGCCGTCGAGACCCAACGCAAGAGTCAGATCGAAGAGCGCGACGACCAGTTCCTTGCGCTTTTGCGCCTTGATCCGCAACGTCTCGTTGATGGTCAAGTTCAGTTCCAAGACCTCGTCACGCGGCAAGGTGTCGTGTTGCTTGGCGCTTTCGATGATGGTTTGGGCGTTTCGAACCAGTTCCCCGGCCGTTTCGCAAAACATGTTCCAATCGAGCAGGGAATCGCGATAGATGTTATAGCGATTGCGCACCTGCGATTCGATGCGCTCCCGCACCGCATCGACCTGGGTTTCCTTACGCTCCACCGCTTGCCGCGTAGCCCGGATGTTGCCGAGATTCCAGTTGAATAACGGGAGATCGAATCCCATCATCAACTCGCCGTAATCGTCCTTGTCGTCCCGAAGATGATAGGAAAGCTGAACATAGCTGAACCAGGGGACATTCTTCAGCCTTTCCAGCGTATACTGCCTTTCGGCCAGATGCCGTCTCGCTTCAACGACTTTCACCTCAGGACGATTCTCATAGGCGATACGCGTAAGCGTTTCCAGATCGAGTTCGACGACCGGCACGTCCATTTCCACCAGTTCAACATTCGCCGCAGCTCCCGTGAGACGCTTTAAGCGCCGCCGGGCACTGGCCTGCCGCTCCTTGGCGCGGGTACGATCGTTAAGCGATTCCGCCGACCACAAGCGCGCCTTGGTGAAATACACCACGGAGCGCCGTCCCAATTCGACCATCCGCTCGATAATGGCGATGCGCTCGCGTTCCAGTTCGACGCGTTCATTGGCCAAACGGGCCAGTTCGTCTTCCCGGATGACATCGGCATAGGTTTGAATCACACGCGCGATCAATTCCTGACGCTCGATCTGCTGCGTCAACTGCCGTTCCCACAGCTCGACCCGCGCCTGCTGTTTGTCCTCGTCCAACTCTCCGATACGCGGCGGCCGCCAGCGCAAACCGAACTCGATATCATCGAATTCATCGGTAAAGTAGCTTGTTTTAATGTCGCTGATACGAAATTCCGGATTGCGGATCCAGCCCGCCGAATCCAGCCGCCCTTTGGCGATTTCGACGTTGGCCTCGTTGGCCTCGATCTCGCGGCTGCGCTCCAGCGCCAGTTCGACGGCCTGCTTCTCGGTCAAAGGCGGACCTGCTTCTGCCTGCGCCGACGCCTGCGCCGTCCAAGCGGCTGCACAACCGATCGCCAGACTCAGCAGGATTTTCATCAGCGATGGCCCTAATCGGCGTCTCATCGGTTCTCCTGTTCGGTCGAGATCCGAACCATGGACGGAGCGCGTTGATCCGAATCGAAGACCACGAGCAAGCCGTCCTCGGCGTCGCGGCACACCCCTTCCGGTTTCAGCTTCGGAAACCAGTACAGCGCCTTTTGTTTTTGTTCCGCTTGGCCGGGTTGGGTGATCATATGGACACCCCCCATTTGCTTGTCCCGCCCGACCCCCGGTGTCGTCGACAACACGATCAGCCGCCCATCCGCATCGAAAAGGAGGTCGGAAATCCCCGAGTTGCGCCCTTGCGGGTTGCGCAGATCGAAGTCGGCGAACAGCGTCAACTGACCCGGCAGCAGACGTTTGGTTTCGAACAAGGCCAACGGATCGTTCAGCCGCCAAACCCGCGCCCCAGCCTCCGACAACGGTTGCTTCAAGCCGAGATAGAGAACGTTGTCGCGATAGGCCGCCCCTTCGATATTGAGAATTAGTTGCCGGTTGTGATCGTTTTCCCCGAGTCCCAATTGTTGGCGCTGAGCCTCATCGAGCGACGTCATCAGCAGATCGAAGAAATTCACCCGTTTTTCCACCGACAAGCTGCGTCCGGAGCGTTTGACCAGCAACAGCGAGCAGCGGTCGTTACGGCGCTTGCCCTTGCGACTACTCGTCTGCGAACTGAGCAGCAATAGATGCTCGCCATCCACGGCCGTCACGGCCTCCAGGTCGTTGAGGCTCTCCACTCCCGATAACACCAGTGGTTCCGGCTCGATACGCCCTTCGCGATCCATAAGGAACAGCCAGGGTGCGTGCTCGTTGCGACTCGGATAGCCGGTATCGTCGCTGACGATCAGGTAGCGTTCGATGTCCGCCAGCCACAGGATTCCGGAGGGCTCGAAGCGGGTGCGCCGGATCAATTCGTCCGGGACTTGCAGCCCGCGTACACGCGGCGTTGTGAGGATCGGTGTACCGGCGGATTCCCCCGCACCGGCGTTGGCTGACTTTGCAAGCGGCGGATCGTCGAGCGGGACGCGTTCGCTCGTCAGACGAATGTCCACGGCCTCGCCGGGCAACAGCCGGTGTCCTTCGTCCAATCGGATCTGAACGCGCCGCGACCAAAACACCTGCCCACGAAATTCAAGCCGCCCGACCATCGGCGAGAAACCGGGATGGAGAAACATCACGGTTCCCATCGCATCGTAGCCCCCCGAACGTTTCGACAGAACCCGCACGCGCATACCCGTTTCGATCACGGCATCCGACAATTCGGGCAGATACATCTCGACCAGCGAAACCTGACGTTCCTGAACTTCGATGATCGGCAGGAAGGCGTCGACGGTATCGCCGCGCCGTGCCAGAATCTTCACCACGTCGCCATCACACGGCGCGATGACGGCCCGCATTTCCATGCGAGCCTCCAGCAACGCAACCATCCGTTCCAACTCATAAACCTGTTGGATACGATTACCAAGCATGGAGTTCAAAACCGGGTTGTCGGTCCCGGAAAGCGGCCGGAACTGTCCGGGCGACGCTTTTCGGGAGGCGCGGCTCCGCAACTCTCGGCGCAATTCGTCGATATAACGCGCCAAGGCATCCCGGCGCACGATCAACCCGCCCAAGTCGGGCGAATGTCCCAGGCCATCTTCTTCGGCACGCTCCCAACGCCCGATCTCGCGGTTCAAACCTTCCAACTCCACGGATTTGGACCCGAGTTCGGCTTTCAGGACCATCAACGAGGAATTGTCGCTTTCAAGCTGCATGCGCAAGCGCTCATATTCCAGCGAGTACCGTTCGCGATCCGCCGTGATGATTGTCTGGAGAACCGCCAGTTCCTCGTTAAGGGCATCACGCTCGGCTTTCAGATCGCTGGAATCGAGCACGGCGAGCACCTGTCCATGATGGACGCGATCCCCGCTCGCCACATACATCTCGGCAATCAGGCCCGGCTCGCGTGCGCCGACCGTGTGGGAGCGCGTTTCGACCAGACCGAGAAAGGTGCGGTCCACGTGCCAATTCAAATAGATCCAAACGCCGATGGCCACCGCCACCAGCCATAACACCAATAACCAATTACGTCGGGAAGGCATCCGAATCATACCTCCACCGTGGTTTGTTGGTTCATATACGTCAAGCCCCGCAGGCCTTCCACCGCTTCCAGTTCGCGGATCAGGCGTATCCCGTCATCGGGTTTGGCGAGCTTGACCTGGTAGGCATACTCGACCTGTTCGCCCTGGGCGATGCTGCGCATGGTCACCAACGCGAAATGGCGGGGAATGCGTCCCATGATGGAGACGATCAGCTCGGAGGTCGCCGCTCCCGACGAAGCCTGAAAGCGGATCAGTCCGTCGTGGGGACGCTGAGTACCGAAGGGCGAGTGATGCATGGCATAGGCGATGACACAGAAAACAATGCAGCCGATGATGGCCGCATCATAGCTCTGCACGCCCGACGCGACCCCCACACCGAAAGCGGCGAACAAGAAGATCAAATCGCGTGGATCGCGCAGATTAGTGCGGAAACGAATCACGGCCAGAGAACCGACGATACCGATGCCGCGGGCGACGTTGTCGCCGATGGCGATCATCAACAGACAGCAGATCATGCTGCCCAGAATCATGGAGTGCAAAAGTCCACGCGACCACGACAAGCCTTGAAACGTCTTTTCGTACACCGTCGCAACGGCCGTTGACAGAATGAAAGCCAACAAAAACGACAGCAGAACCGAATGCCACTCAAGCTTGATCGATCCGAAACTGAACAGCAGATTTTCCAAAACCCACCTCGCTGACCCTGAGGAATCCCCGCTTCCCGCCGTTTACGGGAACCATCGGAAGGTAACGCAGTCGACCTGCGCCTCACAAACGCCAAAATCGAAACGACCATCGAAAACCTGAGTTAATTCCGGTCGCTTCATCCATCCATATACTGAGAATAATACCATGAAAGGTGGGTTGTTACAACAACTGAATTGTATGCAAATGTTCGGATAACACAAAGGCCGGCCCCGCAGGACCGGCCTCGTTGAATGAAATCCGCGTAAGCCTACTCGGGATAGATGAAGGCCACACCGTTGCTGTCCGAAGGTTCGAGGGTGACCTGATCGGCATTGCAGGGACCGGTTGCGTAATACATGGTGGCATCGGCCACGTCCGGATGGTCCAACCCGAGCATGTGACCGATTTCATGCACCGCGATACCCCGAATGTCGAACTCGTCATAACAACCCGGAGCCAGCGCATCGGCGTGGGTGCAGAAATCGACGGCGTTATTGAAGACGATATCCGTATCGACCAGACGCTTGAAGGTAAGGCCGCTGGTCTGCATGGTCTGGCTGTTCCAGATCGGCATGGCCGCCGCCAACACGCCGCTATCGAGATCGTTGTCCGGGTCGTCCCAACTGACGGTGTTGTATCCGTCGTAGGTAAAACCTTCGCGCGTGGTACTGCCGCTGTAGGTGAAGGCGAGCGTCGCATCCGCCACGTCTTCCCACACCTGGAAAGCCGCTTCGACCTCATCGAATTCGGCATCGCCCGCAATGGAATCCTCACCCGACGGATTCATGCTGTAGGGAACCGGGACATCGGCCGGGAACCACTTCACGGCCGGATCGAGCAGGACGAAGGTGTCGTCACCGATGCTGAAGCTTTCCGGGCCCGCGATGTTGTTGTTCTCGACGCCCTCGCTCACCAGTTCCGTGGTATCAACCTGGAAATAGGAGGCGTAATTGCCTTGAGCCAACGCGGCACTGTCCAGAGTGAAGCTGTAGTCCTCACCCGCCGCCAGTCCGAGCAAGGTGCCGGTCCAATTGCTGCTAACCTGTCCGGGACTGGGGGGATTTTCGAGATCCATATAGAGGTCCATACGGAATTCGCTCAGGACGTCGACCGTCCCCAGGTTACTGACCGTGATGTCGTAGGTCACGTTGGACCCGGCCAGGTTGGCCGTGAATTCGGTGACCGCCAGGTCATAGGTGCCGCCGTTGAGAATGATGTAAAAGCGATCCGTCCAACTACGCCCGTTGCCGTCCTCGATCACGAGATCGAGGGGATACTGATAGGCGGAAGCTCCGGCTGCAATCTGGATGGTGAAGGGATCGGTGGCCGCCTTGCTGCCGCTGGCCGTTACCGAGCCGAAATCGGCCGTGCTGTCCGTCACCGACACATCGCCGTTTGAAGATGACAACTCGCCGGTGACGCCGGTCACCGCCAATGCCCCTTCATTCTGGATCGTCACGGTGAGGTTGACCGTGTCGCCGGGATCGATGCCGTCGCCCGAATTGTCGATGTGGGAGGCATAGCTCAGCCGCGTGCCTTCACAGCCTTTGGGGAACAGATAGAGCATGGGGGAAACATAGTCGCCCTCGCCGTTCTGCCACCACTCCGAGAACCACGAATCGCCGCTGTCGACACTGACCAGACCGTAGTTCAACGACGGTGAAGCCCCGTCGTCTTGGAACGGCAGCATCCAGTCGGTCCCGCTCTGATCGTCGAGCACCTCGACGGAAATCCAGAAAATCTCACCGATGGGGAAGGTCAACGGCGGATCCACGGTTTGGGTATAGCTGATGATACCGGTGCCGGATACGCTGCGAGATCCGCTTTCCCACAACACCTCTCCAGGCGCGCCCGCGCCGTGACGATGGACACGGAAGAAGAAGTTGGAGCTGTGCGTGCTGGTGGCGTTGGTGTAGAATTCGACATCGAATTCATGCAGCGTGAAATCGGCTTCAACCGGATAGGGATTGGCGTACATCGTCCCGACATCGGCTCCGAAAAGTTTCGCGGTAGCGTAAGTGTCGTCGTAATGGATATAATCCCCACTGATATCGCTATACGGCGCATCGCAGTCGACGGGCGTGGCATGCACGAAGACTTCCAGCCACTCGTACCAGATGTTGGTCCCGTCTTCGATCTGCAGAACCAGGTAATAGGAGCCGCCCGCCAGTTCGTCGAAAGTCAACGCAAAGGCTTGATCGGCCTGCCCGGTGGCACTCACCGCAATCCCCGACACATTCGCCGTATCGTTCCCGAGCGTGATGTCGTCGGTGTTGGACAAAAGCGTGACGACGAGGTCGAGGCTCGTATCGAAGCCGACATTCTCCAGGGTGACGGTAATAGCCGCGCTGTCACCGGCTTCGTAGATACCGCCGACGTTGTCCGTGCGGCTATGATAGCGGATATCCGCCCCTTCACCGCAACCGATGGGATCGATGAACCAACTGGCCGAGAGGGCATACCAGCCCTCTTCGTAGTCGTTGGGGTCAGCCGTCTCGGGCCAGTAGAGATAACCGTTCCGTTCACTGGCCATGGCGCCGTCGTCGGCAAGCAGCGAGACGTAGTCCGCGCTATCGGTTTGGTCGTCTTCGTACACGAATCCCAGCCAGTAATAATCGGCGTTTTTCAATGCGACCGCCTGCTGGAAGTCGAAACGCACTTTCGACGGATAGAAGGCCGTGACCGCCTGCGAATCGGATTGCGCCAGCAACTCGCCCGGCCCGCCGTCCTCGTCGCGATAAAGCACGGCATGGAAATTACCACTGCCCACATCGCCTGAATCCTGCAACCAAACGGCCTCGACGGCGAACAGGTTGACGCTGGCGGGAGTGACCATGTAACGGTTGAGCGCCAGAGCTCCGGCCGGCATGAGATAGGTTGTGTACGGAGTTCCGTAGCTTTGGGTCTGATAGGTTTCGTCCGTGCAGACCGCGCAGCCTTCGTCGATGCCGTACAGGCAGTTGTTGTCCTTGCCGTCGCACCATTCCACGTGCCCCGGATAGACTTCGTCGTCTTCGTCCTGGCAATCGTTGCCGCCGCAAACCACGTCCACGTAGGTATCCTGATCAACATCTTTCGGTTCGCCCACGCACACGCCGCCCTGGCAGGCGTCGTTGAGGGTGCAGGTGTCGTCTTCGTCCTGACAGGCGGTATCGTCCGGCTTGTTGGTCGCTTCGCAGGCACCGGATACGCTGTTGCAGGTTACCGCCGCCTCGCATTGTTCGGGATCGCGACAGACGACCGGGTCGGAGCCATCGCACTGACCGCTCTGGCATTCGTCGTGCTGGGTGCAGGCATCCGCGTCGTCGCAGTCCGTACCGTCGGGTTCGTCGGCATAATCGCAGGTTCCGGTTGTGTCGTTGCAGATTCCGGCCTCCTTGCATTCCGCCGGAGCGGCGCAGACCACATCATCGGAGCCGACGCAGTCGCCGGTAGCGCACTCGTCGGTTTGCGTGCAGGCATTGCCGTCGTTGCAATCGGTGCCATCCGCTTTGTTGACGGCATCGCAGTTGCCGGTGGCCGAATTGCAGGCCACGCTCTGCTCGCACTGGCGCGGCGCAGGACATTGCACCGGATTGCCACCCACGCACTGGCCATTGTCGCAGGCATCGCTTTGGCTACAGGCATCGCTGTCGTCGCAGGGGTAGCCGTCGCTCTGGTTCTCGTACTCACAGGTGCCGGTTGCGGAATTGCATTCCCCGGCTTTCTTACACATTTCGGGATCGGCGCAGACAACCGGGTCTTCGCCACGGCAGCTCCCGTTGTAGCATTCATCCACCTGGGTACAGGCATCGCTGTCATCGCAATCGCTGCCGTTGGCTTTGCTGCGCCAGTGGCTCTGATCGAACACGGTGTCGCAGTATTGGCACTCGTTTCCGGGATTCTCCCAGGCATCTTCCAGGCACAATCCATCGATGTAGCAGAAATTCGCGATCGGCGGATGGGTGCACGTCCCGGCATCGCAGACATCGTCGGTACAGGCCACCTGGTCGTCGCTGCAAGCGCCGCCATTGTTTATCGGCAGACAGCCGTCGCAACAAGCGTCGTCGGTTCCGCAGGTGCAGCCATCTCCCAAGCACTGACCGCCCTGGCAGGCGTCATTGCCGGTATTGGGATTGCCGTCATCGCAAGCGGTGTCGTCATCCTTGTTGGCCACGTCGCACAGGCCGGTTTCTTCATTGCAGGTGATGCTTTCCTGGCACTGGTTGGGATCGTCGCATTCCTTGAGATTACCGCCCAGGCACTGCCCCGTGTCGCAGAGGTCGGTCTGCGTACAGGCATTCCCGTCATCGCAGGGCGAATCGTCCGCCGCGTCGGCATACTCGCAGAGACCGGACTCGCTATTGCAAACGCCCTCTTGTTTGCAGGCCTCCGGATCGGCGCAAACCACCGGATTTTCGCCGCGGCACGCTCCGTTGTAACAGGCATCGCTTTGCGTACAGGCATCGTCATCATCGCAGGCCGTGCTGTTGGCTTTGCTGCGCCAGCGGGTTTGTGAAATGGAGATATCGCAATACTGGCAATCGTTCTGGGGGTTATCCCAGGTATCCTCGTAACACTGACCATCGATGGCACAGAAGCCGCTTTGGGGGGTGTGCACGCATATCCCCTCGTCGCAGACATCGTCCGTGCAGCTAAGGCTGTCGCTGGTGCAGGGCGTATCATCCTCCTCGAATGCGAAGAAGCAGACCCCCGTATTCGGGTTGCACACGCCGTCCTTTTTGCAGACATCCGCAGCCCCGCACACGACCGGGTTGGCGCCGACACAGATGCCGCTTTGGCAGCTATCGCTCTGGGTGCAGGCATTTTCGTCATCGCAAACCGTGTCATCCGCCACGTCGGCGTAATCGCATACACCCGTATCCGGGTTACAAATCCCCGTTTCCTTGCAGACCGCCGGATCGGCGCACACGACCGGGTTGGTGCCGACACAGATGCCGCTCTGGCAACTATCGCTCTGGGTACAGGCATCCGCGTCGTCGCAAACCGTGTCATCCGCCACGTCCGCGTAGTCGCACACACCCGTATTCGGGTTACAAATTCCCGCTTCCTTGCAAACGTCCGGATCGGCACAGACAACCGGGTTGGAGCCGATGCACGTGCCGCTCTGGCAACTATCGCTCTGAGTGCAGGCGTCCGCATCGTCGCAGAGCGTGCCATCGCTGACGTCGTTGTAATCGCAATTGCCCGTTACCGTGTTGTACACATCGTCGGTACAGGGATTGCCATCGTCGCAGACGGTATCCACATCGCCGTCCGTATCGCCATCGACATCGCCATCGACATCGCCGTCGGTGGGATCGTCGCCATCGGCGGGTTTGTCACCGTCGGTGGGTGTGTCGCCATCGGTGGGATCGTCGCCGTCGGTCGGATCATCGCCATCGGTGGGATCGTCGCCGTCGGCGGGTTTGTCGCCATCGGTGGGGGTGTCGCCGTCCATGGGCAGATCGCCGTCTTCGGCGTTTTCGTCGTCACCACCGCAGGCGGACAGAACGAACAGGGAAAGAAATAAGACCAACAGCAGCTTGAATGTACTCGTATTCGCGGTTTTCATTTCGTCCCCCCTTACTTGGCCTGATGCCGTTCAATGATGCCGAGCAGATCGCTCATGGGAATCACGCGCAGGTTTTCCGGCTTCTCCGGTTTTTGCGACGAGCGCTTGACCACGTGCACGCCCTGAGCGAATTCCGTCCGCTCCACCAAGCGCGCACCCGATTTTCCATCGCGCAGCAAGCGGCATTTTCCCTGGCTCAATCCTACCGTAACGAACGCGCCATCGGGTCGGCTTTCGAGGAAGACCACCACATCTTCACCCGCCTCATATTTCGGCGCACCCAGAAGCCGCGCGCCCACGCCATCCACTTCACCGCCAAGTTGGCGGATCAGGACGGTCTTGCCCGCCTGCCCTTTCAGCACCTCGGATACCTCCACGGCAGAGGTGGTGTAGATCTTGGTTTTATCCGCATTCCAGTGGGAATGGCTCTCGACGACCGTCCCCGTCACGATAATGGATGATCGCTCGACCATCTCTTGCCAGTTCAAACCAAGCACGGTGGTCGCCCAGGCACTGGATCCCAACCCAATGAGTATCCCGGCGATCAACAGAACCGGCATAACGTTCATAGCTCTGCGCAACATAATATCTCCTCTTTCTCGCTTGGAAATTGGTGTATAATAATATTCCGCTATAAGCGAAAATCGGCTTTCGAATTTGGCTCGGTACGGCTTAATGGCCAGCGCCATTATGCAAAGGATGGACGGGAGCGTCAAGCACTTTCCCGTATTTTTACACACGTCCGCAGACACGCGATGAAAGCGCCTTACCTGCGGTTATCACTAACTTTTTAAGCCTTACCGAAAAGGCGGGAGTCCTGGCGAAGTTTTCCAGAATTAATGAGAACGCACGTCGCCTCTCCCGACATTCCGCTCCGCGTCCGGGTTGATGATCTGCTTGCGCACCCTCGGAAGAATTTTCTCGATGTTTTCCATGTACAAGCGATGGGCAGTGACATCCCGCGCTTTGCGGTATTGCTTCCAATTGGCCAGAAAACGCGCCGCATCGCCACGGGCGATTTGCACCATCTCGCCCGCCACCGCTTCCGATTCGCGCGTCATACGTTCGGCATCGGCCCGCGCTTCGGGAAGACGGCGATTGCGCTCGCCATTGGCTTCCTGCAATAGTTTATGGGCATCTTCCCGCGCCGAAGCCACATCCTTGAAGGCCCGCGCCACCCCTTGGGGAGGCTCGACCTGCTTGATCTGCATGGAGACGATGCGCAGCCCCAAGTGCAGTTCATCGGTTTTTTTCTGCACGATCCTGCGCAAGTCCTGCTGAATACGGTTACGAGCGGTGGTCAGGGCGTCTTCAATGAGCATTCCGGCAAAAATCCGCATGCAGGACGACTGAATATAGCGTTCGAGCAACGCCACCGGATCTTCCGAAGCGGTGAAATACTCTTTCGGACGCTCGATGGTGTATTGGGTCATCAAGGTCAGCAGGAGAAGGTTCTCGTCACCGGTTAAAAGCGCCCCGCCGCTCGGGTCTCCGCCCGTGGCGCTCGTGCGATCGAAAGTCAGCGTCAGGCTGCGTACTTCCTTGGTGTTCGGCACAGTGACACTTTCGATCGGCCAGGGCCAATGGTAATGAATACCCGGCGACACGTCGTCGACGATGATTTCACCGAAACGCTTGACGATACCGGTCTGTTCCGGTTTGACCGAGTAAATGCCGCTGGCCAGATAGACCAGCAGCAGCAAGAAGACGGCACCCGCCACAATCTTGCGGGTGTTACGAAATATGCGTTGATTGATGGTTGGTTGGCTCATGACTAGCGTCCTTGCGGGGGCGTTTCGAGGTAACGGAACAAGGGAGAATCCGCCGATAAAATCAAGGTCGTGTTCTCATCCAGCACTTTCTGATAGGCTTCCAAAGTACGGGTGAACTTGAAAAAGCGGGCGTCCTTCGAGAAGGCGTCGGCGTAGATGCGAATCGCGTCCGCCTCACCCTTTCCCGTGGTAATCTGCGCGTTTCGATAGGCCTCCGCCAGCAATTCACGCACTTCCTTGTCGGTCTGCGAACGAATCTTGGAAGCCTCTTCCTCGCCCTCCGCGCGATATTTTTTGGCGATACGCTCACGCTCGGCACGCATACGGTCGTAAACGGAACGCAGGTTCTGGGTGGGGAAGCCCAGTCGCCTGAGTTGGACGTCCAACAGGTTCACACCGAAATCATTGGCGGCATGTTCCCGCGTTCTCTGAAGAACGGTCTCGGCAATCGCACCGATTTGCGACCCTTCCTCTCCGGCTGTGAGAAAATCATGCAACGGATGCTCGCCGATGGATATACCCAATTCGGACCCGACCAGGTCGGCGATGCGTTTCTCGGCATTGGACTTGTTGCGCACACTCTGAATAAAGCGCTGCGGATCTTCGATTTTCCACAAAATGAAACTGCTGGCCACAACATTTTTCTTGTCGCGGGTGAGGTACTCACTGAGATTGGAATCCAAGGCCTGCAGGCGTCGATCCAGGCGAATGACGGTTTGCACCGGGTCGGGCCACTTCGCTTGCAGCCCCGCCTCGGTCACCACGCGGGTGGGCCGGTTGAAGAGCGTGATAATGGCGATTTCCGTTTCGTCCACAACCACCAGGGAGCTGCTGACCAGATAACCGCAAACAACCAGAAAACCGAGTAAAGCCAGGATTTTCTTCATTTTACTGCTCCTTCGGCGTTTTTCATTCCAAACGGAAACCCGCCCTTTTCAGGGGCGAAGAGCCAGAGTTTGTAGCCGCCGCGATTGACGGCGGGATCAGCGATGATTTTACGTTTTCCCTGTAAACCCCGTTCGGCCATTTCGATGAACAGGCGATAGTGGGTGACATCCGGATTCCTGCGTGCAGCCGCCGAGGTCAAGGCGAAACGTCCGGCATCCCCGGTGGCGCGCTCGCGACGTTCCGTGGCATCGGCGGTGGCGTCGAGCAACTTCTGCAAGCTGTCCGAACGAGCCTGCGGCAAAGAGGTGTTGCGGTAGGTCTCCGCTTCATTGAGCATTTGCGCCCGACTTTCTCGCGCGGAAAAAACATCGCGAAAAGCGTCCACTACTTCGACCGGCGGATGCAGATCGTGACAGAAGACATCGAGGATCTCAACACCCAAGCCTAAGGCTGCCTGCTTTTCGCGAACCAGGACGGCAATGCTTTCAAGCACCCCCTTGCGATTTTCGACCAACAGTTGGTCGGCTTTCTGGGTGGCCAACACCTGGCGCACGGAGGCTTCGAGCAATCCGTTCAACACCCGTTTGATCCCGTTGACGCGAAACAAGGCGGTGACGGGATCCGTTAACCGGTAATGCAGCACCAGGCTGATATCGATGATGTTTTCATCACCCGAGAGAGAAATCGACTCCTTTTTGACCTTGCGGTAGCCCTTGACGACATGAGACGACTCCCACAAACTCGGGGAAATACTGCCCACGATCTTGCTATCCGTACGAAAGCCGAGTTCGACTCGCTGGATATCCTGCAGGCGCACCCGTTTGACCTCCCCCAACGGCCACGGATACGACCAGGTCAACCCGCTGGACAGGTCGGTCGCCACAATCCGGCCACAAAACAGGCGCACTCCGGTTTCACCGAGTCGGATCATCGTCACTCCGCTACCCGCATAGACAATCAGAACCAGCCCCAGCAAGACTGCCAGACGTCGATGGCTGTACCAACGGCGCAAGGACAGGCGTTCGGCCAGACGCAGATCGGCCAGCCCCAGATCGCGTCCAAGCAGTTTCATGGCCAGGTAAGCAAAGCCGACCTCGGCCTGCTTGTTGAGCCAGGTGAACAGCGATTGCCTCCGTAAGGGGCTGCCATTTATGAAGCCGATGATGGACGTCACGAACAGCTCCAGGCCGATCATCCCGATCATCACGGCGATCACGACCGCCACCAACGGGTCCAGCCGAATCCCGATCATCTGCCCCATCAGCGAGGCCAATACGGCCAGCGAGGTGAACATGTCCATGCGACTGTGATAGCCATCGGCCACCAAAGCCGGAGATTCGACTTCCCGCCCCATAATCAGCTTATAGCGCGAAAGGAAATAGGCGATGACGATGCAGATGATCACACCCAGCACGGCCACCCAGGCATACTTCAGATCGTTGTTCTTGTTTTCCCTGACACCCGAAATAATTACGTAAGGAATGTAAAGAATCACCAACGAAATCACGTAGGCGATGGCAGCCTCGATCCAGTAGCCGGGCTTGCGCTCCGGAAAGATTTTCCCCTCCGGACCCGCTTTGGCAGGACTCTCCTCGCTTGGTGGCTCGTTTTCGTCCATATCTTCCGGCAACACCTGCGTTCCCGCTTCGGCGGCCTTGCGTTCCTCACGTTTCTCAAGCCAGGTGCGGGCGGATGCACCCAACAGCACGGCCAAAGAGACGAACAGATCACTCAGGCTGTGATAAGCATCGGCCAGAAGCGCCGCGCTTCCTGACAGAAAAGCCAGGATGATTTTCACCCCGATCAAAAATCCGTCGGCCCCGATGGAAATCACCGAAGCCTTGATTCGTCGATTCATCATACTGCTCCGCTTCTTCAGTCCATTCGATTTCGGCGGATCAGATCCCCGCCCGGACTATAAGTTCTGATTTCGACCTGCAAATTATCTTCGAATTCCACTTCGCTCATCACCGTTCCCGTCGGATAATAGGCCCGCCAGACTCCGGCCGGACGCCCTTCCTGGAAATGTTTGATCAGCTTCGGCTGCCCATAGGCTTCCTTGGGATTTTCTTCCTCCCCGGCCGGATACCACTGCACCATCGTTCCACTCCAGGGACGACCGTCTTTCTCGATCCAACAACCCACGAACGAGCCATCGGGTGTATACGCGCAGTAATGCGAATGACGGACACCGCCATCGCGCCAGTTGCAGGCATCAAGCTTCACCTGCCCGTTACGCCAATGAGAATGGGGGGAAAGCGTGCAACCGGGTTCGAGATCGCCTTCCGGCCACAACACCCACAAAGCGATTCCAAGAGGTATCGCAACCAGCAGTCCCCCCAGGGCCCACATTGCAGGTTTAGTCATTGACCATCCATTATGTACATCATCAATCCGCGCCTTTTCGCACGGAGACTTGTCTTCGGAATTATAGTTGTAATTTTGAGTCGTTACACAACTGGAGGAGATTGTTTGGGAGCAAGCAGGAGGGGAGAAACGTCGTTGGAAGCGGGATAATCGGGAACCTGTCCCCGGCTTGGCGAATCGCACCGGACAGAGCTGTGATCGCCATCCTCGCACCAGGCCTGCGAATGACGTAGCAACCACGCAATCGGACAGACTTCCAGGCGCCCCGTACCGCCAACGGACAGGTCGCTAAAGGTATCGCTCGTTTCCGCTTGGTGTAGCAGCGGGCTGGAGAAATGGGGGAAATGCAGGTAGGCTTGAACCTGCGGGTTCCAGCGATGTTCGAAGAAAAAAACGTCCGCCGTCGCCGCCAGGCCGGTAACAAACAGGGCGGTTAGGATGAAGAGAGTCAAGCGGCGATATGTACGATTTCTGGCGGTCATTTTCTACAATCCGGCAAACAAATTAGGTGGACTTTACCGCGTGCCTACCGTCCAGCCAAATGATTTTTTCGTGAAATCACCTCTCGAAATGGAAACGGCCCCCGCATCGAATCAGCGGGGGCCGTCTATTAACCCTAACGTTATTTAATGCATCGGCGAAAAAGACCTCTACTCGCACAATAACGGGTCTCTTGCAGCCGTGCACTGGATGTCGGCGATCTATTCCAGTCCTGGCCTGGATTGGCGCACGCAGCGGACATTGGCCTGGCCGCCTTTTTGATTCCAGCCAAGGTCGGGCCTGTAAAAGCCGATGAACCACGCTTTTTCAGTCTCGGTAAAATTAAGAACGATTGACGAAGACCAGAAATAAGCGCCAGCTTCGCAGCTTCCTTCCAATTCCTCCGGCCAATGGCAGCCTCCGCCGGCATCGGGACAAAGGCAGGAGTCGGTCTCGCTGCACGATGGATAGCCGAGGCAGTTGTCTGTAACCTGACAGCTTCCGCCGATTTCCAATTGGGGACAATTGCGAACCAACGACCGCAGCTCGCTGATCGTCGGCAAGCGCCAGTCATCATAGCCTCCAATATCCCGTTCGTAACAATAGTTCCAGGCGGCGCCCCAGTTCATCGTTTTGGGAGGGGATGGCGACTCCCAGGTCAGGCCGGTGGCGGGATCAAACCATACACCATCGGGTGTCTCGGCATCTGCCGTCTCGCCATCGCCATCGGGTGCCTCGGCATCCACCGTTTCGCCATCGCCGTCGGGCACCTCGGCATCCGCCGTTTCGCCGTCGCCGTCGCATTCGCAGACCGCTCCATCGTTCGAGCCTTCAGCGCAGCCGAGAATCGACAGCACCATGGCTAGAACCCAAACCCATCGAAAACAAAACTCTACGTTGACACTGATTTTCATGGTTTCACCGACCTTGTACTTCACTGTTCGTCCTTCATTCGACAATGTATCTCGCCACGACCATCTCGTCGCCTTCGTCCTCGCCGATAACGACCCTTTGGTCCGACGCTTCGACGCCGACCACGATCAGCTTGCCGTCCGGCTGCGTGGCCAGACCCAGAATACGAAAATCGGAAGTGAAAACACCATTCTCGCCGAAGGACTCGTCGAATTCACTGCCGGGATCAAGGCGCACGAGGAAATCAAAGGCGGGATCGCCGAACGTGGTGCTGAAGGAGCCCGCTACCAGCGCCCGGTCTTTATCGTCGAGGATAAGCGCCGTCATTCCGCCGGTCTGGCCCAGATCAAATTTCAAGACGCCGCCCTCTCCGTAACCGGAATCCGGCTGGCCATCGACCGTGAAGCGAACTACCGTAGCATCCCGGAGGTCTGAAAAATCATCGCTCCAGGCATTGCCGGAGGCGATCAGCTTGCCGTCTTGCTGTTCGGCCGGATTCGACAGCCCCTCCCCGCCGGTTGAAGGACCGATGGCGACGCCGACACCATCCTCGCCGAAGGCCGTATCCAGAGAGCCATCGGGATTATAACGAGCCAGAGCGTAATTACTGGGCGGTATTGGTTCTCCAGTAGCTTTGGAGCTGACGGTGACGATTTTGCCATCCACTTGCAACAAGGCACCGGAGCATGACCGGGTCGCATCCGAAACAACCACACCACCTTCGCCAAAGGTTTCATCCAGGGTGCCGTTTGGGGTCAGACCGACCAGTATCGAGCCCGCGTTATTGATCCCGCCTACAAGTAGGAGGTCATCGTCAGAGCGAACCAGCACCGATGAAACGAATCGCACTAGATCGGTTTGGGCGGGAAGGATGAACACTCCCTCTTCGGCGAAATGGGAATCCAGAGTTCCGTCCAGATTGAAGCGGCTCACGATTAAACGTCCACTTCCTTCCACGCCTGCGGCAACCACTTTCCCGTCGGGCTGAACAGTCAAGGCGAAGCTCTGTCCGTATTCTGCCGAGAAGGGAAGCACCAACCCATTTTCCGAGCCGAAAGTGTCATCCAGGGTTCCATCTTGAGAAAGACGTTGGATGAACAAGAAAGCGTCACCCTCTTCCGGCTGACGCGAACCAGCCACGTAAAGCCATCCTTCGGCATCGACAGCAACGCTTTTTGCGCGAGTGATTCCCGAGCCATAACGGCTTTTCATGATTCCGCAGACCCCGAACTCCGGATCCAACCGGGGAATGGAATCGCTGGATTGGATGGCGCAGCCTGCTTCGGCGTCGCCGTCGTGGTCGCCATCATTATCGTCGGCGTCGGTCATGTCACCATCAGTAATATCGCCGTCGCTTGCGTCGGCGTCGGCTCCGGAAGGTTCGGCAATGTCGGAACCGCCTCCATTTCCAGAGCAAGCGAAGACCAGCAGCCCAAAGACGAGACTGGTAGCCGACAGACGCAATAGGCGCAACAGCGACAAAACCGGGGATTTCATTTTTTCGCTCCAACGTTAGGCGCTTCGGAAGCAAATTAAGTACAGCTTAGCCAATCCACGCAAGTTGATCAATCAAAAGCAGAGAAAGTCAATCCTAACGTTGCTAAAACACCGGCGAAAAGCGCTATGCTCACGCGATAGCACGCCGTTTGCGGTCCTGCTTGCTTTAAGACTAGCCCATATCCACGCAAATTCCTTCAATGCACTGGGCCGTCCCGTCGCAGTCGTCATCGGAATCGCAAGTGGTGATACTGCCGTCATCCTCAATGCAGTAATTGACCACGCAAATATAATTCGCGTCGCAGTCGTCGTCGCTTTCGCAGGTATCCATTCCCGAATCTTCAACACAATATCCCGAGTTGCAGATTTCTCCCACACCACAGTCGGCATCGCTTTGGCAGGTATCAGGAATATCGCTTTCATCGAAGCAGAAACCTTCCGAGCAGACTTCGCCCGCCCCGCAATCCGCGTCACTACTGCAGGTATCGGGGATGAAGTCTTCATCCACACAATACGTTTCGTAGCAGATTTCGCCCGCGTCGCAATCGGCATCGCTGTCGCAGGGAGCCATACTTTCATCGATACACAGGCCACTCAAACAGACCTCACCGACGGCACAATCGGAGTCGCTCGCACAGGTATCCGGCATGGGGATATCACCTTCCATGCAGATTCCGTAAACGCAGCTTTCGTTGCTCTCGCAATCGGCGTCGCTTTCGCACATGCTGACATCGGGTTGGCAGTAGCCGTCCCGGCAAACGAAATCGCCTTCGCAGTCGGCATCGACGGTGCAGGTTCCACCGGTACTATCGGCCTCCATGGCGCAATAGCCGAGCACACAAATCGTCCCACCCGAACAATCCGCATCCGAGCTACAAGTGGCCGATTGATCGGGTGCCACGGCGCAGGCTTCAGTGTCGCCGGAAGTGTTGAAGATCGTACCGCAGGCAGCGAGATCCGCTTCGGTGTATTGTTCGGTACTGCCATCCGGACAGGTAACGTTCAACGCGGTCATTTCGGCAGAGGTATTCACGGTAACGGTATACTCGAAATGTCCGCTGGCGTTATCGACTTCCACATCCGCCGTACTCGCGTCGTCCGTTTGGTGCACACGCTCCGTATTGCACAGCGTCCCATCGCTGCTGTAGTATTCGCCAACCGCCCAATCGTCGTCGGTTATCGATAAGACGATGTAAAATCCGTTCTCCCACTTCACGATGACATCGTCGGCTTGCTCGTCGATCACCACCACACAGGCCATTTCCGGCGTCGCCGAACAGTTGGGCTGCGCGATATCCGCCATACACGACTGATCAGCATCCAAGAGAGGACAATCACCGAGATCATCGCCATCCGGATCATCACCATCCGGATCATCGCCATCCGAGTCGTCGCCGTCACTCGAGTCGCCATCCTCATCCGTTTCGAGACAGCCGTACATGATCAATGAACAAACAACCAGCAAACTGACCATACCCAACAACACCCACCTTAATGAACGCTTCATCGTACCCCTTCCTTTCACCGACATTCATTACAACTTAGTCGAAAATAGTCACAATTCGGAATTCCACTTGTGCGACATCCGCCCCGTTCACCAAGCCTCAATCCGTCCTCACCGGCATTGAAACTCAGCCAAAGCAGCCGCGCCTTCTTTGCTTACTTATTTTCGGTCGTTTCTGTTTGTTACCCTGTGGAACATAGTATGCCGGATCGAAACGAAAGAATCAACACGAATAATTGAATTTCGCCACCCCGGTGCGACTCAATGGAAACCGGCCGGACAAGCGAAAGATGCCGTACCGACAACACCCTACTGCTTGTTTTCAAGCTGGTGCACAACGGCTTGTACACGGCCGCCGCCGCCACCCTGACCTGGATACCAGAATCGCAGGCCCCCAGACTGTTTGAGGAAACCGCCGGGATGGCCTGGTTATATTACCGGAATGATTCCGAAAGCTTTTCCATCTAGCAAACAACGTTCCAGTACCGAACTTTTCCGGTAGTGGACTTACGAAAACAAACGAACCCGACACCGAACAGAGGAGGGAAGCTTATGAAAAAGCTTGCACTATTCAGCGTTTTACTTCTGGTATTGGTCCTGCAGATCTCGCCGGTTTCGGCCGAAGACGCCAAGCCATCCGCCTGGCAGCTGGACACCTATCACAGCACGGTCGCCTTCACGGTTCGCCACCTCGGTATTTCCAAGGTCAAGGGCAGTTTCGGAACCTTCACGGGCACGGTTACAACTGCCGATCCGGACGGCAAGCTGTCGGCTTTCGAAGGATCGGTGACCATCGACGCCATTGACACCGGCATCGAAAAGCGCGATGCACATCTCAAAGCCCCCGATTTCTTTGACGCCGCCAAATTCCCCAAGGGAACGCTGAAATCGAAATCCATCACCTGGGACGGGGACAAAATCACCGTTTTGGCAGCCCTGACACTGAAGGGTGTCACCAAGGATATTACCTTGACGGGTGAATATCTGGGCAAGCAGAAAGCCAATTTCGGCCAGGGCGACCAACTACGTGCGGGCTACAGCCTTGAAGGCAAGATCAATCGCCAGGATTTCGGCTTGAATTTCAATAAGTTGGTTGAAGGCGTTTCCATCGTCTCGGACGAAATCACCATCCAAATCGACGTGGAAATCTACCGCGTTTTGTAACGTTCTCGATACAACCGCATTCGAACGAAAGCCGGTTTTTTAATCGGCTTTCGTTAGTTTATGCCCCTATAAGCAACACAGCCAGCCATCACTTCGCCATTATGGGAACAACTCGGCTGGAGCCGTCCAAGCCCGCCCTTTTGGGGCAATTATCCATGCCATATTTAATTATTACCATGTAATAACAGCTGCTTGCACTTTTCATATGTAATTTATGATTTTCTCGATTTATCTGTTGCGCTAGGCTACCCGGGCTGCTAGACTATCCATACATCACCAGTTTCATTACTATTGTGTAGCACACAAATCTTCACCAAAGGGGGCCCGCGAATGAAGATCTATATCCTTACTTTCACATTTGTGTTGCTTGTCTTACTGGCAGCAGGCTGCAACGATGATTCAGATAACATCGACGGTGACACGTCCGACGGCGACAGGTCCGATGGCGACAATCCCGATGGCGACGAGCCCGACGGCGACGAGCCCGATGGCGACGAGCCCGATGGCGACGAGCCCGACGGCGACGATCCCGATGGCGACGATCCCGATGGTGACATGGAAAGGGAGATTGAGCAGGAAAACGATAGCGACGATCCCGACGGCGATATGGAAATGGAGATTGAGCAGGAAAACGATGGCGATACGGATTTCGAAGAAGAACTCGAAGTCGACGATGCTGAAGGCGAAACCGATGGGGACCTATCCGAAGCGGAATCCGATGAAATGGATTCGGAGTCAGCGGAAGCGGAGTTGGAAGAAGAGGCTCCTGAGCTCAAAGGTTATGGCGACATCGTAGTTGGCGTGCCCGGACATTCCTGGACGGGCTTGGCAATGGCCTTTCACGGATCCGCCACCGGCCCGTCGACCACGGCCGACTGGTCGAGTACCGGACCCGATTATTCGGACTACGGCTACGTAGTTGCCTCGGCGGGCGATGTGAACGACGACGGCTACGACGATGTCATTGTTGGAATGAATGACAATGATGGAACCGCGTATGTCTATCACGGTTCCGCATCCGGCTTGTCGGCAAACGAAGATTGGTCCGATGCGGCTGCAAACGGCGACTGGTTTGGCAGTTCGGTTGCCTCGGCGGGCGACATCAACAAAGACGGCTATGCCGATGTGGTCATCGGAGCTCCAGGCACTGACGGATCGAAAGGAAAAGCCTACGCCTATTACGGATCGAGTACGGGGTTATCCGATACGGCCGACTGGGCTCTGAGCAACCCCAGCCTATACAACGGCTTTGGAATTTCCGTCAGTGGGGCGGGCGACGTGAACAATGACGGCTATGACGATGTCGTCATCGCGGGTGAATACTACACGGGCTTTGCCTACCTGTACCTAGGATCGGCAAGCGGTCTGGCAACGACCGCATCCTGGACCGCCAGCGCGTCCTCGGAAGCGAGCTACCTTGGCACTGCAATCGCATCCGCAGGAGACGTAAACAAAGACGGCTACGACGATGTGATCGTCGGCGCGAAAGGCTATGGCACCGATCAAGGCATTGTCTATGTTTATTTAGGAGGAAGCGGAGGCCTATCCGCTACAGCCAGCTGGACAATAATGGGAGAAGGAAACAATGACTTCTTCGGCTGTAGTGTGGCAAGCGCCGGCGACGTCAACGGCGACGGCTACGACGATGTCATCGTCGGCGCAAGCCTCATCAACTCAGACAAGGGTAAAGCCTATGTCTACTACGGTTCGGCCTCGGGTTTGAGCAACTCTCCCGACTGGGTAGTCGACGGCGAAAATGCCTATGACAGATTTGGGCACAGTGTCGCCTCGGCCGGTGACGTCAACGGTGACGGCTACGACGATGTGATTGTCGGAGCGAAAAACTACACATTCAGCACTTCCAGTAAAGGAAAAGCCTACCTGTATCTCGGGTCGGAATCGGGCCTGAGCACAACGGCGACCTGGACCATCGAAGGAACCAGTTCAAGCGGAAACCTCGGCAATTCGGTTGCGGCCGCCGGAAATGTCAACGGCGATGTTGTCCCATAGCATTCGGAATTTCGTATCGCACAGATAGGCTCATCGAGAAGCCAGCCATGCCTCAGGAGGCCTTATGTTGAAGTATACATTACAATCGCTGTTATTGATCGTCACTCTCGTTTTGCTCTTCGGCTGTGGTTCGGATAGCGATTCCGATCCCGATGGGGATGAACTTGACGGCGACAGCCAGGAAAACCCGGACGGTGACGATCCTGACGGCGACAGCCCCGACGGCGACAGCCCCGACGGCGACAGCCCCGACGGCGACAGCCCCGACGGCGACAATCCAGACGGCGACAACCCGGATGGCGACACCGACCGCGATAGCGATAGTGATGGTGACAACGATAACGTTGAATACGACAGCGATGGCGACCTTGAACCCGACATCGACACTTCGCCTGACGGCGATACCGAGGCGGAAAACGAGGGCGACCAAGACCTCGATGTGGAGGAAAATGAGGAAGAGGGAGATACGGAAGCGGAAAATCTCGATTCGGCCTGCGTGCGGCGGGTCGATGTCACGGTTTCGCCCGTGCCTGCCCAGCCGGACGGACTAAGCTGGGAAACCGCATTCACAAAGCTTCAAGCCGGTATAGACGCCGCTTCGGCAGCCCTGGACACACGGAACTGCTCCAGCGCTGAAGTTTGGGTTGCGGCTGGCACCTACACCATCCGCGGTAACACCGGAGTTTCGGGAGATATGTCCAATAGCCTTTCACTGAAAATAGGAGTGGCCGTTTACGGCGGTTTCTCCGGCAGTGAATCGCTGCGTGATGATCGGCAATGGTGGACAAATGAATGCGTAATCGATGGCGAAGATCTGGTCTACCATGTTGTCTCCTGTTTGGAAAACATCTGCGGTGAAGAACAAAACGACGACCATGCAACCCTTGACGGATTCACCATCACGGGGGGAATGGCGCGCAAGGGGGCTCTCGATACACCGGGTGACACTTCCGACGATGGCTATACTATCGAAGGAAACTGCGGCGGCGGACTGTTCGTCGAAAAACATAACCCGATCATCTCCAACTGCACCTTTACGGGAAACAGCGCCATCAGCGGAGGCGGCGCCTGCGTCGAAGGCTGGGCACCGGTTTTCACCAACTGCCTGTTCGTCGACAACTCGGCCGACTGGCACGGCGGAGGTTTGTTCGCTTATGAATTTGCACAGCCGGTAATCCACAACAGTACCTTCGTCGCCAACACGGCAGGAGGTGACGGAGGCGGCATCTCCACCTACAATACCAACTTCATGGGAACATGCTACCAGCCAACCATGGCCAATTGTATTGTCTGGGGTAATACACCGGCTCTTTCCACCGACAACCAAATCTTTTCCCAAACCTATTGTGAGCCATTGGTAAGTTACTCCAACGTGCAGTGGGGTTGGGGCGACTTCGGAACTAACGGCAACATCGGCCACAACCCTGCCATTCACGATCCTCAATTCGTCGCAACAACGGGAGATGTGGACTATCGTCTGCAATCGTCATCACCCAGCATCGATACGGGCGACAACGAGACCGTCACCATAGATCATGATCTTGACGGGCAATCCCGTACCATCGATGGCAACGCCATTCCCGGTGCGGTTGTCGATATGGGCGCCTACGAATACCAGCCACCCGTTAGCAAGAACTAGGTCTCAAACTACAGGGAGCCTGACATGCGTAAATTCCTGTTTGTTTTACTTCTTTCAATCGCCCTGTTTACTTGTGTTGCTTGCGCGGGTGGAAGCGATTCAGATGCGGATGGCGACAGCGGAACCGATGGCGACAGTTCCGACCCGGACGGCGACAATCCAGATGGCGACAATCCAGATGGCGACGACCCCGACGGTGACAATCCGGACGGCGATGAACCCGATGGCGACAATGACAGCGATAATGACAGCGACGGCGATATGGACGATACCGAAAACGAGGAAGACACCGAGGAAGTCGAACAAGATCCCATCATCGATTGTATTTTTTATGTCGATGCCACAATCAGCAGTCCAGGAAACGGGGCCAATCCAGCTTCGGCCTTCGCCAGCATTCAACCGGCTTTGAATGCCGCCGCCACAATGGCCACCGAAACCGACCCCTGCGAAGTGCGTGTTGCGGCCGGATCCTACTTCATTTACGTTGACGGACCGTTGAACACCATCACGCTAAAACCTCACGTTTCGCTTCTCGGCGGCTACCCTACCAACTTCGATGAAGCCCGCGACAGCACCGCAAATGAGACCGTGCTCGACGGACGCCAAGAAGATGCAGCCCAATCTCCACGTGTTTACCATGTCGTAACCGGCTCCAACCATGCTCGGATGGGCGGTTTCACAATTCGTTACGGCAACGCCCACGAGGACGACAACGCCGCCAACACGCATAACCTAGGTGGCGGAATGTTCAATACATTGACATCCCCCACCGTGGCGAACTGTCTGTTCGAACTGAACGAGGCCCGATACGGCGGAGCGGTCTACAACACCGGCGGTACTCCCGCATTTGAAAACGTCACGTTTTCACAAAACTCGGCCAGCGAAGACGGTGGAGCCGTGATGAACGCGACCAACGGAAACGCGACCTTCGTCAATCCCGTTTTCACGGGTAACACGGCCACTCGTGGCGCAGGCCTTTTCAATGCACAAGGGACGGTCATCTCCATGAGTCGCGCAGGTATTGGCCAATGTCTGCTCAAAGCGAACGCAGCCAGCGAAGACGGCGGAGGCATATATGCCGACTCGGGCAGTACGCTCCTCGCCACCGGCTGTGTCTTCCAGGCCTGCGACGCCACCGGAAAAGGAGGCGGCCTATCGGCCTATCTCACCACGTTGGTCATGGGTAACTGCGCGTTCGTCAACAACAGCGCGGAGGAAGGTGCCGGACTGGCGGCAGAATACTATACCTCCGCCACGGCCATCAATTGCAGCTTCGCCGGAAATACAGCCTCCACCAGCGGAGGCGCGATCGCGCTTATCGACACCAGCGCCATCAACATCGTCAACGGTATTTTGTGGGACGACACGCCGGAAGAAATCGCCGCCGGAGCGGGCAGCTCGGCTACAGTCAGCTACAGTAGCGTTGAAACCGGCAGCGGGGCAATGAGCGGTGAAGGTAATGTCGAACTGGACCCGGCGTTTGTCGACCTGTCGACCGGCAACTTCCGGCTTGATCTCACCTCCCCCTGCCTGGATATCGGCAACCCGGATGCCGCCAGTGATGCGGGATTGACCGAAGATTTCGAGGGCCAACCGCGCGTTCTTTTCTACGGCGTGGATCTGGGTGCGGATGAAATGAGCTTTGACTCCTTCGACATCAACACACTATATGTCGATGCCGATGCCAGCGGCGACAACAACGGTTCCAGTTGGGATAACGCGTTTACAACCCTGACTCCGGCACTCAACGCCGCCCAGGCAGGTGATCAAATCTGGGTGGCCGAAGGAACCTACACGCCCGAAACCGCCACGGACGGCCGGTTTTCCAGTTTCACCCTTCCCTACCTGGTCAGCCTGTACGGCGGCTTCGATCCCACCAACGACGTTGTTTTATTCGATGATCGCGATCCCGGGACCTACACCACCACCCTAAGCGGCGACATAAACGGAAACGATGGCGCAAAAGGCGTCGGCACCGACAACGTCTATCATGTCCTGATCGGCGGTGACCGCAGCCTGTTAAACGGATTTACCGTTTCGGGTGGGAACTCGGATCTAAGTTGTGAAGCCAAGCGCAGCACCGACCACTGCCGTCATGGCGGTGGCCTTTATTCGACGGGGGACATTTCGATCACGATCCAGGATTGCATCTTCGAAAATAATGCCGCAACGGTTGGCGCGGGTCTTGTCGCCCTCAACGGTGTCGATCTTACGCTCAAAAACACGGTTATCCGCAATAATATTGCAGACTGGAGTGGTGGAGCCTTGACGGCGGGCTCGACCGGATCCACGGTCGGCTCTGTCACATTCGATACGTGTCGCATAGAAAACAACGAATCCAATCGCCTTTCCGGCGGCGCGATCAGCATCAGTAAAATGGGTTCGTTTACCATGTTGAAGAGCGAAATCATCGGCAATAGTTCGAATGTAACCGACATCCCCGGATATGGCTACGGAGGTGGTTTGAAACTCAGCGGTGACATTCCAACGGTCTTGATTGCCGATTGCTTGTTTGAAAGCAATTCCGCCGACACCCACGGAGGCGCTATATTTATGAGCGCTTCACTGGGAATACCGGAAATCGTCAACTGCCGTTTCATCGACAATTCGGCAACGGAAGACGGGGGGGGCGTGTTTAACGTCAGCAACTCCACAAGTAGCGTCAATGCCCATTATTCGAATTGCCTGTTCGCCGGAAACAACGCGGCCCAAGGCGGTGCGATGTCCATCTTGGATTCCATTCCGATCTTGACAAACTGCACGATGACCGGCAACACGGCTTCCACATCCGGCGGTGCGATCTATTTTAAGGACACCCTTCAGAACTCATGTAACGGAGACAATGCCACCATCACCAACAGCATCCTCTGGGACAATACCGGCGGCGAAATCATTCACGATTCAACCCAACCCGCCTGCAAACCGCTGATTGCTTACAGCGATATCAAAGGCGGCTGTACGGAATCAAGCAACTGCACCACCGATGAGTCGGGCAATATCGGGGCGAACACAAGCGACCACAACCCCGATTTTTTCAACGTTGCGGGCGATGACTATAGCTTGAAAACGGGATCACCGTGCATCAACACAGGGTCGGATTCCTATGTGCTGCGGCCGGATGATCCGGATTTGGCCGGTAACGGACGCTTCAACGGTCAAGTCGACATGGGGGCCTACGAGTATCACGATACCCGCAACTAGATCCAGTCGAACAGGAACTGGAATTTACGTTATTTGAGGAGAATCGAAACATGCGTAGATGGCTTTTAACAATAGCTGTAACCGTGATCCTGTCGGCAACATGCTTCGGCTGTTCCGGCGGGTCGAATACGATTGATGGCGACGCGCCGGACGGAGACATGTCGGACGGCGATAGCGACGGTCCCGATCCGGACGGCGACGAGGAAGCCGATATAGAGCTCAGCGATGATGTCGGTTCCGACCTCAGTTCCTACCAATGCACGCGCGATTCCGATCTGCTCGACTCATTGGGGAATTGTCGCCGCGACGAGCATTGTCCTTGCGGGGCCTATTGCCAGCTTGGATTATGCCATTTCGACTGCCTGCGCAATGCGGACTGTCCAGATGGCTGGTGCGATTACTTCGGGCGCTGCCGCGACGAAGATGATTACGCTATCTCGCCGCCGCTCGTTGATCGCAGCCAAGGTGGATTGAAATTGCATCCATCCTTCATCCCCATATACAACCGTGAGGCCCAGCCGGTGATCACCCTATCGGCGAATACGCAAGGCTTCACCGATCTGCGTCTCGAAGCCAGCGACGGCCTGCTGATCGATTGCAACGGAACGTTCTCTTCGACTTGCAACATCGAATCGCTGAGCACCGATGATTCGATGACCTTTACCCTCAAACTCGATGAAAGTGAAGCGGATTTGGCTGAGTGGTTTGTCAGCGTGTTTTACGATGATCGGATGGCGACGGTTGCCCTTAGCGAAATCGCCCGCTCCGATGAAACCGAACTGAGTCCGGGTGTCTATCGAGGAAAGGTATGGGTTTCCTCAAGTTCGACTCTGTTGCAAACGGAAGCCGCCTCCCAAGCGGTCGACATCGTCCACAGCCACCCGATGTTCAGCTTTCCCTTCGAAATAATTTTGTTTGAGGACAACACCCTGGTATTCCACGACGCACGTAAAGTCCTCCCCGAAAACTGGGTCTTCACCCTCGATGCCTCGGGAAGCTTCGACGCCTTGGGTGGAATGGGCGACGGTTCACGCGTCGTATACATGGGAAACGCCGAATCGTCCGACGACGAAACGGCAACCGAGGTTAGCTTGTCCGCGTCAGGGGCCATAAGAGAAATCTTCGAAGGCTCGGTACTTGGAACACTAAATATGACCGTCGGCGGTCTCGGGCTGGATTATGCAGAGGCCAACGGCATCGACGAGCGTCTAAATATCGATTGGAATTTCTCCGTCCAACGTTTCCGAGATCTTGGTGAAAACGAAACGGTCCCCTCCCAAACGGGTGACACCCCGGTGTTTGCTGAAAGTGCGGACCGGTACGGCGATGCCTTGCCCTGGTATGCCATCATGCGCGATGTCGAACTCGATCACGAACAAGACAGCATCGATATTCCGTCCTGGTCACAGGAACTTCAATACCTTCTCTGTTACGATCGCAACCGCGATCCTGGAGTTGAGGTTATCAACACACGTTCCGTCCCCTTCACGCAAAGTGTTGCCGACGATATCGGAGTAGGCGACTATATGTGCGATCGCGGCAACAGCGATTCCCTTCTCGCCCTACCCTTCTTCGCCATTGACTCGGCGAGCGGCTCGGTGCAAGCGGGTCTCACCCTCGATGCCTGTATAACCGAACTGGAACGCAGTTTCGAAGCACCTCCCGCGTGCGGCGACACAACCGACCTCAATTGTTTGAGCGGCCATGTGCTCGATGATCCGCTCCCCGACTGCATCGACACCCCCCTGGTTCTTGGTGCTCTGGGGGGAGGCTTGGCGTTGGTCGAACGCTCGGGCTATCCCGGCGGCGTAATGTGGGAATCCCGCTCCGACGACGGATTACGGATGGCCTTGCGCATCCTGCAACAGTGGATTCAGACCCACCAGTTTATCGTCAACGAAGCCGTGCAGGCCAACGACCTTCCGCTATGGACTGACGCCCCCCCTAACCTGACCGACACACTGGATCTCGGTCTCGATGGGTGGGATATCGTGCTTCACCCTCACACGATGGGTCGGCTGATGCACATCCCCAGCGCCATCCTCAACGAACCCGATTACCGTGAAAGCCAAAATCAACCCGCGGCCTATGGCGACGAGACACAAACGTTCGGCATCCCGATTGTCATTCTGCATGCTTTGCGTACTCAGCTTCAAGCCGCGACATTCCTTGTTCGCCAAGCCCGATTTGCCAGTCAAATCGTTCCTCCCGAACAAGTCAACCGAACTTTACATTATGTCACGGTCCTCGCTCCCTTGGCGCGGCTTCTTTATGAAAAGAGCTTGCTTGCGGGAGAACCCGCCTGGGAACCAGTTTGGCAAAACGCCCAGGGTCTGTTCGACGCAGCCCTGCAGGATTTGATGACGGAATGGGATTCGCTCGAAGAAGGGCGCAACCCGCTCGGGATCGACGATGTCGATCTTCCTTTGTATACCAACACGTTGAATGACCCGCAAAGCGACGGCGAGAAATTCCTTTCCGTTTCATCTTATTTTCTCTACGAATCCACCGGTGGATTGGACAACTCGGGCTGGGCAACCAAAGCGGTACAAACTGCCACCGATTCCTTCGATGCCGCTCGAACGGCTTGGTCAGACATGGTTGACCGCACACTTCAAGGCATCCTCGAAGAACAAAACGTGAACGACCGAGTCAGTCAGATCAAACGAAACTTCGGCGAAAAGATTTTGAATCTGTGCGGAAACAACCTTTTCGAAAACACCACCACCGGCAACCCGATCGTCTCAGAAGACGTGCTCGACGAGCTTGAAGCACATCCGCAGATCGGGTCCACGAACTGCTTCATGGATCAAGGCAACCCCGCCTGTGTGTTCGACTACGACGCTCTGACGTCTTCGCTGACCAAAGACGATCTCGGCTACCGGATGTGTGTACTGGTGGGAATGCGCGAAGGCTTCGCGGGGAAAGTCGAATTCAAAGAAGACTGGGCCAACGACTTTCTAGATGAAGCGCAAGAGTTGATGAGTGGAGCGCTCGAACAGTTGCCTGTCAATGTTTTTTCTTACGGAATGTCAACGATGTTGACGGACCTCGAAACCACCATCAATTACCTGGGTGGCGATCAGGCTTTTCACGACCTTCTTTCAGATGAAAGCCTGGAGGTGCGCAACCACGACGCCCTGATTCTTGAAGATGCGGAGTTGAAGTGCCAAGCCCTTTTCCCGAATGGAGTACCGATCACGAAGAAAATGATCGATGTCGAAACCTCGCCGCTCGAACAACCCGACTGCTATCACGGCAGCATCGGTGAATTGGCACTCGCAGCCATGTCGGCGGCCCAGGACATAGAGGTGGCCAATCAAAAACTTCAGGATTTCCTCGATGCCTACGACATCGCCACCAACAATTGCATCCTTCTCGAAAGTGCAATCAACCAGTCTCAGGATATCAAAGAAGCCTACTGGCAAATATCGAAAGAACTCAAAGCAGTCAAGCGAACCGCCGATGCGGCTTTCGGGTTGGCGGAAACCAGTTTCGGTTGCGCTACCTCCGGTGCCTGGATGTCGGCCCTGACCTGCTTTGCCAAGTCGGGCAGCAAGCACATCTGGGAAAACACCAAGAGCAGTGTAAACAAAGCCATCCCCATCGACAAGCTTGAATCCAAGCACGAATACTTCCTCGGCCTGATTCAGGATCAAGTAAGTATCGCACAATGCTTCAATGATGCGGAAATGCACCTGATCGGCGCCGATTCGCAGGCCCTGATCATCGAACGCGTCAAGCTCGAGTTGGCCGAAAGCATGCTGGCGCTGTACAACGCTCAAGAACAAATGTCGCAACTCGCCTATGAAGGAAAGCGGCGCGTGGCGGCTGAAGAGAATCGCAACAGCACACGCCTGTTCAACGACATCTGGTCGGACATGGGTGAACGCCAAGATGAAACCTACTCCAGCGCGATCAACATCTACCGACGCGATCTGGCGATTGCGCGTCGCGCCGTTTATCTGGCCGTACGCGCGGTCGAGTATGAGCTGCAGCTCACCCACGATACCTGGCGGCAAGATGTACTCATGGCCGCCAACGCCGTCGATCTGAACAACGTGCTCGTTTCCTTGCGTACCGAGTTGGCCGCCGGGGCCTCGATCGGCGGCAATATCGCCGTCGAGCTACCAGTCGTCGTCTCATTGAAAAAGCATTTGCTGCAATTGGGCGATTTGGGTGAATTCCCCGATGGGTGGCACATCATGGACGACACAGAACGGCTTCATACCGTGTTGAGCAACCCCCGCTATGCCGTTTTCGATGCAGACGGCCAGTACTTGGGGCAGGAAATACCTTTCTCCGTCGTACCCATGGGTTCCTTGGGAATGGGTGAAACCTTCGGCATTCCGATCCTAGCCGGTAGCGACTGTGCCGAACGTCTGTGGGGAGTCAATGCGACCATCCAGGGCAACGATCTGACCACAAATGAAAGTGGATCATACACACGCGTCACCTTGAAACATAAAAACACATTCTTCAGCCAATGGTGCCTTGATGTCGGTGAGGAATTCGGCGACCTGCAACGATCGACGGTGCGACCGGCTAAAAATCTGTTTAAGGATCCCGTTTGGGGCGGTGAAGACGCCGTGACGGAAGGCACGGATCTCAACCAAAACGACTACAAGTCCGCACGCATCCTCGCCTATCACAATAAAACGCAGGCCGAACTCGAAGACGTCGGTTACACCACAGGTGCCAGCGAGGAACTGCGGGCCCGTGGGTTGTATGGTGATTACGCCCTGTTCATCGACAAGGATTACCTCGCAACCGACGAGAGCGATGGGTTGAACCTTCAGCAGGTGAGCGACATCCTGCTACGATTTGATTATCTGTCGATCGCCAAGTAATCAGGAGCCATGTTTGCTTTTGTGTCGCCACCCACCAGCGTGGCGGCAACGCCTGTCAACAGCAAAGGACTGGATTATGACAGCCTTTAAAAACAGTTACTGGGTAATACTTATTTTGACCAGCGTCTGGTTGTTCGCCTGCGGAGGCGGATCGGACTCTACCACTCCCGACGGCGATTCCGACAACAGCGGCGACATCGATGGTGACTTCGATGCGGGTGGTGGCGAAAATGACGCGGATGGCGACTCGTCGGACTCCGATGGAGACCTTTCCGAAACCGATGGCGACCTCACCGACGGCGACAGTTCTGAGGGAGTCGAGCAAAGCGATTCGGACGCCGGAGTGGTACTGGACAAGGACCGTGACGGATTCACCGAAGAGCAAGGCGACTGCAACGACAACAACCGGTCCGTTTATCCGGGAGCCCCGGACATCCCCGATTTCGACGGCATCGATCAGAACTGCGACGGGAAGGACGGGAATACTTCCACCGATCGATATCTATCGGCGTCATCGAATTCGGCCGACTTCGCTTCGACCATCGCCCAGTGCACGGCCATTACAGGTTGTCATATCCTGGTCGAACAGAGCTACTACCAATTTTCACCCCCCTTGAATCTGATCGCTGGAACCCGGATGTACGGCGGCTACACCGATGACTTCAGCAAACGTGCCATCATCGATCCCGCCTTGCAGGTTTATACCACCACCCTGGCATCGGGAAACGGCGAACAAAACCACACGGTAACCATTGAAGACCAAATAACAACGGTACTGCTGGACGGCTTTCACATTCTCGGTCCTTCCTACCCCTTCGCAACCACGGAAACCTATGCCTTGTGGATTAAAAGCTCTGCGGATGTACGTATCCGTCATTGTCTGATTGAAGGCGGAAACGCAGCCGACGGAGCCGATGGAACTCATGGCCGCGACGGAGAAGACGGTGGGAACGCAGACAACGTCTTCGGAGGTGAAGCGGGTTATCCAAACGATTTGTCGTACATCAACGGAGGAAATGGGGGATATCAAACCTATTGGGGTGAAGAAGACTCCTGGAATATGGTCCAAAATTCCAGTTCCTCCGTCACGTGCAACTACTGGAACCAGAAACCGAAAGACGGCATTGACCTGTGCGATGACTACTGGGTTCCCCCTCTCAGCTACTGCGATGAGTCGGTTGACGATCCGGGCAACTGCCGCTCGGCGGATGATCGTGATCGCAGCCTGCTCGACTTGGATGGTTGCCAACTCAAGCCCATAAACAACGACATCCAACCCTCACAAATTTGTTGGTGCATTCACGATCCCGACTCATCATATGCCAATGATGTGGGAGAAGATGGTGTTTTTCTTGAATCGCAACACGGCTGCGATGGTCAATGCGGAATGGGGGGAGAGGCGGTCTCGGTATCGAGTGGAAGTGTGAACACGGAAGGATTCTGGGTTAACGACACGAATCGAGGCGAAAACGGCCTCGGCGGGAGCTATGGACAAGGCGGTGCCGGTGGCGTCGCCGGTGGCATGTATATGTGTGTCGCTCAAAACATGTGGGCCACTTGGATGACCCTAGCGCAACCTGGCGGCCCGGGCGGGGGCGGTGGCGCCGGAGGTTGGGGAGGCGGAGGCGGCCAGGGTGGCGAACATGGAGCGCCTGCTATTGCGGCTCTGATCGTCGATTCGACCGTCGACCTATCCGATATCACCATTAAACTCGGCTCGGGTGGAAACGGCGGACAAGGAGGCGATGGTGGTTCGGGAGGAACAGGTGGAATCGGTGGAGGCGGATGGCATGCCTGCCCGGTCCCTGGTTGGGGCTCCATCCAGCACTTCAGTTGCGGTGCAGCCGATAACGACTTGGTCAGTAATTGCAATTACGACGAAGAACACAATTTCTGGGAAGACAAGTGGAACGGCGGCAAAGGCGCAGCGGGCGGAAACGGCGGTGATGCCGGTTCAGGCGGTGGCGGAGCGGGCGGCAATGGCGGATCGGCCTTCGGTATCGGATTCGCTAACAGCACGATTCATCAACATGCCTTGGAATACACCGGTGGTTCGGCCGGAGCAGGAGGAAGCGGGGGAAACTCCGGGTTATCCGGTTCCGACAAAGCCAGTTGCACCGCATCAACCGAAAACCTGACCGGTGAAAACGGTGCAAACGGATCCGTAATACATGAAATCGATTTATCGAATTAGCGGCGAGAGTGTTCTCGCACGCTACCCATTAAACCTTCATAGGAAACCCAAACGGCTGCTTGCAAGCCATACATTTTTATCGGGCAGCCGGATCGACCGGATCGCCGAGTCGGATGCTGGGACGAACCAGCAGCCGACCGTTGCGGATCACGTGCAACTCGCAGTCCTCGATGGTCGAAGCCAGCGCTTCGCCGTCGACGGTATCGGTTGTGAAGACAAGAAAATCTCCGTAGTTATCGGAATAATCTTCATTGGGATCGACAAACCAACTGCCGCTTTTGGTTTCGGAAATCGCTTCCTCGCCGCCGCTGGTATAGCGGGTGCCGCTATGGTTGAAGTTAAAGGAGTCATCGCCGGCGAGAGTCAGAGTTTCCGTCACATCCTCCGCCAATTCCAGATCCGCCCCATCGGGTAGATAATAGGCGTAGCTTCTTTCCCAAGTTCCCACGACATTTCCAACGGTTCCCGCCGTACGCGTATAGGGACGATCGGAGAAATAGACTCCATCCACATGATAGACCGCCTCACGCTTCCACTCGGTGGTGCTGGAATCGGTATCATCGGGAGTATCGCCATTTTGATGAGTAGTTTCACTGATTTCGAGATCGCTGTCATCGCCCGCATAGATTCCGGCCTGCACGAAGGCCTCGTTCAAAATGCTGCCGCTCCAACTGAGGTCCGAGGCAAAAGTACGCTGATTTCGCTGATAAGTGGAATGGCTCGATCCATTTTTTTGGAACAATCGTTCTTCCCAGTCGCCAACCAAAGCTTCCAACAATTCAGGCAGAACCAGCACATAAGAGTGCTCCCCGCTGTTTCCGGCTTCGTCCGTCACCTGCACGCCAACTCGTGAACCGGAAGTCAGTTCGACTGTCACGCGCCATAGTCCATTTCGGTAATTCCGGCTGACCACGTTCGGAGCCGACCCACCTTCTATATCCACCACGTCCACAACAAGCTGTTCGCGGTCGGTGACATTGTCACTGGCTTGAACGGTGAACTCGGCTTCTGCCGCCACCGGCAAAACGCGCACCACGTCACTCTCATTCAATGAAAACGACGAACTGAATTCGCCTGCAATCGCCACTTGTACATTCTGAATTTCGGGTGAAATACTGTCGGAAGGATCATCGCCATCGGGGTTGTCGCCGTCGGGGTCGTCGCCATCGGGGTCATCGCCGTCGGGGTCGTCGCCGTCGGGGTCGTCGCCGTCGGGGTCGTCGCCGTCGGGGTCGTCGCCATCGGGGTCGTCGCCGTCGGGTTCATCGCCGTCGGGTTCATCGCCGTCGGGGTTATCGCCGTCGGGATTGTCGCCATCCGCGCTGTCATTGTCGCCATCGCAACCGATCAGAATCAATCCCATCATCACCAGTATAAGCAATATCCAAATGGAAGCCACGACCCGATCGCGACCTTTATTTTTGTTTCTCCGAGACATGTTCATCTCCTTCGATCAATCCGACAAAGACATCCGACGGCTTCATTCCCAGCATAAAAAAGCCTACCGGCGTTTGCAACCCCGGTAGGCCGAATTTCTCCACGATTGCTTATTTATTTGATGGTGCGCGAATGCAGATCGGTGATCCGCTCTGCACGATAGCCGTTCCATTGCTGAACGACAATCTGCTGCATCTCGGGATCGCCGTCGGCTTCCACTTCATCGTCCGTATCGCCATCCACCACCGGCTCCATCGTCACGGTCGGCGGCAATTCGAATTCGAAAACGACGGTGTTCGGGCTGCCCGGTTTCACTTCGGCCACCCGCGGACTCAGCAAAGATTCCCCGTTGAAATCCAGACTCCGCCCACCGTCACAGACCATGACATTGCCATTGGCCAAGCGATCGGCATCGCCGACAAAGCTGGCGAAATACGGGACGGAACCGGTGTGCTCCCAGGTCTGAGTCGCAGTCTTGTTGTCATAATCAAGTGAGAATTGAACGGCCCGCGAAAAGTCAGTACCCGAACGCGTCAATTCCTGGCTGATATTGCCGTTGTCGAAAATCAGCAGTTCGCCATTGGCCTGCCACTCAGGCGCATGCTGATGGCTGAACCAACTGCCTGATGACAAAGTGAAATCGCCGTTTTCGCCCAGTTTCCACATCAAAGCGCCTGTGGTGCGATTGACCGCGATAATGTAATCGAGATGACGAGCCGAGAAGATGATGGAATCATCGGATGCGCGATACACCAAAGCGTTGCCATGGCTCCAATCTCGGTTGTTCGGCAAAGGGAACCGGCGCAAAGAGCTATCAAAACCAGTGCGCCGATAATCAGTGCTGACATAGTCAAACAAGCTCCAGGAATTGACAATCACTCCGGCAGTCGTGATTTCGTAAGCGATATCACCCACGATATTGATGACTTCCTGCTCGACTTCAGCTTCAACTTCGGCTTCCGCTTCGACTTCAGCCTCTACTTCCTGTTCGGCTTCGACTTCGTCGTCAGCATCACCATCGACGACAGTACGGGCGACCGCAGGAGCAACCACTTCCTCAACCGCATTTCGGGATAAAGCCAGAAAATTTCCGTTGGGCAACTCGATGATATCATGATGGAAACCATAGACGGGCTCACCCTCATAGGTCTCCCCATCGAAATCAAGTTCCAGAACGGCATTGCCCATCCAGTCGTATTCGACGATGACCGATCCGGCGGTGGTCAGGATGTTTCCCCGGCTGGTGATGTGGAAAACACCACCAAAATCGAGGGTATACCAAACGATTTCACCGGCTTCATCAACGATAAGCCAGCCATTTTCCGTACTGGCGCCGCGTCCCGAAAACGAAACCGCCGTATACCCGGGAGCCATTTGTGCCGTATCTGCAGAAATCAAGTTAACCGTCGGCAGGGTAGCGGGCAGTGCGGCCGTAGTGAAATTCTGTGCTGTGCCACGTGCTTCCGAACCGGCTTCGGCAGTCGCCGCAATCGGAGTGAACGTATAGGCCGTTTCCGCATGCAGCCCGATGATACCGATTTCAAAGCTTTTCGCCAAAGCGCTGGTCGGTCCGACGACCCAACTCGTATCAGTCCCCACCTCAGCCACTTCCACACTACCGTAGGCATCGATGTCCGTGTCGAAAGTCACGGTTCCCGACAAGACATTGTTGATGTTTTCAAGAGCCAAGATGTTGGAAATAACCGGTTTGACGATCACGGCATCGCCATCGCTATCCCCATCGGTATCGCCATCGGGGACATCCCCATCGGGGCTCTCTTCTTCTTCATCCCCATCGGTATCGCCGTCGGGTTCATCACCGTCAGGATCGTCGCCGTCGGGATCATCGCCGTCGGGTTCGTCGCCATCCGGATCATCGCCATCGGGGGCTTCCGATTCCGTATCGCCATCTATTCCGCTGTCACTCTCATCGCCGCAAGCCCACGTAAGCAAAGCGATCATGGCAATCATAAACAAAATCGTTATTGCGTTGCTCTTTTTCACCAAACACCTCCTCGGGTATTTCAAGCGCAAGCGCTCATCCCCAGTTAAATTCTTTTCGGCTATGCCAATCCATAATTTCCAATTTTTGGATTGCAACTATTTTGCCTTTTATTTCCTCCGATGTCAATTCTTTGCGAGCTTGCGGGTAATTCAAGCCAATTTTAAATGTATCTCAAGCAAAAAGCTCACTCATCTGCTCATGCTTTGGGAATCGCAAGGCAATATGCTATACTTTTTCCTCTTTTCTCGGATACCCGCAGGAATCGACTTAAATGCCCTCAACCACGAACAAGATGCAATCATTGCCACCCGATACCTTCATCACGCTCAGGCGATTGATTGTCGCCACGATCGGACTGCTTGTCGGAGCCGGAAGCGCCGGGATTCTGTTGGTACAACTACCGGAACGGGTACGATACAAGGGGCACATCGGGGTCGAGCTATGGTCGCAGCAACCCCAACGCAACGAGGATATCGCCTTTTTCGTTTTTGTCCTCGTTACGGCCTTCACCGCCTTCGGGCTGGATTTTCTTCTCCAACGCTTTGGGGGAAACAGCGCTCCGACTGCAGTTCCTAAAACAGATAAAACCACCCCCCTTCACCGATTCACGCTTATTCTATCCCTTCTGATCGGCGTTTTGATCGTGGCCGCCGAGGCTTTCGGCTACCGTTTCTTTTTTTTACCGACCCTCGACCTGTTCCATCTGGGCGAGCAGGTCGTTCCCGCGATGCAACTCAACCAGGGAGCCATTCCCTATCAGAACACGTGGTTCATTCATGGTTTCGGGGTCGACGCCGCCCCCGCTCTCGTCGGGCAAGCTCTCGGTTTCCCCCTTTTAGAAGGAAAAGTGCTGGTAGACAGCCTGCTTTTAGCGCTGACATGGGCGGTTTACCTGCTTGTGCTCGTCTGGCTCAGTTCCCCCCTCGTCGGGGTCGCTCTCGGTGCGGCGACCTGGTTATCGGGACTCGATCTCAACCTCCCGCGCCTTTTACCCTTGCTGCTGGTCATCCGCTTTCTAGGCAGCGCTCCCGACCCACAATCGCTTGCTCGCCGCAGTTTCGTCGCCGCCCTGATCGCAACACCTTTTTCCTTGTGGTTCTCGCAAGATAGCGGCTACACAGCCATCGCATTGTTCGTAGGACTGGCCGGGTTCTCCTTGATTCTGGCATTCGTACACAGCCACCGATATCTGGCAGTGGCCGGGGCCGCTGTGGCAGGACTCGCAAGCGGACTCATCCTGCTTTTGCTCCTCGCGTGGCTCTGGCTGGGCGGAGAAGCCCTGCAAACCGCGTTGTCCACCCATGCCTGGATTCTGGCGGCGAAAAGCGCTCACGACGCCATCCCCTTCAACTTCCAGGACAAATCGTTCAGTCTGGTTCTGCGTATCCTGCGCCAGCCGATCCTGATTGCTGCCTGCGCCTTCGCCGTCTTGTCCATGCTGCGCGACGCACGCCGTCCGGATGCCGACTTACGTCCGCTCGTGACGCTGGTTCTGCTGACCCTGGTGGCGACGATCTGGAGCAAGAAAATGCTCGACCGCTCCGATCCCATACACATTTTGGTCGGTAACGCCCTCTTCCCGGCCTTGGCCGCCGCTTTCTATCAATGGCTCCCCATGCGCCGCCGAATCGTCCCGGCATTGGCGACACTGGCGCTGGCCGTCTGGCTATGCGCCCCCAAAGAAGGATACGCAGACCTGGCCGCATACAAAGTGGAACCCCTCACCAGCGCCCGACCCGATGCCTTTGACGAACATCTCTGCCAGGACTTCCCCTGGCGTAGCCGCATCAGCGTGCCCGTTCCCAACAACTGGTGCGAGCGGTTCAATCCACCGCTTTTAGCTCTGGAAGCCCAACTCGCCCCAACCGACACTTTTTACGATTTCACCAACGCCGGACTGGCGTACTACATCCTTGACCGCCCAGCACCGATACGTTTCGTTCAGCCCCTGCACCTGATGAACCCCACCATGCAGCGTGAAGCCGTCGAGGCATTGAAAACCGTTCAACCGGCCGCTGTCCTTTTCAAGCTGAGCGGGTACTGGGGCGAAGAGATCGACAAGCTTTCGAATGAACTGCGCCATCCCATCTTGTCGGCCTGGTTGCTCGATCACTACACGGTTGCACGGGTCGTAGAAGGAGCGGTGATTCTCTCTCCGAAACATTCCGGAGACGATTCCGCCTTCATTGCGAGCCCGCCACACGACAATTTGAACATGAAGTGGCTGGCCTACGCCTGGGGCGAAAAGAACCCCTACGGGTTCGATACCGCCAAGTTTCTCAACCAAGTACCGGTCGTAAACCGACCTCCACGTCCGTTTCCCATGACCGCTCCCCACAGCTGGGCTGGAATGATCCTGGAAATCGACTCTCCCTCCCGCGATGAAGCCGGTATCCACTGGCAACGATCCGACAGGCCGGGGCGTGTGGGAATCCGGTTTCAAACGGAAACGGGTCGCCATCGCTATTTCATTCCGTTGGCCAGCTTATCACTCTGGCAATGGTCCAAACACTTTAACGACCTGCGTCTGCCGGTCGAAACGACGCGACTCTGGCTGATCCCGAAAACCGCCATGCCGGTCATCCCCTAATTTCCGATCAAGCACTCCAATGAGAGGGAGCACTCACCTTGTCCAAGTCATCCAAACCGACCACTAAACACCTGCCCAAAGATCTTGTGATCCTCCATGAAGACCGCGACATTCTGGTGGTGGACAAGCCCCCGGGCCTTTTGACCATTGCCACTCAAGATCAGAAAACGCGCACGGCCTACTACATGCTGACCGACTATGTCCGCAAGGGTTGCGCCAAATCAAACAACCGGCTTTTCATCGTGCATCGGCTCGACCGGGACGCCTCCGGAATTCTGGTCTTTGCGAAAAGCGTTCAAGCCAAGGAAACGCTGCAAAAGGAATGGTCGGATGCACGGAAGAAGTATCTAGCGGTGGTCCATGGCCATTTTAAGACTCCGGCGGACACGCTTTCGTCCTATCTCACGGAGAACCGGCAATTTCGCGTTTATTCCACACCCGACACCAAGATCGGCAAGTTTTCCGAAACCGCTTACAAGGTAATCAAGGAAACCCCGACCCTCTCTCTGCTGGAAATCGATTTGCTCACGGGTCGAAAACACCAGATTCGCGTACATCTGGCCGACAGCGGACATCCGATCGTAGGCGATAAAAAATACGGGAAAGGCAAACCCGCTCATAAGCGGCTGGCGCTGCATGCATTCTCCCTCTCGTTTCTTCATCCTTACAGCGGCAAACCCTGTCATTTCGAAACAGGCATCCCGCCCTATTTCCGGGATCTCGTCGGAGGAATGCGGCAACCACCCAGCAAATGATTTCTCGGCCAATCCGGGTCTCTCTGGAAAACTCCGCCAAGCGGGAACATGAAAAAACGCCACCTGTTTCCAGGCGGCGCCAGTATACTTCGTTTTTCCGATTGTCGAAATGACCCGGCTAATCGCTTTGGCATCCCCCGCGTTTGGCCGGAACACTTCGAACCCGCCGCGTTCGTCCGTTTTTATCGGTTTTGATTTTCGGTTCTTGGGTCGAGGGCGGATTGACCGGCAGCACGAAAGCGGCGTTCATGACTTCATTGCCCAGCCCAAGAACCCGTGCCACAATCACGACCTGGGCGGGATCGGCCGTTTTCAGGAGCAAGCTATAGGTCAAGACGGCCGGAGTTTCCGGTTGCAAATCGCGGAGTTGGCGAATGGGTTCACCCTTTGCCAACACGATGGAATCCGGCAGTTTCAGCAAAACCTCCACGCCTTCGAAAGTCTGTTGGAAACTCAAATGCAGGTCGACGTCGACCGTCTGTCCGGGCTTCCCGGCAATCGAGGCGGGGATGAAGTCTCCCTGTATCGGCAAGGGTTCCTTCGCCATGGATTCACCGACAGTCATCGCCATAAATGCCAGCAATCCCAACAATCCCAGGACAGTGGTGTACAAGAAGCGGATCAGCATGGTGCACCCTCCCGGTCATTATTCACAGGAGGCCAATTCCGGGAAATCGTAGCTGAGCTGGTACAATCCCTTCACGATCCCTCGCAGGCCGCTTTCGTCGTTCTCGCCTTTGTTGCCGTATCCCAAACAGAACCAGCCGTCCAGAAAGTCGACCAGATCGCGTCCGGCGTAGCCGCGATCGCTGAACTTGGCGTAATCTTTGCCCAGATAAGTTGTGACAACCGGCCAGACACCAATGTTGGTGACGGTATCCTTGCTTTCGTTGCTGCTATCGAAAATATCCAGCAGCACCGCGGCCGCAATCGCTTCGGATAGATTGCCGTCGAGCTTGCCATCCTTATTGCCGCGCGGTTTACTGGCAGGCGGTGTTTCGATGCTGTAGAATACGCCCATGCCACCAGCATTGGTGTCCATATAACGCGTCTCGTTGTGGGCGGTAACACCAAAGAAAGTCGCCCACCCCTCGCTCCAGGAAAGAGTCGGCTCTTCCTGTCGGTTGGATGAATGCCCACCCCCCGGACTATCGCTCTTGCTGATAACATTCATCACGAAATGACCGTATTCGTGCCCGATGATAATATCATCGTAGGCGTCTGAATCCGCCGCCGCGCCCAGGATGTAGATTTTGTTTGTCCGCGTACAGAACGAAGCATTTTTCCCACCTGGTTTTTGGCCGTCTGTCCAATAAAACGGCATCATGGGCATGGTTTGACCGCTGTAAATACGCGCGTAAGTGCTGCACTTGACGCCGGTCTCCCAGATATTGAGCGCCGCCGCGTCTTCGTCTTTCTTGATTTCGAAATCCACATCCTTGTTATCCGGTACTTCATTCTCGTTGAATCGGTCTTCCAGCACCCAGCTGTACAGTTTGCCGCTCAGATCATTCACCGATTGTTTGAGACGTTCGTTATCCTGTTCAGCCACCACTTCGACGTAATAGCCGGGGACACCATCGTTCTCGAAGCTGATTTCATACCGACCGCGAGAATCCGTCTGGCCTTCGGCCAGCAGTTCGTCATCATCATCGCGACGCACTTCCACTTTGATGAAACGCACCGGCACCATGACGCCGTTGTTGGAAAGTCCCGCAGCCGTGACGGCGAAATCCTCATACTTCACCTTTCCCGAAACCTTGTAGGTGCACTTGTTCTCGAATGTCCAACTCACCGAGTCTCCGGCGGGTCCGAGACTGAAACTTTCGACGAGCGGAGAATCCTCACCGCAGAAAGCCATTGTCACTGTCCCGCTGGCCCCACCCAACTCGCAATCGGAATACATGCGCGCCTGAACGGTGAAAGTCCCATTGGGCGACTGTCCATCGGGCCAAAAGACGTTCTCGTTGTTTACATTATCGATATCGCATCCGGCGTTTGAATCCAGATCGAGTTGGCCGCCGGTTCCGGAAACCTTGTGCCCATAGTAAATCTGCTCGCCGCCGGGTTCATCGACATGAAGATCCACATCCGTGGCGGTATCCCACGACAAACTGACCTTGACTTCACCGCTTTGGACCTCCACTCCGTTGAGCGCCAGTGGTTGTTCCGGGCCGAGACGGCCCAAGGCATCCAGCAACGACACCAGAATATTCAAGGCTCCCCCGTCTTTGAAAGCCGGACGCGCCGATGGCTGGCTGAAAATATCCGAGTCGAATTTAAGTGTGAACGGAATGGTGAGCGCCGGTCCCGTCACCGGCAGGACGAAATACCCTTCGTAGCCCTGCACCTGAATGAGCGCTTGATAAATGGGTTTCTCGGAACTGTAGGTGATGTCGTAATTGGCGCTGCCGCCATTGATGAACGTAACCGGACCCGCCAATGTCTGAATCGATGGCGCTCCCACGTCCGCCGAAGCCGTGGGGATCGGATCGAAGGTGAAATCCGCTCCAACCACTTCTACGGGAGGATAGCCGGGTTCGGAGGCAATCACTTCGACCTGCCCTTCGAACACTTGCGTACCACCGCTGGACAACGTCAGTTCCGCATGCAAGCGGCAAACGCCGCTGACGCCGACATTACCGGAGATGGTCAAGGGTGAGGCTCCGCTTCCACTGGCCAGACTGCCGCAACCGGTCCCCACCGCCTGTACGTTGATCGCGCTGGCGGCGGCGTATTCGACGGTCACCGTTACCGTCTCACCCGCCGCAGCTCGTTCCGGATCGATGTGAAAAAACGGCGGCGAGTCGATGCCATCCGCCTTCAGTTCTTCATCGTTACTGATGGGATCATCGACTTCCATGGTGTCATCATCGTCATCATCATCGTCTTTGTCTTTTTTATCCTTATCCTCGTCACTACCGGCACAACCCGTCAAAAGAAAGACTAGCACCAAAGCCAGTGTCAATGCGAAACGCACAGACCTAGCCATGGCGGCCAACTGCCACTGCCAATTTTTCTCATTTTTCATGTTTGAGCCCTTATTCAGTGATGGTTGTTAGGTGAAAATTATAGCGCGAACGGGGGCGTTTTGCAAGGAAGAATAGTCGCAGAGCGTGTGGAGATTTTAGAAGCCAAAGGATGCTGCGTCGGCGGGCACTTCCGATCCAACCTCTTGAAATAATTGTTAAATTGAGGACAACGGTACAGTCAGAGAAAACAAGCTCAAGGCGTCGGCAACACAATCGGCATTCCCATGAGCGGCCAGATCAGCCACACAAACAAAGCTAGAACGACCATCAGCAGCAATGAAACCGGTAAACCGGTGAGGAAAAACTCGCCGGAGGTAAACTGCTTGCTCCCGTAAGCAATGGCATTGGGCGCAGCACCGACCAGCAGTAAAAACGGCATACCCGCCGTCACCAGCGAGGCATAGACCACCACATCGGGTGCGACTCCCAAGTAAGGTGCGACAACCAGCGCCACTGGCATCGTCGCGGCAATGGCCGCTACGTTCATGATAAAATTCGTTAGCAGCATCACTAAGAAAGCCACGCTGAGCACAAACACGAACCAACTATAGCTCTGGAAAAGCGTCAGCCAATGCACCGCCATCCAGTTAGCTGCACCGGTCTGCCACAGGCAAAACCCGATGCTCATCGCCCCACCGAACAGCAGAATGATGTTCCAGGGAATGCTTTCGAGATCCTTCAACGTGAGAATATTGAAGGCGAAAAAGAGCACGGTGGCAGCCAGAATAATGGCGCTTTTGTTGACGGGAGCTAACACGGGCACAAACGAGCGCAGCGAAAGCAGCAGGATAACGCCTGAAACCAGCAGCAATGCGATCACTTCCTGACTGGTGATGCGTCCCAATTGCGTATAGAGTTTCTGGGCGCGTTCGCGCAAACCGGGAATCGTGCTCTTCTCGGGGCGATACCACAGCATGAAATAGACCCACAAAAGCAGGGTCATCGCAACACCGACCGGAGCCATATAGTAGGACAACTCGAAGAAGCTGATCTCCTGGCCGGTCAACTCTCGGAAGAAACCGATAGCCACCGCACCGCGAGCGGCGCCGAGCAGGGTGATGATCGATCCCGCACCAGCGACGTAGGCCATCCCCATAAATAGTCCTTTTCCGAATCTGGATGGCTTGCCCGTTTCGTCGTACAGGGCGTAGATGGTGGTCAGTAGAGGGAAAATCGTGGCCGCCACGGCGGTATGCGCCATAACCAGAGTCAGACACATGGTCAACAGAAAAGCCCCGAGATAGATCATGGACGTTCGTTCACCCACGACGGAAAGCATTTTATAGGCCATGCGGCGGGTCAACCCGGTTTTGGTGAAAACGATCCCGATCACCAGGGAACCAAAAATGAACCAGACGGAGGGGTCCATGAAATCGGTGAGCGCCACACGCGGTTCCCGAATGATGAAGAGCGCCTGAAAAACGCCGATGGCGATGGAAGTAACACCGATGGGCAGCACCTCGAAAATCCACCAAGTGGAGGCCAGAAGGAACAGGCCCAGCGCCAATTGTCCTTCACGCGTGAGGGGAAAGGCTTGCCCCTTGGGATCGATGGCCGATTCGGGCGAAGGCAGGAAATAAGTCAAAGCAAAAAAAGCCAAACCGAGAAAGAAAAAAAGGAGTCGCTGCTTGTTGATGGGACCGTAAGGAAGCAACCACCCGAAGAATCCGGGACGAGCCTGAACCGTCTGCGCCATTTCGTCACTCCCTGTTTCAATCTCCGGCCAGCTTTGCGCATTTTGCGCATCGAACTCAGCTTGCAAGGGACGTGGAAGAAGATTCGCCCCCTTGTAAATGCATGATAAAACAGGGTTTTGTCAAGATTTTTCCGAGTCTTTTCAGGTTGGGACCAACAGACGTAAATAAAAAAATCCTCCGAAGATGCAAATGACATTCTTCGGAGGATGAAAAACCAGTAACAGACCGGACAAATCGCAAATAGAATCGCGGGATACGACCGCCCAAATCAATCCAAGGCGGATAGAAAACCCTCCAACTCGACAACATCGAAACTATCCGTGTCCACGGTCACTAGGCGATCAGGATTATCTCCATCCTGGAAAATCAGCATCTGCGGTTCGTCATCGGTCGCGGGCAGCGATCGAATTTCTTCCTCGACATTCGACAGCTCGACGTGGCTTACCGCCCGTTCCGAGTCGAAGAGATCGATTCCGTAAAGATCGCAAATACGTTCCTCGGGCTCTTCCTCATCCAACCAATAGCAGTATCCCGTCATGTACAATTTTCCCGCTGCCAGATCGGGCGAATCATCGGCCACATCCAATTCGATGCGCTGAACCGAGGCACTGAGATCGTCTTCCGTTAAGGCTTCGAGATCGATAGCCGCCAGGCGTGTGGGGCGCTGATCCAGACAAAGCGCACGCCAGGACTCGTCGGTATCCAACACGATGCGATCGGCGCTGAAGCCGATTACGGCCTCCGTCACATTTTTCGCTCCGAACACCGCCAGATCCTGCAGTTTCACGACAGCCAAGGCGTCGCTACCATCCAAAAGCGCATACTCGGCCCGACCCTCGCGTTCCAGAAGTCGAATTCGGCGGAGGTTGCCCTCGACCGCCAACCGCGAGACCCGAGCGCTGTCCACATGGACGCTCGCCAACTCACCCCAGCCAAGCGCCAACAGATAAAGCTCGCCCCGATCGACATACGGCACGCTGTCGTAAGGAACCAGCGGCAACGGAAATTTGTTGATCGCGAAACTCAGAGCCTCGTTGTCATCATCCCAAACCATGTTGAGCGCCAGCACGTCGGAACCCAGATTCAAGTTCACGAAAAGAATCTCGCGGTCGTCCGTCCCTTCTTCCGGCTCGGCCATGTTGGCACTGATGCGCAAGCCCGTGATCCCAACACGCGAGGACGATTCCAGGCTCAGCGGAACCACGTTCACGTGGGCTTCCGCCTGATCCGCCGGATTGAACAACCACAGACGCCCGACGCCCGCCGCCACGATCAACTCCATCGAGCGCGCATCCGCATCCGCGCATAGATCCCCGGTGGTGCACAGGCGGAAAGTGCCGCTGAAGCGAATGGAATCAATGCGGACGTCGTTTTGCGGCAAATCCAGCGTAAATGTTTCGCCGGCTTCGCGATCCACCACCAACAAGCGATGTTCGTTTTGCAGAATGGACGGCGACTCCGGAAAGTCGAAAGAATCCAATGATCGGTTGATGCCCGAATCGAACGGCTCCGCCTCCCTATCCTGGATATTGGAATCCGCATTGACGTAAAAGACCAGCCAGCGACCATCGGGGGAGAACGAGGCGGCGTTGATGAGCGGCGACACATCCGGGATACTCAGCACTAACTCGCCCGCTTCGTCCGAAACGATGTGGAAGGTATTGATGTCTTGGGCCGCATACACGACATGGCTGCCGTCCGGATATACCAGCACCTGCCGCCAGCCTGCGACAATGTCTTCTTCCTTCTCCGCACCGGGTAGATGCACAATCTGTGCTTTTTTATCGGGTTGACGCGGATCGACCAGCGCTACCTGGCCCGTTTCTGTCTCAACGTAAGCTAGATGCGTGTTCAAAAAGGTCGGTCCTCGCCAATCGTTTTTTTCCGACTCGGGACAACCCGCCAACGGGATCACCATCAAGCCGAGAAGCAAAACGGTCCAAAAGCGAGCGTAACGGATGTTGTTTTTCATCGTTTTCATTTCCCCCTCCCCTCAGTCTATCTGGCCGTTAAGCTCGAATCCGGTAATCGTCACCGGTTCATCCGTGACGGTGTCGATGAACGTGATACGCCCATCCGGATGATCCTGAGCCACATACATGCGCCTCCCATCGGCCATGAGCCCGAGACTGGTGGGAGTCGAACTGAGATCCATTTCGATAATACGCGCCCCACCGGCGGCCTTGAGGTCCATGATATGCACCTGGCGCGTGCCCGATCCCGCAACCGAAAGGTATCCCTTCGCTCCGTCACCGGTAAACGTGAATGCAGCCGGGTGAGCGTCGGTCAATTGCAGGACCGTCATGCCGGTCGCCAGATCGAGAACGGAATAACCATAGGAACGATCGATGGTGTCGTAGTAGTCGTCCTCGTAGTATGCATCCCCTTGATTTTTCTTATGCAAAACCAACAGGCGCAACACGCCGTCGCTGTCGGGTGGAGCAAAAGACAACGCCTGGGTGCGCTTGATCAGGTTGTGGGAATTCAGGCTTTCGTCATCGAGGCTGAAGATCCACACGTTACGGGTATTATTCAAGGTTGAATACAGCGCAATCGTATTGTTGTCGGCGGCGGGTTCGGCCACGCCGATACCCTCGGGAATATCATAGAGATCGACCGCCTCGGCATCGGCAAAACCACCGGGAATGGATACGACCAGCAGTTGATGCGTTTCACGCAGGGTGATGATCGCCCGACTGTCGTCGGGGAGCAAGTCGAGGTCGGTGGGAGGCGCGTCCAGTTCGAGTACCGCCACCTCGCCGTTTTCGAAATCCACCATCCGCAGTTCGGCGGTTTCGATGCGCCGCACCAGGGCATACCGACCATCGGCGGTCACAAGCACTTCCCGATCGAGCGACGGCCCGGAAACCGCTTCAAGGGGGATATTCGGCGTCACTTCGGGGCTGTCCGGGTTGCCGAGATCGATAATGGTCGCCCCTTGATCGGTAATGACGAAAGCCTTCGATCCGTCGTTTTTCCAATGAACCGCCGTTGGATTAAGGCCGACGGTCAGCGGAAGGATCGGTGAATCAAGCTCGTCCAGGTCCGACGGATCGCGCATGTCCACCAAACCGACGGATTGCAGGCTGCCGTATGCGGATGACGCATTCCCGGCCAGTTGACTGTTGAAATAAACGATGGCAAAAAGCCCGTTGGGCGCACAGGAAATCATGTTATAGCCCGCCGTTTTATCCGGATCGAGCGCCCAACTTGCCGTGCGGTCTTCATCCGGCTGCGCCATCACCAGACGGTCGGATGTTCGGTCGATGATCAGGGCGGTATTGGTTTCGGGTAACACCTGAATCGCGATCGGATCGCTTCCGGTGGACAGCGTGTGAATCACGAGCGTATCCGAGGCAATCGCGACCAGGTTTCCGGTCGCCGGATTGATCACGAAGAGGTAGTCATTGCTCGTCACCGGACGACTCACGTCGATCTCGATTTCCTGCTCGGGGGTATAGGGATCGTCTCCATCGGGATCGTCGCCGTCGGGATCGTCGCCGTCGGGATCGTCACCATCGGGGCTATCCCCATCCATTGGGGCGTCGCCATCAACCGAATTGTCCCCCGACATCGATTCAGCGCTATCACTCCCACAAGCGACCGCCATCGCGAGAACCGACACTATCATCAGCCCACTCAAGAAAAACTCCCGCTTCATCCATCGCATGCGCCACCTCCTCCCATTGTCACCGGTCTTTGATATAGACAGACCGTTTCCAATGCAATTAACGCACCAGCCGCGACATGCCGTGATTATACACAGTATTATCATCGTTCTACAGCATTTCCCCCGCAGGCAACCACGACAAATATGTCATACAACCCGTCGGTCGGATTTTTTTGTCAGAGTTTTATGGGATTCCCTGGGCATCACGCAAAGGACTGTTTTCTCGATTGGAAAACAGAATTTACCAGATCCATTTATGGAGATCCTGCATCGCGAGTTAAGCCCAGGTTGCGGGCTGTCCGGATTCTCCGTCTCACTCACTCGCTTTCCGGCATACTGCGCGTGGCAACAACGTCCACGCCTTCACCCAACGCATCGGCCAGAATTACATCACCCATTTTCACAGGAGCATCGAGTGTCAATTTGTGCAATTCCTTGCATAGCTCCACCACCCGCCCCTTGGGGATGGGTGCAACGGTCTTGACCGGCAGCTTTGGCCATAGTCCTCCCCGAGTTCGTAGTGTAGTGGTGACCATGCGGCGCGGATCGGTGTGCTCCTGCTCGGCAAAGGTCTTGCCACGCTTGCATCCCTGTCCACGTATTTCCACGATCTGCGTCCCGTCTTCCTCGACTTCCAGCCGACATCCGAGTGGACAGCCGATGCAGAGATAATTTGTCAACTCCGCCATATCAGGCCTCCCCTCTGGGTAAAATATCGATACGCAGTTGATCGCCGTGAAAGGCTTCCAGAAATTCCGGTTTAACTTTCAAGCTGACCATTTCGGCCGGGAAGGCATAGCGCAGTTTCTTCTCGTAAGCGTCACCCAGCTTGATCACACATTTCTCGAACGGCTTACGCACGCGCATATATACCGTGTGCGTCCGCTCGGTGGAAAGCGTATGCGGCACGCAATACGCCACGTTATCCCCCGGTATCAGGCGGATATTGTCGGGCGCGCGCCGGACCCCGGTGGCGAAATAGCCCGCGTTTTCACCGGCTAAAATAGACTCTTGAGATACGAAGTCGACCAAATCATGAATGTGCACCACGTTGCCGCAGGCGAAAATGCCATCCATGCTGGTTTCCATAGCACTGGTCACCACCGGACCGCTGGTCGTCGGATCGAGCCGAAGGTTCAAACTACGACTCAGTTCGTTTTCAGGAATCAAGCCGATCGAAAGCAAAGCCGTATCGCACTCGATATCCCAGGCTTTATCCACAATGGGTCGCAGTCGCTCGTCCACCGGTGCAACGGTCACCCCTTCGAGGCGATCGCGTCCACGCACTTCGGCCACACTGGTGGATAAATGCAGCGGAATGTCGAAATCGTGCAAACACTGAACAACATTGCGATTTAGCCCATTCGAATAGGGCATAATCTCGAACACGCCCTTGACCTCCACCCCTTCGAGCGTCAGACGCCGCGCCATAATCAAGCCGATATCGCCGGACCCGAGAATGATCACCCGGCGGCCCGGCAATACTCCCATCATGTTGACAAACTTCTGTGCCAGTCCGGCAGTCAGCACCCCCGCCGGTCGCGTGCCGGGAATACGAATCGCCCCGCGCGTGCGTTCTCGCGCCCCCATGGCCAACACCACCGCGCGGGTTTTCACCACGCGCAAACCGTGATTCGGACTCATCAACTTGACGTTGAGATCCTTGTCGATATCGAGAACGTATGTCTCGCTCACCACATCCACCCCTTCTTCCAGTACGTTCGCCAGAAAGCGCTCGGCGTACTCGGGACCGGTGAGTTCTTCTTTAAAGTAATGCAGGCCAAAGCCCGGATGAATACACTGAAGCAGAATGCCTCCCGCCTCTTGCTCGCGATCGGTAATGAGGATGCGCTCGGCTCCGGCGCGACGTGCCCCCAAAGCCGCCGCCATCCCGGCCGGTCCACCGCCCACCACCACGATATCGTAGTTATCCCGGATCTGCGTCAGCTTGGCATCAATCATGGGCCACCTCCTGCCCCTCGGGACAAATGATCCACGATCCGCCACCGCGCTTGGTGATATCGTAAATGGAGACACCCAGTTCCTTCGCCAGCAATTCCATACAGCGCCAGGAGCAGAACCCGCCTTGACAGCGTCCCATTCCCGCGCGCACGCGGAACTTGATACCATCGAGGGTGCGCGCCCCGGCGTGAATAGCATCGACGATCTCGCGTTCGGTGATACCCTCGCACCGGCAGACCATCCGCCCGTAACGCGGATCCTCCTCCACTAACTCGGTCTGGCGTTCGGTGGGCAGCTGGGCGAAATGCACCGGATGCGGAATCGACGGCTTGAAGTCGTCTTTCTCGATCAAGTTCAGACCTTCGTCTTGCAGAATATTCGCGACCATTACGGCAATGGCCGGAGCCGACGTAAGTCCCGGCGATTGGATACCCGCTACGTTGATGAAACCTTTCAATCCCGTGGGACCGATGATGAAATCTTCCGAAGCAGCCACCGCCCGCATCCCGGCAAATTGGGCGATACAATCGCGTTCGCTGATGCCCGGCACCACGTCACGCACCTTCCCGAACACCTCGTCCGAACCGGCCAAAGTGGTGGTAACAGCTTCCTTATTTTCCATCTCGTGGGCGGTCGGGCCCACCATCAGCGTGCCGTCGAAAGTGGGGATAACCAGAATGCCCTTGGACGTCGGCGTGGGGCAGGGAAAAATAATGCGCTTAACCAGCCCTTTGAGACGTTTATCCAGAAGGTATTCTTCACCTTTACGCGGTGTGATGACAAAGTCGCCCTGCCCCGCAAGAGCCGCGACATGGTCGGAATAGATACCGGCCGCATTGATCACAAAGCGTGTGCGGATCAGCTGATGCGTCGTCTTAACCGTCAGGCCGTCACCATGTTGTCCAATGCCGACAACGGGATTTTCAACCAATAGTTCCACCCCATTGATACGGGCGCTCTCAATCAGAGCGAAACAGGCTTCATAAGGATTGACGACCCCACTTGTCGGGGCATGCAACGCAGCCACAGCCTTCTCACTCAGATTGGGTTCTTCGCGCCGCAACCTTTCACGCTCCCAGATCTCCAACCCCGGTACGCCTTTTTGCGTTCCGTTGGCCAAGAGTTTGTCCAGCACCGGGCGTTGATCGTCGGCCATGGCCACCGTCAATTCGCCCACGCGCTTGAAACCGAATCCCAAATCCGCGCACAGGCCGTCCCACATTTGGTTGCCTTCCCACTCAAGCCGCCCTTTCAGCGTAGACGACGCCGCATGGTGACCACCGTGGATGATACCGCTGTTGGTCTTGCTCGTGCCGAAACCGACCTCGCAATCCTTCTCCACCAGAACGACCCGCAGTCGGTAGCGTGACAGTTCACGAGCGATGGCACAACCAATCACCCCACCCCCGACAATCACCACGTCATAGCGCATGGTGCATCCTTTCGAAATTGTTTTATACCTCCACTCTTATATTATCTTTCATGCTCGGTCAAGAAGCAAAACGGCGATGGAAAACCACCGCCGCACATGACAAGTGAAAACGGCAAGCACACACGACTTTGCCTACGTAGTTAAGGAGAATGTCGGAAACGGACTGCAATTAAGGATTATGATTCTCAGTAATCCCCGCAAGTCGATCGCTCTTTGCAGGTTGCAAATCGAATCGTGTCGTTGTCATCGTAGAAAGTCATGATTCGTCCGGCCTGTCCCGAGCCGGATGTGCCGACGATCGCGAGGTTGGACGCAAAATGCCAGGCCGTCTGTGGAATCGAATCCAGCGGAACCGAGTACCAGTCTCCCTGGGTTCTGGATAGAAACAGCATCGATAAAGCATTTTTAGCGCTACGATAGGCTACCCATGGATAACGAACACTTGCATTGGGTCCGGTTGCTTCCGTGTGCGTCGTAATGCCGCAGGGGCCGGGGAAACCGATTTCAAAGGTCCGATCTTCGCTAAACGGCAGGGCGTTGGTCCCGCCGGTGACCCACAAATATGGGGTTTCGTCGTTTTCATCTAAAAAGCCAACGACACACATCTGGATCGGGGCATTATCGTTTTCGGGATACTGAATCTGGCGGAATGCGAAGAGGTTCTCCATGTTGTCGATGGCGAAGTTACTCGCCTTGTAACCACGGTTATTGAAACCGTTGAACAACTCCTCAGACTCCCGAAAACGTTGAGTTTCGTAGTCGTATTGATCCCAGACGGAATAGAGGTAGCGCAGTTGGGAGTTGGCATCGATCAGAATGATGGCACTAGCATCGTAATAGTTCGAACGAAACTTGCCGAAAACAACCTGTTTGGCATTGTTGAAAATATCCTGACCTTCGGTGATTTCGTCGAAAAGGTTTTCGCGTTTGACCCACCTCTCGGTCCTCTCCGTATCGTAATCCCACATCACGGAATCCGTGATGTGCGGATCATCATCATAGATGCTATCCCAACCGTAGGTGTAAGCCAAAACCTGACCGCGAATGCCACCCATACAGCCGTCCACCCAGAGATAGGCATGGTTATAAGCCCCGATCTGATAGACGTCATTCCCGTCTACATTGACCCACACCATGTTGGTGTCTCCGCCCATTTGCGAAGCTAAAAAGTACAATCGGCCGCAGGCGTCCGTATCGAAATCCTTGACCTCGTAGTTTACCAGACCGAAATCACTCAAACGCGCGATGGTTTCGGTTCGATCCTGTATTTCATAGTCGTCGGTCATTCCGGAAAAATGATAGGCGTAGAGAATGGAATCGCTGTTACCGTTGACGAAAGACGCATAGTAGAAAACAGAATCGTTTTTCAACGCGATCTTTTCACCGTAATAAGCCAATTCGCCATCTCCCGTCATCGGGGCGATGGACTTGCGGACGAAAGGATCGTCGGGGTTGTCGCCGTCGGGCGTGTCACCGTCATCACGATCATCATCGTCGTCTTCCGGTTCATCCTCCCCACCACAGCCGACCACCAGTGACAGCACGAGCAGCAACAGAAATAACAGCTTTAAAACGTTCTTTAGCATCGGGTGTGTCCTCACAGCTGAATTCAACATACGGATAGTTTGATTATCTTATATCTTTTCAAGTTTGTCCAGACGGCCATGCAACGAAAAACGGCGGTGGAAATCCACCGCCGCTTGTAGGCGTTCGACAAACCGGCGCGCTCACGCCGTGTTGATTTAGTTCTTCGGACGCTCGAACAGACCGGCCGCGCCCATGCCGCCGCCGATGCACATGGACACCACGCCGAAGCGCGCGTCACGACGCTCCAACTCGTACACGAGCTGGGTGGTCAGTTTGGCACCGGTGCAACCCAAGGGGTGGCCCAGGGCGATCGCGCCGCCGTTGACGTTGATGCGATCCATCAGATGTTCGATGCCCATCTGACGCACGGAGTAAACGGCCTGGCTGGCGAAGGCTTCATTGATCTCGTAGAGATCCACGTCGTCATATTTGATGCCGTAATGTTCCAGTACCTTCGGAATCGCGAAGGCCGGGCCAACACCCATGACTTCCGGATCCACACCGATAACCTGATAGTCACGGAAATAAGCCATGACCTTCAGGCCACGCTTGTCGGCTTCTTCCTTGCTCATGATCATGACGAACGCAGCCGCGTCATCCATCTGAGAGGAGTTGGCCGCCGTCACAATGCCGCCCTTGGCGCGGAACACGGGGCGCAGTTTGCCCAACGATTCCATCGAGGACGCGCGCGGACCTTCGTCCGTATCGTGGATGGCTTCGATTTTTTTGCCGTTCTTCCAGGTCGTGTAGGTGACCGGCACGATCTGCTCTTTGAAGTAACCCTCTTTTTGGGCGTTCAGCGCGTTGTTCTGGGAACGCAGCGCAAACTTGTCGAGCTCGTCGCGAGTCAGATTGAATTCTTCACCATAACGCTCCACCACGTTCTCCGCGGTGTTACCCATGGAGCAGTACGCGCCCAAAGCCGGAGAATTCAACGTGGTCTCGTTGCCGCGGATTTTGTTTCCGCCCATGGGGATCATGGACATGGTTTCCACGCCACCGGCGATAACGATGTCCTGAAAACCGGCGATGACGCGCGTGGCGGCCATGGCGATGGTTTCCAGACCCGAAGAACAGAAACGGTTCACGGTAACGGCCGGAACGCTTTCCGGCAGACCCGCATGCAAACCGAGGATACGACCGATATTCATACCCTGCTCAGCCTCAGGCATAGCGCAACCGACAACCAGATCATCGATGTCTTTGCCGTCAACACCGGTGGTGTCCATTAGACTCTGGATGACCGGCTTCGCCAGGTCTTCAACGCGCATATATTTGAGTACGCCGCGACTGGCTTTACCCACCGCCGTCCGCTTAGCGGCTACAATGACAGCCTCTCTCATGGTATTCACTCCTTGTTAAAGGTTGTATTCACGTTATTCGTGCATCCGCCTTAGTTGCGCAGCGGCCGACCGGTGGTCAGCAAGGACTGCATACGTTCGATGGCTTTCGGCTCACCAACCAAGCTCATGAAGGCTTCCTTCTCGAGTTCGAGCAGGCGTTCTTCCGTCACGGCCGTGTTGGGCTCGATGTCGCCACCACACAGAACGTTGGCCAGCTTCGCCGCGATTTTCTTCTCGAAATCGGTGACATAGCCGCCCATGTTCATGTTGTACAAACCGGTCTCGAATGTCGCCGCACCCACGCGACCCGGCAGGATCAGGTAGTCGGGCTTTTCGGGAGCGCGGTAGCCGCCTTCCCACATACCCTTGACCATGCGCTTGGCTTCGTAGGTCAGTTCGTCGCGGTTCATGACCACGCGGTCACTGTAACGCAGCACCTTCATGTCTTTGGCGATCGCGGCGCTCAAGGAAACCTTGGCCATGGCGATCTGCTCGAAGACACGCTGGATGATCGGGAAGCGATCGATGGCCATATCGGCCGGAACGTTTTCGAGATAATGCATCAGCAGATTCTTGTTGCCCGCGCCGCCCGGAATCAGGCCCGCGCCCAACTCGACCAGACCCGCGTACAATTCGGAATGCGCGCACACCGCATCGGCGGCCAGGATGATCTCGCAACCACCGCCCAGCGCCATACCGAACGGAGCCGTGACGACCGGCTTCGGGCTGTAACGCATGCGCTGACCGGCATTATGCAGACCGTCGACAGCTTCTTCGATCATGTCGAACTGCTTGCCCATAGCGCCCATCATGATCATGGCCAGGTTGGCGCCGACCGAGAAGTTCTCGGCTTCGTTCGTGATAACCAGACCGGCCCAGTCGTCCGAGCTTTCCACCAGGTCGAGACCGTGATGGATCATGCGGATGATGTCTTCGCCGATAGCGTTCATTTTGCAATGGAATTCGACACAGGCCACGCCGTCGCCGAGGTCCAGCAGGCTGGCGTCGGCCAGCTTTTTGAGCGGCTGCTTGTGGGTCTTCAACAGACCGAGGTTGATCCACTGCTCTTTCGTGGGAACCGGCTGATACGAAGCGGTTTTGATGTCCCAGAAATATTTCTTACCTTCGCGCACCATGTACCACGAGCCTTCGCTCTTCTCCACCATGGTTTTCACGGCTTCGGGGAGCACCAGTCCGTCGGCTTCCATGCGTGCCACAGACTCTTTGACGCCCACGGCATCCCAGGTCTCGAAGGGACCGAGTTCCCAGGCATAGCCCCATTTCATGGCATTATCGATGTTGACGATGTCGTCGCAGATCTCGCCAACGCGAGTCGCGGCATACACCCAGCCACGGGACAGCAGCTTCCAGGCGAACTTGCCGAATTTGTCGTCGCTGTTCACCAAACCCTTGATACGGGCGGCCGGATCGTCTTCGTTCTTGGCTTTTTTCAGGCTGTCGGCCTTGATTTTGACGGTCTCGACGTATTCTTTGGTTTTCCAATCGAGAACCAGCTTTTTCTTGCCTTCTTTTTTGTAATAACCGGCTTTGGTTTTGTTACCGAAGCACTTGTTGTCGACCAGATGCTGCAAGAAATCCGGCACCTTCAGCAATTCGCGCGCTTCATCGTTCGGCAGCGCTTCGTAGCTGTTGGTGATGATGTGATGCACGGTGTCGAGGCCGACCAGATCGGCGGTCTTGTAGCTCGACATTTTCTGAGCCATGCATTTACCGGTAACGGCATCCACTTCCTGGATGCTCATGTCGTCTTCGACCATGGCCTGGACGGTCGCCATCATGGCGCCCACACCGATGCGGTTACCCACGAAGTTGGGGGTATCCTTGCCGTAGACAATGCCCTTGCCCAGGTTAGTTTCACCGAATTCGGCGATCGTCTGGACCACGTCGGGGTCGGTTTTTTCGCCAGCCACCACTTCCAACAGGCGCATGTAACGCACCGGGTTGAAGAAATGCATGACTAGGAAATTCTTCTGGAAGTCTTCCGAGTAGCCTTCCACCATCGAGTTGATGGCGATACCGGACGTGTTGGACGCCACGATAGTACCCGGCTTGATCACTTTGACCAGTTTGTCGAACAAGTTGCGTTTGATGTCGAGCTGCTCGAGCACGACTTCGATAACCAGATCGCAATCAGCGACCAGCTCGAGGTCATCTTCGAGATTGCCCGTAGTGATCAGATTCGCCGTCCGTTTGTTCATGAACGGTTGGATCTGACCTTTCTGTTTGACCATACGCATAACGGCACCGGCCGCAAAGCTATTACGCTTGGCCTTCACCTTTTTCTCGTCGTCGGTCAAGTTTGGCGGAACGATGTCAAGCAGAACGCTCGGAACACCGGCGCTAGCCAAGTGTGCCGCGATCCCACTTCCCATCACGCCGGCTCCAATAACAGCTACCTTTTTGATCTCACGTGTCATGTGCACCTCCGAGGATAGTTTGGATCCGATATATCCAATTCGACGGGTTGGGTAGTCATGAAAAGTCGCCTACAATCATGCATATTCAGCCACTTACCAAAGTGAATGATGGTTCATTCAAGCGCCCATCATACCCCCTTTTGTTTGGCTGTCAAGTTCAAAAACTCGGAATCGTGCAGTCTGTCAATTCAGACCGACTTCTACCCATCCTTTGACACCTGACGATAACCTCCGCAACAAGCTTGAAAAGGCCATGTGATTCTTGACGCTTTTCCATGTGCGTGTTATAAACGATAGCGCATCGTTAAATGAGTCGAAAATGCATAAGTTGTACTGGTGGCGATCATCCATCCGTGGATAAATGCCGGGTTATCCGTCACATGGTGAATCGATCAACCACTTGACGGCTGGAACGAAGGTAATTCGTTCCGCTGTAGGGCCGTAATGGTATGGAACGAAGGGCAACGTTATACCCTGTTTATCTCTCTTCAACAAAAACAAGGAGCACGATGATGAAAACCAAACTGTTTATGCTGTTGGCCATCTTGGCTACTCTCTGTCTGATGGTCGCCTGTGGGGGAGACGACGAAGAAGAAGGCGAAGGCACGCCGGGAACGTTTAAAGGCCATGTCGTTGATTTTGCTGGAGATACGCGCCTTCCCGATGTAAAGATCTGGGTACTCGACAACACGACCGGTGAAAAACTGGATGGCGTCGATCCGCAGATCTCGGATGCCAACGGCGAAGTGACCTTCACCGGCATTCCCGAAGAACTCGAACTGTTGGGCTTTCTATGCGAAGGTTTCGGCGACGAAACCGCCGGTGCGGTGGACACGTACCAGTTCAACCTGGTCGCCAATGCCACCAACGAAAAACTCTGGTCCGTCGACCGCGTCACCTACAGCACGGCTCCTCTGGCGGCCGGTGTTACCTTGGATGAATCACTGGGCGTCGTGGCTGGTGCCGTCTACTGGGTCAACGCCGACGAAGAAGAAGAAATCGTCGGTTGCTCCACCGTCACCGTCGACCCCAGCAGCGATGACGTTCGTTACTTCAACAACAGCCGTCTGCCGGTCAACACCTCCGCCCGCGACTCGGTCAACCCCACCAACGGCTATTATCTGATCGCCAACATGGAAATCGGGTCCACCACGACCACCGCTTGGGTCGATGGCGAAGCGCTGGGTACCACCACCTTCGTTTCCGTCCCCAACTCGATCTGCATCAGCAATATCTACGCCGAAGGCGATGCAAACCCGAGCCCGGCTGACTGCGAATAATTCTCAATTAAGGCCGCAAGGTTAATCCTTGCGGCCTTTTTTCAAACAGGAGGCGAGTGTGGGAAGGTACAAGTTTGGATCGGTTATTCTGGTCGGACTGATGCTTCTGCTGTGCACATCCACGGTAACCGCCCAGGAGAAGGAATTCGAAGTCCAAGGCTACATCCAGATGCAGGGCGGCGTATTCGTCCCTCTGACCTCACAATTGTTCAAGGACTACGATAACAAAGCCTACATCAAGGTCGGCGACAACGTCGATGAAAACCGGCCCTGCGATCCGGTAAACGACACGAGCACCTGTCACCCGACCGACCACGGCGCCAAAGCCGGCAAACCCTCCATGCTGCGCGGACAAATCCAGCTAATGGCGGAATGGCGGCCTGAAGAGAAAATCGTGGTGCACGCAACGGTACGCCTGGTCGGGTCGCTCAAATTGGAACTCGACCGCTACGGCCAGCCGCCGTCGTTCAAAGACAGCATGGACAAGCGCGAATATGCAATGGAATACGCATGGAAGGAATTCTACAACGAAGCCGACCTGCGCGAGTTGTACGTCGACATCGAAACCACCGACTGGCTCTCCTTCCGCTTGGGTCGCCAGCAGGTCGTGTGGGGTGACATCAATTCCTACCGCTTGCTCGATGTCGTCAATCCCGTCGATAACACATGGCATTTCGGTCCGTTGGAATCATTCGAAGACACGCGTGTTCCTCTGTGGTCCGCCAAGGCCATGTTCGAGATGAAAGACATCGACCATTTCGTCGAGTTTCTCTGGGTACCGATGATCGACCGCAAGGCCGACACAGTAAACATTCCGTTGACGTTCGTGGGAGCTTGGGGCCTACCGTATTCCAACACGCCCTCGCCTTATATCATCGACAAGAAAACCTTCGAGTACCCGGGCGGCGAGTTCGACGACATGCGGGGTGGACTGCGTTGGCGTGGCAACATCACCAGTATGATGAGCTACTCGCTCATGTATTACTACACGCACATCTATTCACCGCCGATCCCGCTCTACTACGATCTGAAACCCGATGACGAGGGTTTCCTCGATCCGAACCACATGAAAGAGCTGTTCCTCGGCTTCCCGCGCCAGCACATCGCCGGCGCTTCCTTCGACTATACTTTCGATGCGCCGGTGTCCATGGTGGCCAAGATCGAGGCGTCGGTCGAGCCGCTCAGACGCTATCCGCGCCAGTCCAAAACGACCAAGCGCGTGCTCGATACCGAGTATGGCAGCGGAAAAGAACGCATCTACTTCGAGAAAGCCGAAAAGAACACCTTCAATTATGCCGTACAATTGATGCGACCGGCCATGATTCGCTGGCTCAACCCCACCCAGAATATCCTGATGCTGCTGCAATTCCAGCACACGATGATCCCGGGGTTGTCCGAATTCGACAAGGCCGACCTGGTGTACGTCCCCGGTTACAACGACTACAAAATCGAAGCGCACCAGTTCCGCCTGGTTTACGTGATGGGTACCTCCTACCTGCACGGCATGATCGCTCCTCGCATGGTGGTGGCGTATTTCTATCCCCGAGACGCCTTCATCGCCGGGCAAGTCGACCTTCGTCTCGGACGTCACTGGCGTCTGCGCTTCCAGGTCACCGACTTTTTCGGCAACGACCCGTACAAGTCTCTTGGATTCTTCCGTGATCGAGATGAAATCAACATGCGCATTCGCTATCAGTTCTAACGGACCACGCAACAAGAAAGGGATTCAAACATGAAACACATCAGCACCGCACCGCAAGCGCGCCTCGTGGCCTTGCTGGCATTGTTGGCGTTGTTGATCATGGCGCTGCCGGCACAAGCCCAGGAAGGCTGGAAACCCGGCGTCAAGCTCACCGCCGATAACTGGGGCAAGATGGTCGGCTTCGCTCCCGATCTCAACAAGCCCAACGTTAAAAAAGGCAAAACCGTCAAGGCGTCGAACTTCGACCAATACAAAGACCTTCTCCCCGCCAGTTTCGAAACACTGGTGAAGAAGTACAAAATGAAGATGAAACTGCGCGACTACGAGCCGGTTCATCCGTCGCTGGGCTACATCGAAGCCACCAACCTTTACGGCGGAAAAGCCAAGCTGATCGAGAACGGCAACGACGTCCGCAAGATCGGTATCAAGGACTACGTGGCGGGTCTGCCCTTCCCGAATCCGAAAAACGGCGTGGAAGTGGCTTGGAACTACCAGTATTCCTACAACGGCGACGACGGCGACCTGTATTACGCCGTTTACTGGATCAACGCCAACAAGGGCGTCGAACACTTCGAGGAATGGCGCTGGTATTTCATTATCCGCACCCTGCACCGCACCGACCTCGAACCCAAACCGGCCATTCCGAAATTCAAAGAAAGCGGCCTGCAGTACACCTCCATCACCTATGCCTTGTCCCCTTACGACAAACGCGGATTCGGTGCGCTCTACAGCCGTTCCCTGGAACCGCTCGATCAGCAGGGCCACATCTATGTGCCCTCGATGAAACGCGTGCTGCGCAACTCTTTCGGCACCCGCGGCGACACCTGGAACTCCACCGATCTGCTCTATGAAGACGTGCGCGGATTCATGGGCTACCCGGAATGGATGAACTGGAAGCTGGTCAAGAAAACCACGATGTTGATGCCCATGCATGCCGGGGTCCAAGTCGGAAAAGAAAACGCCAAAAAAACCTTCGACATGGATAACTACCCGCATTGGAATCCCAAGTTCGAATGGGAACTTCGCCCGATTTACGTGATCGAAGTCACCCCGAAACTGCCGGATTACCCCTACAAATCCATGAACATCTACATCGACGCCGAAACCTACCTGATTTCCTACAAGGAAGCCTTCGATAAAAAAGGCGACCTCTGGAAAGTCAACCTGATTGCCTACAACGAATCGCCCGACATGGACGAAGAACCCCCGGGTTACGCCGCTCAGCTCGTGATCGATCTGCAATCGGAACACGCCACCGCGTTCCCGATCTATGAGGCGAAGGTCAATCAGAACCTGAACCCCAACGAGTTTACCGAAAGCAACCTGAGAAAGAGGGGCCGATGAGCAGAATCCTAAGCGGGGGACCGGCGCTGTGGTTGGCGCTGTACGTGGCGCTGGTCCTGTCGCCGGTTCTTGCCGACGCATCCGATTACACCGAAACAGCCAACCATCGCGACCGGTTTTTCGATCTGACCCAATGGCAGGACCAGCTCTGGCTGGTCGGCCATCCCGGTTTCGTCCTGCGCTCCACCGATCAGGGTCAAACTTGGTCGATGGCGACGGCGAGCAAGCTGGATGCCTATTACTCTTTGAGTGCGTTCGATGAAAAAGTCGCACTCATGAGCGGACTCAACGGAAAACTCTACCGAACCGAGGACGGCGGCAAAAACTGGGAGACGATCGACCTCAAACAACCCAACCCGATGTTCAACGTGTTCGCGCTCCCCGGAACTCCGCATGCCTGGGCGGTGGGACATTTCAACACGCTCTTTCACAGCGCCGACCAGGGAAAGACCTGGTCGCGCCAGCAGTATGAAATTCCCGAAGAAATGGAAGACGAGCCCGGCTTGAACGATGTCTTCTTCGTCACGGCGCTTCACGGCTGGATCGTGGGCGAATTCGGCACCATCCTCGTCACCGAAGACGGCGGGAACACCTGGGCGGCTCAGACTTCGCCGGTGGAGACACCGCTTTACGCCGTCCAATTCCTGGATGCCAAGCGCGGCGCGGCAGTCGGCTCCCAGGGGAAAATCGTCGTCACGGAAGATGGCGGCGAAAACTGGAAACTCGTTCCCTACGAGGTGAAGCAACACCTGTTTGAGTTGTCCCTCGTCGGCGAAACGCTTTTTGCGGTCGGTCAGGACGGCTTTTTCGTAAGCGGCCCTCTTTTCGGGTCGGAAGGTTGGCGCTCCGAGCGCACGGGAGTCTTTACCTGGCTCAACGCCGTATTGTTTCTTGATGCCAAAACCGGCCTGGTGGCCGGAGGACGCGGGTCTATTTTGAAGACCACCGACGGCGGCCGAACCTGGAACAAGATTTCGGGTAAATAATTAACAACTCAACAACGCAAGGATACGACCGTGTACGAGCGAATCGGACGCTTCATATTAAGGTATCGTCTGCCGATTCTTGTCCTGATCCTGTTGATCACAGGCTTTTTCTTCTGGCAGGCGACGAAAGTAAAGATTGCAAGTCCAACCATCGACCTTTTCCCGGCCAGTCACCCCTACGTCGAAACCTTCGTCAAATACAAAGATGTGTTCGGCGGCGCTTCGACGGTTTTGATTGCGCTGGAACGCAAAGAGGGCGACATCTTCAACACCGAGACGCTCGAAAAAGTCAAGAGCATCTCGAAAGGCCTGGAGTTGCTGCCCGGCATCAATAATTACCAGGTGCTTTCGCTGTCACAGCGAAAAGTCAAGGAATTGCGCGTCGACCCGGAGAAGGGCTTCGTGTCCATCCCGTTGATGTGGCCCGATGTGCCGCGAGACAAAGCGGGCATTGAGGCGCTGAAGGAGTCGGTGTATACCTCGCCGCGCTATTTCGGCAGTCTGGTATCGCGCGACAGCAAAGCCGCGCTGATTCTGGCCGGGTTCTTCGAGGGCAAATCCACCCCGGATGAGATTTACAAAGGAATCGAGGAACTCGTCGATAAGGAACGCGACGACAACACCGATATCTTCGTGATCGGACGCCCGGTTATGCTGGGCTGGATCCTCACGCAGTATCCGCAGATCACCAAGATTTTCGTCGTTTCCGTTTTGGCCATTCTGCTGGTGCTGGTGCTCTACTTCCGCGACCTGCGCGGAACTCTGCTGCCGCTCTCCACGGCCACCCTGTCGGCCATCTGGGGCGTCGGCTTCCTTGGACTATTGGGGTACAACTTCGACCCGCTGGTGATTGTCGTCCCCTTCATCATATCGGAACGTGCGTTAAGCCATTCGGTGCAAGTAGTTGAACGCTTCCTGGATGAATTCGAAGATTCCAAGGAGCGTAGCATTGCTTCCGTCAACACCTTCAAAGGGCTTTTCGCACCGGGCATGATCGCCATCGTCACCGACGCGCTGGGCGTGTTCCTGGTGTTCACCACCCCGATTCCGCTCCTGCAGAAACTGGCGGTGATGGGTGGCTTCTGGGTTTTATCGATCGTCGTTTCGGATCTGATCTTCAATCCCATCCTGCTGTCTTACCTGCCGGCTCCGCGTTGGGGACAGAAACAACGCAAGGGTATCCTTTACCGACTCCTGCTCAACGTCTCCCTCCTCGCGCGCGGTAACCGCCGTTATGCGGTTCTCGGAGTGACGGTCATTGCGTTGGTCATCGGAGGGTTCTTCGCCAAAAACATCCAGATCGGGGACGTGTATCCCGGTACGCCGATGCTATGGCAGGACTCCCGCTACAACACGGATACCGACCGCATCGGCCAGCGTTTCGGCAATACCGATCTGCTGTCGGTGGTCGTGGAAGGAAAAGACCGCAACTCCATCAAGGATCCGGAAGTCCTGCGCACCATGCAGGCCTTCCAACGCCATATGGAAAGCCTCCCGGAGGTGGCCAGTTCGAGTTCCATCGCCGACTATCTGCCGGGCATCATTTCGATTCTGCACGGCTCCGATCCCAAGTGGGAGCTGATCCCCGACAACCCCATGGAGTCGGGCTTCTTCCTCGAAATGATTTACACCAACTCCGAGCCGGGCGACCTGGTGCGCTTTGTCACCATCGACAGCCAGAACGCCAACATCACCCTGTTCCTGAAGGATCACAAAGGCGACACCTTGCGTCACGTGGTCGCGACGGCGAAAGACTTCATTGCCAAGCACCCCATGGAAAAAGCCAACCTGCGTTTGGCGGGTAGTTACGGAGGTTTGTTGGCGGCCATCAACGAGGTGGTTACCGTCTACCAGGCGCGCATCACGATCATGGCCTTCGCCATCGTGTTCCTGGTCACGGCCATCAGCTTCCGTTCGCTGTTCGCCGGGATCATGTTCGTACTGCCGCTTGTGATCTCCAATTATCTCACCTACGCGCTGATGGGCTATCGCGGCATCGGATTGGATGTCAACGCCTTGCCGGTTGTGGCGCTGGGAGTCGGATTAGGAGTCGATTACGGGCTATACGTGGTCCAGCGCATCAAGGAGGAATATGCGCGGCTCAAGGATCTCGACCAGGCGATCATGCGCGGCGTCACCACGGCCGGAAAGGCGGTGGCCTTCACCGCTGGGACCATGATGGCGGGTGTGGCCTTCTGGACCACCAGTTTCCTGCGTTTCCAGGCCGATATGGGCCTTCTACTGGTCTTCTGGATGGTGGTTTCGATGCTGGGCGGCTTGATCCTGCTGCCGACGTTGATTTCGCTGTTCAAACCGCGCTTCGTCGTGGGTAAAGGCTAAACCCAGCCTGTTTCGCCAATCTACGTTCCCCCGCTTCGGCGGGGGATTTTTTTTTGAACGGCACGATTCCTTCCGCGTATATCGATCTGCCATGGCCTTTTTCCCATGACATGTTTGTAAAATCACCAAACGACCAAGTCAGGTTCGATCGGCAGCACGGCATCAACCCATACACGGCATTATAACGTCTCAGACAAAAACGCTTCGAGGGCAGACCTCAATTAAATGAGTCATCACGGAACCCGAGTTTTTGGGAACATCGCCTTTATTGGCAAGTCCGATCATTGGACGGGTCGTCTGGAGCGGGGACCAACTGAATTAATTCATCGGAAGTTTCGAGTTCTTGCAGCGCTTCGATGGCCCGCCGATACACACCATCCGGCAAAACATCGCAGGTCTGGGTTTGAAATGCTTCGGCAAAAGGTTTGAGGGCCGTTTTGAGGCGACGATAATCGCGTTGCAGCGTTTTAACTTCGTCCAGAGCAGCCTGTACCTCCGTCTGACCGACGACACCGGCCCAAAAATGCAAGCGTTTCAACGTTTTTTCATCGATCACAACGCCCTCCTTTTCACAGCCAGACATACTTACTGCCGTTCTTTATTTAGAGGGTGTACCGCCGTGTTTTTTTCCCCTTTAAACGAAAAAAGCGGGAACCTTGTCGGGTCTCCCGCTTCAACATCGATTTAAATCGATCATTCAGGGTGTGGGTTGTTTTAAAACAACCAGCGCATCCACCGCTATCGGCTTGCCATCCACTACGATCAGGGGATTGATATCGATTTCAGCCACTTCGGGATGCTCCAGGGCCAGTCGGCCTACGCCCTCCAGGATATCGGCCAAAGCTTCACGATCCACGGGCGGCAGACCGCGTTGCGCATCGAATAGACGCTTCATGCGTAAGCTGTCGGGCATGATTTTGAGATCATCGCGGACCACGGGAGCAGCCCGGAACGAAACATCCCGGATCGCTTCAGTGAAAATGCCGCCGACTCCGAGCATCACACAGGGACCGAAACCGGGAAAACGACTCATCCCCACCACAAGCTCGCGCGTCCCTTTAAGTTGGCTTGCAACAAGGCGCGGGCATCCAGGCGCAACATTTTCGACTTTTTCCCAGGCCGCTTTCAAATCAGAGTGGCCTGCAAGACCCAGCTTGACCAGCCCCGCCTCCGATTTGTGGGTGACATTCTCCGGCAGTCCTTTGAGCACAATGGGATAGCCAAGACGTTCGGCAGCGGCCAGCGCGTCATCCAGGGTCTCGACTCGAAATTCATCGGCCGTGGGAACACCGTAGTCCCGAAGCAAAGCCTTCGCGGCGAATTCATCGAGAATGCGTCCTTCTCCGCCCTGCGCAAGCAAACTGTCCTTGGGTTCGGGGAACTCGGCGACAAACAAACCGTCCGCCCTCAGATGAGCTTGGCGTTCGCCGTAATTGGCCAAAGCCGCCATGGCCTTCACGGCTGATTCGGGCGCATCGAACAGAGGAATTCCACTTGCAATCATCGCCTGTGCCGCGTTGTCGTCACGAATGAACGTGGAGGCCGTCAACGGTTTCCCGGTTTCACGCGGCAAATTGGCCAAAACCGACATATCGAACTTGGCCGACTCCATGAACTGTTCGCGTGGTATGGGAGCGATATCTTTAATGGCATCGTACATTTGCCCGGTAAAACCGGTGTCCATAATGCCGTGCACCATGACGGCGTCCAGTTCGTCACTGGCAAACAGGAGCCGAGGGATCGTTTCGGTCAGTGCGGCATGATTCATCGTAAAGGTGAGATCCACCGGGTTTTTGGCCGATGCGGTCGCGGCGATATGCGGGCGAATCTGCGCCTGCAGCTCTTCACTCAGTTCGGGTAACTCCAAGCCATGACGCTCGCAGGCATCCGCCATGGATGAAGCCGGACCGCCCGAATGGGTGAGAATCGCCACCCGGCGACCTTTGGGAGGCGGCATACACGCCAAACTGTGTCCCCAACCGAAGAGGTCTTCGACGGTCTCGGCTCGTAAAACGCCCGCCTGCTCGAAGATCCCATTGTAAAGTTCGTTGGGGCCGCCCAACGACCCGGTGTGGGATGCGGCCGCCCGCATTCCGGTTTGGCTGCCGCCCACATACAGCGCCACAATCGGTTTTTTCTTGGAAACCTCTCGTGCAACCCGAATAAAATCGCGACCCCGGCGAATACCTTCGATATACAGGGCAATGGCGTGAGTGTCGGGATCGTCTCCCAGATACTCCAAACCATCGACAAGATCGATACTGCTTGAATTTCCCACGCTGATAGCTTGGCTGTAACGAATCCCGCGCTCCTTGAGATAGACAAGCGTCTGGGTGACGTAGGTCCCACTCTGACTCACCAAACCGAGGTGGCCCGGTTCGTCGTTATACGGGAAAAACGTGAGGTTGAGACCGATGTGGGTGTTCATGACCCCGATGCAGTTGGGACCGACGAAACGGATACCGTGTTTCGCGGCAACACGCATCAGTTCGGCTTCCAACTCGATCCCGTCGGCGCCGACCTCGCGGAATCCGGCAGTTATGATGACGGCATGCCGCACCCCGCGCTCGCCGAGTTCGTCGAGCAATCCGGGAGTGATTTTTGTCGGAGTCACCAGCATCGCCAAGTCGGGAACGAACGGAATGTCAGCCGCATGCCGATAGACGGCATGACCGAAAATCTGCTCCTCCTTGGGGTGTAAAAACACCACTTCACCCTTGTAACCGCCATTAAGCAGATTTAAAGCTTGAATGGTGCCCATCTTCATGAAGTTGTTACTGGCACCGGCGACAACAATTTTTTGGGGGTGCATGATAATATGCAGGGGATTGGTCGACATGGAGGACTCCTCATTTGATTGGCAACGTGAACAGAACAACCCGGAAAGAACATGTGGTCGACGTCCGACCTCGCACTGCCGTATCCAAAAATATAGGCGCACACTGAATGAGCGCTCACCCACCACCTATTCTGACGCTTACGTCACTAACTGTCAAGGATGCGCTTAAAAAACTTTCACCGGACTAAATGGAATGCCGAGAAGTCCAAAGTAATCCTTTGTTACAGACACGCCAACGATGGAACTTGCTTGCAAGTCCCTTTCGCGCTAACATCACTCGAATCACGGAGGCCAACATGTCCGAGAATGTCTACACGTTCAACGCGACCACCATTACCGGCGAACCCGTTTCTTTGGGGGATTACCGCGGCAAGGTACTGCTGATTGTCAACACGGCCAGCAAATGCGGTTTCACTCCGCAATACAAAGGGCTCGAAAATCTGCACAACACATATAAAGATCAGGGCTTGGTGGTTTTAGGCTTTCCCTGCAACCAGTTCATGGAACAAGAACCGGGGAGCGAGGCCGATATTCAGAAATTCTGCGAACTCAATTACGGCGTGAGTTTCCAGATGCTGTCGAAGATCGATGTCAACGGTTCCAACGCTCATCCGCTTTATGCGTATCTGACCGACACGCTCAAAGGCGTCCTCGGCACAAAGAAGATCAAATGGAATTTTACGAAATTCCTCGTCAATCGCCTCGGCCAGCCGGTCAAACGTTTTTCGCCCAATACGGAACCGGAAAAGCTGAAAGATGATATCGAAACCCTTCTGGCAGAACAAATTTAAACATGTTTCAACGAACAGCGCCGACAAGGAAACCGAACAATCCATGCAACACGTGAGTCTCGCAACCGTTAGTTTCCTCTTTTTCGTTCTTCTTGCCTTCCCAACTCAGGCAAAGGACAAACAAGCTTCCGCCCAGATGGAATCGCCGGTAGCAACCGTTGCAGCCGAAGCGACTCTCTCCTCCGCTCAATCCCCCAAAGCGGCGTCATTCAAGATTCCCCATAACGATATCTACCTGTTCACCCCCGGTATGACACGCGCCCTCGCCCGCTATCGGCTGGGCGAGCCTTTCGAACCTTTGGCCGAATTCGAAAAAGAACTGAAAGCCAGTCCGCACCTGCCGAGTACGCATTTCTGGGTCGGTTCGCGCAAGCTGCTATTCGCCTGGATGGATGCGCCCGACACCCGATACCACAAAGACGTGGAACGCCACTTCGACGATTGCCTGCTGCGCGCCGAACGGGCTAAGAAACTACCCCGCTTGCATCATGCGGGCATGTTTTACGAATCCGCCTGCAATATGGGGCTGAGCGCTTTGTATGGGCTGAAGAACGAATTCCTCGACGCCGGAATACACGCCAACCGCGCCATCAAGGGCTTCTTCGCTCTGCACAAAGAACGGCCAGAGCATCACGGCACCCTCATGGTGGTGGGATCCTACAACTATTACACCAGTCGTTTCGGAACTCTCGGAAGACTTCTGTTAAATTTGATGCAATTACCGACAGGTAACCGAGAAACCGGACTCGCCCAGCTTTACGCCGCCTCATCCAACGACGGTCCCTTGGATATGGGCGGCAAAATGATGCTGGTTCCGGCCCTTATGAACTTTGAAAACAAACCGCAGGAAGCAGTTGAATTGGCTGAGGAAACGGTCCGTCTGGTTCCCACCAACACCGCCACACACACACTGCTGGCCACCCAATATCTGATGGTCGGCCGGCTCGAAGACGCCCGTCGATCCACCCGCCAAGCTCAGAACTGGCAGCCCTCCGATGCCGCAACCAGCAAGGTTCACGAAGTCAAGGCCCGCAAGGTGTACATCGACATGCTGACGGCCATCATGAACGTCTTGCTCGACCACGACCCGGACGGGCTGGCCTGGCTGGCGAAAACCGGTCGTGGGATCGATGAGCACCCGGAAGGTTTCGCCTCGCTGGCCCGACTTTACTTGGCCCATATTTACCGTCTGGCCGACCGAAAGGACGATGCCGAGCGCTTATACCGTTGGGTGATCGATGGCGAAAACGGCTCTCGCTGGCTGAAAGATATGGGCCCAATCCTACATCGACGAACGGGACATCAATCAGCAAATCCTCTTACCCAGCCCCCAAAAAAGAGCCCTGCACACGTGGATCGCGTCGATAGCTTTTCCGGATATCGAGGACTAGGAAGGCGTTACGGTATTCGTCTCGCATGTCGGGAGCTTGACCCAAAACTGCCCCCCTAGAATCGCCAAGTGTTCCTCTGGGTAGTCGCGATACCGACTTCCGGATGACCTCGGAAACCGACCGGATACAAACCGAAATGTCCCAAAAGCATCGCGGGGAAGAGTTGTTCCATACCTGCGCGAAGATCTAGCGCACATAAACAGAAAGCTCCCCCGCATACACGGGGGAGCTGCAATTGTCGGTCGCGTTTCGGCTTAACGCTTGGAGAACTGGAAGCGACGGCGCGCACCGCGCAGACCGTACTTCTTACGCTCTTTGACACGGGCATCACGCGTAAGGAAGCCGACCTTCTTCAGCATCGGACGATACTTATCGCGGTCAACCTGCTCCAGGGCACGTGAAATGCCGTGTTTAATGGCTTCAGCCTGACCGGACAGGCCGCCGCCTTTGCAATTGCAAATAATGTCATACTGTCCGGTGGTACCGGTCAGTTCGAGCGGCTGATTCATAACCATCTTCAGAACCGGACGCTTCAAATAGTCGTCCACTTCACGTTGGTTGATCATGATTTTGCCCGTTCCAGGGCGCATCCATACACGGGCTACCGCAGACTTACGTCGCCCGACCGCTTGCCAATTCCAGGCCTTACCTTCCATCGTCTCACCTATCTCAAAACTCGTTAGATGTCCAGGGGTTCGGGCTGCTGCGCTTCATGCGGATGTTCCGGAGAAGCATAGACCTTCAGCTTTTTCAGCATCTGGCGGCCCAGCTTGTTTTTCGGCAACATCCCTTTAACGGCACGTTCGAACACCTGCTCCGGCGCTTTTTCAAGCAATTTTTCAAGCGAAATACTTTTGATTCCACCCGAAAAACCGGTGTGATGATAATAGTGTTTGTCGTGTAGCTTGTTGCCGGTCACTTTGACTTTGTCGGCATTGACCACGACCACAAAATCACACCGTATCCACGGAGGGGGGTGTAGGTGGGCTTGTTTTTACCACGCAGGATGCGAGCAACTTCACTCCGCGGCGCGACCGAGCACTTTGTCGGCCAAGTCCACTACGTACCATTTCTTCTCGATTTCGTTCGGCTTCGCACTATATGTAGACATATCTGTATACCTCGTCCTAGCAGGACGTCGCAAGGACTGGATTCTTAGATTATTCGCCGCAATTTGTCAAGCATTTTCTGTCCTTTTCTCTCAAAATATATTGACTACCCTTTTCCCAGGGCATGACAGGCATCGAATCCGGCAAAACCCGACAGCCTGTGTTTCATCTTGACAGATACCATCGTCATGCTCAAAATAGGAGCGCGACAAACGAAAACGTCCATTATCCTAACATAGTCGGAGGAGGATCCGAGCATGAATTGCCCTAAATGCAATGCCACCGTTCCGGAAGACGCTCAGTTTTGCGGAGTTTGCGGCTTTAAATTCGAAGAAGATCAGGCACCTACAGTCGGATCTCCCGCCGGCTCAACGGCGGCGCCAACCTCCTATGGACCTTCAACGCAAGGTCTGGTCAGCGGTTCCCTGTCGGATGGCTGGGCGGCTTTCAAGTCCAGTCCGGGCGTTTTGGTTGGAATGCTGATTGTGCTCATGATCATCTCGGGCCTCGTTGAAGCTATCTTGAAAAGTTCGCTGGGCGATAGCGGGGTCTATCAATCTTTCAGCGGTCTCTGGTCGCTGGTACAAAACGTCCTGGCAGCCGGGTTCGTGTTCTCCAGCCTTAAAATTGTACGCGGTGAAGACGTCGCCTTCGGCGAGTTGTTTGCCGGTTTCAACAAATTTCTCCCCATTTTCCTGGCCGCCCTGCTGGTGAGCATCGCGGTACTGGTGGGATTGGTTTTACTGGTGGTTCCGGGAATCATCCTGGCGTTGGGTCTTTCGCAATGGATGCTGCTGATCATGGACCGCGACGCCGGAGCCATGGATTCTCTCAAGGCAAGCTGGGAAATGATGCGCGGATACAAGGTTTCCCTGTTTATCTTGGGACTGGCCTTGATCGGAATCAATCTTCTTGGCGCACTGGCTCTGGTCGTCGGTCTGCTGGTCTCCCTACCCTTCTCGGCCTGTGCGGGAGCGGCTTTTTACGAGCGAGTCATGGCGCAGAATCCTCCACAAATTGGGGGGTGATTCCGAATCCGGCTGGCCGATTCAACATAACCGACAATCAAAAACCCGGAGCCCTGGCGACTCCGGGTTTCCTTTTCCGGGCATTCACAGAAACTAATCTTCATCGCCGACATACCCACCGTCGAACCATCCCAGCGAAGACATGGCATCCCAAGCGCAGGGACCGGCGGGACGCCCGAGACCCATTTTGAGTTCGTAACCTTCAAGCTGCCCCGAAGGATCGGCCTCGATCGATTCGGGATCGACGATATACCCCAGGCTGTCGTTGCCCAGCCCCACCACAAAGGATTGCGGACTCACCATGCGTTCCCGTAACCGCCAGCTATATTCAGCCGTTCCCTCGCCGGGAAACACGCCGAATTCCGCATCGCCCAGTTTGTGCCAGCTCACCTCGATATTCGACACCCACATTTCATCATCGCGATACTCGATGTAGCGTTTGGGAACACCCAGAAATTCATAGGCGAAGGTGAGATAGGATTCCTCTGCCCTGCAAGCGTAGTGAGCCCAACGATGGCGGATATCGAAACTGGCGCTGGGGGTCAGCGTTTCCAGCGTCCCATTGACCGTTTCAGCCAGAATACGCCCCATATCATAAGCGCGCTCAAAGCCGTCATTTCCTTCGGGACCGACGGAGCCTCCATGTACCGCCGCGACAAATCCCTGCAAATACATGGCGGGAGCGCCGGTCAAGCTGCCGAGTTCCTCTCGATAGCCCCAAATGAAGTCGGCGGAAGCCAGCCGATTTCCATCCCCCAGCATCGTCGGATGCTTGGCATAATTGGCCAACGTCACGATCGCGTGACCATCGCCATCGCGAGCCTGCAAAACACCGACCGTATTGTCGATGATTTCGGAACAACCGCTGTCCCGGCCGGTGTAACCGACCAACTCGGTTGCTCCCGTATATAGGCTGGCTTCCTGCAGGGTATCGGCCGCCTGCTCCGCTGCGGCGACCAGTCCGTCCTGGATCACGTTCAGCGCTGCGAGTGGAACCCCTTCATCGGGAGCCTGCCAGAAACCGACGAGGTCGGTGGCCGCGTGGCTATGACTGGATGCAATCAAAATATGTTCGGGATAAAGCCGCACGCGATCGCGCAAGGCCTCCGCGATAACTTGCCGCATCTGCATCACGCCCGGTCCCCAGTCGCCGAAATCAAACCCGAATCCGGCGGTGTCCAGGCTGATAACCAGATAGGCTCGTTCGGCGTCGTTGACAAAGAGCGCCGCCTGCCCCATCAGCGGATCATGGACACCTTCGATGACGCGCCCGCCGCCAGGAGCGCCGAATCCGCCCAGCGCCGTTCCATTGGGCGGTGTGCAATCACTTTCTCCATATCCGACGAAAAAACGGGTCGGTTCGACATCCGGCCAGGGTTCCTCGTCCACGCTTTCTTCCTCGACTTCCATCTCGATATCATTTTCCAGATCCCGATCGCCTTCCATCTCATCGCCGTCCGTATCCTGACTCTCTTCATCACCATCGAGGGAAGGCGTATCCGCATCCGAATCGCCCCCTACATGGCTCTCGCCCTCATCATCGCAGCCCAAAAACAGGATGGGCGTCAACAACAACAAGATCAACAAGTTAAGAAAAAGTGATTCAGACACTGAAGACAAATCCCGTAAAAATACCGACATAGTGACTTTCCTCGATTTGAAGCTACAACAGAACTTGGATGCAAGAAGCAGACTAGCGCAGTCACTTTAAAATTTCAACCAAATGGAACCAGGTTTCATTTTTTTACACACTCTCGACCGTTTTTCCTTTCCTTCTCGATGAAACCACGTAGAATAGCGGCGGTTCTTTAAAGAAATATCGGGGTGCTCGGCAACAGCCGGGCTGAGATTATACCCATTGAACCTGATCCGGATAATGCCGGCGCGAGGGAAAACGATTCCAAACCATAGCGAAACGGCATCCATCTCGGATGCCGTTATTTTTTCGCAAGGAGGATACCATCATGATGGAAGAAACCATCACTCAAGCCATTGTCACGCGTTTTTTCGCAAAGTTGCAAGCCAATCTCTGTTTGGATGTCGCGATCGTCGGCGCCGGTCCATCCGGTATGGTCGCCGCCCACGATTTGGCTATGGCCGGAAAAAAGGTGGCCGTTTTCGAGCGAAAACTGGCTCCGGGCGGGGGGATTTGGGGAGGCGGCATGTTGTTCAACGAGATTGTTGTCCAAGAAGACGTCCTTCCCATCCTGGCCGACTTCAACATAGGCTCTGAGGACGCCGGAAAGGGCTATTTTACCGCCGATGCGGTCGAGGTGGCATCCGGACTATGCTTTGGCGCGAAAAAAGCCGGAGCGGCGTTTTTCAATGCCGTCAGTGTGGAAGACATCGTGTTCCATGGCGAACAGGTGGGGGGCGTCGTCATCAACTGGACTCCGGTCGAGCGACTTGAGATGCACGTCGATCCGCTGGTTATCACCTCGAAGGCCATTTTGGACGGCACCGGGCATCCGTCTGAGATCATCAACCTCGCCGCCCGCAAAGCGGGTATCAAGCTGGCCACACCGACTGGAGGGGTGATGGGCGAAAAACCGATGTGGATGGAAAGTGGCGAGGCATCGACGGTCGAGAATACACGCTGTATTTATCCGGGGTTATACGCGGCCGGCATGGCAGCCAACAACGTTTACGGCGGTTTCCGCATGGGACCGATTTTCGGTGGCATGCTACGCTCGGGTCGTAAAGCCGCCCAGCTTATTCTGGAGGATTTGTCCAAATAGAATAAAAGACCCTATTCGTCACGGGAAAGGCATTGCAGGAGATCGTTGGGGGTATAGGGTTTCTGAATGAAACCTGCCAGGTTTCGCTCGGAAAATCGCTCGGCCATGTCCTCCTGGGCATAACCGCTGCACAGGTAGATTCGGGCGTCGGCTTTAATGGATTGAATCTCCTGTATCGCCTGCTCACCGTCCATAACCGGCATCGTGAGGTCGAGAATGATGGCGCTGATGGTTTCGCCATAGCGCCGAACATTATCAACGGCTTCCTTGCCGTTCATGGCGGTCAACACTCTGTACCCACTTCGACTCAATGTTTTAAATGCCAAGCGCAGAAGCAGTTCTTCGTCATCAACCACCAGGATCGTTCGCTTGCCCCCTCTGGCTTGATCGACAAGCGCCCTGCTCTTTGTCGCATGTTTCACAGTGGCAGATTCGGACGCAGCCACCACCGGAAAAAACACTTTGACGGACGTTCCTTGTCGCGGAGCGCTCTCGACTTCGATCCCACCATGGTGGCCCCGCACAATGCCCATAACAGCCGCCAGTTCAAGGCCTCGCCCGGTGAATTTGGTCGAGAAAAACGGGTCGAACATGCGCGACTTCGTTCTCGCATCCATCCCGATGCCATCGTCCCTTATCTCCAACTCAACATAATCCCCGGCTTTGATTTCCGGATCTCCCGGTTTTTCTTCCCATTCACCCACTTCGAGATACCTGAGCTTCATTGAAAGCGAGATTTTCCCAAATGGTTTTTCAATGGCTTCAACGGCATTGTTCAGCAGGCTTAACACGACCTTCCTCAATTGAAGGCCATCGGAAAGCACCATGGGAAGACCCGACGATAAATCCATGGTCAACTCGATTTTCGGCCCCGTCATTTCCCGCATAACCGGTTCCAGATTCGAGACAATCGACGACAAATCGGTTGGAATTAAAACAAAACTTCCTCGACCGGAATAGGCCAGCATCTGCTTTGAAAGTTCGGCCGCCCGTTTGGCAGCATCCTCCAGATCTTCCAAAGTCTCGATCTGATCCGATCCCTCCGCCAAACTCATTCGCATCAGGCTGGCGTTGCCGATAATGCCCGTCAGCAAATTATTGAAATCATGAGCAATGGCCCCTGCCATTTTAGACAGGCTTTCAAGCCGCAGGTTGTCCTGTAGCTTCTGTTCCATCAAGCGCCGTTCCTGTTCGGCCATCTTCCGCTCGGTTACATCGCGACTGACTCCCTGAATCGCGATCAATTTCCCCTTATCGTCGCTCAGCAATATCGTGGCGACCTCAACCCAAGGCCGGTAACCGTCTTTGTGAATATGTTGAAGTTCGACCGTTACTGCATTTTCACGCAGAGATCCATTGCGGCTTTCAGAAATGGTCTGCTGGAGCATGGACGCTGCGGTACGGAACGATTCGGGAGTCAGAACGCCTTCGATCCTCCGACCGATCAGTTCTTCGGGCGTATATCCAAGCAATGTTTCGACCGATGGACTGATGAAGGTAAACCGACCGACCAAATCCATAGCCCAAATGACGTCCTGTGTGTTTTCCATCAACAAACGGAGTTTCCGTTCGCTATCCAGAAGCGCACCTTGCATTATTTCCGTTTCGTGGATTTGCCGGTTAAGTCGTCCGATCGTCTGGCTGAGTTCTTCCGTACGCTCTTCAACGGCCGTTTCCAGAATCTGATTCTGGTGTTCTTGAACCAGGCGCAGGCGATCGGCCATGGCCAATGCCCACAACAGTCCGGCGATCAGAAAGCTTAATGAAAATCCGTGTCGAACCATTGGGCTCAGAGAAATAAACCCCAAGATTCCCAACATAAATATCACACCTGTTACAGCAAACGGCAACCACGAAGCTAAAACATATCGCGCAGTTGGCTGACCGTCACGCCAGGCACGCCAACTGGCGTAAACCAGTAAAACTAAAGCCACAATGGCCAATGCCGACATTAACCCATTCGTGTAACGAAAATGTATAAGTGAAACTGCGGCGCCCACCACACCAAAACGACCTATCCAGGTAATCGCTCGATCGAGCAACGGCTGCCGGACAGCCATATCGAGAATAAGTCTGAAAAACCAGGCACCAAAGAAGACCATCAGACCACTAAAAGCCAAGTTCGAATGATTGGCCCACCAAACCGCTTCCGGCCATAGATAGGCGTGTAACACCCCCAACATTCCAGTAAAATATAATCCTGCAAAAAACAGGAACAAGCAGAAAGCCAGAAGATAGGTTTCACGCAGAACGGAAAAAATCAGCAAATGATAAAAGCCCAGGATCACCAAGCCGCCGATGAACAATCCGATCATGATCAGCGAAGTCATGCTGCCGGTGGTATAGGCGACAGGTCGCCAAAGCGTAACATCGACGGACAAGCTGGTTTCGGTAGCCAATCGCATGTACAACGTAATCGGCTTGTTACCCGTCAAAAGGACCGGTACAACATGCTCATAGAACTTTATTTCTTTCTGCGACTGCGGCACACCGAGACCGTTTCGAGTGCAATCGTATCCCCCCTTATCGTTTGGAAAATACACATCGAAGTGCTTCATCAAGCCGGTATTGTTCACCAATAACCACTCACCATCACCTGCGGCACGTGCATCCAGTGTAATGCGAGCCCAGACAGCCGAAGCCGACACGCCGAAGTTTGGTCGATTGGATGTAGACGGGACAAAGCGATCCGAATAAGACGGGTCGCTCACCATTTCGATGTTCAGAGTGGATTCGGGATCCTCAAAAAGGTCCAGATACATCCCCAATGGAAGTTGCTGTGTACCAGGCAGCAGCTTCACCGTGGCTTCGGCATGAGCATGCTCGATTCCACCGACACTCAGACAAGCCAGGAATACGATTAAACCGGCGAACAAAACTCTGTAAAGAGACTGGACACGAAGCATCCGCGTATACGGATTTTTCAGTTTGGAAGGGACTGCGCTCATTGCCTGCCGTGTTGATTGAACCGTTCTTCGACGTGAATAAAAACCTAACAAGAACTCATCCACCGGACAAGTTATTATAATCGGCCGAAATTCTGGAATCTTTACAAAAGAGAGCCCATCAATCTATCGCGAAACGTCAAGTAAAACCAGTAAAATGCCAAACTTTTCTCTCCGATGAGTCCATTTCCCTTTTCCAATCCGACCCGTGTTGTCATTTGGCTCCCTACTCTCACCTGTGAAATCCAGCAGATCGCAAGACGGTATCAACACTTTACCAACACATTGCCAACATACTATCCACAGCTAAATCTGCCGGTGAATTCGGGATTATAAACAAGATATCAACATCAACGACGCTTGACCGCATGTGATTACAAAGATTTAGTGGTTTTTTTTAATTATTTTCTAGCACTTCTCTGCTTGGATCTGAATGCTGAATTGGCATATTTCAACCAAACAAGTAAGGAGTCCCAATGGGAACACATGAACGTATACTCGTGGTGGAAGATGATGAAGATATCCTCGAACTGCTGGACTTCAACCTCAGTGAAAAAGGCTATCAAGTCATCAAAGCCACGGATGGCGATACCGCCCTCACTCAAATCCAATACGGTAGTCCGGATCTGGTCGTCCTCGATCTGATGCTTCCAAAGCGCAATGGGTTGGAAGTCTGCCGACTCATGCATGAAAACCCTCAAACGCGTGACATACCCGTAATTATGCTGACGGCGAAGACGGAGGAACGGGATATCGTTGCAGGATTGGAGATGGGCGCGGTGGACTACGTGACCAAGCCGTTTCGCTTTTCGGAGTTGCTGGCCCGTATTCAGCGTCAACTGGACATCGCCCAGCAACGCCGGAAACTGACCCACCGTGTTGAAACGATCCAGCAACGCGCAAATGACACGTCGAAAAAGCTGATTCAATCCGAGCGACTGGCCAGTTTGGGCATGTTGGCGGCAGGCATCACCCACGAGGTCAATAACGTCAACGTCTATCTGGGTGGCTACGCTCAGCTACTCAAACGAATCGTCCCGGATATCATGCATTTGCTCGAACAAACTTCTTCCCCGGGCATCGAAAAAATCGATCAGGTTTCAAAAAGTCTGGATGCCTACACGGAAAGCATTCTCAGTGGCAGCCAGCGTATCAACGACATCATGAAAACCATTCGCGATTATAGCTCGAAAGAAGGGCCGGACAGCGTCCCTTTGAAAGCCGTTCCGATTCATTCCATCGTTGAAAGCGTGATCGATCTCACTCGAAGTCGCTACAAACATCATGCTGAAATCCGAACGGATATTCCAGCCGATCTGACCGGTTTCATCAACCGCCAGTTGCTGGAGCAGATCCTCGTCAATCTGGTAATCAATGCAGCCGACGCCATCGCGGAACGTCAACAGCAGGAATGCGGATTTCGGGGACAAATCTCCATCCAAGCCGAAGCAAACGCCGAACGAATCCGTATCCGCATCACCGATAACGGAATCGGGATGGATGACGCCATTCAAGCGAAGATGTATGACGCATTCTTCACCACCAAGAAAGAAGGCAAAGGAACGGGGCTCGGATTGGGCATCGTGAAAGAACTCACGAACCGCTTGAAAGGCTCGATTCGGTTTACCAGCACTCCGATGGCTGGAACAACCTTCGTCCTGTCTCTACCTCGCTTCGAATCAACAAACGCAGAAGCGCCCGCAGCCGTGTAACGACTCATGATCGCACATGATTCAGCGTATCGCGAAGCTTCAAGTTTTCACTTCGACCGGTTGTATCGCCTCACATACTTTCGTCGATCAAGCCGTGGTAGCGACCCAGCCAGTAAGCCATCAGGTAGTCTTCAGGAGAATAGACACGCTGGCGGTTTTCGGCGATGGTCTCTTGGTTGATTTCGAAAAAGTCCAATCTCCACAGGTAATTATCAAATGGATACTCGGCCAGAGGGATCGGTTCGGCAGCGCAGGGATTATCGAGCCGACTCCGACAAACCTCGGCTTGCTCGCCTGCCGGTATGGCGCGAATGAATTTCTCCGCAGGGAATTTTTTTAGCGTGCAAACGGCCTCGTCTACCGCCTGAGCCAGCACCGCATCATCGGGACCATCGCCGGTAAGCGCGGCATAGGCAAAGGTGAAAAACGAGTTGCCGATCTCGGCAATGCTTTGGTGCTCGGGATTCTCGGTGTGGAGCATGCCGTTACGCAGAACCTCCCGCAAACGCAATCGAATCGCGGGATCGTCCTCCGCGCGCAGCAGCGGGTACATGGCCTGATAGCACATATCGAAGTTGTCATAATTCTGCTTGCAATCACCCAGGAAAAGCGATAAACGCGCTTCCATCGCGTCAAGATACGACCCCAGGTTCAGCCCCGTCACGATCCCGTCGTTGTCGATCTCGGGACATTCCACATCATCGCGTGTCTGCATCAGGCAGCCGTGGTAAAAGGCGTCCAACTCTTCATCACCCAGGTTTTCAGCGGCCACCTTGACCCAACTCGACGCCAAAAGCGCATTGAAGCCGGGGTAGTCATCCAAAGCGGTGTAGAACAGCCGTCCATGTTCGGTCACGATTCCGTCTGCGTCGATGAGTTGCAGTCCATTGGGCACCAGATGCTCGACCACGATCTCCTGCACGCGCTGGCGGATATCATCCAGCAAGGCTTCATCGGTAAAATGTTCGAGCGCAATGGCATAACCGAACATCAAACCGGCATAGCCGTCTTTGCTGACATCGTTTCGGTAGCGCCACCCTTCAAACCCTTCGACCGGCGAATCCGTCCAGCCGGGGTTGTCCGCAGCAACCGCCGGATAGGCGACCGCCGGATCGGCCATGCTGCGCCCATAAAGACCGACCACGCCGGTGACGCGCGTCAGATTGAGCAACGCATCCACCACGATCCGCGCATTTTGCTGGGCTTGACTCTCGCCGGTAACCGCAAATCGCAGAGCCTGCGAAGCCAAATACATCCCACTCCACAGGATCGTATTCTCGGCATGCTCGAAAAGCTCGACCGTCTGCAGGTCTTCGGCAAGCCGGATATTGCGCAACAAGCCATCCCCGGCCACGTGACGTTCGATGGCAACCTGGTCAAATTCCTGTGCTTTTTCAAGTAAAGTCGTTTCGCCGGTCACGTGATCGCAACGCGGCCAAACGAAAGGAGCCGCCTCTTCCTCTACCTCACGATCCAGATCGATATCCAGATCTCCATCGGAAACAACGGCCTCACCGTCATTTGCCGGACCGTCAACATCCGCGTCGCCATCGGAGACGCTCGAATCCGTTGAATCACAAGCACTTAAACAAACCACAGCACACAGGCAACAAGCCAACGTCAGCCAAATCCTCACCATCGGGGGCTCCTTTCGCGGTTGAACGCCGCTATTTTAGGCGGATGGAATCGATTTGGCAAGGAGTTGATCGGATTACGCCCTTGCTCAAACCCATACCTCATCCACCGCCCACCTTTCGAGGCGTTGGATTTCCCCCCTTCACGCCTGTTCCGTGCCGCTGCCCGTCGAAGTTCGAGCGCTCGCGTTACTCCTCGATTCTGAACGACACCCGCATCCGAGCCCGGTAAGCCACCACGCCGCTGTCGCTGACTTTCATATCCAGTTCGGCGACTTCGGCAACGCGCAGGTCGCGCAGGCTCTTCGCGGTCGTCATGACGGCCGTGCGGGCTGCGTCTTCCCAGGATTTTTCCGACGAACCCACGACTTCGATGATCTTGTAGACGCTCTCGTTCATGGCAGTCTCCTCCTGTTGGACCGATCGTTCGGTCGATGCACACCCTCACTTTCTACTCATTGATTACAGGATAACGTCCCGTCAATCAGCTTTCAAGCGAAATAGACGTTCTTCACTTATGATTTTTTCTGATGATCACGCGCAACAGGCAAGCACGAAAAAGCGAAAAGGCCGCGTCAGTCCATGCTGAAAGAGTCGTGCTCGAAACCGCCGCGCCAACCGGCTCCGACTTCGATGAATTCCTTTGGAAAACGTTCTTTCAGAATAGCTTCGGCCGCTTCGCCGGTGCAATGGGTAGGAGCCAATCGTCGGATCTCAAGCTCGGCAAGTTGGTCGGCCGTGCCCCGAATTTCTTCCTCGCTCATGTCTTTCAAGTGAAATCCGCCCAACAGCAATTCGATGGGGCGCTCAGCCAGAGAACGAACCCGGGAAAGCATCGCCACAATGCCGGGATGCGAACAACCCACCACCGTCATCCACCCTCCCGAAAGGGCGAAGAACACCCCCTGTTCGCTGGGTCGGTCGTTAAGGCTCGGCATATCGCCCGTGGAAAAGATCCCCGGAAACAACGGGGTGACGTCGGGACCGACTTCGCGTACCCGTCCCCCCCAAATCTGCACTTCCTGCTTGAATTCTTCGCTGAAGCCCTTCCCGAGCACCACTTCCAAGTTGGGACGAACATACAGCAGCCGTTCCAAGCCATCGATGTGATCCCAATGTTCATGCGACAACACCACGGCGTCCAGTTGACGCGGTCGCACCTTGGCGCGTTCCATGTTCGCCAATAGCGCTTCGGACGATTCGCCCGTATCAAAGAGCAGCAGACGCCCTTCAGTCTCGATCAAGCAGGAAAATCCCCAGCCGGAATCGTAGGCTTCAACATGGGCGCGATTGTCGTACAACACCGTTATCCGGCAAGTGGATAATGTCTCGATGGTCATCGCTCAATCCTTCCTATCTGCAAATCGGCAACCCCATTCATTCACCCGTTACCTGGACGTGAATCGTCCGGCGACGCGGCTTGTTATCGCAGTCCACCAACACAATCTGCTGCCAGGTTCCCAAGGGAACTCGTCCATCGACCAACGGAAACACGCGCGAGGGGCCCAACAAAGCGGCCAACACGTGGGAATAGCCGTTGCCGTCACCCCAGGCCGCATCGTGATCGTAATGCGCCTTGGGTGGTGCGATTTGTTCGAGGCTGCGTACCAGATCGCGCACCACCCCCGGCTCATACTCGATGGTTGTGACCGATCCGGTAGAGCCACCGACGAAAACGCAAACCTGCCCGTTTTGAAAACCACTTTTCGCCACCTGATCGAGGACGTCGGAAGTGATGTCCAACACATCGATCTCGACGCTGGTCCGCTGCTCGAACGTAGCATGATAAGTCGGCATGGGGTTCCCCTCTGGAATACGTCCATAAATTTATTATCGCCCATTATTCCGCACAGTCAATCATCCATCCTGCGGATTCCGCGTTTTTTTCCATGTCAACGAAAAAAACGGCGCATCGGACGCATCGAGCGAAAAGCCACTTTGTCTTTTTGGTCCCGATTCGTCATGCTGTTTTTACGGGCCGCCGAACGGCCGAGAACAAGGAGAATGACATGGATTTTAAAGCTTTTGCGTTTTCACTTTTGACTTCGAAAAAACCGGCTGTGCTTTCCATCGGACTACTGGGTTTGATGGCGCTGGGAGCCTTGCCTTGGAACTTGCCCGCCGCTCTGCTTCTCGGAGGAATCGGCTTGGTCACTCCACTGGCGGGACGCCTGTTCGACCGTCCGAATCGCACCGTGCGAAAAGTCAAATTTCCACCCCCTTCCTGCAAACTGATGCTTGTGCTGCTGAGTTTGGCGACACAGACATTCCTCACCCTCGGTTGCCTATCCGACCATCCGTTTCTCCGAAGCGACTCGCTGGCCGCGATCTATCAAACCGCTCAACCTTACCTCATCCAGGACTGCCGCGAGCTGGCGGTCTTTCCGGGCTATCAGGTCGATTTCGGCGGAATGGATGACAGCGGCGCGATCCACGGATTCGGGGGGATTGTCGGTGGCTGCGGACGCTATGCCAAGATGGCCTGCTGGATGCCACCGAGCCAGCCTGCCGATGAAACCCACCCGCAATCCGTAACCTGTGCGGCCGTCGAAGAGTTGGCAACGGTAAACGACTTGAAACCGAATGGAAATGGCACGAAAATTCACAATACGAAACAGGCTAAGTAGCGGATTTTCTACGGTTAGCGGCGAGTTAAACTTCACATTTCGCCCGACAGAGCCGCTTTCCTGAAAATAAACGCTCAAGTCTCCCGGGAAATGGCCGATTTTGGATATAGAGGTCAAGGATGGCCAGCCCAGACAAGGAGGTCCACCATGCGCATCAACCATGCAACAAGCGCACAGGCCGAGTCCGTCAAAGCAGCATACGGTATGGCTAAAACCAAAAACGAAGTGAACGCCACCGAAGCCTCCCAGCCGGTCAAAGGCGTTCAAATCGACCAGGTGCACATCCAAGACGGCATCTCCGCACAGTTCATCACCCATACGCTGATGACAAAGATCGGCAGCAAGATCGAGGCGATGCTGGACAAAGCCGGGATCGATCCGGAAGACTACGCCGGAGTCGACATGTCGGCTGAGGCAACCTCCGATCGAATCGTGTCCTTCTCCACCGCCTTTTTCGGACTGTATCGCCAACAGCATGAAGAAATGTCGGATGAAGAAGCGATTACCGGTTTTGAAAACCTGGTTCGCACAGCGGTGGACGATGGTGCACGAGAAGCCCTGCAAATGCTGGCCACGTTTGACCTGGAGCAAGAAGCCAAACCGCTCGCTCAGCAGACCATGGACCTGGTACACACAAAACTCGATGATTTCTTCGCCGACCTTCGCAACTCCTACACTCAGCCAGAGGCGACAACCGGCGACTGATCAACCATTCCCGCCGCGCCGGATTCTAACTTTTCGGTTGCATTTTTCAGCCTTTTCGCGTACATCTCCCCGACGGGGCAAGCTTTAAGGGAAGATCCCGCAAGGGTATCTGCTCTTGGAGTTTGAGCAATGGGTCGGCTTGAGATTAGCTGACCATTGTGTTATATAACGGAAATTGACTTTTGTCCGGATGTACTCAAGGAGGCCCCTTTGTTACCACGACCTGCCATAGGAATTGAGGCGATCGCAGCCGCTTTTCCCAATCAATACATCGATCTGGGCACACTGGCCGAAGCAAACAATGTAGACCCCGGTAAATACTATGTCGGACTGGGCGTCAACCGGATGGCTGTCCCCGCCCCTCATGAGGATTCCGTCACTTTGGCTGCCGGAGCGGCCTTTCAGCTCATCCACAATAACAACGTTGATATCAACGACATCGGAACCCTGATCGTCGGGACCGAAACATCGGTGGATGCGGCCAAGCCGATTGCCGTCTACCTTCATGGACTCCTCGGACTAAGTCCTTCCTGCCGCACCTTCGACACCAAGCACGCCTGTTATGGCGGTACCGCCGCCTTGAAACTAGTCGCCGATTGGGTTGCCGCCCGTTCGGGGAGCGGCAAGAAAGCCCTTGTTGTCACAACGGATATCGCACGCTACGAAGTCGAGTCACCCGGCGAGCCCACTCAAGGCGCCGGGGCGGTTGCAATGCTGGTGGCCGAGAATCCGTCTCTGCTGACCTTCGACGACTTCCCGGAAGCCGTTTATACCCAGAACGTGATGGATTTCTGGCGCCCCCACTATTTGAATACGGCCGTGGTTTTAGGCCATACCTCCATCGAGTGCTATCTCGAAGCCCTGGAACAAACCTACAGCCAGTACCAGGAGCTTTCCGGACTCAAATGGGATGACTATCGGCACCTGCTGTTTCATGTACCCTTCCCCAAAATGGCCTACAAAGGGTTCAAGCTGCTCTATGACTTGGAAGCCAAACACCGCAACGGGAATCCCTTCCCCTCATTCGAAGAAGCCTTCGCACACTCGGCCGAACCGGCTCTCTGGGCGAACAGGCAGGTCGGAAATATTTACTCGGGCTCCCTTTACCTCGCGCTGGCCAGTCTGCTCGAACGACGCGGGCCGGAAGTCGCCGGAACGCGGATCGGTTTATTCAGCTACGGTTCGGGAAGTTGCGCCGAGTTCTTCTCGGGTCGCATCGGACCCGATGCCTCGGCCTGGGCCGGTAAAATCGGCGTGGGCGAGGCCTTGAACAATCGCCGGGAACTCAACTACGAACAGTATCTGCAATTTCGGGAAGAAGCCGACCTGCTCAATCAGGAAGACTCCTATCTCAATGGATCGGGCTTCAAACCGGCTGATGATCGCGCGTTGAGTTTTCATGGCATCCGACATCATGAACGTGTATACAAACCCGGCGGGTTGGTCAAACATCTTGAGGCTTCACACCCCGCAACCAAAGAAGAAGAGCGGCCGGGGTTGGACAAACGCTTCGACGACCTGCGCCCCTAATGACATCCATTCATCCTGGGGGTTGTCGTAATGATGGAACGGCTGGCAATCTGTCCGTTTAGGGATATAATACCCATAAGTTCCATGATGATGGAGATTTAGATGGACGATTCCGCCCGTCAAACCGAGCAGCGCAAGCGCGAGCATTTAACGCCCTTCAAATCCGGTGGCGTCAACGCCCGCGAACAAACCACCTGGCTGAAACACGTCCACCTGATTCACCGCGCCTGCCCGGAACTCCACGTCGATGAACTCGATCTGAGCAACTCCTTCGCCGGTCACACGTTCAAAGCGCCGCTTTTCATCACCGGCATGACCGGCGGCACATCGGAAGCACGCGAAATCAACCGCGCTCTGGCCCGTACCGCCGAACGACTGGGTATCGGATTCGGTCTTGGCAGCCAACGCGCGATGCTCGAAAATCCTGAGTTAACGCATACCTACCAAGTACGCGACGTTGCCCCGACCGTTTTTCTGGCCGGAAATCTGGGCGGAACGCAGCTCGCTCAAACCAATCCCGACACCGTGCGAGGTCTGCTCGACGCGGTTGAGGCCGACGCTTTGTGTGTCCACCTCAATCCGGCTCAGGAAATGATGCAGCCCGAGGGAGATCGTGATTTCCGTGGCATTCTCACGGCACTTGAACGACTGACGGCCACGATGAAACGGCCGCTCATCGTGAAAGAAACCGGAGCCGGACTCAGTCGCGAAACCGTGCTTCAACTTCTTGACGTTGGTGTGCACCATGTGGATGTCTCGGGGACCGGCGGCACAAGCTGGGTGGGTGTCGAGGTGAATCGACGCGGAGGCGAGGCCGATCCCGATCTGCTGGACTTCTGGGACTGGGGCATCCCCACGGCTGCGGCTCTGCTTGACTTGAAAGACCTGGACCTACAACGCATCGGAGCAGGCGGCATTCGCACCGGTCTCGACGTCGCACGCGCCATCGCCCTTGGGGCCGATCTGGCGGGAGCGGCTTCTCCAGCCATCCAAGCCTACTTCAACGGCGGCGAGGAAGCTTGCTACACGGCATTAAGCCGGGTGCTGGACGGACTCAAACGCGCCATGCTATTGACCGCTTCACGCAGCCTCAGTGACCTCAAGCGTGCCCCGCGCGTGATACAAGGAGCGCTTCTGGAATGGCAGAAACAACGCCAGTTGCAGGGATAGAGCCACAGCCCGACCTGCACGCGCATGGCAAAGCCATTTTGTTCGGCGAACATGCCGTGGTGTACAACCGACCGGCTCTGGCCGTCGCCCTGCCCCACGCCATCACTCTGCAATCGCTCCGCGCAACCGAGACCGGCATCACTCTCCGCAGCCATACGGAAAATCTTCAAGGCGACGACCGCTCTGACGACTGGCTGGGCCAAGCCTTGCGTCGGCTCTCCGACCTCGTACCCGGCAAAACCGGAATGACACTTTCCGTGGCGGTCCATCTGCCGATCAGCGCCGGGCTGGGCGGCTCGGCGGCGTTGGCGGTTTTATTGACTCGTGCGCTGGCCCACGTTCGCAACGTTCCCCTCGTTGAAAGCGAAGTCCGTCGCATTGCGCACGAGTTGGAACGCCTCTTCCACGGCACGCCTTCGGGTATCGACGACGCCCTGGCCGTCTATGGCGGTGTCTGCTGGTTTTGTCGAAACGGCACCAGCCAAACCGATCTACCCGTTAATGTTAACGCGAAACAACTCGACACCAACACCCTGCAATTGGACCTCGTCCCCCCAGCCATCGTCATCGCGTATTCCGGCCAGCCCAAAAGCACCTATGACAAGGTCGCCGGAGTCCGCGCCCGTTGGGAGGCCAACACCCCGCACATGGAAAATCTGTTCGACGCCATCGCCGACTGTGTCGAGAACGGTCTCGCCGCCTGGACAACCCACGATATGACGCGTCTCGGACAAACTCTGACCGACAACCACCACCTGCTCCAGCAGATCGGCGTCTCGACTCCGACCCTCGACCACATGGTGGAATTGGCGTTGAGCCATGGAGCCTACGGAGCCAAATTGACCGGCGGCGGCGGCGGCGGCTGTATTCTGGCCCTGACGCCCGAACAACCGGAGGCCCTTCGCGAGGCTTTCTCCCGATCCGGCTTTCCAGCCTGGGTCATCGAACACAGCACAGGAGACCGCAAGCAATGCATGCCGTAACCGCGCAGGCCCACGCCAATATTGCGCTCATCAAATATTGGGGTAAACGGGACAGCGAGCTGAACCTGCCCGAAACCGGGAGCCTTTCACTCACCCTATCCGATTTGACGACCACCACAACGGTACGCTTCGCCGATGACTTGAAAGCCGATGACATCAAGCTGGATGGTCGTCCCGCCGATCCCAAATCGACCAAACGCATCTCCCGTTTTCTCGATCGGGTACGCCAGCGCGCCGGAATTAAGACTTATGCCGAGGTCACAACCGCCAACAACTTCCCCACGGCCGCAGGGCTGGCGTCCTCGGCTTCGGGCTTTGCCGCCTTGACTCTGGCCGCCACCCTCGCCGCCGAATTGGATCTTTCATCCACCGAACTGGCCGAGCTGGCACGCCTGGGTTCGGGTTCCGCCGCACGCAGCCTATCGGGTGGATTCGTCCACCTGAAAGCCGGTTCCGGTCCGCAGGGACACGACTTTTCCGTCCGCTCCATCGCCCCACCCGATCATATGGATCTGGCCTTGGTATTGGCGGTCAATTCGGATGCGGCCAAAGCGGTCGGATCGAGCGAAGGCATGGAACGAACCCGACGTCACTCCCCCTATTACCGTCCCTGGATCGAGACCAACCGCAGCCTGTTGCAAGAAGCACTCAGAGCGGTAAAACAGCAGGATTTCCCTACGTTGGGACGCCTCACCGAAGCTTCCTGCTTTCGGATGCACGCGGCCATGCTGGCGACCGATCCGCCCCTGATCTACTGGAACGGCGCAACCCTGGACACCATTCGCCGTATCCACGCCCTGCGCGACAAAGGGCTGGAAGGCTACGTCACCATCGACGCCGGTCCCCACGCAAAAGTCTTATGCCGCAGGAAAGACGCCGAGGCCTGGAAAATTGAACTATCCACCTGCCCCGGAGTCGAACGCGTTCTTGTCGAAACACCCGGACCGGGCACAAAACGGATGGAGAATTCATAGCATGCGGCTGAGCTGTCCGGGAAAAAGCTTTCTACTGGGGGAATACGCGGTTCTCGAAGGTGCCCCCGCACTGGTCGCCGCCGTGAATCGACGCGCGTTCCTGGAACCGAGTCCTCAAGCCTCCCGCGCACGCCGCGACCTGGTGGCCTTTGCGCGCCAACGAGCCGCTCAGGTCTTCAACCTGCCTTTAGCGCCGCTCCTCTACCGGGCCGATACCGACGCGTTCAGTCACCAGCGGCATAAGTTGGGTCTCGGTAGTTCAGCGGCCGTCACGGTGTTGGCCGTGGCTTCCGTGGCATCCGAGAATCGATTGGACATCCACCATCATGCCGTCAGACTTCGCATCTGGGAAGCGGCTTTCGACATCCACAATGCATTTCAAAACGCCGTAGGGTCCGGTGGCGATCTGGCGGCGTCCCTCTTCGGTGGACTGCTGGTCATCAACCCGCAACCCAACACCCAAGCTCCACGGATCGAATCGCTCACGCTCGCCCAGGATGCCCACCTGTCGTTTGTCTACACAGGCAAAAGCGCCTCGACTTCCGAATTGGTGAAGACAGTCCAGGCCTTCAAGGCGCGCCATCCGGGGCGATACAGCGAATGCATCGAAACCATGCGCGAAACGGCCAAGACCGCCCTTTCCACGAATTTATTGTCGGCTGAAAACCTGCAAACGGCTTTCGCCACATATGGTCGAGCGATGGACCATCTCGGACGCATCAGCGGCGCTCCGATCATCACGAACCCCATTCGCCAGCTCATGCAACTCGCCGATAAAACAGGTGGAACCGCCAAACCGTCAGGTGCCGGTGGCGGAGATCTGATTGTCGCGGTGTTCGACCAAGTCGATAATCTCAGCCGTTTCGAGAAAAACGCCCGAGAAAACGGCTTTTTCCCACTTTCGTTGAAACTGGACTCGGAAGGGCTTACGCAAACCGCCTCACATCAGCTCAAACAAAGGAACACGCCATGACTCTGAGGCCGATATCTTCTCGTCTATCCGGCTGGCACAAACTATCACGCCGGGAACGACTTAACATACTCAAACACTGGCTGGATGATCGTCCTTTGGATCTAAGCATATTGGATTCCGGGGGGCTCTCCACCCAGCAAGCCGAATCACTGATTGAAAACGTTTGCGGCCTCTACTCGCTGCCCTTCTCCGTTGCTCCCAATTTCGTCATCAACGATGAAGATTTGTTGGTGCCGATGGTCATCGAAGAGCCTTCGGTGGTCGCCGCCGCCTCCAATGCCGCACGTCTGGCCCGTCATGGAGGCGGGTTCCATGTCGAATCCTCCAACCCCATCATGATTGAACAAATCCAGATCACTCTGGACGATCCGGAAAAAGCCGCGCGGATCATTCTCGAACATAAAGCCGAGTTGCTCGATATCGCCCGCCAATCGGACCCGACTCTAATCGATCTGGGTGGAGGTCCGCTGGATCTGGAGTGTCGCCAGATCGGACGCGGGGGAGAGCGCTATCTCATTTTACATCTACTGGTGGATGTCCGGGACGCCATGGGCGCCAACACCATCAATACCATGGGTGAAGCCATCGCTCCAAAGATCGAAGCCTTGACCGGCGGAAAGGTCGGCCTTTGTATCATCAGCAATCTGGCCGACCGTCGGCTGGTAACAGTCAAGACTCGGATTCCGTTTAAATCGCTTAAAATGAAGGATTTCTCGGCGGAGCAGGTCCGGGATGGCATCGTCGCCGCGTCGCGTTTCGCCGAGCTGGATCCGTATCGCGCCGCGACCCACAACAAGGGCGTGATGAATGGAATCGACGCGGTTCTGCTGGCCACCGGGAACGACTGGCGTGCAGTGGAAGCGGGAGCCCATGCCTTTGCCGCCAAAGACGGAGGCTATCACCCTCTGTCGGTTTGGTGGAGCGGCGATAACGGCGACTTACGTGGGCGTCTGACGATCCCCATGGCGGTCGGCATCGTCGGCGGCGCGACACGCGTACAGGCCGTTGCGCGACTCGCCTTGGAATTGATCGGGGCCGACAGCGCAACCAAGCTTGCGGCCGTCGCGGCTGCGGCTGGATTAGCGAATAATCTTGCAGCCTTACGTTCTCTGGCCACGGAAGGCATACAAAAAGGCCACATGCGCCTGCATCAACGCAGTCGCCACTTAACCGATAAAAGCTGATTTGAGACACTAACAAGTAAGACTTGCCCTTTACGTGAATAGAACGATATGATTAGACGTCCAAAGAACTAACGGAACGAAACGACGAGGTTCGGCATGCGGCAAGTGTGGAAACCCATCCTGGTAAACCTTCTGATTTGGGGATTGCTTGCAACGGCCTGCCAGTCATCATCGGTTTCCATTGACGAACCGAAACCCCGTCTGTCCATTTCTCTGAAACTCGTATGGCCCCAAAACATAAAAGCCCGGCAAAAAGACGAAACAGCGACAGCCGAACGCAGCATCGTATCCTCTCCCAGCATCACACGCTTATCGGTTGTCTTGGACTTTTTGCACAATCACCGCGACAGAGGCTTCGAAATCGATCCTCTGCGTCTGCCACCGACCCAGGTACTTGTCGACATCGTCGATAATGCCGACCGCATCAGCATCCCCTTGCCGGACACTCTGGTCGATACGGTACTTGGGCTGGGCGACGAAACGGACGCCGACTTGGATGTCGTGATTGCCGTTCAGGCCTACGCTGCAGAGTTCGATCAACCGGTATTCTACGGATACAGCTCACCCTTCGACATCTTGGGCCGATCGGAAGAATCGGTCACGATCCCATTGGTGGAGGATACCCGAAACCTACCTCCAGTCGCATTCATCCAGGCAGCAACAAGCCGTTTCGTGGCGGGCAAAGGACTGGAATTAAACGCGGAAGCATCCCTGGACCCGGAAGACGACCCACGCCGGTATTGCTGGTTCGTGCTCGAACCCGGGAAAAGCGAACCTGAAATATTTCAATCAACCAGCATCAAGCTGGATTCCCTGACAAGTGGTGAATGGATTGCCGAGCTGCGAGTGGGTGATGCAACACTTCCACCCGATTGCAGCGAAATCCCGATTTTCGAACCACTTGAAAGCGATGATCCACTGGAATTATCCAGCCAGCATTCACGCCTGCGCTTCGAAGCCCGCTCATGCAGCGCAGGAGCGGAATGTGAAGATGCCGGTCTGGTGTGCTGCCAGGAATCCGATACCGAAAAGACTGATTCCCTTTCAGCAATCTGCCGGCTGCCCGACGACTGCAACGAGATTATCGGCGGGAACTTGAGCGTTTCTCCATTATCCATCGATTTCGGGGTCGTTCAGCCAAACGATCAGCTTACTCGGGAAATAACGATAACCAACGTCGGAAACAGCTCAGCCAACATCCGCGATCTGCTTTTCGAACCCGCCGACCGGCGTTTGACCTTTGCCGGAATCGAACAAGACACACTTCCTCGATCAATCGCTCCTGAAGAATCCCTAACCGTTGAAATTTACCTAAAAGGCGATGCCACCTCCATCGGCCCTGTGGAATCCACGTTTCTGATCATGGAAGAAGACAATCCGCGCAAAGTGAAGATCAAAGGAATTGTATCGGCCGGAGCTTCCGTGTCTTTCAGACCTGACGACACCGTCATCAACTTCGGAAGCCTTGCGGCCAATGCCATTTCCGCGACAGAACTATTGCGAATTTTCAACACCTCCGGCGACGGACTTCCCCTGCAGATTATCGGCATCGACATCAACAACTTGTCGGACAAAGCTTCGGTAGATGATGAAACATCGTTCATTTTAACGAATTGGTCGGATTTCACCTCTTCCTCCATCTCCGATATCGGTTTGCCGATCACAATCGAGGCGGCTGATGTGAATAATGACAGCATTCAACCCTGGTTCGACTTATTCATCCAGTTCGCGCCCTCTCGTATCGGCGAATATCTGGCGGAGTTGGTCATTACCACCGACGCACCCAACCAATCCCGCTATGCGGTTTTGCTGCGGGGACGGGCCGAAGGTGTTGCCTCCACGCCACCCTGTTTTTACGAGCCGGAAGTTTGCGAAGGCCACCCCGATATGAAAACGATTCCGGGAACCTGCCTCTGCATGGATCAGTACGAAGCCGTCGTGGTCGACACCGACTTCTTCAACAACGGGGAATGCAGCGGTTCTGCGCGAGGTCGCATCTACAATCAGGACACCGACACCCTATCGAACATCCTCCCGATCGATGTCGCTATCGACAACCTTGACATCTCCATTTTCGCGTGCGCTCAGGAAGAGCAACGGCCATCGGTGTTCGTCTCGTTCAATCAAGCCGCCCTCGCCTGCCGCCGGGCGGGCAAAACGCTCTGCCCCTCCGATATCTGGACGCGAGCCTGCAAAGGCTACAATGGCGCGCTCTGCGACAATCAAGCCAGTTATCCATACGGATGTGACTATGAGCCAGGTTTGTGTAACGACATATGGCGCTGGCAAGATGAAACCGCAACACCCCGAGCCCTACCCGCCTCGGAAATGTGGGACTGCTCCAACGATTGGCACTTTGTCAACATGAGCGGCAACGTTCGGGAATGGGCCGTAAATGAAGGAAATCCCGTGCTGCGCGGCGGATCATTCGAAGTCCAATCGGGAAGCACATTATCCTGTGATGACGAAGTGGGAGTTGAACGTCTTCAACAACAGCCGGACATCGGGTTCAGGTGTTGTGTCGAGGTTACCCAGAATTCGGATGCGGCACGTTAACTTGGCAGAAGCAAATCCGAATAGGATTGCGGCAGTAAATCCTGTCTTTCGAGGCCGAACAATCGAATCAAGCCCTCCAAACGTTTCCGTTCGTCCTCTTCCGAACGAGAACCATCCATCACGGCCTCAAATTCGATAAAATCACCGAGATTTTCCACTCGATCGAGATGAATGCGAACATTCCGGTACTTGTACAAGGTCCGCTCTTTTTGCACGATTCCCCAGATACCGAATGCCCGCGCCAAAACATTTTTCATGGCGTCGGGGTCGCCTAAAGCCGAAACCGTATAATGGCTTGGGCGAGGCTCGGACACATCGGTCCGAGCATAGGCGATGACCTCTGCAGAACGGGTATCACCTGTAATCTCACGCAACTTCAAACGACCGGATGGGGCATAGTAGTAGGTATCCCGCTGAATCAAGCAGAAACCGTGACTTTGGCCAGTCAATTCACGCGCAATCTGTTCCGCATTGGCCCGGTGAGCCAGCCGGGCTTTGATCTCGATATTTTTCATTCCAATCCTCCGCGTTGCGATAAACATAACAAGTTTTTCAAACAAACGAAATAATTTGAGTTGAATAATCCGACATCACAGGCTTCCAATCTTTCATTCAGCTTGTATTCTCCGCATATTACGAGTAGAACGTAAGTGTTCAACAGAGTTAGGACCGATCGAGAATCCGGTAAATGGGAGGGCATGGCCATGCGTAACACAAACGCAAAGCTAAGCATTTGGGTTTTACTTATCGTTTTCCTTGCGATTTTCTCCGCTTGCGGCGGATCGGGCGAAGATGATGAGCGTGATCGGGATAAGGACCCCGACGATGGGGATACGGATGATGAACTCACACCCGGATCCTGCGATGCGTCGTTCACACTCGATGCGTCGGACGACGAGACCGCACGCAAAGAATTTTTGCTCACATTTACGGTCGGCGATTGCAACGATATCGACGAAATCGGCGTCATGAACGGCGATCGCTTTTACAAGGCAACCGCCCTCACCGCCGACCGTTTTCGTCGCTACGTCCCGATGGAGGAAGGCACCAACGACCTTTCCGTTGTTTTGTGGGATTCCGGCAACCACGAATTTACCAGCGATTCCATCGAGGTTACCTATTCGCCGCAAGCCCCCCAAGCCACAGCTTCATCGGGATACATCCACGGAAGCGTCATCAATGAAACCAGCCAAGCTCCCATCTCGGAGGCAACCGTCTATGTCCGTGATATCGATGGCGAAATGGAAAGTGACACAGAGGGACACTTTGTTTTCCCAACACCCGGTACGGGACGCTTTCTCGTCACGGTGGAAAAAGACGGATTTACGTTGGGTCAGGCTTGGATCGGCGTCCGCACCCGCTCGCACGCCTCGCTGAAACCACTTCACCTGGTTCCCTTAGACAGCAAAACAACCCGCATCACGGCAGCAGAGGGTGGTGAGATGGAGAACAGCAGCGGCGACATCACCATGTCGGTGCCATCCGGGGCACTGAGGGCCGATGTCGATGTGTCCGGGTTGAGTTTTCCCAGTTATCGAAGCCTACCGGCCGAGCTACCCGATTCTTCCGGCTGGACTCAGGCGCTCGAATTGTTTCCGGAAGGTGTCCACTTCGATAAACCGGCGTTAGTGCGGCAAGAAAATATCAACGGCTTTCCTCCCGGATTCAAAGTTCCGGCCGGTTATTACAATCGCGATAAAGGCGCATGGGAACCGGAAGGGATGGCCACGGTCAGCGAGGACGGTCAGTGGCTGGAGTTCGAAGCCACTCATTTCTCTCCTTTCGACCTCAATCTGCCCATCAATCCGCGCGATCCGGCCGACAGTGAAACCGGAGACCAGGATGACTGTAACAAAGGCACGCGCGGTTCCTCGATCGTTGATGATTTGGGAGGTCAGCTCACGCTGTACCACCCCATCAGCCGGTACATCGAACAAAACAACCCCCAGACTCTTTACCTCCAGTACAACAGCGGAGCCGCAGCCGGAGAAATCGATGTTCTGATCCCCATCATGGCCAACGGAGGCCAGGACGTTCAGCGCCTGGAGGCCGATCTCGGTTTCATGGGACATTATCGTCACTTGGCGGGTGAAGCCGATGGCGGAGAAGGATACTGGGCCGGAGCCCGTTTCCCCACCGACACCCCGGATGGAAACCCGATTCCGAACGGACTGTATCCGGTGAGCTTCGACCTGACTAAATTCCAAACCTCCACCTACATGACCGCCGACTACTTCGGAGCTGGCGGTTTGAAAGATTCGGGCGTTCCCACCCGTGAAGCCCTGCCTTTCACATCACGCAAGGCGGTTCCGGCGCTGATCAACGACAGACGGGAAAGTCCATTCGGAGCCGGGTGGAGCCTGGACGTTATGGAAGAGCTGGTTTTCGATGAAGAAACCGGCTATGCCGTCTGGTACAGAGGCGACCGACGGCCGCTAGCACTACTCTCGGGACTCCCCACCGGCGATCCGATCGTCCTGGACAATTTTGATTACTACGAAATCAAACAGCATGCCTATGATAATCAAGGACGGCTCTACATCCTGATGGAAAGCGGCGAGATCTACCGTGCTCCCTCGCGTGATCAGGTCGCATCCGCCACCTTGCTGGCGACGATTGAAGACACCGAATACCTCATTTTCAACGATTCCGACCTCTATGCCATGACGGATGACTCCGAACTGATCAGCATTGACGAAGCGGGCGACACCACCTTGCTGTGGAACCTCAACGAAAAGTATGTCTTAGACCAGTTCTGGGGCACCGATGAACTCAGTTCGATAAAAATGCTGTTTGTCGAAACGGGAGCCGTGATCGATCAAAACGGCTATCTGTGGGTTCTGGGCATCGATTCTCAAGTGGGGGAAAACCAAAGCAGTTTGTTACCACTGGTGATTCGCGTCGACATCAGCGGTAGCGCTCCGGTTTTCGAGTACTACCAGATCGCCCGGCTCAGCGACTGGTGGGGGCCGGTCAGTCTAAGTTACGACCGGGTGGAACACGCCCTGTATTACGTGTTTTATGGCGAAAGCCAGCTTCGACGCTTCGATATTCTGGGCCTCAATGAAAGTTTCATAACCTGGAACGACGACTTCAACACCGAATCCGAGGGCACACTCGTACGCGGATCGGGCAGCGACAGTTACTTTCTCAGTGAATACAAGCTCCTCCGCATATCTCCCGAAGGTCTCATCACCTCCCTGGCGCAGGACGAAATCGACCAGGCTTGGGCTTTCGGGATGGAAATCCGGCAAGTCGCCCTTCAACCCGATGGGACGGCCAGCTTCATCGCCGTCAACCAGGATGATGATGGAGTCTTGACCCAAGCGGATTACCAACGCGCAGTCGACATCGAAAAACTGATCGTCGCCACACGCTCGGATAGCGGCGCAACATTGGCCGTGAGGGGTGAGACTCACACTTTCGACGCCGATGGCCGTATTGTGGCCGTTACGGACGCTCAGGGGCATAGTTCGTCCTACACCTACGACGGCACCCACCTCGTCTCCTACACCAGCCCCCTCGGTCATACCACGACCTTCGACTATCCGAACCCGACCAGCACCGTGATTACCGACCCGGCAGGCGTGACGCGCAGTTTGTCACTAGATGCCCAAAACCACTTGACTCAAATCAGCGAATCCGGTGGCTCAACCCTTAATTTCAGCTACGATGCAAAGGGACATCTGATTCAACGTAGTGGAACAACCGGAACCATCGACTACAGCTTCGATGACAACGGATCCATCGAACAAATCGAGCTCGACACCGGAGAAGTCCGCAATTTCCGCAGTCCGATGCAATCCGCCTATCCCGACAAAATCGTCACCTCCGAGAACGCCTGCGCGGAAATGATCGACGGGGAAGACCATCTGCATGTAACCTGCTACGGAGACAACGGCGAACCGGCCAGTTACAGTCTCAACGGTGAAACTCTAACCATTCAGCGGCAGTTCATTCCCATCCAGGGCGATCAGATCATCACGATGAGCAGCGGTGACCAAGAAGCGGTACACACTCAGGTGGACAACCGAGGTCGGATTGTCGAACAGCGCTTGTGGGGAACGACCGTTCTACAGCAAAGTTTCGATGATGAATGGGGCGAATACGACTTGAGTTATTACGCGGAAGGCTGTTCGGTTGACTTTTACGACGACTATACAAGCTATTATTGCAACGGCGTCTCAACTTACATCTACCATGATGAAAACGGTTTTCCGACGGAAATCTGGGACGATCAGGACAATGTCTATACGATCACCTGCGATATGGCTGGAAACGTGACGAAAATCACCGATCCGGAGGATGGAGAAACGATACTGGTCCGTGACGATTTAGGCCGGATCGTCTCACGCACCGATCCCCTCAACCGTGAAACGACTTATACCTACAATCCAGGTGGTGAAATGACCGGCCTGACGGATGACGCCGGTGCCAGTTTCAGCGCTGAAATCCAGCGAAGCGCCACCTGCGACGCCTGCGAAACCTCCGGCGTGGATATGCTGGGCACCATCACCGATCCTTTCGACGAAGATTGGAACGCGACCATTCGATCCGACGGTCGCATCGCGGCGCTGATCATGCCCAACGGAAACCGGATAGATTACAATTACAACGGTAATCGACTGCTAAGTGGCGTCTCCGCAGCCGGACAGGAAGCGACACTCGACTACGATGGTCATAACCAGCCAAGCAACATCACGCTCGGTGGCGTGAACACCGCTTATACGTACACGGCCCAAGAACGCTTGCACTCCGCCGAATCGACAGACTTTCTGCTGACTCGAGACTGGGATCTGGAAAACCAGGTTGTGATAGAAAGCCTTACCGATAAAGCCACCGGCGACACACGTAACTTGACCATCGGTTTCGACCCGACCCAAGGTGTCGATACCTCTGTCACATTCGATGATGAAACCGTCTGGAATTTGGACTTCAATTACCTGGAAGACTGGGAACTGAGCGAAGAAGGCGGTGTCAGTATCGCGGTCAGCGCCCGAAACGGCATGTTTGAGGATATCTATATCGAAAATGGCGACGGCCAAACCGTCCTGCGCGAGAGCGTCTCATTCGATTCCCTGCAGCGCATCGAATGGATTTACGGCGAGACCCAGTCGGACTGGGCAACCCTCACCTACACCTATCCCGACGGAAGCAATCAGCCAAGCCGTGCGGAATGGGACATCCCCGGCTTCGACAATTGGAGCTTCGGCTACAACGGCATGGGTCGGCTCACCTCCATGACCGGCTCCGCCAATCTGACTTACACTTACGATAAAGCCGGACGCCTGGCATCCAGCAACTACGCCGGGAGCTTGACTTACAACACAGCCTGGCAGGTTCTATCGAATTCACTCTACACATACACCTACGATGCTGCCGGTCGCCGAGCAACCCGCACGAACCTCGGAACAAGCGAATTTTGGCGCTACACCTACAACGCCTTCGATCAACTTGTAACGGTCGAGAAATTCGCGACTTCATCAGCAAGCAGCCCGACGTCCACCGTTTCGCTGGTTTACGATCCGATCGGTCGCCTGGCGCGAATCGATCAAGATGGTGACATCACGCAATATCAATGGTATGAATATACGCTCGTGGGCGAATACGACGGTTCGGGCGATTTGCTGCGCCGTTACATTCCGGCCTATCATTCGGACGGCCTGGCGGTTTTACAACAAGGCGGCCGAAATTATTACGCCCTGCTCGATCGTAACGGGTCGATACTGCGGCTTGTCAACGACAGCGGCCAAACACAGGCCTCGTATCGTTATGACGCATATGGCCGAGTGCTAGCCGCCTCCGGAACTTTGGCCCTGCAACCGCGCCGCTTTGCAGGAGCGTTGTGGCTGGAATCGGTTGGCTTGTATTACCTCCGCTTCCGCTATCTCGATCCCGAGATCGGCCAGTTCATCAGCCGGGATGCGAAGTGGAAACTGAAACTTGAACCTTACATGTACTGCGATGGCCGTCCATTCCGCTGCACCGATCCTTTGGGTCTGGAAGGCGAAGCCAGCCAAGCCGGAAACTTGGCTCGTGGATCGATCTGGACTTCAGCCAAAGCGGCAGCGGGACCGGTGGGTAACATCATCGATTTGGGCGAAGGCTTGAGCGGCTACAGACCCGGCGATCGTCGCCATAACGCCAGCCACGGCATGCGAAAGGTGGCCAGCATCACGTTTTTAGATAAAAGCCCGACCTATCGTCGCGCGATGGACAACATGGACAGCTTCTTCAACTTATTCGATGATGACGACGACGATGATGACGACGATGACGAGGATGACCCCTGCGATTAGCACCGCGTTCTCGCCAAAACGGTAGCATTGGAGTTCTTGAGCAACAACAGGATGTAATCGATGGATTGGCCGCAATCGGCTTCCGGGCACCCGGATCATAGACAAAACGGGTTCTATCTCGTCCTTTTGGCGGCCCTTCCCTTTCTCATCTTCGCGGATGCTCTTTTTTCGCCTTTAAAAGCCATTGGCGGCGATAATCTGCAGTTATACTGGCCCGACCTGGTCTATTTGTTCAACAGCCTGCGCGACGGCCACTTTCCGCTCTGGGATCCCTACGAACGCGCCGGAGATCCGTTTATCAGCGACCCGCAAAACGGAATCTTTTATCCGCTCAACTATCTGTTCATCGCCGCAGCCATGCTTTTGGGAAAGCTTTCGTTTACCTTGCAGGAAATCAAGGTTCTCGTGCATCTTGCCATCGCGGGGACGGGGATGTTCGTGTTTTTGCAGCGCAAACTGAAACTCGCCCCCAGCGCCGCCTTCATCGGCGCTCTCGTGTTTCTTCTACAGCCCTATTTTGCCGGACACATTCGCCATATCCTGCTTCTCCCCGCCGCTTACCTGCCCTGGATTCTGTTCACCTTGCACGCCATGCGTCACCAAGACTCTTTCCGCGCGCTCGGTGCGTTCAGCCTTCTATGCGGCATCGTCCTGGTGGCCGGAAGCCCGCCGGGAGCATGGTATACGTTGTTGTTCGCGGCTTTGTATGCGCTCTTTCTGCTGAGCCAACCCTCACCCGTCATCGGCCGTTTGCGCTTTGTTGGAATGGGGATTTGCGGCCTCCTGTGCGCCTTAATGATCAGCTGTGTGGTCTGGCTTCCGGCTTTGCAACACATTCCGTTCTCGGTCGTCGAAAACCGCAGTTTCGACTACCTTTCCAGCATGAGCCTACGGCTGCACGAACTAAAGCATCTCGTCATCGCCGGCCCCACCAGTGAAGAGCGCTGGGTGTATATCGGCTTTGTACCGGTTCTACTGGCGCTGGGCGCTTGTGTTCAACGACGATTACGCCATCAAGTTTTGTTCTGGTGGCTAGTGGCCACCTTCTTTCTGCTGGTCCTGGTAGGCCGCGAGCTTCCCGCTTTTCGCGTTTTAAGCGCTTTGCCGGGATTCGACCTCTTCCGCCACCCAGTGCGTTATATCCTCCTTCCCGGAGCGGCTCTGTCCATCTTGGCGGGTATCGGTCTGGATACCCTGCAAAAGGCGCTGTACTCACGCCTCAATCCTGTTTCGGTTTCGGCACGGATGGCAAGATGGGGAATCCCGATCGGCGTCTCGGTCCTGATCATGGCAACATTGGCCCCTCCCATGCGCACCATCGGCCTGCAAACCCTCAAGCAGTCGCCCAGCGCCACCAATGCAAAAGCGATTGAAATGAACGGCCTCGCCAGAGATTGGAGAATGCTGGACGAAGGGTACATCAGCAACGGTCCGGGCGACCGCCTGTCGCTGAGAGATTTCAGGGGATATGCCACGAATTTCGTGTATTTCCGCTGGGCTAAAGTCCGACAGGCGATGAGGCACCGTCCGGAATTGCTCAGTTTGTACAATGTCCGCTACTACGGTCCTCATCCAACCGATTTTCACGCCACGGTTCCTCGTATCGGGAACAAACCTGGTTGGAGCCTCAAATCTCCCGGTCTTTACGAAAACCCCACCGCCTGGCCCGCCGCGTTCTGGACACCGGCTGCCAGACTGGTCAGAGACCACAAGCAAGCTCTGCAACAACTTAAATATACAAAGACTTTCTCGGCTGAAGCCATTCTGGAACGCAACCAGCTCCCGTCGAGCGACATCCCTCAACCCCTACTCTCTCATACAAAAAAGAAAAGCCCCGAACCTGTTACGATCAAACCGGCCAAAATCATCTCGTTGTCATCCAATATGGCCGATGTTGAAGTCAACGCCGCTTCAGTCGGGCTGTTGATCGTCAACGAAACCTGGTATCCCGGTTGGACAGCTTGGCTAGGCGAACGAAAATTGGAAGTCTTTCCGGCTAATTACCTGCAGCGAGCAGTCGTTGTCCCGGCGGGTCGACACCGAGTCCACTTCGAATTCCAACCTGATAACCTGACCGCGACTCTGATTATCAGTGTGCTGGGTCTCTTAGCCGCAATCTTGCTGCTTTTCATGGGAAAGAGATTCCATTCGGCGAAAATTCAGTCTTCCATGCACGTGTCCCGTTAGCTTCATTTGACCGACCCTCCTACTTTCTGTTATTCTGGGTGTTCTGCAGTATAACCGGTCAAGGAGACGGCAAGCATGAATGCAAGGCGACGATGGCGGTCAACTGTCGTATTCAGTTTGATGACCATCGTCCTCGCCGTGATGTGCCTGAACTGCTCAAGAAACGCGTCTTCCGAAGACCAGAAGACAAGCGATAGCGATTCGAATCCTTCCCAATTAGCCAAACCAATGTACGTTGCAAAGGGAGATCTCGCGGATATCCTGGCCCGCGATGAACTTCGCGTTCTGATCCCCAAACGTAACAATCGGCGTTTTCTGCCTCGCGGCGGTCTCCCTATCGAGGCCGAAATGGAGCTGGTCGAATCGTTTGCCAAAACCCAAGGCATTCAAATTGAATGGATTCATACCGACAATCATCGCGATCTTTTACCCAACTTACTCGCAGGTAAAGGAGACCTGGTAGCCGCATCGTTGACGGTGACACCGGCACGAAAAGAAAAAGTCGCATTCTCCGTTCCGACGGCCGTCATCAAGGAACAGGTTGTCGTACGAGCGAACGACCCTAACCCACCCAAATCCATAGAGGAACTGGTCGGTCGCCAAATTGCGGTGCGACGATCCTCATCCTATTGGGACACCTTGACGGAGTTGAAGAAAACCCATCCGGGCCTTCGCTTCGGCGCCGTTCCGGAAACAATCGATACGCAAGAAATCCTCGGTGGCGTCTCCTCGGGTAAATATGATATCACCATTGCCGACAACAACCTGCTTCGCGCCGTAATGGCCTATGATTACAACCTAAAGCCGTCGTTCGATCTCTCCGGAGAACGCGCTACGGCCTGGGCTGTGCGCCCGGATGCCCCTGAGTTGCTCAAAGCACTTGACCGCTTTCTGAATCGCGAAAAGCTTGCGACTCACTCACCCAAACGATATCGAGACGACTTTCCGCAGCTTCTACAAAGAAAGACCTTGCGCCTGATCACACGAAACAGCGCCGCCACTTATTTCCTATGGCGCGGTAAACTGCTCGGCTTCGAATATGAATTGATTCGACGTTTCGCCAAAAAACATGGCATGCGCGTCGAAGTGGTCGTCCCCCCGGCCCGTGGTGATTTAATCCCCTGGCTGACAGAAGGACGGGGAGACCTCATCGCAGCCGCCATGACGGTAACCGACGAACGCCGGAAGCTCGAATCGATTGCACCGACAACACCTTACAACATGGTTTCGGAGATTTTAGTCGCTCGTGCCGATGATGCCAAAAAAATCCAGTCTTTAAAAGACCTCGAAGACCGAAAGATCGTGGTCCGGCGCAGCTCCAGTTATTGGTCCACACTCGAAAAGCTGAAATCGGAAGGCGCGGGATTCCGGTTGGTTCAGGCTCCGGAAGAACTCGAAACCGAGGAAATCATCGCACGTGTAGCAAGCGGAGAATACGATCTGACCCTGGCGGATAGCCATATCCTGGATATCGAACTAACTTGGCGCAGCGATGTCGACGCCGCGTTCCCACTCGGCGACCCGGTTCCGCAAGCTTGGTTCGTTCGCGCCGATAACCCGCAACTACTTGCCGCATTAAACCGATTTATTTCCGAAGAATACAAGCAAACGACTTACAACATTCTCTACAAAAAATATTTCAAGAATCAGCGCAAAATCCGTAAACACATTCAGTTTCGCGCGAAATCGGTCGGTCAGCTTTCCCCATATGACGATCTGGTCAAGAAATTTGCGGCCCGTTACGGTTTCGATTGGCGCTTGATCGTGGCTCAGATGTTCGAGGAAAGTCAGTTCGACCCCAACGCCCAGTCCTTCGCCGGAGCGGTCGGCCTGATGCAAGTCCTTCCTCGCACCGGCCGCCAATATGGATTCAAGAATCTGCATCACCCCGAGACCTCTATTCACGCCGGAACACGATATCTGGCCTATCTACGCGATAGGCTGGACAGCGAGTTATCTGTCAAAGATCGCATGTGGATGGCCTTGGCCGCCTACAATGCCGGATATGGACATCTATTTGACGCTCGCCGTATCGCAGAGCAAAAAGGATGGAACCCCAACCGCTGGTTCGATCATGTCGAAAAAGCGATGCTGCTGTTGTCCCGGCCCGCTTACGCCCGCCGCAGTCGCTACGGCTATGCACGCGGCCATGAAACCGTTCGTTATATCAGAGAAATACGACGACGCTATAATGCCTACCTGAACGCTGCACCCGTCGATTAGTCGCTCTTCTTTTCGGAATGATCCATCTTCGTAATCCATCTGTTTGACAGCGATGAGCCTGAACGACAAGAAAAGGGAGGTCGGCGTGCCGATTATTGAACAATCTCGACAAACAAGCCAAGCTTCTAACCCGAAAGAACCGATGGCGGGTGCACCAACCGACGAACGAGTTTTATTCCAGTCGCCTCTGGCTTATCGCCAACTGAAAGTATTGAGCATCGATCGCGAAACAGCAGATGCGACCGTTTTCACATTCGAAAATTCGCCAGACCATCCTATTGCATTCAACCCAGGACAATACCTTGTTTTGTGGCTCAATATCGAGGGCCGCGACGTATACCGTGCCTACTCGATCTGCAGCGATCCGGCCGCGCACGACACCCTTTCCATTGTGGTGAAACGCGTACCAGGCGGTCGTGCCTCCAATTATTTGCTCGATCACGTCAAATCCGGGGACATCCTCCGCAGTATCGGTGCCAGCGGCGAGTTCTATCTGATTCCCGAGGCTCATGCCAAACGCCACGTGATTCTGGTCGGCGCCGGTTCCGGCATCGCGCCTCTCTTCAGCATGGCCCAATCGTTAAGTCGCACCGAAACCCACAGCCGGATCGACCTGGTCGATGTCAATCGGCACGGCGACGACATTATCTTTCGGAAATCATTGGACACCCTTGCGCAACAAAACCCGAATTTTCGTGTCACCCATTTATTAACCCAACCTCCCACCGACTGGCATGGAGCGGTTGGACGTCTCGAAGGCGACAATCTCACCCGCTATCTTGAAATCGACAGAGAAGCGCTCTACATCCTTTGTGGACCGGATGGCATGATGAAAACCGTCATGGGCTACCTCACCTCACGCGGGGTCATCACCAACCACATCCGCTTTGAAGCATTCCACTCGGCCGTCTACTCGGATCGTCCCGAATCACAAGGCAAAGTCCATCAAGTTCGTTTTCGCCGCAGTAACCTCACATTAAGCGTTCCCGACAACCAAAGCCTGCTCGAAGCGGGACTCGTGGCGGGACTGCCTCTGTACGCCCACTGTACTCACGGAAACTGCGGCGTCTGTCAGGTTAAAATCGTATCGGGCCAGATCGAACGCGGTGAACCGAACACCCTTTCTCATGTCGAACCCGGAAATCTGACTCTTGCATGCTGTAGTTGGCCACGCTCGGACTGTGAAATCGATGCCTAGCTCGTCACCCGATTAATTCAGGTCATGTAATTCATTTCGTTCAATATTGATTGACACGGATATCAACAAGCGCTAACATCACTCCATAAGAGACTTATGCAGACAATAACGAATGGGTGGAGGAAGGTCGATGGCCTGTCAAATCGAAGCGTCGGTTGGGGAAGGCGGAGCCAACCGCAAGAAAGATGTTCGGAACATCCAAAAAGCTTTGAACACCTTGTATCCGAAAGTGAAATTAACCCTGGACGGTCTGATCGGACCGGCCACGATCCGCAAAATCAAAGCCTTTCAGAAAACTTTCATGCGACAGCCGGATGGACGCATCGATCCGGGCGGGCGCAGTTTAGGCAAACTCAATGAGCGGCTGGATGCAAAGAAATCGACCGAACCCGCTGCCGCCTCCACAAACGTTTCTCCTAAGGCAGAAAACACAAAAACGCGAAAGATAACTTGGACCGGCGACAGCGCCCGCTGGTCGCAGGAAAAGAAATTGAAAAGTCTACGCCCCGACTTCCGGACCAAAGTTGAAAAGATGCTTGAAGAATTGGATCAGCGAGGTTTTCAACCGAAAGTGTTTTACGGTTGGCGTTCGGTGGCCGTTCAAAAGGAACTTTACGACAAGGGTCGCAGTAAAGTGACCTTCAGTTTCCATAACGCCCAGCATCCCGACGGCACACCGTGCAGTTGCGCGGTCGATATCATCGACAAACGCTGGGCGTGGGGGGCTGCTGCGATGAAAAACGGTTTCTGGGAAGCGCTCGGCGAAGCCGCTCGCAAGCAAAACTGCGTGTGGGGCGGCGACTGGAAAAGCTTCAAAGACTGGGCGCACGTTCAATCATTCCCCAACAATCAGCTCGGTCGAATCAAACGCGAAAGCGGTCTTGCATAGCAAGATTCACCTGGACAAAACGGATTCCCAACCTACACAAATGAAAAACGCCGCAGAATCAACTCTGCGGCGTTTCGTATTTCGGGAAAATCAGCTAGCTAGGTTCAGGCCGCATTTTCGCGAACGGTAACCGCGATCTTGTTGAACACCGTCAACGCCGCAATGCCCAGCGAATAGATGCCCAAGGCAATCAAAACTTCAGGCAAAGTGGGGAAATACTCGTTCACATGCCCCAGCGGACTCGGAACGAAACCGGTGATGACGAGATCGATGCCTTTGTCGATCCACAGACCGACAATGACCATTACGCAAGTCGGGAGAAGGACTTTCTCGTTATTCCGCAAACTCGGCACCAGCAAAATACCCAAAGCAACGAGTGTCAAAACAGCGGATGTCCAGGCAAACGGCACCAACCCCGTCTGACCGTCCATACCGAAGTACAGGTAATGGAAGTGATGCATGTGCTCGGGGATATTGCTGTAGAGGCCGGTGAAAAATTCCATGGCCACGAAAAAGACGTTGGCACACATCGCGTAAGTGACGATGACCGACAGCTTTTTGATCGGCTCGGAACCCGCATCGAATTTGGTGAAACGACGCAGGATCATCACCAAAATGATCAGCAGGGAGGGACCCGCCGCAAAGGCCGAGGCCAGGAAGCGCGGAGCCATGATGGCCGTCATCCAGAAAGAGCGCGCGCCCAGACCGGCATAAAGGAACGCCGTGACGGTGTGAATGGAAACCGCCCAGGGAATCGACAGAATGATAATCGGCTTGATCCACTTGGGAGGAGCGATCTGCTTCTTCTCGGCGGAGAAGGTCACCCGCGTAATCACCACATTCAACAGCAGATAGCCTGATAAAACCGACATATCCCAAAACATCAACGAATTCGGTGAGGGATATAGAATGACATTCTGCACACGCGAGGGACCGCCCATGTCCACGAAAATGAACAACATGCAGACCAGAACCGACGAAATCGCGACGAATTCGCCGATTACCGTGATTTTACCGAAGGTCTTGTAATTATGCAGGTAATACGGCAGAACCACCATCACAGCAGACGCCGCAACACCGACCATGAACGTAAATTGGGCGATGTAAAACCCCCATGGTACGTCGCGAGACAGGCCGGTAACCGTCAAACCATTGAAATACTGGTAGAGGTAGGTAAAGAAACCGATTCCGATGAAAACACTCAGAACCCCCAACCAGGTCCAATACCGTTTTCCTCCAACTAGAGCTTTTTCAAGCATAGCGTCCTCATACTATGTAAAAGATGTGTGGATTCGTTCCCAGCCCAGGCTTGCGCCGGATGGTGAAGTTTTCCTGGATGAGACGACGGACCTCGGAATTCGGGTCACGCAAATCTCCGAAATACATGGCCTTCTCCGGACAACTCTCAACGCATTTCGGTTTCTGACCGCGAGCCAAGCGTTCAGCGCAGAAATTGCATTTTTCCACAACACCTTTCGAGCGCGTCGGGAAACTGAGGTTGACATCTTCTTTCTTGAGCTTCTTGCGCGGGTCGGAGAAGTTGAAGCTACGAGATCCGTAAGGACAAGCCACGATACAATAGCGGCAACCGATGCAGCGGTGCATGTCCATCATAACGATGCCGTCTTCGCGTTTCCAGGTGGACTGTGTGGGACACACCCGGACGCAGGGCGGATTGTCGCAGTGGTTGCAGAAAACCAGCGTCGGTTTGTTCTTCAGGCTTTCCTTGAGGTATTCCGTGGATTCCTCGGCGAAGGCATTTTCGAATTTTTCCTTCCAGATCCACTTGACCTCTTCTTGCGGGTCGTCGATCGTGGGCACGTTGTGCACTTTGTGGCAGGCATCGGCGCACACGTTGCAATCCGGCTTTTCCATGCACTTTCGCAGGTCCACCACCATGGCCCAACGACCGCCCTTCAACGCTTGCCCCAAGCTGACCGGCTCCGCCGCAGCCAGATCGTTGGTCAGAGCCTCGAAAACCGGCTTGCCACCGATTAACGCGACCGAGCAACCTGCAATCTTCAGAAATTTGCGTCTACTCGTATCCATTATTTGAAGTCCTCAGGATTGATGTGACAGTCCCAGCAATACGGTTTTACACCAACGTAATTATGGCATTGGTCACAAAACTCGGCTTTGCTGGTGTGGCACTGCATGCAGGTATTGGTAAGACTTTTTTCGTATTTTTTCCCATCCGGCGCGACATGCACCCGGGAGCCTTCACGCACAACCTCATCCCGCCACGTGTTCAGCAAATCCATGTGATAGGCCTTCATGTAATCGGTGGCCATCACACAATTCCCACCACCCGGAGGCAGTTTAGGGTCTGGCGCCGTTGCTTTGCCGTTGGCAGCATTGTACCAGACAGGGAACAGGATCAGGATCAGGAAGATCACCAATCCGGTGAGGATCTTTCCCTTGTCATACATGGCTATCCTCCTCCGTTTTCTGCTCGCCGCCTTCTTCCGGCGTCTCTGCCTCGGGCTCGACGTATGTCGGCAGAGTGTTCATGCGCAGATCCATCTCACGGTTCTGGTCGTTATCATCGAAGACCAGAGCATTGGCGACCAATTCGTGAATACCGCCAACTTCCACGCCCGGCACCCAGTAATTCATCAACGACGGCAACACGGCCTTATCGATGGCGCAAACGCAGGAGAGAAAATTGACTCCGTGTTTATCATGGACAAACTTAACGGCATTGGCACGCGGCATACCGCCACGCATGCGCATTTCCATGTTTTCGTCGTTGCCGAGACCCGCACCACCACCGCAGCAGAAAGTCTGCTCGCGAATCGTATTCTCCGGCATCTCGTGGAAATTGTTCACCACGTTATTGAGAATGTAGCGCGGTTCATCCAACAAGCCCATCGCACGCGAAGGATTGCAGGAATCGTGATAGGTTACGTTGTAGTGGTCATTACGCCGCGGATCCAGCTTCAACTTGTTATGCTTGATCAAGTCGGCAGTAAACTCGCAGATATGGACCATTTTGGTGGAAGCGGCGTTTTTGAAAACGGTTCCGGTGATCGGCGACTTCGGAACTTCCATAAAGTCCGCCGGTCCGTTCATGGTGTCCATGTACTGGTTGACCACACGCCACATGTGACCGCACTCACCGCCCAGGATCCATTTGGAACCCAGTCGCTTGGCTTCGGCGTACATCTTGGCGTTTAGTCGCTTCATCATATCGTGCGAAGTAAACAGACCGAAATTGCCGCCTTCGGAAGCATAGGCGCTGAAGGTGTAATCGAGGTCCAGATACTCGAACAGAAGCATGTATCCCATCAAGGTGTAGATGGCCGGATCGGCGAAAACATCACCCGAGGGAGTGATAAACAGAATCTCCGCACCTTTGCGATTGAAAGTGGGGTGAACCTGAATTCCCGTCGCGTCCTTCAACTCATCGACATTGAAATCGATGTTGTCTCGGAACGTATGCGGCAACAGACCGAGATGGTTACCGGTCCGGAAGCAGCTGGCCGCCGGATCAAGTACCCAGTTGATGTTGCAGCCAACCAAATTGAGCAACTCGCGACCGATCATCGTAATCTCGGCCGTATCGATGCCGTAAGGGCAGAACACGGAACAACGACGACACTCGGTGCACTGGAAGAAATAGTAGAACCATTCCTTGATGACATCCGTGGTCAGCTCGCGCCCCCCGGCCCATTTTCCGAGAATTTTACCCGCCAGGGTGAAATCTTTGCGATAAATCGAGCGGATCAGTTCGGCGCGTAGAACCGGCATGTTTTTCGGATCGCCGGAACCGATGAAGAAGTGACATTTGTCGGCACAGGCTCCGCATCGGACGCAAACGTCCATAAAGAGCCGGAAACTGCGATACTTGTCTATCCGCTCGCGAATCCCCTCGAAAATGATTTCCTTCCAATTTTCGGGGAGCTGCCAATCATCATCGGTGGGGCTCCATTTGCGTGGATTGGGAAGATCCAGATATTTCAGATTATCCGCCGTAGCCGGGTAACTCCAAGTACCGGGACGAAAATCGGTTTTTTTATCCATCCACCCCTGGGCGGGCGGATCGTAACTTATCTGGACAAGTTCTTCTGGCTTCGGAGGTTTCATTCGTGCCACTCCTCATTATCTAGCGGAATCTCCGCTGCCTTCAGCAGGTCGCGGTTTTCTTCTTCCCACTCATGATAGTCGTGAGTTTTAACCGGGTGGTTCCAGGGATTGACATGACGCACAGCCCGGTTATTGTTAGATAAATTGCGCGTCGGGCTTAAGAACACGCCTCCCAAATGCATCAGTTTGCTAAATGGGAAATACATGAACAACGCACAAACAAGGAACAAGTGGATATAGAACAGTGAGCCGATTCCCTCCGGCACCGTCGGGCTGAAGGTCAGCAGGCCCATTGCCAGTTCTTTCACACCCACCAAATCCACCTTGGTGAAATAGCGCATCATAACGCCGGTGACACCGATGGCGAAAATCAGGAACAGCGGGAAATAGTCGGCTGGCAGAGAGATGTAGCGCAGTTGCGGCGACACCACCCGTCTCAGAAACAAATAGGTCACGGCCGCGAGCAGCCCCAAGTCGCTGAGGTAAAGGATGGGCACGCCGATTTGGGCGAAACTATCCAAGCTTTCAGCCAACTGGATGAAACCCGGAACCGGCTCGGCAAAAAAGCGCAGGTGGCGAACAAAAATAAGCAGGAAGGTATAGTGGAATGCCAGTCCGGCCGCCCACAACCATTTGTTCGAGCCGTAGACCAAGCGGGTGCCGTCTTCATTGTGCAATTCCGCCTTAGTATTGCGGAAAAGCGACCGGAAGAACAGAACCTCAAGCACCATCCGTAGAAAAGCGCCCTTCCCGGAGGAAGGATTCTCAATGGTGTCGTGCTTGATCCAGTCAAGCGATTTCTGCTGTCCGCAAGTCGTCGGAATCCGGAACGGCACCGGAGACTGAGCCCATTTGACAATGCGGTACACAAACCCCACCAAAAAGACCAGTATGGCCAGATAGGGAATGATCACGCCGAAGACCATATCCAGGCCTATAGCTCCGACCCCAAGCCACGCCAACGCGATGAGCGCCGCAATAGCCAGTAAGGAGAAAACCAGTGAACCTAGGGCATTCATCTGCCGCAACCTCGCTTCGTGTTAATTGTTCGTATCGGTATCCGGCTCGATCAACGCCGGATCCTTGACAAGCATCGCTTCGTAGCGTTTCAATATGCGCTGATGGCGGTTTCTCAACTCCCGAGCCTTGATGTCGAGAATTTTCTCGCGGCACCCCATATAGGCATCGAAAGCCACGAGCAGCACCTGATCCAAAGCCAAATCGAAATCCATGATTTCACGTAACAAATCCGTATCGCTGTCATCCTTCAGCAATTCGTCCCGGACTGCATAGCGCAATAGCGAGACGAACGCGACGGCCTGTCCAGCCGAGAATTCTTGAATAGCCCTTACCCGCACCAGTCCGTCGACCGCCTGCGCGTAGTAATCACCGTCTGCATGCTGCAGCAGTCCATCAAATATAGCTTGGATACATTCTTGAATATTGTAACCGACCGGATTCGCAAAACGATCCTTTTCCCTTGCAAAAAAGCGAGCCGTCTCGGCAGGATAGGTGCCCGCAATCAACTCCGCCCAGCGCTTTAAAATTTGTTTTTTGTGTTCGGCCAGCCGATCCTCAATCGCCATCGCTACTTCTACCTCATCGGGAAATGCCGGCACACCGTGGTGGCTTCTCGTACATATTGGTCGCCACCCAAGCTAGCTGGAGCCAACTCCAAAGTCCAATAGATTACAAGAATGACACTTATTACCGAGTATTCAGAGGAACATACATCCCGAATAAGCGCCATTGGTCCGCTCAATACAGACCGCAGCTTGTAACCCTGCATAGGATTACGCAATTATGTATATAACCGGGTTGCGAGAGACAGCACTGCAGTAAAACTGATGACACAGCACCAACGGACCCTTCTTTGTCGCACCCGAAAAGAAGAGACCCAAATCAAAATCGCAGGGCGGTCCGATCACGAGAACCGTAACCGCCCTGCATCGATCAGCTTAGACACAACCGGTGGGCTTGGGAAGACCCGCGAGCTTGCAGGCACCCTTCGCCGGGCCACTCGGGAACATTTCGTAGATGGTCTTCAGCTGGAAGCCGCTCTCTTTGCAGAGCTTGCGGATCATCGGCGCAACACCGAATTTCTTATAATAATCGCGCAGATAGTTCATCAGCTTCCAGTGATCTTCGGTCAGATCGGTGATATCCTCCGTCTCGGCCAACGCAATGGCGATATCTTCGGTCCAATCGTCGGGATTGACGAGGAATCCATCTTCATCCAGCTCTACTTTGACGTTACCCTTTTCAAACATCGGCATAGGTAATTCCTCCTAGCAAGATTGGTTGACAAGTCGCGTAGCCTTTACGTCTAACGCATCTGATCGGGATATCCCGAAAACAAACCTTATTAATCGGTCAGGAACGCATTTTCTTTGCAAATTCCGGGCTCGGCTTGGCTCCCATGGCCACCGCCTTATTGAAAAATTCGCGAGCATCGGAAGTGCGGTCCATCGAATCGTACACAACCGCCATGCCATAGAGAGCATTGGCGTTCTTATTCTGCTTTTCCAAAATCGCCTGAAAACGCTTCAGCGCTTCGTCGTGATTGCCTTTCATCAAATGCGCATAAGCGACATTCAACTTCGCTTCGTTCATTTTGGGATTCAATTCCAATGCTTTTTCGTTGTAAGCGATGCTGGCATCCCAATTCTGTGCACCAAAAGCCAAGCCCCCCAGGTTCACCATGGCTTCAACCATATTGGGGTTATGCTCAAGCGCTTTTTTGAAAGCGATTTCCGCATTCCCGCTCTGGCCTTTCTCGGCGAACGCAAAGCCGATGTTATACCAAGCAACCGGGGATGTCTGATGAAACGAAACATACTCCAAATGGCGATCGATCAGGTCGTCCCATGTTCCCTCGGAGGGATTGAACATGGCGGCGATTTCTTTTTTTGTAATGACAGATTCCACGTTATTAATCCTTACCCTACAAACACGACATATCTTTATGGCATTATCAGCTCACGCCGTCAATGCCATCTGCATCGATTTTTTTCCTGTCGCCGGTTCTTCCTTGATTTTACTGTATTTTTCAGCAGCTCGTATTATCGCTTTTGCCCAGCTTGGCGTCGCACAAGCGTGCAAATGCGTATAAAGCGCGAGAATATTGCGATGCAAGATCCCGTCGCGCCCCGCACCGACACCCGCACCGCGCAAGACAGCACAAGCCGTATCCGCCACCTTGCCTTCAACTCCGCTATAGTGGAACTCATGTCCCACAAGCTGCGTCCCGACATCGAAAAATGGGTTCGGCCGGTCGACGGACAATTCGGCGTAGCCATGCCCCTGCGGTTTCGCATGCATCCGGACATCGATGGGTAGCGCACCGCACATCTCATACTTCCGCCCATCGTGATGGATCGACCTTGCCAAGTACATCAAGCCACCACATTCGGCATATATCGGCAACCCGGTTTTCGCCGCATCACCGATCGCTTTTCTCAATGAGCGATTTCCAACCAGATGTTCGATGTGAGTTTCCGGGAACCCGCCACCGATATACAACGCATCGATTGGGGGAAGCTGAGTATCCTCCATGGAACGGATGGTCACCAATCGGGCACCCGCACGTTCAAGAGCTTCAATATTTTCAGGATAATAGAAAGAAAAAGCACCGTCTTTTAGAATACCGATACGAACCGAGGCTGCGGGTTTATCGGCAATTTCCACCGACGCAGCCGGTATGGTAGATAAATTAGATAAACGCTCATCTAAAGCTTTAAGATCAAGATGTTTTTCGATAACTTGTCCGGCATAGGCCAGACTTTCCTCCAAGCCTTGGTACTCATCAACCGGAACCAATCCAAGATGTCGTCCGGGGATGCGATGCTCGGCGGGCAGCTTCGGAATGGCCCCCAATACAGGGATTCCACAAATTTCTTCGATAGCTTGCGTCGCAACCCGAACATGCCGCTTTCCGGCAACACGATTCAAAACTACCCCGACGAACGATACGTCCGGATCCAAATGCTGCATACCAAGAATCACAGCCGCTAACGTCCGCGTCGCTTTTGTCGCGTTGATAACGAGAAGTACGGGGGTTTTGATCAGTTTCGCCAACTCAGCCGAACTGTGCGAGCCCCGGGCACTCACACCATCGTGCAACCCACGGTTTCCTTCAATGATGGCGACATCCCCGCCACTCGCTTTCTTTGAAAAAAGCTGCGTAACCGTCTCACCGGTCATCATGTAGGTATCGAGATTGGCACAAGAAGAACCGGCGGCGGCGGCCAACCAGGCGGCATCTATATAGTCCGGACCTTTTTTGAAAACACGTACATCTCGCCCTTGCCCCCTCATGGCCGAAATCAACCCGAGAGTCACGAGGGTTTTCCCGCTATCTCCAGCCGTTCCGGCAACCAATAATCGTGGTATTTGCAAGGTCATTGCCAGGGTATCGAATACTCCTAAGGCTCGCAGCCTTTCGTGAGCTCCTGTTTGCGTGTTTTCTTAAACCGACTCCCCCACCCGGTTTTCGGGTGGGGGAGTAAATATCGTCATACGCTAAGCGTAGCTCTTACCAACGGAACTGAGTGGTGGAGCGATAACTGGCTTGCGCATGTTTGAAATCGTCGATGTGCTGCGGAGTGAAGGAGAAACCCGTCTCTTTGAAGAAGTTTTCCCAACCGATGCGGGCAATCCACTCACCAACGCGCTCATGCTTCTTGGCACCCTTCGCGTAACAATCGACGATCGTCTTAATGGCGGCAACGGTCTCCGGCCAACGCGGGGGGTTATTCGGGATGTAAGGAATGGCCAGCTTCGAAAAAGCGGGACCACTGCGGGTGTTCGACACTTTGCCGCCTACCCAGATCGAGATACCATCGCCGTCCGGATCGGCCAGCGGCATACCGGGGCACATGGTGTAGCAGTTGCCGCAGTACATGCATTTATCCTGGTTGACGGCAACCGTCTTCTCTTTCGGATTCGGACGAATCGCGAAGGTCGGGCACGCGGCCACGACGTTCGGGACTTCGCAGGACTTATGCACCGCATCGTCCATGATGTGGGGCGGCTTGCGGTGGATACCCAGAATGGCGATATCCGAGCAATGCACGGCACCGCACATGTTCAGGCAGCAAGCCAGCGCGATGCGCAGTTTGCCGGGCAGTTTCATTTCGACGAAATACTCGAAGAGCTCGTCCATAACGGCCTTGACCGGACCCGACGCATCGGTAGCCGGCGTATGGCAGTGCACCCAACCCTGGGTGTGGACGATACTCGTGATACCGTTTCCGGTTCCACCGACGGGCAGGTTGCGACCGGCCAAATCGTCCAGCAGCGGCTGAACTTTGCTTTCGTCGCTCAGCAGGTATTCCACGTTGTGGCGGCTGGTGAAACGCAGGTAGCCGTCGCAGTATTTGTCCGCGATTTCGCAGTATTCACGAATCGATTCGGTAGCGATCAAGCGACCGGAACCCTGACGCACGGTAAACAGTTTGTCACCGCCCTCAGCGACGTGAACCATCACGCCCGGCTTCAGGATCTCGTGATACTTCCACTTGCCGTAATTATTCTTGATAATCGGCGGGAGGAACTGTTTAAAATCAGGTGGCCCAATGTCAGTCTTTCCGTAGTATTGTTCTCCCATTATACTCTCCTTTTGGCTAGTCTTGGGATGTATAATAATCGATGCTAATCAATCAGCCTTTGCGACTGGCGATATCTTCCGCAACCTTTTCCTGGTCCCAGAAGTAGAACGGGTTGTCGCGCGGGTAGTTCACCATCTGAATCAGAGGCTCCATGTCGATGGCTTTAAGGAACTCACGCATGCCGACCCGGTTGATCAGTTCGCCAACGCGCTCACGCATCTTGCCATTCTCATCCCACCAATCCCAGATGTTCTCGACCAGCTCTTTAAGCTCGGTATAGGGCGATTCCATCTTCATGAAGGGAACCAACACGTGACCAAGAATGGCACCTTCGACGATCGGGGCTTTCGCGCCGATAAGGAGGGTCGCACCACGATCTTCGCCGATGAACAACGCTTTGGGCATCACGTTGATGCAATGCATGCAACGGGTACATTCGCTGTTCTGAATCGTCAGCTTCTTGGAAGCGGCATCGTAACGCATGCAGCGAGTCGGGCACATGAAGACGCATTCTTCCATGATGTCCGTGCCATTGTCGGCATACTCGGCCACCGCCGCATCGTCGATGCGGATGTCGTCGCGCCAGGTGCCGATGATCGACATGTCCGAACGGGCGATCGAAGCCACGCAGTCGTTGGGACAACCGGAAATCTTGAACTTGAACTTGTACGGCCACATGGGACGATGCAGCTCGTCCTGATATTCCATGGTCAGGTCTTGGCAAAGATCCATGGTATCGAAGCAGGACCATTCGCAACGAGCTTCGCCGCAGCAGCAGCTCGGCGTACGTAGGGCCGAACCCGAACCACCGAGATCGTACCCGGCATCCGACAACGCGTTGAAGGTCGGCTGCAGTTCTTCGGATGTGGTTCCGAGCAGAATGATGTCGCCCGTGGACCCATGCATGTTGGTCAAGCCGCTACCATGCTCATCCCAGATGTCGCAGATGGTGCGTAGCGCTTCAGTGGTGTAAAACCAACCCGCCGGCTGATTCACACGAATGGTGTGGAAATGCGCCACGGCCGGAAGCTCTTCGGCCATGTCGGAGTAACGACCAATGACACCGCCGCCGTAGGTGCGCACACCCACGATACCGCCGTGCTTCCAGTGGCCGATCCTGTCAACATAGGACTGTTCGAGCTGCGTAATAACCGCTGCGGCCATCTCGCTGGTTTTGGCTGCCTTGCGAAGCTCGGCAACAAAACTAGGCCAAGGCCCCGTCTCTAGTTGATTAAGTAGAGGAGTTTCTTTGTCTGGCATGAACTCATTCCTCCTTGTGAAAAGAGATGCTGTCTTTTTAAGGTATGGACATCATCAACACTAAGTAAAAGCAACAAACCCAAATGGTTGTCGTACTCCGTATCATTCAACGAACCGCGAACGGGCCGCCGATAGAAAGTTTATTACGCCTGTTAAAGAGCTGTAATAAAACCGAATCTCGGGATGAAAAACCAAGCGACATTATCACTGCAAGTAATCAACCGTCCAATAAGAAATGAGTATGATTAGTATAACGAGCCGCTATGGTAACGGAACTTGAATCAAGTGCCAAGACCGCCACGCGCCCTACCCGCGGTTCGTCAACTGTTGATAGAAAAAAACGTTGGGCCGATGATGTATCCGGCCCAACGTCCACGAAAAATCTCTTAACGAATTACTCGCGATAATACTCAGGAAGCACCAACATGGTCGTGCTGCCGCTGGACCAGTACATCAAGCGATCCTCTGCAGTAAGCTCATTCACGGCCTTCTGCACGTCGCGCTTTTTGTAATCCTCGGCAACCATGGCCTGCACGATATCACGCATGTAGAATTTCTTCTTGGCGCCCTTGGATTTTTCTTCGAACCAACCAATGACCTTGTCTTTCAGTTCGGCATCCGCCATGTTCATTCTCCTTCGAGCTGATTTATGGGTAATCGAAGTGGCACCGACTCATGTCGGTCTACCGCAGCCGCTTGGTAATGTCAACTTTCTTTTGAATGGCTATTCATTTTTTTATCGAACGCGGGGCCGTAGAGCGCTGAAACTGCTCGACAACCAAGTCCACCATCGCATCAACGGCGGGCTGTTCCGGCACACACACCGAATTCACTCCTGTCTTAACCAGCGATTCAGATGTTTTGTTCCCGATACAGGCCCAAATGATGCCGTTTGGATTTTCGAATAGTCCTGGGGCCGCCCGATGTAAAGCCTGAACACCGCTACCGGAAAGGAACAGGATGGCTTCCGGCGTCCAGTTGGCCAGCTTCACGGTAAGGAAATTAACATCAAGTGAGACAGAATCGTACAAATCGACGGGAACGGGGGTGTAGCCCGCTTTGATCATGGCTTTGGGTAAACTCTGATCGGCGGCCGAGCTTCTCGGCAACAAAACCCGCGACCCGGTGGGAAGCCCTCCCGCCTGCAGCATCTTGGCCAATTGTCCGGCTCCGGTTTTCTCGGGAGTCAGATCGGCCATAACTCCTTGTCGCCGCAAAGCCTCTAAAACCGTGGGACTGGCGGCAGCCAAGGTGTGCTGAGCCAAACGACGCACGTCCATGCCGATTCGATTCAGACGTTTGAAGAAAAGGTCGACGGCAATGGCGCTTGTGAACGCGATGGCATCAACTTGATCCAACTCGTCAATTGCCCGATCGATGGCCGGATCCTCCCGGCGCTCTTCGGCACTTACGACCGGAAGGTCCAGCACTTCCGCACCCATCAAGCGCAATCGATGAACCGCTTCATACTGCGATTCCGCGGCCCGCGTAAACAAAACACGCTTACCCGCCAAGGGCCGGTCCGGCAGCCAGGCCAGCTCTTGGGCAAGATTCACCACGTTCCCGACCACCAGCAGTCCGGGCGGTCGAATTCCCGCCTCGCGGGCCTTTGCGGCGATCGAAGCCAGATCGGAAATGATTTCGCGCTGCGCGCCGGTGGTCGCCCGTTCTAAAACCATGGCGGGCATCTCGGCACTTAATCCATGCTTCACCAGTTCGCCCGATACGGTTTCCAGGGAAGCGACTCCCATATAAAAAACGAGGGTATGATCGAGACGCGCCAAGGCTTCCCAAGGCAGATCCACTTGTTTATCTTTGGCGAAATGGGCGGTCATAACGGTCAGCCCACGTGAAACCTCCCGATGCGTGACCGGCACTCCTGCATAAGCGGTTCCGGCGATTCCCGCCGTTGCACCGGGGACAACTTCATAGGGCACCCCGGCGAGTGCGAGTGCCTGGCACTCTTCACCGCCACGGCCGAAGACGAAAGGATCTCCCCCCTTCAAACGCACCACACGCTTGCCCTCTTGTGCTTTTTTTACCAGCAGCGCACAGATTTCCTCTTGCGGCAAGGCATGACATCCCGAGCTTTTGCCCACAAAAATTTTCTCCGGCGCACTCGACAACGCCACGAACTCATCGGCCATCAGGTTGTCATACACAAGCACGTCGCACCGCGTGATAAGGTGCATCCCCCGTAGCGTAATAAGTCCCGGATCACCCGGTCCCGCTCCCACCAGCGCCACGTAGCCGATCTGCGTTGTTTTGCTTTCGCTCATGTTACCGATAACCTTAGCTATGTTTGTTGTCTAAAACCTGCTGTATTTCGCCCAACAACACATTTTCCGCCTCGGCTTCCCGACCTTCCAACCACAAACTCAGTGCGGTGGATTGCGCCAGTCTTTCCCCCGCCGCCTGGACCAAGTCGGGTCGGCGTGCGCGCACGGACTCTCGCAACTCTCCCAGACGAGCGACATAACGGGATAAACTTTGCGGATAACGCTCTTCCAATTCGTGCCGGATACGCCGAGCCAACGCAGGCGCATTTCCGTGGGTTGAGATAGCCAGTGTCAGAGGATGCCGATCCACGATGGAAGGCACGTAAAAATCGCACAACTCCGGCATGTCAACGGCATTGACCCAGATTCCGCTTTGGCGCGCCAGTTGGGATACCCGTTCGTTCAACCCGCGATTGGCCGTGGCCGCCACAACCAAGCGAGCACCCTCCAAATCGGACTCGCTAAAGTCACGCAAGAAAAGGCGGATTCTCCCGTGTTGCTCCATGGTCTCGACGACCGGAGACGCATCGCGAGCCACAACGGTCACACTGGCACCGCAGCGCAACAGCGACTCGATTTTACGTGACGCCACGCGACCGGCACCCACGACCAGGACAGGTTGTTGGTCAAGTTTCAGAAAAAAAGGATAAAGCGGAGCGGGCATTTATGCAGCTTTCGTCCAGACAATCCCCGAATTCCGCGTGAGCATACAAAGCCCGCCTCCGAATTTCAAGTCAAATCTAAAATTTCCACAAAGTCTTTTCAGTTTCGCCCTACGTAAAACAACAATCGGTTATGGCTGTTATTACTATTTGTTATTTTCTATCAAACCCCTAATTCGTTAACTTTGTAATCGTTATGAGTTCCGCCCGAGGCAAACACGGGGAAATCGACCTGCACTGAGCTGTACGGGGATGGAATCGCGATCCATCTTGACCGAGTCACAGCAATAGAAGGGAAGTTACATGAAGTCTATCACCCCGGAAGAGCTTGCAAAAAACGATGGGAAAGAAGGCCGCCCCGCCTATGTCGCCCACGATGGCAAGGTCTACGACGTCACGAACAGCCGTCTATGGAAAGACGGTCAGCACATGCGCAGTCATCCGGCTGGAGCCAATCTTTCACTCGAATTACAGGCCGCTCCGCATGGCACGGTTGTACTCGAACGCATGGAACTGGTCGGCGAACTCGCGCAGCCGCAACCGACCGATACAATAGCCGAATTTCCACAGCCCGGGGCTTTGGCTGCGGCCATCTTGAAGCGTCATCCGCATCCGATATCAGTGCATTTTCCCATCGCGCTGTGTTTGGCTGCGGCCATCTTTACCGTGATCGGCGTCCTATTCGATCTCCCGGCGCTGGAAGCGACCGCTTTTTATAACCTCATCTTCGCCTTTTTAGCTGCTCCGGGAGCCGTGGCAACCGGCCTTCTAAGCTGGACTTACAACTACGGGGCCATCTGGACACCCATTTACAAGAAGAAGGCTCTTTTATCCGTGCTTTTGGGTATTGTTCTGCTTGGCGCTCTGGGAACTCGACTCGCCGCGTTCGGCGGTGGTGCATCCGCAGATATATTGCTATGGACTTACCGAGCTCTGACGATTGTTTCCGCTCCCATCGTCATGGGGCTTGGCTTCTTAGGCGGTCGCATCACTTTCCCGTCCGAATAACGTAAAGGATCAGGTAATGTCGCGTGAAGAAATAAAAGGATTGGATCGAATGATCGAAGTGGTGCTGCGCTCCATCCCCAAGGAACGGGAAGCACACAACCTATATTTGAACACATCGAAATCGGCCATCAATGAGATGACCCGTCTTCTTTTCGAAAAACTGGCCCAACAGGAAATGGAACATGAAACGAAACTGAGGGCGATATTGGAGCTTTTAAGGAACGAAAAAAAACGGCTTTCTGAAAAAGGCTGAATGAGTAGAACAAAATTCCGTCGAGAAGCACGGAAAAAACGGTAAAACAATCAAACAGCCGGAAGGAGGTGAATGATGCCGACAACGAAAGAAATTCATCAGGAACTGGTTCGGAACCTTAAGCAGTGGCAAAAAGTCGAAAACGCTTCCATCACCCAAACGGCGAAAGTTTTAGCGGAAACCGAAAATCCCCTCATTCGATTCGTGATGGAGATTATCCAGCGCGACTCCAATTTCCATCACCGCATTCAACAACTGATGATCGACAGCTTGGAAAAAGAGCCAATTCAGTTGCAGGTCGAAGAGTTGGAAAGGATATGGGGGACCATCGAACGCCATATCGAAATCGAAAAACGTACCATCGCCTTCGGCGAGGCCGTTCATACGCTGCTTGGGAAGAGTTCGACCGATGCAACGCTTCAATACATGCTCTCCTATCTGCTGAAGGATGAACAGAAGCATGAGAAGCTTCTATCAGACCTTGCCTTGATCAAACAAGGCATGTATCCATGACGTAAAGAATATTGAAAATCGTTCTGAACAAACGAAAATCGAATGAAAGGAAGTAAGGATGCCGGATATCAAAGGAACGCAAACCGAAAAGAATCTGCTGAAGGCCTTTGCGGGTGAATCCCAGGCACGTAACCGCTACACCTATTTCGTAGGCGCTGCGAAAAAAGAAGGTTACGTACAAATCGCCGACATTTTTGAAGAAACCGCCAACCAGGAAAAGGAGCACGCCAAACGTTTCTTCAAATTCCTGCAAGGTGGCATGGTCGAAATTACTGCCGAATTCCCAGCAGGTAAAGTCGGTACCACATTGGAAAACCTGCTGGCGGCGGCCGCCGGTGAAAACGAAGAACACACGATCCTGTACCCCGAATTCGCCAAGGTTGCCCGTGAAGAAGGCTTCGAAGCGGTCGCGAAAGTTTTCGAAGCGGTGTGTGTCGCTGAGAAACAACACGAAAAGCGTTATCGGGATCTCGCCAAGAACATCGAAGATGGAACCGTCTTCAAGAAAGGTAGCACCATCGTTTGGCGCTGCCGGAACTGTGGTTACCTGCACGAGGGAACCGAAGCTCCTGAAGCTTGCCCGGCCTGCGCCCATCCGAAGGCCCACTTCGAAGTGTTGGGTGAAAACTGGTAATTCCAAATCGACCGGCGGAATTCTTTCGTGTTTCCGCCGGTCTTAATTTTGAACATGAGGATTGCCCATGAAAACCTTCAAATCAGTAGAAGAGCTGTTGGACTTCGCCATTGCGGAAGAAGTTGCTGCTGCCGACTTTTACCGCGGCCTAGCCGACAAAATGGAGTCCGAATGGATGAAGAAAGCTTTTCACGACTTCGCCAGAGAAGAGATGGGCCATAAGGCCAAACTCGAAGCGATCAAACGCGGGGGAAAATTAAAGGCTTCGGAAGGCAAAATCCTGGATCTTAAAATCGCCGAATATGTCGTAGACAGCGCACCGACACCCGAAATGGACTACTCCCAAGCTCTTATTCTCGCGATGAAAAAAGAAAAAGCGTCTTTCAAAATGTATCTCGATCTGGCCCAGTCGGTGGATGATCTGGACCTCTACGAGACGTTGATGGCCCTTGCCCGTGAAGAGGCTCAGCACAAGGTGCGCTTCGAAATCGAATACGACGACGAAGTATTATCCGAAAACTAGGCATAATCTAGAAGCAACGGCAATCCATATACGGGAGGAAAAACAATGACGAAGCGTCTTGAAGTTTATCTTTGTGGTGTCTGCGGCAATATGGTCGAAGTGGTTCGTGAAGCGGGCGGCGCACTGGTTTGCTGTGGCCAGGAAATGAGCCTGAAAACCGAGAACACCACCGATGCCGCGACGGAAAAACACGTTCCGGTTATCGAGAAAGTGGACGGTGGCTACAAAGTTACCGTAGGTAGCGTCAGCCACCCGATGGAAGACAAGCATTACATCGAATGGATCGAGCTGCTGGCCGACAACAAAGCCTATCGTCAATTCCTCAACCCAGGTGAAGCGCCGACTGCGTTCTTCAACGTTGACGCCGAAAACGTGGCGGCGCGCGAATATTGCAATTTGCACGGACTATGGAGAAAATAAACGATGTTAAGCGATAAAATGCAGGAAAAGCTGAATGATCAGTTAAACTTCGAAGCCTTTTCCGCCTACATTTACATGGCGATGTCGGCCTATTTCGAAAGCATGGATCTTCCGGGTTTCTCCAATTGGATGCGCATACAAACCCAGGAAGAGCTTTTTCATTCTTCCAAGTTCTTCGATTACATCAACGACCGGGATGGCCGCGTCGTTCTCAAGCAAATCGATGGACCGCCGACCGAATGGGAATCACCGTTGGCCGCTTTCGAGGATGCTCTCAAACACGAAAAGATTGTGACAAGCCGAATCCACGCTCTCGCCAAAATGGCCATGGAAGAAGGCGATCAGGCCACCTACACTTTCCTGCAGTGGTTTGTCAACGAACAAATCGAAGAAGAAGCCAATGTGCGCACGATCGTGCAGCATCTGAAAATGGTCGGGAAAGAAGGATACGGGCTTTTCATGCTTGACCGCGAACTTGGACAACGTGTCTTCACGATGCCCACGACAACCGCTTAGTTCAGGCAAGCAAATTATGGAAAAAACCCGACATCTCCGACGAAAATCGGATGCGCGTATGTTTGTCGAGGCTCGGGATTGGCTGGCGTTGGAGCAATGGACCCGCAATACATCCAATGTCGGCGCAACCCTGATCTCGTTGCTCTTCGACGAAAACCCGTTGTCACGTTGGCGCGCCGTTGAGGCCATGGGAGTCGCATCGCGCGTTATAGCCGACACCAGCCTGGAAAAAGTTCGACGGGTTATCCGCCGCTTGATCTGGCAAATGAACGACGAATCAGGTGGAGTCATCTGGAATGCTCCTGAAAGCCTGGGAGAAATTCTGGCATGCGTGCCGGAATTGGCCCCGGAATACAATCGCATTCTGGCCTATTACCTTTACACCTCGCCTTTCGAGCGCGGCGTGCACTGGGGCATGGCTCGAATTTGCGAAGTCACCCCGGAAATATACAACGATTACACACCCATGCTGGTCGGCTCCCTGCGCGACGAAGACCCCTTCATCCGTTACCAGGCGGCCAGAGCCCTGGTAAACGTGGGTAACGAAGAAGGATTGACCGCCCTTCAGCGTCTTGCAAACGACGAAAACAAGGTGAAAATGTACGATCGAACAACCGGCGAATTCGGTGTTTTCCCGGTCAATTCGGCACTGCTTACGAAGGGATGAAAAGGGAGTGATAAATTCTAACATTTTTTAATTGCATTTTCCCTTTTTCCGGGTATACTTCGGACCCTGCTTCGTGCTGGGCCTATAGCTCAGTGGTAGAGCTCCCGGCTCATAACCGGTTGGTCCCAGGTTCGAATCCTGGTGGGCCCACCATCTTTTTCATGGCGTTTGCAAGGTGATAATCGGCTTGGAGTGCAGTTCCCGCTATCGCAAATTCGCAACGACACCAAACCAGACGCTTGGCGCCCTACACCAAGCGTCTTTTTTTGTTGCCCGATACACCCAAGCTTCAGAAAGCGCCATGAAGCTGAAATCACAGGAACTTTCGACGACCATCAAGCAACGGACACTCGGCATATCCCCACGTCGGCTCGCTCACTCAGCGAAGCTGCAACCGCCAAACGGGACAAAGGGCTATCCGACTCCGACCTTGATATCCGGATTGTTGAAAACGGTTTGATTCTGCCCGCCTAGGCGGGCGTTTAGAGATTGCACGCGGAGGCGAACGCATGTCTACACCCCTCAAAGACGGCCCAAATTCGATCCAACACCAACTGATGCTCCTGGTTGAGCTGCAAGAACTCGACAACGAAATCATCGAGTTCGAGGAAGAGCGCGACAAGATTCCCGGACAACTCGAAGGCCTGGAAGACGTTTTGCATGAACGCCGCAAGAAACTCGAAGAAGTCGAGAATCGGATGGTGATCATCGAAGATGACCTAGGAGAAAAGAAACAGTCCTTGGATCTTGAGCGACTCAAGCTCAAAAACACCCGCAACAAAGAAACTGCCATTCAAAACATCAAGCAGTACGAGGCTTTCGTCAAAGAAGTCGAAACCCAGGAAAAAACCAGCGACGAGTTGGAAATCGAGTTGAAAGAACTCGACCAGCAAATCGAGGAACTGCGCAAAGAAAAGGCTCTTTTAAGCGAAGAAATCAAGCAAATCACCGAAGATCAGGCGGCGAAACGCAGAGGATTGGAAGAACGGATCGTCGAGTTGGATAAAACCCTCGAAGAATTGTATGACCTGCGCGATGAAAAGCAGGAAAACATCCGTGAAAGCATCTACTTGAAATACGAGTATATCGCAGAACGCAAAGAAGGGCTCGCCGTTGCCGAGGTTCAACATGGACACTGCCTCGCTTGCAACATGGCAATCCCCCCTCAGATGTTCAACGAGCTGATTCGAGGCAACCAGCTAATGAGCTGCCCGGCTTGTGGACGCATTCTCGTCTACATTGAACAAAACAACGAGTGATCCTTAAAAAAGCCTTCCGCAACCACGGAAGGCTTTTTTAAGGTCTTGAATTTTCCAGCGCAATCGTCAGTCTGTCGCGCCCAACACTTGCCGACTGATCCGGCCTGCGAGTTTTCCCGCCGCATCGACGAAGATCTTCGCATATTCCGAGTCCGGATGCTCCACCACAGCAGGAACGCCCTTGTCTCCTCCGGCACTGATATCCCGATGAATGGGCAGTTGGCCGAGGAGTTCGAGTCCCATCTCCTCTGCCATTTTACGTCCGCCGCCACCAGGGAATATTTCGTGCACGGTTTTACAATCCGGGCAGACAAACGTGCTCATATTCTCGATAACCCCAAAAACCGGGACGCCGACTTTATCGAACATGTATTTGGCCCGATACACATCAGCCAACGCCACATCCTGGGGCGTTGTCACGAGGATCGCGCCGGTCGCCTTGATCTTCTGGCACAATGTGAGCTGCACATCACCGGTTCCCGGCGGCAGATCGACGATCAGGTAATCCAACTCGCCCCACTCCACATCTCTCAAAAACTGGGTGATGAGGCTGGACAACATCGGACCTCGCCAGATCACCGGAGCATGACGCTCGGTGAGAAACCCGACCGACATCACCTTCAAATCGGCAACATCGATCGGCTTGATCATTTCCTTGCCTTCAACGGCGTCGGGTCGAACATCCAAAGCTCCGAGCATGGTCGGCAGCGACGGACCATACACATCGGCGTCCATCAACCCGACACTCGCACCCGACTTACGAAGCGCACAAGCCAAGTTGAGCGCCACGGTCGATTTTCCGACCCCCCCCTTCCCCGACGCGACCAGAATCACGTTTTTCACCTGGGGAATGAGGTTTTCCTCTCCAGCCTGCCGGCCATCGGGACGTACACGGGCTCCAAGATTGACCGTAACGGAATCGACACCGGGAACCGCTTTGACGGCCTCTTCGCAATCATGGCGAATGGTGTCCTTGAGCGGACAAGCCGGGGTGGTCAATTCCACGGTGAAGCTCACCGCCGCATCCTGCACGACGACATCGCGGATCATGCCAAGACTAACCAGATCACGTTTCAATTCGGGGTCATTGACGTGTGAGAGCGCGTCGAGAATCTGCTTTTCCGTTACCGACATGAGGATACCCTTTCCTACGAATCGTGATAGTTCAACGTGCCATCATTAAGCGGCTTTTCAAGATCGAATTCAGGCTTTAGCGACTTTCTCCACGGGAGCGGATTTACTATCAGTGGATTTGACAGCTGCCGCCTTCGTGCTTTTCTTTTTGGAGGCAGCCTTGGTTTTTTTTGTTCCGGTTGTTTTAGCTTTGGCCGAGCTCTTTCGGGTCGTTTTTTTAGTCGTCTTCTTGGCGGTTTTAGCCGCTATCGTTTCCACGCGCGGTCGTACCCGTTCATTGAGGAATTTTTCGATTCGTAGATGGATATACTCCGGCATTTCAATCGGGGCCGTGTGGCTACCGCCGGGGATCATCAGCAATTCACCGCCGGGAATCAATCCCTGCATCTCATGGGAAAGCCACATGGGAGTGAAGGTATCGCGCTCGCCACCAATGATAACGACAGGAACCTTGATATTCGGCAAATGCGGCTTGGCGCTATGCTGTTGTGCAGCAGCCAACATCGAGGCAAATAGATTGACATCCATTTTCCCGATATGCTCGAAGTACGGGGTGAAATCGTTCCGATTGACCAGCTTTCCATTTACTTCCATGTGGACGGCGATCTGGTAGGCAAGTTCACTCGTCGTAATAATCGTCCAAACCTTCTGAAGCACGTCCGTATGCGAATCAATGGCGCTTTTCAAGTAGGGGAAGACGGTTTTCAGCAACTTATTGTCATGGAACGTGTCGAGTGGATTGCCGTAACTCCCGCAGATCGGTACAAGCCCGCAAACTTTTTCCGGGTACAGATGAGCCATCTCGAACACCACCTGCACACCCATGCTATGACCAACCATAACCACCGGCGGAAGATCGAGGAAATCGAACAGCTTCGCCAGATCGTGGCAGGAATCTTCGATACCAAGATGATCCATCGTGCGCGGCATGTCGGAACGACCGTGTCCCTTGTAATTCCAGTGCACGATCTTGTAATTTTTTTCGAAATACGGGATGAAATATTTCCAGGCGTAGCCCTCACAGCCGATGCCGTCATTCAACACCAACGGAATTTCACCGTCTCCCATTACGCGGTAATACAGCTGCGTGCCATCCGCACCTTCAAACCAACCTTCTTTCATCCCACATTCCTCCCTTACTCAGGACTGATGATTTCAGCCTCGCCGTCCTCGAACAACGTTTCGAGAAAATGATACACTTGTGCGCGCATGCGATCCCGATTCTCCGGATAGGTTCCGGAAAATACAGCCCCATGATCCATCGGATCAAACTGCATATAGCCGATACGGCTTACCGGAGCCTCTGTAGGTGTCAGCCCTTCAACCGACCGCTGTACCGGCATAATATGGGGCAAGCTTGCGGCGCGCGCAAAGTTTTCCGTTACGGCATTCGGCACGGTCCCATCATCGATGGCCTGCTGCGATAAAACAGATTTCATCTGCGCACCATCAACCGGATTATCGATGAACCGAGCATAATTCACCGAATCGCCTCCATCCAAAATCGTTTGGGCGACCGTCGCGTATTGATCCAGATAATGGTCCGGGAAAAGCGTATTGAGGCCGTAATCCTCCAGATAGCGCTGGACATAGTCAATCAGACCTCCACCACCTGCGATCAACGCTCCACCGATGATATATTTGGAAATGGGAACCGACAACCCGCCGGAAATCGCACCCAGTGAGTGGCCGACATAAGCAACGCGCCCAGCATCGATGTCGATGGTTCCATCTCCGCCCGCCGGGTAGATGTCCAGATCCCAGTTGCCAAGCAGATTGGCAAGCTGAATGTGATCGACGGCAGACTGCATGAAGGCAGCGCGCGCCTTGAGCGGAAAAGCGATATCCACATAAGAAAGCCCGGAGTTGTTGCCGTCGTTACGCTCGCCATGATAAGGCAGATCCATCAGCACGGCCGCCCAGCCACGCGCCAGAAAGTCCGGAACGAGGCCTCGAACGCTTTCTTTACGAGAGTTGATTCCATGCTCTAAAATTACTACGGGGCAAGGTTGTGATGTCGCTTCCTTAGGAAGGTACAGCACGATGGGAACATCGATGGGATTTTGCGGGAGCGGATCCCCGTTTTCATCGTACTCAAATGAACGCCGCCGGTTCGTATCCCACTCGACTTCGTATGGCAGTCGAAAATCCATGGAGGTAAACGTGCCGTGCAACATCGCACCCAGGTTTGTTTCGCTGACATTGGCATTGGGAAATTCGGCGGGCCAGCTTGCGCTGGTGAAAAGATCTGCCGATCCGTCGTCATCGACATCGAAATCCACATCGGGGTCAGGCAAGGTACCATCGTCATACCAGTTCTGGATGGTCAGAAGGTCCGTCGTGAGAGTCTGGGTGGTAAAATCGAAAGCCAGGACCAGGTCATCGAGCGCCACCCCGATCGGAGCTTGCGTCAACGCCGCCATCACCGGAGCGAAGCGCTCACGCTCGGCCTGGATCAAGTCGGCGCTGAAGGCCTCGGAATTCACCGGCAGGCGTCCCGAAACCATGCCGAAATGCACCGACGGCTCCAACTCGCTCCCCCCTGGGGCCGTCAGACCGCGCCGCACGACTACAACATAGCGGGTTTGCGGATCGAGCGGACGCAGCGGACGAACCGACACGGACCAGAACAGATGCTCGTGATCGTCCTTATCATCTTCACCAAACTCGAAGCCTTCGGTTCGCTCCACTCGGATGGGAATGCGGGTGCCGAAATCGGAGGAACCCTCTTCCAATTGTACGAGCCAGATAGGGCTATCATCGGATACCGATTCTTCGGGCGTTTGGGGTAATGAGGCCGGATCGATATCGGGATAAACTTCGAACGTATTGATACCAAAGGTGGAAAAGCCATCCAGGGTGTTGATATGTTGTTGATAAATTTCACCCATGAAATACAACCCGGTATCGATCATATTGCTGTTGATGATCGGAACGCTGTAAGTCGGCTGTGCCAGTAGGTTGATGCGCAACCCGGTTTTCGCGGTGGAATCGGAGACCGTGAAGAAGTTATAGGGGAAAGGCAGCCGATTGTAGGGCTGTTTGCGCTGAACGGTCGTCGGTCCCCAAATTTCGTAAACAACCCGGTTTTCCGGTTCATCCGGCATTTCGAACTCAGGCTCGGTTTCCCCTTCAGTGGCATCCTCATCGCCGTCAAGTTCCGCCGTCTCGGCATCGTTTTCGACATCCACGTCGGAATCGCCATCGGTCCCGTCGGAATCGCCGTCCACGGGCGGATTGGAGTCATTTCCCGAACAGGCGACTAAAAGCAGCAGAAAAGTCGCCAGCGCGACAAACATCTGCATCCATTTGCGGGTTCCGGCCATGGTGTCCTCCTAACTAACTGACAGACTATCCGGTTTTATGATCGCAAAAGGCTTCGATATTCGCCGTTTCACGATTCGTTTACCCTTGCTCGGTTTGAAGTTGGCGAAAGTCCACGACGAGCGTAAACAGATCCGCCAGGCACGTCAACAACGCCAATCGGTTGTTTCGTATATTTGTATCTTTGTCCATGACAAGAACGTCGTCAAAGAAGCGATCGACTGCCGCTTTCAACTGCGCCAGCGACTCAAGCGCAGATCCGTAATTTCCCCCTGCAACCGCCTTTTCGTAAACGTCACGAACGTTCCGGTAGTCCGCCCAAAGCTCTTTCTCCGCCTCTTCCACGAACAGATCTGGAGCGACGGACACCTCGGGACGTTCTTTGAGGATGTTCATCACGCGCTTGAAGGCGGTGGCTAGCGACAAAAACTCCGGTTGTTTCTGAAAGTCCGCCAGAGCGGCCATCTTTGCATCTGCCTCTGGCAGAACATTGAAGTCGGCGGCGGTTACGGCAGCCACGATATCCTGACGGAAAGTGTCGCTGCGCCAGTTCCGATAGCGACCCTCGAAGAAAGCCAGAACATCGACCACAGTTTCTTCAAGACTCCGGGTTAATTTCGAAGCCAGAATGTCGGCAGCTCGCGCGACCCAGTCTTTCAGCGAAACTCGGTAGTCGCGATCGGCCAGCGTGCGCAGAATTCCGAGAGCCTGACGACGCAAGGCATAGGGATCGGCGGTTCCACTTGGGATCAAGCCCACCCCGAAACAGCCGACGATGGTATCCATTTTGTCCGCCAGCGCGACCAAGGCCGCCGTATCGCTTTGCGGAAGGGCGTCGGTGGCGAAGCGCGGCCAATAATGTTGCTCGACGGCCCGGCACACGCCCTCCGGCTCGCCATCCAACGCCGCGTAGATACGCCCCATCACACCTTGTAGATCGGGAAATTCGTAAACGACTGCGCTTAATAGATCGGCCTTGCAGAGTGCGGTACTGCGTAACGCCTCGTCGAGAGATTTTTCAGCCACGCAATCGGCCAGATAGCGCACCTGCTCCTGCATGCGCGCGACCTTCTCGGCAATGCTTCCCAGTCGTTCTTCAAACGTAACTTTTCCCAGCCCTGCCGTAAGCGATTCCAACGATGACTTGCGATCTTCACCGTAAAAGAAACGCGCGTCCGCCAGACGGGCGCGCAACACACGCTGGTTACCGGCCACCACCACCGCGGGATCATCGACACGGGTGTTGATGAACACGACGAAGCACGGCAACAGACGGCCGTCTTTGTCCTGCACCGGGAAATATTTCTGGTGGTGGATCATCGAGTTGACCAGAATCTCTTTCGGAACCGTGAGGAAATCGTCATCGAAACGCCCCACCTCCCCGAAAGGATACTCCACCAAATTGGCCACTTCTTCCACCAGATCTTCATCCAAAACCAATTCGCCGCCCGCTTCGGCGGCCAGCTCTTCCGCTTTGCGACGAATCATCAAACGCCGTTCGGCGATATCGGCCATCACAAAGCGTTCGCGCAATTCGGCAAAGAAAGTCTCGGAGTTCGTAACGACAAACGGCTGACCGTTCATGAAACGATGCCCACGGCTCTCGTTTCCGCTTGTCACTCCCGCAAAGCTGGCTGGAAGCACCTGCCCGCCTAAAATCGCCAGAATCCAATGCACCGGTCGAGCGAAGGTTTCATCATGGCTCCCCCAACGCATGGACTTGCGAAAGGGAATTTTCGGGATGACACGACCGATCGCCTGCGATAGAAGCTCGGCAGTCGCTTGTCCTTTCACCGACTTTGTTGCCTTGACACACAATCCCTTGGGGCCTTCGACACGTTCGAGGCTTTCGACCGGCACCCCCTGCCCTTTGGCAAAGCCGATGGCCACCTTGGTCGGCTGATCGTCGGCGTCGAAACAGATAGCCACTTTCGGGCCCAATGTTTCTTCAACGCGATCGGGTTGCATGTCGGCGACATCCTGAATCACGATCCCCAGCCTGCGCGGGGTACCGAAAGGTTTGCAGGTGCCGAAGTCTATGTGCAGATTCCGCAATTCGTCGCTGAACAGACGTTCAAGCGCGGTAAAGGCCGGTTCGATGAACCCAGCCGGAATTTCTTCACATCCGATTTCAAAAATAAATTCCGCCATGGCGTCCTCGTCTCAGCCCTTCTTGCCGGTAGTTGAAGTTTTATCGCGGCGCTTCTGCAGGCGCTTGACGATCGGATCCCAATGCTTGGCCAGATGGGCGCGTTCCCCATCGGACAGTCCATTCATCAGTGGGTAGCCCATCTCATGGCGCTGCAAGACGATGCCCTCGGCGCACAGGCGTGACAGTTTGCGGACCCGAGCGATGTATTGCTGTCGCTCGGTCACCGAAATGGCGTTCCGCGCATCCAGCATATTGAACGCATGCGAACATTTCAGGCAGTAATCGTAAGCCGGAAGGGACAGTCCATCAGTGGCCAGCCGCAAGGATTCCTCCTCGAACTGGCTGAACAATTTGAACTGCAGGTCCACATCGGCTTCATCGAAATTATAGCGGCTCCAGTCCACTTCGTCCTGGTGATGCACCTGGCCGTAACTGACGCCTTCGCTCCATTTCAGATCGTAGACGCTATCCACATTCTGAATATACATGGCGATGCGCTCGATGCCGTAGGTCAATTCCGCCGTCACCGGTTTGAGGTCGATCCCGCCAACCTGCTGGAAGTAGGTGAACTGCGTGATTTCCATGCCATCGATCCAGACTTCCCAACCCAGTCCCCAGGCACCCAGGGTCGGAGATTCCCAGTCGTCTTCGACGAAGCGGATATCGTGCTGTTTGGGGTCGATACCGAAGCTTTTCAGGCTCTCCAGGTAGAGTTCCTGGATATTGTCCGGCGATGGCTTCATCACCACCTGGTACTGGTAATACCGTTGCAGACGATTGGGGTTTTCGCCATAACGGCCGTCGGTAGGACGCCGCGACGGTTCGACATAGGCCGCACTCCAGGGCTCGGGCCCCAGCACGCGGGCAAAGGTATGCGGATTGAAGGTGCCCGCTCCGGTCTCCACATCATGGGGCTGGACAATCAGGCAACCATGCTCACCCCAAAACTTCTGCAAGGCGAGAATCAGTTCTTGAAACGTCACGGATTATCCTTTCTCAACACAGACGGAGTCCGACAATAATCCGGCACCGTAGCATGACGCATGGCGTCGGTCAAGATATTGCCTACACACATATTTCCGATTTTGTCAGCCTTTTTCCAGCCGCCGACGAAGTCGCTGCATGAAGCTGAGATTGATCAGATTGATGAGAATATGGCAAACGATCGGACCGGCCAGCGTACCGGTTATCTCGAAATAATAGCCGATCACCCCACCCAGAACAAGAGCGGAAAGCGTCCAGGGCATAAACGCCAAACTGGGACCAATGTGCATCAAACCGAAAATCAACGTCGTCAGGGCCAATCCGAGGGTGGGCTGCATCGCTCCACGAAAAAGGGCCTCTTCACAAACACCGGAAAGAACGGCCAGAACCAGAATATCCAAAGTACGTAACGGACCCAAAAGACGGATGAATTCGAGTTCCATCCGTCGGGCCCACTCGAAATAGACGGAAGCCAATTGCGAAAGCACCACGACGGCAATCGCCGTTGCCGCACCCAACCCGAGGCCTTTCAAAATGGGCAGATGATTCGCGCTCTGCCAATCGGGATGCACGAAGGGATTCAGATCCCCGCGCAACCAAGTCCACACCCAGGCAGCCGCGAGCAATCCCAAGTAAAACAAGACAACCGTTTTCAGTTTAATACGAGGCATCGACGTTTAGTAAGACAGGACGCCTTCCGTCCTGAATCCACTGTTTATCGGCTCGGCGACAATGCGAAGTTGTTTGAAAAAGCTCAGCTTTCCCGCCACCTGTTGCTTCCAGATGTTATACTGCTGGTGCAACTGGGTATTGGGAGAATCCGCAGGAGGCTTCAGATTCTCCATCGAACGGATCACGGTTGCGAAGTCCAAATGCAAAACCCCCATGCTGGAGTCATCTGCGACGACCGACAACCCGCGTGGGCCGGCCAAAGCGGCTTCGATCGCCCGATTTCCGATCCCCAACAGAAACAGATCGCCATGCAAACCGTACTCCATCGTCAAGCCATCAACGTTCACCCGCCGGTACGACACACCGCCGATAGAAAAAGTTTCGGGGGGTGTTCCCTTGCTGATGGCGGTTTTCTCCGACCGATCGAGCACGGCTTGAGCCTTGGCCGAGTCACGTACACCAGCGGCGAAAACGAGTTTGGCCAAGTTGACCATCTGGGTCTCCGTCACCGTATTCGACTGGGCGACCTCGGCGGGAATGGGCGAAAGACCATAGTAGAGCACCGCCATTTCACCATTCAGGTTGTTCACCACATCGGCATCCAGATCAATGCCGCCGTCCGTCTGCAACCGCTTTTTCCAGTCGACAAACGACTTCTCGATATCGGGCCGATTGCGCGTGAGAAAATCCTCGAAAGCCTTCAGATCGATCGCGCCATAAAGGTATCCGGCCACTTTTTTCGATAAATCCAGTTGGCCACGCTTGACACCCTTGTCACCTCTGAACATATTTTTGAATTCTCTAACTTTTTTCTTCGGTCCAACGAGCTCATGAACAAAGGTGATTTTATCGGATTCGAGTGTCAGGGCGAAAATCTGTGCGTCAAACCCATCGGCGAAAGCCGACACTTCATCGAGCAACATCAGGGCCGACTGCTCGTCCGGCGTGGCGGCCTGATTCTTGAGTTCTTCCTTGATCTGGGCGGTCCCGCGTTTCAGGCTTTTCACATATTCATGGTAATTGCTGTAACTGATCAGAGCCGGACATTTTTTCTGGTGTTTGAGCATGTTGGCCAAACCTCGGTCCGCAGCCAGGCTCTTCGATTTCACCAAGCCGACCGTGTTTTTCAACGCACGCTTAAAGCTCTCTCGATCTCCGGGTTCAGCCATCAGATAAACCATATTGTTTTTAATGGCATACCCCAACCCCGGACGCGTGTTGACCGTGCCGTCCTGACTGAAGTAGCGTAACTTCATTTTTTCGAAACTCTCGTCGGGACACGGAACGAGCTGCCCCATCTGCATGGCAAGTGTCACCAACACCTTCTCCACTGCTTCGGTATTTTTGGCTTTGACGATCACCAGCGGAGGGGCTTCATGCGTCAGGGAAAAGGCCGCCACACCAAAATCGAAATCGAAACCGGAGGCAAGCATATCGGCGGAATCGAAGGGATTGTAGCCCAACGCCCCTTTCATCGAAAGAATCACCTGATCGTAACGGAAAGAGGGATCGGTTTGGTGGTATTCTTTCAAAATAGAGTCGAAGGCGGTCAAACTGGCATCCACGTTGGTCGCCATAAAGGCAAACGAAGTGTTTTTCGGAATTTGCCGCGCCAATTTCAGATAGGCATTGACTTCGCCCTCGTTCAAGCCGGCCAAAGCCGTCGAGCACAGACCGAACCAGATCGCCAAAATCCAAAAAACCTTTATTACACTCTTTGTCCGAGACGCATACTCGCTCATCCGAAACTCCTGAATGTTATTCTCTTAGCGTATTCACCGCTCACAATTTTTACCGAAACCGGCGAATTTCTTCATGAAAAGACGCTTGGCATCGCCTTTTAGCGGAACAGGCCGCACCGGCATACCCAAAACCTTCGTGGTGCGAACCGGCACCACATCATAACCAAGGATGCCCATTTTGTTTAAGGTGACCCAAAAGATCAAGCTTTCTTTCGCTTCCCCCGGTTTCCGATTGTCGGGCAGTAATCGGCCCACACTGAAAAGAGCCACGTGACTCCCCTGTTCATGAACACCTAAAACCCGGTCGCCCGCCGCTCCGACAACCAACACAGCCCCGGCGTCGAACATCGTCTGAACCATGTTTCGTTGCCAAGTGTCAATACAATCTCTCTGTCCATCCCCCCAATCGATCCAGACAACCAGCAGATCCGCATTGCGAACGATACGTTGAGCGGTCTGCGAAAGCTGCCGGAAATACGCGGAATCCGCAGGATTGCCCGGCTTGTCCTTCATGGCGCTTTCGGGTGGAGCCACCGCGAGCAATCCCAGCCGCAATCCCTTTACATCCACCACATCAGCCGCCACCACTTCGGCCGAAAGTGAATTGAACAGCTCGATTCCCGCCTGTCGTTTCACCCGGGGCGGTACTGCCTGGTTTTCATTGGACGTTTCCAACATACCGCGAGTCGTTCGCCATACGCCATCGACGCCACGCCGATTGAGATCGCGCCGCCAGTCGCCCTTCACATCGGAAACGGGCATCAGCATCACATCCGCTTTGCGCCAGATGGTCTCCAATTCGCTTAAGTCCAACCGAACCTGCGCGGAATCTTCGATCGGCTCATTCATGATGGACAGGTCGCGAAACGAAAGGCTTCCCCCGATACCAAGCAGCACCTCCGCTCCACCGGTCAATGCTTCTTCATCCGAAACGAGCTGACGTGGGCGATCACCTGAATCCGGTTTTGAATCGACCGTTTCACGCAGCGTGACAAACAGGGACGGCACCGTGCGTCCATCGCTAAACACATTGAGTGCATAGCGCAGATTGACACGTGCACGCGGCGTTTCCCAGGACAGATCCCAAACATCCCGCCGGACGAAGGGTTCCCCGGCTGGCCGCAATTCTCCCCCTTGCCGCGATGGAGGACCGAACTGGCGGGTCAGATCGGCCAGAAGCCGATCGCGCAGCACGGTATCCGGTTTCTGGAAATCGTACTCCGCCTCATACAGCCGATTGGATTTGAAACTGAAATACAGGCGAGCCGGGTGATCGTGAACCTTCACTTGTTTCATGAAACGAGCGATGCGGGTCCGCTGGAACGCCGTCAATCCCGCCGGAGTCCGATTGAATCCCGGCATCAGCAACGAGACATCCTGAAAGCTCAACCCCCACAATGGCAAAGGCTGCCGCGCCCAGACGGAGTCCTCCTGCGCTGCACCACCGAATGGCCACAGCAGACAACCCATGATCGAAATAACGATTATCCACTTGCTCATGTTTCATCTATTTGATAGATTTTCCCGACCCATCCGGCCTCAGCCGCAGCAGGGCTTTAATACCATACTTTGCCTCAGGATCAAATGACCGCAATGATTTTTCCAAACCACAGTTATCACGTCTTTGTGTTTCTCCTACTCCTTCTCTCTCTTGCAACACCGGCATGGAGCGAAAGTGTTCCTGCCGATACAAACACCGATCACCTGCAAGAAATGTATTCCAACCGGCTCACCTTCGATGGAGAGGGAACCCCGCAAGTGGGAGTCGGCCTAGCCGTCGACCAACAGGAATTCAACTTCAGTTCAGATTCTTCCATGAATCTAACGATTTACAACAAAGAAGGCCGTGTTCTTCCCGTCATCACCAGCGGGCCGGTCACGGTCCGATTGCTCGACGCGAAACCAGCCCAGACACGCGCACACGTGGTGGTGGAAAGCATCGAAGCTCGGGATCGCAGTAATCTAAGCCCGCGCATCACCGATTGGAAACAACGTGGGCTCGATCTGATGGTCCACCGCATCGGCTCGGTCATTTCCTTGAACGGCGACATCATCAGCAATGTCCGCTACTTGCTGACGGCCGGAGCATTCACCAGCAACGAGACTGCTCGTGCACGTCAACGCGAACTGACGAAACGCTACGGGCTCAAAAGCCATCTTTTCCACGAAATGACCGCTCCCCCCAGCGGACATCTGCAGATTCTGGTGGAAGGAAACGTTCTGGCGGAATCGAGTGGGATGGTCAAATTGCTGTCCTGCGATGATAAACCGATAACCGCAGTCGATACCGCCTTCGACGAAGGATTCGGAAAAACCAAACGCGAGAGCCGCTCTTTCGCCGGGATGTTGTACGTGGTGATCGGCCGCAACGGAACTTTGACATTGGGCAATTGGCTGGGGCTCGACGACATCCTGCGAGGCACCGTCCCCGCCGAAATCTTCCCTTCCGCCCCCATGGAGGCCTTGAAAGCCCAGGCCATCGCCGCACGGGGACATCTTCTGGCGAAGCTCGGCACCCGTCATTTGGCCGATCCCTTTCATCTCTGCGCCAGTCAACATTGCCAGGTGTACAAAGGCGTCGATAGCCACCATGTACGTACCGACGATGCCATCTGGCAAACACGCGGCCAGTTTCTGATGGCGCAAGGGAAATTGGTCGATACCGTCTACAGCGCCAACAGCGGCGGACACACCGAAAACAACGAAAACGTCTGGTTTCAGGTGGTCGATCCCAATCTACGCGGCCGATTCGACGGTCCACCCAATCCGCTTTATAGCGGCGGAATCACTTCAAGCAACCTTGATGCCTTTCTCGATCATCCCCCCGTGACCTATGCCTCGAAATCCGGTTATGGAAACGGACATCACCGCTGGACTCGCACGATTGATGCCGCCACACTGACCCAAAAACTCGACGCCAAACAGTCGGTGGGGCGAATCCAGGCGTTGGTTCCTCTTCGGCGCGGCGTATCGGGCCGCATCATCGACCTGAAAATTCAAGGCGATAAAGGCGAAACCATCCTCACCGGCGAGCTGAAAATCCGCCGTCTTCTCGGCAATCTACCCTCAGCGCTGATTCGCATCGGCTCCGAGCCGCTCGCGGCCCCCTACCCGGAACGTTTCGTCATTAAAGGAGCGGGCTTCGGTCATGGGGCGGGCATGTGTCAGACCGGCGCGATCGGACGTGCCAAAGCCGGTCAAACAGCCGCACAAATCCTCAGCGCCTACTACGGAAAAGCGGCGAGCATAAAATTGCTTTATTGATTTTGAGAATACTTAGTCGATCATCGGCAGCGACGGAACCGACGTTTAGAAGTAGTAGTGGAAGCCCAAACCACCGAGGAAGTTGTCCCCGCTGATACCGGCGGCAAAACCGTTCTGCAAACGCATGGTCAAACCGAATTCCGCAACAAAAGCGAAGTTCTCTGTTAAGAATACTTCCGGCGTGAAACCGGCGGAAACGGCGAAACCGAGATTGGAATTGTAAGCGCCTTCCGGGCGTCGCAAGGTGGTGCTTTCCTTGCGCATATGCAGATTGAGGAAAACGCCCATATTGGCGTCCTCGCCTTTGGCGAAGTTGTAGATACCCTTGACATCCAACGCGAAGGCCCAAAATCCCTGGTCATCGTCGTACACGCCCTCGGTGGCCGAATCGCTGGCATAAGCCACACCCAGCACCCCGGCAATTCCCCAGTCGTTGGTGATCCAATATTTGAACGACATCCCGAATTTGGGTGCATTCATGGAATTCGGTGTGGAGGGTATGTCCCCAATCCCCAAAGTGGCTGCGGTCAAGGTATTGTCGAGCCCCAACCCGAAACGTCCCGCCACGTCTTTGGCTTCCGCCGACGCTCCGAGCAACAACACCGAAACAAATACGACCGATAAGGCAAGCTGTTGAAACCGTTTCACCATTTTGACCTCAGACATCAAGAATCGACATTTCCTATTCGGAGGCGGACTATAGCCCAGAGCCGGAGGGAAGTAAAGCCTTTTCATCCGACTTCAAAATCCGCGGAATCCGGTTCAAATCACCGCAAAACAGCCGCATCACACGCTGTTTTCGACTTCGTCATCTTCCAATCGTGGTAAACCGATACAAAAATGGGCACCCGCCTCGTCATCCGCAACGAAAACCAAACGCCCGCCCATCTGCATCACCGCTTGCTGCGACGTGGCCAGTCCCAACCCGGTTCCCTGAGACTTGGTCGAGAAAAACGGCTCGAAGATTTTCTGGCGCAGATCGGCCGAAACACCCGGTCCGTTATCGAAAACATGAATTTCGCATTCGTCTCCAGCGATTGACGTGCGCAAATCGATACGTCCCCCGCTCGGAGTGGCATCGATGGCATTCTTGATCAGGTTATGGATAACCCGCACGATCTGGTTTTCATCGACCCGCACCCGTACGGGTCGCTCCTCCAATTCCACATTGCAGGAAAGAGAGCGCTTTTCCATCTCCGCTCGGTAAAACTCGACCAAATGTTGCACCACGCGGTTGAGGTCCAGAACCTCCGGTTTAGCTTCCGGCATACGGGCGAATTTCAGGTAGTTTTCGGTAATCGAGTGCAGTCGGTCTATTTCGCGGCTGATAGATGACAACATCGGCCGTAATTCGGCGGGATCGGAAGTGGCCACACTCAATTCATCTTCCAACATCTCGGCATTGAGGGAAATCGAGGAAAGCGGGTTACGGATTTCGTGCGCAATCTTGGCCGACACGCGCCCGATGGCCGCCATCCGCTCCGACTGCAACAGACTCTCGCGCATGCGCAGTTCATCCGTTACATCTTCTCCGAGAATCAACAAACCACGGACTTCGTTCTCCTCGATGAATGGAACGACACTGAACGTGACGCTTCGTAGTTGTTCATCCGAACGCCGCACTTTCAGAGCTTCACGTACAACGGTCACTTTCTGTTCGAGAACCCGTCCAAAGGGAATTGCATCGCCCAAACGGGCTTCGGCCAAGGGCAAATCCGCAACCGGCTCCCCGATCATGTGCTCGACGGCCTCACCCCACAGACGAGCGGCCGCCGGGTTGAGCGTCGTCAGCCGCTGGTGAACATCCGCCACCAGAACCGGCATCTCCAAGTTGCGGATAATATTCTCGTAATGCAGTTTCAGCGTCCCCAGTTCCACATTCGACACTTCCAGTTTGCGCGTCTGTTCGGTCAACGCGCGATCACGCTGGATCAGCGAGCGCCGCATTTTCTCGAATTCTCCGGCAAGCTGGCCCAATTCATCGCTGGATGTCACGGTGAGCCCGTATCGGTACTCTCCTTCACCGATCCGTTGAGCGGCCTCGGTGAGCCGCCTGAGCGGTTTCAGCAGAAAGGCCGAGACTATGGTGAGCATGATAGCGGCGATGAGTGCTGCGATAGACAACAAGATACCCGCCCACGAGGCCCGATCGCCCTGAGCCTCGGCACGCTTGACGATACGGCTGATTTCATTATCCATTTTCATGGTCAACACTTTTGCCGCACGTTCCAGCTTGACCTGCAAGTGCTTATGCTCGTTCAATTCTTTGTGGGCCGTATTGACCTCGGAGGTATTCAACTTTTCGAAAAGTGCGGAAACAGCAGCCTGATACTGCTTTTGAAGGTCTCCAAGTGCCACGAGTTGCTGGCGCATGTCCCCATAAAAAGCCTGGGTTTGCTCGTCCTGTGTCACGAGGAGCATTTTCTTGCAATGAGCCACGCCCTGGGCGATATTTTGTCGGACAAGTCTTGGAAAATACTGGGAAACAAAGGTCGCCATCGCGTTTCGAATAGAAGCTTCTTCCACCTCCACCAGTCGATTGATGTCCGTTTGCTGATTTTTCAGAGCCGAATCGGTTTGCGCGATGATTTTTGAAAACGGTAAGTATCCGATATTCAAGTCATAAAACGCACGAGTGCTGGTTGAAAGATGGCGGATCTGGTAATAGCTCACCCCGGCGAATATCGCAATCACCAAGGCAAAAAGGAGGACGATTTTCGTCAGAATCGAGACCCGCATATAGCTTCCTGTCGTCTGAATTCGGAATCGCAGGAACATTAGCAAAACCCACGCCGATTGGCAAGCATTGAGCGAAAGTCCGAAAGCAACTGTATCCTTTAGCGAAACGGAAAATAAATTGACTCGTTACGGCATTTATGATAGTTTCCAGGCTTGATTTTCACCATCGCCTCGGAACACCCGAAGTGCTTGAAGAAATTAGAGATTTTCGAAGCCACAGCCCTCGCATACCTAGTGGTTCGGTTTGGGTGACGTCCTTGATCGAGATGTCTTGGATCAGGAGAAAGTAAGAATGAAATCGATTCGAACGTGTGGGATTGGTACCCGAGTTTTAGTGTATGCCCTGGTGATTTCCGTCACGCTGCTTTACATGCCCGTGGCCGAGCTTTCCATGGCGCATGCCGCGAAAAGCAAACCAAGCGTGTATGTCTTCAGTTTCACGCCTGATGGAGACAAAACGCCTCTTGCTTTGCTGGGCATGACCGAAACGCAGCTCAAGAGCGGTTTCAAGAAAGAGAGCCGCATCACCTACATCAGCCCCAAGCAGGCGCGCGCCAAACTCAAAACGAGCAAAAAGCGCAAGCCGGCGACCAAAGGCATCGAGGGTGACGCGAAATACGCCAAGCGCGTTGCGAAATATGTCGACCGCGCCAAAGAGGCATACACCGACGAAGATTTCGACGGCATGATGAAATATGCCAGCCGTGCTGTGAAGTACGCGAAGCGCTCCCCCAATCATCTGGACGGATTCGACATCGTGAAGGATGCCTACACCTATCTGGCGGCAGCCGAAGTCGAAACCGAAGGCGACCCGAATCCGGCGTTACTCAACGTGCTGGCCTTCGATCCCGATTTTTCTCCGAAAGGTGAGTTGCGCTACTCCTTGAAACGCGCCCTGCGACAGGCTAAAAAAGCTTCCCGCAGTGGATCACTGGCAATCAAAGCCGACCCCAAAGACGCGAAAATCCTGGTGAATGGTAAAAGCTACACCGGCCAAGCCGATCTCGGCAGCCTCTACGCAGGCTCCTATTTCGTTCGCGTCGAAGCTGCCGGTTTCGAGACCTACGACAACGTGGTCAAGATCGATCGCGGTAGCGAAAGCCTGGAAGTCGTATTGGGTAGCAAGGGCGGTCAGGCTCCCGCCGAAGACGACGGCGTGGACAAGATGGCCGTCTACAAAAACCTGAACAAAAAGGCACGTAAGGGCGACTTCGATGAGAAGTGGTACCGAGACGCCGCCAAATTCGGTAAATGGATCAAAGCCGATTACTTGGTTCTGGCCGGTTTCCAAAGCCGCAAACGCTCATCGCGCCTCTACCCGGTGGTCTTCAATGTGCGCTCCGGCGAAATGGGGGAGATCGAACCGGTCCGCATGGGCAACGACCTGGATGACGCCGAAGATAAAATGGGTGTCGCCTTTGCCGACACCCGAGACGCCATCCTGGGTGATTTCCCCGAGGAAACCCTCGCTCCGGGATTCATTTTCGGTGCCGCCGCAGTTGCCGCAGCCCCCGCTCCGGCCCCCGAGCCCGTGTACGAGCCGGAGCCGGAACCCGAGCCTGAACCCGAACTTTTCGTCGCCCCGGTGACGCCCGTTTCCGAAACCCTCGACCTGGATGTGGATGACAGCATTTACTTCTCGGAAGAAGATGAGACAATGGGGCAAGAAGACGCCGAAGGTGAAGAATCCTTCGAACCGGTCGAAAAAACACCGTTCTACAAGCAATGGTGGTTCTGGACCGCAATCGGTGTCGTCGTTGTTGGCGGCGCTGTTGGAACGGCGATCGCGCTTCAGCCGGAAGACAAAGATCGACCCTCGCGGCTCGAACTTCCGTAGTAACCGCGTGCAGAAATAATTTACTCCGATGGACTGCAAGGAGAGAAGTCAGATGCAGAAACGTACGATCCTTAACAGGATTTTCATGGTGCTGCTGATTGCGACCGTCGTGATGCTGTTGGCCTGTGAAGGCACGCCCGACCGCTCGCTAACAATCAAGACCTACGCGCCATTCAATCAAAACAATGAATCGTCCTCGCCGGTGATGCAGAATGTCACCTGGGTGCGCGTCGGCGTATTTGAGAAAGTGGGCGACGACTACCGCAATACGGCGCTGTACGAGTTTACCGACTTGACCGAAGACCTGGATCTGGAAGACCTGCCGGCTTCCGAAACCATCCCCTACACCTATGTGATCGAGGGTTTCGGCGCGAACAGCGTTTCGGCTACCATCACCTGCGATTCATGCCCGAGCACGGCTTGGAGTTGCCAGACCGATCCCGTTCAGCGCCTCGATTTCTGCACGCGCACGATGGAAGACGCTGTTGTCGCACGCGGAGTATCGGGTCCGACGCTTTACACCGGCGACGACAGCGCGGAAGTCGACGTGATGCTCAGCCTGGTCCAAGACTTCGCGGTTGCGACTGTTCCCGAAGGCGATCCGGCGACGATGGTTGCCGCCCGTCATGGCCATGGCGCCATCGCAACACCGGACGGAAAAGTTCTATTGATCGGCGGTGAGTCGACGCTGGCTTCTTCCACCTATCCGCCCAACGCCGAAGTATTCGATCCTGCGACCAGCACCTTCAGTGAAATTCAAGCCACGGGCTTCAACAGCGGTCGCGCGTATTTCTCGATGACCCCGCTGCCTACCGCCGAATCGGATGACGGAACCGTCACGACGGCAAGCTTCCTGATGATCGGCGGCCAGGATGCCGGTGGAGCCAAGTCGGAAATCTACATCGGCACCTACGACGTCACCGGCCCCAGCCTGACACTTTCGCAGGTAACCGCTCCGGCCGGTTGGCAGCCTATCTCTCACCACTCCGCCACCGTCATGAACGATGGCAAGGTGCTGATCGTCGGCGGGCAGACCACCGGCAACAGCCCCATCAATAATGCCTGGATCTTCGATCCCGCCACACGCACCGTCGCGGCGACCGGCGCTCTTTCACGCGCGCGTTACCGCCACTCCGCGACCCTGATGCCCAACGGAAACGTCGTGGTCGTCGGTGGTCTGGTTTTCGAAGGAAACGAATACGTCACCACGTCCTGGGTGGAAGTTTACAAGGCCGATACGGGCATTTTCGAACGCCCCGATTACGGAGAAGAAGACGGCAGCGATGCCGAAGCGCTGACCAGCCGTGCGGGTCATGTAGCCGTTCTGGTGGCCAATCGTCAGGCCGACGGCAGCGTAGCCGAAGTCGATTACGACTCGGCGCGTGTAGCGATCTACGGCGGCTACCGCTACGAAGATCAAGATTTCAACAGTGGCTTCTACTACTACAACATGCCGCCGGGTCAAAGCACCGAGAACGTTCAGCCGATCAACGTGCTGTTCATCGATTCCGACGGCAAGGTCGAAATCACGCCGATCACCCCGAACCCGGGTTACGTCGCAGCGATGACCCAGGGCGCTTCGCCCATGCCGCATCCCGCGGTGGACAGCCAAGTGCTGCCCCTGGGTGACTCGGGCGACACCGTACTGCTAGTCGGTGGCCGTGCCAACAACAATAATGAGCCGTCCCGCTGGGCGGAGGTCGTCAAATTCGCCGGAGGCGAAGGCGGCTATTCGTTGAGCAGTTTCGAATTCGGTCCGGCCGACGAAGACGTGGTCAACACGCCTTTCCGTGCCGCCGTTTTGGGAACCGGTCGTTTCGACCACACCGTCACGTTGATGAGCAACGGCATGGTTCTGGTTGCGGGTGGCCGTACCTTCCGCAACAACCAAACGCTGTCCCTTTCCACGGCGGAGATCTTCGTACCGCCCACCTACAACCGCTGGGGCAACGTGTTTAAAGTCGTGTCCGACTTCTAAGCCGTCTCGAATCGTTCTTTCAGAGGTAAACAGGTCAATCTGTTTACCTCTTTTTTTGTCTGCGAAAAGGAGTCGCGATGCCGTTCCCACTCGCTATGCCCGCCGTGCAAAACATGGCTCGACATATCCGCAAAGACGTGCTGGTCCAAACACATCATGCCCGTTCCGGTCATCCCGGCGGACCGCTATCGGCAGCGGATTACCTCACCCTGCTCTTTTTTCGACACCTGAACATCAAGCCGGAGCAGCCCGACTGGCCGGAGCGCGATCGGTTTATTTTGTCCAACGGCCACTGCTCGGCTCTGATCTACGCTCTGTTGGCCCGCCGCGGCTTCTTCCCCTTGTCCGACTTGCTCACTTTCCGTTCGACCGGATCGCAGCTTCAGGGACATCCGAATCGGCTCAAAGTCCCCGGACTCGACGCTTCGACCGGGTCGCTGGGCCAAGGGTTGGCCGTCGGGCACGGAATGGCTCTCGGCCTGCGGTTGGATGGTCTGAACGACGCCCGCGTCTACGTCAACCTGGGCGACGGCGAGTTGCAGGAAGGTTGCGTGTGGGAGGCCGTCATGGCAGCGGGGCATTATCGTTCCGATAACCTGATCGCCATGGTGGATGATAACAACGCTCAAATCGATGGACGCGTGGAAGATGTCATGGGCGTTGCACCACTGGCCGATAAGTTCCACGCCTTTCGCTGGCATGTCATCGAAACGGACGGCCACGACCTGGAAGGCATCGAGCAGGCTTTCCGTGAGGCAAAAGAAACGAGCGGTAAACCGACGGTGATCCTCTTTCGTACCCGCATGATGCACGGCGTACCGTCTTTTGAAGACGATCCGGCCTGGCATGGCAAGCCACCCAATCGGGATGAATTGCAAATCGCTCTGCACGAACTCGGATTCAACCTCAGCCCCGAACAGGCTGTCGATCAATACCGCAGGGGGGAGGCCGAACATGTTTGATCGCTGGGAAAGCAAGCTTACCCGCCAAGCTTATGCGGATGCCTTGGTGGAACTCGGAAACGAAGATAACCGGGTGGTCGTCTTCGATGCCGATCTGGCGGCCTCTACCCTGACCCGCCAATTCGCCCAGGCTCACCCCGACCGTTTCTTCGATATGGGGATCGCCGAGCAAGGCATGGTCGGGACCGCCGCCGGTCTGGCGCTGATGGGTTTTCGACCCTTCATCACCTCCTACGCCATGTTCGTGGCCGGACGTGGTTGGGAACTGATCCGGCAGCAATGCAGTTACGGAGAAGCGGGCGTCGTCATTGTCGGTGCTCACGGCGGCATCTCCGTCGGCAAGGATGGCCCGACCCACCAAAGCACCGAAGATCTGGCCCTGATGCGGGTTCTTCCCAATTTGTCGGTGGTGGTTCCCTGCGATTACTGGGAAACCTTCAAGGTGGTCAAATATGCGGGACGAACCCGCGCCCCCTTCTACTTCCGTATCGGCCGTGAACCGGTTCCGTCCCTCACCAAACCCGACGATCCATGGGAGCTTGGACGCGCAAACACCTTGGCGGAGGGCACCGATATCACCCTGATCGCCTGTGGGCTGGCCGTGGCCATTGCGCTTGAGGCCCGCGATCAGTTAGGACAAGAAGGAATCTCGGCGCGTGTACTCAACATGCACACACTCAAACCTTTGGACCGTAGCGCGATTGCCGCGGCGCAACACGACACCCGGGCAATCGTCACAATCGAGGAACATTCGGTGATCGGTGGTTTGGGTTCGGCGGTGGCGGAAGTCGTAGCTCAATCCGAGAATCCGGTGCCGCTACGCATCGTGGGCGTGCAGGACCGCTTTCTCGAATCCGGTCCCCCTGAAGATTTGCTTGAAATCGCCGGACTCACGGCCCGGCACGTGGCCTCGACAGTCAGAAACTTGATTGAGGCTTGAAACCGGGTCTGCCTAGCTTTTCATCATGCCTAGGTAATCGGCTACCGAATCTCGACACGCCATCAGGTATTCGGATTTGCGCTCGGTTTTACTCATGAGCAGGCAGCCTTGCAACGTGGCCACGATCCAGCGCCCCGTTTTATCAGGCACCATATTCGGCCGAAAATAACCCGATTGCATGCCGCTAAGCAATTGGCGATTCAAGCGGCTGCGCAGACCATCGAAGAAAACGGCGATACGCTGCCTGAGCGGCTCGTGATTGTTGGACAGTTCCTGAGCCAGCGTACCCATAATGCAACCACCGCGATAATCGTTTTCCTGCATGTTTTCGATAAGAAGATTGAAAAATCCCACAATCGCACGAATGGGGTCGGTTTCCTCATCAAGCGGTTTGAAGTAGTGGAGGCTGTATTCTCTTTCCATATAATCGATAAGATGTAGAAGCAAATCCTCTTTGTTCTTGAAATGATAATACAAGTTCGGTCTGGTCACTCCGATCTCCGCGGCTACATCTTCCAATCGGGTATTGGCATACCCGTTGACAAGCACAACCTTCGCCGCCTGCTGTAAAATGCGTTCCTTGGTTAGCATACCGACCTCTCCTCCCATCCGGAGACGATGCTCACAAGTCGAAGCCTCATCTCCAAATACAACGATCCCTCCCCCCCCCGGGGCGGAACAATCCCGAATTCTTATTTATTTAGCCCAGTCTTTTCCTCGACAAAAGATATTGTAACAAAAGGAGAAAGTTTGTCAACATCAAAGTAGAATTTCAGGTTTCCCGTTTATCCAAGCATTCAGGTAGCTTCCATCGCCTTGTATAATTCACTTAGTCTTTTGCGCGCCAATTTATGCACTTCTTTCGCCGGTCGATTCATCAATATTTCAACGCCATCATCAATGCTGCGGATCGTCCAGATATGAAATTTACCGGCTTTCACGGCGGAGACCACTTCATCATCCAAAACCAGATTGACTTCGTTCTGGTGCGGAATCACCACCCCTTGCCGACCGGTCAGTCCTTTGGCTTTACAAATCCGGAAAACGCCTTCGATTTTTTCGTTGGCCCCGCCGATAGGCTGCACTTCCCCGCGTTGGTTCATGGAGCCGGTAATGCAAACCCCCTGGCGGATGGGAACTTGGGCCAATGAGCTGATCAAAGCATACAATTCGGCGCAAGAAGCCGAATCACCCTCGATCGTTCCGTACATCTGCTCGAAACACAAAGAGGCCGATAGCGCCAAAGGTTTTTCCTGGGCGTAAAGCCCACCAATAATCCCCACCAGGATGAGAGACGCCTTGGAGTGAATCTGCCCCGACATCTTCGCCTCGCGGTCGATGTTCAGAATGCCGCTCTGGCCGACATAAGTTTTCGCCGTGATACGGGAGGGAATCCCGAATGCGTGGTCACCGATGTCGTACACGGCGATACCGTTGATCTGACCGACCACCTCCCCTTTCACGTCGATAAGCACATGCCCTTCCCGGATCTGTTCGTACATCTCGTACTCAAGCTTACCGGTCCGGTAGCTGCGTTCACGCATGGCCCGCAGCACGTGCTTTTCACTCACGATTTTTGCGCCGCTCTCATACGCCCAGAAATTGGCCTCCGATACGATGTTGATCAGGTTGATGAAGCGGGCACTCAAACGCCGCTGATGTTCGGCCAAGCGGGAACCGTATTCGATGATGCGCGCCATGGCCGAGGCATCGAAGTGCAACAAGCCGTCTTCCTCGACCAGCCGCCGAATGAAACCGGCATACTTCTTCATGTTGGTCAGGTTGCGCGGCAGATATTCATCGAACTCGGCTTTCACCTTGAACAGCCGCGAGAAATCCTCGTCGTAATGCAACATGTAGTAGTAGAAATCGAAATTCCCGATCAGAATCACCTTCGTCTGCAAGGGAATCGGCATGGGCTTGGGTGAGACCGTCGATCGCGTACGCTGCTCGATGTCCAGTTCCTCGATGGTCACTTCCTTGTTGCGCAACGCCTTTTTCAACGCGTCCCAGGCATACATGCTCTTCATGAGATCGTTCGCCTGGATCACCAGGTAGCCACCGTTGGCGCGGTGCAAAGATCCGGCGCGAATCAGCGTGTAATCGGTAAACAAGATGCCGAAATGCTCCTGATATTCCACACAGCCAAGCAGGTTGTGCAACGTGGGCGTATTCTCGAAAACCACCGGTGCACCCGTGCCGTTCTTGTTTTTCACAAGCACGTTCACCCGGAATTCGTGAAAATCGGGTTGGGGTGGAGCGGGCATGCCCTCCCCTAGACCCTCGACATCTTCCTGGCTACGTTGAAAATCGCGGAAGGCATCGGGGATTTGCAAACGCATGGTATCGAACCACTTGTTCAGGTCCTGAACCATACCGTATTTCCGCTTCAGATCTTCAACCAGATCTTCCGTGTTTTTCAGGATCTGGTCGTGCTCCAGCTTCCGGATTTGCGACTGCTTGACGCGGTCGAGTTTGCGTTGGTTGCGCAGAAAGTCGCTGATTTCGTCCTGTATGTCACGCACCTTGTCTTCGTAGTATTTACGCTCGACCATCGTAAGCTGTTCGAATTCCTCGTGGTCGAGGGGCCGCCCGTCACGGATCACCTGAATCAGCAATTCCCCGCTGACCTGCTCGATATGCAAATCGTTTTTACGACCCAGCCGCTTCAAGCGGTTGAAAACACGCTGTTCTTTCTTGCGGCTGGTTTCTTCGATTTTCTGGCCCAACTGCAGGTACTTATCGCCTTCCTGTACCCGTGGGATCAGCCGTTTCAACTCGTTGACAAAGGCGCTCATATCCTTCTGGAACTGAACCCCCATCCCCGGCGACATCTGAAAAGCCTGGGGACGGTTCGAATCATCAAAATTGTAAACGTAGACCCAGTCGGGGGCGGTTGGCTCGTTGCGCGCCCTTTTTTTGAGCAGGTTCTTCAAGATCGAGGTCTTGCCCGATCCCGAATCGCCAAGCAGGTAGATATTGAAGCCCTTCATCTTGTTGGAAAGACCGAAGTTGACAGCTCGGATGGCGCGCTCGTGGCCGAATGCGCCTTTGAGCATTTTGACATCCTGGGTGCTCTTGTAAGTCAGGCAATCCGCGTCGCAGCGGTTCGTCAGTTTTTCCCAGTTCAATTCGCGCTTGGCCATTGGTTTCCCCTATTTCTTCTTTTTCTTGACAGCTTTTCTGCGGCGGGCCTCCTGCGCATCGATCTTCTGGCGGGCGATACTCTGAATCGCCGACGACACAGCCCGGCTTTTGGAGATTATTTTGATGTCTTTTTCGAACAGAGTGCCAAGCATCTTGTTGGCAATGGTCAACGGGGTCTTGGGATTGGTCACCAAGGCATGCCGGATCGCATAGGTCCGCGTATAGGCCGCCATTTTCGCAATCTGTTCCAGTACTTCGGAGTCGACGGTACGCGACTCGGCGGCGCGTTCGATCTCGGTGGCGGTGACTCGGGGGTTGCGCAGCACTTCTTTGGCCACTAGCGCCAAGGCATCATCGACCAGAATCTTACGGGCTTCCATGTTGCCACGCACCGCCAGCCGCATTTTCTGCGGGACGGTCATTTCGCGAACCATATCACGCATGTTGAGCTTGTTTTTGATCTTGCTCTCAATGATTTCGGCTTCGGCATCCAGGTCGGCATCCGCCTCGAAATCGGACGTTAGAAACGAGGGATACTCCCAATCAACCTCGCCGTCCTCCGTCTTGATTTCATGCACCACCTTTTCGGGGACGATATCCTCCGGCTTGACCTTCCCGAGAAATTGGTCGATCAGCCGATTTTCATCATCGATCGTAATCAGGCGTTGGCGGCGCGCAAATTCGAGAACACGCGAGAGAAGAGCGATGGAGACGCGCGGATTCTTGGCAAACTCACTGATGATTTGCGGTGAACGCTGCAAACGCGACTGATTATTGGCGATCAGATCCACGATCTTGGGTGGCCCGACGCGGGTGAGAAGAAGCAGCGTCTCGGTACCCGTCGCCGCGTTGAAAATGATCGTTTCGAGAATCCGATCCGGATCGTCCTCGGTGTAAAAATTGCGCGCCAGGTAATCGTTCAATTTCCAAGGATGTTTTTGACTGGCAATGGTCTGGATAAGACCAACCGGCAGATCGTCCAGGCTTTCCTCAGCGGCTTCACGCACGGCCTTGTTTTCGTCGTTCATCAGGGCGAACAGCGTCAAGCCCATCTCTTTAGGCGGCATGGGTGCCAGATTGCGGGCCAACAGCATGCGCCGCGTCGGATCGGCCTGAGGTGCGAGATTTTTCTTGATTTCCTCGGGTATCTCTTCCGGTGTTAGCGGCTGGTAGATCAACTCCACCCCACCGATATTGGCCAGGACTTCTTCGGCCTCGGACTGCCGTTCGCTTGTAAACAGCTGCGCCGAGCCGGCAGCCGTTGCGTCGTCAGGATTTCTGGTTTCGCTCATAAATCAACCTCAGGCCATGAAGGGTTAAGGCGGGGTCCACCTCTTCGATAACTTGCGAATGCTTGGCAATCACCGCAGCCTGCCCCCCGGTGGCCATGACGCGGGTCGGAAAGTTCATTTCACCCTTCAAACGCATTACCATGCCGTCCACCATGGCGACATAGCCGTACACCAGGCCCGAGCGAATCGAGTCTACCGTGTTTTTACCCAGTGCCGAGGTCGGAGCGGAGAACTGAACACGCGGCAGTTTGGAAGCCCGGTGAAACAGGGCGTCGGCGGAGATGCCGATACCCGGACTGATCGTGCCACCCATGTATTCACCTTTTTGAGAGACACAGTCACAGGTGGTGGCGGTACCGAAATCGACGATGATCAAGCCGCTTCTATAACGTTCATAGGCAGCCACGGCGTTGACGATACGATCGGCCCCCACCTCACGCGGGTTATCGTACAAAATCGGCATACCGGTTTTGACGCCGGGCCCGACCGAGATGGGATCTTGATCGAAGTACTTCAGGCAGGCGCGCTCGATGGTACTCTGAATCGGGGGAACCACACAAGCCATGATACACCCCGAAATGTCGTCCTTTTTCACCGATGCAATGTCGAAAAGTTGCTTGAGCTGAATTCCATATTCATCATCGGTTTTGTTCTGCTTGGTTGCGATGCGCCAGTCATATGCCAGACGATCACCTTTGAACAAGCCGAAAACAATATTCGTGTTCCCGATATCGATCACCAGTAGCATGGCGGAACTCCTCCCTGGCTAATGGGCGCGAGTTTAGCATACCGCTGGCCACCATCAAAATGAAAACGCCGGTCGGTTCGACCCGACCGGCGTGTGTGATCGTCGAAAAAGGACTCTAGTGTGCGCCCTTTAACGCCCGCACCAGGCTTTCGGTGGTTTCCTTGGCATCGCCCAACAGCATCATGGTATTGGAGCGATAGAACAGATCGTTGTCCACCCCGGCATAGCCGGACCCCAGGCTGCGTTTCAAAAAGAGTACCGTCTGCGCCCGTTCGACTTCCAGAATGGGCATCCCGAAAATCGGACTATTGGGATCTTTGGCCGCCGGGTTGGTGACATCGTTCGCACCGATGACGAAGGCCACGTCGGTGTTGGGAAAGTCGTTGTTGATGTCGTCCATCTCGAACACCTGATCGTAGGGCACGTTGGCATCGGCCAACAGAACGTTCATATGCCCGGGCATACGTCCGGCGACGGGATGCACCGCAAAACGGACGTTGACATTCTCCGCCCCGAGACGCTCCATCATCTCGCGCACCGCGTGCTGCGCCTGTGCGACCGCCATCCCGTAACCCGGTACGATCACGACATTCTCCGCCTGTTTCAGCAAAAATGCCGCGTCCTCCACGCTTCCGATGTTGGCTCCGCGTTGTTGCGCCTGGGCGGCGGCCGAAGGTGCGGCGGCATCGCCGCTGCCGAAACCGCCGAACAATACGCTCAGGAAACTGCGGTTCATGGCCCGGCACATGATGTAGGAAAGAATCGCACCGGAAGCGCCGATCAACGCACCGGTAATGATCAACAGGTTGTTGTTGAGCGTGAAGCCGATTCCGGCCGCAGCCCAACCCGAATAAGAATTGAGCATCGACACGATCACCGGCATATCCGCCCCGCCGATGGGAATGATAAGCGTCACACCCAAAACCAGTGCAACGGCCGTCATCAGCCAGAAAGGCAGCCCCGCCTGACTGGCGGCGAAACCGACCCCGAGCGCGACGATGGTCAGCCCGAGCAGCGCGTTCAGGGCGTGCTGCCCTTTGAATCGCACCGGAGCCGAGCCCATCAAGCCCTGAAGCTTGGCGAAAGCCACCAGCGACCCGCTGAAGGTAATCGCTCCGATCGCGTCGCCCAACAACATCTCGATCAGGCTGGAGGTGTAAATTCCACCTTCGGGAGCGGCGATTCCGTATGCGGCCGGGGCGTAGAACGCGCCCTTGGCTACGAATACCGCCGCTAGACCCACCAAACTATGCAGCATGGCCACCAACTGCGGGAGCGCCGTCATTTGGATCCGCAGGGCCACTCCCACACCGATGCTCCCGCCTACCACAATGGCTCCGAGAATCCAGCCGTGGTGATGCACGTCCGGCGCGGCCAGCGTGGCCAAAACGGCCAACGCCATCCCGCAGATGGCATACACGTTTCCCCGGCGGGCCGTTTCCGGCGAGCTGAGGCCCTTGAGCCCAAAGATAAAAAGCACCGAGGCGGCCAAATACGCCAGCAGCGAAAAATCTTGATACGTCATCATACCCCCCCTTTTCTACCGGCGTTTCTTGAATTTGTTCAACATACGCTGGGTCACCACGAAACCGCCGAAGACGTTCACCGAAGCCAGCGTCACGGCGACCAGACCGAACAGGCTGGCCAGTTGAAACTCTTCGGGGGCAGCGGCGATGATGGCACCCACCACAATCACGCCACTGATGGCATTGGTCACCGACATGAGCGGCGTATGCAAGGCGGGGGTGACGTTCCACACCACGTGATAGCCGACAAACACGGCCAGAATGAAAACGGTTAATGCGGCGATGAAAACACTCATACCAAACCTCCCAAATCTTCAAATCCCTCACGCGGTTTGCGATCCACCCAGCATGGGATGCACGATGCGTCCGTCATGAGCCACCAAGGATCCGGCCACGATTTCATCAGCGCGGTCGATCGCGAAATGCCCTTCCTTATCCAGCATATTGAACAGGAAGTTCACCACGTTGCGGGAAAACAGGTTCGACGCTTCGCCCGCCAGCAGCGACGGCAAATTGACCGTGCCGATAAGAGTCACGCCGTGGCGCAGCACCGTTTCATCTTTCTCGGTCAATTCGCAGTTGCCTCCACCCTCGGCGGCGAGGTCCACAATTACCGAGCCGGGCTTCATGCCCGCAACCGTGGCAGCGGAAATCAAACGCGGGCTGGGACGCCCCGGAACGGCCGCCGTGGTGATGACGATGTCCATTTTTTTGATGTGCTCGCCCAGTAACTCGACCTGGCGGGCCCGTTCCTCGTCGTTGAGTTCGCGTGCGTAACCGCCGGAAGTCTCGGCATCGCCGATACCCAGATCGATTTCAACGAACTTCGCCCCCAGGCTCTTCACCTGCTCCTTGACGGCGCTGCGGATGTCGAAGGAGGAGACCACCGCACCCAAGCGTTTGGCGGTCGCAATGGCCTGCAAACCGGCCACGCCCGCCCCGATCACCAGCACCTTGGCCGGTCGGACCGTCCCGGCGGCGGTCATGAACATGGGCAGCAAGCCCTGGTAGGTATTCGCCGCCAGAAGGACGGCTTTATATCCGGCCAGATTGGCCTGCGAACTGAGAATATCCATCGACTGCGCACGGGTGATACGCGGCACCATCTCCAGGGCGAAGACGGAGACGCCGCGTTCGGCCAGATTTTCGATGGTTTCCTTTTCATTGAACGGCCGCATGGCGGCAATCAACACCGCACCGGATTTGAAGCGTTTCACCTCATCCGAACTTGGCGGCTGTATTTTAACGACAATATCGGAGCGGTCGAGTACGTCTTCCGCCGTCTCGGCCAGTTCGGCTCCCGCATCGAGATACTCGGCGTCGCTGAAATTTGCGGCGCTACCCGCGCCTTTCTCCACTAAAACGGCGAAACCCTTCGCTTTGAGCTTCCCCACCGTTTCAGGCGTCGACGCCACCCGGTTTTCACCCGCCATCCGCTCTCGCACAATCCCAACCACCATGGAGCCCTCCTTTCGCATCACGATAGGTTTGCCCGTGTTTGACGATACCCAGACTGCAATAACCACAAATTAGGTCGTCATTGACAAGCGTCACCCGAAAGACGTTCCGGTGAAGGCATTTATTCCGATAATTCGGCGGCTTAGCCGTGATTCAGATTTGCATTGGGCGAAGGCGCAGAACATGCTATCGTCCTCATTCTGATCGGTAACGGATATATGGGACTCGCCAAGGAGACAGCCATGCCCCCGGAATTCACCCCCCAAAATCTATACGGCTGGCCGGGATTGGTCGCCAATCTCGGACCGCTCAGTATCGGCTTGGCCCCGGACATCGGCGGCCGCATCATTTCGTTGACCTATGAAGGCAAAGAATTGCTCTTCGTACAAAAAGAACATGCGGGAGAAACCTTCGATTTCAGTCAGGTTTCCGATCTCGACGCCGAAAAGCGCCGTCTCGGCTTCCGTCTGTGGGGCGGCGACAAGACCTGGGTAGCCCCACAGGAAGCCTGGACCGAAGCCATGCCGCCTTTGGAATTGGACGCCGGGCGCTATTCCTGCACACATGAAGGTCTCCAGGCTGTCATGACCAGCCCCGTCTGCCACGAAACCGGGCTACGCATCAGCCGAGAAGTGTGCTTAGCTGACGATGGCACCATAGAACTATGCCAGACTTTCCACAATGCGACCGATACGCCGGTCACGCGCGGCATCTGGGACGTCACCCAGGCATTGCGGCCCTTCGACGTCTATTTTCCTTGTAAAAAAGAAGACTTACGTCCATATCCGCAGGAAGGCGATTCCGTCGTATTGGCGGATCAATTGTTGGAAGAAGTCGAGGGCTGGACGCGCCTACCCTGCCGCGAGGCCGCCCACTTCAAGTTCGGTGCCCGGCTCGATAAAGGCATGTTGATCGCCCTGCGACCGGTTAAAAACGGCATGCTGATCTTCGGCCGCCGTTTCCGGGTCGATCCGGAGGGACACTACCTGCACGGGGCCAACGCCGAAGTCTACAACAGCCCCAACATGAACTACCTGGAAATCGAAGTTCACGGACCCAGCCGAACCCTTTCGCCCGGTGAAAAGCTGCAACATATCCAGAAATGGAAAATCGGCCGTTCCCCCCGGATTCTAACTCCGACGGAAGCGGCCGACTTGTTGTTCGAAGCTTAGCGGACGGACGTTAGCCGAACAGCTTGTCCATCTCGATGTGTTGCTTGACCATCTCTTCGAGAATAATCACTTTCTCGGGGTCTTCGGTGGTCAGTAGCGGCTGCATGTGGTTCACGCTCATGGCCACGGCATAGGTGTCCTTGGCGGTGAGCAGCAGCGGGATCTTCTTCTCGTTGAATTTCGAGATGATGTTGGGGGGAGGCAGAATGTTGTTGGTCAGGATCACCGCCGACGCCTCGCCCTCGATCGCCAGAAGCAGCATGTCAGTGCGGTCACCGGCCGTGATGATGAGCTTGTTCTCCTTCTGGAACAGCGGATTGCGCATCGCCGCATCGGCCGACATCGCGCCGACGAACACATTCTGCACCTTGTTGCCCAGACGGCTTTCGCCCGACAACACCTTCGGCATAAGCTTTTCGGCCACGCGCGAAACCGTCAGGCTGGTCAGCTCGGCGTTGAAGGGGATCGCACCCATCACCGGCACACCGATGTTGCGCAGCTCGGGCAGGGTGGACTCGTTGAAGTCATCGAGGTTGGGGATCTTGTTGACGATCACGCCCGCCAGTTCGACGTCGTACACTTCGAGGAACTTCTTCAGGATGGCGGCGTCGTCGAGCACCAGGTTTTCGTCGCCGTTGATCACGCACACCATCTTCGCGCCCAAGGTTTTGGCCATCCCGATGGGATCCATGAAAACCGAGCAACCGTAGGAAAAATCTTTGCCGCTTTCAACAAACAGAACCTCGCGGCCTTCTTCCAGTTTGGTCGCCATGGCGTTCATTTTGTCGGCGATACCCTGCTGATCGTACATATACCGCAGTTTGGCCTGCTCGAAGCCGATGGTGATGTCCTGGGCTTCTTCTTTGAGCCCGAACAGCGACACCAGCAGCGCCGAGTCGTGATCCCACAACTGCTTTTTCTTGTACATCAGGCGATCGCCCAGGGGCTTCATATACCCGAAGGGTTTTCCCAGCGCCTTGGCCATACCGACCACCAGGCTGGTTTTTCCACTATTTCGTCGTACCGATGTAATTACCACTCTAGCCATCTCTCACTCCTTCGGATTAGCAATGAGGATTCGTGCATCCAATGCCAAACAACCTTCACCCTGCTCATACGCTACGAGCGGGTTGATTTCGATATCCGTGATGTCCTCACACAATTGAATCAAGGCCCCGACCTTCAGAAGCGATTCGTGAATGGTCTGGATGTCCTTGGGCGCTTCACCGCGAACGCCCAGCAGCAGGGGATACGAGCGGATCTCGCTGATCATGTCGTTGACTTCACGCTTCGTAATCGGCAGGCTGCGGAACGCCACGTCCTTCATGACTTCAACGTAAATACCACCCAGTCCGAACATCAGAATCGGACCGAAAACACTGTCGCGGCGCGCACCGATGATCGTTTCGACACCCGGCTTCACCATCTTGGCGATTTCGATGCCGTCGATCTTCGCGCTGCGGTCGTACTGGCGGCAGTTGTGCATGATCGCCTGATAGGCGTCGAGCACTTCCTCTTTATTGAGCAGGTCCAAGGCCACACCGCCCGCATCCGACTTATGCAGGATGTCGCGCGAGACGACCTTCATGACCACCGGGTAGCCGATTTCCTCGGCGTATTCGACGGCCTGTTTCAGGTTTTTGGCGATTCTGGATTCCGGAACCGGGATCCCGGCCGCCCGCATCATGTCCTGCGCTTCGGGAGCGAGCAGGAAGTTACGGCTGTCCTTGCGCACGCCCGCCACGATTTTGCGCACCGCCTCGATGTCGATTTGGTCTTTCATCAGATCGCGGGCATAGGCTTGATTCTTTGCACGCTTGCGATAGGCATGGGTGAAGTACAGGGCACCCATCACACTCACCGCTTCGTACACGTCATTGTAAACCGGCACACCCTTTTTACGCAGGGCATCGGCCGTACGCACCAGTTCCTCGCCGCCGAACAGCGAGAAGACGACGGGCTTTTTGCCTTCGTAAACGCGATATTTCTCTTCGATGGCCTGGGCCAGCTCGCGTTCATCCATGGTGGCCGTTTCGCAGTAAAGCGAAATGCAGGAATGAAAGTCCTCGTAATCGAAGGACGCCTGCAAGGCCTTTTTGTAATCCTCACCCGAGGCGGCGCCGGTGATATCGATGGGGTTTTTCACCGAGCCGAGTTCGGGAGTGGCGTTTCTGAATTTTTCGACCAGCACTTCGGCATCGTCGTACAGCTTGATGCCGTATTTTTCGCAGGCGTCGGTCGCCATAACGCCGATGCCGCCACCGTTGGTCACGATCGTGCAGTTCTCGCCGTCGAGAGGCGGGCTTTCGGCCAGGAAGGTGGCCCAGTTAAAGGCCTCCTGGATGCTCTCGGCCCGCAACACGCCGCATTGACGCATGATCGAATCGAAGATTTCGTCCGAGCCCGCCAGCGAACCGGTATGCGAGGCCACAGCCACCGCACCGCGTTTGGAACGACCGGACTTGATCACCACCACCGGCTTGCGAACGGTGGCGCGTTTCAGGGTCTCCACGAAACGCACGCCGTCTTTGACGCCTTCGATGTACATCAGGATGGTTTTGGTCTGCGGGTCGTCCACCAGATAATCCAGCAGATCCGACTCGTCGATGTCGGCTTTGTTGCCCACCGAAACAATGGCGGAGAGCCCGATGTTTTCGGCGGCGGTTTTACCGATCATCGCAATACCGATGGCGCCGCTCTGCGTTACGATGGCCACATGCCCCGGGCAAATCTTGCCCGCCGAGAAAGTGGCGTTCATCTTGCTGTGGGCCACGTAGATTCCGAAGATGTTCGGACCCAGGATGCGAGTTCCGCGTTCTTTCGCGTACTCGGCAATTTTGTGTTCTTCTTCCGCGTTGCCGACTTCGGAAAATCCCGAAGTGATAATGGCAACGTTCCCCACGCCCTTATCCGCACAGTCCTTCACCGCATCGAAGACATACTGAGACGGAACGGCAATGCAAGCCAGGTCGATCGGGACTTCAATGTCACGAACGGATTTGACCGACGGGTGCCCGAGCACCTCGCCGCCACGGGGGTTGACCGGGTAGATCCCGCCCTCGTAACCGCTTGTGACAATGTTCTGAACCAGCCGATAGCCAATCTTTGCTGGGTTCGTTGAAGCGCCGACAACTGCCACATTCCGAGGCTCGAATAGCAACTTGATGTTCGACTCCATCACGCTTCCTCTCTAAAACTCATAATCAACTCATACACTCCTTCTGACCGCTTTCGCACGATATCGAAACCCATCTTTTCGAACAGGTGCATCATCGCTTCATTTTCCACAAGAACTTCCGCTGTAAATCCCAATTGTCCCTGCCGCTTGGCCAGGTACGTGATATATTTGACCAGTTCGGTTCCGATGCCGTTTCCCTGGTTGTCGTCTCGCACGACAAAGGCGACTTCGGAGGTGAGCTGATTGTTATCGATCCCGTATTGTCCCAATCCCACCACCAATTCTTTGTCGTTCTCCTGCTGCACGGTGGCGAGGATGATCAATTCACGCGTGAAGTCGATCACCACGAAATCCTGCAAACGCTCGTGAGGCATATCGCGCTTCACCGAAATGAAACGGCGATACATGGTATTTTCCGAAAGCGAGTAGAAAAAATCTTTCAAAAGAGGTTCATCGCTGATTTTGACCGGCCGGTATGTCACGATCCGCCCGGCTTTGTCTTTGCGATGCATGATCAGGTGCTCGGGATACTCCCCGCGCTTGCCGGGCACGAAGGCCTGGTCCTGATAGATGTAGTTCCGTTTTTTGGCTTCCTGCAACAATTCGCCGCGGAACTTGGGATCGGCAATGGCGATCAGTTCCATGGTACGCTCACGCACGTTCTTGCCGTGCAGATAGGCGATGCCGTACTCCGTCACCACATAATGGACATCGCCGCGCGTGAGCGTCACGCCCGCTCCTTCCTCGATGGCCGGAACGATGCGCGAGATCGTGCCGTCTTCCGCCGTAGCGGGCAGGGTGAGGATGGTTTTGCCGCCCACGGACAGAACCGCGCCGCGCATGAAGTCGGCCTGACCGCCGATACCGCTGTAAAAGCGCTGGCCGATGGATTCGGCGGTGGCTTGACCGGTAAAGTCGATTTGCAACGCGGAGTTGATCGCCGTCATGCGTCGCTGTTGCGCGATATTGAGCGGATTATTGGTGTAATCCACCGGTCGGAATTCAACCGAGGGATTGTCGTGAATGAACTCGTAGGTTTCGCGCGTTCCCATGCAGAAGCTGCACACCGTTTTATGGCGGTTGATGGTCTTGGTGGAATTGTCCACCACCCCGGCCTTCATCAGCCGCATCAACCCGTCGGAAAACAACTCAGTATGAACGCCCAGATGTTTCTTTCCATGCAGGCTGTCCATGATGGCATTGGGAATGCTGCCGTAGCCCACCTGGATGATATCGCCGTCCGCAACCAGTTGGGATACGTAATTGCCGATTCGCTGCGCCACGCCGTCGGGCACGGAATCGACATATTCCAGAAGCGGCTCTTCGTGCGCCACCAGATAATCGATTTGCTCCACATGCAGAAAGGAATCCCCATGCACGCGCGGCATGCGCGGATTGATCTGCGCAACGACCAGCGTCGCCGCCTCGACGGCCGCCTTGACGATATCCACGCCGATTCCCAGGCTGACATAACCGTGTTCATCCGGCGACGACACCTGCACCAGCGCCACGTTCACCGGCACCAGCCCGCGACTGAAAAGCGAGGGCACCTGATGCAGAAAAACCGGGGCATAATCGGCCGCGCCCTCATTCACCGCCTCACGCGAGGTGTTGCCGATGAAAAAGGAGTTCAAACGAAAATTGTTTTTGAATTTTTTATCGGTGTAGGGAGCGATGCCAAGCGACCATACGTGCAACAGTTCGGCATCGAAGAACGCTTTGGGATGGGATTCCACGTAGTCGATCAGCAACTGCGTCAGATGTTGCGGCTCGCCGCAAGCGGTATGAATAAATATCCGCTCACCGGGGTGGATATTCGAAAATATTTTCTCGGGGCTGGCGAACTTCTCCGGATAAGCACCGCGTATGCCGTCGATATTCTTCTGCCATCTGTCCATCATGCATCCCTCTCGGTTTCAAGCCCATCACTGACCCAGCCGAAACCGCCAAGACATATAGAGCATCGGGCTGGGGTTGTCAAGCCATTCCGCAATTAATTTAACGCAAAATACCCGTTATTCATAAGATCGTCCGTGCATCCTAACACTTTAATTATTCTAACATAAAACGATGTCGCGCCGCATCATGAATCACTATTCACTTTCATTTTTACAGACTTTACAATTTTCGCCACCCATTGATGTCTCTTGCAAATTCTGTAATTATTAGAAAAAGTTATATGAATTTACTCAGAATTTTTGATAAAAGATGATATTCAATCAGCCTTGATTCCCGTTTTCAACCGCCGGAGGTAGTCACGATGCGGATTCGATTTACTTATCTAATGATGCTGTGCATGCTGCTGACCGTCGGATGCGGGGGATCGGATTCCGATCCCGGCGAGACGGATGGCGATACCGACACCACCCCTTCGACCGACGGCGACGCGGAAAGCGATTCCGACGGCGACGCGCCGGCTGACGGCGACCCGGACGGCGACGCCGAAAGCGAGGTGGAGTGGGAGCCCGAAGCGCCGTCTTTCGCCATCGTGCCTTTCTTCCCCGCTACGGTCAATGCGGGCACGGCGCTGAGCGAAACCTTCACCGCCGAAAACGGGACCGAACCCTATACCAACTGGCGTGTGGTGCTGGGCGACTTGCCGAGCGGCGTCAGCCTCGACGCCGCAAGCGGTGTCCTCAGCGGAACGTCCGACACGGAGGGCTTTTATTATTTCGTCGTCGCGGTGGACGACGCCGCCGGGGAAACAGCCAAGGAGCTGTTCGGCCTACGCATCGGCGATCCCCAGGCCCAGGGAGCGATGGCCGCACGCGCCGACGCCTATCAGGACGTTTACGAAGCGCGCCACATCTGGGACGGCTGGGTGCTCAATTGTCGGCAGCCCGACGATCCCAACGGCGACTACCAGCTCAGCACCTTCGGCGACAGCGCCTTCATGGGCGGTCAATGCACCGCGGCCATGGCCTTCCGCGACGCCGTTCTCGGCAGCCCCGAATCGGCGGCGGTCGTCAAAAGCAATGTGGACGCCTATCGCTTTTTCCAGCGTATGACCGGCGTTCCGGGCCTGATCGGTCGCAGTTTCGCCCACAAAGACTCCCCCTCCGAAGACGGCCAGTGGGATCAATTTTACCCCGATAACGAGAACCATCGCGGCGAAGGCGAATTCGCCGATTACTATTGGAAGGGCGACACCAGCCGCGACCAGGTAACCGGCGCGGTTTTGGGTATGGCCATCGCCAACGACCTCGCCCGCGATCCGGAAACCCGGCAGACCGCCGCCACCTTCCTGTCCGAACTGGCCGACCACGTGTGGGACAACGGCCTCAAGATCATCGATGTGGACGGCGAAGTGACGCAATACGGCGAGTTGGACGGCATGAATTTCGAGGGGCTGCCGCTGGGCAACGGCCTCAATGCGGCTTGCCTGCTGGCCTGGATCAAAGCGGCGCATCACGCCACCGGCGAAGAACGCTTCGACCAGTATTATCGCGAGCTGCTTTTAGAGCGCGATTATATGGGTATCCTGCGCGACCACATGTGGGTCTACATGGCTTACAACACGGTCTGGTACAGCGCCTACATGGCCTACGAAAACTTCTTCGTACTCATGCGCCTGGAGGAAGATCCCCAGCTTGCGCAGTCGCTGCGCGAGATTTTCCGCGACACCTTATGGCTGAACGTCGGCGACACCACCCCCAACCGGCGCGGCGTCAAGGAACACAATCCGGTGAAAACGGCCTGGTATCTCTATTCCACCGGCGAGCGCGATCCGGAAGCGCTGTATTACGCCCTCTGGCAGACGGTGGTCTTCCCCGAAGCGCCGCTGCGCGACCGCCATGTCGAAAACAGCAGCAACCCCGATATCGTGAAAAATCCCGACGAGCCCAGCGAGTCGCTGGAGCCCCTGGCCTCCTACCAGCGCAAGCCCGACATGGTGATCTGGCACCGCAACCCTTACGAATTGGACGGCGGAGCCGACAGCGGCGAAGAACGCACCGGCTGCGACTACATGCTGCCCTATTGGATGGGACGCTACTACGGATTCATCAGCGAAGAGTGGTAAGAAACGCGCTCCGCAAGTCGGGCGCGCGTCATGGAATGGAGTCCTGCGCTCCGACGGCGATATCGTGCAGCATTCGCCGGAGCATGGCTCTGTCATGCTCCACATGCTCGTCTAACACCCTATCCGTTGAAGCATGGTCTCCCGACCTGCTCCACACGCTTGTCTTATACTTCGTAGTTGTTTTTGTCGTACAGCAAATCTGTCCGACCTACAGGTCTATTCTCCAGCCATTTTCTGTTTTTGGGTGGACGAAATTTGTGGTAGGCGCTTTAACAACTTTTGCGCTCTTTGACGAACAAGCGCACTTGGGTCATTTCCGGCGACTTTTTGTACAAATTTGCGGTCTTCGCTTGTTGCTAAATGCCATAAGGTGTTGAGGATTTCAATTTTGCGTTCAGCACCTTTATAAAAGGTGTGAAAATGGGCAACGTCCTTGTTTTCAAACTGCTCAATCAGTAGCGGAACCACCCGGCGATCACCCAATGATGCAAAATACCACGGCACGCACCCAATATTTTTTTCGTATTCCAACAACCCTTTAAACGTATCATGTTTGCCGGCATTTTTAATGCCAAAACGCGCCAATATCATGTAGCATTCACTCAAACGTTCCTGCTTATCCAACAAAATTGAGCATGCTTTTTGAATACGCCCTCTGCGAGGTGATAATCGGTGGTTTTCAATTGTTCTTTCGGCAGTTGGTCCAGCCCATCGGTTAGTTTCATAATTACGAACATTGCCTAGGCACCAAAGAAAGGGTGTTTGCCGGTTGTCGGTTTTTCGTATACCAGCAGCAACCTCAAGCGCTTGCACGTAATATTCTTCGGTATGCAGACATTCACCCGCCCACACAGCACAAGTAAGGGTGATAAGCAACCCAGTAACGGCAGCAAAAAATGGCAATTTAGCTATACTATGCATGGTAACGATCCTAAACAAATGAAGCAATAGCCGGGGTGGATCAGGCAAATGTTTACCCGACACATCTATTTCGTCATGTCGCTTTATTAAGAATCGCAATCCGTAATCCGGGCGCACATCATGGAATGGAGTCCTGCGCTCCGACGGCGATATCGTGCAGCGGAATCAGAATATCGGCCTTGAAATCCAGCACCCGCTGCATGCTGTCGTAAGCCTGCCGTGCGTCCAGGTGAACGCCGGGAATGACGCCCGGTCGCCCCTTCGGAAAATTCGCCGCATTGCAGCAATACCCGGTAATCAGCGCCTTTCCCTTGGCGGTCGGCACGACGATCGACTGCCCGCCCGGCGTGTGGCCCGGTGTGAACAGCACCGAAAGCCCATCGAACAGCGGCGCGTCCCCCTCCACGGTTTCGACCTTCACACCGTCGAGAATATCGGGATAGATCCGGTGATCGAGGGGATGCGGATTCTGTAAAAACTCCAGTTCCGCTTTTTGCACATACACCGTGGCATTGACGCACAGTTGATCGTTCTCGCAATGATCGTTGTGCAAATGCGTATGGATGATGACCTCCACGTCTTCGGGTTTCCAGCCGATGGAGGCCAGCGCCTCCTCGAAGGACTGCACCTTGAAACCGTATTGATCTTCCACACCCGGCGGGACAAAGACGTTTTCCAATCCGGTGTCGATCAGGATTTTGCGTGGACCGCCCAGCAGAGCAAAGACATAGATGGGCAGGTGAATCCGTTCGCCGTAATGCTGCAGGTAAGTCATGACGCCCTGGTCGGTTTCGTTCAATCCCACCACCAGAGGCTTGATCGTGTAGTGTGTCATGCTTCGCTCTCTTCTCCCAAAGTCGGTTTCGGTTTCCATTCGTCTGAATTGTAGGCATATTTTCGTTCGTTGTCGAATTTATCGATCAGCCTCCAGCGAACTCACCTTCGCCTGCGGGAGAAGGCCCGCGCTCCAACGGGGTACTACCATAGTAACCCTCACCCCCGCTTGAAAAGACCGTTCAAAATGAATTGACGCTTGTTGGTGGGTTGGATAATAATGAGGGGTTAACGATCTTCGAAACCATATTGAGGGACTCATGTTGATCAGCTGCGATTTTCTCGTTATCGGTTCCGGCCTGGCCGGACTCAATTTCGCCCTTGAAGCCGCCGAGCACGGACACGTCGTCCTTATCACCAAGCGTGATATCAACGACAGCAACACCAACTACGCACAAGGCGGCATCGCCTCGGTTACCTCGGCCGAAGACTCGTTTGAGTCGCACGTGGAAGACACCCTGACGGCCGGTGCCGGTTTGTGCCATGAAGACATCGTCAAGCTGTGCGTGGAAAACGGCCCGCAAGCCATCCGGCGGCTGGTCGATCTGGGCGTGGAGTTCACGCGCCGCGAAGATTCCAGCGAATACGACCTGGGACGCGAGGGAGGCCACACCCAACGCCGCGTGCTGCACGCTCAAGACTTCACCGGACGCGCCGTTCAGCATACGCTGAGTGAAGCGGTTCGCCATCACGCCAATATCGAAGTCTTCGAGCATCACATCGCCATCGATCTGATCATGAAGCACAAGCTCACCGGCGACCGCCGCGACCGTGTCTGTCTGGGAGCCTACGCGCTCGACAAGATCGATGGCGGCGTCAAAACCTTTGCGGCCCCGGTGACGATGCTGGCATCGGGCGGTTCGGGCAAGGTCTACCTGTATACCTCCAATCCCGATGTGGCCACCGGCGACGGCATCGCCATGTCGCATCGCGCCGGTGCGCGGGTGGCCAACATGGAGTTTTATCAGTTCCATCCCACCTGCCTCTACCACCCGCAGGCCAAATCGTTTCTCATCTCCGAAGCCTTGCGCGGTGAAGGCGGCGTGCTCAAACGCGCCAACGGCCAGCCCTTTATGAACAAGTATCACGAGATGGGCTCCCTGGCTCCGCGCGATATCGTGGCGCGCGCCATCGACACCGAGTTGAAGTCCTTCGGCGAGGAATATGTCCTGCTCGACATGTCGGCTCGCGAACCCGATTTCATCCGCAATCGCTTCCCCAATATCCACGCCCGCTGCCTTCAATACGGCATCGATATCGCCACCGAACCGATTCCGGTGGTTCCGGCAGCGCATTTCTCCTGCGGCGGGATCGTCACCGACGAATGGGGCCGGACCGATCTGGCGGGTCTGTACGCCTGTGGCGAAGTGGCCTGCACCGGCTTGCACGGAGCCAATCGCCTGGCCTCCAACAGCCTGCTCGAAGCGGCTTTCTTCTCGCAGCGCGCCGCCCAGGACGCCTGCGCCACCCTGCACGAGCGCGTCAAGGACAGCTTGCTCAAGTCGGTCCCGCAGTGGGACACCGGACGCGCCGTGTCGCCCGACGAACTGGTCATCGTCTCGCAAACCTGGGATGAGATTCGCCGCTTCATGTGGAATTTCGTCGGCATCGCCCGCACCGACAATCGCCTGGAGCGTGCGCTCCGCCGCATCAACTTGATTCGCGACGAAATCGAGCCTTACTACTGGAAATACTCCCTCACCGCCGATTTCGTCGAGCTGCGCAACATCGCCACCGTCGCGCACCTGATCGTGCGGTCCGCCATCCTGCGGCGCGAATCCCGTGGCTTGCACTTCAACCTGGATTATCCCGGCGCCGATGATCGCCACTACCGGAAGGATACGGCTATATAAGCAGAACAATAAGGAGATTCCATGTCCCTTCGCCACCAGATCTCGTCAAGCTGGAACGTTCAGGTTTTCTTGGTCGGATTCGTCTTGGTTGCTTCCGCGATTCTTGCTTCTAGTTGCCAAAGCGATAACGAAACGAATTCCGCCGATGGCGATTCAGAGACGCAAAGCGATGGCGACACGGACGACCCCGCTCCCGACGGCGACGATCCCGATGGCGATGCAATGTCCGAACCCTGGCGCAGTGCGATGCTCGACGCGATCGAGGATGGCATCGCATCCGACTGCGAGAACGGCATCTGCCTGGGCGATCTCGTCCAACTGATTCCGTCCGAAAACCTGCCGTCGGAAATTACCCCGCAAAACGGCAACGACAACCTGGATGTGGCCGTCTTCGAGGGCCGGGTGTTCGTGGCGTTCCGCAGTGCGCCCGATCACTTCGCCAGCCCCGACGCGGATATCTGGGTCATGAGTTCCGACGATCTGCTCACTTGGCGTTACGAAGGCCGATTCTCCACGGATTTCGATGTACGCGAGCCGCGTCTGCTCAGTTGGAACGGAAAGCTTTTCCTTTACTTCGCCGTCCTGGGCGAATTTATGATCGAATTCACCCCGAAAGGCATGATGGCCGCCGAATACCACGGTCCCGACGACTGGAGCGAAGCGGATTGGTTTTACGGCGAGGGCTTCATTCCCTGGCGGGTAAAAGTCATCGACGACATTCCCTACATGATCACGTATGTGGGGGGTGAAAACATCTACGATCCGGATGGCGAAGAAATCGAAGTCCACTGGCTCACAACCACCGATGGTTTCAACTGGACTCCGGTCGTCCCGGATCAACCGGTGGTCATTGTCGGCGGCGCTTCGGAAACGGATTTCGTCTTTCTCGACGACGGCACGCTGTTGGCCGTCAGCCGCAACGAATCGGGAGACGAATACACCGGTTTCGGCATGAAGATCTGCCGCGCCGAAGCCGACACTCTCGGCGACTGGACCTGCGTGGGCGACCCGAAAAAGTACGACTCACCCCTGATGTTCAAACACCGCAACACCGCCTATCTCATCGGACGCCGAAATGTCACGGAAACCGGCAACTTCGATCTCGGCTACAGCGACCGCACGCTGGAAGATCAGTGGATGGCCTATTCGATCGACTACTGGAAACAACCCAAGCGTTGCGCCCTGTGGCGCGTCAACCCGGATCTGACCGTCGATTTCCTGCGCGATTTGCCATCGAAGGGTGACACCTGCTTCCCCGGTCTTCTAACGGCAGCCGATGGCAGCTACCGCGTGTTCAATTACACCTCTCCCCTCGACGGCGAAGACGTCGCCTGGCAAACCGGTCAATTCGGTCACACCCTCATCTATCACATTCTGATGCATCTCGACTGAAACGGACCATTACAATAATTTAACAATTATTCCCTTTCATATTTCAGGCAAACGGGTATAATGGCAATGCGGCTGTCACACCCAAAATGAAATCAGCTTTATTTGTACGTCTAGCATTGGATATTGCTTGTAAGTGGTCAAACAATGCGGATGAATCACAATCAAATGATCAGACTGTTCAGTCTTCGACCCCGCATTCGAGGGTTTGTGTTTGACCTGTTGGTTTTGGTCGTCCTCAATCTGATCCTCACACAGCCATCACAGGCCGCCGCTCCGATTCTCAAAGTACGCGGCGACAATCAGTATCCCCCCTATGAATTTGAAGAAGACGGCCAGCCGACCGGCTACAATCTCGATGTTTTTCGGGCCATCGCCGTCTCGATGGGTTTGAAGGCCGATATTCAGGTGGGGCCATGGAATCAGCTCCGCGACGATATCGAAAATGGGCGGATCGATGTATTGGCCATGTATCGTTCAATCGAGCGTGATAAACAGGTCGATTTTTCCAGCCCTCATATTCAGGTCTTTCATTCCTTGTTTGTCAGAAATGGTAGTAAAATTAAATCGATCGACGATTTAATCGATCAATCGGTAATCGTGCAACGAGGCGATATCATGCACGACTACCTCCTGCAGCACCGGGTTGCAGGAGAAATCATCCCGGTCGAAAACCCGGTCGATGGGTTGCGCCTGCTCGCCTCCGGCCGCCACGACGCGGCGCTGTTCGCCAAACTCCAGGCTCTTTACACGATCCGGACTTACGATTTATCGAACCTCCGGTCCGTCGGTCCGGCCATGCTGCCGCGCGATTACTGTTTCGCCGTTCCGGAAGGACGCCAGGACCTGCTCGACAAACTGAACGAAGGGCTGCGTATCATCGCCGCCACCGGGGAATTGGACCGAATTCGCCATAAGTGGTTCGGCAATTACGATAACCATCTCACCGGAGAAGAGGCTGTCCGTTACACGCTTTGGATCGGCATTCCTTTCCTGGCGCTTCTAGGCGCGATCCTGTTCTGGTCCTGGTCCCTGCGCCGTCAGGTTGCCGAGCGAACACGCGATTTACGCATCGAACTGTGGGAACGCCAGCATGCCGAAGAAGCTCTGCGGCTTAGCGAAAACTGGTTGGCCACGACGCTCAACAGCGTGGAAGAAGCCGTGATTGCAACCGATGAAAACGGAAACATTACGTTTCTGAACCGCTCGGCCCTGCAACTCACCGGTTGGGGACTGGACGAGGCAAACGGTCAGAAGCTGGAAAACGTCCTGCATATTCTGCCATCCGACGGAACCGCCCCGCTCAGTTCAATCGCCGAACGAATCATGGCCGGCGAGGTGAAAGATCTTTTCCCGCCTTTCGCCACTCTTCAAGATCGCACGGGAAATCCGCACCCCATCTCGCTCTCGGCGGCTCCGATTGTGGATGATCGCGACCAAACGCTGGGAGCGGTGCTCGCCTGTCGCGATATCAGCGACACCTTGCGCATGGAAGCCCTGCTGCGCCATCAACAGAAACAGGAGGCGTTGGGCACGATGGCCAGTGGGGTCGCCCACGAAATCAACAACCCCATCAACGTGATCATGAATTACGGTGAATTGATCCGGCAACTGACAAACGAAGGATCCGAGATCGATGCAAATGCAGTTGAGATCATTACCGAAAGCAAACGCATCGCCACGATTGTCAGCAATCTCCTGGTGTTTGCCCGGCAAGAAGGCGTGGAACGCGATGCCCATCCGCTCGACCAAACCATCATTTCCACCACTTCGCTGTTACACCAAATGCTGGAAAAAGATCGTATTTCCCTCGACATCGAGCTTCCCGATACGCTTCCCCAAACCGTAATGCAACCCCAACAGATTCAGCAGGTGCTGGTCAACTTGCTGTTGAATGCGCGCGATGCGCTCAATGCGCAATACACACAGGATCACCCCGATAAACGGATCCTCATCCAAGCCAGACAAACCACCACAAACGGACAACCCGTCGTCATCGTCAGCGTGACCGATTTCGGATGCGGCATTCCGGCCGATATCCGTTCCCGTATCTTCGATCCTTTCTTCACCACTAAAGGCCGCAACAGCAACCCCGGCCTCGGATTATCGATCAGTCACGGCATCATCAAAGACCACCAAGGCCGTTTGCTGCTGAGCAGTGAACCGGGCCACACGGTTTTTCTGATCGAGCTACCGGCCGCCGTCTAACGCCAGTCCGTGCTGTCGCGGTCAGCGTGTCGGCAGTACTTCCGAATGAATCGGATAGGGGTTGAGAATCACGACGGCTTTCAACCCGGCGACGTCCGCCTCTGATGGCGCTCTCATTCAAGCATCGATGGCGGGTTAAGTATTTGGTATTCAAGCTGATTCGGGAGGACTTCGCCCCTTGTCGCACACTTCCACAAGTCCAAATGGAATGGATGTACAAGCATTTAGATCTCATTTAGAGATGACGACGATAACCGGACCGAAAAGGAGAAACGCAAACCGGAAGCCCGGTTTCGTCCGAAAAAATGAACACGATCGCGAGCGGGTGAGAAGAAAAAACGAAGACGAAAGCGAAACCCTTTTGCGCCCCAACCTTGGCTCGCTCTTGTTTAATCTAATTTTATATTAATTATTTGCATTTATATCTTAATTTAATATAATATTACTGCGATTTGATTAAGTTTGAATGGGCAGAAAGGACGTATTCCATGTCGGGCATATTCGAACAACTCGTTGCGAAACTGCGGGAGATTTCCGACTTGCAGAACATCGAAGGCCTGCTGGGCTGGGACCAACAGACCTACATGCCGCCTAAAGGCAACGATGCCCGTTCACGGCACATCGCCCTGCTCTCAGCGCTCGCGCATCAGAAAACCTGCGACCCCCAATTGGGTCAGTTCATGGACGACCTGGCCGCCGATGCCTCCTTGAACGAGGAACAGCAGGCCCTTTTACGCGAAGCCAAACACGACCGCGACAAAGCCGTCAAGGTACCGACGGACCTCGTCCACGAAATCGCCGAAACGGCCGGACAATCCCACGCCGTGTGGGTCGAGGCGCGTGGCAAAAACGATTTCAACCTCTTCGCCCCATACTTGAAGAAGTTGATCGACCTCAAAAAACGGGAAGCCGAGGCCATCGGTTATCCCAGCGACGGCCAGCCCTACGACGTCTTGCTCGACAACTTCGAACCCGGCGCCACCGTCGACAAATTGAACCCGGTCATCACCGAAACCCGTGAAATCTGCCGTAAAGCGGTGCAGGCGATCACGGCGGCTCCCAAACAGCCCCATCTCGACATTCTGAAGCGCTTTTTCGGCGAGGACGGCCAGGAAAAATTCGGCACGATGATCCTGCCGCAGCTGGGCTACGATCTGCAAGCCGGACGCCTCGACCGCTCGGTGCATCCGTTCACCTCGGGGTTCGATGTCAACGACGTGCGCATCACCACTCGTTATCAGGAAAACTGGCTGCCCGCTTCCGTCTTCGGCATCATCCACGAAACCGGGCATGCCCTCTACGAGCAGGGTTTACCGGTCGAGCATGTCGGAACGCCGCTGGCGCAGGCCTTGTCCCTGGGTTTTCACGAATCGCAATCGCGTTTCTGGGAAAACCAGATCGGCCGCAGCCTGCCCTTCTGGGAAAAATTCTATCCGGCGCTCAAGCAGATCTTCCCCACGGCGCTCAGCAACACGTCGCTTGAGGAATTCTATTTCGCCATCAATACCGTCGTGCCTTCGCTGGTGCGTGTCGAAGCCGACGAAGTCACCTACAACCTGCACATCGTCGTCCGCTACGAAGTGGAACAAGCCATGTTCAACGGGCAGGTGCCGGTGGACGATCTGCCGGATCTGTGGAACCAGAAGATGGAAGATTACCTCGGTTTGCGTCCTGCCAGCAACGCCGAAGGCATCCTGCAGGACATCCACTGGTCCTTCGGCGGGTTCGGCTATTTCCCCACCTATCTCCTGGGAAATCTGTACGCCGCCCAGTGGACTGCCGCCCTGCGCAAAGACATGCCGGACCTGGACGCCAAGATCCGCGCCGCTGATTTCATTCCGATTCGCGACTGGATGCGGGAAAAAATTCACCGCCATGGCCGCCGCTACACGGCCGACGAGCTGTGCACGCGAATTACCGGCGAAACCCTGAACCCGGACCACTTCGGGCAGTACCTGAAAGACCGTTTCGCTCCGCTTTACAACATCACCTGGTAACGCATCGGACAAGCGAATCGCATTCGGATCGCCCTCCCTTGGCTCGCCCATCTCGAAAAACCGCCCCCGTGCGTCCCGAAATCGGGAATGTCGCGCCTCTCTGTGAAGTCTAACAAGATGTGACCGCCACGGATGCACCATTCGGACATCCACCCAGAGGACACCGCCGACCCTTCTCGGCTCTTTGAAGATTCCGAAATTTGCCTTTCATGCCGAACGGAACTCACGTCTTGGCGCGAATGAAAGTGAATGAATCCGCCGAGCCATGCGTCTAATAAATCGGTCCTCTGAAACCATTAGGAGACTTCACCATGCCGCTCGAATTCCCCAAGCAGGCTCGTTGGTTGAACGTCGGTCGCCCCATCACCATCGACGAACTCAAGGGCCGTATCGTGATTCTGGACTTCTGGACCTACTGTTGTATCAACAGCTTACACAATCTCCCGCACCTCGCGGAAATCGACAGCCGTTACGCCGACCAGCCGGTGACCGTCATCGGCGTTCATTCCAGCAAATTCGAACAGGAACGCGACGATAGCAAGGTGATGCAGGCCTTGGCGAAATACGACGTGCGTCATCCGGTGGTGATGGACGACGATTATGCCATCTGGAAGAAGTGGAACGTGCGCGCCTGGCCGACACTTGTCATTCTGAAACCCAACGGCAGCATGGCCCAAACCATCACCGGCGAAACCGAACCCGGCCAGTTGGAAACGATCATCGAAGGATTGCTGGCCGAGGGAAAACGGGACAACACCCTCATCGCCAAACCCGGACGAAAAATCAAACCCATGGCATCGCGACAGCTTCTCCTGCGTTTTCCGGGGAAAGTGCACGCCGAGCGCGAGCGCCTGTTCATTGCCGATTCCGGCCACCACCGGCTGCTCGTCACGGACCTGGCGGGCGTCATCCGGCAGGTGATCGGCGGACCGGAAGCCGGGTTCGTCGAGGGCGATTTCAGCAGCGCGCGTTTCAACGACCCGCAGGGAATGGTTTTGAAAAACAGTACCTTGTATGTCGCCGACCGCGCCAATCACGCCATTCGAGCACTCGATCTCGACCGGCAGACCGTCACCACCTTGGCCGGTACCGGCCAGAAAGGGCGCGGCTATTCCCGGGGCGGACCGGCCCTCACCACCCCGTTGCGCTCTCCGTGGGATCTGGTGCTGCGCGGAAACGGTTTGGACATCGCCATGGCCGGTAGCCACCAGATCTGGCGCTATCGCTTCGAATCGCGGGAGTTGAGCGTGCTGGCGGGCGACGGCGTCGAGCGATTGGGCGACGGCAAGCTCCTGCAAGCCTCGTTCGCCCAGCCGTCCGGCCTGTGGCTCGACGGCCCCACCCTTTACGTCGCGGATAGCGAAACCAGTTCCATCCGGGCCTTGCACACCAAAGCCGAACGCGTCACCACCCTGGTGGGCACCGGACTGTACGATTTCGGGCGTGCCGACGGTCGCGGACGCCTGGCCCAATTGCAGCATCCGCTCGGCGTAACGGGTCGCGATGATCGGCTTTACGTGGCGGACAGCTTCAACAACCTGATTCGCACCATCGATCTGGAGGGAGACGGCGACGTTTCGGTCGACACCCTGGAATTGAAGGGAGTAACGGAACTCAACGAGCCTTCCGGACTGTCCGTGTTCGAAAACACGTTGTACATGGCCGACACCAACCATCACCGGATTCTGACGGTCGATCTGCTCACCCACGAAACGCGGGAACTGTCCTTGTCTTTCCCGGAAGATTGAGAAGGGAAAAAGGTCAGGCGGGGTTTAATCCGGTTGCGCGGTTTCGGCCAACGATTCGTCGAACGGAGGCGAAATAATCGCCTTCGGTCGCACGAACCAACCATACAGTTTGCAACCCAAGCAGAAATTCACCCCGGCTTCAAGCGCCGCAAAAGCCATGAGATTTCCTAAAACGACTTGCCACATCCACCCATTTCCAAACAGCAGCAGCACCATGACAATCGAACTCATCGAAAAACCGAGAATTCCGGCAAAACGTTTCGGGGCGGCATTGATCCGGATATCTTTCACGGCAAAGAGGGATAGCAGCGCGTCGCTCAAACGCATTGACAGGCTGTAGCGCGGCTTGTTCAGCACATCACGCAGCAGAAAATCCGAAATGAGGATGACGCCGAACCATGGCTCGGCCGTGGCCAACCAGGTAGACGCCAGCGCCACCACCCACAAGGCGTTGAGACGCGCTCGATATTCCCCGGTAAAATCAGACGAGATCGGGCAATGCGCCGGCATATTCGCCTCCTGCGACAGTCTGTCGAATGTACAGACTATTTCCTACACTGATCCGGTCGATTCAACGAACCGACATTCTAATTAGAAACAATGTCAGCCCGATTTATTTCATCGATTTCAAGTAGGAAAGGCAAGACCGCCCGGAATGGAGGTCGGGCTGGAGCGCGTCTCCGACGGGTTTCTCGCCAAGCGCAAAGAAATCATGCCCCCGATCGAATGGCTGTTTCCGTATCGTGGCCACTCGCACTTAGCGCCATCACCCAACAAGATATCTGAAACCTTCCATAATAAAACAAGGTATTATAGGATTCAGGTAGCATCAATCAATCGGAACCCCGCCGCTGATCGGAACAGCCCCCCGGGGTCGGACTTCGCATGTCACTTGGATCGGATGGCTTTTCAATTCGATATCCATCCGAAAGGAGAGAATCATGTCATGGGATAATGTGGCCGTATGGATGGAAAAAGAAATGACCAAACCGCTTTTCACGGTTGCCGGAACGGAAGTATCCGTCTTTTCCGTCTTCATTTTTCTTCTGATACTGGCGATCTCGTTAATCGTGTCGCTGATTATTCAGCGTACCTTGAAACGCACGTTTTCGAAACGATTCGAGAAGAAGCTCGGAACGATCGCCGCGATGCAAAGGCTCACCCATTACGTCGTCATGTTGATCGGGTTGGGCATGGGAATGCAATTTGTCGGAGTCAACATGAACGCCCTCTTTGCGGCGGGTGCGGTTTTCGCCATTGCCGCTGGCTTTGCCATGCAGAATATCGTTCAAAATTTCGTATCGGGCATCATTTTGCTTATTGAACAAACGATCAAACCGGGAGACATTCTTGAAGTCGATGGGACCGTTGTGAAAGTCATTGAAATGGGAATCCGGACGACCGTCGGCCGAACCCTTCTGGAAGAAGATATCATCATTCCGAATTCCAATCTCTCGCAGGCCAATGTAAAGAATTTAACCTTCAAAGATGATGTTTTCTGGATAGGCGCCAAAGTCGGGGTGATATACAGTTCGGATATAAATCGGGTCATTGAGGTTTTAACGGATACCGCCGAGCAATTAGAATGGCGTGTCAAAGACAAGACCCCTTCGATCCTTTTAACGGAATTCGGCAGCTCGTCTGTGGATTTTGCCATTTGGGTTGCGCTTCCAAGCCCCTGGAGAAAGCGTTTTTATGTTTCCGAGCTGAACAAGGCCATCTGGTTTGCCTTTAAAGAGGCCGGAATTACGATCGCGTTCCCTCAGGTGGATGTCCATTTCGACCCACCGATAAACCAGGCCGTGGGGAGTTTGCGCAGCATCGGTTAAGGGCGGGCGCATCAACCGTGGACTGCATCGCTCAAGTGATTTCTCGCAGCGAAATTGGTCCGGGCGGGCGGGTGGCCGTGACAAGCCCTGAGCTTTGAAAACACGATTGGGTGGCATGGGCTAAGCGATAGCTTGCCCATGTGGAGAACTCCTGATAAAGTGCATCTCATGGAAAAGTACAGAAGAAAGAACAAGCACTATAACGATCCGGGTCATGTGCATGAATTGACGTTTTCCTGTTATCGCTGTTTACCGCTATTGAAAAATGAGCGTTCCCCGTGTTGGAGCGCGTCTGCGACGGGCTCCAGGCTTTCCGTCCGTTTTTCGCTCCCTGCGCCGTTGTGGCAATTGGCCGTGACACACGAACTTCGTCGATTCGACAAAATCGAGTGGACAGGCCTAATTTTTGCCGCTTTACCGGGTGCAGATCGTTTTTCGCTCAAAGCGCTCGCTGCGCCGTTTAACGGGAGCCGTTTTCGCTTTTCGCGAAATCATTGGGTTTTTCGGCCTCAAATCGAGGGGTAAAGTAGCAATCCACGGGAAATACTAGGTTGGGCGTAATACGTCACATCGATGCAGCCGGGGAGCGTGCGTTTCGCGGTCGGCTCCCAGCCCGGAAACGTGAAGCCATTCGCCGTTGTATAACTGTTTCGCTTGTGTTCTCAGTATGTTAAGCGCCACTCGAAGAATTTCGAATCGGGCGAATACACCCGCTGCGGAGGCTCGAAAAACGCGATTGGCCCCTGGACCTATAGTATACTAAATATAATATATATAATATCCTCATGTTATGAACAACGAAACAGCTGATATCACAGGGAAATCCGGAAACCAGCCGGACAGAGTCGAACTAGCATCGAAAAATACGGACGAAACACATCATTTTCACTGTAATACCATCTACTTGCAAAGGTGGTGGCGAGAAAAGGAGGACCTTTTCGTCGTCTTTTCCCTTGGCTCAACCCCGGAGATGGGACGGCCGCCGTCTGCGGGACGTAGCAAGGGCGGTTTGAGCCGCCTGTCGGTCTGGTGGACCAAGCTTGGCAGCGTGCCGAAGCGCATTGAAAAGGGAATTCCCAAACCCGCTCCGCCCGCTTGTCAGAATGAGAGACCTCGACGACCGATGGTCCAACGGATGTAAAGCATCGCACCCGTCATGACCGGTGGAACATCGAAGGCATGACCGTCGTTGCCAGTCATGTCATCACGGAAATGCAGGTTGATCGGCGCACTAACACCCGCTCCGATGGAGCCGAGATCGGTATGGTAGATGTATTGCAGGTGGGGTTCAAGCGACAGGGTTGGATGAAAGGCGTTCATGTGAAACAGGAAGTAGTCCATACCCACAAACGCGCCGATCTGCAGATCGTGACGAAAATCCGCCGACAGCGGGATGCGCAGCCCACCGCGCGTTCCCAAACCTACAAAACCGGCGAAAAAAACGGGGTGCAGTTCCAGCACGCTCCAGTAGGCGTAGGGCCAGTACAGGTTGAAAAACAACAGATCGACCTTCACGGTACCGCGCTCGACCTTCACCTCTCCGTCCTGCGCGTCGATATTGAAAAAGAGACCGCCGCCGCCGATGTTCATGCCGAACCATTCGACGCCCCGTTCCAGCGGCGAGCCCACCTCGACCTCTTCGGCCATCACCAAACCCGCCGGAGGCAGCACCAGCATCACCATCGACAAGAATAGACTAAGCGCAGCTTTCATCCCGCCTCATCACATTTTCAGTATTGCCGTTCGTAGTGCGTGCGGTCGTAGGGTTCGTCGCCGACACGCGTCCAATAACTGGCCGCTTGGCGGTCGAGCTTGCGTTTCAGTGGATCGCGGCCGATCAGCCGAAACAGCAATCCCAGCGGTGTAAACGCCACCAGGAAAATCAAGCCCAGCAACACGCGCGTGTTCACCCAACCAAGGACCAGCCCCAGCAGCGTAAACACGATGTAAAGCGGCGTGATGACGATGGGAAAGGCGATGGCGAACAGTCCATAGAAGGAAAAGCCGGTCAAGACCGCCGCCGTCGTGAAGCTTTCTTTGTAATAAAACAAACCCGCCAGCGCCCCGGCGATGATCAGGATGCCGATGGCGAAAATGCGCAGGTCTTTTTTCGTTCGTACTTTCGTATGCATAGGCGGACCTCACTCAGTCGAGTTCAAACTCGGTCATCCAGTCGGAATCGTGCTCCAGCGGCTTCTGCTCGGTTTTGTCCAGCAGGTACGAGCCCATGATCAGGTAATCCATATTCGTGCGCATGAAGCACACGAAGGCATCTTTGGGCGTGCACACGATGGGTTCGCCGCGCACGTTGAAGGAAGTGTTGATGATCACCGGACAGCCGGTTTTCTCGAAAAACGCCTTGATCATGGCGTGATAGCGCGGATTATCCAGGTGGTTGACCGTCTGCAGACGGGCGGAGTAGTCCACGTGCGTGATGGCGGGCACTTCCGAGCGCACCACGTTGAGTTTCTCGATCCCGAACAAGCGCCGGGCGCTTTCGTCCATCTCCGTGCAGCGCTCCTTTTTCACCTGCGCCACCTGCAGCATATAGGGCGATTCGCGGTCGATCTCGAACCAGTCGGACACCTGTTCGGCCATCACCGAGGGCGCGAAAGGCCGAAACGACTCGCGGAACTTGATCTTGAGGTTCATCACCTCCTGCATCTTGGGGCTGCGCGCGTCGCCGATGATACTACGCGCGCCCAAGGCGCGCGGACCGAATTCCATGCGTCCCTGGAACCAACCCACCACCTTCTGATCCACGATCAGATCCGACACGCGGTCGGCGACGGTGGCTTCGGAACCCAGTTTGCTATAGGGAAAGCCGTTTTCGTCCAGGAAAGCCTGGATTTCGTCGTCGTTGAACTCCGGCCCCAGGTAGGTGGCATGCTGCAACTCGTTGCGGCCGTTGAATTCGCGCGGGTTATTGAGGTAGCTGTACCAGATCAGAGTGGCGGCTCCCAAGGCTCCGCCCGCGTCGCCGGCGGCCGGCTGAATCCAGATATCCTCGAAGGGCCCTTCGCGCAGAATACGACCGTTGGCCACACAGTTGAGCGCCACGCCTCCGGCCATGCACAGATATTTCTCCCCGGTTTCCTTGTGGATGTGACGCGCCATGCGCAGCATGGATTCTTCCGTCACCACCTGCACCGAACGCGCGAGGTCCATTTCTTTCTGGGTGAGCGTGCTCTCCGGCTTGCGCGGCGGACCGCCGAACAGCTTGTCGAAGCGGCGGTTGGTCATGGTGAGACCGGCGGCGTAGTTGAAGTATTTCATGTTGAGGGCGAACGAGCCGTCCTCTTTGAGGTCGATCAACTCATCGTATATCAGATCCACATACTTCGCGTCGCCATAGGGCGCCAGACCCATGATCTTGTATTCACCGCTATTGACGCGGAAGCCGGTGTAATAGGTGAACGCGCTGTAGAGCAACCCGATGGAGTGCGGAAAATGAATTTCCGATTGCAGCCGCACCCGGTTGCCGTTGCCGATCCCCACACTGGTGGTGGTCCACTCGCCCACCCCGTCGGCGGTTAAAATCGCGGCGCGTTTGTAGGGCGAGGGATAGAAGGCGCTGGCGGCGTGGCTTTCGTGGTGCGAGGCGAACAACACCTGCCCCTTGTAGCCGGGAACCGCTTTGTGGATCACCTCGCGCATGAAAATCTTCTGCTTCATCCATACCGGGATGGCTTTCAGAAAGCTCTTGAAGCCGGACGGCGCATAGGTGATGTAGCTTTCCAACAAGCGTTCGAATTTCAGAAACGGCTTGTCGTAAAACACCACGTGGTCCAGTTCGGCCGCCGTGATTCCGGCATGCTTCAGGCAATAGTCGATGGCCAGATTGGGAAAGCGGAAGTCATGCTTTTTACGGGAAAAGCGTTCCTCCTGCGCCGCGGCAACCAAGTCGCCATCGCGAAGCAGACAGGCGGCGCTGTCGTGATAAAAGGCCGAAATTCCGAGAATATTCATAGGATGTTCACCCGATCCCCGCAGAATTGTGAATGATTGTTTTTCAATGCGTGAGCGTCCATCACTCACGCCGCAACGACCTGGAAGAAGATGGGATTTCCTACCAGATTTCTTCCCGATTGGCAACTCCTTTCCAAAAGTGAGCCGCTTCCGGACGTTATCAGTGCCCCCCGATCCTGGATCGAATGAATATTTTCGACCGGATAGGCCGATTTAGGCGTGGCTTACGCAGGCTCGGCGGCTGGAATAAACAGGGTAAAGCGGCTGCCTTTCCCCGGAATCGATTTCGCGATAATCGTTCCGCTGTGCTGCTGCAAAATGCCGAAAGCGGTCGACAAGCCCAGACCACGGCCTTCGTGCTTGGGCCGGGTGGTGAAGAAAGGATCGAAGATGTGGGTCAACGTATCGGAATCCATACCGAAACCGCTGTCGCTGATTTCGATCGCGATATATTCTCCAGGCAACACCCCCGCCTCTCCGTCCCCACGAAGCACCACGTGGTTGAAGGCGCGTAAATCCAATCGGCCACCCTCGGGCATGGCTTCCTGGCTGTTCCCGGCCAATTGCACGAGCACGGCTTCGATTTGCCCGATATCCGCCAGCATCCAGGCCGGATCGGCTAAGCCGGTAACGCGGACCTCGATATTTTTTCCCAGCTGCCAACTTAAAACGCGCGCTTGCCGCTGCAACAACAGGTTGACATCCACCGGCTCCGTTTGGATGATCTGCTTGCGGCTGAAAGCCAACAATTGTTGCGTCAACTGCGCCGCCCGCTCGGCCGCACGACCGATATCCCGCAACATGTCTTCGAGCGGCAGCCCCGCCGATAAATCCATCAAAGCCAGTTCGACATTCCCCGTGATGCTCGTCAACAGATTGTTGAAATCGTGCGCAATACCACCCGCCAGGCGTCCGACCGCTTCCAAGCGCCGACTTTGCTCCAACTGCTCGTGCAGGCGGTCCGCTTCCTGCTCGGCCAAACAACGCTGATAAGCCAACGAAGCCTGGTTGATAAAGGTTTCAACCACCTGCGTGTTCAATTCCGCTCCTTCTCCCAAAACGATCCCAGCCGACCCGAACAGGCGATTTTTACGTGCAAACCCCATCGAAAACACCAGACCGACGCCCAATTGCGCCTCCAACTCCCGGCTACGCTCGCGCCCAAGACGACAGAAGGCCAGTTCGTCCAGCCCCCCTTCCAGACAAACCAAACGGCCCTCCAGCAAATGCTCGCGGGAGGATGGGTCATCCAAAGGAAAAGATTGCCCGATGGGATCCCAACCAACCCATTGTGTCACCATCTCGCGGGGTGCCTCCGGGCAAACGATTTCCCGACAGATCAAGCCGTTGGACTTCTCATCGAATTCCGTTAACACAATGGCCCGCGCATGTGTCAGGCGAAGTAACTGTTCGGCCACCCGAAGATGAAACGTCTCCAGGGAGATCGATTCCACAAAGCGCCAGGCCGCATCCGAAAGGATTTTCAGATTATGCGCGTTTTCCCGTTCGCGTTTTTCGCTGGCACGCAGCGCGGATTCCGCTTCATAGCGGGGGGTGATATCGCGTCCGAATCCGCACAGCCCGAAAATACGCCCATCAGCGCGTCTCAGCGGCACTTTCACCGTATGCATGCGGCGTGTTCCGCTCTTGACATGCAAAGTCTGTTCGACATCAACCGTCTCACCGGAGAAAGCCCGCTCGTCTTCCATTTTCCAGCTACCATCGGAAAAGCCACCCAGCAAGTCATCGTGGCAGCGCCCCACAATCTCGCTGGACGGCATCCCATAAAGAGCTTCGACCACCGGGTTAACCCGCACGTATCGGCCTTCGAGGTCTTTGATGAAAATCGAGTCTGTCGCCGTCTCGAACACAGCCCGCAGCATTTCCTCCGAAGCTTGGCGCTTGAGGTTTTCCAGATGCCGCACCGTCACGTCTTTCAGAATGGAAATATACCCGTTAAACCCCCACTCCGGCATCGCCAGGCGACTCAACGACCAGTCCACCCAAACATGCTGCCCCCAGCGGGTACGCTGTTCGACCAATCCACGCCAATTCCCCGACTCCACAATCTGCCGATGAATCTTTTTTCGGAAATCGGAATGATCGGGATCGGGATCGGGAAAAAGATCCCAGATCAGCCGCCCTTTCGCATTTCGGGCTTCCGTTCCGAAAAGACGTTCAGCGGCACGACTCCAAAAAACGACGCGGAAATCGTCGTCCATGGTTACCGTGGGGTCATCCAGATTATCCAAAATGTACAGAAAGCTTTCCAGATTATTATCGGTTGACATTTTGGCGAAAACTCCACATCTACAGCAGAAAAATCAGCATGACAAGCCTGTAAAAAACCGCGAGGAAGTGAACGATGGCAAACCCGAAAATCGAGGTTCCCGTCATTCATTCGGCCGACCGGGAGGCCCATCCCGATCCCGACCACTAAATCTTACTTTAGCGTATGATCGGCAGATAGGCAACACAAAACAACATCTGCCTATTTGCCCTTTTGCCGAGACCTTTCAGAGAGACCAAAATCGTTGCCCTCGGCCTCCTTCGACAGGCTCTCGGCACAGCGAAATCTATAGACCGTCATCCGCTTCTTGACAGGTTCCCGGCTTGTCGGTAAGGTGGCGCGGTTACCGAACCCGAACGGCTAGCGGAGGAGTTTTATGCAGCGCATCCGTGAGATGATCGTCGACCAACTGGCCTCGCGCGTGTCCTTCCCCAAGACGCGCTTTCTGTCCCTTTTCAAACAGCCCGACAACGCCGAACGCGGAGACCTGGCGCTGCCCTGCTTCCCCTTCGCCAAAGAACTCAAAATGAAGCCCGACGCCATCGCGGCCGAATTCGCGGAGCAATTCCAAGACCATGCGTGGTTTACGAAAGTCGAAGCGGCCGGACCGTTCCTCAATTTCACGTATTCCGGGACAGCCCTGGCCAAAGAGGTGTTACCCGCCGTGTTTGCCGCCCCGGACCGCTATGGCAACAGCGGCAGCGGCGACGGCCAGACGGTGGTGCTCGACTTCTCGTCACCCAACATCGCCAAGCCTATCGCCTTCCATCATATTCGGTCCACCGTCATCGGCAACGCCCTGGCCAACCTGCACGAGGCCTGCGGTTATCGCACGGTCCGGATCAACTACCTCGGCGATTGGGGCACCCAATTCGGCAAACTCATCGTCGCCTACCGTCGCTGGGGCAGTGAGGAAGAACTCAAAACGAAGGAAATCCGGCACCTGCTGGATATTTACGTGCGCTTTCACCAAGAGGTGGAAACCGAGCCCACCCTCGAAGAGGAGGCCCGCGCCTGGTTCAAACGCATGGAAGACGGCGACGACGAAGCCCTGGCCCTCTGGCGTTTGTTCTACGATATCAGCATGCGCGAGTTCGAACGTATTTACAGTCTCCTGGGCGTGCGCTTCGATCACTTCGAAGGGGAATCGTTTTACCGCAAGCGCCTCGACGAAACCATCGAGCAAGTCACCCAACGCGCGGGAACCGCGATCTCGCAGGGCGCTTTGGTGGTCGATCTGGAAGAAGACAAGCTGCCCCCGTGCCTGCTGCGCAAAGCCGACGGCGCCACCCTTTACGCCACCCGCGACATCGCCGCCGCCATGGATCGCTTCGAACGCTTCGGCTTCGAGCGCTCGCTTTACGTGGTGGCCAATCAGCAGGCGACCTATTTCAAACAACTCATCCGCGTGCTGTCCAAAATGGAGTTCGACTGGGCCGCGCGTATCACCCACATCAATTTCGGCATGCTGCAACTGGCCGACCAGACCATGAGTACGCGCAAAGGACAGGTGATCTTCCTTGAGGACGTGCTCAAAAAATCCATCGAGCTTTCGCAAAAAGCCATCGACGAAAAGAACCCCGATCTCGCCAACAAGGAAGAGGTCGCCCGCCAGGTGGGCGTGGGGGCCATCATCTTCGGCGACCTGGTCAACCGCCGCACCAACGACATCACCTTCGAATGGGATCGCATTCTGAATTTCCAGGGCGAGACCGGCGTCTACGTGCAATACACCCATGCCCGCTGCCGCTCCATGTTGCGCAAGGCGGGCGTCCCCGAACCCGGCGCTTTGGCCGTCGAACGACTGGCCGCCCCGGAGGAGAAAGACGTGCTCAAAGTGATCGGCCAATTCCCCGACCGCGTGCAGCGCGCCTGCGACGACTTCGATCCTTCCCTGGTGGCGCGCCACCTGATCGAGCTTTGCCGCAGCTTCAACAAACTCTACAATGTTCCCGGCTACCGCTTCCTCGATGACGACACCGCCCTGCGCGCGACACGCCTGCTGCTGGCCCAGGCCGTCGCCGACGTTCTCAAGCGTGGGCTGGACCTGCTTGGAGTGGCCACACCGGAGGAAATGTAATGACCCCGGTTCGCCGGACAGACATGCACTCCAGTCGGTTGCAAGCCACAGGCCTCGGCTGGCTGGCCTTGCTGATGCTCACCCTGGCATGGGTTGCCATGCCTTGCCCCGCCGCCGCCCAAAACCCGGTTGCGGCGAAGCCCGAAACCGTCTCGGACGCCATCGACTCACCCGGAGCAACCCCAGCCAAACTGGCCCCGAAAGAAACCGCGCCAGCCGATGAAGCCGCGCCCGAAAAGGAAACACCCGAATCCGATCCGGACGAGACGCAAGCACAACCGACCACCGCCCCCGCTCGTCTGGTCAGCCCTGCTGCGCGCCTGGCGATCGTCCCCACCACCCCCGACGGCGACGAGGAGCAGTCCTATTTCGAAGGCGGCGAGGAACTCGATGATCGTGATTTGGCCGCGCGCATCTCCCAAACTCTGGGGCGTCCGGGCCTCGACGGCCTGCGCATCGGCCTGCACGTTCAGGATATCGACAACGGCGAGGTGTGGATCGACCACCACGGCGACACCCCCCTCAACCCCGCCAGCAACATGAAGCTCATCACCACCGCCACCGCCTTGTCCGCTTTGGGCCCCGATTTCCGCTTCAAAACGGAATTCCGCGCCGCCGCCCCCCTCGATACAAACGGGGTGTTGCACGGCGATCTTTCCATCGTCGGCTTCGGCAATCCCTGGATGGTGGTGGAGGAACTGTACCGGCTGGCCGCCGAACTGCATGCCATCGGCCTGCGACGCATCGAAGGCGATATTCTGATCGACGACCGCTATTTCGACGCCGTCCGCGAAGGTCCGGGCTGGGAGCAGGACGACACCGACAACGCCTACCAGGCCCCCATGGGCGCGCTGTCGGCCAACTTCAACTCCATCGCCGTCTACATTCTACCCGGCGAAGAAGGGCAACCCGCCCGCGTCAGCCTGCTTCCGCTGTCGCGCTACGCCCCCATCGAAAACAGCGCCGTCACCGAAAACGGTCGGCGCACGCGCCTGATCGTGCACAGCGTCAAAACGGATACCGGAAACAAGATCACGGTGGAAGGACACATTCATCCAAAGGCCAGCCGCCGTGTCTTCTTCCTTAAAGCCGATAATCCTCCCCTGTATGCGGGTTGGGCCATCCACGACGCGCTGAAGCAACTCGGCATCACGTGTACGGGCTACGTCAAGTCGCGCCCGGCCAGCAGCGACGCGAAACCGTTTTTCACCTTTCGTTCCCCGCGCCTGCCTTTCATCATCGGCAAAATCAACAAACATTCCAACAACCACATGGCCGAGCAGCTCATCAAAACCATGGGTGCGGAGATTCACGGCGTCCCCGGCAGCTGGGAAAAAGGAATCGATGTGGTGCAGACATTCTTGCAAACCACCATCGGTGTTAGCCCCGATGCGTATGTGATGCGCAATGGCTCGGGGCTGGGCGACGTCAACCAGATTCCCCCGGCGCTGTTCACCCGCCTGCTCGCCCACATGGCCAACGATCCGGAACTCGGTCCCGACTTTATTTCCGCCCAAGCGGTGGCGGGTCGCGACGGCACCCTGCGCAAGCGTTTCCAGGATACGGACGTGGCCAACCGCCTGCGCGGCAAAACCGGCTCGCTGGAGCAGGTTATGGCGCTATCCGGTTATTTGTACACACGCGACGGCCGCCGTCTGGCCGTTTCGATTCTCTTTAACGATTGTCTCGGCAAAAACCGCCTCGAACTCAAGCAGGTTCAAGATGAAATCATCCTGCTATTGGCGAACCACCGAGTCCGCCCCACGGGCGACAACGCCGTTGCCGAAAAGGAGTGAACCATGTCCCGCCGGATATCCCACCTCTGCCTGATCGCCCTGCTTCTGTTGGTTGCCTGCCAGATCGGCTGTGCCGACGGTTGCAGCGAATCGGATTCGAAACGGCAAAAAGAAACGGCCCAGGTGAAAGCCGCTCCCCAAACCCGGAAACTACAGGCCGCACCCAACGGGAAAAAGAAGCAACTCAAAGGCACGATGCCCAAGATGGTGGCTCCGAACAAGCCGTTGTCTCTCAATAGCCCCAATGTCAAATTGCGGCAGAAAAAGATGAACGTCACACCGCTGACCAAGCCGCTTGTGGCGTCCTTTCTCCCCAAGCCTTCCACCAATTGGACCCCCAGCCCCTTCGAAGGTTACGAGTCCACCGGCCTCGACGACCCGAAGCGGACGGTTGTCAGCCAGACCTTCACGAACGGCAAAGCCCAGTTGGGCATCACACTGAGCGACACCCGGCTGGAAGTTCCGTTCCTGATCGGTACACGGAAAAAACTCGCCAAGCTCAAACGAACCGAAGGCATCGTGTACAACGAATTTAAGATCGGCAAGAACACCGTGCACGAGTTTTACAATCCGACCACCCGCGAATCCCACACGCTTTTCTGGGTGCGCAGCCGTCTGCTGATCGAAGTCGAAGGAAAAAACGTAGCCGATGCCGCAAAAGCGCGCAAGCTCATCGAGAGTATGAAATTAAAGGACATCAATCGCGTCCTCAACGACCGCAACAGCAAGAAGGGTGGAAAGTGAGAGAGGAGCGAATCCGATTCCCGCGCAGTAAAAAACCGGTGGTCGCGGACCGCATCGATCGCTTAGGCTCCGACCCGACATTTTTCCTTGCTTTTCGAAAAGCTTCTTCGCATACTCCTTCCTCGGTGCACACGACCGACGGGATATTCTTCCCCACGTTGAATCCGCCCAATGATAATCTACTCGATCTGTCCTGAATATGGAGGTGTGTCCGATGCAATCCCGTGAGTTGATCGAACTGGAAAACCGCTATGTGGCCCCCAACTACAAGCCGCTGGATGTCGTCATTGAGCGCGGCCAAGGTGTATGGGTCTACGACGCCGACGGCAAGAAGTACATGGACTTCCTGGCCGCCTATTCCGCCCTGAACCAGGGTTACGTCAATGAGCGCGTTCTCAACGCGATGATCGAACAAGCCAAAAAGTGCACGCTGACCTCACGTGCCTTCCGCAACGACCAATTACCCTACTTCGCCAAAGAACTGTGCGAGTTGACCGGCTACGAGATGATGCTGCCCATGAATTCCGGGGCCGAAGCGGTGGAAACCGCCCTCAAGCTGGCGCGGCTGTGGGGTGAAAAAGTCAAAGGCGTCCCGAAAAACAAAACCGAAATCATCGCCTGTAACAACAACTTCCACGGACGCACCATCTCGATCGTCTCTTTCTCCTCCGACGAGGAGTATCGTGAAGGTTTCGGTCCCTTCACCCCCGGTTTCTCGATTATCCCTTACGGCGACATCGAAGCGCTCAAGGCCGCCATCACCCCCAACACGGCCGCATTCATCGTCGAGCCGATTCAGGGCGAAGCGGGAATTCTCATTCCTCCTGCGGGCTACCTGAAGCAGGTGCGCGAACTGTGCGACGCCCAAAACGTGCTGTTTATCGCCGACGAGATCCAGAGCGGACTGGGACGCACCGGCAAAGTCTTCGCCTGCGACTGGGAGGGCGTGCGCCCCGACATGATCACACTGGGCAAAGCGCTTTCGGCCGGTTTTTATCCCGTTTCGGCGGTGGTCAGTTCCAAAGCCATCCTGAGCCTGTTCTTCCCCGGCCAACACGGCTCCACCTTCGGCGGCAACCCGCTGGCCTGTGCCGTGGCGCGCGAAGCCATCCGCGTCCTTAAAGACGAAAAGCTTATCGAGCGTGCGGAAGAGTTGGGAACCTATCTCAAAGAGCGCCTGGAAGCCCTCAACAGCCCGAAAGTCAAAGAAATTCGCGGTCGCGGCCTGTGGTTCGGCATCGAGCTGAAGCCGGAAGCCGGTGGCGCGCGCCAATACTGCGAACAGCTGATGGACAAAGGCCTGCTCTGCAAAGAAACCCACGTCGATACGATCCGTCTGGCTCCGCCCCTGACCATCACCAAAGAAGAAATCGACTGGGCGCTGGAACGTCTGTTCGAGGTTCTCGCCTGAGGGCAAACACACGACAATTCGTCCCGCCCGGCTTCGGCCGGGCTTTTTTCATCCGCGTACTTGACAAAACCCGAGCCAAGTCGTATGCAATATGCAGGATTTTCAAGCTCTTAGACTACTTGTACGCTCTATAATTCCCATCGGATTAGGAGGTAACTATGGCGAAAATCGGCGTGCTGACCTGTGACAAGATCCGCGACATCCATTGCCAAGGCTGCATGAAGTGCCACAAAGCCGTCAGTGAGAAGGTCGGAACCTTCGCCACTCATGACGACGACATCGAAGTCGTTTTCTGGGCGGGCTGCGGCGGCTGCCCCGGCCTGTTCATGCCTAAAATGACCTTGTTGAACGAAATCGCCGAACACATGGGTCGCAATTACGACGTGGTGCACATCGGCACCTGCATCGTCAAGGCCGTCAAAACAGCTGCCTGCCCGATCAATCTCGACGACATGAAAACCAAAATCGAGGGAAAATGGGGCAAGAAAGTCATCGTCGGCACCCACCCCTGGTAATAAAACGTCAACTCGCCGGATGGTCATCGCCTCCGGCGGGTCGCTCTTTTCTTCGAAAACCACCCCTTACGCAAGAGCAGGGCTCCCGTCCTGCTCTTGTTGGTTGTCTTGAAATCGCGCTGACGGGCGAATCCCCCGAAGATATCAGGAAAGACAAATGAATGGAGCATGACAGAGGCATGCTCCAACCCAAAATCCATGCTGGAGCGCCTCCCCATGCTGGAGCGCGTCTCAGACGGGCTCCAGATTGAAACACCCGCCGGCTCCGCGACTTTTCCCTTGCCTCCCGGGCTCATTCCAGTAAGATAGGCGGACTTCACGAAAGAATCGGGAGGCGGTCATGAATCACGACGTTCTGTACAAACCTTCCTACGCCTTGTTGCGCGTCAACCTGGCGGCTGGAGAACAGGTGGTGGCCGAAGCGGGCGCGCTGGTGGCCATGTCGCCGAATATACAGGTCAAAACCCTGCTCAATCCGAACCCGGCGGCGAACTCCGGCTTTTTCGGACGCCTGTTCGGCTTTTTCGCCGCTCTGCTGAAAGCGCTGCTGCGGAAGGTCTTCGGCGGTGAAAGCTTCTTCGTCAACCGCTTCGAGCCCGCCGGGGGCGAAGGCGAAGTTTTGCTGGCGCCCGCCGTAACCGGCGACATCATCCATCAACGAATCGAGGGCCGTAACCTCATCGTCCAAGCCAGCAGCTACCTGGCTTCCAGCGGCGACGTACAAGTCAAAATGAAGTTCGGCGGATTGAAGGGCCTGTTCTCCGGCGAAGGCGTTTTCCTGCTGGAAATCGGCGGCACGGGAGATGTGTGGCTGAACGCCTACGGCGGCATCGAAGAAATCCGCATCGACGGGTCCTATGTCGTCGATACCGGCCATATCGTCGCTTTCGAATCAAGCCTCGATTACCGCATCAAGGGGGTGGGTGGACTGAAATCGACCCTGATCTCCGGCGAAGGCCTGGTGATGGAATTCAACGGAACGGGCACATTGTGGATTCAAACGCGCAATTTGCCGGGCTTCGTCAACTGGGTGGCGTCCCTGCTGCCCCGTTAAACGACGCACTACACGGTCGGACACGAAAGGAAACACCATGCAGATCTCCATCGAACATCGTCCCGCATACGCGCTGGCGATCTGTCGGCTCGATACGGATGAACAGATGAAAGCCGAGAGCGGCGCCATGCTCAGCATGTCGTCGAACGTCGGCATCCAGTCTTCCTCGGGCGGCGTGATGAAAGGGCTCAAGCGCGCGCTTCTGGGCGGCGAATCGTTTTTCCAAAACACCTTCACCGCCGAACACGCTCCCGGAGAAGTGACCTTCGCCCCCACCCTGCCCGGCGATATCGTGCATTTGCCACTGAACGGCGAGGTGGTGGTACAGGGCACGAGCTACCTGGCGTCGTCGCCGGGCATCGATGTCAACACCCGTTTCAAAGGCTTCAAAGGACTGTTTTCCGGCGAAGGCGTCTTCATGCTGAAAGTCGCCGGAAAAGGCGACCTGCTGCTCAGCGCCTTCGGGGCTATTCACGAAGTCGAGGTGGACGGCGAATACGTGGTGGACACCGGCCATATCGTCGCCTTCGAATCGAGCCTCGATTTCAAGATCGCCCGTGTCGGCGGCTGGGCGGCCACCTTCTTCTCCGGCGAAGGGCTGGTCTGCCGTTACCAGGGCAAGGGAAAGCTGTGGCTGCAAACGCGCCACCCCCACGAATTCGGTTCCTTGATCGGTCCGAAGCTTCCACCACGCGAATAAGGAGGGCGGCATGGAACATCAAATTATCGGCAAACCGGATTTTTCTCTGGTTAAAGTTCGTCTCGCCCCCCAAGAGAAGGTGTTGGCCGAAGCGGGCGCCATGGTGACCATGAGCGGCGGCGTCAGCATCGAAACCAAAGCCAAAGGCGGCGTGCTGGCCGGACTCAAACGCAAACTCGGCGGCGAGTCGTTTTTCGTCAACACCTTCAGCGCCGATGCCACCGGCGGCGAGGTGCTGTTGGCCCCGGCCACACCGGGCGACCTGCAACATGTCGTTCTGAAAGGTGGACCCTTTTACCTGCAATCCCGAGCCTTTGTGGCTTCCGACCCTCGGATCGTCACCGATTTCAAATGGGGCGGCGCGAAGTCTTTCTTCGGCGGCGAAGGCCTTTTTATGCTACAATGCAGCGGTGAAGGCGACCTGTGGTTCGGATCCTACGGAGCCATCCATCCCGTCGACGTGGAAGGCAGCTATGTCGTCGACACCGGTGCCATCGTCGCCTTCGAATCATCGTTGACATTTGGCGTTAAATCGGTGGGCGGTTTGAAATCACTGATGTTTTCAGGTGAGGGATTGGTTTGCGAATTCAAAGGAAACGGCCGGCTGTGGTTGCAAACACGCTTACCGGCCTCGTTCGCGAGCTGGATCCACCCGTTCCGTCCCAAAAAGCAATCCAAAAACTGATATCGCCTGCGTCGACCCAACCCCGACCCGCCGCCGACGCCTCTCAGCGCTTCACCAATGGCGGCGGTATTGATGGAAACGCATGACCGCACGAACCTTCATATGGCTGCTGCGCCCCAGTATCCTGAAGCTCAGTATGCTGATCGCACTGCTGTTCGCCATGGTCGCCTACCTGCAGGAATCGGACGACTACCATTTCGGTTTCCTCGAAATCATGGATTTGAAAATCCTCGACCACAAGTTCATCTCCCGTCAATTGCGGGAGAAACCGGATGAGGTGGTCATCGCCGCCATCGATGAAAAAGCCCTCGATGCTTATGGCCGCTGGCCCTGGAAACGCGACCTGATCGCGCAACTGGTAGACCGTCTATCCCAAGCCGGAGCCTCCGTCATCGCCTTCGATCTCGTACTGGCCGATGAAACGGTCGATGAAACGGCCCAGGTGCTCCGGCGCATCGAACGACGCGTTAAAAAGATGAAAGCCGGGGACTCGAAAAGCGCCTTGTCCTTGAAGCTGAAAACCCTCTCCCTATTGCGCGAACAGGCCGACCGGCACGACGCCGACCGCCGCCTGGCTCACTCCCTGGCCGGACCCACGCCGACCGTCCTCGGTTTTTTCATTTTCACAGATCTGGATGAACTGCAGGATCTGGAACGCGATCGTTTGATCGATGATCTCGACCGCCTGATTCCGTCGAAGATCGCCGTAATCGCCCCGCTGGACCCCGAACACGAAAACGAATACCTGATCAACCTGCCCCAGGCTCCTGCGCTGCTTGCGCCCCTGCCCGTTTTCACCGACGCAACCGACCATTACGGACACATCGAATTCGATCAGGATCTCGACGGCGTCGGTCGCCGCGCCGTCCTGCTGTACGAAGTCGCCGAAGATCCGGCCGTCAATGTCTATCCGGATTTGATGGACGAAAAGCTGATCTTCCCCAGCCTGGCGCTCAAAACCGCCGCCCTGCATGTGAAACGCGAAATCGTGGTCCATACTTACGACAAGGGAATTCTTGCCATCGGGCTCGGGCGCGGCGAAGATGCCCACCTGATTCAAACCGATCGTTTCGGCCGGATGTTGATCAACTTTTATGGTCCCGCGAAAACTTTCGATACCTACAGCATCAAAGACATACTCGATAACGCAACCCCCGCCGACGCGTTCAAGGATCGCATCGTCCTGGTGGGGGCAACCGCCAAAGCCTTGCAGGATATGCGCCTAACCCCTTTTCAGCACGACTTCCCCGGCGTCGAGGTGCATGCCAACGTCATCGCCAATATCCTCAAAAGCGATTACATCACCGACCCCGACACCCTGCTGCACATCGAAATCCTGTTGATTCTCTTCTTCGGATTCCTCTTCGGCACGGTGGTGCGCCATCTGACGGCCTTATGGGGTTTCCTGTTTTTGATCATCGTATTCAGCGTTTATACCGTCATCGACAGCACCTTGCTGTTCTCAAACGGAATCTGGGTACGCTCCGCGTTGCCGCTGGCTGAAGCCTTCGTGATCTTCCTGGTGTGTTATATCTACCGCTACATGATCGAGGAACGTGACAAGCGCCGCACCCGCAGCGCCTTCAAGCAGTACCTCAATCCGTCGGTGGTGGACACCATGATGTCCGACTTCGACCAACTCAAGCTGGGTGGCGAAAAACGGACTATTACCGTGCTGTTTTCCGATATTCGCGGTTTCACTTCGTTTAGCGAAAAGCTGTCTCCCGACCGGCTCGGCGATATTCTCACAGAGTATCTGAACCCCATGACCCGGATCGTCTTCGACCATCGCGGGGTGCTCGACAAATACATGGGCGATGCAATCATGGCTTTCTGGGGCGCTCCCACCCGCGAGCCCAACCACGCCATCCTGGCCTGCGAGGCGGCTCTCGTCATGTTGACACAGCTCGAAGCGCTGAACCATGACTGGGCCAAGCAAGGAATCCCGCGCCTCGAAATCGGCATCGGCATCAATACCGGCCCGATGTGGGTGGGCAACATGGGCAGTCAGGTGCGCTTCGACTACACCGTCATCGGCGACGCCGTCAACCTCGGCTCCCGCCTGGAAGGCACCAACAAGCAGTACGGCACCCGTATCATCATCTCCGAATTCACCCGACGCGCCATCGGCGGGAGCTTCCTCTGCCGCGAACTGGACGCCATCCGCGTCAAGGGTAAGGCCCAGCCGGTCACCATTTACGAGCTGATGGTCAAGGGAACGGGATCCGATAGCCAGCGCCAACAGGTGAAGGAATTCGAGGCGGGACTGGCCCTTTACCGCAAGCGTCGCTGGAACGAGGCTATGGAAACCTTCGTTCAGGTGTCGAACCGGTATCCCGACGACCAGGCCGCGCGGGTGTTCATGGCCCGCTGCGAGCAATTCAGCCTGAACCCGCCCCCCGAAAACTGGGACGGCGTCTTCGAAATGGAAACCAAATAAGTTTACCCGCTCAACACACAGGACAAAACCTTGACGACGTATCGCGAAACGGTGGATTGGCTGTACGGACTGCAAACTCGCGGCATGAAATTCGGCCTCGACAACATGCGGACTCTCTGTCGCTTGATGGGCGACCCGCAAAATCGCTTTAAAAGCGTTCATCTGGCCGGAACCAACGGCAAAGGCTCCTGCGCCGCCTTCATCACCAAAATGGCCGAATCCGCCGGTCTGCGCTGCGGATTGACGGTATCGCCCCACCTCGTAGACCTCACTGAACGCATCCGCATCAACGATACGCCCATCGCCCGCGAGCGCCTGATCGAGCTGACGACCCGCATCCGCGACGCCGTGGAGCGTCACAACGCCGATCACGCGGACGCGCCGCTTTCGCCCACCTATTTCGAATTCACCATGCTGCTGGCTTTCTGCCACTTCGCCGAGGAAAACGTCGACCTGGCGGTGGTGGAAGCGGGACTGGGCGGCCGACTCGATTCGACCAACGTCCTGAAACCGATTCTCACCCTCATCACGTCGATCGGTATGGAACACACCCAATACCTGGGCGACACCCTGGGTGCCATCGCGCGCGAAAAAGCGGGCATCATCAAGCCCGATACTCCGCTATTGACCGCCGTCCACGACGAAGAGGCCTTGGAGGCCATCGAGGCCGTCGCCGAGGAAAAACTCGCGCCCCTGTTGCTGTTCGGCTGCGATTTCACCGCCTATCTCGGCAAAGGCCGCCTGAGCTATTTCGACGCGCACCACCGCCTCGACGACATGCCGATCGGCCTGAAGGGCGCCCATCAACGCGCGAACGCCGGAATGGCCATCGCCGCGGCCTACCAACTTCAACGCCTCGGTTTTCCCATCGATGACGACGCCATCAGGCGTGGAATCGCCGAAACCCGCTGGCCGGGTCGCCTGGAATTGTTCGCTCACCGCCCGCCCTGGCTGGTGGACTGCGCCCACAACCCCGCCGCCGTCGAAACCCTGGCGGTCTATCTGATGGCGGAACATCCGCAGGCGCGTATCCTGGCGGTCTTCGCCGCGATGAAAGACAAGAACTACGCCGCCATGCTGGCGCGACTGGCTCCACAAGTCGACACGTGGATCTTCACCCGACCCGCCATCGACCGAGCCGAGAATCCCGAAGCATTACAGCGGGTTTGTCATATCCAAGAACGAATCCACCTGCGCCCCGCGGTGGCCGACGCGCTGAAACTGGCCGAAGAAATGGAAAACGATTTCGACCTGGTGCTGGTAGCCGGTTCGATTTTTCTGGTGGGCGAAGCCTATCCATGGATCGCCACTCATACCGGAAAAACTGGCGTGGCGGGGAACCCTGTGATAGGCTAACGGAATCTATTCACTGGATTTTCGAGGCGTCCGTGCGGTTACTTCTACTTCCATATCTATTGATTGCCCTGCTGATCTCCATCTCTTCATTATGGGCTGCCGATCCCGAATTGCCGCAGATTTCGGCCCTTACGGCCATCCAGGACGGCCCGCGTATTCAGGTTCGCATTCTGGCCAGCCAGCGACCGGTTTTTTCCAGCTACCAGCTATCCGACCCTGAACGACTGGTCATCGATTTTCCCCAGATGCAACTAGCTCCGCAAGTGGGACCGCCTCCCCTGCGTTCCGTCCTGATCGACCGTCTATCGCTTGAAGCCCCCACGGATTTCGATAACTTGGTACGCTTGGTGATCTGGCTGCGCGCCCCCGCCGACTACCGTATGGAGCAGCAGAACGGCTCCCTGGTTATCATCCTGGAACCGCTTCCCGGTTCGCCGCTGCTGGCGCTGAATGCCCCCCAAACATCGCAGAAAACCGGACAATCCGAAACACCGACCACGGTGGCAGCCACCTTGCAAGCGGAACGGGAAGACGCCGAGCGAAAACGCCTGGAAGCAGAACGCCGTCAACGCGAAATCGCCGAGCAGAAACGCCTGGAAGCAGAACGCCGTCAACGCGAAATCGCCGAGCAGAAACGCCTGGAAGCAGAACGTCGTCAGCGCGAAATCGCCGAACAGAAACGCCTGGAAGCAGAACGCCGTCAGCGCGAAATCGCCGAACAGAAACGCCTGGAAGCAGAACGTCGCCAGCGCGAAATCGCCGAGCAGAAACGCCTGGAAGCAGAACGTCGCCAGCGCGAAATCGCCGAGCAGAAACGCCTGGAAGAGGAACGTCGCCAGCGCGAAATCGCCGAGCAGAAACGCCTGGAAGAGGAACGTCGCCAGCGCGAAATCGCCGAACAGAAACGCCTGGAGGAAGAACGTCGTCTGCGCGAAATCGCCCAGCAAAAACGCTTGGAAGAAGAGCGCCGTCAACGTGAGGAAGCCAAGAAAAAAAGGCTGGAAGAGGAGCGCCAAAAACGCGAAAACGCCCAGCGCGAACGCATGCAGGCGGAAGTCGAACGGGCCAAGAAAGCCGAACGAAATCGGCAGAATGAGTTGGCCAAGCGCAAGAACCTCAAAGTTACCAAGTTGCACCCCGCCAGCGGACCGGCCACCCTGCGCTTCGTCGGTTTTCATCCGCAAAACGGCGGCGCGCGCGTCAGTGTCACATTCAACCGTACCGCGAATATGACCACCCAATGGGTGGACACGCATACCGCCCGTTTCATCTTCGCTCCAGCTCGCGTGGTCAACCGCATGAACCTGCTTCCCCTGCAAACGGCGGCATTCAACACGCCGGTCGAATCGGTGCAACCCGACTGGAATCCGCTGGATCAGACGGTCAGCCTGACCGTGCACCTCTCTTCCCAGGCGCAATTCAGCGTACAACGCCATGATTTTCGTATCGATATTCTCTTCGAACCCGTGAGTGGACAGCCCTGAACACGCTAAAAGGACTTGCCAAAATCGTGCCTCGCCGTTAGATTAGGGCGATTTGCACTGTTCAATAGAACCGAGGTTGGGATGTTAAAAAAGATTTCAGAAGCCATTTTCGGCACTCAGCACGAGCGCGAGATCAAGCGCTTGCAGCCGTATGTCGATCAGATCAACGGTCTGGAAGACGGCATCAAAGCCAAGTCGGACGACGAACTGCGTGCGCGCATCGGTGAATTTCGCCAACAGGTCGAAAACGCGGTCAAAGGCTACAGCGACCATGCCGATCGCCGCAAACGCGAAGAAGATATCCTCGCAACCCTGTTGCCGGAAACCTTCGCCATCGTGCGCGAAGCCGGTATCCGCAGCCTGGGTATGCGCCACTACGACGTCCAGCTCATCGGCGGCATGGTCCTTCACGGCGGCCGCATCTCCGAGATGCGCACCGGTGAAGGTAAAACCCTGGTCGCCACCCTGCCCTTGGTACTCAACGCCCTTACCGGGCGCGGCGTGCATTTGGTCACGGTCAACGATTACCTGGCCCGACGCGACTCGGAATGGATGGGACGCATCTACAAATACCTGGGATTTTCGGTGGGGCTGGTGGTGCACGGGATCAACACCCGCAAACGCCGCGAGTCTTACGCCAGCGACATCCTGTACGGAACCAACAACGAGTTCGGGTTCGACTACCTGCGCGACAACATGAAGTTCCGCCTCTCCGATTACGTCCAACGCGACCTGCATTATGCCATCGTGGATGAGGTCGATTCCATCCTGATCGACGAAGCCCGTACCCCGTTGATCATCTCCGGCCAGGCCGAAGACTCGACCGAGAAATACAATCAGGTCAATGCCGTCATCAAAAACCTGGTCAAGCTCGGTTTGACGGAAGGCCGAAAACGCGCCGCCAAGGCCGATGTTTCCATCGAAGAAGTCGTGGAAAAAGAAGGCGGCCTGCGGGCCATCGCCTCGCAGCTCAAAGGCCGCAAGAAGAAAGACCTCGCGGGCGACTACTATTTCTTCACCATCGACGAGAAGGGCCGCAACATCATCTTGTCGGATGAGGGCGTGGCCTGGGTGGAAGAGCATTTCAACGTGGAGAACCTCTACGAACCGCAGAATATCGAACTGCTGCACCACGTCAATCAGGGTTTACGCGCCCACCTGCTGTACCGCGTCGAGCAGGAATACATCGTCAAGGACGATAAGGTGGTCATCGTCGACGAATTCACCGGCCGCCTTATGCCCGGCCGCCGCTGGTCCGACGGGTTGCATCAGGCCGTGGAAGCCAAAGAAGGCGTCCAGATCCAGAACGAAAACCAGACACTGGCCTCCATCACCTTCCAGAACTTCTTCCGCATGTACGACAAGCTGGCCGGTATGACCGGTACGGCGGAAACCGAGGCCAACGAATTCAAGCAGATCTACGGGCTCAACGTCGCGGTGATTCCCACCGACAAACCCATGATCCGCCAAGATCACACCGATATGGTGTACCGCACGGTCAAAGAAAAATACACATCCGTGGTGGAAGAGATTGCCGAAGTCAGCAAACGAGGACAGCCGGTGCTGGTGGGCACGATCAGCATCGAGAATTCGGAAAAACTCTCACGCATGCTCAAGCGCCGGGGCGTCAAGCACAACGTACTCAACGCCAAGTTCCATGAAAAAGAAGCGGAAATCGTCGCCCAAGCCGGCCGCAAAGGCGCGGTCACGATCGCAACCAACATGGCGGGTCGCGGTACCGATATCGTCTTGGGCGGCAACCCCGAATTCATGGCCTGGCAACAAGTCGGCACCGATGCCGAGCTGGATGAATTCCAGGCGGCTCTCGATGAGTACACCAAGAAATGCAAGGCGGAAAAGGAATTCGTGCTCGAAGCGGGCGGCCTGCACATTCTCGGTACCGAACGCCACGAATCGCGCCGCATCGACAACCAGTTGCGTGGCCGTTCGGGACGCCAGGGCGATCCCGGAAGTTCACGTTTTTACCTGTCGCTCGAAGATGATCTGATGCGCATCTTCGGTGGCGAGCGGATCATGGCCATCATGAACCGCTTGGGGATCGAAGAGGGACAGGTTATTCAGCACGGCATGATCACCCGCGCCATCGAGAAATCGCAGATGCGTGTGGAAGCGCACAACTTCGATATCCGCAAAAACCTGCTCGATTACGATACCGTGATGAACGAGCAACGGACCGTTACCTACCGCACGCGCCGCGAAATTCTCGAAGGCACGGAACAAGAAGAACGCGCGCTCACCGCCATCGAAGACGTGGTGATCTCCATCGTCGGCGAAACCTGCCAGGGAACGGCCGAAAAATGGGAGATCGACCGCCTGCTCGATAGTATCAAACATTACTTCAATATGGATTACGACCTGGAGTTCGATCCCAAAAGCGCCCCGCCGCTGGAGAAGCTTCAGGAAAACATCTACTTCGCCGCCGAAAAAGAATATCGGGAAAAGGTGAAGAATATCGCCGCCCTGTTCAACGACGACGGCGACAACTGGCGGCGCATGGAACGCGAGCTGCATCTCCAGATTCTCGACAAACACTGGCGCGAGCACCTGTTGCAAATGGATCACCTGAAAGAAGGCATCAGCCTGCGCGGCTATGGTTCGCGCGATCCCAAGCAGGAATACAAAAAAGAAGGCTTTGCCATGTTCGAGGATTTGCTTGACCGCATTTCCTTCGAATTCATCCAATACGTCTTCCGTATCCAGATCCAGGCCGAAGAAGAACTGACGCGCCTGCGCGAAAAGCAGGAAGCCGAACAAGAACGCCGTCGCATGACCTACGAACGCGGCGAGTCTCGTAAAAAGCCGGAAACCGTCCAACGCACCGTGCAGAAGATCGGTCGCAACGACCCCTGCCCCTGCGGGTCGGGTAAGAAATTCAAAAAATGCCATTGGGGCCAGGCCGGCTTCGAACGGTTTATGTAAGGAGCGATCCATGGATCAGCCCACCCTTCCCCCTCTCTCGTATTTTTACCGCTACCTGTGGGAAGATCCCGAGCTTATGGTGGTGGTCGGCGACGCCGGGGAACTGTTTCGCGGAATGGATATCTATAACCGCCATTTCGGCATCGCTCCGGTTGACGACGCCGACGCCCGTGATTTCAAACGCCTGCTGACGGCGGCGGGGCTGGCGGCGGTTTCCTTGAGCGATCGCGAAAGCTGGGGCTGGAATCTCAGCCTGCCCGACCGACAGATGGGGTTTTTCGTGGCAGCCGAACCGGAAGGCATGTTATGCGGTTGTCTCCATCCCACCACGCGTAAGCAACAACTCGGTTTCGTCCAGCGCCAGAAAGCCGGTGAGGACCTGACCCAGAGTCACTTCACCCCGCAGGGCTCCGACGTCGTTCACGCCGTCGAACGCTATTTCGTCGAATGCGAACAGGTGCAGGTGCGCGTCGCCGCCAATGAACAAGGCCTAGGTGCATTGGTGCGCGCCATGCCGGGCGGTCGGCTGGACGAATTGGCCTCTCTTTCCGATGACGAACTGATCGAACGCTGCCGCAAACTGGCCAAAGACGGCGAAATGAAGGGAATGGGCGAGGTTTTGTTGTTTTACGAATGCCGTTGCGACGACGAGATGATCCTCAGCATGATCACGAACCTGCCCGCCGACCAGCGCGAAGAACTGTGGCGCGGTCAAGATGCGTTGCACATCGAATGCCCCCGCTGCGGACGCGGCTATACCATGAAAAAGCAGGGATTGAATTAGGAAGCGGTCAGCGTTTCTTGCGAGGTTTGCTCGGCTCTCCTTCCCCGCGCAGACTGATAAGCACCACGCCGGTGAGAGAGAAGAAAAACGCAATTGCCGCCAATAGCTGGATCCACGTGGACATGATAGGCCACTCCTTTCCCCTCTTGTCTAGCGCGTTGGATGAAGCAGGTCAAGTTATTAACCCAACCCGCGGTTTCCTTGTATACTGCTCTCCCGAGTGATTCCACGAAACGAAATCATATAGAAGGCTCCCTCGATACGCCGTTTGTCAAACGGCAACACGGAGATGAACGTTTTCTGTAGCTTTCATTGGGAGAGCTTGCTTTTAGAACATAGCGGATGACAACTTATCCGAGCTACTCCTTTACAGCTCCAGCGAATAATTTCACACGGGACAATTGACTTTCGCCGCTAATCGTTTTAATAATAACATGATTACGGTTCTATGGCATGGGGGCGACAGGGCTTCGACGGGGTGCAGCTATCGCCTGGATATAGATACATTCTTCAGATAGCTAGCCTGACGTTGCGCCGCACAAGCGGTGTTAGGTTCGATTCCCCCCGCCTCCACCATTTTATGTTTATGATTTCAACAACTTATGACTCTCACCTAGAAGCAGTGCCCAAATAGTGCCTAACTAAATTTGATGTTATCCTGCATGGAGGTCACTTTAATAATGACATCTAAAAGCAATATTTGGGTCGCTTCAATAGTTTGTTTTGTTATTACTTTGGCGATATATATTTCTTTGAATGGCTATCTAAATACAAAATACCCTAATGATAAATGGGCTACGGCCATTCTTGAAATAGTGTCTTCGCTTGGTGTATATACCATAATTTTTCATCTGTACTTGTTTATCTACGAGAAGTACCTATTTGTAATGATTGATAAAAGATTTGACATGACAGGCGAGTGGTTTCAGGTATTTATCATTAAGAACCCCGCAGATGGGGTGGCATCAATTCGTCACGGTTATTGTTCGATTAAAGCTTCACCTAATGGAATAAATCTTTCGGCAGAGAATTATAGACCTGATGACACCTTTAGTTCAAACTGGCAGTCGGAAGTCACTACCATTATTAACAATCAACTATATGTAATGTTTGTGTCACAGGGCAACAGGCCCACAAACCCAATAACAAGAGGAACAATGGTTTTTAATATTCATGGGTGTCCTCCAAATCGGCTAATTGGTACTTTTAATGATTCAACACCTGCAACCCATTCGGGAGAAATCCGTATATTTCGTGAGTATGATGAATATTGTCAATACTTAAATAGTTTTCAGGTCGATGGGGTTCCAGATATACCTAGCAGGCTAGATCAAGGCGAATGATATGTATTTTTTTGAATATGCAAAGAGTTTTCTCTACAGGATGCTATTGAAAAGAAAGCATACCTTTATAAATCCTACCGCAATAATACTTAATGTAAAAAAAATAGATATCGGTTCCAACGTGATAGTGGGCAGACATGCTTTTATTAGGGGAGGTCAAGATCCGTCAAGCCATCTTAAAATTGGTGATAATGTAGTAATTAGAATGAATACGTACTTAAGTTCCAGGCATGGGGATCTATCCATCGGTAAAAACACCTATTTTGCTCACTCCTGTTGGCTTGGAGGGCAAGGAACCACAACCATCGGAATGAACTGCTTGTTTGGTCCTAATGTTGTGTCAATCTCTTCCAACCATGATTATAATAATATTTCAACTCCCTATCACAAAGGGGATGAACTTCCAGGTGTAATCACAATTGGGGATAATGTATGGATTGGAGCAAATGCAGTAATATTACCCAATGTAAAAATAGGAAATGGAGCAGTTATCGGTGCCGGATCTGTAGTAACCAGTGATGTACCAGCGAGAACTCTTTTTGTTGGTAACCCAGCTATATTCCAGAAAAATCTACGTTCCTAATTGCAGTTTAATAGTCCTTGAGAGACCCGTTTTTTCAATGGGTAAAGGCTGTTAACTATATTATACGAAATTCACCCATCCAACCCCTTGACCGCATCCCGTTTGACCTCCGGGGCCAAGTGCATGTACCGCATTGTAGCCGGGTAGCGACGTGGAGCCCGTCGGAGACGCGCTCCAACACGATTTCATGAAATGAAATCGCATCGAAGGCTGCCTCGATACGCCGTTTAACCGGATTCCCATTTGACAGACAGCCCCCAGGCGCTAAGATAGGGCCCGATTCCGATGTGGATTTCCGGAGGAAGAAAGCGATCATGTCCAAACCGATCTATCGTCACTGCAGCCTGCGCTTCTTCGACCGCGATTGGGAGCATCACCGCGCCGCCCAAGCCCCCCTGGAACTCGTCCTGCACGGCGATGAGTTGGATGCCTGGCGCACTAACGGCGCGCTGGAGGCCATTCGCCGTCTCAAAGCGGATTACAACCCGCCGCTGTCGCTGCACGGTCCGGTTTTCGGCTTCGATCCGGCCTCCCATGATAAAGGTCTGGCCGCCCTCACCGAGAAACGCGCCCTGCTGGCTCTGGAAGCCGCCGAGGAAATGCAGGCCGAGGTAATCGTTTTCCATTCCAGTTTCAATTACCTCGCCTACGGTTTCGAACGCGACTACTGGCGCGAAACCAGCAGCGCCTTCTATCTGCGCCTGCTGGAACAGCTCCCGCCCGAACGCCGGATCGTCGTCGAGAACATCCACGAAGTCGAACCGACCCCCCTGGCGTCTCTGGTACATGGGATCGACGATGCGCGCCTGGGCCACTGCTTCGATGTGGGTCATTTCAATATGTTCTGCAAAACCGTCGACATGGCCGACTGGCTGGCCGCCTTCGCCGGTCGCTTGGGCCACATCCATCTGCACGACAATCAGGGACGTGAAGACCTGCACCACCCGCCGGGGACGGGCACGATCGATTATACGCCCCTGCTAAAAGTTCTCAAGACCGCCCCCGAACCTTGGTCGGTGACGGTGGAATGCAAGAATACCGCCGACAACGATCAGGCGGTAGCCTGGACGACAGAATACCTGCCCCTAGGCTAAGTCCGCCAGCCCCGCCAATCGCACCGGACAAACCCGCAGTGACACCCACAACTGACAAGCAGAGTTGACACTGCCTGCCTCAACAACGGCCTGGTTCTACGTTCGACAAGAATATTTACTAGTGATATCAAGGGATACTCGTCTTTACAGATATTCATCTAAAATTGGCACGAACCCTGCTTTGAACTAAGAGCATGTTGACGAGACAACAAATGAGTCAGGATGTATTGACAATGAAAACCGAACACCCTACAAACAAATTATATGTGAGTTGTGAAAGGAGGTCTGTGATGACCCGTTCGATGTATTGGCTGTGTCTGCTGGCCATCCCCCTGATGCTGTTTGGCTGCTGGGAAGTCAGTCTGGGCGACAGCGATCCCGATAACACGGATCAAGATCCGAAATTGGAGAAATTCGACACCAGCGGCTGCAAAGGCTATGAGGAAGACGCCCCGGCGGCAAAGCTCAACGACTCCGATTCGGCCTTGCCCAACCCCGAGGGCAACCCCATCCAGGCCATTGCGCATGATACGTCCATCACCATCATCCATCACAATGCGTACTACCAGTGCGGCGCGGAAATGAGCTTCAAGCTGACCGCCGATGGCCGGGATCTGAAGCTGAATGAGATCGATAACGCGAGCATGGTTACCGATTGCATGTGCTACATGGATCTGCAGACCGACATCACCGGTCTCGTCCCCCAAACCACCTATCACGTGGAAGTGTGGGATGAATTCGGCGACATCCTGTTCGGCGAAGTGGACGTCACCGTCGGCGAGTGCGACGACACATGCGTCTTCGACCGCGATTGCCGGGATCTCGATTTACCGCATCCCGAATGCGGAGGCGACTGGGCCTGCATGGAAGGCAGCTGCGAATGGATCTGCGACAGCGACCCCATCGCTTGTTCCAGCGACTACGACTGCCCCGCCGACTACGAGTGTGTGTGGTACGATCAGGCCCAGCCGAGCACACCCGACGAAAACGGTGCGGATATGCCGGCGATGATGTGCGAAGTGGATTCGGATTGCCCGGAAGGCCAGCAATGCGCCCTGGTCGACTGCGCCGAGGGCTACGACTGTGAACCCTACGGCGTCTGCATGGGAGACGATCCCTGGTACGGCGAAGGCATATGCGAACCGCGACAAGTCGAGTGTTACACCGATGAGGACTGCTACGAATACGATTGGATGCCCGGTCCTTGCCTGGGCGGCACTTACGTAGCCTGTGAAAACAACCAATGCGTCTTCGATTGCTTCGATGAGGAATGCCGCAGCGATTACGATTGCCCGAACGGCTCCCACTGCGAGTTCTACGACGTTTATCCCGATGAACCGGGCTACCCCGAAGGTGGCGGCGAAACCGGCATTCCACTCGAATGCGCTTCGGACGCCGATTGCCCCGAAGGTCTGTGGTGCGAATTGATGGACTGCGGTCCCAACGAAGACTGCTATCCCTACGGCATGTGCGTGGGCGGCGATCCGTGGCCGACCGAAGGCGTGTGTGTGCCCGACAGCCAACCGGAGTGCTGGGAGGATGCGGATTGCCCCAGCGGCTATCATTGTGAATACAGCGATATACCCGTGCCGGGCGACGATGGAACCACGGATCCCACCGCGGATGAAGCTCCCGATATGCCACCGCCCTACGGCATCTGCGTCGCCGATGACCCGTCCTTCATCTGCTGGGATCTGGGAGGCGAATGCTTCCCGCTGACCGCCGACGGCGCCATGTGTCCGCCGGGATGGCAACTGGCCGATATGCTCTATGGCGTGGAACCGCTATGCGGAGTCGGCGGTGCATGCTGCATGCCGATCGAAATGGAATGCGACAGCAACGCCGATTGCGCCTATGGCGAAGTGTGTGTAAACGGGTTGTGCCAGGGTTCCTGCAACTGCGACGATGTCTACGAACCGGTTTGCGGCTACGACGGTCGAACCTACCCCAACGCCTGCGAAGCCGCCTGCGACGGCGTTCGAATCCTGCACCACGGCGCGTGCGCTGAAGGCTGCGTCTGCCCGGAATACTTCGCCCCCGTCTGCGGCACGAATGGCAAGACCTACGACAACGAATGCTTCGCCGAATGCGATAATGTGGCGATTCTTCACCAAGGTTTCTGCGACGATCCGCAGTACGAATGCAGCAGTGATCTCGATTGCCCGAATGGCTTCATCTGCGACCCCTGCCCGCCCTATCCGGGCTGCCCCGAATGCGACGCCTGCGGTCCGGCCGTCTGTGTCCCGGGAAATGATCCCAGCTGCGAGGATTTCGGCGGCTTCTGCATCGGCCTTTACCCCGGTTCTCAATGCCCCGACGGCTACACGGTGCCGCAGGTGACGGTGGTCCTGTGCGGCGACGGCGGCATGTGCTGCGCCCCGATCACGGAGGATGGCGAACTTCCCGATTAAGGTTGGTAACACGTAACCCCTAAACCTCTTCCTCTTCTCTTAACACCCCGCCCTTTGGCGGGGTGTTTTGTTTGCAGCTAAAACCCAAGACCGGAAGTATTCCTATATGATTTTTCTCATTTAATGAAAGAGAGAATCTGTTAAGTTGAAGAGGTGGCGGATACACCTCCTCGATTGACAACACGCCACGGTAAGATAAACACCTTGATCGGCAACACTACCATGCAGCGCCCCGCCATTCGGTGGGGCGTTCGTGTGTCATCTAGCTATCTCAAAATAATGAAAAGAATTTCAGTAAAGGCACATCGTGTTGTAGCAGATCTGAATTCTCGCTTCGGGAGGCGGCAACACCGATTGGTCGAAAATGATGGAGTTCGACACCGCGTCGTATTGCCAATCCATGACCATGGTGCCGTTGACAAAAACCGACATCGTGTTCGGATCGGCCAGTCGCGACAGGAAATACTGGCTTCTCGATGCGAAGAGGTAGCTGATGAAGTTATCGAAAAACGCATCGTAACTCGATTCACAGATCGAATAGAAGTGAACCTCGTTTCGCTGGTTACAGGCATCCGCCACACCGATCAATCGAGACGCTGCCGATGCGGACGTGCCGCCACTCCCGCCTTCGCAGCCGTTTGGAAGATCGCCCGCCAGCGCGTAGACCTCCAGCATATGGAGATTATGCATCCCCTTGATACTGCGAAAGAAATCGATGTAGAAGTCACTGGTTGCCATCGATTGGTCGTCTTCGTCCGACACGAACACGATCATCAATTTGGCATCGTCACGCAAAAATCCCGTATTTGAACCGCTGAGAAGCGGCTCGCTGAGGGCCCGATAGGCGGCATCCAGCGGCGCTTCCTGCTCACCTTCGCAGGTCGCCCCCAAATCATCGATGCGATTGTTAAAGGCTTGAATCAGCTGTTCGTCGGTCAACGCGTCGGGACCATCGGTGGCCAGAACCGCCGGTGTCCCAAGAAGATGTCCGCTATGTGCGGGATTTTCCACGTCACAGGAGGTCACGCCGATATGGAAATCGCCGTCGTCTTCGGTCAGATTCTCGATGAAATCCGCGAACGCCTCCACCAGCCGCTCGCGTTCCTCCGTCATCGATCCCGAACAATCCACCACAAACAGCACATCCGCCATCGGCTCGGACAAGGTGCGATATTCGTCGCAAACCGAAAATCTTTCAACACCTTTCGCCTTTACCGTGGCGGAGTATTGCCCCTGTCCGTCGCCTAAACCGATCACGACTTGCCCCCAGTGCTCTCCAAGCGTCGACGGACAATGGCGCAATGAAAACGAGAAGTGATCGGGATTGTCGCCGCCGATATCGACAGGCAAAGAAGGCAAATCAGACAGCTCGAATTGTTGGGACTCGGTTCCCGTAACCTCGATCGATTGTACCGTCACCGGTAAATTGCCGGTGTTGTAGAAGGATATCTGTTTGGGGCGAGTGCAACATTGCACCGTCACATCGACGAAATCGAGGTTCGATGGCAGAAGCTCAATCCCATAACCGCCCCCTGAACCATAAAGCCCCACAATCGCCGAACCATCGATTGAAAACGGAATATCGTCCGTCTGCCAACTCGACAACTGGGCGTTGGATGCGATATGCAAGGCAGCGGCGTAGGCCACCCCCTCGTCGCTCGGAGAGAACGTTACATCGAGGATCAGCTGCTCATTGCGTTCCAGGGTATAGTCGCCCATCGTACCGGGAGCGGACGTAAATACGCTGCCTGTCTGAAGTGGAAGAACGTAAAACAGGCCGGCATCCATGATTTCCAGGTTCAAAGGATCATCCCCGCAATTGGAAATGAGAATTTCACGGCTTTCCGCAGTTCCGGCCTTGATGGTACCGAAGTTGAGACCCGGCCCCGGCTGCACACCCATGACTCCCATCAAACCATCCTGCGGCTCAACACCCAGGCAAGGCGGAAGATGCTCGCGCGTACGCAAAACAAGGTCCATCCGGCTTTCGCGCTGATAGGCGTCTCCATCGTTCCACGCAATATCGATGCGACCCACCAGATTCTGATTCAATCCGTGTACGCCTTCGATTGCACCTCCGCTCACCGAAACGGAGACGGATTCATTTTCACCTAACTTCAACGGAAGCTGATCGATCGGAGCGTTTGCCCATTTAAAGGCTCCGTCGGCATCATTGGAAAGCGTAATCGAAGTGATGAATAAATCGGCCCCCCCCTGATTCTTTAAGACAAACGACTTCGTTTCCACAACATCCAGCGGCAGGGATCCGAAACTCAAAACCGCAGGGTCCAGCAGCAGAGACGGCAGGCACTTGTCGCACTCATCTGAATCGCCGTCGGGCAACGTATCGCCGTCGGGCAACGTATCGCCATCGGGCAACAAGGTATCGCCATCGGGCAACAAGGTATCGCCATCGGTTTCATCGCCATCGGGAGCGTCGCCATCGGAAGCATCGCCGTCGGGAGCGTCGCCGTCGGGTTCGTCGCCGTCGGGTTCGTCGCCGTCGGGTTCGTCGCCGTCAGCGAAGCCACTTTCGATCATCGACGTGCAGGATAGCCCCATGCATGCCAACACAAGCAGGACAGTCAGAATGATCGATCCATTTCTCATTACTCATTCTCCCATGGATTCGAACTGCGCCATCTGCGACAATCCCTTGAACCACACATGTTAAATTCAGAATAAGGATAAGTTGCCTGAAATCACGTTTTCTTGCAAGTATTTTAGGAGAGTCTCGGAGTAAATTAAAGCCATTTCCGTTGGAAAACGATACCAGCTTACTTTTTCTGCGGAGGCTCGGATTCGCCGTCCAGAGCTTCGCGCAAGGTGCGGGTGAGGCTTTTCAAACTAATCGGTTTGGCCACCCACGAGATCGCACCTTCATCGATCAATTTCTTCATATGCTTACGTTGATTCGCCCCTGAAAACAGGATCGCTTTAACTTGTGGATTCAACGACTTAAGCAACTGAAACACCTTCGCGCCATCCATTTGCGGCATCCCGTAATCGATCATGACCAAGTTGATATCGTTTTGGAACATGGTATACAGCTTGAGTCCTTCTTCTCCGCCGGAAGCAACCAGCACCCGGTAGCCGAAGCGTGAAAGGCTGGTGAGCATCAGGTTTCGAATCACTTCCTCATCATCGATAATCAACACGGTCTCGGTTCCATGAACGGGGCCGCCGGGAACTTCCTCGATTCCCTCTGGCTCCGGCTCTTTTTCCACCTTCTCAGGCAAATAGACGGCCACCGTCGATCCGGCCTCCGGGTCCGACAGCACGAGCACCCGACCGCCCATTGTTCGAACGATGGCCTGCACCACCGAAAGTTTGAGATCGACCGGCTCGCCGTCGTGATGACCGCTGAAGTAGGGATTCAGTAGGAACTTCAGGCTCTCGGGATCGATCCCCCGACCGGTATCGGAGAGAAAAACGACCGCATAGCGCCCGGGTTCCAGTCCCTCAACATGCAGATCGCTGCCTTCTTCCACCACGACGCGATCGGTTCTCAACGTCACCTGGCCATCGGTCATAGACTCATTGGCGTTAAGCCCCAGATTGACGATCAGCTGCTGCACCTGGGCCGGATCTCCCTGCACCATGATCTTTTTCGACGACACCCGCTGAACGAGCTGGATTTCCTTCTTGAAAGAATGACGCAGCAGTTTACCGGCATAACGCGCAATGGTGCTGATATCGAACGGCTCGTTGAGCTTGGGTTTACGACGCGAAAACTGCAGCAATTGCTGAGTCAAGTCGGCCGCCCGCGAACAGGTTTCCTCAATCACATCGGCGTATTGAATCACCTGCTCGTTATCTTCTTCAACGGCGGCAATCAGGTTGGCGTAGCCCATGATGCCGGAGAGCAGGTTATTGAAATCGTGCGCGATTCCGCCTGCCAGGTTGCCGACGGCTTCCATGCGCTGCGCATTCATAAGATCTTCCTGAATGCGCTTTTGCTCGGTCACGTCCATGGCCAGTTCCACGGTCAGATCCTGAAGCTGGTGAGCGCCTTCGATCTGTAAGTGGCTGAATGTATACTGACGATTGCGCCACTCCGCTTCAACCGGCCACGAGGCATCGGATTCGAGCAACTGTTTTTCGATATCCACCAAAGGTTGGTTGAGCGGGTCTTTCTCGGTCGCTTCTTTTACCGTGTGTCCGACCAACTGGCCGAAAGCCTCTTTTGCTACAGCATTCTGATACGTTATCCGGCCGCTTTTCATCTTCACCGTAATGCCGATCGGCAGGCGATTCAGGATATGACTGTTGAAATTCTGGAGAAACGCGATTTCCTCTTCGCGATCCCGGATATGGCTGACATCCTGGATAACCAATGCGAGATTCGGTCCATCATGCAACTGGATTTCGGTCTGACGAATGGCAACATACAGCAGGCGACCGGTGCGGGTGATATGTGCCTCATGGCCGACATCGCTGGCTCGCCCGATCAGTTCTTCCGTTCTATGCGTATCTCGTGGAGCCATTTCCGCCGGCACACGCAGATCGTCTAAATGCATTTCTCGGAATTCCTCGGAGGAATAACCGTAAGTATCACGCGCTTTCTTGTTTTCCTGACGAATCAACCCGGTTGCGGGGTCCACAATCAGAATCATGTCGTTTGATATCTTGAACAAAGCACGCAGAATCCATTCCCGTTCTCGATGGCGCTGAATCCTGAGCGTGGATGACATGGCACATTGCGAGATATGGGGAAGCACAATCTCCATATGTTCATCATCGGGAATATTTCCCAAAGCTCCGATATCCAACAAGGTCTTCATCTGCGGGCTGGTTGTTTTCTCTGCAACCGCGATAAAAGGGACCCGCGAAGAGATCGCGGTCCAGGCGGCGAGGTTCTCTTCGAAAGACCGCTCGGCCAAGTGGAAATTGACTAGCACCACATCCGGCATCCGGGCTGCAATCTGTTTATGACCGGTGAGCATACTCTTCGCCCACCATGATTTCGACTGGGGAAAAGCCTGTTCGAGGATTTTGCGCATACGCCGCACCCGCGCGGAATTATCATCGATAATCAGAATATGTTGGATCGGATCGGACATGTTACTTCATTAAACCCCGAAAGTTTTAAACTTCGAAGCGCAAGTGTACAAAATGCAGTCACAGTGAGCAAGCATTTTCACGTCACTCGCTTTTCCCCTTTTAGTTGACCACGCCCGACAGTCCAAGTAAGCTTAGATGAGTATTCAACCCGGATGGAGGGAAACGGGACGAAACGCCCCTAAACAGCAAATGGCGATTCGTCCAGCTTAAAAGGAGTTTCGATCATGTCGCGCATCCTACGTTCGTTTGCGTCTGTTCTCATCATCGCGATGATCCTGTGGGGGTTACCGGCCTGCGGCGGCTCGGATGACACTCCGGATGGCGATGCGGGTCCGTCCGACGGCGATACCCCTGATGGTGATGATCCTGACGGTGACGACCCCGACGGTGATGATCCCGATGGTGACCCAGATGACGACACGGACGGCGACACCGACGGCGACACCGACGACGATACGGATGGCGACACCGACGGCGATACCGACGGCGATACCGACGGCGACACCGACGGCGATGCCGACGGCGATACGGACGGCGATACGGACGGCGATACGGACGGCGATACGGACGGCGATACGGATGGCGATACCGATGGCGACACGGACGGCGATACCGACGGTGACACGGACGGCGATACCGACGGTGACACCGACGGTGACACCGAGGATGATACACCGGTTGTCTGCACGCCCGATTACGTGCTGGAAAGCGGCGACCTGCCCTACAGCGCCAATCACTCCAATAACGGAAACAGCAATCGGATAGAAGGATCCTGTCTGGCCGAAACCTACCCCGGCGCAGATGTCATCTACGAAATCGACGTGAACGACGATCAGGCCCTGCAAGTCGTCGTCGACCCTCAGACGGCGCTCGATCTGGCGGTTTACATCGTGGACAGCTGCGGCCAGGCGGTTTGCCTGGAAGGGGCTGACAGCCAGACGGGCGGCGGTACGGAAACCTTGCGTTTCCGCCCCTTCGTCGACGGGACCTATTACGTGGTGGTCGACAGCCGCTCGGCCGTCGAAACCAGCCCTTACAGTATCGCGATCAGTTGGACGGATATCGGCAATGCCGCCCCCGGCGCGGTGTGCGTCTTCGATGCCGATTGCAGCCCACAACTGGGCGCGGGACGCTGTATCGGCGAAGGCATCGGCGGTTTCCGTTTCTGTACCTCCACCTGCACCACCGGGGCGAATTGCACGGCTTTCGTCGACGGCTGCTGCCTCGACGAGGCACGTCTGGGAGAAAAAGCCTGCCATGTCTCGGCTTTTTGCGGCGGCGGCACCAGCAGTCCCGGCGGTATCTGCGCCACCCCGCTCATGCCCAACCAACGGAGCTGCGACGCCACTCAAGGCGCGGATGCCTGCTTGACCAACACCACCTCGCCTTACTGCACCAAGGTATGCACGACCGAGGGTGACTGCGGCGATTTCAACAACGGCTGCTGCATCGCTGCACGAGACAGCGAGAGCATCTGCTTAAACGGCTCCGATTGTCCTCACGACTGCGAAGAGGATGAAACGATCCTGCGCTATCAGCTTCCCAAAACCTATGCCAACAACCTGCGCGGTTACTCCAACAACGTCAACCCCTTCGGGTGTTTGCCGGGCGGTCTGCCGGGTGGCGATTACCTGTACAAACTCGGGCTGTTGGAGGGCGAGACCGTCCAGCTGAACCTCACCGGCAACAGCGGCTGGGATGCCGCTATTCTCGTGATGAGTGACGACGGCTGCGGCTGGACCGACACGGCTCAGGTCTGCTTGGCCACCGCCAACCAGGGCAACATCGGACAAGGCGAGCAACTCAGCTTCACCGCTCCGCTCGACGGCAACTATTTCATCGTGGTGGACAGCCCTTCCGAAGACCTGGAAGGCTCTTATTCACTTAACGTCCAGATCGCGCCCGAGGAAGAAACGGACGGCGATATGGACGACGAACTCGAACTGGTGGAGGATGACGCGGAAGACATGGAGAGCGACGACGACGCGGAAACGCTCGTCTGCACGATCGACCATGTTTTGACACGCGGCGAACTCCCCGGAACCTTTAGCGATTCAACCCTGGGAGCCGGAAACGACGTCTTCGTGCATACCTGTCTGTCTCAAACTCCGGGCCAGGACGTGGTGTATAGTCTGCCGCTTCTGGCCGGGGATGAATTCTGGGCGGAACTCAATGCAACCGGCTGGGATCCGGCCCTGCTGCTTTACAGCGACTTCGCCGAGTCCTGCATCACGGGCGACTGCGTGGAGGCCTCCAACACCATCACCGGGCTGCCGGAAGTGATCGAAACCACCATCGCCGCCAACGGCACCTACTACCTGATCGTGGACGCCGAACTGAGTGGGCAAGCCGGGGAGTTCACCCTCGATATCTCGGTCAGCGGGGCCATCGACGGCGACGTGGACGGCGACGCGGATCAGTCCACCGCCTGCACGGCCGATTTCGACATCGGAACCCTAAGTGCCCTGCCCTATACCCGCGCCGGCAACACCACCAACGAAGGCAACGACCTCGACCTCGGCCAGAACCAAACCGAGTGCCCCAGTTGGTCCTACCAGGCCAACGATCAAATCTACGCCATCGAACTGACAACCGGTGACGCGATTCAAGTCAGCTTAAGCGGCGTGGGCAGCGGTTACGATCCGGCGCTGGTTATCACCGATACCTGCGACCTGGAGGTGGATTGCGTGGGCGGCGTGGATGACGGCGGGATGGGCGATAGCGAAAGCCTTACCTATACCGCCACGCAAAGCGGCACCGTCTTCATCGTCGTCGACTCGGCCGTCTCGGCGGGTTCGTCCAGTTCACAGGGGGCTTACACGCTGTCGGTGGTGGAAGTGACGCGCTAGGTTTGAAGGAAAGATGGGCAACAAGTTGCCCCTCCTACGGCTGGCTGCCTGTGACAAATTCCGTTCGTCCCGAGTCGCGCAAGGCGCGTATCGAGGGAGCCCTGACCATACCGCAGGAGCGCGTCTCCCGACGGACTCCTGTTACTCAGCAATGAACGATATATGCTTATTCTATGGGTCTGACTATTCTGGGGTGGGTGGGTCTGGCGGAGATTCTTCCCAGCCATCGGGAACCCATTTTCCTTCAGCATCTTTTTGATATTTCCTGAATCCGGGTTCATGCACCAATGATTTTTACAGGTGTACGCTTTATTAACATCTTTCCACAATTGGCAATGGGGAAATAGTTTGGAATTTTTATAGTCTTGATGGATAATAATAGGAATAAACAGCACTTGGTTGGGGCAGTATCGATGAAATCATTCATACGCTTATTAGTTCACGAGCGCGTAGTCTTCACTTTAATCCTTTTAAATTCTATTACCCTGTTTCTTAATGCTTTTGATTCCATCCAGGGTCGATTTTACAATGAATTATTCACAATCGATTACATCATTACCATTTACTTTGTTTTGGAAATCTCACTCAAACTGTTCTTTGAGAAATGGCAAGTCTTTTGGTCCAAGGGCTGGAATATTTTTGACTTCATCATCGTGACCCTTTCCAGTCCCATCCTGTTTGCCCCACTCATTGGGAGCGACGAGTTTTCCTTCCTAATCATCTTTAGACTTCTCCGCATTCTCCGTTATTTTCGATTGTTGCGTTTTATTCCAGACCGCCAGCACATTGCCATTGGCATCATCCGATCACTCAAAGCTTCAATTGGCGTATTCCTGATCGTCCTTCTGTATAATTTCATCCTGTCTCTTAGCGCAGTTTACCTCTTTCGCGATGTGGCCCCTGGTTATTTTGATAATCCATTCATGGCCATATATGCCGTATTCCGTGTATTCACGGTTGAAGGCTGGTATGAAATCCCCGAGCTAATCGCCGCTAACAGCTCTGACGGATTTGCAGCATTTGCTAGGCTTTATTTTGTATTCACTGTTTTCAGTGGTGGAATTCTGGGATTCTCGTTGGCAAATGCTGTTTTTGTAGATCAGATGACAAGCGACAACGTTGACAAGTCCGAAAAGAAAATTGATGATTTACAAAATTGCGTCGAAGATCTAAAACACCATCTCCTAAGGATCGAAAACCTCATTCAAAGACATTCAGATAAGTGAAATAGCAAATATTCCCATAAACAGAGGAGGACAAAATGAATAAAAAAGTCAAAGATAGGATTAAGAAAGGCTTATCGAAATTCAAACCTATTTTACAGTCTGCAGTTGATCGTGATATTAGCGAAGCTGACACAGTACACATCATCCATGATATGTTGAATGAGATTATGGGCTGGGATAAGTACGCAGAAATCACTACGGAATATAAAATCCGCAACACATATTGCGATTTGGCAATTAAATTCGATGGAAAGCTTAAGTACCTTATCGAGGCAAAAGCCATAGGCTCTGACTTGAAGGAAAATCACTTACGTCAAGCTGTATCTTATGCTGCAACTGAGGGTACGGATTGGGTGGTTTTGACCAACGGGCGAGTTTGGCAGGTACATCAGGTAATCCTCGATAAAAAGGTTCTAAACAAGCAAATTCTGTCATTTGACCTGCTGAACCTGACCATTCAGGCGCAAGATTTGTACGACATGCTGTTTACGCTTTGCAAAGAAGCGGTGAAAAAGGAAGCGATCGAAAGCTATGCCGCCCGGCAATCTGTGCTAAACAGGCATATTCTGGCTGCCCTAATGTTGAGTAAGCCTATGGTTGATTCGCTACGAAGAGAAATCAGGAGGCTTAATAAAGATGTGAAGGCGTCCCCTGAGGAAATTATCGAAATCTTGAAAGCAGATGTAATCAAGAGAGAATTACTAGAAGGTGAGCGTGCGGTAAAAGCGAAGTCCAAAATCAAACGGGCCGTAAACAAGCGTTTGAGAGAAGTTAAAACTAAAAAGGAAGCATCAGAGAACACAGCCGACACTTCAACCGACAAGTTGGATGACACAGCTGAAACAGCATCTCTTCCGAGAGGACTGTCAACATCGCCACAACCAATTGAAAAAGAGAAGCCTTGGGAAGTTTGACAAGGAATTGGAGGAACTGCCTCCATAGCAATTTACTTCACGTTGGAGCATGCCTCTGTCATGCTCCATTCGTTTGTCTTATGGCGATGTAACAAGTCGGAATTTTGTCGAAACCCCGAACTCAAGACAATCATCAAGAGCAGGACGGGAGCCCTGCTCTAGCAAAAACGACGCTGGAGCCCGTCGGAGACGCGCTCCAACATGTGAACGCGCTCCAACATGGGGATGACAAGATAGAACGGAATCGACACGCAGGCCAGATCAATCACTTCATCCTGAATTCTCAGTCACTCGGCCTTCATTCGTCGCCGTCCTCGGCGGGTAAGTTCGATCAGCACCAGCGACACGGCGGCGGGGGTGACGCCCGAAATACGCCCCGCCTGTCCGATGGTGCGCGGGGTAAAGGTTTCGAGCTTCTCGCGCACCTCGCGGCTTAAGCCGCCGACGCCCGCGTAGTCGAAATCCTCGGGAATCACGAGGTCTTCCATCTTGCGCTGCCGTGCGGCCATCTCCTCCTGGCGGCGGATGTAGCCCTCGTATTTCAACGCCACCTCGATCTGCGCGCGCACACTGGGAACAAGTTCGCCAAATCCGGGATCGAGTTCGGGCAGGTCTTCCGGCAGCAACTCGGGACGCTTGACCAGCCGCTCCAGGGTGCTCGGCTCGCTCAGTTCGCTCGATCCGCGCCGAACCAACAGGGCATTCAGCGCCTCCGACGGCATCACCACCGTGTGGCGCGCGCGCCGGATTTCGTCCGCGATGGACGCCATTTCCGCTCGTAGCCCCTCCACCTCTTCATCCGATACCAAACCGACCTCGTGCCCGATTTCCGTCAACCGGTAATGCGCGTTGTCTTCGCGCAGCAGCAGACGATGTTCGGCCCGACTGGTAAACATACGGTAAGGCTCCTCGGTGCCGAGCGTCACCAGGTCGTCGATCAACACACCGATATAAGCCTGGTCACGACGCAAGACCACCGGCGGCTTGTCTTGGAAAGTCCGCGCAAGGTTGATCCCGGCCATCAGGCCCTGGGCAGCGGCTTCCTCATAACCGGAGGTGCCGTTGACCTGACCGGCGAAGTACAGCCCCGCCACCCCTTTGCTTTCCAGGGTGGGCTTGAGTTGAGTGGGTGGAATGAAGTCGTATTCGACCGCGTAACCCGGCTGCAGAATGACGGCGTCCTCCAGCCCCGGGATGGTCTTCAACATACCGCGCTGAATATCGAGCGGCAGGCTGGTGGAGAGTCCGTTGGGATAGATGCGTTGGCGGTCCAGTCCTTCGGGTTCGAGAAACAACTGATGGCGGATCTTTTCGGGAAACCGCACCACCTTGTCTTCCACCGACGGACAGTAGCGCGGCCCCACCCCTTCGATCACGCCGGTGAACAGCGGAGAGCGGTCGAGCCCCGAACGGATGACATCATGGGTTTTTTCGTTGGTGGCGGTAATAAAGCAGGAGACCTGGGGCAGCTTGAAGCCGTCGGAACGTCGCGAAAAGGGAATCTGCAGCTTGTCCGAACGCTGTTCCTCGGTTTTGGACCAGTCGATAGTGTCCTTGTCCAGCCGCGCCGTGGTGCCGGTTTTCAACCGCGCAAGCCGAAAGCCCAAACGCCGCAGTCCATCCGACAAGCCCAAAGCGGGCGGATCGTCCACCCGACCGCCGGGAATGCGCTCCAACCCGATGTACATGCAACCGTCGAGGAAGGTGCCCGCCGTGATAATCACGCCACGGGCGGCCAGACGGCGTCCATCGGCCAGAAGCGCCGCCCGGATACGCCCGCCACTCACTTCCAGATCGACCACCATACCGTCGATCACGCTCAGGTTGGCTTGCGTCGTCACCGCCGCCGTCATACGTAGCACGTAGCGGTCCATGTCCGACTGCACGCGGCTGGCGCGCACGGCGGGGCCTTTGCGGGTATTGAGACGGCGGAACTGGATGGCGGTGTCGTCGGCCGCCCAGGCCATTTCTCCGCCCAGGGCATCGATTTCACACACAAGTTGGCCCTTGGCCAACCCGCCGATGGCCGGGTTGCACGACATCTCGCAGATGCGCGCCGGGTCGCTGGTCACCAGCGCCGTGGCATAGCCCAAACGCGCCAACGCCAAAGCCGCTTCGGCCCCGGCATGACCCGCCCCCACCACGACTGCATCGAACCCTTCACTCATGCTTTTCTTCCTGCTATCGAACCGGCCAAGAACCTAGCACCGCCCGTGCCGCTTGGCAAGGTGGAAGCGCAAAGAAAAACCAAAAATTGCCAAGAGCGACAAGACAAGCTAAACTCGTTTTTTTTCGTTTCTCACGCAACTGACCGGGCGGGAGGTAGTTTTGCTCGATCGATTCGCACACCTGATTATCCGTTTCCGCTGGTGGGTGATGTTCGTCTATGTCGCGGTTTCGGTCTTCCTGCTTTACCACGCCTCCGGCATCGGCTTTTCCTACACCTTCAAGCAATTTTTCCCGGAAAACAACGCCATCGTCGATATTTACGAACAGATGGCGAGCGATTTCGGCGAAGACGATACCGCCCTGTTGATCGCCTTCGAAGGGGAACGCGTCTTTACCCCGGAAGTACTTAAAGCTTACGCCGACTACCACGAAAAGCTGGCTCATCTGGACGGAATCGTGGAGGTGGATTCCATCATCAACGCCCTGCGGCCCACCCTGGAAGACGATACCCTTTCGATCACCGAATTGTTCGACCCGGTGCCGGACGATCCGAGTATCATCGCCGAACGCAAACGCTATCTGGTCGACAGCGAGTTGTATCGCGGTTCGACCATCTCCAACGACGGAAACGCCATCCTGCTGGTGGCTCGCATCGATCCGGCCCGCAACAACGGGCAGGACCGCAAACCCGTCCTCGACGCCGTCGAGGCGCTCAACCGTGAACTGGCCGCCGGCACCGGCCAATTCGTCAAGCTGGGGGGCGTTCCCTTCTCGCGCACCGGTTACACCGAGCTCATGACCATGGAAACCGCCAAAATGACCGGCGGCGCGGGCTTGGTGATTCTCATCATCCTGATCCTCACTTTCCGGCATTGGGCCGGGGTTTTGTTTTCGCTGGTGATCGTCATCCTGGCCACCCTGGCCCCCATCGGGACCATGGCCTTGCTCGACATCAAAATCAGCCTGATGAGCACCGTCCTACCGGTTATCGTCATGATCACCGGCGTGGCCAATTCCATTCATTTCCACACCCGTTACTACGAAGAACTTAAACGTGGACGCGACCGCACCACGGCGATCGTCGAAACCACCCGCCATCTGGCGGTGGCGCTGTTCATCACCTCCGTCACCACCAGCATCGGTTTCAGTATCCTGGCTACCACCGACATCAAAATTCTCGGTGATTTCGGATTGTTCACGGGCTTGGGAGTGGTCGCCTCCTATCTCATCACCATCACGTTTTTGCCCGCCGTACTGGCGATTATTCCGCCGCCGCCACGACACTTGCTGGAACGCTTTTTCTCCGGCGGCTCCAAGCGGTTTCTCGAATTCGTCGAACACGCCACCACCCGCCATCGGGTCGTCAGTGTGGGAATCTGCCTGATTATCGGGCTGACGTCCGCCTATTATGCGACGACCATGGAGCGTAAACAGAAGATCCAGGACGACCTGGACGACGACCACCCCATCATCGAAACCCTGCACTATTTCGAGAACAAGCTGGGCGGCGTGCTCCCGATGGACGTCCTGATCGATACGGGCACCCAAAACGGCGTGAAAGAGCCGGAGGCGATGCATTTCGCCGAAGCCGTAAAGAATCGGCTTGAAGGCTTCGAGGAAATTAAAAAAGTCTATTCCCCTTCCACCTTCATCCAAGAAATCGCCATCACCCTCAACCCGGACGATCCGGCCGCCGCGCAGGTACCCGACAGCCGGGCGGCCATCGCGCAGTATCTGCTTTTGTATGACATGAATGTGGACAATCCCCTGGACGACCTGATCACCCCCCGTTCCGATCGCATGCGTGTCTCCTCTCGCATCGATGACGTCTACTCGCCGCGCGCCCGCGAGGTTTTCACCGAAATCGAAACCTGGCTGAATGACCACACCCCGGCAGGCATCAAGAGCCATCTGACGGGCCTGAGTCCGGTGGCGCACGTCATCAACACTTACGTGGTCAACGAAATCTTTTTCACCTTTCTCTGGGCCCTGGGCATCATCACACTGCTTTTAATCGTTCAGTTCCGTTCCTGGCGCTTGGGGCTTCTCTCGCTCATCCCCAACTTCTTCCCGCTGGCCACGATCCTGGGCATGATCGGCGCCTTGGATATCAATCTGAAGCCCAGTTCCGCCATTACTTTTTCAATCGCGCTGGGTATCGCCGTGGACGATACCGTCCACTACATCACGCGCTTTATTCAGGAGTATCAGCAGCACCACGATCCCGAACGCGCGGCCCGCCGTGCCATTTACGGCACCGGAAAAGCCATGGTTTTCACCACCATCGTGCTGGTCAGCGGCTTCCTGGTGCCTGTTCTAATGAGCCAGGTGCGTGCCAATCACGAATTCGGGATTTTGTCTGTTGGCGCGATCAGCATGGCGCTTCTGGCCGATTTATTCGTGCTACCCGTCATATTGCCGTTGCTTTTCCGCTCCTCGGCCTCCGCAAAATCTCCCATCCTCCCCTTGGCTGACAAAGAAAATACTGAACAAATTTAAACGGATAGAAATCTTTCAAGGAGATTGAGGCATCACGCATCACGCATTGCGCCATGCCTCTCGTTTTTTCGCTTGCCACGACTAACGCGTTGTGTCATATTTTGAATGGCTCAACGGGCGTCGCCCGGTTCATGTGATTTGTACAACACAACCGCCCCTTTCAGGAGGCCACATGCTGCAGTTGGATCATGATCTGGCCCTTCTTAATGAAGTCAATATTTCCAATGTCTGGTTGTTAAGCGATAGCGACGGACACCGCTTCCTCATCGACAGCGGCGACCATCGCGAACGTCCTTTTTTGCGGCTGGCGCTCAAACGGGCCGGATTGACGTCCCCCGGAGATTTGACGGCGATTCTCCTGACACATTGTCATCGCGATCACGCTGGTAACGCCGCCTGGCTGCGGCGCAAATTCCAATGCCCGGTCATCTGCCACCGCGCGGATAGCGCTTTTCTAAGCGGCCGAACCGCTCAACCTCGGTTATCCGCACGTCCTCTGGCGCTGCATTACAAGATCGCCTGCGCCTTGCAGGACTGGCATCCCGCCCTGTGCCCGGTGGACGATACGTTCAGCGACGGCCTGTGGCGTTGGGGATTTCAGGTTTTCCATACTCCGGGACACACCGATGGCTCGGTGATGTTATTCCACGAACCCAGCGCAACCTTGTTTTCGGGAGATGCGGTGCTCAACGGCCCAGCCCCCTTCCGTCTATGGGAAGCCTTGCGGCTGGCCATGACCGAGTTCTCCCCGGAAGTGGAACGCTGTCATCGCTCGACAGCCGCTTGGATTCCTTTGCTACCGGAGATTTCGCGTTTGTGCGCCGGACATGGTCCCATCGTTCGCGAGGATGTGAACGCCAAACTGCGTGCCATGCTTTACGTCGAAAGCCCGAAAGATCCCACGATTGCATCGCGTTTGGTGGAAGCCGCACAGCATGCACTATGGCGTTTGCGCTACCGATTCCCCCGCCCGAAGCGTCTGCGAGCCTTCATGCAGAAAGCCACGGAACTGGGTCCCACTTGATCCACTTCTCGGCAACACAAAAGTTACAAAGATCCGAGAGATCCACAAAGCGTTTGAGGCGAAACCCGTCTGGGGGAAAGAAGCACTAAGGCGCAATCGCTCGATCGACGTAGTCTTCAATCAATCGCTGTTCAGGATGATTGCGATCGAATTCGACTCCAACCAACCAGTTGTTGTTCTTTAGCTCGGCACGTCTTACGATGCTGGAAAGTCGGGTAATGCTAACACCGTTGGGAAGTGCAAACGAAAGGACGACTTCCTCGCCGACCTTTACCTCGCCAAGCAACTTGAGCAACGCTCCGGTCGCACTGATGTTCATGGTGAATTCGGAGTCACTGACGGCACCTTCACGTAAAACCGAGACCACCAACGGAAGTCGCGGACTACGCCGCAAACTGACCTCTTCGAGCGTCAGCGGATAATCGAGAACCGTCAGATTGAGCGGCGGTCCGACGTTGAGCTTGACCTTCGATTGAAAGCCAAGTACTTTACCATTGCAAAAATAGCGTACATGCACCGGAATATCCGGATCGACCACCAGTGTTTCCGAATTCTTTTTCGGTGTCTCCACGATGAAATACTGACGACGCCCACAACCGACAAACGAGCTGCATGCCTGCTCATGATCATCGTTCCAGACGAAGTCGAGATACACATCGTCACCGATGTGGGTGGGAATCATGGCATCTTGTTCAAGTTTGGATACCTTCCGATACGATCGTTGTTTATCCAAAAACAACTCAGCCGGACTTAAACGAGAAACGGTTTCCATACTACTTCTCCCCAAATTGGAATCCGCCGTTGAGAGGCTTTCCTTGATTATTATAAGTGTATTTTCACATTTCAGCACATGGCTGTCAACAAAAACTAAATACTTATAATAGTTATTAACTTACAATAAAAGTTTGCCCGTAATGACAACTGTCGTTTCCGTAAAAAGATAGGAAGGATATCACCCCTGAATGCGGGAATATTTAGGCCGCCTACTCCTATCCAAAAGCCAGAGACCCACAACTTGAAAAAGACGAATACCTGACAGCCGCTTTTCGCAATCTTATCACCCGGCGCGGCCCATCCTCACACGGATACGGTGGGAAAAGGAACGTCGATAAAAATTAAGATCCTTATTTCAACGAAAAGGAGTCCGCGATGTCGACCAAAGAAACATTGTCATTCCTGACCGAAACCCTTAAAAAATGGCAGAATATCGAAAAGGCCAGCATCAAAATGGCCGAAAGCAAGAAGGAGCGCACTAAAAATCCCTTGATCCGCACGGTTCTTGACATCCTTGAAAGAGATTCCCGCTACCATTTCGAGTTGCAGCAGATGCTGATCGACAGCTTGACCAAGCAACCCCTCGAAATGAACGTGGATGACATCGGTCTGATTACCGAAATCATCGACAAGCACCACAAGATCGAAAAGGATGTCATCGCCATCGGACAAAACGCCCGCGACGTCCTGGGCCCCAAGGGCGGCTTTGTGCTACAGAAATTCATCCTGAACTATCTGATCACCGACGAAGCGAAGCACGACACGCTGCTGGAAGGCCTGTCGCAGGTCAAGAAAGGTATGTATCCTTACGGCAGCTAAGGTGAATCGGGAAAGTCGGGACAGCCAAACAGCCGGAACATCATCGGTTCCCGACTCGATTTCTATTACAGGCGACTGGTTCCGTTCATCGGGAGATGCCTGAGAAGCTTATGTTGTCTTCGATAAACATGAAATTTGGGGAGGAAGGTCAAGAGAATCCCAGCCAGCGGCCGCCTTGGTAAACCAGCAGGGAAACCAGATAAGCGGCGCCGGTCATGTAGGCCAGCATGAAGAATGTCCAGGCCCAACTCTTCGTTTCACGCAGCACGACAGCCAAGGTGCTCATGCACTGCATGGCGATCATGAAGAAAATCAGCAAACTCATACCCACGAGAGGCGTCCACAGCGGCGTTCCATCCGGACGACGGTCCTTCAGCATGGCTCGACGCAGGCTGTGCGACTCTTCGCTTTGAGCCTCACCGAGCCCATACACAACTCCCATCGTCCCCACAAATACCTCACGGGCCGCGAACGCGCCGATCAGGCCGATACCGATCTTCCAATCGAAGCCAAGCGGGGCAATCAAGGGTTCGATCAACGCACCCAGACGACCGGCATAACTGTGCTTCAGTTGTTCGGATTGGGCCATCTCCGATACGGGTTCCACCACGACGGCCGATTCATCGCGAATAGTCGACGCGCCTGCGGATTCGTCATCGAGACGCGGAAAACTCAACAACACCCATAAGATAACGGTCATCACCAAGATGATGGTACCCGCCGTCGACATAAACACCTTCGTGCGCTCCCAAAGCACCATCGCCACACTTTTGATATCCGGCAGCCGGTAGGGAGGCAGTTCCAACAACAGGTTTTGAGCCTGTCCGCGAAACAGCGTGCGGCCCATCACCGCGGCGGCGAGAAAGGCAAACAGCGTACTTAAAACGTAGATGCCAAGCAACATCAAGGTTCCCACGCTCAGCGGTCCCACTTTCTGGTCGGCCGGAAACAGCATGGCAATGACAAGCGTGTAAACCGGCAGCCGCGCCGAGCAACTCATCAACGGAATCACCATCATAGTGAGCATGCGATCCCGCCGATTCTGGATGGTGCGCGCCGCCATTATCGCCGGTACCGCACAGGCAAAGCCACTCAACATGGGGACGAAGGCCTGCCCGTGCAAACCGATTTTACGCATCAGCCGGTCGATCAGAAAAGCCGCACGAGCCAGATAGCCGGAACCTTCCAATAGCCCGATAAACAGAAACAAAAACAGGATTTGCGGCAGGAAAACCAGAACACCGCCGACCCCGGCAATGATACCGTCCGTGATCAAATCACGCAAAATCCCCGGAGCCATAACGGCTTGAACGCCGACCGATAGCATACCGAACAGCTCTTCAATCCAACCGATGAAGGGATCGGACCATGAAAACAGCGCCTGGAAGATGGTGCCCATGATGGCCAGAAACACCATCAAACCCCAGACGGGATGGGTGAGCACGGTATCGATCCGATCGGTCATATTGATGCGTTCCTGATCGGGACGCACGATGAAGCGATGCGCCTGGGCATCGATGAATGCATAGCGTTCGAGTGTGGACTCCGCATCCAGATCGCGGTTCGCCTGCTTGATACGCTCCTGGCTTTCCAGCGTCATTTTCTTGAGTTGGGGACGCACCACCAACTTGCTGTGCTCTCCCAGACTCATCAACATCCAGAGCGCGAAGGCACGCCGTCCATTTTTCGACAGAGGAAAGCGCACCTGCTGCTCGATAGCCTCGTCAAACTCGGCGAGATCGTGCTCCAAGGCTGCATTCGGCTTCCAAAACCAGTCGGGAGGTCGATAGCCATCACGCGAGGCCAAAAGCTCATCCAACGCGATTTTAAGCTCGGGAATACCCTTGCGGCTACGCCCCACCAACCCGATGAAGCGGATACCGAATAGACGCTCCAACTCGTCCAAACGCACCTGAATGCCCTCTTTCGAGGCCACATCCATCATGTTGACCACCGCGACCACCGGGATATCGAATTCGAGCACCTGCATCAGGAAGTACAGACTGCGCTCCAACGCGGTGGCATCCAAAACGACAATAGCCGCAGCCGGCGGCGTAATCCCCTTGCGGCCCAGAAGCTCGTTGATGGCCACTTCTTCATCTTTGGAGCGAGTCGTCAGGCTATAGGTACCGGGAACATCCACCAGTTCGACACGACCGCTGCGCGGCAATTTCAGAACCCCGGTACGGCGATCGACTGTAATGCCGGGATAATTGCCGATCTTGGCATTCGAACCCGTTAAGGCATTGAAAACAGTCGTTTTCCCGGCATTGGGATTACCGGTTACCGCGACGCTGATGCGTTTGGGTAAAGCTCCGGCTTGCTCGGATCTGGCATCGGGACAGGAAGTCAAGTGAGTTTAAGCGGCTTGGCAGTTGATGAGGGCGGCGTCTTTCTTTCTTAGCGACAGGCGATAACCGCGCACGCGCAATTCAATCGGATCGCCCAGAGGAGCGGTACGCAGGACCGACACGCAGGTACCCGGCGTCAGACCCAGTTCCATAAGGCGGCGACGCATCAGGTGAGTCGGATCGATATCGATCAGACAGGCCGTCATTCCAGGTTTGAACTTATCGAGTGTCATGGCCGAATCAACCTCATCATGTTGCCGGTTCGGGCTGCCTAGTCGAGCTAAGCAACCTTTTCAGCGTTAGACAAGTCTAATTATCGTTATTTTCAAGCGCTTTGCAAGGAAATAATACCGTTATTTTCATTTTTTTAGTGAATGCCGGAATTGAACTCAACAAGCTGAATTTGTTAAATTTTTCCAAGATGTTTGGCGGCCTCACGGAAACTGAGCGGCGACAGGTCGGCCCGATTGTCGACGAGAAAACGGCGCACGGCTTCCGGATCGGTCCGGGCATACTGCCGCAAAGCCCAACCGATGGCCTTACGAATGAAGAACTCCTTATCATGCAGATTGGCGCGGCAATAGCCGAACAAGCGCTCGCGATCCGTCGCCTGTTTCAAGCACAACTGGCTGATGATGGCGCTACGCCTCAACCAAAGGTCATTTTCGCGACTCCAAGCATCCACCGTCGGCCAGACCTCTTCGGGATAAGCCAGTAAAAGATCCCCGATCAGGTGAGCGGCGATCTCGTCCACAAAATCCCACCAAGCCCCTTCAACAATCATGCGCCGGTACAAGTTCAGGGAGGCCGGAGTTATGTACCGCTTGAAGCGGCGGGCATAATCGACAGCCACATATTTTTCTTCGCGCTGCGGTAACGACCACAACCCTTCGACAGACCGGATGTATTCGCGTTGCGAGGTCGGTTTGAAAAGTCTCGCCGCCTCCCGCACCAAGGCCCGGCGTTCCTTCGCCGCTACCCCGTAAAACGGCATGTCGGTTTTCATATAGGCTTGCATGCTTGCGGCTTTGGCGGGATCTCGAAGACGTGTCAACTCGCCCTGAACATACGTCAGCAAATCACTCGACATTCCAAATCCTCCCACCGATTCAGAAATCTATCGAAGCGGTTATATCACAACGCGGGAGTCGATCCAAGCCCGGAGGTAAGAATGCAGGTTTGGGCAGGCTTATCCAAGCGGTCGTCCAACAACGAGAACAAAATCTGCTGATGCATTTGGCGTACCCATGGCGCCAAGGCTGTTCCGACGGCATGCTGGCCGCGCTCGTTCCAATGAAAGTCCCGATTGAAATGGACAGGCAAGCCGCGTTGCTCCAGTTCAGCCAAAGGGGGTTCTAAATCCAAAGTCTCGATTCCGGCCTCACGGGCGGCTTGCAGCAGGAAACGGGACGGCTGACGCCAGTCCAGGTCGTGACGATCCAAGGTCGCGGCGATTTGTGCTTGCAGCGCAGGCAATAGCTGCTCGGCGGTGCTGCCGACGGCGTAAAGCATCGGCACACAGCGGGCATCCAGATAATGCTTCATGTTGGTCAGAATCGTACGCTCAAGCTCCATCTGAGCCTGCATTTTCTCCCTGTTTTCAGGCAGATAAATTTCGGAAAACAGATGATGCGAAGCCGATCCCTGCCACTCCTTCTCGATATCCGTCACCAAATGGAACAACATGCGAAAGAGATAGGAGCGCTGGTAAATGCCCGTCCATTCCGCCGCATAGCGCATGAACATACGCTCTGTGAAATCACCGTCCACACGGGGAACCGGCAGGCCGCGAATGGATAATTGCCCGGTCGGCTCCACTTCGAAACGCGGACGCGGATAGAGTTCGATTCTAGGATTATCGGCCACGTTGTCGTAAAGATCGTTTCCGGGATAGGCCATGACGATCACCGCATCGGGCTGCACCCGACTCACGTCGCGTTGCAGTTGCAGCCACTGTTGGCCTCGCCCGTATCCACTTACGCCGAAATTGACCACCGAATAACCGTCGCCAAGCTGACGTTCCAACACGGCACTGAAGGTCTGGTCGTTGTTAACACCAAAACCCCAGGCAAACGAATCTCCCAGAACCGCAATTCGGAATTCGTTCAACGGCTTTTGGGCCGCAAGCACAGGCGTTCGATACCCATCCGGATTATGCACAACCACGGTATCGAATTCTTCTCCGCGTGTAAAAGGCCCTTTGACATCCGGCTGACCACGCCAACCCAGCTCGGCATCGTATTCGAAAAATGAAAACTGGTTACCCTCGTACAAAAAGCGATTGGTATAGGCAAGACGGGCCAAACCCTCGACCGCAAGCAGAACAAGCAGGACGAGCACACCATTCAATAAAACAATTCGCCATTTTTTCGGTATCTTGCGCAGCATAACCATTTCCTCGAAATTCGGTTCGTTGAAGAGGTTCAGTTAGTGGAGAGTCGCTATTTTCATTCTATTCCTATATGTTTACCGTACTTTTGCCGCCTCGCCGCTTCGCCTTGTCGAAAAGCTTCGAGACCGCTATACTGCCTGCAAATCAATGAAAGGATCGCGCATGCCTGTCACCCTCGCTTTCCGTGAACGCAATTCCGGGGCCGCCGGTTCGGTTTTCGTGTACCTGCATGGAGCCGCCAGCGACAAAACCTTCTGGCTGAGCCTCTCGCGGCTTGTGGCCGAGCGTTTCCCCAATCATCCCGGCATCCTGCTTGATCTACCCGGACACGGCGAAAGTCCCGGAAAAGCCCTGAACAGCATCGCGGCATACGCCGAAGCGGTGGAAGATTTCCTGAATGATAATGACCTGAAGAAGGTATTTCTGGTGGGCCACTCCATGGGTGGGGCCATCGCCCAGACGGTCGCGGCCCGGAATCCCGACAAAGCCCAGGGGCTGGTGCTCGTGTCGACCGGAGCACGTCTGGGCGTCAACCCGATGATTTTACAACTATTTGGGAACGACCTGCCGACGGCGGTCAGCCTATTGCGTCAAACCGCCTTCGGGCCATCCGCACCGGAAGCCATCGCGGCTGAGGTGGAAAAGCGTATGCTGACCATCGATCCGCAGAATGCGGTACGCGATTTCTCGGCCTGCGACGCCTTCGATGGTCGCGCACAACTGGCGGCCATCCGGTGCCCGGCGCTGGTGGCGGTGGGGGAACACGATCAACTCACCCCAACCAAGCTCAACCGCCGCCTGGCCGAGAGCTTGAACGCCGACTATCGGGAGATTCCGGAAGCCGGTCACATGTTGCCGCTGGAAGCCCCGGAAATACTTGCGGAGGCCATCGCCGACTTTGTGACGGATCGAAGCTGATACACGGCAATCGTAACAGGGCAAATATTTCCAGGATGAAACCACATTCGCTAATCCCGAGTAGGATACGTAAGTAGCCGTATCAAGAGACCTTTCGAACCAATTTCGCTTCGCGAAATCACTCAAGGTGAGCGGTGAGGAAAAGCTAAGATATTGTTGCCGAGTTAAGAATACGCGGCGTCAACGCCAGCTATTTTCGTTGTCTTCCTCTTCCTGCACGCAACCCTGGTCGGGATCGTAAGGCAGGGAGTAATTGGATAGTTCGGTCCAGCAGTCGCCATTCAAGAAGGTGAACGCCCCCGTTTCACGATCCACTTCCACCAGAACATAGGCGTCGTCGTCGTAGCGGGTGGAGCCGATCACCTCATGCGGCGGTCCATAACTGTCGCCGAAATCGATCCAGGTGTGCATGTGACCCGCAAAAACGGTTTTGATCGTGTCCTGGTAGGTATCCAACAGGCGGAAGATGTCGAGATCCTCGAATTCGTCATACTTGAGGTAGGAAAGCGGATAATGCACGAAGATAAAGCTTGGCAGTCCTTCCTCAAGTAGAGCCTCCAGCCATTCCAGTTGTTCGCGCCCGAAACTGCCCAAACCGGATTCGAACTCGGGGCTTTCGGGGTTTTTGGTTTCACCCAGGAAATTGTTGAGGTGAATGAAGCGCCAACCCTGATAATCAACGTAATAATAGGGGTCGATCCCGACAACATCTTTGTACAACTGGTTCGTCCACTCGCGTGAAAACACGTTCAAGCGGTAATCGTGGTTGCCGAAACCCGGATACACCGGCATATCGAAGCGGTCGATCAGTTCTTTGGCAATGTGGAAGCGCGTGTCGGTGTGGGTTTCATAGAAGGAGGGATCGTCGCTTGGAAAATTATGCGCGAAATCACCGGCGATCATGACCAGCTTGATATCGAGGGGCGATGCGTTCATGTAATCGCCCACCGCCACCAAGCGGTCATTGGCCTTGAAGATGGTCTCGGTATCCAGGGCGTTACCCTCGGGCCCTTCGTAGTAATCGTCGATGATGTGCGTATCGGCGATGACGGCGAAAACGAACTTGGCCGGGATTTCCTCGTCTTCCGCATCCCCATCGACCCCATCCGGATCCGCATCGCCGTCCGGATCGGGCTCATCCCCATCACCGGCGGTTTCGACGACATCCTGGTCTCCGTTTTGTATCGTCTGATCCGTCTCGTCGCCGCAACCACTCAGAACCGACAGCAAAACCAAAACCAGCAGCCCGACCCCATAGCGGTTCCCGTTCAATTTTCGCATCATTGTGACTCCCTGCGTGTAATCGCTAACGGTGCTAGACCGATTCGCCAAGCATACGGCTCTCGCGAGTATGAAACTGTAGCATACCTTGAGTGACAGGCAATGTTTGAATTCCGTTCAGAACAAACTCATCTTAGGCAAGTTGCGAAGGCCGGTCAAGCGGCTTCGGAAATTCGGAACCCCCAAAAAGCGGAAGGGGAATCCCCCTTCACATCCGATTGGGATAAAACCAAAGTCAACGGTGGACGACCGCGCGCCGCTGCATCCAGCGAACGAGGAGCACGGCCAGCACCAGGTAGGCAAGGAACTGGATCCCCAACCACTGGAAATACGGGGTCAGGTAGGCCAAGTCCCCGCTCTTCATCGTTAAAATGCGAAAAGCCTGCAACGCCGGTGTGACCGGGAACAGCGCCGCCAAGACCTGAATATAACGCGGCATCTGTTCGAGCGGCCAAGCATAGCCCGAAATCATGAACAGCGGAGTGGAGGCGAACATCAGAAGCTGGAAGGCCTCATAGCGGTCTTTCATGAACACCGCCACGGCGATGGACAACGGAGCCATAGCTAAGAGGAAACAGGCGAACAACAGCATGACCGCAGCCGAATCGTACACCGGCCAGCCGAATAACGGCATCACGGCGTAGGTGATCAAGGCCGTCCCCAGCAGGTAAAAGGCGAAATGCGCCAGAATACGCCCCTCGATGACGGTAAAGGGAAAACGCGGATGCAGCCGTAAGCCCTCGCGTTCGCGGCGCAATCCAATCGAAAACGCGAGGGAGATCAGGATGATCTGCTGCATCACGATCATGAAAATACCGACGACGAGGAATTCGCCGTAACTCAAGCTGGGGTGAAACAAGAAGCGCTCGGCCAGATCGATCGGATAGACGCGGGACTCGGCCGCCTCGGTCCCCATCCCCTTGGACAGCAGAAAATCACGGCCAATGCGCGCGTTGAACGCCTGAGTCACGTTCGAAACCCCCGTATAACTGACACTGTAAGTCAGCACGTTGGAGCTATTGATCCATAGCTTGACCGGGGCTTGCTTGCGCTGTTTGATCCGCGACGAAAAGTCTGCAGGAATGAACACCAAGGCCTCGGCCTCCTGACGCTTGATGCGTTCCCAGCCCTCATCCAACGAAGCCAGCCGTTCCACCACCCGAATTTCCTGGGTGGCGTCGAGAGCCAGGGAAAAGCCGCGCGACAACGCACTGTTATCGTGATCGATGAGAATGGCGGGACGTTCCACCACCTGTTTTTGATGGTAAAGGGAGGAAATCACCACCGGATAGAACAGAGGCAATACTAAAAGCAGTAGCAGCACCGTCCGCTGCTCGACAAACACCCAGCGATACTCGTCGCAGAGGGTGCGCCATAAAAGCAACCAGCGTTCTTTCATGCCGCCGCCTCCTTTCGACGCCGCCAGGCTCCCCGAACGAACACCGCGCCGAGGGTGAGCCCGATAAAACCGATCGCCTGCCAAGCGTAGCCCTGCAGCAAACCCACGGTTTCGCCGAGGGTCACCGGGTAATGCAAAAACATCTGGAAGCTTTTAGCAAATGGCGTAAAGGGAATAACGGTAGCGACGGCGGCGATCCAGCGCGGGAACATGTCCGTCGGCCAGGTAATGCCCGAGAACATCAGCGACAACATGCCCAGCAAGATGGCGGCCTGCAGCGCCGACAGCCGGTTGGGTATCAGCGCCATGGCCGTCGCCACCAGCAGAATGTCCAAGGCGAGAAAGATCGCCAGGTGCAACGTCACCACCCCGATGGACGCCATGGGAATGATGGACACATAGCGCATCAGTCCATAGAAAAAGATCCAGCCCAAAAACAACCCGACCAGCCACACGCCGATCGCCTGTCCGAAACGCCGACCGAAAGCCGCACGACCCTCCCCGACCAAATAGGGCGACGCAGCCAGGATAAGGACGTATACGTGCAGAAAGAACATCAACAACCCCGGAATCAGGTAAATCACGTAGTTTCGTGCCGGGTTGAAGGTGAAATTGGCATCGATCACGATAGGCGCTACCACGGCGGAAACACGCTCCTTGCGCTCGCCTAGCTTGCGTACCAATGTGAGTTGAGCGCCGCCGCCGATGGTGGCGACAATCGTGCGGATGGCCTTGTAGGCGTTGCGGCCCACCAGAATGTTACTCATGTCGATGGCGGCCAGCACGCTGGCGCGACGGCCCTTTTTGAGGTCGGACGATAAATTGGAAGGAATCACCACCACTGCGGCCAGTTCTCCGCGAATGAGTTTATCCTGCGCGTCCTCCACCGAATTCGGGGCGGGCGTCACCAAGCGCAGCTCGCGAGCGGTGGACAAATGAGTAAGGATGATGCGGCTGATGCTGGAGTTGTCGAAATCCAGCACGGCCACCGGGGCATCCTTGACGACCAGATCCCGGTAGACGTCCATGCAGATCCACGAAGCCCCCAGAAGCAGGAACAACAGGATCACATAGCGGCGTTCGGCGAAAGACCGGCGTAGCTGGTCGCCGAAGCCGTTCCACATTTCGCGCATGGATCAGCGCCCCCACGTCCAGCGAACCGTCATGCCCGGCCGAAGTTTTTCGACGGCTGCGGTAGGCCTGGCTTTGATTTCGAAGCTTTTCAAATCGAAGCTGTTTTTATCGTTGGTGGCGCGCCAGGTAGCGAAATCGCCCATGGCGGCAATGTTGAAGATGGTCAGTTCCACATCGCGTCGCAGCGCCGGAATATGGACGTTGATCGTGTCGCCTTTGCTGATATCCGCCAGCCAGTCTTCCCGCACCGCAAACACCACCCACAGATCCTGCATGTCCACCAAGGTAAGAATCGGGTAGCCGGTGGCGGCCAGTTCGCCTTCGTGCAGCACGATCTTGGACACCTCGCCCGCAATAGGGGCGTATTGCGTCGTTTCTTTCTGGTAGCTCTGCACCTCGTCCAGGGTGCTTTCCCCCTGTTTGACCAAGGCCTCCAACGCCTCGATTTCTTCCTTGCGTGCGCCTTTCATCACGAGATCGTACTTCGCCTCGGCCATGGCCATCTGGTCTTTGGAGACATTGTACTTGAACTCCACCTCGTCGAACTTGGCCTGCGGGAAAGCGCCGCTATCGCGCAGCTTCAGCATCCGTTCATAGGTTTTCCGGGTGATTTCAACCTGGTGCCGCGCCGCCTCAAGCTGCTTGCGCACGGCCTCTTTTTCCTCTTTACGCGCGCCCTTGCGGGCCATGGAAAGCTTGGAGCGCACCGCGTCGATGGAGGCCTGCACCTGATCCATCTTCGCCAGGATCTCCTCGCTTTCAATCGTCACCAGCTTCTGGCCCTTCTTCACCTTGTCGCCTTCCTTCACCAGTAGCTTGGACAGCCGACCCGGTATTTTGGAGGCCACATCGACCTCTACCGCATCCACCAGCCCTGTCACCACCTGTTCGTTCGTGTCTGTGGCGCTCATGCAGGCGCCGAGCAAAAAGACACACAGAATCCCGCAGAATGCGATGTTCCGATACGACATACCACTCCCCTTGTTTTGATGACGGTTGGTTCGTGCGCTCGATCGAGAAGCCGGTGGCTCGCTAAGCCCGGCGTCAGTCTCCTTGGCCGGAAGACGTCTTGGGAAAACGGTCTTGGGGGAACCCATCATCCGTTTGCTCCATGCCCATCAATGACAGGCCGACCGAAAACGAAGGTATTGTATGAAGGATTTTGAAAGAAAGTCAATGGAAAGCTTGGTGAAAGCGCATTCTTTGGACATGTCGATCCGAATACCCACCGGGCCACTCATCACCACTGGAAATTGATAACTAATTCTTATTGCAGCTGGACATATGTCACCAACTAAGCGATCACAAACTTTATTAAATGTGTCGCAACCGAAAGCTGCACATCTGCATCTTACTGTAATTACTAGACCTATCTCAAACATTTCAACTTATAGGAATTTCTTATATGAGACTTATTTATTAGATGTTTTATTGACACAGCTATGCCAGAATGATACGGATTTTCTAAGTTAACGTTTTTCGAAAGACAATCGGTTCGATTGGGATCTTTAAAAAATCGGGTGCATACAACGTTTTCATTTTTTTCACGGGAAGCTCGCTCATGCCGGAAGAAATCAAAACGCCGATATCGGCCGAGGCCGATATCGCCAAGGCTTTCGAACCATCGGCCACCTCTGTCCGACAAATGCGTAGCCGCCTACTGCTTCGCCTGCTGTTGGTATCGTTAACCCCCCTGCTTCTTTTGTTCGTCTATTTCCACTTTCAATTCCGCAGCACTTTGGAAGAACGCAGCCAACGCCAGGTACGCACCATCGCCATCAATCACGGCACCTATGTCGATCGGCTGATCGAAACCAAAGCCTCGGCTCTGCGTAGTCTGGCCGAATCAGACCTGTGCACCTTCCCGCCGTCTAAAGACGATATCCAACGCTTATACAAAATCCTTACGAGCCTGGATAACATCGTTCTGGATGTGGGCGTATTCGACGACGAAGGTCGGCATCTCTACTACGCCGGACCTTTCCAGTTCCTAGAAGGGCGCAATTACGGAAACGAGCCCTGGTTCAAGGCGCTATCCAGCTCGGAAAACCCGCTCTACATCAGCGACGCCTACCTGGGTTATCGTCACGAAGCCCATTTCATCATCGCCGTGCGTACGGAAGTGGAGGGTCGCCGCTGGTACGTCCGTATGACCATCAACCCCACCCGGTTCGGCGATCTGGTCGAGGACGTTCAGCAACTGGTCGGAGCCGATGCTTATCTCATCAACCGTGAAAACGTGTTTCAAAGTATCGCGCCGGAACTCGGCAAACCCCTCTCCCTGGCCCCCACCGACATGCACCCCGACTCTGAAGCGGACCGACCGCCGTCGATGATTGCCGAAAAAGGCGGTTACCTGTTGGCCTTCTACCCCATGGAGTCGGTCGCTTGGACATTGGTGGTGCGTCAACCGCTGAAACTGGCCTACGCCCCGGCCGCCCAAGCCATGTGGGTTTCCCTGGCCATCCTCGGCTTCGGCATCGTCTTTATCGTCTTCGCCTCCCTGCTGGCCAGCACGACGTTAGTCCGTCATTACGTACGCTCGGAACGAAACCGCAAGGCCTTGATCGATCAGTTGGTGCAGGCCGGCAAAATGAGCACCATGGGTGAAATGGCCGCCGGAGTGGCCCACGAAATCAACAACCCGCTGGCCATTATTCAATCCGAATGCGGCCTGATGGAAGACTACCTCGACCCGGCCTTCGGCGATCGCTTCGACCGGGACGAATTCAAGCGCCGCCTGCGTTCCATCATCGACGAATCCAATCGCTGCCGCAGCATCATTCACAAACTGCTCGGCTTCGCCCGGCGGACCGCTTCCACGATCCGGGATTGCGATCTCAACCAGTTGGTTGCCACCACCGTCGAATTGGTGCGCAAAGAGTTGAGCCTCGAAAACATCGAAATCGTTCTGGATCTAAGTCCCGAGCTGGAACCGATCCAAACGGATGGCGAGAAAATCAAGCAGGTTTTGCTGAACTTGATCCGCAATGCAGCCGATGCCATCGGCAAAGACGGACGCATCACTATCCTGACCACCCGCAGCGCCACCGAAATTTCGTTCATCGTCAGCGATACGGGAAGCGGCATTTCCGAAGAAAATCTAAAGAACATCTTTTTACCCTTTTTCACCACCAAAGAAGTGGGAAAGGGAACGGGTCTCGGCCTGTCGATCAGCCATGGCATCGTCACCTCGCTCGGAGGCCGCATCGGCGTCACCAGTCAATTGGGAGTTGGAACGTCATTCGAGATTGCACTGCACACGCGAAACGGACAAAGGAAGGGCTAAATGGCTGGCAAACAGATCGACATTTTACTGATCGATGACGAGGTCAAGTTTACCGAGAACATGGAGCGGCGGCTTGAACTACGCGGATACACGGTACATCTCGTCAATCGCGGCGAAGAGGCCATCCGCCAGGTACGCCTATACGACTACGACGTCATTCTACTTGATTTGAAAATGCCCGGCATGAGCGGCCAAGACACCCTCAAGGAAATCAAGAAGCTCAGCCCCACTTCCATGGTGATCATCCTCACCGGGCATGGCTCGTATGAAACCGCCACCACCACCGGTAAACTGGACGCCTTTGCGTATCTCGAAAAGACCATTCCTTTCGACGACTTGCTGGGCGAAATCGATACGGCCAAGCGCCAACGTATCGACGTCAAGATTCGTGAAGACGAGCTACCCGATGCCAAACCGAGCGTCAAACAACGTTTGATGGGGGTCACCAACTACCGACCACTGTTCATCGTCATCGGGTTGTTGCTTTTCTTCACCATTATCCTGATCCCGACACCCGACTCACTGATCAACCTGGTGGGAGCATCCAAAACCGGCCAGCTCGGCGAAACCGTGGCGGGATATGCCGGATACCGCTCCATGACCGAAGGACAGACCATCGCCCACTACTACGCCAGTTACGTCAAATTCGTGAAAGGGCCCGATATCGATTATCCGGCCGAGATGGGGGCGTTCAAAGCCAAGGTCATGATCGCCCTGCTGGTCATCGCCGCCTTTTTCTGGGGCACCGGGGCGATTCCCATCGGCTTCACCGCCATTTTGGTGGCGGTCGTGATGTACGGTTTCCAGATCATGAAGCCCGACATGGTGGCCACCTCGTTCATCAAGGATTCGGTGCTCTTCATCTTCGGTGTTCTAGCCATGTCGATCGGAATCGCCAAAACCGGCCTCGATCGCCGGATCGGCGTTCTGTTGCTGGGTTTATCCTCCAACATGCGGCGCTTCCTGTTCATCTTCTGCCCGCTCTTCGCCGTCACGGCTTCCTTCATTTCCGAACACGCTTTGGTAGCGTTTATCGCTCCGATCATGGTCGTGGTCTACGCCGCTTCCATCCGTGCCGCCGGCATCAAGGAAGACCGCGCGCTGGGCATCTGTTTGCTACTGATCGTGACCCTGGTGGGCAACATCGGTGGGCCGGGATCGCCCAGCGCGGGCGGGCGCAACGCCATCATGTTGGGGATACTCAAAGATTACGCCTCCGCACCCACCTACGGTGAATGGGTGATGTACGGCCTGCCTTTCGTCCCCGTCATGGCCGTGGTGATCGGCCTGTATTTCTATTTCGTTCTGGTGCGCCAGATTAAAGTGAAAGATGTCAATGTCGCCAAAATCGTCAAACAGGAATCCAAGCGTCTGGGTCCGATGGTGGGCAAAGAATACCTCATGGCCGGAATTTTGGGAGTGGTGATTCTGGGCTGGGTGCTGGTTTCGGATGTGTTCGGCATGGCCGGTCCGGTGTTGTTCGGCTTGGTATTGATGGGAATATTCCGCATTGTCCGCTGGCAGGACATCAGCCACATCAACTGGGATGTGGTCGCGCTTTATGCCTCGGCCACAGCAATGGGCAAGGGCTTGGCCATCACCGGTGCTGCCCTCTACATAGCCAACGGTTTCATCGCGGCCCTGCCCGATTTCTTCACCAGCGGTACCGGTCTAGCCGTCGCGGTGAGCCTGTTCACCAGCATCGTCACCAACTTCATGAGCGACGGTGCGGCGGTGTCGGCCATCGGTCCCATCACCACACCCATGGCGATTCTGGCCGATACCCACCCTTGGATGATCGGCTTCGCCACCGCCTTCGCCTCGTCGTTCGCTCACATTCTCGTAATCGGCACCCCGAACAACGCCATCGTTTACGCGGTGGCCGTGGATCCTGACACCGGCAAGCGGCTGATCACACTCGGCGATATGGCCAAGCATGGGTTTTTCATCTGGATACTATCCCTGCTGGTGCTATGGATCTGGCTGTTTGGAATTTACTGGCAATGGATCGGCTTCCCGGCCATCAACTAAGACCGTTAACCGAAAGCTATTGAGACAAAACGGAGGAATTCACCATGAGCGAAAAAATCCAAGTCCTGTTCGTGGACGATGAGGAGAAATTCCTCGAAAACATGGCCACCCGCCTGCGTTTGCGCGATCTGGAAGTCGATACCTTCAACAACGGCCAGGAGGCGCTGGACGCATCGCAGTCCAAGCGCTACGACGTCGCCCTGCTCGACCTGAAGATGCCGGGGATGGATGGCGAAGAACTGCTGCTGAAGTTGAAAGAACGCGATCCGTCTTTGGAAGTCATCATCCTCACCGGTCACGGTTCGATCAAATCGGCGGCAACCCTGACCAAAGAAGGCGCTTATGAGTATCTGCTGAAACCTTGCGATCTCGATGATGTGATTGGCGCGCTCTCCAACGCCTTCGCCAAGCGAGTCAAAGCCAGAAACGAGCAAAAGACGGCGCGCGTCAACACGTTGATGGAAGAGGCCGTCAATCTCAGCCCCATCGAATTGTTGCGCAAGCTGGAAGAACTGGATCGCGAGTAGATTCAGGCGATTGCGATCGACCCGGTACGCCAGCGGCACCGGGTCGACACGCCTCTCAGGCGAGAAGCGTTAAAGACTCGATGAGAGGCGGATCTTCCTTCTCGATGATCTCGATCACATGCTTGTTCATGCGCCGTTTCATCTCGGCAAAGATGGGGCGGTTTTTGGCGAACGACTGGGCGAAAGTCAGGCTTTCGGATAACAGGCTGGCTTCGTCGGGGAAGGCTTTAACCACAATGTGATCCGCTTCCGCCTCGGCACCGCCGACCCGTTTGCCCATGAGCGCCATTTCGGCGAATTTATACTCCGGCAACGCGCGGCGCACGACCGCCTGCATACCCGGCATGAAGGGGATGTTGATATCCACTTCGGGGAAACAGAAAAAGCCCCGGTCGGCGCGCATGAAGCGGAAATCGCAGGCGCAGGACATGATGCTGCCGTCGCCGAAGGCGTGGCCGTTGATCACGGCAACCACCGGCATCGGCAAGGTCATGATCCGCACGAACATCTTGTTTAGTCCGTTCATGAAACCGCGCACTTCATCGTGACGCGCCGCATCGCCGATGGCGGCCATCATCCAGTTCAGATCGATACCCAACGACCAGTATTTGGGATCGGACGACGTCAGCACGATACCCTGCATCGACGGATCGGCCTCGATTTCGTCGAAGGCGGTCAACAGGGCGTCTATAAACTCGGGATTATGGCGATTTTCACCGTTATCCATCACGATACGTGCAACGTTCTGCTCTTTTTCCCAATATAGAATACTCATAGCCGATCCTTTCCGCAGCAGGTCATGGGTCCTATTCAAGCGGCGACAGTTTAACAAAGCCGCGTCATTTTCCCAAGCATTTGCTAGATAGAGAAAGAAAAAACGGCCCCCGGCGGAACCGGAGACCGTCGATAACGACGTATATTTCGGGTTTTAGCGCCCCAACTTCATAAAGCGCGCATGTCGCCAGGCCTGCCAGGAAGCCGGACGCATGGGATTGAAGGGCGGCGGATTGGTCCAGGTCGGTAAATGCCGAATCATGCTGACCGGCGGCTCGGCTTTGAAAACCGCACGGGACTGTGCGGGCTGGTCGGGTCCGCTTGCCTGCGTGGGCCAGCCGGAATAGTCCATCGACGTATTGGCGACCAACAACGCACCGCCCTGCACGTTGAAGGGGGCCGTCTCGTCGATATTGCCCGATCCATCGATCCCCAGGTAGCGAATATCGGCGCCTTGCGTTCCAGGATAGTCCACGCTGGTGGCCGTCAACTTGAAAAGCGCACCCGCAAAGGGTTCTAAATTCAGGCTGGTCGTTCCGGTCGAAACGGTCGGTCCACTGGCCACCGTAGCGGATGCCAACCCGTTGAAACTGTAGAGACCGCTGTCCGCCTGCGTCCAGAAAGCCGCCAGCATACGCTGGTAAGCGGTGGGCAGATCCATGCCGATTTCGGTCTGCAAGAAGGTGTTCACCTCCTCCGGGCTACCATCCGATAACGTGAAGATATCGGCATAAGCGGCGACATCGCCGGTCATTTGACCGGCCACATAGGCCCAGAACAGATAGGCCACCGCATAATTGGCATATTCGGCATAGCGCCAATGCGCCAGCGACAAACCATCACCGATCAGACCATCCGGATCCCATTGGAAGAACTGCACCGCGGTCGTGTTCTCCCCGTAAACGGCATTGATGGCGCTTTCGGCCAGACCTTCGTCGTGATACTCCCAATATTCCTCGGTAAAGCCGTGATAGCCGTGGTAGAGCAGGTGCTGGAACTCATGGGCGATGATATGCGGAAAAGATTGCGGGTCCGTAACCACGTTGAGATGGATCATGTCCATTTCGTTCGAATGAAGCCCCCACCAGGACATGGTTGTGGCATTGGAATACTGGTTGATCGACGAAAAGTAGCCGCCGTAGTAGTTCTGACCATCCAACGCCAAAAGCAGGATTTTGTCGTTTTCGTCGAAATCGGGGGCATCGGCCAACAGATCGGTCAAAGTCGGATAGATATCGTCATCGAAAGTATCGAGCAGGCTCTGAGCGTCATTGATCGCGTAACCGTCCTGGACGTAAATCACGCAGTGCTGACCCACCGCACGCCGATAGGCCGTGATTTCCTCGTCTTCGTAACTCTGGCTGGAAAAATCGGTCACCCAGAAGTTGCGTTCATCCGCCGACCAAAACACCTCGCTGGGACCGATATCATCGCCATCCGCGATGGACAAGGTGTATTCCACCCCGAGTTTCTGCCGGGCGCTGGTGAGGGTAGCCGTCGACGTATCGGCCTCATACACGACACTCGCGACGGACAATGCACCCAACAGCGAATCGAGACCATACGATGCCCGTCGTTCGGCGCGCTCGCTTCCGGGATCGCGATCGAACCGCACCACGACCGTCCGCTCGTCCGGCGCCTCGATGGTAAGGATTTTCACATCTTCCCACGCGGAGGCCGGCTCGTCGCCATCGGGCATATCACCGTCGGACTCATCCCCATCGGGATCGTCGCCGTCGGGGTCATCGCCGTCGGGATCGTCACCATCGGGATCGTCGCCGTCGGGAAGTAACAGTTCGAAATCACTATCGCTATCGCCATCCGGAAGCAGGCGGTCCCCATCGGTCGCATCCGGGTCATCGCCATCCTCGGGATCACGGTTGTCGTTGACCGTATCGCCGACACAGGCACTCAGAAAAAGAATCAAACCAGCAAGAATCAGCAGTGAAAATCGGGGAAACCAGCGTGTCATATCAAACTCCTTCAAACATTACAGTTCACCTACCATAATGGAATCGACCCGAATGTCAATCGCTTGATGAACCGACACAATTTAGCGCTCAGTGCACAGAGCACCTATCGAAAACTTGCACCGACCTCTTTGAGAGGGTAAAATACGCTATTCTCGATCGATGCATTGAATGAAACCGGGAAATGAAATGAGCGAGACGACCGAAAGCCCTGACACAGCCAACAGACCGGAAGAACTTGAAAATTCAGCTACATTCGGGCCACCTCTCCCCGAATCGCCGCCGCCGCTACCGATGGCGAAATACTGGCACGCACTCCCCATCCTGTCGGGAGTCCTGCTCCTGATCTATGCTTTCCGTCATCCCAACTGCTGGCAATGGGTATCGGAATCGGGCGTCCAATGCCTGTATCTGCACCTCCTGCTGGTGGCCTTTTTCTGCTCGATGATCTACTTCGGCGACGTCCTCTTCAAATTCCGCTACAACACCCCGGCCGAGCGGCGCAACGCCGGGCATTTTGCCGGAACCGCCCTGCTGGCCCTCTGGGATCTCGTCATCCTATCCGAGATCGTTTAACCTATCTATTCGTTATTACAATTATTTTACAGAAGACCGGGCTCGTTCTCCCTGGCGGGTGCCGCGCTCTTGAAAACCGTTTTCCACTCCGGCGATAATCTGATTTTTCAAATCCCACCATTGCGGAGCCACCAACAAAGCACGCGGCGAGTCGGCCACCAGACGCTGCACTTTGATGCGCCAGGGCAGAAGTTCCAGGCAGTCGAGCAAAACCGGCAGGTAATCATCGAACGTCTCGAAAATCGGCACTTCTCCCTGGTAAAAAGGCAATTCCAGGGCGGAACCGCGATAAACCTGCAAGTGATGAATTTTAATGGAGTCCAGGGGCAAGTCCGCCAAACGGCGGAAGGTTTCGCGCATCATCTCGGGCGTTTCGCCGGGTAGCCCTAAAATAACGTGGACGGCCACCGGGATGCCACGTTGGTGCGTCATCTCCACGGCCTTCACGAAATCGGCGTAGGTATGCCCCCGGTTGATGCGTTTGAGGGTGGTATCGTGAACGGATTGCAAGCCGTATTCGATGAAAACCGGTTTACGCCAGCTTCGCCCGGCCAGAACGTCCATCAGCGGCTCCGAGACGAAGTCGGGACGGGTGGAAATCACCACCCCCTTCACCCGTGGATGGCGAAAAGCCTCGTCATAACGCGCAATCAACCATTCATGTTCACCGGCTGTGTTGGTCTCGTTCTGGAAATAGGCGAGGAACAAGTCCGTGTGGTAACGCGGTCCCAACGCCAGCACTCCGGCGTCGATCTGATTGGTGATCGACCCCAAAGATCGTACGCGCTCGGACATAATGACTCCCGGGCGGCAGAACAGACAGCCCGGCGGGTTGGCATGTCGGTGCGGACACGGCAGCCCCAGATCCAACGAGATCTTGGCCACACGACCGCCGAAACGCAAACGCAAATAGGCGTTGTAGGAATTAAAATGGGTGGGAGCGGGTGTACTCGGCATAATCGATCCGTATCAATAGAATCGGGGATAAGCCCAACAAAACCAAGACGTACCATTTGCCTTCGTGCTGAACCAGCCGATTGATGTGCACGCGATACCCCTCATCGGCCGAAACCGCCGTGCCTTCGATATACGGAAGCGTCATATCGGGCAAGGTTCCGACCATGGTTCCTTCATCTTCCACGTCGAAACCGGCAAACAGCGCCGCCGAATCCTGCAACATGGTATACATGCCGTTCTGGGCATCCTGCTTGAGTTTCTGGCAGACACCGATGGTGCCTTCCTGCCCCAGCAGCGATTCCGGGAAATAAGCCAGGATGTTTTCCTGACCGAAGTACAAGGGGCTGGCGCAGGTAAAATCGCCAGCTTTCATTTCCTCAAACAGCAATTCGGCCGTTCCTTCCGGGGTGGTCTGATCGGGCGTTTCCGCCTCTTCATCCTCACCGTCGGAACCACAGGCCAACAACAACATCGCCGCCATCACCAGCGTCATCCAGCGCATCCAATACAGCATTGAAGCCTTCCGCGTTTTTTAGATTGACAAGTTCGCTCAGCTTTCTAGACTAACAGACGCAGCACGCATTTCCAAAGGGAGGACCATCCATGCCGCATCGCCACATCATCCTCGTCGCCGCTCTGGCATTCGCCATTCTCACGGTAACGGGCTGTCTGGGCCGAGATCAGAATTTGAAGAAGCTCGACGACTCCATCCGATCGTACCACACCGCCATGCAGTACAAGCAGCTCGACAGGGCTTCGAAAATGATGGATGCCAAACTGGTCGCCACATTCTACGAAACCATGGAACCCGAACTGCAGGTGAAAAGCATCACCGATTTTCAAATTCGCAAAGTGACCGCCGACGAAGAAACGGAAGAAGCCGAAGTGGTCATCATCCGCGAAACCTACGACACGTCCAGCTACGAAGTTCGCCGCGAAGTCGCAACCCAACACTGGGAAAAGGGTGAAAAAGACTGGCGCTTGATGGGTGGCGATTTTTAATCGTTCACACCGCCCGCCGCCACCTTCCGCGACTTAGAACGGAATATCGTCGTCTTTGTCGTTCATACCGCCGCCGAAATCCTCTTCGGGGGGAGGCGGCTCGTTGCTCGAACGCTGACCGCCACCGCGTGCACCGCCGATGAACTGCACATCGCGCGCCACGATTTCGGTGGTATAGCGGTCCTGGCCGTTGCGATCCTGCCATTTGCGCGTTTGCAGGCGTCCTTCGAGGAAAACCTCGCGGCCCTTCGACAGATACTCCGCGCTGACCTCGCCTTTACGCCCCCAAACCACGATACGGTGCCATTCGGTGCGTTCCTGGCGATCATCACCGGTACCCCAGCTTTCGCTGGTGGCCATGTTAAACGTGCATACCGCTTGTCCGCTTTGGGTATACCGCAACTCGGGGTCCGCTCCCAGACGTCCGAGCAAAATAACCTTGTTAACACTCATTGACCCAATCCTCCAACTGGTAAGATGGGGCATCATACCATCTAGCCGGGGCATGTCAAGAGATGGAATTTCACCGATTACAGACAATAATAACGGTTTTGTGATTGGGATTCCGCGATCTTTTCGCTATAATGAATGGTTGTTGAATACGAGTCTTACAACCGAGGGACGCATGGGAATTGAAAAACTTTTCAAACGACGGCTCCAGTTTTTCACCGGCAAAGGCGGTGTGGGCAAATCCACCGTGGTGGCCGCACTGGGAATCAAGGCCGTACAGATGGGTAAACGTGTCCTGATCGTGGAAATCGATACCGCCTCGGCCATGAAGCGTATTTTCCAAGCCCCCTTCGTCGGCTTCGTGCCCCTGGAAGTGCTCGACAACCTGGTGGTGATCAACATCAACCCCGAAGAAGCTCTGCAGGAATACCTCGAAGAGCACGTGCGCATCCGCCGCATCGCTCATCTCATCGCCAATAACGGCGTTCTGCGTTACTTTTTCAAAACGGCCCCGGCCGTCAACGAACTGGTTACCATCAACAAACTTCAAAGTCTCGTCAACGAACGCGACACGGCCGGAACCGCGCCGCTGTACGACCTGATCCTGGTCGATCTGCCCGCCACTGGCCACGCATTGAGTTTTCTCAAATTGACGCGCAACCTGGAGCATTTAGTGGGCAAAGGTCCGCTGTTTAAAATCTTGCTGCGCTATGACCGTCTGTTCAACGACCCGGCCCACACCGCGCTCAACCTGATCACACTGCCCGAAGATATGCCGGTGACGGAGACCATCGAGTTATACGACACCATCCGCCGAGAACTGGAAATTCCCTTCGGTGCGCTGTTCGTCAATGCCGTACCCGATGAGTTGTTCGATCCGGCCGACATCCTTCTGTTCGAACGCCTCGAAGAAGCGGCGGAACATATGCCGGAGTTCGCCGCCGCCTTCGAAACGGGACGCGCCGCCATCCAGCGCCAGAAACGCAGCCATAAACATATCGAGCGGCTGGCCAGGCGTGTGGGGCTCGATCTGGTTCGCTTGCCCAAGCTGGTACTTGAACGGCTGGATCTGGAAGCCCTGCAACAATTGGCGCGCGCCATACCCGGCCCGGCCTGAAACGAAATCAAGATAAGATGGGAGATACTGTGAGTCTGAACGACTTGATCCTGAATAAACGATTGATCGTCTGCTGCGGTTCCGGCGGAGTCGGTAAAACGACCACGGCAGCGGCCATCGCGCTCAAAGCCGCCGTTTCCGGTCGTAAAACACTGGTCATTACCATCGACCCGGCCCGCCGCTTGGCGCAATCTTTGGGACTCGAAGCGCTCAGCAATACCGAAACCGCCGTCGCTCCCGAACGATTCGAGAAGGCGGGACTCGCCGTTTCGGGTCAGCTTTTCGCCGCCATGCTCGACACCAAAGCGAGTTTCGATGCCCTGATCGAGCGCATCACCTCCAGCCCCGAGCAGGCAAAGCGTATCCTCGAAAACCCCATTTACCGTCAGCTTTCCAATGCCATCGCCGGTTCGCAGGAATACGTGGCTATGGAACGGCTCAACGAAATGATGAACGAGCGCGATTTCGATCTGGTCGTTCTCGATACCCCGCCCACCAAAAACGCCCTTGATTTCCTCAACGCCCCCAACCGGCTGGCGGCCTTTCTGGATGACGGCATCGTGAAATGGTTCCAGAAATCGAGTAAATCCGGCATGGGTTCGCTGCTTTTCCAAAAAGGCGGCGAGGTGGTGTTCAAACTGCTCGGCTTGTTAGTCGGCGACGGCTTCGTGCGCGACCTGGCCGAGTTCTTCCAGGCGTTCAGCGGGCTCTACAGCGGATTTCGTGAACGCGCCGAACGGGTCAACCTCCTGCTGCGCGATCCCTCCACCGTCTTCCTGCTGGTCACCTCGGTCGAGCAGAACGCCCTGGCGGAAGCTTTGTACTTTCACGACCGTCTGATCGAAGCGGGCATCCCTCTGGAAGCGGTGGTCGTCAACCGCGCCTACGAGCCCACGGGCGAAACCGACATTGACCCGGTAGCGCTTTCCGATTACCTGGCCGGCGATACCGTCCGCGCCGCCCTAAAGAACTCTGCCGATTCCACGGCTGGCTTATCAAGCCTGGGGCGCAAGCTGGCCACCACGCATAATCTGGCGCAGCGACTCAACCGCATCGCCGAAGACAACATCAACCGCGCGCGCCGCGCACTCAAAGGCGCACAAAGACTGGCTCTGGTGCCGATCTTCGCGGACGACATACACGACATCGCCGGATTGGACCGGATGAACGCGTACCTGTTCAACCCGGTCTCTTCTTAAAAGCCGGTAAACCCCGTTTTCGAGATTTCAAACGGTCAGGAGTATTTCATGGTTTTGTCATCCCGCTCGAATACCCGTAAGCTGTTCTGGCTCCTTTTGGCTATCTTCGTCTGCCTGCCGGTTTTTTCGGCCTGCGACGATTACACCGCCGCAACCATCGACCCCGATGCGACGGACGGTGACGGCAGCGATGGCGATACGGACGGCGAACCGGACGTGGATAGCGACGGCGATGGCGACGCCGATGGCGATGAATCGGACGGAGACTCCGACAGCGAGGGTCTGACCGATCTACTGTGGCTCGATGAAGCGCTGGACGAAGGGGATGTACGCGGCGGAATCATCCGACGCGAAACGGAATTGGTAAGCGGTCCCGAGGCGACGGGACGGATCGACGACTACAAGCTTTACAACGCCCGCGTAGCCTTCATCATCGCCGCCGCCGGTCCCGGTCGCGGCTTCGCAACCTACGGCGGTTCTATCCTCGATGCCGTGCGGATGAACGCGGACGGCAACTGGTCGGCCGACTACCTGGTGGACGCCGCGCCTTTCAGCGGTCACTTCCCCACCAGCATTCCTTTCGATGGCACCCTGCGCCAAATCAAGGTTGAGGAAGCTTCGCAAATCGAGCTGATCCACAACGGTTCGGACGGCCAGCCCGCGCATCTGCGCGTCACCGGTGCCGACTGGCCGATTCAGATGGTCGACGAACAACTCCTCGTCGCCCTCAATCCCCAGGTGGATATCACCGTCGATTATCGTCTCTCGGCCGATGACGATTTCCTACGCATCACCGTGACGGTAGCCTTGGACGACACCGCCGACCCCTTCCTCACCGAACCGTTCCGTCCCGGATTGGCGGTTTTGACCAGTGACACCCTCACGCCCTTCATGCCCGGTATGGAGCCAGCAGGACTGCCCGCTCCCAGCCTTAACAAGCCCATTCACACCCGCGAACCACTCTACGCCGCTTTTTACGGCGACCCTCTGGCTTACTTCGTCAGCGGCTACGAACCCGACGGCATCCTGGCGCAAATCTTCCCCACCGACGTTCTTTTTGCAATGGATTCACGCGACCTGATCGCCAGCCAGGACGAATCGCCTTCCGGTAATTTGATCTTCGGCATCGCCGCGAATTCCCCCGAGTCGGCTTATCGCATCGCCCACGCGCACCATCTTGCCGTGGACTCGGAAGCCGCGGATGATCCGGGTACGGTTAGCGGGACGCTGGCTCTAATGAGCGAATTCGGCGATACCCGCGTGGAGGTGCTGGCCACGGGTATCGAGTACATCGACGACGACGAAGATAAGCCGCGCGAATACATCCAGGCGCTCACCTGGATGGGAGCGGACGACGCTCTGGAGTTGTCGCTGCCGCAAGGCGATTGGTCGTTGTTTACCCGCAACCAGTGGGGGGAGTTATCCGACCCGCTGCCCGTCAGCGTCAGCGCCGGACAACCGCTCGAAGCCGGGGCCCTCAATCCGCCGCCGCGTCCGGCGTTGGTGACGGTAGCGGTGTTGGAACGCCCCGCCAACGGAGCCGACGACGATCCTTCTCCCGTGTCCGCACGGGTGGATATTTTCGATGGCGAGCTGGACATTCAACCGGGCTTTACCCTCCCCGAAGGCATGGAACCCCTGGCCACCGTCATCACTCACGAAGGTGAAACCTCCGTCACCGTTCCCGTACCGCATGGCGGCGGCGACGCACGGCCCTTTACTTTTGTGGCCTCACGCGGTTCTTTCTACACGATCGCCACGGCCGTAGCCGACATTCAAACCGGCCTCGGGCCGGGTGAAACGCAGGGAGCCGAATTGATCATCGAACGGGTGGTAGATCCCGGCATGGACTTGCCGTCCGGCACGCAACGCTACCTGCACCCCGTCGACCTGCTAGTCCGTTCGGAACGCTCTTTAACGTCGCAGATCGTCCAAAGCGACCGCCTGTGGCAAGCCGCAGCGGAAGGCTTGGAAATGATCGTAGCCGCCGACCTGGCCACCGTAACCGACTACACCTCCGCACTCGACGAAACAGGGCTGACCGAGCTGGTGCATCCCGTCTTTGTTTTCCCCGGCCTAACCGTCGCCCCGACCTGGTCGCAGTTCAGCGGGCTGAACGTCGGTGTTCCCGCCGAAGCGGCCGCTTATTTCGACATTCCGGTCATCAGCTACTCACCTACCGGTTCGGCCAACGGTCGCCGCGTAGCTCCCGATATTCAGGCGGACCTAAGCGCCGACGACGGTTACGCCGCCTCGCTGGTGCAGATCAACCGACCGCGCGGTCCCGAGGACAGCGACGGTTTCTTCGACTTCTTCGGCGACGGTAGCGATGGAGATCCGGCACCCTACGACCCGCATACGGGCATTTCGTCCTTGCGGCTCGAAGTCCGAAACACATTGGAGGAATGGCAAACCCTGGAAGGGCTGTCGGGCGCGATGGCCTTTGCCGATACCTACTCAACGCTGCAAGACTGGTTCTCGCTTTTATCTCAGGGTATCTTCAAACCGCTCACCGGCTCTTCAAATCTCGATGGATCGAGCACGGCGGGTTTCGGCTGGGCGCGCACCCTGATCTTAAGCGACCAACAGTATCTCAACAAAACGCGTGCTGAAGCCCTGTTCGGCGAGTTAGCGGCCGGTCACGCAATCGTCACCGGCGGTCCGACCCTGCATGTGAGCCTGGGAGACGCTCTGCCCGGCGACACCTACACGATCGCCGACCCGAGCGAAGCCGACGTCCGGCTCGATGTTGCGTTGAAGCTGCAGGCCCCGGCCTGGATGTCGGTACGACATCTGTACGTCTGTATCAACGGCAACCGCATGGACAGCACCTACGAATACATCCCCAACACCACGGAAGCCGTCCGCTTCGACGGCAACATGACAATCCGCCTGCCGCGTCAGGAAAACGGCGACACACCGCCCTACCAGGATTCGTGGCTGGTGGCGATGGCGTTCGGACGCGACATCCATCCACTCGATCCGCTGTATCCGGGTAAGCCGTCGTTCGCCATCTCCAATCCCATTTTCGTAGAGGCCGATGGCCAGGAAGGATACAGCGGGCCGCCCTTGACCGGCGAGGGAGAAAGCTTCCGGCCCTACTGCATCAGCGAGAATCTGTGCGACTTTTTCGCCGCCTACGAGGAGGACCGCCCCACCGCCACGGCGCTTGACGAATGCTGCGCGCTCTTCCCCGACAAGGCTTACTGCCAGTAGAAAGCGAGATTCGACCTAAGCGGAACGGGGTTATTCGGAACAGGCCTCCTGTGTGAGATCGACCAGACACGACCCGCCCTTGCAACTGACCGTCAGGGTTCCATTGACCGGGTTGGACGAAAGCTGGCAGGAGCCGTCTTCGACAGGCAGAGCCGAGATCGACTCCCCACTGAATTCGCAGCTATGAACATCGTTCATCAGAATGATGGGTTCGCCGGTCGCGGTTCGAACCGTGAACGTGCAAGTTTCTGCGTTGGCCACCAGCACCTCGATGATTTGATTCGAATCAAGGAAATAGTCTGCGCAGGCTCCCTCCCCGGCTTGAACGGTTTCCGTACAGTAGATCCCCGCGAATGAGGCACATTCCCCAACACAATTCAGAGTGTCACTGTCGCCATCCACATCGCCATCGGTCGAACATCCGTCCGTGATCGAAAACACCGAACAATGTTCATCCGTTCCATCCTCGTTGGGGTTCAAAGGATCCGTAATCCAGTTGTTTTCCGGATACCAGAATTTATATACCTGTTGGCCACAATCGAGGTTATTCACGGTGGCGCTAAATAAGTTGCCTCCGATTTGTTGCATAATAATACCGGTTGATGGGTTCCAGGGAGAAGCCTGGAAATCACCAACGATTTTAATGGGTTTCGATACTTCTTCCGACTCGATATAGTAGAAGGTGGCCGAGCGACCCTCGACAACCGGTGAGACCGTCGGCAGATCGCCATCCGTGTCACCGTCGACATCTCCATCGACATCCCCATCCGTATCGGGAAGCCCCTCGGTCAGATAGGTACAGTCGGGGTCGTCAAAGTCCGTCAGACCATCCGAGTCATTGTCCTTGCCATCTGTACAGAAAAACTCCGGTTCACAGACAAAAGTTCCAAAGCACGCTTCCGGCTGACTGCAATTGTTCTGAGCGCAGGTAATGCATTCCGGCCTTACATTCGGACCTTCTTCCTGGCAGTCTTGATTGCAAAATTGCTGAACGCAATTCGAATAGCATTCCATGCAGCCCGATCCAACCGTCTCGTTGCAGGTATTGCTGGTTGTCCGATTAAAACAAGTCGCCCAGAAATCCAACGACGCAATCGCCCCCAGAACATCCAAGCCGGTGCAAGCGCCCGCCTCACCAACCTGGGCAAAGCAAGCCAAATCCGCACAGTCGGTATTGCCATTGCCGTCGTCATCCACGTTGTCCGCACAAACCAACTCATACCCGTTCATATGCCCGCGCACGCAACGCAGGTGGTCGGCATTTACGGACTGTGCGATTTCCGCACTCATAAATTCCATACCGAAACCCTGGGTTCGGGAAGGAGCCGCCGTCGGTCCGATCAGACCGTTTTTCCAGTACGGTCCACCCGATTTGGAACAAGAGGGGCAATCGGGTCGACAGTTGGCGGTCGGACACCCATTATTGTGCAGAGTACAACTTCCACCGAAGGCCTGCGTCGGGCAGTCATCCACCAACGTCCGCAACGCATCGATGGACGGCAGACGCCAGTCGCTGAAGCCACCCCAGTCCAAATCGTCGCAATAGGCCATGTTGTTTTGCAGCGACCCCGAGGCGGATTGGGGAGTATGGTCGGGAAGATAGCGGCTCGGATTCTGCCAGGAGAGGCCGGTTTCCGAATCGTTGAACACGAAGTCGCAAGCGTCGCCGACGCCGTCATCATTGCTGTCCGCCTGGTCGTCATTGGCGATCCACCAGCAGTTGTCATCCGCATTGGCGACGGAATCGAAATCGGAATCGAGCACGCGATTCAGATCCGGAACGGCGGCGCTCGATCCCAACTCATCGAAACGGCTCGCCAGATCGGCCTTAATACTATCCGGAATCAGATAATTCGCTGCGTCGCCATTTGCAAGTTCACGCGGGAGCTGTTGCGCTTCCACCAGACTCACAACCGTGCTATGGCTGATCTCCCCGTCCGACGCCAGATCAGCGGAGATGCCGTTGATGAGTTCCTGCAGGGCGGCGTCCGGCGAACCCGGGCTTCTCAAACGGGCGGCATGGGACAAAACGGACGACACCGCGAACAGATAGGCGTTGGCCAACGTATCGCCTCCCTGCAAGGTCAGTTCGATAGCCGGATCGTCGAGCGTCAAGTTCGTGGGTCCGATCGGCAGGGCGGCAACCAGCTCGGCCTCGGCCTGTTCGATGGCTGCGGCCAGATCTTTCCCGGCCTGCACGAGATTCTTGACGCGGCTATAGGTCAGATGGGTCAGCAGGTTCAGGTGCGCGTTCTGTGCACCCTCGCTGCGAATCTCGTAAAAAGCACGCAAGGTCAGATTGGCACCGGACAAATCACCGGTAACTTCATTGTAATAAAACCCGCTGCCTTCCAGCGAAACGAAACCGGCCGCCTCGAAGTTAACGCTGAACTCCCCCAAATCATTAATGGTTTGCGTGGTGAATTGTTGACCGCTCGGATTACCTTCGGCATCGACCGGTGCAATCGTGATGCTGGATCCTAAAACGAACGGTCCCTTTTCCACCGATCCATCCAGTTGGACCTTTACCGGCTTCAAGTTATCGTCGCCATCGCTGCTGGAACTACAAGCCAACGGCAATAAAAGAGTCCCTGCACAAAGCACGATAATCAGACGACTTATCCGCAACATGTTTCCACCTTTGATTCTCTATTTAGAAGTAATGCTCCAACATAACACCGGAATTTGAAAATGCAAACGATATCCTAACCACTGGCGTGAGGATAAGAGTAAGGCCGTTCGTGGGAAACGCGCATCGATGTTCGGTCGGACGGCAATCGATCGACTTATGTACCGACAAATCGGATTCGGCACAGCGGGAATCAAATCAAAAGAAGCGTCCCGGCCTGATGGTCGGGACGCTTTTTTGGCTTTATGGAGATTGTACGACTTTAGCTGAATAGGGGCGTGGAAAGGTAGCGTTCACCATTGGAAGGCACGATGGTAACGATCAGCTTACCCGTCATTTCAGGACGCGCCGCAAGCTGCATCGCGGCGAAGATGTTGGCTCCCGACGAAATACCCACCAGCAGTCCCTCTTCCTTGGCGGCCCGGCGGGCGGTTTCGAAAGCCTGCTCACCGCTGACGGTCAGCACCTCGTCAATGACATCCATATTCAGGATCTCAGGTTTGAACCCGGCTCCGATACCTTGGATCTTGTGCGGCCCGGGCGAACCGCCCGACAAGACGGGTGAATCGGTCGGTTCCACCGCGTAAGCCTTGAAATCGGGCTTACGCGATTTGATCACTTCGCTGACGCCGGTGATGGTGCCGCCGGTCCCCACACCCGCCACCAGGGCATCCACTGTGCCCTCGGTATCGGCCCAGATTTCCTCGGCCGTGGTCAGACGATGAATTTCCGGATTGGCCGGATTCTTGAATTGCTGCGGAAGATAGAAGCGTTTGGGATCCTGGGCGGCAATGGCTTCGGCCTTTTCGATAGCCCCGCGCATTCCTTCGCCGCCGGAAGTCAGGACCAGTTCCGCACCATAGGCATTAAGCAAGGCTCGGCGTTCGTTGCTCATGGTTTCGGGCATGGTCAGGATGCACGAATACCCCCGCGCCGCAGCGACAAACGCCAAGGCAATACCGGTATTACCCGAAGTGGGCTCGACGATCGTCATTCCCGGTTTGAGCGCGCCGCTTTTCTCGGCGGCAACGATCATGTTCAGCCCGATCCGGTCTTTCACGCTTCCGGCAGGATTGTAGAATTCCAGTTTGGCAAGCACGGTTGCAGGCAAGCCTTGGGTCAAGCGATTCAGTTTCACCAAAGGCGTACGGCCAACCAGTTCAGTCACGTTATTGGCTATATTCATCCGTTTTCTCCTTCATACCGAAATCGCCCAGAGGACGCTCCGGTCTTATGCGGCACTCAAATGTGGTAGATGATCGCTTCGGTACGGTCTCGGATCATATCGCGCTGGCGGTCCGCCAGATCGCGCAAGGTCTTGTTATCCAGGATATTATTGATGGCATCATAGATATCGCGCCACAGTTCGTGAGTCGCGCAGCCGCAACAGAGCATATTGCTACACGGTTCCTGGTTGTCGGCGCATTCCACCGGCGCGGGCGATCCTTCCAACGCGCGCACGATTTCACTCAGGCTGATCTCTTCGGGGGCCTTGGCCAGGCTGTAGCCTCCGCGCGCCCCCCGCACACCACGCAACAGACCCGCTGCACGTAAAGGCGTTACCAACTGTTCGAGATATTTCAAGGATACATTCTGCCGCTTGGCAACATCTTTTAGCAGGATGGCTCCATTCCCGTAGCTCATCGCCAGATCCATCATCGCGCGCATTCCGTAACGTCCACGTGTCGAAAGTTTCATTGCCGCCCTCGCCTTTCCTACTATTCATACCAAGCAACTCCAATAGAGCCGATCCTACGGCAGACTATTCCCCCTTGTCAATCTTTTTTATTGCTTAGCAGTATGAATACTAGGATTTTGCCTGACGAACCAGTAAAGACTTCGCCTCAAAGCCGATTTATGTGTAATATTCAGCAATAACATCTACAACATAGCGAGCTTCGGCATCGCTCAGTTCGGGGAATATCGGCAGAGCCAAGGTTTCGGCAGCCGCGCGTTCCGCCTCGGGAAAATCGCCTTTTTTACAGCCGAGATAGGCGAAACAGGCTTGTTCATGCAGCGATAGAGGGTAGTAGATTTCCGTCCCGATTCCCTTCTCCGCCAAGGTGCTTTTCAATTCATCGCGGTGTTTGACACGGATGACAAACTGGTTGTAGATGTGGCGGCCCGGGCCTTCCTCAGGCAGTCCGACATTCCCGTCAAGCTGCGCGGCGTGCGCGGCGAAAAGAGTCCGGTAACGATCGGCATTGGCTTTGCGAGCGGCATGCCAACGATCCAAATGCGGTAGTTTGACCCGCAGCACGGCGGCCTGCATGGGATCGAGGCGGAAATTACCGCCCACGATGGAATGATAGTATTTGGGTTTGGACCCATGCGCACGCAAACGGCGGCACCGTTCAGCCAGCTCGTCATCGTTGGTGGCGACCAACCCGCCATCGCCCATGGCCCCGAGATTCTTGGAAGGAAAGAAGCTGAAACAGCCAAGCGCCCCGGCGTTGCCTGCGCGATGACCCGCCCCATCTTCCGAGCCGATGGACTGCGCGGCATCTTCCACCACCGGAATACCGCGCGGCGCGCATACGGCTTGCAGAGCGTCCATCTCGACCATACGACCGAACAGGTGAACGGGAACCACCGCCTTGGTACGCGGTGTCAAGGCCTCCTCCAGGCGCGTCAGGTCGAGGTTGTAGGTCACCGGATCGATATCGACAAAAACCGGCGTCGCACCCAGGCGATGAATGGCTCCGGCGGTGGCGAAGAACGTGAACGGCGTCGTCACCACCTCATCCCCCGCACCGACACCCAGCGCCATCAAGGCCACGATCAACGCATCGGATCCCGAACTGACACCGATGGCATGCCGCGTCCCGCAGTGCGGAGCGATTTCGTTTTCGAGCGCCTCCACTTCAGGCCCCAAAATATAGCGTCCGCTACGGGCCACGCGGATCAGCGCCGCTTCCAGTTCGTCTTGCAAGGGAACATATTGTCGGGAAAGATCGAGCAGTGGTACCTTCATGGCCTAGTCCTCCAAAAGGATCAGGTGGTTCACTTCTTCGCGATAGCGGTCGCCGCAACGCGTGCAGCGAGCCTCGCCGTCGTAGAGATCCAACAGTTCGCCGCAGCGGCACACCCAGCCGATCTGGCGAGCGGGATTGCCGGTCATCACGGCAAAGTCGGGCACATCGCGCGTGACCACGGCTCCTGCTCCGATCATGGCGTAGCTGCCAACCGTACGCCCGCAGACGATCGTGGCGTTGGCGCCGATGGATACGCCTTTCCGGACGAGGGTTTTCACGTATTCGTCACGCCGCGACACGTGGGCGCGGGGGGTACGCACATTCGTGAACACCATTGAGGGTCCGCAGAACACGTCATCCGCGATCTCCACCCCGCCGTACACGCTGACGTTGTTTTGGATTTTAACACCGTTGCCGATCGTGCTGTTTCCGGCAACAAAAACGTTTTGTCCCATAGACACGTTTTCGCCGATCTGTGCACCCGCACTGATATGGCAGAAATGCCACACCTTGCTGCCCGCACCGATCACGGCGCCCTCGTCCACCACGGCGCTTGGATGTATAAAGACCGAATCCATATTGGCCTCCTTATTTCACTCGGTTTCCCGGGCCGGCTCGGGCATCGCCTCCGGTTTCGGAGCCGGGTTTTCCGCTGCCGCCCGTTCTTGACGCACGCGGTCGATAAAATCCTCCGCATTTTTGAGCACATCCGCGACATCGATCCTCACCTGTCGACGGCTGGTGTACGATTGCAGCACCAATCCGGGCGTGCGACACAACTCGATAATCGTCCGATATTCCGCAATGGCCTCCTCGTATCGCTTCTGCTCATTCAAGATCGCCGCGCGGAAGAAACGTGCTTCGATCAGATCCATGCCATCCGGGTGGCGATGTCGCAAGTACGTTTGCTCTAACGCCAACGCGTCGTCAACGGCGGCCAGAGCGGCCGCATAATCCCCCGAAAACGAAAGCCCTTTCGCCAGCACCAGCCGATAGTGAATCGAGGTGGGATAGCTGCTGGCGGCATTTCGCAGATGATCCACAATGTGATCGTTACTCCCACCGGCGGCTTCCACATCAGCCAGACCCAGATGGTACTCCGGGTTGGTCGGGTTGGCGAGCGCGGCATTTCGAACCGCCTCCTGAGCACGTTTCAGGTCGGCCGGATCGCGATGGCTCTCAAAACGTCTGAGGTAATCGCGCGAAAGGCGGTACTGTACCGCCGGGTCCAGCGGCCAGTAGGCACGGGCCGACTCGGTGAGTTGCAGCGCTTTACCATACTGGGTGGATCCCGCGGCGGCATCGGCCAAGCGCAGATAGTTGTGACTCATCAAAGGTGGAAATTGCACACCGAAAACGATCAGGACCACCGCCACGGCGACCAGACTGCGTTTGACCGGATCGCTGCTTGCAGAAGCCACCGACGCCGTTGAGACCGCGAATCGCCAGAACAGACTCAACAGAAACCAGAACACCCCGACGATGGCCGGACTGCTAAAATCGAGATCGATCATGGCATGGGCCACCAGCAAGGCCAATGCAATCATCCACAACCCGTGTGGCGTGCTCTCGCCTTCGGAACGTCCGCGATAAAACGCCAGTCCCGCACTCACCAGCGCCCAGACAAACAGCAACACGCCGAAAATACCCAACTCGGCATACAGTCTCAGCAAGATATTGTGAGGATCGCGGGTGTAATTGGGTAAGCTCTGGTGGGGACGCGAAACATCGGCAAACGTGCCCAGCCCCGCTCCGAAAGGAAAATAGGCATGGCCCATGCGCCAGGCGGTTTCCCAATAACCGGCACGCGCCTGAATGGAGACTTCGGCCGGATCGAAGATGGAAGCCAAGCGCCCTCCGCTGTCGGTTTCGCTATCGGCCGCATTGGTCGCTTCAAGAGTCGTATCCGCAGCCTGATTCCACAACATATAGCAGGCAATCAGAGCCACGAGTCCCGCAGCGATCAAAACGCGCCGCGCCGTTTTGGGAAGATACAAAGCCGCAACCGCCACCATCCCGACCAACAACAACACCCAAGCCCCACGCGAATAGGAGATATACACCCCCACGATACATGCATGCAGCAGGATCAACACCCCCACCCGTCCCGGCCAATTGCGAACGCGGCCGAGCAACCATACGGAGAGTGGGAAAAACGGCAGCATGAAACCGCCGAAGGCGTTCGCACCAGGGAAAAGCGAGAAGGGACGTTGAAGACGACGCACCTCGTCCAGCAGTTTGAGATCCGCCTGCGACATCCCACGGATGTTCTGCATCGCGTCGAAGCCCCATACCTGCTGATAAACTCCGTAAAACCCGCAGACGGCGGCCGCTACGCACAAGGCGGAAACCAGGACGACCGTCTCGCGTCGCGTCGGTTGCAGCTGTAAAACCGTCAGAGGAAGAAGCAGGACGGCCAGCCAAACGACACTCGTTCGAATGGCGGAATCGAGAACGGCCGCCAGGGGCCAGCTGATCAACAGGTACAGAATAAACAGCCACAAAGGCCATAAAAGACGCGCCTTGAGTAGCGGTTTGATATCGACGGAGTTGGCGAGAGTCGTCCAGGCCCAGAGCAACGCCATGCCGATCGTCCAAACGAAAATCCCCGTTTGGGCATCGACTCCCCAAGGAAAATTGCCACCGGCCAAGACCGGCATGAGAAACAGCAGCAGGGCCAAAGCCCAGATTGTTTTACGTATCGGTTCCGACTGCACGACCACGCCTCCTCTTTCTTCCCCGCGTAAAACGACGCGCCGAGCGGGTTCGACGGAATCCTACCGGATTGCCGGGTACGGGTCAATGAATGCTTTAGCGAAAACAACCGCTTTCACGGATACATAGTCTTGAGCCGAAGCAAGGAAACAGACCCCGGCTCCCGATTGGACGGTCGGAATTTCAGCCTCGCCTCTGTTGTCACGCAAAACCCCAACGGCCGTATTGCGGACCTTCAAGCTCCCAAACGGCGGGGCTGCGTTCGTCGAACCAGGTTTTGAAAGCCAGATCGGGCCGCGCCGTATCGAGCGGAAAACGTAAGTAATAACGGGCCATACCGTGCCGGTCGCTTTTACGGGTGTAACGAAGGGTTGGACGGATTTGGCGAGCCTCATCCAACAGACGTTCGGCCGCCTCGGCTTCGTCGGCGGGAAGCGTCAGGTTGAAGACGTATTCTTCCTGCATGGCACGGCTCCTTGACTGGAAGGTTCCGGTACAGACGGTTTTCGCATGTACCCAGTATAACATAGGTCGCATCCCGGTGAGCACAAATAGCAGACAGGATCGGCTTTCACTTGACGCAGGGGTAATTTGGGCTGATTGTTACCTGAATTTTCTTTTTTCCTTGAATATTTAGGTCTTGGGATGATCAAATAGACGCTGAAATCATTCTCTACATCAACGCCGGATGAAAAAATATGGAAAACCGGCTTTTCGGGAGGGACTAATCATGACGCGACTCCAACCACGCACCCCCATCTTCTGGTGTTTTTTAATCATCTTGACGCTGTTTATTGTAGCCTGCAGCGGATCGTCGGATAGCGTCGATCGGGACGATGACGACAATGAAGACGGCGACGAGAACACCGACGGCGATTTTCCCGCCGATGGCGACATCCCCGGCGATGGCGATGCGGATGGTGATGCGGATGGCGACGGCGATAACGACAATCCTGCCGATGGTGACACGCCCGACTGCCAGGCCGACGAAACGCGGACCCTCGACAACGCCTGCGGTCTCAATACGCGCGGGAGCCAAGACCAGATCTGCGAGGACGGCATCTGGGTCGACGACGGAGAATGCGACGACCCGGACGACTGTGTCGACGACGCCACCGAAGCCGGGACGACGCCCTGCGGCGCTCTCAAAACCGGCTTCATCTCCCTGCTGTGCGTCCTGGGTCATTGGGAGGAGGATGCCTGCGACGATCCGACGGAATTCTCTCTCGTCAAAGATATCAACACGGGAGACATCATAGTCGAGCAAAACCCGCAGAACTTCACGGCCGTCGGATCGACTGTTTTCTTCTCCGCCAGCGATCAATGGAGTGGATCGGAGCTGTGGAAAACGGATGGAACCGATGCGGGAACCCAAATGGTACGCGACATCAACGCCGGACCGGAGTCCTCCTACCCGGCCTATTTTTTCGCCTTCAACAACCTCCTCCTTTTTATCGCCACCGACAATACCCACGGTAACGAATTATGGGTTTCCGATGGAACCGCCGACGGAACGATCCGTCTCACCGATATCAGTCCCGGCCTTTACGGTACCACGATTCGTTTCGACGAAACCACCCTCGTCGGCGACTACTTGTATTTCCTGGTTCAAAAGGTGGAGCCGGTGCCTAGCAAGATCGATGTCACATCGAGTATTTCCATATGGCGAACCGATGGCAGCCCGGACGGTACCGAAAAAGTTTTGGATATTCAAAGCACCCTTGACAATCCAACCATTAACGATATCAAACGAATGAACAACACATTTTACATGCTGGTCAGTTCATTAAATGAAACGGAGATGTGGAAATCCGACGGGACTTCAGGGGGCACCACCATCGTAAAAACCGTTGGAAGATTGAATTCATACCAGAAATCCTTTGCGCTTGCAGGAGGCAAACTATTTTTCTCCGCCACGGATCCGACAGTCGGTCAGGAACTTTGGGTTTCCGACGGCACGACGGTAGGGACGAAAATCGCGCGGGATATCAGAGTCGGTAGCGCCTCATCCGGCCCACGCTATTTCACCGTTTTCGGCGATTACCTTGTTTTCACTGCCTACGGATCATCCGGTACGGAATTGTATTTCAGCAACGGAACGGAAATCGGAACCTACCTGATCAAGGATATCAATCCGTCCGGCGATTCGACTCCAACCGACCTCGTGCGCGTGGGCGGCTATGTCTATTTCCGCGCTACCAATGGAACCAATGGCAGCGAGCTTTGGAAAACCAACGGCAATGAAGCCAACACCCAACAAGTTATGGACATCCGGCCCGGCTCCGCTTCCAGCAGCCCCGACTACACCACCAATGTTAACGGAACATTGTATTTTACAGCCTCGACCGAGGAACATGGCAATGAGCTTTGGAAGAGCGACGGAACATTGGGCGGTACGATACGGCTGACCGATATTATGACTGATTCTCTGAGCAGCAGTCCGGCCGGATTAGCCGACGTCAACGGCACTCTCTTTTTCTCCGCAATCACGGAGAGAGGCCGCCGCGCATTCTCCAGCGACGGCACTCCGGCGGGGACCTCGGAAATCGAGCCCGTTTTCGGCGATCTCATCAACGGCGAATCCGCCCCCATTATAGAAGCCGTATCCGGCGACAAGCTGTACTTCCAAGCGAATACACCCGAAACCGGCAGGGAATTGTGGGTCAGCGACGGCACCGAAGCCGGAACCCAGTTGACTCGCGACATTCGATCCGGAAGCGTCTACTCGGATGTACGGTATGTCACCCCCTTTGCCGGTGGAGTCATTTTTCAAGCTGTCACGGATGCAGAAGGCTTAGAACCTTGGTTCAGCGATGGCACCGAAGCCGGAACCGTTCTACTCGGCGATCTTAAGCCAGGATCCAACAGCAGCATGCCCCTCTATTTTTATGTCATGGGCGACCGCTGCTTCTTCAGCGCTGACGATGGGACACATGGGCGCGAGATGTGGGTGACGGACGGCACTCCCGCCGGAACCGAATTGTTCGGTGATTTGTACCCGGGAGCCAACGGGTCCGGACCTTCCGATTTCCACGCCTTGGACGACAAGCTTTTCTTCTCCGCTTCCGCTTCCATCAACGGAAGCGAATTGTGGGCCAGTGCAGGAACACTCGCCACCACCGGGCTGTTTAAAGATATCCATCCAAGCGGCAGTTCATACCCCGGAACCAAAGTTGCCGTCGGCGAGACGTTGTATTTCAGCGCGAGCGGTGAAACGACCGGCAGTGAACTATTTAAAACCGACGGCACTCCCGCCGGAACCGTTATCGTCAAGGACATCAATCCTGCAGGCGGGAGTGAAATCTCCAGTCTCACACCGTTTGGGGATCTGTTGCTGTTTACGGCCAACGACGGCGAACACGGACTGGAGCCCTGGGTAAGTGACGGGACCGGCCTCGGCACGGTCATGCTGAAAGACATTTACACGGATAACTTCAACTCTTCCCCCATGTTCTGGATGGAATACAATGGAGAGATGTATTTCTCCGCCATCAGCAATCAATACGGGCATGAATTGTGGAAGACCGACGGCACCCCCGACGGCACCGTAAGGGTCACAGACATATGGCCCGGCGTGGCCAACGGCCGCGTCTATTCGGTGGCACCGTACAGTGGCTGGCTGATCTTCAGCGCCAATGCACCGGAAACCGGGCAGGAATTATGGGCCACCGACGGCACTCCAGACGGCCAATGGCTGGTGGCCGACATCGCCCCCGGTCCCGGCTCCTCCTCCCCGTGGTATCTGACTCCCTTCGACGGAGGTTTGTTCTTCTCCGCCAACGAGGGTATCCATGGAACGGAGCTATGGCGTTTGGATGCTCAATAGTAACCCCTCAACATATAGTCATTTTTCATAAAACAAATGGAGGTTGAATTGCGTTTTCATACTCTGCTAATCATGATACTTGGGCTCTTCTCTCTGCTGACCGCCTGCGGAGGCGGCGATGACAAGGTCTGCGATCCGGGCGAAACACAACGCTGTCATTGCCCTGACGGAGAGGACGGTTCGCAGGTTTGCTCGGATGACGGAACCAAGTGGAAAAGCTGCCAAGGTTGCGAAGACGACGACGATCAATCCACCGACGGCGACGACGATCAAACCACTGATGGCGACGACGATCAATCCACCGACGGTGACGGCGATCAAACCACCGACGGCGACAACGATCCAACCACCGATGGCGACAACGATCCAACCACCGATGGCGACGACGATCAAGCCACCGACGGCGATGACGATCAAGCCACCGATGGTGATGAAGAATCGGACACCGATGGCGATCTGGATGAAGACACCCAGGATGTCGCCGAGAGTGAAGCAGAGGCCGAGGTAGAAGAAGAAGAAGAACCGCTCCCAACCGGGCGTTGCTCAGCCTCGAACGTAATCTGCACCGCAAACGACGACTGCAGCCCGGCTCAGGTCACCTTGCAGGGTTTCTGTATCGTCAGAGATGATAATGCCGGCTATTCCTGCGGTTTCGAGTCGTATGACGGTACTGGTTCGACGGTCACCTGCGAAGGCCAGACGGTCGGCCACTGCGAAGACGATATCGATTGCATGCTGGGCACCACCTGCGGATATTACGGCAGCAACTGGTGCGAAGGCAACACCGCCGACGGCATCTGCCGCAACTACACCATTCCGGGTGCCGATCCCTGCACGAACGATAATTTGTGTCAGATCGAAGTGGATAACGTCTGCGTGATCTGTGGCAACGGTCAGGTCGACAGCGCACAGGAAGAATGCGACGATAGTAACACGGACGACAACGACGGCTGTTCATCGACCTGCCGGTTCGAGGGAGAGTGCCGCGATAATAGCAACTATCCAACCGACCACGAGTGTGCAACGGACAACGATTGTATCGATGGTTGCTACGATTCGCCCTGCACCTGCCATTTCGACTAAACACATCCTATCTCCGACATAAAACGCTCCGAGCCGCTCCGGTTTCGGAGCGTTTTTCGTTTCGAATCGAAACACCGACCGCGATGGCTCGCCCGAAACCACGCACAATTTTCCGAGAATCGCATCTAAGCTTGTGTTATCGTGCTTTTGATTTGTATGACTGTTGAAAGGATGTGGAAGCATGACATGCAGGCTGACGGTTTGGGGGATGTGGGTTGTCGGCTGCGGATTGTGTCTGTTACTGGGATGCGGATCCGACTCAACCTCGTCGAAGAAGAACCCGGACGGCGATAGCGATACCGCCGAAAGCGACACCGAGTTGGAAGTCGATTGCGAACCGGATAGCGATTCTTCCAACCCCGACATCCCCGACGACATCCCGCCCCTGATCAACACCCGGCCGTTCACGATCGAACGAAGCCATTCGGAAGCTGGTCCAAGCCCGGACGAAATCAGCGTCTTCACCCGCGATTTCAGCGCCTTTTTCAAAAATAGCGATTACTTTCGCTGGTTGTCTCGCTACTCGCAAGGACTCCCCGAGGACAACAAGTGGGGCCAGCCCGGCTACAAAGTCTGGTGGACCAATGCCTACGCCACCAAGCATGACGGCCTCGTCACGATATCCTGGGAGCGGCCTTCCGACAACAGCACAGCCAAAATCGCGCGGGCGCTGGCGCCGATGCTTGGATTGTGGCTGGCCACGAACGATGAAACGACACGCGAATTGGCGCTCGGCTACATGCGCGGTCTGTCGGTCACTTACGACGGCATGATCTGGGACAACGAAGACCCGGTGGTCGATTCGATCATGGCGCGCTGTATCTTCCATCGCAACTATCAAACCGAACTCGATGGCGGACGTCAACTCGCCATGGATTACGACTCGGTACGCTACGAGATCATCGAACGCCGCCACGATACATTGCACAACCCCGCCAACCCCACCTGGGGCGACATCTACGTCCGCAACAAGCGCTCGAAAGACGATTTCCCCTACCTCTACCGCAGCATGCCCTGGTTGATCCGCTCGATCTGGGAAAGCGACGATGCCGAGATGCGGGCGGCGGCCATCAAGCTGCTGCGCCAGGTGCGCGCCATGGCGGCGGACATCGTCGAGCACGGTTACCTCGTGCGCACCAAAGACGGCGACGGCGTCCCCTTCATCCCGCAGACCGAAGGCGGCCTGGTGGACGATTTCGCATCGTTGGTCAGCTACGAGCCCTTGTTTCCGAACGCCGAATGCAACGCCAAATTGTCTACGGCCTACCTGGCAGCGGGCAACCGGCTCGATAATGAATGCATCCACGAAAGCGTCGAGTTTTACGGCGACGGAGGCACCTACGAAGACTTGGCGATCGGCTCGCATTTCTGGAGTTCCAACATGATCTGGGGCTACCACCTCACGGCGGTGGCGGTCGCGCTGGCCTTCGACGATGCGCCCACGGCTCGGAAGTTGCTCGACGGGTTGGCCACGCGCATCGAGGGTCTGATGGTGGATGAACGCGCCGCTAAAAATACCGAATGGTGGCCCGATGTGGCTCAGCTTCTCGTGCAGGCCGCCGCCTATGGTCTGCCGCTGACCGGGGATGAAGCGCGCCTGATCCAAACACAGTATCTGGAAGCCACCGAGCATTATAACAGCCATGTCCCCTGGGATCCGTGGGACGCCTCCGTACCGGACGACACGCCCTACCCCGTCCTGCCCGATCGCAATCAGCTCGACGGCGCAGGCGCGGTACTGAAAACCTACGTCCGCATCACGGAAATTCTCAATCTCTTCGAATACTGCGCCTCACCGCTCAAAGCCGAAACCGGGGCGTCTTTCGTGGATTGCGCCCGGCTGCTCGACCCCGAGCGCTGGGGGACGGACGGTCTGCATGAATAAGGATTTATCTCGAAGATCGGCAGGAAGTCCCCGTTACCTCTTTTCCAGGGGTTTGTCGAGCACGTCCCGGATGCTTTGAAGCAACACTCTCGTCGAGAAGGGTTTGGAAATGAAGTGGTTGCCTCTTTCCAGAACCTTCCGTAAAGCGACAACATTTTCCGTATACCCGGACATGAAAATCACTTTGAGATCGGGTAAAATATCTCGAATTTTTCCGAGCAAGGCCAATCCGTTCATTCCGGGAAGCACGACATCCGTAAGCAATAAATCGATTTCATCCTTGTGCTCGCGGCAGATCGCCATCGCGGATTCGCCATCGCTGGCAGATAAAACCGTGTATCCATGAGATTGAAGCACCTTGCTTGTCAAGGTTCGAACGATATTCTCATCTTCAACCAGCATGATCGTCTCATCGCCCGAAGACAACTCGGCCTCTGTTTTCGAGCTATCGGCTCCCTCCACCTCATCGTAAACCGCCGGAAAATGCGCTTTGAAGATGGATCCCTGCCCAATCGATGATGAAACGGTAATGAATCCCTGATTTTGTTTCAAAATACCGTATACCGTCGATAACCCGAGCCCGGTTCCACTCCCCTTTTCCTTGGTCGTGAAAAACGGTTCGAACAAATGCTCGCAGGTGTTGTCATCCATCCCGCAACCCGTATCCCGAACCAGTAAACGCACATATTCGCCCGGAACGGCATCGCGGTTATGCTCCTGGTTCTCCTCACCAATGATGACACGATCGGTTTCAATCACAAGTTTTCCGCCACTTGGCATCGCATCCCGGGCATTGACGGCGAGGTTCACCAGTACCTGTTCCATCTGGCCGGGATCGACTTTCACGTGTCCGATTTCTTCGCCGGGCCGGAATGTATAGCTGATATCCTCTCCAATCAAAGGTTTAAGCATACCACCCAGGTCTTTTATCAGGTCATTGATATCAACCACTTTGGGGTGGATAATTTGTTTGCGCGAAAAAGCCAGCAGTTGGGAAGTCAACGCCGCCGCTCGTTTGGCCGCCTTATGAATTTCGAGTAAATCCTCGTAGTCTTCGTGATTTTCCGATAAAGACGGCATCAGCATCTCGGAATAGCCGATGATACCCGTTAAAATATTGTTGAAATCGTGGGCCACTCCACCGGCCAAACGTCCCACCGCTTCCAATCTCTGAGAATGCTCCAACTGGGTCACCAACCGCTTGCGCTCTTCATCCGCCTGAAGGTATTCCGTGATATCTTCGGAAATGGAAAGCAAATACTGAGGTAAACCGGTCTTATCGAGAATCGGCAGTTTTTTGGTGTGCAGGACGCGCTCACCTTGACTCGTTGTCAAAATACGTTCTTCCCGGATATCCACCAGTTGCCGACTGGTCACGATGGCCCGTTCTTCCGCAACCTGTTTTTCCGCTTTTTCCTTGGGATAGATATCGAGATCGCTTTTCCCTAAAAACACTTCCCGGTCGTATCCCAGTAAATCCTCTCCCGCTTTGTTGAAGCGGACATAATGGAGTTTTTCCGCATCCTTCACGATGATCATGTTGGGAATATTTTCGATGATATCGTTCAGGAAACGCTCGCTTTTATGTAATCCCTCCAACGTCTCCCGCAATCGGGTCGTCATGATATTGAACGCACGGGCCAGCTGACCGATTTCGTCCCGCGAGTCGATATCGACCGTTTGATTCAAATCGCCATCGATGATGGTTTCGACAAAGGCCTGCATCTCATGAACCGGGCGAGCAATCGTTCTGGCAATTAAAACCCCGATGAGCCCGACCAGCAGCGTAATGATGATACCGGTCACAAACATGACACTCATCATGCGGATACGACCATCGGAAAGAACGGCGTGGAAGGTTTGCAACTCGTATTCGTAAGCGCTGGCGCCGATAACCCAATCCCAAGGTTCATAGTAGGCCAGTCGCGCAATTTTCCAGTGCGATTCCGTCTCCCCTATATTTTTCCAAGGATAACGGATCGTCCCCAATTCGCCCGACTTGAGCGAGATCGCTTGATTGATAATGTCGCGAATCGTATATCGGCCCCTGTTGTCTTGGACATACCACAGGTCTTCACCGTCTCTCAGGCCGTTCTTTGAAACGATATAATGCCCTCGCTCGGCTCCTTTCCCGCCTAGAATATACACGTACCCGGTTTTCCCGATTTCCGTTTGCAAAATGGCGGGACGAATACGCGCCTCGATACTCTTTTGCTTGATGCCCACATACAGCATACCCACAAGCCGGCCCTGCTTGTCGTGCAGTGGTTCATAGGCGGTGATATACCAGGCATTCACCACCCAGGCGCGGCCGTGATAGTTCTGGCCATCCAAAATAGTGGCAACCACCGGGTTGGGCTCCCCATCGGGATTGATAGCCGGAATATACGTGCCAATGGCACGCTCGCTCTCCAAACTTTCAACGTTGGTGGCCACACGCAGCATATCGCCTTCGTCGTTGATGCGTTGGAAGATGGTGGCCGTTTCTCCCACCAGATTCGTGATTTCATCGATCACCAGAGTTGGTCTATTCAGATCCCGATTTTGTTCGAGCCACTGCCCCCCCACCATCATCTTCGGCAATTCGACGACCTGGACCTCTTTGGTATATTGATTGATTATCGGCCATTTGACCGGTTCCAATGACAGCTCCACCTCACCGGCGTTATCGAAAATGTGCCGCGCCACGTTCAGGTTGTAATCCACCTGTTGCTGAACGGCCTCGTTTTCCGTCTGCACGAGGTGGTAAACACTGCGGGTGATGTGATCCAGGTCGGCACTAATCAGATCGTTGACTTCGCTCTGGGCAAGCCGATTGTAAAGACCGCTTTCCCACGTAGCCAAGATGAGAAGAGCCGCGACCGTTATCAACACGCTAAAAGCACCAAGCAGCGAAACCTTGATGTTTAGCTTAAGATTTCGAATGAATGTCAGCATTTAGCCTCTGAACTTGTCACGAAACAGCAAGAAAACGAACTGCCGTTTGATCGGTTGAATTCCTGTGCCGGTGGCCATAATCGCAACATTTTTAGAAACGCCCCACAATATTAGATCGGGGCAAACGCAAAAATGTTTAGTAAGTATTCATACTATATTTCGCCTTAAGATTCTCGTATATACAGCTAACCCAATCCCATTTATGCTATTTTTTTCAATTTCGTCTAATTCCGATCGAACAGACCGAGACTTAGTCGACAGCCGGACCAGCTTACTTTGCGATATTATAAGATATTTCACGTTTCATCCGCATTTTTTCATCGAAATCAGATCTGGATTTGTTCTTTCACGGTCGAGTTATTTTGTCTAAAGAGGCACGAGTTCTAGGAATCCAACACATCGCGCACTTTCCGGGCCAACATCTGCGGAGTGTAGGGTTTTCCGATAAAGTTGACGTCCTTGTCCAAAACACCGTGATGCGCGATGATATCGTCCGTATACCCGGATGTATACAACACTTTCAGATCCCGACGGGTGGCCCTGAGCCGCTCTGCCAACTCGCGTCCGTTCATGTTGGGCATGACGACATCCGTCATCAACAGGCTGAGGTTTGGAACAATTTCATTAGACATAACGAGGGCTTGAGGACCACCATCCGTTTGGAAGACCGTATAACCTTGACGTGTGAGAATCTTCACCGCGATGCTCCGCACCCTCTTTTCATCTTCGACAACCAGCACCGTCTCCGTACCTCTGGGCAAATCGTCCATATCCGCCGTTTGGGTGAACATGTCGGTTTCTGCCTCAACCGCTGGAAAGAAAACCTCAAAGGTACTTCCACCACCGGGCTCGGAATGAACCTCAATGCTGCCGCCGTTTTGTTTGACCGCTCCGTAGACGGTCGCCAACCCCAAGCCGGTGCCTTTGTCGATTGCCTTGGTCGTGAAAAAGGGCTCGAAAATATGGGTGCGTATCGTTTCATCCATGCCGATTCCATCATCGGATACGGTCATCACAACATAGTCCCCCGGAACGACATAAGCATGGCTTTTACAGTAATCTTCATCGCAGGTGACATTACGGGTTTGCAATGTCAAACGGCCCCCATCCGGCATGGCGTCGCGGGCATTGACGGCCAGGTTGATCAGAATCTGCTCCACCTGTCCCGGATCGACTTTGGTTCGCCTCAGATCCCGGCATGGGTGGTAAATCAGATCGACATCTTCCCCGATTAGTCGACGCAACATCTTAAACGAATGATCGATCACCTTGTTTAGGTTCAACACCTTGGGAGAAATGATCTGTTTACGTGAAAATACAAGGAGTTGACGGGTCAAGGCGGCGGCACTGTCGGCGGCTTTCTCGATCTCTTTGAACGTTTCCCGTTGCGGGTCCCCGCGCGGAAGATCCATCAAGGCAAGCGAGACATTCCCCGTAATGCCGGTCAGCAGGTTGTTGAAATCGTGGGCCACACCGCCTGCCAGCCGACCGATGGATTCCATTTTCTGAGCTTGTTGAAGCTGGACCTGCAGCTTTTCCGTTTCGACCTGAGCCTGCCGCCGTTCACGAATATCGCGGGTCGTTCCCTGCAGGCCGATGGGCTTTCCACGATCATCACGAAGAATCTTTCCGGTCACTTCCACCGGAACCGCAATCCCATTGCGGTCCAACACCGCGATTTCGGCATTCCCGAAATTGATGCTCGTCGTGCCTTTCAAAGCCTTGCCTATCTGTGAGCGGAATAGCTGCAATGTCTCAGGGGCAAAATAATGATCGATGCAACTCCCAACCACTTCTTCCGGCTTCCAACCGGTTAGATTCTCACAGGCGGGATTGATGTAGGTAAACTTGCCCTGCATGTCCGCCGTCCAGATGACATCCAGAGTATTGTCTGCCAGAAGACGGTAACCTTCCTCGCTTTTTGCCAAGGCTTTCTCGGATCGTCTGCGTTCATCGATTTCCTCCAGCAACTGGCGGTTGACACTCTCCACTTCATCCGCTTTATCTTTGATGGAGTCCATCAGCTCTCTTTGCTTGCCGATCGCACTCTTGAGAGCCTGCAATATGGAAACAACCGAAATCGTGGTCAGAATATTGAGAAGAATGAAGTTGACCACAATCACAACCCATTTTTGAATCGGGTTATCCGCCTCCAATTGCCAGCTTAAAAAGCCGAATTCGAGAAACACGCCAATTCCGACCAGCACCACCGTATTGACAAACAACGCCAAATACGCACTGCGCTTCCCCAGCAAAACCCCCGTAATAACAGGAAAAGCGAACAACCAGACCGGTCCGCCGCCAAAGGGGCCGAGTGTAACCAGCAACAGCAGACCGATGAAAAACACGGCCCAGTTCATGATCGTGGCCCGAAGCCGATATCCCAGGCTGTCTTTGGAATAGAGCAGACAGCCAAGAAAAAAGATCACGATATCTATCACCCCAATCAGATAGCGTTTTTCATAAAAAGAGAGATAAACGCTTGGAATAACAGCAAATACTCCGAAAACAAGACTGATCCCGAGAATTTTTTTAATGAAAGCTTCTTGCCAGACAATCAGAATACGATCCCCATCAGCGGAATCCGAAGAAGTCGCTCTCCTGGGTCGAGTCACCACAGAAAGATGAACATTGGTTTGTTTTTCTGTCCCCATGTTGTCATCTCTTAAGGCAAATCTTGAATAACATCACGCTACCTATCTTCGGATAGAGTGTAAAGATGATTAAAGAATTCTAACTTTATATTGAGAACGGGAAAAAAAAACGAGGAGAGACGAAGATGCCGGAAGTTGACGTGACTTATGGCGGGAAAATGGAAAAAGCCCTGGAGCCTCAGCAGCTTCAGGGCCACCCGTTACGGTGACCGTTTACGGAGTTAGAATCCGGGCTGATAGAATGGCAAAGACTTGAATGTTATGATCGGAAGTTGGTTAAAGCTGAAGTTCAACCTTATTCTTGTCGGGTAATCCAAGCCCCCTTTCCCATGATTTTACACCATAATAATCCTTTGTATTCAATGGGTTATGGATTTCCAGAACTCTTGCATCCAGTAATCCGATATGATTTCAGCATTGACATTCCTGAGATATGGCCGTATGTTGGCAAAAGTAGTGAGACTGACCGCTGAAGGACTTCGATAGTGACGGTTTCGGTAGCAAATAGAGGTTTGACGATCTTGATATTGGCCGTTTTCGGCCTGTCGTCGATATCCGTCTGCATGCACGACTTTTCCGAAGTGGGCACTTACTCGGCAGAATCGTCAACGTCAACTCACGCGGAAGCCGATTTTCTTTCCGCGACCTGCCCGCATGACGATGGTCATGAGAACCATGCGGATTCGCACACCTGTCCTTGTCTCTGTCACGTACCGGTTTCGTTGGGTCAGGCTTCATTTGCAGCTTTTCATCACAACCCGGAAACCGTTATTGCCAACCTGTTTTCGACCCTTGCCAATGGCTTCTCGACCCGTCTGGAACGGCCTCCAAGATTTTCCTGATCGCACCGCCCCCTAGGGATACGACCGTCTGAAATCAGATGACAGATGGGCGCAAGTCCGTCTGCCACTACGGTAGCGAAAAGGAATTCGTATGTACAAACATATTGTTACACTGTGCATCGCAGCATTTCTTCTTACTTTTGGTGTTCAAGCGCCCCATGCACAGGAGGCGTCGGTTCTACGTTGGTCGGACATCGAAGCCGCCATCGATCGGCACCCGACCATGAAAAGGGCCACTGCGCAAACCGATGCCGCACAAGCAGAGATTGGCGTCAGTCGCCAATATCCAAATCCGGAAATCGGAGCAAGCATCGGCCAGGGACGCGCCAACGACGGTTCCGAAAGCGGGTTGGTCTGGGGAATTGAACTGGAGATACCCATTGATGCACCGGGAGCCTATCTGAATGAAACAGAGGCTGCCCAGGCCGGTCATCAAGCCGCGAGAGCCGAAGTGCTGGTTCGACGGTTGCAGGTAGAACGCGATCTCAAAACACTGTTCCTCAGCATCGCCTTCGGTCAGGAGCGCTTGCAACTGAAGGAGGAAAACGTCGCCCGGCTGACAAAGCTGGTCGACATCGCCCGCTTGCGTGTCACACAAGGCGAGGCGCGTCCGATGGAGGCGACAAGGCTGGAGATCGAGTTGGAGAAGGAAAAACTCGAACGGGCTTCCGTAAAGCGGGAGTTGGATGCACAGCGGGACAGTTTGAACCTATGGATGGGTGGCAAACTGCCAGCTGAGTATTCGATCTCGTTCGCGTGGAAGGAACTTCCCACTCTGCCTGAACGGAATCATATGTTTGAGCATACCCAACGAAACCACCCGGAATTGCGTTCCGCTGCTCTACACATCAAAGCAGCCGCAGCACACACCAGAGCCGAACGCCACGAGCTTTTCCCGAACATGAGCATCGGCGGCTTCTACGATCGGGAATTGGACGCTTACAATTACGGCGGCATGCTGAGTATCGAGTTGCCGTTATGGAACTGGAATCGGGGAGGCATAGCCAAAGCGCGTGCGGAGGAACGCATCGCCCGACATGAGCGTGAGGTGATCGAACGGGAATTGCGCTCCACAACCTTGCTGGCCTACGCAAAAGCTGAAGAAGCCATTCTACGCGCTCGCAGATTTGCCGATTCCATTCTTCCGAAGGCAAGACAAGCGGCTGAAGAATTTGCTGCCATGTACCGGGTAGGAGAAACCGGGCTGGTCGATTTACTCGACACTCGCCGAGAACGCAACCAACTTGAAACCGATATGCTCGCCGCCTTCGAAGCGGGCTGGCTGGCTCACCTCGAACTCATTACGCTCCTTGGAGGCGACCATGAATAAGCGACTTGCGCTAGACTTGATTGGGCTTGGATTATTCCTACTGACGATAAGCATGTTCTCAGCCTGTGATCAACATACCGGAGAGCAGGACGACCATGCAGACCACGAACATGAAGATCGCGATGTCCATGACAAGCATGACGAACAGGCAGGCCACGTGCAAAAGGATTGCGAACACGACCTCCACAACACTCATGATGAGCACGAAGACGAGCATGAAGATCACGACGAACATGACGCCCACGACCACGGTGCAGGTGAAGATTTGAACAAGAGCGTGGAGGAATTGTTCGCGGCTGAATGCGAGCATGATGTCAAAACGCATGCCTGTGACGAGTGCCGCTATGAAGTGGGCGTGGTCAAGGTGGCGCAGAACTTGATTGAGCAGGGACTGGTCAAGGTGCGCAAGGTCGAGAATCGCAACTTCGACACCGAAATTGCGCTGACCGGCGAGATCGCCTTCGACGAACGCAAGGTGGTGCACCTCTCACCCAGAGTAAGCGGCATTGTCACCCGCGTGTCGGTCGATCTCGGCCAATCCGTCAAGACTGGGCAAAAACTGGTGGTTCTGGAAAGCATAGAGTTGGCGGAAGCGCAGGCCGCATACCTGGAAGCTCTAGCCGAAACACAGTTAGCCCAGAAAACGTTTCAGCGGCAACAAACGCTACGAAAACGGAACATTACCAGCGAACGGGAGTTTCTGGAGACTGAACAATCCTTCGAAGCGGCCAAAATCAGGAGCAACGCCGCCAGACAGAAACTGTTACGCCTTGGTCTTTCGTCTTCCACCATCAACCGATTGGAACGCGGTGGGTTGTCGGCGGCTACCGGCACATTGACCGTCAGTGCGCCTTTTGCAGGTGAAGTATTGCAACTGCAAGCGGCGCGAGGCGAGCAGATCGACCCTGGAGCCGAGATGCTGCTTCTTGGCGATACCCGCTCGCTCTGGGTTTGGGTTAACCTGTACGAATCGCAGTTGTCCCAGGTGAAACAGGCACTCGACGAAAACGGAATCCCCGTAACCGTGTCGGTGCGCTCCTATCCGAATGAAACATTCAGCGGACGACTGAATTTCGTCGGTCGCGTGATGGACGAGCACACCCGAACGGTCAAAGCCCGTGTCGGCATAGACAATTCGGACGGCAAGCTCAAGCCGGGTATGTTCGCAAAGGTCTCCCTCGGCTTGGATGCAGCGAGAGGCAAGCCCGCCATACCTGAAACGGCGGTGCTTTCCGATGAAGGACGCGATTTCGTCTTCGTCCATCACGAAGATGACTATTTCATTCGCCGCCCCGTCACGAAGGGGCGAACGTCCAATGGGTGGGTCGAATTGATCGACGGTGTCGACCCAGGCCGGACGGTTGCCGTTGCCGGAGTTTTTCTTCTTAAATCCGATGTCCTGCGCTCCAAGATGGGCGAAGGCTGCGCACATTAGGAGGCGACATGATTGAATTCATCATACAGCGTCGTCTGCTGGTGCTGATCCTGACGGCCCTGGTTATTCTCATCGGTGTCATCTCATGGACACGACTGCCCATCGACGCCTTTCCCGACGCGACCAACCAGCAGGTGATGATTCTGACGGAAGCACCGGGCCTTGGGCCGCTCGACGTCGAACAGCAGGTCAGCTTTCCCATCGAGACGGTTATGGGTGGGCTACCGTACGTCAAACTCGTGCGCTCCATGTCCAAAACCGCACTTTCGCAAGTCGTGGTTATCTTCGAGGATCATGTGGACACCTATTTCGCCCGGCAGTTGGTTTTCGAGCGCCTGCAGCTGGCGAAAGAGCAACTTCCACCGGGCCTCGATCCTGAGATGGGGCCGATCAGCACCGGCCTTGGCGAGGTATTCCAGTACACACTGGAAAGCGAAAGCCACAGCTTGACGGAGTTGCGCACCATGCAGGATTGGCTGGTCGCACCTCGCTTGCGAACGATTCCCGGTGTCAACGAGGTCAACAGTTTCGGTGGACTCGTGCGTCAAATCGAAGTCCGAGTCGATCCCGACCGGCTTTTGAAGTACGGCTTGACGCTCTCCGAGGTCGTCGAAGCGCTGGAATCAGCCAATGCCAATGCGGGCGGCTCCTTTGTCATTCGCGACTGGGAGCAGGAGAATATCCGCAACGTCGGTCTGTTTGGCTCGCCGGATGACGTCCGACACGTTGTGTTGAAGAGTGAAGGCGGCGCACCGGTAACGATAACGGAAGTCGCCGAGGTGGTTGAAAGCCACATGACCCGGCTGGGCGGCGTCAGTCGTGACGGGAAAGGCGAGGTTGTGGCGGGCATGGTCATCATGCTCAAGGGAGAAAATGCCCAGGAGGTCGTCGAGCGGGTCAAGGCGGCCATTCCCTCTATCGAACGCGCCCTGCCGAAGGGGGTCAGCTTCAATGCCTTTTACGACCGCACGGAACTCGTCGCCGCCGTCATCGATACGGTAAGCAGTGCGCTGATGCAGGGTGGCTTGTTCGTCGTTCTGGTTCTTTTCCTGCTCGTCGGCAACCTGCGAGCGGCCTTGACCGTGGCCTTCAGTTTGCCTATGACGGCGTTGGTGGCCTTCGTTTTCATGGATGCCGCACAGCTTAGCGCCAACCTGATGACTCTCGGCGGACTTGCCATCGCCATCGGCATGGTGGTGGACGGCTCCATCGTCGTCACGGAAAACGTGACGCGGCATCTTCGCGAAAAGAGAAACGACGACCGTCTGACCGTCATCGCGGACGCCGTTCGAGAAGTCGCCCGACCGATTGTCTTTTCCATCCTCATCATCGTGCTGGTCTTTGTGCCGCTGTTCACGTTGGAAGGCATGGAAGGGAAGATGTTCAAGCCGCTGGCGACCACCATGATCTTCGCCATGCTGGGATCGCTAATCGTCGCCATAACCGCTGTTCCCGTGTTGATTTCCTTTTTGATGAAAGCGGGTCGCGTTGACCGGGAAACATGGTTGATCCGCCGTCTTCGGAACCGCTACGCCAAGGCTTTGAACACCGTTATCGACCACCGCAAAATCGTTCTTTCAGTCACGGTGCTGATTTTCCTGGCGACTCTGGCCGTCGTTCCTCGGCTCGGCACCGAGTTCCTACCGGAGTTGGATGAGGGAGCTATCGCCATCAACGTCGTACGCCTGCCGAACGCCTCGATCGAGGGGTCTGTGATAACCAGTGGATTCATGGAAAAGGAGTTGCTGACGTTTCCCGAAGTGAAAACGGTGGTGTCGAAAACCGGACGGGCCGAAATCTCCGAAGACCCGATGGGACCGGAGCAGACCGATCTGCTCATCAAGCTACATCCGGCATCCGAGTGGACAAGCGGACGCGACAAAGCGACGTTGATCGCAGCTATTCAGCAGCGTTTGGAGCGTATTCCCGGTATCCGTCTGGCCTTCAGCCAACCGATCGCCCTACGTGTGAACGAGTTGATCTCCGGCGTCAAGAGCGATCTGGCCGTCAAGGTGTTCGGCTCGGATATCGACTTGCTCAAAGAGAAAGCCGACACGGTCGCCTCGGTCTTGCGGGGAATCGAAGGTGCAGAGGATGTCAGCGTCGAGCAGGTGGCGGGTTTCAGCCAACTGGAGATCGTCGCCGACCGCAGAGAAATGGCCCGCTTCGGTACTCGCATGGAAGATATTAACGAACTGGTGGAGATGGCCATCGGCGGTGCGATTGTCACCCAACTGGTCGAAGGTCAAATGCGTTTTGGTGTGAAGGTGCGCTTTCCCAAAGAACGACGCAATAGCATCGAAAGCATTTCAGCGTTGCTCGTTCCGTCCTCAAGCGGTGCGAGAGTCCCCCTGGGTCGCATCGCCGAGATCAAGCGGATCGAAGGTCCGGCTCAGATCAGCCGGGAAAACAACATGCGCCGAGTCGTTGTCGAAGCCAACGTGCGCGGGCGCGACCTGGGCAGTTTCGTTGCCGAATCGCAACGGAAACTGACCGCCTTATCCGACTCACTTCCACCGGGCTATTGGATTGATTTCGGCGGTACCTTCGAGAGCCAGCAGCGCGCCATGAAACGCCTGAGCATTGTGGTGCCGGTCAGCATTCTGTTGATCTTTCTAATGCTGATTTCAGCTCTTGGCTCTTTGAAAACAGCCGCCATCGTACTGGTCAATCTGCCATTCGCACTCGTCGGCGGGTTACTTGCCATGCTGGCGTTCGGCATCACGCTGAATGTCCCGGCCACGATTGGCTTCATCGCCCTTTTCGGCGTGGCGGTCCAGAACGGAACCGTGCTGGTCAGTTTCTTTCAGCAATTGCAAAGGGAGGGACTGGCCGTGCGTGACGCCGTCATTCAGGCGGGGAGTCTACGCTTGCGAGCCCTACTCATGACCGCTGCCACGACCGTACTGGGGTTACTACCCATGCTCTACGCCACCGGACCGGGATCGGACGTGCAACGGCCGCTGGCGGTGGTCGTCATCGGTGGACTGCTCAGTGCAACGGTGCTGACACTGTTTGTTCTACCCATGCTTTTGGTGTGGGTAAATTCGGAAAAGGAGAATCACTCATGAAAACACGCAGACAAATGGAAAAGTAAACCGCTTTTAGGAACTTTGAGTGCCGTTTTAAGCAAGGTGGACGTCGGAATGCAATAGATGGGAAAGAAATCGGTATGACGTGAAACCGCTGCGGCATCGATACCGGAGACGGTATGGGATCGGCGGAGGGGCGATCTTGCGCGGGATGAAAATGCGTTCAGCGGAGAACGGCAACGAAGCGGGCACTCGGTGGGAAGCCATAAAACAGAAAAACCTTGGAACCGTTATGATTCCAAGGCTTTATTTCTGGTGCGCCCAGCAGGACTCGAACCTGCGGCCACCGGGTTCGAAGCCCGATGCTCTTCCAGCTGAGCTATAGGCGCTAACGCGGGGCCGAGCATAGTCCGCCGCGTGACGTTTGTCAACGATTCTGCGTTATCGCGAACGTTTTCTTGCTGAAAACCTCTTCCTTACACATTGTCGGAATCCGCCATGGTGAGCACCCAGTGACGCGGGTGCGCCCAGCCTTCCCGGCGCAAGCGTTCGACCTGGGTTTTGGGAACGATAAACGGCAGCCGCTTGACCGGAATATAACCGAAACCCGCCAAAGCGGACAGATAGAACCGATGGGGCGTAATCCAGGCATCCACCAGGCAAACCCCGTCGGCGCGGAAATCGGCCTCGGCCAGTTTGAGCAGCGCATGAAAAATCCGAGGCTGATAGGCGGGCACGCAGAAATCGGCCAGAAAACCGAAAACCCGGTCGCGCGACTCCGCGCGCACCTTCGTGACCAACCACGCCGCCGGGTGACCGTTGAGTGTGGCGCGGTATATACGGTAGGTATCGGGATTTTCATCGTAACGCCAACACAGGTAATCGGCATCCTTCACCACACCCGCTTCGCTCCGGTTCAAAGCATCATGCCAAACCAGATCGGCCCAGGGGCCGAAAGAGGTCACGCGATCGACCGTCAGATCCTGGCGGCAGGGACCGATCAGGCGGCGCAGCCCGGCACGACCCGCCGAAAGCCCCGACCCCAGAATCGACCCGCTCCAGTTCGGCAGAACGTCGGGTAACAAGGCCTCGGGTTTGAGCGGCAACACCATCCGCCAGACGTCGAACACATGCGCCATATCCATCTTGCGCACCCAGCCGGGATAGGCCACCGGGTTGGGGAAACCGTAGATGGGAAAATAACCGCTCGCCTCGCCGGCCTGAATCACCGCTTGCCCGAGGGTTTCGAACATCCCCTGACGGCGGTAGTCGGGGTGGGTCATTACATCGCCCAGTTCGCTGGCGTAGCCGATCTTGCTACCGAAACGAAAAGGCCGGTGACAAGAGGCCACGTAACCCGCCATGCGTTCTCCCGCGCGCGCCACGCGACCGATGGGATCGGGCCGCTTGCCGCCGAAAAGCTTCCAGTCGTAATAGGGCTTATCACCCGAACGTTTCCACAGGGGGCCGTAAACAATGGACGTCAGACGCGCCAGACGCGCCGAGTCCGGTTCGGTAACCGCTTCCACCTTCCAATCGGGCATGGGCGACACTCCGTTTATTCCGGCTCGTCCGCGTCTTCATCCGCTTGTTTGGGCAACGCGGCGGGGGGCGGTTCGGCCAGTCGTTTTTCGATGGCGGCGGCACTCTCGCGGGCCATCATGCCCAGCGTGTAGGTCTTGCCGTCGATGAAGTTCGGGATGGGACGCGCGTCGTCGGCCAGCGGTTTGATCGCTTTTTCCAGGAGCGCCGCATCGGCGCTGTACTGCAACCCGATCAGGGCCAGGGTCACAAGCGGTACGTGTTTGGACGTCAGATACGCAGCCAGTTTGGGAGCCGCAGCGGTCGGAAGTTTCTTGAGATGCCGACGCGCCACGCGATAATCCCCGCGCCAAAACGTCACGTTGGGATTCAGTCCATCGAAAGCCGTGGAAACGGCCTCGGCTCCCCCCAGTTTGAGAATCGCCGCGAAGGCCGCCCACTTGACATCCTCGTCCCTCAGGAAGGGAGAGATGTATTTCACCATATCGGCGTCGCCCGCTTTCCGAATGATCTCGATGGCGATGCCGCGCAGGTCGATATGCTCCTTGCGGTTGATGAACAGGCGCGTGGCAATGGGCAGCGAGAGACGCGAGGGAGCGAAACTCAGGCTGTTGAGAGCGCTCAGGCGAATCGGGAAGGGGTTTTTCTTGTCGGCCACGTAGCCGTTGAGCAATTCCGTCAGACGCTCGTCGCGCACGTAGCAGGCCAGCTCCAGCAGGTCGTCCGTCAGGTTGGGAAGCTGCTCGTTGTACCAGGTAATGAGAACATCGGAAACGCGTTTTTTCAGCGCCGGATGGTCGATATCACGCGCGATCTTGGCCAGCTTGACGCGCGTTTTCTGTTCGGGTTCCTTGGCGATCAGCTCGACCAGCAGGTCCGTCGCCGGGGCTCCCACGCGCTTGAGCACGTGATAGGCCGAAAACTTCCCCGCCGCGTATTTCTTGGCGAAACCGTTTTTGTACCACAGCAGAATCGCCTGACGGGCGCTGCGTTTGACCTGGGCGTCGTCGAACTGCATGAACATGTAGAGGATGTCCTTGGCTGCGGCCTGTACGGAGAGATCGGGCACCTCGAAGAGTCCGCCGATTTTGGGTGCGCTGGCCTGGATCAATTTCATGCGGTCGGCGGGCGGCATCTCTTTCATGGTGGCGGTCAGCAGATCGAACTGGCGCACACGGATCAGCTTGAGCACGGCGTAAACCCGCAGGGGCATCTCGGCCGAGGCATCGGCGACCACGTGGGCGATGCGCGCCTCGCCGTTGACCGACTCGGCCCAGGTGTCGATTTTATCGGTGGTGACGTTGCAACCCAGACACAGCCAGGCCAGCATCAGTCCCAAGCAAAAGATTCCGACCCACCGGTTAGCGGATGTGCGCATATAGGCCTCCCCTCGACTTCGGATAAACGGATTCGAACAACTTCCCCATTTATATAGAGAAAACGCGCAGGTTGTCAATGTGTCAGTGTTGCGTAACCACTTCCGCCGTAAAGGCGAAGTGACGACGCGCGTTATTGGGCGTGTGTATGCGGAACGTCAGATTCCGCGTTTGCCCCTTGAAGGCAGCGGTGGGCATCAGGATATCCGTATAGCGCGTGCTGTTGGGTTGAACCAGGCTGCCCAGTTTGGTATCCCCGACGAAGGCTTCCAGAATAACGGGGGCTCCCCGTCCGAAGTCCACGGCGAAATCGCTGAGAGCGGCCCCCAGATGCAGATAGTCGCCCAGGGCAACGGAGGGCGCAGTGATGAGCAGCGCCTCTTCGGCCGGATGCGCCCACAACAGGCGACGGAGCCGACCACGCACGATCATGTCCGTCGGTCCGACGTAGTTCCAACCGTTGTCGGCGCAGGTGTAGCGCTTGCCGCGCAGCGGGCAGGGATGGAGGCTGTCGCCCCGATCCAGTTCGACGCGCAGATCCCCCAGATGGTCGAACAGACGCCAGGAGGCCGACAACCCGTCGGTGAAGCTCAGAGCCAGCAGCCGTAGCTCGCGCGAGCCGTTTGTTTCCGAAAGAGGCAGGTCCAGGTCGCGGCGATGCGGGCGGGCCGTGAAGCGCGTTGCATCGAAAGCCGGATCGTTTGTGACGATCCAGACCCGTGGCGCCTGAAAGAAGGTCTCGGCTTGCGGGGCATCGATGGCTTGCATGGGGAAGGCCGGATCGGGTCGCCACTTGCGGGCCAATTTGCGCGGCGTGACGATCAGCACGTCCCGATCCGCGACGAAACCGCGTATGCGCAAGGCCGCAACCGCTTCCTGTTGCCAATCCGCGCTTTCCACCTGCAGGACCGCATGCACCATGACTCCCCCGGCGAAAATCACGGCCAGACCCAAGGCGACAGCGGAACCGATGCGCCGGATGGGGGCGGCGGCGAACCAGGCACACAGGCGGCTGCAAGCCGCGCGGTAATCCGCCTCGGCGTACAAGAACAGCCCGCAAGCCGAAGCGAGATGCAGCAGAATGGCCAGACTGATCCAGAAGTTGTGGACGACGCCCAGCGGGATGGTGAGAAACAAGATCCAACTCGCCAGCATGACGGCGATCAGCGAGGCGTAGTTGAACGCCTGAATGCGGCGCGGGCGAGCGCGCAGGTAAAACAGCGCCAGCAGGCTGATGACGATGCAGTAGTAGACGGTCAGTCCGAGTAACAGAAAGATGAGCGGATAGCTGAACAGCAGCGCGTCCACCTCGTCGCGCTTACGCAGGATCAGAGCCAGAGCCACGACGAACAAGCCGATCAGGGAGGCCGCGACGCCGTTTCGCAGCAGGTGGACCCCCCGATTGTGACGCTCGATGCGTTCCCAGTTGGCGGTGACGGTCTGCGGGTCGAATTGAATTTCATCGCCGATCCGGCGCGTGATATAGGGCAATCCGGCACGCGTGGAACTGACGACCTCCTTGTGTACCTCCATTTTGTCGATAAACTCGCGGTGGTAATCCCAACCGAAGGTCGCCAGGCTACCGCCGAGCAGCAGCACGACGGTCAGAACATAGGCACCGAAGAAACGCCAGGTGGATCGGCGGATGCCGCGACGGCGCAGAAGGTCGTCGAGGGCCTTGACTACAAGGCCGAAGAGCAACAGCACCGGGAAGATGCGCATGACGCCCGCGTAAGCCAGTGCGACGCCTGCCGAGCGGAAGTGCTTGCGCTTGAGGAAAGCCACACCGAAGAGGATGGCCGCCATCCAGTCGAAGCGCAGATAGGCCCCGTGGATAAAGGCGCGGTGGTTGAAGACGATGCCGTAGAAAAAAATCATCAGAATCAGGCCGACTTCAAGCCCGAACGCCCACATGATAGCCGCAAAACCCGCCAGCAGCAGCACGGGGTCGAACAGCGCCAGCAGCTTCATTCCGTTTTTCGTGACGGGGACATGCGCCGCCAGACCTCCGGCCAGAAACCCCCAGGGCGGGGTGCCGTTGTAGCCCATATCGTTGCAGCGATCGTAAAGAATGTTGGCTTCCTGAACGAGGTAGAAGTCCCGGATATCGCGTTTGAACTGTTCCCAGCGGTCCGGCGTGAAACGCCCCTTGACACGCGCAATCAGGTCCACGTCGCTGATGATGTCCTCCAGCGGCTGGAAGGTGTAGTCGGTGAGGCGGCGGACCTTGCGCTCGCGCATGGCGCGTGGAAGTTTGGGATGACCGGATTCGGCGATCGTTTCGGCTTCGGCGATGACGATGGCGTTGTAAAGGTTGAAGTAGCCGACTTCCTTTGCGTATTTCGACCCGAATACGTAATGCGAAATGTCGTGGTAATGCAGAAAATGGCCGTACAGGCCGTCTCCGAAACGCCAAAAGCTGGCGAAGGCGAGGAGTGCGCCCAGCGCCAGCACAACCACCAGCGAACGTCGCCAACGAACGCGCAGTGCGGCGGGAGCCAGCAGGCGGAAAAGCCCCAACACGCCGATCAGGATCAACAAACCGATCTTGACGACCAGTCCAAGAGTAGGAATGGACATGTTTACTCCCAAGTGTGTCCCGTGGCGTGTATTCCACACCATCATAGACGAAGGCGACCAAGAGGTCAATTCCCCGCACGCACTTTTATCGAAGACCCCGAAGAACCCGTTTTTACGCGCCGGAAAAGGGCCATGACCCAGAACGAAAAAGGGGCTGGCATCATGCGCATGTTGTGGTATGATGGGCGACTTCAAGCGATTGTACGGTGCCGAATAACAGGAAACCAGGTGGGGGGACCGAGTACGGGAGACGTGCCATGATGGTGTATGAACACAATGTCCGTTGGGTGGAAAAACTGGTCGCCAACCAAAACGCCTGGCGTTTGCAGACCGTGAACCTGATCGCCAGCGAGAACGTGCTGAGCAACCGCGCGCGACGGGTCATGGCCTCCGACTTCGCTCACCGCTACGCCGAAGGGCATCCCGGCGAACGTTATTACCAGGGTACCGACTACATCGACGAGATCGAGTCGCGCCTGAAGCATCAGCTCAAAAGCCTGTTCGGGGCCAAGAACGTGGACGTGCGTCCCATCTCGGGAACCGTCGGTAACGATGCCACGTTTTCGCGCTATATCCGGCCCGGCGACGTGGTGATGGTCAATTCCACTCCGGCGGGCGGGCATATCAGTCACCACCGGGCGGGATCGGTGGGCAAGTACACCCACAACATCGTCAATTTCCCGCTCACCCCCGACGGTTACCACATCGACGTGGAGGAAACGCGCCACATCGTCAAGGCCTTGTGCCCGAAGGTGTTTATCCTGGGCAAGAGCCTGTACCTCTTTCCGGAACCGGTGAAGGAAATCGCCGAAATGGCGAAGGGCACGGGCGCGGTGGTCGTTTACGATGGTTCGCACGTGATGGGCCTGATCGCCGGAGGCGGCTTCCAGGATCCGTTGGCCGAGGGCGCCGATCTGCTCTGCGGGTCGACCCACAAAACCTTCTTCGGCTCGCAGCGCGGCCTGATCCTCAGCAACGCCGGTCCGGCGGAGTGGCGCAAAATCGACAAGGGCGCGTTCCCGGCTTCCTCCTCCAATCACCACCTGGATACCCTCGTGGCTCTATCGGTGGCCACCAGCGAAATGCACGATTTCGGGCAGGCGTACGGCCGGCAGGTGGTGGCCAATGCCAAGGCCCTGGCCAAAGCGCTGGACGAGCAAGGCTTCGCGGTGCAGGCGCGCGAATTCGGTTATACCGAAAGCCATCAGGTGGCGGTGGACGTGGGAGCCTTCGGTGGCGGCGACGAGGTGTCGCGTATCCTCAAGGAAAACCACATCATCGTCAACATGAATCTGCTCCCCCACGAATCGCTGGACGCGGTCCTCAATCCGGCGGGGCTCCGTCTGGGCGTGCAGGAAATGACACGCTTCGGGATGAAGGAAGACGACATGGCCCGCATCGCGGACTTTTTCAAAAGCTGCCTGATGGACGGCCGCTTCATCGCCAAGGAGGTCGCCGCTTTCCGCTCCGAGTTCGTTCACGTGCACTACAGCTTCGATCCGGAGGGCGAACCCGCCATCGGTTTCTCGGCGGACGGAGACGTCGCACCGTAAGGTCACGCAACCGGATCGTGACGAACCAAGACACGAGAAGTCGAGGGCACGGGAGAGGTTTGTGAGTCGAATTCGTGAAAAGCTGATTGCCTTTTTGTACAGTCCGGCATTCTCGGCCTTCGTGATCATCGCGATTCTTCTTCGATTCATTCTCGCCGCCCTGCCGGACGCCGTGTTTCTGGTGGTACAAAGCTTCAGCGCCCCCGATCATGTCGCGAAAACGGAAGAAATTCTTTTCATCGGCTTGATGACCATCTGGCTCGTCTTGCCCGGTGTCGTTTACCGCTTCAGGAAATCCATCGATCGGATTGTCAAGTCTGCACGCTTTCTCTGGGTCGGCGTTTGCCTCCTTTTCCTCGCTCTGCTGAGCCCAAGCGACGCCGTCTCCGACGTCTGGTTGCTTCAGATCGTGAACAACATTGAAGACCTGCTGTTTGCGGGCGTTGTTCTGTGCACGATCGCCAACCGAAAGCTCATCGTCCAACGGAGCTTGACTTTGGCGCAAACCCGCCCGGTCAAGACGCTTTCAACCCTGACGATCATCGCGGCCATCACCCTGTTCCTGACGGAACTGACGGTCCGGGTTTACACCCATTATCGACCGAAGCCCGAGCAGTTCTTCCTTGAATACATGGATCTGTATGAAGTCGTCGATCCGGAGGTCGGCCATGCCATGAAACCGAATGTCGTGGCCACCCTTTCGGGAAACATCGCGTTTTCACCCTTTACGGTTGTATCCTCGCCGCTCCCCGGCCTGCCGTCATACGGCTTTCGAAACCCGCCCTCCTTCGATTACGATGATCTCGATGCCATATTGATAGGGGACTCGTTTGCGTGGGGATATGGCCTCGAACACGAAAACACGCTGGCGGCGCTGCTGACCCAAAACTGCGATCTAACCACGTTGAATCTCGGCATTTCGGGATTTACCACTCCTGCCACACAACAAAGCGTCCTCTTCAAAGCGCTGGATCTGTTGCCCCGCAAACCGAAGTACGTGATCTGGACGATCTTCCCGTTCAACGACCTGACGGATCAGCAGTTGTTCGAACGCTGGCAGCGGGACACGGAGCGAAAACCCACGGAATCCCTGTTGCGGCGCGTACTGGGATACTATGTCGAGTTATGGAAAAAGCAGGCCGCCCAAAGCGGGCAGCCCGAACAGACCCCGCCCGAGATACCGGCCACGATCAAGAAAATCGATCGCCTCCTGGCTCCCTGGTCACGGCTCTATCTGGTCTTGTTGCGAAACCTGATCATTCCTCCACTTCCCCAAGCGTCCTTGGATTTAACGGTTGCGGCACAGGATGGAAGGGAAATCGTGTATCGCAATTGCCCGCTGCCGGGACTCTCCGAGGCGGAGCAACGAACGTATAGCCGAATCCTTTTCGAAACCATGAGCCGGGCGAAAACCCGCCTTGAAGAAATGAACATCCGCCTGATCAGCCTTGTCATTCCATCCATGTGGGAATACGGCTCGCCGGATAAAAGCAAGGAAAACCCGGTCTATGTATGCAATGCCGTCTCCGAACAGTTGATTCGGGAAGGTCAGGATGTGGTGGATTTGTATACCCTGTGGAAGGACGAAAAAGACGTCGCCAAGAAGTACTATTTTGAAAAGGATGCCCACTTCAACACCGACGGCGCCAAGCAGGCAGCAGAAGAAATTTGCCGACACCTGAGAGCGACTCAAGCGGATTCGCCCCGGCAGAAGTGAACGTCGACCGAAACTCGCCGCGAATCGAAGCGGACCTTGCCCGGAAAACACGCCCCATAAAAAACCAGCGGGCCGATCCTGCCTCGGCCCGCGTGGTATATATCATCAATTGAATCGGCTACACTTGTATCGCTCGTGTGTTGATCGCAGTTCAGGTCGGCAGCCGTTTTCGGCTGTTACCAGCGGCGACCGCCGCCACCGCCACCGCCACCGCCGCGCGGCGATTGCTGGCGTTCGCGGGCAATGCTCACCTTCAGTGTCCGGCCGTCCAGATCCTGGCCATCCATTTCCAACGCCTTATCGGCGTCCTCTTCGTTGGCGAAGGTGACAAAACCGAAGCCCCGGCTGCGGCCCGTATCACGATCCGTAATCACCTTGGCTTCTTCGATCTCACCGTATGTCGAAAACGCTTGTTCCAGACCCGCGCTGTCCGTATTCCAGGACAGGCTGCCAACATACAATTTCCTCTGCATCACACGATCCTTTCTGATAATTGACCATTCCGGGGAACTCTCCCCGCTAGCGATGACACAAAAAACGGTGGAAGTATTCCAGGCAGGATGTGGAAAACTCGACCTTTCTGTTGACCATGCGCTATTGACCCGGAAAAAATCATAGCAGATCAAGCGACAAATGCAATTAAAAATAAAAGCCGGACTCTAGCTTTACACCTGCGTAAGTCGCCGTGATTCAACAGCTTCCCTTCCCTCCCGAAGTCGCGATTCTCCAGTGGTGCCGGGGGGAGGATGCACACTCCCGGCAAAGATGACTCAGCTCTCCTGAGCCTCGGTCTCCGGTGATTGCTGCAAAGCTCGGTTGAACAGGCCGCGGAAGATCACCAGGCCGATGGGGGTAAAGACCGCCATGCCGCCGATCCACAACCACACCATGAAGTGGTCAGGATAGCTTGCCAGTGACTTACCCGCCTCATCAACCGGGGTGTAAGCGGCCAGCAGTAGCCCCGACATCGGTCCGACGACGAATTTGGCGGCAAACCACGGTAAGATCGACAACGCGATGTACGTGCCTTCTTTGCCCTTCGGGGCCACCTCGGCGGTGAACTGCATCAGCCGCGGCGACCAGATCGCCTCGCCGATGGTGAACACGAGAATGAAGAAGATCAAGGGCCAGTATTCCAGTGCCGGAGGAGCAGCCGCCAACGCCGTCATGTTGTCTGCCAGACCCAGCCACTTGATGAAGATCAGTTCGCCCAGCAGCGAGTCGTTCAAAGGCGCGAAAAACTCGCCGGGAACCGCGGCGATAAAGCAAGAACCGGCCGAAATGGTCGAGCCGATGATCATCATGCGGTACGAGCTGACCTTTTTGGTGAAATAGGCGATCAACGGTACCAGATAAACCACCAAAACCGGGTTCAGCACGCCGTAAATCGATCCGATCATCGCGCCTTCGCCGAGGACGCGCACGCCGTATTTGGGGAAGGTGTAATGAAAGTGGAAGAAAATGAAACGTACGAACAGGGTCAAGGCCAGCATGCCGATGAAAATCCAGAAATACCGCTCGCGGATGACATTGGAAATCAATTTGCCGGTGGCCACCGCCGCATTGCGGACCGAGGCCAGACCGCTGCCGTAATCCGTGGGAGGATTGAAAATGATCGAACCGTCGTCCAGGCGCTCGACGCCGTCGCGGATGAAGGTAATCACGAACAACGAAACCAAGGTCGCGCCGAAACCGAATACGAAAAAGAGCTGGTAGCTCGAAAAATGCATGCCCATCAGCTCGGTACCAAAATTCTCGTTGATGATCTTACCCAGGTCATCGCGTTCGGCGAAGGTCATGCGCACCCAGTCGAAAAACCAGCCGCCCACGGCGTATGCCAGATTCATCACCACGTAAAACAGGCCGAAGCCCATGGCGGCCCCTTCTTTCGTGGTGAAACGCTTGATCGCCACCGAAACCAGCGGGCCCACGATGGCGAAACCGATCGCCAGGGGAACGAAACCCAGGATGAAGATCAGTACCGGATCGGTCATCCATGCCATGAAGAATCGTGAAATAAGCAGAAATATCACGGACATAAACAAAGTCCGTCGCATACCGATGGTGTCGACCAGTGCGCCCGCCACCATCGCAATCACCGAGAGCATCATGGACCAGGCCGCAATGTACGACCCGGCGGCGACGTCACCCAGGCCGCAATCACGCGACAGCCACAGAATGATGGCCATATTCATCGCCGCATAGGAGCTGTACTCGATGATTTTGTAGATGAACAAAAACCACATGTCGCGCGGCGATCCCCGTAAGCCCTTAGAGTAACTGTGTATAATGACAAAGAGCGTAAGCAGAGCGCCGACGACCAGCGAATAAGTAACGAAATCAACCAACGGCATAACAACTCCAGTCCGGTTCAGGATGAGTGAAGAGCTTCCACACGACTGTGCCGCCAGACGTTACTCAGTTTTTCCCGAAAGCTCAAGAAAAACCGGACAAAGTTTTTATATTGCGTTTCACGTAATAACGATTTCAAGATGCGAGAGTCGTTTTCATTCGCCCGCGCCGTTTTAACCGAGGTTGCCGATGGTCGGGAGACGCGCTGCAGCGGTGGGAAGCAATTGGCCCTCTCCTGCGAGAGAGGGTCCGCGAAGCGGAGGGGTGAGGGTTCGTTGCCGGGAACCCGTCGCAGACGCGCGCCAACCTGCTAGCGGATGGGTGAGAACTCGGACAAACCCGTCCCATGAAAAAAGCCGGCACGACGACCGGCTTTGTCTTTCAAAATCCTGCGGATTCAGGTTTACGACGGCAGCAGCCGACCCTCGGGGGACTGCATCAGTCGGCGGAAATGCTCGACGAACGCCACGTTGTCTTCGTGCAAACCGGTGTTGACGCGGATGGCCCGCTCGCCGATGGGACGCACGATGACGCCCGCCTTCTGCAATTCCTCGAACAGCCAAACCGCCCGTTTTTCGGTAACGATCAGCAGGAAATTGGTTTGCGAAGGGGGCATCGTGATTGGCAGATCCTGCAGGTTTTCGCGCAGATAGGCCAGCTCGACCGTGTTGTAGTCGCGCACCTTGGCCACGAACTCGTGGTCGTCGAGCGCGGCCATGCCCGCCGCCAGAGCGACCAGGTTGGCGTTGAAGGGCGTCCGCACCAGGTTGATACCCTGGATGATGTCGGCCGGTCCGATGCCGTAGCCGATGCGTACGCCCGCCAGGCCGTAAGCTTTGGAAAGCGTGCGTAGATACAAGATACGCCGTCCGGCGTGGAAATACGGCATGGGGTCGGGCAGATCGTCTACGGTGACATACTCGCTGTAGGCACAGTCGTACACCACCAGCGTGTCTTCCGGCACCTTCGCCATGAAGGCGTCGAATTCGGCTTGGTTGAACCAGGTGCCGGTGGGGTTGGTCGGATTGGCTAAAAAGACAACCTTGGTCGCGGGTTCGATCAGAGCGGCCAGAGCGTCGAGGTCGTAGCGGAAGCCGCCGTCGATCATGGGAGCCATTTTCAGCACGGCCCCGGCCTTCTGCGCCACTTTTTCGTACATGGCGAAGGTTTTCTGCGAGGTGACGACTTGATCGCCCGGGTTCAGAAACGCGATTCCGATCTGCTCCAGAATCTCCACCGATCCCGATCCGATAATCACGTTTTCGAGATCGCAGTTGTAAAGCTCGCTCAGTTTTTGCTTAAAATAGTAGGCATTGTCGTCGGGATAGTAGGCCACCTGCTCGACCGCGTCATGCATGGCGGCCAGGGCTTTGGGCGACGTTCCCATGGGGTTTTCATTGGAGGCCAGTTTGGCGATACGGCCGGTGAGACCGTACTGTCGGCGGACTTCCTCGATGGGTTTGCCGGTCGTGTAGGGTTTGAAAGCCAACAGGGGTTCACGCAGCAGATTCTTCGGGGACATCGCAACTCCTTTCCGGCTTGGGTGGCCAAGTGGCCGGTCGTTCGCGCGGCAAGTTATAACGCAGGCGACAGAGGAGGTCAAGGCGAGTTTTCGATGCCGTCCGGTTCCGCTCCGTTTGCGGCTTTGGAGCCGATTAAATACTCCTGTATTTACAGTAGGTTAGCTATTACAGACGGAATACTCGATCCGGAATTTGCGGCGGTGAATCGGTCGTTCTTGGGGACAAACTCGCTTAGATACTCCGCCGGCGGCGGCGCAAAACGGCCATCAATATCAAGCAAACCAGCCAGCCGGGCCAGGCCAAAATTCCGAGGCTGCGGCAGCTCGACGAGCCGGAAGGCTCCGCGTCGTTTTGGGGTTGGTCGTCCAGGCAAATTTCGCCCGGCGGACAGTCGCTCGGACCCGGTGGCACGGGCGTATTGTCGTCGCCATCGGGCAGCAGACTGCGTTCATCCGCGTCGGCATTTTCGGCATCGCGGTCCTCGTCGCGGTCGCCGTCGGAGGTGTCGCCGTCGGGGGCGTCGCCGTCGGGTGTATCGCCATCGGAAGCGTCGTCGTCGCGGTCGCCATCGCTGGCGTCACTGTCGGTGACATCGCCGTCAGGAATCACCGAATCGGGATCGCCGCCACCGGGCACGCATTGCCGATCGACACACACCTCGCCCGCTTCGCAATCGTCGTTGCCATTGCAATGCTCCTGGCATTCGTGGGATTCGACCACGCAGAAAGAGCCGCTGGGACAATCGGCGTCATTGAGGCAGAAGCTGTCGTCATCACCCGGCTGCGGCTCGCAGCGGCTGGTATCGGGGTTGCAGTACTCGCCGCTTTCGCATTGGAAATCGAGCTGGCAATAGTAGCGGCAATCCCAGCTGCCCACCTCGCAGTAAGTATCCGGAAAATCGGGGCAATCCACCCCGCGACGGCACTCGCCGTCCGGCAGCGCCACGCAAGCCTGCTCGACGCACCAGGTGCGCGGCGCGCAATCGTCGTTGGACGTGCAATCCGGTTCCGCTTCGAATTCGGCTTCGTTTTCGGTATCCAGATCGCCATCGAGCAGCGCCGTAGCGCCGTAGACCGGCATGTGCCAAGCGAGCCCGATGATCGAGACGCACAGTGCGGTCACCATCAGCGCCATTCGAGTTACGTACATAAGAAAACCTCCGCCTAGCCGTTCACGATGCGACCGTCCTTGACTTTTCAGATTAGCACAATCGTGCAAGCTTGAACAGGATTTGAAAGCAGGGGCAGACCGAAGCTGGCTGACATCAAAATGCCTCGTCAACCGGACAGGTGTGGATGCAATCTCGCTCCATCCAGGGATCTCGACCACCCCGTCTTCGCTTCGCGAATCCACCCCTCCTTGGAAAGGAGGGGCTTAATCTCCCCCTTTTCAAGGGGGAGTCCTCCGCAGGAGGGAGGGGGTCATAGCTCAACACAATTTAATATTTCTTCCAGTACCCCTTCTAAATTTTCATATACATCATTATTTGTGAAGCGAAGAAAGGGATCTCAACCACCCCGTCTTCGCTGCGCGAATCCACCCCTCCTTGGAAAGAAGGGGCTTAATCTCCCCCTTTTCAAGGGGGAGTCCTCCGCAGGAGGGAGGAGGTCATAGCTCAACACAATTTAATATTTCTTCCAGTACCCCTTCTAAATTTTCATATACATCATTATTTGTGAAGCGAAGAAAGGGATCTCAACCACCCCGTCTTCGCTGCGCGAATCCACCCCTCCTTGGATAAGGAGGGGCTTAATCTCCCCCTTTTCAAGGGGGAGTCCTCCGCAGGAGGGAGGGGGTCATAGCTCAACACAATTTAATATTTCTTCCAGTACCCCTTCTAAATTTTCATATACATCATTATTTGTGAAGCGAAGAAAATGAATTCCGAATGATTCGATATATTCTTGTCTTTGTTTATCGTATTCTTCAACTCCTTCTACATAATGTGAATGGCCATCCAGTTCGATCGCGAGTTTTAACTTTGGACAATAAAAATCAATGATATAAACCCCGACTCCATACTGTCTGCGGAATTTGAGGTTATGGAATTGTTTGTTTTTTAACTGTGACCACAAAATCACTTCCGCGTTTGGCATATTATTTCTTAAGTCTTTGCGTTTCTGATTATATCGAGAGCGGTTAAAGATTTTACCCATAATTATTAACCCATTCCAAAATTTCTTTTTGATTTCCGATATTACCAAAATCCGGATCTGATTTCGCTTTTTCAATAAATCATCTCGATATTTTTGAGTGAGGTTTTTCTCGACCTCCCCGTCTTCGCTGCGCGAATCCACCCCTCCTTAGAAAGGAGGGGCTGAATCTCCCCCTAAGCAGGAACGGGGCTCTGTCCTGTTCCGCATGTTTGTCCTGATTTTTCCTCGCAACCGGCCCTGCCTGAAACAAGGCGGGAGCCTTGTTTGAAGACAACCCAAGCGAGCAGGACGGGAGCCCTGCTCGAACGGAAGTTACGACCGCGACCCCTTCGAGATGCGCTCCTGCACGGGAGGTCATTCTCTGTAGCATTAAATCCCCCCGGCTCCGTTTGCTCCTTGCCCCCTTCGCCCAATCGGAGTAAGATGAAGGTACACCGCTGGATAGACTCCAACCAGGGGATCGCTCATGCTTCGCGATTGGGTCCGGCAGTTACACAACACACGGGATTTCCACCGCCGCTACACCGATAAAACCGGCTGCAGCATTCTGCTGCGCCCGGCCCTGCAAAGCGATTTCAGCCGCATTCTCGCCATGTACGACGACTTCGAGCCCAAAGAGAGCGCCCAGGGACTGCCCTCCGCCGACCCCGAACGCCGCCGCAAGTGGGTGCAGCAGATCCTCGACGAATCGCTCAACGTCATCGCGCTGGCCGAGGAGCGGGTCACCGGCCACGCCTGCCTGATCGAAATCCCGCCCGGCACGACCAGCGAGTTGGAAATCGCCGTGCACCAGGATTTTCAGGATCGCGGTATCGGTTTCGCCCTGCTGCAATCGCTGGTCGGTATCGCGCGCTCCTGCCACTGCTGCCGGATCTGGCTCACGGTGGACGCCATGAACCACCGCGCCATCCGCATGTACCAGAAATGCGGATTCTGCTTCAAAGGCCCCTTCGACATCGAACGCGATATGGAACTGACGCTCGACAACGCCGAATAAGCCCAGCCGCAGAACCGCTTTTCGTCGCTTGCGCCCTTTCATCCCCTGGCCGACTGTGGCCGAAATCGCACAAGGGAGACTTGGGAGGGTGGGCCTCATTTTTTGCCCTGTTGCCGGAAACGACCTCGCTGCGCGATCTGCGCCGTTTACCGGAGGCGTTTTATGCGATTGTTGAAATCATTGGGTTTTTCGGCGTCGAACAGGGGGGTAAAGTCGTAATCCCAGGAGAATACTAGGTTGGGCGTACTACGTCACATCGGCGGCGCATCGCCAAACCGCTTTCCCTGCGCCCAAGCCCCCAAGCCCAAATGACCGGCTTCCCCAATCGAATCGTTTTTCCCTTTAACATCAAATAGATACGCTTTTCATGCGCGCCCGCAAACGGCGTGACGCCCCCGCGTCGACTCGTAATATGGAGGAGAGTTGTAATACTTATTGTAGTATATTCACTATATTCCATTTAGAATATTTGAAAGAGACACCTTTATCTTACTGATATAATAGGACTTTCTCTGTTTTGACAAGATGAGGTGTGTCTCTGCAAGAAAACGAGCGGGAAATTCGCAAGATTCGCGTGCAATAACAGCAGCTTGCAAAGGTGCTAGGCGTCTCGTGGGTAGGTTTACAGCCCGTTTCCGCTTCAGGCCCGAAACGCAGAAGGCCGGCGCAGGTCAAAAGGTCGTTTGTATGACGATTGCCACACGTCACACGTTGTCGACAGTCAGATAAAAGCGGATCTCCCGAGCCACGTCGGTCAGCACGTCCATCGACGAATAATCCTCGGCCAGCTCCAAAAAGCGCGCCCGCTTCTTCTTTTTGGCGGCCTTTTTCTCCTTGCGCGTCAAACCGAAAGACAAGGTTCGCGCCTCGTCTTTTTGCGGCAGGATGGTGACGGTGGTGTCCTCGAAATCCTCGTTGCGAACCAGGACACCCTGGTGCAAAAAGTAGGCAATAGCATTTTGGAAGTTGGTTTTCGAGTAAGCCTCGCCGTGCTCGATATCGCCGATCAAATGCATCTTGCGGCCTTCGTCCATCACAAGCTTCAGGAACTTTTTCTCGCCGATGCGCTTACCCAGAAGCCGCGGCAGCGTTTTGGCCACCACCCAATAGCTTTCGAGGAAGTTCAGCAGCGGGCGCTGGAAAAATGGTAGCAGGCGGTCGGCGACGTTGGTGGCGCTGAGATTGCCGTAGCCGTCCTTCACCAGAATGCCCTTCTCGTGAAACGCTTCCACCGTCTGGTCGAAAAGCTGGTCGCGCGAAATCGCGGGCGAATGGCTGACTTCATAACGTAATAACTCGGCGAGAAAGCGCCCACGATCGGCCACGTCTTTTAGCGGAGCTTTCTGTTTTTTGAAAGACAAAAATGCCATGGCCAGATAAGCCGCCGGGGCCACATAATGCAGGATATTGTTTTTGTAATAGTCCAGCGCATGGCGGTGGCTGTCGTTGATGGTGTAAACCACTTCGTTTCCGATGGTATGGCCCTGGATGCTGCCCTCGCGGCGCAGAACGTCGATAGCTTCGCCCACGGCGAACAGCGAATTATCGAGACTATTGGAAAGCGGCGCCCCGATATCGCGCAGGTATTGCAGAATGATTTCCACGTTATCCATGAGCTTTTTCTGCGTCACACCCTTGCGGCTCGACGCCAGAAGCGCCAGCGATACCACCGCCGAAGGCGTCACGGTGGTGGCCTGATTGATGCGTGCGATCACGTCGAAACCCAGTTCCTGTATCAGCTGACGGCGCTGCGGCTCGGTGATCGTCGCCGGATCGAAGCCGAGGCGCTCGACGAAATCGCGGATCGAAATCGGTTCGCCCATCTGCTGATAGAGCGCGCCGTAACGGAATTTGAAGGCATCGAACACCTTCAGCAGGCTCGATGTGCTTTCGCGTTTTTTTTCGCCGCCGCTCAGCTCGTGCGAATACGAGCCTTCCTCGATGAGCTTGGAATAGATCAACGCAATGGGAATGAAGGTGATGTCGCGGGTCGGATTTTTCAGATAGGCATCGACGTAAATCGACAGAATGCCGAATTTGGGCCGCAGCAACTTGCCCGTGCGCGAGCGTCCGCCTTCGATGAAAAACTCCTGGGCGTAGCCCTCCCACAACATGCGCGAGAGGTACTGGCGCAAGAGCGTGGCATACAATCGGTTGCCTTTGAACGAGCGACGAATGAAGATAGCGCCCATACGGCGGAACATGAACCCCATCGGCCAGAAGCTCAGGTTTTCGCCCGCGATGATGTGCGGCGGGAAAATGCCCACCTGCAAACACAACCAGCTCCAGGTCAGGTAATCCATGTGCGACTTGTGGCTCGGCACATACACCACCGGGCCGCGTTTGAGATACTCGCGGATGCGTTCCATCCCTTTTTCGTCGATCACAACCGGTTGATAGAGCCGTTTAAACGCCGCCGACATGGCCATGGCGGCCGATTGCACGAAGCTGTACTTATAGTCGGCGGCCATGAAGTCCAGTTCCTTGGCGGCCTCCGCCGCGACTTCGTCGACCGGACGACGGTCGGCCGCGGCCACATCGGCGATCACCTCCTGCACCGTTTCGGAGTTGAGCACCGATTCCAGAATCCAGGTGCGCGGCTTGGTCATGGGCCCCGCCGCCGCAACGCGTTCTTCGGTGAAGAACTGGAACAGCCGCCAGCGGATTTCCTTCACCGGGTCTTTGCCGTGCTCGGCAAAGCTGTCGCTGGTCCAGTCGGATAAGCGGATGGCTTCGCCCGAGCGAATGAAAGCCGAGCGGAAATTGCGCAGAAATATGATGATGCGCCGCAGGCGACCGGGCTGCAGGGAGTTGCCGAAAAAGACGTCCCACACCGATTTCATCATCGACACTGGGCGTTTGGACCAGATGGTGATGTGCGGCATCAGGTAAAGGGGCGTCTCGCTGTCTTTTTGCATCGTCAGCAGGCGCTGAATTTCGTCGATCTGGCGCTCGGCGCGAATGCTCAGGAAGCTGCCGCGCGGCTGCAGAAAGACCAGGGTTTGCTTGCCCACCGCAACCGGTTCGACCAAAACGCGCTCCCGGCGTCCCGACCCGCGTCCGATCAGCCGCCGCAGGCCGTAAATCAGGCGATGAAACCCGTTGCGCTCGGGATAAAAGAGCGCCGGAAAACCGTGCTGAATCAGGTAATAGGTGAAGATCAAGTATTCCAGGTAGCTGCTGTATTGAAAAACGTGGACCACCGCGCCCTTTTCCAGGTACTGGCGGATGCGGCCGATATTTTTTCGGTGGAATTTGATGCGGGCGAACAACGGCCCCAGAAGCCAGATCCAAAAGCGTGTCATCCAGGGCAGTCGGCGACGCGCCTCATCGGGAGACGGCGTGATGATGCTCTCATCCAGGATGTCGGTCTGTTCCGTCATCGGCTTTCCCTTCAAGCTGGTCTCACAAGCAGGCCATTTTCGCGCACAGCGCCGATTAAATCAAGCGATTTTCCGCAGGCCAGGTCGCTGCGACGCGCCGGACATTCGACCTAAACCTCTGAATAAAGGTGGGTTTCACGGCTTTGGCGCGACGAACGACCGGCCGAGCCCGTGGCGGGGCCGCTCTTTATAACCGGTGGATGCGAAGGCATATTCCCGAACAAAGCATGCGGGTTCCCTGGGGGCAGGGCGGATCATTTTGACTTGCCATCCCACGCCCATTTGTTATAGTTGCGACGCATGTTCAGTCAGACAACCGAAACGGCGGCGCGGGGTTGTGCGTTTCCTGGTTGGAGTATCATTTAGGAGGGTGTAGGAAATGAAAGCCGGATTCAAATGGGGATGGATGATCGTGGCGGGACTTCTATTCGTGCTGATGGCGTTGGGCTGCGACGACCAGGACGTGAATGACGATACGGACGGCGACGTTCCGGGCGACGGACCGACCGTCGAGGTCGTGTATGGCGACGACACCACCACGGTCGATCTCAGTCAATTCGAAGCCACCGAGATCGACGGCGAAGCGCATGTTTCCCTGGCGGATGTCGTGATGGACGGGGCCGAACTGGCGCCGCTTGGCGACTTCGAATTCGACTTCGCCGCATCCGACGGCTTCACGCCGCTAGGGTCGCCCAACTGCCTGGGTATCGTTCCCCTGCCGGGCGAGTATCTCACCCAAGGGCAAATCAACATCGACACCATGCGCCTCGTCTGGGATGAAACACTCGAATTTCCCGGCTGCCTGAGCGTGAAAGATCTGGCCCAGATCATCGTCACCGACGCCGTGGAAAGCGCCACCGTCGAAGTGACCTTCGGAGACGCCAGCGTCGATGTGCGTCTGGCCACTCTGCCCAGCGAAACCTTCCAGGATGTCGAAGCCGTGAAACTGGCCGACGTGATCGCGGCGGCGCATTTCGAGCCGGAACTGGCCGACCTGCAGGCCGACTTCGAAGCTTCCGACGGCTTCCGTCCGGGCAATTCGGGCAACTGCGAAGGCATCACCCCGGTGGCGGGTGCGGACCTGGAACTGGGCTACCTCAGCCTCGACACGCTCGAACTGCTGTGGGACGACGAACTCGATTTCCCCGGTTGCATGGGCGTTGAAGACATCGCGTTGATCGAACTGAGCGACCTGCTGTAAGCGGCTTCCCGCTTTTACGCGACGCAAACGGCCCCTTCCGTCTCGAACGGAGGGGGCTTTTTAGTGCGCCACGGGCCGCCTCCCTTACAGGTAGGGCTTGAATACCTCGGCCGGTTTTCGCACGGCGACAAGCTCGTCGAAGCCGTAGCGGTCGGCGTAGTAGGTCCACAACCCGTCGCAAATGCCGTCATAGCAACAGCCGCGGCACTGGGGACCGCAGGTTTTTTCGCTATGGGGACGAAACGTTTCCCCGTGCTCCAACTTGATGAGCTTTTCGCTGAAGCGCTCCAGGCCTGCGAGAACGCACATAGGCAGACCGCAAACGTCGGGTATGTTCATGGTCATCCCCCGCCGCTCACCCAGTGCAACCGCCGCCTTCAGCTCGTCCATAAAGCTTGAAATACGACAGATGAGATTCGGAGCCTTGAGCGCCTGGTGGTGGGGATTGATGTAGCTGGTCACGATGCGATGGCCCGCCCCGAATTCGTCGGCGATGAAGCGGACGGTTTCGACGATCTGCCGCCGATTGGCGCGACAGATCACGAAGCTGAAGCGGACGAGCACATGCCGCGCCAGCAGGTTATGGATGCCCTGGACGGTCAGGTCGAAACCACCGGGTCGGCGCGTGAGGGCGTCGGACAGACGGGCATGGGGCGCATGCAGCGACACGAACACCTGCTCCAGGCCCGCCGCCTGCATGCCGTCCGCGTAACGTCGGTCGGCAAAGCGCATGCCGTTGGTTTGGATGATGGCGTGCCGGCCGTTGTCCCGGGCGATCTTGACGGCCAGCGGCAAAAGCGGCGAGAGGGTCGGTTCGCCGCCGGAAATCTCGATAACCCCATTGGGTGGAGCCTCAAGCACCCGTCGTCTCAGTTCCGCGGGCGACAGCGCATAGTTCTCCGCGCTGCTTTGCGGATCGACGCAGCAGAAAAGGCAGCGTTGGTTACAGCGCGTTTCGATACGCAAGGGTCTCATGCGGGCTCCATTCACAAAGCGTTTGATCGCTCGGAATCATAACGCCGCAGACGGACCTGCGCAATGGGAAATGATCCTACAAGACAAAGCACGGCTGTTGCAGGAAACGAAGGGATGGGAGAAATCGGAACCAACCCGGATCTCACGGCGTTTCAATTCTAAGCTTTTCACCATTTTCCACCCACTCTAATTCGGCTTAGGGGGTGCCATGGGCCAAGCCTTTGGCTCGCCCATGCTGTTTTCACGTGCAAACCTGACGGTTTTGCCCGTGCCACCCATCACCAATCGAAGATAATTCGAGACTGAATCAGAATTGAAACGCCCAGCCCGGATCTCCGGTTTGCTTGACAAAACGACGACTGATGCACATAATCAGCCACGTGTATTATCCATAATAATTATCGAGGCTTTCGATGTCGGTTCGGACGATTTTTCGGTGTTTCGTCTTGTTTGTCCTCCTCGGTGTGGCGCTCTGGGCCAATGCTGCGCCGCTGTGGGCGGCGGATGCTCTTCCCGCCACGCCGCCTGCGACGCCGCCCGTTGTCGATTCCACCTTGCCGACCGACACGCAAGAGAACGCCGCGGCACCCGACGGTGAAGGCGAGACGCCTCCCGACACCACGCCGCGCTTCGGTTTCGCTCTCAAACCGACGTATATGGTGATGGTACATTCCAGTGCCGATGACCTTATTCATGGGGCCGGGCTGAACTTTCAGTTCGACTACTACGCCATCCCCCATTGGCTGGATGTATCCTTCGATTTCAGTGTGCTCGTTTCGTCTTGGCTTGTGTTGGACATCCCGATCGCTGTCACGGTCACTGCCCATCTGATGGATTCGAATCGATTCTGGCCGTATATCGGTTTGGGGGCAAAGGCTATGTTTACACGAGTTTTGATTATCGAAAATTTGTACGGAGGCGTTGTTCTGGCTGGAGTGAAATGGCTGCTATTCACGAATTCCGGCCTCCTCGCCGAATTTCGATTTTCGCCACTTTACATGAAAAATAACGATGGCAGCGCATCGTTTCAGAAGACTTATGAAATCAGTCTCGGGTATGTTTGGCGGTTTTAATATTCTTCCGAAAGCCCGGCCATCCCGTCGAAGCGAAACACGCTTGTGCCTTCGTCGAAAAATTGTGTACAATCGCAGACATGCATTTTCTGAGGCAATGACCACTGAGAATTTTGCCCCCGGGTCAGTGCGGAGGATCGATGGGAGGAGACAGAGCTATCCGGTTGAATCGGGATTCGCGCTACCGATGGGAGCGTCCGCAAAGCGGGCGGCGCTTCTGTTTTTTATGGGTTGTGCTTTCTGTATTGCTCGTCGGTCGCGCAGCCTACGGCATCACCCCGGAAGAGACCCTGGCCATTTCCGAGCGCTTCGCCAACCGACTTTTTTGCGAAACCCTGACGATCACGGGCGTAACGGTAAACATCGACGACACCCTGTTGTCCGTGACTCGCGGAGCCGAATCCGAGCCGTCCGTCTTCGTCGATCTCGTCCTGCTATCCGAGGCCGAAAACGAAAATTTCCGTACCCGCAATTTCGCCGGGCGTATCCGCGATCCGCAACTCAGGCTTTCGGAGGCTGAGCGGCAATGCCTCGTCCGTTTTCTGAAGCAGCAGGATACGACCGATCTGGACCTTGAAACCGCCCCCGTCCCCGTCGTCGGCAAGGCCACCGATCATCCGTTTACCTTCTTGCATCTGCCGAACCTGTCCCAGCGAATCGGGTACTACCTGCTCGCCCTGATCGTCGCCGTCATCTTGCTGCGCCGGTTCATCGCCGCGAAGGGGTGGCGTTCGCCGGACTTCATTCTGCGTGATCCGCGCTGGATCGGGCTGATGGCGCTTTTCGTTTTTCTGGCCGTGCTGGTGCCGGACGTGATGCCGGTGCACGAACACAATTCCTATCTGTCCCGCTCGGACTGCGCCTACGACTGGACCAGCCACAGCCTCAGGCCGTGGGGATTGGCGACCTATAGCTTGTACGGCCTGGCCCTGCACCTGGTTCCCTACCGGGTTGGCGTACTGGGCTACCTCTGCCTCGCTTTCAGCGTCGCCTCGCTGTTGCTGATGGGCGCTTTCTTACGTCGCCTCTTCACCGAGTTCGGCCACGCAGGAGCGGGAGCCTGGATCGCCTGGCTGGCGGCGGCTTTCTGCGTCGTGCATCCAGCCTTTCTGCGCATGTCGGTGGCGGCGACGTTTTTTCCTTACACCATGTGCCTGCTCTTCGGAGCCGGGATCGCCGGACTCGACACCAGACGCGACGCGCGCTTCTGGATGGCGTTCGCGGCGCTGATCCTGCTGGCCTTCGCCGCCATGGGAATCTGGGTGCAGCTCGTCTGGCTGCCGCTGGCCGTCATCGCGCCGTTTTGCTGGAGGCCCGCCCCATTGCGGCCACCCCAAAAACGCGCCTTGTTCGGATACCTCGGAGCGCTGGCGCTCTTCGGCCTGTTCGTGCTTCCCTACACGATGGAAGTCGCCCGGATTTTGTTCGGGTTCGGCGGTCACGGCGTGGGTCCCGAGATCAACGAGTGGTGGCCGTTTACGCTGATCTACTCCCGTTTCAACCTGACCCCCGCTCCGCTGGTCGTGTTGTATTGGCTGGGAGTCTCGGTGTCGGCCCTCGCCCTTCTGTACGGAAAGTGGTTTTTGCTGCCTATCCTATATGCCTTTGCGGCGTCCGAAACGTTTTTAGGAAGCCAGGTGACGCTTTTCACCGGTTATCCGACCCGTTTCATCCACGGCTTCGTTTCCATGTATTTTTCGGCGATTTTTGCCGCCTTGGGTTTGTACGCCCTGCTGAATTTCCTGAAGCCGAAGACGCGCGTCGCCGTCACCGGGCTGGTTCTCGCCCTGAGCGTTGCGCTGATTCCTACGGCCCGGGATTCCGTCGATTTCCTGACTAAGGAACGCATGATGAATGTCGAGTTGCGGGGGATCTCGGAAGCCATCGGGCACCTTCCGCAACATCGAACATTCATTCAGGCCTCCGCGCTATTCGGTTTTCTGGATTGCGCCCATCCGGACACCGACCCCGTCGAAGTGCATTTTCCCAGGGAGGAGTACAAAACCCGGATGCAAGACCGTTACGGGGCGAATCCCCAGTGGGTGGCGCTGGATGCTTTTCTCGACGACCCGAGCCTCGCGGACCCCGCATCGAGCCTCGTCTATATCGGATCGAGCCTGCAATCGTTCGTGCCCTGCGAAATCCGGGAAAAGCGCGTGCCGAAAAGCCTGGAACGGCCGCTGCTCCAACGCCTGAAAGCGCGCTATCGCCTGGAACCGGTCTTCGTTTTCGAGGTGCCCACCCGCCAGCATGTTGCCGTATCGGCGCGCCTGGCGGCAGACCGAAAAGAATCCGTGGAGTTCGGATTCTATCGCCTGCATCCACGCCGCCATGAAACGGAGCGGCAAGAATGAGCACGCGCGGTAACGGCATACGTTCTTAAAGCCGCTGCAGCTCCCCCTTTTTTGCAATCCGGATTCAGCCATAGAGACGCATGGCGTGCCCCACGCGTCGCAGGCCGCCGTCGGAACTCGATTCCACGCAGACGCCTTCCACCAGCGTCGCCCCGCGCTGGATCAGAAAACGCAGGGCTGCATGCACGTTTTCCTCTCCGGCCTGCACCCACAAACGCGGGTTCACGTCCAAGGCGGTCGCCTGGGCCTGGATGGTGGCATCCAAATCCAGTTGGCTGTCTCCGCTTACATAAAGAATCGTTCCCTTGCGCATCGTGCGGCTCCTTTCGCTGTGGCCGCCCCGATCTCGGATGGTAGGTGGACAGGCTGACGGAAAATCCGAAAGCGGTCCCAACGCCCAGTCCGCGAGGCGTGGTTCAGGGATCCGTTCAGGTCAGTCTCCGGGCTGACGGCCATTATCCGCCCCGCCTTCCCAAACCGGACGGGGAGCCCGATTCAGTGGCTTTCAGGGGCGGCGTGACCGATCACCGTGACGGGATCGCGCCGGAATCGCACCGGCTTCCTGTCTTGCGTCGCATAAGCGAACCTGAACAGTCCACTCAATAGCACGCAAGCGGTCCGTGCGTCAAGCGTCAAATTCAGCGCGTCCGACCCGTTCGGCGGTCTCCCGCTTTCCACGGCGTTTCACTTCAAAGCTTTTCACCGTTTTCCACCCACTATAATTCGGTTTACGGGGTGCCATGGGCCAAGCCTTTGGCTTGCCCATGCTGTTTTCACGGGCAAACCTGACGGTTTAGCCCGTGCCACCCATCATCGATCGATGATTATTCGAGACTAAATTCGGAATTGAAACACCCGACCCACTTTCACCAGGCTTGACAGCGCCGTGCCCGCCGCACTACACTCCAAACGCTCGCAACAACGGATCGGAAAACACGCCGCTCCAGTCTGCGCGACAAGCGCGCTCTCTCTTTGATTCGGGGTCGTCAAGATGTACAACATGGCTCAATGGCGCATATTATTAGTCATACCATTGATTATCGGGCTCGTCCTCCTCTTCGCAGCCTGTCAATCCGCGACTCAAGCCGAGACTCCGCCGGTAAGCGAAGCGTCCCCCGATCAACCGGCCCGGCGCATCATCAGCCAGTTACCGGCTCTCACCGAAATCGTCTTCGCCCTGGGTTTGCAGGATCGCCTCGTCGGCGTGACCGACTTTTGCCGCTATCCGCCGGAAGCGCTTGCCCTGCCCAAAATCGGCGGCATGATCAATCCCAACAAGGAAGCCGTGCTGGCGCTGAAACCCGACCTGATTCTGATCCAGGAAAACATGCCCGACCTGATCCGGGCCTATCACGCACTTGGGCTGAAAACGCTGGCCGTCAAGGCCGACTCCCGCCAGAGCGCCCTCGATGCCATCCAGCTTGTCGGCGATGCGACGGGCGTTCCGCAAAAGGCCACCCGCCTGCGCAGCGCCATAGCCGAAAAGCTGGAAGACGTCCGCCGCCGAGCCGCTGCCCGGCCTTCCGTCACCGCCATGGTCGTTGTGGGGCACGGACAGGGAACCTTGCGCGACATCTGGCTGGCCGGTGCGGGATCGTTTCTCGATGAACTGCTTGAGCTGGCGGGTGGCCGTAACATTGTCGGTGGACAAGCCCTCGCCTACCCCAAAATTTCCCTCGAAGATATCGCACAATCCTCGCCGCAAGCGATACTGGTGCATGTAGACCACGAGCTGTCCGACGCGGAGAAAGCGGTCGAGCGAGCCTTATGGGATCCGCTCGCCACCGTCGAGGCGGTACGCAACCGGCGCGTGTGCATCGTGGATGGCGATTGGGCCTTTCTCCCCGGCCCGCGTATGCCGAAAATCGCCGAAGCCTTTTTCGCCTGCCTGCACAGTCCGCCGCCTGGCGCTTCCTCCGCCGACGCGCCCTGACACGCTCCTGAAATTCGCCATCCGAAAAGTGTCGGAGTCCCTTTCCTTCCGCGAATATTTCGTTTATCATGCTGGCGTTGTCCATCATTTTCCGTTCGCCGCGACGACGGCCGAGACTCGCTTAACCAAACAGGAGCGCCCATGCCGTATGCAACCCGATTCCTTCTCGTGATCCTGTTGCTTTTCACGTTCGCCTGCTCGTCCGCCAACGACGATCCGGTCCCCGGCGACGGCGACAGCTCGTCCGATGGCGATAGTGAAAGCGACGGCAATGAATCCCCCGACGGCGACATGGATGACGCGACCGATGGCGATGGAGAACATGACGGCGATGTCGAAGCGGAGATCGAAGAAGAAGAGAGCGTTCCCGACGGTCTGCCCACGCGGCCGGATATCGCTCCCACAATGATCGTACGCCCCGAGGACAAGGCGGTCATTCTCGATCGTATCACGCGCGCCCCCTTCGATCAGATTCTCAGCGAAATCGAGTCCGTCGCCGCGCGCAACCATGTGGACCTACCCCCCGACACCTTCGATTCCGACGAACAGCGCAACGGCGAAACCGCCCTGGCCGCCGCGTTTCTGGCCTGGCTGAACGACGACGCCGCCCAGGCCGAAAAGGCCCGCGATTTCATGTCGCAATTGTCCGACAACTACGCCAGCCACACCGACGGCGACATCAACATCCGCCTGCCCTCCATCATCCTGGGCTACACCTTTGCTCTCGATCTGCTGGTCGGGGCCGGTCTCATTCCCGACGATGAAGCGACGGCGTTGGAAAACAAACTCACGACGCTGGTCGATGCTTTCTACGTCGATTACATCGAAGACTATCTCAACCTGATGTTGATTCACTACACCCAGAACAACCACCCCATCCGTACCGCTTGTTCCATCGGCACCGCCGCACTGGCCTTTCCCGAGCATCCCGAGGCGCGCAAATGGGCCGACTGGGCCTTTTCCGAGCTCGATTATCTCTGGGGCCCCGAGGGGCAGTACGTGCAGGCGGACGGCGGCGTGTCCGAGGGCTCGCTCTACTACCGCTTCGCCTTCGCGCCCTCCCTGGCGCTGTTTCACGCCTGGCACAACCGCATCGGGACACCGCGCATGTTCTCGCGCAACTGCGTCAACCGCATCGATCAAGATCCCTGGGCGGATTACGTGTGTACCGACGGCGAGCCTTTCGTCTTCAACAACCCCTTGTTCGAAGAACGCTTCCAGCTCAGCGTCGACTGGTTCCTCAACCTGCGCATGCCCGACGGCCGCCGCCCGCCCATGGAAGACAGTTCCTTCAAGGACGGCAACGGCGGGGCGATCATGGCGCGCTACATGGATCGGCCCGACCTCGTGTGGGACTGGCACACCAACAACCTCAACATGGACGGCGGCATGGATCTACGCATCCAGCACTTGGCCTACGCCCCCGAGCTTCCCGACGCCCAACCGCCCGAGTGGACCCACCGCGTGATGCCCATCGCCGGGCAGGCGGTTTTTCGTACCGGTTGGGAATCCGACGCGCTCTGGGTGATGATGACCGCCGAGCATGGCTCCGCGCGCAAAACCGTGCACGACCACGTGGACGGCGGCTCCTACACCCTGCACGCCTACGGCGAATACCTGCTCATGGATACCGGCTATTACAAGCCCAACATGGCCACCAACGCCGTCACCGCCCACGCGCGCGCCCACAACCTGCTGATGATCGCCGAGGAGCCGGTGCCCGGCAAAGGCCTGCTCACCAACTTCGGAGACGCCGACGCCTTCCTCGAAAACGAGGCCCTCTCGGATAATCTGGCGTATGTCGAGGCGCGTCAGCCCATCGATATCACCACCACCACGCGCCATCTGGCCCTGGTGCGCAACCGCTACGTGGCCGACGTGTACCGTCTGGAAACGAGCAACACCGAGTTGCGCCACCATACCTGGCGTATGCACGGCTACGCCGGGATGGACGAAGTGGGTTCGTTCGCGCTCGAAGCCGATCACGCCTTGTGGGAACGTCCCGCCGCCGGAGTGGCCGTCTATCTGGGCTCCACCGCGCCCGGTCTGACGATCGAAGCGCCACCCTATGAAGAAGGCCAGGCTCCCTATGTACACAAAATCGAAGGCGACGAACATCATCATGGGGTGATGGACGGCGTTATCGAGGCGGTCAAGCCCGGCTTCGTGTCTGTGGCGATCCCCTACCGTGTGGGAGCCGCCGACGGCGCGACCGATGCCCTTTTACCGGTGACCGCCTTGGAAGTCGACGGCGTCAGCGAAGGCGTGGCGGGTTGGTGGGTGGATCACGGCGCGGGCCGCGATTTGCTGCTTCTACGCGAAGCGAGTGCCCCTACCGCATTGACCGTTGGTCCGCTTTTGACCCTCGACACCGATGCCGAAATGGTGATCCTGGGCCTCGATGAATCCGACGCACCCGAGTTCGTGCTGATCGCACGCGGCAGCTACGTCAAGTGGCAGGAGGCCATGCTCATCGAAAACGCCACCGAGCCGGTGACGCTGCTCGACCCCGGTTCCGGCATGCCGCCGCCCTACGATAACGAAACGAGATAGATAGCACGTTTGCGTCACCCAACCGAATAACGAAAGAGAGAGCTTTCATGTCGTCCGCATTTCGTCCGCGATCCCCGCTGACCGCCATCTTCCCGGTCGTCCTTGTCTGCCTGCTGCTCGTCCTGTTCACAGCCTGCGGCGGCTCCGACGAGAGCGATCCCGCTCCCGACGGCGACACGGACGTTCCAGCCGACGGCGACACGGATGGCGATGATTCGGACGGGGACAGCGACGGCGATGCAGACGGCGAGACGGAAGAAGCCGCCCCCGCGCTTTGGCCCCCCTACGATTATTGCGAGGCCGATACGCCCCCCGACGAAAGCTGTTTCCAAAGCAAGCGCGACCCGCAATCCGACTATCTGGAACTGGCGCGCGCCATCGCCGACAAGGCCATCGCGGCACGCAACCCCGACGACATCCGCTGGGACTGGACCGAGACGGTCCTCATGCTGGGCATCGACGCCGTATACCGCCTGACCGGCGACGCCAAGTACCAGGCTTTCTACAAAACCTGGATGGATCACCACATCGCGGAAGGTTACACCATCGGATCGTCCGACACCTGTGCTCCGGCGGCGGTCGCCCTACGCCTGTTGATCGAAACCAGTGACACCACATACGCCCCCGTGTTGGAAGAGGCCCTGCACTACCTGTACGAAGTGGCCACGCGCACGGAAGAAGGCGGCATCAACCACCTCGGCACCTTCGACGCCCTGGGGATTTCGCTGTGGGTGGATTCGCTGTTCATGTTCGGCAACGTGCTCACCGGCTGGGGCGCATACGACGACGATCTGGCTGCGCTCGACGAATACGCCTTCCAGTACCGCGTCTTCACCGACCTGCTGCAGGAATCGCTCGGCTTTTACAAGCACGGCTACAACAGCACCTTCGAGCAGGACGACGACGTTTACTGGGCGCGCGGCAACGCCTGGATCGTGGCGGCCGGGGCCGATCATCTACGCGTGCGGCGCAATCGCGGCGAGCGACTGCTCGATATGGAAGCCGCCTACCGCCGTCTGATCGCGGCCTTCGTCGAGCACCAGGACGCCTCGGGCTTGTGGTGGACCGTCTTGAATCGACCGGGCGAGACCTACCTCGAAACCAGCGCCACCGCGCTGTTTGCCTTCGGCAGCGCCCGCGCCTGGCGCTACGGCTACCTGGACGACGACGCCCTGCCACCCATTCGTCAGGCCATGGCGGGCGTGTTGAGTAAAATCGTCACCGACGGCGAGGGCGTGCCCACCGTCACCGATATCTCGGGCCCCACCAACATCGGCACCTTCGAGGTCTACGCCAACGTCCCGCTGCACGACGATCTGTCCTACGGCCTCGGCGCGGTACTGCTGGCCTTGATCGAAACCTCGGGGTTGCCACAGGAATAACACTCGGTAGCCGTTCATTAAACAACACCCAAACCTCGCCCATCCGCATCGCGGATTCGCTTCTGCAGGCCGAGGTCGCCGACTGTGGGCCGATTATCAAGGGGCGTCTGTCCGATGCTGATTTTGTTGGGCAAGGACTCGCCCGGCCGCGCGACTTCACGACAGCGATCAATAGCTTGACAGGAACCCGGCTCTCCGGTTTGCTTGACAAAGCGACGGATAATGCATATAATGAGCCACGTGTATTATCCATAATAATTATCGAGGCTTTCGATGTCGGTTCGGGCGATTTTTCGGTGTTCCGTTTTGTTTACCCTCCTCGGTGTGGCGCTCTGGGCCAATGCTGCGCCGCTGTGGGCGGCGGATGCTCTTCCCGCCACGCCGCCTGCGACGCCGCCCGTTGTCGATTCCACCTTGCCGACCGACACGCAAGAGAACGCCGCGACACCCGACGGTGAAGGTGAGAGGCCTCCCGACGCCACGCCGCGCTTCGGTTTCGCCCTCAAGCCGACGTATATGTTGATGGCACATAGTGACGATTATCATCATATCGTTGGAATGGCTTTTCAATTCGACTACAATGTGCTCTCAAAATGGTTAGACATATCGTTGGGCTTTGGCGTCCTCGCAGGTGGAAGCATATCATTGTTTATACCCGTGGATCTTGTCTTGCATGTACGTCTGGTCGATTCAAAAACAATATGGCCTTACGTAGGTCTAGGCATGAAAGCATTGTTTATTAGAGTAATGACCTCCGACCGTAATTTGATCGGCGGCATCGTGGCTGCTGGTGCTAAATGGAGAATCGGTTCTGAGTCTGGTCTTCAACTTGAAGTTCGATATCTTCCATTGCACGATTTAGAAGGCGATGCATTCTCAGGTTATAATATATCACACATGGAAACAAGCATCGGCTACTGGTGGCGATTTTGAATTGCTTCCGACTGGAGCTCGGCTCTCCAGTTTGCTTGACAAAGCGACGACTAATACATATTATTAGTCACGTGTATTATCCATAACAACTATCGAGGCTTTCGATGTCGGTTCGGGCTATTTTTCGGTGTTCCGTCCTGTTTACCCTCCTCGGTGTGGCGCTCTGGGCCGATGCTGCGCCGCTGTGGGCGGCGGATGCTCTTCCCGCCACGCCGCCTGCGACGCCGCCCGTTGTCGATTCCACCTTGCCGACCGACACGCAAGAGAACGCCGCGACACCCGACGGTGAAGGCGAGAGGCCTCCCGACACCACGCCGCGCTTCGGTTTCGCCCTCAAGCCGACGTATATGTTGAGGATCTATAATGGAGATCTTCATCATACAGTCGGGCCAGGTTTTCAATTCGACTACAATGCCATCCCCAATTGGCTGGATGTGTCTCTTGAACTTGATCTCCTCATTGCCGGTTCTATAAGTTTGATCATTCCCGTAGATCTGTTCATATCGGTTCGGTTGTATCAATCGGATACAATTTGGCCATATGTGGGTATTGGTGCAAGAGCCATGTTTTCACGAGTCCTAGCACAACAGGACTACCTGGGTTGTCTCGTTTTGGTTGGTTGCAAATGGCGGCTTTTTAAAAGCTCCGGAATTATTTTTGAACTGGGATACTTTCCGTTGTATCGATTGGATTGCTCAAGTTGTCAGTCCTTAATTCACGCCAGCAAGACAAGCATCGGCTACTGGTGGCGCTTTTGAATTGCTTCTAAGTGCATTTTCATTTATCAACTGGAATATGATATATGCGAATGATGTCGGGTAAGAAATTTGCCCGACCTACCTGGCGACCTCACTAATCGGTGGCTATTAAAAAAACGATTATGGTGGAGAAATGGTTTGTTTTCTTCGGGAGACAGAGGTATCATTAATTATTGCAACAAAGATTTTGGTGGAGTCGCTTTTCCGAGGTGCATTCACAGGATAGCCGATTTTGGAGCCCAATGTGGAGAATACTGGATTAGCTGCTGTTTACGACAAACTACATAAAGAATGATCTTCGATGTGTAGACAATAGCTTGTAAATAGTGTCAATGCTTTGTTCGGCAGGCCCAAACCAAGGTGAACAAAATAGTATTATTGATTTCTTATTCTGTCGATGAATGTTCTTGAATTATATGACATTTAGAAGAAAAGAGGGATAGAAATTTGAACAGCAGCATCCAGAATCGCATATTTATTAATATTTTCTTTGTCTTAATGCTTATCTTATTCTTCGCTTGCGAAGATAGAGCATTAGTCGCAATAGAAAATAATGATACTGAGATACTATATTCATTAGTATCATCAGAGGACTATAGAACTTTCAGAGATAATGAAGGCAATAGCTTACTCCATATAGCCATTCGCAGAAATCGAGTAAGTACGGTTAAAATGCTGCTTGAGAATGGATTCTCAGAATTAATTAATAGCAGTTCAAATAATGGCAATACCCCACTCATAATCGCAGCGCATTATGGATACTTAACTATTGCTGAGATCCTAATACAGAATGGTGCAGAGGTAAACAGTACTGATGGTAATTGGAACGCATTAGCTGAGGCCGTAAGTTCTAACAACGTATCGATGGCTCATCTATTATTAGAAAGTGGTGCAAATCCAAATGCTATAATAAATGAGCAAAAAGAATCGCCACTAATGTTAGTATTTTCTTACGGAGGAATTCAAGGGTGCACCCGATTATTAATTGAACATGGAGCTGATATTAATAAGAAAGACAAAAATGGCAGGACAATGTTGCATTCGGCGTTTTACAATGGGTACGATTTTAGTCGATACTTTTTAGAGAATGGAGCCAATCCAAACATTGAAGACGATATCGGGGAAACCCCATTTATAAAGCTAATAAAGTATGGCAATAACTTCGACCTTGTAGACTTGTTTATTAAACACGGTGCGGAGATTAATAAAAAATATAAAGATGCATATCCGTTGGACTTAGCTATAGGTCGTGGAAAACAATACAAAGAATTTGTAAATCTGCTGATAAAAGCTGGTGCGGTTAATAGTTTTAATATGGAGCGATAATGAAATTTATAAGGTCAATATTCTTTCAAATGTATTCTGAGCCCATAACGTTTTTACCGGTTTGGATGTATTTAATATTTTTATTGGTTTTCATCTCTGATTGGATTGTATCAGGCTTGATTGCTTATAATGCATTTGGTGTTGTTGACTGGGCCAGCTATTACGAGGTTATAATATTGGACAAACTAAAAATTCCGAGAATATTTTCCGGACTAGACTTTGCAATAATCACCTCCGCATTATTCATGTATCTAGGATTAATAAATCGAGGTCGGACTAACTTATAGCTTCTTAATTTAAGGCCGGGCACGGCGTGCCCGACAATTCATGTGTCGGCTAAAATGCGAGTCAACCTACCCCGAATCTCTCACACCCATTAAAAGTCCGTTCATGATGAGTGCTTGGCGCAGCCGTTCAGCCTTCGCTTGACCGAGCCGTTAAAAACCGGCAGGATGAAGCGTCGATATCAGCAATAGGAGCCACCATGGGATACACCCTCGTCACCTGCGCCAGTTGCGGACAGCCCAATTCCCCCGGCATCGCTCTCTGCATGAATTGCGGCGAGACCCTGGACGCTGCGGCCCGCGACGCCGCGTTTCGCGAGTCCGACAACGGGGAAGCGGACGGCATCCCTCCGGCGCGTCCGCTGGCCGAAGACCAACTGCGCGACATCGCCGCCACCCTCGGTTACACCTGCAAAAGCACCGCCTCGGGGCTGGCCATCAACGCCAAGTTGGAAGACGGCCGTCGTCAGACCGTCCATGTGTTCATGAACGGACGCGATACTGCCGGACGCGATTTGATCGGTTTCGTCTCCCTCTGCGGCAGCGCCGAAGAAACCCAAGCCCTGCGGTTGCTGAAACTGAACGCCCGCCTGCCCTTCGGTTCCATCGTCTGGCGCGATATCGCGGGACAGCCGCACATCGTCATGCAGGCCAACCAGCTCGCCGAGACGGCCGACCGCGCGGAGTTGCAGACTCTGTTGGTCGAAATCGCCCGACAGGCCGACTGGCTGGAGCGGCAGTTGGGCAAGGGCGACGACCGTTATTAGATTTCGTCCCCACCGCATTCCGTTGGAATGATCCGGGCCCCGATTCTCTCCTATGAGAAGTTCGGATACAAAATCGATTCGCCATCCATGACACTCAGCGGATGGCATTGTTTGAAAAGGAGAACGCCATGTCCAAAACACCATCCACCATGTTGCCCATCGGCACGCAGGCCCCCGATTTCACGCTCCCGAACGTCGACGGCGAAACCGTTTCCCTGTCGACCTTCAAGGGCGCCCCGGCCTTTTTGGCGGTCTTCATGTGCAATCACTGCCCCTTCGTCAAACACATCAACCGCGAGCTGGCCGCCCTGATCACGGAGTACCAAGCGAAAGGACTGGCGGCGGTCGGCATCAACAGCAACGACGCGCACAACTATCCCGACGACGCACCCGACAAAATGAAGGAAGAAGCCGCGGCGCTGGGCTACACGTTCCCTTATCTCTACGACGAAACGCAACGTGTGGCCAAGGCCTATCGCGCCGCCTGCACCCCCGATTTCTTCCTCTTCGACCGCGAACGCAAGCTGGTCTACCGGGGTCAATTCGACGCCAGCCGCCCCGGCAACGACCAGCCGGTCACCGGTCAGGATCTGCGCGCCGCCCTCGACGCCGTGTTGAGCGGCACCGCCGCGCCCGCCGAACAGGCACCCAGCATCGGTTGCAACATCAAATGGAAGCCCGGCAACGCACCCGACTACTTCAGCGCAGGCTGAAACGTCCACCATTGTGAAACAGGCATATCTTGAAAGATGATTCGGGCTTGCGGGCCCGAATTTTTTTCATCTTACCCGCCACCGGACGTCTTCTGAATCGCACCCACTCCATCGCCGCTGAAAGAGTTGCGATTTTCGTCATATCCTCCTATACTTGCCGCATCAGCCATCACAAAGACCAACCGGCTATCAGGTTAGGAGAGACGTATGCAGGCCAAAATCGACCGATTGTCGCCCAAACTCGCGCTGGGCTTGATGCTCGCTATCCTGATTCTGACCGCCTGCCGCGGCGCTTCCTCGCCCTCCCCGCTCGCGGCCATGAACGACGATCAACGCAGCCGGATCGAAGCTACACTCGACACCTATGAACATCCCGAGCTGCCCGCCTTGCTGGGCGATGCCTCGCCGCTGGCGCAGCGCCTGTTGAAACACATTCCCGCCAATCTGCACATGCGCATCCGACACGATCCCGCGCTGGATCTGGTCAGCCATCGCTTCGCCTATCTGGGCGCATCCGAAAGCCGCCTGCCGCCCGACGGCTATGCCCAGTGGGGCCTCTGGCGTTATGGTCGTAGCGGTCAATATTACTGCGTCAGCTACCGAAGCTCGAAAGGCCGCAGCTTGTCCACCCGGCTGGACCAACACCTGGCGCTACGCGCGGAAAAACTTACCGACCTTCTGCAAAAACACCCCGACGGCCACTTCAGCTTCGGTGTCGCCCGCGTCAATTACCAGCTATCGCGCTATGCCCAGGCGGTGCTCGTGGTACAGAATAAGCTGCAACTCGATCCGCTAGCCAAATACCCGCAACCGGGTCAACCTTTCACCGTCTCGGGACGCTTCCTGGTCCGCTCCGATCGCTACAACGCCTATTTCGAAGGTGACGACGGCGCGATTAACAAGCAACGAATCCATCCCGATCAAGACGGACGTTTTTCCATCACCCTGACCGCCCCCACAAAGCCGGGCCACTACCCAGTCGGAATCTGGTATCGCGAACCTGTCACCGGCGCGGAAGAAACACCCGTGTCCGACGCCCGAAACTGGACCCGGCCAGCGCTTTGGCTTCCGATTTTCATTGGGATCAGAGAACTGCAAAAACCGACCGTCGCCATCCTGCGCCCACGTGCCAATCCCGCTGATCCGCAGGAATGGATTCAGCGGCTGCTCGACAGCACCAATGCGGTCCGACAAGCGAAAGGGCTCAAACCGCTCACCTACGACGCCGAAGCCGCTCAGCTCGCTCAGCAGCAAGTGGAGCATCCCACCTGCGAGGTCCCATTTGATCCCGATCTGAAAACCAAGTTGGGCTGTAAAGCCTACCAGAGTACCCGCAGCTTCGATCGTTTAGACGAGATGCTGTGGATGAATCGCAATCGCCCCGGCTACCTGTATAACCTGCTCAAACCGGAAGTCGAACGGATCGCCTTCGCGGTCAAGCCGAATGAAAATGGCGGATTCCATTCGGTGGAGTATCTGCTGGGTCCAAAAATTGTCGACGAGGACCCCGAGCCCGAACCCGCCAACACACCCGCAGCCGCTCCCGTCGCCGAGCCGCCCGAATAAAGGAAAGCACCGCAAGAAATTGGAGCACCGCCCGTTTCGCGCTATACTGAAAGCCGAATCGGCCAGGTACACGGTTGAACCCCCATACGGTCGGCGATGATGAATGAAACTTCCACACCGCGCATCAGCGTCCTGCTTCCCGTTTACAACGGCATGCCCTATCTGTCGCAAGCGGTGGACTCCATTCTCGGACAGACTTTTCCCGACTTCGAACTGATCGTCATCGACGACGCCTCCAACGACGGAACGTCCGCTTATCTGGCGAGCCTCTCCGACCCGCGCCTGCGCGTAATCTCGTTCAAATCCAAACGGGGACTGGCACCCTCTCTGAATTTCGGGATTGAAACCGCCAAGGGGCTCTACATCGCCCGCATCGATGCGGACGACATCGCCCTGCCCGCACGTCTGGAAACACAGGTTCGCTATCTCGACTGCCACCCGGACGTGGGTCTGGTGGGCATGCGCTATCGCTTGATCGATCACGAAGGCCGCATCACAGATCCGTGTCCGGTTCGTGCGAACCCCTTGCCCATCAACGAGCGTCTGTTAACCGGAAACTGCCTGGCCCATCCGACGGTCTTGTTTCGTCGTTTGATCGGTCACGCGCCGGTGCAATACGATCCCAAAGCCAAACAGGCGGAAGACTACGACTTGTGGCTGCGGCTGTCTCTCCAAACGACCTTGGTCGAACTCCCGCAGATCGGCCTTCACTATCGCCTCAACCAGGATGGATTGACCTCGCAGAATGTCTCGGCCGTCGACCGCCACGCCGCCCATTACCAACAGGCCGCCCTCGATGCACTCGACATGGAAAACCCCGAAACTCGCGAGCGCATCGTGCGTGCCTGGTTACACCATCGTCACGATGCGCTTTCGGCCCCGCTCGTCCGACGCGCTCTCACACACCCACTGGGTCCGGCCACGTTCGTCAATCCTGAATTCTGGATGGAAAATCTGATCAAGGAATACGTGTGGACCCGCGACCCGCTCAAGCTGGCACTGCTGAAACAAGCGGCACGCCGCCACCCGCGCTTGGCCTTTAAAAGCGCTGCTCGTTGGGGCACCAGCAAATTTTTGCGACAGCTCTGAAAGTCAGGCGCGTCTTGGCGTATGCATCCATAAACACAGGAACGGCGGAGCCGAAGGCCCCGCCGTTCGCGTCGACAACCCTTTAATTTTAGAAGTCGGAGAAGACCGGGTCGTCGTCAAGCGGAATCACTTCTTCAGGATCCAGGTGAATCCCGCTGTTTCCACCTTTGGTGAGTTCTTGCGGACTGGAAAAGCGCGTCACTCCCTTCGAACGGATGCTCACGCCTTTCGATTTCGAACCCTGGCGGTTCAAGGCGAACTGTCCGACCAGGTTCTGGAGTTCGGCGGCCTGGCTGGAGAGCTCCTGCGCGGCGCTGGAGGATTCTTCGGAGTTCGCGGCGTTCTGCTGCGTCACCTGGTCCATCTGCGCCACCGCCGAATTCACCTGCTCGATGCCGCGGCTCTGTTCCTGGCTGGCCGTCGCGATCTCGCCCACGATCTCCGTCACCTTGCCCACCGACGCCACGATCTCGGCCAGTTTGGCATCCACTTCGTGCGAAATCCCCTCGCCGCTACCCGCCAGACTCACGCTCTGGTTGATCAGCGCCTCGGTCTTCGCCGCCGCCTCTTTCGAGCGCAGCGCCAGGTTACGCACTTCCTCGGCTACCACCGCGAACCCGCGGCCCGCCTCACCGGCGCGCGCCGCTTCCACCGCCGCATTGAGCGCCAGAAGATTCGTCTGGAACGCGATCTCGTTGATGTCGCGGATAATCGCCGCCGTCCCTTCCGCCGCACTCTTGATCTGGCCCATCGCCTCGATCATCTGCTTCATCGACACGCCGCCCTCTTCGGCCGCCTTATGGGTCGTCTGCACCATACTGTTGGCCTGCAGCGCGTTATCGGCATTCTGCTTGGTCATGGAAGCCATTTCCTCCAACGAACTGGAGGTTTCTTCCAGCGAACTGGCCTGCTCGGACGCACCCGAGGCCACCGACTGACTCGACGATGCGATCTGATGGCCCGCGCTCGACACCTGCTCGGTGCCCTCAGCCACCTGGCACAGAGCGTCGTGCAGCACTTCCGCCGTCCGATTGATGGCGCTCTTGAGCTTGTCCAGATCGCCCTGGTAGCTGCCCTTCACGCGCGCCCGCAGGTCGTTGTTGGACAGCACTTCCAACACTTCGTTCGCTTCGTTGAGCGGCTCCACCACCGCCTGCAACAGGTCGTTGGTGCCTTGCAGGATTTCCTTGTAAGCGCCCTTGAACTGCCCCGCGTCTCCGCGTTTGGACAATTGACCCGCCACCGCCGCGTTAATCAGGGCCTTGAGTTCCTCAACCAGACTCAACAGGTTCTTGCGAATCAGGTTCAGCCCGTTGGTCAAGACGATCTGCTTGCCCGGCAACTTGCGCATTTCCTTGCTCAGATCGCCGTCGGCATATTCGCCCAGAATCTCGATCGATTCCATCACCGGATTGGCAATCGCGTCCAACGCATCGTTCATACCCTGCGCCAGATCCGCATACGCACCCTGGAACTGACCGGCATTGCTGCGCGCGTCGAGCTCGCCCGCCTTCTGCTGATCGATCGTCTTCTGCAACTCGGACTTCAACGACTGGATCGACTCCACCATCTCTTTCAGAGACAAGGCTAAGGTATCTTTCGGGGAACGCGGCCGTAGGGAAACACTCAAGTCACCCTGTCCCACGGCCTTCGCGGCATGCGCCATCTCTTTTTCCGCCTCGATCATGCGGCTCAGCGCCTCTCCGAGATCACCCACTTCGTCATTACTGTGGAAGTTGAGAGAGACATCGAGATTACCTTCACTCAATTCCCCGACGACCTCGACCATCGCGCCGATGGGTTTGGCCACTATCTTGCGTGCCGCCGCAATCAACATGATAATCAGGAAGATGACGGCGACGACACCGATAGCTAAAAGAGTATTCGCCATGGAAGCTACCGGTTGCAGGATCTCGGATTGCAGCGTGCTGGTCGCCACGACCCAGCCGGTGCGTTCGAAGGTCTGGAAATGGGCCACTCGGTCTTCGCCCTTGAAATTATAGACGGTGCTGCCATTCTTTTCATCGATCAGCACTTGTCCGAATCCCAGTTGGACCAAGTTGGTCTTCAGAATGTTTTCCTTCTTGGGATGGGCGATGATCGTGGTATCGGACTTGGTAATGTAAATGTAACCCGACTGGCCGATTTTCGTCTCGGCGACCAGGGCATCCGACAGGTAATTGATTTCAAGCGGCATCCCCAACATGCCGACGATTCGACCCTGATCGTATAACGGCCCCGTCAGCAAGGCAACCGGCCGACCGGTCGCGGGCGAGACGAAAACATCTCCCAAATGAATTTTACCTTTGCGTGACTCCACGGCATTTTCGGCGTACTCATCCATACGACTGATATCGATGCCTTGTGCTTTTCCATCGATGGAATCCGCAACGATCAACCCCGCCGGAGTGGCAACGAAAATCGCCTCGTAATACGGAAATTCCTTATGCACGGCCGCCAACTCCGCACGCGCGAGATCCTGATCTTGCCCCATGGCCGCTTGCGCATAAACGGGATTGTTACTGAGAACTTTCAGTTGGGCGATGCGATCGTCCAACCAATTGTCGATCGTATCGACTGTGTTTTTCACCAGTAGATGCGTTCGGGCCGCCTCGATATCGAGGATGCTGGTTTTCGAGTTAAGATAAGCGATATAGGTCATCACCCCAATGGCGACGATAATCACCGGGACCAATACGGCTAGCAGTTTTTTCTGAATCGTCCATTTCATAGCTCCACCCTCCGGTCTTGACGAGTTCCTGGTCTTCTCATAAGGTTATCGTTATTCCGACTGATTCGTGACTTGGGCAATCTCTGCCGCCGATAAGACTTTGTTGATATCCAGTAAAAAAATCACGCGCTTATCTGACTTGCCCACCCCCAAAATGAAATCCGTATCCACCTGAGTCCCCCCGAAACTCGGCGGAGGCTCGATCTGGGACGGTTCGATATCCAACACTTCCAACACCTCATCCACCACAATGCCCATCGTCAGCTCGGTGTCCCCCGCGATCAGCTGCACCACGATGATCACCGTCTGGTCGGTGGCCTCGGCTTCCTCCATCCCAAACTTCAGCCGCAAATCCACAACCGGAATGACCTTCCCCCGCAGATTGATCACTCCCCGCATGAATTCCGGCGTCCGCGGAACACGAGTTATGTCCATTAATCCAATAATTTCACGGACTTTAAGAATCTCAAGCCCGTACTCCTCCGCCGCCAGCTTGAAAGTCATATACTTCCCGGCCAGCGACGCCCCAACCTGGGGTATCTCTTGTTTCTGCGTAACCGATTCGTTGGTCTGTAGCGACATGGTCTCCTCCTAGGTCCAGGATCTACTGACAAAGCCATCAATTTCTGATATTAAAGTCGGCATTCACGACCGGCCGGATGTAAATCATGTTGAGCGGCCGCAATTGCCTATTTGCTGCTTTGCCAAGTTGCCATAACCTACAAGTATATTCGGCATCTTCGGATCGAACTTGAGTTTTTCTTTATTTTGCCTATGCAAAATCACTTAACTGCGATATTCGGGTATTTACGGAACAAAATATCTATTCCGTGATGGCGTAAAAGATTAGGTTGCCAACCCTAAAGATTAGCGAACAAACAAAGCACGACGAAGCGGCTTGAAAGTGCAAAGTTCCGATCAATCCTTCGTTCAACCCAGATCGAAGCGAGACCACGACTCCGGCACACGTCCCAAAATGAACCGTGGAGCCTCCATGCCGCACCGCAGTTCCAAAAGTGCTTTGGAAATTCCATAGTCGGTTCCGCCCCTGATTTAATACAAAGCGGCTGACGTTGCCGTCAAAAATGGTGAAGTAAGAAAACAGATCTGCCTTTGCTGCTTTTTTCATTTGCACATCGGACGGGCATTTGCTATGAATCTTTACATTCACCGGTATCTCAATCCACGTGGATAGCCACCGTGTCCATACACCGGCGTTCGTGAGTTAGGCAAAACGGTAACGTATTACAAGACGACGTTTTCCAGAGAGATAAACATGGCGAAAGAATCGTATACAAGTGGGAAAGTAGCGGATTTGCTTGGTATCCCGGCCCGAACGGCCCGCCATTACTTATCGACCGGACGGATACCGGCGGCCCAGAATCCGATCACCGGTACCTGGACCATCGTCCGGGAAGACTTGATCGCCTTCATGCATGAACACAAGCTGGATACCTCGGTGCTCAATCATCCATCTACGGTACTGGTGGTGGACGATGAACCGGCGGTTGTGAAATTCATCACCCGTGCGCTTGAAAAATCGCCGTACCGTTTTAAAATCGATTCGACCAACAGCGGCTACGAAGCCATGATCAAAATCGGGCAGACCATCCCCGATCTGATCTGCCTGGATATCCAGATGCCCGGCATGGATGGCCCCGAAGTACTGCGCGCCATCAAGAAGACCGAAGGCACCGAAGACATCAAGGTCCTGGTCATTACGGGTTACCCGGAAGCCATCGACGAAATGAAAGAACTCGGCGCCAACGACGCCCTGACCAAACCGCTCAATCCGGTCGATCTGATTGAAAAAGTGCTTGAATTGTTGCCGAACACCGCCACGATTGAGGAAACGCCAGCCGAATAAGGCCGCCATGCTGCAAACGGACGGGTTTGGTTCCCTCAACACCCCGATTTCACCCTGTCAGCCCCTTAGGTGCCCGTCCTCAAAGGCGTTTTGGTAACGAGATCAACACCCGGTGATCGACAGCCCCGAAAATACAATATCGAGAACCCGAACCGTCATCCAGGGAGAAATCCGAATGAGCGTTGCGTTTTCCAAAGCCGATTCCCTTTGCGTCAACACCCTGCGCGCCCTTGCCATCGACGCCATCGAAAAGGCCGCCTCGGGACATCCCGGTTTGCCGTTGGGCGCGGCACCCATGGCTTATGTCCTGTGGCGTCGGCACCTGCGCCACAACCCGGCCAATCCGACCTGGACCGATCGCGACCGCTTCATCCTGTCGGCCGGTCACGGAAGCGCGCTCGTTTACTCCCTGCTGCATCTGGCCGGTTACGACCTCGGCCTGGACGACCTCAAAGCCTTCCGTCAGTGGGGCAGCCGCACACCGGGGCATCCGGAATATCGCCTGACACCGGGAGTCGAGGCCACCACCGGCCCCCTCGGCCAGGGAACCGCCAACGCCGTGGGCATGGCCATCGCAGAACGCCTGTTGGCCCATCGTTTCAATCGCCCGGAAGCAACCCTGGTGGATCATTACACTTACGCTCTGGTGTCCGACGGCGACCTGATGGAAGGCATCGGCTATGAAGCCGCTTCCATGGCCGGACACATGAAACTGGGCAAACTGATCTACCTCTACGACGCCAACGATGTCACCCTCGACGGACCCGCCTCACTGTGTTTCTCGACGGAAGACGTGGCGGCGCGCTTTACCGCCATGGGCTGGCAAGTGCTGCGCGTGGAGGAAGGCAACACGGATCTCGCCGCCATCGATACCGCCATCGAGAAGGCCAAAGCCGAGACCGGCCGACCCTCGCTTATTCTTGTGAAAACCACCATCGGTTACGGGTCTCCGGCCAAACAAGGCACCTGCGCCGCTCATGGTGCGCCGCTGGGCAGCGACGAAATCAAGCTGACCAAAAAAGCGCTGGGCCTGGACCCGAACGCGGAGTTCTTCGTTCCGGCCGAAGCCGCCGCGTGGACGGCCGAGGCTCGTGCGGCGGGCGCCGACTGGGAAGCGAAATGGAACGCAAGCTTCGCGGCTTATGCGAAAGCCCATCCCGACCTCGCCAAACAATGGACCGACACCCTGGCCGGTCGCCTGCCCGAAGGTTGGGATACCGACCTGCCCGCTTTCGCGGTCGGGGAAAAAGTGGCCACCCGCAAAAGCGCCGGTGAGATTTTAAACGCCATCGCCGCCAAAGTGCCGTTCCTCGTCGGGGGCGATGCCGATATCGGGTCGTCCACCAAAACCCAGATCAAAGGCGAAGCAGCCTTCGACGGCCAGAGCGGCGCGGGCCGCAATCTGCACTTCGGCATCCGCGAACACGCCATGGCCGCCGCCGCCAACGGAATGGCCTACCACGGCGGTATCCGCCCTTACGTCTCGACCTTCTTTTCGTTCAGCGACTACATGCGCCCGTCCATCCGCCTGGCGGCATTGGCCGAACTGCCGGTCATCTACGTGTATACCCACGACTCGCTGGCCGTGGGTGAAGACGGTCCGACCCACCAGCCGGTGGAACAACTCATGGCACTACGCACCATTCCCGGTCTGACCGTGATCCGCCCCGGCGATGCCGGTGAAGCCGAAGCCGCCTGGCGTTTCGCCATGACCCACAAAGCGGGACCCTTGGCGCTGGTGCTGAGTCGTCAAGGCTTGACCACTCTCGATCGCAACATCGTCGCTCCGGCCGAGGGCCTGATGCGTGGAGCTTACATTCTGGCGGACGCCGAAGATAGCCAACCGACCTTTATCCTGATCGCCAGCGGATCCGAAGTCGGCCCGGCCTTCGAAGCCTATCAGACTCTCACCGCCCAGGGTGTGAAAACGCGCCTCGTCTCCATGCCCTCGTGGGAACTGTTCGAGCGCCAGGACGCCGCCTACCGCGAGCAGGTTCTGCCGCCCACGGTCAAGGCCCGCATGGCGGTCGAAGCGGGCATCACGCTCGGCTGGTCCCAATACGTAGGCGATGAAGGTCACGTGCTGGGCGTCGATCGTTTCGGAGCTTCCGCCCCCGGCGGGATCGTTCTGGAACAATACGGCTTTTCGCCGCAGGGGATCGTTCAGACCGCGAATGAGTACCTGAACCGCTAAGCGTCGTTAAGTGTTTGAGGGGTGATTTATGGCCTGCTGGATCGGTTCGATCGCGCTAATCGCTGTCATCCTGATCGCGATTCGGCTTAGCCGCCGTGTTACACCGAAAGCCGGCACTGACTTCCCGCAATGTCCGCAAGACGCCTTGGACGGACTCGAAAGTTTCGACACCATCGTTATCGGCGGCGGCCCTGCCGGGTCGAGCGCGGCACGCAGCCTGGCCCTGTCCGGGAGACGCGTTCTCCTGCTCGAAAAAGCCCCCATGCCACGCCGCAAACTCTGTGGGGGCGCGCTTTCCGAACATACGTACCGGCGACTGGGCTTCACGCTGCCTCCCGACCTCATCGACGCGGAAGCGATGGGAGCGCGGATCACGTATCGCGGTCGCACTTTGGAGCACCGCCACGACTCGCGCATGGCGCTGCTGGTCACCCGCTCCCACTTCGATCACTTTTTGCTGAAAAAGGCCGAAGAAGCCGGTGCGACCATCCGCTACGAAAAAGCGGAGCGCATCCAACACAGCGGCAACCGTTTTCGCGTGGAAACGCCGATTGCGGCCTACAGCACCCAGACATTGGTCATCGCCGAGGGAGCGGTGGGACGCCTGCACACGCACGTACGTCCTCCCGACACCCCGGCCGAACGCGGGTTCTGCCTGGAAGCGGAGCGTCCCGTCGAAACTCCCGATCGTTTCGCGGACATCCGGCAGGTCATCGACATCCATTTCGGCGTAGCCGAATTCGGTTACGGCTGGGTCTTTCACCATGGCTCCCATTATTCCGTGGGCATCGGCGGCTTGAGTTCCGTCATGCACGACTACCCGGAAGCCATGTCCGATTTCAGCCGTTCCAGAGGTTTCAACGAACGGCATCCTTCTCAAAAAGGCCACCCGATCCCACGAGGCGGCGTTCCGCGCCGCTTGGCAAGCGACGGCTGTCTGTTGGTGGGCGATGCGGCGGGCTTTGTCGATCCCTTTACCGGCGAAGGCATTTCGTTCGCCATCCGCTCGGGTCAACTCGCCGCTCAGACGCTCGATCAGGCAATCGAAGCGGACGATGTATCGGAACGGTTTCTCAAACGTTACACCCAGGCCTGCCGGGGCGAATTCGGACGCAATCTGGAAGACGCCCTGCGCCTGTCCAAGCTGATGTACCACATCCCCAATCTCTTTTTGCGGATTCTCACTTCCAGTCCAACCGTATTGGCGCGCTATTTCGACGTCCAACTACAACGCATCAGCTACCGGAAGTTCGTGTTCTGGCTCCTGTTTCGTCTGCCGGTCATCTGGTTGGGCAGCCTGCGCCACCCCACCGTTTCCGCTGAGGGACAAAGGGATACAAAATAGAATTTGACTTTCGTGTATTCGTGAACTTACACTTATAAGGTTATTGTGAAAATGGCGAACGGCCATTTGTCTGCTTGATGGAGAAGCCTCGCTCATGTCCGCCTTCGCCAAATTACCGGATCACCTGCTGCAGGACATAAAAAGCCGCGTCAGCATCGTTGCGGTGGTCGGGCGTTACGTGGAACTCAAGCGCGCCGGACGCAGCCATAAAGGCCTCTGCCCGTTTCACAAAGATTCGGCCCCCAGCTTCACCGTTTCGGAGGAGCGCGGTTTCTACCACTGTTTCGGCTGCTCGGCCCACGGCGACGCCATCAAATTCATCCAGGAAATGGAAAACCTGAGTTTCATGGAAGCCGTAAAACAATTGGCCGAGGAAACCGGCGTGGAACTGCCCGAGGTGCGTGATATGAGCCCGGCCGAACGCTTGCGGCTCAGTGAAACCGACCAGCTCTACGCCGTCAACCGCCAGGCCATGGAGCTTTTCCAGCAACAACTCATCCGTCAACCCAAAGACTCGATCCCCTGGAAATACCTGGAGAAACGCGGCGTCAACAAAGAAATGATCGAACGTTTCCGCCTGGGATACGCCCCCGAAGGCTGGGACAACCTGCTCCGCGCCATGAGCTCCGACCAAACCCCGCAACGACTGGAAAAAGCCGGGCTGGTCGCTCCCGGAAAGCGCAACGGCTACTACGATCGTTTCCGCAACCGCTTGATGTTTCCCATCATCATGCAACACGACCGGGTTGTCGGTTTCGGGGGCCGCACCCTGGCCGACGACAACGCCAAGTACATCAACAGCCCGGAATCACCCATTTTTTCCAAATCGGACTGTCTCTACGGCTACCATGTCGCACGGGGCGAAATCAATCGCAAAGACCGGGTTCTGGTGGTCGAGGGCAACCTCGATGTGGTGATGATGCACCAGTTCGGTTTCGAAGAAACGGTAGCGACGCTTGGTACGGCCTTGACCCAGCAGCACATCCGCTTTCTCAAACGCATGACCCGTAACCTCGTTTTGCTGTTCGATGGCGACGAGGCCGGACAAAAAGCCATGTTCCGGTCCCTCGACCTCTTTCTGTCCGATTCCGTCAATGCCCGTGCCGTTATCTTGCCGGACAACCACGATCCGGACAGCTTTTTAAAGGCCGAAGGAGCCGAGGCGATGGGTGCGTTGTTAGACAACGCCCAGTATTTATTTGACATTTGGCTCGAAGCTCAGTATTTAGATCAGGATATGGGACCGCGGGGGACATCCGACTGTTTGCAGCGGATCGTTCCGATGTTGGCAAAAATCGCCGACATCGTCGAGCGGGAACTATACGTGCAGAAGATTGCATCGCGCTTGAACCTGCGCCAGCAACTACTGATGCAGCTTCTGCGACAAAACGGGACTAAACGGAATTGGGAACGGCTGCCGGATCGGGCAGTCATCGACGCATCCAAAGGGGTTGGAAACGATCGATACGCATCGGCCGAAGAAGAGTTGGTGTCGCTGCTGTACGCGTATCCGCAAATCGTCGCCCCCCGTTTCCTTTCCGAAGACGTGCTGGACAAAATTCAGAACGAACCGTTGATGCGGGTGGCGGCAGCCATCCTTGACATGTTGGAAGATGGGGAACAACCCGACCCATCGGTGCTGCTGGATCTGGCAGATGATACGGAATGGAAGAATCGCATCGCCAATCTTATCATTAACTCGGTAGCGGACGAAGAAAGCGTGCAGCGTTCGTATGACGACTGCATAAAATTATTAAGCGTCCGAGAGATCGAACATGATATTCGGCGGGTGAAACGCGACATGGCAGGCCAAAACGGCGCAGCATCCGATGAGAAGGCGAACCGGGCGCAAGAACTCGTCCGGCTCTATCAGAAACTGCATGGCATGAAAACAAACACAGCCCACTAAGCAGGCGAGGTGGTGTATATGTCCAAAGACAAGGAATCGACACAGACTCTGGACAAGCTGATCGGCAAAGGCAAGGAACGCGGCTATATCACGTATGATGAAGTCAACAGGGCCCTACCCGACGAGAAAGTAACCCCGGAGTACCTCGATGACATCATGGTGATGCTCGGAGAGATGAAAATCGAGGTTGTCGAGGATCAGAAGGAATTCGAAGACAACCATTCGAAAAACGGCGATGACGACGACCAGCAGGAAGAGTTCGAGGAGGACACCTCCGCTGCCAAGTCCAACGACCCGGTACGCATGTATTTGCGAAAAATGGGGTCGGTTTCCCTGCTTACCCGCGAAGGCGAAGTCGAAATCGCCAAACGCATCGAAGCGGGCGAACAGAAGATGCTCGACGTCATCCTGGATTCGCCGCTGGCCATCGCCGAAGTGCTCGCGATCGCCGAAAAATTGAAAAGCGGTGCCACCCGCGCCCGGGACATCCTGAAAGGCGACCCGGAAGAAGAAGATTCGGAAGCCAATGAGGAAGCCCTGGCCGAAAAGGTCATCGGCATCATCGATCGTATCCGGCGCTACGACCGCGAACGCCGCAACCTGCTCAAACGCTTCCAGGCCATCGGCTCCCCCACTGAAAAGCAGGTCCAGCGATTCGAAACCCAGATGGACAACATCAAGACCAAGTTGCGCACGCTGCTGAAAGAAATCGTGCTCAACAAAAAACAGATCGATCATATCGTCGAAAAGATGAAGGCTTACAACGACCGCGTGCTGGAAGTCTCCTGCGGTATGCGCAGCATCGAGCAGGCGCTCGGAATGTCCTACGAAGATTTCCGCGAAGAGATGAAGCAGTTCTACAAGCGCCGCGCGATGGAAACGAAGATCAGCAAAAAGCTCAAACTCAGCCGCGAAGCGCTGATGAATTATGAAGAACGCTTCACGTCCACACAGGAGCGCCGTTTCGCCATCGAAACCGAAACCCACCTGACCACCGATGAAATCCGCTACACCTACCGCAACATCATGGAAGGCAAGCGCGAACAGGAGCGAGCCAAATCGGAGCTGGTAGAGGCCAACCTGCGCCTGGTGGTCTCGATTGCGAAAAAATACACCAACCGCGGGCTGCAGTTCCTCGATCTCATCCAAGAAGGCAACATCGGCCTGATGAAGGCGGTTGACAAATTCGAGTACCAGCGCGGGTACAAGTTCTCCACCTATGCCACCTGGTGGATCCGCCAGGCCATCACGCGCGCCATCGCCGACCAGGCCCGCACCATCCGTATTCCCGTGCACATGATCGAAACCATCAACAAGTTGATCCGCACCTCGCGCCACCTGGTTCAGGAAATCGGTCGTGAACCCACACCCGAAGAAATCGGCGAGCGCATGGATCTCCCGGTGGACAAAGTACGCAAAGTGCTCAAAATCGCCAAGGAACCGATTTCCCTGGAAACCCCCATCGGCGAAGAGGAAGACAGCCACCTGGGCGACTTCATCGAGGACAAACAGATTGTGTCGCCCTCCGAGGCGGTCATCAACCTGAACCTGTCCGAGCAAACTCGCAAAGTGCTTTCCACCCTCACGCCGCGCGAGGAAAAAGTGCTGCGCATGCGCTTCGGCATCGGCGAGCGCTCCGACCACACCCTCGAAGAAGTGGGACAAAACTTCGAAGTAACCCGCGAGCGAATCCGTCAGATTGAAGCTAAAGCGTTGAAAAAGCTTCGACATTCCTCCCGTTCAGGAAAATTGAAGAGCTTCATCGAAAATTAGACCCACCCTGAAGCAACAACGGGCGGCCTTTCGGTCGCCCGTTTTCTATTTAACCGTCCGTTTTGGCCAAACACCCGACCCGCAGACAATATAATCCTTAGTAATTCCAAGTATTTTAATATTTCAGTACACAGGAATATCTGGATACATAAACAAAAAAAGAGGCGCCGAAACGCCTCTTTCATTTACCGATTCGCTAGATTACTCTTCGGTATCGTCACCATCGTCGCCGGTAGCCGCTTCGGTGATGCAGGTCGCGAAATCATCGCAGCTCGCCTCATCGGCACACGCCAACAGATCGTCGTTCACGGCCACGCCGGCGCCTTCTTCACCAGCCGCTTCGCAAGCCGCGTAGCAAGCCTGAAGAACTTCCTCGGTGATCGTGCCGGTCTCGTCACACTCTTTGGTCTTGTCACAGTAGGACTTGCAACCATCGACATTGCTGTCGTCATCACTGCAAGCAAACATGAACATCGACACCATCGCGATCAGAGCCAGAATCAAAGCTTTTTTCATTTACCCACCTCCTATAAAGACACTGTGATTAAGCCGTAGATTGGACCGTAGCCTACCATAAACTTCCAATCTGTCAATACTTTTTTTTACTCAGGATTGCTTCAAATTACATTCCGAGAGAGCGATCCCCCATATCCACAAGTTCCGGAAATTGATCCTTTACGTCCAGAATCTGTGTGAGAGCGGATCGAAACGCATCATAAACGATTGGATCGAAATGTTTGCTGTTGTCTTTTTTCAGGATGCCAAGTGCCTCATCTACGGAAAAAGCCGGTTTATAGACACGCTTGGTGGTCAGCGCGTCGAAAACATCGGTAATCGCCACGATACGCGCTTCGATCGGAATATCGTTTCCCTCAAGCCCATGGGGATACCCGCTGCCATCGAACTTTTCATGGTGACACAACGCGATGCGCTCCGACATCTGCAGAACCTTCGAGCTCGAATCCCGCAGAATGCTGACCCCGATCAAGGTATGTTCCTTCATCACCTCATACTCTTCGGGGGTCAATCGTCCCCGCTTGAGCAGAATGGAATCGGGGATACCGATTTTTCCCACGTCGTGCATGGTGGACGAGAGCTGGATCAATGAACACATCTCGATATCCAACCCCAGTTCCCGAGCGACTATATAGGAATAATTGCTCATACGATGGAGATGCGCGGCCGTATCTTCGTCACGATATTCCGCCGCCTTCGCCAAGCGGAAGATGGTTTCGGCCTGCGCCTGGCTGAGGTTCTCGTTGACGTCCTTCAGGTCACCCAACGCACGCTGCAACTCTGCCGTGCGCATATCGACTTCCCGCTCCAGCCGGGTGTTGTAGTCTTTCATCTGCATTTCGTAACCCAGCCGCTGAGACACGATCATCAGCAGGCGCACGGCTTCTTCCTGCAGGTCTTCTCCGGCGCCGAAGGCATGCACCGCCCCCAATGTCCGACCCGCCGCCGAGATCAACGGCACCCCGATGTATCCCGAATACAGGCCGTAGCGTTCCAGCATGTCCCGCTGGCTGCTCCGAATGAACAGCGTTTCGCCGTTCTCCATCACTTGACGCACGGCGTTCAGTTTATCGTGGTGTTCCTGCTGCCAGATTTCATCGGTGAGATTGTAACTGGCATCGATTTCGTATTTGTCCCCATGCCAGAACGTGACCGCTGCGCTCTCCGCTCCGATCAGGTCGGCCGCTCGGCGGCAGAACTCGGCCAAAAGCACGCTGCGGTCGGAAAAGCGTTTTTCGAATGTGCTGATCTCGAACAGGCTGGTCAGAATCCCTTTCAGGTTAAGCACCTGGTCGTTCAGTAGCTTGGTTCGAATCAGCGAGCGGGTACGCGCCAGCAGTTCGTGGCGATTGACCGGCTTGGTAAGGAAGTCATCCGCTCCCGCTTGAATCCCCTTGACTTTGTCCTCGATACGATCGAGTGCGGTAACCATAACGATCGGGATAAGGCGGGTCGACTCTTTCTGCTTGATCTGCCGACAAACCTCGAAACCATCGATTTTGGGCATCATCACATCGAGCAGGATGAGATCGGGTGGATCGGCCCAGACTTTGGCCAGCGCTTCTTCCCCATCATAGGCCGTTTCCGTTTGGAAACCCGTGGCCGCCAGATGTGCTTCCAGCAACTTGACGTTTTTCGCCAAATCATCCACGATCAAAATTGTCGGAGTATTGGGCATACGATTCCTCGGTTGCAGCTGTTCCATCACAGATCATCGAGCCGACATTAAGTCACTTATTCTATAATTATCGCGTATTTCGAAAGCCCGGTCAAGGATACCGCGCCCGGAAATCCCATCTCGCCTCAGAAGAAAGCCAGAATGACGTCGTCGGCGATCAACACGGCCGATTCGGCCAGACGTATCGTCAGATCCGCCCCCGTTCCCTCCGTCACCAGCAAACCGTCGACAACCAGCTTTGAAATGACATCGCCATAACGTAGCGACAAATCAAACCCGGTTCTTTCACGAAATTCCCAGGCGGTAATCCCGTAGAGACGCCGCAGACCGGTCATGATGGTTTCTCGGGCCAGGGTGTCCGGTCCCAAGGATTCGGCAAACCCGACCGGGGATTCGCCCACTCCCACACGCTCAAGATACGCCGCCACATCCCGAATGTTTTCCGAACGCTTCCCCAAACTATCGAAACCGGGGGGACGATAAGAGTGCGCACCCGGCCCCAAGCCAAGATAGGGAGCCCCACTCCAATAAAGGCCGTTGTGACGAGCGCGCCGGTCCGGTCGGGCGTAATTGGAGATTTCGTAGTGCTCGTAGCCTTCTTGCTGCAAAATGTCCTGCACCCGTTTGAATTGCGCCACCGCCTCCGAATCCGGCCGCGTCAGAATCTCACCCGCCGCCGCCCGACGACCAAACGCCGTTTCCGTCTCGATGCCGAGTAGATAGGCCGAAACATGTTCGGGCCGATGATGCACAATCGCGGCCAGATCGTGCTCCAATTCCGCCCGCCCCAAAGGGCGCGACGCCAGGATCAGGTCGAGGCTCAGATTGTCGAAACCGGCCGCGCGTGCGGCTTCGATGGCGACATGGGCCTGCTGCGCGTCGTGCACTCGGCCCAGAAACCGTAATACTTCATCGCTGAAGCTCTGGATACCGATGGAAAGACGATTGACGCCCAGGGAGCGGGCCGCCGACAGAAAATCCGGCAATGCACTGGAGGGATTGACTTCCACGGTGATTTCCGCCCTGGCGAGGTCGTGCTCTCTCGCCACGGCTTCCAGCAGTCGCTCCAACGTAGCCGGTTGCATCAGGGAAGGCGTTCCCCCACCCACATACACCGACATCAACCGCGTATTCTCCAACGCCGAGCGACGTTGATCCCATTCCGCAAGCAGGGCCGCTTCCATCGCCGCATGCGGAATAGCCCCGGCTACCGAATTGAAATCGCAATAGGGGCATTTCCGCTCGCAGAACGGCCAATGGATGTACAGTCCCGCTTCGACATTTTTCGCTGTTTCGTATTCCTTCATCCGGCCAGCATAATCCCGCCAGCCGAAAGTGCAACGTCTTTCTTCACACTCTATCATTGACTCCATGAAAGTTATCGGGCTAGCATAGCGGTTGTCCTCTATTTGCATCAACGAGGTTTCGAATGAAAGTCGCGTCGTGGATTCTCGGGTTCGGCTACTTCGTGGCGGCGGTCGTGCTATCCGCCTGCGGCGGTGGCGAAGAAATTCAGATCGATGGCTCCAACACCTATTGCCCCGAAGAACGACAAATCTGCAGTGATATGATCCTCTTGCGTTGCGAAGATGGTAAATGGGTTCCCCAGGTCGACTGCAGCGAGAAAAACGAAATCTGCCTGAACGGCGCGTGCCAGGCCAAAGCCGCCAACGTGTTTGAGGTCGCCACCTACACCATCAGCGACGACCTCGACCCGATCGACATCGACACCGGAGAAAACGGCGCGGATGTCATCGTAATTGCGCAGGATCTCTCTACCACCAGTGAAACGGTCAGCTACAGCTTGTCCACCACCAACCAACCCCCGATGCCGCTGATGGCCAAAACGTCCATCGTCACCCCCGCCACCGACGCGCCATTCGGCTCGCGTCGTTTTCGCTATCAACGCGACAACGCCATGCGCGAACGGGACCGCCTGATTTTCAATCGCAACCGGTACCACAACCCGAAACCGAAACCCGTTCTCAAAGAAAGCCAATGCCAGTTGAGTTGGGATTGCGACGAGGAAAGCGTATGTGAACAGGGAACCTGCCAATCTCGGATCAACCTCCATTTCTCGGCCTGGACGATCTTCACCGAGGTGACGGCCACCGTGCTCGCCAAAGGCCACAGCTGTACCCTGCTCATCGACGAACGCAGCCCCCTTCCCGGCGACTGGACCTGGGAGCTTTTACAAAGCTGTGAGCATCTGGTCGAACGTGGACGCGATTTCTTTTCTCAGCCGAGCGATATCGACTCCGCCAATCCCCACCCCAGCGACCGCAATCGCGACGGGCAACTGCAAGTGCTCATCAGCTCGTATGTCAACGACGAAGGCGTGTGGGGCTTTTTCTCGTCGGCCGACTTCTGGCCGGACGACGATCCGCAGTACCCCTCGAACGAGCGCGACATGATCTACGTCTCGATCCCGACTACCGAAGCCGAACTTCCGAGTATCAAAGCCACCTTGATCCATGAATACCAACACCTGCTGCACTTCACCGGCCACACCTGGACACGTTGGGAAAACGGCGATGAAGATGCCGCCTACGCCCCGGTCTGGCTGGATGAAGCCATGGCGCATCTGGCAGAGGAAGTCAGCGGATACGGAGTGGACAATCCCGAACTGGTTAGCGACTTCCTGGCGGTTTTCGACCGAATCAGCCTCGCTTTCGACGCCGACACCCTGAACCAACGCGCCATGGGCATGTTGCTGATGATGTATCTGTTCGAACAGCAGGGCGGCATGCATTTCGAACGTTCCGAGATGATCGACGACGGTGGGGCGGCTTTCTTACGGAATATCGTGTTTTCCGAATTGAACGGTTTCGATGCCGTAGAAGAAGCGGCCGGAGAAAGCTTCGACACCTTTTTCGCCGATTGGCTGGTCACCGTGATGATAGACGGCACGAACACCACCGGCGAACCGCGATACAATTACAATGAATTGATGGTGGACCCCTACTCCGACTTCGAAATCGGGGTGGTAACGAATGGCACGCGCAGCCTGCCCGGGGGACGCAGAATCACGTTGAACGGCCCTGCTTTCACCACCGAACTCAGTGGCGCGATCCCCACCTTCGGGGCCGCCTATCACCATCTGGGCTACCTGTTCGGCCACACACCGCTCTATGTGGATGCTCCCAGCGAAAACTTTACCATCACCGTCCTGCTCAAATGAAAACGGCGACCCGCAGGCCGCCGTCCAATACATGTGGTCGAGTCGATCACTCGGGAGTGATGACTTCCAGCCCGCCCATGTAAGGGCGCAGGACGTCGGGGATTTCCACCGATCCATCGGCCTGCTGATAGTTTTCGAGCAGCGCCACCACCGTGCGTCCGACCGCCAGCCCCGAGCCATTGAGGGTATGACAGAAATGCGGTTTTCCGCCTTCTTCCTTGAATCGCAGCTTCATGCGGCGCGCTTGGAAATCTTCGCAGTTCGAACAGGAACTGATTTCGCGGTATTGTCCCTGCCCAGGCAGCCACACCTCGATATCGTAGGTTTTGGCGGCCGCAAAGCCGATATCGCCGGTGCACAGATCCACCACTCGGTAAGGCAGACCTAAAAGCTGCAAAACCGTCTCGGCGTTTTGGGCCAACCGCTCCAACTCGTCGTAAGACGTATCGGGATGGACGATATGCACCAACTCCACCTTGTTAAACTGATGCTGGCGGATATACCCGCGCACATCTTTTCCGTAAGAACCCGCCTCACTTCGGAAACACGGTGTGTAGGCGCACATGCGCAACGGAAGTTGGGCGGCGTCGAGAATTTCTTCCCGGTAAAGGTTGGTAACCGGCACCTCGGCGGTCGGAATCAGATACATATCGTGGTCCAGGCCGGTGGCCATGAACAGATCTTCTTTGAATTTCGGTAACTGGCCGGTTCCGGTCATGGTCGCGGTATTGACGAGATAGGGCGGCATGATCTCGGTGTACCCATGTTTCAGGGTGTGCAGATCGAGCATGAACTGAATCAGCGAGCGTTCCAGCCGCGCACCGGCACCCTTCAACACGTTGAAACGCGCACCCGATAGCTTGGCGGCGCGCTCGAAATCCATGATCCCCAGCATCTGGCCGATCTCGTCATGCCAGCGAATATCGAAATCGAACTGGGGCGGCTCACCGTGACGGCGCAACTCGGGGTTGTCGGCTTCGCTTTTTCCCACCGGCGTGGAAACATGGCACAGATTGGGCAGGGTCAGCATCAGGTCATTGAGCTGCCACTCCACGTCCTTCAAATCCGGCTCCAACGCCTTGATTTCTTTGGACAACGCTTTCAGGCCAACACGCTTGGCGGCCACCGTTTCAGACTTCGGCCCTTCGGTTTTGATCAACGCCTGCATATCCTGATTGGCGGCGTTTTGTTCCTGACGTAGCGACTCCACTTGCTGAATCAGTTCCCGGCGACGGACATCAAGCTCAATGATGGGATCAAGCTGCGCTTCAGCTCCACGATGGGCTAAGCGGGTGCGAACTTCGTCGAGGTTGTTGACGACAAATTTCAAATCAAGCATGCGGCACCCCTTTCAAAAAAACGACCCCGATAGCCTTAGACGATGCGGGGGTGAAAGTCAACTGAAAGCCCTGAAAACCGGCTATTTTTCACCCCTCCAAAATTCGCCGATAAAGATCGACGACCTTCGGCCCCCAAACCTGCAGGGAATACTCGCGCTCGACTTTCTGGCGAGCAATGCGACCGATATGTACACGCCGCTCCAAGTTATCGGCCAAACCGCGCAAAATGCGGAACCAGTCATCGGGCCCCTTGGCCAAGCAGCCGTTGGAACCGTGGTTGATGATATCGGCATTGACGCCCACCGGCGACGCCACCGCCGTCCGCCCGGCCGCCATGTATTGCAACAGTTTGGCGGCGCATTTTCCGCGCGCCCATTCCGTATCCGGCAACGGCATCACCCCGATATCCAGGTCGGCGATGGCCTCGGCTTCCGCCTCTTCACTCCAGCGCACGTAACGGACCGGAACACCGGGCAAAATAGCCGAACGCGAGCTGATGATCCGGAATTCGATATTGGTACGCGCCGCCAGCCGAACCAGCGGTTCTCGAATTTCTTTCAAATATTTCATGGTGCTGGGGAGTCCCACCCACCCGATTCGAAGCGGACCGTCATGCCGGACGACGGGATGTATCGGATAGCGCGCTACATCGATCACCGTCGGTACAATGGAGACTTCCGGGTTGGCCAACCGAGCGAAATCGGCCAGAAAACGATTCCCGACAATGACATGTTCGGCTTTTGCCAGAACACGTAGGATTTTCTCCCGATGCAGCGGGGTCAGATAAATGGCGTCGTCGAACTCCACCACCACTTTGCGCTTAAAGGTGAACAGCAACTCTTCCAGAAGCCCCTGCTCGTAAGGAAAGAGTTGATTTTCCACCACAATCAAATCCGCTTCACGCGCTTCGGGCAACTGAACCAAGCGCCGAGCCAGACTGGTCGCACTGATCAAAGCTTTGGCGGTCTGCCGGATCGGCGAGCGCGCCCGCCCCCAACGATAGTACGATTCGGGAAACAACGGCCGCACCGTAACTTCAAAGCCCGCCTCTTCGAAATAGGGCAGGTATTGCAGGAAGCGATAACGGCTGGCCGGATTGACCGCGACACCCTTGGTAAAAAACAGAATGCGGCCTGCTGCGCTCATAATTCTTCGGCTTCTTCCGGTAGCTTGGCTCGTTTGGGGAAAAATTCCAGGTACGAATTGACCAAACGGCGGGAGAGCTTCTCGGCGTCGTACTGTTGGCGCAGGCGGCGCGCTTCCGACGAGGCGTGCTCGACGTTCATCGATAACGACTGGGTCAGCGCCGCCTTTAATTCGGCCGAGCCGGATTGGTTGAACAGCACCGCACAGGCCGAATTGACCACCTCGGGAATCGAACCTACCGCCGGGGCGACGATCGGCTTGCCGAAACTGAGCGCCAGCATCAGCGAACCGGAATTGAGGACATCCTTGTAAGGCATGACCGCGATGTCTGCCGCCTGCATGTAATATTGAACATCGTCGCTCGGCACATAGCGTAAATAGGCGTGCACGTTGTCGTATCGCTGGCACAAGCCTTCGATCGTCGCCGCATAATGCTTGTTGGAAGGACTGCCGGCCACAATCAAGGTGTGCTCGCGCAAGGGATGCTTGCCGAACAGGGGAATCAGATCGGTCAGGCCTTTATAGGGGTGAATCCCGCCGAAGCAAATGAATACACGCCCTTTGGGTTTGATGCCCAGATAGTCCAGCGCCTGGCGACGCGAAACCTGCTTGGGGTAGTAGTCGCCGAAATCGTGATGCGGAATGTGCAGCACCTTGCGATCGGGCATTTCGGGATAGCGTTTTTTCAACAATTCCCGTGTGGCCATGGACGGACAGATGATGCGGTCGGCCTGATGGAACATCCAGCGGCGCCCCACCCGTTCGAGCCACTCGGAGGTATAAGCTCCCTTCGGCTCGTTGTAGAGCGTCCAGAAAATCCGCATTCGCAGACGTTTGGCCAACCATAGCTTCGACATACGGCGGCTGAAATGCTGGAGTTGACGAAGAAGCTGAGGCGAGTTAAACGGGCTCTGATATTCGCGAATGTTGAAGACATGCAGAATGTCGTGAGAAAGCGCCTGGGTGAGCACTTCTTTCGATTCCAGTTCGTGCAGCATCGTAACACGACCGCCCAAACGTTCGATCAACTGCCGCGTCACGACCAGATACGGATTCTGCTCGGCAGCCGGATACATCAGAACGCGAATGGTCGGACGCTCACGGCGCAACACCGCCAAACGTTCTCGAACCATACCGCCGAGCACCCGCTCGGCGAAGCCCTTTGAATTATCGGGCGTGCCGTTCGCACCTTCGGGCATGATGTCCCCTCCCCTGTTCGATCAAAACCGCCGTCTACAGATCACGCAGCGCCAGATAACCTTTTCGGATCGCGGTGGCCGCATCTTTGACCTCGGTCACATCGCCGACCTTCACCGTCTCCGAAACCAGATCGGAAACCGGCCCCAGGTTGTCGTCCGGCTGCATCCCGGCGGCCAGCAGGACCGAATCGGCCGGAATCACCTGAACCCGACCATCTTGCGACTGCACGTGCACGCCCTCATCGTCGATTTTGACGGCCTTCGACTGGGGCAGCAAAGCAACGCCGCTTTCGTTAAGCTCTTTGAGCGCCACCCACTTGGTGCTCTTCCCGATGCCACCGCCGATTTTGGGCAGCAACTCGACAATGGTAACCGTTTTATTGCCATGCCACAAGAGGTCGCGAATTACTTCCGGCTTTTCGGCGTCGTGCCGCAGCAGGAAGGCCGCCGCCTCGGGGGCCAACGTCCCGATATGAGCGCAATACAAAGCGGATTCTACGCCGATGGGCCCGCCGCCGATGACGACCACTCGCTCACCGACTTCCGCTTGGCCGACCAAAACCTTCATCGCATCGACCACCTTGGGATGATCGATCCCCTCGATGGGAGGCGCGAGGGGCTTGCCGCCGGTCGCGACCACTACCAGATCGGGCTTGCGCCGCGCGATCTCGTCCGCATCGCCCGTCACGTCGCATTCGATGGAAGCCCCGGCCATACGCGCCCGTTTTTCCAACATCGGAATAAGCTGTTTCCATTCTTCTTTGCCGGGAGCAGCGGCGGCGGCGGGGATCTGCCCTCCGAGTTGCGCCTGTCGCTCGATAAGGGTCACGGCATGTCCCCGACGGGCGGCCGTAGCGGCGGCGGACAAACCCGCCGGTCCTCCTCCGATCACCAGAACGGACTTCTTCTGCTCGGCAAGTGTAAGCGGTTGTTCTTCCTCACCCGCTTCCGGATTCACCAGACAACTGACCGGCTTGAGTTGGAAAACATTATCCAGGCACTCCTGATTGCAGGAGATGCAATGCAAGATTTCATCCGCCCGGCCTTCGCGCGCCTTGTTCGGCCATTCGGGATCGGCAATCAGGCCGCGCCCGACGCTGATCATGTCGCACCAGCCTTCTTGAAGCAGTTTCTCGGCCAGATCCGGTGTCGTGATGCGATTGGAGGCGGCCACGGGAACATCGACGAGTTTTTTGACGTTGCGGCCCAAGTAGGCATATCCCGCGCGCGGCAGGTTGGCGGTGATTTGCGGAATCCGCGACTCATGCCAGCCGCCGGTGACGTTGAACATCCCCACACCCGATTCCTCGGCCACGACCTTGGCGAACTGGGCATTTTCCACGTTGGTGTTCGACCCCGGTACGAAGTCGTTCCCCGACAAACGGGCCGAAACCGGATAATCCGCTCCCACGGCGGCACGCACGGCTTTGAAGGTTTCGCGTCCGAAACGCATGCGGTTTTCCAGCGACCCGCCATAGTCGTCGCTGCGCTGGTTGGTTACCGGCGACAAAAACTGGTTAATGAGATAGCCGGCGGAGGAAATCACTTCCACCACGTCGAAACCGGCCTGTTTTACGCGTAGGGCGGCCGCCGCGAATTCTTCGATGGTTTCATCGATTTCCGCTTTGCTCATCTCGCGCGACATTTCGTGCGTCAACGGAGAGAGGGTCGCCGAAGCCGACGGGGCTTCTTTACCGCCCAGGAAGAAACTGTAGGTGTAGCGCCCGGCATGATAAAGCTGGCAGCCGCACAATCCACCCTCTTCGTGAATCATATCGGAAAACTCTTTGAGTCCGGGAATGAATTTATCGTGATTGATCCCGATCATGAACTCGGAGCCCGCTTCCGCCTCGGTCGGACATCCCCCGATTTGAATCAGCCCGCAGCCACCCCGCGCGCGCAACCGGTAAAACTCGATGAAGCGTTTGTTCATGAATCCATCGGGCGTATAATTCATATGCATGGCGGGCATGACAAGACGATTGGGAACGGTGAGTGAACCGATTTTAACAGGCGTAAAAAGCAGCATGGATTGATATCCTCCTGAAACCATAAGTGACGACTAGGAAAGCAGATTAGCACAGCGGCGAAGGGAAGTAAAGCACGTGACACGGGTCGAAAGCCGGTTGACAAACCCTGCCTGATTTTGTTAGAAATTAGAAGGTTTCATTTCGAAGAAACAATAATAACAGGCACTTAGCTAACCCAAAGGGATTTTCATGCGTTGCATTGCTCATCCGCTCATTCTCATGCTGTCACTGTTCGCGCTTTTCACCTGTCTTTTCATCGGTTGCGGTGGAGAGGAAAACACGGATTCATTGGACACCGATGGTGACCAGGAAGAAAGCAGGCCCGACGGCGATAGCGATGACATCGACAGTGATGGCGATAGTGACGACGACGGCGAAGCCGTTGAAATCGAAGAAAGCAAACCGGACGGGTTACCCGAAGAATTGCCCATCAGCTTTACACGCGAGAATCCCGGCGCTGATATTCCCGCTGAAGAAGTGACCGCTTTCACCAAAAAGCTTCTGGGTTTCATGGCCAAGGTAGGATACCACGATTACCTGCTTCGCTCTACCCATGGCGTCCACGAAAGCACGGGTCTGCCGCCTTGGCGGCTGTGGTGGACAAGCAACCATATCGAAAAAAGCGGCGACACGGTGTCATTCGTCTGCGACGAAACGACCGGTCCCGACTTTGCCGATGGCGGCCACAACCTGATGACCCGTTCGGCCAAGGTTCTGGCAAGCGCCATTTCGGGCTATCTGTACACGGGCGACGAACGCATGCGCCAGCTTACCGAGGGACTTTGCCGGGGAGTTACCGCCACCATGCGTGGCATGGTCTACGATGAAAACGACTCCATCGACCACCTCATGGCTCGTAACATCATTCCGCTGGATCACGATTACACCACCCACGACGGGCGGAAAAAGCAGGTTGATTACAGCAACTGGCGACGAGATGGCGATAATTGGAACTGCAAACGCTTCAACTACCCGAACAATCCCACTTGGGGTGATGTATGGATCACCAGCACGCGCAGCAAAGACGACGTCTCACGCGTGATGCGGGCCAATGTGTACATCCGATACGCCGCCGCTTACGCCGAAGACGCGAACGTGCGGGAAGCCTGTACCGAAACGGCCGACTATCTGCAACGTTTTGCGCAAGACATCGTCGACTCCGAGTATCATATCCGAACCAAAGACGCAGAAGGCACCGCCTACATCCCTCAGGGCGATCTGGCCAATTACATCACGTGGGAAGCGATGTGGCCGAACGCCGAGTGCAACGCGAAAAGCGCGGCCGCCCTCGTAGCCTATGGCAATCAGCAGGGCAACGACTGCGGAAAAGGCGGCGTGAACGACTTTGAGGTCGCCGCGATGAACAACAAGTACTTCAACTGCATGATTATCCGAAACTATCACCTCAGCCATCTGGCCCAAAGTCTCGCCGCCTGGGAGCTGGACGAGGCGATGCTTCTCTTGCAGGGACTGGTGGAACGCTACGAGCGCGCGCTGGATCTGCCCGATGACGACCTGCCTACCGACCGCGATAGCTGGGAACGCGATATCGCCACCAGCATGCTGCAGGCTGCCGCGCTGGGATATCCGCTGACCGAAAGGGAAGCGCGCCACATAATGACCTATCTCGAACGCAGCATCGACATGGATCTACAGTGGCCGAACTGGGATTTCTGGGACGCCTCCGTCGCCGACGGCACCTACAACCCACGCACTCCCGACCAGGGATCGGACGATGAAGGACAATACCTGCACTGGTTCCGCCCCGAAGACCTGGGTGAATTCCTCGATTACTGCTGGTCGCCGCTGAAAAACCCGGAGGGCATCGGTTTCATCGATTGCAGCCTAGTCAAAGATCCCAATGGCTGGGATCCGGCATGGGTCGAGGAAACCGAGCGGTAAACCCCGCCGTTACATTCGAAAACAACTCTTCGGCCAGCTCCCGCTCGACGCCAAATGCGTGGATGTCGCCGTTTTACGGACAGGCGTGATTAGGTGATAACGGTCAACGGACCGATGATGACAGGCGAAAAAAACAGCATCGTCAGGTAACCTCCTGATAATCGATCCAATGATTGATTTCGCAGATTAACACCCCCAAACGAAGTAAAGTAGGCTGCAATATTCTTCTGCTCACGGTTGGACGTCAGAACTCACGCGCCCTTTTACCCTATCCAAATACGTTGACGTTTCGATGAAACATGGAATGATTACACATGACAAGCCTCTCTTTGTACCACGGAGGTGACAGATGGCGGCTTATCCTTTTCTCACCATTTATCTGGTTCCCGTCGCGGTTTTGATCGGTTACCGGTTTGGCGGCGCTTTTCATTACCTGGTACCGGGAATCGTCTTCGGTCTCGTGCCTCTAATCGACTGGATAACGGGTCCGAACCATCGTAATCCCAGTCCCGAAATGGAAGCATCCCTCTTGGAAACCAAATCATTTCGATTTATTACGTGGATGGCGGTGCCTGTTCAGCTTACCCTGATGTTATGGGGCGCAGCCGTGGTCGCATCGGGTCGCCTCACTATAGCCGAGGCCGTCGGCCTGACGCTGTCCATCGGAATCAGCGGCGGCGTTATCGGGATCAATGTCAGCCATGAACTCATTCATCGAAAAGGACGCTGGGAACCGTTTTTGGGTCGAGCGCTGCTGCTGGGAGTGATGTATTTGCATTGGTCGCTGGAACATGTCTTCGGACACCACCGCTGGGTCGGGACTCCTCGCGATCCAGCCACCGCCCGTTACGGTGAATCGCTCTACCGCTTTTTGCCGCGCAGCATTTTCGGCGGATTCGCCAGCGCCTGGGTCATCGAAGCCGGACGGCTCGAACGACGCCGGGAGGCGCTTTGGGGATCGCACAACCGCCTGTTGCGCTATTTGGCGGCAACCACCATGTTTCTTGCCTCTATGGGGTTGCTTTGGGGTCCGATCGGCGTCCTCTACTTTGTGTCGCAGAGCGCTACGGCTATTATTTTGCTGGAGATCGTCAATTACATAGAGCACTACGGCATCCGACGGCGTAAAATTTCACCCAACCGTTACGAACCCGTGCAAGCGGTTCACTCCTGGAATTCCGCCGAGCGCCTCACAAACTGGCTGTTATTCAATCTGCAGCGCCATTCCGATCACCACGCCCGACCACAACGCCGCTACCAAGTGCTGCTCCATCTGGATGAAGCTCCGCAGCTTCCCACCGGTTATGCCGGCATGCTACTTCTGGCTCTGATACCCCCTCTATGGTTCAAAGTCATGGATGCGCGTCTTCCAGCCGAAATGATCCGGCTATCCGAAAACGAAAAACTCAATTCCTCGTCACTGGCAGCCTGAGTCCGTAATGGGCGCGGGTGCCTCGTTGAAACCCGGCAACTCGACAAATTTTTTACTTGCATTCGTAAACATAATGACTAGAATTATTCACCTGCATTCGCTGAAGAAACAGTTTCATCTATCGTCCAAAGGGTGACCAACGGCGTATTCGAGGAGATCATTGCATGGCTTTCAAAAAGAAAGAACTCCAGCATTACCGGGAACTGCTCCTCAAAAAGCGTGAAGAAATGCTTAGCAGCATCAAAGAACGCAAGCACCGCTCCTTCAAGAACCAGGAGCAGTTCGTGGAAGAAATCGACCAGGCGGCGCAAGCCTCCGATCAAGCTCTGCATTTGCGTTTATTGGACAAAGACCTGAAACTCCTGCGCGAAATCGACCTCGCCTTGGTCCGTTTGGACGAAGGGGAATACGGAATCTGTGCCGGAACAGGCGAAGAAATCGAACGCAAACGCCTGGAACTGCGACCCTGGACCCGCTACTCGCTGGAGCACAAGGAAGAAATGGAACGCCGCAAAAAACAGCAGAAAATGCTGGGTTAGCTCCACGCGGCACTCGATTCGGTTTTTCCGCCGGAAGCGGACAGGCCATAGATTCAATTCAAATTTCGTAAGGTGGGGGTTTGCGATTATCACGCCGGAAAAGCGTGGCTCGTGCTTTTTCTTTACATTCCCACCCAATGGTGTTTGAATACGCACGGGATGCTGATTAATGGAATAATTCCAGTGGGGTATTCGTCGTACAAAAGGATTTCACACTATCCTCACCGACACTGATTAAGGAGAGAACCATGAAATTTGCCCAATTGACCGATTTTCCGATTGTCTTGAAAGGTATTGTCGATATTTCCCCCGCCGGTGCCAAGGTGCTCGACGCTAACGCGCTGCGCAACGAGATCATCGACGAACTCGTGCTGGCGGCGGTCTTCGCTCAGGATGAGGAAGTGCGCGATACCGCCCGCTGGCTGATATGGGAGACTGGCCATCAACTCGGCGCCACCATTGCCTCCATCCACGATCTTTACATGGCTCGTGGCCAGGAAAAATACAAAGATCTGTGCGTCCCGGCCGTCAACCTGCGCGCCATGACTTACGACAAGGCCCGCGCCATGTTCCGCGCCGCCAACGGGATCAACTCGGGAGCCTTTATCTTTGAAATCGCCAAAAGCGAAATCGGCTATACCATGCAGCGTCCGGCCGAATATACCGCCGCCGTTTTGGCCGCCGCCATCAAGGAAGGCTACGAAGGCCCGGTGTTCATTCAGGGCGATCACTTCCAGGTCAACGCCAAGAATTACAAACAAGATCCGGCCAAGGAACTCAATGCCGTCAAAGAATTGATCGAAGAAGCCGTCCCGGCCGGTTTCTACAACATCGACATCGACACCTCCACCCTGGTGGATCTCGACGAACCGACCGTCCCCGAACAGCAACGGCTGAACTATGAACTGGCCGCCGAATTGACGGCCTATATCCGCAATCTGGAACCGAAAGGCATCACCGTCTCGGTCGGTGGCGAAATCGGCGAGGTGGGCGGCAAGAACTCCAACATCGAAGAGATGGAAGCCTACATGGATGGCTACACCCAATCTCTGGCTAAGCAAGCCCCCGGCAAGCCGGGCCTGAGCAAAATCTCGGTGCAAACCGGGACCAGCCACGGCGGCGTGGTCCTGCCCGACGGCAGCATCGCCAAAGTGGCCCTCGATTTCAGTGTGCTCGACAGCCTCGGCAAAGTGGCCCGTGCCAAATACGGCATGTCGGGTTGCGTGCAGCACGGCGCGTCCACTCTGCCCGACGAAGCCTTCCACAACTTCACCAGTTCGCAGGCTTCCGAAGTTCACCTGGCCACCGGTTTCCAGAACCTGCTTTACGATCACGCATCCTTCCCGGCCGATCTGCGCGAACGCGTTTACGGCTGGCTGGCCATCAATTGCGCCAAGGAGCGCAAGCCCGGTAAAACCGACGAGCAGTTCTTCTACAGCACCCGGAAGAAGGGCTTCGGTCCCTACAAATGGGAAACCTGGACGCTGCCGGAGTCGATCAAAGCCCCGATTCTGAAAGATCTGGAAGCGAAATTCAGCTTCCTGTTCAATCAACTGGGTCTCAAGGATCGCCGAGACGTGACGCGCGAATTCGTCAAAGCCCCCTTCATCGCCAAGGCTATGCCCAAGGCTCTGAACACGCTTTTGACCGATCCGAACCGCTATGGTGCGGCACGCGGACCGGAAGAAGACGCCCCCGGCGCCGACTAAGCCGCAAGGCGACAATCCTGACAGACGAACGGTCCTCCTTTTGGGGGGGCCGTTTTTATTTTCAATACTTTTTTACGCTTAACGCGGATGACAAATCTGGCAGGAGCGCGGATCGGGAAAACCCGTGTCCCCATGAGGAGCATCGTGGCAGTCGGAACAAGGCGTTTCACCGTCATGTCCCGCAGGTGCACCGTTGTTTCCGTGACAGTCGACACAAGTGTAAGATGGATTGACACTCGGCGTATAGCCGCGCGCAGGGTGGACGTCCTCTTCCGTGTGACAATCCCAGCAATCCGCCTGTTGCCACCCGTCATGATTTGCAGACAACTCCACCGACCCGCCGTCGGTCTCGTCGCTGCTACCGCAAGCTACCAAGGTCGAAATAAGAAACACGACCAGTATTAACGCTTTCGCCCCGTGCTTCATGTCAATTCTCCGTCTTCCAATGATGAAAAAGACCCAGGGGTACTCATGCAAAACGGCAGATCGGTTAATCGTCCAAAATGTCAGCGGCCTCATCGTTATCCGCGGCCTCGGGATCCGGTTTGGGCTGTTTCGCTTCCAAATCCCTAACCAGAGCTTGAATTTTCTGGTGAGCCTCGGCATCCAGCTTAATGAACCGCAACCCGACACCCGTGCTCAGATCCAGTTTTTCGGCAATCAACGGCTGAATCAAGTGCACGACCTTGGCATCAACGCTGATCGGCTCGCCGGCATCCGGTAGTGTCAACCGCAACGAAACACGTTCATCCCTGTAAGGCGGCGGCGGCCCTTCGATTTTCAGAAACAGCCCACCCTCCGAGAGATTGTCGGTGTGCAAGTCGCCCAGTTCCGGCAGGTTGGCCACCTGCACCGGCAAATCGATGGGATAGCGGCGCGAACCGTTGCGGCGCGGTCCATCGTACTTCACCATCTCGACCAACCGAGCGTGCTCGGGATCGACAGCCAAGTGTTTCAAACCGAAACGGAAAATACCCAGGCTCATCTTTCGACCGTGTACCGGACGCCACCAGCGAACTTCGGAAAGATAATGGAATTTCTCTCCTTCAAAGGTGATGACCCGCATCGAAACTTCATCGTTCATGTTGAGGCGGTACCGGGTACGCACCTCCATGCCTTCGTTCGACAGGTTGGTCATGTATCCGATCTTCTGTTCACCGTTACAGCGAAGCAAAACCTCGAAACGTTTCTGCCAGCGTGGCGAATCACTGCGCCCGTCCATATTTTGGCCTCCATCATTGTGACTTCTTTAGTTTTATCCGATTACGGCGAGGGGCGCAAGTCGCTTCAATGGAAAAATGTCAACCATTTCATCGACCTCCAACATATATAACCACATATTTAAAGCAAACACCCATTCGGGACAGTTGCGCAAACATAATTGACCCAGCCGTTCAATCGCATTACACTCGCCGAGATGTGGACACAACACTTCTCAAACACCGCTCACCGGCCAGCTTGGATCGGGCTGGCGGTCATCGTAATCCTGCTAAATGGCTGGATATTCGGAATCTGGACAGCCACCGTAAGCGCCGCCACCGCCGCCGCAACCGACTCGCCCGCAGAAGCGGAGGCGCAAAAGCTGGTCACGGCCTGGCCCACCGACCAACCGCCCTTCGTCGATTGGACTGTCCCGCTTTCATCTCACGTTGCAGGGGAAATCCGACTGGCGATCACCCATCGAACGACCGGCGAACAACTGCAATTGGTACTGCGAGTCCGGGATGACAGCCAGCCCGCCTTCGCACGCTCGCAACTCTACAATATTTTTTACTTCTCCACCGCAAAGTCCGCTCACACCTCCCCCGAAGCGGATCGCCTTTTGCCGCAGGTGAGTATCTGGCTGAAGAAAGTCGAAACCAACCGCACCGCTCTCTTGCCTTACGATGAAGCTCAACGGCGGGCTCAAGAACAGCGAGAAAAAGAGGAAGCCCGCCAAAAAGTTGAAGCCGAGCGACAACAACGCCGCGACCGCATCGGCATTCAGCGTCTGGTGGCACCGGGAATAGCAAATCGCTTATCTCCTCAACGCCTGCGCCCCTTCACCGGTCTGCTCGTGCTTGTGCTTTTCCTCTTCTGCCTGCCGCGCGTTCATCGAGCCTTTAAAGTCGTGCGGGGGCTCGAATTCACGTACATCACCCGCATCGGCGATCCGGCAGGACCGATTCTCGCCCTGCTCTTCGCCATCCGCTACGGCATTTCCTGGACCGGAGCGACCCCGTCCATCGGCTTATCCGATCCGGTCGGAGCCTGGCTCACCAGCACCAGCTTATTAGCCGCTCCCCATACTTTTTGGGTCGCCGCCATCATTGCAGGAATCTTGACGGTCCTCGGCGCTTACATGATCGGGATGACGGCCTACGTCGTGTTCGACGATGACCGGATGGCCGGTTTGTCGGCCCTTCTCTATCTGGCTTGGCGCTTGGTCCAACCAATCGAGTCCGATCAGATTTCCGCCCTGGTCGCCGACGCCGCATTGAGCGCAGGATGGTTGGCGCTGCAACTTCAGATTTTGAGCCATAAAAACACCCCACGCATGTTGCTTGCGGCTCCCCTCTTCGCTCTGGCCGCCTGGGCCGAACCCGCCTACTGGTCCACCTCGATTTTGGGCTTTGCCGCCCTTCTGATAGACCCACGCTTTCGTTCTTCGACGGTTTCGTTTCCCATTGCCTGGCTGTTTCCGATCATTACCCTGCTCATGATCGTTCCAGCGGTCTTGAGAGCAATTTTGCCTTTGGGTCTGACAGCTCCGGATATGCTGTTTGGCGGCTGGACCTCTCCCATCTGGCCGATCCTGCACAACCATCCGGAAACGATACTATTCGCCGCTCTGGCCATTTTCTTCGGAGGGACGGCGATCTATAAAGCCATTCACGCCGAACGGGCCACGGCCGTTCTTTTCGTGCTTTTTTATGGAATCTGTTTGATCGGAGCCACCGGCTTGGAGGGCTGGCGTACCGACCATCTCCTGGCCGGTCGCAGCATCGTTTTTCCCTGTTGGCTGATCGCGGCGGGACTGATTTCCATCATTCACCGCGAGCCCCAATCCGCCACGACCTGATTAGCAATCAATGTGGCAATTCGGCAACACCGCGACGTCAAGACGGCGACGCTTCCGCTGATTCGCTATCCATCCGGATCTACAAGGATTTCTTCTTAGAAAGCCCCCAACTATCCGCAAGCTTTTCTCGCTTGCGACAAATTTGTCGGTTTACCCCACCCCCCTTGTTTTCTCGCAAATACCCCAAGCTGCCGTGAAAACTGAAGAACATGAATTGGCATGATTATTGAAGAATAAATACGGTATGAATCGGGATTAACGACTTATGTTCCCGATGGAGGTAAGCATGACTCTCACAACCGAACTTGAACGCATGCAACGACGTATCGGCCTAACCGGCGATGTCAAGTGGATGAACTTCTACAGCCGACATTTTCCTTTACACTACGACAAATATGTCCGAACCTTCACCCATCCTCGCGCCGTCAAACGCGTGTGGTTTTACGGAAATCGCTTAAGTATCAAATAGTTGTGCTTATGGCACGCTTCTTTCAATAGCTTATTACCATCTGCAGGGCCCGTGGCGAGTCCTATTTGGTAAGAAAAAGTTTCGATGGTCTTTCCCTGCAGTATACCCCGATCTGAAAGGCGCGGGGGGGTCCGAGCCTTTCAGACGGGGTATCTTTGTGTCTAACCAATCGCTCTCATGTTGAATCATTCCATTTTAGAATACCAAAGCGAGATAGCCTTCGCAAAACCTTCCTCTTTTTGCCTGAACGGTATGGCAGAAAGATCGGATGCGACAGGTGTGAGGACTTATTCCGGGTAGGCTTTCTGACGGAAATACAGAAAGAGGGTCTGGAAGATGGAGAAGACCGGCACCGCCAACAACGCCCCGAAGAGCCCATAGCCGTATTCCCCGGCCACCAAGGCGAACACCACCAGAACCGGATGGATATGAGCCGAGGAACCCATGATTTTGGGATTGAGGATATTCGCTTCGATCAGGTGAATGATGACGATCCACACGAGGGCCAAAAAGCCGATCATGAACGATTGCGTCAAGCCGATGGCCACCGCCGGAATCGTCGACAAAATCGTGCCGAAGATGGGAATCAGGGAAAATACTGCCGCAATCACAGCCAAAACGACGGCGTATTTGACACCGATGATCGTCAAACCGATTCCGGTCAGCGTGCCGTTAACTAAGCAGATCATCAACTGCCCACGAATCACTCCACCCAACCCCCGGTCGATGCCGCGTACAACGTCATCGTATTCCTCGCGGTATTTGGGAGGCGTCAACGAGCGGAAAAACTCTTTGATTCTCGGCGTATCGATTAAAATGAACGCCGCAAGCATGAACGTCAAGACCAGCGTCATCAGCGAACCGACGACCATACCGACCACATTGCGCCCGAGAACGAAGGCATCGGCGACCAGCCTTTCACCGGAACTCAACAGATTGTCCAGCTTCTGCTGAACGCGGGACTGCAAATCGAGCGCCCGTTCGCCGCCGGGATTGGGTATGGTATCAAGCGGCACCAGTTGCAGCTTATAGCTTCCCTCTCCTTTTTGCTCGACCTCGATCGAATAGTTTTCCAGTTTAGCCGCCAACTGGTCCAATAGCGGACCCGCCAACGGATCGTCGGGCACGTCCCCCTCCGGAGCAAACTCCGAACCGGGCTGCAAATCCACCTGCATTTCCTCCACTCCGATGTCCTCCGGTCCCAAAACGATCGGTCGCTTGGTCGGCAACGGCGAAGGAACTTTCTTGTTAACGGAATCGTCCGGATCTTGATCCGATTCCTCTTCCAAAGGACGCTTGAGATCCTGGAGAAACGACTGCAAACGGTCATTTAGGTCCGGCACCCAGACCTGCGAAGCCTTTCGGAAAATCGTCGGAACATCGTTGGCCATTTTGGAGAATTCCGAAGCGAAACGCGGCAGCACCAGAAGTGAGAAAACATAAACCCCGATGAGCAAAATGATGTAGATCAGAATGACCGAAATCCAACGCGGCAGACGCATCTTTTTTATCCGCCACGCCGACATCCGATCCACCAGCGGAGACACAACGTAGGCGACGACCACCGCCAGAATGAACGGCAGCAGAATGCCGCGAACCGCATAGAGCACAATGAGGAAGAAGAGGATGCTCCCCATCCACAAAAAACGCCGTCCCCACTTCCGCACCGCGCTGACCATCCCCAGTGGGTCGGGTTGCGCGTCGCTCGTTTCGAGTGGAGCTCGCACCTCCGCCGTTTGTACGTCGGGTTCATCGACGGACGGCGTAGACGAGGGCGCTTTCGACGGATTTTCGGGGTTATCTGTACTCATCCCAGGCAAGAACCTCCAGCTCCGTGCCTTGCGTGCGCACCAATGAAAGTACCACCAGCTCGGCCAGCTGCAAATTGGTAAACAACGGAATGCCCATATCCACCGCCGTGCGACGGATCGCATAACCGTCCTGGTTTTCCTCGGCGCTGTATTCCTTGGGGATATTGATCACCAGGTCGATCTTGCCGTTGGTCAAATACTCCGTGCAGCTGGGCGATTTTTGATCCCGTTCTTTGTACAACATCTCCACCGGGATGTCACGCTCTTTCAAAAACGCGTAGGTGCCCGCCGTCGCATAAAGCGGAAGTCCGAGTTTGAGCAGAAGATTCAACCCATCAACGAAGTCCAGCTTGTCGCGTTCACGTCCGATCGACACCAACACACCGGTTTTCGGATAGCGGAAGCCGGTTGACAACAGCGACTTGAGCAGGGCCTCTTCCGTATCGCGGCCGAAACACGCCACTTCACCAGTGCTGGCCATTTCAACTCCCAAAGTCGGATCAGCCCCGGTAAGGCGCGAGAACGAAAACTGCGAAGCCTTCACACCGAGATAGTCCAAATCGATGGAATCCACTTTTACCGGCCGTTTCTTGCCCAGCATGCGCTCGGTCGCGACCCGAATGAAGTTTTCTTTCGTCACTTTGGACACGAAGGGGAAGCTGCGCGAAGCGCGCAGATTGCACTCGATCACCTTGACCATATTGTTGCGGGCCAGGAATTGAATATTGAAGGGTCCTGTAATTTCAAGCTCTTTCGCGATCTTAGCGGCGATTTGCTTGATCTTGCGGAAGGTGCGCAGATAGATTTTCTGAGGTGGCAACATCAGCGTGGCATCACCGGAATGCACCCCGGCCTTTTCGACGTGCTCACTGACGGCGTAGGCCACCAGTTCCCCGGCATCCGCCACCGCGTCGATTTCGATCTCCTTGCTGTCCACCTCGTATTTGCTCATCACCACCGGATATTCAGGACTGACGCTGGTGGCTTTTTTGAGGTAATTGTCCAACTGGCTTTCATCGTAAGCGACACACATGGCCGCCCCCGACAGCACATAGGATGGCCGCACCAACACCGGGAAACCGATGCGTTTGGCGACATCCTGCAGATTGTCGATGTCGGTCATTTCCGCCCAGAGCGGCTGATCGACCCCGAGGTCATCGCATAACTGTGAAAATTTGTGCCGATCCTCCGCCCGGTCGATATTGGCGGCGCTGGTGCCCATGATGGTGACGCCATTTTGCGCCAATTTCATGGCCATGTTGTTGGGAACCTGCCCTCCCACCGAGACGATCAAGCCTTGGGGGCTTTCTTTTTCCCACAAGTCGAGGACGGTTTCGAGGCTGATCTCGTCGAAATACAGTCGGTCGCAGACATCGTAATCGGTTGAAACGGTTTCGGGATTGTGGTTGAGCAGAATCGTTTCGTAACCCAGTTCACGACAGGTGTTGACGGCGTTGACGCAGCACCAGTCGAACTCGACCGATGATCCGATTCGATAGGCTCCCGATCCCAATACCACCATCTTCTGCCGCACCGTCGCAGTGACATCGTCGTCGATACCATGATAGGTGAAATACAAATAGTTGGTTTCAGCCGGGTATTCGGCGGCCAAGGTATCGATCTGCTTGACTCGGGGAACAATGCCCTGCTCTTTGCGATAAGCCCGCACCGTCATGTCGTCCGTTTTGGCCGACCGGGCGATCTGGCGATCGGAAAAACCACCCTGTTTCGCCTTATTCAGCAACGATTTATCGTAAGGCCATTGAGCGGCCTGCATAGCTTTTTCAATCAGGGCCAGATTTTGAACTTTCTGCAAAAACCAGGGAGTAATGAAACTCAGTTCAGCAATTTCCTCAACGGAAAAGCCCCGGCGAAAGCCTTCCATGACGGCAAAGACGCGCTTGGGCGATGGAACGGCGATCTTGTCGCGCAGGGTTTTGTCATCCAAACGACCGTATTCCATCGGCTCGAAGGCCAGTCCTTCGACGCCGATCTGCAGCATACGCAACGCTTTTTGCAGAACTTCCTCGAAGCTGCGCCCGATGGCCATCACCTCGCCGACCGATTTCATCTCCGAGCTGAGTTGCTGGCGCACCCGCTGGAATTTTTCGAGATCCCAACGCGGAATTTTGAGGACGAGATAATCGAGCGCGGGTTCGAAAAAGGCCGCCGTGCGTCGCGTGATGACGTTGGCCAAGTCCACCAGGGTATAACCCAACGCCAGCTTCGCCGCGATGTAGGCCAGCGGATAGCCGGTGGCTTTGGACGCCAGCGCCGAAGAACGCGACAACCGGGCGTTGACTTCGATAACCCGGTAATCGCCCGTTTGGGGACAAAGCGCAAACTGGATGTTGCACTCACCGATGATGCCGATCCGGCGAATGGCTTTGATCGATAACTCGCGCAGGAAATGGTAGTCGCGATTATCGAGCGTCTGACTGGGGGCCACCACGATGGACTCGCCGGTATGCACGCCCAGCGGATCCATGTTTTCCATGTTGCAGACGGTCACGCAGTTGTCGCGGACGTCGCGCACGACCTCGTATTCGATCTCTTTCCAACCTTCGAGGTATTCCTCCACCAGCACCTGCGGAATCCCCGCGAAGGCTTTGGGCAATACGGCTTCCAGATCTTCGTCGTCGCGCACGATAGCCGAGCCTTTGCCGCCCAAAGAGAAAGCACCCCGCAGAATCAAGGGATAGCCGAGAATCTTGACGGCTTCCCGCGCCTGTTTGGGACCGTTGCAGGCCACGGAGCGGGCGGTCTTGATGTTGATCTCGTTTAGCACATCGATAAAGAGCGCGCGATCCTCCGTTTCGAGAATGGATTGCACCGGGGTGCCCAAAACGCGCACCTGATACTTCTCGAAAACACCGCTTTTAAACAGCGCCACGCCGCAATTGAGGGCGGTCTGACCGCCGAAACTCAACAGAATGGCGTCCACCTTCTCTTTTACGATTACCCGTTCCACCATGTCGGGGGTGACCGGCAAAAAATACACCCGATCGGCCATGCCTTCGCTGGTTTGGATGGTCGCGATGTTGGGATTCACCAACACCGTGTGGATGCCTTCCTCGCGCATGGCTTTGATGGCTTGGGAGCCGGAATAATCGAACTCTCCGGCCTCGCCGATCTTGAGGGCGCCGGAGCCGAGAATTAAAACTTTACTAGGCTTGTGAGGTAGAAAATTTCCAAACATGACTTACCTATACTGCGCCAGGATGCGCGCGAAATCGTCGAACAGGTATTCGGTATCCACGGGGCCCGGGGCCGCTTCGGGATGGAACTGAACCGAGAAGAAGGGCCGCGACCGATGCCGGATGCCCTCGTTGGTGCCGTCGTTGATGTTGACAAACCAGGTGTCCCAGTCGCTCGGGATGGTTTCGTCGTTGACGGCGTAGCCGTGGTTCTGGCTGGTAATGACGCAACGGCGCGAAACCAGATCCTGACACGGCTGATTCTGCGAACGATGGCCGTATTTCAATTTGTAGGTATCGGCTCCGGCCGCCAGCGACAGCACCTGGTTACCCAGGCAAATGCCGAAAATCGGTTTATCACCGGCCAGCAAGGCCTTGACCTGATGCACCAGCGGCTGAACGTTTTTCGGGTCGCCCGGACCGTTGGACAGCAGCACGCCGTTGTAGTCTTGCTCCACCGCCAGCAGATTGGTACTCCAGGGAACCCGGTGCACCGTGATGCCGCGTTTGAGCAGATGGCGGATGATATTGAGTTTCACGCCGCAATCGACCACCAAGACGCTCAGATCGCCCGCCGGATACGTCACGATTTCCCGGCACGAAACCTCGGGAACCACTTGATCCTCGGGAAGCGTGGTTTTGGCGGGAACGGTTTCATCAACATCCGCCGCCACGATGGTCCCGCGCATGGTGCCGTATTCGCGTAGTTTTCGTGTCAGGGCGCGCGTGTCGATGCCCTCTATGCCCGGAACTCCCGCCTCCGCCATCCAGTTTTGCAAACTGCTCGATGCCGTGCAGTGACTGTAGCCGGGGGACGCCTCGGAGACTACCAACCCCAGCACCTTGAGTCCGTCCGACTCATACGGGCCATTGATGGGATCTTCGGGATCGGGAGCCGGAACTCCGTAATTCCCGATCAGGGGGGATGTCATCACTAAAATCTGGTTCGTGTAGGAGCAATCGCTGAAAGACTCCACATAACCGGTCATCCCGGTATTGAAGACGACCTCTCCACACACGTCCCGGTCGGCTCCAAAGCCGACGCCGTGAAAGACACTTCCGTCTTCCAGAACTAATTTCCTCGGTTTCCCAGTCAGCGGGGTCACGTCGTTGTCTCCCTCTCGTCTACTTGTCGATAGAGGTGGGCGCACCCACCATTGTGATCGGGGCCTATGGGTACCACAGCCGGAACGCTTGGGCAAGCACAAAGCACAGCCAGCTATCGTTTCTGTCAGAACGACACGACCGTGCCTGCGTGACAGCCCCCCTAATCGAGGGTTATCACACGCTTTCCGATTTATCAAGCTCGGGATGCTGAAAAGGCTCGGGAGTCGGTTTTCCGATGAGACGAAGCGTAATCGCCAACACCCCCAAAGCCAAAAGATAGGAAACCGGCGGTGGCAACCAACCCGCGAGGCCATATCCCAAAGCGACGGCCACCAACCCAACCACGACGGCATAGGGAAGTTGCGTGCGGACATGGTCGATATGATCGCAGCCCGCGGAAATCGACGACATGATGGTCGTATCCGACAGGGGCGAACAGTGGTCGCCGAAAATCGAGCCATCCAACACGGCTCCCACGCTGATGATCATGAGGGGCAAGCCGCCGACATGGTACGCCAGCGGAACAGCCGCAGGCAAAAGCACGGCCATGGCCCCCCAACTCGATCCGGTTGCGAAACTGATGGCGGCGCCGAGAAGAAAAATCAGCACCGGCACCCAAAACGGCGAAAGCGTGCTTCCAAGAGCGGCCACGAGGTAGGCTCCGGTCCCCAATTCGCCATTGAGATCGCCGATCGCCCAAGCCAGAATCAAGACGGAAAAAGCCAGCAATAACACACGCCAAGAGGACAGCCAGGCCAACACCAGACGTCCGAACGGTGCACGTCCGGCTGCTACGCCTCCGATAAGCGCGACCCCCGTCCCTAAAAGAGACGCCATGGCCAACACCCAGGCCCCATCCTGACAGGCAATCAGGTAGTTGCCCTCCAGTTGCACCAACCGTCCCCAATCGAACGTGGTCCAGGCCGCCGTATTAACGTACCAAGGCCCCAGTAGACCCGCGCCGTTGGCGGCCATGCCGACCAACACCGCCCCGATCACCGTCAACACCGGCAGAAGTGCGTTGAGCGCCAAAGGCCGCCCCAGGATTTCGGGTCGTTTGGCCCCCGATAACGGTTGAGCGCCGGGACGCAGCAGTTGACCGGTTGTAGCCGCCCGTATCTGTGCGGTATACATCGGGCCGAACTCACGACGCATGATGATGGTCAACCACACAAACACCAGCGCCAGAATGCAATAAAAGCGGAAAGGCAAAGCTTGGATGAAAAGCGCATAGGCCGATTCGGTCATTTTCAGTTCCCGCATGGCATCGCCGATCAGGCTGACTTCATAGCCGATCCAAGTGGAAATCAAAGCCAGACCGGCCACCGGAGCGGTGGTGCTGTCGACCAGATAAGCCAGTTTTTCACGCGAGATACGCGCCCGGTCGGCCAGTGGACGCATGGAACCGCCGACCACCACCGTGTTGGAATAGTCGTCGAAAAAGACGGCCAACCCCAGAAGCACCGTCGCCGCCTGGGTGGAACGCGCCGAGCGGGCCAGCCGTCCCAAGGCGTCGGCCAAACCCTGCATCCCACCGCTGGCCACCGCCACATTGACGATACCGATCAAGGAAAAGGTGAACAAAAAGATATATAGGCGAAAGTCGTCCACCATCACCATCGCCAGTCGCCCAATACCGCCCGCGCTTGCCCCCTTGACCACGCCCCACAAGCTTGGATCACCGGACGCCAAAGCCGCCCCGAGCGCCACACCGGCCAAAAGCGAGACGATCAAACGCCGCGTCGCCATAGCCAAAGTCACCGCCAAAAGAGCCGGAAGCAAGGAAGTCCAGTGAATCCGTACAGTTGAAGCCGTAACGGGCTTGATTTCCGGCCCCTGGAGTTCCGCCGTCAATCGCCAGCCATCCCGGCTCAGTAAAAGGGTACAGTCCGAATGTAGTGGATCACCCGCTCCCAACGGGCCTCGCGCAGCAAAGGCCGAGGCCATCGGTAAAAAAACCCGCCCGTGTGCCTCCTGCTTGCACAGATAACGGCCGATAGAGCCTGAAGCGGCCGCGGCTTGGCTCAATGCGTCATACAAACGGTCCGCATCGGCTTTGCCCCGACTTGTTTCATCGACCGGCAGCATCGCCAGAACGAGAATCACCCCCAATCCCACCAGCAGAGCCCACACCGCCCGAATTTTAAAGCTCATCCCGTCCTCCTTACCGTCGGCGATGCCGCATCTTACCTAAGCATGGACGAAAACTCAACTTTATCCATTCGCCCTATCCGAATGAATCCGTAACATCATAGACGTCCCCACACGAAAAGAGGTTGTCAATGTTGCGCGGATATGTTAGATTAAAGGTGGAAAGACTATCGTCCCGAGTTGCTTGAAAGCTTGAAATTTTGTTCAGAAAAAGACCTTTTTGCTTGACAGTCAGGTAACAGGGCTTTAACATCCTCAGTTGAAGTTTGTTCAAATTGCCACGCCACGGCATGAATTACCAAACAGGACGCCACATTGTGTTTTATTAGGGAGTTGTAGTTACAATTTTGTTATTCTGAATTGGGTCAACCCCTACAACGAAGAAAGAGGAAAAGGAGCTGAAAATGTCGAAGAAATTTCTGTTGATTCTCATGATGCTGCTGATGTCATTCGTATTGGTAGCCAATGGCTGCACGAGCGATGAAGAAGGTAGCAGCGACGGCGACGATGCCGATGGCGACGATCCCGACGGCGACGATCCCGACGGCGACGATCCCGACGGTGACGACGTGGGTTGCGCGGGTGCCTGCAACCCGGCCAGTGACGTATCCTTCTGCGTCGTGAACGACGTGTGTGTCTGCGAAGGAAACTGGACGCCTTACACCTGCGACCAGATCTGCGCCATGACCAACCAGGTCTCGGCGGGCTGTGGTCCCAACGACCTCGGCGTGCAGTACTGCATCTGCCAGGATCCGGCTGACGGCGATGATCCCGACGGCGACGATCCCGACGGCGACGATCCCGACGGCGACGATCCTGACGGCGACGACCCCGACGGCGACGATCCTCTGCCTTGCGAAGGTGCCTGCACCTACGGCGAAGATCTGCCCTTCTGCTCCACCGACACCAACCTGTGCTGGTGCGACGAGACCGGCAACACCTACGGCATCGTCGACTGCGACCAGACCTGCCAGACCGAATACGGCGAAGCCGGCGTTTGCGACTATGACGACAGCGTCGAATACGATCGTTGCCTTTGCGGCAGCATCGGTGACCAACAGTGCCAGAGCGATGCCGACTGCGAAGCCCTGGGCAGCGACTACTGCGTTGGCGATTACGACGATCAGGGCAACCAGATCACGATCTGCATGGACGCCTGCGACATCGTTTCCTGCGATCCCGGCACCGACGCGATCCCCTGCATCGATTATGGCAACCCGGGCCAGCCCTTCGGCGTCTGCTTCGACGATGAAGGCCCCGATTGCCCCACCCCGAACGACTTCTGCGGCGGCGATGAAAACCACATCTGCATGGCCTTCCAGAGCGGCGACCAGATCTGCATGGAACTGTGCGATCCGGCTCCGAACACCTGCGGCGCCGATGCCCTGTGCATCCCGCTGAGCAACAGCTCCACCGGCGAACTGGTCGGCGGCGGCTGCCTCGAACTGTAATCGCATCTCGACTGATAAAAGGGAGGCTTCGGCCTCCCTTTTTTACATTTATGCTGCACGCGCGATCTCTTCTTCCTTCTTTCAACGTTCGCCTCGCTTGACACCTTTTGCATTCCCCAGTACCATAAGCATGACTCGTCGGGAAATAGAGGCCATCGGAGAAGGAGTAGCAAATGAGCCGGGCGTGCGTCTTTTTTTATTCCTGTGTCATGCTTTTAGCAACAATGCTCCTGGCCTGTTCATCATCCGGAGGCATCACCTTCACCTCAACCGACTGCCAAGGCGATAGCGGGTGTTCGGACGGCAAAATCTGCCTCAACGGCCGTTGCACCGTCCCCAGCACGCCCGATGGAGATGCCGAGGATGAATCCGACAGCGAAGCTCCCAGCATACCGCCCATTATCGAGAATCCTTGTGTCGGCCAATGCGACATCATAAGCGAAACCGCCTTTTGTATGAGCGACGACATCTGCCTATGCGAAGGAACCTGGAACTACTATACCTGCGACGAAATCTGCGACTATCTGGGCGGCCAGTCACTTGGCTGCGGCGCTTCATCCGATGGCCAGCCTTTTTGCATCTGCGACGGTAGCGACGGCGACATCGATCCGCAACCCTGCATCGGAGACTGCAACCCCGGCGATTCTCCTTACTGCCTTCAGGATGACCTCTTATGCCGCTGCGACACGAATTCCGCCAGTTGGGAAACGGTATCCTGCATCGCCGAGTGCGGCGCCGCCGGTTATGCGGATGTCGGATATTGCGGTTTTAACGCTCTTGATGGCGATCAGGCCTGCCTCTGCGAAACTTACATACCCGACTGCGACGGCCCCTGCAATGAGTTGGACATCAGTTTCTGCAGTACCGGCCGTGAGTTATGCTGGTGCGACTCCTACCTGGAATGGTGGACGCTGCTTGATTGTGAACAGATCTGCCTGGAAGCGGGCTTCGCCCCACCGGCCGAATGCGGTTACAGCAGCGACGCGGGCCACGAAGTCTGCTTCTGTTCGTCACCGGGCTTCGATCCGTGTGAAAACGCCCACTGCGACGCGAATGAAATCTGCTTTGAAGGTCGCTGTCTCACGAACTGTGATCTGATTTTCTGCGATGCGCCACAAAACCAGGAAGCTTGTGTCGGCTTCGACATCGGTTCACAACTATATGGCGGCTGCATGACCGCGGATGCTCCTCTATGCGATCAACCTTTCACCCCCTGCGGAGAGCGGAACCAGAAACTTTGCATCGGTCACTTCAGCGACAATACCAGTCGTTGCCTGGATGGGTGCCCGCCAATCGCAAACACCTGTCCCAACGGGTTGACTTGCCTGCCCTTCGAAACCTCGGCTGGGCTTGTCGAGGGAGGCTGCGATCTGATAGCAGGCTGGGAGCTTCCATGACCTCAGCCTTCATCCGTACCCACCACGCGGACTCGATAAATCTTGTTCCGGAGTCCGGGTCATGACTCCACGGGTACTGATCGGGCTGGCTTACGGACTTCTCGCCACATTACTGGCTTGCGGGCTGTTCAACTTGAGTTCCTTCCATTGGTTGCCGCTTTCCATCACGATTGTTCTCATCGCCGGCGTCTGGGCCATCGTGGGATTGGCACTTGTTCTGTATCGCATCAGCAAGCACCTGAAGCGCCATGACGAACGACTCGCTGCTGCCGTCCACGAGCTACGCGGTCCTCTCCAACGCCTGCGTCTGGCCCAGGCCCGTTTGACGCGCAACCCGGCCACGCATGATGAAGCCCTAATCGAAATCTCGCGTGATATCGACATTTTGGATGAAACCCTCCGGCGTTTTGCCGAGCTCGTTCAGCTTGAACGTAAAACCCTGCAGCCACGTGAAACTCCCATCGGTCCATTGCTCGACGATCTGCTGCTACGCCATCGCATCACCGCAGAAGAACAGGGTTTGACCCTCAGCTTGGCGCCGCTTCCCTCTTTGGCACAGCGTCGCACCGATCCCGACCTGTTAACCCGCCTACTCGACCAGTTGCTCTCCAATGCCTGCGCCTACACTCCACCGGGTGGTCGGGTCGATATCCAAGCCGAGGAGCGTGGCGGACGCCTGATCTTAACGATACGTGACACCGGCCCCGGTATCCCGGAAAACGAACAGGGGCACATCTTCGATGCCTTCGTGCGTGGCCATGACGCCCGCTTGATGGAAGCATCGGGGATGGGGTTGGGCCTGGCTTTCGCGCGTCGGGCTGCCCTGGCGCTGGGTGCCCGCTTACGCCTGCGAAACCGCACCCAAGGTGGACTCGAAGCCAGCCTCAGCCTGCCTTGATCCATTCGGGATACTTCTAGAAAACAACGCCTTTTCGCTTAAATCGCTTGCATTTCAGCAAAAGATGCCTATCTTTGGAGGGTTGAGATTGGAGCTAACTGCAGAGGTTGAGTATGCCTATTTACGAGTATCAATGTGAAAAATGCGGTGAGATCACGGAAGTTATGCAACGCATCACCGAAGATCCCCTCACCGACTGCGCCTGTGGCGGCAAAGGAACCCTTCATCGTCTGATTTCGCTGACATCCTTCCGCCTCAAGGGAACCGGTTGGTACGAAACCGACTTCAAAGGCAAAGGAAACGGCAAAAGCGAATCCCACGCACCCAAAGCCGCCACCGCACCGGTCGAACACGACGCCTCCGGCGAATCGTCGCCATCCACTTCGGAATCGTCCACAAACGAAAGTGGCACGGGATCCGAAAAGGCAACCCCGACCGAAACGAAAAGCTCCGATAGCACGAAAGATTCCGCCAGCGGTAAAGCCAAAGCGGCTTCTCCCAACATCTGAAAATACTATCCTAAAAAGCCAACGCCCCCATGCTTGAATTGCCGGGGGCGTTTTCGATTATAAAGCAATCGGCCGCAGCCGTTCACAAAGCTTGAGTAAACCTTACTCCACGCTGAAGAATTCTTTGACTTTATCAAGAAAACTCGTGTTATCCGGCATGCTTACCTTGCCACGCTTGCAGCACGACTCATCGAATTTGCGAATCAGCTCTTTCTGATCCTTGGTAAGATTTTTGGGAACCTCTACCTGGACACGCACCAACTGATCGCCCTTCCCAATACTTCCAAGATGCTGAATTCCTTTATTTTTCATTCGAAATATATCGCCCGGCTGCGTACCGGCCGGTATTTTCAATCCGGCCTTGCCCTCCAAGGTAGGAACCTCCAACGTATCCCCAATCGCGGCGACTCCGAAACTGATCGGCATATCCAACACCACATCGTCATCGTGCCGCTTGAAGATTTTGTGTTCCTTCACCAGTGTGACCACATACAAATCTCCCGCAGGTCCACCGCTCGAACCGCTTTCACCCTCGGCCTGTAAACGCAAGCGCTGGCCATGATCGATTCCAGCGGGCAGAGTGACGGTCAGGTTACGCGTTTTCTTGATGCGCCCCTGCCCACGACAACTGGAGCAAGGATCGGAGATAACCTGGCCACGCCCCCCACAAGCGGGGCAAGTACGGGCGATCATGAAGAACCCTTGCTGGACGCGAACCTGGCCGCTACCATGGCATTGTCCGCAGGCCGTCGGGGACGATCCGGGTTTGGCACCCGTTCCCTTGCAGGTTTCACAGCTCTCCATACGCGGAACTTCTATGACTTTTTCGCAGCCAAGCGCCGCTTCCTCGAACTCGACTTCCAGGTCATATCGCAGATCGCGCCCACGCTGTGCATGAGTCCGCTGGCTGAAACCACCACCACCGAAAAAATCACCAAAGATGTCACCAAAAATGTCCATAAACGAGGAACTGTTTGAAAAACGGCTGAAATCGAAATCGAACCCGCCATACCCTCGGCTTTTTCCCATATCATGGCCGAACTGGTCGTAAAGCTTACGCTTTTCAGGATCAGACAGGGCTTCATAAGCCTCGGCCGCCTCCTTGAATTTTTCCTCGGCCCCGGAATCACCCTGATTTCGATCGGGATGGAATTTGACCGCCCGCTTGCGGAAGGCTTTCTTGATCTCGTCCGCTGAAGCCTCGCGTGCGACGCCCAACACTTCGTAGTAATCTCGTTTTTGCGCTGGCGACAAAACCACTCCTTTACATATTCTTTTTCATATCAGCAACTTAGCAAGGAAACAATCTGAGGTCTAACTCATGATAAACCGCCACGCTTTTGCATCGCGCAACGGGTTACTCTAATATGGGCATATTTGGGGAAGAATCAAGTCCCCAGACGATTTTTTGTCCGATTTATCGACTATTCGCCGCCGTCTTCCGGCTCTTTCTCCACTTCCTCGGCCGCTCGCGACGCCTCGGCATACATGATGTCGGCAATTTTGTGGGAATGCGTGCTCAGTTCTGCAATTCCTTCATGAATCGTGGCGTAATCGTTGCTGGCAAGAGCCGCCTGCAGATTCTTCAAGCCTCTTTCTATTTCCGTTTGAGCGGTGGGGGAAATCTGGTCGGAATAGTCCTTCAGCGCTCGCTGGGTGGTATACATCAGCGTATCGGCTTCATTGCGCAGTTCGGCCATAGCCAATTTCTGCTTATCGTCCTCCCGAGCCGATTCCGCCATCGTAACCATGCGCTCGATCTCGCCTTCGGTCAAACCCGAAGAAGCGGTGATGCGAATGGCCTGCTCTTTGCCGGTCCCGAGATCTTTTGCGGAAACATTCAGAATCCCGTTGGCATCGATGGTGAAGGTGACTTCGATCTGCGGCACACCGCGCGGAGCCGGTGGAATACCAACCAACTCGAAACGCGCCAGACTTTTATTGTCGGCCGCCATTTCGCGCTCACCCTGCAAGACGTGCACCGACACCGCCGGTTGGTTGTCGGCAGCGGTGGAAAACACCTGGCTTTTGGTCGTCGGAATCGTTGTGTTCCGCTCGATCAGCCGTGTAAACACCGCCCCGAGGGTTTCAATACCCAGCGAGAGCGGTGTAACATCCAATAGCAGAACATCTTTGACGTCGCCTTTCAGAACACCACCCTGGATAGCGGCGCCGATGGCAACCACTTCGTCGGGATTGACGCCTTTAAACGGCTGTTTTCCAAAGAACTCGGCCACACGGCCTTGCACTTTCGGCATACGCGTCATGCCGCCCACCAAGATCACCTGGGTGATCTCATCGGTCGTCAGCCCGGCATCTTTGAGCGCCAGCCGACAAGGCTCGATGGTGTGATCGATCAAATCTTCGACCAAAGATTCGAGTTTGGCACGCGACAGCTTCAGATGTAAGTGCTTGGGTCCGCTTTCATCGGCGGTAATGAACGGCAGGTTGACTTCCGTCTCCGTAGACGTGCTGAGCTCGTGCTTGGCCGATTCGGCGGCCTCTTTGAGCCGCTGTAAAGCCATACGGTCGCTCCGCAGGTTAATTCCGTGCTGGCGTTTGAATTCATCGGTCATCCAGTCGATGATGCGCTGATCGAAATCTTCGCCACCGAGGAACGTGTCGCCATTGGTGGCGCGCACTTCGAAAACGCCCTCGTTGAGTTCGAGGATGGAAATATCGAAAGTCCCGCCGCCGAGATCGTATACGGCGATACGCTCGTTCTGTTCCGTTTGTTCGTGATCCATTCCATAAGCCAGCGCGGCAGCCGTGGGCTCGTTGATGATGCGCAACACATTCAACCCCGCAATGCGGCCCGCGTCCTTGGTGGCCTGACGTTGCGAATCGTTGAAATACGCCGGAACCGTGATCACCGCGTCGGTGACTTCTTCACTGAGATAGTCTTCCGCCGTCTGTTTCATCTTCTGCAGCACCATGGCCGAAATTTCAGGTGGACTGAATTCTTTATCGGCCACTTTCACCCAGGCATCGGCATTCTTGGCGGAAACGATCTGATATGGCATGGTTTCCATCGCACGCTTGATTTCCGGAGAATCGAAGGTGCGGCCAACCAGTCGCTTAATGGCATGAACGGTATTCTCGGGATTGGTGATGGCCTGACGCTTCGCTATCTGACCAACCAGTCGCTCACCCTGCTCAGTAAAGGCAACCATGGAAGGCGTTGTACGTGCACCTTCCGAATTGGCGATAACAACGGGGTCTCCCCCTTCGATGATGGAGACACAGGAATTGGTGGTCCCCAGATCAATTCCAATCACTTTGCTCATGGGCAGCTCCCTTTATGCGGTCGGATCTCAAACAATCGATAGTGTATTCGTTAAAACAGGTCTTGGTTCAGGTTTCGTCAATCGGTTCCAGTTCTTCGAGCTCCTGCGTTGGGTCGTCGGCCATATCCTCTACATTATCGAGAGGTTCGATCTCTTCCAATTCTTCGGCTTCCCTATCGGGTTTGCCGGTTTCCGCTTCAGCGCCGGATGGTGTTTGCGACACCACGACCAAAGCCGCTCGGATCAGGCGATCGTGCAGAAAGTAACCTTTCTGAAATTCTTCCACCACCTGGTTGGACTCGACTTCCACGGTCTCCCGTACGGAAATCGCCTGGTGTTTGGTCGGATCGAATACACGCCCCAGACTTTCAACCGAACGTACCCCGGATTTCTTCAAGATTTCACGGATCTGGCGATAGATCATCTGAACGCCTTCGAGCAGCGTATTGAAATCTTTCGACTGTTCCAGATGTGCCAAAGCTCTTTCGAAATTGTCCATCACCGGCAGAAGTTGCTTGAGCAACTCCTCGTTGACGAACCGTTGATGCTCTTCCCGTTCTCGGACCGTGCGCTTTTTGAAGTTATCGAAATCGGCCATCACACGCAACAACCGTTCGTAATTCTCATCCGCTTGCTTCTGATCGGCTGCGACCGTCTCTCCCGTTTCCGACTTTTCCACCGGCTCGACGGGTTCCGGATCTTCTTCCTCGATCTCGATCTCGCTCTCCGTATCGAATATCTCGGCCAAACCGGTCATCGGCTGGGCGGGCGGCTCGTCGTTAATGGCCTCCATAATTGGCGGCACCACAGGCGACGTCGCGGACAGCAAAACTTCGCTATCCAGAATGTCATCCACGACCTCGAAGTCATCTTCCGAGTCGCCTTCATCCTCGACCCGACTTTGTAGATCACCGACACCGAGAGGCAATTCAGCCGGCATGTCGCCCCTTTGGAAGTCTTTGTCCTCCAATTTCCGGCCGGTCAGTTCTTCTGCGATGTCATCCCTGAGCGATTCGAAGGCATGGGCTTGATCGTCATCGGACGGTTCGTTCTCGGGTGGGGTTGGTTGAGTCTTACGAGAAATGGCTTTATCGGCATCTTCCAAGGCCATATTGATGGCCGAAGCCAACGAATCGAGATCGGAAAAATGTTCGTCCACGCTTTCGAGATTTATCGGGGAGCCTTTCGGCCTCTGTTTTTTCGATTGACTCACCTGCACTCCTCCACCCAGGCTACGGCATTTGCTGGTGTCGTGCCAGAAGGCGTCCGATTCCTTCGGCTATCACTAATTTACACCTTGGGGCAGAGTACTCTCCAGCGGGTTAGCTGTCAAGAAAACATAGCGTAGCCAAATCCAGGCCTGCAAGAATAAAATACCTCACAATATCAATCATCTCAAGCATTTTCGATCGTTTACGTAAACGATCCCCAGGTCATGGCCGATACGACTTTTTGCTTGGCTTAGCCCCCCATGCCGTGCTATTCAAAGATTAGGATATTGACACTAAAAATCATTGTAATCCAGCGAGGGTGGCATGCGAGTGAAGTGTGATAATTGCGGAGCCACATACAACATCGACGCAAGCAAAGTTCCTGCAACCGGACTGGCCGTTAAGTGCACGAAATGCAAAAACCTTTTTATCGTCAAACCCGAAGCGGATCTTCCCCAGGAAGTCAAGCCGGTCTCCATCGACGAACTAGCCGTGAAGACGGAACCCGAACCGTCAATGGGGTTCATCTTACGGCAACCCGACGGACAAACGTTTGCATTCAAGGAATTTGCAACCCTGCAACGCTGGATCGTCGAGAACAAGGCACTGAAGCTGGACGAAGTTTCCCAGGATAACGGGCAAAGCTGGCGGCGTCTGCGCGACATCCCGGAGCTCGAAGCCTTCTTCGCCATCGTCGAACGCGCGACAGGCCAATTCGAAGCTCAGGACATCCCCGCGACCGATCCCATCCCCGAAGCACAGCCCACTCAACCCAAAAAAACCATGCAAATGTGGGCGGTAGAAGACGAAAAGCCGCCAGCCCCTGCACCCGAACCTGAACTCGAACCTGAGCCGGAACCCGAACCTGAGCCCGAGCCCGAACCCGAGCCGGAACCCGAGCCGGAACCCGAACCGGAGCCCGAGCCGGAACCCGAGCCCGAGCAGGAGCCGAAGATAGAACCTTCGATGGAGGTAGACCTGACTCAAGAGGCCGAAACTCCCGAGGATATGAAACCTTTACGCCCAGAAGACGAACAGCCAGACACCATAACAAAGCCGGAACCGCAAACGGAAACAATGCAGGAATGGAGCGATGCGGCTGCGAGCTCAGATGAGAAACTGGAACTCGGCACCCCGGCATCGGTTCCAGAAGCGGGTCCATCCGCTTGGGATAACACTCCCCAACCATCGGATGATGTGTGGAACGATTGGGACGAAGACGATTTGCCGACCAAGCGAAAAAGCGGCAAGATCGTGGCCATCGTTATCGGAATACTGGTTCTGGCGGCGGCCGCCGCAATATGGTGGGTGCCCGACCTGCATAAAGCAGTTTTAGGAGGCGGTCCTCCCGAAGAAGCCCTCAGACATTTGCAAGACGCCCGCCTGCAGTTGAACCTGCATACGCCCGACACCCTGCAAAACGCCGAACAGACGCTCGTCGAACTGGTTGGAAAATACCCGGAATTCACCCTGGCGTGGGCCATGTTGTCGGAAGTTTACGCCACACGTGCCGACCTGGTCGAGTACGACCTGCCCAAACGGGAAAAAGAACGCGAAGCGATCAATCAAGCGATCAAGGATCTCAACAAGCAATTCGAAGCCGCCGACAACCGAGCCGACAAGGAAGCCCTGGTCAAACGGATAACGGTGCTGAAAGGTCAACTTGATCCACTCAACAACCAAGTGATCAACCTCACCGAACGCTTGAACGAGTCCGTTAAAAAAGCCACCGAATACGCCCAGCGCGCCTTCGAGTTGGATCCGACGACTCTTGAAACCAACCGCGCCGTAGCCGACTATTATCGTCTCGGCATGCAGGCCGCTAAAGCCACCGACTACCTCGACAAGGCACTGGCCAAAGACGCCGAAGACGCCGTGACGTTGTTTGTCAAAGGTGCTCTGTTCGCCGCCGACGAATCTTTGCTGGCCAACGCGCTAACCGCCTTGAAGATGGCTTATCTCAAAGATCCGACCCTTATTAAAGCCAAATTCAAAGTGGCGCATCTGTACCTGCAGGACGGGAAGAAAAGCGAAGCGAAAAAAATCCTCGAAGAAATCATCGAACAGAATCCCCAACACACCCCCTCGAAAGCTCTTTTAGCGAGCCTGGTCGCCGCCGAGCCGAAACCCGAGCCGAAGGTCGAGCCGACCACCGAAACAAAACAGACCCAAAAGACCGAAGCCAAGCCGATGTCTTACAACGAGTTGGTCGCGACCGCCAATCGTCTGCGCCGCGCCGACCGAGCCAAACAGGCGCTGTCGTATTATCAAAAGGCCGCCGCCATCAAAGCCACCGCCGCCATTCACTCTGGCATGGGCTATTGCTATTTCGATCTCGGGAATTTCCAGGGAGCCCTGGATCATTTCAAGAAAGCGATCCAAAAGAACAGCCGCGAGCAGGGCGCTTTGATCGGTCTTGCCATGGCTTACGAAGAGTTGGGAAACAAATCCAACGCAAAGAAATACTACCAGAAGTACCTGGACTATTATCCGGCCGGTCCCGATGCGGTCGTAGCCAAAAACGCAATCAAACGACTCTAGCATCGGCCGAATACCGTGCGAAATTAGAGGCGTACATGCCGCTTTCACGCGATGACGCGCGACACATCGCCGACTTGGCTCGGCTTCGATTTTCGGAAGAGGAACTGGCTCAAGTTCACGGGCGACTTGGCCGCATCCTCGACTATATGGACAAGTTAAACGAGTTGTCCACCGACGGCATCGCCCCCACCGCCCATTTGCAGAATCAACCCACTCCGTTGCGCGATGACGAAGTTCGCCCGCCCCTCGATCTTGGCGAGATCCTGAAAAACGCTCCCGAAAGACAAGACGACACCATCCGCGTTCCACGAGTGGTGGGCGGCAGAAACAAATCAAGCTGATGAATACCCTCCTCACCGACCTCACCCTGCACGAAGCGGCAGAGGCGCTGAAACGGCGAGAGGTATCGGCCATCGAGCTGACTCAAGCTCACCTGGAACGTATCGCGGCGGTGGATCCCCTGCTTAACAGTTATTTGACCCTCGACGAACCCGGCGCGTTGGCACAAGCGGCGGCATCAGATAAGCGCTTGGCAGCAGGCAATGAAATACGCCCATTGGAAGGCTGCCCGATCGCGCTGAAGGACAATTTCGTCACGAGAGGTCTGCGTACTACCTGTGCATCCCGAATTCTTGATTCTTTCATTCCGCCTTACGACAGCGGCCCGACCGAACGCCTCAAAGAAGCGGGAACGGTTCTTCTGGGCAAACTCAACATGGATGAGTTCGCTATGGGCGGTTCCAGCGAAACGTCGGCCTACGGTCCGGTTCGCAACCCCTACGACCTCGATCGCGTCCCCGGTGGATCATCGGGCGGTTCGGCGACCGCGCTGGCGGCGCGCCTGACTCTGGGAGCTCTCGGCACCGATACGGGCGGCTCGATCCGTCAACCGGCCGCCTTTTGCGGCGTGGTCGGTCTGCGCCCCACTTACGGACGCGTCAGCCGCTATGGTGTCGTGGCCTATGCTTCCTCGCTGGATCAGGCCGGACCCATGGCCCGCACGGTGCGCGACACGGCGCTTTTGTTACAAGCCATTGCCGGTCACGATCCGCGCGACAGCACCTCGTCCTTGGAGCCTGTCCCCGATTTTACCGCCGCGCTCGGCCAAGATCCGGCCGGGCTGAAAGTGGGCATCCCGCGCAACTATTTCGGCGAAGGACTAGACCCCGAAATAAGAGCGGCCATTCAGATCGCCCAGTCCGAGCTCGAAAATCTCGGGGTCGAACTCATCGACATCGATTTGCCCCACACCGACTACGCTGTCCCCTGCTATTACATCATCGCCCCCGCCGAAGCCTCTTCCAATCTGGCACGCTACGACGGCGTTCGCTACGGGCACCGCAGCCCCAACGCCCGGAATTTACTCGACCTCTACCAGCTGTCACGCAGCGAAGGGTTCGGCGACGAGGTCAAACGTCGAATCATGCTCGGCACCTACTGTCTCTCGGCCGGGTATTACGACGCGTACTACAAAAAAGCCATGCAGGTACGGACGCTTATCCGGCAGGATTTTATCAACGCATTCAAACAGGTGGATGCCGTATTGGCCCCCGTCTCGCCCTTCCCCGCTTTCCGTCTGGGCGAAAAGCTCGACGATCCGTTGGCTATGTACCTGGCCGATATCTACACCGTTCCCACCAACCTGGCAGGACTGCCGGGCCTGGCTCTGCCTTGCGGTTTCACCAAAGCCGGGCTCCCCATCGGCTTGCAACTGATCGGTCGCCCCTTCGACGAATCCGGCCTGTTGGCATTGGGTCATGCTTACGAACAGGCCACCGCCTGGCATAAGCGCCGACCGGAGGTAGGCGATGGGGTTTGAATCGCGTTACGAAATCGTGATCGGACTCGAGGTGCACGCCCACCTCAAAACCAGCAGCAAACTCTTTTGCGCCTGTCCGGCCGCATTCGGAGCGACTCCCAACCGACAGGTTTGTCCGGTTTGCCTGGGGTTGCCGGGTGCCTTACCCGTGCTCAACCGGCAAGCGGTGGCTTTTGCTGTCCGCGCCGCCCTGGCCCTTCGATGCCGGATCAATCTCACCTCCGTGTTCGCACGAAAAAACTATTTCTACCCGGATCTACCCAAAGGCTACCAGATCAGCCAATTCGATTTACCCGTTGCGGAACAGGGTTACCTGGACATCGACAGCGGGGAAAACGACCGGCGTCGGATCGGCATCACGCGCATTCACCTGGAAGACGACGCAGGTAAAAGCGTTCATCTGGAAACCGAAGATGCCTCGCTGCTCGATTACAATCGCAGTGGAGTCCCGCTGATCGAGATCGTATCCGAACCCGATCTGCGTTCGCCGGTCGAAGCAGCCGCGTATATGCGCTTGCTGCGGCAGGTTCTGCGCTATCTCGACATCTGCGACGGCAACATGGAAGAAGGTTCCCTGCGTTGCGACGCCAACCTGTCATTGCGCCCCTTCGGCCAGGAAGCGTTCGGAACACGTACGGAATTGAAGAACCTCAACTCGTTCAAATTCGTCGAACGCGCCCTTAGTTACGAAGCCCGCCGGCACGCCGCGCTCCTCGATGCCGGACAAGCAGTGCAGCAGGAAACACGTCTCTTCGACAGTCATACCGGTGAAACCCACAGCATGCGTGGAAAAGAAGAATCGCACGATTACCGCTACTTCCCCGACCCCGATTTGGCTCCCCTCACCGTGTCTGACGAGTTTGTGGAGACCCAGCGGCGCAAACAACCCGAGATGCCATGGGACGCCCGACTACGAGTTGAAACCGACTACGAACTTCCATCTCAAGACGCGCTCTTGCTGACGGCGGAACGTTCCAGCTTGCAATATTTGGATCGCTGCATCCGTGCAGGTGCACAGCCCAAACGAGCCGCGAACTGGATCATGGCGGATGTGCTGCGCGACGCCAAGGAAACCGGCGGAGACCTGGCGGATTTCCCACTTTCCCCCGAAGAACTGGCCAATCTGCTTGTACGCCTGGAAACGGGCAACGTATCCGTTCCCATTGCCAAAGCCGTCTATCACGACATGCTCAGAACCGGGCAAACGGTCGACGCGATCATCGCCGCCAATCCAAACTACCAACTGATGTCCGACACGGACGAACTGGTCAAGCACATCGAAACCGCGATGCAGACAAACCCGCAGGCTGTGGACAGCTATCGGGCCGGAAACCGCAAAGCTTTAGGTGCCTTGATCGGACCCATCATGCGCGCCACGAAGGGACAAGCCGATCCGGTCTTGGTCAATCGCTTACTCATCGAGCGCCTTGAAAAAGACGCCTGACCGGCAACCCGCCCCACACACCAACGAAAAAAGCCGGGGAAATCCCCGGCTTTCAGCGTATACAAGCAAAATCAGCCGCAGGAGCCTTCCGTTTCGCAAGTTCCTTCATTGGTCTGGGTATCCACACAACAGTCGTAACCCTCCTGGCAGCGACCGGTTTGGAGGGCTCCCGTACCACAAGGATCTCCATAGCAAGACTCACCCGGGCCGACTGTGGGGATCTTGCAGCGCTTGCCTTCGGCCGTATCTTCGCACTTGCCCGGGCATTCGCAATCACTATCCTGTTCGCAACGACCGTTGGGGAAACAATCGGGCTGGCTACCATCTCCGTAGGAAATGCAGTCGTTGAACGAGGCGCACATGCTGATATTCCACCCGTCTCCCGTGTCATTACAGGTAAGAATGGCCTCCGTCAACAGCTCATCCAGGTCCAGACAATCAGGATTTCCCGGATCATCGGTGCAGCACTGTAAGTATCCAGGCTGACAAGAAATCTGGTCGAGACGGCAGGTGCCTTCGTCGCAGATGTAGCCCGATCCGTACAGATCGACACAATCCTGTTGCTCGCAACATTCGGTGGGGCAGGGATCGGATTCGAGTACGCAATTGTTGAAACGGCAGATGTAATCGGCCCCGAATTCGGGATTGTTCCAGCAATCGTAGTTCTGGCAACATTCCTCATCGCAGGGAATGATCAACACACAACTGTGGGTATTAAGATCGCAATAATTGTTGGACGCGCAGTCCGCATCGGAACAACATTCATACTCGCAGGGCAACTGTCCCTGGTCGTTGTCGCCGTCCGGAGTGTCGCCGTCGCTACCCGTCCCATCGCCGTCGCTGCCATCATCGATTTTACCACCTTCACACAGGTGATTTACGCATTCTCCGACGCATTCTTCGTCGCTATAGCAATATTCGTCGATGGTGAAGCACTCTCCCTCGACCGAACAGACGTACTTGAGCCGCCCTTCCGCTCCGCAATCGGAAGCCTGGCTGCAGGCGGTGCGCTCGGATTCATCATCCGAGGAGGAATCCTCATTGCAGGCGTACGCAGCCATCAGCAATAGACAAGCGACAACCAGTGTCATCCAGGCATAGCGTTTCATCATGACCTCGTTCTCCTTGGTATCCGCCATCGAGACGGATGCTAGGGTTTATTTCGGTATCCTTAAGGTGTGGCAAATCCTAACGATGGGCCAGTATATCATCCACAACCGCTCTTGGCAATGAGACGGCGTCCAACAACAACTCGTCAGTTCAGTGAATCATCACCCTTAACGGGCAATGCCGGGGATCGTTTCGAGCGAAGCTTGATTTCGCCGAAATGCTTTTCATATTGAGCGAGTTGCGTCCCCAACAACATGTAGAGCCGTTTGGCGTGCAGGGGGCTCAGGATAACCCGCGAACGCACATTGGCCTTGCGAGATGCCGGGGGCAAAAACACGAAATCAAGCGTGAATTCGGCCTCCGACTGGTTGGCGATAATGAAGTTGGCATACACGCCGTTGGCGATGTCATCATCGGCGCGGATCTCCAGCTTGACTTCCTTTTTTGCTGCTTTCTCATCGGCCATAGCGCCCTCCTTTGACCTCAAGATAACACACCGGAAAAAAAGCGCAAGCCTGCCGTTGCCAACATCTTTCGAGCTCGTTGGCATCACCCCGAAGCCTCTCAAAAAGCGGCGATCCCACATGCTTCGCGACCGCACAAAACACTTGGCAGGCAACGCGGCGCTATGTTAGGGTGTTTTCCCGCATATGGATGAAACCGGCAGACCGGCCATAGACCGGCGAGGAGGAGCACATGGCTTCCTATATTCTGGCCATCGATCAGGGAACCACCAGTTCTCGCGCGTTGATTTTCGACGAGAACCTTTCCGTTTTGGGAGTCGGACAACAGGAATTCGAACAGATCTACCCGAAACCGGGTTGGGTGGAGCATAATCCCGAGGCCATCTGGCATTCGGTGGAAGCCTCGATTTCCATCGCCATCGAAAAGGCCGGGATCAAGGCCAACGATATCGTCGGCATCGGCATCACCAACCAGCGTGAAACGGTTGTTTTGTGGGATCGTCAAACGGGCAAACCTTTGCACAATGCCGTGGTGTGGCAATGTCGCCGTTCAACGGGAATCTGCCACCGGCTGAAAGAGCAAGGGCTGGAACTCACCTTCTCAAGCCGCACCGGTCTGCTGCTCGATCCGTATTTCTCGGGCACCAAGCTGACCTGGCTGTTCGAAAACGTCGACGGTCTGCTGGCCAAGGCCAAGGCCGGAAAAGTGAAAGCCGGAACCATCGACAGCTTCCTGGTGGATCGTCTCACCGGCGGCGCAACCCATGTTACCGATGCCAGCAATGCCTCGCGCACCCTGTTGATGAACATACACAAGCAGGAATGGGACGAAGAACTGGCGGACGCCCTGGGCGTGCCGATCTCGATTCTACCGCGCATCCGGGGTTGCTCGGAGGTGTACGGCAAAACACAGGGACTCTCGGTGCTCCCGGACGGCATTCCCATCGCCGGTATGGCGGGCGATCAGCAGGCGGCCCTTTTCGGTCAAGCCTGTTTCGAACCCGGCAGCGCCAAATGTACTTATGGAACCGGGGCCTTTTTGCTGATGAACACCGGCGAAAAAGCCGTAAAAAGCCAGAATCGCTTATTGACCACCATCGCCTGGCGGATCGGAAATCAAACAACCTACGCCTTGGAGGGTAGCGTCTTCATCGCGGGAGCGGTGGTGCAGTGGCTACGAGACGGCTTGGGGCTTATCCAAAACAGCGCCGAGGTGGAGGCCCTGGCGGCACAGGTTCCCGATTCGGGCGGCGTCGTTCTGGTGCCGGCCTTCGTGGGCTTGGGAGCTCCACACTGGAAAGCCGATGCTCGCGGCATCATGACCGGTCTGACACGCGGAACCACCACGGCGCATATCGCCCGCGCCGCCCTCGATGGAATCGCGCTGCAAAATTACGAAATTCTCAAAGCGATGGAGTCGGATGCAGGCCGTCCCTTGACCGAATTGAAAGTGGATGGCGGCGCGGCGGCCAACGATCTGCTGATGCAATTCCAGGCCGACATCCTCAACTGCTCCATCGAGCGCCCCGAAATGCTCGAAACCACCGTTTTGGGTGCAGCGTTTTTAGCCGGACAAGCGGTGGGGGTGTGGCCAGGCTTCGACGACATCCGCCGAACGTGGAAACAGGACCGGCGCTTCGATCCCTCCATGGCTGAAGAAGAGCGCCGCGATTATATAGACCGGTGGAAAGCCGCAGTCAAACTGGCTTGATCATTATTTCTCGGCCGCTTTGCGGGTGGCACGAGCTTGTGACAGTTAACGACCAACGGAACTGTATGTATCGATCCATGGAATCAGAGAAAAGGAGATAGCATGCGAGACGTAGTAATCGTAGGAATGGCGCGTACCGCCATCGGAAGTTTTGGCGGCAGCCTTAAAACAATGCTGAGCAACGAACTGGGCACCATCGCCGTAAAAGAAGCACTCAAACGTTCGGGGCTCCCGGAATCGGAATACGGCCAGATTGACGACGTCCTGATCGGCAATTGCATGATGCGTACCGATGAAATCAACGTGGCCCGCTGCATCGGCCTGAAAGCCGGTATCCCCTTCACAACTCCGGCCGCCACCATCCAACGCCAGTGCTCTTCGGGCATGCAGGCGGCGGTTTTCGGCGCACAAAAAATCTGGTTGGAAGAAGATGAAATTGTGGTGGCGGGTGGTGTCGAAGCCATGTCCAGCGTGCCTTACGTTCTAAAAGACATGCGCTGGGGTGCCCGGCAATTCGACGTAAAAGCCATCGATTCACTCTTCGAAGGCCTGACCGATCCGCTGGGCGGATTCATGATGGGTATCACCGCCGAAAACCTGGCGGCCAAATACAACATCAGCCGTGAAGAGCAGGACGAACTGGCGCTGACTTCTCAGCAGCGCGCCTGGCAGGCCATCGACGAGGGTTGGTACAAGGACGAGATCGTGCCGGTACCCGTTCCGCAACGAAAAGGCGACCCGAAAATCTTCGATACCGACGAACATCCCCGCCGTGGAACCACACTGGAGACACTGGCCAAACTTCGTCCCGCATTCAAAAAAGACGGAACCGTAACGGCGGGCAACGCATCCGGGCTCAACGACGGTGCTGCGGCCATGGTTCTGATGAGTGCGGATAAAGCCAAAGAGTTGGGGCTCAAACCGATCGCACGTATCGTGGCGCACGCGGTGGCCGCCGTGGAACCGGAATTGATGGGTTATGGTCCGGTCCCGGCCATCAAAAAGCTCTTCAAAAAAACCGGCTTGAACCTGAGCGATATCGACGTGTTCGAAATCAACGAAGCTTTCGCGGCCCAATACCTTGCCTGCGAAAAAGGCCTCGAACTGGATCGCTCGAAGACAAACCTCGGCGGCTCGGGAATCGCGTTGGGCCATCCGGTCGGCGCAACCGGTTGCCGGATCATGATCTCGCTGATTCACCATCTCAAGCGTTTGGGCAAGCAGCGCGGGTTGGCTTCGCTGTGTGTCGGCGGTGGCATGGGCAAAGCCGTCGTCGTGGAAATGATGGACTGACATACTTGTTTGTAAACAAATGCTCCAAACGGGACGCCTCGGCGTCCCGTTTTTTTTTGCAAGTATTACGATCCCCTTCGCAACATATGTTTTGACGTCGGATGATTCATTGCATGCAGATCATATAGTAACCGTTCGGTTCCCAACACGATTTACGGGAGTGAGGTTGAGCATGACGAAAGCACGACAACAGTTTGCATGTATCTCGATGCTGTTATTGGCATCTGTGATCGTCCTTTTACTAACGGCTTGTGGCGGCGAAGAATCACTGATCGACGGCGATAGCCCCGACGGCGATAGCCCCGACGGCGACGACCCGGACGGCGACGACCCGGACGGAGATGATCCGGACGGTGATGACACGCCCGTTTCGGCGATTTTGAAGCTGGATGCGGAAGATCCCCCCGATGTTTTCACTCCCCTGTCGATCGTCGAGCTCGATGCCTCGGCCACTGCAGCCGCATTCGGTATCGACCTTGAAAACCTGCAATTTTACTGGGACTGGGCCGAAGGTGGCCATCCTCAAGGCGCGCAAGACAGCCAGCTAGTCTGCGACGATTGCTCGCTCGACCCACCCATCGATTCCCTGATCGGACGCTGGTCGGACTCCGCTTTCGCCAAACTATACCTAGCCGTGTCCGGCGATTACAAGATTCGCGTTAGAGCACGTCCCCTCGGCGCCGAAAGCGTGGACGGCGAATGTCCGGACTGCAGCAGCTGGGGTGAAATCATGGTTAAAGCGGTCCCGTCGGCTCGATTGCATGCCGAATTGGTTTGGGACAAGGGCTCGAACATCGATATGGACCTTTTCATGGTGCGTCACCGCGACAACGGCACCTTCGCCACGCCGAGAGCATACGGAGACCGGATCCATCCTCCGCAGATTACCATGCCGGCTTGCACCAGCGATGCCGACTGTTTCGACAGCGCCTTCGCCTGCGACACCAGTTCCGAAACCTGCTTGAATGAATGCACCAGCGATTCGGATTGTCAGGCCGCCAACCGCGGCTGGGAATGCAGTACCGACGGCGCCTGCGAAGTCAACCAAAACCGTATCATCCCCTGTGATAACGATGATGATTGCGGTGCGGAAGGTTACTGCAGCATCGGAGAGATCAATAACTCCCAACAACAGGCGTTCTGTGCGCAACACTCGTTTGAGGCTGCCAACGACACCTGTTTCTACAATTCGCCTTCCCCGAGCTGGGGCGAGTATGAGAGCACGTCCACATCCTGCAACAGTCATGCGGTTTGCCTGGCCGAGGGACCGAATCAGTTGTGTGGTGACGACGGATTATGCCTGATCGACAATCTCGACGACAACCCGACCCTCGACATCGATGACGTGGACGGTTGGGGCCCCGAAAACATGTCTCTGATCGACCCCGCTCCCGGCAGATACCGGTTGGTGGTGAGGTTGTACGCGGATCCGAACCTCCTCTTGAGTGACGAAGTACAAGCCACCGCCGTCCTGCGTCTTTTCCTCGACGGCCAGGAATGGAACGAGGGCAGCTTGAGCCAAGCTTTCGACAGCCCGGGAACCTACTGGAAAGCGGCTGATGTCATCGTGGATGAATTGGGAACGATGAGTGTGGTTTCCTTGTGTGGAGATGAGGGATGTAACGCCGTTGAAGATTTCGAGGATAATCCCTACGCCAACCCATTCGTCACTATTTCGGGCGGAATGTTCGACCCTCTGAGCGACCTGGTAGCGCGTTCCATTTGGTGTGATGCTTCGACCGATCAAATCGATGAAAGTACGACTTGTGCGACGTTGTATGGGGAATAGCGGTTGACCCTGCCCCCTGCCCCCTGCCCTCGCGCCTTTGCGCGGGGGCATTTCCTTACTCTTCTATTGAACAATCGTTTGCCATAACAAAATTATCACCTGTAGCAACTTCCTCCCGACAATCCGTTTTTCCATTTGTTGGAATGATCCGAACGTGCTAGCCTTCCTAGTATTATCAAGGTTTGCGCGACAATTCCAGCGCATGGGATGAAATCTTCTCAGGGGTTCTCAAATATGCGAAACCGGACACTCATTTCCACGGATGCAAGACGACTCGGCATCCATCCAAAATACGGCATGCTTTATACGATTCTTGCCATAATCGTCTTTACATGGATGTCAGTCGCAGCGGCCTTTGCTCACGAGAGCAATTCGACAGGTCAATCCACCCCGAAACCACATAAAACGGCAGTTAATCCGCAAACCGATGAAATGAAACAGGTTTCTTCTCCCGACTTCGCCCACATTCCACCCATGGAATTAACGGTTGTGCGGGTACTCGACGACGATTTCACTCCCATCAGCGACGACGATCTCCGCGAAATTCTGGCGACCGCCCAACACATGTACCACGATAAGTTCGGCGTGAACAACGTCACATTCCGCGATGCCGGAGTCTTATCGATCGAAGAATTTTTCAACACCAACCTCATGCGCGATCCGACCATTTACGAGCAAAAACAGGCTCGCCGCTTTCGGATCGGACAAACGAACGATTTCAGCCGACATCAGGCCTCCATCAAATCGTTTATCAAGAACTGGACCGTAGCGGAATTGCAGGGTTTCTTTCCCGAATCCGAGCGCGCCGACTACGCCACCCACGACGATATCGTACGCGGACTTGAAGAGCAGATGCAGCGCAAGATCAAGGAAATCGCAGGTTTCACCGCCAACAAGCAACCGCTGCTAAGACCTTCAAAAGCCGAGTTGCGGAGTTTTCTCAACTGGTTGGCTGTCCTGGAAAACCAGCAAGACTACGATTTGGTATTGACTAACGCCTTCATTCTTTACGACGACATGAGCCAACCATCACCTCATAGCATTTTCTCCAAATGCAAAGTCGGCGGGGTCTCTCATAAAAATGCTCACCGCCTTGCGTTGGGGGGGCGCGTGATCATGGGCTCCACCTTCGGAATGGACACCGACATTCCCTTTTTCATGGAACGTGAAGGCGTGCGGACCTCACGCCACGACCGCAACCGCGTCACCGGTGCGTTTGTCATCGCTCACGAACTGGGGCATGCCGTTTTCAAGCTTCCCGATCATTACAACCATCCCCCCGTGTGTCTGATGAACAACAGCAAGGAGCTCACCTACAGGGAAGGTTTCGACCTGTTGACAACGCATCCCGGCCCCTGCCCGCTTTGCAAACCCTGGCTCGCCGCACGGGACGCTTTTTGGGATGCCGAATGGGCATTCGACCAGAAAAATTGGGCTCTGGCGGAGGACCGCTACAACGTGGTGGTGCGCACGACTCCTAAAAACGTAGACGGTTATTACCCGGGTTACATGGCTTACGTCGCCTATAAGCTTTCCAAGGTGTACGACGCCACCAAGCGTCCCGATTTGGCCTTATCGCGCGCCGAAACCGCCGTCAAGCTTTACCGATGGGATGATACCTATGTTAAGTGGCGGGATACGCTTAAAACCCGACACAGCCCGACACCACCCGAAAACGTCGTCGAACGGGTCGGGGGACGACCATGAGGCACAGACCCTGTAGAGATATGCGCAGCGTTACTAAGCTTGTGCCAATCTTCTCTCTGGGGCTTCTGCTGAGTTGGCTGTCAACGGCCTGCGTCTCTCACGTCAACCCCAGTTTTTCAGCCTATCGAATCATACGCCCCAACATCTCGGCTGCCGAGATACGCCTCGAATACAACGCAGAAAACAACTGGGATGCCCGGATGATAAGCGCGGCTGTAGAAGCCGCGATCCCCAAAGCTACACGCTGGGGCCCCTTAGAAAACCAAGTTGTTATCAGTATTTATCCAACTCACGACGACTTGGAACGCGCAATCCGCAAGCCGGGCGTTCACTGGCTGCGCGCCTGGGCCACTTATGACCACATCCACTTGCAAGCACCGTCTACCTGGGGTAGCGGAAGCCTTGAAAGGCGCGTCAATGAGCTGATCGCCCACGAACTGACCCACGTCGTGATGTACCAACAGGTTGGCAATGCCAAAAGTTGGCGAACGATCAATATTCCTCTATGGTTCCGGGAAGGTATGGCTTCCGTCACCGCCGGACAAGCCGCCGGTCGGCTGCCGCGCGACGTATTGGCCGAGAGGTTGGTGGCGTTGCAGTTCGATGGCGATCCGGTGCTGGAAGCCGATAAAATCGTCAATAATCACCCTCAGGAAGTATATAGCCTGGGACATTGGTTATTCGCCGATTTGCTCGAACTGAAAGGTGAAGCCCCCATCCGGGCCATGCTGCGTGGCTTGCGATCAGGGCAAAGTTTCCGTGAAGCCTGGCACAAACACCTGGGCGACTATATGGATACTTACATAGCATCTTGGACGGAACGCCTTGTTACCCATGGCGCCGCAGGTGGTGCAAACGCAACAGCCAGCCCCCCGCTTCTGTGAAATTCGGTTTGGACACCCTAACTTGCCGACGAATTAGGTTCCCTCATACGAAGGTACTCAAGCCCTCCGTTCAACCCGGTTTAAAATGAAACCGTTCTCCTTTTCACCGCTTTTTAATGGACACGTTCACATTTTTCGGGAATCATGCCACCGCTCGTGGCGTCCTGTCTGCAAGTAAAGCTATACGGCCTTCCGTTTCGCTTTTTGAAAGGGATTTTTCACTTGCATTTCCGATAAGATGCCCGATAATTGAGGCAATATGTTTGGGGTTTGAGAAGGACGGGCGCCTTCCATACCGGAAAGATGGGTAGGGGATGAACGAACCATTGAAGGTCGTACTTCTATGGCATATGCATCAGCCGTCGTATGACGACCCGGATACGGGCCATGCGCTGATGCCATGGGTCCGCCTGCATGCCATGAAAGACTACTACGACATGGCCAAGGTGATCGAGGATGTCCCCGGTGCGAAAGCGGTGATCAATGTCGTTCCGTCGCTATGGGATCAACTGCTGAACCTCTCGGAAGGCTCCTGGCTCGACGAACACGAAATCCTGGCTCGCCGACCCGCCCGAGACCTTTCCGACGACGAGCGCCGCTACCTGGCCAAACAATTTTTCGCGGCGCACCCGGACAGCATGATCGAACCTTACCCGCGCTATGTCGAGTTGAAAAATCGATATGACGGTCCGCAGGGTGAAAAACGCATTCTAAAAGCACCGGCACGGGATCTGCGTGACATTCAGGTCTGGTTTCATATCGCCTGGTGCGGACACACACTCAAACATGATCCGCTGGTTGCGGGACTGATCGACAAAGGACGTCATTTCAAAGAAGACGAAAAGCTGGCCTTGCTCGACCGCATCCGCGCTTTTTTAAATGAAATCCCGACGCTGTACCGTAAGCTCTCCGACAGCGGGCAGATCGAAGTCAGCACCACGCCCTACTATCATCCGATTTTGCCCTTATTGATCGACCCTGAATCGGCGCTTGTGGCCTGCCCCGGCATGAACCTGCCACGCGGTCGACGCAGTCTGGCCGCAGACGCCGAGCGCCAGATCGATCTTGCCGTACAACGCCACGAAAAATTGTTCGGGCACCCACCCGCCGGTTTCTGGCCCTCCGAAGGATCGGTATCGCCCGAAGTCGCCAAATTGATGGCCAGCAAAGGTGTGCGCTGGATCGCCACCGACGAAGAAGTCTTAAAGGCATCGCTACGTAAAGACACATTGGAAGCGGCAGATAAATACCGCATCTACGCTTTCGGGGGAACCCACCTGTTTTTCCGCGACCATGGACTGTCGGATGGCATCGGTTTTGAATACCAGAAACTCGATACGGAAGAAGCAGTAGAGACTTTTATCGGCCACCTACGGACCATCCACCAATCCCTTCCCGACGAACCGGGCTTTGTGGTGCCGGTTATTCTGGATGGTGAAAACTGTTGGGAATTTTACAGCGAACAAGGACGCCCTTTTCTCAAACAGCTCTATACGGAACTGGTAAAAGATCCGAGTCTCGAACTCGGCACCTGTTCGGAAGCCCTCGATTTGGACGTACCGATCAGAAAACTCGATTATTTGCACAGCGGCTCCTGGATTTTCGCCAATTTCACGACTTGGATAGGCGATCCGGTTAAAAACCGGGCCTGGGAACTCCTGTATCAGGCGCGTCAAATAGCGGAAGAAACACTGGCCGCCGGAAATCTGAACGACGAAGCCGAAACCGCCCTCTGGGAACATATTCTGGCAGCCGAGGGGAGTGACTGGTTCTGGTGGTTCGGCGAAGGACACACCACGGCCTTCGATCCCATGTTCGACGCTCTGTTCCGAAAGCGTCTCGCCGCCATTTATCGGAGTTGCAATCAGGAATTACCCGAAGCACTACTGCGTCCGGTGGATCACCGCTGGGCGACCGAAACGCCGTACATTCTTCCGACCTACAGCCTGCATCCACACATTGATGGACGAATCACCAGTTATTACGAATGGTTATCGGCCGGAGCCTGCTACCCCGCTGCGGGGGCCATGCAACGCATCGCGACTATGATGACCAAGCTCAGTTTTGGTTTCGACGACCGTCACTTGTATCTGCGCATTGAAGGTCCGGCCATCGAGCAACTCAAGTCGGGTGAGGCTCGGTTGTCGCTATTCTTCGAAGTTCCGTCAAACAACTCCAAAACGCTGTCGTTATCTCTCCCGCAAGAGGAACAAATTGAAACCCCGGAAGGTTTTCATTATGCGATGGACCAAGTGATCGAGGCGGCTCTGCCCTTCGCCGCCTTAAGCACGGAATTAAAGCCGGGAGAACCGATCGAATTTTACGTAGCCTTAGAACGCAATAATCGAGAAGTCGAGCGGTTGCCCGATGGGGCGCCGATCGTCCTGCCTTTTCCGTCCGAAACCTTCGACGACGAAAATTGGCAGGTCTAACCGACATCACCCGAACCCGCCTTATGGCGGCCGGATAAGAGCGGATGGAAACAAATATGGCAAGAGACAAAATCGCATTCATCCTGGGTGTACACTGCCACCAGCCAGTCGGCAATTTCGGCTGGGTGATTGAAGAGGCTTTCGAAAAAAGCTATCGACCTTTCATGGAAGCTTTGGTCGATTTTCCTTCCATCAAAACCGTTGCCCATTTCTCGGGCCCGCTACTGGAGTGGATCGAGATAAACCGCCCTACCTTTTTCGAAACGATACGCATGCTGGTAGAACGCCGACAGGTGGAAATCATCGGCGGCGGTTTTTATGAACCCATTTTGATGACGATTCCCGAAGTCGATCGTCTCGAACAAATCGAGATGATGAACGTCTATGCCGAAGAACATCTCGGAATGCGCCCGCAAGGTGTGTGGCTGACTGAACGAATCTGGGAACCGGCCTTACCTCGAACACTCAAAGCGGCGGGAGCGGTCTACAGCCTTACGGACGACAGCCATTTCGTACAGGCGGGTCTCGATCCCGAAAAAGTCAGGGGCTATTACTACACCGAAGATCAAGGCGACCGCACCGCAATCTTCCCCATCGATCACCACTTACGCTACGCCGTCCCGTTTAAAGATCCCGAGGCCACCATCGCTTACCTTCGACAACGCTACGATGCGGGCGACCGCAGTTGCTGCACGTTGGTCGATGACGGCGAGAAATTCGGGATCTGGCCCGGCACCTTCCGCCTGCTGTATGAAGAAAAATGGCTGGAGCGCTTTTTCCAAGCAATCCAAGACGCTTCCGATTGGCTGGAAATGACCCTGCCAACCGACTACATGGCGGCGTGTCAGCCTGAAGGACTGGCCTACCTGCCCACGGCCAGCTATTTCGAAATGGGGCAGTGGACCCTTTCTCCTGCGGGAAACCGGACCCTCGAAGACCTGAAGTACCGCCTTGAAGGCGAATTGGGCGATCGTACCGATGCCTTCTTGCGCGGGGGATTTTTCCGAAATTTCTTTATGCGCTACCCCGAAACCAACCACATGCACAAACGCATGCAGGAAATCAGCCTGAAAATCCATTTGTCGGGCTTGGAGGGCCGTCCGCGAGACGAAGCCAAACGGGAATTGTTCATGGCCCAATGTAATTGCGGCTATTGGCACGGTATCTTCGGCGGACTCTACCTGCCTCACCTGCGTGAAGCCATCTACGAACATCTGATCAAAGCCGAGCGCTTTGTGGAAGACGATCCCCCCAAAGTCGAACTTTACGATCTCGATTTCGACGGCTGGGAGGAAGCCCATCTTCGTACTACATCCCTGGCTGCCTATCTAGCTCCTCACGATGGTGGAACCGTAATTGAACTCGATCATATCGAATCGGCCACCAACGTGGTCAACACCCTGGCCAGACGTCACGAAGTCTATCACGATCCAGCTGAAGACCACGGGAACGACGAAGGTAACAGCATCCACGATCAAGTGAAGGTTTTATCGGAAGAAAACCGCAAATTATTGGTGTACGATCCGGTGCGCCGTACTTGCTTCCGAGATGTTCTGCTCAATCAGTCGACCCTGCCAACCCCTGCCGATATACAAGGAAATCTGTTAATAGAAACAGGTGGATTGAGCACGCTGAGTTATGCAAGCGAACCGGAAGAACCCCAAGCAAACGCCGCCGCCTTGCGCCTGTGGGCCACAACGTCTCTGCCGGATGGACACAAGCTCGAAGTGGTAAAGCACGTGCAGCTTCTCAGCGAAAGCGAAACTTTGCAGACAACCTACACCTTCGATTTGCGCGAGGGTGGCTCGTTTGAGGGGCTTTTAGGGGTCCAGTTCAACTTGACGGCCCCTTCGGCTCTGGGTATCGAATCACCCTTTTCCATCAACGATCAGGTTTTGGCGGGACATGGATTGATCGAGCCGGGCGAAGCGGAATCGGTCGACCGCTTTTCCTTGCGCGATCCGCACCGACAGCTCACCATGACGCTTGAAAGCGACCGTAAATTCTCGGCGATCTGGCATCCGGTGCAAACCGTCTCTCAATCGGAATCCGGTTTCGACACCAATTACCAGGCATCCGCCATTTGGCTGTTCATTCCGCTGGCGCTTTCCAAAGGGACGCAAGAAGCACTGACGATTTCGCTGGGGTTGAAAAACGATCGGGAGACCGAATAGTCCGGTTACCGGACCACGATTTTAAGGATAGAAAAATGCTGCCTTTTAGTTACAATCACGACCGCTGCCTGATCTACCCGGTAGCCCCTCATCTGTTGTTCGGTTATTGGGACTTCAGCGAAGAGACCTGGAACCGTATCACGGCAAACGGATCTTCCTTGAAGCTGATCCTGCTGCGTGACGATGGCAATGTTCGCTGGTTCGAAACCGACCCGCGCACCCGGGGCTTCTATTTTCGCGGTATCGATGCCAACACCACCTACCACCTGCAATTGGCTCTTTGGGAAGACGGTGCGGATCGGATGCTGATGGAAAGTCCGGCAACCACCACACCGGCCGACCGGCCCAGCGAAGACCTGAGTGTCCAGTACGCCCAATTTCGCTTCCTCACCAAACCACCCCGCTACCTGCCGCCTTCCAGGCTGAAGGAGCTTGGTCTGATCGAGCAGTGGCAGGCACCTGCCGCAGGGGGATTCGGATTCGGTCGCGGTTATGATGCAAGTACAGACAAGGAAGACGCCGGGAGTTCCTCGGCTGCCGTCAACGCCAACGCCGGGTCGCTCCCCTTATCGCTGCCGCCCGGACGATACCAACGCCATCTGGAGAGCCGTTGGGTCAGCATGGAACAACGCGGATCGTCCGGCAATTTGAGTTCGTGGTCGGTAAAACGAGACGTGGAAGAATGGGAAGTCCTACCGGAAGCCCCTTCCTCTCATTTGCAAGCTCAGGCACCGGCCGGCGGGCTCAGTTCGCATGTTTTGAGTTCCGGGACAATCGACGCGGGCGGGGCCGGATCGGACCAACCCGATGGCGCCAGCAAGAAAGAAGACCATCATGGCTAAAGGCTATTTATCGCTCGTTTTACACGCTCACTTGCCTTTCGTACGGCACCCCGAACACCAGGATCACCTGGAAGAGCGCTGGCTGTTTGAAGCCATCACCGAAACATACATGCCGCTGCTGCACGTTTATCTCGGGCTTCTGCACGACCAGGTGCCTTTCAAGATCACTATGTCGATCTCGCCCCCTTTGGCCAACATGCTGGCCGATGATTTACTCAAGGAGCGCTATCTGCGCCACCTCGACAACTTGATCGATCTGGCGAAAAAAGAAATTGCCCGGACGAAAAAAGAAGCCTCCGAATTCAGCGATCTGGCCGAAATGTACCTCCATATTTTCTCCGATACGCGAAAAACCTTCGTCGATCGTTTGGATATGGATATTCTTGGCGGGTTCAAGCAGGTGCTCGATAGCGGCAATCTCGAAATCATCACCTGTGGTGCCACCCATGGTTTTCTTCCGCTCATGCAACATCACCCCGAGGCCATCCGCGGGCAGATCCTGACCGCCGCCGACGATTACGAACGGCATTTCGGCCAGGCCCCCAAAGGTATCTGGCTGCCGGAATGCGGCTACTTCCCGGGCCTGGATTACTATCTGGCCGAGGCGGGAATCAGTTACTTTTTGACCGACAGCCACGGCATCGACTACGCCCAACCGCGCCCCCTTCACTCGGTGTACGCTCCCTTACAATGTCCGTCGGGTGTGGCGGCCTTCGGGCGAGATCTGGAATCGTCCAAGCAGGTGTGGAGTTCCGAGGAGGGCTACCCCGGCGATTTCGAATACCGCGAGTTCTACCGCGACGTCGGATTCGATTTGCCTTACGATTACATCAAGGACCACATCCACCCCGATGGGATCCGTCTCAACACCGGCGTCAAATACTTCCGCATCACCGGCAACGGCGAACTGGGTGCACGGGCCGTCTACAACCGACCCGCCGCCCTGGAGAAAGCCGCCTCTCATGCCAGCAACTTCATGTTCAATCGCGAACGCCAGATTGAGTGGCTGGCCGGTCAGATCGACAAACCTCCAATCATCGTCGCGCCTTACGACGCCGAGCTATTCGGCCACTGGTGGTTCGAGGGACCCGAATTCATCAACTATTTGATGCGAAAAGTCGGTTTCGACCAGAACGTCTTCGAGTTGACGACTCCCCGACATTATCTGGAAAACGAACCTATTCTTCAAGTCGCAACACCGGCGGGTTCGAGTTGGGGCGACAAAGGCTATTACGAAGTTTGGCTCAACGGTTCCAACGACTGGATTTATCTGCATCTGCATGAGGCCGCCGAACGCATGAGTGAACTGGTCCGCCATCCGCGCCGTGGCGAGGAACAGATAGAGCGCGCGGTCAAACAGGCATTGCGGGAACTGCTTCTCGCACAAAGTAGCGATTGGGCGTTTATCATGACCACCGCCACATCGGTTGGCTATGCCAACCAACGCACCGACATGCACATGGAACGATTTAACGAGTTGTATTCGCAAGTAATACAAGGTACCATCAACGAAGAATTCCTGGCCGACATCGAAGCGAAAGACAACATCTTCCCCACGATCGATCCGGACGTGTACCGTCCGCGCTAGAGAGGAAGTCAGTATGGCCGAACGGAAACTCAGAGTGTTATATGCAGCCGCCGAGGTCGCCCCCTTTTCCAAGGTGGGCGGTTTAGCCGACGTGGCCGGAGCGCTTCCACGCGCCTTGATCGCTGAAAAAGTCGATATCCGGTTGATCACGCCCCTTTATGGAATGATCGACCGTTCCGCCTGGCGTATACGCCGAGTGGCCGGATTGGGCGATCTTCATATTCCCATCGGTGAGCACGATTATGCGATCCGCTTCTTTCGCGGAAACCTACCGGACTCGAAAGTGCAAGTCTTTTTCATGGAATGCGATGACCTCTTCGCCGGAGAAGGTGTTTACGCCGATCCCGCCAGTGGACATGATTACCCCGATAACCCGGCACGTTTCATCCTGTTCTCGAAGGCCATTCTCTCATTTCTCCAGACAGGTGTATTCGACGCAGACATCTTGCATCTAAACGATAACCAGACCGCTTTGGCGGCAGCGATGATGAAAACATCCGAGGCCTATGCCGACGCACGCAAGCTACCGACTTTACTAACGATTCATAACATCCAGTATCAGGGAAACTATAGTCTGCACCATCTGTACGACGCGGGGCTGAGTCCTTATCTGGCGGCTCCCGGCGGACCTTTCGAGTTTTACGGCGGCTTCAATTTCCTGAAAGCCGGAATCGAATACGCCGATAAAATCAATACCGTATCGGACACCTATGCCCGCGAAACGCTCCAATTTGATGAAATCAGTTTCGGTTTACAGGGTGTGCTGAATAATCGAAAAAACGATTACTTCGGCATCCTAAACGGCGCAGATTACAACGACTGGAATCCGGCTAAAGACAAGCATCTGGTCAAAACATACAGCTCCCGCAATCTGAGCGGCAAAACGGTCAACAAGCAAGATCTGATCGAACTCTGCGATTTTAACGATCCAGCCGCCGCACGTCCCTTGGCTGGAATCATTACACGCCTGGTCCAACAAAAAGGGCTGGACTTGCTCCTTGAAGCGCTACCCAGGCTCATGGAACAAACGGACATCAACTTGGTTATACTTGGGTCGGGCGCCCCTCATTACGCTGAGGCACTGCGTGCGGCGGAGGCATACTTCCCAGGACGCTTGAAAGTATTTCTGAAATTCGACAACACTTTGGCGCACCGCATTGAGGCGGGGAGCGACCTCTACCTCATGCCATCCGTTTTCGAACCCTGCGGACTTAACCAATTATACTCGCTAAAATACGGAGCGCTGCCGGTCGTGCACTATACGGGCGGATTGGCGGACACGGTCCAGGAAGTGGACCCAGCCACCGGCAAAGGCTGGGGCTTCACGTTTACCGAGTATTCCGTCAACGGTTTTATGGACGCAATATTACGCGCCGTTGAGGCTTACGGCGATCGAGACACTTGGGCGAAACTGGTTAAACGCGCCATGCTGCTTGATTTCTCATGGGCTGCCAGTGCCAAACGGTATAAGGAGGTCTACAAAAGTCTGGTCGATGGACAATCTTGAACCTATCCAACACCCGTTGAAACAGTGGGTTATCGGCATCTTGGACTTTCTGGGGCCCCTGTTTCACAAATCGGAAATGGGCGTTATGCTCATCGACCGCAATGCGTATGTCCATTGGTCCGACCAAGGTCTGTCGGAGTTGGGAATATGCCATCATATAGAGGAAGATCCCAAAGCAAAACCGTTCTATGCCTTCGACCATGATGACTGCATAACCTGCCCACTAGCCGAGGCTTGCCGGAATCCGATTGAAAGCCATGCCTTTTCTGCACTGGCCTCCACCGAGAACACCAAGGAAAAACGTAGTTTTTCCATGTACAGCCATCCGGTAGTCGACGAAAATAACGAAGCGTTGTATTACATTCTCTTTGTAAACGAAGTCACCGACCGCGAGCAGGCATTCCGAGAGAAACAGCAGCTTCACCTCATGCTTTCCAACGTGTTGGACAACACCGCCGATGCCGTTATCACCCTCGACATGAAGCAAGCCATTCATTCCTGGAACAATGGAGCCTGGACGGCATTTGGATATACACGTGAGGAAGTGCGCGGCGAACACATCGGTTTACTCATTCCGGACAATCCCGAATCCCAGCAGGCCTTCGTCGAAATTCAGCAACTCCTCGAAGACCAAGGCTTTGTTCGTAACTCGCGCACACGCATGCGCACCAAAGAAGGCCGTACAATCGATGTCGCCGTCACGCAGACCGTCATGCACGATCTGGGTGACGAACCGTTCGGTTATTCGTTAATCATTCGCGATATCTCAACGGTCGTTGAGCTGGAAACCAATTTGCAGGCCAAAGTCGACCATCTTCAAAAACAGTTACAGCTCGACAATATCATTCGCAGCGCGCACACCCTCGACGAAGTCAGCACGACGATTCTCGTTGCCGTTACGGCCGGAGAAGGCCTGCGGTTCAATCGGGCGTTTTTATTGATCGTGGATCAGGATCACCAACGTTTGATCGGAATGCAAGCCGTAGGACCATCCAGCCCGGAGGAAGCCCACGAAATCTATCAACAGCATTATTTAGAGCACCCGACGCTGGCCGAAATCCTGCAGGACCGTCTCAAGTATCAAAATAAGTCCGACCAACTCGTCAATGAACAAGTGCGCAAAGTGGACATCCCGCTTTCCGACACCGAACATCCATTCGTAAGATGCTTGCTCGAAAACCAGCCCTATTTGTTTATGAGCGGAAACCCCGATGAAGCGCGCCTGCACGAACTTTTGGAAATCATTCCGTCCGTTCAATTCGTCTGTGCCCCCATGATCTGGCAGGACCGCCCTATCGGAATCATCATGGCGGATAATCCGGTTACGCGCCAAGACATCAACATGAACGAGATCGAGTTTTTAAGCAGCTTTGCCAATCGCGCCGCATCCGCCATTTCAAACATCCAGTTACAGGAAAACCTCCAGGCCAAGTTGGAGGAACTAAGAAACGCTTACCAGCAACTCTCGGACATGCAAAAAATGACCTTGCATCAGGAAAAGCTGGCGGCGTTGGGCGAAATGGCATCGACCGTTGCCCATGAAATCCGAAACCCGCTGGTATCGATTGGCGGGTTTGCACGGTTGATCGCCAAAGGAAAGTTATCCAAGGAGAACAAACGTTATCTGGATATCGTCACGGCGGAAACCAGCCGCATGGAGCGCATTCTTGAGGAAGTACTCGGCTACGTTCGCAGACCCGATCACGAAACCCAACTCCACGATGTCAATGGACTGTTGTCGGAATACCTCACGTTGGTCCGGCGGCAGGTGGCGAACAGCGATCTCGTCGTGACTTTCGACGCCGATCCGGCATGTCCCATGATCGAATGCAACGATTACCAACTCAAGCAAGCCTTTATCAATATCATCCAAAATGGGCTCGATGCACTCGGTCGCCGAGGACAACTCGGTATTACCACCCACTACAACCAACACATAGACGAAGTGGTGATACGTATCTCCGATACGGGTATCGGCATCAGTGAAGAAACAAAAGCCAATCTATTCAAGCCGTTCTTTACGACCAAATCACGCGGGACCGGTCTCGGCCTCAGCGTGACAAAGCAAATTATCACGAATCACAACGGTTCGATCAATGTTCACAGCATCGAGGGAGAAGGGTCAACATTCGAAATCCGTCTCCCCACCAGCCGGAAAAAGGAGGCATCCCATGACGGCAACAACGAAGAAGAAGCTGCTCATCGTTGACGATGAGTCCCATATTCGTGAACTCTACAAAGCCGAATTCGACATGGAAGGATACGAGGTCGTTCTGGCCTCCAGCGGTCCGGAAGCACTCTCCATGATTGAAAATTCCAAACCCGATCTGGTGGTGTTGGATATTCGTATGCCCGGCATGGACGGAATCGAAGCCATGGGTGAAATACTGGGTCGCGACAACGAACTGCCGGTTATTATCAACAGCGCCTATAGCCACTACAAAGAGAACTTTATGAGTTGGTCGGCCGACGCCTATATCGTAAAATCGGCTGATTTGACCGAACTGAAGGCAAAGGTGGCTGAACTGCTGAATCGCGGGATCGAATAAACCAGACCATTCGGCACATCAGGACGTAAGGAAATTTCACATGCAAGGTTATTGGTCCGGCATTTATCGAAATACACTGACAATGATTTTAGCGGGTGGCCGAGGTGAACGCCTTTACCCACTGACCCAACCGCGTTCAAAGCCTTCAGTCCCTTTTGGCGGCATGTATCGTATCATCGACTTCACGCTCAGCAATGCCATCAATTCGGGCTTCCGACGTATTTATCTGCTTACTCAGTATAAGAGCCAATCACTGGATGAACACGTACGTAAAGGCTGGAATATCCTTGCACCGGAACTGGGCGAGTTCATCTATGCCGTCCCCCCCCAACAACGCTATCGCGATCGCTGGTACTCGGGTACGGCCGACGCAATCTTTCAGAACCTCAACTTGCTCGACAAGCACAAACCCAATAACGTTCTGATCCTCTCGGGTGACCACATTTACCGGATGGATTACTCCAAGCTGGTCGCGTTTCATCTCGAAAAAGATGCAGACGTAACGGTTTCCACCATCCCGGTTGCGATCGCCGATGCCGGTCGTTTCGGTGTCTGTCAGACAAACAAAGACGACCGAATCCAATCTTTTCAGGAAAAGGTGGCCGATCCCGCCCAGATCCCGGACCGTCCCGGTTATTGCCTGGGAAGCATGGGCGTCTACATTTTCAAAACGGAGCCGCTCGCCCGTATGGTTGCGCAGGATGCCAAGCGTAACACCTCACACGACTTCGGAAAAAACATCATCCCCGATATGATCGATCGCTATAAGGTCTATGCTTATACGTTCAAAGATGAGTTTAAAGACGGACCGGATGCCTACTGGCGCGACATCGGAACGCTCGACAGCTATTTCGAAGCGTCGCTGAATTTGGTTTCCGTCGATCCCGAATTCAATCTATACGAAAATGCCTGGCCCGTCCGCACCTACTTCGATCTGCACCCACCCGCCAAAACCGTCTGGCGCGGCGAAGCCCGACGCGGTCAGATTATCGAGTCGATGGTTTGCAATGGAACCATTGTTTCGGGTGGCACCGTGGTCCGCTCGATCCTCAGCCCTGGCGTACGCATCAACAGCTTCTCCCACACTGACGAATGCATCCTGTTCAACAACGTCGACGTCGGCCGCTATTGCCGTCTAAGACGCGTCATTGTGGATAAAGATGTGAAAATTCCAGAGGGTACGGTCATTGGCTATGATTCGGTAAGTGACCGTAAACGCTTTGTCACAACACCAAACGGTGTCAGCGTCATCCCCAAAGGTTACGTTTTCTAAAGTACCCTATCCAAGATTTTCAGGGGCTTCGGCCCCTTGTTTTAGTTCCACCATCCGCTTAACCGGCTTTTCTTTGACTTCGTTGGGCGTTTTTGCTAGAATTTTCGCCTTGTTGGAAGCAAGAGAGGCTCATACATGCCCGGTATCGGTGTCATCAACAACCCCCGTTCCAAGCAGAATCGCAAACACCCGGAACGAATCAGCAAAATCGGTTATATGCTGGGGTATGAGGGAAAATCCGAATCCACTTGGACTTTTGAAGCCCTCGACGATGTGCTGATGGAGTTCAAGCGTGAGGATATCGACATTCTCGCAATCAATGGCGGAGATGGATCGAACCATGTGACACTCACGCATATGTTGCAGATCTGGGGCGACCACCCATTACCGAAAATCTCCCTTTTGCGGGGGGGCACGCTTAATACAATTTCCGAGGCATGCAAAATCAAGGGAAGCACCACTTGGCTGCTGTATAACCTGGCCGAAAAATACGGAGCGGGCGAGCCCTTCGAGACCATTCACCGCGACTTGCTACGGATCAACGACCACTACGGCTTTCTGTTCGGAAACGGCATCATTGCCAACTTTATGGATACTTATTACGAATCCGGCACACCAAGCCCCAGCCATGGAGCGGCTGTGCTGCTTCGTGGAGTCGGCTCCGCTATCACAGGTGGTGCCCTGGCGAAAAAATGGACCCGCAAAATCAATGCGCGGGTGGTCATTGACGGCGAAGAAATCTCGGAAACGAGCTTCACCGCAATCATGGCCGCTACTATCCACGAAATCGGGATCGGTTTCACTCCATGGTATCGCTGCGAAGATGAGCCGGGAACCTTCCATGTTCTCTTACTAACCGGAAGCGCCATGGACGTCGCGACCCAAGTCCCCTACATTTACTTCGGCCGAGCCCTTCATCCTAAACTGGGCTGGGATATTGTAGCCAAAGACGTCCTTATCGAATCGGAAGAACCTTTTGGTTTTACCATCGATGGCGATATGCATTGGTCTGAAGATGGCCGAATTCACCTGGGAGTCGGTCCTCGCGTGGAGATCATTCGCAAGTGACAATGCCTAAATCCCACAATCATTCCTACCCATTTGTCACCGGCGGATTCACTCACGTCGGTATGCGACGCGACCACAACGAGGATGCCTTCTCGATCAATCCCGACCGACGGCTGTTCATCGTCGCCGATGGCATGGGCGGGCACAATTCGGGCGAAATCGCCAGCAAAATGACGATCGAAACCATCGACAATTTCTTCAAAGCCCACGAACAGGACGAAGAAATCACCTGGCCCTATAAATATGATCGCCGCCTCAACTTCGCCCAGAACATGTTGAAAGTGGGCACGATGCTGGCAAATGACCGGGTCTGGGAAACTTCCCAGCGTAACGACCTGTACCATGGAATGGGCACGACCGTCGTCGCCGTCCACCTGGAAAACCGGACTGCCCATATCGCCAATGTCGGCGACTCGCGCTGCTACTTGTGCCGCGAAGGAGAAATCAGACAACTGAGCGAGGATCATAGCTTACTCAACGATACGCTCAAACGTCAAAAGCTGACCCCTGAAGAGATCAAGAATTTCCCACATAAGAACGTCATCATGCGGGCTTTGGGCATCAAAGATCAGGTCGAAGTAGACCTTTTCCAGCATGAAATGCGGAAAGGCGACACCTTGCTGCTGTGTACGGATGGCCTCACCGACATGATCAGCGACCAGCAGATTCTGGATGTGATGTTCACCACTCCCGATATCAAGCTGGCGGCCAAGCTTTTAGTACGCGAGGCAAACCATGCCGGCGGTAACGACAATATCACCACGGTCCTGATACAATTACCCTAAAGTTGTTCCGGAAAAATGAATGCTACGGAAAAGCCATTTCGGGAATTTACTCATTCCCCGTTGGCATTCTCGATGATTTGCGTATTGCTTGCGGTGGTGGGTACACGCAACTTGTGTTTGCGGTTCATCACCATTCCGATCACCTTCTGGCGATTCCCCACCTTGGTTCCGGCGAACACGATCGAGTCACTGACTTGCGCATTTTTTCCGATTTGGCTGTTATCGCCAATGACGGCATACGGTCCGACCTTGGCATTGTCCCCGATGCGCACGTTGTGCCCGACGATGAACGGCGGAATAAACTCGATCGCCGACCCCAATTCCACATTTTCACCTAAACAGGCCAACTCGGCTTTGTCTTTTTCAGGTTTCAAAATGAAATGGGCCAGCGGATCGTAATGACGAAAATTGATTCGCCTTTCCAAAAACGCCATGTTCGCCGTATAGTATGTTTCCGGTCGTCCCAGATCGCTCCAAAAGCCGTTCGTGATATAGCCCATCACCCGCTCACCATTATCCACCATCTTGGGATAGGCATAGGCGTTGATACAGGTGGTGATATTCGGGGGGACATACTCGAACACACGCGGCGACAAAATATGTATACCGGTAAAAACAGTCGGGGTGCGTTCACTTTCACGAACATCATTGATGCGTCCGGCGATATTGCGGATGGCGCATGATTCATCGACTTCCACGGCTCCGTAAGTTTGAATGGAAGCATCCCGTGTCAGTACCATGGTTGCCACCGCATCGTGCCGACGATGGAAGTGAATGGCTTCTTCCAAATCGCAATCCACCAGGATATCGGCGTTCATCACCACAAAACAGTCTTCACCATCGAAGAAACGTTCCACGTTTTTCAGGCCACCACCGGTTCCCCAGAGTTCGTCTTCATGGCTGTAGGTGATGCGGACACCCATGACGGATCCATCACCGAGTTCCTGTTCGATCATCTTGGGCAGATGATAGAGATTGATTACGATATCTTTGCAGCCATAGTGTTTGAGAAACTCGATGTTGTAACGGATAACCGGCAAATTCGCGACGGGAAAGAGCGGTTTGGGCAGGCTTTCGGTCAGCGGTAACAACCGTTCGCCTTTTCCAGCGGCCAGAATCATGGCTTTCATAATGACAACCTCGCTTCGTAGCGGCTAAGAAGTTCCGCCAGGTCGTGAAACTCGGGAAGACCTTTCAATGCCCAACGGACGTAACTCAAACTATCCGGAATATAACCGAGAAACGACGGATTGTGCTTCACGCGGTCAATGAAAACAAAGCGACCCGCGTCCTTCAGCTTGCGCTGAACCGTCTGCATTCGAAAACCCATTTTAAAGGCGTCACGGTCGACCGTAATCCCCTTGGCTATTTCCCAGCGGTCGAGGTAGGCATCCACGAGTTCGTCGACCAGATCCCCTTCAAGAGCGATATACGAGTCACGCAGGAGCGCCACCAAATCATAGGGCCATGGCCCTATCAGCGCATCCTGAAAATCGATCAGAGATAAATCGCCCTTGTGAACCATAATGTTCCGACTTTGAAAATCCCGATGCACCAACCCGGTGGGCAACTCCACCAGGAGACGGCAGATACGATCGAAGTGGACCGTCATCAGTCGGCGATCATCATCCGGAACCGTGATATCATACAAGGCTTCGATACCATATTCAACGTAATGATCGAATTCCCACATCAGCAAGTCGTAATCGAAACGGCGTGAGAAAGCCAAGCAGTCGGCTTGAACCGATTCACCATGAGTTTGAAACTGCACCAATAAATCCAATGCACGCCGATACCAGTCCAGCCGGATATCACGACCGGCATCGTGTACCTTCGAAAACAGCTGCACGTCCCCCAAATCTTCGAGAAAAATCAACCCTCGCGATACCGAAGCATGAAAGATTTTAGGGACGGGGAGCCCTCCTCGATCGAGGAAACGCTGAACGTTGGTGAAGGGAAAATCGGCGGAATCATCACCATTTCCCGCCTCATCGGAACGAAAAGCATCGCCGGGGTTGAATCGCATCAAGACCAGGGAGCGCAATTGCGGGTGATTCAGAATATGCAAACGGAAATATTCACGGCTGGACGCATCTCCGGCCATCTTCTCGATGGAGAAGTGAACACTCTGCTGTCGGGTGATCCGCTGCAGATAAGGTGTCACAGCCCTGCGCAACCGCATATACGCATACCCACTCGAAATAAGCACGCAAACACGGGAAGCCGGCCTGCGACGCGGCCACGAACCCCGTCGCAGAACCCGGCTACCTATGTTCGTAAAAAAGTGATTTCCGTCGTCAACCGTTTTCGATAAACGGACCGACAACCAATCAGAACGAAGGAGCATCCAAGCCGGTGGCATCCGCCGTGGCTTCCCAATCGTTGCAATCGATATCGCTGACGGTTTCGATGCCTTCCGTGTTCTCTTTGGCAATATCCTCGAAGCTCTGCACGTAATCCTCGAAGCCTTGTTCACATGCGGTCACGCAAGGGATTCCGCCTTCTTTGGCGCACCATTCGGCTGCGGAGGCCTGCCCGGCAACCTGGACGCACTCTACGCATTTGGCACAGAAGCGCAGACAAACGCTGTCTTCCGTCTGGCCGGTCGCCACCGTAAGACCGAATTCCTCACAGGTATAAGCTTCATCCGTAATCTGCATCTCGGCTGCTTCCTCGGCCGCAACGACATTCTCTTCGATATTGACGCCCGGAATCAAACCCGAGCCCTGTTCGCATAATTCCTGGCAGGCACGCCCGGCCTCATCGATAATACAGGTGTAGTCCAGAAGATCCTGAATGTAACCTTCACCCGTACCCTGGCAGGTTTCGCACTTGATGCAATAACGGCCACAAGGTGCGCCTTCATCGGCATCGATCAGATCCTCGACGCTGTCACAAGCCAGAACCATCGCCATCATCGCCACTAAAACCACCACCACAGTCCACATTTTCTTCGTCATGAGTCGTCCTCCTTAATGAACGATTGTACTTTCCCCTCGTTTCGACCTTGTGCCCCATCACTCAGAGGTAGCGATATTCACCACCAAACAAAGTTAAGCAATGGGGATAATGCGAATGCACGATATTGTACGTTATGATGAGCGGAAGGCACAAGAAAAAGTCCCCGTAGGCCCTCCGGCTGTTTGCGACCTAAACCAGCTTAACCTGGGCAAAACGCCGCTTACCGCAGCGAATCAACCCGTCAAAGCCCTTGGGTAGTTCCGTATCAACGCTATCGACGCGTTGCTCGTCGATTTTGACCGCCCCTTGCTTGACCATACGTCGACCATCGCCATTGGACTTGACAAAGCCCAAGTCGGTCAGCAGTTTTGGAAGCCAAATTCGATCGCCATCCAATTCAAGAGTCAGTTCCTCGGCGCGTTCCTCGGGCTTGCGAAAGGCTCGCTGCGCTTCTTCCAACGCGGCGGCCCCGGCATAGCGCGTAACCAATTCCTCGGCCAGCAAGATCTTGATTTCCATCGGATTGCGGCCACCTGCGACGTCCGCCTTAAAGCGTTCGATCTCATCGAGGGAGCGCTCGGAACACAGATCGTAGTACTTCCACATCAAATCATCCGAAATCGACATGGTTTTCCCATAGATATCGGCGGGAGCCTCATCGATTCCGATGTAATTATCCAACGATTTCGACATCTTGTTGACGCCATCCAGCCCTTCGAGCAACGGAACGGTCATCACCACCTGGGGTTCGTCCCCGTAAGCTTTCATGATATCGCGACCGACCAGCAGGTTGAAAATCTGGTCGTGGCCCCCCAATTCCACATCCGCTTTCAGCGCCACGGAGTCGTAGGCCTGCACCAGCGGATAAAGAAACTCGTGAATGGCGATGGAACGGCCATCACGAAAACGGGTGCGAAAATCGTCGCGTTCAAACATACGAGCGACGTTGTACTGGGCGGCCAATTCGATCAAACCCACGGCGCTCATGGCGTTCATCCACTCACTATTGAAGCGGACTTCCGTCTTTTGCGGGTCGAGAATTTTGAACACTTGCTCGCGGTAGGTTTCGGCATTGCTCGCCACTTCCTCCGGAGTCATTTTCGGACGCGTAATTGATTTACCGGTGGGATCCCCGATCAAGCCGGTAAAATCACCAATTAGGAAGATTACCTGATGCCCCAAATCCTGAAACTGGCGCATTTTATTTAGTAAAACCGTGTGGCCCAAATGCAGATCGGGGGCGGTGGGATCGAAACCGGCCTTGATGCGCAGAGGCCGATCCTCATCGATGGCGCGTTTGAGCTTGGTAACCAGTTCTTCTTCGACGTACAGATCCGACACACCGCGTTTGAGTTCTTTGAGCTGTTCTTGCACGGAAACCATATCAACCCTCCAATGGGATCGCAAGGCGTTTGATCGATTCGGCACGGCCGGAGGCGGCATCGACATCGAGAAGAACTCCACACAGCATGGCCCCCCGATTCGCCTGAACGAAAGCGGTGGGACGTCGGTCGAGAAACTGCTTGATAATCGCTTCTTTACGCATACCGATCACCGAATCGTAAGGACCGGTCATGCCGAGGTCGGTAATGGCAGCCAAGCCTTCCGGCAAAATCCGTTCATCGGCGGTTTGAATATGGGTATGTGTCCCGGCCATCAGGCTGGCGCGTCCATCCAGATACCACGCCATCGCCACTTTTTCGCTGGTGGCTTCGGCATGCAGATCCACCAGACGAATCTTGATGCTCGGATCGAGTTGATCGAGCAATGCATCCACTTTCTGGAAGGGGCAATCCACCGGAGGCATGAACATGCGTCCGATCAAGTTGATCACGGCCACCGGCGTTCCATTGGCGGTTTCAACAACCGTTATCCCCCGTCCCGGACAAGGCTCGGGGAAGTTGGCGGGACGCAGAATACGCTTGTCGTCGTCGATGAAATCGTAGATTTCCTTGTTATGCCAAACATGGTTACCGGTGGTGACGACATGCACCCCCGCGTCCCAAATCACTTTCAAATGCTTGGATGACAGGCCGCGCCCGCCGCAAAGATTCTCGGCATTGGCCACAACCAGATCCACATCATGCTCGCGGATCAGCCGGGGGACGATCTGCTGGACCGTCCGGCGCCCGGCCTTACCGAAAACATCTCCCACCACCAGAATTCGCATATCGCCTCCCGATCTTCCGTGCACCGGCCGAAGCCTCGTGCCGCTAGTTGGCGATACCCGTCGCCCGTGTTTCACGGATGACCGTCACCCGGATCTGACCGGGGTAGGTCAAATCGGTTTCGATTTTCTTGGCGATGTCCTTAGCCAACATCACCGCGTTGTCATCGGTGATTTTATTCGATTCGACCATCACACGCACTTCACGACCGGCCTGGATGGCAAACGATTTCTCCACGCCTTTGAAAGATGTGGCGATCCCTTCGAGATCCTGTAATCTTTTGACGTAGGATTCCAGAATTTCCCGACGAGCACCAGGACGTGCTCCCGAAAGAGCATCGGCGGCTTGCACGAGTACCGAAAGGACGGTATTGGGCTCTTCATCTTCGTGGTGAGCCGTGATGGCATGCACGATTTCATCGGATTCACCGAATTTTTTGGCAAGATTACCACCGATTACCGCATGGGAACCTTCCACTTCGTGGGTAACCGCTTTCCCGATATCGTGCAATAAACCGGCACGACGGGCTTGCTTGATCGGCAATCCCAGCTCGCTGGCCATTACCCCGCAGATGAAACCGACTTCGATCGAGTGAGACCAGACATTCTGGCCGTAACTCGTACGATAGCGCAAGCGTCCAAGGAGCTTGATGATTTCCTGGTGAATGCCGTGCAAACCGAGATCGAAACTGGCTTGCTGACCGAATTCCTTGATCTGCCCATCCAATTCCTGCTCGCACTTCTCAACGACTTCTTCAATGCGAGCGGGATGAATGCGCCCATCGGCAATCAGTTGTTCCAACGCCATCTTGGCCACTTCGCGACGCATGGGATTGAACCCGGAAAGGACTACCGCCTCGGGAGTATCGTCGATAATCAGATCGATACCGGTCGCGGCTTCCAAAGCCCGAATATTGCGGCCTTCACGGCCGATGATGCGGCCCTTCATATCATCGTTAGGCAAGCCGACCACCGAAACGGTCCGTTCGGTGACATACTCACCGGCGTAGCGCTGAATCGCCAACGAAATGATGTTTTTCGCCTTGGCTTCGGCGTGTTCCTGCGCCTCTTCTTCGAGTTGCTTGATAAGTCTGGCGGCGTCGTGTTTGGCCTCGTCCACCATCGCATCCATCAACTGGCGCTTGGCCTCGTCGCCGGAAAGTCCGGCCACTCGTTCGAGAACCTGGCGTTGCTCGCCGATCATTTCGTCAAGTTTGGTGCTCTTGGTTTCGAGAGCTTTCCGATCACCTTCGAGTCTTCTATCAAGCTTACGAAGATCTTCCTCTTTGTCGTCGAGGTAATTGGTCTTCTTGCTGATATTTTCTTCTTTCTGGAACAGATGCTTTTCCAGCTTGGAAAGCTCGACTTTGCGGGCCTTGATTTCGTCGTCCGCTTCCTGTTTGGCTTGAATCCGGACCTCTTTCGCTTTCAGCTCGGCATCTTTCAACTGACGCTCGGCCGTCCGTTGCGCTTCCAGACGAATCCGCTCGGCTTCTTCACGGGCATTGCCCAGCCGGTTATTTTGGATCATCCGAAAAACGAACACCCCGATGACAGCTCCGATGGCCGCCGCGATAAAAGCGATCACCATTCCACTGATCGCATCCACGTTGATCTCCTTTGCTTTTAGGGTTAACCCGGCGACCTAAGAGAAGGGCGCGCGGGGGAATTTCCCACTATATCCGACAAGTTGTAGAGGATTGGACAGACAGGTACGGCCAGGGGACGCCGCCTCAACGGAAAGAGCAGGCGCTTTATGGAACCGCCCACACGTTTACGAGTGGCGGGTCGTGCATCTATTGACCATCCGGCGAAATCAGCCGCCGTGAAAACAGGTCTTCATCGAACTTCACGACCGTACAAGGTCTCTATGTCCAAACCGCCATTCGGCGAATTACGTCATATCGCCTGGTGTGTCTGGCAGTTTCTCTAGGATGTGATCCAATTCCTGCAAGGTGTCATCCACCGTTTGCTGCATTTTCTCCCGTTCGGAGCGCCAAGCACTCTTCACTTTGAAATACTCATCGACCACATCCAGCGCTGCCAGCAACAACGCTTGTTGGGGCGAGCGATTCGCCCGTCCACCTTTGACAAAGGCGATCTTGTCATTCAGGTAATCTGCAATACGCGCCATATACTCGGCATCATAGTGGGACGCGATCCGGTATGTTTGGCCCGCAATATCGAGTTCCACCGGTTGCCTGCGCTTCGTCGTCACGTTATCTAGTCCTAATCTCTCCTAAAAATGCTTTATTTTCCAATAACTTGGAGATTATGGAATCGCCGGGGATAAAAGTCAAGGATTTTTGAAGGATGCAAGGGGTTTTCACTTAGGTATTTCAAGCAGCGCTTCAGCATTTCAGTAAAAAAGCAAACCAACCGGTTTAGCCAGGCAGGGTATCCGCCACCCAGTTCACGATGGTGTCAATAGCGGTTTGGCGATGAATCGTGTCGGAAAAGCGGTGATCGGCACCTTCCACCCATTTTACGGTCGTCGGACCGGGGTGGGCGGTCTCCAGTTCGGAAATCTGACGGTAATCGATCAATTCATCATGAGTTCCATGCACATAGAGGACTGGGCCATGAAAGCGTGCTATCGCCTTCGGGATATCATACTGACGACCATCCTCGACGATATCGAAGGCCACTTTACGGCCTTGGAATTTGTAATACCCCTGGGAACGCCACATTTCGCGCTGCTCGTCGCGCATGGCACGCCAAATCATGCCGGTACGCACGATGGAAGCCATCAAGGCCAAACCGATGATATCCGAGCGGCCCGCCTCGGCATAGCGCGCCGCCATCAGCATCGAAATACCGGCTCCCATACTGGAACCGCAAAGAAGAAAACGCACCGCACCTTGCCGCTTCAACAGATCCATGGCGCAACTCAGATCATCGAGGCCATTGGAGTAGGTAATCAGTTCCTCATGACCTTCCGACTCTCCCTGGCCCGAGTAATCGAACCGAAAGGTCGGGATACCTCGTTCGACCAACCGTTCGGACAGCCGGATGTGTTTGCGACTGGCTTTGTTGGAAAGCATACCGTGGTTCAGGATCGCATAAAACGGCGCATGCGGTCCTTTGGGAATCTGCAAAGCGCCTGATAGTTGCAAACCTCTTGAATTCTTGAACGATAACGCCGTTTCGTGCATGAGAAGCACCCTCGATAATCAAGCCACCTGGTTCAGACTGTCAATTCGAAATCAACCCGATGCGGTCCAGGCCCGCCGTGTGCCCGGCGGTCTGCGTCCCAACCACCTCAACGGTCAGCGTGTGAGCACCGGCCTTCAGGCAAATCGGTTGAAATGACTGCGTTTTTTTGCAGACGGCATAAGGAGGCGCGCAAATGCGATCCAGGTTAACCTCGGTTTTGCCGAAGTCATAGGACAGCGGATCGGCCAGATCGTCCACATACACCTCAACCAAGCCCCAACCATCCGCTCCGGCAGCGAAATCGAGGTTGAACGCATAGTCCCAATCGGCCGCGATCGTAAAAGCAGCGACGATTTTCTCGCCGATGCCTTCCGCATCCAGGTGCACATAACTATCACCACTCAAGGTGGACCCTTCGGTGAGAGTGGCAATCGACGCATTGGCCGAGCTTTGCGCAGACAGGAAAACGCCGGCCGTCTCGGCCTCGAAGGTTCGGAAAAGATTCGGATCTTCCGTCCCACAGGGGATCTCTTCTTCGGCTTCCGCCTCAGTGACGTCGATATCCCCATCCGTCTCGTCTATATCGCCGTCGCTGTCTCCATCCGCATCGTCTCCATCCGCATCGCCATCCGGGCTTTCTTCTTCGACTTCCGCATCACCATCAACCCCTTCGAGATCACCATCGCCGTCTCCGTCTGCCTCGTCCACGTCACCATCGGAATCGTCATCTTGCGGGCCGATGTCGGTTCCTCCGATACTGAGTAGAACTTGCGGATCATTCGAGTCCGAGTCACATCCGATAGAGAAATCCAATCGATTGCCAAGCGACAAATCGGCGGAAAACAGGAAATCTCGCTGAACTTCCTTGGTTTCACTGATCTTTTCAGTCAGACGGACCAACAGTTGCGGAGTCTGGTTGGTGGGATCGGCCCAATAAAACACTTCACGACCCACCCGCAGAATATCGGCGGTGAGAAGCCGCGAAAGGATAGGCTGGCTGGTCTCGGCGTCTATGCGCGTGGCATCGAACACCTCCATTCCAGTGTAAAGGCGGCAAGGTTCCCCCGAAGTGAACACCAAAGTGGTGGGAATCTTATCGAGCAAGAGCACCGGTTTGGACGATGCTTCATCACAAACAGCCGTAAAGGCCAAGCTTTCTCCCAGCGATTTCGACAGGTTCACGCTATAGGGAAATTGCTTCAACTCACCCCCGACCTGACGGGCAAGCTGGATCTCCGTCACAAACTCACCTTCCGGCATCCCCACCCAGTGCTGCACCACATTCTCACCTTCGAAAGTGGCGGCAAAAGATTTATCATAGGGTTTTCCCGCTAAAACCACATACCCGGTCACATCCGGGCAAGAGGCGTCACGCGTGAAGGTTACGGTCATGTCAATATCGCCGGGATCGACATCGTAGGAGAGCACACAGGCGGTCACGATGGCCATCACACAAACCAAAACACCGGCAAGGCAAAGATTTCGCAACATGATCGCCTCCTTAATACCGGACCATAACCGACGCCCCAACGGGATACGCCGCCGGTGCAGGCATAATGGTAAAACGATCGAGAGGCTTTTCGCCGATATCCAGACCGTCGAGAATAAACAAGACCACCGATCCGGCCAAAACCGCGCCGCCGGAGATCCACATCGCGGTAGCCAAGGTGGCCATCTGGTCGGCGTCGTCGCGCAGGCTTTTGTCGATAAACGCCTCCTCGGCATATTTTTTGTTGTAATCGTCCCGTTTTTGCCCGGCCATCACGCCGAATGCGACGCCCGTTCCGGCCAAGCCGGTCCCGACCCCCAGCAACACCCACTTGCTGATCTCATAGCCGAGATTTTCGTTGTCGGCTGCTTTCGCCACGTTTTGAGCCGGTGCTTTTTCATCGGCGTCCGACTGAGCCAGCCGAACTCCGACCGGTGAAACCGCAATCGGGTCTGCCTGTGAAGGCATATTTCGCGAGTCCTCAGACGTTACCGTAAGATCGACGGCTTTAGCTTCCGAAGCCGGGGGAACCACCGGATCGGCAGGCGAAGCGGCGGGCGGCTCCGCCCATAAGAGAGACGGCCACAGGCCGACCAACAGACTCCACAATATCCATCGTCGCATTTTCTTGTCTCCCCGATTGAAATCAGCGTCAATAAGTTAGCGGCAGGAGCGCCCGCTTGTCAAGCAAGGCCTCACAAAGCTCTCGACTTTTATCCCCGTTGGTGCGGCACGGGATAAAAGATTTGGCGGAAACAACGGTCCTTAGTACAATGCCGCTTATTCCAGCCTAGGAGTTACGGAATGTCGCGTTTGACCGAATCTTTTGCCGCACGACTCGCAGCTCCGGTCGCCTGGCCGCTGCTGACCGGCCTCGTGTGCCTGCTGTCGTACATTCTGATTTCGGCCAAGGGCATCACCTGGGGCGATTCACCCGAAGTGGCCCAAGCCGTCTACGGCTTGGGGGTGATGCATCCCACCGGCTACCCGCTTTTCACCCTGGTCAACAAAGTCTTGATCAGCCTGCTGTTTTTCATCGAGGATCCGGCGCAGCGGCTCAACTACGTGGTGGGAGCCTGGGGAGCCGCAGCCGTGGTTCTGCTGGCTCTGAGCGTACAGACGCTCCTGCGACATCTCGACCGTGAACACGACGAACTGCGCCCCTGTCATCGCGGAGCCGGTGTGTTGACCGGCTTGTTGTACGGCCTCTCCTATTCGTTCATGGAACAGGCGCGCATCGCGGAAGTTTACACCTTTCATGTCTTTCTGGTGGCTTTGACTCTTTATATCTGGTTGCGCTTCGTCATCGAACACGAACGCAAGTGGGTTCTCTGGGCGGCTTTAACGATGGGACTGGGGCTGGCGCACCACCTGACCATCACCCATCTATTTCCAGCCGCACTGCTGCTTCTGCTCGTACTCGATCGACGTTTTTTTCTCACTCGCCGTTTCCCCCTGGCCCTGTTGATCGGTGTGGCTCCGCTTCTCTTCTATCTCTATCTGCCCATTGCCGACCAAACGACGAAAGCCTTCCCCTGGGGCGGAACCAGCGAATGGGGCAACTTCCGCTACCACGTCACCGGTCAACACTACCACCACTTCCTGTTTGAGTCGGCCGCAACCTTCTGGAATCATCTGTCACGATTACCCGAACAAATCGCCACCCAGCTACAGTGGGGAGGAATGCTTTTTCTCGTACTCGGTTTCGGCATTTTGTCTCGCCGATGCGCCCCTTATGCCGGGTTCCTGGCTTTGTATCTGGCCGCCGGACTGGCCCACGCGATGGGCTACAACGTCGGCGATTACCGCGTCTACCTGTGCGCCCCGTTCTACGTCATCAGCCTGATTGCCGGTGTCGGTCTGGGCTGGTTTCTGGGAAGCGCCCTGCCCCGCTGGTTGACTTCCAAGCGCATATTGATCGCGACTCGGATATCCGTCTATGTCGTCGTCTTGTCGGCTATTTTCGGACAAGCCGCGGTTGACGGATATGCTTTCGCAAGCAAACCGGCCTTCGTCCCGGCCATGGCGGAACAGATGGCCAAGACGGTCCCCGCAGGCGGTCTGTTGCTCATGCCGCCGGGCACCCGCTGCTATGCCTCCTGGTATACACAGAACGTGCGCGGTATCGGGAAAGGCTTTGCGGCCATCAACCTGGCCCGTGTCCGCAACCCCTGGTATACCGATTACCTCAAACGCAATTGGCCTTATGTGGATCTGCCCAACATTCCCAACCAGCGTCGGGTTCTTTTAGCCGCGCTGAAAAAATACGTAGGCCGACGCCCCGTCTTTACCAAAGATCTTTTCACCCGCGATCAGCGCCTGCCGAGCAGCCTGCAGCTCGTCAACCGCGGATTCGCTTCTGAAGTTATCCCATCTGACAACGCCGCCCCCGCAGTAGTCATGATTCGTGAAAGCTATCTTACCGACCGGATAAGTAAACAAACTTCGGGTCTACCTCGCATGACCTTCGCCTCCGACGAACGCATCTTTTTAGTGGTTAGCTGGAAAGCCAGAAAACGGCGCGTAGGCGAACTGCGCTGGATCGCTCCCGATGGTTCGGTTCAACAACGACGAAACCTGGATATCGCCAAAAACACCAGGCGCTCCTGGTTTTCTCTCACGACCAACACGCGCCATCCAGAGGGTGATTGGCGTGTTCAAATCGTCCTCGATGAAACCTTGGCCTTGGAACTGCCGTTTGTTGTGAGGGATTGAGAAACGCGTCACACCACCCGGATCGCCGTCCAACGCCCGCCGATGAAGCGGATGATCATCAGACAGCCAAGCAGGATGATGAAGACCAGAGCGGCGATCCATGCACCGATGACCCCATAGCCCAGCCATTTGCCGAGAATGAAGGTAAGCGGGATAAACACCACCCAAGCGGACACCAACTGAACGATCAGGGGATAGCGCGTATCGCCCGCTCCGCGCAAAACGCCGCTGGTAGTGATGCCCAAAGCATCGAAGATCTGGAAAAAAGCGGCGATGAACAAAAGCTTGCGGCCCAACTCGATCACAGCCGGATCGACGGTGAACAGTCCCACCAGAAAACGACCGGAAAAGGCGAACACAAAGCCCACCAACGCCATAAACGCCACTCCCCAGAAAATGCTCAGACGCGCCGAGCGCTTGGCCAGCGGGATCGATTCGGCCCCCAGATACTGGCCCACCAGAGTCATCGCCGCGATGGAAACGGCCACCGTCGGCATGAAGGCGAAGTGCAGGCATTGCCACACAATGGTATGGGCCGCCAGCCCGGCCGGATCGATGGACGCGATGTAGATGGTCATCAGCGACCAGGCCAGCATTTCGACGAACCAGGCTCCGCCGATCGGCAAGCCGACTTTGAGAAAATGGCGGATCTCATCCAAACCCACCCACACCCACTGGCGCGTTCCGAAATCGGCGTTGTGCTGCGCCGAGAGATACTCGCGCAAATACATCGCCGCAGCCAAAAACATGGCCATGACTGTGGCCAAAGCAGCTCCTTTGGTTCCCATGGCGGGAATCGGACCGTAGCCGAAAACAAAGATGATATCGAGACAGATATTGAAACCATTGGCCAGAACCGTTACCAGCATGGGCGTTTTCATATCACCCAGCCCACGCAGAAAACCGCTCAAAACGAAAGTCAGCATCATAAATGGCGCGCCGAAAAACCAAACCGACATATAGCTGATCACATGCGGACGACTCGCAGAGTTGGTCTGCATCAAGTCGACCAGTTCCGGAATGAACGGTACAATCAGCCAGACGAAGAAACTGATCGGCCAGATCAACGTCATGGCCACGATCACCGGCCGCTTGAGCGTGTCGTATTTGCCCGCCCCGTAGGCCTGCGCAACAAACGTGTTGACGGCACCCATGGTACCCGTGAACAAGCTCATCAGGCCGAAGGTGAGGTTCATGCCCAACCCGACCCCGCCTTGCTGGGCTGTGCCGACTTTGCCCATGATGACGGTATCCACCACCCCCATGATGGTGAATGAAACAAAGGCCACCATCATCGGCAAAGCGAAGCGGAAAAGCTCGCCGCTTGTGCCTGATTGTTCGGTAATGACGGTTTTCACCGCCCGCTCGACAACCGGTGACTCGTTCTCCGGGGTCTGAATTTCGCTATCGTTCACTTCTATTGTCCGCTTGAAATCACCCCGAGATAGCGTCCCAGCCAATACGGCAAGAGCCAGGGGGTCAACATCCGTTCCGTCGATCCACTCCCACCATGCGTCAATCCGAAGGGATTTTCCGCCCAGCGAAAGGCCTGCTTCTGATCATACGGCAAAACGGGATAAGCTTGCAAGTCACCATGACGGTCGGGTTCGGGATCCAGCGTAACATCGATACGATGCGTATTGTCTTCCGGCCAGGTAATGCCGTGCAGATAAAATTCTTTCAACGTTTGCACCGATTCCTGAAGCTTGAAATCGTCCGGCCGACTCAGCCACGCATAGATGAAATTGAATTCCGGATTGTGCTCGGGAACTTGAAGATCCCATAGTCCGCGCAGGCCTTCTTGCCAGGCTGCCATGCGACAGGGATCGTCCTCCAAACGGATCAAGGTCGTCAAAGCCAGAAAAGCCATTTCTTCGCTATCGTGATTGATCTGGAGCGTATGAATGATCGGACCCACTCGCCGCACGAAATCCGTGTACCCTTCTTCATCTGCCAGGTAATTGAATTCGTCCAAGAATCTCTCTTCACCGGACATACGATAGGTGGCTTTCAACCCGCCGAGAATCATGGCGCTGTTGAGTCCGGCATCGCCGAGCGTTCCACCGGTTTGGATGAAGTCGGGCGAGAAAAGGCCGTGAGTGGTTGGTTTGCCGTCGATGTCTTCCAACGTATAGCCATTGGCGATCATACCGTCAAGCAAGTTGACAAAGGTGTCACGGATGAGGATCTGTTCATCCTCGTCGGCCAGATAATCGTAATACAGCGATAAGCCGAACACATGACCGACGAATTCGTCGCTGGACGTATCGCCTTTCCAGCACCACTGCTCGTCATCGGACAGGTGCCATTCTCCCGCCGTCATCTGTTCACAACGCTCGGGTTCGACCACCGAACGAGCGAAAAAGCCCGCCTTGCCGGTGACGGTCAGCAGGCGCAGCATAGCCGCCGCCGCCTGTCGAGCCAAGTCCCGCGCTTCGCTACTCTCGGTGACCAGGTAGCGAAACACCTGGGAAGCCAAGTACATATTCGTCCACTGACCATCGTTGTCGTCATCCGATGTATACGCCGTGCTCAGATCGCCGGGCGTGGCCAAGCTGCAATGGCTGAACATGCCATAGCGGTTGTGACGCGTTGCCATGCCGTCGTCGAGAATCGCGGCTTTCGCTTCCAAGGTTCGCTGAACCGGTGTAATGACGCTGGCCCCGGTGGCCGTGGCGACAAACAGCCGACCTTCGGCCGTAACCACGGCGTCCCGAATATCCCAATCCGGCACCCAATAGCGCAAGTGGTAGTAATCCCAAACGGAATCGGCGGTTTTATACGTGATCAGACCTTTGTCCGTGGGGATGAGCAAACGCGCGTCCGACGCAACGTCCAATCCCAGCAAGTTGGCGTAAGGCAAACCTTCCGCACCACCGATCAACGTCAGGTTATCATCGGCGTAATTCAGCAGTCCGGCAGAGCTTGCCATCCATAAACCGCCAGCCGCATCACCCACAACGCCGGTCACAGCTTCGACCGGCATGTCGGCGGGGGCAAACACCGGATTGGCAGTCCCGGCGGGAAGCTCGGCCCGGTACAAACCGGCGCTGGTGGCCAACCACAAAGCGCTGTCCGTTTCCCATAAATCGTTGACGCTATAAGCCGTGTCGGCTGCGACAACGACGGTAAAGGCCGGGTTGGTTAGATCGACGTGCGAGATGGCTCCATCATTCGTCACCACCCACACTCCCTCATCGTCCGACGCTTCGATCGCGACAATCGACAGCTCACCCGCGACGGCCAGTGATTGGGGCGCGGCATCGGCGTTTCCCCAATAGAGCGACTGCGCGGTACCGGCCGCCCACTCCCCGCCATCCAAAGCGGTAATATCGATAAAAGACTCGCTGGACCATAGAGCAAGCTTCGTAACGTCACCCAGAGTCGACAACTCATAAATTCCCGTATCCGCCGCCGCCAGAACCTTGTCGTCGGTCAACACCGCCAAAGCGGCGAAAGCGGGAACACCGTCGCCTTCGATCAAAATGGCTTCCTCGTGGGCAAACGTCTCGTCCGTATACACCGTTTCCGGCTGCCAAGGTTCATCGGGTATCGGCCAGGTTTCCTCGCAAGTCGGAACGCCTTCGATATCGCCGTCCGGGCTGACATCCGAATCTCCATCCTCATCTGAATCGCCATCCGGCGACAAGTCTTCATCACCCAGAGAGTCACTATCGCCATCCACCTCTTCATCACCGCTCGATGAACATCCGAGCGTGAGAAGGCTGATAGTCGCAACCAAAACACCGATAAACGTCCATTTAAGCCAAACCTGCATAGCCGCCGCCCCTATTTGAGTAAATTAAACGTTTTCTAACATCGATTTCGAATGAATGCAGCATACTGCTCCAGCGTCCAATCTGCAAGTACGATGTAATCAACGACAAGCTGTTATCTTGACAAATACAGTATTTAACGGGAAAATAGGACACTTGTTGAAAAAACAAATAATTTTGCCGTAAATTTCGTGATATCGCCCAAGTACCGTTCGGGTAAGGAGTCGACCCCATGAAACCTGTAGTTCCTTCTTGGATACTGGTAATCGCTCTTCTGACATTAACCGCGCTTCTCGTCCAATGCGGCGACACTAGCGGTGTTTCCGATAACCCCGACGGCGATCTTGCCGAACAAGACACCCCGGCTTCAACAACATGCAAGTCCGACGCGGATTGCCTGGAAGGCTGGTCTTGCCACCTGGGCGTATGCATCGACGGCCCGCCATCCTGTCAGTCTTCCGGCGATTGCGGCTTCGACGCGGATTGCCCGGCTGGGGACTACTGCGACGATACCTGCAGCTGCGTACCGATCGGTGGAGGCGACACGGACGGCGATGAAGACATGGACCTGGATTTCGAACCCTTGCCCAACGATTGCGAATCCGGAGCCCAGCTTTCAACCGAAACGGAATTGAATTTCGGCTTCGTGCAATTCGATACCGACGCTTCCAAGATTCTACACGTGGTGAATTTATGCGATGATTCTGCTCTCTCCATCACCAATATCGAAATCATCTCCGACAGCACCGAATTCGTCTTTGTCGATCCTCCAAGCTACCCGGTGGTCCTGGCAGACAACGACGAAGTGCTGGAATTAAGAGTCCTTTATCATCCCACGGATGTAGGACCGGATGAAGGCCAGATTATCATCAGCTCAAACGATCCCGACGGCGTGACCCGCGTCGACCTAAGCTCTCAATACAAGGGCACCGTCGATATCAACGTCTCGCCCGACCCGCTCGATTTCCAAACCCTGGTGGTGGGACAGACGGAAGCGAAACGCACCCTGATCGTCGAAAATCTGCAGAATGAAACCGAGGACAACGCCGTCCTGCGCGTCAACGCGGTATATCTGGAATCGGAATCGACCACGGTGTTCCAAATCAAAGGGCTCACCACACCATTCTGGCTGGGAAAAAGCCAACAAAAAGAAATCGAAATCGTGTGCCATCCCCCTGATGCGGGCGAATTCACCGACCGGGTCATTTTTGAAAGTAACGACCCCGACGAGGCCGAGTTAGCCGTTGATGTAACCTGCACCGGCGTCAAGCCCATTCTCGGCGTGGAAACGCTCGGGGAGGGTAATCTCCTGGACTTCGGCATCCAACGCGTCAATTACCCCACTTCCGTCGTCCTGACGGTATCCAATGCCGGCGGCGGAACACTCACGATCGATCCCCCGTCTCTGGTGGATGGAGGATCGCCCTATTTCAGCATCGACACATCCGCCTGGGGTGAAGAAGCCGTCAACCTCGACGGCGGACAATATCGAGAGTTGCCCGTTACCTACGCCCCGGATGTCGAGGGTTCCCATAGCGCCCAAATCCGCATCAGCCACAGCGGCCGCCGGGATGTCTTCACCATCAACCTGGCCGGTCAAGCCAAGGGCGCGGATTTACTGATCGATCCCAACCCCGTCGACTTCGGAGCGCTACGCGTCAATCAGGAACTCAGTCGGGGTTTGACTATCACCAACGAAGGAAACACCCAAGTGACTCTGGTGAGTCTTGCGCTGGAAACCCCGGATAACGCCGTGGTTTTCGCAGATGATGACATCCTGGCGGATGTCGAACTCGGTCCGGACGAATCGCACAGTGTCACCCTGACCTTCTCCCCTGAAGAACGGGGTAATTTCAACAACATGGTACATATTACCACCGATGATAGCGTTTTTCCCTCAACCGACGTTCCGGTCAACGCCGTTGGCATTGCACCGGTGTTGCAGGTCAGTGAACCGGAAAATCCCGACTTCACCGATACGGTCGATTTCGGCGAGATCGCGATCAATCATCGTAGCGAACATACGCTTCGGGTGACCAATGCCGGTGATGCCGCCATGACCCTGACCGCCATTCAGATAACCGCCAACACCGACAGCAACGAATTCACACGTGAAAACATTGCCTTGGGAAATGTTCCTGCCGGAGAATTCGTCGAATTCGCGGTCTATTACGACCCAGTGCTGTTCCCCGGACAAGACAACGGCAGCTTGGCAATTTCGGCCGACGATCCGGCCACGCCTCAAGTCGTCGTCAATCTGACCGGACTGGCTACCGACCGACGCTTGGCCGCCTCACCCGAAGCGCCATTGGAATTCGATGACCTGCATTTCGGCGCCAGCGACATCGAGCGAGTGACCTTGCGCAATCCGGGATTCCTCGGCGCTCTGACCGTTACGGCTGCCAGTCTCCTGGACGGCTCCTCGGGCTTTGTCTTGCTGCATCCCACTCCGGAAGAACTGCCGGTGATTCTGTATCCCAACAGCCAAAACGGCCTGCTGGTGGAATTGCGTTTCACTCCAACCGACCCGGACCCGAGCGAAGCGGAAGGCCCGGCAACCGATTTCTTCGACACCTTGCGGATTGTCAGCGATTCGTATATCGGAGAAAACTTCGACTACGCCCTTGAAGGAACCGGCACCCCTTGCGACCCCGGCTGCTGGGATCTGGACGACAACCCGGATGTGTGTGAATACTGCAACTGCTATGTGACAAACGATGGGGTGGATATCTGCGACGACGAAGACAACGATTGCGACGGTCTCACCGACAACGGTCCCGACGTCACCAGCAACTGCACGCCACCCGATAACGCCATCCCGATGTGTCTGAGCAACGGCATTTGCGATTTCGATTGTGAACAAAATTTCCACCGTTGCGAAGATCTCTGCGTCTTCGACCTCGATCCCGACCATTGCGGAAATGCCTGCACGCCCTGCGACGAGCCCGAAAACTCCGAGGCCGATTGCGTGCTGGAAAACGAAGTCCCCACCTGCACCTTCGACTGCATCGACGGCTATGTCTGGTACAACGACGCCTGTCGCCAGCAAGGATCCATCGATTGCTGCGGCGAGGATTGTGTTCAGTGCGGCGGCGGTGTAACCCCACCCTACGGCAACTGGGCTTGCGAAGAAGGAGCCTGCCGTCTCTATTGCCAAACCGGTTACCATTCTTGCGGAAGCGTGTGCGAAAACAATTACAGCACCGACAGTTGCGGCACCCGCTGCCAGCCCTGCCCGGAGCCCGACGAACACGGAGAATCCACCTGTAACGGGATCGAGTGCGGAGTGGATTGCGACACCGGCTATTACCAACAAGGTTCCGATTGTCTAACCTGCAATACCGTCGATCATTGCGGTCTCGGTTGCCTGCCCTGTGGAACCCTTCCCAACGGAGAATATCTCTGCCTAGGCGGCAATTGCGAACCAAGCTGCTTCGGTGAACGACACGTTTGCGGCGGTGCTTGCGTCGATAATCACGATCCCGATCACTGCGGCGCTTCCTGCGACTCCTGCGAGGATCGTTTCGGCAACGTCCCTTACGGCAGTTGGACTTGCCCCGCCGAAACCTGCACCCGTAGTTGTATGGAGGACTATCACCTGTGCGGCACGGAATGCAAACCCAACAACTCGCCTCTTTCCTGCGGCGATAGCTGTCTCCCCTGCCCCGTCCCGGCCCAGCACGGATCGGCCACCTGCACAGAAAGCACACCGGACGTTTACGCTTGCGGCATTCAGTGTGAACCGGGCTATGTCGAAGTCGCCGGAAATTGCATACCGGGCAATACTGTGAATTGCTGCGGAAGCACGTGTGAAACCTGCTCGGTCCCGGCCGGCTCCAACGCAACGCCCCTCTGCGAAGAAACCTCCCCCGAGGTTTTCGCCTGCAGCTCCGAATGCAGCGAAAACTACTACGACATCAACGGAGATGGCGTAGTCTGCGAATATTACTGTGAATATCAGTCTTCCTCCGATAGCTATGGGGATAATACGGATCAGAACTGCGACGGCGTAGATGGCCTGATGAACCAGATCATTTACGTAGCCGAAGGCGAAAACGGCGACGGCAGCCGTGACGATCCCATGGGAATCATCACCAACGCCATCAATGCCGCCGGAAACGGTTGGCAGGTATGGGTGAGCCGAGGCGACTACAACGGTAAAATCACGTTGAAAAATGGAGCCCATCTGGTCGGTGGATTCAACTATGCCACCGATTGGACCAAAGGGGCCGGGAATGTCGTAACAATTCATATCGACACCCCCGAAGGAACGGATAACCGCCAAGTCGGCTTGGTCGCCAATTCGATCACCAGCTCCACTTACGTCGACTCCATCACCATCGACGTTGCCAACAACAGCAACACAGCCGGAAGTAATTACGGAATATGGTTGAGCAATTCCAATAGCAACCTCGTGTTCCGAAACATAACCGTCGTTACCGGGACAGCGGGATCGGGCGCGAATGGTTCAAATGGCTCGCAAGGCAACGGCGGCAACAGTGGAGGACAAGGTGACGAAGGCTGCGAAAGTAGCGGTGGAGTCTGTGGAAATTGCGATCAACCTGACCCCGGAAGCGGTGGCGCCGGATGCAGCGGACGAAATGGCGGAGCCGGTGGCAGTCCCGGTAGTGGTTCCGGCACGGGTGCAACGGGCGCAAACGGAGTCGGTGGTGCAAGCGGTGGCGGCGGAGGAGATGGAACGACCGATTGCTCCGACTGGCCCTGGGATGGCCCGTGTGTCGATTGTGATAATTGCCTGAATACAAATGGAGAAGTTGGATCCGATGGCGCTGTCGGCACTGCCGGTAGCAATGGTGCGGCCGGAACCGGCAACGGCACGGTGAGCAGTGGATATTGGTCCCCGACCCTCGCCGGAAACGGTGGTATCGGCGGCGCTGGTTACGGCGGCGGTGGCGGTGGCGGTGGCGGTGGCGGTTGCTGGGGCTGCAATAGTTACGGATCGGCTGGAAGCGGCGGCGGCGGCGGCGGTTGTGGCGGCACCGGTGCTTCCGGTGGCAACGGCGGCGGTGGGTCCTTCGGCGTCTTCAGCAATAATTCCACTCCGGTATTCGAAAACTGCAGCATCACCGCCGGACTCGGTGGAACCGGTGGAACCGGTGGAACCGGTGGACTGGGCGGCGACGGCGGCAACGGCGGAGTCGAACCGGACTACGGCGGGTCGGGTACGCAGGATGATGGCGGATGCGGCGGTGCAGGCGGCGACGGGGGTGATGGCGGACGCGGCGGTCACGGCGGCGGCGGAGGAGGCGGTCCTTCTTATGCCATCTATCGAACCGGTACCGGTGTACCCAGCACACCGGGAACCACGCTCGAAACACTGGGCGGCGGCCAGGGCGGCAGCAGCAGCGGCAACAATGGCCAAAACGGACCCAGCGACCTGACCGGGCCCTAACCTCTCGCATCTTGGAAAAACACAAACCCCCGGCACCCATCACGATCATCAGGGTATCGGGGGCTTTTTTATCTCCGCAAACAAGCGTCAGATTTGGTAAAAGCCCTGTTCGGCGCTTTGTGCACCACGCAGACGTTCTTCCACTTCGCAGGCGCGCTTCAAGGTCCATTCACGCAACGATTGGCGAATGGATGCATCGATCTCATCCTTGATCAATTGCAAAGATTGACCGGAAGACACCTCAACGGCCGAATCACGACTCGTTCCCGATTGGACGTTCTCCGGGATGCGATATAACTCGCGTTCGCCATCCAAGGCCTTGATAATGTCGTAGAGCGTCACTTCTTCGGGGGGATGCGCCAAGAGATATCCTCCCACGTTTCCCCTCCGACTCTCCACCAATCCTGCGGTTTTGAGTTTGAGCATGACATGTAGAAGATACTTCTCCGGCAGACCGCGTCGCCCGGCGATTTCCTTGATAGATACCGGTTTTTTGCGGCTGTAATGCTCAGCCAGATCGATTAAGGCCCAATAACCATAGGTGACTTTTGAATTGACTCGAAGCATATGATTGTCCATCTGAATGGCTACCCGACCAATGCTATCGGATTAGCGCGTCTCGTTCGCTTCTTTCTTTAAAGAGACCGACGGTCCATCTCTCCAAAGCCAAGGAGGAAACCTAGTCTTTCAGATATGGATAAGTAAAAAGTATTCTTGATTCCCTTTTGGTCCCTGAATTGTGGCCGGAAAGGGAAAATGGGCGAAATAGCCGTTCTGGCGAGCGAATTCGGATATTTTCTGAACTGTTTCCATCTGGAGAGCCGGATCACGGACAACCCCCCCTTTACCAATCCGCCCCCGGCCGATTTCGAACTGGGGTTTGACCATCGCCAACAAACGCGCGCCATCGTCGATAAAAGGAAACAAGGGCGGCATAGCCAAGGTCAACGAAATGAACGAAACATCTATCACGATCAAATCGATCGACTCTCCTTGGACATCCTCACGCTGTAAGTCCTTGATATGAAAGCCTTCTCGTGAAATAACGCGGGAATCGCCACGCAAGGACCAAGCCAGCTGGTTAGTGCCGACATCAAAGGCGTAAACCTTCCGTGCTCCTCGCTGCAGCAGACAATCGGTAAAACCTCCCGTCGAAGCTCCGGCATCCAAACACGTAAAATCCTGCACTGTCAGATCGAAATGATCGAGCGCACCGGCCAACTTAAGGCCACCGCGACTGACATAAGGACAATCCTCGCCCTTCAACCGGATCGGCACATCCTCCGCGACTGACTGCCCCGCCTTGGTGACCGTATGATCACCGACAACGACTTTAGCCGCGAGAACCAGCGCTTTGGCACGCTCCCGGCTCAGAGCCAGACCACGCTCCACCAGCAACTGGTCGAGCCGCATTTTTCGGGGTTTTATTTTAGGCTTGGAATCGGTCATGATAAGCGGCACACAAGACGAACGGTCCCGTTATTCGCCGGTCTCTCCTTCGCTACGTTCTTCTTCCAGGCGAAAGGAGCTGACAGCATCATCGGCATCCACATCCTTCAACAGAATCTCGACCTTCTTCTCCATCTCGTTGAGACGGGTGCTGCCCCGCTTAACCAGATCCACTCCATCTTTGAAGGCTTTTAGCGAGTCCTCCAACGATAACTCGCCGTTTTCCAATTGAGTTACGATACCTTCCAGTTTTTCAACCAAATCTTCAAAGCGTTCCTGTGCCACGCAATCCTCCTTTCCGTTCTCTACTTCCCTGGATAGATCGGCGACATGGAGCGCAGGCGTTCCACGATGGGCGGCAAGATACTGAGGACGTGATCCACTTCATTTTCGCTTGTGAAACGACCAATCGAGAAGCGGAGTGACGCACGGGCTTTCTCGGGAGGCAACCCCATCGCCGTCAACACGTGGCTGGGCGCATCGGAGCCGGTCGAACAAGCCGAGCCGGACGAAATCGCCACCCCGGCCATGTCGAGCGACAGCAACAGCGCTTCACCTTCGATGTACTCGAACACCAGGTTCGTCGTATTGCAAACCCGTCGTTCCGGATCGCCGTTTCTGGATAAATAGGGAATCGCACCCATCAGGCCGCTTTCCAGTTTGTCACGCAAAGCGGCCACTTCCACCTGTTCATGCTCCAGATTATCGTGGATGATCTGGCAGGCTTTACCCAAAGCCACCACGCCCAAAACATTTTCCGTCCCGGCGCGTCGCCCTCCCTCTTGATGACCGCCATGCAGCAGATTGTTGATCGTACACCGGGGATGGATGTACTGGCCGCCGATGCCTTTGGGCGCATAAATTTTGTGTCCGGCAAACGACAAGATATCCACATCCAGATCCTGGACATCCACCGGAATCTTTCCCAGCCCCTGCACGGCATCGGTGTGCATCAGGACGCCTTTTTCATGGCAAACCGCCGCTATGTCGCGGATAGGATAGATAACGCCGCTCTCATTGTTGGCCATCATGACCGACACCAGAACAGTACGTTCGGTGATGGCCTCAGCCACCTGCTCCGGATACAGCCGACCGTGCTCGTCCACAGGGAGGTAGGTCACCCGCGCACCGGCGGCCTCTTCCAGCCAACGGCACGTTCCCAAAACGGCCGGATGCTCCACCTCGGTGGTAATGATGTGGTTGCCCTTGTTGCGATTCGCGACAAAAGCGCCCTTGATCGCATGGTTATCCCCTTCCGACCCGCTGCCGGTAAAGGTGATGTCGCCCGGATCGGCGTTTAGACACCGACCGACCTGCTCGCGTGCCTGAACCACGGCTTCACGCGCCATGCGGCCATAATAATGAAAAGACGAGGGATTTCCGAAGCTATCCTTTTTCAGATAGGGAATGGCGCGTTCGGCAACCCGCGGATCGACCGGAGTGGTCGCGTTGTAATCCATGTAGATTTTCATCTCGATGCTACTCCTATGTAAAACCGGTTGGAGCCTCTATCCGGGATGTCTACTCCATCCGATACGAACACCTGCGAGATTTATCAGAGTTTGACACGACGAGCAATGAAAAAGGACCACAGAAGTTACTTGCCTAATTTTTTCAAGGCAGCTTTGCTTTTCTTCGCAGAACCGGTTTTGCCATAGCGTTCGATACATTCTTCGTAAAACAGGCGAGCATCGTCCTTCATACCAAGAGCGCGAAAGCTTTCGCCCAGCATATACAAAGCATCATCCACCGCATCGCCGCCCTTGAAGCGATCCACCACCTTCTGAAACTCCATCACCGCCTGATGGTAATTTTTTTCCCGATAGTACGTTTCGCCGATCCAATACTGGGCGTTATCGGCCGATTTGTTTTTTCCATTTTTCTTGAGAAACAGCGCCATCAGGCGACGACCTTCGACCGTATTCTTTTCTTTGGTAATTAAAACTTTGGCTCGCCGATAGAGCTTGGCCGGATCATCGGGGAGCGCTTCAAGCGGCGTTTCCACGATCGCGGTTGTCTGTTTCTTTTTCTTGTCGGGTGGTTCGATGCCAAGCTTGGCTTCGGCCACCAAAACTCGCAGTTCCAGCTCCTGTAACTTTTCGGTCAGCTTCCGTTCGCCCTGCTGCAAATCGAATCCGTTTTTTTCCACCATTCCGTTTAGCATGAGCAGATCACGTTTGATCCGATTCAGCTCCACATGGTCGCTCGCCGAGGTCAGTTGCGTATGATGCATCAACTTGTCGAGATCACGCCTGATTTCTTCCAGAGTGACGCGGTCGTCTTCGGTCTTCTTCGATAAACTCTGCTGCAGGCTTTCAAGCTGAGTTTGATGGGTGATCAGATCCTGCTGCATGCGGTCCCCGTCTTTGGTGGTGACGCATCCGGCCATGAAACCCATCACGAGAATCCCAGTGACTATCCAACTCAAATATCGCATGATCTCTCCGCACAAAAAAATACGGATGCCCCTTCACGCCGGGGCGAAAGGGACATCCGTTCGGTTGTGTTTTCGAAAGACAGTCTTATTCGACCACCGTCTCGGCACGACGGTTTTTCGTCCAGGCCTCTTCATTATGTCCATACTCCAACGGCCGTTCTTCACCGTAGGAAAGGACATTCAGCTTCGTGGTGTCGACACCGAGATCCACCAGGAAGTCTTTAACCGATTGGGCGCGTTTCTGGCCAAGCGACAGATTGTATTCGATGGAGCCGCGCTCATCGCAATGGCCTTCGATGACAATGCGAGCCGGATTGCGACGTTTGAGGCAATCGGCATTGGCGCGCAACTGGCTCTGCGCTTCGGAGGTGAGGTAATATTCGTTGAAGTCGAAGTTGACACGCTGGATATCGCAGGCAATGGCCGCACAGCGATTGTTGGCGCATTCTTCGCCCGCTCCGCAATCGGAATCGACACGGCATTCATACTTGCAATCGCCATTGACACAGATTTTGTTGTCGCTGCAATCGGCGGCGCTGGTGCATTCGGGAGGCGGCGCAGCCTGCACTCTCATGATGCAACGGCCACCCTCGCAATTTTTACCTTCCGGGCAATCCAGATCATCATCACACTCCGGCAAAGGAGGAGGTGGGCCATCATCTCCACACCCTACCATGACCGAGACCATCAGCAACGCCGTACAGGCAAGGATGAATAGAGCACCCGCCCAATTCGATTTCCTCATTTCCAGTCCTCCTCAATTTAACGCTTCGAATACCCGTTGGTACACTTATTCCGTTGTTAACCGATTCACACGTAAGCTACGCTTATGAACTCCCCAACATGCAAGGTTTATGAGTGTTTCCCCTGGGAGATCGTTATCGTTCGCCAACTCGTCTAAGGTGCTAAAAACAATAATAAACTTCACCCATATTGTCAAATTTATTTATAAGCGCCCTCCGTAGGGGAAGCGAATTTCCCCACCAAACGTGCTTGTTGTATCTATTGCGCCTGCGTCTGTCAAGCAGAATCCATCATCGCTAAACAATATTTTCTTGTACCCAGCGGCCGGATTCGTTACACTCCCGACGGCATTACGCCCCGACATCGATTTGGTGTATAGATGTTGGAAATGTTTGATTTTCTAAGAGGAATAACATGAGCGACCCGATCGACCGCGAACCGACCTTCGAAGAGCTTTTCAACGCTTCTCCAGAAACCCCCGAAGACGATCTTGTTGTGGGTGATGACGTAACCGGAACGGTCGTCATGATCAATAAAGAAAGCGTCTTCATCGACTACGGCGGGAAGTCGGAAGGCTGGGCCGACCGTAGCGAATTCTTTAACGAAGAGGATGAATTGACGGTCGCGGTCGGGGATGAAGTTACCCTTAAATTAGTCAACTACGGACGCTCGGGAGCCCAACTCGGCAAAACCATGCGCGGTCGCCCCGGCGAATCGGGCTGGAGACTGCTCGAAGACGCCCAGGCCGCGGATGTTTCCGTGGAAGGTGTTGTCAGCGGCACGAACAAGGGTGGCTTTGAAATCACCGTCGGCGGCGCCAAAGCCTTTTGTCCCATTTCGCAGATCGACATCAACTACTGCGAAGACCCGGAGGTCTTTGTCGGCCAAACCCTTCCGTTTGCCGTCGTTGAAATCGATACATCCAGCCATCGGGCCGTTCTGTCCCGACGCCGTTTGCTGCAGCAAGAACGCGACAAACTGGCAGTCGTAACCCGGGAACGCCTGGAAGTCGGTGTCGATTTCGAAGGGGTTGTGACTCGGCTCATTCCAAGCGGGGCCATCGTCGACATCGGAGGCCTCGATGGTTTCGTGCACGTCTCCGAAATCAGCCGCGAACATGTGGCCGATCCGGCCGATCGGCTGAAACGGGGCGATAACGTAAGCGTGCGCGTCACCCGCATCGGCACGGACGACAAAGGGCGCGACCGCATCGGGCTTTCGATGCGCGCGCTGGAACCCGACCCCTGGGAAGAAGGGCTGGGTGTACAAGAAGGAGACCGCATTCGCGGTATCGTGCGCCGTTTGGCCGCTTTCGGGGCGTTTGTCGAAATCATGCCGGGAGTCGATGGCCTGGTGCCAATTTCCGAAATCGCCTGGGAACGAATCGGACATCCATCCGAGAAGCTGTGCGAAAACCAGAATATCGAAATCGAGGTGATGTCCGTCGATTACGAACGCCAGCGCATCAGCCTGTCGTATAAAGCCACCTTACCGCCCCCGGCCCCGGTCGAACACAAAGTGGATGACCGGGAAACACGTAGCGGCAACGTGATCCGGCGTCGGACTGATCGGGGATCGAAAGCCGAAGTCGTCGAGGAGGCACCCGTGGTGGATTCCCGTCCTCCGAGCGATGCCTGGGCCGAAGCGGATGCGGAAGCCAACGCCAAAGCGCTTTCCGACGCCATGGACGACTCGAAGGAAGTGGCTACGCTGAAAACCCCACGCATCGGAGTCGTCACCACCGGTGTCGTATCGGCCATTATGCCATACGGTATGTTCATCGATCTTCCCGAATGCGGAGCCAAAGCACGCGGACTCGTTCACAACAGCGAACTCGGCGGTGTCGCCTCCAACCCGCAGCAGGGTATTCAGGAAGGGGACAGCATCGAGGTGGAAATCGTCAAGATCGATGAATTGGGTCGTTTGGGATTGAGCCGCAAAGCCGTCATCGAACGACGCGAACGCGAAGAACTTGCACGTTTTCAGAAGGACGAAAGCCGCGTGAAGATGAATCCGCTGGCCGCCAAGCTGGCCAATTTGAAGCTGAATAAGTAATCCGAAATATCAAAGTCGGGTGGCGCAATCAGTCCATGGCCACCTTGATGCCCAGCCAACCGGTCGCGCCCGCTTCGGGAAAGCCCCAGCGTGTCTGGTAGTTGGCGTCTAACAGATTATCGCCGCGCAACCAGATGGAGAACCGGGGCATAGGTCGAAATTCGACCCGTGCGCCCAGCACGTAATACATACCCAGTTCCCCCCAGCGCAAGCTTTCGGTATTGATGAAATCCTGTGGTCCGACCACTTCAAGACGCGAGCTGATCGATAACCAGCGCAACGGTTCGTTTTTCACAAAAAGCGTGGCCTTATGAGCCGGACGATATTCGAGGCGGTCGTCGGGCGAATCGAGGTCGAGCCGTTTCGCATATAAGTAGGCATAACCGGCCGCGATAAAGAAGCCATAGTCGAGCCGCAGTTCGGCATCGAACTCCGCTCCCGCCAAGCGGATATCGCCCAGATTGCGCATCTGCGTGCGACCGTCGCCGAGGGGCTGCTCATCGATCAACCCCGACACCTCCGATTCGAAACCGCCGAAGCGCAAGCGCGCCACGGTCCCAATCCGCCAACTCAGATCAAGCCCGAAATTCCAGGAGGTTTCCGGGCTGAGGTTGGAATTGGGTACACGCCGATCGAAAGCCGACGAAAAACGTTCCGATAATGTCGGAAAACGTCCCCGGCGCGCGGCCACGACTTCGATCACCACATCGGAATGTGGATTGATACGCATTTCCACCATCGGTCCTCCCAGCCAGGCGAAACCATCGTCCGATCCTTCAGGGAAGTCCAGGGGGAAATCGAAACTGGTCTGGTGCCCGAGAATGGTGCTGACATAGCGATTCCACACCACTTCCAATTCATTCCCCGCCATCAATCGAACCACTGAAACGGCATCCTGGTCGGGTTGTTCACGCCAGTCTTCCGCGTGGCGGTCCATCCTGGCCGTATAGAGCCCACGAAAATGCAGCGTCTCGATCACCGGCAGATCGAATGTGGAATTCATCTTGAGACGTCCGCCGAAGATGGAATCGTTGAAGGTCGACTGAAAGGCACGCGGCGAATCCTGTGTGATGTAACCATCGTTGTCGAAACTGTCGAGGGTATTGCTGAGGAAGGATGCAAACACCGTTTCTTCAATCGTTAAGAAACCTAAATAGCGCCCTTTGTGGGAAAGGCTCACATTGAGATCCCGCCAGTCCGACCAACGCCAGAAACGTGGATTGCTTTCGTAAACATTGGACGGAATCCCGTACGCGCCCTGAAAATGCGTCAGATTCAGATTGAGGGTGTGATGCGGGGCGAGCCGCAGTTTACCCTTGCCCGACACGTGCCAGTCGAAGCTGTCCGAGTTGTTGCGCTCGCCACCTTCCTCGTTTTTCGCTCCCTTGAAAGCGCTGGGCAAACGAAAACCGCCGATCCGTTCAAGCCCTCCTGCCACGATCCAAGCCCCCGGCCCCTTCACGCCGCTGGCGCTCATGGAGATCTTCTCGCCCTCGATCAATCGCAGTTCAGCCGTAGTTTCATAATGCGGCGAAGACCCCGGCTTGCGGGTGACGATGTTCACCGCGCCCCCCATACCACCCTGGCCATACCCGACACTGCCGCTTCCTTTGATCACGTCGATCCGTTGAACCAGTTCGCTCGGAACCTTCCCCAAATCGATTCGCCCGCTATACGGAAACAACAACGGCAGTCCATCGATCAAAACCAGCACCTGACGTTGATCGAACCCGCGAATGGTAAAAATTCGCTCGCCACGCGCGGTACGCCCTGCCTGCACCGCAGGCAGGGAATCGAGCACCTCCACGACACGTGTCGCGCCCAGATCCTGGATCGCTTCACGACTGACCGATTGTACGGCCACCCCGGCATGTTTGACACGACGCCCGGCAACCGTTACTTCTCCCAACGTCGCCGGTTGTTCTTCCGCCGATGATGGCGATTCTTCCTCGGCAGATGCTTCGGTGGAATCGCTCCTATCGGTCGTCTCTGTGGAATCCACGCCTCCGCCCTTGGCTTCTTCGGCTCCGACCCTTCCCCCGATCGTTAGCAACCCCAACACCAGACTCCAGATGAGGAGCCATCTCGGCCACATGTTTTTTACCCGTAATGTCAAAGGCTTTCCTTTTCGTTGCCGAGTTTTGCTTCCGACGATTCTTCCCTAACCGCCGTCACGACTTCTTCGAGAAACCGCGCTTGCTCATCTTCGGAAGCGGGTAAAAGCAAATCCTGATGTTCCGCATAACCCAAACGGGCCGCGACCAGGTCCACCATGTTCTGCCGGACACTCAACACCCAAACGCCGCCCTGTGAAGGGAGCGTGCGCGCCAAAATCGGCCAGTGCCCTTCTCCACGCACTTCCAAACGGCCGATTTCATCCACGATCCACACTTTCCTGGAGTGAGTATCCATTTCCAAATGCACGGCGGCGCGCGCAAAGACCGTCTCATCGAATGTCCAACGTTTGCCGCTACCCCGCTCGCCACCACGAGCCAAACTCAACCTCGGGCCATCGGGTAAAAAGGCAAGATCGTAACCCGCCTCCGCCCCCGGCCCAAACAGCGACGGCTGGATAAAACCACCCGGCGGATATCCGGCCTCACTCAAACGAGTCACCAAGGTTTCCAGCAGGCGGCTCTTGCCACTGCCCGGAGGTCCACTGACGATAAACAGCTTGGCTGCCCGCCGCGGCGCGCTCCAGACAGAGGCGTCACGTCCGATTTCGTCGGCCAGATCGGCCGCATAGGCCACCATACGTGCCAGCCGTTCGGTGGGTCCACCTTTCACGTTGCGCCCGAAACCGCGTCGCCAGCCCTTCATCATCTGCGGCAACAGTTCGACCCCGAGGGCAAAGGCTCCACCCGCTTGCGGAAAACCGATGCGTGAAAAGGCACGCACCATGCGGTCGGGGGTGATTTTGCGCGATAATCCCATAATGAGCGAAACCATGATCCCCATACGAAAAACAATCAGGATTCCGGTTGTAAAGCCATCGATCGAGATGGGAAGGCCGTGCCATTCCCCGTGGCGCTTTCCGAGAAACAATCCCGATAACGCCGCGATGGTCAAACCGATCACCCAAAAGCGCGGATTGCCCACCATGCGCAACAGGCTGCGCTCCGTCACGGCAAACAAACCCAGTAAAAGCGCCAATCCCAAAGCAGCTAAAGGCAACGACCCGGGCAACTGCAGGCCGATCGCCACCACCCCCGTCAACCCCATCAGCCACAAAGGGCATTTTCGTTCGGGACGGCGCTCCAGGCGCAAGCGGTCAGACACGGTCGGCCTCCTCCCGCAGACGAAGAACGCGCCGCCCGAGATAGACACCGTAAGCTCCGAAAACAGCCCCGATTGAAAACGTCAGCGCCACCACCAACACAATCGCCCAGACACCCCATTCATCCCCTGCGCCGATCCAGCGGATCATCCGCTCCAGCATGGCGACATACAACCGCATCATGTCCCAACCGTAGATGAACATGACGGCAATCAGCGTTTGGACGATCACCGATAGCGTCACCAACCCGCCGATGAACACACCGGCCGGATAGCGCATCGGACGACGCCCGGCCAGCAGGTCGACGATCAGGCTCTCCATGGCAATGCCCAGCATGGGAATCACGATGATCACGCCGGGGGATATCAGTTTGAGCAGCATGCAGACCGCCCCCACCCGCAACGCGAGACCTCGACGCGGGTAGAGGGTGTGTCCGGCGATCAGAATCACGGCCCCGACCCCCGCCATCCATACGCCTGAAAACGGGACTCTGAGGGCGTGCAGCAAGGTTCCCAGGGTCACTTCCAAACCGCCCCAGAGCGCCCCGAAAACCGTCGCCTGTATCCACAGATTGCTGAGTTTCGCGGGAATCGCAAGAGATGAATCGGTGCTTTCCTGGGCCATACGTGGTTTCCTTGTCAGCTGCATTGCGCCTCTTGCATAACAAGCGGGATACACGTCGGTCAAGGAAATAGGTCGAACCCATCCGTGCTTCCATTTCCAAGATGGAATAAACACACTCAAATTCCCGTCGGTCATTGAGTTGACAGAACGCCCGAGCAGGCTACAATGCCACAAGCTCCGGCACACTCCCTTGATCCATCCGGCATCGGTCAACACGCATGGGGATCGTGAAGCAGGCATTGGGATTCCGAGTTAGCTAAAGCGAGGAGGCACATGAAAATCCACGAACATCAGGGCAAGGAACTTTTCCGACGCTACGGCGTACCCGTTCCGCAGGGACAAGCGGTTTTCAGCGTCCAGGAAGCGGAAGCGGCGGCCAAGGCACTCGATTCACCGGTCACGGTGGTCAAAGCCCAGATCCACGCCGGCGGTCGCGGCAAAGGCGGCGGCGTGAAAATCGCCAAGAACCTCGACGACGTGCGCCGCTATGCCGAATCCATTCTGGGCATGACCCTCGTCACCCACCAAACCGGTGCCGAAGGCCAGGTCGTCAAGCGCCTGCTGATCGAGGAAGGTTGCGATATCCAACGCGAACTCTACCTCGGATTGGTGCTCGACCGCGCCACCCGCCAAGTCGCCGTGATGGTGTCCACCGAAGGCGGAATGGAAATCGAAGAGGTAGCGGCCAAAACACCGGATAAAATCCACAAGGTGTTCGCCGATGTCTCCAGCGGACTCCAACCCTTCCAGGCCCGTCAACTCGCGTTCGCCCTGGGATTGGAAGGCAAACTCGTCTCACAAGCGGTGAAATTGCTGACCGGCCTGTTTAAACTGTTTACCGAAATGGACGGCTCGCTGGTCGAAATCAATCCGTTGGTCGTGACCGGAGACGGCAAGCTGCTGGCGCTCGACGCGAAAATCAACCTCGACGATAACGCCCTCTTCCGCCACCCGGAATTAAACGAATGGCGGGATCCCAACGAAGAAGACCCGATGGAAGCGGAGGCGTCCGAGTACGGTCTCACCTACATCAAACTGGACGGCGACATCGGATGTCTGGTCAACGGTGCCGGGCTGGCGATGGCCACCATGGACGTCATCAAGCATTACAGCGGTGAACCGGCCAACTTCCTGGACGTCGGGGGCGGCGCCAACGCTCAGCAAGTAGCCAAAGCTTTTACGATCATTATGTCCGACCCCAACGTGAAAGCAATTCTGGTCAATATCTTCGGCGGCATCATGCGCTGCGACACCATCGCCGAAGGCATCATTGCCGCCGTCAAGGAAGTCAGCCTGACAGTCCCCCTGGTGGTTAGGCTGTACGGCACGAAGATGGAAGAAGGCAACCGTTTGATTGCAGAATCGAAGCTTCCGATCATCACGGCCGAAAGCCTCGACGACGGTGCACGCAAGGCGGTAGCGGCGGCGAAAGGAGGGGCGGCATGAGCATTCTCGTCAATCGTGACACACGCCTGGTGGTTCAAGGCATCACCGGCAAAACGGGTCAGTTCCACACCGGACTGATGCGTGAATACGGCACCCACATCGTCGCCGGCGTCACTCCCGGAAAAGGCGGAACCGACTTCGAAGGCGTCCCCATTTTCAACACCCTGGCCGAAGCGAGAAAACAGACCGATGCCAACGCCGCCGTGGTATTCGTTCCACCACCCTTTGCGGCCGATGCCATTCTGGAAGCCGCCGATGCGGAACTGCCGTTGGTGGTCGCCATCACGGAGGGAATTCCCACACTCGATATGGCACGCGTAATGGACGTGCTGCCCCATAGCGGAACTCGCCTGATCGGCCCGAATTGCCCCGGCGTCATCACTCCCGATCAATGCAAAATCGGCATCATGCCCGGCGCCATCCACAAACCCGGCCCCATCGGGGTGATCAGTCGTTCCGGCACGCTCACCTATGTAGCCGTGGACCAACTCACCAAACTCGGGCTGGGACAATCCACCGCTCTCGGAATCGGCGGAGACCCCATCATCGGGTCGAGCTTCATCGACATCCTCGACCTGTTCGAGAAAGATGGTGAAACCGAAGCGGTTGTGATGATTGGAGAAATCGGCGGCGACATGGAAGAACGAGCCGCCGAATTCGTGCGCGACCACATGAGCAAGCCGGTCGTCGGCTTCATCGCCGGACAAACCGCGCCACCGGGAAAACGGATGGGCCACGCAGGAGCCATCATTTCCGGGGGAGCCGGAACCGCCGGCGCTAAAATCGCTACAATGGAAGCCTGCGGCATCCATGTCTCCGAATTACCGACCGATATCGGACGCACCATGGCCCAGGCCATCGGCTGGAAAGGATAAAATCTCACCAGCAACAGCTTAAAATACCAAGCCCCGGTCTATTTGGCCGGGGCTTTCTCATTTTTCTTGGATAATCGAAACCTTCAATCGTCTTTTAGAAAATCTTTGATTTCCCGAAGCAACGTTTCCCAATCGAACGGCTTTTGGAAAAGACGGTTGACATTGAGCATACCGGCCGACTCGATTTCTTCGAGCGCTCCGTTTTCACCACTTAAAATAAATACCGGCACATGCTCGGAATATTTCCGAATTTCACGAACCAAGCTGAGGCCATCCAGTTCAGGAAGGTTCAAGTCCACCAGGCACAAATGAATCGCGTCCCGATAGGTCTTGAAAAGGTTCAAAGCCGACACGCCATCACCGGCATGCACAACTTTAAAACCAGCCAACTTAAGGTATTCAATGAGAATATCGCGATTGGAGGGTTCGTCTTCCGCCAACAGAATCATTGGAACCCCATTACCATGTATACTGCGCTGGTCGGATTCATGCGAACTCATAACATCACCTTTCCAAACGGCACGAACCTTGGGTCATCTCCGACCTCGAAAAAGTGATTTTACCCCGATCAAGGCAAATTGGCAATCATTTCCGCCATCCCGCAACGAAAGATAAAAAGCGAGGCTCAACCCTTCTCACTGGAGGGCTGGGCAACATCCGGCGGGATTTCCCCCGTCAAGCGCCCGCGATCTTTCCAAGCGATGGTCAAGAAAACAAAACCTAGCAGAAAGAAGGGTATGCTGAGGTACTGCCCCATCGTCAAGACCGATGACGTACTCAAGGTTTGGTATTCCTTGAAGAATTCAACCACAAACCGCCCGGCGAAATACAGAACCAGAAAAGTTCCGATCAGAAGCCCGCGCGGGCGCCGGTTTTTCATCTTGGTGTCCATGATCAGAAGAACGACAAAAATGAACAAGCCCATAGCCGCTTCATACAACTGCGAGGGATGACGGGCAAATCGGCCGCCGTCGAACGCGCGCGGAAAATGCACGGCCCACGGAACATCCGTCACTCGGCCCACGATTTCCGAGTTGAAAAAATTGCCGATCCGCACGAAGGTCGCCGCCGTCACGGCCGCCCAAGCCGTATAATCCTGCACGACCAGCAAGGGGATTCGCTTGGCGTAGGCGTAAACGAAAGAACCGATAATCAAACCGATCGTCCCGCCATGGCTGGCCAGCCCCCCCTTCCAGATGTACAACATTTCGATGGGGTTGGCTAAATATCGTGCGGGTTCGTAAAAAAGGCAGTGCCCGAAGCGCGCACCCAAAATGCCGAGAATCGTCATGTAATAGAAATAACTGTAGATTTTATCCTCCGGGTAGTTCATACGCTCCAAAGAACGCCGCCAGAGGGTAAAACCGATCAAGATACCAGTGGCAAACAGCAGACCATAGTAGCGAATCTGAAGCGGACCCAGCCTCAAAATAGTCGGGTCCACATCCCAGACAAAATGTTCCATGACTCTCCCTCCAAATCAAAAGCTATCGGGAATATGGATCAAGGAAGGCTTAACTGCAAGCAATTCCGACACAAACTCTCAACTTTGTTCGTCCAGTACCTCGCTCAGCGAGTTGACATAACGCTGAACATCGCCTTTATGCTTGCGGGAATCGAATAGAAGCTGAACGCCGATACCGGGCCGTTCTCCACGTCGATTGGCCCAGACCACACGCCCCTCCATCACCATCGGACGTAGAAATTGCTTATCGTGCAGAAAGAAAAGGAAGCGTTCGCCTTCTTCAAGGATCCGATCGGTTTCGATATACAAGCCGGTGCTGGAAATGTTGGACAAACGCTCCCGTACCAGCTTGCGCTTAAAGAGGTATTCGCAACGCAGCGACACACGAATGCGGTTTTCCTTGCGGTCATCCACCGACTTGAGCACTTCGTCTTCATCTTTCGATGCAACGAAGGTTAAAAGCTCTTTCAACGCTTTTCGGGAAGCAGGAAGAAATTCGATACCCACGCCGGGGGGCAACTGCGGACGCATGGGCGGTCGCGAATGACGCCAGACCACTTTGCCGTCCATCTCGTATTTTTTGGATGTCCCGACGAAAGCCAGGCGAAAATGCACCCGGCCCGAAACACTGTCACTGATTTTTCCCGGTGGACCCGCCCAGTGAAATCCGCCGATTCCCACATCGGGCAGAAAATAGTCGAGGAAATCCCGCTTATTGAGAAATCGGATCTCCACCTTGGGTATACGTTCGGAACTCTGTTGGTCGCGTGCGGCCGTCATGCTGCCTGCCTCCCTCAGGTCTGATAGTATACCCGTGAACGCATCCAGGCACAACTTTTGCCCGCTATTGTTAGGGCGTTTCAATTCTGATTGAGTCTCGAATTATCTTCGATTGGTGATGGGTGGCACGGGCTAAACCGTCAGGTTTGCCCGTGAAAACAGCATGGGCAAGCCAAAGGCTTGGCCCATGGCACCCCCTAAGCCGAATTATAGTAGGTGGAAAACGGTGAAAAGCTTAGAATTGAAACGCCGTGCGCTATTGTGTGATCTTTTCAGTTCCGCCGCCGATCGACCAGCACCCATAAAAATACCAGCATCGGAACACTCAGCGTCCCGACAGCCGGAAAGAGAATACCCGCCTCGGCCGCCGCTTTGCCAAGCGCCACCAGCGCAAACACGACCAATCCCGCCACAAGGCCCAGCATCACCGTACCAACCCGGCCCATCCCTCCCCGCACCAGCATCGCGCGCCGCCAAGCCAGACGCGCCGCCAGAAACGGAAACAGCAAGCACAACAAAGGCAGAGATCCGCGTAATCCGAGACCGGTGGCGTAAGCCGCTCGCGCGGGTATTTGCGCAGGCATCCACGCCAGATAGTCGAGAAGCCGACCGGCGGTCATGCTTTCGGAGGTGGGATAGCGAGCATCGAAAAACTCGGGGGGTTCCAGGGCTTTCGCCCAGATGGCATCGGCAGAGATATCGAGCTTTCGAGCAGAGCCATCGACTGCCTCTGGAAGCTGCGACCAGCCCTCGCCATTCCAGGCCAGATGCTCGGCTTCCAGCGGATCGCCCCACCCATCAACCGCTTCGGCCGGATACAATAAAACATTCGAAAGCTCATCTCCTCGGCGCTCGCCCACTCGCCAAACACCGGAAGGTCCGGCAACCCACCGAACTCCCGAAAGATTTTCATTCGGTTCAACATGCTGGACATCTGTCTGCATGAGCAGGCGGGTGGTATTTTCGGACGGGGGCAACCACCACTCGCCAATGGCGATCATTCCGACTGCCGCCACCAGTCCGGTCAACGCGAAGGGCAAGAGGCCGCGACATTCTTTCTGTGCCGCCGCGTGTAAAACCAGCGCCTCTCCGGTTCGGGCCATTTCCATCATGACCGCCAAACAACCGAAAAGAACGGCAAACGGCAACATCTGGTAAAGCGCCGTCGGCAACCGTAAAAGGAACAAATCGAACACGATAATCACCGGGGCGGCATTGGCCAGGCACACGCGCACATGCTCGATCATATCGAATAGGCTGAACAACAAAACCAGCCCGATCAAGCTCAGGAAAACGATGCGCATCGTCCGCCTTCCGATATGCAGCAGATGCATCATTCCCGCCGCCTCCCGGGCCACAACAACAGCGCCACGACCAGAAATAACAGTGCAAGCGGCGGCAGCGGAGCCCATTCCGGGGCAAGCGTTCCCTTCTCGCCCAACGCCATACCCAGCCGTTCGAGCAGGTAATAAACCGTTACACAGGCTGCCGAAGCAGCATAAACGCCCGCCGAGGAACTGGGTGTCCAGCGCAGCCCCAAACCAACGGCCAGCAGCCCGAAGCCGAGCGCCGCCAACGGAGCCGCCAGACGCAAGGCCAAGGTCGCGCGCCAACGCCGTCGCTCGGGATTCCCATCATCCGGGTTTTGAAGACGCGCCATCAGTTCTATCGACGACCATCCTTGCCAGGGAACCAGCACACCTGCCAACCCATCTCCCGCGCCGTGAACGGACAAGGGAACGGAAACCGTTCGAAACGCCAACCGATCTCGCAGTTTATCTCCCCGTCGTTCCCAAACACCGTTTTCCATCTCCAGCCGGAATCCGAAACGCTGCGGCACACAGCGGGCCGATTCTGCCCGGATAACATCGGTCTCCCCGCCATCCTCCCGAACGATCAACGGATGCCGCCAAGCGCCGTCGGGCGTGATCTCAGCAACATAGATCTTCGCATCCCCCAGCCGAACGAAGCGACCCGGCTGAATCATGCGCGCCAGCGCTTCCGGCGCGGCCTCTTTTATAAGCGCTTCACCCAAAGCTAAATTCGCCGGTGCGACGAGATGAACGAACCCGGCCACTCCCAGTGCGACCCCAAGCGAAAGCGGAGCGGTCAGCCAAGCAACCCGATTGAACGAAACCCCGACAGCTCGCAACCCTATCCACTCGCCATCGCGCCGCCAGCGCGCCAGAACCGCCCACAAAGCCGCCAGATGTCCCACCGGCAGCACCACAGCCAGAAAACCCGGCACAACGGCCCCCATGAGGCTCAAAAGCACCCACGCGTCGTACCCCGAACGAAACACCAGAGGGGCCAGGCGCGCCAACTGCATCACCAGCAGGACGGCCAGAATACCGAAAACGGCTACCGCAAAGGTTTGCGCCCATTCTCCCCACAAACTTTTAGCCAGTGTCCAACGCATGCCGAGACGCTAGCACGGCCCGCCTTTGAGCGCAACGTCCGGTCGCGATACAATCCGACAAATTCGTCCCAGATGATTTTTATGGACAGTTTTCAAATGATTGGCTAATTTAAAGTGTCTAGCCGGAAGATAGATCAATCCGCAGGCGGGAAAGGGCGCTGACTCCATGATTGTTACGTTGCTCGGGGTTCGGGGATCGCGACCGGTGGCGATGATGGACGTGCTCCGTTATGGCGGGAACACCACGTCGTTCAAAATCGAAGCTCATGACATGCCGCCCATCTATGTCGATGGCGGAACCGGTCTGTACGAAGAAGGCCTGCGTCTGGGCAGCGAAGGAATCCCGGAGACCCTCAATATCTTCGTCACGCACACACACTGGGATCACATCCTGGCGTTTCCCTTTTTCAAGCCGCTTTACCATGAAGGCTGCTCGATCAACATCTACGCCCCGGTTTCGCGAGGACAACGCTTCATCGAGTTGATCCAGGGGCAGCACACCCCGCGAGCCTTTCCGGTCCCCTTCAGCCAGTTAAAAGCCAATCAGAACTTCATCGACGCCAAACCGGGTGATTGTTTCGACCTGGGGAGCAGTGTCGCCCGCTGTTTCCAACTTAACCATCCCGGCACCACACTTGGCTGGCGCTTCGAAGCCGATGACCGCGCAGTGGCCATCATCACCGACACCGCACCGATCGCGGGCAATTACCTCGGCGAAGGCATGTCCGAGAAAGCCGAATCCGATCCAACCTCCTTTGAAGCGTCTTTTCACGATGGCCTGGTGGACTTCATGCGAAACGCCGATCTGGTCATCTTCGACACGCATTTCACCGAGGAAGGCATCGTCGATCGCCGTCACTGGGGCCATTCAACCCCGGAAATGGCTATCGATCTTTGCTTGGAAGCCGGTGCCAAACGGTTGGTTCTGCACCACCACGCGCCGGAAGACACCGATGAACGGGTGGACAAAAAGGCCGACGCCATCTGGAAAAAACTGCAGAATCACAACCTGCAAGTAGAACCCGGCGTTGAAGGAATGAAAATATGGCTCTGAAAGTCCGGTTTTACGGTACACGCGGCCAAATCATGTCGGTCTCGCGCGATCGCTTCATTTACGGCGGCCACACCAGTTGCGTCACCTTGTCGCAGGAGGAGGAGTTGATCATCCTCGATGCCGGCTTCGGTATCGCCAATCTGGCCGGCGATTTGATGAAAACCCAACCGCTCACGGAAGGCGGCCAGAGCTATCATCTGTTCCTCACCCACTTTCACTGGGATCACATTCAAGGCCTGCAATACTTCACCCCGATCTATTTCCCGGGCAATCACATTCACGTCTACAGTCCCTTCGATGTGGATGTCATGCAAGAGGTTTTGAATGTCCTGCTGGACGATTCCTACACCCCTTTCAGCGGGTTGGACAGCCTGCCCTGCGAATGGCACTTCGAGAAACTGAACGCCGCCAAACAAGTCGGCTCATTCACGGTTTCGCATCATCCCACTTCGCACCTTGGCGAATGCTACGCCTACCGCCTGACGACCGACGAGGGACGCGTCAGCTTTATCACCGATCACAATGCCGAACCCTCGGCCAACAACGAATCGCTGGTCAAATGGGCGGCCAGTTGCGATCTGCTGATTCACGAAGCCATGTTCACACCGGGAGAATTCAATCATTTTCCCGATTTCGGCCACTCGTCTTTTACCTCGGCCATGGAAAACGCCCAACGCATCGGCGCTCCTCTCACGCTCCTGACTCACCACGCGCCGCTGCGGAGCGACTCCGAGTTGGCTGATCACGAGCGTTATCTGGAGCGATTGTTCAACAACAAAGAACAACGACTAGCTTTCGCCCGCGAAGAAATCGACTACCCGGTTCGCTGACCGACCCGGACCATGTCGTCACACCTCTTTTCATCCGAAGCGACCAAGAGTCTCTATCCTCACTGCCTTTATTTGGGTGCTATGACATTTTCGCCATACTTTTACCCTGACTCCGAGTTTGTTTTCGGCCTAAAAATTGACCAACAACCAAACCCTTCCCGATCATGTTGAAACAATACCGGGTCATTTCAAAGCCTTGCACAATACCGTCAAAATTGGCAACTTGTTTGCAAACAACAAAGTTCAATATCGCGCACCTTCAACAGACTCACCCATCGAGATCGGGGAGGTAATCATGGAAAGCGAGTCGTCAATGAATCAGGCCATTCACTTATGTCGTTTTTGCCGCAAGGCTGTTTTCAGAGGGGTTCCCGGTCTGCTGATTCTGTACATCATTGGCATCATGCTGCTATGCGGGTGTCTCGAAAGCGATTACGGCGGCAAGAACATCAATGAATCCAAGCCCGGCAATAAAGACCAAGGGACCGATATCTTCTTCGATCTGGCCTTGAGTGAGGATGGCCGCCACCTGGTCGGCGTGCTGCAGGAAAGCGAAAGCGAAGAATGGAGCATCTGGGGGCTGGATCTCAGTTCTCATGAATCCGTCCAACTCGACGTGCCGGATACCGCCACGCGCGTCGTTTTCAGCGACAATGACATCGCCTTCGTGCTATCTGAGCGAGAAGTCACCGAGGTTTCGCTGATCAACGGTGAGGCCTTGCGACGCTTTCCCATTCGCGAGCCGTATTCTTTCATCACTCTCAACGAACGTAGAGATAAACTGGCGGTCTTCACCACCTGGTCCACCTGGGAAGCCGTTCCGAAATTGAGTGTCATCGACCTGGAAAACGACGAAATCTTCGCCCACACGTTCGATTATCCGGTTTTCGACGCGAAGTGGGTATCCTCCACCGGCGATTTGGCCGTGGTACTCGATATCGACAACGAGCATTCGGAGGTGGTGTTTATGATCGAAGGCCACTACGGACTCATGTCCGCGCCGTTGCCTCATTGCGCCAGCTACCTGGAAATGTCGCCCGATGCGGAGATCGGCATGGTAGCCCCCACGCGCTGCCCGATCGACCCGGTATCGGTGATCGATCTGGTCAACCGCGACTACCTGCACACCCTGCCGGGTTTCGGACCGGTGGCGTTCGCCCCGAATGGTCAATATGCCGTCGCTTTCGGGCGCAAAGACGACCTGAAAGAGACCGGCGGTATCGAAACCGATACCGATTACAGTCTATTGTTCATCGAGCTGCCGTCCCTCGAACTTTCGGTATTTGAGTTGGGTGATGATCTGCCCATCTACGCCATAACCCCCGACAGCGACACGCTGCTCTTATATTCCGAATCTTTAGGTCAGGATTATTACGGCATTTACTTGTTCGACGTGCCCTCCCGCAGTTTGAGCACAACCACCAACGATAATCTTACGTTACGCGAATTCGTCATCACACCGGACAGCCAGATGGTCTATTTGATCGACGGCAAGCTGCACTATCTCGACATTCAAACGGGCGAAGTGGAGGCGATCACGCTCAACCACGGTGATTTCGAAGACTTGGACGCAGACGATGTCCCCGAACGTCTGAACATCACCCCGGATGGCCAAACCCTGGTTCTGGGTTTCCTCACCGACAGCCGCTACCTGCTTTACGACCTTGAGGCACAGCAAATCACCGATTTACTCTGGTTGGGCGAGACTGCGGATGAAGAAGAGGAATGATCCCGGCGGATTAACAAAACACCTTTGAAATTAAAAGACCGGATCCGCGTGGATCCGGTCGTGTATTTTCGGAGGAAAGAAACTTAGAGAGCGAGAGCAATGGCATAGTAATACAGAATCGGCGCCGCAAACAACACGGCGTCGAAGCGATCGAGCACACCCCCGTGACCGGGGATGATCTGCCCCGAATCCTTGATGCCGAAACTACGCTTCAGCAGCGACTCGCACAGGTCGCCCATTTGACCGATAGCGGCCATTAGAAAGGCAACGATCAGCAGATGCACGAGAGGAAAGTCCATACCGGTAGCCGAGCGGAAGGCTACCGCCGCAGCAATACTGGCCAATGTTCCGCCCACGGCCCCGGCCCAGGTCTTCTTGGGTGAGACCTTTTCATACAATTTGCGCTTACCCAGAAAGCGTCCGGCAAAATAAGCGCCGGTATCGCAGGCCCACACTGTCACCAGCAACAACAGGATGTATTTCCAGGTCTCGGGAAGCGCATACAGCGCAACGAGATAAATGCCCAGCAAATCGATATAAACCAGTCCCAACATCCCTTTGGCGATACGCGGACCCACGGTCGCCATGTCGCCGGTATGAAATAGAAAATAGAGGAACATCAGCAAAACAGCAGCTAAAAATACGGCATGAAAAGCCAGCGGCGCAGCATCGAACACAATCGCCGATCCCCAACCCGCAAATAGTCCCAGGCCCAGAACGACCCCGGCTCGCCGATCGACTGCATCGTCAGGAAATGCCATCGTGTAATATTCGAGAAGCCCGATCTGCATCACCACCAGCCAGAAAAGAAAATTCGCCAATTCGCCGCCGTAAATGAACAACGGGAGAACAACCGGGACAGCCACCAAGGCCGTAGCGACGCGCTTCCACAACATAATCGTCTGGTCCTTTCCCCGCCTGGCGGGTATCAAGTTTTCTCGGTTGTATCCGAAGCTTTCAATTGATCGGATGTGTGTCCGAAACGCCGTTCACGCCGCTGGAAATCGCGGATGGCATCAAACAGGTGCTGCTTGGTGAAGTCGGGCCAGAACACCTCGGGAAACTGGAATTCGGCATAGGTAATCTGCCAAGGCAGAAAGCCGCTGGTGCGTAATTCCCCGGAGGTGCGAATCATCAGATCCACCGGCGGCAGTTCGGGGACGTAAAGATGCTGCTCGAACACCTTTTCGGTAATGGCTTCGGGCATAAGTTCGCCGCGTTTGACTTTTTCGGCGATGGCCCGACAGGCGTCCACCAGTTCGTCGCGACCACCGTAGGAGAGACATAAGTTGAGAATCATGCCGTCGTTGTCGGCGGTCTCGGCTCGCAATGAATCCAGCTTGTTACGCACGTAATCCGGTAGTCGATGCAAATGTCCCGAAGCCACCAGCCGGATATTGTTATCGAGAATCTCGCTACGTTCTTGCTTGAGAAAACGCTCCAGCAGGCGCATCAAGGCTTCGACTTCACGCTTGGGACGCGCCCAGTTTTCTCCGCTGAAGGCGTAGAGCGACAAGGCCACCACTCCCAGCTTCCGGCAGCTGCGCACCACTTCGCGTACGGCGTCCGAGCCCTTTTCGTGCCCGCGCACGCGTTCCATCAATCGGCGTTTGGCCCAACGCCCGTTCCCATCCATGATGATGGCGATATGGCCGGGAATGCGCATGGTTTCGATGGTTTCCATTGTGGATTCCTCACTCGTTTCAAGTCGGCGCGGATGCTATCATAGGGTCAATGCGGAGTCAAACCTCGCGAAAGCGGTTTTTACCCGTTCAAAAATCGCTCGCCAGCCAACGCATCGCACGCACCGACCAGCCGTGGTCGCCGCGGTGAAAGACCAACACCAAATGTTTCGCCAGCCCCGCCGTCCGCTTCACCTCATCCCGACAATCGACCCGCACCAGCACTTCACCTCGTTCAAGCGGGGAAAAAGCGGGAAGATCGGCCAGAATATCCGGTTGTTGATCGATATCATGAGGAGAAGCAACCCGGGCACTTTGCAGATCGACGACCTGGCCGACACCGCTCTGCTCGGTGAGCATGGCCTGCATGGCTCCACGCAACGCCACTCGTTCGCTCTTGCTCGACCGCTGCATAGAGCCGTCCATCGCAATCGAGCGCCAGTCGTCATCGAGATAGGACTCGAAACGCGAAGCGTCGCCACGCCAGTAAGCATCGAACATGCCCATCAGCACGCGCCGAACCTGGGCTTTAGAGCCATCCTCCGGTTGCACCATGTGCGGCTGGGGCCGTTTCGAACAAGCAGCCAACCCCAATAACAACAGCAACATACAAACACCCGTACATGTTTTATGAATCCACATTTCAACCTCCTACTTCGGTTCGTTCGACAATAGTTGTTCAAACCGGCGAAGTCAACGCCGTCGTTTGTCTAAGACCGTTCGAAGCGATCGATTGTCGGAATCCAACCAAACAGGCTAAGTCTTCCTCGCGTGAATATGCTTGACCGAACGGGGCCTCCGCATTAGAGTGGTTTGGCACGGCAGCCAGATCGCGGGAGGTACTCATGACCAAGCTTTGTGTTGGAATCGACATCGGTGGGACAAATCTGAAAGCGGGTTTGCTCACCAACCGGGGCACCATGCTCGAACAGTACATGCTCCAACTCGAAGAAAAAGATAAAAGCGAAGACGGCATTCTGAAAGCTACGCACAAAGCCGTGAAAAAGCTGTTGTCAACATCCGGTTTTGGCAACGAATCCATCGTGGGAGTCGGAATCGGATGCGCCGGTGTCATCGACGAGCAGGCGGGCATCATCACGAAAAGCCCGAACTTCCCGCTTTGGACCGATTTCGCCCTGGCCAGGCGCCTCACGGAAATGTCCGGCTTGCCGGCGGTAATGGAGAACGACGTCAACGCCGTGGCGCGTGGCGAGCAATGGTGTGGAGCCGCTCGCGGCGAAGCCAATTTCCTGTGCATGGCCATCGGCACCGGACTCGGCGGCGCGCTCTGGTTAAACGGCAACATCTGGAGCGGCATAAACGGGATGGCCGGAGAAGTCGGCCACCTCTGCATCGATCCCGATGGCGCAGCCTGCAATTGCGGAAGCCGGGGTTGTCTGGAAACCGAGGCCTCCGCCACCGGTCTGATCCGCCATGTGAAAGAAAACCAATTCGAAGAAGTCCTGTCCAAAGTCAAAAACGACGCCGGTATTCCTTATGAATTGGCCCTCCAAGCTCAAGAAGGAAACCCCAAAGCCCAAGAATACTGGAACCGCTTCGGTCGCGCGATCGGATTGGCCTTGGCGGGCCTGCTCAATACACTCAATCTGAAACTGGTTCTACTGGGCGGCGGGCTGGCCAAGAGTTTTTCCCTGTTCTACCCGGCCCTGGAAGAAGAGTTGCAAAGTCGGGCCTACCCGGCCGTCTGGCGGGGAGTCGAGTTCCGCACCAGCCAACTTTGGGAGGAAGCGGGTATTTACGGCGCTGCGGCCAACATCCTCAGCAAAATCGAACAAAAAGAGAAAGCCCGCTAGACGAAGACCTTTCGCCGATGCCCGTCAGTCGGGTTCAAGGAGAGCGTGCAAATGGCGATACAAACAACAGTCGACAAGGTTCTGGTGGGCCGTCTCAAACCCGGTGGGGACTTGGCAAACGAAGTCAACCGTCTGCTCGCCGAACACAAGGTGCGCTTCGGGATGGTCTCGATTATCGGCGCACTGGAGCGAGCCACCCTTGGAGCCTACAGCTTCAGCGAAGCCCAATATCATACCTTCGAGCTTGACGAGGAAGTGGAGATTCTGCACTGCACCGGCAACATATCCGTCATGGCCGACGGATCCACCTTCGCGCATCTGCACACCACCGTATCGGGACACAGCGGTCAGGCACTGGGGGGGCATGTTTTCGAAGGTTGCGTCGTAAAAGTAGCCGAATGCATCGTCCAGGCTTTCGCTGGAGAACCGCCCGTACGCGAGGAAGATCCTCAAACCGGTCTTAAACTGTGGAAACCGGAGGATTGAGCTCCCGTCTTTCGATGTGTTAGCCGATCCCGATCAGCTTCAAACGTTCGCGCCAGCGTCCTTCCAATTCCCGACGTAGATCGGCATGCTCCGCCAAACCTAGGTCCGGATCACGCGCCACCAGATCGAAAGCCAGCTTGCGCGCCAAAACCAGCAGCGACTGGTCCCGCACCAAGTTGGCATGCTGGAAAATCGGGCTCCCCGTCTGGCGCGTTCCCAAAATGTCTCCCGGTCCGCGTATTTCCAGATCGCGTTCGGCAATACGAAAACCATCGGTAGTTTCTTCCATCACCGACAAGCGCTCGCGCGCCTCTTCCCCCACCTTCTCGCACATCAGGAAACAATACGACGAATGCTCGCCACGACCGACACGCCCCCGAAGCTGATGCAACTGCGAAAGCCCGAAACGTTCGGCGTGCTGAACGACCATGACCGTGGCGTTGGGCACATCAATGCCGACTTCAACCACGGATGTCGCGACCAGAACATCATAGACGCCCTCCAGAAAAGCACGCATCACCCGTTCTTTCTCATCGCGCGGCATGCGTCCATGTAAAAGTCCGATCGGGGTATCGGGCAACTCGACTCGCAGCCGTTCGACCTCTTCCTCCGCGCCGGAAACGTCCAATTTTTCCGATTCGCGGATCAGCGGCGTAATCACATAAACCTGGCGGCCCGCACGAATCTCCGTCTGGACGACGGTTTTCACCTGTGGCCACTCGTTGATCCAATGCACCTGCGTGACGATGGGGCGTCGTCCTTGGGGCAGTTCATCGAGTATCGAGACATCGAGGTCGCCGTAAACCGTCATGGCCAGCGAACGCGGTATCGGAGTGGCCGTCATCACCAGACAATCCGAAGCCGGTCCTTTGCCGGCCAGCATCACCCGCTGACGCACACCGAAACGATGTTGTTCGTCAACGATCACATAACCGAGATTTTTAAAACGCACGCCTTTTTGTATCAGGGCATGCGTGCCGATCACCAAATCGATCTCACCCGATTCGATACGCTCGTAAACAGCCCGCTTATCGGCGCGTCCCAGGTCCGCAGTCAATAGTTCGACCGTTACGCCACCGAAATCACACAAGGCTGAAATCGTGCGAAAATGCTGTTCGGCCAGAATTTCGGTGGGGGCCATGAGCGCCGCTTGTCGACCGTTTTCCACAACCATCAGCGCACTGAGAACGGCAACGATGGTCTTGCCCGATCCCACGTCGCCTTGCAGAAGACGATTCATGGGTTTGGAATCCATCAGATCGGCCACGATTTCTTTCAGCACCCGCCGTTGGGCATCCGTCAATGTATGCGGAAAACGCTTGTAAAAGCGGGTGGCCAGGTCGGTCTTGCGTTCATGCGCAAAACCTGCCTGACGCACGGTGCCTTCCCGACGCTGGGCCAAAGCGGTCTGAACGAAGAAAAATTCATCGAAGGCCAGTCGCTGATGGGCGGCGCTGCGACCTTCATTCAAATGATCGACTTCAGCCGACTCAGCCGGACGATGCAAGGCTTCAAGGGCCGTCACCAAATCCGGAAGACCGGCGCCTCGCAAGATCGCTTCCGGCATCGGATCTCGAACCAACGGCAGGTAAGCGTCGACCGCCGCGAGAACAATGGCCGCCAGCCGCCGGGTCGTGACTCCCTTTATATCGGGATACAAAGGCCGGATCGAGCGATCAGGCTCGTCTGCTTCATCGCCGTTGTCGGGTGACAAATCGGGATGAACAATTTGAAGGCGGTTACGGAAATGGCTGACTTTGCCGCTGAAGCGGACCGGGTCGCCGACTTTGTAACGCGCCGACACCGCTTGTGCACCATAGTGGAACCAGGATAGTGTCACAACCCCGCTGTCGTCCTGCACCACCACTTCGAATGGCCGCCGCCCGAAACGGGGTCCGCTGGACATCGCGGCAATCACGCCCCGGGCCTGTCCCACCACACCGACCTGGAGATCGGCGATGCGGCCCACGCGGCGACGGTCTTCAAAGCGTCGCGGTAAAAAGTAGAGTAAGTCTTCCACCGTGACGATGTCGCGCGCAGCGAGTTCCGCCGCCACACGAGGCCCCACCCCTTTGACGAACTGAACCGACATGTAAAGCGGACGACGATCGGGATAGGCAACCTCCCGAAGTCCCTCCGTCGATGAAACCGACTCGGATTCGGCCTTCGGAGCCAATTTGGCTTCCAGCGCATCCAGCAGCGCTAAAGCGGACAGGAGTCGTTTACGCTTCTCGTCGACGGTGGCTGCCGGATAATCATTCATCAACTCAGCCAATTTGGCAAAGCGTTCGCGAATCGGTTTGGGAAAGGAATCGGGCTGGAACGTTTTCAGCAGGTGCAAGATACGTCGGTCAAGGCCTGTAATACGTTCCAAACCACCGAAATTATTACGGACGGCCAACACCAGCGGCCGTCGTAATTCGGGCAGCAGTTTTAGTGTCCCGGCCCGGTCGGACCCTTTGGAAGGAGGACCGCTCATCAACCCCGATACTCGACTTCGACAATTTCCAGAACACGTGTTCCTTTGGGGGCTTTGACCCGCACTTCATCGCCCTGAATCCGACCGATCACCGCACGCGCGATAGCCGAGTCAACGGAGATAAAACCGGTTTGGGGATTGGACTCTTCAGCCCCGACAATGGTAACCGTTCGCTCTTCTTCCGTTTCCAGATCGAAAAGCGTGACCGTGGCCCCAAACATCACCCGCTCACCGCTTAGCTTGCTCGGATCGATCACCTCGGCACGACCGATTTTATCTTCCAGTTCGCGAATACGTGCTTCGATCAGTCCCTGTTGATCTTTGGCATACTGATATTCGGCATTCTCCGACAAGTCGCCATGGGCGCGTGCAACTTCGATTTCTTTCACGATATTCGGACGCTCATTCGACTTCAGGTGATTGAGCTCATTCTTCATCTTGGCCAACCCATTGGGGGTAATGGGCATGCGTTTCACGGAGTTCATTGAGGGGTCTCCTTCAATCGCCGATCATAGGGCTTGTTTCGTTTCTGTAGTCGTTTCGCCACGCCGTTGAGTTCCTGGGGCAGTTTGTCCAGTTGTCGACACATTTCCGTCATCAACGTCACGCCATTTTGCAGATCTTTCACATGAACCGTTTCTTCTTTCAATTGCGCTTTTCCATCGGGACCGGGTTCATCTCCCATATTATGGTAGTTACCCAACGGAAAAGCAATTCCACCGGTTGTGAAACCGTGGGTGATGAAAGCGGTGGCTTCGCAGGCTCCGCCATCCATCACACGGCGTTGAAATTTAAAACGCTTGTCGCTCTTCTTGCAAGCCTCGGCACAAACTTCCATGTAGCGACAAAGATCGGATGAGAAGACGGCCATACGGTCGCCCAGACGAATCACCGGTCCATCCCCCTGAGCCGTGCCGGGAAGATGTTTGGAGGTTTCCAACGACACCAAGGCCAAGTCTTTGGGCAACACCTCATCCTTCAACATGGAGAGCGCTCCGCAAAAACCCTGTTCTTCCGCACGCGTAAAGATCAGCCAGACTTCATGCCGCACTTTCGTGCGACTCAATTCCCGCATCAACGCCAACTGGGCGACCACCGAAACCAAATCGTCGGCCGCCCGGGTGACAATCAACGAGCCGTCCATGCGAAACGCATCCAGATCCCATTGCCCGAAAGCACCGACCGGAACCGGAGCATCGAGCTTGAGTCGCATGGTCTCCACTCGCTTGGGAGCGTCTTTGGGCGAAAAGGTGCGTGTCACCCGCCCCCGGACGCCGCCCTCGTGGTGAACCAGCACCTTCGCCTGGCGGAAAAAGGGCTTCCATACCCCACCCCACCACTGAGCGGTAGCCGTCTTTCCCTTGGATTCGATGATCTCGAAGCCGGGGTGGTCCATGTGGGCCACAAAGCCGATGCGACCTTTGCGTGGGCGACCCTTGGGTTTCGCCACCACGATCAGATTCCCGGCCGCATCCGCCGCCACCGGCAGTCCGGCTTCTTCCGCGTGACGCCGGACCACCCGAGCCACCGCCGCTTCATAAAAGGGAGCGGTGGGACAAGTCAGCACCTCTTTCAGAATTTTCCGTAGTTCCATTCGATTGATAGCCATAACCCCAAAACTCCCCTGCCGCTCAGCCGGGCGGCAGATTCAGATATTTGATGTCGCAGGCTTCGGTTGTAACAAAGATTTCCATTTCCTGTACACCGCAAACACCGGTAAAGCGCATCACGTTTTTTCCCGCAGGACTCGTTGCCGAAAAGGTTTCATCGCGAGCGGCCAACCCATCGGTAAGCGTTTTGTAGAACCGGTTGCCGTTTGCACAATACAAAATATCCAAGAAACGCGCCAAATCATCCTGTCCGCAGAGTTCGAAAGGCGAATCGGCGCTGGTGTCCAATTCCTCGACGAACACTTTGGGAGAGCGTTTCTGCGGGTTCAGAACGTAGGCATTGCGCTCCAGACAACCTCCGACAAGCAAGACGATCATGAGAACGCTGATTGTCGTCCAATGGCTCAACAATTTCATTGGGTTTGTACACCTTATAAAAACGTGAAAAGCCGTCCGCAAAGCCATACGCAACAGGACGGCTGCCCGCATTGTAATGAAGCCCTTCCGCGAGGTCAAGCTTCCTTGCAACAAGATCTGAACTATCCGGTTTTTATCTTAAATTACAACTAGTTACCAGCTCAGCCGACATTAAAATAGCTCTAACTATCACCATTTTTTAACAATTTAATGCTTGATCTTTTACGGGAAACCCCGTATGTCATGCTTGACATTCGATCCTTAGACGGCCCTATCGCGTTAGAATATGAGATAGTTGCGGGACACAAACGAGATCGCTGGAGAAGGCGGATTGATGGAACAGAAGCAAAGCTGGTCATGGGAAACACTGATGCGGATCGGATTCTTTCTGCTCTTACTCTACGTATTTTTCATTGCCATCGGCCTAATGGGAACCGCTTTCAAGCTCCTGGGAACCGGAACGGCCGAAGCCTTGATCACCGCGACCTCGAATCCTTTCACCGGCCTGATGATCGGCATTCTGTCCACCGCCATCGTCCAAAGCTCATCCGTCACCACGTCGATGGTCGTCGGTCTGGTTTCCGGTGGAGGGTTGAACATCGCCAACGCCGTCCCCATCATCATGGGCGCCAATATCGGAACCTCGGTTACAAACGTCATCGTTTCCATCGGGCATATTCGCCAGAGCAAGGAATTCGAAAGAGCCTTTGCGGGTGCCACGGTTCATGATCTGTTCAACCTCATGACCGTCGCGATTCTGCTGCCCCTTGAACTGGCTACCGGTTATCTGGAAAAAGTCGGAGGTCTACTAGCCCACTTCTTCACCGGGGCCGAATCCGTCGCCTTTCATAGTCCGTTGAAACTGATCGTCAAACCGGCCACCGGTCTGATCAAATCTTTCTTCACGCAATCGCTGGATATCCCGGATTTCGCCGCAGGCATCATCATGGTTGTGCTGGCGTTCATTTTGTTGTTTAGCGCCTTGGTGCTGATCGTGCGGACCATGAAAGCCCTGATGTTGCATCGATTGGAAGTCGCCATCGACCGGATGTTCGGTGCGAAGCCGATTTTCGCCATTCTGGCCGGTGCCGTCATCACCGCAACCATCCAGTCAAGTTCGATCACAACCTCGCTCCTGGTCCCGCTCATCGGTGCGGGTGCGATGAGCCTCGAAGCGGCCTTCCCCATCACCATCGGAGCCAACATCGGCACCACCATCACCGCACTTCTGGCTTCGCTGGCCGGTGATGTAAACGGGCTGGCCATCGCTTTCGTCCATCTGATGTTCAATCTGTCGGGCATGATGATCATCTATGTGTACGAACCGATTCGACGCATTCCGATTAAAGCGGCGCGCATGATGGCGCATCTGGCCGTTATCAATAAAAAGTTCGCCATCGCATTCATTCTGGGCATGTTTTACCTGCTGCCCCTGGCGGGATTCGCCATCTCGGAATGGATTATGAACTGAAAATCTCTCGGCAATTCGGGTATCGGATGAGAGAGGAGAGTTAGCATGCCAAAGAATAAAACCATATTCAGCCGCGCATTCTGGACAAAGTTCTTCGGGATTTTCACCGACGAACCGCTCACCAATCAAGCCCAGCATAACTTCGAAAAAATGCTCTCTTTGGCTCAGGATATGTATGTCTCTCTCACCTCCGTTCTGATCGACCCGGGTGAAACCACCCTGGATTCCATCCGCGAGGGCTTTTTCGCCACCGACGTCAAAATCAACAAATTGGAAACTCAGATCCGACGCGAGATCTTGGTTCATTTGGCCGTGTCGGGCGAACAGTCGGCGAAAGTCCCCGGTTTCCTGTTGCTGCTGAATCTCATCAAAGATGCCGAACGCCTGGGAGACTACAGCAAAAACATCTTTGAAATCTTCGAACACGGCGCCGACAAGGTCAACGGGGAATATTTGGAGCGGTTCAAGGAAGTGCGGGATACCACCATTCGCCTGTTCAGCGAAGTCCACACCTCCATCATCATGATGGACGCCAAACTAGCCCAGAAAGCCCGTGAAGACGCGACAGCCGCCATCAAAACCTGTGCCGGGATTACCGATCACCTGATCGATAACCCGAACTCATGTGAGAATGCCGTCGCCGTTGCGCTGCTGTTCCGCTATCAAAAACGCATTCTGAGCCACCTGCGCAAGATCGCAACAGCGCAATTCTCTCCCTTCGACCGCTTCGGTTCGGTGGGAAAAACCGAGGATCCGCAGTAATCCTCACACCTTAACGTGTTAATAGAAAACGGGCGATTCGCATGAACCGCCCGTTTTTATTTGGATATCGATTTCAACTAGAGTTGATGGACGATCTTCCCTTTCGCCAGGGTCAAATCCACTCGACCGACCAGCGTCTGGTTTAGCCAGGGACTGTTCAGGCTCTTCGACCGCACCTGATCGGGGGTGTAGATCCACTCGGCCTCGGGATCGATAATGGTTACATCCGCATCGGCACCCACGGCCAGAGTCCCCAGATCGAGACCCAGAATCTTCGCCGGGTTGACCGTCAACTTGGCAATCAGATCCAGGGGTTCCAGCACCTGCTGCCGAATCAGATCGAGCGCCAGTGGCACGGCGGTTTCAAGCCCGATAATGCCGTTGGCCGCCAACCCGAACTCGACTTTTTTATCGACTTCGGCGTGGGGAGCGTGATCGGTGGCGATCACGTCGATGGTGCCGTCCTTCAAGCCACGCCGCACGGCCTTGACATGCTCCTCGGACCGGAGCGGGGGAGCCATTTTAAAGTTGGCGTCATACGTTGACAGAGACGCATCGGTCAAGGTCCAGTGATGCGGTGCAACCTCGCAGGTTACGCGCACTTGGCGTTTCTTGGCCTGACGCACCAAGTCGACCGATTGGCGCGTGCTGATGTGCTGTACGTGATAGGCCGCGCCGGTGAGTTCCGCCAGATGCAGATCGCGCGACACCATGACGCTTTCAGCCGCAGACGGAATCCCCGCCAATCCGAGACGTGTACTCATCTCACCTTCGTGCATGTGGCCGCCGTCGCTGAGATGGTGATCCTCGGTATGCGCACAAACCGTCAAACCGAAGTTACTCGCATATTCGAGGGCCGCTCGCATGATGGCCGCACTCATGATGCCTTTTCCGTCATCAGTGATAGCCACCGCACCGGCTCGCTGCATGTCGCCGATCTCGGCCAGTTCCTCGCCCTTGAGTCCTTTCGACACGGCTCCCATGGGTAACACGGTGACGCCGTTGGCCGCTTCGGCCTTGCGCAAAACGAAATCCACCACCGCCGCATTGTCGATCGTCGGGTTGGTGTTGGGCATGCAGACGATCGTGGTGAAACCACCGGCCGCCGCCGCGTCACATCCGCTCGCGATGGTTTCCTTGTATTCGAAGCCCGGCTCTCGCAGGTGCACGTGCATGTCGATCAGCCCCGGTACGACCCATTTGCCTTTGGCGTCGATCACCTGGACTTTCTGCCCTTTGGCCGCCGACGCGGCCACGATTTTGTTGCCCTTGATATAGAGATCGGAGACCTTGTCGAGTCCGCTTGCCGGATCGATCACCCGGCCGCCTTTGATGCGAATCATATTACTTGCCTCCTCCCATCAGTAGGTAAATCAGAGCCATACGAACGGCTACGCCGTTGTTGACCTGCTCCAGAATGACCGAGCGCTCCCCATCCGCCACATCAGGCGTCATTTCCACGCCACGGTTGATGGGACCGGGATGCATGATGATGGCCCCGGGTTTGGTAAGACGCACATTCTTTGCATTGAGCCCGAAGGTCATGGCGTATTCCCGGTTCGAAGGGAACAGGTGCTTGGCCATGCGTTCTTTCTGGATTCGCAGCATCATGACGACATCCGTATCGCGAATCGCATCTTCCAATTTCGGGTAAACCGTCACATTCGGGCCCAAGCGCTCGATAAAGCGCGGAATCATGGTGAAAGGCCCGCAAAGTCGCACCTGCGCGCCAAGCTTGCTCAAACCGATGATGTTGCTCAGTGCAACCCGGCTATGGGCGATATCGCCGACCAGGGTGACCGTCAGGCCCTCGATGGTTTTTTTGTGTTCGAGGATCGTCATCATGTCCAGAAGCGCCTGCGTGGGATGCTCGTGGAAACCATCCCCGGCATTGATGATCGGAGCATCGATATGTTGCGCCAGAAAGTGCGGCGCACCCGATTGCTTGTGCCGCATGACCACCAGATCGATGCCCATGGCTTCCAGGTTGCGAATGGAATCGAGCAGGGTCTCGCCTTTGACCACCGAGCTCCCGCTGGCACCGATGGCGTAAGTGTCGGCCGAAAGACGTTTGGCGGCCATTTCGAACGACAGCTTGGTACGGGTCGAAGGCTCCCAGAAAGCCATCACGATGGTCTTACCGCGCAAGGTCGGAACCTTTTTGACCGAGCGGGTGGAGATTTCCTTGAAGCTCTTGGCCGTATCGAGAATGAAATGGATATCATCGGCCGAGGCGTTCTCCAGCCCGAGCATGTTCTTGTGCACAAAGGCCATCTCAACCCTCCTCATCCGGGGTGATATCGTAAATGACGACCCGGTCGTCGTGTCCCTCTTCCTTGAGCAGCACTTCCACCCGTTCATCCTCGCTGGTGGGGATCATGCGACCCACGAAGTCGGCGTGAATCGGCAGTTCACGCAGCCCCCGATCGACCAATACCGCCAGTTGGATGACCTTGGGTCGTCCGAAGTCGATCAACGCATCCATTGCGGCGCGGATGGTACGGCCGGTGTAGATGACATCGTCGATCAACACCACACGCTTTCCGGTGATGTCGCCTTCGATTTCGGTGGTACCCACCTCCGGCGTATCCAGCGAGAACAGATCGTCCCGGTAAAGGGTAATGTCGATGATCCCGTAGGCCGGGACTTCTCCCTCCATTTTGGTCAGGCGCTTTTTCAACCGCGCCGCCAGATGCATGCCGCCGGTACGAATCCCGACCAGCAGCAGGTTCTCGACACCCCCGTTGCGTTCCAGAATCTCGCTGGCTAGCCGGTCGATCGCCCGTCGAATCTCCTGGCTGGTCATCACCTGCAGTTTCTCTTTCAACGTCATCTCATGCCCTCGCTGCATCTTTTTCACAAAAAAAACCTCCCCTACATCAGCAGGGGAGGCTGGAATCAGATCTGATTTGCTCATCTCGAATGGGTATCATCACATTCCCGCTCGTTGGCGTTCGCACTCGAAGCTTGCTGGGGTTTATCAGACACTCTTGAGCTTGTCAAGCCAAAAACGCCGTTCTTACCCGGCTTTTTCGACCAAACCCACTTCGCGAACCTGCGCTTTTTTCTTGAATGCAGGCGCGGCATCTGATAATCCCTATGCCAGTAATCAAATTTTCCACATACACCGCCAATGGCGGAGTCGACAAGGAGCACCTATGGACAACCCCCGACCGGTCGATCTGGAAGAATCGCTCGACGAAACCGTCCCTCGGGCTCCCATCCTGATTCTGGGTGCCGGTCAGAACGTCGGACTCTACCTTGCCAAACGCCTGATCCAAGACAACCAGCCGGTTATTCTGAGCTTTCGCAGCAAACCCGACGATGCGGTGGGCCTGCAACTCGACTTTCCCAAGCATGTTCTAGGAGCCTTTCCCCTCGACGCCCGCACACCCAGCGCCGTCACCCGTTTTTTCGAACAGGTCAACGGCATTACCGATCGCCTCTCGGGCGTAGTGAATTGCATCGGACCTTGGTTGAAAAAGCCGTTGATGGACACCGACGACACGGCTTTTGAGGAACTGGTACAGGGAAATCTCGTTCAGGCCTTCAGTGTCGCCCGCAACGCCTTTCCTTTGATGAAGGCCAACATGAGCGGTCGCCTGATTCATTTCACTTTCGCCGGAGTGGAAAAAATCGGAGCCTACGGCGAAATCGGGGCCTACGCCGCAGCCAAGCTCGGACTTCTCTCCCTGACTCGTTCGCTGGCGGTGGAATGGGCTCCGCACCGGATCACCGTCAACGCAATCGCCCCGGGGGTGGTGGACACCGCCGCCGAGGAGGAACACCAACGTGTCGCCCACATCCCCAGCGGCCATCTTGCCAGTGGCGAAGATATTTATCAGGCGGCGAAGTACCTGCTTTCGGATGCCGCCGCGCAAGTTACCGGCACCAACCTGACCGTCTCGGGCGGCTTCGGCTGGCAGTATCCGTAAAAGGTTGATCAGCGGCTGAACCCGCCTAGCCCTTTTGAGGATGGAAATCTCGAAACCGATCCGTAAAGGAGAACCTGATCATGCAACGTACCGTTTCCCTGTTGATTCTCGGTGTCTTTCTATTTGGCTGCGGCAGTGGAGACGACGAAGAGGTGAACGTGCCCGGCAGTACGCTCCTTTGTCAGGAAACCTGCACCACGATCATGCGATGTGACACCGCTCTGAGCGTTACCGAAGATGAACTCCGCCAGTGCAACGCCGCCTGCGCCGATCCGAGCTTAGCGGCACCGGTCAAAGCCGACGCCATCGCCATTGCCTGTCAGCAACAGGGCGACCAATGCGATGTATTCATGACCTGCGTCGAAGAAGCCCGTCCCGACGGCGACATTTCTTATGACGACTGGTGCACGGCCTGGTGCACCCGCTGCAGCGAATGCTATGAGAATGTCACGGGTTTCGGCGAAGGAATGTGCCAGGACGGCATCGAAGCCGATTGTCTCGAAAGCTGCCAGCCGCACCTGGACAGTCCGGACGAGACCTGCCAGCGCCTGTTCGATCTGTTCAACCCTGAAACGGCCACCTGCGACGAGATCGACCACAACAACCCCTTCGATTCCAACGCGGGCTGCTAAAATCGCGTTTATGTTAAAAATGCCTACTCGCCTCGTCCCCAGCGTGGGCGATTGTCCCACAAAAACCGCGCCACCTGTCCGGGATTTTGTCGCGTGGAGGGCCGCAGCCAGTCGATCAGGAAAAACAGGGGCAGGAAGACCGCCATCAATAGGTGGAATAGCGCATACCAGAAGGCAAAGGCAAGCAACGCCAAGGCCAGCGACAAACGCGCCACAGGCGCCGCCCAAGCATAACCGCGCCCGAACCTGCGACGCTCGGTCCGCTCTACAGCGCCGTCGTCCGGGCTATCCGGAACCATGATCATCAAGCGTCCGACTCGGGGGTCCAGCGCAACAGCGGTTTACGCGCCGCCTGCACTTCGTCGAGCCGCCTCCGGAAGGTCTTGCGCGGATAGTCGGCGAAGGCCTCCGGATTGCTTAGCGCTTCGGCATGAATGCGTCGCATGGCGGCGATGAAGGAATCGCAGCTTTCCCGGCTTTCGGTTTCAGTGGGCTCGATCATCATGGCGGCATGCACCACCAACGGGAAGTAGACCGTCGGAGCGTGGAAACCCTGTTCCAATAGACACTTGGCGACATCCATCGTGGTAACGCCCGCTTCCTTGAGAAGCTTGTCGGTGAACACCACCTCGTGCAAGGTATCGGTGGCATAAGGCAGGTGGTAGCTGTCTTTCAGCGAGTGGCGGACGTAGTTGGCATTAAGCACCGCATATTGGGCGGCGCGCCGGATGTTGTCGGGTCCGAGTTCGCGAATATAGGTATACGCGCGTACCATCACGCCGAAATTACCGAAAAAGCCCTTCACTTTGCCGATGCTTTGCGCCCGGTCATGCTCGAAAGCATACACGCCATCCTGCTCGACGATGCGAGGAATCGGCAGATAGGATTCGAGAATCGCCTTGACGCCCACCGGCCCGCTGCCCGGTCCGCCGCCGCCATGCGGCGTGGAGAAGGTCTTGTGCAGGTTGTACTGGATCACGTCGAAGCCCATATCACCGGGACGCGCCACGCCCATCAAAGCGTTCATGTTCGCGCCGTCGCAATACATCAAGCCGCCTTTAGCGTGCACGATCCGGGCGATCTCCTCGATATGCCGTTCGAAAATCCCCAGCGTGTTGGGGTTGGTCATCATCAACGCGGCCACCTGGTCGTCCATAACCTTTTCGACGTCTTCCGGCAGGAGGTAACCGTCGGGACCGGAGGCCACCTGCACCACATCGAAACCGCACAACGCCGAGGAAGCCGGGTTGGTGCCGTGGGCCGAATCGGGGACCAGAATCTTCGTGCGCTTGCCACCGTGGTCGGCGTGGTACGCCCGAATCAGCATGAGGCCGGTCAGTTCCCCGTGCGCCCCCGCCGAGGGCTGCAAGGTGGTGGCGTCCATACCGGCGATTTCACTGAGATAATCCTCCAGCTTGGACATCAGTTCCAAACAGCCTTGCACCATGTCGTCCGGGTAGACCGGATTGGATTGGGCGAAACCGGCCAAGCGCGACGTATCTTCATTGATTTTCGGATTGTATTTCATCGTGCAGGAACCGAGCGGATAAAAGCCGGTGTCCACACCGTAGTTCCATTGCGATAGACGCACGAAATGGCGCATGACATCCACTTCCGACACTTCCGGGAACCCCACGATCTGATCGCGAACGAGATCCGCTCCCCACAAAGCCGCTGCATCCACAGGCGGAACGTCCGTTTCGGGCAAGCTGAAACCTTCGCGACCGGCGCTGCCGACCTCGAAGATCAGGGCTTCTTCCATCACGAGTCCGGTGGTTCCGGGTGCTTTATATTCCATGCCGTTCTCCCTTGCCTAAAGCGAGGCCAGCGCGTCGACCAGGGTGTCGATCTGCGGCTTGGAGTGAATTTCGGTGACGTTGAACAATAAGTGCGAATCGAGTTCGGGATAGTCGTTTTTCAGGTCCACTCCGGCCAGGATGTTCTCGCCGTAGAGGTCGCAACGCACATCGGCCGCCGTCTTGCGCTCGCAGCGCAGCACAAATTCGTTGAAGGTCGGTGATGCAAAGGCCAACGAGTAGCCATCGAGTCCGGCCAGACGCCCCTTGAGGTACTCGGCTTTCGCCAGGTTCAGTTCGGCCAGCTTGCGCAAACCGTTTTTGCCCATCAACGACAGCAGCACCGTGGCCGCCAAGGCGCATAAACCCTGGTTGGTGCAGATGTTGCTCGTCGCTTTCTCACGGCGAATATGCTGTTCGCGCGTGCTGAGGGTCAACACGAATCCGCGCCGTCCCTCGGCATCGACAGTCTGTCCGCAAACGCGACCGGGCATCTGACGGATAAACTTGTTGCGCGTCGAAAAGATCCCCAGCGATGGTCCGCCGAAGTTCATCGCGCCGAGGAAACTCTGCCCTTCGCCCGCGATAATGTCGGCTTCGGCACGACCCGGTCCGGGCGTGATGCCAAACGCCACCGGTTCGGAGAACGTGACGACCAGCAGCGCACCGGCGGCGTGCACCGCCTCGGCCAAGGCCGGTAGATCTTCCAGGATACCGAAATAATTCGGATGCCCGACGACCAGACAGGCGACATCGTCGCCCAAGGCCGCGTCCAGCGCGGCACGGTCGAGACGGCCTTGTTCATCGAAAGGCAGCTCGACCAGATCGTCGATATTGTTGACCATATACGTCTCGGTTACGCGCCGGAACTCCGGGTGGACGCTGCGCGCCATCAAAACCTTGGATCGCTTGCGACCCAGACGCCGCGCCATTAAAACCGCTTCGGCACAACCGGTCGCGCCATCGTACATGCTGGCATTGGTCACCTCGGCTTCAAGTAACAGCGAGATCAAAGTCTGATACTCGAAAATAGCCTGCAATGTACCCTGGCTGACTTCGGGTTGGTAGGGCGTATACGCGGTATAGAATTCAGAGCGGCGCAGGATATGATCCACCACAACCGGCGCGTAGTGGTCGTACATGCCCGCTCCCACAAAGCTTGTGAAGCCCTGCACTTTATTGGCATCCGCCAAACGTCGCAGTTCGGCCAGCAGATCCCGCTCCGCCAACGGGGGAGGCAGATTCAACGGACGCTTGAGCTGCAGATTTTCGGGAATGCAGGTGAACAGATCTTCCACACGCTCAACGCCTATCACGTTCAGCATGGCGCGCACATCTTGATCCGTGTGCGGTAAATACCTCATGTCCGACCCCTTGCGTTCCGGGTGCTTACTCGGATTCCGCGATGAATTTTTCGTAGGCTTCCGCCGACAGCAGGCTCTCCAGCTCGGCCTCGTCGGAGATTTCCATCTTGACCAGCCAGGCATTCTCGTAAGGGTCGGCATTGATCGCGCCGGGATCGTCCACCAGCGGCTCGTTGACTTCCGCCACGCGGCCGGAAACCGGAATGAAGAGATCGGAGACGGCCTTGGTGGATTCGACCACGCCGAAGGTGTCGCCCTTGTCGAGCTGGGTGTCCACATCGGGCAGTTCGACGAAAACGATGTCGCCCAACTGTTCGGCGGCATGCGCCGTAATACCGACGGTCACCAATTGGCCTTCCACACGGGCCCACTCATGATCTTCAGTATAGAGGAGTTCCTTCGGAATGCTCATTTAATGCTCCTTTGGCCTGAGAGTCCAATCACTCGGCCCGCCCGCTCGTCGGGCGAGTTCGAGGCGATGATAACGCAAGCATCGGATGGGTCAAGAGAAAACACGGGAATTTCAGCCCGACCATTTGCTTTTTCATGCACCCACACAAAAAAACCGGCCTGTGAGGGCCGGTCGGAAAGTCGTCGGGCATCTTCGATCATTCGGCTTCGGCGGCGTCGGCCTTTTCAGCGGCGGTTTCGGCCTCTTGCTTCATTTGACCGGCCTGCTCATCGATCGCGGCTTCATCGACGGCGGGGGGAGCCGTATCGGGCGCGGGGGCATCGGCTGCCGGGGGCGCATCCGCTGCGGGAGCGCTCGGAGCGGTCTTGGCTTCAGCCATTTCACCTTCGGCCGACCGCCAGGTGTCCACCTGACCATCGCCGTCCACATCCATCCCGATGCGGTCGAGGGAGCCGTTTTCATAGTACTCCCAGTAATCGATACGCCCATCGTTGTTTCGATCGCGTTCCTTCCGTACAAGCTGCCCTTTGAGATAATATTTGAACATATCCGGCTTCTCGTCGAAAGCGAAGTCGATGGATTTCTTAATGATTTGCCCTTTGGCATAGTGATCGATCAGGTCGATTCGGCCATCGAAATCGAGATCGTACGACTCGGTGTCCAGTTCCTCATCCGCGTTGTAATTGGAAACCACATCGATGCGGCCATCTCCATTCAAGTCGAGTTCACGCTTCACCAGCACCAACTCGGTCTGGCCGCTTTCCTCGTTTTTCTCAAAACGATAGTATTTGAAAACATCCGGTTCCTGGTCCATGTTCAGATCGAATTCCTTCACCTTCAGGCCCATGGCCTCGGCGTCGGCACTCCTCATCGTGGACATATCCGAATCGACAGCCGTCTTCTGCTGCTCAGCGCAAGCTCCCAAACAAACCAACAGCGCCGCAACGATCCCGATGGGGACGATGGTCCTCATTGTCATGCCACCCTCTCCTTATTTTGGTAGAAGGGCCGGTCGCGCCGTGCCCTGTTCTTCGTGGCCGATAGTATACTGCATCACTAAGGGTTTGACAATACTTTGAAAGTGTAAAAGCATTGCCCCTTTGGGGACAGATTTGCTATGATAAGTGGAAATTGGATGGATTAGCCGATCGGAACACAACTCGCCACCTGCTGCGATGATTTGAGGATACGATGAAGCGACGAGGATCGAACATCCGCCGCCTGACGGCATGGATGACACTGATGGTACTGCTGCCGGTCTTATGGGCCTGCGGTGGAAGTGAAACCGATGGGACCGATGGAGACCGCGACCCGGAATTCACCCCCGAATGCTACGAGGATTCCGATTGCCCCACATCCCAGCTTTGTGTCGACCAGGTTTGTGTGGCTCCCGATGGAGACGTCGACGGCAACGCGCCGATCGACTGTCAGTCCAATCTCGATTGCCCCCCCAGCATGCGCTGCGACCGCGGGCAGGGGGTCTGTATTCCGCTGAACGGCGACGGCGACGATGAGGACGGCGACGACGACCGCGAGGACGATCGCGACGCAACCGAACAAGTGGACGGCGATCCGGATGACGAGATGGAAGCGGAACCGGAAGAGGAAGAAGAGGAGGCTCCGCCTCCTCCCATCGATTTGAGCTTCATCGCACCCACCGACTCCCACGCGGTTGACGGTGAGGTGGAGATCGAGCTGCAGATCGTCAGTGATCTCACCATCGACAAAGTGGAAATCTACGCCTTCGGGTCGCTGCTGGCCGAATTTGTCGCTCCGCCTTACAAGGCATTCTGGCAAACCGCCGGTTTCGATGAAGGGCCCGTGGAATTGCGTGCGGTCGCCTACTCGGGAGAGGGCGCCGTGGCCGAACGGCTGACCGCAATCGTGGACCACAGCGTGCCCGAACTGACCGTGTTGAGCCCCGAACCCGGCCAACAATACGGCTACGAAGACACCATCGAAATTCAGCTTGAGGCGGGAGATAATCTGGAAGAGGTCACCTTGACTCTCAACGGGGAAGAACTGGCCACCATCACCGAATTCGACGACTCGGGCGATGTATCGTATACCTTTGCGGCATCCGATCTCCAGCCGGGCTCGTATGTCCTCGATATCACGGTGTACGACCAGGTGGAGGCGCATACGGAAGCGACGGAAACCGTTTTGTTCGGGATCGACAACGAAGGCCCGCAACTTGTTCTGACGAATGTCGTTTGGTCGGATATCAACCCGAATGAAGGTGAAATCTTCGCTGAAGACCTGATGGAGGTGTACTTCGACGATCTTTCGGGCCTCAAACAGGTTTACCTCGAAATCAAAGACGATTACAACCACACCTTGATTCTCAAAGAGGCGCGCGGCGACTTTCCCTTAACAATCGATGATTTCGATGATCTGCTGCACCCCTTCACGGAATATCGTTATCCCATGGTGCTCAACATCGTAGCCAACGCCACCGATAACTACAACCAACAATCGGTTTTCTTAAAAAAGCTCACGGTCCGCCGCTTGAAGTGGCAGTACGATCCACAGGTCGCCGCACCGGTCAACTTCGTTCAACGGGCGGGAGCCGCCGCCAATCAGGTGCGCGGGGATATCTATATCGCGATTTACGACGAACTCCAGTCCATCACGGCCGACGGTACGCATCGCTTTAGCTGTGAAATGACCAGCCCCTTCGCCACAACTCCGGTCGTCGCCGAGCGCGACGGGTACCCGGTCGTGGTGTTTTCCGCCACGAATGACGCCGCCCTGGTGGCCCGTGTCGATGACAACGGGGCCGGTCCCTGCGACCGCTTCGTGGTTGAAAGTGCGTTGACCGATCCGGCCGCACCGGCGGTCGGCCCTATCGAAGGCGAGCCGGACGACTTCTATGTCCCGCTCTATTATTGCGCGCGCAGCGATCTCAATACGCGCTGTTTTGAAATTCACTATCACGTGGCGCTCGACCAGGAACGCAACGGCGACTCTCCGTTCAGTATCGCCTGGTCCACCACCATCACCGGTTATGCCCCCCCGACCGCGCCCATCCATCCCATCGAATCCGGCGGATCACGCAACCTGACCCTCGGCGCAGGCCGGGCGGTCGTGCAACTCGATCTGGACAGCAACGGAGCCTGGGTAGCCTCCGAGTATTTCAACCCATACCAGAAGCTGAAATACGTCCTGGCCAGCCCGGTGCAAAACAGCATCTACGCCACCTCGGATAAGGAATTCCACAGCTATAAATACGATCTCTTCCCCCGTGAACAGATCGTCTATTCCACCGCCGAAAACGGCGACTGCCTTGAAAATTACCAATGCGATTCAGGTGAAATCTGCAATGACGACGAGAAATGCGTCTCGGCCGATGAATTCCTGGATGCCGAACCCGTGGCGGACCGCCTGGGAACGCTGTTTTTAAGCACTCAGCTTGAACGTAACAGCGCCATCCGGGGTGTTTTGATGGCGATCAGCTTCAGCGGCTCCTTAATCGAAGGCAGCGTGTGGGAATACATTACGGAAGGACTCATCGGCGGAAGCCCGGCCGTCGGCATGGACGACATTCTGTATGTCCCCGGCAGCAACACAAACGGCAACCTCTACGCCCTCGACATCTACGCCGACGTGGACGGGGGAGAACGGCGCAAACGTTGGCAGGTGAAACTGGCCACTCCGCTTCTGGCTCCCCTTCTAATCACGCCGCTCGGCGACCTGATCGCAGTCGGTAAAAACCGCCAGGTTCACGCCATCGATGTACGCGGAGAAGCCCCACCCGCCGATGCCTCCTGGCCCATGGCTCAGGGAGACCCCATGCGTAGCGGCGCGTTCATACCTTGATTGTTCGCATTTGAAAAATTCTCGACCCGAGAAGCGAAAGGCTACCTCTAAAAATAGCTGTTCGTTACGAGAACGAAGGATTTTCGAGACCTGGCGATTTCCACAACCACAGGCATATCAATAGGATACGTCGAGGATTGGGGGAAGCGATCCGACTAGAAAAGAATCGTTCGCAGTAGAATATGGATTTTAGAGGCAGCCTAAACTTTGTCCAAGCGAGCGCGGCGTGCCTGAACTTGTTCCAACAAGGCCGGTAAAAGCGTAAGTCCGGCCAGGGATCCGATCAGCGTTCCCAAAATGGCCACCTGCCCGATGATCGCCACCCCCTTGGCGTCCACCAAGGCCCAGCCGCTAAGATTCAACACCAGCGACAGCACCATCAAGGCGACCGACGGGGCGGTGAGTGTAACCGCCTGCAAAGCCCCGATTTGGCCGACCTGCCAATAGCGCAACCACATGCGCAACGCCGTGTCAAAACCGACGCCGACTACAACGGGTATCGCCATATAGCTGTAGATATTCCAGCTTGTCCCGAGCCCCGCCATCCCCAATACCAGCCAGAAGGCCGCAACGACCTGCACGATCAAGACCAGCGGGATATGGCGCGAACGTCTCAAGGTCACCACGAAGACCGTTCCGGCCACCAGAAAAGCCAGCAGCATTAAAAGCGGCCCCGATTCACTCACCCGGCGAATCATGACAGCCAGATCCAAAGCCGATCCCGTCACCGAAATATCGCGCTGATCACCGACCCAAACGACAGACTGTTCTTCGAGCCGTTTGGCCACCGGAGCGAAATAACCGTCGTGGCTCGGATACACGAACGCCACACATCCTACATAATGCTCGTCGAACTCCCGGATGGCCCTGTAAAGCGCTTCGCGCGGATCACGCGAACGGACGTTACGGGTCACGGCGGCGAGCCGGTCGTCCTCGCTCAGTCCATCCAGAATCTGCTTCACCCGCTCATCCGGCATTCGATCGAGCGTCTGCCGCAACACCTGCTCCCGCAACTCGGGTGATAATCCGGGAGCCTGTTGAGCCAATGCCCGCTGCAAAACATCCAACAATGCTTCGCTGCCTTTGGGTTGCAAGCTGAAGATCTGTATCACGCTGCGAGGAAGCTGGTACAAGCCGACTTGCGGCGGATGGAGGATCGGACGCACATCGTCGATGCGCCGTCTCACCCGACTGTCGAGAAAACCGATATTCTCTTCCGTCGCCAAGGCGTCGATCCGCCGCAAAATGGCGCGCTTTTCCTCCTGCTCGGTCGGCAGAAAGGTGAAAATCGAACTCTTGGTTTGGATAACCGAGTCGGGTTCAGCCTTCGATGCCTCGATTCTTTGGACCACCTGCAACAAGACCTCGCGCGAAGGCGCGACAATCGTAAGCGGATCCTGCGACAAAGGCGAAATACGGGATATTTTTTCCCGCACTTCACGTGCGGCCGGCAAGCGCGTACGAATTTCCGAGAAATCCAGATCACGATCCAGAAATGGATCGCAGCAGGGGGTGTCCGGGCAACAGCGCATCAACGCCGAACACCAAGGTTCCCTTAAGCAGGAAAAACTCTGCAAAAGGATAAGTGCCCCCAAAGCGGCACCGATGAAACCGATCGCCAGCACCGCTCGTCCGCGGGCCATGCGTCGCGGTAACGGCTGGATCAAACGCACGGCCGTGGAAATGACCATCAGCCGCCTGCGTTCCGTCAGCGCCAAGACGGCAGGCAAGACCGTCGTCATCATGGTAGCCATGATCAGGACACCCGCTCCCCCCAACAGGCCGAATTGCCGGAAATCGAGCAAGTCAACTCCGGCCAAGGCGAACATGCCGCAGGCGGTAACGAAAGCGCTCAGAATCGCCGGACGGCCGTCCTGGCGCATGGCGTCCGACAGAGCATCGTTGATATCGAGATTTCGGGAGCGCGCATTGACGTAGCTGTACAGCATCTGGATTCCGTAAGCCAGTCCGAAAGCCAAAGCCAGGGGAAGCGACAACGCCCCCATCGTGCTGAGAGCCCCGAAACCGGCTCCGGCCAAGCCTAAAAGCAGGAGAACCCCGCCCGACACCGACAACCACAGAAGCCATAAAGGTCGTATGCGCCTGAAAACAAGCAGAACAATCAGTGAGACACCGAGAAAAATCATGGCCGCATAGCCCGTTAGGGCTCGATCCAGTTTCTGCGTTTGCGCAATCCGCTCGAAATACGTGCCGCCCAGTAAAAACGAAACGTCCTTGAACTCGGATCGTGCGAGCAGATCCCGGCCTGCCTGGCGGATCATCCGCAGGGTCTCGAGTGCCTTTTGACGCTGGTAAACGGGATACTCGGGTTTGAAGAGCGCTGCGAATACGCTGCCGTCCGCGCTGCTGAGGTACTCATGAAAACGCTGGACGCCATATTTGTGTTGCAGATCTTCGAAAGCGATGTCCACTTCCGGTTCTTCTTCGTCCTCAAGATTAAAATAAAACGGGTTGTTTTTGAGGCGCTCTTGTTCCAACCGCCGAGTCAAGCGCTGCTCGATATCGAGCAGATCGACCTGTTTCAGATAAAGCAGCCGCCGGTCCTCGAAAAAACGCATCGGCAAGCGATAATAGCTGTAACGCAACAGCGGATCCTGACCGACCGCCAGGCGGCTATTGCGTTCCACATCAAGCGCCTGCACCCAGGCATCGACGAACCGCTGCCGGGCGGCGTAAGCTCCACCCTCGACGATACCGACGAGGAAATCACTCCCGCCAAGCTGCGTATCCAGGCGAGTCCGTTCTTCGATCGACCGCTCACCCGAGGCCCAGAACAGGGATTCCTGCTCGACGACGGTCAGCTGACGCGCCGGCCATAGAGCACCCACCATGCACAGCAACGCGACCCAAACGATGAGACCGGGGCGACGCAGAACCAGCCACGCCAGAGCGTCGAAAAGGCGATCGAGTCGCGTGGAGTCGGGATTGAGATCAGTCATGGAAACGGACGCTCCGGACCTGGGGCGATGGCACATGCAAAGGATGTAACATAAACGCCCGAGGCCTTGTCAAGCATCGAAGATTGAAGAAGACGGCACGGCCGCCCTGGATCGGGAGCCGTGCCCTTTCAAGAATTCCGACCGAAAGCCGGTCTATTTGCAGAACTGATGGCAATTGTTGACCGGACCGCACTTGTAGGGTGCCTCCCAAATACCGTTGATCCGGCGCAGATGGATGAACCAATCGACGTCGATCAGGTTGTCGTAGCAATGCGTGCCACGCCACCATTCGACATCCGAACCATCCTTGTGCAAACGCACATCGACCGCCTCGCCGAACAGGCTGCTGATGCCAACGGCCGTCACTTTGATGATGTATTCGCCATCCAGGTCTTCCACGTAATCGTCCTGCTGATCGGCATAGTCCCAAATGATAAGCGAGCCATTGTCGTTGCCGCCGATTCCTTCGCAGCGGCCGGAATGGATCGGCCCCCAGTCACAGGCGTATTGCGCCACATCGGGAGGTCCGCAGACTTCGTCTTCGGGATTCGTGAAAATCAAGTCGTAACCCAGGAAACCGCCCAGGCAAACGTTGATGCCGTCGAGGAAGATGGACAGCGTCTCCGGTTTCTCGACCGGCACCACAACCGAGGCCCAATCGCTCCAGACCGCCTCATCATCCATCACCCGACCGCGATACGTCCACGACCCCACCTTGTTGGGACGGTTGACGGCGGATGCGCCATTGGCGTTGAGCGTCGTGTCGCCGAAAGGAGGAGCGGAAACCACTTCGAACTGCCAGTTCTGGATGTTGCCACCGTCGGGATCGTAGCTGTCGAGCAAATCGAGCAGGGTTTCGGCCCCGGCCTTCGGGTTAACCATATCGGCCGGAAGTTGGCCGTTGACCTTCAGAATCGCCACCGGACGCGTCACGGCCGAAACGCGGATCGTATCTTTCACACTCCAGAGATCGTGCGAATCTTTAACGCGCAGGCTGAAAATCCAATCGCCCGGCATGTTCACCACGACAGTTGCGGAGCTGTCGGCCAGCACCAGATCGCCATGCCCCGCCGGGGCGGAATCGATGGCGTATTCCCATTCGACGATCGTGTCATCGGGGTCGGATTCGTAGCTACCGGTCGTATCGTTGTAAACCTGATCGTCGTCCAAAAGTACCAGGCTATCGACCGGAGCGCTGATGTCGAAGGTGGATCCGTTGGCCTGGATTTCCGCCACCGGCGGATGATTGATGGGTCCATCCGCATTCAACAGAATGAAGGCCTCGGTGCGATCGGAATCGCCGGGCTGGAAGAGATCGTAATCGTTGTGGGTGATGCTGATGGCGCCAATCGCTTGTCCGCCGCCCAGCGGCTCGTACACCGCATCAAACGTCATGGTCTGGCTCTGTTCCAGTTCCACCGGCAGCGTCACCGTTGCCCCCGCCTTTTCGAAGTTTTCGACTCCGAAATACGGGCTGCTACCGATATCGATATTCACCGAAAAAATGGTCAGCGAGCCGTTTCCGATATTTTTGAGGGTGACATGCTCCACGCTGCGATCGTTCAGTTCAACCGGCACGAAATCGATTTCTTCCGGTTGCATGAAGAAAATCGGGTTGGACGACGTCGCTTCCATCATCAGACGCACCGAGCCGTCTTCTTCGGAATTGCCGGCATTCGAGAAAATATCCGCCGCACTGCGATTGCCCCCTTCGTCGAACGCATAGGTGAAATCGATATAGCGCGACTGACCGGGGAAAATCGGTTCATAGATATCGGCCGCTTCCGTATACCCGAAGTCCGCACTACCCACCGGGTCCATCTCGATGGAACTGATCACCAGGTCGTCGGTGCCGTCGTTGAACACGCGCACACTCTCGACAGCCGTTTCCATATTTTGCACGACGCCGAAGTCGATTTCTTCCGGTTCCAGCCGAATCAAGGCCTGCTTGCCGCTTCCCAGCACTTCCACAAAGTAATCGGGTTTGGGATCTTCCCCTTCCATCTGACCGCCCTGAATCCATAGCCGATCAGTGGTTTCCGGAATGGCGGTGGGAGTAAAGCTCAACGTCACTTGCCCCCCTTCATCGGGAGCGAGCACCCACGGCAACGCCGGATCGGCACTTACAACGGCGAACTCCGGATTTGAATCGAACAAGGCAATCCCATCGATGGGGAATTCATCGTTTCCGACATTGAGAATCTGGACGTCCAGGGTGTGCGTCTGGTCCACGATCTGGGCGCCGAAATCGATGGGGAACGGCGTTACCGCCAGATCGGCCTGTGACCCCAACCCCGTAATGGCAAAACTCATCATGGGGCCTTGGTCGGGATCGTTGGTTTCGACATACAGGATGTTGCTGTAGTTACCCATGCTGCGCGGCGCGAATTCGAGGCCCACTTCGATGGCCTGACCGGGAATCAGGAAAACAGGCTGCTGCTCGTTGATGGTCTGCGGGGGCGTCAGAACGAAGCCGCCATCGACCAACTGCCCGTTCTGCAACGATAATCCGCTGATTTTCAAAACGCGGTTGCCATCCGGATCGGCCGGTTGGTTTTTAACCTGAAGCATGATTTTGGCGGTGGTATAAACCGGAACCTCGCCAAACTCGATGGGAGACGGTTCGATCGCCAGATTGGCCTCGCCTTTGTACTGCGGGGTCAGGTCGACGCGCACAATAGGGGCTTCATTGTCGTCGCTGGTTACCAGGATCTGCTCACCGTCGTCATCGAGTTCATCGTAGGGAGCATAGGTAATACGCAGAACGAAGGACTCATCCGGGGCCAACACCACCGGCGGCGTGATTTCCTCCACCATGTCATCAGCCAAGGTGATGAAAGTGAAGTCAAGCAGACCTTCGTTCAAGAACTGCACGCTGGTTACGGTAAGGTCCGCCGTCGCGGCGGCCGCGTTGCGGATAATGACGTCCTTGGTGCTGGTGCGTCCCCACTGAACGCTACCGAAATTGACGTTTTGCGGAATCACTTCAAGACGTCGGCCATCCGTATCGTCGCTTTCCGCCTGCTCGTGGTCACCGTCGGCTTGATCGCCGTCGGGGTCATCTCCATCAATCTGATCGCCGTCGGGGTCGGGTATGCAGATATCACTGGTCGGACTGCAGATGTAGCCGTCGGGGCAATCGTCGTCCGATTCGCAGGGCGTGCAATCTTCTCCGGGCGGACAAAACGCGGTATCGCCATCGCTTCCCGCGCTATCCAAATCGCCATCCGGCTCTCCCTGGGAACCGCTATCCGAGCAACCCAGTGCGAAAAGAAACAGAAAGATCACACACCAAACCGTTAAAGCCCCCATACCGCGAGCCGACATTGCATGCCTCCTTGGGATAACCCCTCGCATTTTCAACTACTTGCCATTCTTAATATTTGTATCGCGGCCCACTGCCAATGTCAAGATTTACCCCGAATCGCCAAAGAATTCACTTGTGGTTATCAAAACACAAACTGCCGATCATGCGCAAAGACAGTCGACAAACGGAAAGACTCTTTGTGTATTTGTGGTTGCGTTTCCGGTATCCTTGCCAAATATCACAGGACTAAAGCGAAAATCCCAACAAAGAAAACCGGACTGGCGAACACCCTGCCCTACAAATCTGCGAAAAGTGTTGAAACCATACGGAATTCGGTCTACAAGTAATGGGGCGATCTGTCGAACAGTCGCCAATGGTTTTGGGGGTTTAGCTAGAGGCACAACAACATGCGTTACAAAATCGCGATTATCGACGATGAGGAAAAGATCCTTTCCAGTCTGCAACGGTATTTCTCCTTGAAAAATTTCGATGTCGAAACATTCTCGGATCCACTCCAAGCCTTGTCGGCGATCAGACGCCAACACATCAAAGTGGTCCTGACCGACATCAACATGCCCGGTCTGGACGGCTTGCAATTACTGAGTCGATTGAAAAAAATCAATCCCCTGATCCAGGTCGTCATTATGACAGGCAATGCAACCGCCGAAACGGTGCGGGAATCCATTCAGAACGGTGCGGCCGGTTTTATCGTGAAGCCCTTCGACTCCTTGCAGATGGTGGAGTCGCTGGTTGAAAAAGCGGTGGGAATCGTCGAAAAGAAATTGATGGGGCGCCACGGATCATGACCAATCCGCCATTGCCCGATGCGGGCTATATCCATCTTTACACCGGTGACGGCAAAGGCAAAACGACCGCCGCGTTGGGGCTTGCCCTGCGGGCGGCGGGATACGGGTACCACGTCTTCATCGGACAGTTCATGAAAGGCATCGCTTACAGCGAACTGGCGGCGATCGAGCGCCTGGGCGAAGCCGTCACCCTCGAACGCTTCGGCGAAGATCAGATGGTTCACCCCCAAGCCCCGCGCGAAAGCGACCGCCAAAGGGCTCGCGACGGTCTCAAACAAGTGGCCGACGCCATCGATTCCGGGGATTATCAGTTGGTGATTCTGGACGAAATCAACGTCACCGTGGCCTACGGGCTGCTGCCCGAAACCGAGGTTCTGGCTCTGCTGGATGCCAAGCCCGCCGGAGTCGAACTGGTGCTCACCGGCCGGGATGCGCCTGAAAGCTTTTTCAAACGCGCCGATCTGATCACCGAAATGCGGGAAGTACGTCACTATTACGCCGACAAGGGGGTTTTGTCACGCCCGGGAATCGATCGCTGAAACAGAGGTTCATTCGGATCGGCTTGATTTTTGGTCGTTTTCTGGCATGATAAGGCATCTGTCAAGCGTATACGGCCATCGTCGGACTTCCCCGACATGCACCGTTCGTCCAATAGCCGCCATTTCCCGTCGCCCTCATTCGGTACGTTCAAGGGTGACACGGAGGCAGGCAAGGGAGGTTCCAAAACGTGACCCCAGGTAGCGACGTTCAGTTCGGTAAATTCCGGCTTCTGACCAAGTTGGCCACCGGCGGCATGGGTGAAATCTTTCTGGCCCGCCACATCGACCAGACCGACGCCCGTCCTCCCGTGGCCCTCAAACGCATTCTGCCGCATTACGCCAAAGACCCGCGCTTCATCCGCATGTTTTTGCGCGAGGCTAAAATCATATCGGAAATCCGTCACCCCAACGTGGTGGGCACCCTCGATTTCGGCAAAGAGCAGGGCACCTTCTACATGACCATGGAATTTGTGGATGGCGTCAACCTCGACCTGCTGCTTGACAAAGCCACCCAGGCCAGCGATCAGTGGTCCATCCCGGTCGCCATCGAGATCGTCTCCCAAGCCCTGGCCGGGATATCGAGCGCACATACCCGCAAAGACGCCGAAGGCCGCTCGCTGAACATCGTTCATCTGGATCTGAGCCCGCACAACCTGGTGGCCTCTTTTAACGGCAATGTCAAAATCCTCGATTTCGGGATATCGAAAGCCATTTACCAGGACGACCAGAAGGCCTACAACGCCCTGCGCGGCACGTATGCTTATATGTCGCCCGAGCAGTGCCGTGAAGAAGAAGTCGACCCGCGTTCCGATCTCTTCACCCTCGGCGTTCTGCTTTACGAACTGGCGACTTTACAGCCGTTGTTCCGCAAACAGCAATCGGAATTCCTGATTCTCAAGGCCATCACGGAAGGCTCCGTGCCCTCACCCGGCGACGCCATCAAGAATTTTCCCGACGACCTCGCCGAGGTCATCGCACGTGCGCTCGAAAAAGATCGCGACCGCCGTTTCGATTCGGCCGACGAATTTAAAAAAGCCTTACAGGACGTGGTCGCCCGGCACCACTACGAGTCCGGGCCGGAATTGCTGGCGCGCACGCTCAACACCTTATTTCCCAATCACGTCAGCGTGCTCGACGAACTGCCGCAGGACCCGCAGAGTCCAACCGGCGAAATCAAAGCCGCCAAAAAGCCGTCCACGTTTGTCGAAGACCTGTTCGACGACCTGGAAGACGACGAACCCGAAAAACCGACACACAAGAAACGCCACAAGCCATCGGCAAACAAACGCCGCCGCATGGATGCGGAGGAGCGCCCTCAGCGTTCGCGCAACCAACTCAAATCGGCTCTGTTGCCCGACGTCCTCCCCCCGGCCGAACAGATCGAAGTCATGCTGAATGCGCGCCAGCAGACGCGCAAAATGCTAAGCGTTTTTATTACGTTGATGCTGGTGATCGTCGCGGTCTTCGGATTTCAATACATCGAGAAAACGGGCTGGATGCAAGAAACGGTGGGCAGCACGTATTATATGCCCGAAACGGGGAAACTGTACATCAAAACCATCCCTGAAGGCGCAACGGTTTTCGTGGAACTGAAAAAGCAAGAGACACCGACTCCCCTGTTGATTTCCGATCTGCCGTTCGACGAAAGCCGGACGGTGGAAATCGTGATGGAAGGCTACGAATCGGTTCAGCGCCGGATCAAACTCACCCATCAATCGACCCTCGACGCCATTTTCGTGGAACTCAAAAAGAAATAATCACGATAAAAATACCGGATCCGATTCGGAACGCCAGGCGACACGCCCCGCCTGCACGACCGTCCAGGCATGGTTGCGACCGACGTGGTACACGAGGTACTCGGGACGCGGAATGTCGAGCAGCAGGACATCGGCGCTCAGCCCTTCCACCAGCGACCCGGTCTCGTACTCCAGCGCCAACGCCGCCGCCGCATGGCGCGTCACAGCCAGTACGACCTCCTCAAAGCTCATACGGAGTTGAGTGCAGCCCATATTGGCCACCCATTGCAGATTGCTGAAAACCGCCGAACCGGGATTGAAGTCGCTGGCCAGAGCCACGCGCACCCCCGCCTCGATCAACGCGCGCGCCGGAGCATAACGTTGCAGCCCCAGATAATACGAGGTCGCGGGCAAGAGCCCGGCCACCACGTCCGACTGATGCAGGGCGGCCATACCCTCGGGCGAAACCGCCATCAGGTGGTCGGCGGCGATTGCACCCACTTCGCAGGCCACCAGCGCTCCACCCGAATCGACGAACTCGTCCGCGTGCAGGCGCAGCCCGAGCCCATGTTCGGAAGCCGCGATCAGGATGCGACTGGTTTGGGTGAGATTGAAAACGCCTTCCTCGCAAAAGACATCACAGAAGCGCGCGATGCCCTGCTCCACCACCGCCGGGAGCATTTCGTCGATAACCAGATCGACATAGCCTTCGGGGTCGTTTTTATATTCGGGGGGAAACTCGTGCGCGCCCATGAACGTCGGCACCACGCGCATCGGCAGGGTATCGCGCAGCCGCCCGATCACGCGCAACTGCTTCAGCTCGCTCTCGGTGGTCAATCCGTACCCGCTTTTGGCTTCGACGGTTGTCACGCCCAAGCGCAGCATGTCCTCCAGCCAGGCCCGGCTACGCCGATAAAGCGCGTCTTCGTCCGCCGCGCGGGTGGCGCGCACGGTGGCATTGATCCCGCCCCCTTCGGCGGCGATCTGCATATAGGGTACGCCGCTTATGCGCCGGGCGAATTCTTCCTCGCGGCTGCCGCCGAAAACCGGGTGGGTATGGCTGTCGATCAATCCGGGCATGGCCACCGCGCCACGGGCGTCGAGCGTCGCTTTGGCGTCGCTACGCCGTTGGGCATCCACCCCCGCTTCCGGTCCCACATACACCAGCCGGTCGCCACGCACCCCGATGGCCGCGTCGGCGATACGTCCCAACGCATCCTCTTGGGTGGCGCGTGCGGGATCGGCGGTAAGGCAGACGGAAAGGTTGTGTATCAGCAGATCGAAGGGCTGATCGCCGTTGCGGGTGGAGTGGTCGCACATGCTCGCCTCCCCGTAAGGAATCGAATAAATCGTAAAAACGCCCCGGTTAAAGCCGGGGCGGATACGTTGAAGTCAGGCGGCCTACCAGGTAAGGCCGGGAATCTTGACGCCGCGCTCGCGGGCCACCTGTTGCGCCTCTTCGTATCCGGCATCGGCGTGGCGCATGACGCCCGTTCCGGGGTCGGAGGTCAACACGCGCTCCAGCCGGACCGCCGCCGCCTCGCTTCCGTCGGCCACGATCACCATCCCGGCGTGCAGCGCGTAACCGATACCCACCCCGCCGCCGTGATGATAGCTCACCCAGGTCGCGCCGTTGACGGCGTTCGCCAGCAGGTTGAGCACCGGCCAGTCGGCCACGGCATCGGAGCCGTCCTTCATGGCTTCCGTCTCGCGGTTGGGCGAGGCCACCGAACCGGAGTCGAGATGATCGCGTCCGATGACGATCGGCGCCTTGACCCGCCCCGAGGCCACCAGGTCGTTGAACAGTTTACCCGCCTTGGCCCGTTCCCCGTAGCCCAGCCAGCAGATGCGCGAGGGCAAGCCCTGAAAATGCACCTGTTTCTGCGCCATCTTGAGCCAACGCACCAGCCCGGTGTTTTCGGGGAACAGCGCCATCAATTCGCGGTCGGTGGTGTAGATGTCTTCCGGATCGCCCGAGAGCGCCACCCAGCGAAACGGTCCCTTGCCTTCGCAGAACAAGGGTCGGATGTAGGCGGGAACGAAGCCGGGGAAGTCGAAGGCGTTTTTGACTCCCGCCTCCAAGGCCACCTGCCGGATATTGTTGCCGTAATCGAAGGTGACGGCTCCGGCCCGTTGCATGGCCAGCATGGCTTCGACGTGCCGCACCACCGAGGCACGCGCCAGTTCGACGTATTTGTCCGGGTCGGCGGCGCGTAATGCCAAGGCGCTCGCGTAATCCATGCCGCCGGGCACGTAACCCAGCAGCAGATCGTGAGCCGACGTCTGGTCGGTCAGGCTATCGGGGGTGAAACCGCGTTTGACCATTTCCGGCAGAAGCTCGCAGGCATTGCCCAGAAGCCCGATGGAATAAGCCTCACCGGCGGCAGCCTTGGCCTTGGCCAGGTCCAGCGCTTCATCCAGCGACTCGGTCCAGGTATTGAGGTAGCGGTGTTCGATGCGCCGCAGGATGCGTTCGCGGTCCACCTCCACGCACAACGCCACGCCTTCGTTCATGGTAACGGACAACGGCTGCGCGCCGCCCATGCCGCCCAGTCCGGCCGTCAGCACGATGCGGCCTTTGAGCGTGCCGCCGAAGCACTGGCGCGCCTGTTCGCCGAAGGTTTCGTAGGTGCCCTGCAAAATGCCCTGGGTGCCGATATAGATCCAGCTTCCGGCCGTCATCTGGCCGAACATCATCAGGCCTTTTTTGTCCAGTTCGCGGAAATGCTCCCAGGTCGCCCAATGGGGGACGAGGTTGGCGTTGGCGATCAAGACGCGCGGAGCGTCGGGATGGCTTTTCACCACACCCACCGGCTTGCCGGACTGCACGAGCAGGGTTTCGTCGTTCTCCAGCTTTTTCAGGCTTTCCAAAATCAGCTTGAAGGCTTCGACGTTGCGCGCGGCTTTGCCGCAGCCCCCGTAAACGATCAGCTCTTCCGGTTTCTCGGCCACCTCGGCATCGAGGTTGTTTTGAATCATGCGGTAGGCGGCCTCTTGCAGCCAGCCCTTGCAGGTCAGTTCGGTGCCGCGCGGAGCTTTGATATGACGCAGATCCATGTGACTCTCCCCAAAACAAGCGATCAGAAGATGAGCGTCACCACCTGGTCGGTTTTCAGGTCGATGACGTACACGATTTCCTCGGACGAATCGACGGCGTACAGACGCGGGAAATTTGGATAAAGATCCAGCAGCGCGGCATCTTCGAGCAGCGATCCCACGAAACGGTCGGCGCTGTCGGTCAGTGAAATCGCCTGGATTTCATTCGTTCCGCTGAAGGTTCGGAAGGAATACAGGAAGGTGCTTTCCTGCTTGGCCTGGATATCGACGCTGCTTTCGTCCTGGCAGATCGAGAATTCGATCAGGTCGTTTTTGAAGCTCGCCGGGTAGTCGCCGTCGTCGGATTCGCTGTTGCGGCAACGGATGCCGTTCACCGATTCCGCCTCTCCCGACAGCGTCATGTCGGTACGGAAACGATACTCCTTGTAAGTCTCTTCCTCGTCGTTGGTCTTTTCGATGGTGCAGATATAATCCTGCCAGTCATCCTGGTCGAACACCAGCGATTCGAACTGTTCCTGTCCCTGAATCACGTCGCTCTGGCGGAATTCCCCGTTGACCGCGCGCCCCTGGTAGAGGGACGAGCTGAGACGATTGCCGCCCGAATCCAGCTCGGTGAGACTGACGATGTAGTTGTCGTTGGCGCGCACCAGGTATTCCACCGAGGTGCTGAAGCACCGTTTCAGGTCGACGCCACGCGGATCGAACACCAGATATTCGGGGGTGATGTCGATGATCTCCAGACGTACGCTGTCAAGTTCCACCAGCCGCGTCTCACCGTCGTCCCCGACGATTTCCTCCACGCAGCCCAGGGAATCGCCCTCCGGCGGGTTGGGCGTATCGCGGATCACCAGCAGATCGCCCTTCAACGCGAAGGGATCGTCCGGATCGCTCGAAGTCGGACGCGCCAGCAATTCCTCGAACAGGGTGAAATCCACTTCCGGATCGTAGAACCGGTTGTTGGCGAAATCGAAGCGACCCGCAATCGAGCCGTCGCTACCGGGAATCACGCCGTTATAGTGCAGTTCCCACAAGGCATCGGGCGTTCGTTCGGCATAAAGGGTGGTATCCAGAGAGGTCAGGCACAAATTGTTGTCGATGGTCAATTCATCATCGCGCAGGTAGCTCAATTCCGGTCCGCTGTCGGGGTTGCTGTCGTACAACTGATGCAGGTTGCGGTTGAGGTCGATGATCTGGATGTTGCCGTTGTAGCCCACCGAATAGCCGTAGAGCAGAAACTCCAGGTCGTCGGCGATCGCGGAATCGTCATCTGAAGCTTCGACTTCGGCATCACCATCGACATCGCCGTCGCCGCTCTCTTCGGCGAACAGCCGCCGCCCGCTCTCGGAGGCGTCCGTTTCCCCTTCCCCTTCCGACTCGCCCTCCGCCACCTCGCCGTCGCTATCGCCGTCGACTTCGAGATCCTCATCCCCATCCGTCAGCGTCGCGTCGTCACCATCGGTATCGCTGTCGTCGGGTTCGGGGTTGGCCTTGTCGAGCATGGCAAACACCACCGTGCGCGGCACCGCCTGCAATTCGATATCGTATTCGAATTCGTCGCTGGGAGCCGGGGCGTTGTAGTGGCTGGGCAGTTGGGCGTTGGTATCCAGGTAGCGATCGTTGATGAGGTCGTAAACCGCCACCTTGCGCTCGTCCACCTTCGAGAGGTAGAGAAAGCGTCCATCGGGGGTTACCGCGACATTGCGCTGGGGACCGTATACATTGCGCACCTGGGCCGGGTAACCCGGATTTTCGAGATCGACGATGTGGAAGTAGTCATAGGCCATGTCCGCCACATACAGATAGCGGCCATTCGGATGCACGGTCATACCGCTGGGGACCGGTTCGGGCGTAACGCCGGTATCGAGCACCGCAAAACCGTCCTCCACCCAACGCTCGCTCTCGTCAGCTCCCTGTTTCACCACCCGCGCCAGCCGGTGCAGATCGGGTAGCGCGACCCAAACCTCTCCCTCGGAAGCCGCTTCGCTCGGAGCCACGACCAGCGAGGTGGGACGCGCCGACAAGGGCACGGTATCGCGCAGGGTACGGGCCGATTCGGTCACGATCACCGACAGGCTGTTCTCGCCCCCGTTTGAAACGAAGGCGCGGGTATTTCCCTCATCGAGGGAAATCGCCACATCCACCGGGAAGCGCCCGACGGGAATGTGGCTGAACACGAAGGGATTTCCCTTGATGTTCGAATTGACCACGGCGCCGTTGCACAGGTCGATACGCGCCACCGAGTCTCCGCCGGAATTGGCGACGAACGCGAATGGCCGCTTGGTTTTGCCTTGGCACTCCTCCCAAACACCCGTCGCGAGTTGCTCGGCATACTGCAGCTCGGCATCCGACGGCGTCCAGTCGATCACGGCCACGGCAATGGCCACGGGCCGGTCGAGGGTGGAAACGGTGGTATCCGCATCGCCGCTGTCCGAACAGGCAAACAAGCCCAGGCAAAGGGTCAGGCAGGCAATCCAAATCGCTGAAAAGCGCATCATCATCAGTACTGATCCTCACTATAGAGCTTGGCCCGATTTTCGATCTTGCGATCCACTTTGTTGATCGGTTCCCCGTTTTCGTCGAATAGCCGCAAAACGGCCACTTCGTGGGCTTCGAAGTTGGAAACCAGCCCCCACACTCCGCCTTGGTTCTCATAGATCGCGATGTCGTAGGGCTTGGCCTCCTGACGAAAGATTCCCGGCTCCTGAATAAACGCCTCGGGCGCCACGTCGATCACGTCCACCACCTGGCGTAACGTCAGATCGATCACGTAAATTTCGTCGGTATCGTAGATGGGGACATACAGCATGTCCTTATAAATCGCCACGTTAGCCGGTTCCGGGGCCAGTTCGATGAAATCCACCTGTTCATTGCGCTCGCAACTGGTGCTGTCTCCGACGGTCTGATCCTTGCCGCAGGTTTCGTAGCCGAGCGTGGTGTCGAGCACCATGATACCGGGCAGATCGGCCTTTTCCACGATCAGGTTGCGCGCCGCGACATACAGCCGACTGCCGTCGGCGTTGAAGGCCATGCCACGCGTATCGACGCCTTCCATCAGCAGAATCTGTTCCACCCGCGCCTGGTAGCCCAGCCCGGACGTGTAATACGGACGCAAAACGCCGAGCAGATTCGAATCGCGGTGGCTGACATACACCGAGCCGGTCAGGGGCGAAATCACCGCCTGATTGCCGCCGCGCGAGAACTTGCGCTGGGCGATCATGCGGATGGGTCGCACCACCTCGCAACGGTACCCCGACGGACAGCCCTGCCGCACCACCTCGCCGTCCTCGTTCAGCACGGTTTCGTCCACTTCGCAGTAAGTGGCACAATAGTTAGAATCGATACGCCGCGGATCGCTAAGACAGGTGTTTGCCTCTTCGCGCGGTAGTCCGCCGCCATCGCCCGCCACCACGAATTCGGTGGTTCCGCAGTCCAGGTTGGCGTCGCAAGCGCCGCATAACGCCCCAGCCGCCGCCCCGCTGGGGCACGACAGATTCTCGGGCAGGCAGCGCCGGATCACTTCGCCGCTTTCGCGTCGCAGGTCATCGGCCGGTTCGACGAAACGGGCCAGATCGTCTTCCAGCACCGTCATTTCGCCATCGGAAATGTGCGTGACGTAAACATAGCGATCATTGGCGTCCACGACCACACCGAAGGGATTGGGAGCCACCCCGAAGGCCTGGCGCGTGTCGGCGATGAAAAACGGCTCGTCGCCCTTGGGAGCGGCCGCGACGCGCGCGTCTACGTCGATAGCCAGCAGAAGATCGGCCGGTTCCTCGGTGATGCCGTCCTGCTCGAAAAACGGACCGCGTGTGGTCACGAACAGGCGGGTTCCGGCATGGTTGAAGGCCACCTCGCCGCCGAAGCTACCGATGGGCAAAGTCCACTCGGGCACGATGCGATAGGTGGACAGATCCACCACGACCACCGAGCCGTTGCGGTAGGCCTGATTGAAGTTGGCATTGACCACCGCCGCATAGCGTCCCGCCGGATGAACGGCCACTCCGATGGGGAAATGGATGATATCGGGCGGGGCATCCACACCGGGACGTTCGGTGATACAGCCCGAGGCGGCCGTCACGATCGCAGCCAGGGTTAAAATTGTCAGAAACAACCGTAATATCGAATGGTTTTTCATGTCCACGCATCTCTTGAAAAAGATAAATTCAATCCATGAAGCTATCCCAGCCCCCCTTGGCTGTCAATTGTTTTCCTAACCTTATAGGTACGAGGAAACATCTTCGCAGCCGGGCGACGCTCCGCCCGGTAAAAAAAACGGGGCCGGTGTATCCGGCCCCGCAAACGACACAGTCGCTAACCAAGCTTATTTCTTGGCTTTTTTCACGGTTTTCTTGGCCGCGGGCTTCTTCGCCGCCTTCTTGGCCGCTTTTTTGGCCGCCGCCTCTTTGATCGCCGCATGGGCCGCCGCCAAACGGGCGACCGGGACGCGGTAAGGCGAACAGGACACGTAGTTCATGCCCACTTTGTAGCAGAACTCGACCGAGGCCGGGTCGCCGCCATGCTCGCCGCAGATCCCGACCTTGAGGCCCGGACGCGTTTTGCGACCCAGGCTGACGCCCATCTCGACCAGGCGACCCACGCCGTTCTGATCGAGGGTCTGGAAGGGATCGGCCGGCAGGATCTTCTGATCCACGTAGATCGGCAGGAACTTCCCGGCGTCATCGCGGGACAACCCGAAGGTGGTCTGCGTCAGATCGTTGGTGCCGAAGCTGAAGAATTCCGCATTCTCGGCGATATCGTCGGCCGTCAGCGCCGCGCGCGGCAGCTCGATCATGGTGCCGACCATGTAATTGATCTTGGTGCCCTTGAGCTCTTCGTCCGCCACCTGGCGCACGATGGCTTCCTGCTTCTTCAGCTCGTTGACATGCCCCACCAGCGGGATCATGACTTCCGGCAGCACCTTGATTTTCTTCTTGGCCACGTTCTTGGCGGCGCGGAAGATGGCGCGCACCTGCATCTCGGTGATTTCCGGATACGCGATGCCCAAGCGGCAACCGCGATGTCCCAGCATGGGATTGAATTCGGCCAGGCTCTCGACCTTGGCTTCAAGCTGCTTGGCCGGAACGCCCATCATCTTGGCCAATTCGTTGATCTCGGCCTTGGTGTGCGGCAGGAACTCATGCAGAGGCGGATCCAGGGTGCGGATGGTGACCGGCAGTCCCTTCATGGCGGTGAAGATGCCTTCGAAGTCCTTCTGTTGCATCGGCAACAGTTTGGCCAGCGCCTTGCGACGGCCTTCCAGTTCCTCCGACAAAATCATCTCGCGCACCGCATCGATGCGCTCGCCTTCGAAGAACATATGCTCGGTGCGGCACAGGCCGATGCCCTCGGCACCGAAGCCGCGCGCCACGGCGGAATCCTTGGGGGTGTCGGCGTTGGTGCGCACGCCCATGGTGCGGAATTCGTCGGCCCATTTCATCAGCGTTCCGAACGAACCCGACAGTTTGGGGGTCACGGTGGGCACTTTGCCCTTGATCACGGTTCCGGCCGAACCATCGAGGCTGATCCAGTCGCCTTCCTTGAAGGTTTTGCCTTTGACCACAAATTTCTTGCTCTTGGCGTCAATCGCCAGTTCGCCGCAACCGGCGACGCAGCATTTGCCCATTCCGCGCGCCACGACGGCCGCGTGGGACGTCATGCCGCCACGACCCGTCAACACGCCCTGCGCGACGTCCATCCCGTGGATGTCTTCGGGGCTGGTTTCGAGACGCACCAGGATGACCTTCTCGTCTTTCTCGGCCCACGCGACGGCATCGTCGGCGGTGAAGACGGCACGACCGGTGGCCGCACCCGGCGAAGCCGGAAGCCCTTTGGCCAGGATCTCGATGGCGGCCTTGGGATCGAAGGTGGGGTGCAGAAGCTGATCCAGGCTGGAGGGGTCGACCCGCAGCACGGCTTCTTCTTTGCTGATCAGTTTTTCTTTCACCATATCGACCGCGATTTTCACGGCGGCACCGGCGGTGCGCTTACCGGTACGAGTCTGCAGCATCCACAGTTTGCCCTGCTCGATGGTGAATTCGATGTCCTGCATTTCGCGATAATGCATTTCGAGAGACTTGTAAATGCCTTCCAGTTCTTTGTAAACCTTCGGCATGGCTTCCTGCAAAGACGGATAGTTGGCTTTGCGGTCGGCCTCTTCAACGGTCTGTTTCTGGGCCCAGCGGCGCGAGCCCTTCAGGGTGACCTGCTGCGGTGTGCGGATACCCGCCACCACGTCCTCGCCCTGGGCGTTGATCAGGTACTCACCGAAGAACACCTTCTCGCCGATGGCCGGATCGCGAGTGAAGGCGACGCCGGTGGCGCTGCTTTCACCCATGTTGCCGAAGACCATGGCCTGCACGTTGACGGCGGTTCCCCAGCTCTCGGGAATGCCGTTGAGCTTGCGATAGGTAATGGCGCGCGGAACGTTCCAGCTCTCGAAGACGGCGCCGATGCTGCCCCAGAGTTGGTCCCACGGCTTTTCGGGGAAGGGCTTGCCGGTGCTTTTTTTGACTTCTTTTTTGAAAATGGCGACGAGCTTTTTCCAGGTATCGGCGCTCAGATCGGTATCGTTCTTGACGCCATGTTCTTTCTTGGTCTCGCTCAGGATCTCTTCCAGGATCTCGCCATCCATGCCCATCACGACATTGGAGTACATCTGCACGAAACGCCGGTAGCTGTCGTAGGCGAACCGCTCATCGCCCGAACGCGCGATGACGCCCTGGATGGTCTCGTCGTTGAGACCGATGTTGAGCACGGTGTCCATCATGCCGGGCATGGAGACGCGCGCGCCGGAACGGACGGAGAACAACAGCGGATTTTTCACGTCGCCGAACTTCGCACCTTTGATGCGTTCGACTTTCTTGACCGCCTTCTCCACATCGGCCTGCATCCCTTTGGGGTACTGGCTCTTGTTCTCCTGATAGTAGGTGCAAACCTCGGTGGTGATGGTGAATCCGGGCGGGACCGGAATACCGAGATTCGCCATTTCCGCCAGGTTGGCACCCTTGCCACCCAACAGATTCTTCATCTCGGCCCGACCTTCGGCCTTGCCGCCGCCAAACGCAAAAACATTCTTAGCCATTGTTCATCCCTCCTTAGAATTTATTATCAGAACAAGATGGCCGGCAGATTGCCAATCGAGAATTACAAACCTACCGTTCACTTTTTAAGATCGGCCAATTGCCGAAAAAGTTGGCACATCTTAACAGAAGCTTTTCCGCTGTCAATCCTTTTCAAGACGGAATTATTATCGGGTTTTATTTCTCAAACTTAAGGGATAACGATTGACTTTTTCATGGAAAAACAGGACGATTTTAGGATAAACTAAGTTTGCGCACGACCGATTTAGTAATTGATACGACAAAAACGGGGTTCCCGTTCTCGGAAAACCTTCCTGAGCCTAGAAAGAGTGTTCGGGGCGGAAGCAAAAAAGGAGGCTGATCCATGGCGCCGAAGGAAGATCTGCTGGCGAAAATCTCCAATAAATTCGACCGTGAAAACTTCCGGAACCTACACTGGTCCGGCAGTTTTTCCGACTACCTGGAGATTGTCCGAAAGAATCCGGATGCAATCCGCACAGCTTTCCAACGAGTATACGACATGGTCCTGAGTCACGGCCATGACGAATACCTGGATGCGAAAAAGAAGGTCACGCACTACAAATTTTTCGAAGATCCTATCGGCCACGGAAAGGATGGTGTGTTCGGTCTCGACGTTCCCCTGATGAAAATGATGAATCTTTTGCGTTCGGCCGCTCAGCATTACGGCACGGAAAAGCGCGTCATTTTGCTGCATGGACCGGTCGGATCGTCCAAAAGCACCATCGTGCGCCTTTTGAAAAAGGGTGTCGAAGAGTACTCCAAGAGCGAAGAGGGCGCGCTCTACACCTATTCGTGGATGATTCCGCGTGAAGACGGCGAAAGCGAAGAATTCCCCTGCCCGATGCACGAGGAACCGCTTCACCTGATTCCCGAGGAATTCCGCCGCGACTTCCTCGAAGACCTGATCACGGAAAAGCCCGATAAACCCTACCGTTACGCCGTTGAAGGCGAGCTGTGTCCCGTCTGCCGTTATCACATGAAAGACCTGATGCTGCGCTACGAAGGCGACTGGGCGAAAATCATCACCAATCACATTCACGTTCGGCGCATGGTGCTCTCGGAACAGGACCGCATCGGCATCGGAACGTTCCAGCCGAAAGACGAAAAGAACCAGGATTCCACGGAGTTGACTGGTGACGTCAACTACCGCAAGATCGCCGAGTACGGCTCCGATTCCGATCCGCGCGCCTTCAATTTCGACGGTGAGTTCAACATCGCCAACCGTGGCGTCATCGAATTCATCGAAGTGCTCAAGCTGGACGTGGCCTTCCTGTACGATCTGCTGGGGGCCTCGCAGGAGCACAAAATCAAGCCCAAGAAGTTCGCGCAAACCGACATCGACGAGGTCATCATCGGCCACACCAATGAGCCGGAATACAAAAAGCTCCAGAATAACGAATACATGGAAGCGTTGCGCGACCGAACCGTGAAGGTGGATATCCCCTATATCACCCGCACGCTGGCGGAGCAGAAGATCTACGAAAAAGACTTCGGAAAAAAACGCATCCCCATGCATATCGCGCCGCACACCTTCGAAGTGGCGGCCATGTGGGCGGTGCTCACGCGCCTCGAAGAGCCCTCCCAGGGCAACATCAGTCTGATTCAAAAGATGAAGCTGTACGACGGTCGCGCCATTCCCGATTTCAACGAAGATACCATCGTCGAGCTGCGCAAGTCGGCGGCCCACGAAGGCATGCTGGGCATCAGCCCGCGTTACATCCAGGACAAGATTTCCAACGCCCTGGTCCGTTACGCCAGCGAAGGGCACATCAACCCCTTCATGGTGATGAACGAACTGGAGGCAGGCCTGCGACATCACTCGTTGATCTCCAGCGACAAAGAACGCGAACGCTACCGCGAGCTGCTGTCGATCGTGAAGCAGGAGTACGAAGAAATCATCAAAAACGAAGTGCAGCGGGCCATTTCCGCCGACGAAGACGCCATCCGCAAACTCTGCGCCAACTACGTCGACAACGTCAAGGCCTACACGCTCAAAGAAAAGATCAAGAATCCCTACACCGGTCAATACGAAGAGCCGGATGAACGCCTGATGCGCTCCATCGAGGAAAAAATCAACATCCCCGAGTCGCGCAAGGACGACTTCCGTCGTGAAATCATGAATTATATCGGCGCGTTGGCTTTGGAAGGCAAGCAGTTCGACTACCGCTCCAACGAACGCCTCGACCGGGCGCTCGAAATGAAGCTGTTCGAAGACCAGAAAGACGCCATCAAGCTCACCAGCCTGGTCTCCAACGTGGTCGACCGCGAGGCGCAAGAGAAGATCGACGTCGTCAAGAACCGCCTCATCAAGAACCACGGCTATAACGAGCAGTCGGCCACCGACGTTTTGAACTACGTGGCCAGCATCTTCGCGCGCGGAGATTCGAAGGATATTTAGCCGACATCCGCCACCGGGCGGCAGGAGACGCATTCATGGCGCATGTGTTGTCCATCGATAAGGACCATAACCGTTTCAAGCAGATCGTGCGCGGCCGCATCAAGCAGGATCTGCGTAAATACATCACCAAGGGCGAAATGATCGGCCGACGCGGCAAGGACACGATTTCCATTCCCGTGCCGCAGATCGAAATGCCGCGCTTCCGCTTCGGCTCCAAGGAGCAAGGCGGGGTCGGCCAGGGCGACGGCGAGGAAGGCGATTCCCTGGGCCAGGGCGAAAACGAAGGCCAGGGCAGCGGCAAGGGCGAAGCCGGGGATCAGCCCGGCGAGCACACGCTTGAAGTCGATATCACCTTGCAGGAGCTGGCCGAGATTCTGGGCGAAGAGCTGGAATTGCCGCGCATCGAGCCCAAGGGCACCGACAAGCTGCGCTACACGGTCGATAAATACCGGGGCATCCGCAAAGTCGGACCCGAGTCGCTGCGGCACTTCAAGCGCACCTTCAAAGAAGCGCTCAAACGGCAGATCAGCATCGGCGCTTACAACCCCGACAGCCCGGTGATCATCCCCACCCGCGAAGACAAGCGTTACCGCTCGTGGAAGACCATCCCCGAGCCGCAGTATAACGCCGTCATCTTCTACATCATGGATGTCTCGGGCTCCATGGGCGACGAGCAGAAGGAGATGGTGCGCATCGAATCGTTTTGGATCGACACCTGGCTCAGTTCCCAGTACAAGGGCATCGAGTCGCGCTACATCATCCACGACGCCACCGCGCGCGAGGTCGACCGCGAAACCTTCTTCAGCACCAAGGAGAGCGGCGGCACCGTGATTTCGTCGGCCTACAAGCTGTCGCTGGATATTCTCGACGCGGATTATCCGACCAGCGACTGGAACACCTACTTCTTCCAGTTCTCCGACGGCGACAACTGGTCCAACGACGACACCGCCCAGTGCATCGATCTTTTGCGCGAGCAGATTCTGCCGCGCGTCAACATGTTCGGTTACGGGCAGGTGCGCTCGTTTTTCGGCTCCGGCCAGTACATCATGGATCTCAAGGCCGGCTTCGGCGAGGAGACGGAAAACCTGATTCTCTCGGAAGTGCCCGACAAGGACGCGATTTACGAATCGATCAAGGACTTCCTGGGCAAGGGAATGTAAGGGTTCGCCATCAACCGACACCGCCGGAGCGGCGGACAATCCGCCCCGGCGCAGCAACGAGGATACGATGCTATCTCCCGAATTGCAGCAGTTGAAAACGGAAATCGAGGGCTACGCCCGCGATTACGGCCTCGATTTCTTCGAAACCATTTTCGAGATCGTGGATGCAAAACAGGTGAGCGAAATCGCCGCTTACGGCGGCTTCCCCACCCGCTATCCGCATTGGCGCTTCGGCATGGAGTTCGACAAGCTCGATAAAGGCTACACCTACGGCGGCCAGCGCATCTACGAAATGGTCATCAACAACAATCCCTGCTACGCCTATCTAATGGCCTCGAATCCCATCTTCGATCAGAAAACCGTCATGGCGCACGTCTTCGCGCACAACGATTTTTTCAAGAACAACCTGTGGTTCTCGAAAACCAACCGCAAGATGATGGACGAAATGGCCAACCATTCCGCCCGCATCCGACGCTACCAGGATCGTTTCGGCGTCGATGAGGTGGAGACCTTTTTGGATATCGCGCTGTCACTCGAAAACCTGATCGATCCGCACGCGCCCTTTATCGAGCGCGAAGCCAAGCCGATGAGCGAAGAGGACGAACGCGCCGAGCTCGACGTGCCCATGCTCAAAGCCAAGAAGTACATGGAGCGCTACATCAACCCGAAGGAGTACGTGGACGAGCAGAAGCTGCGCCTGGCGGAGAAGAAGGCGGCGCGCGAGAAGCGTTTCCCCGAAGAGCCGGTGCGCGACGTGCTGCAATTCCTGATCGCCCATGCGCCCCTCAAAGAGTGGCAGCAGGATCTGCTGTCGATCGTGCGCGAGGAAGCCTACTATTTCGCCCCGCAGTGGATGACCAAGATCATGAACGAAGGCTGGGCCACCTACTGGCATTCGAAAATCATGACGCAAAAGGCCTTGGCGGACAGCGAAATCATCAATTACGCCGACCACTACGCCGGGGTAGTGGCCACCAGCAAAGGCTCGCTCAACCCTTACAAAGTCGGCGTAGAACTGTTCCGCCACATCGAAGAGCGCTGGGATATGGGGCGCTTCGGGCGCGATTACGACGAATGCGACAACATGGCCGAAAAACACAGCTGGGACAAAAAGCTGATGCTCGGCCGGGAAAAAATCTTCCTCGTGCGCAAGCTGCACAACGACGTCACCTTCATCGATGAATTTCTGACGCCCGAATTCTGCATCGAACACAAGCTGTTCACCTACGGCTACAACCCCAAACGCGACCAGTGGGAGATCGTCTCGCGCCAGTTCGAGGACATCAAGCAAAAGCTGTTGCAGAATCTCACCAACGCGGGCAACCCGTTCATTTCGGTGCTCGACGCGAATTTCGAAAACCGCGGCGAGCTGCTTTTACGCCACCAGCACGAAGGGGTGGACCTGAATATCGCGCATGCCACCGAGACGCTGTCCAACCTGTATCGCGTCTGGTCGCGTCCGACGGCCATTTTGACCATGCTGCAGGACCGGCCGGTGATGATTCGGTTCGACGGCACGGAGCACGCCGTTTTGGAACTGGAACGCGATGCGGATCAGGAAGCGCCGCCCACCCCGGAAGTCCCGGACCCGGACACACCGTAGACGCGGGGGGAACCGCTTTACACGGTGGCCATCGCCCGTTTAAATAGGGGTGTCATCCTCGCACGAGTGAAGCTCGGGCTGTGTTGCAGGGCTCTGTCCTGTTCCGCATGTTTGTCTCGATCTTTCATCACAAACGGCCCAGCCGAAACGATAACGTAACGTATTATGCGCACTTTGAGATTTGAATAGCGGAGACTCTCCAATCTATCGATAATGATTGTGACAGCAATAATTTACGATTGAAAGGAGAGCTCCATGTCTAAGGGTACGAGTACGAGCAGTGCAGGTCAAGGCGAAATCGTCCGTATTGACGAGGGGATCATCAAAGAGCAACTCGGTGAGATGGTTCGCGGTACGGTCGAGGAAACATTGAACGCGATGCTTGATGCGGAAGCCGAGGCCCAGCTAAGCCAAGTAGGTCGGACAAATTCTTTGTCCGACAATCATAATCTCCCTTTGTGTCGGACAGAAAATCTGTCCGACCTACATGACTTTTTCACCACAACCAGCCCCGCCGGAAACAAGGCAGGAGCCTTGTTTGAAGACAAACGAACAGAGCAGGACGGGAGCCCTGCTCCGACATCGCCCCTCTTCCACCGGTGTTCGGCGGGTGGCCGTGACAAGCCCCGAACGTTGAAAACTGGATGGGTGCCATGGGCTAAGCGCAGCTTGCCCATGTGCAGGATCTTCGAACACGGGCAAGCTCTACTTCATTCCGCTTGGCCCGTGGCACCCGTTACCCAAGGCGCCCGACCGTTTGCCCTCTCCACAAAATGGAGAGGGTCCGCGAAGCGGAGGGGTGAGGGTTCGAGACCTGGAGCCCGTCGGGAAACGCGCCAACAGGGATGCTTACAGCGGCGTGTTGCGATGCTTGCGCGGCAGCAGCAGTTCCTGCTTGTTCTTGATGGTTTCGAAGGCGCGGATCACCACCTGCCGGGTCGAATCGGGGCTGATGACGTCGTCGAGGAAGCCGTATTCGGCCGCCATATAAGGCGTTAAATAAGTGGCCTCATACTCGGCGATCAGATCGGCCTGCAGCTGCTTGAGCTCCTCCGTTTTCCCTTCGGCCTTGAGCGCCTTGAAGGCGCGCGAATGCAGGATTTCGACCGCTCCCTGTGCGCCCATAACGCAGATTTGGGAATTGGGCCAGGCGAAGTTGTAATCGGAGCCCACATGTTTGGAGCTCATCACGTCGTAGGCGCCGCCGTAATTCTTGCGCAGGGTGACGGCGATCTGGGGGACCGTCGCTTCGGCGAAGGCGTAGAGAATCTTAGCCCCATGCATGATAATCCCGCCGTGCTCCTGGCTGACGCCCGGCAAGAAGCCCGGAACGTCCACAAAGGTGAGCAGCGGCACGTTGAAACTGTCGCAGGTGCGGATAAAGCGCGCGCCCTTGCGCGAGGCGTTGATGTCGAGGGTGCCCGCCATGACGCTCGGCTGGTTGGCCACGATGCCGAAACTGTGGCCGTTGAGCCGCGCGAAGCCCACCACGATGTTTTGCGCGTAATCGGGATGGATTTCCATGAAGGAATCCCGGTCGACGACCGATTGAATCACGTTGCGCACATCATAGCCACGCTTGGCGTCCTCCGGGACCATGTCCAGAAGCTCCGGGCAGATGCGGTTGGGGTCGTCCTCCGGCTCGACGTAGGGGGGCTTTTCCTGGCTGTTCTGCGGCAGATATGAAAGCAGACGCCGCACGCTGTCGATCGAATGGAAGTCGTCTTGACACACCAGATGACACACCCCGGATTTGCCCGAGTGCGCGCGTGCGCCGCCCAGATCCGATTTCGAAACGGCTTCGCCGGTGACCGCTTTCACAACTTTGGGACCGGTGATGAACATGAAGGCCTGATCCTCGACCATCAAGATAAAATCGGTCAAGGCCGGGGAGTAAACCGCGCCGCCGGCGCAGTGGCCGCTGATGATCGAGATCTGCGGAATTACGCCGGAACAGCGCACGTTGCGGAAGAAGATATCGCCGTAACCGGCCAGCGAAATCACGCCCTCCTGCAAACGCGCCCCACCCGAATCGTTGAAGCCGATCACCGGCGCCATTTCGCGTGCGGCCATATCCATCAACTTGCATACTTTTTTAGCATGCGCTTCACCGAGCGACCCGCCCATGAATGCGGCGTCTTGGGAAAAGGCGTAAGTCGGACGGCCGTTGACCATGCCGAAACCGGTGACGACGCTGTCGCCGGAAACCTTTTTGTTTTCCATGCCATAGCCGGTGATGTGATGCGTCACATAGCGGTCGATTTCGTAAAAGGTGCCCGCATCGAAAAAATGTTCCAAGCGGTCGCGTGCCGATAGTTTCACCCGTTCATCGCTGTTGGACATCCAGCGTCTCCTTCCGATTGCGGACACGGTGCGCCCCGTGCTTCGGTCGTGTTTATAGGGTCGTAATGCTGTGGAAAGTCATACAACAAGACGGACGAAAAGGCAATAGTTGTGCGACGCGCGAAAATCGCAACCGAGTTTCTCGGTTTTTTTTCATACATTTGTATCTATTTTTACGATACGGAGAATGACTTCGCGTTCTCTCTGGGGTCGCCGTCGGGAAGCTCGGGACCGGTCCGCCACCGAGAGCCTCGGAGGCGCTGCGAACCAGCATTCGTCTGCCCTTGCAGCTTGGAACTAGCTGTAATAACAAAGCAATTATCGATATTTCAGATTATTTTCGGCCGTCGGTCGTCGCCGCAGGACCGAAACCAACTATCCCTTGTAATATCAACAAGATAAGAGCCTATACATGAATTAGTGGAAGTGTATTATATTAAATATACTACTCTATCGAATTTTTTTCGCGTCTGGCCAGCGCCTCCCACCCGCGTCTGGACTTCCGGAATAAGGGGTCTACAAAGTTCTAAGTAACTGTGATTACACGAATAATTAGATCTTTTTTTCAATGCGGGATTTTCCTGTGGGAACGCGAGCGACCGTGCGCCGCTCTCGCCCTGCGGTCGTCGGTGTGACGTATTACGCCCAACCTAGTTTTCCCCGTGGTTTCCTACTTTACCCCTCGATTTCAGGCCGAAAAACCCAATGATTTCACGAAAACCGAAAAAGCCCCCCGGAAAACGGCGCAACGAGCGCTTTGAGCGAATCGAGACCAGGGCAGGTAAAACGGCAAAAATTGGGTCTGTCCACTTGATTTTGCCGAAACGACCCTTTTCGCTTGTCACGGCCACTTGCCGCAACGGCGCAGGGAGCGAAAAACGGGCGTGAAGCCTGAAGCCCGTCGGAGACGCGCTCCAACATGGAAAAGCCTGATTCGAGGCCATCAGGCTGATTGCTGTTCATCATTCTTCCCGAAATGCGTCAACCAATCGCTCGCAATCGACCGGCACAGCGCCTTCCGGATTTTTGAATGGGGAGGCGCAATAGCTGAACAGGTATCCCATTGCTTCCACTCCCACCCTGTAAATCCGAAGCTCTTCTTCATCGAGGTCATAATCGGAGGGTAACCAGTCGTGCTCGCCGTCCGGCACACTATCCGACCAAAGATTCCAGTTTGCGAAAGCTGAATATTCGTCCACGCCGCGGCTGAAGTATTCTTGAATACGACGAACCTCATCGCTCGTCAGCGGATAACCCGCCCCGGCGGCTTGAAGCTTATTCATATACCAGTCTCGTTCCCAGCGCTCCACCGTGGAATTGACCTTGCTCATATCCAAACTTATATCGCGCTTAAAGCGTTCCTCCAGACCATCCAGTGAATGGCGCGCCAAATCGTTAAAGCCGCGAACGAGCGCCCACTTGATTGCCGAAATATGGAAGGCGCGCATGATGTGACTGTTGGGTGCGTTATTTTGGATCGAGAGTTTTTCATACGTGAGATCGCCTCCGAAATCGCTGCACACAACATCGCGTGGCGACTCGTATGCCAAGATTTCGGCAACAAGCTTATTGTTGCATTCGGCATTCGGGAAAACCTGGTCCCAGAACACAAAACTCGCCAGATCGCCGCCCCGCTCCGGATCGTACATGGTTTCTTTATCGAAGATATAGGGTTGCCCTTCGTCGTCTTTGGTACGAATCTGGTAGCCGCTGTCGACGATGTCTTGGGTGAAGGCTTTCAACAGGTCGAAGGTTTCGCCGCAGGCCTCAAGCACAGACTCGTCTGTTGCCCGTAACGAGGCATACAGAACCGCCGCCGCCGTATCGAACAGGTAGCCAAGGCCATCCTTCGAACGCACGCTGGTGACCCACACTTCTCCCCAGTAAGGATTGTTTTCATATTTGAAGCGAGCGCAATTCCACCGATCGTAGGCATGGTACCAGTTGGAATAATCGATGCCTTTCTCATAGCCGTCTTGCGTGGTGTATGTGTGATTGCTGGTGATGACGTTTCGGGCCATAAGGTGGGGCGCCGGGTCGTTTTCGTCGTAGACCATGCCCAGCATCGTTTGCGAAATACCTTTGCAGTACTGCTCGGTCAGGGTGCCGAGAACGGTGTCGCCCGTAAGCAGATACCCTCCGATCACACTGGCTAATATGGTCGAATTCACCTTAAGGATATTATGGCCGCCATGCTCTTCCGACCAGTCATGCACGATGCTGACGGTGTTGTCCTGTTTGATCGCGTGGGTATCGCGCCACCACAGACGATAGTCGCGCATGCCGCTTGAAGCGTCCATGCCGTGGCTCATCCTCAACAGCCAATCGAAATAGTGTTTGCTTTGATAGAAGTCGATGAGATTCCGGGTAAAATCTGCCAGCTCATCGGTGCTTTGCGGTTGACCATCATCTTCGCGGGAATAGCTGAAGGGCAATGAATTCGGCAAACCGTCCCCTGCGAGCTCCGCCTCGATTTCCGAATCGTTTTCCGAAGGATCGGCATCCGGGTTCGTGTCGTCGAACTCGCGATCCGCGTCGCCATCCGGAAGTTGCGAGGAAGAAGAATCTCCATCCGAACAAGCGAAACCGAACAGAATTGATAGACCGACTACGGCCAAGTATGAAAATGTGCGATACGGCATGGTTGATTTCTCCGCATTTCGTGTTGGTAGAGTCCAGTCCGATTTATCATCCGCGGGAGGGTAGCATATTGTATGAAGCAGTCAAGAAATGGCAGATTTCCATATCCAGTTGATGACGGATGGGTGGGGTTGCGGATTGAAAGGTGGCTGCAACGTCCTCCCGGCCTCGAATCCTCACCCCTCCGCTTCACGGACCCTCTCTCATTGGGAGAGGTCGCCGACCGAAGCTCGGCGGGTGGAGGGGCAACCGGTTGCCTATCGTTCGGTCAATGGCGTAACCCTATTTGCATTATGGAGTATTATACGCTCACCCCGAATAGGCGTTTGAAAAACGGTGTATCGAGGGAACCGGATGTCGGGATAGTCAATCGAAATGATCGATGGCCATGATTTTTGTTTATCAACCCACCCCAACCCGAGCATCCCAGCGATTTGCAAACAGCATCCCGCAAAAAATAATAGGTCCATCGGGAAGAAGTGGGCCGCTGAATCGATCTATGCCTAGAGGTAACCGTATAGTCCCTGACCGTTGGCGTTCCGACGGCACAACAGAGGATGATGCGATGTCCGATTTGACCACGCTGTCATGCATTCCCTGCAAAGGGGGTGTTCCGCCGCTCACCGGCCCCGCGCTTTCGACCCTGATGGCGCGGTTGGGTCCGGGCTGGCGACTCGACGGCGAGCATCACATCGAAAAGGATTTTGCCTTTCGGGATTTCAACGATGCATTGGCATTTACGAACCGAGTCGGGGCGCTGGCCGAAAAGGAAGGCCACCATCCCGATATTCACCTGAGCTGGGGCAAGGTGACGTTGACGATTTTCACGCACAAAATCAACGGACTCAGCGAGAGCGACTTCATTCTCGCGGCGAAAACGGACCAACTGCTGTAGCGCTTCCTCTTTCTCACCCGTTGCCTCCCCGACCGGCCCTAACCGGCTCAACACGATCATTCAACAGGAGGCCCGACCATGACAACCATCCGCGAAATTTTGAACGATAAAGGACCGATTGTCGTTTCGATCCAGGAAAACAGCCATCTGCTCGAAGCCATCGACCGCCTCAACGAATTCTCCATCGGTTGCCTGGTGGTGATGAACGCCCAGGGACGCATGACCGGCGTGCTGACCGAACGCGACATTTTGCGCAACCTGCACCGCTACGGCAAAACCCTCGACGAGGTGCCCGTCTCCGATGTCATGAACCGCATCGTCTACACCGGCCGCCTCGACGACAACCTGGACGCGGTGATGGCGACCATGACGGAACGGCGCTTTCGCCATCTGCCGGTGGTCGATCACAACGAGCTGGTCGGTTTGATTTCCATCGGCGACGTGGTCAAACGGCTCAGCCATGAGCACGCCCGCGAAAACGCCATTCTGAAGGACTACATCAGCAGTCCCTACCCGGCGTAACCGGCTGTTTTCGGGGGGAACCGAGCCGAGATGAGCGGGTAATGGCGGATTAGGATGGGTGGAGTTTCAGGGGTAGGATGGGCAACAAGTTGCCCATCGCGTCGTCAAGTAAAGCTTCAAGAAGATGGGCAACAAGTTGCCCATCCTTGTATTATCCCTTTCAAGCGACTGTCATCGTTTGTGATGATAAGATGAAACGACCTCCCGTAGCAAGCGGGAGGCCGTGGTGGGCGGCGAGATCGTCCCATCCTGGGGCCTGATGAGCCCGTTTTGTAGCCGGATCCGCCGTCCGTTTCGTCCGGGAAAACCCGAACAGTCGCAGGGGCCATTGTAATCGAAATGAGCCCGTATTGGCAAGGAAGGGTGCGCCATGAAGAAATGGATCGGGATCGACGTCAGCAAAGCCGTTTTCGATGTCGCCGTCGACGGCGAAAGCACGTGCGTCCGCTACGCTTACACCAAAGCCGGCATGACACGCTTCGTCCGTTCGTTGAAGCGGATCGAGGTGGAGGGCGTCGTGATGGAAGCCACCGGCGGCTACGAACGGGAGCTGTGCAAACGTCTTCAGAAAGCGGGTTGGCCGGTGGCGGTGGTCAATCCCCGGCGCATCCGGGATTATGCCCGCGCCGTCGGCGTGATGGCGAAAACGGATCGACTCGATGCGGGCATCATCGCACGCTACGCAGCCGCCATGCGTCCCGCACCGAACGAAACGCTCGGCGAAACCGCCCTCCTGTTAAAAGCCCTGTCTTCACGGAGGCGGCAGCTGGTCGCCATGCGCACGATGGAGAAAAACCGCACCGAACACGTGGGCGATCGGACGATCGGACAAAGCCTGCACCGCATTCTGGAGGTGATCGAACGGGAAATCGAGCGGCTGGATCGGGCCATCGCGGCGGCCATTGCATCGGATCGGGAGCGCAGCGACCGGGCCGCGCGGCTCCAAACGATGCCGGGCGTCGGCGCGTGCACGGCGAATCTTCTGGTGACGGATCTGCCGGAGCTGGGGATCTACAACCGGCGGCAGATCGCGGCGTTGATCGGCGTGGCGCCCATGAATCGGGACAGCGGAACGTTTCGGGGTAAACGCATGACCGGCGGCGGTCGTCATCGCCTGCGCACGGCGCTCTACATGCCGACGCTGGTGGCGATTCAACACAACCCGGTGATTCGCGGACACTACCAGCGGCTGGTCGGACGCGGCAAACCGAAGATGACGGCGGTGGTGGCCTGCATGCGAAAATTGGTCCTCATTCTCAACACGATGATGCGGAAAAACGAAGCCTGGAACCCGAATTTCGCTTGACACCGATAACAGTCGCTACTTTTTTTTCTACGATCAACAAACCCAGTACCCGCCGGAAACGCACTCCGACACCCCCCTTCACCCCATAAACTGCTCGCGCGCGACCGCGGCCAGCAGCAACACCAGAACCGCAATCGTCAAGGGGCGGATGATCCGTTCGCCGTTGCGCAGCACCAGACGCGACCCGAGCAGGTTGCCCGCAATACCGCCGCAAGCCGCGTAAATCGCCAGGGGAAACAGCACTTTGCCGTTGAGCAGAAAAATCGTTAGCGAACCGAGGTTGGAGGCCAGGTTGGCCAGGCGGGCATTGGCGGCCGCCGTCACCAGGTCGAAACGCAGAAGCAAGTAGAACGCAATCGCCATAAACGCCCCGGTGCCGGGACCGAAAAAGCCGTCGTAGCCGCCGATCAACCAGCCGATGCCGAAAGCCGCCAGCCATTGCCCCCGACGCGACAAGCGCAGCCCCGGCCCCCGCAACCAGCGGTCACGAAACCAGAATGCCGCCGCCACGATGGGCACCAGCACCAGCAGCACCTGGCGCACGATCTCCGGGGGAGTCAACAGCGCCAGCTTGGCCCCCAAGGACGCCCCAATCAGCGCCCCACCTGCCGCCAGCAAACCGAGCACCAGTTGCACGCGTCCCGCGCGGGCATAGCGGACGACCGCCGTCACCGTTCCCAGGCTGGACGAGAATTTGTTGGTGGCCAGCGCCGTGTGCGGCGGCAGACCGAAAGCGAAATAAGCCGGTAAGCTGATCAAGCCGCCCCCGCCCGCAATCGAATCGACAAATCCGGCCAGAAAGACCAGCCCCGTCAGCGAGATGATTTGAAGCGTGGAAAAATCGAGCGTTTCATACATGAAGGCGTTGATCCGACGTTAAAGGAGGGGCCGATAAAAGCACACGGGAGACTCAGTCGGCCGGATTATCGGGAACCGGCTCCGGCGCCGCCTCATTCGGTTCCCCGACATCGCCGCCATCGGGCGGATCGATATTAATGTCCCCGTCCTCATCCCAACCGCGGTTATACATGGTTTGCAGGCAGGTCGAAAAGCGATCGCAGCTCACCGCCTGTACGCAGTCCAGGGAAATCTCGGGCACCCATCCGTAAAGCAGATCCTGCGCGCATTGTTCCTGACAAGACGGCACGTCCAGCGGCGCGATATAGTCGCAAGCGAGCATGCGACTGCAAACGCCGGTGCAACTCGCCTCGTAGTCGTCCAGATCATCCGTATCGGGGTCGATGGCGTTGCAGGAATAATCCGCCTCGCCGCCCAGCAACAGGCACAGGCGGTAATCGTCGCAGTCGTCCGCATCGGCGCAGGCCAGCGGCGCCATGGACACCGACACGCCCCAGTCGGTATCCCCGATCAGCGCGCAGCCCTCGCGGCACTGCTCGACGCTGAAATCGAAGCTGTCGCCTTGCGCTTCGCAGGCTTCCTGGCGGTCGCACAGAACCTCGCAGCGCTCGGGACACTCCCCCGGTCCCGGTTCGCCCGACGGCCCCTCGCCATCTCCGCAGGCACAGAGCAGCAGCCCCATCGTCCAAACAAATCCGCCGACGACGAGGACCCGCCGCCATGACCGACTCCCGGTTCCAATCCGTCGCACTCGAACAGGCAAGCCCATCGCGAACCTCCCTCGTGTCTCAGACGACCTGGCCGCTCATCTTTTGAAGTTTGCGGATATCGTTCATTTCACCCAGACAGATCAGGGTCATCCCCGGCTCCAAAACAAAACCGGCATCGGGATTGAAATCGTATTTGCGTTTCTTTTTGATTTCGATGGCCATAACGGTCAGGTTCATGGTGCGCCGGAAATTCAGTTCCATCAGCGTTTTGCCCGACAAATGCGAGCCTTCCGTCACCGGTACTTCCTCGATGCGGATGTCCTGAGTCTGCTCGCGCATCATTTTGTCGAGAAAGGTGGTAACGGTGGGGCGCAGCATCTCGGAGGCCATCCGCAACCCGCCGATGAAGGTGGTCGTCACCACGCGGTCGGCTCCGGCACGACGCAGTTTGCGCTCCGACTGCAGGCTGACGGCCTTGGTCACCACACGCAGCTTGGGGTTGATCTGCTTGGCCGACACGATGATGAAGGCGTTGTCCTTGTCGTCGGTACAGGCAGCGATCACCCCGGAGGCCCGCTCGATACCCGCCGCCAACAGGGTGTCGTCGTCGCTGGCATCGCCGACGATGTACGGCACTTCTACTTCCAGCGATTCCATCGCCCGCTGCAACCGGTTTTCGTTGAGATCGATCATGACGAAAGGCTTGTGGGTGGCCTTGAGTTCCTCGGCCACATGCAGACCGGTCTCGCCCATACCGCAGATGATGATATGATTCTCCATCTTTCCCAACCTTTTCAGCATGCGCCGCCGGAACAGAATGTCCCGCAGCTGGCCCTCGACGATGAAAGCCGTCAAAGAAGAAATGAAAAACAGAATGGAACCCATGCCCATCAAAATCAGGACCATGGTGAACACTTTGGCCGACGGATTGTGCCCGATGTCCAGCACTTCGCTGTAGCCGACGGTGGTCAGGGTGATGACGGTCATGTAAGCGCAGTCGAGAAGCGACCAGTGCCCTTCGCCTAAAAGCGAATATCCGACGATTCCCAAGGCGAACATGGACAGCATCAGCCCACCGGCTAAATACAGTTTTTTCACCGGATCGGCAAAATCGACCGACTTGCGAATCCTGTGGGGCGTGTTCGCGCTCTTGGTGCTATTAATCCTCATCTACACTTTCAGCCATTCTCCTACGAGCGATTGAGCTCCCGTTCAAATCGGATTTTCCGCACATTATACATGGAAGCAGGAAAAAAAGCGCCGATATCCTGTATGGTCACATGGCTTCTGCGAAAAAATGCATCGCTGTCCGTATATATTCGCTATAATGGAATGGTTTGTCAACCCGAAGTATGAAGGAGACGTTGTGCTCACCGCCCTCGATCTCGGCATCGTAGCCGTTTACCTCGTCTTTTTATTGGGGCTCGGCCTGTTTCTGCGGCACAAAGCCAACCGCGGGGTCAGCCACTATTTTCTTTCGGGCCGCTCCCTACCTTGGTGGGTGGCGGGGACTTCCATGGCCGCCTCGGCTTTTTCGGCCGACACGCCGCTGTACGTCACCGACATCACACGCGCAGGCGGAATCGGGGCCAACTGGGAGTGGTGGTGCTACGCCATCGGCGGCGGCTTTTCGGTGTATTTCCTCGCGCGGCTGTGGCGACGCGCCGGTGTTCTGACGGACGTCGAGCTGACCGAGCTGCGCTATGACGGCCGGGGGGCGCGCTGGCTGCGGGCGCTGCGGGCGCTGATTATGTCGGTTCCCGTCAACTGCATCGCCATGGCGCTGGTGATCAAAGCCATGACCACCATCCTCTCCGACTCCCTCGGAGTCGATCCCGCCTGGCTGATTCCCGTGTGCCTGGCGGTGACGCTGCTCTATTCGCTCTTGTCCGGTTTCTGGGGCGTGGTGGTTACCGACTTCATCCAATTCATCCTGGCTTTCGCAGGTGCGTTGATTCTGGCGGGGGCGGCGGTGGCGGCCGTGGGCGGACTCGACAGTCTGGCCACCGAGATGCACGCGTTACCACCCGAGCGATCCCCGCTGAACCTGCTCCCGCGTGGTGGAGACGGTTTCTGGAGCAGCCTGCCCGCCGCTTTGGCGCTTTTGTTCGGGGTACAGTGGTGGGCCTTCATCAACGCCGACGGCGGCGGCAAGATCATCCAACGCCAACTCGCCTGCCGCGACGAACGCGAGGCGGTGCGCGCCACCATGTGGTTCACCGTCACCCACTACGTCCTGCGCACCTGGCCCTGGATCGTGGTGGCGTTGGCCTCTCTGGTGCTGCTGCCCGACCTGGCCGAAGGCACGCGCGCCTATACCGCCGTGATGCTGGAGGTGCTTCCGAGCGGCTGGCGCGGCTTCATGGTCGCGACCTTTCTGGCGGCGTTCATGAGCACCATCGACACCCAACTCAACTGGGGCTCCAGCTACTTCGTCCACGATTTCTACGCCCGTTTCGTGCGACCCGCGAGCAGCGAACGCCACCTGCTCAAGTTGTCGCGCCTGACAGGCATCGCCGCGCTGGTTCTGGCAGGCGTTTTCACCTACTTCAGCGACTCGGTGACGTCCATCTTCCGTTTTCTGCTGGCCATGGGCGCGGGGGTCGGGCCGATCTACCTGCTGCGCTGGTTCTGGTGGCGCGTCAACGCCTGGACGGAACTCGTGGCCATGCTCGCCTCCATGGGCGTCGCGACCGCCTGCCGCTGGGCGGGACTGCCGCTCGCACCCTCGCTGCTGATCACCCTGGCCGTCAGCCTGCCGCTCGCGCTGGCGGCGACCTTTCTCACCCGCCCGGTATCGGAGGAACACCTGCGCCGCTTCGTCATGCGCACGCGTCCCTTCGGAGCCTGGAGCCGTTTCCGCAGCGCCGACACGATCCCCGATCCGCTGTGGCCCGCCATCGGCGGCTGGCTGGCCTTTACGGCTGCGCTCTTTCTGCTGCTGTTCGGCACCGGCTGGCTGATTCTGGGTCCGACCGGCTGGGGTGTCGCCGCCCTCGCCGCTGCCTTGCCGCTGGGTTATTGGGCGTTACGAACCGCCGAAAGCTGATCACGGCATTTTCCGGGAGCCCGTCGGAGTATTGTAGTATTGTAGGTCGGACAGATCTTCTGTCCGACACAAAGGGAGATTATAATTGTCGGACAAAGAATTTGTCCGACCTACTGAAGACTATTTCGTTGGAGATGAGCTTTAACGCGAAAATCAAGACAACCATGCGGAACAGGACAGAGCCTTGTTCCTACTTTTAGAAACCTCACCCACCCGCCGTTTAGTGATATCCCTCAGGTTTGACAACCAGTAGAATAAACTTACTTCTTTTGGCGGCCTCCAACACGGGAACAGCCGAAAGCGGATCCGTTTTCGCCCCTTTCCCTTGCCAGACACGGATAGGATGGTTAGGTTAGAGGTGGACGCTCACGAAGCCGTCGTCACTCCACCGCGAAAGGAGACACGCATGGAACCCACAGATACCAACACCTGCGAAATGCCGGATGCCAATCCGCCCTCGGACGAGATTCGCCAGCTATTGGAAAGCCACCGCGTCATCGCCATTGTCGGCCTCTCGGACAAACCCGAGCGCGACAGTTATCGCGTGGCCAAATATATGAAAGAGAACGGCTACCGCATCATTCCGGTCAATCCCACCCAAGACGAAATTCTGGGAGAAAAAAGCTACGCCAGCCTGAATGACATTCCCGAAGCCGTGGACGTAGTCGATATCTTCCGCAAGCCCGAGGCCATCCCGGCCGTGGTGGACGACGCCATCGCCATCGGGGCCAAAGCGGTGTGGATGCAATTGGGGCTGGCCCATCACGTATCCGCCGAAAAGGCGCGCCAGGCCGGGCTTCAGGTGGTGCAGTCGAAATGTATCAAGGTGGAACACGCCCGGCTGAAGGCCTAGCGGTCCGGTCGTTTTTCGGGTCCGCTACCGGAACTTGTAGGTCAAGTCGTAGATGACCTGATTCAGCATGTCGAAGCTGTAGTAGATCACATAAGCGGTCGCCAGCACCATCAAACCCGCCAACAGCCAGTAAATCAGTTTGCCCCGCCCGGTAAATGTGGCGCTGCGCAGAAAAACGCCGTTGAGCCAGACAAGAACCAGCGTGGCGACATTCGCGGTCAAGATGAGGGGAAACATGGCGCGCCCGGAAGGCCCGCCCAGAAAAAGCGTCGCCGCAATAAAGGCGATCACGACGGCCAGAAGCGGCCAGAATTCCACCGGTGGCGGCCACGCGGACAACGGAGTCTGCGCCGATCGTCTGATTCCGATGAAAGATAGGGGAATCATCACGATCAAAAACAGCAAAGCCACCCAGAAAAACGTCTGCTGCTGCCCGGCTTCACCAAGTTGCTTGAGATAGGTCTGGGCCGTCTGCAAACCATAACCTTCGCTGGCCGCCAAGCTTCGCAGAATTTTCGTGGCCTCGGCTACGCTGCCCAATTCCATCAGGGCTTCCGCCTCGCCCAGCTTGCCGCGACGCTCCTTGTCGGTTCCCGGATTTTCCCGCGCGATTTCCTCGAAAACTTCCACCGCCTCCGCATATTCTCCGGCGCGCCGGTAATAATTGGCCAGCCAGATCTGGGCGTCGAAACGATAGGGAAAGGTCGGGAACTCCTCCAGAACGCGCTCGATTTGCGCTTTGGCTTTTTCTTTGCCGAGTTTTTCGGTGTGGGTACGCGCCGTTTCGTACAGGGCCAGCGGCTCCGCACCCGCACCCAGTCCCTGCTTCAGATAGTCCAGACGCATCCCGATCCGGCGCACCAGGCGGCTGCTCGGGAAACGGGATTGGAATTCCTTGTAAAAGCGGACGGCCGCCTCGTAATCGGTCTTCTCTTCATCCGCAATCCGGCCCATCTCGTAGAGGGCATCGTCGGCGAAACGCCCTTCCGGCGCTTGCTCGGCCAGCTTACGTAAAACTTGATTCGCCTCATCGAACTTGCCTTCGCGCCCCAACGCCACCCCACGGTAGTATTGCTCGCGTCCGCTCGACTCCTCCTCCTGGGAAAAGACGGGAACCGCGAGAAGGGCAATCAACAGAAAAGTCGTCAAACATCGGAGAGTTATCCGCAACATATGTCTACTCCAGTTCATGCATCATCTTGACAGAACCTCGCGTTCTGGTAGATTATCATTGTTTTCAACCGAATAGCAACAGGTGTCAACGAGGAAACACAATGCTCAAAAGCGACCCGCGGGCAAACACGGGGCTCAGGGAACTCGAAGAATTGGAAGATCGCATCGAAAAACTGCGCCATTCCTACGATCTTTTCTTCGCGGGAATCGACAATATCGACCCCACCGATAAAAAGGCCGCCATCCGACGCTTGATTTCCAAATTGAACGAAATGCGTCTGGCCAACCCCCGTGCGCGCTTTCGTTTTCAGTCGCTGGCGGGGCGCTTTGTCTCGCTCAACCAATACTGGACCCGCGTCATGCGCGAAATCGAAAACGGCAATTATCGACGCGACATCTTCCGTTCGCGGATCAACAAACCCGAGGAACCCAAAGCTTTTTTCGGCAAGGAAGCCCCGATTCTCGAAACCGAAAACGACGAAGGCGAGAGCAAGCGCACCGCATTGAAGGCGGCCACGGAAATGGCCAAAGAGCGTGACAAAACGCGCCGTTACGATGTTCGTGTGCGGGAAATCAGCGAAGACGAAATCGATAAACTTAACCACAAACGTCCCCTGCAAGGCCCGGAGCAACCCGCGCCTCGCACCGCCCCCCCGGCGACTCCGCCCGCAGCCAAACCGACTCCCAAACCGGCGGCCGCCTCCAACGGGTCGAACGGACCGGATATGAATCGCATCTACGACGATTACGTGAGCGCCCGCAAACGAGCGAGCCAAAACACCGGCAATATCGACAAGGAAACCCTCCGGCGCGAAATCGACCGCCAGACGCAAACTCTGAAAAAGCGCTATAAAACAGACCACATCGACTTTCGCGTCGTCGAAAAGGACGGTCGCGTGGTGTTGCGCCCGGTCGTCAAGAAAGGAAGCCGGTAAGCCCGTGGCAACCCGTTATCCTCTCGCACCAAGCGGCGTCATCATGGTGCTCGGCTCCCCCAGTCTGGACGATGGCCGGGCCTCTCCGGTGCAAATCAGCCGTTGTGCGCAAGCGCTGGCCGTCTGGCGGCGCGATCCGCAGCCGCTCATCGGTCTGTTGGGTGCGGCGGTGAAAAACGAACACCCGGAATCCGTCACCATGGCCGATTGGCTGAAACGCGCGGGCGTGCCCGCCGACCGCCTGTGGACGGAAACCGCCACCCGCACCACCCGTGACCAGGCTCTGCTGATCCGTGATTTCATTCAAGAAACGGACACGCCCAACGTGACGGTGGTTAGCTCGTCGGCACACTTGCGGCGCACACGCATGCTGTTGACACGCGCCAAAGCCGACCTGTCCCGCATCGGCTTCAGCTCCACAGAAAAACCCCGGCCCTGGCGACAGTTGCGCGATTGGATCTATGAGGCCACGGCCTGGAGCAAAGACTGGACCCGCACCCTGGTGGGACGCTGGTAGATCATCCAGTGTAAATAAAAGGTGTTGACCCGGAAGCCGTGCGCCGCTACGCTTCCTTCAGTTTTGAAATCAAACACGAGGACACCCATGCTGCGCCGTATCCATGATTGTTTTCCGATTTTCCTGCTTCTGATTCCCTTTGTCGCCCTCGCCTGCTCGTCCGGCGGCGATTCCGATCCCGGCGACGGCGACCGCGAGCTTGCCGCCGAAAACGACGAAGCGGAGACCGGCTGCCTCGATGGCGAAGTGGATTGCGACGGTTCCAAGGCGATCCTGTGCCGCGACCAGGCCTGGGACGTGCTGAAAGACTGCGCCGATTCGGATATGCAGTGCGACAATGGGCGCTGTATTCCCATCCCGGTCGACGGCGACCCCGATCAGACGGACCATGATACGGAAGAAAGCGACCAGGAAGCGCCTCCGGACAACACCGCCCCCGAGGTGATCGGCACCTCGCCTGCCAACGGGTCGAGCGGCATCGATTCCGAAATCGGCGAAATCCGCATCAATTTCAGCGAAACCCTCGACACCACGGGATTTTTACCGGCACGCGACATCTCCGTGATCGGCGGCTGCCGCCAGATCGTGTTCACCGCCTCCTTCGAAAATGACGACAAGCAAATCGAAATCACCCTGCTCGACCTCCTGGAAACCGGCATTACCTATACCGTCTCGATCGTGGCCGACAAACTGCACGATCTCGCCGGAAACCCCTTCGCGGGAATCAGCTTTTCCTTCACCACGTCCGGCGACGTGGACGGCGATTGCGAAGCGGATTGGCAAGACGATCAAGCGCCCTACATCACCCTGACCAATCCCTACAACGGCCAGTTCGGCGTCGCCACCGACCTCGACGGCATCCAGATCGTGTTTTCGGAAGCCATCGATACGTTGCTACTGAACACCCAAACGGCGGTCGGCATCCAAGGCGACCCGGCAGACAGCCCGGCCTACACGCCCTCCTGGGTGGCCGACGACACCATCCTCAACCTCGACCTGGATGACGCACTCAATGCCGATACCGCCTACACGGTGAGTCTGAGCGCCGACTTGATCGACTTGGCGGGCAATCCGCTGGTTCCCACCCAATTCACCTTCAGCACCCAGGATCCCCCCGATGGCGATTTCGACCTGCCGGAGATCGAGGCCGAACTCGAAGCGGAAGCAACACCCGATGGCGATCTGGATACCGGCATCCCCAATTCGGGCATTCTGGGCGACACGTCCCGCAGCCAATGCCTGGCGCAAGGCGGAACGGAAACCCTGACGGCCACCGGCAGCAGCGACACCATCGGCTATAAAGTCCAGGTCAGCCATGATAATGCGGTTTACGGGGACTGCATCACCAATGTCCGCGTGGACTTTACGCAAGATGGCAGCCTGCTCGAATTTTTCGAGACGCCTCAGTCCAGTTACACCTGTTCCGCCACCTGTCCGTACGATCTGGATATCACCGTCAACCGGCTCTTCGCCGCCACCTATACCGTGCGCCTGTGGCCTTTCGAAGCCGCCCAGCCCATCGAAACGACCGTCACGGTTCCCTGAAAAGGGGTTGTTAAACCCTATTCAAACAAACACGCGGCAGCGGTAGGTTTTTCAATGCATTAGGAGAATCAGATGCAGGCGCAACATCCCCGGCGACACCCCGACCCGATTCGGTCGACCCGACCGCTGGGCCGACTCGCCCTGCTTGCCTTTCTCGCACTCGCAAGCCTTGTGCTGGCGGCCTGCGGCGGCGACGCTGACAGCGCCCTTGATGGCGACGTGGATGACGACCGGACGGAAGACCCGCAGACCGACGGCGACAACGACACCCCCGACGGGGACAACGACGCCTCCGATGACGACGGCGAAGAAGCCCCCATCGACTATACCTTCAATGAATTCGATTGGATGGACACGCCCCCGGACGTCGCCCAGCGCATCTGCGAGGAAACCGCCGCTCCGGAAAACCTCGAAGACCCCGTCAATATCCACTGCACGATCGAAGGCGAGCATTTCGCCCCGGACAACGTGGCGGCTAAAAACGAAATCGTGGTCATGGCTTACAACATCGAGCGCGGCTATCACGTGGACGAACAGATCGCCGCCATTCGCGACGACCCGGCGATTCCCGTCCCCGACGTAATCCTGATCTCCGAAGCGGACCGCGGCTGCAGCCGGACCGACTCGCGCTATGTCATTCGCGAATACGCCCAAGCTTTGGAGATGAACTACGTCTACGCGGTCGAGTTCGTCGAGTTGCCGCGCCAGGCCGGTAGCGGCGGACAGATTTCCGGTGCGTGCGAACACGGAAACGGGATTTTGTCGCGCTACCCCATCGGCAACGTCCACCCGATTCGCCACACCACCCAGCGCATCTGGTACGAAGACGAAGGCGAGCCGCGCCTCGGCGGGCGTATTGCGGTGCGAGCCGACATCCAGGTGGGCGAACGCATCCTGCACGTCTACGCCGTCCATTTCGAATCCGATATCGGTGAACTCATCCGTGCAGCTCAGGCCGAAGAATTGATCGCCGATGCGGCCGCCCTGCCCTTCACCTCGGTGGTCGGCGGCGACCTCAACAGCGGCTACTATGTCGTTGATCTCACTTACGAAACCGATAGCGATCAAACCATCCGGCCCTTCCTGGAAGCCGACTGGGTGGACGCCCATGCGGCACTGCCGACCGAGCAGCGCGTCACCGCCCCCCACAGCGGGTTCATCCTCGATATCCTGCTGGCCGACGACAATGTCTTCAGCCAGCCGGGAATCGGACCCGAGGATTTATGCGGCGACCTGTCCGACCACTTGCCGGTCTGGGCCAGCGTCGCACTGCCCTGACCCTGGCGCGCCGACCTAATTACGACATAAACACTTGTTTTCAATCCTTTTTTAACCGGCACCAGGTTTCTCGAAATCTCGGCGTCTTTTTGTTGCCATCCGCTTTTAAACGACTATAATCCGGCGTGAAACGCACCGTTTCACGGTGTGGGATGGTTTGACAGGACCGCTCAGGTATGCGACCCTGTGAAATGTGAGTTCGGCTGGTCTGAAAAGGAGAAATCCGATGGCACAACCCAAAGGCGATAAGTATGGATTGCACCGCGTCATCGAGCCGAAGGGCGTTTTACCCCAACCGGCGATTCAAGTGGACAACGACTTGAGTGTGCTCTACGACAACGAAATTCTATGTGATGTCCGCACCTTGAACGTCGATTCGGCCAGTTTCACCCAAATCAAGAAGCAAGCCCAGGGCGATGAAGCGGAAATCCGCCGCATCATGTTCGATATCGTCGAACGCCAGGGCAAACATAAAAACCCGGTCACCGGATCGGGCGGCATGTTCGTGGGCAGCGTGGCCAAGATCGGCGACGCCCTGAAAGACCGTATCGATCTCCGAGAGGGCGACCCTATCGCCTCGCTGGTTTCGTTGTCCCTGACGCCGCTGAAGCTGAAGGAAATCAAGGAAATCCGTCAATCCACCGATCAGGTGGACGTGGACGCGCAGGCCATTCTTTTCGAGAGCGGCATCTACGCCAAACTGCCCGCAGACATTCCCGAAAAGCTGGGGCTGGCGGTACTGGACGTGGCCGGAGCACCCGCCCAGACTGCCCGGCTGGTCAAACCGGGAGATTCCGTCCTGATCATCGGCGCGGCGGGGAAATCCGGCCTGCTGTGCGCTTACGAAGCCAAACGCCGTAGCGGCGTCACCGGTAAGGTTATCGGTGTGAAACATAGTCCGAAAGGTATTGAGCTTCTCGAACGGGCTCCGTTCGTGGATGACATCATCCAAGGGTCGGCCGTGGAGGCCGTCGATCTCATGCAGAAGGTCGAAGCCGTCACCGACGGCCAACTCTGCGATGTCGTCATCAACTGTGTCAACGTTCCCGACTGCGAGATGGGGTCGATTTTGTGCTGCAAAGAGGGCGGCACGGTCTACTTCTTCTCCATGGCCACCAGCTTCACCAAGGCGGCCTTGGGCGCCGAAGGCGTCGGCAAAGACATCAACATGATCATCGGCAACGGCTATACGAAAGGCCATGCCGCGATCACCCTGGAACTGTTGCGTGAGAGCCCCTTCATCCGTGAGGAATTCGAGAAGCGTTATTTATAACCTGAATAAGGAGGCTCCATGGAAACGACCGAAACACTCACCCACCCCCCCGTCAAGTCCATCTGGCAGGACGTCAGCCGCGAGGACTGGAACGATTGGCACTGGCAAATACACAACTGCCTGCGGGATGTGGAAGCATTGAAAACCGTGATCCCGCTCACGCAAGAGGAAGAGGACGGCGTCAAGACCAGTCTCAAGAGTTTTCGTATGGCCATCACGCCCTACTACGCCAGCCTGATCGACACCCGGGATGCCACCTGTCCCATTCGCTTGCAGGCGGTGCCGCGCGGTGAGGAAACCACCGAAGTCCGGGGAGAAATGGACGATTCGCTGCATGAAGACGTGGACATGCCGGTACCGGGCCTGACACATCGCTACCCCGACCGCGTCCTGCTGCTGGTCACCGAAATCTGCTCGATGTACTGCCGCCACTGCACCCGCCGCCGCAAAGTCGGCGAATCGGATGCCCACTTGGACCGCAAAGGCCTGGAACGCGCCTTCGATTACATCCGCGAGCACAAGGAAGTACGCGATATCGTGGTATCGGGCGGCGATCCGCTGACCCTGAGCGACAGCATGATTGAATTCGTGTTGCAGAGCCTGCGCGCCATCCCGCATGTCGAAATCATCCGCATCGGCACGCGCACACCGGTGGTCATGCCCATGCGCATTACCGAAGACCTTTGCCACATGATCCAGAAATACCACCCGGTCTACATCAACACGCATTTCAACCACCCGAAGGAGCTGACGCCCGACGCCAAACAGGCCTGTGAAAGGCTGGCGAATCACGGCGTGCCGCTGGGCAACCAGAGCGTCCTGCTGCGTTACGTCAACGACTGCCCGCACGTCATGAAGGAACTGGTTCAAGGTCTGCTGCGTTTCCGCGTCAAGCCCTATTACGTCTATCAGTGTGACGACTCCAAGGGCATCCATCATTTCCGCACCCCGCTCTCACGCGGAGTGGAAATCATCGAGTCCCTGCGCGGCCACACCTCCGGCATGGCGGTCCCCACTTTCGTGGTGGACGTCCCCGGCGGCGGCGGCAAGGTGCCGGTCATGCCGAATTACCTGGTGTCGCAATCCCCCGGACAGATCATTCTGCGCAATTACGAAGGCATGTTCTCGCGGTATTTCGAAAATGCCGATATCGATTCGGGGTGTGGGCGACATGAAGCCTGCCACGATTCGCGTTACCAACCGGCGGACGGCCCCGCGCTGATGATGCAACCGAACGGACCGATGAACCTGATTCCGGCCAACACCCAGCGGAAAAGCCGCAAGGACGAGGAATGAACCTGCTCGACCTCATTTCCGGTTCCACACTTCCGTTGGTCCTGATCGGATCGGAAAAGGGTGCGGGCAAAACCGTCACACTCAATCGGCTGCGCGCCGAAGCCCGGCAGGCCGGGTTGACGGCCTTCGGCCTGATGACCGCCGGGTGGGACGGCGAAAGCCGCGACCACCTGACCGGCAAAGAAAAGCCGCGCGTGACGGCCTACCCCGATGATCTGGTGCTCACCGCCGCGAATTGTCTGACAAGCGCCGAAGCGCGCTTCGAGCTGTTGTGGAGCGATTCCATCTCCACACCGATGGGACGCATGGTATTGGGCCGCTGCAAACGCTCCGGCTACGTCGAGCTCGTCGCGCCTCCTTCCGGCCGACAGATGGCGGAAGCCGTCGCCCGCATGCAAACGGAGGGGGTAACCCGCACCCTCATCGACGGGGCGGCCGATCGCCGCACGCATATCGGCATTACGGAAGATGTCGAAGTGGGCCTGGTGTTCCGGCCGCTGGAAAAAGAATCCATCGAAGCGTTTACACGGCGCGTATCGCGGACCACCGAACTTTTCGGGCTCGACCTCGCCACCGATGCACCGCCGGTCAAACCCCATCCGCACCAAATTGCGTTGCACACACAAGGCGGATGGCGCTTGCTGAACGCCTCGACCTTCGAAAGCGATTTCGCGACTCATCAGGGCGAGACGGCCTGGATCGGCGGTCCGTTGACCGAACGTCTGCTTCAGGCGCTGCCCAAACGGGGCGTCACCCACATCGTGGTACGCGACCCCTCGCGCTTTTTCATTTCCGAAACGCTCGTGAAACGCAGCACCAAACGTGGCCTGTATTTTCACCTGCAACACCGGCCGCGCCTGCGCTTCGTCGCCGCCCGTTGCGACGGAGGAACGAACCGCAGCCTGCCGCCATTCGACACCCTCGACAGCCTGCGCAACGCCCTGCCCGGCGTTCCCTGTTTCGACCCCTGGTTGTTGGATCCCATCGATCGGGCAACCCACGGGAGGACACGATGATACCACGCAACCGTTTTATCGACGCCGAGACGTCCCGCTACCTGGGCCTGGACGAAACGCTGGGCGAACTGCAGCCCGATTCCTCGGCGGGACGACGCGCTCTGCATCGGCTGGAGGCTTATGGCCCCGGCGACGAAGGACCGCTCCAGGCACACATGGAACGCCTGTGCGAAGCGCTGGCCCTCAAACGAAATCAACCCGGCGTATTCGAACGGCTGCGCCACCACCTGCGTGACACGCCATGGCTGGAAGATGCCTGGGAGGATCGCTGGGGACAGGCCGAGCTGTCTCTGCTCACCATTTTTCGGCACCGCCACCACAAACTGCACCGGGAATTGCAGGCGTCACCGTTTTTATCGGACTGGCTGAAGCTGGTGGAACCCGATCAACTGGGAGGCAAGGCCTGGGGCTCCGAGACTCCACCCAGCTTTTATCTCACCGATGACCGCTCCCCCGACTTGGCCGCGCTGCGCCGTGACATCCGCGATCTCAAGCAAGAATTGGACAGCCATGAAAGCGAACGGCGAGCACGCCTGGCCCAACGGCACGGACTGCCACCTGCAGCCAACCATTGGGTTGTCGATCGGCTGCACGACCGCGAACATCTCGACGCCCTGATGACGGACGACGAGCTGACGATCATTGGGGAAACCGTGTCCACCCTGCGGCTAGCGCCGGCTCTGGACGCGGCACATCTGAAAATGGCCGAGCGGCTGGCGAATCGTTTACAGGCCGAACGCGACTGCGAAATGCGTCTATACGGCGAGATGGCCGCCCTCATTCGGCCGCAACGCGACCGCTGGTTCGCCGAAGCCGACAAACTCGCCCGGCTCGATCTGCTTCTGGCGCAAGCCCGGCTGGCCGAGCAATGGAACGCGAATGCCGCCGACATCACCTCCGACCGGGAGGTTCCGCTGGTTATCAACCGGGGGCGTCATCTCGGAATCGCCGACAGCGTCACAGCCGCAGGCGGCGACTATTCCCCGCTGTCGCTGGAATTCGACCGCCCGGCGCTGGTTCTCTCCGGCACCAATATGGGAGGGAAAACCGTCGTGCTGCAAACGGTCGGCTGGTTGCAGGCGCTGGTGCAATTCGGATTCATGGTGCCGGTACGCAACATGCGCACGCACTTGATGGACGGCATCGTGTCGGTGGCGGCCTCGACCGAAGGCATCGGCGGCTTGTCGGGCTTCGGCCGCGAAATCGACCGGCTGGCCACCTTTTTGCCCCTGCGCGAACACCCACATCTGTTTCTCATCGACGAACCGGGACGCACCACCCGCGTGGATGAAGGCCGCGCCCTCGCCCGCGCCCTGGCGCAGATCGTCACCACCTCGCCTTCACAGTTGTTGATGGCCACCCATTTCGACGGCATCACCGGCGACGCCATCGGCCAACGCCGCATGGCCGGACTGCGCCGCGATCGACTGAAAGCCTGGCGCGCCGCCGCCCGGGCCGATCGTCCCCCGCTGCATCACTTGATGGACTACCGCGTCACCGACACCAGCGATGGCGCATCCGCAAGCGACGCCCTCGACGTCGCCGAATTACTCGGTCTCGATACCGAGATCATCGCCGAAGCCCGGCGTTTATTATCGCAAGATCTTCTTCATCCCCCCGATGTACACCGCTCACACTCATAATTCGGAGGACTTGCCGTGTCGACCGCTCATCCCCGCACTGCCAAGCTGAAACTGGATCGCCACAAGATCGACCGTGCCCGCGAACACGCAAAACGTATCGCCGACGACGTGCAAACCAGGTTGAATCGCCACACCACGGTCACAATCGAACGCACAACTTTGCGATTGTTGGGCCTCAAGGGCGTCAACGAAGAAGACGAACCCCTGCCGAATGTCGTGGTGGATCGGCTGGGCGACCGTCTGGGCGATGGGGTGGCGACGCCGTTCATCACCGCCGTGGCCCGCAGCGGCAAAGACCCCGAAACCCTGGCACGCGCCCTCGACAGCGGCGATCTCGCCTTGTTCGACGCCGAGCCGCTCCCCCCGGAGCGTCTGGCCGAAGCAACGACCGATCTGCTGAATCCGCAACTCGACCGCATCCAACGCATGACGGCCATCCGCGAAGAGAAAATCGCCGACGAGCCGCCGCGTTCGCAACCGCTGCTTTACGTCATCGTCGCCACCGGCAACATCTTCGAAGATATCCTGCAGGCGCAAGGCGCGGCCCGTCAGGGTGCCGACATCATCGCCGTGATTCGCGCCACCGCCCAAAGCCTGCTCGACTACGTTCCCTACGGCACCACCACCGAAGGTTTCGGCGGTACCTACGCCACGCAGGAAAATTTTCAGCTCATGCGCGACGCTCTCGATGTGGTGGGCGACGAACTGGGCCGTTACATCCGCCTGGTGAACTACGCCTCGGGGCTGTGCATGCCCGAGATCTCGGCCATGGGCGCGCTCGAAGGGCTGGACATGATGCTCAACGACAGCATGTACGGCATTCTGTTCCGCGACATCAACATGCTGCGCACCTTCTGCGATCAGCACTTCTCGCGCATGATCAACGCCTATGCGCGCACCACCATCAACACCGGGGAAGACAACTACCTCACCACCGCCGACGCTGTGGAAGCGGCGAACACCGTTTTGGCCTCCGACCTGATCAACGAACAGTTCGCCCTTAACTCCGGCCTGACGCCCGACCTGATGGGGCTGGGCCATGCCTATGAAATCAAGCCGGAGATCGAAAACAGCTTCCTGCTCGAACTGGCCATGGCGCAGATGCTGCGCGAAGTATTCCCCGAGCATCCGCTCAAATACATGCCGCCCACCAAACACATGACCGGCGACATCTTCCGCACCCATCTGGTCAATGCGTTGTTCAACCTCGTATCGCAATGGACCGGCCAGGGCATCCAACTTCTGGGGATGCTCACCGAAGCCATCCACACTCCCTATCTGCAAGACCGCTATCTGGCGATTCAAAACGCCCGCTTGGTGATGAATGCCGTTCGCTCGATCGGCGACGAACTGGTTTTCAAGGACGGCGGGTTGATACAAACCCGAGCCGCCCAAGTTTTGGATGAAACCACCACGCTTTTGGAAGAAGTGGCGGCGACGGGCCTGATGGATTCCATTGCACAGGGACGCTTCGCCGACGTCAAACGTCCCAAAGACGGCGGCAAAGGCCTGACGGGCGTCGCACCGAAAAGCGACCGCTATTTCAATCCCATGTTGGATGTATTCAGAACCACGCTTCACGCGGTCATCGACGAGTAGGAACCACCATGACGATCGATCTTAAAAAAGTCAAACCCTACGGCGACACCCTGGACGACGGGGCGATTCAGCTTTCCTTCACCTTGCCCATTCCCGCCGACGAGCGCGCCCCCGAAGCCGCTCGACAACTGACCGAGCGGATGGGTTTCACCGATGTTCTGGTGGTGCACCACCACGACTTGGGAAACGGCTTCACCTTCTTTGTGGTGTATGGCAAAAGCGTCCACACAATCGATGTGGAATCCATCGTGGTCCCCAAAGTGGAATCGAACGCCTACAGCTATTACGATGTCAATCGCCTGATCGAAACGCAGATCGGGCGCAAGCTGGTCGTCGTGGGCGCTTGTACCGGATCGGACGCGCATACCGTCGGTATCGACGCCGTTATGAACATGAAGGGGTATAACCAGCACTACGGGTTGGAACGCTATCCCTGGATCGAGGCGCTGAACATGGGCAGCCAAGTGCCTAACGACACCCTGTTGCGACGCGCCATCGACCTAAACGCCGATGCGGTGCTCGTCTCGCAGGTGGTGACGGCCAAGGATTCCCACGTGGAAAACCTGACCGAGTTCATCGAGCTGGCCGAAAGCTACGGCGTTCGCGGGAAAATGATTCTGATCGTCGGCGGTCCGCGGATCTCGCACCAACTCGCCCTGGAACTCGGTTTCAACGCCGGTTTCGGGCCCGGCACCTATGCCGAACACGTGGCCGGTTTCATCGTGGACGAAATCCTCAAACGCTGAATCGGTTCGTCTTCTGCCAAAGAAAAAGGGCGGCTCACGCCGCCCGGATTCGCCAAAAAACGAATACAAGCTACAGCTTGACCTTCACTTCCGCCAAGCCGCTGGCAAACGAACTGGCGAAGTTGTACTGCGGTTGAATGATGAACTGGCCGGATTTTCCGATGAACCCCCACTTTTTCGAGTCGTCCAGAACCGGCGCGAGACCCTCGGAAAAAGAGCCGACCGCTTTGAAACGCGGGTTGATGATATACTTGCCCGCATCATCGATGAAACCCCACACATTAGCCAGGCGCACCGCCGCCAGATTTTCGGAGAACGGCAACACCTCATCGAATTGCGGGTTGATGACGAATTGTCCGCCCGCATTGATGAAGCCCCACAGTTTGTCCACTTTCACCGCCGCCATCCCGTTGTGAAAAGGCCGCGCATTCTGAAATTGAGCCTGGATGATCAGCTGGCCATCCGGGGTGATATAGCCCCAGTTCTTCTCAACCTTCACCGCCGCCAGACCTTCGGTAAACGAGCGGGCCGCTTTGTACTGGGCGGGGATCTTCAGCGAACCACTACGATCGACATACCCCACATCGCCCTTGACCTTCACCCAGGCCAGCCCCTGCGAAAACGGTCCGGCCTCATCGAACTGTTCCGGAATGATCTGGTTTCCCGAGGTGTCGATATAGCCCCATTTCTTTTGTTTGACCGCCGCCGCACCTTCGGAGAAATGTCGAGCGTCTTTGAAAGACGGATTGATCGTGTACAAGCCCCGTCGGTCGATAAACCCGTACAGCTTGCCGGTTTTGGCCCGCGCCAATTCTTCGCTAAACGGATAGGCTTCGGCAAACTGCGGATTGATGGAGAACTGACCGTCGAGCCCGATATAGCCCCAGCGCTTGCCGACATACACCGTGGCCAATCCCGCGACAAACGGGCGACTTTTCTCGAATTGCGGCGGAACCACCATTTTGCCGGTTTTGTTGATGTACGCTCCCTTGCCGCTCACACAGCCAATCAGTAAAGCTACGGCAAGCAGCCCCATCACCCAAGACCCTGCCAATCGCATCGGCATCGCTTGTCCTCCCTTTAAATGATTTTACGACTTGTTGATTGAGAATAATTTATTTCAGCCGTTCTGTCATCCCTAAAAGCCACCGATGCACCGGCAACATGGCTTCGTAACGCCGGGCGACAAATTCCACCAGTCGAGCCGACGTCAGGGAGGCCGGCACCGGCCCGTTCCAACTGACCCACAATCCGTTATATTTCAACAGCTCGGCATGCGGATGTTCCGCATCGAATCCACGCGGCACGCGTTTGTAATGCTCTCCCCCAATGGCATAGTCCCCGGCTGCGGCCACCTCGCCGATCGCCGCGACCAGAGCCGGACCGTGTTTGGGATGCACCACCTCCTGTCGGTAGGCGTCGAGCAGCGGTTTGGAGAAACAATGAATGCCCGTTCCCAACATCAGGCCGCTTTCCTCCAAATGAAAATAAAACCCGCTCGACTCCATCTTCTTACCCGCCCCTTCCCACAAAAATATTCCGAGGTGGGTTTTGTAGGGTGTTTTATCTTTCGAAAAACGGGTGTCGCGATAGATGCGAAAGATGGACCCATTGATGCGCGGCTCCGCCACGATTCCGGGAGCGCTGGGATGCAGCCGCGCTCCCAGAGCCATAACGAAACGTCGGGCGGGCTCGACCAACTCGCGTTCGTAACGCTCTTTGTTTTCGACAAACCAATCCTTCACATTGTTGCGCGCCAGGTCGTGCAGAAAGCCCGTCGCACCATGCCCGAATCCCACGAAATCCCGTTCATCCGTCATCGCCGTTCTCCTTGTCTCCCGGCCGCAAGGTCCGGAGACCGCTCACAGACTTTCGATGACTTTCTTGAGCTTTTCGCTGACTCCCGCCGCCACATCGGCCAAGGCCGGATTGCCGATCGCCCCCATGGCAGCCATGGGATTGACGGCCGAGACGGTCGTCGTGCCATCCGCGTTTTGATAAACGACCACGTTACAGGGCATCATCAGGCCGATATCGGGTTCGGCGCTGATCGACTGATACGCGAAAGGCGGATTGCAGGCACCCAGAATGCGGTAAGGCCGGATCGTTTTGTCTAGTTTTTTCTTCATGGTGGCCTGCACATCGATTTCACTGAGAACGCCGAAGCCCTCGCGGGACAAGGCTTCGCGTACACGGATTTCGGCTTGCTCGGGCGATACGCTCATATGCGTTTTGAATCCATAATCCAACGGTTCCATAACGTCCTCCTCATATCGATCTAACGGGTTGATCACATTCGCTTTCACTTGATGATAGAAATACCTCGAAAATTGTCAATCGGATATTGAAAATGAAGAACGGCAAACGTCGCGATTTCTTCCATTTAAGCCACCGTCTCCGCGAAAAACACTCTTGCCTTAATTATCATCATGATGATTCCGATATTATCTTGTACTATAATTATTTATCCATATCGCGAAATAGGCCTATTTTACGACAGGCCTTTGTTTTAAGCATTTTTCGGGCAAAATCGGCCTGAAATTATTTTTTTAATTTGTGTCTTGACAGCAAGCCGAATCTCCGATAGTTTAGAGGTCGGTGGGGACCGACACCACCCATTCAACCGAAATAACCCATTTTTTCACCCCCATTCATTAATGGAGGCAGGTGGAAGTGCATTCAAAATCAAGCAGTTTTGCTTTCTACTCAGAATCCGTTCAGGAGAAGTCCGCTGAAAGCCTCGGGTTTCCGCACGAACGCGGTGCTTCGGCCTATTCTTTGGAGTCGATCGTTTATCAGAAGCTGAAAACCGTCGTCCCAAAGCTGGATCACACCCTGGAAGGCGACCTCTACCAAACGGTCATCAGCATGGTTGAACGCCCGTTGATCGAACTGGTTTTGCAAAGCACACGCGGCAATCAGTGCAAAGCTGCTGATATTCTTGGAATTAATCGCAACACCCTACGTAAAAAAATCAGCCTCCTGGGCATCGAGCCCAAATCCTGTAAAGGCCATTGACATTCAGTCCGGACCGGCTTACCTTCCCTGAACAGTGAGGATTAATCCGAGTTTAGCCAGCCTTCTCGGCTGCAAACTCCTCAATGGGAAGGAACGTCATGCCATCTTCCAAGCAACCTGCCGATGCGTTGCCGCCTTTTTGCCTGACCATCGCCGGTCTCGATCCGACCGGCGGCGCGGGAGCCACGGCGGATCTGCGCGTTTTCCGACGCCTCGGACGCTATGGACTGACGGCGCTGACCGCCTTGACCCCACAAAACACTCGTGGCGTAAAGGGAATTCACCCCGTCTCAGCCAAGGCTTTACGCCAGGAACTAACCGCCGTTTTTGAGGATTTTCCGGTCGCCTGCGCCAAAACCGGTCAGATCCCCAATCGCGACCTGGCCCGCGAGATCGTGAAAGCCCTCAAGGCCCACCCGATTCCATTGGTCATCGACCCGGTCATGGTCCCGACCCGCGGCATGTGGCTGGTGGAAAAAGAAGCGGTTGCATATATGAAACGCAACCTGCTGCCGCTGGCGACCCTGATCACGCCGAATGTCGAGGAAGCCGCGTTTCTGGCCGAAATACCGATTGAAAACCTGGCCGACATGGAACGCGCCGCCCGCCTGCTCGTACCGAAGATCACTCCGGCGGTCGTCATCACCGGCGGCGACAGCGTCGAAGAAGGGGCGCTCGACCTCTTCTATGACGGCGAAACACAACACTATTTCAAGGCCAGGAAACGGCCGGTGGGAGATATACACGGAACGGGCTGCCACTTCTCGGCGGCGGTTTGCGCATTCATCGCCGGAGGCTTATCCCCCTTCGAAGCGGTCGGACGCGCCAAACAGACCCTGACGGCTCTGATCGACCGTGCCCTGATCGACCCGACCGGCCAGATGAAAATCCTCAATAGTTGAGCGTTAGTTCCCGTAGCCCCCGTAGGCGTCGTCGTCTTCGTCCGAGGCGTTTTCGAAAAGCGTGTATTGGCGGAAGTAGCGAACTTCCGCCTTGCCGGTGGGACCGGATCGTTGTTTGGCCACGATCACTTCGGCGTTGTTTTCCTCTTCCACCTTGTCGGGATTGTAGTAGCTGTCGCGGTAGATGAAGATGATCACGTCGGCATCCTGCTCGATAGCGCCCGACTCACGTAAATCGGAGAGCTGCGGACGCTTATCCTGCCGTTTCTCAAGATCGCGGTTGAGCTGCGACAAAGCCATCACCGGGATTTCCAGTTCCTTGGCCAACCCTTTCAGCGAACGGGAAATCTGGGAAATCTCCTGCTCGCGGCTGGCATCGCGCCCCAATCCGACTCCACGCATCAACTGCAGGTAATCGACGATCACCAGATCGAGTCCGTGCATCATTTTCATACGGCGCGCCTTCGAACGCAGCGCCATAATATTCAGATCGGCCGCATCGTCGATGAAGATTTCGGTTGCCGATAGGCGGTCGGCGGCGGTGCTGAGATCGACCCATTCCTTGTCGTTGAGTCGTCCGGTGCGGAAATTCTGCGAATCCACCCGCGCCAGCGCGCACATCATGCGAATCACCAGTTCGTTGCGGCTCATCTCCAAGCTGAAGACCCCCACCTTGGCCCCTACATTCAGGGCCGCATGGGTGGCGATATTGAGGGCCAGCGAGGTTTTGCCCATGGCGGGCCGGGCGGCCACGATGATCAGCTCCGAGGGCTGCAAGCCGGAGGTCATGCGGTCGAGCTCGTAAAACCCGGTATTGACGCCCCCCGCACCCGGAACATGCGAATCGAGTTCTTCGATCCGTTTGAAGGCTTCGTGGACCACATCTTTGATCTGCCGATAAGGTTGCTCGATCTTCTCCTGGGAGATGTCAAACAGACGCTTTTCCATACGATCGACGAAATCTTCCACATCGGGGGGATCGTCGAAGCCTTCCCCGACGATTTCCATGCCTGCGTGGATGATGTTGCGCAACAGCGCCTTTTCGCGGATCAGCCGGGCATAGGCGGTGGCGTGCGCCGCCGTCGGCACGCGGGCGGCCAGTTCGGCCAGATATTCCACCCCACCCACGGTATCCAGAACACCCGCCTTTTCCATCCGGTCCTTCAAGGTCACCAGATCGATGGGGGCCGCCTGACTCGACAATTCGAGGACCGCCGTGAAGATGTGGCGGTGGCTTTCCTGGTAAAAATGCTCCGGACGCACGATTTCCGTCACCATGTTCAGGGAATTGGCGTCGATCAGGATACCGCCCAGCAACGCCTGTTCGGCATCGATGGAATGAGGCGGAACCCGCTGCAGCAAGGGATCAGATGGCATGTTGTTAATCCTTCGAAGGCCCTACTGTGCACAAAAAAGGCCCCGCTGTCAATGCGGGGCCCGAAGAATCCGTGGTTCCGCTTACTTAGCCACAACCCAGAGTTTCAGAGTCGCGGTAACATCGACATGCAATTTGATGGCGACTTCGTAAACGCCCAGCTCTTTGACCTGATCGTCGAGCTGAATGGAGCGCCGATTGATGAGGATGCCTTCCTCACGCAAGGTCTCTTCGATATCTTTGTTGGTCACCGACCCGAACAGGCGGTTGTTCTCGCCCACGCGCTTGGCGATGGTGCAAGACGTCTTGGCGATACGCGCGGCCAACTCCTCCGCGATCTCCTTTTCTTTCTTGAACCGGCTGGCGATGACCTGCCGCTCGTGCTCGACACTCTTGATGTTTTTACTGGTGGCCGGGCTGACCAGTCCCTGCGGGACCAGATAGTTGCGAGCATAACCGTCTTTCACGTCGATCAAGTCGCCGCCGTTGCCCAGGCCCTTGATATCTTGCTTCAGGATCACTTTCATGATCGCCTCCTTCCGCTTTTATTCGCCCAGGACCATGTAAGGCATCATGGCGATGTTACGCGCCTGCTTGATGGCCAGGCTCAAACGACGCTGATGCTTGGCGCAGGTGCCGGAAATGCGGCGCGGGACGATCTTGCCGCGTTCCGTCACGAACTGCTCAAGCAGACTGACATTCTTATAGTCGATAACAAGCAAGCTATCGGCGCAGAAGCGGCACACCTTCCGCTTCGGATGGGCGCGTCTCTTCTTTCGTTTCTTCTTCATACCGGCTCGCATGCGTGCCATGGAACATCTCCTTCCTATGACTCAACCGCCCAAGGCGGCGTCGTTTTCCGTATTTCAGTCCTGTTTCTCGGCTTCGGCGGCGTCGTCACCTTCAGCGGCGGCGTCATCTTCGGCGGCGGCGTCATCTTCAGCGGCGGCGTCATCTTCGGCGGCGGCGGGTTCTTCAGTGGATTCGGCATCGCCTTTATCGGCTTCCGCGCTTTCATCCGACTTTTCCGCTTTTTCCGCATCGGCTTCCTGAGCTTCGGCACGGGCCTTGGCCTCGGCCGCTTCGCGCTCGGCGCGCTGGCGACGCTCTTCTTCCTCGCGCTCGCGCTCGGCGGAAATCTCGGCCATGCGCTCTTCGGCCACCACATCGTCTTCCAGCTTGATCGTCTGGTACTTGATGATCGGTTCGATCATCTTGATGGTGCGTTCGAGTTCGGCCACGCCGTCGTTGGGCGCCAGATAGCGAAGATAGACGTAGATGCCTTTGAGGTGCTTTTTGACTTCATAAGCCAAACGCTTTTTACCCCAATTCTGCTCGTTGATCAGGTGCCCGCCCTTGGTGTCGATCACGCCTTTGACGCGCTCCACCACCGGCGTCACGGCATCTTCCCCGATGTCCGGTCGCAGGATGAAAATAGTCTCGTACTCTCGTTGCTTCATGCGCAAACTCCTCTCGGCTAAACAGCCTCCCCTTCCGGCCGAGCGACCTCGGAGAGACAAGGGTTTGCCGGGCCTTTCAGCCCGCCAGATTGTAGTTCCCACGGCGACAGCCTCGCCGCGGACGAAGTAACCTAGCAGTCCCCCCTTGAAATGGCAAGGTTTTTTTTGATCTTGCCGCCGTCCGCCGGTCAAGGGGTTTTTCATAACCCGGGAGAACGAAAAAGAGCCCTAGGGTGCTTTGCGAAGTGAAAGATAGCTTTGAATCGTCGCCCCTTGTGACCGGCCCCGGCTCGTGCTAGATTATAGACGAAATCATTACGCGAGTCGCGGAGAAAAACATGCGGATCTTCACTCTGTTTGGATTGATTCTACATTTCGGAATAACGGTCTCGCTTTACGCCGCCCCCCTTGTCTCCGAAACGGATGTATCGCTCACCACCCTCATCGCCGCACACCCGACGGTCTTCGGCCCGAAAACCCGACTGCTGGCCGACCGGCGCTCCGGCAATGCGTTGCAAGTGACGCTATCGCAGGATTTTCTTCCCCTGACCGCCGACCTGGCACGGGTGGAACAGGTGGTTCAGCTTCTGGCGACCCGAATGGGCGACGCCACACAACTGCATGTCTTCATCGACACCCCGAACGGTCCGCGCGCACTGGACGACTTCGTCAAACAACCAAGCCCGACGACATTCGTCAATCCGCCTGCGCCGCTACCCTCGCTGGAGGCCGTCCCCGAACAGGCGGCCTTTCCGTTCTCCGGCGGTTTGAGCGGCAAACGCATCGTCGTGAGCCCCGGCCACGGCTGGTATTGGGTGGAAAGTCTGGGTGATTGGTATACCCAACGCCCGCTGATCAACGGCATCATCGAGGATTTCACCAACTGGCGCATGGCCGCGCACGTGATCACCGCCTTCGAGCACGCTGGGGCGGAGGTGTATTCCTGCCGCGAACGCGATAGGAACACCACGGAAATCATCGTGGACGACGAAACCGGCGCTCCTGCCTACCAGGACGGCCCGGAATGGCAAACCAGCGATTACACCGGCTTTGTCGGTGACACCTACCGTTTCACCTACACCTCGTCCGAAGACGGCGCGTGGGCCTGGTGGCGGCCCGACTTCCCGAAAACCGACGACTACGCGGTTTACCTGGCGTTCCGATCCGGGGAAAACCGCGTCACCGATGCTCACTACATCATTCGCCACGCAGGCGGCGACAGCCGGATTACCGTCAACCAGGAAATCAACAGCCTGCGCTGGCTGTACATCGGCACCTACCGTTTCCGAGAAGGAAGCGCATACGGCGAGGGCGTGGCCCTCTCCCCCCAATCGGACCAGGACGGCGCGGTGATTGCCGATGCGGTCAAATTCGGTGGCGGCATGGGCAGCCTTTCACGCGATGGCGCGACCTCGAACAAACCGCGCTGGGAAGAAGCCGCCCGCTACTGGGTGGAATTCGTGGGCGCACCCCCGGAAGCGTATAATTCCACGATGGAAGACAACTCCGGCGACGTCACCGCCCGTCCCAAATACGCCAACTGGCAAGGAGCCGACGCCTACATCTCGCTGCACTCCAACGCCGCCGGGAGCCCCAACCTGGGCTACGGCACCGATACCTTCATGTACAACGGCGACGCCACCGAAGGCAGCGAAACCTGGCGCGGCCTCGTCCACGAGCACGTGGTGACGGCCATTCGCTCGGAATGGGATCCGACTTGGACCGACCGTGGCGTTAAATCCGCCAATTTCGGTGAGTTACGCGAGCTGGCCAGCATGCCCGGCTGCCTGATCGAAGTCGGTTTTCACGACACCGAATACGACTCGGTTTTCCTGCGGCGGCCCCCCTTCCGCGAAACGGTCGCCCGCGCCATCGTGAAAGCCGCTTATGACTTCTTCGACGTCCCCGCCCCGCTCTACCCGCTCCCGGTACGAAATCTGCGCGCCCTGCCGGCGACTCCGGGCGTCTTGAGGCTGATGTGGGAACCGACCTCCGACCGTACCTGGGGCACCGAAACGGCTCCCGATCATTACCGGATCTATTTATCGGAAGGCGGACAGGGCTTCGATAACGGCCTCGTGACCACAGCCGAAACACACTATGATTTCAACGATCTCGAAGCGGGTTCGCTCTACGCCTTCAAAGTTGCGGCGGTCAACGCGGGCGGCGAAAGCCTGGCCTCCGAACCGGTCGCCGTGCGATTGCAAGGCTCCGACTTTCCGCAGATCCTGATCGTCAACGGCTTCAACCGCCTCGACCGCTCGGTTCAGGAAGAGGAAAACACGGGCGAGTACGGTCTGATTCACGCGGCCGACATCGCGGCAGGCGGCGACTATTATTTTGTCTCCGCTTCCGATGAAGCGGTCGAGCAAGGATTGGTGGATCTCACGCCTTTCGATCTGGTGGACTGGATCGCGGGTGAAGAAGCCATGCTTCCCGGCGAACCGGCGACCTATCGCAGCTTTTCCTCAGCCGCGCGCACTCAGTTGCAAACCTATCTGGCGGCGGGCGGCGCACTGTTCGTCAGCGGCTCCGAAATCGGCTGGGATATGGCGGTCTCGGCGGAAGGCGAAGCCGATTACCTGGCGTTTTATACCGACACGCTCAAAGCCGCCTATGTGGCCGACGACGCCGACACCTACTCTTTGTCCGGAACGGTGGACGGTTTGTTCGATGGCATGACCTTCGGTTTCGACGACGGCAGCCACGGCATCTACGATGTGGACTGGCCCGACGTGATTTCGCCAGCCACCGATAGCGGCGCGACCCTCTGTCTCACCTACGAAACACCCTCCAAGGGGGCGGGAATCTGCGCCCCCGACCTCGTCTATCTGGGCATCCCCTTCGAAACGCTCCAACCGCCAGACACCCGGCGGGAAGTCATGCAGCGCATTCTGGGCCACTTGACCAGTGAAGGGAACCCCCCGGTGGTCCCCGATGGCGACGCCGACAGCGAACTGGATGGCGACTGGGAGTACGACACCGACTTCGAGGCTTGGCCCGACGGCGATTTCGAATACACGGAATTCGTCGAAACCGACGCTAAAACCCCAATCGACGACTTCCCGCTGCCGGATGGCGACGTCGGCCCCAACGACGAAACGGATCCGCCGGACGGCGATGTCAACGGCGAAACCGACGGCGATGGCACCGACGAACCGACCACGCCGTCCTCCTGCCTCCCCGGTTACAGTTTACAGGGAGACCGTTGCGTGCAGGATCAGGCAGAGGGTTCGGATGGCTGCCGAAACACGGGCGGAAACGGTCCCGATATCGGGTTGGCTTTGTTATTGGCACTCATGGTTTGGCTGCGCCGACGATCGAATTCAAAAAGCGACTCTTGTTTTTCATAATGATTTCCACGATGTCGGCACTTTGCAAGCGGAAAAATCCGCTTGACTTGACAAGCGTTTGATCATAAGATGATAAAGATAGGAGCCACGCGGTATCTCACAATTTATGGAAGTGTTACCTTCATCATGTAGTCCAGGAGCGAACACATGCACACGATAAGTTTATCGATGGGGCGTCGGACCCTATGGGTCCTTCTGTTGGCGCTGCTTCTTTTCGCAACCGCCGCCTGCAGCGATAGTAACAATCAGGCTGTGCCGGGCGACAACGAGGTGGCCACCGACGGCGATACCGGTCCAATCGACGATGAATGTACGCTCGACAGCGAGTGCATCGACACGTACGGAAGCGGCTACGTGTGCTTCCTGGGCGCCTGCGTGACACAGAACAGTTGCGCCGACACGTCCCTGGGCGACTGCGCCTTCGATAACGATTGCAATGCCGGTGAATATTGCGACGACACCTGCACCTGCACCGAATATGTCGACACCGACGGCGACGACCCCTCCGATGGCGACGGCGGTGACGACAATTGGGATTGCAACAAGCAGCCCTGTATCACGATCAGCCCCAGCCGACTCAACTTCGGAGCCGTGGTGCTCAACGAATCCGGCCTGCAAACCTTCAACATCCGCAACGACGGCGGCGACGTGCTGGAAATCATCTCGATGGAATTCAGCAACGACACCAGCCCCGACTACGACTGGCAAGCCCGCCCCCAACTTCCCCTGCGCCTATCTCCCGGCGAATCTCAAGGTTACTCGATCCTGCTCACGCCAACCGATCCGGGTAAAGACCTCGGCAAAGTGGAAATCGTCTGCAACGATTTGAGCCGCACCGCCAATAACGGACAACCAGTGGTGATTCTGGAAAGCGAAGAAAAGGGCACCTCCGAGATTTTCGTCTCGCCGACGGAATACGATTTCGGCGAAGTCGAGGTCGGCAGCCAGGAAATCCCCCTGCAGATCACCCTCAAAAACGTGCGCCCCGACACCCAGGATGAAGTGAACAAAACCCTGAGTATCCTCGGTATTACACTCGATCCGCCACCCTCCCAGCAGCCGAATTTCCGTTTACAGGAGAACCTGAGCGACAGCATCCCGATTTACCTCGGACCCGAAAACACCGCCTTCTTCTTCGTGTATTACCGGCCGCAAACGGAAGGCGTCCACGACGTGCGGATCGTCATCACGCATGATGCCGATACCAACCCGTACTCCCCTCCCAGCCCGAACAACCAAGTGTATGTGGATCTGGAAGGCAGCGGGGTACAACCCTGCCTGGAAGTCGAGCCCAACCCCATCGATTTCGGAAAAATCACCGTCGGCCAGACCACCTCGAAGGAAGTCGCTTTACGCGCGGCCTGCGGCGGCACGATCGAAATCTGCGGCATCGAATGGCAGACCCCACCCGACGAGGATGAATTGAAGCTCGACGTCCGCGGCGGCGTGGCCAGCGCCATCATTCCGCCCAATCAATATCAAACATTCCGCGTGGAGGCATCTCCACAAACGTTGGGTTTCCAGCAATACTTCATCAACATCTGCAGCAACGACATCGACGAACCGACCCAGAAAATACCGGTCCAATTTGAAGGCGTCCAGAGCCTGATCGTGGTGCAGCCCACCGTGATCGACTTCGGCCGGGTGTTGCTCGAATCCACCGATTCCGAAACCCTCACCGTTACAAACATGGGCACCGGCCAACTCGATATCACCAGTATCACGGTCACCAACCCCACCGAAGACGCGCAAGCGTTTACGCTCGATCCGGTCGACGCGCAGTCCCTGCCCGTTACTTTGGACTATACCGCATCGGAGACATTCACCATCCGTTACACGCCGCGCCATCAGCAGGAACTGTTCGTCCATGAAGGAAAACTGACCATCCACACCAACAACCCCACCACACCGCAGTACGACGTTACCGTGCGTGGAACGGCTGTGTGGCCCTGGTGTCAATTCTCCGTGGTCGGCGATCCCAACTTCGTCGACACGATCGATTTCGGTGAAGTGGCCATCGGCACCTCGAAAACCAACAAACTGCGTGTCACCAATGAAGGCTCTTACAAATGCGAAGTTCCGCAGGTGAAGGTCATCTCGGGCACCAGCGAGTTTTACACCGTCTGGCCACCGAGCAACACGGGCATCGAACCCGGCGACCACTTCGATTTCGACATCACTTATGAACCGCAGCTTTACACCGGTCAACACAACGCGGTATTGCAGGCGCAAACCAACGATTTTCGGCCCGACCATGCCGAGGCCGATTTCAACCTTCATGGTTCGGGCGTTAACCCTGTGATCGCCGTATCACCGCCGACCACCTTGGCGTCTCCCCACGATTTCGGCGAAGTCGAAAACAACACCTGCAAGGGACCGGTGGAAATCCGGGTGCAGAACATCGGCTTCGGAACCCTGGTCATCGATGAAATCGGGATCGCACTGATGAGCGTCGAAGAGGCCTGGCCGATGGTCAACTTCGATCCACCCCTGGTGGAATCGGTTGAAATCGCCCCCAATTCCAGCCAGGAACCCAACAAAGAATGGGTATTCACGGTGGATTTCTGCCCCTATCATTACCTCTTCCAGCACAAGCTTCACCTGTGGATCCACTCCAACGACCCGGTCAACGAGTTGACTTGGGTGTATTTCGAAGGCACGGGCGTGCCCTGCCAGGACGAGCATTACACCATCGACCCCGAAGATCCCTGCGGGTACTACTGCTTCCGGCCCACCCCGGAATCCCAGGTGCCGTATGAAATCTGCGACGGCTACGACAACGATTGCGACGGAAACACCGATGAAGACTTCCCCATCGGCGTGCAGTGCGACGGCGTCGGCGCCTGCGGGCTGGGCACCTATGAGTGCGCGGGCGATCGTTTCTCGGTGCGCTGCTCCACCGACGTGGGCGGCTCGCAGTTCGTCTACAACGAGGAAGTGTGCGACACCCTCGACAACGATTGCGACGGAGAAACCGACGAAAACTTCCTCGTCGGCGAAATCTGCGTCGGCGAAGGCGAATGCGGTCTCGGTGAATGGCGCTGTAAAACGGCTTCCGAAGCCTACTGCAACGCCAACGACAACGGGGCAGCGGACGACCAATGCGATGGACTGGACAACGACTGCGATGGCGAAGTCGACGAAGATCCTTATTTCGTCGCTTACAAAGGCGATCCGGCTCCCCGCTGCAACGATAACGGCCACTGCATCGGCGACTTGTGCACCGGTCAGGGCGGTTGCGGCACGGAAGGCTTCGGCTTCATCGAATGCGCTTCGCCCCTGACCATCGACGACAAATACTGGGTGCAGTGTTCCTCCGATCCGCACGGCAGCACCAGCTCGAACTCCTATGAAGTCTGCAACGACCAGGACGACGACTGCGATAGCGAGACCGATGAGGATTATTTCACCGGTCGTTACGATCAGGAACCCCATCTGGTGGGAACTCAATGCCAAGGCCAGGGCGTTTGCGGCTTCGGCGTATGGGAATGCGACCCGCGCAACTTCCTGCAGGTTATCTGCTCGACCGACATCGGCGGCAGCGACTATATCTTCCAACAGGAAACCTGCGACGGCTTCGATAACGATTGCGACGGCATGACCGACGAGGATTTCAGCATCTACGATCCGCAAGGCAACCCGGTATCCTGTTCGGGAACGGGCGAATGCGGACAAGGCGTATGGGAATGCCACCCCAACGGCACCACCCGCCGCTGTTCCAGCGATCCGGGCGGCAGCGACTACATCTACTTCCAGGATTTCTGCGACGGACTGGATAACGATTGCGACGGGGAAACCGACGAAAGCTACAACATCAACGATCCCTGCATCGGAATCGGCCAATGCGGCTCCGGTGTCTGGGAATGCGACACCACCACGACGGTGCGCTGCTCCACCAACCCCGGCGGATCCGAAAACATGGCCGAGCCGGAATTATGCGATAACCTGGACAACAACTGCAACGGTCTCACCGACGATTTCATGCAGGTCGGCCAACCCTGCGAAGGTTTGGGAGAATGCGGACCGGGCATTTACGAGTGTAAAAACTTAAACGAGCAACGCTGCTCCACCGACTATTCCGGCAGCCAGTACCAAGGCTCCCCCGACATCTGCGATGGGTTGGACAACAACTGCAACGGCCAGACGGATGAAGATTACGGTGCAGGCCAAACCTGTATCGGTATCGGCGTCTGCGGGGAAGTGCCGGGCGAGTGGGAGTGCGCCAGCACAAACTCGCGCCGCTGCTCCACCATGCCGGGCGGCAGCGCAGACCGCAGTTCGGAAGAAATCTGCAACGAGAAGGATGACGATTGCAATGGGTACGTCGATGAGACCTTCGACTTCTCGACCGATCCCAGCAACTGCGGCGGATGCAACATCGACTGTGAAGCCCCCAACGGCGTACCCGACTGCGACAATGGTCGGTGTGTCGTCGCGGGATGTTCATCCGGTTATTACGACATCGATGGCGAAGCCGATAATGGTTGCGAATGCCTCGTGGATTCCTCCGACAGCGGAGGCGTCGGAAATTCTTGCGGGAATTCCGTGCAGACCAACCCCCCGATCCTGATCGACAACAACCACCAGTATGCGCTGGTATCTGGAAACATTGCCCCGCTGACCGATGCCGATTGGTTCCAGTTTCAAGCGCAGGACGGCCCGGAATCGGGCCCGAACTACTGTGACGAATTCTTCGTATCGGTTCAATTCACGAACAACCCGGACGCCGAATTCGCCTTCGACATCTACCTGAACGACTGCGCGGAGATGGTCTGCACCGGTGAAACGAACTACAATTTCGCCACCGACGACAAATTCCCTCCCGTTACGGCGGATGACAAAGCCTGGGGCCGCGGCCATTGCCCGTGCAAACCGACGGCGCAAAGTGTCACCGGGTTCAACAATTGCGAAACGCAGAATCTGACCTTCTTCGTAAAGGTCTACCGAGCGCTATCGGCGGGCCAAAGCCCGACCTGCAGCACGTATGAACTGGAGGTATCCAACGGGCTATACAGCAGCCCGTAAACCGGCGTTTGTGCTGGCTGTTTAAGCTGAATGGAAACACGTACACCCGGATATCGGTAGGGGATTGGAAAAATGATGCAGGCACGCTTACACAAGAAGCTTTATAGCTCCGCCGGTGTAAAAAATGCAATCTCGGCTTACAGCGAGCTTTGTCATAGCGAAATGGCGAAGGATGGCGATCATTATGTGGTAACCTTCTCCGCCATCGACCCCGACATCAAGGATGTTCTGGTCGATGAATTCGCCAACTACGCGCTGTATGGCACGATTGCAGGAAAGAAGACATGGTAGTCAACCCCAAGAAAATCAATAAATCACTCGCCAATATTCGCTTTCGGCGATTGAACGACCAGATTCTGGTCACCAACGATCTCGGCCGCTGGATCTGGCTGTCCGAGGAGCAGTTCGAACAACTTCTGAACGACGATGTCGAGGCGGATTCCGACTTGCATCAATCCCTGAACCAAAAGGAATTCCTGCGCGATCCCAATTATCTGCATCGGGCGACCGACATCACACGCTGGCGTAGCGAATTTCTGAACTCGGGTCCGAATCTGCACATCATGATTCTGACTCTGCGCTGCAACTACACCTGTCGCTATTGCCACGCCTCGCGCGAAGCCATGGACCGACAGGAATTCGACATGCCGATCGAACGGGCGCGTCAGGTAATCGACGCGATTTTCGACAGTCCCTCCCCGGCGGTCAACATCGAGTTTCAGGGTGGCGAGCCGCTGGCCAACTGGGATGCATTGCGGTTTGCGGTGGAATACGCCACCGAGAAAAACGCCCAGGCCGGAAAAGATCTGGCGTTCACCCTGGTTTCCAATCTCAGCTTGATGGACGACGAGAAACTGGCTTTCCTGTTGGACAACAACGTTTACGTTTGCACATCTCTGGACGGTCCGAAGGAACTCCACGAAAAGAACCGCGTGTGGTGCGATGGATCGAGCTACGACGCCACCGTACAATGGATTGAGCGCTTCCATGACGAATACAAAAAGCGCGGCTACGACCTGGACGTCTTTCACGTCGATGCCCTGATGACCACCACGCGCTTCTCGCTGCCGCTGTGGAAGGAAATCATCGATGAATACGTCAAACTCGGGCTGAAATCCATTCACCTGCGGCCGCTCAACCCCTTCGGTTTCGTCACCAAAACCTGGGAGCAGATCGGTTACTCGATGGAGGAGTTCAACGATTTCTACGAGAAATCGCTGGAGTACATCATCCAGCTCAATCTCAAGGGAACCGAATTGATCGAACGCATGGCAGCCATCTACCTCACTCGCATTCTCACCGACCGCGACCCCAACTACATGGAATTGCGTTCGCCTTGCGGGGCCGGCATCGGCCAGATCGCCTATAACTACGACGGCAAGGTTTTCACCTGCGACGAAGGTCGCATGATGGATCAAATGGGCGACAGTATTTTCCAGATGGGTGAAATCGAGCATGATTGCTACAACGACATGATCGAATCGGACGCCGTTCGAACCCTGGTTCTCGCCTCGGTGCAGGATGGCCTGCCCTTCTGCAGCGATTGCGCTTACAAGCCTTACTGCGGCGTTTGTCCGATATACAATTACGCCACCCAAGGCGATATCTTCGGCCAGATGCCGACCAACGGACGGTGCAAGCAGGCCATGGCCAGCTTCGACCGGCTGTTCACGTACTTAATGAAAGAAGATCGCGATATTCAAAGCGTGTTCGAGCGTTGGATCACTGTGAAGTTCCGTCAAATCGACGCGTGTGATCCCTATTAAGGAGGATCGGCGAATGACCGCCAAAAAGATTCCGGAAATCAAGAAAAAGGTGAACATGTTCCTCCAAGGCGAGGAAGGAAAAATCACCAAGAAGCAGGCTCTTACCGTTTCAACCACCCTGATCCTCCTGGGACAAACGCTTTCCGCCGAAGCGGCCGAAACGGGCCACAGCGAGGCGGGACACGAGGACATGCATACCTGGGATCCGGGTGCGATGGAACATCCGATGGCCGCCGTGGATGGGCAACTGCACGCCGGACACTGCTCGCATGGTTCCCACGGCTCGCATGGTTCCCACGGCTCGCACGGCTCGCACGGTTCGCATGGTTCGCATGGTTCGCACGGCTCGCACGGCTCGCACGGTTCGCATGCTTCGCATGCCTCCCATGGTTCGCACGGCTCCCACGGAAGCTGGTGACCGTCGAACGCATGGCAACACCGAGCTTCAGTCGGCTGGCTTTCGTGCTCACCACCCGCTGCAGCTTGCGTTGTCGTTACTGCCCGGTCGACAAAGACAATCGCTCGATGGCTCCGGATACGCTCCGACGAGCCATCGAGCTTTTTTATGGACCCGGAATCGAAGAAATCCGCACCAGCGGAGGCGATCCGCTGCAACGACTCGACCTGCTGGATCTTCTGCTTGAAACACTTCCCCCCCAAAGCCTCCTGCGACTGACCACCAACGGCTTAGGCTTGAACGAACAATTACTCGATCGTTTCGACGCCGACCCGCGCATACGGCTTGTGGCCAGCGTCGATGGAACCCGCACAAGCCATTGTACCGAACGGCAAGCGGCATCGGGTGGCGACAGCTACGCCTGGTTCGAACGCTACAGGGCGCGACTTGTCGCCTTTACCCATACCGTCACGCTCAATGTCGTCATCGCTCCCAGCCAGGCGGATCGCCTGGTTGAGAACATCGCTTATCTGGCCAAATGCGGTTTCCGCCGCTTCAATCTGCTACCGGCTTACTACGTCGAGTGGTCACCGGAAGCGATCGGAGCGCTTGCCCGCCAATTCGATAAGCTGGCCAAGTTCTGGGATGGCGCCTGGCGACGCGACCTTCGGCTCGAATGCGTCAACATGGAGCAACAAGCCGCCCAGCCTCTCTACACCGATGCATTGGTTATCGATACGGATGGCGAGATATACGACAACGACCTCATCACGACCCGTGCGCTTTCCCCCGACCGACATCGTTTTTCACTCGGCAACATCCACCAACTTGCCTCAATAAACGACCTTGACGAATCCCGCGCCCCGGTGTCCTGGTGGGAGGTTCTGGAGGCTCGTCTAGGCTCCGACATTATGGAGGCTACACACCGAGTGGACGAACAGCTCACCGCCTTCATCTTGCGCCTGCAGAATCTTTGCGAGCCATAGCCGATTCATCATCTCACTTCTTTTCTTTTTCGAATGCTTGACATCCCAAACAGGGGGACGGTATAGTCGGGGGGTCTTGTAGGCAGCGAATAGGGAAGATCGGTGAAACACCGACGCGGTCCCGCCGCCGTAAGCGAGGACGAAACCGGCATTGGCCACTGGGGTAAACCTGGGAAGGCGCCGGAAGTAGGATGATTCGCGAGCCGGAAAACCTGTCGCGCCTGCTGCTGGGTATTGTCTCCTCGCGGAGGGAGAGTTGCCGGTGCCATCTTTTGGACCAGTCTCCTTTCGCCACGAGTCGACGCGTGTTGCAACACCCGTCCTTCGTGGCGTTTTTGTCGAAAGCACAGGTTTCGTCTGTGTATTCTCGGCACTCCTCCCCAAATTGCCAATACCCCATTCATCCGATGCTTCTATCTGGTCGCGTCCTTCGACGCTTGGAGTGTGTGTCGACGAATAAGGAGAAATCCATGACGAAACGGTTATTGCTGGTTGTCCTACTCGGATGTTTGCTTTCAGGTCTGTTCTTGACAAGTTGTGGCGACGACTATCTCGAAGATCCACCTGACGGAGACGACAATCCCGACGGCGATGACCCGGATGGTGACGACCCCGATGGCGACGACCCCGACGGCGACGAGCCCGATGGTGATGATCCCGATGGCGACGAGCCCGATGGTGATGATCCCGATGGCGATGATCCCGATGGCGATGATCCCGATGGCGACGATCCCGACGGCGACGACCCGGAACCCCTCGACATCCTCGGCGACTACCTCGACGGCTGGGAGGGCTTCCATCGCATCACGGCTGATAGCTGGCAACAGGGCGTCGGTCCTGATGCTTCCTTCTTCAACATCACACAATACGACAACGACACCATGATGCTGATCGCCCAGAACGACAGCGACAACACCTGGAACCCCGATCTGTGGAGCCGCTTCGATTGGACATGGACCAGCGCTGGAACCCGAACGCAAACCTTATACTATTGCCAGACCGTCTACGATGCCGCCAGCGAACAAGCCGCACTCGATACAACCGCCGCCGATGCAACCGATCTCACCACCGGCTGCGGCGGTTTCGCCTGGAGCATGCTGACTCCCGGCGACGAACCCCTCGCGATTATCGGAAACTACGACGACTCTTGGAGCATGCATCACGACATCACCCAAACCTCTTGGGTACAAAGCGGATACGGAACGCCGTCGGTTTTCCATATCAGCCAATTCAACAACACAAACCAGGTTCTGATCACGCAAAACGACCACCAGAATACATACAATCCCGGGTTGTGGAGCCGCTTCGATTGGACATGGGCCGACAGCGGTACCCGGACGCAAACCTCATATTATTGCCAGACTGCCTACGATGCCGCCAGCGAACAGGCCGCCCTCGATACCGCTCGTGCCGACGACAGCGACCTCGCCACCGGCTGTGGCGGTAATGCGTGGAGCTCTCTGACTCCCGGTGATGCATTCCCGATGATTATGGGTGATTTCACTGACGATTACTCCATGGCTCATGCCATTAGCGAAACAAGTTGGACTCAAAGCGGCTTTGGCGACCCGAGTATCTTTACCTTCACTCAAATCGACAACCAGATCCAAACGTTGATCGCACAAAACGACTCCGCCAATCCCTACAATCCCGATTTGTGGAGCCGTTTCGATTGGACATGGAACCTGGATGCAACGAACGGGTGGGAACTGTATATCTGCCAAACCACTTACGACGCCGCCAGCGAGCAGGCCGCGCTCGATACCGCTCGTGCCGACGACAGCAACCTCGCCACCGGTTGCGGCGGTTTCGGTTGGAGTAAACTGACACGCGCGACTTCCAGTCGCTGATTAGCCAAGTTGAAGAGGAAACGATTATGAATCGCTTCTTAACGAACATGCCCATCTCCGGAGTTCTCCTCGCCACTACCATCGCCCTATTCCTCGGTTGTTCGGGCGGGGAGGACTCCGGATCCCCCTTATCATGCGATGTCGGCTATCAGAATATCGATGGGGTTTGTGAACCCATCGACGCGGACGGCGATCGTGAAGACACCGATCTCTGTGCAGGCAGCGACTGCGGAACACACGCCACCTGCGATCCGACTTCCGGCCAATGCGTCTGCGATGAAGGATATGAGCCCTTAGGCAGCGGCTGTGTGGCGGTCGCTCCCGATGGTGACGATCCCGACGGCGACGACCCCGACGGCGACGACCCGGACGGCGACGACCCCGACGGCGACGACCCCGACGGCGACGATCCCGACGGTGACGACCCCGACGGTGACGACCCGCGCCCTCCCTGCCCGGTTCCACAGGCTCCAGCCATGCCGATTCTCCCCATCGGTGCCGTTTTATCATTTCATGTCGAGGGTGACACTCCGATTGAAATCGGCACGCAGCAAGGCAAATCGACCGATACTCCCGCAAGCTGGACCGAAAAATCGACCATCACCCTCGAAAATGCCGGTCTGATGACCATTTTCGCCCGAACACAAGACGAAGACTGCCGTCCATTGCCTTTCCGCTATGCTTATGATGTACGCGAAACATTCCCTCCGGCCGCCGGACAACCGGACAGCAGCGCCATCACTAAAGACGATCCGGCGATTATCGGCTGGGCCAACTCCGTCGAAAACATCACCTTCGGTACGGAAGTGGATGCGGAATGGAAAGATTCCGACCAAGCGCTGGGAGCGGCGGAAGGCTCTTCCACGACCATCGTCAGCCTTGGACGTGGTGGGCTTATCACCTTGGGTTTTGCCTCTTCCATCAAGAACGGAGATGGAGCCGATCTGGCGGTGTTCGAAAACAGCTTCAACGACACCTTCCTGGAGCTGGCTTTCGTCGAAGTGTCGAGCGACGGCGAAACTTTCCTGCGCTTCGATAACGCCTATCTCGGTGAAACGGCGATTGCCGCCTATGGCACACACAATCCGACGCTATTCGATGGCTTGGCCGGAAAATATCGCCGGGGTTTCGGCACGCCATTCGATCTGTCCAGCCTTTCCAATCGTCCCGAGGTGCTTGATGGAAGCGTCGATCTCGATAACATTAGCTATGTGCGTATCGTGGATATCGTCGGCGACGGAACCGCATTCGACAGCTTCGGCCATGTCATTTACGACCCCTACCCCACCATCGGCAGCGCAGGTTTCGACCTCGACGCCGTGGCGGCGCTGAACTAATCGGGGTAAACGAAAATCGATATGCCGCTTGGAAAACGCCCGGACATGATGCTCTTGCTTCTCCTGCTTATGCCGGGCTTGTTGGATGTCCAAGCGTTCGCCACCGAGACGCAAAATGAGTCCGATGCAGCAGATACGTCCGATGCGGCTGATACGTCCGATGCGGCTGATGCGTCCGATGCGGCTGATGCGTCCGATGCGGCTGATACGGCAAATGCAGCAGGTGAAACAGATACGACGAATGCGGCTTACGTACTCGATCCTGTTACCGTGCGAGATGTCCGCGCCTCGCGTGATCTCAAACACGATCGCGCCGCCGCCGGAACCGTCCTCTTGCGCGAAGACTTCGACGACGCAGGCGAAACCTTGCCCAGTTTGCTCGACCAGCAAGCCGGGGTTCGTTTAACGCGCCTCGGTGGACCGGCTTCGTTCGCCGCACTCTCGATTCGCGGCTCCACCAGCGATCAAGTCCAGCTCGTTCTCGATGGGGTCTCGCTCAATTCCGCCGCCGGTGGACCGGCCGATTTCTCGCATCTGCCCCTCGGCAATATCGAACGCATCGAGATTTATCGCGGAGCCGCACCGCTGGTGTATGGCGGGAGCGCAATCGGCGGCACGGTCGCCCTCACCACCCGTCGCGCTCGACAGCGCGAACTCACACTTTCCAGTGGAGGCGGTTCTTTCGGCGCACGCGAAGCACGCCTGTTCTATGCAGAACCCCAGGAAAAATGGGACCTGACCTTGGGATTGGATTACGCGGGTTGGAATGGCGCTTTCGATTATACCAACGACAACGGCACCCGCTTCGATTCCAGCGACGATCGGTCCGTCACCCGCCAAAACAACGCCTACGACCAGATCAACCTGTTGGGCACGTTCGCCCTTCGTCTTGCTGAGCAATGGCACGTGACCGTAACGGATTGGCTGTTTTGGCGCGACCAGGGCGTTCCGGGCCTAGGCCAGTTCGAAACCCGCCGAACCCAATACGGCCTGGCCGACAACCTGACGCTCATCCAGGTGGATGCCACCGATCTGGGCAGACAACTCGACTGGCATATGCTCGCCTCCTTGCGCGTCAGCCATGCCACCTTCAGCGACCCGGAATCGGAAAGCGGCCTCGAAAACGACGACGCCGACGATTGGACCTTAAGCCCGGCCTTGAGCAGCCACGCCTTGTTTCACCTCTTCGACTGGTGGGATCTGACCCTCATGGCGGCCTACCGCTACGAGCGTCTTTCACCCGGCGACACGCAAAACCGAGCCGCCGCTTCCAGTCGCCATGACCTGCAAACCGGCCTGGAAACCGGTTTACGCATCGACGCCATCGATACCTTGATCCTGCCCAGTGCACGCCTGGAGGCGGCATTCAGCCGTCTCTCGACCGGCGCACACGCAACCGCGACCGCCATGCCCGTGGATAACGCCGACCAACTCGAATGGACGACTCGGCTGGCGCTGGTCAACACGTCGATTCCCGATACGCGTCTGAGCCTGTCGGGAGGCCGCGCCGTTCGGCTACCCTCCTTATTCGAGTTGTTCGGAAACACCGGGCGCGTCCTCGGCAACCCGAACCTGGACGCCGAAACAGCCCTGAGCTTCGATGGCGGTATTGTCTACGATTCCAGCATGCTACCCGGCTCCAACCAGTTGCGTCTGGAGGCTTACGGATTTTATTCGCAGGTTGAAAACCTGATTCAATTCGTTCAAACGGCTCAAAATGTCTCGGTAGCCGAGAACGTCGACCGCGCCCGCCTGTGGGGCATCGAGAGCGGTGCCCGCGCCGATCTGTTTGCCCATTTGCGCCTAGCGGCAAACTATACCCTGTTGCTGGCGCGCAACACCGGGGACATCGCCGCCCGCAATGGAAACGATCTTCCACACCGTCCGGCATCGAAATGGTACGCCAGAATGGAAGGGTATGCGCGCGAGATTCCCGATATGGGAGAAGTCAGCCTGTATCTCGATGCCGAATGGATCGCCGGAAACTTTTTGGATAACGCCAATCTGGTGGCCACGGACGACCGCTTCTTTCTAAACACCGGTGTGGCTTTGACCTTCGGCGATAACGCCGCCACCCTGGCGCTTAGTTTTCGTAATTTGACCGACGAGCGGATTCAAGATCTGGCCGGATATCCCCTGCCGGGTCGCAGCTTCTCGCTCCTCATGACCTGGAAGGTGTTGTAATGCCTTGGCTGGTATTTCTTCACGATCGGATACGCCTGCCAATGCTGTTGTCGCTGCTGCTGATTGCCATTTTCAGCGTAGCTTGCGTCGATCATACGCGCGGATTCGAACCCGCCGGCGACCGTGACGACTCTCTCCCCGCCCCCGACGGCGACAGCGACAACGGAGAAGCGACTTCCATCGATCCCTGGGCCATCACCGTCGTCGGCACCGATTATCTGTCCACCTCGATATCCATCATCGACCGCGAAACCCAAACCCTGTTTCGTGAAGGCATTCTGCACTCCGGCTCCACCCCGCCGGGACTATCCATTGCCTTGTCGGGGGATGTGGTTTTTCCACGTCAGTTCAATCCGGAGCACTGGATCGTGCTGATCGATCGCTATCCCAATAGCGTGCTCACCTTTATCCGTCCCGACGACCTCAGTGTGGCGGGCCAATTATCGGTGGCAACCGGCTTTGCCTCGAATCCCCACGATTTTCTGTGGATCGACAAGCATAAAGCCTATGTGACCCGTTACGAGCGCAACCCGCAACCGCAGCGCGAAGCCTTCGACGGCGGCGACGACATCCTGATCGTCGATCCGACCGACCGAAACATTATCGGACGCATTGATCTCCGTTCCCTGGCCGACACCGATGTCCACCCGGACATGCTGGCGCGACCCGAGCAACTGGTGCTCGCCGAAAACCGAGTCTGGGTCACTCTCGACGAAGTCAGCGGCGATTTTCAGCACGCCGGAACCGGGCGCATCGCGATCATCGACCCCGAAAACGATGAGTTGGTCGGCTGCATCGACCTGGAAGATATCACCAATTGCACCAGCATCGTGCACAGCCCCAGCCGTCACGCCCTATATGTGTCCTGCACCGGTCTTTTCGAAGAAGGCCCGCAGGAACAACTGCAACGATCGGCCCTCGTCGAAATCGATCTCAACACCGACCCACCCGAATCCCGAATCTTGGTCAGTGCCCACGAAGGAGCAGGACAACCCTTCGGTTTCGAACTCGACATCGCCCGACAACGCTACCTGTTGGCGATGCGCTTCGGCGATCTCGCCAATGACATCCCCGACCGGCTCGTGGCTTTCGATCTCGACACCAACCGGGAATTCGTTGTGCACAAGGCCTCCACGCCCTTCGGTTTGGGCGGATTCCTGGCGGATGATGCCGCCGATGTGCTCTATGTCGGAGAGGCCGATCCCGAACATCCGCGGATTCTGCTCTACCGTCCCGGTGACGATGCGTTCAACCACATCAAGGATATCGACGCCCACCCCGAGTCCGGCTTACCACCGAGGCACATCCGCTTCTACTGATTTCCATCCAACTCCGTTCTCATTCCTTATTTCTTACTTACCTTGACCGCGGTGTAATCTTGTGCTTAACTAGCCGTGTCACTTGCTGGTGACAGGAGGATGCATGGCACGCGACAGCCAAAAAACCAAACAGAAAATACTGGCTTCCGTTGGTCGCCTATTGGCCCGACAAAGTTTCGGCTCACTGGGTATCAACGCCGTGGCCCGCGAAGCCGGAATCGATAAGGTACTGATTTATCGCTACTTCGGCGGCATGCCCGAACTCTTACGCGCCTTCGCCGAACAAGGGGACTTCTGGCCCAGTAGCGAAGACTTATTGGACCCGGCGGATGAAGCTCCGACCTCGCTGGCCGAAGCCGGAGCCGCCCTGTTGACCGGCCACCTGCGAGAATTGCGCAAACGTCCCATCACCCAGGAAATCATGCGCTGGGAACTGATCGAACGCAACGAATTGACCGACGAACTGGCCCGCTATCGCGAACAGCAGGGAATCGAGATCCTGAAACGCCTCGACCTCGAAACAGCACCAACCGAGAAGACCGACCTCCCGGCCGCCGCGGCACTGATTCACGCCGGAATCACCTATTTGATTCTGCGCGCCAAAACCGCCGACGTCTATCTGGGCGTCGACCTCACCACGGACGAAGGCTGGCTGCGGTTGGCGAAAGCCGTGCAAAAACTATCGACCCTTATGCTCGAAAACGCTCCCCTTTCCACGCAGGAATCGACCGATGACTGACCGCGCCCCAGACTTCGAGGCCTACCGCCGCGTGCTCAAAAAAGTCGATGCCACGGTTGCCCAACTCGCCCAGGCCCAGCACGAACACCTTGTATGTAAAGAAGGCTGCGATGGCTGCTGCGGCTTCCGCCTCAGTTTCTATCCCATCGAGGTGGCGCATATGGCAGACGTGGTCAGCAGCATGACAACCGAACGGCGCACCGGCATCGTAAACCGCATGCGGACCCTTTCTCAGGATTCGTCTCAACAGCCCTGCCCCTTACTTGTAGACGGCGCTTGCCTGGCCTACGAAGCCCGGCCTCTTTTATGCCGCAGCCATGGCTTGCTGGTGCGCGTGCTCAGCGAAGCCGGACAGCCCAGTATCGAGCGAAGTTGCAGCCTCAACTACACCGGCTTATCGGAAGCCGAGTTGGCCGAACTGGCCCCCATCGACCAGAACCTGCTTTCTTCACTGCTTTATCAGGTAAACGGCCTATTCGCCGAAAAGATCAGACTCGACCCCAAACTGCGTCTCGACCTCACCCACCTCTTGGATTTTTTACCGGCTAACGGTGAACGCTGATGCACATGCACCGATCGTTCGAAGCATCCATGTCGATACGCGAGGTAAACCCATCGGCCGGAAACGCTCCCTTGCTGTGGATTCATGGATTGGGCGAGTCGGGCCTGTGCTTCGAATCCATCGTGCAGCACCCCGAACTGGCCACTCACCGCCACCTCATCCCCGATCTGCCGGGCTACGGTCGCAGCCTGTGGCCACAAAACCCATCCTCTTTCGTGGAGCTTGTCGACACGCTGGCCAACTGGTGGACCAAGCGTGAAGGCACCCCCGCCATACTCGTCGGCCACTCTCTGGGCGGCGTGCTGGCACTGCTGTTCGCGGAACGTCATCCCGAACTCGTTGCCGCGCTCGTCGATGTCGACGGCAACAAGTCCCTGGCCGACTGCGTGTTCAGCGGACGTGCCGCCGCCTGCGAAGTCACGACCTTCACCGCCTCCGTTTTTCCGAGTATGCTCGACGAGATTTATCGTAACGGCCTTACCCTGAGGGCGCTGCAAGGTTACTACACCAGCCTTCGTTTCTGCGATCCGGAAGCCTTTTACGCCCATTCCCGGGAACTGGTCGCACTCACCGCCACCGATAGCCTGGCCGGGCGCCTGGCCGCATTGTCGATCCCTACGCTTTACATCGCAGGCGATCCCGATGGAGCCGCAGCCGAAAGCCGGAACCGTCTCGAACAGGCGGGAGTGACAACCGTTCCCATCCACCCCGCCGGACACTGGCCCTTTATCGACCAACCGGAGACGTTTGCGAAAGCACTGAATCGTTTTCTGGTATCATTGGCGAATGAATAAAGTCGCACGAAATCAGGATAACTTTTATCCTTCCAAAACCGCCAGTGTGTCACGGGCAATCATGCGTTCCTCATCGGTGGGAATGACGGTCACGGCCACACGTGCATCAGCAGACGATAAAAGCGTGTTGACTGACTTTCGTCCCCTATTGCACTCCAAGTCGAGAGAAATACCCAGGTAATCCATGTCGTGGCAGATCGCGGCGCGTACGCGGTCGTCGTTTTCACCGATTCCGGCCGTGAACACCAAGGCGTCAAGCCCGTTGAGCACGGCGGCCAAAGCGCCGATGTGCTTGCGAATACGGTAAACGAACATATCGATGGCCAGGCGCGCTTGTTTGTTTCCTTCATCGGCAGCGGCATGCAAGACGCGGAAGTCGTTCCCCACTCCGCTGACGCCCAACAGTCCACTCTGCTTGTTCAACAGACAATCCATCTCGCTAACGGTCAACCCTTCGCGTTCCATCAGGTACAACACCGCGCCCACATCCAGATCACCCGAGCGGGTTCCCATCATCAGGCCTTCCAACGGCGTAAATCCCATCGTGGTGTCGAGGGATCGTCCCCCCTTCACCGCCGCCAAGCTCGCCCCGTTTCCGAGATGACAGGTGACCAACCGCAAATCGCCGAGCGGTCGCCCTAAGAAATGCGCGCATTCCCCGGCTACATAACGGTGGGATGTCCCATGAAAGCCGTAGCGGTAGACTTGATAGCGATCGGCCATTTCGAAAGGAATGGCATAGTGCGTCGCCACTTCTGGCTTGCCGGCATGGAAGGCCGTATCGAAAACGGCCACATTCGGCGTGCCGGGAAACAGTTCCAGACAGGCGCGAATGCCGACGAGGTTGGGCGGATTGTGCAGCGGAGCCAGAGCGCCATAATCCTCGATGCGAGCAAGTACGGTTTCATCGATGCGAGAAGCGTCGGACAACGCACCGCCATGCACGACCCGGTGACCGATTGCATCGGGCGTGAAAGGCTCTCCATTGTCGGTATCCTTCGATCGAATGGCCGCCATTACCGCTTCGAGCGCCTGCCGGTGATCGTTCGCCACGATCACCTGTTTGTGGGAGTCGCCGCCTTGCGCCGTCCAGTCCAGTTGCGGTGCGGTTTCACCAATACCGGTGACCTGCCCGCAAAATAAACTCGATTCCGCACCATTCAACATCTCGAAGGCGTTGAACTTCACCGATGAACTACCACAGTTAATCACCAAAATGCGCATATCGCCCCATCCCTCATCTTGCATCGTCGAACATCCGCCGCGCCGTCGCACCGCCGCGCCATCGCGCCGCTTTCGCGCATCATAGGCCGAGCCTCTTGGCTGTGCAAGTATCTTCGGTCACCGATCATGGTTACGGCCGGACGCCATACACGTGTCGGGAAAACTTGCCCATGTTACGGATCGATGCTAGTGTTTGGCGGTTTTGGAATCGAGTTTCATTTGTTGGCTGTAACCTCCATTCTCCCGGCAGGTGCACATGTTGTTCGGAATCGCGCAAGTACTGCTGATCGTTCTGTTACCCGCCCTGGTTCTATGGGGAGCCAAGCATTTACGCCTCATCCGCATTCTATCGCCGGTTTTAACCTGCTACCTGGCGGGTATTCTCATGGCCAACCAGGACTTCGTCCCGGTGAACATGCCCGTTTCCATGGTGATTCGCAATGCCACGGTGGCTCTGGCCATCCCCCTGTTGCTCTTTTCCGTCGATATCGTCGGATGGCTGCGTCTCTCGCGTTCGACGGTCCTCTCTTTTAGCCTGTGCGTCTTTTCGGTGATGCTCATGAGCGCCGCGGCGCACTTCATTTTTCACGCCGAATTTCCGGATAGCGCATCCATTTCCGGCATGATGGTGGGAGTTTACACCGGTGGAACCCCGAACATGAACGCCATCGGCACCGCATTGAAAATCAAGCCCGAAATGTTCATTGCGCTCGAATCGGTGGACATGCTGATGGGTGCCGCATACCTGGTCTTTCTCTTCACTCTCGGGCCGCGCCTCTTCAGCCTGATTCTTCCTCCTTTCAAGCGTCCTGAAGGCGCACCTGCTGAAGACGCACAGGAAATGGACACCACCGTCATCCCGAAAGACGTGCTCAAAGGACTGGGCCTGACCGTCCTGATCGTGGCTCTATCGGGCGGACTCAGCTTTCTTTTACCGGAAATGGTTCAGGAAGCCGGAGCCATCCTGCTGATCACCACCTTCTCGATCGTAGCCTCGCTCAATCCTCGCATTCGCGCCTGGCGCGGAACGCACGAAGCCGGGATGTATGTATTGTTGATTTTCTGTGTCGCGGTGGGTTCCTGCGCGCTACTCGACAATTTGCTGGCGACTCCGCCTCTGCTCGTCGGCTATGTGGCCCTGGTCATGATCGGTGCCGCCTTCCTGCACGTCTTCCTTGCGGCGCTGCTGCGCATCGACCGCGACACGGTCATCATCACCTCGACCGCCGCCGTTTACGGTCCCGCCTTCGTGGGCCCGGTGGCGCAGGTCTTGAAAAACCGCGAAATGCTGGTGAGCGGTATCGCGTCGGGACTGGTGGGCTACGCCATCGGCAACTATCTAGGTCTTGCTCTGGCCTGGGCGCTGGGAGCCTGACGACCACCGTCTGGAGCCTGACGACCACCGTCTGGTTCCTGACAAACACGTCAGCATTCCACTGACATGTCCTAACTTCAGGCATTTTCATTGAGAAAACGGCAACTCGGCGATCCTGCGACCATAAAATAGGAAACGGCGGGTTGGACGGACCCGCCGCGCCAAAAAATATAGAGGAAGAGATCGTTTGCTTGGCCCTGGGCGTTTGGGCCTTCAGAACAGAAAGGTCATCAACAACATTGAAAACTCCTGCTGTGGATTCTGCCGATGACCGTCTTACCTAATTAAATCGGCTCTGGGCGGGATTTCTTGAGTAAAAACTGTAGTCTTCGCGCAGCAGGGCTAAACTCTTCTAAGATACTGAATAGAGTAGAGAATCAGAGCCCGGAAGGTCCGATCACCATCATTTTTTTCGGATCGAAGGTTAATTCTACCTCGAAAAGCAACCCCTCTTTCGGATTTTCGGCACAGATTTCCGCCGTTTCGCGCGGCGTTTCCAAGCGCAGGGCCACCGGTCCCGAGTCGGCGTGCAGCCAATCGCTCCCCTCGTCCCTCCGATCGAAATGCAAACGCACCACGGCGGGAGCCGCTACAACCACGCGCGACTCGCTCGCCATGCGCCATGCCGCGTATTCCCATTGATGATCGATGTCGTGGGACAGCACGACGACCCGCTTGGGAAACCGCATTTCCCCATCTTGTCTCACCAAAACCGTTCCCCGCGCCGCCAATTGTCCCAAAAGCATCGCCAGACAATCATCGATGTCGGGATCTCCCGGACGGGCCCGGTGGCGCAGCATCACCGGCGTCAGCACCAGGTCGAGGGTGATCGTATCGGAAAGCGAGGTGCGTTCATCAAGTTCCTGCTGAAGATCGACATCCGGGAAAGGGAGCATGTAGAGCTGTCGGTGGGCATCACGCGCCGCCTCAACGCCGGTCGGCCATACGCCCAAGCCATCGCCAAGCAGCGGAGTGGCAACGATCAGACGATGGGTCAACGGATAGGGTGACTTTCCGGCCACACTGACCGTCCTGCGATATTGGGCCACATGTGTGAACGTGTTGGCGACGTATTCCAGAAACGGCGGGGCCTCAAGCGGAGTGAGACGCGCCAGGATCGCCCGACGATTGGCACGAAAATAGGGCGAAACCCAACTGGCGGTCACATCCAGGTTGACTTGCGTCTGCGTGCTCCAACCCTTCACCGGCGCTCGCTCGAAATGCACCCAGGGACTGTCCATCAAAAAGCCCAAGCGATCTTTTACGCCCCAGTCTTCTTCATCCACCTCCGCTAATTTGGCCGACCATGACGGGCTGCAAGCGGAAACCAAGATTCCCGGAATCACAAAACACAAAACCACGATGAGGTTACGATATTTCATGCCTCTTTCTCCGAAACCAGCTCGGATAAACCTTTCTTACCCCAGGGAAATCCGACCTTCAAGCGGAACAGAAAAAAGAAACCGGCTGGAATCACCACACACAACTGAGTGATATGAGCCACCACCACGGCCGCAAAAGCCCGATTTTCCAAAGCACCGAACACGCCCAAAGCCGTGACGGCGGCAAATTCAAAAACCCCCACATAACCGGGTGCGGCCGGAAGGATTACCGCCAGAGAAATCAGGGAGATGGTCAATAAGGCTGCGGGATAACCGACATTCAGATCCAACGCGACATATACGGCCCAATAAAACAACGCTTCCGTCAACCACTGGCCAAAGGTAAACACCACCGCTCCCAAAAGCGCCGCCGGATGCCGTACAACCAGCAAACCCGAATAAATATCCTGCAATGCTTTCTCGGTTTTCTCGCCCAGCTTGTTCGGCAACAAGCGGACCAAACGCACGATCAGACCCCGCATGAAGTCCGGGAACGCCACCATCAAAGCCACCCCGGTCACCAGCCCGCCCGAAGCGGTCAAGGCGGCTCCGCGTAGATGAATCAGCCAGGGACTGTCAAGGTCGGCAATCCATAAAACAACCGTCAGCAGTGTCACAATGGCAACACCATCGAACAGGCGTTCAATACCCACGACGGCCAAAGAGGAAGCCAGGGACAGTTTTCGGTCTTTGGCCACCAACCACGAACGAAAAAAATCACCGAAACGCGCCGGAATCACGCCATTCAGAGCTAACCCGATGAAAACAAAAGAAATGAGTCGGAATGGATTGGCACGTACCAACGGACTGAGTACAGCCTGCCAGCGCAGCCCTCGGAAGACGTGACTGGCGGCATAAGGAAGCAATGCAATCAACCACCAACCCAGATGCGTATCGCCAAGCGCTTCCCCAAAACGAGCCAAATCCAGGTTTCGTACCGCCAGGTAACCGAATCCAAGCGTCACCCCAATCCCCAAAAAGGTTTTCCATTTCATCGTGGCGGGTCTTCTTTCGGTCTAAATAATTTACCGTGCCAAGTTGATAAACGTGTGAAATGCCCTCATTTAAGCCTTAGTTTATCAGCCCTTAGGCCGATGCGTCCACTTAAAAGCAAGGTTTGTAAAAAAGGTTGCAGAATGTCGGGATTTTGGCTATCGTACAACCGCTTGAGAACTTGAAAATGAAAATTCTTCTACTATAATGCCAAGTAATGAGAATGTCCGACATCGTCAGACTGGAGGTATTGGTGATGAAACGCTTGGGATGGGTGCTCGTACTGGTCGCCTTCATGCTTCCGATCCTGGTTATCGGTTGCTCGATGGAAAAAGACGAGGACGACTGGGTCGATGAACTGCGGGATCGTCGAACCCGTGACAATGCCCTAATGTGGGTGCAAGAACACAAGACGAAAAAGGCTGTCCCCAATTTACTCAGCCTCATGAAGAAGCGCTATGGCACACTTAAGGCTGTGTATACTCTCGGGATTATCGGCGATCCGGTCGCCGTTCCGACCTTGATCGAAGAATTGAAGGTAGTCGCGAAAAAAGACAGCCTCGATCACGACCGGCTCACCGAGCAAATTTGTATGGCGCTGGGCATGATCGGTGAGACCAACGCCGTGGACGCCCTGCTGTGGACGGTCGATCAAGCGGGTGAAATGGGTCGTGCCGGTGCCGTTCAAGCACTGGGTATGATCGGCGACCCGCGCGCCACCGAAAAACTGATCGGCGTACTGAAAAACACCAAAGAAAAACTGCTGATTCGCCATTACACTGCCATTGCCCTCGGTCGCTTGAAAGCCAGTGAAGCCGCCGATGCGCTAGTTTACGCCCTTTTCGTCGATGACGAAACCGGTCGCAATCTCTTCCGCGACGGTCAGTTGTCTCTTTTACAGATCGGCGGCGAAGCGGCCCGTAAAGCCCTCATTGCCGGATATGAACTTAAAAACACAGACGCCAACGAACTGGCCAAAAGCATCGATCTGAAGGAAGACTGGATCAAGATCAAGATCGTCAATGTCATGGGCGAGTTGCGTGACCCGGAACTGTCCGATTTCTTCATGGCTGAGTTCGAAAAAGGCTTGAAAGGCGATATCGTTTACGAATTGCAAGCCAAGATCATTCAGGCCATGGAGCGTACGCCGCTGAAAAAAGACCTGCTCGGAAAACTGGCACAAGCCTTCACAAGCCCGGTCAAAAACACGGCTTACCTCAACGAACGCGAACTGATCTCCAAGATCTTCATTTCCAACAACTACACCGACCAGTTGGACGAGTTCATGAGTGTAGCCGAGAAGGGTGACGTCACGCTTAAAAACGCCAAAGGAAAGCCCCAGGCTTTCTCCCAGTGGTGCGTTGCCGCCGCCAATGTCGTCTCCATGCTGGGCGATCACACCCTGGCCGATCGTTTCGACGCCTTCGTGAAAGCTGGAAAATGCAAAGCCGAAATCTTCGGCCTCAAGCAAAAAACGCCGGAACTGTTGGCCAACTTCAATATGCGTATGCAAGCCGCCAAAGAATGTGGCACCAACATGGCCTGCTGGCAGAAGGTGGTCACGGCCAAAGAATGGCCCAAACGCGAGAAAGCCGTTTATATGCTCGCCGCCACCGGTGACAAAAAATACATGACCGACGTGATGAAAACTCTCACCTATAGCAACGAGCAGGTTCGTCAAGCGGTTCAACATGCCATCTGGAAGATTGCCACCCCCGAGGTGTTGCCGCAGTTGATCAAATTCTGGATCGACAACAAAATCAACAAGGATTTCCAGAAGATCACCGAGGATATCGGCTACATCCTGCACATGCATATTCGTGACTGGAATCTCGACGGTCCCAAGGCCTACAAAGAATTGTTTGAGAAAGCCGAGAAGTTGCGCGGGAAAACGGCTTCCGTCGATGTTCCCATGCATGGCGAAGAAGAGCTTTCAACCGACAGCGGTCTGTAAGCCGAAACGTTCGATCCCTTTTGCATCCTTACGCCCCTCGCCACTGAGGGGCGTTTTTTTGTGTGCCGACGCGGTGTAATTCAAATGACGGAATGGATGAATCCGTCGACAGACTTACTTCCGGGGTGGAGAGTGCACCGTTTTGAGAGTGAAAGGCTTACGGAAACGGGATAAGCCTTTTCGATTATTGGGAAAAGAGGGCTCGACGACTCACGACGAGTGAAAGAAAAAGCTCGCAACCCTGGCTAGTCAGACTCTCGGCCATAGATCGTAACCAAGGTGTTTTCATACAGACGTTTCCAACCAGGCAAACTCGCCGGGTCGAGCGAACAAAAACGCCGATCCAGCGGGCCTTGATAAATCGTGTCGAGTCCATACAGACCCAACAAGCGGAGAGCATTTGTCGGGCGCTTCGATTGACAGATCGCTTCGTAGGCCGTTTGTTTACCGGAAAAATCCGGGGTCAAGTCTTTATGACCGACCAGTACCGTCGCATCGCTATAGGCGGGGATTTTCAGAGCGATATGGCCATGGGCGAACACGCGCGCTGCGGGTCGGTTGACACCGATCCAACGCATGGCGCTTACTTCCTGTGGATGACGATAGAAATAACGATTCTGTTCGCTTCCAAGCGCGACCGACCGGTGAAGCACCGTTCCGAACGTCGGCAATACAGCCAATACAAACGCGATGGCGATCCCCCACCGCCAGAGCGGGCGAGGTCGCCATCTTGCGACCCACCAGACGAGAGCCAGTAAATGCGGGGTGATAAACAACCCGCAAGTACGCCAGGCAAAGGGCACGAAACCACCATACATCACCACCCAAGCCGTCAACAACCACGCGGCCAGCACACCGTCACGAAAACGCCAGTTCCGAACCCGAAACAGCAACATACCCGCCCCGAGAAGCCCGGCCCAAAGTGGCAACCCACCACCCAGCATAAATGTCACCCAATCGGGCGGCGGATAACTGTTGGTCATGGCCCATTCCGAGAACCCCGGACCGGCGTGCGTCAACCAAGCCATATAAGCGAAAACCGGCAAAGGCGGAACAAGCATCAACAATCCGCGAAAGAAGCGGCCTCTACAAAAGGAAGCGGCACCGAAAATCAGTCCTCCGCCAACCGCAAGACCGACAACGGTCCAGATCACCAGCAGATCGTAGATACGCACAAGCCCCAATACCGTCATGGCCAAACCGGCCAAGCCAGCCGCTCGACTCGAGGCTTGTTCATCGGCACGCAACACCAACACTATCACCGCCAGGGCCAAAGCGTGACTGAGCGCGCTATGCGGTACAAATCCCACCTGCATGAAGGGAAACAGCTCGGTATAGGCGTCTGGCGGAGCGGCAGACAGGCGCACCAAGCCGACCAACCACCCCAACCCTCCTCCAAACGAAAAAACCAGCAGGGCGGGAATCCGCCAGTGTTTCCGAGCATAACGATTCAATAGGGCCGCGAACGCAAAAAGAAGCGCGATCGCGGCTCCCAGACGCATAGTCTGTAGAGCAGCCCCGAATTCAAGGCCAGTAAGGGCTTGCCACTTGCCCAATGCAAGCCAAGCCGCGTTTACATACACCGCCGGTGGACGGTTCACATCATACGAATTGCGGAAGATCCAATGACCGTCGGCCGCCTGACGAGCCAAAGCCGCATAGGCATCCATATCCTCCGGAAAAAGGAGATATCCGGCGAAAACATGCTCGGCATCCTGAGATATCCAAGCCCACAGATATGGAATACTTCCCAAAATAAACAACGCCAGAGCCACGCCTAAAACCGTCCGCCTCCAGCGGCCGGCGGAACGAGCTGCGGGAAAACCGGAATTCGTGTTGTATGACGATGGCTTTGGCACGAATGAACCTCCTTCCTTTCTTCTACCACCTTACCCCTGCCGCCTCCACTTTTTTGCGTCTCGGAGACGGCAAAAAGCTTGTCAAGCCACGATATCGGTGTTAACGTTCGCAAGTTTTTTACGGCGGTTGCAGTCGCCCCGCCGATGTCGTATCGTTCGTCTCGAGGAGAGCATGGACGTCATCATTCTCGGTTGCGGGACATCCATCGGGGTACCGGCACTGTCATGTGACTGCGCGGTCTGTATGTCCGACAACCCCCGTAACAAGCGCCTACGAACATCGGCCGCCGTTCGGCTTGACGAAGGCCACACCATTTTGATCGATACCGGTCCGGATTTGCGCCAGCAAGCACTGGTCAACGGGTTGTCGCGTCTGGATGCCATCTTCTATACTCACACACATGCCGACCACGTACACGGAATCGACGAGATTCGCATGTACAATTACCTCCAGCGCCGTCCGATGGATATCTACGGAATCCCCGAACATATCGGGGAAATCAAACAGCGCTTCGCCTATATTTTTGAACCCAGTATCCAAAAAGGCGGTGGGAAACCCAATATCACGCCCCACATCGTAACCCCGGGCAAAGCCTTCGAGTTGTTCGGAACTCCTGTTGTCCCGATCACCATACAACACGGACAACTGCCCTGTTTGGGCTGGAGAATCGGTAATTTCGCCTATCTTACCGATGTCAGTCACATTCCCGACGAAAGTTACCCGTTGCTTGAAGACCTCGACCTGCTTGTGCTGGGCGCATTGCGCTATGCTCCGCACAGCACCCATTTCAACGTGGACGAGGCCGTCAAAGAAGCACAACGCATCGCCGCTAAACGTTGTTACCTCACACACATGAATCACGAGTTGGACTACGATGAGCTGTGCCGCAAGCTCCCGCCATCGATTCGTCCAGCCTATGACACACTTCGTCTTACACTGTAAAAGGAGCAGGCCATGATCGTCGGTATCCCCGTGGAAGTGAAAAACAGAGAGTATCGCGTTGGTATGGTCCCGGCCGGTATCGTCCAACTCAAGCAGCACGGCCATCAGGTCATCATCGAAAAAGACGCCGGGGTGGGCTCCGGATTTACCGACGAGGAGTTCATCGCCGCGGGAGCGGAGATCGTCGACACAGCCGAAGAGGTGTGGAAGCGCGCCGACATGATCATCAAGGTCAAAGAACCCGTTGCGTCGGAATATCCCTATTTCCGTGACGGCTTGATGTTGTTCACCTACCTGCATCTGGCGGCGGTCCCCGAACTGACCCGCGCGTTGGAGATGAGCGGCGTTTCGTCGGTCGCCTATGAAACGATTCAGCTTTCCGATAGTTCGCTGCCCCTGCTAAAACCCATGTCCGAGATCGCCGGACGCATCGCCACTCAAAAAGGCGCAACATATCTTGAAAAAGCCAATGGCGGACGCGGCGTGTTGCTGGGCGGCGTACCGGGAACCCGACGGGGCAAAGTCGCCATCATCGGCGGAGGAGTGGTGGGCACCAACGCCGCTCAAATCGCGGTGGGTATGGGTGCGGAAGTCACCCTGCTGGACATCAACCTCGACCGGCTGGAATATCTCGACCACATCTTCCAGGGACGTCTCAACACGCTCTACTCCAACCCCGGAAACATCGCCGAAACCGTGGAGCAAAGCGACCTGGTCGTCGGCGCCGTGCTGATTCCGGGCGCCAAAGCCCCGCATTTGGTCACCGAAGAAATGGTCGCCACCATGGCTCCCGGAGCCGTCATCGTCGACGTCGCCATCGATCAAGGCGGCTGCATCGAAACAGTCAAGCCCACAACTCACGATGACCCCATCTACCTCAAACACGATGTTGTCCATTATTGTGTCACCAATATGCCGGGAGCTGTCTCGCGCACCTCGACTTTGGCCCTGACCAATGCCACGACCCGCTATGCCCTCAAATTGGCCGACCTCGGGCTCGAAGCGGCCATCCGGGAAGACCACTCCCTGTTCTTGGGAGTCAACTCCTACAAATCCCACATTACGTACGAGGCTGTTGCAGAAGCCTGCGGAGTGGAATATAAGCCGCTTAGCGTCCTGCTTTAGACTTCGAAATACGGGTGCGGCCTTTTCGGGCCGCACCTTTTCTCTCAAACGTGTTCAAAACTTGAAATCCTCAACGGTGAGTGTTAGGATACGCGTGCACCCAGTCAGCAGCGGTCATTCGACGGAAGCGAGGTAGATCATGATTGCGTGCCCGCAGTGCGGCAAGCTGAATCCCGAGAACTTCAATTACTGCTTGGATTGTGGGGCCGAACTGCACCCGGAAACGCCTCATTCGGCCGAATCGCAGTTCTTTATCGACTTGTCCGCTCAATCTCCAGACGTCGAGCAGGCTCATCAGGATGCAGGTAAAACTCCTTTACCGACCCCCGATCCCGCTTCGCGTCCCGACGCTGAACCGACCCCGCATTTTGAGCAACCGGCGGATCTTGGGCGGACCCCCGTGCCATCCCCGAAACCGACGGCGACAAACCCGGGCAATGCAGTCCTCGAACTTTCTCCGGACGATCTGCTGGACAATTTAGACGACACGACACTGGATAGTCCACTCGACAACCGGGCTCTGGATAGCGGTTTCGACAGCGGTTTTGACAGCGGACTTGCGGAAAGCGGTTTCGACTCAACCGATGGTCGGCTTGAAACCTCGTTGGACAGCTTCGATCCTTCCGAACTTACCTTGGACATGGAGCAACTGAAATCGACAACCCAGGAACCCGAGCCGAATCGCGATGCGATCGAACTTCCTGCAGAGCCTGTCATCTCCGACCAAAGCGACGACATTGATTTCAACGACCGTGTCGAGTTGGAACAACCAACGGAGCAGTCCCAGCTGAACATGCCGTCCGAATCCAAACCAATCGTTTTGGGTGATCAGGCATCAGCCGACTTGCTGACACCGGTCGAACCGGACTCAGTCGACAACACACCCGCGATGGAGGTGGACATGGGTCAACAAGAACAGTTCAACTGCTGGAAGTGTGGAGCCACACTGAAGCCGACCGATCATTTTTGCGCCCAGTGCGGGACCGCACAGGATCAGAAACCCGCAGAAGGCGGTCAAACCATGTTTATGCACGTCGGAACCTCCGACAGCATCAGCACACAGCCCGTCGCCAAGTTGACAATCGTCGAGCCTTCCGGCAAGGAAGGTCGCGTTTTCAATTTGGATGCCGGAGCCAATATCTGCGGCCGGACCGCCGGTGGAATTCTGCTTGACGACACGTATGTTTCACCCGAGCATTGCGATTTCGGCTTTGAAGATGGCAAGATCGTGCTGAAAGACAGCAATAGCCTGAACGGCGTGTTTATCAAGCTGAAAGGCGAAACGGAAATTTCGTCGCGTACCTTTTTCCGTATCGGGCAACAATTGCTTCTATTCGTTATTTTGGAAGATTTCCAGGTTGTCAGCGACCTCACTCCCAAAGACGATACGTTTTTCCTCGGCAGCCCCACCGGCTCTACCTGGGGGAAATTGTTGCGGATATCGAACGATGGCCGAATTCTGGAGCACCTCCCGTTGGCGAATGAAACCATTGCAATCGGACGTGAAAACGGCGATATCACCTTCCCTGCAGACGGATTCGTGTCCAGTGCTCATGCCACTCTGAAATACCAGGACGACAAAGTACTGCTCACCGATCTGGGCTCAAGCAACGGCACCTTCCTGCGTGTCGACAACTACCCCCTTAACGATCGCGACATGGTTCTGGTGGGGAAAAAGCTCTTGCGCCTCGAATACGTCTAAACACCGATCATGCTCAAATACAAACGGCGGAGGCTTTAAATACCTCCGCCGTTTTCAATGGTCACCCTAAATTTTATTTCGGCAGCCCCTTGAGGTGTTTGACATCCTCCCAAGCTTCGGGAAGCGGTTTCACCTTGTCAGGGGTCAGATTGACGCCCCCGGAACCAGGCACGAACACCGGCGAGCCATGGCCGTCGCTGCGGATTTTTTCCGCCAGATGAACCAGCTTGAGATAGTGCTTTTTCAGCTCGTAGAAGCCATGCCACCAGGCATAATCCGGCCCCATCATGGCGGCACCCATACGCGCTCGGCGGCCTTCATTGTGCCAGAACTCGTAATAAACCCACTCGATTTCTTCATCGAAAGCGGGCCAGGCCGTCAACAGTTTTTCCTTGTACAGCCCTTCCATCAAGGCCTTGGCCAACGAGAAATAGTTGGTCTGGTAATTTTCGATGGCCAAATCGAAACGATCCAGATAATTCTTGGACCAACGTGGCGAATGACATTGGGTACAAACGGTTGTCATCATTTCACGACCTTTGGCGGAATCGTGATCCCAGTTCAACGCCTTACCCGGTGCCTGAGCCTCCCACTTGAGACGCAGGCCCACATTGTGCGTGGTGGCCAACTCACCCACACCCGACATATGACAGGCGGCGCAGGTCGGTGCGCTGAAATGCGTGGCGGGCTCCCAGGTGTCGGGAGCGGCATCCCAGGTGTAGGTCTGTCCTTCGGCCAGATAGCGTTTGCCGTGCTTGGATTCGAAGTAAATTTCGTCCTGTGGGTGATCGGGTCCCATGTGGCATTGGCCACAGGTTTCGGGTTTGCGTGCCTCGGCGATGTTAAAGCGATGAGTGGTATGGCAGATCACGCAGGAACCCAACGAGCCATCCGGGTTTTTACGTCCACAGCCTTCATTCGGCCAGTTCATGACCGTCAGTTTGCCATCGCTGATATCGGAACCGTGGCAGGCGTAACAGCCGGTCACACGCTCGATTTCGTTGGCCATCCCTTTGAGCCAGGCATCCTTGATACGATCCGTTTGGATTTCCCAGGTGCGTGCATGCTTGGAAACGCTGAATTCCTTGAACTCCATCGGGTGACACTTGCTGCAGTCCTGCGGCGAAACGATCGGTGATATTTTGATATCGGCATGTTTCTGCGTACCGGGACAATCCAGCGCGTCTTTATCGGTCAACTTGGCTCGATGACAGTCAAGACACGTTACATTGGCGCGAGCATGGAGACTGAGAGACCAATCATGCACTTTACCGACATCGTTTTTGGCGTGGCATTCGATACATTCTTTTTCCGCAGAGGTCAAACCTCGCTGAACCACCAGTTCTTTTTCCGGCTTGCCAAGACTTTCGGCCGCGGCCAACGGCTCAACGACCACCAACAGAAATAAAACCATCGGCAGAACGGCAAGACTAAGGGTGGAGGCCGTATTTTTTACATTCATAGGCTGTCTCCTTGCTTTTGGGCGACGGAGGGTCCAAATAGGAAGTCCTTGAATTTCGGATGAATTTCGTCATCGTGACATTGGATGCAGTTTTTGTCGGTTTCGCCGCGCAAGTATTCTCGATGCGCAACAAGCCCTTTGATGCTCATTCCCGAAGGAATCAGGTTGTCGTGACAGCGCAGGCAGGTTGAATCCTTGTGGTGATGGCGCGCAATTTCGCGCAGACGATCCCATTCCATTTTGTAGGGATCCGATTCGCCAAAGTTATGCACCACCCAATCTTTCACTCCATCACGGATTTTATAAATCGTGTAGTCGATCGCCCCGGGTGGCAGATGACAATCGGCGCACCCAGCTACCACACCGTTTTCATTTTGATAATGCGTACTTAGCATCCAACCTTGTTCGGCCACCACGCGCATTTCGTGGCAAGACATGCAAAATTCGGTGGTGCTCGTCGCGTGAAAACTGGCGATACTCGCGCCCAGCAACATCGCCCCCAGCGCCGTACCGGCACCGAGCCACAAAAAGCGGTGCATCCATTGTCTGGAAATACCCATCAGAGCCTTTTTCACTGAAATTGAGAAGATAAGCGAATTTTAATCGAAAAAGCGTGGAAAATCAATTGTCTTACGTGCTGTCGTATTAACGTTGGTTAGTTGGCAACATGAACATACGTCAGTGTGGAACACAAACTAAAAACAGGAAGCGACCTTGACTCATATCCGGCTGATACTCATCGGCATAACGGCAATCGAAATCCCGATAGTTTGCCAGTGCAGGCGGTTCATCGATACGAGCTTCAGCGATCCAGATGAAACCACGCTCCAAAGAAGGCGCAGGCCATAAATCGAACTGACTGCGTCGTTGATTTTTAAGTGATAAAACTCCGGGAGTGACGCGGGCATCACGCAACAAGTAAGCGGACATCGAGGCGAGGCGGTAGTGCTGGGCCACAAGGGGCAAATCGAGGAATTGTGTCGGAGAATGATCGAAGAAGCGCGCCTGTTCCATTTTCAGGTCTTCGATCTGACCGAGAACCGGATTGTCCCCCAAAGCCCCGAACGCCCATAGGTATAATAACCCGGTGAAAACACCTGCAATCACGAGCGATTTGCGCCAACCCCGCCAGGCTTTCCCTCCCGAACGCGCCACCCCGCGCCAAGCCAGCCACAGTGCCGCCGGATAAGCCATCGCCGCCCAGCCCGCTTCAGCATGACTGAATATCCCGAAAAACAGCACCATCAGGAAAGGCCCCCAAGCGGCCAAACACCACAAATCCGCCGTTTTGCGCGCGCGCCAGAACCACCACCACAGACCGGGGGTAAACAGGAAAAGCTGAGCCGCAATAAACCCGCTTGCATTGGCCAGCCAACGCCCGCTCCCCGACGTCGCATGCCCCCACTGGAACGTGACAGACACCCAATCGTGCCCGACATTCCAAGCGAGCCAAGGTAGGATAACCATACCGGCGGCACCCAGAGCCAAAGACAAAGCGAGGAACGGCCTTCGTCCGTGATGACGCATGCCCAGAAACACAATCGGCAACATGAGCCCCATGCTCAACTTCGATAGAAGTCCAAGCCCCACGCATAATCCGATCAACCCGACCCACAACGTTGTCGGATGTGAACGGTAAGCGGCCAACGCCAGCAAGGCCAGCGACCAAAACAGCAAAAACGGCGTATCGGGTGTTAAAATGATCCCGCCCAGATGCGTGAGCGGTATAAGATGGATGGCCAAAGCAAATTGAAATGCAGCACGGCCGCCCATTTCGCGGCGCGCCAGCCAAAATCCGAGGGCAGCCAGGCACGCGAGAGACAAGGGCGCAAAGAATCGGATCCCGAGTGGTGAGTCACCCAATATGGACGTCGAAGCGGCGATCCACCAGGCGACCATGGGCGGGTGATCGAAGTAGCCGCAATCCAACGCACGCGACCACAACCAGTAGTAGCTTTCATCGGGCGAAAGCGGCAAGGTAGCGGCTGCGATCAGCCGCAGAAACAAAAACGCGACGTTAAGCAACCAGAAGCGACGATCCCAGCGGTCCATGCCCCCTACAAGTCCATAATGGTGGGCTCAGCCGCCGCCGGGGTTTCCACCGGAACAAGTTGTTCCGCAGGGGACGCGGCGGCAGGCTCTTCCTTCGGTGTCGGCACGCTTGGTGCTTCGACCGCTTTCGCCGCTGCGTTTTTTTCGGGTGCCGGTTGTTCCGCATCCTGCGATCCAGTCTGCACCGTGTCGGAGGGAGTCGGCGCAACTTCCGTCTCCGTTTGGGAAGCGGAAGGGTCCGGTGTTCCGGGAGCATCATCCGACTTGGCATCCAACGCAGCGGCCTCATCGGTAGAGCCGTCCGTGAACTCGTCGGTGGGCTTGTCAGGCACGATAGCAGCCGGTGGGTCGAACGGAGTACGCGGCTCGTTTCCCGTGGCTTCAGGGACGTCGCCGACGGTTTCCGGCTGGGTCTCAAGCGGTTGCTTCACTTCGACGGGTGCTGCTTTGACCGGAGGAGCCTTCGTTCCGGCTTCAGCCAAACCGCGATAGTTTCGACACCCCCAGATCGTGAAGGTACGCACAATCCGCCCCGCGCGGTTGATCGGCAGATCATGCAAACGCGCGATGCCGCCCGCACAGGCCGCCCATTGCGACGGTGGTTCGGAATAGCGGTTGTCGGTGACAAACAAGCCGTCCTTGCCGATCATTGAGGGTCGGTCGGGCAGGAAATCAAAGGCGTCGTTGCGTTTCGAAGCGCAAACCAACGGCAGATCCCCCTTCAAAGCAGTATCGACCTGGCCGCACATGGTGTAGTGATAAGAACCCGCGAAATCGGCTTTGAAAGCGTCGGCTTCCTGGCGCAAGGCCAATCCCACGCGGTCCCATCCGACCAGTTCGTTGCTGATATCGGTTTTCGGATTGTAGCCGGATTCAGGGATGACGGCAAACAGCACATCGCTACCGACATGCACCAACACAACGGCGTTGATCAGCAAAGCGGGAAGCACCAGCCACCCCAAAACGCCACGTCTGACCCGCGGAACCATCCAGAAGGCCAGCGGTCCGACCAGCAGAAAGCGCATCAACGGTCCCGCTTCACGATCGGGTAATTGTAACGCCCAATGGGCCAAAACGGGGTAAAGCAGCAGATAACCGGCCAAAGCCCAGTGCGGTTCGGCCTCGGGCGTCCAGGCTCCCACGACATAGAAGAAGACCAGCACGGGAACGGTCAACCAGAACAGCAAGGACGCGTCACGGCTGCGCCCTTGAACCGCATTTCCCAGAGAACGAAAGACGCTGAAGAACAACGCCATCCCGATCACCGGCGACAGATAAAGCAGTTGCCCGGCCGCAAACAAACCCAAGCGCGCCTCGCTGAACTCGGCCGCCGAGTGGCGTAAGCCCAGATGGTAGGCGAACGACACCCAGTCGTGCTGCCAATTCCAAAACAGCACCGGCGCAAACAGTACCGCGCTCAACGCCAACGCAATCAGAAACCACATGCTGAACAACTGCTTCCGTCCCGCACCAAAAAGCAGATACAGCACTGCGACGGGCCAGAACAGGATCATGAAGTACTTACATAAGAGGCCGAAGCCCACGGCCAATCCGACTCCAATCAACCATTTCGGCTGCTCGCGTCGAACCGCCAAGTGCAACAGCACCGCAGCCAACACCCAGAAAAAGCCGAACGCAACATCCGGGGAAGCGGACATCCCGCCGATCAACATGGCCGGGGTAAGCAGGAAAAGCAACACCGCCCAGAAACCAACACGACGACTTTCAAACAGTGTCGCACCGGCTGTATAGACTAGAAGTGCAGTGGCGGTCGAGAACACAATGGACGCCAGACGCACGGCAAGCACGGTTTCTCCAAGTCCGTAACGACCCAGCCTGATCAGCCAGGCAATGCCCGGTGCATGATCGTAATACGACCAGTCGAAGACACGCGACCAGGCCGTGTAATAGGCTTCGGCATCCCCCAATCCCACGCGGCCGCCCATCCACACCCGCAAGGCCGCGACGGCGGCGATAAGAGCTAACGCCAACCACAAATAGCCCGCCCCGCCGGCGATCTCGGCTATTTCGTCATCATCCCCCAAATCGCCTTCGAACACAGTCGGCCCGGGCCGGTCTTCCTGCCAATAAACTTTTTCACTAACCGCAGGTCGCACAGGTTCGGACTCGGGTTCAGCTTGGGGTTCAGGTTCGGGTTGAGACTCAGGGTTTGGGTCGGATTCGAGATCCGGCTCGTTCCCCTCAGCCGTTTCCTCTTGATCGTCGGAAAGCGTTGACGGAGAGTCAGGGGTTTGGTCAGGATTACTCGATTGCGTCTCGGATATCGCCACTTCCTCCAAGATCTCCACCGAAGACGCCTCGTCATCCACGTCGTCATCCGCTTTAAGCGGAGCAAACAACGTTTCCGTCTCCGTGGTCGGCTCGATATCCCTGTGACGACTCAGTTCATCCATTTTTTCAAAGGGTTTTGAAGTTTCACCTGTAGGGTCCGTTTGAGGCGGGTCGGGCGCTTTTCCCAAATCCGGAGTTTCGCTGAAAGCAGCGGAATCGGAATCACCGGGAACGGGGCGTTCGACGCCTGCGTCCGGCTTTTTGTCTTCGGTCATGGCAGGCTCGCTCGTTTGGGGAAACTACACGCTATCGTCCAGATCGTCAATCGAGGGGACCTGGGGCTCCTTGATGCTCAATAACATAAAAAGAATGCCGATTCCCGCGAAAATCCAGCCGACATAGCGGTACATACCATACAACCCATGCAACATCACCGCGCTATGGTAGGCTTCCTGCTCGGCCTTGGTCTTGAACTCCTGCCGGTTGAAGCTCGGATCGCTATTGTTCACACGATCGAGGAAAAGTTCATGATCCGCCCGTCCCAGCTCCGGATATTGCGCCTCGTATTTACCGGTCTCGTAGATCGATAAAAAGTAGCAGAACAAACCGACGGCCACGAACACGAGACCGATTTTAAACCAGCGTCGGGTGAATAACTTGGTCATTTCGAATCTTTATCCTTGAAGCGAACATTCGTCTTGGTCTCGGGTCGGATCCCCGGCGCCTCATCGGTAGGCTTGAAGCGAATCTCGGCCTTGATTTCCAACGACATCTGCGAAAGCGCTTTCACCACCACTTCCGACAGATCGGTGGCATCGAGAAAGCGCTTGAACTCGCGCCCGAAAAGTGTGACCACTTCGCTTTTGGTGCGGTCCATCTGGCTGATGGCATAATTGATGACCTCTTTGGGCAGGGTCAACGGACTGATGATCGTCCGCTCCCCCGACTCGTTGGTGCTCACCAAAGCCGCCAGACCTGTTTCGACCAGACGCCGGATCAAACTCGAATCTTCGCGTTCGTTCTCGGTTCCGGCACCTTTTTCGCTCTGAAATTCGGAAGTTCGCTTTTTGGTCATGGCCCCCCGCGTATGATTGCGCGTTAGTCCAGAATCGCTTCCACTTTCTCAACTAGAACCGTATTATAGCATACTTTTCCGTCGATGTTGTTAGCTTCGCATTCCGACAACGGATCCCCATTGCAATCGTCCAGATCGATGTGATCGGGATTATCGAAGAAAACGGCCTGAATCCGGCTACATTCGCTTTTGGGAAAGTTTCCCAGTCCCAGACGTTCGACACCGGCGCAGTAAACCCCCTGGCTTTCGTCATCCACGATCAACTCGACCATGTATTCGGAATCATTGGTAAGTTCCAGGCGGTATTCGTCGGGACCGGGTTCCCACAACACGTCACCTTCCGACACGCAGTGGTCATCACATGCCTGCACACACACAATCAGAGACAGACAGGCAACCAACCCCGCTACCCGCATATCACCTACTCCCGGAAGGGATTGGACAAGATAATGGTTTCACCCCGTCCCGGACCGATCGAAACCAGCGACGTAGGCACACCCAGCAGATCTTCGATGCGTTGCAGGTATTTACGAGCATTGGCGGGCAGTTCATCGAACTCGCGCACGTCGCGCAGATCTTCCTCCCAGCCGGGGATCTCTTCGTAAACGGGCTTGCAGGCGTCCAAGTCGATGCCGTTGGCCACCACGTCGTCGAAAACCTTACCCTTGTACTCGTAACCCACACAAAGCTTGAGCGTTTTAAAGCCGGTCAGCACGTCCAGCTTGGTAACGGCGATTTCCGTCAGACTGTTGATCCGAGTGGCGTTTTTCAACACCACCACATCCAGCCAGCCACAGCGGCGCGGTCGTCCGGTGGTGGACCCGTATTCCGCACCCCGTTGGCGCAGCCGTTCCCCGGTGTCGCTCTCCAACTCGGTCGGAAAAGGCCCAGCCCCGACACGCGTCGTGTAAGCCTTGGTGATGCCCACCACATGATCGATGTCTTTGGGGCCGACCCCCGAACCGTGACAAGCCGCCGAGGCGACCGTATTGGAAGAGGTAACAAAGGGATAGGTGCCGTGGTCGATATCGAGCATGGCACCTTGCGCGCCTTCAAAGAGAATATGGCGACCGCGTTCCATTTCGCGGTGGATCAAAAGCGGCGTATCCTCAAGAAACGGCTTGAGCTGACGACCCCATTCCAGACCTTCCGTTAAAAGCCGTTCGAGATCCATGGGTTCATCGTGGTAGTAATTCACCAACTGGAAATTGACAAATTCCAAAACCGACGCAAGCTTCGCCCGAAGAACGTTTTCCGAAAGCAAATCCCGCGTCTTGATCCCGCGTCGTCCGACTTTGTCTTCGTAAGCCGGGCCGATGCCTCGCCCAGTGGTACCGATGGCGCTCTTTCCTAAACGCGCCTCGCGCAGATGGTCGAGTTTTTTATGATACGGCATGATGCAGTTGGCGTCGGTGGACAACTTCAGGTTGCCCGAGCCCGTCAAAACGCCGCGCTCACGCAAGCGCCCTATTTCCATCAGCAGGACTTCCGGGTCCACCACCACGCCATTCCCGATCACGCAGGTTTTGGACTTGTGCATAATCCCGGAGGGCACCAAGTGCAGGATGGTTTTGTCGTCGCCGATAACCAGCGTATGTCCGGCGTTATTACCGCCTTGATAGCGCACGACCAGATCTGCGAATTCGGTGAAGATGTCGACCACCTTCCCTTTTCCTTCGTCGCCCCACTGAGCGCCCACTATAACGATATTTGGCATGAAAACTCCTAATCGATCCTTGATTCCAGGCAAAAAATAACCAGCCGCCCCGGTTGACCGAGGCGACGAATCCGAAAGTGCCTTATTGGACGGGGGTCAGCGACTGACCTCGTCTGCGTTGAGCGCGTTGCGCAGCTCACCGGTGAGCAAGAAATCGGCTACCTGCTCGGCGGCGGCGATGGCCACGTTATCCTGAGCTTCTTGAGTAGAAGCACCCAGATGCGGAGTGGCGATCAGGTTGTCAAGCGTCAACAATTTGTGCTCGCCCGGCGGTTCGGTGGCAAACACGTCCATCGCCGCGCCGCTAAGCGTGCCATCGGTCAATGCCGTGTAGAGCGCCTCTTCGTCCACTATACCACCACGGGAACAATTGATGAGAAACGCGCCTTTTTTGATCTTGGCAAACTGCGCCGAACCCAAGAAACCGGTGGTTTCCGGAGTCTTGATCAGGTGAAGGGTGATGTAATCGGCGCAGGCGAGCAGCTCATCCAACTCGACCATCTGCACGCCCAGTTCGCGCCCCTGTTCGGGGGTGACGTATTTATCGTGAGCCACCACGTTCATGCGCAGACCCAAGGCACGGTCGGCCACGATCTTGCCAATGTTGCCCAGTCCGATAACACCCAGTGTTTTCTTGAACACTTCGCGCCCCTGCAACTTACTCTTGGCCCAAACGCCGGATTTCAGCGTGGCGGTGCCTTGCGGGATGTTGCGGGTGAGCGCCATCATCATGGCGATGGCGTGCTCGGCGGTGGTAACCGTGTTGGCTCCCGGTGTATTGGTGATATAGGTACCGTTGGCGTTGGCCGCTTCCCGGTTGATATTATCCACACCCGTTCCGGCGCGAGCGATGATCTTGAGGTTTTTCGCGGCCTTGAAGACAGCCGGAGTGACTTTGGTCGCGCTGCGGATCAGCAGGCCATCGTAGTCGCCGATCACCCCGATCAACTCGTCTTCCGTCATGCCGGTTTTAACATCGAACTCGATCCCGTCACGACTGCCGAGGATTTCATCGGCGATAGAGGACATTTTATCACTAATTAGCACCTTGGACATGGTTCCCTCCGACTTGTTCGAGACTCTCGCTCATCGCATATCCAGAAACCCAATGCAGAACGGCCACCCTCACGGTAGACATCCGGCAAACCGTCCTTGCTTACCGCCCCCGGACGAAATTGTCAAGCCTGCTGTGCCATCGGCTTTCGGCGGCGGGATCATTCGTCCGAAAGAACTTCCCGGAAAGACGCATCGAAGGCATCATCGAGTTCCATCTCTTTCAGTTCCTGCTCGCGGGTTTTGAGGTAGTAGTCCACCACCACACCCGCCAGTTGGTCGAGCTTTTTACCCAGTTTTTTCTTGAGCGCCGATTTGGTGGCATCCATAACCAGGTCGTGAAAAGCCTCGTCGGTCACGTCCAACATGAAGTCCTGCAGCCCTTCGACGGGGTCGTCCGCCTCATCCGAATCGCAATCGCAGGCCTCGGGCATGGGCGGCTGCGCGCCATGCACATGTTGGTCATGCATAAGCGGTCCGTGGGCGTGTTGGCCGTGCATCATGGGACCATGACCGTGTCCATCGCGCCCGCGCGGGTCTCGGGAATCGCACATGGGTCGCCTCCTGTGTTGTCCGGAATCGCACCAAAATTCAGAATACTTGAGCTCTCAGAGTAGCGGCATTCCCCCTAAAAGGCAAGGGAAAGGAACGGCACCGCAGCCTTGCAAAACCCGCCAAACCCAACACCGAACGCGAATGAAAAAATCACGTTTTTTAGCCAAGAAACGGGGCTCACCGGCACCCAATTCTTTATCAGAGAAATGTTCTCACGTAAAACGAAAGCAGTCACGATGTCGCCCAAACCCACTGCCAACACCGAAAATTTCTTTTTACAAGGCAGATTTTTATTAACGTCAACCCCGCCATGTCGTTCACTTTTCCAATGCAATTATTGAACTTAATCAAGATTAGAATATCAACTTTACATGTTATATCATGGATTTAAGCATTGCTAATACTGGCCTTCGTTCACAATTTAGTGAACTTTTTGTGCATTCGAGGTGTATTTCGGGCTTGCTTTCGGGGTTTAGGTACGGCAAGCTGAAAAACATGAAACGCAGCAAACTCGACATTTTCACCTATCTCGACTTCAGGCGCTACCTTAGCGAGCGCCTGGCGGAGTTGAAGGCCGAAAACGCCAAGTACAGCTTGCGCTACTTGTCCGACCGCCTGGGCCTGAAAAGTAAAAGTCATCTCAAGATGGTGGCCGATGGTCAGCGCAACCTGTCACCCAAACTGGCCGCTTCTTTGGCCGACGTCCTGGGGCTTAGTGCGGATGAAACGGCCTTCTTCAAGGCATTGGTTCTCGCCAATCAGGCCCGCACGCCCGCCGACCAAAGCGCGGCGCTCGATGAACTGCGGCGCAAGCGGCGTTTTAAGAAGCTGCATCGGCTCGATCTCGACCGCTTCGATTACCTGGCCGATCCGTTGCTGCTGACTCTGCGCGAGATGACCACGTTCCCCGATTTCCAAGACGATCCCGCCTGGATCGCCACTCGCCTGCCGGGGCGCGTGGGCAAACGGCGCATCGAAAAGGGGCTCATGCAACTTGAGCGGGCCGGACTGCTTGTCCGCCGAGACGACAATCGCCTGGAAGCGGCGCATAAACACCAGCACACCGGCGACGGCCTTCACTCGGCCGCGCTGAAAACATTTTACGCAAATACGTTCAAGGCAGCGGAACTTTCCATGCGCCAACCGGCAGACGTCCGGCAGTTGGCCGGATTGACCATGGCGATTTCCCGCCCCGCCTACGACCGGATCCTCGAACGCCTGACGGTCTTTATCGACGATGTGCGCGCCATCGCCGATGCCGACGCAGGCTCCAACGAGGTCTATCAACTCGCACTCGCTTTGTTCCCCCTCACCCGCCCCGGAGTTGGTGAAGCGGAGGACGATGGAAGTAAAGGAGGAAATGATGGCACGGAGTAATCGATCGCGATGGGTTTCCAACGCTCTGTTCCTAATGGTGCTGGGTCTGATTTTCTCTGGCTGTCTTTCCGAAACCGTGCTCGTCACCGATGATGAGATGGACAATTTCGAAATGATCGAGCTGATGGGCGGGACCACCGGAGAAGGCAATCCCGCCTCTATCGAAGTCGGCTTCGTCTCGGTCGAACCGCCCTCCAGCGTTCAGGTTATCGCCCGCTGGAAAAAGGTGACATTCGATATCAATCAAGTCTTCCTGCCTGCCGCATTCGAGTGCGACACGCTTAACGGAGACGTTCTGGAGGCCCAGCGAGGCTCCATCGAGATCCCCTTCATCAGCCGGGGCGGTCCGCGTCTCAAGCTTCTCGCACCTTCGCAAACGCCATACTGCGGTATCGACTTCGTTTTGCCTGAATCCTCCGATAAGCAGGCTCCTTTTCATGCAAAAGGCTTCAGCCTGGCGGGTCAACCCGTAGAGGTGAAAGTCGATCTCTACCAACGCCTGCGCTTTCTGGCACGCAACGATTTCTTCAACTGGATGCCCGGACAGAAGCTCAACTGGCTGGTGGTCCTCGACCTGGCCGAGCTGCTGCCTCAGTCGCTCATCGATCTCATCGTTCCCGACGACGACGGTGTCCGGCGTGTCGATGCCACACACAACACGGATTTGATCGTGGCCGTCAACCGGGCGATCATTTCGGCTTTTTCTCTGATCAACGACCGCAACGGCAACGGCAAGCTCGACGAAGGCGAGTTCACCAACGAAAACCGGGTGGGACGGTCGGATTACGATAACGAACCTGAATCCGATTGCCCCATCTTGGAAATTTATTGCGACGACCATTATTTCCCCTGCCGACAACTGGACTTCGGTCGCGTGGGTGATGAGGAAATACTTGATCTTATGGTTGACGTCGGCAACAACATCCAGGCAGCCCGAAATTTAACCGTTCACGAAATCGTTATAAACAATCCACAGGATCTGGATTTTCTCCGGATACGCGAGATGCTCCCGCTGCCCCAGTATCTGGTTCCCAGTGAAGCAATGAGCTTCAGTGTCGAATTGGGCAGTGGTTTATGTCAGGAAGGTGAAGCTTCGTTAACCATCCTCACGGACGACTGTCTGACCCCGCTGATCAACATCCCGATAACTTGGAGTTGCTCACATACACCGACCTGCGATAACTATTCAATACAGCCCGAAACACTCGATTTCGGTACGGTACCTAAAGGTGATAAGAAGATCCTCCCCCTCAAGTTGATGGCCGAGGAAAACAACAGCGCCGGTATCACCATCATCGACGCCACCGTTGAAGGTCAGTGGGTCTTTTCCATCGAAGAAGAATTCCCTCTCACCTTGCGGCGAGGCAGCAGCCTTACCCTGAATATCGCTTTCGAGCCGGCAAGCTCTGATCCGACCAACGGGCGCTTGCTCATCGCTTCGGACGCCTGCGATCAGGAAATTATGATTGTGGATCTGTTCGGAAACGAAATTTCCCCTCAGCATTGCCTGGATATCGAACCTGACGCCCACGACTTCGGAACGTTGCAATACGGGGCTCTCCCCAGTAATCAGGTTTTCTGCGTCAAAAACGGCTGCAGCATTCCGGTCGATCTGACATCGGTCGCGTTGGAAAACGGCGAGCATTTCACCTTCGGCAACTTTGGGGGTGAAATACCGGTCGGCGGAAGTAGCAAACGCTTGGAATCGAACGAACAATACTGCTTTGCGGTGCAGTACGAGCCCCAGGCCCCCAGCAATGCCGAGGACCACACTGACCATGTGCGCATCACCAGCAACAGCCCCTACGCCTTTGAACAATCGATGTCGATCGCACTCACCGGAAGAACCGAAAATGTGTTGCTATCGGTCTGGCCCAATCCGCTGGATTTCGGAACCGCGTCGGTCGACGACGGCGTCTGCACGAACAACAGCGACTGCCGGGCCGGGTATGTCTGTCACAACGAAGGCTGCGCTCGGATGCTGGAGGCGTTGATTTACAACTGGAGTGAAGAGCGTGTGCTAATCAAGGATCTGGATATCTCAGACCTGGGCAGCTCCGCAGACTGCAGCGAATTCAGCATCGATTCCACGAGCTTGGAACAGGTTGCCGCCAGAATCTGCACCCAGGACAGCGACTGCCTTTTCGGCATGGTGTGCGACGAAGTGGAAGGCGTCGAAAACCGCTATTGCCAGATCTTGCCGGGAGCGAGCACGCCGGCTCCCGTTATACTCTATTATCAACCTGAGGATAGCGGCTTCGATGTCGATTGTTCCTTGCGCCTGCGTCACAACCTACCCGGCATCAACGAGTTTTTACCCTTCGACATGATCGCGGAAGGTGCTCTGACCAATCAAGCCCCCGTGGCCCGTGCTTCCCTGCAAGATCATGGATCACCTATCACGACAGCCATAGAAAATGTCAACATCGATACACGCCTGTGTTTCTACGGCAGTATCAGCTACGACCCGGACGGCACCATCACAGCCTATGACTGGTCCCTGCCCACCATCCCGCCGGGCAGCGCTGGCAACATCGTGTTGCGCTCCGAGGCGGGCATCCCGGGGGTGAATTGCTGTATCGATTTCGATGCCCCGGGCGATTATGTGTTGCGGTTGATGGTCAAAGATGACCAAAACACATGGTCGAATCCCTTGGATATCACTATCGCGGTCGGTGACGATGACGATTGGTTGACCATCCGCTTAACCATCGAAGATATCGGGGGCGAGTTCCTCGGCACAAACCAGATCGATGTGGATTTAAAGGTAGAAGACCCCATCGGCATCGTTTGCTACGATGAACGCCTGAATTCCAATAATACCTGTAGCTTTGCTCCCGGTAACGGTATCGCCATCATGTCCCAGTGGATCGGCGAAGACGGAACAAATAGCACCGTGGAAGAAATGCGCCTCGTCTACCCTGTCGATGGCGCCTGGACCTTCAGCGCAAGCTACGCGAACGATTGCAGCGACTGGTACGATTTCCTGGTTGTCCCTTTCTGCGGAGCCACGGAAAGAAACTTGGACTACACGCTGGAATTCATCAATCCGAATACGGGTGACGAATACTTCCCCGCCGTCAATGGTACCCTGAAAGAGGCTGGCGATATGAACTCCTACCGAATCATCCGACAAGACGGACTTTGGTCTCCCCCCCAACCTCTATGATTGTTTCCTTTTTATTCTCCCCACTCCTTTCCTCTTTCCTCCGGGAGGCCTTCGGGCCTCCCACTTTTTTTAGCTTTCGTACCGGCACATAAACAACAAACGGGGCCCGCAGGCCCCGCCGGATGAAATCATGATTTTGTCGGGTTTAGAACCAATACGGCATGCAGCATTCCGATTGCAAGCCGAAAATATTGGGACACCCCAACGGATCGTCGATGGGCCAATAGCCTTCCCAACAATCGTCAAAGCTCATATTGCAGTAGCCACCCATATCCTCGCAAGCGGTGGTTTGCTGGGGCAGGCAGCAGACACAGTCGCCCAGACAGGGGCCCTCGCATTCGTAATTCCAGGAGGATGCGTAGCCATCCACGCAACCGAGGATTTCGGGAACGCAATAACCATGCAAATTTTCGCAGGTATACATCCCTGCACAGAGCATTTCCGGCTCCGGTTCACACCACCAGCGCCCATTCTCACACCAGCACCAGGGCACCCATTCACCGTTGGGACACTCGAACCACTCTTCTTCGCCCGGCTGGCACTCCCATTCATTGCACATCTGCATCGGATCGTCGCTTTCACAGTACCACCAACCATCATCGGTGCACCAGCACCAGGGCACCCACTCGCCGTTCGGGCACTCGAACCATTCTTCTTCGCCCGGTTGGCACTCCCATTCATTGCATAAATCTTCGGGATAATCCGTTTCGCACCACCACAAGCCCTCCTCCACACACCAACACCAGGGAACGTCACGTCCGTCGTTACAGGTATACCAGCGTTCCTCGCCCGGTCGACATTCCCCCACAATCCGGCACTGATTATCCATGCACACGGCACCGGCAACCGAGCGGCTCCGGCTGGCGCACTCGCCGTCGTCCTGACAGTAAGGTATGGTTTCGATACAGCGCGCCTGGGTGCCACTACCCGCGTGGTAGCAGCTTATCTCACCGCAGTCTCTGTCATCATAACAGCGGTCTTCCCAAGGCAGGCAACACAAGCCATAGGGATCATCACAGCCCGCCGGGTTGGAGATCGATGTATATCCATACACACATCCATTGTTATACCCGGTGCAGTAACCGCCCCATTCCAGACATTGGGGTTCTTCGCCGCCCGGGACGCAACAGACACAGCCACCCGCGCAAACCGCATCGCCGCAACCGCCATCTTCAGCATGATAACCGCTCGGACAACCGCTGGTCCAGCTCATGCAAAAACCACCCAAGTCCCCGCAATCACGCGGTTCATCGGGCAAACAGCACACCGGCAGACCGCTCTCGCAGAAGGTGAATTCATCGTAATGGGTTCCCTCCGGACAGATGGGGCTCCAGCCGATGCACACGCCGTCCTGATCTTCGCAACTAAGCGGATTTTCAGGGAAACAGCAGATGCCACCATCCATGCAGACATAAGCCACTCCCGACGTACTGCCCCAACCATCGGGACAACCGCCGTTGTCCGAGGCCTCGAAACAATGCCCCCCCGCATCCGCGCAATAGTCATACCAGGGCTGACAGCAGGTATCCCCGCCATAGCAAGACAGATTGACGGCCGAGGCTCCAAGCGGACAAGACTCGCCGGAATCGATGCAAAAACCCGCTTCCAGTTCACATTCGTTGGGCACGCCCGGTAGACAGCAGTCGGAGCCGTTCGGGCAACCCAGCGGATCGGCCGAAACATAGCCCCCCATCCCGCAATCCCCCGGATCATTGACACAAGTGCCTCCGCGTTCTTCGCAGCGGGTCGGTCCCGGATCGCAGAGGCCTTCCGGATCGTCGATGCAACTGAACTCGGCAAAGCAGGAGGCGTAATCGATCAGCGCGCCGGAGCAGCTATCGTACCAGCCTTCGCTGTAGGTTCCCACATAGCGACACTGGGACGCACAAGCCGCGCACTGAGAAAAGACGATCGCATCGCCGGTACACGGATCATACCAACCCTCCGAGCGGGTTCCGATCAGATCGCAGAAAGGTTTGCAATCGCCGCCCTCGCAGAGACACCAGGGAACCTGCTGACCATCGGGACAGCTGTAGTCGATCGTCTGGCCGGAGGCGCATTGCGGCTCGTCGGGACACAGGGAGGACGGATCGTCCATGCAGTCCCAATCGCCGCTATCGTTGCACACGCACACGGTAACGGTGGAACCGTCCCAGCAGGAATAGTCAGCCGTTTCACCCGCCTGGCATTCGCTCGGCATGCAGGCTTTGCCCAGGCAGAAACTATTGGAGTAGCTTTCTTTCCACACAGCGCAGTGATTGTCGTCGCAGTAAGGAATAAACTGGGTGCAGCCTCCCCAATCCGTATCCGCACAAAAAGACGTGCCGCATTCGTTGTTGTCGAAGCATTGGTCGGGCAGACGCGGACAGTCGCTTTCGCAATTGCACAGGTTCTCGCCCGTACCGCAAACCCCGTTTCCGCAACGGGTGCACACGAAACAAGGACAATTGGGCGAGGCACAGGCGGTATCGGGATCGAACGGATCGATGGGGGTATTGGCCGGAACGGGAGTCAGTCCCGCGCAGCACTGCTCGTTGGGCTCTTCTCCCTGCTCGCCTTCGCCCAGGCATCCGGGTGCATCGGGCAAACAGCAGAACGTGCCGAAAATGTCGCAGCCCAGGTTGTTGTCAGCCGGGTGATAGCGCCGAACGGCTGCAGGTGGACATTTCCGGGCTTTCGCAGTAGCCGCCTTCGCTTAAACAGGCTTCGGCCACCGATAGCGGTAGACAGCACATCCCGGAGGGAAATCCGCAGCCCAACGAATCGGCCGCACCACGCTCGCCGTCCTCGCAAGGTCCGTCACCGATGCAGTGACCGCCCCACTGTTGGCAGATCGAATCCGGCATCCGCTCCCTGAAAAAACGGCTGCTTTTCGAAACCTGACAGTCTCTTAAAAAGTCACCAGACATGAAAGCATCCTCGAAACCGACCGATTCCGAACGACTCCAGGGCGTCATCGAAAGTATTTCCGAAAATCCCGGCGTCTACCTGATGAAAGATGCCGGGGGAAGCATCCTGTATGTGGGCAAGGCCATCAACCTGAAAAAACGGGTGGCGTCCTATTTTCAGAACAAAGAAAACCACAGCCCCAAAACGGCCCTGATGGTCGGTCGGGTGGCGGACATCGAAACGGTGGTGACGGCGTCAGAGAAAGAGGCCCTGATCCTCGAATCCAACCTGATCAAACGCCATCGACCGCGTTTCAACGTGGTGCTCAAGGATGACAAGCGCTATCCATCCATCCGCATCGACACACGAACCGTTTATCCGAAAATCGAAATCGTGCGAAAAACACCCAAGGACGGTGCCGTCTACTTCGGGCCCTTCTCCTCGGCCCTTGCGGTACGGCAGACGGTTAAACTGGTCAACAAGACCTTTCCCTTGCGAAAATGCAGCGACCGCAGCATGGCCAACCGCACACGGCCCTGCATTCACCACCAGATGGGACAGTGTTTAGGACCGTGCTGCCTGACCGTCGATCCCGAAAAATACAGCGGTATCGTCAAGGAAGTGATCCTCTTTTTGAAAGGGCGCACTCCCGAACTGATCCAGCGGGTTCGCCGTCAGATGGACAAGGCTGCGGCCGAAGAGGATTTCGAGGCCGCAGCGTCGCTCAGGGATCGCATGTTCGCCCTCGAAAAAACCCTGGAGCGCCAGGTGACGGTGACCACCGATTTCATGGATCGGGACGTGATCGGTATCAGCGGCAACAGCGACTTCAGACTGGTCACGGTGATGACTTTGCGTCGGGGTTTTTTGCAGGGAGTGCGCCATTTCGAACTGGTGCAGGCCGCACCGGAAAAAGGAGAACTGGTGGCGCAGTTTCTTGGCCAGTTTTACCAGGAGTCCCATGGCATCCCGGTAGAGATTCTGGTGCCCGATCTGCCAGCCGAGAAAGCCCTTCTGGAAGAAACGCTGACCGAATGGAAAGGACGCCGCGTGCGAATCCACCGTCCCACGCGCGGCGAAAAACGAAAATTGCTGGAGATGGCCCGGACCAATGCCGATAACACTCTCAGGGAGCGGTTGCAGCGGGCATCCCGGGAAGCGGCGGTGCTCGAAGGCCTGCAGCGCCGTCTTCACATGGATCGGCTGCCGCTGCGCATCGAATGTTTCGACAATTCCAATCTGGGCGGTACCAACCCGGTTTCGGCCATGGTGGTCTTTGAAAACGGCCGTCCGTACAAGGCGGGTTACCGGCGCTACTCGATACGTTCGGCCAGCGGGCAGGACGACTACGCCAGCATGGCCGAAGTGCTGACCCGACGCTACGGCAAGATCGGACCGGACAACCCGGCGCCCGACCTGATGCTGGTGGACGGCGGCAAAGGGCAGCTCGCCATTGCCAGCGCAGTGATCGGGCAATTGGGACTTGCCGGGCAGTTCCATCTGGCCGGCATCGCCAAGAAAGACGAGCGCAAAGAGGAGGTCGACGACAAGATTTATCTGCCGGGCCGCACCAATCCGGTAAACCTGGGCCACGATGGCCGCCTGCTGCTGTTATTGCAGCAGATTCGCGACGAAGCCCACCGATTTGCGATCACCTTTCAACGCAAGCGCCGGCAGCGGAGTATGGTCCGATCCGCACTGGACCAGGTGGCCGGCGTGGGCCCCAAGCGCAAAGCGATGCTGTTGAAGCATTTCGGCAGCATCAAAAAAATCCGGGCAGCCACTGTGGATGAAATCAGCGAACTGCCCGGAATGAATCGATCACTGGCCGAGGCCATAAAACAAGCGTTGTAATACGATATTTGTTCAGAAAGGGTAGATTGCGGCTTCAGATCGAGGCCGCAGCTTTTTCGAAACCGGAGGCGTGGCAGTACCACGTTGAGGATTTCGAAAATGCAAGAACGAAGATATGGACCGCAAGATGCCCTTTATGGACGAATATCAACCTAATTTTGCCAGATCGTCCTTAAGCCCCTGAACGGCGGCAGCCGATTTCATCAACGCGGTTTTTTCCTCTTCGGTCAGGGTGATTTCGATGACCTGCTCCACGCCGTCTTTGCCGAGTTTCACCGGGACGCCGATATAAAGGTCGTTGATCCCGTATTCGCCCTGGAGATAGGCCGCACAGGGCAGCACTTTTTTCTTGTCCTTCAAAATGGACTCCGCCATTTCCACGGCGGCCGAGGCCGGCGCATAGTAGGCGCTGCCGGTCTTCAGCAGGCCGACGATTTCCGCGCCGCCGTTGGCCGTGCGATCCACCAGCTCGGCGATGCGTTCCTTGGAAATCAACTCGGTAATGGGGATTCCGGCAACCGTGGAGTAGCGGGGCAGGGGAACCATGGTGTCGCCATGTCCACCCAGAACGAAGGCGTGGGTGTTTTCAACGGAGACATTCAGTTCCATGGCGATAAAGGCCCTGAAACGGGCCGAATCCAGAACGCCCGCCATGCCGATCACCCGGTTTTTCGGAAAACCGGAGGCGTCAAAGGCCACATGACACATGGCATCCAGCGGATTGCTGACGATGATCAAAACGGCATTGGGCGAATATTTGACGATCTGCTCGGTTACGCTTTTGATGATGCCGGCATTGGTGCTGATCAGATCGTCCCGGCTCATGCCCGGTTTACGAGGGATGCCGGCTGTGATAATGACGATGTCCGATCCGGCGGTCTCTTCGTAGCCGTTGCTTCCGGTCAGGTGGGCATCGTGCTTTTCAATGGGTGCGGCCTCGGTCAGGTCGAGGGCTTTGCCCTGGGGAACGCCTTCGACGATGTCCACCAACACGACATCGCAAAGCTCTTTTTCGGCCAGTCGCTGGGCGGCGGTGGCACCCACGTTTCCGGCACCGACTACAGTCACTTTTTTGTCCATAACATGCTCCTTTAAGGGTTTATGGGTTGTCCATCGTTTTTTTAGTGCGGGTGAAACGCGTGAAGGAAATTTTGATAGCACACCGCAAAATAATGTCAATATGTTTATTTTATAAGAAGTTAGTTCTCAATTGTTGACAAAAAAAGGGCAAACAGGATAAAACACCAGCTGTAGCAAAACATTAGGTTCATTGGGAATCGTTTCGCGTCCGGCCGGTGAAACCCCGAAAAGGGAAGACCGATTCGCCGGCCATCAGGCCGAACGCCAATCTTTTGCAGCCGGGTCGGACAAGAATCGGCCCGACGGTTCGCCAAGTAAAACAGGATCGTGAATGGATATCAGCCTGCAAATCAAGTCTTTTTTGAGCCAGGCGGAATTGTATCGCTCCCAGGGGCTGTTCACCGAAGCCAGAGCAAAATACGATGCCGCCTTGGACATGATCAACAAGATCGACAGACTCAAAAACAAAGACAACCTCCTGAAAATGATTTCAGGAAAGATCGATCAGCTTGAAAAAAAGACCGCCAAGGTTGAAACCGGGCCTTCCTCCCCGAGCTTTCCGAAAAGGGACAAAACCTCATCAAAAACCTTTTCGGCGAAAACGACCTTGAAAAAGCCGTCGCACTGGCCAAGTTCGGGCAGTTCGAACGGGCCATCGTCGAATTGAAGTCCCTCTTGAAAGATGACGCTTACCGGATCGATGCCGGGAAAAACATCATGCGGTGTAAAATCGCCATCGGCTCCATCGACGACGCCATCGATCAGTACAACCAGTGGCTTTCCGGCGACCTGTTCACCACCGGCCAGTTGGAATCGATTCGTACCTACTTGCAGCCGATTATCGACAGAAAAGGAATCGACAAAATCCTGACCGCCCCCGATGTTTCGGTTGAAGAAGAGGCCGAAGCCGAGCCGGCGCAGAGCGGCGGCATCGAATTCAGCATGCCCGAACCCGAGGAAGATATCCTGGATATTACCTCCATCGGAATTACCTTTACCAGCGGAACGCAAAAAGGGAAAATGGTCGAATTCGATGTCAACTTCCAGTCCGGCGGCATGTTGAGCCTGATTATTTCAAAAGGCGATCGCGGATTGATCGAAGAGTTGCAGGCCGGTGATCAACTGGAAGACGTTCAATATTATTCGCCCATTGCCATGTTCAAGGGAACGGCCATGGTCTCCAATAAAACAGAAATCACGACCGGACCGAAACAGGGCGATTTCTGTCTTGATATAAAGGTTACCAGTACTTAGCCGATATGCTTATGCAGCGATCATGGCATCGCTGTTTCAAACGAATCTCCAGCGAATTCATTATACAAACCGTTAAGGAAATTCTTTATGGCCATATTCAACCTGAAGAAAAGGGAAATCGAGTGTAAAATCGTGTATTACGGCCCGGGCCGTTGCGGAAAGACAACCAACCTCGAATATATCTTCAAATCCTATAAAAAACAGGTGACCGGAGAAATGGTCTCCATCAACACCGAGGGGGACCGGACCCTTTTCTTCGATTTTCTGCCTATGGGACTGGGAAAGATCAAAGGCTGCGATGTCCGTGTGCAGCTTTACACCGTTCCGGGACAGGTGAAATACAGCTCGACGCGCAAACTGGTTTTGCGGGGCGTGGACGGCATCGTTTTTGTGGCTGACTCTCTCGAAGTCCGTCGTGAGAAAAACATGATATCGCTAAAGGACCTTCAGGCCAACCTCAAAGAGTATGGAAAGAGCATTTTCAAGGTTCCTCTCATCATCCAGTACAACAAAAGAGATCTTGCCGACGAGGGTATTCCGCTGATGTCGGTGGAGCAGATGGAGCGGGATTTGAACCGGCAGCTGAAAGTGCCGTCTTATCCCGGCAGTGCAGTAAAGGGGACCGGCGTGGGGGTGACGTTGAAAGCTTGCCTGATGGAGACCCTGAAGTCGTTGCAAAGAGAATTCAAGTGGGCAAAGTAAGGACCGGTTCTGGCAATGAATGAAAGAGTGGTTCTATCCGGAAGTCTGGGTTTCCTGTCGCTCGGGGACATCATTCAACTTCTCGGTTCGAGCGGCAGTACGGGGGTGCTTCGCCTGATCAACCGCTATGCGTCCGAACCCGGCTTCATTTATTTCATCGAAGGCAATCCGATCAATGCCCAAAACGGCGAGATAGACGGGCTCGATGCCCTTTACTCGCTGTTCGGTTGGGTAAACGGCTCATTCGAATTCACCCGTGAAGCCATCATGTCCGATAAACGGATCACCAAGAGCCGGATGGGAATCATTCTGGAGGGAATGAAGCTTTTGGACGACGGCCTGATCAAGAAAGTCGGGCCGGCCAGCGGCCATGACAGCACCGCGGAATTAAAGCATACCCTTTCCAGAACCGCCATTGTCAAGGGGCCTTTGGTGGACTACATGTATGTCGTCGACGAGGAGGATTTTTTCGACGGCGAGCGGATCGTCGAAGAAGGCAAGCACGGCAGCTGGATCTGGGTCATCCTGGAAGGGGTCGTCGATATCGTCAAGGAAGTGGATTCGGTTCCCATTCCCATCATCCGCATCGGTGACGGTTCTTTCATCGGCAGCATGGCATCGTTTCTGCTGCAAGGGCACATCCGTACGGCCACCGCCATCGCCGTGGGCAATGTACAGCTCGGCGTTCTGGATTCCCAGCGCCTGGCCCAGGAATATGCGGCCCTGTCGCTGGATTTCAGAACCTTTCTGACGAGTCTGGACAAGCGGATGAAGCAGTTGACCGAACGCATCGTGGAGTATCATGAGGGCAAAACCCGTACGGACGAGATTCTCAAAAACGCAAAAGAACTGATCCGGCAGTCAAGCAGCGATGAAAAACAGCTTTACGTAGTCACACAGGGCAGGGCGGCTGTCGTCCGCAACACGAAAGACGGCCCGGTTTTGTTGTGCCACCTTTACAAAGGTGATTTTTTCGGCAATGTGCCGTTCTTGCATTTGGGCCAAGAGCCGGAAGGTGCCTCCATTTATGGTTCGGAAAACATAAAGATTGCCAAAATCGAGGCGGTTTCGCTGCAAAAAGAATACAATCGACTCTCTACGACCTTAAAAAATATCGTCGATAACATGGCAACGAGCATATCGGTGACTGCGGATCTGGTTTGCAATTCCATGACTTCGAAAAAATCCGAACCCGAGGACCTAAAAATTCGGCAGGGCTAACGATCCAACGCATTCATCAACCTTTACCATGGCGACAAAGGTGATCCCCAATGAACGAAAAGAGAAAACATAACCGCGTGGACTCCATTTATCTGCTTAATTACGTGCATCTGGACGAAAACGACGAAGAGCTGATGCAAGGCATGGGGCGTACCGTCAACGTATCTGAATCGGGCATCATGCTGGAAACCCACGTGTCGTTCGATAAGGACGATACGGTGGATGTCGTCG
>CAXXQS010000002.1:0-737500 GCA_963674735.2 Myxococcota bacterium
CCCGACTACCTCGCCTGGGTGTTGGAGCAAACCCGCCATGACGGTTGAACGCATATCGCGTGCCGTCGGGAGGCTGGTCCTGCTGCTCCTGCTGGGCGTACTGCCGCTTTTCAATTGCGGAGACGACGAAACCACCGACACCGAGTACGTCATCGGAGACGGCGATGCGGTGATTTGCGAGCCGGAAAGCCGCAGTTGCAGCCGCAACGACGTGGTCAAATGCAACGCACCCGGCACCGAGTGGATTTTTTTCAAGGAGTGCGGCGAGACCCGCGTCTGTGATCAGGGCGACTGCATCGACCCGACGCCCGACGGCGACCCCGACGGCGAACTGGAAGATGATGCAGACGAAAACGGTTAAGCAGATCCCAACGGTGATGCGGACGAAGGTTGAGCGCTTGCGAATCGGTTTTCCAGAAACACGAAAAAGACCGTTGATCATCTGGGTGGTAATCTGTTTTTGCCTCTCGGTATCTACAGGTAGTGCCGCAACCGAAGAGATTCACTGCCTCGACAATAACAGCACGGAGATTCTGCAGGAGTGGGCGCAAACCCTGCTCAAGCAACCCGAGATGGCTTCCTTCAACGATGTCGATCTAAAAATCGACCGACAATCGGCCACTTTGGTTTTCAAGCAACCCACCACGGCGCAAAATCTCATTTGCCATCTGCATTCGTCCAAGGCAAGTCCCGCACGACCCGAATCGATTGTCATGGGGCCATATCTTCTTGATTTCACAGGAGGTTCCCCCGCGGAGCACCACTCTTTTCTGGAGGTCGTCCATCGTCACCCACCCCCCAACGTATGGGAAACCCGGCATTCTCCAGGTCGGTTGAACCCACGTTTTTCAACAGCGCGTTTATGGACCTGGCTGTTTTTACCCATTCTCCTGTTGCCGATTCTGTTGCTCACCGTGTGGCTGTTCAAGTGGTGGCGCACGTTGCCACAACACCCCTCCGATCCTGCCGTTTGGCTGGCGTTGGCGATGGCTGCACCGATTTTGATTTTCCATCAGATTGCGGCGCTCACCGAACAACAGATTTTCGACAACGACGCCAGCCGCGACTTCATCAATGCCCTTGTCCTGGCGCGAGGGCTGGAGTTTCCGTTCTTCGGTCCCGCCATATCCAACCTGCACATACACCTCGGCCCACTGTATTCCGGGTTGATCGCCGCCTTAATGGGGTTGAGCGAAACACCTCAAACTTTTTTCTTCATCGTCTCCGCCAGCCAACTCGCGACACTGTTTTTAGGTACCCAATTTCTAAAACGCAACGTCGGGCAAGGAGCCGCAATTCTATTCTCCTTTCTTTTCGTTTTGCACGCTTACACCATTCAGAAAGTATCTGTTTTCAGTCATAACTACCTTGCTTTTCCCACCGTGCTTCTTCTCGGCTGGATTCTGGTCGAACTCAACGAAAACCGACGATTTAAATATCTTCCCCTGGCGGCGTTGCTCTATGGGATTGCCTTGCAATTCTACACTGTTTTCATTTTCCTTTTTCCGCCTATCGCTTTCCTGTTGTATGGCCTACGAAAATCGATTCCTCGCTCAAAATGGCTCCTTGCCCTTTTGATGTTTATACTTCCCGGACTGTTCACTTTCGGAACCACAATCGCCAACAGTCTGAGCGAACTTGATGTCCTCGGTAGTTTTTCCACAACGCTTGAAGGATTTGGCGACCTGGGGTTCCATCATTATTGCTCGATACTGTTCGATCTGATAAACCAATGGTACGCGGTCCCGGACCGATTCGGAATGTATTTGATACTCACCGGGATTACCGCATCCGCCCTGTTCACAATCCGGCCATTCCCCGACGATCCGTCTATCAAACGCCACGTACGCCTGGCTCTGTTCGGCAGTCTTCTCTTTCTTTTCTTACTGGGTGCGATTCTCAGTTCCTATGTGCTATGGCGTTACCTTGCCGTCTTCATTCCGGTTCTCCCGCTTCTGGCAGCCATCGGATTAGCCGATGCATTGCACGCCGTTTTCGGACGACATTTCCATTTGAAAAAATGGCAGTCGACCCTCGCTGTAGCGCTGGCCGGGGTGGCCATCTGTGTCGCCGTATGGTGGCACTTTCCTTATCCAGTGGCGGACACTCGATACAAGGGGTTGGATCTTCGCCACATGCTGACTCTCGCCGAAGATCTTAACGCGCACGGATTCGAAAACTCCGATCAGATCAAGACTCATCTGCATGGTCTTCCCATGCATTTCAGCGAGACCAACTTACATAGCTTCCTGCCGTTGTTCGAAGACCATTCATCGATCGGCGGCAGACCCGACCCACCAGAACAGACGACTAGAAACGGGCTTTCCCAGCCGCAGTTGCCGGAGGTGTGGATCGGTTACCCACCTGCTTCGGCCGCACCAAACACCTTTTCACCGAATTCAAACGACCGCCCGACACTCCGTTATTACAACGAATCCATCGACTGGACCGATGCTCGTTTCGTTCTTGGCACTCAAACGATGAACCGAATGGATTTAGAAAACGAAGGGATCCAAATCGCGCGGCGCGGAACCGAAATCACCCCGCTTTACTGGCTGTTGGTACAAGTACGGTCCCAAGACTCCACCATCATTCCAATAGAAATGGATGTAGAAAACAGCCATCGTTTGTCTCTGGTCATGCCCCTCCCGGCAACCGGAAACCTCCTGCGATTGCTCACCGATGCAAATTGCGAATTCCAAATTTCCGTAGACGGCAAGGTTCTCTCGACCGACCATCTTCAGACCGTGAAGAATCCCCTCGACCGATCCCTGCAACAGGTCACCTTCACCCCTACCCGGGGTCAGGAATTGACGATCGATTTCAACGACGAGACCTGCCCATTGAACAACTTCGATCTTTTCGTGCCGCCTTCCGATCTTGAAGACAAGCCGACCATCAGCGATAATCCGCAGCCCGACAACGTCGAGAATAGCAGCGCCGCAAGCGACGCAATCCAATCTCCCCCATAAACGAAGAACGGAGGCCCGAAGGCCTCCGCGTCCCCAATCCCCCCACCGTGACGGTGGCTACGCGGGGTTCTTTTTCACGAAATCGTGCATGAAGTCCACCAGGCACGCCACGTTTTCAACCGGCATCCCGTTGTAAAGCGAGGCGCGGCACTTGCCGAACATGAAGTGACCCGCCAGGCCCCACATGCCGGCCGCTTTGGCGTCGGCGGCGAATTTCTTGTCCAGTTCCGCCGTGGGAAGCTGGAAACACACGCTGGTGCGCGACCGATCCTCGCGAGCGGCCGGACACTGATAGTAGTCGGCGTAGGTGTCGATAACCTCGTACACCATGTTGGCACGCGTATCGGCGTTTTTGTCCATGGCGTCGAGACCACCCTGATCGCGCGTCCATTCGAGGAACAGTTTCATGTAGGCGATGCAGAACATGGGCGGCGTGTTGTACAGGCTGTTGTGCTCGTCGTGGATTTTGTATTGCAAATACGCCGGGATATCCGTGCGCGAGGCCTCCAGGATATCTTTGCGCACGATCACGACCGCCATTCCGGCCGGGCCGAGGTTTTTGGTCATACCGGCAAAGGCCATGCCGATGCGCGACCAGTCCACGCGGCGCGTGAGAATATCGGAACTCATGTCGGCGAAGATCGGTACGTCCCCGGTTTCGGGCAAGGCATGATACTCGGTGCCGACGATGGTGTTATTGGTGGTGATCCACAGGTAGCGCGCGTCGGGATTGACGGCAAACCCTTTGGGGATGTGGTGGTACTGGTCGTCTTTACTCGACGCGATCACGCGCGCATCGCCCACGCGGGCGGCGTCTTCGATGGCCTTGATGGACCAGAAGCCGGTTTCCACGAACTCGGCGAACTGGCCGGGCTTGATCACGTTCATGGGAGCCATGGCGAACTGCAGGGTTCCGCCGCCGCCCAACATCAACACCCGGTGGGTGTCTTTCGGGATCTCGAACACCTCATGCATCAGATCGATGGCGGCGTTGTGGATATCCTCGAAATACGGTGTGCGGTGGCTGATCTCCCACAACGACATGCCGGTGTTCTGGTAGTCCAGAGTCTCCGCATAAAGTTTTTCGGTGCACTCGAAAGGCAAGGTGCAGGGACCGGGAAAGAAATTGATGGCACGCTCAGACATTATAAACTCCTCTATCCGAACGCATTTCGTCGATGCGTCGTGAATTATTGAGCACACTCCCATCCGGCGTTTTCGATGGACCGGATGGGAGCGGCATATGTATGTGAACTGGCGCCTGTTCCTATTTCGCGCGCAGGTGCGCGTATTTATCGAGATGACGCTCGGGCATGTTCAGCGCATCGCGACGGAACGGCTCGGCCAACACTTCCTTACCACCTTGGATGATGGCGTTGATCACGCAGGGACGTCCCGACGCCACGGCGTCGCGCACCACGTCCTGAACTTCGTTATAATCTTCCACCTTGTAACCCTTGGCGCCCATGTCTTCGGCCAGTTTGGCGTAATCGGGGTTGGTGGGCAGGTTGGAGCCCACATAACGGTCGTCGTAGTAATCGACCTGATTCTTCTTCTCCGCGCCCCACTCGAAGTTGTTGGCCACCACCGCGATCACCGGGATGTTCTCGCGTACGGCGGTCATCACTTCGGCCAAGCCGCCGATGCCGTAAGCGCCGTCGCCCTGGAAGGCGAAAACCGGCGCATCGGGACGCGCCACTTTGGCACCCAGCGCCGCGCCGTAAGCGAAGCCGCAGTTGCCCCAGGACAGCGCCGAGATGTGCTGGCGGATGCCGTTGAAGCGGAAGTAGGAATTGGCCATGGAGGAGTTGTTGCCGATGTCGGTGGAGACGATCGAACCTTCGGGCATGGCCAGTCCCAGCTCGCGCAGGAAGCGGCGCGGATGCATGAGTTTATTGGTCGAGGTGGACCAGCCTTCCAGTTCCGTATTCCACACGCCCTTTTCTTTCTCCACATCGCCCATGCGCTCGGCGTTCGGGGTCAGACCCGGTTTGAGCGTCTTCACGGCGGTCAGCACTTCGCGGGCGAACTCGGCGGCGTCGCCGCACACGGCCACGTCCACGCGGCGCGAGAGACCCAGCACCTTGGCGTCCACGTCCACCTGGATGATCTTGGCGTTTTCGGGCCAGTAGGTCATGTCATACTGCGGCAGGGTACCGAACGGTCCGAGGCGCGAACCCAGCGCCAGCACCACGTCGGCCTTGGCGATGGTACGCATGGCGGCCTTCGAACCGCAGTAGCCGATGGGACCGCAGCACAGGGAATGATTGGCCGGGAAAGAGTCGTTGTGCAGATAGCTGTTGCACACCGGAGCCGTCAGGTATTCGGCCAGCGCGGCCGTCTCGGCCAGGGCGTCGCCCTGGGAAACGCCGCCGCCCGCCAGGATCACGGGGTACTTGGCTTCGGCGAGCAGCTTGGCCGCTTCGTCGAGGTACTCGCGGGAGCCGGGACCGCGTTTGATCACGGGGCTGGTGTAGATTTCGTCGGTGCAGGTGCCGTAGAAGTAGTCACGCGGAATATTGAGCTGCGTGGGACCGTTTTCGAGTTTGGCCATGTAGAAGCTGCGGCGGGCCAGTTCGGCCATACGCTCGGGGCGGTTGACGCGCACCTGATAGACGGTCTGGCGACGGAACATGGCCATTTGGTCGAGTTCCTGGAAGCCGCCGGTGCCGATGCCCATGGAGCCGGTCTCGGGGGTGATGGTAACCACCGGGGAGTGGGCCCAGTAGGCGGCGGTAATGGCGGAGGCGAAGTTGGCCGCGCCGGGACCGTTCTGCGCAATACAGGCCTGCGGACGACCGGTGATGCGCGCCATGGCGTCGGCGGCGTGCGCGGCGGCCTGCTCGTGGGCCACCGGAATGAAGCGGATACCCGCGGCCGGGAAGAGGTCGAGGGCGTCCATGAAGGCCGAACCGACGATACCGAATACGTCGGTGACACCTTCGGCGACCAGGGTCTCGACCAGGGCTTCACTGGGGGTCATTTTCACTTTGCTCATGCTCGTCTCCTTTTCGGCGTCGTACGCCGGTATATGCAAAACATACGTGTTTGAAGCGCCGTGCAGACACACGAAAACGTTCCATTCTCAACAATGGCGCCCAACACCTCGATTAAATGCCAGATCGGTCACGCCGTGAAAAGCGGCGCGGCCGTTGATTTCAAGCGAATTCACACGCGCGGAATCCTTATTGAATTCCGCCGGGATCGCGCTCGTCGCACCATTCCTTACCGGAGGACGGTTCGGCGGGCATGAGAAGATAGTTGGAGCGCCGGAAGGCGGCGCAAAGGGAGGAGACGTCGCGGTGTTGCGGACACGGATGAACGGGCGGCGCAGCCTGTAGCCCCAACTTGCATAGGCTTGGATGACGCATAACCGTTTTGGCTCCTAGATGCGGTCTGAGGGTATCGGACCGAAACTGCAAACAGACGATCCCGTGGGCGGACCGCGACCTCTTGAATTTTATCATTCGGGGATTTTTTCGTTTGTGTCAAGCAAATTCCGGCAAGCATCGAAAATAGCTTGCCTATACCTAGCCGAAGTGGCGGCCACATACAGGCGACAGAGTCGTGCAAATACTCGATCACCCTTCATGTTGGAGCACGTCTCGCTTGTCGGTGCAGAACTCCCACCCGGTTATGGTAATATTGTATGTTGGAGCGCCTCTCCAGACGGGCTCCTCTATCTTTACCGCCTCACGCCTACGCGTTTTTGCGCAGCACCGCCCCCAGGCTGCGGGAACCGGGGAAATCCGCTTCGTAGGTATAGCCGATAGACTGCGCGTGGTCGAGAATGGCGCGGTAGTCCTGCTCGTCCACGTGGAACTTCGGCTCCGAGAAAATGAAATATCCGCCCGGTTTCAACAGGGCGTGAATCTGCTCGATGAAGCGCGGCGGATCGGGGGTTTCGTGCACCACGTACATCGCCAGCGCCACGTCCACCTGTCCGTTGAGATCGTCGCAGCCGAGGGCGTCGCCGGGACAGGTCCGCAGGTCGAGACGGTCGAGCAGTTTGGCACGGCGGGCGCGTTTACGCAGCGTTTCCAGCATGCGCGGTTGCAGATCCACACAGACCACCCGTCCCTCGGGTCCGACCAGCTTGGCGGCGGGCAGGCTGAAATAGCCCATGGCGCAACCGAGATCGGCCACCGTCATCCCGGAACGTACATAGGGTTTGAGAATCTTGTCGTGGTGTTCGACTAGCTTACGCAACGGGCTCGCCAACAGGTAACCCACCCACCAGGGACAGACATGATCGGCCATGCTTACCTCCTATGATTCACGATCCGACGGTTGATGAACACCGCCGCCGGTCCGAAACGTCACCCGCTTCCGGCACGCTTCGACCTCCTATTTATTCGTCGAATATTCCGCCGCCATTATTGCCTGTTTATGATAGCATGAGTTAAATTTTCGTTCGACCTTTCATGAAGAGGAGTCCGCCATGCCCGCCGTATCGTCCACCGTTTCGAGCGACCGCGATTATGTCAAAACGCTGATCGAGACTCTCGTGCGCGAGTGTCCGCGCCGCGCCCCGGCCAGCGACGACGAACGCCGCGCGCAGGAAATGATGGAAGTCGAGATGAAGGCGGCCGGCTTGACGGTCGACCGTCACGCTTTCACCTTCGGCACCAACCTCTACGCCAACATCGCCCTGCACTTCGGACTGGGGTCTTTCGGCACCCTGATTTCCGGTGTCTTTCCGCTGGGCGGCCTGCTTTTGCATGGGTTGGCGGCGGGCAGCTATTGGGCCGAATCGACGCGCCGGGCTTACCTGCTGCGCCGTCTGCTGGGCTTCAAACCTTCGCAGAATATTCTGGGGGTTTTACCCGCCGAGGGTGGCGAACCCAAGCTGCGCATCGTCGTTTTGGGTCACGCCGACGCCGCCTATACCGGCTTTCTGTTCAGTGAACGCATGGTGAAGATGGCGGCCAAGTCGAACATCCACGCGCTGAAGCGCTCCATGGCGCTCACCACCCACAGCATGGCCGCGTTGATGGGCTTCGACGCCCTGCGCCTGTTGTTCGGACCGCTCACCTGGCCCCTGCGTCCCATCGAATACGCCCTGACCGTCCCGAGTTTCCTGGCCTTCGTGCTGAACATGGAAGCGGTCTTGCGCAATGAAATCGTACCCGGCGCCAACGACAACCTGAGCGGCACCGCTGCGCTACCCATTCTGGCCAAGCGTCTGGCCAAGTCCAAACCGGCGGACGTCGAGCTGGTGTTCGGCGTCACCGGCTGCGAGGAAGCCAGCCTGGGCGGAGCCGACGCCCTGGCCCGCGACATGGAGGGCGTGTGGGACAAGTCAAAGACCGTGATACTGGGTCTCGATACGCTGACCAACGGCGAGCTGCAATATGTGGAGATCGAAGGCGAAGTCACCCCCATGCCGATTCCGGCCTGGCTGAAAGACACACTCGACCACACGGCCGCCTCCGAGCCGCGTTTCAATCCGGTCAAAGGTTTCGAAATCCCGGTGGGCGGCACCGACGTGGCGGCTTTCCTGGCGCATGGCTGGGAAGGGGTTTGTCTGACGGCCCTCGATCCGGAGTTGGGCGCGCCGCGCCACTACCATCTGCCCAGCGACACCCCCGAAAACCTCGACCTCGACCAACTCATGCTGAGCATCGACTTCGCCGAACAGTTGATCCGCGAGATCATGAAGCGGCGGGGATAAGCAAGCGTGACGGTCGGATAGGCGGCGCAGATGGCAGACAAAAAAAATCCCCCGGACTGAGCCGGGGGAGTCGATTCAATCCTTCAGCTTGATCGTGCCGTTTTTCAAAACGGCCTTGCCCTTGGCGTTTTGCACCTCGAAGGGAATCGCGCCGTTTTGCTCGGGATAGCCCACCAGGGTGAGCGTATCGCCGGGGTAGGTCATGGCGGCAAAGCGCGCGTCCACCTCGGCCAGGCGGCGCACGTCGCCCGCCACCAGTTCGGAAGCCAAATTACCGGTAGCCATCGCCAGGGTGCACATGCCATGCAGAATGGTCCGGGGCAGGCCCGCCATTTTGGCCATGAGGTTGCTTTTGTGGATGAAGTTGTGATCGCCCGAGGCGTCGGCGTAGCGTAGCGCCTGATCGGGAGCGGTGGGCATCTCGCGCGTGAAGGCCGGTTCCGGCTTGGCGGCCGCCGGTTTGGCTTCCTTCTTTCCGCCACCGCCACCGCCGCGCACCAGCAGCCCCACCCGCGCCTCGCCCATCAGGTCGCCCGCGCGCGTGATACCGAAATCCACATTCATCAGTTCCCCCGCAGGGGTGTCGAGAATCTCGGTGATGGTCATGGAGGCGTCGAGTTCGTCGCCCACCTGCACCCAGTCCATGAAGCGAATCACCTGCTGGCCGTGGACCATGCGCAACAGGTTGAGATTGGCCTCGCGGTGGGTGAGCAGTTTGAGCAGAAGGGGATGGATCAGCCGCGCCATGAAAAGCGGCGGGATCAGGCCTTCATCGTAGAGCGGATTGGGATCGTTGGTCGCGGCGGCGTAGGCCTTGAGATCCGCCAGTTGCACCACCCCCAGCCGTTCGCTGAACTGCTGCCCGACCACCTCGCGGTTGAGTCCGCGCGCCTTGCGGCTGCGCAGGATGGCCCACAAGAGCTGTCCGTTGCTCACACCCATCGCTCCCTCCTTCCCGTCTGTCACATCATGAATGAAGTCGGCACGCCGTCGCGGTGAACGCGGGGCGGCATATGCCCCCTGTGTAAACCGTTTTGCGTGAAAACTCAACCGGAAAATGGGGGAAGCGTTCAGGTTTCCCGTTGGGCAACCCAGGCCGCCTGGGCATGGCCGCGAATGCGGGCGATCATGCCGTGGAGTCCGTTGCGACGTTGGGACGTCACCACTTCTCCCAACTTGAGACGCGCGATCAAGGGTTCGATTTGAATTTCGAGGATTTCCCGGGGGGTGTGGCCGTTGAAAATCAGCAGTAGCAGCCCGGCCAGTCCTTTGATGAACTCGGCGTCGCTATCCACGCGAAAACGCAGGCGCGCCTCGTCCTGCGGATCGGCCTCGGCCACCAGCCACACATTGCTCATGCAACCCTGCACCCGGTTGGCGTCGCAGTGTTCGTCCTCGCTGAGCGGATCGAGATCGCGCCCCAATTCCATCATGTACTGCAGGCGCTCCAGCCGATCGTCGATGAAGGCCAGATCTTCCAAAACACGTTCGAGGGAATTCGACGCAGACACGCCCTCTCCTTTCCGCATAGACAAACAATACTGCGACTATAGAGAGATCCGCCCCGGTTCCTATTCCGGGCAACACCGACGATAGTCGTCAGGATTTCCGCTCGTGGCAACACGCGCAACCGCCCGGATGCCCGGAAGCCACATCACCGCCGATGCCGCAGGTGGCCGCACCGCTCCCGCAGGGGGCTTGCGCCTGGCCGCCGACCGCGAAAGCCGAAAACAAACGCTCGGCCCGCCCGGCCCCGCATTCGCACGACACATTATCCTCGTCGAACTTGGCGAGGCGCTCGAAAGTTCGTCCGCAACTGATACACTGATATTCATAAATCGGCATATTTTCTCCTCGATTTTCGGCCGGTCCGCTGCGGGCACACAGAATTTACGTGAGAGACAGTTTTCACGCTCGATTCATTCCCTCGACAGACGCAAAGCGAGTCCCCGCAATACAGCCCCTGAGTAATCACATTTCGGGGCTTTATGACGGTGTAGAAAGACCAAACGCGTCGAATGTGTCCACACGAAGCCATTTTCTCATATACATCATATCTCACTGTTTATACGATCATTTTGCTGTTGTTCCTATCTGTTTAATGAATGGCAGGCATGAGTTTTAATCATAGTATTCAGCAGCCATTTTCCATCAAGACCCACCGCCGAATGACCGATTATATAAAGTGGGTTTGCTTCATAATTTGGCACGTACATCTTTGATCTCATCGCCTTAGATCGGTGCTGTTTTCGAACCGAGCCCCAACCGTCGCTCTGCAATGCCGAGGTCTGTTTATATGGCACGCGTATTAATTGTGGATGATGAGGCGGGAATTCGACGTACCTTCGAAGGATTTCTTGTCCAGGCGGGGCACGCTGTTCAAACCGCCGCCGATGCCGACGAAGCGCTACGCGCCGTCGCCCACACCGATTTCGATGTCGTCGTCAGCGATATCATTTTACCCAAACGGAGTGGCGTGGATCTGCTGTTCGAGTTGCGGGCCGCCGATCCCGATCTCCCCGTCATCCTGATCACCGGCCTGCCCAGCCTCAACACGGCCACCGACGCCTTGCGGGCCGGCGCCTTCGACTACCTCACCAAACCGGTCGGGTCTCAGGATCTGCTGCGGGTGGTGGCCGTGGCCGCCATGGTGAAACAACTCGACAACGACAATCGGCATTACTGGACCAAGCTGGAAACCCTGGCCGAGTCGCACAGTCATGAACTGACCACCGTCAACCGCCGTTTGGCCAATGAAAAGGTCATCCGCCAGACGATGGAAGATCAACGCCGCAACCTGGTCAACCTGATCGAAAACAGCCACGACCTGGTCGGAATGGCCACCCAAAGCGGCCGCCTGACCTTCCTCAACCGTGCCGCCCGCCAGGCTCTCGGCCTCAGCTCCATCCAGTCGTTGGATGGTTTGAACCTGAAACAATTCCTGATCACCGATAACACCGCGCTACCGGAATCGCCGATCCCGACGGCGCTGGAGCGTGAAGGAGCCTGGGAAGGCGAAGCCCGGCTGATTCCTCCGAACGGACAGCCGCCCCGGGACGTGGAAGCGCATATCTTCGCGATTTCACCCACGCATCCCGACGACAAACCCCTGCTGTCGCTTGTGATGCACGACATCACCGAACGGAAACGTCAAAAATTATTCCATGCGCGTTTCACCGCCGCCATCGAAAGCACCAGCGATGCCATCCTCATCTCGTCGGCCGACGGCAAACCGATTTTCACCAATCGCGCGTTCAACGACCTGTTCGATTATTCGACCGAGCACCTGCATGAACCGAATATGCTTCGAAAGCTTTTTGTCGACAAGCAGGCTATGGACACCATCAACGACCTGATTTTAAGCGGCGTTTCCTGGCACGGGGAAGTGGACATGCAGCGCAGCAACGGAAATCCGCTCAAAATCCAGTTGCGCGCCGACGCCGTTCGTGACGATCAGGGACACATCATCGCCCTGATCAACACCTTCAACGACATCACCGATAAAGTTCACATGGAACTGGCCCTGCGCCAAAGCGAGGGTCGCTTCCGTTCGCTGGTGGAATCGGCCGCCAGCATTGCGGTTCAGGGTTTCGACGAACACGGACGGGTTGTTTACTGGAATTCGGCTTCCGAAAACTTATACGGATACAAAACCGGCGAAGTCTGGGGCAAACCGATCCACGAACTGATCATCCCGGAAGATCTGCAGCAGGAAGCGGCCCGGGAACTCCGCGACTGGATTACGCACGACATCCCCATTCCCGCCGGGGAACGCAACATGCGTCGCAAAAACGGAACGCCGATCGACATCTATTGCAGTCACGCCAAACAATCGTACATCGATGGTCGCCTGGAATTCTACTGTCTGGCGATCGACCTTTCCGAGCGGAATCGGGCGGAAAAAGAAAACAAACGCCTGGAATCCGAATTACAACAGGCGCAGCGTCTCGAATCGGTGGGTCGAATGGCGGGCGGGATCGCGCACGATTTCAACAACCTGCTTACGGGAATTTTCGGCAATATTTCATTGGCCTTGATGGAACTGGAACCGGAACACCCGGTTACCGATACGCTCAGGGAAATCGATAGCGTGGCCAAACGCGCCGCCGATCTGACTCGCCAATTGCTGGCCTTCAGCCGCCGCCAGATCATCGAGCCGAAAGTCATCCGGCTCAACCAACGCATCGAATCGCTGGCGAAAATGCTCACACGCCTGATCGGCGAAGACATTTCTCTCGACCTCAAACTTTCTCCCTCGGTCGGCTGCATTGAAATCGACCCCGGCCAACTCGAACAATGCATCGTCAATCTGGTGGTCAACGCACGCGACGCCATGCCCGAGGGAGGCCGCCTGCTGATCGAAACCGATAAGCGCGATTTGTCCAAGTCCGACTTGCCGCAAGCCACGCACGAAGCGCCCGAACCCTATATCTGCTTGCATGTTCGCGACACGGGAACGGGCATCAGCCCGGAACATCTCGACACTATCTTTGAACCGTTCTTCACCACCAAGTCCAAAGAACGCGGCACCGGTTTAGGGCTTTCGACCGTTTACGGAATCGTGCATCAGAACAATGGACTGCTGAAAGTCGAATCCGAACTCGGATGCGGCAGCGAGTTTTGCCTTTGTTTCAAATGCACTCGGGCCGAGCCGCAAACCAAACCCGCCGCGCAACCCGCCCCCCCGATTCCCAAAGGAAGCGAAACCATTCTTCTGGTCGAAGACGATCCGAGCGTGCGCGTCGTCGCCATTCGTCTTCTACAACGATTTGGATACAATGTCATTCACGCGTGCGACGGACGGGAAGCTCTCAAGCTCGCCGAAAACCGCATGCAGGACATCGACCTGCTGCTTTCCGATGTGGTCATGCCATCCATGACCGGTGCCGAGTTGGCCCGCCGTTTGCGTGAAATTAAGCCCAATCTGAAAGTACTGTTCACATCCGGCTACACCGATGATGTCATCGTCGACCACGGTGTGGTGCTCGACGGCGTCCAGTTCATCGGCAAACCCTTTACCCCGCAATCGCTCGCAACCAAGCTCCGCCAGACGCTGGACGGCTGAAGCGGAAAACCAATCGCCTTCGACCTTGTAACGCCCTGTTATCACGAAACAATTCACCATATTTCGCCGTGATTGGCACACAAGGTCATCGCCATCTCGTCGAATTTGAAATTCCTGTGTAAATTCAGAACGTTAACTATTCACCTTTTAAATACTTTAAATAGAGTATACTTAATATATTACCAAGTCGACCGATTTTCACACCTTCCGTCCTCCGAATTCGTCCCACAAACGCGGTCGGAAAAACGGTCGAATCCTGTTCAAATACCGGATATCATGAAGATTTACCGTTAATCGAATCCGCCGTTCCACCGATTCCGTTTCGTGTGCATGAAGCCGACGAGTGGCTTCCATCCGCCGCCGATGTGACGTATTACGTCCAACCCGGAAAGTTGGTAGGATTAGCGGGCGACACCCCGATATCAGGCCGAAAAAGTCAATGATTTCGCGAAACGGTTGAAAAAGCGCCGAGAAACGGCGCAACGAGCGCAAAACGCGCATTCGGCAGAGCCCCCCTTAAAAAGGAGCGTGAAACACCCGTCTTGCGTTTCGAGTCGAATCGACGTTTTTCATGCATCACGGCCACTCGACGAAACGGCGCAACGCGCGAAAACGAAGCCGGGGACGGGTCCGCAACCCGCCCCCGACACCTTATTTTTTCTTCAAGATGAGATAATCGGTCAGACCGTCCTCATCGCCGGACATAGCCCATTCGGCCAACAGATAGTCGCCATCGCGACAATACTCGACACTGCTGGTGTTCCCTTCAGATGTCACCTCCAGGTTGTTGCCGTCCGTGCTGTAGGTTCCCGACATATCGATAATATACGGATCATCCGAGGGGGCCGTTTCGCAACTGCAGACTTGATCCGCGTAGATGCAGGGCCCCATATCACTTTCTTCACTGGCATACTGGCACACCGCTTCGGGTGTATCGCCGAAATCCTGCTCGGCGCTTTCGGCCAGATAAGTCAGGCAATCCTGGTCAAACTCGAAGAAATAGTTCACCACACTGGTCAGATACTGCGAGAAGGTTCCGTCCCCATTGAGCGTGATCGTTCCACCCCACGTAAGCTCCATGCCGAACACCGTGTCTTGGCAGCTTTCGTCCAGGTCCGCCCAGGGATTGTCCCCCCCCACGAGCGTCCCCGACAAACAAAGCGTCTCGACCTCCCATTCGCCGACAATATCGCCACCGCAAGCCGTAAACGGCATATCCTGACAAATTTGATCCTCAGTCGTGATCTCGGAGCCCTCGTCGGTGAAGCGGATCACGAAACGCGAAAAATGATTGACCGCACCCGTCACTTTGCCATCCGCCAGTGCCGATCCGGTGATGGTTTCCCAAGCGCCATCCGCCAGCACGGCCAACATCGCCTGCTTGCCTTCCGGCACACTGCCGGCAAAAGCCAGCTCCAGCGTCACCGCTTCGGAAAACTCGGTGCCATCGGGACCGAATTCGAATACATAGCTTCCCAGATTGGCCGCATCCGGCATTTCATCCACAGCCAGCGTTTCGACCGAAAGCTCGATGTCTTCCGCCAGCGCTCCGGCGGGAACCGTCAACAGCACGCTTCCCGATTCGGTTTGCAACGTACCGCCATCGGCGGCCGTGATCATCGCCGAGGCCGATTCCCCAATTTCGCCAGTAAAATCGGCTCCGTTCGCATCCTCATCGTCCGATCCACACCCCGCACAGACAACCAACATCCCGAGCAATAGAATCCACGCACCCCACCGTTTCGCCTGCATCTCGGTCTCCTTTGTCTCTGTGAATTTACTTTATATTCTTTATATTTAGTATTTCTCTTGAAAAAAGTCAAGCCTCATTTCTCGGCCTTCGCCACGAAACGCACACCGCTGCCATGCCAATTGCGACCTCGCTTTTCCTTCCTCAAAACCTCGCACCCGTGATTTTTTCCCTCTGTAAACTTGTCGATATATAGCCGGAAACACAGCCCTTTCATTGTTGATCATCTTGTGATACACCCATAACAATGGCGAAAGGAACCGTCGCACGAATACGAGAGGAGCCAGAATGCCCGCCGACACCCACGTTTGCAAAGGCCGGTCATGAACCAGCGACTGGCCCCGCCGCCGCCCGCCATCGGTGGGAAGGGATTTTTCAAGCTTTACGCCGCGCGTCTGCGTCTTTTTTCGCCCAACATTCGTTTGTTTATTCTGGGTGTTTTCCTCGCCGGGCTGGGCTTCACCTTCTGGCAACTGCTGTTCAATCTTTACCTGCAAGCCGCCGGGTATTCCAACGCCGCCATCGGCGACATGCTGACCGTCGGCAACCTGGCCATGGCTGTCGCGGCCCTGCCCGCCGGATATCTGGCCGGTCGTCTGCGCCCCAAACGTCAGTTGATCACCGCCCAGCTTTTATCCTCGGCCGCCTTCACCGCCGCCGCCTTGGTGGAGTCGTCCAGCCTGCTGTTCGTTTTCTTCGGTTTGGCCTTCGGTCTTTCGGCTTTCGTGCGCGTGGTGTCGGGACCGTTTGTCATGCGCCATTCGACACCCGTCGAACGCACCTACATCTTCGCCACCCTGTTCATCTTTATGCTGGCCGGGGGCGTGGTGGGCAACGCCGCCGCCGGACTCATCAAGGATGCCTTCATCCTTCACCACTGGCCACCGCTCGTGGCCTACCGCACCACCCTGCTGATCGGCGTGGGCGCGTCTTATCTGGGGATCATTCCCTTCCTGTTCATCCGCTCGCAACCGGCGCGCGCCGACGACGAACGGCCACTCAGCCTGCGCGGCTTTCGCGACTGGAACTGGCGCTTGTTCGCCAAAGCGATGCTGCCGCAGGCGCTGTTGGCCGTGGGAGCCGGACTCATCGTGCAGTTCGTCAACCTCTATTTCAAGGATGTCTTTGACGAACCCGACTACCGCATCGGCTACTTTTTGTCGGCCCAGTCGGTGACCATGGTGCTGGGCATCGCGCTCTCACCGGCACTGGCCGAAAAGTTCGGGAAGGTGCGCACCATCGTCGCCTCCCAGCTTTCGAGCCTGCCCTTCATGCTGATTCTGGCCTTTACCACCACGCTGCCGCTGGCCGTGGCGGCTTTCATCATGCGCGCCGCCCTCATGAATATGTCGGCTCCCCTCGCCAATACGCTGGTTCTGGAACTCTGCCCCAAAGAGCAGCAGGGCATCCTGCAGGCGCTGTTCATCACCAACTGGGCGCTGGCCTGGGCGCTGTCGGCCTTTTTGTTCGGCCAGGTGCTCAATGCCGACTATTCTCAATGTTTCCTGGTTGCCGCCGGACTCTACGTGCTGTCGAGCGCGCTATATTATCTCTTTTTCCGTCACAGCGAAAAGCCCGGTCAATCGGCGATTTCCACGCCGTGACCCCCCATCTTCAACTACGCAAAAAAGTGCCGATTTGAAAAATTTGCAGACTGCTCGCCGCCTCCGGCGCGAGGCCTGGCGACCTCCGTCTCGTTCCATCCGCACCTGTTTGATCGACATCAAGCCTACAATTCCTTACAAAGTTTGGTGCGGTATTTGCAACGATTTCTTTTTAATCGGACGCCTGGCTATCCGGTTTTTACGCATGGCTTCATCCCGCTTCAACAATCGTTTGGACGGGCTATGGCAGGAGGGTTTTGGGGGTATTGATCGACGGTCGCCATTTCACGATGGCGACCGTCGACGTTTATGGGCTGAAGGGCAACACGGCGTTTCAATTCTAAGCTTTTCACCATTTTCCACCCACTATAATTCGGCTTACGGGGTGCCATGGGCCAAGCCTTTGGCTTGCCCATGCTGTTTTCACGGGCAAACCTGACGGTTTAGCCCGTGCCACCCATCACCAATCGAAGATAATTCGAGACTCAATCAGAATTGAAATGCCCTAGAAGGGCAAGCCTTCACTTGACCTGCCCTGCGACATACGCCATAATTCCGGCACCGACATTCCCGAACAACAGCAACGAGAAACAGCCGTCGATACGCCATTTTTTATGAATGGTCGAGTCACCCCTTACAGATACGAGGGCGGAATGAGCAGGCAAACAATCGAAATCCCTGAAGATGTCACCTACGAGCAGGCGCTCGAATGGCTGTTGCACGGCGAGGTGGAGAAGTGGAATGCGTTTCGGAAGAAGCGGAAAAGCTTATATATTGAAAGACCCTATTTTCTTAACGATCCCTTTTTCACTTGCAAAAATTCACAAGGCAGAGTCGTCATACGCCATGATTTTTCAGGAGCAAACCTTTCAGGCGAGTCTTTTCACAACATGGACTTAGACGATTGTTCTTTTACCGGAGCAAATTTAACCGGGACAAAGTTCTCTGGAAGCAGTTTAAACAAAGCCGACTTTTCTGGAGCAAAGCTCGAAGGTGCAGATTTCGGCAAGTCCTCACTCACAGGGGCTCGCTTCATCCGTGCCAATCTGACCGGTGCCGATTTCACGGGCGCGATCCTCTCCGACGCCGATTTCGCCATGGCCAATCTTTCCGACGCCAAACTGCCCGAAGGCCACAATGCCTTTCAGACGCTAGTCAAGAATGCGGAGGAAGCCAGCCGAAACGCGCGCGGCATCCTCTATTTTATGGGGGCGCTGTGTATCTTCATCCTGCTGACAGGTGCCACCACCCAAGATGTTCAGCTCTTGCTACCCGATCAACGAATGCTTCTACCCATTTTCGGCGTTAAAATGGATGTCAAATGGTTTTATTATAATGGAATGATTGCCACACTGTTTATATTTTTCTATTTTCACCTCTATCTCGATCATCTGATCCGCCTCGTAGCCGACCTGCCAGCCGTTTTCCCGGATCGTCTGTCTCTATCAAAAAAGCTATATCCCTGGATCTTCAACGACATGTTCCATTATGTACGCAAAACCCACGGTGAATCGCACAGATCGTTCAAACGCATAATGGAAAGCATTCTTGATTTATCTTGCTGGAAATATTGGGCGGTTTCCTTTGTGGGCTGGTACTTCGTCCCCTTCACTATGGTTGACGCCTGGATTCGCTTTCTTCCATGCAGACAACTTTCATTGATTGAAGCGCTGATGGCTCTTGTAGTGCTAGTCTTCTGTTTTAGTTTCATCTTCGCTTTGCGCTGTAAAAGCATCCTTTTAAAACAGCCCCAGAAACTCACTCTTCTCCGCGGAACCCTCAGTTTCATCATCGTGTTGGCCATCGGCTTCATTTATTACATGAGCCAATATATGGGGAAATACGCACGTACATACTGTTATGAAACGAATGCATTCCACAAACTGGCACATCCTGTCTGCTTCGGTGTCCCCATGATAACGGATCAAAATCTCTCTACCAAAATGGTTGAACCCAAATGCGAACCCACCACCGAAGATCCATCCCGCTGCATCGTTTTAGATGAAACGATTCAAAGCTGGGTGGGTTTGCGATTATATGACATAGACCTATCCGGAGTCGTCTTTGGAAATTGCCAATTGCAAAATGCATATTTGAGAGGAGCCCGCCTTGAAGGAGCAAGCCTTGCGCAATCGCACTTGGAGGGAGCGAACCTGGCTTGGGCCAATCTAAAAAACACCGATTTCCGAGGAGCGCATATGCAAGGCGCAAACCTGAGCAAAACAAACGTTGCAGGATCTTATTTTCAGAACGCCAATTTGAATACGGCCCGACTCGTAGAGGCTTGGCTTGGAAGTGTAAATTTTGCCAATGCTTCACTCAAAAATTCGGATCTTACCAAGGCATACCTCGGAGCCACAAATTTTTGGCAGGCCAACCTATCCGGTGCCAACCTCAGCGGAGCTGATTTAACAGGTGCGGTGATTAAAAACACGAACTTCAAGCACGCCAAATACACGAAAGATCACCCCACGCTGCCCGATACCGTTTTCCCACCCGGTTTCGATCCGGTGGCGGAAGGGATGGAGCTGGTAACAAAATAAGCGGCACCGCCATCCGCGATTGGCACGCCCTCATTCCGACGGATGGCCTGTCTTTGTACGGGTACCATCGTCTCACGAGCGGAACGTTCGGGAGGCTGTGACGGATTGGTTTAACCTTTCCGTTGGAGCGCGTCTGTGACGGGCTCCCCATGTGACGCCTCTCAAGAGCAGGTCAGAGACCTGCTCTAACCCAGGGCTGTGACGGATTGGTTTAGCCCGATTTTCTCAAACATCATCGCATCACAAAATGAGAAGATTCACCGCCTCCCCGTCTTCGACGGTGAGACGATGCCACCCCTTTGATTCCTCGTACTTCTGTCACGGCCACCCGTCCACCCCACGTAAAAAGGCCGCCCGTGAAGGCGGCCTCGAATGAAGCGAGTTGGGGGAGGGACGCGGATCAGCCCTCTTCTTTCTCCGCCTGGAACTCGGCCACGAGCTTGTCGGCGATCGCGCTGGGGACTTCCTCGTAGTGGTCGAAGTGGGAGATAAAGGCCGCCCGGTCGCCGGTCATGGCGCGCAGGTCGGTGGCCAGGGTATGCATCTCGACCACCGGAATTTCGGCGTGGATAACCGTCATGCGGCCCTCTTCGTCCGAGCCGAGCACCCGGCCGCGACGCGAGGAGAGGTTGCCGTACACGTCGCCCATGTATTCGGACGGCACGGTGATGTCCACCTTGTTCACCGGTTCGAGCAAGCAGGGCGTGGCTTCCATCATGGCCTTTTTCCAGGCCATCGAACCCGCCACCTTGAAGGCCATTTCCGACGAATCGACGGAGTGATAGGAGCCGAAGAACAACTCGACCTTGACGTCCTGCACCGGGTTGCCGGTCATTTCGCCGCGCACCATCGCTTCCACGATGCCCTTCTCGACCGCCGGGATGAACTGGCGCGGAATCACACCACCCACGATGGCGTCGACGAATTCGAAACCGGCACCGCGCGGCTGCGCGGAAACGCGAATGTGACAGTCGCCGAACTGGCCGCGTCCACCGGTTTGTTTCTTGTAGCGGCCCTGCACCTCGGCTTTACCCTTGATCGTCTCGCGATAGGGAACCTTGGGAGCCGCGAATTCCACCTCGACGCTGAACTTGCGCGCCATCCGCTCGCGGGCCACGTCGAACTGCGCCGCCCCGACACCCGAGAGGATGAAGTCTTTGGTCTGTTCTTCGCGCCAGAAGCTCAGGTTGGCGTCTTCGTCCAGGATACGGTAGATGGCCGCACCCATTTTTTCTTCTTCGCCCTTCACCTTGGCCGTCACGGCCATGTGAACCATCGGGCTCACGCGCGGCAGGTCGGGCATTTTCACCGACTGATTTTCATTCTGCACCAGGGTATCGCCGGTGGCGACGTCCTTCAGCTTGATCAGCGCAATGATGTCGCCGGCTTCGGCTGCGTCGACCTGCGTCTGGCTCTTGCCGTGCTGATAATGGAATTTTCCGGGCTTTTCCTTGCTGCGCTTTTCCACGTTGAAGAAGTTGTCGTCGGGGTCGATGTGACCGCGGAAGATGCGCATGATCGACACTTTGCCCGCGAAGGGATCCGACAGAGTCTTGATGACCTGCGCCACCAGGTTGCCTTCGGCGCTGATGATCAGCTCGCTCTCTTCGGCGGTTTTCGGATCGATCAGCGTGCGCGGACGCTCTTCGGTGGGGTTGGGCAAAGCCGCCACGATGGTTTCGAGCAGGCGGTCGATACCGGTGTTCTGGGTGGGCGAACCGCACAGAACCGGGCAGAACTGACCGCCGAGGGTGCCGCTCTTCAAGCAACTGAAGAGTTCTTCGTCGCTGACTTCCTCGGTTTCGAGGTATTTTTCCATGATCTCGTCGTCGCCTTCGACCAGACGTTCGATCATCTCGGCACGCAATTCTTCGACGGTATCGGCCATATCGGCGGGAATCTCGCCCGCCGTGGCTTTCCCGTTGGCATAGGTGTAGGCTTTGTTGGTGAGCAGGTCCACCACACCCTTGTGGCCGTCTTCCAGCCCGATCGGGATCTGAATCAGCACCGGTTCGACGGCGAAGGCCGCCTTCATGCTCTCGAAAGCCTTATCGAAATTGGCATGTTCCTTGTCCAATTTGCTGATAAAAGCCAAAACCGGCAAGCCCATTTCCTTGGCTTTGATGCTCACCAATTCGGTTTGAAACTTCACACCCTCGACGGCGTCCACCGGCACCACCGCCGCGCCCAAAGCGGGCATCAGAGTGAAGGCGTCGGGGATGAAGTTGGAGTTTCCGGGCGTGTCGATCAGGAAAAGATGATGGCCCTTGTAATCGCAGTCGTAAAACGACGAGTTGACCGAGTAACCGCGTTTGTGCTCCTCGGGCTCGAAGTCCATCACCGCCGTGTGGGCATCCACCGCCCCCAGACGCTCGGTCGCCTTGGTGTTGAACAAAATCGCTTCACAAATCGAGGTCTTACCCGAACCCGCGTGTCCTAGAAATCCCACCACGCGTTTTTGGTCCATTTCATATGTCTTCGCCATTGAAAATCCTCCTCGATGTGAGCTGGTTGCGATCCTTCGGCCGTTCGAATCAAGGTTAAAAAGCACCCCTATTTAGAGGGCAGGAATATAGCATACCCGACCGGCTTGTCAAAGAAAAAGAGGGGACTTTCCGGCCCGTTGCAGAGTCTGCGAGCCCGGAAATCGCCGGTTCCCGGCCATCCTGCCCCCACCCCACATTGACGAGCGAAGCGAAATCAGACCAAACATTTGGAATCACAAGGAAATACGTAACAAGACGCCCACCGTATGCGCTCGGCGGCCTGCTCGGCGAGGTCCGATCGGCGACCGAGCGCAGACCTTCCCGAATGATGAACGAGATCAGGGAATTGAAACAGGCATTGCGCTACACGTCGGAGGGCTTCTATCGCGCGCGCTTCTTGAGTTGCTTCTGTTCGTACATCTGCTGGTCGGCGCGTTCGAGCAGGGTGTCGAGCGCGATGGTTTCGTTGGACGCGATGCGCGCCAGCCCCACACTCAGCGACAATTGGTAGCCGAGATCCGCATCTTGATTCATGTTTTCGATATTCTGCGCCAATCGTTCCGGGATCGCCTCGGAGCTGCTGACATAGCTCTCGATGCCTAAAACCGCGAATTCGTCGCCCCCCATGCGGCCGATGATATCGGATTCGCGAAACGTGGAATTGAGCGCCCGGGCGGTGTCTTTCAGCGCTCGATCCCCGGCTTTGTGACCCAGGCTGTCGTTGATCCACTTCATGTTATCCAGGTCGACGAAAACCACGAACACGCCGCGACCGGTGCGCCCGGCCAGCTTCGCGTGCCGCTCGGCCAAGGTGAGAAAACCGCGCCGATTGTAGAGACCGGTCAGGTCGTCGAGCAAGGCCAGGCTGCGCAGGGTTTCCATCATGCGATGGCGTTCGATGGCATAGCGGGTGGATCGGCTAAGCAGGTTGGCATCCACTTCACCCCGGATCAGGTAATCCTGCGCGCCTTCCTGCACCGCCCGCACCCCCAACTCTTCGTCCGCCAAACCGGTCAGCACCACCACCGGAACTTCGGGCGCCACATGACGAACTGCTTCCAGGGATTCGATTCCCACACTGTCGGGCAACTGCAGGTCCATCAGCACTACGTCGAAAGTGCCTTTACCCAGTATGTCCTTCCCCTGGTTCAAAGTCGTCGCACTTTCCACATCGAAAGTCAGCGATGTCACATGTTTTTCAGCCAACGCCGACCGGATCAGCAAATCTTCTTCAGGATTATCCTCGATCAAGAGAACCTCGATTTGTTTTCCTATCATGGCGACCCTTTCACCCGGTCATGCGACCTGTCTGCGTGACGTCCGCGGATCCCAACTAAATGCTTTAAGTGCTTTATTATCCCATATTTCGCTCTCGTTGGCAATGCCGACTTACAAATGTGAAAACCAACGTCAAATCCTCTTGCCCGAAAGGTTACATCTATGTTAACTTCTTTTGAATAGGGGATAATTCGGTTATTTTCACTTTCCGGAGGCATTCAGGATGAAATTCTCCGGCTCGATCGAAAATGGGGGAAAGTGGGGCGATTCGGGGGCGATCGACATCGCATTCGATTCTGTCGAAGAACTCGAAAAGACCTACCTGAAATACCTCAAAGTCAATCACGCCGTGGTTCGCACACCCAACGAGGCCAAGCCGGGAGACCAGAGAACGCTGGTCTACACCCTGCCCAACGGGGCCAAGCTCGAACTGCAAGGGGAAATCGAGAAGGTCAAAGAGCAGCCCGGCAAGTCCTTCACCGTTTCCCTTTTCAAGCTGACCCCGCTTTCCCTGGCGCAACACGAGTTGGTCGCCGGGGCCTTGAAGGCCAACGATGGGGATCTGGACCTGGACGACGACATGTTCACCGACATGATCACCCAGGACTACGCTCCGCCGAAAGAAAGCGAGAAGCCCGCGGCCCCCGCCAAAGCCGCCAAGTCGGAAAGAAGCGAGGAAGACGAGCAGCGCGTACGCGCCATGCTGGCCGAAGACGAACCCGACGAGGATGTCGAAGATATCGAACTGCCCGAGGAATTGCGTGGCGCATCGGGCGACCTCATCATGCCCAAGAAGGAAGGCGAAGAGGAAGATCCGCACCTCGAAAAGAAAAAATACATCATCGCCTTCATTCTGACTTTCACGAAATCGGTACAACGCTCGGGCTATTACGGCGACGGCGATCATCCCGAATCGAAAAAGGCCAAAAAAGGCCTCTATCCGCTGTTCCGCAAAATCGTGGGACGGCGGCGCGAACTGAACTTCATCCGCAAAGCCATCGCGGGCGACCGCGACGTGCTGATCGACGGCGTCCTCCCCGAAATGGTGGAACTCTCGGAAATCATGCCCCACGGCATGGCCGAGCTGTATATTCCACGCTTTCTGGAATACCTCGAACGCCGCTGCCTGATCTCGTTGTCGATCAAACGCATCATCAACGAGGAAAAATTCCACAATTTCATCGATCTGCTGAGCCAGTACTCCCCGGCCTTCAAAGACGATTCGCGCAAGGAAGGCGAACGTTTCACCCGTACCCTGGTGGAACACAACATCGTCGAGGTTTCGGCCGTCTTCGATGAAGACATCATCTCCTCGGGACGTAAACTTCCCTGGCAGGCCGAACTTACTCTGTCACGTCTGAAGAAAGATCTGAAAACCGTCCCGCTTTTGAAAAACGCGACGGAAGAGGAACTGCGCGATATCAAAATCCGCATCTTCCAGGATACCATTCGCCCCCTGCGCAACCCGACCTTCATGATCGCCGTTTTATTGAACGCCGATCTCATCATGGAAGGCATCGAGGAAAACCAGATTCTGGCCGACATCAACGTCGAAGAATTCATGATCCGCGGTGCCGAGCTGGAATTCCTGGCCAGCGTATCGCTGGAAATCATCAAGGAACTGGAGGGCGTCCGCGAGTTGCGCGTCAAAGCGCCGCTCGATGTGCAGCGCAAGCAGGCCGAGCAGCAGGAAAAAGTGCTGATGCGCATCATCGCGCACATTTCCGACCGCTTCCTCAACGAACGCAGCGACGCCTCCGACGAAGCCCTGGAGGATTTCTTCGCGCGCAAGTTGATCACCTTCAAAGGACTGCCGGTACGCGTTCAGGAACGCATCGCCAACAAAAAGCTGACCGAGGCGTTCTTAAAGAATTCCGACGAAATCATCGATCGCTTCAACTCCCACCTGAGCGACAAGGAATTCTCCGATTTCATCAATCGCTTCCAACGGGTGATTCCGCTTTTATCCGACCGCCGGGAATACCGTCTGGTGGGGCGACTGATCGACAGCGCCCGCAAGCATCTCGACGACCGCGATGTGCGCCGCAAGTCGCTGACCAAGCGTCTGTTCGACTTCATCTCCACCACCGACGTCCTCAAAAACTTGAAGGACACCTTCAAGGATGACGACCGCGAGCTGCGCACTCTGGCGGCCTCGGTGTTCGTTTCCTTCGGCCGCCAGGCCGTTCCCATGCTGCTTGAAATCCTCAAGGAATCGGAAGACAAATGGGTGCGCAAGCAGATGATTCGCAGCCTCATCGACGTGGGGCCGATCGCCATCCAACCCATGATCAACGAGTTGTACAAAGAAGACAATCCCTGGTATTTCCTGCGCAACATCATCAATATCCTGGGCGAACTGGGCGATCGCAAAATCATCGGCAAAATGACCTTGCTGCTCTATCACGAAAACCCGTCCATTCGAGAGGAAACCGTCGCCACGTTGGCGCGTCTGGCCCCGGACGTGGCCGAAACGCACCTCATCAAAATGCTCGACGATCAGGACGCGCGCGTGCGTGAGCGCGCCATCTCCAGCCTGGGCATGATTCACAGCACGAACGACAAGGTGCTGACGTTCTACATGGATGTGCTGGAAGGCCGCACCGAGTTGGAAAACGAAGCGTTGCAGGTGCAGGTCTATCGCGCCTTGGGCCAACTGGGCGAACTGCCCGAAGAGAAACGCAAGACCATCGAATCCATCCTGCTTAAAAACCTCGGCAAAGGGTACGGAGCCAATTTCCTGATTCAGATGTTCAGAGACAATCAGGAGTCCGACTTGTCCGACAGCCTGAAAATGGCCATCTGCACGGCACTGGGTCAGATCGGCAAAGGCCGCAAGGTGATCAAAGTGCTGACCAAAGCCTCCCGAGAGCAGGATCCCGTCATGCATCAGCGAGCCATGGAAGCACTCGAAAACATTAAAAAGCGCGAGGCTGGCGCGGCCTGATTCCCTGTGTTAGGATCGGGGAACCGACCGTCCGCAGAGGCGGCGGCGAAACCGCTTTTCTCCACGGAGGCGCAATGCAGGCGCAGGGTTCCTGGATCGAAATCGATGCGGCGGCACTGGCTCACAACGTCGCGGTCTTCCGTCGACTGGCCGGCGCGGACCGCCGCCTGATGGCGGTGGTCAAGGCCAACGCCTACGGACACGGGATGCTCGAAGTCGCGCGCATCGCGTTGGCGAACGGGGCCGATTGGCTGGGGGTTTTCAACATCCACGAGGCGTTGGCCTTACGCGAGGCGGGCCTCGCCGCGCCGATCCTGGTGCTGGGCCCCTGCCCGGCCGCACTCGCCCCGCAAGCCGCCGCCGCCGCCGACATTCGTCTGACCTGCGCGTCACCGGCGGCTCTCAACGCCTTGCTGGACCTCGAGCTGTCCCACCCGCTCAAGCTGCACCTCAAGCTCGAAACCGGCACGCATCGTCAGGGCTTCATGGCCGACGAGTTGTCGCCGCTGGCCGCCTTGGCCGAGCATCCCACTCTCGCTGTCGAAGGGCTCTACACCCACTACGCCGACATCGAAGACACCACCGATCACCGTTTCGCCGACGAGCAGCGGCAGCGATTCGACGCCATGAGCGAACGACTCGCCGAACTGGGTATCCGCCCCGCCCTGCCGCACACGGCCTGTTCGGCCGCGGCGCTTTTGTTCCCCACCACCTACTACGCCATGCTGCGCGTGGGTATTGCCCTGTACGGTCTCTGGCCCAGCAAGGAAACCTTCGTCTCGGCCCACCAGCTCGACCGCCCCAAGGTGTCGCTCAAGCCGGTGATGAGCTGGAAAACACGCATCGCCCAGATCAAGTCCATCGCGGCCGGCGACTACGTCAGCTACGGACGCACCTGGCGTGCAGCGCGTCCGACGCGGCTGGCGGTGCTGCCGGTGGGTTACGCCAACGGTTACGACCGGGGCTTGTCGAGCACGGCGTTCGTGTTGATCGACGGCCGCCGGGCGCAGATCGTCGGACGCGTGTGCATGAACATGTGCCTGGCGGATGTCACCGATATCCCCGACGCCGCCGCCGGAAGCGAGGTGGTGCTGTTGGGTCGTCAGAACGGGGATGCCGTCACGGCCGACGACATGGCCGCCTGGCTCGGCACCATCAACTACGAGGTAGTCACCCGCGCCGAACCCGCCGGGCCCAGAATCGTGGTAGGGGAAGAAGCATGAGCCGCTTTTCCGAACGGATGGGGATTATCTGAGGCCGTGCTCCGCCCCGGATGCCAGATCAAACTCGGACGGCCGCGAGGCCGTCCATCCGAAATTCCGATTCTCCCTCGACCGATCAACCCTTGACCGGCTCGAACATATCTTTATCGACACCGCAGACCGGGCAGACCCAGTCGTCCGGAAGATCTTCGAAGGCCGTGCCGGGCTTGATGCCGTTGTCCGGGTCGCCGAGTTCGGGATCGTAGATATAGCCGCAAGCATCACATTCATATTGGGTCATGAAGTCCTCCCCTGAAATTCGTGGTGGTAATTCCGTTATGGAGTGTTGAAGAAAGAATAACCTTCCGTCGGAATACAGCCGAGCGGATCGACGCAATCCTCCGGACGGCAGCAGATCGTTCCACCGAGGAACAAGGTATAGCAACAGATGGTATCGTCGCAGCACTGGGAATCGCGATCGCAGAACAGCACGACCTCCAGGCAGTCGCTGCATTGGCTTTCCTCGGTGCAATACTGATTGGCCGGACATTCATGATCCGCCGCACAGCTCGCTTCCTGTTCACAGGCGCGGTTCAGGCAGTTCAAATCGTCCGGACAATGGGCTTGCGACAGACATTCCACACAGGCGCCGTCGGCCGAATCGCAGTAGGGAAAGTCGGCCGGACAGGAAATCGTGTCGCAGTTGATGCGGCATTGATGGTTGTCGCAGACCTCCTGCCCGGAACACTGGCTGTCGTCGGCACAGGCAAAACAGCCGCCGGAAGGCGCCATGCCCGCATCACAGTGCAGATCGTCCGGGCAATCGCGGTCGGAGTAGCAACCGGCCATGCAGAAATTCCGGCGGCAGATTTTTCCGACCGGGCAATGGGCGTCTTGCAGACACCCGACGCAAAGCCCGCTGTCCGTTTCGCATTTGGGAAAATCGTTCGGACAATCGGTATCGCTGCGGCAGGTGCGGCGACAGGCGTGATCGAGACAGTCGTCGCCCGCGCTGCAGTCGCTGTCGAGCACGCACTGCACGCACAATCCGTGGGGCGGAAGGCTGCGGTCGCAAACGAGCGCGTTGGGGCAGTCGCGCGTGCTTTCGCAACCACTGACACAAAGGCCGTCGATGCACAACTCACCCAATTCGCATTGGGCCGAAGACGTGCAGGCCGGGTTCGGATCGTCACCATCGGCGGGCCTGTCGCCGTCCGTGGGAGTGTCGCCATCGGCCGGGCCGTCGCCGTCGGTCGGGGCGTCGCCGTCGGCCGGGTCGTCGCCGTCGGTCGGGGTGTCGCCGGGTAAACAGACACCGCCGGTACAGTCGTAAGAAGGCAGACAATCGTCGGCGTTGTCGCAGAGGTTGCGGCACTGGTTGTCGATACAACGTTCATCCACCTGGCAATCGTCGTCGACGAGGCAGATTTCGCGGCAGCGCCCGTCGAGACAACGCTTCCCCCCGCTGCAGTCGTCATCCTCCGAGCAGCGGTCGGAGTCGTCGCTTTCATCGGAGTCGGCGGAATCGTCTTCCAAGCAGCCGATGGCGAACGCGAGCAGAAGGAGAATCAGAACCCATGCCCATCGCGATTTGCGTGTCGTTTCCATCTTTGGCTCCCGAGTTTGAATGACACCTTATTATGCGGCGCAATCGGGACTTGTCAACCATCGAAAAGCGGAGACCGGCTGCGCACAGCGAGAGACTTAATTACGCTGTGAAAACGGCCCGTTGAAGCAAAAACCCGGCGACGATCGCCATGAATCCCAGGATCAGGTTGGCCAGCAGATTCACCGCCGAAGCCGTCCAGGCCCCATCTTGGAACAGTCGCACCGTATCGTAGCCGAAGGCCGAAAAAGTGGTGAAGGCTCCCAGAAAACCAAAGGTAAGCCCCATCTGCATGTGCTTGGGAATCTGGTCGTGGGCAAGCAGCCAGGGCATGATAAAGCCCAAAATCAGGCACCCCAGAACATTCACCATAAGAGTGCCGAAGGGAAAGTGGTCACCGAAGAGCGCATGGGTGCTGCGGCTGACGCCGTAGCGACTGAGAGTGCCCAGGGCACCGGCGACGGCTAAAATCATAATATCGCGCATCGAAAACTCCAAAATTCGAGAACCGGACAAGCGGGACGGTCCGGCGAGGTAAACCCCTTTATTGTCGGCATGTATTCGCCAATGTCAAGCGGGTAGATCAATGAAAATCCCCGGGCTTGGAAGCCCGGGGAGGAACTGGGGGTGAGCAAGTCGGGGCAGGCGATCCGACATGCTCGATGGAAAAGAACGATGGAGCGGGTCAAAGGACCGCGCTTCATCGCGTTGGGGATACCGTTGAAGGTCTCTTAACGATGGTGCGTCAGGCGTGGATAATTTGTTCGATGAACGCTTCCACCCGCGTTTTCAACTGCCCCACGTCACCATCCGAGTAATCGGTGGCGATGTTGAGCGTCGGGACGCCGCCCGCCTTCAATTCGCGTTCGACCCCGATGGCTTCCATCTGATAGGGGGAGCAGAATTGCAGCGAGTAATGGAGCACGCCGTCGGCGCGGTTTTCGGCCAGCAACTCGCGTACATGCTCCAGACGACCGGGATTGGGCGTGAATACGGCGCAGTTGATGTCGAAATAGCGGTCGGTGATGGCATCGAGCAGGGCGTCTACCGACGAACCGCTTTCGGACGTCAGGTTGCGGGTGCCGCGCTGACCGGTGCAGGATTCGTCGGCCACGACCACCGCTCCCGCGCCTTCGATGATGCTGTAGAGCTTCCAGTTGGGCACCGCCATCGGGCAGCCCGACACGAGAATGCGCGGAGCATCGGCATCGGCGACGCCTTGCTTGGCGGCGATACGCCCCTCCAACTCGTCGCACAGCTTGTTGACGGAGTCGGTGAAGCGCTGGGGATTGTCGTAGAAATAAACCTGGTTGGCCAAAAGAACGTCGAGCCCGGAAATGGGAATGGGGGCAGCGGCGCGCAGCTTGTTGAGACGATGCATGGCCGCGCGTTTGGCGTTGACGATGCGGATGCCCTCTTGCAGTTTCTCCACCGTGATGCGGCGACCCGACAATGCTTCGAGCTTCTGGGCGAAGCGCCCGTACTCCGCTCTGAGGAGCGCCCTACCCTCGACGCTTTTCATTTGAGGGAGATCCATGACGTAGAAATCGTCGACCAGTTTACCGAATTCTTCGTAGGATTTCTTTTTACCGTCGCAGGTGTTTTCACCCACGATCAGATCGCTGGCGGCCAGGTAGGGACAGACCCGCTCACGTTGAAAGCCGAAGGCCGATTTGATCAGGGCGCAGGTGTTGCTCGGCACGTAGCGCTCGGCTTCTTCGGTGCCGAATTCGGCCCCGGCGCAGAGCCCGACCGAAACGCCGTCCACCGCCAGAATCAATTCTTCGGGGACGAAGACGCAAAAAGAGCCGACCACGATGCGGCCTTCCTTGCGCGCATCCACCAGCTCTTTGATGCGCAGTCCGTGTACTTCGCTCATAACGAAATCGAAGTAGCCCATCCCCTCCGGGCGGTTGTGCTGGCTTAAATAGATGTCCTGGTAGGCTTGTCCCAGCACGCTGAGCAGGGCATCATGCTTGTCGAGATCCAGGCCCAGTTCGGTCCACATGGGACGATAATCGACGGATTCGGGTGACATGCGGTTCCTCCTTGTCGCTCGGATGGGTCTCCCCAATCCACCGCGACAGGAGAAACGGGGGGCTTAGGGAGACGGGTTTTGATGGGACGAAACGTGAAGCCGCACCGGCTTCGGCATTCCGTCTCAGCTTTTTCGATGGATTACGATCAGATGATCCAGTCGCATCCTCAATCTCCTTTGATGACTTAATTCCACTCTCACCTTTACAACAGGAGTGTGTCTGGCGTCAAGCCGAAGTCGATATTCGCCGAAATGGTTCCCGGTTGCATCCCTCCGATCCTATCCGCCGGATCGATAAACGGAGGGAAAGCGGTTACTTCAACGCAATCGCCCACATCCACGACGGATCATAACGGGTTTTCGCGGTTTGAACGAAGGACCGGCTTGTGACCGTAATGAGCGGCTTTTTCACTCACCGATCATATTTTTAATTGCGTTTAGAAGATCGTTTGGGTGGTAGGGCTTGGCAAGAAAACCCGCCTGCGGGTCGTCCGTTATCCACTGCAGGATGGCATTATCGGCATAGCCGCTTGAAACGAGAATCGGCAGTTGCGGGGCACATTCCCGGATACGCCGATAAACCTGTTCGCCCGCCATGTCGGGCAAAGTGACGTCCAAGAGGATCAGTGAAAAGGCCTGCGGCTCACGCGCAACCATCTCCACCGCTTCGCCCCCAAAGGCGGTGATTTGTGTCGGGTAGCCGCCGCGCGCGACGATCTTGGTGGCCAAACGCAGGATGCTGGGTTCGTCGTCGACAATCAGGACACAGGGAACGAGGGCTTGCTCCTGGTTGTTTTCAGGCGAGGAATCGTCCGGGCTGCGATCGACCGGCGGCGAGCAGGATTGATCATGAGCGCCGTTCAACGGATTGTCGGGTCGGCTATTGTCTTCATCGTTGTCGTCCGGTATCGCCATGCATGATGTGTATCGGATGTTTTTCACTGGCTGATCCCCACGTTCCTTAACTCATCTATTCGTTTATGGTTCAGTAGGGGCAAGGAAGTGCGGATCGTGAAAATCGATGATCGGATCAAATAAGGGTTCCCCGACTGCGTCCCGTTTCTATTTGTAATTATTACCGAATCGTGTGAGGCTGTCAAGGTCAATGGCGATCGGCCAGAGATTCGACGCGAATCTTGACCGCAACTCCCGCGTCGTCTAAAGTGGCGATTTGATTGAAATCCACGAGGACACTAATCGGAGTCGCTTGATGAAGGATGTGGTTCGGTTCGCAGGGCATCGCTGGGTATGGATGCTGGTTCTGATGGCGCTTTATCTGTTTCCGGTTACCACTCTGGTATCGGGAGATACGCTGGCGTCCATTTTCGGGGCCGCTTCCATGGCGGATGGCCAGGCGGGGTTTCTCGACAACTATCCGGTACGGACCGATGCCCAGGGAAATCGTTATTCCTGGGCGTTGGAAACGGTGGATGGCCGGATCGTCAGCGGCTTCGGGGTCGGTGTTTCCCTTCTGATTGCACCGTTTTTACTCCTGCACAAAACCTTGATCGGCGTCATCACATTCGAAAGCGCCATTTTCTGGGCGAAAATGATGGCGGCCCTGTCGGTGGCCTTGGCTTTCTTCCTATGGGTCGATATCGCCCGCCGCCTGACGTCGCGTCGACGGGCCTTGCTTCTGGGGCTGGTCTATGCACTCGGCACCAGCGCCTATGGAATCGCCTCACAGGAGCCCTGGCACCAAAGCGCCAATCAATGCTTGCTGCTGCTTCCCCTGTGGGCGTTTCTGCGGCCCTCGCTCCGTTTGAGTGGTAGAGCGTTTCTTTTTGCCGCCATGGTGCTGGTCTTTTTAGTGAGACCGACCAGCCTGTTGCTGCTGGCGGCCCTCTTGTTGCCTTGGTGGCGCGTTCGGCGCGGACGGGTTCTTCTTGCCCTGGCAGGACTTACGATCGGTGTTTTCGCGCAGGCTTGGTTGAATACCCGCTATTTCGGCGCTCCGTGGGTGTTCGGGCAGAGCATCATGTCGGATCACTCGGTGGCCTTGCGCGGCCTGACATCGCCCTGGGTGTGGAATCCGTTTCCGGGTTTGCTGGGTTTGCTGACCGATCCGTCGCGCGGGTTGCTCGTCTATTCGCCCTTTTTACTTTTTCTGCTGGCCTGGCTGCGTCCCTCCCGGCTGGGGTGCGATCCCGATCCGGCACGTCAAGCCTTGCGTCGCCGTGTGTTCCTTTCCAGTGCGGGACTCTTCACGGTCGCCTTGGCGCTTTACGCGTTTCGCTGGGAGTGGACCGGCGGCTACTGTTGGGGACCGCGTTTTCTGACCGATGCCGCCCCGTTTCTGATGCTGTTGCTGATTCCGGTGGTCGAATCCCTGCGTCGCCGGTGGACGAAAGCGCTGTTTGTCTTGTTGGTCGTGTCGGCCATCGGGATCCAGGCTTTAGGAGCGGTGAGCGACATTTACGGGCCGGAAAGCTGGAACGGAAGCAGCCGTCGGCAAAGCGACCGCGATCCGACGGATCACAGCCCCTGGGACTTGAGCCGCCCACCCCAGATTATCCACCATCTGCGCTTTTTCAAATGGGAAGAAGATTTGCACTTCAATGCGATTCCCGACCCGCACACAACTCCGGAAGAGGATGCCCCCACGCCGTGATCCCGCCTTCACTTTTGTCGGTGAACGATGCTGCTATTTGGCCAACTCGGCACGCTTTTTCAGGTGTTGGATCACCAGCGCCACCAGCATGGGCGGTGCAGCCACGGAAGTGACCACCAGCATAACCGGCAGTTTACCCAAAACGGCCAGACAGAAGATCAGGAAGATGAAGAAATCGCGCTTGAGCAGGAATTTCAAGAAGGCCAGCACGCGAACGCCGAGACGTTGATCCTGCAGGCTTTGTTGTTGGTTGAACTCAAAATCGATGGCCATGACATCGCCGGAGTCGGTGTACTTGATGATGTAACTGTACATCAGGGGCGTGATGCAGCTATAGCAGGCCAGCGTGATGAAACCGCAAACGGCCATCCAGGGCTCCCCCGCCACACCGGTATACACGGCATAAGTCAACCCGGCGAAAAAGCTGAAATTGCTGATGTCGTCGATGACGGTGTCCATCCACTCGCCGTAAGGAGAAAACTGGTACTTCAAACGCGCCAGCTCGCCGTCCACCCCATCGACGATCGACGCGAACTGGAACAGCGCCGCCGCCAGCAACATCCACAGGTAACCGCCGTGGCTGACCATCCAGACGGCGATCAGCGCCATGACGAGCGTCGAAGCCGAGGCCATGTTGGGAGTAACGGCGGTGCTTGCCAAGCGGCGCGAGATGGGGATGGAGATGCGTCGGTTGATGCTGCGCGCCACGAAACCGTCGATGGGCTTGCGCAAGGCCAGCAGCAGATTGTGCTCGGTTTTGGGACGGTCGGCCTGCGTGCGCACCGTGTTGGACCACAGGTGGTCGACAACCACCCGCTCGGGGGCGGGTGCGTCTTCGGGCGGCGTCAGCAGGAAATCGAATCCCGCTTCACCGGTGGCCAGCGGTTTCACCACGTCGCATCCCACCACCGCGAGTCCGGTCAGCCGAAACCAGTCGGCAGCGGCGCTGTCGAGACGAGCGCTGCCGTCTTCGACGTGCAACAGCCGGTCGCCTTGGGCGAGGGGAAGGGTCGTGACGGCCAAGCGCCGTTCGCCGGGTCCGATCTCTTTGGCCAACAGGCTGAACAGCGCCAGCGGAGCGACCAGGTCGCAGCGGGCAATGAACAACGGGCCGTCGCATTCGCCGAGCGCCGTTTTCAGGCCTGCGGGAACCCCTCCGCTCTCGGCACGATGAACCCGAATCGTTTGCGACAAACGCGGATCGGCTTTCAACTTGGCTTCGAGCGCTGCCGGATTGAGCGGACTGTCTGCATCCAGAACCACCTGCGATTGTCGCACGCCCGCATCTTGCAGCTGGCGCAGGGTGCGCACGATGACCGGCACACCCAGAATCTCGGTATCGGGCGACAATTCGGCCTTCCCGGCACGTTCAGGGTCGAGAAAACCCAACTCCGGGGCGAGCAGCAAAGCTTCGGTGATGGCCGGGGCGGTTTCGGTCATGGATGAGGCTCCTTGTTTGGCGAGGCTATTTGGCGAAATCGATGGCGTCATCGGCCAACAGCTTGCAGGCGAATTCCAGCGTTTCAGGTGTATCGACGTCCTGCCACAGGTAGGGCCCGATATCGAAGAAACCGAAGCGATCCTGGTGGCCCAGAAGCTGCATTCCGTCGGACAGCGAGCAGTCGCCACGCTTGTCATAGGCCGCCTGCAGGGCGTCGAACAGCTCCAGGTTGCAATAAAACAGGCCGATGTCGATGGCGTTGTAGCTTTCGAGCATCTTGCCGATGCGCACGATCCGCTCGTTTTCGGTCACGACCTTGGTGGCGTCGTCGAGGTCGAACACCTGGTCGATCTTGCGGTCGATGCACAGACGCACACCCATGCCGTTGTCCCCTGCCGCGAGAAGATCGCGTGCGATGGCAACGTCGTAGACGTGATCCGACATGGAAAGCAGGAAGGGGCCTTTGACCTTGGGACGCGCGGCCAGCGCCGAGACACCGTTGGCCAGATCGTTCCAGCGCGGATTGAAGATCGTGGTGATGGTGATGCCGTTTGCGCCGTTGAGCTTGTCCACTTCGGCTTCCACCCGCTCGCTCAAATAGCCGGTGACGACCACGAAGCGGCGAATCCCCGCCTGGGCCAGCGTGCGAATGACGCGGGTCACCATGGGGGTGCCTTCCAATTCGATCATCGGCTTCGAGATCGGCTCGTCGCCGGTAGCCAGACCCTGTACCCGACTGCCCCAACCAGCGGCCAGAATGACGGCCGTCTCTGCTTGCGCTACGCTCATGTCGTATCCCTCCAAAACAAAGGAGAGCGAGGTTGTCCGCTCTCCGTTGCGAGTGGCTTGTTGTATCGCTAAAGGCCTGAATTTGTCAAGTGTTAGCGGCGTTTGGGCGCCCGATACGGCAACGGCGCAGTCCAGTGAAGCATCCACCGGAGAATTGCCGGACCTCCGAACTCCGGATATTTTAGACAAGCCTGCGTTTTCGGCCGTTTTTTCGGAACACCGGGATTTACTTGAAACAGAACCGTAATCGCGACATAATTATGTACTCCGGTGTGAGTTCATCCTGTTTCACAACAATGGATCGATCGACATGATGCCTGCATATTTCAGCGTTTTTACCCGCTTTTGTCTGGTCCTAAGCTGCACCTTGCTGTTATCGGCCTGTCTGGGCGGGGGAACGGAAGAAGCCGAAGACGGCGATGCGCCCGTTTACCGCCCCGAAACGGACGGTGACGATTCGGCATCCGATGGCGATTTGCCTTTGGATGGCGATGTGCAACCCTGGGAGGACGGCGATGGGGAGAGCGCCCCGGACGGCGATGATCCGGACGGCGACATCCCGGATGGGGATGGGACGGATAGCGACACCTCCGATGGCGATACCGACGGTGACGAACCGGATGGCGATGGCGAAGAAGGGCCGGATGGAGATCGCGAAACGGACGACGACGGGAGTTCATTCGGCTTTTGCACGGCGCTTGAAGATTGTCCGGTTGATGAGATCTGCCAGTTTTCTCTTGCCCGTTGCGAACCGCGCAGCACCTTGATCGATCTGGAAAGCGGATTCTACAGCTTCCACCCCCTAAGCGGCACGAGCGGGGACAAACTGGTGATCGATGGCCGCCGTTTTTTCTTCAGTATGGTGGGAAACTTCTCCGTCAAGGTTTGGATCGGTCAGACGCAGCTGGCATTCGTCGATTACATCGGTCGCGACGAAAACCGATTGCTGGTGCGCGTGCCCGACGGTGCGGCCGGAACCATCGGGATCGAATGTGAAGGGGGCGCCTTTTTCCAGAGCCGCTCGTCTTTTACCCAGTCCGCCACCGGCGTGCTCGCCTGCGATTCCAGCAGCCCGGCGGCCTCCGGTACGGCCGGTTCCTCACCCACTTCGATGGGACCGTATGCCGCGGGCTATCTCGATACCGTCCAGAATAACGCACGCATCTACTACCCGGCCCAGTGCGGCTCGATCCGCCGTCCGGGCACACCGGGCGAATACCCGCTGGTGGCCATGCTGCACGGTAACGGGGCGGGGCACATCAATTACGAATACCTGGCGCAGCTTCTGGCGAGCTGGGGATTCGTGGTGGTTAACCCGGCCAGCATCCACACCAATGAATACGATGAAGCGGTGATTCAACAGCTTTACAACGACATCGCCGCCGTGCACGACCAGGATCTGTCTGCGCTGCATCCCGCCCTGGCGGGTTTGTCGACCTCCGGCGAGATCGCGTTCATGGGCCATTCGCGCGGCTGCGGACGCATGCAGGAACTGTTCGGTGATTATCCGGCCATGGCCGGCGACACGGTCGCCTCGGTGTTTCTTGGCCCAGCCAACAACGATACGCTGGTGCCGGGGCTCTTTATGGCCATCGGAGCAACGGAAGACGGCCAGAGCTTTCCGTTTCACTACAACGGCCAATACGACCGGCAGTCGGCCCCGAAATGGAAAGTGATTCTTCAGGGCGGCAACCACAGCCTGTTCGCCGATGCCAAAATCTATTTCAGCTTCGACGGCGTTCCCACCCTGACACGCCACCGCCAGCTGAGCATCGTAGCTTCTTTCGTGATTCCGCTATTACAGCGGGCCTTCGGGCAAACCGAGCCCTTCGCCGCCTGGCTGGACACCCCGCCCGTCCACCCCGATTACACGGTGACCTCGGATTCGTCGCGCTAGGACACGGGGATTTCATTTCACAGGGAAATGTCGGGCAAGAAATTGTGACTAGCCACCCTCCACCGGCACACAAACCGATCCCATCGCCCTAATTTCAAGGTACAAAACGGTCTCGTTCTCGATCACGCGAAAATCGGATTGGGGGCAAGGCCCTCCCGCGTCCATTTGATCGGAATTTATTGCGTAGCCGAAAACTCTCCTTAATAACTTGTGCGATTGATTCACCGGATATCGATTTCGCCGTTTAGTTACGATCAAACTTGGAGCAATGGAGGTTGGCAGAATGAAGGTAACGAAACTATCGACGACCTTTGCGCTTTTTGCGGCCATGCTGTTTCTCGGGGCTTCGGCCATCGCTCAAACCGTAGAAAAATCCAACCAGCCCGTGATTGAAAAAAAGCAGATATCCAACGGTTACGATGCCAGGCTGAGTCACGTTGACTATCCCTATGAAACGAAAACATTCACATTCGAAGCTCAAGGCCACCAATTGGAAATGGTCTACATGGACGTGCAACCTGAAGTGGGACTGACCAAGGGTGAGGCGGTGCTTCTGCTCCATGGAAAAAACTTTTCGGGAGCCTACTGGGCCAATACGATTGCTCCGCTGTTGCGCCGGGGGTATCGGGTTGTCGTTCCGGATCAAATCGGTTTCGGCAAATCCAGCAAACCGGAATGCTTTCAGTATACGTTTCACGGCTTGGCCACTTACACCTTCAACCTGCTGAATTCACTTGGCATTGAACGCATACATGTTATCGGTCATTCCATGGGGGGAATGCTGGCGACCCGCTTCGCCTTGATGTTTCCCGGTCATGCGTCCTCGTTGACGTTGGTCAATCCCATCGGGTTGGAAGACTGGAAACTGAAGGTTCCCTATCGCCCGGTGGAATGGTGGTTTGAACAAGAGCTCGCCAAAACTCCCGAAAAAGTAAGGACTTATATGACCGCCAGTTATTTCGATGGCGTATGGAAACCGCAATATGAGCCATTGGTCGATCTTCAGGTCGGTTGGATAAAGGGCCCGGATTATCGTCAGATTGCCAAAAGCTCCGCCCTGACTTACGATATGATTTTCACCCAACCCGTGGTTTACGAATTCGGGCTCGTAAAGGTGCCGACTTTGCTGATTATCGGGACTCGTGACAGAACGGCTTTAGGCAAAGGGCTTGTCTCGGATGAGGTTCGTAAAACTCTTGGGATTTATGACCAGATTGCACTCAATGCCAACAAGGCGATCCCAAATTCCCAATTGGAATTGCTCGATGGTATCGGACATATCCCGCAATATGAAGCTTTCGACAAATACATGGCGTTGCTGACGGCTTTTCTTGCGGATACGAAACCCGCGCATTGATGGCGACATCCCAAGCTGAAAAGGCCATCCATTTACAGCCGATCGACATGCTTTAATGAGCCTCAGCCAAGTAGGTCGGTTGCAATGTGTCCGACAATTATAATCTCCCTTTGAGTCGGACAGAAAATCTGTCCGACCTACAGGACTTATCCCATGCCACCCCATTGATACATCGTTCAGGGGTTGCCACGGCCACCCGCCGAACCCCGGGAGCGTTTTCTTTCGGTTCCCTTTCTTTGGGAAAGAAAGGGAACAAAGGCGGTGTCGGCGCAGGCTTCGTGGGTTTCGCAGGTCGGGTCCGGTGGACCCGACCCTTCATGTGTCGGACAGAAAATCTGTCCGACCTACCCCGGCTTTTACAGTTAAATTTAAACCCAGCCACCGGTTGTCACGGCCACCAACCCGAATATAAATGCAATTACACCCAGAGTAATTAGAATTATACCAATGATCGATACCACTGTTTTCCCCGCGGCATCTTGACCGCTTGCAAACCAATTATCTTCCCCATATACTTTTTTTACATTATTTAAGTAGTATGAATTTATCATCTTCCTACCAAGGATGAAGAATACTCCAAGAAGTATTGAGAATGCTCCGATGACGAGTAAATCCATTTTGCAACCCTCTTGTTTCTCAGTACATACCGTAACTATGCAGTTTGGGAGGTATAGAAATACCAGGAGGGGTCATCTCCCTTACTGAGATAACGGAGGCACTCTGCCCTCCTATTGGCAATATTCCTCCTCCCTCTGCAAATGCTGATACTTTTCCAGCGTTCGTATCGTACCCGATACCCACCTGTCCAACTGCCGGAAGTTCCGATGTGGCATATGACATTGCCGCATACCACCCTTCAGAAGCATTCTGTGGAGAAAATGTAACGCTTATCGAGAAGCTAATATTTGTAGAAAAACCCACATATTCATAATATATTCCAGAATCAAAATCATATTGAATGCCAAAATTTAAAAATCCGAAATTGCAATTCAGATCAGCATATTCCAACCCCTCCGGATCCACGAACCACATCGGATTCGCCCCGGCGTAGCCGTAGAGCGCCCCATGGTCCTGTAGCAGCGGGTCGAGGCTGGTGTAGATGCCGAGTTCGGGGATGTAGCTGCGGTGCCAGTTGTAGACGCCGTAGCCCTCGCCGTCGTCGACCTGCCCGGGATAGCGCAGGGGCATGTCGAGCGTCGCTGCCGACACCGTAGCCGCGCCGTAGGCGTCGTAGGTGGCCTCCCACAGCACCTCGCCCTGACTGCCGATCACCTGCTCGGGCCGCCCCGTGCGCTCGGCGATGACAAAGCCGCGCGATTCCAGGTCATCCTCCAATCCCATGGGCAAGCTGCGCTTGGCCCATGCCACCCCATTCGTCATTCAAAGATCAGGGGTTGTCACGGCCACCCGCCGGGTGCCGACTCAAAACATGTAATATAATTGGAGGTATAATTCCATTCCACCAAACAAAGAGAATAGAGATCCTAAAATAATCATGAGCACTTGATTTAGTTTCACGTTGTTATGTTTAGGATACATATTTTTAGAGATGTCTAATTGTTTGTCGTACATATGCTTTCCTATTCGCTTATTAAATACAACCATTAACGCCCCTCCAACGTGAAAAGTGAAAGCCATTATGAGATTTGAAAAGTCCGACATAATGCCCTCCTCACTTTGGGTATCCAAGTTGATTAGAGCCATAATCCCATCTTTCAGAATAGAATACCGATATTTGACCTCCAGTTGGCGTGCTTGAACCGCCCCATTCAGAAAAACTCGTTTCTCCCGAGCTATTTCCAGATAAACCGCGTGAATGTGTCACGCCTCCGTAGGAACCTTGAACGGCTATATTCGTACCTTCATCAATAGGTGAATCATGGGAAAACGTTACTGATACTCCCGGTGTTCCAAAACCAATTCCTAAGTAAGGAAAGAGTCCCTTTTCAGGATCAACCATCATTCCAAATGAAATTCCAATACCCCATTTTAAAGGAACAAATGCATTTACATCAAAATAACACAGTCCCTCCGGATCCACGAACCACATCGGATTCGCCCCGGCGTAGCCGTAGAGCGCGCCGGGGTTCTGGAAGAGCGGGTCGAGGCTGGTGTAGATGCCGAGTTCGGGGATGTACGTCCGGTGCCAGTTATAGACGCCGTAGCCCTCGCCGTCATCGACCTGCCCGGGATAGCGCAGGGGCAGGTCGAGCGTCGCAACGGACACCTCGGCCGCGCCGTAGGCGTCGTACGCGGCCTCCCACAGCACCTTGCCTTGGCCGGTCACGACCTGCTCGGACCGTCCCGTGCGCTCGGCGATCACGAATCCGCGCGATTCCAGGTCATCCTCCATTCCCATGGGCAAGCTACGCTTAGCCCATGCCACCCAGCCCGTTTTCATCGTTCAGGGGTTGTCACAGCCACCCGTCCGCCAATTCATGTGTCGGACAGAAAACCTGTCCGACCTACAGGACTGTTGACTTTTACAGATTAACGCCACAATTGAGCTATTATCAATGCAGAAGGTACATTGTGGTGTGCTAACATAACTAGGGACAATATCAATGCCGCGTAAACAAGCTTTCGAGAAGACTTCTCAGGAACCTTGCCCCATCGCATTTTCTTTCTTCTGGTGTCCAGGTTGAAATCGATTTTCCATCGAAAAAGATATACAATGAACGGAAGAAAGGACATCGGAATTCCAAACAACAGAATGAAAACAACCCAAAAATTGCTACTGTCACCTCCCGCAATGTGTTTATTGATTTCTTCATAGGCTATCTGTACGTACAGAACTAGATTCATTGTAAAGATAATCCAACCGTAAATTCTCTCATTATAGTTAAAATTTACCATTGGCAATCATTCTCAAGTTGTTCCAGATCCTTTTTAAATTGCTCCCGATTTTCTTTAATCTTTTCTAATGCATCAAGTATGTCTTTGTGTGAAATGTCGTCACTTGTTGCTAGGAGCACCATTGGATTGGAAAGTAAGGCGAAAATAATAGAAACCCCAACAACTGTACCCGTAGGTGGAGCAGTGGCCACTATCCCTGAAACCGCTCCAGTAAGAAATCCCGCAGTAACAGCTAACACCTTTGTTTTAGTAGAAACTTGAATTCCTAACGTTTTAGCTTGCCTAATACCTTCAAAAGCTGCATATCCCCCCAAGAATCCTCCAACTAACCCACCGGCAGCTTGAGAAAACCACAACCCCTCCGGATCCACGTTCCAAACCGGATTCGCCCCGGCGTAGCCGTAGAGCGCACCGGGATTCTGGAAGAGCGGGTCGAGGCTGGTGTAGATGCCGAGTTCGGGGATGTAGGTCCGGTGCCAATTATAGACGCCGTAGCCCTCGCCGTCGTCGATCTGCCCGGGATAGCGCAGGGGCATGCCGAGCGCCGCCACCGACACCTCGGCCGCGCCGTAGGCGTCGTAGATGGTCTCCCACAGCACATCGCCCTGGCTGGTCACGACTTGCTCGGGCCGCCCCGTGCGTTCGGCGATCACGAAGCCGCGCGTCCAATCGCCGTCCGACGCTTTTTCGTAAACCATCTCCGACACGAAGGCCTCCCGATAGACGTAGCGCCGCTTCGCGTGGAATCCGCCGTCCGATTCCAGACCGAACTCCTGCGCCAGTTCGCCCGAGGGGTAGTACTGAAAATAGGTCCTGCGCACGATGCTCCCTCCGCTGCCGTCCGGCGGCTCCTTGCGGTCCAGGCAAATGCGGCGATTGAGTGCATCATAGCGCATTTCCAATACTTTGACCAGCGGCGCATAGGCCCGCGCCATTTCGGGCGTGAGAAGGCCGCCCTGGTCGTTCTTGCCCACCCGAGGATCTTCGCTTTTCTTTCGAAACCAGTATCGGCTATTTGAAATCCGGCCGCACCACCCGGTTGCGTCCGGCGTCTTTGGCGGCGTAAAGGGCGGCATCGGCATCCGTTAACAGGGTGCTGTCGGTGGATGGGTGAGGGAAAGAGCTGACACCGATGCTGACCGTCTGGATCAGATCGAGCTCGGTGATGGGTGTGTTCGCGCAGGTTTCACAAATCCGCTGAGCCAGCTCGAAGGATTTTGCCAAATTGCAGGCGGGCAAGAGCACGGCGATTTCCTCGCCGCCGTAACGACAGGGTATGTCACTGGTGCGAATACTGCGGCGGATGATGCTGGCCACCTCTGTGATAACCTGATCGCCGACGGCGTGGCCGTGGGTGTCGTTGACCCGCTTGAAATGATCCAGATCGACCATCAGCAATCCGAGGGACTCCCCGCTTTCCTTGGCATGTTGAATCAGGTGGCTGAAACGGGTGTTGAAAAAGCGTCGATTGAGAATGCCGGTCAGCGAGTCGAAAAACGCCAGTTCTTCCAGAATCCGGTTTTTACGGTGCAGGTCGTTGTACAATTCTTTCAAGCGCAGGTGGTTGTTGAGGCGCGCATGGAATTCCGCCTGGGCAAAGGGGATCTGGATGTAATCGTTGGCGCCCTGCTCCAGACATTCGATGATGCTGTCGTGCCTGCGGCTGTCGGTGACGAGCAAAAGCGGGATGCTGTGGAAGCGCTCCTGGGCGCGGATCTCACGCACCCAATCGACGCCGATTCCGTCTGGCAGATTCAAATCGATGATGATGACATCCGGGTGGCTGATGGCCAGATGGGTGCGGCACTCCTCGATGCTGGCGTAGACGGTTGTCGATAACGCGATTTTATCCGCCATTTTGCTGATAATGGAGGCCACCATGGGGTTGTCTTCCAGCAACAACAGGCTGCCGCGAGCAAAGGTGCGATCCAGATTCGAAAATTTGGTGATGGTGCTCTGAAGCTGCGCGACCTCAACCGGCTTGGGCAGCATGTCGACCGCCCCGGCCAGAAAACCGCGCTGGATGGTGTCGGGGTCGGCGGAGGCGGAGATGATGATGGCGGGAATGCTGCGAGTGCGCGGATTGGCGGCCAGTTCGCGGCAGACATCGAAACCGGACTTACCCGGCATCTGCAGATCGACCAGCACCACTTGGGGGTTGATTTTGGAAATCAGATCGAGCCCCGCCTCTCCATCGCGGGCGGTATGGACTTCGAAGCCCATGCTACGTACTACTTTGCTCATCACGTCGAGCACCACCTTGCTGTCGTCGATGATCACCGCTCTGGGGAGTTTTGTTTGCGTATAAAGCTTTTGAGCGGCATGCAGATCGAGCTGGCGCAGGATATCATCCTGTTTGAAGGGTTTGACCAGGATGCCGTCGATCTTCTCCAGATCCCATTCATTTTGCAGATCCGTCACATCCATCGTAGTGCTGACAATCACCGTGGGCCGGCAATACCGGTCGGTATTCAATTCGGTGAGCAGGTCGGAAGGCGAGAAGCCGTCCATCACACCCGGAAACACGATGTAATCGGGCGCATAATCGAGCAGCTGCGTGTAATCATCCGAGGATGTACCGAAAAACCGCAAGGTATAGAGGCTGGATGTCAGATAGCGTGTCCACAACGACCGGATAACGCCCGAAGCTTCGATAACGGCGATTTTCAGCAGGGGGGACGTGTGTGCCTGCATCTATGTTCTCCAACTGGTAAGTCCGGAAGGTCTACGCTTCCTTGATAGGATCGGAAGGTCAGCCCTCAAACTTGATGTATTTTCATCTTTATCGCGATTTTCGAGACAATTCCACTGAAAACATGGGACGAATCTGACCTTGCCAGCGCACATAACTTAACATAATTTTATAAAACTAAGGATAATAAAAATAAACTAAATAAAACATTGCATAACTACAAATCCCGCGGTATACTCGTTTCGTTCGCTGCCGCGAGAAGGCATGCGAGTTCGGGTTCTTCACTTTGGCAGACGGGTATCGGATGAAATCGCTCACACGCAGGCGCCGACTGGATTACGAAGGCCAGAGCGGCGTGCCCACCAACGTGGTGGTGCCGGTGCTGTACAAAGAGATGCTGCGCTATCTGTCCGATAAGACGCGCATCCGCCAGAGCGAGTATCTGCGCGAGGCCATTCGCGACGTGTTGCTGAAGTATCGTAAAGATTTTATCGGGTCCAAATATCAATTTTAACGGACCCTCTTCAATCCCGTTCCTTATTCCTAGTTCCGTTCCCTGGCCCGGAGGTTTTCCCGCCTTCCGGGCCATCCCGTTTTATGGGGGTTGCCTCAGCGCTCCCGGCAAACACCGATCCGTTCGCTGGTTCAGTGGCGATTACGGTTCCAACTCCGTTTCACCCGATTCGGTTTCGAAATCCTCGACAAAATCGGTCTCGGCTGTATCGGGTTCAAGCTCGTAATCCCAATCGCCATCGCCGTCGTAGTAACAACGTGTTCCCGATGGATAGTATTGGGGCCGACAACGACACTCTTGCTCACCTTCGAAAAGAATACATGCATAGCTTGGACAATCCTGTCCTATACATTCGTCGGGTACACACAAACAAGCATTACCATCGCAGCGATAGCTGTCTGGGCAGGGATACAGATCGCGATAATCATGATCTTCACTGCTGCATTGCGCTTCAGGCCAAAGAACAGGCTCACAAAAAGACTTACTCAGACAATGATCCGACCAATCGCAATGGTCCGGGGACCACTCCGAAATCTCATCTTCCGGCAGGTCGGTATCGAGGTCTCCGTTTTCTGCAAGATCCGATTCCTCGTCGCGGTCGCCTCCATCGGTTTTATCGATCTCATCTTCCGGCAGGTCGGTATCGAGGTCTCCGTTTTCTGCAAGATCCGATTCCTCGTCGCGGTCGCCTCCATCGGTTTTATCGATCTCATCTTCCGGCAGGTCGGTATCGAGGTCTCCGTTTTCTACAAGATCCGATTCCTCGTCGCGGTCGCCTCCATCGGTCTTATCGATCTCATCTTCCGACAGAGTGTCAAGATCTCCGCCGGATTCGTCGGGGTTGTTCGAGTTTGTCGTATTCGAACAAGCGACCAGGACGCAAAGCAAAACCCATACAAGCAGCGACAGCCGTTGCATGAAGCACCTCCGAGTGTTGTCCCGTCCGTGATCCTATTGGTAATAATATGATGCACGACACAGGGGGCTTGTGTCAAGCCGAAAGCGGAGAAAGTCTGGTCGCAAATTTCGGAGTCCATCATAGATACGCTCCGGCATGGGGGCCATCTTCTAACGGCCTCCGCCATCGTCGCAATGGCCGCCGGTTGCCTGTCCCAGGCTGTCGAGTTCGGGCATGCATTTTCCCACCGGGCAGGTGTCCACCACCTCGCATAGCTCGAAACAGCGGGGCTCCGACGTCGCCGAATCGATGCATATTCCGGTTCCATCCGCGCCGCAGAATTCGCCGGGAGGATCGCAGACGGGCAGAAGCGCCGAATCGTCGGGGATACATAAATCCTGACCCAGGCCGTACAGCGATAACGGCATGCAAGGGACACCGCCCGTGCACAAGGTGGGTTCACAAAAATAGCGGGGCACGCAGTCGCAGGTGGCGGTTTCCGCCACGCATTGTTCGGTCATGATTTCACTCGAACAATCGGACACAGTCGAGGGACAATCCCATGCCTGCCAGAAACCCGCCTCACTGCAAGTGCACAGAGTCAGAACATCCAGACACCAGGATGGATCGCTTTGCGCATCGCAAGCGCCCGTACAGACGGGAGTTTCCTCCTCCACCTCGGGCTCCGTTTCTGCATCGGCGTCGCCATCGGTGGTGTCGCCGTCGGTGGCGTCGCCGTCGGACGTATCGCCTTGATCCTTCCCGGAAAAAATCGGATCCGCCGTGGACGTACAGGCGATGAACGTTGCGAGGCACGCCAGCAACAGCCGGAGTAAAACTCCTCGCAGGATAAGGCTCATTTTCATCGTAATCTCTTTCAACTTCAACTCGAAACCCAATGCTTCAAGCAGGTCTCCAACCGGCTTGCGTCTCAGACACGCAGCAACAGGGCGAGACCCCTCCCGGCGAATCTTCGATTCGCTCCCTCCCGTTTGGCAGGGAGGGAATGGTTCGCCGTTTAGCGGCGAACAACGTTGCCCTCTCCACAAGATGGAGAGGGCCCGCCTCAGCGGATGGGTGAGGTCCATTCCTGTTCCATTTAATACAATATAGCCTCACAGTTCCAAACAGCCGCCGTCAAATATTTTCCCGCTGGAACTCTCGTTCAGCGGAATGCAGAGGGCCTCCGCGCCGCAGGTATTGGGCGTGGGTTCGCAGATTTCCATGCAGATCCGGTCGCCGCTTTGGAAGGCCATACAGATGTGGTTTTCATCTCCGCCGCAAAATTCATTCGGCGTATCGCAATCCGGGCCTTCGGCATCGAAACAGACACCGAAAGGTTGTCCGGGAGTTCCGTAATCGATGCAGGCGATGGTGTCGGTGCCTGGATCACAGGTATCGATATCGCAGGCATCCACGCAATAATCGATCATGCAGTAGTCGGAGCCTAGTTCTTCGCACTCCTCATTGCTACAACAAAAGCTATCACAAACGTTGCTACCGCACAGACAACGCTCATACTCAACGCTATTATCGTAGTCACATACGCCTGCCTCGCCGTATTCGCTTAGACAGGTTTGGTTGCAATCAACGACGATGTACCGATTCGTATCCTCATCGCACCAGCATAGCTCGGTTTCGGACAAGCAAGTCGGAAGATCTTCGCCGTATACACAAGTCTCCGGGCAGGCCGGAGTTTCCTCCTCCGCCTCCTTCTCCGCTTCCACGTCCGTTTCGCCAGAGCTATCCAAATCTCCATCGCCGGGCAGATCCGCGTCGCCCGGCACGTCACCGTCGAGCGTATCTCCATCGGGCGTATCGCCGTCAGAGGCGTCGCCGTCGGACATATCTCCGTCGGAGGCATCGCCATCGGCTTGCGCGGCATCGTCGGAACTGCAGGCGACAAAAACGGCCAGTAGCAGCAAGGCACAAAGCAACCACGGAATTTGTTTGCAGAGACGCATGGCGATTCCTCGTTGGGGTCCGGCTTTGGTGGCGGGCGTATCCTAGCGGAAACGCTAGCATGCCTGCATGAGGCTGTCAAGCTCTAACCGAATCATAATTGGTGCGTAGCGGTTCGCGCAACCGGCGCTTGGCGACACGGTCGACCGCCGTGTTTTCCGGCTCATAAACGCCGAGACGGCCGCGCCTGGCGACCGTCTCGGATAAAAAAAATACAAACGAGGAAAGCAAGGAAGGATTCGGTGGATGCCTAGTCCACTTTCTTGAAATCGGCGTCGATCACGTCGTCTTCGGGCGCGGCGGCGGCTTCCGGTTCGCCGTTGCCGGGCTGCGGACCCGCTTCCGGGCCACCGGGCTGCTGGTCGGCGGTTTGCTGATAGGCGGCCTGGGAAACCCGATGTGCCACCTGCTCCAACTCGCCTTTGAGGCGGTTGATTTCGTCCACCGACGCATTGGCTTTGACGGCCTCGCGGATGGCTGCGACCTTCTCTTCGACTTCTTTTTTATCCGCCTCGGGCACGGCGTCGCCCATCTCGTTGACCTGCCGTTCCACGGCGTAAGCCAGCTGATCGGCCTGGTTGCGCGCCTCGATCTCCTCGCGGCGTTTCTTGTCTTCGTCGGCGTGCGCTTCGGCGTCCTTCACCATGCGATCCACGTCTTCCTCATTGAGGTTGGACGACGCCGAGATGGTGATCTTCTGTTCCTTCTGGGTTTCCTTGTCTTTGGCCGACACGTTCAGGATGCCGTTGGCGTCGATGTCGAAAGTGACTTCGATCTGCGGCATGCCGCGCGGCGCGAGACGAATGCCTTCCAGGTTGAACTGCCCCAGCAGGCGGTTGTGCGAAGCCATGTCGCGCTCGCCCTGCAGCACGCGGATGGTGACGGCGGTCTGGTTGTCGTCGGCGGTGGAGAAAACCTCGTTCTTGCGCACCGGAATGGTGGTGTTGCGCTCGATGAGCTTGGTCATCACGCCACCCAGAGTCTCGATACCGAGCGACAACGGGGTAACGTCGAGCAGCACCACATCTTTCACTTCACCCATCAAAACGCCCGCCTGCACGGCCGCGCCCATGGCGACGACTTCGTCGGGGTTGACGCCCTGGTTGGGCTCCTTGTTGGTAAGCTGGCGCACCAGATCTTTGACCGCCGGGATGCGGGTGGAACCGCCCACCAGGATCACTTCGTTGATCTGGTCGGGGGTCGTTTTCGCATCGGAGAGCGCCTGATTGACCGGTCCGCGGCAACGCTCGACCAGATCTCTGGTCAGGTCGTCGAACTGGGCGCGGTTGACGCGCGTTTCCAGGTGCTTGGGGCCGCTGGCGTCGGCGGTGATGAAGGGCAGCGAGACGGTGGTCTCGGTGGTGCTGGACAGTTCGCACTTGGCTTTTTCGGCCGCTTCGGTCAAGCGTTGCAGGGCCTGCTTGTCGCTGCGCAGGTCGATACCGTTTTCCTTTTTGAATTCGTCGGCGATGTAGTCCACCAGACGTTTGTCGAAATCGTCGCCGCCCAGGTGCGTGTCGCCCGAAGTGGACATGACTTCCACCACGTTGTCGCCGATGTCGAGCACGGAGACGTCGAAGGTGCCGCCGCCCAGATCGAACACCAGCACTTTTTCATCCTTCTGACGATTCAGACCGTAGGCCAGCGCGGCGGCGGTGGGCTCGTTGACGATGCGCAGGACGTTGAGTCCGGCGATTTTACCGGCGTCTTTGGTCGCCTGACGCTGGGAGTCGTTGAAGTAGGCCGGGACCGTCACCACCACATCGTTGATCTTCTCGCCCAGGTAGGTTTCGGCATCGGTCACCAGCTTGCGCAGCACCTGCGCCGAGATTTCCTCGGGGGCCACCTTTTTGCCGTCGATGTCGAAGCGCACTTTGTCGCCGTTATCCTGCACGACCGGATACGGAACTTGCTTGGATTCTTCGTCCACTTCGCCCCATTTACGGCCGACGAAACGTTTGGCCGAGAAAACGGTTCTTTCCGGGTTCATGACGGCCTGGCGTTTGGCCAGCGCGCCGACCAGGCGTTCGCCGTCCTTGCCGAAACCGACCACCGACGGAGTGGTGCGAGCGCCTTCCGCGTTGGCGATGACGGTGGCCGCATCGCCTTCCATGACCGCAATGACGGAATTGGTGGTTCCCAAATCGATGCCGACTGCTTTTGCCATTGTGTGTTCTCCTTGTCTACCGCTGTCGCGTTGTCGAAAACCTATATGTAAAATCTTCGTAAAGAGCGAATTTCGTTTCGATATCGCCGTTCGGGAGTAAAGTAAGGCCGAACCGGCACTTGTCAAGGGCCGGAGCGAGAAAAGCGCCGGAAAGCCTTCGAGGTTTCTGGCGCAGCCGTGGGGCGGGACAAGCCGCTCTGAAATTGGTAAATCATCCAACTATTTCATGGATTTAAACCCTCGACGGCTTGACAAGCGATCTTTCGGACTTATTCTTAGCTTCGGGATACGGCGCGACCGATGGGCGGCGTCGAACGAAAGTCAATTTTTTCAGAAACCGAGAGAGACGATGAAGATTCCAATCGAAACAGGCGAACGGAAACCGGCAACGAACCCGGGGGACGAAACCCCGGAATCCGATATGAATACCGAGGGCACGCCACAGGCCGCGGATGACGCGAGCGTAAAAGCGACCGAAGCTGAGCTCGAATCCGATTCGGAAGTGGACGACGAGCCCGAAAGCGAGAGCGAACCGGAAGCTGAACCCGAGTCCGAACCGGAGCCGGAGCCGGAGCCCGAAATCGATTGGCAGGATCGCTGCCTGCGAGCGATGGCCGAGCTGGAAAACGTACAGAAAACCGTCCCCAAACGCATCGACCAAGGGATATTCTGGTTCAAGAAAGATCTTTTCGGGCGTCTGCTGGATCTGGCCGACGGCTTCGAGCGCGCCTTGGCGCAAGGGGGAGATGAGGATAACAGCTGGCGGCAGGGTGTGGAATCGTTGCAGCGTATCTTGCTGGAAGTCTTCGAAAAATCCGGCTTGACGACCGTTTCCGGAGAAGGCGAGCCCTTCGATCCGACGCGCCACGAGGTGGTGGCGGCGGTGCCGCAGCCCGAGGTTGAGGACGGCCGGATAATCGCCGTCCAGCGCCGCGGCTGGATGCTGGGCGAGCAGTTGTTACGTCCCGCCCAGGTGGTCGTAGCCAAAAACGCAAATGAATGAGCTGGATTTCTAACGAGCCGGGCCGCTTGACGGCAGGCAGGTGAAGAACATGCAGTATATCGATTACTACAAAGTGCTGGGCATCGAGCGATCCGCCAGTCAGCAAGAAGTCAACAAGGCTTTTCGCAAGCTGGCGCGCAAATACCATCCCGACGTCAATAAAGATGCCGGGGCCGAGGATCGTTTCAAGGAAGTCAACGAGGCCTACGAGGTCTTGAAAGATCCGGAAAAACGCAAGCGTTACGATGCGTTAGGCGCAAATTGGAAGGCGGGTGACGCCTTTCAGGCTCCGCCGGGCTTCGAGGGCATGCACTTCAACTTCGGGGGCGGACGCGGCGGTGGTTTTCGCAGCAGCGGCGGCGGCTTTTCCGACTTTTTCTCCTCGATGTTCGCCGGCATGAACGGCGGCGGCGCGGCCGGCATGAACGGCGCTTTCGACATCAACGATCTGTTCGGCCATGGGGGCGCGGGTGCATCCGGTCGGCGTCCGGCGCGGGGGCAGAACCTGCGCACCGATTTGACGGTAAGCCTGGAGGACGCCTTCCACGGGGCGAAAAAAAATATCAGCCTGCAACACAGCGACGGTCGGACGCGTCAATACGACATCGGCATTCCCAAGGGAATTCGCGACGGGCAGTCGATCCGCCTGGCGGGCGAAGGCGGCAACGGCGCGGGAGCGGCGGGCGATCTGTTGATTACGGTAAAGCTGGCCCCGCATCCGCAGTTCACTCCCAAGGGCGACGATCTGGAGACGACGGTTCCGCTGGCCCCCTATCAGGCGGCTTTGGGTGGAGCGGTGCGCATTCCCACCTTGGACGGCGAGGTGGAGATGACGCTGCCTCCGGGGGTGTCGTCGGGTGCGCGGCTGCGGCTCAAGGAACGCGGCTGGCCGACCAAAAGCGGCGGTCATGGCGACCTCTACGCCATCATCAAAATCGTCCCTGCCCAAAACCCTCACGGACGCCGAGCGCGCGCTCTACGAACAATTGCGCGATCTGGCGGAAGACGACGTGTAGGCTTCCATCCCAAGCCACACTCCGTCATGTTGGAGCGTGGCTGCGACGGGCTCGCGGCTTCGTGCATGTGTGACCAATCGGCCGGGTAGTACTGATTCATGGGTGGCATAGTCTCACTGTCGAAGACGGGGGCTGTGTGTATTTAAATGAAGATTCGATATCTCTATCCCCATACCTCGTATCGGAGCGCGGCTGCGACAGGCTCCAGACCTTACGGTTTTTACGACTCATCGCTTTTTATCCCCTTTCCCTGTAAGCCCCAACGAAAAAAACGGCCGCCCGCAGGCGACCGTTTCAGCTTGAATCGACTCGGCGTAACCGCGATCAGTCGGGCCAGGACAGCTTGAAGTTCTCGCCGGTGACGATGGACCGCTCCACCACGTCCACCTGGCCGTCTTCCGGCAACAGGATCGTGGCCTTGCTCACCGCGATGATGTCTTTCTCGATATCGACACCCGGCATGACCTTGATCAGCAGCAGCCCCTGCTCGGTCAGCTTGAACACACCCACGTTGCTGACATAATAAACCTGCTTGCCTGCCTTGAGCGCTTCCTTGCCGCTGAAAGTGATCTGGTCCACCTTCTCGATGAATTTGCACTTGCCCGGCTGATCGATGACCAGTTGGCCGTCGCTGAGCGACATCTTCGCGCCGTCCATCCACTTGCCGGTGAAGATGATGGTTTTTGCGCCTTCCACGATGTTGGGGAAACCGCCCGGTCCCACGTAATCGAGCATGCGCGGACCGCGTTTGCTGACGTTGACGTTGCCCTCGCTGTCCACCTGCAGATAGCCCAAGACCGCAATGCTGAGCTTTTCGCGATAAAGCTTGAACATCCAGGAGCTCGGCTCGATGCGTTCGGGGTTGATGGCCGCGCCGAAGAAAATACCGGGCGTGGGCAGTCCACCGAAGACACCGGTTTCCGAAGTGAATTTCAGGTCGGTGTAGAGGCCGCTTTCGTACAACAGGCGGCAGACTTCTTCCGGCAGACCCACACCGATATTGATGATGTCGCCGCGCTTGGCCGCCTGGGTGAACAACGACGAGGCCAGCCGCGCCAGGGCATTTTCCACCGGACCGCGCAGGGGCGTGATCTTCAGGATGCCGTTGGCGAATTTCAGCATGTCGACGGCGCGCTGCGTGTCCACGTTGCCGCCCACGGCCAGCATGGGCCAGTATTTGCGCTGCGACACCGAACCGGTCTGCTCGTTGCGCGGGTTGACGACGATCTTGTCCACATATTTGGCTTCGAGGCTGATCTCGGCCTCGTTTTTGGGAATGATGTCGCACACCGCCGCCATGACCAGCCCGCCGTTGTGGTGCGCCGCTTTGGCGGTCTGCACGTTTTCGGTAATGGTGCTGGCGTGCTTGAAATACAGGTTGCCCTCGCTGTCGGCATAGGGGCAGGAGAACAGCGCCACCTCGACCTTCGGCAGGTGGTAGGCCAGTTTGTCGCCGCGTGCCTCCACCAGTTGCATGGTGGATGTCGGGGTGACCGGCGAGCCGGAGCCCACGCGCGGATCGAGGAAGGTACCCACACCGGTGGTGCTTTCCAGTTCGTAGACGCCCTCGCCCTGGGATTCCAGCAACAGCGACATTTCGCCCTGGGGCAAAGTGTGAATCTCGAGATGACCGGCGTCGGCCAGTTTCAGCTGGGCCTTGGAGGTTTCCACGTGCCCGCCGATAAAGCGTGTCATCAAACCGGGGAAGTCCATTTCTTCCATGGTGCCCGGCGCGCGGCCGCGCGAGCCCTGTGCGCCCACCGAAATCCAGGTCAGGTTGCGCGGATGCTGCTCGGCCTGGAAGCGTTCCTTGATGCCCCAGAAAAAGATCGAGCAGCGCGCGTTCCCCGCCATGCCGGACGAAACGACGGTGGCGCCGTCTTCGATCAACGCGGCGGCGTCGAGCGCCGAGATGAATTTTTCGGGGTTGGCGCGCGGCGGGACGTAACTTGTGTCCCGTTTATTCCAGGTGAGACGCCAATGAATGACCTGATAAATGATCCGGGCTTTGTCGGCGATATTCATGAGCCTTCCTTTCCGCGAGAGCTGTGCGACCCGCTTGGGCGTGAACGCGATTCCAACTCGGAGTGATCCACCGCAATCATGAGAAATTCCACATGGCCATACCGCGCATGCGATATTCTTTTATCATCGAATTTTGGAATTGCGTACCTTTTTTTTCGTATTCGCCGCGATAGTGAAAAGCGGGAGACAGGCGTGTGAAAAGATTGACGGACAGGGCCAAAAGGTTGTAAATAAATGAGATTCGGTTGAATACTCACTCACCTTCGCCGGGAGATGACATGCGCAAATCTTACATCGCCGAGCAGAAGACCAAGCATGGACGGACCATTCTGGCCGTTTTGCCGATTCTGTATCCGAAAGAGATTCTCACCGCCATGAACGTGCTGGCAGTCGAGGTGTGGGGGCCTCCCGGTCCTCCGCGCGGGGACGATGCGGGCCGCATTCAAACCTACGTGTGCCCGCTAGTGCGCAACGCCATCGCTTTTCTCGCCGCCGAAGGCATCGAAGCGGTGGACGGCGTGTTGTTTCCGCACACCTGCGATTCCATCCAGGGATTGGCCACGCAGTTGCCGGACCTGGCCACGTGGCCGAGCAAACCCTTGCACTTCATCCATCCGAAAGGCGAGGAACGCAAGAGCACCCGCAAGTACCTCAAGCTCGAAATGCGCAGCCTGGCCACGGACCTCGAATCCGTCACGGGTGAGGCGCTGGATCTCGACAAGCTGGTATGGGCCATTCAACTGCATCGCGAAATCGATGCGATGCGCGCCGAACTGACCGCCAAACGGCGGTATTGCCGCCTCAACGACCGGGAACTCTACACGCTTTTGCGGCGCGGAGAATTTCTGTGGCCGGAAGATCACCTGAACGAGTTGAAACAGGCGGTGGCGGAGCTCTCCGCCGAACCGGTGCAAACCGGCGTGCCGGTGATGATCAGCGGGATCGTACCCGAGCCCATGTCGCTGTTCGACAACCTCAACGAGGCCGGGGCCTATGTCGCGGCCGATGACTATGCGGCGATCGGGCGGCGGGTCGTGCGCCACTCGCTCGATACCATCGGCGATCCGTTCGAAGCGTTGGCGGATCTCTATTTCAAAACACCCCCCTGCTCCACGCGCTCCGGATCGATGGCCAAACGCCGCGATTTTCTGGATGCCCTCTACCGCGAGTGCGGAGCCAAGGGGCTGGTGCTGCACAACATCAAATTCTGCGAACCGGAACTCTTCGATATTCCCCACATCCGCAAGCATTTCAGCGACCGCAACATCCCGGTGCTCTACATGGAGAGCGAGATGGAAACCGAGTTGGCCGGGCAGGCGGTGACGCGTCTGGAAGCCTTCGTGGAAATGGCGTCGAACCACAGGAGCCACGCATGATCACGCGACGACTGCAATTCGAATTGGCCGGGCACGTACTCGGTCCGGCTTTGATGGCCTACGACCGTTGGAACAGCGAGCGACGCGCCAAAAAGCGCAAACCGCGCGACACGCCCTTCGGCCCCGGATTGGAAAGTGCGAAGAAGCTGAAAGAAATCATGACGATGCACTATTTCCAGGGACGCTACGCCGATGGCGCGGTGCCCGTGGCCTGGGTGACCAGCGGCTTTCCTTCGGAAGTTTTGCGCATTCTGGGTTACTACGTCATCTACCCGGAAAATCACGCGGCCCTGTGCGGAGCCAAACGTCAGGTGCCCGAGATTTCGGAGGCCGCCGAGCAGTTCGGTTACGCCCGCGATCTGTGCAGCTACGCGCGTACCGACATCGGCAACGTGCTCAAGAACAATACGCCGGTGGGACGGTTGCCCAAGCCCGACCTGCTGTGCTGCTGCACCAACATCTGCCAATCGGTGCTTTACTGGTACCGCGCCCTGGCGGAACATATGAACGTGCCGCTGGTTCTGGTGGATACGCCGTTTATTTACGGCGACATGAAAGATCACCATGTGGACTACGTGAAGGACCAGCTTGAAGAACTGATCGCGGTGGCCGAGGAGGTCAGCGGCAAGCACGTCACCCAGGAAAAGCTGGTGGACGTCATGACGCTGGCGCTCGAAGGCTCCAACCTGTGGGGCCAATGTCTGGAAATCGCGCGCGCCAAACCGTCGCCCTGGACCGGCTTCGATACCTTTTTCCACATCGCTCCCATCGTCAGCATTCGCGGCACCAAGGAGTGCACGGCCTACTACCGCCTGCTGAAAGACGAATTGGAAGACCGCGTGGCCAAGGGCATCGGCGGCATCAAGAACGAGCAATACCGCCTGCTGTGGGACAATCTGCCGATCTGGTTCAACGTGCGCGAACTGGCCACCCTGTTCGCCGAACGCGGCTTCAACTTCGTTTGCGCCACCTATTCGAACGCCTGGGCCGAGGCGGGCCGCCTGATGGCTCCGCAAAATCCCATCGCGTCGGCCGCCAAGGCCTATATGATGGTTTACCTCAACCGCGACTTGTCCAACCGCCTCGAAACCATGAAGGCCTTGGCCAAGGAATACGACGTGCAGGGGGCGGTGCTGCATTCCGATCGTTCCTGCAAGCCCTATTCCGTGGGTCAGATCGACGTCAAGCGCCGCCTGTCCGAAGACATCGGCATCAAGGCGCTGGTGCTGGAGGCCGACCACAACGACCCGCGTCTGTATTCGGAAGAACAAGGCACCACCCGCCTGCAAGCATTTATGGAGAGTTTCAGTGAGTAGTCCACACGCCATCGGCGTCGATATCGGAAGCACCACCTGGAAAGCGGTCGTCATCGATGCCGCCGGAAACATGTTGACCCATCGTATCGAGGCGACCGATCCGCTGATCGATGCACAAACCGTCCGCGTTCTCGATGAATTGCGCGCCGATTGCGGAGCGCCCGCCGATATCCCGGTGGCTGCCACCGGCTACGGGCGCAAGCGCGTCAAAGCCACGCGCGTGCTCACCGAAATCACCTGCCACGCCAAGGGGGCTTTTCACCACCTGAAACGGGCCGGGGTGTTGATCGACATCGGCGGGCAGGACACCAAGGTCATCCACATCGGGGCGGCCGGTGAAGTGATGGACTTTCACATGAACGACAAATGCGCGGCCGGGACCGGCCGTTTCCTGGAAGTCATCCTGGCGCGGCTCAAGGTACCGCTGGACGAGATCGGTCCCCGAGTGGCGCAGGCCACGCGTGCCGTACCGGTGTCGAGCACCTGTACCGTCTTCGCCGAGAGCGAGGTGGTGTCGCTGGTCGCCCAGGGCGAGGATGTAAACAACATCGTCAAGGGCATCCTGCAATCGCTGGCTTCGCGTGTTACGGCCCTGGCCGGTGCGCTGCCCAAAGATCTCGAATTGATGATGAGCGGCGGTGTGGCACTCAACCCGGCCATGGTGGCGGCGTTGTCGGAAGGCGCACGGCGTCCGCTGACGGTCTTGCCCGAGCCGCAGTTGGTGGGGGCGTTGGGCGCGGCTCTGTCCGTACGCTGAACGGCGGGCGTCGTCGTCGGATCTTGTTTTATGAGTCGAGACCGAATTGAAACGGGGAGAAAAATCATGAAAGCCGCGCTGTTTGCCTTCAATGGCGAGCCGATGTGTTTCGTTCACGTTCTACTCAACGCCTTCGATATGAAGGAAAAGGGTTGGGAGGTCGTCATCGTGATCGAAGGCTCCGCCACCAAGCTGGTCAAGGATTTCCACGACGATCCGTCGCTGCCCTTTGCCAAGCTGTATGCGAAGGCCGTCGCCGAGGGGCTGGTGTCCTGCGTGTGTCAGGCCTGCGCCGCCAAGATGGGCTCGAAGGCCAGCGCCGAAGAGCAGGGACTTGAACTCTGCGGCGAATTGAAAGGCCACCCCAGCATGGCGCGCTTCGAAGAAGACGGCTACCGCGTGTATACCTTCTAGGGAACGGGTTCGGTAAAGGGGGAATGGGCGAGAGGATACTCATCGTTTGGGTGGTTAGACCGTTATTTTGGCAATCAGGTAATTCATGAAACTCGAGGGGACCACCAATATGCATTGGGTGTCTTCATTCCTGAATATAATCAAAGTTCAACCATTCACGCTTCATGTCTTTGAGTCGTTTAAACCTTTCAGGATCGTTTTTCAGTAATTCTTTTACCTTTGTTGGCCGGAATTTATTTAGCCATTTCATTTTATTGCTTTTGTAATTTTCTTGGTTGCGAGTCAAGGGAACCGAAAAGCGGTGACCATTTAGTATATATAAATCAGAAAGACGTTGAGCATTTTGTGTAGCCACGACCCTCTCGTTTAGGTCGAAAATTATAGTCCAATAAGTATAATCTTCCGTTGGGTTGTCAGTCAATATCCAATGCTTGACTCTCTCGGAGGGTAGATTCTGGATATATGAGGGGATACGTTCATTGCTGGTTGGAGGAACGTAATATGCGTATTCAAAACTAGGAGGTTGTTCGCAGGTATATTTCGAAAAATGCATGTCGTAGTGAAAAATGACGAAGCGGTTTTCCGAAATTTTTGTTTGGTATAGGTTTGCGGCTCTGAAACTAGCACAGCCAATGGTTGCACGATGTAATGATGCTTGGCCCAACTGTGCACCATCGAGATGAGTAACAGGTAAATCGCCGCATGGAACAATCCCACAACCTTCAGGAAGGTATTCAATCTGAGATTCGCCATTTTCATTGAAAAGCAGGCTTTCATCCACCCCAAGGCAGGCGGCATCAAGTTTTGCCTCCCACAAATTTGCGCCTTCCAGATGTGCACTTTGAAGTTGTGCTCCTTCCATGTGGGCACCCCAAAGATCGGCTCCCATCAGTTCGGCGCGTTTCAGTTGGGCATCGATTAAATTGGCGTTGGATAAGTTGGCTTCTTCAAGGATTGCTCCACTAAGATCGGCCGATTGAAGAAAAGCGCCGCGCAAATCAGCTCTCATCAGATTGATGTTTGGAAGCTTTGCACCTGCGACTCCCTTCTGGGATTTGGAATCTGCTGGAAGAGAGAGGCAACTATGCGCCAAATCAGCCGGGGGAATAGTCCAATGAATGACTCTGAAGAAGTCCCATTGAAAAATAACCATGATTGCCGCGATGAAAAACAATACGGGGGAGATTTTACGCCAGACTGCAAGACTACACAAAACAAATGGAGGATTTGTTCGATTTATTTGGTGTCTAATCTCGATACGTATTCCTATGTAGATCATGATAATTGCCAGGAAAACCAACGCGATGAGGCCGATTGCTTGCGAAGCAATTATGTCATGGTGATACAACCAACCATCCATCGTTGATCGCAGAAACAACAAGTCATACCAATATTTGAAAACCAGGAATGGGGCGGCCCACCAAGACACAAACCCAAATACAAGAATAAGAAATATTTGGTATGTGCCACGCTGCCTTACCACAAAAACACCGATCCAGGGATATGGTTTATCTTTATCAATTCCGGGTAGTCTCCGAGAGTATTTATCAAGCAACATCGTCAGGTAACCGAGGTAAATTTGCAGATAAAGAGAAAAGAAAATAATCAATAGCGGCATGATGAAGAAGCAAGCTGTGATATCGACTTCTATCTTTAAGAATGGCAGTTCAACTAATTGTTTGTTGATGGAGTAAAAAGCCGAATCTTGGATCCCGTAAAGTGTAGCCAAACCATATGCGAGAATAAAAACATGAATGAAGTATAGATTCCGAGTATGTTTGACCGTTTGGGCGATTGTGTCCGAGATGTGCTTTTCAATGGCTTTCTTCGAAATCGTATTAAAGATGGAATTTTCATCACTTTTCTCTGCATTTTGGGGCTTTTTAATGGATATCCAATTATTGAAAGTCCATCGTCGTATCTCTATAAAGAAGAGATAAAAAGAAATCGTTAGAGAGGTCACAGCTAAAATGCGGATAGAACATAAGTAATAATAATCTGAAGTAGGTTTAAATAATAAGAATTCATCTCTTTCTCCCAAAAACCACAAAACGACGGAAATTATAAATGTACCAATAGCCAATGGTAGCCAAGTGAGATTGGCTATGTATTTTTTATTATTCATTGCCACGCACTCCCACTGCTATTGAAGAAGAATGACAAGGTGTTGACGGCCAGTGTTGTGTTGATTATCAGTAATAGATATCATTAGGTATGCCATATGTACAGCAAAAATCAAGATTAATTTTCATCGAAGCGGCGATGGTTTTCCGCGCTTCTCGCCAGTATGGAATTTACGCGGGAATCTCCCCCACCACCGCTCTTATTACGCTAGGTTTGACGGATGGGTGATGTTTCGAAGCCGCGCTCCTTGAGTCGCAGCCGCGCTCCGACACGACAAAAGGGGTAAGGTCTCCAATACGGAATCCGGGATGATGGAAGCCTACGCGCCGTTTTCCGCCAGATCCCGCAGTTTCCCTGCTGAAGCGAGTCTCCGACAGGCTCCCCATGTAGGAAGCAGGCTGGAAACCCTGCCATCCGTTGAAAATTTCGTTCCATTTTTTATGTTTTCGAGTTTTCTCGGCCGCTTTCGTCGTTTCCATAAAAAAAAAACAAGCCGGAAAAACCGGCTTGCTTAAGGACTTGGTAGCGGGGGCTGGATTCGAACCAGCGACCTTCGGATCATGAGTCCGACGAGCTACCGAACTGCTCCACCCCGCAGCGAGGTGTATATATGAACGAAGTTCAGCTAATTGTCAAGAGATTATTCCATCGAGGCCGATTTACCGGTATCCGCGATTGAATCCGCCCCGATCGTCGTTGCGACTTTGGGCGAAATTGACCCGCAAGGCGCGTCCTTCATGCTCTTTGCTGTCCATTTCCAGCGCCTTTTCCGCATCCTCGTCCTGGGCGAAGGTGACGAAACCGAAACCGCGGGAGCGTCCCGTTTCGCGATCCATGATCACTTTGGCTTCAGTAACGTCGCCGTACACGGCAAACAGGTTTTCGAGTCCTTCGTTGTTGACGGACCAGGGCAAATTACCGACATAAAGTTTATTGGGCATCTGACTCCTCATTCTCGGAAGGCAAACAGTGAAAAGACCGGCCGGGCTGATTCCCGGTTACGAACCCGAGAAACACCCAAGATCATTCCAGCCGCGTAAGGGGGACGTAAAACTTGGAGGGCTTCCCACGTTCGGTGGATCGGCCTTCGGTGACGCCTTCTTCGCCACCTCTATTATTCCTACCGAAAAAAGACGTACTCGGCAAGAAAAAATGCATGTGTTACGAGTCGAGCGAAACAGCCCTTTTATCTAAAGAGGATTGTGCTATTTACCTATGGCGGGTATGCCGCCCCGCAGGGTGCTATTTGACATACATGTTTTCGATCAAGTCCTGATAGTTTTTCCCGATGGCTTTTCGTTTCATCTTCATGGTGGGGGTCAACTCGCCGTTTTCCTGCGAAAAACTGTGGTCGATCAGCCGGAATACCTTGATCTGCTCCACCCGCGCGAATTGCTGGTTGTGATGCGAGATCCGTTCTTTGTACAAGGCCAGCACTTCGGGCTGCGCGACCAGTGTGGCCGGGGTACCGTCCGGCAGGCCTTTTTCCGCGGCCCAGGACTTGAGGGCGTCGAAATCCGGAACGATCAGAGCCGAGATGAAAGGCCGCCGGTCGCCGATGACAACGATGTTCTCGATGAAACGGTCGCTCATCAGGGCGTTTTCGATATTCTGGGGGGAGATGTTCTTGCCCCCGGCGGTGATGATCAGATCTTTTTTCCGATCGGTGATTTTCAAAAAGCCGTCCACCAGTTCCCCGATGTCTCCGGTTTTGAACCAGCCGTCTTCCGTGAAAGTTTCTTTCGTGGCGTCGGGCTTGTTGTAATAGCCTTGCATCACCTGCGGACCCTTGATGAGGATTTCGCCGTCCGCGGCGATTTTAACCTGCGTGTCGCCGAGCGGCTTACCCACCGTTCCGAAGCGGAAGTGATCGAAGTCGTTGGCGGTAACGGCCGGAGAGGTTTCCGTGAGTCCGTAGGCTTCGTGGATGGTCATGCCCAGGGCGTTGAAAAACTCGTTGATCTCCCCGGCCAGCGGTCCGCCGCCGGAAATGAGCAGACGGATGGCGTCGGCGCCGAGATTTTCGCGGATCTTCTTGAAGACCAGGCGTTCGGCCAGGGCGTGCTGGACGCGCAGGGCGGCGGACGAGTGGCGTTTGTGGATCCGGTCGTTCATGCGGCGTTTGCCCACATCGAGCGCCCAGTTGAAGAGCTGTTGCTTGCGCGGCGAGGCCGACGCGAGCTTTTCCATGATGCCCCCGTGGATTTTTTCGAACAGGCGCGGAACCGAAACCACGAAATGCGGGTGGATTTCCTTCATGTTGTCCACCACCGTCAGGGGGCTTTCGGCGAAGTAGAGCGAACCACCAAGGTAGGAAACCATGTACCAGCTGGCGGTGCGTTCGAGCACGTGACTCATGGGCAGGAAACTGAGTCCGCACTGCCCTTTCTCGAACATATCTTCGTGCGACAGATAGGCCTGCTGGATGTTGACCAGAAAATTGAAGTGACTGAGAATCACGCCTTTGGGCGGTCCGGTGGTGCCGGAGGTGTAGATCAGAGTGGCCATCTGGTCGCGGTCGATGCCGTTGAGGCGGCGGTCGAGCGCCTTCGGTTCGGGATGGCGGCGGCCCAGTTCGATCACCTGATCGAAGTGCAGCACCTGTTCGTCTTCGATACCCGGAATGGCATCCATGGTGATGATGTGCGTGAGCGTCGGAACCTTGTGGCGCACGTCCAAAACGCGCTTCAGGTGTTCGCGTTCGGCGACGATGACCATGGACGAGCCCGAGTCGTTGAGGATGTACTCCGCTTCCACGGACGAATTGGTCGGATAGATCGGGATATCGGCGGCTCCGCAGGACAAGATCGCCAGGTCGGATACGCCCCATTCCCAGCGGTTGGGGGAGAATATGGCCACGTGGTCGTTGGCTTTGACGCCCAAAGACATCAATCCCAGTGCGAAGAAACGGACCTTTTCGTCCATCTCCTTCCAACTGATGGTTTTCCACGCGCCACCCGTTTTCCAGCCGAGAAACGGCCGGTTTGCGAACTCCCGGACATTGGCGAAAAAGATTTCGGGTAGGTGTCGTTCCTTCACGTCGATCATGCGTGTCTCCCGTCCACTCGTAATGGCAAATGAGGTGGAAAGCCGGTACAAGGGCTTATCATTCTTGACTGATGATGAGACTTTAGCGCGGAAGTGATCGGGGCACAAGATTTTTTACTCTCGCGCCAAAAAAAGGCGGGGCGGGCGTTTTGCCCAAACCGGGTGTTCCGAGCAAAGCCTGTCCATCCAGGGCGTTTCAATTCTAAGCTTTTCACCGTTTTCCACCCACGATACTTCGGTTTACGGGGTGCCATGGGCCAAGCCTTTGGCTTGCCCATGCTGTTTTCACGGGCAAACCTGACGGTTTAGCCCGTGCCACCCATCATCAATCAAAGATTGTTCGAGACTAAATCAGAATTGAAACGCCCTACTGTCCATCATGAAAAAGGTGATCAGAGAGAAAACTTATGCTACGATTCAAACAATCGAGCCGGATGGCTCCCCTATAACCTGGATGCACACGCGTCAAACGATCGTTATAACGAGTGCATCGCTCCGACTACAGTTGCCGAATAGAACCGTGTCGATTGAAATTACTGGGAAAACACATGCAGCCTCAAATCCCGAAACAAATTCGTTGGATCCTTATTATCGGGGCGATCGTGACACTGGCCATGCTGGGAAGCTGCTCGTCCGAATCGGACGCGGACGAAATCGCGAGAGTGTTGGCCGACCGACTCACGGATAATCTGCGCTTCGAAAACGGCGAACAGGTAGCCGGTGGCCCCCCCGCCTTTCACGAAGGTGAAGACTGGCCGCAGGTTGAATTCGTCAACCCGCCTAATCTCACGGTTACGCTGGGCGATAGCTTCTTCGTGGATGTCAAGGCCGCCTACGATTTCCCCGAAGAGATCGATGGGGCCATGGTTTGGGTACAGGGGGCAACGTCACACATCGATATTCGAGATTCGGTGGATGATGAAAGCCTGATCATGCGCTTGCAAGCCGAGCTTTTGCTTGATAAGGAACTATCCGGTCAAACCTTCGATCTGTACGTTTCCCTTTACAAAGGGCAAGAAACGGGACTTCACGAAACCTGGCGAATAACCATTCCCGATGAATAAGGCTTCCACGCAGGTTCGAGCAGGTCTCTGACCTGCTCGCATAAGGAGAAAGGCGCAAAGCCTGGAGCCCGTCGGAGACGCGCTCCAACCCGGATGTGCATCCTCCGTCGGAGCAGGGCTCCCGTCCTGCTCTGTTGGTTGTCTTCAAACAAGGCTCTTGCCTTGTTTCCTGCGGGGTCGGTCCGGGTGAAAAGATCAAGACAAACTTGCGGAGCATGACAGAGCCATGCTCCTGCTTAAAGGAGGAATATACATGACTTTCATTGGCTTTGTGGGAATGCTAATTTTTTACAACCTAGTATTCATGCTAATTTACATGATATTACAATTTCCAGTAACGTATGTCCTTCTTCCATTGGCAATAAGGATCGGAGAAGATGGATCTGCCAAGCCTAGATCAAAGATATTATTAAAACTAATTTCCATTTTTAACTTCTTTTACAATACACATATTTTTGGAACATGGGCTGCCTTTCTATGCAGTTTTGTAATAGTGATTACTCGCAGCGACTCTGTTAGTTTTGATTTACTATATTATGTTATAGGATTTTTCTCTTGCGTTGGTGCACCTGGCTATATGGCATCTAAAGGAGAAAAAGAAGGTAATAGCTACAGCGAAGTTTGGTGCATTCTTTTCAGTGGCATTTCTTTTATTGTTTTTTCTATATTTCCCCAATATATTTGGATATTTGGGTGGATTTTAAACTATACTATTTACAAATAGATGACGTGCCCTAAGCCAAGTAGGTCGGACAAATTCTTTGTCCGACATTATAATCTCCCTTTGTGTCGGACAGAAAATCTGTCCGACCTACAATCCTCGTCAATCGCAGGTTCGAGCAGGTCTCTGACCTGCTCGCATAAGGAGAAAGGCGCAAAGTCTGGAGCCCGTCGGAGACGCGCTCCAACCCGGATGTGCATCCTCCGTCGGAGCAGGGCTCCCGTCCTGCTCTGTTGGTTGTCTTCAAACAAGGCTCTTGCCTTGTTTCTTGCAGGGCCGGTCCGGGTGAAAATTCAAGACAAACTTGCGGAGCATGACAGAGCCATGCTCCTGCTTAAAATCTGTCCAACCTACAATACTCGTCAATCATGACCCGGCCCCCCGTCGGCCTGCCTCATCTACCCGCGTAGAAGTTTGCGGCAGCGGGTGCGTTCCTTGACCAGCAGGTGTTCGAGTTCCTGAATGCGGCTGCGCAAGCTGCGGTTTTCCTCGTGTAGATCGACCAGGTGTTTCATCAGGCGCAGTTGCAAGGCCTGGGAATCGGCACTCTCGTCCGGCGCGTCGGCGGGCGATTCGGCCAGCAGGGACAGCTCGTCCAGAACATCCCCATCCAAAGACGCAGCGCTGGCCTCGCTTTCGTCGAAATCCGATGGTGCAGCGGCGGCAGGCAGGGCGGCCGAGGCTGCGCGCTTCAACTCCATGGACCCTTCGCCCGTCATCAGCCAGGTGGGATCGATGGCGAATTCCTCGATGATTTTGGTGAGCAGATCGGCGGGCGGGGTGCGTCCGGCCTTGTAATTCATGTAAGAACGGTAAGGAATGCCCAATTGTTCAGAGAACGCATTCCCTTTTAGGCCGAAATATTCCCGAATGATCTCAAGACGTTCTGAAAAAGTGCTCATCTATTCTCTTTTTTGCTTGACGACAATGCCTATTCGTGCAACTCTGGGGCTGTGGTTGATTGAAATATTGCATGATTAGGGTGATTGCCATGATGTTTAACCGCAAGAACGAGCCAATTCCGCGCCACTTTTCGCCGGTGAAGAGTCCCAATCAGGTTGTATTCAGGCCTGCACATGCGTTCGACTCGATTAAAGTGCTCATTCGTTCAATAAAACCGCTTCACATTGTTCCATACCTTCCGCATTTGGTCAACCCAAAGTTTCCGTTTGTGTCGTTTCACGATTCGATTGTGGCCCATCCGGGGTCAAGCCCGATTTGCATCGGCGGCCCCAACACCCGAAAGGAGGATGCCATGCGTGCATCGAAAACCCTGCCCCGAAGAAGCAACGTGAGTCTGGCGACCACCGTGGCGTTGTTCGCGGTCCTGTTTATGATGGTGGTGTCCCTGACGATCCTCATCGGCATGCAGGCGGAAGCGGCCGAATGGGGCGAAGTCGCCGTCAGTGGCGCGGCGCTGCTCATTCCCAAAAGCGGCGATCCCGCTCCGCGCGGCACGCAGGACGAGCGCAGCCTGTCGCCCTATTTCGTGGTGTTGGGCGACGACGTGGAAACCGACGCCCTGCCGCTCAAGCACACGGCCGCCGACGTGGTCATCAGCGGCGTCATCGCCGAGGTGACCGTCACGCAGCTTTACGCCAACGACGGCGAGCAGACCCTGGAGGCGATTTACGTCTTTCCCGGTTCCACCCGCGCCGCCGTGCAGGCCATGCGCATGACCATCGGCGAGCGCCGCATCCAGGCGGACATCAAAAAACGCGCCCAGGCACGCCGTGAGTACGAACAGGCGCGGGCGGACGGCAAGACGGCCGCGCTGCTCGAACAGCAACGCCCCAACGTCTTTCAGATGAACGTGGCCAATATCCTGCCCGGCGATGAAATCAAGGTGGAGATGGTCTACACCGAGTTGCTGGTGCCGGAAGAGGGTATCTACGAATTCGTGTACCCGACCGTGGTCGGACCGCGCTACCACAACCAAAGCGCCGCCGACTCGGCCGAGAACGATCGCTGGATCGCCAGTCCCTACCTGCCGGAAGGCGAGAAGACGCCCACCACCTTTGCGTTGAACGTCGATCTGCGCGCCGGGATGCCCTTGGCGCGACTGGCCTCGCCCAGCCACGACATCGAAGCGCGTTTCCACGATTCGAACTCGGCCAGTCTCAGCTTGCCGGAGACGGCGGGAGGCGGCAACAAGGATTTCGTGCTGCGTTACATGCTGGCCGGGGATGCGATTCAGAGCGGGCTTTTACTCTATCCCGGCGAAAAGGAACATTTCTTCCTGATGATGATGGAGCCGCCCGAGCGGGTGGAGGCACGGGCCATCGTGCCGCGCGAGTATATCTTCATCATCGACATCAGCGGCTCGATGCACGGTTTCCCGCTCGATACCACCAAGGCGCTGATGCGCGATCTCTTCGGCTCGCTCAGCTCCCATGATTATTTCAACGTCATGCTGTTTGCCGGAAGCAACAGCGTCATGTCGCCGCATTCGCTCCCGGCCACGCCCGCCAACATCAACAAGGCCATCGCCACCGTGGAGAACCAGCGGGGCGGAGGCGGAACCGAGCTGATCCCGGCGCTGAAACGCGCCCTGGCGCTACCGCAGAAGGAGGGCAGTTCGCGCACGGTGGTGATCGCCACCGATGGCTATGTCAGTGTGGAAAAGGACGCCTTCGAGTTGATCGCCAACAGCCTGGGCAACGCCAATCTGTTCGCCTTCGGCATCGGGTCGAGCGTCAACCGTTTCCTGATCGAGGGCATAGCGCGCGCCGGTCTGGGCGAACCCTTCGTGGTGCTCAAGCCTGAAGAAGCCAAGCGGCAGGCGGCGCGTTTCCGCGAGTACATCGCCTCGCCGGTGCTCACCGATATCCGGGTCGCATTCGACGGGGTGGAGGCCTACGACGTCGAGCCGGTGGCCTTGCCGGATCTCTTCGCGCGTCGTCCGCTGGTGCTGTTCGGCAAATACAAGGGTGAGGCCGCCGGAACGATCCGCGTCACGGGCAGCACGGCCGACGGGCGTTTCGAAGCGGAGATGGAGTTGGAACAGGCCGATGCGTCGGTTGACAACCGTGCTTTGCGGCAATTGTGGGCGCGTAAACGCATCGAGCGCCTGGCCGACATGAACAAGCTGCAGCCCGACGACAAGCGGGTGGAGCAGGTTACCGAACTCGGCTTGGCCTATTCGCTGCTCACCGACTACACCTCTTTCGTGGCGGTCGATTCGGAAGTGCGCGGCGACGGGACGTTCCAGAGCGTCAAGCAGCCGTTACCCTTGCCGGAAGGCGTATCCAATCATGCCGTCGGCGCGGCGCTGGGACGTGCGAGCGCGGCTCCGGCGCTGAAAATGCGTGGCCGTAGCGGCGGTGCGGGATATGGCGGCGGTGGTTTGGGGACTGCAGGAGTTGCGCTGGAAGAAGCCGAAAAGAGCTGCGACGAGCTTTCCCAAACCGGGATGCCGGATAAGAAAGCGGAAGATCGTCGAGCCGTGAGCGAAAGCCGACCCAAGGCGCGTTTGTCGGTGGCGGCTATCGAAGGACCGCTTTCGAAAGCGGCGGCGCTGAAGGTTTTGAAAAAGCAGCAGGCCACGCTCATGCGCTTCTATCGGAAAGAGCTGGCCAAGCTGCCGAACCTCAAAGGCGACCTTAAGCTGCGTATCACCCTCGACGCCAAGGGCCGGGTGACGGCGGTCGCGCTGCTGAAGGCCGAGCAAAGCTGGCCCGAACTGGAGCGTTTCGCGATTCAATGGCTGAAGGCCATGCGCTTCCCGGCCGTGAACGCGAAAAGCGCCGCCGTTTCGGTTTTGACCTGCCGGGTGACGCTGAGTCCGTAACCGAGTCGAGGCGCAAACGCGCTTAGCTGACAACTGTGTGATAGGCGGTCCGCCTGGGGGCGGGCCGCCGGAAAGGAGGACGCTATGTCGGACGTCCAGCGGGAGCTTTATGCCAAATTCGAGGAAAAGAAACAAGCCGCCCGGCGCAAACCATTGCTCTACGACCTGAGCCCGATTCCCCGACAGCCTGTAAAACCGGACGCCGCGCGCCGCGTTCTGGAAGTCCGCGAAGTTCTGTGGGGCGATACCCTGCTTGATGTGCGCCACTCGCGCCGAACGACGCCCGTCACCTTGGGCGAAGGGGGCGATTGCACCTTTCGGTTGAGCCACGACGATCTGCCCGGCGACGGCTTTCCGCTCGTCACCCCCGACGGGCCGGGGACGGCCTGGCTGGCCTTTACGCCGTCCATGCAGGGAGTGGTTTTCGATAACGGGGCCGCCACCGACTTGACTCGTTTCATCGACACCGGCGAAGCGCAGGAATGGCGCGGCTTTTTCCGTCTGCGCTTGGATGCGTCGCGCGCGGCGCTGCTGCGTTTCGGCGGGTTGCAGTATTACATTCATTTCGTTTCGCCCGAAGCGATCCGGCGCGCGCCGTTCTGGCAGCGTATCGACGGCGTGATGAGTACTTTGATGGCCTTGTTTATTCTGGGCTATCTGCTGACTGCCACCTATCTGAAAATGCTGCCCGCCCCGGAAGTGGCGGATATCCTCGACGCCCCGCAGCGCTTTGCGCGGCTGGTCATTACCCCGCGCAGTCTGCCCGAGCCTCCGCCGCCCGAGACGCAACGCTTCGCCCCGACGCCCGCACCCCGCGCGGCGGGAGAAGAGGGACGCATCGGCGAAGACGACGCCTTGCTCGACAAGGCCGACGGCTCCGCCCGGCGACGGCTGGAGGACGAAAAGGTCGCCAACCACGCGGGCATCCTCGGTGCGTTGGATATGGGCCTGGAAGCCATGGATCGCCTGTTCGGCGGCGGCGGGCTGGGGGCCGGACTCGATAAGGTGCTGGGCGAACTGGGACCGCTGTCGGGTCTCGACCAGCGCGGCGCGGGCGGTTTGGGCAGCCGAGGAGCGGGACAGTACGGCGGCGGCGACGCGCTCGGCATCGGTGGCATCGGCACACGTGGACGTGGCGGCAAGCGGCACTCGACCTACGGCATCGAGGCGGCGAAGGATGGCGAGAAGCGGTCCGATATGGTGGTTTTGAAAACCGGCAAGCCCAGCTATGAAGGTTCGCTGGATAAGTCGATCATCGAGCGGGTGATGAAACGCTACTTCAATCAGTACCGCTACTGCTACCAACGCGAACTGAATAAAAACCCGACTCTTTACGGCAAGGTCACGGTCCGTTTCATCATTGCGCCGGACGGGGCGGTGTCGAGCGCCCGCGCGGCGGTGGACACGGTGGGCAACAGCCGCGTGAATGCCTGTGTGTTGCGTACCGCCAAACGCATGCTCTTTCCCCATCCCAAAAACGGGGGCCGCGTGGTGGTGACCTATCCCTTCATCTTCCGTCCGACCGGTGGTTGATAGTGAAACGGGGTGCGGCCGGATCGCGGTCGCACCCCGGTTTTATCGTGAAAGACGAGAAAGAAAAAATCACATCGGAGGGTCTCTCCCGACAGTTGTCCCATCGGAAAGAAGCGGGATTCAGCGGCGGCGCATCCGCCAGGCCATCAGCAGGCCGCTGCACGCCATGAACAGAAATCCCGCAGCCAAGAGCATCCCCACGTAAGGCGCGATGATTTCCCAATTGTGCAGGCCGAGCAGAAATTCCTTGGTGTCTTTTTCATAACAGCCGGTTTTGCGAAACAGCAGGAAAAAGCCGGTCACGCCGGTGAGAATGAAAAAGGGAGAGAAAAGCAAACCGATACGCCGATGCCAAAGCCGAATCAACATGCCGCATTCCTCCTGGTACGAAATGGATCGAGACCCTAAGTTTAACACGAAACGCGTTCGCCAGCTAAAAACCGACGCGTCCCGATTGCAGCGGGATTTTCGCAGGCGCGCGGCGCATGGCTGACTCGCTGTCCGCCTCGCCGTCTTCATCTCCGTCGATATCGCCGTCCGTATCGCCATTGCCGTGATCGCAGATATAGGTGATGATCATGGTGTGGCAACCCGCATCCTGCCACCAGGAACCGTTGTCGTAAAGCACGCGGTCCACTTCGTAGCCGATTACGCTCACCTCATCCCATATTTCCAGGCTGCGCACCCAGAATTCCACCTGCTCCGAATAGGGAATGGCGTGTACGTTGATGAACGTGCCCTCGTCGATGTAGCAATTGCGCCACCAGGCATAGTGGCCGTCCTGACCGACCGAACAAGCGGGATCGGCGTAATCGCCGCTGGTCACCAGGATGTCCGACATCATCGGCGGTTCGCTGTAGAACCACTGGGATCGCACCACGCCGCGGTGGGTGCTGAGCGCCTCCGATTCCAGGGTGATGCGATAGCCGTCCCCCTGCAAGACCGGTTGCGGCATCTCGGGAATTCCGTTTTCGCACAGGGGTCGCTCGCGCGTGGCCCGCCCGAACAAGGGCAGGTTTTGCTCGTCGCCGGTGGCCGTTTTCAGCCAGACGGACCCGCGTTCCTCGCCCTCCGCGGTGGGGTGATAAGCCACGCTGAATTCGAGGAATTGGCTGAAGGCCAGTTGGACGGGCGGGGCGGCGGACAGGTATTCAAGCGCAAAAGTCGCGGGTGTGTCGTCGCTCAAACCGAGCGAATCGACCATCACCGGCTGCTCGCCGAAATGATAACATGTGACGGGCAGATTGGACGTGTAGCCTTGGATGGCGGCGGGAAAGCTCAGGTCGTCCGGGTTGCAGCGCAGCGGCTGCTCGCACGGACCCAAAGCCACAAGCGGAACCGCGATTGTCGGACAATTCCGCATGCCGCCGAGACGCAGATACAAACGACCGAAGCTGTGACAGCCGCAACCGCTGCCGGTGTCCGGATCCGGCGTGAACTGCAAGGTGGCGGCGATTTGCGCTCCCGCCTCCAATACCTGGCCGTCCAGATTTTCGAGCAATGAAAAGGTGCCGCAACGGTTATCTTCGGTTTCGACGAAAGCCTGGTCGATAAGGGCATCCGCCGTGCCGGGGTTGAGCAACTGCAATTGCAGGCTCCGGTCGCCATCCCGTGGATCGGTCGGGCTGAAATCGACTTTCTGCGGTTCCGCCTGCAGATCGATGGCGCAGACGTCGTCGGATTGGCAGACGCCGTCCACTTCATCGTAGCCGTCGTCGCACACGCACACGCCGCTTTCATCCGCGTGGCGGTTGGCCCCGCAGCCCGCATCGGGAACACCGCCGCAGGCCGACAGAAACGAAAAGGCGCTAAGCCATAGCAGCAGGGAGTTGGAAAAAGGCGAAATCATGACGACCTTGACTTCAAATGTTCAAGAATTATATATAACTCTAATGAAACAAAATGCAAGGTAAAGCTTCAGCGCAGATCCTCGACCACCGTGACCGGCTGGCCGTCCACCAGGCTGCGCTGCCCCATAACCACCAGGCGGTCGCCGGGCGCCAACCCCTCGGTAATGACGACCCGCGAGCCTTCCACCACGCCCAAGGCGACCTCGCGCCGCCGGGCCAAACCGTCGCGTTCGATGAAGACGCAGCGCATGCCTGTTTCCTCGATCACCACCTCTTGCGGAACGACGATCACGCCGTGGTGGGTTTTGACCACCAGACGCAGGACGGCCGCCATGCCCACCAGAATGCGGCGGTCGGCGTTTTTCACTTTCACCCGCAATTTAAAGGTGCGCGTCACCGGCTCGGAGGCGGGCAACACCACTTCCACCTCGCCGGGAAAGGTTTCGCCCAGCGCCGGAATCAGCACCGATACCGGATCGCCTTTGCGAACGCGGTCCACCTGGCTTTCGGCCAACTCGGCTTCGACGATGATGCGGCGGTAATCCACCACCTGGACGATCGGCGTTCCCGGTCCCAGATACTCGCCTTCTTCAACGAACTTCCGCGCGACCACTCCGCCGTTGGCGGCGCGCACCACGCTTTTGTTGAGATTGGCGCGGGCGATTTTAAGTTGGGATTCGGCTTGAATCACCTGCGCCTCGACTTCATCGATCTGCTGCTGGCTGATCAATTCTTCGCTGCGCAGGGTTTGCAGGCGAGCGAAGGTTTTTTGGGCGAGATTGAAAGCGGCTTGCGCCTGTTCAGACTGGGCTTTCAACATCTCGTAGTCGATGCGCGCCAGCACCTGACCGGCCTTCACCTCGTCGCCGAGATCGACGGCCAGCCGCTCCAGTTTGCCCGCCAGCTCGGCGCTGTAACGGATATCCATATCCGCCAACGTCCCTCCGCTGAGCGTGATCGTTTCGTCGAAATCGATGGCGGCGAGGGTTTGCACCTTCACGTTGATGGACTTCTTTTCCGCATCCGCGGCCGGTGCGGGCGGACTTTCCGAGTGGGCCGGATTGTCGCAGCCGCCCCCAACGTGTAAAAACAAGATAAACAGACTGATGAGTACTATCCTGCGCATGGTGTAACTCCCGCCGTCGCGTTGCGGCTCTTGAAACCGGCTGTCTTTTCGATGGGGCAGACAACCGGTCTGTCGAACGATCGCCGTCCTTGTCCGGACCCTTTTTTGAAGCGTGAAGCATCCCCCGCACTCGACCGGATGTCAAGTAAGAAATCGGTTGGCAGGCAGAAGACGAAAGACCGCACCATGCATCTATTTAACCATATTATGATTACATTGTAGTCACGGCGACTCGGTCTCGGTTGGTCCTTCGAATTTCCTCCATCCGGCCGGAATCGGTGCCTGTTTTCCGGCCAGCACGCTCGCTCTGACATCCGTATCCTGTTGATATTACGAGGTTATCCACCTGTTTTGATGGCCGTTTGCCGCCCTATTTCGACTCCAGCCAGCCGAAATCGAAAAAGTGTTGTCATATCAATGAGATAAGGGTGCAACTCTTAAATATCTTCTATATAATATATTAAATATAATTAAATTGGACACTCTGAAGACGCGTATCTCCCTTCGTTAGAACGAAAAATCGCGCTCAGGCGGTCAGCGGACGGAAGGTCTAACGTGTTGGTATTGAAAAACTATTTTTATTTTTACGTTTATCGAACCCGCAGCGGGACGCAATGCGCCGCAGGCCGTCTGACACACTTTCCCTCTCGCCGGTGTGACGTATTACGGCAATCCTTGTTATCCGATAGGAATTGTACTTTACCCCCCGGCGCGCGGCCGAAAAACCCAATGATTTCGCGAAAACGAAAAAAGGGCTCCTGAAAACGGCGCAACGGACGCATCGAGGTCATTTCAGGTATTCCGGCAAAAATCGACCTGCTCAGCCGTTTTCGTCGTTTTGGCGTTTTTCGTCCGTCGCGGCAACAGGACGAAACGGCGCAGCCAGCGCCCCAGTCGGTTCGGTGCGTTCGCGCCGGGCATTTGGCTGCACGTGTTTGTGAACATTGCTCTTCCCCCGCAAACTTGCTAGAGTGATGCAATCGGTACCGAAACGGAGAGCACGCCCCCATGGCCGAGACGCCTTATATCGCCTGCCCGATTTGCAAGGGCCACACCCGATGTCGCGGGGAGCGCTACGTGAATCGACAGCCCCACGCGGCTTGTTTCACGCCCGACGATCACGTGGATATCCCCTTCCAGCTTCGCCACCTGCGGCGGCTGGCGGCGCTGGCCGGAGTGGAAACAGCTTTCGGCGACGCTTACTGGAGCCTGCTTACGGAACCGCTCGACTGGGCCCAGGGCCGTTCGTCGCGCCCCATCGAATACTCCATGAGTTTCACTCCCGACCGCGTGTCCGCCTTCCGTTTCTCGCTCGCGTATTTCGACCATCAGCCGCTTCTATTGCGCCAGGATGCCCGGCACCTGCTGGAACTGATCGCCAACGCCGCGCCCGAGCTGGCCGCCGTGGCCGAGCGCACGCTCGACGGCATCCATTCGCGGGTCGTTAAGCAGCTTCTTTACGGCGTCGATTGGCGGGCCGACGGGGGCGGCCGCCACAAATTCTACCTGCGCTTGTCCGACCGTTACCCGCAGCAGAAAGAATCCATGCTGCGTCAATTGCATCCTCTATTAGCCGATATCCCATTCACGCGCGAACCCTTTTCGCGTACGCGTCTGGTAGGCTTCGATCTTCATGGGGACGCTCGTCCGCCCGATATCAAGCTGTATTGCCAGTACGAGACGGTGAATATCGACGCGGCGCTGGACTTGACGAAACGACATCCGTTCATCGCCTACCTGAAACCGATGCGCCCGCTTTTGCGCGAGCTGCTGACCATCTTTCGTCTGCGCCCGGATACGCCGCCCGACCCGACCGATCCGGACGAGGTCGATTTGCACATGCTGTTCAACCGGCTTGAAACGCGCGACATCCTGCGTTTTGTGAAACAAGCGCAACTGGCGTTTCCCCTGCGGTCGTTTATCGACCTCACCCACGACAGCGTGATCGTGCCGACCTCCGTCACCTTTCCGCGCGCGCCGCTTGCGAAAATGAATCTGTACTACCTCGCCGTGGAGCCGCGCCGTGCCGGTTGACGATCTGAAAAACGGCGTCGCCCGCCGCATCGTTCTGGTCAATCCGCCGGTGGTCGCCGTCGATCGCGTGCAGCTCGATTACTATGCCGACGCCCAGCCCTACGGCCTCTTTCAACTGGCCGACTGGCTGGAAAGCCTAGGGCACGAAACCGCCCTGGTCGATCTGATGGCCTACGGCAAACACAGCCGGGGCTGGGACGATCTGCTTTCCACCGGTGAATTGACGCCTATCGCTCCTCTTGAAAGCGGCGTCGCCGGATTGAAGCTCGACGCTTGGCGCTACGGCTACGGCCTCAAACGCCTGGCCGCCTTTTTCGATGCCTATCCCGGCGAACCGGACGAAGTGTGGGTCAGCTGCTCGATGCTATTTAACGCATATTTAGCTCATGAGGCGTCATCCTATATCAAACGTCGTTACCCGAAAACGCGCCTTCGCATGGGCGGCGGCTATGCGTCGCTTTCCCCGGAACACGCGCAACAGAACGGAGCCGACGAAGTGTCGACCGGGCGTCTGCTCGACGCCGATCGCCGCCAACCCGGTACGCAGCATCTGCAACGCGACCAGCATTTCACCTTGTTTCGCTTGACTTGCGGCTGCCCGAACCACTGCGCCTTCTGCATCAACGGACGTCAGCCGCTGCACCGCTTTTCCATCGACGATGTGTTGAACTATATCGAACGCGCGCATCGCGAAACCGGGATTCGACACTTCAACAACTGGGATCCCAACGTGCTGCGCTTCAAGCCGCACCTCAAGCGTTTTTTGCAACGCATGGCCGAACGCGATCTGGATGTGTCGCTGCGCTTCGATATGGGCTTCGAACCCGATCTGATCGACGACGAGTTGATTACCCTCTTAAAACAGGGGGGCGTCGAAGCCTTCACCATCCCGCTCGAATCCACCGATCCGCTGTTCGCCGAGTTTTTCGAGAAACCCTACACCATCGTGTCGTCGATTCGGGCGCTCGAAAAATTGAAGACGGCGGGGGTCGATCTTTCGGCTTCGCACGGCAGTTCCATTATCGGCTACCCGGAAGAAAAGCTGCGCGACCTCTTCACCCTGTATCACGTGGCGCGCCATTACCGCCTGATCTCCACGCCCTTTCCCATCGTCGTGTTGCCCCACTCCCCGGTATTCGAACGCTACCGCCGCATCATGGAACCGCGCCCTTTCCGACGCTACAACGGACACCTCTTCCCGTTGATCGACGATAAACAGCGCCTGGGGCTCTACCGCCGCCTGATTTTATTGCTTACCGCCTCCAGCCTGGACGTTTCCGACCGGCTGATCGAGCGCTTTCCCGATGCGGTGCAGGCCGATTACGCCGCCGGAAAAACACGCGCCGAAGGCTTGATCGAGCAGGCCTTGTCGCGTCCCCAAGCGGACAGCCTGGACTTGCTGGATGCCATTTACCGGGATCTGGATGGGGGGAGATAAGCGGAGAGATGGCTCAGTTACTCCGGTGTTGGCGCGCGGCTCTCCAGGGCTAGCCCTTGACCCCTCTTGCCCTTTGCTCTTTTTGTTCCGCCATTCCCGCGAAGGCGGGAATCCAGGGCATGGATCCCCGGGTCAAGCCCGAAGATGACGGAGGTGGCCGCAGTGGAACGCAGGGAGCGGCCCTTCGAGTCGAAAACCGCTTTTCGGCGCACTATCCTTGCCTGCTTGCCAGACGTTTCTCTAATTTGACGCGCCACTCGTCGGGGATATCGGCTTTGCGGCCCCGCTCGTAATCGTAGCTGACCACCAGTGCGTCGCCGACAGCCGCGACTTTCCCTTGTTTTTCACTCACCACGATGTTTTCCATCAGAAAACGGTCCCGTTCCAGGCTGATTACGCGGGTTCCCACCCAGGCGGTATCGGGATAGGTCAGCGGAAATTTGAAGCGGCAGGACGTCCCGGCCAGGATCGGCCCGATTTTCCCGAGGCTTCCATCGCGCGTGATGGCAAGAGACTCGAAAAATGCGATGCGGGCGCTTTCGGTGTAGCGAAAATAGAGAACATTGTTGACGTGCCGGAAGGCATCCATGTCGCCCCACGCAATCGGAACCGGTAAAACGGTATCGTAATCCTGCAAGACTTCTTTCACGGAATCCGGCATCGTCGCTTGAAGCATGTCGTTCACTTTCTCTCCTCATCCTCCGAGGGTGCGGATTGCTCGTTATTTAGGCAATAATCATCCAACTCGGCCTTGTTGAAAGGCATCGAGCCGCAGGGTCGGTAGTGCGCCGCCAACCCTGCACGGACACGCGCCACGAGTCCCGGCCGATACTGCTGAACGCGCACCGTCTCCAGAATGCGCACGCGCGTATGATTGCCGCAGGCGGCCAGCAGCTCTTCCGGTGAAGCCGAAAGCCCAACCGCGGCCACCGCGAAATGTCCTTCGGGATCGTAATAGCGCAGCAGCACCTGGGCGTGCTCGTAGAAAATCAGCGGACGATCGCCGGGCTGCGCCGTATCGGACAGGTATTTCACCGCCGCCCGCATATCCACTTTGGCGTAGCGATCTTGACTATAATGGTTGACCAACGACCAGCCGAGAACAAGCATCATTCCCAGCGCCACCCCAAACGCGACCCGACGCGGAAGCCGAACGAACGCCCCCGCCGCCAGCAACCAGAAAAACGGCAGGCCCACCAGCGCATAGCGCAGATTGAAGGGCACACTGGGAAGCAGCAGCGCGGCCAGATAGGTCAGACCCAGCGGCACAACCGCCAACAACACGGCCAAACGTAGGACGGGTTGTTTACGTTCACGCCACGCCCAGACCGCCATGATCGCCAGCAACACAGCCAGCAGCAGTCCCGCCGCCACAAGCGCCGGACCATCCGTCTCGAAAAGACGCAGGATCGCTCCGTTGCCCAAAGAGGCCCGCAACTGACGGATTTCGGTCACGGGCGGACCGAGGGACGTCCCGACGGCGAAACTGTAAAGCGCGAAGGCGAGATCGGAGAGCCCGGTGGGCCGAACGCTGCCGATACCCATCTCGGTTTTGTTCAGAAACGCCAGCACCCGTGGCATGAAACCGACCCCGACAAACAGAAACGAAAGCGTGAAGGGAAGCCAGCGATCGAAGCGACGTCGTCCTTCCAATAAAAGGAACAGCCCGAAAGCCGCGAATAAAAACACGGAATTGAGGTAGGTCCACAAAGCGGCGCCGGCCAACACCGCCATCAAAGCCCAGTCGCGCCGACGGTTCGATTGGACCGCCACCCAGAAAGCATGGGCACTCGCCACCCCGAGCAACACCCAGAGCGCATACATGCGGGCTTCCTGGGAATACCAGATATGCAGCGGCGAAACCGCCAACAGCAACGCGGCGGCGCGAGCGGTCGGACGATCGAAGAGGCGCAAGGCAAAGAAAAACAGCATTCCCACACACAACGCGCCGAAAAGCGCCGACGGAAAACGCAAGGCCCATTCGGAGGTTCCCGCCAAACCGCAAAAGCCGTAGAGCAGCACGTGATAGAAGGGACCGATGTGGCCTTCCACCGCCCGCACGACCGCCCCCACGGAATCGGCTGAAATCTGATTGTAGATCGCGGCTTCATCCAACCACAGGCTCTGACGGTCCAAGCCGACCAAACGGATGACCAAAGCGAACGCGCTCCAAACGCCGAACTCGATCCAGTCGGACCGTCCGTTACGTCGATTCGGGCTTTCTCCGAGCGCCAATATTTCGTCGTTTTTTTTCACGTTTTTTACATTTCCATGTCAAAAAGTGCACGCAATTCGGGAAACAGCCCGTATTTTACTAAGAAAGTGGCTTCAGTGTATCCATTCCATCCATTTCCGGCCAGTCAAAAATCATGTAAAAAAGGCTTGTCAAGTTGATTTAAGCATGTTACCGTAATTTCGGCGGTTACAGAAAGTTTAGAAGTCGAGCTTTCTCCGGTAGCAAACAGGGAGTCCGTTGTGGCGCAATCAACAGCATCGAACAAAAAAGTCTTTACGACGGGAGCCATCGCGCGCCTGTTCGGAATCAACATCAACACCGTCATCAAGTGGTTCGATGAAGGTAAGCTCGAAGGATTCCGGCTTCCCATCAGCAACGACCGACGCATCCCGCTCGGCAGCCTGCGCAAATTCATGACAACGCATCAAATTCCGATGGACCTGCTCGACGATTCCACTCAGGCCCGCCGCATGTATACCCGTATCCCGATTTCCAGCCAAATCACGTTCACCGCCCAAAACGGCCACACTTACGGGCCGTACGAAGGTCATTTAAGCGATCTATCGCAAGGCGGCGCCCGTATTCTGGCGGGAGGGATCGAAGCTTTTTCCATTCCGTCGCAACAGTTCGGAATGATGATCACCGTCAAAGACGGTCCCCTGGCGGATAGTTCTTTCTCCGGCCAGGTCGTACATCTGCAACCGATGGAAGATGAACTTGCCATCGGTATGAAATTCGCCGATATCGATGCTCCCAACCAAGGCAGACTGCTGTCTTACCTCAACTCTCAGTTAAGCTGAACCGCCCGCGCGCCCTCTCACACACTGTTTTTTATCGATAAGCTCCTTGCTGTAAGGGACTTTGGAATACTACGCCCACCAAACCGATCCATAGACATGTGAGAACAACGTGTCATGTTTGGGTGGGGTCAGGTTCCGGTCAAAAAAAAGTAGCTGACAAGCTAGGTTTTTCTTGACAAATTTAGGAACGTATATAGAATAACCACTAGATGGAAAATATAGAACCATTAGAAGGGAGTCGGACATGACACGACGAGTGATGGGATTGGCGATATTGGCGGCGGTGGCTTTCGCCCTACCGGCCTATGCCAACGTCATGAACGAAACCGCACAGGTCTGTTTTACCGATACGGACCAGGATGGGTTCAGCGAGACCCTGACGATGGATCCTCAGCAGCATCAGATCCTCAATGCCTATCCGGACGATCCGCTCAACGATTTCAACGGATTCGACCAGGGCTGCCAGCTTCCCAAAAGCTATGCGGAGTATCCGACTCTGAGCCTCACGGGCGAAGTTCTCTATTCGACCGATCCGCAAGTCGATCCGTGCATGAACGGCGAGCTGGAGCTTGAAAAAGAGGAGTACGAGGACGGCTACAAGCTGTTCCTGCTCGACTCGGCCACCTGCCAATACCGCATGGCGATGGAAATGGATGTTATCATTTGTATGGCGCAGTTGCAGAACTGGTGCCCTGTTTCCAAATTCGCCTTCGAGTTCACCAACGCGGAAATCGACAACTTCATCGGTTCGCCCCTGCTCGACTACTATGCCGCACAGCCGGAAACGCCCTGGAGCTGGGCTTCCGTCACCATGACGTCGACTGAAACCGCCGACTTCGGCGCTTCGATTCAAATCGGTGAGGAATTCTGCGCCGATGCCGAAATCGCCCAGTTCCCCGGCGAAGAGTGCGACGGCTGCGACGATTGCGGGATCGAGTCCAATGGCCGCATGATGACGCAGTTGGCCAAACGCCATTACCTGCGCGGTCAGGCGGCGGTATGCTCCGATCCTTCCGGTGAAGGCGTCCTGTGCGACCGTCCCATGATGCTGGCCTCGACCGACATGGCGAGCAGCAAGCTGAACCTGGCGACACTGCTTCCCGATTACGAAGCCCTCGGCCTGCAGGCGGTCCCGACCTCCCCCAGCGATCTGATCGACATCACCAACGCCAACGACGTTATCGCGATGGATCACTTCAAGGACGGCGTGGTCAGCGGCGCAATCCTGTTGGTCGAATCGGAAGACAAAGTTTACGAACATACCAAAATCATCTGCGACCGCTTCGCCGGTCAGGTGCTCGAACTGGTCACCGATGTACGCGTCAACGACTGGACCTTCCCGATCGCCGTTTTGGCCGATCTCAACGAAGACAAACGGTCCTTCGCCGTGAGCTTCGCGGTTGCCGACAACACCGTCTTCGCCCGTTGGCTGGTTCAGGACTACCCCGAGCTTCAAGGCCGCACCGTTTATAACATCCAGCTCTGGTCCTGCTCGCTGGCGGAAACCGTTCGCCTGCTCAAGGCCGAACTGGCCCGCCTGGACGCCGTCTTCGGTTCCGTCGCCAACGGCGACGCGCCCTTCTCCAGCCGGACCCCCGAAGCCTACTTCATGGCCGCCGAAAAACGCGGGACCGACACCCTGTATATGCTCGCCGGACGTGACCGCAACGACCTGAAAGTCGAAGTGAGCTACTATCCGGAAACCGGCGACGGCAATCCGCATTTCACCACCTTGGACGTCCCGGCCGAAACCGGTCGCATCCAAGACAGCCTGCCGCCGTTCTTCGACGCCATGGCCGACCTGGTGAAGCCCGATGGAACCGTGGTCGACACCGTCTACATCGCCGACGGCGCCTTCGCCGCCTTCGACGACACCGAGTTCGGCGGTTCCTCGCTTCTGTCCTCGACCGTCAACCAGGGCTGCCAACGCGACAGCGACACGCGCCCCGGCGACTTCGTCATCACCGGCTGCGCCCAATCGCAGGGCATGGTCGACAAGTACGGCGTCATCGTCCGCGTAATGGAAGGTCCGGCCGCCCCGTACGACTTCAGCGACTACCAGGCGATCAGCTTCAGCTATCGTTCCGACACCGAACTGGTGTTGTGCATGGAATCCAAAAGGCTCTACGGCCAGTCGCAGTCCTGCATCAACCTGCCGCCAACCGATGGCTTGAAGAAGACCTGGATTCCCCTGGATCAGTTCCGCATCTACGGCACGGCCGACGATCCGGCGGTTCTCGACGACATCGTGGCCTTCAGTTGGAACATCTGGAACATGGACACGATCATGGGCGGACCTCTCGCCTCCGACTTTGCGGTTGAAGGCGTCACCATGCGGGCGTCCTCGACTCCGGCGGTGGATTACAATTTCGTGAGTGAACTGGCCAAGCCCGAAACCTTCGTGGGCTGCCAGAATAGCGATACCCCTTCTGCTTTGGCCGGTTTGCTGCTGCTGGTTCTGTTGGCGGCGCTGCGCTTTTGCAGAAAGGAGTCGGTGCGCTAAGCGCTAAGCCGCTCCACCGGCTTTGTACTGACAACTTTAATTTCAGGGCAAGGGAAAACTCCTTGCCCTCTCTTTATTGGACTGGGTCGTACGCCAAAACAGCCGTTAGGGGGCAACAATGCGGTGGGGAACCCGCAAGGGGGTACGTTATGCCGTTTGGAAAAATTTTGGAAAACAGTATGGTTATGGAATACAATCAGAACGCGCGAGTTGAAGAATTCTGGTCCACACCACCTGGAGTAAATGGAATGAATGGACGGGTGTACATTGCCGTCGATAAAAAACAACATGCCGATCTTTATCAAGATCTGTCTGCGTCCGTTAAAAACCAGCAGAAAAAATGGGAAAACGCATCGATCAAACCCACGCTCTACCCCTCCAATACCGATCTGTTCACGGCATTGAAGGAAGGCCTTCACCATCCACAACCGGTTCCCGTTTGCGTGCTGGACGACGATCCGGCCATGGCGGCCGAAATCAAGCACTTCGATCCGCATGTGCAGATCATTCTGCTTAGCGACGCCCCGGACGATCGCCCGTCACTCGACAGCGACGGGATTTACAACGTTCGTTCAACCCACGACTTCGGCGAGCTGCTTCCGCTCGTCCACTCGCTGATCGCCAACTGGAACCTCACAAAGGGAAATGCCGCCAGCGCCATCAGCACGCGAGAAAAGACCGGCCGCTTTCAACGCTTGGTGGAACAAATGGGAGAAGGTTTGTGCGTCATCGACCGGCAAGCCCACATCTCCTTCATCAACGCATCCGGAGCGGCCATGCTCGGGCTATCCAAGGAGGCCCTCCATAAGCGTAGTTTCATCGATTTCATCGATTCAGCCAGCGAGCTGGACCGTGAAGAAGCCCGTTTGGCCATCCAAAGCGCCGTTCAAAACGGTCAGGATTTTTCAAGCGACGGCTTTCTCCTGCGGCGGGAAGGCACTTCCGATCCCTTCACGGCCAAGATTACACTCAGCCCCCTGCAATCGCCCTGGGACGACGACCATTGCGTCATGGTTTTCCAGGATATCACCGCCAGCAAACGGATGGACCACATCGTCCGCACATCCCGTGAAAAGCTGTTCACCATCCTCGACAGCCTGGATGCCGCGGTATACGTGGCCGACATGGAAACACACGAAATCCTGTTCGCCAACAAGCTGCTCTGGGATGCGCGCGGCAACGTCATCGGCAAACCTTGTTACGAAGTCATTTCCTCCGGTCGCACCGGTCCCTGTCCCAGCTGTAACAACCACAAATTGGTGGACGAAAACGGCAATCCGGCCGGAATCCTCGAATGGGAGCATCAAAACTCCGAAACCGGCAAGTGGTACGCCATCCGCGATCAGGCCATTCCCTGGTACGACGGCCGCAACGTGCGACTCGAAATTTCGGTCGACATCACCCGGATGAAGCAGGTTGAAAAGCAGCTGTCCGTCACCAAGATTCTGGCCGAAAAGGAGCGGGACAAGCTGCGCTCCATGATCGAAGGCATGGAAGAAGGCATCATCGTCGCCAACGAGGTCGATGTCATCACCGAAGTGAACAGCTGGCTGTTGAAAACCTGGTCGACGCAACGCGAAGACCTGATCGGCAAGCGCCTGTGGGATCTGGATGTCGAACACATCACCGCGCGCCTCAAGCCGGTTCTGGCTCAGTTCAAATCGGGCATCATCCGCAAAGCCTTATCCATCAACACGGAAATGGCCGGTTTGCAGATTTCCCTGCGGGTCCAACCCATTTTCCGACGGGACAAATTCGCGGGGATGATCCTGAACTTCCTGAACGTCACCGATCTGGTCATGGCGCGCCATGCGGCCGAAAAGGCGAATCTCGCCAAGAGCGAATTCCTGGCCAACATCAGCCACGAAATCCGCACCCCGATCAACGGGGTTCTCGGCATGTCCTCGCTCGTGCTGGGCACGGAGCTGAGCAGCGAGCAGCGGGAATATGCCAGTACGATTTACAGCAGCGCCGACCACCTCCTCGAATTGGTAAACGGCATTCTCGATTTCTCGAAAATCGAGGCCGGGGATTTCGAAGTCGAGGATATCGATTTCAACCTGAAACCCACCCTGCACGAAGCGGTCAACATGCTGGCCGCCAAGGCCGAAGAAAAAGGCCTCGAGATGATCCTGCATGTCGCGCCCGACGTTCCGGACGCGCTGATCGGAGATCCTTACCGCCTGCGCCAGGTGATCTTGAATCTGCTGAGCAACGCCATCAAGTTCTCCGACCGCGGCGAAGTGATTACCGAAGTGGCCGTCAAGCAATTCACGGATCACGAAGTCGAATTGCTGGTTTCCGTCACCGATCCGGGCATCGGCATCGCCCCCGAAAAGCAACTCGATATTTTCAACGCGTTTTACCAGGCCGACAGTTCCATCACGCGTCAATACGGCGGAACCGGTTTGGGCCTGACGATCTCCGCCCGCATCGTCGAATTGATGGGCGGCTATATCTGGGTTGAAAGCGAAATCGGCAAAGGCAGCACCTTCTTTTTCAAAATCAAACTCGGCGTCCAGCAAAAGCCGAATGAAGAAAACGCCTTTATCGGAAAGGCCATCTCGCCGGGTTTGCGTACCCTCGTCGTCGACGACATCTCGACCAACCGGCGCATTCTGGAAGAGATGCTGTCCCAGTGGGATGTCAAAACCACCACCTTGAGCAGTGCGGCGGAAGCACTCGGCGAACTGACGCGCGCGGAAGCCGAAGGAGAGCCCTACCGGCTGGTCATCATCGACGCTCAGATGCCGAAGATGGATGGATTCGCCCTGGCCGAGCGCATCAAACAAAATCCCGCTCTGGTCCAAAGCACCGTCATGATGCTTTCCTCGGGCGACACCGTCGGTGCCAGTTCACGCTGCAAGAAACTCGGGCTCTCGTCCTACCTGATCAAGCCGGTCAAACAGGAAGACCTGCTGAAAAGCATCCTGCTGGCTCTCGGTCAGAAAGAAAAGGAATCGCAACAGCAAGACGAGCCGCCCGCCGCCTCGGCAACCAAGCCGCCGGTGCGCATGCGGATCCTGCTGGCGGAAGACAACATCATCAACCAGAAAATCGTCGCAACCGCCTTGAAAAAGCGCGGCCACGACGTGGTGACCGTGATGAACGGGCAGGAAGCGCTCGAAATCTGGAGCAAACAACCTTTCGACATCATCCTGATGGATGTCCAGATGCCGATTATCGACGGATTTTCCGCCACGCGCAAAATCCGGAAGGCCGAAAAAGAAACCGGGGGCCGTATCCCCATCATTGCCCTGACGGCCCATGCCCTCAAGGGCGACCGGGAGCGCTGCATCGAAGTCGGTATGGATGATTACATCACCAAGCCGATCGACCCGAATGCCCTCGTCGAATTATTGGAAAACTTCGAGCCGGCCCCGCCGCCTGAAGACCCGAGCGACGAACAAAGCCCGTTCGACAGTGAACGGCTGTTGCACCGCATCGAAGGCGATTGGTCGATTGCCGCCGAATTGGTAAAGCTTTATTTGGAGGATACGGAAAATCAGTTGCAGGAACTCGGTAAAGCCATCACCGCCGCTCAGCTCGACCGTGTGCAGCAGATTTCACATCTACTGAAGGGTTCCTCGCTGAGCATCGGGGCCGAGCAATTTGCCACAGACGTGCAAAAAATCTGGCAAGCCGCCGTTAACGGCAAAATGGACGTCGTCACACGTCTTTCGGAATCGGCGACAACCGATTTCAAAGGCCTTCGCAGCACAATGGAAGAATTCATCGTCATGGTGAAAAATCGCGTTTTTAATTGATGGCGCACGCAGGATCACGTTGCCAGGAAAAGATCCTGGCTATAGGGAGCGATAGATGAACATCGAGAAAAGCAAACAAGAACCCATCACCATCATCCGGCTTCAAGAAGCCCGTATCGATGCGGGAAACGCGCCGGATCTGAAATCATTTTTGCTCAACATCATCGAAGAAGAACGCCCGTTACTGGGTCTGGACTTATCGGCCGTCCGCTTTATCGACAGTTCGGGCTTGGGTGCGCTGGTTACGGTTCTCAAACAGATCGGTCAAAATGGAGCCATGGGTTTGTGGGGACTCAACCGCGAAGTACGCGCGCTTTTCGAACTGACGCAGCTCTATAAAGTATTTGATATTTTCGAAACGGAACGGGATGCCCTGCTCAAATTGCAACAGCATGTCCCTGCGTAAGTCCATCGAGCTTGCGCCGCAAGTGGAAAAGGTACGGGAAATCAGCGAAGCCATGGTCGCCGATGTGGCGGCCGTCTCCGACGACCCGAACCTGTTGTTCCGCATCAATATCGGGCTTACCGAAGCCTTGACCAACAGCATTGTGCACGGCTGCAAAACCCCGTCGGAATCGGTCTCGCTGATTTACCAAATCAACAAAGACGACCACATCTTCCACATCCACGATCCGGGCACCGGCCCCACCGAAGGTCAACTCACCGATCCGAAAGTGGACGACGATCTGTTAAGCGATCACCACCGGGGGCAGGTGATCATTCATTGGGCGGCGGATGAGGTGAGTTATTCCGCGTCGGAAAACGGATTCGATCTGATCTTGTTGTTCAGATCCCGAGACGAGTAATCCAGGCTAGAGACCGACGAATCGCTTGGTTCGACGTTTGCCCCATAGCGGCTTGACCAACTGCCCCACGACAATCTTCGCATCCATCAACAGGCTTCGCTTTTTGGCGTAAACCGTTTCGAGAATACGCTTTTCCAGTTCATCGTCACCGAGATTTCCCACTTCGATCCACCCCGGAGACAAGCGATAGCGTTCCAACATCCATTCCTCGCAGGCCTGGAGGCTTTCTTCGGCCGTTAACGGCGAGGGACCGACCAGCCGCATATCGCCTTTCAGGACATTGATCAAAGCCGGCCAGCGAGCCAAAAGGGAACCTTCGCGCCGCAGATGAAGCATCTGAAAACGCGGCAGATACGTGAGATCGTCGGGAGTTTCGACCACGCCTTTCCCAAGGACCTCTTTCCCGATCACCGACGACTCGTTGTTCTTACGCTGTATCAGAGAGGCCGCAACACCCAGCGGCGCCATTCCGACCAACAATCCCATTGCCATTCCGCGCTGGATCAGCGACTCCATCCAATCGCTCAAGACCGAGCGGCTCATGCTGCCGAGCAAGAACGAATCGGTAATCAGGACACGCGTACCGAAATCGAAGGTGAACAACATATTCTCGGCGACAAAAGCACGCGACACGCGGGTCATCTCGCCGATATAGGAGTGGGAAGCCACGACGCTGTTGGTGATTTTGGCACGACGCGCTACAACCGTATCGTCGCCGATCACCGCGTTGGGTCCCACCTCCGCTTCCGCGATCACCTGTGTATGGTGACCGATCAACACCGGTGGCACCAACCGCGCCTTGGGGTGAACATCCGCCAAGCGCCCCACAAACACGCCCGGCCGCTCTTCCACGTAGGTGCTGTGAGCCGCCAGATCGGGTTGGCGCAGCAGCCGCAAATTGAGGTCCAGCAGGCCCGTCAACCCCTCGCCCGCCATCGCCGGATCATCGACCTCGATGATGCCGGTCGATGAAGACGATTCGGCGTCCATCGCCAAGGTTTCGAACAGCGGCCCCTGCGCGCCATCCAGCAGGCGATCGGAAGCCGGACTTAGAATCACGGCCACGATCCGGCCGTTTTGTCGCTCGCGAATCAGACTGATGGGACGCTGCGCCCGGGCATGCCGATCGGCCAGCTTGGCGTAATTCAGCTTCGCCATCACCAGACCGGCAACGACAACCAGGGTTTCATCGAATAAAAATCGATGTTTGAGCAGGCTCTCGCATTCATCGCCGGAACGCGCACCGATCAACACGGCCAGATTGACGCCGAAGCGCACGCCGTCATGGAAATAGGTATTGACGTCGTTGAGTCCATCGCTCACGATCAACGCCACATCGCGCAGATTGTGCTGATAGGCCTGCTCGATCTGGTGCTGAGCGATCGGCTTGTTTTGAACCGGCAACAGCGCCGGAAAAACCGATTTGGCCAGAGACCCGAAAGGGTCGCTACGGGTATGTAGAAGAACCAATTTCATGATTTACTCACCAGCCGGGACGTTCCTGGGGGAGATCAAAATGCGCCTCGGCCGCCCATTACAGCCGGAATCGTTCTTAAAATCAATCGGATGTCGCCCCAGAAACTCTGGTTGCGCATGTACTCCCGATCCAGCAGCACCTGCCGATCGAAACCGAGCAGGCTACGGCCGCTGACCTGCCACAAACAGGTCAACCCCGGCATGATCTCCAGACGATCCCGATCCGATACGGCGTACTCGCGAACCTCATCCTGAGTCGGGGGTCGAGGCCCGACCAGCGACATATCGCCGAGAAAAACATTGAACAGCTGGGGAAGTTCATCGATGGACAAACGCCGGATCAGGCGGCCGACCTTCGTAATCCGGGGGTCGCGCGCCATCTTGAAGATCACCCCTGCATCCGATTCATTCAGATCCAGCATTTCTTTCTTCAGCGCATCCGCGTTCACCACCATGGACCTGAATTTATACATCTTGAAGACGCGGCCATGACGCCCCACCCGATTCTGCCCGAAGAAAACCGGGCCTTCCGCATCCTCGATCTTGATGGCCAGAGCCGTTGCCAGAAACAGCGGCGATAAAAGCGCCAGTCCGCTCGTGGCCCCGATGATATCCAGCAGACGCTTCGCTTTCAGGCTGCCTTCGGTTGCGGCAAACCAGAGGAAGCGCGTTACCTGATAACGCAATTCGGCACGGTACCGCTGGCTGGGCACATCGATATCGCTGAACCGCTTGATCAATTGCGTGCGCGCCTGCGACACATACCAGCGCCAGACGCCCCACAAGAACTGCGGATTGCCTACCAGGTAGCGTCTGAACATGCGGCGCGGTTCCTGGCCGAAACGCCACAGCCACTCGAATCCCAGTTCGCGCACCCAGATCGGCGCACGCGGGATGCGTCCCGAGTAGAAATCGAACAGCCCGCCAACCCCCATCGCCACGCCGACGTTCAGACGAGGCAGGTTTCGCTCGATCCATTTTTCCTGCGTCGGTACGCCACGCGCGACCAACAGCAGATCCGGCCGCATGTGATTGATTGCGGAGATGATCTGCTCTTCCTCTTCGGTGCCCTCTTCGAAGAAACCGTGCCAGGCTCCGAGAATCTTGAGATCCGGGAAGAGCGCCAACACGCGTTTTTTCGCCACTTCCGAGACACCGGGCGCCGCACCCAGCAAAAACAGACTCTTGCCCGCTTGCTGAGCCCGATCGCAGAGGATGGGAAACAGGTCGGTGCCGTTGACGTTCTCGCGAACCTCGGCTCCGATCATCGAACCGGCCAGTCGCACGCCCACGCCGTCCGGAAACACCGCATCGGCCCGCTTGAGAATCGACTGGTAATCGGCGTCTTTCGCCGCCACGTTGAAACAATGCGGATTGACAAACGTGATATGCTTGCGCCTCTTTTCCGATAGCGCGAGAATGTGCTCGACGGCCTGCCGCAGGGTCAGATTCGACACTTCCACATCACGCAGGACGAAGGAATTGACATTCACCGGCGTCGAGCCGCCCATGATCAAAGTCGGAATGGTGCGGGCCAGAATCGCCAGATCCTTTTTCACCGATCGTTCGGCCAGATAGGCGCGCTCCGGCGTGCGGCGACCATCGAAGGCGATGTTCATGCGTTTGCGGATGCGATACGGATCCGAAAGTCCCGGACGCACCGCCAGGCGAATGCGGTCGTGCTCTTCGAGCTTCGCAGTTTCTTCCGGCGAGAGGGCCTCCGGTCCGACAAACGCCATCTCGCCTTTGATGATGTTCAACAGAACCGGAACATCGTAGGCATGGGTTCGCTTCAGCAGTTCCATCAGCCAGCCGAGACGCTTGATGCGCGCCGGTTTTTTAAAACGCAGCCGGGTAAAGAGACGTGCGTCACGGCCCACCAGCTGCTCGCGCTCGAATATCTGCGGCTCGCCGTTGGCGATCAAGGCCGCAGCGACAACGGCGGAAATCGCCATCCCGCTCGGGGCTCCCGTCGCGGCAAGCGCCAGATCCAGAAGCCGACGCCGGGCGTCGATACGTCGTTTGAACGCGTTGAGCGTCCCGGACCCGGAGGTTTCCGGTGCGCGTTTCGCTTCGTTGGACTTACGTTTCATCGCTAGAACACACTCTCCGGTACGTAAACGATGTCGTTGGGCTCCAGTACGAAATCGACGCCTTTGCCTTCCAGAATATCATCCATATCGACTTCGAAAACTTCCGGTTTGGTTACGGCATTGCGCACGATCCGCACCCGACTCGTGCGGGCGGCCGGCAAGAACCCACCGCTGACCGCAATCGCCTTGGTCAGGGTCATCGGGCGCAGCAACGGAACCACCGAGGGAGACCGCACGGCCCCCAGAATCAGAATCTCGCGGCTTGTCGAAACGGGAATGTAAAGAATATCCCTGGGGCGAACGCGAATGTTGTAGCGCATGTCGCCGGAGACGATCAACGACGGAAAATCAATGGGCAGCACTTCGCCGTTTCGCGACAGATACGAACGCTGTAAATCGGCTCCCGGCAATTCAAGCTCATTGACCGTAACCGTGCGCAGACCGCCCGCCATGGCAATGGCCTTCAGAATGCGGATCTCACCGGTAATCTGATGAATGCCCGGCTTCTTGACACCATCGCCCAAAATAACGAAATCATTGCTCGAAAACTCGTTGATGATGATATCCGTCTTGGCACCCTTCAGGTAGGTATTGAGACGAACATCCAGTTCTTCGATGATTTCCGCCACGCGCCGATTTTTCGCGATCACCTCGCCTACCAGCGGGAAAGTGAAATTGCCGTTCGGCTCGATCGTGACGGTACGGGTCAGGCTCTCTTCTCCATACACGTAAATCGTGATGGTGTCGCCCGGCCCGAGACGGTAGGAACTCGTTTCTTCCTCTTCCATCGCCATCATCTCCTCGAAGGTGATGCTCGATTTCGGAGGCGCGAACCCCAGCGCGGGATCCATGGTATCCGCCGGATTGGGAAGCCGTTTGGTCCCGCCGCAGGCCCACAGGCTTGCGATTAAAACCACCGACACGACAAGAAACAGGATTCGTTGGCTCATGATATTAGCTTCTTCAAAATAAGGTTTTCCACGGCGTCACGGCCCAGCGCAACCTTGCGGTAGGCACTCGTCGTGAGTCTTTCCTGATGGCGAGCCATAAACGGCTCGGCATCCGTGATAAAGGCTCCGAGGATGGGAGTTCCAAGCCCTCCCAACTGACGCAGCACTCTTTCGACATGATCTTTCTTCGTCACACCCGCCCGCACGACCAGAACGATCGCATCCAGTTGCGGGACCAGTTCCATCACCTGCACGTAATCGAAGGCCGGGGGCGCATCGATCAGAATCAGGTCGTAGCGATCCTTCAACTGGCGGAAAATCTTGGCCAATCGTTCGCTACCCAGAAAATCGAGATCGCCCGGCCGCTTGAAGCGCGCCTGGAAGCGATCGGGAAGTCCCTCTTCGGTTTTATCGATCGGACCCTCGAAGGCTTCTTCCCCCGCCAAACGACGCTCGGTAATCTGGTCTTCGGGAAGCTCGGGGAAAAGATCGGCTCCGATATACAACACCCGCTTACCGCGAGCAGCCATGACATTGGCCAGATTTTCGGTGACGGTCGTCAACCCGTTCCCGTCGGTGGTGGAAAAGAAACCGACCACCTTTTTCCCGGCCAGCTTGTTTTCGACCAACAAACTCGAAACCGTCGGCTTGTAAAGATCCGGCTCCAACAGGGGAATATCATCCCGCGCATCGGCATCATGCAGATGCTGCCCGAGAACCGGCAAACCGAAGATGCCGAAAACTTCCTTGGCCGACATCAAAACCGAGTTGAAGAACTCCAGCAGTAAAATCAGAACGATAAAAAACGCGGTGCCGCCGACCGGAATCGCCACGGCCGCAAGTTTGGCCAGCGAGCTTTCGGGTCGCGTGGGGGGACTGGCCCGCTCGATAATGCGGAATTCACCATGCGTGTCCCGCGCCGTCGCCGCCGCTTCTTCACGCCGCGACATCAAATCTCTCAGCGCCTGTTTGGAGAAGAGGTACCGCTGCTGAATCGCCGAAAACGCCTTCTCGTTGTCGGTGAAATTCTTCAGGCGCTCCTCCAGCTCTTTCTTCTGGCCGGTCAACGAATTGATGCGCCCGTAGATGGTGGCGCGCCTGACCTCGGACCGGCCCCGCTCGTCGCTGGCGACGGTCTTCAGCATGGCCTGCAGTTCTTCATTTTTCTTCTGAATACGCGGATTTTCTTCCGTGTAACGGCTCCGCAACTGATCGAGCTCTTTCCGCAGCGATTCGATCCGCTTGAGCCCCGCGCTATCGAGCCCGGCCGCACCGCCGAAAGATTTTTGACCCAGATTGTTGATTTGCCGATTGACGGCACCCAGTTCGATCTTGGCTTCTTCGATCTGGGCCTTGATTTCCGCCACCTTTTCAAGGGACAACTCGGTTTCCACATCCATCAGGACAATGCCGTGTTCTTTGCGAAACTCCGTCACCTCATCCGAGGCCGCCGCAAATTTTTCTTCGGCATCCTTAACCAGGTAGTCCAGTTTATCCAAGGCCTTCTGGGCTTCCGCACGGCGCAACTCCAACAGGTATTTCACGAACACGTCAGCCGCCAGATTCGCCACATCCATCGCTTCCTTCGGATCGGACCCGATACCGGAAATCGCGATCAGATTGGAATTCATGGCGCGCTTGAGCGTAATACGTCCGGCCAGACTTTCGAGCTCGATGTCTTCGCCGAGTTGCTCTCGGACGGATTCGAGGTTGGAGGGCAACTTGATCGTGTCGACCAAGGTATCGATATTCATGCGTGGCAGTTCGAAATGGCTGCCTTCGCCGATCACCACCCCTTTTGGGGGCTCGATGCGCAAGACAACCGAGGTGGCCACGTACGACTGACCGCGAAGAAACAGGCCCGTTCCGACCCCTAAAGCGGCAAGCAACATAAATAAAAGCAGAAGAATGCGCCAGCGCCGTACGACGGCCAGCACATAGCGACGCCAATCCAACCGTTTGAAAAGGTCGTCCTCTTCCGAATTCCCACCATTACGCGTATCAGGCAGATACGATTCCGCCATGCTTCCTCACTTCGCCAGTCAAAGCCGATCGAGCCACTTTTTCCGCCGCCGCTTCCCATGAAAACAGCGCCGCCCGCCTTTTTCCTTCGGCGACCGATGCGTCCCTGAATGCTTGGTCGAATAGCCCCGTTTTCAAGGCGGTTAACATACTGTTAGTGTCGTCCGGGTCGAATAATATTCCCGCTTTACCCACGATCTCCGGCAGCGATGAACGGTTCGCGGCCACCACCGGCAAGCCGCAACTCATCGCTTCGATAGCCGGAATGCCAAACCCTTCGAAACGCGATGGAAATACAAATAAATCCGCCGAGTTATAGAAATATTGTAGCAGATTTTCATCGACAAAACCAGTAAAATGGACGCGGTCGCTGATTTTTAGCCGCTCCACTTCTGCATAAATCGCCTCACAGCCGCTCCACTCTCCGCCGCAAAAAACCAGTCGCTGAGCCAGTTCGGGGCTTTCGGCGAGCAGCGCCGCATACGCACGTAAAAGACCGACGTGGTTCTTGCCGGGATGCTCCAGCCGCGCCACGTAAAGAATGAACGGATCGCCAAACGGAAGGGAGCCTTTCAGTCGACGACGCGCCTGTTGCTTGTCCATCGGGAAAAAGCCGTCCGCCTCGACACCGTTCCAGACAACCGTCACCCGCGCCGGATCGACCCCGGTGGTGAGGACCATATCGGCAGCCGTCGCCTGGCTGACGGCGATCAGTTGCGGGGTTCGCCGCCACAAAAGCGGCAGCACGCGCGTGACGTAAGCCGTCCGGAAGCGGTCGTATTTATTCGGCATATGGAAAGGCGCCAGGTCGTGCACCGTAGCCATGACACGCCCCGCCCCGCGTGGCGGCAAAAGGGTCATGCGGCGGTTTCCCGCCGGTAAAAACAGGCGGTCCAAACGGTGCCGTAGAGCCAGCAGAGGAAGCACGGACAGATGCCAGACCAGGTTGGTCGGAACAGACGCCCAGCGAGAATGAATCGGTACGAACTCGCCTCCGGGCCCAAGATCCAGCAGTTTGCGCTCTTCTTCGAACCCGAAGACAATCAGGTGCAAATCCGTACGACGCGACAGATAGAACACCATTTTACGAATATAAACGCCGATGCCCGATTGGCCTCGTTCAAGCGGCATCGCCGACATGCCGACACGCATCATGATGGGCCTCCTTTGGGTTCGCCGCCGGATGAACGGCCCGCCATCCGGTTGAACAGGCGAATGAAGGCGCTTGCGTAATCCTCAAAACGGTAGTGTTTTTCCAAGAGTCTCCGCCCGTTGCGGCCCAGATCATGGGCCAGGCGAGGGTCTGCCAACAAGCGGTCGAGTTGCTCGGCCAAGGCGGACACCGAAGCAGGCGGAACACCCAGGCCATTCACGCCGTGCCACAACCAGTCGCGTATGCCGCCGACCGAAAAACCGACCACCGGTCGAGCCGCCGCCATGGCTTCCAGGCCCACCATGCCGAAAGGCTCGGGCCAGCGCGACGGCACCGCCACCACGGCGGCCTGTCGATAAAGGTCCAATACTTCCCCATGGGAAAGCTTCCCGAGGAACACCACCCGCTCTTCCAGCTTGAGCGTGGCGCAGAGCTTTTCAAGTTCCGGGCGCAAATTGCCCTCCCCGGCGATCAGAAGCCGCCAGGGACGCGCCAGACGGCTCAACGCTCGGATCAGAAGATCGGGGCCTTTGCCGCGTATCAACTGACCGACGAACAGCACGGTGGTCGTTTCAGCCAAGGTCGAGGGAGAAGTCACGGCCAAGTCGCCGGGTAAAGGCGGCAAAATGTGAATCGATGCAGGCGGCAGCCCATTGGCGACCAGTTCATCCCGCATGAAACGACTGGCGACCACCAGCGCATCCGCATTCAGATGGTCGTCCACATCCCGCTTTCTCTCCGCCAGACTCAAAAGCCGCACCCGTCCCGCGGCATCCTTGCCCAGCAGACACCCATGCATCACGCAGGCGGCACCGAACGGCCGCGTGCAAATCCGATGGGAGAGCGGGTAGTATTTATGGCGGCGCGGACACACCAGGTCGTGGTCGTGCACGACGCGGATAACCGGAGCGAAACGCTTCCAGTCGACGATACGCAGACCGCCGAAGGGGCGTTGAATCACGATGACGTCCGGGCGCGGCAGATCGGCGGCAAGCCGTTCAAGATCCTGCAGGCCCCCCAGTTGAACCCGATAGTCGAACGCACGGCCGAACTCGGGATCGACTTCTTCGCCTGAGGCGGTCAAGACGATCTGGCGCAGCCCCCCCTCGGCCAGCCCACGCGCCAACGCCACGGTATTGCGCTCGATCCCGCCGACCAGACGCGCATGCTCGCTGACATGCCAGACGGTGAAAGGCAAAGCCGTCATCGATGCGCCTCGATCACGTCCTGATAAACGTCCGTCAGACGCTGCACGATGGCCTCCCAGCGGTAAGTTTCTCGCACTTTCGCATGTCCCGCCTCGGCCAGACGCGCGGCCAGTTGCTTCTCGTCCAGGAGACGTCTCAAAGCCGCCGCCAAAGCCGCCGGGTCGTTCTCGGGAACCAACAGGCCGTCCTGTTCGTCATCGATCAAATGCGCCAATCCCCCCACCCGCGTCGCGACCACCGGCGTTCCGGCGCTCCAGGCCTCCAGCACCACAATGCCGAAAGGCTCATGACGCGAAGCCAAGGCGAACACGTCCAACGCCGCGTAGGCATCGGCCAACTCGCGGCCGCCGAACGCCAGAGGCGGTTGAATGGTCACGCGCTCCGCCAATCCAAGCGTCTTCGCCCGCGCCGCCAGTTCCGCCGCGTAAGCGGGGACGGTTTGCGGGCCGACCAGCAGCAGGCGCGCGTTGTAACGCAACGGATCGAGCCGCGCAAACGCACGCAGCAGATTCATCTGGTTCTTCTGCGGGTCGATGCGACTGATGCAACCGATCAGAATTTCGTCGTTCTTGAAACCGTGTTCGCGACGAAAACGCGCTCCGTCGCCATTTTCGAAGTCCTCCGCATGAACGCCATTGGGCAGATGTTCCACGCGCGTCCCCGGCAACGTCGCTTTCAAAGGCGCAACCTCGGCCGGATTGACGCAGAATACGGCATCGGCGCGTTTCAGCAGCGAACGCGATCCCAAAACGGCGCCGATAACTTTTCCCCATTCCAACCGGCCGATCAGCGGCCTGGCCAGATCGAGTTGCTCCTCGGCAGGAATGATCAAATAGCCTCCGTGCAAGGTGACGACGTAGGGCTTTCTGCGCCAACGCGCAGCCAGGGCCGCCTGTGCGCCCAGCCGCTTGATGGCATGCAGATGATAGATATCCACATTGGAGCGCGCCACCAGCGCCGCCATCATCGGCCACGACACCAGGTTCCCGCCCTTTTTGTCCAGGGCCAGACGCGATTCGCCATCGAGCCCGAGCACCGGATAGTGATACCCGAAGCGCTTCACCGCCACCCCCGCCACCCAGTCGTCGCCGGGCTGCGAAAGCGCCGAGGAGGCCCAGACTTCCGTATCGTGCCCCATCTTCACCAGACGTTGCGACATCTCGGCGATGACGGTTTCCGTCCCACCCCATTCATCGGCCACGAAACGGCGGGCGATTTGTAAAACACGCATATTCAATTCCTCCCCGGCCGAGCGGCGCTAACCGCTTCACCCAGCCAGGCTTCGAGATCATCCACATAGCGATCCATGTTGAAGCGCCGCCGCACGTCGTCCAGCGCACTTTGCGCCAATTCGCGCCGTTCGGAATCGTGGTCGCTCAACCACCGTAAACGCGCCGCCAAGCCCGCCGCATCACCCGCGTTGAACGTAAGGGCGTTGCGGCCCTCCGCGATCAGCTCGGCCGTGCCGCCACGCGTGGTGCTCACCACCGGCGTTCCGCTGGCCATCGCCTCCAGGTGCGTCAAACCGAACGGCTCTTCCCAGTCGGACGGGAAGACGAAGAGATCGGCCTCGCGATACAGGCCCGGCAGTTTTTCGCTTTTCACCCGACCCTGGAATAGCACCTTTTCCGCCACGCCGAGATCGCGCGCCAGCGTTTTCAATCGTGCAAGATAATCCGGCTCGCCCCCGCCGACGATAGACAAATTCATCCGGCGGCCCTCGGCCGTCAACAACCCCAAGGCCTCGACCACCGTGTGCACCCCTTTGTAGTCGTGCACCTGCCCCGCGTACAGCAGCCGTAGCGGATCATGCAAAGCACCGGGGTCGGACTTGGCGGGAAAGCGTTCGAGGGGAATGGCCTGATAAATCACCCGTGCCCCTTCAACCGGAACGCCTTGGGCGATCAACCCGGTCTGCAAGGCGCGGCTGATCGTGGTGACCCGAGAGAAATCCAGCCCCTTCCAGGTCAGTCCTTTCAACGCGCTGCGATCGAGCGCCCAGGATGCCAGCTTGCGCGGTCGTATCTCAAACGGCGCGGGCCGATAATAGGCCAGATAGTCGTCGTTCAAGGTCAACGCGCAGGGAATGCCCCGTTCCGTCGCCGCCCGCCAGGTCCCCAACGACAAGCGCCGCTGGCTCCAGAAAAAAACCACGTCGGGCTTGAAAGCGGCGAGTCTGCGAGCGGTTGCCGCGCGATTGCGCCGGAAAACGTTTAAATGTTGCACCCGCGCACGCCCCAGCGGCTTCCCGAAAGGAACGATCAAGTTCAAGTCGCGCCACACGTTTCCAAACGGTTTCGCTCCGTCCGACATCGCGGCCGACGGTCCATCGGGACGGAAATCGCTGGTCAACACGGCCACAGCATGACCGCGCGCGGCCAATCGTTCCGCCACCTGGGCGCACAAGATCTCGTAGCCGCCCAGCACCGCAGGCGGGTAGAGGTTGGAAACTATCAGGATACGCATGACCCCCTACGCGGCGTCGCCCACTTTACCCTTGAGGGGACGCACCATTAGTTTATACATATCGGCAATATGCCCGATTTCGGTCCCGATTTCACGATTCGACATCAAGGCCGCCGTCGAACTCGGTGCATCGGGATGATACCCATGCATACCGGCGATCGGACGCTCCCCCATGAAACTCGGAACGATCAGATGCCCCTCGTCCAACAAAAAGAACAATTCGCCGTATTTATTGTGCGGAAAAACCGATCCAAACGTCTTCAGGTCGTCCCGGCTTAATATTTTACCATAGGATTGTTCCTTGAGCAACGCGGAGATCCCGTGGCGGGCGTCGTCGTTCATAAACCAGAAACGCGCCATGGTCGAATCGTACACCACGGCATAGTCGCGCCCGAAGCGGTAGGGCAAGCGCTTGACTTCGCCCCACAGGTCGTGCCAGTCGGTGACCTCGGCCATGCAATGATCGGAAAAGACGTACAGATCCACCTGCTCGTAGTTGGCTTCGGCCGCCTCGAACACCTCCTGAAGGCGCGTTTTATAGTGCGCGATTTTGGCGCGCGCCGCATCGCTGTCGGGACCGTGAATGTGCATGATGCCGTCCAGGTCGGCGTTGTAATTGAAGGCCCAGCGAATTTGTCCCGCACGGATATCCTCCAGCAAGGCCTGGTGGTTGCGTTCTTCCCCCACCCGCCAGTCGGACACGTGCATGGGGGTGCCGGTCAAGCGCGCCAGCGAAAACGCATTGTCCCCCGCCAGAATGCCGTCCGAGGCGAACAAGTCCTTCTTCTCGCAGTAATCGAACAGGTGCATGTAGTTGAACGGCATGTTGTAAATCTGAAAATACCCGCTGTAGCCGTACAGCTTTTTCAACGCCTGCGACAGCTTGTTGCGCACCCGTGCACGGGAGCTGATGAACTTCGGAATCAAGGCCAGGGGACGCAAGGGCTTGAAGGGCGACTTCTCGGGTTGGAAGTAGTAGAACGAAAAATGCCCGTGTTCCTGGGGCATCCGGCCGGTTAAAATGGTGGGAACGGCGGTGGAACTGTAACCGAAAACCGACTTGAGCGGCTTGCGGTGCGGCAGCTTCTCGGTGAAAAAATCGGCTCCTTGAACGAGATCCCAACCGAAGGCGTCGATAAAGATAAACAGGGATAAGGTTTTGTCGGATTTCATGATCAATTCACCTCCTTCCAGAGGTGCAGCAGGCGTTCTTCCAGTTGCTGCGGGGCTCGTTCATCCGGGGGAGCCGCCAACAAACCCGCCAACGTTTCGGCGGCTCCGTTGAACGCTCCGTTTCCGGTGATGTCCAGATGGTAGAGAAATTCCGGGACAGCCGCCCGCACACGATATTGCGGATGCGCCAGGTAGCGACGCAGGTCTTGACCGTCACTGGGCCAGCGACCCAGCCTCCGCCGGTTCTGCACGGCATTCACCACGACTTGCGCCGATCGCACATGGGGCGATAGAAGTTTTTCGCCGTAATCCTCCCAGGTCGAAGCGCCGCGCGTCACTTGAATGAACCAACGGTGCGCTTCATGGAAGAGGTCGCGCGCCTGCGTCCAAAACGCCTCCAGTTGGGCGTAGGTCGTGTTTTCGAACGCTGGATAAAAGCGATACTGCATGGCGGCGCGATAGGCGGCCTTGATGTCGTCGAAGCGCAACGGCGATTCCAGCTCCAACGCTTCCAGACGCGCCAGACGTTCCCGGTAGCTGTAGTGGTACAGCCCCAAACGCAACAACACCACATCCCCGCCAGCCAGCAAGGCCTTGTATATATTGCGGGTGATGAAATCGAGGTCGTCGAGCGGCAGGGAATCGTTCGTCGTGCGAAAGGCATCCAGATGACGACGCGCGTAGATCATGCCGATGGCGCGATTCATGAGCAGCCGTTCGCCCTCGTCGCTGGGAATCTCCGATCCGCGAACATCCGGCAGAATGTCCATCGCCCGGCCCGATCCGATAAGCACCCGATTGCCGCGCCGTAACTCATACCACTCGATGCGCGGCGGCGCATTGCGCAGCTTACGCTCGCACACGACCGCCACATCCACATCGAGACCCATCTCAGCCGTCGCTTCTTCCGCCATCGCCTCGATCGCGTGCCGGATCTTGGACATCTTCCAGGGCGGAGCGTCTTCGTAAAGCGCGTAGAGATCGTAATCGTTGTAGGGCTGCCAATGACCGTCCACCTTCCAGGCTCCCCCTTCGCGCCGTCCGTATCCGCCCCCCAACACCAAGGCTTTCGGCGGCTCGGGAAGCGCGGCGAAGCGTTCGGCCAGTCGCGCCATATCACGGTCCAAACGCGCTTCAAGCTCCGGCAAAGGATCGACCGTATACTTGCCGCGCGTCGGCATGGCCACATCCGGGGCCGGTCGATACGCCGCGGCCAGGCTGTCTTTCAGACCGTCGCGCACGCCCAGCCAGCGGCCCAGCCCTTGCGCCACACGCAAACCCGGCGATTGCCAGATCGCCCGGGGTTCCTTTTCATCGACGGCAAAGGCGATATCGCGCACGACTTCCATGGCGGCCGGCAACAAAGCCTGACGCAGGAAACCGGCCTGCCCGGCTTTCAGGTGGAACATCCAGGGGATGGCGCTGCCTTCGGCGCGATGACGCTTCAAACTCTGGCGAAAGGTGTAATTATGCGAATGCACGGCAATGGAATCGGGCACATACACGATCCGCTTTCCCTGCAAACGGGCGCGGTAGGTCCACTCGCCGTCTTCCGTGGAGGTGATGGCATCGTGGAAGGGATCCCGCTCCCACCAGGAGCGGCGAATCGCGCTGGCGGCCATGGAAAAGAAATGCGGCCAGGCGGCATGTCCCCGGCCGTCGCCGAAGGCGCGCTGGTAGTCCTTGCGAAACAAAGGCAGGGCGTCGTCGCGCGGAATCTGCTGTGAAAACGAAGCCACGACTTCCTCATCTTCCACCAGCGGAGCCAATAAACGCGACAACCAGTCCCGTCCGACCGGGGTGGCGTCGGCGTTGAGGAAGGTCACCCATTCGTCCTCACAAAGCCGCATCCCGAGATTGATCACCCGTCCCGGGATGTATTCACCGGCATTGATATGATAAAAGGTTCCGCCCTTTTCCTGTAACACCTGCTGCGTTCCATCGGTGGAGTTGTCGATATGGATCAAGGTCCACTCCACACCTTCCTGGCGGCTCAACGCTTCGAGCGTCTGCTCGACAATGCGCGGGCCATCGTTGAAGGAACGCATCACGATCGTCGTTTTAACAGTCATTTCCACTCTTTCAGTTATTCGCCCTTCGATCGTTACGGTTGCGGGAAACGATCATTCATTTATACCGAAAAGTTCATCCCCTCCGAAAAAGCCGTCATTCCCCCTGAAAAATCCTCGTCATAACTGATGATAGAATGCCAAATATGTGCTGGCATTCCCGAAATCACGGTCAAATACAAGAATTCCGTTGCAGCTCATTCACCGTTTGGTTATTATCCTACGAATTGGAGTCATTTCGCAAGCCTTCAAAACGACGGGGCGACGTATACGGCCCCTTCGACGTTTGTAGAAACGCCGTAAGGATTTTTCTGTGCGAGTTCTGATTGCTGAAGACGACGGAGTCATGCGCCGTATGCTCGAGGTGGCCTTGGGTCGCTGGGGCTATGACTATGCCAGCGCCAAAGATGGCGATGAAGCCTGGTCGTTGTATCGTTCGGGCGACTACGACATGGTCGTCACCGATTGGATGATGCCCGGCCTGACCGGCCTCGATTTCTGCAAAAGAATCCGGGAATACAACAAAGATCAATACACCTACATCATCTTGCTCACCTCCCTGGACGCCAAAGAGCATCTGGCCCAGGGAATCGAGCAAGGCGCAGACGATTTCGTCGAAAAGCCCTTCGAACCCACCGAGTTACGCGCCCGACTCAAAGCCGGAGCCCGTATCGTGGAGCTCGAACGCAACTTGGCGGCCTCGAATGTGAAAATGACTCGCGATCTGCAAAAAGCCGCCGCCACCCTCGAAAGCCTTCTACCTCAGAAAAAAGACCTCTTTGCCGGTTTGCAGATCGAATGGTACTTCCGTCCCAGCACCTTCATCGGGGGTGATTTCTTCAACGTTCTCAAACTGGACGAAGACCACATCGGCTTCTACATGGTCGATGTTTCCGGGCACGGCGTTTCCGCCGCGCTGCTGGCCGCGACGTTGAGCCACCTGTTGCGTCCCATGCAGGAGCAAGGAGGCATCCTGAATCAGATCACCGACAACGGCGAAGAAATTCTGCTGTACCCGCGCGACGTGGCGGCCAAGTTGAACCGGCGTTTTCCCTTCGATATGGAAATGGGCACCTTCTTCACGTTTTTCTACGGCATCATCAACCGACCCAAGCGCCGACTGCGCTGGGTGCGCTGCGGACATCCGAAACCCGTTCTGCTGCATCAGTGTGGATTGCTGGCCCTGGAACACGGCAACCCGCCCATCGGCATTTTGGACGGCCACGCGTTTGAAGATTTCGAAGTGGAATTAGAGCCGGGGGACAAGCTGTTCATCTGTTCGGATGGCCTGCTCGAATCCGCCAATCCGCAAGGCGAACCGTTCGGCGACGCGCTGCTGCACGACGCCATCCGCAAGCGTCACGGTCACCCGGTCTCATCCATCGTCGCGGCGATCATGCATGACTTCAACGCCCACCTGGGTCCGGCGATTCCCGAGGACGACATCACCCTTTTAGCTCTTGAAATCACCGATTGATCAACGAAGCGGGCCTTCGCTTCGGTTTTTCTTGCGCCATTGAACCAAGCGCCACAAGGCGGCTTTGGGGCCTTTCAACGCCATCTCGATTTGGTAGATCGGGGCCTGTTCCGTCGCCCAATCGGCCTTCCAGTCCGAGCCTTCCCCGCCCATTTCCACCAGACGGTCACCCGCTTCGTGGCAGTCGGAAAGGAAGCGATGAATCACCAGTTGGCCGACGCCGAAGCGGGAAAACTCCCGGTCGTACACCGTCAGCAGGCCATATGTACGCCCCCCGGCGACGATCCCCGCCGAACCGGCCACGGCGCGTCCTTCGATGCGCAGCAGCGTCAGGTGCAACCAGCCACGTTCCGCCCAATGCCGGGCCGCCTCGCGGTAATGCTTCATCACGCGTTCGGCCTGCCCCTCGCTCTGCTTGTCCGCCTCTTCAACCTGCCAGCTCTTGCCCCGCAACGCCTCGAATTCGTCCCATAAAGACGCCATCTCGGGATGATCCAAAGGCTTCCCGCGAAGGCTGACGAATTCCGGCGTTTCTTCCCGTTCACGTTCGATACGGCGCAAACGATAGCGCAAAGACTTTCTTATATTGCGGCTCAAACCCTTGAAATAATTTTCAAAATCGTCATCGAAGCGCGCGCGCTGACTTTGGGTGAACACGCGCATTTGATATGAAATGCCGCGCCGTGAAAGCTCGCGCATCCAAGCCTCCGCCCGTTCGCCATCCAGCCGATAGCTGTTCAGCATGTCCGCGCCGGTTCGTTGGGCGATGGTAGGGAGCGCGTCGGCCATGGCGTGACAAGCCAGTGTTTCCAGATCGCAATCCGCCAAAAACGGAACGATGCCCATGGACATGCCATCCAGACTGCGCAGAGTCTTCATGTTCAGGCCGCCGCGTTTGACCGTTTCCTCGCGCCAGATTGCGGCAGCCAGCATCCCGCGCTGTCGTCCGGCAGGCATCGGCAACGCCACATACCAGCAACGGGTTCCATTCAGAAACGTTTTCCAGAGGCTGAACGCGTGTTCCCATAGATGCCAGGGATTGGGTCGGCTGTGTTTTTCAAGTCCTTCGAAATCCTTGCGAACGGCCAGCCAGTCGGCCTCCGTTTCGAGCGCCTGCACCACCAGACCGCGATCCAAGCGGTCGGCCTCGGCTTGCGGATCCGGCTTGTGGGGCTTGTCTTCGCCGGAGGTCGCTTGCTTGAATTCATTCCGGTTATGGACGCGGTGTAAACGCTCCAACGGAATCCCATCGATCGGATTGCGACACCATTGGCGCAGGTTCCACAGACGTCCTTTGACTCCTGTAAGCCCGGCCTCGATCATCAAGACCGGTTCCTCATGCGTGGACCAGCGACGCTTCCAGGCAATCGCTTCCCCACCGAAATCGAGCGCACGGTCTCCTCGCTCGGAGCTATCGAGAATCATCCGCAACAGGTTGCTGGACCCCACTCCGTAATCTTCGAACTCGCGATCGAAAAAGGTTTGCAACAGCCAGACATAACCGTCGACGGCCAGGTTGAGATAGACCGCCGCCAGTTTGTCCCCCAACAGATAGGCGCACAGATCCAGCCAGCCCTTTCGGCTCCATGATTCCAGCGCTTTTTCCATGTACAGGCAGGATGGATCCGCGTGCACGGTGCCCAGGCGGGTCTGGTATTGGGTTTGCCAGGACGCCTCATGCAGACGGTTGAACTGTTCCCACAGACCGCTGTCTTTCAAGGTCGTCATCACATCGCCCCGGTGGCGGACGAACCGCGCCTCCAGCGCCAACTCGCTTTGCAGTTTTTTCTCGAAACGCCGCATGTTCTGACGGCGCTTTTTGATATTGGTTTTCTCCACCCAGCGGGCGACCTCGATCACCTGTGAAAAGCTGATGCTGCGCTGGGAATGGATCCGTCCGGCCGCTTGCAAAGCGGCGATATAGCCTTCGCCATCACGGCGCATGACCTGGGAATGACACAGCAAATGGCAGCCGGTCACCCTTCCCAGTTCGGGCAGACATTCGGCCAGCCGTTCGGCGGCCTCATTCTCCCGACCCGCCACCGCCCAGACCGGCGGCAGACTGCCGCTGAGCCAGTCCAACGAGCGCAACACGGCCATATGGCCCAGTTTGGAGGCCCGCCTGTCGCAGCGATAAACGCAAGCGGCAAAGGGAACGCCTTGATCCTTGAACAGCAGCAACCAGAAGGGGTCGTGGGGAAAAGCCAGTTCGCGGACAAGTTTCACGTGCTTCCAACTCGTCCAGGGCTGTGGCGGCATCTGTGTTTCCAGTTGCAGCAACCGCTCTCGGCACACACGCCAATCCGCCTCGCTCTCAAGCGCTCGAATCTCCAAATCGTGACGATTGACCCGTTCCGACATGATTATCCTGTTCGTTAATCCCTTCCAATCCCCTAAAGGCGGCTGCTTTAGAGAAACCGCCGTTGCACGCGTTTCAGCATGCGACCGGCCTGCAGCCGTTCATCTTTGGGGGCGGAAAATCCGAAATAGAGAAGCATATAAATCACGCCCCCGACGACGCCGGCCAGAACCGAGGCCACCAGCCACATGCGTCCGGCGGCCCACTGCCGGGTTATCAAGCCATTGAGTCCGAAACCAACCGCCATGCTGACCACAAACGGAATCAGGTGGGGCCAGTAAGCCAGGCGCACCCAGCGATCCAGGCGCACGTCCAGCTTGATGCACAAGCGCAACAAGAACAGGGGAAGCATGAGAAACAGATTGACGGACAATCCGGCGGCCGCGACTCCGGCCGGTCCCCACAACTCGCCGCATGAAAAGGCCAGCGGCAAATAGACGGCCATCAGGCCCATGGAGGTCAAGTTGCTCCAACGATGGTCGCCCGAAAGCGCCAGGGTATTCGCAGTGGTCATGGTCGGCGCGTTGAGAAAGGTTCCCAAAGCCAGAATCAACAGCGGCAGCTCGGCCATGGGGGCCATTTCGCCCCCCACCCATCCGACCAAAAAGGTGCCGCCCAGCGGAATCGCCATCGCGGCCAGAGGTCCGCTCAGCAGCATGGCGCGTCGACCGAGTGTGAGGGTCAACCAGCCCGCCTCCAAACGTTGTTCGTCCGATCCGGCCGCCAACTTGGCCACCTTGGGCCCCCCGGCAAAGGTCACCTGCGCCGCCAGTTCGGCGCTGATGGCGGTCAGGCGGGCCGCCAATCCGAAACCGCCGGTGGCGATCAATCCGGAGGTGACCTGCACGATCAAGACGCTGGCCCGCTGTAAAATCACCGTAACTACCTGCCCGAGCCAGGCGAACATGGCGAATTCCAACAGGTTGGGAATCAGGCTGCGGTCGAAATATTTCAGACGATAGGACGAGAGCGGGATAACGGCCCGCGCCATGATCAGATAAAGGGCGTGTTCGACCAACATCGTCGCCAGATAGGCCAGCGCCAAGCCTTCCAGTCCCCAACCCGCCAGAAGCGTCGCCAAACCGGTTCCAAAGTACAAAAGATTGGAAAAGCCCTGGGTGAAATGCGCCCTGGCCATGTAACGTTGCGAAATCAGAACCGAACTGAAATTGCGCAACGGAACCGACAGGGCCAGCCGCCATACGAAAATCCCCACCACCAGCCCGGCCTCCGCGCGGATGCGCTCGGGGACGTCCAAAAGCACCCCGATGGGGCCGGAAAGCGGCAATCCCACGATCAACACCAACAAGCCGACAGCCACCGTCACCCAGAAAGAGGTGCAGGCCATTCGACGCATCATGTCGGGATCACTACGAAAATCGATGGAAGAAAGGTGGCGGTTGGTGCTTTGCACGAGCCCGAGTTCGAAAAAACTCAAAATGCCCATAACGGCCATCGCCAGCGTCCAGACTCCGTAACGCTCTTCCCCGACATAGCCGATAATGATGGGAACCAGCACCATCATGGCCGCCAGTTGCGAACCCATCCGGAAAATCCCGGTGACCGCGTGCAGCGTCAGCCAATGATCCGAAACGGATTTCGGCGACTCGTTTTCGGGTGTCGGCTCGGCGGCCGGATCCGGCTGTTCGGTCGGTTGAGCGGGGGGCGGTGTATCGTTATTTGAATGAGTCATCTTTTTCCCGGCATTGCTCGAAACTCATGATGCATTTTCGGAACCTGCGAATGTCTGAGCCTCTGAAGCGCCCCTCCTATTCCTGCAATTCCATGGCGCGTCTTTGGCGGTTGCACTCAGTCGGACGAAGCACCCAAGGACTCCAGAATCCGTTTTAAGGAGCCGGACAGCCAATGTTCGCGGCAGGTCAACCGACGAAGAAAGCCCATCTTCCAGTAGCTCTGCAAATAGACCCGTCGCAAGCGCTTGACATTCAGACTTTCACGCCAAGCGGGCGGACGGGCAAAATACCCGGATTCTTCAACATGATCAAATGAATCGACATGCTGCAGGTCGCCGATCTTGACCGCATCGAGACAACTGGGCTGCGCCACCACTTGACGCACGGCCGCGAAAGCCAATTCCGGCGATAGAGCCAACCAGGGATAATCCCGCCGGACTTCCAGGAAATCCGTCATGAAATCCAACGCACCGGTCTGCACGTCTTCGGCCAGTCGATTCTGTTGCGGAATGAAATTCGGTTCGAAGTCGGGCTGAACCTCGCCCTCCACATCGCGGTATCCCCGCACGCTTCCATGAGGAGCCGTATGCAGAAATTCGTAAAACGGCACGCATTGCAAAATGGCCTGATGGTGGGTGGGAGGTTCGCTGAACTGACAAAGAAAGCCCTTCATCCGATCGCTTCGCTGACCCAGCCGAAGCGCTTCGGCAAAGGTCGCCAGGTAGTAACCGGAGATGAGGGTGGGCCAGTTCAAACGGGCGAGCAAGCGATCCAAGGTATATTGCATACTCCCCTGCCAGCCGATATCCACCAGGGCCACTTTTCCACCCACCTCGAATTCCAGTTCCTTAAGATAGGTCAGCAGCCGTATTCGCTGTTTTTCCACCGCTTCCAGAATCGGTTCTTTGAGCAGGTGCACGAGGTGCCGCAAGGCCGCTTCGGAGCGCAAAGGCCGCAGCAGTTCCGTCGGACCCGCGAACCCGGCCTTGCGAATCTCGTCCCCGTAACGCCCGGCATCGAGACCCAACCGCCCCAACAGATGCCGCACCTGGATGGCGTGCGATTGCCGCAGGAAGAAGTCGAGTTCGCCGTTGTCGAAATTTTCGAGCGCGGCAAAACGCAAGGCCCGGCGTGACGCGTAGAGATAGGCGGACGGCGGCAGCTCGCGGTGACTCTCCCGCAGGCGCTGGTAAGCCTTTTCCATGATATAGCCATCGCGGGAGAGAAAATAGACCTTGCGAATCCCGTCTTTTTTCACGGCGTCGGCCAGCCACAAGGCGAATCCGGTATAGAGCGGACCGACATTTGCGTACCCGAGACGATACCAGTAATCCTCCTCGACTCGCCGCTTGTTCATCGGGCGCGCCGCCAGAAGCGAGTTGGTTACCAAGCCTTTCACCACCCCGCTTTCGGCCGTCCCGGCGTCCCATTCACCCACGTCCGGCAGGTACGTTTCCGCGAGCAAAGCCGGACGTTTGTAGTGGTAGGTCCGCAAGCCCCGGCGACGCGCCATCTTGATATCCGACAGCCAATCATCGCCGATGTGCAAAACCCGTTTGGGCGCTGCATCGATCTGCTGGCACACATGTTTGAAGAGATCGCCTTCACGTTTACGCAAGCCGACTTCGTTCGAAACGAACAGGTGCCGATAACGGGTGTACCCGCTCCGGTCCAGCATCTGGGCCAGAACGTCTTCCGGCAGATACATATCGGAAATAAAGAGAACGATTTTTCCGCGCGCCAGTGCCAGACGATACGCTTCGTGAATGAAAGGATTGCGGGTGGCGAGGTTGAGCTCGACCCCGATTTCGATTTCCATCAGTTGCCGGGCCACCGACGGACCGATTTCCGGCCGATTTTCCAGCTCTTTGTAGATATCGGTCAATGACAGGAAAGCCAATCTCCCGCTTTGTTCCAAACGATGGCGCGCGTCCCGCTCTGCCTCCGAACGCAGATCGACGAAGTCGAAATCCGGGCGTCCCAGCCGCAAACGGGCCTCGATTTCCACGATCGCGAAAACATCGTGCGGCGAACCGACCTTGCGCAGAATGGCCGTATCGAAAATGTCGAAAGACACCCAGCGGGCCGCTTCAATGGCGCGAGTCAAGATGGGGTCATGTAGGGCCGATTCCATCAAGTTCCTTCCAAACAAACGAGCTTAATTCACCTTTTCCATCACGTAACGCCCAACCACCAGCGCCTGCAGCACAACCCAGAGCCAATAGAGGCGTTTGTTTTGAATGCGATCGGCCAAAGCCAGCCACAAAACCGGCACCACCGCCAGATAATAGCGTTCCCATACATGCGGAACAAACAGCAGAATGCCCACATGCGCCAGCGCGATCAGCACATAGCGCTGACGGATATGGCTGACGAAGAACCAGGCGATGCCGAAACCCGCCCACCAGGCGACGGTTTGCACGATGTGCAAACCCAGCACCGGAATCCCGATCTGTTTCAGCATCAACAGGGCTTTGGGAATCACGCCGGTTACCGTATTACCGGCCAGCCCCACCGCCGCCGGATCCGCCATGTAAAGCGGTCCGGCCAGCATGTGCAGGGCCAGAAACGCGCCCAGCAACAACCACCATTTGGGCAGGTTGGTCAGGTTGTCGAGAAAGACCGGTAGAAACCACAAACCCAGGAAAATGAAAGCGAAATCCACCTGCATCAGGTTGAGGCCGCGACTGGCGTTCCCGGCATAACCCGGCGGCGTCGTTCCGCCCCAAACCCAAATTAAAACCGCCAGCGCCGCCAACGGCAGTACGACGGCCACCCCACGCAGCCAGACACGTTTATGCGACCGGCGCGATCCGAACCGCTCCAAGAGAAAAGAAGCGGCAATCCCGACGGCGTAAGACAGGTAAAACTGGCGGCTCCAGATGGCCAGCGCCGCCGCAGCTGCATAAACCCCGAGCCACAGCGCCGAGGCACGTTCATCGCGAGAACGATCATAGGCAACCAGCGCCAGAAGTCCAAAAAAGAATGCGGGAACAAGGGTATAGAGAGAAAAAGCGCGCGCGATGAAATAGGGTTGCAGCACCATGAGCAAGAACAACAACGTGCGCCGATCCGGGGTTTCGCGCCGTGCAAGCAGCGCCAGCAACAGCACGCAAGCCGAGGCCAACAGAAGAGTCAGGAGTCGAAAGGCTACCAGGGAATCCCCGACCCACTTGCCCCAGCCCGCCCATAACCAATAGGGCACCGGTCCCGACGCCGACTCATAGCCGCTTAACGGCATACTCGGCCAATCTTTCATAAACAACCGGATACTCGGCAAGTGATGGTGGATTTCGTCGTAATCGACCGGCTGATCCAGCCCGGTCCACCACGCCATGGCCGCCAGCAAGGCTATCAGCAAAACCGCGGCCGCGATATGTACAAAACGTCCCCGCATCATTCTTCACCGAAACTCCTGAAAACACGTGAGAATATAGTATTTTAGCGCATATAGCGTCCGTCGTCAACTTCCAGTCAAACCTTGCGTTTGGCCGATTAGAAGGTTTTCGCAGGCTTTCTGTTCCACCATTTACTCCCTTTTCGTCGAAAAGCCCGACATAAAATCGGAATCTGCGCTATCCTATATCGCAACAACCAATCAGGGTAATGGGACATGACGTTGAGCCAGCAGGGCAATCAACCGGCATAACGACAGGGTAAACGCGATGAAACGACCTCAAGATAGTCTCTGGGTATTCCAATCGGGCTTCTCTTTTCTCGTCCTTGTTCTCGCCCTCATCGGACTCCCTCAACCCCTCGCCGCTCAGAACGACTTACCGCAGCTGGCGCCGTTGGGAGGGCCGCAAGCCCTGTCGGCGAAGGTCGAAAGTACCACTTCCAGCAGCGTGAAACTATCCTGGGACGCGATCGCCGACGCACGCGAAATCCGGGTTTCGTTCGGGCCCGAACCTTCCGATATGCCCAACACGGCCCTGCCGCTGGCGAGCAAACCGCAGAAGCTTGGCGGCCGCACCACCCAGATGACGTTGACCGGACTGGCGGCGGCCGTCGATGTGTTCATTCGCATCGAAGCCGACACCCCCAAGGGCGTCAAGTCGGCCAACCTGCATGCGCGCACCCTGGGCGGACCCCGCGCGAAATTGGACAACGCCCTGCGCGAAGCGCACCTGATGGGGCCCTCCATTTTGATGCTGACCCTGGCCAACGGAAAAGGCGAAAGCTGGCAAAAGGCAAACTGGTCGCTCACCCGTCTGGACGGCCGCCCCCTGCCGATTCGCCAAATCCATCGCCGCTCGATCCCGGTCGGCGCGCCCGGCTACCAGATCGGTCCCAATAAACCCACCGATGACGCACGCATGGATGTGGACCACCAGCTTTTTTTCATGCTGAGCGAGCCGGTGGGTGAAAAGGACATCCTGACGATCAAAGGTCCGCAAGGCTTACGGATTACCCTGCCCTTCTCCGACCGCTACCTGGAAACACCGGTTATCCAGGTCAACCAGGTGGGCTACAATCCGCGCGCCAAACAACGTTATGCCTATGTTTACGGGTATCTGGGCGATGGCGGGAAACTGTCGCTGAACGACTTCCCGGCGGTGGCCGAGGTGCTGGCGGAAGGAGCCAACCCCTTGTTTCCGCGCCAAGCCACACTGTCGGGCGCGCCCATCCGCCACCGCGCCACCAACGACTGGGACGCCGGAGGCGACGTCCGCGAGATCGACCTGCACAACGTCCCGGCCGCCGAGACCGTCCGCTATCGGATCCGCATTCCGGGTATCGGCGTTTCCTGGCCTACGGCTGTCAGTGAGTTGGCCGTCTTCAAAGCCTTCTACATCGCCGCACGCGGACTCTTTCACAATCGCTGGGGCGCGGAACTGACCCCCGAGGCCACCTTCTGGGCGCGTCCGGCCGCGCATACCGAGGCCTACACCGGCACGCAGACCGACTTTAACCGCATGCACCCGCCCAACACACCGAAAACCGGCAAACGACCGTTGACCGGCGGCTACCACGACGCCGGGGATTACGATCAGCGGCCGATGCACACGGTCATTCCCATGCTGCTGATGAGCGCCTACGAGCTGAATCCCTTCAAATTCACCGACGGCCAGCTGACGCTCCCCGAAAGCGGCAACGGCATTCCCGATCTGCTGGACGAAGCCCTGTGGGGCGTCAAAGGCTGGGAGGCCCTGCAAGAACCCGATGGCGGCGTGCGCATCGGCGTGGAATCCTACAAACACCCCTACGGAATCTATCTGGCCAACGAAGACCCGCTGCCTTACTGGACCTACGGCGTCCATCCCAACATCACCGCACGGGCGGCGGGACTCTTCGCCCAGGCGGCGCGTCTCCTGCGCAAATTCGATCCCCAACGAACGAAAGAGCTGACCGAGAAAGCGGTGAAGGCCTTCAATTACGCCCGACGCAATCAAGCGGCCCCGGCGGATATGCTGTACGCCACCGGCGAATTGCTGTTGCTTACCGGCCAGACGCCCTACCGCAGCGAATTCGATAAAGCCTGGACGACCATGGGGCCCTACGGCGCTTTCAACAAGCTGGCCCTGTTTCATCAACCGACCCCCAATGCCGTGGCGCACGCCATGGAAAACCGCAACGAGGCCTTCGCCCACGCGGATTACTTGACCGCCTACCTGGCTAGTCCCGCAGCCAGCCCCCACATCCGGGAGATCGTCCAACGCTGGATGCCGCAGTTCATCAAGGGGATGATCGAGACGATTGCCAAGTCCCACGCCCACCGCAACGGACGGCGCTTCAAAGATCCCGTCACCTGGGGAAAAGGCGCCACCATGGGGCGTTACTCCGATACGGCCATCTTCGCCATGCGTTCCATCGGGATCGATTCGAAAACGAAACAGGATCTGTTCGACGCCATGAGCCTGAACGCCGATTACATTCTCGGCTGCAATCCTCTGGGCATGGTGTTTTACACCGGACTCGGCAGTCGTCATCCCGAAGAACCGCTGCACCTCGATTCGTTGGCCTGGATCAAAAAAGGGAAAGGAGCGGTTCCGGGCATTCCCGTCTTCGGCCCGGTCGACGGTCCCCCGCGCGCACCCTGGTCCAAAGCGGCGGTGGATACGTTTTATCCGCCGATGCAGGAGCAACCGCTGGCGCTGCGCTACGGCGATGTGCGCACGCTGGTGCCCTGCAACGAATCGACGGTCTGGGGCGACTACGCGCCCAATATCAAGCTGTTTGCGGCGTTGATCAACTACAATATGAAGCCGCCCGATTCGTGGAAACCCGGTGGAGCCGATCAGGCCAACCCTCTCCCCTGAAACGGGCGACGCAAGCCGGTTGGCGCACGAGCGCAAGGTCTGCTAGGATAACGACGTTCGGAAGAAGGCGGCCGACACGCCGCTTTGATGGGAAAGTGAAAACAGGGAGCAGGTTGAGCGCATGAAGATCGCGGCGTTTCTTATGGCCTTGACAATCGGTGTGCCACTGGGCGCCCTGTTTGTCCGCATGTCCCACCGTTGGGCGCGCGTGATCTTTTTCTTTATGGTACTGGTTCCGGCCCATTCCTTCAACATCAAATTCATGGCCATCGACACCTACCGCGGCGATGCACGCGGTTTCGAAGTGGATCTGGCGAACCTGCTGGCGCTGACTCTGATCGTCGGAATGGCGCTTGGCCGCCGCCGTTACGGCCGCCTGGTGTGGGTGCCCAAAGCGGCACGACCCTTTTGGCTGTTCATCCTGATCGCCGTCATCTCCATCATCCAGTCGGAAATCCCCCTTTACGGAGTCTTCACCCTCTATCAAATCCTGTTGGGTTATCTGGCTTTCGTGGCGGCCTACAACTTCCTGCGATACCGCCCCGAAGAGATCCGGCTGGCGGTCACGGCACTGGCGGTCGCGGTGGTCGTACAGGCCTTGGAGGTGTTTTACGCCAAGTACCTGGGCGGCATCTATCGGGCGGTGGGAACCTTCTACCATCCCAACACCTTATCGCTCTACCTGGAACTGCTGGTGCCCATCCTGCTGGCGATGATCCTGCATCGCAAGACCAAGCTCAACGGGCTTTACTGGTTGGCGGTGGTGGGGGGATTGTTCGCCGTGATTTCCACCTTTTCGCGCGGCGGGCTGGCCGTTTTGGGCGGCGCGCTGGGACTGGTGCTGATGCTGTCGCTCTATCAGCGGGCCAGCGGACGCAAGGCCGCGCTTCTGGTGGTGCTGACGCTCGTGGGCTTGTTGGGCATGATCAAGGCCAGCGACACCATTATCCAGCGCTTCGAACTGGCTCCCGAATCCTCGGGGGAGGCGCGGAGCTATTTCAACGCCGCCGCGCAGGCCATCGCCAACAGCCATCCGGTGGGTTGCGGCCTCAACCACTATTCACACACGATCGGGAAACCCGAATACCAACCGTATTTCGAACGCGGCGCCGACCGATCGGGCGTGTGTCATCACATCTACTGGCTGACGGCGGCCGAAACCGGCTACGTGGGGCTGGCGGCGTTTCTCCTGTTTCTGGCCAGTTTCTATCGGGTGGCCTGGCGGCTGACCCGGGCGCGTCCCCCCAGCGATTTCAACGCCCTGGGCATGGGTATTCTGGCGGGTCTGACCGCTTTGCACCTGCATGGTTTTTTGGAATGGATTCTGCGCCAAGGCCCTATCTGGTTGATCTTTTTCACCATCAGCGGCCTGCTGCTGGCGGCGGAGGAACACGAAAAGAAACGGAAGCAAGCGCTTCGTTAATTCCCCCTCACTCAGGCAAGAAAAAGTCGGCGCGAAGGGCGGCGTGGTCCGAATCGCCCAGGTAGATCTGGCCATCCTTGACGACCTGCGCACTTCCGGCGATATACGCACCGCCCGCCTGTTGTCCCCAGAAAAGATGATCGATCGCCTGCGGATCTCCGCGATACGAATACGTCGCGTCCCGATCCTGGGTGAGTTCGTCGGCCACCCGCTTGAGAGCATCACCGGTTTCGAGCGCAGCGAGAGGCGGCGAGCCGGGGGTGTCGTTGAGATCGCCTCCCATCACCACCAACGCATGAGGATAACGCCCGGCCACCGCGCTGACGATGCGGTAGGCACCTTGCGCTTCGGCCAGCCGCTGGGCGGGATCGTCGCTGGCTTTGCTTTTGAAATGCGCCGGGAAAACGATCACGCGCGTGCCGTCGAAATCGAGGTGGACTTCGGGAAACTCACGCAGAAAAGTAGTCGATCCGCCGCCGGACAACGGCAGGCTTTCATCCCCGTGATCGATGACCGAAACCAGCTCACCGCCGCTTAAAACGGCCACGTCGAGCGACGCATCGTAGCCGGTTTCGCCGAGCACCACCACCGGGTAACGCGGTTCGAGCCAATTGGACAGATCCTCGGCGCAACCGCGCGTCTCGATCTCCTGCAGCAGCATGATATCCGCGTTGATTATCGATAGAGCCCCGGAAATCGCCGTGAGTCGGTCGTTGTATGCGGCGGCGCTGACCAGCGGCTCCCATTCGTCCTCGCCGCAATGGCCGCTGTCGCAGGTGGTATTGAAAAAGCGCTTCACGTTGTAGGTTCCGATACGGATGCGTTTTTGTTCGCCATCTTGATCGCCATCGGGAACATCACCGTCGGGATCGTCGCCGTCGGGATCGTCGCCATCGGGATTATCGCCATCGGGGCTGTCGCCGTCGGGATTATCGCCGTCGGGATTATCGCCATCGGGGCTGTCGCCGTCACCGGGTAACCACCAATCGAAATCGGAGTCGCCATCGGGAACGCTCTCGTCCAGATCGCTCTCCTGATCGCCATCGTCCCGATCCCGATCGTCGTCCTCGACGGTCGCGCTTTGTTCACACCCGCTCGAAAAAACGGCAAACAGAAGAAGTAGAGACAAAATTCGAATGAGTCGCGCTTGCATCAATCCTCCACTAGTATCACTTGAACCGCAGCTTCTCCGACCTTTCGCAGGAAGGTCCGGGAACCGCAAGGTATGCCGGAATACGTCGCGCCCCCGCAAGGGGTATGACGTATTTTAGCACACGCGTCAACCCGAAACCATGGCTTTCATGGAGCTGAAAAACGACGCCGAAACGGCGACACGCGTCAGCCGATCGGCCCTCGGTGCCGGATAAAGACACGGAATCCACGGCCGGACAAGCGTAAAATCGTATCCCTATGGTCTGGAAGCACGTGTTATCACAGGATAAACTTCCTGTTTGCAGGTCGTTTTCCGGCAGCCTTTCGAGGTCGAAACGCCGAAACGGGAAAAGGCCTGTGATATCAACGAACTAAGGGTGCCACATTGAAATATCTTTTATATATTATATTTAGTATATTATATAGAATCGATTATACGACCGCTTTCGCTCGTGCGTTCACGGGAATTTAAGTTCCCGGCGCTTGTGGCTACAGCCGTCTATGCACCCGGAATAACAAACTATTTTATGCAGGCCGGCTCGCGCCTGCCGCCGTTTGCAGCAAAGGCGCTTTCGTCCTCGGCCAGTTTATGCCGCGAACAGGTGTGACGTATTACGGCAAACCCGGAAAGTCGGTAGGAAATCGACCTGACCCCCCGATTTGACGCCGAAAAACGTAATGATTTCAACAAAGGCATCTGAAAGCGACGAAAAACGGCCGAAATGGACCGTTTTCAGGTCGATGGCGCATGATTGATTCAATGTTTCCCGCTCGTCAGAATTCGCCTTTCGGTGATTTCCGGTGGCTGGCCGGATCGCCTCCCGCCGGAGGCGAAGTAGCCAGCACACCCGCCGAAACGTGAAGGCGGACCCGTATTCCGATAGGAAAATGGCATCTGTCCCATATCGTCCGCCCCCGTTTCATCGACCGGGAATCGCCACAAATTCGGTTGACAAAGTCGGGACTCCGAAGCGAGAATGGGCCCTCATTTTCACGAATCTCAGGAGGAATCACAATGCGGCGCACACTCTCATGGCTTATCATCCTCAGCGGACTTTTTCTTCTACAGGCCTGCGGCTCGGATAGCAGCGACACAACCGACGGCGATTCGCCTGATGGCGATTCGGGCGACAACCCCCTGATTACGGGTGAGGCTTACCTGTCATTCAAAGCCGACGGGGCCGACGTTTCCTTCGGGCCGGACGATTTCGACGTACACTACTATCCGGAAAGGGACGAAACCAATCTGATCGGACCGGATGGCGGAAGTGCTTTCATGCTGACCTTCCCAGGCGCTGCTGCCGACTCGTTCACTGAAGCCGACGTTTTTCTGACCTACGATATCGACCCCGCGCAGGGTTTCCCCTGGGGCTATGTGGCTGGCAGCGCCTATGACGGCAGCAGTCTGGATCTGACGATCACGGCTTACGGCGAAGAAGACGATTGGATCACCGGAACCTTTTCCGGAACCTTTGTCGAAATGCACGATTCGGATGCCACCGGAAACAGCCTTTCCGTGACGGAAGGCGAATTCGCGCTTCTGCGCGGCAACGATCGTTGAGTCGGCGTTTACGGGTTAGACCGCAGGGCACCACCGTGTCTCCGACCGTCGGGCCTGTCGGGTGAAAAATCACCCGGCTCACCCACTCACCGTGTCCAAAACTAGCCTGCGAGAGGGAACCGCGCCGCGCTGCTTTATCCGGCTTTAAAAAAACGCCATTCAACCGGAAGCGATAGTTACAGATGGAGCGACCGTGATGAAGATATCTCATGAGTGCCTGCCGTGTTTTTTGAATCAGGCGTTATCCACATCCAAACGGCTGGGGCTAGCACCGGACCTCATCCATACAGTGATGATGCGCACCGTAAAAGAGCTGCAAAACGTCGAATCGTATCCGGGAACCACGCATTTCGCCCGTCGCATTCAAGGCCTGTTGAAGGAAGCCGCCCACGCGACGGATCTTTTCGAAAAAGAGAAGAGGCAAGCCAACGAATGGATGCTGCGCCTGTTGGAGGAAGAAGCCGAGCAGCTCGCCCCCCGAGACATCTCCCAGGCCATTCGCCTGGCCGTGGCGGGAAACATCATCGATTTGGGCGCAAACCCCGACCTCGATTCGCAGGAGGTCTTGCGCATCATTCAGAATGTGAAACAGGCGTCTTTTCATATCGATCACAGCCGAAACCTGTTGACGGCCATCGCAAAGGCGCAGAACATTCTTTATGTCGGCGACAACGCCGGTGAAATCGTTTTCGATAAAATCCTGGTGTCCATGATGCCGCCGGGAAAGGTGACATTCATGGTAAGAGGGGGACCGATTCTGAACGACGCCACGCGAGCCGACGCGGAATTCGTCGGCATGACGGATCTCGTTCCGGTGATCGATAGCGGTTCGGATCTGCCCGGGCTGCGCCTGGATGAATGCTCCGAAGCTTGTTCCGAAGCTTGGGCGCGCGCCGACCTCGTCATCGCCAAGGGGCAGGGAAATTTCGAATCCCTGTGCGAGGATTCAAGCGGCAAAACCGTCTTTTTCCTGTTCATGGCCAAATGTCGCAAGGTGGCCGACATGATCGGCGGCCAGGTCGGCGATTATAACATCTTGGATAAACGGGAAATCGTTCAGCGTTGACACGCCGAGACAGACCTCCGAAAAGAGCCCTAACCGCCATCGCAACGGCTTGGTGTTTTCGGCAGTCCGGCGTGCCTGTCGAACCTGCCGGACGAATGTAGCGCCCACTGCCACCGTCACAAAAAACGGGCACCCGCCCGTCGGCAACAAAGCCAAAGCAGAGCGGGTGTCGGACAATTTAACCAAATTGGGATGTCTTGCCTCATCGGATGTGATCAGAGTCCTAACGCATTCGATATCGTCGTGTGCCTGTCGGCCACATGCGGTTTCAACGCATCGCTTGCAGCACTGACGGAGTTGGCAAAGTCGCTGGAGCTCCCGAGAAATGTGGGGGGGCTTCTTTCAGGCTCCGACCCTGTCACATATGGCGCGATCAATTCATGGTAGACGTCGATTTTGGCATTGACGAAATCGATTTCAAAGCCTGTTTCGAGAGCAGAGGCCGAGTGTGCCTTATAGATCGTTCTGTATGTGAATCATCAATACAGAGCCCCCTTTCGCTGGGATATTCTCGAAAAGCTCAATCGGATTGCTGTTTTAGCAATGAATCGATTTTGCTCGCCGCCATTTTTCCGGACTCATATCCAAGCTGAAAGATATCGAGCATCTCGGTTGTTTGGAAAACGCCGTACCGCTCGATGCCCGGCGGAGTAATCAACAGGTCACAATACCGGCTCTTCTCATCCTGATCCGCATGGTATCGAAGATCCATGACCCGCTCGATGATGCCGCGGATCGATTCAAGATCTTCTCTGAATGCCTCGTGATGAGGATCGACGTTGACCCCGATGACGAAGTCGCAGTTTTGCCGCAAAGATTCAACCGGGAAGTTATCGATAATACCACCATCCATATACAACTCTCCTTCCCATTCGACCGGACTGAAAACAATGGGGAAGGCGGCGGAAGCGAGTACTATCGGCCAGAGCGGACCCGAGTCAAAGATCCTGAATTTCCCGCTGAGCATGGCGGTAACTCCGATATACAGGCGGTGCTGTAGATCCTCAAAGGTGTCCACATGGACGAACTGCTTGATCGGTTCGATGTAATTAAGCGTGCTGAAAAACGAAGGTTCTCCCAGCGCCACATTTCGGATACTGAGGGGGTCCGTTTCCGTCCAGAAATCGAGCATTTCCTTCGTGCTGCAACCGGCAGCGGCCATCACGCCGACAAGACCTCCCGCACTAACACCGCTGAAAGCCTCGACCTCAATGCCCCGTTCTCGCAATGCCTGGATAACGCCGATATGCGCCAATCCCCTCACGCCCCCACCGGACATAGCCAAACCGATCCGCATGTGCCACCTCCGCTTTGTCACGAACCATTTGTAATCTTACAAACTTACGACCGAGCGTCAACACCGAAACGGCGTTTCAATTCTAAGCTTTTCACCGTTTTCCACCTACTATAATTCGGCTTAGGGGGTGCCATGGGCCAAGCCTTTGGCTTGCCCATGCTGTTTTCACGGGCAAACCTGACGGTTTAGCCCGTGCCACCCATCACCAATCGAAGATAATTCGAGACTCAATCAGAATTGAAACGCCCTACAACACCGAAACAGCACCGACCCAATGACCATCTTTCGCTCCCGCTTCTTTTTTCAATACCTGCTCGGTGTGATGCCTGCAAAAGAAAGAAGTCGATGCCCGCCAGGTTGATGCAGTCGGCGTTAGTCAGATGAAATAGTCAGGATCATCCCGTTTGATTCAAATATCCGTACAAGTTGTTTTTCACGCTTGGACTCATTCATATCCGCCATTTTCTCGGATCCAAATAACGATGAACAATTGACCTGCTACCCTGAACCGAATCCAGTTTTTGAGTTAGATTTTTACTGGTTTGGCCTGCTCCCCATTTTACGGAGGATTTCTGCAACAGGAACACCACTTTCAACTTGCCTCAAGGCAAACGCAATCTGCTCCTCGCTGTATCGCTTCTTCTTCATCTTGTCTCCTTTCCTCATCGATCCAGTATACCGCAAATTATGTGAGTCGCACTGGATCGGGATTCGGGGAGAAGACCACCTTCAATATTTCGCTTCAATCCACCCGATTTCATCTTCCATCAAACCGCCGAAGCCACCCGGATGAAGTTTTCGGGACACACGGGGAAAGTCCATCGAATTAATTCCAAGAAACAGAATTGAAACGCCCTGTATCGATGGATTTCCGGCTTGACCCCGGCGTGTTCTCATGCATAGTGGTGGAGATACCCGAGGAGAATGAATGCAACGGACATCCATGCAACGAAGAACGCCGGAAGCCTGCGGGGCCGCTTCATGAGCGACGCCCCGACGACCGTCATCATCAACGCATCCTGCCGCAGCCTGCGCAACGCGCGGGCCTACCGGCGAGTTGTTGCGCTGTTGGAGCGCGCTTTGCCCGACTGCCGCATCGAATCGACCGCTGCAAGCGGCGATGCCGCCCGCCTGACACGCGCGGCGCTGCATAAGGGATCAGACCGTATCGTCGCTGTAGGAGGCGACGGCACGCTCGGCGAAGCCGTCGACGGCTTTTTCGAAGACGGTGTACCGATCGCACCCGATTCGGCTTTCTCGTATATCATGTGCGGGACGGGAAACGATTTCATGAAAACGCTCGGGGGCGCGCACGATGGGGATGCTTTCGTCGCCGCCATGGCAAAACCGCGCGAAAAGCAGATCGATGTCGGAAGGCTCACGTATGTCGATTTTCACGGCGCAACCCGCAGCCGCCATTTTTTGAACATCGCGAGTTTCGGTATGAGCGGGGCAGTCGACCGGCAAGTCAACCGCATGCGCTTCAAGGGGCTGTTCGGCGGAAGGCTCACCTTTCTTCTGGCGACGGCGCGGGTGCTGCTCGGTTTCCGAAATCCGAGCGTGCGCTTTCTCGTAGACGGCATGGAGGCCGCCGAGCGGCGCATACGGCTGGTCATCGTGGCGAACGGACGGTATGCCGGGGGCGGGATGCTGTTCGCTCCCGATGCTCTGCTCGACGACGGCCTGTTCGACGTCGTGACCTTCGGGGACCTTTCATCCACTCGTATTCTGCGCCACATGAATGATATTTACAAGGGTGAGCATCTCAACCACGAAGGAATCGAACATTTCCGCTGTAGGCGAGTCGATGCATTTTCGAACGAGGAGGTGCTGCTCGACGTGGATGGCGAAGCGCTGGGAAAGCTGCCCGCGAGCTTTGAAATCGTACCGAACGTACTTCGCGTGCTCTACTGAAACTTATCCTTTTATCCGACAATTTCGAAATCACCTAAACAGGCCTCGCAGGCCGCGATTTCCTCCGCCGTCATAAAGCGGGTGAAGGGAAATTCCAAGGGCTGGCCGAGCGACGCAGCCTTGTCCGGCCACGTGGGATTGTATGGCAGCAGGGCGACTCTCGAAAAGCCATGGCGCTTCAGCCAGTCGGCAATGCCTTTCAGATTCGCGGACGTTGCCGTCACCTCGGGTACGAGCGGGATCCGTGGCAACAGTTCAAGCACCCGGCTCTGCGAAATCTCCCACAGACGCAGTATATTCGCCAGAATCGTCTCGTTGCCTCGCCCGCAATACCGGCGGTGCTCGTCCGGATCGATCAGTTTAAGATCCACGTACACCGCGTCGAGCCAGGGCAGCATCAGGCGCTCGAATCGTTCGAAGTCGAAGCTTCCGCAGGTTTCGAGCAGGGTATGGATACCGGCCTCCTTACTCGCGCGGAGTAGCCGATTGCAGAACTCGGGGTACAAGGTCGCCTCTCCGCCGCTCAACGTCAGGCCGCCGCCGGAATTCGCAAAGAAAGGCCGATCGCGCACAAGCGTGGTCACAATATCATCCACCGGGAGAGCGGCACCGTAGCGTTTCATCGACAGGGTGGGGCAGGCGTCCGAGCAGAGAAAGCAGCGTGTGCAGGCCGTGCGGTCGATGAAGCGATCTTCGTCTGGACGGATGGCGCCTTCCGGGCACGCATTCAGGCAGGCCAGACAGCGGATGCAGGTCTGCGCGTCGTGCGCTAGTTCAGCCTGTGCGGATTTGGATTCAGGGTTGTGACACCAGGTGCAGGAAAGTGGGCAGCCCTTGAAAAACACGGTCGTGCGGATGCCGGGCCCGTCGTCCAGGCTGTTGCGTTTGACCGCCAGGATCAGAGGCGTCTTACCGGTTGCTCGATCCATCGTTCACACTCCATATTCGGCGCGCTCGATGAGTTCAAGCTGCATGTCCCGGTTCAACGTCACGAAGTAGGCGTTGTAGCCGGAGATGCGCACCAGCAGGTGCGGATAGTTCTCCGGATGAGCCATGGCGTCGCGCAAGGTATCCGAGGTGACGATGTTGAACTGCATCTGCATGCCGCCCAGATCGAAATAGCTTTTCGCATACGCCCTGATGCGGTCGATGGTGGCGCGATGACCGTCCTTGGCGTCGGGCATGATTTTGACGTTGAAGGCGATGTTGTTGGGCATATGGTGGGGATTCAGGGACGCCACGTCGCGAATCGGATCCAGCAGGGTGTCCGAAGCTTCGGGGCGCGGAGTCAGTCCGGGCGTGAAGGATTTGCCCGCCAGTCTTCCGGAGGGGAGCGCCCCGGCTAAACAGCCGAATGCGACGTGATTGGACATCGACCAGAACCCGGCCGTATAGGGTCCGCCGCGAAAATTCGTATGGCCGCGCAGGCAGTCGTTGGTGAAGCCGGTCAGGCGGTTTGCAATAGCCAACGCCTCCACATCGCCGGAGCCGAATTTCGGCAGCCGGTTCAAAATGCGGGCGTGCAGGGCGGGATCGTCGGCGAAGTTCGTATCGATCGCTCTTTTAAACGCGGAAAAGGTGAGTTCCCGGGTTTCGAAAACGAGTTTTTTGATCGCGAGCAGGGAGTCGGTAACATCGGCCAGGCCGATGCATGCCATGCCCGTCGTGTTGTAGGTCGCGCCACCCGCAGTGACGTCCTTGCCGGATTCGAGGGTTCCTTCGATCATGGACGAAAGTAACGGCGTTGGGCGAATCAGGGCGTGCGCCTCGCTCAGATAATAGTTGTACTCGCAGACCTGATCGATGAGGAAGCCGTACTGCGCGGTGAAGGCGTCGAAGAAGTCCTCGAAGGTCGCGAACGCGTCTCGTTCGAGGTTGCCGGTTTCCGGACCGATCTTCCAGTCCATGAGCGGATGTTTGCCGTTGTTGAGCGCCATCTCCAGCGCGGCCACCATGTTCATCATGATGTTGCCGGTGTGGCCCATGTGTCTGCCGGAAATCGTTGGTTCCACGCAGCCGGTCGCCGCCCAGTCGCGGCGGTGTTCGTCCGGGTAGCCGAAGCTTTCAAGCGCCGTCAGCACCGCTTCGTCGTTGTGCATCGATGGCGTGGCCGCGGTAAGCAGGTTCACTTCGCACAGCCGCTGCAGATAGGTTTCCGAGTTGACCCCGCGATGGAAGCGGGCGTTGACGTTCGGATCGCGGATCGCGAGCAGTTCGGTTACCTTAAGGAACACATACGTCATGTCGTTGACCGCGCTCGATCCGTCCGGCTTCACGCCTCCCAGAGTGATCGCTTGGTCGGATGAGCTTCCCCCGAACAGAAAATTGCCGATATCCGGGATCAGCGGCAGATGATCCGTGCAGCGCATGTAGAAACAGCCGACCAGCTCCACAACCCGCTCGATGTATCGCCGCCTCTCCTCGGCCGACTGCAGGGCTTCAATTTCCGCATGGAAATAGGGCTGCAACCACTGGTCCATTCGCCCAAGTGACAAGCCCGCGTTGGTGTTTTCCATATGCAGCGCCACCCACACGATCCATATCGCGTTGAGCGCTTCATGCAGCGTTCGTGCCGGATGCCGTGGGGCGTGGCGACAGAAACTCGCCAACTCGTTCAGTTCGCCCGCCCGTTCGGCGTCCGCTTCGATCTCGGCCAGTCTCGCCACCTCGCTTGCCAAATTATCCGCGTAGACTTCCACGCCTTCCAGGCAACGCAGCATGGCGCGAAGCACGTTGCGCCTGCTACGCTCCTTCTCGTCCATCTTCGACAGTTCCCGCTCTATCTCGGCCGCCATGCCGCTCGTGCCGAGCCGAAGCAGCTTGGGGAAATCGGCGATCGTGTGGGAGATCGCGACCGTTTTCCAGATGAAATACACAGCGAAGCGCTCGTCGAGCTGCTGGCACAAGGGTTCCCCGTGCTTGCGGCGCACCCATTCGCGAATGTTCCGCTTCTCCCAGAAGGGGAAAACGTCGTGATGCAGGACGCGGCGGGTATCTTCCGACACGTCGTAGGGATTCAACTCCCGCTCGTGGGCCGAGAACAGCTCGCCCCAGATCGTGGTCGCATGTGTGTCGGGATAAAGAACTACGCCGATCTCCTCGGTGGTCGTGGTTCCGGCCAGCAGGTCGTTTTCACGGATGATCGGTTTTTTGTTCGCCAGAAGGTGGTGGAGCAGCTCCGCCTGCCGAAGTTCCGGGACCCACGCGTTTCCTTCGCTATCCGTTTCGAACCCATGTCGCCTGCACCAGTCGGTGACCAGTGCAGCGCGCTCGTGACAGATCACGGGCTTTTTCGTGAAGTGGATGTCGCGAAAAGCGGCCAGGCGCGGAAAGTCGCTCAGCGAATACGCGGAGAGGTAGGGATCGTCGAGGTGCGGCGCGTCCTGGTCGAATTCGCCGTGCAAGCGTTCGCGCCGGATCGGCTGTGGTCGGGACGACTTGCCGTTCTCCTTCGACGAGCCGTTCGCGAACGGTTTTGCTGCGAGCTTTTTCCGTCGCATGCGGCTGTGCTTGTTCTTCAGCAGCACGGCCAAAAGGAAATTGAACTTGTTCATGGTGGCCAGGTTGCCGCTGATGCGCAGTTTGTTCTGCAGCATCAGGTCCATGACCTCCTCGGGCGTGACCGAAAGCATGTCTTTCAGAACCGTCAGGTCCTTGAAGGTCATGACGGTGTCCACCGCTTCGGGAATGTCGCGAAGAGGTCGAACGACGCCCCTTTCAACCCGAACCCCAAGGCGGACCGCATCGTCCACCGTCCGCAATCCGATGGAGAAGTCCATCCACCCATCGAGGTCACGGAGATAGTGACGGTTGGACGGGCGTACGCGATACAGGACACCCATCAAGCGCAGTAGGTTGTAAACAACCGCTTCCGACATACGTGCGTTCATCGTGCCTCCGCCCGGCGCCCAGCATCGGCGGTTGTCCGACGGCTTGCGCGGGTTCGATGCGTTCAGGTACATATACGAGCGTGATTATAAGAGAAAACGGAAGTTTCCACAAACCGATAGCGCATAATCCGCATCGCATGGGTCCGGATGGGGTTGCGACGCACGGCGGTGACGAAACCTTTGACGGATTTCGCCGCCAAGCGGCTCACGATCTCTCATAACAATTGGGGGCACTGTCGGGGGCAGGTCATCTCAGATCCGTAAATGGCCGGGTAGATCCTTGGCTCAATAACCACTGTTAAGCATTCTCACGTGGTTCTCTTTCCGGTCGGGATCTTCAAACTGTGATAGGATAGAGCATCGTCGCGAATTTGAAAAGGATGAATAGCATGGTCAATGTCGGAACACTTGCTTTCGTTGCTGGAGCCACCGGCTATGTCGGCCAGTACGTGGTCCAACAACTGTCCAAACAGGAGATTTCCGTCGTGGCTCACATTCGTCCCGATTCCAAACGGTTGGATGAATGGTGCAAACGCTTGGAAATTCAAAACGTTCGGATCGATACCACCGTGTGGAGCGTGAAAGCCATGGCTGAAACCTTTCGCCGTCTACAGCCATCGGTCATCTTTTGCTTGATCGGCACCACACGCTCCCGAATGTCGAACTATCGCAAAGAAGGCCAGCCTGCAACTGAAGCATCTTATGAGGCCATCGATTATGGACTCACGCAGATCCTTATCGATGCTGCTCAGCAAGCGGATATACAACCGCAATTTGTCTATCTCTCCGCAATGGGAACCAGTCCCCAGGCCAAAGGGGCATACATGAAGGCCCGTTACAAGGCCGAGCAGGCAGTAATTTATAGCGATCTACCATATACGATCCTTCGTCCAGCCATCATTACTGGTTCGGATCGCGAGGAATCCCGCTTGGCCGAACAATGGGGTGGAAAGATTCTGGACGGAATCCTCACTATCGGGAAGGTTTTGGGGTTCCGTTCAGCAGCGAACTATCGTTCCATCAGTGGAAAAGGTCTGGCGGACGTGTTGGTACAGGTAGTGCTGGATTCAGAGTTGGAGAATCGTATCATCGAGCGACAGGAGTTTGAAGGAGCGCGTTCAGCAGAATCCAAATGAAGGGGAGTCTCATCATGCTCGATATTATTTGCAAACGCCGTTTTCATTCTGAATCACATGTTGTATCGAGGCTTCGATCTGCCTTCTGAGCGGCAATCGGAAATCGCGAACGCCAACCCGTATTTTCTGGAGCGGGCCGAACGGTGTCGAAAGGAAACGGGAAGCCTGCCCAACTTCGTGATCGTGGATTTCTATTTCATCGGCGACGTGTTTGATGTGGTGGATAGTCTTAGCGGAATCGCCTCGGCGAAGTGATCGGCAATTGAGAAGGAGAAAACATGCGTAAGTTCTGTGTCTTATTTCTCGTTATCTCTTGGGTCATCATGTTGCTTCCCGCATGTTCGGATGAATCCGACACGTCATCCGATCTCGATGGCGATACAGATTCGGAGTTTTTGGAGATGGAAGAAGAGTTCGAGAACGGAATCTCGGACGGGAATGAGATCGATGGAGATGAAGACTTCACCGAGACAGAGACCGACATTTCAAGCGGAGAGTTTGGTTTATTGACCTACAACGTGGCGGGTCTTCCGGAAGGATTATCGTCCTCGAATCCGGAAGTCAATATTCCCCAGATCAGCCCGATGCTCAATGCCTATGATATCGTTTTGGTTCAAGAAGACTTCTGGTATCATGAATTATTAATACAAGACCTGTCCCATCCCTACCAGTCGGAGCCGATGTGGGAGGAACCAGATTGGCTGAACATGGGGGATGGCTTGAACCGGTTTTCGATTTTCGAGTTCGGTGAGGTGTCTAGAGTAACATGGGTCGAATGCAACGGGGATCTTGATTGCGCCAGCGACTGTATGACGACAAAGGGCTTCTCTATGGCGCGGACAAAGTTCCCCGGCGGTCTCACTGTAGACATCTACAATCTCCACATGGACGCCGGTCGCTGTGATGGCGATTATCTCGCCCGCGACAAAGGTATGGATCAGATGATCGACTACATCAAAGACTTTTCCGAAGGCAACGCGCTTCTGGTGGCAGGAGATTTCAACTTGCATTCAGACAATGATGCGGATGTAGAGTTATTGGAACGACTTATGGAGTCGTCAGATTTAACCGAACTCTGCCGACATTTCAACTGTGGGGGCGACTACATCGACCGTATCCTGTTTCGCAGTTCGGAGTCGATTCAACTGGAGCCGCTTTTGTGGGAAAGACCCGAAGGTTTCATCGATGTTCAAGGGGAGGACTTATCTGACCACCGACCGGTTCTCGGAAGATTTACGTGGAGCAGGATTGACTAAGGAAACGATCCACCACGACAATCAAAACACCTCTGCGATATAGTTGGTTGATCCTCTTGTACGACCATTCTATTCGCCTGCCTGCCCCCTGAGCCGAATCCAGTTTTGGAGTTAGAATTTTACTGGATCGGACTGCTCCCCATTTGTGTACCATAATGCATGAGAATTTTCGCTGGTAAAATCGCCATTGCAGAGCGCTTGCCCAGCCGGATAATCACCAAATCTGGTGTAGGTGTCGATCAGTGTCAAAACCCGCAGCTTGCGCCCATCGAAAAGCTGATCCGAAACAAAATCCATCGCCCAGACATCATTCCGACCCACCGCTTGCGGACAGCCTGCCAGCAGGCCGGGGTTCAAAGGGTTACACTACACGACCTGCGGCACGTCTGCGGGTCGAACCTGATGATGACAGGTGGTGTTGCCGTTGCCTAGGCGGTTCTCGGTCACAGTCAGATCAACACGACAGTGGACATCTACGGTCACTTGAACTCAGCCTACCTCGTTCGTCAAATCGAACTGGCCAACAGACTCGGTGAGAAGGGAAAACGATTGGTCGAACTGGCTGAAAAATATGCCAACCATGACGACCCAGAAATCAGGGAACTGGCTGTCCTTTCCGAGCAAGTTTGTCAAATTTTGTCAATTTGAAAGAAAAAAGGACTTGGCCGAGGTGGCTAAGTCCTTGTAATGATTGGTGGGCGATGGCAGATTTGAACTGCCGACTTCTACCGTGTGAAGGTAGCACTCTACCGCTGAGTTAATCGCCCGAACTCTATATTCAAAGACCGGTTGGCCCGTTGCAACTGGTGGGCGACGCCGGATTCGAACCGGCGGCCTTTGGCTTCGGAGGCCAACACTCTATCCAGCTGAGCTAGTCGCCCGCAAGGCGTCATTATTTACCATTCCTGGATTAAAGGGTCAAGAAAAAAGTGGGCCCCGCATTGATTTTGGAAAACCGCTAAATCAGTGAAATAACGAAATTTTATAACGGCTTCCAGCTTGTTTCAATTGCGCGTGATGTGGACGGAAAACGCAAGTCGGTCCGACGGGTCGAGACCGGGAAAACGTGGAGAATCGCAACTCGGATTTTCACGCAGGCGCGACGACACCCGCCACACAACATCTAACCGAAATGATTGCCAAATCCCTTGCAAAACCTCTGCGCATGGGATATTCTTCATACGGTGCGTATTTAAGATTCCGACCAAAAGCCTTATCCGCCTTTCTCGTTTGGGGAGTGAGTTGCGGATCGTATACCCATCGGAGTCACACCATGCCGGACCGGGAAGCCATCAAAAGGCGTAGCGCTTTGCGGCTGCGTGACGGATATTGGAGCCGAATCGACGACCAGGTCGCCGTCGAAGCGCCGCTGGGATTTGTCGTAAATGGTCGATACCTGACCACCACTCTGCGCAGCCCCGGTGACGATCGGGTTTTAGCCTTCGGCTATGCTTTCTCGGCCGGGCTCATCCAAACTCCCGATGACGTTCAATCCATGGAATTCACCGACAATAACAGGGGCCGAACCGTTGCCCTCACCCTACGAAAACCGCTGGCGGAAAACCCATTCGGCGAACCCCGTCCCAGCTCTCAACCGGACGTGATCGCAGACATTGTCCAGCGTTCCTGCAAAGTCAAACGCCTGCTGCGCCTGAATCCGGAGCTGTTGGATCAGTGCCGCAACCAGATGGAAGACCGCCAACGCCTCTTCACGCCGACTGGGTCCACCCACGCCGCGGCGCTCTTCGACGAGTCGGGCCGACTGCTCGCGCTGGGCGAGGATGTCGGCCGCCACAACGCCTTCGATAAAGCCATCGGACAGGCGCTGCTGGACAAGACTCTGTCACGGGCCGCTATCGGCTTTTTGTCGTCGCGGGCGGGATTCGAAATGGTGGCCAAGGGCGTGGCGATCAACCTGAGCGTTCTGGCCTGCACCTCCGGTCCGACCGGTCTGGCCATCGAACTGGCCGAAGCGGCCGGGCTGACGCTCGTTGCGTTTGTCCGTCCGGGCGGAATGACCGTTTTCAGCGGTGCCGCCCGCCTGGCCATCCCGGTTGAAACCGCAGCGGCGACACCGGCGGACATTTGCCGACCGGCGGCGAATGGAGAAGGAAAATAAACTCGACCTTTTTACGTCGTTCTCATCACGACCTGGAATTGATATTGCGATTGTTTGAGAATCATTGAACCGAAGGAGGAGCCATGCAGATCACCATTGATGGCCGCACACTCACGGCGAGTGAGGGGCAAACCGTGCTGGAGGTGGCCCGCGCAAACGGAATCTATATTCCGTCTTTGTGCTGGCATGCCAAAACCGGCCCGGCCTCCCGTTGCCGGGTATGCGTCGTCGAAATCGAAGGCGCACGCGGATTGCAAACATCCTGCTCAGTCCCGGCACGCAATGAGATGGTCGTCCGAACCGACACCGAACGCGTTCGCAACGCCCAGCGCATGATTGTGATGAACCTGCTTTCGAACGGGCACCACAACTGTCTGGCCTGCGAGCAGAACGGGCGCTGCGAGTTGCAGGACACCGCCTACTGGCTGGGCATCAAAACCTGGGAAGTCATCCCCGAGCCGGAGCAGCCGAAGGACGGCAGCTCACCCATGCTGGTGATGAATCCCAATAAATGCATCGCCTGCGGCCGCTGCATCGCCGCCTGTCACGAGGTGGTCGGCAACGAAGTGCTCACCTTCGCCCAACGCGGATACAACACCAAGGTTGTCTGCGACATGGGCGTTCCGATGAAAGACAGCTCCTGCGTACAATGCGGCGAATGCGCGCAGGTTTGTCCCACAGCTGCCATCATCGAAAAGAAGGCCATCAACACCGGGCGCGAATGGGAACTCGACAAGGTGGACACCACCTGCGCTTACTGCGGCGTCGGCTGTCAGCTGACCCTGCATGTCGACAAAGCCAAAAACCGCATCGCGCGCGTTTCGGGCCGGGAAGGCATCCCCCCCAACGACGGCATGCTGTGCGTGAAGGGCCGCTTCGCCTACGACTTTCCGTCCAGCCCTAAACGACTCACACGGCCCCTGATCAAAAAGAACGGAGCCCATGTGGAAGTCAGTTGGGACGAAGCCCTCAATTTCACCGCCAAGCGGTTGACCGAAATCAAGGAAAAGCACGGTCCGGGCGCGTTCGCATCGATTTCCTGCGCCCGCACGACCAATGAGAACAACTATGCGATGATGAAATTCACGCGCGCAGTGATGGGGACGAATAACGTCGATCACTGCGCACGTACTTGACACGCTCCGACGGTCGCCGGTCTGGCGGCAAGCTTTGGTTCCGGAGCGATGACGAACTCCATCCGTGAGTTGGAGGACGCCAAACTGATTTTCGTGATCGGGTCCAACACCACCGAGGCGCACCCGGTCATTTCGTATTACATGAAGCGTGCCCGCAAAAAGGGCGCGACGATCATCGTCAACGATCCGCGCAAGATCGATCTGACGCGCTGGGCCGATCTGTATGTCCGCATCAAGCCGGGCACGGACGTGGCTTATCTCAACGGATTGATGCGCGAGATCATCGTCAATGGCTGGCAGGACGAAGCCTACATTCAGTCTTTCACCGAGGATTACGACGCCCTGCACCAAACGGTGATGACCTATACCCTCGATCGAACGAGCGAGATCACCGGAGTTCCGCAGGAAACGATCAGAAAGGTGGCCCGTCTGCTGGGCGAAGCGGATGTTTCGTCGCTGGTCTATACCCTCGGCATCACCGAGCACACCTGCGGCACCGACAACGTCAAGAGCTGCGCCAACCTGCAATTGTTGTTGGGTAACGTGGGCAAATACGCGGGCGGCGTCAACCCCTTGCGCGGCCAGAACAACGTTCAGGGCGCCTGCGACATGGGCGCTTTGCCGAACGTCTATCATTGCTATCAGAAAGTGGATGATCCCAAGGCAAAGGCGAAATTCGAAAAGGCCTGGGGCGTCGAGAATCTGGACGACAAACCCGGCCTGATGATCCCCGACATGTTCTATGGTGCGCTGGATGGGTCGGTCAAGTGCCTGTACGTCTACGGTGAAAACGTGGTGCTGACGGAACCGAACATCGCCCACACCAAGAAATGTCTGGAAGCCTGCGAGTTCATCATTTCCGGCGAAATCTTCCCCAACGAAAGCACCCCCTACGCCGATGTCATCCTGCCGGATCTGGCTTGGGGTGAAGAAGACGGCACGTTTACCAATTCCGAACGGCGCGTGCAGCGTGTGCGGGCCGCCCTGAAAGGACCGGGCGAGGCACGCTCGCACTGGTGGTGGCTCAACGAACTGGGTAAACGCATGGGCGTGGATATGGGATTCGACAGTTCCCAGGCGGTCTGGGAAGAAATCCGCGAACTGGGCCCGAGCGTTCACGGCATCACCTGGCCGCGCATCGAGGATATCGGCCTGCAATGGCCCTGCCCGACCGAGGAGCATCCGGGTACCGAATACCTGCACCGCGACGGCAACATCGTGCGCGGCAAAGGCCTGTTCCAGTCCATCGAGTATCGCCCCCCGGCGGAAACCCCCGACGACGAATACCCGTTGTGGCTATCCACCGGACGGCGTCTGTGGCATTACCATACCGTTCAAACTCATCACTGCGATGGCATTCACGATCTGTGCGGCGAGGAATGGCTGGAGCTCAGTCCCGCCGACGCCGATCGATTGAAGGTCAAAACCGGCGACACGGTCAAGGCGGCTTCGCGGCGCGGCGAGATCAGCCTCAAAGCCTGGGTCACCGACCGTTCTCCGGAAGGCGTGTGCTGGACAAGCTTCCACTTCGCCAAGGCCTGCGGCAATGCGTTAACCAACGACGTATTCGACCCGGTTACGAAAACGGCGGAATACAAGGTCTGCGCCATCAAGGTCGAGAAAATCGCCGATGGCGACCCCGCCGTCGAGGTCGGTCCGCGCAGACAGGCCCGGCCGTAACCCGGGTGGCAAAGGAGCTTTTCGCAGGATAGATTCGAACATATGGAACAGGTAAAGCCATGAACGGAGTCGATACAGTTCTCACAAGGCATCCGGACGCCAGTTCGGACAGCCTGATTGCCATCCTCCAGGAAGTCCAGGAGGAAGAAGGCTATCTCTCCCCGGATTCGATGTACCGGATCAGCACACATCTGGATATGCCCGCCAGCAAAGTATACGGCGTGGCGACTTTTTACAATGGTTTCCGTTTCAGCCCGATCGGAGAACACAATATCGTGGTGTGTCGCGGAACGGCCTGTCATGTCAAAGGCTCGGCGCGTGTCCTCGACTCGCTTCAACAGGAACTCGGCATCGAGCCCGGAGAAGTCACCGAAGACGGCAAATTCAGCCTCGAAGTCGTTGCCTGTATCGGTGCCTGCGGTCTGGCCCCGGTGATCACCATCGGCGGACAGACCGTCGGCGAGGTACAACCCAGAAAAGTCAAAAAAATCCTGGGGGGCATAAAATGAAAATAGAAAAACCATCGGATATCAGAGACATCCAGGAGTTGATGACCTCGCGGGATGGCCGCATCGCGCGCCGGGTCATGGTCTGCGCCGGAACCGGCTGCGTGGCGAGCGGATCGCTTGACGTCTACAAGGAATTGGTACGACTGTCGAAGGAAGCCGGACTGCCGGTCACCGTCACCTTCGATAAGCACGAGCATAAAAAAGACGATTCCAACGAAGAGTTGTATATCGCCAAGAGCGGCTGCCACGGTTTCTGCCAAATGGGACCGCTGGTGCACGTCATGCCCGACGATATTCTGTACTGCAAAGTCAAAGCCGCCGACGCCGAGGAGATCGTCCAAAATACCCTGACCACCGGCGAGGCGGTGGAGCGGCTGCTTTACACCGACCCGGTCAGCGGCGAGCATCGGCGCGGGCGCGGCGACATTCCCTTCTACGCCGGACAATCGCGCGTCGTTTTGGGACGCTGCGGAGTGATGGACCCGGAAAGCATCGGCGAATACATCGCGTCGGGCGGATTCGAGGGTCTGGCCAAATGCCTCTCGAAATACAGCCCCGAGCAGGTCGCGGAGGAAATGGTGGAATCGGGCCTGCGCGGCCGCGGCGGCGCGGGTTTCCCGACCGGCATCAAATGGCGTTTCGCCAACCGGGAGAAAGCGGACAAGAAATACGTGATCTGCAACGGTGACGAAGGCGACCCGGGAGCCTTCATGGACCGCTCCCTGATGGAGGGCGATCCCTTCGCCGTGCTGGAAGGATTGGCGACGGCCGCCTACGCCATCGGCGCGCAATTCGGCTACCTCTACATTCGCCAAGAATATCCGCTGGCCATCGCGCGCGTACAAAAAGCGATCGAGACCATGCGCGAAGTCGGTCTTTTGGGCGAACACATCATGGGGACGGACTTCTCGTTCGACTGCAAAATCAAAAAGGGCGCGGGCGCGTTCGTCTGCGGCGAAGAGACGGCGCTCATTCACAGCATCGAAGGCAAGCGCGGCGAGCCGCGTCCCCGACCGCCCTTCCCGGCCCAAAGCGGAGCCTTCGGCAAACCCACCATCATCAACAACGTCGAAACCCTGGTCAACATCCCCAGCATCATGGCCAAAGGCGCGAGTTGGTACAACGCCGTCGGCACCGAATCGAGCAAGGGAACCAAAGTCTTCGCCTTGACCGGCAAGATCAACCGCACCGGACTGGTTGAAGTGGCCATGGGAACCACGGTGCGTAAAATCATCGAGGAGATCGGCGGCGGCATACAAGGCGGCAAAGCCTTCAAGGCGGTGCAGATGGGCGGTCCTTCGGGCGGTTGCGTCGACGCCGCTCACATGGACATCGAGATCGACTACGAGTCGCTAAAAGCCGTGGGAGCCATGATGGGCTCGGGCGGCATGGTGGTCATGGATGAAGACAACTGCATCGTCGATGTGGCCAAATTCTTTATGGACTTCATCCAACGTGAAAGCTGCGGCAAATGCGTTCCCTGCCGCATCGGCACCAAGCGGATGCTGGAGATGCTCACCCAAATAACCGAAAACGATTTCACCGATCAGGAGGCCGGTGAGTTGATCGGCAAACTGGAAGCACAGGCGCAAGTCACCCAGGACGCCAGCTTGTGCGGTCTGGGTCAAACCGCCCCCAACCCGGTGCTCTCCACCCTGCGCTGGTTCCGCGAAGAATACGAAGCGCACCTGCATCAGCGCACCTGCCCGGCCAAGGTGTGCAACAAGCTGCTGACCTTCTCCATCGATGCCGAAACCTGCATCGGCTGTTCGATCTGCGCCAAACGCTGCCCGGTCGAAGCGATTGTGGGCGAGAAAAAGAAACCCCACGAAATCATCGAAGCCAAATGCATCAAGTGCGGGAGCTGCTTCACCGTCTGCCCGAAAGGAGCGGTGGTCGCGCAATAGGTGCCGGATTCCCAACAAGCAACGCCCGTCTCGTGTGAGGCGGGCGTTTTCGATTGCGTCGTGGGTTCATAACCCACCGGCTACCCGGCGGAAGCCGCTTCTTTGACCTCTTCGCCGAACAGCCCCATGCGCCGGACGGCCTGCCCGCAGTTGGACCCGATTTCATCCTCGCGCCCATCGCCGATGGAAATCACCACCTCGTACCCGGCCATCTGCAAAGCATCGCAGACCTCGCGCAACCGTTCGGACCGCTCGGAGCGCAGGACCGTCTGCAGACCGTTCTGGTTGCCGCGCGTGGTCGGGTTCAGCGGCGTCAGCTTGACGGCAAACGCCGCGGGGTTGAAGCGCCCGGAAATAGCCGCCACGTCGAAGTCCACCCCCTTCGCCAGGGCGAAATTCAACACCGGTTTGCGATCCCCCGATTCGTAGAAGCGTTCGCCGAAGGCCGCCACCTCATCCATGCTCCAATGGGGAAAGGGCATCAGCCGATCACGCTCGGCCTCATCGGTGGCGTTGATCGAAAACTGAAGCTGAAAGCGTCCGTGATAGCGCTCGTTTTTCAAATGGCGCAGATCTTCGAACCAGCGCATGCGTCCGCGCGGCGCCACGGTCGGCACGCAGCACCACAGGCCGCGGGCGTTTTGCAACTGAGGCAGCTCGGGCAGACGGCGCATGGCCGTCAACACCTCATCGTTGAGCGACGGCTCCCCCATGCGAGCGAAATGCACCTTCAATTTGCCGCAACGCGCCGGAAGTCCGGGATGGCGGTCGAGCACGGTCACCGCCTGGCTGAGCATTTCGGCGGCGCTGAGATTGCCGCGAAAATCCCCGCCGGCATCACAGAACACACAGCCGACCGGGCAGCCGAACTGCGTGGAAACATTGACGATCCACTTTTCGTCGCGGGGGAAACGGGTGTCGAGTCCGTCCACGAACTCCACCACGTAGCGGTCCTCGCCGCGAAAACGGCCCACGAAAATCTCCGCCACATCCGCTCGTCCCGATTGACCGAGAATTTCGACGGGGGCAATCTCGATTGACATGTTCGCACCTCCACGTTATCCGACCGCCTACGAGCGACGCGCCTACGGGTGGCGATCGGCAGGTGATGAAACGCAACAAGGGGGAGGGTGTGGCAAAACAGGCAGACATTTCCCAAACCTGCGACGCACACACGCCAACGCCGACGGCCGGGATGCTCCTGAATGGACCTGACATAACCGAATGCCGGAATGCTAGCACACGCCGCGTCGAGCGTCAAGAGCGGCGCGTTTATCCTATCTTTTTTCTTGCAATCACGGGAGTATCTGCTATAAAAGTTGCCTCGTACCGAGGCCGACTATGTCGGCGTGACATCTCGGGGGTGTAGCTCAGTTGGTAGAGCGCTTGCTTCGCATGCAAGAAGTAGGGAGTTCGAATCTCCTCACCTCCACCATTAAAATCAAGGACTTAGCCGTTTCGGCTGAGTCCTTTTTTCGTAGGCGTTGACGAATATTGACAAACTTGCTGGCACTGTGCCTCCATCAGTCGCTCGATTCGGTATCGGTAGCGTCGTCGTCGGACTGTTTTTCCTCCACCGTAAACACCGCCTCCACCTCCTGCTGAACGTATTCCGGCAACAGGTGGGTATAACGGTCGGCGGTGGTCTGGATGCGGGTATGTCCGGCGATTTGCTGGGCTAATTTCAGGTTCTTCTTCATAACCAGATGACTGATACAGTTATGCCGCAGGCCATGCAAGGTCATGCGTTGAACGCCTGCTCGTTTGCAGGCCGTGGCCAGGGTTCTGTGTAGGTTGTTCTGAAAAATCGGGTACAACTTTTCGTGCAATTCCTTTCCTTCCAAGGCCGGTTCGATGAAAGGTATCGCTATGGATGGAAGCGGGATGAATCGGGATCGGTCGGTTTTGGTGCTTTTACCCGCATCGCATGAATTCTCCTTTCCGTACACCCGAACCCGCCCTTTGGTTACATATACTTGCCGACGTGCGAGGTCGATATCACCTATATTCAAGGCCATGATCTCCCCGCGTCGCAGCCCACAAAAAGCCGCCAAGGCAAGTCCCGGCTGGCTGAATGGAGTCGCCAGTTTAATAACCTCCATAACGGATTTTATAGGAACGATGGGATTGGGTTTTGGACGGATGGTGTGCGATGCTTTCCAGGGGGATTTCATTAAATGCCCCGCCTTTTCCGCTTGGTTGAGAAGAGTCGAAAGAAAGACCGCAACATGTTCCTTCATCGATGGTTTGTCGATGGATTCAAGCTCGTTGGATATCCGTTCTGCGGACAGCTTGTCCATAATGAAAACTTTTAATGTGTCAGGCATCCTTTTCCAATACTGTCGGTAATTCTCGGCGGTTGTCGGTGACATTTTCGGAAAACGCTTTTCTGCCCAGTCATCGTACCATTGCTCCAATGTCATTCGTCGCATGGTGATGACTGGCAGATCGTCGAGTTCTTTTCGCATCACCAATGCCCGCTCGTAGGCCTCCTCCATGTTATGACTGATGACTTTTCGTTTAACTTTCCCATCGCGGCGATAGTCGAACTGAAACGAACCGGGGTCAATGTATCGCAGTTTGGCAGGCCATAACTGTTTGTTCATGGCCTCCAGTCGGGCATTCTCCCTTTTTGTGAGCGGACGTTTTTCCATAGTTCGATGACGAAAATGATGATTAGAGTGGAAGTTCTTGTTTGCCTGCTAGAACAACAGCAAGGGAATTTCGGGTTATAAACAAACGTCCGCCGATAGTTCGCACATCAAGGTCGAGCCTCTTCGAATCACTCTGTCCCCGGCTGTATATGTCGTTCGCCCGGACAATCCCGAGGCTGGCCTCCTGCACCTGTTTCGGGGTCAACAGCGGTGGATAGCTACTGAGCATCGCTTTCCATTCGTCATGAACTGAATCTTGAACCTGTTGCATCTCATTCCTCCTTGCCATTCCCGGCACTATCGTCACTACAACAACCCAGATAAAACCGGCACTAAGCTGCTTTCTTCTGGTTTTTTCGTTCGGCCACCGAATTCTCGGGAATTCATCAATCGAATTCGGCAACCTAATGAACTCTACCCATGTCCTCGATTTTCTGATTCGAGGATTCGATGTTTTTCACGATTTTTATTGGGTGATAGGTCGTAACCCCAGTTTCAAAACCCCGGTTTCAATTTCATTCACGGTTTTAATATCCATCCGACATCCATCAAAATGGGCGATCAGGAACCGAAAGAGATTTTTATCGAGCGGTTCTGATGTGCTGACCTGAAGGCTTTCGTCCGTGATTCCGGACGGTTGACCTGGATGTTACCCCTCCTGCAAAGTTTCCAAAGTTTGCGGCTTAGTCAGCCAAACTTCTGGGTTGTTGAAGGGGATAACGTGCAGGTTTTCCCGCGAAACCGCAGGAGGATACCGCTGCCAGATGCCGACGACGAAAAAGAATGAAAAAAAACGAGCTGGCCTGTATGGAAGGGTCTCCACAGCTAATCATGGTCAGGATGTCGGACTTCAAATCGAAGAATTGGAAACAGTTGCAGAACAAAGAGGCTGGCAGGTGGTCGGTACCTATATAGATGAAGGGGTGAGCGGTACAAAGCACGACCGGCCCGCCCTCGACCGAATGCTCACGGACGTTCGTGCCGGGAAAATCGACGTGGTGGCGGTTTGGCGGTTCGACCGGTTCGCCCGCAGTACTCAACACCTCATCCAGGCATTAGAAGAATTCGATTCACTCAATGTCGAATTTTTCAGTCTTCGAGAACAAATCGACACATCCACCGCTATGGGTCGGGCAATGTTCACAATCGTTTCAGCTATATCTCAACTAGAACGTAGCTTAATACAGGAGCGCGTTCAGGCTGGGGTAAATCGTGCGAAAGCTAAAGGAATCCATTGTGGTCGTCCAGTCGTGGACATTGATGTCCGGCCTGCCCTCGCCATGCTTCGGGAGGGGCGACCCCTGAACGAAGTCGCCAACATTTTAGGCGTTGCCCGGAACACACTCCGACGACGGTTAATCGAGGCAGGAGAATGGCCTGTCCAAAAGCCTAACCAGGAAAAAGACCCCGAATAACCCCATTTAGCTGTCCACAAGCCATGTCCATTATCAGTCAACAACCAAATGGTTTTGGACATCGTACTTTAGTACGAAGGTCGGTATCTACGGCGGTCGGGTCGAGTACGGGGCCAGGAACCATCTATTACATAGGTAAGACCACGCATGATGCAGTGCAGGACCTCGATGAGGTTGCCTCGGTCGTGTTTCGATTGTGGAGACCTCTCGGAAACAACATGCCCCCCAAAGCATTATTTTCTGAAAATAACGACATTTCTTCCTCGACCAGCCACAAACCGTCTCAAACCCCAGTTTCCATCACCCCTTTTTTTACGTGACAGAAGCTCATTCCGCTTTCGACGGACACCTTTCAGTCACCCCCTGCAACTGAATTTCTCCTATATGTGGTTTCTTTTTCAACGCTGATTCGACCCCCTTCCGTTTTCTGCGACGTAACCACCTCGATTACGGGTAATAGAAACAGCGGCTGTTAATGGCAGGCCAGTCGTGTCGAATCTCGGTAATCCGTCTATACGCCTGCCTTAGTGAAAGGAGAATGCCATGAAACCCCAAAAATCATCCCGACGCCCCCTGGTTACTGCCCAACAGGTCGCCGACCATATCGGCGTCCACAAAGCCACCGTCTATCGGATGGTGACTGAAGGCCTCATCCCGTGCGTTCGAGCTGGGAGGGCGATCCGGTTCGACCTGGACAGTGTCCTGCATGCGTTGGCGCATAACGAACTGGACGTAGATGTCGCCTGTCGCATCATTGCGAATGATGACAATTTATTTGATTCGTTCATGGAGAAAGTTCTAACCGAACACGAAAATGCTGCCAAGCAGGCGCAGGAAATGGACTGAATCGGAACCCAAAAAGAATGCCCCCAGGCTCTACGAAAGCCTGGGGACATTAAAGAAAGGATGCACCAATGTCTTTGTCTATTATTATACCCGGGAAATCGGGGAATCCTTCTGAAAAATCACGGTTGGCGTCAGGGTGTTGGGTTGAGTTGTCCCGTGCGTCAGCATCAACCAGGATGCCGGTCGATTTAACCCAAACCACCCTACCGGATGCGATGCTGGATTACGTTCACAAACACCCGGTCCGTCCCATTATTGTTGGCGAGGATGAGGATGTCCGGCAGGTTCACCCCGATCCGTATACCGACCTGTGCCGCACCCATTATCAGGCCGACGACAGCACGTTGAAACATGCCGTCCGGTACCTTGAGCCAATCATCGACCTGGACTTCGATTCCGGCAAAAATCGGACTGAAAACTTCGAGGCCGCCGCCGATGCCGTTCGGAAATTGATGGCAGTGTTCGATGAACATCATGTACCGTACCGGGTGTATTTCTCCGGTAGCAAAGGGTTTCACGTTACTCTACCGGGCGTTACGTTCTGGCCTTACAACCATGAAAACCGACGGTTGGAATACGTCGAACGTGGCAACCACATCCTCAGGCGGATGGTTCGGGCAATCTGCAATGAGGCTGGAGTCCCGGAAAGCAACCGCAACACCAAAGGCAATGCTGGATGGGACGCCAGCCTGTACGATCTTCGGCGTATGGTGCGGCTTCCAGGTGTGCCACACTCGAAAAGCATCATCGTCAGCCAGGAAATCCTCAGTCGGACGGCCACCATTTATAAGACCTGGTTGCCAACAAGCTGGGCAACGTGGTCGATCCGGGAGGTCGTCGAATGGTCTACCGTAGTACGCCCTGTACCAGCATGGACCGACATATCCAGAAACAAATGGTTGGAGGAATTATGGGAACGGGCAGTGATTGCCAATGATGCTGATGCCAATGACGAACCCGTCATTTATAAACCAGCCCTGATGAAGACCATGACGCCGTCCGCGCCCCACGCCGTAGCCGATTTAAGGGGCTATCCACCCTGCATTACGAGCATTCGACAGGGTGACATCACGGTAATGGGATTGAGAAACCGGATCGGCATTGCGGTGTGTTCGTTTCACGCATCCACGGGGGAGACGGTCGAGGATGCCATTGCCACGATGCGATGCGTTCCCAGTCGCAGCCGGGACTTGGCTGCGGAGACCCGGTCACAATGGAATTCCATCACGACCAAGGCCGGGAAGCCGAAGGAGAATTACCGGTTCAGCAACCGGTCGTGCCGGACATTCCGGGGGGCGGGTGCGACCTGCACCGACAAGTGTCCCCTGCACACTGAGTTTATCAAGGGGGAGAAGACATCTAAAAGGAACGTTCCGTATACAAAACCCTTCGATTGGGGTACGGACGACGACACCGATCTGGGGGATGTCTGATGGGAATCATCTACCGACACGTGTCCTCAGGCACCAAGGACGAACTGCTTTTACTGCCACCGGGGGCCGGAAAAACGTGGAGCTCTGTCCATGCGTTGGTTGCTAAAACCACCACCCATGAACGAACGCTTTATGCCGGTGTTTCCCGCGACCTGTGTGAACAAGCTGCGAGGTGGGCGAACAAAAACGGCAACATCATGTCGGAAAAACTACCCCGGACGGACAAGAACTGCCGGTGTGCGGGTGACGCCAATGCCCTGTCCGGCAAAAGCTGGTCGGCGGTGGAGTACGTGTGTAAAGGATGTGATAACTTCGAGCCGGGCAAGCCTATCGAGTCCAGGTGTGAATGGTGGCGGCAGTGGGACGATCCCGACCATCTGACATGGGCTGTGACCCATCACCACCTGCCGTCGCAGCTGCCGTTCCGTTACCATAAACCGACTACTTTGGTATTGGACGAGGGAACTGTAGCGGCTTGTCTTGGATGGGCGGGCGGATGCGAGGACGGGTTCACGGACTTGGATTTGGAAAACCTTGCCCATTCGTTGCCCATCACCGACCCCGGCATCCATAGCTTTACGCTGGGGGATGTCCTGCCCGGTTCCGCCGCACGGTTACTGATGCACCTTGCCGGGCGATTGCGGCAATGGGAAAAATCCGGGTCGGCTATGCTGAAGATGTTCCAGCGACTTCAACAAAACCATCACGGAAAAAACGTCATCGGCCCCGAAGCGGCTGGGTTCCTGCTCGGTCACGATACCGGAACGTCACTGGATAAAACGACGCTGACATTGTTGGAGGCCTTGCTACATGAACGCAGGGAGAACCTTCGAGTAGCTTCCACCATGCCCCGGAACAAACGGCACATCATCCGACCATTACCGGAACCGTCCACGTTCGATGAGGGACCGATCCCGCCGAACGTCCTGCAACCTCTGGTGAATGCCCTGGCCGCAGCCCGGAAATCCGTCGAACGACATGACGGGAAAGCCGGTGCGGTGCCCATGGCTCTCGATTTTCACGAGCCGGAGAAACTCAACCCTTTCTTCGCCGTTCGCATCCGAACCTTCACACCTCTAAATGTCCCGAAAAACTGCCGTATCGTGGCTTTGGACGCCACCGGCAACAAAGAACTGTTCGAGAAATGCGTCGGCAGGCCAGTCGAGGTCATCCGACTGAACGTGCCATTCAAAGGCACGGTCACTCAGGCTACGGATATGCGGTTGCCGATGGCCACGCTGACCAATGACAAAGGCACCGTGAACCGCTGGGTCGCCAACATCAAACCATACCTGATACGCCTTCAAGAAATGCACGGAAAAGTCCTCGTCGTGACTTTCAAACGCCTGGCATTACGGCTTAAATCGGAACTGAAAGCCTGCAAGGGAATGGAATTTCGGTGGTTTTTCGGTGTCCGAGGTGAAGATTTCTCCGATTATCCCGTCCAGGTGACGATTGGATTCCCGATGTCTCCTCCCGATATGACCTACCTTGACGCCGCAGCCATGTGCCAGGGTGAGGACGTCGACACGACCTGGGAAAAACAGTGGCGGCCCTACCGGGTCGTCGGGCATGAAAACGACACTGAATCACCCGGTGTCGAGGTGATGGTGCCGGTCGATCCCCGCCTTAGATCGGTCTACGAGCTGTCCAGTGACCATGAATTCTACCAAGTTGCCTGTTCCAGGAACCGCATCCTTCGATTCAACCATCAGTCTGTCGTGATGTCACAAGTGCCATTCCTGCCGGAATACCGAGTGCCGGTTCAGTTGACGACCGTCCAGGAGCTTCTGAACATCGGCCGACAAGAAGCCGTCTTGTCGGATAAGGTTCATCAACTGGCCGATGCTTTCCTGAACCGTCTGGGATGGGTGTCCAAACGGTTCCTGGAGGCCATTTTGACCGAAAAACGGGATTCCGTTGTATTATCCGATGGTTGTGAATTAGCGGCGGGTACACTTATATTATATACTATAAGCCACCCCGCCGGTAATTATTCAGAACCCCATCATCAAAAGCTTTTCACCCAACGAGCGGCCTTACGTTCCGGGATGGGTTTTTCGAACGGACTGGAACCCAGACGGTTCCGCGAGGCTTGGGCATCCTGGGAATCCGCAACTCGGTGGGCAGGTTCGGATGTCGCCATCAAGGTCAAGGGTAAAGTCGGAAAGCCCTTTCAAGATGTCGTCTACGGCGACTTCAACCTGTGGCTCTGGGATAATCGAGAACTAGTTTCCCACCCCTACCTGACCGTCATGATGGACGGCACCGTCGTCGATGCCAATACCGTCGACCGTCTTCGGGATGTGACGGATGTCCCCGGCAAACGCATCGTAGTGGATGTCAGCCGGGTCCTGCCGGACGGTTCGCTGGACGACACCGTAACATTCCGGCAATTCCGGCAAAGTCCTCAACAGCTTTGGGCACTCATTTGATGGTAGTAACCCATATAAAAATTGCCGCCGTCTTGTCCTGTCAGGGTGTTTATAGCTTTGGCTTTATCTGGATCTACATATCCCAACAGTTGGGCTAACAAACGAGCCTCGTTTTCGGTCGGCTTCAGCATAATCATCGACAAGCTGATATAGTGCCAAGGATTATCGATGTAACGTTTAGCAAGTATCCCCCGTCTTCCTGGCTTTCTTTCCTCTTCACACCCTTCCAAGAATGCATAAACGCAACCGAGGGCGTATGCTTGGGGGGACTTCTCGTTTAGTCGTTCATTGATTTTTAGTACCATCTTCTTTCTTGAACTCATAATGACCTCCTTTGGTTTTGAGTTCGGTCCTGTTTGGAACGAAAACCATTTCCGTTCCCGTCGGTTATTACCCCGACCGTGGTTAGGTCCACGGTCATGGGGGCAATCGTTCTGATTCTTGTGGTCATGTTGGTCACCCTACGTTACGAACCAACAGGAACGCCTCGAGGATCTGCAGGGCATCACGAACCTGTCCCCGAGCGTCGTTCCGGGCCAATTCCATCAGGATGTCGCCAACCTCGGCGTCCGTAAGTTCGTACCCTTCTTTTTGGGCGATGGTTCGAAGATATCCGCTCATCTGTTCATCCGTCAGGCGCTCGGTACGAACCTGGATGCAGCGCCCTCGAAGCTGAGCGTCTACATTTCCGATGTTGGCCGTGGTCAGGATGATCGGGTTTGGCGGCTCTTTTTCGAACCGTTCGAGGAGGAAGGTTTGTAAGCCCTTATGACGGTCGATTTCGTTGATGATATAAGGCCCGTACTGGACGCTCAGGTCGTTATAGACCGTGTCGATGGCGGATGCGCTGCTGGCGAAAGTAGCCGCCGACCGACGTTGGATGAGGGTTTTTCCAAACACACCCTGGGATGGCACATCCCAGTTCTGGCATTGCTCACATTGGCCGCAGGGTTCGTAACCGTATTGGCGGTCTCCATAACAAACCATGCTATGGGCAGTGATGTTGGCTAAGGTGGTTTTTCCGGTTCCGGAAGGGCCGTGAAGCAGAACGATCCGAGAAGAGCGATTTGCTACGAGCCGGGTCAGGATGTTTACGGCAACCGAGTTTCCGAACACCTCATCGAAGCGCCTAGGCGTGTGCTTCTGAGGGAAGGGCAGGTTCTGATGATTCTGTAGTAACATAACATTCTCCGTTCGTTTGCGGGCCCGTGCGGTCATCGCACAGGCCCTGTTGGTGGTTAGGCGTTATCGCCAGCGGTATTGGCGTCAGGATTATTGCCGATGTTCGTGAACAGGCGTTCCGTGGCGGCCTTGGACTCAGTTTTCGCCTTCTTGATCATGGCCAAAAAGATCTCCGCCTTCTGCTCGATCTGGTCCAGATCCTCTTGTGGCATGCTGGAATCCACCCCCATGTCGATGGCTTTGTCCAACCACACATGGACCTTTTTCACGGGTCGGGGTGTTTTCTTAGCCTTCGTGTAGTTCGCGGTGCGCTTCTTGACCTCTTCCGCCATGTCGCGACAGCCCAGCCCTTTTTCAATGGCTAGGTCGAGCAATTGCAACCGCGTTTGAAGGTCTTTGACCTTGATGAGCTCTTCATGAACACCCAGCGGCACCAGCTCCCGTTTGTCCTCTGGGTACTGGTCCCACGCGAAGTGGACTCGGATGAGTGTCATCATGGATTTTTTGCAAAGGCCGACCGTCTTCAGATGGCCCATCGCACAGAACCGGTTGAACGGATGGTTTTTACCCCGCCGTTTTCTATACTTTTCCTCGCTATTGTCGAAGAACAGCTCGGCGAACAAACCACCCAAGGCCAGTTTTGATTGGAAAGTGTCATTTCCATAGGCATCAATCCCCTTTTTCGCCTTTGCGAAGGTGATGGTTTCGTCGTTCTGCCCGTCGACCTTTTGTGGGTTGGCAGGAACATCTTCTGGGCTGGAAGCTTCCGTCAAGGCATCGCCGGAAGTTTCTTTGGTTTGCGCAGGATGTTCCTGGCCTTTTTTGCCATTATCACTTGGCTTGTTCTTCTTGGACTTCACGTCCATCTTCGTCCTCCTTTCTCCTGGTACGCCAGGCATGGGAGCGCTGGGTACTTGTTCTGCCGGGATCGGTTTGTTCGGGGCTTCAGACTCAGGCATTACTGTGTGTTCCATGTTTACCTCCTACGGTTTAGGAACGTGTTGTGTCGCCACCAATGCGGTGGTCGACGATGTTTTTTAGGTGTTTGTTGGAATCAGCCACCGTGCAGCATTTGATACCGTCGGGTATGTCCTTCTCATTGTCGGTAGGGACCAGTTGGATGCTGCCGTCGCAGATTGGACAATCGGCCCATCGACCATTGATGAATCGTTCGACGGCAACGATGTCGGACATTGGAACCGGTTTATAGCTCGTCAGCCAGCAGTCAGGATGTGCCCCCTTTTTTATGCCGACCTTTTTCAACAACTTGAAAGAGCGCCTTGTGATGCCGCTTGTTTTTCGGAACTCCTGCATATCGATGAGAGGGTAATCCGCGCCAACTCCCAGGCGATAAAGCCCGAGTTGCCTTTCCATCTCCTGCATGGTGGCATCCCTGATAACCCCGTTCTTTTGCCGAATACCCTTCGTAGCCGTAGGTTCCCACCGATCCAACGTGGAAAACCACACAGCCGGACGTTCTTGTTCATCTGTGCGCGCCACCGCTGGAAAGATGGCCTGCAAATCCATGATGCCGAGGAGTTTTGTTCCGAGTGTGTAATGCCATGCCTTAACAGGGGTTCCGTTCTTGGCAAGTAAAGGTTGAGTACTTGTCGTTGATGTCTTCTTATTGGCGTGGGTTTTCATCGTTACAGTCCTTTGTCAGTGAGATGAATGTTCCGGTTCCACCCCACCATTGAGGTGGTCGATACGGTTTGCTAGATGGTCGATGACGGCGATCAGTCGCTCCATGGGAGCGTTTGTTGTCCCGCCTAAAATGGATTCATCGTTCAGGTAGGCCTGAGCGGCTTGACGCAGAAGCACCGTGATGGTGATTCCGTTCTTTTCGGCAGATTCTTTCAGTTGCCGGTGTAGTTCGGGTTTCATGAAAAGCGAGATACCAACCTGTTTTTTTCCGTTTTTTGTAGTTCGTTCTTTCATCGTGCTATCCTTTCCAAAGTGACGAAGTTTCGTTCGCCGTATACCCCAACAACCCAGAACTTCTCCGCACTAAGCTGAAAAAATGCTGGAAAATGCTGATTGCGGCATTTTTCCTTTTCCCGACTTGATTTCATGGTCCCAATTCCGGTTGTCATCTTCGTTTCCTCCATCCAACGGCGAATTCTTCTCGCCGATACCCCAACAACCCAGAACTTCTCCGCACTAAGCTGAAAAAATGCTGGAAAATGCTGAATGTGGTGTTTTTCTTTCAGTCGGGTTGATTTCATGGCCCCAATCCCATTTGTCATCATCGTTTTCCTCCATCAAACGGCGAATTCTCCTCGCCATACCCCAACAACCCAGATTCCAATGGACCTAAGCCTAAAAAGCTGAATGAGGCTGCTTTTTTGGGTCGAAAATAGGCGAGGATTTACTAGTCGTGTGTTATTAGGTACTTATAGGGTACTAATGATAGAGGTGTGGATCTAGTGGCCATGCATTGATAAAGTTCTTCGGAATGGGGCTGGAGCCGGAAAATGGAGATAACCATCGATTCTACCAATGGATCCCGTGCAAACCTGCACTATGGGATGGATGCCCGGACAGCCTTGGATTCACTTGGCAGGACGAGGGTGAACTGCGTCGTAACTTCTCCTCCCTATTGGTTGCACCGGCAGTATGGGGCCGACCCACAGGAATGGGAGGATGGTTGGACTGGCGAGTTGGGCTTGGAACCCGACCCGGATCAATACGCTGCCCACATTGCCGAAGTGTTTCGTTCCGTTCGGCGGGTGTTACGAACGGACGGGGTCGCATGGATGGCTCTTTCGGACACCTTTATGTCAAACGAAACCGGATCACCATCTAAAATTAAAACCGGCATTCAGGGAAAACGCCTCTCTATTAATGATAGCTATCAAAAATCCACGGCCACCCACATTCGCCCGGCACCAACTGATGTGGGCCTGCGATTTAAAAGCCTCGCCGGAATACCATGGCGGGTGGCGTTTGCGTTGCAGCGGGATGGATGGATTGTCCGTAATGAAATGATATGGCACAAGCCCGATTCCATGCCCAGTCGAGCCGCCGACCGATTGTTAGTCGCCCATGAAACGGTGTTTCTTATTTCGCGTTCGAGGAAGTATTACTTTAATAGGGACGCCGCCGCGAAGGAAGGTTTCCCCATCGAATTATCCAGGGACGTGTGGACGTTTAATTCTGGCCGGTCAAAAGGGCGTCATCATGCCGTTATGCCAACCAACATCGCTGAGGCAATGATTTCAATGGGATGCCCGAAAGGTGGAACAGTCCTTGACCCGTTCGCGGGGAGCGCAACCACGGGCGAGGCCACCATGCGACAGCATAGGAATTTCATCGGCATTGATTTGAATGAGGATTACCTGACGGAAGCCCGACAGCGGCTGGAACAGCTATGATCTTCTTTTAGGTTTCCTGCCCCCGCTCCTAGGCTCTTTGTGCCAACCTTTAATACGCTTCTCTGCATCTTTAAGGTAGTTGGCGTTGAGGTCGAATCCGATGTAATTCCTACGCAACTCCAAAGCGCCCCGTCCGGTCGTACCGGAACCACTGAATGGGTCCAGAACAACAGAACGACCGGAGCCATTGTTGTCCGGGCATTCACAATTAGGAGTCCAGCCTTTCATTAGCGGTGGATTTTCCTTCAGCCATTGGTCAAATTCATTACTTGAAACCCCGGTCAATCGGATCGCTTGTTCATGTAACAAACCGCCGGAACGGAAATCCACATTCAGACCTTCACCGGCCCTTGGACGAGTGCCCTTACGTTCCACGACCCGTTTCCAAGGAGTACCGCAATGAGGGCATACCCCAAAATCCGATGTGCTGGCCTTGATGGCCAGTTCCGGAAGTTCGGGCGGAAATACGGCAAAATGGTTGCCGGACTTGGCCCTGGTATTGATGGTCCATACCGACCGACGATACCGTCCTACCAAAGCAGCCTTCCCGTTTCGAGAAAGCGCTTTCCTGGTTTTGTCGGAGTCAACCCATGGCTCGAGAATGGCGTACTGGTCGTAATAGTAACCGGGTGCTTTACTCAGCAGGAACACATACTCATGGGAATGCGTCGGCCTGTCTAAAATGGATTCGGGCTGGATATTGTTCCGGTGCCACACGACATCCGAACGGAGGTACCATCCATCAGCTTGCAATGCCAAAGCGACCCGCCATGGCATACCCATAAGATTGTATTCACGAAGGTTTTCCATACTGGCAGAGTATTCGCCAATTTCCTTTCGGCTGCGGACTATGGTCGTCGAATAGCAGTCGCCGAGGTTCAACCACACGGTGCCGTCATCACGAAGGACACGGCGGATTTCCCGAAACACATCGACAAGATGCTGAACGTATATGTCAGGACTGTATTCCTGGCCTAGATGCCCACTCCAGGCACCGCACAACCGGCACGTGGCGTTGTTTTCCTGTCGGCGGGCATTCTCGGGAGCGCCTTGTTTGTTTGTCTCGAGATATTCCCAATCATGGGGACAATCCGGATTCCCACCCCATATGACTGGCTCCGTACCAAAATCCCGTAATCCCCAATAGGGTGGCGACGTACACACGACATGAACGGATTTATCGGACAGTTCTTTCAGTGAATCCATCACGTGCTGACCGTACACGAGCTTGTAGGCAGGGTGTTCCACCCGTCGTGGTTTGTTCTTTCGGATTTTCAGTTCCGAGGTGGCCAGTCTCTTTCGATATGCCTGTAGGGCCTGATCAGCACGCATTTCCTCCTTGATGACCATGTCCAGGATTTCGGTCCGTTGCCCGTCCGGCAGACGGGATAGCTTAACAGCCTCTGGCATACTACGAATTTGTCCGGCGGCCATAGCGTCGAACACATCCGGGGCTTTCCGTCTAACCTTGACTGCCAACCGGACGTTTTCGGCGGCGACACCGACACGTGATCCCGCCACTTCCACAGCTTTGCCACCTTCGGCCAAATTTAGCCTAACCCCCGCTTTCCGCCTTTCGGCCGCCTTAACCTTTTCATGATCGAACAATTGAGCAGCGACAGTGGCCCGCACAACCGTTGTCAGGTGGCGTCGGGTGACATTGAGGGAAATGACCAAGGCAAGAGCTTCGTCATCTGTGCCGTTAAATTCGCTGAAGTCCCTGGCATCCAGTTCAACACCGGCAATTTCACACGCCCTGTAACGGTTCCGACCGTCCAGTATTTTTTCCTGGTACAAGACGATTGGATGGTGGAGTCCATTTTCACGGATGTCGTCGGCAAGGCGTTGTAGGTCTTCACCTTCAAGTAAAGGGAAGAGATTGGCGAAGGGGTGGGAAAGATGTTTGGTTGAAGTCAACATTTACAGTCTTGCTCTTAAAATGGAATATCATTGTCATCCGGCTCTTGATATTCACTGGTAAGTTGAAACTTATCTTGGTTCTGGAGAAGCCACATCGATCCAGTATCAGTAAGACAAAGGGCATAATATTCGTTTCCGTTGTAATCAGCGGATTCTTTCTGTTCGATGAATCCTTTCATTAGGAGTGATTTTGCAGCAAGCTGTCCAGCAATACGGGTGAAGCCTGACCGTTCCATATACTCGATAAATTGGTATTGTGGGACACCTTCAGGATTAAGAAGACTTTCACCCAAATTTATCAAGGCAGACGATTCGTGCGGAGTAAGCCCCTCTGTTACTACTGCTGGTGGCAAATTAGAAAGTTTGGCTGATTTTGTTTTTCTTTCTAACAAGGCCTTCAATCTTTGGACAATACTGTCATTCAAAGCATTAAAATCACTAGATGAATCGGACTCATATGTGATGATGTTTTTATGACGAACATCAAAAGGAAATGAATTGGAGCATTCCGTAGAACGAACAAGGCATACTCCTTTACCCTTGGCGTAGGCATAGCCAAGTTCATACCAAACATTTGGGTTGTCTTCGCTTATTTCAGCAAAACACACGTCCGATTCAGAAATATTCTTTTCAATTGTTTCTATCGGAATGTCAGCTGTTGGGTCTTGATCGACCCGATAAGCCTCCAGTCCAGCACTTTCGATTGCAGGTTTGAAGATGTCGTTATATCGTTTGTCATATTTTGCACCGTCGAACGGTTGGATAACAAAACATTTCGGCATAGTGGTTCCTTTCTGTTTTTACCCCTTACACCCTCTCCTCCAAATCCCCGAGAATCCCCTCGATCTGCTCCAGGGCGGCATTCAGGTCGTCGGCAATCTCCTGGGCCAGGATGTTCGGGTCGGGGAGGTTGGCCGAGTCTTCCAGGCTCTCATCCCGAAGCCAGAAGATGTCGAGGGACACCTTGTCCCGTGCCAGCAGTTCCTCGTAGGTGTAGGACCGCCACCGGCCTTCGGGGTTCGTTTCCGACCAGGTGGCCTTTCGGGTGTTCCGGTTGTCCGGCTTGTAGAGGTCCACGAATTCGGCAAGGTCGGACCGGACCAGCCGTCGGGTCTTCAACGTGAAATGTTTGTTCGTTCGGAAGTCGTACACCCACAGCTTCTTCGTCCAGGCCGTTTTCGATCCGGGCTTCCGGTCGAAGAAGAGGACGTTGGCCTTGACCCCCTGGGCATAGAAAATGCCGGTGGGCAGCCTCAGCAGGGTGTGAACATCACACTCCTGAAGGAGTTTCCGTCTGACCGTCTCTCCGGCCCCGCCCTCGAACAGAACGTTATCCGGCACGACGACGGCCGCCCGTCCGTGAATCTCCAGCAGGGACTTAACGTGCTGGACGAAATTGAGCTGTTTATTGCTGGTGGTCGTCCAGAAGTCGGGCCGGTTGTAGGAGATGGTTTCGGTGCTGGATTTGCCGTCGTCGGCAATGACGGTGATGCTGCTTTTCTTGCCGAAGGGCGGGTTCGTGATGACGACCTCGTAATGATCCGACGGTTCGTCACGTAGGCTGTCTTCACCACCCTTCAAGGTCGGTTCGTATTCCCCGTTTATGGGGCCAATGCCGTGGAGGATGTAGTTCATGGCACAGAGCCGGGCCACCCCGTCCACCAGTTCCACTCCGTGCAGGGCTTCATAGGCCAGGTGCTTCTTCTGGTCCCGGTCGAGCTGGTAGGTTCCGGCCAGATAGTCATGGGCAGCCAGCAGGAAGCCTCCCGTCCCACAGGCCGGGTCGATGATTCGTTCACCGGGGGTCGGTTTAACACAGTCCACAATGGCCTGAATCAATGGACGGGGTGTAAAATACTGCCCGGCACCACCCTTCACGTCCTGGGCGTTCCGTTCAAGAAGTCCCTCGTAGGCATCCCCTTTCACATCGGCATCCATCGAGAGCCACTGCTCTTTGCCGATCAACTCCACCACCAACTGCCGCAGCTTGGCCGGATCCTGGATTTTGTTCTGGGCCTTACGGAACACCAGCCCCAGCATCCCTTTCTGTTTGCCGAGTTCGGACAGGAGCTTCCGGTAGAAGGCTTCCAGCTTGGTGCCTTCCATCTGGGGGTTGGCCAGGTCTTCCCACCGGTAGCCTTCAGGGATGGGCTGGTCTTTGCCGGTCAGCCTGGCCCGTTCATCGGCCATCTTGAGGAACAGGAGGAAGGTCAACTGTTCGAGGTAGTCCTGATAGGAAAGGCCATCGTCTCGTAGGACGTTGCAGTAGGACCATAGTTTCTGGACGATTCGGGCTGAATTATCGGTCATGTGATTTTCTGCTTTCAAGAAGAATTACAAAGATCATCTGAGAGGATCCTCAACATTTGTACATGGACGTTCTCCTGACCCAATGTTGTGTACAACACACCGCATAGCGATATTATTTTCGATACTGTTATAGGTTTGCTTGAAGCCTTTCGGAAATTTAGTGTCCGGCGAATATATAATATTCTCAAATTCAACAGACTTAAATACTGCATCTGTGAAGTTGGCACTTGAGATATTTACATCAATAAATTCGCACTCCCGGAATTGGGCACGCGTAAAATCTGCATGACCAAAATGACCACCTTGAAATGTTGTTCTAACAATTTTAGCATTTTTATAACTTGATCCCACCGCCGAAGCTTCAATGAACTCCATGTCGGATATTTTAGCCTGATCAAAGATCGCATCGGATATCCAGCAATTTTCAAGAACTGATTTCTTCCTGCCTGAAAAAGGATGGGAAAATTGTGCACCAGCCATATCTGTTTTATAAAATCGTCCGTGCCTAAGCGTAAGGACATCAAAAGTTGCATTTCGAAGATTTGCATTTGAAAAATCTATCGGGATTTCTGTCACAACAACTCCCAGGTTTGCTCCTTCTAAATTGATACGTGACATGTCAATTATTCTTGATTCTGTCCTGCTCAGACCTTTTTCTGTAGCATTTATTTCTTCCATTTTTATAAAAGACTTTACGGCCAATTCGCGGATTCGAATATTGGCCTCTGGCTCACAATTTTGTATTTTGATTTTGTCGCTACAGTCACCCATATTGTATAGTTGAGACAAGATACGATTGTACGTATCTGTGTTCATGTAGTCTGCTTGCATATTTACCTGTGTCGCTTGCAATTCAACTTCTTTGTAAAATGCCTGCAATTGGTTTGAAACAATCCTGTTCTGCCAAAGGAGTAATCCAGCTGCAATACTGGCAATAACGACAGTTAATGAAGCAAAAACAATCTGCCATTTCTCAAAATTCGTCATCCCTTCCTCCCCCGTTTCCCAGTTTTCTTCCCCGGCTTCATCCCCTCCCGTTCCTGCCGTATTCTCTCCAGCAGCTCCGATGCCGGTTCGTCGTTCGGGTCCTGGTCGGCCAGCTTGCCTTCAAAGGCCCATTTCAGGATGGCCTGCCGGAGACGGGTGGTTCGTTGGAGGTTGGTTTCGATTGCCAAGTCAACGTCATCATTGACCGATAATAGTCTTTCTGTCTCAGATACGATTCGATCTTGTTCTGTAAGGGGAGGAAGTGGAATAGGAGTGTCACCAACATCTTTCTGATTTATACTGGCTTGGTTAACTGCCCATTTTGCATTTTCAACTAAACGAGCTTTTCCGTCTAGTGATGTTAGGTATGCTTGCACATATTCAGGGCTCACAGTATTAGAAAGAGTCAACCTCATCATATTGCTTTCAAATACAGAGGGTAGATTTCTTCCTTTTATTACAACACTCTTCCCTAAGTGGCTTGGGCTGTTTACTCTATTCACAACAAGGTCACCGATTTCGAGTCCGTACTTAGAAGCCTCATTTTCATCGATGTTGATTTTTTGCAACTCGACCGAAGGTCTGGACCAATCGTTTTGATAGTCATCGATACGTAAGATTGGGATTCCTTGACCATATTTCGATTTTGGCACGTACACCCCGTTTTGGGGTCCAAATACAATCAACTGCTCCACCGTAGCCCAGCACCAGCCCTCCGGCAGTTCCGGCAGGCCGTCGGTGTCGGGAGCGGCGGGGGCTTTGTACTTGCCCCTGCCTCCGGCCTCCTCCCACTTCTTCCGTCGTTCTTTGAGGATTCGTTCCAGCAGCACGGAAGCCGGTTCGTAGTCCCGTCCTTCAGCCTTGGCCAGCTCGGCTTCGGTGGGCACCAGCTGACCCTCGACGGCGGATTTCAGCACACTGGCCCGGTAGCGTTTCAGGTTGGCCTTCACCCGTTCCAGGGCTTCCACGGCCTTGTCCAGCCGGGAGAAGTAGTTCTCGATGGCCTCCACGATCCGGTGCTGTTCGGGGAGGGGAAAAAGAGGTATTTCCATTTCTTCAAGGTGTTGCCGTTTCAGGTTGTTGATGTTAACACCTGCAGCAAGTTCTGAAACCCGGTTTCGGTATTCCCCTGTTTGAAGAAAAAATCCAATGTATTTCGGATCAGTGTGTTCAGCTAAGGGCCGAATAGCATAGCAGAATGCCCCGAATGAGCCTTTCCATTCGTGATGTAGTTGAGCAGTTTTTCCAACAACTGCCCTACTACCGCTAGATGCTGCAATAACAATATCTCCCTGTTTCAGATACTGTATCTTCGATACAGCTTTCTCAGGAACGTATACAAGATTATCGAAATCAAGGTGCTGATTGATGTTCGTTGCACGAAGAATCGGGACGTATCCTTTTTCTGGTTGATCAGTTGAATCTTGTTTTTTATAAGTAACCCCTCTTAGGAGATTGGAAATTTCTTTCAGTTGTGCAGGTATTCTTTGGGTATTCATGCCACCAGTGCCTCATTCAGTTCTTTCAACAACGTTCCCAACTCCTGCCCGAACACCTGAGAGGCCCGACCCAGACCACCGGCCTCGGCAAAGGGGGCATAATCGAAGTCGTCGATTTCCATTTCCCAACTGCTGGCAATATGGTCCCGGATCATCGTCAGCCATCGGATCTGCTCGTCCGTAAAGCTCCGGCCTGCCGTCTCCTGCTGGGCCAGCCAGTTGTCGAACCGTTCCTTTACATGCTCACTCACCGGCTCCAGGACCGGCTCCTGCTTCAAGGCAAACTTCACCAACGACACCAGATCCACCAACTGCCTCCGACCACTGGCCCCACGTACACGGGATTTCTCCATCGTCTCGTAGGCTCTCCACAACAAATCCGGTGTCCACGAACGGGGCGGAGCCTTGATGGCTTCGGACAATTCCTTAATGTCGGTAAAGGTCAACCGTCGTCGGTGAGGCTGGGCATAGAAGAACTGCAAAGCATCAATTTCGTCTTTGTTCTCGGCCAGGAAGGTTTCAAAATCCTGCACCAGAGCCTTGGCCTTTTCCTTGGCTTCCTCACTCACCCCGGCATACAGGACACTATCGATGCTGACTTCATCAATCAGCTGCTCGAACTTCTGCTTCAATTCCAGAATGGTATTCCTGAGCTTCGGATTGGCTGCCAGGGGCTTGGCTGCTTCCTTCTTCAGTTCATCGGCCACAGCCTTCACCTGGGCCTCGGTCGGCTCGGCATCCTCCGGCAGGTCGTTTGCCTCCCGTGCTTTCTCTATCTGAACATCCGGGTCCACAGCATCCACCAAGGCCCGGGCAATCTTCTTCAACGGGACACCCTCGGCTGCATTCCGAATCAGCTCCTGGTCATCCACCGAGAATTTCTTTTCCAGCCGGGACAGACGGGAGGCTATGGACGACAGCACATCCGGGTCTGTACCACCGGCAGCTACATGATTCAGCAGGGACTTGAGGGATTCGTATTTCTTCCGTTCCAGTGGATGGGTGTCACTGATTTCCATCTCCAGCTGACCCACACAATCCACAATGACAAAATGGGTCTTGCCGTTCTTGGCATCAGGAGAAACAGCCTTCATATCGGTCTTGGAAATCACCCGAACTCCACGACCCTTCATCTGCTCGAACAAGCCACGGCTCTTGACCGCCCTCATGAACATGACGATTTCAATGGGCTTGATGTCGGTACCCGTGGCAATCATGTCCACCGTCACGGCAATACGAGGCTCGTAGGAGTTACGGAAGTCCTGAATCAGTTCCTTGGGCTTCTTGGCCGTGGTCTTGTAGGTAATCTTCTGACAGAAGTCGTTACCCCGTGCAAACTCTTCCCGGATGATGTCCACGATGTCTTCGGCATGGCTGTCGTCCTTGGCAAAAATCAAGGTCTTGGGGACTTCGGTTCTGCCGGGGAAAATCTCCGTGTACAGCTTTTCCTTGAAGGTCCGGACAATCGTCCGTATCTGGTCTTTGGCCACCACCTTCCGGTCGAGGTCACCGGCTGTGTAATCCACATCCTCGTCAGGGGTTTCCCACCGTTTGGCCCGGGTGGAACGGTCCCGGAAGGTGAGCATCAAATCATCGTTGGCCTCGATGATGGAGCCCTGTTCGGTGATTTTGGTCTTGATCTGGTAGACATCGAAGTCCACGTTCACCCCGTCTGCCACAGCCTTTTCGTGGTCGTATTCCATCACCAGATTCTTGTTGAAGAATCCAAAGGTATGCTTGGCCGGGGTGGCCGTCAGCCCCACCAGGAAGGCATCGAAGTATTCCAGCACCTGCCTCCACAGGCTGTAAATGGAACGATGGCACTCGTCCACCACAATCAGGTCGAAGAACTCCGGGGGATAGGTTTCGTTGTACACCACCGGCATAGGCTCTTTACGGTCTGGAACGCCCTCAAACGCACTTTCTTCCTCCAGGGCAGGGTCGAGGTCGGGTTCCCCCTTCAACATCGAATACAGCCGTTGTATGGTCGTTATAGCTACCTTCGAGGAATCCCTGATGGAGTTCGATTGCAGGAGCTGGACGTTATACAGCTCCGTGAACTTCTTGTTGTCATCCGGTGTCCGAAAGCCCTGGAATTCCTTCTCGGCCTGCTCACCCAGATTTCTCCTGTCCACCAGGAAAAGTGTCCGTCTGGCTCCACTGAACTTGATGAGCCGGTACAGGGCCGTGATGGCCATGATGGTCTTGCCGGAACCGGTGGCCATCTGGATCAACGACCGGGGATGGTTCTGTTTCAGACTCCGTTCCAGATTGCCGATGGCCGTGAACTGGTTTGGGAACAGGAAGGATCGTTCCAGCTCCGGCAGAGTCTGAAGACGTGACCGGAAGGTCGAAGGTTGTGTATCGTCAGCAGCCGTGTGGGAACCGGTGGACTTCACCCAATCGTCCAGATTGTCGGCTAACAGCCACTCGGCAAGGGTTTCGGGACGGTGAATCTGGAAGACTTCTCTGGCACGAGGATCGGGGTCAAGACCATTTGTGAAACGGGTTTCTTCCCCGTTGGCTTGATAAAGAAACGGCAAAGGTCGAACGGGAACGGAAAGGTTTTCAGGGAGTCCCTTGCTGTACTTCTCAGCCTGGCCTTCGACACCTGACAGGGTGAAGCCTTCCTTCTTGGCTTCCAGAACCCCCACGGCTTTCTGATCTACGAACAGCAGGTAGTCGGCAAAACCGTAACCGGTTGCCATCACGAATTCCCGAACAGCCACCCCCTGACCGGCATAGAGGTTCATCTCCTTCCAGTCTTGCACAACCCAGCCGGATGCCTCCAACTGGGCATCGATCCGAACTCTGGCTTGAGCTTCAGGTTGTTGGGGGTCAGGTGTCACCGCTACGTTCCCTCCGTTCTGCTGAATTCGAGATTCGGATTCCCGGAGGAAAGGTCTGGTGTCTGGTCAGGTTGTTTCAGTCAATCCAAGGGCATCCGTATCCAAAATCGTCCATATCAAGTATCGCTAGCATACTGTTTCGGGCGCTCCAGGTCAAAAGAATTGTGTTGAGATACTGACGGGTTAAGCCTGTGTCAGAATATGTCTCACCTGCTGTCATCCTGCCCATTTTTCGTACTCAATACGCAAAAATCCACGCCATGAAAATTATTTGGCTTAGTTGGGGTTCCGTCTGGGTTGTTGGGGTAGCGAACGATCAAGAATTGGAAACAACCGACAATCATGGAGAACGAAAATGCCCTACCAGCCTTACAACGACGCCATCGAATACGTTGAGGATGAGCTTACCAGGTACTTGCCCACCAGGGCCGCCAGAATCAACGCTGAACGGATGGTCAGGGAAATGACTATCCCGGTTCCCGATAAACAGACCGTCGGGCAGAAACAACAGGTTTCGGTAAAGGAATACGAACGGCAGGCCCACTCGTACCGCCAACAGGAAGCCCAAATCCGGCATGAAATCGACGAACGGTTGGCAGTCACCCGTGCATCCGTCGGGGAGCCGGGAATTGCCCTCGACCGTCTGAACGGTGATTTAAGCCAGGATGCACGGCTGATTCTGCTATCGCTTACCGCCATGGCCGTCGGCCTGTGTGACGAAACGTTGGGCGAACTTGGCGTGAGTTATTACGGATCGGCCAGCGTGAACGACATCATGACCATCGTCGACGCCCACACCATCAGCGAAAGGTTGCGGATACGGAAACTTATCCTCGAGTTGACCGGTAAGGGATTCATTATCCTGGATTACCCTCACGCCTCCTTTACGCCCGAGGAATTCAATTTCGTCCAGGCCAAGCTCAGCCGCAGGGCGTTCAGCGTCATCTTGGACGATCCCAGTCTTGAACACGAGGGCGTCGTTTCCGACGAAGAAACACACTGAAAGGCTGTCATCATGAAGGAATTCACGATCCAGGTTTTCAAGCACGGAACGGTTGGAGCTGACAACGAACACATAGTTCAAATCAGCGGCCAAGAAAATGGCCAGACAATCGGTCAGGTCCAGTTCCCCACCGGTGATTACGAAAACGCCCGCTATATAGCCGAAGGGTTTGCGGCATTGTCCGACGGAGGTTTCGACCTTTCCCAGCTGATTCAAAACGAAGAATGACGTTCACGGCCAATAACGACAGGGAGAAAAGAACCATGAGAACACTGAAATATGCATGCAAGAAGTTTGTCGAACACCTGAAGGCGACCGGCACGAAGGAAATCACGGCATCGAACTATTGGAGAATCCTCCAGTTGTTCATCGACTACCTCGGTCCGGAAAAGAACATCGAAGACATCACGGTCAGGAATGTATCGGATTTCTACCGGTCGAAACCCGCCACGCACAAGACGCGGAAGGACGGCACGATGGTGCCCCGTGCCGAAACGTCGTATCTGCAAATCAAACGGGATGTCCGCTTGTGCCTTTGCTGGTTCCATGAACAGGGATGGATTTCGTCGGTACCGCTTCCGCCCGACGAACGGAGGTTTCTGGAATCGAGGCCCGATAAATCGGAGAAAAAGTCCGAGTCCAAGACCGTCAAGACCCTGAAGGCCGATGGTTGTGAAAACATCACACCCATCACCGAACCGGACTCCGATGCCACGCCGGTCGCTATCGCCGAACCGCCTGAAATCGTCCAGAACGCCGTTTCCGAGCCCGGTATGGACGAGGACACCAGTTCGACCCATCTCGACGGCCAGGACGCCGATACGCAGCAGAAACTAACCCTGTTGTGAGCATCACTGGGCCGCTCCAACCGGTTGAAACTTTGCCGGTTGGAAGCGACCCGGTTACAGACGGAGAATCCATAATGACGTTAAGCACACCATTCGTCTGTATCGAAGGTAACTGGTTCGTGGCGGTCGAATGGCGGCCAGATGAACCGTTGCCAACCACGATGACCCTCCGGGCGTTGGACAAACAAGAGGTTGAATGGTTGGAGCCTCGATTAGTCGACGCCAGCGCGGACGCGTGGGCCAGGATGTTTCAGAACGATGATGCAATCAGGAACGGTGCAGAACCGTCAGATGAGGATTGATTAGATGTGGTCAGAACAGCTCGGTAACATCAACATCCAGGGCACGGGCGATTTTGTAGATGGTCGTGATGGTGGGATTCCGCTCTCCCCTTTCAATGCCGCCGATGTATGTCCTGTGGATGCCGATAAGGTCGGCAAACCCCTCCTGCGACCATTCCCGGTCTTCCCTCAGTTGCCGTACCCGGCGTCCAAATTCAATACATTCTGAACCTTGCTTCTTCATAGGAAGGATAATTCATTGAAAATACTTGACAGTCTACAGACTATGAGTAGCATTCGTAATGAAGACTAAAAGTAGCGGGTGGCGACTCATTTGCCGTCGATACTTGCCCCAACTGGGGAAATAGGAAGGTTTGCCATGAAATATGCAGTGGGAATTTGGATTATTGCGACGCTTCTGTTTTCCGGGTGCCATTCGGGGACGGTAACGACCCATGATGATCCCGATGGTGATTCTGACGGGAAAAGATTAGAGGATGGTGACGGGTCAATACCCGATGGTGATACCGAGAATGATTTAGAAAACGACGCCGAGGATGGAGACACTATCGAACTGGATGGGTATATCGACTCGGATGGTGATAGCGAAAATGCCGAGGATGGTAACGACGTACCGGAATGGGAAACTTGCCCACCGGATGAAGAATATGCTGCCCCCCATTCTTGTGAAGACATGCAAGGCACCTGCCCGGATGATCAAGTGTGCCTTATCTTTAGCGATGACATCAGTTGGTGTCTTGAGTGGAACCTTAATGCTGGATCATATGGGTGGAACCCTCCGTTGGACAACCCCACCAAAGAAGACTACCCCGAACCTCCGGAAGGTTACAGCGGTCTTGGTTCTGGGGGCATCTGGTTAATGGCTTGTACGAACGACCTGTGGGAATGCGAAGACGGGGATGTGTGCTGTGATGATACTACGGAGCTCTACTACCCCGAAGGCTATACATGGGGTAATCCCGCCAAAGGATACATCTACCAGTGCGACGCCGAACATGAACTCCATCTCCTTCCGACGAATGGGTGGTGTATCATCGGTTATAGCACGACGCCTTACAGGCCGGATTACGTTGTGAGGGATCTGGAAGCCAACCCCGACAACTACTGTGAAGTTTGCGACGTGACCATCAGCCAGACCGAATGGACGCCCCGCACCGAGGGTGTTGGTTGCGGACAAGGTATGGTCTGTGACGGTGAAGGAAACTGCGTGGAACAGTAGGTCACTCCCGAATAAGTTCTATAACCTCACGCAGAGCGTCCCCGACAATCCGAACCTGTTCCCGTCGGTAGGCTTTGTCCTCGATTCGGGCCACGGCGAACGATTCGATGAGTGCCCGCGCCATTGTCCGTAATGTCCATGTCGGGTCATCGGCGTCACCGGTGGCGTATGGGATGTGAAGTTCTGTTGCTAAAGCCTCGATAAACCACCGGGCAAGAGTGTCGGCATCGTTATGGGAGCGGATGAATTGAAGCAGGTCGTTCAACCGGCGTTCGGATTCGTCCTGGTCGGCAGGGGCGGTCATGTTCAGTTCTCGGGCGTAATCGCTAAGTGAAAGCATGGCAGGTACCTCCTACCAGGATGTGCCGATAGCAATGAAACCGAACCGCACCCTCGAACCAACAAAACAAATCGAGAAAACGCTTTGCTGAAACCAGACGGTAGTTGACCCATGCCGGTGCCTTAACCGCCGCAGAAACACCCTTTCCGCTCAATGAATGATGTACGGGATGGCAGTCGAAACACATAATTGCTGGTTGGTTTGCGAGCTAAGACATGGATAAACTATGCGTGGCTTGAAGCTTGTTTTAGTTCAGTCCGGATAATCAATATCCTATCGAAACTTAATATAAATATTCAGAGCAATTGAATACTATTTTTGTTGACAAGGCATTTATGATTGTATATGTAATTAATTAGGACTGACTTGCCACACATACCGTCCTCCAATCTCAATCGCGGGAGAAACTGCCATGCGTCTTGCTGTTGTTGTGTCTATTTGCTTGGTCCTTTTAGTGGTGATGACGCACGGAACCGTTTTTGCCCAAGAAACAGAATCCGAAATGCTGGAACTGAAAGCACTTAAAGATGCTTTCGGATATGAGGAAAACGACACGGACGAAATCCGCTGGCGTAAGTATACGTCCGCTCCTGCTTCGGTCAGGCAGGCATTGTGGAACCACCGTCTGACCCAGATAAATTCATCCAAAACCGAGCAATTTCAAGAACGCATTGGGAAAGAAATACCCGATTACGTGGATGCTAAGGGTAAGGTAGCCAGTAAGCTTGAATCCATGTATGAGGAATCAGCTGGCGATTTGGTGGCTAAATGGAACGAAGTCTATGAATTCCCTCGACTGGTTGCCAACATCTGGCGGGAAGATTTGGCTGAAAATGAGGATGAAGCGCTGGCTTTGTTGCTGAAAGAACACGGACAAGATCTTGAAGAGCTTTTCGGCGTTCGTTTCGATGAAAACGTTTTTCTTACTCATACTGAAAGAGGCGGTGATGAAGTCGTCCGCTTTTTCTTTGAACACGCTGAATACGGTTACAAAGTTCCCAGAGAATTTATCGATATCACTCTTTCCCGTAGTCCCATTACGAAGAAATGGTACTTCCTGCAAGCCAGTGCCAAGCTTTCCTATTATGGTTTCTACCAGCCGAAAAGTGTCATTGAGCGGCATGAAGCCGGTACGTTGGCTGAATGCCAGAGTGATGAGAATCAGGCTTCTGCCGCTTGGCAAGAGCCGGTGTGGTGGCAAGGTGATTATCGTCGTTACCTTGTTTGGGCTTATAATATTAGTATCAATGAAACTCCCAAAGATATTGTTATTGATGTTGAAACTGGAGAAACTATTGCTACTTTGGGATATGGACAAGGGAATTGGATTGGGGGCAATGTTCAAGCAGAAGATATCTGGTCACACGATCTAAGAGATTATTTCAACTCATCTATTGATTTAAAACATGTTGGCATCTGGGCAGATGGTGGTAATTTTTTAGATACTATAGATGCAAATGGGGATTGGTATTTTCAAAACGCTTACAGTAATACGACTGTAATTAACAGATTAACGAATCTTTTTTATGATTATTTGGGAGTTCCCCACAATTCTTTGTCTGAGCAGATTGGAATTCGTATTTCTGATGAGTACCAAATAAATTATGCATCCGATGTAACAAGTATTCCGCAAGGAACTAGTGGTTCATATGTTGCGGCGTTAAATGCTAGCACTAATTATCTTTATGATACTCTTGACAGTCAAGCATCAAACCCAGGTTCCTTGTCATGGGTCAATATGTACTATAATGCACTTCTTGCTGTTGATACATTAAGAAGCAATGCATACAACACTTCCGACTTTGATGATAATCGTATTGATTATTACTCTCCGCTAAGCAATGAGTCTGGAGCGAATGCTTCTTATGGCGCGCTTAACCACTGTATTATTACTTTGAATATCCCTACCAGCCCTTCTGCAGAATTGCGATGGCCAGATTTCACTGGCCCCAATGGCGGAGGCGGAAAAGGCAGTATTCAAATTGCCCTTCATGAACTCGGTCATTGTTTACTTGGAACGGTTCGACATTTCTATGGTCATAATTATTCTGGAGTATTTTCTCCTTCTGGAACTATTCGTTACGAAGACGATACCGATTGGGGACAGTGTTACGCTGGATCGCATAATCCTATTCCATGCTCATTCGATATTGACTGTATAGTAGCTGGCTACAATAAGTGTAATCCCAATGATGGATACTGCCTTAAAGCCTGTAACGATGCCGATGATTGTGCCGAATACTTTGGCACTTATGAAAGTACTTATTTCAGAGTCTGCCAAAATTTAACAATAGGAGGGGTGACAAATTCTTATTGTGGAATGAATGTTAGCAATGCATCTCCTGGGACGGCGTTTCATGATATGACGGCCGATCTTGTAAAGGATACATTCAGGCGCACACACTCAACCAATCTTGAATATGATGTCTATTTTAACAATCCACTTTCAGAGAGTAAAAAATGGGGCGGTTTGGGTGAACCAAACGATGCCTGCCCCGAGGATTGTTATTCTCATAATCCTTACTGTTTCAGAATTTGGGCACTTATTTTTCAACAACTTCGTTCTTTTGTCGGTTGGCAATATTTTCTTCCGATTGCTTTTGCCAGTACACTTGATGGGGGTATGAATGGCGGATTTGATGAAATTGCTTACCACTCAACAAGCAGTGATTTATTAATTCGTGCATTGTATGATGAAAATGGTGATAATCGTTCAGGAGTTGATCCTGTTTTAACGATGGAAATCGAAAAATCATATCGAAGTGGGTTTCAGGTAGCTTACAATGCGAATATGCCCATCGCGGATGATGTAACAGACGTCACCTACCATTCGATCTACATCAATCCCACCGATGGAGTGGACGCGTACGGAAACTCCAAGGAACATCTCTATCGGCGAAACCCCGTCACCAATAACAACGCAACGTTACGAATTCAGAATTGTCAGCGAAGTTCATCGCGCGACCAGGATCGCTTTGTTTTCTATGGACTACAAGGCATCAAGTATCGTATCGAAGGAGATGACAGCCTGTATGCCACCGATGAGAATGCACTCGACCTGCACATGTATTTGTACAAGAACAGCACCTCAACGCAAGTTGGCTACAGTGACGACTATGCGTCCGGTGATAATCCGGTCATTTATTATACACCAACAGAAAATGGCTGGTATTACATCAAGCTTTTGAATACTGACCAAAGTGGGGTTGGACGATACGGTGTTCGGATCAAGACCTATAAATACAACTATATTCTCTCTAGCGATGACTATGCAAACGAACGTCTGGGAGCCTATCCGCTGGCGCGAGACAACCAACTGTCGGTTTCGAACTCATACTCCTATCTAGATGGAAAATTAAACTATAGTGGAGACGTAGACTGGTTTAAAGTTCATATTCCAAGTGGAGCACCCAGCTTTTTACGAGCTGATGTTTTCAACATGGGGTCAAATAGTGCGGATGTTTCTTTGTACAATGCCTCTGGCAGTCTTCTTTCTTGGACATGCATTGGTACATATGATCGGACTTGCTACTACACAAATGCAGTTATTGATAGCTGGTACTACATTAAAGTTGCAGAAAGATCTGGATATTCCAGGGGACAATACAGAATTCGTGCATTTCAAAGCACCGACGAAGATGGTTTTGATAGTTCATCTTCGTATCCAGCATCATTAGAATTGGATATTGGCAGTCATCCAATCTATTCGGAGATCATACATGATTTCAACGATGTGGACTATTACAGCCTTTCTGTCAATGAAGGTGATCGCGTTGTTATTGACACTTTCTCGCATACCGACGGTTTGAAAACGCGCATTGTAGCCTTGGTAAACGAAACAGGTAGTTGGGGAAGCGGTGATTTTGATAATATGAATTACGGTTTTTGGCCCCTTGCCTTTGATGAAGGGGGCGGCTTAACCGATGCTGATACAACCGAAGGTAGCACCTCACATCTAGTCGTGTCATCCGTTACGACCGGAATCATGTACATTCGTATTTCTAGCCAAAGGAACGATTCAACCGGAAAATATGAAATAGCCGTACGAAAGAACAATGGGTCGCAGATCCCGGACGTGGATGAATTCTGAGAAACACCAGTTATAGGAGCTCACCATGCAAAGAAGACATTTAACATCATCGTTTTCTATCTGGGTGCTGGTTGTTCTTATATCAGCTTGCAGTTCGGAATCCGATCCGGATTTGGGTTGGGTATCTATTCCGGCGGGTTCTTTTACCATGGGCTGTGAATCCTTTGAATCTTGTTTTGATTCTATTTGTTCATTCTGGACATGTGGAGCTTATGAATACCCGCAACGGACGGTCTCTGTCCCGCTTTTCGAGATAATGGCCACCGAGGTCACGCAAGCACAGTACAAAGCCGTTATCAGTACAAATCCTTTGGCGGGAACAAGCCAAGATTGTCGCGATTGCCCGGTTCATCATGTATCCTGGCATGAGGCCCGCGTCTTTTGCGAAACCGTAGGTGGCCGATTGCCCAGCGACGCCGAGTGGGAATACGCCGCCCATGCCGGAACGGAAGGTCTCTATTATTGCGGTGATGAGATTTGCGGAAAAGATGTGGAGATTGAGGACTGCTGTCTATTCGACATCGCTTGGATTGCGGAAAGCGGCGGAGGCTCTGTACAGCCTGTGAGTCAGAAGCAGCCGAACGATTTTGGTCTTTACGATGTTTTAGGTAATGTGGCTGAATGGGTAGAAGACTGCGGGCATTATTCCAATGATGATGCTCCGACTGACGGCAGCGCCTGGACGGAAAATTGTTCAAATTTTCCCAATTTTGATAATCACATAGCCGCGATTCATCGAGGAGGAAAGGCTGCCAGCACATACCGGGAGGTCGCTATACCAAATAGACATTATACTTCCCGCAATACCTATGAGATTCAGGTTGGTTTCCGCTGCGCTCGAGATGGGGAGTAGATGTAGACAAAGATTTCGTTTGACACGTCCTAAGATTCTTTTCCAAACTCGCTGACGTTAACGCAAGGAGAAGGACACTGCTACAGCATCATCTCGGTCACCACCCAACAACAGACCCTAATTCGGCCCATGCCGAGATGATTGGTTTTTAAATCCCCCATCACCGAACTCGGTGTCGTCCCAAACAGGTCCCAGGGCTCCATATTCGGTCCTGGACGAGCGTTCTCGATGGGAGACGACATTACCCCGGCAAAAGTCCAATCAACAGCGTGGGGACGTTGAAAGGGAAGACACCGAGGCAGGTAGCTGCATCACCCGCGATACCCGTGCCCGGCTGATGCCCTCCTACCGGGGTATGCCGATATAGATTCTAAACCGGTCCCAGGACTCCATATTCGGCCCTGGACGAGTGTTCTCAGGGTGAGACGACTACTGACCCGGCACAAGCCCGATCAACAGCGTGGGGATGTTTATCGGAAGGACACCGAGGCAGGTAGCCGCGTCACATGCGTCACCTTGGCCCTACGGATGGCCTCTTGCCGGGCGAGGTCGGTACGGGTCATCCGACTTTTTTGTTGCAAGAGCTCCTAGAAAAGATATTATAAGGCTTAATCAATTCAACGCAGTATCATCTGGCGGTTTCGGACGAATGCCGCCAATATTGAGGAGGGTTGCATGAAACGTAATCTCTCGCTTTGGGTGTTTCTGGTGTGCGTAATTGTTGCGTTATCTCTGGTCGGTTGTAACGGTGGCGAATCAGATCCGGAGGGAGACGAGCCGGACGGCGACGAAATTGATGGCGATGGTATGGACGGTGATGGAAGCGATGGCGATATGGCGGATGGCGACATCCCTGATGGTGATGAGCCCGACGGTGATGTGATCGACGGGGACGGCATCGATGGGGATATCGTGGATGGCGATGAGATAGACGGAGATGACGTAGATGGTGACGACGTAGACGGTGATAGCGTGGATGGTGACGGTGTGGATGGCGACGCTGAGCAGGAAAACTATTTCAGGATTGCCGTGATATCGGGGTTGAAATACTCCTACTCTCACTACTCGATGGCCGACAACCTGAATGATGCCATTTCGTTCATCAATGCGCGCGATGATGTGGATTTCGTTCTGGTGCTCGGAGACTTGACCGTGTTCTATGCCACCAAGGCCCATACTCGGGACGAGGAGCCGACCTACGAGGATTTCGCCGCTGATACGAAAACGGTGCTCGATACCCTGACCGTGCCGTATTACATCGTACCCGGGGATATGGACTACACCGAGAGTGTTTCCGTACTGGATGGAGCCAGGGCGCACGAGTGGGTGACCAACAAAGCCACGCGCACGACGTTTTTGAAAAGCAACTGGGGCGATCACTACCCCGGCACCGGATTCTGGTACAGCTTTGAGCATCGAGGCATCAACTTCGTCGGACTCAATACCATGCTGGGTGACTACGGCGATCCCGTGGCCGGTCATGTCGGCTCCATCACTTCTCAAGCGGCCGGGTTGCAGAGTGTCTTTACCGGTCACGATGACGTGATTGTTTTCGGTCACCACCAGCCGGCCCTGACGCTGGAAGGGACGGGCGAAACCACCTATTCCGATGTGATTGCCGCAAACAATGAAAAGGTGAAAGCCGTGTTTTCCGCCAGTACGGAAGAATTTCGGCAACAGTGGTTCAACAGCAAGCAATATTTTACTTTCGGTTCCACTGCCAATCGTGCCGAAAACGTGGCGATTGTCGAGATTCCGCTGACCGACGACCGTCTGGAAATGATCAACAAAGGGGATCTCCACTTCCAAAACGAAAGTGGTGCAGGCAGCTGTACACCGGGATCGAATATGATTGCCGATGAAAGTGATTTGCTCGATACGATACAAGGGGTTTTCATCAGCTCCTGGACTGCCAATTTTCCGGCCTTGCATCTTTTCTGGAATTTGATCGGCAAAGATCAGAACCACCGATCTTTCCCGCTGATGTTACATTTCAGGGAACTGGTCAGTGATGTGTTCACCGTCGTTTTCGCATTCGGCCAGTTCAGTCATAACGCTGAAGCCGGAACGCGCAGCGTCACTCAGTATGATGACTGGTACTCCACTTGCGAAGCTTTGAGTTTCGATTTCGACAATCCCTGCCTGGTCGATCAAGCTCCGAACAGCAAGGTTTCCTCCGGTTTCGATGTCGATCTCCTGGGAGTGTTCGACATCCTCGGATATGCGCGTGAATGCGGGGCCACTATGCCCTTGACGGTTTCCGATTACACCTTTACTTTGCAGGCCGAAGAGGAGACGAAAAGCGAGCATTCGACGTATCTGAGTGGCGCGGAAATCAACGTGCCGTACGACGACTTGAAAGAGTCGATCGAGACCTTCATGATTCAGGCGTATTGCACGGACGATTGTACCTATACGGTCTATGGAGATGCAAACTGCTACGCCGGTGGGCATGGGCACACCGGAGCTTGTTTGGGGGGAACGTTGGCGTTTGCCGATATTCCCTCAAGCTGCGATTACCAGATCGGCGGAAGTGATTTGGCGCTGAGTCTGCGTACCCTACATGCCTTGGTTTCGGAGAAAAGCGGGGAGACCATCACGATCACCACCCGGGCCACGATCGCACATCAAATGGTAATTATGAGCCATAGCGAGTATACGGACGAGGGAGAAAAAACACCGTATTCCCTCAATGCCGATGCGGTTTTCAACCCCGACAACACGACCTGCCCGGAAGCAAGATAAGTTCGGGCATCACCCCAAACCACACGCCCCTCGGAAGTATTCCGGGGGGCGTGTGTTCGTTGCGCGACCTCCTAGAAAGGACTCGTTTGACCTTAGAAGGCGGGTAACCTTTACTGACTTGAGAATATTTTTAATGTGGCAGTCCCCAACCAACTCCAGCGCCTGCCGGATAGACATCGAACCGGCATCACAGTCCGGCAAATCAACTTGTCCTGTCCGTCAAGCTTTCAACCCGCTCCACCGTCAACGTACACGCCCCGAACTGCTCGTCCACCTTGCCGGTCAGGACGAATGGGTGGCCGTAATCCAGGATGGAACCGGACCAACAAAACAAATAGAGAAAGCGTTTTATCGAAACCTGACGGCAGATGCCCGAGCCCCATGCCAAACCGCCGCAGAAACAACGTTTACGCTCGAAATACATACCGTTTGGATTCCGTATCCTGCTCCTACCCCAATTTCCTGAATGAAGTTGCGAAATTGGTTACTTATGATATATTTTGGCCCATCGCCTAAATTTGGAATTGAATATGATGGTGGGAGCGGACATGAAACGGATTTTGTTTGGAATAACGGCTAACACTCTTCTCTTCGCACTGTTTTTCCTGCTTCCCTTCACCGGGATCGCTCAAGAAGGTCCCAGGCCCTGTCTTACCGGCACAATCATCATCGGCGAAGGTGATCATGCAGGCAAGATCGAGCTACAAGGATTCCCCTTCACGCAATACATCGACAAAGGCCCAAATCATCGCCCTGGGAAAAGGACCTTGAGCTGTCGTAGCGGCTTTAGTGGCAACATTGTCATCAATGAAACCAACGGTCGCTACAAACTCCCAGATGGAACGTTCCCTGGCTACAAGCCATATTTGGTCATCAAGGGAGACTCCCCTCCTATGATTCTTCTGCGAAAGGATGGAGGAGGTATGAAATTCACCATTGGCCCAGTCTATCGAGTGACAGAAAACTACCTGCGGAACGGAAGCGAGCCTCGCTTCAAGGTGGTCACCCGGATGAAGGGACAGACCATTGGAGAAGGTCGCTGCTACAGTACCATCCCCGCTGAAACGCAAAAACGGACCATCCTCACCAAGCAAGAAGGTACGCCGTGATTCGCCACCACTCCCGCGCGCCGCTCCGTCCTACGTAAAAAAAAGCAGAAGGAACTCTTCCTCACGCTCGGTTCATCCCGAACCGAGCGTGGCTTTCGTTTCTTGACTTCCCAGAAAGTTTATTATAGGAAGTCAGGCTGGCAATCATACTTCCCGAGCTAAATCCAACGCCTGCCGTATAGACATCGAACCAATATCAAAATCTGGCAATTCGAGCAACTTCATCACCTGAGTTACCCGTGCCCGGCTGATGTTCTTCTGTCGGGGTATACCGACAGGAAGGAAACCGACCCGCACCCTCGGACCAGCAAAACAAATCGAGAAAGCACTTTCTCGATTTCAGCCTATTTAGTTACTCATGCCCGATGCCGAACCGTCGCAGAAAGGCCATTTACGCTCGTAGAATGGGCACTCATTACAGCAGCATATTAGCCTTCCGAATATTCCAGATCATGTTTGATTTCTTTTTGAATAATAAACTCTGATATGGTAGCTTCAAACGAATCGCAAATTGGTGCAATCTTCTACAAAACTCCTTTCTAGGAGAGTTAGTATGAAATCATTATGCGTGATGATAATCGGCCTTATTTCAATACTTATTGTTACTGGTTGCGACAGCAGTGGTTCGTCCGGGGACAATATCGTTGACGGCGACCAGGAACAGGATATCCCTGTCGTTGATGGTGATGTCGATGACGATGAATCCGAAGATGCGGAAGAAAATGGCGACATCGGATGCATGGAATCTGTCCAACTCGGCCTTGAGGATAACATCCTCGATTTTGGCGCTGTTTCCGTCGGAGCTGATCAATCCAAATCCTTCACCATTACGGCCGACCCGCCGACCATCATCAAGTCGCTTTCTATTTTCGACGATGATGAAACCAATGAATACTCGATCACGGTTGGTACTTGCACGAATGAAATCCAAGGAATTTGCCACGAGGCGACCGTCAATGAGAATGCATCCAACACTAGTCCGTACACGGTTACAATTTCCTATATCCCTCGAGATGCCGATTTGACCCATGATGATGCTTGGTTGCAAATCGAAACAGAAGACGACTGTGAGGACACGAAACGGGTGAAGCTGACTTCCCAGTGCAAAGGAACTCCGAACCTGAGGCTGAGCATCGACGATCAGGTCATTACGGGGAACGATTCTATTTTCTTCGAAACGGTTCTACCCAACTCCAGCGCCGATCCCGTCACCTTCAAGCTGGAAAACACCGGAGAAACCTCGGCCAACGCTCCGGTGTGGGTGAAGCTCGACCCGAATAACCAGTTCGCTGATTACTTCGAGTGGACGGATTGCGACTCCGTGGAGTTGACTTCCACGGGCTTTCTTATTGGTTCGGGGGAAGAAAAAGTCTGTACATTGAACTTCCGAGAGAAGGCGACCCCAGGTGAGTACACAGGAATGGTAAGCGTGTCCTGGAATTCCTCCTGCCAGGAGATAGACGGCAAGCTGGATCTGACCCTCTCCGGCCATGTCGCCGAGTGCGAGATTCTGGTGACACCGGACCCCACGCTACGTCTCGGTGAAGCAATCGCCAATGAAGAACGAGTAAGAGACCACTTCACCATCACCAACGCCTGTCCGTTCGATATGTACTGGACAGCTTGTGCGCTTGAAACCGGGATGGATTTCTCTGCGGATTGCCCGACCGGACGCACCAAACTGGAGCCTGATGATTCCACCACACTGGATATTAGCTTTCAACCAACCCAAGCAGATTGCCAGCTCGATCATCTGATCTTGACGTTCGAGCGTGAGGGTGGCGAAGGTGTGCAGACCCACGTGCGCGATGTGGCGGGATGCGGAACGCCTTGCACCTACCCGGGGTGCTGCCCACCGGACTCCGACAACTGTCAACCAGGTGATTATCGTTGTGAGGGTCAGGAACGTCAGACCTGCAACACCGTCTGCTACTGGACCACGGTGGAAGAATGTGCCGAGAACGAAACCTGCCTGGCGGTGGAGTGCGTCCCAGGCTGCTTCGACGGCCAACGCCAGTGCGACGGGCCCAAAAAGCTGGTATGCGAAGAAGGCGACTTTGTGTCCGACGGTATCTGTGACGATCAGAACCCCTGCACCACCGACTACTGCACGCTGGACGAGCAAGACCCGGATCACTGTTATACAGTCAACCTGCCGAATGGGTCCGTCTGCGATGACGGCGATTCGGAAACCAGTAACACCGAATGCCAGGACGGCCAGTGTATAGAAGTCTTCGAATGCACGGACGATGGCGAGTGCTGCATTGACGGTGAAATTGTCAACGTGGCCGGAGCCTGCACGGACGACGGCAACGACTGTACCGACGACGAATGTGGCGATACCGGCGTTTGCACTCATCCAAACAAAGCTCCCGGTGCCACATGCGGAGATCAGACCGAGACCACCTGCTCGGCCCCGGATACCTGCGACGGAACGGGAACCTGCCAGCCCAACCATGCCTCGGACCAGACCGAATGCCGTCCGGAGGCAGAGGGAATACTCTGCGATGTAGCCGAGTATTGCCCCGGCGATGGCCCGGATTGCCCGGAAGATGGATACAAGTCCGACCAGACCGTCTGCCGCCCGGAAGCCGAGAGCAGCCTGTGCGACGTGGCCGAATATTGCACCGGAGATGGCCCCGATTGTCCGGTGGATAGTTTCAAAGCAGAAACGATATCCTGCCGAGCCGCCAACGATAGTGAATGCGACATCGAGGACTTCTGCCCCGGTGATTCAGCCGACTGCCCCGACAGCAAATCTACGGATATCTGCCGCGCCGCCGTGGACGATTGCGACTTCACCGAGATGTGCGACGGTGTGAACGACGACTGCCCGGAAAACGACATCATGGACGATGGCGAAGTCTGCGGCGAAGCGGATGAGAATCAGTGTTACCAGGGTGTTTGCGTCGACTGCGTGGATGACTACGGCTGCACCGATCTTGAGGATGACAGCCTGGAATGCTCCGAGCCGTCCTGTGATACGGAAAACCATACCTGTGAACACCAGCTTACCGCCCACGAAGGGGAGACGTGTGGTGAAACCACCTCTTCTATCTGCGACGACGAGGACACCTGCGATGCCGACGGCATCTGCCAAGCCAACCACAAGCCGACCGATACACCCTGCCGCCCGTCCGAAGGTCTTTGCGATGTAGTGGAATACTGTGTCGAGGGTGGCGTCTGCCCTGAAGATGGTTTCAAGACCGGTGACGTGGTGTGCCGCGAATCGGAAGGCGAATGCGACCTGGAGGAGCTTTGCACGGGAGATGCCGCCGCTTGTCCCGAGGACGCCAAGTCAACAGCCGAATGTCGTGCGGCGACCAACGAGTGCGATCTGGCAGAAGTCTGCAACGGCGTAAGCGATGACTGTCCGGGCGACGAGGCAAAGGACGACGGTGAGGTCTGTGGAGCAGGCGATCAATGCGTGGCGGGTTTCTGCGAAGATTGCTGGGATGGCACCGGCTGTGAGGATTTGCCCTGGGGGGTGCGGGATAGCGACTGCTCGGAGCGGGTATGTGGGACCGGGAACATCTGCGAATTTAACGACGGAACCGATGGAGCCGTCTGCGGAACGGACGACCAGTGTGTGGTGGGCGCGTGCCGGGATTGCCATACGGTCGAAGGTGGATGCAATGATCTGGCTTGGGACGGACGCGATACGGAATGTGCCATCCAATTTTGCCGGGAAGACTATCTATGCGACTTTACCACCGAGGATACCGGTACAGTCTGCGATCTGCTGGCGACCGGCGACCAAGATCAATGCGACGGCTCGGGTATGTGCGTGGATTGCGTAAACGTCGACGGCTGTGGTGACCTGGCCGACGACGAGAATCCCTGCACCGACCTGGCCTGCGTCTCCAACATATGCAACCACGAACCGGACGATGAAAACACTTGCTCGCTCGGCACAAGCTGTACGACTGACGCCTGTGAGGATGGAGCCTGCGTCCCGACAGAAATTACGAGCGGCTGCTACATCGAAGGGATCTGTGTCGCTGATGGCGAAAAGAAAAGTCAGACTGGCGATAATTCCTGTCGCGTTTGCGATTCGTCAAATCTTGAAGGGTGGACTTTGCTCGAAAATGGGGAAGAGTGTGATGATGGGGATGATGGGACGACAAACGATACCTGCGGTTCTGGGGGCGTTTGTTTGGGCTGTACGCCGGATTGCAATGGCAAAGAATGCGGCGATAATGGGTGTGGGGGGAGTTGTGATGAATGTGCAGATGGGATGTATTGCTACAACAATCTCTGCTACAACAATTTCGGTATCCCTGCAACAGGGCAAAATAGTTGCTACGACGATTCAACCGAAATGACCTGTCCAGGAGTTGCAGGAGATAACGATTGCTCCGGTACTCAATACTGTGGTCAAGACTTCCAGTATCAGTACAACACAAGTGCTTTTCAATCAATCAACGACGATGGTTATGAAATTATCTATGATCCGGTCACGAAACTGTATTGGACCAAGCAGGTTTACTATTCGTATTATGACTGGTTTAGCAATTATTGTTCAAATCTTGCTGACTCCAATTATGCAAATATTGCTGACTGGCGTACTCCAAATTTAAACGAGGTGCTTTCCATCATTTCCTTCGGCGACTTAGAAAGTCGCCAATTTCCAGGAGATCCACTTTCGACAGGATTCGACTTTTGGATCGATGATGGTGATACTACAATATCGAAGTGGGGAGAAACGTATGATTTGAATCTTGAAGCAAATGGATATTGTGTAAGTGGAAGAGAATTCTTAAGTTCAAGTGCGGAAGAGTTCGAATACAACGAAGAAGTCCCAACAGAACCGACATATTTCCACATTTCAAGTGGGCTTGAATGGCAGGCCTATGATGCCACATCACTAAACTGGCAAGAAGCTTTGGCCTATTGTGAAGGTTTGGCCTACGCTGGTCATTCTGATTGGCGCTTGCCTAACGTAAACGAACTCGCGTCACTCCTGGATAAGCAAGAGTATCCGAATCATTACTTTGCACAGATTCCTTATCGCTCAGGAAAACATTGGACATCCACCACTTTGATGCAAGATAACTCCGAGGCGATGGTTATTGAATTGTCATGCGGGGAGATTAACGAAAATTCATTAAGTTTTTACAAATCAGATGACAATTACAATGCTAAATGCGTGCGGGGTAGTTCATGTTTGCCAAATTGCTATGAAAAACAATGCGGTGATGACGGGTGTGGAGGAAGCTGTGGCGAATGTACTGGCGATGAATATTGCACCGACGAGGGACTGTGTGAAAATAACTGGGTTCCGATTTCATCAGGATCCTTCTGGATGGGAAGCCCCGATGGGTGCCCCGGTCCTAGCGGGTACCCAGGTGATTGCACAGAAGAACTTGGCCGAACACTTGTAGGTCTTGAGGATGAAGCTCTACATCAGGTTACCCTGACGAATGGCTTCGCAATGTCGCGTTTCGAGGCGACTCAGGAGGAATTCAGAGATGTAATGGGTTGGAACCCGAGTTATTACTCGAATAAGGGTGGAGGCCAAAATTGTGGATCGGATTGTCCTGTTGAATCGGTGACTTGGTTTGATGCTATTGCATACGCAAATCAACTTTCAATTCGAGAGGATTATGAAGCCTGTTACACCTTGACCAATGTTCGCTGCGAAGTTGGTGGAGATGTAGGCACCGATTACATGGAATGTTACGATTACACGCCTGGCGAGGATGGGATTTGGCAAGGGATTTCTACTGCCGATGTCAGCCTAAACGGAGTGAACACACCGTATGACTGTGTAGGTTACCGCTTGCCGACAGAAGCAGAATGGGAGTACTCCATCCGAGCGGGAAGCACTACTGCATTTTATCCAAGTGAAGGGAACGATGGTACAATTACGAACACGAACAATGACCCGAATGCAAATCAAATTGCTGTAAACAATAAGGCCCATGATGCTGGGCCAGAACCTAAAGGAACATTGGAGCCCAATGCCTGGGGATTGTATGACATGTCAGGCAATGTTCGGGAATGGGTCTGGGATAACTATTGTCGCGAGTATGAATTAATTGACAGCATAGATCCGGATGCACATCAGTGCTTGATAGAAAGCGGCAAAGTCCTTCGAAACGGTCATTTCTTCTCAGGACCGAGTGTTTTGAGGTCCGCGCATCGAGATCATAATGGCGTTGGAGGATCCAGCGCAGAAATCGGGTTCCGGCTTGCACAGACCTGTAGTTGTCTCGACAAAGAATGTGGATTCGACCAATGCGGAAATGAGTGTGGCGTTGGTTGTGCCCCAAATGAAATCTGCAATCTTGACGGCCAATGCGAAGCGACCGAACCGCCCGAAGCGATCAGCTTGAAAGACGAAGCCGTCGTCATCCCAGATGACATCGCCGACGATGCCATCTTACCACCTGACGGCCCCTGTGGTGAGATGACCTTCCCCTATGTTGGCGGCCTACCGCCTTTCGATGTCAGCATCGGCGATACGATTGTCAGCGGCTACGATGGTGGGTTCCTGTGCAACGTACTGGATGTGGCGGATAACGGATCAGAACTAGTATTATCCACTGTACAAGGTTCCCTAGAAGACATCATCGAAAGTGGAACGTTAGATTTCAGAGTTCCGATTTCTCTGTCAGATCCGGAAACAAAGTCAACAAAAGGACTAACCATAAATAGAATAAAACTCTATTCCAATAATGGATTCGAGATTGAGCTTCGACCGGGATCTGTCCAATTCGATTCGGAATTTCACGCAAGAATTGACTATGAGTGGGGAGAAGGCATTTACTTCCTTGGTACTGCCAGCGGTACGATGACAACAGATTTTGGAGTTGATGTAACCTTCCCCGGTGTTGACATCATTAGAGACAAAACAACTATCGCACCTGCAATCACGATTCCGTTCCATTTCTTGGTGGGTAGCCTACCTGTTTCGGGCAAAATCATCTTAACCCTTCAAGCTCGTTTTGAAGTTTCTGCCAATGGACCTAAATTAAGCTTCGGCTCTAGAAAAGTGAGGACAATGACGGTAGGAGCCGAGTACAGAGACCATGCTTGGAGAGATGTTGAAGTGAAGCGACAGGTTTCTACCGAAAAATATGGGCCGGACATAGAGGAAGTGGGTTCTATAGAATCAGAAGTTGGAGTGGATTTAAATGTGAAACTGGTACTATACGAGACGGCAGCACCTTGGATTACCATCGGCCCGAGGCTGGATAACGATATGATTTTTTATCCGAATTATAGCTATGACTGGCAGATTGGCAATTGTTTGGATGCGTATTTTGGTGGTGACCTTCTTATTTTAGGTAGACGCATTGCCAAGTATGAACATGAGTTATTCGACATATGCTTCAACCATGAGTCCTTTCCCGGTTGTATCGATCAATGTTTAACTCCGCGCTTAACTTGTACCACCCCCGGTACTGTAGAAGGTTGCGGTGAAGCGGATGACGGTGATAACTGCCTGGACTGGGTGTACAAGGAGTGTAACGTATACCAAACCTGCCAGGATGGTGAATGCGTGGGCGAATGCACCAGCGGTCTATGCTGCGATACAGGTACGGAAACCTACAAGGCCGCCGGGACGGCTTGCGGCAGCGAATCGACCCAGTACGTTTGCCTGGACGGCACCGGCTGCGGTTCGGACATCACCCGCCAGGTCAACACCCAGCGATGTACCGGCAACAGCGCCGATTGCGTCGGCAATTGGAGTGGCTGGTCGACAGATGGCACCATCGCTTGCGACGCCGTCCAGAAGTGTGTGCCAAATCAAAGCTATTGTTCCTCTTGCAGCACAGATGCCTGCGTCGACGGCCTGTGCTGCAACACGAACACCACCCCGAACGAGTTCAAACCGAGCTCTGAAATGTGCGGACCGGCTGAGGATTGGGATTACGTATGCCCAGACGGCACGGCATGCGGAGACGATGTCTACATTGAGTACTCCGACCGTTACTGCTCGGGCACGAGTTCCACGTGTAATGGAGAACTGATCGCTCGTGGTGAATCGGAGCACTTCGCCTACTGTAGCAGTACTAAACGCTGCAGCAAAGGATCCCGGACCTGCGTGCCTTGCTCCTGCTCGTCCAACTGGTGCCAGGACAACGATGAGGGCAGCGGAACTCACTGCAAGGATGATGGAACGACGGTGACCTGCGGCACCAGCGGATCGTGCTACATCGAAACGGACTCTACCCCTTGCGCCTCAGGAACCTCTTGCGTGCAGGGCGAATGCCAAAACGACTGCCAGGATATCTGCGACGGTCGATGTGGGACAGTCGGAGATTGCGATTGCGATTGCGAGGACGGCTGGGCCTGCGATCCGGATGGCTATTGCCTGGATTGCTCCAGCGGCGACCTCGGATTCCGCGATTGCGATGACTTCGTGCATCAACGGGAAGGCGAACTCTATAGCGGCAATACACCTGTTGATACGGTGGGAGGTTGTTCCCCTGCGGGCAATCCTGGTTGGCATGATGGACCGACGGTGAACAACCTCAACATCCGCTGGACCTGGACCACGGACTGTGATGTGCCTCCCTACGGCGGGAATCCATATTACTATGATGGAGAGAACGCCCGCTGGACTTTCAGCGTCCCTGTGGATGGCTACTACGACATCGATGTGAAGATTCCGGCGGTCGGCTACTTGTGCGACAACATGGCCAACATCCGACACGCGGATGATGTGTATTACGGGTTACGAAAGAGTGGCGGCAGTGATCCAGTCTGGGGACCATATGACACTTCGGACTACAAAGGCCACTGGATGACCGTCACATGGTCCCCGACCTTCCTTGAAGCCGGTGAACATACCCTGATTCTTTACGATCATGGCAGTACAGGTGTAGATTGTATCGATGGAACAGGTTCACGCTGGGTTTTCGTGGACTCGGTGCGAGTGTTGTGGAATCATTGAATCGGTTAACATAATGCCACTTTTCGTTGACAAATATTGACAAACTTGCGGAGAAATAGGCTGAGAAGACGCCAGAACGGAGACTCAAAGAAACAAGTCGAGGGCTACCAAACCGTTGATATCAGCTGGTTTTAACAACGAATCTCCGTTTTTTGGGGGTTTCATTTTGGAACATTAGATCTGACGAATTTTGCTTCGCATGCAAGAAGTAGGGAGTTCGAATCTCCTCACCTCCACCATTTACAAAACACAAACCCGATTCTCCGTTAAACGAGGATCGGGTTTGGTTGTTTATGGCGCTCTCCAAGACTGCGGCATCACTCCGCCACCCGGGTTGGTGCGATTTCAACCGGTCGAACTCATTCACCTTAAAAAAGCAGGCGATCTTCAACGACCGCCTGCTTGACATTTCCTGCTCTGATTGGTTCTCTATTCGGAAAGGGTATCCGGTTCGAGTCCAATAACGGCTCGGTTGTAGGCGGTATATATTCCTCCCAGATTATCAATATCGTAATAGCCTCGAATGCCATTAAAAGCATAGTCGGCATAGAATTGATCGTCGGAGTTATAACCATCACAGACCCACCAATGCCCGTACACACGGCCCGATTGTCCTGGTGCAGGGCTTTCTGGCGTGCGACCAACGATAACAATGGGACGCCCTGCATCCAATTCTGCCTTGAAAAGATCGATCCATTCCTGACGAGTGAAATTTTCTCGGTAGACGATTTCTGCACTCTCGCTAAAGTTGAAGTAGTCGACAAATGTGGAGGGCAAATCGTCTTCAGCACCGATAGCCCAGATATGGGTGTACTCTCCAACCGCTCCGGTCGCTTCAAAAAGCCTTGCAGTTTCCTGGTATTCAGCTTCAGTAGCATCGTGAGCCAGCGTTGACGGCATCTGAGAATAATCCAGATTCAGGCTTTCCAGATCCACATCCCAGGCATTACCCCAGTAATCGGTGAATTGAAGATCGCCAACGCCGTTGGCCGGATATTGCCAGTAGTACAGGATACGAGCGATGGAGGTGGGGCCGCAGGCGTTTCCATAGTGCCCGTTCGGTCCATCCTCTTTTTCGGGGTAATAGGCATTGTAAGGCCAAGTGAAGGTGGTCCACTGGTTTTGAATCAAGGGTCCCACTACCGGGGTTGCCTGGGCTTCCTGAATGTCTAAATCACTGCGCGGATGAATGCCATATTCGGAATAGTTGTAATCCACCGTTCCGACAATAAAATCGTAGCTATCACCAGACACAATATTACTTGCCGTGTATATCCCATCATCCACCTGACAGGCCCCACTGCCATCATCCACATACCACTGGGCATGATCGTCAGGTTCCTGTGTGACAGTTACGTTTGCAACCTTGACCAGTACACCTTCATAGGCTTCGCCACTAACAGCCTGGGTAAGCGTGGTCGTTGCAATGTCAGATGGATCAGGAACGGTATTACCCGTGCTGAGTATCGTTACTGCACCATCCACGATTTCAGTCAATCCGTAAAACTCCTTCACGGTTCCGATTACCTGTACTTCATCTCCAACATTTGCTCCCATATCAGCATTGTAAACATACACGCCACGCCATGCTCCACCAGCGGCTTCAGAGATGAAGAAGTTGTTGTTCTGACCCGCAAAGCCGGTTGCGGTTACGATGCCATTGGTCAATACCTGCTGATCCACCAACAGTGAGGGGTAGTCACCATCTCCGGCGACCGTCGTGTACTGGATATCGTAAATGGACGTCGGGTCAAGCGTAGACTCACAGCTTCGCGACTCTGCATTGCACACTTCGTTTTCATCATTGCAATCCTTTGCTACGGTTTGATACAAACACGCGTCAAAGTATTGTAGATCGTTGTTTTCACAGTAGATATTGGCACCAGGTAAGCAATAATCGCTTGAAGCGCCAAAATTGATACAGTTGAAATTGTTGTCACAGTCCACCTGTTCCTCACAGCTTTTCACACAGATACTTCTGTTGATAAGATTGATATTGATACAGAAATGGTCCGGTGCACAGTCATCGGTTTCCACACATTCATCGCATTGCGTGCCGAGGGTTTCTTGATCTCCATCCGCGTCGCCATCTATCATGTCACCGTCAGTCTCATCACCGTCAACGGTATCATAATCACCGTCCACAATTAGATCGCAGCTTTTTGTCTCTGCATTGCAAACCCGTACACCATCTTCGCACTCAAGCAACTCCTCTTCCGTTCCACACGCATCCATTCTCCATAAGTCGTTGTCTTCGCAGTAGTAGCTTCTGTCTGGAATGCAATAATTGACGCTCCCTCCGATATCCTGACATGTGAAATTTTCGTTACAATCAGTTTGCTCCAAACAGCTCTGTGCACAGAATTTACTTGGGGCACCCTGAAAACCAAGACATGCATGTTCTGCTTCACAATCAGGGTGATCTTCACACACATCACATTGTGCGCCAAGTGTAATATCACCATCGGTCACGTCACCATCAACCACATCTCCGTCGGTGGTATCTCCATCAGTCTGATCTATGTCACCGTCAACCGTACCGGTAGTACTGCGAACACATCTCACATTTTTCGGGTTGAAGTGATAGCTAACACGTAGTGCTGCCGAGAGATAACCCAATGACCAGGATGAGTTGTCAGCAGTTAACACCGAAGACCAATAAGGACCGCAGTCCCCCTCTTCTTCTACGAGATCATCCACCGTATAGCATTTTTCTTCGGATGGTCCCTGCAGGTACGAGCAGTTATCAGCGCAGGCATCATTGTCCATACAACTAGGAGAAAGGCAACTTCCCTCCCTAATGTTGCATGTTCCATCAATCTCCATTGTTGGACAACCGCGGATAAGACTGCGTAACTCGCCGATACCAGGCAAACGCCAATCATCAAACCCAACCAACTCCAGATTTTCACAGTATGCCAATGCCTCTTCGAATGCCAATTGTGTGTCGGCAGGTGGATTTTGCCACATCAAGCCCAGTTCAACATCCATCCAGACTAATTCCGGATCGATATCGCCATCGGCCTCATCACCATCGGGGTCGTCATCACCATCGGTCGTCTCGTCGCCGTCAGAGGCATCTTGATCTCCATCCACTACAACGTCATCACCGTCGACCGGATCATCACCGTCAGAGGCATCTTGATCTCCATCCACTACGACGTCATCACCGTCGACCGGATCATCACCGTCGACATTGCCATCGGGAGTATCACCGTCGGTTGAAGGTGCATCGGTATTACAGGCAATCAATGTCAGGATTAGAATAAGAAGGAATGGAAACAATGGCAACTTGAGGTGCATGGTAAATCTCCAGCTTCAACGGGAAGAGCTAATTTGTTGTCATTCCAAGTATACCCCAAAAAAAAATGATGTCAATTCTCTTGGATGTTTATGGTAAGGAAATAGTAGCTTACTGAAAAATGAGCAGACCCGTTATCTTCTGGAATTCAGGGAATTATTAGAGTTTGATGTCACCTTCTCAATTTCCACCGGGTCGAGATCGGCGAGCTTCAGGATTTTTCGCAACTTGGAGATGTCTCTGTCCAGTAGGTCGGCAAGGTCGACCACCGACCTGACCATGACCGGCATGTACAACGTGCTGGAAAAACTGCACAACGGCGAGGCGCTGACGGCCAAAGAAAAGCAGATCCACGAGTGGGCGGCGACGACCGTCTTGAAGGAATTGCACGACGAGTTGGACGCCGCCGTTTTCGACGCCTACGGCTGGCCCGCGAGCCTTAGCGACGAGGAAATCCTGGAGCGGCTGGTGGCGCTCAATCACGAACGCGCCGACGAGGAAAAGCGGGGGCTGATCCGTTGGCTGCGCCCCGACTACCAGAACCCGGACGGCGCAACCGCCGTTACGCAAACCGAAGCCGAGCTAGCCGAACGCACACCGGCCAAGGCCAAGGCCGCCGCCCTGAAAAAACGCCCCTGGCCCAAAGCCCTGCCGGAACAGGTGCAGGCCCTGCGCGAGGTGCTGGCCGAACTCCCCGAAGCCGCGGACGAGGCCACCCTCGCCAAAGCCTTCAAAGGCGCACGCAAAGACAAGCTTTCCGAGATTTTGGCGACGCTGGAAGTCACCGGCTTGGCGCGTCGAACGGACGCGGGCTTGTGGGAAGGCTGATCCGCCCGCCCTCAGGCGTCCAGCACCTCCCGCACTTTTTTAGCCAAGGCCTGGGGCGTATAGGGCTTTCCGATGAAGTTCAAGCCCTCGTCGAGAACGCCATGGTGTTCGATCACCGCCTCCGTATATCCGGAGGTGAACAGCACTTTCAGATTCGGCATGCGAGCCACCAGCTTTTCAGACAACTCGCGCCCGTTCATGTTCGGCATCACGATATCGGTTAAAAGCATGTCGATCGGCCGATGCTGCTTGTCGACCAGCGCCAGCGCGTTGCCGCCCGTATCCGCCTGGTGAACCGCGTACCCCTGTCGAGTCAGGATTCGGACGGCGATATTTCGAACCATGTCTTCGTCTTCCACAACCAAAATCGTCTCATGCCCCTTCGGCAGGTCCTCCCACTTGCTGCGTCGGGCAAGCGAGTCCGCCTTGCCTTGCGCCCTCGGCAAGTAGACCTTAAACACCGTCCCTTCGTCGGGCTCGGAATACACCTCCACATATCCGTTATGCTGTTTGACGATTCCGTATACCATCGCCAGGCCCAGCCCGGTTCCCTCCCCCTCCTTCTTGGTGGTGAAAAAGGGATCGAAGATTTTCAAGCGCGTCTCTTCGTCCATCCCCTGGCCATTATCGGTAACCGCGAGCCGCACGTATTCCCCCGCCTGGGCGTCGGGGTGGTTTCGGCTCGCCTCGTCCGTAAGGTGGAATTCGCCCGTTTCAATGGTCAGCTTCCCGCCATCCGGCATGGCGTCTCGCGCGTTCACGGCCAGGTTGATCAAGATTTGTTCCACCTGCCCCGGATCGGCTTTAACCGGGCAGATATTCCGCTCAAGCCTGATGCTCAGTTCGACATCCTCGCCGATTATGCGTCGCAGCATCTTGTGCGTATGGTTGATCAGTTCATTCAAATCCAGCACCTTCGGATTGATGATCTGCTTTCTGGAGAACGCCAACAGCTGCCGAGTGAGGGAGGCCGCGCTATCGGCGGCCTGGTTGATTTCGTTGAAGGTCTCGATCAGCGGATCGCCGGGCCTCAGATCGAAAAGAGCCAACGAAACATTGCCGGTGATGCTGGTGAGCAAATTGTTGAAGTCGTGGGCCACTCCGCCCGCCAAACGCCCCACGGATTCCATTCGTTGCGCCTGATGAAGCTGGGATTCAAGCCTGGATTTTTCGATTTCGGCGCTTTTCTGATCGGTGATATCGAAAAAGGCCACGACGAAATGATCGGGAGAACTCTGAAAAGCCGCGATGTCAAACCAGCGCTCGCGCAATTTCAGGTAGTGCTGAAAACGAATCGTTTCACCCTGCTGCCCCACGCGCGCATAGGTTCCGACCCAATCGAAGGAATCCGTCTCAAGACCGGGGTATACCTCCGTCACCCGCTTACCTTTCGGATCGTATCCGAGAAGATTCCGATAGTTCTCATTGGCATCTTCAAACGTATAATTGATGGCGCGACCGGTATCATCGTAGACCAAACGATGGTACGCGATGCCCATGGGACTTTTCTCGAACAGGGCACGAAATTTTTCTTCGCTTCTTTGCAAGGCCTCCTCGGTTTGCTTGCGTTCGGTGATATCGTCGATGATCCAAACGGCGCCCAGGCTCAAGTCCGGGGGAGAGATGGCGCGGCCACTGAACTGACACCAGACCGTGTGGCCGTCTTTATGCCGCAACGGATATTCGATTTGAAGGATGTTCATTTCACCCAGACGCCAGTAGTATTTTTCCCCGAATTCCACGAAGTTCTCATGCGACAAATGCACCTGCTCAGGCCCTTTGCCTTCCAGCTCGGCGGTCGTAAACCCCAACATCTCCGCCATGCGCGGGTTGACCTTGGTGATGGTTCGATCGTACAGAACCATGATTCCGACCATACTGCTCTCGAAAATCGCCTTCTGTTCGTCGAGCATCGCCCGCCGTTTTTCCTCAGCCAGCTTTCTTTCGGTGATGTCCTGCACGGTGCCCTTGATTAACACAAGCTCGCCGTCGTCATCGTAAACACCCTGGAAAGTCGAGGCATAATACCCGATACTGCCGTCGGCCTTCATGATCTTCTGCTCGTACTGTCCACGTTCCTTACTGGCCATCGCTTGCTCAATCAATTCCGTATGCCGCTGGTTTTCTTCAGGCCAGGGCGAAAAAGACATAACCGAATCGATTGTCGGCACGAAGGTTTCAGGATCAACCTGAAAGAGGCTATAAACATGCTTCGACCATGTCACCTCGCCGGTTTTCACATCCCACAGCCAATTGCCCAGTCGCGCCATGTCCTGCGCATCTCTTAGCTTGCTCGCACTTTCCTTCAGTTCTTCCTCCGCCCGCTTGTGAGCGGTGAGATCCAAGACAATCGATAAGAGCTGTTTCTTTCCCGCTACATCAATCAACTCGCCATAATACGAACTGTGAAACTTACTTCCATCAACACGCCTCAAGTCCAATTCAAAATCTCTAACAACGCCTTCTGACTTGATCGACTCCACCAGCCTGGCACGATCTTCGACGGAGATGAAACCGATATCGACAGATCTTTTTCCGACCACCTCTGCACGAGTAAATCCGGTCGTTTCCAAAAACGCCTCGTTGACATCCAGGTAACGTCCATCTTCTATCGTGCTGATGCTCATCAACAAGGGGGCGTGCTGAAAAGCCATCGAGAATTTCTTTTCGGAAATTATTCGCGCTTCTTCCGACTGCTTATAGGCGGTGATATCATTGTGCGAGCCTCGCAGGTAAGCGGAATTTCCCTCTGCATCCGTCGTAACGGAGGCCTGGGCCAATATCCAGCGGTAAGAGCCGTCTTTGTGGCGAAAACGGAATTCGATCTGTAAGGCTTGTCCTTTCTCGTCGATACATCTTTCTACCGCCTCGACAGTCCGAACGAAGTCTTCCGGATGAATGCGTTGCTTCCATTCCTCCACCTCTTCACCGATCTCATCGGGGTCGTAACCGATCTGGCGTTTCCATTCATCGGAATACTGCACCCTGTTCGTCTTCAGATCCCAATCCCACAAACCGATTTTTGCCGCCTTGACGACTTCGATCTTGCGATAGATGGCTTCTTCCAACTCGGCCTTCATTTTTCTCTGTTCCGTGATATCGCGACACACGGCACACACGGCCGCGACACCGCCACCCGCATCGTAAATGGGCGTTAAAACCGAATCCGTGAACAGGAGACTCCCTTGAATGATCGTTTCATCCTGAACGTTGAATCCTTTCGCCGTTTCAAAGACTTGATCGATGCGACTCATCCACAGACGCATGAAATCCGGCACATGGCCAAAACCATCACGAATGTTCTTTCCGATCACTTTATCACGACTGGCGCCAACATAATCGATCGCCGCCTGATTGGCGTACAAATAGTTATAATCTTGATCCCAAATCATAATACAGTCATTTGCCGACTCAAAAGCTGTCCGAAATCGTTCCTCGCTATTTCGTAATGTCAGCCGAATTTGTCTCTTTGCAAGTCGACTTACCATCAGCTTTCCCAGAAGAACCGTTCCAATGGGGTAAATGATGATAATAGGCAAGCTTATTTTTTGAAACACGGCAAATGTGATGGCATCCGGCAAAGCCAACATGCTCAGAAGCATGTTAAGATGGACGACAAAACCGAAGAGGTAGAGTTCTCGCCAAGAAATTGTTTCCAGTTTGGTGCGTGTAAACCTTTTCCAAACGATTCCGATAATACCGGATGTGCAAATAACCAATATGCCCATCCATACCCCCGCTCCTCCTTGGTACATACGAAAAGCCGCTGTCGTCAAAACAGCCATCAGAGCCGTGATGGGTCCGAAAAAAAGGCCGCTGATGGAAAGCAAAATGGATCGCGTATCGAAAAACACTCCAGGTTCGAATTCCCAGTAATTGAGCATTACGGCGATGCCGATGCCGCCGAGGACAAAACCAACAACGAGCTGTCTGGTGATCGATTCTCGCCTTTCCGACTGATCCGAAAAAATCAGGTCGTAGAGCAATCCAAACGCAAGAAGAAGCGCGGCATTGTTTAATAAACCGATATAAATACTCGTACTCAAGGGAAGGCCTCCCATTTCCTAAGCAGTAAGTATATGAGTTGTGATTTCATGCATTTATAGTAGTAAACCATTAATAGTGCTTTTATTCAAGCAAACTGTCGCCTCCTATCCTGCAAATGCCTGTGCTCATGGTAGAAGCTATTCCCAGCGACATTCATCCACAAACAAAGGGCGACAACTCCGCTCCTTGCCGCTCGTCTCTGCTATCAAATCGGAATTTTGGAGATGGAAGTTAAAAAGAAGTTGACACTTTTAAAAATATCTATATATTGACTGAACGTTCAGTCAATTATTGAAAGTGTCAACATGGCTAGAAACCCCGGAAAAAATACGGAAATGAAGGATCGACGCCGTGAGCAGCTTTTGTCCAAGGCTTTGCAGCTTTTCGCCACCCGCGGACTTTCCGGGACGAAAATCAGCCACATCGCGAATGCGGCCGGCATTTCACAGGGCTTGCTTTACCATTACTACAAATCCAAGGAAGACATTTACACCGAATTGATCGGTGGAGCGCTGGAACGCATGAACGAGGCAGCCCGCGGCCTGGAAAAGCTTCCCATAAGCCCACGAGAAAAAATCAGCCATGCCCTGGAAGCGATGCTCGACAACATGCAACACAATGACGATTTCTCCCGTTATTTCATGCTGATTGCTCAGGCCACGGCCTCCGAGGATATTCCGCCGGCCACGCGACAGATCATCGAGAAGGAAAACCGAACTCCCTATGAGGTCATCGAGCGCATCATGATCGCGGGTCAGCAAGACGGATCCATCAAGCAACATGACGCGAGCGAACTGGCGTTGGTCTTCTGGACCACCATCAAGGGTCTCGCGTTCCATGCCACCACCCACAAGGCAACCTTCCGAGCACCGGATGTCCGGCTGCTGACCAGCCTCTTCTTTACCGAATCCGATTGAGCAGAGGAATGTTCCGATGAAAACGACCGACAAATCGACAAGCGATCTCTCGCGACAGACCGCGAGTTCCTCCACGCGGACAATCCTGCAAACGCCGTGCGGCCCGATCGAATACACGACTTTTGGAGAAGGTCCGGCCGTGCTGGCGATTCATGGCGCCATGGGCGGTTACGATCAAAGCGAGATCTTGGCCCGCACCATCGGCCCTCCGAATTGCCGCTACCTCTCGGTCTCCCGGCCCGGGTATCTGGGCACCCCGCTCGACTCCGGCAAGAGTTCCGAACAACAGGCGGATCTTTACGTGCAGCTGCTCGATGCCCTTCACCTCGACCGGGTCGCGGTGTTCGCCGTTTCGGGCGGCGGGCCCTCTGCTTTACATTTCGCGCTTCGTCACCCGAGCCGCTGCCGGGGGCTGGTTCTGGCCTCCACGCCCGGCGATATCATGGACACACCCATCCCGCTTTCCTTCAAGGTTATGACGCTGCTGGCCAGGTGGCCCTTCTTCGTTTCCATGATGAGAAGAAAAATGGAAGCCAATTTCGAACGCACCGCCCAACGCTCGATTCGCGACCCGGAGATACGCCAACGTGTCCTCGCCGACCCGCAAACCGGCCCGCTGTTCAAAAGTCTCACGCTCAGCCTGTTCGATCGCATGAACGAACGGCTGGCGGGCACAAGAAACGATATCCTCGTCACGCGCCATCAGTCCTACCCACTCGAAGAGGTGTCGGTTCCGACTCTGATCGTGCACGGGACGAACGACCAGGTCGTGCCCTACGCGCGGCATGCCGAAGCGTTGGCGTCGAGGATCCCCGGCGCGCAGTTGTGCCGCATCGAGGACGGCGAACACGTATCCATCTTCACGCATCGGGATGACGTGCAAGCACGGGTGAAATCGTTTATGGAAGAAAATGTGCTGAAGTGACGGCACGCTCTTTGGAATGACACCAAGCCGCATAAACCACAACGGGCACCTACGAAATTCGTAGATGCCCGAAATGTTTGGTACCGGAGGAGGGACTCGAACCCTCACATAGGCAAGCTATACCAGATTTTGAGTCTAGCGCGTCTACCAATTCCGCCACTCCGGCCAAGGCGTATCTTCCAACGCGGAAAGGAAGTGTAATCAGCTTTGCCGCCTAACGCAAGTTTTTTTCGCGCTTTCCTCGCTTCCGAACGAACCCGCTCGCGATATCTTGACCTCACGGCGATAGAACAGAGTTCCAATGCTTTTGAAACGGTATTTCGATTGTCACGCGGAGCGAGTCGGTTTACACTGGGTAAAATTTCTGACACTGGTTCGGCCACGAGGTGTAAGCATGCTGTTTCAAAAGATTTTTTTATCGGTCTTATCGACCCTATTCCTCATCAGCATCGCTTGTTCGGACGACACCTCGGATCCCTCCGACGGTGACACACCCCACGACGATGGCGACGCCTCCGATGGCGATTTCCCCGATGGCGACGCGCCTTATGGCGATGACGATCCATCTGACAGCGACGATTTGCCTGCCGATGGTGATTCCTCCGATGGCGACTCGGATGATGACATCGATGGTGACACGGATGGCGATACGGATGGCAACTCGGAGAACGATTCCGAGCAAGAACCGCCCGAAGACACCGATCCACCGCTTCTGGAAGGCGACATCGAGGCCTGCACCGCCTCCGGCGGCTCGGCGGATCTGTTGCTGATCAAAGGCACGCTGGTGACGCCCACGGAGGCCTACTTGAATGGCGAACTGTTGACGGACGCCGTTTCGGGCAAGGTGCTGTGCGCCGGTGAAAACTGCGTCGACGATCCCAGCGCCAACGGGGCCACCGTCATTTGCGCCGATGGAATCATTCTGCCCGGCATGCTCGACCCGCACAACCATAGCTGGTACAACACGATCCCGCGCTGGCGGCACCCCGGCGACGACCACTGCCAGGATTGTACGCCCGGCGACGACTGCCCGGCGGACGGGCAGGACTGCCGCCGTAAAAACGGACTCTACACCACGCGCCATAGCTGGCCGGATGATACGGATTATCAGAACCAGCTCAAAGCCTATTACAACGGGCTGAAAGACGACTACGAATGCGAAATGCAAAAGTGGGCCGAGGCGCGCATGCTCATTCACGGCACCACCGGAGTGGCCGGAGCCTGCCAGATGCGACGCTGCTACAACATGCTGGCGCGCAATCTCGACCTCGCCACCAGTTATTCCGGTCTCGAAGCCGACCGCATGCAAACCAACATCTACGAAGTGAAAACCATCACGAACGACGCCGATCAGGTGGCCAACTACTGCGCGAAGTTCGCCGCCGGGGATACCTCGGCGCTTTTGCTGCACGTAGCCGAAGGCGTCTCGGACCATCGCAACCGCACGGAATTCTGGAATTTGTGGATGCCCGACGACGAACACCCCGAAACGACTCTGATGGTTGAGGAACTGGTGCACATCCACGGCACCGGCGCTTACACCGACGAGCTGGCGCTTTTAGCCTGCAGCGACGCCAAGCTGGTATGGTCGCCACGCTCGAACATCGACCTCTACGGCCAAACCACCAATATCCCGCTGGCGCGCAACCTCGGTATCAGGCTCGCACTCGGTCCCGATTGGACTCCCTCAGGCTCGCTCAGTCAGCTTCAGGAAATGCGCTGCGCCCATTACGTGAGCGAACGCTATTGGAACGACAGTATCGACGAACAGATACTTGTGCGCTGGGTAACCGATCAAGCGGCGCAGGTATTGGGCATCGACGATCAGATCGGCAAGCTCGCCACCGGTTATCTGGCCGATGCGGCCATCGTCTCGGCCGATGACTACCAGCGCCGCCGTCCCTTCCGCCGGATCGTCGAGGCCGAAGCCTGGGATATCCGCCTGACGCTCGTGGGCGGCGTGCCGGTCTACGGCGACGTGGATTTGGCCCCTTACGGGCCGTACTGCGAAACCCTCGACGTTTGCGGCGAAACCAAAATCCTGTGCATGAAACAAGGCGAAGACGACACCGACTTCAAAAACCAAACCTTGACGGATATCCGGCAGATTTTGGAAACGAACATCGCCACCCTCCGGGAGGCCGCCGCCCCCGAGGACAGCTATCTGTTCGAGCTGTTCCCATTGTTCTTGTGTCCCGGCACGCAGGCCTATGCGGACGATCAACCGGAAGCCGTCTGCGCGTTCAAGCACAACCCCCATCCCGACGTCCTGTTCCCGGCCATCCCCGCCACCCCCATCGCCGACGACCGGGACGAAGACGGCTGGCCCGACGACAGCGACAACTGCCCGGACATCAACAACGCCGACCAGCTCGATCGCAACGAAAACGGCGTCGGGGACGCCTGCGAAGCCATCCCGTTATCTTCCGAGGACTGCCCGCGCACGGCCGACGATGGGTGCCAGGTGGCGGGCGAGGAACGCAAACCCCGGCTGGCGTCCATGCCTCCCTTTGAAGAAGCGCCCACCCGACAAATTTTCGAACTTAAAACGCCGGGGTTGTGGACCCGGCTTTCCAATGGTGAAAAAGCCATGTTGTCGGCGGTTACGGTTACCGCCGCTGTCGAAGACGGCTTTTTCGTTCAGGAATCGGATTCCAAACGCTATGCCGGGCTGTTCGTCGCCGTCGACAAGCGGCCTTCTTTGATCGTACCGGGGCGCATCCTGGATCTTAGCGGAACCGTGCGCGTCAAAGGGGAACGCATCTGGTTGGAACTCGACAGCTATAACTTGGCCGACCTGTGCGACCTCACCCGTCCCGATCCGCCCCAAACCGTCAACCTGGGAGCGGCGGAGTTTGCCACGGATTCCAACTGGTTCGCTTATGACGGCATGCGAGTCGTCATCACCGATCCCACATGGGCCGTTCGGCTTGGCGGAAACAAGGGCATACTGGATGGACACGGAAAACAGCGCCGTATCGTGGCGGAGTAATTTTCGGCTTTAAATGACGATAGACAATCGATGAAGGAGCGGGAAGCAGCGTCCTACCACTTGTAGAAGCCGCCGAACAACACCCCGATCTTGTCGTAGGCGGTGAAGAGCTTCATGTAAGACGCCTCACCGAACAGGCCCCAGTCTTTACCGACCCAGTGCCGATGGCCGACGGCCACTTCGATGAAGTTCAAGCGCACCGTATCGCGCGTAACCACATAGGTGGCCACATAGCCCTGCTGCCCGCCCGACAGATTGACATAGGTGCTATGCCCGCCATTCCACTCGTAACCCACACTCACCAGATGACTGTGCGCCAGAATCGCGCCGGGCCAGCCGATATTGAGGAAGGCACGGTAGAGCACATACCACTGCTCGATATACAGCGCCAGGCCCAAGGAGGGCGTCAGGTCGCGGTGTTCGTTGAGATAATGGTGATAGGTGATGCCGGCCGTCAAAACCAAGCCGACCGGACGATCGATCAAAACGAAGTTGAAGTCGTGATCGAAGCGGAAAAGCGGCGTGAAGTAGTTCGGCGGAATACCGAAGGAAATGGCGGAAAGCGTATTCAGCCAGCGCAACCAGTCGACCGAGACGCCTGCCCCAACCCAGCCTCCGACATCCGACTCGCGTACACCCAGACCCAAACTCACGAAATATTCGAGTTTGCGGATGGGGCGATGGAAGAAGGTGACATAGACGCTTTCCCAGGACCCGTAATCGCCATAAGGAATCAGGTGCTCGTAAGAAGCGGCCGCCTCGATGCGAAATTCATCCTTCCAGGGCGGAGTCGCCGCCTTTACCGCCGCTTCTTCCAAATCGGTCAATTTAAAATCTTCCGCCAGCAGGCGCAAACCGGCCGTATCGAGATGGATCGGATCGCTGGCCGATTCACCCTCGAAAACTTCCGTATCCTCAACCGGTGGCGGATCGTCCACCGGGGCCGGATTCGCGGCCGCATCGGGCGCAACCAGAGCCGGGCCATCGGCGCCCGAGCCGCTCTGCGCCCAGACGACACCCCCGCCGAGCCAAAGTGCCGTTACCATCAAAACGGTCATGACGACGCGTCCGCTCATGGGTTCGCCCCTTCCCCGCGCACCGCATCGCGCACCTGATCGTTCGTAGTCGGATCGGAGCGAAGCAAGCCCAATCCCTCAATACGCCGTTTGGCCAGCCGATACGTGATCTGCTGCTCAACCTCGGCCGTTTGCATGTTCGATGCATACTGTTTTTCGAAACGCGTCCATAAATACGCCACCAAGTCCAAGTTCTGGTCGGCCAAGCCGTAGGCGATGACCATCAGTTGCGCGTAGGCATCCGGATAGAAGGTATCCCAGCTCGATCGCTGGCGGAATTCGGGATCGACGGCCCAATCGAACAGACGCGCCTCGGGGTTGTACAACTCGTTCCAGATTCCGTTGCGAATATCCCGCGCCACCCGCTCGTAATACGCCGCCTCACGGGTCAGGCCGCGCGCCTGCGCCAGGCGTGCAAAGGCGTTGAGACCGCCATAAGACTCGCAGTTGTCCATCAGATACTTCACGTGGTAATCCGGTCGCGCCCAGGTCAGGCCGTCGCTTTCCTGCAGATAGGCGATCGTATACGCCACATCGGCCAGTTTGTCCCAGTTTCGGGCAATCAGATCGCGGTCGCCGCTCAACGCCAGATAGTCGGCCACCACCATCAGGAAAGTCGCCGAATAGCTATCCACCGAATCATAGGTGTTCAACGGCGTATGGCTGCCGTCGGCCTCGATACGAAAATCATAGATGGTCCCGGTCATTTCGTTATGATCGGGATAATTCAGATGCGCCAAGGTCCACAGGATATACTCCCGCACACCTTCCACCTCACCGCTGCGACGCATGGCATCCAAGACCCGCAGGTTGGCATTATACGGCAACACCACCGTCGGTTGTCCGACCACGATGGACTCGTAAGGTTCCACGATGCGCAGAACCGGATGTTGCCAGCATCCTGTCATCATCATCACTCCGAGTAAAATCCAGATCCCGCGGTTATCGGGAGTTGAGCACCATGGTGGCTTCATTCAGACCGCTCTTGAACGTTACGTAATAATAGTCGCCTTCTTCGCGGATCGTCGCCAACGACGATTCGGGTTTCTCAAACGATTCTCGCGGGATGGCCGCCGTGATGCCGTCCAGTCCCTGCTCGTTCGCCGCACGCAGTTCGAGCCCGTCCGGGTGAACGTTGAACGAATAATGCGTTTTCAACATCCGATTCAGGAATTGCGCAAAGACATGCATCGGACGCACCTGCAACCGGTTGTCCTTCTGCAGGGTTTCCGCCGCATCGAGAAAATGTTCCAACCCGGCATAGTACATCGGAAAATCGTAAAGATCGTACAGATGCGAGTAAACCAGCCGCACGGTATGGTTTTTGGCGGCGTAATTCGCCGTCCCGACCAGCCAGTCGGTGAACAACTCGTTGCTCACCCCGTTCTGATACATTTCATGGATGCTGGCCACATTCTTCATCGGCATTACCGGGAAAGCGATGGTGCTCTCACTCACCCGTTTGCCATCGAAGAACGTCCGATTCGGGGCCGAGCCGGAATCGCCCGTGTAATAATAGGCCACCACCCCGAGCTTCTCCAACACACGCGTCAAGATCGGCTGCGGGTGTACCCCATCGGGAGCGGAATATTCGATCACAGGATAGCCGGAACTCTCACTCAAACAACGGCTGTTGCGGGTAATGTATTTTTCCATTTCCGCTGCGTGGAATTTGCCTTTGAGGACATTCGCGGCAAACCAGTTATGGCCCCAGCCGCCATGCGAACCGATGTGCCCGTAAGCCGCCGCCATTTTCACCTGTTCGCGGCCTTTGCCGCAGGCGTCGAAGCCCATGCCGTCCCCTGGATAATCGACAAAGTCGCCCGCCGTAATATGGAACGACGCGGGCATGGACGGACGGAAGTAGTTGCGTCGGATGAAATCGGGGATATTGAACCATTCCGAGTTGTCGTCGATGTGCCAGTTGATCACCAGACCGCCGATTCCGTTTGGAACACTCATCAGATGCGGCATTTTAGCGACTTTAAACAGATAGGCACGCAGAATGCTGCGCATCATCAGGTCGTCGGAACCGTAGGCTTTCAGCTGGCCCAAGGGAAGATTGACGTACAGAATCGACCCGCTTTTCATCCTCCGCAGCACCAAGGCGGGAAAATGCTCGTCGTCGCCGATTTCCGCCGTCGCCCATATCTCGGACGGGCTGACCGTTCCCCAGGTCGCGACGCGCGCCACCGGATACTTGAGTTTCTGGTAGGCGTAGCCGCACATATACAAGCCCGACCACAGTTTCCCATCGGGAATCTCGAAAAACTCCGCGGCTTCGCTGTCACGAAAACGCAGGTAAGCGGTATCGTAGGCTTTATCGCGCAGTTCGGAATAACGACTATACGCGATACCGGTCAGGCGATCGAGAACCGCTTCTTTCAAGTAGTAACCCGAAAGATCTTTCGTGCCGGGATCGAACACCGCCATCGCGTGTCCGCCATTTTCCACATACTCCCGCACCCAATAAATGATGTCCTCAGGCAGCTTCTGAGCCACGCCATCGGGGAAAATCACCACCGGGTGCAAATCCACCGCCGCACTGGCGCTGTGAGCCAACAGCGAGGAAGGCGTGACGCGTTCAAACGGAACGCCCTCTTCCTCCAGCACACTCTCATAGGCGGGAAAGACATACGGATATTTTTTAATCTGGGACGGATGATAGACCATCAAAACCGAAAGTTTGTGCTTCTGCACCGGATTGGGGTCCTGGTGACGCGCATAAACCCAGGCCATGCTCGCCAAAAGTCCGCAGACAACGATGTAGAACACCCACTTCACGCCACCACTCCGTCTCCGTCGGTGGACACCAGTCCGTAGAAGGTGCCTTCCCCGGCGATATTAATGCCTTTTTTCGCGATCACCGATTTCACCGAGCCCGGCCGTCCGACCTTGATGGCTCGGCTGAAGGCAATCTTACCTTGCGCAAAGACGTTTTCGTTAATGTCGCAGCCATAGGCCACTTCGATATTCTCTTCGCTGAAAATACCTCCGGTAACGAGAATTTTCGGATGCAGCTGCAATTCAGTCCCGGCTTTCAAGCTGCCATAAATGCGGCTCTCTTCCCCGATCTCCAGTTCACCTTTGGCGATCATCGAGCGGGGAGCCTCTTGCGCACCCAGGACAAAATCTTCCGCCACGTAAATGGACATCTTCGACAGCACCCGGCCCCGGATTACACAGCCGCGCTTGATGATGATGTCTTTCTCGGCCATGACATCGCCTTCGATGATGACGTTTTCGTTTAACGTCAGTTTGCCGCGGGTCCGAACATTGCCTTCGATATGGCTGTCTTCGCCGATCACCAGATCGCGTTTGGAATCGATATCTTTTTTACGACGGGTTTTGGATGGAACCAGCACGCGCCGGGGCATCCAGAGTTGGCCGTTTTTGCGCTTTTTCTTCTGCTTCTTTTGATACAGGCTTTCCGGGCGCTCGTTCTCGTTCATGACCAGGGCGTTATCCGCTCCTTCGCCGATATGTATCTGCTTGCCGTAAAGGCTACGGAAGAAGGTGTTGCGACCGATGAAAATATCTTCATCGCAGGCCGTGCGCACACCCAACACGCAGTTGTCGCTCACTCGGATGGTTCCCGGGCTTCCGACCCAGCGGGTGACCACCGTCCCCTCGCCCAGATCGACATCCCCGTCACACACCAGGGCCCTCAACGAATTGAGCTTTCCGATCTGCGCTCGGCCACTGACATAAATTTCCTTATCGAAGCGGGCGGAAGCTTCCGTACTGAGATCGCCGGTCACAAACAGGATATGATCCAAGGCTTCACCATTGCCTTGATTTCCCGTACTCTTGATTACCTCGACCCGATCCTGTTTAGATAGGCTCACCATCTGCATACCCGGGTCTTCGTTGCTCATGGCCCCTTTGATCATGTGGCGGAAAGCTTTGTCGAAGTATCGCGGGTCTTTGGCGTATTCCATATTGATGTTGAGCGGTTTATCGTCTTTGGGTCTGTAGATCTCCCGCAAGCTTGGAACCACGGGCAAAAACAAGACCAGAACGGCCAGAAACTGAATCAGGAGCAACCAGTTGTGACGCTCGGCAGAGATGACGATCGAACGGCTGAACTCCATCAGTTCATCGTCTTCGCGGGCCAGAATGGTTTCGGGAACGGTGACCGGTTCGATGGCGGCTGGCATACGTTCCCAGCCTTCCACCATACGCTCCACCGGCGTCTCCAACGTCGCCATTTCTTCGGCGGGGGTGGGTGTCTGAGCCGACACCGACCACAGCAGCCCGGCAAGGCTAATCGCCAAAGCTGCAATCAAACAAACTCGCAACCGCCGCTTCAACATTAGACCGACGCCTCCCGATCCCGGAAGCGCGGAGTCTTGGCCCAGGAACTGCCACGTTTGAAAACCAGATCCAAGGTGCCGGCGACGAAGCCGTTCGCCACATACCACAGGTTGAAGAAAAAGTTGAAGATCAAAAACGGCACCAGCAGAATGCGCTCCACCGCGCCATCCAGGAAAGCCCCGCTGGCGATTTGGTAAAATGGCGCGAAATTGCCATAAGAGTTGTAGGCCGCCACATACACAAACACCAGGATGGAATCGATGATGTTCATCTCACCCAGGAAGAACAACGCCAGGGAATCGAGAATCCCGAGTAGAAGCACGATGGGAACCATATAAATGGTTAAAAGCAGCAGACCATCCACCTTCTCCCAGCGGGACAACAGACGCGAACGGAGCAAGGGCAGGAAGTAGCGATACATCACCTGCGTATGCCCATGGGCCCAGCGTTGCACCTGGCGGGCGCGCACCGGCCATTCTTCCGGCACCTCTTCATAGCATTCGGCTCGGTTGGCGTAGACCACCTTGTAGCCGTTCAAAAACAGTTTGTATGTCAGCTCGGTATCTTCGGTCAGGATATTCGGATCGAACCCACCCATGTCGATGGCCAACTGCCGCCGAAAGCCCCCGACCGTTCCGCCGTATTGGGGTACCAGTTTCATGTTGTGGCGCGCTTGCTGATCGATCTGGTAGCCGCCGGTGCGCTCCAAGTCGAGCAGGCGGGTAAGAAAATTATGATTGGCATTCTCCGGAACCACCCGTCCCATCACCGCCCCGACTTCCGGATCTTTGAACGAAACGGCCATGTCGCGCAGGATGCCTCTGGGCGGCAGATAATCCGCATCGAAAACCAGCACCACCTCGCCGGTGGCCTTGGCCATCCCGTCGTTGAGCGCGGCGGGCTTGCCGCGTTTTCCTTCTTTGCGATGCAAAGGCAAAACGCGCGACGGATATTTCTCCGCATACTCGTTGAGAATCTCCTCGGTTTTGTCATCCGAGTGATCGTTGATGGGAATGATTTCGAGCCTGTCCTGTGGGTATTCGACCTTCAGCAATCGTTCGAGAACGTGGCGCGCCACCTTCTCCTCATTATGCATGGGGATCAGTACAGCCAAGGTGGGCAGATCGTCGTCGAGAATATCCTGATAAAAAATGCGCTGCTCGCCACGCACCCGGCTGAGGGTGAAGCGCATGTGCCGAAGGGTGTAGCCGCTCATGATGAGCACCACCAGCACAATGTAGATTTTAAGAATCAGTACGACCACTTCCATTGGCGTATATCCTTTCTGATCTCAGCCGATATGTTGCGCATAAACAAGGAGTAGGTGACCACGGCATAAAGAAAGTCCACCAGTGGACCAAAGGCAAAAAACATCAGCGCCATGAAGAGGAACGAATAGTGGTGCAGCACGTATAGGAAGACGAAATAGCGCACGATGCCGAGAACGACGTCCAGCAGAACAATCGAGATAATAACCCCGAATTTCGCGCCCAATCGCGATGGAATAGGCAAAAGAGCGGCCGCCAGCAAAAGCGGAATGATAAACCACATGCTGACTTCGGTTTTCATGTAAAGTTCCGAAAAGATACGGATGGAATACGGGAACTGGTTCGGCACGAAAAAGAAGAATGTCGCCGACACGAAGTTGACGAAAGCCAGATAGCCGACCCACAGCCCCACCGCTTTGGGTACGATTTTGATGTTGGGAATGATAACCAGGATTAAAAATGAAATGAGCGCCGTGATGAACGAAAACGTCATCGTCGGATAAGAACCCGGAATCGACATGAAGTAGACGGTATTGGCGAGATAATCGTCGCGGATCAGGTGGATGAACTCTTCCGGGATCGACGGCGTGAGCAAATGAATCGCGTTATAGCAGTTCAGATAAGTTAAATAGGGAAAGAGGAAATACATGACGGCCATCAGCGGCACAGACAAAATCAGCAATTCGATGAAAGAACCGCGACGTCCGACATCCACAAGTTTCCGGTAGGCCCGATGCGGGTGGATAACCTGTTTGGAAATATCCACTACTTCCGGTTTTTTCTTTTTGTTGCCCAAAGACAGCATAACGATCGTCGCAGTCCTTCTTGCCGACGAACCTTCCGGTCCATGGCAATCGAGTCCGATCAAAGTCGTTCACGATTTGTTACAAACTAACTCGACCAAAAAAGATCTTTCACCCATTTTCCAAATGGTCGACTACCCCGATTTGGATGTACCTTTGCTTTCGTTGAGTATTATATAAAAAAAAGAAAAAATCAAAGCTTTTTTAAAATACTTAATTTTAATTAACTGAAGTTTTACTTAGTTCATATTAATTAATTCCCACCGATTCTGCCGGATTTTCCAAACGCACCGACCGATACACGCCCCAACCCTCGGGCAGAACCGCCTCCCACACGACCTCTTTGGCGGCGTCGTGTGTCACTTCCACCAAGTAGGAAGGCTGATATTCGCGTCCGAACGTCACCAGTATATCCCCGTTAGACAGTTTATCCACATCCCCCCAGACATCGCAGTAAAGATCGGGATCGTGGCGATATTCCCACACGACCTGGCTGGTCATGGTCTGGTCGTCGAACTCGATTTCCACCACCCGCGTGTATGCGCGCTTGTAGGGTTCGATGCGATTGCCGTTGTCATACACCAGCACCCGGTTGTCGGCGGAAAACTCCGGGGCATGCTGGCGCGTAAACCATTCCCCGGACGTCAGGTTGAAATCGCCGTTGCGCCCGATCTGCCATTCCAGGAGTTCGGTGTCCATATCGATCTTGAACAAACTGTGTTGATCGCGTGAGGAAATCAAAAGCGCGTTTTCATTCGGGAAAGGCACGATGGCGTTCAGATGCGCCCAGTCGTCGACAATCTCCGGGGGGGTGTACTGGTCACATAAGATCCACGACCAGGTAACGGCCTGCTGCTCCATATCCCAGATGTGCAGGGAACCGGACCAGTAATAATCGGCGGCGTCCCAGGCCGCCCCCGTGCATCCCTCGCGACCGCTGAGGAACATCAGCTTGCCCGGTTCCACCAGCGAGATGTCGTGATGCATGATAAAGCTATCGCTCCAGACCAGTTGCCCCGACCAATCGACGATCCGCGCATCGATCCCCGACCAGGTGCCGCCGACCAGCACGCCCTGCGGCACGACACGTACATCGTTGTCCGATCCCGGACGTTCGGACTGGATTTTATGGTACCAGCGAAAACGGCCCATCTCGTCGATCATGGCCACGATCACCGGCTGTTCCTCGGTGGAATCGACCAAATTGAACAGCGTAAAGCCCGGCTGCATGCGGTTGGCTTTTCTGACGTTGATCGTAACCTCGGGGAAGAAGCTCGGAAGAGGGCTGACGGTGTACGCATGATCCTCGTAATACCAGCGGTCTTCATTATCGGCCGCCCCGATGGTGAAGGTGCAGTCGGCATCGCCGATGAGGCTCATCACGAAGACGGCATGCGTTTGACTGCGGGTCTCGTTTCGATATTGCAGAAAGACGTCCGAGCCGCAGCGCACATCCAGATATGTCGGCGAGGCCGGTTCGGAGTTCCACTCGACAAAGGCCGAAAGCATATTGGCGGGATTTTCCACCAGGCTGACGCCGGAAATCGTGACCTCAGCATCGGGGTTGCTTTCCAACTCGTAATCGCCGTCGCTCCCGGCCGAATCGCCATCGGCGCCATCACCGTCGGGGTTATCCCCATCGACCGAATCGCCGTCATCCGACGATTCACAGGCCCCCATCCCCAGACTAATCGCCAGTACGATCAATAAAGCTGCAAGCTTCCACACGCCCACGCCATTGAGCATAGTATCACCCGTTCAGAGATAGTCGTATCAATTCCCTATCTGAATTATAGCGATATACAGGCAAATATCAACTATTGTCAACGTTTTATTGAAGCTAATTTGTAATACGATCAATTGACTTGCACCTTTTTTAGGCTTCTTCGATGATTTTATTCTCATAATATCGGATGGCCCGTCGGCCGACGGCCCGAGCGGCCAGCCAGTCGGCGGCAAAGCCGAAGGGTGCTCCGGCTACCGGGACTCCACGCGCCAGCGACGCCACCGCCCGCTCGCCCAGCCGTTGTATGATCCGATCTCCCAAAACGCGCCAAATCACGGCGGCCGCCTGCAAAGTCAAGGCCTTGGTGGCCGAGATCCCTGCCTGCCGCAACCAGGCCGACGCCTTGTCTCCCGCCAGAATCATGTAGAGATCGGTCTTCAAGTCGGTTTGATCGGCGGTGTATCCATATAGATAGGCGATGGTATAGGCCATGGTGGCCTGCAAGCGCAATGAGGCGATATAATCCGCCGGAAGCGTGAGCGGCATCGTGAACCAGCCGCCGATCCCGGCCGCCGCCCCCACCAGTCCGTTTACAAACGCACGTCGTTTGAGCAGTTTCTCGGCTAAGAATCGCGGAGGCAGATCGGGATAGCGTTGTTTCAGACGATCGACCGACCGAATAAGCCGCGAGTGATTGGCGCTGGCGGCCCAATCCATCATCGCTTCCAAGGTCCGACGTTTGATCGTCTGCGGGATACGGCTCATGGCCTATCTTCTCCATTGTAAAACTGCCTGTTTTCTAAGCATAACGCATTTATGCTGATACGGCCAATCGCGAGTTCCCGCAGCGGCGGACAGACGCCAACCCCATTCCGGTCGAGCTCGAACAAAAAAAAAGGGCCGGACCCGAAGGTCCGGCCCGGAAAACCTAAGCGACTTCGAATTACTTCGTCGAAGCAGTCGGGCAATCGCGCGCCCAGTCGCCGACATCCGCCGCCGTAACACAGTAGTAGTTACAACTATACAGGCCGCAGGCCCAACCGCAGGTCGGATTATCGCCTTCACAGGTGAAGGTATGCGTCAAGCCCGCCTGGCAATGCTGCAAGGTGCTGTTGTCAACGCAGCAGTTCTGGCCATCGATCTGACCGTTGCACATGTCCTGCGGATCCGCTTCGACGGCAAGGGTGAATTCCTTGTTGGGATAAGCCCCCTCAGGCATCTCGCCGTCCACGATGAGATAGTAGGTGGTCGTTTCATCGGCGGTAAACTGCAAAGCCTCGAATTCGTCGCCATAATAGCCGTCCGCTCCGTCGAGACAGGTGGCCATATCCTTGCTGAGATACATACCGATGTCGAGATCGTCCGAGGTGGATTCGATTTTGAACCGCACGGTCTGGTCAACGGCCAGATCGATTTCGAACATCAAGTCCTGGCCTTCGGTGTACCAATCGGTGCAGTCACTTCCGAAGTTGTAGTTGGCACAGCTCACGTTATGAGTGCCGCTGTAGGGTAGGTCGGCATAAGCGCCGAGGTCCACATTGTCAGCACAAACGACGCAGGCACCTTCATCGTCACCGGTGCGGCCCGAGGTGGTGAACGTCAGTTGCTGTCCGGCGGTCACGGTAAACGAATACCAGTCCGCATCGGCGGCGACGATTTCGCCATTGATCGTTCCGGGAACCGAAACCGTATTCGCATCGCCGAATGCATCGTTCGGTTCGGATTCTTCCAACACCACTTTGGTCACCACGCCGACCGTCAAGGCATACAAGCCGATGGTCTCGGCATCATAGCCTTCCACCTTGAGGAAGTAGGTTCCGGCCGTCGCGAAGGTATGGTCGATCTGCGAATAATAGATATAATCACTGAGATCGTCGTTGGCATCCAACTCGGTGGAGCCGTCCGTATCGAATAAGGTGATGTAGGTGTCTTCCACTTCAGGAGTTCCAGGTACGACTTCGCAGTACATGCTGTTCATGCAGTTATAGGAGTATTCGCAGGCTTCACCTTCATCAGCCGTTCCGACCTCTGTGGTGGCAACACAGTACTTGTCGCCCAATTCGTCGACACAGGTATAGTTGGCCGGGCAGGTGCCACGCGTAGCCGGTTCACACATGACGTTGCAGGCATCGTTGAAGCAGAAGGCATCCTCGCCGCCGCACTGTACATCGTCGGTGCAGGCATCGCCGAAAGCCAGTTCCGCCACACACTCGCCCGGAGCCGTGTAGCCCATGGTTTCGATCACCAGAACCTGGTTCGCCGTAACGTCGAATTTGACATAGTCCACGTCGCCCGACGAAAGGAAGCCGATGAACTTGGCCGGGACAGTGACGGTCTCGGCGCTGGCCGCGTCATTGTTCGATTCGGTTTCCATCATTTCGTTGAAGGTGCCGTCGCCGATGGTCAGCGCATACCAACCGCTACTCGAACCGTAAGCCGACACCGCCACATAGTAGGTTCCGGCCGTCGTGAAGGTGTAGCTCAGCATGGAATACAGGCCATCGCCTTCATCGTCGCTCGCACCCAGTTCGGTGGTGCCATCGGTGTCGAACAGGCTGAAGAGGGTGTCGCCCACTTCGTCGGTTCCGTCCAGATCGCAGTAAAGATTCGCCGCGCATTCGTACTGCTGGGCACAATCGTCACCGGAGGTCTGGGTTCCGATCTCGGAGTCGGCGATGCAGTATTCACCGTCGTTGGTTTCCGCACAGCTATAATCGGTGGGGCAGGCCGCCGCACCGTCTTCGCCGCAGGCAATGTTGCAGGCGTCCATGAAGCAGGCGCCATCGGCGCAGTTCCAATCATAGATGCAGTCGTCGCCGAAGGCACGGTCGACATATTCATCCTGAACGCAGATCAGGTCGTCTTCCGCAATCTCGACACAGGTGAGGCCGTCGGGGCAAGAGTCGCCGGCCGCACGGGTGTTGATGGTGCATTCATCGGAGCAGAAAGCCTGCACGCCCTCTTCAAGACCGACGCAGTAGCGCGCGGCGCAATCGAAGCTGTAATCGCAGTCGTCGCCGACATCGCCCGGTCCCACCGGTACACAAATATAACCGAGGCTCGCCGAGGTGGCATCGAAGCATTCTCCGCAATCACCGCAGACCGCGGCATCGCTCTCACAATCCTTCGAGCAGAATTTCACACCGCCGAATGCCAGGCAGGGTCCGCCGGTGTCGCAGTCTTCGTCGACGTTGCACACTTTGTACAGCTCGATGGAGCCATCGCCCGGATCGGTCGTGTCGGTCGGGATGCACACATTACCAAGACTACCGCCATCGACACATTCCATGCCGGTGGGGCATGAGGCCCGAGCGTCGAGCGTGCAAGCCTGGCTGCAGAAGGTCGTCCAGTCGTCATTGGCGGCCAGACACAGGTCGCTGGCGCATTCGTCGTTCAAATTACAGGGATAGTTGGCCGGATTGTCGGCGCTGCGGTGATTGCAGCCCGGGTCATCATCGCCATCGGTGTCACCGTCGGTATCGCCGTCGGTATCACCGTCGGTATCGCCGTCGGTATCGCCATCGGGATCGTCGCCGTCAGGGTCATCGCCGTCGGGGTCGTCGCCGTCGGGGTCGTCGCCATCGGGATCGTCGCCGTCAGGGTCATCGCCATCGTCGCCGTCAGTGGGGTCGTCTCCATCGGGATCGTCAAGCAGATCCTCGGCATCGCTGCAACCCCACGCCATCAACGCGAGCATCACGATAACCAGTAAAAGCCAATACTTTTTCATGAGCTTCCTCCTCTAATATGGTTCATGTCTATAAATCTTACCTAACAGAGTAAACGGCCAAGCCGTCCGTTGCAAGCATAATTAATAGTTTCTTTTTATATTTATTCACCACGTGAGGTACCGTCCCTCATCCGATCGTTTCACCCATTACCTCGATTTTGGCAGATCCCGTCATATAAAAGATCGCCCTCATGGATACACGCCCTCCAAACGCCCGGAAGCCAGAGCCGTACTCATGAGTTGTTGCGTCACCCGATCCCCGCGTCGGCCTTCCAGATCCGCCGCCGTCACCGCTTCCGGCATGGCGAAAAGCTGAACCCGGTAGGTATGCGAGCCGCTGGGCGGACAAGGCGCGCCATAACCGCTGCGTCCGAAGGTATTCTCCAATTCCTCGGCCCCCGCCGGCATGGCCGTCCCACTGGCTCCCTCAGCCAGCGAAGAGAGGTCGGGGGACAAACCGACCACCAGCCAGTGCACCCAGTATTCGGCCACCGGATCCGGGTCGTCCATCAGCAGAACAAGCTCGCGTGTGCCCTCGGGTATGCCCGACCAGTTGAGCGGAATCGAGGGTTTGTCGATGCCGCCGTCCGGCTGGCAGCCGTACTCGGCGGGAATCGCCTCCCCGTTTTCGAAGGAAGAAGAGACAATCGTCAGATCGTCGGCCGAAGAGGTATCGCCATCTCCAGTCTCAGCGTCTTCCGAGCGGCAGGCAAACGTCCCTGATAGAAAAAGTATCAACAACGCAACAACCGGTCGTATCCGCATCAGCGCCTCCCGACCCGATCAACATGATAAAGAGTGACTACGAGAGTAGCGTGCTTCCTTTCACTTGGCAAGCACCATTTTTGTTCCAACATGTAGATCTCACTGATAACAATTAGTTATAAATTATTCCCTGATCTACCAAAGGGAGTGCTGAAGCCTAAAACAGTAAAAAAATTAAGGGAATGTCCTCTCCGCCCGATCTATCCTTTATAGGTCCTGCAAGGCCGATTTGCGTTCCGGCTTGCTTTATGCTTGACCTGCAGACGATTGGTGGTAGGATGCACATCCGATTTTAGGACTGCCGAACTGGGAGTATTAACACATGGCAGAGGGGAAAACGTGGTTCGTCAAAGATATCCGGCCGGACGATCAGTTTGTGTCGGTCTTTCTGTGTCAGACCAAGAATAATTTCACCGGGAAAACCGGCCAACCTTACCTGTCCTTGAGCCTGGTCGACAAAACCGGGGCCGTCGACGGCAAGGTCTGGGATAACGCCGCCGCCCAGAGCGAGCGCTTCAATGAAGGCGATTACGTCAAGGTGAAGGCCACCGCGACCACCTTCAACAGCCGCCTGCAGCTGCGTGTCGGGGCTATTACGGCGGTTCCGGAAGACACCGTCGATCCGAGCGATTTCTTCCCGACCAGCCAGTTCGATATCGACGACATGATGGCCGAGTTGCGCGCCATCGTCGACGATCTGGAAAACGCCGACATCAAACGCCTGCTGGTGGCCTTTCTCGACGATCCCGAGTTCGCGCAGCGCTTCCGCTTAGCCCCGGCCGCGCGCAGCATCCACCACAACTTCCTCGGCGGTCTGCTCGAACATACCCTGTCGCTGGCCAAGCTGGGGGTGTTGCTCAGTGGCCACTACCCGCAGGTCGATCGCTCCATGCTGATCGCGGGAGTCATGCTGCACGATATCGGCAAAACCCGGGAATTGAGCTACGACCGATCCGCCGGTTATACCGACGAAGGCCGCCTGGTCGGCCACATCACCTTGGGCGTCGAGATGCTCAACGCCAAAATCGCCGAGTTGGGCGATTTTCCGGCCGAGCTCAAGATGCTTATCACACACATGATCTTGTCTCACCACGGAGTTTTGGAGTACGGTTCGCCGAAGCGTCCCAAAATCGTGGAAGCCATGGTTCTTTCGATGATGGACGACCTGGATGCACGCGTTTTCAGCTTCCAGACCATCCTCGAACAGGAAACCCAGAACACGCGCTGGTCGAGCTTTCAACGCATCTATGACCGTTTCCTGTATCGCTGGCAAGGCGCCGACGATCTGACGGCCACAGAGAAAGCGGAACCGCAGGGACAGGCAGCGGTCGTTCCCGATCACCGTCCGACCGAAAAGCCGCGTTCAACCGAGGGTTTCTCCAATCAGATCCACTTGTCCAATGAAAACAGCGGCCAGAACCAATCAAAGAAGACCGAAACGGCAAACCTGGATTTGCCGTTAGGCAAAGGACGCCGCTGAGCTTCGACGTATGTGAAAAATTTGTGGGGGATTGTGAATCGGGTTCGAATCAATAATGGATCGTTTTGTTAATCACGTAAGGAGAGATACCATGAAGATCGCTATTAACGGTTTTGGTCGCATCGGCCGCGTCATCTTCCGCCAGGCTCTGAGCCGCAACGACGTGGAAATCATCGGCATCAACGACCTGACGCCGGTTCCCACCAGCGTGCACCTGCTCAAATACGACTCCGTGCACGGCAAGCTCAACGCCACCGTGGAAGAGTCTGAAAAGGGCATCAAGGTCAACGGCAAAGAGATCCCCATTTACTCCACCACCAACGTGGACGAAGTGGCGGGTCACTTCAAAGACGCCGATCTGGTGCTCGAATGCACCGGTAAAATCGTCGGCAAAGAAAACCTGCAGAAGTTCATCACCGCCGGCGTCAAATACGTCATCGTGTCGCGTCCGGCGAAAAGCGCCGACGAAGTGGACGGCACCTTCGTGTTGGGCGTCAACCACAAGACGCTGAACACCGAAACGCAGAAGATCGTCTCCAACGCGTCCTGCACCACCAACTGCCTGGCGCCCGTCGCCGCCACCCTGCACAATAAATTCGGCATCGTGGAAGGCTTGATGACCACCATCCATTCCTACACCAACGATCAGAACACCCTCGATCAGGGTCACAAAGACCTGCGTCGCGCCCGCGCCGCCGCCCTGTCGATGATCCCCACCACCACCGGCGCCGCCCGTGCGGTGGGACTGGTCATTCCCGATCTCAATGGTAAATTGGACGGCTTCGCCATCCGCGTTCCCACCCCGAACGTCTCCATCGTCGATCTGACCGCCACCCTGAAAACGGCCGTCACCGCCGAGCAGATCAACGCCGAGCTTAAAAAAGCCGCCGAAGGCGACCTGAAGGGCTTCTTGGCTTATACCGAAGAACCGCTGGTCTCCAACGATTTCAACGGCACCGAAGTCAGCTCCACCGTCGACGCGTCGCTCACCAAGGTGCTGGGCAAAGAAGGAACGCTGGTCAAGGTTATCGCCTGGTACGACAACGAGACCGGCTACTCCACGCGCATGCTCGACCTGGCGCGTTACATGATGACCGGCAGCTACAAGTAAGGCAAGGAGGTCGTCATGACCATCAAACATATCGAAGATCTCAACGTTGAGGAACAACGCGTCTTCATGCGCGTCGACTTCAACTGCCCGCTCAAAGAGGGCAAGGTCGCCGACGACACCCGTATCCGCGCCGCCCTGCCCTCGATTCAGTATCTGCTGAGCAAGGGTGCACGGCTGATTCTGGCTTCCCATCTGGGTCGCCCCAAGGGCCAGGTCGTGAAAGAAATGTCTCTCGAACCGGTGGCCGTGCGTCTGTCCGAGTTGCTCAACCAGGACATCATCATCACCGATGACTGCATCGGCGACGGCGCGAAAAAAGTGGTGACCGATCTGCGCGCCGGTCAGGTGGCGCTTTTGGAAAACCTGCGTTTCCACAAAGAGGAAACCGACAACGACGAAAACTTCGCCCGCAAGCTGGCCGCGCTGGCGGATGCTTACGTCAACGATGCCTTCGGCACGGCGCACCGCGCCCACGCCTCGACGGCGGGCATCACCAAATTCGTCCAGGAACGCGCCGCCGGTTACCTGATGTTCAAGGAGTTGGAGAATCTGGGCAAAGTGCTCAAAGACCCCGAGAAACCGTTCGTCGCCATTTTGGGAGGCGCGAAAGTGTCCGACAAGATGGGCGTGATCGAAAACCTGCTCGACCGGGTCGATACGCTGCTGATCGGCGGCGGTATGGCCTATACCTTCCTGTTGGCCCAGGGCTTGCCGGTGGGCGATTCGCTGATCGAAAAAGATCGCCTCGAATTCGCCGTCAAGATCCTGAAGGGCGCGAAGGCGCGCAACGTTCAGCTGCTGCTGCCGGTGGATCACGTGATCGCCGCCGAGGTCAGCCCGGACGCCAAGGCCAAGACCGTCCGTATGGAAGACGTCCCGGCCGGGATGAAGTGCCTGGATATCGGCCCGCAGACCCGCGCCGCCTTCGAGGCGGAGGTGGCCGAGGCGAAGACCATCTTCTGGAACGGGCCCATGGGCGTGTTCGAGATGGAACCTTTCTCTGCCGGAACGCTGGGCCTGGCCAAGGCCGTGGCCGCGTCCGACGCGGTGTCCGTCATCGGCGGCGGCGACTCGGTGGCGGCCGTCAACAAGGCGGGGGTGGCGGACAAGATTTCGCACATCTCCACCGGCGGCGGCGCATCGATGGAATTCATGGAAGGCAAAATCCTGCCCGGCATCGCCGCGCTGGATAGTTAGGAAGCGAGGAAACCATGCGAATCCCGATTATGGCCGGGAACTGGAAAATGTACAAAACCCCCGACGAAGCAGCCGCTTTGGCCGCCGAGTTGAAGCCGCTGGTGAAAGACGCCCAGGGCGTCGAGATCCTGCTGTGCCCCTCGGCGCTGGCGATTGCGGCGGTGGGTCAAACCCTAAACGGCAGCAACATCCTGCTGGGGGGGCAGAACTGCTACCCCGTGGCGGAAGGCGCTTACACCGGCGAGAATTCTCCCGCCATGCTGAAGGCGGCCGGTTGCAGCCACGTCATCCTCGGGCATTCCGAGCGACGACAGTACTTTAATGAAAGTGACGCCTTCATCAACGAGAAGACGAAGGCCGCGTTGGAATTCGGGTTGGTGCCCATCGTGTGCGTGGGCGAGAGCCTGGAGCAGCGCGAGAGCGATCAGACCTTCGACGTGGTGGGCGGTCAGGTGGAAAAAGCGCTGGCCGGTTTCACTCCCGCGCAGGTGGCCGGAATGATTCTGGCCTATGAGCCCATCTGGGCCATCGGCACCGGCAAAACCGCCTCGCCCGAACAAGCCCAGGACGTTCACGCCTTCATTCGCGGCAAGCTGGCCGAGCTGTTCGACAAAGCCACCGCCGACGCCGTGCGCATCCAGTACGGCGGTTCGGTGAAGCCGGGCAACGTGGACGAACTGATGGCCAAACCCGACATCGACGGCGCGCTGGTTGGCGGAGCTTCGCTCAAAGCCGACAGCTTCGCACGCATCGTCAACTTCGTCAAAGCCTGATTCTCAGGTAATTCGCAGACTTGCACCGTCCGTCGCGCATGCGGCGGGCGGTTTTTTTTGCTCGGGGGGAGGGAATCAGGGCGCGTTTCCGACGGGCTCAGAGGCCGAGACCACCGAAGTTTGTTCTTTCGTTCGGGGCCAAAGTTGACCTGCGTCTCTGCGTGCTGATGCGCACCGGTTCATTGACCCAATATCCGCTCATTTCGAGTAGCCGTTTTCAAAACGGCGTATCGAGGAACTCTACTCTACGATCTTGCGTCCAAGCTGGAGTGGATCTCCGCGACGCAGCACTGCAACCGTCTCCGTGTTGGAGTGCGTCTCCCGACGGGCTCCAGGCTCTAAAGAAGTACCGTGTTGGTATACCTGAAGATGGGCAACAAGTTGCCCATCCTATTTCGCACGAAATTCTGCGTGATCGCCCTTCTTTTACCCCGTGTTCGCCGACGGGTCCGGGCGGCGGAGATGGCGCGAGGACTGTCCGAGCCGGACGGCGTCCGGCGAGTTCCGCAGCGCCCGCCGATCGGACGCGGGGACGTTGGAAAACGGCCGAGGCGAACCCCCGGGCGTCCTTTCTTTCGGTTCCCTTTCTTTGGACGCGCAAAGAAAGGGGACAAAAAAGCCAAACATGTGGAGCACGATACAATCCGACTCCATCAGAGGGCTTGTTGGCATTGCTTATCGCGCATTCCCAAGTGAGGCTTTCGCCTGCTCATCTTTTTGGGATGTAAATCGGCGCGACGCGCATCTGTTAAAGTGATAAACTGGTTGACGACGTCATCGTCCGCCACACGTATTTCGGCTGTCGTTTTCGAGGGAACAACCACAAGTCAACCGGCGAGGATGCCTCCATGAGTTACAAAGTACTCGATCTCTTTCAGGATCTGCCGCAAACCAACTGCAAGGACTGCGGCGCGCCGGGTTGTTTCGCCTTCGCGACGGCGGTCTATCTGAAGCAACGCACACTTGCCGATTGCCCCCATCTGGAGGCGTCGCGCATAGCCGAACTGGAGCGCCAACTGCTGGAAGGCGGCGAGCAGCTGCCGCGTAAAAATCACGAGCAGGCCATGGTGGCGTTGCTCGAAACCTTGAACGAATGCGACTGGCCGCAGGTGGCCGAGCGTAGCGGCGCGGCGTTTGTGGCCGGTTCGCCCGACACCTTGAAACTCGACTTTCTGACTGGGTCTTTCGCCATCGATGCCGACGGCGTGACGGTCACGGCCGGTCCCGATCCGACGGTGTGGGTGAAGATTTTCCTGCTGATTTACCTCACCCGCAGCCAGGGTCAGTCGCCGCAAAACCAATGGGTGGCTTTCCGCGAACTTCCAAATACCGTCAGCAAAGTGGGCGCTTTCGACGCCGCGCTGGAGAAGATCGCCGTTCATTTCAGCGGCTCGCCGACCGCTTTGGCCGAAACCGCGCAAGCCCTCGGCGGCGAGATTTTGTCTCCGCAAACCGCCGATGTGGAAATTCTGTTCCGCCCCCTGCCGCGCGTTCCGCTCAAGCTTTTGTTCTGGGACGGCGACGAGGATTTCCCGGCGCGTGTTTCGGCGCTTCTCGACAAAGGCGTGCTCGATCACCTCGACCAGGAGGCGAGCGTCTTTCTCGTCGAAACCTTCGCAGCCATTTTGTGCGGCGACAACCCCGATGATGTTATTCCTTGATATTACTCGTATTTTGCCGAAAACCCGATTTACGGACAAGGTCTGCAAGCGGACCGATATACGCTTGATGCGCTCGATACGCCGTTTGCGCCAGAGCATTTATCCCTTCCTTGAAATCACTGGGTTTTTCGTCCGCTTGTCCGGGGTAAAATAAGCTTTCCGATCTTCGCGCTAGGATTGCCGTAATACGTCACACCTGCGAGAGCGTCCGGAGGGTGAGGACCGCGCAGAAAGAAGCCAGCGTGCTGATCCAACGAACGGAGCACGGATAATAACACATGTAATATCAGATAGATATCGAGGTACGAAACGGAAAAACCGAAAAGTCGTATTGAATGATCTTTAAGTATTATGGTATTAGTATGCAGCAAAAAATAATATTGCAACTATAGTATATTGAATATATATACTAAGCCAGACTAAGTGGCCTATTTAACTGCATGAAATAACTGGATAAATTCGATATTCGGACAAATAAGCTCCACCTGACCCCGCAAACCGGACACTCAAACACATAAAATATCAGTAATATTCGTTGGCTAGGCAGGTTCCTCACAGGCTGCGCCTTCGGTATTCGGGGTGAAAACCCGCGCGGGAGGGGATGGAAGAAAAGATTCGAAACGGAGATTTTTGACAAATTAGTAAGTATCGATGATCGCGCACTTAACATATAACAAATAGATATGAGGCAAAAATAATCTTGACAGGAATATTTCCGGGGTGTAGAAATGCGGGTAGAAATGACATTAATAAGCATGCATATAGCCAAAAATCACCGAAAAGCGGTTTTTCGGTGTTATCCCAAGGAGGTGTCGATGAGACAAATGAAATCTCTGTGGTTGGGAATTCTTGTGCTTATGTTTTTGCTGGGATCCGCCCATGCGGATGTCAAATGGCATTCCTCGGCTGTGGGAATGCCGTATTTTCTAAGCTACGACTATTTGATGATCACGTACCAAGGGAGGCTGGAAAACAACGATAGCGACTGGCAATCCTACATGACGTTCCCCATCGTCTCGGATTGGTGGGCAGGTTTGCCGACGGACAACATGCCGGCCGTGCACGCGCGTAACGATTCCGCCACGAACTATACCTGCGGCTATTACGCGGTCAACGACACCGGTACGACCACCTATGTAAATCGCTCGTTGACGCAATCGGCCAATTATGTCCAAAACACCTGGACGAGTGTGCCGACCACGACCAGCGCCCGCCGTTTCGTAACGTGCGGTATTGCGGCTGAGGACACCACTCGTTCCGGCGTGGCCGGATTGCGGATTTACGAAGGCGGGACGGACCACTACAACGACAAGAAAAGCTACATCGGCAGCATGTGCCGGTCTCCACAACAGGAATCGTACATGTATGTGGAGGATCAGCACATCTACAACCTGGACACCAGTAGCAACGGCGTCTTCTGTCCCATCATCTCCGATAACGCCGGAGATCTGGATGTGAAACTCTACGTCATCGATGAAAACAGCAGCACCAACTTCTCCTGCCAGGTCCGGGATTTCCATCCCACCAGTGGTTCCTATTACTACGCCTATGCTGAAAGCACCAACGCCACTTTAGGGCATCAGGTAGTCGACTTCAATACGATCGCGAATCACTATACCAATGGTTACCGCGGAATCTACTGTTCCATGCCGGCGGGGAACAATGATCTCTCGGCCATTATGGGTTACTACGTCGACGAACAAGACTGACGAATATCGGTTTGCGAAATCACCGAAAGGAGAGATACATGCCGACTAAACAGATCGTTTCTGCGGTGCTGGTGGCCGTGCTGGTGGCCGTTGTAAGCGTCGCGCTGGCTGCGGATACCAAGATTTATCCCGGCAGCATGTGTGTGTTTGATGGCAGTTACCTGGACGAAGATTACTGGATCGATTCGGATCTGGGACGTGCGAATGGTACATTCTACAACGAAACGGGATACAGAAAGAACGTTGTGTGTCCGATGGTGGCCGACGAACGCGCCTTCCAATCGGCTTATGTGGTGGTCAACAATCCGGCCAACACCACCCTTAGTTGCACCTTGGTGATTCGCGGTCTGGCGATTCCCGCCAATTACTGGTCGGATTCCGTCTCGACGAACACCAGCGGCATTCAAAGCCTGACCTTCGATGTGTCCGACGATCCGACGTTGAATAAAGCGTCCCACTTCATTCAGTGCTCGGTGCCTCCGGGCGGACGAATCATCCGTTACATGGCCTATGAAGATGAGGGAGATCTGCGATGAGAAAAGCGCTGCTCTGGCTGGGAATCCTCGGCTTGCTATTTGGGATCGGCTGGACAGCGCATCGGTTCGGGGGAGGCTCTTCGGAGCCTTCCCCTTCCGTTTCGAACGCTGAAAAAGCGCCGACCGATAATGCCTTAGAAAATCTCTACCAAGCACGGCTGGCGGCGCTTCAGTCGGAAAACCGGCGTTTGCGCACACAACTGGCGGCGTTGCAGACGTCGCCGATGGCCGCCGCTCCGGCGGTTGAAGAGGTTCCGTCCGTCAAGCCGCTGGTTGAGAAGAAAACGGAGTTGTCGTTCGAGGAAGAATATCGGCAAACCATCGAAATGGAAGCGCGCATCGCCGAACGGTTCAACGACTTGTTGGCGACTGAACCCTATGACGAAGAGTGGGCGGCGGAAACGGAGACGCAGGTCAAACAAACGGTAAACGAGATCGCCATGGTGGGTGCGCAACTGATGGACACGGCTTGTCGCACGACTTTCTGCCGAGCGGTTCTGGCCTTCGACAGTGAGGAAAACAAAGACACGTTTCTGGCCAAGGCCACACTCAAAGCCCCATTCAATACGGTGGGTTGGATACACAGTGAGGGGCTGGAAGATCAGGAGATCGAGCTGTTCTTTTCCCGCAAGGGGAATAACCTCCCGGATGTGGGGGATGTGGACCGCGACTAGATCACGACATGGGTAGGCTCTGAAAAAACCATGCAGCAGTGTGGCGTTGCTAAAGGTGTTCGCATCACATTGAGGGGATAAGTCCTTGAATTAAGGGCGTATTGCCGATCCCTGAATCGTGTTGACGCCTTGAGGTTCCAGCCAATCAAACACGGGTGGAACGGGTGAACGGTCGGTTCCGCTGGATGAAAAAGCCTTCCGCACGGTCTCTCGGGTGGCCGCAATTGCCGAAAATCCGTCTCGCAACTCGCTTGGATGGGAGGGGGCGAGCATGCATGCGTCTGTGTGCCGCTTCGCGATCGTTTCCCTGCTTATTGGAAAACGGGAAATCGGTTTGCGCCCAACGACGCCTCGATCCGCATTTTCATGTTGACAGGAGGGGTGCAATCGGCCATATTTGGCCCGGGCAATCACCGCCGGACGCGTTTCAGCGAGGGGTCGGTCTTCCACATCATCCCCATAAGCGGAACCCTTTACGAAAAGGACACCTATGGCACGTGTTGACACGGGCAGGCGAAAATATCGCAACTACTCATCTCCGGCGGCCGGCAACCGCCAACGCAAATCGAACGACGACTTGGCATTCGAGCGTTTGACCACACTGCACCCTTATAAACGGCTGCGCCTGGAACACGGCGACGATCTTTCCTGCCGTATCATCGACCTGATCACCCCGATCGGCAAGGGACAACGCGGCCTGATCGTCTCGCCGCCGCGGGCGGGTAAAACCACCACGTTGCAAAGCATCGCGCGCGGCATCATCGCCAACGATCCGGAAGCCGAGGTTCTGATTCTGCTCGTCAACGAGCGCCCCGAGGAAGTCACCGATATCCGCCGCAGCGGCGTCGGCAAGGTCGTCTATTCCTCCTTCGATCGTTCGGACGCACACCACATCGAAGTGGCCGAAAAGCTTTTAACCGACGCCAAGAAAATGGTGCTGGAAGGCAAGGACGTCGTGATCCTGTTGGATTCCATCACGCGTCTGGCCCGGGCCTACAACAGCGTGGTGCCGTCATCGGGAAAACTGCTGTCCGGCGGCATGGACGCACGCGGCATGTTCATGCCCAAGAAATTCTTCGGAGCGGGGCGGGCCATTGAAAACGGCGGCTCCCTCACCATCATCGGCACGGTGCTGATCGAAACCGGTTCCCGCATGGACGACGTGATTTTCGAGGAATTCAAGGGCACCGGCAACATGGAACTGTACCTAGATCGCCGATTGATGGACAAGCGGGTGTTTCCCTGCATCGACGTCACGCAATCGGGCACGCGAAAAGAAGAGCTGCTGCTCAACGAACAGGAGTTGGCCGCCTCGCAGATCTTGCGTCGCCGACTTTTCTCCGTGGATGCCATCACCGCCATGGAAACCCTGCTGGGCCGGATGCAGCAAAGCGAAACGAATGCCGAGTTTATCGCCTCCCTGCTGTCGTAGGCGGTTTCGTCAAACGGACCCGTGTCGTCGGCCCGTCATCCGCAACAACACATGTAAACTCCCCTTCGTCGCTCCCCAGGCCGCTACGTTTGTGGCAGCGGTCTACGCGAGCGAACCGGACTTTTCCTTGTGGAGGATCCCGCTGACACTCCACAGGCAGGCGGCCTTCGGGCGAATGGAGAAGCATGGAAAAGATCGATAATCTGATTGTCCCTTTGCAGCAGGATGGGGCCTTGCGGCACCTCGTCGCCCAACGGCTGGGCTGGCCGGACGAACGCGTCGGCACGCTGCGTTTTTTGCGTCGCAGCATCGATGCCCGGCACAAACACAACATCCGGCTGGTCTATCGTCTGGAGGTGTTCGCCACTGACGAATTGCCACCGGACGCACCGAACCGCGAGCGCTACGCCCGGGAAATCGCCTCGTATGAACGGGCGCGCGGACGGGTGATCGTCATCGGAGCGGGACCGGCGGGTTTGTTCGCCGCCCTCGAATTTCGCCGCCGCGGCTGGGAGGTCGACCTGGTGGAGCGTGGCTCGGCGCTGCCGAAACGACACCGGGCCACGGGCGCATATTTCCGCCGGGGCGAGCTGAACCCGGACGACAACATCTGTTTCGGCCTGGGCGGAGCGGGGCTGTACTCGGACGGCAAGCTGACCACGCGCATCAAACATGCGGAAGTCGGCGAGGTACTCGAAGCGTTGGTGGCCTTCGGCGCTCCGCAGGAAATTCTGTGGGCCTACAACCCGCATGTGGGTTCCAACCGCATTCGGCAGGTCATCCGCACGATGGCGCAGGCGCTGGCGGAGTGGGGCGTGCGCTTTCACTTCAACACGCGCGCAACCGATCTGCTGCTCGAAAACGCCCGCGTTCGCGGCATCCGCGCGTTGCATCTGAATGAATCGGGGCGTGAAGAATCGTTACGGGCGGACGCGGTGATGGTGGCCTGCGGGCACGGCGCGTCGGATACCTATCGTTGGCTCAAACGTTGCGGCGCGGCGATGGAAGCCAAACCTTTCGCCGTCGGCCTGCGCGTGCAGCATCCACGCACGTTTATCGATCACTCACAATTCGGAGATTTCGCCGGGCATCCGGCTCTGGAAAGCGCCAGCTACCGCCTGACCTGCCATCTCAAGGAGCTGGAACGCGGCGTGTATACCTTTTGCATGTGCCCGGGCGGCTACATTCTGCCCGCCGCCACCGAGGCAGGAACACTGGTCGTCAACGGCATGAGCAACTACGCGCGCGGTTCGAGCTGGTCCAACTCGGCGATCGTCGTGACCGTCGATCCCCGCGATTGGGGGACGGACGGCTTCGCCCCGCTTGCCTTCCGGCACGAGATGGAGCGGCGCGCCTACCAACTGGTGCGGGACGCGGGCGGAACGCGCGAAGCCCCCGCCCAGACGCTGTGCAGCTATCGCGGCAAAGGTGAAACAACCTGGCCGACACGCAGCAGTTGCCTCTCGGGTGCGATCCGGGCGGACATCCGCTCGGTATTTCCCAAACACATCAGCGAGGCGCTGGACGCCGGACTGGAACGTTTCGACCGCCAACTACGCGGGTTTTCCAGCCATGCCGAGGCCTTGCTGTTCGCCGTGGAATCGCGCACTTCCGCTCCCTTGCGCGTGCTGCGCGACCCGCAGAGCTTCGAGTCGCCGAGCCTGCCGGGTCTGCTTCCGGTGGGTGAGGGCGCAGGCTATGCGGGCGGCATCACCAGCGCCGCCGTGGACGGTCTGCGCGCCGCCCGTGCCCAGGCCCTGAAAGCCGAAGGCTGAAGGGGCTAACCCTTACCGAAACAGCCCCAACGGCCAAAGGTCGTCTGGAATCCGTCGGAGACGCCGACACGAGATAACGGGAAATGGTGTGTTTTCACACAATCGTCTTGCTGGTAAACCCGTTTTCGCTATCGTACAGCATCACCTCGGCGCCCTTGAAGTTTTCCGGATCGTCGGGTTCGGGTGATTTCAAGAACGACCCGGTATTCGCATATTCAACCTGGTAATCATTGAAATCGAGCTGAGCATTTTTTTCTGTTTGGTAAGGAACCGGATCGTGCGTATGTCCGTAAATCAGCCGAGTCGGAAACATAACGTCGGGTGCATTCTTCAGCTTGGGTTTGATCTCACGAATCTCGCCGAGACAGGCATGAAGGTAGTAAATCACATTCGCCTTGGTTTCTTCATTGAGAAGATACGCCTCATCGCCGCGAGCGGAGCGATAGTCCCTCACCTTATCCAACACTTTTTTCTTCAGCAAGCCGATTCCCGTATCGGATAGTCCTTCCCACCAGAACGATTCAACCAACGGATCGAGCAATTCACGATCGATTCGCTCCAGATAACCCTTGAAACTTTTGATGCCTTCATCATATGACAGACCGGCTTTTTCATATGTCGCGATATCTTTGGCCAATCGTTGGATGTCGCGAATGCCCGCCGTCAGCGGACCGGCCATGCCAAATCCGCTGCAAAGCAACTGGTTGACGGGAAAATTCATGGCGACGAAATCGGAGATGGCCGGGATGTAGGTCTTCATATCGACCATCGTTCCCCGTTTAAGTTTGATGTCGCTGACTGTCGGACCGAGAACATCGATTCCACACGCGCCCAGATAACTCCAGGCTTTATCGAAATAATGGCCGTGAGTCAAAAGTGCGCAGTTTCCCGCGCGGTCGATGATGTACAGGTTGGGATAGGCGACGTTGAAAGGGATCTTTCCGTCGGTCAGGCCGTCGAGAAACAGTCCGCCGTAATCAGCGCCGTCCGGTTTTTGACGAGCCGTTACCCCCACCAAGTCGAGCCGGCCCTCGCCGTGCCGATCGTCGATGACACCCGGAACTGTCCAGCGAAAGGAGCGGGGAAGCTTGGGCTTACCATCATCTCCGCGCAGTCGCCGGATTACATTCACTTCGTGCTCCACCGTATGCCAGATGCCGAAATCGTGGTTCCCGGGCAGGTAGATGATTTGCTTTACGCGGTTTTCTTCAGGAACAGCCACCATGGCCTTGAAAAATACCGAAGCCGCTTCGTAGGCCTCTTTATACGACACGATGGAAAAATCGAGAATATCCCCCATCAAGACAAGGTAATCGCAACCGGCCACTTTCTTCAGCAACTCGTCACAGCGTGCCGACGTTTTCCATGTCTCGCCATGCCGATCCAAAAGCGCGCACTTCGGATCGCCGAAATGCGTATCGGAAATGGCCGCCAGTTTCAATCCGCTCATGACCCACCTCCTGCCTATTTATCTGTGCGTTTGTGACTATAACATCATAAGCCACAAGCTCGGCAAGTCAAGCATTAAGATGAATACACATATAGGATAGCGGGCGACTGTGCCGCAGGCGGAGGCTTACGCCCAAATTTCCGGGATGAGGGCGCGCGTCAATGCCCTTCGGTGCAGCTTAGTCACCGGCTTCGCCCACCAGTTCGATCATCAATTCCAGGCCTTCGATCAGGCGCGGACCGGGGAAATTGAACAGGCTTTCAGGGAGGATATGGACGTTTTTGCGTTTGATGGCGGTGACATCCTGCCAGTCTTTGCGCCCCAGAATATCATCGGGGTCGATCTCGCTCGGGTCGTCGCCCGCCCCCAGCCAGCAGATGAAAATCACTTCCGGGTCGCGCTCGACGATCACCTCTTCGTCGGCGATGAAGGTCGGGTTGGGGATGTTGGAAAACACGTTGACCGCCCCGGCCTTCTTCAGGATATCGCTGATCCAGTTTTCGGCCCCGGGGGTGACGAAGGGATTGGGGAACAATTCGAAATAGGCGCGCAGGGGCGCATCGCCGGGATGCACGCGGGCGCACAGGCGCTTGATGCGCTGATTCAGACCGTCCACCAGCTCGCGCGCTTTGTCTTCACACTCGCAGGCGACGCCGATGGTGAAGATATCCGAGAGCAGGTCGTCGAAACGCTCGGTTTGCAGTTCCAGAAGCGGCAATTCCTCTTCGCGCATCAGGTCGCGCACGGCATCGGCGCCGGGGACGGTGTTGGTGAAGATCACCAGATCCGGTTTGAGATCACGCAGGGTGTACACATTGATGTTGTCCACCGGTCCCAGATCCTGGGCGTGATGACAGAAACCCAGTTGGACACTGAGGGTATCGGCCCCCACCACGCAATCGGCCAAACCCAGATGGGCCAGAATTTCGGTGGTGGACGGCGTACAGGAGACGATGCGGGCGATGCTCATGGGTTGATCCTTCCGGCGAATCCGCCGTCATTTGCCGCGACCATAACAGAGGCCGGGAACGGCTGTCAACGATTCCGCGCAGGCGGATCAGAAGGACACCCGGCCCTGCATAACAAACACACCGATATCCAGGGCCACCGCACTGACGGCGTGCAGGATCCAGCCGTATAACATGCTGCGTGTCCGTAACGCCAAGGCTCCCAAAATCAACCCGGCGGCCACCGATGCCAGGGTTTCCGGAAGTGGTTTGCCGATGTGCAACAAGGCGAAAGGCACCATCTGGATCAGGATGGCCCAGTTTTTCAGCGTCGGATAAAGGGCGAAGAGCAGAAAACCCCGGTACACGAATTCCCAGGCGAAGAAATAGGCGATATACGCGGCTTCGTACACCAGAAAGAGCGTGAGGCTGTTGAGGGCGGCTTTGTTGAGCGGATAATGCGCGCGAAAGGCTTCCGTCTGCAAGATGACGACGATCACCGGCAGCATGACACCGACGAACAAGGCGAGTATTTTCAGTCCCTTGCGCCAATCCCCCAGCCCCAGCCCGAAGTCGCGAAAGCGGCGGCGGAAGACGAGCAGCATTCCCAGCGGCAGCACGGCGTAAAAGAAAAACGACGACCCGAACCAGTAGAGGTGTCGGCTCAAGCCGTGCCAATCACCGGCCTCCCGGCCGATCCAGTTGAGATGGTGTTTGTAGTAACCCGGCTGGCCGTATTGCTCGGCGAAAATGATCAGAACCGTTACCAGCAGCAAGGCGAATACGGGAAAGAAGGTGAGTCCGCTCGTGTAGTCGCGCCACCAATCCACTATCCCCCGCCAGATCATCCGCATCGCACACCCCTTCACGATGGATACTCATTTATTCCGTTACGTAGGCTATCATAACCGCTTTTCACGGCAACGCAACCGTAGGGCGTTTCAATTCTGATTGAGTCTCGAATTATCTTCGATTGGTGATGGGTGGCACGGGCTAAACCGTCAGGTTTGCCCGTGAAAACAGCATGGGCAAGCCAAAGGCTTGGCCCATGGCACCCCGTAAGCCGAATTATAGTGGGTGGAAAATGGTGAAAAGCTTAGAATTGAAACGCCGTGAACGCAACCGGCAATCGCTTGCAGCCGTTGCGCTTTTCTGCTACGAACAATCCCAGCCTCGTTTGTCGAGGAGCGGGAGATTGCATGGGATGGATCGAACTCATTTTGCTGGCCCTGGCTTTGGCCGCCGATGCCTTTTCGGTGGGCGTGGTGGTGGGACTGAGCCACCAGACGCCGCGTCAGCGTTTCCGCCTCTCTTGGCACTTCGGACTCTTCCAGGCCCTGTTGCCGCTTGCGGGCGCACTCCTCGGACACCTGCTGGCCGATGTAATCGGACACTGGGACCGCGTCATCGCCTGCATCATCCTGGTTCTGATCGGGTCCAAGATGATCCGCGATGCCTGGTGCGGACACGACGACGACGAAACCTGCCACGATCCCACCCGCGGGCTGAGCCTCATCGGCCTGTCGTTGGCGGTTAGCATCGACGCCTTCGGGGCGGGCATCACCCTGATTACCAGCCGCATTCCGCTCTGGGAAGCGGTGCTGCTCATCGGCTTTACCGCCGGAATCGCGACGCTGGTCGCCATGCAGGCAGCGGCGCGTCTCTCGCGCATCCTGGGGGGCAAAGCGGAACTGCTCGGGGGCTGCGTCCTGATCGGCATCGGCCTTAACCTGCTACTCGGCTAAAGAACCGTTAATTTGCGAAAAGCGATTGCATTCCGGCCAAATATTCTGTATTTTCAGAAAACTTTGAAACATCTGTCCGGCAGGAGTTCCATGCAGCATCGTACCCGCGCCTATTCGTTCCGTATGCTCTCAACCGCCTGCGCTCGTCTGGCGATTTTCGTCTGGCTGACGGTGTTGCTGCTCGCGCTGGCCGCCTGCGGTGGCGACGATAGCAGCACCGATCCCTGGGACAACGGGGACGCCGACACTCCGCTCGACGGCGATTCGGATACGGACGGCGATCGCGAGATGGAGGCCTCCGACGGCGGCCAGGACTACAGCCCCGAAACGCTCAGCGGCCTGTGGGCCACCAAATACGCCTCCGCCTATACCGTCGTGCTGCCGGTCTTCAACCAGAAAGTGCAGATGATCCTCACCGCCGTCACGCGCAACCAGGCCGAGGTTGTCGACCGCGACATGAGCTTCACGGAGGAGGTCTGCGACTTTTCGATCTCGATCGTGGAGGATATCGACTTCCACGTCACCTTCCCCCAGGACTCCGTGGACGCCATTCCCACCGAACAGCGCCGGGGCGTCTTCGATGAACTCGCCGCCGGCAGCGCGTTTACCGTGGATCAGACCCTGGACATCTACGGCCTCGCCGCCGACAGCTTGGATGACCCCATTCACGATCCCCTGCCCACCGAGGACGACGATCCGGCGGTGGTGGACTTCGAAAGCGACGGCAACCCGGGTGTCACCGCCCGCATCAGCGGCATCGTCCAGGGCGAGGTGTACGTGCTGTTCCGCCTGCTGCGCGACACGCTGGGCCAGGTGGTGAGCGACCGCCTGATCGAAGGCCAGGTGGACGGCACCGTGGAAATGGTCACCATCGGCTCCAACAGCCCCGTACTGTTTTTGCAGCTCGACCTCAAACCCCACCCGTTACCGGAACTCAACCGCTTCGAGTTCATCCGCCTCAACGAGGATCTCGACTGCCCCACCCTCGTGGAACGCCAGCGTGAGTTGTTCAGCTACGACCCCATGGATGTCGCCGTTCCCCTCGAAGACGACTAGAGCCGGAGCGACGTCAAGGCCTTTCGTATCGCTGATGGCGGCGTGGGATGAATCCTTGCGGCTGACGCGCGGCGGGGAGCCGTGACAGACGCGATGATTCATGGGTGGCATAGTCTCACGGTTGAAAACCGGGAGGCCTCCCGAACGTTCCGTTCGTGAGACTATGGCACACGTTCTTTATCGGGAGGCCTTCATGCCGGAAATGGTTTACGAAATGGCGGACGCATCGGGAGGTTTGACGCGCGGCTTCGTCGTGACCGAACGCACGGGGCAGCCGAGTAATGGCGAAACCCGATTCGCAATATAAAGCATAAACGAAAACCGGCCGAAGCGTGTGCCCCGGCCGGTGTGCGTGTCGGATTCGGATCGCGGATCAGGTTCCGGCGGAATAATCGTTCAGGTAGGCGACCTGCTCGGGGGTGAGCTTGTCGATCTTGAAGCCCATGGTGGCGAGCTTCAGACTGGCTACCCGATCGTCCTGCTCTTGCGGGATATCGTGCACGTCGTGGCCCAGTTTCGGACCGTTTTTGGCCAGATACACCATGCTCAGGAACTGGTTGGCGAAACTCATGTCCATCACTTCGGAGGGATGCCCCTCGGCGGCGGCCAGGTTCACCAGACGGCCCTGGGCCAACACGTAAATGCGACGTCCGTTGGGCATCAGGTATTCTTCGTTATTGGGACGAATTTCGCGTTTGGACTTCGCCACCTGGCCGAGTTCCTTCAGATTGATCTCGCAATCGTAGTGGCCGGTGTTGCTCACCACCGCGCCATCTTTCATGCGCTCGAAATGACGCTTGACGATGACGTCCTTCATGCCGGTGGCGGTGATGAAGATGTCGCCCTCGCGCGCGGCCTGGTCCATTTTCATGACGCGGAAGCCTTCGAGCGTCGCCTTGAGCGCCTGCACGGCGTCCACTTCGGTGACGATGATGTTGGCCCCGAGGCCCTTGGCGCGCATGGCGCAACCGCGTCCGCAATGACCGTAGCCCGCCACCACGAAGGTTTTTCCGGCCAACAGGATATTGGTGGCGCGGATGATGCCGTCGATGGACGACTGCCCGGTGCCGTACACGTTATCGAATTCCCACTTGGTGGCGGCGTCGTTCACGGCGACCACCGGGTAAAGCAGCTTGCCCGCCGCACCCATGGCCCGCAGACGATGTACGCCGGTGGTGGTTTCTTCCGTTCCACCCAACACGCCCGCCGCCAGCTTGGGATATTTGTTGTGGATGGTGAAAATCAGATCCGCGCCGTCATCGAGAGTAAGCGTGGGTTTGAAATCAAGCGTCCGGTCGATGCACCAGTAGAAGTCCTTCACGCTCTGGCCATGCCAGGCATAGACCGCAAAGCCGTCTTTGGCCAGTGCCGCCGCCACGTCATCCTGGGTGCTCAGCGGGTTGCAGCCGCTCCAGGCGATACGCGCCCCGGCGGCCTTGAGCGTGCGCACCAGAACCGCCGTGTCCTTGGTGACGTGCAGACAACCCGCAATACGCATCCCCTTCAAGGGTTTGGTCTTGGCATATTTTTCCCGCAACGCCATCATCACCGGCATGCGGGATTCGGCCCATTCGATCTTTTTACGTCCCTGGGGGGCCAGTTTAAGGTCTGCTACTTTATGGCTTACCTTCGCCATTGTTCCTCCTCCAATCGCTCTACGCTGGTGGTCCTAAGAAGTGATGGCCGGATCCGCTGGGCCGGACCGCTCCCAATCGAGGCACAGATACCCGTCCGGGGCCGAAAAATTAAAAAAAGGCCCGCCATAGCCGTGTGGTCGCAGTAACTTTAGCCCGTTCGAACTAGGTGGGTCCAACTGTGACGTTTCAGGCTGCCCTTGCGGGTCTGCTCACGACGCCAGGAAGCCGGTCCCGGGCTTTATGCTATCGAGCGTTAGTTCAATCTGCCCATCACGAACCAAGCAGGCTTTCTCCAATAGTAGCGGCTCCACCTCCCGGCGTCAAGGGTTTTGGCATCGCCCGAATCGGGGGATTGCCGCTTTTCGTTTTTTCACGAAAAGGGCCCGCTGGAAAGCGGGCCGTGAGCAGAAAAAGTGAGGATGTTGAGGAGGGTGAGTTACTGGAGAGCCTCGTAAAATGCATCCGACATCAGTAAGTGACGAATCAGCATCGCATGTCCCTGGTGTTGCTTACCCGCACGGCGACCGAAACCCTTCGCGCCATCCGGATCCCCCGCACCCATACCTTGTCCCAGCCCCATACCTTGTCCCGGCCCCATACCTTGCCCCGGACCCATGCCACGCCCCGGTCCCATACCCGGTCCCGGACCCATACCTTGCCCCGGACCCATGCCACGCCCCGGTCCCATACCCGGTCCCGGACCCATACCTTGCCCCGGACCCATGCCACGCCCCGGCTTCATACCGCGACCCGGACCTTTTTCGCAGCGAGCCTGCATGCGGTCGAGCAACACCGCCGGAATATTGGCCGCCAATTCACTGCGTTTTGCGAGGTACTCCTTTTCAGGCATCGCGCGAATGTTTTTTATCATCTCGACGAATTGCTCACGCTGCCGGTTTCCCATCTGCGCTTTACGACCGCGACCCTTTTTCCCTTTCTGGCCTCGTCCCCGCTCGATGAAACGGTCGATGGCGAAATCGGGAGCGCCGCGCAACTGGTCGATCAGGTCCAAGGCATCTCCCGAACAACCCAGTTGCTGGAAAAGCTTGGAGCTGCCCCCGATAACCGTCGCCATCGGGTCAAAGGCGCGCAACCGATCGACCTGCGCTCCGGTAAAGCTTTTCAACAGCCGATCGAAGGTGTCGTCGATGGACTTCTTATAGCCATGCATATTGCCGATATGAACGCCGAAAGCCTCTTGATCGGTCTCACTGGCCTCGGCCGGTTCGCGTCCGGCCTTGATGTCGCTCAGCACGGCATTCAACCGGGATTTTTCGGTTTCCTGCCACTTTTTCATTTCGGTCTCGATTTGGACTTCGATTTTGCGGATGTCGTCGATCAAAGCACGCATTTCTTTTTTCTGATCGGCACTGAGATCCAGCTCCCGAACCAACAAAGTCGCGGCCACCTCCTGCCGCAAATCCATCAATTCATCGTTTTTCAGGTTTCGCCACGGCTGCGCATAGGCAGAGACCTCCAGCATGAGTGCGAACGCCAAAAACAAGCCCATTATCGATAAAGTAAATCTCTTCAACATGTTAAGCCTCCTAACGAAGGGGTTTCGATTTCGTTTCCTTCTGCCTCAAAGACGCCCAAAGCGAAAGAATGTTACAAAAATCAAAATGTGTTCGCTTTTTTCTTGACTTCCCCTACGCTTTCCGTAAAATCACGACTCGCTATTCGGCTCCAGGCGGGTAGCTCAGCGGTTAGAGCACCGGCCTTACAAGCCGGGGGTCCGCGGTTCAAATCCGCGTCCGCCTACCAAGCCTTTTCGAGTCGAGCGGTCAGTGGTTCTTTTCAAATACGGGGTGGTAGTTAAGTTGGTTATAACGCCGGCCTGTCAAGCCGGAGGCCGGGGGTTCGAGTCCCCTCCACCCCGCCACTTTTTCAGCGCAATCCCCCGGGAATTCCCGGGGGATTTTAAGTATTTATGGTCTTGGGGGGTTTGGGTCATCTATCCATTTCCGTTTTTGTGCCGCTATTGTGCCGTAAACCTGCATTTACTTCACCGCCCGCAGCCTTGAAACGACCTCATCCAGGCGTTCCACGGCTCGTCTCGTCAATTCGTCGGATGTGTGCGCATAGCGCTCCGTCATCGTGATAGAGGCATGCCCAAGCAGTTCCTGAATGGTCCTCAGATGGACACCCTCTATAGAGGTCAAGCTGGCCTCGCAACTCTCAACGAGCCAGCCATTCCGCACTCCCGACAGATGATTATTTATTCTGTATTTACAGAGCGTTGAATCCCCTCCTCCATGCGGCCACTCACAAAATCGAGCCGTTGCGGTAACGCGCCGGTTCGAACACGCCTCTTTGAAAAAGGAGGGGCCGCGCATAGTAAGACATAAAGTAACAAAGGAATTTACCGATAATCTTAGTTGTAGTGCAGTTAATTCCGAATCTTGAATTGGATGCAACATGATCGACTCAAAGCGCCATAAAGATACGTCCTACAAAGCCGTGTGGAATTGGTTCCGATATTTCATCAAATACTTCATCCCCGGCATGATCTTGGTTTCCCTTTTCCTCTACCTGGCGTTTTTCGTTCTTTTTCCACTTATCGAATCGACCAGCATCCAAAAAAAGCGCGAGATGATTCAAAATCAGGTTTCAATCGTTTATTCGATCGTGAATCATTACCACACGCGTTCCCAACAGGGGAAATTAAGCGAAGAAGAAGCGAAAAAAACGGCGATGGAGACGGTTCGAGTTCTTCGTTATGGGGCTGACAAGCGTGACTATTTTTGGATCAACGACATGAACGGCGTCATGTTGATGCATCCCTACCGACCAAACCTCGAAAACCGGAACCTCCTTGAAATGCAGGACAAGGGCGGTAAAAAGCTATTCCGTGAATTCGTAAATGTGGCAAAAATGAAGGGAGATGGCTTCGTTGATTATTATTGGCAACACAACGACGATGCCAGCTTCATAACGAAAAAAATCTCTTATATCAGCCGATTTGAGCCCTGGGACTGGGTTATCGGGACCGGGGTTTACATCGAGGATGTCAAAGCCGAATTGTCTATTTTAACATCCAAAATATTGAGCTACCTGTATTTCAGCATCTTTATGACGATAGCGATTTCACTATTCACAAGCATCCAAACGCTGCGATTACAGAAAAGGCGCGACGAGTATCAAGAACAAATTATCGAAATGGAACAATGGTACCGCGCCATTCTCCTCCACATCGATGAAGGAATCGTAGTCTGCAATCTTTCCGAACAGATTCTATTTATGAACGCCAAAGCAAAATCCCTCCTCGGTGTCAACGAGCAAGACACAGGCGACAAGAAATTGAACGATCTCTTCTCGATAACGACTAACGAGGGCGATAAGACGGTGGTTTTGCCGGTCGGCGAAATGAAAACGGTCGAACGAAAATACATCGTAGCTCGTCGAAAAACGAGCCGTGGCGATTTGAGTTACCTCGCGTTCAACCTGGCTCGATTGGACGCCGACCTTTTCGGTACGGAAATGGTCATCATTGCCATAAGCAACGTCACAAATCAAACGAGTGTAATGCTTGAAACGGAGGAATATGCAAAGCAATTGGATTCCATCATCGAATCCAGAACGGAACAGCTGGTTAAAGCCAACAACGACCTGAAGCTTGCCCAGCTTGCCATCAATTCCGCCGCAGACGGCATTTCATTCATCGATGCCACAGGAAGCGTCATTTCCGCCAACGACGCCGAAGAAACCATTTTAGGGATCCCAACCGAAACGATCGTGGGTTCGATACATCCCGCGATTCAACAGGCCCTCTCCACAGAGGAAAGTATCGCGTCCAGCCTATCCAATAGCAGCGTATGGCGAGGATCGATCACATACAAACAAAAAGACAAGGAAGACAAGCCGCTGGAACTGACCCTGACCCCGATTCCGAAACGAATCGGGGATCGGCAGACCTTCATGCTCATCGAAAAAGACGTTACCGAAAAGCGCCGGCAGGAGGAATCGCTTTACAGACTAAAGGCCGCCTTCGAACAATCGCTGGACGGAGTAGCCATATTGGATATGGAAATGAAAATACTGTTCGCCAATCAAGCGTGGGCCGTCCTCCATAACCAACAATCCGACTCCCTCATCGGTCAAGATTACCGGAGCTTTCATACCGACGAAGAAAATGAATCGGAGATGTGCGTCTTTTTTGATGAATTGCACAAAAAGGGAAATGCAACCGGGGAAATCACCCTCCGGGGCCAGGATGGTCACGATATACCGACAAGCAGCACCGCCACCATTATCTATAACTCAGAAATGAAACCCAGCGCCATACTGGTTATCACAAAAGACGTGCGAGAACAAAAAGAATACGAAGCGGCCCTTAAACAATCCGAATTGAAATTTCGAAGCTTATTCGACTACTCCAGCGACGCTATTTTTATCCTTGAAGATGGGCAGATCGTTGATTGTAACAATAAATCCTTGGAAATGTTTCGAGTCGATTCCCATGAAAGTATGCTCGAATATTCCGTAGAAGATCTATCCTTCCCCTATCAGATTGGAGAAGAACCGGCATCCATTAAAAAGACTGAACATATCGAAGCGGCCATTCGGAATGGAAACGAAAGCTTTGAGTGGTCTCACCGTCGGACAAACGGAGAAGTTTTTCAAGCCGATGTCCATTTGAGCCCTATTCGGATCGGCGATCGAGTTTTTGTCCAGGGAGTCATTCGTGATTTGACGGAAAAACACCGGATGGAAATGGAGCTGCGGCAGGCTCAGAAGCTCGAATCCATCGGTCAGCTTGCAGCCGGAATCGCGCACGAGATCAACACGCCGATTCAATTCATCGGCGATAGCATCTTTTACCTCGAAGATGCATGTAAGGATGTAACAAACCTGGTCGCGAGATATAAAGGCCTTCTGGGAAATGTTGACGACGCAGAAGAAAGAAAAGCCATACGGGAGCTTGAAGAAGAAATCGATGAAGACTGCGATCTGGAATTTCATACCGAAGAAACGCCGAATGCGTTTGAGCGTATCAAACGCGGGACCGACCGTGTCACGGCCATCGTTCGAGCTATGAAAGAGTTCGCGCACCCCGATTCTTCCGAAATGGAATTTTCCGACCTCAATCGTCTCATCGAAACGACAGTGACGGTCGCTACAAACGAGTTTAAATACGTGGCGGAATTGAAACTCGAACTCAACGAGGTCCCGCAGGTCTACTGTCATCGCGGAGAAATCAACCAGGTGTTGATCAACCTCATTGTCAATGCAGCGCATAGTATCAAAGACAAGAGTGAAACATCCGATGGGATGGGGCTCATCAGGATCCGCACGGAAGAGATCGACGGTTTCGTGCAAGTCTTAATTTCAGACACGGGAATGGGAATCCCGGAAGGAATCCAGGAACGTATTTTCGATCCGTTTTTCACCACCAAGAAAGTGGGCGTGGGAAGCGGTCAGGGGTTGGCGATCAGTCGAAACCTCATCGTTGAAAAGCACAAAGGGAAGCTTTTTTTCACAACCAAGAAGAACGAAGGAACCACATTCCACATTCATCTCCCGTTGGAGAAATCACCATGACGGAAAAGCCGCAGATCCTTTTTGTTGATGACGAAAAGGGAATTCTGGATAGTATCAAAGTCGTTTTACGCAAATACCGGAAAATTTGGGAAGTTTTACTGGCTTCCAGCATGGAGGAAGCGCTGGAAATCGTTGAATCGAATAACATCGATATTCTCATTTCCGATTTCCGTATGCCGGGAAAATCCGGACTCGATCTTCTTGAACTGATACGGAAAGATCATCCGAATATTATTCGTATCATTCTTACGGGACAAATAGAGACGGAACAAACCATCAGGTCCATCTCCACCGCGCAGCAATTTATCAGCAAGCCAATCCGCTCCGACGAGCTCACCTCGATCCTCGAACGTAATGTCGCGTTACTTAAGTACGTTGACAATCCTTATCTGAAAAAATCGATCGGGTTTATCGGAAATCTACCATCCAAGACAAGCACCTACAACAAATTAACATATCTGCTTGGAAAACCGACGGCCACGATAACGGATATGGCTTCCGTCGTTGAACACGATCTGGCCATAACGGCCAAAATCCTGCAAATTATCAACTCCTCCTTTTTCGGTTTGGTCAAAGAAGTCACCAATATCAAAACGGCCGTTACACTTCTTGGAGAAAATGTTCTTCGCAGTATCGTTCTCAGCGAAGAAGTGAAGAAAGTCCTCGGTACGGAGAAATTTCCAGACGGCTGGTCGATGAATGCGCTGCATGAGCACAGTATAAGATCGGCGATTATGGCTTCTAAAATTGCCCGAACCCCTGCTGAAAAAGAACAGGCTTTCATTTCAGGTTTCTTGCACGATTTCGGCATTCTTATCATCGCCTGCAAGTTCCCGGACTTGTTCAAAGAGCATGACCAATTATCGAAAAAGCGCTCCTGTCCGATAAGCGATGTTGAATACGAAAAATTCGGAATATCGCATGCCGAGATCGGCGCTTACATGTTGGGACTTTGGGGACTGCCCTTTGATATTATCGAAGCCATTGCTCACCACCACACCATCATGAACTACCCGATGGAAGAGCTAGGCCTGGTCGATTTGGTCTTTTTGGCGGATATCGCATCCAAAGTTTCTGCCGATGATCCCGGTTGGGAAAACGTTTTTGATGAGCGGTACGAAGAACGATTGAAAAAGCTATCGAATAAGGACGAAGCAATTATCGCAATTGATAAGCTTAAAAGCATCATCAGCCATGGAGTTTCCGAATGAAAACAACCAAGCTGGAGGTTTTGTGTGTCGATGATGAAATCGAGGTTCTCAATGGACTGAGAATGATCCTGCGTCGAAACTACAACGTTACCGTGACCGAAAGTGCGCACCAGGCCCTGGAGTACTTGAAAACCGAAAAATACAGCATCATCCTATCGGATATGCGCATGCCGGAAATGAACGGGGCGGACTTCTTGGCCAAGGCGAAACGAATTTCGCCGAATAGCGTCCGCATGCTGCTCACCGGCTATAGTGACCTGAACGCCGCGATCGATGCGATCAACAAAGGTCAGGTTTATCGATTTTTGACAAAGCCCTGTCCGCCGGATCAACTGTTGAATATTTTCGATGATGCCGCCCATCAATACTCATTGATCACCGCCGAAAAGGAATTGCTGCATAAGACCTTAAAAGGCAGCGTGACGGTTCTGGCTGAAATTCTTTCGATTGTCGACCCGGAAACAGCGGACGCCGTATCCGGGCTGCGTTCGGTCCTGGTCAGCATCGCCAAGGAACTGGAGTATGCCAAGCAATGGGATCTGGAAATAGCCTATCTCATTTCCAGTATCGGTATCGTAACGATTCCATCGGAGTTGCGCCAGAAAGCGAAATCGAATGAAGCGCTGACTGAGGATGAAGCCGATCTTATAGGTCGTGTTCCGGAGATCGGAGCCAAGCTGATTTCTCACATTCCCCGCATGGAAACGGTAGCCGAGATTGTGCGGTATCAAGCGAAAAATTTCGATGGATCGGGCTTCCCGCGCGACTCCGTAAGAGGAGACAAGATTCCTCTCGGGTCGAGAATCCTGCGTATTCTTAAAGACTACGATTTGGCGGAGAACATTCAAAAAACGGATGAGTGGTACAAACGGCTTAAAACAGATGAGACTACATACGATCCGGATGTAGTGAAGGTCTTTATTAAATATGCCAATCTTCTACCCACAAGTTTTGAACTCGTTGAGATCGATCCAAGACGCCTGCGCACTGGGGATCGCTTGATAGATCCCGTTACAACCGACAAAGGAAGGCTTCTTCTCGCTGCCGGAATGCGAATCAATCAACCCATACTGGAAAAATTGCACCATTACGCGTCGATCGTCGAACTACAGGGACAAGTCAGGGTTGAACGCCCCAAATAGAGAATGGCGAGCGTACTAAACCGAGATTTAGGAAACATGAATGACCATCACAGCTAACATCGTTTTTGTCGATGACGATAACGAAATTCTTGATTCCATCAAAGTCATGCTCCGCAAGCAAACAAACTTCTGGAATATCGAGTATTTCAATGATCCCCTGGCCGCACTTGAGCGCATCAGGCACGGAGACGTCGATATCGTGGTCTCAGACATGTCGATGCCGGGAAAATCGGGATTGGATTTATTGCACGAAATCAAGAAGGATGAGGCGTCAAAATATAGCGCGGTCATCATCCTTACCGGACTCAATGATCGGAGCCTGAAGCGGGAAGCGCTGGCTGCCGGGGCGGCAGACCTGCTCAATAAGCCCATCGTCTTGGAAGATTTGCTGGCTCGGCTTGTCAATACCTTGAAAATGAAGCGCTACGAAGACGATCTTCGCGACAGCAACCTCACGCTTGATAATATGGTAAGGGTGCGGACACTGCAACTGGAACAGTCCCGAATCGCCACGGTCATACACCTTGCCAAGGCAGGGGAATATCGAGATGAGGAAACCGGAAAACATATCATTCGAGTCGGCAGTTATGCGCGTTGTATTTGCGAACGCCTTGGAATGGAAAAGACGGACTGTGATGTGGTGGCGGTGGCGGCCCCCTTGCATGACATTGGAAAAATCGGTATTCCCGACCGTATCCTTCTTAACCCGGGCAAGCTCGATGCCGAGGAATGGAAGATCATGCGTACCCATACTCAAATCGGATACAACATATTGAACACCAATTTGATCAACATGGAACGGCTCATTCCCGATATGAAATGGAAAGACGGCGACATGTTCGATTATTATCCCGTCATTAATGCCGCTTCGGAAATCGCATTGAATCATCACGAGCGCTTGGATGGCAAGGGCTACCCCAATGGTTTAAGGGGCACGGCTATTCCCCGTAAAGCCGTCATCGTCGCCATCAGCGACATGTACGATGCCTTAAGAAGTGAAAGACCCTACAAAAAGGGATTTTCCCATCAAAAAGCCATGGAAATCATTGCGGAAGACACGGGACATTTCGACCCGGAAGTTTGTGAGGCTTTTTTCGATCTTTCAGACGAAATCAGTTTCTTGTTTGACCTGTAAGCCTGCCTCAAATGCCAATAGCAACATCCATGCACGTTGCCCACCCGGCTGCTTGATGTCGGATCAGACGACACACGAACACCGACCAAAACCCGGTAGATAGGCGGATCGAACCCATGAAAAAAACCGGCCATCAGGCCGGGTTCGTGTGTGGAGAAGGCCGCGATCACATAACACCAGCCGCGCAGTTGGCATACTCGGTGCTGCACTGGGTAGCCGCCGCCGCATCATAGTTGTCGGCATCCGGACAGGCTTCATCCCAGCAATCCAAAAAGTCCAGCACACAGTCACGCGCATTATCGCACATGTCGCCCCCGGCACCGCCGATTTCGTCACAGGCCACCGTCATCTGGTCATAGGCGGTTTTGATTTGGCAAGCTCCCTCGTCGCAGATGTTGCCTTCGACTCCGTCGCAGTCGTAGTCGGAAAAGAGATCATCGCCGTCATCACCATCCGCATCATCACCATCGGCATCATCGCCATCGGCATCATCGCCGTCGCTGCTGTCATCCCCGTCGCTCTCATCGTCGTCATCCCCCATGCACGCTGACAACGCCAACATCAGCGCCAAGGCCATCAGCAGCACCAACATCCATTTCCACGATTTTTTCATGTCATCCTCCGCTTTTCGGGTTCCAACAGCCGATCCACCGGCACATTTCACCCCCTGAAACGTCACGGTTACATCTGCGACCGGCTTCTATCGCCCTGTAGTTTGTCTTGATGCAAATAGATTAGCATAAATTATAGAACTATTCCATGTTTTAAAGTGCGATATAAATAAAAGCAGGTCGAATGATCGCCCTCGCCCGCCGGGAGCCGTCGGTCCGTCTTCGGCGCAGATGCAACACAGACGATTGCCGAGAACCCTTCAAGATGGGTGGTATGGGCTAAGCGAAGAGAACGGAGCTTGCCTTTGCCACCCCAAAACCAAACGGGTTGCCATATCCTGTGCTGCACCCATTCCGAATCCCGTATATGCTAAGTCCTTGAGAAACAAGCCGAAACCTGCTAGGCTGAGAGCCGTTTAGACAGCCCAATACGGCAAAAAGGGACGGTATGAACCACATCGCGATTTACGGCAAGGGCGGCAGCGGAAAATCGATGATCGCCAGCAATCTTTCGGTCCAGTTCGCTCGACTGGGACTGGCCACTACGCAAATCGGTTGCGACCCCAAACACGACTCCACCTTATGCCTGACCGGTGGACGCGCCATCCCTACCGTTATTTCACTCATGGAGAAAAGTCGCGACCTGCTACCGCCCATCGAGCAGGTGGTGGTCGAAGGCGTGCACGGCATCCGCTGCATCGAGGCGGGCGGTCCGGAACCGGGGGTCGGCTGCGCCGGGCGCGGCATTGTTTCGGTTTTCCAGATTCTCAAGCGCCATCACTACCTCGACGACTTCGAGGCGGTGGTCTTGGACGTTCTGGGCGACGTGGTCTGCGGCGGCTTCGCCGCTCCGCTGATGCACGGTTTCGCCAGCCGGGTGCTGATCGTGGTGAGCGACAACCTGATGTCGCTTTACGCCGCCAACAACATAGCCAAGGCCGTGCGACGCTTCACGCGCAACGGTGCACGCCTGGTGGGTCTGGTGGGCAACAACCTGCACGACCCCGACGCCGAAGCCATGCTCACACGCTTCGCCGAGCGGCTGTCCACCCGGCTTTTAACCATCGTCCCCCACGATCCGTTGATCTTCGACGCCGAGCGTCGACGGCTGACCGTCTCGGATCACGCTCCCGATTCCGCCAGCGCATCTCGTTTCCGCGAGTTGGCCCAGGAAATACGCAATCAAGATACCGTCGAACATGCAACTCCAACCCCCATGGACGACGAAGAGCGCGAAAGCTTCTTCCGTGAACAGGGACGGTAAGGCGGCCATGGCTTCCCCGCAACGACGCGATCCCATTCCCTTGCTCGAACGCTTCGCGCTATTGGCGCAGGAACTGGAGGCGCGCGCGGTCTTTCCACAGGCCGACGGGGCACTTTTCATCTTGGTTCGTGAAACCGAACCCAAGGCCTGGTTGCGTTGGGAACCCGATGCCGACCACAACGATCCCCGCTTGGACGAATTGCCGGGACGCCTGCACAGCGCCCAACTGACACCGGCGGCGGTCGCCAAACTGGCGGCGCGCCTCGTGCACGCCGCAAAAAAAGACGCTTTCCGCTTTCTGCGCGTTGCCCATGAAGCCGAGATCCCCATCGAACTCAACCGCTGGTTTGTCGCGCGTCACCTCACCCATTATCTGGAGGAAGGCATAAGCCGGTGGGGCCCCTATCGGCTGGAACCGGTGAAAGAGGTGGGCGACGCTATCGAATTGGTCTTTTCCTCGATCGACGGAGAAACACCCCCGTTACACTTCTCCATCAGTGCATCAGAATCCGACCCCGTCGAGAAAACCGGCGCTTCAGCGGCTGCAAGTCCGCTCACGTTACGGTGTTTGGCCGAGGATTCCGACGACGCCTCTTTTTCGCGTTCCCCCGAGCGCTACCTGCGTTACGCCCTGGCACGCAGCTTCGTTCCGGGCCAGGCCCTGCATCGTCCGACAGACGATTCCGGCCCCGAAAACGAAACCGAGAAACCGGCCTCGCCTTACAACCAGGGTTTTTTAGCCCCCGACCACCGGGATTACATTCCGATGACCTGCTTTTTCGCCCTGAAAAAAGATCCCGGAGTGATGGATATCCTATCGAGCTTAAGCGACGACGGCTTACACCTGCGCACGCTTCACGTGGGCAGCACGGCCTGTCTGCTGGCTCCGACCGTGGACATCCGCGACGACCGGCGCTTTGTTTCCGCCCGCTTCATGGGAAGCAGCTTCAAACCCGACCCGGTGATGGATGCGGTCGAAATGGGCGAAATCGATGTCATCGTGGGCGACGACGCGAGCTTGAGACGCAGCCTGGAGACGCTCATCGATCTTCCCGACATCCACGCGGTGGTCTTGATTGTGCAGTGCCTGGCCGATTTCGTCGGTTTGGATCTCGACAACATCGTGGCTGAAGCAACGGCCGCAGGTGCTCCACCCATCATCCGTTACACCGACACCCCCGCCATCCAGCGCGAGCCATACGACCGCTTCTGGCACGAAATCTTGCAGTTGGCCGACCCCAACCTCGCACCCGACCCGAAACAAGTCAACCTGGTCGGGTTCGCCCCGCGTGGGTCCAGGGCGGATAGGGAATTGACCGCCGATCTGGCCGCATTGAACCTTACGGTCAACGCCCGCTTCATCCCCTCGCTGAAAGCCGCCGAGATACGACGCTTCGGATCGGCCGCACTCAACGTTCTGTTCAACGAGCGCATCACTCGCGATGAAATCGGCGCTCCCCTCGACGCCTACGCCGCCGCAAGCGGTCGGGACATCCTCGCACCGGTTCCCCCCATCGGTCCCGACGCGACCCAGACTTTTTACCGCGCCATTCTCACCGCCTGCGATCTGCCCGACGACGGCCGGGTCGCCGCGCTCTGGGAGCCGTTCAAAGCCGACTGGGAAAAAGGCCGCGCGAGCGCCGCACAGCACGAAATCGCCATCATCGTGGACGCGCATACCTCCCGCTACTTGCGCGAACCGGACGAACTGTACGGCATTCCACTCCCGGTACGCTTGGCGGAAATGGGCTTTGCTTTGCGTCTGGTGCTGGCCGAATGGGAGGATGCAGGCAGCTATCGCGACGCCGAGTTCGCGCTCGAATCCCTGCGGGACACCCTCCTGCAAGCAGGCGCGGATGTGATACTCGACCGGGTGGCCGGGCCCGATGAACTGGCGGCACGCATGCGCGACTGGCCCGCCAGCCTGATCTTCAGCGATTTCCCCGGCGATCGCCGCATCGTGGCCGCCGGTAAAACGCCTTTCTCCATCCGCGCCTTCGAGTTCGGTTTTGCCGGTGCTCTGCGCAGCCAACGCCACCTGCTGCGTCTGGCGCATAGCGGCTACGCTCGGGCTTTTGGTCCGCTTGCGCTTTCCCGAAACGAGGAGACGCCATGAAGCTGACTCCCAGCTATCTCGACGGCGCGTATCTCGCCCTCAACGCGCAACCGGGCCTGCGGGCATTTGTCGATGCGCCGCGCTGCGAGGTCAACCGCGCCGACAAGATCACCACCTTACATGATCGCATGAGCGACTTACTGGGTATGGGGCCCTACGACCTCAGCCGCCGCCTGTTCACCGGAACCTGGCGCTTCGGCTTGGACATCCAGGGACCCGACGAAGCCATTGCCCGCACCCTCAAGCATTTGGCCGGCGCCGACCCGCACAGTCCGATTCTGCTCTTTCGCGGACACCTGTCGCTGTTAATCAACACCGACCTCGACGGAGTCGCGCTTGAAAGCCTGGATACCGAAAAGACTCCGCCCCTGATTTCCGTGGCACACCATTCGCTCGACGACGACTGGCTCACCGGCTACCGGGCCGTCCACGACGCCGTTTTGGACTGGATGCTTCGCAACGCCTCACCCACCCCGCCAGCCGGACCGCCCCGTCCCTTGATCGGCGGTTTCGGGCTCTTGCGTCGGGAAGGGGACGAACACGGCAACGTGGACGAGGTTCTGCGTCTGTGGCGGGCGCTCGGGCTGGAGACAGACCCGATATGGCCTTTTTCCGGCGGACCGCTCGATTCAGCCGGATTGACCTCCGACTCGCCCCGTTTCATCTTCCCCTACAGCGGCGATTATCAAGCTCATCGTACAGCAAACGACGACGGGACCGACACGCATCTGCCCTTCCCCATCGGCTTGTCGGCCACGGCTGCTTTGCTGCGCGGGCTAGGCAAACGTTTCGGACGCGAAACCGAAGCCGAGTCGCTGATTGCGCGGGAAACCGAAACCCTGCGGCAAGCCATCGAAACCACGGCCGTCGAGCGGCTGGCCGGACGCGGGGTCGCCGTCTTGGCCGATCCCACGCGCGCCATCGGACTTTGTGCGGCCATGCGGGATCTGGGGCTGACGGTCCCGCTCGTGTTGAGCCTGGGTGCCATCGAAGCGGACGAAGCCGAGAATGCTTTCGGCGATGCGACGGTTCTGATCAATCCCAGTTTTTCGGACGCCGTCGCGCAACTCAAAACCGCCGCCGCAACCGGGGAACTGGACTGGGTGGTGGGAGCCAGCTGGCTCCGCGATCCGGCCCGCGAGGCGGGTCTGGCCTATGTGGAATGCGGCTACCCCGCTTACACCGAACATTTTATCGGTCCCATGCCATACATGGGATACGCGGGACTTTTACGCCTGGCCGAACGTCTGGCCAACAGCCAGAGCGGCCTCCTCGATCCAAACGGGAACGCTTGATGGAGAAGGTATCGTGACGGAAACCCCGCTTCCGGTCGAGGAAGTCAGCGATTACGAACGTGAAGCCCATGACTTCGCCCATCGTCACCTGGCCTTGCCCTGGCGCGCTCTGGTGGCACGGCTATCGCGTCTGGAAGCCGGTGAATCGCTCCGGGAGGACGAAGCACGCTTCGAGGTGATCGGGTGGCCCCGCCCGCTTTCGGCACATCGCTTCCACCGGGCCATGCGCTCCGGTTCCTGCCGTCGCTTGTTCGGTCCCAATCCCACGCGCCTGCTGGTGGTGCTCAACCACAAACGCACACGTGTTTTGCATGTCCTGGCCGACCGCAACGAAAACGGCGTTTTCGTCGAGCACGTCAGTCTGCGTTCGCGAAAAGAAGAACCTTGGGCAGGTGAACTGCTGCGCTTCATCCGCGAGGGACGTCCCGAGCTGGCCCAGCGTCTGGCGACCGACTGGTTGCCCGAACAGCCCGAAACCCGCGACTGGAAACTCGGCCTGCTGATCGTCACCAACTGGGATTGCTTTATGCTGCTGAAAAAGGCCTGGGACAAGGCCGGGGACGGCAAGATAACGGCTCTCCCTTTTTGGCTGATGGAAGCCCTGGTCAAAATGGAGCAGAGCGGGGCTTTACAGATCGAGCCGCCGGTGCCGGTGGAGCGCTTGCGACGCCGCCTGACGCCGCTTTTGCGCCTGCTGCTTCCCTCCATTCGTCTCAGTGGCTACGCCGCCCGCCTGTGGCCGCTTTAAGCTTCACCGAAACCGATACCCTGCTTCTCTTGGAATAAGCACGAAATTTTCCCATAAAAAACCCCGCCGAAAACGACGGGGCGTGTCAGAAACCAGATCACCGACACGAAGTCGGTGGGTCGAGCTTGTCAAATCGCTCACTTCAAGAAGTGCACCACCAAACCCGAGCGCAGCTTGGGCTCGAACCAGGTGGACTTGGGCGGCATGATCTGCCCCGCATCGGCGATGGCCATGAGTTGCTCCATGGTGGTGGGATGCAGGGCGAAGGCCACTTCCCAGCCCTCGGACACACGTTTTTCAAGTTCCTTCAAGCCACGGATACCGCCCACGAAATCGATGCGTTTATCGGTGCGCGGATCGGCGATGCCCAAAAGCGGGTCGAGTAGATTGTGCTGCAGGATGGAAACGTCGAGGCACCCCACCGGGTCGTTTTCATCGAAGCTGCCGGGTTTGGCCGTCAAGCGGTACCAGCGACCATCGAGGTATAGGCCGAAGTCGTGCACGCGCCCGGGCTTTGGCGCATCGGTTTCGCTCAGTTCGAAACGCTCCGCTACGGCTTTCAAAAACGCGTCTTTCGACAAACCATTGAGGTCTTTCACCACGCGGTTGTAATCGAGGATCTTGAGCTGGTTGTGGGGGAACAAAACGGTCAGGAAGTAATTGTACTCTTCCTCGCCGGTGTGCTGCGGATTGGCGGCGCGGCGCAGGGCGCGTACACGACTCCCCGATTTCGCACGGTGATGGCCATCGGCCACATAGGTGGGATCGATGGCGGCAAAAGCGGCGATCAACTCGTCGATCAACGCATCATCGTCGATCACCCACAGGGTGTGACGAATACCGTCCTCCGCCGTGAAATCATAAGTGGGCTCTCCCGCACTGGCACGCGCCATCAGCGTATCAACCGCGGCACTCGCTTTGTAAGCCAAGAACACCGGACCGGCGTTGCAGTCGGTCACATCCACGTGCCTGGCACGATCGTCTTCCTTTTCCTTGCGTGTCTTTTCATGCTTTTTGATATGGTCGTCGTCGTAATCGTCCACCGCGGCGGCCACCACCAGACCGATCTGGGCATGTTCGCCCATCACCTGTTTGTACGCGTAAAGACAAGGCTTTTCATCGGGCACTAGCAAGCCGTCCTGAACGAAACGCGTGATATTGGCCGTGGCCTGGGCATACACGCGTTCGTCATACAGATCAATCGCCGGGTCGAGATCGATTTCCGGCTTGTTGACATGCAAAAAGGTGTTCGGCTTGCCTGCCGCCATACGGCGCGCTTCATCGGAATTGATGACATCGTAGGGAGGCGAAGCCACTTCGGCCGCCAGGTGCTGGGGGGGACGATAACCGGTAAACGCTTTGATTTTCGCCATTGGATTCCTCCGGGTGAAAGGTTGCCCGTCGTGCTGCGCGCAGAATAACGAAAGCCGCTCGGCAAGGCAAGCAAAAGGCGAACGAACCGCCAATACCACCTTCTCACCTCACTCCTTCCGACCACGCAGAGTGTCAAAAACCCTTGACCGCGCCTGACGCGCTGCGATATAGTGAGAAACGTTTTCAGAATTTTCAGAATGAGCTGAAACATGACTCCCCCTCTCGATCAGTTGGAAACTCGCTTCGCGGAAGCCATGGCTCGCTTTGCCAAAGAAGTGGGGATTGTCGGCGCGACGGAAGGCCGCTTGCTGGCGCGTTTGATTCTGGGGGATGAACCGCTTACCCAGGACGACCTGATGGCGCAGGTGGGGGCCTCACGCGGAAACGTCTCGACCGCGCTGAAAATCCTGGCCGAAGGAGGCTTCATTCGCACCACCACCATGCGTGGCTCGCGCCGAGCCTATTACGAAGCCCAACCCAACCTCTGGCGCGTAACCATCGGCTTCGTGCTGATGCGCATCGGTCACCAGATCGAAGTGGTGCACCAGGAATTCCTCACGCTTTTAGAAGACGGCCGCGATGTCAAACGCAATGGCGGCTCGGCCGAGGAACGCCGAAATGCCGCCCACTTGCTACGCCAAGTGGAACGCCTCACCACCTATACCGACGGTGCACGCAAGCTTCTGCAAACCGTGCGCAAACTGGTCGGACGCGACGCCGTCTAGGCTGCCAGCCGAACTCTCCAACGAATCTTATTTACAGGTAAGAAATGCGACCCACTCTATGGCGATACGGGTGATGGGCTTTTTTCGGACGGCTCCGCGTTCACGGCAGCCGATTCAGATGGCTCCACCGGCTTTTTCGGGGTCGCGTCCACACGCGGGGCCACCTCTCCCTTGGGAGCCGGTTTGGCGGTCACGTCGGGTTTCGCCGGGACGGTCGTTTTCGCTTCGGGCTTAGTTTTAAGCTTCGATTTGGGTTTCCGCAGCTTCGGCGCGGGAGGCTGTTCGGCGGGAACATCATCCATGGTCGCTCCCGATTCGGACGGGGGAAACTCGAAGCGCTGTGATTCGGGATGCGCCTTGCGCCCGCCTTTGCTCTCGGGAAAAGGGTCGACCTTTCCATTGAAGGCGGCCTCGGCCGACTTCTGCGCCCAGCTTGGAAGGTTTTTCTTGTCCTTCTCGTTTTTCATCCGGCCATGCACTTCGCTCAAACGCAAACGAACCACTTCCGGATTGGGGTAGGTGGACAACGCCGACTCATAAACCTGCGCCGCCTCTTCGTTGCGTCCCATTTTGAGTAGGCAGTTGCCGACTTCGAAAGCAGCCAACCGCGCGTAGTAGCTACCGGGAAAGCGTTCCGAAACCGCTCGGTAATCGACCATGGCTTCCGCCCAGCGCTCCTGATAAACCAGCGCATCGGCGACGCGAAAACGAATTTCAGCCGACTGGGGCGCATCGGGAAACTGCTCCAGAAAGGCGCGGCCCTGCACCGCCGCCTGTTCGAACTCATGCATCGCCAGATAGATATCCATCACCAAACGCCGGACCTCGCCGATGCGCGCATCGCGGGGAGACCGTTCTATCAGTTCTTCATAGATCGCCGCCGCCCGGTTCGGGTTGTTCAACTTGTCCCGATAAATGGCCGCCGTGCGCAGGCGGGCCGTCAAGGTCGCGGGGGCGGGATCGAGCAGTAACGCCATTTCATCATAAAGCGCCGCCGCCCGTTTGAAACGTCCCAGGTGGGTTTCGAGAATCTCTCCCGCCATGAGATAGGCATCGGCCAAAAGATTCTTTGCAGCGGGGGTTTGTTCTTCCTGTGCCTCGCTGATCGCTTTCAGAAATTCGGTCTCGGCCCGCTCATAATCCTTTTCGGCGTAATAGGTCAGTCCTTTTTTATAGAATTTCTCCGAGTTGGGAGAAACAAACAGATAGTAAGCCCCGGCAGCCAGGGCCACTAAAAGCAGGATCGGCATCCAACGCGACGTATCCATGGACAGACCTTCGGCAGGCGCTTAGGCCTCACCGTCCTCATCATCAGACTCGTCGGCCCCGACGGGCTTGGCCACCGAATCCAGGGAAAGCTGTTCGGGCAGGACATCGTCCAGGTCGTCGCCGTCTCCAAGGCCCTCTTCCCGATCATCGCGCTCGGCCATCTTGGCCACCACCGCCACATGATCGTCCTTGCCCAAGTTGATCAGACGCACACCCTGGGTGTTGCGGCCAATCACGTTGAGACCGCGCATCTTCATCCGCAGAATGATGCCTTTGTTGGTGATCAACATCACGTCGTCGTCATCGGTGACCTGGTAGACGCCCACCACATCGCCGTTGCGCTCGGTGTTCTTGATGGTAATGATACCCAAACCACCGCGTTTCTGCACCCGGTAATCCTCGGTGCGCGTGCGTTTACCGAAACCGTTTTCAGTAACGGACAGAATTGTGGCGCCCTCCGACAGCACATCCATCGCCACCACGCAGTCGTCTTTGGCCAGGCTGACGCCGCGAATTCCGCGCGACACGCGCCCGATGGGCCGCACGTCGGTTTCGGGGAAACGGATGGACTTGCCTTTCAGGGTGGAAAGCAGAATATGTTTGGTTCCGTCGGTCAGCCGCACGGAGATGATCTCGTCCCCCTCATCCAGCTTGATGGCCTTGGTGCCGTTGCTGCGCGGGTTGGAGTAGGCATTCAACTCGGTCTTTTTCACCACGCCTCTTTTGGTGGTGAACACGACGTACCAGCCGTCTTTGTATTCGCGAATCGGCAAAATGGCGGCCGGACGTTCTCCCTGAGCCATGCGCACCAGATTGACGATGGCTTTGCCGCGTGCGGCGCGCCCGCCCTGGGGGATTTCATGCACCTTCAGCCAGTACACCACCCCATGATCGGAGAAAATCAACACCGTATCGTGGGTCGAAGCCACAAACAGATCGGTCACGATATCTTCCTGCTTGGGCTTGACGCCGGTTTTGCCCTTCCCGCCCCGGCGCTGGTTGCGATAGAGGCTGATGGCGTTGCGCTTGATATAGCCGGAATGGGTACAGGTGACGACCATATCTTCTTCAACGATCAGATCCTCGATACTGAGTTCCACCGTATCGGCCAAAATCTCGGTACGCCGCGGATCGGCGAATTTCTCGCGCGCCTGCTTGAGCTCGTCCACGATCACCTGCATGAGCAGTTTCTCGCTGGCCAGAATCGCCTTGAAACCCTCGATCAGCGCCAGGGTGTCTTTCAACTCCTGGACGATTTTGTCGCGTTCGAGACCGGTGAGGCGTTGCAGACGCATATCCAGAATGGCCTGAGCTTGGCGTTCGGAAAGCTTGAATTTTTTAATCAAGGCGGCTTTGGCTTCGGCCGGATTTTTGCTGGCGCGAATCGTTGCCACCACTTCGTCGATATTATCGAGCGCGATCTTCAAACCTTCGAGGATATGGGCGCGTTCCTCAGCTTTGTTCAACTCGAACTGCGTACGGCGCGTCACTACGTCCCGACGATGGTCGATGAAATGTTGCAGCATCTTGACCAGGGTCAGCACGACCGGCTGGCCGTTGACCAGCGCCAGCAGGATGATTCCGAAGCTGGTTTGCATCTGGGTCATTTTGTAGAGGTTATTGAGCACCACGCCCGCCACGGTATCGCGCTTGAGTTCCATCACGATGCGCATGCCGTCACGATCGCTTTCGTCGCGCAGATCCGAAATGCCTTCCAGCTTCTTGTCTTTGACCAGCCGGGCAATCGATTCGATCAACTTGGATTTGTTGACCATGTAGGGAATCTCGGAGACGATGATCGATTCGCGATCATTGCGCCGGTTGCGTTCGATGAGTGCCCGCGCCCGCAGTTTGATGACGCCACGCCCGGTTTCATAGGCTTTGAGAATGCCCTCGCGCCCATAGATAAACCCGAAGGTGGGGAAATCGGGGCCAGGAATCAATTCCATCATTTCGGGCAGGGTAAGCTTCGGATTTTCAATCAACGCAATGGCGCCGTCGATCACTTCACCCAGATTATGCGGCGGAATATTGGTGCTCATCCCCACGGCGATGCCCGCCGCGCCGTTGATCAACAGATGCGGCACCCGTGCGGGAAAGACCAGCGGTTCACTCTCGGAACCGTCGTAGTTGGGGGCGAAATCGACCGTGTCTTTTTCGAGATCGGTGATCAGTTCTCCGGCGATTTTATCGAGACGCACTTCCGTATAACGCATGGCGGCTGCCGGATCGCCATCCACCGAACCGAAGTTGCCCTGGCCATCCACCAACGGGTAACGCAGCGAAAAGGGCTGGGCCATACGCACGATGGTGTCGTACACGGCCGAATCGCCGTGCGGGTGGTATTTACCGATTACGTTACCGACCACGCGGGCCGATTTTTTGTAGGGCTGGTTCCAATAGTTCTTCATTTCGTGCATGGCATACAAAACGCGCCGATGCACCGGCTTGAGGCCGTCGCGAACATCCGGCAAAGCGCGCGCGATGATGACCGACATGGCGTATTCCATGTAACTGGTCTTCATCTCGTCTTCGATATTGACCGGAATCTCTTTGGGTTGAAACAACATATTTCGTCACTCCCTCTCGAAGCGTTTGAGACCCAACTATATGTTTTTCATAACGTATTTCATATAGGTCGCGCGGGACTCCCGCGGGGTTGGTCCGTTTCGCTTCAATATAGAAAATGCGGGGGCAAAAGTCAAGGGATTTCAGCGAAGGAACGTCACCCTATCTTGTTGTTATTATTTATTATTTTATGATCCATACACAAACATGAGATGGGAATGAAGACCCAGGGAAATGAAGCGGGAAAAACCCCTGCACCCGTAGTCGGAAGCCGGGGTTTTCAAATACCGACGGCCGGTCCGTTGAAGACCGGCCGTCGCAGAAAGTCCGGGAAAAGGTAGGAACGCAGGGGGTTCTCCGGACTTGATCCCTATTCGGTAACGTTAAAGGCCACCGGCGCCGTGGTACTCTCCGATTCAGGCTCGTAATAGGGAGCCGCAGAGGCCGAGCCGGAACTGCCCTCCATGGGGAAACGAGCTCGCAACTGGTAGGTGAGAGACAAGGTCTCCCCGGCGGCGATGCGCTCCACATAGAGAATGAGCTGCCGTCCGGCCACTTCATAGCGTTGCAGCGCCGTATTTTGCACCTGCTCCACCAGATCGTCGGGCACCAGATCAAAGCCCGGCGGCAAGCCGATATCCACCAGCACCATCAGGACATTGGCGTCCGAGACGTTGCCGATGGCGGCCGTGGCGGTCACGATATCATCCACGGCCAGAGTGGTTTTATCGTAGCTGATGTCGATGGTGAGCGGACCGCCCGAACCGTAAGGGTTCTCCTCGCCCGGCACCCAGTAACTCGATACGACCGAGTACATCAAGTTGCCTTCGCCACTGACCACCAGCTCAACCGCATTATCGCCTTCCACCAGGAATTCACTCAGATCGACATACTGCATCACCTCGGAGTTGTTGGCATCGACCGTCACCGTACCGCCCAGACTGCCGTTGGCATTGACGATGATGGTGGCGTTTGATTCCTCAACCTGCGATCCCAGCGAAGCAATCATGAAACGTAGAGCCTGAATAGTACCGGCTGTTGTAGACCAATTGCCGAAACTGTCTTTTTTCGACAGCAGCCAGTCCATGATACCCGGCACCAGGTTGGTGTTCTGACCGGCACGGATGAAAGCCTGCCCCACGAGGCCGGTCGTTTCCATTTCGGCCGAACCACCCGAGCCATACATCTCGGTTTGCTCTTCCTGAGTCCAATAGATTTTGCCGTCCTCGTCCTCGACACGGGCTTCGTACAGGTCATCGAGGACCGAGTCGAGTGCGGAATTGTCGGGATCGGCGGCCGTCAGCATCATGGCAAGAAGCGCCAGAGTGTAATTGTCGCCCGCCGCCTCGGAGCGGTTCTGTACCGCCCAGTTGACACCCGCCGACACCGCGCCCCCGCTGAACCCGCTTTCGGCCAGGGCGTAGGTGATGTAAGCGGTGGTGCGCAGTTTGGACGATGTAAAGTTGTTGGTCGCGCCTTCGTGGATGCCGCCCGCGTCGAAGTCGTAGGAACCATCGCCGTTTTGCAGCGCCGCCAACCAATTTTGGGTACGTGTGATGATGGCCTCGTCCACGTCGTGGACCTTGCTCATGTCGCTGAATTCCAGCAACCCATAAGCGGTGAGGATGCGGTGGGCCGGAGTTTCACCGAACCACTCGAAACCGCCGCCGTCCACTTCATACGATACCAGCCGCTGATAGCCCTGACTGACATAGTCGCGCGCTTTCAACTCGATTTCGGGCGTGCTCTGGCCGGTCAGCGCCATGTAATCGAGCACCAGCACGTTGGGGTAGGTGGCGGAGCTGGTCTGTTCGAAACAGCCCGAGGGCATCTGCAAGAGGCTATCAAGGCCTTCGATCATCTGGGAGAACAGGCCGGGGTAGATCTTCACCCACATACGCGAGGCATCGTCCACGGCCAGTTCAGGAATATTGACGGTGATGCTTTTCGATCCGTCGAGTCGTCCCGATTCGGCGTTACGCACTTCCAAACCATCGGGAATGACTTCAACCCGACGGCGAATGGCGTCACTCATCTCGCTGCCAATGGCGGTGACGGTAAAGTCGTGCCAACCCACCTTGACCACCTTGACCGGGAAATAGATACCGGTAACGGAACTGGGACCGACGGTGATGGAGCGGGTCTGACCTTCGAGGAATTCGATCCAGTCGCCTGCCGCCGCCTCTAAATTGATGGTCTGAGGAGATTGCAGATAGTTGTAGATCGCGATGGGCACGGCCACAATGTCGTTTTGCGTCAGAGTGGCGGGAAAGTCGATGTCGACGAAAAAGTCCTGGTAAACGATCACATTGCCCACGTTCGAGCCGATCTGGCCCGCCAGTGAACTGGCCAAGGCGGTCATACGCCAACTGGTGATCGAGTCGGCCATGGTGAAGTTGATTTCGGCTTCCCCGCTCGCATCGGTGATGACGGCCGGGTTGACGTAAAGCGTTTCAGGGAAGTAGGAACGCACGCGCGGACCGTCCTCTTCTTCACCGTCATCGCTGGAGGGCTGAGCGTCGCCGTCGGGCGCATCACCATCGGCCATGTCACCATCGCCGATGCCTTCGCCCGGGGCGTTGGGTTCGCCGTCGAGGGCATCATCGTCAAAACCGCCCTCGCCATCCCATTCGTCGCGTCCGTCACCTTTAGCGTAAAAGTCCTTGCTGACTTCCAAGTCGTCGGCAGAACCTTTCCGTTCATCCATCCCGTTGGAACGCAGGGTCAGCCGATATTCGCCGTATTCCATCGTATAAGCGTGGCCCCAGGGATCATAGAGTGGATTGGAACCACTATTGCGCTGCTCGATCCAGGCCTTGATGCCCTGTTCGCCGGTGATGAAGCCCGAATCATACAGCCAGTTCAGATGGTCGATAACCGCCTGCAGATCCTCTGAAACGCGCGTGGTGGCCGTGGCCTGCGCAGTGGAATCCACGTTGGCGAAGGTATCCACATTGACTCCGTAAGCGGCATCGGTACCGGCGGAAGCCAAGAAGGCACCGGCATACGCCTCACGTTCTTCCGCCTCATCGGAATTTTCGGGTTCCGGTTCGAGAATGTCGGCGGCATCGAAGCCGTGAATCTCGTAGCGTGGCGCAAGCAATTCCTCTTCCAACTCGAAATAGATTTTCTCCATGCCCGGTTTCATGTCCTGCAGGGCGAAGACGGCCTCGTCCACCACCTGCACGCCCAATACCGACTGCACGCCGTTTTGTTCGTTGTCTTTCACACGCAGGCTGATGGTGGCGTCTTCGGCGGGGAGATAGGTGCTTTTGTCGGGAATGATCTCGACCGTCAGCGAGTTGGCCAGTTCAACGAAGATCAACTTGCGGTCGCGAATGATCTCACCGGCCGCGCCGAGATAATAGGCCATCAATTCGACAGATCCCGACAGGGTGGCATCGAGATCGATGGCGTAACTACCTTTGCCCTCGACCAACGAAACCGTGTGCATCAGCATGGTCTGGCCATCCTTGATGACATCCAGGTAAATGCGGTCGGGCAGGTCGACGGCATCCCAACCGTCATTGGTGGCGAACAAGCCGATTTCCACCGTTTCGCCCACTTTGTAGAGCGCCTTGTCGGTGCGTAACATCACGTATTCACGTTGGGTTTCGCTGGCGAAACTGAAAGTTTTCGAGGCCGTGTCGCCGCTGCCGGTCTGAGCGGCTACGGCGATATCGAGGCTTTCACTCTGGGGAGTAAACTCGAAGATAGCCAAGCCCCAAAGCCCGGTATCGATGTTGCTCTCATTGCCGTCGATGGTAAGGGCGCAGGCCGCATCCAACGGACGCCCGAAGGGGTCGGTGGTCATGAGGTAGAAACGGTTTTCGATACCGGGAACCAGAGAACCGGTTTCCGGCACCACCGCCAGCAGGATCGGATTTTCGACCACCAAGGCCGACGTGCTTTTAATCTGCTGATGACCGGCCGTGTCGGTTACAGCGATTTCCAGAAAAACGTAGGCTTTGTTCTCATCGAGAGCGGCCGCGACGAAATAGCTGGGCAATTCGAGATCGAAGTCGAACTCGCCTTCCTCGTTGAGCGTGCCGTTCAAGGTGGCGAAGGTTTCCATTTCCACATCGAACTTGCTGGCCGTGATGGTCACCGCACCGCCATCCACCGGCTTGCCGAAGAAGTAATCGGAGTTCACCGATCCGTGCAGGGTCTGCCCCGGTCGATAGAAGGAGCGGTCGGTGCTCAACTCCACATTGAATTTCGGCAAGGCGTAACGTTCGACAGTCACGCTCTTTTCAGCGGCAAATTCGCCCACTTGGGCTTGCAAGGTGTAAACGCCCTCATTCAGAATGGTGGCCAGCTTGAATTCGGTCGCCGCCACGCCGTAATCGGAACTTTCGAGTTCCTGTTTGAAAACCTTGTTGCCTTTGGGGTCGATCACGAAGAAAGTAACCGGCATCCCGGCCTGCGGCTTGAGGTCGGGACGTTTGAGCGCCAGTGCGCGCAGATGGATGGTCTGGCCGGGTTGATACAGCGGTTTGTCGGTGGTCAAGAGCACTTTGGCCTCACGGGCAATCGACAGCGGGGTCAGAGCCTGTTCCTGCTGTTTCCCATCGGGCATGTCGATCAACACCTTGAGTTGCGCGTTGCCGAATCCCTGTGAAGGCAAATCGATACGCACATCAGTCATACCGAAGGCGTCGGTGACACCCGAGCCGACCGGCGATTCGTCGTCGTCCTGCACCAACACGAAATTGGCACTCGCCCCCTCCACCGGCTGACCGGAATTGGGCTCGTGTACGATGAGTTTGTAGAAAGACGTGCCCCCCTCGTACAGATTCTCCGAACCCATCAACTGGGCTTGCACGTAGCGATAGGTGGTATGCAAAGAACGTGTCCCCCAGATTTTGCCATCCGTCCAATCGAGACGGAACTTCATCAGGAAACCGCCTTTGTCGCTGTCGGCAAAGCCTTCGGGCAAGTCGCTCAGCACCACTTCGGAATCTTGCAGAGCGTCCTTGAGCGTAAGCGCCACGGTGCTTTCGCTGAGGCTCTCACCCGCCAGGTCGGTAAGCGTGACCGTCAGATCGACCTTCACTTCGGCGGCGGTCTTCTGATGAATCGGAATCACGATCGACAAACCTTCATCGATCAGTTGAGACGACATCTCCGCCTCTTTGACGAACAGATTGCCCGATTCCAGGTTTTCGTTGGGATTGATCTGATAGGGATCAAACAGCGTTTTCTCGCCGCTGTCCCCACAGCCGGAGAGGACAAACGCCGCCCCAAGCAAAACAGTCAGCAGCCAACGGAAGGCTTGATTCGGTTTCATGGCTTTCGCTCCTCATATTTAAAAAAGGTGATCGATTTCCTGTTATTACGGACCATTCAATCATGGTTATCCATAGTAAGTGCTGCAAGTTCTACACCAACAGCAAAATGGCGGTCACCCCTCTCCTAGTCATGGAACCGACAGCCGTAAGTAACCGAATAGACGATTTTTTCAGGAACAGGTGGAGGCTTGGCCACAGCCCATGTCCACTCAAAAAACGAAAGCGGCTGTCAAGTTAGCTTGACAGCCGCTGGCAGAATAAGCCGACACAAAATCACGGGTTATTGGGAAGGCTGGATCGTCCCCAGTCCGTCACCGGATACAATAAGTGAGATATCGGTGGATGACCGGACATCGAGGCGACAAACCATCCAGTGATGTTCAATCGGAAACGGCTCCGGTTCGGCGCTTTTGTCGTAGCGGAAGGTTCCACGCAGTTCTCCGAACAACCACACTTTAACCGTCAGCGCAACCGAATCGGAACTGCTGTAATTCTCAACCGTTATCAGATATTCACCAAGCTGCGGGTCGTTCAGGTTGATGTTCTCCGGTCCCGTTCCGTTCACATCATCGACATCCAATTTCGGATCGTCTGCACGATTACCGCTCCTTCCCCAATCAGGCGCATTGGAAGGTCCGGGACAACCGCGCGCCGGGCATTCGGGATTGATGCCCATCTCGGTATTGCAGTTTTGCCAGCAACAGTCGTCAACGTTGTTCACGGCACCGCAACTGCGCGTATGCAACCCGCCGGGGCGGATCAGATGCAGATCGTGGTCGTTCTCCGGTTCCGACCAGGTCAACTCGACGTGAATGGCACGGTCGGGGACGGCCACCACCACGGATCGACCTACATACACACCGGTGCAGGCCGGAATATTGTTTTTCAATATCAGGCGAATGATGTATGTACCCGCCAGCTCCGCCACAAAGTGCGGACGCGCTTCACGGCTGAATATCCCCTCAATGGGATAATCGTTTTCATCGTAAAGGACAACTCCCTCCGCCCCGGCGGGTTTTGCCTCCCATACCCATTTGTAAACGAAAAAAGCATCATTGGGATCGTAGGAGTAGGAAGCATCCAACCGCACCTCATCGAGAGGCAAGACAATGCGGTCGGGACCTAATACCGGTACCGCGCAATCATCGTAAGGAATATCGCCGTCGGGATGATCACCATCGGGATGGTCGCCGTCGGGATGGTCGCCGTCGGGCCAATCGCCGTCGGGCCAATCGCCGTCGGGCCAATCGCCGTCGGGATGGTCGCCGTCGGGATGGTCGCCGTCGGGATGGTCGCCGTCGGGCCAATCGCCGTCGGGATGATCACCATCGGGATGATCGCCGTCGGGATGGTCGCCATCGGGATGGTCGCCATCGGGATGATCGCCATCGGGATGATCGCCGTCGGGCCAATCGCCGTCGGGATGGTCGCCGTCGATCATATCGCCGTCATTACCAGAGCTTTCATGGTCGGCATCACCATCCATGTCTCCTTCGTCCGGCTCCTCGAATACGATGGCAGGAGAACTCCAGCAACCCACAAACACGATCAACCCAGCCAGCAGCCATCCTCTCCAAATTCCCCGGTTTGTCATGGCAAACACCTCCATGCCATAGGTTGCCGACCCAACGACATTCCTCGCTGGAAAAAGGCCTATTTGGATGATCTTCGATGGTCCGTGACTCGAATAAGTACTCTACCCGACCCGGTTGAATTAAGCAAGCAAGGGAAAAACAGGTTCGAAAAACACCGATCAAACGCAGACCCGACAGATTAGCCACATACTCCTTTTTATCGAATCCATTCAAGTGGTATACTTCGACACTATAATCCTCACCCTGGACAACGAAAATGTGGATGTTCTTAAACCGGCAAGCTCAACAACCATGAACCATCGCTCTGCCCCACAACCAGCCGAGCCTGTCCCACCCATTGAAACGCCATCCGCGTTCCAAATAAAGAGGCTTTCGCTATTTGCACTGGCGACGACCACCCTTGCCGTCTTCCTGTGGTTTGTTTTTATGGTGGAACACGCAGCCCCATTTACCCCCGGTCTGGCTTTGAACGATGGCTGGAAAGTGCTGGATGTGGAATCCGACGGCTACGAAATGCGTTTGACGTTGAAATCGGCGGAGGCTTCCGAGGGAATGAAAGGACTGAGTCTCGCCATCACACCGGGTGCCAATCACTATCTGATCCACGCCCTCACGAGAACTTCCTTGCCACAAGACCTTGCCGAAACCATTCGACAACATATTCATCATTGGGAAACCAAGCGCGGCCAAGTCCTGCTGGCCGTCGAGGGAAGCGAAGCCCAAGAAGCCTTTTTCTTATTTATTATACCGGTATTGCTAATATTTTTGTTTATCGGAACAAGCCTACTCGTCTGGATACGCGGCTTTCCCCATTACCGATCGAGCGGACTGATCGTCGTCTTTTCAGCTCTTCTCTTCACCTTGTTTTTCAGATTCCACCCCGACGCGAGTCTCGTCCCGATCGAATGGATCACCCTGATGAGCCATGGTTGGAGCAAAACCACCATCCAGATCCTATCCGGTCTGGGCATTCACGCCGGTCCCGCCTTCAAACCGCTTTTACTGGGGTTCAGTTTCGATCAGTCTACCGTATTACAACAGATCGTCAAAACCAACCTCTGGCTCTGGGGCTTGAACGGATTGTGGTTTTATATTCTTGCACTCCATTGGTTGCGCAAGCCCTGGCTTGCAACGGCCCTGGCCCTGCTTTACTCGATCAATGTGTTGAGTTTAAACGCCATGCTATCCGAAACGCCCGCTATGCTGTTGGCCTTTCTGTTCTGGACCGGCATAACGGCGCTATACTGGATTCGACAGAGTAACACCCACCCACGTTTAGCCCTCTTCGGCGTACTTATCCTGGTGCTCGCCACCTGGCTGACTCTCGCCATTCGGGGTGAAGTGGCGCTTTTCGGATTGGTCGCCATCGCGCTTGTGATCCTGCATCCTCTGGCCACCTTGCCACCTTTCAAACGAGGGAATAACGGTCGGACGAACACAGGTCAATCGGAAAAGCCTTTTTGGGCCGACGCCACGATGTGGGCCCTGCTGCTGACATTGCTAGCGGTTTACACTTTTCTTTACCACCTGCATATCCACTCTCATCGCATCACCCCTCTGCTTTTTGCCCCGGATTTATTCGCCGGACTGAAGAGCCACTTGCATATCGTTTATCAATGGGCGCTGGATAGCCTCAATCCCACCCATGTCAGTTTTCTTCTTCTTCCCGGTCTGTTGGGACTTTACTTTCCACTCGCTCTCGTACTCGTTGCCGGATTGGGTATTTTTCACTCTCTCAAACGCCCCTCGCTTTACGCGGCACTTCCCATAGGACTCGCGCTCGCCATCAATATCTACGTGCTGGCGGCACTGGGCGATCTGCGCTATCATTTTCGTTTCCTCTCGATGCTTCTGGCTCCTCTTTTTTTGCTGGTCGTCCTCGGTTTCCACACGCTCATCACCCATTTTCGTTTTGCCGCGCTGCGTCCAGGCAAGCAACGCTTGATGCTCATCATCATTTTGCTCACTTGTGTCGTTTCTCCATCCGACCTTCTCCCCGGCAGCTCGAGCGGCGATCCACTGGAAGCAACAGGTGCACGCTACCTGAAACTGCTCGATCGAAACGAGCAGAAGGAAGCTCGCTTTATCTTGGAAGCAATGGCAACGCATCCCGATTGCTTCTTCGTCGCCAAAACAATGCGTCACAAATACAGCCACGATATGCGCCATACATTCGATTATACGATATGGGGAAATCACCTGGGTCGGATCGTCCACCGCAACCACCTGCCCGGTAAAGCGGCATTGGGCGGCAGTTGTCTGTTATTCGTCAAAGCCCTGGACTGCTTTCGTCCCGACGCTGCTAACTGCAAGGCCGAAACGACGAGTCTGGAACCGCTTTCTGAACGACTCGTCACCTCCCGCGCCTACAGCCCGCCGGATGATTGGGGTCCGGTCGAAGCCAATCTGCATCTCGCCCTTTACCGAATTCCATGATTTGCCCTGCACACATAAAACGTGCAGAGGCCCACGTTGACACAGACAACGCAATCTTGTATAATCTATTAGGTAGAAAATACTGACTGGCCCTTGCATGAAAAGGGCCGCCCCCGGTTTTGTCGGCTTGGTGCACCTCACCCTCGAATCTGCTACTGCCGCGGGGACGTAAACAAGGAGTTCACCATGCGCGGTCTTCCCTGGATCGTGGCGATTTTGGCGTTTACCCTCATTCCGTCTTTCGCCGCCGCTCAGGAGGATGGAATGGAAGGCCCCAGCAACAAGCAGGTGGGCGTTGGACTGGTAGCCGGAGCCGCCTTTCCTTTCGCCAATAATGAAGACTACGCCATTACCGAAAGCTGGGGTTTCTACGTGGATATTCCGGTTATCAGTACTTTCCACATCAGCCCGGCGACCACACTTTATCGCCTCGATCACAAGAAAAACGGCGATATTGGCAACAAGGGTATCACGGATATCTCACTCAACTTCAAATTCGTCATTCCCCTACCCGGCTGGAAAATCTGGCTGGCGGCGCTGATGGGTATTTCCAACGGGCATTTCAAGAACGGCGATTTCATTCAGCCTCACGTTGGAGGTAATACCGGTTTCTCATATAGGGTGGTCTCCAACCTCGATATTCTGTTATCGGCCCAGTACAAATTGATTATCGACGGCGATCAACGCAATATCAACATGATTCAAAGCATGGCGGGTTTGCAATTCAATTTCTGAGATGCCGGGGCGGAAAAGCTCAACTGTTCCCTTGACTTTGCCCATGGCAGACGATAGGCTACGCTTCGATTGGTAATTTTTGAGACTCGTGGAAAACGTCAACGATAGGGTGGGCGAATGAAGACATTCGGACCGATCGTGCTCGGGCTTGTCTGGTGCTTGACGGCATGCGGCGGCGGGGATTCGGGCGACTGCCTGATCTATTGCAACAGTATGGATGCCGCCGGAGCCTACGGCGAATGGACCTGTAACGCGGAAGATAAAATCGACGTCAACGGTTTTTGTTTCGAACGGATCGTCGTAACCGCGACGGACGAAAACGACGATTTGATTCCGTTATGCTACCGCGACGAAGCCGACTTGCCGGCGGGTGTTGAAATCCCGGACACCGCCCCCCCCCATCTCATCAACAATCCCAGCAGTCTGGACTCCTGCCGTTCCCAATGCGACGCCAACAGCCAAGGCGACGCCATGGATGAGGAATTAGTGCAAGAGCTGGCCGAATCGGCCTCACTCAACAGTTTCCTACAGGCACAGCTCAATCAGCAATGTCGAGTGGAAGCGGACGAACGAAAATAATGGCGTCCTTCGATGAGAACATCCCGGTTTTGCACCGCATCGAGTTGGTGGAGGACGAGACGAACCCCGATCGCGACAGCGGTCGGGTAGCCTGGATTCGACGCCTGAAAGTGCACAACCGGTACGGCGATGGCAATTCTTCGCGGGACTACCGCCTGGATGTCGTTTCCCACCGCGGGATCGACGCGGTGGGGGTTATTCCCTATTGGATCGCCGAGGGCCAGACTTACGTATTTTTGCTGCGCTGTTTCCGTCCGGCTCTGGCCTTCCGACCCATCCAGCCGGAAAAAACGCCCTTTCTGATCGAAGTGGTGGCGGGCGTTCTGGAGGACGGCGAACATGACATAGACGGCGTCCGGCAACGTGCGGTAGCTGAAACCCGTGAGGAAGCCGGGTTTACCGTGAACGAATCGGATATCGTCATGCTGGGCGAGCCCTTTTTCAGCTCGCCGGGTGTGTTCACTGAAAAGCTATGGCTGTGTGCGGTACCGGTCAATCCGGCCGAACGTGAAGAACCGACTCGCGACGGATCGGTGATGGAAGATTTGCTCGCACCACGGCCCATGGCTCTTACAGAAGCGTTGCAACAGTGCCGCCAGGGCGCTATCCGTGACGCCAAAACCGAAATCGCGCTCGAACGCTTCGCGCGTTGGCTGAACACCGGCTCGGAGGTTCAACAATGACACGCTGGGTAATTATGCTCACCCTTGGAGTCGTCACGCTGCTCATGGCGACCGCGCCGGCCTTCGCCGCACGCATAACAGACATCATCGATGCCGCCGACGACAACGACGATCCCTTCGACTTCTGCCTGCTGATTGACTTCAGCCAGGAATTCGAGTGGGCCAAACTCACCCGTGAACGCAATGTGAACAACAGCATCGAGAAGCTGATGCTCTCGCATAATGAGTTCGATATCAAGTCGGTCAAGCATCAACTCGACATCACCGGCAAATTCGGCCTCTATCACGATCTCGAATTTCACTTCATCCTGCCCATAACCCTCAACCAGGAAACCGACGGAAAGATGTCGCAGCACTGGCGGGATAAATACTGGGGGGGCTCCTATAGCCCCGACGACATAAGTGTGGGCGGACGTCCATCCTTACTGACCGATTACGTGTTTGGTTTTCCGGCCTGGAACAGCGTCCATCGCGGTTTCGGCGATATGATCATCGGGTTTTCATACGCACCGCTCTCCGAACAGCGCGATCCGGAATACCCCAATTTCGTTGTCACTCTCGACATGCAACTCCCCTCCGGCCCCGAGCAGAACCCCAAAATGGAGCCTTCGGCCGCCAACCTGCTCAAGGGCACTGGGAACGGCATCAACGTCGGCGAGAAATTGTTCGCGTTTATCTTCGACATCAAGATATCCAAACGAGCCGGTATCGCCGATCCTTATTTCGGCATCCATTACAAACTGCCTATCGCGTTGAGCGGTCTCATCCAAGACCCGCGCCATGAAGGCGGCATTTTGCTTGGAACAGAGCTTGTGGCTTTCGAGCGTATTCCGGACAACGAAAACAATGAGCCGCTATGGAAAGTCGCGTTCGATCTCGGCCTTGAAACCACCTTTTTCGGACGTGGCCAAACCTTCAACGAGTTGGTCGATCCGGCAGCCTGGCGGCGTGATAAAAGCAACGACGCTAACACAAACACCACCTATTGGCCCAATGATCCGCGCCGACCGCAGGTGTTTTATTACTTCGATGGCCAAGCACCCGAATACACCTTGCCCATCGAAGACCGTTTCCTGGAGGCCCGAGGCAACGTGGGATTCTATGCGATTCTCTACCATTACCTGCAGATCCGGAGTGGGTTCACCATCGCCCATCGAACCGAGCATTACCTCTCGCAAGCCGAAAAGATCGACAGCACCACCCTACGACCGGCCGACATGAGCGGCTATTACACCCAGATCAACGAAGTGGGAACTCGGGTGAAAAAAGAACGCTCTCTGGTCATCGGCTACAACATTTCGATCGGTCTTACATTCTGATTTCCCGGTCTGTCATACCTCCGACTGCCAGGAAGATTTTGACAAGCCTCCAACGCCGAACTAAACTGGATTAAATATTGTGCCGCGTTCGACATCCAATAGGATGTAGAGCTTGTTTCATCTGCCGGTGAGGGAGAAACGCATGCGTGTCGGCTGGCGGTTTTCGTTCGTGCTCATGCTTTGGCTGATGGCGACATCGGTCGTCTATGGGCAGAGCGAACCCGCTGAAATCAGACTCGATTTGGATTTTCCGTCCTTCGGTTACGCCCATGAAGGCTTCGTTGAAGATCTGGTATATGGCACCGATAACGTGCTGATGGATCGCCAGATTTCCTCTCCCCTGCTATTTTCCGAACCGCTAGACAGCCCGCCATCCGCAGAACCCTTGCCGGATGTGGCGGACGAGACCCTTCAGGATGAGACGACCACAACCACAACCGACACAGAAAAAAAAGCCTCCAAGAAGAAAGAAAAAACCGCCGAGACCGTTCAGGCCAAGAAAAGCAAAGCCCCCGCCATCGGGTTGGGGGGTGGCGTCGGCTTCACCATGACCAGCCGCACCTACATTATTGGTATCCCCTTGATTTATCGGCCGAATTTCGGGAAATGGTGGCGTCGCTTGTCGCTGGTGTTGACGCTGCCCGTTGTTTACAAAACCAAAAAAATCAGCGTCACGGTCGGTGATGAGCGCGTTTCGAAAAAAGGATCCAAGTGGGGCTTCGGGGATTTGTCTTTCGGCCTCAACTACCTGTTTCGCTGGCGAAATCTGTTTATCCTGCCCGGCTACACCATCAAATTCCCCACCGGCGACAAAGATGCCCAGGACAACGGGTTGAGTTTGCCGATGGGATCGGGCAGTTTCGACCACATCGTGACACTCACCGTCGGCCTGCGCTGGCGACTTTGGCGTTTGCTGTGGAATAACGCCTATCGCTATAACGGCGATACGGAAGATTTTCAGGGGGCCAGCATCGAACAAGGCGGAAATTTCTTCTCTTCCGTCGGTCCCGAGTTCGATCCGCTACTCAAAGACTGGTGGATCGGCGCATCGCTGGCCTATTTTTTCGTGGATGAATCCCGCCGCAACGGCGTCAGTCAACCCACCGATATCCACATGCTGAATGCGCTGCTTTACACCTATTATGCCTTTGCCGACAACTTTCGTTTCGAAGTATCGGGGGGATACCCCTTCTGGACGAAATTCAATGCAGACCTAACGGATCATCCCGACACCGGCTCCTGGTTCGTCAATGCCGGATTCAAGTTTAACATCTGAGGTAGACAACTCGAGTTCGAATCCTATCCAAGAAAAAACGCCCCCGCTTCATAACGAGGGCGTTCGATATCCGTTAACCGGCGATTCCGGATCTATTTTTCATTCCAGACTTTCCAAAGCCGCTCGAAGGTATCCATCAAGGCCGGACCGAGTTTTTCCGTATCGAGGGTAACCTCCGGTTCATTGGGCAGAACCGAGAAGGGAACACGGTGGCCACGAACCTCGATGTAACCGGAAAGAGCATCACCCGCCAGCTTCTCCCAGTCGTTCTCCTTGTAATAGAAGTCCATTTTCTCATCGGGTAGCGAGTGGAACAGGATGCTGTCTTCCTCGCCCGGACGCGCACGACGGCGGTTTTTTCGCACCGATTCTTCATAGCTTACTTTGATATACACGATCGCCGCATTGGCCAGCACCTGGTCGGAGTGATTTTCAAGCGCTTCATACATCCCATTTTCGCCGCCACGCGCCCACTCGATGATCAGGGTATTGCCGTTCTCCCAGTAATCCGGTTCCTTGGCCAACTTCTTTGCAATGGCCAGATTGACCTTCTTGATCATGAAGTTCCAGAACCAATCGTCCTTGAAGTAATATTTTGAATCGCTGTGCAGGCGCTCTTTCCCCGCCTTTTCCAGCATGTCGTCTTCTTCGAACTTCTCCCACAAAAACGGGAAATCGTCGATTTCCTCGAAAGGTCCTATGTGCATCTTCTCGGCGCGCTTGATAACCGGCACCGATTTGAGGTAGTCGATAACTTCACTTTTGCCCGCCGCCGGACGTCCGGTGAGAATGATAATGGGAAAACTCAGACCCATGACAGCGCTCCTTTCTTTAAATCGTCCATTTCATTTAGACGCGTATTTTCATCACTTTATTGCTTAGCATGTCCGAGCTTGGGCGGCAAGTGCTTTCGGTTAGCTTACTCTACGAATTTCGTTAGACATTCCGCCCCAATCGTCCCCGGATCGATCGAACTTTCGCAAGAAGGAGACCGGCAACAGGTGAAAACAGCGCTGCCGAACGTCTGATCAACTTGGCTCCAACACCCTGCGCAATCGGAACTTCCCGGCCATTTCGCCAAACCGCAGACAAAACACCGATGAGCGATTCCGGCGGCCAGGGAGCATCGCTTTCATTTAGCCAATCGCCTTTTGTGATGAGCCACTGTTGGTTTTCACGGCTCATCTTCAAATAGCGATGCAGAACGAGAGAATCATCGTCACACATCAACACGATATCACCGGGAATGACATCAGCAGGCGTGCTTGCTTTGATGGTCACCAATGTACCGGACGGCAAGAACGGACGCATACTGTGCCCCAGTGCCCGGAACGGCATATGACGTCCGGCCGCCAATCCCTCAAAAAAGACATCGGCAGAGACGTCAAGCTTGGATTTGGGTCGTTCCGGCATTGGTCGCACCGCATGAAAACGGCGGGCAAAGCCCGCCGATCATTGAATCATTCTGTTTTCAGCCATCCACCGAAGATTTATTCTTCTTCGGCGGCTTCGGTCTTGGCTTTTTTCGGGGAGGCCGTCTTCAGGGTTTCATCCTCGCCCAAAAACTCGATAATGGAAACCGGCGCTGCATCACCCGCGCGATAACCTTCTTTGATAATACGCGTGTAACCGCCCGGACGCTCCATGAAACGCGGGCCGTAATCGGCAAACAATTTGACCACCGCGCTGCGATTGAACACTTTGCGCGCTACCAGACGACGCGAATGCAGGTCGTCACGCTTAGCCATGGTCACCAGTTTCTCGACATAAGAACGCAGTTCCTTGGCCTTGGCGTCGGTCGTGCGGATCCGGCCGTGCTGGATCAGCGACGTAGCCAGGTTACGCAGATTCGCCTTTTTGTGGCTGCTGTTGCGTCCAATTCTTCTGCCTGCAATCCGATGTCGCATCGTTCAGATCCTTTCTTCGACTACTCCGGGCCGATACTCATTCCGATCGGCCCGCAAAAACCGCATGGCGGTTTACTGTTTATCCTTCGGGGGCACGAATCCGTCGAGCTTCATTCCCAACGACAGCCCCATCTCGGCCAGGATTTCCTTGATTTCGTTCAAGGACTTTCGACCGAAATTCTTAGTTTTGAGCATCTCGGCTTCAGTGCGCTGCACCAGCTCGTAGATATAACGAATATTGGCGTTCTGCAGGCAGTTGGCGGAACGGACCGAAAGTTCCAGCTCGTCGACCGACCGCAGCAGATTCTTGTTGAATTCTTCTTCCGGCTCTTGAACTTCCGGAATTTCAGCATCGACCGTTTCATCAAAGCTGATGAAGATGTTGAGCTGCTCTTTCAGGATCTTGGCAGCGAAACCCACCGCGTCATCCGGCCTTACCGCGCCGTTGGTGCTGACTTCGAGAGTCAGTTTATCGAAATCGATGCGCTGACCGACACGCGACTGGCTGATATGATAGTTAACGTCGCGAACGGGTGAGTAATTGGCGTCGATCGGAATCGTGTTAAGCGGAAGATCCTGCTCGTTGATGCTGCCGGCCGCCACGTAGCCGCGTCCCATCGTAACCGTCAATTCCATGTTGAAGACCCCGCCATCACCGACAGTGGCGATATGATGGTCGGGATTCATCACTTCCAAGCTGGTCGAGACGAAATCTCCGGCGGTCACTTCGCAGGGGCCCTTCTTTTCAACCATCACAACAACCCGCTCGGAGTCGCTGAGCATTTTAAGGTCGACCTGCTTCAGATTCAGGACGATCTGAGTCACGTCCTCCACCACTTCGGGAATGGTGGCGAATTCGTGCAGCACACCCTCGATTTTGACAGCCGAAATAGCCGCACCACGCAAGGAAGAAAGCAATATCCGGCGCAACGCATTACCGATAGTCGTGCCATAGCCGCGCATGAGAGGCTCGCAGTAGAACTTGCCGAAACGCTCGGTCAACGTATCGCGGTCGAATTCGAGTTGTTTCGGTTTGATCAGATCGTACCACTGCTTATACATGGCTCCTCCTTGGATTGGTGGCCAGGTGCCTTACCACTTATTTCGAGTAAAGCTCGACAATCAGTCGCTCGTTGATATCGAGCTGAATGTCCTCACGGGATGGCGGCTGCTTGATGCTGCCCTTGAGGGCTTTCGGGTCGAGTTCGAGCCACCCGGGGATGCCACGCCGTTCGATGCCGGCAACATTCTCTTGGAAGATCGAAAGTTTACGGCTTTTCTCGATAATCTGAATTTCGTCACCGGGACGAACCTGCATCGAGGGAATACTCACCCGATGACCATTCATCGAAAAATGACGGTGCCGTACAAGCTGCCGAGCCTGGCTGCGCGTCGCAGCAAAACCCAAGCGGTACACCACGTTATCGAGCCGCTGTTCGAGCAAACGAAGCAGATTTTCACCGGTGATGCCCTTCTGGCGATCGGCTTTGGCGAAGTAATTGCGGAACTGCTTCTCCAGCACACCGTAAATACGACGTACCTTTTGCTTTTCGCGCAACTGCAAACCATACTCGGTTACTTTGTGGCGACCGAAACCGTGTTCCCCGGGGGGATAGGGTCGGCGTTTCTGCTCCATCACACATTTGGTCGTAAAGCAGCGCTCGCCTTTGAGAAAGAGTTTGCCTCCTTCGCGACGGCACTGACGACATTTCGCACCTGTATACTTGGCCAAAGCTTATTCCTCCTTCATGCGTCCAGCGGTATTACACACGCCGACGTTTGGGTGCGCGGCAGCCGTTGTGCGGAACCGGAGTCACGTCACGGATCAAGGTGACTTTCAAACCAGACGCGGACAAGGCACGCAACGCGGCTTCACGCCCCGAACCCGGACCTTTCACGTAAACCGACACGTTCTGCAAACCGTGCTCCTTGGCCTTTTTGGCCGCTTCTTCGGACGCCGACTGCGCAGCAAACGGCGTGCTTTTGCGGGAGCCGCGGAAGCCGAGCGAACCGGCGCTGGACCACGCTATCGCATTACCTGAAACATCCGTAATTGTGATCAGCGTATTATTGAACGTACTTTGGATGTACGCAATGCCGGTCTGGATGTTTTTCTTGACCTTCTTCGTACGCGCCTTGCGCGATGATTTTGCCATGACTCCTCCGATTCGTCACGCGAGGGCTATTTTTTTCGTCCGAGAATCTTGCGCGGGCCTTTGAGGGTCCGTGCATTCGTATGAGTCCGCTGACCACGACTTGGCAGACCACGACGATGGCGCAGACCTCGGTAACAACCAAGATCCATCAGGCGCTTGATGTTCATCTGTACCTTACGGCGCAGATCACCTTCCACCGTGTATTGACCTTCCAAAACCTTACGGATCTTCTGGACATCGTCCTCGGTCAGAGCATCCGATTTCAAGTTGGGATCCACTCCCGCCTTATCGAGAATGATCTTGGCCGAGGTCCGCCCGATGCCGTAGATATAGGTAAGCGCAATATCCATGCGCTTACGCTTCGGCAAATCTACACCCGCAATACGTGCCACTGTTATCTCCTTTGATCGTCCTGCCTAAACCAGCGCAAGCTAGCCTTGGACCTGCTTATGCTTCGGATTTTCGCAGATCACGCGAACCTTGCCTTTGCGCTTGATGATCTTGCATTTATCGCACATTTTTCGTACCGACGCTCTCACCTTCATCCTGCTTCTCCTTACTTAAGCGAACTCCGCACCTCAAGTGAGGATGCGAGGACCGCCCGCAGTAATAGCAATCGAATGCTCCCAGTGAGCCGAAAGCTTGCCATCCGCTGTCACGACGGTCCATTCATCATCGAGGACACGAACCTCGTAAGTTCCTTCATTGACCATGGGCTCAATCGCGAGCACCATGCCTTCTCGCAGCCTAGGTCCTCGACCCGCCGGGCCGTAATTCGCTACTTGCGGGTCTTCGTGCAAGGCGCGCCCGACACCATGGCCGACGAATTGCCGAACCACCGAAAAGCCACGCGCTTCCACATGTTGCTGAACGGCGTGCCCGATGTCTCCCAAACGGTTACCCGGAAGCATCTTTTCGATACCCTTGTACAGGCTATCGCGGGTGTCCTGCGACAAGCGCCGAGCCACGTCGGACACATGCTCACCAACCAGGTGCGTCTGTGCCGCATCGCCATACCAGCCACCCAAAATCACGCCCAGATCGATACCGATCAGGTCGCCGTCCTTGAGTGTTCGCGTCGCGCTTGGAATGCCGTGTACCACCTCATCGTTGATCGAGGTGCACAACGTTGCAGGAAAACCCTGGTAACCCTTGAAAGCCGGAACCCCGCCTCGGCGAAGAATCAGATCCTCGGCCACGCGATCCAGTTCAAGGGTGCTGACTCCAGGCGCGATGAGTTTCTTCAACTCATTATGGACTTCAGCTACAATTTGTCCAGCTTCAAAGATCCGGTCGATTTCCTCTGCACTACGCAGATGAATCATTCTCTTATTCCCGGGTTATCCGAGGGACTTTTCGATCCGCTCGAACACCTCATCAAAAGACCCGAGTCCGTCGATTTTGCGAGCCACACCGCGTTCGCTGTAATAATCGATCAAGGGCTTGGTCTGTTTGTGATATTCCGTCAGACGCTTCCCGATCGACTGCTCGTTGTCGTCGGAACGCTGATAGATTTCGCCGCCACACAGATCGCATACACCTTCGACCTTCGTGGGTTTGAACATCACGTGAAACTCGGCACCACATTTTTTGCAAACCCGACGACCGGTCAGCCGCTTCATTAGTTCCTCATCCGGAACACCCAGCGTAACCACATGGTCGATGGCTTTACCCATATTTTTCAGCACGTCACCCAATGCATCGGCCTGGGGAAGCGTGCGCGGAAATCCGTCGAGGAGAAAGCCATTCTGGCAATCGGGCAGGCTCAAGCGCTCACGCACGATCCCGACCACGACTTCATCGGGTACCAACGCACCCTTATCCATGTATTCTTTGGCTTTCGTGCCCATTTCGGTTCCTTCTTTGACCGCCGCGCGAAACATGTCGCCGGTGGAAATTTGAGGAACGTTATATCGGGCGATCACCTTTTTGGCCTGAGTCCCTTTACCGGCTCCCGGAGGGCCAAGAAAAATCAAATTCATGCTATTCCTCCTTAAATCTACCAGCTCTTATCGGGTGCGGCGGCCACGGATGCGCGGGCCTTTCGGTCCGGTAAAACCGTCATAGTGCCGCGTAATCAAATGCGATTCAATCTGGCTGACGGTATCGAGCGCCACACCGACGACGATGAGGAGCGCGGTTCCGCCGAAATAAAAGGGGACATTCATTTGAGCCTGCAAAATCATGGGCATGACGCAGATAACGGAGAGGTAAATCGCGCCCACGACGGTGATACGGGTCAAAACGATATCGATATACTCGGCGGTTTTCTTACCCGGACGAATGCCAGGAATATAGCCGCCGTATTTTTTCATGTTCTCCGCCACGTCCATCGGATCGAACTGAACTGCGGTATAGAAGAAGGTGAAGAACACGATCATCACAACAAACAGCGTGTTGTAAACCCAGGAACCCGGGGTCATCGCATCTTGAACGAGCTGCACCCAGGGGTGGTCGATGAAGTTGGCCATGGTCGCCGGGAACATGATGATCGAGCTGGCGAAGATCGGCGGAATCACGCCGGATGTGTTCAGTTTGAGCGGCAGATGGGTGGTCTGTCCACCGTACATCTTGCGTCCCACAACCCGCTTGGCATACTGCACCGGAATGCGGCGTTGAGCACGCTCGAAGAAAATGATGATCCCGATCACGACCACCATGAGGACCAGGAAGGCAACCAGGGCGATCGGCGTTAACTGATCGCCGCGCACATAATCGATCGTCTGCTTGATCGCATTGGGAACACGAGCTACGATACCGCTGAAGATGATCAGCGAAATACCGTTACCAATACCCTTTTCAGTAATCTGCTCGCCCAACCACATCAGGAAGGCAGTACCGGCCGTCATGGAAAGAACGGTCAGAATACGGAAACCCCAGCCCGCCATGTCGGGATCGACCACCACTTGCGTCCCGATCTTAATCGATTCGAGCCACATGGCGATACCGAAACTCTGCACGACCGAAAGCACAACGGTGCCGTAACGGGTAAACTGAGTAATCTTGCGGCGACCCGCTTCCCCTTCTTTTTTCAACTGCGCAAGGTAAGGCCAAACCACCGTTAACAGTTGGAAAATAATGGAGGACGAGATGTAGGGCATGATACCGAGCGCGAAAACGGAGACCTGCTCCATCGCACCACCGGTAAACATGTTGAACAAGCCGAACAAACCGCCGGCCTGACCCATGAATTCGCCCATAACCACGCGATTGACACCCGGCGTGGTAACAAAGATACCCAACCGGAAAACGGCAAGCAAAGAAAGCGTAAACAGGATGCGCCGCTTCAATTCCGGAATGCGAGCGATATTTGAAAATTGCGTCGCCACTTAACCGATCTCCTCGATTTTGCCATGTGTCCGAGCGATGGCCCGACGGGCCGCGTTCGACACTTGCGAAACCTTGAACGTTTTGGCGTCTTTGAGATTTCCACGTTTGACGATACGAACGCGCGTCACATCTTCAGGCACCAAGCCAACCTTTTTAAGGCTTTCAAGGTCGATGACATCGCCTTCGACTTTTTTGGCTGCCTTCGCGGCATCCACTTCGAACGGGCGCGGTGTTTTGGCGATCAACTCGACCGTACCGCCGGCCGCTTCGATTTTCTCGCGCGCACCCTTGGTGACCTTTTCGACCTTCACCGTCAGGGCGCGACTGATTTCGCCATCGCCCAAAATCTTCACGCCGTCTTTACCGTCACGAATCAAACCCGCTTCATCCAGCGCGTCGCGATCGATGACATCCGCCGTGACCCGTTCGAGATCCGACAACTTCACTTCAGCATATTGCTTGCGGAAGATATTGGTGAACCCGAATTTGGGGATACGGCGATGAAGCGGCATCTGGCCACCTTCGAAACCGGGACGGGTGCCGCCGCCGGAACGGGAGTTCTGGCCTTTATGGCCTTTGGCCGCCGTTTTTCCCCAGCCGGACCCATGTCCGCGACCGATACGCTTCGCATTTTTGTTCGCACCCTTGGGCGCTTTGATATCACTCAGTTTCATGGCACCTAATCCTTAGGCTTTGGTTTTGGAGCGGTGATGACGCGCAGCAGTAAGCGCTTCCTCGGTCTCCTCGACCAGCACCAGATGCTTGATTTTGAACACCATCCCACGAATGTCCGGAGTATCGGGGCGCACCACACTGTGGCGGATGCGTTTAAGCCCAAGGCCCTTAAGCACCCGGCGATGCTTCTCAGGCCGACCAATCATGCTGCGGGTTTGGGTAATCTTGAGATTCGCCATCTGTCCCTCTCCTTAACCGGCCAATTCTTCAGGGGTTTTCCCGAGACGTTTGGCGTATTCCTCCATCGTAATCAGATTCTCGAGACCGTTCAACACGGCCCGCGACACGTTGTGCGGATTACGCGTGCCAATGATTTTCGAGAGGATATTGGCCACACCTGCCGATTCCAGAATGGCACGGACGGTTCCGCCCGCGATAATCCCGGTACCAGGCGAAGCGGGCCTCAGCACCACCTTCGCCGCGCCGAAACGACCGATAATCTCATGGGGAATCGTTCCATTGACGATCGGAATACGGACCATGGAGCGCTTGGCCTGTTCGCCAGCCTTCCGGATCGCTTCCGGAACTTCGTTGGCTTTACCGGTTCCCACTCCGACCTTTCCGTTATTATCGCCTACAACCACGATCGCGCTGAAGGAAAAGCGACGACCGCCCTTCACCACCTTCGCAACGCGGTTGATATGGATAATCCGATCCTGGAATTCTTCTTCTCCAGGGTTTTGCTTTTTGAATCTAGACTCCACGAAAGCCTCCTTTTGCGCACATGCGTCTTAAAATTCGAGACCTGCTTTGCGCGCGCCCTCCGCCAGGCTTTTAACCCGACCATGGTAGCGATAGCCTCCGCGGTCGAAAACGACTTTGGAGATGTTCTTGGCTTTGCAGCGTTCGGCGATGGCCTCACCGATTTTGGCGGCAATCAACTGATTGATCGTCACCACCGGCTCAGGCTTTTCCTCTTTCTTTTTGCCCTTCTTCTTGCCACCCTCTTCCGCGGGTTTTGCTTCCGCGGGTTTGGGAGGATTCTTGCGCAAGGTTTCGATCTCGTCGCGCATACTTTGGTCATTGGACGAAGCGGCAACCAGTGTGTTTCCCGTGCTGTCGTCGATAACCTGGGCGTAAATATGTTCCAGACTTCGGAAAACACTCAAGCGCGGACGCTCAGTTGTCCCCGAAACCCTCCGGCGAATCCGCTTTTTGCGGTAAATTCGCTTTTGTTCTTTCATGTTCGGCATTTCAGTACTCCCTCGATGATAAAGGGATGAATAATCCGCAATTCACCGGTAATGTTTATGAGTCCGGCTACTTACCGGCCGTCTTTCCGGCCTTGCGCCGCACGTTCTCACCCGTATAGCGCACACCCTTACCCTTGTAAGGCTCCGGCGGACGCAGGCTGCGGATATTGGCCGAGACCTGTCCCAAGAGCTGCTTATCATGGCTGCTCAAGATGATATGGTTGGTCTTCGGTACGACTTCCGCCTTGACGCCCTTGGGGAGTTCGAAAAGAATCGGGTGCGAATAACCGAGGTTGAACTCGATCGCGTTACCCTTTTCTTCCGCGCGATAGCCGACACCCACGATGTCCAGCTCCCGCTTGAATCCCGTCGAAACACCGGTGACCATGTTGCCGATCAGCGCCCTGTACAGCCCGTGAAAAGCGCGGGTCTGCTTGGCTTCGTTCGCCCGCGAACAGACAATCTGCTTGTCTTCCACAGCGACCGTGATCAACGGATTGATCTCTTGGCTCATTTCGCCCAGAGGGCCTTTTACCCGCACCAGGGTACCGTCGATTTTAATCTCGACTTTGTCCGGGATCGGGATCGGTAATTTTCCAATTCTCGACATAGCTTTATCCCTGCGCTGCCTGTTACCAAACGGAACAGATAAGTTCGCCGCCAACGCCCTGCTTCCGAGCTTCCCGATCCGACATCACCCCGCGGGATGTGGAGAGGATAGCGGTGCCCATGCCATTGCGCACCTTTGGAATTTTGTCGTGGCGGACATAATGGCGCAATCCCGGTCGGCTGACTCTTTTAAGACCTTCGATAACGGGTTCCCTGTTATCGAGGTATCGCAGCCCGATCACGATTTCGTCGAAACGACCCTGTTTGGCGACATTGAAGCTTTTGATGTACCCCTCATCGCGCAAAATGTTCAGGATCCGCAATTTCATTTTAGACGAGGGGCAAGCCACCTTATCCAGCCTCGCTTTGGAAGCGTTTCGGATTCTCGTCAGCAGATCGGCGATGGGATCTGTCATGCTCATGGTCCATCCTCACTTATCTGCGGTGTCTACTCGCTTAAGCGCACCGTTAGTTTACCAGCTCGCCTTCGTCACGCCGGGCAGGAGCCCGAACGAAGCATTGTTACGCAGACAGATACGGCACATTCCAAACTTGCGGTAGTACCCGCGTGACCGTCCGCAAAACGGACAGCGATTGTAAGTGCGCACCTTGAATTTCGGTTTCCGCAAAGCTTTTTCTCGCAAACATTGCTTCGCCAATGTTTCCTCCTGCTCGTCGTCCGTTCTCAGTGCTTGAACGGCATGCCAAAGTATTTAAGAAGCGCTCGTGATTCTTCGTCCGTCTCAGCAGTCGTGACGATGGTCACGTTGAGCCCCTTGATCTTATCGATCTTGTCGTAATCGATTTCCGGAAAAATGATTTCTTCACGAATGCCCAGGCTGTAATTCCCGCGTCCGTCGAACGCCTTTTGCGATACGCCTTTGAAGTCGCGAACACGCGGCATGGCGATATTGACCAGGCGGTCTAGGAACTCATACATACGCGCGCCCCGCAATGTCACCTTCGCACCGATTTTCATTCCCTCGCGAAGCTTGAACTGCGCGATGGATTTCCGTGCGATCGTAACAACCGGCGCCTGTCCGGAGATGCTGCGCAGTTCATCGACTGCACTTTCCATCACCTTCGGATTCTGAATCGCCTCACCAAGCCCCATGTTGACCACAATTTTGACCAACCGTGGAACCTGCATCTGATTCTTGTACTCGAAATCCTTCATCATCTTGGGGATGATGTTCGTTTGGAATTCGGTGCGCAAACGTGCCATCAGTACCGTCCTCCTTTACTCGAACACTTCGCCCGTGCGGGCGCAGCGGCGAATGACCTTGCCGTTGTCCAGCACATGACGCTTCGCCTTGGTCGGTTTTCCGTCGGCCGGCGAAATAAGACGGAGGTTCGACACGTCAATGGGGGCTTCTTTTTCGATAATGCCGCCAGTCGGGTTTTTCTGATTCGGTCGCTGGTGGCGTTTGATCATGTTGATTCGCTCAACGACGACCCGATTCTTTTCAGCGAGAACATAGAGCACTTTGCCGCGGTTGCCTTTCGAGCTACCCGCAATGACCTCTACCGTGTCCCCTTTTTTAATATGCAGCTTGTTCGCCATCGTTCACTCCTTACCCGCCGGGCCTACAGCACTTCGGGGGCTAGCGAAATGATTTTCATGAAGCGCTGCTGTCGCAGCTCGCGGGCCACCGGACCAAAAATGCGAGTACCGATCGGCTCTGAATTGGCATTAACCAACACAGCGGAATTCGTATCGAACTTCAGGTAAGTGCCGTTGGCGCGGACGATCTCTTTTGCAGTACGCACGACGACCGCCTTGACCACATCACCCTTTTTAACCTTGGAGTTGGGCATCGCTTCCTTAACCGAGGCCACGATGATATCGCCGACCCGGGCATATTTGCGTTTAGATCCGCCCAACACCTTGATGCACATCACTTTCTTGGCGCCGGAGTTGTCGGCAACATCCAATACGGTTTGCATCTGAATCATGGCTTAACTCCACTTGCTCGCTAGTTAGACCCGTAACTACATTGCCTTCTTGAGGACCTGCTTCACACGCCAGTGTTTGGTGCGCGATAACGGCCGGGTCTCCTCCAGGAGCACCTCGTCGCCGACACGACAAGCGTTGCTTTCGTCGTGCGCCTTGTAGTGCTTGCTGGTCGAAACGTATTTTTTGAAAAGAGCATGCTTGAAGCGACGCGTGACATTGACCACGACGGTCTTGTCCATTTTATCGCTTGTCACGATCCCTTGCCTGGTTTTGCGGTTCCCGCGCTCACTCATGATCCATCACCTTTCCTATGAATCGTCCCGGCTGATAAGGACTAGCCTTGTTTCAGCTCACGCTCGTGCACGATCGTTAGAATGCGTGCAATGTCGCGCTTCAGTTCGGGGACTTTCCGATGATTCTGCAACTGGCCGGTGGCATGCTGGAAACGCAGTTTGAAATATTGTTCCCGCAGCGACTGTAATTCAGCCTGAATATCCTCATCGCTTTTCGAGCGAATATCGATGGTTTTCATAGGCCTTCCTCCTGGAATACGAAGGTCGTTCGAATGGGCAGTTTATGGGCGGCCAAACGGAAGGCCTCACGAGCCACATCCTCCTGAACCCCATCCAATTCGTACAAAACCATGCCGGGCTTGATAATGCACACCCACTCTTCCGGACTTCCTTTTCCTTTACCCATACGGGTTTCAGCCGGTTTCCGGGTCAGCGGTTTGTCGGGGAAAACCCGGATCCACACACGACCGCCACGTTTGATGTAACGAGTCAGCGCGATACGAGCCGCCTCGATCTGGCGGGCGGTAATAAACCCGCGGGTCGTGGCCTGTAAACCGAACGAACCGAAACTGACAGTCGATCCGCGAAGCGCGATTCCTCGGTTGCGACCTTTTTGCACCTTCCGGTGTTTGACTTTCTTCGGTGCCAGCATAATTGATCCTCTTTATACTCGATCAGAAGCGCCGTTCAACAGGGCCGTTTAGTACAGCATCTTGCGAATCGACTGCTTTTCCTCGAAAATCTCGCCTTTGTAAATCCACACCTTGACACCAATGACGCCATAGGTGGTGCGAGCCTGGGTGTATCCATAATCGATGTCGGCGCGCAGGGTGTGCAGCGGCACACGACCTTCATGATAACGCTCGACGCGGGACATCTCGGCACCGCCCAAGCGACCGCCCAGGTTGACTTTGACACCTTTGACACCGAACTTGATCGCCTGGCTGATCGCCTTTTTCATGGCACGCCGGAACGCGATACGTTTTTCAAGCTGCAACGCGATCGATTCGGCCACCAACTGCGCATCGGTCTCAGGTTTACGCACTTCGACGATGTTGACGAACACTGCGCTCGCGCTCATCTTCTCAAGCTTACGCTTCAGGTCTTCGACGCCTGCGCCGCCTTTGCCGATAACAATACCGGGACGTGCAGTGTGAATCGTCACTTTGAGCTTTCCAGGGGCACGCTCGATCATGACACGCGAAATACCTGCGGTGTAAAGCTCTTTCTTGATGAACCGGCGCACGGTGATATCCTCATGCAGCCAATTCGCGTAATTCTTCTCGGCAAACCACTTGCTGTCCCACGTACGGTTGATGCCGATACGAAGTCCGATGGGGTTAACTTTCTGACCCAAAACGCACCTCCGCTCTTGCCGTTCTAAGCTTCGTCGAGAACCACGGTCACGTGGCTCGTTCGCTTATTGATTCGGGTGGCCCGTCCCATCGCACGCGGTCTGAAGCGGCGCAGCGTGGGGCCTTCATCCACCATAATGGTCTTGATATACAGGGTATCCACGTCTACGTCACCACGGACATCGGCATTGGAAACAGCCGAATGAAGCAGCTTGGCGAGCGGTTGGGATGCCCGGCGCAGGGAGAAGTTGAGCGTGTTCATCGCTTCTTCGACCTGCTTTCCACGAATCTGGTCGGCCACAAGTCGAACCTTGCGCGGCGACATCCGCAGATATCTTAGTTTCGCTTTCACTTCCATGAGTCGCTCCTCTTAGCGCTTCGACTTTTTGTCGCCCGCGTGTCCGCGGAAGGTGCGGGTCGGGGCGAACTCGCCGAATTTATGGCCGACCATGTTTTCCGTTACAAACACCGGAATGAATTTTTTGCCGTTGTGGACAGCGAATGTCATCCCGACACACTCAGGAAGTACAGTCGACCGACGCGACCAGGTCTTGATGACCTTGCGGCTACTGGTTTTTTGCGCTTCCATCACCTTCTTAAGAAGGTGGTCGTCAACGAAAGGGCCTTTTTTAATCGAACGAGGCACGGTCTATCTCCCTTTCCAAAACCAATCGGTTCACTTCTTGTTTCGACGCCGCACGATCAAACGATCCGTGCGCGGGTTGTTGCGAGTACGCTTGCCCTTGGTCGGCAGGCCCCAGGGAGTCACCGGATGGCGGCCACCCGAGCTGCGGCCTTCACCACCGCCATGCGGATGGTCGACCGGGTTCATGGCAACGCCACGGACCTTGGGACGGCGACCGAGCCAGCGGGTACGTCCAGCTTTGCCGATCTTTATATTTTCCTGCTCCTGGTTGCCGATCTCACCGACGGTGGCGCGGCAGTCCAACAGCACCTTGCGAACTTCACCCGAGGGCAAACGCAGCTGAGCGTAACGTCCCTCTTTCGCCATCAGCTGGGCCGACGTTCCCGCCGCGCGGCAGATCTGACCGCCTTTGCCCTGCTTGATCTCGATATTGTGCACGTGGGTACCGAGCGGGATATGACGCAGCGGCAGGTTGTTGCCGGGCAGGATATCCGCGGTGTCCGACGCCACGACCATGTCGCCCACTTTGATTTTCTGCGGAGCCAGGATATAGCGTTTTTCGCCATCGAGGTAATGCAGCAAAGCAATGCGCGCGGAACGATTGGGATCGTATTCGATCGTCGCCACTTTAGCGGGAACTTCGAGTTTGTTGCGTCGGAAATCGATGACGCGGTACATACGCTTATGTCCACCTCCACGACGACGCACGCAAATGCGACCATGGTGGTTGCGGCCGGCCTTTTTCTTCAGCGGCCTCAACAGCGGGCGGTGCGGCTGATCCGTCGTGATCGTATCGAAATCCGACACGGTCATGTTACGCCTACCCGGCGAGGTGGGTTTGTATTTTTTAATGCCCATCGCTGTGCTCCTCTATGCTCGTCGCCTATACGCCCTCAAACAGCTCGATCGTGTCACCGTCGCGCAGAGTCACAATGGCTTTTTTCCAGCCGTTCGAGCGACCCATGAAGCGACCCAAGCGCTTCCATTTTCCGGGAAGGCGAACCGTATTCACGCGTTCGACTTTGACGTCGAAAAGCTTCTCGATCGCGTGCTTGACTTCGACCTTGTTGGCGTCTTTGCGGACTTCGAAGAAAAACTGGTTAGCACTTTCCTGAATGCGCGAGCCCTTTTCAGTCAGCAGCGGCCGCACGATGATGTCGTGGATATTTTTCTTCATTTCTTCAACGCTCCTTCCACCTTTTCAATCGCGGCCTTGGTGAGCAGAAGCTCATCATGGTTCAGGATGTCATGCACGTTCAACCCGGCGGCCGGAAGAACATCCACGCCGGGAATGTTGCGTGCGGACAGGCGGAGAGTCTGGCTGTCGTCGTCGATGATCAAAGGCTTATTGACACCCAGAGTTTTCAGAACGCCGGCGAAAGCCTTTGTTTTGATCGTCTCAAGGTCAAAATTGTCAATAACCAACAACTTTTCTTCACCATTGCGCAGGGATAAGGCCGAAATCATCGCACCTTTACGCACTTTCCTCGGAACCTTATAGCTGTAATCCCGCGGATGGGGACCGAACACCGTACCACCACCACGCAAGGTCGGCGATTTGATGCTACCGCGGCGAGCGCGGCCGGTTCCTTTTTGGCGGAACAACTTGCGGGTCGAACCCGAAATCTCACCGCGATGCTTGGTGCAGTGCGTTCCAGCTCGCCGATTGGCCAACTGCATCTTCACCACTTCATAGAACAAGTTCTGGTTCACTTCCGCGCAAAAGATGTCGTCCGCCACTTCCAGCGAACCAACTTCATTTTTTGCCAGGTCGTATATTTTCAGAACGGCCATCGTTTGTCTCCTTCGTTCCCCTCAGGTGCCTACTTGCCGGCCTTCTGGATGTACACGACACCGCTCGTCGGTCCCGGAATCGCGCCACTGACATACAACAGGTTGTTTTCAACATCAACCAGCTGAACCAAAAGGTTCTTGACCGTCACCCGCTGGGCGCCCGTGTGGCCCGGCAGTTTCGTATTCTTCAAGGTACGAGCAGGCCAGGCGCACATACCGATGGAACCGGGAACCCGATGAGCGGTCGCGCCATGCGAACCGGGGCCCCCGTGAAATCCATGACGCTTGATGACGCCCTGGAAGCCTTTACCTTTGGAGGTACCGGTAATATTAACAATCTCTCCGATGGCAAAATCCGTTACGGTGATTTCCTGACCAACTTCGTAGTTGTCCGGATTGTCCAGTCGAAACTCACGCAAGATTCGGAAAGAACCTTTTCCGGCAGCTTTGAAATGCCCCCACATGGGCCGGGTGACACTGTTGCGTTTCCGCGTGCCTTTCATTTTGCCGCCCATTTTCGACTGAACTTTGGATTTCCACTGCACCGGTCTGGATTCGAATCCCAGCTGCAAAGCCGCATATCCATCCGTCTCGGCCGTCTTCTTCTGCAACACCACGCAGGGGCCCGCCTCAACCACCGTAACCGGTTGACGAGTGCCGTCGGGCGTGAAATATTGCGTCATGCCGACTTTTTTGCCAATAATTCCAAAAGCCATGGTGTCCTCTACAGTCCCCGGGTATCCGGGTTAATCACCTCGTTGCCACGTATGCGTCCGCGTCCAAGTCTCGATCAAGTCTTGATTTCAACATCCACGCCAGCCGACAGATCCAACTTCATCAGCTCATCCAAGGTCTGCTGATTGGGATCGACGATGTCGATCAGCCGGTTGTGGGTGCGAATCTCGAATTGCTCGCGAGATTTCTTGTTGACATGCGGAGAGCGCAGCACCGTGTACCGATTGATGTTGGTCGGCAGAGGGATCGGGCCCGCCACGCGAGCGCCCGTGCGCCGCACCGTATCGACGATCTCGACCGTCGATTGATCGAGCAACTTGTAATCGTAGGCCTTAAGCCGAATTCTGATCTTCTGCTGAGCCACGTCGATCTCCTTTTGTACCTTACTCCATGATTTCGGCTACGACACCGGCGCCGACCGTGCGGCCACCCTCGCGAATCGCGAACCGAAGCTCTTTTTCCATCGCCACAGGCGTAATCAACTCGACTTCCATCGCGATGTTATCGCCGGGCATCACCATCTCGACACCCTCGGGAAGCGTAACAGCACCGGTCACGTCCGTCGTGCGGAAGTAGAATTGCGGACGATAACCCCGGAAGAACGGCGTATGACGACCACCCTCTTCCTTCGACAGAACGTAAACCTCGGCCTTGAACTTCACGTGCGGCAGAATCGAACCCGGAGCCGCCAGAACCTGACCGCGATAGATCTCGTCTTTCTTCACACCGCGAAGCAGGCAGCCGACGTTGTCACCCGCGCGACCCTCATCCAGGATCTTGCGGAACATCTCGACGCCCGTCACGACCGTCTTGCGTGTGTCTTCGAAACCCACGATCTCGACTTCATCGGAGGTATGCACGATCCCGCGCTCCACACGACCCGTCGCCACCGTACCACGACCCGAAATCGAGAACACGTCCTCGACCGGCATCAGAAACGGCTTGTCCGTCACGCGCTCGGGCTGCGGAATGTAGGCATCCACCTGCTCCATCAGCTTCAACACCGACTGCTCGCCCAGTTCGTCCTCGTCGCCGTTGAGCGCCTTCAGGGCCGAACCCGGAATGATCGGAATGTCGTCGCCGGGGAATTCGTAGGACGTCAGAAGCTCACGCAGCTCCATATCCACCAGCTCCAGAAGCTCGGGATCGTCCAACATGTCGACTTTATTCAGGTAAACCACGATCGCCGGAACGCCGACCTGACGAGCCAGAAGCACGTGCTCGCGCGTCTGCGGCATCGGACCGTCGTTCGCCGCCACGACCAGGATCGCGCCGTCCATCTGCGCCGCGCCCGTAATCATGTTCTTAATGTAATCCGCATGCCCCGGGCAATCCACGTGGGCGTAATGCCGATTCGCCGTCTCGTACTCGATGTGCGCCGTCGCGATCGTGATCCCGCGCTCGCGTTCTTCGGGGGCCTTGTCGATCTCGTCGAACGCCGTAAATTCCGCACCGCCGGCCTTCGCCAAAACCTTCGTGATCGCGGCCGTCAATGTCGTTTTGCCGTGGTCGATGTGACCGATGGTGCCGACATTGCAATGTGGCTTATTACGCTCGAATTTCTGTTTCGCCATCTTAGGCCTCCTTCGTTCAGGTGTCCCGCTCTTACCGGGATGCGTTCCTTACGCTAAAAACCTCTGTATCGTATAAACTAAGCTCATGATCTCAATATAGCCCGAATCCCTGGGACGTCATCTGCTCCTGCAGCTTCGCCGGAACCGGGGCGTATCGTTTAAATTCCATCGTGTAGGTCGCGCGTCCTTGTGTTAGTGAGCGCGAATCGGTTGCGTAACCGAACATGTTGCGTAAAGGAGCCAAAGCATTGACGATCTGAACACCTGGCCGCATGTCCGTTCCGGTTATCTCGCCTTGACGACTATTCAAATCCGCCATGACATCTCCGATGAACTCTTCCGGCGTCACGATCTCGACCGCCATCAACGGCTCCATCAAAACCGGTACCGCCTTACCTAGCGCTTCACGAACCGCCATTCCGCAGGCTGCCTGAAATGCAAGATCCGTTGATTCAGCCTCGCGGGAAACCACGTCAAGCAGCGTGACACGAACATCGACAACCAGGTAACCCAAAAGCGGACCGGAATTCATCGCATCCAAAGACCCGCGTTGGCAGGCGTCGAGGAAGCTTTTCGGAAACTCTTTACTAGGCTTCACGCGGCTTTCGAAAACCAGTCCTTCTCCCGAATCCGCCGGTTCAACCAGCAGCTTCACTTCGGCGAAGACGCTGCGGCCGGCTAACTGACGTTCATAGCAATGTGTCAGAGTAACAGCCCCGGTCACGGTCTCGCGATAGGCGACCTGCGGCTTGCCGACATTGCTGTGAACCTTGAACTCGCGGCGCAGTCGATCGACGATGATTTCGAGATGAAGCTCGCCCATTCCGTAGATCACCGTTTGTCCGGTATCGCTGTCTTGCTTGACCCGAAAAGTGGGATCCTCCAGCGACAAACGCTCCATCGCACTGCCGAGCTTCGCCTCATCCTCTGTGGATTTCGGCTCAATGGCAATCGAAATAACCGGTTTGGGGAACTCGATGGACTCCAGCACCAAGGGGTTGTTTTGCGGACAAAGCGTGTCGCCCGTCGCTGCAAATTTAAGCCCAACCACCGCGGCTATATCACCGGCCGTAACGCTTTGAATCTCTTCACGCTTGTTGGCATGCATTTTCAGAAGCTTGCCGATGCGTTCCTTCTTTTCGGTGCGCGGGTTATAAACCATCATTCCCGGTTTAATTTCTCCCGAATACACGCGAATAAAAGCGAGATGGCCAACGAAGGGGTCCGTCCAGAGTTTGAACACCAAAGCGGTAAAAGGTTCGTCTTTGTCTGCCTTGCGCCTGATCAACTGCTCCGGCTTCTTGGGATCCTTGCCTTCAACCGGAGGTACGTCCAGCGGCGAGGGCAGGTAATCGACCACGGCATCAAGCAAATGTTGAATGCCCTTGTTCTTGAAAGCCGATCCGCAGAACACCGGAGCGATCAGGTTATTTAGCGTCGCCCGGCGTAAGGATCTGACGATGTCCGCTTCGGAAAGCTCTTCGCCTCCGAGATAATGCTCCAGCAAGGTCTCATCGTTCTCGGCCGCCACTTCGACAAGAAGCTGACGATACCGTTGAACCTGCTCGTCCATATCGGCCGGGATGGCGACTTCCACAACCTGAGCCCCGAGGGACTCGGATTCGTAAGTATAAGCCTTGAGCTTGACCAAGTCGATCACGCCCTCGAACCGTTCGGACTCACCGATGGGAAGCTGCATCACAACGGGGTTTGCCCGTAAGCGTGATTGCATCATCTCAACTGCGCGAAAATAATCCGCTCCTACACGATCTAATTTGTTAATGAACGCTATGCGCGGCACCCGATAACGATCAGCCTGCCGCCATACTGTCTCCGACTGGGGTTCCACTCCGCCTACGCCGCAAAAAACGACCACGGCACCATCCAGAACCCTCAAACTCCGTTCCACCTCAACGGTAAAGTCCACATGACCCGGCGTGTCGATGATGTTGATTCGATGGTCACCCCAGAAGCAGGTGGTTGCGGCCGATGTAATCGTAATCCCGCGCTCCTGCTCCTGTTCCATCCAGTCCATCACGGCATTGCCGTCGTGAACCTCGCCCATCCGGTAAGAAACGCCGGTATAATATAGGATGCGTTCCGTGGTCGTGGTCTTGCCGGCATCGATGTGCGCCGCAATACCGATATTGCGTATTCGCGAAAGGTCGACTTTCTCCGCCACGGTACACCTACTCCGTCGTCATTCACCCGGTGGAACAGGTCAATATCATTATGTCAAACGACCGAGGTCGTATACGAAACTTCCACTACCAACGATAATGAGCAAAGGCTTTGTTGGCCTCGGCCATACGATGGACATCTTCACGCTTCTTGTAAGCCGCGCCGCGAGAATTGTAAGCGTCCATCAACTCGCCCGCCAAACGCTCGCGCATGGTATCTTCGCTACGCGCTTTGGCATAGTTGATCAGCCAACGAATTGCCAGCGCTTGCCGCCGATGACCGGGAACCTCGGTCGGAACCTGGTACGTCGCACCACCGACGCGGCGGGATTTGACTTCGAGAATCGGCTTGATGTTTTCAACCGCCTTGCGCAAAACAGCGACGGGCTCATCATTGACCTTTTGAGAAGCGATATCCAACGCGCCGTACATAACCGACTCGGCGATACTTTTCTTGCCCTTGCGCATGATTCCGTTGATGAACTTAGCCACGAGTACGTCGTGGAACTTAGGATCCGGAAGAATCTGGCGCTTGGTAACAGAACCTTTTCTAGGCATTACAAACCTCGCGTAAGCTTAGTTTCGACCTCGTCAGCCGTGAATTACTTCGGGCGCTTGGCGCCGTACTTGGACCGGGACTGGCGGCGCTCGGAGACGCCGACCGCATCAAGCGTACCACGGATTACGTGATACCGAACACCCGGAAGATCCTTCACACGGCCGCCGCGAATCAGCACCACCGAGTGCTCCTGCAGATTATGACCTTCACCGGGGATGTAAGTCGTAACTTCAAACCCGGAAGTCAGGCGGACACGCGCCACCTTGCGAAGCGCCGAGTTGGGCTTCTTGGGCGTCACGGTGTATACACGCGTGCAAACACCACGGCGTTGCGGACAGCTCGCCAGTGCAGGCGAAGCGGTCTTCCGCTTGATTTTCTTTCGGCCTTTCCGAACCAGTTGGTTAATCGTCGGCATGCAAACCTTCTCCTCAGCAAACAGCTCTCATCACACGATTTCGCCGGTTAGCGACCACTGAAAAAGTGGCATCTTCTGGCAGAGCGTGAGCATTATAGGGAGCCGTGCCAGCGTGTCAAGTAATTAATCTAAAAAGATAATTTTACGCTTGTCAGTTTCAGCGAGTGAAGAGTGGCGGGTGGTCAATCGTGCCCCACACAGCAGGATAAAGTCGTTGAATCCATCCTACCCAACCCTCCACCCACTTGCGTTGAACCACCGTCGGCCAACACAGTTTGGGTGAACGTACCTGGCTCCCGATGCCCGGGAGCGGCGATTCGACCCCGTTTCCGGAATCCGAATCGCGTATCAAACCGAAGAAAAAGTCGCTAGGCGTCCAGTTCTTCGCTCTGTTTCGTCGTTTCAGACTCGGAGCTGCTCAAATCGAAAGGCTCGGCTTGTTCGCCGTCTTCCGTTTCGGTCCTCTCCGGGTGATCAACCTGAATGCCAACCTGCCTGTAACTCGCCAGGCCGGTACCGGCCGGAATCAAACGTCCCATAATGACGTTCTCCTTCAGGCCTCTAAGGGTGTCGACTTTACCCGCAACCGCAGCTTCTGTCAAGACTTTTGTCGTTTCTTGGAACGAAGCCGCCGAAATAAAGCTATCGGTCACCAAAGCGGCCTTGGTAATACCCAGCAGCAACGGCTCACCGATGGCCGGTCGCCCGTCACGCGCCTGAATCCGCCGGTTTTCACGCAAGAAATGGAACTTATCCACCTGCTCGTCAACCAGGAAGTCGGTATCCCCCACATCCTTGATACGAATCTTGCGCAGCATCTGGCGCACGATCACTTCGATATGCTTGTCGTTGATGCGCACGCCCTGCAGACGATAAACCTGCTGCACCTCGTCGACCAGGTACTTGGCCAATTCTTTTTCACCCAGCACGCGCAGAATGTCATGCGGGTTGGAAGAACCGTCCATCAGCGGTTCACCGGCGCGCACCAGATCACCCTCGTGCACCGAGATGAATTTACCACGCGGAATCAGATACTCGCGCGATTCACCGATTTCCGGCGTAATGACGACCTTACGCTTGCCCTTGGTGTCTTTGCCAAAGGTTACGGCACCGTCAATCTCCGAAATAACCGCATGATCTTTGGGCTTGCGAGCCTCGAAGAGTTCGGCAACACGCGGCAGACCACCGGTAATATCTTTTGTTTTAGTCGTTTCACGTGGGATCTTGGCTAAAATGTCGCCCGGTCCCACCAGATCATTCTCGAGAACACTGATATTCGCACCCACCGGCAGCAGGTAGCGGGCCGGCTGACCCGAGGTGGGCAGCTTCAAGGTGCGACCGTTCTCATCCTTAATGGAAATACGCGGACGCATGGCCGGATCGCGAGACTCGATGATCACCTTACGCGAAAGACCGGTGACTTCATCCACCTGCTCGGCCATGGTGATCCCTTCCACCATGTCTCCGAATTTGATCTTGCCTGGGACTTCGGTGATGATCGGCATCGAGTAAGGATCCCACTCGGCCATGATCAAGCCCGGCTTCACCCGATCGCCTTCTTTCAGGGAAAGCTGCGCACCGTAGATGAGCGAATAACGTTCGCGCTCACGGCCTGTGCTGTCGATGTTGATCAGCTCGCCGTTGCGGTTCATAACCATGATCACACCGTCTTCACGGGTCACGGACTGCAGGTTGTTGAACTTGATCGTTCCTTCGTAGCGCGCCTCGATGTTACTTTGCTCAACACGCCGGGAGGCCGTACCACCGATATGGAAGGTACGCATGGTAAGCTGGGTGCCCGGTTCGCCGATGGACTGAGCGGCAATGATACCGACCGCCTCACCGATGTTGACCCGCTGCCCGCGAGACAAATCACGACCGTAGCACAGCGCGCACACGCCTCGTTCACTCTGGCAGGTCAGCACCGAACGAATCATGACGCTTTCGATACCGGCGTCTTCCACTTTCTTGACCAGCTCTTCGTCGATTTCGGCGTTCATTTCAACCAGCACTTCGCCGGTGAAAGGATCGAGAATATCGTTAAGGGCCGTACGGCCGAGAATACGTTCACCCAAAGTCTGGATGATTTCGCCACCCTCGGTGAGCGGAATGATCTCGATACCGTCGATGGTGCCGCAATCGTAATCCGCAATGGTGCTGTCCTGAGAAACATCCACCAGGCGGCGGGTGAGGTAACCGGAGTTCGCGGTTTTCAGCGCGGTATCGGCCAAACCTTTACGCGCACCATGTGTCGAAATGAAGTACTGTAAAACGTTCAGACCTTCACGGAAGTTCGCCGTAATGGGTGACTCGATGATTTCACCGGAAGGCTTGGCCATCAATCCACGCATACCAGCCAGCTGGCGGATCTGCTGGGCGGAACCACGAGCACCGGAATCGGCCATGATGTAAATCGAATTCCGGCTGGGCGCCTTGAATTCCTTGTCGTTTTCGTCTACCCGGCGATCTTCGGCCAAATCGTGCATCATCTCCGCGGCGATGTCATCGGTGGCCTGCGTCCAAATATCGATAACCTTGTTGTAGCGCTCACCATCGGAAATATAACCGTCGTCGTACTGAGACTGGATTTCCTGCACACGCGAGTTGGCTTCTTCCAGAATTTTCTGTTTAGCCTCGGGAATGCGCATGTCGTTCAAGCCGATTGAAATACCGGCGACGGTGGATTGCTGGTAACCCAGACTACGTAAACGGTCGGCCAACAAGACGGTCGTCTTGCCGCCAGTCAGACGGAAGCACAGGTCGATGAGATCTCCGATGCTCTTTTTGTCGAGCACTTTGTTGATTTCGTTGAATGGAATTTCCTCGGGGATAATCTTCCACAAAACGAGCCGCCCCGGAGTCGTATCGGTCAAGTCCGCCTTATCGGTCAGGCGCACCTTGATTTTGGCCTGTAAGCTGACCACATTGTTGTCCAAAGCGGACAGAGCTTCACCCGGATTGGCGAAGATCATGCCTTCACCTTTTTCTTTGGGCATTTCACGGGTCAGATAATAGATACCCAGAACGATATCCTGTGAAGGCAGAATGATCGGTTTGCCGCTGGCCAGAGACAAGATATTGTTGGTAGACATCATCAAAACGCGCGCTTCGAGCTGCGATTCGATGGAAAGCGGAATGTGAACCGCCATCTGATCGCCGTCGAAATCGGCGTTGAAAGCCATACACACCAGCGGATGCAATTGGATCGCCTTGCCTTCGATGAGACGCGGTTCGAAAGCCTGGATACCCAAACGATGCAAAGTCGGTGCACGGTTGAGCATGACAGGGTGCTCGCGAATCACATCCTCGAGGATATCCCACACCTCGATTTTCTCTTTTTCCACCATCTTCTTGGCTGACTTAATGGTGGAAACCATACCGCGATCGATCATGCGGTTGTACACGAAGGGCTTGAAAAGTTCGAGGGCGATCTTTTTAGGAAGGCCGCACTGATGCAGTTTGAGTTCGGGACCCACCACGATGACGGAACGACCCGAGTAATCGACGCGCTTGCCGAGCAGGTTCTGACGGAAACGACCCTGCTTACCCTTGAGCATGTCGGACAGCGACTTGAGCGGGCGTTTGTTGGGACCGGTAATCACTTTGCCGCGCCGCCCGTTATCGAACAAGGCATCCACGGCTTCCTGCAACATGCGTTTTTCGTTGCGGATGATGATTTCGGGCGCGTTTAGTTCCTGTAAACGCTTGAGACGATTGTTGCGGTTGATCACGCGCCGGTACAGATCATTGAGATCGGATGTGGCGAAGCGGCCACCATCGAGAGGAACCAGCGGACGCAGATCGGGCGGCAGAACGGGGATGCGGTCGAGCATCATCCACTCGGGATGGTTTCCCGAATCCTTCAACGCCGTGACGATCTTCAGCCTCTTAGCCACTTTTTTACGCTTGGCTTCCGACGTAGAAGTTTTCATTTCCTCACGCAGGATGTCCGCCAGCGTGACGACGTCGATTTCCTGCAACAGCTTTTTGATGGCCTCGGCGCCCATCCCGGAATCGAACGCGCCTTCGCCGAAGGTGTCCAACGCCTTGTAATACTCATCCTCCGAGAGGATCTGGGCTTTGGCCAGCCCGGTCTCACCCGGATTGATCACGATATAGGCCTCGCAATAGAGCACCTTTTCGAGATCTTTCATGGTGAGGTCGAGAAGATTTCCGATACGCGACGGCAGCGATTTCAAAAACCAGATGTGCGCCACGGGGGTGGCCAGGTCGATATGACCCAACCGTTCGCGACGCACCTTGCTCTGGATGACCTCGACGCCGCATTTGTCGCACACCACGCCACGGTGCTTCATGCGCTTGTACTTGCCGCAGAGGCACTCGTAATCTTTGACCGGGCCGAAGATTTTGGCGCAAAACAGTCCGTCACGCTCCGGTTTAAAGGTGCGGTAATTGATCGTCTCCGGCTTTTTAACTTCGCCGTGCGACCATTCGCTGATTTTATCCGGTGACGCGATCGAAATACGGATCGAGCTGAAGTTTACCGGATCAGCGGGCTTATCGAAAAAGGAAAGTATATCCCTCACAACCTTACTCCTTGAATCGAGTGAAAGTTGGACCCTTTTATGAAAGTCACCAGCGGCTACGCCGAGGGTTTGTCATCTAAAAGTTCCACGTTCAGTCCGAGACTTTGAAGTTCTTTGATCAGAACGTTGAACGACTCGGGCAGACCCGGATCGGTGTCGTGTTCACCTTTGACGATCGCCTCGTACATACGTGTACGACCGACGACATCATCGGACTTCACCGTCAGAAATTCCTGCAGGGTATGCGCGGCGCCGTAGGCCTCCATCGCCCACACTTCCATTTCACCGAGTCGCTGACCACCGAATTGCGCTTTACCGCCGAGCGGCTGCTGGGTGACCAACGAATACGGGCCGATGGAACGTGCATGGATCTTGTCGTCCACCAAGTGGTGCAGTTTCAGTACGTACATGACACCGACGGTGACGTCCTGTGCAAATCGTTTGCCGGTGCGGCCGTCAAAGAGCAGCGTCTGGCCTGACGTGTCGTGCCCGGCCAGTTCGAGCAGGCGGCGGATCTCGCTTTCGGGAGCGCCGTCGAAAACAGGGGTCGCCAGATGCACGCCACGATGCAGCCGACGTGCGTAATTCATCACCGCATCGTCGCTGGCTTCATCAAGCGCCGCGTCCAGCTCTTTGTTGTTGTAAATCTCTTTTAGCTTCTTGCGAATGGCTTCTGGACTGTAATTCTCTTCGACATGGCGAGCGATCATGCGACCGAGTCCGTGAGCCGCCCAGCCCAAATGGGTTTCGAGAATCTGTCCCACGTTCATACGCGAGGGCACGCCCAACGGGTTTAGCACCATGTCGACGGGGCGTCCATCGGGCAAATACGGCATATCTTCAGCAGGCAGAATACGCGAGACGACACCTTTGTTACCGTGGCGTCCGGCCATCTTATCGCCCACCGACAACTTGCGTTTCATGGCCACGTAAACCTTGACCATCTTGATGATGCCCGGGGCCAGTTCGTCGCCCTTCTTGAGACGATTGATTTTATCGGTAAAACGCTCTTTGATGGCGTTGACTTCTTCCAGCGTGTTCTGCTGGATCTGCTCGATCTTGGTTTCGATATCGGGCTCGTTGCTCAGCTTCACACGTCCCAGATATTTACGTGCGATGTTCTCCACGTCTTCCGCAACGAGTTTTTTGCCCTTGGCAAGCAGCACTTTCCCATTATCGGCCACCAGGTTTTCTTTGGTTTTGCGACCCACCAGCAACTGCCGGATGGTCGAGTAAGCCGACACCTGGATGATTTTGATCTGGTCGTTCTGATCTTTGAGCAAACGATTGGTTTCCTGCTCTTCGATCTCGACGGTCCGCACGTCCTTTTCCACACCCTTACGCGAGAAAACGCGAGCGTCGATGACGATACCCGAGACACCAGGAGGAACCCGTAACGAGGTGTCGCGCACGTCGCCGGCTTTTTCGCCGAAGATGGCCCGCAACAGCTTTTCCTCGGGGCTAAGCTGCGTCTCGCCTTTGGGCGTGATCTTGCCGACCAGGATGTCGCCCGATTTCACTTCCGCACCCACGCGCACGATTCCGCTCTCATCCAAATCCTTGAGCGCTTCCTCGCCGACATTCGGAATGTCGCGGGTGATCTCTTCTTTACCCAGTTTGGTATCGCGGGCGACGGTTTCGAACTCCTCGATGTGAATCGAGGTGAACACGTCGTCCACCAAAGTACGCTCGGACACCAGGATGGAATCCTCGAAGTTGTAACCACCCCAGGGCATGAAAGCCACGATGATGTTCTGACCCAACGCCAGTTCGCCGCTTTCCGTGGCCGATCCATCCGCCAACACGTCACCGGCTTTGACGATGTCACCGGTTTTGACGATGGGAAGCTGGTTGATGCAGGTGTTCTGATTCGAACGGCGATATTTGACCAGCGAGTAAATATCGACCTGCGTCATGGCCAGGTCGTCGCCTTCTTTCGGGTTGGCGCGCACAACGATACGAGACGCATCGACCGAGTCGACGACGCCGTCGCGCTTGGCCACGCAAGTGACGCCCGAATCGCGCGCCACCACGTTCTCAATACCGGTTCCGATCAACGGCGACTTGGCGGTCAGCAATGGAACCGCCTGGCGCTGCATGTTGGAGCCCATCAAGGCGCGGTTGGCATCATCGTTTTCGAGGAAGGGAATCAGCGAGGCCGCCACCGACACCAACTGGTTCGGCGATACGTCCATCAGTTCCACATCCTCGGCGCGCTTGAGCACGAATTCCTGATGCTCGCGACAAGAAACGTATTCATTGATGAAACGCTCTTTGTCATCCACCGGGGCATTGGCCTGCGCGATAACGTGATCGGCCTCTTCAAGGGCGGAGTAGAACTTGACCTGCTTGGTCAACTTGCCGTCTTTCGCCTGCTGGAAGGGCGTTTCGATGAAACCGAAATCGTTGACGCGCGCATAAGTGGACAGCGACGCGATCAAGCCGATGTTCGGACCTTCCGGCGTTTCGATGGGGCAGATACGACCATAATGGGTGGCATGCACATCGCGCACTTCGAAACCGGCGCGTTCGCGGGTCAGACCACCGGGTCCGAGAGCCGACAGGCGCCGTTTATGGGTGACCTCCGAGAGGGGGTTGGTCTGATCCATGAACTGCGAAAGCTGACTCGACCCGAAGAACTCCTTCACCACCGCCGACACCGGTTTCGAATTCACCAGGTCGTGGGGCATCAGTGTGTCGATTTCCTGCAGCGTCATGCGCTCTTTGATGGCACGCTCCATACGAACCAGACCGATGCGGTACTGATTTTCAAGCAACTCGCCGACGGCGCGCACCCGGCGATTGCCGAGATGGTCGATATCGTCGATCATGCCTTGGCCATCGCGCAGCGAGATCAGATGTTTGACCGTCTGCATGATGTCTTCGCGAGTCAGCACGGTATGCTCAAGCGGTTCGTCGAGTCCGAACTTGTAGTTCATCTTCAACCGGCCCACGCGCGACAGGTCGTAGCGCTCCGGGTTGAAGAACAGATTCTGGAACAAGCGGGTGGCGGCCTCCTCGGTGGGCGGATCGCCGGGACGCATACGCCGATAGATCTCCATAATGGCTTCTTGCGGCGTTTGGATCTTGTCTACCAGCAAGGTGCTATGGATATAAGGGCCAACGTTCATGTTGTCGATGAACAGAGTCGTGAATTCCTTGATGCGTCGGTTCTTGATCTCGTCGAGCAGTTCCTCGGTAATGACCTGGTTGACCTCCAACACCACTTCACCGGTTTTGGGATCCACGATATCTTTGGCCACTACCATCCCGACCACGTCTTCATGGTTCATGGGAATCGAGGTGAGACCCGCCTGTTTCATACGGCGGACAGCCGCACGGGTGATTTTCTTGTTCTTTTTAACCAGGACTTCGCTTTTATCGGAGCGAACTTCGCGGGTGGTACGCTGACCGACGAGCAAATCGAGTTTGACCGTCCGGATAGCCTTGCCGCTCTCCAATTGAATCGTCTGTACGTCGTAAAAATATTCCAGCAGCTCTTCAGTGCTGTAACCCAAAGCGCGCAGAAGCACCGTGGAGGGCAGCTTGCGGCGACGATCGATGCGCACGTGCAGAATATCTTTCGGATCGAATTCGAAGTCGAGCCAACTACCCCGATAAGGGATGATACGAGCGGAATAGAGTACCTTGCCGGAGCTGTGGGTTTTGCCCTTGTCGTGGTCGTAAAAAGCACCGGGGCTGCGGTGGAGCTGACTGACCACCACACGCTCAGTGCCGTTGACGATAAAGGTGCCATTGTCGGCCATCAGCGGGATTTCGCCGAAGTAAACCTCTTGCTCCTTCACGTTCCGAATCGACAAGGCACCGGTCTCTTCATCTTTGTCCCAGATGACGAGCCGGATCAACACTTTCATCGGCGCCGAGTAGGTCATGCCGCGCTGGCGGCATTCATCCATGTCGTATTTCGGTTTGTCGAGAGCATAGGTGACAAACTCGAGCGACGCCGTTTCGTTGAAATCTTTGATCGGGAAAATACTGTTGAAAACAGCCTGCAAACCGAGATTTTCACGTGTCTCGGGCGGCTGGTCCATTTGCAAGAAATCGCCGTAGGATTTTTTCTGGATTTCGATCAGCTTGGGAAGCTGGATCACTTTCCGGATTTTGGTAAAATCTTTACGAACTCGAAAATTATTTTGGGAAAGAAACGCCATCGTTTTTCCTCGCGGCAAGGGCGATCGCTGCCTTCGCCCTGGGGTAGAGTCCATATGTGGAACCGCCGTCGACCCGCCTTATTCCTATGTATGGAGTCCGAGACCCATGCACACATAGCCCGACGACTGCCACCCCGTTTCTGAGGGATGGCAGACCGCCAGGCTCGAATCAAACGTCACGTGGTGTCTGACCCACGTTACTTCAATGTCACTTTCGCGCCGGTTTCTTCGATCGTCTTCTTGGCGGCTTCGGCGTCTTCTTTGTTGATGCCTTCTTTCACCGCGACCGGAGCGCTCTCGACCAGCTCTTTGGCTTCTTTCAGGCCAAGACCCGTCATCGCGCGCACGGCTTTGATGACCTGGATTTTGTTGTCGCCGAAGTTTTCCAGCACAACGTCGAACTCGGTTTTCTCTTCTTCAGCCGCGCCGGCATCCGCGCCACCGGCCGGTGCCGCCGCCATCGCGACCGGAGCAGCCGCCGAAACGCCCCACTCGTCTTCGAGTTCCTTGATGAGACCCGCGAGGTCCATCACCGTCATATTGCTAAGAAATTCCTTAACTTCGTCTTTCGTGATCGCCATAACAGTATCCTTCCTATTATGCAAATTTTTCGTTTCTTTTCAACAAAAAAGTGGCGAGCGCCTAGGCGGCCTCTTCCATCTTCCGCCGTTTGGCGTCCAGCACGTTGACCATGCCACTGGGTACGGCGTTAAGCAGCCGCACAAAACCGCCCGGAACATTGTTGAGCAGTCCCAAGAACGAAGCACGCAATTCGTCGCGTCCCGGCATCTTTGCCAGCGCTTCGATCGCAGCCCCATCCAGACGGTTGCCGTCCAGTGCACCAGCCATCAGTTCCAGGCTTTTGAATTCCTTCTTCGCCTGGGCCAATGCTTTGGCGGGCGCTACCTGGTCCTCAATGCCGATGGCCACGGCGATCGGACCGCGGAAATCCTCAACGAGCAGTTCATTGGGCGTACCCACCAACGCACGCCGGATCAGGGTGTTCTTCACGACATGAAAATCAACCCCGACCTTGCTGCACTCATTACGAACTTTGTTGATATCGTTGGCTTTTAGACCGGAATACCCAGCCAGAATCACTACGGATGCACCTTGAAATATCTCATTCCAGTGCTGTACTACTTCCTGTTTTTGCGTTAGATTCATCGCACGGACCCCCTTTCATTTGGATTTTTCGAGGATTGCCCCATCGGGTCAACCCTGTCAAAGAAAGAGGGAAGGTTCGGTTCCCTCGTCTGCGTGGGCCTTCATTAAGGGCGAGCACCCACCCACGGTCTTTGACGATAAACGCGGCTCCGACCTGCCGCGACCGACCTCAAAGCCAGATCACAGGCCGTTAACGGACAATGTCCATAACGGAATTGACATCCACGCGGACACCGGGGCCCATCGTGGTCGAAAAGGCGATCCCCTTCAGGTATGTACCCTTGACGGATGCCGGTTTCAGCTTCAACAGAACACCCAGAAGCTCCAGGAAATTTTCCTTCAGAGCTTCGGATTCGAACGATTTGCGGCCGAGCGGAGCATGAATGATTCCCGCCTTTTCGACGCGGAATTCGATGCGGCCCTTTTTCAGCTCTTCAACGGTCTGCGCCACGTTCGGAGTCACCGTGCCGACCTTGGGGTTCGGCATCAAACCGCGTGGGCCGAGCAGTTTACCGATTTTACCAACCACACCCATCATGTCAGGAGTGGCGATAACCTTATCGAAATCGAACCAGCCGCCCTTGATCTTCTCGACAAGATCTTCGCCGCCGACGAAATCGGCCCCGGCCTCTTTGGCTTCGGTTTCCTTATCGCCCTTGGCAAAAACCAGTACGCGCACTGTTTTGCCAGTTCCGTTGGGAAGCAGCACCGCGCCGCGAATCATCTGATCGGCATATTTCGGGTTGACGCCCAATTTCAGCGCGACGTCGAACGATTCGTCGAACTTGCCGTAAGTGGAGCTTTTAACCAGCTCGATCGCCTGATCCAGTTCGTACTTGACATCGGGATTGATGTCGGTGCGAACGTTCTTGTAATTTTTTCCGTGCTTCGCCATGAGAAACTCCTTTGCGGTCCAAACGGCTCGCGCCTCCCGCACAGCGGATTGAACGGTCTATTGATGACAGGGTCCGACCTCAGCTGATGACGTCGATCCCCATGGAACGCGCGGTACCGGCGATGATCTTCATCGCGGCGTCAACGTCGTTGGCGTTTAGATCGGGCATTTTAAGCTCGGCGATTTCCTTGACCTGATCGCTGGTCACCTTGCCCACCTTGCGCTTGTTCGGCTCGCCCGAACCTTTGGCCACTTTGGCCGCCTTGACCAAAAGCGTGGAAGCCGGAGGCGTCTTGGTGATAAACGAGAAGGTGCGATCAGCATAAATGGTGATGACGCACGGAATGATGGTTCCGGCCTGCTTCTGCGTACGCGCATTGTACTGCTTGCAGAAGTCCATGATGTTCACGCCGTGCTGACCCAACGCAGGGCCGACGGGCGGGGACGGATTGGCTTTTCCCGCTTCGATCTGCAGCCTGACCATACCGATAATTTTCTTCGCCATGGGAAAACCTCCCCTTATTCCTTTTCGACCTGCGAGAAGTCGAGCTCAATCGGGGTGGCCCGACCGAAGATGGACACGGAAACAACCACGCGCCCTTTCTCCGGTTTCACTTCTTCCACCACACCCGTGAAGTTGCTAAACGGACCGTTCATCACCCGAACCGACTCGCCTTCTTCGAACATGACCTTCGGCTTGGGTTTGACGACGCCTTCTTCTATCTGCATTTTCAACCGCCGGATTTCAGCATCCGGAACCGGCGGCGGATTGGTCGTATTGCCGACAAATCCGGTGATTTTCGGCGTATCCTTGATGCAATGCCACGTTCTCTCGTTCAGCTCCATCTCCACCAGCATATAGCTCGGGAAAAACTTGCGGGTGGTGGTACGCTTGGCATTTTTCACCGTTTCGACGACGGTTTCGGTCGGAATCAGAACTTCGCCGAAAAAGTCTTCCAACCCGGACTGTTTGATATTCTCCAACAGCGACAGGCGAGCCTTGTTCTCATACCCGGAGTAGGTATGCACGAAGTACCATTTTTTATTGGCGCCGGTTTCCGACATCGACCGTTTCCTTCTGTCGCCGCCCCGTCTACGAGTAGATCAGGTTCGACAACGTGGCGAAAATATAATCGAAAACACCGAGGATCGCCGTAATGATGATCACCAGCACGATGACGACCAAGGTGGCGGCCCGCGTTTCGGGCACGGTCGGCCAACTCACCTTACGGGTTTCCTTGACGACGTCGCCGCCGAACTCGTTGACCCGCGGATGCTTGAGCATCACGACAAAACAGATGATACCACCCACCAATCCGATGATCGATGCCAGCGGAACGACATTGCCCAACGGGTCGTCTATTCCGGCCAACGCCATCCCGCTCTCCACGATCATGTTGAGCAGATAGGTGCAGATCAGCGAACTGATCGCATAAGCCAGAACCAACCACCTGGTATTCGAGGACATAACGCCTCCTCAGTATTCACGATATAAAAGGGTGGCAGGCCAGGAGGGACTTGAACCCCCAACCCTCGGATTTGGAGTCCGATGCTCTGCCAATTGAGCCACTGGCCTATACCCTAAATACGCCCGACTACTTTTTCTCTGCAAAAACCTGGTGTTTTTTGCAGTCGGGGCAGTATTTTTTAAACGACAGCTTTCCCGGAGTCTTTTTCTTGTTTTTCGTGGTGTGGTAACGATAGCGACAGCCATCCACCTTGCACTCCAGAATCACTTTGCTACGATTACCCATATCGGTCTCCACTCACCCCAGCCGGGGCCAAACACCTTACTCCATGATTTCGGCTACGACACCGGCGCCGACCGTGCGGCCACCCTCGCGAATCGCGAACCGAAGCTCTTTTTCCATCGCCACAGGCGTAATCAACTCGACTTCCATCGCGATGTTATCGCCGGGCATCACCATCTCGACACCCTCGGGAAGCGTAACAGCACCGGTCACGTCCGTCGTGCGGAAGTAGAATTGCGGACGATAACCCCGGAAGAACGGCGTATGACGACCACCCTCTTCCTTCGACAGAACGTAAACCTCGGCCTTGAACTTCACGTGCGGCAGAATCGAACCCGGAGCCGCCAGAACCTGACCGCGATAGATCTCGTCTTTCTTCACACCGCGAAGCAGGCAGCCGACGTTGTCACCCGCGCGACCCTCATCCAGGATCTTGCGGAACATCTCGACGCCCGTCACGACCGTCTTGCGTGTGGGCTCGAAACCCACGATCTCGACTTCATCGGAGGTATGCACGATCCCGCGCTCCACACGACCCGTCGCCACCGTACCACGACCCGAAATCGAGAACACGTCCTCGACCGGCATCAGAAACGGCTTGTCCGTCACGCGCTCGGGCTGCGGAATGTAGGCATCCACCTGCTCCATCAGCTTCAACACCGACTGCTCGCCCAGTTCGTCCTCGTCGCCGTTGAGCGCCTTCAGGGCCGAACCCGGAATGATCGGAATGTCGTCACCGGGGAATTCGTAGGACGTCAGAAGCTCACGCAGCTCCATATCCACCAGCTCCAGAAGCTCGGGATCGTCCAACATGTCGACTTTATTCAAGTAAACCACGATCGCCGGAACGCCGACCTGACGAGCCAGAAGCACGTGCTCGCGCGTCTGCGGCATCGGACCGTCGTTCGCCGCCACGACCAGGATCGCGCCGTCCATCTGCGCCGCGCCCGTAATCATGTTCTTGATGTAATCCGCATGCCCCGGGCAATCCACGTGGGCGTAATGCCGATTCGCCGTCTCGTACTCGATGTGCGCCGTCGCGATCGTGATCCCGCGCTCGCGTTCTTCGGGGGCCTTGTCGATCTCGTCGAACGCCGTAAATTCCGCACCGCCGGCCTTCGCCAAAACCTTCGTGATCGCGGCCGTCAATGTCGTTTTGCCGTGGTCGATGTGACCGATGGTGCCGACATTGCAATGTGGCTTATTACGCTCGAATTTCTGTTTCGCCATCTTTGCCTCCTTAAACTTGCACTCTTGTGCACGACACACTACTACCGGCGACCGGCGACGCCTCACATACTGTGTTCATCAACCGATCGCCGCAATTTACGTTGCCGTCTTTTTCGTTATCAGGCCCTTCCAAAACCCAATAATAATGGAGCCCACAACCGGATTTGAACCGGTGACCTCGTCCTTACCAAGGACGCGCTCTACCTACTGAGCTATGTGGGCATCTGGAGCGGGAAACGGGGTTCGAACCCGCGACCCATAGCTTGGAAGGCTATTGCTCTACCAGCTGAGCTATTCCCGCCCAAGCGTGTATCTCAAAAATGGTGGAGAGGGGAGGATTCGAACCTCCGAAGTCGTCGACGGCAGATTTACAGTCTGCTCCCTTTGGCCACTCGGGAACCTCTCCAAAAACCATCAGCCAGTTTTGGAGCTGGCGATGGGACTTGAACCCGCAACCTGCTGATTACAAATCAGCTGCTCTACCATTGAGCTACGCCAGCGGTAAGTATCGTTTTCAAGTTGATCCAAAGAACAACCTATCTTGCCGTAATCAGGCAGATTTCCAAGGGCGCATCAGCGCTTGGACCGCAAGTTTATAAACGCATCCCCCGAACTTGTCAAGGAAAAACTGATCGTATCAAAACTTTTCCTCAACCACCCGATCCAACACGGGAATCCGCCGCACCTGGGTTTACCGTTTTCAGCTCATGACAGAAAAATCGGCGATTTAAACCTGATTTCGCCCGCCATCCGATCGGCAATGGCCGGAACTGTAGCCGCACGCCGCCCGTCTGTCAACCTTTACTTGTGAGTAATTTTTATGCCCGGCGACGAACTTCTCCTTCTTCGCCGTCACCCGACATCGCCCTTTCACCGACCCAATACCTTAATTTAGTGACGCGTTCGGAAAAATTCGACACTCGTGAAAAATTTTTTTTTCTTTTTTTTGACGAATCCCTTGCATTTGACTGAGAACACCTTATTTTCAAAGCGCTGATAAAACGATTAGGGTGTGACTTAAAAAGAAATAAATTTTCGAGAACACACAAAGGCGTTTAGCCGCATTCGATAAATCGAATTCCGAACTCAATTGAAAGGAGCCTTACGATGAACTTGAGACCATTAAACGATCGTATCATTGTCAAGCGTCTGGAAGAAGAAACCCGCAGTGCCGGTGGCATCATCATCCCCGATTCCGCCAAAGAAAAACCGATCCAGGGCAAAGTGCTGGCGGTCGGCAAGGGCAAAGTCAAAGAAGACGGCGGCCGGGTCGAAATGGACGTGAAGGTGGACGATACGGTGCTGTTCGGCAAATATGCCGGTCAGGACGTGAAGCACAACGACGAAGAGCTGCTGATCCTGCGCGAAGACGACATTCTGGCGATCATCGACTAACACGGGTAACCCCCTGAAATCATAAGGAGAGATACTAATGGCGAAACAGATTATTTTCGACGAGAAGGCTCGCACGAAGATCTTGTCGGGTGTGAACCAGCTGGCGGACGCCGTGAAGGTCACCCTCGGTCCCAAGGGTCGTAATGTGATTATCGACAAATCCTTCGGTTCCCCCACCGTCACCAAAGACGGCGTGAGCGTAGCCAAAGAGATCGAACTCGAAGACAAATTCGAGAACATGGGCGCCCAGATGGTGAAGGAAGTCGCCTCCAAGACCTCCGACGTCGCCGGTGACGGCACCACCACCGCCACCGTGTTGGCCCAGGCCATCTACCGCGAAGGCATCAAAACCATCGTGGCCGGCCACAACCCCATGGACATCAAGCGCGGCATCGATGCGGCCGTCATCCAGGTCGTCGCCGAGATCAAAAAGCTCTCCAAGCCGACCAAAGACCATAAAGAGATCGCCCAAGTCGGCGCGATTTCGGCCAACAACGACAGCACCATCGGCAACATCATCGCCGAGGCGATGGAAAAGGTCGGTAAAGAAGGCGTCATCACCGTCGAAGAAGCCAAGACCCTCGAAACCACCCTCGACGTCGTCGAAGGTATGCAGTTCGACCGTGGTTACATCAGCCCCTACCTGATCACCGATCCCGACCGCATGGAAGTCGGCATGGACGATCCCTTCATCCTACTGTACGACAAGAAGATCTCCAACATGCGCGACCTGCTGCCCATCCTCGAGCAAGTGGCCAAAATGGGTAAACCCCTGGTCATCATCGCCGAGGACATCGAGGGCGAAGCGCTGGCGACCTTGGTCGTCAACAAACTGCGCGGCGTGCTGAACATCGCCGCCGTCAAGGCTCCGGGCTTCGGCGACCGCCGCAAAGCCATGTTGCAAGACATCGCCACCCTGACCGGCGGCACCGTGATCAGCGAAGAAATCGGCCTCAAACTCGAAGCCATGAGCATCAACGATCTCGGCCAGGCCAAGCGCGTCACCATCAGCAAAGATAACACCACCATCGTCGACGGTGCGGGCTCCAAAGAAGACATCCAGGCGCGCGTGAAGCAGATCCGCGCCCAGATCGAAGAAACCACCTCCGATTACGACAGCGAGAAACTGCAAGAGCGGCTGGCGAAGCTGGTCGGCGGTGTCGCGGTCATTCAGGTCGGTGCGGCGACCGAAGCCGAGATGAAGGAAAAGAAAGCCCGTGTCGAAGACGCCCTGCACGCGACGCGCGCGGCGGTGGAAGAAGGCATCGTGCCCGGCGGCGGCGTGGCCCTGCTGCGCGCCCAGAAAGCGCTGGAAAATCTCGACTTGCCCGAAGAGCAGAAAGTCGGCGCGTCCATCATCTACCGCGCGATCGAAGAGCCGATGCGTAAGATCGTCGAGAACGCCGGTGTCGAAGGCTCCATCGTGATCAACAATGTTCGCGAGAACAAGGGATCCTACGGCTACGACGCCCAGGGCGACGAATACGGCGACATGATCGAGAAGGGCATCATCGACCCGACCAAGGTCGTGCGCTCGGCCCTGCAGAACGCCGCGTCCGTTTCGAGCCTGCTGCTCACCACCGATTGCATGGTGGCCGACAAGCCCGACCCCAAGGGCGGCCCGGCCATGCCTGACATGGGCGGCATGGGCGGTATGGGTGGCATGGGCGGCATGGGCGGCATGATGTAAGCCCTCCCCTCCCCCGATACTCCATCCCCCGGGTCTGCGATCCGGGGGATTTTTTTGTGGGGAATTATTCGAATACCCAGACAAGCACGGAGCATTCCATGCTGGAGCGCGTCTCCCGACGGGCTCCAATAAAAGGCGGTTGCGGTTACGGTCGTGGAGCCCATCGAAGATGCGCTCCAACTTGGAAGCAAAGAAAATTTATCCGGAGGCCAATGTTTGCTATTACTGTTCTCGGCCTTGCCATATTTCGTAAGCGGCGAAGATGGACAACAAGTTTCCCATCCTACTCCTCTGCGTCTGTCTACCGCTCGTCCCGAGTCGCCGATTACAAAACGGTGTATAGAGGGAGCCTTTGAACCAATTTCGTTTCGCGAAATTATTCAGGTTGAGCGGAGGTATCGTAATTACAAGCCATTTGGAAGGTTCTGATTTTCACGCTGGAGCGCGCCTTACGGCGGGTTCCCTATAGCCCCAGCCACTCCAAAACGCGCGTGGCCGAAAAGCCGGGCATGCCGTTTTCGAACAGCAGGTGGGCACGGGCGTAGATATCGTTGAGCGGCGGCTCGGGGAAGAAGGGAATCGCGACGACGCGCATCCCGGCCGCCAAACCCGCCACGACTCCCGCCGGGGCGTCTTCGAGAACCACCGCGCGGGTGGGATCGACTTCGAGGCGGCGGGCGGCTTCCAGAAACACGTCCGGTTGCGGCTTGGACCCGGCCACCTCCTCCGACGACACCAGCACCGAAAAGGCGTCGTCCAACCCCACGATGGCGAGCAGTTCGCGGATCACCTCCGGCGACGAGCCGGAAGCCACCGCCAGCTTGAGTCCGCGTTTTTGCAACGCCCGAACCAGCGCTACCATCTCGGGAAAGGCGACGGTGTTTTCGCGTGCGATGGCGATGTAGTGGCGGTTCTTTTTTTCGAGCAGTTCTTCAGGCGTGGCGGGTAGATCGTATTGCGCGCGAATCTTCCGCATCATCGACAGATTGCCGCCGCCCACGAAGGGGCGCTTCAATTCGCGTGTGAAGGCAATACCGTATTCCTGCAACAGGCGGCAGTCGGCCTGGAAATAATTCTCTTCGCTGTCGATCAACGTGCCGTCGAGGTCGAAAATAATCGCGTCGACCGCTGCGCCTGCGTCCGTGTTCCGCATCAGCTCTCCCGTCGCGTTGGGGGTTCAGCTCACCGTGTCGCCCGGTTCCGGGTCGGTTTTGAAGGTGGCGGCGACCAGCTTATCAGGGGCCGTGCCGCCGGAGAGCACCATGCCCTCGCTGAGTCCGAATTTCATTTTGCGCGGCTTGAGGTTGGCCACCACGATGACCGACTGGCCGACCAGCACGGCGGGATCGGGGTAGCTTTCGCGGATTCCGGCGAAAATCTGGCGCAGCCGACCCTCGCCCAGATCCACCAGCAGGCGCAAGAGGCGATCGGCCCCCTTCACGAATCCGGCTTCCTTGACCAAAGCCACCCGCAGATCCAGCTTGGCGAAATCGTCGATGGTGATTTCGTCCTTGATCGGCTCCAGCCCCTCGCGTACTGGCGCGCTGGGTGTTTCGGCCTGGACGGGTGTCTTGTCTTTCTTCGCTTTCGGGGGTTTGGCGTCGCGCTGCTGCGAACGCTGGATGCGCGCCCAGGTGTCGCGCAGGGTGACGGTGCGGTTGAACACCGGCTGTCCCGCGCGGCTGTCTGGGTCGACGCAGAAATAACCCAGGCGCTCGAACTGCATGCGCTCGCCCGCGGCCACCCCGGCCAGATGGGGTTCGAGTTTGCATGCGCGAAGCGTGATCAACGACTCGGGGTTGAGGTGATCGATGAAGGTTTTGCCGTCGGCGGTATCGTTGGGATTGGGCACGGTGAACAGGCGATCGTACAGGCGGACTTCCGCATCGACGGCGTGTGCGGCCGAGACCCAGTGCAGGGTTCCGCGCACCTTGCGGCCGTCGGGAGAGGTGCCGCCTTTCGACTCCGGATCCCAGGTGCCGTGCAGTTCCACCACCCGGCCCTCCGCGTCCTTGACGGCGTGGGTGCAGGTGAACAGGCAGGCGTAACGCAGGCGCACTTCCTTGCCGGGAGCCAGGCGATGCCATTTTCGGGGCGCTTCTTCGAGGAAGTCTTCGCGCTCGACGTAAAACTCGCGGGTGAGCGGCAGTTTACGCGTACCGTAGCGGTCGTCTTCCGGATGCAGCGGCGCATCGAACCACTCTACGCGGTCTTCCTCGAAATTGTCGATGACCACCTTGAGCGGATCGAGCACGGCCATCACGCGCGGGGCGTGGGCGTTGAGATCTTCGCGGATGCAGTATTCCAGCAGCGCCAGGTCCACCGTGGAATCGGCGCGCGCCACCCCGATGCGCTCGGCGAACAGACGAATCGAGCGCGGCGTGTAACCCCGGCGGCGTAAACCCGAAAGGGTGGGCATGCGCGGATCGTCCCAGCCCGAGACGTACTTTTCCTGGACGAGCTGCAAAAATCGCCGTTTGCTCATCACCGTGTAGTCGAGGTTGAGCCGGGCGAATTCGATCTGGCGCGGTGGATTCTCGAAGGGCAGCTTGCTGAGAAACCAGTCGTAAAGCGGACGGTGGTCCTGAAACTCCAGGGTGCAGATCGAATGGGTGATGCCCTCGATGGCGTCCGACTGCCCGTGGGCCCAGTCGTACATGGGGTAAATGCACCATTTGTCGCCGGTGCGGTGATGGCTGGCGTGGCGGATGCGGTACATCAGGGGATCGCGCAGGTTCATGTTGGCCGAGGTCAGGTCGCCTTTGGCGCGCAGCACCTTTTCGCCGTCTTTGAACTCGCCCGCCTTCATGCGCGCGAACAGATCGAGGCTTTCCTCGATCGGCCGCTCGCGGAAGGGACTGGGGCGCGCGGCGGTATAGTAGTTGCCGCGGTAGTCGCGAATGTCCTCATCGGAGAGGTCGTCCACATAGGCGAGGCCGTCTTTGATCATCTGCACGGCGAAGGCGTAGAGCTGGTCGAAATAATCGGAGGCGAAATGCACCGGCTCCTGCCACTCGAAACCCAGCCAACGCACATCGGCCTTGATGGACTCGACGTATTCGACTTCCTCCTTGGCGGGATTGGTGTCGTCGAAACGCAGGTTGCAGGTGCCGCCGTATTCTTTGGCCAAACCGAAGTTGAGGCAGATGCTCTTGGCGTGTCCGATATGCAGGTAGCCGTTGGGCTCGGGCGGAAAGCGGGTGGCCACGCGGCCTGCGTTTTTTCCGGCCTCGCGGTCGGCGTCGATGATGTCTTTAATGAAATTCGGCGGGACGGCGTTTGCGTCGTCGGCCGGTTTCGTCGGATTCGTTTTCGTGTCGCTCATGAAGGCCTCGGGTAATCGTTGCGGGGCTGTCCCCATCGTTGGCTAAAAAATCGAAGCCCTATGATAGTGAGGTCGGCCGTTGGATGCAACGCTTTTTCGACGGGGTATCCGACTCTTTCGCCGCACGTCGGTTGAAAGACCTTGACCCGTTTTCAGCGCCTGGGTTACCATTCGATGCGCCGCAGAGATATCCACCGCGAGTGAGGGGGTTGGAATGAGCCGGAGTCGAGAAAAATCGGAGAAAATGAAGGCGTTGCCTGCATCCCGCATCGATGCGCATCGGCATGACTTCTTCTCGCGTTTACGGGAATTCAAAGACGATCCGAGCGGGGAAAGCCTGTATCGGGATCCGGAAAGGCGTACCGCGCACGAGCTATCGCTGCCTTATCTCGAAAGCCTGCCGCTGAATTTCGAAACGATCGTCGACGTCGGCTGCGGCTGCGGCTACGATTCCCAATGGCTGGTCGGAAAGGGGAAACAGGTCACCGCCTTGACCTCCAACGTCACCCCGGCTCAAGTCGCATTCGCCCGGGCCAACGGTTTCGACATGGTCAACATGGACATGAATGCCCTCGAATTTCAGGATGAAAGCCTGGATGCAGTCCTCTGCAAACATAGCCTCGAACACAGCTTTTCGCCCATCGGCGCGCTGTATGAATTTTTCCGTGTGTTGAAACCGGGCGGTTTCCTGTTTATCGTGGTTCCCCCGCATCACGCGGAGATCATCGAATCGGGACACTTCACGCAAGGCTGGTGCATCGGTCAATTGGCCTACCTGCTGGCCGTGACCGGATTCGATACGGCCGACGGTGCGTTTCGTGCACGTCCGGAAAATGTGGAAGCGGTGGTTCGGCGCGCCGAAAACATGCCCGTCGGACGGGGCCTATACGATCTGAAAGACCGGATGCCGCCGCCCATTCGCGCCATCATGCGCGACGACTCCCACGGCGCATTCGCCCGAGAGCGCTTTTCGGAAATCAACTGGCCCTACAACGGCGAACGCCAAACCCGACCCAGCGGCGGGCCGAGCGCCGGTCGCCCGCTCAATTACGACCAGATTCCGTTCTGGTCGCTGTTCAAACACAAGCTGCAGCGAAAAGGCCCCCTGGGAAAATGGGTTGCGAAACGCCTGCGCGACTGACCCCGCCTGAACGACGGTCCCGCCCCTGATCGCAATCGGCCGATCGAGCGCGACGTTCGCCGGTAGAATAGGCCGATTACGGGTAATCGGTATAGCCCCGCTCATCGGCGGAGTAAAACAGATCCGGGTTGGCTTCGGCCAGCGGTTGTCCTTCTTTCATTTTGCCGACGAGCGTCGGGTTCGCGATAAACGGACGACCGAACGCGACCAGGTCGCCTTTGTCTTCTTGCAGATCCGCTTCCGCCCGCGTTCTATCGTAACCGCCCGACAGAATCAACGTGCCGCCAAATCGCTTGCGCAGCGTATCCCGCAAGCCCTCGGGCTGCGCGGGCGCTCCCATCGAGCTGTGGTCAACCAGGTGCAGGTACGCCAGTTTCAGGTCGCCCAGCTTTTGAACCAGTATTTCGTAAAGCTCGATCATCTGGTTGTCGGGAGCCATGCCGTTGAATACGCCGAAGGGTGAGAGGCGGATACCCACGCGTTCCGCGCCGATGGCCGCGATAGTGCGACGCGCCGTTTCCAGCGCGAAACGGATGCGACCCTCGATATCGCCGCCCCAGCGGTCCGCGCGTTCGTTGGACGCCGTGTTGAGGAACTGATCGATCAAGTAGCCGTTGGCGCCGTGCAACTCCACGCCGTCGAACCCGGCTTCGTTGACCGCCAGTGAGGCGGCGTGGACATAGCCGGCGATCGCCGTTTCGATGTCGTCTTCCGTCATGGAGGTGGCGACCGGGTAGGGCTGGGGGCCTTTGGAATCGGTGTACATTTTACCCGGGACCGCATTGGCGGAGGGACCGAGTATGCGCGCGCCTGCGGGCAGATTGTCGGGGTGACCGACTCGGCCCGTGTGCATCAGCTGAATGAAGATGCGGCCTCCTTTGGCGTGCACCGCGTCGGTGGTCTTGCGCCATCCGGCGGCCTGCTCGGCGGAAAAAAGACCCGGAATGCGCGGATAGCCCAGGCCGTCCGGCGCGGGCGAGGTGCCTTCGGTGATGATCAGGCCCGCCTCGGCGCGCTGGGCGTAGTAGGTTGCCACGATTTCGCCCGGGATATTGCCCAGGGAGCGGCAGCGGGTCATGGGGGCCATGACTACGCGGTTGCTCAGAGTGATGGGTCCCAGCGAATACAGGGAAAACAATTTATCAGGCATGCCGAACTCCTTTGGTTTCGCGCCGGACCGGGTCCGACAGGGCGGATTTGCATACGCCGGTTAAGGGGGCCTGGCTATTAGAAGGGGAAAGACGCCGATTTCTTCCCGGATTTGCGAGGTGCGGTGGGTGGAAAGGAGACAAAACGCGAGTGGTATACGGCCACACGGTTTGGAGCCCGTCGGAGACGCGCTCCAGATTCGTAGCGACTGTTATCGGTGTCAAGCGAAATTCGGGTTCCAGGCTTCGTTTTTCCGCATCATCGTGTTGAGAATGAGGACCAATTTTCGCATGCAGGCCACCACCGCCGTCATCTTCGGTTTGCCGCGTCCGACCAGCCGCTGGTAGTGTCCGCGAATCACCGGGTTGTGTTGAATCGCCACCAGCGTCGGCATGTAGAGCGCCGTGCGCAGGCGATGACGACCGCCGCCGGTCATGCGTTTACCCCGAAACGTTCCGCTGTCCCGATTCATGGGCGCCACGCCGATCAACGCCGCGATCTGCCGCCGGTTGTAGATCCCCAGCTCCGGCAGATCCGTCACCAGAAGATTCGCCGTGCACGCGCCGACGCCCGGCATCGTTTGGAGCCGCGCGGCCCGGTCGCTGCGCTCCCGATCCGATGCAATGGCCGCCGCGATGGCCCGATCCAGCCGCTCGATTTCCCGTTCGATCACCTCCAGAATGCGGTGCAGGCTTTGTCCGATCGTCCGATCGCCCACGTGTTCGGTGCGGTTTTTCTCCATCGTGCGCATGGCGACCAGCTGCCGCCTCCGTGAAGACAGGGCTTTTAACAGGAGGGCGGTTTCGCCGAGCGTTTCGTTCGGTGCGGGACGCATGGCGGCTGCGTAGCGTGCGATGATGCCCGCATCGAGTCGATCCGTTTTCGCCATCACGCCGACGGCGCGGGCATAATCCCGGATGCGCCGGGGATTGACCACCGCCACCGGCCAACCCGCTTTCTGAAGACGTTTGCACAGCTCCCGTTCGTAGCCGCCGGTGGCTTCCATCACGACGCCCTCCACCTCGATCCGCTTCAACGAACGGACGAAGCGTGTCATGCCGGCTTTGGTGTAAGCGTAGCGGACGCACGTGCTTTCGCCGTCGACGGCGACATCGAAAACGGCTTTGCTGACGTCGATCCCGATCCATTTCTTCATGGCGCACCCTTCCTTGCCAATACGGGCTCATTTCGATTACAATGGCCCCTGCGACTGTTCGGGTTTTCCCGGACGAAACGGACGGCGGATCCGGCTACAAAACGGGCTCATCAGGCCCCAGGATGGGACGATCTCGCCGCCCACCACGGCCTCCCGCTTGCTACGGGAGGTCGTTTCATCTTATCATCACAAACGATGACAGTCGCTTGAAAGGGATAATACAAGGATGGGCAACTTGTTGCCCATCTTCTTGAAGCTTTACTTGACGACGCGATGGGCAACAAGTTGCCCATCCTACTTCACTGTTTGCCTCCCGCTCGAAAATAATTACCAAAATAAACGGCGGCCCCCAGTGCGGGACCGCCGTTGGTTGTCGATGATGAACGCGTGTCTCAGCCCATCAAGAGCGCCATGACCGCTTTCTGGGCGTGCATACGGTTTTCGGCCTGCTGGAAGACCGCCGACTGCGGACCGTGACCCACCTCATGCGTGATTTCCTCGTCGTAATGCGCAGGCAGGCAGTGCAGCACGATGGCGTCGTCATGCGCCGTTTTCAGCATCTCGGCGTTGATCTGATAACCGGCGAACAGCTTGAGGCGTTCCTGCTTTTCTTTTTCCTGGCCCATGGAGGTCCACACGTCCGTGTACAGCACGTCCGCGTCCTCGGCCGCCTCGGCGGGCGATTCGGTCAAGACGATGCTCTGTCCGTGGCGCGCGGCCTGCTCCTCGGCGTAAGCCACCACGTCCGCCTGGGGACGGTGGCTGGCGGGAGTGGCCAGCGAGACGCTCATGCCCAGCTTCGAACAGCCGTACAGAAGCGAGTGCGTCATGTTGTTGCCGTCGCCGATGTAGGCCAGCTTGAGCCCCTGCAAACAGCGCTTTTTCTCGATGATGGTGAACAGGTCGGCCAGCACCTGGCAGGGATGGTTGAAATCGGTGAGCCCGTTGATCACCGGCACGCGGCTGTGCTGCGCCAATTCCTCCACGTGGGCGTGGGAGAAGGTGCGCGCCATGATGCCGTCCACGTAGCCTGAGAGCACCTTGGCGATGTCTTCAGAGGTTTCGCGCTTGCCGAGCGAAATCTGGTCGGGACCGAGATAGACGGCGTAGCCGCCCAGTTGGTGCATGCCCACCTGGAAGGAAACCATGGTGCGCAGCGAGGGCTTCTGGAAGATCATGCCGAGGGTCTTGCCCGCCAGAAGCGGATGGGGACGCCCGGTGTAGAGATCCTGCTTGAGCCGGCGGGCCAGATCGAAAATCTGATCGAAGCCTTCCACCGGCAGGTCGCGCAGGGTGATGAGATGATTGCCTTTCATGCGCAGGGCCATGGGTCTTTTCCTCCCGTCTTTGTCGTTATCGGGGACGCCTGGGGCCGTCCGTTACTGGAATGTAATCGTCGTTCCGGCCCGGCCCAAAAGGGCCTGGCGCAGGTTGTTATGGTCCGTAATGATCGCTCGGCGCGTCTGCTTGCGGCGCACACCGAGCAGGTATTCGCAGGCTGCCTCGATTTTGGGCCCCATGGAGCCCTCGGGGAACTGCCCTTCTTTCAGGTACTGTTTGGCCTGATGGACGGTGAGGTGGTCCAGCCAGGTGGGAGTGGAGCTTTTAAAGTCCAACGCCACGCGATCGACCGCCGTCAACATCACCAGGAGATCCGAGTCGAGCGAACGGGCCAAAAGCCCCGACGCCATATCCTTGTCGATGACCGCGTCCACGCCATCGTAACGGCCGTCGCGCTCGATCACCACCGGAATGCCGCCGCCGCCCGCCGTAATCACGATGGCCCCGGCGCCCAGCAGGCTCTCGATGACGTCCAACTCGACGATTTCCAGTGGGTACGGCGAGGGCACCACCCGTCGCCAGCCGCGTCCCGCATCCTCCACCATGCTCCAGCCCAGCTCGTCCATGCGCTTGCGGGCGTCTTCTTCGTTGTAAAACATGGCCCCGATGGGCTTGCTGGGGTTTTGCAGGTGCGGATCGAAGCGATCCACCACCACTTGCGTGAGCAAGGTCACCACCGGGGTGTCGCGTCCTTCCAGCATCAGGTGGTTTTGCAAAGTCTGTTGAATCATATAACCGATGGAGCCCTGGGTGGCCGCGCCGATGACGCCCAGCGGCTGGGGCGGCACCTGCTCCATGGCCGATTCCATCTGGATGAGCATGTCGCCCACCTGCGGACCGTTGCCGTGGGTGATGACGAGCTGGTAGCCCATCTCGATGAGGGTCCAGAGTGTTTGTACCGACTCGCGTGTGTTGGCGAATTGCTCGTGGATGTCGCCGCGTTGGCCTTTCTTGATGAGCGAATTTCCCCCAAGCGCCACTACGGCCACCTTGCGTCGCGTTCCGATCATGCCGTACCTCGCTTTCCGACGGAGGTTCGACCAAAAGCGGCGGCTCCGTTGCCGAAGCCGCCGGGTCGGGATGTCAGTTTAGCCGCGAATCAGAATTTTTCCAACAGTTTCGCCAATTGGCCGGGATTGCGCTCGGCCAGCGCGTAGGTGACGCGCAGCATGGGCTTGTTGACCTTGATGATGCGTTCGAGGTTGATCGGCGTCGCGGCCAGGACCAGGTCGCAGTCGGCAGCATTGATGGTGGCTTCCAGATCGCGTACCTGCTGGTCGCCGTAACCCATGGCGGGCAGAATAGCGCCGATGCCCGGGTATTTCTTGAAGGTTTCGCTGATCTCGCCGACGGTGAAGGGACGCGGATCGACGATTTCGGCCGCGCCGTATTTCTTCGCCGCCACCACGCCCGCGCCGAATTTCATTTCGCCGTGGGTCAGGGTGGGGCCGTCTTCGACCACCAGCACGCGCTTGCCCTTGATGGTCTCGGCATCTTTCACCGTCACCGGGGAGTCGGCTTCGACCACCACGGCTTTGGGCGCCAGCATCTTGAGGCTTTCGCGGATCGTGGCGATGCCCGCTTCCTCGGCGGTATCCATTTTGTTGATCACCACCACGTCGGCCATACGCAGGTTGGCTTCGCCGGGATGGTAATAGCGCTCGTGTCCGGCACGGTGCGGATCGACCACCACGATGGAGAGGTCGGGTTTGTAAAAGCTGAAGTCGTTGTTGCCGCCGTCCCACAGGACGATGTCGGCTTCTTTTTCGGCTTCGCGCACGATGGCTTCGTAATCCACCCCGGCGTACACCACCTCGCCGTTGTCGATATGCGGCTCGTATTCTTCGCGCTCTTCGATGGTGCAGTCATGGGTGTCCAGGTCGGCGTATTCGGCGAAGCGCTGCACTTTCTGTTTGACCAGATCGCCGTAGGGCATGGGATGGCGGATGGCCACGATTTTCTTGCCCATTTCCTTAAAGATGTCGCAGACGTAGCGCGAGGTCTGGCTTTTGCCGCAGCCGGTACGCACGGCCGTCACCGAGACGAGGGGCCTGGTGCTTTTCACCTGGGTGTCGCGCGCGCCCAGCATCAGGTAATTGGCCCCGGCCGAAAGCGCCACCGACGCCAGATGCATCACGTGCTCGTGGGTGACGTCGGAATAGGCGAACACCGCAAAATCGATGTTGTGTTTCTGGATAATGGCCGTCAGTTCACTTTCCGGCAGAATCGGGATACCGCCGGGATACAGTTTGCCCGCCAACTCCGCCGGGTACTTGCGTCCGTCGATGTTGGGGATTTGTGTGGCCGTGAACGCCACGACGTCATACTCGCTGTTGTCGCGGAAATAAACGTTGAAATTGTGAAAATCACGTCCGGCCGCTCCGAGGATTACGACTTTCTTCGCCATGGAACCCTACCTCCTGCTTGCTGTCTGTTTTGAAAAACCATACCTATTTCGGGTTCCCGTACCCGGCCAGTGGATGATCGGGGAAATCGCGAAGATTTCGGACGGCCAGGAAGCCGTCACGGGATAAGAGGGAGGACTGGGTCGACTCCCGTGGGGTATAGGTCTACCGAAGGTGAGCGGGCTTGTCAAGTCCCCCGTGTGAAAAGTCGATGAAAATCGAGCGATATGGTATGCTTGAGCCGCTCGTCGATTGACCCTCAGGGAGGTTATGATGGATATCCGCGACCATAACAAACGGGCTTGGAATCGCCAGGTTGAACAAAAAAATCCATGGACCGTCCCGGTGTCCGCCGACACGATCGCGCGGGCGCGCCGGGATGACTGGCAGATCGTGCTGACGCCCACCAAGCCGGTTCCGCGCGACTGGTTCCCGCCGCTTGTAGGCTGCCGCGTGTTGGGCCTGGCCTCCGGCGGCGGTCAGCAGGGGCCGATTCTGGCGGCGGCGGGCGCGGCGGTGACCATCCTCGACAACTCCCCGGCGCAGTTGGCCCAGGACCGCCTGGTGGCCGAGCGCGAGGGCTTCGACATGTGTCTGGTGGAAGGCGACATGCGCGATTTGTCGCCGTTTGCCGACGCCAGCTTCGACTTTATCGTGCATCCCGTCTCGAATATTTTCGTACCCGACATCCTTCCCATGTGGCGCGAAGCCTTCCGGGTGCTGGCCCCCGGCGGCACGCTCATCGCGGGTATGGTTAATCCCCTCACCTATTGTTTCGATCTGGAATTACAGGAGAAAGGGGTTTTGACGGCCCGGTATTCGCTGCCTTATTCCGACCTGGAAAGCCTGACGTCCGAAGAACGTGAGCGTTATCTCGGCCTGGAGGAGCCGGTGGAGTGGAGTCACACGCTTGAGGAGCAGATCGGCGGTCAGTTGGCGGCGGGTTTCATGTTGACCGGCTTCTACGAGGACGGTTGGGGGCGACCATCATGCCGTAGGGGAGTTGTTCGACCGCTTTGCCCCCTTCTTTTTTGCGACGTGCGCACAAAAACCGGGGGGAGCCGGCATCTGAAACGACCGTCCACTTGTCGCAATCCGAGCGCCGAGGCGACATTTCGGTTGCATGACGTGTTGGCACGGGTATACTGATTCCATACCAAGTATCGAAATTCGCCGCGGAAACCCAAAAGGATGGTCCATGATGGTACGAGCGTGGTTAACGGCATTGCTTGCCATGTTGGTGGTGTCTGCTTGTAGTGGAGATCCCCAGGTGAATGGTGACACCGACGGCGACGCGACCGACGGCGACGTGACCGACGGCGACGTGACCGACGGCGACGCGACCGACGGCGACGCGACCGACGGCGACGCGACCGACGGCGATGCGACCGACGGCGATGCGACCGACGGCGATGCGACCGACGGCGATGCAACCGACGGGGATGCGGACGGCGAAGACGTCGCGGCGCCGGAACCTCGTTGCGAGGTCCGTGCGTCGAACAACGACGAGGATTGCGACGGCGAACCCGACAGTTACTGCAAACGCAACGAATACAACGAACACGGCCTCGAAACCCTGCATGAAGAAGATAAGGACTGCGATGGGGTGGCGGATTACAATTGCATCTATACCACCTACGACGACGGGCGTATGGCGACCTATCGCAGCGATCCGGATTGTGCCGTCGCGGATGCCATTTCTCCGCTCTGTGCAAGTTATCAGTACGCTGTCAACGGTGATCTGAAGCGCGTCGATTACGATCATGGTTGTTTGGGTGCCGTTTCCGAATGCGTTTTGTACGAGTACGACGCGAACCACAACTTGCTTTCTCAGGCGGTCGATACCGGGTGCGACGGCAGCCACGATCGAGGATGCCGTTACCAGACCTACGATAACCGGAATCTGTTGATCGGCGAATACAACGAAGACGCTTGCGACGGCCTGCGGACGAACTGCGTCGGATATACCTACAACAACGATAAACGGCCTTTGCAGGAAAACTGGGATTTCGATTGCGATGAGGTGGACGACCAATGCCGGTTATGGAGCTATACGGCGTCCGGTGCCGTATCCGAAAGCGGGGTGGACGACGACTGCGACGGCACGGCGGATCGCGAATGCCAATCCTTCACCTACAACGGTCGGGGCCTTCAAGCTCTGGCGCGCTCGGAGGAGGACTGCAACGGCAACGCCGAGGTTCGGGAGACGACTTACGACGACGCAGACCGTGTGACGGAAATACAAATCTATTACTGCGGCGGCGCTCCGGAAACCTGCGGAGATCCCATCGTTTGCTCCACGATCACCTATGATTCGGACGATCAGATCACGCGGCTCGTTGAAGACAAATTTTGCAACGGTCCCGGAGAACTGGACGATTGGTGTGTGGATTTCGCCTATGACTTGCAGGGGAACAGGACTCAGGAAACCGTCGACAGGCAATGCGACGGTGTCTGCGATGAGATCGATAACGCGGAATACGTCTGTTTCGATTCCGCACGGTGAAGCCGTCGGCTTAATCCCGCCCGTATTCGCGCGCAAAAGCCGGTTGGGTGGCGGATTCGACGCCCAGAGGAGCCGCGAGCAGGGTGTCCATTTCCTGGCGATAGCTGGCAATCAGATCGTCGAGCGGACGGTCGGCGTCGACGTAGATGGGCCGTCCGAAGCGGACTTCGACCTCACCGGGCAGGATGCTCATGCCCCCGATTTTGAGAATCTGGTCGCTGCCGATCACCGCCACCGGCTGAATCGGACGGCGGCAGGCCTGCGCCAGGTGGAACCCGCCTTTTTTGATCGGCTGCAAGACGCGTCCCCCGCGAGGATTGCGCGTTCCTTCGGGAAAAACGAGGAAATTCATGTCGGCGTCGATCTCACTGGCGGCTTGCTTGAGCGCCGCCACGGACCCGCGGCTGTCTTTTCGGTTGATGAAGATCATGCCCACCATTTTCATCGACCAGCCGAGGAAGGGAATCTTGCCCAGGGTGTCTTTTGAAATGAAGCTCAACCCGGCGGGGATCGCGCTCATCAGGATGGGGATGTCGGCCTGTGAGACGTGATTGCTCATGTAAATCAACGGCATATGGAAGTCGAGTTTTTCCGCTCCCACCACGCGCAGCCGAACGCGGAAGATCCACAGCAGGCTGCGCGCCCAGGCACGAATCATCATGTAAGCGCGACTGCGACGGCCGGTAACCACAGCCAGAACGGCCACCCAAACGGTGTAAAACACGGTGACCCACGTCAGCACGAAGAAACTGTAGATGCTGCGTAACATGATGACTCCTTGTGTTGCCCCGTTTCCCGCCCGACCTGCAAGACTGACACGTCATTCTAGTGATCAAATCCCAAATGTCAAGCCCAAATATGTCGTGGGCGTGATGAATAACCGAAAAACGGATGCTGCTGGAACGAACCCGCTCAGCGACGGCCTGCTTGGGTTCTTGCCGGATAAACACCGGGTCAGAGGGAAAGTGTCACCCGCAATCGATCGCTTTTTCATGGCCGCTGAGGCGGAGGCGGTAGCGGTGGGTGAATCGAGCGTGACGTCAGAGAAGCAAGCAACTGTGGTGACGGCAGGAGGAAGGGAAACCCTTTCCTTGATGGTGGGCCTTGTGGATTTCTTCTGGTTCGTTCTGTTCCCCGGTTTTGGGATTAGAAGCTTTTTTCTTCCACACATTCGGCATTTATATGTTCCTTTTCCTGGTTTACCCTGCTTGCGGCATGCCATTCTCCCTTCTTTTGTGGCGCTGGACGTTCCGTTGAACCTTTAAGACTGTTCTCTGGCAATATAATATTACATATTTTGTAATAGATGATTTCCAGAATAACTATTTTGAATGTTTAATGTATAGAATGGATTTGTTACAAACGGGGAAGATGGCCAACCTGTCGCCCATTTTCCTGGAGATCAAGGTTCATGGCGCGATGGGCTACTTTTTATGTCGCGCGCCGATTCGAAAAACCGCGCCCGCTAAAACGCCACCCCCACATAAGCGAAAATCTCTGGGGCGTGCATCTCACAGCCTAGATCGTCCCCGAGTTTAGCCGCCGGCACGCGCAGTTCGAACCCGCTTTTCAACGCCAGCCAGTCGAATAAATGATAGAGATAGGACGCATGGGTCGCCACGATCAGCTTGAAAAACTCTTCGCCGAACTTGGAGCAGGGCGCGTCCTGATAATCCCCCTCGGATTTCGACGGAAAGACCCCGACGCCCAAGCCCAGCCCCAGACGCACTTCGTGCCGATTCTCGACACCGAGCGGCACACGCAGACCCAGCTCCGTTCCACCTTGGCTCACGATATAGCCACCCCCCGGAAAATGCGTCACGCCATTGAGGATGTTCCAATAGAAATACGAGTATTTGAGGGTGAAGAATTCGCCTCGAAGTACACCCCAGTAATTGCCGCCGCCCACGCCCAGCGCGGCCCATTCCACATCGAAGGCCAGTGGATCTCCCAAGTCGCCCTGGTTTGTTTCGGTGGCCGGGGCCTTTTCTTCAACCGCCGCCGCGTCATCTGTCACTGAGGGTTCATCGGCCGCCCAGGCGGGCAACGCCATCAGCCATACACAGAGAGAGAAAATCCACGTGATACGCATCATATCGATTCCCGCCAAATCTATTAATTCATCACCCTAAGTATACATATCCGCGAATAATTGGCAAGCGGGGGCACAAAAATACCCGCCGCAGCACGACGGGCTTTGCATGTCGGATTGGTCGCCGGTTGGGTGAAGCGCGCGGCGTTTCACGTCTAAACTTTACACCGTTTTCCACTCACTCTAATTCGGTTTGCGGGGTGCCATGGGCCAAGCCTTTGGCTTGCCCATGCTGTTTTCACGGGCAAACCTGACGGTTTGGCCCGTGCCACCCATCATGAATCGATGATTATTCGAGACTCAATCAGAATTGAAACGCCCTAAGCGAAGCGCTCGGCGTCAGTCCAGCACGATGGCACGCGCCAGAAGCTTCCACAAGTGCACCGACTCCCAGGAACGTTTGTAAGTACCGGCCAGATTGTGGATGCCGTCGTAGCAGTTCACACAGGGCGTGCACACCTGCTTGGCCCCGGTGCGGTCGATCTGCTCCACCTTGGTCTTGCCCGCGTAGGTGCGCGCGTTTTTGAAGCCCGAAATCAGCGCGCCGCCGCCACCGGTGCAACAATAGTTATCGGCCCGGTTGGGCGTCATCTCCACGAAGTGGGGGGCCACATGCTTGAGCACGAAACGCGCGTCCTCGTCGATGGCCTCGAAGCCGTGCACACTGGCTTTGCGCACGGCGTTGCAGGGATCGTGCAAGGTGACGAGTTCCTCGTTTTTCGAGGGATCGAGCTTGAAGCGCCCCTCGCGGATCCATTGGGCGTACAGCTTTACCACGTGGGTGACGGCGAACGGCGGGGTGATGCCGAAACGCTCGTAGCCCTGCAAGGTGGCGAAATAGCCGTGGCCGCATTCGGTATAGGCCATGCGCGGACAGCCCAGACGCTCCACTTCGGCCACCTGTTTGCGCAAGGTGGTTTCCCAGATTTCATCGTCCCCGGTGAACATGGCGTAGTTGGTGCCCTCCCACCACTTCTTGGACAGCGTCCAGCTCACCCCGGCGGCGTGGAAAATCTTGAAGATATCCTGCAGGTCGCCGGGATAATACATGGGCAGCTTGGAATTGATGGTGACGAAAAACTCCGCCCCTTCCTTCTCGACCGGCGGCTCGAAACCCGGAATCGCTTCGGCCAGTTCCTCGGCCATCCAGTCCACCGTCTCCATCCAGTCGTCCGGTTCGAGCGCCATGTTGTTCGAAAATTGGAGATGCTGCTCGGCGGTTTTCTGGATCTGTCCGGGAGATTGGTCCTTGGGCACCAGGGAACGCGCCAGACTGACGATGGCGCTCAGGTCCACGCCCACCGGGCAATTGTAGGCGCAGCGTCCGCAGTTGGTGCAGTGCCAGATCCAGTCCTGCTCCACCAAACGTTCGCCTTGGCCGGTTTGCACCAGGCGCACCAGGCGGCGCGGGTCGAGCCGTTCCTCGCTCCAGTCGGCGATGGGACAGCCCGTCACACAGGCTCCGCAGGAGATGCAGCGGTCGCCCCCGGCTTCGGTCACGAGTTGCCGAAGTTTGCGGCGGGCGTCGAGTTTTTGCTTCTGATCCAGATCCACCGGCATAGTGATACCTCGTGTAACGGCTAGTGTTCGAGCATGGCGGCGTTGACGGCCGCGACACCGGTTGCAATGGAAATACCCGCGCCCGATTTCTCGCGCACCCAGTCGTGATGCGCCAGAACCGCTCCGGCGGCATGGCAATTGGCGAAAATCGGTTTCCCGTCCTGGCCCAACGGCCGCAATTGTCGATCCACCTCGACGCCGACGCGGTTGAGGGCGTGCCCCGGCGCTCCGAGGAAGCTGGCCATGTGCCATTCATCGCGGGTGGGCGGAACCTCCAGATCGAGACCCAGAAGCGGTTCGCGCACGCCCGTCTGCGACGCCACCAGTCCGCCGCCGAAGAAACGTCCGGTGGCCAGAATGACGTCGTTGCAAACGATTTCCGTGTCCAGCGAGCGCCCGGCGCGCACGACGGCCTGAATGCGTCCCTCGCCGGTTTTAAGCGCTTTGATCGGCATGCCCTGGCGGTAGGCCGCGCCGCGGCTGAACAGATCGTCGCGCAGCCAGTTGGCCAGGCGCATACCCGGCAAGGCAGGGGAAAGCAGCGGGATTTCGAACACCGAGACGCCCAAGCGGGTTTCGAGATCGTGCACGATGTCCATCACGTTCACCATGCCCAATAGCGCGGGCAGGCCCAGATAGCGCGCCGAGCCGAGCTGCGGTTTCAGCTTTGCGGCGAAGGCGGCACGAAAGTCGGCTTTTTCGAACTCGGCGGCCAGATAGGAAACGGTCACGCGCCGGTCGTCGGCCAGAATCTCGCCGAGATCCAGGGTGGCGGCCACGAGACCCGGCCAGCGGTCCTGCATGTTTTCCACCACCTGGCGCGCGGAGAAGTCGGTCAGGCCCTTGATTCCCGCCACCAGCGTGGGGCGGCGTTCTTCCACGGCCTGGGCGTTGGCGGCCTGGCTTCCGGGAACGGCATAGGTCGGCTTGAGCGTACCCGCACCGGTCAGGATGGCCACGTTCTCATCGTTTTTAAACGCATAGGCCAGCGGGCTGTTTTTCAGATACTCGAAAAAATCCGCCAGGTTTTCGCGCACGCCCTTGAGCCCGACTTTTCCGTAGGGATGCTCGGGGTCGCGTTCGATCAGATCGCCCAACACTTCCCAGGGATGCGATTGGACGAATTTGGTTTCGGTGGGGTAAACCGCCAAAACGTCGAGCGCACCCGAGGTATAGGGCAGGCTGCCCGGCGAAGCGGTGACGATTTCCACCGTGCGGTCGAGCTCCAGGGCGCGCCGCGCGGCGGCAAGTCCGGCCAGACCGCCCCCGATGATCAGCGTATCGCAAGTCGTCGTCATGATTACAAATTCCCGTCGATATTGAGAGTGCCGCAGTAAATGGCTTCCAAAAGCTGTTCCTGGCGCAACTGTTCGCCCCAGAGAACCGGTTTGGTCCCGTGCCAACGGCGTTCCAGAAAGTCCGTCAACATGCGCGTCCCCTGTTTCTGGCGCACGTAACCTTCGTCGTATAAAAAGCCCACGGTGCGGTAGCCGCAGAAGCCGCCCTGGCAGGAACCCATGCCGATGCGGGTGCGCAGGCGCAACGCGTTGGGGGTGATCTCCAGCCCTTCGGCATGCAGGCTCGCCGCCACGTCGGCCACCTGTGCGCGGCCGACCATTTCACATTCGCACAGCACCTCGCCGCCCGGAGCGGGCGTTTGCAGGCGCACCAGCCGATCGGCGGCACTCAGGCTATGGCCGTCGCCGCTGCCGGGCAGGGGGTCGTGTTCGGTGCTGCAGGGCGTGCCCACGCCGAGGCGCGCCGCCACCAGATCGACCACCTTTTCAGCCATCAGGCGATAGGTGGTGAGCTTGCCGCCCGCGATGGTGGCGAAGTTGGCGAGGCCGTCCTTTTCGTGATCGAACACGGTATAACTGCGGCTGAGTGCCCGGTCGCCGGCGGCGGCATCGGTGAGCACCAGCGGTCGCACTCCGGCGTAAACGCGGATGTAGCGCGCGTCGCGCATGGCGGGCACGAGCTGGGTGGCTTCGTTCACCAGCAGATCGACCTCGGCGGCGTCGGTGTATAAATGATCGAGATTTTTCACGCGGATGGAGGTGGTACCGGTGATGGTAACCGTCTCGCCCGGCACGACGATATCGCCGTTGGAGGGCGGGCGCAGGCGATTGACCACATGGTTGACCAGCCGCGAGTTGGTGATCAACAAACTGCCTTTCGAGTAGGCGATGTTGATTTCGGCCCCGGCCAGCGCGGCGATCTGGTCCACCCAGGCTCCGGCGGCGCTGATAACCTGCTCGGTGGCGATGTCGATGCGCTCGCCGCTTTTGCGGTTCACCGCTTCGACGCTGACGATACGCCCGTTCTCGCGTCGCATGCCGACCACCTGCGTATGCAGCAACACACGCGCCCCGAGCGCCTTGGCGTGTTCGAGGTTCGCATCGGTGGCCATGAACGGATTGATCGAGGCGTCGCGCACGCGCAGGGCCGCTTTGATGCCCGGATTCAGATACGGTTCCTCCTCCAGCACGTCCTGCACGTCGGCGGACTCCACCGGCATGTCGATAGCGGCTGCGGAATTGAGGAATTGATCCACATAGGCGTCATCATCCTCGTCGAGGGCGACAAACAGGCCGTCGGTGGGCTCGATGACCGCCGAAGCCACGCGCCGCAAAATGGCGTTTTCGCGCAGGCATTCCGCCGCGCTTTCCGCGTCGTTGACCACGTAGCGGCCGCCGCTGTGCAACAGGCCGTGATTGGCGCCCGAGGCCCCGGCGTCGAAATCGCGCCGTTCGAGCAAGACGGCATCGATGCCGCGCAAGGCCAGATCGCGCAGCACACCCGCACCGGTCAGGCCGCCGCCGATTACCAAAACCTGCGTTTCAAGCTTCATCGGTTTTCGTCCTTGTGATCGCCTGCTCACCTGTTTCCCGCGGTCGCTCCGGCAATCAGCACGATATAGCTGGTGTGAGGCAGGCATTAGCGCCGGGCGGGGATGGACGTATCATCACGGTTCGGCAACCCACATTTCAGCAGCCGGTGCCCGTGGAAAGAGCCGATTTTGCTTACCACTTTCCAACGTCGGACGCAACCCCTTTCGTCATTATCTTGTTGCGCCGCGTCAGAAACCCGACCGTCGCCGCCTCGTCCGGGCTGCCGGATATGCGACGCGTTTTACGCGAGATGCGCCGTTTTCCCCTTTTTGCGCTCTTCCGGTTTTCAGACGCTATCACCATCATTCCTATTAGATTACTATAGTTGCCGTACTATGTCACACCTATCCGCTGAATTTGTCCGAAGCCGAACGACCGAAGCCGCTCCGCCGTGCCTACGATTCAAATCCGCCAAGCTTCTATCCGATGTATTATCAGTGACTTACCGATTGTCCGATCCTGGCGACAGTCGCTTTGGGGGGAGACCCAGCGACCCTATTTTGGCTACAATTAGCTTCATTTTATATTATATTAAATATATTACATTGTATAGCTACTCTGACATTCGCGTAAGCAACACCCTATCTCTTTGAATTTACACGGATTTTCGCGATTCCGCCCGATGCCGTTCACACAGACCGACGAGACGCGCACTGTTTGCCTGTTTTCGATGTGATATCAAGAAGATAGAAGTCAGGCACCGAACCGAGAGCGAAGGAAGTCACCCCGGCTGGAGCGCACCCGCTAAATAATTTTCCGTGGAATTATCACCTCTTACGGGTCTTCCGCCAACCACGGCGGCCGTTCGCTCCCCTCCGGCCTTTTTGCGCGTCTTACGCGTCTTACTTGCCTATTATTTGCCTCATTCCGAACCTTTTCGTTCAGTTCGCGAGATGACACCTACCCCCTTTTCGGAGTCCGCATCTGGAACATTGCCAAACTCGCCCGAATGGTGTTTAATATCGGCGTCGGTTGCAAGCCGATCGTCGAAACAAGCTCGGGGGATTTCGCGGGAACCGCCGCGAGGCATCGAATACGGTCGATCTGAAAACGGTCTATGACTCAAGAAAGGTTCACCAGCATCATGTCCATCTCGACCTCGGAAACGCGCGGCCACGGCTTCGGCACCGCCCCGGTGTTTTTGGCGGCCATCAGCACGATCTTGGGCGCGATTCTGTTTTTGCGTTTCGGCTATGCCGTAGGCCACGCGGGGATTCTGGGCGCGGCGCTGGTCGTGTTGATCGGCCACGCCATCACGCTGCCGACCGGCTTGGCGGTGGCCGAAATCGCCACCAATCTCAAGGTGGAAGGCGGCGGGGAGTACTACATCATCAGCCGCAGTTTCGGCTTGAAAATCGGCGCGGCCATCGGCATTGCCCTGTATCTTTCGCAGGCGGTTTCGGTGGCGTTTTACATGCTGGCCTTTTCCGAAGCCTTTCGACCCCTGTTTCCGATGTTCGAGCAATGGCTGGGGTTTTCTCCCGACCTGCGCCTGATCGGCATTCCCGCCACCATCCTTTTATTGATTCTTATTCTCACCAAAGGAGCCAATATCGGCGTCTCCATGCTGTGGGCGGTCGCCGTGATTCTGGCCATATCGCTGCTGATGTTTTTCATGGGTGAGCCGCTTACCGCCCAACCGGAGTTGAACATTCTGGCGCGAGTGGAAAACGCCGACGGCTTTTTCTACGTCTTCGCCATCGTTTTTCCCGCCTTCACCGGCATGACCGCCGGAGTGGGATTATCGGGTGATCTGAAAAACCCGCGTCGCGCCATTCCTCTCGGCACCGTGGCCGCCACGCTGTTCGGTATGGTCGTCTACCTGCTGGTCATCGTTAAAATGGGCCGCAGCGCCAGTCCGGCCGACCTCGCAGGCGACCCCTTCATCATGGGCAAAATCGCCATCTGGGAACCCATCATCTACATCGGCCTGGGCGCCGCCACGCTGTCGTCTTCCATCGGCTCGATCCTGGTGGCGCCGCGCACCTTGCAGGCTTTGGCCGGCGACCGCGCCTTCGGCAACGCCGCCGTCAACGACGCACTGGCACGCGGCAAAGGCGCGTCCAACGAACCGCTCAACGCCACCCTGTTCACCGCCGTCATCGTTTTGGCCGTGGTATCGCTGGGCAACATCGACTTCGTGGCTCAGATCATCAGCCTGTTTTTCATGGTCACCTACGGCGCGCTTTGCTCCATCAGCTTTCTTCAGCACTTTTCCGGCAGCCCCTCCTATCGGCCCACCTTCCGCACCAAGTGGTATTTTTCCCTGGTGGGCGCGGTAGCCTGTCTGGTGATGATGTACCTCATGCAGCCGTTGTACTCGGTGCTGGCGCTGTTTGTCATGGCCCTGATTTACCTGTGGATGAAACGGACCATGAGCGGCGACCGCGACCTTTCCACGCTTTTGGCCGGGGTGCTGTCGCAGATCGTGCGCAATCTGCAACTGCTGCTTCAAAAACGCCATACCACCGACGACGCGGCCAACTGGCGTCCCAGCTTCATCGCCATCTCGGCGCAGTCGTTCAAACGCCTGGGGGCCTTTGACCTTCTGCGCTGGATTTCGCAATACCAAGGGTTCGGAAGCTATATTCACTATATTGAAGGACCGCTCACCCGCGAAACCAACGAAGACGCCAAGGCGCTGCTTTCGCGGCTGATCGAACAAAGCCAGGCCAGCCGGGCGGGTATTTACGTCGACACCATCATCTCGCCCAGCTTCAAAACCGCCGTCGCCCAGATCGTGCAGATTCCCGGCATCTCCGGGATGGACAACAACAGCATTTTGTTCGACTACACGGCGGACGACAGCGAGAAAATCATCACCGACATCGTGCATGGCAGCCAGTTCGCGTCGGTGGCGGGTTTCAACGTCTGCGTGCTGCGTTCGTCCAAGCGTCATTTCGGCTACAAGCGCCGCATCCACATCTGGTTCACCCCCGGTGATTACCGCAATGCCAACCTGATGATTCTGCTGGCCTACATCATCGTCGGCCACGAAGAATGGCACGACACCGAGATCAAAATTTTCGCAGCCTTCACGGAGGAGCGCCTGGAAAGCGGCGTGCAGCACCTCAACGATCTGATCGCCAAGGGGCGTCTGCCGATTTCGCCCAAGAACATCGAGCGTATCCCCATGCAGGACGACGGCGAATTCGAGTCGCTGGTCAATCGTCATTCGGAGAGCGCCGATCTGGTCGTCACCGGGTTATCGCTCGATAAAATGCACGAGGACGGCGGGGCTTTTCTCACCCGTTTCAACGCGGTGAACGACCTGTTGTTCGTGTGGGTGGGCCAGCGCATTCTCATCGCCGACGAAAGCTAGGAGCGTATCGAATGGACATCCTTCTCCTCTTTGCCCTCCCGGTTGGTTCAGGTCTCAGATAGTAGCGACTGTTATCGGTGTCAAGCGAAATTCGGGTTCCAGGCTTCGTTTTTCCGCATCATCGTGTTGAGAATGAGGACCAATTTTCGCATGCAGGCCACCACCGCCGTCATCTTCGGTTTGCCGCGTCCGACCAGCCGCTGGTAGTGTCCGCGAATCACCGGGTTGTGTTGAATCGCCACCAGCGTCGGCATGTAGAGCGCCGTGCGCAGGCGATGACGACCGCCGCCGGTCATGCGTTTACCCCGAAACGTTCCGCTGTCCCGATTCATGGGCGCCACGCCGATCAACGCCGCGATCTGCCGCCGGTTGTAGATCCCCAGCTCCGGCAGATCCGTCACCAGAAGATTCGCCGTGCACGCGCCGACGCCCGGCATCGTTTGGAGCCGCGCGGCCCGGTCGCTGCGCTCCCGATCCGATGCAATGGCCGCCGCGATGGCCCGATCCAGCCGCTCGATTTCCCGTTCGATCACCTCCAGAATGCGGTGCAGGCTTTGTCCGATCGTCCGATCGCCCACGTGTTCGGTGCGGTTTTTCTCCATCGTGCGCATGGCGACCAGCTGCCGCCTCCGTGAAGACAGGGCTTTTAACAGGAGGGCGGTTTCGCCGAGCGTTTCGTTCGGTGCGGGACGCATGGCGGCTGCGTAGCGTGCGATGATGCCCGCATCGAGTCGATCCGTTTTCGCCATCACGCCGACGGCGCGGGCATAATCCCGGATGCGCCGGGGATTGACCACCGCCACCGGCCAACCCGCTTTCTGAAGACGTTTGCACAGCTCCCGTTCGTAGCCGCCGGTGGCTTCCATCACGACGCCCTCCACCTCGATCCGCTTCAACGAACGGACGAAGCGTGTCATGCCGGCTTTGGTGTAAGCGTAGCGGACGCACGTGCTTTCGCCGTCGACGGCGACATCGAAAACGGCTTTGCTGACGTCGATCCCGATCCATTTCTTCATGGCGCACCCTTCCTTGCCAATACGGGCTCATTTCGATTACAATGGCCCCTGCGACTGTTCGGGTTTTCCCGGACGAAACGGACGGCGGATCCGGCTACAAAACGGGCTCATCAGGCCCCAGGATGGGACGATCTCGCCGCCCACCACGGCCTCCCGCTTGCTACGGGAGGTCGTTTCATCTTATCATCACAAACGATGACAGTCGCTTGAAAGGGATAATACAAGGATGGGCAACTTGTTGCCCATCGCGATGCCTAGATGGAAGATCGAACAGAAAGTAGGTCGGACAGATTTTTGAGTGTTGGAGCGCGTCTGCGACGGGCTCCCGGCTTTGTTTTTTTCCTAATACAAGCAGGTCAGAGACCTGCTCGAACGGAAAGAGACCTGCTCGAACGGAAGGAGACCCCGTCTTCGCTTCTCCCGGAATCGTAACCTCACCCGCCCGCTTCGCGGACCCTCTCCCACAGGAGAGGGCAAACCCGCCGTTGGAGCGCGTCTCCCGACAGGCTCCAATCTTGAAAGAGGTGCCGTGTTGGCACGCATGAAGACGGGCAACAAGTTGCCCATCCTACTTCTTTTTGTATGGTTTTCTGTTTGCTTTCTTTATCGCGTTGACACGCTGGCTGGGACAATAGCGAAAGATTTTGTTTTGCTGGAGCGCGTTGCAGGCAGACTCCCGCTTCAGCGGCGCGCCAGGAGATTGACCACCGCTTCGGGTTGACGCAAGTAGGCCGGAATGGGCGGTTCACCACTGTCACCGCAGGCCAGACGTGCCAGCAGACGTCGCCCCAGAATTTCGGCGTGCGGATGCACGAAAGCATCGTCGGCCAAAATGGTCCAGGCGGCGCGCGTCGGTTCGCGTTGCATGGCCGCCTCGATTTCGGCGCGATACGCCAGCGCCCCTTCTCCCACCAGCGCCAACGGACGACCGGCCTGCTGCGGGTCCAGCTCGTTGCAGACTTCCGCGCTTCGTTCCAACCATTCGGAAAGCGGCATGACCGTCGGTTCGATGAAAAAGGGGTTAAGCGGGTCGTCCAGGCGACACAGGGCGGCATACACCTCGCCTTTGCGCGCATCCATCAAGGGCATGGCCCATTCGTAAGCCGGGGAACCGTCGGCGCGCGCGGCATTGCCGGCCAGCGTTTCGAGCGTGGAGAGGGCGTAAAGCGGCACCGAACGGGCGAAGGCCAACCCGGCGGCGGAGGCCAGTCCGATACGCACCGAGGTGAAGCTGCCGGGCCCGCGTGTGGTTCCCACGGCGGAGACGTCGGTCATGGTCAGCCCGGCGCGCGTCAGGACGCTTTTCACCATGGGCAACAGCGTTTCACTGTGATGGCGCTTGGGATCGTGTAAAAAATCCGCCGCCGCGCAATCGCCATCTTGAAAAACGGCCACCGACACACAGCGGGTGGAGGCTTCGAGCGCCAGAAAAACGGTCGGGATGGACATGGCGGCGCTCATCCGAAAATGCGGTCCCAATAGCGTTCCAGGTCGTTTTTGAACACCAGGGCCATCAAGGTCATCAACATGGCGAAGCCTACCATCAGGGCACGTTCCTTGAGCTTTTGATTCAGCGGACGGCGCGTGATCGCCTCGATGGTGAAGAACATCAGGTGCCCGCCGTCGAGCACCGGGATGGGCAGCAGGTTCAAAAGACCCAGGTTGATCGAAATCATGGCCATGATCCACAGGTAGCTCTGCCAGCCGCGTTCGGCGGCGCGCCCGGCCACATCGAAAATCATGATCGGACCGCCCAGCATCTTGAGCGCAATGTCGCCCGAGAACAGCTTGACGAACACCCGGATTTCCATCAGCGTGATTTCCATCAAGGTACTGGTGGACGCACTCACCGCGAAAGCGAAGCGGCCGCGAATGGGAATGCGCTCGCCATCCAGCCAGTCGCCGGACGAAATCGCCGGAAACGCGCCGAAGCGGTAGCGCGTGACATCCTCGTTCATTTCGCCCTTCACCACCTCCTTGACTTGCGAAACGACCACCTCGCGGGTCTGGCCGTCACGCAACAACGTAAAGGTGATGGGCGCCTCGCGCTTTTCGCGCAACACCAGCTCCAGCGACAGCCAGGCCGAAATGCGGCGGCCATCCACCGCCAGCACCACATCACCCGACTGGAAGCCCGCCAAAGCGGCGGGGGAGCCTTCATCCAGTTTTTTCACGATGACATCGGCCGAGTACAAACCGCTGACAAAGCCCATCCCGTCGGGACTCGGCTTGGGAACGAGTTTTACCTGGCGCGTCGTCGTCTCGCCCGCTTCGTTGCGCCGCTCCAGATCGAGCAGCAAGGCCCGCCCCGACTCGTGCACTTCAGCCAGCAACCGGTCGAGTTCCCAGATGTAGCGGATCGGCTGACCATTGACCGCCGTCAATCGGTCGCCCAACCGCACCCCGGCCTTGGCGGCGGGCGAGGCGCTTCCGTCGGGACCAACGATGGCCGGAATGGTGCTCGACGTGATGCCGATGCGCCCCTGGCTGACTTCGTCGCCGATCATGTTGCGGAAGGTCGACAGATCGGGCGTGATGCTGCGGGTGAAAGTCTGGCCGTCGCGTTCGACGGTCAACGCGAGGTTCTCGCCGCCGCGCTCGGCGATCAGTTCGGCCATGTCGGACCAATATTGCGTCTCCCGGCCGTCCACCGCCATAATGAGATCGCCCGGCTGAAGACCCGCTCTTTCACTCGGCGAGTCCGCCAGCACCTGCCCGATGCGGGTGGAGGGCAGATCCGTAATCGCCATAAAATAGACGAAATAAATCAAGCCGGGAAACAGCAGGGAGGCCAGCGGACCGGCCAGTACGACCAAAAATCGCTGCCACACCGGCTTCTGGAAAAAGGCGTGTTTAATCAACTCGGGGTGATCGCCCACCGACAAACCGAGGTCGGGGAATTCCATGCCACCGGAGCGTCCGTTGGCCTGTTCGGGCAATTCCATCCCCACCGCCGGATCGTCCAACGGGATGGAGAAAGCCAGGGTTTGGCCCTCGCGCTCGATCTCCATGGAAATCGGACGCAGCGGCACATCCTCCAGCAGATCCTGCACGTCGGTCCAGTTCTCGACCGGCTGTCCCTGCACCTTGAGAATCAGGTCGTTTCGCCGCAACCCGGCCAGATAAGCGGGCTCGGCGGCTTCCACGTTCAGAACGCCCGGCGGAATCGGCTCGGACGATTCCTGGGCCAGCAGTTTGACATACCCGCCCAGCGGAATGGCCGAAATGGCATATTCCGTCTCGCCGAAGGTGAACTTCACGAGGCGTGGACCGAAGCCGATGGAAAAACGGATCACCTTGACGCCGGTGAGCTTGGCCACCACGAAATGGCCCATTTCATGCGCCAGCACCAAGATGCCGAGTAAGAGCAATGCCCAGAAAAACCACATATTAATCGATCTCCTCGCAATCGTTAGCGGGAACGAATCACCCGTACAGCTTCCCGTCGCGCCCAAGCGTCGATGGCCCGAACGTCGGCCAGGCTGTCCGCCCCTTCCCCCAGCCGCGCCGCCACGGCGCGCCGCAAGACCTCTCCATTAGTAGAGGCGATTCGGGTAAAAGGCAAGTTTCCATTGAGAAATTCCGCCACGCTCACCTCGTTGGCGGCGTTGAGGGCGGCCGGATAACCCGCCCCGGCCTCAAGGGCGTCGTAGGCGAGCCACAGACACTTATATCGACTCGCTTCAGGCTCGAAAAATTCCCAGGTTCCAAGGGTTTGCGCCGGAAACGGCAGCAGGCCGGGCAGGCGCTCGGGATAGCTGAGCGCATAGCCGATGGGTCCGCGCATGTCGGGCGCACCCGCCTGAGCCAACAAGGCCCCGTCGCTCAGCGCCACCAACGAATGAACGACGCTCTGCGGATGAATACGCACCTCGATGCGCTCGGCCGGCCAGTCGAACAGCCAGCGCGCCTCGATGACCTCCAACCCTTTGTTCATCAACGTGGCGGAATCCACCGAGATTTTCGGACCCATCGTCCACGTGGGATGGGCAACGGCTTCCTGCGGGGTGACGGACTCCAGCGTGTCGAGGGGACGTGTCCGCAGCGGTCCGCCCGAAGCGGTGAGGATCAGACGATCGATCTGCTCGCGCGCAACCCCTTGCAAACACTGAAATATCGCCGAGTGTTCCGAGTCTACCGGAATGATTTCAGCCTGATAACGCGCCGCCGTGGCCATCACCAGCGCTCCGGCGGCCGCCAGAGATTCCTTATTGGCCAGCGCCACCCGCTTCCCCGCCGCACAGGCTGCCAGCGTGGGAGCCAAACCGGCAAACCCGACGATGGCCGACAACACCACGTCGGTCCGAGGATCCGCCGCAACCGCGCACACGCCCTCTTCCCCGCTCATAATTTCCGGGGCGTCGTCGCCGAGACGCGTGCGCAACCGGTCGGCCGCCTGCGGGTCGGCCAGCGCCGCGCAGACGGGCCGGTGAGTCCGAATCTGCTCCGCCAGCGCCGCCTCATCGGAACCCGCCGCCAATGCGACGACCTCGATACGCTCGGGATAACGGGCCGCGACGTCCAGGGCCTGGCGACCGATGGAACCGGTGCTGCCCAAAATGGCGACGCGGACGGGAGCGGTCATGGACGATCATCCTTCGGCGGAGACGGCGGAGACGGCGGGAAGATCGCGAAGCCGCTGGGAAGGCGATCCGCCAGATGCTTGGGCTTTTCTTTGGGACTCATCAGCCACAGGCAGGCGGGCAGATAGATCATGGTTCCCACCAGCGAGAAGATCACCGCCGCCGAGGTCAGCAGCCCGAAGTGTTTGATGGGGGGAAAATTGGAGAAACCGAAGCTGATGAAACCCGCCACGATCACGACCGTACTGACCACGATGGCGCGTCCGGTGACGATCAGCGAATACTGCAGCGAGTCTTCCAGGTCGGCCTTGGCATCGAGTTTTTCCATGAAATGCTGGAAGAAATGGATGGTGGCATCCACCGAAATACCCAATACCACGGCGGCAATCATGATGGACCCGATATCGAGCTTGATGGACGCGAAGGTCATCAAGGTATACATGAGCAGGATGGCGAACAGGGAAGGCAAGAGCGAAATCAGGGCATAGGTGATGCGCCGGATCACGACCACGAAAACGAAAAAGACCACGATCAGCGTGCTGCCGAAACTGGAGAGCAGCGTGTCGAGCAGGTAGACGGTAATCTGGGAGGTCAGCGGAGCCATGCCGGTGAGCGTGAGTTGGACGTTTTCGAAGTCGGGGTTGGCCTCCACGAAATTCGACCAGACCCGGTTGAACATCTGGTTGAGCCGGGTGAACACGTGGAAGTCCACGCTTTTGGTAATCGCCGAAATACGCAGGGCATCGAATTCGGGCGACACGAAGTTGTTCCACATATCCTGTTGCGACACCGCCATGATGTACTTGGAAATGGCGAAGTTGCTCTTCGGGAAATCGTCCTGCCCGTTCTCGATGAAGTTGGCCATGCGCAACATGGTGCTGGCCGACAACAGGCTCTGGACGTCGGGGGAGAGATTGACGGTGTGCTCGAAGGCCTGCAGACGGCGCAAGGAGTCGGGATTGCTGAACTGGCCTTTCTCGCCCTTGAGCATGACTTCCATGCTCAACAGCCCCATCAGGTTGTTCTCGACCCACACGGTGTCCTGATAGAGACGGTTTTCCTTGTCGAGATAGTTGAGCGTGTTGGTTTCGAACTGCATGCTGAAGAAGGAATGCAGCGCGAAGGCTCCCACCAGGGTCATGCTGAGCACCAGGCTTTTGCGCCACCAGTAGGTGTAGGTGGGAATACCCGCCAGGATGGGATCGAACATCTGCAGACCGACTTTGCTGTCCTGCTGGCCGGTGGGCGGCTTCAGCAGATCCATCAGCACCGGGAAGAGCGTGAAGCTGACGATGTAGCTGATGACCAGCCCGGCCGCCACGAACAAGCCCAGGTCGCGCACCGGCGTGACCGGCGAAAAGGCGAAGGAACCGAAACCCACCGAGGTGGTGAACACCGAGTACCAGCAGGCGCGCCACTTGTGGGTCAAAACATCGGTGAGGTGTTCGCGGGTGGAAAGCTCGACGGGCTTGCGCACGTACCCCGAGTACAGATGCACCACCGTCTCGATACTCACCACCATGACCATGGCGGGCAAGATACCCGAGACGAGCGTCAGCACCGACCCCGAGAGTTCCACCATGGCGATGCAGAAGGCGATGGAGACCAGCATGGCGATCAACACCGCCAAAACGCCACGGAAGCTGCGGTATAGAAACCAGATAAAGCCCATGGAGAACAACAACAGGATGGGCATGAAGATCAGGCCGATCTCGAAATTGGAGCGGTCGAACTCGTAATTGATGTAGGGCTGCCCCACCTTGCGCACGGCGATAAAGGGCGAATCGGAACTGTTTTCAAAGGGATCGAGAATGGCGTTGCAGGTTTCCACCACTTCGGTGCGCTGGGCCGGAGTTTTGGTTTTGAGTTGCAGGATGATGGTGAAGGAGCGGTCGGGCAGCACCAGGCCCTGGTAGTTGAAAAAGGGCGTGGATAAGGTGAAATTGCGAAACTTTTCGCGCCAGCTCGGTTCGTGGGGATTGAACAGGGGCTGAATCTCGCGATACAGCGAAATCATCGAGCGCGAGTGAGCCAGGTAGGGTACCTTCTGCATCTGGCGCTCGATTTCGTCCACGGACGTGAGGAAGCGCTCGGAATAGATGTCCTTGCCTTCCAGCGCGAACAGGATGAATTCGTCGGAGCCGAACACGCGCCGGAATTCCTCGAAGACCTCGCGCCCCTCGTCGCCGGGCACCACCATGCGGTCGAGCGAGTTGTCGGTCTGCACGCGCGCGGCGAAAATGGCGGCGGGAATCAGGAGCGCCACATACAAGCCCAAGACCACCCAGCGGTATTTGAACATGTTCGCGAAGAGACCTCGGACCATCACACCCTTCCTTCCCTATGATGCACCCCAAGCTAGCCAAGCCGGGGCCTGAAAGCAACCCTTTTTCGATGAACACCGGCCACGGGCCGAGTTGTCACCGCGCGAACCTATCAAACGAATGACACGTCAGTCTAGTCTTTTTTTCAGGAAGAAAGCCGCTTCGGCGAGGCAAAGGGAAAATGATGATGCCGTGAGCGGGTGGCCGAATTACCATAGAAGTGGGATGGGCAAGTGCTTTGCCATCATTTTCTTTGTTAGAGCAGGGGTAGGATGGGCAACTTGTTGCCCATCTTCCAGGAGTTAAGTCTGATATCGCGATGGGCAACAAGTTGCCCATCCTACTTTTCTATAAACAAAAAATCACTATATTCATTAATTATTTAGTGTTTATCATGTATTTTTTATTGACATTCATGCTTATGATGCCTATATTGGATTCAAGCGACCGGCTGGATCTCCAAAAAGGAGGCATTTTGCCATGAATCAGAATTCACTGTTGACCAAACTGGAAAAAGGACTCCGCGTTTTATCGGGATTGGCTTTGCTCCTGATCCTGTTTCAAGGGCTCGGCGTCCTCATGTATGTTCTGACCCTCTGGCCCGAAATGAGAGAGGTGCCATCAACGGGAGTCACCATTTTAGGGATCCTGGCTGTTACGGCCGCTCTCGTGAGATCCGTACTGTGGATACGGATCTACTGGAACGGCGCCGAGGTCATGTCCACCTTACGCAAGCACGGAGAATCGACCGAATTACCGGACAGAATGGTCCCGATTCTCACGACACTAACACGACTGCTGGTCACAAGCTGCATCCTCGACATTCTTTTGCTTCCGGCCATCTTTCTGATGGACACGTTCTTTCCCTTCAAAATTTCGAGTGTGCAACTTGGATTGGTCCAGTTGGCCATCCTGCTGTTACCCCAGGCTTTCGGTCTGGCTGCGCTTATCCTGGCTTACCTGGCCCACCAATATGGTCGGCTCATGAAGGAACGCTGCCAAATGAAAGAAGAACTGGAACTCACCGTTTAAGGGTAATATCATGCCAATCGTCGTCAACCTTGACGTGATGCTCGCCAAACGCAAGATGAAGCTCAGCGAGCTCTCGGAAATCGTCGGTATCTCAATACAAAATCTTTCCATCCTCAAAACCGGCAAGGCCAAAGCCATACGCTTTTCCACTCTCGAAGCGCTATGCCGCGCCCTGTCGTGCACCCCTGGCGATCTTCTGGAATATCAATCGAAGGAATAGAACGGCATGTGCCTTTCCCGGTTCGTGGCGGATGTGGAGCTTGGATAAACGAGGCGGGCTGGTGGGCGAGCTATCGCCAGATGATAACCGACATCGATCCAACGTGTCAGCGCGAGCGTTCGACACCGACGCGTCGGCAGTGCGGCGCGAGGCGGCAGCGGCTGCACCAGGGGGAGATGGGAACGCACAGGTTCTGGCCGTAGGCCACCAGCCAGTCGTTGATGGGAATCCAGTAGCGCTCGGGCAGGATATCCCGCAGCACCTGCTCGGTTTCGTCGGGCGTTTTCGTTTCGACGTAGCCCCAGCGGTTGGTGATGCGGTGCACGTGCGTATCGACACAGATCCCCGGCAACGCGAAGCCCAGGGTGCGCACCAGGTTGGCCGTCTTGCGGCCCACACCGGGAAAGCCGACCAGCGTCTCGATTTCGGTGGGCACGCGCCCTTCGAAATCCGCCACCAGCCGCGCGCAGACCGCCAGAATATTTTTCGCCTTGGTTTTGTAAAACCCGGCCGGATAGATGGCCGCGGCGATGTCGTCTTCCGCAAGCTTCAGCATGGCGGCGGGCGTATCGGCCAAGTCGTAGAGACGCTCGGAAGCCGTCCGCGTGACGTCGTCTTTGGTGCGCAGGGAAATCATGGTGGAGATCAGCACCTTGAAAGGGTCGCGGCGCGTCTGGATCTGTTCGGTGACCAGGGGCAGGCGGTAGGCACGGCAGGCCTCGTCGAGCAGGGCGGCGACGTCATCGATAGGGAAATCGGCATGCCCGCGCGGACGAACGAGAGCTTTTTTGCGCGACTTGGCGGCTTTCGGCTTCCGGCCCGCCGGGGGCTTCTTCGCCGCCTTCACGCTCACGCCTTTTTCAGGGCTTTATAACTGCGCCGCACCGTCGCCATGCGACGCACACCGGCTTTGCCGTGCAGCATGTCGAGGGCGAAGAACACCGCACCCAAAACCGGATCGTCCTTGAGCTTCACCACCTTCGCATTGGGATAGCGGCGCGCCAGTCCGGCGCGGATCATCTCTTCGTAAACCGCCGGTTTGGACTTCTGCAGGATGGAGCCGCCCAGCACCACCGGGATGACATCGTCTTTTTTGAACAGGCGGCGGCAGGCGGTGAGGGTGTTGAGCGTCAGTTCCTTGCCCACGCTTTTCAAAATGCCCTGCGCGACACGGTCGCCTGCGGCGGCGCATTCGAACACCAGCGGGGCGAACGCGCCGATTTCCACCGGGCGGTAGTCGTCCAGATAGAAAAAGGCGATGATGTCCACCAAGTCGGTCAATCCCAGCGCTCGGCACAGACGGTCGTACAGCATCGTTTGCGGACCGCGTCCGTCGTAGGCGCGCATGGCGGCGATGATGGCCCGCTCGACCAGATCTTCGCCGCTGCCCGAATCGCCGGTGAAGCGTCCCAGCCCGCCGACCTTGGCCTGCTTGCCCTCGGCGTTGAAGCCGATGCAGTTGGAACCGGTGCCGCAGATGAGCGCTACGCCCACGCCGTCGGAAGTTCCGGCGCGCAGGGCGATGGTGGTATCGTTGGCCAGCAGCCAGTGACCCGCCGGATTGTGGGGCAACACGTATTCGGACACGGTATCGAAGTCCGCCTCGCGGTCGGCCCCGGAAACACCGTAAGCGCCGGTGGCCACCTGATCGGCCGAAATTCCGGCCTGCTTCAAGGCCTGGACGATGGCTTTTTCGACCTCCTGCCCGGCCGCGCCCACTCCCACACCCTGGAAATTGGTAGCGCCGGAATCCCCCACGCCGACGACCGTGCCGTCGGCTTGCGCGATCACGCAGATCGATTTGGTTCCGCCGCCGTCGAATCCCAACACATACTCACCCTGGACGGGCGTCGCACTTTGCTTTTTTTTCATGTTTTTCAGACAACTTCCAAGATCAGTTCGTCGTTGGCATAAACCCCTTCACCCTCCACATAAGCCATCCCGTCGTGGTTGGTGGCTAAATAGGTGATCAAGGCGTCGGTCAAGGTGCGGCCGTCGTCGCCGAAATCCTCCAAAACGGGGAGGGTGATGACGAAGGTCGCGGATTTCATGTGCTTGATGACACGACCGGCATCGCCCGTGTCGATCTCTTCGGCCAACTCAAGCAATTCATCCCGCATTTCGGCGAATTCGTCCCCCTCGTCGTCGCGCCAGCACTCCATCACGATCGGTTCCGGTTCCGAATTGAGCAGCAGGTTGGTCTCGTTCCAACTGGGGTTGGCGGCCTCGAAGCTTTCGTCGTCCTCTTCCTCTTCTTCATCGGGCCGCACATCGAAGCCCTCCTCGGAGAAAAAGACAAGCAGATCCTTGATCGTGGGGGGTGGGTCTTCGCGGCAAAATATCCGAACATGCTCAGCCATGGTCTCCCTCTTGATGATACGAGTCGCCTTTCATTCCGCTCCGGACATACCGGCGCGGCGTGAAGGTTTGGTTTCGCTAAAGATCGTGCCGGGGCGACAACCACAGATCGACCGGTGTTTCCACATCGGGCCGGAACGGCAGTTCGACCCGCCGACCGGTGCCCGCCGAATGATAGGCCGCCAGCATGATTTCCAAAACGGCATCGCCGTCGGCCGCCGACTCCAGCGGTGTGCCGCCGTGACGGATGCAGTCGAGGAAATTGCGCATTTCCTGCGGGTAGCCGTTGTTCCACAACCACTCGAAGTCGGGGTCGCTCCAGCCGCACGACTCGGAACCGCTCACCTGCGCCCGGTTGTGCGACATTTCTGGAAAGCCCTTTTCGGAATAAGCCTTGAGCCCCATCCCGGTCAACAGGTCGCCGTAGAGCACGCCCTCGGTACCGTAAACCTCGGCGGTGGAGGCCATGCCGCCCTTGAGCGCCCAACTCGATTCGACATGCGCCAGCGTGCCGTCGGTGAACTCCAAGGTCAGGATGACGTGATCCTCGACTTCCGCCCAGGTGTGCAGGTACTTACCGCAGTGGGCCATCACGGATTTCACCGGTTTTTTGTTCATGAACCAGCGGCAGAATTCGATGGCGTGACAGCCCATGTCCATCAGGATGCCGCCGCCCGCGCCCTCGCGCGTCCAGAACCAGGGCGAGTAGGGTCCGGCGTGCTTCTCGCACTGCTTGACCATATACACCTGACCGATCCCGCCCGCGTCGGCAATCTGCTTCATGCGCACGAACTTGGGAATGTAGCACAGCTCCTCGGCGTAGCCGACCACCAGCCCGTTCGTCTTCGCCAGATCGGCGATTTCCTCGGCGTCGGCCAGCGTGAGGCACAGGGGCTTCTCGATAATGACGTGCTTGCCCGCGCGCAGGGCGTCTTTGGCCAGGGGCGCATGCAGACGGTTGGGCACCGCCACCGTCACCGCGTCGATGTCCTGGCGTTTGAGCATCCCTTTGTGGGTTTTGTAGTAGTTCGGAATCGGGCGCTCTTGGACGAATTCCTTGTGGCGCGCGGTATCGGGGTCGGCCTGCGCCACCACCTCGCAACCGCCGATCGCCTGAAAGGCGTCGTAATGCACGGTGCTGATCCAGCCCGCGCCGATCAATCCGATGCGTAAGGGTCGGTCACTCGCCGACACCTTCGCTGCGGACTTGCCGCTACGTCTCTTCTTCGGCGCGCCTTTACGGGCGGCCGCGGTCCCCGTGGCCATGGGTGCTTCTCGCTTTCGGTCTGAGTCCATCCTCTGCAAAGCCGTCCGGCTCCGCTCCCCTGAGATTGGCGGAATGCCGGACGGCTGTCAAGAATGTTTTTGGGGGAAATGCTTACAGCAGGTCGTCCACGTTTTTCTGAATTTTTTTAACGGCCCGCGCAATGTCGAGCACATCGCTCTTCGTTCCCATCAAATAGGGATAGTGCAACCAGACGGCTTCGTCGTAGGCGGCCTTGTGCGCCACCGGGGTATCGGCCGATTTGAAGGTAATCCCTTTTTTGTAGCGTTTTTTCAGTTGCGGGAAATCGGACATCCGCGGGTCGAAAATAGGACGCTCGTGGATCGGCTCGTAAAAATCGCCGTCGGCCATGATGCCCTCCGCCGCCAAGGCTTCCAGGAAGCGGTCGCGGTGCAGGCCCTTGAACCCGGCCGGGTCGTATTTGAAAACATACTGGTAGTGCGCGGAAACGGTCGTGCGTTTGTCGGGCCGGATAACGCCGATGCCCTCGATGGCCGCCAGCGCCTCGGTGAGCGCCGCCGCGTTCTTGGCGCGTTTTTGGGTGAAAGCCGGAAGCTTGTCCAACTGGGCGATCAGCACCCCCGCCTGAAATTCGCTGAGGCGGTAGTTGTTGCCGAAAACCGTGCCCTTGAAGGAATCGTAGCCCCACTCCTTGCGTCCGCAGTTGACGATGGACTGGGTTTTCTCTTCCAACTCCTTCTTGTTCATGATCAGGGCCCCGCCCTCACCCGAGGTCATGAGTTTGGAAGACTGGAAGGAGAAGGAGCCGAAATCGCCGTGGCTGCCGACGCCTTTGCCGCGCCACTTGGCCCCGTGGGCATGGGCGCAATCTTCGATCAACAGCAGATCGTGTTTTTTGCAGATCCGCTTCAGGCGGTCGAGATCGGCGATCGAACTGGCCAGATGAACCGGAATGACGGCGCGGGTGCGCGGCGTGATGGCCGCCTCCACTGCGTCGCAATCGAGGGTGTAGTTTTGCGGTGTCACGTCCACGAAGACCGGAACGGCGTTGACGTAGACGGCGCAACCGGCTGTCGCCAGCCAGGTGTAACTGGGGACGATCACTTCGTCACCGGCCGTCACGCCGCCCGCCCGCAACGCCACTTCGAGAGTGACGGAGCCGTTGGCGAGGCAAACGCCGTATTTGGCATCGTGGGCCGCGGCGAAACGGCGCGCAAACTCACCCGCTTTGACATTGGGCGACGGATACCCGCCCCAATTTTGGCTGTGTAGAACCTCCAAAAGCTGGGTTTCCTCGCGTTTGTCGTAAGGGGGCCAGCTCGGATACGGCTTGCTGCGTAACGGTTTTCCACCCTTAAGTGCGAGTTTCGACATGCCCTCTCTCCTTTGTCTACGGGGTTACAACGTGTTCCCAATGCGTCATCAACGTTGGCGAGATGCTAACGAAAGGCGGCGCAAAACGCAAGTTCCTTTTTGTTTACAACGTGTTGGGAAAATAATATTTTTTTTCAACTCGTTCTTGCGTTTGCGCGGTTCCTTTCCTAAAATGGGTCCGGCCACTTGTGGGGCCCGAACCGCATGCCTGCGAGGTAAGCATACATGGCGACGTCGAAAATCAGTCTATCCACGCTCATGCGCAAAAAAGCGGACGGCAGCAAGATTACGATGCTGACCGCTTACGACGCTCCCACCGCGCGCGCCCTCGACGCCGCCGGCATCGACTGCCTGCTGATCGGCGATTCCGCCGCCAATGTGGTGCTGGGTTATAAAGACACGCTGCCGGTCAGCATGGACGAAATGATCATGCTCTCCGCCGCCGTGGTGCGTGGAACGCAAAATGCTTACGTGATCGGCGACATGCCGTTCATGTCCTATAACGTCACCATCCCCGAGGCGATCCGCAACGCCGGGCGCTTCATGAAAGAGGCCGGAACCGAAGCGGTCAAGCTCGAAGGTGGCGGCCATGTGGCCGATACGCTGCAGGCGATCGTGAAAGCCGGAATCCCCGTCGTCGGTCACCTGGGCTTGACGCCCCAGACCGCAGGCCTGATCGGGGGATATCGCGTCCAGGGCCGCACGGCCGATATCGCGATCCGGATCGTCAAAGATGCTGAACGGCTTCAGGATGCTGGAGCCTGTATGTTGGTTTTGGAATGCGTGCCCGACCGTCTCGCCGAATTGATTTCCAAACGCCTTGCCATCCCGGTTATCGGGATCGGGGCGGGATCCGGCTGTGACGGACAGGTGCTGGTCGTACATGATCTTCTGGGAATCCGGGCGGGATTCTCCCCGAAGTTCGTCAAGTCCTATGCGTCCCTGGGCGACCGGATGCAGCAGGCGGCCGACCAATACCGCCAAGAGGTGGAAGCGCAAAGCTTTCCGGCCTCGGAACACGCATTTGAAATGGAGGATGCTGAGCTCCGCGCTCTATTGGATATGCTGAAATAGTTAAATCGCAACCGTTCGTATTCGTTGCTCAAGCGCGTGGTGCGAGGGAGGACGTCGGCTGAAGGACTTTTTGAAGCTGACAACCATCCTTGACAACCTCTGAGTTTCGCGATAGCGAGGAAGAGGGCTTTGTTGCGTCCGCAGCGGAGAATGGTGCAATGAGTGCGTAATCCTATCTGAAAACAAGGACTTATTGAATGTCAGACACGAATGAATACCGCAACGAAGAAGGTGGCGGGGCCATTCATCCCACTTCCGGGCTGGCCCGGGAAGCGGAGGAGGCAACCGGCATCAACGCCATGTCCTGTTACCAGTGTGGAAAATGCTCGGCCGGGTGCCCGCTTTTCGGCATCACCGATCTGATCCCGCACGATTTGATGCGCTGCATACAGCTTGGGCTGGAAGACCGCGTCCTGCGGTCGCGTCATATCTGGCTGTGTGTGGGTTGCGAAACCTGCAACACACGCTGCCCCAATCAAATCGATATTCCACGCCTGATGGATTACATGCGCAAGCGGGCCATGGAAAAAGGGGTGGAAGCGGCCGAACCCGGCATCAGCGCCTTTCACAACAGCTTCCTCAAAACCGTTAAACATAACGGGCGGTTGAGCGAGTTGGGCATGATGCGCGATTACAAGATGAAAACCGGCGAGTATTTCAAAGATTTCAAGCTGGGTATGGCGCTGTTCAAGCGCGGTAAAATCAAGCTGTTCTCCCGCAAAGCCGGACGCCGCGACGTACGAGCGATCTTCGAACGGAGGGGTAAATGAAACTCGCCTATTACCCGGGATGCAGCGGTCATGGCACCGGACGCGAACTGGATGAATCCACCCGCGACCTGTGCGACCGTCTCGGCATCGAATTGCAGGAACTGGACGACTGGAACTGCTGCGGCGCATCGAGCGCACACAGCATCGACGAAGGGTTGGGCGTCGCGTTGGCGGCCCGCAACCTGGCCATCGCCGACAAAACCGGCCTGGACGTCATGACGCCCTGCTCGGCCTGCTTCGCCCGGCTGGCCGGTGCACGCAAGCATGTTCTCGAACACGGCGCGCCCGAGGGTGTGGAAGACGTCACCGGACAATCCAAGGTCTTCCACGTGCTCGACCTCTTCGGCAATGAGGAATTCGTCGAGCATTTCCATGGTAAGGTGCAAAAGCCCCTCGCAGGCCTCACCCTGGCCTGCTATTACGGCTGCCTCACCAACCGGCCGCCCGAAGTCACCGGCAAAGACAACCCGGAAAATCCGCGCGAGATGGAAACGCTGCTCGAAGCGGCCGGAGCCGAAACGGTCGACTGGCCGCTCAAGACGGTCTGCTGCGGCGGCAGCCTCACCTTGAGCCGCGACGAAATCGTGGGTCAGCTCTGCGGAAATCTCTTCGACATGGCGCGCCAGGCCGGCGCACAGGCGCTGGTCACCGGCTGCCCCATGTGCTTCATGAATCTCGACCGCCAGTGGGGCGCCGCCAACGAGCAAGGCATCGAAGCCCTGCCGGTGCTCTACTTCACGGAACTGATGCTGTACGCCATCGACCCGAGCCGTGGACGCAGCCTCTTCAAACATCATCTTAGCGATCCCACACAACTCTTCAGCGAACGGGGGCTGCCATGAGCGATCGACAACCGGTAGGAGCCATCATGGTGGTGGGCGCAGGCATCGGCGGAATGCAGGCGTCCCTGGATCTGGCGGAAAGCGGTTTCAAGGTCTATCTGGTCGAACGCGACACCGCCATCGGCGGTCGCATGGCCCAGTTGGACAAAACCTTCCCCACCAACGACTGCGCCATGTGCATCATGTCGCCCAAGCTGATCGAAGTGGGCCGCCATCCCAATATCGAAATCCTGACCAGCACGGAAGTGCTCAACGTCGACGGCGAGGCCGGACACTTCGACGTGAAGCTCCAGCGCCATCCGCGCTTCGTCGACCTCGCCCGCTGCACCGGCTGCGGCGAATGCGTCAAGGTGTGCCCGATCGAGGTTCCCAACGAATACAACATGGGCATGGACGGTCGCCGCGCCATCCGCAAGCGTTACCCGCAAGCCATCCCCGGCGGCTATTCCGTCGAAAAGCGCGGAACGGCCCCCTGCCGCGACGCCTGCCCTTCGCACGTGCGCGCCCAGGGTTACGTGGCGCTGATCGCCCAGGGACGCTTTGAAGAAGCCCTCAAGGTGGTGCGCCGCGATCTGCCTTTCCCGGCCGTCTGCGGCCGCGTCTGCCCGCATCCCTGCGAAGACGCCTGCAACCGCGGCGAAGTCGATGAACCCATCGCCATTCGCGATCTCAAACGCTTCATCTCCGATTACGAAATGAAGTCGGGCAAAAAGGCCCTGCCGGAAGTCGGCGAAGCGACCGGCAAACGCATCGCCATCGTCGGCGGCGGTCCGGCCGGATTGTCGGCCGCCTGGTTTTTGCGCCTCAAGGGTCACGATGCGGTGGTGTACGAGTCCGCGCCCAAGGCGGGCGGCATGCTGCGCTACGGCATCCCCGACTATCGCCTGCCCCAGGACGTGCTCGACCGTGAAATCGAAACCTTCACCGATCTGGGCGTGGAAATCCGCTGCAACAGCGCCATCGGCCAGGATCTCAAACTGTCCGACCTCTACAAAGACTACGACGCCCTGTTCGTCGCCGGTGGTGCCCAGAAGGGCCGCCTGATCGACATCCCCGGTATCGACGGCGTCGGTGTCATGGCGGGTGTCGACTACCTGCGCGGCTCGGCTCTGGGCGAGCTGCCCGCCATCGGCAAGCGCGTGGTGGTCATCGGCGGTGGCGACGTGGCCTACGATGTCGCCCGCACGAGCCTGCGCCAGAACGACGGCGTCGACGGCGCCGAAACGCATCTGTGTTGCCTGGAATCGCGCGACGAAATGATGGCCTCCGCCGATGAAATCATCGAAGGCGAGCAGGAAGGCGTCCAGCGTCACAACAGCCTCGGCCCGGCCGAAGTGCTCAAAGACGCCGACGGCAACGTCACGGGCGTGGCCTTCAAGGCCTGCACGCGCGTCTTCGACGAAGACCACCGTTTCAGCCCGCAATACGACGAGGAACAACGCACCGTCATCGAGTGCGATACCGTGATTCTGGCCATCGGCCAGCAGGCCGACACCCGCTTCGTCGAAGGCTCGGGCCTCGACGATATCGCGGCGCGCGGCTGGTTGCAGGGCGACCCGCTCACCTGCGAAACGCCCGTGCAGGGCATCTTCGCCGGGGGCGACATGTTCGCCGGTCCTTCCATCGCCATCCGCGCCATCGCCCACGGCAAGGAAGCCGCCGAGAGCATCGACCGCTACCTGAACAACCGCGACCTGAAAGCCGATCGCGAATGGGACCGTCCCATCGCCGACCGCCCCAAAAAGCGCGTCGCCAAAGCCCCGCGCCAGCATCCCGCCCTGCGCGACGTTGCCGAACGCAAAGGCGATTACGCCGAACTGGGCGACGGACTCACCGAAGAACAGGCCGTCACCGAAGCCCAGCGTTGCCTGGCCTGCGGCATCTGCTCCGAGTGCGGCTTGTGCGAGGAGGCCTGTCAGGCCAAGGCCATCGACCACGATATGAAAGGCTACGAGCAGACCTTGAGCGTCGGCTCGGTCATCCTCTCGCCCGGCTTCGATCAGTTCGAAGCCGATCAGCTCGGCGAGTACGGCCATGGCCGCTGGGCCAACGTGGTTACCAGCCTCGAATTCGAACGCTTCCTGAGCGCTACCGGTCCGACCGTCGGACACGTCAAGCGTCCCTCCGACAACAAGGAACCCAAAAAAGTCGCCTGGATCCAGTGCGTCGGCTCGCGCGACGAACGCCACGACCGCAAATACTGTTCGGGCGTCTGCTGCATGTTCGCCACCAAAGAGGCGGTCATCGCCACCGACCACTCCCACGGCGAGCTGTCGACCACCATCTTCATGATGGACCTGCGCGCCATGGGCAAGGGCTTCGACGACTACTGCAACCGCGCCCAGAGCCAGTACGGCGTGCGCTATGTGCGCGCCACCATCTCGCGCGTGGACGAAGTGCCCGGATCGAGCGACATTCAAGTCACTTACGTGGGGGAAGACGGCCAGCCGGTGAAAGAAACCTTCGACATGCTGGTGCTTTCCACCGGACTGAAACCGCAAAAAGACGTCAAGGAGCTGGCCAGGCGCGTCGGGATCGAACTCGATGTCTATGGTTTCGCCAAAAACAGCCCCTATGCGCCCCTGGCCACCTCGCGTCCCGGCGTTTTCGTCTGCGGCGTCATGCAGGGGCCGAAAGACATTCCCGAAACGGTGGCCCAAGCCTCCGGCGCGGCCGCCTTCGCCATGCGCGATCTGGCTCCCGCTCGCGGCACGGAAACCATCCAGCCCGAGATGCCCGCTGAAATCGACACCGAAAGCGGCGATCAACGCATCGGCGTTTTCGTGTGCAATTGCGGCATCAACATCGGCTCGGTGGTGGACGTTCCCGACGTCGCCGAATACGCCAAAAAACACGGCGATGTGGTGCACTCGGAAGGCGTTTTGTTCGCCTGCTCGCAGGATAACGCCGTGCATATGAAGGAGATCATCAAGGAAAAAGGCATCAACCGCCTGGTGGTGGCCTCCTGCACGCCGCGTACCCACGAACCGCTGTTCCAGGGCACCCTCAAGGAAGTCGGCGTCAACCCCTACCTGTTCAGCATGGCCAACATCCGCGAGCAATGTTCCTGGGTGCACGCCCAAGAGCCGGAGAAGGCCACCGAAAAAGCCAAAATGATGGTGGATATGGCCGTCGCCAACGCCCGCGAGCTGAAGCCCTTGCACAAGCGCTCACAATCGGTGGTGCAAAGCGCCCTGGTCATCGGCGGCGGACTGGCGGGCATGACGGCCGCCACGGAACTCGCCACCCAGGGATTCCCGGTAGTCCTGATCGAAAAAAGCGATCGCCTGGGCGGCAATCTCAACCGCCTGCGCGCCACCCACGACGGCCAGGACATCAAAGGTTTCAATGAGAGCCTCATCAAAATGGTCAACGAGAACCCGTTGATCACCGTGTATCTCAACGCCAACCTGATCCGCACCACCGGATTCTTGGGGAACTTCGAAAGCACCATCGAAATCGGCCAGAACGGTGAGAAACGCCGGGAAGTCTACGAGCACGGCGCCACCATTGTGGCCACCGGCGGACACGAAAGCACCCCCAAGGAATACGCCTACGGAGAATCGCCCGCCATCATCACCCAGATGGACATGGAAGAAAAGCTGGCCGATCCGGCCACCGATTTCGCGGCCATGAAAGACATCGTGATGATCCAGTGCGTGGGATCCCGCAATGAGGAACGCCCCTATTGCTCGCGCGTCTGCTGCGCCCAGGCGCTGAAAAACGCCCTGGCCATCAAGGAACGCGCACCCAAAGCCAACGTCACCGTCCTCATGCGCGAGATGCGCTCCTACGGACTCAAGGAAGACCTCTACAACAAAGCGCGCCGTCTGGGCGTGCTGTTCATGCGTTACGATGTCGAAAACCCGCCGCTGGTCAAGCCGTCGGACAAGGGCGCGACCGTCACCATCGACCTGCCGCGCATGGGCAAAGTGGATATCGAGGCCGATCTGGTCGCTCTGGCGGCCGCCATCGAACCCAATAATACCGATGACGTGGCCACCATCCTCAAGCTGCCGCGCACGGCCGACAACTACTTCCTCGAAGTGCACCAGAAGCTGCGCCCGGTGGATTTCGCCTCCGACGGCATCTTTATGGCGGGCCTGGCCCACGGTCCCAAACCGGTGGACGAAACCATCGCCCAAGCCGCCGCCGCCGCCGCGCGCGCTTCCAGCGTGTTGTCGAGCAACGAAATGATGGTCGGCGGTCAGGTCTCGGTGGTCGATCCCGACAAATGCGCCCGTTGCATGTGCTGCGCACGGGCCTGCCCCTACGGTGTCCCCAAATTGGTGGACGGCTACGCCTTCATCGAGCCCGCCGAGTGCCAGGGTTGCGGTGTCTGCGCCTCCGAGTGTCCGGGCAAGGCCATTCAACTCCAGCACGTAACCAATAACCAGATCAGCGCCATGCTGACGATGTTGAACAACGAGGAGACGACCCGTGGCTGATTTCGAGCCGAGAATCGTAGCCTACTGCTGCAATTACTGCGCCTTCGCCGCCGCCGATCTGGCCGGTTCGATGCGCCTGCAGTATCCCACCAACGTGCGGATCATCCGCATCCCCTGCTCCGGCCGCGCCGAGATCAAGGAGATTCTGGAAGCTTTCTGGAACGGAGCGGACGGCGTGTTGGTGGTCGGCTGTATGGAAGGGGATTGCCACTTCATCGAAGGCAATTTCAAAGCCAAACGGCGTGTCGCCCGCGCCCGCGAATTAGTCAAAGAAGCGCGCATCGATCCCGAGCGTCTTGAATTTCACAACAATGCCGCCTCGATGGGTCCGCAACTGGCCCAGTTATTCACCGAGTTCACCGAGAAGATCCGCGCAATCGGACCATTAAATGGGGATACTAACCTGGAGCACGTGGAGGTAGGCGCATGATAATGGCGGAACGAAAGCCGATGGCCGAGCTGGAAGCCATGCTCGAACCATTCGCGAAGATCGCCCTGGTCGGCTGCAAAGGTTGCGTAACCGTATGCAACGCCGGCGGCGAAAAGGAAGTGGGCATTTTAAGTTCGCAGTTGAAGCTGAGCCGTCGCCAGCAGGAAAAGCCGCTCGAAATCGTCGAAGTCACCCTGGAACGGCAGTGCGATCCCGAATTCATCGAGATGCTCGATGTTCACCTGGACGGCTGCCAGGCGGTGATGTCCATGGCTTGCGGGGTGGGCGTGCAACTGTGCGCCGAGAAACTGACCGCCATGCCGGTTTTTCCGTCGCTCAACACCACCTTCATGGGCCTGACCGAACAGCCCGGTGAATACGCTGAACGCTGCCAGGGCTGCGGCGCCTGCAAACTGCACCTCACCGGCGGCATCTGCCCGGTCACCCGCTGCTCGAAAAGCCTGATGAACGGTCCCTGCGGTGGTTCCATGAAGGGCGTCTGCGAAGTACGGCCCGACATTCCCTGCGGCTGGCAGGTGATCATCGACCGCCTCGAAGAACTGGGGCAGCTCGATAACTACGAAAAGATCATGGACGTGAACAACTGGTCCACCTCGCGCGACGGCGGACCCCGGCGTATCGTGCGGGAGGATTTGAAATGATCACCAAAAGCAATCTGGAAGCGGTATTCGAAGCGGGACACTTTGCGATCACGGGCGAATGCGGACCGCCGCGCGGCTGCGATCCCGAGATCGTGAAGGAAAAGGGCTCCATTCTCAAAGGCTACGTGGACGCCTGCAACGTCACCGACAATCAGACCGCCATGGTGCGCATGTCCTCCGTGGCCGCCTGCAAATTGTTGCTGGATCTGGGCCTGGAGCCGGTGATGCAGATGGTCTGCCGCGACCGTAACCGCATCGCCATCCAATCGGACATCCTCGGGGCTGCGGCGCTGGGCATCCACAACCTGATGTGCCTCTCCGGCGACCACCAGGTTTTCGGCGACCACCCCGGTGCGAAAAACGTCTACGACATCGATTCGATTCAGCTGGTCGATGTGGTGCGCAAGATGCGCGACGAAGAGCTGTTCCAGGGCGGCAAACCCATCAAGAAGGGCGCGCCCAAGATTTTCATCGGTGCGGCCGCCAATCCCTTCGCCGACCCCTTCGCCATCCGCGTTCCGCGCCTGGCCAAGAAGGTGGCTGCCGGAGCGAACTTCATCCAGACCCAGTGCATCTTCAACCTCGACCGCTTCGGCGAGTGGATGGAGGGCGTGCGCAAGCGCGGCCTGCACGAGAAAGTGAAGATCATGGCAGGCGTCACCCCGATGAAATCGGCGCGTATGGCCTCCTACATGGCCAACAACGTGGCGGGCATGGATGTACCCAAGGCCATGGTGGACCGCATGAAGTCGGTCGAAAAAGAAGAAATGCAGGCCGAAGGCATCAAGATCGCCATCGAAACCATCAAGCAGCTCAAGGAGATGGAAGGCGTCTCGGGCGTGCACATCATGGCCATCGAGTGGGAAAAAGCCGTCCCCGAGATGGTGAAAGGCGCGGGACTGTATCCGCGACCCGACATGAGCGGCAACGCCTGATCGTCGTCGTTTTTTGGATTTTGCAACGGCCGACTCCTCCGGGGGTCGGCCGTTTTTACGGCGCTTCAATTCTACTTTTCACCGTTTTTCACCCACTATCATTCGGCTTACGGGGTGCCATGGGCCAAGCCTTTGGCTTGCCCATGCTGTTTTCACGGGCAAACCTAACGGTTTAGCCCGTGCCACCCACCATCCATCGAAGATGATTCGAGACTCAATCAAAATTGAAACGCCCTACGGCCGTTTTTACGTCACTTGCACCGACGGACAGCTTGCGGTAAGCTGGCGCTTTCGGATCATCGAACGCTTGCAGGTAGGAGGTTGGCGTGAAGCAGGGACACACAGGGGTTTGCCGTTGGACCGCAATTTGGATCTTGATCGTAACCACCCTGCTTTCGCTCAGCCTACTGACAAATTGCGGCGGCGACGACTCCGCAGCCGATCCCGACGGCGACACGGACGCGGAATCCGGGGGCGAGACCGACAACCCCGCTCCCAGCCCGAGCGCCTGCCCCTCGGGGATCGTCACCAACGGTTTCTCGCTGCGCTGGGAACGGCTCAACCACCGCATCTCCTGGTACAAGCTCCATCCGTTCCTGAACGCCTGCGACCCGCCGTCCGTCGCCGGAGCCACCCTGGATGCGGCTTTCATCGGCGGCAATTTCACCACCGGCGAGCAGATGGACGATACCCCGCTTCTCGATTACCGCTATCAGACGGCCCATTCGCCCGACATTCTGGGCTTTGCCACGGGTAAGGCGGACTTCGCACTCAGCGCCCCCGAGAATCAAGCCGAACAGCAAGTGGATGTTTCGCTGGTTCAGGAAAGCCTCACCGGCTTCGACCACTACGCGGTGCTCGTCACGGGTGTGGAATACGACACGCGCGTGGAGCAGGGGCCCGACTACCCCGACGATTACGACCCGGCGCACGGCTACACCAGCCGTGGCATCGGTGCGTGGTGCAAGGACGTCACGCTGTCGGACGACGGCGCGACGTTGAGCTTCACCGCCGGGCTGCGCTTCGATCACGCCCCGAGCGACCGCGCCAACATGAACCGTGCCATTCCCGAGGCCAAAACCAAAGGGGCGTTGTACTACACGGTGGTGGGCGTGGAAAACGGCGCCTTGCAAACCGCAACGGTGGACTACACGCTTCGCTATCCCGAACCGGTCCCCCTGGAAGACCAGGTGATCGAACACGCCGCCACCGACCTGCGCCGCGTCGAAATCGCGCGCGACCCCGATCTGCCCGATGCCCTGGTGGGTGTGACGGCCTTCAACTTCGTCCTCGACCCCGACGCCGAAGCGGACGCTGAGGGAGACGTTCCCATCGGCTACTACATTCGTGAGTTCGCCGTCCTGGCCGAACTGGCCGAGTGGGAGACGGGCTCGGAAACCGGCATCGTGGATTTCGACGGCTACGCCTCGAACGCCACCGGCTTTTTCGCCTTCTATCCGTTGATTTCGCAATTCACCGGCGAAGTGGCGGTCATTCAATACGACGGCGTCAGCCCTTCCACCTTCCAGCTCCAGGAAGCCTTTAGCACCGGCGCGCAGAGTTTCGAGTTGGTGGTGAAGTAGGTCGATTTTATTCCGTTGACTTCTCTTGAAAGTTTACATAAGCTCGCCGTGTAAATATCACCATCATGGTTTGCATAATTCCAAATTGGGAATACCCCGCTCGGGATTTTACGGGAGGTGTTTGTCCATGCAAGGGAGGATGAACTATGACGGATAAGAAACTTGCTTTCGTAACAGGTATTTTAACTGTGATCGTAACTCTCGCCATCGGCTACGGCACACTGTGTGGCATGTTGGGCGGCATGGATCGCGATATCGCCAATCTCAAGGAAAACTTGAAAGAACTGAGGGCACAGACGACAGCTTTGGAAGAACGCATACGGGCTCTGGAAATAAAACTCCCACTGCCTAGTGATAAGGCAGCCTGCCGCTTTACAGCACCTCTCGACGAAGCGGGAAAACTTGTGGTCCCCGAGGCTGGAACACCGTTTCGAGCTACAGTCGAATTCACTAACGTCGAATCTCTCTCGGCCGACGCACGCCTCTACTCTGTTGTTCACGGCGGCGATCAACGCTATTACGTTCAGGACAGTCTGCCGGTGGGAGCAACGCCGAGCATTCAGATGACCTTTACGGTCAGCGAAAAAAAGCATCCTGAGTGGATTGCGGACCATGTTCTCTACGTGGTACTAGCTCGGACGGCCTCGGAGATCAACACGATGCGACAAGCGCACGGAAAGAGCCTCAGCGAGTTGCCATCCGGAACGATGCCGCTTTGTTCCATCAATGCGGTCGCGGGACATTGAGTTAGAATTCGTACCTTCCCCCTTCTCATAACCTTCGCTCATAAGAAAACGGCTAGGCATCTGTTCATCAATGAATGACCCCTCATTCATCATCGATTCACTCAAGTTGGCGAAACTTCTGCCGATATCTGGTAAGGGTGCTTTTGCAGCGGCGGGAATCCCCCGTCGCCCGCTGTTCAAGTGGCGCAAAAAGGTTGACATCACGCGGTTTTTTTGGTACGAGCCAGACTGGTCTTTCCCCTGTGGCGGAATATCGGACTCCGGCTCGAAACAAAGCTTTTCGTTCCGTACAGTCCCGATCGACCCTGCTGAATTTGGATGCTGAACGGGTGTTCATCGGCACCCGCAACCGACAATTGAATGGTACCGGAAACCGACAACGATTCGTAATATCCGACTCGAGTTCCGACTCAATCGCAAACCCCGATCGACCGAGGAGATGATGACCATGTCCGACCGCTATCCACAATTTTTTGCCGACCGGATCATGAGCCATGATGAAGCGCTCAAGAATTCCATCAAATCCAACATGACCGTCGCCTCGGGTTTCGCCACGTCGGAGCCGCATTCCTTCTACGATCATTTGTGGGACTTCATCCAGAAGGAAGACATCCACGACCTGGTGATCAAGCAAGCGCTCTTTATGGCTCCCCATCGTCTGTGTCTGGGCGATGCGCTGTCGAGCAAGGGCATGTTTCACGATATGGCGGCCAACGACTCCACCTCGATCTTCGCCAACATGGCCAAGAAGGTCAACGGCGTCACCCGCAAGCTGGAAGGCTTGAAGAAACTCATCAATCATTACGAAGAGTTGAAGGAACGCCGCATTCAGTTCTGCTCGCCGTTCATCGGCGGCGCGACCAACGCCATCATCCCCGACACCACCGTCACACGCATGCTGTACCCCGATTACGTGGGCCGTAACACCACCCGCATGGGCGTCACCAACATGCAGTCGATCCATTTCCCCGACGCGGTGGATTCCATGGGCTACGACCCGGACAACAACCCGGTGGTCGACACCTTCATCGCCGTCATGACGCCGCCCGACGAGAACGGCGACATGAGCAACGGCCCCGCCAACGGCGCCAACGGCGAGATCATCGAAAAAGTGCTGGCCAATGCGGATGCCAACCTGCTGCTGTACGTCAATCCCAAATACCCCTTCACCCGCGGCATCAGCGATGCACCCAATACGGTGAACATCAAGCAGTTCGAGAAGCTGGCCAAGGCCGGACGCCTGTTCGTCGTCGAGGACGAAGGCAAGGTTCCGTCCCTGCCCGCCGACAGCTTCAAATCGCCCAACAAAGTCGAATTGGCGGTTTCGGAGCATGTGGTCAACCACATCGAGATGAACAAGCATTACGCCAACGGGCGCGCCATCCAGGTGGGCTTCGGTTCCACCGGCGTGCTGGCCATCAAAGGTCTCAAGGATTCAAGCTGGACCGGCCGCAGCTACACCGAAATGATGGAGCCCTTCACCCTGGATCTGTTCGACGCGGGCAAAATCGCGGGATCGCACTTCATCGAGAAGGACGGCACGCGCACCATACTCGACGGCAAAATGGTGTGCACCTTCACCATCTGTGAAGAAAACAGCGACTTCTACGAGCGCATCAGCAACAACCCGGCCATCATCATCTCCCCCGCCTCGCGCGTAGTGATTCCCGAAGGTTTCCACTACGGACTGGGCATCAACAACTGCCTGGCGGTGGATTTCCACGGACACGTCAACTCGGGCGGCCGTTACCGCAACCACCACTCGGGCGTGGGCGGCGGCGCGACCATCTTCCGCGGTCTGGGCAAGGGTGGTCTGGGTTATCTCTGCCTCAAATCCACCCACACCACCGCCGAAGGCAAACGCCGTTCCAGCATCCTGCCTTACATGCCGGTAGGTACGCCGATCAGCCATATCGGCCCCGACCTGATGGGCGGCCGCGAGGGCGCACGCTTCTTCCTGGTCACCGAATACGGCGTGGCGCGTCTGTCGGGTCAGAGCCAGCACGAGTTCATCAAGAACCTGATCTCGGTGGCGCATCCCGACTTCCGCGACTGGCTCAAGGCGCGCGCCTGGGAAGAATTCCGCGTAAGCGTCTAAGCACCTTTTCACTTCGATAGCTAGCGGGCGTGGGCAACCACGCCCGTTTTTACGTGGGGGGCAGCGATTCCGCTCAAACGTTGGTCGGGTGAATCTCTTGCCCGACAATTCTTTCCGGATTTAACGACGGCCGGGTGGCCTGGTTTTGAGTGGGTGCCATAGTCTCACGAACGACGTTCGGGAGGCTGTGTCTTCTTTATTTTGCACAGCTTCCCACGATCCGTCGGATCGCGTGAAACTGTGGCACCCCTTCGTTTCGCTAATCTTTCGAAGTCCGGGCATCCGGCCTGTCGCACTCAAGCCTAGGTCGGGCAAATTTCTTGCCCGACATTTCGTCTCCGCTCTCACTCTTGCGACCTTCCTCCGCCTCACCAGGGAAAGAGCGTCTCCCAGTATTGTAGGTCGGACAGATTTTCTGTCCGACAAAAACAAGAGCTTATTCTCCGGCAACATCTTCATCTGCTGGCATTCTCTCTGCATCATAATATCCCATTCGCAGATATTTATGAAAGGTTGACCATTCCCAATCGGACGGTTTTTCAACCAAACCATGCTTTACCGGATTAAAATGGACATAATCAAAATGACGAATTAAATCGTTTTCGTCTTTTATTGCATGTTCCCAAAACCTGTGTTGCCAAAATCCGGCTTCACGTCTTTTCACCTGTTTCACTGTTCGATCCGAGCGCGTATCGAACGTGTCTTTCAATTGGTAAGAAACACTTCGTTTGATTAAACTCCAGCGAATTGAAAAATCAGCATCATCCGATGGCAACGTCCAGATGCAATGCAAATGATCCGGCAATAAAACCCATGCAATAATATCAAACGGATGCGCCGAACGTACATCGTTTACAGCTGTCCTCAACGCAAGACGTGCTTCCTGTTTACACAGTAAATCCCGCTGTTTATTGGTTACGACAGTGAAAAAGTATGTACCGCTTTCAATATAAAGTCGTCTTAGATCCTTCATGTGAGGATTGTATCATTTGGGGTAATTAAACATCAAGAGAAAATGTCGGACAGAAAATCTGTCCGACCTACATGGCTAGCGGGCGTGGGCAACCACGCCCGTTTTTACGTGGGGGGCAGCGGTTGCACTCAAACGTTGGTCGGGTGAATCTCTTGCCCGACAATTCTTTCCGGATTTAACGACGGCCGGGTGGCCTGGTTTTGAGTGGGTGCCATAGTCTCACGAACGACGTTCGGGAGGCTGTGTCTTCTTTATTTTGCACAGCTTCCCACGATCCGTCGGATCGCGTGAAACTGTGGCACCCCTTCGTTTCGCTAATCTTTCGAAGTCCGGGCATCCGGCCTGTCGCACTCAAGCCTAGGTCGGGCAAATTTCTTGCCCGACATTTCTTCTCCGTTTTCACTCTTGCGACCTTCCTCTCCTCACCAGGGAAAGAGCGTCTCCCAGGGAACGGTCACGCCGGGAGCTTCCGAGGCCAGCACACCGGGGCCGCTGGCGTGGACGATCAGGGTTTTCGTGGCGGGCTTGAAACCGATGGTGTGCACGGTGGTGGTGCCCAGTTCCACCTGGTTGACCATCCACACGATGTCGGCGAGGTCGATGACCCCATCGGCGCTGGGGTTGTCTTCGTCCTGCGGGTCGAGGCAGGTTCCCAGCGACTGGATCAACTCGCCATAGCGCCAGCCTGCACTGATCGTGTCGCTACGCTTTCTGAAATGGTTGGTGACCAGCATCGTCTCGGTGTTGTCGAGCCCGTTGACGGCCGTATCCAGCGGCGTGCGGAAGGTGGCGAAGCCGTCCGGGTGATCGGGCTGGTCGTTGGTTTCGAAACAGGCTCCGGCGTAGCGGCCCGGTTTGTGGGGCGTGACGAAATGGAAGTTGTTGCCCGAGTTCCAGGCGCTCGTTTCCAGCGAATATTCGAAGGCGGTGAAGGGATCGGAGGAACCCTCGGCGGCCAGCAGCGCCTTGCGCAGGGCATAGGAACGCGGTTCGAGTCCAGAATAGACAATGCCTGAGCCGTAACGCCTCGAATCATGAATAAAGGCCGCCTGCCCGTCGCCGTTCATGCAGCTGTGACAGCCGATCATGCCGGGCCAGGTGACCAGCACGAGCTGCCAGCTTTCGTCTTCGGGCGTTTCGCTTACGACGACGGTCCCAGTGCCCAGCATCTGGTCGGGTCCGGCGTCCCAGTCGAGATTGCGCGCAACCACGGTTTCGCCGTCGGCGGTCAGCGATCCCCAGGCGGAGGCGGACGAGCAGCCGAACATGGCGATATCGGAAATGATGTTGGCCAGCACGATGTCCTGGAAACCGAAGGTGGCGGCGGTGCCGTCGGGCAGCATGATGGCCGTATCCTGCATGGAAACCACCGCATCGGCGATGCCGTGCAGCATGGCGTCCTGCTCATCGGTCAAGTCGACCATGGCCTCGACGATCATGCGGGCCAGCGCCACGTCGTCCGCAAAATCCTGCGCCACGTAATCGAGCAGATAGGACTGGTAGAATTCCATGATCTGATCGCCGAGCACCGCGCCCAGCCGATAACCGCGCACATAGGCCGACCCCTTCAGACGCACCACCCGCAAGCCGTCCAGCGTCACGAGCGTCTCGTCGGGAACGACAATGATTTCGGCTTCCGTCTCGGCCTCGATTTCCGCTTCGGTTTCGACTTCGGCTTCGGCCTCCGCTTCCAGCTCGGCTTCGCCGTCGCCGTCGGGCGCGTCGACTTCCGGGGCGTCTTCCTCATCAGCGCGTTCGACATCGGCCTCGGGCTCCGCGTCGACATCCATCTCCCCCAGCGCGTCATCGGCATCGGCATCGCCATCGCCATCCGTTTCGGCGGGGTTGTCCGCGACATCCACATCGCCGCCCTCCACGATGGAGCACGGTTCATTGCTGTTTGCACAAGCCGCGAGCGCAAATACGAACCAGCAACAGACCGCGCAAAACCGGATTTCGACCCCTGCACATAACGACATGGTTCTTCCTCATTCAATCAATCGGTCATATGGCCCGGACTCTAGCAAACCCCCTTCAGCGAGTAAAGGCCAAAGGGAAGCGGGTCAGGTTTTCACGCTCGCGCACCGGATGGACGCCTCAAGTCGAGGTAGAGTCCGGTGCTGTTTGGGTCGGATAAACGTCGTCGGTTTCGACACGATTGTAGCCGTTGGCCTTGGCGTTGTAGAGCGCATTGGCGGCGCGCCCGAGCAGGGAATCCACCGTGCGCATTTCGGGACGCAACTCGGCCACGCCCAGCGAAATCGTCACCGGCGCGGAACGCGTGCCGTGTCGCACCGGTTCCAGGGCCACGGTGGCGCGCAGACGTTCGGCGATTTCGGCCGCCGTCGACAAGGATGTCTGCGGAAGAATGACGGCCAGTTCCTGACCGCCGGTGCGTCCGGCCAGATCGTAGCTGCGGATCTGCGCGCGCAAGATATCGGCCACCCGTTTCAATACGACGTCCCCCAGCTTGCGCCCGAAGCGACCGTTGATCTCTTTGAAATGGTCGATATCCACCAAAACCAGCGAGATGGACGTCTGCAAACGCCGGGCGCGGTCCATTTCCCGTTCGAGGTTCAACACCAGGGTGGGACGATTGGTGACGCCGGTAAGCGGATCGAGACTGGCGCGTCGCCGCATTTCCTCCTGCGCCCGGATGTAGCCGACCGTCGAGCGCCAGCCCACAAAATAAATCAGCGCCAGCATGGCCGCTAAAAACACGACTAAAATTACTACCCCGGAATACCGGCCGACCACGGTCGGGGGCTGCGGGGATTCGAACGGCAGCGAAAGCGACAGACCACCGATCAAGCTCGGATGCGCGCGTGAAGGTGCATGGCATCGAAGACAACGGGGGCTTTGCGGCAGCGGGTAGATGCTGCGCAGGTAGTCCCGGCCCTCGATGGTTTCCCGGCGTTGCACGACCCGTTTCCCGCTGTTGAGATCCTCCAGCGCTTCGCGCTCGACGAAGTCGGCCACATTGCGCGGGTTGATCGGATCGAGGGCGAAAAGCCGGAGGATCCCCGTCTTTTCGCGTTTCATGCGTTCGGCAAATTCGATCAGCAAGTGATGGGCAGGCAGATGTTCGAGACGCAAGCCCGTTTGCGTTTCCAGAAACGGCGGCAGCGTTGCGTCCGGGGAATCGTCGGTCGGAGGGAACCGATACAAGCGACCGTCGTCCTGATCCAGAACCGGCAGGGCGGTCAAGTGGTCGAAATAAGCCTGCGAACGCTGCTCGGCCTGCAGCCGGCAACTATCGAGTTCCCGGAGATGGAAGGCGGTGAAGGCCAACAGAGAGAGCAGCAACACGGCCAAGGTGAACAAGGCATAAATCCCCCGGGCGCGCCTCAAACGTTGCTTGAGACGCGTCTCGGGGGTTTGATTCGGGGGAAAAGCCGTCATGTTGCGCTTACCGGGTGCACGGCTGGGAAGGCCAAAGCCATGCTCCTAGAAGTTGTAGTTTTCGTTTTCCACGTCGAAATCGGCGTCGACCAGTCCGACGTTCACTTTGATGTCTTCGTAGCCGTAATCTTCCACCAAACGCATTTGACCATCTTCGAAGTTCCAGATCTGAACCTTGTTCGGGAGGTTCAAGGTTTTGTGCACGCAGATGTGCGCTTTCGAAGCGTAGTATTCGGGATGGGCTTTTTTATCCGTTTCCGCTTCGAAGCAATAACTGGGCGCGCCGAGAACGGTTTGTTCGCCCAGGAATTTCACCTTCGAGTTCCATTCGGGATGCGCGACGGACAACTCCACGTCTTTGGCGATCAGCTGGACGGTGTGGGGAAAACCCGCCTGCGTGATGGGGTGGCGGCTGTCTTTCATCGCCATCCAGTCGGTGGTTTTGAGGTTGACGGTGATGTCGGGGAACGAGCCTTTGTGGGCGCGCAGTTTGTTGGAATTCCAACCCAACTTCCAGATAACTTCCTGGTTGTGTTTATGCTCGCCGAGCCATTTCATGTAAACCGAGCGCGGCTTTTTGCGGAATTTCATAAACGCTTTTTCCAGCGGCAGGTCGCCACCCTTATATTCTTTCTTGTAAAAAACCGCCGTAAAGTCTTTCAGACGCGCCACCGCCGCCTTGCCCTTGCGGGTGAGATCGTAGGCTTTCTGCAGATCGGGAGACAACGCGGGTTTCTCGGCCGGTTTGGCGGCCGGTTCGGCTTTCACCGCCGCGACGTCTTTGGCGGCTTCTTTGCCCGCCTCTTTGACGACGGCTTTTGTCGGGGCCGCCTCTTGGGCCATCGCGATATTGGCCAGGGCGAACAGAACGATCATCATGAAAAGGCCGATCTTCCTCATTCCTTACTCCTTTCAGGCTTCCATCCGGGCATTTTGTCATGTCATGCGATTAGGCAGGCTGTATGCGCTGCAGATAACGAAAACCCTAGCATATATCCGGGGATATCGCCAAATCAAATCAGGACGGAATGATGATGAGCAGGATCGTTTCGGCGGGCGGGCGGGCGGTCAATCCTCTTCGTAGTACTCGGGATAATGGCGTTTCGCGCAATCGGGACACATGCCGTGGCTGAAATCGGCTTCGGAATGCTCGGAAATGTACACTTCCAGTTGTTCCCAGGCGCCCGTATCATTGCTAATTTTCTTGCAACTCGAGCAGATAGGCAAGATGCCTTTCAAACGCTGAATTTCAAGTTGGGAGCGATGATAGCGATGATAGGTTTCGGCCAAGTGGCCGTAAGCGCGTTTATATCTGGATGTCTGGCGAATGATCACGATCATCAGGGCGAAACCCAGCGTCAGAGCGGCGATGATAAATTCGTCCAACTCCAGATGCTCATGTTCCCGAGACAACATGACCAGTTTTTCGAGCAGATCGAAGTGTGTGGAAAGGATAAAGGCAAGGACTGTCGGCAGAATTAAAAACAAGATCGCCAGGCCGGGGTCGGGACGCAGGTTTTCGATCGTTGGATCAGGCTGCGCCGCTGATGAAGGCTTTGCAACCGCCAACCGGCTCGAATGCTTGTGCGGATTATCGGAGAGAGTCATTCAGGCCTCCTTTGAGGATGGCTCCCAGCTGAGCATCTCCATGACAAGCCATCTTGCCGCTATTTCAGATACCCGCTCTATATATCAATCGTCATTTTTTCCCCAAATTTCACTGTTTTTCAAATGATTGCCCTTATTTCGGATAGGATTGCTCAGAATCCGATGCGTTGCGGCGTGAAGTCGGTCAAGGTGTCGGGATCGCTCAGATTCTGTTCCAATGCGGCTTCGAGCGCCTGAATCAGGCGGTCATCTTCGGGTTTTACCTTGGGATGGAAGGCGGCGAAGACATTCCCGCGGCGATCCACCAGGTATTTCTGGAAGTTCCATTTGACTTTCCCCGCCACCGGGCTGTTTTTCGTCAGGTAGGTATAAAGCGGCGACTGATCGGAGCCTTTGACCGACAGTTTGGAGAACAGGGGGAAAGTCACCTTGTATTTGCCGGTGCAGAAAGCGGCGATTTCGCCGTCGGTCCCGGGTTCCTGCCATAGAAAATTATTGGCGGGAAAGCCCAACACCTCGAAGCCCTGTTCGCGATATTTTTCGTAAATACGCTGCAAACCGGCATATTGCGGCGTGTAGCCGCACTTGCTGGCCGTGTTGACGATCAGCATCACCTTGCCCTTGTAGGCCGAAAGCGCCTGCGGTTTCTGGTCGATGCGCGTCAGCGTGAATCCGTAGATCGGACTGTCCGCGACAGGCTTTTCCACCGGGATCACTTGCGCCTTGGTCGGGGCGGGCGGGACCGTTTTCGCAGCGGGCTCCGGGATCGGTTCGGCGGCGGATAGCCAGGCGGTTATAGCGGCGGTAGCCATGACCAGAAACAGGATCATCAGATTCGGGCGCGGCATCGTTTTATCCTCCCGGTTTATGGAATCCTTATCTATTCAGTGATGCTACTCGAAGAGGAGGCATTCCGGAAATCTTTTTCACGGCGGGTGTTTGGGATGAACCAACCTGGGGGAAAGATGGGACGGATTTAGTTCGCGAAGCCGAATTTTATCGAGGTCTCCCCCATGTTGGAGCGTCGGGTGCCACGGGCCAAGCGAATGAAATGGAGCTTGCCCGTGTTCGAAGATTATGCACATGGGCAAGCTGTGCTTCGCCCATGCCACCCCATTGATACATCGTTCAGCCCTGGTCGGGCAAATTGTGCCCGACAATTCATGTGTTGGACAGAAAATCCCCAAGTTGAAGCGCGTCTCCCGACGGGCTCCAACCTCCCCGTTGGTCAGGTCAAGCAGGAGCATGGCTCTGTCATGCTCCGCGCGGTTGTCTTGCTTTTTCATCATGGTTCCACAACCAGCCCGTCTTCGCCTGTGACGAATCCACCCCTCCTTGGAAAGGAAAAATCACCGAAAAGCGATTTTTCGCCACCGGAAAGCATTGAATCAATCATGCTCCATCGACCTGAAAACGGCCCATTTCGGCCCGTTTTCGCCGTTTTCAAATGCATTTGTTGAAATCACTGCGTTTTTCGGCGTGAAATCGGGGGGTCGGGTCGATTTCCTACCAACTTTCCGGGTTTGCCCTAATACGTCACACCTGATCGGGGGTGACATTAGCCGGAAGCCTGCTCGCCGTCGCCTCGGATGCCATCCCGCACAGGCTTGTTTATCTAAAATCATCCATTATTACAGCTAGATAGGCGGTCTAACCTAAATTCGGCGGAAGCGGAGATCCCTGTGACAGACCGGGCGCAAAGCATCTTATTAGACCTTTAGTATAGTATATTTAATATATTATACTAGAAATATTTAAAGGGAGCACTTTAAATTCGTTGATATCATTGGCTTTTTTCTACTTTCCCCTTTCAGCATCGAAATAGCGGACAAAAACGGCAGGGAAACCGGACTTTTCTCGTGTAAATACATGGGGTTGGAGTCGTCAAGGGCGCGTCGTGAGGGAACGAACGACCGCACCCGACTCGAAACGAGCGCGGGAAACGACGTGCATCAGAATGAATACATCTGCGCTTCGTGCGAGAAATTCCGGCAAACGGCCGCTTCGACGTTTTGGAAAAACCTTCACGACAATTTCATGGCGTGGGCGCAACGATGTGCTAAACTCCGGCGGAATGAGAAACGGATGAGCATGAGCGAGGTGATTCGATGAAACAAACACGCTGGCTGGCGCTTTTTTTGATCTGGGCCTTGATTTTAACGGGATGCGCCTCGAACGATTCCCCGGAAACCAGAGACGATGATGACCCCGATGGTGACGCCAGCGACGGCGACGGCGAAAACCCGGACGGCGATGAGCCCGACGGCGACACGCCCGACGGCGATAACGATACCGATGGCGATACCGACGGCGACGAGTCGGAGCCGCTTGAGCTGCCCTACGTTCCGCCCGCGATGGAAAACCCCATGGTGGACACGATTTATCTACAAGAATACAATCACACCACCAACGAAATCGAGCCGGGTGTGGGCGAATTGGTGGCGGTGGTTCTGCCGCCGGCCGCGTTCACCGATCTGGATTCGCCCTTGTGGGTCACGCCGCGGGGCGTCGTCGATCACGACACGAACGGAGCCCTGACCAGCTTCGAGATTCCCAGCGAACACGCCGATCTGATCGCCGCCGCCGTCAGCGGCGATGCCATCCTGCTCGCCTCGCCCGACTCGCTTTACGGCCTGCAAAACGACGGCTCGCTGCATCCGATCGCGGCTCCCGAATCGCTGACGATTCTCGGGTTGGCCAACGGGCCCGACCGCATTTTCGTCCTGACCGATCAGGGCATTCTCGATGTCACACCCGGCAAAGCTTTCGACTGGATCCCGCGCTGGCCGGACATGACGGCCGTTACGAGCAGCGCCGCTGGAACGGTTGTGGCCAATGCGAACGGCCTTTACGTGTATCCGTCATTATCCACGCGCACCGAAACGCCGTCCGTCACGTTCGAGCCCGCCGATGGTCTGGGCGTGGGCGCGCTCAAAGCCCTGGTGGCCGACGTCTCGCTGCCCGACGCCTACGATGTGATCCTGATCGGCGAAGACGGCCTGCGCGCCGTCCGCATCGACGACGCCACCGACGCCGTGACGCTCGTCGACCCGCCCGAGTTCGCCGCCGACCGCGTCCCGTTGTTAAATCCGCGCCTCGCCGCCCGCGCCTCCGACGGCGGCTTCGTCGTCATCACGGCCGAAAGCGCGTACCGCCTCATGGAGCGCGGCAGCGGACCCGAATGGCGCGTGTACAACTACGAACGCTGGCTGCCCTCGGACGACCTGCGCGGCCTGGCCCTGACCGATTCGATCCCCGACAGCCCGCTGTACTTCGCCACGGCGGCGGGACCGGCCACGGTGACCGCCCGGCGCATCACCCTGGAAGAAAAATTCGACCATTTCATCCAACGAATCGTCGATCGGCACGACCGTGACGGCGCGGTGGCCGACTCGCGTCTGAGCGTGCGCGGCGATCTGGCCAGCAGCGTCTCCTACGACTCCGACAACGACGGCGGCTGGACCTGCTACTGGGTTTTGTCGGAGTGCTTCCGCTACCAGGTCACCGGCGATGCCGAGGCCAAGGCGCATTTCGACAAATCGCTGGAGCGCATGCTGAGCCTGCAAACGCTCACCGGCACCGATCATTTTCTGGCCCGGTCCGTCATCCGCAAAGACGGCTGCCAGCTCGACGACTGCGACGGTCCGGACGACGGCGAATGGTTCACCAGCCCCGACGGCGAATGGTGGGTCAAGGGCGACACCAGTAACGACGAAGTCACCTCGCACATGTTCATGATGGCGCACGCCTACGACCTCTGCGCCGACGCCGACCAGCAGGCGGCCATCCGTCAGCACGTCTCCCGGATTATCGGCGGTATCATCGACAACGGCTATCAGCTAAACGACATCGACGGCGAATGCACGACTTACGGCCAATTCGATCCGTTTTACGTCAACGAATGGGTGGAAGGCGCGTTCGGCGACGGCGGCCGTCGCAGCGCCCAGATTCTCGCGGCGCTCAGCCTGGCCTATTACATGACCGGCGACGAAAAATTCATGGACGCCAAACGCTACCTGATGGACGAGCACCATTACGGCGACAACGTGGTGCGCGAAAGCGAATACCAGTACCGAAAGGGATCCGGCGACGGCGACGAGCTGGGTACCCAGGCCTTTTTCGTGCTGCTGCGCTACGAATCCGACCCGGAGTTGCGCGCCAAGTGGCTCGAAGGCTGGCGACGCAGCTACGGCAATACGCGCCTACAGCAGGCGGCGCTGTGGGACATGGTCAACGCCGTTTTGGGCGGCGACGATCCGCAGTTGGAAAACGCCATGCGCTGGTTCCAACTCACGCCCATGGACATGATCCGCTGGAATCTGCACAACGAGCACCGGCAAGATCTCGTCACCCCACCCGCGTTTTACGAGGACAACGGCGCGACGCGCTCGGACGGCTACATCGTCCCCTACGACGAACGTCGCACGGAACGCTGGAACACCGATCAGTACAACGTCGAGGGCGGCATGGGCGGCTGGCGCGAGATGGACGGCGCGGACGCCTTGATGCCTTACTGGCTGGGCCGCTACTACGGCTTCATCGTGCCGGAAGAAAAATAACCGGGGATAAGAAGCGGAATTTAAGCAGACGCCTGTCGGGCCGCCCGGATAAACGCCGCCGCTTTTTTTTCGTCAAGGAGCCCGTCCGTTCGGACACCCGAGCAGACATCCACCCCGTAGGGGCGAACAGCTCGGACGGCCTCGGCCACATTGTGGGGATTCAGGCCTCCCGCCAGAAAAACCGGAACGTCTACGGATTCTCGGATACGGCGGCTGATCGTCCAATCATGGATGCGGCCGGTCCCGCCCAATTCCTTGACGGCCTTGTCCGGCTTGCCCGAGTCGAGCAGAATGGCCCGCACCTGCGGGGCGACAGCCTGTGCTTCTGCAACTGACTCTTCCCCATCGACATGAATCACCTGCACCAGGGTGATTCCCGGCAAAGCCGCACGCAACTCTCGATACGAACCGTCTTCCAATCGGTCGCAGAGCTGGATCACCGAACTGCGGCAGCGCCGTTGCTGAGCGATGATTTCCGAAGCGGATTGAAGGCTTGTCAGCAGAAAGCTGGAAACGCCGGGCGGAACCCCGTCGGCAATCTCCCGAATGGCGGTTTCGGATATGACGCCCGGCCCGCTGGGCATGGCCGAAACGAGACCCACCGCCGAAACCCCCAGCCGAACGGCCAAAGCCGCTTCGGCGGGGGAGGAAATGCAGCAGATTTTGACCCGAACGCACATCCGAACGGCTCGCTTACTCCACGTCGTACACGCAGCCCGAGCCGTCGAGCACGCCCGCGAAACAGGCGGCCGTGGGCGTATGCACCTGGTCGGTGAGGAAGATGTGCATGTGCTTGTCGTTCGTTTCCACCTCGGGGAAATTGTATTGCTGGTGCACGCGCGTCGCGGCCGGGCCCTCGGGGTCGAATTGCATGTTGTTTTCAACCGGCGGGGTCACCGTCGGCATGCCGGTCACCGCATGATCCAGCGTAACATCCGACAGCCCCGCCCCGAAAAACCAGGCCTGCAGATCGGTGGAGGGATTGATGGCCACCGGGTCGCCGATGGTTTCGAACAGCAACACGTGCTTGGGCGCGACGGAACGGCTTTCCTGCTTGGTGGGGTAGTTGCCGGGATCGCCGCCGTCGAGGATGCTCTGCAATTGCGCCATCAGAACGCGCGATTCGATGGCCGGACGCCCCTCGACGATATCGAGCATCATGTACTTGAACAGACCGTCCGATAACAGCATGCGATAAGGCGCGCCACCGGCGATCAGGCAGGAGGCCGACAAGGTGTCCGCCACCGCCGTGGTCAGCGTGCCGCTGATGGAGCCCATGGAATGACCGATATAGAAGGTGCGCCAGTTGTCGAGCGTCTGCGTCGCGCCGGTAATGGCATCGAGGCTGTCATTCAGGGCGGCGACGCCGGTTAAGACGGCCAGGTGGTCGGCGCTGGTCTGGCGGAAGTTGTCGCGGCTGCGTTTGGGCGAGCTGAAGTCGGCCATGGCCGCCATGCCGCCCGCGTCGCGGTCGCCGTGATACAGCAGATCCATACCCATCACCGCCATACCCGCTTCGAGGTAGGGTTTGGCCACCATGAACAGATCGCGCTTGTAGCGCCCGCCGCCATGCTGCAAAAGCACCCAGGGAAGCGGAGGAGTTCCGTTTTTCGGCAGCGCCAGAATGAAGCCGGGAACGGTGTCGCCCTGCACGATGGGCCGTCCGGTTTCGAGATCCACGAGGATCTCGCCCGCCTCGTTCTGATAACGCGGCAGCGTGAACAGCCCCTGAATCACCGTATCGGCCATCACCGCCAGGGTGGCGGCGTCCGGGGCTTCCTCGCCATAGACGCTGAAATCGCTCACTTCCTCGGCGCTCGTGACGGTGAGGGCCGGATGAGCGGCCAGATAGCTGTAGAGTGCCGCATGCACGCCGCTGGTGCGCGACGGCGTAAAGGGTAAAGCGAGCACGAGTCCTTCCCCATGTCCGGCGTCCACCAAGGCCTGGGCGGCGGTAACATAATCGGCGTGGGCGCGGTCGCCGTCGCAGGCGGGAACGGGCGTCGCGCCATTTACAACATCCGCATTAAGCGCCAGGATGTAGCGTTCGCCTTCCTGCGGCATGGGTAGCGGCCTGGCGTAGTCGAGAATCAGCGTGCGTCCCTCATCTTCCACGGCGCAGCTTAGCGCTCCGGCATCCAGCACGCTCACCGTACCGTCGAGCCAAGCGTATAACGCCGCTCCGGCGCTGTCGCAGTCCTGCGCCTCGCCCTCCAGCGCGACGAAGAACGACGCCACCAGGGGGAAACCGTCCAGCCCACTCAACTCGGCGTACCAGTTTTCCCGCGCATCGAGCATCAACTCAGCGCTGCGGTCGTCTTCCGGCGGCGCCAGCACGACTCCCGTCAACGACTCGCCCGGTTGTTCCCATGCCGGTGTGGGAAACTGAATGACGTTTTTAAGCGCCGCACAGGACTCGTAAACGAATTCCGGAGCGTCGCCGTCGGGGTCGTCGCCGTCGGGGTCGTCGCCATCGGGGTCGTCGCCATCGGGGTCGTCGCCATCGGGGTTGTCGCCATCGGGGTTGTCGCCGTCGACGGTTTCGCCGTCATCGCCGCCACAGGCCAACAAACCGCCGCCGACCAAAACCGCCAGTAAAAAGAGGGCGAACAAATGAAAACGGAGCTGCGTCATCGTCAAACCTTTCCTGAAAACTCGCTGCGGATCGCTCCACAATCGACATTTGTTATCGCTTCGAAGCGACTATTCTGGCACAAGTTTCGGAAAAGTCAACGCGGCTTGCGATCAAATCATCCGAACGGAGTGCATCACACGATAGTGCAAACCGTTTGATTTTTGGGGTGCAAGGGCCAGGCTGCCGGCTTGCCCGTGTGCGAAACTCTCATGGTCAAACTCCGCTTCTCTTCGCTTAGCCCACGTTTTGAAGGGCTTTCGGCAATCGTCTGTCAGACACTCATCCGAGCGTGATAGAGGGGTGACCGTTTCCACTCCCCTGCTTTTTTCCTACCGATACACAGGCTTTTCCGTTACAATGCCACCGACTCGCCGGAACTTTCTTCAGGGGATCGATATGCGTCTCATCACCCATCTGTGGTTATGCCTTCTTGTTGCGGGCGTCTGTGCGGCCTGCACCGGCGACGACATCGAGACGCCCGCCACCGACGGCGACGGCGACGCAGACACAATCGTCGACGGCGACCGGGACGACGAACGCGAGATCGACCGGGAGGACGACACCACGCTGGGCAGCGGCTTCGCCTGCGAACCGCAAACCTGCCGCAAGGGATTTCTGCCGCCCCCAAGTTGCCTGATGCCCGACTCGACTCTGATTCCTCCCCCGAACACGCCCGCCGTCTGCGAGTCGGCCGACGACTGCGCCCCCACCGAAACCTGCGTGGCCGCCTCTCCCGATTGGCTGTGTGTGCCCGAAAGCCTGCCCCGTTGGCTGTCCGGCTATCGCTTCGGATCGACTTGCGCCTGGGAGCTCATCGCCGAAAGCCAAAGCTCCTGCGCCATCACGGGAGTGTGGGAAAACGCGGGCGACCTCGTTTCGCTCGAATATTGCAGCGAAACCGAAACCAGCCGCCTGTGCCGCTCCGGCGACTGCCGAAACCTGGAGGAATCCCTCCCCGCCAAGACGCTGATGGACGTCGTCGCCTGCGGAATTCCCCGCCACACCTTTGTTTTGCTGCGCGACGAGTCGGAATGGCCCTACACCTACCTGCTGTATCGGGACAGCGAAGACGGCCTGGAACGGCTCAAACACATCACGAACCTAACCGACCAGTATCTGATCGACGGTGCCTCCGCCCATTTCCTATGCGGATCGGCCGGACGCCTGTTCGCCATCACCCCCGGCGAAGTCCTGCATTATCGCGACGGCGCATTCCAGTCTTTCGTCACCCTCGACGAACTGCGCAACCAACTGGAAAGTCAGGAATTGTGGGGCGCTTTCGACGGCGCGGCCTTCGATCCCGATCATCCCGAGCGCCTGCGCCTGGGCGCGGCCGGGGATTACCAGACCTGGCGCTTTATCCTCGACGCCGACGGTTCGCTGATCGATGCGCGCCGCAACGAGATCGATAGCTGGCAAACCCGCATCCTGCCGCTTTTCGGGAGCGATTGGCTGATCGGCGAAGGCAAAAACCTGAAACGCTACATCACCGGCGAATCCTACCTCGACCTCTTCACCCTGGCGGAAAACGAAACCCTGATCGGCGTGGACGGCCAAGGCGGCCTGCTCACCCGCACCCTGAGCCGTCTGTTTCGCTATCCCTTAAGTGCGGATGCACTGCCCGTCGCCGCGGACAGCGGGCTGCCGTTCCCGGCCGATTACCCCGGCTATCTGCCCGCGATCCGGCAAGTCTTTCTGCATGCGGAGCTGGGCGATTCCCCCGCTTTCCTGTGGATGCAGTTCCGACCCGTAAGCGATTTCTAGCCATTGACGCCGACATTCCCCCTTCGGCTTTCCACGGACTCATTCGCTCTAATCTACCGGTTTGCAGTGGTATACATGTTTTCTCGTATTTACAGGCTATTTATCGATTATACAAAGCTATTTCCGTTGTTTTATCTGACATTTTTGCTTGCCTTCCACGGATGTGACAGGTATTCTGATCGTCGTAGAAGACATGGCGGGCCATGCAGTCCCGCCCTGAAAACACTCAACCCTGCTCGCACTCAATGAACACCACTATGGATTTGAAGGTCAAACCGGTCAACCTGTTCGTCGGTAATTACGGAAGCGGAAAAACGGAAGTTTCCGTCAACCTGGCGCTGGCGCTGGCCGAAAGCGGATCAACCGTCGAAATGGCCGATCTGGACGTGGTGAACCCCTATTTCCGCAGCCGCGAAGTCCGCCATCTTCTCGAAAAGCAGAATATCCGCACGGTTTTACCCGACGACGGTCTGCTCAACGCCGACCTGCCCATCGTGGTGCCGGGCATCCGCGGTTTGATCCAACGCCCCCGAGGCGTCGCCATCCTCGATGTGGGCGGCGACGACGTGGGTGCAACGATTCTCGGCAGTCTGCGCGATGTGCTGCTGGCCGCCGATCACGACATGCTGCAAGTGGTCAACGGCTACCGGCCCTTCACCGACACGGTGGAAGGCACGGTGGCGATTACACGTGAAATCGAAGCCGCCGCGCGGCTTTCCGTCACCGGCGTGGTGGGCAATCCTCATCTCATGGAGGAAACCACGCTTGACACCATTTTGAACGGGTACGCGTTCACCTGCGACGTCGCGCAGGAACTGGGCTTGCCGGTGCTCTTCATCACCTGCCCGGAAGCCTTGATCGACGCCCTTTCGCCGGACGCCGTTGCCTGTCCGGTATTGCCGATCCGACAACGCCTGCTGCCGCCGTGGAAACGCCGCCAGGCACTGGGCCCGAAGAAATTCCTGTTGTCCTAGACCGTCAAACGGATCAGGAGGTATAGTGGATGCCTGAAGTTATCATCGATCGAGACCGCTGCAAGGGTTGCGGCCTGTGCGTGGACGCCTGTCCCAAAGACGTTCTGGGCATGAGCACGGACATCAACGCCAAAGGTTACTTCTACTCCGAAGCCCAACGTCCCGACGACTGCATCGGATGCAAAACCTGTGCGATCACCTGCCCGGATGTGGCCATCGTCGTCAAAAACAAGCGCAAGGGCGAAGATGAGGAGCGGGTGGTGTTCCAGCGCCCGGAATCCTTAACGGAAAACATCACCCATTACTGCCCCGGCTGCACCCATGGCATCATCCATCGTCTGGTGGCCGAGGTGCTCGACGAACTGGGCCTGCGGGAACGCACCGTGGGCGTCGCCCCGGTGGGTTGTGCGGTTTTAGCTTACAACTACTTCAACTGCGATTTCCTCGAAGCCGCCCACGGCCGCGCCCCGGCCTTCGCGACCGGACTCAAGCGTGTGCGCCCCGATCTGATCGTGTTTACCTACCAAGGCGACGGCGATCTGGCCTCCATCGGCGGCAACGAGATTCTGCACGCCGCCAATCGCGGCGAGAAATTCACCACCATCTTCGTCAACAACGCCATTTACGGCATGACCGGCGGTCAGATGGCCCCCACGACCCTGCCGAACCAGGTCACCACGACCTCCCCCATGGGTCGCAACGTGGAAGAAGTCGGATACCCGCTGAGGGTGGCCGAACTGCTCTCGACCCTGCGGACTCCGGGCTACGTGGCGCGTCAGTCGGTCCATACGCCGAAGAACATCATCCGTACCAAACAAGCCATCAAAAAGGCCTTCACCTACCAGATGGAGGGTCGCTGCTTCTCCCTGGTCGAAGTGTTGTCGACCTGCCCGACCAACTGGGGCAAGACCACCCGGGAAGCCTGCACGTGGCTGGAAGAAAACATGATCCCGTATTACCCGCTCGGTGAATTCAAAAATCCCGATTCGGACGCGGATACGGCCAGCGACACCCAAACGGCGTAGGAGGAAGGCGATCATGCAAGCGGAAGTGATGTTCGCAGGATTCGGCGGTCAAGGCATTATGCTCAGCGGCAAAATCTGGGCGGTGGCCGCCATGGCGGCCGGACACGAAGTGGTGTGGATTCCCTCCTATGGCCCGGAAATGCGGGGAGGAACGGCTTACTGTACCGTGGTTCTGGCCGACCGGCCCATCGGGTCACCGGTGATCAGCTCACCGGGACACTTACTGGTCATGAACCGCCCCTCGCTCGAAAAATTCGCCCCGGTGATGAAGCCCGACGGCGTGTGCATGGTCAACAGTTCGCTCATCCCCATCGAGTCGGGGCGCGCGGACATCGACGAGCTGCGTGTCCCCTGCAACGATCTGGCGATTGAACTGGGCAACCCGAAGGTCGCCAACATCATCGCGCTGGGAGCCTTCGCGGCGCGCGCCGATCTGCTGGATTTCGAACTGGTGCGCGAAGCGGTACGCAAAACCTTCGCCGCCAAACCCAAGCTGATCCCGCTCAACATGGATGCACTGGACCGCGGCAAGCAGGTTGCTCTCGATAACCAATGACCTTTCCGGGGGCGCCCCCCGTAGATGCAGGCGGAGGATTTCATGGCGAAGAAACTGATGAAAGGCGCGGAAGCCATCGGCGAAGCCGCAATCTGGGCCGGATGTAAAACCTATTTCTGTTATCCCATCACCCCGCAAACCGAAGTGGCCGAATACCTGGCACGACGCATGCCGCAGGCGGGCGGGGTCTTTTTGCAGGCCGAAAGCGAGCTGGCAGCCTCCAACATGCTGTTCGGCGCCGCCAGTACCGGCGAACGGGTGTTCACCTCCTCGTCCTCTCCCGGCATCAGTTTGATGTCGGAGGCGATTTCGTATATCGCCGCCGCCGAACTGCCGGTGGTGCTCATCAACATCGTGCGCTCCGGCCCCGGTCTGGGCGGCATCCTGCCCGCGCAGTCGGATTATTTTCAGGCTACCAAGGGCGGCGGACACGGCGATTACCGCCTGATCGTACTGGCCCCCTCAACCATTCAAGAGGCGGTCGACCTCACCATGGCCGCTTTCGATCTGGCCGACCAATACCGCAATCCGGTGATGGTGGTGGGCGATGGCTTGATCGGGCAGATGATGGAACCGGTGGAGTTCCCCGAAGATTACAAGCCCGCCCGCGTGGACTCCAGCGACTGGGCCACCACCGGCGCCAAAGGGCGGAAACCCCACTTGATCAAAACCTTGTTCCTCGATCCGAACCTCTGCGATCAACACAACATCAAGCTCGCAGAGAAATACCAACGCATCACCGACGCCGAGCAGAAATCCGAAAGCATCAACCTGGATTGCGACTACGACATTCTGCTCGTCAGCTACGGCACCATGAGCCGCATCTGCAAAACCGTCGTCGAAGACCTGCAGGCCGACGGTATCAAGGTCGGCATGATCCGCCCCATCACGCTGTATCCGTTCCCCTATCAAGCCGTTGCCGAAGCGGCCAAACGGCCCTCCTGCAAAGCCGTTCTCAGCGTCGAGATGAGTATGGGCCAGATGGTCGAAGACGTGCGTCTGGCGGTCGAGGGAACCAAGCCCGTCCACTGGTACGGTCGCGCAGGCGGCGTGATCCCCACCACCGAGGAAGTCATCGGCAAGATCAAAGAGCTTCTGTAACGCTCTCCACTCCTATCCATCCTCCCCCCGACCGATCGGGGGGATTTTTTTTGAGCCGTCTCGCCGCCTCCCGCCGGGAAATCCGTTGGACCGGCTTGCCGAGGGGTACCGTGAGCATCCCGGCGTCAAATCCGCATCTCCATCCTTAATTGCGGTGTGCAGAAGGTCAGGCCGGCTTTCCGGCAAGGGGTTCCGAAACGCGCACAGCTTTCCTCTGGACTCACCCATTGCGGAAGTGGGAAAAACCCAGCAAAAACACGGCCAATACTCCACTAAATATCTTATATTCAATAGTATTTTTGAACAGTTAAGGCGAGTGACAATTTTCGTCACCCCTACGGTGGCAAGACGGCAAGGACGGTGGCAATTTTTGTCACTTCGCATGATTTCACCGCGCCGAAAATGAGCGGATTTATTTATTTTAGCAATGGATTCGGCTAGTTAAAAGAATAATAGGGAAAATTGGCACAGGGCTTGCTTTACTATCCGGTAACTCCACACACGGAGGAATTTTTTAGGGTCATAACACAGCTTTAAGGAGACACGTTATGAAAAAAGGTTTTACGTTGATTGAGTTGATGATCGTCGTGGCCATTATTGGTATTCTGGCCGCCGTCGCCATTCCGGCTTATTCCGACTATGTCAAGAAGAGCCGTGAAGCTGAAGCCATCAATGCTCTCGGTGACATCCGCACCGCCCAGATCGCTTACAAAGACGATCCGGCCTCCGGCGCTGGCGCCTATGCCGAGAACATCGTTGAGCTGAAATGGCACATCGACAGTGGCGAAGCTGGCGGCGGCGTGGGCGGCACCATCGGTCGCGGTCCTGCGTACTTCACCTATGAGACCGGCCAGGCCCTCGATCCGGGTCAGTATGCCATGACCACCACCGGCAATGCCGCGCAGGTCATCCATCCCTCGATCGAAGTCCATCACGATGGCAAACTGGTTTACGCCGACACCCTGTAAGAACCGACCTGTCGCTTAACGCGACTTTGGGAGGCCTCGGAACCCCCACCTTCGGGTGGGGGTTTTTTTTAAGTTCCGAACCGCCAATCGACAGTCGGACGTCACAAGGTCGCATCGTTACCGGAAAAATCGACCGTTTCCCGACTAGCCGTCAACGCGAAACCGTGACTCCTCCACATTTCTCTTGACACAAATCGATTCGAATTTAGTTTAGTACGAGTATCTTAAGATTAAGGTTATATGGAGTCCGGGTTTCAGATGCGTCATCGTCACCACATCCTCTGGATACTGATTCTCGCCATTCTTCTGGGCGTTTATGCCATTATTGAAACGAATCTGCGGGACAAAGTGGCCGCCGATTCCCAATCCGCCACCTTCCACGTCTTACCCGAAAAGAAAATCGCTCCCGTTTTATCGTTGGGCTTTCAAAATCTCTGGGCCGACGTTCTGCTCCTGCAAACCCAGATCTATTCCTACGATCACCGCGAAAATATGACGCTCGAAAGAACTCACCAGCTCAAATCCATGGTCGATTTAATTCTGGCGCTGGATCCGCATTACACCGTCGCCGCGCGTTTCGGCCACTTCGTTTTATCCTCATTCGGCGATTTGATGGGCATCGTGGAAGCCAACGAAATTCTTTACAAAAGCTGGAAACGAAATCCGGATGAATACCGGTTGCCGATGTACATCGGTTTCAATTATTATCTGAACGCCGAGGCGCCCAACCAAGTCGTGAAATGGTTTCGGGTGGCGCTCGAAAACCCCGAAGCCCCGCGTCGCCTGATCTGGATGGTGGACATGATGCTGCGCAGCCAATCCGGCGATCCCAAAAATTACCGCATTCACAAACAGGCCATGTGCAGCATGTGCGAAGAAGCGGAAGATCCCCTGCAAATTCGTCACCTTTGCGGACGCTGCAAACTATACGACATCCTCGTCCAGCTAAACGATCTGGCGCAGCGTTTCCGCTCCGAACAGAAACAGCCGCTTGAAACCCCCCAGGATTTCGTTCGAACAGGTTATCTGGCGGAACTGCCGCCCTGTCCGGAAGGGGGCCGCTGGTACATTCGCGAGGATGGCGTTATCGATTCGACAGCCAATATTGATGCGGTTACGAACGTGGACCGGAGATGAACATGCAAGCAGCGATCGACGTTCAAAACATCGGTAAACATTTCAAATCGAACTTCCTGCTGCGCACGATCAGCGCTTTGCAGGACGTGAGTTTTTCGATTCAGGAAGGCGAAGTCTTCGGCCTGATCGGACACAACGGAGCCGGGAAAACCACCCTGATCAAGATTTTGACCGGCCTGATTCGTCCTTCCACCGGCCAAGCCGCCCTTTTCGGCCATCCGGTCGGGGACATTCAAGCCCTCTCGCAGCTCGGGTTTCTACCGGAGCGACCCTATTTCTACGAATACCTCACCGGCCGCGAAGCCCTGAATTTTTACGGCCGCTTAGCCGGTTTATCCGCCAACGCCATCGCCCGCCGCAGCTCGGAATTGCTGGCGATGCTCAAGCTGGAAGAGGCCGCCGACCGACCCATGCGACTCTACAGCAAAGGCATGCTGCAACGCCTGGGAATGGCACAAGCCATTTTGCACGATCCGCCGCTGGTTTTGCTCGACGAACCGATGAGCGGCCTGGACCCGCTGGGGCGCGGTCAAATAAAGGATATCATTCATCTTTTGAAAAAGCAGGGGAAGACCATCCTCTTTTCTTCGCACATCCTCTCCGACGTGGAGGAGCTTTGCGACCGCGTGGCCGTTCTGGCCAACGGACACTTGCGCTACGAAGGCGACCTTGAAACACTCACGGCGACATACAAAGAAGGCGTTGAGATCGTCATTGAGAACGTAGCGGACGAGCACATGGCCGGCCTTTCCGATCTGGGGGCCGAAATAACGCAGCAAAACGGGCGCGTCAAACTCTTTCTGTCGAACGATCAAGATGATCAGCGTGTCATCAAACAATTGATCGAGCAAGGTTTTCACATCGACCGCATGATACCGAAGCGGATGTCGCTCGAAGAAATCGTGGTCCGCCAATTCCAATCGGGGAAGGAGGAAGGTCGATGAAAATCCTGATCATCGCGCTCAATACCTTCCGGGAAGCCGTGCGCAACAAAGTTCTCTATACTTTGCTGTTTTTCTCCGTCGTCTTTTCGGCGTTCAGCATTTCACTCTCGACGCTCGTCCTGGGCGAGTACACTCACATGCTGACCAATGCGGGGTTGGCCATTATCGAAATATTCGGCACCTTGATCGCCATATTCGTGGGCATCAACCTCGTATACAAGGAACTCCAGCTCCGCACCATTTACACGATCATCACCCGGCCCATCCGCCGCTACCAGTTCATTTTGGGCAAATACCTGGGCCTGATGGCCACGCTGTTTGTACAAGTGCTGCTGATGACGGCGATTTTCTTTGCCATCCTGCTTCTTTTCGACGGCCAGGAGCGCATCCCCCTCCTGCTTCCGGCCATCTGGCTGATTTTCATGAAATTGGCGGTGGTGACGGCCTTCGCCGTCCTGTTCTCCTCGATTTCGACGCCGATTTTATCCGGCATGTTCACCCTCGGTTTCTACGTGATCGGGTCCACCTCCGGCTACCTGCCCATGCTCATCAACCCGGCCGAGTCGCCCTCGGCGGCGACGTTGATTCGCTGTTTGAACTTCCTGCTACCCGATTTCCGTTTCCTCGATGTCAAAGCTCAGGTCGTTTACAAACAGGCTGTCGAGCTCGGATATTTGTTCCAATCCAGCGCCTACGCGCTCTTCTATCTGGCGATTTTGCTGGTCTTGTCGATCCTGATTTTCGAACAACGCGACATGAAATAGCGTAAGCCATCGCCATCCTACCGGATTTGTTTGTTTTTTTTCTTCAGCGCGAATCGGTTTGTTTTCCGGTCGTGCAACGCTTGACAGCCTCCGGCTTTGCCGTTATTCTCCATTAACTTTTTCGGCGGGCGGGACACTTTATGCAGACGCCGCACATCGGCTGCCGGGAATGGTTTATCATCTCTCAGTAAAGGAGGATCGGTACATGCTGGAAGATCAACTGCCGTTGGGATTGACATTCGACGACGTTCTTCTGATGCCCGCTTATTCAGAAGTTCTGCCTTCCGAAGTCAATCTGACCGCGCGTTTGACCCGGACCCTGACCATCAATATTCCGATTCTTTCGGCGGCCATGGATACCGTAACCGAGTCCCGCACGGCGATCTGTCTGGCCCGTGAAGGCGGAATCGGCATCATCCACAAAAACATGTCGGTCGAGCAGCAGGCCATCGAAGTCACGCGCGTCAAAAAGTCCGAATCGGGCATGATTGTCGATCCGGTAACGATTTCTCCGGAGAAGACGATCAAAGACGCCCTCGCCATCATGGACCATTACCACATCAGCGGCGTTCCGGTGACGGTGCGCCGGAAGCTGGTCGGCATCCTCACCCACCGCGACTTGCGCTTTGAAAAAAACCTCACCCGCAAAGTCAAGGAAATGATGACCTCCAAAAACCTGATTACGGTATCGGGCGAGGTTTCGCTGGAGGAAGCCAAGGTTATTCTGCATAAACATCGCATCGAAAAGCTGCTGGTCGTCAACGACAAGCAGGAATTGATCGGACTGATCACCACCAAGGATATCGAAAAAGCCCGACGTTTCCCCAACGCCGCGAAAGATAAAAAAGGACGTCTCCTGGTCGGCGCGGCGGTCGGAACCGGCAAAGATCGCGCCGAGCGCGTCAAAGCGCTGGTCAAGGCCGGAGTCGATGTGATCGTGCTGGATACGGCCCACGGCGACAGTAAAAACGTCATCACCGCACTCAAAAGCATCAAACGCAGCTACCCCAAAATGCAGGTCATCGCCGGAAACATCGCCCGCCCCGAAGCCGTCGAGCGGCTGGTCAAGGCCGGTGTGGACGCGGTGAAAGTCGGCATCGGCCCCGGTTCCATCTGCACCACGCGGGTAGTGGCGGGCGTCGGCGTGCCGCAATTGACCGCCATCGCCGAATGCTCCAAAGTAGCGGCCAAATACGACGTCCCGGTTATCGCCGACGGCGGAGTCAAATACAGCGGCGACCTGGTGAAAGCCCTGGTAGCCGGAGCCGACACCGTGATGCTCGGCTCCATGTTCGCCGGGATCGACGAAGCCCCCGGCGACACCATCATGTTCCAGGGCCGCTCCTACAAGGTCTATCGCGGGATGGGATCCATCTCGGCCATGGCCCAGGGTTCGAAAGACCGCTATTTCCAGGAAAACGTCAAAGACGAGCGCAAGCTTGTTCCTGAAGGTATTGAAGGGCGCGTCCCTTACAAAGGCAGCCTGTCGGGGATCGTTTACCAGTTGGTGGGCGGCTTGCGCTCCGGCATGGGCTATGCGGGTTGCAACACCATCGAACGGCTGAAAAAGGAAGGGCGGTTTGTACGCATCACCCAAGCCGGGTTACGCGAATCGCACGTCCACGACGTGATCGTCACCAAGGAGGCCCCCAACTACCGGGCCGACTCCTGAGTCCGACACCGACGGCCGCACTGCAATGCGGCCGTTTGCTTTTCCACCATAACCGCGCGCCGCTGGCGACGCCCCTGAAAACCGGCAATGACCATGAGCATGCATGAACAGATTCTGATTCTCGATTTCGGTTCCCAGTACACCCAGTTGATCGCGCGACGCATCCGCGAACTGAACGTCTACTGCGAGATTCATCCTTGCACGATCGGCCTCGACGCCATTCGCGCCCTGACCCCAAGCGGCCTGATTCTGTCGGGCGGGCCTTCGTCGCTTTTGGATGCCGATGCGCCGCAAGCCCCCGCCGGGCTGTGGGATCTGGACATTCCCATGCTGGGGATTTGCTACGGCATGCAGCTGATGGCCCGCGACCTGGGCGGCGAGGTGGCCCACGCCGAACGGCGCGAGTATGGGCACGCCGAGATTGCCGTCGAGGGCGCAAGCCGCTTTTTCGACGGAGTAACCGGCATCGACGACCACGAAAAAGAACGGACCGAAAGCGGCTTCAACTCTCCGCGCATCGCGCCCGTCTGGATGAGCCATGGCGATCAGGTAGCGCGCCTGCCGCAGGATTTCCGCGCGATCGGAACCACCCATAATTGCCCCGTGGCCGCCATGGAAGGCCCCGGCCATCGCTTCGGCGTGCAATTCCATCCGGAGGTGACCCACACCCCCGAAGGCACGCGCATGCTGGAAAATTTCGTGAAGCGGGTGTGCGGGTGTGCGGGCGACTGGACCTCGGAAAGCTTCATCGATGAAACCATCGAGCGCCTGCGCGCCCAGATCGGCGACGGCCAGGTGGTCTTGGGACTGTCGGGCGGCGTGGATTCCGCCGTCGCGGCGGCGCTGCTCGACCGCGCCATCGGCCGCCAATGCACCTGTATCCTGGTGGACAACGGACTCATGCGCAACAACGAAGCGGATGAGGTAGCCGAGGTTTTCCGCAACGGTTTCTCGCTCAACCTGCTCGTGGTGGACGCCGCCGACCGCTTTCTCGGCGAGTTGGCGGGTGTGACCGACCCGGAAGAAAAACGCAAAATCATCGGCCGCCTGTTTATCGAGGTCTTCGAGGAAGAAGCCCACAAACTCGGCCAGGTCGATTTTCTGGGACAAGGCACCATCTATCCGGACGTTATCGAATCGGTTTCGTTCAAGGGTCCATCCGCCACCATTAAAAGCCACCACAATGTGGGCGGCCTGCCCGAACGGATGAAGATGACCCTGGTCGAACCGCTGCGCGAACTGTTCAAGGACGAAGTGCGCCGCATCGGCCTGAAACTCGGCCTGCCTGAAAAGCTGATCATGCGCCATCCCTTCCCCGGTCCGGGTCTGGCGGTGCGCGTGTTGGGCGAAGTCACCCGGGAACGCTGCGACATCCTGCGCGAAGCCGACCAGATTTTCATCGACGAAATCCGCGCGGCCGACTGGTACGACCGCATTTCGCAGGCATTCTCGGTGCTTTTGCCGGTCAAATCCGTCGGGGTCATGGGGGATGAACGCACCCACGAAAACGTTCTGGCCCTGCGCGCCGTCAACACCAACGATTTCATGACGGCTTCCTGGACTCACCTGCCCTACGACCTGCTTGGCCGTATTTCCAATAGAATTATCAACGAAGTACGCGGCATCAATCGCGTGGCTTACGACATCTCCTCCAAACCGCCCGCCACCATCGAGTGGGAATAAACGCCTGCCAAAAATGAAAACCGTGTGGGGGTTGAATATTCGGACCGGCCCGGATGTCTTATGAACATGTAAACGAGGGCATCGGCGACATGTTGGGGCCGTGGGTTTGTTTACAAACCCATTTGAACTTGACTTCGCTCATTCGAGGTGATATCTTGGGTAGTAAGGGCAAAACATTAAAATATTTCAATATGTTGCGACGCATTTGGGCTTTGGGAAACAGGGCGTCGAATAGGACGGCGAAGGGAGGCATTCGATGAACGGCCTGCGATGGGTCTTGACACTCGGACTGTGGATCCTGATGGCGCAGTTCGCCTGGGCGGACGACGTCGTGGAGACGATCGGCCAAGCAAGCGTGAACTGGACAACCGGGTTTATGGTGTTCACCGGAGACGGCGCGCCGAACCTGAAAGCGCCCAACGCCGCAGCGGCACGGCTTGGGGCCGAACGCGCCGCCCAGTTGACGGCCTTGCGTAACGCTCTGGAAACCTTGAAAGGGTTAAAACTCAGCGCCGGCATGACCGTGGGCGAGCATCTGCAAAAAACGCCCGCCATGCAAGCGGAAGTGGAAGGGGTGATTCGCGGATTCATCGTCGCGGAAACCCGCTACTACTCCGACGGCGGCGTGCAGCGCGACCTCAAAGTGCCCGTCAACGGCGTTTTGAGCCAAACGCTCTTGAAAGGCCAATTCGGAGCGACACCCGGCAAGCCCTGCGCGGACAAGGGCAAACAGCCCGCCGCCGCCAAAACGGAAAAGCCCGTCACCGGTCTGGTTGTCCTGGCCAAGGGACTGGCCGTCATGCCCGCCCTGGCTCCGAAGGTTCTCGACGAGAGCGGCCAGGATGTTTACAGCGTCGCCATGGTTGCGGAAGCGGACTTGAAAAACGGTGTCGCCCGCTACATGAAGGAAGAAAAAGTCGCCGGGAACGACCCACAAGTGGCCGGGAATCCGCTGGTGGTCAAGGCCGTCAAAGCGGATAACAGCGTCGATCTGGTGGTGTCGAACGTCGACGCCGAACGCATTCGCAAAGCCGCCGCCGCCGCGTCGTTTCTGACGCAGGGCCGCGTGATCATCGTTAAGGACTAAGGGGGACGGCCACCATGCAAACCAAACACGATAACCTGAACGTGACGGTGTTCACGCTGCTGCTTACGGCGCTGATCCTTTTCGCACCCTCGCTCTACGCGCAGGATGGAACCACTGTCGTCGTCAAAGGCGAAGGCGTCATTTACAAAAACGACCGCGCCACCGCGAAAGAAAAAGCCATCGACCAGGCTCTGCGCCTGTCGGTCGAGCAGGTGGTGGGCAGCCACATCAAATCCTCCACGCTGGTAAAGAACTTCGTCACCGTCAACGACAAAATCCTCAGCCAGTCGAAAGGCTACGTCACCGGCTGGGAGGAATTATCCACGCAGGTCGAAGGCGGGGTGGTGATCGTGGAACTGAAAATCACGGTGAAAAACGCCAAGCTGAAAAGCGACCTCGACGCCATTGAGTGGGCGCTGATGAAGCGCAATTATCCGCGTATGATGCTCATGATCGCCGAACAGAATATCGGCCAGACCGGCTATTCGTATTGGTGGGGCACCACCGCCGGAAGCGTCAGCCTGGGACAGGTGGAAAACACCTTGATCGATGAGCTGTCGAAGCTGGGCTTCACCCTCATCGATCCGCAGGTGTTGTCCGGTAAAATCAAGATGAAGAAAGCTTACGAAGTCACCACCGGAGCCGTCAGCGACGAGGCGGCAAACGAGATCGCCCATCTTACCGACGCTCAGATCGTCATCGTGGGCAAGGCGATCGCCACCGACGCCGGACCGGTGTCCGAAGGCTCCAAACTGCGTTCCGGCCAAGCCGATGTAACCGTACGCGCCATCAATACCGACAACGGCGAAGTGATCATGACGGCCAGCCTGAATGCAGCGGAACCGCATATTTCAGCCACCACCGCCGGAAACAAAGCCTTTATCAAGGCCGGGAAAGCGCTGGCGAAAGAAATCGTCGACAAACTCGTGGACAAATGGCTCGCCTCGTCGGCGACCGTCACCCTGCAAATCAGCGGGTTGACCGACTATGCCATGCTCGACGCATTCAAGACCGCGCTGACCCATCAGGTGAGCGGCGTAACGGGTGTGATGGAACGTAAAATGATGAAGGACAAGGCCCAGGTGGATTTGTACTTCGAAGGACAAACGAGCCTGCTGGCCAAAGAACTCAACCAAAAAAGCTTCGACGGGTTCTCGGTCAAGGTGGAGGCCGTAACGGCCAACCAGCTCACGTTGAACCTTTCGAAGAAATAGGGAGTCGCCGACGACATGCGCGGATGGATGAAATGGCTGCTGGTCTTGGGGGTCTTGGGCGCACAGGCTTCCTGTGTGGTGCCCATGGCCGACGAGTACTGGCAGACCCCCGACTACGATCGGTACAAAATCCAAACCGTCACCGTGCTGCCGGTGCGAACCGAAGCCATCGACATCCGCGGCCAGGGGATCGTGCGCGGCATGGTTTACGAAAAGCTGCCGGAACGCGGCTATGCCTCGACGGGCGCGGCCCATGTGGATCAGGTGTTGGTGGAGAAATTCGGCATCACCGATCCGGGACAGATCCATGCCGCCACCCCCGAAGAATTGTGTCAGGCCTTCGAATCGGACGCGCTGCTCTACGGCAACATCCTCGATTGGCGCACCCTCACCCTGGGCGTCCACAACAAGGCGCTGGTGAAGGTCCGCTTCTCGCTTTGGTCCTGTCGGGAAAACCGGGAAGTGTGGTGGGCGGAAGATGAAGAGGACGAATCGACCGTCGATATCAATCCGGCATCGGCCGCCGCCAACACGCTGGCAACTCTGCAGGCAAGCTATCATCTGTTGGCCGAGGAAGTCGTTTACAATTGTATGGACAGTCTACCGGCCTCGAAGTAAGGCGGGTTTTGAGTGATTGCAAAGGAGACTGTGAGATGATCAGATTCGGGATGAAGGCGATGTTAATGCTGCTACTGCTCGCATGGATGAATGCCTGCGCCACCAAGCAACCGGTTGCCCCGGCCCCCGCGACCCCGCCGCCGGAAGTCCAGGCCGAGAAAGCCGCCGCCACGATGCCGAAGCTGAAAATCGCCGTGGCGCGTTTCGAAGACAAAACCGCCTACGGACGCGGACGTCTGGGTGATAGCGCGACGGATAAGCTGACCTCCATGCTGGCCAATACCGATGCCTTCATCATGGTGGAACGTGCCGAATTGACCCGCGTGTTGAACGAACAAGCCCTGACCCTCTCGGGCGTGATCCAGGATGAGAAAGCGGCCGAAGTCGGCAAGATATTGGGCGTTTCGGCCCTGATTTTCGGCTCCGTCTCCGAATTCGGCGTCAACACCGAGAGCACCGTTTACGGATTGGGAGCCAAAAAGACCCAAACCGCCCGTGCCAGCGTCACCCTGCGGGCCGTGGATGCGACCAGCGGCGAGGTGCTGTTCGCCCAGGAAGGCGTTGGCGAAGCCTCCACCGAAGCCACCCAGGTACTCGGCATGGGCAAATACGCCGGTTACGACGAAACGCTGGCGGGTCGCGCGCTGGATGCCGCACTCGGCAAACTGGTGGGCAACATCATCGACAACATGCGCAAGATCGAGTGGGCGGCCAAGGTCGCCGAGGACAAGGACGGCCGCATCATCATCAACGCCGGACGCAAAAGCGGGCTGACGGTCGGCATGCCGCTGGCCGTGCACGAACCTTCGGATATCGTCCTCGATCCCGACTCGGGCAAGCCGATTCTCGTTCCCGGCGCAATGAAAGGCCGAATCTCCATCACCCAGATGCTCGGCGAAGACGCGGCCATCTGTGAGGCGGTGGACGGCATGGGGTTCGAGGCGGGCGACGTCGTCAAGATGTGCAAGCCGTAGCGACGACGCGCCGGTCGTAATGAAGATGTACAAGCAGTAAAAGGAGTGATCGATCGTTTATTAACCGGCAAGGGGAAGGATCATGCAACGGGTTTTAAAAGTCGGTATTCCGGCAATCATCGTAGCATGCTTCATCGTCGGTTGTGCTCATACGCAAACGCGCCAGGTTGAGGAGTATGGGGGACTGGTCGTAAATTGCGGTGAGGGTGATGCCCAGGTTTACGTGGAAGAAATGCTGATCGGCGAAGCCGACGACTTCATGAGCAACAGCTGCGCTTACCCGCTGGAATCGGGTCGCAGTTACATCGTGAAGATCGTGAAAGAAGGCTACAAGCCCTACAGCGAAGAGGTCTACGTGACCGGCGGCAGCATCAAGGTTGATGCTAAGTTGAATAAGCTGTAATGAGCAGGTAACCGAAAGGAAGCCGTATGAGACACGCGAAGGGAATGGCCGCGTTGGCGGCGGTGGCGCTTTGGTGCATCGTTGCTTTGGGTTTCGTTTTTGCAGAGGAAACCACAGCCGATCAGACCGCTCAAGTGGGCCAGGTGACAGGAAAAGCGGACGTCCGCAGCGATGATGGCGGCGAGTGGAAAAGCATCGCGAAAGGAGACCGTCTTACGGCCAAACAGACCGTGCGGACCGCAAAGGGCTGCCGCATGGAGCTGCTGCTGGCCGATGGCTCGGTGCTGCGCATCGCTCCACGTTCGCGTGTCAAGCTCAGTAGCCTGCTCGGCAAAGGGCAGGACAAAACCGCCGAAATGGTCTTCAAGATCGAGGCGGGCAAGGTATGGGCCAACGTGGCCAAAAAAGTGAAGGGTGAGCGCAAATTCGAAGTACGCACCAACAACGCGGTTGCGGGCGTGCGCGGCACGGTCTTCCGGGTGGACGTGGAAAGCGACGCGGCCACGGTGGTGAAGGTCTTCGCCGGGGCGGTGGCCGTCTCGAATGCGCCGCTGTATCAGAAAGCCCCCGAAAAGTCCCAGGAGCGCGTCCAGGTGCCCGGCCCGCAGCAAGTCACCAAAAAGCAATGGGAAGAGTTGGTGGCCAAGGCCATGCAGGAAGTGCGTGTGGCGGCCGACGGCAAGCTGGCCCTGCGCGCCTTCGACGCCAAAACCGAACTCGACGACTGGACCACCTGGAACCGCAAGCTGGACGAAGCCATCCCGCGCTAAACCATCCTCGACGCATCTCCACACCCCGCCTGAAAAGGCGGGTTTTTTTGTTGGAACTTTCGGCTGTCCCCGCTGCAAGACGGTCGAGCAGCCAAGACCACCGTCGAGCACCGGCGAGATACGTTCACCACCTGCGCCAAACCGGCGCAAGGAAAGGTTCATAGATATTCAAATTTGTTAATTTAAAAAAATCTCCCTCGATTTTTTATTCCTGATCGATTTTTTCATAACCGATGACCCCATGTTGTAATCATATTAAAATAGCTATTCTCCTTTATTTACTGTTTCCTTTTACGACACAGCAAGGTTAAATATATTTAATAGACTATAACCCATTAATATGACTAGATTAATAATCTTGACTTATCTGGTAATAAATAGTTCAATAATCAAAGAAAGGACCCGCGCCATGGCAAACGAGAATGGTCAAAATGTCGTAACTCTTTCCAGTCTACCCGACGAACTGGACGAAACCCTGAAGGCCAAGCAGGCCTACGAGGCGCAAGAACTTTCTCTTCTCAAACAATTTCAATCTCTTTCGGCTGAACACCAAAGCGTGAAACTCTCGCTGGAGGCTGAAACCGCCAAGAAAGAACACGACCCCCAAAACGCGTCCATCCGTCTGATCACCGACCTCACCCAACATGAGGCCGAACTCGCCATCAAACGCCATGAGATCCATTCAAAACTGATGGAAACCCGCACCGCCTTCGATGGTGAAACCGCCAAATTCGACAAGCTTTACAAGCCCTTATCGCGAATCGCCTACACCAACAATCAACGCGCGGTCGCATCGGATATCAGCCCCGAGCGTCAACGCATCCTCGACCGGCTTCCCAAGCCGCCCCGTGTGGAACCTCCCAAAATCACACCGAAGACCAAAGACGTCATGCTGGCCTTGCTGGAATGGTATGGCCGACCTCTGGCGAGCACCCAATTATACGAAGCCTTGCTTGACCAAGGCTTGAAAGTCACGTTGGCCAATGTTAAGTCGACCATCTCCCAGTCGGACGAATTCGTGCGGGTGGGTAAAACGTCGACCTACTTTATACGTGATGTAAAGCTGTAATCGGGGCCGTAGGCACTGCGATTTTCTCCCTTCCGTCTGCGTCCGACAATTTTCCGCCGGGTTTAACTTCTGAGACCATGTAGGTGATCACTTGGGAATGAATAGCCTGCGCCTAATCAAAGAACGCCGCAAACGGTCCGAGCGGCGTAAAAAAGAACAGCGCAAGCTGGAACGGCGTCAAGGTCCGCGCCGCGAGGAGGAATCGAGCCGCGATCAAAATCACCAAACACAAGATTCTTACAACACTGCGACACACACCAACGCTGGATTGGAAAACACAATCCGTAACGATCTAGCCCAGACTATCGCACAATCACTTAAAATTTCGATTGATTTGGGAGAGGAAATTGTCGTGATGCAAAAACATAAACTGATTCAAAAAAACGAATCTTCCATCACCGCCTTTGCCACCTGCTTCGGGCTTTGCTTGTTTGCCATGCTGGAAGCATTCTCGCCCGGCTCCGTGCATCCTTTGGGTATCCCGGATGTCTTGTGGAAAGCATTTTTCATGATGATCATGGCTGTGACGCTTATCCCTTCGCTTAAATTCGCCGTCAACATTGCCCGCAACTACTTTCACAAATCCAAGCCATAAACGTCGTAGTCCGGCGAACCGCCCGCTGCCGCGTAAACGCCCCTCGCCGAGACGCCCTTCTCGCCTCATTTTCGCCTTTGATTTCATCCCCTTTCACCTGCAGGCTTGCGCCTCAAGCGGTTCTCTGTTATATGATGGGGCCGTCGTCCATTGGCGGACGCGCCGCAAAGGAGAGCATCATGTCGGAAACCAGAGTCCGTTTCGCCCCGTCCCCCACCGGTCACCTGCACATCGGCAGCGTGCGCACCGCCGTCTACAATTGGCTGCTGGCGCGCCAGAAAAAGGGAACCTTCGTTTTACGCATCGAAGATACCGACCGCGAGCGTTCCACCGAGGAATCGGTCCAGGCCATTTTGGAAAGCATGCGCTGGCTGGGTCTCGACTGGGACGAAGGCCCCGAAGTGGAAGGCCCCAACGGACCCTACTTCCAAACGCAGCGTTTCGACATTTACCGCGAATATATCGACAAAATGCTGGCCGAGGGCAAGGCCTACCGCTGCTACGCCACGGCTGAAGAACTGACCACCCTGCGTGAACAGGCCCGGGAACGCGGCGAAACCTTCAAATACGATCGCCGCTGGCGCGACAAGGGTCCGGACGACTGGCCGGAGGACAAGCCCTATTCGGTCCGCTTCAAAGCCCCCCTCGACGGCGAGGTGGTGGTCGAGGATCTCATCAAAGGGCGGGTGGTTTTCGATGTCGCCCAGCACATCGACGATTTCATCATCATGCGCTCGGACGGTACCCCCACCTACAATTTCACCGTGGTGGTGGACGACGTCACCATGAACATCACCGACGTCATTCGCGGCGACGACCACCTGAACAACACCCCCAAGCAACTGCTGCTTTACGAAGCCCTCGACTTTCCCGTGCCGCGCTTCGCCCATATGCCGCTGACGCTCGGCCAGGACAAAACCCGCCTCTCCAAGCGCCACGGCGCGACCTCGGTCATGGCGTACCGGGAAATGGGCTACCTGCCGCACGCGCTACTCAACTTCCTGCTGCGCCTGGGCTGGTCCCACGGCGATCAGGAGATCTTTAGCGTCGAGGAAATGATCCGGCTGTTCAGCGTGGAGAAAATCGGCATCTCGGCGGGCATCTTCAACGCCGAGAAGCTCGCCTGGGTGAACCAGCAGTACATCATGAACGACCCGCCCGAATCCATCGCCAAAGAACTGCCGTACTACCTCGATAAGCTGGGCATCCAGGCAACGGTCGACGAACGGCTGGTGGGGATCGTCAAGGAACTGAGCAAACGCGCCAAAACTCTGGTTGAAATGGCGGAAGGCGCGCGGATGTTTTTCAAGGACGACTTCGAGTACGTGGAGAAAGCCGACCGCAAGTTCTTGAAAAAAGAGAGCCTTCCGGTACTGGAATTCCTACGCGACGGTCTGCGCGAGCTCGACGCCTTCAGCGTGGCGGACGTGCAAGGCGTCTTCGAAGCCGCCATGGAACGGTTCGAGTTGAAGCTCGGCAAAGTCGCCCAGCCCATGCGCGTGGCCCTGACCGGCAACACGGTCAGCCCGGGCATCTACGAAACTGTTTACCTCATGGGCCGCGAACCCGTCTTGGCTCGTCTGGAACGCGCCATCGCCCACATCAACGCCAAACCGGCCGAATAAGCGACGCATGAAAGCTTCTCGGACGGCCTGCGGGCCGTCCGTTTTCGTTTTATGCACCGCTTGCGTTTCAAGGCTGAAACCGCCTCGGGCAAAGTTGCGCTCCGGGAACGAAGCGGGTACACTGGCGAGCGACGGCTCACCGATAACGCCGTTTTCGATCATCCATCGAGAGAGGGGAGGCGCGTGACTGGTCCGCGCAAAAACATGACGCTCCGCTTGGCCCTGGCAATCTGGGTGGCCTTCACCCTTTTGTACGGATTCTTCAACTACGGCGGCATCCGGTCTCCCGATATCGAAGTCATCTTCCGGGTCGCCCAATCCCTGGCCGCCCATGGGGATTTCGAGGTGCGCGAATGCCTGCCCTGGAAGGAACACGGCGTCACGCGCGGACCCGACGGAAAGAACTACTCCTTGTACGGACCGATGCATTCCCTGCTGTTCGTCCCCATGATCTTAGCGACGGAGGCTCTCGAACTCGATCAGGGCGATCCGAACGCGTTCGTTCCCCCCAGCCAATACGTAGATAACGGCGTGCTATATTTCATGCAGAAGACCGCCCCTCCCGATCCGACCCCGCATCGTCTGCGGTTTATCGCCTCGTTCCTCAATCCGCTTTTGGCGGCCTTGACGGTGCTTTTGCTGTTTCTCTGCCTGCATGCCATGCGCCTGCCCAACAGCGTGGCCACGGCCGGAGCCCTGGCCTTCGGTCTCGGGACGCTCTGGTGGCCTTACGCCGGTACCGCTTTCAGCGAAGTCCCCGCCACGTTTTTCGCGCTGGCGTCCTTCACCTGCCTGGTGCGCCGCGACCGGACCTTCACGCGCCGCATTCCGCGTAAGCTGTCCGGCTGCTTCGCCTTGTCGGGCTTACTGATCGGACTGGCCTTCGCCGTCCATATCACGGCGGCGTTTTTCGTTCCCTTTATCGGGCTCTACGCCCTTTACATCGCCGTGACGGCAACACCGCGTCTGCTACGCGTGTTACGTCCCTGCCTGTTCTGGCTGAGCGGCTTCGCAGTCGGATTCGGTTTATGGGGCATCACCAACGCCATGCGCTTCGGCAGCTTTTTCGAAACCGGTCGCACCGTTACCGCCGAGCAGGCCAAAGTGTATGCCCACGGCGGTCTGACGGCTCCCTGGCAAGGGATTTTCGGCTTGTTGTTCTCAAGCGGGCGCGGACTCGTGTGGTACGCGCCGCTGGCCCTGTTGGCGCTGGGCGGCTTCCGCGTACTCCTGCGCCGCCACCCGGCCCTGTCGGTGATTCTGGCCGCCATGATGCTCACCCGCTTTTTCGTCTGCAGCTCCCTGGTTTTCTGGCACGGCGGCTTTGCCCTCGGCCCCCGCTACCTGGTAATGCTGCTTCCGTTCGTTTTCATACCCGCCGCCGTCTGGCTAACCGAGCAACGCACCGCCGAACGGTCCTGGTCCTGGTATCTGGTCACGCTGGCGGTTGTGGCGGCCAGCGTTCAGCAATTGTATTTCGCGCTCGGCGAAATCTTCACCTTCTATCATACGCTCGTTTACAACGCCTCCCGGGTCGGCGTCAGCTTGCTGGCGCACAATCGTCTGTATCTCGACTGGGATTTCACGCCCCTGACCCAGCTGCACAACATTCCCCCGGCTCCGTTCTGGGCACAGCCGCTCGACCTCCCCATGCTCACCCTGTGGATCATCGCAGCGCCGCTGACCGGAGCGGCGGTCGCCACGATCTTTACCTGGTTGTGGCGTCGACGCCGTTCGCTGGACACACAGGAACCGCTGTAAATATTTCGCCGCGCCGCGGCCATTACGAGAATCCTCGCGCCTCTTATCGTCCATCAAAGGCACGCTGTCGGCCTTCGAAAACAGATCGGCTCGCCCCTTTTCAATTTTCTTGAAAAGACTCATGGAATCCCCCCGGGGATGTATGGATTATTTGCTAGTAGTTTTCGTAGTGCTGGTTGTAAAGCTCAGGACTGAATGGCGAAAAAACATAATCACCATTCTGGCCATCCACTACCGTATCGTGCGGTGTGTCATTGAAATAAAACGTTTCGGGTATCCCGCCAGGAAAAGCCAAGCATCTTCCTATCATTTTTTGCTTATTTTCATCGAAATACTGACGCTGCAGGTGCTCGCATGCTGAGCACTGGTCACCGAGCATTTTTCAATCCCTCCATAGCTTTGCGCCATACAGGACAAAAGCAGCGGCATTGCGTTCCGCACACTTCTCGCAACGAACGGTGCTCGCCGCCACATCGGGCTCCGCGTGCCGTTTCAGTCGAAACGTCGCCGCCGCACAGCCGCAACCAGGAACAGCAGGATGCCCAGCAACCCGAACGGACCCGCCGGGGCATGCGCACATCCGCCGCCGCCTTCATCTTCGTCCGGGCAAGCGCCGGTCACGTTGGGATCGTTGTCGTCGCAATCGGGGCCCAGACAATCGGTGCCGACACCGTAGAAATCGTTGTCGTTGTCGATACAATCGATGGTGTCATCCCCATCGGTCGCGGGGGAATCACCATCCGTATCGCTGCAGGTGGTCACGATTATCGTCACCTCGCTCGGCTGGGAGGTGCCCCCCTCGAAGGTATCGCTTACCGTCAGTTTGAAGGTCACCTCGCCGGTATCGAAGGCCGTAAACGTGGGCTTGACGGCCTCGTTGCTGGGTTCGAGATCGCTGTCGGCCAACCCGATGGTATTGTTGTTCTCGTCCACCCGCCAAGTATAGAAAATCGGATGCCCATCATCATCGAAGGAGGAGGATCCATCCAGTTGAACGCTGGTATTGACACACACTTCCTGATCTTGGCCCGCAATCGCTACCGGCGTCGTGTTGGCACCGGCCTTCAGCGTGACCTGATGGTAACAGCTCTCGAACCCATCGAAAGCACGGAAGCGGAACACATACTCCCCGGTTGTCAGCGGCTGCACCCAGGCGGCGATTTTATCGGCATCGTGAATGGCCACTTCGGCCACCGAATCATCCAGGATCTGGGTCCATTCGTACTCCAGTTCCTGCCCCTCGTCGGGATCGTAGGTGCCGTCCGCATCGAGATCGACCACGTCCCCCACAACCGCCGTCAGATCGTCATTTTCGACATCGCAGACAGGCGTCGAGTTGTCCTGCGCGAGCACTTCCACTTTCAGATCCAACGGCAAGCTGGGCGATCCGCTTTGCACGTCCCACACGACCAGCCGAAACACATATGTCTGCCCGAAAACATCGGGAGTGAAGCTGACCACCGAATCCGTCCAGGTCGACAACGCAACCGGAGGACCGCTCAACTGCGACCATTCAAAACTCAAGTCGCGGTCCGACGGCGTCGAGCCGCTGGCGTCCAAGGTGATGGTTTCGTAGGGATCGACCGTCAGTGAACCGGTAAAGGGATCCATGTCCGCCACCACGACACTGGGAGCGACACTTCCAACGGCCGCCACGGCGACGACCACCTCGTCCGGCAGAGACGTCAACGCACCATCGTCGGCGGTGACTTCAAAGCGGTAGAGACCCGGTTTGAAAGCCACGAATGACGGGGCATTCGTCAAATTGCCCACCAACGCCACCGGTACGCCGCCGGTCTGCCGCCAAGCGTAACTCAAGGGCATCTGCTCGGGATCATCGCCGGTTGCGTGCAAATAAATCTGCGTATAAACCGTCCGCGGGGCTTGCGACACCACCGCCAGGCTGGCCACATCGTCGAGTCCGGCATTGACCGTAGGGGGCTCGTTGGTGAGATCGCCGACCAGAACAGAACGGACCGCCGACCGGCTTTCATAATCGCCGTTCGATACTTTCAGGGCGAAACGATAGAGACCGGGGGTGTCGGTGGTGGCGCGCAGCAGGTGTTCCTCGCCATCGTAGCTGCCCCAATCGAACTGGTTGCCGTCGAGTGGACCCTCGATGTAACTCCACACATATTCCAGGTCTTCGCGACTGAAGCGATTGACGCTGGCCGAGCCGTCGAGCACGAACTCGGTCCCCACCACTTGCGGGCTCAGCGGCAATATCGCCGCATAGGGAATGGCGGTTTCGTTCTCGGGATCGAGCACTTCGACGGCCATCGAGGTCAGCTCGCTGCTCATTTCACCATCATCGACCACCAGATCAAAGGTGTATATTCCGATGTTGAAGGGTATGAACGACACCAGTGCCGCGGTCGTATCGTCGAGGACGTCCTTGTAATCCGTCCAGGAATAACTCAACTCGGTATCGTTGGCGTTGTAATCCCCCGAACCGGCGGCGGCGATTTCAACCACAGAACCGGGCAGGTAGTTACGGTCACCGGGTAGAATCGCCCCCGGCTGAACATTGGCGATTTCCACATCCACCAAACAAGCCGGTCCCTCGCCCCAATCGTTTTCCAACGTCAATTCGAAACGGTAGGTTCCGGAATCCGTCGTGGCGAAACAGGATTTCGGGAGTTCGGGATCCGTCGTTTTATCTCCCATAAAAACATCCACCGGGCCGGACGACTGTTGCCAGTGATAGGCCAGTTGCTGACTTCCGGGGTTTTGCGTGATATTGGCAACCAAACAGTTTTTACCCGGCAAAGCGCTGATAACGGGAACGCCACCATCGCCGCCGAAACTGCACTTGGCCACCACGTTGGGCGGAGCGACGTGAATGGTATGCTCGCAGCAGTCGGACAGTCCGGCGGCATCGCGCACACACAGCTTAACGGTATGGTCGCCGATGTCATTGGTGGTGGGTGTCCATTCGAAACGGCCACCGCTGATCTGCATGCCGGATACGGCATCTTCCAGGTAGAAGGTCAGAAGCTCGAAAGCGCAGCGCCGGTCGGGATCGTATACATCGATTTCAGTGAAATAAAACTCCTCCGCATCCGTGGTCGCTTCCTGCGCACAACTCGTAATTTCGGGTGGATCGTTGATGTTTTTCACCAGAATGTGGTAGTCCAGAACACCGCTGATTCCTCCGTCGTCGTCCTGGACGGTCATCACGACCTGATGCTCGGCGGCAGGCGATCCGCCGCAATCCACATCCTGCTGTCCCGGATACCATTCGAGCAGACCGGAATTTTCATTGCAGGTCATTCCCGGCGGCGTTTTGACACAGTTGAAAAGCAGGTTTTCGGCATCCTGCTCCGACGGCTCGTTGACGATCTGTCGCGCGTTGAAAATATAATTGGCCCGCTCGAAAACTTCCGTGGGTCCGGCCGACGCGGTCCAGCTCGGCGCCACATTGTCGACCACCACTTCAACCACCGAAAATGCGGTGTCCCCCTCCACACATTGTGAAGCTCCGTCTTCATCCTCGACACACAGGGCCATGAAAATAGGATCGTCGTTCGGACCTTCATCGAAAATCGCGGGCAAAGCGCCAAGACCGCTGGGGCAGTCGTCGGCGATCCCGCACTCGGCAAAAGACACGAAGCTGCAGACACCGGCATCGCAGGTGGAAACATAATTCTCGTAATCGGGAGCGAAAGTCGGCGACAGATAATTGTCGTCCCAGCTCACGCGGGTCAGTCGGCCGCCCGGCGCAATCTCCGAATTCTCGGCGCTGAAAATCACCTCTTCCCCTTCATCCACATGCACCACGCCTTCCAATCCGGCCGGCGTGATAATCGCGGTGGGGGGCTTATCGATGATCACGACTCCGATACTGGCGATGGAGGTCATCGTTTCCGCATCGGTAATACGCACAGCGACGTTGGCGGTGGTGATTTCGTCCCACTGATGCGTCACCAGCAGAAGATCGACATCCTGTTCATCCGCATCGAAAAACTCCGGTTCGCCGCCGTAGTCGAAATCCCATTCCACATAAACAATGTCGTCGGTATTGCCGCCCACATCTTCGACCCGGAAAACCCCCGTATCGCCTTCCTGCAATTCCGACGGGCCATCGATTTCGGCCAAAGGTGCAATATCCGTAACCGTAACCGACACTTCGGTGAAGTCGTCAGACGGCTCGCCGACGGTGGAATCGTCGTCCACCACGCGTACTCGCACAACAAATTCACCATCATCGGGCCAGGCGTGGTCGCGAATCGCATAGCCGCTATCGGAAGGCAACGAATTGAAACTACCGTCGTAGGTCCAGTCCCATTCGTACCCGGCGATGCTGCCCGGTGTCGCCGACGACCCCGAAGCGTCGAAACGCAACGGTTTGCCCTCTTCGATCTCATAGGGCGCATCGAGAATCGAGTTGTCCCCGGCGGCGCGAACGATCAGAGCCGCCTCCGGTAAAACATTCAACGGCGTAACCGCCAACGTACCCAGACTCGTGCGATCCTGATCATCGGTCACCAACAACGCCACAATGTATTCCCGGGCGTCGTTGAACGCGTGGGATACGCTGGTTTGTCCGTCATAAGCCGGATCCGCCACAAATTCCTGGCCATCGTAGTCCATATCCCACTGACGATCGACGATCGGAGACGCGGAAGGGAGGGTGTTATCCAGGAACAGGGCCTGAGCGCCCTCGTTGAAATCTTCGCCGGGGCCGGTAATGCGCGCCCAAGGACCATTCGGAATCACATTGACGATCAGGCTGGTGTAGGTCACGCCACGCGGACTGTCGTCGTCTTTTACACGCAGACCGACGATTTTGGTTCCGTATTCGGTCCAACGATGATCCTGAAAGGGAGCCGCCTGTATCTGCACACCCGGACAGGCGTCGAAATTGGCTTCGATACCATCCCAATCCCAACACCAGTCATAATAATCGATGCCGCCGGATCGGTCGGAGGATTCCTCGGCGTTGAAAGTGTAATACGTGTTGATAAAGACGGACATTTCGAAGTATTGCGGTTCATTGGCAATATCGAGTCCGTATACCACGGCCTCGGGTAGCTCGTTTTGGATTTCGACGTAGAGGGTGTCGGAGTCCGTTTCACTGTAGGCGTCACGAACCGTCAACGTCACCGGCCAGCCATCGGGATTGACCGTCGGATTGTGCGGATGAATGAAGATATGCTCGGGATTGGCTTGTGTGGTGGTACTCGTCCCATCCCCGAAATCCCAGGTATAGCCAAGAGGTTGATCTCCGGTGGAATCACTGCCCCGAAACAAGATGCTATCCCCCTCCCAACCGAGACAGGGGCTGGTTATGCACTCCGCTACCGCTTGAGCCGGAATTTCGGCCTGAAGAGCGAGGGGAAAGAATGTAGCGATCATGATCAGCAGGGTCGGGACCATACCGGACCGCAGCCGCGGGCTACCCATATTGAGACTCATCGAATCTACTCCTTGTGCCGACTCAGCGAAGGATGATGGATTTTTAGGCGGCGAGCCATACTTTGGCATCCTGTCTACCATAGACTGTTTATGATAGTCAGGTATTCATGGAAAGTCAAAGGTTTCACGCTGTTACCCTGGTTTCGAATAAGGGGCGGAAAACAGAAAAATCCTAGAAGAACCGGCCGTTCTTCTAGGATAATGATAGTGAATCTATTTGATATTACTCAGTCTTCTTCCACCGTTAACGTGTAAGAGCCGGACGAACCCGAGCTGTAGCCATCCACCACGATGTAAACATAGCCGCTATTGCTGACGTCGAAATAGATGACCTCCGGGAACATGGTGATTTCATCATCGGCTCCCAAGCACACATCGACATCGTTGGCACAGGGAGAGCGCACCGACAAAACCGCGTCGAAATCGGTGTCGACACGAACTTCGTAGCTGCCTCCGGCCGTCACTTCCAGCGCGTAGACATGCTCCGGACCCGAACCGCCGTAGATGTTACCGAATCCATTGACATCCTCGCAGCCATCGGCATCCAGCGAACTGGCCGCCCCATTGGTGCTATCAGTGACGCTATATGGCAACGAACCGATCATGAACGGGCCGTCGCAGGTGCCGGGTGCGCCGGTGCAATAACAGATATCCATCCCCGACTCGGTGTTGGCATCGCAGGAATCGTAGCCTTCATACCCACCATCGGCGCAAACCTGCTGGCAGGGATGCAGCGCCAACTGGCCGTTATCACATACGCACAAGCTATCTCCATAGCAGGTAAACGGATAATCCTCCGTGCAGGAACCGGAACAGGACTCGCTATCACCATCGGTATCATCGCCGTCGGTATCATCGCCGTCGGTGTCACCATCGACCGGATTGCAGGCATCCACTTCCCAGTCGCAGGCACCGCCGCAATCGCAAATCTGATCATCGCCCCAACCACAGGGATCGCCTTCGGCACAACACGAATTACTGCCGGTATAGCCATCACAGAAAGGTAGACAATAACAGATATCCTCACCGGTATCGGGGTTGTCGCCGCAACGCGACGCATCGGCGTAGTCGGCCTCGCGGCAGATGGTTCCGCAGTTTTCCAGCATCAACTCGCCGCTGTCACAACTGCATAGATTGTCTTCGCCCACGCAGGTGAGCGGATAGGTATCGGTATCGCAGAAACCTTCGCATTCCGCACCGCTACCGCCACAGGTGCCGCTTACCGGCACGCAATAAGACGAAAGCACACCCGTTTCGATGCACTGGAAGCCGCTGGGGCAGCTCATGCCCGAGAACAAACCGCAATTGGTCGCGCAGCCGCCCTGCAAGCAGGTGGTGTCCAGTAGGCTTCCACAGTCGAAGGCGCTGGTGCAGGGCGAACAGAGCACATAGACGCACAGACCGGTGAACGTTTCGCAAATTTCGCCCGGCTGGCAATCACTATGGGCCGAACATCTCACTGGAATATCGCCATCGGTGGGATCGTCGCCGTCAATCGGACCATCCTCGCAAGAATTGGTGGTGGGCCAACACTGGCTGACGGTATCGGAGATGTGTTTGCAATAGGTGTTGACAGCCGCACACGCCTGCCCATGCGCACAGTCGGTGCCGCAGAAGGTTCCCCCGCTTGCATCGGCAATACACATATCGAAAACACCCCCGCATTCGCCATCATAGCTACAGGATTCACACAAACCCAGCCCCGGTTCCACGACTTCATCGCTATCGCCATCCGAATCATCGCCGTCCGTCTGTTCATCGCTGCAATAACCGCTCACCGGTTGACATTGCGAGCTGACGACATCGCCGGTTCCGCTGAAGATATCGGAGCAGCGATAATTCTGCGGGCAATCCGGCTCCCCTTCTCCGCAAAAGCGCATACAGAATTTGCGGCCCGACAGATCTTCCATGCAGTAATCTTTGAGATTTTCGTTGCAATCGGGATCCGATTCACACTCGTTGCACAGGTTGCCGAGGGGAATATCGCCATCCGGGTCGTCGCCATCCGGATCGTCGCCATCGGAGTTGTCGCCATCCGGGTCGTCGCCATCGGGGTTGTCCCAGGCTTCGCAATATCCTTCCACGCAATGGTACCCGTTGGGACAATCGCGGCTATCTTCGCAACTTTGCTTTTCATTGGAGGTATCGCCATCCCCGGAACCCGGGACATCGACGGTGACACAGATCCCGTTTTCAAGATCGCAGATCTGACCGGTGGGGCAATCGGCGTGGGACTGGCACGAAACCGAGGGCGTCCCGTCGATCTCGATGCATTGGCCGTTGAGGCAATCGTAACCGTCGGGGCACTCCTCCCAGGTCGTACAGCTCTGAGCCGGTTCGCAACGTTCCCCGATGCAAGAATAACCGACCGGACAATCCGTATCGTTACTGCAGAAAACGGATGTTTCGCACAACCCGGCATTGCAAAATTCTCCAACGGAGCAATCCAGGTCCGTGGAGCAGCTCGTGCCGCCAATCTCGTCATCGGAGCAGGAACCGACGAACAATGCCATAAAAAGCAATCCCATCAACAGTGCAACCTGTCGATACATCATCACTCACCTCATCTCTGGTTAACCCTGGCACGTCCTGAAGAGACAGTATACCAAAATTTCGTTCGTTTGGCGTAATGAAATCATAACCGAGATAATGCGGTGTGTCAAAGTCGTTTTGCGCTGAATGCGCCGTTTTCGTTTTTCCGATTTCGAACCGGCTTTAATTGTAGCTACGACTCAGCGTACAGGTCGCCCCGAAATAAACCTCGGAGTCACCCGCCGTTTTCCGTTCGGAGTGGGTGCGTGAAACAGTCAGGGTCAGGCTGTAAAAGCTATCGGGCAGGTACGACAAAGCGGCGGACGGAAACGTAATCGATCCATCATCGCTGTCCTCGGTGCACATGACGGTGGCCCCGGTCATGATAGATCCTTCAAGCAACTCGAAACCACTGATCGTGGCCGTTATGCGACCCTCGGCGGGTGTCCAGCTTAGGCTCGTCGGAATCGACGCATCCAGGTCGGGATCCCGCAGGTCGGGTGCAAGACCGGCGAACGGCGTACAAACGGGGATAATCCCGTTGAGTGACGAAATTTCATCGCCACCGGAAACAACCGCCTGCAGGGTATCATCGGTCGAAAACAACTCGGTCACGCCATCGCCCATATCGTCACTGTACAGCCAGCCGTATCCGGCGCTTTGATAGGGAGTCAGGGTTATGGGGCTGATGGCAGCTCCGCTGATCGATATCACGCCTGCATTCAAGCCGAGACTCGTCTCGACCGGTTCGTCCGAGGGATAGGGAAAGACCAGGCAATGGTCGACGACGATGCCGGCCCCACTCGTCGCCGCCGTCCGACTGAAGTAAGCCCCCGCCGAAGCGATACGGGTAACCGTCGGACCGGGAGAAATCATTTCCATTTCAGACAAGGTCACGGATCCGGTGTAACGAAAGGAGGTTTCGTCGCCATCGGGAGCATCGCCATCGGGAGCGTCGCCATCGGGAGCGTCGCCATCGGGAGCGTCGCCGTCGGGAGCGTCGCCATCGGGAGCGTCGCCGTCGGGAGCGTCGCCGTCGGGAGAATCGCCGTCGGGAGCATCGCCGTCGGGAAGCCACCAGTCAAAATCTTGATCGCCGTCCACATCGCCATCTTCATCTGTGTCGTCGTCGCGCTCTCGCTCCCCTCCGTCATCCGAAGCCCCGCAAGCCGCTAAACACAAAGCGACAACAAGCCCGAAAAGAATCAAGCGTATCCGGCCACGAGTCATGACAGCCTTCTTTTAAAGGGAAAAAACCGCTCTGTTTCAGCAGGCCTATCGCTGAACGTAAAACACATAGGGATAGGTCATCGGCGTGAAAGGAAGACCGAAATCGACCGACCATTCATAGTACAGGTTCACGTCGTTGTAACGACGCGTGATCTCAACCTCACCGGAGAGATGGTCGACGATCTTCAGGATTTTGTAGGAATCGCTGATCACCTCACGAATTTCGCCATCGGTCATACCCACATCCACTTGTTCCAACGTACGATCGAACGCCAAGCCCAGTTCGTAGCGCGCGTAATATTGCGGGATGGTTTCGAAAGCAGCCAAAATAAGGAGACCGAGAACCAGTATCCAAAAGATAATAGAAATCTTGCCCGCACCCTTGTCATGGCGATCAAACGACATGGCGAACTCCCCTGGGATAGTCTTTTTATGAATACTGCTCGTACGTTTTCCAGCAGTCCAACATTAATGATGGACGAGCCATTTGTCAACAGATATATTCAATCTTCACTACTAACAATAAAAAGATGACACAAATATTAAAACGCGGCGACCGGAGCCCGCGCAAGCTCCGATCGCCAGGGTGGGGATGGTCTCGCTCCACGCCCAACGGCGTGGAACTCAATCCGGCCATTCGGCCGAACGTTCCAGTTACTCAAGACCGTCGAACTCGCCTCCGGTTTCGATCACGCGGAGCATTTCCCGCGCGGCGATATCGAGTTCCACGACTTCGTCGGCGTCGGTATTGGCGATCACCAGTTGATGCTCGCTCTCGCCGAATTTGAATCCACGCGGACCCGCCAAGCGCTTGTTCTCGTAGAGAATTTCGCGTGAAGCCGGACCACCGTAGATCAGCTGCTGTTTGGTCTCGTCGCCGTGGGTGATGAGACGGGAAGGCGAAGCATGGTCCAGAACATCAGCGGAAAGGTACGTGATGTAACCGGATTCCGCCGGTACCACACGATCCTGAGCCGATCCGCGGAAGGGCCAGGTGTTGCTCTTGCCCTTGTAATGCAGCACCAGCAGGTTGCCATCGCTGTCGAACTGCATATCGGAGACATTGCGGAAGGCTTTATTGTCCGACAGACGTTCGGCGCTTTGGGGATGCCCGTTGCGCATGCGCACGCGGTAGAGGTAGTACTGGGCGATGAAGTAAAGGTCGCCCTCCGGATCCAGCGCCGGGGTTAAAAGCTTGGTATTGCTGCTGACGATCTGCTCGCCCCATTTACCATCATCATCCGAGACACTACCGTCGTTTTCAATGGTGTAGCGGAAAATCTTCTTCGAGTTGCCGCGAGCGATGTACAGCCAGTTGTTGGCGCGGTCCAATACGGTACCGGTGGTTTTATCGATGCCGCGCGTCGAGCTGTCACCCATCCAGAAACGCTCGGTACCACCGGCCTCACCATTGCGGCCTTCCGGGTTCTGCGCTCTGCCAAGTTGATTGTCCTGGTCATCGAGCACGATTTTCCAGATACCGTCGTCGTAGCCACTCGAATTATCGGTGGTGTACAGGTAACCCAACGATGAAAGATGCAAGCTGTTGGGACGGTAATCCTCACTCTGGGTGTTGGCGCTGGTATTGTCGGCCAACATCACTTGTCCGGTACGGTAACCCCGCTCCGCGACGGACATCACCGTACCCTTTGCGTTGTTGCTCTGGCTGGTGATCGCCACACCATCGCGAGACCCGGCAATGTACAACGTACCATCGTTATCCAGCGCCACGTCCCAAGGACGTACGAGACCCGGGTAGGTAATCTCGAGTTGCTCACCGTCGGGATCGCAGACTTCGCCGAATCCGTCGCGGTCGAGGTCGATCTGATCGGTATTGGCCAGCAAGGGACAGTTATCCTCATCATCGAGCACGCCGTCGTCGTCGTCATCCTCGTCGATGCAATCGGCCTCACCGTCCTCGTCGGTATCGTCGAAATCTTCGTCGATCTCACCATCATCGTCGTTGTCTACGCCGTCGCAGACCTCCGGATCGATCACGGTTTCGTCCCAATCCATGGCGCAACGGAAGCCGATATGATCCGCCTTGAAAATGGGCAGGTAAGCCTTGCGGAAGAACACACGCGATTCGCGGGCGGTGGACATGAAGGAACCGCCACGGGCCACGCGGTTTTCGCAATTGGCCATGCAGGTCGGGTCCGCATTACAGGTGGACAGACATTCCGTCTCATCATCCACGTTGGGGAACTGAGTGGGATTTTCTTCGCTGGCGGCAGCCGGGTAGGTATGGTACCGGTCGTCCACCCACTCTTCGACGTTGCCCGCCATATCATAGAGGCAACGGCCGTCGATACACACGGTGCCATCGCCCATGTCGTCGTTGGTTCCATCGAAACTACCCGCGGCCACTGCGGCGGCCAAGCCGAATTCAATCACGTTGGCCCGCAAACCTTCGAAGGTATCGCCCCAGGGGTAACGGTCGGAATCGGCGCCCTTGGCGGCAAATTCCCACTCGGCTTCGGTCGGCAGGCGCATCCCGTTTGAAACACAGTATTTTCGGGCATCGTTCCAGTCGACGAAGGTGACGGGATAATCGCCGCGCTTGTTGGACCAATAGGTGGCCTGGGCATTGGGTTGACGTTCGCAGCCGGTCGCGCATACGCCGTCGAGGTTGCAGAAGTGGTTGGCCGGACAAGCGGCATCGGACTCACAGGCAGTGTCGGTTTCGGTGTACGCCGCCACGCAAGCGCGATATTCGTTGTTGGTCACTTCCTTCTGCTGGAGCAGGTAGTTGTCCACTTCGACCCAGTGTTGACGCTCATCCTCGTAGCGGTCGGACTGAGCGGTCGGACTGCCCATAAGGAAGATGGTGCGCGGGAAGGGCGCGAAGCCCAACGGCGGCGTGGGTTTGTCGGGCTGAGGAGCCATCACCGTGAATTTGAAGTGCGACGTATCGCCCCACAGACCCGCATGGTTCACACCTTTGACATGCAACCAGTAAGAGCCGGGTTCCAGATCGTGCAGGCTGTACTCGCTGCTGGCCGTATCCACCTGCTCGTTGGGTTCCGATCCCGGTTCCTGGCTCACCATGTAACTGTAGCCTTCGATACCGGACGTATCGCTCAAGCTCCACTGGAATTCGGGGTTGGGATTGACATAACCCATTTCCTGGCTGATGTGGGTCGTCGAGCTGATGACCGGTGCGCCGGGAGCGCTGCTGTCGATTTTGACACGGTAGTGGGCCGTTTCGCCCCAGTTACCCGAATCATCCACCGCGTGCACGTGGAAATACCACACGCCATCGGCGACATCGTGGTAGGTGGCGGCGCCATCGAGGCTGGGCGTGTGCAGGCTGGGGTCGGCACAGGGGGGCAGATCGCCCGTATCCCCGTCGCCTGTGATGATATCTCGACCCGGCTGCATGGTGAAGCTGTAGGTGCCTTCCACCGTTTCACCGCGATCGAGCTTGTGCTTGATGGAAGGACCATGACTGTCGATCTGGAAGCTGACGTTGAGACCGGCCGGTTCGTCCTGTGCGGCCAAAGCGGCCAAGAACGCCGAACCGATCGTATTGGTGACCGACATATTGGTCACCTTCATCCAGAAGGAACCGCTATGACCGCTGGAGAAGATGTACTCGTTGTCCGGCAACAAATCGCCGGTGGCAACGGCCACGTACTGGCAGTTGGACTGAAGCAAACTAAGCGAGAAGCCACCCGTCCGCAGTCCGTCGCGGAAGGGATAGCGGTTGGCGTGAGCAGCCGTCGGATCCAATTCCAAAGAGGTGATTTCAAGCTTGCTCTTGGGTTTGAAGCAGGTGAAGTCGACCCCGACATAGCCCGCCAACGGGTCGGTCGCCGGATCGGCAGCCATGATCATCTGGTCGCCGCTGAAGACCACTTTTTCCGAAAAACCATCGCGATTGTCGTCACGAATCGTAACATTGCCCTGGATGGACGCGCTGGTATCGGTGACCACATCGAGGTCGCATAAACACGTCCCCTGCTCGGCTCCGTATTCGAAATCGAGCCCTTCGATGTCGTTCCATTTGATCGAAGGATCGAAGGTTTCCACCACCACGCCATCGCTGGGGCGAATTTTGGCCACGGGCGGATAACTGTTGTTGCTGTTGTCGATTCCGGCATAGAGGAAACCGTCCGGGTGCCAGCCAAGGGCCTCGACATCGGTGTTGTAGGGTAATTCGGCCACGGTTTCCTGCTGTCCACCCGCAATATCGATGGCCACCAGTTTCGCCGTCGAACCGGAATTGTCGATCCCGTAGAGAATCCCCGAAGGACTGAAAGCACAGCCTTCGATTTCGCCCTCGACATCCATGACCTCGGTCAACGCGGCACTTTCGAGATCCACTGAATAAAGGGTGTCGGTGTGGGTGGAAATTCCATACATCTCACCGTCGGGCGACACCGCCAGACAATCCACATCACGTACGACCGATCCGTTGTGCTTGACCTGGCCGATTTCTTCAGTCGGCACCACGGCTCCGGAGGCCTCGTCTTTCAGAATACGGAAGAGTCGGTTTTTGATGCTGTTGTGGCCATCGTTGTTGATGCCGTACAACTGGTTACCGAGAATCGCCAGGGACTCGAAATCGCTCAGAGTGCGGTTGCCCGGGCTCTTCAGCACACCCAACTCTTCCGGCTGGGCCTCTTCGTCGTAAAGGTCCAGGGTGAACAGCTTGCCGTCACCGTCGTTGATTGCATAGGCACGGTAATCATAGGCTCCCGCGCCATGGCCGGAACAGTAGCACAGGGGCTGAAATTCACTCTCGGAAGCCGTGTTGGAGGGCAGCAAGAAGACGTTTTTCGGCATGATCTCGCGCGATTGGCCGGGCACCGTCCAGTAAAGCTGCAGGGCGATGTACCAACGCGGTCCCTGGAAGTATTCCAAGCGGAAATCGTGATTGCCGGCATCCAGATAGATCCTGCCGGAACGGCTTTGAATCGCATGCACGCCATCGTTATTGACCACCAGTTGGTCGTCGATCCAGAGATTCGCGCCATCATCGGCCGCCACGCGGAATTCATAGGTACCGCTCACGGGCGCAATGAAGGTGGCACGCCAGCGAATCGCGAACCATTCCACCAAGGTGCCGTCCACGCCGGGGAAACCCTCGGAGAAATAGGTATTGGGCACGTCCAACTTGCAGGCCACAACAGTGGAATGCGGCGTTTCATAAGCTTCGGCAGAAGGCAACACACAGCTATTATTATGATTGCTATCGGGGATCTCGATGACTTCACCGAGCAACCCCTTACCCACTTCATAGGTGCCGTCGGGACAGAAAGACGTATCGCTGACCACCTGCAATTGGGTGGCGCAGGTGACCTGGCCCTTGGGCGTGCTGATGACCACATCTTTCGCACCCACGCCCATCGGAACTCGCGCCACCAAGTGGGTCGGCAGTACCTGCAAAACCTCGACGACATCGCCGCCGATGGTGACGGTGAGCGTGGAGGCCCAGCGGCCGAAATTGGCTCCATAGATATTCAGCAAACCGCCCTGCAAGGCGTTGGTGGGTTCGATAACATTACAGACCGGTTCGGCCGGGTATTCGGAGGGGGCGCATTCCTGAGCCAGTTCTTCCCGCCGTTCAATTACATTATCGGGGATCGTGGAGGGAATCTGATCGAATGTATAGGAAAAACCGGTCATGCCCACATTGTCTTCAGCCGTCCAGTTGAACGTGGCGGTATCGACGGGAGACCAGACATTCTGATTGGGATGAGTGGAACTCGACACGTCCGGGGCAGGAGGAGCTACGTCGTCGATTTCCTCGGTACGGAAGGTGGCCACGTGAATGACCGGGCGCATGATGTAACCGGAACCGGGTGAATAATGGATCGAGGCCGACGCATCCAGGTCGATCAACATGGTGGCGATTTCATTGTCGGAGACGGTAAACGGGAACTGAAGCTTGATACCGGAGGTGGAACCGGACGGCACGAACAGATCGTGGGTTTCCCCATCGACCACCACCGAGGCATCGGTGACCAACATGCGTAGTTCCGTATAGCTACCCGATGGAATGGAAGCAATGCCCAGAGTTTCCGCCAAGCCGAAACGCAGATCCAACAAATCGAAAGTGCTCGTTTCGTTGGAGATCGTCACGGCCGAGCCGCGCTCGGGGATCGCGGATATCTGACTAACGGTCATCCACACGTTGTCGATATCGTCCGCCGGGGCATCCACCAAAAGCAAGCGCAATTTCGCGCTGTTGGCTTCTTCATCCATCTCCTGGTCGAGTACATCATCCAGAGACAGAGGACCCTCGGACGATTGACCACCCTCTCCACAACCAAGGAACAGCACGAGCGCGCCGATGGTTAGAAGAAACAGGGGTATCCAATGTCTGACGCCATGCTGCTTAGGTGAAGTTCGTTGTGTCATTGCCGTCTCCTTTTCATTCGCGTCCTGGATGGGGGACGCGATTCCTGCCTGCCCTGTAGATGTAGCAAAAGAGGTGCCAATTAATTTCCAAATCAGACAATTAATTTCTTATTTGATTACAATTACTTAGAAGAATACCGTCCGTCGGAGTGTCTTTTTTGCATGTTTATAATATTTACATGTTAATTATCGGTGTTTATTTTGTTTATACACCCGGTGTGTTTCTGGCCTCTGCCCACTATGTCCCCACCAACCCGGAATCGGGACGCACCAAATTGAAACTGCGGATTTTCTTGTAAAGTGTTACACGCGAAATTCCTAGTAATTCCGAAGACTTCTTTATGTTCCATTCGGCAATCTGCAAGACTCGACGGATATGCTGACGCTCCATATCCTGGAGTTTGAGGCTTTGGCCCTCGACCAACGGGTTTTTCCCCACCGGCTTGACCAGTAGCGGCTCGACGTCCTGGCCCTCGATTTCTTCACCACGCGCCATAAAAGCGAGGCGCGTCACCACGTTTTCCAGTTCACGCACGTTTCCTGGCCAGGCATAGCACTGCAATTGCTCGAGGGCGGCTTCGGTAAAGCGTTTCGCCCAAGGATCGCCCAGATTTTCCTGACAATGGCGCTGGAGAAAGTCCGCCGCCAGAATGGGGATATCCCCTTTTCGTTCGCGCAAGCTGGGCAAGTGGATCGGGAAGACATTGACTCGATAGAACAGATCCTCGCGAAATTCACCGGTGCGGATCATTTCATCGAGCGGACGATTGGTGGCGGCAATCAAGCGCACATCTACCTTGATGCTTTGCGATCCCCCCAGCCGCTCGAAATTTCTTTCCTGTAAAACACGCAGTAGCTTGACCTGGTTGACCAGGGTCAACTCCCCGATTTCATCCAGGAACAAGGTGCCCAGGTGGCTCAATTCAAAACGGCCCATTTTGCGTGCATGAGCACCGGTAAACGCGCCTTTCTCATGGCCGAACATCTCGGATTCGAACAGTGTTTCGGGAATAGTGGCGCAATTGAGAGCGTTGAACGGTTTTCCGGTGCGCGGCGACAGATCGTGGATGGCGGATGCCACCAACTCTTTCCCCGTCCCGGTCTCGCCGATGATCATGACTGTGGCGTCGGTGCGTGCGATGGTATGGATCATTTCGAAAATGATCTTCATCTTTTCGTCGAGTCCGATCATCCCGGAGAAATATTTATCGCGCACGTTGGAGATGCGTTCAACGAATTGGCTGTTATCATTGAGGATTGCATTGACGGCATCCAGCAAACCATCGCTTCCGGCATTCATCAGGCGATAACCACGACCACCGGGAATCGGCACTTCCTCCACCATTTCCTCGGCGACCATGGGTTCGAGGCAAGCCACGATATCGCGCACCAGAATCCCGGCACGCTTGGACAGATTCATGGCATCGTGTACCCGGCGCGGTTCCTTGCCGAATATCGATAAGAGATGAAGACGTAAAGGTGACCGCATCTGGTGGAAAAGAGGACTGTTGGGGCTGAGCTTCAACTCCCAATTGCGAGCGACTTCCATGACCATCCTCCTGATTCATACAAACACACCACTCCCAATGTTAACTTACTTAACACAGATAAACGTGAGTGTCAAACTGCAAAGACAATGAATAGAAGGGGCCACGACGAACAAGGACCGGGAACCGACCGCAAAACCGTCGCGATGGCGTTTGTGTCAGCGATAAAAGAAGCGGCGACGCAGATGAATGAAACCGGCAAGCAATAAATAAAACAGGGTATAGCCACCCATGGAAATCAACACGGCATTTGACGTCACCATGCTGTCCAGATGATCGAGGCTCATTCCCCGACTCTCCCGAGACTGACGCACCGCAGCGGCCAACAGGTCCAAATCCGTATACCCGATTAAAGAAACCCCGAGCGTAAACAGCAAATTAACGACGAAAAAGAGATACAGCAAGCGGACTCCCCACCGTCGATGCCGCAGGACGGCATACAGGCAGACGACGTTGAGCATGAGCAGCAAAACCCCGGCGGCCTTACCCAGCCACGCCAAATCATACGCTTGCAAAAGAATCAAATCGACGGAATCGTGGCGAATCAATACCACCTGAAAGGTTTGGAACAATCCCCATACCAGAAAGAGGGTGAAGAAAATCATGCCAAAACCAAAACCCTCACCTGAGGCGGACGTCGGTGATGCGACAACATCGGAAGCCGCCGAGTCCGCCGCCGGGTCCGGTGTGGTCTGGTTGGGATCGCTCACAATTCCTCCTTCATCCGGGCGCACAAATCCAAGGGCCGTCCGTCTTACCGCCGAGACCATCGCTCGGTATTTACATCCTCAATCTCAATCTTAATCGAAACGAATCTCGGCTAGCGCTCAAGCACCCGAATCGCTTGACAACAATTCCTCGCCCATGGCACGCCGTAACGCATAGGCCGCCTGCTTGACTTTCAGTTCCGCAACGATGGCGTCATTCTCGGCCTTGAGTTTCAGCGTCTGAGCCTGCAGCAGATCGGTGGTGGTGGTTTCCTGTACCTCGTAACGCAGTTGCTCCACGCGCAGGTTCTCTTCGGCTTGCGTCAGGGCCACTTCGGCCACCCGCTGCGACTGTAAAGCCTCCTCAAGTTCGAGGCGCTTGGACTCCACATCGAGACGAATCCCGTCCTCGGCGGCGTTGATCTTGGCTCCCGCCACATTCTGCTGGGCCTCGGCGGCACGCAGTTTGTACCAGGTCGCGCCCCATTCCCAGACATGCCAATTGAGCACCAGCCCGCCATAGAACATGTTCTCCGGCTGCACGCCGGGCAAACCGTCGGCATACTCGTACATCCCCACCAAATTCAATTCCGGCAGCATGGCTCCGATGGCGGCATGCCTGGCCGCCCGAGCGGCCTGCTGCTGGTGCCGCGCCGCAACGATGGCCGGACGGTCTTCCACTGCGCGTTTCTGCTGCTCACCCAGACGATCCGCCAATAAGCGCTCCGGCGTTCCGTCGTCATCGTCCATCACTGGTTCAAGCGGCGCATCGAGGGGCCGCGCCATGTACATGTTGAGGGCCGCACGCGCCAGTTTCGATCCCTTTTCGGCCTGAAACAGCACTTTTTGGATCTCGGCCTTCTGCACCCGCACCTTCAATAGCGCATTGCGCTCGACAAGTTCGGCATCCAAGTAGGCTTGCACCTGCGTCTCATAAGCCTCGACCTGCTTGAGTCCGGCGCGGGCCGTCTCGGTGAGTTGCAAAGCTGTGGTCAGATTGTAGTACATCTTGGCCACGTCGAGTTCCAGATCGCGACGCACCTTGACCTGACTTTGTTTGGCGGCCTTCTCCAATTCGCCCGCCGCCCAGTGACCGGAATACACCTGATAGAGTTGCGTCAGCGGCTGAGCCACGGTCACTTTCGCCATCAGGGTGCGATCCTCACGTGCCACGATCTCCATCGGGTTGGCGGCCATTTCGGCCAATTGCGCCTTCGTTTCGGCGGGCAAAAGCGGCGCAAGGCCGTCAAAGGCACTCAAAAGCGGCGCCAGATCGAATTCCATCGCGAACGGGTCGTCCCAGAACAGCAGGCTCGCATCCGCCATCACCACCGGTCCAAACCGACCCCGCACGCTCTTTCGCTCGGCCGCCTTCTGGTCCACTTCATACCCGGCAGCCTTCAAATTCTGATTATACTCGACCGCCCGTTGCATGCAGGCGTCGAGTGTTAACGTTTCCGCCGCTGCCGGGCTGGCCGAGCAGATGGCCAGCACAGCGACGAAAAACAGCGCGATTCCAATACGATACGTGGACATGAGTTATCCTTTCCGTCGAATTCCGTTCATGATGACATCAAACAGAAAATCGATGTGGCGGTGACCGTCGGCAACTGTCAACCGCCGCAACAGCAACTCTTCATGCAGGTTATCAAGCGCCAGGGTCAACACACGCGCCAGCTGAGACGCATCCCGGCAGGCGATCGCGCCTTCTCCGATACCTTTTTCAATCACGCTTTCGATCAGTTCCATGAAACTGCGCTGGTGCTTGGCCGATTGACGCACGATATGCGGCCGCAGTTCGTGGTAAGCATCGAGCGTCATCAACAAATCTTGCATAATTCCAGCCATGAAATCGAAGTTGGTGCGCATCACCAGGTGGAGTTGCTCCTCAGCATCCCGGCCGCGGCGAAGCGCCATGGCGGATTTCTCCATCAATTGGTAGGCCAGCCGGTCGATGGCCGCCTTGAAAAGGGCTTCTTTGTTGGGGAAATAGCGGTAAATCGCCGACTTGACCATCCCCAGTTCGGCGGCGACATCGTCGAGGGTCGTTTTCCTGTAGCCATGACAGGCAAAACGCCGCGCCGCCGCTTCGAGAATGGCATCGGATTTTTCGGGTTTCGAGTCGGACACATCCCCTCCAACAAAATTTTCAAGACCCAAACGCACCATATCGTCACAGACATCGGACCACTTGTCAAGCCATTTAAACCGACATACCGACATATTTTCAAGTAATTGAAAGTGGACGACAATAAACAAGGTTTTCTTAAATGTCAAACTGGTGTGAATTTTCTGTTCTTTTGTTCACAGTCACTGTAGGTCATTTCACACCACACACAGCACCGTCCAAAATGCAGTACCGACTTAGGCTTGCACCCCTGTCGAAACCTGCTACCATAGCGGTATATGGAACCGGCAACCTGGAGACATCGCCCGTGAACCCCGACAACCCAAACCCGACCCCCTCTAAAGCCACGCGCCCCGGCCCGTTGGCTCACGCACTCGCGAAAAACAAGCCGTCCTTCGGCTGGCGGCACTTGCTGCTGTATATCTTCGTTCTGGCTCTGGTGCTGATGTATCTGTACATGAACCGCGTCAGCGACCAGGACTGGAACGCCCCACCGCCCGCACAGGAAGCGGTCAAGCCCGTCACCACCTTCCAACTCGAAGCACCGCCGACACCGCAACCATCAGAATCCATGCCCCAGAAAACAAGTACGCCGTAAAACACCCATCACCCGTATACATGCTTTCCTATCTAAACACATGAGAAACTGTTTGACATTTCCATCCACGCACACCATGCTGATTTCATGGAAACAGATAACTATCAGAATCAAGACTCTATGGCGGATATCCTCTGTGATCTGCTGAAGATGTCCTGGATCTTCTGCTTCATCCTCGCCGCTATTTTCTATTTTCTCGCTCCGGAAAATTGGTGGCAGACCTGCGCGACAATCGGGGTCGGCTGGTTTTGGCTATCCGACGATCCGAGTTGTAGCGGATTGGAAACCGCCGCTTGTATTCTTTTCTTCATCTGGTTTCCATGGGAAGTTGCTCTCATATTCAGCATCATCTGGCTCGTGCTTTGTGTTCCCATTCGAATTCTGAACAAAATCATCTACTAACCCCCTTGCAACCGCAACCCTCCAATCCTTAAAGCAGGCTGGTATTTTTGCGCCGCCATGCTATACTTCTCCTCTCAAAACTCACGATCTAAACGGGGAGAAACCCATGGGACGACTCACGCAACGCCTGATAACGACCCTGATTCTTTCGTTCGCCAGCGCCGTACTTTTCAGCGCCGCCTCAACCGCAGCCGAGACCCCGGCCGTCGAAGCCGCCCCGGACATTCGGGAAGTTACCGTGTATCCGTCCATGGCGCGCGTCACGCATCGCGGCCCGGTAAGCTTTGCCAAAGCAGGCCCGTTGCGACTCGATCTGCTGAACCTGTCCGACCGCCTGTTGGAGGAAAGCTTTCAGGTTGGCGGCAAGGGAAGCGCCAAGGTCCGTATTCTGGGAAGTTCGCTCGAACGCGTCTACTTCACACGCGAAGTGGACACGAAAATTGCCGAGTTGCAAGCCGAACACGATGCCCTGACCCTCGAACGCCGCGCTCTCAACGACCAGCGCGAGGCCGCCGACCAGGAACGCCAATTCATTTTGGCACTCAAGGCCGCCTATGCCGGAGAACAGTCCAACGCCATGGCGCGCGGCCGCCTCATGGTGGAAGACTGGCGCAAGGCCGGGAGTTTCGTGCACACCCGCCTGAATGCCTTGGCCGACGACACACGCCAGATCGACACGCAACGCAAAGCCCTCACCGAAAAAATCACCGCTATCCAAACCGAGTTGGACAAGCTGCGTTCCAAGCGCGGCCGCTGGACCACCACGGCTCACCTCGATCTGGAAGTGGTCAAAGCGGGGGCTTGGAAAGTGGAAGCCGCCTACCTGATCGGCGGGGCTCAGTGGGGCATGGTCTACGACGCCCGCCTGTCGAAAAACGCCAAGAAGGTGGAGTTGCAGTGCTTCGCCCAAGTGCGCCAGCACACCGGCCAGGACTGGAACAACATCGCCCTCACCTTGTCCACCGCACGCCCGTCCATCGGCGGCTCCATTCCCGAGCTCGATTCCCGATACCTCGATTTCTACCAACCGCGCCCGCCCATGCCCGTTTCACGTTCCAGCAAACGCATGAACATGGAACAGAGCGTAGGAGCCGCCTACGACGCCGCCCCCGAGGAAAAAATGCGGGCCACGGCCGAGGCTGACGAAGAGTACGAAGTCGAACTCGTGGCGGCCGATGTCGAAACGGTGGGATTGGCCGTCTTCAGCGCTCCGGGCAAACCGTCGGTCGCCAGCGACAACCAGCCGCGGCGGGTTTTTCTGCTGTCGAAAAGCTGGGACGCCGCCATCCATTACGAAGCCGTCCCCGAGTTGTCCCCCCACGCCTATCTGGCCGTTAAAACGAAAAACCCCTTCGCCTTCCCGATCCTGGCGGGCCGCATGAATCTTTACATGGAAAATAATTTCGTGGGTCGCGCCTGGCTCAAGGCGGCCCAACCCGAAGAGGAGATGACCCTTCCCTTCGGAACGGATGAACGCATGAAGGTGACGCGCACGCTTCTCAATCGCAAGACCCACGAAGAAGGCGTTATCAGCAAAACCACACGCATCGAATACCGCTACCGCATCACGGCCACCAACCAGAGCCGCAACGCAGCGGCCACGCTGGAATTGGTCGAACGCCTGCCGGTGAGCAGCCAGGAAAAAATAACGGTTAAGCCGGATGACGCAACGAAAAAGGCGTGGACGGCCGACAAGGAAAAGCCGGGCATCCTGCGCGCCGATCTAACCCTGAAACCGGGTGCAACCATCGAGTTGCCGCTCGTCTTCAATGTGGAATTCCCGCGCGGGAAAAAACTGGTGGGATTGCCGTAAGCCCGCGAGGCGAGTCAGCCCAAGCGCCGGATCAAGTCCGCCGCAGCAGGATAGGCAGCGGCCAGTGCCACCGGATCGCCGGGTTCGAAATCATCGAAATCGAAACCGGGAGCAACGGTCGTGCCCAAAAGCGCCCAGCGGCCTCCCTCGATCAGCCGTGTCCCCTGCCAACAGCCCGCCGGGGCTAGCTGTTGCACCCGCTGACCGGCCAGGATGTCTCCCCCGACAACCACCCGTTCATGCAGCCCATCCGGATGGAGCAGCAGCATCTCGACCGGGTCACCGAGATAAAAATGGAACAACTCGTCGCTGGGCAAACGGTGAAGTTTGGAATGATTTCCTGGTGTTACGAGATAGTAAATCGCGGTTGAAAACGTCTTTTCACACGCGTAGCGGGTCGGTAAGGCCGAAGCGGGGATTGTCTCGCGGCTGCGGTAGCTTTCACGGTAATAGCCGCCCTCGCCGGGCAAGGGAACAAGCCCCAAACGCTCGATCAACTCGCGTGCTTCCATCAACTATCACCTGTGAACCGGCTTTCCGGCATCATTAGCTAGCTTAAGCCCTTGCCCGCCTTGCCGGTGATCCCCTTCGCACCCTTGACCATCGTGTTCAAGAACATCGACTTCAAAGGCTCGATGGCCAGCGCGGCTTTTAGGGGTGGAGTCTTTTCAAGCATACCGACCATACGTCCCAAGGCACGATGGCTGACTTTGGTGGGGTCGTCGAACAACAAGGTATGCAGTTTGCCGCGTTCGATGGCCATGGCCACGGTTTTGTCGAACACGCTCTCGGGGGTATACACGCGTTTTTCGCGCGGCTTCAACGAAATCCCGCCGAATTTGCAGCTCTGGTAACACACCCCGCAGCCCAGACACAAGTCTTCGTCGAGCACGGCCCATTTACGTTTCTGCTTGCCCTCGCCTTCCTGCTTGATCTCGATGGCATTGACCGGGCAGGCCTTGGCGCACATTCCGCAACCCTTGCACTGTTCGAGGTCGACGCTCATGATCCAGTTGGACGATACGATGGCGTTTTTGATGTCGTAACGTTTGATGGCGTTCATCATGCCGCAACAGCAACCGCAGCAGTTGCACATATAGGTCAAGCCGCGTTGGACGTTATCGCCGGTCTGCGCCAGTCCCGCTTCCTTGCATTGCTGCAGAATGTCCATCGCTTCGGAAATGCTGATCTCTTCCGCAATCCCCGCCTTGATCATGGGATCCGCCCCGTAGTTGAGCGTCAGGCAGGTGCGCTGCGGACGATCGCAGGCATTGTCCAGATGGCTGTGATGGTGGCGACAGGCGCACAGCGAGACGGCCACGCGTTTGGCGGTTTCGATGACTCGGCTGGCGCGCTCCCAGTCCATAATCTCGGTGAAATCGCCCTCAGGTAGAGCTTCTTCACGCGCCAGGGAACGACCGATCTGGGTTTGTCCCTGAAACACCGCATGGGCCAGCTTGTCTTCCTGGAACATGTACAGTTCGAACAGATGGGCCAGTTCCTTCATGTCGATTTCATCGCGAGTGCGCATGAAGGTATATTCGAAAAAGCCGATCACGACCGGCGCAAGAATCGCATAACGGCGGCCCGACAATTCGAGGTCGATCACCAGTCCACGCACGGCCATTTCGGAGATACGGTCGCCCAGCTCCTGCTCGTTCATACCGATCCGCGCCGCCAACGATTTCACCGATTTCAACCCCAAAGGCAGCTTGAGCGCCAGCTCGGCATCCTCGGGACTAAACAGCATTTTGAGGATTTTCATGAAGGTCGGCGAATTGGGCGCACCCGTAACCGATTGGTCGAGGTGGCCTTGCAAACGGTTGTAAAGACGATCGGAGTTGACGATATGACCCATGATGTCTCCCGAAGTTATTGGGGATTCGTTGGCAAAATCGAATCACCCATTCGATAGGTGAAGGGTGTAATTTACTCTATTTTCCCGTATTTGGCCAGTCGCTTCTCGGCGGCTCGTGCATGACCCTCTAATCCCTCGATACGCGCCAAGGCAACGGCATCATGCAGCAACGGCGACGCAGAGACATCGTCCTCCATCATCAGCCAGGTATGCACGCGCAGGAAGGTCAACACCGACAAGCCTCCGGTAAAACGCGCCGTGCTTCCGGTAGGCAGGACGTGGTTGGGACCGGCCCCGTAGTCGCCCATCACTTCGGCGCTGGCCGAGCCGATGAACAAGCCACCGAAGTTGGTCAAGCGCTTCGACACCGTCTCGGCGTTCTCGGTCATCACTTCCAGATGCTCGGGAGCGAGCCGCTCGCAAACGGCGAGAGCCGCATCCAGGTCCGGCGCAAAAACCGCAAAACCGTTGTTTAGCGCCGGTTCGGCCGTCGGCCGCGTGGGCAGATCGGCCAGTTGGCGCTCCAGTTCCACATTCACGGCATCGATCAGGTCGCGGTCAAGCGACACCAACATCGGCAAGGCGTCGGGATCATGTTCGGCCTGGGCCAGCAAATCGGCGGCGATCCAGACCGGATCGGCGCTTTTATCCGCCAGCACCAGCAGTTCCGACGGTCCGGCCAGCATGTCAATCGCCACCCGACCGGCCACCAGTTGCTTCGCGGCCGTCACAAAACGATTGCCCGGACCCACCACTGCGTCACAGGCGGGCACCGGTCCGGCGCCATAAGCCAAAGCCGCCACGGCTTGCGCGCCACCCACGGCCAGAAGCCCGTCGACCCCGGCCACGGCGCAAGCAGCCAAAGTCTCAACGGTGGGTCGCGGCGACGCAGCCCAGACAGTTTTCACGCCCGCCGCGCGAGCGGTAACGGCCGTCATCAACACGGACGACGGCAAGGGAAAGCGTCCCCCCGGAGCATAGCAGCCCGCACGCGCCAAGGGCGCGATGCGGTGTCCGGCGCGTCCGTCCGGCATAATCGAATCGACTTCACCCAAACACCCCAGCTGAGCCTCGGCAAATTGGCGGATGCGCCGGGCCGTGCGCTCCAGGAGCGCATGCTGCTCGTCGGGTAGGGACGCCAACGCGGCATGCAGGGCTTCCGGCCCGATCACGAGCGGAGCGTCAGGCGCGATGTCGCCCAAACGCTCGGCATGTTCGCGCAATGCCGTTTCACCGCGCAGCTTGACATCTTCCACGATGGCGGCCGCAGCGCTGAGCGTGGCGGCATCCACCGGATCGTGCCGACGACGATCGAGGGCATCGGGCGTGAGAAGTCGCAGGCGCGCTTCGGACATGGTCCTTCCTCCAACTAATGATTATTCTTTGGCATTGCCGGGTCGACGTGTCACATGCAAGGCACGTCGGTCGAGCTCGCGCTCCACATCGATCAGACTCGCACCACCGCGCAACATCGCCACCAGGGCGAAATACAGCACGTCGGCCGTTTCCCAAGCCACTTCATCCCGCGTTTCGGCGGCCGCCAGTTCACCCGCTTCTTCGATCAACTTGGCTTTCAACAAGCGCGGATCGTCCAGCAGACGGCGTGTGTAGGATCCCGGCGGAGCGGCATCGAGACGCGCCTGCAATGTACGTTCAAGCTGCGCCAACCCACGATCTTCGCCCCAGCAACTACGTGTTTTCAGATGACAAAAGCCGTCACCCGCTTGACGCACGGTAAAGCGCAAAGCATCGCGGTCGCAATCGAGATCGATACGCAGCAGGGCTTGTGTATCGCCGGAGCTCTCGCCCTTGATCCACAACCCCCGCGAGCGAGAATGATAGACGCCGCGTTTCAGTTCCACCGCTTTGGTCAAACTTTCGCGATTCGAGTAGACCAGTCCCAGCGCACAGCCGCGCTCGTCAACCACCACGGTGGGCCACAAGCCATCGGGACGATCGGAAACCAGCGGTGCCGCGATGGCATCGGCCAGGCTCATACGCCCGCTGTATAGCGCCATACCCACCTGGGCGTCCGCACCCAAGTGATCGATTTTAGCCAACTCTTCGGGGGTGGTCACGCCACCGGCAACGGTCAGTCGGGCATCTCCGGCCGCTTCGACCAGCTCTTTCACCTGGTCCAGGTTGCTGCCGCCCATGCGGCCCTCGCGCTCGACGAAGGTGACCAAAAAGCTTCCCGCCACCTCGCGCAGCTCGCGCATACGGTCGGTAATACGCGCCCCGGTCTTGGTGCGCCAACCCTCCACCACCACGTCGCCATGCTCGGCATCCAATGCCGCCATAACGCGTTCTTTCGGCAGTTGCGATAACAGCTCGGGAGTGGCGGCCGTCCCCATAATGATTCTCTCGGCTCCGGCATCCAGCCACTCGATGGCGCGTTCGACGCTGCGAATACCCCCACCGACCCGGCAGGGCGCCAAGCGAATGAGGTCTTTGATCAGCGCTTCATTCGACCCTTGCGACAGCGCCGCGTCCAGGTCGATCACCGCCACATCCCCGGCCAGCCGGAACGACTCGGCAATGGGACGCGGATCACCCGCTTCGATAGCTTTTTCGCGTCCACCCACAAGCTGCACGGCCTGACCGTCCATCAAATCGATCGAGGGAATGATCATGGCCGTACCTCCGCACCTAAAGCCATCAACTGGCGCTTGATTTCCTTCACTGTCGTATCGCCATCGTGGAAGATCGAAGCCGCCAAAACGGCGTCCGCTCCGGCCTCGATGGCCTCCATAAGTTGCTCGGCATTGTCCGCGCCACCGGAGGCGATCACCGGCACATTGACCGCCGACGACACGGCCCGCATCAGATCCAGATCGTAACCCGAACGCGTTCCGTCGCGGTCCCAACTCGTAAGCAGAATCTCCCCCGCACCACGCGCCACACCGTCGCGCACCCATTGCAGCACGTCGAGGCCGGTATCGTGTTTGCCGGAACGCACCACCACCTGCCAGCGGCCCGGGGCGCTTTGCTTGGCGTCCACGGCGAGCACCGTGCACTGGCGGCCGAAACGTTCGGCAACCTCTCGTAATAAATCGGGATGATCCACCGCCGCCGTATTGATACCGACCTTGTCGGCCCCGGCGTCCAGCAGCGCTCGCGCATCCGCAACACCCTTGACACCGCCCCCCACCGTCAACGGAATCGCGATCCGTTCGCGCACCTTGCGCACGGTTTCGACCGCCGTCTTGCGCCCCTCGGGAGTCGCCGAGACATCCAGCAGAACCAGTTCATCCGCCCCCTGGGCTTCATACAGCGCCGCCCGTTCCTCGGGGGAACCCGCATCGCGCAAACCTTGGAATTTAATACCTTTTACGACGCGCCCGCCGCGCACATCGAGACACGGAATAATGCGTCGGGTCAACATGCGCCGCCCCCTTTCTGCGAGTCGGCCAACCAGCGTTTCAACAACTCCAGCCCCCACGGACCCGACAATTCGGGGTGGAACTGACAGGCCAGAACCGGTCCGCGTTCCAGCGCCGCCACGAAAGGCCCGGCATGGTCGGTGAACGCGACGTTCCAACCCTGCGGTTTGTCGGCCAAACGAAAGGAATTGGCGAAATAGGCATAACCCGATTTCAACAACCGGCAGCCTTCTTCCGGCTCCACCTGGTTCCAACCCAGTTGCGGCACCCGCACGGTCTCGGGAAAGCGCGTAATATCCCCTTCGATCAGACCCAAACCCGCCACACCGGGGTTTTCTTCACTGGCCCGGCACAAAACCTGCAAGCCCAAACACACCGCCAAGGTCGGACGGCCCGCCTCGATTCGGCGGCGAAGCACTTCCGAAAAACCACGCTCGGAAAGCTGGCTCATGGCGGGAGCGAAGGCCCCCACACCCGGCAAAACCAGGCGATCGGCCCGCTCGGCAACGTCGGGATCGCGGCAGATGCGCGGTTCGGCATCGGCGCGCCTGAGTCCGGCCATAACCGAAGCCAAATTGGCCGTGCCGGTGGAAACAATTTCAACAATCAACGACATTTTTAGAGCACCCCTTTCGTACTGGGGATATCGGACGAACCATCGCAGGCCACCGCCTCGCGTAACGCCAACGCCACGGCCTTGAAAGCCGCCTCGGCACGGTGATGGTCATTGAAACCGCGCAGAACATCCACGTGAAGAGTCAACCCGGCCGTCATGGCCAGGGAATGCAGAACGTGACCAATATTTTCGGTAGCCAGGTCGCCCAGTTTCTCGCGTTTGAGATCCAGGTTGATCACGGCATAGGGCCGCCCAGAGCAATCCACCACGGCACGCGCCAATGCTTCGTCCAACGGTGCATAGGCCGAACCGAAACGACGAATCCCGGCCTTGTCGCCCAGCGCTTCTTTCAAAACCTCGCCGAACACGAGCGCACAATCCTCGGCGCTGTGGTGGTCATCCACGTGGCGATCGCCCTCACAAGTCAAGCTCAGATCGAAGCGGGCATGACGCGCCAGGCCGTCAAACAAATGATCGAGAAAGCCGATGCCGGTGCGAATCTCGGTCTTTCCCCGGCCGTCCAGGGCGAGGGTGCATTGCACCTCGGTTTCACGCGTTGTCCGCGTGAGCGTTGCGCGGCGTTCGGTCATGGCCACATCCTTTCCAGTTCGTCGAAATCATGGATCACTCGCCCGGCTCCGGCTGCATGCAGCGCCCGAACGAGGGTATCGGAATCATCGCCGGGAGCGACCTTGCCGAGGGGCAAAACCCCGGCCGCACGCGCGGCGCGAACATCGTCGGGAGCATCGCCCAGCATCCAGGCCCGTTCAACCCCCAGCCGTTCAAGCGCCAGCTTCACCGGGGCGGGATCGGGTTTGGCCGGGGCGTCTTCCATACAAACAACGGTTTTGAACAGCTTACTCAGATCGTGGGCTTCCAAAAAACGTAAGGCATCGGCGCGTGGACGACCGGTAACGATCCCCAGCGGGCAGTCCACCGAGAGTCGTTCGAGCATCCCGCGCGACGGAATCAAAGTTTCACGCTGCCACAAACCCGGATCGTCGTCCGTTCCCTGGTAAGCCGCCTCGAAAGCCGCTTTCACGTCCTCGAAAGCTGCGTCGACTCCTCGCCGTTCAAGCAACCGCCGACTCACCACCCAATCGTTGTTGGCACCCGCTTCCGCCTTGGCCGCCGCGACCTCTTCGGCTGAAACATCAATACCGAAATGGCGACAGGCAGCCTGAACGGCCACCCGATAGGAGCCGGACACATCGACCAGGACGCCGTCCATATCGAACAGCAAAGCCTCGGGTTTGCACACCGTTTCGAGAACTTTGCATAAACGCTCGAAATCACGTTCATTCACCGGGCATGAGATACGCAATCCACCCCGGAAGCTGTTGTCGTCGGGGACCACCCGCACCGAGATACCCAGACCCGAAAGCAGATCGCGGGTCAGCTCCGGATCGGGCAGGCGGACGAAAACGAAGTTGGCCTGTGATGGCAAGGCTTCAATTCCAATCCTTTCGCACAAGCGAATCAGTTCGGCGCGCTCTTCCCGCACGCGTCGAACCACAGCCTCCATGTGTGGACGCCCCGCCGGGATCCATTTCTCCGCCAACGCCAAAGACAAACCTGATACCGGATAAGGTCCGCCCGCCCCCCGTAACACATCGATCAACTCCAGCGGCCCCACCACGTAACCCAAACGCGCCCCCGCCAGTCCCCAGGCTTTGGAAAACGTGTGGGCGGCCAACACGTTGGGCAATTCGAGAGCGGCCGGAGTGAGATCGACATCGGCGAACTCGCTGTAGGCCAGATCCAGCAAAATCAGCGCATGGGGAGCGGCAGCCGAAATACGGCGCAAATCATCTTCGGTCGCCGTCAGGCCCGTTGGATTGTTGGGACTGATCATAACGATCACCCCGGTTTTATCATCCACCTTGTCAATCAGCGCTTCGGTAGGAAACGGTCCCTCATCCCACGCCACCCGCCGGATCGGAGCATTGGATAAACCGGCGAATACCGTAAACATTTCGAAAGTCGGGGTCGCAATCAGCATCTCCCGGTCGGGGGGCAGAAAGCTACGGCAGACACGATCTATGCTTTCATCGGCCCCGGCGCCGACCAACACATGAGCCGGGGCGATCCCCCACATTTCGGCGATGCGGTGTTCGAGCGCAGTAGGTTTGACATAGCGACAGACAAGTTGCGGGTCGATACTCCCCAAAGTCCGCAGCACCTCGGGCGGAGGCGGCAGACTCTCGTTGCTGTCGAGCTTCAAGTCCGTGGGCGCAGGCGCTTTGGGAGCTTTATAAGTTTTCAGCCGTGCCACATTGGGAGCGGGCAACGGCCGGGTCGGTCGGGAAACGGACATGAGCGTCCTCCGTTCAGGGTATCAACTGGTCGGGTGCGGTAACGACGATATCCGTGCCGCCGTGGGCCTTTATTTCGGGTATCAGGCTCGGAAGAATCTCACGTGGTATCGCCGCCTTGACCGCATAACCATCCTCTCCGTAAAGCGTTGAGATGGTGGGACGCCGCATGCAAGGCAGCAGCTTGACCACCCCCTCCAATTTATCGACCGGGACATTCACTTCCAACATCACCCTCCGTCGGGCATCGAGCACCGAACGTAGCAACAACACAAGGTCTTCCACCCGACGGCGCTTGTCAGGGTCATCCAAGGCACGCGGATGAGCGTAGAGGCGGGTGGTGGAGCGCAGCAGTTCATCGACAATCATCAGCTGGTTGGCCTTGAGGGTCGAACCGGTCGCGCTGTTATCCACAATACAATCGGCATCTTCCGGCGGAAACACTTCGGTGGCTCCATACGAGCGAACGAAAGCGGCATCGAGTCCGCGGTCGGCGATCCATTTACGCGCCAGACGTTCATACTCGGAGGCAACCACCAAACGCCGGGCGGGCAGCTGTCCGTCTTCGAGAATCGCGGCCGGAGCCGCCGCCACCAAACGCACCGGATCGAGCCGTGTATCGATCAGTTCCACAAGGTCGGCATCGAGTTCCGCCACCCAATCGGCACCGGTAATGCCGATATCGCGCGACCCAACATGCAACATTTCCACAATGTTTTGCGGTTTGAGGATTTTCACCTCGAAGCCGTCCACCGACAAACTGGGTCGATAGTTGCGGCTGCCGAGTTCAACCGACAAACCGGCCTCGGCCATCAGCGCGAAAACCGCTTTCTGCATGTGTCCTTTGGGCAGGGCCAGTTTGAGAATTCCCTGGGTCGTGGGCGACATGAGCGTTCCTTCCCTCGCAAAAATACCCATAAAAAACAAGCGCCGGCTAGGGCCGGCGCTGAACGGTTCACAGAATAGGGTTCACCGTCATCCGGCCCTTTGGGCGGCATCGGAATGGCGATGATGATGTTGTGTGTTTTTATTCGCTACCATCATGGTGGATAAGGTAGCCCATTCGCCATGGGTTGTCAAATCATCCGACCAAAAACGCTCGTACATCCCGAGACACGAAGACTCCGAAATCCCACAGAAACCGAGGTGGGAAGCTAGCCCCCCGACCTCCATCAGCCATGACTATCTTCGTTATCGACCGTATGGGCACCGGCAGTTGCCGGTTCAGCCGAGGCGAGTGGGTCATGGGTGGCAATGCTCACCCCCACATAAACAGCAAACAGGATGATTGTGCTTACTATGAAAGTCCAATGATTCATGGATCGCTCCTCAGGTGATTTGTTGTACATCGCTTGCAGGCTCGGTATTTGAGACTATTGTTAGTTGACACTTATTTCATTTGTTTCGACAAACTTTAAATCCATGGCCTTAACCCAACATTTTTACCAGTCACAGACCGACCTTTGACTAACAAATGGAATCAATATATTCCTATATTTTCAACAATTTACAGCTTTCTAAGTCGTTTTTTCGGTTTTTGCGCTTGCTCTCTCAATCCAAGTTCGTTATCCTTACACTCGAATTTTGGGCAACTAGAAACAAACAGAACGGGGGTCCCCATGCAACGAAACAAATGGATATTATCCTGGTCTCTGCTACTCCTTTTAGTCATCGGTCTTGCGGCCTGTGGCGATAGCGGCTCAGATGCCGATGTCGACGGCGATGCAGCCGATGGCGATGGTACCGACGGCGACGAGCCTGACGGCGACGAGCCGGATGGTGATGACGCCTGTCCTGAATGCGACTTCCTGACGGGTAGCTGGTGCATGGCCGATCCCGAAGGCGCGGCTTGCGACCAAATCCCCCTCGATGGCGTACAGATCATCCAGGCCGATGAGTCGAGTTGCGCCTTTACGGCGGTAATCAGTTTCACCAACGGCGTGACGCCGGCCGTCTTCACCTTCGACGGCTGCGACATCGAAGAGTTGTCGTTGTTCAACGATACCTGCGAGTTGAGCATCGACTCCACCGATTCCAAGGTGACGGTGGATTGCCCCAACCTGTGCTCCTTCACTCTTAGTCAAGACGATTGCGAGCTCGGTTGTCTGTGCGACACGGAAGACGCCTGCTGCGACGGTTGCCAGCCGATCAACCAGGGCGGTGCCTGCAACGATAACGATTCTTGCACGCAAACCGACACCTGCAACGCAGGTTTCTGCATCGGTGCCGATCCGGTCGTGTGCGTTGCCCAAGATCAATGCCACGTAGCCGGACAATGCGATTCGGCCACGGGCGAATGCACCAACCCCTTTGCGGCCGATGATACCGCCTGCGACGACAACGAAAAATGCACGACCAACGACGTCTGCACATCCGGTGTCTGCGGCGGTGAGGCCGTGGTCTGCATCGCTCAGGACGACTGCCACGTAGCGGGACTGTGCAATTCCGACACCGGTCTCTGCGAGAATCCGCCCAAAGCCAACGGCAGCACCTGTGACGGTTTGGGGACCGGGATTATGGAAAGCGGAGTCTGCCGCAATGGCGAATGCAAAGCTCTCGACGCGTGCATGCTGCGTGATTACGGCCAGCCGCTCGGATACTCTTGCAACTTCGATGAAGACTGTGCGAGCGGCATCTGCACGGCCGACACTTTGTTTTTCAAGGGATCATCGTCGGCATATGTCTGTACACAAGCCTGCAACCCGGACAGCAATCCCTGCCCCAACGGGTTTTTCTGCACGGAAAACTACGACAAAAGCAAAGCTCCCCTCTTCCTTGAATTCGTTTGCCTTCCCGAAACCGGCCCCTTGCCCCTCGATGGCAGCCAAGACCTGCTCGAACCTTGTAACATCGATGCGAACTGCGAGAGCGGCGTTTGCGCCTTCGACGGCTGGTTGAGCTACTGCAGCCTCGATTGCTACGTTGAGGACTCCACTAAAGAAGGACCTAACGACAATCTGTGCGGGCCCTGCGGCACCTGCGAAGAAAACCCCTTCCCCATCAAAGACGACAAACGGCCCAGCTATTATTGCGTGGCTCGTGATCGCGCTTACCCGGGCGGCCTGTGCACCAGCAACCTCGACTGCATCACCGGCATCTGCTATGACAACCATTGCTCCACGTGGTGCGGCGATTACGATAAAGGCCAGGACGACTGCATGGTCGGCTTCACCTGCACCGATGTCGGCTTTCCCCTCGGCGAGATCTGCATTCCCAACGACGAAATCGGGACCAACGAAGAAAACGAACCCTGCACCGAGAGTTTCAGTTGTGCAGACGGTTATTACTGCGACTTGCCGCCCTCCAACGGCATGATGGGCATTCTCGTCGACCCGGATCTAAATGAAGCCGTCGCCGGCGACTTCTACTCCCGTTCGAACGAATACGCCTACTTCACGGACTTCAGCTACACAGCCGAAGTCAGCGGCACCTATTACTTGATCATTCAGCCGATGTACTTCAAAGACTACTTCCCCCCCCAGAGCGCTTACAGGTTGAACGTCACGACCGGCGCGGACCCGACGACGAGTATCGACGAGATCGAACCCAACGATTACTATACGACGGCCCAGGCTCTAACTCTGCCGATCAGCGTAATCGGCATGTTGGAACTATTCGATGTCGACTGGTACACCATCGATCTCCAGGCGGGCGAGACGGTTACGGTTCAAGGCCTCCCGGTCGCCGATTCGGGAACTTGTCTGGCCAAAAAAGCTTTCGGCGAAGCTTGCAGCTTCGATGCCGAGTGCGAAACGGGTGTCTGCTACTCGGGCAAGTGCAGCGAAGAATGCACCATGGTCCTCACTCGCGGCGAGAACGACAGCTGCCCCACCGACTACACCTGCGTTTTCGGTGTTGCGATGGGCAAAAACGACTCCAAGCTCGACTCTCCTCTGGTATGCGTTCCCGATGCTGAATACGGGGACAAAGACTTCGGAGAACCTTGCCGATTTGATTGGGAGTGTGCGGATGAGCTTTGTTACTACGGAGAGTGCAATCAGTTCTGCGAGTTTACCCCGGTAAAAGGAGCGGGTGACACCTGCCCCGACAACTTCGATTGTGTCGATACTGATGGCACACCCACCAAAGCCGGCCTGACCGTCTGCATTCCGAGCGCAGATCTCGACCTGGCCTTTGGCGAAGCTTGCACTAATGATTACCAGTGCGAATCCGGCCGTTGTTTGAATGATGAGTGCAACCTGTATTGCGATCAGGCATCCACCAAGGCCGACCCCGTTCTCTGCCCCAGCGGTTACGAATGCATCATTGAAGTCGACGGACTCAACAGCTACAACCGCGGCTGTTGGGCCGAAAGCGAATTGGACCTTGAATTCGGCGCGGCCTGTGAGGAAGACTATCAGTGCCAGTCGGATTTCTGTTACGACGATGCCTGCAACGTGCTTTGCTCGGTTCTCGTCAAAGGTCCGATTCTGTGTCCGGACGACTACACCTGTCATTACGTCAGTAATAGCTCGGGTAAAGCAGATCCTCTCACCGCTTGCCTAGCCGATGACACTCTTAACCGAGATTTCGGCGAAGCCTGCGAAAATGATTATGAATGCACATCGAATTTCTGTTACTTCGGCAAGTGCAACGTCATGTGCGATATGAGCAAGGCGGATTGTCCCACGGGGTATGAGTGCCTGGTCTCCTACTACGAGCCCAGCACATTCTGTGCGGCATCCAGCGACTAAAGACCGCCGGATCCCCTGAAATAGGGCGGCTCAGTCTGTTGCGAAAGCAACGGGCTGGGCCGCTTTCATTTTCAGGAAGTGTTCGACACGTTCGAAAGGAATGTGATCGCCGATATCCCTCCCGTAAAAGATATCAACCAACGTTCCGGATTCATCGATCAGAAAATCGGCAGGAACCCGCGCCAGGGTGCCATCGACGGAACCGGGCAGAAATCCCAGAGCCGTGGCTTTGGCAATCTTGACCGCAATCGAAGGAGAAAGCATGGCCTGCCAGCGCGCATCCACACTGAAACGACGATATAATTCTTCATCGGGATCGCTGATGACCGGGAATTGGGGAGTTTGACGACCCACGTAGCGTTTCAGACGCACGGGCGGACTTTGGAAAACCGTGACGATTTCCAACCCGGCCTCTTTGAAAGCCTCGTAATGCTGAATCATATCGTAAATACGCAGATTGCAAAGCGGACAACTGGCATAGCGGAAAAACGCCAGCCACAGCTTGCGTCCTCGGTAAACATCGCTTTCAACCCATTCGCCATCCATGGTCTTTCCGCTGAAATCCGGAGCTACATCGCCAATTTTTAGCCGTTCAAGCTTTTGCATAACCGCTCCTTGACCCGAGTATCCCCTTCTTATCGACGACATCTTCAATTGACTTCTCTTCAATCGGGATACCTGGACGCATCACATTATTCCCTATCCATCCAAGACCATCCAGCTTGACAAACCGCCCTCAGACAGCCTATAAAATACATATGCGATTTCTCACCTTTCACCGGTGCACGCCAGGATACGATTCATGAACGACACACCCGACAAACAGGCCAAGCTTTCACCTGCACTGGAAGACTACCTGGAAACACTATGGAATATCCTACAAGATCACAAAGTGGCGCGCGTCAAGGAAATCGCGATTCAACAGGGCGTCAACATGGCATCGGTCACTCCCGCTCTTAAACGTCTTCATAAAATGGGGCTGGTGGAATACGCCGCACGCGAGTATGTCGACCTCACGCCGGAAGGGGAACGATTGGCTCGCCGCATCCGTAGTCGACACGACCTGATCACACGTTTTTTACATGAAGTCCTGGGTGTTTCGATGGAAAACGCCCGCAAAGACGCATGTTCCGCCGAACATGTTTTCTCGGATGAAACCATCGATCGTCTGGTACGGCTTTTCGAATATCTGCAACGCTGCGGGAACGGACATGGAAATTTCGTGAACGATTTCCTAAGTTGTTCGGTCGTTCATCCGGAAAATGTCGCCGAAGGCTGCCACTGCAACCACACCCGGCAGGTGGAAGTGAAAAAACGTTTCCAACGCACTCGTTACCTCTCCAACCTGGAACCGGGCGTAGAGGCCCACTTGGTGCAGGTCAACGCCGAACCCGATATGCGCCAACAACTCATCGATGCCGGTCTTCTGCCGGGCTGCACGGTTCGTTTTCTGCATATGGATCCCGACGGAGAGTCGGTGTGGATCAGCCTCGATGGCAACGACATTCCCCTCAGCATCGACGCCGCATCAAGCGTCATCGTTTCGATGATCGAAACCGCTGCGGAACCTCAGTAACTCCAGCTCACACCCAGACTAAACACTCGGCCCCGGTGATAGGTTTCCGTAAGTTTGCCGCCCTGCTCGAAGCGAACCGGCTTGTCGATCAGATTTTTGGCCTTGAACGACAGCTTGAATCCGGCTGGTAACTTCTGCGACGCCACAAAATCAAGTTGGTGAAAGGGCTTTTCAACGACATCCGGCGCGCCCTGCGCGCCCACCTCCACAATGCGATCCCCGAAAACGTTGTAGCTTATCGTCAGCGATGTTCCCCAGTCGGCGTTATCGTAGCCGAGTTGAGTATTGACGACAAAAGGCGATTGTCCCTGCAAAGGACGGTCGGCATTGGTTTGGATACCCGAGTCTTCCGCCAGCGAAACTTGAGAATGGATATAGGTCACGTTGCCCGATAACACCAGATCTTCCAATACTTTGTGCGCGAAATCGAAAGATTTGCGGAACTCGAACTCCACCCCCAGGTTGTCGGCTGCCTTGGCATTGGAGTAGGTGATGGACTGCTGCGCCGAGGGAACGATGACCACCTCGATGGGGTCGCCGAAACGTTTATAGAAGAAAGCCAGCGATACGTTTTCGTCGTTCTTGAAGTACCACTCATAGCGTGCGTCCACGTTATGGATGGTCGCGCGCTTGAGATCGGCATTGCCGAAGATTTGACGACCACCGGTGACATCGTTGAAGGTGGCCGGTGACAACTCGCGAAAGTCGGGACGTGAGAGGGTCAGGCTGTAGCCCAGACGAAGCTGCATGTCGGCATAGAACGCCCAGGTGAGCGTCGTCGCGGGCAACACGTCGGTTTTTTCAAGCGTCGCTTCGACGGCTTCGGCATCTGGATTGAAAAGCTCGAAAGTTCGCACGGTTTGAGACGAATGTTCCACCCTCAATCCAGCCGAAAGACGCAGCGATTCAAGCACTTGCAGGTCCGCCATGGCATATCCGGCATAAAGGTATTGGTCGGCGGCGTAATTGTCGGTTTGACGAGTGATTTCTTCGAACTGAAAGCCATCGGAGCCGATATTGGCGGGAACGAAAATATCTTCGGCAGGTTGGGAAATGACGGCAGGATCGGAACTCAGTAGACCGCGGTTGCGATACTTGTAGCGTCGCGTGTCCACCTCGCGTTCGCGCAGCACCACATTCGTCCCGATCTTGGCCGACGATTCCAGCTCGCGCCAGATAGAGAAAGGCAAGGTCAGATCCAGCCCCACGTCGTGATTGTAATCGGTCAACTCCGAAAACAGAAGCTGGTTGCCCTCCGGTCGATCGGACAGAATCCAGTTACCCGTACCTTCTTCATAATCGTAGCGGGTTTCACGTCGATCCGGTTCATCACGCGTCGCCATGGAAAAGGAATAACGCCAGTCCAACACCAGATCCAGCGCACCGGGGAACACATGATGCCCGTTTACCTGCTGAGTCACCAGCATACGCTCGACCCAGCGCTGACGACTCACCCGGATGTCCGTTCCCACATCGCGATTGCGGCCTTGATAGATACGTGTTTCATTGTCGGTAACGCGTAAAACTAGGGTCGTCAGTTTCAGCGAATGGTCGTCACTGATTTCGGCACTCATATCGAAGATACCACCCAGGTTAACGGTGTTGGTCGTCGTATCGAAATCGTAGGTGTGCTGCAGTTCCAGGCCGCCACCCTCGCCGATCAGGTAGATGTTGCTGGTCTTGTCGTTACGATCCCATTCATTGGCGTAACCGATGGAAAGGAAAAAACCCACCGGCCGACCGAGAACGGAGAAGCTATCGCCGACGGTGGCGTTGAAACCCGCGTCCATGGGAAGAAATTTTTCACCGATATCCCAGTGGTTAGGCATGCTTTCACCGAAGTTTTCGAGTTCATCGGCGCTGTAGCCACGATCCGAAAACATGTCACTTTCAAGTAACGCCTGGTCGGATGAAGCCGCAGCGATCGTTCCCGGCAAAGACCGACTGCCGTCGTCGATACCTAGCCAATCGACTGCACCGCGCTCGCTGTGGATGGCATGGGTGAAACTCGTCCCCGGCTTGAAACCAAAGGAAAGCCCCAGGTTGGCCACCAGTTTCTCGGGACGTCCCTTGGTGCGCAACACGATGGTTCCACCGCCGAACTCGCCGGGCAGATCCGGTGAATAGGTTTTCTGAATCATCAGGCTTTCGAGAACCCCGACCGGAAACATGTCGAGGGGTACCACACGCCGCTCCGGCTCGGGACTGGGCAACGATGAGCCGTTTAAAAGCGTACTGGAATAACGCTCGCCCATGCCACGCACATACACATACTTACCGCCCATGACGGTCAGGCCGGTAACGCGCTTCAACGCCCCGGCGGCATCGGAATCGCCGGTTTTGGCGATCTGCTCGGCTCCGATGATATCGCTTACGGCGTTCGAGCTTCGCCGTTCCTCTAAAAGCGAAGCCACCCCGCCTTCGATATGCGGAGCCACCACGGTAAACTCTTCCAACTCGAAAGAACTGGGCGTCAACTGAACGGCTAGCACATCCTGAGGCGGATCGGAAAGTTTCACGTCTTGCACGGATTGAGTGGCATAGTCGGGATGAATGACCGACAGCACGTAAACCCCCGGAGGCAACTCCAGGCGGAATTGGCCGTCTGAATCGGTCGTGGCTCCACGCGTCATGCCACGCACGAACACCCGCGCACTTGCAATGGGGCGTCCATCTTCCACCGATGTCACCCGTCCTTCCAACAACACCGGCGGACTCTGAATCGAGGTATCGTTGGTTGCTATGCCCTGAACGGTTTCAGGTATTTCCTGCTCGATCTGCGCCTCCGCATCGGGAAACAGAGTCAGGATCACCTCCGTGACTTCACCGGATACGATCTCGGTCGTCAAATAGGCCTCACGCAAACCCGCCCGCTTAGCCGTTACGGCATGCGAACCCGGCGACAGGCTGAAACGAACAAGGCCATAAACGTTACTCGTGGCCTGCGGTCCTCCTGCAATTTCCATAGACACGCCATCGAGCGGAACTCCTTCCCCGCCGGCAAACACGAAAATCTGCACCACACCTTCATCGGCGGCAGCCCATGCAAAGGTGGCTTGACCCAGCCCTAAACACACCAGAATCACGCTAACGACCATCCAGCCGACCCGCCGTGTCATTCCAAGCCTTACCGACATTGCCAACCATCCTCGCCACACTCGGCCATGGCTTTACGCAATTGGTTGGCGTTTTGAAATAAATCCGCGCGCGTCAGCCCGGCCAAATAGTTTTCCGCTTCGGAAAAGTCGCCGATTTTGAAATGGGCGTAGGCCATGGCGTAGCGCAGATCTTCATCCTGCAATAAATTCAAGCGAGAGAGACGCGCCGCCATGCCTGCGGCGGTCTCGTAGTGTTCCGCCTGCAATAAAAGTCCCACTCGCTGGCGGACTTTCGCCTTCTGATCCATCATCTGGGCATTGAGATACAGGGCTCGCTGGAGCTTTCCGGCACGCCGGTACAACTCCGCCGCTTCGACTACGTAACGAGGCTCCCGGATGGCGGCCCGTTCCATCAAGCGCGCGGCAATAAGTGGAAAGTCATCATCTAGATAGACCCGCGCCAAAGCCAGCAACACCCGTCGATCGCCAGGATCGATTAACTGAGCGATTTCCAGGATTTCTTTGGCTTTACCAAGTTGCCCGCTTCGCCGCAAGGCTTCACCCAGAGCCACATAATCCTCCACCCCGGCCTCGCTACGTTCCAAATACGCCAACCCTTGCTCTACCGCCTCCCGGTAAAGTTGCAGATCAATCAGGTAGTACACTCGCTGCCGAGCGAATTCAAACATCTGTGGATACGCCGCTTCACCGTCTGCCAGGGCTTTCCAGGCCTCGGCTCGCCGCTCTAGCCGCCAATTGGCCCGCGCGCGCAGCATGAAAGAACCGGAGATGGTCGCCGCGACTTCCCCGGCCCGATCGAGGGCATCCAACGCAGCCTGGTCGTTTTTCAACGCCATTTCCGCCTGGGCCAGATAGACATACACGAGTTTCCGGCCACCATCGGTCGCGAGAGCTTTGTTAAAAGAGGTTCGCGCTTCCTGCGGCCGTTCGAAGTGCAGATGCAAGATCCCCATCAAGCTATGATAGCGGTTTTTATCTGTTTTCTCAGCATCGGGGTCCACGTCGCGCAGCACCGCCTCGGCACGATCGAGGTGGCCGTCCTTGATCAGCAACGCCGCCAAGGCAACTAGGTCTACTTCGTCATTCGCCGTTTCTTCCGACCACACAGCGGACGGTAAAAGCAACGCCATCGCGCACCAAAGAAACAGCAAAAACGTGACTGCAAGAAGCAAACGCCGGATCAACGAACCGAATAGCGGCTCACTTTTCCCCGGTTGTGCGATTTGCGAATTCTGCTCGATCATGGTCGGTTTACACCTGTATTACTTAAGCTGAAAGCGGATGGTTTGCCGCGCCCAGACTTTGACATTCTGTTCTTTATAACGAGCCGGTTCGAACTCCCACTGTCGCAGAGCTTCGGTGGCCGCCTGTTCGAACACGCCCGGCGGCTCACTCTCCAATACACGCAACCGCTCAACCCGCCCATCCCTGCCGATCAGCAAGTTAACGGTCACATATCCTTCCACGCCTTTGGACCGCGCCCGGGGTGGATACGTCAGTGTCGCCCGGCTACGCGCCTTCGGACGCTCATCCACCGCATCCTCGGTCATCACCATGTCGCTCGCATCGCCCAGCAGCGTATCGGCCACCCCGCCAAGCTTGAAGCTATCCACATCCGGCAACCCGACGTCCAGCCCCGACAAACCAGCCGCCAGATTCGGCGCAGCCAATCGCGGTGCATGTTTCGGTTTGGCGGGACGTTTGCGCCGCAGAGGTCGCGCACGCGGTTTGGGTTTGGGAGGTGGGGGTCGCCGCACCACCAGGGAAGTGGACGACGGGCCGTCGGTCTCGCCCGGCTTATCGAGATACTGGTTCATGATGATCACCAGCGCGAACACGGCCCACGCCCCCAGCAACATAACCAGCAAGGCGAAAAGGCGCGGTCGCCAACGGCGCGGCGGCGGAATGCGAACAGCCATACCTACCCTGCCTCGCGTTCCGTGGCCACTCCGACATCGGCCGCTCCGGCCAGTCGGCATTGGTCCACCACTTCGATCAACTTTTCGGCCAGTATACGCCGGTCGGTTACCACTAGAATGGTTTTGGACGTGGACGCTTTCAGCAAGTCGCGCACGCGGCTTTGCAGCATCCAGGGCCGCACCGGCTGACCGTCCACGAAAATATCGCCGTCCTGCTCGACATAGACGCGTAAGGCCTTGCTTGAAGCGCGGCTGGCGCTGGCAGCCCCCGGACGCTCCAGATCGAGCTTCATGTCTTTGACGAAGGTCGTCGAAACCATGAAGAAAATCAGCAAGATGAATACCATATCGATCAGAGGCGAGATGTCGATGCCCTTGAAGCTGTCAGTTTTTTCTCTAAAGCGCATGCTGCGGCTCCGTCAAGTCGGTACAGAGAATATCTTTGATTTGCGCGAGCTCGCGTTCGAGGCTCCGTTGGCGGCGGTCGAGAATACGGCCCACGACCATGCCCGGCACCGCGACAGCCAAGCCCAGTTGTGTAGAGAACAGGGCCTGGGAGATACCTCCGGCGATCCCGCCCGACTGGGAAAACAACGACATATCGCCAAGAGAATCGAAGGTTTCGATCATACCGCTGACCGTCCCCAACAATCCAAGAAGCGGCGCAATCATCACGATGCCGCCCACCACGTTTTCGTAGGCCGATAACCGACCATCAAAAGCGGCGAAGGCTTCGTCGAGAAAACGCCGGGCATGTTCGGGTTGTTCGCGCACCGCCGCGAGGCCCGTCACCACCGCCTGATCGATAATCCCGCGCGGTTCACGCGTATAGCCCTGACGGTAGCGTTCCACCAGCACGCGCACACTACGCCGGTTGCCGCGCACCAGCACCGACATGCGATAACCCAGCGCGTACCATAGAAGCAGTGTGGCGGCCACCAACGGCGGCATCACGTACCCTCCCTGGGCGTAATAAGCCTGCAGATCTCGGATAAACTGCATCAGCATCACATGGGCTCCGCCAGCGCCGGACGTTTGTTGCCCGACTTCCGTCCCGACCGCCCGAACCGACGCGACGCATTGATCACCTGCAAGGCCGCCTGTTCCATACCCGACTTGATGTTCTCGGCCCAGCCGGAAAGCAGCGTTCCCAGAAGCAACGTCGGAATCGCCACAATCAACCCGAGTTCGGTGGTCACCAGCGCCTCGGATATACCGCCGGATAAAAGCTTGGGGTCGCCGGTGCCGTATTCGGTAATGATGTCGAAAGTGGAAATCATCCCCGTCACCGTTCCGAGCAAGCCCAACAGCGGAGCCACGGCGGCAAACACCAGGATGGCCGAGCTGAAACGATCAAGATAGGGGGTTTCGTGCAGAATACTCTCCGACACGATATCCTCCAGGCTTTGGCCATCGCGGTGAAGATTACGAACGGTGGCCGCCAGAACGCGTGAAGCGGCACCCGGACGTTCTTTACACAATGCTTCGGCCTCTTCAAGCAACTGCTGTTCGACCAGGACGGCCACACGGCCGGTAACGTTTTCGGTTTTGGAGCCCGATTTATAGAGAAACAAGGTTCTGCCCACGATCATCAACAGGGCTAGCATCCCCAACCCCACAATCACCCAGGCGATCACGCCACCGCTTTGAATCACGGCGATCACCGTGCGACCGGCTTCTTTTTCAACCGATTTATCGAGACTTTCGAATAAGAATATTTTCAATGTGTCGAGCGGTGTTTTAGCCGCGAATGACTGGGCGATCGGGTAACTGTAAGCATCCCACAGTTTCAGACGCCCTTCACCGGCCGGAGCCAACGCGCCTCCCCCGGCTTCACTGATTCCGTAAGCCGCAATATTTCCCAGCCGAAAAATCGTTCCCCGGGTCTTGCTGCCATCCTCCAAAAAGAAATCACCCTGTGCACGACGAATACTTCCGGACTCGCCGAGCCGCTGCAAGGCCTGATCGTAAATCCACTCATGCGGCAAAGCGTCGCTTCCCTCTTCCGGCGGCTGAATGCGCGATTCGGGAACCTCGATTCCATTATTGCGCAAAGTGGTGACCGCCTGCAGCAAAGTGGCCTGCAGCAGATCGCGATTTTCCTGAACGCTACCGGCGCTGAACTCGGTTTCACCCAGCGTTTCCGACAAGCGGTCGCCTTCGGCGATCAAGCGCAACAAGCGTCCTTGCAGGCTATCCAATTCATTTTGGGCTTGCTCGCGTTTACGCGCTTTTTCGACTTGAAGCGTCTGCAAACGCGATTCGAGCGCCTTCTTTTCATTCTGCAAATAGCTAAACTCTTTTTTGTAGGCTCGCACCAATTCCGGATCGGTCGAAGCGGCGGCTTGCAGCCCCGTTACTCCCGGAATCAACCAGACAAGAACACCCGCCAGATACAAAACAAGGAAATTCACGCGTTTCATGGGGCCACCTCCTCACGCGGCAAGGCGTTAGGCAGAGTGAAATAGCCCACGCGAATCTGTTTCTTGAACGCATCGAACAAGAGACCGATCTGCTCGCGCGCCTCCGGATCCTCGATAGCTTGATACACCCAACCCTCCGACGTCCGGCCGACATGGCCGACTCGGCCCTCCTCGGTGCGGAAAAACATCATGACCATGCCGATACGGGCCACATCCGCCAGGATTTCCTCACCCTCCAAAACAATCACCTGTCGATACAACCCATTCTCACGCGTCAAGCGGAATTCGTCTTCGATAAAGGTCCACAACCGCGCCAACACTTTTTGTGGAACGGAAACACCGGCGGAAAGCGAGTCGGACAGACCCTGCAATTCCTTTAAACGTTCATGCTTGCGAAACGGCAGCGCCTGCCCGATGTAGCGCTCCAACGACCCGATCAAGCGTTTCACCACCGGCACGATGACCTGACCTCGCTCCTGCGCCTCCTCGATGATTTTTTTCTGGCGGGTCATGGACTGACGCAGCTGTTCGAGGCGCAGACTTTCTTTCTGGATCTGCACATCGAGATCGGTTTTTTGCACGGCCATGGCTCGCAACCGATCCCGGAGTTCAGCCTTTTCCATTTCCACGTCCGCCGATAACGTCTCAACCTCAGAGCGCAGCTTCACCAGTTCGGCGGCCAGGTTCGCCAGTTCATCCGCCCATAACGGCCGACCAACCGACATAAACACCAACACCACGAACGCAAGAGTTGGAAGCTGACACGCAACTCGCATAATTCGCACGAGTATCTCTCCTTAACTACGCATTCCGACGACATGAAACAAGCCGTGTTATCGGATTGAAATAGGGACGATGACACGATCAGTTGGCAACGTGGGTGGTCCAGCCGGTCGTCCAGTCGCTATCGCCGATGGCGCCGATAAAATCCACCGAATCAAAGAAGCCATTGCTCGGAGCGGAACCCGCACCCAACGCTGGGGAACCGGAGGCCGGAGCAAAATCGGGGGAACTCTGGTTGGCCGGATCGTTCAGCATGGGGTCGACTTCCTGATTGCCGTCCTGATCGGAAAACCAATCTTCCACACTCCATAGGTCCGTAATCGCCTGTTCGTCTTCGTCTTCTTCGTCATCCATTTTGAAATTAGTGGCACAGCTCACGATACTGTTGACGAGGGTCAACTCACCGCTCCAGGAATCACCGTCTCCGGCATTGCTGAAAGTCTCTTCGTTGTCCACGTCCAAACACGCTTCGTTGAAACCCATCACGATGGTGTTGGCAATGTTGGCGCCGGTGCCTTCACGCAACAAGATGCCGATATCGGACTTTTCGGAATCTTTCGCGCCGACAATGGTGAAGTTGGACAGCATCGGTTTGGAACGCGGCAATGCGCCGTTTTGCTCGCCATTGTTATCGGCTTCGATACCCTGATCGCCTTCATCTTCGGCTTGCTGCAACACCACGAACTGGGCTTTACCTACCCAGCCATCGGTCCAGTCGAAACAATCATCAGCCACGCCGGTCACCACGATGTGCTTGGCCTGAGCCGTGCCGCCGAAAAATTCAACACCGTCGTCTTTGTTCATATGCACCTGGACATAATCAATGCTGGTGCCCGAACCCACGCCTTGGAAGGCAATACCGTTGAGTTCGTTATCGGGGCTGACGATGCGACCCGCGAATTCGACGCGCACATACTTCAGCGTGCCGCTGTTGTCGCCGGCATCGTCGCCGCCGTACCAACCCGTGCCACCCTCTCCGAAAGATTCGCAGGGTCCGGCCGCGTCAGCCTCTTCGTCGCCGTAACACACATTGACCGGCGCTTTACCGTTGATAATCAACCCACCCCAGTCACCGCGAGCACGGTCGCCAGCGGCCTTGGAAGAGGTGAACACGATCGGAGCCTCCGCCGTGCCTTCGGCCATGATTTTGGAGTTGCGTCGAACCACCAACATACCCGCGGTAGAAGTTTCGCCGTAAACAGTGGTTCCCGGCTCGATGGTCAAGATCGTTTCGTTCTCGTCGTCGCCGATGAAAACACCGCCACGCAGCAACCAGGTTTTATCGGCGGTTAGGGTGAGGCTTTCGGTCAGGGTGCCGGTAAGAATGCACAGACCTTCGTCGTTGCAATCGGCATTCGCAGGGGTGTCGCCATCGTCGGTTTCATCATCGCCGCCGCAGGCCACCAGGCCCACACCGAGTATGGCAACCAGAACCATAAGCAAAAGTAACTGCTTCAAATCTCCGATTGTTTGCGTCATCATGAATTTTCTCTCCTTTGTTTATTTCAATTCGTCAATTTCATCAATCATCGGGAATCCCATCCTTCGATATTGCGTATATGACGATACGATTGTTTGGATTCTGCTAGAGACACTTTAGAAAAGCATGAAGGCGGCGGGGAGACAGGCCATCCCCAGGTGGAAATTGCAGAAATCCACAAATAACACAATAATTACAGTAACTTAAATACATACAGGGAGAGTGTTAGAATTAGATGAGGCATGAGAGGAAGGACGTCAGGAACGCCTGTAGATTGCCGTCTTGCCTAAGATAGATGTTTTTGAGGGATAATATCAACCGCCCGAAACGGTGGAAACCCGGTTGCTTGTTGCGGTCAGATCAAACGTTCGAGATCGAAACTGCGTAACGCGTTTTCCCCAGTGGCAAGTAAAACCTCTTTCACTGGTATCTCCCGTAAAGAGGCGATACGCTCGGCCACAAACCGGGTCATCCACGGTTCGTTGCGTTTGCCGCGATGGGGAACGGGGGTGAGATAGGGGCAATCGGTCTCCAGAAGCAGGTGGCGCAGGGGCGCTTTGCGTGCGACTTCATGGGTCTCCAGCGCCTTCGGGAAGGTGACCACGCCCCCCAATGCCAGCATCCAGCCCCGGTCGAGCACACGTTTTGCAAAAGCCCAGTCACCGGAAAAACAATGGAAGACTCCCGGTCCATCAAAGGCATTCTCGGCTTCGAGGACATCGAAAACCTGCTCGTGAGCATCGCGATCATGGATAATCAACGGCAACCCGTTTTTGCGAGCCAGTTCAACGTGGCGCGCCAAGGCGGCTTTTTGCTCTTCGGGGGTGGAGTGGTTGTAGTAGAAATCCAGGCCGGTTTCGCCAACACCCACAACCTTGGGATGCGTTGCGGCGAGATGCTCCAACCGCGCCCACTGATCGTCGTTCATGCGAGAGGCATCGTGGGGATGCAAACCAACGGTGAACGCCACGGCTTCGTTGTTTTCGGCAATGCCGCGCGCCGTCTCGTTGCCTTCGAAACCGAAGGCCGCACCGATCTCGATGATGAAGGCGACCCCTTCCGCCCGACAACGCGCCAACACTTCGCTGCGGTCGTTGTCGAAACGGCGGTCGGACAGATGACTATGGGTGTCGATTAACATGGAACGACCTAACTGACACCCGCACCGGCGGGCAGTTCTCCGTCGATGGTCAGCACCTTCAACACACCGTCGGCCTTGGCCGCCAGCACCATGCCTTCGGATAAGATGCCACGTAGTTTGCGAGGTTTGAGATTGACCAATACCACGACCCGTTTTCCGATCAAATCGTCCGGCGTGTAATGTTCGGCTATCCCCGCCACGATGGTGCGCGGTTCGCCCGTATCAACGACCAGTTTCAGCAGTTTGTCCGTATCGGGCACGCGCTCGGCGCTTTTCACCACACCAACCTTGAAGCTCAGCTTGGTGAAGTCGGTGAAATCGGCATAAACCACACCATCCGGCGCATGATCGGCCGGTTTCTCTTTCTTGGCAGCTTTTTCCTGCTTTTGGCTTTTCGCCTTTTTAGCCGGTTTTTCCTTTTGATCCGTAGCCGTCGTCGCCAGTTCGACGCGCGGGAAAAGAGAAGCACCACGCTTGATCGCCGTTCCCGCAGGCAAACGGCCCCAGTCGCCCAGGCCATCGGCTTTAACGGTTTCCCAGTCGAGACCGAGTTGCGCAATCATCTCTTCGGAACGACCCGGCATCACCGGCCACAGCATCAGTGCAATATATCGCAAGGATTCCAGCAGGTTGTACATCACGCCCGCCAGTTCGTCCCGACGCGCCTCATCCTTAGCCATCACCCAGGGTGCCTGTTCATCGATGTATTTATTGGCCCGTGTCACGATTTCCCACACCGCCGCCAAGGCGAAGTTGGGTTGAAACTGCTTGAAAGCGTCGTGGTAGTGTGCCTCTGCCTGCCGGACCGTCTCGGCCATGGGGTTTTTGTCGTCGGTGGGCTGTGGCACAATCCCGTCCACGTACTTGGCCGTCATCGCCAGGCTGCGAGACAGTAAGTTACCAAGATCGTTGGCTAATTCGGCGTTTATCCGTCCCACCATGGCCTGTTCCGAAAAATCGCCGTCGGGACCGAGAGAGATTTCGCGCATCAGATAAAAGCGGAAGGGGTCGAGTCCGAATTGTTCCATGGTTTTGTTGGGATCGATCCAGTTGCCCAGACTCTTGCTCATTTTCTGACCTTCTATAGTCCAGAAACCGTGAGCGAGCACATGCTCCGGCATGGGCAATCCGGCCGACATCAAAAACGCAGGCCAGAATATCGCGTGGAAACGCAGAATGTCTTTTCCGATCAGGTGCACGGTAGCCGGCCAGAATTGTTCGTATTTGGCTGCGTCGCGTCCGAATCCCGCACCGGTTAGATAGTTGGTCAGAGCGTCCACCCAGACATAAATCACATGTTTGGGGTCGTCCGGAACGGGGAGACCCCAACTAAAGGACGTACGACTGATGGATAGATCCGTCAGACCTTGGGAGACGAAGCTCTTGACTTCGTTCATACGTGTTTTGGGCAACACAAAATCGGGATGTTGCTCGTAATACTCAAGCAGCGGCTCGGTAAAGCGCGACAAGCGGAAGAAGTAGCTCTGTTCACGGCGTTTTTCAACCGGACGCTTGCACCAGGGGTTGGGGCAGAGATGGCCATCGAGCAACTGGTTTTCGGTCCAGAAAGTTTCGTCGTGAACGCAGTACCAGTCTTCGTAGTCGCCCAGGTAGATATCGCCCGCATCCGTCATCCGCTTCCACAGATCCGCCACCACTTCCGCGTGGTCGTCATCGGTGGTGCGAATCATGCGGTCGTTGCTGATATTAAGCTTCTGCCACAAAGTCCGGAAATGCTCGACGACGCCATCGGCGAAGGCCTTCGGCGCTTTGTTGGCTTTTTCGGCCGCGATTTCCACCTTTTGCCCGTGCTCGTCGGTGCCGGTAAGAAAATAAGTGGGGACGCCGATCAAACGGTGATAGCGCGCCAGCACATCGGCTGCGATCGTGGTATAGGCATGCCCGATGTGGGGCACATCGTTGACATAATAGATCGGTGTAGAGACGTAGAACGAATCGCGTTTCATGGGGTTTTCCTTCAATCAATAGGCCGGATCAGGCTGCACCACCCGAGGACGTTCCGCCGCCGCCGCCGCTTTGGCCACCGCCACCGCTTTGGCCACCGCCACCGCTTTGATTACCGCCTGTACTCGGATTCGATCCACCGCTACCGGACCGCCGTCGGCCAGAACGACGGCGACCTCGTCGGCGGCTGCTGGAGCGAGAGCCTTCCGGCTTTTTATCACCGGTTTCACTCTTACGAGAATTCGCATCGGAAGAGGAGGCTGGCGCGCCGCCGGAGGGCGGGTTGCCCGATTTGTTGGGTGTATTAGGTGTATTAGGTGTATTGGGATCTTTAGGTTTGCGTCGTCCACGACGGCGAGGCCGTCGACGGCTCGAACTTGAGGGTGTCCCATCATCTTTGACTTTCGCGTCCTTGGGTCGTCCGTCACCACCCGGCGCCTGAGCTTTGGGCTCTTGAGCCTTGGCCGGTTTGTTTGGAGGACGTCCCCCGCGAGGAGGACGACGGGAAGACCGGTCGCCGTCTTTTTCGTCTTTTCCCGATCCGCCACGCGGCTCCGGACGACGACTGCTTTTCCGTGGACCGCTGTCGCTGTTACTCATGGTCTTTTTGACGTAGCGGTTCAGGGATTCCTGTTTCTGCTGCTCTTCGCGCTTCGCTAAAACGAGGGCAAACGCTTCGGGATCATCGTGGAAAGCCTGGAAGTCGTCCAGGGCGATCGAAACATATTCGCGACCCTCCAATTCCAGACGCATCTGGCGATTGAAAATATTGATCTCCAACACCCGCCCCCGGCCCATCCAGGTATCGGTTTTTTTACCGATCTTGGGAAGCCCTTTCTGCATCTCCTTATACGTGCTGCTCTCATATCCCAAGCAACACATCAAACGGCCGCACAACCCCGACACTTTCTCGGGATTGAGCGTCAGGTTCTGTTCTTTGGCCATGCGAATGGAAACAGGGTTGAATTTATCGAAGAAGGTGTTGCAACAAGTGCTCAACCCGCAAGGTCCGAGACCTCCGATCAGCTTGGCCTCATCGCGAATACCGATTTGCCGCATCTCAACCCGGATATGAAGTTCCTGGGCCAGATGGCGCACCAGTTCACGGAAGTCGATGCGCCCGTCAGCCGAGAAATAGAAAACGGCTTTGTTGGCCGAGTGCTGATACTCAACCTCGATCAGCTTCATGGGCAGATTGAGAACGGCGATACGGTCGCGGCAGATTTCGTAGGCCTTGCGGTTGCGGTCGCGGTTTTCGGTTTTAATCAGTTCATCGCGTTCATCGGCCAAACGCACCAGACGCGGCAGATTTTCGTTCGTCATCATTTCAACTTGATGGCGAGCCCTCACCACACGACCCAGCGCCAAGCCTCGTTCGGCCTGAACCACCACTTCCGTTCCCACGGCGGGATCGAAGGAGCCCACCAGGTAAAGTTGCATCGGCGACGCCGAGCGAAAGCGTACCGCCACGACATCGCGCATCCCGTCGTTCGTTTTCGCGGCTTGCGGATCGTCCTCCGACTCGGCAGGTTCTTCGGCGTCTACCACCGGAGTTTCACCCACGATCACGGCTCCCTCCGTTGGGGGATCCGTATCGTTAGCGCCTGTTTGTTCTTCGGCAGAAACAGAATCGTCGATAACGACGGATGCTTCGTTTGCCACAGATTTTTCGATGTCATCGGATGGCTCTTGCGCCACCGGTTTATCGTCCGCAGCGGGCGAAACCGCCACGGCATCGGACGGAACGGTTTCGTCGGCTTGTGCGGCCTCCGGCCGGGTCTCGTCGTCTTGGTTATTGCGATTCACAGTATTTATGCTCCTGGCGACTTTGGGTCGCTCGTCGAATTGAATTGGCTATTGTAGACAATCTCCGCCGAAAATGAAATGCTTTTCCCCGAAAACACCCTTCCTCAACGTCGAACCGATGGCTGAGGAACCGACTCCAGCAGCAAACGCTGTAACGCCAGATCACCTCGCACAAACACATCCAGCTCATCGATGATGGTCCGCACACGCTCCAGACGTCGGATCAGCTTCGCAACCGAGCTTAGATCCGCTTCCTGCTCCAGGGCATACAAATGGTCCTGGTTGATCAAGAGCGACGGATCCACACCGGTTTTGACGCCGATCAGATCGCGGTGCCAACCAAGCAGAAAATCGAGGAAAGCGCGGCACTCCTCACGGGAGCGACCCAGATCCACCACGGACCGAACATCCGTACCCTCTACGGCTCCCCGCCATAATTCGATCCAAACCCGGCGTCGTTCCAGCGCATCCCGACCGTCGGCGGCCAGCTCTTCGGCCACTCCCAAACTGCCATCCGCCAGAATCGCCAGACTGCGGGCAGTGGATTCGTCCAAATCATATTCGCTGGTCAGGCGCTCCATAATATGCGCCGCCGCTACGGACCCGAAGCGGACCTCCTGGCAGCGCGAACGAATCGTGGGCAGAAGATGCTGCGGACGGGCGCTTAGCAGGATGAATATCGTGCGCAGTTTCTGGCGCGGCTCTTCGAGGGTTTTCAAAAAGGCGTTCTGGGCAGATTCCTGCATCCTGTCGGCCCGATGCACCACCACCACCCGCTGGCGCGCCTCCAAAGGGGCATTGTAGAGTCGGGACTGCAATTCGCGCACGGCATCGATCACGATGGCATCGCTACGCTGACGACGGCCGCCCGGATACACCCACATCCCCGGAGCCAGATGCATTAAATCGGCGTAAAGCGGTTTTTCGGGATCCATGCTGCGGGCAATCAGATTGCAGGTGCGACACCGGCCGCAGGGGTCTTCCGTCGACGTTTCACAGTTTTGCGCCTGCGCGAACAAACGCGCCGCCAGCTGCTTACCCGATCCGGCCACCCCGGAAAACAGGTAGGCATGGGCCACCCGACCATTGGCGATAACCCGGCGCAGCACCTGCACGGCACGCGCTTGCATATGGCATTCGGACCAGGGCATCAGCTATCCACATCTTCCTCCACCGGCGCCAGATGCGGGAAGGCCAGCACGGCATCGAGGGCGTTTTCGTTGGCGGCCAACATCACCAGCCGATCGAAGCCCAAGGCGATTCCCGCCGATGGCGGCATCCCGAAGCGTAGTGCCTGCATGAACTCGCGGTCCTGCTCATAATGAAAGCCACGCTGGGCTTGCGACTCGTCGGAAAAGGCTTTGAAGCGTTTGGCCTGCTCGGCCGCCTGATTCAGTTCGCCGAAGGCATTGGCCAGCTCCACTCCGGCCATATAAACCTCGAAACGTTCGCAATAACGTGGATTGCTGTCCTTGCGACGCGACAGAGCCGCCATTTCAATCGGGTAATCGTAAAGAATTACCGGCTTTTCCCAGCCTAATTTCAACTCGATTTCGGTGAGGAACAGTCGGAAAAAGACATCATCGAGCGACTCGTCGGGGCGAACGTAGGTAAAGCCGTTGGCGATGGCCGCCGTGGCTAGATCGGCTCCACTGTGAATCGTATTCAGATCGATTCGGAAACGGCTGAGGAATAACTCGCGCACCGAAACACGTTCCCAGGGAGGCTTGAGATCAATCGGATGTCCGCGATATTCCAGGTGGTTTTTTCCGGTCGCTTCACGAACGGCGTAAAACACCAGCGCTTCGATGTCTTCCATAATCTGCTCGTAGCCCGCATAGGCGCGGTACCATTCAAGCATGGTGAATTCAGGTTGGTGGTGACCGGAGTATTCCCCGTTGCGAAAGGATCGGCTGAATTCGTAGATGCGCTCGTAGCCCATCGTCAACAGCTTTTTCATGTGAAATTCTGGGGATGTGGGCATGTAATAACGCTTGCACCAATCCCGATCGGGGCCCACCCATTCGGTGCTGAAACCGACCAGATTCGGCTCCATCCCCGGACAAGCCACCAGAAGCGGTGTATCCATTTCCAGGAAATCTTCGTGCGCGAAAAAATCGTGCATGGCGCGTTTGAGACGGCTGCGCAACGTCAGATTGCGGCGTTTCTGGTCGCCCTGATTGAAGAAACGGCGCATCCAGCGCTGCTGGGCGGCACCTTCCAACAGACAAGGCACCAAAACCTTGGGAGCTTCGCCCACACGCCAGGCCTTGTTCTCGTAGCGCATGAAAAGCTCGACGATATCGCCCACGCGCACCCGTGCCAAGTCGGGGTTTTGATTGGGGAATCCGAAGGTGCGCCGGTCGCTCTGATCTTCGATGGTCAGAGTGGCCGGACTCACCTGCACGAGGCGTCCGGCGATGACGCAGACCGCACCTTCATCCACGTCCTCATTCAACCCCGCAATGGCGATTCGTTCCGGTTTCACAAATGGACTCTACTTTTTCAATTCCTCGGTCATCGCGGCAAACGTCGCATCCAGCCGCGGGCCCACACGCTTGTGGATCTCCGTCAAAGCCAACAAAGCGGCCGCCGTGTCGTCGAGGCGAGTGGTATTGACCAGAATATCGCGTTTGAACGCACCGACGGCGTCCTTGTAGCTATGGAAATAGAAGGCACTTATCTCGGTAAACTGCTGTTCGAGCAGCCAGCGCGTCGCCAAAGCCATGGATTTCAACAGTGCCGGTTGCCGGGCGGCATCGAGCACGAACAACGCCAGCGCCATGCCACGCAGACGCAACGCCACCTCCACCGTCACCGGCGGATGGGGACTTTTAAAAGCACCGATGTAGTCGCGGTACGGGGCAGTCGCCGTCGTATATTGCGTCGCCATCAAAGCTTCGGCCTCCTTGCGCACGGCTTCGATATGCGGTCGTTGCTCGCTCAACAGCGCGATGGCGGACGCCGCCGCCAAAGACCAGGCCCGGCCGGGCTTCCAGTTTTTGCTATAGAAGCGAAGAGCAAAGGCCTTATCGTCGTCATCCTTGGTGAAAGCGGCCAGGTTGGCGAGCGTAAACACGGCATAGTTGGGCAGATCACGCAGCAACTCGCCGTTCTCGGGCAGGGATTTCACCTCTTTCAACATATCGCGCAAGGCCTCACCCAGCGCCTTGACGCGCGGCTGGCGGTCCTTGGGTGCGCCGCTTAATGTGAACAATTCCGCCGCAATCAAGGTTCCTTCCAAGTCTTCCCCGTCGTTGTCGGCCCATACCGGCGCGACGTTTTCTCCCGGCACCACGTACTCTTTCAGAGCGTCCAGAAGATGGCGCACATCATTTCCCAAAGCCGGATTCTTCGCGCTTTCGGCCTGATAGCCCAAGGCCATCGCAGCCATCAACTGCAAACGCGGGTCACCAGTACGCATGGGCTTGTGATCGGTCGTATAACCGCTCAACAAAAGTCCGTTTTCCTGTTTGCGCGCCGCGAACCACGCCACGGAACGCTCAATGGCGGCTTCGACGGATCCCGCTTCAACCTGGTCCAACTCGACCTTGTAGCGATACAGATCCACCGCCCGACCGTTTGGAACATCTTCGATGAAATTGATGGTGTTGTACCGATAGAGGCTGGCCTCCGGACTCAACCAGGCGTTTTTCGGGAGACCGGCTTTTTTGGCGATACGTTCCAGCCAAGTGACCGTCGTACGCTGCTTCTTGACAAAGACATAAGGAAGGAAAAACGCACGCTTACCGCTTTTATGATCGAGAATGATCCCATGCACGCCCGGCTCCAATTCCGTCCCGATGGTGGCCGGATCTTTGGACTCGATCAGTTCCTTCGGCTGCAGATAACTCAACTCCACCCGGAAGCGGTCGAGTTCGTCGGGCTGCGGATCTTTGAAGCGGCGGTCGCGGCAGGTATTGATCACCGATTGAACCGTGGCCGGAACAATACTTTTTCCCTTCGCCGAGACGCAACCCCGCCATTCGCCCTCTTTGTATAAGGTGGCAAATACCCGGTTGACCCGCATGGCTTGCAGATGCGCGGGGACGTCCTTCGGTTGATACGATTTCTGCTCGCGCGTCCAGGTTTCCAGCGCTTTGCGGGCCACGCCGATCAGATATTGGCGATCCGTCTCCGAAAGCACCAGCGTCACTTCTCCGGCCGAGGCCGATTTTTTGACTTTGGCGGTGGGATCGGCCGGTTGTTTTTGCGTCGTTGCTTCTTTATCGCAGCCGAAAGCTCCGAAAATCAGTGCCACCAGCAACAAACAAGAAGCGAAAATACCCAACGGTTTTACGTTAACCATACTCGTCTCCTTCACCTCGCCGCCGTTTAGCGGATAGCCCGAATCGCCTTCCAATCGGCTTCGTCGAAGAACCGCAGCACACGGTAGTTGACCGTGAGACAGTGATAAGCGAAGTCGAGGCGGCAATCATCGGTGTGGAAGTTGGACGGAATACAGCCGATAGCTTTGGACGGCTGCGGCAGATAGTACGTCGAACCCTGGCGATACTGGCTCTGACGCACGAAACGCACCGTCAGGAAGGTGGCCTTGCGGTATTTCTCGATCTTGTCTTTATCGCCGCGCAACTTGGCCAACCGGAAAATCGAGGCTACACCTTCGCCATAGACCCCGCTGTTCCAGATCGGCGTATTCGAGCGCGACTTGGCGCCGCGATAGCCACCCTGATAGTCCATCCAGTAGGTGTCGGCGAGCCCATACACAAACCAGTTATCCAGAATCCAGTCGGCCATATCGTAGGCATACTGGGCCACTTCGTCTTTCTTCACGATCTCGTAATATTCCATCATGGCCGACATGTCCCAGGGCACAAACGCGCCCAGGTTGCCCTTGCGGCGGTCGGATTTATTGTCGCGGAACCACTTCGAATAATATTCGAAAGCTTTGCGCAACGTATCGAGGTAACGTTGATCTTTGAAAATGTGATACATGCGCACCAAGGCCAGATTGGCTTCGCCGGGGTAGATGGTCACTTCGCGATCGTTCTTTTTCTGGCCGGGCTTGGTGTAATAGCTGATGTAGTGGCCGTTTTCCTCCTGCAGGTGCATGATCAGTTCAGCCAAACCCTTCATGGGCTTTTCCCACTCGGGCACCTTCTTGAAACGAAAATATTCGGTCATGCATTGCAGCATGACTCCCGCCCCACCCAGTTTAAACTGGCGATCGAAGCGCGGATGATTGAAGTAGGCCAGCTTGCCGTCGTACTGGGTCAGGTCCAGCACCCATTCAATGGCCAACTTAGCGCCGTCGAGATAGCGTTCCTCGCCAAACAGCTCGTAAGCCTGAATCAGCGTAAGGGTGGCCAAACCATGGCGAATTATGTTGTATTGGTTGGTTTTGTAGGAATCACGGGCGGCATAATAGACGTATTTGAACATCTTGCTCTGCGGGTCCAGAATGGACAGCAGCCAGTCGGCACCCTCACGAAAGCCTTTTTCCGTCTCGGCGCGATCCAGTTTGGCCGGATCGACGTATTCCACGCCACGCCGCAAACGAATCACGTCGCCACCCGGATTGCGCTCGGTGATATCCAGCGTACGAAACACCGAAATTTTCACGTCTTTTTTCTTCCAGGCATCTTTATCGAGGCGTTTGGCTTTGCAACCCGCTTCAAGCAGTTTTTTGAGGTTATCCATCCGATAGATCTTGCTCTTATCGGGAGTCAACATAACCGCTTTATCACTGATTTCCTTTGGGAAATCGAGCTGGAAACCATCGAGTCCCAAACTCGTGACCGCCGACAGTTTGTTCGGATCCACCAGCAGCGCACCCCCTTCCCGATGGAAATTGAGGGTAATAGTTGCATTCTGCAAAAAGACATCGAAAGGTTCGGCGGTCAGTCCCCCGCCCCCTCTTTTGGCATAACGCGTTTTCGCTTCGCCGATGGCGACATCCAACGCTTTTTTGGGACTATTTCCACGGGCGCGCACCAGTCCAATGGTCTTATTGTAACCGTTTTTGTCGGTGAAACGCAGATCCAACAGCCCCGGAGCCGGGAAAGGTTGATTGAAGGCGGCAGGTAAAGTCGCCCCGGTTTGTCCGGCCAAGGTCTGACGCACGTAAGCCACCACCTGCTTGAGTCCCGCATCGTCCACTTGATAGGCAGGGTGCACGGCCGTCGCCAAAAGCATCGCCGGATCGCGGTAGATAACCGATAATTTCTCGTAAAATCCAGCCTTTACCAGATTCTCGAAAACACTTCCACGTGTCATTTTAGCATCGACCGGCAACGCCAAAACGGCTACCTTACGCGCCGCCATGGCCGTCAATACCGCCGTTTCATCCTTTTTCATTAACGCCGACCATAGATCGCTCGCGTCTTTTTCCGTTTTGACCGAGTCTTTCAAACTCGTCAGCAGGGACGCCTTGTCCAGCGGCGTGAATACCTTTCCACCATCCGCTTGATCCAAACGGTTTTTGACGGTCAACTCGAAATCGGATTTCGGGGTCGGCGAACAGCCGAGCATGAGCAGAAGAATAAGAACGGCGATGCCGGTATGCGTCGCGGCGGGTCGTCCCATAACCACTCCTTTTTTCAAATGGTTCAACGGTCTTCGGCGGTATTGCCGGAAGTGGTATGTATAACAATGGGTAAGGAGCGTTGTCAAATGCTTTCGGGAAATGGACCGCAACCAAACGATCAGACCCATCCATCGGTCCGGCAATTGGCGCAAGTCAAATCAGAAAAGTCGATTAGAGCGGGGAGAAATTAATCGAGGATCAGTCGTGAAAAAGAGATCAAGGCATACACGCCACCCAATAAAACAGCCGTCAAGACGCTATAGACAACCAGTTTCCGAAATGTGCGGCGTTGTTGGTTAAGGCGTTCTTTCCGCGCCAGTTGCATGGCGACCTCTTCCGCTTCCCTGTCATCCGGTAACGGATAGCTTGTTTCGGCCAGAGCACGCGCCGCACGATCGCGAAATTCAAGAGGAAAAGCAATAAAATAGAAGGGTTTGGAATCGCGGAAGCTTTCGCGAAGCTGGGCGGCTTGATCACTGCCGCCCTGAGCCAGATCGTTATCGTAGCCCACCTCGCAGGGAACCTGAGCATCGCGCAGACGCATAACCAGATAGCGGACGATATCCTTCGGAAAATATCCATGGTTGGTTACACGGGCCGTTTGATACGCCTTGCCTTCCAACAGCATCGAAGTACTGCTGTCAATCTTCGTTTCTTTCTCTGCTTGGGCTTGCATTTACTCGATTACCTTCTCGGATCTTTACCGATCGTGTTCTTTCCACGATTCAACCCTGAACCTATCTTTTATAATCGGATATCCTTCGCCGGAGTTTAGCGACAACCGACAGAAAATGCAACCATCAACCACAAACAGACCCGAGATGGAGTCGACTTGGAAGCGGATTAAAAACCTTTACAACGCCGGGGAGGGTGAATTATGATACCGGCGGCTTGCCCGGGGATGGATAGCCGAAAAACCATCAGGAGAATTCGGTGAGTAAAGATCCGTTAACAAACATGTACCGGGACGTATTCAATGCCTCCGAGACGGTATGGCGGGATATCGAAATGACCGCCCGGCGCATCACCGAATGGTTGGTGTTGCGCGGCAAGATGTCGGCGGATGAGGCTCGCAGCATACTGGACGATTTCGGCCGGAGCGGCCGTCAGATTCGCCAGGACTGGGAAACTCATATCGACGAAAATATCCGTCAGCGAATACGCAAACACCTCTTTCCTCACCGTGAGGAAATGACGGATTTGCGCCGACGCGTCACCCGCCTGATCGAGCGAGCCGACCGGCTCGAAGCGCTTTGGCGAGAGCGGAAAGGGCTATAGGCAACACCGATGATCGACGTTCAACGCCTACCGGACAACCGTGAAATGCCCATCGACAAAGTCGGAGTCAAGGGCGTACGCTATCCCATCACCGTGCGTGACCGCAAACGTGGCAGCCAGAACACGGTGGCCACCATTAATATGTATGTCAACTTGCCCCACCATTTCAAGGGCACCCATATGAGCCGCTTCATCGAAATCCTGAATGCGCATCGCGGGGCGATCGATATTCGGGAATTCGACGGGCTGCTAACCGAGATCAAATCGCGGCTCGAAGCCCAAAGCGTCCACGTGGAGCTTTCCTTTACCTATTTCGTCACTAAAAAGGCGCCGGTTTCGGGGGCGGAATCGCTGGTGGATTACGATATCACCTACATCGCCTCGCTGGACGAGCACAATCAGCCGAGCATGACCCTATCGATGCAGGTTCCCATCACCACCGTTTGTCCCTGTTCCAAAGAAATCTCCGAACGCGGCGCTCACAATCAACGCGGCACGGTCACCTTGTCGCTGCGCATGACACGCTTCGTCTGGCTGGAGGAGTTCATTAATCGCGTGGAGGCTGCCGGATCGGGTCAGCTCTATGCGCTTTTAAAACGCGAAGATGAAAAGTTCTGCACCGAAACCGCCTACGACAACCCGCGCTTCGTAGAAGACGTGGTACGCGAAGTCGGTCAGGTGATGCGCGACGATCCCAATATTCTGTGGTTCAAAGTCGAAAGCGAAACCCTGGAATCGATCCACAACCACAATGCCTATGCCTGTATTGAAATCGACAAGACGGCCCAAACGTCCGTTGCCAATGATTGACGGAAATCCGATATGAATGCGAGGAAACAAATGCTTAGAGGGGGCTGCAAAGGAGTTTGGATCGGGATCGCGCTGCTCTTGGTCTTGCTGTTGGCGGTGGCCTGCACCGGGCGCAATCAGATTACGCCTAAAGATCGGACGGCCGCACAAAACTACTTCCGGCTGGCCATCAGCAATTACGAAGCGGGACAAGTGATCGAAGCACTGCGCAATCTGCAGGAAGCCGAGAAATTCAATCCGGAAGACAAACACGTCAAACACCTGTTCGGCATCATCTATCTTGGAAAAAATAAGTTCCCCGAAGCCGAAGCCAACCTGAAAGAGGCCGTACGTCTCGACCCTGAATTTTCCGATGCCTACAACACTCTGGCGGCCGTTTACATGGCACAAGAAAAATGGCCCCAGGCCGTGGAAGCGTTGGATTTTCCCGCTAACGATCTGATGTATCCGCAAAAGGCAGCGGCTTTCAACAACCTGGGTTGGTGCCACTACAAATTGGGAAATCCGCAAAAAGCGCTCGAGTACTTCCGCTCGGCCACCGTCGAAAACCCGAAATTTTGCCTGGCCTTCTACAACACCGGTATTATTTACAAATCTCTGGCAAAATACACGGAAGCCATTCGTTTTTTCGATCAGGCAATCAACGCCACCGAAGAGTGCAACAACTACTTTCAGGCCATTTTCGAGCTGGCTCAAGTGGCCATCAAAGCGCGCGATTTCGAAAAAGCCCGCCCGGCATTGGAAAAATGTGTTAGGTTAGGGGGATCGAGCAACGAAGCCCGTATTTGTCGGGACAACTTGCGCATGATCGTGAAACCGGCGAACTGACACCGCTTGGATGAAACACGGAATGATGGACAGGAACGACAACATGGCGGATGATCCGTACCCATCGTGTTGCTTAAACGCCCAACGGGAGTGGCAAGGTGAGCTGTGCTCAGCCGTAAGCTACAAGTCCTACTCAACACCCTCCAGAAACTGTTGCGCAAAAACGCGCATCAGCGGGTGCGCTATATCATCCACAAGGTGCACGAAGAAGATCTAGCCGTTGTCTACCATTTTCTGAACGAATATCAACAAGATACCATATTCAGCCTGATCGACGACCCCGAGCGCAAGGCCGAACTGCTGCAAAAGCTCGACCCGCCGGTGTCCCAACGCCTGATCGAAGATCTTTCGGTGCCCACCATCGTGGACATCATCGATCAGATGTACGACGATGACGCTGCCGACCTTATCCAGGATCTGCCGGAAGAAAAGAAACAAGCCATCCTGGGTCGTTTGAAAAAGGACGATCGCGAGGATATCCGCGACCTGATGCAGTATGACGACGACACCGCCGGTGGTCTGATGACCACCGATTTCGTGGCGGTCCCGTCCAGCTACACCGCCCACCAGGTGATGGGGGTCGTACAAGACGCCGGTGAAGAGGCGGAGATGGTGTTTTACATCTACGCCTACGATGAAAACGAGCGCCTGGAAGGCGTCGTCTCACTGCGTGAAGTCGTGCAGGCCGATGAAAACGCCGTCCTCGCCGATTTCATGGAAACCGACATTCACAAAGTGCGCGCCAACATCGATCAGGAGGACGTGGCCAAGGTCATTTCCCGTTACGATATTCTGGCCGTGCCGGTGGTGGATGAAGAAAATCGCATGCTCGGCATCGTCACCGTGGATGATATCATCGACGTCATCCGCGAAGAGGCCACCGAGGATATCCTGAAACTGGTGGGTACCGGCGAAGAACTGCTCGAAGATTACTCGGTCAAAAAGAGTATCGTCAGTCGCCTGCCCTGGCTTTTAGCCACCTGGATGGGCGGCATCCTGGTGATGCAACTGGTGAATCATTACGAGAGCCAGCTTTCGCAAGTGGTGGCGCTGACCGCCTTTTTCCCAATCATTCTGGGAATGTCGGGTAATCTGGGACAGCAGTCCGCCACCATCATCGTGCGTGGTCTGGCCATCGGACGCGTGGATATTTCCCAGTTGGCCAGCACCATCGGCAAAGAAGCCATGACCGGGCTGATCATCGGGTTGGTTTACGGCTCGGCGCTGGCCATGCTGGCCTGGGTGCAATACGGGGCCGAGGTGGCCATGATCCCCCTGGTGGTGGGTTTATCCCAGTGGATCGGCATGACGATGGCCTCCATTTTCGGGGCGGCCGTCCCGATGTTGCTGACCCGCTTCAACATCGACCCCGCCGTGGCCACCGGTCCGATCGTCACCACCACTCTCGATATGCTGGCGATGTGGGTTTTCATGGCTATTGCCTCCATCCTCATTTTCTGAGGAGCGACCGTGCCGAAAGTCGACGATGAAGCGATCGTGCTCAAGCTCACCCCGACCGGCGAAGCCGACTGTGTCGTGCATCTTTTGTGCAAAACTCGCGGTCGGCGCAGCGCTTTTGCCCGCGGCGCACGCAAAAGCCGCAAACGTTTCGTCGGCGCGTTGCAACCCTTCAGTCACATCCGTGCCGGTTTCACCATCCAACGCACCCAGCGCCTCGACCGCCTCGACTACGCCGAAGTGGCGACGCCTTATCTCGAATTACGCGAGGATCTGAGCCGCATCGCCCTGGCTTCGTACTATTGCGAATTGCTGAACGTTTTCCTGGCCGAAGGCGAGCTTTACCCCACCGAATACGCCCTGATGCGCTTTTTCCTCAACCGGTTGCGCCAACATCCGGCTACACTGAAACACCGCCTCTTTTTTGAATTGCGCCTGCTCGACGCCCTGGGCTTTCTACCCGATGTGCAAAGCTGCGCCGAAGATGGTAGCGCGCTTAGCGGCGCAGCCTGGTTCGATCCGCAGCGGCAGGTGTTTCTCGGCCGCCTAGCCGCCGCCCGACTGGAGCGAGCCGTTCCCGTTTGCCGCCATAGCCGTGAAGCCTTGGCCATGATCCCCACCATCCCCCTCGACGGCTTGGCTCATCTGCGCGTTACACCCGTTATGGCACACGAGATGCTGACCGTCACCGCGGCGGTCATCCGCGCCCTGTCGCCCCGACCGTTGAAAAGCCTGGCGCTTCTGGATGCGGAGTTGAGAGCATGAGCCTTACCCGTCGCGTCCTGAGTCTGATCGCACCGCAAAGCGGAATCCTAGCCGCCGCGCTCGGCTGCATGCTGGTCAACGCGGCCGCCACGGGAGCCTATGCCTACCTGATCGGACCGGTGGTCAAGTTTCTTTTTGCGGGGGGGCTGAGCTCCGGCGACAGCCTGACACGCGCTTTGCAAGCCTTCGGCGCTCAACCGGTTCTGGACGATCGCGGCTACCTGATGGCGCTGTTGCCGCTCCTGGTTCTGGCGGCGGGAATGGCCAAGGGTCTCTCTCAGTTCGGACAGTTCTTTCTGATGGGGTTGATCGGCGAACGCGCGGCACTGGTTTTACGCATGCGCCTGCTCGACAAACTGCACCGCCTGCCGGATGATCGTCTCGAACGCCAGGGCCCCAGCGACTTGCTCACGCGTCTGACCGCCGATATGACTTTGTTGCAGGAGTCGCTCACCCACGCCCTCGGTTCGTTGATCGCCGATTCCTTGAAAGTGCTGGTGCTCTTGTCGGTCGCGGTGACTCTCGATTGGCGGCTGGCGCTTTTGACCGCGCTGCTGGTGCCGGTGATGTCCTGGCCGATCGTGACCTTGGGTCGTTGGCTCAAACGCACGGCGCTGGGCCGACAGGAGGCGCTGGCCGATCTGACCGCCCACATTCAAGAAGACTGCGCCAGTTCGCGCCTGATCCGCGACTACCAGGCCGCCGCCCCGCGCCGCCGCCGGTTCGAACGCAACAGCGGACGCTACTTCACCGCCAGCCTGCAATTTTTCCGCGCCCGTGGCTGGTCGTCGCCCATCATGGAAGTCTTGGGAGCCGTGGGTGTGGCCGGAACTTTATGGCTGGCCGGATCGCGTATGGCGGCGGGAGATTTGGTGCCCGAGCACTTCATCAGCTTCTTCGCCGCCGTCATGCTGCTTTACGAACCGCTTAAAAATCTCGGCCGCTTGAACGGCGTAATTCAGTCTGGACGCGCCGGAGGCGAACGCGTCTTCGCCATGCTCGACTGGGAAGACGAACGCGACCGCGACCGCGGCACCGCAACCCCGACCGCCCCGCAGATCGCCATTCGTTTCGAAAACGTGGTTTTCGGTTACGGCGAAAAACGTGTCCTCGACGGACTATCGCTCACCTTAACCGCCGGGTCGGTCATGGCGCTGGTGGGACCGTCCGGTACGGGAAAAACAACCCTCACCCGGCTTTTACTGCGCCACTACACGCCATCCAAAGGTCGTATCCGGATCGACGATCTTCCCCTGGAAGCCTGCCGCCTCGATGCCTTGCGCTCCTTGATCGCGGTGGTGGAGCAGCGGCCGCTGTTGTTCGACGACACGCTCGACGCCAACCTGCGCATCGCTTGTCCCGAGGCCACCCAGAAAGCCGTCGGCGAAGCCATTCACCGCGCCCGGCTCGACAACGTGGTGGCGCGCCTGCCCAAAGGTCGTGCAACGCGGCTGGGCATAAACGGCGAGCGCTTGTCCGAAGGCGAACGCCAGCGCGTGGCGATTGCACGCGCCTTTCTCAAAGCGGCCCCCATCGTGGTGCTCGACGAAATCACCGCCGCGCTCGACGCTGCCAATGAGGCCGCCATCCGCGAGGCCCTGCGGGAATTGTCGGTGGGACGCACGGTGCTGATCATCGCCCATCGGCTGACCACCATCCGCCACGCCGACCGCATTGCGGTGATGCAATCCGGGCGCATCAGCGAAACGGGGACACACGACGAACTGATGGCGCAGGATGGCCTCTACCGTCGTTTCGTGGAATTGCAGAACCCGACGACCAGCGACGAAACCGATTAGCGCGGATTTCCCTGATAGAATCAAATCCGAAAACGGTGGGAAGGAAGAAATTAAAAAAACATCTCATAGATTTTTCAGAAACGTAAACAACGTGCTTGGATCTTCGGTTAAAAATATACCTAATAAGGTAATAACAAACAATAAAGTTTTCCATCTTTCCGCTAGCCATCGTTCTTTTGAAAGGTTGTATAGAAAGGGTAGTATTGTAATTCTCAAAACCAATGCAGAGATTACAAAGACAATTACCAAATAAAACGCCAATGAAATGAAAGCAGTTGAAAAACTCAATATTGCTGCCAAAGCAGAGTCAGAGTTTGCAAGCAAGCATGCTTGTGTTGGTTCTATTTTCATGTTTATTGCGATAAACGGAGTATACACACAAATTGCAACTACTGTTGCATCTAAAGCTAGATAAAAAAGCATTCTGCTTAAACTTTTTTCTGATCTAACTATTTTAGAAATCAATAATCTTGATGCTAGAACCGAAGCAAGATTGGTAAGAAAAACAATAACTATAACATTGTTTATTAGGTTAAATAATTCAACATCGCTAAGAACAAATCTCACAATCAATATAGGCAACCCAAAAAGTAAAACCGTAAGCTTTATCGCAATTTCTATAATTGGTGATTGACGAACAAAAATGATCTTTTTCACAGAAAAGAGCGTAAATAGCTTTGAGAATAGTAATAACAGCATAAACCCAAAACTCAAAACGCCAATAGATCTAATATTTTTTTCAGCCGAGTTTACCGCAGCATAAAGAATTATTGCGAAATAATTATTTGTTTTCTCAACATCAATGGGTGGTAATTGAAAGCTATATTTTCTTACCAATAATGCCGCTATATAAATCAAACTCGATCCAATTAGGGCTATAAAAAAGGTGTTTAAAAAAAAATACCCATCAATGCGCTTTCCATAAAGCCTGCTAATCATATACTCAATTGATAATGCAGCCTTAGATATTACCCTTTTTAATAATTCAGAAAATGTACTTGGCTTTATTACTATTGGTTTTAACCATAGTTCAAGTCGACGCGACAAATCATCAATCCTGTTTGCTGTTATAAAAAAGGCAGACAAAAGACATACTGCTATTATCAGAGCTATATATCGAACTAACAAGTAAACGATCTGCCAAGGAAATTCCATCAAACTATCCAAACCACCTCCTTATGAAACAAGGCTGGAAATGACTGTATTTAAACATGTTCCGGATATCCTTTTTCTGGCAAAGAATTATCCATGTACAATTAAACTCCCATTCTTCCATCTGACAGTCTAACTTAACCGCTCCAGCGAGTTTTTCAACGCGGCGCGCGCCTCGGCAATCATGCGCGGGATGAGGTCGTTCACGCTGGGGATATCATCGATGCGCCCCACCGATTGCCCCACCGTCAGCATGGCGTTTTCGGCGTCGCCATTGGCCCACACCTGGCGCGCCCGTTCACCGGAAATGAGCGGGAACAACGCCGAGAAGTCGCCGCCTTCCTCTTCCACCTGGGCGATCTGGCGCATGATATCGTTTTTCAGGGCACGCACCTGCAGGCCGAAAGGCGCGAGCAGTTGCTTCAAGCCCAGGCCGGTATCGGCTTCGGAACGATCGAGCAGCATCTGGTAAATATTGGCATGCACGCCGGATTCTTTCGTGGCCAGAAAACGCGTCGCCATCATCACGCCGTCCGCACCCAGGGCCAAAGCCGCCGCCATGGACTTGCCGTCCACCATGCCGCCGGCGGCCAGAACGGGAATATCCACCGCCTCCACCACCTTGGGCAACAGTACCAGGGTCGAAACGTTGTCCTTATGTGGAAAACCACCCTCCTCGAAACCGGCGATGGTGACGGCATCGTAGCCCACCTTCTGGGCATGCGCCGCGTGCTTGACCGTCCCCACCTTGTGCAACACCTTCACACCCGCTTCCTTGGATTTGGGCAAAAGGTCGGGGCCCAGGAAGGTGTCTACCGGGGCTCCGGCGATCTCGATGGCGGCCACCCGCTTTTCGCAGCAGATCTCGAAGAACTCGCGTAAAAGCTCCACCGGCAGGCGAATGGACGGCATGGTGGTGATGTTGACGATGAAGGGTTTGGTCGTCAATTCGTAGGTGCGGTCGATGGCGGCGCGGAATTCATCGCCGCTGTTGTAATTGCCGCTGGTCAGATTGCCCATGGCTCCGGCGTTGCTGATGGCCGCAGCCAATTCCGGCTTGGCCAACCACAACATGCCGCCGCACTGAATCGGATACTGAATGTTGAACAGCTCGGTGATGCGCGTTTTCATGGGATGTCCTTTTTGGGAAAGAGTAAAACGACCCAAAGCTTGCGCCACTGTTTTACGACGTGCCGACAACGAGTCGATTTCGATTGTGTCACCCATCTTTTGTAGACCAAACAATCCCCCGTGGCAAGTGGATAAATGCCGCGAATCGAGCGGAAATCGGTTGTCTGTCGCCATCCTCTGAGGTATTCTCGGGCAACGTGAAAGCGTCAAGATCACAGATACAGGCTCCGTTCGAAAACAAGTGCGAAACCGGCGTTTCGCTGCAGAAAGCGTCCACGATCCATGGTTAACCCGATTTCCATTCTCGCTCGTCCGACTGGTCTGGGGCTGTTGGTGCTTGGGTTTCTGGCAACCGCATTATTCGGCTGTCAAGACACCCCCACCGACAAACCCCACTACGTCCTGCACCACGAAGCGCGCGCGCCGCTGCTCAAAATCGCCAAAGCGGCCGCCACTTCCCGCTATGCGGATACCTATGCCATAACGGATATTCACTGGCGCGGAGCGAAAACGCACTTTGTGGTTGAGCGCGACCAACAGCCGATTTTCGAACTGGTCTTGAGTTACCCCGAGGAAAGCTGTGCGGGCGAACGCACCGCCCAGTTCTGCCTGACGCTGGAACAAACCGGCACACAAGGCGCTATTCGCTCGGAAATGGACCAGCGCTATTACCGCTATCTGATCAAGCAACTACGTCGATTGGATGAATCGGATTCCTTGTGGCGGCGGACGGATGCCGTTTCAGCTCCCGATGACAAGCTCAAGCCGATCGGTTACCGCGAAGTCCCCTGCCAAACGCTACGCGAGGAAGAAGATCCCGACCGCTACAATGTTTTGAACGTGGGCGTGCCACGCGCGCTCAACATCGGGTTGGTCGGAGCGATATTCACGCTCTTGCTGATTCTTTTTATTTTGAGTTGGCGACATGCCGAACCGAATAAACTACCCTCGCTGGATCTGATGCGCCAAGCTTGGGTGAAGGCTCTGTTCAGGCTCCGCATCCATCCTCAGGCGATCCGCTGGCTGATCACGCTCGCGTTGTTGGTGGTGATGCTGGACATGTTGCTCGGGTCGTTGAGCCACGTACGCAATCTCGGTCACCTGGCCTTCTGGCAGATCTGGTGGCCTTTGCTGCCTTTGCTGCCGCTGCTGCTTGGCCGGATATTCTGTGCCATCTGCCCGGTATCGGCGCTGGCCGGATTTTTACGACGACACGGGCTCAAACGAGCGGTTCCCCCATGGTTTGCAAAGCTCGGATTGCTTCCGGCAATGGTGACGCTGCTGATATTCGGCGTGCTTGATCAATTGATCCGAATCGAAGATCGTCCTTGGATATCGGGGCAATTTTTGTTGATCGTCACCTTGAGCGCCCTGGTGATGCACGCGCTTTATCGTGAACGGGTGTTCTGCCGCCAGATCTGCCCGGTGGGTGCCATTCAAGGCTTGCTCGGACGCCTTTCGGCGGTGGCCTTCCGCTGGCGAACCGATTACACGGCCACTCCCGCGTGCCGCTTCGGCCTCGTCAAAAAAACCGGGGCAGACGATCCGCATTGCGGATTATGCGGAGATTGCTGGCGCGGGAATGAACAAGACGTAACGCTATCGTTGCGACCGCCCGTCGCAGCCGCGCGGCTCACGGGGACGATGGTCGGTGAAGCGGCGCTGATGTTTCTGCTTTTAGCCCACGTGTTATTCGAACAGACCCTTGCCAACGATATCGGCGCTTTTTTATTGCTGCTGTACGAGCACGCCTTCATCGTTTTCCAACCCAACCCGCCCTTGCCCGCGTGGCTGCCTTATCTGCCGATTCAAGTTTATCTGATGGGACTGCTGCTGAGTTACGTCCTGGTGGTATTCGGCGCACGCCTGCTGCTCCTGCGGCTGGCGCGCATTGCCGAAGCGCCGCTGTCGCCCGAAACCTCGCGGCGCATGGCGCTGGGACACCTGCCCCTGGTGGCCTTCAGTCTGCTGGCGCTCATGCTGCCTCAATGGGCCATGCTACCGGACCTGATGGCGCGTCTCGGTACCCTTATTGCCGGAGGCGCCTTCAGCGATATTCCGCTGGTACAGGCCAGCGACTTTCCCGTCGCAACCCTGCGCGTCTTACGGGAAATGCTGATTTTGTTCGGGTTGCTGTTCAGCTGGCTGCTGCTCAAACGCAACGCTCGTTCGGAAAGCCCTTCGTCTCCGGCGCTTGAACGCCGCCTGCGGGCCGAAATCGTTTTCGCCGTTTTGATGACGACCTTGCTGTTGTTTTTATTCGCCCTTCCGACTACGACAGGGGATGCATGTTGACACGGAATCGCTCGATCGGTCGCCTCCTTTTACTGCTGCTGTCGATCTGGCTGTGTGCCTGCCAACCGGGACCGGAACGTCTGGCAGCCGATGCCGAACGCGCCGCCGAACTGGGCTGGGATCGTCTGGTGGAACGCTTTGCCATCCCAAGCCTCGAAGCTATCGAAAAAGGCGGCTGGGTCGCTTTGCGCGACAGTCAAAACGATGTCTGCCAGGTTTGCGGGCCAAACATGTATGTCGAAAGCCAGGCCTACGACCTCAACTGGTTTATGGACGGCCACCTGAATCACTTTCACCGTCCGCAAGACGAAGCGGTAGCGCGACGGATCGTCCAGGTATTGCTGAAAACCCAACATCCGCAAAGCGGAAACTGGCCATGGAGCGACGATGGCTGCCTGCATGAATACCTGGCGGTGGCACTGCATCGCATGGGGCAACCGGAAGCCGCGCTGAAAGCGGTTGATTGGGCGGCTGAATGGGGATTGAAAGAGCGTCTTACGCCCGAAGGTCATTTGATGGAAACCGAGGGCATCCACGTGGTCAAATCCTTTGGACTCAAGGATCATCCACCGCTGCCTTTCGACGGAGGCTATCCCCACGTAACCGGGTTCTTTCAGCACCTGACCGCCGTGGACGAATACCCCATGCTACTGGAAATGCTGGCCATTACCGGCACCCGCAACCGCCACCCCGAGTTCACCCGACGCCTCGAACTGGGCTGGAAGCACTACCTGGATCATCCGAAAATGGATCGGCGTAACAGCGTCGATTTCATCCAAAGCGTGGGAATCGCCATCTATCTGCTGGCCATCGCGGAAGGCCGCCTGGAAGCCGATCCGCAGATGACGCCTCAAGCGCAGAAACTGTTGCTGCATTTGGCGGAACACCAGGTTAGTAAGTTGATCCCCGAAACGCTGATCACCGCCACGTTGCTGGTCGGCGTAGCCGGAACCGAGCTGATCCGTCAACATCCCGATTTAGCTGACGAACTGGCGCTACACGTGCTCAATGCCCAGGATATCGGGGGCGAATGGCCCATGAACAAGTTTCTTTTCCTAACCCCCGCGACCGACACTCTGATCCATGATTTCCGGGTCACCTACCCGGCCGGCGAGGTCGAATGCCTCTCGACCTACTATTCCGCTTTCGGATTACGCTTATATGCCGATAACCGCTTGCGCTAAAAAGCCCGGCCAAACTGAAGTTGGTATAATTTGAAAGGCTTGGCTGGGGCTCCGTCAAGTACTACAGATACGGCCAACTTTGACGCCTCGCGTTATAGCAAGCGAGTCTTCCTGAAATAAATACTTAAATTTACTTGACAATGTCTCTCAAACTTGGCACATAGGGGGCCCGCGGGATAGAACAAATGTTCAAGATGCGTTATCTAAACGCGTCACCCCTGACAAAAATGTCTTTGTTTTTATCAGGTCTGGACACAATCCGCAGAGGGGGGTTGATTTTTCCATTGAATAGATGTATAATGGTCAGAATCGTATCCCCTTGATTTAGCTCGACAAGTTTATACAGGTGCGAAAGAACCGGGATCCGTTCCCGGTGAACGGAATAATTTGGTATCGTCCTTGCTTTCTTAAAAGAAAACGTCGGATAAAACAACCTATCTGGCAGATGCTCAGTTGTAAAGCATCGTGACATCCCGGCCCATTCACTTCCTGTAAAGACAGAGGGCGGAGTACATTGGATTCCCGATCGGGAAGTGGCTGGTACATATTGAAAGGGTTGAAAATCGACCCGCCGGATAATAAAAACGAAAGAAAACGCGAGTTTATAATATGGATTTCACGGATATCATAACGGTTCTGGCCCACATGGTGGTGTTCATCGTCTTCTGCAACCGCTATATCGTCGGTTTGTACCTGAAGCGTCTCAAAGGTCATAAGTTCGACGAAACCATCGAAGGCTACGAACCCACCGTCAGCGTCGTCATTCCCATGTTCAACGAGGGCGAAGGCATCTATCGCACGCTCAAGAGCCTCGTCAACCTGGATTACCCCAAGGACAAACTGGAAATCGTGGTGGTGGACGACTGTTCCACCGACGACAGCTACCAATGGGCGCGCCAGGCGGCTCGCGAACACCCGAACGTCAGCGTCATGCGCAACCCCGTCAACATGGGCAAACGCAAGGGCATCAACCGGGCCGTGCGCCGTTCTAAAAGCGAAATCATCGTCTCGGTCGATTCCGATGTGGTGGTGGACAACCAGGCCATCCGCTCCCTGGTCAAACGCTTCGTGCGCCCCGAAATTGCCGCCGTCGGCGGGCGCGTGAACGTCATCAACAAAGACGACAACTGGCTGACCCGCATGCAGACGGTGAAATACTACTTCGGCTACGAGTATCTGAAGAACGTTGAAAACGCTTTCAATACGGTCATGTGCCTGTCGGGCTGCCTGACGGCCTACCGCCGTGAAGTCTTGATGGAGCTCGAACCGATCCTCGAAAACCGCAGCATGTTCGGCATTTCCATCAAGTACGGCGAAGATCGCTTCCTGACCCGCCAGATCGTCAAGGCCGGTTACCAAACCACCATGACGCTCGAAGCCAATTCCTACACCATGGTGCCCAATAACCTGTCCACCTATTTCTCGCAGCAGTTGCGCTGGCGTCGTTCGAATGCAGTAGACTTCTTCGGTGGCATCTGGCACATCTGGCGCGTCAATCCCTTTGTCATGGTGCATTATCTCGGCCTGTTCGGCATGATGTTCATGTATCCGATGGTGATCGGACATACCGTGGTAAGCGGAAACTTCCTGCCCCTGGCGGTGATCCATCTCGGCGTACTGGGTGTCTTTTCCATGGTCTATAAACTGCGAACCTGGGCCTTGCCGTCCGATATGAAGGTTAACCCCATGTCGTTTCTGGCCATGACCTTCGTGATGCCGGTCACGTACCTGCTGCTCACGCCCCTGGCCCTGTTCACACTCGATTCGGGTAGCTGGGAAACCCGCGGCAAACCGACTCCCAAACCGGAAACGGCCAAACCCGACGAGCGTCTGCCCGAACCGACCAATGTGTATCCCCTGCGTCTGGCGCATGCCTCCCATGATCGGGGAAGCGCCGCCATGAGCGCCCCGACCTGGGGCAAAGTAGCGGAAGGCGGCCGCCGCTGAGCGGTTTCGGAGAGGGTTGAGTCATGTTAAAAAAATTCTTCGGTTTCTCCAATAATCTGTTCGTCAATAGTTACAAGCTGATGGGATTCGTGGTGCTCAGCGCCATTCTCCTCGGTATTGTCAGCTATTTGACCTTGAGCCTGTTCTACCTGTTCGACCGCGAGTGGATCGCCCCGATCATTTTATCGCCCAGTTCGGAACGGGTGATTCAGATGAACAGCCAGCTTGTGCAGCAGAAGTACAATCGCGACAAGCTGAAAGTCGAGCGCATAACGCTCGAAATGCAGCTGAATCTGATCGAACGCACCATCGCGGTCAACAGCGAATTCCAAAACCGCTTCAAGTCGGCCGTCACCTCGGATTTGCAGGCCAAGCAGAAAGAACTACGCGGCTTGCAAAGTCTGTACGCCGAGTATCGCGCCACTAAAAAGCAGGTGGTCGAGGCCAACAAGGCCTTCGAGCGGCTCAACGAAACGGATCTGCAAAAAGATCTCGCCGCCGGACTGATCGAGGAAGAGGTTTACGTTCGCAACAAGTATGCCCTCTCGCAAAACATCAGCCAGCAAATCAGTTACGAGCAAAAACAGCTCGAATTCGAGTCGCGTACCATCGAACTTGGCCGCCGTATCGAAGCGTTAAAAGCGCTGGACGAAAAACTGGGCCGACAGACACCGGCAAACGGCGATTCATCGAGCTACGAAGTCCTGCTGATGGAACAGGAATATCAGCGGTCGCTTCTGGAAATGGAAGAACTGACCGCGCAGAAAATCCCCATCGAAAAGCAGATCGCCTTGCTCGATTCCTCTCTGACCGAATACGACAAAATCCTCGGTACGATTACCCTGTCGCCTTACTACAAGGCGATGAACGAAAAGATTTCCATCGCCTTCGTGCCTTACTCCAATCTCCAAAACGTCAAGGCCGGCGCACCGATTTACGGCTGCTCGCTGGAATTGATCTGGTGTCGCGAGGTTGGATCGGTACGGCAGGTGCTCGACGGCGAGGTATCGGCCCGGCATCCGATGTTTTCGAGCGATTTGCGCGGGGTGATGGTGGAAATCGAACTCAAAGACATGGCGTGGGCCGAAGAAAAAGCACTGCACGTCGATTCCCGGCCCTTGTTGATCTAAAGTCGCTCGGGTCGTGTCCCGCCCGGAAAGTTTTGGCGAACACTCGCATCACACCGAAAAACCGGATATAATCCGCCGCATCGAAGAATTCGTCGGATCCGCATCGGACCCGGAGCCCACGCGCAAGGGGAGAGTACGTATGACAATCGCACAGCTACGTTGGATATGCGGCCTGCTGGTCGGCCTCATCATCGGATCGATTCCATTTGCGGGATGGGCCGAAGATAATTCCGAGAGACCGTTGACCGTCCGCCGCACGCTGTCGGAGCCGCCCGGATATTGCGACTGGGTGATCGGAAGCACCGACTCCGAACGAGCCAAATTGCTATACCCCGAACTCTATTCCACAGTCGGGCCGGTTTCCAACGGTGACGAAGATTCCGGCGATGAAAACTCGATACTCGACAAGCTGGCCATGCGCCTGACCATCGGCTTGCAGTACCGTTTTATCAATCTATACAAAGGCGTCATGATGGGTCGCCGGGCCGGGGCCGAATGTCTGCGCTACCGCGCCCAGGCCGCCTTGCAAGCCGCTTTGGCCACCGGTAACGACTGGGGCCGCCTGGAAGCCCTGGAAGCGCAGGCCCGCGTGCTCGACGACGCCCTGCCCGAGGCCGCCGCCCAACTCGACCATCTCTACGAGCAACTCGCCAACAATCTGGTAACCGTCGAAGAACTTTATGCCGCCCAGCTCAAGGTGGACACTCTCAAGCAAATGCGCAGCCGCGTCAGCGCCGACCACGAACGCTTGTCCAATCAGCCCGCTCCACCCAGCGAATCCCTCGAAGCGATCATTCAACGTTACGAGCAGGCCGACGACGCCGTGGAGGCGCGTTCAGCCGATATCCGCCGTTCCGAAGTCTGGGCGCTGGATATCAAGGGTGGTTACGATCAGACTTTCGGGAACCAAAAGGAAGTCCCGCTGTTCGCCCAGCTCAAAGTGTCGTTCAATTTCGGCGCTTTCGCCCAGCCCTCCGCCGAGCGTCGTGCGGCTGCGGGCCGGAAACGCTGGCGCGCGGAAAGCCCGGACGCCATCGGGGTGAAGCTGGCCGAGTTGCGTCACAATCTGGCAACGGCGCTGCATGCCGAACGCCGCCGCCTGGACGACGTGGGAGCCTTGGCCGACGAGTTGCAACAGCGGCTCAACACCCTGGAACGCATCCAAACCGAAAAAAGCCGTCAACTGCGCGACCTGCTGTGGCTCGATTACGTGCGCATGGACGCCGAACGCGAATACCTGCGCCTGCACGTCAAGCAGCTCGAAACCGTGGTGGGCGACAACGGTTGATACACCTACCGGAGCGCATCTCCGACGGGTTCCCTCCTACCGAATAAAGAGAAAATCGCGGATAAGAAGAAGCGTCCCCGCTATCCGATCAACGGCAGCACCTGCGGGACGATAAGAACACTCACAATCTTAACGTTTCATCAAGGGCTATTACTACTTCTTTACCAAGCCTGTATGCTTTTATTGCCTCGTCAAATGTGGCCTGGTTAGGTGGATTCCCGGCATGAACAAATTCATTTCTCCATGTAATAAGATTCTTGTAATTTTCTTTCACGCTGCCGTCTTGAATGTTTTCTTCCTCTTTCCTATCCACTCTATTTTTGAAACTATCAACAAACTCGTCGCCAAAGCATTTTATATATTTTTCGATGTCATCTCTTGTAACATGACCATTTATCCTGTCGAAGTGTATGGATGCAAATATACCCACCATTGGATGAGTCTCATTAGCAAATCTCTTCAAAAGGTGTTTCACATTTACTTCATATATTGTAACAGCCGAAACAGCGACAAAACCCACATACCGAGATGTCACAAAGTCGTCCTCAATACCACTTACGACATGGATCATATGCTGCATAAATGAATCAGAGTCAGCAAACACAGGTCTCTACTCCGACATGCCCAGGAGGATTTTCCTCACCTCTTTAAATCGATTCCTAAGTGTAATGGTATCTTGTGTACCTGAACTGGTGTAATCATTATTGAACGCCTTATCCTGTTTAAGACTTCTATAATTTTTGGCTAATTCATCAGGCATGCTAGAGATATTTTTATAGATAGTGCAAAATACAGAGTCGAGATAGGCTGTGTTGATGGGACCCCGAACGTGAAAAGGTTTCTCTCCTAATCGTTCTATGATTTCTTTACATGCTAGAGGGAACTTCCCCCTAAATTCTTGTACGAATTCTGCTTGACCCTTCCTATTATTTTCCATGGCCTTATTGAGGAATTCTTTCATTGGCTTCTCATACGAACTCTCTCCTTTCTCGAGCAACGCAAAGAGGCGAAGAACCAACTCTACATCTTTTTGGTATTTGTCAAGATCCTTTTTACCAATGATTTTACGCCAGTTCTTATCATCATTTAGTTGTCTCAAAACAGAAACAAATTCACCGGTGAAGACACAGTTGCGGATTTCCTGTGGTTTTAGCGATGTTCCACCCGTATTCAACCTTGCAAAAATGTGATATACACTGGTGTTCTTTTCGGCGGGATTGATCTGCCGAATGTTGATTGCTCGCAGGACACTGCCCTCAATCTTCCTCCGGTCCGATTCCGAGAATTCCTTGAACGTTTTTTTTGCATATCGAATATTATCGTTGAGTCCCTTGAGAGAAAATACCTTCCGTTTTCCATGCTCTTCGTTTCCGAAATATCCTTCAAAGAAGGAAAATATGCTCAAAAGCCGTTGCTGGCCATCGATGACAAGGTATTTGCTATCTTCTTGAAGGTATAGGAATACGGGGGGGACTGGTAACCCCATTAAAAATGAGTCTATAAGCAGCGATGCCTGTTCGATACTCCACACAAATTCTCTCTGGAAATCCGGAATGACAATGCTTCCTTTTTTCCATTGTAAGTAGAGACCTTCTAATGTGAAATCAGAAGGATAAGAAGCAATATCGTATTCTATGAAAGCTTCATTTTCCTGTTCCTGATTTTCTATTTCCATATCGTCTGAATGGAGGACCGTATTACCATCGATCATCGAATCCTCCTTGAGGCCACTTGAGAAAATTTGGTTACAGCAAGCTCACACAACATGTCGGTGTATTGATTCATGATATGCCTATTCCCAGTAATGGAATCTATAGTGGCAATTCTATCAAGCCAAAATCCATCGTAAAACCAAACAACTGCCTAATATAATTATTGTTCTATTACATCTGGCAAGGTGGGTCAAGTTCAGAATTGTGGTTTACCTATAAAAGGTCAATTAAGAAGGGAAGAACACTCTGTTCCTTTGAAACAATCGCCATAATCTCACGAGCGACGTACAGCCGCGTTCTACCCCTGCCCAAGCGCGTCTCCGACGGATACCCCTCTATTAAAGATCGCGGATAAGAAGAAGCTTCCCCGCTACCCGATCAACGGCAGCACCTGCGGGACGATGTCGAAGCGGCAAGGCAGGCGGCCGGGCTGCTCGCCGTCCATGTCGATCAGAATACGCGCCTCCGGATCCTCCGGTTCGGCGATGATCGTGCGGGCGCGATGCAGGGAAATTTTGGGTTTGGACAGATGTTGGCCGGTGTAGATGCTCGACCCTTGCATGAGCATATCCATGCGACTCATGTCGCCCATGATCACCACGTCGAACAAGCCGTCGTCCAATTCGGCGTCGGGAGCCATCATCATGCCGCCACCGAAGAAACGTCCGTTGGCCACCGACACGATGCGCACCGGCAGGGTTTCGTCGAAAGCCTCGTCCAGGCGCAGATGGACGCGCTGGTTGCGATAGGCCAGAAGCGCGCGCAAAGTGCCCATGAGAAAGCTCGCCTTGCCGCCCAAAGCCTTGGTGGTCGTATTGACCAGATGATCCACCAACCCGCTCATACCGAAGCTGGTGATGTTGATAAACATGGAATGCCGTTCGATGTCCTCGTGATCGATATAGCTGAAACGGCCCAGATCGATGCGGCGCGTGTCCATTTTTTTGAAACGTGCGATGGCCTCCTCCAGCTCGGTTCCCCAACCGAAACTTTTCCTAAAATCCCCTCCCGTACCGCGGCAGATAAAGCCGAAGGCGCAGTCGGGATTGATCAGCTTGTCGCCGTCAAACAGGCCGTTGACCACCTCGTTGTTGGTGCCGTCCCCTCCCACGGCGATAACGGCGTCGTAGCCGGTCGCCGCCGCTTCGGCAGCGATGGTAGTGGCTTCGCGTGGCTGAGTGGTGAAACGCCAGTCGAAAGGTCCGATGGCATCGCGCAACTGCGCTTCCATTTCCTGCCATACGCGACGCGTGCTGCCATTGGCGGAGTGGGGGTTAACGACAACATACACTTTGCGGTCGATCGCCATGTGGGGCTCCTTTTTAAAAGCTAGCGGGCGGCGAGGCCGTGGTCGATCAGTTCAGTCAAGGTCCGGACTTCCACGTCGTCCGGCTCGCGCGCGGCAGCCAGGTGGGCGGCGCTGGGCGAGGATGCGGTTACAAGCAGGTCGGCTCTCACTTCACGTGCCTGACGCAGGCGTTCTTTGGCAATATCCCGAGCGACCTCAGGGTGGGTGAAAGGGAAACAGCCCGTGCTTCCGGCAGGATAAGCTGAAGATCCGCTCCACACCGGTTCCACCATCGCGTTTTCGAGCAGACGGTCGAGAATCTCCCGTGGCTGCTTGGTAATCCCGAGAAAACGGCCCAGGTAGCTCGGATCGTGGTAGGTCGCAATCTGGCCGACTCGGCGCGCCAGGCTGCTGTTTCGCAGGTAGGGGGCCAAAAATTCGACGAGGTGCTGCACGCGTCCCGACAGATCGAAACCGAACTCGGCGAACAACACTTTCAACGTGTAGGCGGCTTCGGCGCTCGGGGTGACGATCAGCTTGTGGCCCGCCAGGCCTTCGAACAGACGCTTGGCATGGGCAGCGAACTCGTCGATAAAGCCCGCGCGATAGAGCGCCAGACCGGCGTCGCACTCGCGCCCCCCGTAGATGGCCATAAATTCGATGCGCAGCTTGGCAAAGATCGAAAAGGCGGCACGGATTTCCTGCGGACGTTCGAGAATCGTGCGCGCGTCGGCGTAAAACACGGCTTGCGCATCCGCTTCGAAATGCCCTTCATCGAGGATATGGCGCAGCGGTCCCGCACAATCGCGACCGTACGGATGACCGTAGCGGGCGTAGCTCTCGCGCAAGACGGTGAGCGCGGGCAGCACCACCCCTCGCTGGATGAGCCAGGATCGGACGGCGGTCAGCGCCTCGCCCACCAGATTTTCGTGTTTGCAATACGTGGTGCAGAGTTGGCATCCCAGGCAATGATACAACGGCTCGGCCGTATCGGCGTCAAGCGGGATCATCTCCTTGCGCAACAGGTTGGCTAAGGTCATTTTGGCCCAAGGATTCACCGACTCGCTGTGTTCGGCATTGGAGACCGGGCACGAAAAAGCGCACAGTTTCGGGCAGTAGGTACAGTAATCGAATTCCTGAACGTGATCGTGAATGCTGCGCATGAACCTTACCCCAATCTCGCGGTCAAGCTGTCACTGAACAAAGACTCCCAGCGTTTGTCGATGCGGCCGTTAAGCGGACGCAGTTCGCGAATGACGGCCCGATGCTCCACCAACTGATGCAGCACATCTTCCGTTTCGCGGGCAATCAGCGTACGATCGCGCTCGCCCTCATACGAAAGCAGGCGCAACGACAACAAGGCCGATTCATGCATCAGACCGGTGAGGGTCGTTTGCAGGGTGTAAATGCCGCCGCTGCGGCGTTCGAGGCTTTCGAACAGCGGCATGAGTTTCGACCAGGTCGTGGCGGCGTGAAGGATGACTTCGGATGATTCGTTTTCTTTGAGATCCACCCATAACGGCGGAAATTGCTCGGCATTGAAGTAGTGAGGCGGCAGATCGGCCATCAGCCGCGTCCCGCGCAGGGCGTCCAGTTTGGTGACCATGCGCCCGAAACGGAACTCGACCTCTTCCTCGCCGCCTTCGTAACCGACAACCAGCAGGCTGCGGCGTTCGCGTTCGCCGAAAAGCGCACGCACCGACTCGGGACCGAACAGGCGAACCAGTTGCGGCCGGTTGCGTGCGTGGGTTTCGTCGCGCAGCAGATCGACCGCTTCATCCAGAAAGTCGAGCAGGTAAACGGCCCGGCGTCCGGCTTCGGGCTGATCGTGCACCCGCAACGTCGCGCCGACGATCCGGGCGTGGCGGTCGTGGTCGCCGCACAACAGGTAACGCAAATCGGGGCCGGCCGCAGAGCGGGGAGATAAGAAAGTCTCGGCTTTCTGCCCGTCCGGCAGCTCCACTTGGACTGCCGCCACCAGGTCGTGCACCCCGCCGTATTTCAAGTAGGGGCCCAAGGCGCACTCCCCTTTCAGATAATCGGAGAGGGGAGCGGGATCGCCGTCCAAGCCGTCCAGACCCAGAGTCAGCCGATGCGCGGCCAGAGCGGCTTCAATGGCGGCAGGGGTGTCGGCCGCGTTGACCGTGGCCAGTTTGGAAAAAGCGTCCAACTGCAGGAAGGAGGCATTTTTCATGGTTTCATCCCCAGGTTTCCGGGATTCATGATGCCGTTGGGATCGAGCGCCCCTTTGATTTGCCGACACAGCGGCCAAAGCGCCCCGAACTCGCGCGGTAGCATGAATCCCTTGCTGCGACCCACCCCATGGTGATGGGTGAGGGTGCCGCGGTTGCGGTGAACGGCTTCGAGCGCCGTCTGCCAGACTTTCAGGTGATTGGCTTCCATGGCCGACGGATTATCGGCCGAGGCGGTCATACTGAAATAGATGCAACAGCCGTCGGGATAAGCGTGAGAGAAATGCGCCATGATGAAACACTGGTCGGCGACCGCCGCGCGCACGGCGTTGTATAGCGGGGTGACATCACGCCAGGTGGTGGCCACTTCCATGGTATCCACCCAGGCCCCCGCATCGAAGATTTTCGATTGCTTATAGCTGATGGCGTAGCGGTGCTCCATCCAGTAACGCGCCGGACCTTCCCCGGCGGATTGGCCGCGTGCGTCGCGGCAGATATCGCGCACCCGTTTGGCCTCGAAGGCGGCCAGGTCGGGTTCACCTTCGGTTATCACCACCAACAGACATTTGGGCGGCAAAAGACCAGTGGCTTTATTGAGCCAGCCGGGACGTTTGAGCGCCCGGTTGAGCGAGCTTTTTTTCAACATCTCGGCCAGATCGCCCAGACGCTGGGTCCACAGGCTGGGACGCGCGTCGGCGGCGTCCGGGTTGGAGCCGGGACCGTGGGTGGCGGCCACCACCGTATCGAACTCGTCGTACAGGCGCAGCACCGAAGGCTCCAGTCCGGCCTGCATGACGCGCCGCATGGCGTTCAGGCCTTCATCCACCCCGCGAAAATGAAAAGACAGATACTCGCGGTGCGCCGGGACCGGACTGATTTTCATCCAGGCGCGTGTGATAACTCCCAGGGTGCCCTCCGACCCGATGACGATCTGGTTCCAGTCGATGCGCGAGGTGCCGATCTGGGCCATCGGCGTCCGATGGATGCTTCCGTCTGGCAACACCACCTCCAGACCGATCACCATATCTTCGATCTTGCCGTAACGACTCGACATCTGTCCGGCCGAGCGGGCCGCGAGGTAGCCGCCCAAAGTGGAACAGTAGATGGATGAGGGAAAATGCCCCATGGTGAAGCCGCGCGGGTTGAGCTGGCGTTCGAGAATTTCGCCGTAGATGCCGGTTTCGATCTCGGCGATCATGGCGTCGCTATCGATGGACACGATGCGGTCCATGCGGCGCATGTTGAGGATAACACCGCCCTGTTCGGGCAGGATACCCGCGCAGACGCCGGATCCGCCGCCGTAAGGAATCACCGGAATGCCTTCGCCGTTGCAATAGGCCAGAAGGCGTGAGACCTCTTCGGTGCAACCGGGACTCACCACCGCATCGGGCGGATGGGGAAAGTGGCCGCGTTTGGTCCACAGGACGGTTTGCGGCCACATATCGCGCGAGTAAAGCAGGCGGTCGTGAGTGGCGGTCGAGACGTGTTCGTGTCCGACAATGGCCGCCAGGGCGTCGACCCGCTGGTCGGACAGTGCGGAGAGCTTGAGCGGTACAGCCATCAGAGGGTATCCTTTTTCTGGGGGAGTTCGGCCAGGAGTTTTTTAACGGCCACCTCGATACCGGGAATCAGGTTGTCTTTGTCATCCTTCACGGTGTGGTTGATCCGGGCCACCGCCCGCTTTTCGCCGGTGTCAATCAGGCTGAGGGTCAGCACGTAGCGATCGCCGACATGACCGATGAGACCGTTGAGGAGATAAGGCGATTCGAGCAGTTCGCCGAGTTTCGCGTAGCAGCTTTCGTTATCGCAGACTCCCATCAGCGCCTGTTTTTCGGTCGTTTTGACCATGGCGGCGATGTCCGAGGCGCACATGACCTCGAAGCGGTTGGCGGCGGAGAGAAAGTTGCAGGCCAGATCGGTGAGCACGGCGGCGGTATCGGCGGAGACATCCTTGGCGGTAAAGCTGCGCACGGCCAGCCGTTGAAGTTTGGCGGGTTGGGCGGCGGCGGCAGCGGGTGCTTGGGCCAGGGTGTCGGGCGCCGTTTGCGCTTGGGCGATAGGTACCGCAGGGGTGACGGCCAGCAGAACAATGACGGTCAAAAGTAGGAAAAGGCGTGTCATATCCGTTCCTTTCTAAGTAACCCGTTCACGACGTCGAACGACGCAAAGGCACTGCGAGGAGAAGACCCGTAGGCCGCTTTCCAAAACCCCTCATGACAAGTCGGCCGCCATCGGGCTTGGTCCACCCTCGATATGGGTTTTTAATGTGACGCGGGAAGGAGTCGGCAGACGGCCCGAGGAACAATCGGCTGGCATAACGACACAACCCTAACAGGTATGACGTGCCATTTTCTGGCAGCGCTCGGATTTTCGCCACACGCTCGCCACCCTGCGCTTTTGCCATCGCTGTTATCCCCATCTCCTCCGTTTAACTGTATTTACCAAGATTACTCTAGCGTTTCCAGGCACAGGTCGTCAAGCAGGATTTCGTGCTGCTCCTTGGTCGTCAGGTTACGGACGACCACTTGCCGCTTCGCCAGTTCGTTTTCACCCAGAATCAACGCCGTCCGCGCACGCCGGGATTCGGCCCGGGCGAAAAGATGCTTCAGGCGTCGACCCGAGAAATCCACCTCGCCGCAGGCTCCGGCGGCCCTTAACAAAGCGGCTTGTTTGACGGCTTCAGCTTGTGCGGCTTCTCCCATCGGGATGAAATAAAAATCGAGTTGCGGGGTGGCCACAACCTGGTTTTCCAGAAGTAAAACAAGACGTTCCACCCCTAATGCGAATCCGACCGCCGGGGTGGGCGGGCCGCCCAATTCCTTGATCAGACTGTCGTAGCGTCCGCCGCCGCCCACAGCGTCCTGGGCTCCCAGCGCGGAGGCTTTGATTTCGAAAGCGGTGCGGTTGTAGTAATCCAGCCCGCGCACGATACGGCGATTGACGGTGAACGCCACCCCCAGATCCGTCAAGGTGCTGCACACATCGTCGAAATGACGGCGTGTTTCGTCCCCCAGGTGATCGAGCATCAGCGGCGCGTCCTGGGCGATGGCGCGACAGGCATCGATTTTACAATCGAGCACGCGCATGGGATTGGTATCGAGGCGGCGCAGACAATCGGCGCAAAGCGCGTCTTTGTGGACCGTCAGATAATTCACCAGTTTATCGCGGTAGCTGCGGCGTTCGTCAGGATCGCCCAGGGAGTTGAGTTCGAGGCTCAATCCTTCGACTTCCAAGGCCTCGAAAAAAGCCATGGCCATGGCGATCAACTCGGCATCCTGGCGGGCGTCGGGGACGCCGAAAACTTCCGCACCCAGTTGAAAAAACTGCCGATTGCGGCCTTTTTGCGGCCGTTCGTAACGATACATGGGGCCGCCGTAAACCCACTTGGCAACGGGATCAACGTTGGCCACCTTGTTTTCGATGTAGGCGCGCACCATGGACGCGGTTCCCTCGGGACGCAGGCTCAAGGCGCGGCCGCGTCGATCGGGAAAGGTGTACATCTCTTTTTCGATGATGTCGGTGGCCTCCCCGATAGAACGGGCGAACAGCTCGCTGCGTTCCACAATCGGTGTGGCGGCGGTCTCGAAGCCGTATCGTCCGGCCACATCGAAGAAAGTCGCCTCAATGCGCCGCCAGAGATGGCTTTGGGGCGGAAGAAGATCGTACATGCCCTTGATTCGCTTGATCATGCCTGAATGAACTCCTGCTGTAATCGGGGTCAGCGGGCCTGGACGGCGCGCCGGATGGCCGCGTGTACCGCCTCGACACTCTGGGTGGCGTCGATCACGACCACGTTCGGCTCCCCGTTGAAGATGGTTTCGTATTGTTCGATGACCTTTTCGAGAAAGGCCTGTTTTTCGAAAATGCTGATTTCCGCCCGGTTCTCCAAGCGCGCCAGGGCCACCTCGGCGGGCAGGCGGCAATACAGCACGAGGTCGGGACGACGCGCCTTTTTGTTGGCTTCACCGATCCAGGCCACATCGCCGTTAACGCCTTGGTAGGCGCGTGTCGAATAATCGTAACGATCGCACACGACGGTTTTGCCGGCGGCCAGGGCCGGTTCGATGGTGTTGCGCAGATGGTCGAGGCGATCCGCCGAAAACAGCAAGGTCAAGGTATCGGCGTCGACCGGCTCGAAGCGGTTGTCCGCGCGCGGGGTGACCACGCGTCGGTTGAGCATCTGGCGGATCAGGCTGCCGATGGGTCCGTCGGTGGGTTCGAAGGTCTGGATGGCGGGCTGGCCGTCGCGGCTCAGGCTTTCCACCAGCAAACGCGCCTGGGTGGTGGTCCCGGCGCCGTCGATACCCTCGATAACGATGAAACGTGCGTCCATGTCGTCTCCTTGGCGGACCCGTTCCGCTTGAACGTGCTACTTTATGACCGACCGGGCGGTTTGTCAAACCCGGCGTATTGACCCGCGAAAGCGAGGCGTTTGTCTGCGTCGTCCGCTTGTGAGGCGACCGCAAATGCGCTATATACATAAAGTGAACTCAACCCCGTGCTTTTAGACGTCAGGAGCCCCATGAGCGACATTCCCGACAAGCGGCAGCCCGATCCCGCAGGCTGGACACGGCTGGTTTGCGGTTCCTACGACCCGCAGACCGGTGTGCGCTATACGGCCCTGCAACCGCTTGTCGAACAGGGCTGCTCCCGACGCACGGCGGGACGGCTGGCCTTGGTCGGACCCGAGCTGCTCAAACACCCCAACCTACCGGAATTGATTGCATCTCTGGCAGACAAGGGTCACAAAGTTTGGATCGAAAGCACCGCCCTGGCCTTCAGCGATCCGCGTCCGGCGGCCCTGCTCAAACGCGCCGGATTGACCGGCATTCGCTGGCTTTATCTAGCCGATGACAGCCCGGCGTATCGGGAACTGGGCGTCGTTCCCAGCGATAACCAGCGAGCGCGGATACTGAAAGTCATTCGTACGCTCAAGCTGAAGCTGCTGCACGTCATCGCCTTGTCGGGCGGTGAAACGGACGCCGCCTTCGCGGAACGCCTGGCCGTCTGCCGGGCGCTGGTGGGCGATTGCGAAGAACTCGCGCTCTTGGCTCGGGGCGAAGAAGCGTGGACCGCCTGGCTGAGCGCCACACCTCCAAGCGAAGCCGAACAATCCCGCGCCGAAGATCTGATCGCGGGTATTCAGCTTGCCCGGCGCGTGCATGACGAAGAACGTCCGGCCTATCTGCCCGGAAGCGCCGAGCTGCGCGCCAGCCTGTTGCTCGGCACCGCCTGCAACCTGCGCTGCCGTTTCTGCTATATCGACGATTATCACTACCGGCCCACGTTCGACGCGGCCTTGGCCGCCGCCGAACGTCTCATGGCGGCCGGTTGCACGCGTTTTCATCTCAGTGGCGGCGAGCCGACCCTCTGGCCCGACCTGCCCCGGCTGGTCGAACAGCTACGCCGACGCGGAGCGGAACTGGTGCTGGAATCCAACGGTCTGTTGCTGGATGACGCCGCGTTGGTCGCCACTCTTCGACGTGCCGGACTGCGGGAAGTCAAGTTGTCGCTGCACAGCTTCGAGGCGGAGGTATACGCGCGGCTCTGCGGTCGGTCCGACGCCCTGGCGCGCATTCTGGCCGCCGCTGAGCGCTGCATCGAAGCCGATTTCACCCTGCACATTCAACATACCCTCTGCGCCGAAACCTACCGGCATTTTGCGGAATTCATCGACTTCTATGCCGCAGGTCTGCACCACGCGGGCCGTAGCTTCCTATCGGTGAGCAACCTGTTGCTGCATGCCCCGGTGGTGGAAGCCCCCGACTTGATTCCGCGCTACCGCGATCTGCGGCCGGAGGTCGAACGCGGGCTGCTGCGGGCGGCCGAATTAGGCATTTCGCTCGACCACCTGGGCAGTATCGACGGCTTTCCCGATTGCGTTTTCGGGCGGGGCGGCGGACGGCGCGAGCCCACCGATCAACATCGGCTGGCGGTACGTCCCGACGAAGAAGGCGGCGTAGGGCTGATTATCACCGCACCCGGCGAAGCTCTGGAACGGTTGAGCGAATTCGAGGCGCTGGACCTGAACGCCGGGTATCTTCAGCCACCCGCTTGCGCAAGCTGCGCGCGCCGAAAACGTTGTTTGGGAGTGCAGAAAGCCTACCTGGATCTGTATGGCGACGAGGAATTTTCACCGCTTGACGAGTGAGCGGAAGCCGTGCAGACGCGCGCCTATGGGCGAGAAGCCGCAAAAAGGGGGGCGAGATCGTAGGTAACATACGGGCCGTAGGCGGCGGGACTGCGCCGGGCCGAAATATGTATCCGGCGTGCGATCGGCTCGATAATCACCGCTTGCAGATTCAATGGATTCCCCGCTACGCTTTTCCATAACTCGCTCAGATCGTCCACGCTGAACGACGTCGTGTGCGCGTCGAGTCGTCGGCCCAAGGCCCGATAGCGGACATCCCCGGTGGGTTCGCGCGGTTCGGCCAGCAGGAAATGCTCGCTGGTCCATAGCAACCCCTGCTCGGACTGGCGGTGGCGAATTAAAAGCGGCGTCAATTCAGCCCCCTCCACACGCCCGGTGGCGTCGGCTAAGGTAAGGCTCCAGGCTGCCGCGATCATGTGGTCGGACAGAATCTGCCGGGCGGCATCGATATCGGTGGCCGACTCCAAGATACGCCGCGCCAGAATCGGCCCCGGCATACCACGTGGAAAGCGCCGCGCTCCCTGGGCCACGTTCAGCGCCACGGCCAATCCGGCTTCGTTGACACCGGCGATGACCCCGATTTGTCCCGGCCAGGCGAGGGTGGCGTACGCCAGTTTGCCGTTGGGGCGCGCCACGATCAGCAGCGGGACTTGTCCGAGCAGACCGTAGCCCGGCAGATCGAGCGTCTGAGCCAGAAGCGGAGCCCCGCTACGGCTGCGTGTGCTTTCCACCGCCAGCGACAGGCCGCCTGCGCCATGAACCCCGGCGTCCATTTCGAGAACCTGCGCCATCAGGAAGGCATCGGCGGCGGGGATATCGGCGGCAACGGCTAACGCGTTCAATTCGATAAAGGTCGTTTCAGCCAAACGACGCGACCACCCCAGGGCGCTGTCGCGTGCGGCGGACAGGGACGCGGGATCACGAAACACCTGCGGCAGGTAATGCTGTCGCAAGACGGTGAGGGGACCGCTTAGCAGCTCGCCGTGAGCCCGGCCCATCTCGGCGGGCAGGCCATCGAGGGTCAGAACGGGCAACGGTCCGTCGAGAGATAAACGTCCGTGCGCCGTTTCCCCGGAAGTAAATTCAATGGCAGGCGGAGTTCCGGCCCGGCGCAGCGCATGACCGTACACCAGTATCCCGGCCAGCAGCCCCGCCAGCAGCAGCCCCGCCAGAACGGTTCCAAGTCGCGTCGCCGCTTGGGATGGATTGGAATTCGACCACGTCATCTTCGCCTCTTAGCCTAGCCGGATGTTGTCGATGAGACGCGAACGGGTGAAATGGACGGCTACCGCCAACACCGCCGGACGGTCGAGGACGGATAGCGGTTGGAGGTCGTCGGCCCCCACGACTTCGACGTAATCGATTCCCTGGTGCGAAATCGTGGCGAAACGCTCCCGCACGGCCGCAATCAAAACGGCGGACTCGCGCTCACCCGCCTCCACCAGCGCTTTGGCTTGCTGCAAAGATCGATAGATTTCCGGGGCTTGCGCGCGTTCTCCGACATCGAGGCGTGCGTTACGTGAACTCATGGCCAGCCCGTCATGCTCGCGGACGGTTGGGTAACCCATGATTTCGACAGGGAAATTCAAATCGCGGGTCATGCGCCGCACCACCGCCAGCTGCTGGAAATCCTTTTCGCCGAACACCGACAGCGTCGGTTGGACGAGGTTGAACAGCTTGGCTACCACCCGGGAGACACCATCGAAGTGGCCGGGACGCGTGGTGCCGCACAGGTGGTCGGTGAGGCGGTCTACCTCGACGCGCGTGACGTAACCGTCCGGGTAGATGTCTTCCACCGTCGGCAGAAACACCAGGTCGCAGCCCGCCTCGGCGCATTGGGCCAGGTCACCCGCTTCGTCGCGCGGGTAGCTGTCGAGATCGCTGGGGTCGTTGAATTGGGCGGGGTTGACGAAAATGCTGGCCACCAGGCGGTCCACCCGGGGACGCGCCGCACGCATGAGATCGGTATGGCCGCGATGCAAAAAACCCATGGTGGGCACGAAGCCGATACTATGGCCTTGACTGCGTTCGTTCAACGCCCAGCGCTGCATATCTTCCGCGGAATGAATCGTGATCATGACGCCGCCTTGTCAGCAGGGGGTCCGGCGCGAGAGGCTCAGGTGCTTTTTTTCTTGGGTAAAGGCAGGTTGCCGGACGGATTGAAATGATGGACGCCGCCCTGGATGGATTGGATTTTCTCGAACAGCTCGACGAAATCGTCGGGATTTTCCACGAAATCGATCTGCTCGGTATTGACCATCAGCATGGGCGTATCGGTGTAGTTGAAGAAATATTCGTTGTAGGCCGTCACCACCGATTCGAGATAGTCGGGGGTCATGGCCGATTCGTAATCTTTGGCGCGCTTGTTCACGCGCTTGATCAGCCGTTCCACCGAGGCGTACATGTACACGACCAAATCAGGTGGAGCCAGGTCTTCAACCACGTGGTCGAAAATCTGTTCGTAAAGGGTCAACTCGGCCTGCGACAGAGATAACGCCGCGAAGATACGGTCTTTTTCGAAAAGGTAATCGGAAACCAGGGTGTCGTGAAACAGGTCGGCCTGCAATAGATCTTGCTGTTGCCGCCAGCGCGAGAGCAGGAAGAAAATCTGTGTCTGAAAGGCGTATTGCTTGGGCGCACGATAGTAGTCTTGCAGAAACGGATTTTCGTCGGCGCGTTCGAGGATCAACTCGGCGTCGAGTTTGGCCGCCAGCATATTGGCCAGGGTGGTTTTACCCACGCCGATGGGGCCCTCCACCACGATATATCGATTGTTTTTGTTCTTCACCACGGCTTGTCTCGCAGGCTTGAATTTAGGGCATTATACAAGAAACACCCGGCTTGTAAACGTAAAAGGCACGGCGGATGAATTTGCTGGCGGAGCCGCTTGAAAGAAGCTAGGATAAGCGGAGAAGGAGCTGTCTATGGCTAAGAAAAAAAAACCCAGTCTGGCCAACGCCGATGGGATCAAGATCGTCACCAAAAACCGCAAGGCGCGGCATCTGTTCGCCATATCCGAAACCTACGAAGCCGGGATGGCGCTGATGGGAACCGAAGTGAAATCCTTGCGGTCGGGACGGGCGAGCCTCGGCGACGCCTATGCGCGCATCCTCAACGGGGAAGTCTGGCTGGAAAACTGCCACATCGACGAATACGAGATGGGCAACCGCTTCAACCATAACCCGTTGCGCCCGCGTCGTCTGCTCTTGCATCGACGCGAAATCAAAAAGCTGACAGCCAAGGTAGCCGAACGCGGCTATACCCTGGTGGCCCTGGCGATCTACTTCAAGCACAACCGCGCCAAGGTGGAGTTGGGCCTGGCCAAGGGCAAGAAATTGTTCGATCGCCGCGAGGATATCAAAAAACGCGACGAGCAGCGCCAACTCGACCGCTTGCGGCGCGTGCGCTGACGCCCTACCACCCAACGTAGGGCGTTTCAACTCTAAGCTTTTCACCGTTTTCCACCCACTATAATTCGGCTTACGGGGTGCCATGGGCCAAGCCTTTGGCTTGCCCATGCTGTTTTCACGGGCAAACCTGACGGTTTCGCCCGTGCCACCCATCATCGATCGAAGATGATTCGAGACTCAATCAGAATTGAAATGCCCTACCACCCAACGCGGTTATTCGATACCTCGCTTCTCCTGTAGCTGTCTAGAATGGTATCCAAAAGAGCGGCTGAACTTCCCCTTGCTGGCTCCGGCTCCCGATTCGCATTGTTAGAACTCGGTTAAGCGGCGTCGATGACGTTGACGAAACCCCGGCTCTTGGGTAGTTTGACGCCAATTGACGGGGTATATGGGTAGCTGGCTTGGCCAAACCCCGCTTTTTGACTCGACCCCAACGACGGCAACGGATACGGCAGGAGGTTTTCGATGCGTAGATCCCGCTTGGTTTTATGGATGATCTTGTGTCTGATGCTCGTCGCACTGGCGGGCTGTGGCGGTGACGAGTCCGTTCCCGACGGCGACACCCCCGATGGTGACACCCCCGACGGCGACGACCCCGACGGCGACGACCCCGACGGCGACACCCCCGACGGCGACACCCCCGACGGTGACACTCCCGATGGCGACGAGCCGGTCGGCGAGGCCTTCCAATTCGTGGTCATCACCGATACCCATGTCCGCCTGCCCGGCAATCCCGACGATGAGCACTACGACAATCAGCAGAACCTCGACAACCTCGAAGACGCCGTGGCGATCATCAACACCGATTTCGCCGATGCCGACTTCGTGGCCATCACCGGCGATCTGGCGGGCTGCTTGTACTCCGACGATCCCGCCGATTACGGAATAGACGAGCCCAACCCCGCCGAAACCTTTAAAAGCCTGGCCGATCAACTGGACGCGCCTTATTACGCCGTGCTCGGCAACCACGACTACCAGCTCGATTACGATACCGACCTCGACGAAGGCGTCACGTCCCCGGATGGCCCGGCCATGGAAGCGGTATGGAAGAAAGTGCTCGGTATCGATCCTTACTACGCGCTCCTGCACGAAGGCATCAAAATGATCTTCCTCAATGCCAATCGCGGCGACGCCTATCTGGATGTTTGCTCCGGCTGCCAGGCCGAAGCCGCCTGCACCGGGTCGTTCGACAGCGAGCAGCTCACCTGGTTGGAAACCGAGTTGGATAGCGGCGAACCGGCGATCCTGTTTCTGCATCATCCCCTCTTCACCGATTCGGACGAGGCGTTGTTCTGCTTCTTCGATACCTTCCTGGTCGAAGCGGACGATCCCTTCTACGACATTGCCGAGACTTACAAAGAGCAGCTTCTGGCCGTCTTCACCGGACACGGCCATCTCTTCGAGCGCGATACGCTGTTTGGAACCGTTCCGGTATATGAAACCAGCTCCCTCGGCGATACCAACGGCCACCCGGAAAACATCCATGTGGTGGACGTCAACCCGGTCGGTCCCGAATTGACCGTCAGCATCGTGCGCGACGGAGTGGAATACTGGAGCGAGATGATGAGCGGCGAATAAGCATCGCTCTTAGGTGATATCGACGGCGGGTTTCGACCCGCCGTTTTTTGTGGAGAGAACCCGCGAGATCAGGGTTTCGTCAACTGCTTGACCCAGATATTCATGTCCTCGAACTTGCCGAAGATATCGCAGTTGTTCACCAGACGACCGGAAAATTGGTAGCCCAGTTTGAAGAAACTGCGATTCATGCCCGTGCTGACGGCGCGCGCCAGAGTATAGGCGGTGATGATGCCTTCCTGTCGCAGATCGTCCTCCAACTCCGTGAGCAGATGCTGCATCAATCCTTTGCCCTGAGCCTCGGGGACGGTGGCGCAGTCGGTCATTTCCGCATTGAGATGCTTGCGGTTGATGTCGGCGCTGGCGGCGGCCAGGGCGCGATCATCGGCCAACGCCACGCGGTAGATCACGTTGCGCTCCATGGTCGACTGGATGTAATCGGGGTTCGTGAGCGGCGACGGATAGGTTTCGAATACGCTGCGGTATATCGCACATAGCTGCGGGATATGTTCCTCCTGCGCCCGCACGATATGGACGTCGGGATCGAGGGTATGCATCGTACCGCGGTCGGATTCGTAAATCATTTCTTCAACCAGTCGCGCCTCTTCCAGAATCTCGTTGCTTTCCAGGCGTTCCTTGGACGAAAAACGCGAGAGCACGAAGGCGTCGCGGCCACGGAAATAGTAGCGCAGTATGCCTTCCATCATGTAGCCGTGGGAAAGAAATCTCTGGAAATCGCTTTCATCGGCTTTGACGAAAATTTTGTCGAAGTCGTTCGATTCGGCCAGATACGCCATACGGCGGATCATGGCGGTGTAATCTTCCGCTTCATAATCCAGTATTTTCAGGCGTTTGTTATAGTAATCGAAGAATACGTTCACTTTGTAGCCGTCGTCTTCGATTTCGAAATCCAGTCCATAAATCGTGCCTACCACGGTTGTCCTCACTCCCTTATCGAGGGTCAACTGCACCAGTCCCATTTTCTTGTCGGTCGGGTTGAGCCCGCTCCACTCGTCGGTGGGCGCATCCGCCTCATCGGCCACGTCGAGCGCAATCCCCGGCTCGTTCGGCTCTACCACGACAGCGGCGAGCTGAGCGCCCTTTGGGTCGGGTGTGGTATTTTTATTTTCGGATTGTTTTTTCGGAGCGCTCATCGCGCACCTCCTTCGGAATAAAGATGGGTCCGTTTGGACGGACGGAGAATCGTCAAAACAAGCAACGTAACGGCCGATAGCGGCAGCGCCAGCAGAATCGGATCGTCGAACGGGGACAGATGCGGAAACGCGGTGAGCAGGAGAATGGCGAATCCGCCCGCCAGCATGCCGCCCACGGCGGCCACCGATGATACGCGTTTCCAAAGCAGCCCCGCCAGCGTCGGCACGAACAGACCCGAAACCATGAAGCTGTAGGCCAGCAGGATGCTGTCGAGTACCTTGGGAACCGCCAGGGCGATCAACACCGACAGACAGCCGACTCCCAGAGTGGTCAGGCGGCTGACGTTGAGCAGGCGGCGGTCTGTGGCATCGGGTTGCAGATACTTATGGTAGAAATCGGTCACCAGGTTGCCCACCGAGGCCAGCAGGCAGCTGTCGGCCGTGCTCATGATGGCCGAGAAATAGGCGGCGCTGACCAGTCCGATCAGGCCCACCGGCAGCACGTTGCGAATCAAAAGCGGCAGGCCCATCTCCGATTCGGCCTCGGGAAACATCACCCGCGCGATCATGCCGAGCACCACACCCAAAAAGGCCATCAGCGGCCATTCGAGCAGACCGGCCAGAAACCAGGCGCGCTGGGCGGTTTTGACGTCGCGGGTGGCGTAAATGCGCTGGTAGAGCGTCATGCCGACAAACCAGATGGGCACGATCGTGAACATCCAGGAGAAGAAGGTACCCAGGCTGATATTCGTCAGGCTGAAGTGGCTGGCGGGCAGAGCCGCCCTGAGGGCGTCGAGTCCGCCCACTTCCACATAAGCAAAGGGCAGAGCGAAAAACAGCAAGCCGCCAAGCAGCACCGCCCACTGAATGGAGTCGGTGGCGACGACCGCCTGCAAACCGCCGAAAGACGTGTACAAAATGGCGACACCCGCCATCAGCAAAACGGCGGCGATCAGGCTGATATCGAAAACGGCGCTGCCCAGTTTGGCTCCGGCCAACACCTGCGAACCCACGAAGCCGGCGTAGCCGATGCCCGATACCAGGGCCGCGATCAAACGCGCGGTGGAATTGAAACGGCGTTCCAGAAACTCGGGATAGGTGAGCAGGCCGAAACGGTCGCCGATGGTTTTGACGCGCGGAATCATGATGACCGCCGCCAGCCAGGCGCCGATAAGGCCCGAGAACAACAGCCACGATCCCGAGAGTCCCATGGCGAAACCCAGGCCGCCCAAACCGATGGAAAACCCGCCACCCACGTCGGTGGCGACCACCGAGAAGCCGATGTGACCCGCCCCCATATCGCGATTTCCTACAAAGTAGGCTTCCACCCCCGATTGGCGTTTCAGATAATAAACGCCGATGCCGAGCAGAACGACGAGATAACCGAGCAGAATAGTGAGATCGATCCAATGCATGTTCAGGCCTTTTTCAATATCTGGAGAACGGGCTTCAATTCATCGGCCGGTTCAAGAACCGGCGTCTCGCCTGTCGGTTCGGCCAGAAGCGGCTCGTCGGTTTCACAGGCGGTCTCGCTTTCGAAGGCCGACCGGTCGGGCTGGCTGAGGTGTTCGAGTTGCTTCTCCACCGACAAGATCAAACGCTCGCGCTGGCGCAGCGGAAGCGAGTCGAGCAGGTGCAGGATAAACTTGACACCCGCCAGGTTGATCTTCTCGACCGAGACCAGATAGTGAACGAACGTCAGCACTTCCACATCTTTTTGTGAATATAAACGGCGGTTTCCGTCGGAGCGCGCCGGACGGATAATGCCCCTCGATTCATAGATGCGAAGCTGTTTCTGAGAAATTCCGATGATATCGGCAACAACACCGATGGGAAACATCCGGCGCTTTGGATCCGAAATACGCATGGAACCGTCCTCGTCTATATCTATCCCACACCTGGGTAGGTAACTTGCATTCCAATCGGGTATATGATATACCTGAATTGCAAGTAGAAGTCAAGTTCGTGTATGCGGGCTGAAACTCCAAACCGACCGATGGAATGATGTCTTGTAAGATAGTGATCAGCTTGTTGTTATTGCTTGGTTTTATCCATATTTTCCCCTCGGCTGCCTACCCCTTGGATCTGGCTGAAAGCGACGACGACACAACCGCCGCTCACCCGGCCGAAGCCTGTCAGGCTCTGTTCATTCCCAGCGGCGAAAACCGCCGCGAAGCGCAAGCCCATCAGAAGAAACTGCTCCGCATCAAGGATACCCGCAAAATCGTCACCCTCATCCATCGCTCCAATGCCTGGACGAAACCGCCGGTACATGCCCACACGGAGTCGCTGTCCGTGGTGGATATCGCGACCAACGCCGACGGACGACATGTGGCCTTGATCGAAGTGCCGGAAGATCTGGCCGAAAAAGTCGACTGCGAGCCGGGACTGTATCGCATCGACCGCAACGACGAGCTGCTTCCCGGCACGGATGTGCTGGCGATTAGCGAAGATTTCATCCTGATCGACCATAACGGACAACTCGCCTACCTTACCCCGGGCGGGCCACGGCACGTCACGTTTCGCATGGTATGGCAATCGCCTTGGAGCGTGAAACGGGAAACCGCGACAAGCCAGTCCTCCAGCCGGAAAAAGAAGCGCCGAGGACGCCGCCGGGGACGCCGTCGCTGACTTCGGAATATGTCGTCCCGCTTTTCCCATTCTCCCTTTCCTAATCGGCCGCGTTTTCTGTATTGACCTGAGCCACTCTCGTTTGACATCCGTGTTATTTATTGCCACACTACCAAGCGGGCCGGGCGTTTTGGCCATCAGTCGAAACCGAGATCAGGAACATGGGGTGCGGGGGTGCGCCACAGGTCGCACGTCGGAACCTTTGGGCCGCAAACACCGAATGACGGGATGGCACAGGTGGCGACAAGCCGCAGGACAATCAGGCGACGGAAAACCGGAGGATCGCGGCGCATTCTTCCGGCTTGGTGTGCCCTGCTCGCCGGGCTGTTGCTGCTGCTCAACACCGGTTGCGCCTCGAAAAAAGCGACACCCGACGATGCGTTGCGGCGGCCGCTCATCAAGGAAATCGAATTCGAGGGAATGAGCGTCTTCGAAAAAGACGAAATCCTCGCCTATGTCTACATGGACGAAACGTCCTGGCTCCACGGCATCGGCCTGGCCGATCCGCACACCTACTCCAAATCGTTTGCAGTCGAGGACGCGGGCCGCATCGAAAGCCTGTACGCGGCTCATGGCTATTACGATGCGCGTGTAACCGACATCCGCAGCGAGCCGCTAAACGAGGCGGGGGATAAGGTGCGCGTGATCGTGCAGATCAAGGAAGGCCCGCCTACCCGTTTGCGCACCATCAGCTTCGACTGGAGCGAGCCCCATCCCGACCGCGTCGCCATCGAAAAGCAGGCCGTCGTCAAGCCGGATGCGGTGTTCAGCATTCCCGATCTCGATGCCGGCACCGACGCGCTGCGTCTGGAATTGGAGCGGCGCGGACACGCTTTCGCCCAGGTGACGAGCTCGGCCGAAGTGAATCGCGAGGCGCGCTGGAGCGATGTCCGTTTCGCGATTGCGCCGGGACCGCTGTGCACGATCGGGTCGATCCGATACGAGGGACTCGCGACCGTCCCCGGCCGTCTGCTCGATCCCAATATCGATTTCGCTCCCGGCCAGCGCTATTCACCCGAACTACTAGCGCGTATCGAACGCGCGATATACGCCATGGAGGTATTCGATACGGTGGCGGTGCTGCCGGACGAAAATCTGAATGAAAAAGGCAAACTCGACCTTGTCATACGGGTGAGGGAAGGTCAGCCCCAGCGATTCAAGGTGGGGGTCGGTTTGGGAGTCGAACCCAATCGCTGGGACGGTCACGTCAGCCTGCAATACACCCATATGAACGTGGCACAGGAACTCATCCGCTTCGACCTGCTCACGCGGGTCGGTTATGCACTGCTCCCCTACCCCTGGGACGTGCAGGAACACGGACCGATTCTGGAGGTGAATCCCTGGTTTAAAAAGAAGGGGTGGCTCGAACCCAAGCTGGTGTGGTCGTTGCAGCCGAGTTTCAAGCTCGATATCGAACAGGGTTACCAATATTACACGCCCGGCTTCCGGCTGGGCGTCTCGCGTTTTCTGTTCGGCTTCACCTTGGCGGAAGCGGCCTACAACGCCCAGTTCTTCGATTTCTTCAATCAGTCCGCCGTCTTCGACGCCAATAAATCGGTTTTGGGGCGCGATTACAAAGATCCGTACTTCCTGAGCTTTCTCGAATTTCGTTACTCCGTGTATTTCACCGATGCCTTCACCGATCCGAAAAACGGCGTGGTGCTCAGCGCCCGCTACGACATCTCGGGCTCGTGGCTGGGCAGCTACTACGACTATATGAAGCTGATTCCCGAAATTCGCGCGTATTGGCAAACGTTCTCACACCTGCAAATCGCCGCCCGCCTGCAGACCGGCTGGCTGTTTAAATACGGCCAAAAACCCGGCACGCCCATCATGCACAAGTACTACCTGGGTGGATCGGACACGGTACGCGGCTGGGGACTCAAGCGCCTGTCACCGCGTATCGAGGATTGCGACGCCGACGGCCATTGCCGCAGTATTCCGGTGGGGGGCGAAACCATGGCGTTGGGCAATTTCGAACTACGTTTCAAGGTGATTGAAAGCCTTTACATCGTCCCCTTCGTGGATGCGGGTGACGTACAGGACGGCGAGATGACCTACAAACCGACGCAGTGGAGCTACAGCACCGGTGGCGGCATGCGTTACGCCAGTCCCATCGGCAAGTTTCGTGTCGATTTCGGTTGGCGCTTGAATCAACCGGCCCGCTTTGCCGGAGAGCAGCGTTGGGCCATTCATCTGAGTTTCGGAGAAACCTTCTGATGACGGTCGATCCGCACAAACAAGCGGACACGCCGCCCGAGCCGCGTGACGAACCCGCGCCGCCTTCACCCCGGCATCGCTATTGGGGACGCCTGCGCAGCGCCTTCCGCTGGCTGCGCATTTCCGTGTGGCTGCTTGTCTTCGTGCTGCTGACGTCTTGTGTGCTGTTGCTCATGACCGACAGCGGCCTGCGCCTGATCCTGCGTAAGGGCCTGCCGATCTACAACGACCTGATTCCCGGTGAAATCCATGTGGGAGCGGTGGACGGCAGCCTGTTCTTCGGTTTCGATCTGCAAAACGTCACCGTGGCCGACCGACGGGGTCGCCTGCTGGTAGGGGTCCGGCGTCTGCGGCTGAACATCTCGCCGCTTCTGATCATCGATGGTCTGGTGGACATCCGCCTGTTGTCGCTGGTGGCCCCCGAACTGCATCTGCGCCAAGGCCCGCGAGGCAGCGCGTTTCTCGATCTGGCGCCCGAAAGCGACGGAACACCGCCCGAGCCCTCCCCGCCCGAACCACCCCCCGAACCCGACGCACCCCTGTTTACATTGCCCGTGGCGATACGCATCGAGGAACTGATGGTGGATGGTTTTCACCTGGTGCTTCATGCGGATGACGACGAGGAAAGCGAAGAAGAGACGGTCTTGGTGGAGCATGCCGGGCTGCGTCTGACCGCGCGCGGACGCGGGGCTGTCGTCGAAACGATCGTTCGCGATCTCTCCGCTGAAATCCCGGTTACCGGAATCAGTCTGCATCAGCTTGAACTGGAGGCGGCCTGGGAAGGGCGCGCCGCCTACCTGCGGCAGTTGGACGCGGAAACCTCGCTGGGAAACCTGCACCTGGTCGATACGCGTTTCGATCCCACAATCCTTGGGGGACGCGTCAACCTCACCGCCCACAGCGCCGCCGCCGATCTGCATGAACTGACGGGCCGCCGCTTTGCCGGAGAAGCCACGCTTGAACTGCACGCCAAGGGCGACCCCGGCGATCTGGCGCTGACCTTGAAGGCGGCAGTGGGCGAAGCCCGACTCGATATGCAGGCGAAGGGCGCCTGGGAACCGCAACCCTGGGCCGAGTTGGATTACCGGTTGGCGGGTATCGATCCCAAGCGTTTCGGGCTTCCCAAGGCCGGACTCCTTGGCGGAGAAGGACACGCAAAACTTAAAGGCGTAACGCTGGAGACGCTCGCGGCTTCGCTGGCCTTTACCTGTCGTCGCTGTCGCCTCGACCCGGTCGGGGCGCTGGCGCTCTCCGTGAACGCCCGCCTGAAGGCGCGCAACGCGGATGCGGATGTAAAACTGCAAACCGCCGGTGTGAACGTGACGGCCACGGGCGCGTTGCGCGAGTTCGAGGAGTTGACGGCGGAGCTGGGGATCGCCATTCCCGATCTCGGTCCCCTCGCGTCGGTCTTTCTGCCCCAACCCGTCGGCGGACGTCTGCAGGCCGCCGCAACCTGCGCGGGCCGCTGGCCCATGCCGTCCTGCACGCTCGACGCGCAACTCGGCAACGTAACGATCGAGGATGTTTCGCTGGCCGAGGCGGTTTTAACGGCGCGTTCCCGCCCACGGGCGAAGAGCCTGGAGTTCAACAGCCGCCTGGATCTGCGCAAGCTCAACGCCGGAGCGATCACCCTTGCCACCGCACGTGTCGACGCGACCGGCACGCCCACCGATATCGGCTTGCAAATCGAGGCGACGGCGGATGAGCGCAACCAGGGGAGTCTGGCTCTGCGCGTTCGTCCCGGCGCATCCTTGCGCATCGATCTGCGTGAAGGCCGGGGGCTGGTGGGTGGACACAACCTGCACCTCACCCGACCCGCCGCCGTCGAGATCGTCAAACGGCGCGTGCGGCTGCACGATTTCGAACTGGCCATCAACACGGGACGCCTGACGGTCGAGGGGCTGTTCAACCCGGCGGGGACAAACGACCTGAAGCTGTCTGTGACCGGCTTCGAGCTGGCATGGCTCGCAGAATGGCTACCCGATCCCAAGCTGGCCGGGCGGCTCGACCTCGAAGCCGCGCTCACCGGAAGCGGGCAGGCCCCGAAACTGAGCGCCACCCTTAGCGGAACGGATTGGCGCGTGAACGAACACCCGCTGGGCGACCCGATCTTGCAAGCCGGGTTGGACGGAAGGTACGCCGAGGCCGATCTGGCGGTGCACGATACCGTCGGTCCTTGGTTCGAAATGAACGCCCGCGTTCCTTTTCAGCTCAATCTGCAAAGCGGAAAGGCCCGTTGGCGAAAACGGCAACCCCACGACCTGACCGCCACTCTCAGCCGCTTCAAATCGGAACGCTTGGCGGGGCTGGTGGAGCTGCCGCCAGAATTGTCCTTCGCCATCGACGGCGAGGCGCAGGCAAGCGGTCCGGCGGACGCACCCACGGCCACCGTCGTGCTGACGGGCGATCTGAACTACGACACCTTACCGCCCCAGCCGCTGGAAATCCGTATGGCGGCCGAAGCCAAGCGGCAACAACTGGATGTCGTTTTGGATGCCGCCGGACCGTTCCCGCTTCGTTTGCAGGCGGAAACGAGGCTCGATCTCGCGCGGCTGACGCAGGGAATCGGCGACCCCGGCCAAGCACCGCTCGCGCTGGACCTTCAGGCGGACGGCTTCGAGTTGGCCACCCTCAATCCGCTTTTGCCTGCCGCCTTGCAGGAGCTGAAGGGGCGTCTGTTCGCCGACTTCAATGTGACGGGCACCCTCGCCGCGCCCAAACCGGCCGGTCGCCTGCGCCTCGAAGGGGGGCGGGTCTACCTGTTGAACGTGGCCGATCCCCTGCGCGACATCGAATTGTCGTTGGCGCTGGAGGGACGGCGTGTGACGCTCGAACACTTGAATGTAACCAGCGGCCGGGGCACGCTCACCTCACAAGGTACGCTGACGCTCGGAGCGGCGGGCGAGCTGGACGGCCGCTACGATGCGGAATTGAAAGACTTCCAGCTGCAAGCGCCCGGCCTGCCGCAAACCTTCATCGATACGCGTGTGTCGGTGAAAGTCGATGGCGACGACAAGCGCATCAAGGTGGATACGACGCTGGCCGGAACCACCGTGGATGTCTACACCAGCTTCACCAAGGCTCCCAAACCCGTACCCAGCCACCCCGCTCTGGTGTTCGTCGATCAGCCGAAGGCCGCAGCCGACGGTCTCAACCTGCCCACCAACCGCGATTTTCTGGCAACGATCCGCCTGGCCGATCCGGCCATCATCAAAAGCGATTTCATGGATATGAGCTGGGGTGGGGCCGTATCGGCCGCCGTGTCGGATAAGGAAACGGTGCTGACGGGCGAATTGACGCTCGATCGCGGCGAATTCGAATTTCTCGGTAATCCCTTCAAGGTCGAGTCGGCCGCCGTGACGTTCCCCCCCGGTGCAGACAACGAACCCTTCCTCAACCTCCAAGCCGTGGCGGCGCTGACGGATGCGGAAGTGAATCTGGTCATGCGTGGTCGGGTTTCGCAGCCGGAAATGAAGCTGACCTCGAATCCGGCCATGCCGGAATACCAGATCTTCACCTTGCTGGTGACGGGCACCGTCGAGACCAACCAGGAAAGCCAGGATGAGGTGCAGGCCAAGGCGGCCAACCTGGGCGCGGGTCTGATCGCCTACCAGTATCCCCAGTTGCAGCAGCAGATCAAGCGCCGCACCGGCATCGACCGCGTCTCTCTCAGCTTCGGCGACACCGCCGAAGAACCCATCGTGACGGTGGGAAAACGCCTCAGCCGTCGCGTCTACATCCAAACCCAGTACCACCACAACTCGCCCGAGGACGTCAACCGCGCCACCGGCATGATGGAATTCCGGCTCGCCCCCCAGTGGACGCTCGAAACTTTTTACGGAGACCGCAACGTGGGTGGGGTCGATGTCTTCTGGCACCTGCGTTTTCGCAAACCGAGCCTCGACGGCGCGCCGCCGGATTCCGCCAGCCAAAGCTCGACCGACAACCCGGCGTCACCTACAGCACCTGATTCTGAAACACCGTAAGGGGAATGCAACGCCGACCGGTCTGCGGGTCCGGCAGGAACCCTTCCTTGCACACACATATCGCGGCGTCACCGACCTTCGTGCAGCTGCCGTTGTCGGAGCAATCGATGCCGGCGCACGGATCGGGACCGTTCTCGGTCGTCGGGGGTGCCGCCGAGCAGGTTGCCTCCCAAGTCAGGCTGCAATCCACGTATTCCGGTAACAGCGCATTCGGGGTATCCCGGCAGTCGCCGTGTGCCGTGGCGACCACCCGACCGGGAAAGCAGGCCGTCTGCGCGGCGACGGTGGCCCGGTCTTTGGCGGTGGCGCAACAGGCCGCTTGGGTGGGCGTCACCTCGACATTTGCCTGCCCCCGCTCGATGCGCGTCTCCGCCGCAGCGGGCGGCGAATCGCTTGGCGGGGCGCTTTCCTCTGCGTCTACGAAGGTGCTCGGAAAAACCGATAACAGCAGGATGAGGACAAAACGTTTCATGATTTCTCCCGATAGCGCAGAGGGTCGTAGCTGTCTCCCGGAGACGGTTTAACGGGGTCGTCGGGCTGGCGCTTGTGCGAGAGGCGCAGGGCGAGTTCCCGGGGTTTTTCGTCGGTAACGGAAAGGGTTTCACTGGCCTCGAATTCGCCCAGCGTCGCACGCACCCGGTAGTCCCCCATGGGAAGATAGCAATTCACTTTTTCATTGAGGGCGGCGGTTAAAAAGAGGTCGGGCTTCTCGTCGATGGTAATGCTGGCGACACTGTCCTGAAAGCGGCGGGTGGAACCGAGGGTGACCACCTTGAACTCGACATAGGTCTCGCGTTGTTCGAAATCCAGTTCCAGTCGGGTGTTCTGTCCGCTCTCGATGTCGATTTCCCGTTCCGATTCCTCCGTGCCGATCACGTCGCCGGTGGTGGGATGCTTGAGCGTGCCGGTGATATACAGTTTGTGGCGGCAAGGTTGCAGGCCGTTGAAACGGAAGCTCGGATTGCGCACGAGCACGGTGCGCAACCCGAATAATCGGAACAGGGCGTTGAAGCGATCCTTCATCGGACCGCTCCAGCGACCGGTAAAAAGGGAATCGTAACGCCAAACGAAACGGCTGTGCAGCGGAACCAGGCGCACGACGAAATGACTTTCTTCCACTTTGTTGTAATAACGGATCGTGAGGCTGAGCGATCCGACCTGTTTGGCTTGCAGGCGGCGCTTGACCATCCGGATGACGAGCCCGAGCACGATCAGGGCCAGTACGCCCAGCACACCCAGGAAAAGCGGATTCATCCTGCGCAGTTGATCGAGGTTGGAGGTCAGCAGACCCTGCCGATGCATGAACGCGTCTTTGGCTTTGAGATAACTTACGACATCCAAACGGTAGCGGCGTTCGCCAGTTTCCTCGTCGATGCTTTCCGACACGGAATACAGCAACGCACCGTCGAGACCGGCCTGCTGAACGGCGTTTCGGAAACGTTGCAGGTTGAAGGCCGTTCCGTTGGGAAATTGCACTGCCGTCGGCGGTTTCTTGAAATCGACCGCGTCGATGGCGGGAATCGTGTTTTCAGCCGGAAGCGCAGACGGAGCCTCGGCAAAATGACGGGTGACCGGTTCCGGGCCGGACAGGGCCGTCTGTTGATTGGCCAATTTGCGCAACGCCTCGTTTAACGGCGATTCGTTACCCACGGCCAAGCGGGAGGGGCTGAAACCCGCCTCCAACATTTTCGGGGCCTCGCTCGTTTGCGGCAACGACGCCTGATCGAGGATCGTCATGTTTCCGTCTTTGGGCGGCAGCATGTCGCTCAACTCGCGCGGACCGCCCATCAGCGCCAATAGCTCGGGGAAGGTCTCGCCCGGCTGAAAATCGGTGATGGGACCGACATGCACGGTCCGGCCCGATTCCAGGCGTTGCGTCAACAGGCTCTGTACGATGGCATACAAACGCACATCGCGGCGGCGCAGGTCGGCCAGGCGCGTGTCTTGGGCGTTGAACAGGTTCGCCGAAATATCCGCCAGTAGCCACTCGGCCAAGACCTGCGGATCGCCGGGGCATGCGCGGTCGAGCTTGGCCAACGACTTACGCAAATCCTGAGCGCGTCCGCACTCGCGCTCCATGCGCGCCAGATCGAGCAGCCTGTCCGTCGAATCCGCTGGGTTCGCTGGAGCCGCCGGAGCCGTTGGGTCCACCGCAGCATCCGGGCGCTCCCCTCCTTTCAAAAACGTGCTCAAACCCGCCTCGTATTCCCCTTGACGCACCAACGACCAGGCCAGTCCGCGACGAGCGGCCGGATAATGGATGTCGCTGGCGGGGACACGAGCGAAAACCCGAGCCGCCTCTTTGTAATCGTTCAGGTAGAACAGAATCTTTCCGGCCATGAGCGCCACACGGGGCGACAAACCCGGATCGATGATGGCTTCGCGACAATAATAACCCGCCTCGTCGAGGTGACCTTCGAGGGTGGCGATACGCGCGCGCAGGCAGGAGATCCCGAAGCTGTCGCCGCCGACATGCCGGGCGATAACGGCTTTCATCAAGGGAAGCTGCGCCGGGGTGAGCCGGTCGAGTGCGATCCGGTCGAGCAGTTCGGGGGGACCGCCTGCGAGACGGGCACGCAGCAGGTATCCGGCGGCATTGGGATAATCTTCCTGGGCCGTACAAACGCGGGCGGCGGCTTCATAGGCGTCGGAGACCTCAAGCAGGCTGCGCTCGGTCAGATACGCCTCGGCGAGTTGCCGATAAACCCAGGGATCGGGGCTTTTTTGCTTGGCCGCTTGTTTGAGCTGCCGAAGGCGCGAGGCGGCGTGCAGCGGGTCGCGGTAGTAGAGCGCCCACAGACGATGCGCCAACGCCGGATCGTGACGGGATTTCTCGAAGCGCAGAAGCCAGGGTTTGGCGGCCTTGATTTTTCCTTGCCGGATTTGCAAGGCGATCAAATGCCCCATCGCCGCCGCGTCCTTGCGCTTTTTTTTCAGCGCGCGCCGGTACAGCTTTTCCGCCTCGTCATCCGCTCCCTGCAAGTCGAGCAGCCGTGCGTCCAGGTGGGCGGCTCGGACCCGTTTGCCTTTCGTCGCCGTGGCGTCGATGAGCGCCGGAAGACGGTAGCGCGCCCAGCGAGAGAGCGGCACTCCCTGATCGCGCAGATCGAGCAAGGCATCCAAGGCTGGGATCGTTTTCCCGGCGCGCAACTCGGTAAAAGCACGGCCGAGCCGGGCCACCGAGCGATCGCCGAAATCGCGGTCGCCGTGAGTCGGCGGCGCAGGCAGTTCGTCCAGAACAAGCAGGTAATGGCTCAACTGCGTCGCCAACGAAGCCAGGCTGGGCGTGTGGGAGACGATGGACAGGCGGTTGTCGCCGGTGGCCGCCGCGTACACACGCAGACTGGCACGCCAACCCGACGCCAGCCGTTTAAGGCGCACGAGTGCCAGCGTGCGGGTGTTGACCGCCTCGGCGAGCTGCCGTACCGCATCGGGATCGAGAGCGGGCATGGGACTGGCGAAATCCTGCTTCGCCCAGATATCCTCAACATGGCGAAGGGGTGCGGTGCTGCGGCGCGGGTCGCGCAGCCATTGCTGATTGAGCAGCACGGCGAGCCCACGGGCATAGTCCGCTTCCGGCGCGGAGGCGTCGACCCACAAAGCCGCATCGAATACCCGGCGTTTGACCGACTCCGGCCCGGTGTCGCTCGGATCGGTTGAATCCACGGTATCGCGGACGGCGGACACCGGGTTCGACGGCGGTGATGCTTCTGCCGTTTCCGCCTGTAACGGCAGAGTCAACGTAAGCCAGATTCCCAGGCAAAAACAACCCAGAATTCCTGCTTTCCAAGATGCACAGCCGCGTTGCATAGAAATACCTCGCCCTTTGTCGTAAATGCGTGCCGGTTTCAGTTTTTTATGTAAGTAAGCTCTAGCCGAACACAAAGATAAAGGCAAGCAATTAGCAGATAATTGCAAAGGTTTTACTGACGAGAAAGTCAGGCGAAATGGAACGATCGCAGGTCGGTTCTCCCCCCTCTGTCTGGTTTACGCCGTCGGCACCTATTGACAGCCTACTCCGACCCCGGTAGGCTGGTTCTCTTTCAATGGGTTGGTGGAGTGAGGATGGATCACGTTCTTCTGCCGTATATCGCACCGCTTAAACCGGGGCGTCCTTTCGCGCGGCGCTTCGTTCTGGAGGAGATACGCGGGGTTTACTGCGTTGAGCTGCACTTTCGCGACCGGGTGGACGCCCGTCGTTTCGCGGTCCGTCTGGTGCCCCACGAGTCCGGACAAGGTGCCTTCGCCAGCACGGGCCTAGTCGATCTTTCCTTGAAACTCACCGGGCCGCCTTCGCGCGATATCGACCTGCTGGCGCTGTCGGTGGGCAAGCTTCTGAGCCGCAACATGCACGGCCTGACGGCACAAGACGTCCGCGCGCTCTTTTCCGAACCGGCCATTGTGGATATCAACGGGACGTCGCAGGAACGCCGCATCGACTTTTTCGTGGGCTATCGCTGCCCGGCGCAATGCCGCTTCTGCACCGACCGCAAGGATAACGACGAACCACCGCATCTGAGTCTGGCGGAGCTGTCGCAGCGTTTCGCGGACGCCGCCGCGCAGGGTTTCACGAGCGCCACCCTGACCGGTCTCGAACCCACCCTGCGCCCCGATCTGCCCGAACTGATCCGCGCCGCCCGGCATAGCGGTTTCACCGACGTTCAGGTGGTGAGCAACGGCGTGCGCCTGCACGAACCCGCTTACATGGAACGGCTGCTCGAAGCCGGAATGACGGTCTTGATCCTGTCGGTGCACGCCGCCGATGCGCTGACCGAGTCGCAGTTGACGGGCGTCCCCTGGCTGTTCGAGCGCAAGCTGGCCGCCCTGAAAAACGCCCACACGCTTTTCGGATCGCGGCAAATCCAGGAACGCCGGGGGCTGTTCTTCCGCACCAACAGCGTGTTGACCGTTCCGGGTCTGGCGGGCCTGCCGCAGTTGGTCGATCTGCTGACCGAGCATGAAAGCTATCTGATTCCGCTGCATTTCCCCTGGATTCAAGGCCGCGCCGCCGCGCACTTCGCCTCCGTCGTCCCCCGTTACCCGGACGTGAAAGAGGCGCTCGGGCCGCTCGCGCCGCTGCTGCAGGATCCCGAGCATCCCGTCTCGGTGCTCAATCTGCCGCCTTGCGTGATCGAAGAAACGGACATCCCGGCGTTGCGGGTCAAAACGCAGGTCAGCGCCGAAAGCGATCCCGATGCCCCCGAGACGGCCGGTTGCGCGCGCGAGCGCAAAATGGATGAGACCTTGGTTTATCCACCGTTGTGCGCCGCCTGTTCCGCACGAACGCGGTGTCCGGGAGTCTCGTCGTTGTATCTGGAGCATTACGGAACCGCCGGACTCGCGCCGCTGTCTTGACCCGCGCGACCTCGCTTTTCATCGTAAATTGATGATTTGTTCATCGCCATGCAACATGCTATAGAATAATGTAACTGACTTTTCCGTTTGTCGTCGAACCGCCATAGAGGACGTTTTCATGAAGTACCGATTGCGCCTGCCGGACCGCGAGCAGACCCTGAACGAAGAAATCGCCAACAGCGTCACCCACGGACTCGGCGCGGGTCTGAGCGTGGCCGCCCTATCCATCCTGGTCACCCTCGCCGGACTGGAAGGCGACCCCTGGCGAATCGTCAGCTTCAGCATTTTCGGCACAGCACTGATTTTGCTGTATCTGGCCTCGACGCTCTATCACGCCTTTCAAAATCCGCGTGTCAAACGCTTTTTCAACATGATGGATCACTCCATGATCTTCATCCTGATCGCGGGATCGTATACACCCTTCACACTGGTCACCCTGCGCGGCGCATGGGGCTGGACGCTCTTCGGCCTGATCTGGGGCTTCGCGCTGGCCGGGGTCACGTTCAAAATCATTTTCAAGCGCCGTTTCATGATGGTTTCCGTGGGTTTTTACCTGGCCATGGGCTGGCTGGTGGTGATTGCCATGAAACCGCTGATCGACGCCTTGCCGCCTTGGGGGCTGGGCTGGCTGGCCATCGGCGGCGCTTGCTACACCCTGGGTGTCGTGTTTTATATCTTCGACCGCCTGCCCTACTGGCATACCATCTGGCACCTGTTCGTGCTCGGCGGCAGTTTCAGCCACTTCTTCGCCGTCTTGTGGTTTGTCTGACATTTCCCGCCTTCTCTCGGGCCGTGCATTCCGTTGGTAATTCTTACGGCGGCGGGGTACAATCTTTCGGCCTGATTCAAATCGAGGATCGGATGGGGAAAACAGGAGGCAGGAGATGAAATCGTTTGGGCGATGGGTTGTATTGGCCTTGATGATCGGCCTTGGGGTGGCGTGCAACGACTCGACGGACAACGCCGCTGAGCCCGACGGCGATAGCGAAACGGATACCCCCGCCGCCGACGGCGACGCGGACAGCGACGCGGAAGCGTCAGCCATCACCCAGCCGCCGGTGGCCTGTGGCATGGCCGAATACGTCTGGCAGCCGACGGAAAACGTCGGTATCCCCATGGAATGGGAACCGCTCGATCTGTGGACGATGAACAAGGACGCCTTCGCCAACATGATGCGGGCGGCGGGATTGGAAAGCCCGATTCCGCTGAAGTACGATTTCGCCACCTATCGCTACCGCTACGTCACGCAGGATCGCGGGCAGTTGGTGGAAGCCACCGGCACGCTGGCCGTCCCCGTCACGACGGATCTCGAACAGCTGCCGACCGTGCTGAACATTCACGGCACCACCGGTTGGTCCGATCCCTGCGCGCCCACCGCCAACCTGCTGGATCAGTCGCACGCCTTGGCGGGTTTTCTGGCCGCCATGGGATACATTACGGTATCGCCGGACCACATCGGAATGGCCGGTTTCGGCGACGCCTCCACCGTGCCGCACGCCTACATTGCGGGCGAGCCCATCGCGCTGGGTTCCTGGGACGCGCTACGCGCCGGGTTGCGGCTTCTTTCCGACGACCTGGAGGCGGTGGTGGAACCGGATGGTCGGGTGGTGCTGTTCGGGGCTTCGCAGGGCGGGCACGGGGCGCTTTTCACCGAATTGTTCGGCCCGTATTACGCGCCGGAATTCGACGTGCGCGCGGTGGTGGCCGATGTGCCCGTTGCATCGCTACACTACGCCACCCGTTTTTCGGGGGCCGACGACAGTCTTTCCGTCCCGGGTATCTTGGCGATCACGTTGATGTCTCAGTCTCTGTGGTACGGCCAGGGCGATCTGGCCGACCTGCTGACCGACAGCGAGCCTCATTTCTTCGCCCAAGATTTCGCCGACGGCATCTATGCAACCGACGACTGTCCGCTCGGTGATTATCCGCCGGTGGATGCCACAACCTTCGACAACCTTTTTGCGCCCGACTTTCTGGCCGCGGTTGACGCCGGAAGCGCGCCGGAACCCTGGGCCTGCTTCCTGGACGAAAACAGCCTCGACACCACCCGGATAGAGCCGCTGCGCCACACACCCACGCTGATGACCTTCGGCGAACTGGACCCGCTGGTCCCGCCTGCGGAGATGGACGGTGTTTTCGATGCCCTGTGTACGGCGGGCTACCAACTGGAGTATCGGCAATGTAAGGGTGCAGGCCACATGGATGCCGCCCTGTGGTCGATCGCGGAACAATACTCCTGGATCGAGGCACGCCTGGCGGGTGACCCCATCGAGGCGGAACGCCTGTGTACGCGGCGGCCCGCCGAGTGTTGCCTGGGCAGCCCCGCTGAAATCTGTGAGTGAAGGTGCGAACGATTGCGCTGATCATCCGCTAACGAACCCGTATGGGGAAGAAGTCCATGCCTACCGTCACGCCCAAATCTCCCGGACCCGAGCCCGAACGGCCGGGCCTTTTCAAACAGCTTTTACCCTTTGTTTTTGCGGTGGGCATCTTGGTATGGGTGTTTACCGGGTTGTCGGTCAACGTGGTCGATGAGGCGCTACGCATCGACGAGCACGGGGAGGCGCGGCTGGCCAAACACGGAGTCAAGACGCATACGCTGGTACTCAAAAGCACCGACGGAAAACGCCTTTACTGCGGAGTATCGGAGGGGGCGGAGGCCGCCGAGGCCTGTCCGCAGGGCGTGGATTTCCATGTACGCATGCTCGACGGCGCGGCCGTACTGCTGCGTGCGTTGCCGGATCGGCTTGCACCGGGAACGGACTTGCGCGCCGATTACGTGCACACCCTGAGTATCGGCGATTTGGTTCGGCAACTGGAATCGGTGGACCTCGGGTGGTTCATTCCAGTCATGATCGCGCTGATGGTGATCTTCTTTTCAAGCGATGTCTTCGGCTTCGGCGGAGCCTATCGTTTGTTCAACGTTCCCGATATGTCCTGGCGCGAAATCCTCGTTTTGCGCGGCGGCCCTTATCTGGTCCAGGTCGGTCTGGCGCCGCTGGCGGAGGTTTTGTTTCCGCTTTATCTGCTGCGGGTCAAACGCGTGCCGGTGACGCATACGCTGAGTTCCAACCTGTGGACGCTGCTCAACGATGTCGCGGCCATCTTTACGCTGCTCACCCCGGCGGTGTTGTACAATCTGTTCGTAAACACCGTGGTGCCGGTGATCGGTTTCGAGTGGCTGATCGGCTGCGCGCTTTTCTGGGCGCTTTACTTCAGCGGCATGTTTTTCTGGCCGAGCGAACGTGGACGGCGGCTGTCCAAACGCACGGGCGGACTGATGCGCAGCTTCACAAAAGCTCAGCCCCTGCATTACCTGCGGATTTACGCGGTGCGCATCACGGTCTGGCTGGCGTTCGTGGCCGCCAATTATGCGGCGCTGCGAGCGGTGGGCATGGACCCGACCCTGCCGGTGGCGCTGATCGGGATCCCCCTGATCGTGATGTCTATCTTTCTGCCCATCGGGGTGGGCGGCTACGGCGGCCCGCAACTGATTGCCTGGTTTCTCCTGGTGAAAATCGGCGGAGCGGGCACGGCCGAACAGGCGGTTTTATACTCACTGCTGTTCTCCACGGCCTTCTTGGCCGGACGCGCCGCCATCGGGCTCGTCTTTTTCCGCACCTTTTACAATCGCTGCCTGCGCCGTCATCCCATCGACACCTCGCAACCCGAAGCGGTGTGAAGCGGGCCTCCAAGGCGCCCGTGGCGTCCTTTCGTCCATTCGCCGTGACGAACGGAAAGCGTCGCATCTGCAATTTAACGTGAACACCTCGAAATTTGGCCACATTGCCTGCCTGGGTGGCGATTCGTTCAATACGCCAAATGCGCCGTTTGACGGAGGCATTTTTTGCTTTTGTTGAAATCATTGGCTTTTTCGTCCGCGCGACGGGGGTCAAAGTAGTATTCCTATCGGTAAACAGAGATTGCCGTAATACGTCACATCAGAGAGGGACGAACGGGCGGCGGCACGTGCCCCTGACGCCGGGGCTACAGCTGGGAGGTCTGCCGAAACAACTCCCATACCCGTGTTATTTCAAACAGATGGCGCTATCGCAGCCCGACTTTCGAAAGCGGGAAAGCCGTCGGAACGGACGGCGGAACCGGTCATAAATTATTTTAACTAGACTATATTAAATATATTATATAAAAGATATTTTAAAGACAGCCTCTTATCTTGCTGATATCATTGGGGTTTATCATATTTCGCCAAATGGCCTCGACAGGCACCCGCAAACGGCGGGTAAAATCGCCACTATGTTGTTTAATATCAAGACGTTACAAAGGCAATAGCCCGCGCAACGGCGCGTCACGCCGGAACACGCTTGCGGCCTTTTTTCCCCCACGATCGATTTCTAACGATCCTCTAACTTGCACCTGGGTATAAGAGTCTTATCTTGGAGGCGGGGCAGAGCCTGGCGCTCCATAATGTTGACCGGTAACCGCTTTTCTTGTTATACCGGTTTGGCTTCGTTTTTTGGCTGCAAGCGAAAACGGCGCACCCGGCAGGATTGTCGGGATCATGTAAGCTATCAATCATGAAAGAAGGTCATACCGATGCAACGAACGCTCCTTGCGGCGCTTTTAGCGCTGGGAATCATGCTGGGATTGAGTGCGCCCGCCGACGCCGGACTGATCGAACGCCTCAAGCTGGACGACGTGACCTGGTTGCCCGTCGAGGATGATACACATGCCGCAACTCTCACCCTCGACGAGCGTCTCCAGACACCGCCCGCCACCCCCAAACTGCTCGACGAACGCTGGGAGCCCATCGTTTTGGTGCGCACGCTTTACGTCACCACCATGCAGGATTCCTACACCGTCACCGACGCCAACGGGCAGACCCTCGCACTCGATAGCCGCGCCATGGACCCGGCCAAATTCGGGCATCGCGAAGGCTTCGTGCTCGAAAACGTCGAGCTGGGCATGAAAGGCCGCTTCAACGATCAGGGCCTTTATTACAAGGTCAAATTCGAGTTGATCCCGCGTGAAAAAGACGGCAACCGCTCCTCCGATTACCTGAAAGACGCCTACTTCGGCTGGAACACCTACCGCGTTTTCGACGTGCGCGCCGGGCGCATGAAGATTCCGTTCAGCCAGGCTAACCTGCAGCCGACCGAATACAGCCCGCTGATCTACAAACCGCTGCTCAACGTGCTGACCCCGAAACGCCAGCTCGGCCTGATGGTCGGTTTCGCCGATCCCTGGGAAGTCGCCCGGTTGCGCGGCGGCGTGTTCAATTCGGTGTCGCTGGCCGTCGAGCAGATGAAAGATTCCAAGCAGCTCATGTACGTCGCGCGCCTCGATTTCAGCCTGGGCAACCTGCTCAAAGCCACCAACACGCATTTCATGGATTTCGAATTCGACCTGGGCGGCAACATCGCCTATACCAAGGAAAACTTCGATCCCACCACCGAGCATCGCTGGACCGGTCTCGACGCAAGTATCCACCTGTGGATTTTCACCCTCAAGGGCGAGCTGATGTTCAAGGACTTTTACTCGGGTGACGTGGATGAAAACGGCGTCCAGCCTGCGCGGCGCGGTATCGGCTGGCACGCCGACCTGATCGTGCACGCCTGGCCGGAAGTCATCGACGTCACCGGCCGCATCGAACAGATGGACGGCGAAGACGATTTCGTTCGCGGCGAGTCGGCCACACTTTCCATCGATGAAATTTCCAAGCAAAAACAACGCTGGATCACGGGCGGACTGACCTTCCACATCTCCGAAATGGCGCGCATCGATTTCAACTACATCCATCGCGAAGAATTGGAAGGTTACAAGTTTGCAAACGATGCATTTTTGGGAATGTTCCAGTTTAATCTATGATCCAGATCATAGAAGCGAACACGTTACTATTGAAAAATGATGAATCGAACCGTAGTTCCGTACCTCACAAAGGTGGAAGTAGCCGAAAAGAGGAGTAATATGAAGAAGATAACCAAACAATGGATGCCGATCTATAGCCTCGTGGCGCTGTTGGGGCTGCTGGTCGGCGGCTGTGCTTTTTCCGATATGACCGCCGATTCGGAGTTGGACGGCGACAGCGACACCGCGGGTCCGAGCACGGACGGCGACCTCGATTTCGAAGTGGAAGTCAGTGAGATTATTGAAGTCACACCTCCTCAGCAGTGGCTGATGGACGAGAACCACACGCCCGAATACGTGCATATGACCTGGCAGCACGAGCCTTCCACCACCATTACCCTGCAATGGCAAACCGATGTCAACGATATCGAAACCTATACCCCGAAGGTTTGGTTCGTTCCGGCCGACGAAGTCGAGGGAAGCGGTGGAGACGTAAAAATGCCCTACGCCGATCAATTCGTGGCCGAGGGGGCGGGTTTCAACTACGAAGCGTTTTTCAACAGCGAAAAACAAATATTCGCCCAGTGGGAAGTCGAGCTTCTGGGCCTCGAACCGAACACGCTCTACTACTACCGCGTGGGCACCTGGAACGGCTTCGATAAAGACAGCGGTTCGTTCGACCGTCCCAACCTGGGACCGGCGCACACCTTCAAAACCGCCCCCGAAAAGGGATCGCGTGAGCCCTTCAGCGTCATGCTGGCGGGTGATTCGCGCGGCGGCTACGACGGCATCTCGGCCAATATCGAGCGTCTCAAAGCTTATGATGCCGATTTCTGGCTGTTCAACGGCGACATGACCGACGCGGGCGGACAAGGGGAGTGGTTCACCTGGTACACCGCCATGTCGCCGATTTTGCTCGACACCGTGCTGATGCCGGTGCAGGGCAACCACGAAATCGTGGCCGAGCTCTATTATTGGCAGTTCGCCTTGCCGCAGGAACCGGAACTGCCCGAGGATCGCAAAGAACACGCCTGGTCGGTGGATTACGGCAACATCCACTTCATCGGTCTCAACTCCAATACCACGAGCCTAGTGGAAGAGCAGACGGACTGGCTCGAAGCCGATCTCAAAGCCGCCAGCCAGGATGAGAAGATCGACTGGATCGTCGCCATGTTCCATCATCCGGCTTATTCGGCCTGCAAACACGGCAGCACCGAGCGTGTCCTGGCCAACTGGACGCCGCTGTTTGAAAAATACAACGTCGTTCTGGCCTTCTCGGGACATGACCACAATTACGAGCGCACCCATCCCATTCGCGGCGACCAGGTCGTGGATGCGAGCCAGGGCATCACCTACGTCACCGCCGGTGGGTTCTACTCGGACGGCTACTCCAACGGCCAGGACTGGTGGACGGTCAAGAGCTTCCATGGCGACATAGGCAACATGGTGCATCTGGAAGCCAATGGTCTGGAGTTGAACGCCACCGCTTACGACGGCGACGGCAACGTACTCGACACCTTCAGCCTGAGCAAGTAAGCCGATTATTCTTTCGCGAGCGTATCGCCCCGGCTTCGGCCGGGGTTTTTTATTTGGGTGATCGCCCTTTTGAGTTTGGATCCCATCGGAGATGCGCTCCAACTTGGGGAGACCTGAACCAACCTAGAGGGCGACTTTTCCGTTAGAGCAGGGCTCCCGTCCTGCTCTGTTTGTTTGTCTTCAAACAAGGCTTCGCCTTGTTTCCGGCGGGGCTGGTTGCGGTGAAAAAGAGTAAGACAAATCTGCGGAGCATGACAGAGCCATGCTCCTGCTCAAAGGGATTTGGGATGACTCCACAAGTATAACCGATTGGATGGACGCCCTTTCTTATTACCCGAGTCGGCTACGTAAGGTGCCGTATCGAGGGACCCTTCGATACGATTCCGCTTCGCAAAATCATTCAAGGTGAGCGGCATTTGGCGCAATCATAATCAGGAGGAGATGCGCTCCAATTTGTGGTTTGAAAGAAATAGGATACACTACACGTCATGGAATGGATGAACCCCGCAGCCCGACACGGCCGCGACCCGCAGACCGATTCGAGAGACACCCATGAACGCGTTAACCTACAAACCCTGCCCGCCCCACGACCCGATGTTGCAACGTTTCCTCGCCCGCGACCCGCTTCGCCATCTCTATCTGTTGGGTGACACACAGCCCCCTTTCAGCCGCTACAGCCGCTTCTGGTTGGCCACCGACGGTGACGACGCACGGGCTTGTGTTCTGTGTTTTCAAGACGGAGCGCGAGCGGCGTTGTTGGCGGCAGGCGATCCGCAAGCCACCACGGAGCTGTTCGCCCGCATCGAAACGCCCCGGCAAGTGGTCTACCTGCTTGAAGAAACACACCTGGACACGCTCTTGCCAAGCTTCAACGTCGAGCGCGCCATGCCATTCAAACGTATGGGATACGACGGGTCATCTCCCCGCCACGCCTCTGGAATTTCCTGGCGGCGTCTCACCCACGCGGATGTGGACCTCGCCGAGAAGCTGGCCCGCGATGTATCCGAGGTCGCGTTTACGCGGCGACAATTTCTGAACAACCCCTTTGTGGGCGCCTTCGACGAACAAAACCGGGTGATCGCCATGGCGGGGACGCACGTCTGTTCGCAACGGCTGGGGATTGCCGCCATCGGCAGTGTCGGCGTCCATCCACACCATCGACGGCAAGGGCTCGGACAAACGGTGATGCAGGCCATTGTTTCCGAATTGCATCCGCGCTTTGCCGTAATCGGCCTCAATGTCGCCGCCGACAACCGGGCGGCGCGCCGCCTGTACCGACGCCTCGGCTTTCACGACGCCTTTTCGTTTCTGGTCGGAACGGCCACGCAACGCTAGGCAATACCGATACTTGCGTTGCGTTGATGACCGTTTCCCTGCGGCAATGGGTGCTGGAGCCCGTCACAGACGCGCTCCAGCATGGGGGGACAAACATGCGGAGCATGACAGAGCCATGCTCCTGCTCAAGTTTGCCAAACGGCTATTCGGGATGAGCGGGTTATGTTTCGTTTAATTAGGAGAGGTTACGCTATGCCCCAAGCGATGGGCAACAAGTTGCCCATCCTTGTATTATCCCTTTCAAGCGACTGTCATCGTTTGTGATGATAAGATGAAACGACCTCCCGTAGCAAGCGGGAGGCCGTGGTGGGCGGCGAGATCGTCCCATCCTGGGGCCTGATGAGCCCGTTTTGTAGCCGGATCCGCCGTCCGTTTCGTCCGGGAAAACCCGAACAGTCGCAGGGGCCATTGTAATCGAAATGAGCCCGTATTGGCAAGGAAGGGTGCGCCATGAAGAAATGGATCGGGATCGACGTCAGCAAAGCCGTTTTCGATGTCGCCGTCGACGGCGAAAGCACGTGCGTCCGCTACGCTTACACCAAAGCCGGCATGACACGCTTCGTCCGTTCGTTGAAGCGGATCGAGGTGGAGGGCGTCGTGATGGAAGCCACCGGCGGCTACGAACGGGAGCTGTGCAAACGTCTTCAGAAAGCGGGTTGGCCGGTGGCGGTGGTCAATCCCCGGCGCATCCGGGATTATGCCCGCGCCGTCGGCGTGATGGCGAAAACGGATCGACTCGATGCGGGCATCATCGCACGCTACGCAGCCGCCATGCGTCCCGCACCGAACGAAACGCTCGGCGAAACCGCCCTCCTGTTAAAAGCCCTGTCTTCACGGAGGCGGCAGCTGGTCGCCATGCGCACGATGGAGAAAAACCGCACCGAACACGTGGGCGATCGGACGATCGGACAAAGCCTGCACCGCATTCTGGAGGTGATCGAACGGGAAATCGAGCGGCTGGATCGGGCCATCGCGGCGGCCATTGCATCGGATCGGGAGCGCAGCGACCGGGCCGCGCGGCTCCAAACGATGCCGGGCGTCGGCGCGTGCACGGCGAATCTTCTGGTGACGGATCTGCCGGAGCTGGGGATCTACAACCGGCGGCAGATCGCGGCGTTGATCGGCGTGGCGCCCATGAATCGGGACAGCGGAACGTTTCGGGGTAAACGCATGACCGGCGGCGGTCGTCATCGCCTGCGCACGGCGCTCTACATGCCGACGCTGGTGGCGATTCAACACAACCCGGTGATTCGCGGACACTACCAGCGGCTGGTCGGACGCGGCAAACCGAAGATGACGGCGGTGGTGGCCTGCATGCGAAAATTGGTCCTCATTCTCAACACGATGATGCGGAAAAACGAAGCCTGGAACCCGAATTTCGCTTGACACCGATAACAGTCGCTACTTTTCTACCTTCTAGGGGTTTTGAATGGGTGGCATAGTTTCACAAACGACGTTCGAGAGGCTGTGTCTTCTTTATTTCGCACAGCTTCCCACGATCCGTCGGATCGCGTGAAACTATGGCACCCCCTTGATTCGCTAACCTTTTCCTTGATCAAGCAAGATTGTATCCGGCTCGATCTCGACCACCCCGTCTTCGCTTCGCGTGTGCAAGCGGTACATAGGTTACATTTCAGACCGGGGACATGGGCAACACCTTGCCCCTCCACCTTTTTCTGGCCAAGCATTGTCGCGACCTGCGGCTGCTACACCTCGACACCGAAGCGTTCGGCCAGGGTCAGAGCGGCCTGCATGCCGTCGCCCATGGCAATGGAGCCTTGACGATAGCGTCCCCGGCATTGGTCGCCGACCACGAAGAGGTTGGGACAGACGGTTTCCCCGCCGAAACCGTCACGCGCAAGTGGCACGCGGCCGTTATCGTCTACGACAACCGGCGGCTGGGGCACGCGCCCGATGTGAGGCACGATGAAACGATACGGGCCGGGATCGGGCAGGTCGTCGCGCCACACCCCGGCCTCGTCCACGCGCCAGACAGGGCGGCGGGAGATATGCTCGGCGATGTCCAGCCCACGCACGCGTTCCACGATGCGCGGCAAGGCGCGCAAGCGCTCACGGCGACGCGCCAACGTAACCGACGCGCCCGCCAGACGCCAACGGGCCGCCTGATCGTAGGCCACATCCCCGGCACCGACCACCAGCACCTTGCCCGTCGGATCGGGCGGCAACTCGGGATCGGTCCACAGATAGGGCCGGACTGCCTCGGGGACATCCAGCTCTTTGGCTTGCAGCCCGCAGGCCAACACCACCGCCTCGGCATCGAAACGGCCCGGCTCACCGTGCAGGGCGAAGGGCTCCCCCGCCGCGCCCGCCACGATGCGATGGACCCGCACGCGCACCGGCACCAGGTTGAAGTCGCCCAGGTGCGCGGCCAACCGTTCGGCGATCACGCGCCCGGCCGTCCCGTTGGGAAAAGCGGGCCAGTTTTCGACCCGCCAGGCCATGCGGATGATACCGCCCGGTTCGCCGGGCTCCAAAAGCAGCACCTGAATCCCCATGCGCACCAGTTGGACGGCGCAGGTGATGCCCGCCGGGCCCGCCCCCACGACCGCCACTTGTGAAACAGGTTGACTCGCGCCGTGGGTCATGGCCAAAGCTCCTCCAGGGTTGTCGCGCCACCCACCCCATCGGCCATGGCGGCCAGCAATCGCACATGCTGGGTTTCGGTCCAGGCGGCGCAGGCATCCGCCAGCACGACCGGGAAAAATCCCAGACACAAGGCGTGGCGCGCGGTGGTTTCCACGCATAGATGGCTGGTCACCCCGGCCAGCAGCAGCACGCGCACGGCGCGTTCGCGCAGCCACTCGCACAAATCCGTCCCCTCAAAGGCGGAGTAGGTGTCTTTGGTAAAAACGGGCGCAGCGAGTGGAGTCAACACGGATTCGAGCGCGGGATGCAGAGCGGCCAGAGGGTCGCTTTCCAAAAGACGCTTGTGCCAGATCGACAGAAAAGGAAAGGGATCGCTATCGGCGCGGTGGGCGTGTCGGGTGGCGGCGACGGAAATACCCGCCCGTGCGGCACGATGAACCGCCTCGCCCAGTCGCGGCGTCACGGCTTGCGCCACAGGTAGCGCCGCAGGCGAAAGCGGATCGAGAAAAAAGCGTTGAGCATCGATCACCAGCAAAGCCTGCGGTCCCTCCGGGATGGCGGGAAACGCACGACCGCTCGCTCGACACACGGCCTCTAATTGGGTGTGGGCGACGGCGCTGATGTCGCGGTCCTTGAGATAGTCTTCGCGTTTGGGCGACATGGGCATACCTGCTCGATTCGACATGCCCCACTTTAGCACGAACCGTCGCCGGTGCAAGCCACAATCAGCTTTCGCCGCCACCACACGCTGCATCCGTTCCGGCTCGACAGCTTGGGCCGGGTATGCTAGCATTCGCTTGTTTGGATCACGGCTGCGGAGGGAAACGACATGCACCGGAAGCTTTGGATTCTCGGCGTTCTGCTGGCGTTGGTTGTGTGTGCGGCTTGTGCCGAGGGCGGGTTCAGGCGAGCCCAGGACCTCGTCAGCATCCACTGGAGCGGCGGCGATTTCGAAAAGGCCCAGACCATGCTGCGCCTCGACGACCTGCGCGAATTTCAGAAAGCCGAAGTGCATTTTCTCACCCTGCGCATCAAGAATCGCGACGACGTTCAGATTGCCGGATGGCTCAACCAGCTTTACATCGCCTGGGCCGAGCAACTGCAAAGCGAAATCGATCTGTTGCGCTGGAAACTGGCGGCCAGCTATGCCGCCGACAACCAATCCGACCTGCGGGCCGTCTTCAACCTGCTGGACTACCGCCAAGCCCAGTGGTGGGACGCCCTCAACAGCGCGCGCATGCTGGGCAACGTACTGGTAACCTACGACGACGACAGCTACATCGGCCACCGCAGCATGGCCGACTACTACCGCGTCCTGGGCGACCGCGAAAAGATGGAAAACGAACTGAAGGCGGTGGAGGCGCTCAACCCCGACTCCAACGGCCTGCGCTTCATTCGCGGCGCGGCGCTGGCACAATTCGAGAAAAACTACAGCGAGGCCATCCGCTATTACGACGACGCCCTGGACCACGACCCGATGTTCGTGAAAGCCCTGTACTTCAAGGGGCTGGCCTTGCACGAGCTACAGCGTAGCGACGAGGCGGTGGCCGTGATGACGCAGGTGCTCGAAAAATCGCCCAAACACCCCGGAGCCCGGCTGTATCTGTCCACCGAACGTTACGTACAGGATCTGGCGCAGGAGGCCCGTCAACGTTTGGCCGATACGCGCGTGGCGTCCCGCAGGATCAAAGACGACCCGGCGCGCGCCATGCTGATCGAGTGGTCGGCCAAGTGCGTCGCAGACCGCGCCGATCTGCATTTTCGGGTGGCGGGCCCGGCCGACGACGACGCGGAAGTGCGGCTGTCGGCGGTTTTGACCGACAAACTGGGGGCGATTCTGGCGACGCAGGAGAAGCAACTCGACCTGCCCGCCTCGGCTTTCTACAGCGGCCAACTGGACTTCGACCCCACCCCCGGCAGCGAAGCTCGGGAGGTTTTGTTGCATCTGCAGGTCAAACGACCGGACGAACAGGTGTATACCACCGTCGATATCCAGCACGCCCCGCTCGAACCGTAAATCGGTCGCGGCCATGGAGCCCATCGGAGATGCGCTTCAACCTAGGGTCTGCGTAACGACGCCGCACATGGCCATTATGATCAGTTCGATAAGACACAGGTAGAATCTGTCCTTAGAGATGTTCGAGCTTTTATTAACCGCTACCCAGCCTGACCCCCTCCCTCCCGCGGAGGACTCCCCCTTGTAAAGGGGGAGATTAATCCCCTCCTTTACAAGGAGGGGTGGATTCGCGAAGCGAAGACGGGGTGGTCACTCCCGCGTCAGAAGCAGCGGCCGGTGCCGGGATCGGGGCGCGTGCCCGCCTGGCAGGTGCAGGCGAAACGACCCTCGGCGGCGTTCCACTGCCAGTCGCCCTTGGGCTGACACAGATCGGGCAGGCAGTAGCTGCCGTCGAAGCCCTCGATGCAGTTCAAACCCTGAATGCAGTCCCCGGTCTCCGGGCAACGCTGCAAACAGGCCCAGCCTGCATCCCCCAGGGGCACACAGGATTCATAGGGCAGGCATTCCTCGTCGCCGCCGCAGGGATAGAGGCATTGGCCGGTTCCGGCCAGTTCGCCGTCCAGTTCGATCCCGTAGCAGGACACATCCGGCGGGCAGGTTTCGTCGCGCCCGCAGGAAAGTTGGCGATTGCGATGGCAAATGCCGCCACCGCAAGCCTGTTCGGCCATGCAGTCTTCGGGTTCGCTGCATGCGCCGAGTTGCTCGCAGCGATTGGTGAAGGGATCGTGCGCATAGCCGTCGTCGCAGGCGCAGTCCCACAGGCCGTTGGGCAATTCCTCCCAGTGGCCGTTGGTTTTGCAGGCATCCGGCACGCAAGCCGTGACACCTAAAATTTCGCGGCAGGACTGCCCGTCCGGGCACCCCTCGTCGTGGCGGCACAGGGCGCGGCAGATCCCGCCGTCGGGGCGGTTGGGCACGCACAGCTCGGAAGGACGGCAGTCGGCGCTGGCGCTGCAATCGGACGAACACACGCCGTCACCCAGCAAATCGTTGCCGTCCTTTTCGCCCAGACATTCGCTTTCGTCCTCGCATTGCAGGTTCGAGCGGCAGGTCACCGCACGCGGCGTGTGACAGGCACCGTCGCGCCCGCAAACCTGATTGGCGTAGCAAGCGGCGGAGGTCTCGCAGGCCACCGACTCGTCCGGCTCGGGACAGGTGCCCATCAGGACGTCGTCGAGATAGCCATCGCGCCCGATAAAGGCATAGGCCAGCGGGCGCTCGCTGTCGATGGTGTCGGTGAAGGAACAGCGGGTGACGTTGTCCACATCCACGCGCCATTGGGCATTGGTCAGACGGTACAGGATCACCCGGTGCCAGCCCTCGTCGAGGCCATCGATGCTGCAATGGGCCATTCCGGCCTGCTCCAGCACGTCGATACGCTGACCGGTCGGCATCGGTTGGGCGTCGCCCTCCTCGTCGAGGTCGCCATCGGTCGACGCGGCAGGGGCATCGGTGGCGGGAAGGTGGAACAGGCGGATTTCCGGCACCCAGTTTCCGGTGGGATTGTCGTCGTCGTTCAGCCAGAACAGGTTCTCGGTTCCCTCGGCTCCCAGCTTGGTGCGGAAGTGGAAGGCGTTGGCCTGCGCGGGCAGCGGCGTATAAAGCCGGGCGGTGGGCAACTGGGAACCGGTGTCGTCCGAACAGCCCGACAAGACCCGTCCGCCGACCTCCGCATCCTCGATCACCACCGGACGCACGGCGGATTCCGGCTGATCGTCGGGTACGTTCAGTACGCGGTGATCCTTTTGCCAAACCGGATTCGTGGTGGTTTCACCATCCTCGAAACTTTCGAGGAACAAAAGCGCGCCCCCGGCACAGAAGGCCGGATCCTGCCAGCGATCGAGGGTGTCGTCCTCCCAGGGGATGCGCTCCACCTCGGGCGCTTCGACTTCCGTCACCTCCTCTTCGGCCGCCTCCGCGTCCCGATCTTCGTCGCCGGAAAGCTCGCCTTCGCCGTCCAGGTCGCCATCGACGGCGTCGCCGCCACCGCTGCTGCAAGCCGCAAGCATCCAAACGCCGAACGCCAGTATCGCCACCGTCAAGAACAGCCCTTTTCGTGTCAACGCTACCATGGGGAACCTCCCGCCATTCACCGATTCGTCTGCCGCGTCGCTTCCTGCAGAAAACGCGAAACGGCATCCGGTTCTTTTTGCATACGTGCCTAGACTCGCAAGTGTATCACATGCGGCAGGCGGCGGAAAGGATTGGCTAAACCGGCTAGAGCTTTTCAATTCTGATTGAGTCTCGAATCATCTTCGATCGATGATGGGTGGCACGGGCTAAACCGTCAGGTTTGCCCGTGAAAACAGCATGGGCAAGCCGAAAGCTTGGCCCATGGCACCCCGTAAACCGAATGATAGTGGGTGGAAAACGGTGAAAAGCTTCGAAGTGAATCGCCCTAAACAGCACCGGGTCAGTTCATCCAGGTTTTCGGGTCGCCCTTGTCGCGCGGACCACCGCCCGGAAACAGATCCCGTGGGGCCGGAGGAGGGGGCGGCGGATCGTCCAGCGACTTGATCACCGCATCCATCCGTTGCTCCTGCGCCTCCCAAACCGCCATGCGACGCCGCTTCTCGCGCCGCCGTTTGAGATAGCCCAGAATAAACAGCACCGAGGCCACGCTCCACACGGTGGCGCCGGAGGTAATCAGCGGAATCCAGTTGTAGGCCAGCTTCATGCCCGCCAGCCAACGCGTTTCCAACTCGGGTAAGGTCAAGGCGTAAACGCGCTGCAGCGCTTCGGCGAAGGGTTCGCCCGCGCCCAGCCGCTTGATCAAGGCGTGAAAGGGATCGAGCCCGTATTCCCCGATCAGGAAATTGATGACTTCGAAGCTTTCGTCGTAGGCGATGGGAACATGGGCCGGATCGGCAGGCCAGCGCCGGGTGAGCTCGGCCAAGGGAATCCAGCGTCCCGACAGCATGGCTTTCGACAAGCGCAGCACGCGCTCCAGATCGAATTCGCGCGCCTGCCACTGGGCCAGCCCTTCCACGAACCAGCGCGGCATCTCGGCCCCCGCATCGGTGGCCTGGCGCAAGATAATGTGCGACATTTCATGCACGAAGGTCTGTTCCAAGGCGATCGGTTGACCGCGCGAGCCCGCCTGACGCAAAATAATGGTATTCAAATCGCCGTAGGCCACGCCCGCCACCCAACTCGGCAAACGCCGTCCGCCCGGCTGCAGGGCCTGAAAGTCGTCCGCCGCCGCCAGATAGACGCGCGTCGTTTCGCGCGGGTCCACCCCGATGGTCGCCACCAGCTCCGCCCGCACGCGCGCCGCCATATTCACCAGATCCATGGCGCGTGCACGGCCGCGTTCGGGAAAGACGAACAGAAACGAACCGGATGAAAGCTCACTATAACCGGCAGGAACGCGAATCGTCCGATCACGGCCCGTCACGGTGGGCGGCCGGTATTCGCGCGGGGCGGCTTCCAGATTCGCGCAAGTCGACCAACCGACGATCAGAAACAGCACGATCCATAGCGGGATAATCAAAGAGGGACGGATACCGGAAATCAAACGCCCAGATGTTCGCGCAACGCGGCGACCTCGATTCCGGTGACCTGCACGGTTTTGCTGCGACCGGTCGCACCGCTCGAAATCGTAATCTGGTTTTTGGGAAGACGGAGTCGTTTGGCCAGAAACGCAATGAGAGCCTGATTCGCCGCCCCATCCACCGGGGGAGCTTTGAGCCGCAGCTTCAGGCGGCCGTCGTGTTCGCCGACGATCTCCGTTCGGGAGGCACGCGGCTGGACCCGGATCAAGAGGCGTACGCCATCGGCGGTGGGAATCAACCAAGCGGGCATGGCGGGGTTCAAACCTCATCCACGGCCGTTTCCGGCGACGCATCCTCGTCCCCGTCACGCCGCTCGATGTCGGCCTCCTCATCGGACGCCTCCTTTCGAGGCACAGCGTCGTCGGATTCATCGGGTTTATCGGGCTCATCGGATTTATCGGGCTCATCGAACGCGGCGGGCGTCTGCGGGTCGTCTGCAGCGGGATCCTTTCGGGGCGACTCGACCCAGGGCTGCCGTTTCGCCTCCTGGCGCTCCAGTTCCCGCCGGTCCGCCTCACGCCGGTCCGCCTCGTACTCCTGCAGGGCGTCCAGCATCTTCAGATGCACCTCGATGGCATGGCGCAAGGTGGTTTCGAACTGGACCTTCTGCCGCTTGAGGTCGTGGATCTCCGAAACCAGCATTTCGCGCCGCCGCACCGCATCCTGGATCAGGCGTTCACCTTCCATCTCGGCGTTGGAAATCACCATGCGCGCCTCGCGCTCGGCGATCCCTTTGACGTCGTCGGCCATCCGTTGGGCCGTCAACAGCGTTTCTTTCAGGGTCTGCTCGCGCTCGCGGTACTCCACGATCTGATCTTCCAGCCCCTTGAGACGGTCTTTCTGCTCGTTGGTTTCGCGCGTCAGTTCCTCGAGTTCCTCCGAGACAAATTGCAGGAATTCCTCGACTTCTTCCACATCGAAACCGCGAAAACCGGTGCGAAATTTCTTCTGCTTGATTTCAAGCGGCGTAAGCTTCATCGAAGCCTCCCTAGTGCATCTTCAGGTAAAGCGACAGGTCGTACAGATTTTGCACCACCGCCTGCTGCAAAAGAAAAACAACGGCCAGAATCACGAGCGGCGTGAGATCCAGCCCCCCCATGTTGGACAACATCGGCAGCCAGCGGCGCACACGGCGAAAGGCCGGTTCGGTCGCACGGACCAGAAAACGCACGATGGGATTGTAGGGATCGGCGTTGACCCACGAGATAATGACGCGCCCGATGATAATGAACATGTAAATCTGCAGAAACATTTCCATAATCAGGGCCACACCCTTGATTATATTGGCCACGACAAACATGTCTCGTCCTTTCGCTAGGTATTGCGGGGACCGAACAGGTCGGTACCCACCCGCACGATAGTCGCCCCTTCTTCGATGGCGACTTCCATATCCTTCGACATGCCCATGGACAGCTCTGCAAGCGCCATCCCCGTTTCGTCACGCAGCCGGCGCGCCAGTTCCGCCAGGCGGCGATGATAGGGCCTTAGCGCCTCGGGATCGCTGAGAAAGGGCGGAATCGACATCAATCCACGCAATTCGATATGCGGAGCGTCGAGCGCCCGCCGAACCAATTCCCGGACGTCCCGTTCGGCCACCCCGCCCTTGCTGCTTTCCTCTCCGACGTTCACTTCCAGCAGGCAGCCGACCCGGCAATCCGCCGCCGCCGCCCGTTTCTCGATTTCGTCGAGCAGTTTGGCACGGTCCACCGAATGAATCAAGTGCGTCCGCCCCACAATCTGCCGAATTTTGTTCGATTGCAAACGACCGATGAAATGCCAGCGGATCGGCTGGAGCAGCTGCGCCTGCTTGGCCAGCAGTTCCTGCACGTAATTTTCACCGATATCCAGCAAACCGGCCTCGGCCGCCCGGGCCACGAGTTCCCCCGGCTTGGTTTTGGCGACGCCCAGAAGCTGCACGTCTTGCGGCGCCCGCCCGGCTCGTTCGCAGGCCCGCTGCATTCGCGCCCGGATGCGGGCCAGATTCCCGGAAACATCCACCGCCGCTGGAACCGTCATGAGCGTGCCTCCTGCGAGGAGGCCAGAAGCGCCAGCGTCTCGGTCATGGGAAGGCCGATCACATTGGTGTAGGAACCCTGAATCCGATGCACCATGCCGCCGGCCTGGCCCTGGATCGCATAGGCTCCGGCCTTGTCGTAAGGTTCGGGCGTATCGAGGTAGCGCTCCAGTTCTTCGGCTCCGATCCGGCGAAACGAGACCGAGGTCCGCACCCGTTCGAGGTGCTCGCGACCGTCTGCCGTCAACACACACACACCGGTCAACACCTCGTGCGTCTCACCCGACAGGCGCATCAGCATGGCGCGGGCATGGGCCCGATCCGTGGGTTTACCCAGCACATCGCCATCGAGGACCACCACTGTATCGGCCGTGAGGATGGTTCGGAGTTCCCCGTTCAAGTCCCGTCGCGCGGCCGCGGCCTTTTCACGCGCCATGCGCAGCACGAAATCTTCCGGAATTTCGCCGTTGTTCCGGGTTTCATCGATGTCCACCGGACGACAATCGAACAAAATTTGAGCAGCCGCGAGCAACCGCTTTCGTCTGGGAGAGGCCGAAGCCAGGATAATGGGGGGGATACATTCACTCACAGGGACTTCCTCTTACGTCTAAACCACAAATTACAGAACCTATTTATTATAATTTTTTTTCTGCTTACGTCAAGAAAACGCTTTGTTTTCAAGGGGTTTTAAATTTCACAGATCCTACACAAGAAGTTTTTTGGCCTATTGACCGGAGTGTGTGACATATTACGACACACATCCAAGTGCATGATCAAACTCCACTCGGATTCTGTTTTCTGATGTGTATTGATGAGAAGTACTGCGTCGATCGGAGGAAAGTATGGCAGGCGGCCGTCCCAAGGGTAAGTATTCCCAAGCCTATCGCCTCGTCCGAATGCTCGAAATGCTGCTGGCCCGTCATCATCTTACGGTCAAGATGGTGATCGATGAGTTCAATATCTCGCGGCGGACCGCCCACCGCGACCTAGCCACCTTGCAGGAAACCTACTCCATTTGCGAGGCCGGAAGCTTGCCCGACGGACAAAAAATCTGGCGTCTGGTTGGAACACGCCAAAATGAGATCCTGAAACTCTCGGTGATGGAGATGGCGGCGTTGTTCATGGGGAAAAATCTGTTCAATTTTACCCGTGGCACCGCCTTGAAAAACAGTATCGATTCGCTGTTTACCAAGGTCTCACATCGGCTGGCCTCCAACCGCAGCAGTTACCGAACGCGGCTTGAAACAAAGTTCTACTGCACCCCCGGATCTCCGAAAGATTACACGGGGTTGGATGATCAACTCAATGAACTGGTAACCGGTCTGCTGGAAGAACAGGCGGTGGAAATCGAGTACCAGCGGCCGGGCTCCGACCCCTACCGCGATACCATTCACCCCTGGTCCCTGGTGGTGCACAACCACGCCCTTTACCTGATCGCCTATTCCGAACGCGCCGAGGCAGTCCGGACTTTCGCCGTCGAACGGGTCCGTAGCGCCAAATGGAAAAAGGGAGTTTCATTCGATTATCCGGAGGGTTACACACCCGGAGACTATCTGTCACATGCCTTCGGGATCACCGTCGGACAACCCGTGACGGTTTTGTTGCAGCTTCGCCCCGAGGTGGTCGATTATTTCCGCCATCGACAGTGGCATCCCAGCCAGAAAATCGAAACATTCGACAACCAGGCGACACGAGTTCATCTGGAAGTCCCGATCACGGCCGAGCTGGTCTCATGGCTGTTGTCGTTCGGCGACAAGATCGAGGTGATGGAGCCGACCTCGTTGCGCCGCCAATTGCGCAAGGAATCGCTGGGAATCATGACTCTCTACGAACCGGATGCCCCTCTGAACTGAACCCCCACCGGACGACCCTCCTGCCGTCCGGATATTAAAACGGACCGCTCTTTAGCGGTCCGTTTGCTTGTGTGGGATATCGTCGATCTTATTGAATGGTGAAGGGATAGGAAACCGTGACCGATCCACCCGATTTGGGGAAGCGGATCCGTTCGATGGTCGCGCCGACACAGTCGGCCACGTAGGTGCCCTTGAATTTTTCGGAGAGAACGTTCGCTCCCACCACCGATCCACGGCGACTGACCGTGAAACGCATATTCATCGTACCCGAAATGGCCCCATATTTCTTCTGAGCGGAAACGCAGGCGGCAATACGGCCCATGTTCTGGCGGATGACTTTGTTGACTTCTCCCTGGGACAAGGGCTCTTTGCGGTTGATGCCGGTCGTACTCAACTCACCGATGGTCTCCATCTCGGTGCCGTCGCCGTCCATGGAAAAATCGAGTTCCGTCACGCCGCCATTACTTCCACCGCCGCCGCCGCCATTGCTGCCGCCTCTGCGACGGGCAGCAAGAGCCTGACGCCGCTCCAAGGCGCGCCGTTGGCGTTCCAGACGCTCTCGCCGGGCTTTCTCGGCCTCTTCGGCCAGACGCTGGCGCTCTTCTTCTTCCTTGGTGGCCTTCAACGCGATCTTGGCTTCATCGATCTTGACCAGCATTTCCCACTGCTCACGCAGCTTGGCGTAGTGATCGACCTCTTCCTTCTTGAAGTAGATCCCGATAACCGGAACTTTGTCCAGGTAGGGGACTTCGATCACTTGTTTCTGATGCAGAACCAACGGCGTCGCGATAACCACGATCAGCAAAGATAAAAGAATCGCAATCGGAATGATCGGAATCTTCTTTTTCGTCGGGGGAACGTATTCCTCGATCTTCACCGAACGCCGCTTCGCATCGACGGGTTGCCCGGCCGTCGGCACGACGCGAGAAGCGCCGGAATCGTTTTTCGCCATTAACTCGGAAAGATCGATTTTCTGCGAGGCCGCAGGCTGGGCCGCCTGAAGCTTGTCGCCGGTTTCCGATTTCAGCAGCTCCGTAAAAGTCGGTCGCGGCGGTTTGGCAGGGGAAGGGGTCGGGGCTTCCGTCGTCTCGGCTTGAGCGGGTTGCTCCGGCTGCGGAGCAGACACGGAACGCGCCCGCTCCATGATAGCGACGACCTGAGCGAATTCGGCGACCTCTTGAATGCGCTTCCAATTATCGAAACCGGCACGCCAGACGTAAACCTCACCCTTGACGACCACCTTGGCCAGGTGCTCGCCGATCTGGGCGACGGTCATGGGGCCGCGCTTGTTTTTACTGTAAGCCAGATACCAGGCCGCTTGCCCCGCCGGGGACGGCTCTTCGCTCAAGGGCTTGCCCTCCATGGTCAAACGCGGTTTGGCGGCCGTTTCGGGTTGGGAAGCGGGAGCCGCAGGCCGCACCACACCGGCGCTTTTGGGATCCATCACCGTTTTGGCCAGATCGCTCGGGTCGGCCTCGCTGACTTCGGGACGAACCTGCACAACGGCACCGCAACGTTTACAGGTAAACCGTAGCGCCCGGCCTTGCACCTTTTCATCGGGCAGATTATAACCTGCTCCGCACTTATCGCATTGAATTCGCATGTCTTTTCACTTCTTTATAGCGAAACGTCCCCCACTTGCCTGCGCATTTCATACCATGAAAAATACGGCCCGGTCAAGTGAGGGACAACGGATTTAAAGGATCGAGAAGCCCAGATAATTCCGCAGGTGGAAATACGCTTCCGAAATCGAGAACGCGATCAAATCCGCCACGAGGTCGTCCGTCGAAACCTTGCCGACCGGGCTTTTATGCTTTTTAAGCGTCTCGATGGCCGTGGACAGATCGTTGCACATCAGCATACCGGCACGATTGGCCGACAACACCAGGGCTCTGCGCCAACGGTCGATATCCAGATCGTCGGCGATCTGAGCGTACTCCGAAACGAAGCCCGAAAGCGTGGGCCGCAATTTCTTCGGCAGGGCGCGGTCGATCTGCTTGGACAGATTCTTGGCGGTCTTCGCATCCGTCTTCCCCTTGAATCCGGCATCGAACAGCAGGGTGCTGGCGTCCAGCAGGGAGCGGATCTGCTCCGCCGGGAGGGTCAGGGTGGTCAGGAAGTCCGGTCGTGCCAGAACCGCGTTTTTAGCCACCAGGAAGACCAGTTCGCGTTGCGGGTAATTCTCGAAGGCATCGGCCCCGATCAACAAGCCCGCCGGGCGAATGGGCAGAGGTTCGACGCCGGGACCGTAGCCCTTGCGAGTATAAATGTCCGGCTGCGGCAGGCCGAGAGCCTTGAGAATGTACGTGGTGGTCGTGCAGAAGTTGAGATGCTCGCCCAGATCGAGGCGGTCCTTCTTCTTCAGATTTTCCTTGCGCAGATCGGACGGCATGAGCCCCGACATGTGGTGGAACAGGATGTTGAGAATCTGGCCCACATTGTGGCGCGCATCCTCGTGCAGCAGCAGGGAACCCCACAACTGACGATCCAGCGTGTTGATGGCCTCGCGTTTGACCTCGTGCAGGTTCTCTTTATAGAACGCCGCCGCCGGAACCTCGGTTTCACCGAGCGCGGCCACCGCCGAACCGAAGCAGAAGGCCTCGTCGAAGTGTTCCGACTCGAAGCTGATCTTCCACAATGCCCGGTAGGAATTGATGCGTTCCGGTTTTTTGGCGATCAGGCTGCGGTGCATCGCGATAGCCTGCTCGCGGTATTCCGGTGAACGGGCGTACAGATCGGCGATATGTTCCTGCACCTCTTCGTTATCGGGTTCGAGCTGCGCCACCACTTCCCAGGCCTTGATGGCGTCGTCCAGGTTCCCGGCCTTGTCGGCCAAAAGCGTCCCGAGCTTCTTCCACAAGTCCAGCCGCCGTTCGGCCTGTTCGTTGGGAAGGCGCGCGATCATGAGGCGGTAGTTGTTATCGAGTTCCTCCCAGTTCTCCTGTTTGAGGAGCAGATCCTCGATCATCTCGAACACATCCAGGCGTTCCGGTTTGAGGTCCAACGCATGGTTGTAATAAGTCAGACAGGCTTCCGGATTTTCGTCGTGTTCCCTCAGCAGGTTACCTAACTCCAAATCGAGGAAGATCAGACGGTCGGGATCGGTTTCGATGGACACCGCCGACTTCAACACGCCGATGGCATCTTCGATATTCCCCGCGCTGACCAACAGTTTCGACACCTTGGCCAGCAGCTCCACATCGTTAGCCTTGATTTCAAGGGCGTAACGATACGCTTCCAGACCTTTATCGGGCGCATCGAGACGATCGGAATAGACGTCGCCGATGGCGCGCCACTGTTCGAACAACTCATCGCCTTGCAGCCGCTTGATCAGCTTGCTGCGGAATTGCAGGACTTTCTTCCAGTTCTCCAGCGACTCGTAGAAGAACACGATCGCCTTGAGTGCGCGCACGGATTCGGGATCGAGTTCGAGGGCCTTTTCGTACATGCGTACGGCCACGTCGTTCTTTTCGATCTGGCCGTTCACTTCACCCAGGCGGCAGAACAGCTCGACCAGCTCGGGCACGCTCTTGCGCTCGCGGAAACGAACCAGGATCGTCTGGTAAACGCGGAAGGCGCGCTCCCAGTCCTCGCGCTTGTACAACGCCCGGGCCAGACCTTCGAGCGTAGCCAGGTTGTTGGAATCGAGTTTGTAGGAGGCCGTGTAATGCTTGAGCGCCTCCGAATCGTCGTTCTGTTGCTCGGAGATGTAGGCCAGCTTGTAATGAACCTGAGCCTTGTCGGCTTCGGTCAGTTCGTCGGGCAGATCAAGCAGTCTGGCCAGGACGTTCTGCCCGGCTTCCCACTCCTGCCGTTCGAAGTAAATGTGTCCGAGTACGCGCAAGACCGGCGCGAAGGTGTCGGCCAGTTCCAAGGCCTCGCGATAGAGCGTCAGAGCGCCGTCCACGTCGCGCTCCATATCGTGATAGTAGCGGCCTTCCTCATACAGCAGTTCGGCCTTCTCACGCGGATCTTCGACGTACCGTTTCTCTTCTTCCACCATGCGCAAAAACTCGGGCCAGTTTTCGGTGGCGGCATAGTACTGGCGCAAGGCTCGCAGAGCCGGGACGAAAGTCGGATCTTCGGCCACCATGCGATCGAAAACCGCCTTGGCTTTCTCGCGGTCGCCGAGGTTGTCGAGGTAGAGCTGTCCCAAACGCGCCAACGCATCGACGCGCTCGGCCTTGTCGTCGGCCAACCCGGCCAAGTCGTCCAGGGTCTCAATGGCCTCGTCCCACTTCTCGTTGGCGATGTACAGCTCCGACAGGGCCCGCATGACACCCAAGTTGGTCTCGTCGATCTTGAGCGCTTTCTGGAAGTACTCGATCGCCTTGGCGGGCTGGAACAGGTATTCGCCGTAGATCTTACCCATTTCGGTGTAGAGACGAACGATCTCGTCGGCGTCGATCACCTGATCGATATGGCGCTGATAGGTCGACGCCAGCGCGGGCCAATCGGCGGCTTCGCGGTAGATCCGTTCGAGAGTGGCGATGGCTTCCATGTTGTTGGGCTGGATGGCCAGCATCTTTTCAAGATAATTGACGGCCATGTCGAGCTGCTCGAACTTGGTCTCCCAGATGTCGGCCATTTTGCGGTAGATGCTCAGCTTGTCGGCATCCGCCTCGGCCACGTTGACACGGCGAGACAACACTTCCAGCAGTTCGTCGTAATTCGCTTCGGACTCGTAGATATGCTCCAGTTGATCCAGAGCTTCCTGGTGTTTGGGATCGTCGGCGATGATGGAACGGTAGTAGACCTTGGCCTGCCCCAGATCGTCGAGACGCTCCTGGTACAAGCGGGCGATGGACAAGCGGATGGCCGAGATTTCGTCCTCCGCGATCACCATGTGCAACTTGTGGCGCAGCTGTTCGACCAGGTCTTCGTAGCGGTCCAGACGCTGGAAGATCCCGATCAGGGCATCGTTGGCTTCCAGGCAGGCATCGTCCATCTTGAGCACCTGTTGCAGCGTGCGGATGGCGCGGTCGGTTTCGCCAAGATGGGTGTCGAAAATGTGGCCGACCTTCACGCCGACGATCACTTTCTGTTCAAGGTTCATATGCGGCACCTTGAGGTGATAGGCGTCGACCAATTCCTGCCAATCTTCGATGGTTTCGTAGTAATCGATCAGGAAGTCCACCGCCTGATCGTCATAGGCGCCCGTTTCGAGGAACATCTTGAAGTATTCGGCGGCCAGATCGGGATTCTCGGCCTTTTCTTCGTAGAGCCGCGCCACCTTCATGACCAGGACGCGGTAGAGCCGTGCGTCCGCCTCGATTTGGGGCAGGATGTCGCGAACCAAATGCGCCAGTTCCAAATGCTTGCCGGTGCTTTCGGCCAGCTCTTCCAGATGCGCCAGCAAGGCCTCGTCGGAGGGATCGCGGCGGAACACTTCGGCCAGAGCGCCGAAGGCCTGTTCGGGCTGCTGGAGGCGCGTTTCGTAGATTTCCGCCATCTGACGGTAGAGATCGGCCTGGTCGGCTTTTTCGAAGGCTTCGCTCAGCCGAATTTCCAGAATACCGATCAGTTCGGTCCACGCGCCGTCACGGCGGTAGATCGGTTCGAGCAGCTCGGCGGCCTGCAGGTTGCCCGGACGCAAACTCAAAACGCGTTCCAGGCACTGGCGCGTCTTGTCTAGGTTGTTCAAACGATCCTGCCACAGATCGGCCATGCGGAAGTTGAGGGCGACGATGTCCGACTCGTCCTCGCTGGCCGTAGCTTGCTTTTCGAGAATCTCCATGTGCAGTTCGTGGGCCGGTGAGTTCTGGAACATGCGCTCCAGTCGACCCAATTCGGCCAAGGTCGGCTCCATGCCGAGCACCTGGCGCGCCAGGCTCTCGCCTTCGGCCAGATTGTCGATGCGCTCGACCTGGATGGACGCGAGACGCAGATACAGGGAGCGCAGTTCGTCGCCCTGCACCTTCGGCACCAGCCGCTTCAGCAGCTCGGCCAATTCGCGCCAGTTCTGATTGGCGAGGTAGATTTCCTCCAGCGTGTCGATGACCTCCAGATCGTCGGGGGTATATTCGAGCACCTTGAGGTAAAGCTGGGTGGCCATGTCTTCGCGTTCGAGACGCAGGCGATAGACGCCGGCCATACGCTTGGTGAGCGCCGCGCGTTCCTGGCCGCCGCGTGCACCCCGCAGGCGTTTCTTGTAATGCGCCACCAACTCGTTCCACATTTCTTCGTGCTGGTACAGCTCTTCGAGCTTCACCATCACCTGCTCGTTCTGCTCGTCGAACTGCAAGACGCGATTCCAAAGCGGAATGGCTTCGCGGGCCTGACCGAGCTTTTCGTACAACACCTGGGCCATTTTTCCGTAGAGACGCGCCTTTTTGGTGTCGCCGCGCGCGATGCGCACTTCAGCCTTGTAGATCTCGATGAGCTCCGGCCATTCCTCTTCGGCTTCGTAGAGACGTTCGAGCGCCGCCAGCGCAACGGCGTTATCGGGCTGCTCGTCGAGCACCTGACGATAGACGTCGATGGCGGTGAGGTTGTCCTGCAGTTTTTCTTCCCACAAAGCGCCCAAACGCAGACGCTGTTCGATCACTTCCTTCGGATCGTCGAACAACTCGAACTGGTTGGGAATCAATTCCACCAAATCGCTGTATTGCTCCAGGTGTTCGTAGAGACGATCCAGAGCCAGCATGGCGGTGAAGTTTTTCGGATCGAGTTTCAGAACGCCCCGGTAGCTTTCCACCGCTTCTTCCGGGTTCTGCAACTGCTCTTCGTAAATCCGGGCGATTTTGGTGAGGATCTCCAGCTTGAGCGCTTCGTCGGCAACCTGGTCGAAGAAGGCGCGATAGGTATTGACCAGCCCCTCGAAACCGCCGGTCACAACCGCCAGGCGTTCCATTTCGAGTCGCGCGTCCTGATCGTGGAAATCCTCCTCGAAGATGCGGCAGGCGACCTGGAAGGCGCGCGAGGCATCCGACAGCTTGTGCTCGTAAAGCGATTTGATGCGACCGAGAACGGCGATGCGCTCGGCGGTTTCGCCCAGGGTGTCGAACTGCGATTCCAACAGATCCGCCAGACGCTCCCACCAACCCTTCGCTTCGAACAAAGGAGCCAGCACGTCGAGAACCTGACTTTGCAGATCGAGGTTGGCGATCATGTGCTCCAGGCTGCGGATAGCGTCGAGGTATTCGTCGTCATCGTCGAGAATCGAGCGATAGACGTCAAAGGCTTCGGCGGCGTCTTCCAGACGTTCTTCGATAACCCGGCCCATGCGGTAGGTGAGTTCCAGCTTTTCAACCTTCTCATCGGCCAGCGCCACGCGCCGCGCCAAAATGCCGCGCAGGGCGCTCCAATCGGCCAACCCGGCGTACAGGCGATCGAGTTGATTCAAGGTGGGCAGGTGATCGGCATCGACATCCAGCACCTTGAGGTAGCAATCCACCGCGCCGTTTGGCTCGGAGAGCTGGTGTTCGCGCGTTTCGGCGGCGCGGGTGTAAAGGGCGATGCGCTCGGCCGTTTCCTCGCTCAGGTCGGCCTTGGTGAAGAACACGTCGACCAGTTCCTCCCACTTGGCCAACCGCTCGAAGATCTCTTCGAGGGCGTCGAGAGCCTGGAGGTTGTCGCCCTGCCGTTCACGGGCGGCCGAGTAATCGGCTTCGGCGGCGGCCGGATCGTCCTGCTCGCGCAGGCAGATACGACCGGCATTCAACAGGACGTCCACCTGCAAGGCGACATCGTCGTTTCCGGCGACCCGGTTGCGATAGGCGGCGGCCAGTTCGTCGAAACGGTTGGTTTCGGCGGCCAGACGTTCCATTTGCTCGCGGATGGCTTCGTTGGGTACATCGTTGATAAACGCGCTGACGGTGAACGCAAAGGCACGGTCGAGCAGGTTGAGTTCGATTTCCGCCAGATCGGCCATGCGCAGGAACAGGTCGCGCTTGGGCTCGCCCGCATCGGCGTATTCGGCCTGAATCGCCAATACGTCGATCAATTCGGCGGAAAGGCTTTCCTTGGTGTAGATGGGCTCCATGAAACGGGCGGCGGCCAGCTCGGAGTCGCTCTCGACGAGCATGCCTTCCATGGCTTCACGGCAAGCCGGATGCGCATTGTTTTCGGACAGGACTCCGGCGAAGACATCGAAGGCCGCCTGCCAGTCGGATACTTTTTCCCAGTAGACCATACCGATGGCGTAGCGCAGATCCCAGCGTTGTTCGTCGGTCTCGGCGATCTCGAGTTGGCGGCTGCGCATGGCGATCAGCTTGTCCCACAACGATTCGACGGTGCTCAGGCGTACCAAGGCGCGCAGCACGTCATCGTCGCTATCGTCCATTTCAAGCATGCGCTCATAGGTGCCGATGGCGTCGAGGTTCTGCCCCAGCTCCTCTTCGAAGATGTTGCAGATCTGGAAGAGGATGTTTTTCTTGTCTTCCAGGCCTTCGGTGATTCCGTTTTTGGATTCCAGGATCTCGATGAGTTCCGGCCATTTTTTCTGCAGCGAGTAAATACGCTCCAGATAGCCCAGCGCCTCGGGATGGTCGGGATGCAGCTCCAGCACATGGCGATAGTAACCGGCGGCCGTTTCCACTTCCTGCAGGTAGGTCTCGGTGATGTGCGCCAGGTTCATCAGCAGGTCGACCATATCGGCGGCCTGGGTGTCGGAATCGAGTTTGTCGATCTCTTCCAGATACAGGGTGGCGAGCTGTTCGTACATGCCCAGCAGACCCGCCAGCCGCTCCAACTCCGACTGCACGAAGTCGTCGGTGGGCCTTTCGCGGAAGGCGCGCGTAAAGACGCCGTAGGCCATGTTGGTCTGATCGAGGCGGTCTTCGTAGGCTTGCGCCATGGCCTTGAGCAGACGCACGCGCTCGGGGATATCGTCGGAATGGGAGAACTGGTGTTCCTGCATGTCGATCATGCGGTTCCAGTCTTCGCGGTCACGGTAGAAGGGCTCCATGAACTGCGCCAGTTCGGCCTGGAACTCGTCGCGCTCGACGTATTCCTCCAGTTTGATGAGGGCTTCCTCATCCGCGCTGTCGACCGTGATCACATCCTTGTACAGATCCTTGGCGGTCACGAAGTCGTCGAGCCGTTCCTCGTGAATAACGGCCTTGTCCAGCTTGAGGCGGTTCTGCTCGGCGGGGTAATCGATGAGCGAAATCTTGTGCGCCAGCAAACCCGCCAGCTTTTCCCATTGTTCCTGTTGGGTGTAGAGGCCGAGCAGGTGGTCGACCACTTCGATGTCCTGGGGCGTCAGATCGAGAACTTGCTCGTAATAAGGCGTGGTGCCCATGGGATCGTCGAGTTGATGTTCGAACAGAATGCAGATGTTCTGGTACAGCTCTTTTTTCTCGGCGATGTCTTCGGTGAGTTCGATGCGCTGCAGGTAGATATCGCGCAGTTCCTCCCAGCGTTCGGTTTTGCGGCACAGGCCTTCAAGCGCGCCGATGGCGGTCATGTTGTTGCGATCGCGGTCAAGCACTTTGCGGTAAGCGCGAATCGAATCTTCCTGGAAGGCCAGGATGTCTTCATACAAACGCGCCGCCTTGATGAACAAGGTGGTCGATTCATCGTCCTCTTCGGCGGCCGTACCGGCGTTTTCATACACCTCGGCCAGCTCTTTCCAGGCCCCCAGTTCGCCTGCCAGTTTTTCCAATTCTTCGAGCGCGGCCTCATTGCGGCAGTCGTCGATGAAGACACGCGCGAATCCCTCGAAGGCCTTTTCGGGATCCTGCAGTTTTTCCTGGTAGATGTTGGACAGCTTGGCCAGCAGCTTGGCCTTTTCCTGCGTATCCTCTTCGTGGCGAATCTGGATTTCGTAGACGTTCACCAGCCGTTTCCAGTCGGCCACTTTGATGTATTTCTGTTCCATCTCGTTGGCGATGGTGAGCTGGGTGGTGTCCTGGGCCAGCAGACGGTCGACCAGCGCCCCCACCACCGGGTAGTTCCAGTAGTTGCGCACCAGTTCCAGGTACAATTCCATGGCTTCGTCGCGACGGTCCAGGTTGTTTTCGAGCAGCGAACCGATCTGAATTTTGACCGGCAGAATCTCGTCGTCCTCACGCAGGTATTTGAGTTTGCGTTCCAGCAGGTCGAGCAAGTCGGCGTAACGTTCCTGATCGCCGTAAATCTCCTCCATTTTGTCGAAGACCTGCGGGTCGTTCTCGCGTTCCTCCATCAGGTCGGACAAAATCTCCAGCGAGCGATCGGGATCACCCAGACGGCGGAAGCGCAGATCGGCCATTTCCAGAGCCGATTCGCGCCGGACGTTTTTCTCGGCGGCCACGGCGCATTTTTTCTCCAGCAGATCGGCCAGTTCCGAGGCATCGTCGCGGGCGCGGGCCAGATCGATCAGGGCATCGATGGCCGCCTCGTTTTCGGCTTCCACATCGAGAATGTCGAGATAACGTTGACGGGCGGCGTCGGTATCTTCCAGCACCGCCAGTTCGGTTTCGGCCAGGGCGAACAGCAGGCTGACCCGCTCGGCGTCTTCCAGTTCCTGTTCGAGCTTGTCGTCACCCAGAATAATGAAGGTGGCCTGCTCGTTGGTTTCGGTGGCACATAACGCCAGTTCCTTGAGCAGCCCCACGCCGCGGCCGTCCAAAAAGGCCTTGCCGTACCATTCGAGGGCTTTGACGTAATCGGCGAATTCCTCCTCATAAAGCGAGGCCACGCGCACGGCGAGCTGATAGGCATCGTCGCCTTCGGCATAGCCGTATTGGATGGTCAACACATGAATGAGTTTATCGAAATCGCGGCGATCTTCGAAGATGGGCCGCAGGGTCTCGGCTACGATACGATCGGCTTTCCCTTCCTCGCGGAAACGGTCCATGGCGGCGAAGGCGGCGACATGCTGCGGATCTTCGGCCAGCACGGCGGCGTTGAGCTTGGCCGCTTCGTCGTAGTCATCGAGCCGGTCGGCGTGAATGGCCGCCAGGCGGACTTTGACGGCGATGCGCTCGGCCGGGTCGTCCACTTTCTCCAATTTGTCGAGCAAGGTCAAAACGGCGGCTTCCCATTGTTCGGCCGCTTCCTGCAGGCGCAGCAGTTCATCCAGCGCGCGCAGGTTGTCGGGATCGCTTTCGAGCACGCGGTTCAGCAGCACCTGGGCCGAATCGTTTTTGTCGAGCCGTCGTTCGTAGACGTCGGCGATTTTAAACAGGGTCTGCGCCTTGTCGGCGGGATCCGGCTGAACGGCGGCCAGCTTTTCGCCGAAGGCGGCCAGCTGCACCCACTGTTCGGTTTGCTCGAAGAAACCGGCGACCTGGTTCAGGGTCTCGGGTTCATCGGGTCGCGTCTCGGCGGCGGTGAGGTAATGGTGCTCGGCCTGCTCGGCGTCCTGCATCCCTTCCCAGTAAAGCGCACCCAGGCTCAGCGCCAGTCGCACCTTCTGGTCGTCGTCGTCCACCGCACCCGCCTTGGCTTCCAGCAGATCGAGCAGATCGCTCTGCTTGCCCAGCTTGCGCGAGGCCTCCAAGGCCAGCTTGAGAAAATCGGCATTCTGGTAGGGGGTTTTCAAGCCCTCTTTGATCCACGAAAACGCATCCTCGGGTAACGAGCGATCGGTAAAGTAAAGATCGGCCAGCTTGTGGCACAGCGCCCCGCGGGTTTCGGCATCCTCTTCACTGAGGATCAGCGCTTCATAACCGGCGGCCAGTTTGTCGAAGCGCTCCAGCTTGCGGTAATACGATTCCAGACCGCGGAAGATATCGTTGACCAGCACACCTTCGTTGAGCAGCTCTTCCAGCATTTCGATGGCGGGCAGGTGAGCGGGATCGGTATCCAGCACGGCCAGATAGGCTTTGGCCGCCCCTTCCGCATCGTCGAGGTTGCGACGGCGAATGTTACCCAGCTTGAAGTTGAGGTTGACCTTCTCCGGCAGCGAGGTAATGACTTCCAACTCGCGCACGATGACCGTCCCCAGCTCCTCCCATTGCGCGGCTTCCTCATGCAGCTCTTCCAGGCGTTTGAGGGCGTCGAGCTCGTCGGGATCGACCGCCAGGACGTCCTGGTAGGCGGCGATGGCGCTTTCGGCATCGATCAATTCCAGTTCGAAGATGCGCGCCCGCTCCATTAGCACGTCGCGGCGCTCTTCCATATCTTCGGTGATACGCGCTTTTCGATTCAGCACGTCCACCATGTTTTCCCAGCGAAGATCCTTGGAGTAAAGACGGCTCAAGGCGTCCAGCACATCCAGCTCGGCTTCGTCGTCCAGCAATTCCTGGTAGCAGGCTTCGGCATCTTCATACTGGCTGAGTTCGCGGTCGTAAATCTGCCCCAGGCGGAATTTGAGGCTGCGCCAGTTGGCGGGCTTGGGATCGAGATCGAGGACGCGCCCCAGAAGCGCCACCAGATCCTCCCAGCGCTCCAGTTCGATGGTCAGTTCTTCGAGTTCGCCCCAAACCGCTTCGTCGGTCGCATCCAATTCGAAGGCGGCGGCATAGTGGGTGAAGGCCGGATCGAGCTTGCCCACCCGCGTGCGCAGCAATTCGCCCAGCTTCAATTCGAGCTCGCGGCGCTCGCCGTCGTCGGCGGCTCCGTCGAGAACCACGGGATACACGTCCAGCAGTTCTTCCCAGCGGCCGTTCTCCGTGTACAGCTCCACCAGCTTGCGGGCGGCTTCGACGGAAGCGGAATTCAACTCGCGTGCCTGCTCCAGATGTTGAATGGCGGCGGCAATATCGCCGGACTGGGTTTCGGCCAGACGCGCCAGGCCGAGATGCGTATCGAATTTGGAGCTGGCTTCATAACAGCGCCCCAGGCGATCGTTCAACAGGTCTTTGAGTTGATCCCACTGTTCGCGCTCGGCCAGATCGCTTTCCACCTGACGATAGGCTTCGTTGTGTTCGGCATCGAGTTGGATAATCTGGCGGTACAATTCCAGGGCGTCGCTGCGGCGGTCCAGCTTGTCCAAAAACAGCTTGGCAGCCTTGTCCATCGCCTCCACCTTGAGCGGTTCTTCAAACGTACGCTCGACGATGTCGCGGTAGAAATCGGCCAGACGCAGCCAGCTTTCGCTTTCGAGCAGGAAACGCTCGCCCAGCAGCATGGCGCGCCGGTTGTTGGCATCGAGAATCAACCCCTTCTCGATGGCGGACATGATGTCCTCATCGCGGTCGGGGGCGTAGAGGTAATAAATGGCGGCAACTTTGAGGTAAATCGCCGAGGCTTCGCGCTTGTCGGAAATATTGATGGCCTCTTCCTGGTAGCGGCGGGTGAGTTTTTCCCAGCGCTGATCGAGGGAATCCAGTTCTTCCAGGCGCTTCTTGGCCGCTTTCGACTTGGGTTGCAGCTCCAATACCTTATTGAGGTAGGTAACGGCACGCTCTTTCTCGAACGGATCTTCGGCCAGAGTGAGGCCGACTTCGAGATAAAGCTCGCCACGCGCTTTTTTATCGTCCAGCAGCGCGTCTTCGCGCTCCACCAGTTCGAGGGCGTGATCGACGTCGTAAACCCGGAAGTAATAAGCCTTGAGACGGCGCAGCGAGTCGAGATGTTCGGGAGCGGCTTGTTGCGCGAGCCGCAGCGCTTCGACCTGCTTGCTTTCGTTGCCAAGCTCTTCCAGCCACAAAACGGCGGCCTCGGTGAAAAGATCGGCCTGTTCGTTCGGCGTTTCGCGATGTCCGGCTTCCTGTTCGAGCAGACGGATCAAGGCTTCCCACTGGCGGCCGTCGCGATAGCGTTCCTTCAGTTCCTTCAACGCGCGGGCGTTGAGCGGATCGGCATCGAGCACCTTCTGTAAGCATTGCTCGACTTTGTCGAGTTTGGCCAGGCGCTCGGCATAGATATCGGCGGCTTTAAATAACAGATCGGGTACCTGTTGCGACCCGGCGGTGCGGCCGGCGCGCTCTTCGTAAATCGCAGCCAACTCTCCCCATCGCTCCTGGTCTTGGTATATCGTCGCCAGCGCTTCGAAAGCCGGGACGTTATCCGGGGATGTTTCTAGGATTTTCAGGTAGTTCCGAATCTGTTTCTCCATACCGACACCTCTTCCGCCTGCGGGGACTCATGCCCACGGTTGCCCATGGTTGCCCCCAAATAAAAGTTTGCGTTAACGCATACCCTTCTCAACAAACGCCCCACCGGGCGCGAGTGGTTGGATCCTTCGCGTGAGTGCTGACAGGGCGAATCCTGCGTCTCCGACTTCCTCTGGGATCACGCGCCGTTCGGTCACGGCGATTATGGTTTCAGCGTAAGATTCAGAGTCTGCAACTTGGTTACAGATCAACGCTAAAGCTAGCATTAATTCGAACATTGTCAAATTAATTACCCCGAACATCGCACCTTCCGTCCACCCTCCTAAGAAAAAGACAAGTATGCGAAATATCACTCAAAATATAATCTTAATGAGACACGGAACAAGCCGGCTATTCCCTCGATTTTGCAGGTTTTCCCTTTCCGAAATTTACATCAATGTAGATTCTCCGGATCAATCGCCGGTCCACCGCGAACGGCAAGCGGCTTGTGTCGCAGCCGGGTTTATGGTACATCCTGGACAAAGCGAATCACACAACACTGCACTAAATGGGAGAACGGATATGCACGAAACCCTCGATATGAAAGGCAAAGTCGCCATTATCACCGGCGCCAGCCGCGGTATCGGAAAAGAAATCGCCAAAGAAATGGCGCACCTGGGCTGCGACGTGGCCCTGTTGTCGCGCAAGCAGGAGGCGCTGGACGTCGTGGCGGAAGAAATCCGTAAGGATTACGGGGTAAAAGCCCTACCGCTGGCCTGCCATTGCGGCAAAGCCGAGGCCATTGGTCCGGCGGTGGAGAAAATCGCGGCCGAACTGGGACGCATCGATGTGCTGGTTAACAACGCCGCCACCAACCCGCACTTCGGCCTGGCCATCGACGGCGATTGGGGCATGTTCGAAAAGATCTTGCAAACCAACGTGTTGGGTTACTTCGCCATGATCAAAGCGGCCGCCCCGCACATGGACAAAGTCGGCGGCGGCAGCATCGTCAACCTCACCTCCGTCGCCGGAATCAGCCCCATGCCCTTTATCGGCTTGTATTCGGTCTCGAAAGCAGCGGTGATCTCGCTCACCAAGACGCTGGCGCGCGAAATGGGCCCACGCAACATCCGTATCAACGCGGTCGCACCGGGATTGATCGACACCGATTTCTCCAAGGCGCTGATTTCCAATCCCACGATCCTGGAAGAGGCGCTCAAAAGCCACGCCATCCACCGCGTGGGAAAACCCGACGAACCGGCCCGGGTGGTGGCGTTTCTGGCCAGCCCGGCGGCGAGCTTCGTCACCGGCGCGATTTACACCGTGGACGGCGGCAGCACGATCTGACCGACGCTCAAGCAGCAAGCCTGTAACCGGATACCGGCCCGCTCACTCGGAAGACTCGCTCAAGGCGGCATCTTCGCACGAGGAGCGGGCTTTTTTCTTGCCACGTTAGGCAGGAACAGGGTTCTGTCCGGCTCCGACGGAAAGTGAATAAACTTTCTCTCATACACATCCATTTAACAGGGAGTATGCATCCCTTTATTGCGCCTGCCCCAGTACTCCCACCATTCGACCCATCCGCCACTGTAACAAGCGGAGCTATCGGACATATTTGTCGCACTTGCTGTCCGTTCCGCCGGGTTGTCGAGTCCTTATCCATGCAACAACAGTAAATTTACATGCACATACAGACTTGGCTTAGGTTTTGCAAATGTCACGACCGCAACAAGCAAACCGGACGGTAAAAGCAGGATAACAAGGGAGGCATGACATGTATGTCGCAAAATTCGTGAACTCGATCACACTCGCTTCACTATTGCTAATCACGATTCTGATTTTATCGACCTGCGCCGGAGACAGCGAAAAGGAAGAACAGGATACTCCTAATCTCGATGGCGATGCACTCGATTACGGCGACGCCGAATGGGATCGCGCCCCCCTGAATGTCCCCGGTGGCGAAGGGGACGCATCCAGTTTCCCCGACTGGGGAGACGAACCGGATGGCGATTCTCCCGACGGCGACTATTGGACGGATCCCGATGGCGATAATGAGCAGGCGGATGACGATTGCCCGGAAGTCGCAGCCTGCCAAGCGCCAGCTTGGTGCGCAGACGATAGCACCATCCTGGTCTGCAGCATTCAGTCGGACCCCGATCGGCCCGAGTGTCTCGCACAAACACTCGATCCGGTAACTTGTGAAGACACTACAATCTGTTTGGAGCCGGATGGTGACGCCGATTTCGAGGTCAACTGCTACTCGCCGGATGGCGATGCGGACCATGCCGAAGACACCGAGGATGCCGAAAACATCGAGAGCGCCGACGATGAATCGGCCGAAAGAGAGGGCGAGAGTTTGCGCGCACGGCCTCTCGATGCCCAAGCAACGCAATGCCCCGACATCCCGGAACCGGTTATTCTTTACATGTCCAACGATGATTCGAATTCGATGGCCTCCCCCATTCTGTGTCGAGCCAAAATTCTCGCGGGTCATACAGTCTGGCCGGACGAAGTTCGCATTCACGAGTTTTTAAACTACTATGATCTGAGCTACGAAAATCCCGAGAACAAACCCGTTTCGGTTGCCATGCAAATGCGGCGCAGCAACGCGGACACCGGCGAGTTCACCCTTTTGCTCTCGGCCCAGGGTCGCCGAGTCACCCCGTCCGCCCGGCGACCGCTCAACTTGGTTTTCTCGCTGGACATCTCCGGTTCAATGAGTGGTGAACCCATTCAACGCGTACGCGACATCCTTGCGGCCATCGCTTCCATCCTGGACAAAGGCGACGTTATCTCGGTAGTGAAATGGAGCAACGAACCGAGCGTACCGCTCGAATCCTACAAGGTTCAGCAAAACAACGATCCGGTATTGCTGGATCTGGCAGCGAGCTTGGAGACAGGCGGCAGCACCGACCTTCATGGCGGATTGGTGCGAGCATACCAGTTGGCCCAGGACAACTATTCCGCCAACCGCATAAACCGCGTGATCATGATTTCCGACGGCGGAGCCAATGCGGGCGTCACCGACATCAACATCATTGCCGAAGCGGCCGCCGATGAAAACGGCGAGGGTATCTACATGGTCGGTATCGGCGTCGACGATTCGCCGACCAGCTACAATGACTATCTCATGAACGAAGTTACCGACGCGGGAAAAGGCGCTTACGTATACATCGACACCGCCGAAGAGGCCCACCGCATTTTCGGCGACGGCACCCGCTTCCTGTCGATAGCCGAGGTGATTGCTCGCGATGTGCGAATGGAATTGACAATGCCCTGGTACTTCGGGATGAAAGAATTCCATGGTGAAGAGTACTCGGAGAATCCCGAGGAAGTCGAACCCCAGCATCTGGCACCCAACGACGCGATGAGCTACCATCAGATCATCAAGGCCTGCGATCCCACATTGATCCATCCCGACCATATCATCGAAGCCGAAGTCACCTTTAAAGACCCCATCACACGCACCGAAGTGAGCGAAAAACACCAGATGACCATTGGCGATCTCGTTACCGCGAACGCCAGCCAACTCTACAAAAGCGATGCAATCGTGAGCTACGCCCAAAGTTTGATCGTCATCGGCTACCTGGTTAGCACCGAAGAGTATATCGGAGCGTATGAAACCGCGCTCGGCATGAGTGGCTGGCTCGAACAGGCGGCTTCGGAGCTGGAGGACGCGGAGATCGCCGAGATCACCCAATTGATGCAATTTTATACGGAGATCCTGGCCGATTATCTACCCGCCGATTCCCAACTGAGCGGGAATTAGCGCTGTTGCTTGCAGGCTCTCCCACCCACCCCTACTCCTCATCCGGGGCCGGGCCGCGCTCTTCCTGGATATCCACCCAGGCGTCGAGGTCGTTGGCGATCAACGCCGCCAGCCAGCCTGCCATCGTCACCTCGCCGATACGGGTGGTTTCCAAACCACCCAGCACCACGTTGCTCATCAGATCGGTCAGGGCTCCCTCCGGCAGTTCCACCGCGCCCAGATCCGAGCCGATGATGCCGCTCGGATCGGCCAGCAGTGACGTGTGCTGTTTGCCGTCCGTGATGAAACGCCGGAAACGGTCGGGATAAGCGGTATGAATGCGGTCGGTCTGGGCCTGCAACGCATCGGCGTACTGACTCCCCGGAATTTGCAGGAAGACGCCCGCCAGAACGCCGTCGTACCAGGAGGAATACATCCCGATGCGCAGGTTTGCATCGCGTTCCAGGAACCACGCAAACAACCCGGTCAGGTGACCGTTGTCCAGGCAAAGGGGGCAATCCTCGGGAATGAAGCGCTGAACGTTGAACTCATCCAACAAAACCTGCATGTACGCGTCATCGCCGTCGCGTCCGATGCCGATGCCGGAATCCGCCATCATGATCAGCTCGGTATCCGGGTAGTAATGCCGCAAAAGCGGTCCGGCCAGCAGCAATCCGTAAGCCCCCCCGGACGATCCCGCCAGCAGGATGCGTTTGGGCTGCGGGAATTGCTGCGCCACCACCTCGAAAGCGCCGGTCAGATTGGCCAGTCCGTGGTGGTAACGCGCCCCATTGTCGTAGATATTGTCGTCGTACTCGGCATCGCCCACAAACATGGAGCCATCGCAGTAAGGCAGGTAGACCATATCCCAGTCGGCCACCGGATTTCCCTCGAACTCCGGATTCATGATCTCAACGTCCGGGATGCCCTCGAACGCCCCCGTCACCGCCAGACAAAACTCGGACCAGCACGCGCCGCCGCCCTGCAGGAAAATAAGCAGGTTGTCCGAGTCGCTATCGCGCACGCTCGTCGTGTAGTCGGCGCCGCGCATGCACAGGGGCCCCTGATCCGGGTCGAAGGTGTAGGTGGTGACGCCCCCCTTTCGGCTGTACTCGATGGGGTCGATTTGTCCGACGTACTGGGTCAAGCCCAGCGTCTCTGCCAACGACGGCTCGCCCTGTTCCGCATCGCCGTCTTCGCTGTCCCCGTCGGAGGTGTCTCCGTCTCCAAGCTGGTCGGCGTCGCCGTCCGTTTCGTTATCATCCGTCCCACTGTCCAAGCAGCCCGACGAAAGACAGACAAGCCCCGCTACCAAAGCCAAAGTCAACCAAAGGGGGTGACGCGTCATGGCACATTCCTCCAAGATGGGTGCAAAACAATTCGGGTCGTGAAGTCGATGTCGTAAGCATAGCCCAAGTCGGAAACAATGAAAAGAATATTTACGCGCTGTCTTATTCGCTTGCCGACCGGGCATATGTGCGGTGATCGTCCCCCGGCTTTTCGTTTCGTCGCATCCGGCATTTCAATTCTGATTGAGTCTCGAATAATCTTCGATTGATGTTGGGTGGCACGGGCTAAACCGTCAGGTTTGCCCGTGAAAACAGCATGGGCAAGCCAAAGGCTTGGCCCATGGCACCCCGTAAGCCGAATTATAGTGGGTGGAAAACGATGAAAAGCTTAGAATTGAATCGCCCTATTCGTCGCATCCGCCACTGGCCCGTTTTCATCGTGTGTGGTACACTTCGCTCCAGCGGCGGCATGACGCCGCCTCATCACCCAAGTGGCAGGAGATGAACGCATGAAGCTGTGGCTGGAAGAAACTCCGCTGCGCGACTGCTTTTTGGTGAAACAGGAACGGTTTCACGACGAGCGCGGCTTTTTTATGGAAGTCTATCGCGAGGATCTATACCGCGAAGCGGGGCTACCTGCACGCTTCGTGCAGATGAACCACTCCAAGTCGGCGCGCGGCGTCGTGCGCGGGTTGCATTTTCAGTATGAGCCGCCCATGGCCAAGCTAATGCGCGTGATTCAAGGCACGGCCTATCTGGTGGCGGTGGACATCCGTCCGGGCTCCCCAACCTTGGGTCAACACGTGGGCTTTACGTTGAGCGCCGACGACGCCGCTCAGTTGTACGCCCCGCCGGGATTTGCACGCGGCTTCGCCGTGTTGTCCGAAACGGCCGAGATTCAGTATTTCTGCACCGGCATTTACAATCCAGCGGGAGAATCGGGTATTCTGTGGAACGATTCCGACATCGCCATCGACTGGCCCGTCGATGAGCCGCTCCTATCGGACAAGGACGCGCAGGCGCAGACCCTGTCCCAGTGGCTGGCGCGCCCGGAGGCGGAACGGTTCCGCTACGAATAAGGAGAGACGTCATGGCCCTGCCCTACGCTCAAACCGCGGTCATCATCCGCACGGTCGACCGGCCGCTGTTTCTCAAACGGGCGCTGGAAAGTCTTGCGGCCCAGCGGCACCGCGACTGGCTGGCGGTGGTGGTGAACGACGGCGGCGAGCCGGAAGCGGTGGAACGCACCGTCACCGAGGCGGGCGAGGCGCTGTCCGGGCACGTGCACCTGCTGCATATCGAAACCTCGAAGGGACGCAAGCATGCCGCCAACCGGGGTGTCGCCGCCTGCGACAGCCGTTTCGTCACCCTGCTGGACGACGATGACAGCTGGGATCCGGCTTTTCTCGAACGCTGCGTAGGCTACCTCACGCGCTACGACGACGCACGCCTGGGCGGCGTCGCCACCCAGTCCATGCGCCTGCGCGAACGGCTGGAGGACGGCGTCCCGTTGATCGAAGCGCGCGAACCGGCCAACCCGGATCTGACGTCGCTGACCCTCGACCGTTTCTTCGACGAGAATCCCATCCAGGTCAACAGCTTCGTTTACAAGCGCAGCGCCTACGACGCCATCGGGCGTTACGATGAAACCATTCCGCTTTGCGGCGACTGGGATTTCAACCTGCGCTTCATCGCGCGTTTCGATATCCACGTCATTCCCGAACCCCTGGCCAATTACCATTTCCGCGTGGGGGCGAGCGGCGCGGCGGCCAACTCGGTGAGCGGGGACGGGCGCGCGTATTTCCTCAACATGCGCGCCGCCATCAAAAACAAATATATCCGCGCCCACCTGGAAAACGGCGGGCACTCCCTGGCCGACTACGTGGCCGCACACTTGCTGGTTCAAGGTGCCGTGAACGACAGCCCGGTGCTGCGCGATTTCGAAGACCGCGTGGTGTATCGGCTGCTGCTGTCCCTCAAAAAACTGCCCGGCATGCAGTGGGCGCTCAAGGCTCGCCGGGCCTGGCGGAAATAAACCCGTGTCTCGTTCGCCATCTCCATCTTCGACCCGCCCCTTTCGCCTGCTGCAACTGCTGGGCTCGACCGGCATCGGCGGCATGGAGGAACATGCGCTGTCCGTGGCACGCGGCGCGCTTGAACGCGGTTGGTCGGTCGATGTCGCGTTTCCGGAACGCGACGCTACGGCCGAGTTGCGGGCCGCCTACCGCGCAGCCGGAACAACGGCGCATGCCTGCGAGCTGGCCGACCGCCCCGCGGCGGGACGTCCGGTCAAACTGCTGCGCTGGGGCGCTCAGGCGCGGGACATCCGGGGACTGCTCAAGCGTCTCAAGCCCGACGCGGTGCAACTCAACCTGCCATCGCCGACACGTCTACCGGGAGTGCTGCTGGCCCTGGCCGCCTCAGGTCTGCCGACGGAAGTCGTTTTTCATCTCGTGACGCCCTTCATCACGCATCCCGCCTGGCGGCCGCTGTACCATTTGGCTTGTTCGCGTAAGCAACGCTGGGTGGCCGTCTCCGCCCACAACCGCCGCCTGCTGGCCGACGGCTTCGATGTCGATGTTCATGATATTACCGTGATTCTGAACTCGGCGGCGGTCCCCGACGACGCGGTTTTGGAAGCGGCGCGGGAAACGCGCTCTGCCCTGTTGCACGCCTACAAACTCGATCCCGCGCGTCCGTTATGGCTGACGGCCGGGCGGCTGCATCCGCAGAAGGGTTACGATCTGCTGCTCGACGTGCTGCCGGAACTGGTGGCGACACAGCCGGCGCTGCAATGCCTGTGGCTGGGAGAAGGCCCCGAACGGGCGGCGCTGGTGGCGGGTCTGGCGGAACGCGAACTGACACAGACGGTGACCCTCCTCGACCGGGTGCCGCACGCGGATCTTTTGGGATTGCTGCGCGCGGCGGATCTATTCGTGTTGCCGAGTCGCTACGAAGGCTCCCCGCTGGTGGTGGCCGAGGCGCTGGCCAACGGCGTGGCGGTCGTCGCAACCCGCGCCAGCGGTATTCCCGAACAGATCGAGCATGGCCGCGAAGGGTTGTTGTCAGAGGTGGACGACCGCGAAGGGTTGTTGGAAAACCTGCGGTTCACCCTCGCAGAACCCGAGGCCCTACAGAGCATGGGCCGGGCCGGACGCGCACGCATGCAAGCGTATCGTCTGGAGGATATGGTCACGCGACATCTGGATCTGCTGGCGGATGTGAAGGATATAGGGAGTGTTGCGGCCACAAAAAAACCCGCCGGTTAAGGCGGGTTGGATCGGCTGGTGCCCAGGGGCGGAATCGAACCGTCGACACGCGGATTTTCAGTCCGCTGCTCTACCGACTGAGCTACCTGGGCGTCAGGGCCAGTCAAGCCGAGATCACTGATTACGCCACCCGACCCCGATTGTCAAGAATTTTTCGGAAATTTCAATCCGATAGGCCGAAAATACGGCCTTTTTCCTCCCCGCGATTCGGGGTTTGCCCAGCAACGAAATTTGGGGTAGCATGAAAACCGACCATCTATATGGTCCAGTCAACCCATTTCGAAACGGAGCAGCGGCGATGACGCAACCGGAACGGCAAACGAATCGACATGCTTTCAAAGCATCTTCACCAGCTTCCCGTTCCAAAGCCTGGCAACGCGTCTGTCGCGTTTGGGTCGCTTTGCTTTTATTGTTCGTGTTTACAGCCGGTTGCGAGCGTTGCCAGTCGTCGCCGGTTGTGTCGCCAACCGGCCAACTGGTGGTGGTAACGGACGAATCCCTGGCGCCGTCCTTGCGGGTTTTCAGCGATACCTTCAACCGGGTGGCGCTTGATCAAACCGTGACGGTCGTGGAAGCCGATCCGGCTAAACTGGCGGAAATCGAGGCCACACCCGGCGCGGCCGATATGCTGATTGTGGCCGGAGCGCGGCATGTCGGACGTTTGCTGAATGCCAAAAAGCTCAGCGGGACGGCCAACCCCTGGATCGCCACCCCGGTCGAACTGGTGGCGCGCGCCGATCAACCGCACCGGCTGCGGGTCCCCGCACATCTTCTGCAGCCGGTTTTCAAAGGACTGGGTCTGCCGGTCGAAAGCGATCCGGTGGGGCGCAGCGCCCGAGCCGTTTTGCGTCAGTGGAATCTCGAAACGCGTCTGGCGGGCAAACTCGTCGATCGACCATCCGCCCGAGCGGCACGGGAATCCCTGGTGGCGGGCGAGGTGGATCTGGCCTTCATGACGCGACTCGAACGGTTGCAGGCACGCGGTTTGGAACCGCAGCTGGCCGATTCCCGGCGTCCCGAAACGCGCATCGTCTACTATCTGGTGATCCCGGCCGACGCGAAGAACCCGGCTGTGGCCCAGAGCTTTCGCCGCTACCTGGCGGGTTCCGATGTGGTGAGCATGGCCCTGAGCATGGGTTTCGAAAAGCCCCCGGCCCCATCGAATTAGGGACAAGAAAACGGAACCGGGCGCCGTTCGTTTCCCGCTGAAAACGACAACCAGCGCCCAGCGTCCCTCGAAAAGCGCCGATCAACAAATTCCGACTCAGGAGCCCGCCACGGGCTTTTTCCTTGTCTGTTTCCGGGCTAGTCCGTTATACTCGGCAAGTTTGATCTCGCTGCACGCTAAGGAGAAACAGGTCTCGTGTCCACTAAGCATGTTGTTGTCGATAACCCCGGATCGTCCGGTTTTTTTCGTTTTCTAAAGCTGGCGCTGCTCGTCTTCGTCGTCTTGGCCCTCGTTTGCGGCCTGGCACTCGGAGTGTGGCTGCATTCGCTGGCCAAGGATCTGCCGCATTTCGCCTCGGTGGAGGAGTATCACCCGGTTTTGGGATCGACGCTTTACGCCGATACCGGCGCACCGATTGCGGATTTCTCCATCGAAAAACGTCAGATCGTCCCCTTTGAGCGGATTCCACGCCTGCTGATTCTGGCTTTCGTGGCGGCGGAGGACGAAAATTTCTTCCAGCATTTCGGGGTCGATCCGCTGCACGTGTTACGCGCCGCCTGGAAAAACCTCAAGGCCGGTCACTTCAAGGAAGGGGCCTCCACCATTACCATGCAGCTAGCCCGCACCTTCTTCCTCTCCCGAGAGAAGAAGCTCACGCGCAAGCTGCGGGAAGTGATCCTGGCCATCACGGAACTGGAACGGAACCTGACCAAAGACGAGATTCTCTGGCTGTACCTCAACCAGATCTACCTCGGCCACGGCGCTTACGGCGTGCAGCAGGCCTCGAAAATCTACTACGGCAAAAATGTCTGGGATATCACGCTGCCCGAAATGGCGGTTCTGGCCGGACTGCCCAAGGCCCCCGGACGCGACTCGCCTTATGTCAATCCCGAAAAGGCCCGCGGACGCAAAGCCTACGTGCTGCGCCGTCTTTTCGAAGAGAAATACATCAGCGCCGCCGAGCGGGACGCGGCCCTGGCCGAACCCATCGTGCTGCATCAGCCGCCCGATCTTTTTCTGGAAAGCGCGCCGCATTTTTCCGAACACGTGCGCAAATACATTTACGACACCTACGGCGAGGACATGCTGTACAAGGGCGGCCTGCACGTAACCACCACCATGAACTTCACCTCCCAGGTGCTGGCTCAAGAGGCCGTAGCCTACGGGCTGCGACGTCTGACCAAGCGTCAGGGCTGGTTCGGTCCGGTGGCGCGGCTGCCGCGCGAGCAACGGGCGGAATTTCTGGCCAACACCGAAGCCCGCTACACCGACGCGCTGCCGCGTCGCAACCGGGTGTATTACGGCCTGGTCACCCGTGTGGACGATGCCAAGAAAATCACCCGTGTGCGGGTAGCGAATTGGGAAGCCGACATCCGGCTGGCGTCGATGAGCTGGGCGCGCAAGCCCAATATCGATGTCTTCTGGGAGTGGGTCAAGCTGAACCGTCCCTCCCAGGCGCTCAAGGTGGGCGATGTGGTGATGGTACGCCCCAGCGACCCCAAAAACGTGGAAGATGCCAAGGATTTTCGCAGCGATGCCCCCATCGATCCCGAAAAGATGGTGTGGGAGCTGGAGCAGGAACCGCGCGCCCAGGCGGCCTTGATCGCCAAGGAACCCGACACCGGCTATACCGTGGCCATGGTGGGCGGCTACAACTTCGAACGCTCCGAGTTCAATCGCGCCATCCAGGCCTGCCGTCAACCCGGTTCCGCCTTCAAGCCGGTCGTGTACACCGCCGCCATCGACAAAGGGTGGACGGTCTCCTCACCGATCATCGATTCTCCCATCGTCGACGGCGAATGGAAGTGGAAGTGGAAACCGGAAAACTACGGCGAGGATTTCAAGGGCGAAGTGTCGCTGCGTTACGCTTTGCAGCATTCGCTCAACATCCCGGCCATCAAAACCATCGATCACTTCGGCGTCTCGACCATCATCGATTACGCGCGGCGCATGGGTGTCAAAAGCGCAATCGCAGAAGACCGCTCCATCTCGCTGGGCTCCGCCTGCATGACGCCCGAAGACCTGGTGGATGTGTATGCGCATTTCCCGCTGTTCGGCAAAAAGCCCAAGCGCGTATACGTGAAAACGATCATGACTTCCGAGGGCGAGCTGCTCGAAGACAACCGTGCCTATTTCGATCCCAGCCTGGATACGGCCGAGACGCTCTCGCGCCTGGAAGCCGCCGTGTTGGAAGACGAGCCGCAGATCATCCCGGCCACCACCGCGTTTATCCTCACCTGGCTGCTTGAACAGGTGGTGCAGGGCGGGACGGGTTCGGGCGCGCGCGCGCTGGGACGATCCTGCGCAGGCAAGACCGGCACCACCAACGATGCCTACGACGCCTGGTTTGCGGGCTACGTGCCGCAACTGGCCACGGTGGTGTGGATCGGTCACGACGACAATTCGCGGCCCTTGGGCCGTCTGGAAACCGGTGGCCGCGCGGCGCTACCGATCTGGCTTGACTTCATGAAGCGGGCATTGGAAGATGTACCGGTTATGGAGTTCGAAGCGCCGGAAGGCATTCACTGGGTCCGCGTGGAAGAGAAGGACGGGCGGCGCGTCCCCTCCAGTGCGACCGGCGGTGTAAAGGCTCCGTTCAAAACCGGAACCAATCCGCCTGAATCGGCGGGTGGCGAAAGTGGCGTCAATCCCGACGAATTTTTGAAAATGAGCGAGATTTACTGAAAAGGCGACGGCATGTTCGGCCTGGGTATGTGGGAAATCATGATCATTTTGGTTCTGGCGCTGATTTTCATCGGCCCGGCCAAACTGCCCGGTCTGGCCCGCACCATCGGTAAAGGGATGGGTGAATTTCGCCGGGCGGCCAACGACCTGCGCAGCACCGTCGATATCGATGAGGCGGTGGCCCGCGACATCACCCCCGATCCCGCCGCAGCGGACCCGGCCACCCCGGCCGCTCTACCCCCCACTTCGGAAAACGGCGCTCCGCCGCCGGTGACGCCCTCCGAGCCTTACGACGAAACCGCCCAAGCCCGCGACGCCCAGCCCGACGCGCCTGCATCCTCCGCCACGGAAGTCCCGAACGCGGCAACGACCCCCACTCCGGAAACGACAATCGCGGATGCAGCCCCCAAGGACTCCGGGAAGTCCGATGCCTGATTCCACGGCTCCCGCGCCGGAGGCCCCCGTCGATTCGTCCATGAGCGTTCAGGAACATCTGGAAGAGCTGCGTGTTCGCCTGGTGCGGGCCGTGCTAGCCTTGGCGGGCGGCTTTGTGGTCGGCTGGATTTTTCGCCGGGATATTCTGTATGTTCTCAAGCGCCCCCTGCTGGAGGTGTTGCCGGAAGAGGCGCGCCACACCATTTTACTCAAGGTGATCGACAAATTTTTCATCGATCTGAAAGTGGCCTTCATCGGCGGCTTGTTTTTGGCCACCCCCTTCATTTTGTACCAGATCTGGCGTTTCGTGGCTCCCGGCTTGTATCCCCACGAGAAGCGTCTGGCTTTTCCCCTGGTTGCCATCGGCGTTTTGTTTTTCTTCGGCGGCGTATCCTTTTGTTACTTTCTGATTCTGCCCTTCGCGTTTGCTTTTTTGGTGAGCTACAGCCAGAGCGGCGGGGATCTGTTACTGTTGCAAAATACGCTGCCGGATGCGGTGGCCGCCGCCGATCGCCTGACGGTGGCGCTACGCGAGCATATCGGCTTTACCGCCTCGATTTTATTTGCTTTCGGCCTGGCCTTCGAAACGCCGCTGGTGATGTTTTTTCTCGGCTGGACCGGCGTCGCCACACCCGACTGGTTTGCCCGCCAACGCAAGTTCGCCATCGTGGCGGTGTTCGTTTTCGGTGCGTTCCTCACCCCTCCCGATCCCTGGACCCAGGCGGCTCTGGCCATTCCGCTCTACCTATTATATGAGCTGGGGATCTGGGCCACTCGTCTCTTTCTCCTGTTCCGATCTCGTAAAGACCTACAATCCTAATCGGAATACTACGATTAACTTCATTTTGCCCTTGACGAAATACAAGTTGCATGCTTAGTATTGAGATGGATGCTGAACTGGGAAACTTATAAATATAGAATTGCGTGAGGGGAGCGATTCGGACGTTTGGAGTCATTCAACGTTCCGGTGGCTTTTTTCGATGTAACGCATTGTAATTACTGTGTGTATTCTGCTTATAGACACAACATGGGTTTTTTTGTCTTGGGTTTCGTAATAAAAATGATTGTTTTTTGAAATAAATTGCAAATAAGTATTGACATCTTTTTTGTGATCGTTATAATTAACACAGAGTTTGTGATTGATAATAAATTTTCGAACCCACTCCCCTCGGGAGTATGAAAGGAACGCGCCATGATGATGCCGGAAACCAGCAAAGCCAAGGCGAAAACCCATTTCGAAGAAATCGCGCTGCCCCACATGGGTTACATCTATAAAACGGCCTATCGCCTCACCGGAAACAAATCGGCGGCCGAAGATCTCACACAGGATGCGTTTTTCATCGCCATGCAGAAATTCGACCAGCTCAAGGATCAGGCGAAATGTCGCTCCTGGCTATTCGCCATCCTGCGCAACCTCTTTTTGGGCACCATCGAGAAAACCAAGAATAAGTATTTCTTGGATTACGAAGATGTGGCCTACGGCTTGCCGGACCATTCGCATAAGGCCGGAGAATTATGGCGGGACGGTTTTTCCGACGATGTTCAGCACCAGCTCGATCGGCTGGACGAGAAATACAAGACCCCGCTGGTCATGTCGGTTCTGGGCGACTATTCCTATAAGGAAATCGCCGACTCGCTCGACATTCCCATCGGGACGGTGATGTCCCGCATCGCCCGCGGCAAGATTTTCCTGCGTCGTGAAATTCTGAAGAAAACAGACCGGGAAGAATTGATCAGCCGCTGAATCGCTTTTTCGCTACGCCGTAAGGCGTACGGGCCCAAAGCCCGACGTTCATCTCCTCCTCCTTGACGCGCGGTATGTTTAGCCAGCATGCCGCGCGTTTTTTATGCTCGCCGCCTACGTCTTTGGATAATCGTGGTTTTTTTTAAGGGGCAAAGACCCGCGCTACTCGTCGAGCCCGTGCCAGTCGCCGCGTGTGTAGCGGTAGGCTCGGCCTTCCTGCTCGTTGTACACCACCATTCCCTCCTGCGGATCGGTAAACACCCAACGGCGGCCGTCCCATTCGGCCACTCCGTTTTTATGCGCGGCCCAGGCTCCGCCGGGACGGTCGAGAATGCCGAAGCGCGCGCCGGTTTGCGGGTCGGGTGGCGGATGGTTGTAGTCGCAGATCACCGGCGGGTGAGTTTCGATCGCTTCGTCGCGTTGTTTCGGCATAACGCAAACCTCGCGCGGTTAGGAAGTTGGCTGAAAACGAGACAGGCTACCAGCGGGCCTGGTGCTCCTCGGCCCAGCCGGTCAATCCCGAAACGTCGAGGCATTCGCCGTCGTCGGTTACGAGCAGGCCTTCGAAGTGGCCGAACACTTGGTGAACCGCGCTTTTCAGCACACCCAGATTGGTGTTGGCGGAGCGGTCGAAGATCGGTCGCAGGGTGAGCTTGCAGCGGCCCTCGCGGTCGGTGAAGCGCCAGGGAGCCAACCAGTCGCGCGGGCTGTATTCGAATTGCACCGGCCCCAGCTTGTGCAGCTTGCCATCGAGGAAGAGACTGTTTTCGGTGGCGGCGGAGAGATCGCCGAAGCCCTGCCCCAGGTTCAGGCTCAAAATGCGGCCGTCGTCGCGACGCGAAAAGGCGCTGGCCCAGTTCCAGAAGGAGCGATAGGGCCACACCCCGCGCCCCCAATCGAGCACGCCCAGCGCGCCGTCGAGCGGGCCGTCGACCCAGCCGTCAAGCTGCGCCGTGCCGGTCACGGGCATACCGGGAATCTTGTCGTTGTAGTAGAAGCCGTTTTTGCCGATGGGCGTCGCCATGACGATGTGGTCGCGCGTCTCGGGTTCGTCGAAGCGCAACTCGGCGCGGAAGGTCTTTTGGCCGTCGAACTTGGGCCACACGAAGGCCGCACGCCGTTCGCCGGGACGTTTGGTGAAGGTAACGCGCAACCCGCCCTTGACATACTCGCTGTCGCCCGCGCGGCTGCTGGTCGGCAGGGAGACGCCACGCCCCAGCGGAGTGAGGGCGGCCTGCTCGATCATGCGGTCCCGCTTGAAATCGATAATGTAGGCGAACATCAGCCCCATGTAGCCGATGTGGCTGATGGTAATGGAAAGAAACAGGTCGCCGCACCACACGCCGTAGTAGTCCCACTCTTTGAGCCGCAGGCGGTTGAGGGCTTTGAACGGCGTCAGGCTCAGACGCTCGGGGTTGTAATCCGACACGGGTTGCAGAGCGTAACCCGGCTCGCGCAGACGCCCCGAGGCGTCGAGCAGCGGACCGGCGGCGGTGATTCGATGTTCCATGAGGGGTTTCTCCGGTTTGTTCAACGATTACTCCGGCTGCCAGCGGTCGAAAAAGGTGTCCATGGGCGCAGCCTGACCAAAAGGCAGGTGGCCGTATTTCACCGACAACTGCCCGGCCGCCTCATCCTTGCTTTGGCCTTCCATTACCACTTTCCACATGGCCGAGACCAGCCCGGCGCGGTCGGCTCCGGCGCGGCAGTGGATCAGCAGCGGACGCGGCGCGTTTTTGAAGACCTCCAGAATGGCGGCGACGCGCTCCGGCGGCGGTTCGAAGCGTGCGCGGATGCCCACGTCGTAATGGGTCAGTCCCAACTCGCGGCTGACGCGCATCTCGTCGTCGTACCAGCTTTCGCCGGGGGTGGCCCCACGCAGGTTCAGCACGCTGCGGATGCCGTGCTCCGCCACCACCTCTTTCAAGCGCGCCGCCGAGAGCTGGCCCGAGCGGTACACCTCGCCGGGGGTGACGGCGTGCACGTTGCCGCGAATCTCGAATTGCCAGAGATACGCGCCGTAGAGCAACAGCAGCACGGCCAGAACGGACAAGACGATTTTCGTAGCTTTTTTCTTCGGTGATGTCATTGCGAGCCCTTCGTGTTACGGATCGTGGCGCTCATGACGGCTCAAGCCGCGTCGGCGGAACGGGGCGGTCCGGCCTGGGGGAGGTCGCCGAGTTCTTCGGCCAGACGACGGCACAAGCTGGCGTAGTCCGGGTTGGAAATCCCGTATATGCCGGCCACCGCGCGATCGATGGCAAGCACCTGGGCGTCGAAGGCATCGCCCTCAAGCCCCGCAAGTTCGGCGACCGCCGCTTCGATGGCCTGCTGGCGTTCTTCGGGCGCCCACTTCAGCGGCAGGCGTTCCAGGTTGCCGCGCAGCACCTTGAGCGTGAAAAAGCTGAAGGTGTAGTAATACTGAAGCACGCTGGAATTGAGCAAGGCCAGCAGATAGGCGGGACGAAAGCCCGGCAGCTTGGGAATGAGCACGTTGGCGTTGTTGAGCGTGAAACGTCCCTGGTCGTCCAGCGCGAAGACCAGCCGCTTGCCGATGAAGCGATAGACCAGCTTCTGCGGGGCGTCGAAAATCTCGCGCGGGCAGGCCTGCTGCAACTCGCTGCGGTCGTAGATGATGAAGTGACGGCTCTCGCGAATGCGGTAGGGCAGCAGATCGCGTCCGACAATCAGCGCTTCATGGCGCGGCGACTGCTTGAAACGCGAAATCAACCGCCCGTTGTCGCCGGTGACGATGCCCAGCCCCCAGGTGGCGTGACCCTTGAATCGCGCACCGCCCCGGTCGATCTGCGACAACAGCCGCCGGGTGCCGTCGTCCATATGGATGTTGAAGATCTGTTCGGGCGTCGAGAGAAACGCCGCTTGGGAAATCGTGCGGCGCGATTCGCCGGGCGCGCCCAGGTCGGTGACGATCTGCACGGCGCGCTCCGTCGCTGCGTGACGGTCGGCGATTTTTTCGGCCACCAGGATCATGGAGGGTGCGAACACCCGCTCGAACAGTTCGCCGCAGGTGGCGATGCGCCGCAGGTGCGCCGTTTCCAGCAACAGCTTGCGCGAGGCGCGATGGGCGCGGATATTCAAATAGGCGTCGGGAATGAGAAAGCCCAGCCGACCGCCGTCGTTCAGCAATTCCAAGCCGCGTTCGATAAACAACGTGAAGGAGTTGACGCCGCTTTGCGCGCTGACGAATTCGCTGCGCAGAACGGCCTTTTCGCGGGCGTCGAGCTTGGAGCCCCAGGGCGGATTGCCGATGATGCAGTCGAAGCGGCCGATCATGTCGTCGGTGCCCGCCACACAGCAAAACAGCTTGTGCTCGCCGCGATCGAGCGGATTGACGCGGTGGATGTTGAAGCGCAGGGGCTCATCGCCGCGTTCCTTCAAAAACAGGTTCATGCGCGTCAGCACGATGGCGAAAGGATCGATGTCGAAGCCGAACAGATGTTCCTCGACGATGCGCCGGTGCGCCTCGAACGCGGTCTGCCCCGCATCCAGGTAATGCGCTTTCAGGCGATCGTAGGCCCCGAGCAGAAACTGGCCCGAACCGCAGGCCGGGTCGCAGACGCTCAACTCGGGACGCGCCAGCGGGTCGAGCGACAGATCGTCGAGAATGCTTTCCACCACCGCCGGAGGCGTGTAGTACTGGCCGCTGGCTTTGCGGGCGTCGCGTTGGCTGACGGCCTGGTAGACGCCGCCCAGAATGTCGCGGTCGAGCCGGTCGAGCCGATAGCCCGACAACAGCGTGAACAGTTCGCCCAGGTGCGCGCGGGCCACCAGCGACGAATTCACCTCCAGGTTTTCGAGCAGGTTGTCCACCGCCACATGCAGCAGATCGGCTTCCCACATGGCCACCTGGCCGTGGTCGCGTTTTTTATGGCGGCGCAGCTTGACCAGATCGGCGAAAAGCGGCAGCGAGTCGGCGTTGAGAAAATGCCGTTCGTGGGCCAGACGCACGAAGCAGGCCTTGAGCACCAGCGCCGTCACCGTCAGACGCACGCGCGGCTCCGTGTCGCGCTCGTCCTCGACCAGACGCGCGATGGTGCGCTCGTGATAGTCGGCCACCGAGCGGTAAAACGCCTGTACAAATGGGTTGGGACCGCTTTTTTTCCGGCTGCGACGGGAACGGGGCACGGCCTAGCTTTCTTTCTTGAGTTTGCTCATCAGGCTCTTTTTCGCCTGTTCCTTGGCTTTCGGGTCGCTGGGCGCGCTCTGGGCGTCGGCCTTGGCGCGGCGAGTCGGCTTGGCCGTCGCTTTCGTCGTTTTGGCGGATTTCGTGCTTCGGGCGGTTTGGGTCGTTTTCGGTTTCGGCTTCGCTTTGGTGTCGCGCTTGCTTGCCGGTTTGGCCTTCGGCTTGGGTTTCGCTTTGGGTTTCGGCTTCTCCACCGGTTCCAGGGCTTCGGAAGCTTTCGGTTCAACGGCTTCAGGGGCATCGACCGACTGAGTTTTGGCCTGCATCTTTTCGCGAACTTTCGCCTGCAAGCGGCGGCGACTGTCCGCGTCGAGGCTCTCGGCCGCCGTTTTGGCCTCTTCATCGGAGGCGGGCGCCTGGGCGGGAATCGCGTAAAGCAGGCTGCGCAGGATACGCAGAACGTCGGGCGAGGCCAGCAGTCCGTTATGTCCCACGCCGTGCACGGCGTAGCGGGTGGAGCCGGGCAGCCAGCCGTTAACGAAAGGCGCCACCAGATTGTCGTGCACCGACACGATGCTGTGCACGTCCACCTTGCGGATGTTTTCGTCCTGTTCCAGAGAGGAGAGGAAGGCGCAGTGGGGCAGCATGTCACGCACGGCGCGTCCCGGCGCGGCGAAGCCCATCACCGTTCCCTGATGCGGCGTTCCCAGTGTGATGAGCCGCTCGATTTGCTGCGGACCATAGTGCCGGATGACATCGCGAGACACGATGCCGCCCATGGAATGGGTGACCAGCAGCACTTTGTCGTGTTTGGAGAGCGCCAGAATTTCGTCGATGCGCTGCTTGAGCTGATCGCGGTAGCGGCTCACCGGAGCGTCCACCGGGCGCAGATTGATGGTGTACAGGCGACGCAGCCCCTCGCCTTTCAGGTGACGGATCAACCAACCCCAGAAGATGCGGTTTTCGGTCCAGCCATGTACGAACAGAACCGGCGGCAGCTTGTCGAGATTTTTGCGGTTGATCTCGCGGTCGCGGTCGAAAAAACCGAAGGGGTACGAGGCGTACATCCAGGCCAGAACCCAGAACTCGTTGACGAAGGCCTTGAACGCCCCGGCCGGATAGCTGCGCCCGAGCGGCGTTTCGAAATCCGGTTTGGCATACTCGGCGCGCGCCAGCGAGTAGGCGATCAACATCGTCAGCCCCGAGAACAGCACCCCGAAGCAAAAAAGAATGATCACAAGCTTGATTAGCAGAACGAACATCTATCCGCTCCCGTTAGGTTTGGGTTAAGCCGGACACGGTCGGCGAATTTTAGCATATCGGTCGTATTATCGCAAGGTTAGCAATTGAGTCCCAACATTTTGAGTTGACATTTAACCGAAATATCATTACCATTGCACCTAGTAAAGGGTGGGCTCTTCCGCATCATCCGCCCTGTTCTTTAGATTCGACAATCATGAAAGTGATACGAGATCAAATGATTCTGCGCGGCGGCGTGTGCGCCGAGGGCCATTTGGCTATTCAATAGACAAAAGGATACGCTATTATGGCGAAAGCCTCCATACAAAAAAAGAAGGCAACCCGGATTCAGCCCTTGACCCTGGTCGAGCGCACGAATCTGGAAGTCGCCGATGTCGTCAAGGGGCTCAAACCGTATGAACCGGTTTCATCCCTGCCGCGGATTTTAGAGCGTCCGGAGATCGAACATTTCAAGCTCGACTGGAACGAGTCGACCATTCCGCCGTCGCCCAAGGTGAAAAAGGCCATCCAATCGTATCTGGACGGCAAGCTGGGGCTCAACATCTACCCGCAGCTTTTTTCCACCAACTTGCGCCTGCGTCTGCAAAGCTACGTGGGTTATCCGGCCGATCATATCCTCGTGACCAACGGCTCGGACGACGCCCTCGATCTTATCTGCAAAACCTACCTGAATCCGGGCGACCGCGTGCTGTCGCCGTATCCGACCTACACGCATTTCCTGCTGTATGCCAAAAGTCGCGGCGCGGTGATCGACAAAATCAGCTGTGATGACAATCTGAATTTCGATCTGGAAATGATCCGCGAGCAGATTACGACAGAGACGAAGATCGTCTATCTGGTGAATCCCAACAATCCCACCGGCACCTTGTATAATCTGGAAGAGCTGTCGGGACTGCTGGCGTCGGCTCCGCATACGTTGTTTTTGCTGGATGAAGCCTACTACGAGTTCGCCCGGCAGTCGGGAATCGAACTGGTGGGCGCCTTCGACAACATCGTGGTGACACGCAGTTTCTCGAAGGCCTTCGGCCTGGCGGCGCTGCGCGTCGGCTACATGGTGGGCCAGCCGTCTGTGATGAAACAGCTGGGCTGCCTGTACAACCCCAAAAGCGTCAACCAGGTGGCCCAGGTGGCCGCCGCCGCCGCGCTGGACGACCTGCCCTACTACCAGCGCTATGTGGACGAGGTGGATAAAGCCAAGGAACTGCTCGAACGTTGGTGCGAGCGCAACGGGTTGTCCTTTATCAACACGCCCGGCAACTTCGTGATGATCCGTGTGGAGCGCACGAAAGAAGTGGTGGAAAAGCTGGCGGAAGAAGGCGTGTACGTGCGCGATCGTTCCAGCTTCCCGGCTTTGGCCAACGTGTTCCGCCTGAGCGTGGGCACCGTCGAGCAGACCAAGGAAGTCATCCGCCGCCTGATCAAGGTGCTGACGGAACTCGACCTGCTGTAAGCTTCACCCCGATCCGATTTCGCGACCCCGTCTTTTCAGGCGGGGTTTTTCGTTGGGGACGCGGAAAAAAGAGAGACGCGCGCCACCCGGATCTCCGCCTACTCCAGCGCCTGCAGACCGTAGGGCGGCGAAGCGTTGACGAACACGCCGGGGCGGCAGGTCATCGTGACGCTCTCGAAATCCACCCCGTCTTTATGCGCGCTCAAGGTATAAACGCCCGGGGGAACGTTGGTAAACAAAATCCCGCCGTCGTCCGAACTCTCCGTGCGTTCCGGATCGGGCAGCACATCCTCATTGAAATAGATGGGGCCGCTGGCCGCCTCGATTTCGGGATCGCTGCTGACCGTCGCGCCTTCCTCGCCGTGCGAGCCTTCATCGGCGATCATCTTGCCGACCACCGTCACGGTGGTGACCATCTGGCAGAACTCGGCGCTGGGATTGACCCCCAGGCTGGCGGCGATCAGCGCGAACAGGTCGTTGTCGGGCACCTGGAAGGTTACCCAATCGAGGTCTTCTTCCGGCAGGGTAAAGGTTTTGGTCTGCGCCTCGGGAAAGCCCTCCGCCGTCAGAACGAACGTTGCCTGTTCTCCGGCAGGCAGAGCCTCGAACGCAAACTCGCCCTCGGCGTCGCTGGTGGTTTCAATGCCGGGCATTTCGAGAATCGAAAGGGTGGCATCGGCGATCACGCCATAGGGCGTGCCCGGCAGATTGAAAGCGTAGGCCACGCCGCTGACCGCAATCATGGCGGGCTCCGCTGCGGCTTCCTGGTCCCCGTCGGTCGCCGTATTTTCATCCTCGGGCGGATCCTCCAGGTAGTCTTCGCCGCAACCGCCCAGTCCGCAGACGCCGTAAAGCATCACCAAGGCCACCCCAAGCCATGCCGCCGCACTGCGTGCCATCTCGCACCTCCTGAAATTTGTGGAAGACACCGCGAGTGTAGCACGAATCGAGCGAGACACCAAAGCCGAATACGCGCTCCTGCCGCGACTGTATTCACGTGTATTTTCAACTTGTTGAAAAATGATCGGCTCGACATGGGACTTTTTCATTAACACCAATTTCAACCTGTGCTAACCTTGACCTAACACTCACCCCGGCACCCGGGCTTTGCTTATCGTAAGGAGTTCTCATGTCGCTGCGCGGTTGTATATGGATGCTGTTGACTCTGACCCTCTTGTTCGTCATCGTAAGCGGATGTTCGGATGATGATGCAACGCCCGACGGCGATACGCCCGACGGCGACACGCCCGACGGCGATACGCCCGACGGCGACACGCCCGATGGCGACACGCCCGATGGCGACACGCCAGATGGCGACACGCCCGACGGCGACGAACCCGACGGTGACAACCCGGATGGCGACGAGGACGGCGATGAAGACGGACCCATCCCGCTGCAATGCGTGTCGCCGATCGCCCAACGCGAACTGCCGATGGTCGCCGACGACACCTTCGAGCTGGGCCCCTACCTGATGCAGGCCACCGACACGTCCATCGTGGTGATGTGGCGCACCGTCGATGAGAGCGACGGAACGGTGCTCATCGGCGAAGGCGACGAACCGGATCAAACCCTCTCCCAGGAGGGCGTTTCGAACGTGCACGAAATCAAAGTGGAGGGGTTGTCCCCCAACCAACGCTACGCCTATCGCGTGCGCTCGAACGGCACCACCTCCGCTATGCATCATTTTTACACCGCTCCGGGCGAGAACCAGGGTTTCCGTTTCGCCGTGTGGGGCGACAATCAGCACGGACCGGCCACGTTCAGTACCGTCGTCGACGGCATCGCGGCCACCAAGCCCCACATGCTCGCCGGCGTGGGCGACCACGTGCAGGAGGGCAGCCTGTATTCTCTTTGGCGCGATCAGCTTTTCGAGCCCGCCCGCCCGCTGTTCCACGAAGTGCCCTTCTTCCCGGCCATCGGCAATCACGAAGATTACAGCCAGAATATCTACGATCTCTACGCCCTGCCGCTTTGGTCCGACGACGCCGAGGAGGAATCGGTTTACAGCTACACCTACGGCAACGCGTTTTTCGTGGTGATCGATACCAACAAGGCCTTCTTCGCCATCGGCGACGCCGACACGACCTTGAGCGCCTATATCCGCGAGCAAATCACCTCGCCCGCCGCCCAGGCCGCTACCTGGCGTTTCGCTTACGCCCACGAACCGGGCTACGCCGAAGCCTGGGGCGACGGCTCGTGCACCTACGAAGGCTACCAACCGGTGCGTGGCTGGCTGTTGCCGCTTCTGGCCGAGAACCATTTCCATGCCTACTTCAGCGGTCATATGCATGGCTATGAACGCGGAACGGTGGAAGGCGGTCTGACGCATATCATCACCGGCGGCGGCGGCGGCACTCTCGACGCCTGGTGCATGGATTGGCCCGAAACCAAAGTGGCCCACTACGAACACCATTTTCTCAACATCGAAGCGGGCTGCGACACCCTGCGCATCGAAGCCACCTATCCCGACGGCGAGGTTTTCGACTGGCTGGAACTCTCGGCCGATTCCTGGGGCACGGTGCTCGACGAAGGCCCGGTGGACGACTTGCCGCCCCCGACCGTCAACAGCGACTCGCCCTCCCTGGACGAGTAAGCGCGCCATCCCTTGCGACTCCGACGGCGGGCTTCGGTCCGCCGTTTTTTTGTGCGCGCGCCAACCCACACTGCGCTTTTTGCGCCGTTGGGTCGAGTTGCCGCGACCGCCCTATTTTGCCGCTTTGGCGAAAAACGCGCCGCAGGACGCCTCACCGCCGAAAGGTCCGTTTTGCGCTCGCTGCGCGACATGCGCGTTTCGTCCCTTTTGCCGATCCCTTGAAATGACACGGGATTTCCGGCCCCACGTTTTGCGGGAAGTCGCTTTCATATCGGAATACAAGGCTTGTCGTAATACGTCACATGGGCGAGAATGCGGGGTCGTGACGGAACGGGCTGGGCGCGGCAAGCCGGAAACGTCACACCGCGAAATTCACGGGTCGAATTCGGGACTTATCGATTGCAAGCCCCCGGTGGACGAGCCGTGCGGCACTCCCGAACACGCCTAATTTTTCTTATCAATATCGTATACTTAATATATTCTACTCAGTGGTTATATTAGCTACTCCAAAGTAGCACCTCTATCTCATTGATTTTATTGGATAATTCATAATAGGCGCGAGACAGCCTCGACTTGCCTCGACAAAACCGCGCGATTATCCGGTATTACTTTGTGATAACAATTGGTTACAACGATCAGAGCGACGTTTTCGCCTCATTCGGGGCCACCGCGCGCCCTTCGCGCGCCGACACTTTCAGCGCGTCGAGCACCGCCATATTGGCCACGGCATCGGCGATGGGCCAGCGTAGCGGTCGCTTACCGGCGCAGGCCTCCACGAACTCTTGAGCTTCGAGATAATACGGATCGTCCCCCGCAACCGACACGCGCTCGTCCGCTTCGCCGTGGCGTTGAATACTAATTTGCGCATACTGGTCGCCGGGATGCCAGGGGCTTTTCAAAACCAGCATGCCGCTTTCGCCGTGGATTTCCAGGCGATGGCGCTCGGCGCTTTCGATGCTGGTTGTAAAGGTAGCCAAGGTACCGCTCGGAAATTCCAGCAGGCCGACCAGACTGAAATCCACCGGATCCAGCCGGGCGAAAGCCGACACGCGGCGCGGCTCGGCGCCTTCGATCAGGCGGGACGCATTGACGCAATAACAGCCCACGTCCATCAAAGCCCCACCCCCCAGTTCGGCGTTGGCCACGATCGTATCGGGCTCGTCGTCCATGAAGGAAAACTCGCTGTGGATGGATTTCACGCGCCCGATGCTGCCCTCGGCGACCAGCTCCTGCAGGCGTGCGTAAACCGGATGATGCCGGTACATATAGGCTTCCGCCGCCAGACGGCCGCTTTGCTTCGCGGCCTCGGCGATGGTGTGGGCCTCACGCGCATCGAGAGCCAGCGGCTTTTCGCACAGCACATGCAAACCCGCCTCAAGCGCGCGAATCGTCCACTCGGCATGCAGGCTGTTGGGCAAAGGTAAATAAATCAGGTCCACCTCGCCCGAGTGCAGCAGATCGTCGTAGGAAGAAAAGGCCAGCGGGATGGCGTAACGCGCCGCCCATTCATCCGCGCGCGCCTGTGTCCGACTGGCGACGGCGGCAATCCGACTGCCTGTGCAGCTTTGAATGGCGGGGATCACGGTTTCACTGATGGACGCCGTCCCCAAAATCCCCCAGCGTAAAAGCTCTCGCATCGTCGCTCTCCCTTTCAATCGTGGCCTCGCAACCGGTATACCACAAAACAAGGCGACGGTGAATGGATGCGGTAAACTGGAGGGAGAGATGAAGACAACCCTGCGGAGCCGGACAGAGCCCTGCTCCTGCTTAAGGTACAACGATATGCTTTGTATATTTATTTCGGTAGTGCGACAATAATCCGTGGATCGAGCTTCTGTCTGAAAAGATCATCCACCTTCTCAAAGGATTTTTCTAACTCCTTCCATTTTTTTGATTTATCGGCAGAATCGCTAAGAATTGCCGTTCCCATATCATTTGCAGCATCAAAATACTGGTTAATGATTTTTAGTTCACCGTTCGATTTGCACAAATGCGGTGTCGCCATAGCCAAGCTAAGTCTGAAATCATCCTCTGCTTGTGTTAATGCCTTCCCGAAGTTTTGTGAACTGGCATTAAACTGATGCAGTCGCCGTCTCCACATCCATGCTGAGGTATAGAGTTTTTCCAGCCGATTGTACATGCGGTCCAGCATCAACTGGTAACGAAGAACCAAGATCGAAATTACCAAGGTAAGGACTGCAGCGGCCAGCGCGCCTAATAACCATTCCGGTATTTCCATCCCCCTACTCCCTCTTCGTTGGAGCAGGGCTCCTGTCCTGCTCCGTTTGTTGTCCTCCAGCAAGGCTCCTGCCTTGCTCAAGGCATTCCGCCATCGCTCCATTCATCATGGCATCATCATGTCGTCAAGCCGCCTCAATGGCAACGGTCCGGATTCACCGGTTTCGTAGGTCAAGGCCGAAGACCAATACCAATCTTCGGGTTTGCGGACATACTGCTTTTTGACCGGATTATTATGAATGTAGTTCATTTTTTGGAAATAAAACGTTTCCGACACCAACGGTTCAGGCATGTTCGTCCGTTTCCAGAATTCATATGTCCCGGATTCGGTTCTGAATAGTTGCAATAACCCAGGCTCAGTCTGTTCGATGTTTTTTCTCAGTTCACGAGCCGTGAAGCTTTTGAAATCTCGCAAAAATCCGCTTACGTCCTGAGATTGGACGATCAAATGCAAATGATTGAGCATGAATACATAGCCATGGATGCTCAAGGCCTTTTCCTGAACCAGAAAACGCAGACTATCCGCAAGAATCTCCCACCGGTTGTGGCGGTCGAGGATGTAGTACCAGAGTCGGATTGTCGGAGTGACAAAATAATATTGATCCTTCTCTTCTTTTGAAATTCGTATCGCTGGCATGATGGAAGTATAACAAAATGAAGTGACAATGCAAAATACATGCTTGAGATGAAGACAACCATGCGGAGCAGGACAGAGCCCTGCTCCTGCTTAGGGCTTACGGGGTGCCATGGGCCAAGCCTTTGGCTTGCCCATGCTGTTTTCACGGGCAAACCTGACGGTTTAGCCCGTGCCACCCATCATCAATCGAAAATTATTCGAGACTCAATCATAATTGTAACGCCCTGGCCTACAACGCATTCGCTTGCGTCCGCGCGCGCCTTGCAGTACCATGCTGCTCATCTCGATGAGGAGTCCGCTCCCGATTTCCGAAAACAGAACCCGAATCATCACGGCAGGTGACGCGATGCAAAAATCTCTTCTGGCCACACTCGTCCTGGCGGTCTTTCTTTTCTGCGGCTGCGGAGGCAGCGACAGCGACCCGCTGAACGATCCGGACGGCGATAGCGATTCCTCCGGCGACGCCGACGCCCCCACCCCCGATGGCGACGACGATGTGGATGGCGACAGTGAAAACGCGGGCGAAAACGAAAGCTGGGATTACCGCGAAGCCTGGTCCGGTCCGCAGGAAGCCTGGTCCGCCTGCCCGGAAAGCGAGCTGCTTGGCGGCATGAGCCTCAAAGACAAAGCCGCCTACTACGATTGGATCGTGCCCAAGCTGCACCAAGTGCCCGCCGACGCCCCCGGCCATGAAGCCTACTCGCGCGTCTTCGGCCTGCGCTGCGATGCGCCGGTTCCCACCAGCATCGTGGCGGATGACCAGCTGCCGACCTGCGAGCACCGCTTGAGCGAGAACAACGGCCTGTGGACCAGCCTCTACGTCGCCTCCCAGGCCTTCCGCTACGCCGCCACCGGCGAGGCGGAAGCCTTGACTCAATTGCGCCGCACCCTGAACGGCACCTACCAGATGCTGCTGATCACCGGCAAACCCGGCCTGTATACGCGCGACTTCCGCGACCCCGGCCTGCCGCAACAATATTGCATCGAAGATGAAGAGCCGTACCTGAGCGCCGCCACCGACAACGAGCGCTACGCCCGTTACGTGCCGCCCGGTAGCGACATGAAGGGCAATCAGTTCGTCAAAATCGACACGGACGGCTGTTTCAAAACCTGGGATCCGAGCCTGAACGACGGCGCGGGCGACTGGCTGAAGGACACGGCCCATTGCACCGACACCCGCTTCGCCGGTTTCTGCTGGCAGATGAACGTCAGCAAGGACGAGCTGGCCGGGCATATGTTCGCGGCGGGCATCGTGGCCAAGATCGTGGACGACGCCGAATCCCGCCAAATCGCGCTCGACATCCTGGGGCAGGTGGGCCACCACCTCGTGGATCACAATTTCTGGCTCAACGACTACGACGGCCGCAACACGCGCTACGGCTCGGCCCATGCGCTGTCGATGGACGAAGTGCCCGGTTCCAACGCCCTGATGGCGCTGGCCTGGATCAAGGAAGCGGCGGTGGTCACGGGCGACGCCGAGCTGGCGGACGCCTACTACGACTGCCTGCTGCAGATGTCGGGTGAAAACGCCTGCATCGATCAGCTTTTCGAAACCCCCAAAGACTACCGCGAATACCTGCACAGCATGGGCCTGGCCCTCGGCTGCAGCTCCAACTACGACACCATTTCCATCGCCGTGCTCAACTATTTCAACCTGATCTGGTTCGAAGAAGATGCAGAGCTGCGCGCCACCTACCGCGATTATTTTCATGCCAACACGCACGGCCCCGACAGCGCCGGACGCGATCTTTGGAACGAGGGCGACCCCTTCAAGAATTTCATTCTGGTCAGCCGCATGGAAGCGGACGACTACGACTCCGAGGATGCGCGCAAGCTCGTCGGCGACGCAATCTGCTCCCTCAAACGCTTTCATACCGATCAGATGCGCCGCGCCCAGGACAACTCCGACACCGCCGAATGGTGCCAGTCCCAACGCCACGGCAGCCTGGCCGAGCAGCCCATCCCGGTGGAGAAGCGCTGCTCGTCGGTTTTCGAATGGTGGGGCGACCCCAACGAGCGCGAGGTCTGCGCCGAGAATCTGACGGATGTCAGCCCCCCGGCGGGCTATCTGCTGCCCTACTGGATGGGCCGCTACTTCGGCTACATCGACGCCGAGCTGTAAGCGCGTTCACCCCGGCTCGCGTTGAAATTCAATCGAGGCCGGGATAATCGAACAGGTCATCCTGCTCACGTAACATATTCTCTTGACGGCTTCCACGCGGTAGTCACGGCCCGGCCACGGCCGCAAACAGACGACCGCACAAACCAGCAGCCTGTCCACTTCGCGCCATTTGAGTTGTTCTCGGATGTTTACGTTTGTATTATGAGTCCACCGCTGCTTTTTTGTCAACTCCCGTTTTCATTCATTGTCGGCTTTCCATCGATTCTCCAGCCGTTACCCGAACCCGTAAAACACATTCCGTCGCCCGTGCTCAACATATCTATCACACGAGAATTACACCGTTATTTTTGTCACATCCGAGAGTCCGGTTCTTGTTTAGGGAATAATATCCGTCCGCAACTTTTCTAAAAGGGGTATCGACGATGAGACTTAAGGACTCATTGTCGATAGAACTTCAGAGCGGGCACGCCTATCTGTTCTGGTTCTATATGCCCATTAAAACTCATACGAACATCAAATTCGAGGAGGATCTCATGAAAATCTTAACCGGCTTTACCAAATATTGGTTTCTAACCGTCTTTCTGCTAGCCACCCTGATTCTGGCTTCCGGCTGCGGAGATGACGATGACGAGATGTCCGATGGCGACACCCCCGACGGCGACACCCCCGACGGCGACGATCCCGATGGCGACGATCCCGACGGCGACGATCCCGACGGCGACGATCCCGATGGCGACGAGCCTGGTGATACTACTTCCATCCGCGCCCTGCATCTCTCGCCCGACGCCCCGGCGGTGGACATCCTGGTTAACGGCGCCCTGCGTGCGGTAGAAGATCTGGAATTCCCTGATGGTACCGACTACTTGGACGTCCCTGCGGGCACCTACACCTTTGACATCGTTCCCGCCGATGGCGAAATCGGCGACAGCGTGCTCAACATCGCCGATCTGGACCTGATGGCGGACACTTATTACACCGCCGTCGCCTACGACGAGCTCGGCTCCATCAAGGCCCTGGCCCTGGTGGACGACCTGAGTGACACCGACATGGGCATGATTCGCGTGCGCGCCATTCATACGGCTGCGGGCGTGGGTCAGGTCGACATCTGGAACATCCCCGAAACGGGCGATCCCGCCATTATTTACGAAAATGTCGATTTCGGTGTGGCGGGCGACTATCTCGACCTCCCGGCCGGTGCCTACACCCTGGGTTTCGACGTCGATGACGACGCCACCCCCGACCTGGTCTTCGAAACGCCCGACCTGGCCGAAGGCAGCATTCTGAACGTCTTTGCGGTCAACGACGGCACCCAGGTCTTCCTGCTGGCCCAGTTCGCCGACGGCACCACCGCCAGCATCAACGCGACGCCCGCACCGGCCAACATCCGCGCCCTGCACCTCTCGCCCGACGCTCCGGCGGTGGACGTATATGTCAACGGCACGATAAAGGCCTTCTCCGATTTGAGCTTCGGTGATTTCAGCTCCTTTGCCGAGTTGGATCCGGGCGATTATGATCTGGACATCACGGCCAAAGACGACACGGTAGCCAATGCGGTCCTGAGCGTCGATGGCGCCTCGCTGGCGAGTGGCGTCTACTACACCGCCGTCGCCTTCAACGAACTGGCCAGCATCCAACCGCTGCTTCTCGAAAGCAATTATAGCGATACCGCGATGGGTGAAATCCGCGTGCGCGCCATTCATACGGCCGTGGACGTGGGTCAGGTCGACATCTGGAACATTCCCGAAACGGGCGATCCCGCCATTATTTACGAAAATGTCGACTTCGGTGTGGCGGGCGGCTATCTCGACCTTCCGGCCGGTGCCTACACCCTGGGCTTTGACGTGGATGACGACGCCACCCCCGACCTGATCTTCGAAACGCCCGATCTGGCCGAAGGTACGATTCTGGATATCTTCGCGGTCAGAGACGATAGCGACAACGTCTTCCTGTGGGCCGTGCCGATGAGCGGCGATGCCGTGCGCATCGATCCCTCGGCTATCTGATTTATCCCGTTCAACTACGTCCATACATGCCCCCCCGGTTTGGCCGGGGGGGTTCTATTTTGTAGCCCAGCCGCATCGTCAATACGTGCCGAATAGTAATTCCCGAGCAACCCCACCACGGCAAGCTCCGGTTTACCCTCCACTTACAGCTTGCTCTCAGCAAACAATTGGTGTAGAAGAGGGCGAGTGAATTCCTACTAATTCTCGGAGGTAAACATGAAACGAAAACTGTCGTGCTGTCTTCTGCTGTCGATTTGTGCGTTCTTCGTTCTGACCGGCTGCAACGACGATTCGTCGGAGAGCGACACGGACGGCGATATGGACGCCCAAGCGGACGGCGACATGAGTGAAATGGAACAGGTCGAATGCCGCACCGACGACAGTTGTCTGATCCGGCTGTTGGAAGAAAGCAACGTGCGCGAATGCTTCCTCACCAACCCGGATGTCGATTGCCTCAGCTACACCCAGGAAGAGCAGGATTACGTTTCTTTCGATGATGGCCGCACCATCAAAACCCTGTGCGAAGAAGAAGCCGATCAAACCGCCTGCGACCTGATCCTTTCGGTCGACGGCGAAAAATGCGGCATGATCAAGCTTTTCTCCGACGCGAACGGGGAGGTCACGGAATACCGCTATCTGACGTTGGATGACGACGCCACCGAAGAGGATGAAGGCGAAACCTACAGCGTCAAACTCGAAGGGGACAACATTCTCGTGACCTGCGCCGACGAGAGTGAAGAAAGCTACACGAAAGCCGAGTTCCTCGCCTGCGCGGCCGAAGTTCTGCCGCCCGCCGAGCCGGAATGCGCCACCGCCCGAACCCCGCATATCTATTGTGCCAGCGTTTCCGACTGCCCCGACGATGATGACCGACCCGTTTGCATCAACAACATCTGCGGAAGTTACGACGAAAACACGGACGGCGATGACCCCGACGGTGATACGACCGACGGCGACACAACCGACGGCGATACGACCGACGGCGACACGACCGACGGCGATACCACCGACGGCGACGCGCCCGAGGCCCTTACCTGGACCGATCCGACAACCGGCTATGTCTGGCAGAAAGCGGATTTCGCTTACGTGCAATGGAACCCGGCCAAAACGCATTGCGACGATCTGGTGCTGGACGGACACGACGACTGGCACCTACCCAGTATCGATGAATTGCGCACCCTGATTCGCGGCTGCCCGGCCACCCAGACGGGCGGTAGCTGCAACGTGAAGGACGGCGACTGCCTGACCGTTTATTGCAAAGACAACAGCTGCGTCGGTTGCGGAGACGGCAACGGACCGGACCCGCAAACCGGCTATTGGCCGGATGAGATGGACGGCGGCCGCGTTCTCGTCTGGTCATCCACGGCAGAGGTGATACCCGAAAAGCTGGGCCCGTATGCCTGGCTCGTGAATTTCTATTATGGCGCGGTGGATTTCGGTCACCAAGGACACATCAACTACGCCGTCTGCATGCGCAACTGACATTTCACGGACGGGGCCCCTCGGCCCGCCGCCAAGCCGCCGAGCTCCGGCACCCGATACACGAAAGCCCCCGGCAAAACCGGGGGCTTTTATCGTTTAGAAAGCAACGCAGGTTAGGGACAGATCCACTCGCCGTCGTCACGTACGATGTTGAGTGAGAAAATCTGGCCCTGTGTGGTGACCTGGTTCCCGGCGGACACGCAGGTGGGGTTGATATCGCTGCCCGCATACATGCGCAAAGTCAGGTTGGCGGGAATCGGATCGCACACCCACTCCGTGGTGGGCACATCGCAACTGTTGCAGCAGATGCGCAGAATCAAGCAGAAAGGCTTGCAATCGCAATCGCACATATCGCAGTTGCTGGAATAATGCTTGAGCTTGGTTTCGTTACGGCAGTTCTCGGTAGGCGTAACGAACTCCGCCTTGACCGTGTAGGAGCCGTTTCCGGGGTCATCATGACTCACGACTTCGGGCGAGTTGCCGTCGGGTGAGGATTGCTCGAACAACGGATGCCCCTGGCCGTAAGGCCCCCAGTTGGGCGACGGATTGCCCGACCAGCAGTCGGAGACGTCCTTGAAGTAACCGCCCGGCCGCAGCCAGTGCATATCCACATTGCCGAGACCGGTCCAGACCATTTCCACGCGGATTCCCTGATCGTGGTAGGTTTCCACCAGCATTTCCGCCTCATCCGTCACACCATCGGCATTTTCCACCTCCAGAATGACGGTGAAGACTCCGGCATCGCGGAAGGTGTAGGTGGCCTGCGAGGTGCCGACCGCGAAATTGAAGCGCTGCCCGTAAGCCTCCTGGATAAACCAGCGGTAGTCGGCCACGGCCGAGCCGTCCTCGTCTTCCGACAGGCTGCCGTCGAAGCAGATTTCGGTCCCGGTTTCGACGTAAAGCGAGGTGGCCAGCGTATCGCACTCGTAGAGGCGCGCCGTGGGCGTTTTCTCGACATAGACGCGCAGCTTGGAATCCAGCAGCGTCTCATCCGACCAGGTGTCGCGTTCGTCTTTCACCCGCAGCGAGATGGTGTAAACGCCGTAATGGTCGAAACGCGCGGCGGTCAAATAGCCGTTGGTCGCACCGGTAAACGTAACCTTGCTCGGATCATCCACTTCCCAGAGATACTCGACCACCGAATCTTCGGTCTCCGGGGTTTCCGGATCGTCGTCCAGGTCGTAGGAGGCCGTGCCGTCCAGGTTGATTTCCTCACCCACGCGCACGTGCAGTTCGCGTGTTCCGTAGGGCCCCGCCGGAGTTCCCACCGGCGATTTGGCGATGGCGATGGGCGGGGTGTTGTTGCTGGAGGAACCGAAGATGTCGACGCTGTAGATCGGGTACTGAGCACCCGGATCCTCGTTGAGGCAATGGGCGTCTTTATCGGTGTGCACAATTTCCAGCGAGCGCGTGTGATAGGGCGTGCCGATGGTCGGCTCGAACTTGACGATCACCGAAATATGGGTGGTGCCGTCACCGGGCAGCACGTAACCGCCCGCCGGCCAGGTGTCGATGGCGGGACTGATGCCGCCATCCGGGATACTGATATCGGGAGAGCCGCTACCCAAACGAATGTCTTCGATGGTGGCCGGACCGATGCCGATGTTGCGAATCACCACTTCCTGCGTCACCGGGTCGCCGCCCACCAGCACGTTGCGGAACACCACCTGACAACCCAACGGCGTCACATCCAGACGCGGATCGGTGGGCGTGGCGGTGAGGCAGATCTCATGGGCATCCATGGTCGGATCGTTGCAGTTGAACTGCGAGCCCGAGGCGTTGGAGGCATCCGAACACACCACCAGAACCCCGTTTTCGGGATAAGGATCGTCCGGTAGGAAAGAGACATCGAAGGCCAGCGAGCCCAGCGGAGGAATGACGTACGGCAGCGGCGGCGGATTCATTTCGAACTCGTCGCTGAAAATATTGGGGATCGAAATGCTGGCGATGGTCAAAGGCGCGGTGCCGTCGTTTGACAACACCACCTGTTTCGTCTCGCGCCAATCTTCCAACTCGGCCTCGCTGAGACCGGCCGGGGGCACCTGCACGTCATTGAACTCCAGACAACCGGTGGGACCGTTGATGTGCGGTTCGATGGCACAGGCGGTCAACTGAACCGTCTGGCTTTCGCAGCTTCCGGTCGAGAAAATGATGTTCATCTGCCCCTGGAAGTTGCCTTCGCTGGTGGCCTCGAACGCAACATCCAGGTTCAACTGGCTGTAGGGATCGATGGTAATGGGGAAGAAGAAGGCCCCGTCCAAGGAGAAATTGGACACCGGCGGATCGAACTGCACGTCCTGCACCACCACGCTGGCGTCCCCCGAATTGCTGACGACCACCGGCAGGATTTTGGACGACCCTACGCGGATGCATTCGAAGTTGAGGTTCAGCGGATTGATGCCGCAGAAGGGCACCGTACCGGTACAATCAATAGGCACGTAGCGGTAATTGGGATGCTGCGCGCGGTCGTTGGAGGTGACATCCAGATACGTGGAGTAAGCCTCGCGGCCTTTGGGGCAACAGGTGACGGCAAGAGCGTCGACCTCGTTGCATTCGAAGGGCGCCACCGTGAGCGGGAAGTAATCGGCCTCTTCACCCAGCGGCAGATCGAAGGAAAACACGCCATTGCGGTCGTCGCGCAGGGTGGCAAAATCGATTACCAGGTCCGCGCCGCCGTTGTTGCACAGGGTCACCGGACGCGACAGGCATTGATCCTTGGCCACGCTACCGATATGAATGGGATCGGGATTCACCGCCAGATCCGGCACCACACCCGCACCAACCAGCATCAAGGGGTAGGGGTCTTCCGGGTGGCCGTCACGGCGGGTATCATTGTGATCGATGAGCAGGTTAAGAGAATGGAATTCGGCCGAGCGCGGGTGGTAGATGAGGTTGAAGGTCTCCGTCTGCCCCGGCGCAAGCCAGATCTCGTTGTTATCGCCGTTGATATCGATGCTCTGGCGATCGATGGCGAAATTTTCGGACAGCGGATTCTCCAATTCGATGTCGCTGATGATCAGAACCTTGTTGGATTCGGGGTTGAGCTTGTTGCGGATGTGGATCGGCATCACCACCGTGTCACCCACCGGAACCAAGCCGAAGGAGCAGGCACCGGCATATTCTTCGCCGGGCGGAACATAATCGGTATCGGGGGATTCGCACTCGACTTCAAGGAAGGTTTCACCCTTCTCGCGGGTAAGCAGCGGCACTTCGACCGTCCCGGCATTCGAACCCAAAAGCAGAATGCCTTCATCGATCCCCGGATCATCCGGTTCGTAAGTCACTTTGAAGGTATGCTCGGTTCCCGGTCCCAGTTCGATCTTGTTGGTGCCGGAAGGAATGTTGCCCACCAGATCAAACTCGTCGATGCGGCTGGAAGCCCCGCCTTCCAAATCCTTGGGCACGATGCGAGCGTCATTGACTTGCAAAATACCCGCCCCGGCGTTGTAAATCGACAAAGTTTCACTGTTGCGCTGTCCGATGCGCACCGCGCCGAAGTCGATGGAGGATGGATCGGTGGAGATGAAAGGGTCGTCTCCGGTGGATTCAGAGATATCAAAGTCGCCGTCGGGTTCGTCGCTATCGCCGTCCGGGTTGGGTGGACACTGGCAGTGATCCACCTGACAATAACAGCCCGTGGCATAATCGCAATCGCTGTTGCTGGTGCAAAGCGGAGCATAGCAAACGCCGCCAAAACAGGTTTCGCCGATATTGCAGCCCTCGTCGTCGGTGCAGGCCTGCTCGGTGTCGAAGTAGTTATCCGGATCGAAATCCCCATCGGTGGGATCGCTGCTTGTAGAAGAATCTCCCGAACAAGCCGACAGCATCAGAATAATCAGGGCCAGCCAAATACCGGATGCGCTCGATATGTTGCGTCGCATACGCCTACCTCTCTACGCGAGCGTGAAACGCCCGCAAACGAAAAACCGACTACAGAACGTCCAAGGCCATGCCGTTTTCGCCCTTGTTGCCATCGGGTCGTCCGGGGCTGCCGCCCGGACCGGGAGTTCCGGCTTCGAAAGTCGTACCCAGATTCAGCACCGGATCGGAGGTTCCGGCCCGGTAAAGACCGATGGAGTTACCCCCGGCCCCGCCGCCGCCCGAACCGCCTGCGCCGCCCGGACCGCCTGCGCCGCCGCCGCCGCCGCCCATGCCCTGGTCGTACACGTCACCACCCGGACCGCCGCCGCCACTGCGACCGCCTTCACCGCCGAGCCGTCCATTGCCGCCCGTGCCACCGTCACCGGCCAGCACGGTGCAATCGAGAATCTCGGGGGAGGAATTATGGAGGAAGATGCCGAAGGAGCTGCCGCCGCCCTCGCCACCTGAACCACCTCCCTCGCCGCTGCAGCCACCCGCGCCGCCACCGGCCGGCCGGGTGCCGCCCCAGTCTTCGCAGGTCAGCCAGGCGCTGTTGGAGCCGCCGCCCGCCGGCCACCGCCGCCGCCGCCGCCCGGACCACCGTATGTTCCGGCCTGTCCCGGGTTGGGGAACCAGTTGCCGTTGATCAGGTAGCCTTTCGTTGGTGCCGCCCTGGCCGTGCGAACCGTCATAGCCCGGATCGCCGTTGCCGCCCGAGCTGCCCATGCCGCCGCTGTAACCCGCGCCCGGCAGTAGGCCCCGGCGCTTCCCTGTTGGCCGGCATACCCGGCGCAGGAACTGCCGCCCGTTTTGCAGGATAAGCCACCATCGCCGCCATCGGCGTAACAATAATCGTTTTCACCGCCCAGACCCACGCCCGGACGTCCGTTCTGCGCGCAATACCAGCTGCTGTCGTCTTCGCGACCGGCTTTGCCGGGACGTCCATCGGGTCCGTCGGCGCCGTCTTGTCCATAGGTAAAGCCCGACACGCCGTCGCGACCATCACCGGCCTCGACCGTCACATGATCGAGAACCAGGAAGTCCGCAGTGCGCGAATAGATGCCGTAGGAGTTGACGTCCTCATCGTCACCGGAATGCGACATCACGGTCACCAACTGCACCACCGTACGTTCGCCGATCTGGCTGGCGAGCATGCCGATGCGATCGCCGTTCAAGATGACCTCGTAATTCAGGCCGCGCTTCCAACCCAGCGGCGACGTGGCGGGATCGGTCATGTAGCTGGCGTAACCGCCGTAGATCCCGATGCCGCTATCGAGCTGCACCCGCTCGTTGTAGGTGCCGAGGGAGACATACACATGTGTCTTGCCGTTGAACAAGGCGTTCGACTTACCCAGGTAAACCGAATCCACCGGATCGTCGATCCTGCCCGTGCCGTTGGGCGATCCGTCCAGGGAGACGAACACACCGTCGGCGATGGTGCCATCGATGCCGTCGCAGTTGGCGTCCACGAAGTCCATATCCGGCTCGTCGTACACCCCCTGCTGCAATTCGCAGTAGTAGCTGCAGCTGCCGGTGCCGAGATCCCAGTAATTTTCAGGGCAATTGGTACCCACGCCAACCACTTCCACGAAGCTGTCGAGCTGATAGCCCGCCGCGCTCTCGGCGTCGATGTTGATGATGGCGTTATGCCGCCCATGACTCGGCGGGGCATAGTGCACCTCGAAGCGCAGGCGCTGCTCGCCGGTGAGTGGATAGCAGTTCCCCTCCGTAGGCTCGTAGGGATCGAACGCCGTCATCGAGAAGGTGCCATCGGGGAAGGGAACCGGCGTGTCGCCGGGCTGCATCCCCATGGTGATATCCAATCCGCAGATCATCGCGGTGCCGGGTCCGCAGTTCCAGAGTTCGACGATCTGGGGCGGTACGACCGGGGTGGAACCCTCGGCGAATTGCACCCGCCCGAAATCGATGGGCGAGGTGGGATAGGTGCAGAGTTTGGGACCGACGCCGTTTCCGGCCAGCGGCACCTCAAACAAGTTGTTACCGGGGGCATCCGATTTGATTTCCACGTAAGCCTGATACTGCCCGATGGCGTTGGGATAGAAGCTGGCCTTGATCTGCACGCAGTCCGAGCCGTCGTCCACCTGTTCGGATGGCTGCAGCACCAGCGGAAAGTCGTTTTGCATGAGGTCGAGGCCGAACGAGCTGGTGATATCGCCGGTAATCTGCGGCCAGTTTCCGCCTTCCACACGCAGCTCGTAACCGCCGCAATTGCACACTTCCAGAATCTGGTGGGCCGATTCACCCAAGGCCACATCGCCAAAAATGACCGGGAAGGGCGTGACGCATACACGCGGCATGACGCCATTGCCGTTGAGCGGAATGCGGAACTGCTCGTGGTGCGGATCGTTGGTTTCGAGAATCAGGGCGTTTTCGTGTTCGTCTTCGTCGATGGGATGGAACGCCACCTCGATCTCGGCTTCCTGACCGGGTGCCAGAAGCATGCGCCGATCATCGTTGAGCGAGTCGTAATTGATGGCGAAATTCAAATCCTCGGCCGCTTCCAAGCGCAGGTTCAACACCTGCAGGGTGCGGTTGTCTTCCGCACTGACACGCCGATTTCCCACCGCCACGTGCAAGGGTTTCGTTTCACCCACGCGCACATCGCCGAAGTCCAGTGCGTCGGGCGGTTCGGGCAGCGCGTAGGCATGCACCTCGCCCTTTTCCTGACTCACCAAATCGATATAGAAACGGCAGAGCGATTCACCGGAGACAATCAGCTCCAGCGAGCCCACATCCGCGCCCGGACCGGCGGGCGTGTAGGTCACCGGCAGCGTGTAGGAATCTCCCACCGGGATACAGTACGATTCGCCTTCGTCGATCTGGTATTCGTCCTCGATGTAAAATTCTTCGGTGGTGCCACTGTCGATCTGGTAGAGGATGCAAGCCTGCTTGGTGGGTCCGAGATTGTTGAATTCGATCTCGCACTTTTTGGTATCACCGAAGGGCACCGCCCCGAAATCGCAAATGGCGTTATAAGCGAGCTGCGGATCCTGCATGCAGTCCTGCACGCCGCCTTCCTGCTCCTGATCGCCGTCGGGCACGTCGCCGTCGGGGTCGTCGCCGTCGCCGGGTTTGTCGCCGTCGGTCTCGCTGATGGGGACGCAGGTGTTGGTGGTGAAATCACATTCGTAGATGTCGGGGTAGCTGCAGTCGTCGTGACTGAAGCAATACTTGTCGGGAATCTCGGAGCCTTCGCACATAGCCTGCGGCAAGCAGTAGCTCTCGGTGATTCCCAGATCCGGCGGGGCGATGTTCAAGCAACATCCGGCATCGCTTCCGCAATCGGAGATGCTGTTGCAAGGCTCCGCACAGATCGGCGCGCCGGCGGTGCCGAGACAGGCCTCGCCCGCCGCGCAACTATCGCAGATGTCGCCTGGATCGCTCCCGTCCGCATCGCCGTCCGAAACGGCCGATGACACCCGCCGCAAGCCGTGAGGAGTAGAACCAGATACAACAAAACCCAGTGGAAAGAATGCTTGAAACATCGCATGGATTGACACCTCGTTTTACCGACCTCTACCAGAAGGGCGTCCAGGGTGGACAGTCGACTCGTTATTACGGTCTCCGTGGCATGGGAACCGTTGTTTAGTATAGAGGAATAAAGACCTTTCCGTCAACGCTTTTTTGCAGGTCCGAAACGATCTAAATGAATGGTAATTCATTGAATTTACTTCTTTTCTCTTAGCCTTCCCATTCTCTAACAGGCCAGAAACCGTTCACTATTGTCCATGGCTATCGGGGATCAGGTTGTTTCCGCTTTGTAAAACCACTCCCGCCCCCCGCCATCCAGCGAATATCGGCCACCTTCCACAGCAGGTGCTCCTCGGTGAAGGCCACCGCACCGGTGAAGCGCAGTTCGCCCAGTAGGTAGATACGCAGCGTGGCGGTGGTTGCACCGTTGCCGCGATCGTTCCAGTAGTGGACATACACCCCGTAATCGCCGTCGCCGGGGTCGTTGAGGTTGATGTTTTCGGGTCCGTAGCCGTTTTGGTCGTCGATATCGAGGGAAGGCCAGCCGTTCGCGCTCCAATCAACCGGGTTGCCCGACGGCTCGAACTCTTTTTTACAAGTGCTGAAGAAACAATCGCCGTAACTAACCGGGTATGCCCCGCCGTGGTCGTAGCCGTCCCATAACGCGCCGCCCGGTTTCACCAGATGGATGTCCATATCGGTGTTGTCGGTGTCCCAGACGAGCTGAATGTGGATTTTTTCGGTCGGGACGGCGTTGAAAGTGATCTCATCGGCCTCGCAGGACTGCATCCCTTCGTTGTCCTGTACGGTAAGGGACAACACGTATTCACCCGCGATATCAAAGAAGAAATTGGGCTCGGCGATGTTCATGGGCACCGGAAACGCACGGCTGCCGTAAGGCTTCGATTCGACCCGCCACAGATAGCCGGTAACCGTCCCGTCGGGATCGTAGGAACCGGTACCGTCCAGTTGCAGGTTTTCGAGCGGTTCCACCTGCCGGTCTTCCCCCGCCACCGCCACCGGGCACTGGTTGTCGGAGATCCCGCCGCCGGACAACGGCACCACCACCTCGGATTCGTCGGCGTCGTTGCTGAAAATATGCAGGCTGCCGCTGTCGCTGCCCACATCGTCGGGCCGATAGCCGATTTTCACGACGGAAGCCTGCCCCGGCCCCAGTTGATCCACCGGGAAATTGGCCTTGTAAAAGACGGTGCCCTCGGTTTCGAGCACGAAGTCATGCAGGATCAACAGGCCGCCGGTGGCCGTATTGCTGACCGTCAAGGTCTTGATGACCGATTCTCCCGAAGCCAATGCGGCAAAGGTCAACTCGGGCGGCTGCACGTCGATATCGGGGGGCGTCGGATCGCTGACCAGCGGAATGATCACCCGCGGTTCGTCGGCGTCGTTGGTGGTGAGCACCAGGCTGCCCAGGTCGAACCCTTCGTTGTCGGGGGTGTAGCGCAACTCGATACTGAGGGACTCGCCCTCGGCCAGAGTCGCGCCGTCGTCGGGACGCGATTCGAACGTGAAATCGGCGGTGGTGGCGGACCCAAGCTCGATGGTTGTGAGTTCCAGCGGATAGCAGCCGCTGTTTTCGACGGTAACCGTCCGTGTATCGCTTTCACCGAAATGCACCCCGGCGAAATCCACGGATTCCGGCGACACCTCGATCTCCGGTTCACAGACCGTAGCGCTGATGTCCACCAGCACCACGCCCGCCTCGGGATCGTCGCTCTGGACGCGCAGCTGACCGCTCACGTCCCCTTCCTCGACCGCTGTCACCACCACCTCTACAGTCGCCGCGTTCCCGGCCCCGACCACCAGGGGATTGGTGGGGCTGGGTTCGTTGACCAGGCCCGCCAGGGATAGTTCCGGGTCACTCGCCTCGGTCACCGTCAGACCCGACACGTGCAGTTCCGCGCCGCCATCGTTATGCAGCGCCACCGCGTGGCGGCTTTCGGTCAGACGCACCAGCCCCAACGCGATGGGATCGGGGTCGACACGCAGGCGCGGAGTTTGCTTGACTTCAGTGATGATGGGTACGCCGATATTGGGCTCGGAGGGATCGTTGGTGCCGATGACCAGCAGGTTGGTCTCGGCCTGACTGTCGGTCGGTGCATAGGTGACATCGAAAGCCAGCGATTGCTGGCGCAGAATTTCGAACGGTGTGTCCGGGTGATCCAGAATCAATTCGGAGCTGTCGTCCCACAAAAAGATCTCGGAGACTTCCAGCTTGGCGTCGCCGATGTTGTGGATCGTCACCGGCAGCGTCAGCGACCCGCCCACCGGCACGGCGCCGAAATCCAGCTCCGCAGGTTCGACTTGCACCCAGGGGTTGACGGCGTCATGCTCGACATCGGTTTCGAAGACCAGATCGTAGTCGCTATCGCCGTCCAGATCGGGAAAATCGCGCTCCGGCTCCTCCGTGTTCACATCGCCGTCCGGGTCGGGCGTTTCACCGCCATCATCCAGATCGCCATCGCTATCGGTCGGACGATCCTGGCATAAGCCCTGATCGCGATCGCAAAACTGCCCGGTGGGACAATCGAAATCATTGCCGCACTCGGGAATGCAGACGCCCTCGGCATCGCAGGGCAAATTGCCCGGACAATCGCAAACCACCTGATCGCCATCTTCAGCCGGTTCGCCGCCCGATCCGCCGCAGGCCGCCAGCATCAAGGCCAGCGCAATCAGCGACAACTTCCACATCCCCCGCTTGCCGACTCCGTCTTTCATTGCCACTCCATTCGCCGTCACGCCGCATTTCGAACCTATTTCCAGCGCTATTACAACGACTTAGCACATCAATAAGAATCCGACCCGCAACGGAACGCCGCAATGTAAACTTTCCCGTAAAATATGTTGCTCCCTCATCCGGTTCCTTGCGTCTTTTTCAGCCGCGTCGAATCCGGAGGTTCTCTCTCGACTCAATTGGGGACAAGTATACCACAGCTTGGCAGGTAGGAATAGTCAAGGCTTTGCGCATGCGTCGTTTTGGGTGAACGCGTGAGTATCGTTCACGTTTCCGTGATCAGGTTTGTCCCGAGCGCTCGTCCGGCCCGACCTTCAGCCCTAGATAGACCAACCCGTCTTCGGGCGGTCCACCGGAATTCAGGATATTGAGGCAGGCTTCGCGGCTGAGCCGATGCAGAGTGAGATCCCCCACCGCCAAGGCTCCACTGGCCAACGCCTCCCACGTGGGATAATGCATCGGATTGAGCCGCAGCACCTTGCGCCGGGCGGTCAGTTCGTCACGCCAGCCGCGCCCCATGGCCGCCACGGCGTCCATATGCAACAACTCCGCCCGCGCCTGTTTGCTCTCGGGTACGTCGATTTTGGTCGGAATCGGTCTCATGACAATCTCCCCTCGGCTCCGCGAATCCGCAAACGCGTTCTCTGATTCCCCTCGACGGCTGTCGAAAAACGATTTTTCTCTGCCCTTCGAGACGCTTCGCTCCTCAAGGACAGGGAAAATCCCCGCATTCCTGAGGAGAAAACCGTCGGTTTTCGTCTCGAAGTCTCGGGATTTTCGAAAATCGACAACCCCCACAACGGCCCTGCTGCGGTCCGCAACTATCTGATTCACATCAACCCTATATAACAGTATAACCCTCACAATAACCGTATGCAAGCATGTTTTACAGGAAACCCGTTTTTTACAGCGGCGAAAACCCTTGCCCTGCAGCCCGCCTTTTTCTAAAGTGGAGGCCACAAGGAGGCGGCATGCCGACCGTGGCGGACATCCTGCATATCGCGCCCCACAAACCGGGCGTTTACCTGATGAAAGATCGGCGCGGGTCGGTTTTTTACATCGGTAAAGCCAAAGACCTGCACAACCGCATGCACCAGTACATCCATCCCGGCAACGACACGCGGCCGTTCGTGCTGATCCTCGACCGCATCCTGGCCGATGTGGAATTCATTCTCACCGCCTCGGAAAAGGAAGCGCTGCTTCTCGAAAACACCTTGATCAAGCGCCACCGGCCGCACTTCAACGTGCGCATCAAGGACGACAAGAACTACTTCTCTCTCAAGCTCGATATCCGCAAGGATTTCCCGCGTCTGGAGCTGGTGCGCCGCCGACCGAAAAACGACAAGGCCCTGTATTTCGGCCCCTATTCGTCGGCGAGCCTGGGCCGCCGTATGTGGCGGCTGATCAACAAGCATTTCATGTTGCGCGATTGCAGTGACGCCACTTTCAAGAACGCGCAGCGTCCCTGCCTGCGTCACCAGATGGGCCGCTGCCACGGCCCCTGTTCCCTGCCCGTCACGCGCGACCGCTATCATGAAGAAATCCGGCACGTGCGCCTGCTTTTGGAAGGCCGCGCCGAGGAACTGATTCCCGAGCTGACGGCCATGATGCAGGCGGCGGCAAAGGAGATGGAATACGAACGCGCCGCCCGCATCCGCGACCAGATCGCGGCGGTTGAAAGCTCGCTCGAACAACAGTCGGTGGATTTGTCACGCAGCGTGGATTGGGACGTCATCGGCTGGAAACGCGAAGGAGAAACGGCCGCTTTCGCGCTTCTGAAGCTGCGCAACGGGCGGTTGGTCGGACGCCAGGCGCTTTCGGTCGAATGCCGCGCCCTACCCGACCCGCTGACGGTCGCGCAGTTCATTCAGCAGCACTACCAAACGGCAGCCCCGCCCGCGCGGCTGCTGGTTCCGATTTTGCCCGCCGATCCGGAACCCCTAACCCAATGGCTCAGTGAACGGGCCGGACGGCGGGTGACCCTCGCGGTGCCCGAACGCGGCGATGGCCGCCGTCTGATGGGCATCGCCGTCGAAAACGCCGAACACGATTTCAGCGAGCGCGCCAGCCGCGCCGCCGACCGTCGCCGCGCCCTTGAACGTCTGGAACGCTCCCTGCGGCTTTCCCAGCGTCCCGAACGCATCGAATGCGTGGATATCTCCACCTTCCAGGGCAGCCAATCGGTGGGCTCGCTGGTGTGTTTCCTCGACGGCGAACCGGCCCCCGGCGAGTATCGCCGTTACCGACTGAAAGAAGCCGAACACGGCAAACCCGACGATTTCGCCATGATGTTCGAGTTGCTGTCGCGGCGTTTCCGGCGCGGCCTCTATGAAGGCACCCTGCCCGACCTGCTGCTGGTGGACGGCGGCAAAGGCCAGCTCAACATCGCCCTCGGGGTGTTGAAGGAACTGGGAATCGAAGGCGTGGATGTGGCCGGATTGGCGAAAAGCCGTCTCAAAGATGAAGTGGGCGCAGGCGAGGTGGCCGAATCTTTCGAGGGCAAGCTGCGCACCCCGGAACGGATCTTCCGCCCGGGGCAGAAAAATCCGCTGCTGTTCAAACCGGGCACCGCCGAACTCAACCTGCTGCAACACCTGCGCGACGAGGCCCACCGCTTCGCCATCACCTACCATCGCAAGCTGCGCAGCCAACGCAACCTGCGTTCGGGGCTGCTGGACATTCCGGGCGTCGGTCCCACCCGCGCGAAAAAACTGCTGGCGCATTTCGGCTCCCTCAAGCGTCTGCGCGACACGCCCCCCGAAGCCATCTGTACGCTCCCCGGCTTCACCCCCGAATTGGCCGACCGCATCCTGGAACATCTGAAACGCAGGTAGCGCCGGGGTGATTATCCCCAGTTCCTCATCCGAGTTGACATTCTATCGAAATTCCAACAAAATAGCGTTTGAACATCTTCCACCAAACAAGCAGGATCGCCCGGTGGTCATGGGAGTCAGACCATGTTGAACAGCCCATTGAAAGTCTCGCTTTTCGGCGCAGTCCTTCTCGCTCTATTACAGATATCCGGCTGTTCTTCCAAGTCCGATACGGACAAGATCGAAGAAGCCTTGGAAGATTTGCTGACCGACAATCTGGAATTCGAAAACAGCACCGTGCAGGAGGGCTCGCCGCCGGAAAGCTCCGAGTCCGCCGACGCACCGCAGATCAAGCAGGCCAGCGGCGACAACCTGCGCCTGGGGGCACCCTTCGCCTTCAAGCTGGAGTCGGACTTTGCCGCGCCGGAGACCGTCAGCAAAACCATCGTGTACGTGGATGGCGCAACCAAATACATTGTCGTCGACACCCGGCTGGCGGCCGGTCTCGCCACTCTGATCGGCCGTTTGTCCACCGACCGAGACCTGAAGGGCGAGGATTTCGACCTGCAATTCGCCCTGCAAACGGATGACGGCCTCACCGGAAACTACACCACGCTGGATGTGGAGGTGCTCGACGAAAGCCCGCAAGATACCGAAAGTGTTGAGGAACTGGCTCTAATGTCGGTGGAGGATGGAACGTTGAACCCCAGCGGACGCCCCGACGGCAGCAGCGCCTCGGATGTTCCGCAGATAACCGACGTCAAAGGACCGGAAAACCTGGAGCCGGGGGGCGAATTCACCTTCACCCTCACATCCGACTATCCCGGCGCCGTCAACGCGGCCATTCTGGCCGTTCCCGGCGGAGAATCCTACTGGCGTATTCCCGGCCAACTGACGGATGGCGAAATGACGGTCAGCAGCACGTTTACCGCCCCCGACACGGCAGCGGATATTCACCTGGTTCTGCTGTGGGCGCTCGAAGGCGAAAACGGCTCCGGCCTGTACCGAAGCTGGACAACCGATGTGGAAGGCGAAGCGGACGACCCAACCGACGGCGACGACCCCTCAAACACCACGTTGTCCTCAAATGTCATGAATTCCCTCGGTGAAGTGTCATCGTCATTGAACGACATCCTGGTACGCCTGATGGCGTCGGACAACGTGCCGGCCGTCTACGAGAGCGGGGAAACCCGTATCGAATACGACACGCAAGACAGCAGCTACTCCGGCCAGTTGGAAGACGCGGAGGCCGGTGGTGAAGGCTATGCCTCCGTCACTGGAGAATACCGGTTGGATGATGGGCTGTATTACTTCCTGGCGGTCGCAGAATTTCGCGACTTCGCAAATCAAGACGGATCCTTCACCTTCTCCGGCCCCTGCAGGCTCGAACAGTCCATGGACGACTCGGTAAACCTCTACACAGGTTCCTATGTCGGGGAATTGCAAACCAACCTGGGCTTCTGCGAAATAGACTATACGATCGAAATTACGGGCGATTCGGAGAATGTTCACCAATACGGCATTCTCTGCGGACAGAGTATCGACATCACCAACGGTTCACCGAGCTAGATCTTAGCGCCGCGCCGGACGAGCGCAGGCTTTCATCACGAAACGGGAAAACAGAATGGGGTTGGGAACGCGGCTCGAACGGATGGCGTGGTCGCAGTCCTGCAAGGCGGCCAGCGCGGCCGCCAGCGAGGCGCGCGTGTGTCCCTGGGCCTGCTTGATACGCTTTTGCACCACATAAGGGTTGCCCGGATACTGCTTGGACGCCTGCCCCGGCGATAGACCCGCGTCGAGCAGTCGTCGCAGGGCGATCAGTTCCTGATATAAGCGAATCAAGGCTCCGATCAGCTGGATTTCGTCCTCGGTTTTGGCGTTGTCGAGGTACTTGCCCAGATACATCAAGGCCGCCCCCAGATTGCGCGAGGCCAGCGAATCCTGCAGGTTCCAGATTTCCTCCAGGCGCGTCGCTCCCACGACGGTTTTGACATCCGCCAGGGTGACGCTGCGGCTTTCGCCTGCAAACAACTCCAGCTTCTCGATGGCCTGCAGAATCTCGTTGAAATCGACTCCCAAGAGATCCAGCAACACCTGCTCGGCTCCCCGTTCGATCTTCAATTTGCGGCGTCGAAATTCGGCACTGACGAAGGGCTGCACGTCCCGCGCGCGTTTGAAAGGCTCCATTTTGACGCAGGCCGCGCTTTCCAGAATAGCGCTTTTGGCCGCCTTCCCGCCTTTGTTCTGAGTGGGCAGATGTACGCCGATGAACACCAGACAGGTGGTGGGGGCGGGATTCGCCAGATAGGCCAGGGCCTTCGACCAGCCATCGGCGTTGATCGCGTGAGCGTCTTTGACGATCACCAGCCGTTTGGGGCGCATCATGGGATAGGTTTCGGCCACCTGAATGGCGGTGCCTAGATCGTGCTCGCCCCCGACGAACACGTTGTAGTTCAAGTCCTTGACGTTGCCGTCCACCACCGCCTTCGTGATCCCTTTCAAGGCCAGATCCAGGAGGTAGTCGTTGAACGGGCTTTTGCGGTCGCGCTCCAACCCGCGCGGAGGGGTCAGGCTGGCATGAAAATAATAGACCGGCTGCAAATCGCCCGCCTGGATGGCCTTGACCGCTTTCTCTGCGGTCAGCGACGTTTTGGGACGCGCTCGTTCCTTGGCCATGTCACCTTCCCTCCGTCAATTCGGCATAAGCCCGCCGCATGATCCGCTCGGCCAACTGCGCCGTGGCCGTCTGCCGGTTGTCGGCCTGCGCCGTCGTCAATCCCGAACCCAAAACCTCGATACGGTCGCGCAAGGAGCGCTCCCAAACCGTCAATCCGGCACGATCCAGCAGTTTCACGTCCACTTCTGCCGACAACACCCACAAAGCCACCCGAGAGCCCGTCTCCGCTTCGCGCCGCGCCAGAGGCCGCAGGTCGAGGGAGCGGATACGCCCGCGCAATACGAACTCGGCGTCATCCGCGTCGGCCATCGTGAACGCCCGACGTCCCGCAAAAGCACGGCGGGCGGCGGATACGAAAAGGGTTTCGGCACCCAGTTCCATGCTGTCGTTTGTGAAAACGGGAATCCACAAGCTGCGTCCGGCCGCCGACCAGTTGCTGGGAGCTTCGCCGAAACGATAGCCGCAGCCGCTAAAGGCCACGCCGAAAATCCATCCCAGCACCAACACCAGGACGCTCCAATCTGGCAATCGATCCGTCTTCATGGCCGCACACGGTAGCAGGCGAAAACCTCGGGGTCAATAGCCAAGCGTAACTCCTTGGATTTAGCGATCTTTACTGCGAAGCAAGCTCAAGATGGCTGCCGACACAAAAATTCCGTCCCCCTCAACCACCCCGCAGCGAGCCTGTTTGGATCCGATTGAGCCGCCCCGGCACTTACCGAATCGCATCCGGCAAGACCCTCCAGCACGCGTTCACCCCGTGCGCGGAGGCGTATATTCCGATCTTTACACCACCCGAACAAACTGCTATGATAGGAGCTTGGTTGATATAAAGGGTCGACGATAACGAACAGCTTTCCAAGGTGGGTGAAGTATGGTGGGTAGATCCATCCTGTTGATGCCGGAAACCAACGAACTCAGCCCGGAAGCCCAAGCCGTTCTCCAACACGTGAACGCGCTGATTTTCTATCGTCCGGCGGGGGGCCGTTTCGCTTACGTTTCGGAGGCCATCAGCGATCGATTGGGCATCAGCCCGGAAGCTTTCGTCGATAATCCGGCCGCCATTTTTTCCGATGACAGTCGTCACAATCAAGCGGCGAAACAAATATGGGAGGCCGAAGACCGTGGCGAGTCACGCCAGCCTCCTCCCTATATGATCGAACTGCGGCATCACAACGGACAATCGATTCTGCAGGAAGTGCGCGACCGCATCCTGTTCGACGGCGACCGGGTGGCGGGCGTTTTGTCGCTGTGTGTCGACACCTCCTCCCGCTTGCAGGAACTCGAACAACTCGAACGCAACAGCCAGGAATTGATGGTCATCCATCACGCGCACTCGCGCCTGATGGGGGTCACCAACCGCAAGCAGTTGCTGGCCACCCTGCTCGACGTTTCGCTTTCCATGCCCGAATTCTCCTCCGGCGCAGTCTACGATATCGACGGCTGGAAGCGCCGCGCCAACCTGAGCGTCAGTCGCGGTCTGCCGCCCGAAGTGGAAGCGGCGGTGAGCAGCTTCGAGATTCCCTCGGAAGCCTTCGACGGCACCATGGAACCGGGCGACCCGACCACCGCCATTCTGTTGCCCCCCGGCCATAGCTGGCTGACGCCCATCGACGCCATCGGCAACGAGGTGTGCGGCGTCCTGCTCCTGTGCAACGGCATGCCCGAAGGCTTCGTCGGCGTCGCACTGTCACGCCCCTTCAAACGCGAAACCCAGCGACTGCTGCAGCTCACCGGCGCACTGGTCAGCCATGCCCTCGAAACGGCCATGCTGCACGGGCAGATCGAAGACCTGACCGATACCGACCCGCTGACCCACTTCCTCAACATCAGCCACGCCGAACACTTTCTGGCGCGCGAAGACAGCCTGATTTTGCGCTATAAAAAGACCGCCTCACTGATCGTGATGCGCTTCCCGCATATGCGGGATCACGTGTTCGACGACCCGTCCGAAGCCAACCTGCGCCTCAAGCGGGCGGCCGATCTGCTGAACGACACCACGCGCAACTCCGATGTGCTATGCCGCTTCGCCTTGGATGAATTCGTCTGCTACCTGCCCGAAACCGGCAACGAGGGAAGCACCCGACTGGTGCAACGCTATCAGGTTCTGCTCGACCATCTCAATGATGAACTGGGCAACGGCTATCCGCCCGTCCGTTTCGACGTGGGCTGGGCCACCAGCGAGCGAGGCAACCGCTCGGTGCGCGATCTCCTCATCGAGGCGCGCGAAACGCTCAAACCCGCCCGCGAAAAGGTGTAGCGGGAGAACCGGAAAACCGCTCCATCCGTTTTCTCAATTCCTGTTTAGTCGCCCGCGTTTTCGGGGCAGTACTCGCTCACGCCGCGAAAGCTGCGGCGATGGATGGGGCAGGGTCCGCGTTCGGCCACGGCCCGACGATGCGCGGCGGTGGGATAGCCTTTGTGAACGGCGAAGCCGTAGCCGGGCCAGCGACGATCGGCCAGCACCATCCAGCGATCGCGCAACACCTTGGCGATAACCGACGCGGCCGCCACGGCCAGACAGAGGCGGTCGCCGCCCACGACCGTGCGCTGCAGGCGGTCGCTGGGAAGGGCGCGGTTGCCGTCCACGATCCAGATATCGCAAAGCCCTCCGCGCGTCTCGGCCAGAAGCGCAGCGCGGCGCATGCTGTCGAGCGACGCCGCCAGGATGTTGTCGCGGTCTATCTGCTGCGGCGATCCGAAAGCGGCTCCCCAAGCCAAAGCTTGGTTTAAAATGGCGGGGAAAAGCCGTTCACGTATTTTAGGAGTGAGTTTTTTGGAGTCGTCGAGACCCGGCAGGTCGATCACGGGCGGCAGGCAGACCGCCGCCGCCACCACCGGTCCGGCCAAGGGACCGCGCCCGGCTTCATCAAGCCCGAGAATGCGGGAATATCCGTGAGAGTCGGCCCAGCGCTCCACGTCCCCCAGCACCGCTTTCTCTGCGGCAGCCAGCCAGTCGCTCTGGCGCGGGGGACGAACCATGCAGGCGCGTTACCGCTGCACCAAAGGCCGGATGCGAGCCGCCTTGCCGCGCAGTTTGCGCAGGTAGAACAGGCGGGTGCGGCGCACGCGACCGCGTTGCATGATCTCGACCTTGGTGATCAGGGGCGAATGGGTGGGAAAAGTGCGCTCCACGCCGACGCCGTAGGACACCTTGCGGACGGTGAAGGTTTCACGATTGCTCGGACCCTGGCGGCGGATGATGTCGCCCTGGAACGGCTGCACGCGCTCTTTGTCGCCTTCGCGAACTTTCAGAAACACTTTAACACGATCCCCGACGTGAAAGTCGGGAAGGTCCATGCGCATCTGCACGTTCTCGAAGGAACGAATGATTTCGTGAGCTTTCATGGTGCGCCCCTTTCATCTTTCCATAGCACACCGGCCAATTAACGGCCGGAATTAGTCTGGTCATTCGCCGGATCGGTCGTACGTCCCAGCGGACGCAAGACTCTAGTCGACCCACGGTATAAAATCAAGTTTTTTTACAGCCTTTTTTACGAGGCCGTTCAAAAGGCGGCTGCGCGTCCGCCGGAAGCAGGTCGGGCCGCACCCGCTGTGTCCGCAAGAGCGACTGTGCGCGCCGCCAGGCCTCGATCTTGCCGTGATCGCCCGACAACAGCACCTCCGGCACGCGCATCCCTTCGAATTCACGCGGCTTGGTATACTGCGGACCCTCCAGTAACCCATCGGAAAAACTATCGGTTTCGGCGCTTTGTTCGTTTCCCAGCACACCCGGTACGAAACGCGCGACGGCGTCGAGCACCACCAGCGCCGGCAGTTCTCCGCCGGTCAGCACGTAATCGCCGATGGACAGCTCTTCGTCCACGAAGGAATCGCGAAAACGCTGATCCACCCCTTCATAGCGCCCGCAGATCAGCACCAGCCGCTTATAACCGGCCAGACGCCGGGCGTCGGCGACATCGAAGCGCTTGCCCTGGGGTGTGAGAAAGAGGGTGCGGCTATCGGCGCAAGTCGGCAGCGAGCGCATGGCGCGCACCAGCGGACCCACCTGCATCAGAAGCCCCGGACCGCCGCCGTAAGGATAGTCGTCGACGCTGCGGTGCCGGTTGTTGGCGTAATCGCGCGGGTTGACCACATTGACATGCAGCCGGTCTTCACGGATGGCGCGTCCCAGCATCCCTTCCATCAGGTAGCCGTTCAACACCCCCGGCAAGATGGACAGGATATCAATTCTCATAGAGTTCCAGTAACCCTTCCGGCAGTCTCACCCGCACTCGACCGCCGTCGAGATCGACTTCCGCCACCACCTCGTCGGTCACCGGAATCAGAAGATCCGGCTTGCCTTCACGCGTGACCACGTAGCAGTCGTGCGCACCGGTGGGCAGGACGTCGCCCAGTTTCCCGTATATTTCGCCCGATTCGGCATCGGCAACCGCCATCCCGATCAGGTCCACCACGTAGTTTTCCCGCTCGTTCACCGGTGCGAACTGTTCGCGCGGCAGATACAGACCGAGATCGAACATCGCCTCGGCCTCACTGCGCGTCGCCACTCCTTCCAGACGCAGACGCACCCCTTTGTTCAGCGGAGTCGCCGCCAGCACACGAACAGGCTCGAATCGGCCGTCGCGCTGGAGGTAAACAACGGCATTCGACCGCACATGGGGAGTATCGGGATTGAAAAGCGCCACTCGCAACTCACCCCGAATCCCGTGCGCACCCTTGATGCGGGCGATTTCCACGTATTCCATGTTCCTGAGCTACTTTCCAAATAGAGTGGTGAAAACAAAGGCGGCGGGCGTCAGCGACTGAAAAAAAAAGGACAAGCCGCATCCCGGCCGCTTGTCCTTCAGCATGGCTATCGAGCGGGGATGATGCATCCGCTCCAAAGCGTCGAACGAGAGAAAGTCGGACTACTCGATAATTTCGAGCACCGCACGTTTACGCAGTTTGGTGGAAGCGGCGCTTAAAATCGTCCGCATGGCCCGAGCCGTGCGTCCCTGTTTACCGATGACCTTCCCCAAGTCGTCCTTGGCCACCTTCAACTCGATGACCGAAGTCTGCTCACCGACGATCTCCGAGACATCGACTGCTTCCGGACTGTCTACAAGAGCCTTCGCAATGATTTCGATGAGTTCCTTCATGGTACGATACCCCACATGTAACGTTGCGCAACACCAGCTACAGCGAAAGGGATGATTCCCCCACGCCGCCAAAAAGCGACTGTTCACCGCCGTCCCGAGATTGTGCGTTTATCGTGTCCGCTTACGCGGTTTTCACTTTTTTGAGAAGGCTTCTCACCGTCTCCGTGGGCTGCGCGCCATTGTCCAGCCAATACTGAACGCGATCCATCTTCAGATTGACTTTGTCGCTCTCCGCCAGGGGATTGTACGTGCCAAGGTTTTCCAGAAAACGGCCATCACGGGAATTACGAGAATCCGCCGCGATCACGCGATAAAAGGGATTTTTCTTGGCGCCCTTACGGGTAAGCCGCAGTTTCACTGCCATTTTACTAATCCTCCATTAACCTATTAGAACAGTATCAAAGGCTTCGACGCTTTGCAACTTTTTTTCACACAACCCGGTTTCGCGCTCAGCGCCCGCCGCGTCCCATGCCGTTGAGTTGCCGCATCATTTCCTTGGGTCCCATCTTGTTGAACTTCTTCATCATCTTCTTCATCTGGCCGAACTGTTTGACCAGTCGATTCACTTCTTGCACCGTAGTGCCCGATCCGGCCGCAACCCGCCGACGACGCGAACCGTTGAGAATGGCGTGATTGCGCCGTTCCTTGGCCGTCATGGAGCGGATGATAGCCTCGATATGCTTCAGCTCTTTTTCGGCCATGGCGCCCTCTTTGCCCTCTTCCAAGGTGCGCGCCACGTTCTTCATCCCCGGCAACATACCGATCACCGACGAAATGGACCCGAGCTTTTTCATCATCTGCATCTGGCTGAGAAAATCTTCCAGGGTGAACGAGGCTTTTTTCAGCTTGCGCTGCATCGCCTCGGCTTCGTCCTTGTTCACCACCTCCTGGGCTTTCTCGATGAGCGTCATCACGTCGCCCATACCCAGAATCCGCGACGCGATGCGGTCGGGATGGAAAACCTCCAAGCCTTCCATCTTCTCGCCGACACCCACGAATTTCAGCGGACGTCCGGTGACCGCCTTGATGGACAGCGCCGCACCGCCGCGCGCATCACCGTCCATTTTGGTCAGCACGATACCGGTCAGCTCCAGCCGCTCGTCGAAGGCTTTCGCCACATTGACGGCTTCCTGACCGGTCATGGCGTCGGCCACGAACAGAATCTCCTGCGGCGACAAGGCGCGGGCGATCTGGTCCACTTCGGCCATCATCTTGTCATCGATCTGCAGGCGGCCGGCGGTATCGAGCAGGACCACATCGTAGCCCTGGTTCTCGGCCATGATTTTGGCCTTGGCCGCAATCGCCACCGGGTGATCGTTCGTGGTGGACGGATACACGTCGCAGCCCACCTGTTCGCCCAGCCGCGTAAGCTGATCGATGGCCGCCGGGCGATACACATCGGCCGGGACAAGAAGGGGGTTGCGATGTTGTTTCTTCAGCCATTTGGCGATCTTGCCGACGGTGGTCGTCTTACCGGAGCCCTGCAGACCGACCATCATCACCAGGATGGGCGGCTTCTGATTGAGATCGAGCCCGACCTGCTCACCCCCCAGCAACTCCACCAGTTTCTCGTGGACGATTTTGATGAACTGCTGTCCGGGCGACAGCGATTTCATCACGGCTTCGCCGAGGGCTTCTTCCTTGACCGCCGCCACAAAGTCTTTGACGACCTTGAAGTTGACATCCGCTTCCAGAAACGAGCGGCGGACTTCCTTGACGGCCTCGTCGATGTTGGCTTCCGTCAGCTTCCCCTGGCCGCGCAGCGACTTGAAAGCTTCGGATAGTCTGTCGGAAAGCTGATCGAACATATCGCCTCCTGCGCCTTTCGGGCGCACGTCACACTTTACCCCCCTGAAAAAGGAGCTATCTCTTGTAGTGGATTAATAAACGCGTGTCAAGGAATTTACAATCCTTTCGCGGAGGTATCCTGGCCGATCCTCCTCGTTAAACCCGATCCGGCGAGTCGGGAGAAGCACTTGAAAAGCCGGGAAACCGCCTATGACGAGCTACGGCGTTTCTCCGGCTTCAAGGCCCTGCAACCGATCGAAGATGAAACGGGCAAAGCGTTGGTTGGCCTTTCCGGTGAAATGGCCATCGCGATTGTTGTAGATCTCCAGACGCGAGCCCTTCTGGCCCAACTCTTCCTCCATGCGGCGCACTTCCGGACCGAAATCGAAGCAGGCATGCTTTTTTTCTTTGCAAAACGCCATCATCATATCGGCAAAGCGGGAACGCTCGGGGGGCTTGAAACGCCGTCCGACCCCCCAACCGGCCATGAAGTCGCGAAACTCTTTCAGATCGCGCATCATATGCGGCGGCGGATATTGAAACAGGCGAAATTGCGCCCCGTCGTTTTCGATCAGCTTCGCCAGCCGATCGACCACCGAGAAGTGATAATCCAACACCCAACGAAATTCGTCGGGGGCGGTGAGATACTGGATGCGGGCCTTGAAACGCTGCTCGAAGGGCAGGTAATTCCAATCGTTTTTCACCACGTCGATGGCGACCTGAACGAAGCGCACCAAAGAGGAACGCCGCCAGCCGGTGCGCAAAAACTCTTCACCCGCCACCGCGATAGGAGCTCCATCGTCGTCGAAGGTGGCCATCTTGGCGTAGAGAACATCATCCTGCGGATCGAAGGTATCCACCAGTTGAATGACGATATCGGGTTTGAGCGGCCGTATCAGCCGCCGATACACCACTTCCTCGATCAGCGGACTATAGGAAACGAAACCGAAGTTGAGAATCTCCACCTTGAGGTCGGGCCGTTCCTTCGCAATCAAATTACGCAGATGTTGCGGAATCGTCTGGTCGGGCGAGGTGAAACTGTAGGTAAAGGAATCGCCGATGAACGCGATCCGCAACACCCCCGGTTCCTTCTCCACCCGGTAAGGCCGCTCGCGGTAATCCGTATGCCCGAGATTACCGTTTAAGAAATGAGAGGGAACATGATGAAAAATCGGGTGGTTGCCACGCACCACTTCCGTCATCGGCGGGTCTTTCCAGAAAAACCGGTAGAACAGTTCGGCCACCAGCAACGCACCGATCACATAAACAAAACCCTTTAATAATCGACGAATCCAAACTCGCACCGGGTAGTCTCCTTACAGCAGAAAGTCCGCTCCGTTCAGCCCTAACTTTGGGGAACGGAGAGATTCAGGGCGTTCGAGCAAAACCGTTTTCTTCCAGGCGATCCAGGATGAAACGGGCAAAACGGGCATTGGCCTTAGCGGTAAAGTGGCCGTTGTTGTTGTAGTAGATCGTCAAGCGCGATCCATCCGCCCCCAGTTCGTCTTCCATGCGCCTTACTTCCGGGAAGAAGTCATAACACGAAAAGCCCTTTTTCCGACAGAAATCAAGGACGAGCTCGCCGAAACGGTTGGTCGTCGGCGTCTCCCAGGTGGAAAACTGCACTCCCCAACCGATCATCAATTCAGCGAATTCATGCAGATCGCGCAAGTGAAACGGCCAGGGATATTGAAACAACAGAAGCTTGGAGCCGTCGCCCTGAATGGTTTTGCCCAGCCGCCCGGCAATGGTGAAGGAACGATCGATCATGTCTTGAAAATCGCTGGGATTACGGGCGAATTTCGGGTAGTTCATGAATTTCATGCGCTCCGGCAGAAAATCCCAATCGTTGTTCGCCACCGACCAGGCGAATTCGATGAAGCGCAGAAAGGCCGAACGGCGAAAGCCGGTCTTGCGATACGGCTCCCCCGGAACCGCCACGACGCGGCCTGTTTCGGGATCGACGGTGGCCAGACGGGAGTAGAGGGTGTCGTCGATGGGATCGAAGGTATCGTAAAGCCACAACACCCAGTCGGCCTTCAATTCCCGCACCAGATTATGATATTCAAGTTCTTGAATGATCGGCGAATACGACACCATGCCGAAATTGAGGATTTCCACTTTCAGGGCGGGATGCTTTTCCGCCAACAGTTTCTCCAGGTGGCGCGGAATGGTCTGGTTGGGGCTGGTCATGGAATAGGTGAAGGAATCCCCCAAAAAAACGATACGCAGGGTATCCGGGGCTTTTTCGACCCGGTAACGGCGGCCGCGAAAGTCGTACTCGCCCAGTCCAGCCTGGGTGAAGGCCTTGGGGACGTGATGATAGATGGGGTGATTTCCCTCGATGATGTAGGTCATGGGCGGTTCGGTCCAAAACAGGCGAAAAAACAGCTCGCACAGAATAAGCGCAGCCAAGAGATACACACTCCAGCTTAAAAGCCGCTTGCCCGGCGATTTCCTAACGGGGGGTGAAGGAAGTGTCTCGCTCATCTTGTCCTCGGCGATTCAACGATTGTCGGGTTCCGAACTTTTCTCGGGCAGCACGTCGCGGCAGGCGCGTATCTGTTCCAGATACAACTTCTCTACCGCATCCAATTCGTTCCGGCTTTGTTCCGTCCAGCGATTGCGCACCCGCAGACGCTCGCCCATCTCCACCGTGCGGTCGAACAAACGCATGGCCTTGCGTAGAAGCGGGCGCACCTGTTCGGCCAGCATGCAGCGGTACATGCGCGCTTCGTCGGAATCGGGAGCGAATTCCGGCGGCAGCTCCACCGCCTGGATGGACAGATTGAAATCGCGGTAAAGCTGGGCGATCTGGTAACCGGACGCCGTACTGAACGTGGCGTTATCCTGCTCGATGGCGCGCAAAAACCAGTCCTGGGCCGCTAAAAGCGCCTGCGCCTTGGTATTGAGATGCGCAAGCATGGTCTCTTTTTCGGCATACGGGATCGGTAATTCGTCGAAACGCGCACGCCCGATCAGGCCCAGCGTGTAAGCCGCCAGCGCACCGGGCACCTCGTTGACCACATCACCACGCCGTAACCCGATCTGATAATCGTGAAAGGTTTGCTGCAACAGATCTTCGGCGGTAGCCGTCTCGCCGAGATGAAAACGCGCCACCCCCTCACGCGCGGCCAGTTCGAGGCGATCTTCCTCCGAAACCGAGGCATGCCGACGGCGAATCTCCGCAATCAGCGCCAGGGAATCGTCGAAACGCTCCAGGACATCCAGACAGGCCAGCATGCGAAAGCGGGCATCCAGCCGATCCCGCGGAGCCGCGGCCCGCTCGACCACTCGCCGGAAACGCGTAAGCGCTTCTTCGTGCCGGTTGCGACGCTGCAGAATAAGCCCGGCGTTATAGGCGGCGTCGGACACCTGGGGAGCCTCGGGATAGCGTGCAATCAGGGCATCGAAATAGCGCAGGGCGGCGTCATGGCGACCGCCGTTATAGTCGTCCACGCCGCGTTCGAACAGATCTTCGGGCGACAGACTGGGATCGATCCCGGCGAAAGGGTCCACGGACGCCGGTTTGGGATTGCCGCGCACCACCTCGGGTGCAAGCGCCACTCGCGAGGTCTGGCAGGCCCCCAGCACCAGAAGCAGCAACAAACCGACAGCCACAACCCCACGCATCAGGCCAAGCCCTCCCGCACGCTTTCTCCGATACTCAAAAGGCCTTCGATATCAGCAACATCGGCCTTGAGCAAGGGGGCGTGATAGAGTTCCGGGGGGGGATTGAAACCGATGCGGAACTGCTCGACCAGCCGCTGCTGATGACGGGCGGCAGCGGCGTAACGCTGTTGCGACTCCACCAACCGCTCGATGAATGCATCGCACTGCAAGCCGCGCGCGTCGGGATGGGCCGCGCAACGCGCCTGAATCTCGGATGCGCGTAACTCGCCCTGCGGGCCGGGCAACATGCGGTTGATCAGAAAACCGCCGAAAGGCAGTTCCATACGCTGTAGTTCGCGATGAAACAGCGCGGCATCCTGCAGGGAGCTCGGCTGTGCGGTGGCCACCACCAGAAAACGGGAATCGGGATCGTGCAGCAGGGTCTGCACCGAACGCGCTCGCTCGCGAAAGCCCTCGTACATCCCCTGAAAGAGCAGCAGGTATTCCGACAAATCCTCCAGCATGTCACCGCCCACAAAGCGGGTGAGGGTTTTAAAGATATAGGCCGAGCCGAAGCTCAACACTTGCACCCCCACCTTGCCCGCCATGAGATAAGGCTTGATCACCCAGCGGAAAATGGATTCGTCGAACGCATCGATCAGGCGCTGGGGGGCATCGAGAAAATCGAGCGCGTGCACCGTGGGTGGCGTATCGAGCACCAGCAGGTCGTAGGCGTCCTGTTCACTCAGTTCATACAGCCGTTCCATGGCCGTGTATTCCTGCGAACCGCCCACCGCTCCGGAAAAATGGCGATAGAACTTGTTGTTCAGAATGGCCTCGGCCTGCTTGGACGTCGTGGCGTTGCGCTGCACCAGGCGGTCGAAGGTACTGCGCACATCCAGCATGATGGCGTCGAGCCGTCCCGTTTCGTAATCGGGCAAGGGCGGAACGTCGATGGCGCGCGCTTCGTCGCCGATGTCGCTCAAGCCGAGCGAGGAGGCCAAACGCCGCGCGGGATCGATGGTCAGCACGGCTACATTGCGCCCCAACCGGGCGGCACGGCAGGCGATGGCGGCGGCCAGAGTGGTTTTGCCCACCCCGCCCGCTCCGCAGGTGATGATCACCCGCTTGTTTTCGAAAATGCGATCAAGATCCATGGTAGCTCGCCAACTCTTCCTCGATATTCAGCGCGATGCGCTCGGTTTCGGCCGGTCCGAAGTTGTCGGAGAACATGAACGGCAGCCGCACCTCGGGCAGAGGCACGCGGCGGGCCAGCTCTTTCACGTATTGGTCGGACAAGCGCCGCCGTCGAATCATGGTATCGGCCTGGCTCACCAATTCGGCGATTTCGGGATCCTCTCCCAGCAATTGCGCCAACTGTTCCAACCGCCCTTCATCATAAGCTTCGAAAAAGCGTGGAAAGACGGCATTGATGAAAATCGCCCCCATGGGAAGCCCCAGTTCGCGGTTGATTTTCTCGTAGCTCTCGGCGGTTTCCGCCACCGGCATTTCTTCGGGCAGGGTGACGAAATTGACGGCGGTTTTCAGCGGATTCTGCAACATGGCGATCATCCCGGCGGCTTCACGCTGGATCGGCCCGGTTTTGACGGCCCGCTGCATGACAAACGGAAGTTCCAGAAGAAACATCCCGTGGCCGGTGGGGGGGGCATCCACGATCACCAGATCGTAGACGGGACGCCCGGTTTTCTTGTCCATCTGGTTGACATGATAGTAGATTTTTCCCAACACCACCAGATCGTTCAAGGCCGGAACGGCCTTCAGAAAATACTTGACGGCCCGATTTTCGAAAACCAGACGGTAGATGAACTCCAGCCGCACCTGCAAAAGCACGTATTCCTTCATGGCGGCGGTGGGTTCGATATTCACCCCGAACAGTCCCGGCATCACTTCATGGATATCCCGTCCGGCGGGGGCGCAACCGAGATAGGAGGCGATTTTGTCGGGGGTGTTCACCTGCACAAGCAAGACGCGCTTGCCGCGCTTGAGCGCGAGGCGGGCCAGCGCGGCCGAAACAAGGCTTTTGCCCACTCCGCCCTTGCCCATGATAAACAACAGTCGCCGATCGAGCAGATTACCCATTTTCGACCCACCGCTCCGGTTCATTCTTGAGGCGTTACGATAGCTTCCACCCGACGGGCTGTCAAGCAACACCGCCTTTTAAGGCCGAATCCGCCTGTCCCGGCAACGCGTTCACCAGAGCGGCCAACGTCCGGTTCACCGGCGTCGGCACCCCGTTTCGCTCCCCGAGACGCGCAACCGCGCCGCAGATGGCGTCGATTTCCGTGCGGCGTCGGGCCGTGACATCCTGATACATACTGGAGTGGTTCTCGGCGGTCAGGCGCATCACCTCACGGGTGCGGGCAACGAGCGAGTCGGCATCGAGGGCCATGCCTTCGGCCTGCGCCACGGCGGAAACCTCGCGCACGGCGGCGTCACAGACGACCAGCAGGTCGGGCCGGTCGAGCAACGCGCCGTTTTTAAGGCGCAACAGAGCCGTGAAAGGATTGATCCCGCAATTGACGGCCAGCTTGGAAAACAGGATGGAGCGAACGTCGTCGACCGGCTTGAAAAGAACGCCCGCTTGCGTGAAAGCCTCGGCCACCCGAGTCAAACGCGCACTGAAACCGCCCTGCCAGTCGCCGATGAACGTTTCCCCTTCTCCCGCATGGTGCAACACACCCGCGCTATCCAGGTAGCCGCCCATGGTGGTGGTGGCGGCCATAACCTGTGTCGGATCAAGGACTTCCGCCAGCGTCTCGGCGTTACCGATGCCGTTTTGCAGGCTGATGGCCGTGGTTCGTTCACCGAATAACACCCGGTGCTGCCGGACGGCCTGAGCCGTATCGTAGGCTTTCACCGTCACGATCGCGACGTCCACTTCCCCGGCCTGCTTGGCGTCGGTCACCACCCGCAGCGGGCTTGTATGCGACCCGCGTACACCCTGTATGCGCAACCCGTCGCGTTGCAGGTTCTCCACCCGCTTGCCCGGCCGACCCACAAACACGACCTCCAGCCCTCCGAGAGTCAGATAGCCCCCAATCATACTTCCCACGGCCCCGGGGCCGACAATGGCGACTCGCATCCTCAATCCTTTCTTCATCCTTCACGCCGTCTTATAGCGCCGGAGACCCATCGTATGCCAGACATGTAAAGGGGTCAAGCAAAGCCGCGCACCAGTTCCGAAGCGTGATTTTTGTATTTGATACTAGGATTCATACCATTTTCCTTGACTCTGCCGTCAAAACACGGTAGAAACCCGACGCTCTTGCTATGTGACAACGTGACTAATGAATCGAGAGGTACCCCACACATGAAGCTAACTGCACAAATTGAGTATGCGTACTGGGCCTTGCTTGACATCGCCGAACGCTACAACCCCGAAGCCACCGTCAACCTCAACGAAATTTCGCAACGAAACGGGATCCCTGAAAAATACTTGCTTCAAGTCATGCTCAAGCTGAAGAAGAAAGGTCTGGTTCGTTCCCGTCGCGGCAGCGGCGGCGGTTTCCAGCTGACGCGCGAACCCAAGGACATCAACTTGTCCGAAGTGGTCGGCATCCTCGGCGGTCCGCAGCAGGAAATCAACAGCGCCTTCAAACCGGGCAACAAAAAACGCCCCAACCCCAAAAACGCCTTCTTCACCATCTGGCGCACCGGCCAGGAAGCGTTTTTCGAGGAGCTCAACAAGTACACGCTTGAAACGCTGATTCAGAAAGAAAAGAAAGCCAAAAGCAAGAAAAACGGGAAGTAGTCGCGGCTGAGCCTCGCAGCCTTACCCGATCTTGTTCAGCATACGCCCGTTGTCAAAAGCGGGCGTATGTGCTTTTATGAAACATGACCGTCATCAGCGCATCCCGCCGCACCGACCTTCCCGCCTTTCACGGCGCATGGCTGCGGCGACGTTTGCAGGAAGGTTTCTGCGAAGTCCGCCACCCCTTCACCGGGGCCGTCAACCACGTCGATCTCACCCCCGAGGCGGTGGACGCCTTCGTCTTCTGGAGCAAGGATTTCAGCCGTTTTCAGCCTCTGCTCGACGAAGCCGAAGCCCTGGGACATCGCGTCTTCGCCTTTCAGTACACCCTCAACGCCTATCCCGCCTGGCTGGAGCCGCGCGTGGCGGAGCCGACCGTGCTCGTCAAAGCGGCACAGGCCCTGGCGAAACGCTACTCGCCGGCGGCGCTGGTGTGGCGTTACGACCCCATTCTGATCACACGGGAATTGTCGATCGACGATCACTTGCGCCGTTTCGGCGATCTGGCCCGACGCCTGGAGGGAGCCACTGAACAGGTGACGACCAGTTTCCTCGATCGCTACCGCAAGACGGATCGCAACCTGCTGCCGATCCTGGCCGAACGGGGCGACCGGCTTGAAGATCCCGGACTACTCGAACGACGGGAATGGGTTGAGCGTCTGGCGGCCATCGCCCGCCGTCACGGCATGGGGCTGTCGCTTTGTTGCGAAACAGACCTGCTCTCGCCCAACACGGCCAAAGCCCGTTGCGTCGACCGCGATCGACTCGGGCGTCTGGCGGGTCGCCCGCTCGACCTACCCGCCCGTCCCACACGCAAAGGCTGCGGGTGCCATGCCTCCGTGGACATCGGCGGTTACGACACCTGCCCGCACGGATGCCGCTACTGTTATGCCAATGCGGCCTCCGACGTCGCCCTGAGACGCACCGAAGTCGACCCGGCTCATCCGATCCTGGAGATGGCGCCTCGCCGGTAAATTCAAGACGATCACGATTTGAAATGGATTCCGATCAGAGGATACTCGATCGGTGACGCAGACGCGCCAAGGCTCGGCGGCATTGCTCGGCTTCGCGAATGCGGTTGTGCTCGGGGTAGATACACAAGAGCCGTTCCAGCATTTCGCGCGCGGCGTCGTCATCCCAGGCCTGTAGGAAAAAGGCGTTTTCGATTTCCACCAAGGCTCCGGCGTAGTCGCCCCGGGCGTCCAGCTCGGCCGCCAGTTTCAACCGGGCGCGATAGCTGCCGGGATCGGCTTCACGTAAAAACTGGGTTTTGGGATGCTCGCGGATTTCGGCCGGAGGTGGCACTTCGGCCATATCGAAGAACTGAACCGCCTCGGGTTCCGACATTTCGGGAATCTGCAAATCGCCCGCGTGCCACCAGTAGTGATAGCCATTGACGAACATGGGCGTGCGCAAATGACGGAAATAGGCATGGTGCGCCTGGGTGATCTGTCCGCGCATGGCGTGCAGGCGGGCGGTCCACAAAGAGGGCGCACCGAACATCGGCAAGGTGCGTGCGGCGGTTTCAAGGTACTGGAAAGACATATCGAAACCATGAACGGCGTACTGATTCATGGCGCTGTAAACCAAGGGGAAAACCGCCTCGCTATCCATGGCCAACACGTTGTTCTGCCACATCAACGCGGTCGAGGGCGGCGTGGTCATCAGATCGAACTCATCGAGACCGCAGGAACCCTGGAACAATTCGAGAATCTTGCGAATCTCGTCCCAGTCCTCGCTGCCGACCGAGTCGATCAGTTCCTTTCCGAGCCACCAAACGAAAAAAGCTTTCATACTGTGCGTAATAGGCAGGAAATGATTGGTTTCCTGCATCCAGATACCGATCGGCACCCGCCCGTCGACGCCACGCCAGGGCAGGTAGAAGCAATACATATCGCCTTCCTGCTCGCGACCGAACGGCACCAGTCCCGGCATCATCATGGAGGGCCGATGCTCCTCCGAAATCACCTCACCCACGCGAAAGAACCCGAGAAACTCGTAAAACTCCTCGGGTAGGTTCTCGTAGAGCTCAAGCATGGTTTCGGGGATCTGAAAACCGAAACGGTCTTCAAACTCGCCTCGCATCGTGTCGTCGACTTTTTTCGTCCAAAGGAACAGTTGTCCCATAGTGCTGTATTCTCTATGTAGATAGTGGGATTGGCCGAGTCGTTGACCGTGCCGTGTTTTCACCCCACAGGTTTGCCAACAGGTTGACCCGACTCTACTCGAATTGCCCCGGCTTGTCCAATACGATTTCACACTTTTTATAAGCCGTTGACATTCCATACCCTTTGCCTTTTCCTCATGAGAACCGCCCTTTGTCGATCTCATTTCAGACACCGACCTCGTGGCGATCCGAGGCTCGGCAACGCAAATCATTGGACTTTTTCTGCGCGAATGGCAAAACGCTGCATTAATTCTCTCCCATAATTTCCTTGACAATGATCCGAGGGTCTGTTAATGCTCTCACTCCTGAATTGCCGGATAGCGAGATCCGGACCCGTGTAAGTTGTCCCAACACGCCGTGCGGCGGAAGTAGGGGTGGCCGAAGCCTATTTCGGCGGCATTGATGCGAAAGGAAGAGAATGCGGAATCCTACGAACAAACACGTCGGCATGTCCTGCCTGGAAGTTCGGGTATCGGACGATCTGGAGCGCGCGCTGCGGGCTCTGAAGAAGAAGATGGCCCAAGAAGGCATCTACAAAGAGATGAAGAAGCGCCGCTTTTACGAGAAGCCGTCCGTGCGCCGCAAGCGGAAGTCGGACGAAGCCGAGCGCCGTCGCCGGAAAAACGCCGCTCGCCGCTAATCTTCAAACGACTCTTACACGAGAAATGGACATTCCGAGCCCGTTATGGGCTCTTTTTTTATGCTTTTTCCGCCAGATAGAGTTCTTGCCCGAACGGCCTGTCTTCCCTATAATCATCTCCACACTCACCAACGCAAGGAGTTGTCAGGCATGATTCCCGGTCGCCGTTCTCGGTTGCACCCCCACCTTTTCATTTTGGTGATCTTCGCCGCCGTCACGGTCGTTCCTGACACGGTCCTAGCCGGCAAGCAAGCCTTTCCTTGGTGGGCGGGTTGCCTGAACCTGCGCATGGATTCACACTATCTCGGATTCTGGCACCACGCCTCGCTCGTCCTTTGGAGCACGACGCTGATCCTGGCGCTGACGGTCTTGCCCTCCAGCCTGCTCGATTTTCGACGTAAAGGTGGATTCACCGCGAAAAGCCGACTCCTTTTTCCCTTGTTCCTGGCACTTTTACCGCTTATTACGACCGGAATCGGTATGTTGGCCGACCCGAGCAATCTTTCCCTGCTGGCCGAAAGCCTCGCACCCGTTGGAGGAGGCAACCCACGCGACATTCTGGCAAACGGTTTGTGGGCCGATCTGTTTCGCGGCCTGGCTCCGCAGGCCGACCTGATCACCACTTTCAACGGACTGTTCGCCGGTCTGGCCATCGCATTGACGGCCGTTGCCGCCGGACTGATCTGGCAAAACACGCCAACCGCCTTTGTCGCGGCTTGTCTGGCCGGGCTGGGCGCGCTGCCGCTGGCCCACCTGGGAAGCGACGGCCCCGACATGCGCTTCGCTGTCCTGGGGCTTTTGCCGGTCGTCGCCGGTCTGTCGATCAAACACGGACATCGTTGGGCCTGGATCACGCTATCGCTTTCCATTCCCATGATCGCCCTCAGCCTATTCGCCGGAAACGGTTTCACGTGGGAACCCGTTTCATTTGAACGGTTCCCCGCCGCATTCGGCCCCTTTTCGGCCTTCCTCGTCCTGGCGCTGGCGGCTGGATGTGTATTCGCCGTCAAAACGAGAGCTTACCTGGCTTTACTCGCTCCGTTTGCGGGGGTCGCGATGGTCGTTCTCAGCGGCCAGACAGCCTGGTTGGTCTGCGCCTGGATGCTTCTCATGGTGACGGTCGCCGGTGGCATACACGGATTGTCCCGCTTGGCCGGAAAACCGGCAGGCTGGGTGATGGCGGGCTGGGTTCTCGTCATCCTGCTGCCCGGCTGGTTCGACCGGGCCGCACAGCCGTCTTCCATCGGCCAAGTCGAGTACCGCTTCCTGGCGGAATTCGTGGATCAATTGGAGGAAGAGGAGGCGGTGCTGTACCTGCTCGGGCAACAGCCGCAGGAAACCAGCCGGTTTCCGGCAACCCTGGCGCGCCCGCAAGATCCGCTTTGTCTGCGCGCCGCCGTGGATTTCCCGCGCGATCCCGCCAATCACGGCCCGCAATGGCTGTACGCCGGTCCCGACTCCGACACCAGCACGCGTTCGTCTCATCTGACACCGGATGATTGGACTTTTTTCAGGAAGATCTATCGCCTGGAGCAGCTTCAGACCGTCTCGTTATGGGAAAGCGATGCACACGGCCGGCCGTTACGCCATCGCACGGCCCGTCTGGCACGTCTGGGCCCGTTACGCTCGACATCCGCCCAAGGCGACTAAAAACGCCCCGATACCCGAGGAACAATATTCTTCCGGCTAGCCGGTGATTTCAGATGGTGTGATCGGTCACCAACCGCTGGTAGGCTTCGCGTGGCCAGACGATGCGTACCCAAACCACATACACTTTCTGCCCGGCCGTTTCCCAAATTTCGTAATACACCTTATCCAGATCGATGCCGTCCGCCTTCACCGGCTTGCCATCCAGCCAAACCACGGCAGTCGGAACGAGATGCATGCGGTCGTCGATCAGGGTGGCGTCCAGACCGACTTCCATCCGAACTTTATCGCCGAAACGTCGTTTGACAAGCTCGGTCGCCCCCACGAACAAAGCACGTTGGTGGGCATCGACCAGGTCTTTCACGCTGCTGCCCTTGCCGATCTGGACAAAACGCGACGCCTCGTCCGCAGTCAATTTTCCAACCCAAGCAGGTGTTTGCTCCTCCGACTGGAAAACCGGTTTCAGCTTTTCAGTCTCGCTTTTCGTCTCAGACCCGGTTGCGCCTGGAGCCTTGGCTTCGTCTTTCGCCTGGGCCAAGCCGTCGAAACTCCAGCCAGCCAGCAGTAGCAGCAGAATCGAGACGATGTGGCCGACATAGCGCCATCCATAATGGGACCGACGGCCGTATATTTGTTTGAAATTCACGTCCCCTCCCCTTCATCCGTATCGTCTTTTCCCGCAGTTCGCAGCAAACCCAGAGCTCCCAAGGGAATCGCCACCACAAAATTACTGACACCCAGGGCGAAACCGTAAGGACTGACCCGCAAACCGAACAGCAACCCGGCAACCAACAGAGCCATCATCCCGTATTTCATCAGAAAACGGACGGCCAACCCTCCCCGACCGCTTTCCGTCTGTTCCAGCATGCGTTCCAGCATGCGCGCCAGCAGCCAGAAATTCAACGATCCCACCAGCGCTCCGGCCGCAACGCCGGAAACATGCTCCGCACCCATCAGCGGCCAGGCCGCCAAAACAAGCAGCACGCCCAGCCCGATGCTCCACCCCAAAATGCGCTGAATTTTCGGATCCTGCATAATCACCCGCTACACGTCCGGCCGACTTTCATTCGGTTGACATCGCTTTTGCAACACCCTACACTACTTCACATGGTTTTGAAAACACTTGTGCACGAGACGGGATCGCTCGGACCCGCTCCACATCCGTCTCCGATTGAAAACAACCACAGCCCGAAACCCGAGAGGGTAAGGAGGCCAAGATGAAACATTATCTGCTGTCCGGCATCATGCTGGTCGCCTTCACGACATCTTCCCTTCTCTGGGCGCAAAGCCCGGCTCCCGACTGCCCTCCGCAAATCACGCAGGCCGACGCCTTCAAAGACAAAGGCCGGGCCTTGATGGAAAAACAGGCCTACAAGGACGCGATACAGGCTTTCACCGAGGCGCTTAAGTTCGAGCCCGATTATAAAGACGTCTTGATGGATCGAGGCCGCGCCTTGATGGAACTCGGTCGCTTTCAGGAAGCCAAAGCCGATTTCACCAAACTAGCCGAAATGGACACGGGCAACGCCTTGGCTCAGATCAAAATCGGCGATGCCTGTTTCGAATTGAAGGAGACCGACTCGGCACTGGCCGCCTACCAACAGGCGCTCGCCGTCGCTCCCGACAACGCGCTCGGGTACGAACGTCTTTACGGCCTGTACGACAACAATCAACAGTGGGAGCCCGCCGCCAAGCTGATCGCCGACGGCTTGAAAATCTTGCCTGAAAACCTCAATCTCCGGCTTTTTCACGCCGATATTCTAATGAAAACCGGCAAACGGGAAGAAGCCGTGGTCGTTCTTAAAAAGTTGGCCGAACGCCCCGATGCCCCCACGAAACTGTTCCTCAACTTAGCGACGGCCCTCAGAGCCGACGATGCCTCGGCCGCGCACGAATACGCGCTGAAAGCCTATGAACGCGATAACGGCAGCCTGGCGGCCCTTTTGCTTGCCGATGAAAATCTCGATAACGGCAACACCGACAAAGCCGCCGGTTACCTGAAAACGCTGCGGCCCGATGCCGCTTCATCGAAAGACATCGTCTTCGCGCGCCTGCGTCTCGACGTCGGCCGATCCGACCGTGGCGCGTTGAGCGGCCATCTCGAACAAGCCAAGCAACTCGACCCGCGCAATCCCGAATGGATGCTGAAGCTTGCATATGTCATCGAGCCGCTTGAACGGGATACCGCTCGAAAACTGGCATCCCGCGCCCAAGCCCTGTATGAGGAAACGGGCGATGCGAATGGGGTCGAAAAAGCCAAAGGCAGCCTGCGAAAATTCGAACGTCCTGCGGACGCTCCCTGATCCTCTGCAAGACAGACGCATTTTCTGAAAGCAAATGCTTGACAAAGCCGCTGTGGCTGATTATCATCCGCAGCCTCGATAGCGGTTCGAGGCGGAGTAGCTCAGGAGGTTAGAGCATGCGGCTCATATCCGCAGTGTCGGGGGTTCAAGTCCCTCCTCCGCTACCAGATATTAAGGCTTGAAGGTTTCCTTCAAGCCTTTCCTTTGCCATTCTCCGGCCACATAGCCGGTTCACGTTTTCGCCTGCTGGATCCCAGTCATGATCAATGTTGCCAATCTTTCGATCGGATACGCCAAACAAGACGTGCTCAAATCCGTCAATTGGTTCGTCGGTCCCCACGACCGCGTCGGTCTGGTCGGCAACAACGGTTCGGGAAAATCCACCCTGATGAAAATCATCGCCGGGTTGATCACGCCCGATGAAGGCGATGTCGTCTACCAGAAGGGGATGACCTTCGGGTATCTGCCGCAGGACGGGATTGTGCACGCCGGGAGTACACTCTTCAACGAGGCCAGCAGCGTTTTCGGCGATCTGCTGGCTTTGCAGAAAGAAGAGCGCCAGTTGATGGCCCAGCTCGAATCCTTGCCCGACGGCGATCCCGCCCATCATGAAAAGGGCATGCGGCTGGGTGAAATCCACGACCGTCTGCGCCACCTGGGCGTCTATCAGCTCGAAGACAAAGTGGAAAAGGTTTTAATCGGCCTGGGTTTCCACCACGATGACATGCAACGCCGCTGCGACGAGTTTTCCGGCGGCTGGCAGATGCGCATCGCCCTGGCCAAGATTCTGCTCGCCGAACCCAACATGCTGCTGCTGGATGAACCCACCAATTACCTCGACATCGAGGCGCGCGTCTTTCTGCAGCAGTGGTTGACCAACTACCCCCATGCCGTCATTCTGGTCAGCCATGACCGCCACTTCCTCGACCAGGTGGTCATGCGCATCACCGATATCCATGACGGCAAACTCACCGATTATCATTGCAATTACAGCCGCTATCTGGTGGAACGCGAAGAGCGTCTGGAACGTTTGCGCGCTCAGGCGGAGCGCGTCGAAGCCGAACGGGAACGGCTGCAGTTGTTCATCGATCGTTTCCGCTACAAGGCCGACAAAGCCGCGATGGTGCAGTCACGCGTCAAACAGCTTGAAAAGCTGGATAAGATCGAGCTTCCCAGCGTACGCAAAAAGATCCGCTTCGATTTCCCGCAACCCGTGCGCGCCGGCAAGATCGTCATCGATGCCGAGAATCTGGCGGCGGGTTACGGCAACGGACCGGACATCTTTCACAATGTGAATTTCAAACTGGCACGCGGAGAAAAGGTCGCCCTCGTCGGTGTCAACGGTGCGGGAAAAACCACCCTGATCCGCCTGCTGGCCAAGGAACTGACCGCGCGAAAGGGTGAATTCTCCCTCGGTTACAACGTCGACCTCGATTATTTCGCCCAGGACGTCCATCAGCAACTCGATCCCGAGCTTTCGGTTTACCGCACCCTGGAACGCAGTTGTCCCTTCGATATGGTCCCCAAACTGCGCAACCTGCTCGGAGCTTTCCTCTTTTCGGGCGACGACATCGAAAAGAAGGTGGCGGTGCTTTCAGGCGGCGAGCGTAACCGGCTGGCGCTGGCGCGCATGCTGCTGGTTCCCTCCAATCTACTGCTGCTGGATGAACCCACCAACCATCTCGATATCGACGCCAAGGAAGTGTTGCTGCAGGCATTGCGCAAGTTCAGCGGCACGGTGCTGTTCGTCTCCCACGACCGCTACTTCCTCGACCATCTGGCCACCAAGGTTTTCGCCATCAAAGATGGTGAAATGATCATGTATCCCGGCAATTACATCGAGTTTCTCGACTATCTGGAGCGCGAGGGCCTGTCTGAAAATCCTCAAACTCCGACCGAAGCCACCCCGGCCGAATTATCCAAACAGGCCGAAAAAGACAAGCGGGTGCGCAACTGGAAGGAAGAGAAACGCCGAAAACGCGAAAGCGAACGCCTCACGCGGCTGATCGACGAACTGGAAGAGGAAATCGATCGCAAAGAGGAAGGGTCCAAAACCCTGCTGCATCAAATGGCCGAACCGCAATACGCCACCAACTTCGGCGAACTCGAAAAGCTTTCCACGCTAAAGGCCGGTTTCGACAAGGAAATCGAAGCGTTGACCGCCCGTTGGGAGGAAGCCGCCGCTCAATTGGAAGCGCTGGAGGCCGACGAGGCCTGATTCGAAACGCCCTTTCGCCGCCGCTCAGTTCAGTTCCAACATCCGTTCCAATGCTAACAAGGCTTCGCCGCGCACCGGCTCATCCACACGGATGATGTTGCCGCCGCCTTCCTCCAAAACGTCCAGGGTATAGGCCAGATCGTTCAGAGTGGTGCGGAACATGTTGACGCACATCGGACAGGCGTCGCGTTGCAGCGGCAAAATGGTATGGTCGGGGAATTCATCGATCATGCGCGACACCAGGTTCAGCTCGGTTCCGATGGCAATCGCCGATCCGGCGGGCTGGCGCTTGAGATACTCGATGATCTGTTTGGTCGAACCCGAGGCATCGGCGGCATCCACCACCTCTTCACGACATTCCGGATGCACGATGATTTTTACATCCGGATACTCGGCGCGACGCGCCTCGATATGTTCCAGCGAAAAATTCATATGGACGTGGCAATGTCCCTTCCACAAAATCACCCGCGCCTGGCGCAGAGTCTCGGCATCGTGTCCACCTTGCGGTTTGGCCGGATCCCACAAAACCACCTGCTTGCGAGGAATCTCTTTGGCGTTGGCCGTATTGCGTCCCAGATGCTGGTCGGGGAAAAAAAAGATCCGCTCCCCACGTGAAAAGGCATAGTCGAAGGCTTTATCCGCATTGGAGGACGTACAGATCAGGCCGCCGTTGCGGCCGGTAAAAGCCTTGAGGCGCGCCGTGGAATTCATATAGGAAATTGGAATCACCCCAGCGCTATCCACCACGTCTCCGAGTTGCTCCCACGCGCGCAACACCTGCGCTTCCGGGGCCATATCGGCCATGGGACAACCGGCGTAGGGGTTAGGCAAATAGACGCGCTGGTCCGGACCCGAGAGGATGTCGGCGCTCTCCGCCATAAAATGAACTCCGCAGAAAACGATGTAACGCACCTCTTTCTGGGCGGCCGCCTTGGCCGAAAGGGCATAACTATCGCCGAGATAGTCGCCGAAGGGAACCAATTCCTTGCGTTGGTAATGGTGCGCAAGAATCGCCAGACGCTCGCCCAATTCGGCCTTGCGACGGCGAATCACATCTTTGCAGGCTTCCGGCGTCATTGTCCGATAGGCTTCGGGCAGCTCGGTTTGTTTCGACATGGTGCACTCCTGCGGCCAAGTTTCGTTAAGGATTTCCCGTTTAGCACGTTCCCGTTTCAAAGACAAGGACTTGCCTGCATTTCCGATCCAAGCTCTCCAAGTAGTTTCGCCTTATAAAATTATTTTATAGCAACAATAAATTTCCTTGCAAATTATGTCGGATTTCAGTAGTATTTTCGCGCTGGTCAGTTTGACAGTTAAACCTAAGGCAATCCTTTCGCGGTCCGAAGCGCACGTAGGAGCTCGCCATCTCAATGCTGAATATCTACACGCTACACTATTTTTACGTTACGGCGCAACATCTCAACTTCAGTAAGGCAGCCAAGCACCTGTACATCACACAACCCGCTCTTTCCAAGCAAATTCAACAGCTTGAGGAACAGCTGCAGGTCCGCCTCTTCGACCGCACCAAGCGATCGGTGAAGCTGACCGAAGCCGGGCTGGTGCTGCTGGACCATTGCCGCCACATCTTCCAGGCCATCAACACCCTTGAAACGGCCATGGATAAATTCCGGAAGGAAGTCCGTGGCAGTCTGCGCATCGCCTCCACGCCTTCGCTGGGCAACTACCTTCTACCCGACTTCCTGAAGGCGTTCTCCACCCAATTTCCGCAGATCATGTTGCACACGGTGTTCAAGCCGGTGGAGGACGTGGTGCACATGCTGAAAACGGGCGAACTGGATTTCGGCCTCCTGAATTCCGGGGAAAGCTTCGACGGCCTCAAGCTGAAAAGTATGGCGGGGCAAAATCTGGTGTTCATTTGTTCGCGCAATTGCGAAAATGCGTGTCAATACAGTAAAAAGACCACGATCCCAATCAAAGCGCTCGAAAAGTGCCGCTTTCTATCCTTCAGCAAGTCGTCTCAGACTCGCCGCGTGGTAGACAGCCTCGCCCGTGAGCACGCCGTCCAACTCGACACTGTCGTAGAGTCGGAAAACATCGAAATCATTAAAAGTATGGTGATTCGCGGCATGGGTGGCTCCATCGTCCCGGAATGCACGGTCCGCCATGAAGCCGCCGAAAAGCTGCTGACGGTCAAGGTATTGGAAGGGATCGCCATGCGCCGACCGGTGAGTTTGTATTACAAGCAGGATCTGAACTTCACGAAAGCGCATGAAGAATTCCTGAATATTTTCGACGCGTTTTCGAAAATCCCGTCCGACGAGGCGGAGACCAAACAAACCAAGAAGACCGGGAACACCAAGCGGGCAGCCATCCATCAGTAAGGAATTCGGCTCTCTATTCACGTCTAATTCTTGACAAAGCGTCAGTTGCTTCATTATCATCGGTTTTCCGACCCGCAAAAAACACCTCGGGTTGACGCAGGACAACGGAATTGATGGAACAGTCTAAATTAATTGGACAAACGCTGATTGAGCTGGGTTTGATAAACGAAGACCAGCTCGATGTCGCATTGAATTTACAGAAGAAACGAAAGGAACGCCTCGGCGAACTGCTGTTGTCGCTACGCTTCGTCAGCGAAATCGACATTCTCAAGGTATTGGCCGAGCGTTTCCGCATCCATTACATCAGTTCGGATAAGTTGGCTTCCATCAAAGTGCCTCGTTCGGTGCTCGACTTGATTCCGCTCGACTATGCCGAGCGCAAGTTTTTGCTGCCGTTGATTTACGACAGCAGCCAGCAACAGCTTTCCATTCTGGCCAACACGCCCACCGACCCGAAGTTGATCAAAGAAGTGCAGCTTCTGGCCCAGTGCCGGGGCGTCAACGCCTATCTGGCCATGAAACCGGCCATCATGGCCGGAGTCAAGAAGTTCTATCGCGGCGACCACCAGGCTTTCACCCAACTCGACGAGCACTCGCTCAACCAGGGCAGCCTGCTGTCTTTTGGTTTGGGCGAAGACCGCAAAGGGTTTCTGGCGGCGGAGGAGGTCGGGCAGGCCGGTGGACTGCGCTTGTCGGATGAAGTGGCGGCCAGCTCTCTCATGACCGACAACCTGTTCGTTGAAACGCTGAACATCATGATTTCATTATTGGAAATGCGTGATGGCACTTTCCGTGGACATTCCGCCTCGGTCGCTCGGCTGGTCAAGCGCGTATCTGAAAAGATGGACCTCCTGCCGATGGATGTGTATTTCAACGTGGTGGCGGCCTATCTTCACAATCTGGGCCATCGCGACGGCACCCATTACACTCTCACCAACCTCACAACCGAGCGCGATCTCAAGCTGGCCATGAAATATTATATGGCCCCGGTGCGCCTGATCGAATCGGCCAGCTTCCCGCGCCTGATCCCGGAAATTCTGACTCATATTTTCGAACGCTTCGACGGCAAAGGTTTCCCCAAGGGACTCAGCGGCAAAAACATCCCCCTCGGCTCGCGCATCATCGCCGCCGTGGACGCCTACGAAGACATGGTACGTCATCCCCAGCACATCGACAAGCCGATCCAGGATATCTTCCGGGAATTGTTCAACTATCAAAACGTGTGCTTCGACCGCCAGGTGCTGCGCGCGTTGTACGAAGTGATACTCGAAACCCAGAAGGGCGACAATCTCGGTATCATCGAAACACGCAACCATACCGTGATGGTCATCGATCCGTCCGGTTCGAATTTTTCCTCGATCATTTCGCGCTTGCGGGAAACGGGCTACCGGGTATTGATGGCGCGCGACACCGACAGCGCCGTGCAAACCATGAAACGCACCCACGTGGACATGCTGCTTTCCGACCCGGTCACGCAGCCACTAAACGGCTTTCAACTCTGTCGGGCGCTCAAGTCCAACGCCGCCACGCGCGACACCCTGTTCGTCTTCATTTCATCGCGCGATGAAAGCTCGCGGACAATCCAGATGGGTTTTGAAGCCGGGGCGGACGATTTCTTCACGCGACCGCTCAAAACCGAGTTGTTGATCAACAAAATCAAGCGCATCCTCTCGACGCGGATCGAGACGCTGACCGAGATGCAAGCCCAAACCACGCCGCCCAAGGCGTCGGTCACGGGCAGTCTGGCGGAAGTTTCCATCGCCGACATCGTACAACTGCTTTCCAACAGCAAAAAAACCGGCATGCTGGTCTTGCGCCACGAAGACGACGAAGCAAGGATTTTCATCCAGAATGGCGACATCATCAACTGCTTCTACAAAGAGAAAGAAGGCGAAACGGCCTTCTATACCATTCTGGATTGGGAAAGCGGCGAATTCCTGCTGGAAACCGACGTCACCATGCCCGAACGCATCATCGAACTACCCACCCAGAATCTGATGTTGGAAGGCTTCCGCCTGCTCGACGAAAGACGCGCCGGGAAAAGCAACGGCGCCTGAGAAACTATTAAGCTGGCAACAGTATTATGGCTATTTTTTCGAAGATCAAACCATAATCGCCCATCCCGAGTCGGCTGCGTAAGTAGCCGTATCGAGGGACCTTTCGATACAATTTCGCTTCGCGAAACCACCCAAGGTGAGCGGAGAGAATGAGCTAAGATAGAGTTGCCGGGTTACGAACCCTCCGTTTTCACGTCGATTTTTCCCTCAAACACATAGGCGGCCGGACCGCGCATGAGGATTTCGCCGCTCTCGGCATCGAAACGGATGGTCAGCCGTCCGCCCGGCAGATCCACCGCCACCGGACGCGCGGGGTCGATGCGTTTTTCGATGGCGGCAGCCGCGACGGTGGCGCAAGCGCCGGTGCCGCAGGCCAGCGTAATGCCCGCTCCCCGCTCGAAAACCGTCACCTTCAAATGTTGATCGCCCGCCACCTCGACGAACTCCACGTTCGTCCGTTCGGGAAACTGGGGATGGGATTCGAGCGACGGTCCGAGGCGCTCGGCTTCCGGGATGGATTTATAGTCGAAAATCACAAAATGGGGATTTCCCATCGAAACGGCGGTACCCGTAAAGCTCCCGTGTTCGTTCTCCACGCTCTGAGCCACGAAGGGCTCGTCTCCGCGCATGCCGACCGCCGACCGGGCGTAGGAAGGCTGTCCCATCCCGACTTCGACTTCCGCCACCCGCCCGTCCGCGCCTTTGAACAGGCGGCAGCGATGCAGCCCCACCTTGCTTTCGACGGACAGCATCTCCTCCCGCTGCGCGCCGCTATCGGAAACGTATTTGGCGAAACAGCGAATGCCGTTCCCGCACATTTGCGCCTCCGACCCGTCGGGATTGAACATGCGCATGCGCGCCACGCCGCGCTCGGAGGGACAAACGAACAAGACGCCGTCGGCACCCACGCCGAAATGACGGTCACACAAAAAGCGGATGGCTTCCGGCTTGAGATGTTCGGGTTGGATGTCGGGTCCGAACAGCACGAAATCATTACCGGTTCCGTGCATTTTGTGAAAGGTCAACACGCTCATGGGGTCTCCTTGGAATGCGTCTTGGCAGCCGGATCGACGGCCGGAGCCACACGTTGCGGGCGGGCCTTTTTCGTCGCTGCCTGATAGGGTTGAATATCGATGTGGGAGCGGATCGTCTGCTTTTGGTCGTTCACATTCCCCGGCGTTCCGCTCAAGCGCCGCACGGTTACGGCGGTTTCGTAACTGGCCGCCACAAACCGCCCGGCTTTCGGATCGAAATACACATCCCCCGAGCCCGTTCCTTCGAGGGAAAAACGCTCGAATTCGCCCTGCGGACCCCGGGTTCCATCGTCCGGGTTATCCATCCGGATGGTGAAATGGGCGGCGATTTTCTGGGCGGGTACTCCGTTCAGGCTCGTCATCTCACCCGCTTCGTAACGGGTCAGTGTGGTCGACAACCGCTCGCCCACACCGGGAATCTGTTCGACCTTTTCCACCTTGCGCGACCAGGCCGTGCCATGGCTGAGGCGGGTGGGCAGATTGGGTAAGGCCTCGCGCAGACTGCGCAACAAACCCGCTTCCATCGACGCCAGCGAAGCGGGGACATGACGGCGGATCTCGATATCCTGCAGATCGCCTTTGGCGGTTTGAGTGAACGCCAAATCCAGCGATTCCAAGCCCTTGAATTCCTCCAGCGGCTCGCGCCCCTCGACGCTGGAAATCGCCGCGCTGATATCGGCAAGCGAAATGCTGCGCAAGGCGGCGCCTTGATCGAGAAGTTTCTCGGTTTTGATCGTCATGCGAAAGCGTAAAATCAGGCGTTTGGACTCGATATCCTGATCCGGAACCTCCACCTGCTGGGTCATGAAGAAAGTGTAAACATCGTTTTGTCCCGCCTCGAACCGGTAAGCCGCTTCCGGTCCCGATTCGCAGGAGCGGGCACAACTCAAGCACGACGCCACGAACACCAATAAAACCGACAACTTGAAAATGCGCGCGCTCACGGCTCACTCCTCACCAGATCCTTGATCCGCAGTTGGATGGTTTTCTCGCCTCGATAGGTGTTGTACTCCGGAACGTAGACAATGTCCAGGCAGTCGCCGCGAGCCACCGGCGTCTCGCCCATACCAAAGGCGATGGCATCGTAGCTGCGTCCGTTTTTCGCCAAGCCGAATTTCCAATGTTTCTTCTTTAGAAGCCGCGCCCGTTGCACCCGGGCTCCGTGTTCGATGAAGGCCGGAGCCGGGTTGTTCATGCCGAATGGAGCCAAAGCCTGAAATTGATCGAGCAGGCCGTAGTCCAGAAGATCGATGGAGCAGGGGCCGTCGGTTTGCAGGCGCGGAATGAAATCCGCGGGGGTCAGACGTTCGGCAGCATCGCGTACGAAAGCATCGCGGAAGGCCTCCAGCCGCTCTTCGCGGATCGTCAACCCGGCCGCCTGGGCATGACCGCCGAACTGTTCCAGGTATGCGGTTTGCCGGGCCAGGGCCTCTTGTATATGAAAAGCCGGAATGGAACGACAACTGCCGCGCCCCAGGCCCTCGTCGTTGAAACCGATCACGACCGCGGGCCGTTGCAGCTTTTCCACCAGACGCGAAGCGGCCAGACCCACCACGCCTTCGTGCCAACCACGTTTCCCCAGAACCAGAACCGGCGCGTCCGCCCATTCGGGATGCGCCTCCACCATCTCCAGCGCCTCGTCCACCACGCGTGTTTCAAGCTGCCGACGCACCTGGTTGCGGCGATTGAGAAGGGTCGCCAGTTCGCGCGCCTGCTGGAGATCCTCCGTCGTGAGCAGATTCACCCCGGCCATGGCGTCACCCAGACGCCCCCCGGCATTGAGACGCGGTCCCATCATGAAACCGACCGTATAGCTGTCCACGTCGGCATCGATATCGAGGCCGCAGACTTCCTTGAGCGCCATCACCCCCGGATGCCGCGAACGCGAGAGGTAGGGCAGACCGAAGCGCACCAGAAGCCGATTGAGACCGGTGAGCGGAACCATGTCGGCCACCGTTCCCAAAGCCGCCAGATCGAGGTGTTCTTTCAAATTGGGGGCCTTCTCGCGCTCCAGCAGACCGCAGGTCACCAGATGACGCCGCAACCCCGCCAACAGCATGAAGGTCAGCCCGCAGGCGGCGGGATCGTCGTAAGGGAAGGTGCAACCGGGCTGTTTGGGATTCAAGATCGCACAGGCCGCAGGCAAAACGGGCCCCAATTCGTGATGATCCACCACGATCACGTCCATCCCCAGCCGGGCGGCCAACGCGACTTCATCGACACTCACGATACCGTTGTCGACGGTGATGATCAATTTGATGCCGCGCCGGGCCATTTCCTCGACGGCCTGAGTTTTCAAGCCATAGCCATCTTCTCGACGCAGCGGCACACCCAATTCGATCGGCACGTCAATCTGTTTGAAAAAACGGCCCAACAACGACAAAGAGGTAACTCCGTCCACGTCGTAATCGCCCCAGCCCATGATCGGCTCGTGCTCGCGAATGGCACGTTCGATGCGCTCCACGGCGGCCTGCATGCCCGCCATCAGAAAGGGATCGGGCAATTCGCTCAAACGGCCGTGCAGAAAAAAGCGGGCCTGCTCAGGATCGCCCTGGCCCCGCTGCACCAATAGACGCGCCACCGGTTCCCGCAGCTCCAAGGCCTGCGCCACTGTTTGAACCGCGTCCTCATCGGTTGCCCGGATGTCCCAGATGCGCGCCTGCGCCATGATCACCTCGTGGGTTTGAAATCGCCGAAAGGCGAAGAATCCCCGGATTGTAATCCTCTCCGGACGGCTTGTCAAAGCGCTTGAATCTCCGTTCCGCACTTGTGTTGCCCGCACCCGGCGAGGTCCAAAAAGCTTGCGAGCGCGGGTGAAATGGAGTAGTCATGATCGGATGTGTCCGGACCGTCGATGAAGGAGGAAACGGATGGGGCTGGTCCCCGATTGGAAACTGTCACGCGATGTCGTCAAGCTGGCGGCCCCGGTGGTGTTGGGTATGGTGGTGCAAACCGCCATGAACCTGGCCGACACCATTATGGTCGGCTTCATGAGCGACGAAGCGGAGTCCGTGGCCGGAGTGGCGGCCATCGGCGTGACGCTGCCGATGTTCTGGGCGGTGGGCGGTTTTCTGTCGGCGATCGCGGTGGGCACCCAAGCCCTGACAGCCCGACGCTTCGGGGAGGAACGCTACGATCTTTCCGGTCGGGTACTGTACAATTCGCTCTCCATCGCCGTAACCATGGGCATCACGCTATCCATCCTGGGCGTTCTGCTGGCCCCGAAAGTCTTTCCCTTTTTCAACTCCAACCCGGAGGTGATGAAGGCCGGTATTCCGTACGCTCAAGCCCGCTTCGCCGCCGTCTTTTCCATGGTGGCCACCTTCAGTTATAAATCCTTTTTCGACGGTATCGGAAAAACCTACGTGGCCATGGTCGCCTCGATGGTAATGAACGTGCTCAATCTGGCACTCAATGCCGTTCTCATATACGGGCTATTCGGTTTCCCGCAACTCGGTGTTTTGGGCGCAGGTATCGGAACCCTGATCGCCAGCTATGCCGGACTGATCATTATCGCCACCTGGAGTTTCGGTCCGAAATACTTGAAAAAATTCAATTACTACCGCAAGAAAAACTTCAATCCCTTCGTGATCAAGGAAATCGTGCGCCTCTCGCTTCCGGGCGGATTGGCCACGGTGTTCGTCATGACGGGTTTTCTGCTGTTCTTGAAAATCGTCGGCCTGATCGATCGCGCCGAGTGGCTGGCCACCTTCCCGCGCGATGCCATGATCGAGTTGGACGCCACGCTCAATACGTTCCTCAGATCGGGCAATGCAGGCGATATCACCACGCTGATGGCGGGCATCCTGCCGCATGTCGATCACATGACCGAAAGCACCCGGCTGCCGCTGTTTACGGCCGGAACCAAGGTCATCATCGATCTGATGTCGCTGAGTTTCGTGTCGGCCATCGCTCTGGGAACCGGAACGGCGACGCTGGTCAGCCAGAATCTGGGAGCGGGAAACGCGCGTATGGCGGAGCGCTACGGCTGGGAGGCGGTCAAGATCGCCGCGTATTCACTCGGTATTTTCGGTTTGTTGCAAGCGATCTTCCCGCACTTTTTCCTTGGGCTGTTCACCGACAAACAACCGGTGATTCTGGCGGCCGCCAGCAGCATGCGCGTGGTGGCGCTGGTCAACTGGATGGTCGGAGCCGGGTTGGTTTTCATGCACTCGCTGTTCGGGGCGGGTAACGCCAAGTTCGTGATGTACGTCGAAATGACCCTGCACCTGCTTTGTCTGGTGCCGCTGGCCTACCTGTTCGGAGTCGTTTTCGGCTGGCAGATGGAAGGCCTGTGGCTGGCCGCGGCTATCTATGTCGTCTCGCTCGGCACCATTCTGGGCTGGAAGTTCTGGCAAGGAAAATGGAAATACATTAAGATTTAGACGCTTTGACTGACCAACGCGAGCGAATCGCAGGGCTGTGGGAGAGCGTCGGTGTCCCGTCTCATCACCTCGAACTTCATGGCACGTATAAGCGCCCTGGGCGTTTTGACGCTGATGCTGGCCGGAATCGTCTGCGGTTTCGGCCTGTGGTGGCATCCGCCCACGCGGGTCGGCGTCGCCCCGGCGGTCGTTCCCCATCTCCACGTTGCGTGTGAAACCTGGGCGCAAGCCAACGGCGATTGGGACGTCACCACCCGCTCGGAAGACGATCGCCTGAGCCTGACCCTCCAAGCCCTCGATCCCGCAACCGGCGAACCGACAAGCGAGCCAAGCGCCATTCATCTGAGCCTGTTTCCCGAAAGTCCGGGCGATACGCAGGCTTTCTCCGTTCGGCTCGCATCCCCATCTCCCGCCCAATCCGGCTTGATCGCGGCCCTGAAGCAAGCCTTGCAAAGCCCCGACGCTCCCCCCTTATGGGTATGGGAAGACGGCACGGCCCTCCCGCGACGCCATGCCGTGTGGGCGGGTCGGCTGTTCGGAATCACCGCCGTCTGTTGGCTGCTCGTGCTGGCCGCTGGATTTCTGCTCCCCTTTCGGTTGGACTTCTCACACCGCGATGCCGCGCTGGGACTGGCTCTGTGCGCATCCCTGGCCTGGATGTCGGCTTCCGCAGCGGTTCCTTTGGATATCAAGCTACATTTTTTGCCCCTTGATCTTGGCCGGACGGATATCATCAGCTTTTACGGCATCGGATTCCCCGGCTTTCTCACCTGGGTCGATTGGGTGGCGGGACGTCATCCATGCTGCGTCTATGCGGCCGTGGCTCTCACCGGCATGGGGTCGCTGATCCTGCTGTACACCCTCACCGCGCGCCTGACCAACCGCCGCATCGCGGCCTGGACCGTGCTCCTGCTGAGCGTTCACCCGCTATGGCTACGCGCGCTGTTATCCGATTCGAGCCACCTGCCCGCCCTGTTCGCCACCCTCACCGCCTGCGCGTTATGGTGGCTCGGACCGCCTCGTTTTCACATCCGCCTGCTTGCCGTAGTTGCGCTGGTTCTGGCCATGTCGGTACGTCTGGAACTGCTCGTACTGCCACTGGTATTGGGATTATTAATCTGGGTTCTGCGTAAACGGCCTTTCAAGCACCGTCCGCCCGTCTGGACGCCCGCAACCTGGTTGGCGCTGGGCTGCGGCGCGTTGTGGCTGATTCCCAACTATCTGCTGCTCGCCTCGTCTTTCCCGACCGAAAGCGGATTGGAACTCGACCCGTGGCGGACACTCGTCGCGGCCATCGGCTTCAACGACGGCAACCTGTGGTTCGACCGCGGCTTTTCACCGGCCTGGATTCCTTGGTTGACGTGGCTGGGGTTTCTGCGCTTGCTGCAAAAAAAACAGTACCGAGCGGTCCTCGCCGCCGTAGCGGCCCTGGCCCTTTTTCTAGTGCACCCCTTCACCACCCAGCGGCTGTTTCAATCGATTCATTATCAGGTTCCCCTCTGGCCGATTGCGGCACTGGTCGCAGGTTATGCGCTGGCAGAATTGCAAAGCGTGTTGGCGGCCGGGCGCAGCCGCCGCGTACAAGCGGCCATGACCATCGCCGCCGCCGGGTTGCTCGTGGCCACACCCGCGTCGTTCGGCACGTTGCTAAGCGACACGCCCACCGCCGCCCACGGGGAAGCCGCCTTTTTGACCCGGCAGGCTGCAAACCTCGACCCGACTCGGCCGGTCTGGAGTTGGAAAACGGATGGGGACGGTCCGCTGAAAAACCCGGATCTCTTACTCGAAGCCCTTGGTGCCATTCCTTCCGACTGGCGCTTCGGCACGCACGAGCGGCCCCTTCCCGCGCCCGAGGATCGAGCCGTCTATTATTACCGCAGCGCCGCTTGCTGGATCGATCCGTCCGTCGCCGGGCAATGCCGGACCTTCGAGCAGCGGGTCGACTTGACGCCCCTCGCCACCCAAACCATTCCGGCCCGGGCCTTCGCCCACGAACGCTACCCGAGTGCGGAATTCGAAATCGGCTTATACCGGATCGAGGCACCCACAACCGCAGATCGGCAACCTGCCGAATACGGCACAAAAAAAGGCGGGAACAACCCGCCTTGATTGCGTTTTTTCAGCCGGATTTACTCAATGATTACATGCGGGGCCTCGTCGCTTTCGTGAATCCGGCCGATGCGCACCAGCTCTTCCCCGTGCTGCGCCGCCAGCGCCTGCAAGGGTTCCACATCGGCTTCGGCGACCACCGCCACCATACCGATTCCCATATTGAACGTCCGATACATTTCGCGTTCTTCCACCGGACCATGGGTCATCAAGAACGAGAAAATCGGAAGGACCGGAACGGCGGCGCGTTCGATCACGGCATACGTGCGGTCGGGCAGAACCCGTGGAATGTTGTCGAAGAAGCCCCCGCCGGTGATATGCGCCAAGGCTTTCACCTTGCCGGTACGCACCATGTCGAGAATCGGCTTGACGTAGATCTTGGTGGGATTGAGCAGCACATCGGCCACCGTTCCCCCCAATTCGCGGATTTCGCTCTCGGGACTCAATCCCAGATTGTCGAACAGGATCTTGCGTGCGAGTGAGTAACCGTTGGAGTGCAGGCCGTTGGAAGGCATCCCCAGCACCACGTCACCGGGCGTCACCCGACGCCCATCCACGATGTCGTCTTCATCGACGATTCCCACCGAAAAGCCCGCCAGATCGTATTCGCCGGTCTTGTAAAAGCCCGGCAATTCGGCGGTTTCGCCACCAATCAAAGCGCAGCCGGCCTGACGGCAGCCCTCGGCGATCCCCTTCACCACCTGGGCGGCGTCTTCGGCCTTGAGCTTGCCGCAAGCGTAATAGTCGAGGAAAAACAACGGCTCGGCCCCCTGCACCACCAGATCGTTTACCGACATGGCCACCAGGTCGATGCCGATAGTGTCGTGGCGATTCGCCCAAAAAGCGACTTTCAGCTTGGTGCCCACCCCATCGGTTCCCGACACCAGAACCGGCCGCTTGTAGCGCGACAGGTCGGGACGGAAAAGCGCACCGAAGCCACCGATATCCGTAGATACTTCGGGCCGATAGGTGGCTTTCACCATGGGTTTGATCATCTCCACCATGCGGGTGGCTTCATCGATATCCACCCCTGCTTCGCGGTATGTGGCTTTTTTGTCCATCGTTATCCTCCTGATATGCGGTCGCACCCTAGCGGATTTTGTCCCGGCTGTCAACGCTACACGTACGATCGCGGCAAGCTTTCACACGCTTGGAGGATATCAGGTTCCCGTGCTTTCGTAACGCGACAACCCCACTTGGAAAAGCGTGATCCCCGCCGCCAGCGCTCCACCGGCGACCAACAGGGAAATCAGCAACACGCGCCAGGCCAGCGGCCCGTGTTCGAGCACCCATACGGCGGGATAGAAGGCGGTGAAGGCGAATGGAACCACGTAGGAAAACAGCAGACGGATACCCAGCGGGTAAACGGTGATCGGGTAACGCGAAACATCGCTCAGCGAAAACAAGGGCATGAGCATCCCGCCACGGTCGGGCATCCAAAAGGAAACCGAGGCTAAAAGAAGGAAAATCCCGAGATAAACCGCCGTCCCGATCAAAAACGCCAGCAATAGCGCTCCGACGGTGGCGAGCGTGAACGGCAGATCCATCTGCCACCAGGCCCAACCGATCAACGCCCCGCCCTTGAGTAAAATCACGGCGTCGAACATGTCGAGGTTTTCCATCATGAGCTGCATCAACGGCGAAATGGGCCGCACCAGCAAGCGGTCGAGGTGACCATCCACGATGTAGTATTCCGATAGACGTGTGACCATGTGGAAGAAGAAAATGGCAAACAGCCCGAAGCAGAATTCCCCCATCCCATACAGAAAGATCAACTGCGGAAAGGTCCAGCCCGCAATGTCGGGCACTTTTTGTAAAAGCACCCACAAAAAGGTGATGTTAAGCATTCCGTAGGCGAGCGTGCCGATGAGGTTGACGAAAAAGTCCCAGGGATAGGCCAGTTTCACCTTGAGGTTCTGCAACGCATAGGCGGCGTAGATGCGAATGTGAAAACCCAAACGGGCGCTGAGCCCCATACTCCCTACCTCATGTGTGTTTCGTTTTCGAGCGTCGCAATGCGGCGGACATAAGCATCGGCGTCGAACTTGCGGCGCAGACCCTTGTCGTTCATATAGCGGATCTTGCCGAAGACGGGCCGCTCGGCCCAGGCCCGGTCGTGCAGACCGAAACACCAGGCTACTCCGGTATAACCGTTCGGGTCGCGTCCGTCCAGTTCGTATTTGTCGTTGAGATACAGCGCAATCTCGAAAGCCCGTTCCGGCGAGCGCGACCATTCGAGGATTTTCTTGCCCCAGTACATGCGCATGTAGCCGTGCATCTTGCCACTGCGCACCATTTCGAGCTGGGCGGCGTTGAAATACGGATCGTGGGTGCGCCCCGCCTCCCAGTCCGCGAGCGAATAGGCATGTGTACGCGGGTCGCGGGCATGCTGCGCGAGGGTGAGTCGCGCCCAATCGGGCAGGGCGGAATAGCGGTCGTAGTCGGGAGTGAAATGAACGAAGTTCATGGCCAGTTCACGCCGTACCACCAGTTCCTCCAAAAACGCCTGCGCCCCGTCGCCGCCCCGTTCGGCCGCCCATAGCGCGGCCTGCAAGGCGCTGATCTGTCCGAAATGCAAATAAGGGCTCAAGCCCGACAACGCATCGGCGTTGGGGTCGTTGCGCCGCTCGGCATAGTCGGCCAGCCCTTCGTCCATGAATTGCCGCAGCCGCTTTTGCGCCGCGCGTTCGCCCCCGCGCCACTTCGCCACCGGCGACACCGAATCGTCCAATGCGAGCACCGCCAGAAAGGCTTCGGGCTCGACCGGCAGCATCGGACGCGGTGCAGCCAGTCCCAGCCCGTCCTTCTTCGGCCGCAACGGCTTCACCGGACGCATGAAACGCGGCAGGTTGCGATGAATTTTACGACGCAGGGTGTAAGCGGCATACTCGCGTTTTTCGCTGGCGACTTCCAGTGGCACCACCACATCGCTTTCGACCTGGATGAGCGGACAATTCAACGCCACCGCCGCCTTCGCCCGCCAGGTTTTCTGTATCCGGGTATAGCCGCAATCGGTCACCACCAGGGCCGCTTCGCGGGCCGCCGCAAGCACCGCACGTTCGGGGGAACCTGCCACCACCCACAAGGGAATACCCAGCTTTTCAAGCCCGGCCTGCACATCCGCCAGGCCCTCGGCCATAAATGCGTAATGCCGCCGATTCGCTCCCGGATAGCGGTCCGTGATCCCGACCAACACCGCCACGGGCAAACCACGCAGATTGGCCAGTTCGACGGCGTGAGTCAGGGCATGGTTGAAGGCCACCCGCTGGGCCTGCTGCATCCACACCAACACGAAACGTCCCGGTTGCTCGGCTTCGCGATTGAGAACTTGAATGCGTTCCAGTTGGACACCCGACACGTCGCGCCTCAACCGTTCGTCGGCGGCCAGACGCCGAAACGCTCTGCCAATATCGCTCGGCGATATGCAAAAACATCGTTGAGCTGGCGTGCAACAAACAGGCTGTGGACCCAGTCTCCCAATGGCCAGAACGGCATGACATAGTCTACCGTATCCTCCATCCAGACTCCGCCGTCGATCGCGGCAAAGCGGTGCACGTGGTGCCACATGCGATAGGGGCCGAAACGCTGCTCGTCTACGAAATATTCGCGTTCGCAAAGATCGGTGATTTCCGTCACCCAAGTGAGCGGAATCCCGAACAGCGGAGTGACGGTATAGGTGATGATTGTTCCGGGTGATACACGCTCGGGAATCGAGTTGGTGATGCGAAAGCCCATTTCATCCGGCGTTATCTCGGCCAAATTGCGCGGATCGCTGAAAAAATCCCAGGCTTCATCGAGGTCGATGGGCAAACGCTGAGTGTGGTGCAATCGGTGAACCCGCATGGGTATCCCTTTCTCATGACGGTGGTTAGGCGTAGCTCCGACCTTTACCCGAATCGTGGATGTCCGTTAAATCGAGGGGATAAGGCTCGAAAAAACTCTGCTGAGCCAGGTAGTCCGAATTATCGCGCAAAATCCAGGAGCGCAGCAGGCTGTTGACGGCGCTCAGGGGAAGTTTTTCGCTGCGATACTGCTCCAGCAATTCGAGGAAATGAGCTTTCTCGGGGGCCGACAAAACGGTCTTGAAATACCCGAGGGCATGCATCAGAACATTGACCACCGACCCCCGCTTGAGCGGCTGCGCCAGAGCCTGGCGCAGATGGGTTTCATAGTCGGCGATCAACTCCGCCGCCGGACACCCGTCCGCATTCGCCGTCATCTTCCCCATCGCCCTTAGTTCTTTCTGATTGAAGGCCATCAACAACAGCTTATGCCGAGAGTGAAAATCCACCAACTTCGCCATTTTGCCCGCCGCGCGAACGCGGCGAAAATCGGCCAGGGTGAAAATGCGGGTGAGGAAACGTTCACGCAGGGTGAAATTGGTCAGACGTCCCTCGTCCTCCACCGCATCGGCCTCGAAACGCTCCACCACCGCCCCGCCCAAAAATCCGCGCGTTTTCTGGCTGGCGGCTTTCTTCGAGTCGGGTCCGGGATAGAGTTTGACGTCGCGCGGGCCGCAGGAGGGGGAACGGTGTTTCAGGATAAACCCATCCACATCCGGCAGCGACGACAGCACACCCGCAACAAAGTGCTCCATGTCTTCCGTGTAATCCCGTCCGCTGGAAGGTTGATAGAGCTTGCGTTGGCCGTCTTCTTCGATGATACGAATCGGATCGCGCGGCACCCCGAGTCCGATTTCCTTTTCCGGACAGTGAACGACGAAATTCACGTAGCCGTTCAAACGCTCGACCACCTCGGAATGAATCGTCATGCCGTTCCAGCGGCAGGCCTCGAAACCCAGGCAAGCACTCGCAAAAACGGTCGGTTTGGCAAAAGATCGCATACCCTCCTCCCCCTTCGTTTTCGTGATCAACACAAATTATTCTCTCCGATCCGCTCCTCGGAAATTCGGGTGGACACCCGTCAATTCCAGCGACCCCATCCGGGTTCGAGTCCGGCACAGCCCGTACAACGAATCCGGTTGTCGACCACCCACAGATCTTGTATGTCCGCGCACCCTTGACATACATCGCAACACAAGCCGTCCTGCGCGTCCGGCGTTTGTTTCGCCAACGGTTGGCAGCGCTGCGTCTGCACCTCGAAAACATCGTCGATGGGCGCGCTGAGGATTCCCTTGATCAACCCCGACAGGCGGTTGTGATAAGCCGCGATATCGAAAGGACTTTTTTGGTTGAGACGCCGTTCCAGCAGCACGGCGTCCGGGGGTAAATCGCGATAATCCTCCTGAATCACCACGCGAGTCAGCCGCCCGCCGCGCGGATCGTATGCCAGCAGATCCCACTCGGGATCGCCGCCGGAGGCGGTCACTTCTCCCGGAATGGCCCCGGCCCCGCTCATGGATGCGAGTGCAAAGTGGGCATCCGGCCAGCCGTCCACAACAATGCGCAATTGCGATAAATCCTGAAAAATTTCGCGTAGATAAGATCCGATACGCCAACCGATAGCCAGTTCGGGGCTCAAGTGGCCGTGGCGCTGAGACAATAAATGCAACTCAATGGGAACCAGCATACTCACTCCTCAGTGGGTCGCCCGATCAACCGATAAGCCCACTTGCCCATCGGACATGGAACCACCCATGAGGATAGAGCCCTTTAACCCTTTCTGCACTCCCAAAAAAAATGGGCTTAAAAATCGACGCGGCGGGTTTTTCATTGCAAGCCGTCGGGAAACGATTCGCACTTGATTCGCCATGAAGACCTGTGGTAAACATAAAGTGTCAGAAACTCTGACTATTCAATAACTTTGTTCCCACCAACCGATGAGGTATGGCGATGACAACGCGGGGGTCCCTGCTGGCAGGGCTATTGGGATTGATGGTAGTGGTGTTTGCAATCGGATGCGATTCGGGCTCGGCCGGGACGTCGGTGGATGGCGACCTGCCCGGAGATCCGGCCTGCGACTGTCCCTACGGCTGCGACGATCTGGGCGAATGTCTACCCGGACCCTGCGAAACCAGCACCGATTGTCCGCCGGGACAGATTTGCGACGGGGGCTATTGCCAAAACGCCGGTGAAACCGACGGCGACGAGGACACCCCGAACGACGGCGACCTGGACGGCAAGCCGAATGAAACCGACGGCGACCTGAGCGAGGCCGAAGCGGACGGCGATATCGATCTGGAATTTGAAACCGACGTTCCCCACGACGAAAACAACCCCTGGATCGTCGTCGACCCGTTGCGCATCGATTTCGGCGCGGTACCGCTGCACAGCACCCGCGACCGCGACCTCACCATCTCGAATATCGGCGCCCAAGATCTGGTCGTGGATGAAATCTACTATTGGTACGAACCCAACGAGCCGGTACAGGAACTCAGCCTGACCCACGACGCCCTGCCCATCACCTTGGCCAGCGGCGATCAGGCCCTCGTCACACTGCTCTTCGAATCGCAGGACATCATTCCCGATGAAGACATGTTGATCATCCATTCCAACGACCCCTCCGAACCCAACGTGGGTATCCCGGTGACAACCGACATCAAAGCCAGTGCCGCCATCGAAGTGAATCCGTTGGAGGTGGCCTTCGGCACCGTGCGCCTAGGTCATTACGAAGAGACCGTCACCCTGCGCAACCTGGGCGGGCTGGCGGTTCTGATCGCGCAGCTTGAGCTCGACAGCCAAAGCGACGAAATCACCGTCGACGGCATTCCGGCCGGGATCGGCGCGACCACACCTTACAGTCTGGACCCCGGCGCCAACCTGGCCCTCACCGTCAACTACGACCCGGTCGTCAACGACGGGGTGGAAGATACGGGCACCCTGCACATCGAAACCAACGATGTCGAGAACCCGCGCTTCACCGTTCCCATCAGCGGTACGCCGTGTCAGCCGGAAATCGACGTTCTGCCCACCATCCTCGATTATTCGAGCGTGAACCTGGGTGACAGCGCCACCGAATGCTTTACCCTGGAAAACAGCGGCTGCGGACTTCTGGCCGTTTCCAGCATCGCCATCACCGAAGATGCCGGAGGCGCTTACGTCTGGCAGGCCGCCCCCACCGCCCCCGAAGACATCCCGGCGGGTGAATCGCGCGAATACTGCGTTACCTTCACGCCCGACAGCCCCGACACCGGCAACGGTATGGTGACCATCGAAAGCGATGACGACGACGAACCCACGGTGGAGATTCCGCTCTCCAGCGAAGTGGTGCCGCCCAATATTTCCTGCACCCCGGACGAGCTGCTTTACGGCCAGGTGGCCATCGGCAGTCCGCAGACCTTGAGCGTCACCTGCACCGCCACCACCAGCGCCCCCATCGAAATCGGCGACCTGGTCATCGACCCGCCGCCGGGCGTCTTCGCCATCACCAATACGCCCGCCACTACGCTGAATCTGGGCGACGAGAGCATCATCGAGATCACCTACGACCCGACAACCGAGACGGCCGACGCGGCCACCCTCACCATTCCATCGAACGACCCGGATAACGGCAGCATCGATGTCCCGCTATCGGGTTCGGGCTACATTCCCAACGACTGCCCGGTGGCGTTGATCAGCATCGCCGAGCCGCCGGAAGACCAGATCGAGCAATATGTCACCGTCACTCTGAACGGCGCGGGTTCGAGCGACCCCGATCCGGGCGATTCCATCGCCGAATACATTTGGACGGTCCTCTCGCGCCCTCCGGGCTCCACCAGTCCCCTCACCAGTCAGGGCGACGTGCGTCCGACCCTCTACATGGACGTGGCGGGCGACTACGTCGTCGAGCTGCAAGTGCGCGATACCCTGGGACTGCTGAGCTGCGTGGCCGACCAGATCACCATCACCGCCGCCCAGCCTTCACCCGACATCCATTGCGAGCCGCTGGCCCTCAATTACGGCGAAGTGGCCATCGGCAGCACCTTTGCCAAAACGCTTTCCTGCCGCAACGACGGCTTCGGTCCGCTGGCCATCAGCCAATATGAGATGGTCTCGCCCGCCGCCGGGGTGTTCAGCATCACCAACACGCCCAAAACGACGTTGGCCTATTCGGAATCCACCCTGATTCAGATCACTTATGCCCCGCAACAAGTGGGCGAAGATCTGGGCACGCTGCGCATTCATTCCGACGATCCGGACGAGCCGCTGGTGGAAGTGTCCCTGCGCGGCGGCACCTACGCGCCCAACACCTGCCCGGTAGCCGACTTCGTCCTGCTGGAGCCGCCCATCGATGAAATCTTCGTGGGCGACCGCGTCAAACTGGACGCCTCGGGCTCCTACGATCCCGACGCAGGCGATTCCATCTATCAGTACATCTGGTCTTTCGATTCCAAACCGGCCGCCTCGCAAACCGAGATCCGCCCCTTCGGCTACCCGAAACCCAGTTTCTACGTCGATCAGCCGGGCACCTACGTCGTCAAACTGATCGTTACCGATACCTTCTACGAGCCGAGCTGCCAGGCGGCCACGCTGACCTTGGTGGCGACCCTGCCGCCTGCCGACATCGTATGCTCGCCCATGGTCGTCAACTACGGCGTCCTGGCCATCGGCGACACCCAGACGCAAACCGTCGTCTGCGAGAACGTGGGTCGCGGCCTGCTGCATATCAGCTCCTACCTGGTGGACACGCCCACGGCGGGCCTGTTCAGCGTCGTCAACACGCCGGTCATGGCGGTGCCCCCCGGCGACTTCACCACCTTCGAAGTCCGCTATGCTCCCACGACGCCCGACAGCTCGAACGGGGCGCTCACGATCCAATCCAACGATCCGGCCGAGCCCGAAGTGGCCATCGACCTGATCGGCAACAGCTACGATCCCAATAACTGTCCTACGGCCGTCATCGGTGTCACCTCGCCGCCGTTGGACCGCCTCAAGCCCCTCGATACCGTGCAACTCGACGGCACCGGCTCGTCCGACCCGGACGCGGGGGATGCCGTGGCCGAGTACATCTGGTCCATCGACTCGCGTCCCAGCGGCTCCACCAGTCAACTCAACACGCCCAACGCCGCGCGCCCGACCCTCTTTCTCGATCTGGCGGGCACCTATCGCATCAAGCTGGAGGTGCGCGACACGAAAGGCATGCTCAGTTGCAGCCCGGCCTACGTCAACCTCGACGTCATCCCGCGTGAACTCATCCACGTCGAGCTGACCTGGAGTACCAATGAGGGCGACATGGACCTGCACCTGGTGAAACCGGGCGGCAGCCTGTGGTCGAGCAACGATTGCTACTTCTCGAACCTGGAGCCCAACTGGAGCGGCTACGGGCGGCCTTCGCTCGACATCGACGACGAGCACGGCCGCGGTCCCGAAAACATCAATCTCGACGATCCGGGCAACGGCACCTACCGCGTCTACGTCCACTACTGGAATACCTGGGGCGAACGCGACGACGTCAACGTGACGATCCGCATTTACATCTGGGGCGCACTCGTGGCGACTTACCAGAAATCCTGGCCCGACGACTACGAGCATTACCGCTGGCCGGTAGCCGATATCAACTGGAGCGGCTACGACGCCACCGTCACCAGCCTCGGCAGCAACTTCGAATCCGACGGTCACGGCTCGCGCCGTTCGAGCGGCAAATATGTGGAACCGGTGAAAGAATAAGCGTTGAGTCCGGAGCCCGTCAGGAGACGCGCTCCAACACGGAATTGATGTTACTTAGGGTAAGATGGGCAACTTGTTGCCCATCTTCCTTTTTCTATGCAAAAGCCTTTAGCAGGAACAGGGCTCCGTCCTGTTCCGCATGTTTGTCTTGATTTTTTTCACCAAAATCCCCCGCCGGGAGCCCGTCGCAGGTGCGCACCAAACCATGGCGTATCGAAGGCTCCCTCGATACACCGTTTTGCAAACGGCTACTCGGGATGAGGCATAATGTTTCATATTACAATCGGGTTTCCCGGTGTTGGAACGCAAGCACTCACCCCAGCCCCAGGACGGCCCGGACGATATCGTGGTAGGTAAATAGCCCGAAAGCCGCGCCCCAAAGCGCTCCGGCCAAAATGTCGCTGGGATAATGCACACCCAGATAGTAACGCGAAAAACTCACGATGAGCGCCCATAACGACACCGGCAGCGCCAGCGGATGCCCAATCAGACACAGACCGACCGCCAGCCCCACGGCGGTAGCGGTATGAGTGGAGGGAAAGGAATAGCCATGCGCGTGCGGGTCCAGCTTGCTTACCTCGGGTATATCGCGATAGGGACGGAGGCGTTTCACCGCCACTTTGACGAACTGCCCCGAAATCAGAGCGAAAAAAGCCCCCAGCATGGCCGATAGAAGCCCCACCGGATCGGGCGCAAAGGGAATGTGGAACGCCGTCAGCAGCGAAAAAACGGCCGCCAGGGAAAACCACATCGCCGAGGAACCCGTGAAGGTGAACAAACGCATAATCGGCGTCAGAAACGGATGGCGCAGCCATAAAACCGCCCGCATAAGAAACGGGTCTACAATCAATAATGAGTTGATTTTTTTTTCCATCCTGCTATCCTGAAATCAGGACAATAGGCAAAAAGGCAAATTTCTTCGCAACGTTGCGCTTCTGAGGCAAGTTTGGAATTCCTAATAAGTTCTGCATAGTTAGGCGTCCCTCACAGACATTTATCATGGTTGCCCGATAACGAATCTGCTAATCTTAGAGTCACGATCAGGCGTAACAACCACCCGGAAGGCGGACGTATTGGAAGCGTCCACAGCAACAATTGGAAGTATGCAGCAAGGAGACCGCAAATGCCAACCCGAATTTTAAGCAGTATTCTCGTGGCTGGATGGATGAGTCTCGTCGTGGCGGGATGCCTCCCGATCGACGAGGAACAGGCGGGCGACGGTGGAAACTCAAACGAAAACCCGGACGGACAATACGACCCGGATGTCTTACCCTGCCTGGATAACGGGCGCCGTTGCGATCAGAGCGAAATACTGCTCTGCACCAATGGCGCCTGGACCTTCCTGCGTGACTGCCATCTCGATGGCCTTGACTGCGTGGACGGCTATTGCCTCGATCCGTCCGACAACGAAGATCCTACAGATGGAGATATCTCGGCGGACGGAGATATTCCAACTGATGGCGATATTTTTTCCGATGGCGACGATCCGACCGATGGCGACGTCCCGACCGACGGCGACGATCCGACCGACGGCGACGATCCGACCGATGGCGACGTTCCGACCGATGGCGACGTTCCGACCGACGGCGACGTTCCGACCGACGGCGACGTCCCGACCGACGGCGATGATCCCGTCGATCCGCCCCAGCCTTTGGCGGCGATCGTGGAAAGCGCCGGTTCGGCCTCCGTCTCGCTCAGTTGGGAAGCCGATGCCGAATTGGCGAATATTACCTTGTATATGGCCGCCGAACCGGGGGCGCAGCCCGGTCTCGAAATGCCCGGAGAACGCCTTGTGGCCGAATTACCTGGAAACACAAGCACTTATACTTTAGAGGGCCTGGCCGCCAGCGTGGATGTCTTCATCCGTATCAGCGGTCTCACCGCTGCTGCCGAGCCGGTCGAATGGGCCGACACCGTGCACGCCCGCACCGTAGGCGGTCCGCGTGCACCGCTGTCCACCCCGTTACGCTCGGCGCATCTCATGGCCCCCGACATTCTCAACCTGATCCTGGATAACGGCGACGGTCCCGAGTGGCAGTCCGGGCCGTGGACGGTCCGACGCGCAAACGGGCAAGAAATTGATATTACCGATGTTTATCGCCGTTCAATGCCGGTCGGAGCGCCCGAATACAGCGTGGGCTGGGGCATTCCCTACTCCGATGACGTCATCGACGTCGACCACCACATTTTCCTGCAATTCGACGAACCGGTGGGTTCCCCCGAAATCCTCGCTATCGAAGGCCCCGACGGTCTGAGCTTCACGCTGCCCGTCTCCGACCGCTACCTGGAAACGCCGGTCATCCAGCTCAACCAAGTGGGTTTCAATCCACGCGCCTCACGCCGCTGGGCGTACGTCTACGGCTATCTCGGTGACGGCGGGGTGTTGGATCAAAGCGGCATGCCGAGTAGCGCCGATGTCCTGGCCGAAGCGGACGATCCCGCCACCCCACGCCCGGTGATTCTGGCCGATCTGCCGATCACTCACCGCTCGGACGGCAACGTGGATACCGGCGGCGAAGTACGCGAAATCGATCTGGCGACCTTGCCCGCCTCGGAAACGGCACACTACCGCGTGCGCCTGCCCGGCGTCGGGGTTTCGTGGGTCACGCAAGTAAGTGAAAAAGCGTCTTTCAAGGCCTTCTACACCCTCACGCGCGGCCTCTTCCACAACCGCTGGGGCGGCGATCTGCGCGACGACTGCACCGAGTGGTCGCGGCCGCCCGACCATCTGACCGTCTACACCGCCGACCAGACTCTGTTCACCGAGATGCACGACGAAGATACGCCCAAGCTCGGCGAGCGTGAGTTGCAGGGCGGCTATCACGATGCGGGCGATTTCGATCAGCGTCCCATGCACACCATGGTTCCCATGCTGCTGATGAGTGCTTTCGAGCTTGATTCGGAACGCTTCGCCGACAGCCAGTTGATGCTGCCCGAAAGCGGCAACGGCGTCCCCGATCTGCTCGACGAAGCCCTGTGGGGCGTCAACGCCTGGCTGCAACTGCAGGAGTCGGACGGCGGCGTGCGCCTGGGCGTCGAATCCCATCGTCATCCTTACGGCTACTACCTGGCCAACGAAGACCCCCTGCCCTACTGGACTTACGGCAAGCACGCCAACGTCTCCGCCCGTTCGGCGGGTCTGTTCGCCCAGGCGGCGACTTTGCTGGCCCCCTTCGACCCCGGTCGCGCGGCCCTGTTGGCGGAACGGGCGCAGATGGCCTACGATTACGCGGTGGAAAACAACGCCGCCACGGCCTACATGCTGTTTGCCGCCGGTGAGATGCTGCGGTTGACCAACGATGTGAAATACAAGCAGATGTTCGAAGCCAAGTGGCACGCCATCGGTCCCTACGGCGCGTTCAACAAAATGGCGCTCAACTACCAGGTCACGCCCAACGCCTTCGTCGATGCCCTCACCGATCCGGCGGCGGCATTCGTTAAAGCCGATTACATCATGGCCTACTTGAGCCATCCGCTGGCCGATCCGGCGATCGTGGAACTGGCGGACGATCAGTTCATGATCACGGCCAATTCGCTCATCAACGACACCTTTTACGGTCATCCGCACCGCAATTCGCGCCGCATCAACGACGGACTGGCCTGGGGCAAAGGCGCCACCATGGGTACCTACATCGAAGCGGCCGTGGCCATGTTGCGCCTCGGCACCCAGTCGGCCCAGGTGGAACAGGATCTATTCGACGTCCTGAGCCTGGCGGCCGACTTCGTCATGGGCGGCAACCCCTTGGGCCAGACCTTCTACACCGGACTGGGCAGCCGTCGTCCGGAAGAACCGCTGCACCTGGACTCGCTGGCCTTCGTCAAATTGGGAAAAGGCACCGTGCCGGGCATCCCGGTTTTCGGTCCCACCGACGGTGCGCCGGGCTGGTACTGGGAGCAGTTCACCCTGGATGAGTTTTATCCGAGCATGAACAGCCTGCCGCGCTTTTTACGCTACGCCGACGTGCGCACCATCGTGGAAACCAGCGAATCGACGGTCTGGGGCGATTACGCACCGAATATCAAGCTGTTCTCCGGTCTGCTCGGTCCCGGCTGGATGCCGCCCGCCGGTTTCCGTCCCGGCGAAGCGGAACATGGTTCGCCGTTGCCGTAACCGGTGACGTTCGTTCGCTCATCACGGGCCGTCCACAGGGGCGGTCCGTTTTTTCTTTACCGAAGGCTGGCTTTGAATCCTCTGGTCAGCCCGGGCCAGCTCGTGGTATTCTTCAATCGACCGCCGATTCGAGAGTCAGAAGAACCGACCCACCGACACCGATCGTCGCCGGACTATCACCCGGTCCCGATCGGTAAGGAGCAAGACCATGATTCCCATCCGACGAAACCGGAAATCGACGATTCAAGCTCTCATCCTCTGTCTGCTCCTTCCGCTGATCGGCTGCGTTTCCTCTCAAACTGGCTCCCTGCGACCGAGCGCCGAACCCGCTCCACCGATCGAAATCCGGTTCGATGAGCTTTGGGACTATGCCAAACCAGTCAAAAGCGAAACCGCCTTCCTGGCGCTGCTGCCGCGCTATCCTGCCAATGAAACCCCGTTGATTCGCGCCGAGTTGCTCTCGCAGATCGCTCGCAGCCAAGGTTTGCAGGGACGTTTCAACGAAGCACACCGGCGGCTGGACGAAGCCCGAAAGTTGATCGCCAAACGGAATTCGGTGGCGCGCATCCGATATTGGCTCGAACGCGGACGCCTCGAAAACTCGGCTCAAAAGCCCGATTTGGCGCGTCCGCTTTTCATGAAAGCCTTTCGTCTGGCGCTCACTCTTAACACGGATTTTTATACCATCGACGCCGCCCACATGCTAGCCATCGTCGAAGCGCCGGACATGGCTCTGGAATGGAATCTCCTCGCGCTGCAATTGGCCGAAAACAGCCTCGCACCGCTCGCCCGACGCTGGCAGGGCAGCCTGCTCAACAACCTGGGATGGACCTATTTCGACAAGGGTCGCTACGATCGGGCACTTGAAGCATTTGAAAAAGCGCTGGCCTTTCGCCTTGAACAGGGAAAAACGAAGCCGATCCGCATCGCCCGCTGGTCGGTTGCCCGCAGCCTGCGTTCTTTGGGACGCGGACCGGAAGCGCTGGCGATTCAGCAGCGCCTGGATCGCGAGTTGACGCAGGCCGGAGAACGTGACGGGTTCGTTTACGAAGAATTGGCCCTTGGATACGCCGCCATGGGAAAAACCGAGCAAGCCCGACTGCAGGCCGGACGGGCCTATCGGGAACTCAAAGATCTTTCCTGGTTCGTCGAATCGGAGCCGACACGGCTGGAGCGTTTGAAAACCCTGATGAACGGCGACGCTGCTGCAAGCGACCCTCCGGAATGAGAGCTTCCACCGCGTTCGACGAACGTTTCGGGTAGCTCAGCCCCCCTTTCGCGTTCGCCCAACGGCTTTTGATTGAGTAAGAGTTACAGTCTGGCGTCGTCGCCGATCTCCCGCTCGACAGCTTCGCCGTCTTCGGGCCAGATGCGCTGCGCCAGAAGACGCAACAGGCGACCGACATTTTGTCCGCTGCGGGCGGAGATGCACACGGAATCGGCCTGCTCGAAGGGTAGCTCGATCCCTTGCGCGGCTAACAGATCGATCTTGTTGTAAACGGACAGGCGCGGCAGATCGTCGAGCTCAAGCTGCTCCAGAATACGCTCCACCGCGTCCATCTGCTGTTCGTGGTCGGGATTCGACACATCCACCAGATGCACGAGCAGGTCGGCATCGTGCAACTCTTCCAGCGTGGAGCGGAAGGCCTGCACCAGGTCGGCGGGCAGATCACGGATGAAGCCCACCGTGTCGGTCAACACCAACTCGCGGCCTTCGCCGAAGCGAATACGCCGGGAGGTGGGATCGAGGGTGGCGAACAGGCGGTCTTCGGTTAAGACTTTGCTGGCGGTCAGGTGGTTCAACAACGTCGATTTTCCCGAGTTGGTATAACCGACGATGGCCACCACCGGCACTCCGCGCCGTTCGCGGCGCTGGCGGCGCAGCTTGCGCTGCTTGCCCAGGTTGTCGATCTCCCGCTCCAGGGCCGCGATGCGGTCGCGCACCCGACGTCGATGAATTTCGAGCTTGGTTTCACCGGGACCGAGCGCTCCGATGCCGCCGGTGATACGCGACAGACCCTCGAAACGCCGATGCAGACGCGGCAGTTCGTAACGCAGCGAAGCCAGTTCCACCTGGAGCAACCCGGCGCGCGTCTTGGCGCGTTGACCGAAAGCGGCCAGAATCAGTTGGTTGCGGTCGAGCACCTCCACCCGGGCGGCGGTGGCGATGGTACGGGCCTGGGCGGGGGTGAGCGCCCCATCGAAAATGATCAGGTCGGCCCCCATCTGCAGGCTGTCGAGGATGATTTCGTTGAGTTTGCCGCGCCCGATCAGAAAACGCGGGTCGAGGCGCGGGCGACTTTGCAAATAGCTGCGCGCCACCTGCAACCCGGCACTGCTCGCCAGCTCGGCCAGTTCGGCCATACTGGCTTCGCTGGAGCCCTGGTAGCCGTGACGCACCCCCACCAGCAAGGCGCGCTTGGAAGCCTCCACCTGGCCGTCGTCGCGCGCGCGACGCTGGAATTCCGCCTCCAGTTCGCGGATGGCCACCCCGGCGTCGAAATGAAGCCGGGAGAGATTGGAGGCCTCGACGAAGCGATAGCGTTCATCCTGAGGATTGGGCGGCAGCAGGTGGGCCAAAGCCACCGACTCCGGCAGTCCGCCACGGGCGGAAATCACCGCCACCAGATCGAGACGCAAAAGCGCCAGATCGGCCAGGTCTTCCGTAGACAACGGCTCGTTGTTGAGATGCGTATGCACCAGCCGCAGGCCGTTGAAACGTCCGCCGTGCGCTTTGTAGCGCCCCAGATCGGGCAAGTCCAGGCGTTGGGCATCGCCCACCAACACCCAGCGCACATGCCCCGCCCGGTCGAGCAGAACCCCGATTTGACGATTGAATTCGCAGGCCAGTTCACTGATGTGGCGCGCCAGTTCGGCGGTTACCACCTCATCGGGCGGCACGCGCCGCCGGTAGGTGCGTTCCAGGCTTTTCAGTTGGCTGGGCTTGAGTCCTTTGAGATTTCCGATGGGCTGGCTGATGATGCTTTTCCTTGTGTTGTCGGGTCACGGATGAAACGCGCTACCGCCTCGCGGCGGCAGGACGCCCTGTCCCTTTCCTTGATTTTCGGCGTTTTTGCGGCGGCTGTCAAGATCCGATGCGGGATCGCGAGAAAGCGTTCCCCGTTCCCCCACTTGCTTCAGTCCCACCACCCGGTAGAACGTCAGGGTCAGGGTTTTCATATCGTCGGTGAAACCCCGAGTGCGGTTTTCATCGTAAAAACGGTTGGCGAAGGTCGTCACCTGCAACGGTTCGAGCATAAACTCCGCCTGCATGCGACGGCAGAAGGCTGCCAATGCTTCGGACGGCCGCTTGTCGCAGTGACACAACAAACCTTCGTAATAGTATAGCGGCCGGCGCGAATCCCGCAGCAGACGGCGCAACTCGTCGATCCGCTCGCGCGGCGGCGACGGTTCATCGGCGCTTGCACCACAAGCAAAGCTATCGAAGTTGAGCGATACCCGACCGCTTTCAAGTTGCGTGGCCAGCGGTTTCATGCGGCTGCCTTTGCCATAACCGGTATACTCGACCACCCGCGCCCCGGCCGGAATGCGCTCGCGCAGCGACATAACGAAGTCGTACTCATGCATGGAATTGAAATCGGTATCGCGCACATAGTCCAGCTTCAAAAAAGCGCTCCCCATTACGAGCGCCGCCAGCAGCAAGGCCACCCCGCGCGGCCGCAGGTCGCACAGCCAGAGAAAGCCGCCCGCCATCAGCAAGGTAAAGGGCTGCACCAGATGCAGGTGGTAACGCGCCTGCATCTCGATACGTCCCGGCAAAACGTAGGTGTGAAACAGGATGAACAGCAGCAAGGTCACTCCCAGCATCACCGCCAGCCGAACGTTCTTTTTCATCAGATAAACGAATCCGGCGACGGCGGCCAGCAGGTAGAGCGGCGGTGTTATGCGAAATTGAATCAGGCTGTTGTAGTTGGGATCGAACAAGACATCGGCGAAGCGCCATAACAGATCCGGCGTCAACGCGTCTTTCGTTCGTTCGGCATGCTTGACGAACAGGGAAACGACTGTCCCGCCGCCCATGAGCGCCAGGGTAAAAGTCCCCACTCCCACGCGCCGCCACCGACTCGCTTCGGGGATGGGCAGATAAAACAGGATCGCGGCCATGGGAACGATGAATACGCCGTTGAGCGGCCGCGCCTCGACAAGAGCGTAACAGATCGGAAAAAAAACCAGCCCCGCAAAGATCCGCGTCCGCCACCTGCGCTCGACGAGCAGAGCATGCACGAGCGAAAGCGCGCAGGACGCCAGCAACAGCGAAGGAATGAACATGACTTCGCTTTGCGAAAAGCGGATGTGATTGGGCAACAAGGCCACCGCCAGCGCCGCCGCCGCCGCCGCCCGTTCGTCACGGAACAGGTAGCGCGCATGCACGTAAAGCGCCAGCGGAGTGACGACCGCATAAGCGAAGCTGCCCCAGCGCACCGCCTCACCAAGCGGCACGCGCCAACCGAAATAGGCGCTCGCCCATCGAAACAGCTCCGAGTCGTAAAAAATCGCGCCGCCGATGCCGGAGCGGTCGAAAGGCCAGGGCCCCATGCCCGTCGGAACACTGAGCCCCAGACGCAACCCCGCCCCCAAGGCCAAAATCGCCACCAGGTAAAGCGGGGAGATACGGCGCAGGCCGTCGAGCGGGCTCACAGCCAGCAATCCCATGCTGAGAACGATCAGCAGCAACCAGAAGACCGCGTCTTGGAAGACAAGATGAATCAACCGTTGAGTATAGAAGTGAACGAACCCCTTGCGGGCTTCGCGCTCCGAAAAAGATACGGCGGCATCGCGCCACAGACAATTCCGGTCGTTTCGATGCACCGCCCGGATCAGGCGTTCGAGCACCTGCTTCCCCGCGTCCGACAAACCCTGCCGTTGGGGAATCAGAGCGAAACAGGCGCTCCGGGTATGGGCGCGGCCGGCGACCGCGTCCGCATGGGTGAGCGTCAGGGTGGCGGTTTCACCGCTTGCCGATTCGAGCGCCGTCAGAACGATCGCGGAATCGCGGATAAGCAAGCCGTCGAAAAGCCAACCCGGCATCACCTCCGCATCCAAGGTATAGGGGGCGAAGAGGGCGAGAATCCGTTCTTCCTGACCGCTCGGCAGGCTGGGCCGATGCGTCGGAGATGCAACAACCGCCCATAGAACCGCCAGCAACCCGCCGACGGCCAGCACAGCCGCCGCGATCAGGCCAAGACGTTTCGTACGGGTCCATCCGTTGCCGCCGGACAGACCGTCTGCGGCGGAAGGGTCGGACCGTCGCGAATCGTCCGGTCCCGCATTGGATGGCCCCCGATGTGTCATCGTCAGTCCACGATTGCGGCGTTGTTTTTGCGCCGCCGACATAGCGCCAGCAGCGACATTAACAGCAGCATGATACTTGCAGCGGTTTCTCCACCTTGCCGACAACCCCCATCCCCGCTATCGTCAAGCACTTGAGGCAAAGGGACGTCGTTTGCGGGCGCGGCATCGCCGCAGGCCTGATCCAGACACCCGCGCGCGCCGCAGTTCTGCGTGACAAACCATTCCCGCCCGGTGCGGTCGCACTGCATCAGCCAGTCGCCCTGGCACTGTTTGAAACCGGGCACACAAACCAAACCGGTGTCGCCGTCGGGCTCGTCGCCGTCCGGGTCATCACCGTCGGGCTCGTCGCCATCGGGCTCATCGCCGTCGGGCTCGGCGGCGTCGGGAACACAGAAGTTGGTGGCGGGATCGCAAATTTCATCCGCCGCGCAGTCACCATCGACCACGCAGGCCATACACACCTTGTAGGTCGGATGGCAGACGGGAAACGCGGCTTCCGTGCAGTCGGCGTCGTCCTCGCATAAAAAGCCCGCAAGCGGAATCGTCTCGTCGCGCTCGCCGAAAGCGTTGTTGTGGTGAAGCAGAAGCGCTCCCAAAACGAGTTGCTCGCGACAGGCCTCGCGATCCACCGCGACCCCGAGCGTCGCGCCGTCTTGGTCTTCAAGGGTGGAGCGCAGGTCGTCGTCCCGCTCGAAATCCAAACAGGGCCGCGCCAGGTCCACGAGATGGCGTCGCCCCGTATCGAGCATGGTTTCGGTTTGAAAATAAAAACGCGTGTTCGTCGGGGAAAGACCGATCAGGTCGGCCGGGACGCTCAGCACCATGGCATCGCTCATGAAGGCCGGAATGGCGGCTTCGTCGGCCGGGTAGCCGTTCAAATAGGTCAAACCTTCGACGTCGCCGCTGCGCGCGTTGATGCACCAGGCCGCGTAGACATCCGTGTCGTAGAGATCGTTCATCAGGTAGTAATCGGGCTGGCCATCCAGGTTGGTGTCGAGTGAAATGTAAAAACGCGCCTCCACCGGGCTGCCCCAGACGCCGTGAGTGACGACGGCGAAAGCGATCCTCACCTCGTCCATGGAGCCGTCCGCCGCCATCACGGCGGTGTAATTGGAATTGACGCCGACGGTTTTGAGGTCGTACAGGTCGGCCAGATCCGGATCGTACCCGATGGGCAGACCGTAAGGATCGTCATCGGCGCTGTTTTCGCGCCACTCGAAGGGCGTCAACAGGGAAATCACGTCCTGCGGAATATTCTCGCCGGTGTGGACGCCCGTCCCTTCGAGATGCAGAGTGGCGACACCGCTTGACGCCTCTTCCTGAAGCAGGGTCTCGCTGGCGGACATGGCCGAAGCCGGACGCGGCACGGCCAACAGCGGCACCCGTAGAATCGGCTCGCCTTCCGGCGGCGACAGCAGAATCAGTCCCGTCTCCTCGGCCAGCCAGAAACGCGGCTGTTCGGAGCTTTCCAAAAAAGTGTCGAGGGTGGGGGCGGGTGTCCGTTTGAGGGCGGCCGGATCGACGTCCACCTTAACCGCCCAATCGGCGAAAGCGCCCGGCTGAATCGTCACGGCGTCCGCGTCGGTCAGCGTCACCGTCACCCCCGGCAGATCGACCGCCGTCGCATAAGCAGCTTCAAGCGTCACGGGAGTCTCGCCCTTGTTGAGCACCCGCAGATTGCGCGTTTCGCTGGTCGGCTCCACCACGTCGAGCAGGGCATAGCTCAGGCTCACACGGCTCGGGGCCTCCGCGTCAAACGCGATCAGGTCGCGTTCGAGGGCGGCGGCGGCATCCACACGTCCCGCTCCGGCACGCGTCGGCGAAAGCGGCGGCAGATCATCACGACCCAATAACGAAACAGCATGCCCGGCGGTGTTCATGGCCAGCGCCTTGAGTTCGGCCACCGTCCAGTCGGGGTGGGCCTGGCGCAACAAGGCCATCACGCCGCACATATGCGGACAAGCCATGGAGGTGCCCGAGGTGGCGTAGCCGTCCGAGCCGCTCAAGGTGGCGGCGGAATACACGGAAACACCTGGAGCGGCGATGTCGGGTTTCAGGTAGGGCTGCAACCGATTGTGGGAGGGACCGCGCGAGGAGAAGTCTCCCAGGGAGTCGGCCAGTTCGGGGCGCTGGACTTCATTGTCGGCGATCGTGACGGTTACGGGGTCGCCCGCGATGGCCGCACGCAACAGCACGCCGTCGTCCTGCGCGATCATCAGAGACGGGATCGTCAGGTCGGAGCCGGTGCCGCCCATCTGAATGGCCCAGCCCGGTTCGTTGTTGATGACCACCGCGCCGATGGCCCCGGCGTCCTGCACGCGGCGGATCTTGCTGACGAAAGTGCAGTCGCCGCGCTCGATCAGCGCCACCTTGCCGGAAAGAGCGGCGGCGTTTCCCAGATCCGCACAGGCATCGACGGGTTGGGCTGCCATAAGCTGTCCGCTGACTCCTTCGGCGGTCAGGCTTGGACCGAAGCTGGCCGAGCTGGCGATGTAATCGCCCGCCACATCCTGGGGTTCGTCGACACGCAGAGCCAGAAAGGCCATGCCATCGTGCCAGGTGGCGGCCACGGCCAACACGCCCTCGCCGGTGGACGGCGCGCCGCTCACAAAAGTCGTATCGCCCTCGTTACCGGCGGCAGCCACCACGATCACCCCGGCGGCGACCGCGTTTTCATATACCCGGTTTTCGAAATCCCCGGTGCTGCCGTAGGAACCGCCCAGCGACAGGTTCACCACGTCGAGGTGATCGGCGAAATCGCCGTCGTCGTTGGGGTCCACGGCCCATTCCATGGCACGCGCGGCCAGGGTGGTGGACCCGCTGCCGAAGACCTTGAGCGCCAGCAGTTGCGCTTCCGGCGCGACACCGGGACCGATGCCCAGCGCGTCGAAGGGCAGGCTCTGATTGTAGGGACCATCGAAGCTCAAGCCCTCGGCATCGACGCCCGTTCCGGCAATGGTCCCGGCAACGTGCGTCCCGTGTCCGATGACGGTGTCCATGGGGTCGGGATCGGGCTCGGGTTCGTCGGTGGAACTGTTTTCGGGGTTGTAGTTTTCACCCGCAAAGTCGTAGCCGCCCACCACTTTGGCGGTCGGGAAGGTCACGTCGCCGAGCACGGTGGGATCGTTGGCATCGTAGTCGCTCTGACTGCCCGCACCGCCGAAATCGGCGTGCAGGTAATCGATACCGCTATCGATCACGCCGATGCGCACGCTTTGCCCGGTGAGATCCACCCCGAGCTGGGTCCAGGCCTGGGCCGCTCCGATGAGCGGCACGCCGTGGGCGTTCAGCGGTTTGCGCAGCGGCACGGGATAGACGGCCCGCAGCCCCGGCAGACGGCGCAGGGCGGCGAGTCGATCGCGTTCGATGCGTACCACCGCGCCGTTGAACAGGCGCGACAGGGTGTAATCGATCCGCAGACCGGGTACCGTCAGCAGGCTGGGCAGCAACGCCGCCTGCTCGTCGAGAATGCGCCGGTGCTGCGCGACGGCGTTCCGACGGGCGACGGCCTCCACCTGGGCACGTGCACCCTTCAAGCGGCTTAGCGTCTCGGCATACACGCGAGCGGCCGGGGGCGTCTCGAATTCCACGGCCACGAACAGGCGGCCATCGGGAAGCGCGTGAAAGCCCGAAGCCACCGAAGCTTGCGGCACGGGCAGACGCTGGTCGGCCATGGCCCACGGCAGCGACAGGCTGGAAAGAACGAACAAAAACAGAACGGCAACGAAAAGGCGGGTGCGCGGCATGTGTGTCCTCTCGGATGATGGGAACAAACACCCCAGCCCGATTCCGGTCGGGGCATCTTTGACAACCCGATAGTCATAGTATGTTTTGCAAGGAGCTTCAAGGGATTTTGCGGTCAGCACCCGAAAATAAGGGGGGAGGCGGCCGGGGTCGGCAGGATTACACCTAATCCCCGACCGCCCAGGTGGATCACTCGCCCGATGGTGGAGCTTTTTGTACCAGGTGGGCGAGTTCAAGGCGCGTTTGGGGGCGCGCCTTATAGACTAAAGAATCAAACCGCCATTCGAATTCGGCAAAGCTGAAACATCTGAGATAGGCGATTTCAGACTGACATGTCATTCCAACGACTGACACGTCATTCTATACTCAAATTAGCGGAGAAGGTCAACAAAAAAATGAGACCATAGTTTCAGGTTATGTAGCCTTGTTTACAACCGGCGATCCGAACGGTCGCCGAAATGGAAGGTCTACCATCGCGAAGACGCTCCCGTTTCGCTTACAGCGAGGGTCCCTTGCCGCCCAACCCCACGATGGTGTCGAACTCACGGCGGGAAAGCGGCATGACGGACAGACGCGCCTGCTTGATCAGCGCAATCTCGGCCAGGGCGGGCTCGGCCTTGATTGTGGCCAGGGTCACGGGCTGCTTGAGCGGAAACACAGGCTTCACGTCCACCACCGACCAGCGCGGGTCGTCGCTGGTGGGATCGGGGTAGGGATCGCTGACCACTTCGGCCACCCCCACCACCGCCTTGGCCTTCACCGAGTGGTAAAAGAGCGCCCGGTCGCCCGGGCGCATGTCGCGCAGATTGTTGCGGGCCTGATAATTGCGCACGCCGTCCCAGTGATCGCGCCCCAATTCGACCAGATCATCCCAACTGTACGTAGACGGTTCGCTTTTCAATAGCCAGTAGTTACGACGCATCGGTCCCTCTCCCTCAGCCCGCCAGATCCTTGTAGACGCGCTCGGCGTGGCCTTTGGCGCGCACGTTTTTAAATTGCTTCAGCAGCACGCCCTTGGCGTCGAAGACGAAGGTACTGCGAATGGTGCCCATGGAAACCTTGCCGTAGTTTTTCTTCTCGCCCCAGGCACCCAACTCGGCCAGCAACGTGGTTTCGGGATCGGACAAGAGCGGGAACGTCAATTCGAATTTGTCGGTGAAATTACAGTGGCTTTTAACTGAATCCTTCGAGATGCCCACCACTTCATAGCCGAGGGCTTTGAAATCCTCCAGCCGGTCGCGAAAGTCCTGGGCTTCGGTGCTGCAGCCGGGGGTGTTGTCACGCGGATACGCGTATAAAATCAGACCCTTTTCACCGCTTAATTCCTTAAACGATCGATCGTCGCCACTTTGGTCGGGACGTTTGAATGCCTTCAGCTTGTCTCCTATCTCCATGGTCGCCTCCTCGGGTTGAACGGGGTTGTGCGGCACTTCGGCCGCTTTATAGCTTACCCGATGGATGGGGATTGGGAGGCAGGCATTCCGAAATTTTCATCCCGGCCGGAGCATCATGAAAAACCGGCTGCCCTTTCAGCGATTAATGGGGACATCAGGCATCCAGCGTTTCCCGCACGCGGCGAGCGAGGTCTTGTGGGCGATACGGTTTTCCCAGAAAACTCAAGCCTTTGTCCAGCATTCCGCGCGAGGTAATCGTGTCTTCGGCATAACCGGAGGTATACAAAATTTTCAGCTCGCTCAGTTGCCGTTTCAGGTATTCGGCCAATTGACGCCCGTTCATTCCGGGCATGACCACGTCGGTGAGCAATAAATCGATCGGCGGCTTTTCTCGTTCGAACAACGCCATGGCCACCGTGCCGTTTTCGGCTTCAATGACCTGATAGCCGAGCTTTTTGAGAATTTTCACCGAGATATTGCGCACCAGAACATCGTCTTCAGCCAGTAAAATGGTTTCGTTACCGCCGGGAAGATCGGCCTCATCCTTGACCGGTTTGGTTTCCACCTGTTTTTCCGACGAGTCCGCCAGGGGGAAATACAGGTTGAAACAGGTGCCTTTACCCGGCTGCGAATCGACCTCGATGCTGCCGCCGTGCTGCTTGACGATCCCGTAGACGGTGGAGAGCCCCAACCCCGTGCCCATCTCTTTCGGCTTGGTGGTGAAAAACGGCTCGAAAACACGATTCGCAACTTCGGGGTCCATCCCCGTTCCGGTATCTTCTACCGATAAATGCAGATATTTTCCAATTGTTACGTAGGGGTGGTCCACTACATAGTCGGAATCGAGCGTGCAACGGTTGATTTCGAGGGTCAGGCTCCCGGCCGCCGGCATGGCGTCACGGGCGTTGATCGCCAGGTTGAGCAGGATCTGCTCGATCTGCCCCTTATCCGCTTTGATGAACGCATCGGGCGAAGCGGAGTGAATGATCAGCTTGATGTCCTCACGCATTACTCGCTGCAACATCTTGCGCAAATCCTCGATCAATCCCGTTAAATTCAACACCTTCGGGTCGATCATCTGCTTACGGCTGAAGGTGAGCAGTTGACGGTTGAGCGCGGCAGCCCGCACGACGGCATGGCTGATTTCGTCGATACATTCGACGGCCGGATTTTCGGGATCCAAATCGATGCGGGCCAAAGCGGCGTTGCCTTCGATCCCGGTGAGCAGGTTGTTGAAGTCGTGCGCGACTCCTCCCGCCAGCCGACCCACCGCCTCCATTTTCTGGGACTGCAGAAGCTGTCCTTCCAGTCGTTCCTTATCACGCAACGTTTGAACGGCCTTGCAACGTTCCGTAATATCAACCATATTGGCCAATCGAGCGGGTGCGCCGAAATAAAGGATGGTCGAGGTACGGACCTTGAGCCAGCGGTCGTCCCGCCGGATTTGCATGTCAAATTCAGGGGGCAACGAGTCGTTTCCGCTCTGAAGCAGATGATGGGCGAACAGTTTCTCGAAATTCTGTTTCGAGAAACCGGCGACTCCCAGGTCGAGCCAGTCGGCGGCCTGGGGATTATGGTAGACGATGCGCCCGTTCTGCTCGACCAGCACCCCGTTGGGCGAGCTACTGAGAATCGCCAGGTAGCTGTCTTTGGCGCATTCGAGCTTTCGTTGTTGCTCCATACTGTGCCACAAACCGATGATTTGACTGACGATAAGGTGGCCGACTTCGAGATCCTCGTTGGAAAAAGGCGGACGGATTTTGTTGTGCAGGGTCAACACGCCCATCAGCGAACCATCCAGATTTTTGAGCGGATAGCCGAGAATCGAGCCGTTGCGATAGCCGGAATAGCCGGATCCGCCCACGGAACGGTTGTGTTGGATGTCCGAGATTATAATGGGTTTTCCATGACTGACGAGTCGGCCGATGATCGAATCGGGGCGCGCGGGTAAGGAAATTTCGTTGTGTTGGTGGCCGGGATCCAGGCTGTGCATCCAAATCAGACTATTTTCTTTGCGGCGGTACAAGCTGCCGCCGGTGACGCCCATGTGTTCGGCGAACAGACGCATCACCTGCGGAGCCAACTCCGCCTCGCTGCGGTATTCCACCAGTTTGAGGGTATTTTCACGGATACGCCGCAGGCGTTTAAGATCCGTACGAGATTCATCATTTGTGGGTTGATAGGCCTGGTTCATCACATCCGATCTCCGAAGTACAACCTGAATTCAGCAAGAACGACCTGCGCAGCCTAAGGTTTGCCACCCTATCTGAGCTCTATCTGTGTAGTTACGACAATCGCGTGTTCAAAGCACGAAAACCCCTATCCGGCACAACAACCGATTTCAAGCACTCCTCCGTCCCATAAGCTTCCCTTTGTATAGTTCGGTTAGCCTACCTTAAAGTTTGGTGTTTTCCCGATTTTTTAATAATAAAAAGCAGATTTGTCATTTTTTACAGGCAAGTAAAAGAAACCGCAATTCATTTACCTTTACATTCCCCTAAAAAAAGCCGGCGCTCCCCGTCGGGAACGCCGGATAGCCGAGCTTTCAGATAGGTTGGCAAACCTTAAGGCTCGCAAGCTCCGACGTAATCCACTTTCTGCGCCGCCATGGCCGCATAGCAAGGGCTTTGGTAGGTTTCACCGTCACAGCCACAGACCGGGTTGCGCTCCAACGGATTACAGGAACTGGGGGCCTGAATGCATGCGCCCGGGAATTGGTTACAGGCCTCGGGCATGCAGTAATAACCGCGTGGGCAGAACGCGCCCCCGAAGCACTCGTTATCGATGCATTCCCCAGTATAATCCACGGATACCCCGGCCTGGGCGGCCAGGCAAGGATTGGAGTAGGTTGAGCCGTTGCAGCCGCAAACGGGATCCCACAGGTAGGTGCAGCCCGTCGGAAACGGCTCGCAAACCCCCTCGATATCCCAGCATTCCGCGTAATCGCAGTAACTGCCGCTCGGACAACGCGTATCGGCACCGCAGGCGATCGGGTTGCAGGGGCCCTCCCGATCCACCGAGACGCCCGCCATGGCGGCGAAGCAGTCGTTCTCGTAGGTTTCGTCATTACAGCCGCAAACCGGATCGTAAATATCCGGGCAAGCCGTGGGACGCGTTTCGCAAGCGCCGGTTTCCTGGGCGCAGTCGTCGAACAGGCAATACTGATCGCGGTAGCAATCGTAGTTGGAGAAGCAGCTGATACTTTCACATTCCCCCGCGTAATCCACCGACATGCCGTAGTAAGCGGCGTAACAGGCGTTGGCGTAAGTTTGGCCGTCGCAGCCGCAGACCGGGTCGTAGATGTCCAGACAGCGGGTCGGCCGCTCCACGCACTCGCCCATTTCCAACCCGCAGTTGGAATAATGGCAATACTCGCTATCGGCGCACATGTCGTTATCCCAGCAATAGGGCGGCTGGCATTCGCCCTCGTAATCCACCGAGACCCCGTAATACGCCGCCGTACAGGCATTCATGTAGGTTTGCCCATCGCAGCCGCAAACCGGATCCCAAATCAGCGGGCAGAGGGTCGGCCGCTCGCGGCAAACGCCCGTCTCGGCATCGCAGTCATCGAGCAGGCAGTAATCCTCATTGCCGCAGTCGGTATTGTCAAAGCAGGACGTCGGCACGCATTCCCCGGCATAATCCACCGATGTCCCCGCCATGGCGGCGTCGCAGTCGTTGGCGTAGGTTTCCCCGTCGCAGCCGCAAACCGGATCCCAGACGTCCGGGCAAGCGCTCGGACGCGGGTTGCACAGTCCGTGGGCAGCGCAGTCGCCGACCGGTTTGGCACAATAAGACTCCACGCCGCAGTCACCGCTGTCACGGCAGGGGGTGGGGCATTCGCCCTCGAAGTCCACCGATTCCCCCGCCATGGCGGCATAACAGGCGTTGGCATAGGTTTCGCCGTCGCAGCCACAAACCGGATCCCACAGGTGCGAGCACTCGGTGGGGCGTTCTTCGCACACACCGCTTTCCGCCGCGCAGCCATCAAAGCGGCAGTATTCACCCGAGCCGCAATCGCCGTTGCCGTGGCACACGACCGACTGGCATTGCCCGGCGACATCCACCGACACACCCCCCTCTTTGGCGGCGTAGCAGAAGTTGCTGTAAGTCACACCATCACAGCCGCAAACCGGATCCCATACATCCGGGCAGTTGCTCGGACGTTCGCTGCACACGCCTTCGCTATGGCAGGCCCCGTCATCCTGATCGCAGTAGTCGGAGGCCGCGCAATCTTCCGGACCATCGCAGGGAGTGGGACACGCGCCGTCGTAGGCCACCGACACACCCGCCGCCGCCGCGAAACAGGCATTGGCATAGGTGTTTCCATCGCAGCCGCACACGGGATCCCATACGTCGGGACAAGCGGAGGGACGATCGCGGCATTCCCCGGTTTCCTGGGCGCAGTCGTCGAGATAGCAGTACTCGCCCTCGGCGCAATCGCCGTTGCCGAAGCAGGCAGGCGGCGCGCATGCCCCGCCGTAATCCACCGTCACGCCCCCCTCTTTGGCGGCATAGCAGGAATTGCTGTAGGTCACACCATCACAACCGCAAACCGGATCCCACACATCCGGACAGATCGTGGGCCGCGTTGTGCAGCTTCCCTGCTCATCATCGCAATCGTCGAACAGGCAGTAATCCGCCGCGTCGCACTGCTCGTTACTCAAGCAGCCGTCATCCGGACAAACACCGGGAGCGAAAACATTGACCCCGGCAACGGCGGCCACACAGTCATTGGCGTAGGTGATTCCGTCACAACCGCAGACCGGATCGTACAACGGCATACAGATTTCGGGTCGGGCGGCGCAGATGCCCTGACCGCTGCAATCGCCTGTATCCTTGCGGCAATACTCTTCCGCCGCGCATTCGTCATTGACGCTGCAGCTTTGCGGGCAGGGCCCGTCGAAGTCCACCGACTGCCCGGCCATGGCGGCGAAACAGGCATTGGTATAGGTTTCGCCATCGCAGCCGCAAACCGGATCGAGGAGATCCGGACAATCTCCGGGGCGTTCGACGCACAGACCGGTTTCGAGTGCGCATTCCTCGAAATAGCAATACCAGCCCTGCTCGCAATCGCCATTGCCGAAACAGGTGTCGGGCAGGCAGGCACCCTTGTAATCCACGTTGACACCGGACAAGGCGGCTAAGCAGGCGTTGTCGTAGGTTTCGCCGTCGCAGCCGCAGACCGGGTCGAAGAGGTTGCTGCATTGATCGGGACGCGGCGTGCAGGTACCGTCTTCGTCGTCGCAATCGCTGAGATAGCAGTAATCCGTTTGAGCGCAGTCGGCATTGCTCTTGCAGCTCAGGTCGCCTTCCTCCCAATCGCCGTCGGTTACGCAGGCCGGTTGGGAAAGGACCACGGCACAGCCGGGACAGGTCACGGAAATAGTCTGATCGTCGTTTACCGTGGCGCTGCAGATGCCCAGCACGTCCAGGTCTTCGAAGTCGCAGCCGGTGAAGGAAAAGTCGTAGTCGTCCGCCCCGGTGGCGCTGGCGGTTGCGGTGAAATCGCAGTGGACGTCCGGCTCGCCGCTGATCCACAGAGATTCGGGGTGGAAAGCGGGACAGTATTCGCCCGCCATGGCGGCGATGCAATAATCTCCCGGCAACCAGCCGCATTCGGGACAGGGCGCGCTTGCGTCGCCATCGGTTGCGTCACCGTCGCTTTCGTCGCCATCGGTTGCGTCACCGTCGCTTTCGTCGCCATCGGTTTCGTCGCCGTCGCTTTCGTCGCCGTCGGTTTCGTCACCATCGGTTTCGTCGCCATCGGTTTCGTCGCCATCGGTTTCGTCACCATCGGTTTCATCGCCGTCGGTTTCGTCGCCGTCGGTTTCGTCGCCATCGGTTTCGTCACCATCGGTTTCGTCGCCGTCGGTTTCGTCACCATCGGTTTCATCGCCCTCCGGTTTTTCACCATCGGACATGTCGCCGTCGGGAAGCAGCGCATCCACTTCGCCATCGGCTTCCCAATCGCCGTCCGCCACCGGCCGATCGCCGTCGTCTTCCACATCGCCATCGTTTAGCGACTCATCACCGTCGACCAGACCGCCGATGCCCGCATCAGCGCAGGCAAACAATGAAGCAGCCAGAATCCCCAGTGCAATGGCCAGCATGGCCGCATGCAACACCTTCGTCATCATGGCCTCCTTCCCCACTACCATCACATAACCGATAACTTATTTTACGCAACAACGACGATTTATTAAAGGAAATAACCTTCGTTTACGGCATCGCCGTATCGACAATCAACCGAATGTCGGCTTCTGACAAGGTTGTCTATGCCGGTTGTGTGAAATTAGATGAGTCCGCCGCGCCAATATTCATATCTAAATGAAAATATTACCCCCCGACCTGAGCGCGAGCTGTTTTAACTTGTTTGTCAGCTGCAGGCGACCGACTTTACACGAGTTATTCGATCGTAATAGGCACACCAACAATCAGGAATAGTTTCGCGCTTTAACCACTCACAGCTAAAGATAGGGAAAATCTTCGCTTCATCGGCTGCGCCCTCTGCGGCGCAATAAGGGAAAGGGGTTGATCATGGGCGCCATCTTTCTTACCGGAGCTACCGGTCAGGTCGGCGGAGCCACCGCCCGTCTGCTGATCGAGCGCGACGCGGACGTTCGTCTGGGTGTTCGCGATCTCGACCGGGCCGAGGCATTGGGCTTGAATCCGCGCTATTGCACCACGTTTGATTACACGAGACCGGAAACGTACGCGACCGCTTTCGAGGGTATCGATACCCTGTTTCTCGTCACGCCGCCCGCCGATACGCAAGCCGACCGAACCGTCATTCCGGCGGTGAAAGCCGCCATGGAGGCCGGGGTGGAACGCTTCGTGGTGCACACCGCCATGGGCGTCGACCTGGACGACAACCTGCCCATGCGCCGCATCGAGCGCTTCGTCGAAGACACGGGCCGCTGTTACACGCACATCCGGCCCAACTGGTTCATGAACAACACGCTTTCCTGGCTGGCGGGCGGCATCAAGAACGGCGACATCTTCCTGCCGGCGGGCGAGGGCAAAACCAGTTTCATCGATGTCCAAAACATCGCGCAGGTGGCGGCTCGCGCACTCACACAACCGGGCCACCACGGCAAAGCCTACACACTCACCGGCCCCGAAGCCCTGAGCTACCATGACGTGGCGAGCATTCTGAGCGAAGCGCTCGGCCGTCTGGTGCGCTACACGCCGATCAGCGACGAGCAGGCGCAAACGGCCTTCACGAGCATGGGGTATTCCGACCAGGCCGCCGCGTTCATGCTGAATCTGTTCGCCGTGGTGCGTGAGGGTTACACCGCCCCCATCACCGACACAGTGAAGACCGTCACCGGGCGCGATCCGACCCGCTTCATGCAGTTCGCCTATGCCAACCGGAAGGCCTGGGAGTAAAGGCGGCCGCGATCCGTTTCCTTCGTCGGTCTTTACGGACCGGCGTTTTTTTCGGGGCGAAGTCGGTTATCCATCCGACAATCGCGCGTGGCTGTGTTTCGAAACTGAAACCACGATCGTGCATCCCAACCGGCTACGTTTTGCGCGTTTTGCGCCTTAGGGTTCCATCGCCGCGCGCGACGATTTGTGTCGAATCGGCACATTTCAGAGGACAGCCCCTAGAATGGCCGCTTTGCCGGGGGGTCGCTCAGGACGCTCAATGCGCTCGTTGCGCCGGTTTTGGGGGGCCTTTTTCGGTTTTCGCGAAATCATTGGGTTTTTCGGCGCGCCGTTTTTTGGCAGGATCATTTCCCATCGGGTAGCTAGGATTGCCGTAATACGTCACATCCAACGGCATGGTTTTTATCCGATGCGTCATTCCCACCGCTACCAACAACGTTTCTCGGCGACACTAATAACATATTTTAACTAATGATTTCAAGTGGCTGGAGCGAGCACCGCGCGCTTGCATGCGCCCGGCAGCGCAGCCACAGTTTGATCCGTTTGCGCCATATATACTTCACCACTAACTATACTTAATATATTACACTTTCTGTAATAGTTATGCCCGCCTAAGTCGAGGCGATATGCCTTTGATATTACTGGGGAATCTCCAATTTCGAACAGACCACCCCGACGGCGGCCGCCCAATCGCCCGGAAATGCGCTCTTTCACGTGTATTATCATAACGTTGCAGATCAGGGGGCGGCAAATCCGCACTCCCGCCTCCCTCCCAGCCCCGCAACTCCGCCCCACGCCCCAAATGAAAAAGCCGGTCGAAAGACCGGCTGGAGCACAGTGTGTATCATCTGTTCTACTTGGTGATGACCGCTCAAGGTCGGATGGACGCCTCCGCCTCATCACCGGGGGGCGCCGCCGGGACCGGTGCCTGGGCCGCGTCGGGATCGACGTTGAAGGCGTATTTCAAAATCCCCACCCGTCGCGCGCGGTCGATGAAATGGATGACGCGCCCATGGGAAACGGCCGTATCGGCCTGGATCACCATGGTCAGTTCGTTGCGCGCCATCAGCGTGAGTTGATTGTCGCTCACCGACCGCCCTTCCGCGTCGAGCCGCTGGGCTTTGTCGTGTTTGAACTCGTCGAGCAACTGCCGGAATTCCCCGTCGATGCCCTCCGCCTGCACGGCGCGTTCGCCGATCGCCACGGAACCGTCTTTTCCCAACAGCAGTGAAAACTGGTTGCGCTCCTTGGCCTCGCCCGTGTCGGCTTTGGGCAGCTCCATGTCGATGGCCGGTTTCACCATGAAGTTGGCCGTGACCATGAAGATGATGAGTAGTACCAAAACGATATCCACCAGCGGAACGACGTTGATGCCGGTGATGGCGTCGTCGTAATTGTCAACGGCGTGTGCCATGATGATCTCCTTACGCGGCGAGCTTCGTCGGCGGTTCGCGGTTTTCGCCGGGTTCTTCGATGAAGGCCAGCAGCGTTTTTTCGAGCTGGGCGATGTTGCTCATGATCTGCTTCTGGCGGTTTTTGAAATAGTTGAAAAACACCACCGCCGGTATCGCCACCAAAAGCCCGACGGCCGTCGCCACCAACGCCTCGGCGATGCCGCCCATCACCACGGACGGTCCGCCCTGCGCATTGAAAGCCAGATCGTGAAAGGCCTTGATGATGCCGAGCACCGTTCCCAAAAGACCGATGAACGGCGCATTCGAGCCGACCGTGCCCAGCACGATCAAGCCGCGATCGAGCTGCTGCTGCTCGCGCATCGTTTGGGATTCCATCAGTTCGCGCACCACCGTCGCGCCCTTGTCGAAATTGGCCAGGCCCTCAGCCGCCACCCGCGATTCGGCGGTGGATTTTTCCTGGGCGCTCGCCAGCGCCTGCTCGCGCTCGCCCGCATTGAGGCGCGTGACCAGCTCGGCGCTGAAGGCTCCCGTATCGAGGCGATTTTTACGGTAGGTCCAAAACCGTTCGACGACCACCGTCACGCTGATCAAACTGATCGCGATCATGAGATATAAAATCGGCTCGCCGCCGATGAGCGCCAGTTCCAACAGTCGATCCACCATCATCGTCTCCTTGTGCAAGCCCGCCCGTTCGCGGGGGTTGATCCAGTCGCGGCCCGTGGGCCGTTACAAGCATGAACACCGCGGCCTGAATAATCTGTTACCGGCACGCGGCAGTTTTCGCAGCCCGTTCGGGCGGGCCGGTTTGCGACGCGGTCGCCAACTCGCCAGAACGATGAGCCCGAGAACCAGGGCGGCGATCAGCGCGACCCCCGACACTATCGCCGCAAACAACCAGAGCAGCAGATCCGGTCCAAGAAATTCAAGCAGGGGTTCCATCCACGTCGGCATGGGAGCCTCCTTTCCGGCGGGCTTGAGCTCGCGTTTCAGCGGCGGCGAATCCGGTTGGCGGTCGCCGTTCGTCTTGGTTTCAACAGCCCGCGAAACACAAAGGTCGTAAAACCAATACAACTCTAAAAAAGGGGGGCCGCGGGACAAAGTCCCGCGGCTAGGGAAGGACAGGAAGGTCTAGTTGAAGGTCGCGGAGAAGAGAAGCATCCCGCCGCCCTGGTGGACGGTCAGGTCATCGCTTTTGGCATAGCCGTAGGTGCCGCGCGCCGCCAGGCCCAGGCCCCAGTTGTCGCTCACCCACCACTCCTTGCCGACCGAAAGGCCCAGGCTCACGCCGGGCATCGTCTCATACTCGTGCTCACCGTCGTCGTACATATTGAGCACGGTGAGGCTGTGACCGACATCGGCGGACAGATAAACGTTAACCGGCATGAAGTAATAGGTGAGGCCCAAGGAAAAGCTGAGGCTGGTGAAGTCACGCTGGTAATGATCATGATCTTCGAAGAGCGTACCCCAAAGCCAGAAGTCGCCGTGCAAAATCAGGTTTTCGGTCACCGCGCCGCCGAGGGACAACCCGAAGGCCGAGGTCGGGCCGCTTTCCTCGGGGTCTTTGACATCCGGGTGATACGTCGGCGCGTCGGTTGTGCCCGAAGCGTTGAACGTCCCGAAACCCAGCCCCGGCGTCAGACGCAGGAAAAAGCCGTCGTGGGTATGCACGCCCACCGGCTCTTCCTCCGGCTCCTCGCTGATCGTGGCATCTTCCTCGCTCGTGTCCTGAGAAACGTTGAGCTTGGCCATTTCGGCTTCCGCTTTGGCTTTTTCGGCTTCGGCCTGCGCTTTTTTAGCTTCCGCTTTGGCGATTTCGGCCTCTAAGCGCGCCTTTTCCACTTTCAACCGCAACGCCTCGGCCTCCGGGTCGGGAGAGGTGGGAGGCGGCGGCGAGACGGCGTCAGAGGACGTCGCCTCGACCGCGCCGAGGGTGGGTGCAACCAACTCCGGCCGAGTGTCGCCTTGCGGCTCGGCCCAGGCGGAGTGAGTGCCGAAAAGAAGTAGAAAGGCTAGAATAGCCTGAGAAGCCACTCGTTTATAGATCGCTGTCGATTGTGTTCGCGTGTTCATGCTCTCCTCCGTGGATGACGAGTCGGCCGCTGTGATCAGCCGTCTTTCCGAGTCAGGATCTTGTCGATTTCGACCTGCTCGCGCCAATTCAAATAGACACCACGTCCCATCCAACTCGCCGAAATCAACCCGACCATCGCCAACAAAGTCGACGTGGCATCGCCCGCCAGACTGGCTGTTTGGATGAGTTGTTCGAACATGGCGTCCTCCTTATCGGTCGGCGATGTCGATCTCGCCTTGCATGCCGTAAACACCGCCGAGGAGAGAATGTGTCACTCTTTTCATTTTTCATCGTGCCCATGCACGCGGAAAGGAAGAAGCAAAGGACGTGCCAACTTTGTCGTATTGTTTACAGCCCTACCTGGAGCGGCCTGGCAAACACCGAAGCGTTTGGAGCGCCGCCCGCAAAAGCACCATTCTGGGATAGAATTCTCGTGATGGTTTGAAATCACAGACAAAAACGGGATGACGCCAAAATGGTATAGCTCATTTTGACGCAACGCTTGTCAAGTGGCGGGAATGGGTCTGACAGAAATGTCCGACTCAGACACCAGCTAGGCGTCCAACAGAAAGCGGTAGGGGATGACGATCTGCACCGGAACGGGAGTGTCGCCTTTGTAGCCGGGAACGAAACGCGATTGTTTGGCGGCCTTGACGGCGGCGCGGGCCAGTTGACGATGGGAAGCCTTGAGCACCTTGATGCGCTTGACGCGACCGTCCACGCCGATCAGGACGCGCAGTTCCACGAAGCCTTCCTCGCCCTCGCGTCGCAGCTCGGGCGGATACAACGGTTCCACCTTGTATTTGAACGAGGGGGTGCGGGAGAGTTCGTAAAGCGGCACCGGCGCGGGCTGCCCCTTCGCTTTCGTGGCGGGCAGAGGCGCGACCGCTTCTACCGGCGTGGGCTTGGTTTCCATGGTCTTTTCAAGCGTGTTGCCGACCCGCACCGCGACCGTCCCCGTGCCCTCCGCCACCGATTCTTTCGTCACACCGAAAACCGGCGGCGGCGGCGGCGTGTCGGCCTTGGGTGGCGGCGTTTGACGATTGGCACGCGGCGGTCGGGTCGGAAGCTTGGGTTTCGGTTTGGGTTTGGGCGGCGCTTCCACCGGCTTGATTTCCGGCGGTGCGTCAGGCGGCGGCGGCGGCGCAATCAAGGTCACCCGACTCGGTCCCGGCGGCGGCGGTGCGGCGGCGGGCACGTATTCACCGACCCACAGAAATCCGACATGCAGCCCCAGCGACACGATCAGCGGCAACCAGATAAACGAGCGCTTGGGAGACGTAACCGAGATGCGAATCATCACAAACCTCCGCCGATATCAAAGGCCGCCCGTCCCGCCGGGACAGGGCGCGTTAACGGATGAACACCGCCGGGCCCGGAAACTGTCACCGCTGCCGCAAACGAAAAATAAACCGATATGAAATCAATTAGATACAAAGAAACGAAATCGATCTCGCGCCCCCCGGATCTCTCAGAAAAGCGTTGAGTAAAAAACAATACCATGCTAGGATTCATCGATATTCGGAAGTAGGTTCCGGCTGAAAACGCCCCCTAAATCATGAGATTCGAGAAGTTGGCGAGGTAGTTATGAAAAGCATAGCGCATGGTGTAATACAGGTTCTGCTACTCGGCTGTTTGATCGGCCTGCTGGCCGCCTGTTCCGGAACGTCCACGACGACCGTCGACGGCGACACGCCCGTCTATCAACCGGACGGCGATAACGAATTGCCCGGCGATGGCGACGACCCCGATGGCGACGACCCCGACGGCGACGACCCCGACGGCGACGACCCCGACGGCGACGACCCCGACGGCGACGACCCCGACGGCGACGACCCCGACGGCGACGATCCGGACGGCGACAGCACGGACGGTGACAGCACGGACGGAGACAGCACGGACGGAGACACCGACGGCGACACGGACGGCGACGATCCGTGGCACTGCGCCGTCGATACCGACTGCCCCTGGGGCTTTGCCTGCGTGGTGGACGGCGAAGGGGACGGCTGCGTATCGATGAACGAATGCGACGACGACGACGATTGCCTCACCGATTACGAGTGCACCGCAGTCGCCAACTGGAATATCTGCCGCCTGGCCGGGGATGAATGCTCGGAAGAGCTACCCTGCAGCTACGGCTTCGCCTGCTGGCCCACCGCCACCGGACGTTTCGTCTGCCAGAACGCCAACGAATGCGGAACCGACGCCGATTGCGAAACCAACGAAGTCTGCATCGACGGTCCCGATTGGAAAATCTGCGAAAGCGACGCCAACGACTGCTACCAGCACACCGACTGCAATTTCCACTTCGCCTGCAATACCGACAACGAGCCCAACCGCTGCGAATACGCCAGCACCTGCACGTCCAACGACGACTGCAGCTTCGGCAATGTCTGCCGCCAGGTGGAAAACTGGAAAGAGTGCAAACTGGGCCTCAACACCTGTTCCTCCGACGCCGATTGCCCGCCCGACGAATACTGCCAGGGCGTTGTCGGCAGCTTGGGCAGTTGCCAATCGCGCAACGAATGCGAGAGCGACGCCGACTGCGGTGCGCAGCAACGTTGCGTCAACAACGGTCTCTACACCGAATGCATCGACGCCCCCACCTGCGCCGTCCACACCGACTGCGAATACGGGTATCGCTGCGAAAACAACATTTGCGAATACGCCAACGAATGCAACGTGGATGACGAGTGCGGTCCCAACGCGCGCTGCCTGCGCGACGGCGAAAACTGGAAAATCTGCGTGGGCATGAACACCGAATGTTCCGATCACAGCGATTGCCAGTTCGGCTACATGTGCAATTCGGACGTCAACCCGGCCGTGTGCGCCTACGCCAGCACCTGCAGCTCGGACGAGGATTGCGGTTCCATGGAGGCCTGCGAGGTGGTCGAAAACTGGAAGGAATGCAAATTCGACTGGTCCTTCGACTTCTGCGGATCCGACGCCGACTGCGAGCCGGATGAATTTTGCGAGAGCGTGCTCGGCAGCTACGGCACCTGCAAATCGCTCAACGAATGCAGCGACGACACCGACTGCCCGGCCGACTACGTTTGCGAGAACAACGGCACCTACAACGAATGCGTCGAAGCCAACCCCTGCCAGCAGAACACCGATTGCGCCATCGGGTATCGCTGCGTGGTGTCCGATCCGCGCAACTACTGCGAATACGCCAACGAATGCGCCTCCGACGCCGACTGCGAAGCCTGGCAGTCCTGCCAGGTGGAGGGCAACTGGACGGTCTGCAAGCTGGCCTGGAACAATCCCTGCACCTCCGACGACGGCTGCGCCGCCGATGAATGGTGCGACCTGACCGTCGGCCCCATCGGTATCTGTCGCTCGCGCGACCAGTGCATGGTGGACGGCGATTGCGGCGAGGGTCTGGTGTGCGAGGACAACGGCACCTACAACGAGTGCGTCCCCGCCACCGAACAGAACTGCTGGTTCGACTTCCAGTGCCCGGAAAACTGGAACTGCGTCGATGGCCAATGCCAACCCACTTACGCGGGTATGTGCGAGAATGTGGAAGGCCAGTGGACGGTCTGGTTCTCGTCGCCGACCTGCCTGCTCATCTCGGCCGGCACCGTGCTGGAGTTCATGCCTGAGGACGGTTGCGACGGAGCGGTGAAAACCATCAACTCACCCATCGACCTGGGCACCTTCACCGAAACCTCCACCGGTCACTACGATGTCAGCTTCGGTTTCATCTACCAATGCACCGCCACCGTCACCCTGGGCACGCTGATGAGCATGGATTGCCCGGTCGGCTGCGGCGGCATCCAGTTGTCACGCGGCTTGTAAACCGCCGTTTTTTATCGGCAATCTCACGGCCGCCCTTCGGGGCGGCTTTTTTTGGGGGGAGAGAAACTCCGACTCGCGGCCAATGGACGGAGAGGCGATCGAAACGGAATCGCTGAAAATCATCCTTCCACCGCTTTTCCTTCATTTCGATTGACGAAAGGTCGATTCGTTGGTAGAACGGCATCCAATGCGCACGATCTGAGACCTGGCAGCGATTCGTTCAGCGAATGTAGCTTTTCAAGTGGAATTCCAAGACCAACGGTTTCCCGGGAGAAAAGGAGCAAACCTTGCAGGGGATTAAAAACGGCATCAATTTCTTGTTGGAGAATAGCCTCTTCCTAATCGGCGGCACCATCGCGGCGTTGCTGATGGCCAACATGGATCACGAAAGCTATCACCACATCATCCACGCCGAACTGTTCAAAGGCGTCAACTTCCACTTCCTTGTCAACGACGTCCTGATGTGCTTCTTCTTCGCGTTGGCGGCCAAGGAAATCTGGGAAGCCCTGCTCCCCGGCGGCGCGCTCAGCTCGCCCAAGAAAGCGGCCACCCCGCTGATCGCCACCGCAGGCGGCGTGATCGGACCGGCCTTGCTTTACCTGGCGGGCGTCCACTTTTTTGAAGCCAGCGAACTCACGCGCGGCTGGGCCATCCCCTGCGCAACCGACATCGCCTTTTCTTACCTGGTGGCGCGCCTGGTGTTCGGCAAGGGACACCCGGCCATCCCCTTCCTGCTGCTGCTGGCCATCGCCGACGACGCAGCGGGCCTGATCATCCTGGCGGTGGCCTATCCCACCGGCGAAATGCACCTCGTAACGTTCTTCCTGGCCCTGGGCGGAGCCATCGCCTTCAACCTGCTGGTTCTGCGTAAGATGCTGAATATTCAGAACTTCTGGGCCTACTTACTGATCGCCGGACCGGTCGCGTGGTACGGGTTCCACGAGGGCGGCATTCATCCCGCCCTGGCGCTGGTACCCATCATTCCCACTCTACCGCATGCCAAACATGACGACGGGCTGTTCGAAGGAACCCAAACCGATTATCCGCACGACCCGCTCAATGCCTTCGAACACTGGTGGAAAAATCCGGTGGAACTCATCCTGATGCTGTTCGGATTCGCCAACGCGGGCGTGGCGCTTTCGGCCATGGGCCTCGGCACCTGGCTGGTCACCGGCGGTCTGCTGATCGGAAAACCGGTGGGTATCTTCCTGTGCACCCTCGTCGCCGTCAAACTGATGCGGCTTGAAATGCCTCAGGGCATGAACTTCCGCGATGTGGTGGTGCTCGGCTGCATGGCCGGTATCGGCTTTACCGTTGCGCTGTTTGTGGCCACCGTGGCCTTCCCGGCGGGCGATACCCTCGACGCGGCCAAGATGGGCGCCCTATTCTCCTTCGCCGCGGCCATCGTTTCCTTTGTCGTCGCCATCGTTTTGCGCGCCGGCCGATTCGCCCCCAAAGCCTGACTCTCGTCACGGCGACGGACCCTCCCATGGGTCTGTCGCCGTTTGTTTTTTCCCGACTATTGAAGAGCGATGAAATACATGTTACCCTTTCTCCATCTAGGAGTTCGACGTTTCGGCTATCACAAGCCCGTTGCTCGACGAGACTGTCTCGGCGAGCATCACGCCTGAGGGGATCGGCTATCGACGTATGATCGCAACACGGATTACACCGCTACGCAGCGAGAGCGACTGGCAGGACTGTCGGGAGCGCCTGCAGGCCTTCGAAAAGCTCTGCGCCCCCGATTGTTTCATGAGCTGGGCCTACCAGCACGCCGTCTGGAAGCTGGTGGCTCCCGAAAAAACCTGCTGGCTCATGGAAGTCGGTGCCCACGGCGAACCCTTGGCGACCGCCCTCTGGGCCGAAGCCACCACCACCCGCTGGCTCACCAATTTTCGCATTCTGCGCAGCCTGGATTACAACGTGATGCAGATGGCCCCCATGATGCTGCGGGCCGGACGCGAGCGGGAAGCCTGCCACGCCCTGGTGGACGCCCTGCCCAAACTGGCCAACGCCAGCCAGACCAATCTGGTGCGCCTGTACAAAATCAATGCCGAAAGCGCCCAGCCGCTCATCGAGGCCTTGAAAACGCACGATGTACCCCACCAGGTACGCCCCTTCAACCGCTCCCATCGCATCCTCCTGACCGACGATCTCAACGAGTATTTCGCCCAGAAATCCAAGAAATCGGTGCGCAACATCCGACGGCTGGGCAAGAATCTCGAAAAAGACCTGGGCGGCGAACTCAACCTGCAGCGTCATCGCGGCGCTTTCTGCGAACGGCCCGACTTCGAAACCGACCTGCAAAAATTCGAAGATCTGCGCTGCCGTTCCTGGCAACTCTCCCAAAGCGGCGGAAACGGTCACGTCCATGGGAAAGACGTCATGGCTTTTTACCGTGAAGCCTGCGAAGACTGGAAACAGAAAGGATGGCTGGATTTGATCGTGATGCAGGCCGGAGAAACGCCCGTAGCCGGACAGCTCAACGTCATCATCGATCAGACTCAATGGGTGGTGCTCACCGCCTACGACCAGAAACTGGCGCGCTACTCCCCCGGACGCGTGATGTTTTATCGCCAACTGTTCGACAGCTTCGTCATGGGCGACCGCCTGGTGGACTTCGGCGGCGAGAACGAAGATTGGAAACAGTACTGGTCTAACGACACGCAGGACACCCTGCAGATTTCCTGGGCCATGCGCGGGCTTAAAAGCGCGGTCTGGTCGTTGGCGCAAAAACTCTTGCGCTCGGGCGACGGCAAAATGCCGCTTCCCATCGTCAACCGCAACTCCATCAAAGGAAACGAAACAGGTTGACACAACACAAAAATTCCCGGTCGATTCGCCCCCAAAGCCGACCCGACATAACCCCCCTGAACTACTTACTAATTGCTGCAGCCTTTCATTATTTTCTTGTCAATCGGACACCCAACACTGTATGCTGGGTGTATTCAGAAACCACAGGATTATAATGCCCTTTGGCTGGGAGGCTCCCGATTACCAAGCGCCCCAATCATCCCGATTCGAGTCCGCAAGAAACCGCTGTTTTGCAGCGACAGATAGATGATTTGCGCCGACGTCTGGCCCAACACGAGCCGGTCGAAGGAGCCTTGCGTATTTTTCGCAATCTCTACGAAGCCATGACGGAAGGCGTGGCCTTGCATGAAGTGGTGGTCGACGCCGACAGAAAACCGATAGACTACCGCATCATGGAGGTGAATCCCGCCTACGAATCCATCATCGGCATCCGCCGCGATGAAGCACGCGGCAAACTGGCTTCCGAGCTATACGGCACCAGCTCGCCGCCTTACCTCAAAGAATACAGCCATGTGGCCTTCTCCGGGGTGCCGGTCTCATTCGACACCTATTTTCCCCCCATGGACAAACATTTCACGATCAAGGTGTTTTCGCACCATCCCGGTCATTTCGCCACCGTATTCGAAGATATTACCAGCCGCAAACAAGCCGAAGAAAAGATCCGAAAGAGCGAAGAGCTGTTTCGCACCATTGCTGAAAAAGCGGTGGATTCGATCTTTACCAAAGATCTCGACCGGCGCTATACCTTCGTCAACCCCGCCATGGCGCAGGTCTTCGGCGTGGACGGAGCGACGCTGATCGGCAAGACCCCAGGTGAACTCTTCGACGCAGAAACGGCCGCCATCATCGACGAAGTGGACATCGCAACGCTTGAGGGGCATGTCGTCGATGAAATCCGACGCTTGAGTCTGGGTGACGAATCGCGCGACTTCCATACCGTCCAGGTTCCCTTGAAACACAACGGCGGTGACGTTTACGGCATGTTGGGATTCGTACGCGATGTGACCGAGAAAAAACGGCGGGAAACGGAATTGCGGCACCAGCAAAAACTGGAAGCCCTGGGAACTCTCGCCGGAGGGGTCGCCCACGAGATCAACAATCCCATCAACATCATCGCCAATTATGCCGAACTGATTCAAAGCCGGGTTTCCCCGGACGACACAATCGCCGATTATTCACAGGAAATCCTGTCTGAAAGCGACCGGATCGCCAAAATCGTCGCAAACCTGCTGGCTTTCGCACGCCAGGATATCGAGGAACCGGCTCCGGCAATCATGCCCGAAATCATCGAAACCACCTTGTCGCTGACCGGGAAAATCCTCACCCAACACCACATTGAACTCAAGCTCGAACTGCCCGCGGATCTCCCCTCGATCACCTGCCGCCGCCAACAGATCATGCAGGTTCTGCTCAATTTGTTGACCAACGCCAAAGACGCGCTCAATGATAAGTATCCCCAGTATAATGAAGATAAGATCATCCACATCAGTTGCAAAGTCGTGCAGCGCGGAAACGCTCGCTGGCTGCGCTGCATCGTGAAGGACCACGGCACCGGAATTCCGGCGGATCAGATCGAAAAGGTGTTCGATCCTTTCTACACAACCAAAGCCCCTCACAAGGGGACGGGACTGGGCCTCGCCATCAGCCACAACATCATTACGGAGCACGGCGGCGAGTTACGAATTGAAAGTCGGCCGGGGAGCTATACCCGATTCATCATCAATCTCCCCGTCTGAAAATGATTGCAACCTCTCAATCGAGAAGAGAAAACAATGGCTAACATTCTGATTATCGATGATGAACTCGGTATCAGGAAAACTCTCGGCCTTTTTCTCGAAATACGCGGACATCGAACCTACTTGGCCGAGGACGTCCGCACCGGACTCTCCACCCTGGCCGCTCAGCACGTCGACGCGGTGATTTGCGATGTGCTGCTACCGAACCGCTCCGGCCTGGAATTTCTGGAAGAAGTTCGAAAGTCGCAACCCACCCTGCCGGTCATCATGATCAGCGGCGAACCGACCCGGCGTGTCAAGCAAATCGCTAAAAACCTGAACGCCTACGACTTCCTGGCCAAACCCATCCACAGCGACACGATCTGCAAATTGGTCGATCAAGCACTGGGGAGCGTGCGAACGACATCGCACTCCAAACCCGAATTCTAGTCGGACATCGGCGAGCACGGATCGGACAGAGCCCAGACAAACCGCAACCTAGATCTCCACACCCAGGATAAAGCCGGGACCGAGACGGACGACATCTTTGTCACTTTTCTCGTAAATCTTCCAGTGGGGCAGATAGCTGACCTGATCGATGGGGATCGCGTTGTCGCTTTGCTCGTGGATCAGCGATAAGGTGGGACCGAAGATGATGGAGCGACGCTCGTCCCATTTCCAGCCGAACACAAAACGCAGCTTGTCGATGTAGGTCCAGCTTTTGGTGTCGCCCATATCCATCTGGCTCCACAGCAGGGTATCGATATCGAGGAACCAGCTTTCAGTCAGCGGGATATGCCCGCCGATGCCCCAGCCGAACGAAACCGAGCGGGTGTCGAACAGCGGTTGCAGACCGAGCGCGAACAGGTTGTAGACGTATTTGCTGCCGTGTTTGAACGCGGCGTTGACCAGGGCCGTGTCACTGGTCCAGAATTGCCCGTGCACCTGTCCATTGGGCACGATGCTTAAAAATCCGATGGGCGCGTCCACATCCTCGGCATAGTTGATGAAACCCAATTGCGCCCCACGCAGACGGCCGACGTTGACGTTGAGAAAGCCCATCTGGGCTCCGGCGGACGGTTCGCGCCCGGTAGTTATATTCACATAGCCCGCCTGCAAACCGGTGAAGGAACCGGTGGTCACGGAAGCCAGGCTGTATTGCAGGCCGGTCGCATCCCCGGCGACCACCGAAGCCAGGGCCAGTTGCGCCCCGATGAAATCCCCATAGGTAACATTGGCCAACGAAAACTGCGCACCGGTGACGTTGCCGACGGTCACGTTGGCCAGCGAGAGCTGCGCACCACGCACGTGGTCGATGGTGACGTTGGTCAAGGCGAGCTGCGCGCCGGTGACATTCCCGACCGCGATATCCACCAGGGCCAATTGCGCACCGGTGAAGTTACCGCCGGTGTAATCCACCAGGCCGTATTGCGCCCCCATGAAATGGCGGCTGTTGTGGTTGTAAATACCGGCGAGTTGCAGGCCTTTGCTATCGCGCTGGGCGACGTTGACGATCCCCGCCACCGATACGCCCAAGGCATCGCGCTGGGTGACATTGACGATACTGGTCAATTGCAAACCCGCCATGTCGTCGTTTTGCCAGTTCAAAAACCCGGCCAAACCGAAACCGCGCAACTTGTCCTGTTCGTTGGCGAACAAGCCAAGAGAAACGTTGTTTTCGATCGGGCCTTCGTCTTCGTAAGCTTTGTTGATGTCGGCGGGCGGAAAGAATCCGATGTTGAACGGCACGCTTTTATATTTTTTACCCTCGTCGCCCCGCCCGCGCGCCACGGTCGACTCGGCGCTGATGCTGGTGAAATCGTTGAGCGCCAGCATATAAGGCCGATTCATTTCCAGGTTGAATTCCGCGATCGAATAGGCGCCGTCGCGTTCGAGCACCATGCGGTAGTTGCCGGGTTCGATCCCCAGTTCCATCGGCCGCCCGGCGCTTTTGCCCACCTCCGCCACCAGACGCATGTTGGCATCGCGCAGATACAAACGCCCCGCCACTCCGCCTTCGACCAGCAAACTGGCGGTGTTTTCGCGCAGTTCGGTCAACACCAGTTCGCCGGTTCCCGAAAGCTGGATATCGTAGCTCGGATGCTGAGCGCCGCTCTGGGTGGTTTCGGTGCGCCCCAGAGTTTCGTTGAAGGCATACTGATAGGCCTCGTTGAGCGTCACGCGCCGATCGCCGGTGACGTCCGCCGCCCCGCGCAGCCCCGAAACCAGGTAATGGGTGAAGAAGGAACCCTCGATACGGTCGGATTCCTGGGCCGCTTCATCGGCGGAGGCCGACGTTAAAAAGGCGTGTCCTTCCAGCGAGATGGAAGCATCGGACAGAAAAGGCGGACGCGTTACGCCGCCCTTGCTGCGCGTCATGGCCCCGGACGAACAGGAATCGAGTACGATCACACGCACGGCGGCGGGCAAGGCCTCCACCCGCTTGCGCAGATCCTGGTAACGCACGCTGCGGCCATAGAGCAACAGGCCCTCTTCGTCGGAATGTCCCGAATAATAGACGAACACTTCCTGCCGCTCATCGGCGCGTCGCGTGGCGCGCATGCGCGTTTCAAGCTCCTGCAGGCCACTGAAAAACTCGTTGCGGTCGGGATCGATCAGCAGCACGCGGTCTTTGGGGGAGATGCCGCCCAGATCTTCGAGCACGTTGGCCACCGCCTGGGCATCGTCATCGGCGTAGCGCAGCAAAATGCGCCGCCCGCCGCCGTCGTTGGCACCGACGATGAAGGCGAAACGCCGTACCGACGACTCTTCCGCCGCATGCAACGATCCCGCCGCCGACAGGGTCAGCAGCAGGAGTAGTCCGGTTAATGCCCAGCGCATGATCCCACACTCTCCATGATGCTCGTCCGTCAAGGTTTGGGCAAGGTCAGCGACCAGCTCGCCAGTCCGTCCGGCAGAGCAAGCGCGCCATTGTGCATCCGGACGGATTGGCGTGTCAGCGCCTGCGCAGCGTTCAAAACATCCTGAACGGCAAAAGGCTGCTCGGAGGTCACGAAAAAGAAGCGTTCGAAATCGGGAGCGTCGTCCAATTCATAGGCGAAATCGAGTAGTTGCGCACCTTGCGCATTGAGCTCGACCGCCTGTTTACCTCGCGCCGGATAGTGGCGTGTCACCGTCCCGTTTCCATCCAGCGACACGATCACGCCGAAGCGTCCGGCCCCGGCGACATACGAAAGTTGCAACACATCCCCGGCGCGCACGAGAGTCGCCTCGTTCAATTGTTCGTTTCCGGCGGCCAGCTTGCGAAAGATCACCAAATGCGCTTCGAGCCCCTTGGTATAAATGATTTCACCCGAATCCCCGCCGTTGGGTCCACCCAGATAGGGATAGCTGATAAACAACGCCGCCACGACGACGACCACGGAGGCCAGCGAGGCGGCCCAAGTAAAGGAAAATCTCTGAGATTGACGGCCTTTTTCGTGCCGTCCGGCCCGCCGCGCAATCTTGTCGGCCATTTTGGCGGGCGGATGCGTAAAGAGAATGTCGCGGTTGGAGGCTTCGAGCGCCTGCAAGCGCGCCTGCAACTCGGGATCCTGTTCGAGGGCGACCCGGATCACCTCGGCGCGCTCGGGCGGACAATCGCCCTGAAGGTATTGTTCCAGCCACCAGTCGCTGATCGGTTTCGCATTCATGCTATCACCCCCTCCAGCTCTTTGAGCGAGCGGGTCAATTTGCGCAACCGTTTGCGCACACCCGAGACCGACAGGCCCACCTGTTCGGCGGTCTCCTCCAAGGTGAAACCGTCGAGCAGATGCAGCACCGCCATGGTTTGCGACGACGCAGGTTCGTCCTTGAACAGCCGTTTGAGCACCGAGCGGGCACTGTTGCGGCTTTCGTCGTCTCCGGCCTGGGCGATACGCGCCAACAGGTCGTCGTCGCCATCTTCCGGGCGGCGCTTGCGCGAACGGATGCGGTTGAGGCTCTCATTGGTGGCGATAGTCAGCAATAAACTCGTGGGGTTGCGGTCGTCGAGTTGTTCTTGCCGTTGAATCAATTTCACGAACACATCCTGCATCACGTCCAGTGCCTCCTCTTCATTCTTGAGCAGGTAGCGGCAGCGCCTGAGAACCATGGGGCCGTATTTTCTGTAAAAAGCTTCTACGTCGATCGCCAAGGCCCTGCCTCCGCTTCCAGAAAGTGAACACCGGATATGCGCGTATCTGTCACCCGCCCGAGAGACCCGACCCGATACAAACTCGACCCTCTCCGTGACGGTGTGGGGTAGTTTACCGAAAAAACGATGGAAAGTGTACTTTTCCACTTAATTTTGCGACCGCTAACAAATAGTTAACCATTTAGACGCAAGGAGCGTCCACGGAGCCGAATCGCCGAATGGCTTACCATTCCGATATTTGAGACGATTGACGCGCTGAAATTCCACAAAAAAACGGCCCACCGAAAAATGTGGACCGTTGGGAGAGTAAAGACGAGACGACTGGAAAGCGGTTTGTTGATGCCATATTCCCGCTTGTTTCCCCAGCTTGGATCGTGGCCGCTTATTTCAGCGGTGGGGCCGAGCCCGAGCGATTGAGCCGCTCGCCGGGCGATGTGGGACGAATCCGCCGCGCACCCGGTTCGCCCACCTGTACGGGCAGGAAAAGACGTGGATAATCGGGATGATCGGTTAAAAGCGTGAGGCGTCCGGAAAAACCATCGCGGCCCGTGGCGGGCAGTTGCAGCGTTAGAGTCAGCGTCACGCGCCCACCGGGGGGCAGGTTCAGAGAATCCGCCACAGCGTGGATAGCCGGGCGCGAACTCTCCAGACCGATCAGACGCAGAGGCCGCAAACCGTGGTTGACCAGCTCCACCCGGCGCGTCAGGGTGCGACCTTTCACCCCCGGCGACAGATACACGACCGCCGGGCGCAGTTCCAGTTCCACCGCCACCCGCACCTTCAAAGTCAGGTGCCGCTCGCGCTGGAGCGGATCGTTGCTGGTGAGCATGACCGGGTAGGCCAGATCCCCGCGTTTGCCGCTGGAATCGAAGGCCACCCGCAAACGGCTTTTCTGTCCGGGAGCCAGGCGCGTTTTCGGGGTGGCGACCAGGGTGCAGGAACAGGCGGGCTTGATACGCAAAAGCCGCAGTTCGGCATCACCGCTGTTTTCAATGATGAATTCCGTTTCGACGCGCTCCCCCTGCTTGATCGTGCCGAAGTCGTGTTCGCTGCGATCGAGGGTCAGGCGCGGACCGACGACGGCCGTTGTCGACTTCGTCGCGGGCGTCTGCGCGACGAGCGGACCCGACACCAGCAGAATCATCAGAACCGGCCACAGCGCGCCCGGCAAACGGTCCGCAAACCGGGTCGCCATTACCCTACTCCAATCCTGCGATGGCGGCCAAGGCGGAGATGTCCCACAAGCGCAAGGTATTGTCGTCGCTGCCGGAAGCCAGAAGCTGCCCATCGGGTGAGAAGGCCACGGTGTTCACGCCGTCGCTGTGCCCCGATAAAAACGCGATCGGTGTGCCATCGACCGCCTTCCACAGGCCGATCAGGCCGTTCGATCCGGCGGTCGCCACAAAACGGCTATCGACCGACACCGCCACATCGTGCACATTTCCGGGATGTTTTTCCGGCGAGTAAAGCAAGGTGGATTCGGGCAGCTGCCAGCCATACAGCTTGTGATCGCGCGCGGCGGCCACCAGGCGCGAGGCGTCGGGCGCATAGGCCACCCCGTATACGAAATCCCCGATATCGTTTTTAAGACCGAGGTGAGAATCGTCGTCGAGATCGTAAAAATGAATGCCGCTCTTTTCACAGATACCGATGATGTTGGTATCCGTACACCCGCCCGCAGCAAAGGCATCCCCGGCCGGATTCAACGCCAGGGCGCGTACGTAACGCTGATCCAGACGCGTGTAGGTGTGCAACGGATCGGTCCCGCTGGCGGCATTCCAGCGTTTGACACTGAAATCGTCACCGCCGGTCAAAAGCTGGCTGCCGTCAACGGTGTAGAGGATGGCGCGCACCGCGGTGGTGTGAGCCGAAAAGCTGCGGACATTCTGCTGCGTCAGGACATCCCAAATCGAAACCTCGCCGCCGTTGTGGGCAACGGCAATGTGTGTCGCGGTGGTGGAAAAAGCCAGGTCGTGCACGTCGCCTTTAAAGGGGGTGATGACCCGCGCATCTCCGTTGTTCAACGACAACAAACGCAGGCTGTCGTCGGCGGAACCGCTCGCCAAAAGCGGCAGCGTGGGCGAAAACGCCACGGTCAGGACGGCATCGGAATGCTCGGGATAAGTGGCCACTGCCCCGCCAAAATGGCAGCCACCATCGAGGCAATAACCCCATTGGTCGGGTTTCCCCAGATCGCAGGCGCTGCCGTTCTCGCCTGCACAGGAAATTTCGCAGATCCCGGAGCGGCAAACCCCGGCAAAGGAATTACATGCAGTATCGTCGGCTTGCGGCGTCCAGGCGTCCCAAGCGTCGTCGGGGCTGCAGGTCGAGCATTCGTTAAAAGGTTGATTATCCGTCGTCGCATAGCAGACCGCGTCGATCAGGCAAAAGCCGTCCTGGATCTCGTGTTGGCAGCTATGGTCCTCGGCACAGACATCGTCGGTACAATCGAAATTATCCTGATCCGACAAGCAACTACGGCCCGCTTCGCGCCATTCGCCACCGGCACAACAGGGACCGCCCGTGCATTCGGGAACCCATTCTTCCTCGGCTTCCACATTTTCGGTCCCCTCGCCGTCGAGGTCGCCGTCGGCCGAGCCGTCCAGGTCGCCATCCGCCTCTTCTTCACACACGCCCTGCCGCAACTCGTAACCGTCCCGGCAGGTTTCCACCGCGCAGACGCCGTCGTCGCAAATACCGGAGAGGGCCTGGGGATCGTCGGGCGCACAGGAACCGGTGAGGAAAAAGCAGCCGTTGCAGCAGGGGCCCGCCTGCGGTCCGCACTCGCAGGCCGTGTCATCCGCGTCGCCGTCGGCCTCACTCTCGCCATCGCCGTCCGTCGCAAGATCGCCGTCGGGTTGACCGTCACCATCCGCACCGAAGGGCACGCAGCGACCCTCCTCGCAAACCTCGCCGTTTTCGCCGCAGTCTTCCACCACCTGCCAAGAGCCGTCGGCACAGATCACCGCCACCTCGGCCTCGCAACCGATCTCGTCATCGCGGCAGAGCGACCCTGCCTCGTAATCGCCATCGACATCGGGGGTGACATCGCCGTCGTCGGACCCGGTCGGGTCGTCTCCGCCGCAGGCGGTCAACAGCAACACCCACAAACTCAACCCCACCCAAACACAGGGAAACGCCCGTCGCATGTCTTCCTCACTTCCCGGCCGCCCGCCGAAGTCCACGTTACGTAAAAAGACCCGACTCGCGTGCCACCGTTACCGATTGACTCTATCTTACCCAAGCTGCCGGAAAAACACCACCCTTTCCGTTTGAAAGCCTCCGCCGCTCGATACCCCCACTTTCGCCATCAGCATAAAAATTGTTGATTTTTCGAGGCCGGTTGGATAAGTTGGGGAGCCTTATGCGGGTTGCCGCCATATATAGTGTACCTCTGATTCGGCAAGGAGCTGATCCATGAATATGCAGTGGATGCGAGAGCGGTCCGGTTCTTTTTTCATTATGCTGATTTTCGGCATTATTATCGTGGTGTTCGCCCTGCAGTTCGGACCCGGTTCGCGCGGCTTCACCTCGGTGAGTTCCTATGCGGCCAAAGTGAACGGCGAAACGGTCACCGTGGGCGAATGGAGCTTTTATTACAATCAGTTGTTCAACAGCTACCAGCAGTTCGACCCCAACTTCAACAACGAGAAGGCGGAGCAGTACGGACTGAAGGACAAAGCCCTCGATCAGGTGGTGACGCGCGTGCTGCTGTCGCAGGCCGGACATCGGCTGGGCCTCGCCGTGGGACCGTTGGAAGTGGCGCGCAATATCGTCGACAACCCCGCCTTCCAGGAAGACGGCCAGTTCGACAAAGACCTCTACCGCCGCATGGTGAACTACTACTATAAGATGAGCGTGGCGCGTTACGAGGAAAAACACGAAGAAGACATGATCGGCAACCGCATCAGCACCTTGCTGAGCGAAGGCCCGGTTCTGTCCGCCAACGCCGCTTACGACGAATGGTCGGTGGAAAACGACAAAATCAACCTCGAATTCGTCAAGTTTCCCGTGAAATCCGCCATCGCCAAGATGCAGCCGACCGATGAAGCCATCGCCGCTTACGCCGAGAAGGAAGCGGAAAAGGTGGAAACCTACTTCACCAACCATCAATCCGATTATGAAAAGCCGGAACAGATCCGGGCGCGTCACATCCTGATCAAAGTGCCCGAGGATGCCAGCAAGCGTAAAAAGCGCGAAGCGAAAAGCGCCATTAAATCGATCGCCGAAGAAGCCAAAAACAATCCCGACGGCTTCGCCGAACTGGCGCAGAAAACCTCCGAAGGCCCCACCAAAACCAAAGGCGGGGATCTGGGTTTCTTCTCGCGCGGTCGCATGGTCAAAGAATTTGAGGATGTGGCCTTCGCTCTCGAACCCGGACAGGTCTCCGACCCGGTTAAGTCGCAATTCGGTTGGCACGTCATCAAACTCGAAGAGCGTCAGGCGGCCGAATCGAAAAGCCTCGACGACATGAAGCTCGAAATCGCGCGCACCTTGCTGAGCGAACAGATGGCCAAAGATTCGGTCAAAGCCGAGGCCGAAGCGCTGCTCGCCGGTTTGAAGGAAGGCAAAAGCTTCGAAGAGCTGCTGCCTGCGGAAGAAGACGGGGAGAAAACGGAAGGCAAACCGGCCCCGGTCGTGCCGACGCTGAAGACCACCGGTCCTTTCGCCCGCACCACCGGCAATTACGTGCCGATGATCGGCGCCAGCTTCGAGCTATACGACGCCGCCTGGAAGCTGACTCCGGAAAATCCGCTGGCCCCGCAGGTCTTCGACGTGGGCGGCGACAGTGTCGTGCTGAAGCTTAAAGAACAGCTCAAACCCAAGCGTGAGGACTTCGACACCGTGGCTTCGGACGAGCTCGGACGCCGTAGCGAAAAACTGTCGCGCCAGATGTTCGACGCCTGGTTGGCCTCCGCCAAAGCGAACGCCGACATCGAGAAGGTCGTGGGCATCAGCACCGTGCAGGAAAACGACGTCAACTTCTAACCGCGATTACGATAAAGTTTTGACGGGCGGTCCGGATGGGCCGCCCGTTTTCGTTGGACCGCCGTCAGTAGCGACCGCGAAGAATGCGGACGGCGAGACCCGCAGCGGGACAAACGCTACCGGCCCTCGGGAGTGGCGGTCGCCTGCGGGGGGCGCGTGATGGGCGAGTAATATTCGTTCGGGCGATGCTTCGCCGCATGCCCCGTACTTTTTTCATACCAGGCCGCGATCACGTCACGCACCAACGGCGCCATCCACGATCCATGTTCACCATGCTCGGCCACAGCAACCACGACCACCTGGGGTTTCTCGACCGGGGCGTAGCCCACAAACCAGGCATGATCCTTGAGCTGGTAGTCGTCGAAGCTGCGCTGCCCTTTGGCCAGACGCGCCACCTGCGACGTTCCCGTCTTACCCGCAAAACGCGGCTCGATCAGCCGAGACAGATAAGCCGTGCCCCCTTGTTCATTGACCACCGCTTCCAAGCCCTCGCGCACCGCTTGCAAGATTTCGGGATCGGCGTCCAGCACACGTTTCACTTCGGGTTTATAATGGCGCACCAACCCGCCATCGATCCGCCGCACGTCCGTGACCAACTGCGGCCGCACCACCTTGCCGCCGTTGGCGACGGCAGCGTAAAGCACCGCCAGTTGCAACGGGCTGACTTTGAGATCGCCCTGACCGATCACATGCGACATGGTATCGCCGGGAAACCAGCGCCGGTCGTAGGTTTTTTCGTGCCAGGCGGCATCGGGCAGACGCCCGGCCGTCTCGGACCCGATCCCCGACCCGGGCATTTCGCCCAAGCCGAACTCGGCGGCCACCTCGACGATCGGCTCGAAACCGAGTTGCTCACCGACCCAGTAAAAATAAACGTCGCAGGACTCTTTGATCGCTCGGCGTAAATTCACCGTTCCATGCCCGCTACGTCGCCAGCAATGGAAGGGATGATCGCCGATTTTGCGCACGCCATAACAGACGGTACTGGAACTCGGGCCGATCTCCTCCGACCTCAATGCCGCGACGGCCGGAACCACCTTGTAGGTCGAGCCCGGAAAATAGGAAGCCTGACTCACCTTATCCATCAAAGGATCGAGCACCGAATCGCGGTAGCGCGACCAATCGTTTTGGGAGATGCCGTCCGCGAATTTGTTGGGATCGAAACCGGGCATGGAAAGCCAGGCCTTGATCCAGCCGGTCTCCACCTCCATCACCACCACCGCTCCCGCCTGTGCCCCGAAAGCGGTCCGCGCCGCGGCCTGCAAATCAAGGTCCAGCGACGAAACCACGTCATGGCCGGGAACCGGCGGCGTATAAATGTCCCCTTTCAACAGCACTTCGGCTTCGCGTTTGGCCTTCATCCGTCCCTGGGCGTCCACCACCACCCGCTGCAAACCGTGGCGACCGCGCAGGTCTTTTTCGAAAGCCTCTTCGATTCCTTTTTTGCCGATGGTGTCGAAAGACAGGTAATCGGGCCGCGCCTTGAGTTCGCGAGCGGTAATACGACCGACAAAGCCCACCGGATGCGACACAAGCAGGTCGTGGGGATAGCCGCGCCGCGGACCGGGCCGCACCGTCACCCCCGAAAAATCCAATTTGTGGCTCTCGATCAGGGCGAGTTGATCGCGGGAAATATCGCCTTTAACCCGAATCTCACGAAACCGCCGCAAGCCGCGCGCTGTCTCGGCCGCATGGCGTAAACGTAAGACCTCTTCGCTCGACAGATTCAGATACCCCTCCAGCTTCAGCAACACGGCATCGGCATCGCCGCAAAAAGCCGGAGTAAAATAGACATTGTAGGCCGGACGGTCCTGGGCCAGCGGGCGCTGCTCGGCATCGAGAATCCGCCCGCGCAGAGAGGGAATCACTCGCTCCTGGACGAAATTTTCCTCCGACAGCTCCAAGTACTCGCTCCCCTTGGAAAGCTGCAGGTAGGTCAACCGGAAGGCGAGGATCAAAAAAGCCGTCAACACCGCCACCGCCAGCCACGGATAACGGTTGCGAAATTCCTTGATTACGGTGAGTTTGGATTCCAGTCGCATGGCACCGCCATAAAAAACGGGCTCCGATCGGGAGCCCGGTCCATGTTCCGAATGAGCGGGTCGTTACGGCTTGGCAGCCCCGTCGACCGCGCGCTCTTTACCCTCGGCTTCCTCAAGCTCCTTGCGAGCGGCTTCCAGTTCGCGTTTGAGGGCTTTGAGCTTGCTTTTGGTCTTGACCTCTTCGATCCAGAAGAAGCTCACCTCTTCACCCGGCTGACGGGCACGACGTCCGCCCTTGCGCAGATGTTCCGCCGCCAGTTGCGCGCGGGATTTCACCTCGTAACCGAGGGTTTCGATTTTCGCGATCGCCTCATAGGCTTCCAAGGCGTCTTTATAACGTTCGTTGTCATACAGGAATTTGGCATAGCGGTCGAACCAGCGACCATTTTTCGGATCTTTGCCTGCCAGCCATTTGAACATCTCCATGACGATCTCGTGCTGCGCGATAGGAATCTCCTGCTGGATGATTTCCTTCTTTTCCTTGTTATTCTCGTCGGTGATGATCACTTCTTCTTCACGCACCAAGACGCGGGCCTCCGCGGCCTCGCAGCCGGTGAACTCGCAATATTTGCTCACGGCCTGCGGATAGGCGTCCCACTCGGCCAAGTAGCTGATAAAACGGAAATAAGCGGCATCGATGTAAGGCTTGGGAACCACCTTGCGGCAGGAGAAGGTTTTCAATTCCGCCATCACGCGATCCCAGGTATCCACCGTTTTGGCTTGCGCCAGCATTTCCTGGTAGTTTTCGGCGCGCCGTTCACAGTCCTTATCGGCCTGTTCAACCATCTTCACCTTGGACTGGCGGATCATCTCCTCCACCTGGATGAAGTGGTCGTTGTCTTTTTTCGCCGCTTCGAGCAGGGGAAGCGCCTGCTCATAGGCACCCTGGTCGAACAGTTCTTTTCCCTGTTCATACGACGACTTACCGCAGCCGGTCACGACCAGCACCACGCACGCCACACCGACGATCCAACCGCTGACACCCCGCATAAGCATTCTCCTCAAACGACTTGTTCGGTTTGCTCAATGTTCACCGGACGCTATCACATCACCCAAATAAAGTCAACACCTCCAAATTGACTTCCCCACGCCCCTATGCTAGAATAATCGTTAATTAATTTAGGGTTTTAGACCCTGTTACCCTGACCGTCCGCACAACCGCAAGGAGTGGAGCATGGCGTGGACCATCCTGCTGGTCGATGACAGCCGCACAATACAAGAAATCGTCCGAATGTCCTTTATGAAAACCGAGTTCAACCTCGTCTGCGCCTCCGACGCCGAGAACGGTTTGCGCATGGCCGCCGAGGTCTCGCCCTCTCTGATTCTGGTCGATCTGCGTCTGCCGGAAATGGACGGCTATGCCTTTTGCGAAGCCGTGAAAAAAGAGGCGGCTCTGTCTGCCATCCCGGTGATGCTGCTGGCCGGAAAACACATCGAGGTGGATCGCGCGCGCTCGAAAGAGGTCGGCGCCCAAGGCGTGTTCATCAAACCCTTCGATAGCCAGGACCTGATCGATCAGGCGGCCATGCTGTGCGAAGCCGCCGACGAAACCGCTCCGGCCGAAGCGGCACTACCCGCCGACAAGCCCATGGTCGCCGAAGAAGCGGAACCCGTCGAGGAACCGGAGCCCATCGAGGAGCTGGAACCCGTCGAGGAACTGGAACCCATGGCGGATGAGGAACCACTGTCGGCAGAGGGACTCATCACAACCGACAGCGTCCTTCAACAGGTTCAAGCCGACGCCCCGGCAGAGGACGATGCATTGACGCATTTCCCACTCACCGGTCAGGATGAGGCTACCCAAGCCGAAATGGCGGAGTTGGTAGGCGAATTGGACGGACCGTCCGTCGAAGAACCGATCGAAAACATCGAAGGCGGAAGCGTGGATCTCCTGCAGGACAATCTGGGTGAAACACAATTCATCCCCCCGCGGGAAGCCGAACGCCGGGCGGAAGACAAAGCCCTGGTGGATCTGGCCATGGATCTGAATCCCGAGGATGATATAGCCGCAGCCGAACATCTGGACGGCCCGGTGGAATTGTCCGACGAAGAAGCCGCCGGTCTGCTGGTGGAAATCGATGAAGACGACGACATCGAAATCGAAGAACTGGACATCGGCGACGAAGAAAACGAACAAACCCGCATGGAACGGCTGCGACGCATGCCGTTGTCCGAAGCGGTCCAAGGCGAGGCGATTCAGGACGACCACGCCAAGTCCGATGACCTCGATCCCTTCGGTCTGGGCTTCGAAACCGAGGCGGCCGGGGAGGCACCGCTGGGCGACGAAATCGTGCCGATGGACGAGACCGCCCTGGAACCCATAGAGGACGACTTCGGACTGGAAATCGAACCCCAAGCCGATGATATGGGCGAAGAACTGGATCTGGACGAACTGGAAATCGAACCGGAAGCCGTCTTCGAAGACATTCAGGTCGAAGAAGCGGAAGGCGAGGCAATCGAAGAAATCGCGCTGGCCGATGCCGTCCCGCATATCGACGAGCTCGCCCCCGTGGAACCCGAAGACGCGCCTGCCCCGGTGGAATTAACCGCGGATGAAGACGAAAGCGAAATCGTCTCGGTGGCTGAAGAACTGCCGCAAAGTGAAATACTGGAACCGGCCGAGGATGAGCCCCAACCCGTGGAGCCCGCGGCCGAACCGCAGGAAGCCTTCGTGGTCGAGCACGAAGAGGAACCCCAGATCGAATCCCAACCTGCTCCCACCGGTCCGAGTGCCGACTTCATTCTGGGCCTGTTCCGCCAGTCGATCCGCCAGGAGCTGGGTCACCTGAGCGCGCCCCCGGCCGCTGCAATGACCATGACCCCGGAATTCGAGCACAGCCTGCGCGACGTCGTGCGCCAGGAAGTCAAGGTGGCCGTCGCCACGCTGCCACAGGCCGCCCAAGGCGACGGAACCGCCCCGCAGATGGATCAGCAGGAAATGATCGCCGCCATCCGTCAGGCCGTGCGCGCCGAAGTCAACGAGACCATCAACGACGCCGTCAAGGCTGCCGTAGAGGCCGCCGTGACTGCCCCGGCCACCCCCGAAGCCGCTCTCGGCAAGGAAGACATCGAAGACATCGTGGGCCGCGTGGTGGGTCGCGAACTGGCCGCCGCCATGGAAAATCTGCCGAAACCCGAAGCGCCCCCCACCCCTGCCGATCTGGCCGAGGTCTTGGTCGAGCGCCTGAGCGGACTCTTTGGCGAGTTGCGTGAAGCGGCAGCCGCCCCGGTTTCACTCGAAGCGGGCACCGTGGAAGAAATCCATACCTGGATCCAATCGGCGTTGAGCGAACTACCTTCCGCCGACGAACTGAGCCGGATGCTGTCCGGCGGCGGCGCAACGAGCACACCCGCCGGCGACGGCACGGCGCCCGCCACCGATCTCAATGGGATACGCAACCTCATGCGCGAGGAACTGGCCGCCCTGACCGGCCGCACACTCGAAGCCGTGGTTTGGGAAGTCGTTCCCGATCTCGCCGAACAGATCATCAAGAAGGAACTTGACCGGCTGACGGCCGACCGCGTATAACGAGGTCCGGCTTTTTCGGCCGATGTGAGCAAGCCCGTTTCAGACGGGGGCGGGCCGAGGGCTCGTCCCTGTCTTTTTTTAGGCCAATGGAGCAGCAGCATGTCGGACATTCTGAACAAAGGTTACGATCCCGCCGAGATCGAAGCGAAATGGTACCCGATCTGGGAAAAAAACGGCTATTTCCATGCCGACGAAACCGATACCCAACGCCCGCCCTTCTGCATCGTCTACCCGCCGACCAACGTCACCGGCACCTTGCATATGGGGCATGCGCTGACGGTGGCCATTCAGGACATGATCATCCGCTGGCGTCGCATGCGCGGCGACAACGTACTGTGGCTGCCGGGTACCGACCATGCGGGCATCGCCACCCAGATGGTGGTGGAACGTAACCTGAAGGTCACGGAAGGCAAAAGCCGCCACGATCTGGGTCGCGAAGCATTTCTCGAACGCGTGTGGCAGTGGAAACATGAAAAGGGCGGACGCATCAGCGAGCAGCTGCGCGTCTTGGGCGCATCCCTCGATTGGGAGCGTGAACGCTTCACCATGGACGAGGGCTGTTCCCACGCCGTGCGTGAAACCTTCGTGCGCCTCTATGAAGAAGGCCTGATCTACCGCGCCGACCGTCTGATCAACTGGTGCCCGCGCTGCATGACGGCGCTCTCCGATCTGGAAGTCGAGCACAAAGAAGGCGTTCCCGGCGAGTTGTGGCGCTTCGCCTATCCGCTGGCCGACGGTTCGGGCGAGATCGTGGTAGCCACCACGCGTCCCGAAACCATGCTCGGCGACACGGCCATCGCCGTACACCCCGACGATCCACGCTACCAGGCCTTTATCGGCAAGAACGTCAAGCATCCGCTTCTGGGTTACGAATTCGCCATCATCGCCGACGCCGAACTGGTCGACCCGGAATTCGGAACCGGGGCGGTGAAAGTCACCCCGGCCCACGATCCGAACGATTTCGAAACCGGCCAACGCCACAAGCTGAAGATAATCAACATCCTCAACTCCGATGGCACGCTCAACGAGCAGGCCGGGGAATTCGCCGGGATGGATCGCTTCGAGGCGCGCAAGGCCGTCAAGGAAGCCATCGAAAAGAGCGGCTTTGCCCGTGGGCGCAACGATTACGCTATGAGCATCGGTGGGTGCCAGCGTTGCGGAACCGTGGTGGAACCCTATATCTCCAAACAATGGTTCGTCAAAGCGGGACCGCTGGCCGCCGCCGCCAGCCAGGCCGTGCGCGACCGGGAAACCGTCTTCGTGCCCGAAACCTGGGAGAAAACGTTTTTCAATTGGATGGACGACATCCGCGACTGGTGTATCTCGCGCCAGCTCTGGTGGGGCCATCGCATCCCCGCCTGGTATTGCAGCGATTGCGGTCACATCAGCGTTTCGCGCGACGACCTCACGGCCTGCGCCAAATGCGGATCGGCCGCCATCGTCCAAGACGAGGACGTGCTCGACACCTGGTTCTCGTCGGCCCTCTGGCCCTTCTCGACCCTCGGCTGGCCCGACGAAACGCCCGATATGCAACACTTCTATCCCAACGCGATGATGGAAACGGGCTTCGACATCATTTTCTTCTGGGTGGCGCGCATGATGATGATGGGCATCCACCTGCTCGGTAAAACGCCTTTCGCCACCGTTTACCTGCACGCCATGGTGCGCGATCACGAAGGCCGTAAAATGAGCAAGTCGATCGGCAACGTGATCGACCCGCTGGACGTGGTGTACGGCATCGGCAAGGACGACCTGCTCGCCAAACGGCGTGCGGACGCCGAAGCGCTGGGCATCGCCCCCAAGCAGGTCGAACGCATCGTGAAAGACACACGCAAGCTGTTCGCCAAGGGCATTCCCACTTCGGGAGCCGACGCGTTGCGTTTTACGCTCTTGTCCATGGTGGGTCAGGGTCGCGACATCAAGCTCGACGTGCACCGCGTCGAAGGTTACCGTTTCTTCGCCAACAAGATCTGGAACGCCAGCCGCTTCGCCTTGATGAATCTGAAGGATTACGATCCCCAAGCCGACATCGATCCGAGCGCCTATGGTCTGGCCGAACGCTGGATTCTCTCGCGCCTGCGCCGCGCCACCCTCACCGCCAACGAGGGTTTCGAGACGCATCATTACGATCAGTCCGCCATGGCCGTGTATCATTTTTTCTGGGACGAATTCTGCGACTGGTATATCGAGTTGGCCAAGCCCACGCTTTATGCGAAGGATGACAATCCGGCGGCCCGCGCCGCCACGCAGCGCGTCCTGGTGCGCGTGCTCGATACGGCGCTACGCCTGCTGCATCCCTTCATGCCGTTCGTCACCGAGGAAATCTGGCAGGCGCTACCGAAAAGCGAGGACCACGGACCGACGATCATGCTGGCCCCCTACCCCACCGCCGATGAATTCGCCGACGCCGAAGCCTTCGCCGCCGATGAAGCCCCCATGGCCGCCATCCAGGCCGTTATCCGGGCGGCCCGCAACATTCGCGGTGAGTGCGGCATCGAACCGGGTCGCCGCATTCCGGTGGTGATCCAGGCCGCCGAGGCCGAGCGACGCGACCTGCTCAACCGCTACGCCGCCGAGATCCGCGACCTGGCGCGCATCGACACCCTCGATATCGTCGATCATTACGACAAGCAGGGTCCGGCCGCCAAAGGCGTCGTCACCGGTGCGGATCTGTTCGTGCCGCTGGCGGGCTTGATCGATATCGACGAGGAGATTGCGCGTGTCACCGGCCAGCTAGGCAAGATCGAAAAGGAACTCAACGGCATCGACGCCCGTCTTTCCAAGGAAAGCTTCGTCAGCCGCGCCCCGGCGGAAGTGGTGCAGAAGGAACGGGAGCGCGCCGAAGACCTACGCGCCAAACAAGCCAAACTGGCCGAACATATCGCCGAATTGAAAGGCTGAACCGCGCACCGGTAACCGAGATGGAGGGCCGTCATGTCTTACGAACGCATCCATGAAGCACACTATCTGGCGTTGGCGCTGCGCGCCCTGCGCGAAGACATCGGCACTGGCGACATCACCGCCGACGCCTGCGTCGAACCCGACAAAATCGGCTCGGGGCATATCGTCGCCAAACAGGAACTGGTGCTGTGCGGGGTCGAGGTAGCCGAAACGGTTTTCCGCAAAACCGATCGTGAATTCACCTTCCCGAAAGCACGCAAAGACAAAGACCTGCTTCAGCCCGGAGAAACGATTCTGGAAGTACGGGGCAAGGCCAATTACATGCTCAAGGCCGAACGCACCGCACTCAACTTCATGCAACATCTTTCAGGCATCGCCACCGTCACGCGCCAGTACGTACAAGCCATCGCGGGGACACATGCCCTCGTGATCGATACGCGCAAAACCACGCCGGGTATGCGGGCGCTGGAAAAATATGCCGTGCGCTGCGGCGGCGGACACAACCACCGCTTCGGTCTGTTCGATGGCGCCCTGATCAAGGAAAACCACATCCGCGCCTGCGGCGATATCGCCCACGCCATCCAAGCGGTCCGTGGCCGCGCCCACCACCTGATGCAGATCGAGGTGGAAGTACGCGATTTCGACGAACTCGACCAGGCGCTGGCCGCCAAAGCCGACGTGGTCATGTTGGACAATTTTTCGGTGGAAGACGCCACTCGCGCCGTCGCTCATATCAACGGCCGGGCCAAAGCGGAAATCTCGGGTAACATCAATCTACAGACCATCCGCAGCTACGCCGAAACGGGAGTCGACCTGATCTCGGTCGGCCGCATCACCCACAGCGCCCCCTCGGTGGATATCTCCATGCTGTTCGATTGAACCGTTTCTCAGATCGCCAGTTGCAGCAGCACGCGCACGCGCAGATCGTTTCGGTCGTCGACGCCGTCCCGGTAGTCGTGCAGGCAAAAGCCCACATCGTTTTTCAACACCAGATGGCTGTCGAAAAAATGGAAGTTGAGCGCCGCCACGAATTCATGCTCCGCAAGCACGTTTCCAGCCTGGCCATACTGCTCCGTTAAATCGTCTCGTTCATCGGCTTCCGCCTGGGCCAGAATATTCTCGGCATGCTTGCGGGCATCCTGGCGCAGGTCGCCGGTCGTCGCCACGAAGGCATAAGAAAAAGCCAGCTCCACCCAGTCGTTCAGCAGATAGCCGGTCTGCAGCAGGAACCCGTGGAAACCGACCTGCCAGTCATGATCGTCCTGAGTGGCTTCGGTCACGCCGAGGTAGTAAATCAACGCCAGCGAATAGCCATGCACCTTCAGCAAAAACTCGGGGGCCAAACGCAAAGCCATGTCGCGCTCACGCTTGGGCCGTAGAATGACACTACTGCTCAATCCGCTGGAAAACCGAAAACCACCCTTTTTAAAATCGGAGAAGCGGCGCGTATTGATACCCGCGTGGTTGTAAGCGATATGCGCCGCCAGACCGGGATGAAATTCGTCCTGCGGCGCCGGATCGGTCAGGGAGGACGGACTGGTCAACTTTTCACCATACATCTTGGCCACACCGACCCCGTGAGATTTACGCGCGTTCCGGCCGCTGTAAATTCCCGCCTGATACTCGATACGCGGCGGTTTCGACTTACCGTTATGCAACGTCAGACCCAGTTGCCGCTCGGTACCGAAATACGGCGACACCAAAGCCCAGTCCGCAATCATCTGGTCCTTATCGGAGTTCTGGCGGTAGCGGGTGAAAGGCGCTTTTGCTTGACCAATTTCCAGTTGCACCTGGGGCGTAAACGCGACGTTGAGTGTCGCGTCCAGCAGTTCCAGCGACCCCGGCGACAGATTGAACTGCAGGAAGTAAGACAGGTTTTCCGCAAACAGACGTCCTTTAAACGAGGTACGGATACGCCGGAACTTGAATTCCGTGTGGGTATCGGCGGTATCGGCATCATCGAAGTCGGTGCTGTCGAGTTGCAGCAGCATCTGCACCCGCAATCCGAAGGTCAGGCTATTGCGTCCGTCGGCGCTTTCGAGCGTGAGCTTGGGCGATAGTTTCGAAGCGGACGGCGCTGTTTTCGCCGGATCGGATGTTCCCGCAGCTTCTGTTATGATACCCGACGTCGGCGATGGCGGGGCGTCTTGCGCCTGCGCCGGAGAAACAAAGCCACCCGCCAGCAAACCCAGGATAACCAGACCCAGCAATTCGATCCGCACAACACAACCCTGCACCTGCACACCCGGCCACTCTCGACGTCCCCTACCCATCCGATCGTTCATTCGCCTCGCTCCTCTTCATGGATACAAATAAATACGGATTGCGTTTCTTCTTTATCCACGAGCGCACCGGGATTGTTAATCCAATGTTAGCGCCGCACCGGGGCGAGTGTAATTGAGGAGATGAAAGCGGGCAAGAAGAAAAGAAAAAGTTCGGCGCAGACCGTTACTTGCGTAAGGCGGTGATGTCGTCGAACAGAGTGACGAAGTAGCCGGGTTTCGGGCAAAAAACGGTGACGTAATACCAACAATCCACATGATCGGCATAAAACTCGTAACGGGCGGTTTCACCGCTGATCGCCACATGGGCGAAGCGCTCCAGCCAAATACGACCGCCGTTGTCGAGACCGGGCAGCACCTCCGAGGCGCAATGATAGAGGGTTTCCGCTTCACTCATTCCAAAGATGCTTTCGAATTCGTGGTTAAGCTCCAAAAATTCGAAATCCACAACATCCCCGGCTTCGTTCTGGATGACCCGAAAATAGCCGAACCCGACCGGCATGCTTTCGAACAGCGCGACATGCTTCTCCTCGCTCTCTAAAAGAGCCGACGTTCGCAGATCCACCTGTCGTTCCAACTCCCGCCGGTAATTCAGATTTTCGGCTTCGAGTTGGTTTTTTTCCTGTTCGAGAATGGTAATACGCACGGCCGATCGGACCACCTGCAAAATAGTGGTTTTGGAAACCGGTTTACTCAGATAATCGAAAGCCCCGGCCCGCAGCGCTTCAGCGGCTGTTTCCACCGCAGGCTGGCCGGTAATTAGAATGACCTTGGTGAAGGAAGACAGTTGGCTAATCCGACGAACCAGGTCGACCCCGCTTGTTCGAGGAAGAAAGATGTCGGTAATCACCACCTCAAAACTCATCGACTGAATCAACTCGACCGCGGCCTGTGCATCTGCAGCTTGGTGAACCTCGTAATTGTCTTCCTTGAGAAACTCGGTCAGCGTGATTCGCATTCCTCGTTCATCATCGACGACCAATACGCGAGCCATGCGGTGCTCCTATTCCCGTTCGTCGGCACACAAACACACACGACAGCCTCGCCGTTCGAACGTTCAACCCCCGAAAATGCTTCAATGAACCGCCCTTACAAGAAGGTGCGCGATGTCAGGCCCTGCTCTTCGATTTCATTGAATCAGAATCAACCAAGCTTGTCCAGGGTTTTCCACATTTCGGTGATTTTCAGATCTTATAAAAGCGAGTATTCGGTTCTTCAATTCTATTGAATCACCGATAAAAAGTATCCCGCCACGACGGCCGATCCGATTACACCCGCGACGTTCGGCCCCATGGCGTGCATCAAGATGAAATTGTTGGGATCTTCTTTGGAAGCCATTTCCTGCGATACTCGCGCCGCCATCGGCACCGCCGACACCCCGGCCGATCCGACCAGCGGGTTGATTTTGTTTTTAGAAAACAGATTGAATAGTTTGACAAGCAAAATCCCCCCCGCCGAACCGCAGGAAAAAGCAACCAGACCCAAGAGCAGAATCTTAAGCGTGGCCAGGTTCAAAATATTCTCGGCTCGCAGGGTGATTCCGATACAAAGCATCAGGAAAATAGTGACCAAATTCAGAAGTTCGTTCTGAGCCGTTTTGTTCAATCGTTCCACCACTCCCGACTCGCGGAAGATATTGCCGATCATGAACATGGAAACCAGCGGAGCCGTCATGGGAATCAGAAGAATAATCACGATCATGAGCAAGAGCGGGAACAGGATTTTAGCGGCTTTGTTCACCTGCTTGGGCGGCTCCATGCGGATCAGGCGCTCCTTGCGCGTGGTCAGCAAGCGGGCGATCGGCGGCTGGATAACCGGCACCAATCCCATATAACTATACGCAGTTACAGCCGTGATTCCCAACAAATGCGGAGCCATACGCGCCGAAACAAAGATCGTCGTCGGTCCGTCGGCCCCACCGATGATGCCGATCGCGCAGGCTTCGCGCAGATCGAATCCCAGCAAAATCGCACCCATGAAAGCCACAAAAATTCCAACCTGGGCGGCCGCTCCCAGAATGATCAGGCGGGGATTGGCCATGAGCGGACCGAAATCGGTCAGAGCACCCAGCCCGAGAAAAATCAGCGGCGGCAGAATATTGTTCAGATACAAGGTGTAATGGAAAAGCAAACCTAGCACACCCGAGGCCTGCATTTGATCGGACACCATACCCACCTGATGGCCCGGCAGATTGATCAGGACAGCCCCCAACCCAATAGGCAGCAATTCGTAGGGCTCGTAATGCTTCACCACAGCCAGGTAAATGAAGATCAACCCCACCCCGATCATCATCACATGTCCGAGGGTAAGATGGTAGACACCCGTCTCCACGACAAACATCTGTAACATATCGGCGAATCTGTCGAACATTCGATACCGCTTCCTGTCCGCGCGGCGGACGCCTGGCCGTTTTCCGCAACTGCGCCCGTCAACAGACAACCGGATCGGGCGCATAACCGCATGCCTTGAATGCAACATGAATACGCTGGCAAAGGAATTTTGTCAACTGTGTGCCGCCCTGAATACAAAAAAACGGCCGACTCAAAAGCAGTCGGCCGTCACGTCACCGGTGATAGCACAGCCTTCAGGGAGCGCAGGTGCCGTTGTCGACGTTCGTGCATCCGCTCACGGCGTCGCAGGCGTCGTCGGTGCACACATCATCATCATCGCAACGATCGTGGCGCAAAATGAGCTGACAGCCCGTTTCCTCGTCGCAGGTATTTTCCGTACAGACGACCCCATCATCGCATAGGAAATCCTGCGGGACCGCGATGCAATCGCCACTTGACGGATCGCAAAGGTCGTCGGTGCAATCGATCTCGTCATCGCACACCACGGGTTCGCCCGCCTGACAACCGCTTCCGACCACACAGTTTTCCAAGCCGTTACAGGCATTCCCATCATCGCAGCTCAGATCGTCGGGCGTATTGACGCACAAGTGGCTCTCGGAATCGCAGGTGTCGACCGTACAGACGATCTTATCGTTGCATTGACCGGCTGTCGTGCAATACGGAATACAAGCCCCGTCGATGCAGGCTTCGGGCACATTCGGGATAAGATCACAGGCACTCTCATCCGGCGCGTTCTGCCGGGTACAACCCGTCCCGACTGCACACGTATCGATCGTACACGGATTCCCGTCCTCACAATCCAATTCAAGCGCACCTTCCTCGCACATGCCATCGACACAGACATCGCCCACCGTACAGACATTCTCATCGTCGCAGGGCAAGCCATTGACCTTGATGCCCGTGCAGCCGGATTCGGCCAAACAGACGTCCACCGTGCACGGGTCCGCATCGTCGCAAACGATGGTTTCGGTAACCGTGCAGACCCCATCGAGACATTGGGCGGCAGCGGCACAGAGATTGTCGCTTTCGCAAGCGATTCCCGTCAACGGTGTCAAGACGCAGCGGCCGGTCGGATCGCAGGCGGCAGCCATGCAGGGGTTGTCGCTTTCGCACAAGCGCGGATCCCCGGCACACACGCCGGCTTGGCAACGATCGTCGGACGAACAGGGATCGCCATCATCGCAAGCCGTTCCGGTCAGGGGCTCGTGCAGACAGCTTTCTTCAGCCGTACAGGAGTCGGCTGTGCAGGGGTTGAAGTCGTTGCAGTCGACAGCCCCGCTCCCGACACAGAAACCGGCCATGCAGACACTCTGGGCGGTACAAGGATCGCCATCATCGCAGGCATCGCCGGTTTGTTTTTCGTTGACGCAGCCATAAGGCGGCCAGCAGATATCGGTGGTGCAGACGTTGTCATCGTTGCAGGTTTCGTGCATCGGATCGTGAACGCAAGCATCCGTCCCGACATCACAGCGGTCGACCGTGCAAGCTAACCCGTCGTCACAGTCCGGCGGGTCGATATAAACGCATCCCTGTGCCGTACAACTGGCCGGACCCTCACAGAAGTTGCCGTCGGGACACTGCAACGAATGTTGACAGACGCCTTCTTCACAGGTGTCTTCCGTACAAGTCAACCCGTCGTCACAGTCGCCGGGCACCTGACATTCGCGCACGCAGATTCCGTCGGCACAAACACCCGGACCGACTTCCGCAATTTCGCAGGATGTGCCGTCTTCGGCATGACCGTACTGACAGCCGCTGGTCGAACTGCAACCCGTTTCAACGGTGCAGGGATCGTCGTCATCGCAATCGATGGTTGTGCCACCGCAGAAGATACCCGCGCACACATCACCGGTGGTGCAGGCGTTGTTGTCATTGCAACTTTCGCCGTTGCGTGAATTGTGCTGGCAGGGCTGCTGCGGATCGCCGAAGGGGTTGCAGAGGTCTTCGGTGCAGGGATTCTGGTCGTTGCAATCCACCGGCACCGTGATTTCGCAAGTCCCGTTGACGCAACTTCCTTCATAAGCACAGATGTCATCCTCAGCGCAATTCCCCGCGTTGTTGCGGAAGTGACTGAAACAACCGATGGCCGGGTGGCAGCCGTTCCATAAGCAAGGCGTTTCTTCGCCGCAATCGATCGGATCGCCCGGAATGCAGATCCCGTTTGCGCACAAACCTTCAGGCGCGCAAAGATCGCCGGTCGCACAAAGTTCATCATTCAGGAAATGCCGCACGCAACCGGCATCCGGATCGCAGGTCACGTCGGAACAAGGATTGCCGTCGTCGCAGAGCTGATCGTTGGGAGTGAAGAGACATTGGCGGCTCTCTTCATCGCAGCGATCTTCGGTGCAGGGCACGCCGTCGTTGCAATCGATGGGACGGCCCGCCTGGCAGCCGAAAGCCAGGTGACAGGTTTCCACGCCGTTGCAATACGCCCCGTCGTCACACAAGGCATTGTCGGCCAGATACCGGCACCGACCCCAGATGGGGTCGCAGACGTCCACGGTGCAGGCTACGCCATCGTCGCAGTCCGCATCGAGCAGACAGGCTCCGGCACACTGGCCGCTGATGCACACGCCATCGTTGTCGCAGGCCGCGCCATCGGAAACCGGCGTATTCAAGCATCCCCACAATGGGCTGCACTCATCCGGGTCCGTACAAGGATTATCGTCGTTGCAATCGCGCGCGACACCGCCGCAGACTCCTTCCGTACAGGTATCGTTCACGCTGCAGGGATCGCCGTCATCGCAGGCCAGGCCGCTTAGAAGAGTCGATTCGCAGCCGGTCGACGGATTGCAAACATCGGCGGTACAAAATTCGCCGTCGTCGCAGGCAAGATTTTCCGCATCGTGGACGCAACCGCCTTGTCCCTCGTCGCAACGGTCGCGGGTGCAGGCAATTCCGTCGTCACAGTCGACTTCTTGATCGGAGATACACCCGACGAAGGGCGCACAGATTTCGGATCCGGTGCACACCAAGCCATCATCGCAAGCCCCATGATCGGGGACATATTCACAGCGCCCAGTGGCTGAATTGCAGGTTTCGGCACTGCAGGCCACTCCATCGTCACAATCGGAGTCGACTTGGCAGTTGCGTAAAACACAGAATCCAGCCTGACACACACTTTCCAAACCGATACCCCAGAGATTACAGCTGCCGCCGTCGGCGACCGGCGTGTGGGTACAGCCACCGGCTTCGCTACAGCCATCGTTCGTGCAGGGGTTGTGGTCATCGCAGTCCAGCGCCCATCCGGAACGGCAGGCTCCGGTCGCGCAGGCTTCCCCGACCGTGCAGCGCAATCCATCATCGCAGGGACCGGCCAAATCGGAGACCAAGCACTGGCCATCGTCACAGGAAGCGCGGCGACAGACATTGGTCGTCGAACAGGCGGCCGGGTTGTCTTGATAGTAACAACCGATCAGCGGATGGCAGAAATCGGAGGTGCAAACGCTTCCGTCGGTGCAGTCCAGTTCCTCACCGACACAGTCGCCTTGGGCATCGCAGGCATCGTCGGTGGTGCACAGATTGCCATCATCGCAGACGTTGAAATTGGGTTCGCTTTCACAACCCGCTTCCGTGCAGACTTCGTCGGTGCAGGGATTGCCGTCTTCGCATTCGGCGTCCAGATAGTCGATTTCGCAATCGCCGGTCGACTCATTGCAATAATTGTGCGTACAGGCGATCGCGTCCTCACACACAACCGCCTCGCCCGCGAGACAGCCCTGAACCGGATCGCAGGTTTCGACACCGTTGCAAAGCAGGCCGTCGTCGCACAATTCATCCGCATCCCGATGTTCACAAGTCAATGTGACGGGATTGCAGAAATCCACCGTACAGCCCACGCCATCGTCACAGTCACCGTCGCCCAGGCAGCTGGCCACGCAGACACCGGCGAGGCACAAACGCGGCAGACCGCCGGGATCGCCGCAGGCCGTGTAATCCGCCAAAGCGGTAAACACGCAACCGCTAGCCGTGCAGGCACCGGCGGTGCAGGGATTGCCGTCGTCGCAATCGAACGGCGTTCCCACGCAGCGACCGCTCACGCAGGTATCCCCGACCGTGCAAGGATCGGCATCGTTACAGGCGCCTTCCACATTCACATACGCACAGTCGTTTTCGGTGCAATAGCCCGCACGACAGACAGTCGCGCTGACACAGGCGCCGTCGTCGGGAGTATGAGTGCAGTCTTGAAGCTCGTTATCGCATTCGTCGAGCGTACAGTTCGTTTCATCGTCGCAATCGATCGGCTCTCCATCGAGACAACCGAGCGTGGGGTGACAGCTTTCTTCGCCGTCGCACCAATTGGTATCGAAACAGCGGTCATCGACGGCCGTGTGCACGCAGCGGCCGATGGCCGTGTTGCAAGTATCCTCGGTGCAATCGATTTCGTCATCGCAGTCGTTGTCGTTATTGCATTTGGCGGCGCAATAACCATCCAGACACACCATCGGCCCCAGCAGGTTATTTCCGCAACCGGTGTTATCCTCGGCGAGAACGTAGGTACATCCCTCCAAGGTGCAAAGATCTTCTATCGTGCAGGGATTGTTATCCTCGCAACGCTCATGAATCGGTGTGAACTCGCAACCGAAAAGATCGTCGGCGCAATGATCCTGGGTACAGGCCACTCCGTCGTCGCAGGAAATATCGCCGTTTGAAACACAGCCCTCTTCTTCCGTGCAGATTTCGTCGCCCGTACAGGTCTGGCCGTCATCGCAATCGCGCGGTTCTCCCACGCAAACGCCCTCGATACAGATGTCGGGATCGGTACAGAACTGGCCGTCGTCGCAAGATCCGCTCGCATATTCAGATACGCAGCCGACACCCGCCACGCAGCGCTCGTACGTACAGGGATTGCCGTCTTCACAGACAAGCCGCACACCGCTCGCCCCACAGACGCCTCCGCTGCACCGATCCAGCAAGGTACAGGGATCGCCATCGTCGCACGATCCCTCGACCGGCAAAAACACACAGCCTTCACCTGCACGGCAGACATCGGCCGTGCATAGGTTGAAGTCGTCACACAGCAGATCGCGGCTTTCATGCACGCAGCGATCGTTCAATTCATCACAGGCATCAGCCGTACAGTTGAACGGATCGGCGCAGTCGATCGGGTCGCCGTTGCGACAACCGAAAAGGACATCGCAAATTTCCACGCCGTTGCACCACTGGCCGTCGTCGCAGATATCGGATCGCGACTCATGCCGACAGTAACCGCTGGACTCGTCGCAGTAGTCGTAGGTGCAATCGATGAAGTCGCGGCAATCGGCATCGGTATCGCAGGGCGCAACACACTGGCCGTCGAGACAGATTTCGGTGATCCCCGGAATCAGGTCGCAGGGTGAGTTATCGGCCACCGCCTGATGGGAACACCCTTGCCCCGGCACACATTCATCGGGGCTGGTGCAGGGATTGTTATCTTCGCAGGCCAGATCGTTGGGGGTATGGACGCATTCGGCGCGGTTTGTCCCTTCCTGACAGCTATCCACCGTACAGGCGATCCCGTCGTTGCAACCGACGGGATAAGGCGACGACACACCGCTTTCCGGGTCGCAAACCTCCGGACCGTTGCAGAATAGGCCGTCGCTGGGATCGGCCAAACTGCCGCGGCACGAACCGCTCGAACAGCTATCGCCGCCGGTGCAGGGATTGCCGTCATCGCAGGCTTCGTTTTTGGCCGGGTAGATACACCCGCGCACGGCATCGCATTCGTTGCGCGTACAGGCGTTTCCGTCATCGCATACGCGCGTATCCCCCACACACTCACCGGCTTCACAACGGTCGTTCTCGGTGCAAGCATCGCGGTCGTTGCAAACTCCCTCGATGGGAGTGTGCGCACAGCCGGTTTGCGGATCGCAGGTATCGGCGGTACAAGGCTTGCCGTCGTCGCAATCGTCGACCGCTCCGACGCATTGCCCGCGAACGCAACGATCGGCCTGCGTGCAAGGATCTTCATCGTTGCAGTCGGCCGTGTTGAACGGATAGAAGCAACCCCGGATTTCGCTGCAATCTTCGTCGGTGCACACCTGGCCATCGTCGCAGGGACGCACATCTTTCGGGTTTTGGCAGCCGATTCCCGGCGTGCAGCGGTTTTGCGTGCAGAATTTTCCATCGTCGCAGTCGTCGGCATTTTCGACGTCGTCGCCCTCGGCCACGCAATCGACATAAGCCCCATCGCGACAAAACGACGTTTCGGGCGCGCAAAGCGCCCACACACAATAGCCGCGCTCACAAAAACGTCCCCCCTCGCAGGCCGCCTCTTCGTCCCAGGCCAACCCATCGGCATCACAAAGTTCCGGAACCCCATCCGTACAGCGCCGTAGGCCGGGCAGACAGATTTCGACGCAGATGCCATCGGCATCCATCCAGCCTTCGGGGCACTCTTCCGCTCCGCGACCGCTTATCGCGATCACCCGTTCGGGAGCGGCCGGATCGTCGCTTTCCACGACCAACCAACCAACCACCGGCCCGGTCTCACTGGGAGCGAAAGCCACTTCCACCACCGCGCCCTCGCTGGGCAGGTATTCACCGGACTCGAAGTCGTCACTCAGGCTGAAGGCGGAATCGGAGTCGTCATGCAGCGATACCGCATTCAGATTGAGAACCGCATTACCCGCATTCCCGATGGCCACCGGCAACCAAGCCGTTTGACCCGGCTCGACGAATCCGAAGTTGAGCGGCATGGGATCGGCGTAAAGGACCGGCAACCCGACACCGCAGTTGACATCGATGCGCAAATCGAGGATTCCCCCCTCGGCGTCGTGACCCACCACCCGCAAACCGCCATCATGACGACCGGCATTCTGGGGCTCGCAGATCAGACCGCAAGACACCTCGTCACCCGGTTCCAAGACGAACGGCGGACTGCAATCGGCAGCCAAACGCAGCGCCGAACTCGACGAGGCCAGCCATTCAACGGAGGTAATGGTGACATCGGGGGAATCCGTGTCTGAGATGTTTTCGATGGTGACATCAAGATCGGAAATCTGACGGATGGGTACCAATCCAAAATCGATGGGATCCGGAGTTATCACCAACTCGGCGTCGGACAGCTCACCGTCTATTTCATCGGTATCGGTGTCGCCATCGGCGTCCGGCTCTTGATCGACATCCACATCGCCGTCGTCGCCATCGACAGGTGCGTCGTCCACATCACCATCGTCGCCATCGACAGGGGCGTCGTCTACATCGCCATCGTCGCCATCCGTATCATCGCCATCGGAGTCGACGCCATCGCCATCGCTGGTATCACCATCGACGTCATCGCCGCCGCCACCGCAGGCGAAAACCAAGAGGGCCAGCAAAAAGGCCATACCGACCAGAATCGGCCACGTCGATCGACGTCGCATCACAACCTCCTCATCGTCCGGCTTTGAAACCGAACCTGCGTAAAACAAAAGGGCTCGCCTACCCATTGCGGGTATTTGACGGCCCATCGTTTCCAATCCATCGAACCGCACCGCTTGCGGGCGCAGATGCCTTGTCGCTGACTTGTCTTTTCATCTTGCCCGTATCTTCACCGAAATGCAAACGGATTATACCGTAAGTCACTCAACCGTAACGGATTTCGCCAAGTTACGCGGCTGATCGATATCGGTCCCCTTGAAATCGGCGACATAATAGGCTAAAAGCTGCAATGGAATCACCGTCAACAGCGGTTCCAGTTCTTCTTCAACCAATGGGATGGTCACCACGTCGCGCACGCGGTTTTGAATTTCTTCATCGCCCTCGCTGGCCAGGGCGATAATGGTGGCTCGGCGCGCTTGAGCTTCTTCCATATTCGATAAAATCTTATCGTGGATGCGGTTGCGCGTCACAATCGCCACAACCGGAAGCTTTTCGTCGATCAAGGCGATGGGTCCATGTTTCATTTCGCCAGCCGGGTAGCCCTCGGCGTGGATGTAGGAAATCTCTTTGAGTTTCAGCGCCCCTTCCAGGGCGATGGGGTAGTTGATCCAACGGCCGATGTAGAGGAAATCCGACACCTGGTGATAACGTTCGGCAATGATCTTGACCTGTTCTTCGTTTTTCAGGATATCTTCGATCAGAGCTGGAATTCGGATCAATTCCAACAGTTTATGTGCGGCCTTGCGGGAATCCAATTGTTCCCGCACGCGGGCGCAGTAGATCGCGAACAGGTACAAAACGGCCAACTGAGTCACGAAAGCCTTCGTGCTGGCCACCCCCACTTCCGGTCCGGCGTGGGTATAAATCACGTAATCGGACATTCGTGGGATGGACGACTCGACCACGTTGCATATCGAGAGGATACGCGCCCCGTTCTCCTTGGCGATTTGCATGGCCGCCAACGTATCGGCCGTCTCACCCGACTGACTGATGGCCACCACCAACACCCGCTCATTGATAATCGGGTTGCGATAACGAAACTCGGAAGCCAGATCGATCTCGACCGCAATGCGCGCCTGACGCTCGATCCAGAACTTGCCCACCAGCGCCGCATGCCAACTCGTTCCGCAGGCCACGATCACGATGCGTTCGAGGCCGTCGAGATAATCCTTTTCAAGCTCGAAACCATCCAGGCTCACCTCGCCGCGTTCAAGCGAGATCCGCCCACGCAAGGTGTCGGCAATGGCGCGCGGCTGCTCGTGGATCTCCTTGAGCATGAAATGCTTGTAGCCGCCCTTCTCCGCCATGGCGGGTGACCAATCGATGCGCTTGACCGGCCGCTCCACCAGACTGCCATCGAGCCGCATCACCTGGACGTCCGCACCCGTCAGCACCGCCAGATCGCCGTCATCGAGGAAAATCATATTCCGCGTGTGATTCAGAATGGCCGGAACATCGGAGGCCACGAAACCGGCTTGTTCGCCAAGCCCCAGCACCAGTGGCGACATATGGCGCGCCACCACGATTTTGTCCGGCTCGGTTTCGGATACGACCGCAATCGCATAGGAGCCCTCCACGGATGAAAGAGCCCCGCGCACCGCCGTGGTCAGGTCCGCACCGCGATCCAATTCGCGATGGATCAAATGGCTGATGATTTCGGTATCGGTTTCCGACTGGAAGCGTCGACCTTCGGCGGTCAATTCCTGACGCAATGTCAGGTGATTTTCGATGATGCCGTTATGCACCACGACCACCGGTCCGGCCTTGTGCGGATGAGCATTTTGCTCAGATGGCGCGCCATGGGTGGCCCAGCGCGTGTGACCGATGCCCAGCGATCCCGGCAGCGGTCGCTCGGAAAGGGCGGCTTCCAGATTGGTCAACTTGCCTTCGGCACGCAGAATGTCGATCTGCGTTCCATTGTAAACGGCTAGGCCAGCCGAGTCATAGCCGCGATATTCCAGATGTTTCAGGCCATCGATCAGGATCGGCGTGCACTCTTCCTGTCCGACATAGCCGACGATTCCACACATGCTGCCCTCCTCTCCGGTCTCTTAGCGACGTCCTTGATATGATAAGTGCCGCCGAGCCCGCCCGAGGCTGTTATTATTTCTTCTTCGCCGTCTTGGATGAACCGGTTTTGCTTGTCTTTTCAATGCCTTTGCGCTTCTCCAGTTCATCACGATAGCCGGGTTTGACCACCACGTCGGGACGCATGACCACCAACGCACCCGGTGACAGCGGCACCCGGCCGGTAAGACTGCATCCAGCTCCCAGCACCACCCGGTCTGGAACGGTCACCGGTGCGATAAGCTGGGTATCGGACCCCACCAAAACGTCATTTCCCACCACGGTGCGGAATTTATCGTAGCCATCGTAATTGCAGGTGATGGTCCCCGCACCGATATTCGTGCGCCGCCCGATGACGGCATCTCCCAGGTAGCTGAGGTGATTGGCCTTGGCTCCCGGTTTGAGCGTGGTTTTTTTGGTTTCGACGAAATTGCCGACATGGCATTCCTCGCCGATCTCGCTGCCGGGACGCAGATGGGCGAAAGGCCCTAAAATCGCCCCCGCTTTCACGCGGCTATGCTCGATGATGGTGTAGGGCTGCACCCGCACCCGGTCGCCCAACCGAGATTCCACCAGAATACTCCCCGCCTCGATGCGGCAACCGCGTCCCACCGACACCGCGCCTTCCAAGCGGCAGTTGGACTGAATTTGCGTGTCGGCCCCGATCTTGGCGCGAGCATCGATCCACACCGTTTCGGCGTCTTCGATGGTCACGCCCTTCATCATGTGGCGATAACAGATCTCGCGCCGCAGACATTTTTCCTGGTCCATCAGCTGGCGGCGATTGTTGATCCCCGAGCTTTCCTGCTCACCGGCTTGGACTCCCGCAACGGAATGCCCCGCCGCCACGGCCAGCTTGACCAAGTCGGGCAGGTAGTATTCACCCTGGTCGTTGTCGGTGCCGATCCGCTTGAGCATGCTGAACAGAAAACGCGCGTCGGCCACGTAGATTCCCATGTTGGCTTCGTCGATCGCCCGTTCGGCGGCATCGGCGTCGCGATGCTCCACTACGCCGCAGATACGGCCCGCGTCGTCGCGCAGAATCCGGCCATAGCCCGTAGGGTCGCCCAGATGCGCCGAAACCAAACCCAGGACCGTTTTTTGTCGCCGGACTTTGTTCACCAGAGCGGCGACCGTCTTGCGTGTCAGAAGCGGCACATCGCCCGATAAGATAATCACGTAGCCATCAAAGTTTTTCAGCGCCTTCTCGGCCATCAACACCGCGTGACCGGTCCCGAGTTGTTCGGATTGCAAGACGGTTTCGACTTGGTCGTCGAACGTGGCCGCCAGGTGCGCCCGTACTTGCTCGGCTTGATGTCCCACCACCGCGATGGTGCGCTCGCATTTCATCGCCAAAGCCAACTCCACCGGATAATCGATCAGCGGACGCCCCATAATCGGGTGCAGCACCTTGGCCAACTGCGATTTCATGCGGGTTCCCATACCGGCCGCTAAAATGATCGTGGCGAGTTTCATGTTCTTCCCCTTATCGATTCGCGGGTCGCAGCGCAGCGGACGGTCTCACGATTGCGGATCACTTAGCCCTGGTTTTTAAGCAAGGCCGTGCGTAACGGGGCCAGATCCTTCTTGATATCCGTCGCACTCTGATACCGCTTTTCTTTGTCCTTCTCCAGACACTTGAGAACGATCCGCTCCAGCGCTTCCGGCAGGCTCGGATTGTAGCGCGTCGGGGCCGGAGGCGGCGTATGAAGGTGATGATAGGCGATATCGCCCTTGGTGAACGGCAAGGTGCCGGTGGCCATCTCGAACAGGGTAACACCGAAGGAGTAAATGTCGGAACGGTGGTCAACCCCCACGCCTTCCACCTGTTCGGGCGACATGTAAAGCGGAGTGCCGCGCACCACGGTTTTGTCCTGCACGGCTTCGGTCATGATTTTAGCCAGACCGAAGTCCATGATCTTCACTTCGCCTTCGCTGGAAATCATGATGTTGGACGGCTTGATGTCGCGATGCACCACGTTTTTGTTGTGGGCATATTCGAGCGCCGCACAAATCTTGAGCGCGATCACCACGGCGTTGTTGACCGTCAACCGCCCTTTCTCCATCACGAAGTCGGCCAGCGAACGGCCGTTCACGAATTCCATGGTGATGAAGTAATTGTTGCTTTCCTGACCCACGTCGTAAACCGTGACGATATTGACGTGATTGAGCGCCGCCAGCGATTTCGCTTCGGAAAGGAAATACTTGAGCGAAGCGGGATTTTCCTTGATGGCGTTGGCAACCGTTTTGTAAGCCACCTCGCGATCGAGAGCCGTATCACGCGCCTTGTAGACAATCCCCATCGCGCCGCGTCCCAGTTCCTGATCGAAAACATAACGATTGGAAACCGGCGTCTGACTGCCCGGCGGTGGTGTTTGATAAGCCCCCGCCAGCCCCGAAACGCTGGAGCGATACCCGGGGAAAGGCGGCAAGGTGCCGGGCGGCACGGCGGTGCCGTATTCCTGACGTTCGCGATCGATCTGTTCGAGCAGATTCTGCACGCGAATATTGACGTCGGCGTAATTGTACTTCACCGTCTGCAAACGCTCGAATAGGGCGTAAGCTTCATGCACCATGCCCTGTTCCTGAATAAGCACGCCGAATTCGTAGAAGCGCTCGATCTCGCCCTGATCGAACTGGGCGTTCTCGACCACTTTGTGATACACGCTGCGGGCCAATTGATCTTCGTTCTTTTCGATGAAGATTTTGCCCATGATGAGCGAGGCTTTCAGGAAATCGGGGCTATCCGGTCGCACCTGCTGGCAGGCATGCACGGCCTCGTCGAGCAAACCGAATTTCTTGTAGCCTTCGGCGGCCTCGCAGAAGCGACCCGCCTTCTCCAGCAGGTTGAAAATCTTGACATTCGACCCCAGACGTTTATACAGCTCGGCGGCCTTGAGATACTGCGCATCCATCTCGAAAGCTTCGGCCGCCCGTTTCACGTCGTTGGCGTTGAGGAAGCATTCCCCGGCGTCCTGATAACGGCGAGCCCGATAATAGGCTTCACCGGCCTGCTGATAATTTTGCAGGTGTTCGTGCAACTCGCCGATTTTGTCCCAGGCACTGGCTTTTTCGAAAGCCGCCAAAGCACGCCCGATGTCGCCCCGATCCTCCCAGTACGCCCCACGGCGTCGATTGGCTTCGTCAAACAAGCGCAAGCCTTCGAGGGCATCCGCTTCCAAAAGCGGTTCTTCGGCATACTTGAACATCTCGACGGCCTCACGGTGGTTGCCCGCCTTGAGATAGCTGATTCCGTAGACTTTGTAGGTAAGTGCCTGATTGCCGGACTTCTGGCACATCTCCACCGCCCGATCGTACTCTCCCGCCCGCAGATAAAGCTCGGCGGCATCGTTGAAGCGGTCGTTCTGCTGCATCTGCCTGGCCTTGGCCAGATACTGCGCTTTGGAAGCGCTCGACCCCAGTTCGGCTTCCGCTTCGAACAGATTGTCGACCGGATCTTCCGTGTGGGTATCGAAAACATCTTCCAGATCCACCGGTCGGGAGCTCGACATACCCAGCGGAACTTCGCTGGGCGAGCGTTGCACCACCGGCGGCGTAACGCCATCGAGGATGTCATCGGCCAACTCGATGGGTTCGGGCGGCGCGGTGCTGCGCGAACCGGACGCCATAGCGCCGGGATGGGGCGGCACGTTGGGAATCGGCGGCTGACCTCCCAACGGTGCGGCATCCAAGCTGCTTTCGTCGAGAATCGGACGCGGCACCGGAGGCATGTTGGCTTCGACATCCGCTTTGGGTTGCAGACGCAGTTCGATCTGTTTAGGGGTCGTATCGGTTATTTCGAGCTGATAGACGGCAGCCAGATCCCGATAGGAAGCCAACACGCGATACATGCCGAAAGGCAGATAATAATCGACCGGTTCTCCCAGAATGGAAACTTTGGTGAAAGCCGGATCGTCATTGACTTCGACCGTCGCGCCACCCACTTCGACCATTTTCTGGACTTCGCGCGTCACCTCGCGTTCGTCGTCGCCGTCTTTTTCCTTGACGGTTTCGACCTGCATGACGGTTTCGACGATACGGACCTCGACATAGGCCTCGTTGGTTTCGAGGCTCACTTCCAACTCAGCGGTTTTGTCCTTCTCCACCCGCACGCGCCGGATCAATTCATGGGAACCGATCGGCTTGCTGGTATCGAGATTGACCATGATACCCACCACATGCACATGATGGCGACCGGTCGGAATCCCGGTAAGCAGAATCTGGTTGCGTTCGGCCAAGCCGATCATACGGCTGCTGGACTTGAAGAATTTACGGATTTTCTTCTCGGTATCCGCTCGATTTCCCAGCCAGGGAAGCTTCATCAGTTTTTCGATATTGAAAGGCTGTTCGAGGGGCTTGGACGATAACCGCACTGCGAAGTAACCCTCTTCGAATGTACGATCGTAATTGAAACGAATGCTTACTCGACCGCGACCGATACGCAGATAGAAGAAAACGGCAGCGCCGAGCCCGATGATAAGCAACAGCGGGAGCAGAATCAGGCCAAAATTGAATCCCATCAATTCTTCAACACGAAACGTGATGGTGTCTTTGGCGTGCAGCACTTCACCACGATCTTTGACAAAGCAGTAAAGATCGACATCCACGGCATCCTGATCCGGGTTTTTCGTATTGGCATGCAGATCATAGAGCACCACACCGTCCAGATCATGGTTCTTGACCAGCCGCTTGAAGCTGTCGGGCAAAAACGGATGCTGCCCGGGATAGATACGCACCAGGTCACTCAGGTCCGGATCGTCCAGAACGGTGGCGTGGGTGCGAATCAGAGCCGCCAGATCCTTGTGAATCGAGCTTGAATCAAAACTGACGGGGTTAAACATCAGATCGCTCAAACCGCTCAGCGCCGAGGTTTCGACCTGATGGCGATCGAACAGAGCGACACGCTTGAGCGTCGTCGGCACGGCCTTGACCAGATTACGCGTGGTGGGAAACAGCACATCGATCGTGGAAAGCTTCGGAGGTTCCGCCTTCTTCGCGCTCGTGCTTTCGCCGGGTTTCGGTTGCGGCTTGGCTTTGACCAGCCGTTCCACGGCTTTCGCATCGATCGCTTTAAGCCGTTCCAATGCACGGCCTTCTTCGGCTTTATCGCCTTTTTTGGCAAACAATTTCGCCTGTTCTTCCCACGCAGGCGCATAATCGGGGTAATTCGTCAACAAACGGCCGAGGCGATCGGCCGCCGCATCGTAAAAACGGCAAGCGGTCTGCAGAGCCGCTACATCCAATTCGAGCCGCGGCGATTTGATCGACTGACGATCGATGGCCTCAATCGTTTCCGAGGTTTTATCGCAATAGTTCGCTTTCTGATAAATGCGCCCCAAGGCAAGCTGGGCAAGCCGATTGCGCGGATCGGATTTGACCGCCCGCTCAAGATACAGGATGGCTTTGTCGATATCGGGCCGACGCTCGGAGAAGAACTCCCCGGCCATCAAATTTGTCAACAGATGCGCCCGTCCGGCGTCTGCGGCCTGGCCGATCAAGTCGGCCGCTTCATCCCAGCGTTTTTCCTGCATGGCCCGTCGTGCATCCAGCAACAGAACCGAACGTTCCGTTTGAGCCGGAATCCGCTTTTGCAGTTCTTCAAGTTCCGCACGCTGCTCATTGGTCAGCCGGTCGAGATCCAGACGATCGACCGCCTGCTCCCATTTTCCGTGCTCGGCCGCGTTTAGAAAAGCCCGAATGGAGGCCGTAAAGTTGAGGCGTTTTTCATACCATTCTCCGGCGATCAATTCATGCCCACCCGCTCGATTCGGACGGCCCGCTTTGATTTCGTGCTGAGCCAGGGCTTCATGCAACGCCGGATCCGTCGCACCGTGATTGATTGCGGCAGACCATTTTTCAGCCGCCTGAGAACGGTTTCCGAGCGCCGCTTCCACGTCTCCGGCAAGAGCCAAAAGTTGCGGATTATCGGTATCGTAACGCTGCGCTTCCGCCAATGCCTGTCGGGCCTGAGACAAGCGCCGGGCTTGCAGGTGAAGTCGCGCCAGATTCAGACGCGCTCGAAATACCTGGGCGGGAGGAGCATCGATTTCGGCGTACAAGGCCGCCGCTTCATCGGTTTTCCCAAACAGGTCGGCAGCCATGGCTTTATCCAATGGGGAAAGATCATCCTCCCCACTCTCCATCCGTTCCCGGATCGCCGCCTTCATCATTTTTCCCTGAATACCGCCGAAAGGTGCTTCCAGACGCCGGGCGTCGAGCAGAATGCGAAGCCCTTCCGTCAAGGAGGTCCGATGACTCATTTCCATCCAGCCCTGCCCGAGCATGACCAGATCGTGGAAGGTCAGATCGGCCGGTAGCGCCGTCGCATCGACCTTTTCGGGACGATTCAACACCCGTTGAATGCCGGCCGCAATCTCGGCGGTCGCTTTGACGGGATCGTTCATTCGCAAATCGAGGTGTAGCGAATTCTCGAAATGGGCGGTCACGCCGTTGTATACGCGCAAATCGACGATCAGACGGTCGTCCTGGCGTTCCAACCAGCCAAGTAGAGCCTTCGGCGCATCGAGTTTAAGACACAAGTAAGGAAGATCCCGGCGTAAAATCAAGTCGTTATCGCGACGGATGTTCCCCTTGGCCGCGGCTTCCACAACCTCAAAACGCGAAGATAATGACAAACTCGGATCGTCGAGAGCATCGACAAGGCGAATGCCAAGTCCGACTGCCAGAGCAATATCTTCCCGGCTGCCCTGCAGGTAAAAAACGCTCCGCAACGGAGTGGCGGAATGGCCCGGTTTTTCGACGCGCGTTCCCACTTGGGCGGGATCGATTTTCTTGACTGGCATAGACGGTTTGGGTGTGACTTCGGTCTCCACGGTCTGGATGCCGGGAGCCTGAGCCGAAACCGGCGATACGGTTGAAAATAGCCCCGTTACAACCAGCATGAAGCTCAGACACAAACGCAAGACGTATGTTTTCTGCACGTGCTTATTCTTCCCCATAATCTTTTTTCTTCACTACCCCATACGAGTTTGCCCCTTGTCGGCAAAGGCGTATAATTATAGCTAAATTGTTGGAAAAAGTAAATAATTTGTCTGCAAATCCACACGCCGTAAAATTTCCCGGCACGGTTTTTTCGCTTGACCCGACACCCCTGCCCCCCCATAATCGGCGTCTGGGTATTCCAACAATTGTATCAAGGGAGATTTGATCGGCCGTCGGCGCCTTTGTTATCAGTTTGCAACCTTGAACCAACCAGACGATGAGGTGACTTTGGAAAAAGAACACCCACAACAAAGTAAACGCGTGCTGTTACTCGATGACGATCCATCGGTATGCCGTGTCGCTAAACTCATCCTGGAGCGTAACGGTTTCACTGTGGATCTTTACAACAGCGGCTTGGAGGCCTGGACCGTTATCCAATCCCAAGGCGACTGCTACGACTTGATGATTTTCGACTACCTATTGGAAGACATGGACGGCGTGGTACTGATGCGCCAGACGCGCGACCTCTACCCACAAACGCATGTGATTCTTTTAAGCGGCTACAACCCCGAAGACGTCGTGCCCGACGATCTGTGGTCGGATTTGAAAGACGGCGGACTGGGATTCATCACCAAGCCTTTCACCGTCTCCGACCTGCTTGACCAGGTGCACGCGCTGATCTAAACAACAACTGCGCATACAAACCTGCGATGACAGACTTGTGCGGGACGAGAATCCGACCCCGAACACAAAAAAAAACCGCCCATAGGGCGGTTGACGGATTACTTGGAGCGGGAGACGGGACTTGAACCCGCGACTTGAAGCTTGGGAAGCTTCCACTCTACCACTGAGTTACTCCCGCAATACAAGCCCGCATTTTCTAACAAAACCCCGCCTCGGAGTCAAGTGAAATGCGTTCTCAGACATTTTTCCAACGAATGATTCCACGGAGTTTAGCTTCGGTTGACAGCCATCGGCAGGAAAGCTAAACTCCGAAAGTCTCATTTCGACGACGTAACCAAAGTGGAGAGATTCCATGTCACCACGATCCATCGTGTTCCTGATTCTACTCATAACCGCTTACTCGACCCCTCTTAAGGCCGATGATTCGGGTCAATGGGAGATGATCTCCCTCAATTTCAACGACGGCAACCAGTGGGTTACCGGCGACATGCTCGATGACTCTTTCGGCCTGGCCTACGGGGTCGAGAAGGGATCGAACGGAAGCGCGCCGGTTTTCAAACGCACCGTAAACGGCGGAGAGTCTTGGAGCGCGGTCACCCTGCCCAATTTCGGGGGCATGTTCACCTTCTTCACCGACATCCAAATCATCAATGAAAACCTGGCCTTCGCCGCCGGACTCGAAGTCGGTGTCGGCGGCAACAGCGCCGGACCGATCTGGCGCGTTACCAACAAAGGCCAGGATCTGGAACCCCTGATCGTCAGACTGGGCGAATTCCCCGACTGCCGCAAACTGTTCTGCCTCAACGCCGACCGCTGCTGGGCGACCTGTGCGGAAGGGGAAATCATTCGAACCTCGAATGGGGGCGAAAACTGGCAATCCGGCACTCTACCGGTCACCGATCTGCAACCCGGACCCATCCATTTCATCAATGAAAACGAGGGCTGGTGCGCCATGTACGACTCGGAAACCACCGAGCCGCAACAGGAAGGCGAGGAGGCGATTTACACCGTGTTCGACAAAGGCAGCCTGTTCAAAACCACCAACGGTGGCCAAAACTGGACCCAGCTTACCTCCGGCGAACACTACACCTACAGTTCCCTGCAAATGATCGACGACCAAACCGGTTTTCTGGCGGCGGCCGATGAAACCCACGGCTATCTGATGAAAACCACCAACGGCGGCCAAAACTGGTTCATCCAACCCCTGCCACCCAGCGTTTCCGGACAATTCGGCGACATGCCGTTGTTTATCGTAGGCGGTCTGCATTTCTTCGACACCCAAACCGGTTGGATCACCGCCAGCTACGGCGAACCCGATTCGCACATCGGTGCACCTCTGTATTTCTACTACACCGAAAACGGCGGCACACAATGGGAAGCTCACCAGGCCACCAACCCGACGGACAGCAGCACCGTCGGCGGCATTATGTTCGATTTCGCCGTGGTGGACGAACACCTGGCTTACGGTTTCGGCGACTACCAGATGGTGGTACGCTACACAGACGGCCAATACGAACCGCCCGTAGACGGTGACGACCCCGACGGCGATGGCGATACCGATGGTGAGGTGGACACCGGCCCTATCTATACCGGCGCACCGGGCGAGCCGTGTCCCGTTCCGGGCGATTCCTCCACCTACGATCTGCCGCGCTGCGACCCGGCCCAGAACTCGGGTGTATGCGTGTGGAAAGACGACGTAGCGGCCCACTGCACCGCCACCTGCAACATCGACAGCGACTGCCGTTCACTCTCGCCCGACGCCTGTTGCAAACCCGTCACCTTCGAAGACCGCACCGAGCGTCTCTGCCTGCTCGACTCGAACCACTGCATCGATTACAGCGGCCAATGGTACGGCTATTGGGGAGCGCTTCTCGGCGAACCCTGCAAAGACGAGAGCCACCCCGACAACCCGGACCGCGATCCGGCCTACGGCGGCGATTTCTGCATCGACGAACAAACCGGCGCCCAGCCCTTTTGCTCACAAGCTTGCACCAGCGACATCGGATGTGAAGGCGGTTTCCAGTCCCAATTTTGTTGCACGGGAACGGCGCAAGACATGGCCTACTGCCGTTTCGGCGCCGCCTGCGACCCGGAACCGGAAGACGGCGACACCCCGATCGACGGTGATACCCCGACCGACGGCGATATCCCGACCGATGGCGACGGTTCCGACACCGGCGGGTCCGCCACAACGGAGGGCTCGTCCGGCGGCTGCGGACAGGGAACCCCGGCCGCAGGGCTGACGCTGCTGCTTCTCCTGGGCCTGCGGTTGCGCCGGTCCCGCAAAATCCGATTGCAGGCCGACGGCGGCCGCTGACCGGGCAATCGACGCCGGTTCGCGCAGGCGTTTACGGCTGGGTCGGCGAGTCGCGCACCACCGTGCGCACGGAAAACTGCGGCGGGTCGAGGATCGTCTTTTTCACCGCACATTGATCGGCTACACGCATGATGGCGGCGTGGTATTTTTCCGGAAAACTCGGCGGCACTTCGATCTCCAATGCAATTTCACCGATGCCTTTTCCCGACGGAAGCGGCGTCAACTTCTGCACCACTCTGATATCATCCGTGGAAATGTGGCGGCTCTGGCAGAAACGCGCCACGTAGATTCCCGCACAGGTGGCAATGGAAGCGAGAAACAGAACGAAAGGCTCGGGGGCGCTGCCTTCACCGCCGGATTTGACCGACTGATCCGTCTTGATCTCGACACCCATGAAGTGGGCATCCACTTTCGCTCCGCCGGGGAAGGTAACGACCATGTCAGTTGTGCTCATCGGGTGGCTCCTTGGTTCGCGGTTGTCGGGCACAGCTCTTTCCGCGTTTAATGTAAGCCCGATCTTCCCGAATGCAAGGTAAGCAAAGGAGAATTAATCGGAGCGCCGGAAACCGAATCAGAGCGCGGAGGAGTTTTTCATCGCATCTCGGCTTTCAAAACGCTTTGTGGTATGATAGTTGCTCATCGTTCGCGACTGACTTCAGGGGATTTTCGTGCTCGCTCGACTGACTCAACAGCTGCTCAGCCTCAAAGCCGCCGCGTTGAAAGGCTGGGACCAAGGCCAAGACTGGGTATGGCAACCCAACGAGTCGCTCGTTCCGCCGTGGCAACAGCTTCAAACGGTGGCGCGGCTGGCGCTGATCCTGGGTTACGGCATTCGCGACAACCGTCTGGTGGTGCGCGCCTCGGCCCTCACCACCATGTCGCTGTTGTCGGTGGTGCCCTTTATCGCCGTGGGAATCGCGCTTTTGCAGACCTTCGGCGTGTGGAACCCGGAAACGCTGCGCGATCAGCTTATGCGCGGACTGCCCGAGTTCAAAGCGGTGATCGAACGGGTATTCCCTCTTCTTGAACAAACCGATTTCGCTGCCCTGGGACGTCTCGGCCTACTGGTGCTGGCCGCCTCGGTACTCTCGATGTTCGGACGCATCGAACGTAGCTTCAATGCCCTGTGGGGCATTCGCCGCGATCGGCCGCTATGGCGCAAACTCATCGATTACACCGGCGTTATGCTGATGGTCACCCTGCTGCTGGTGAGTTCCTGGTTTTTCCAGATCCTCTCCCTCGACCTGACCGCCGAATTGACCGGCTGGTTGTCTCCGGGAGCGCTGACACGCGTCATTTCCACCGTCGCCTCGGTGGCTTTCATCAGCTTGAGTTTCGCCATTCTGATCAAAACCATGCCCAACACGGATGTCCCGCTCAAAGCGTCACTGATTGCCGGTGCGGTGGGCGGTCTCGGCTACTCACTCGTCAGTTTCGGCTATTTCGAGCTCCAGCTCGGCATGGCCAAAACAAACTTGCTGTATTCGTCGTTGGCTTTTTTACCGGCCACCATCGTGTGGGTGGAAATTTCATGGATTCTCATCCTGGCCGCCGCCGAGCTGGCCTATGTTCTAACCAACTTCCATCGTTTCCGCCGCGAATTGCTAAGCGGCGTCGTATCCCCGGAATTTCAAGAGCATACGGCCCTTAAAGCCGCGGCCGAACTGGCGCGAAATCACCGACGAAACACCGACCAAGGCCTGGATATCGGCGAGTTGTCCGACCGCCTGCGCCTGCCCAGCCACTTCGTTGCACGGGTGTGTGACCGGCTGCGAGCAGTGGGAATCGTCGAGCCGCTGGCCAAAGGCCGCCTGCGCCTGGTTGCCGCCCGCAGCAAAGACTTACGCCCCAACGACGTCCTGATGGCGGTCCGTCGTCTGGGTCCGGCCCCCCATGGAACCGAAGACGATGCAGCTGGGCGTTTCATCGCGGGTTACGCCGAAACGGTGGAATCCCTGTTGGCCGGACTTCCCGAGAACGGTCGATTGCTCGACATGGTCGATCCCGGCGACGCGGAAACCGCGCAGGGCCAAAAACCTCGACAGCCGTCGGGAGACACCCTATAATCGAAACATGACACGCTTGTTTCATGCACTTCCCGTTCTCGTTGTCGCGCTCTTTTTCACCGGCGCTTGCGGCACGGGTTATGGCGATGGCCGCGGTAAAATAAGCGGCGTCGTGTGCCTCAATCCCGATGACCCGACCGACTGCAACGACGCCTTTCATTTCACTCCCGATTTTTTCGCCATCGAGCAGGTCGGCGAACGCACGGTACTCGATCTGCGCGCCAAAGGCCGGGCGGAAGAAGAAGCCGATATCCTGCTCTTTTATCTCTACGACGTCGATGCCGTTCGCGCCCGCAACCTATGCGAAGACGGCGTGGAACTCCAGGAAGATGGCCTGGTGCGTCCGCAATTGCATCTCAACCGCAGCTACGGCGCCGATCACTACCCTCTGACCGTCTCGCCCGACTCCGAAAAGTCGGTTATCCGCTTCGACCGCTTCACCTTGGAAAATGGCGAACGGATCGAAGGAAGCTTCAACATGCAACTCGTCGGTCGACCCGATGAGGCGGCGCGCGGACAGTTGAGCGGCTGGTTTCGCTTCGATGTACATGAAGCGCCGCCCGGCAACAACGTGGAACTCGACAACTGGTAAGAAAGCAATAATCATGAACGATTCTCAATATCTGCACGCGCGGGGAACCGTCCCCGAATCTCTGGCCGACGACGCCGAAGCCCTGCTCCTGTTCGAAGGGGTCAAAGGCGTTCAGCGTGTCGACAGTACCTTTCTCCCGCCGGGCGAAACACCGCCCGCAACCGGTGACTGTCGTATCGAGTTTTACCTGCCGGCCAGTTCCAATACCGAACAGGGCCTTTTGCCACGCATCAAGGACCAATGGAATGCCTTTATCGCGCGTCACTCCCTCGATCCGATAGGCTCGGCCCTGCAGATCGAAGCGCTGGATTCGGAGGAATGGGCTACCAGTTGGCGACGTTTTTTCCACCCCTTGAAGATCGGGCAACGCCTGTGGATCTCGCCAAGCTGGGAACCCGCCGTCCTGCAACCCGGCGACCTGAACATCGAAATCGATCCCGGCATGGCTTTCGGCACCGGCTCCCACGAAACCACCCGCCTGATCCTCGATTGGCTCGACGCCCAGGCCGAAGCAGGCGCGCTCCCCGAGGTCTTGCTGGATGTCGGCGCGGGTTCGGGCGTGCTGAGCCTCGCCGCACTCCGTTTGGGCGCTCACCGAATCGTGGCGATCGACAACGATCCCGAAGCGGTGCGCGTGGCAGGTGAAAACACGAAACGAAACGGCATCGACGCGGAACAATTCAACGTCACGCTCACCCCGGTCGCCGCTCTTGACGGCGCTTATCCGGTCGTCATGGCCAACATTCTTTCCTCCATTCTGCTGGCCATGAAAGACGACCTGGCGCGCCTCACCGAATCGGGCGGCATGTTGCTGCTATCGGGTATTTTGGAAGAGGAAGCCGACGAGGTGGTCGATGCCTTCGTTCGCACCGGACTGAGCCACACCCACACCCGCCTCCTCAACGGCTGGGCGCTGCTGGAATTCAGCCATTCCTGACGATTCGCCCAACCGGCTCTAAATCGTGGAAATTCATCGCGGTCTGTGCTATTATACTGAGTGGTTTTTTCAAGGTTCCCACAAATGGCAAGGATGGCGGACACGAAACATGGAGCGCGTATATGTGCCCGATGCGCAAGAAGGCGAAACGATCGGCCTGCCGAAAGACAAGGCCCATTACCTCACTCGCGTCCATCGTCTGAAAAACAGAGACCCTCTCTTGGCCTTCGACGGAGTGGCGTGTGAATACGCTGCGGAATTGGTCGTCGACAAGGGTATGCCGGTCCGGTTGGCCGTTGGGAACTGCGTGCGGCGCGAAAGCGCTCCGCGTTTGCATTTAACCCTGGCCCAGGGGCTGCCCAAACAGGGAAAACTGGAGACGATCATCCAGAAGGCCACGGAATTGGGCGTCTGCGCCATCGCGCCCTTCGCCTCGCGTTTCGGTTTACCGCGTATCCCGCGCTCGGGTGCCGAGGTCAAGCTGCAACGTTGGCGAACCATCGCTGAAGAGGCCTGTCGCCAATGCGGTCGCATCCGCCTGCCGCAAATCCTGGCCCCTCAGCCTTTCGAAAGGCTGATCGAGCAAGCGGCGGGACAGACCGTGTGGTTGGCCGATGAACACAAACGCGGCACGGTCTTGACCGAGCTGTGCAAAGACCCCGCGCCGCCGGAACTGACCCTGATCGTCGGACCGGAAGGCGGTTTTCATGAAGGGGAAGTCGCCCAGGCACAGGCTGCCGGGGCGCAACTGGTTTCACTGGGGCCCCGGATCCTGCGCACGGAAACGGCGGGACCGGCCCTGCTGGCAATCGTTCAGACACTGTGGGGCGACATGGGCGCGTTCGACCGCCCCTGAAGCGGAGCGACTGTACAAGGAGCACTGGGATGAGATGTACCAAATGCAAGAAAGACATTCCCGAAAACGCCACCGTTTGCCCGATCTGCGGCTTTCCGGTGTTGGAAGACGATTCCTATTCGGCCGATGAAGATACGGTGGCGGAAACGGGAAAACCGGTGCGTCGCCTGCACTTCGGCCGTCCGGCCGACGACCTCGACGTCACGGTCCCGCTCGATACGTCGCTGGGGACTGATGTTGAAAACGGGGATTTTTTTCTGGATGATAACGGAACCGACGAAACGGAGGATGAAGGAGAATTCTCGCTGGATGATGGCGCAGAGTCACCCACCGACGCTGAATCCTTTGAATTTTCGGACGACGACCCACCGGTCCCACCAGAGAAAACCGAAGCGGATGTGACGGATATTCCCGACGAAAATACCGCCATACCAGAACCGGTGACCGTCGTTGACGACGTCGCGGCGGTTGCAACACCCCCCGTGCCGAAACCGCCCAAAGCTCAACCCGCTCGCGTCGCCGACAAACCTCAAACAACGGCGAAGCCGGTTTTGGGAAACCAGCCCTTGACATCGGAAGGCGGGGATTCTTCCGAAGAACTCAAGCGAGTGCTGAAAACCATTTTCACTCCGACTGCCGCAGCCAAACCGCATAGCCAGGCCACGGAACCCGCCGACAAACCCCACGCAGGCCCAAGCCGCCTGTCCTCCAAAAACGAAAAACCCGCTAGCGAGGAACCGGCCTGGACGATGAATCAAGAGAAGGCGGAACCACCCGCCCCACCAGCCGCGACCCGACCCGCGCCGCCGACCCAAACCGTCCGGCCCGCGAGTCCTCCGCCCTTGCCGCAACAAAAAGCCGCGCCGCCGAAAAGAACCGAGGAACCGACCTGGACGTTGGGCGAAAGAAAAGCGACCGACCCGGCGAGTCGGCCGTCTCCCTCACCCATACCGGAACCTCCCAAGACAGTGCCAAACACCCAGCCCACCGCGCCAGAAGCCCCGAGCTGGACACCGCCGACGCCGATGAACGCGAAAAAAACGACCGCCGCGCCGAAACCCGTTGAAGCGGATACGGAAGTGGAAACCCAGGAAGTTCACGTCACCGTGGGCGGTTTTCTACGACGCCTGCTGGCGGGTCTGGTCGATCAAGCGATCGTTCTACTTCTGACGGCAGGCTTCATGACCGTCGCCTTGTGGGCCTTTGGCAGCCAGCGTCTGCCCGATTTGGGAAGCGGAGGATTGGGTTATCTGACGGCGTTGGCCACGAACTACCCGCAGATGCCGGTCGCCTACGCGACCCTCTACGTTTTTCTGTTCGCCTTGCTATCGATCTTCTTTTCCATGACAACCGGGCAAACTCCGGGTAAGATGCTGTTTGACCTTCGGATGATTCAGGATGACGGTGAACCGCTCAGCGGATGGCGCGCCATCGTGCGCTTCGTTGCCTATGCATTGAGCATCGCACCGTTTTTTATGGGTGTGCTGTGGATCTTGGCCGATCACAGCCGCCAGGCTCTGCATGACAAAATAGCCCAGACCCTGGTCGTCCGTGTGAATCCGAAACCGAAGATCTAACCGGGAAAACGGGAGAACCATGCAATCGGATGCGCCGGAAAATTCTTCTTCCGACTTCCTGTTCGCACTCGAACGGCGATTGGCGGATTTGCAGAATCCACGCCGGATTCTCGACGAAATCTGCCAGCACATCGCAACCGAAACCCCTTTTTGCGCCTTTTTGAGGGTTCACGGGCAGGCCGCCCGCGGGTGGTTGTTTCACACCCATCCCCCTATGCCGACCTTCGATATCGGTCGCCTGGAATTGATGACAGCTAACATCCCCGAACTGGCACAGGTGTTGGAGCAGGATGTTCCGCAGACCCTGCACGCTCTGGAGGCCTCCGGCTGGAATGCCATCCGCGACCATGTCGGACACGAGCAAACGGAATTCTGTACGCTCTTTCCGTTGCGAATCAGTTCACGCACCCCCTTTCTTTTCCTGCTGGCTACCGCCGAGCCACCCGACGCCGCCCGGATGGGACTCTTGCGCCAACTGCTGGCCTATGCGGGATGGCGTCTCGAAGCGCTGATCCTCAATAAACGTGAAACACCCGGCACCTCTAGCTCCATTGCAGCCCCCCAACCGAAAAAACCGCAACGTGTATCGCGCTTGATGGGAATGAACTGGTTGTCGGCCTGGCGCACGGCCGACGATCCTCCGCGCCGTCGTCCGTCGGACAAAGCTCTTGAAGCCATGAACGGTGAAAGCCGGCCCCTTGAGTTGCAGGCCGAAGACGCACGGCCCGACGAACCCGCCCCTGACACCGGCAACGCAAAACCGGAGCACGATTCAACGTCGATCCTGGTCGATCCCAGCCTGATGGCCGCTGAATCAGGACACTCTCTCCATGCTTCCGATCATTTAAGTCTGTCAGCCACCGCCAATCCGGTCCCTAAATCGGCGCTACCCGATCCGGCAGAGATCCCGGGAGGCGCGGAACGGCTCGCTCGCCTGAATCAAGACCCCGAGGCCGAACGCGAAGTCCGTCGCCTGTTGGCCAGCGAAGAAGCAGAAGAACGCAAACTGGCCGTTCTACTGGTGGCCAACGGGAACCTGGTCGGCAGCCTGCCGCATCTCGCCCTGCATTTGTTCGACCCTTCTCCCGACGTTGCCGAACTTTCGGCCCGAACCCTCCGTTACCATCGTCATTCCAAGCACTTCGCACCTGTCGAAGCGGTCGTCAATAGTCGTATCGACTTGCAAGATCCCGATATCGAACTCGCGATTCTGGCCGCCCGGCGACTGCGCGCCCGCCGCTGCCTCCCCGCCCTGATCAATCTACTCGATGCACCGGACTATCGAGAAAGCGCCCGGGAAGCCTTGCTCCTGATCACCTTGAACGACCCCGGCGACCAGCGTAGCGACTGGCAAACCTGGTTTGAAGCGCACGGACACGACCCGGAAGAAGCCTGGTACCTGACCGCCCTGGAACAGTCCGACGTTCCCCTGGCCCGCCGGGCCGTGGAAGAATTGGAGTGGCTGGCCGGGCAAAGCCTGGGATCCTTCGATCTCAGTGTCGTCCGCGAACGCAATCAAGCCAAATCCATCTGGGAACAATGGTTGAAAGACAGGCAGAAAAACCCTGATTAAGCCGAATGGTTTTACGTGTTTTGACCCAACAGTAAAAAATGTGGCCGACTCCGATAGTCGGCAAATCGGGTGTTTGTAAAATTCCCTAACAATTCCCGGCAAATGTCCGATGTATGATTCAACTAGCTGTACTGCATCTTTCAAAACGTTTGAAATGCTCAATTTTTAGTTGCATTGCGACTTGTGCTGTGCTAATACCGCGACGCACTGCATCACAAAGCGCAACGAAAAAACTGAATCCAGGAGGAAAGTACGATGAAGCGAATCGCGTATGTGGTAGTTGTTTTATGCTTGTTATTAACCTCGTCGGTCTGGGCCGAAGAAGCCAAGGCGAAAGTCGACGGCATCGCCCCCGTCACGCCGACGTCCCCCGTCAAAGCGGTCGCCCCGGTCGAAGAGAAAGCGCCGGAGCAAGGCAAGGTTTTCACCAGCATCGGCAATCTGCTGCAGTTCTACGGTCAGTTGCGCCTGGACTACTCGCTGGATACGTCCGAATGCGCGGGCGGCGGCAACTGGGTGTTCTGGGTTCTGCGCGACCGTAACAAAGCGGTCGGCGACCGTGATTTCAGCGACAATAAAGGATCCGAATCCAACATCCACGCTCGCAACACGCGCCTGGGCTTCAAAATCAAAGGCACGCACATCGACGTTCTGAAGGCCGATCTCTCGGGTAAATTCGAGATCGACTTCTTCGGCGGCGAAACCGGTACCGCCAACTGGAAAGCCATCCCGCGTCTGCGCGTCGGCGCCCTCACCCTCGACTGGGGCTGGGTTGAACTGATGGCCGGTAACAACTGGGACACCTTCAGCACCCTGTATCCCAGCAGCGACGACAACGCCATCAACTGGTGGACCGGTAACCTGGGCGCGCGCCGCACCATGCTGCGCCTCTCCTTCAAACCCATGATCGGCGATAAAACCCGCCTGTGGGTCCAGGCCGCCATTGCGCGTCCCTTCGATATCTCCGGTCAAGATTACGACAACCTGAACCAAGTCGGCACCGAAACCGATCTGAATGCCGACGGCATCATCACCGCCAAAGATGAATACGGGCGCGACACCGGCGAAGTCAAAGCGGCCGCCAAAGGCAACGGCGTCAACGACGGCGAAGCCTCCAAGATTCCGCAGATTCAGTGGCGCGTAGCCATCGAATCGCCGATCTGGACCAAAACGAATTTCCTGTTCGGCCTCAGCGGCCACTATCAGCGCGGCAAATATTCCAAGCCGATCATCAACAAAGAAAACTCCAAGACCATCAGCACCACCGATAGCTATCATATCGGCGCGGAACTGGTTCTGCCGATCATCGACGAATTGCTGCTGCGCGGCGAAGCGTTCTACGGCCAGAGCCTGAAGGACGTCATGGGCGGCCTCGGACAGGACATCAACACCTACACCGGCGAAGAAATCAAAGGCATGGGCGGTTGGGCCGAGCTGTACGGCAAACCCTTCGGCCTGTGGCACCTCGCACTGGGCTTCGCCATCGACACCCCCGACGACGGCACCATGGACGTCGGCAGCGCCGCCGCCCTCGAAGCCTTGCGCTTCAGCCACTGGTCGGTTTACTTCAGCAACATGTTCAACTTCGGTTCCGGCTTCGGCGCGCGCCTGGGCTACACCTACATGCGCACCGAGTACCGCATCGCCAAGGACGCCACCTACGCCACCACGGATTACATCAAAGAAAACGCCAACAACCACCGCGTGAACGTGGCCATGTTCTACAAGTTCTAAGCCCCGCACTCGTTTCGATTCGGCCCCCGGCATCCCCCGATGTCGGGGGCTTTTTCGTTGAAACGCATCCCGTTTGCTGTAATTCTTGACAGCCCGACCCAACTCTCTGTATGGTTGGCGACTGAAAGATCGGAAGTCGTTTATCGGAGTTCATCATGACCCATCGTCGAATCGGTGAAATCGTCCCATTAATCTTCCTCACCCTCTTTGCCCTCAGCGCCTGCTCGGCGGATGACACGGAAACACCGGACGACGGTTGCAGCTCCGACTCCGACTGTAACGGCGGGGAACTGTGCGTGTGGGGCACCTGCCATCCCTTCTGCACGTCGGACGACGACTGCGAGGACGACCTGACATGCCACTCCAAAGGCGTGTGCGCCGAATGCGCCGGGCATGACGACTGCGCCGACGGCGAAGCCTGTTCCCAAGGCACCTGCACCCCGCTCACGGACGGCGACGACCCCGATGGCGACAATCCCGACATCAGCCTGTGCGAACAAACCACCGACTGTCCCGGCGGCTACATCTGCAATGGCGGTCTGTGCATTCCGCTTTGCACCAGCGACCGGGATTGTCCCGAGGCCTTCCCCATCTGTCATCCCGACCATTACTGTGCCGAGTGCCTGCGCGACGTCGACTGCAGCGCGAACGCCATCTGCCAGAAAGATTTCTGTGTCGAACGGAGCGCTTGCGAAGAAACCTGCGACGGTGAAAACGGCTTGTATTGCGACGAGGAAGAAGGCGAATGCGTGTTGGTCGTCTGCCTCGCCTGCGATGCCGAGGATGATTGTCCGAGCGGAGATGTCTGCGCCGCTTCCGACATGGCCGACGGGCACCGCATCTGCTTGCCCACCGGCACCTGCCCGGACGGCACCGCTCGCCAATTCGACGGCTACTGCCACCCGCTGGCAACCTGTCAGGATCTGGCTTACGCCACGCTCGCGAATAGCTGCCGCAATCCTTCCGATCAGACCTTGCCCCCCTGCGGGGACGACCTGGTCTGCCTGTACAACCCCAGTGGCACCTCGTTTTGCAGCCAAACCTGCAGCGACTTCGAAAGCGACTGTTCCGCCGACTTCCCCGACGGCTGCTGCGCAACGGCGCTCGACGACCAGACCTACTGCCTGACGGCACCCTTCTGCCCGTGAAATCATACACAACAAAAACTGATGCTTAACTTGCCGTATAATGCGGAATGGTGCATCGTGAGCATGAGCTCGAATTCCGAATGCGAGTAATGGCAACGAGAATTTGACAGGTTGCGATCACACATATTTGATAAAAATGTAGGAGCTTGTCATGAAACAGATCGCGGGTTTTCTCCTTCTCATGCTGGTCGTGCTGGGTGCTTCGGCCTGCGGCGACGACGGCAAAACGGACGGAAACGCTCGCTGCATCGAGACTTACGCGGTTGACAAAGGCTACGGCCATGAGGAGATCATCCCGGACGCCTACGCATTCCTTCAACGCCCCTGCGACGATTCGAATACCGATACGGTTTGCACCATGGAAGACCTGCGGGCCCTCTGCCGAGCGGACGGCGGAGCGGATTGCGACGGCGAATTCATCTCTTCGGAGGCGGCGGCCTGCATCGCCGCCCTGAAAGGGGTGGAAGCGGTGGAGGGCGGTTACTACCGGCTCATGCTGGATTACCCGGAGAAGGAAAAAACGCTCGTCTGGAGCGCCGGTCTTGTCACTTTTAGCGAAAAAGACTCCACCATGCATGAAACCGAGGTGCGCCTGCACGCCGTCTCGGGGAACTTCATCGGTCTAACCGACAGCCTCAGCACCATGGACTGATCCCCGACGACGCACCATCGAAAACGCCTGTCAAACACCCCCCTTCCGCCCGTAATTCCAAAGCTCGCCCGGGCTTGGAGGCTTCGAAAAGCTCTTTACATTCCGTAAGTGGAAATGGTAGAGTTAATCGTTTGTTTCTACTGGACTTTCAAGACAATTTGAGTTTCAGTGAGGGGATCTTGCGACATGAAGACGGTGGACGACGGGATTGAAATCGATGAGATGGATCAGAGTGACGTTCCGGAAACATTGACCGGCGAAACATCCATCGAACAGGCGACAGGCGCGGAAGCTTCAAGCGAGACAGAAAACGACCGACCACTCGAAGAAGCCGCAACGGAAACGGACGTGGAATCCCAGGCGAACGCAGCCGCCGAGGCGGGAGATGAAACCCCGCCTCCCGATATGGACGCCGCAGACCCCACCGAAGCGGTACCAAACGAAGACGATGAAGACGACGTATGGGGTCGGATTCTCGCCCAACTCGAACAGGAACTCGCTCAAACAGACACTCCCGAACAACAAGCGGCCCTGCATCACCACCTCGGCACCATCCTCGACCAGCAGCTCGGCCAAACCGAACGCGCCATCCTGCATTTTCAGCAGGCCTATGCCGCCGATCCCACGCATCAGCCTACCCTGAAAGCCGCAACGCGTCTGTTCCGCGAAATCGGTCAGTGGGACATGGTCATCGAACTACTCGAAGCCCAGGAAGAAAGCACCCTGACCGATTCGGAACGTGTGGATCTCTTGATGGAGCAAGCTTCGATCGATTTCGCCCACCTCGACAAAGCCGATGTCGCCATCGACCGACTGAATACCGTCTTGGAAATCGATCCGACAAACTATACGGCATTGAAACTGCTGGAAAAATTCCTCGTCATCCGCGACGACAAGGAAGCCTTGACCGCCTTTTACAATCGCTACATCTACGATGCCAACTTCGCGGCGTTTCACTTGCCCATGCTGCTGAACCTGGCGCAAGTTCTGGAAGAATCGACAGACCGCCAGCCTGAAGCCATCCCGATCTACCAGAAAATCATCGAGCTGGACCCGAAAAACCGTCTGGCCATCAGCGCCCTCAAACGGCTGCTCATGCGCCACAAGCGCTGGGACGATCTGTCGGAAGTCTACCGCCACGAGGAAGACATCACCGAGGAACCGAAGCGTAAAGCGCTTATCCAATACCTCCAGGCTCGCCTGTGCGCCGATCGTCTAAACGACCGCGAGAGAGCCGAAGCGCATATCCGCCGCGCGCTCGAAATCGATCCCGACAACATCATGCTGTGGGACGAGCTCGAAACCGTCAACGAGGCACGCCGCGACTGGCCCGCGTTGGCCGACGTACACGAACGACAATACGAGTTGGCGATCAACCCGGAAAAGAAACTCGACATCGCCTTCAAGCTGGGAGCGCTCTACCAAGAACGCCTGGAAGACTATGAGCAGGCGGCCGACTGGTACGAAAAGGCTCTCGAAGCCAAAATGGATTACCTGCCCGCCCTGCATGTTCTGGGAAAACTCTACGGCCGCGCGGGCGACCACGCCAAGCTGATCGGCCTGCTCGAAAAAGAAGCCGACTGCATCGACGACATCAAACTCAAGGCAGCCAAATATTTCATGATCGCCGAACAGGCGCAACGATCCCTCGGCGACCACGAACGGGCGGTCGACGCCTACCGGCGGGTGCTCGAACTGATGCCGGGCTATCTCCCGGCCATCAAAGCCTTGTCCGAATTGTACGGATTTTTGGGTCGAGTGGACGACTTGATCGCCATGAACGAGTTGCAGCTTTCCCTCAATCCGTCGCTCAACGGCGAACAGTTCGTTTATCTGCTCGAAAAAAACGCCTCCCTGTGGGAACACAAGGGCGGTATCGACGAAGCCATCGACTGCCGCCGCCGCATCCTCGAACGCCATGCCGGTCACATCAGTTCCATCCAGGCTTTGGGACGCCTTTACGCCAAGGCCGAAAAGTGGGAGGAGCTGATCGAGATCAACGAGCGCGAAGGCCAGATCATCAACGACCAACACCGCATTATCGCCCTCGTTCACAAAAGCGGCGAGATCTGTGAACAAAAGCTCGACGACGAAGGACGTGCCGTACGTTACTATAAGCGTGTGCTCACCTTGAGCCCGTCGTACCTGCCCACCGTCAAGGCCCTAGGCGCCATTTATCAGCGCCAAAGCCGCTGGGACGAACTCATCACCTTGTATCATCGCGAGCTGGAATCCGTCGGAGAAGGGGAACAGGCCATCAGCATCCGCTTCAAAGTGGCTCAGATCTACGACGAAGAACTGGATAACGCCCATCGCGCCGAAACCCATTACCGCAAGATTCTGGACGACGACCCGGATTTCACCCCCGCCCTGCATGCTCTGACCAAGCTCTACCAGCGCGAGAACAATCACGCCGCCCGGGTCGAGTTGTACGAAGCCCAGGCGGAGAAAAGCACGGAATCATCGTCACGGCTGCTGGCACTCTATAAAGTTGCCGAGTTGTACGAAACCGGCCTGGTGGATATGGGCAAGGCCGAATCCACCTACCGGCGCATCCTCGACATCGACCCAAATAATCTTCCGGCGCGACGCGGCTTGTTCCGCACCTATGCCATGGCGGACGAACGCGAAAAGCAGCTCGACCTGCTCAACCAGGAGATCGACGCTGAAACCGAACCCGAGCGGCAATTGCCGCTTCTGATCGACGCAGCACACCTGTACAACGAAATGGGCGGCAACCCCGACGAAGCGGTCAAGCTGTTCCTCCGTATCCTCGACATCGAACCGGCCAACGACATGGCCTTCCAGCAATTGGAACGCCTCTACCGCCAACAACGCCGTTTCGAGGAATTGGCCGACCTGTATGAAGCGCACTTGTCCCGCATCGAGTCGGACGACGACAAAATGCCGCTTCTACGCATGCTGATCGACGTACTGGAAAACCATCTGGGCGACTTCGATCGTCTTTTGGCCGTTTACCGCGAGTTTCTGCGTATCGAACCGCTCGACAGCACCGCGCTCGACTTCTTCGAAGAAGTCTATGCCCGCGAACATCAGTGGGATGCGCTTCTGGATGTCTACGACCGCATGCGGCAGATCAGCGAAGACAAAACCCAGTTGCTGCACCTCTATCTGGTTTCCGGCCAGATCCTGGAACTCGAATTGAAGCGTTACGAAGAAGCCCTGAAACGCTATGAAAGTGCCCTGGAATTGGAACCGGAATCGTTTTTGGCCACCGAAGGAGCCAAGCGAGTCTATGCTCGCCTCGAACACTGGTCGGCTTTGAGCGATCTGCTCGAAAAAAACCTGGAAAACGCGGCGTCCACCTCCACTTACATCGTAACGGCCTACCACCTGGCTTTTCTCAAAGAAGGCAAGTTCGGACGTCTGGACGAAGCCCGGCAGTTGTATGTCAAGGTGCTGGATCTCGATCCCGCCCACAAAGACGCCTATCGCCGCGCGAAAAAATTGCTTACCCAGGAAAAAGATTTCCAAACCCTGGTGCAAATCCAGGAAAAGCGACTTGGATCCCTGGAAAACGACGACGAACGCCTCGATCTGCACCGACAAATCGCCGAAGTGGCGGAAAACCAGCTCTCCGATCTGCCGCTGGCCATTCATCACCGCCGTACCATCGTCGAAAAGTCGGCCGACGATGTCGCCGCCAAGCGCCACCTGGCCGATCTTTTAGCGAAGAACGCCGAGTGGGAAGAGGCGATTGCGCTGTATGAAGAATTGGCTCCCAAGCTCGACGATGCCGAGGATCTGCGCAGTCTGCATTTCGAAATGGGCCACATCTACCAGAAAGAATTGGGCAACCATTCCCGAGCGGTCTCGGCCTTCGAAACCGTTCTGGCTTACGAGCCCGACGACCTTCAAGCCATGGAACGCCTGGGCGATTTGTACAAGGAATTGCACCTGTCGGAAGAAGCCTGCGAAATTCTGCAGAAATTGCTGGCCCATGAACTCCCCAAAGAAAAAGCGATCCGCTACAACCTCACGATCGGTGAGATCCTACTCGACCAGATGAGCCAGGAAGAAGAAGCCCTGCCATACTTCGACCGTGCCCTGGAACTCGATCCGTCCCACCCCGCCACGGTCGATCTGCTGTCGGCTCTGTTCGAACGGCTGGGACGCTGGGAGCGTCTGGTCGAACTGTACGAGCAGAATATCGATCGACTCGACCCGAACGCCATCGACCAGCGCACCGGTCTGATGCTGGGCCTCAGCCGGATCTACGTCGATAAGATCGGGGACGTGGAAAAAGCGCTGGCCAAACTGGAAACGGCCCACCGCCTCGACCACAGCAACACCGACATTCAAGCTGCCCAAGCTCGCGTTATGGGCATGAACGCGCTCTATTATCTCGACGCGATCGATAAACACCACCAGCTTCTGCGCGAGAACCCCTTCCGCGTGGAAAGCTACCGGGAACTGTCACGCATCTACACCGAACGCAACGAACAAGACAAAGCCTTTTGCAGCCTCTCGGCGCTCGATTTCCTCAAAGCCCTCACCCAAGACGAGGCCGAGGATCTCTACAGCCTGCGCGACCGCGTCCCCGGCGGCATCGCCGCCGTCATTCCCGAACGCGAGCAGGAACGCCTGTTGGTGCACCCAGCCGAACGCGGACTGCTGCGCGACATTTTCCGGCGTATCGAACCGGCGCTCTACAAACTCGAACCGGTGGATATGAGTCCCTACGATCTACCCAATTGCAAGGTGGCGGGCGTAAATTCGTCCATCTATCACCTCATGGAGAACGCCGCGTACCAACTGGGTGTCGATCTCTTCAAAATTTACATCAGCCAGAAGCAACCCGATCTGCTGGGAGTGGAGAACACCAAGCCGCCGACCATCGTCATGGGCGGCAACCTGGCTTTTGCAAAAGAGGGCATCAAGCGTTTTCTGGCGGGTATGGTGGTCAGCCGCATCGCCAACGGCCACGTGCAGTTCGTCGATATGCCATCCGACCGGTTACGCTACTGGGCGGAACTGACCGGTCACCTTTACATCCCGGAAATCCCAGTCCATAGTCCGGACGCACCCGACGGCGTGGAGAAATGGGCCGCACGCCTGAACCGCGCCATCCCAAAACCGGCCCGTAAGAATCTCGAAGAGTCCGCCCGCCAGATGGTCAAGCAGGAAACCCCGCTGGATTACGACGCTTTCAAGCTTGCCATGCGCCATAGCGACAATCGCATGGGACTCCTTTTGGCCGGCGATCTAACCGCTTCCGCCGAGAGTCTGGTCTATCTCGACAGCCATGAGCCTTATCGTACCGGAGCGAAGACTTGCGACGTGGTCGAAGCTTTCAGCTCCAACGACCAAATCAAGGAACTGCTGCTGTTCAGCGTATCGGAAGAGTATTTCGAACTGCGCCGCATGGTGCATTTGAACGTGGAGTAACCCACACTCGAAGGGGGACGCGATGGATCTCGGAATTCGCAATAAAACCGCCATTGTCTGTGCCGCCAGCCGGGGGCTGGGTTTGGCCGTTGCCACCCGCTTGGCCAAGGAAGGCGCCAAAGTCGCCATTTGCGCTCGCAATATGGAGGCGTTGAACGAGGCTGTCGAACAAATCAATCCGGTAGCCGAAAACGACGTTTTCGCCTATCCCTGCGATGTCACCGACCCGCAACAGATCGATGCTTTTCATGACGCCGTGGTGGAAAATCTTGGAACGGTAGACATTCTGGTCACCAACGCCGGAGGACCGCCGCCGGGAACCTTCCAGAACGTCACGTCCGAGCAATGGCAGGCCGGTTTCGACTTGACGCTGATGAGCGCCGTTCATTTCATTCACCGCGTCCTACCTGCTATGCAAGAAAACGGCTGGGGCCGTATCCTGGCCATGACTTCCATTTCGGCCCGCCAACCGCTCCCCAACATGATCCTTTCCAATGCCATCCGGGCAAGCGTGATCGGAGCCATGAAAACGTTGGCCGACGAAGTGGCAGGCCGCGGCATCAACGTCAACAGCCTGTGTCCGGGCTTCATTCTGACCAGCCGCATGGAAGAAGTGGTACGCGCCCAGGCCGAGCAGGGCGGAACCGATTATGACACACGGCTCAAGCAGGTGGAAGCCTCGATCCCGGTCGGACGATTGGGTAAGCCGGAAGAATTCGCGGACATGGCGGCCTTTCTCGTTTCCGAGCGGGCATCGTTCGTTACCGGAAGCACCGTTCTGGTAGACGGCGGCATGTATCGCGGCTTGATGTAGCCCATCCGCAACAGGAAGCAACCATGCAGAATCACAGACTCATACCGATCATTACCGGACTGACGGTCCTCTTTCTGATGCTCGCAGCTTGCGAGGACGATGCCAAGCTGAAATTGATTTACGAAAACGACTTCGAGTCGGGCGTGATCGGACCGGAATGGAAAAACGAGGGCGGCGACTGGCAGATCGTCAAGGGCACCTTGCGTTCGCGCCGCGCCTTGAACAAGGATCTGGTGCTGAACACGCCTTTACCGGCCGAAGCGGTGATTCAACTGGACCTTATCTCCCATTCCCCCCATGTCGACATCAAGGTCCGCGCCTGGGGCGATAGTCGCGGAGATCTGCACGACGGTGCCTATCACTTCATTTTGGGCGGCTGGCACAACAAATATTCCATTATCGCGCCACAAGGGGAGCACGACAAACGCCGCATCTCACGCAGCGATCCGATGAAGCCGAACCACTGGTACAAGGTGAAAATCACGCGCCGAGCGGGTATGATCAAACTCTTTGTGGATGGAAAGAAATTCCTGAGCTATTCCGACACTGAGCCGCTCGACCCGGCCATTTTCCGGCACTTCAGTTTCGCCAACTGGGAAACCCCCTGTGAATTCGATAACCTGAAGATCTTCGCCTACGAATAAGCCAAGCTCTCCGATAAGACAAAGACTCCTCCGCCTTTCGAAGAACATCCGAAGCTTTCAATCGGGGAATAGCGGTGGTGAATACCTAGAACAGGCTGAAATCGCTACAAATTTTCGACAATCGCCGCAGCGAATTCCGAACATTTCAACAAGGTGGCACCCTGCATCTGGCGTTCCAGGTCGTAGGTCACGCGCTTCTGGCTGATGGTTGTGGCGATTCCGTCGTAAATCAGGCGCGCCGCCTCGTCCCAGCTCATGAATTCCAACATCATCGCCGCCGAGAGAAGCAGCGAGGAGGGATTCACCATATCCAAACCGGCATACTTGGGAGCGGTTCCGTGGGTCGCCTCGAACAATCCCATTCCGATACTGGTATTGGCCCCCGGAGCCATGCCGAGTCCGCCCACCTGGGCGGCACAGGCATCGGAGAGGTAGTCGCCGTTGAGGTTGGAGGTAACAATAGCGCTGTATTCCTTGGGGCGCAGCAAAATCTGCTGGAACATCGCATCGGCGATGCGGTCTTTGATCAACAATCGTCCTTCGGTCGGGTGGCCTTCCCATTGCTCGGCCTCGGTCACGATCCGATCACGGTAATTTTTTTTGTAGTAAGCATACACCCAGTCGCGAAAGGCCCCCTCGGTGTATTTCATGATGTTGCCCTTGTGCACGATCGTGATGGAGGGCAGATTTTTGGCCAACGCATGACGGATGGCGGTTTCGGCGATGCGTTCGGTCGCTCCTTGCGACATCGGTTTGATGCCGATACCCGAATCGGGACGAAGCACCTTCCCGTGCGTATCGCGCACCAATTCGATAAAACGCCGGGCTTCGTCGGAACCCGCGCGAAATTCAATTCCCAGATAGGTATCTTCCGTATTCTCGCGGAAAATCACCACATCCAGATCCTGTTGGTTTTTCACCGGCGAAGGAACACCTTCAAACCAGCGCACCGGACGCACGCAGGCAAAGAGATCCAATTCCTGGCGCAACGCAACGTTGAGCGAGCGAATCCCGCCGCCCACCGGGGTGGTCATGGGGCCTTTGATGGCCACCCGATATTCACGAATGGCTTCGATGGTTTCCTTCGGCAACCACTCCCCCAACTCTTTGTACGCTTTCTCGCCTGCAGGGATGTTCCACCAATGAATGCGACGTTCCCCGCCATAGGCCTTCGCAACCGCGCCATCCACCACCAAACGCATGGCCGGGGTAATATCCACACCCGTCCCGTCTCCTTCGATAAAGGGAATGATCGGATCGTTTGGGACAATCAACTCACCGTTGATAAAATCTATTTTCCGACCACCGATCGGCGGGGACAGTCTTCCGTAATCCATCTAAGGCCTCCTTGCGAACGGTACACCCCCCGAACAAGCTGAATCACTCCTTAGAGATAAGGGAGAGAAACGGGCGAACAATATTCCGCCCCATTTGCCGGTCGCGAAGTTCCAATGTTATACTCGTTTATTGTTTACCAAATGCAAGGGGTTCCAATCAAGGAAAAGCGTGGTATTTCCGAATTCTTCATTAATTTCAGGGAATTTTAGTTCCGCTTTGAAAATCTTACCCACGAAGAATGAATTCGCGGCGCATTCGGGGAGACTCGAACGGCCTGTCACCCATCACCGATTGCATCATCTTGACGACCAGGCATAACCCGCCGCTATGTGGATTAGAGGCGTATGGACGGATCTATTGAAAAAGGGAGCGATTCTATGAACATCGGTATTATCGGCAGCGGAAATGTGGGTATCACCACGGCCTTCGCCATCGCCGAAAAAGGGAGTGGCCACGTCCTGTTGTACGACAAGGTGGAAGGTCGTGCGAAAGGCAAAGCTCTGGATCTCGCGGAGGCCGCTCCTCTGCGGCGCTACGGCACGCGCATCGAGGGTACCGACAACTTCGACGACTTGATGTTGAGCGACATCCTGGTCATTGCGGCGGGCAGTCCACGCCAGGCGAACATGAGCCGGGTCGACTTGCTCGATGAAAACCTGCCCCTGATCCACGAACTGGCCGACGCCATCAAAAGCGGCTACCGCAAGCCCGATCCCCCCATTGTGATTCTGCTGACCGAACCGGTAGATCTGATGACACTCGCCTTCATTCGTCGTTCGGGTTATCCGCGCGAGCGCGTTTTGGGTGTAGGCGGGTTGCTGTCGTCGGCGCGCATGCGCTACTTCATCGCGAAAAAACTCAACATTTCACCGGAAGATATCGACGCCATGGTGGTCGGCACCCATGGAGACAAAATGGCCGTCCTGGAACGCTACACCCGCATCTCCGGCCTGCCGCTGAGTTTCTTTCTCGACCGCGAGCAGATCGATTCGGTGGTCAAACAAACCATCGACGCCGGGCATCAGATCGTGGAGCAGGCCAAAATCGGTTCCAGCTTCTACACCCCCGGGGCCGCCGTGGGCGCCATGGTGGACGCCATTTCGCGCGATCTCAACCGCGTAATGGGTGTCTCCGTCAAGCTCACCGGCGAATTCGGCATCGAAAATCAGTGTTTGAGCGTCCCGACCATGCTCGGTCGCAACGGCGTCAAACGCATTTTCGAGTTGAAGCTGAATGAGCAGGAGCGAGCGGCGCTGCATGCGTCGGCGAAATTCCAGGAACCCTACCTATCGAGAGTGTAAGCGAGGCTGAGTATGAAACCGAAAGTTACCATTGTCGGAAGCGGAAATGTGGGCGCAACCGCCACGTACTACCTGGCCGAACGCAATATCGCCGAGGTGGTGATGGTGGACGTCAAAGAAGGCGTGCCGCAGGCCAAGGCGCTCGACGCCAATCACACCGCACCGCTTAGAGATTACGATGTCACCGTCACCGGTTCGAACGACTTCTCCGCCATGAAAGATTCCAAGGTGGTGGTGGTCACGGCCGGTCTACCGCGCAAGCCCGGCATGACACGCGAGGATTTGCTGAACACCAACGCGCGGATCATGAAGTCGGTCTCGCAGAATATCGCCGAATACGCCCCCAATTCCACTGTCATCGTGGTGTCCAACCCCCTGGATATCATGACCTATGTCGCTTGGAAAGTAACCGGCTTCGGCACCAAAAAAGTGATGGGCATGGCAGGCGTTCTCGACTCGACGCGCTTCCGCACCTTCATTGCGCAAGAACTGCGGGTGGAACCGAAGGAAGTACAGGCGTTGGTTTTGGGCGGCCATGGCGACGAAATGGTTCCGCTGCCCGAATATTCGGTCGTGGACGGCATTCCGATCACCGAACTGATCGAACCGGCTCGGCTGGAACAAATCATCGATCGCACGCGCAAGGGCGGCGGCGAAATCGTGGGCTACCTGAAAACCGGTAGCGCCTTCTATGCCCCGGCGGCCAGCACCATCGAAATGGTGGAAGCCATCATACGTAACAAGCGCCGCATTCTGCCCGTGGCCGCCTATTGCAAGGGCGAGTACGGCATCCAAAATGCCTTCATGGGCGTCCCGGCGTTGATCGGTAAAAACGGCATCGAAAAAATCTACGAGATTCCGATCGCCGATCGCTGGAAGGAACAGATGCAGAAGTCGGTTAAATTGATTCAGACCACCATCGACAAACTGGATATCGAACTATAGATAAACAAGGGTAAATGCTCGCAGAAGAACAATCGGTTCCCGGGACAAGCCAAGTCTGACCGGGGCCGCTCGTTCAACTTCGCGGACCGGTTCGCGGCCGGAGGCGAAACATGGGGCAGGGCGTGAATGGAGGTAACCGCGATGGCATCCGATGAACTTGTCACCATTCCCCGCGGCGGTGCGGCGACACACTGGAACGCCGACCTCATCGAAGATCTGCATGCGCGTTGGAAGGAAAATCCGGCGGCGGTGTCGGAATCCTGGCAGATGTTTTTCGAAGGATTCGAACTGGCCATGTGTCCGCGCAAATGCGTGGCCGCCGACCAGGCCCGCGCCCAATCGGAAGTCAACCGCATGATCTTCGCCTACCGCTCCCTGGGCCACATGGAAGCGCGCATCGACCCGCTGGGGCATGTCCCGCCTTCTCATCCCGATCTGGATCCGAAAGGCTTCGGTTTCAGCGATGAAGATGCAACGCGAGTGTTCGACACGGGTTCCCTCGTCGGACCGGCGCGGGCTCCACTCAAAGACATCTTGGCCCACCTGCGCGACACCTACACCCGCAGTATCGGGGTCGAGTATATGCATATACAGGAGCCGACGGTGCGCCGTTGGTTGCAGGAACGCATGGAGCCCATACGCAACCGCCCGCCATTTCCGAAAGAAAAGCGCCTGGAGACGCTCCGCCTGCTGATCGATGCAGAGGTATTCGAAACGTTTTTACATACGTACTACCCCGGACAAAAACGTTTTTCGTTGGAGGGAGCCGAAGCGCTCATTCCCTCCATGCACGCCATCGTCGAATGGGCGCCCGAGCTGGGCGTGCAGGAAATCGTTCTCGGCATGAGCCACCGGGGTCGTCTGAACGCCCTGGCGAATATCCTCGACAAATCTTACGGCATGATCTTTTCGGAATTCGAAGACAGCCCGGTCGACCAGGTTTGGGGAAGCGGCGACGTCAAGTACCATCGCGGCTACGCCTCGGACCACGTCAACGCCCTGGGACAGACCGTGCACCTGAGCCTGACGTCCAACCCCAGCCACCTCGAAGCGGTGGATCCGGTCGTGGAAGGCCGCGCACGCGCCAAGCAGCGCCAACACGACGACATGGAGGAACGCCGCAAGGTCGTACCCCTGATCGTCCACGGCGACGCCAGCTTCGCCGGACAAGGTATCGTAGCGGAAACACTCAACCTTTCGCAGCTTGACGGGTATCGTACCGGCGGCACCATCCACCTCATCGTCAACAACCAGATCGGTTTCACCGCCACACCGGAAGAAGCGCGTTCGTCCCATTACGCCACCGATGTCGCCAAAATGATCGAAGCTCCGATTTTCCATGTCAACGCCGACGATCCCGAAGCCGTTGTGTATATCAGTGAACTGGCTTTGCGTTTTCGCCAGGAATTCCACCGCGATGTGGTCCTCGATCTGGTGTGCTACCGCCGCCACGGTCACAACGAAGGCGACGATCCCGCGTTCACCAACCCGACGATGGTCAAAGCCATCAAGGCGCGCCCCAGTATTCGCCGTCTTTACATGCAGCAACTTCTGCGCGACGGACTGATTACACCCGACGACGAAAGCCGCCTCACCAGCGAGATCAAGGCCCGGCTTAAAGCCGAACTGGACCGCGTCAAGTCGGGTGAAACCGACAAAGAACCGCATGCCTTCGAGGGTCTGTGGGCGGCCTACAATCGTCCCTACTCCATCGCCACGGTTAAAACCGGCGTTTCACTGGACGATTTGGAGAAAATGACACGTGGATTGGCCACGGTCCCGCCCGGCTTCAAAATCAATCCCAAAGTAGCTCGCCGCTTGGAGGCAATGCAGACGGCGGTCCTGGGCGGTGGCAACATCGACTGGAGCTTCGCGGAATCGCTGGCTTTCGGTTCACTGCTGGTCGAGGGCACGCCCATTCGCCTAAGTGGCCAGGATTCGGCACGCGGCACCTTCAGCCAACGACATTCCGTGTGGATGGATGCCGATAGCGGACAAGCCTACAAACCCCTCAACCATCTATCTCCCGGCCAGTCCAAATTCTGCGTCTACAACAGCCTGCTTTCCGAAGCGGCCGTGCTGGGCTTCGATTACGGGTATTCGCTGGCCGAACCGCGCATGCTGATTCTGTGGGAAGCGCAATTCGGTGATTTCGCCAATGGTGCACAAGTCATCATCGATCAGTTCATCGTCGGCTCGGAGTCGAAATGGCAACGCACCAGCGGCCTGGTGATGCTGTTGCCTCACGGTTTCGAAGGTCAGGGCCCCGAGCATTCCAATGCCTATTTGGAACGCTACCTTCAAGCCTGCGCCGAAAACAACATCCAGGTCACCTATCCAAGCACCCCGGCTCAATACTTTCATCTGCTGCGCCGCCAGATCAAACAGCCCTTCCGGCGTCCACTGATCGTGATGACCCCCAAAAGCCTGCTGCGCCATAAATCGGCGGTTTCGCCCATCGGCGAGCTGGCGACCGGACATTTTCACGAGATTTTGGACGATCCCGCCGCACCGGAAAAACCGGAACGGCTTATTTTCTGCAGCGGCAAGGTCTACTACGACCTGATACAAGAACGCGAAAAGATGGACAAACCTTCCAGCGCGATTGTACGCGTCGAGCAATTCTATCCTTTCGCCGACCACCTGATGCCCGATTTCGCCGAACGCTATGCCTCGGCACGTGAGGTGCTGTGGGTGCAGGAAGAACCGCAAAACCGGGGAGGTTGGACCTTCATCAAACCGCGCATCGAAGAACATTTCAAAAAAATACCCGTAAGATATGTCGGACGTCCTGCCAGCGCCAGTCCAGCCGTGGGATCGCACAGCACGCACCGCGAAACACAGGCAGACATCGTCCGGGAAGCCTTGACACGTATCGCGCCCTCAGCGGCGCAAACCCGTTCCTGAAGGAGTTTCGGCCATGTTGATCGAGGTCAAAGTACCGGAGGTAGGGGAATCCATCACGGAAGGCACCCTGGTGGAGTGGTTACAGGCGGATGGCGCGGTCATTGTGGCCGACGATCCGCTTTTCGAGCTTGAAACCGATAAAATCACCATGGAAGTGGTTGCCCAGGAATCGGGACGCCTGAAAATCCTGGTGGAAGCCGGGGCCTTGGTGCAAATCGATCAGGTGGTCGCCCAGATCGACACCGATGCGGCGACAACCGACTCGCACCCGGCAGTGGCGACACCCGACAAGCCACCGACGGAATCCAAAGAACAGCCGCCCCCGGAACCGGCGTCCGAGCCCGCGCCGCCCCTCGCTCCGGCAGCGGGATTCGACCAGGCGCAGGCCAAACTGGCCGACAGCGCTTCCGCGCCTTTGTCCCCGGCCGTGCGACGGCTGGTCAACGAGCAAAAGCTCGACCCCGGCAGCATCCCCGCCACGGGTCGCGACGGACGATTGACCAAAGGCGATGTTCTGACCCACATGAAGACGGACAGCCCCGCCAAGCCTGTGCAGGCACCGACCAAAGCGCAAGCGACCGCTCCGGTCGTCGAACCCGTGCAGCCGCCTCCGGCCTCAGACGGTCCGCGTCAAACGCGCCAGCCTCTTTCGCGCCTACGGCAACGCATCGCCGAACGACTGGTGGAAGCGCAGCAGAACGCCGCCATCCTCACCACCTTCAATGAAGTCGACATGAGTCACGTGATCGAAATGCGCAGTCGCCTGAAAGAAGGCTTTGAGAAAAAACACGGCGTGCGCCTGGGGTTTATGTCGTTTTTCGTTAAAGCGGCCGTGGACGCACTCAAAACCGTTCCGTCCCTCAACGCCCAGATCGATGGCGATACCCTCATCCAAAATCACTTCTACGACATCGGCGTGGCAGTGGGCACCGAACGGGGCCTAGTGGTACCGGTTCTGCGCGATTGCGACACCCAAAGCTTCGCCGACATCGAAAAGGGCATCGGCGAATATGCTGCGAAAGTCAAAAACAAAACCATCAATCTGCAAGACCTGTCGGGGGGCGTTTTCACCATCAGCAACGGCGGCGTCTACGGTTCCCTGATGTCGACACCGATTCTGAATCCGCCCCAAAGCGGCATTCTCGGCATGCACGCCACGAAAAAGCGGGCGGTGGTGGTGGACGACCAAATCGTAATCCGCCCCATGATGTATCTTGCATTATCTTACGATCATCGTATTGTAGACGGAAAAGATGCCGTCACGTTCCTGAAGCGGATCGTCGAATGCATCGAAAACCCGGAACGCATGCTTTTGGAGGCGTAGAGTATGGAGCGGTTTGATCTGGTCATCATCGGAGCGGGGCCCGGCGGCTATGTGGCCGCCATTCGGGCCGGACAGTTGGGATTGAAAACGGCGCTGGTGGAAAAAGAATCCAAACTCGGGGGCACCTGCCTGCGGGTGGGCTGCATTCCGTCGAAAGCACTGCTTGAATCGAGCGAACTCTATCACCAGGCGACGCACCGCCTCAGTGAACACGGGATCCAAGCCGACGGCCTGCGTTTCGATCTGCCCACGATGCTGGAACGCAAAACGCGTATCGTGGATGAACTGACCGCCGGGATCAAAGTTCTGATGAAGAAAAACAAGGCTATCGTGTTTGCCGGTACCGGTCGTTTGGCGGGAGACGGAAAAGTCGTCGTCAGCCAAGAAGGCGAGGAAACGACTTTACAGGCAGACGCCGTTTTGTTGGCCACGGGAAGCGTCCCGGTGGAATTGCCGAACCTGCCCTTCGACGGTCAACACATCGTGTCATCCACGGAAGCACTGGCCTTCGAAACGGTTCCCAAACACCTGGTCGTCATCGGCGGCGGAGCCATCGGACTCGAATTGGGGAGCGTGTGGGGACGCCTCGGCGCCAAGGTGACGGTGATCGAAATGATGCCGCGGATCGCTCCTTTCGCCGACAGCCAGGCCTCGCAGATCCTGGCACGTACGCTCAAACAACAGGGACTCGACATTCGTGTCAATACCAAGCTGCTGGGCGCGAAAGTGACGACCGATGGGGTGCAAGTCAGCGTTGAAGACGTCAAGGGTAAAACGGAAGAACTCACCGCCGACAAGCTGTTGGTGGCGGTGGGCCGCCGTCCGTTCAGCACCGGACTAGGCCTCGATGAGGTCGGCGTACACCGCGATGAAAAAGGCCGGGTGGAGGTGAACGAGCGCTTCCAGACGAGCGTCCCGGGCGTATATGCCATCGGCGACCTGGTGCGCGGCCCGATGCTGGCCCACAAAGCCGAAGAAGAAGGCGTTGCGGTAGCCGAAGTCCTGGCCGGAAAACCGGGTCATGTCAACTACGAAGCCATTCCCAATGTCATCTACACCGATCCCGAATTGGCCCAGGTGGGGCTGACCGAAGATGAAGCCAAGGCAGCCGGACACACGGTCAAAGCGGGCAAGTTTTTCTTCAAATCGAATGGTCGTGCTAAAACGATGGATGCCACCGACGGCTTCGCCAAGGTGGTCGCCGACGCCGAAACCGACAAGGTTCTGGGTGTTCACATTGTCGGCCCGCACGCATCCGAACTGATCGCCGAAGCGGTGTTGGGGGCCGAATTCCAGGCCAGCGCCGAAGATATCGGTCGCACCACCCACGCCCATCCCACATTGTCGGAGGTGCTGAAAGAAGCCGCCCTGGCGGTGGACAAACGCGCCATTCACGGCTGACATTTCAACAGTCCATAAACCAAGCGGACCGCCCCCTGGACGGTCCGCTTTTTTATATGCCACGAATCCAGACAGTGATGATCTTCGAAAGTTTACAACTTCAGGTCCACGGTAATGGGGCAATGATCGGAGCCCAAAACCTCGGGTAGGATTCCCGCCGCCTTGACCTGCGGAATGAATTCGTTGTTCACACAGGCAACATCGATACGCCAGCCCACATTCCGCTCACGCGCCCGGGCGCGATAGGACCACCAGGTGTAGTGCTCCGGTTCCGAATTGAAAAGCCGGAAGGTATCGGCATAACCGGCCTCCAGAAAACGGGTCAGCGCCTGGCGTTCCTCGATGTAATATCCGGCGGAATTCTCGTTGGCCTTCGGACGAGCCAGATCGATCTCGGTATGGGCGATGTTGTAATCTCCGACCACCAGCACGTGCCGTCCCTCTTTGACAAGCTGCTCGCAAAAAGCCTGCATGGCGTCGCAGAACGCCACTTTATAGTCGATGCGTGCCCGTTCGGGTTGACTGTTCGGGTAATAAGCGTTGACCAACACGAAATCGCCCAGGTCGGCGACTTGCACACGCCCTTCGACATCAAAGGCTTCGACTCCCAGTACGCCCACTGAAAGCGGCGGTGTTTTGGCAAAGATCGCCGTTCCCGAGTAGCCTTTGCGTTCGGCCGACTGCCAGTAGGTGGTATAGCCCTCCGGTTCAAGCAAAGCCGCACTCAGTTGCTCCGACTGCGCTTTGGTCTCTTGCACACACAAAAAATCCGGCTGTTGTTCGTACAGGAAATCCAGAAAGCCTTTCTTTTCGCAGGCGCGAATGCCATTTACGTTCCATGAAATGATACGCATACCCTGTTTGCTCCTTGCTATCAGTGCCATCCAGCAGTCAGCCGCCGACCGGCCGTCCATAGCATACCGATTTCAGCGGTGGCTGTCACGCCCATGCCCCATTTTACTGATTTTTCATCCGTTTAAGATTGACAGCCCGGCCTGTGCTTGGCACACTTGCCGAAACACAAACGACCAGGAACAGTTGATGACGCAAACGCCCACTCACCCGGCCTCGATTCCCTTGCGGCTGCAACTCCGCCTCGACATTCTCAATTCCAAAAGCGAAGACGAATCGGCGCTCTTGATGTCGGCGGACCGCCATAAACTGGTGTTTCGCGCTCACCGACCCTTTGCCCCCGACGAAACCATCACGATCATCGCCGAGCCAAGCATGCAGCATCAGTACCGTTTTGACACGCATATCGTGCACTCTCAGCGCATCCTGATCCCGGAGCAGCAGCTGGACTATTTTGAAATCCACGCCGAGGTGGGAACAAACGAGGATCAATACCTGGAGTTTCTAACCGGCTTACACCAAACCTGCCAAGAACTGGGTGAAGATGTGCGGCTGTATGTCCGGCTGCCGGTAACTCTGGCTCACAACAATCGAGCCATCAACACTCACTGCGAAAATATCAGCGTGGGCGGCGCATTCATCGAATATGACGCACACACCGACCTGCCCAAACCGAAATCGGACATCGACCTGTCGATCGGCGGTGCCGAATCCACCAGTCCCTGCTTCAAGGGCAAAGGAAATGTGCTGTACACCATCACCCCACAAGATGCCGAACGCTTCGGCGTACAGCCCGGTTTGGGAATCCGCTTGCATTTCGACGAATCGACCCGGCAGCAGTGGACCGATTATGTCGAGACACTTCGCCGCGAAGCTTTGGCCACTTCCTAGCGCCGTCCTTGCCGCCGCCTTCACATCGTGCTAAACCATGCACAGGAGGTGGAGATGTCAACCCTCAGTTATTTCACTCGCTTTTTAACGATCCTCGCGACGCTTGGCGTTCTGTCGATTGCGGCTTGTCAGCCGCCCCAGACCGAAACCGCGCAACCCGCGGAGGCGGATCGTGAAAAAGCCTCCGTTGTCTGTTCGCAAGATGCAACGCGCTGCCTGGAGGGCCGCCGTCTTCAACACTGTCAGGATAACGCTTGGGTCGCCGTGGGCGACTGTGCATTCGATGAAGGTTGTGACAACACTTCGCCGCCCGTTTGTCGACCTTTAACCCTGGGTCCAACCAACACCCTCGACCCGCTACCGGAATCGGCCGCATTGAGCGATATCGAAAGCCTGTTCGCACCCGTGATGAGCACCCCCGTCTGTCGCATGTTGACGGCGCGCGTCCGAAGTGGACAAGCCATCCTCACCGATAGCCGACGAATCGGCCTAGAGGGGGCACAGAAAGCCCGTTTGTTCCGCTGTGCCCTGGCATTGGCGGTGGAAGAAATCCGCCGTTTGTCGCCTGCCGATCCGGCATTGGCCGACTTGGACCGGACTATCGTCCAGTTGCGTGAGGAAGGTTACGAAACGGACTATCGTCTGGAAACGATCGTCTCGGCACCGCATTCCGACCGACCGACCGACCTGCCCCTTGCCGAGTTGGCCTTTCAACTGACCTCACTCCCCAGCACCGGCATCGCCCAAGCCTCCCGGCTCGATGTGGCAAGCATCCCCGATCCCAAGGTCCAGCTGTTCGTCAGTTACCGCAGTAAAAGCCCGGATGGAAAGCAAACCCTGGTAATGGGTCTCAAAGAGTTGCTACGTCGTCTGAAATCCGGCCTCAGCGCGTTCTTCGATACCGAACGTTATCGTGACGCCACCGCCATCGCCGCCGACCCGACGGTCCCCGAACTGATCCGAAAAGTGGTCCATCGCATTGCACTCCCCAAACAGATGCTGGCTTGCGATCCCGATTGCGTCGAGCTTGTCCGGAATTTGCTTCCGGATTTGAAGCGTTGGGCGCGCAACGGCGGAAAACAGGCCGACATCGAAAGCCGCCTATCCGCACTCACCGAGACCGAACGCCACGCGCTGTCACCCGGTATCGGCCTTCTGGCTGCGGCTCAAATGCTCAGCCAGGGCGGTTGGCTCGATCCACCGTTGCGACCGGATCAACGGCTCGCTGTGGCGGACTGGATGCGGATATGGCAAGCGGCGGCAGGTGATGCGGCCTTTGCCCGGAATCTCTGGGCGCTTCTTCGGGCCGCGCCCCCCGAATTTGCCAGCTTCCGCATCGGCTTCAATCGACTTCCCGCCGAATACCTGCGCGAACGGGTGATTCCAACACTCAACCAACCGCTCCAGGATAATCTGGCCCAGATCCTCCCGATTTGGGTGAACCGGGATCGTCTGGTGGCGGAACGCGAATTGATTCTGCGCTACCCGAGCTATCGAAAAAACACCAAACAGCGCGATTTCATTCTCGATCTCATCGGACACAGCCCCACTCGATCCGCCCTGCCTTTCCTGCTCGACCGTCTGAAGGAAGGCATCGCAACCCCAACCACCTTACAGGCTCTATTACGGAATTCGTCAAGTAAAACAAAAGTGTATGACTTGCTACCGGATCGTTTGCCAAAATTACCCAACGACGCCGTTCTGACCGCATTGAACGATCTCTTCCATCATGTCAGCACCCGACCGGATTTCGCCACTCATCCGCTGATACCGGTTTTGCGTAAATTGTACGATAACTCGCGTCATTTCGATGTGTTCCGCACCACTCATGCCTTGCTCAAACGGGCCGAGATCGGCCCTGAGTGGACATGGCCGAGCCGTCCGGGCGTCATCGACACCTTCGTCACTTCAGACGCCGACGAAAGCGGCCACAGCGCGCTATACGATGCCGCTCTGGCCAGCATTCCCAACGCCGATGAAGATTTCATGATCGCCCTCTTGCACTACGCCAACCTGGTCAACCCCATCAAACGCCCACGCCTCGCCCGCTTTTTGTCGGATGTACCGGGAGACCTTGCGATGCACGAAAACGTCTTGCGGCGTGTCATACGCTGCACGGACACTCCCGAGTGGGCCGACCTGGCCAAGCAGGCGCTGGATGGCTTGGAAACTCGTAAACCCTAGATTTTGCTTAAGGAAATTGAACCTGTAGCGCCACCAGGTAGTAAGGATCAAGCAGGTCTCGGAAGCGTTTTTCAAGCGGAATGCTCGCCTCGAAACGAATCACCGCCCATTTGTACTGCGCTCGCGGGCCGATCGTCACGGCGTGCAAGGAACGCGGCCGCCGGATCGGCAAACCGAGAAGATCTCCCAAATTGGCTCCCGAAGAATTCGGGTCGACAAGACCAGTCAGGCTGGCATTGAGTTCCACATAACCGAACAAATCATAGCCCAAACCCAAACCGTAATTCAGCAACCAGTTGTTATCCTTACGATTCAGCGCATCGCGTTCGCGAACCAACGGTGCCCAGGTAAAGCCGCCCTCGACCTGAGCGAAGAAGCCATGGGTCTGAAAGCATGCAGCCAACTCCGGCGTCACGGGAAAGCTATCCTCAAAGGCATACTGAAACCGATAATGCCAATGAGAGAGGATGGCCCGGCGCGGGTCTTGCGGAAGCCCGAAATCGACGGAATCCGCCCGTTCGTAAGTCGGCATGTACAAACGCAGACCGAAACCGAGCGACACCCACTCGGCCAAGTCAAGCCGGTAGCTCCCTCCCACAAGGATATTACCGCGAATGAAGTTGTCGGCCCCGTCCACACCGCTATAGCCGGAAAACGGAACCGCCAGCCGCAGGTGCCAGCCTTGAGCGACATTCACATCCGCCGCCAACAGATAATGCTGAAAATGCGCCGGAAGCGGCTCGTTCATCCATCCGGCCGCAACTTCCAGCTCGATGCGGCTGCGCTCCGAATAGTCCGTCAGACGCAGCGGATGCGCTCCGAAGGCGTCAACAGCCGGATATACAAAGAAAAACGTCCAGACCAGAACGGCAAACCGCAACAGGTCGTGTAGCGAAAATTTTGGGCTGGACCGCATCATACTGCATCCCCTTCTTCCATGCCTGGATTGTAGCAATCGCGGTCCCTGGGAGCAAGGGAAACCGCCGACATATCCCCGTTACGTCCTTGACCCGTCCCAAACGATCTGGTAAGCATCAACGGTATCGATGAAAGGATCTTTGATGATTCCCCTGCGCGACACCATCCCCTCGCAAACCGTTCCCGTGGTCAACTACCTGCTGATCGTGGTCAATCTCGCCGTTTTCGTCTATCAGTTCATGTTGCCGGAAGGAACGAGCCACCAACTCATAACCGATTATGGAATCGTTCCGTTACGCACCGTTCATTTTTTCATCGGCCACGATATTTCTTGGCAAGAAGCGCTGCTCCCTCTTTTCAGTTACATGTTTCTGCATGGCGGCGTACTGCATCTCGCTGGGAACACCCTCTATCTCTGGATTTTCGGCGATAATGTGGAAGACTATTTCGGCCATCTCGGCTATCTCGTTTTCTATTTGCTATCCGGAGTCGGATCGGCGATGATTCACCTGTTGTTGGGCTGGTCGTCAGACATTCCGACGATTGGCGCCTCGGGCGCCATAGCCGGAGTCATGGGAGCCTACTTGGTCTTGTATCCACGCGCGCGCGTGCTGACCTTGGTACCTATCTTTATTTTCATTCAAATTATGGAAGTTCCGGCAATCGTATTTCTCGCTTTTTGGATCTTGATTCAATTTATTTCGGTCGGAGGCGGACAGGAAGGCGTCGCCTGGTGGGCGCATATCGGTGGTTTTTTTGTGGGAATTGCTTTACTGCTCGCCTTTCAGTCAACAAAAGGCGGAAAAGGTTCTCGGGGGCATCATCGCGGCAATGGGGGAAACGGTGGAGGCCGCGTTATCCATCTCAACTGACAAACGCCGTATCTAAACGAACGAAAGCGAATAATGGAAAAACGGCTCCAATGGATTCTAATCGGCACCAGTGTGTTCTGGGGCGGAATGCTGGGTGTCTTGCTGATTATCGGACGCTATGAATATCTGGACGGCATCCTCGCCGGCGGAAGCCTGGGATTGGGCAGCTTCGCTCTTTCAAACTGGCTCGTCCAGCGGATGGGAGCCGAGGTTGAACACCCGATCAAGTTGATCCTGATAATGGCGCTGAAACACCTGGTGGTGTTAGGCGGCGCAATCTTGTTCATCCTGGTTCTGGGAGTCTCGCTGTTCGGATTCGCGCTGGGCTTCGCCTGCCTGCCGCTTGCGGTAGCCGTTGAATCGCTCTTCGGCCCCGGACGTCCTGCCAAAACAGACTAACCCGTTGAAACAACAGGAAATAACACCCTATTTCACATCTTCGATGCAGGCATTATCCACGCAGATGTAATCAGGCCGACAATCCGAGTTGGGTCCACAGCTGCCCCGGCAGTTGCTATCGTCGAAACAAGAGAAATTGCCCGGGCAAGGGGCCGGATCTTCACGGGGATTGGGCACACAGCCCGCAAAATTGACGCAATTCTGACCTTCCCATAAGAGATACCCTGAAATACAGGCATCCTGGGGGCAGATCACTTCAGCCAGCCACGTTCCCGAAGAACAGCGCTTGTAACCCTGGCCGTGACAGATCTTATCGCTATGATCGTACAACGCGGCCGGATCGCCTTCGGCTAGATCCACATGATCGACACAGGTAAAGGAATCGGGGGCGCAATAACGACCGTTATCGTCCCAGTCGAGCTGACACGCGTGGCCGGGCAGACAATCATCCGCCGTGCTGCAGGGATATCCATCCTGATGATTGGGACGGTCAAGCTCCCAGGCGTCATCATCCGCATCGCCATCCGGTGGCGTATCGCTATCCACGGTATCCGCATCGCCGTCCGGCGGACCATCTTCCAGGCAGTAATCATCTTGTTCGGGATCGGGGTTGCTGACACAACCCTCGCTACAGGTATTGCGCGGCAATTCAGAGATCACATAACCGCAATTGGGGTAGTTGCAATCGAATAGTTGCTTGCATTGATAAAGCTGGCTTCCCTTGCACACCATCACATCATGGCTAACCTGACCATCTCGACAAAAAACTTGCGAAACGAAATCGCCACACTGTGGGTCGAGGTTATCTCCCGTGCAACCTTCCGCCTCGACGTCACTCTCCGTGGATTCCGCACCCTCCACGTCATCGTCGCCGATTTCTTCCCCGTCGCCGTCTATCGTCGGCTCCTCATCCACATCGCCATCCGTCGGCAACAGATCCTGATCCGCATCCCCATCCGTCTCGTCGCCATCGGACGGAAGCGGATCATCGCCATCGATAATGCGTTTACATTCCTGATAAACACACTTGAAACCCGCCCCACAATCCGAATCTTTCAGGCATTCTTGATACGGATCGGCATCGTCGCCGCCTTTACAGGCAACCAACAAGCTCATGAACACAAAGACCATCAGCACGGTCCGGATCAATTCGATCATACGCATCGGACATCCTTCTTTCACAACAGGTGGTCTGGCGAACCCTACCGTAATCGTAGAATTATACCACATTGTGCGCAGGGTGCAAAAGGAGACGTCAGGTTGAAGAAAGAATCGAGGGTTCAGGGGCGCACGGCCGGACTTTCGATCGGCGCGGGAGTGGAATAACCCAGCCATTTTCGACACCGATCGCGCCAGGCGCTGAAGGCCGGCCACTCGTCGGCTCTTTCAAGGCTGCGCCGCCGTGATCCATGGACATCATAGGGATTACGGATGCGCCCGCTGGAGGTTTGCAGTTGATAGTGAAGGTGCGGGGCCGTCGAACGCCCGGTATTGCCGACACGTCCGATTAGAGTCCCCGCCTTCAATCGGCGTCCCGATTGGACCTCTTTAGCCACACTGTCGAGATGCAAAAAGAGTGCATCAAGCCCTTTATTGGGAACACGCACCTTGATATAGCGCCCGTTGTAGCGCTGGATACGACGGGAAACCTGCAACACTTCGGCATCCCAAGGCAAACGTACCGGCGTTCCCACCGGGGCTTTGAAATCGATCCCATCGTGGCGCGGTCGACGATCCCGCAGCAGAGAAGTTACCTGTTCAAACTCTTCAAGCGGAGAATTGATCAGTTCCGGTTGAACGCTAACACCTTCCCCGTCATAGTGACGCCCGAAAGCCTTGCCCGCCGCTTTGTAATAGTAGGCTTCAAACAACCGATCGTGGCGTGAACTCTCGTAAAGCGCGGCCAATATGCGCAAACCATCGGTGGACTCGTCGGTATGTTCCCAAACCAACGAATAGCGGTCTCCCGGGCGCAAATCCCGTTTGAAATCAAGCTCAAAGAAAAATAGGCGTTTAAAATGCGCCGCCAATTGCTCCGCCAATAAACGCTCTGCCGGTTGCTCGGAATCCACATGCTGCGCAAAACTGGTATAAAGGGAATGGGTCAACAAGCCCGTCATCACTTGGGGCAACGTGGCCGGTAGCGCCGGTCCCTCGCTCCCATCCTCCAAACCCGTCCAAGGAGGAAGATCCGGGACATCCGCAGCGGCGACCTTGGGTACCGCTTCGGCATCGGGCATTTCCGGATTCACCGGAGCGGCTTTATCCTCCACGACCGAATCGGAAAGCACCGTGTCGTCCACTGCCGGTTCCTTCGAAACATCAGAAGAGTCGGATGCTCCAAAAATCCACGCGGCAAAAACCAAGCCCACAACAGCCCCCGCCACACAGGCAAGCACCCGCGTGATTTTATTTCGACGACGGAATCCGGGTAACTCAAGGCTGGCTGGTGAACGCGTTCGCAAGCGGTAACTCCGTAAATACTGAATACACGAGGGGCATTGGTACCATCGCCGATCAACCCCTGTCAAGCATCAATTCGACCGTTTCTCCGGTAACTTCAGTGATTTGTGGAAGGCATCGACAAACGCATCCCGGGTCGGCGACGATTGGAACAGGAATGTCAGGAAATCGATCAAGCGCTCAGCGGTTTCATCGCCCATCGCATGCTCCATCTTACAGGCGTCTTCGATCGCGAGTTCTTCCGGCAATTCGAGGATTTCCTGAAAAAATCGTCGGATATTGCGCTCACGCCGATGGATTTTCTCCGCGATTCCGAGACCCGCTTCGGTCAATTTGACATAGCCGTAGCGTTCATGTTCGACAAGCCCCATCCCCTCGATTTTCTTCAGGATTCCCGAGGTGCTCGGATAGGTGACCCCCATGGCCAGAGAAATTTCCTTCACCCGCACCACGCCCCGCTCTTTTTCGATTCGGTAAATGGCTTCCAGGTAATCTTCGATATTCGATGTTATTTTATGTTTTGACATCTTATCGTCCCCAAACCTGATTCGAGGGTTGGCCGCGAGCAAAAAATAAAGCGGCCTTAACTTGTTTCGGCATCCCTTAATACTGCTTTGTTAGCACAACATACAATACTTGACAAGCGCAAGCCGCAGGTTTCGGTAGAAAACGCGCCAACACCCCACCACAAAATCAGGACAAAGGTCCTCCGGCGGGATCGGCAAAAACGCCGCTATCCGGTTTTTTCAGTTCACCTGACACATAATCCAATTCATCGAAGAACTGACGTTCATATTCCGCCGGCAGGTCTCGGGCCAGTCGAATGGCATCGGCCAACTCCGGTTGATGGCAAAGCGCGATCAGGTCGTCGTATAAGCGAACTTTTTCAGCCGACCCCAAAAGAGGAAAGAGATAGCCGTTAAGTTCGTCCAATGGCTTCCCCGCAATCAAAGGCTGCAAACGTTCCCACTCCTGCGACCCCGGCACCGGGGCCAATGGAGAAAAAATGGGCCGCGCACCCAGCATCACCATCGTAATGTAGGTACGAAACAGAAAACGGATCGTCTCGTCATCGTATGCAAATAATGAGCAGGAATGAAAACGGCCGACTTTGAACCCCACCTCGCGCAACAATCGTAACGTACGCACCGGCGCGCCGAAACGGTAAGGCTTTTTGAAGCGTTTCAACATGATGGGGTCGGATGTCTCAAAGGGGATGGTCATCTGGTTCACTCCGGCCTTGAGCATTTTCTCGGCAATAGACGAGGTAAGCCGATTCGATTGAATCCCCATATTGAAACTCATACGAACATCCGTTCCGGCCGCGATCATCAGGTCGAGAAACTGGTCGAGCGCGTCGGGAAACAGCATCACGTTGGGATCCCAGTTGGCAAACTGCCGGATACCAAAGCGTTTCCGAACCGCCAACAGATAATAGAGCACTTGTTTGGGTTTGAACCGCAGGGTGGGCTTCCAGCGATGATTGATACAAAAACTACATCGGTTAGAGCATCCTGTAGCCAGATTGAACAATCCGATTTCCGGCGGAGATTCGTAAAGCGACAGATCTCCGACTTCCCATTCGGCCGCCTCGTTTTTACCCTCGACGATGTCATCGGCCAGACTCGTGGCGGCATGCTCGGGCATCAATGTCGGATAAATTCCGCCGAGACGCACCGGGATGTCCGGAAAGACTTCCTTGCATACGGCGATGGCGTCGTGGGCGGTTTCCCAGTTGAAGGTCAGGCAGGCGGTTACCCATATTTCATCCGGACGCTCGCCGTCGTTCAGGGCTTTGCGAAGCTCGGACAGAGGACGCCCCAGCAGATAGGAAGGTCGCCATTCGCTGTCGACCCGATTGTTGCCCGAACGCTTGCGGCCGTACTCGGGAACATGTGCGGGCCACTTGGATAAATACCAGCTTTTATAATGATCGTATTCCATCAGGTCGATCAGGCGCACCGAGTGCCCCTGTTTCTTCAACCAGGTTCCCAGTTTGAGTAACCCGTAGGGATAAGGCTCGGGATACTGCAGCAGTTGCCAGCGACTGACCACCTGAACCGGTGGATTGACGAAGACGATATGCTTGCCCACCTGAATCTCCTGTTTAGGGCGGATCAACCGGTACGTAGTACAGCGTGCCACGGGTCGAGTCACCTTGTACCAGCGATAAACGGCTCATACCCATTCGCCGCGAACCACACAGGTTGCGCCAACCATTCAAGGCTGATTTCCACTCCGATGATTCAGTGTACGCCTCAAGGCGTTCCGGCGTCAAACCATTGAGCGGAGCATTGAAGTCGAGTTCGGCACCGCTCGCAATTTCGACATATCCATCCGGTCGAAAACGTTGGATTATAACCGCGTCTCTCAAAACATTATCTTCGCACGCATGCGTTATTTCATCCATCATAGCCCAGTCTGGATAACGTGATTTCAACGAAACCAACGGCCAACGGCTGATCCGTTCGTATGTTTTAACGCGCAGTAAACCCTGCTCGCAAAAGTCAGCCCCAATGAGATGCAGCCTCGACAAAGCGGCGGAATCGCCAAGATCGGGCGTAGTCGACAACAGGCGGTTCAACACAAATTCCTTTTCTCGACGACACCCCGGAGGGAATTGCCAGTAAAGCTTGAACCGGCGCGCCTGCGGTCCGGCCTCCAGACCGAATAAGAGTTGAGGTGTAACACCGGGGTCGGCCGCACGCAGAAGTGGTTCAGCCACCACCGACACCTCTGATCCGAAAGCGGCCAACATCACACGAAGCGTGGTCAAATCCAACGCCGCCGCCCCTCGCGCAAAGGCCGGAAAACTAATGGAAAAACGGTAAGGAAAAACGTCATCGCCGCGCCAGGCAAACGAATACTCCAAGCAAAACGCATAACGCGTCATTACGCGTTCAAGGTGAGCGCAGAGATGCCGCTCCATTTTCTTGTAAGGAACAGCCACGCGACCGGAGTTGAGTCCGGCCATGTCCCGCATCGCCGTGAAATGAGCCTCCACCGACCGCAGGTCCAGGAGACGACGGTCTTGGTAGCAAGCCGGATACACCTCGCTTCTTCCCCGATCGAGATCGGGACAACCGGGAGATGCCCGGCAGAAGACACAACGGGCCGTTGGAAGATTCGTCTTTGTCATGCGCCCATGGTAACGCGGGTAAGGGGTAACGTCAATGATTGGCCCGACGGAACTTGAGCCAAACCGAGGATCTGTGTTAATGTCGCTCAAACAGGTTATCAATCACCGTCACTCCGCGTGGAAAGGACCGTCATGGACGAACAGCTTGCAGATATTCTGGCCGATTTAGTCATGGCCCACACCGATGCCGAGAGCGTGGATGCCTCCTCGATCTCGCTTGTACCCGTTGATCCGATGTTCCACACCTATGCCGTCGGCGACTACTGGGTCAAGGTCATGAAAGCCGACCCGAAAAATCCGGGCTGGACTCCGCTGCACCGCGAGCAGTTCGCCTTGACAACCATCATCAAACTGAACAAACGAACGGTCGAATACAAGCTACACATGCCGGTAACGGAACCCATCCACCTGGAGCCGGTGCCGGAAAAGCTGAAAAAGCCTTGCTTGATTGTCAAAAAAATCACCGGGCAGCCCCTCATCAAGACCCTCGGCACACCATCCGCCCTCGACTCGGCCGCCATCAAGAAACTGGGCGAACGCATCGGCTGCTACATGGCCCGAGTGCACGCGACTCAAATCAAAGGCGCCGGGCTACTGAGCCCTGAAATGAAAGGGGTCCATCCCGGTCCGTGGCAAAAATATTTCGCGGCCGTCTCCACCGCACAATGGAAACATTTGCAAGGATCGGGAGTCGTGGATGACAGTCTCCTCAATCGTTTGGCGAATCTGACCAACGATAAAATGAACTTGCTTATCGGTGAACCGGTGACCTTGATCCACAACGACTACACCTTCAGCAATATTTGGGAAGATCCGGCCGACAACAGCCTAACGGGCATTCTTAATTTCGCCCAATCCGGCGCCGGTTCGCCTCTGATCGATATCGCCAGCTTCTATCTGCACTGCTTCGATGCCAACTTGTGGAAAGAAGTCAAGGCCGGATATGAGATCATCCGCTCCATGCCACCCAACACGGAAGTCAAAATGGCTTTCTATTCAAGCATTTTCGGAATGCGCGCAGCTTGGTTCTACCACCAGCGCGGAGATGAGGTCAGCAAAAATTACTATTTGAACCGGGCACTTAGCGAAGCTGCTAAAGTCGATAAGAGCTTTCAGACCGAGGCGTCACGTTACGGCGGCTCCAATAAGCCGTCGTATGCCGCAGATTAGCACAGGCTTTCGTGTCGATTTTTTGAAAAAGCGCGGTTATTCTTCCAGTTTTTCCATAACGACGCGCAGCGGCCACCCTTTTTCGCGTGCCAATCGCTTCAGTTCGTCGTATTCCGGCACCCAACGTTCCCGGTCGGAATAGGCAATCCGCTTTCCGCGAATGTGTCCAAGTGGCGTATCGCGCCATTCTTCGTGTCGCTCAAGCGACAAGCGGTTGATTTCCCGAACACGCAGCCCCGTGGTCGTCGTCTCGCTAAATATCCGATTCTGCAGACGTTCGGACTGACCCGCGCGACACAGACAGGCCAACATCTGCCCCGGCCGCCCTTTTTTCATGAGGATCGGAGTCACCCACACATCCAACGCCCCGTCTTCAAACAGTTTTTCCATCACCCACGCGAAATGCTCCGGATTCATGTCATCGATATTGGTTTCCAGAACCTGAAGGATTTCGGAGCGGTTGTCACCCGTATCCAGCCAAATCGCCCGAACGATATTGGGCCGCACCGTTCCCCGGCGTGTTCCAGCTCCGATACCGACGGATCGAACACGACCTTCTCCGAAACCTGAAAAAGACTCCCCGAAATGACGGACAATCGCCGCCCCGGTCGGAGTAACGGTTTCGCCTTGAATTTCGGTTGCATAGACGGGAATCCCATGCAGCAGTTCGAGAGTGGCCGGAGCCGGGAGCGGGACTTCGCCATGCGCGATGGTAATGGTTCCCTGTCCCATCGGTAAAGGGGAAAAACTGATATGGTCGGGATTCAATAAGTGGACGGCCGCGGCCGCGCCCACCAGATCCACCACCAAATCTTCTCCCGCCAGCTCGTGGAAATGAAGCGCGTCCATGGGCTTCCCGTGAACCGCCGATTCTGCCTGGGCCAATTCATCCAACATGGCCAAAGCGTGTGCCACCACCGCCTCGGGCAATTCGCCACCCTTAATAACCTTTTGAATATCAGACACATGCGCCAGATGAGCAGGATCATTGAAAGCCAATTCCAACATCCGAACTTGGAACCCGCACTCTTCGCGCTCAACGATATCCAGCGACCAATCCCCGAGCGGGAGGGTGTTCAGCCAGGCTTTCCATTGATGAAAATCAAAAGGCAAAGCCGTTACCGCCGATAAAAACATGTCGCCAGCCATGCCACCCACACAGTCCAGATGCAAATTTTTACTCATTTTTCTACTTCTCCTCATTGTTCCTTGCCGCAGCATAGACAGCCTGCCTTTTTAAGGCAACGAAAAAGACTCTTTTTGCCCAGAATATGACGACGTTCAATATCGCTGAGAATGAATTTTTATCGATTCACTTGACATTGACGTCACCTATTATAGACTGAGTCAATTCACTAGTGATGGTCAAGGAGTAAAGCGATGAGATCCGCCGAAGAAATGGTGCAAATCTTCCGTAAAATGGGCTACAAAATCACCCCCCAACGAATGGCAATTTTTCAGATTTTAGAAGGAAACACCTCCCACCCTTCGGCCGATGATATTTTCAAGGAGCTCGTCCAGCGGCATCCTTCCATGAGTTTCACCACGGTTTACAACACGCTTGAAACAATGAAACAAATTGGTGCGATCCAGGAATTGACCATCGACTCGGCACGGCGACATTATGATCCCAACACCGAAACCCATCACCACATCATTTGCGTCAGTTGCGGTCAGATCGAAGATATCTTCACCGATTACTCGAGTCATCTGGTCGTCCCGGAACATATCAAACGCAATTTCGAAATTCAAAACCATCAGGTTCAGTTTTACGGTCTTTGCTCCGATTGTCAGGACGGCCGAAGCAATTGAGTCACCGCTGAATTCTTTCGTTACCGTTTTGAAACATGTTCGCAACTGGGATGATTGTTTCATTTTAAACTCCGCTTGGTGAGCCTTGGCTTTTATCTCTACTTGACACGAGTCTTTCGGCTCGCTAGCCGGATTGCCAATACGACGTTTTTCAAAGTCGCTAGCTGAGAAAAGTTTCACCCCATTTGGTGGAGGTAGTCATTTCTCACGTTGAACCGGTGCTGGAAATTAAAATTGAGAAGGCGGCACCCGTTCGTTTCCCTTTACGTTCGCGTCGGATTGCCGTCGGACAAAGCCCCTTTAACGACCTCACCTTGAAAACTCCCGAACTGGCACGTTGTCACTTCGAGCTGCGCCGAAGCAGTCAAACGGTTGAACTGATTGACCATAGCGGTGATGGGATCGGCATTAAAAACCGAATCGATTCCCGACACACTCTAAAAAGCGGCGATAGTTGGTCAATCGGCAAC
>CAXXQS010000002.1:745000-2372178 GCA_963674735.2 Myxococcota bacterium
ACCCACTCACCAATCCAGACCGGGAAGACAATCTGCAAGCCCGCTACGCCCATAATGTCTATAACAGCCGTTCGTGGATGCGCGCCGCCGATGCAATCCGGGCCGACCGGCCCGTTTCCCAACTTCCACCGCCCGCCATCAACCCCGATCAACGCACGCTTGCCTTTCACCGCTCACTGGGCGCACGCGGCCAGCACTTCATCAGACCCATACTGGACGGTGTTTCGTTGCCACGTGGTGCGCGTATCCTTGATGTCGGCGGCGGCTTCGGCGATCTTTGCCGACCCTTTTTGGAACGGGATGCCTACGCAACCGCGGTTCTACTCGAAACGCCTGAAACAGCCGAACTGGCTCGCCTACATTTGTCTCAACTGGGATTAGGCGAGCGTGTATCGGTTGTCGCCACGGACTTCACCCGCGATCCGCTGCCCGAGGGATTCGACTTGATCCTGCTATCCAACATCTTGCACATCTATGCGCCTCCCACCAATATCGAATTGCTCGAAACGCTTTTCGACGCCGCGGCCGATGAAGGGCTTATTCTTATTCGTGAGATTCATATTGAATCCGACCGTAGCGGTCCGCTCTTCGGCCTCGAATTCGCGCTCAACATGGCCATCAACACCGAGAACGGCGACGCGTATTCGGCCGACACGGTCAAAGCCTGGCTGACTCGTACCGGCTGGCGAGATCCGCGTTTTCTTGAGACGCCCGACGACGCACATCACTATGCGTTATTGGCCGTTAAATCGACAACGGCATCGACTCAGGATACTCCCTGATGATGCAACCTATAACCAACACCCGTTTTTCTTTGACGCGTTGTTCACAGCTGTTTCTGTTGACGCTTGTCGCCCTCACCTGCGCGTGCTGCAGCGACTCGCACACTCGCGTCCCGGACCCGGATGGCGATGCCGAAACGTTGATTTCTCCGATTGAATCCTTGCAAGTGGAAGGCGACCGCGGTGATATCAATCTGTTGATCACCACCCCGGCCGACACCGCTCCCATTATCGACCTTCAATTGGAATGGCGACTTTCCGAACAAGCCTGGCAACCGGCAGGCAAACTCGTCATCCCTGCAGGTGGCATACCTCCACGTGCACAAGCAACCCTGATCTGGTATTCGGCGATCGATCTATTGGGACAACAAGCCGATGTCGACCTTCGTTTAACACCCATATTGGACGATGGTCCTCACTTACCCATTGTCCTATCCTCCATTCATATAGATAATACATTTTCCGACCAGGAAGCCCGGCTGGACGCGAACCGCCCGACACCAATCTGGTCCTCCTCGCCGGCTCTCTCCAAAACCGATTCCGGGGCTCTTGCGTTGGTTTGGCTGGATGGCCGTTTCGGCGGATTGGACGTAATGAGCGCCGTTTCTTACGATGGCGGTCAAACCTGGGGAGACACCGACTATCGGCTCAGCACCCCCGCCGCAGCACCCGCAACGGGTCCGCTTGCCATCCCCCTGACGAACGGCCGCACATTTGTGTTCTGGTGCAGTCTGGAGAATCATTCCCGGCGCTTGCTCGCAAACGTCCTCAAACCGAACGGCCAACCTCAGTACAATGTACCGTTTTCAGTATCGCCCGAACTGAGCGAACTGGACAAACTGCTCGACGCCGACGCCCAGGCGGCCGGGGATGGTGCGACCGTGGCGTGGGCCGACGATCACACCGGTGCATTGCGCGTTTACACCGCCACATCAGCCGATCTCGATCGCGGGATGGGAGAAACGATCGCGCTTTCACCTCTCGAAGACATGGATATCGAAGATGCCGCCCCCTCTTTAGCTGTGATGGACAACGTTCAGCATGTCGTCTGGCGTCGATCCGGCGACGGTTGCGCCATCCGCCATCGCCAATCCTCCGACAGCGGCCTCACCTGGAGCGACAATGAGGCGGTGATTATCTATCCGTCTGAGCAAATTTCTGCGAATGGCCATGGATTCTCGATATGTATCATGCAGCCCAAACTGCTAACGTTCCCCGATGCCATTCCCCGCGTGGTTTATGTTTCGCCGGAGGCCGATCATCCGGGTATCATGATGGTACAGCGCAATGAAGATGGCGCCTGGACCGCCCCCACGACACTCAGCGATCTCACGGCCATGCCGACGGAATCCTTGGCCACCGCCCAGTCCTCTACCGGCGTCACCGCACTGGCCTGGATGGACCGCCGCCACGATGTCTACGACATCTACGCAATCCTGATCGATGCCAAAGGAGAACCACTCGGCCCTGAAATCAGGTTGGATTCCGGCTTTTTGGACGACAATCAGATGTCTTACTTTCCTTCCATCAGCTTCGGATCGGGACGTTTTACATTTATGTGGCGGGACGTCGACCTGGAGACACTACAAACCTCTCTATGGACCGCAACACTTGCACTCGACGGAACAGCCACCCCGGCCGTCAAGCTCGTCGATGAAGAAGAGGTAACGGAGTTGGTAGGAAACTACGACTTGGCAACCCAATCCTCCGTCTCTTTGTTCGCCTTCGATGACTTCCGACGGGGCCCAAGCGGTCTTCACCTTTTGCGTCTTTCCGACGACGACGGCCTGCAAGAACTTGCTGATCGCCACCCATCCGACGATTTGCTACCGAACGGTCATGCTATTTTTCCAGTCATGGCAGGAGACGACGGAAGCTTTTCCATCGCCTGGGTCGGGATTCATATGGGTTACATACAAGCCGAAACAACCGAGATCCGATCTGATAGAAGCAGCGGAACCGTCTCCGTTTTACCCGGTCAACTCGCCGATCAGGACACTCGGGCAGTTCGTCTGGCACGCGACTCCAATGGGGATCGCCACTTTCTTTTCGAACGCGATTCCGAAAACGGATCACAGGTTTTTCACGTTTCCCGTTCGGTCAAAAAAGGATGGAGCGCCCCCATTTTATTGAACGTAACCGATCAAGGTGCACTCGGATATCGCGACGCGCAATTGGTCTCATTTCCCGACATGCCCCGTCTCGGTGCGGCCTGGATCGACACTCGCAACGGACGCAACGGCTTGTTCTGGCGGGGGTTTGCGCCCGGCTCTTTGTGGCAAACCGAACAGCAACTCAACGACGGCTTGGCACTCGACGGAGGCTTGGTGACGGTTTCGTCGTTTCAGGTCGAATCGGCCGCATCCGGCTTGGTTGCCGCCGCGTGGTTGGGGGCATCCCAAGGAGTCTATGCTCTTTACGTCAGAAGCTCCATCGACTACGGTCAGACGTTTGAAACAACGGACCGCCTGGTTATGCGCGATGTCGGATCGGATACCGTCTATGATTTCGCCATCACGCACACGGGGTTGATGGTGCTGGCGATAGCCACCGAAAGTCCGGGCGACCAGCGCGGCATTTTCTTCGTGCGTTCCAGCGACGGCGGCGAAACCTGGGATGATTCCGCTCGCAGTGTCGTTGTCGGAGACCGCGACTGGCAGGAACCGTCGCTGCTACTCACCTCGGACGGCCGTCTGACCATTACGTTCTGGGATGTGGATGAAAACACCAATCAATCTCATTTTTACGTCGTTCACAGCCAGGATTTCGGACAAAGTTTCGGTGAGCACCAACACCTGACAAGCATTGACGGCACTGGCGGCGGCCAACATCTTGTCCAGCTTTGTGAGCGTCCGAATCGGCAACGGGCCTTGCTTTTACAGGATGAAGAACGAGAACAAGCTCGGTTGCACCTGTATGTGTCGCCTGATGGAGGCCCCAGTTGGGAAGGTCCATACGCGCCCGCCGGAGAAGATGTCAGCGCATTCGAAGCAACGTTGGCCTGCCCCGAAAACGGCGATCTCGCGATCACATACGGTTCCATGCCCAAGGGTTTCGAGGAGATCCACTATGTCCGGCAACCCTGACATTTCCTATTCTTACCGTCCCGTTATCGGATTAACATGTTCACTATGGGCACAAAAGGAGGAGTGGATTCATCAGGAAGGCCGCAGCTTCGATCATCTCAAGCGTGAGTATTATCAGCTGATCGAAGCACGCGGAGGCATTCCACTGCTGCTGCCGAATGTGGAACAAACGGACACGCTTCAAGCCTTTCTTGATCTGATCGACGGCCTCTTGCTGTCCGGAGGCGATGATGTCGATCCTATTTTCTACAATGAACCCAACCGCTACACCCGGTCCATCATTCACCCGCAGCGCGACCTCGTTGAGCTAACTCTGGCTCAAGCGGCCGCGAAACGCTTCATGCCGGTACTCGGCATTTGTCGGGGTATCCAGACGTTGAACGTGGCCTTCGGTGGTAACCTTTGGCAAGATACGTCCTTGCGACCCGGCACCCAGGCGCATGCCTCCGGCACTCCCTTCGAACCGCTGTTTCACGATGTCACGCTCCATGCCGGAACCGAACTCGCCCGCGTGCTCGATACCGACCGTCTTCGCGTGACCAGTGTGCATCACCAGCACCTCAAGGATCTTGCACCCGGTTTCGTCGCTTCCGCAACGGCGCCGGACGGCATTATCGAAGGCATCGAGATCATCGACGAAAGTCAATTCCTGCTAGGTGTCCAATGGCATCCCGAGTCGGAACCCGGCCAACTCGCCTCTCAAAAACTTTTAGATGCCTTTATCCAGCGCGCGGCAAACTATCATCGAAGATAAAATCGCAACGACGTTTTATTGCATTTCTCGTCGTTGCAAGCTAAGCTTGAAACACCGTGAGCGAAGTTTTTCACAGACCGACGGGAACGATCATGCGTTTAATCATCATTCTGGTTGCCCTTCTTTTCCTTGGTTCGATTGCCCTTACACTGGCAACTTTCTGGCCTGAAATCAGCGGTCCTTCAGAAGAAAAGCCGTTACAAACCCAGCCGAAACAGATTCAAAATAAACCCCTATCCGACAATACAACGGCGCCGACATCACCGAAAGAGCCTTTCGATCCGGCAAAACGCGACACTTATACACAACGGGATGGAGCTGATTTCATTCTTGCGGCCGAAAGAGCCTACTACGATGCAGCCTCAGAGGATCCCAAATCTCAGTTCACCATTGCGAAGCTGCTCGACCTTTGCAAAGCGCGCGCGCAGTTCGACCACCCGGCTCAGGTCGATTGTTTCAATCGTTTTTTCGATCTTGCAGGGGAAGTGGAGATCGATCCGGTGCTCAATCTCACCGCTTACAGATGGCGCACCATGATGGCGGTCAAGCATAAAAACAAGCGAGATGCCAACTTTTATCTGGAGCAGTTGCTCGAACTCGAACCGCCCATGCTTCTGCGCGGCAAGGTATCGACCCCCATGCAAGCGTGGACGCAGTACATACGTGCTCTCACCCTCGATATGAATGGTCAGTACAATGAGGCATTAAAGGCGATTGCGTTCTCCATCGAACTCTATGATGCAAGTGGAGAAAAAGACCCAGGAATCTACTACGACAACTACCTGCAAAAAGCGGATATTTACGATCACATGCAAAAACCGGGGGAAGCGGTCAAGGTTCGCTTTGAATTGGTCACGATCCTGGAGCAAACCCTCGGACAGATCCACCCCGACATCGCCATGGTACGCCTGCTGAATATCAAATCCCTCCTTGCCAACGGCGACAAAGAAAAAGCTCGTAGCGAGTGGGATTACGTCAATAACGTCATCGGGCGGATTTTCCCGAAAAAACTACCACCGGAAATCAACAAAATTTTCGGCGAATTGATCGTCTTGCTCGACATGAATCAGCTGAATCCCTGACGATCCTCATCCCTTGATCGCCAAGCGCCCCACCTTGACCCGATCGGTGCCGTCGTTCGGCCCCACCGTAACCTGCAAGCGCTGAGGCCCTTTGAAGAACCCGATAAAAAGCTCCATCCGCCCGTTGCTCATGTTATGGGGGATGCGTCCCTGCCAAACATCTTGAATGATTTGACCGGGCTTCCAGCGATCGGTCGGGTAATAGCCTTTTCCGGGCGTATGATCGCCATTGAGCCGACCGCCCCCCAAAGGCGCATCGCCATGAATGAAGATAGAATAGTCGTCGCTCACGGATTGGAGCACTTTGAAGTAAAACGTCAGCGTTACCGACTCCCCGGGCCGATAGGATTCCTTGTCGCTGGCCCATCCCAGCAGTTGAATTTTATCTTCCCACTGAGCTTTCATGGGCTGTGGAATGATCGGAACCTGGTCGAGCACCACACCTTTTGATTTCTCCGGTATTCCTTCCGGCTTCTCCGTAGCCACCAGATAAGTAAACGGATGATCGCTGTTGACGATATACAACTCGCGTTGATTTTCCTTCTTGACCCGATCGCGGAGTTTTGAATAAACATTGCGATCCACCATGCAGAACAATTTTCCCGGTCGGGCAAAAAACCGTTTGGTGGTGCCTTGCTTGCGCGAATTCAGATAGACGGATTTGTTCTTGAAGTAGTAGGATACGCTTCGACGCTCCCAGCTGTGGTACTCGCAGACCGGCTCGTCGTTGGTAGCCGCCTCCTGGTAAGCCTGCCACAACATCTTTTGGGAAAATGTATCGGCCAACCGCGGCAAAAGCCAGGTATTGCAAAACAAGGTAAACGCCATGGCGGCAACCATCAAACCCGTCAAACTGACCCACCCCATCTTGCGCCTGACGAGTGGCCATCCTAAAGCGACACCCATGGGAATGAAGAAGGCATACAAATACGGTCGCGGATTGACGCTGGTCGGTAGCGCGCGATCGTAATAGTAAATGAACAGGTGGATCAGATGCTTGTAGTGAGTCACCAGATCCTTGGCTAGAATGATGAAGATGAAAAGCGCCAGTAACGCTTCCAGTCGGTACTCGGATTTTTGCGGACTGGTCAGCAACCGCGCCAAGTAAGCCCCGATGATAAGCGCCATAAAAGGCACCACCGGGAAGATGTAGTGATTGAACTTGGTGGAACTGAGTGAGAAAAAGATATAAGGCATGGCAAAACACAGAAAGACCATCAGGTATCTCCGGCCCTTACCGATCAGGTCCGCACTTCGCCAACTGAGAAACCGCAGCACGGCCATCGGAAACAGGGCCGACCACGGGAAGGTGGCATAGAAAATCTGTTGCACGTATAGATCGAAGGTATTGTTGGGCTTTTTGATCAGCCCTGCAGCGCGTTCGAAATGATGATAGATGAAAAATTCTTTGGCGTAGGACATCCCGAATTTGGCGGTCATGAAAACGAACCAAGGCGCGGCCAAAGCAAAGAAAATCAACAATCCGCGTCCGAAACGCATGCGCTTGAGCACCGACCAGTCCCAGGATATGAAAATATAGCCCCCCACCACAGAAGCCGGCAGGACGACGGCGAGTAGACCTTTGGACAACATCGCCAAAGCCGAAAAAGCCCAAAAGGCATAGATCCAACGCGAACGCTTCGAATCGGTATGGAGTCCGAGAAGCAAACACCCGAAGGCAGTTGTCTGAAACACGACATACGGCATATCGAAAATGGCCTGACGCGCAATAAAGAACCATTGCGGCGATGTCATCAAAACCAAGGTCGCCAGCCAACCGGTACGCCAATCGAACAGGCGCAGAGCTACGAAATTGAAAGCCAACAAACCGAAAAGACTCACTAGAACGATCGGCAAGCGCGCGGTAAACTCACTCTGCCCGAAAACCTGGAAAGACGTTTTGTAGAGCCAAAGAGGCAAAATCGGCTTGGAAAACCAGCGATTGCCGTTCCGATAATGTGGAACCAGCGAGTCACCGGCATCGTTCATTTCCATGGCCACCTGAGAGTAATGCGGTTCCCAAGGATCCCAAAGAGCGTACGAACCCAAAGAAGGAAGATAAAGAGCCAATCCAATTACGACAATCAACAGGCTCAGCGCCACATCTCGCCGCAACCAGAAAGGCAACGTCCGTTCCCGATTTTCATCGTCCCATTCACGCCAGAACCGCCAACCATTCCGAGTCATTCTACAACCTCTTTCAGGGCGTCGCCGCGCCCGCTTCCGTCCGCTGTCCAGTTACAGACGCCGCCGCATCCGGACTCGCTTCTGGAGACTTCATATTTCCCAACAATTTTATTATATTATCGTTTGTTAAAAGAGCCTGAAAATCGGGGTCACGCATAACGTCCCAAACCCGCCCCCCCCGAATATCTTCCATCAGAGATTCGTTCTCCACCACTTTGCGAAACGCGGGTGATCGGGTGATTTCCTTGACCGCCGGATCCTTCATTACGCTCTTTTTGCGTTCCTTGTCGGCTGAAGCGTCAGCTAAATCGGCCAGCTTCCGAGCGGTATCCGGCGTTAGACGATCTCCGATCGCAGAACGTTCCAAAGCTTGGCAAATCAACGATTCACGTACTAAATCAAGGGTTTCAGGACGATAACGATAAACCTGTTCCTTAACCAGCCCGAACAGGATGAACAACAGAACGACAATCAAAGCTCCCTTGGCCAGCCCGAGGACAAACCCCAAGTAGCGGTCCCAACCCTCCACCGTCTCCGACCCGGCATGAACCGTTCGAACAAATAGCTTGCCGATGAAAAGTAAGATCAGATAGAGAACCAACCAAACGGCAACCAGAGCTGGAAACTGTGCGATTTCACGCGACTGCCCCAGTTGTTCCTGCACAAAACCCAGCACGATGGGACGTGACCAGAGCGTTCCCAGATACGCCAACACCAAGGCCGCAAGTTTGACAATCTGCGCCAACCCCCCGGCAAAGTAGCCGAACAAGGCATACAGCAAGCAGAATCCAAGAATAACGGCATCCAGAGCCATGAAACGGAACTCCCATGAAAAAGTTGCGTCATGGTAGCGAGAGATCTGCGGAAAGTCAATTGTGCAACACCCTAAAAACACTCGCTTGACGCCACACGCCACCAAGGCTACACTCGCAACGGCGGTATCGAAGAATAGCTGCCGGACCAACCGCTTATCTCAACAATTAAGGATGCAGCCATGGCCACCAAGCCGATCCTTCACCGACTGCTTTATTTTGCACGGGATACCGTCTGGCGGTCCTTGTTCCCGGTTTTACGCGAAAACGTACGCGGTCAGGTATTGGATGTCGGCGGTTGGGATTTTTTCACCACTGCGGTTGAAAAAGGTGTGACCTTCGAGATGTGGACCAACCTCGAACCCGACCCGGATCGCCCACTGCCGATCGAGGATCCACGCTACAAGTTAGTCTGCGGTGATGGCTGCGCCATGCCTTTTGACGACGAAAGCTTTGATACGGTGCTGAACATCCAAGTACTGGAACATGTGCTGGAACCCTTGGCCATGGTATCCGAATGCGCCCGCGTCCTCAAACCCGGCGGCCGCGTCGTCTTTCTCATTCCGCAAACCGGTGTGCTACACCTGGAGCCGCATCATTACTACAATTTCACTCCGTTCTGGATCCGTCAAGCCATGGAGCGGTATGGGCTGTGCATCGAACGGCACGACCCCTTGGGCGGCGTCTGGAAAACGGAAGCTTCACACCTGTTTTATTTTTTGTATGGCCTAATCCGGCGGCGTTTGCGGTCGCCCATCGGTATCAAACGACCAGTGGCCTTTTATCTGCTTCTGCCCTTCATGAGCCTATATACCTTGCTCAACATCCCGATTTGTCTCTTTTTCGGTCTGGCCGACCTGCCGGAAGAAGCCAACAATCACTTAGTAGTTGCACGCAAGCTCTAAACGTCCGAATTCCCAAATCCAATAAAAAACGCCCCCCGCAATCGAGGAGCGTCTGAATACCGTGGAGATAAGAGCTGTCATTCAAGATGCACGGGGGCTTGCCACACTCCGCTGTTGCGTGTGAAATTCCAGCGCTCGGTTTGTCCTTTCTCGGTCAGGTCCACCTGGAAGGGACCGAACGAGGGCGTATCCTCGTTGTCGATATAGATGTTGATCGTCGCGGTCGCTTCTTCTTTCCCGAGGCTGGTCAAGCACAGGTAATTGAGCGGATCGTTCACGGCATACGGGCAATTCTCATCGAAATTGAGACGGAACTCGTAAGTGCCATCAGGCGCGTAAGCGTGGGTGACGGTCTCGGTCGTACACACCGAGGCGGAACCACAACCCATCAGGTTGATGGTGCCATAAGCGCTTGGAACCTGGCAGGTTCCCGTGCTGGCCGCGCAAACCTCCTCATTGTAAAGGTTCCCGAGTGGGATGACATACATCAAATCCACATCGCTCAAAGCGCTGATTCCGCTATAACTCGCCTGAATACGCATGGTGGACAATCCGGCCGTGGCGGTTACCTCGACATTCTTCGGATCCGATTCATCCCCCTGCTCATCGGTCACCACCAACGAAATCAGGTAATTGCCCGCCACATCAAAGAGCAATGAAACCGTTGGCGAGGTCGTGTCGGGAATCAGGTTGGCCACCGACGCAGGCGGTTTGGTGAGATACCATTGGAAGGTCAGATTACCCGAATTTCCATCGGGATCCCGACTGATGGCCCCATAGAACGTCTTGGTGGAACCCACCGGAATTTCGAGTGGCGCACCGATGTCGGCACCGTTTTCCACCTGAGAGACACGCGCTTCGGGTTTTTCGTTGCGCGCACTCCCCTCCGCCAGAATGGGGAAGTAGAAACTGGTTCCGTTGAAATCGGTATCGACCCGCAGCTCGGCGTCGTAGTTTTCAACGGCACTGGGATTGAAGGTCAACTGAAATTCGTGATTGGCTCCGGCCGCCAAAGCAACCGGGTCCATGCCACCGGCCGATGAAGTGAAGATGGTCTGCCAGTTGTCAATGCCGGTGATCCGTAAAGAGGTGATATTGATTTCGCCCACATCTCCTTTGTTGGAGAGCCGGACATCCAAGGGTTTCGCACCAAAAAGTGGAACCGATCCGAAGTTCAGGACGGGTGGGGTCATGTAAATCTGGCCGATCACAGCATCGCCGCTGATCGGGACTTCGAGCACCTGACCGGCACTGTCGAGATTGGTATGGTATTCGACAACCAATTTATCGCTGTATTCACCCGCCGTTATGGGATCGAACCAGATGGTGAACGGCGACGAGGAACTCGCCGCGATGGTCAGCGGCTCGTCCTCGCTGATTTCCAATTCGTGCTCATAACTAAACGGCTGAGCGCCGTTGGATTGCATGTATACTTGGGTCACGATGATCTGGCTCGATCCGGTGCCCAGGTTGCCGATTTTAAGGCGCTTCTGGGCCGCGTGGGTACCCAAAGCTTTCTCTTCGAATTCCACCGCATCGGGATCCGAACCGATCTCGGCCTCCCCGATTTCCTTAACGGCATCGCCCGCTAAATTCAACGTCGCCTCAGGCATGTTATCGCTATCATTCGAAATACGTAGAACTCCGGGATTCTCTCCCAGGACGATGGGCTGGAAACGGATTTTGAACGTGAAACTCTGACCCGGTTGAATGGTCGCTTCCATATAGCCGTCGAGCGACCAGGGGTTGTCCACTTGCGGTTCAGTGAAGGTCGCCTCGTAGAGGTGCATCGCCTGATTACCATCGTTGTAAATCACCACATCGGCAAAGGCCGAGTCGACCAGTTGCACTTCGCCGAAGTCCAACGTTCCGTCGGGGGTCATGCGAAAGATGCGGGTGGGGTTGGGGTCATCGCCATCGGCCGGCAAATCGCCATCGATGGGAATACACACCTGATCCGCACCGCAAACCTCGCCGCTTGGACAATTGGAATCCGTGGTGCAAGGGGTATCGCCATCCGCCCCATCCCCGTCGGGAGCGGTCGAGCTGCCGCCGCCGCAACCGGCCATCCATAGAGCGGCAAACGCCAAAGCCATCCAGATTAACGGACGAATACGGGTTTCGTGAGACGTCATCGAACATCACCTTTCCGTTAGAACACACTGATCGTGGCGGTCACTACCTTGACCTATGATCATAGTATGTGCAACGGCGCGTGTCAATTTCGTTCCAGCGGTAATCGATCGAAACAAAAACCCGGGTTTGATCTCGCCGTCGGATCGGGTTCTATTGACTTTGCCCGTCACGTAAGACACAATCGGAGCTGTATCAGGAAAGCTATTCCATATCCAGCGCCTTTCCGGGCAACCCACAAGCGGAGCTTTGCAATTTGACATCACCGCGCGCCTTCATTTCTCACCTCGATCGCTTTCAGGACACCGCCCGACGGTTGGGGGCGCGAGTGGTTCTTCCACGTCCGGACGGCAGCCTGCTGGCCGTATGGACACATGACGATCAACGTGCCGAGTTGATTTGGCAACCACGCGCAATTGCGGGGGAAATAACCGATGATCGTCTGGCAGGCGAGTTCGTCGTTCGGGGTTTGGACGATGAACACATCAAACAAGCTTTGGATGTCTTCGCCGACCTTCAAGCGATGCCCAATCCTTTTCCGCCGCCTATTTCCGACGACCCGAAGCAGCCGATACAGCTCAACCGCTGGTTTGTTCACGCTCATTTAACCTCGCATCTGGAAGTAGGACGTAGCGTGTGGGGACCGTTCCGACTGGCCAAAGTAAGCGAAAACGGCCCTCAGATCATACGCTTGCATTTCGAGGGAACCCAACCTCCCCTGGTAGTCGAAATCGGAAGTCTGCAAGCCGTCGAGAACGACCTTGCAACGAATGGGTGGCACCCCGCCCCACCGCTGGCGCTACGCGTCTGCTCGGTTCCCGATACCGCCTCGCTAAACTCACCTCTGGCGCTTAAGGTATTGGATTATCTCCGCTTCGCCCTCGCACGCAGTTTCACACCCGATCAACCGCTACAAACGCTCGGAACGGACGATCTTCCACCGGAAACGTCCCAAACCAAGACAAGCAAGCAGCAAGCCGAATTCGATCCACGCGATGAAATCGACCCCGGTCGATTTTTTATCGGTTGGTTGCGCCCAGGTGCAACCGAGGGAATTAGCACGCTTTTCGACGATCCCGACTTGGCGATTATCCTTTATGGAGCCAATTCCTGCTGCATGAAACATCCAGTCATCGACATCGACGATCCGGGCGCAGCCGGTGCCGCCCGTTTCGATGCGCTGGCTTTGACCCTGCCGCAAAGACGGGTGGCGGTGAGCAACATGCACGAGTTGGACCTGATCCTCGGCGACGAAACCGCTTTTCGTCAGGCCCTGGAGGATGCAATCGCCAACTCGAAAGCTAGAGCCGTCGTTGTGATCGCAACTTGTGTCGTGGATATGATCGGATCGGACTTGCACGGTATTGTGAAAATGGCTCAGGATCGCAGCGACAAGCCGGTTTTATTGTTCGAAACCCGGCCCCAGTTTGCCGAAGCCGATTATTTGGGCGATATCTGGTCAACCTTATTCGAGATTGCCGATCCTCGGGAAGTTCCGAAGAAGCGGCACATCAACGTGATCGGTCTAGCGGCCCCCGCAAGCCGTAGCGCCCGAACTCTGAGGCGGGAATTGGCCGAACTGGACCTGACGGTCAACCACTTTTTTTTCCCTTCCTTCCGATTGCAGGCGCTCAGCGAGTTTTACCGGGCGGAAACATCGATCATCGCCGACACGCTGGCCACGCGCCTCGAATTCGCCACGATCGCAACCCGACTCCCCGAAACCCATCGCCATGCTCTCGATCCGCCCTTCGGCCTAGCGGCCAGCCTGAAATTCTATCGCTACATCGCAGAGTTGTGCGGAATCGAGGAAACGAAATACAAAACCGCAGTGACGCGTATCTGGAAAGCACAAGCGACGGAATGGGAACATCTCCAATCCCGCGCCAAATCTTTTCGCGTCCTGCTGGTAATATCGCCGGAGGATGCCGACTTCCTGCTGGACCCCGGTTCTCGTTACGGGTTGGACCTTCCCGCCATCCTGCTTGAAATGGGCTTTTCTTTGCAGATTCTGTGTCTGCCGCAAGAGCGTCCTTCGGATGCGCTAGCCCTGCGCGATCGCCTCGCGCAAACGATCTCAGTTCGTGTCCCAAACACGGCAAACCTGTGTTTCGACGTTCTGGCCGATGTTTCCACCTTGCCGGAATGGTTGGCCAAATCCGACGCCTCCCTGTTATTCAGCGAATTTCCGGGAGATACCCGCGCCCTTCAAGCCGGGCTGTTGCCCTTGACGCCGCATCACTTCGAGCCGGGATTGGCCGGTGCACGCCGGACTTTGAGGCGGCTGGTGCGTCTGGCCGAAGCCTCCAAGCGGCTGCTAGGAAAAGATGTCAAAGGAGGAAAGCGCTCATGAAAATCACGCCTTACTTCCTATCCGGTATATATCTGACATTGGCGGCACGACCGGACGTCGTCGCCCTGATCGACGCCCCTCGTTGCGAACAAGACGTGGGCGGGCGGGGCGGTTTCTTGCAAGACCGCAGGGGAACGCTTTTTGGCGACGGTGCCTACGCACGCAATCGACGCGTCTATTCGCCCGGCCACTGGATGCACCCGGGGGCGAGTTCCTCTGCCGAAGACGACCTGCTGAAGACTCTCGACAGCATCGCCGAGCGACATCCGAACAACCCCATCCTGCTCGCACGCGGATACCTGTCGGCACTGGCCAACACCGATCTGGCCGGGTTGGCGAGCGAGTGGTCGGAACGGACAGGTCACCGAATCGCAACGGTGTCCCAGGGGTCGCTGGACGATGATTGGCGCGATGGCGCAGCTGCCGCGCAACTCGCACTCCTGAGCATCTACGAAAATGACGACGCCCCGCTCCGTCCCTTGATTACAGGTTGGGGACCCATGCGCATGGAAGGCGACGAAATTGGCAACCTGATTGAATTGCAAAGGCTTTTCGCCTTGGCCACCGGGACGGATGCGGGTTTTCTGCTTGACGGTCAACTAAACGGCGCCTGGCATCGGCCCGACGCTCCGCATATCGTACTGGGTGAGACCGACCCGGAAAACGCGATTGATTCCCTGCAACTTCCCGCCCTACCTTACGGCTTGGGGGCAACGGACGCCTTCGTACGAAAGCTGGCGGAACATCGTCATGAATTCTCGAACGATCCAGCCACGTTCGATGTATCCGTCTGGGATCGTGAACGCCAAGAAACCCAAGAGCAACTCTTGCCGCTGGCTATCCGGCAACTGGCCGGACGCGGAGCGGCCGTGGTCGCGGATCCGGCCCGCGCACGGGGACTGACGCATGCCTTGCGAGAACTGGGGCTGGAAGTCGCCCAGGTCTACCTGTTGCGAAGGATGGATGCCGTTTGTCCGGAAGCGGACGAACTCAGCGCCCTTGGAGTGCAGGTTCTGCGCGACTCGGATTATTACGATGCCCGCGCGACGCTTTTCGAGGCCGCCGAGGACGGTGCCATCGAGGTCATCGTGGGAGCGGGAATTTTTCTGGATGCGACCCGCGAAGCCGGGCTGGCTTACGTTGAAGAAGGATTTCCTTGTTATCTCGACCACTTCATCATGCCGACGCCCACAATGGGAACTTACGGACTGTTGTATCTCGCCGAACGGCTGGACCGAGCATTAGCCCAACGCGCCCACCGCAACCGGAATCAAACTCGCGGTTGACTTTCTACATCCTTTTCCCGCTTTCGGCCTCATGTTCGCGAATCAACCGACCCGGCAAACGGAAAAGCAAAAGACCATAGCTCAGAATCACGAACAGCAGCAAACCGACCCACGGCCACACCATCCAGGACGGCAAGCTGTCGAATTGACCCGTAGCCAGTCCGACGGTGGCATGCGCAATACCCGCAAACAATAAATTGCAGCATAGCGCCATCGAGATCATCATTTCAGTAACCACGCGAAAATACGCATCCTGCTTAACAGCCGGTAACTTTAAAAAAAGCTCTTTGCGTGGCAGGTTGACCCATTCGGGATGACGGGCGACCATCCAGCGGACAAGCCATGTCAGGCCATAAAGGAGAAGACTCATCAGCCAGGGAAACAATACGAAAAGGGCAATCAACTCAAAGCCCTTATTCGTCCAGCGGTCGGGTTCATTATGGAAATCGAAATGAATCGGCACGCGCTCGGGTAGAACATCCCACACTCGCCAGGCAAACCAGGGCAGATAGACCAAAAGCAGTGCATTTCCGACATGATAGAGGTTGAGGCGTAAACGGACGGACAACATACCGGTTTCCTTTCGTTTTCCTAACCACAACAATCGCTTTCACGATCAAACACAAGCAGATAGTTCTTGCTTCGCAATGTACACGGCTGTGAAAGAAAAGGCAACCAAGGCCTTGTTTTTTCAGAAACTTTCCGCTTTATACGATGTCTTTCCGTCTTTTGGTCACCCGTGAAAACGAATCTGCCAGCAAAAGACCTTGTGATCGGAGGCCGTCGCGGCTACAATGCCGCCCCATGACACAGACGAAAACCATTCTAACTCTCAGTCGCTGCCCCAACCCCACACGCCTCGATCATGCGTTGAGCCTGGAATTGCCGGATATCAGCCGCCGCCAGATCGTCAAGCTGATTCAGAAACGGAAAGTCTGGGTGAATGACCGCCGGGTGTGGATCGCGTCGTGGAAAGTGAAAAACGGCGACCGCGTGAGAATCGATCAGTTGCCCATCCCCACACCCCAGACGCCAGCGGTACCGCAAGAGTGGATTATCGCGGAAAAACCGGAGCTACTGGTGGTGAATAAGCCGGCCGGGCTGGTCAGCCATGCCACCCGCCACACTCCCGAGCTCGATCTCACCTCGCAAGTTCGTCAACGCTACGGCGAAAACGCGGCTCTTTATCACCGGCTCGACCGCGACACCTCCGGGCTGGTTTTGTTTTCGCGCAGTTCCGAACTGAATGCGGCGTTGGATCAAGCTTTCAAAGCGGGGACGGTGAGAAAGCATTACCTGGCAATCGTCGAAGCCGAAGACGCCGCCGACCTCGAAGCCAGCGGTGTTTTCGACGAACCCATCGACCGCCACCCCAAGCGGCGCGACCGCATGCACACCCATCCGGACGGCCGTAAATCCGAGACACGCTACCGTTTTCTGGCTGAAGCGGACGGCTTGGCCCTTTTGCAGCTTATGCCCATCACCGGACGCACGCACCAATTGCGTGTCCATCTGGCAGCTCACGGCGCGCCGATTTTGGGCGACAAGCTTTACGGCCGAAAGTCCACCCCGGCTCCACGACTGATGCTGCATGCCGCCAAACTCGAACTCCCCATGCTGGGCGTCTTCCCACCGCAGCTTTTCCGCGCCCCCTGCCCTCTCGACTTTCTGGAGGCACTTCCGACCGACCTGCAAAACGCGGCCCGTGCCGCCGACCCGCTGAACATCGACAAATAGCCGGAGTCAAAACCCACTGCCGATACGCCTAATCGCGTGACGACTGGCTGCATTCACGAAGACAGCTTTTTAATGACATAATCAACGTAAATCCCGGCGGCATCGAGACCACGCGATTCACGCAAGCCCCGAAATCCGCCAAAAGCCGACACCTCGAAGACCCGCGGTCCCTCGGGTGTCTCCGCCACATCCACCGAAGTGAAATCGAGACCGAAACAGTCCTGAGCCTGCCGGGCTAGTTCAATCACCTCCGGCGATGGATCGTGGGCTTCGTAGTGACCCCCCGAATGCGTGGTCGTATTCCAGGAATCATTGCTTTTAACCCGCGAATAGGTCGAAAGATAGGTTCCTCCAACAAAGACCACCCCCAGATCCTTTCCCGGCGTTTCCACCATTCGCTGGATATACATGACCGGGTGTGCCGCACGGTATTCGCGCACGCGTGACAATGCTTCCGGACCATCCTCGATGATGACCATCCCCCGCGCTTTGGAAGTAAACAACGGCTTGAAAACCGCACGTCCGAAACGGGCGACGGCGACCAGCGCTTCGTCGATCCCTTCGGTGATGACGGTTTCCGGCATGGGCACGCCGCCTTTACGCAACTCCAGTGTTCCGGTCAGGCGGTTGATGGCGCGTCCGATACGAAGGGGTGAGGAAAAAATACGCACGCCCTGCCGTTCAAGGTCGGCCAACAGTTCCAATCGGTCGCACATATGATGCGAATAAATCGGGGCCACTTTCTTCACCATCAACGCATCGAACTCGAATAGATCGTGGCCTTTGATGCGATAGCGGCGGTCGTGCAAATCCACCGTAAGGTCTTTCATTTCGAGTAACAAACGAAAGCCCGTTCGCTCTTCCACGGCATCGGCCAATCGCTCAGAGGACCACTTTCCGGCAATCCCAATCACTCCGATTTTCATTGTTCTTTCCACCTGATTTCTCCCCGGTCCGCTCAAGACAGACGGCTTCGGTACTCCTCGATGACTCCTTGTTTACTAATCGTATGGCGAGCCAGACGTTTCCGAACGGCCAGATCGTCCCAGGCAGGCTGCACTCCGATTTCACGGGCCGCTTTAGCCGCATCCTGGCGCGCGCTGTCTTTGACCTTCTCCCCCATGTGACAGTCGTCACCCATGGTGACCAAGAGTGGACGCTGCCGACGCGTAGCGGTTCGATTGAGACGCTGGACCGCACTGATCAGAAATTCCGTGTAGGCACGCGATTGCGGGTTCCACACCTCAAAGCCATCGACATCGTAATCGGCCAGCAAAATCGGCCAAAACTGCTCCGGATGCGGCACGATGATTCCCGCCCCACAGCTGCGTGCTTCTTCGATTATTTCGTTGACCTCGTAAAAATGTCGAGGATTGAATGCCCGTTTCACTTCAACCTTGATCGCGCGCAGCAACAGTTGAGCGTGGTCGATAAAACGGTCGGCATAGACGTTGCGAAGGCCATCGAAAAATTCACGCACCAATTTATTGCGCAACATTTCAGGCGCAGCGCGCGACTCATTCCGCTCGATGAGTTGGATCAGCTTCCTTGAATAGATTTGCACAAAGCGAACCAGAACCGGATCCGCCGATGATTCTTTCACCGCCCGTTCAAGACGATCGGCAAAAGCCGAGTCAAGAATGGAGGCGAGAAATTCAAGAAGCTGATTCGACCGGTAGTTGAAGGTATGGTCAATCATGCCTTTCAGGATGTCGGCCTGCTGCAAACGCTCGGTCTTGAAATGCATGAGCAACTGAACCTTCAAGCGAAACGCCTTGGCATAACAATCGACTTCAACACCGGAATAGCCCTGGCGGTCGAGAATGCGGTTGTGTTGAGTCGGCACGATAAACTGGCACTCGGCATGGGGAAAGGTGGCCGCGAGACGCTGTTCGATCAGGTTCATGGGTACGAACTCGGGATGCCAATGCAGCCCCATCACCACTTGCTCACCGGAAAGAACGCGATGAGGTTGGACAATCCGTTGTTCCTGCTCGGGGGTCAACGTGGTCGACGTCACGGTGTCGTAAATAGCCTGATCCTCTTCGGTGACCTCTTCAGAGATAAAGGCAAGTTCCGACACGCTTTGCGGATACAAACCGTTGCGAGGATTCACCGTCACATGGATTTCCGGTCGACCGAAACTCGGGTCATCGTGCTTAGCCATGGCATCTCCTGGAACCCAGCCATACAGTCGATGGATACGGCGCAACTCCGGACCGCATACGCGAATCAAGATGGGGTTAACCGGGTTTCTGTTCTTCCAAATGATTAAACACTTGGAATGTTAGGCGGCTATTAATTCTTTCTTGGCCCCATCGTATCATGAATGAGGGAGGAATCGGAAGCGATGCATCTAAATGCTTATTTCAGCCTTATTTTCCGGGATAATCTCGCCGCAATGAATCGCTTCAATCTCGCCTGTTCGCCAAGATTTCTTCGATGGCACGTCCGTCTTCCTGCTCCTCCACCCCTTGTTTGACGGCCTTGTAATGAGCCATCAATGTTTCGGCAAATTCGGACTGGGCCTGCTGCGTTTGCGAGCCCGTCACCATCGGACGTTGAAGCATGAGACGCAGATAGCTTTCGTAGGGTTTTTCGGAGGTATACATTTTAAGCGTGTAACGCGCCACGAACGATCCGCAAGCGGCGCACTCGACAAACACTTCCACATCCTCGCCGGGCATGATGCGCATGTAATTCTTGAGTTCGACGCCGTCGCAGTTCGGGCAATGCTCCAGTCGGGATGTGCCGCGCATGGTCAGTCCTCCTTTACGCACCGAACACCACCACGCAATAATACACGTAGAACAGGGAGAGCACCACCCCGAAAAGCGTCATCAACAATCCGACTTTAAGCATGTCGGAGACCGCGATCATGTCGGAACCGTAAGCGATGGCGTTGGGCGGAGTCGAGACGGGCAGAGCCATGCCGTAGGAGGCCGACAAGGCCGCCACGGCAGCGAAGTAGATGGGATCGGCCCCGCTGAGCGAGAGCGCGATAGGGGCGACCAGATTGGCGCTGGCGGTGTGGCTCATGAAGGTAGCCAGCAAAGCCGTGAGGGTTCCCATGATCAAACCGGCCATCAGCGGAGACAGGGCATTGAGGTTCAGTAGTTCCACCACCGACCGGCTCAGTCCCGTTTCTTGAATGGCCGCGCCCAGCGCAATCCCTCCACCGATCAACAGCAGAATCTCCCAAGGCAGCTCCCTCAGATCACGGCGATTGGACAAACCCGCCACGGAAAAAACCAACACCGGCAACATGGCCACGACCGCCGAGGGAATCCCATGCCAGAAATCGGTGAGCCACAGAAGCACCGTCAAAGCAAAGGTGGTGTAAACGATTCCATGGCGGCTGGCCGCCCCCTCCTGCGCAGTGGAAATCCGCAAGTCACCCGCTTCTTTTCCGGGTGGAAAGAACAGCAACAGCGCCGCCCAGCACAAAATCAGCAAGACCAACATGGGCGGCACGCCATACAGCACCCACTGCACAAACGAGACGTTGATTCCACGATCGGCCAAAAGGCCGATGGCAATGGCATTGGGAGGCGTGCCGATGGGCGTCCCCACCCCGCCGATATTGGCGCTGAACGGAATGCCCAGCATGAGCGCGCGTGCAAAAGGCGACCCTTTGGGAAGCTTGCGTACCACCGGCAACATGGCCGCCACCATGATGGCGGTGGTCGCCGTGTTGGACATCCACATCGACAAGAAGGCCGTCAGTCCCATAATACCCGCCAGCACCACCGATGGACGCGACCCGAGACGGGTGAGCACGGAATTGGCGAAACTGACATCCAGATTGTATTTGGCAAAGATGCGTGCAAGAAAAAAGCCGCCGAACATCAGAATCACCACCGGACTAGCAAACGGCGACATAAACAAGCTGTAACGGTACGGTTCGAAGCCGAACAGATGGGCCAGCGGATCGAGCAGAAGCTGAATGGCTACCGCACCCATCAGGGCGGTGACGTAAAGCGGAATGATTTCGGTGATCCAGAAGAAAACAACCGTCGTGAAGACAGCGGCGACCAGACGAGCCGGGGTCGGCAACGCCCCACTGATGGCGAAAACCGCCAGCGCCAGAATCAGCCCGACTACGGAAAAAAGGACGTTGTGCGTCACCGATTTCGGTTTGCGCATTCCCTGTACTCCCAGCCTACACGTCCATACCACCTCCCGGGTTTCCCCTTCCAGCTCGCGGGGGCGAGTTTACCACCGCCGAATGGAAAAGCAACGAAAAGCGCCGGAGAAATGGGCTTAGGCAACCCCCACTTTGCGATCTACCATGAAAACAGGTTCGGTCAAGGATTGAGGTCGTCGACATCCCAGAAATGGATGCCGCTTTCCCAGTTCCCGGTTATCAAGGTTGCACTATCGGGAGTAAAGACGACCGCGTTGATACCGCTGCCGTTTCGCACCAACTCACGGGCCAGAATACCGTCTGATGTACGCCAGATTAGGACCTCGCCTTTGGTTGCATCACCCCCGGCACCGGCCAGAAGTTGACCATTTTGTGAAAGGGCCAGACTTTCAACTTCCATGGTGGAGTCCGTGAGCGTCTGCAAGAGCAACCCACTCGACACCTGCCAGACCTTGACGCTCTGATCGTCGGACGCGCTGAACAGAAGTTCCGAATCCGGTGTAAAAACGAGGCTATTGACCTGAGCCGTGTGGCTGTCGAAGGTATCGACCTGTGCGAAAGTCGCGCTATCGTAAAGAGCGATCAAGCCATCCGCCGCGAGGGTCTGCCCGCCAACCACCAACCGAGCGCCGTCGGGGGAATAGGTCAGGGCACGAATTTCACCCGAAACAACAACCTCATCCGCCAACAGAGCGCCATCGGACATATCCCAGAAGCGAACAATCCCCTCTCCACCGCCGGCGGCCAGCCGTGTGCCATCAGGGGAAAAGGCCGCCGCATACACATCATCTTCCAAACCATCCAGATCACGCCAGAAAGCGCCATCGCCAAGCCGCCACAGCTTGATCTCTCCATCCTTGCCACCTGCCACCAACCAATGGTCATCGGGGGAAATTCCCAGAGTATAAACAGCCCCCGCATCCATCGGTAAGTGGCCGATTTCCTTTCGGTCCTGAACACGCCAAAGCTTGACGGCCCCATCGGAGGACGCGCTGGCGAGCACAAATCCCCCAGCGTCAAGCGCCAGACTATTCACCCGTCCGGCATGACCGGTGACGGTGCGCTCGATCTCGCCATCGGCCAAACGATACAAATCGATCCGATTGTCGGCGCGCGCGCCCGCCAGAATCGAGCCGTTCGGGTCGAACGCCACGGCCCAGGCTCGTTGCGGACTGGTGAAAAGGCTGAGATCCAAACCACCATCGGCCACTCGCCAAACTTTAATAACGTAGTCATATCCGGCTGTTGCAATGCGTGTCCCATCGGGTGAAAAAGTCAGATCCTTCAACTCGTCTACATGGGCGTCGATAACCCGCAAACTGGAGCCGTCGGCGACATTCCACAATTTCAGGGTGTTGACACAGTAATACCCGCAAACGGAAGCCGAAGCGAGGATCGATCCATCGGGAGAAACGGCCACCGACGTCACCCGATCGGGATGCGAAGGAATGCTGCGCAACACCTGTGCATCCGCCACCTGCCAGATCACGACCACTCCACCAAGGTCCGGGTCTTTTCCGGCCGAGGCGATCCAGGTACCGTCCGGGCTGAAAGCCAGGTCATTCACCGCGCCTTTAAGGCCGTCGAACGTGCGTTCCACGGTCCCATCCGCCAGATCCCACAACCACAATTCTCCCTTGTTGATTTCATCGACGGCATCATAGTAGTAGCTACCAGTGGCTAAATAGGCACCATCCGGCGAAAAGGCCACCGCATTGACTTCCTCGCTGTGCCCCGGCAATTCACGCTCGACCCCGCCATCGGAGACACGCCACAAGCGCACGCTACGATCGGCACCGGCCGTGGCAATCCGGGAACCATCCGGCGAAAAGGCCAAATCGGTGATGCGCTGAGCGTGGCCGGTGAGTACGCGAATCAAGCCCCAGGTCGCGGTTTCCCAGATACGAACTTGTCCCCCGCCCACCGAAGCCAAAAGCTTAGCATCGGAACTGTAGCGGATTTTCGTGGGGTCCATGCCCCCACCTTGCAGCGCGTACCCAGCCCGGCAAATCCCCATCTGCTCACCGGCATCTTTCGCGCAATAAGCGTCTTGACAACACTCGTAAGCGCCTTCGCAGGCCACACCCAAACAATCGAGAGAAATTCCGGTACAGGTTTCGTCGAAACAATGGGTCGCGTAGGTTGCAGGCAAATCATCGGCGCAACCCGTGAGATCGGACTGCCCGATGCAAGCGAGAGTCATGCCGACACAACTTCCGCTCAGACAGCGATCGTCACCGGTGGCTGCGTCCGAATCGTTGCAAGTCCCCCCCTCGTTGATGGGGACGCACCCGTCGCAACAAACCCCTGCTTCGTCGCAGCTGCAATCCGGCTGGGCGACTTCGACGAATTCGGCGGACTCACTCTCGTCATCACCGTCGACATCTCCGTCGGCATAAACCGGCTCGTCGGAACAACAACGAAAACCCAGGTTGTAATAGCGCGAATCGCGGTCGTAGATGTAGAAATCTTCGCAACGCAGGTTGCCGCCGTTGAAGTTGTCGGTAAACGATCCCCCACGAATAAGGCAATAGCCCCCATCTCCGGCTCCCTCGCAAGCATCGGTCCACTCCCACACATTGCCGCTCAGGTCGTACAAACCGGAATATCCGCCCTGACACGCGGCCTGTTCACCCACCGACCAGGTCAGACGCAGACCGGTTTCCACCCCATTACAGGCGGAACCGGCAAAGGTATCGCCATATGGATAGGTCCGTTCACCCTGACGCGAACAGGCATTGTACCATTCGGATTCAGCGGCCTCATCGTGTAAGTCGTAAGACCCGTGACACAAGCGTTTGCCTTTTTCGGCGCAGTAAGCTTTGGCATCGCACCAGTCGATAGCCACAATAGGATGGTCGCCTTCAGTGCTGATGGGCCACGAATCGCGATAATCGGGGGTGGGATCTTCATTCCAGGCGCAATCGGGATCATCGGCCTGGCTGAAATCGGTCAACGCATCCAGATAGGCTTCATACTGCAAACGCGTCACCTCGGTGGCATCCATCAGGTAATATCCCCCGACCTCCGGCGGATTGGGAACGCACACCTGTCCCTGCCCCGGAACAACCGACTCGCAGGGGTCGATAGGTTCCAGCTCTTCATCGAACTCGTTGTCGCCGTCCTCCTGTTCATCCTCCCAAATTTCTTCTTCACGTTCGATGAAGATGATGTCGCCGTCGGCAGGCTTTTCAAAATCCAATTCGCCATACTCGTCCGCATCCACCTCCTCATCGTCGAGTCGCTCTTCATCCCAATCTTCATCTCCATCGGGAAGATTATCGGGCACACAGGCATCGTTCGTGCAAACATACCCCTGCGGGCAATAGCCGCCACAATCCGCATCGGTGTCGCGCTCGCAGCCATCGGGGCAGTCACCATCCACCGCAGGTAAATCCCCATCCTCCAACGGCAAACACCGGTCATCACTGCAGATGTAGCCTGCCGGACAATACCCACCACACAGATCGAGGGTCGATCCCGACGTACATCCACTCACCAGCACCATTAGTAAGCCCAACAAGCCGATCCAATAACGGTTCCGCATCATCGTTTTCCCTGCCGTTTGTCGAGAGTTTCTTCCCGTCTTCCCATCCTAAAACGCAACACTGCACTCAAAGCTCGTATCCAAGACTTTCCAAAGAATAAGGATAGTTGTCGAAAAAAAGCTATTCCGACTATAAGCCTGACAATTTTAATTCCCTGCAAAAACGATCAGGCGGAAAGAATCGAGAGGGTTGCCTCGACGACGGTGGGATCGAACTGCCTCCCGATCTGGCGTCTGAGCTCTTTAAGGGCCTGCTTCCAGTCGCGACGGCGTTGATAGGGACGCTGGCCGGTCATGGCGGTAAAGGCGTCGGCCACACGAACGATGCGGGCGGCAAGGGGAATGTCGGCTCCCGCCAGCGAATCGGGATAGCCGCTGCCATCCCAATTTTCGTGGTGGTGGCGAACGATCCGGGCCACCTCGCCCAGTCCGCTGACCCGCTCGATCAATTGTTCGCCCAAAACCGGATGGCGCCGCACCCGGAGACGTTCTTCTTCACCTAAGGGGCTGGATTTCGAGAGGATATCGCCACGAAGCGACACCTCTCCCATGTTCTGAAGATGGCTGACCCATTGGATCTCTTCGCGCTGCTTCTTTGTCAGATCAAGCCTTTCAGCCAGCGAGTCGGCCAATCGAGCCACTTGGGATGCATGGCCTTGCAGATAGCGACCATTGCGCGTATCGATCAGATCCGAAATGGCCGGCAAGGCGCGCGCCCAAAGGTTATCGCGCTCCATCAACCGCACATCACGTAACTCCTGACAGATGCCTTCTATTTCCTGGCCGATCCGCTCGGGTTGTAAAAGCAAGCCGAATGGGAGCGATCCCGTTAGCATCTCTTCAAACAAGTGTAAAAGGCGAGGAGCGAAATCTTCCCCCGATAACGGCAGAAGACTGTTTAGAATATCCTGTTCAGACTCCGGCCGGTCGGCACGAATCACCAAATCGACCTGATCGGCAAAACGCAGAATCTGAGCCCCCAGTTCGATCTCTTCCCCAGCCAATCCGTGTGGATAGCCGCTGCCGTTGATGCATTCATGATGTTGCAGGACCAGCATCGCCGCAGGCCGAACCCCGGGCAGACGACGAATGAATTCATGCCCGAATATCGGGTGAAAAAACAACGGACTATGGGCTTTCTGATTGATGACGGCCGGGTGCGCAGCCAAAACATGAACGACATGCTGCCTGAAATGCAAGGCCCCGCTGTCGGCCAGCATGGCGGCGATAAACACCAAGGGAGCTTCGAACGCCGAAACCCGCTGTGCCATGCGATAAGCCACCAGAGCGACCCGCCAGGCATGATTGAGCTGTCCGTCACTCTCGATATCCAACATCAATCCCACCGACGCAAATAAATCGGCCGGGTTCACCTGAGATTGATCGAGCGCTTTTGCCATCCGGACCACCTGACTCTCCCTCTGTCTGTCGATTGCACCGCAATCGTAGCCCAAGCGCGCCGCTAACGCAACGCTGAGCTGTAAAAGATCGCAAATTCAATCCACCTGAAAAAGAAGAAGACCGAAGTCCCCAAAACAGGCAAAGCTGTCGCGCGTTAACAACCGCAAAATCCCATGATTTGACAAAATCCTGTTGCAGGGTCAGTATGGAGGCATGATATGGAAACCCCAAAAGAATATGGAGTGCAAAACCCATGATCAAATCAATGACTGGTTTCGGTTCAACCGATCTGGCGGTGGGGGCCTTTCACCACCGCATCGAGCTACGTTCCGTCAACAGCAAGTTCTGCGACATTAAAGTCAAAACACCCCCCGACATGAACGGCCTTGAGCAGCGCATCATGGCCAAAATTCGGGAGAGACTGGCTCGCGGACGCGTGGATCTGCTGGTTTATCGTGAAGCGGCCGAAATGGACGTCCCACGCGCCGTGACGGTCAACTGGGATCTGCTCGACCAATATTTCAAAGCTTACCGGTCGATCCGCGAAAAATACGGCGTCAACCAGGATATCAACCTGAACAACATGATCAACGCCCGCGAGGTCGTCACCTTGCAACGCCAGGCCGGAGATCTCGAAAGCATGTGGAAGAGTCTGGAGCCCGGTATCGATACCGTGTTGGATTCCCTGATCGACATGCGTGAGAACGAAGGGCGCTTGCTGGCGGTAGACATGGCCGGACGCCTGGATATCATCAAGAAAATCGTCGGCAAACTCGCCGTTCTCGCTCCTGAAATGGTGGAAATCTACAAGAAGCGTTTGGAGGAAAGAATCGCGGCGCTTTTACCGCAAGGCGGAGTCGATGAGACGCGTCTGGCGCAAGAGGTTCTGTTTTTCGCCGACCGCACCGACATCACGGAAGAAATCATCCGCTTGAAAAGTCATATTCAACAGTTCCTGACTTTTCTCGACATCGTAGAGCCCGTTGGGCGCAAGCTGGACTTCCTCATCCAGGAAATGAACCGTGAAATCAACACCATCGGTTCAAAAAGCAGCAGTGCCGAAATCTCGCAGATGGTGGTGGAAGTGAAGAGCGAACTGGAAAAACTGCGCGAGCAGATTCAAAACGTCGAATAGCCGGGGAATAGGAGATCGCAAGACATGAGCGAAGAGAGGGGAGAAAAGCTGTTTGTCGTCTCAGCGCCTTCAGGAGCCGGGAAATCCACCCTGACCCAGGCCGTGGCCCAAAAGCACCCGGAAATTCGACTATCCATCTCCTGTACCACCCGCATGCGTCGTGGCGATGAGCAAGACGGGCGTGAATATTACTTCCTAAGCGAAGAAGAGTTTTCCGACCGCGTCAACCGTGGCGATTTTCTCGAATGGGCGCAAGTGCACGGAAACCGCTATGGAACCAGCCGCGAATTCGTCAACCGTCTGCTTCAGGATGGTTTGAAAGTCTTATTCGACATCGACGTTCAGGGGGCCGACAAACTCAAGCAGGTTTACCCCGACGCCACCCTGATTTTTATCGCTCCGCCCAGTCGAGCCGAATTGAACCGGCGACTACGCGAACGTAAAACCGATGATCCGGCAGAAATAGCCCGGCGGCTCAACAATGCTCTCGGTGAGATCGTTTTAGCGCGCCGCTATGACTTTGTTGTCATCAATGACGATCTAGCCACCGCCACCGCCGAATTGGAATCGATTCTGCTCGGTCGTCCCGCGGTAAAAGCCGATCGGGACGCCGTGCTCGACCAACTGCTTCGGGAATTCAAGGATGCCGCAGCCACCGATTAAAAAACGTTTTCGCGAGGTGCTGGCCAGCATCGTCGCGTATCTGCCAAACGCGGATGTGGAACGTCTGGAGCGGGCCTTCAACCAGGCCATGCTTTGGCATGGAGCCCAGAAGCGGCAATCGGGCGAGCCGTTTATTCTCCATCCTCTTGAAGTCACTGCGATTCTGGCCCAATTGCGGCTCGATCAGGCAAGCCTGATCACGGGACTTCTACACGACAGCATCGAGGACACGGAAGCGACGCGCGAACTGGTCGAAAAGCAGTTCGGCAAAGAAGTCACCTTTCTGGTTGATGGCGTTACCAAACTGACCCGACTGGATTTTCACACCAAGAAAGAACAGCAGGTTCAAAGCTTCCGCAAGATGTTTCTGGCCATGGCCAGCGATATCCGCGTCATCCTCGTCAAGCTGGCCGACCGTCTGCACAACGTCCGCACCCTGACCGGGCTGACCAGCGCGGATAAACAACTCGATCTGGCCCAGGAAACCCTCGATATCTATGCCCCGATCGCAGGCCGCTTGGGTATCCATTGGCTGCGCGTGGAGTTGGAAAACCGCGCCTTTGCCGCATTGATGCCCGAGCAGTACCGGGAAGTCGACGAATTCGTCACCCGTTATGTCAAAGAACAGGAAACATTTATTCATGGAACCGAGGAACGGTTGCGTGAATTGATGGCGGAACACGACATCCAGGCGAAAGTTTATGGTCGCACCAAGCATTATTTCTCGATTTTCCGCAAAATGCAGCGAAAGAATCTGCAACTCGACCAGATTTACGACATCATCGCCTTTCGCGTCATCATCCAGAATCTCGATCAGTGTTACCAGGCACTGGGGGCCGTCCACGCCGAATGGCGACCCATCCACGGCATGTTCGAAGATTACATCGCCATGCCCAAACCCAACGGCTATCAGTCGCTGCACACCAACGTCATCAGTCATTACGGCGACCGCATGGAATTGCAGATCCGCACCGAAGCCATGCATGAGGTGGCCGAAAACGGAATCGCCGCCCACTGGCGTTACAAGGAAGGCCAGAAACAGGGATCCTTCGATGCCAACGAACAAGCCCAAATCAACTGGCTACGCCAACTGATCGAAATTCACCAGGAAATGGACGACCCGGGCGAGTTGCTCGAATCCCTGAGGCTCAACCTTTTTTCCGGCTACGTGTTCGTTTTCACCCCTCAAGGCGAAGTCATCGAACTTCCGCGCGACAGCACTCCCATCGACTTTGCTTTCGCCGTCCACACCCAAGTGGGCCTCCACTGCGCCGGGGCGAAAGTCAATAGCCGCATCGTTCCCTTGCGTTACAAGTTGCACAACGGCGATGAAGTGGCGATCATCACCAACAAGAACCAGCGTCCCAAAAAAGAATGGCTGGATTTCTGTCAGACCAGCCGAGCCAAGAACAAAATTCGCCATTCCATTCGCGAAGAAGAACGCGAGCGTAGCCGTGAACTCGGACGTGAGCTGGCCGAACGGGAATTCAAACGTGTCGAGTTGAATTTCAACCGCCTGCTGAAATCGGGCGACCTCGACCGGGCTGCACAAGAGTTGAAAGCAAAGAATATCGAGGAGTTCCTCATCACGCTGGGACGCGGCGGAAAACGCGTGTCCGACCTGTTGCGCATTATCGCACCCGAAAAAGTGGAACTGCCTCCCCCCGAGATTCCCGGATTATCGCGCGCGGCACAGAAATCCAAGCGTAGAAAATCACGTTCCGGCATCAAGATTTCCGGCATCGACGACCTGCTGGTGCATTTCGGAAAATGCTGTAATCCCATTCCCGGCGACGCCGTGGCGGGTTTCGTCACCCGCGGACACGGCATCACCATTCACCGCACGGATTGCTCCAAGATGCCGCGTGAAGAATCGGAGCGCATCCTGGAAGCTTACTGGGACGAAAAAGACGACATGGAGATGCCGGTCAGCATCAAAATAACCTCCCAGGATCGCCCCGGTATATTACAAGCTTTGACCGAAGTTTTTTCTAAAAATAACGTCAATATCAGTTCCGTCCAAGCCCAGACCGTAGACGGCATCGGCACCAGCCTGTTCCGTTTTCTGGTCAAAAACCTGGACCAGATGGACACGATCCGCCGTAAACTCCGGCGGGTACGCGGCGTGCTGCGGGTAGAGCGCGTCGTGGATCATCGTCTACGTTAATCCAAGCTACGGGAGTTTCAGATGCCCCGAATTATCCTCCAAACCAAGAAAGCCCCGGCCGCCATCGGTCCGTATTCGCAAGCCGTTCAATACGGCGACCTGCTGTTTATCTCCGGTCAGATCCCCCTGGATCCCGGCACGATGAAACTCGTTGAGGGAGGAGTGGAAGAACAGACCCGGCGCGTGATGCTCAACCTCCAAGCCATTCTCGCCGAAGCGGGCATGAGTTGGGATAACATTCTGAAAACAACCATTTACCTGGCTGACATGGCGGACTTCAAAACCGTCAATGAGATCTATGGCACATTCTTCCCAGAAAACGCTCCGGCACGCGCCACCGTGCAGGTCGGGCGTCTACCGCTCGACGTACGAGTGGAAATCGACGCCATTGCAGGCCGATAAAGCGGAGAAATAGGGATGGTTAAAAAGAAACAAGCCGCCCCCGGCGCAATGAAGGGATTGGCCGCGATCCTGCTGATGATCGAAGAAGAAGCCGATCCCACGAAAAGCGCAGCCCTGGAATTTGTCTTGAAAGGAAGCGTGGAAAAATTGAGCGTCACTCGAAAAGACGTCGAGCGCTACCTCAAAGAAAACCGAGCGGCGGTCGCCGACGAGTTGAGCCGAAAGCAGCGGCCGACATCATGACCCGCATCACCGACGACACCATCGCGGCGGTCACCACCCCGCCGGGCTCGGGTGGGGTGGGCATTATCCGCATTTCGGGAGAATCGGCCTTTGCGATCCTCGATGCGCTGTTCCATCCCGTCGCACGGAAAACCCAAGCCACCCACGGGCGCTCCGTACCCGGTACGATCGTCGATCCGACCGATGGACAACGGCTCGACTTCGTCCTGGCCCTACGTTTTTTTGCTCCCCATTCCTACACGGGGGAAAACGTAGCTGAAATACACGCCCACGGCGGCCGCCTGAACCTTGAACAGATTCTGTCATTGTGTCTGGCCCACGGTGCCCGCACGGCGCGTCCCGGTGAATTCACCCTGCGCGCCTTCCTAAATGGCAAGCTCGATCTGACTCGCGCCGAGGCGGTGCGGGAAGTGATCGAAAGTCAAACCGCCGCCGCCTTAAACGCTTCACGCCGCCATTTACAGGGCGATATCGCCACCTTGTGTGAAACCGCGCGCGAATCCCTACTCGACATCCTGGCTCATATCGAGGCGCTGATCGATTTCCCCGAAGAAGATTTGCCGCCTTCCGCCGCCGCCGATTATAGCGAAACGATCCAAACCGTATCCCACACCCTGGGCCGTGCGGCCGACAGCTACGAGCGGGGACGACTCTTGCACGAAGGAGTGGAAGTCACCATCGTCGGCGCACCCAACGTAGGAAAATCGTCGCTCCTCAATCGCTTGCTGCGTTCCGAACGCGCCATCGTCACCGACCAGCCGGGCACCACCCGCGACATGGTCGATGGCATCATCGATCTGGCCGGGCTACCGGTACGTTTCGTCGATACGGCCGGACTGCGCGAAGCCGCCGCCGATCCGGTGGAAGCCATCGGCATGCAGCGTGCATGGAATCGTCTGGCGCAAGCCGATCTGGTGCTGTGGGTACTTGATGGCTCGCGCCCCCTGACAGACAACGAGCGCACACTGGCGACGCGCCTGGCTCCCCAGCGCGGCATCGCCATCCTGAACAAAGCCGACCGCCCGACCGCTTTGGATGTATCCGAACTGATACAGCTTGTCCCGGACTGGCCGACGGTTACGCTTTCCGCCAAAACCGGAGAGGGAATCGACGGACTCGAAACAGCGCTGAATCGTTTACTGGGCATGCCGTCGGTGGATTCCGATGAATTGTTGCTCACCTCAGCTCGCCATCAACAGGGCTTTCGTCTGGCCGAACAGGCGTTAACTCGCACCCTGAATGCGCTGGAAAAAGGCGAAAACGCCTGGGAACTCATGGCCGCCGACCTTCATGAGGCACTCAACGCCCTGGAGGATCTGGTCGGCATCAGCACCCCCGATGACATCCTGCATCGCATTTTCTCGCGTTTCTGCATCGGCAAGTAATCTCCCATCCCACATGGGAATTGATTTCATTGGATAAACATGTCATCCTGAGAACGTTCAAACAGAGTTTTGGATCGGTAAGATGTTTCGTATTATTACGGGAAGAGATCGTTCCACTATCGCGTCCACCCTGTAACCGATCATTTGCAACCGATCGGCCGATGAGGAGAAGCGTGATGTCTGTCCGTTGGCTTGCACGATCGTTCATGCTTTTTGCCCTGTCGCTTGCCGTCTGGGCTTGCGCGGATGCCGGTCTGACCGTTACAGATGGCGACAACGGCACGTCGACTGAAACCGATTACGACTTCACCGAGATTCCCGATGGCGATACCCCACCCGATGGCGACCCCGAGGCGTCCCTGCCCGATGGAGACATTCCGATCGACGGCGACCCGGACGTGCTTCCCGATGGCGATCTCGACGACGTCGAACCGGACCTCGACCCCGAGGTGGACGTGGAAGGCCCCGCCGAACACGACACCGATCTCGACGCCGAACCGGCTCCCGAAACCGATGGCGATGCGTTTGTCGATTACGAGCCCGATTTCGAGGCGGGTGGCCTTTATGTCGGCACCGAAAATCCTTACTCCTTAGCCCTCATGGATACCGCCATTTACGACGTGGCCAAGGACACACAAGGAGCCCCGGTCGCGATGAAAATTTTCACCCCGGCCGAGGAAGGTGAATACGCGGTTATCGTCTATCAGCACGGTTTTCTGATGGCCAACCACTACTACACCACCCTGCTCAATCACATCGCCTCACATGGCTTCATCGTCGTGGCTCCACAGATGTATACCGCCGGTCCGATTCCAATCGGTCAACCCACGGCTTACGAAGAAGCGGCGCTGGCGCTTTCCCTGTATGAGTGGCTGCCGGATCATCTAAACGGCTATGCACGGGTGACGGCCCGCATGGACCGTCTGGGGTTGTCGGGGCATTCCCGCGGCGGCAAAGTGATCTGGATCGTTCTTAGCGAGCACCCCGAGCTCGCCGACGCGGTGGCGGGAGTGGATCCGGTAGACGGCCAGGGCGGACCGCTGGGTGGCGAGGAACGCATCATCGACGGCGCCTTCGACCTCGACTTTCCCAGTCTTATTTTGGGAACCGGGCTCGGTCCGCTTGCGGCAAGTATCTTTTCCCCGGCCTGTGCACCGGAAGGCGACAACCACGAACAGTTTTACGCCGCCAGTCCATCGCCCGCCTTCCACGTGATCGCACCGGAATACGGCCACAACGACATGCTGGAAGATGCCCCGATCGGCTGTACGGTGGAATGCACATCCTGCCTCGCCGGGCCGTCGCGCGCGCCGATGCGCACGCTGACCGCCGGACTGCTGGTGGCCTTTTTCCGCGCCACATTGCAAGGCGATGTCCAGGCATTCGACTATTTGACCGATACCCAATCCGCCCCCATATCGGTGACGGTGGAAACCAAGTAATGGATTTTGCCAAGTTCGCATAACGCAACAGGCGAGGTGAGCATGGAAATCAAGGATTTTCTCGTATCGCGGCGGTCCACCCGCTTTTTCGATCCCTCCCGCCGCATCGACGAAAGCACGCTTCGGCGCATCCTCGAACAAACCCTCAATGCACCCTCCAATTTCAACTTGCAACCCTGGCGCTACATCCTGGTCACCTCGCCCGAGGGAAAACGACGGCTTTTCGAAACGGCCGCTCGACAACAGAAGGTGCACGACGCCTCGGCCATCCTGATTGTATGCGGCGACACCACCTGCTGGCGCGAAGCAGAACGGATGGCCGACGACATGGTCGAAAAAGGTTACTTCCCGGCCGAAGCGCGCCAGGGCTATTTGAATCTGGTCCGCGCCCGCTATAAAGACGCACCGCAAGCCCGCGACACCGTCCTGCGCGACGTCATGATGGCGGCTACCCTGGTGATTGCGGCAGCCGCCGATGAAGGGGTGGATGCAACACCGCTTTCCGGTTTCGATCCGGCCGGGTTGTCTAACAGCTTCGGGATTCCGGACGAGGTGTTGCCCGTCCTGCTGATCGCGCTCGGTTACGCCCGTAAAGCCGATCCGCCGCGTGCTCGACGCAAGGAACTGGCCGACGTGTTGTGTGTGGAGTCCTGGACGCTACCCGTTGCGGGAAAAAAGGCCTGACTCGCCTTCCCGGCAAATCAGGCCTTCACATGCTGAAAAGAAACGGGACTCGAACTCCCTAAATCTGCACACCAACCACAAACCCGGGGGCGAGACGCACACTGGTGTCGGCGTAACTGCCCACCTTGAACTGCGGCAAAAAGCTTGCGTCTTTGTGTGACAAGCCATCCGCTTCATACCACGAGACGTTCAGCGTCGGTCCGAAGATCAGCGCCACCCGCTCATCAACCTGCCACCCAGCCAACACGCGCCATTTGGACATATAGGCCGCTTCGCTGAAATCGTCGGTGGCATTGATACGCAGCGTCAGAATATCCGTATCGATGAACCAGCGTTCGTTAATGGGAATATGACCGCCCAAGCCCATCCCGTATTGCAAGGTACGCTCGGCCACCAGCGGCTGCATACCGATCGTGTAGATGTTGTAAATATAGCGACTACCGAGCTTGAGTCCCATATTCACCACGGCGGTATCGCTACTCCAGAAATTGCCATGCAACATCCCTTTTTTGACGATGGACAAAAGCCCGATCGGCACGTCGACGTCGTCGGCGTAGTTTACCAAGCCCAGCTGCAAACCCCGATGGCGGCCGGTATCCACATTCACCAGACCGATTTGCGCCGCCCGTGCCTGTTCTACAGCCGCCACATTCACCAGACCAAGCTGTGCGCCGGTAAATCGGTCACCGCTGACCACATGCACCAAACCGAATTGCAAGCCTTTCAAATCGTGGGCATGGGTGACCAGACCGGTCTGCAAACCGCGGACGTCTCCCAAGGTCAACGCCAGAAGACCACTCTGCCAACCGGTAGCATCGCCTTTCGCGGCAGCAAAAACGTAACCCCACTGCACACCGGTAACATCGCCCAAAGCCAAGCTGCCGAGCCCACTCAACTGAACGCCTTTCAGGTCGCCACCAGCGTGGGTGTAAAGCCAGCCCATCTGGAGACCCACCACATCCGCCGCAACATAGTCGACCAATCCGGAGGCCGAAAGGCCCGTTACATCGTCCAGCGTGACATTCACCAGGCTCGCCGTCACTCCTTTGCTATCCCGGTGGGTGACATTGACGAACAACGACAAAGCCAGACCGCGTAAGGCATCCTGTTCGGTCGCGAAAAATCCCAAGCTGACATTGTTCAAAACGGGACCGTCAAAGGCCGAGTTGATCTGGGCGGGCGGGAAAAGCCCGAGATTGAAAGGAACGACGTTGTATTTCAATGGCTTGGGCGATTCTTTCGACTCTCCGAGGCGGGCGCGTTCCAGTTCGGCCCGCGCTTTTTCGGCCTCGGCTTGGGCCTTTTCGGCCTCGTATCCGGCTTTCTCCATTTCCGCTTGCAAGCGCTCCATTTCTCTCACTCGCGCATCCGGCGGTTCCGCCTCGAAATGTTCAGATGCTTGGGCCCAAGCCGTGGAAACCATTGTAACTACAAACAAAAAAGATAAGAGCAGGAGATGCGGACCCTGCTTTGACCTGCGACTATCGGAGCGTAATCTAATTTGCGTATACATGATGCCTCCTTAAAAGCGGCCTCGGCCGCCTGTTTTGCCTTCGCCTGAATCAACACCGCTCGACGCCAGAGGTGTCACCGGTCAACTTGATTCGATGCAAACAAGCCGCGTCGTCTTTTACAACAGACACCAATCCGCTCCACGTCGCAGAATAATCGACGCACCGCAAAATATTTCACTGGTTTTCGCGATTTTCTTGCCGTTTTTTGGCATCTGTGCTCTCATCAATTGCGGCTAATCGCTATGTTTGCCTATTATCCGATGTCGATCCCGCGATTGCCCCGATTCAAACAGCAGGAGGAAGCGATGCGTTACGAGGATGTCGTCGAGCTGTGCGAAACCCACAAAATCGAAAACCTGGATTTGAAGTACGTTGACCTGTTTGGTCGTTGGTACCACCTCACCCTCCCGGCTTCGCGGCTCAACCGCGAAATCTTCGAACAAGGCGAACCTTTCGACGCCTCCAGCGTCCCCGGCTACAAATCCGTTGAATCGGGCGACATGGTCATGATCCCGGATCTCGACACCATCGAACTCGATCCCTTCTGGGCGCGTCCGACCCTATCGATGATTTGCAGTATTTTCGAGGCGGACACCAAGCAGCCTTTCTCTCGCGACCCCCGAAATGTGGCGCGCCGCGCCGAAAGCCTGTTGGCGTCCGAATGTAAAGGAGCAAAGAGTTTATGGGGGCCGGAGTTCGAATTTTACATTTTCGACTCGGTCAACGTGAAAGAAGACGTGAATACCAGTTTTTATATGATCGATTCACAAGAAGCCGACTGGAACAGCCAGATGGACGGCCAAAACCTGGGGCACAACATCCCCGCGCAGGGCGGCTACCACGCGATCTCACCCCAAGATACCATGCACGATCTGCGGGCCGAAATGGCCGCCACGCTTGAGGAAATGAACATCCCCGTTCGCTATCACCATCACGAAGTGGGCGGACCCGGCCAAAGCGAGATCGAAACCCTGCTGGATACGTTATCCCGCATGGGGGACAACACCATGCGGGCCAAGCACATCATCAAAAATACGGCTCAACGTCACGGAAAAACCGTCACGTTCATGCCCAAGCCACTGTTCAACGAAGCGGGTAGCGGCATGCACTTTCACCAATACCTGATCGGCCCCGACGGCCAAAACCTGTTTTTGGACGAAAGCGGCTACGCCGGACTCAGCGAATTGGCCCTGTATTATATCGGAGGTCTTTTACACCATGGGCGCGCGTTGCTGGCCTTTACGAACCCCAGCACCAACAGCTACAAACGGCTCGTACCGGGTTTTGAAGCACCGACCAAGCTGTTTTTCGGGCAGGCCAACCGCTCGGCGGCGGTGCGCATTCCCAAATATGCACTGGGACAGAAAAAACGCATCGAATTTCGCTCTCCCGATGGCACCTGCAACCCCTACTTCGCCATGTCGGCCATGCTGCTGGCGGGACTCGACGGTATCCGAAACAAGCTCGATCCGACAAAAATGGGGATGGGGCCCTACGATATGAACGTCAGCAAGATCGCGCCGGAAGAACTCGCCCACATCCGGTCGGTCCCGTCCTCGCTCATCGAGGCCTGCCACGCGCTGGAAGACGATCACGCGTTCCTGCTCGAAGGTAACGTTTTCACCGAAGAAATCATCGAAACCTGGGTGCGCTACAAAATCGACAACGACTATTACGCCGTACGCAACCGCCCCCACCCGTACGAGATCAAACTCTATTTCGATTCTTAGAGGGAACAGACAAACATTCGGAAAGACAGGCAAATCAAGCCGTCACATCTTTCAGAATACGCACCAACTCCTTCGGGTCGATGGGTTTGGGGAGAAAGCGTGTCGCCCCGATTTCCAACCCGCGCTTGCGATCGGCTTCCGCACTTTTCGCCGTCAGCATAACAATCGGCGTCTGTGCGTAAGCGGGCATGGCGCGCAGTTTCTCGCAAACTTCAAAACCCGACATACCGGGCATAATGATATCAAGCAGAAACAGTTCAAACGATTCGGCTGCCGCTTTTTCCAACGCCTCCGGGCCGTTGGTGGCGGTCATGACATCAAAGCCCTCGCTCACAAGGAGTCCTTCCACGGCAATCAACACCAGCTCATCGTCATCCGTCACCAAAATTCTACAGCTCATGTCCATCCTCCTGTTTCGCATCCCCATTAACGGACAGATCGGCCAAGGGCAGCCGGATCGTGAAGGTCGTCCCTTCCCCCGGAGAACTGTCCACATCGATACGCCCGCGATGCTCTTCGATTATGCCATAACAGATCGACAACCCCAAGCCGGTGCCCTTACCCACATCCTTTGTGGTATAAAAGGGTTCGAAGATCTTGTCTTGTATCTCTTTCGGAATACCAGGCCCGCTGTCGCTGATACAAATACCCACCGCCGGTTGTCCATCCAGATCCGTCAAACCCGTCGCGGCCTTCAAACGCCGATCTCCGTCAACATTTTCCAGAGCATCGCGCGCATTGGCGATCAGGTCGAGAAAAACCTGTTCGAGTTGATTGGGATCGGCCAGAACAGCCGGTAGCCCTTCGGTCAATTCCTTCTCGATCTGGATGCCGTTGTTCATCAACTGCTGCGCGCTGATCAGGAGGGCATTATCCACCGGCAAGTTTGGATCGATGACTTCCATTTCCATGATAGTTTGGCGCGAGAATTCACGTAAGTGGTTAACAATCTTGGTAATACGGTGATTACAGCGCCTGAGAATCTCCACCCGTGGTAAAAGACTCGGGCCTTGCTCTTGCAGTTCTTTATCCAAAACGTGCAGCATCGTGGTGGAGGCCATCAACGGATTGTTGATTTCATGCGCCACGCCCGCAACCAAATCACCCAGTGCCCGCAGTTTCATCGACTGAATCAGGTGCGCCTGCGCCTTCTTCAAATCGCCTTCAAGCTGTTTGACCTTGGTAATGTCGGAAAAAATACCCAAGGTGCCCATTTCATGCCCCTCCGCATCACGCAAAATCGAGGCTGAGGTACGGATGGGAATGGCGCCGTCGGGCCCTAAAAGCTGCATCTCGTAGCTGGTAACATTGCCTTCCTTGCGCAAAACATGCATGATTTTACGAGCTTGGTCGATCCCTCCTTCGTAAATGCCCCAAATGGGCCGCCCGATGATCTTTTCACGCCCCACCCCCAACATGCCTTCCATTCCGCTATTGGCAAAGGTAATGACGCCCTTCAGATCGGCGGTTACGATACCATCGACGGTGTTCTCCACCAAATTGCGATACCGCTCCCGGGATTCTTTCAACGCACGAGTCCGCTCCTCGACCGCCGCCTCCAGATTTTCGGTTTTTTCGCGCACCTGGTCGGCCATCCAATTGAAACTACGGGATAAAACGGCAATTTCATGTCCACCGACAGGCATCGAAACCTGGCTCAGCAGGTCTCCTTCGGCCATACGCTCAGCCGCCTGCGCAATATTCACAACCGGCCGCGCAATCAGACGGTTCATGGCGAGGGTAAACAGCACCACGAGTAAAACACTCGCGGCAAAGAACGCGGTCATGTAAAGCTCGATCCGATCGAGGACCCCATAGACTTCTTCCTCGTAAGCCCCCGCCGCAACGATCCAGTCCCACTTCTTGAAGTACATATACTTCAGAACTTTCATGCGCGGGATCTTTTCGCCTTCCTCGACATTACGCCACGGATAGCGGATGGTGCCCACCTCACCGGCTTTGAGATTGCCAGCTCTAGCCGTGATGGCCCGAATGAAGGCAAAACCCTTGGAATCCAGGCTGTCGATAATGTTCTGTCCGGTTTTGGCTGGATGGATGATCAGCGTACCCTTGCTGTCGATGACGTAAGGGTAACCGGTTTTGCCGACACGAAAGCTTAGAAACACTTCCGTAAGAAAATGTAAAACATCCTTGCCCGGCCTTTCCGGATCCGACGACGATGCCTCGTAAAACGGAAGCGGTCCATGCGCAACATTCTGCGATTGCAACTCGACGGCGCGCAGTAAATGCCGCACGACGTTGGTCAGCTCACGTTCGGATGTCTCTTTCAGGCTGCGGCTGAAGTAACCGATGGTAATCGCTTCGGAAGCTAGAAACGGCAGCAGAACCAGGACGAACAAAATGGCCAGCTGGCTGCGAATGCGCAAATGTTTGAAACGAATCACGGCACGCGTGCTCCCAAAATGGGGAAGACCGATTGATGGAGCGCCGCCACCACGCGGTCGGCCTGCTCGCGGGCATTGGTTTTGTCTTCACCTTTGGTTTGAACCGGCGTATCACGCAAGCCCCCGATCTCGGAGCCATACATCATACCGCCGACCAACCCGGCATATTCATCCTCCGGTTCGATGCCGCACATGGCCGCAAAAGCCAAGGTCCAACAGCGCGACGTCCGGTAGATATCGTAGCCACCCCCACCCGCCGCAAACAGCTTCGGCGACTGAGCCACCAACAACTTGACCACTTCCTCATAACCGTTGTTCGTCAAACGCAGGTTGGTCAAGGGATCGGAGATCATCGTATCGGCCCCGATTTCGGCAATCACCACATCGGGTTTGAAGGCGTCGAGCAGCGGCGGCACAACACGTTTGAAAGCATGGAGGTAAATCTCGTCGTCGGTGCGTTTGAGAAGCGGCACATTGACCGTATAGCCACGCCCCTTGCCTTCACCGATCTCCGTTTCAAACCCGGTTTGCGGATAGAAGCCCTCGCCGGACTCGTGCAACGAGATCACCAAGACTTGATCACTGTCGTAGAAAGCGTCCTGCACGCCGTTTCCATGATGGGCGTCGATGTCCACATAAGCCACCCGCAGCCCCTTCGCGAGACAATAAGCCGCCGCGATGCCCACATCATTGACGTAGCAAAACCCTTCGGCGTGATCCCGTCCAGCATGATGTAGGCCGCCTACCAAGTTAAAAGCACACTTGGCTTCCCCCGCAAGAACGGTCTCGACACCAGTCAGCGTCGCGCCCACCGTTTCCAGGCAAAAGTCGTATATACCTTTGAGCACCGGACAATCGGACGTCCCGATACCCGCCTCCAGCATGGCCAGATCGTGCGAGCCCAGATTGGCACGAGCCAAAATATCCAGGTAAGCCGGATCGTGAAACAACTCCAGCTCGTCGCGGGTCGCACGCCGCGGTTCGGGTCGAATAACGCCGATGGCGTAGAGTAGTCCATGCCGATTGCACAATTCCATGGTATTGCGCGCCCGCATCGGTTTGAAGGGATGATCATCCCCATAATCGAAAGAAGCTAGGGATTCCGAGTAAATGAAAGCGGCTTCAGCCATACTCGCCTCACATCTGCTGTCGAATTAAGGCGTTCGGTACGAGAATTCAGGCTCGCCCACGCCACAGTCGGTTTCGTCGTGCGCACTCAGAATACTTCAAATCGACAATTTCGCAACTGGAATATACAATGTCTCCGTTGCAAACAGAAAACGAAACCCGACAATCCCGAGCCGAACCCCCAAAAGACGAGGAGACACGGCAGCATGAACGCACACAACACGGTCTTACAGGCAATCGAACGCGGCACAATCGCGGCGCGCGACATGGCGCGCCTGGATGCCTGGCAAAAAGACGAAGCCTTATCAGCCCTGGCCGCAACCTTACGCCGTCATCGTGCATCCATCCTCGACGCAGCCGCATCCGACAACAGCGGCAAAACCGATGCCCCTTGGAGTCTGGATGCTGATGCCGTGGATCGTCTGGCCGACACGGCCGAACACCTGCTGCGATTGGCCGACCCCATCGGACAAGTCATCCCGCTTGATAGCAATGCCGATGACCCCGCTGCGAAAGGCTGGTCTGCGGCACGTTTACGCATGCCCATGGGACTTGTGGCCGTGGTCACCGAGGCCGCTCCCGGCTACGCCCTCCAATGCCTGATGGCCTGTATCAAATGCGGCAATGCCTGCCTCCTGCGCAGCGGTCCACGCGCCTTGCACACACTCGCGGCGCTGGATGCGGCCATAGGCGAAGCCCTCAAAGCCGTCAACCTACCCCGCCCGGCCTTCCAACTTTTATCCGACACCGGTCCCGAGGCCTTGACGGCCCTGCTTGCCGAGAGCGACCGCCTTCCGCTGGCTCTCGCCTGGGGTAATGGGGAGACTTTCGCCGCCACATTAAGAAAGTCCCAGATTCCCATTCTTTGGCCGGGAACGGGGACTCCGATTTTATACATACATCGCTCGGCCACTCTCGAACAGGTCGAGCACCTGTTGCAGACACCGGTGGCGGCGCATTTGCGCTGGTTGATCGACGCCGAGGTTCTACCGAAAGTCGCCCCTTCCATCATCGATATCGCCGAGCGCTCGACATTCACGCTCACCGGCGATTCGGGCTGGCGTGCGACCGTCGGCCAAACCGAGCCCGTCACTCACCCAACCCAGCCAACCATCTCAATCGAGACGGCGGATGGACTTGACATGGCGCTCGACCTCATCAACCGTGAGGGTCGCGGACAACCGCTGGTGCTGGCGATCGGAGACTACGACGCCCAGAGTCAGCTGCTACGTGAAGCCGAGAGCGGTCTGATTCACATCAACACCCTGCCCTTGAACGATCTGTACACGTTATTCGATCCGGCGGCGGAGGATCCGGTGATTGGCTACAACGCACAGCGCCGCTTCGTGTTCGGTCCGGTGCGCCTCAGCGACCTGACCTTGCATAAAACGATCCACCGCGCATTTTAAGTAGAAAGAGAAAAGTTCGGTCGGATTCCGGGCTTACGTCAACGCTTGCCGTCCGGCTCGACCTCGGCCGACTTGGCTTCTTCCAGGTGATTGGGAAATGCCAGGGGATACTCGCCGGAGAAGCAGGCATGACAGAAGTTCTTGCCGCTTTTTTCCGTCGCCTCGACCATCCCACCCAGTGACAGATAGCGTAAGCTGGTGGCCGTCAGTTGCTTGCGGATTTCTTCCACCGTGTGGGTCGCGGCAACCAGCTCTTGCCGGTTCGGAGTATCGATTCCATAGAAGCAGGGCGAAATGGTGGGAGGGGAACTGACACGCATATGCACTTCGGTGGCCCCGGCTTCCCATACCATTTTCACGATCTTGCGCGCCGTCGTACTGCGCACGATGGAGTCGTCGATCACCACCACCCGCTTGCCGCGAATGACAGCGCTGACCGGTAACAGTTTCAGTTTGACCCCGAAATGCCGGATCGACTGAGTCGGTTCGATGAACGTACGCCCCACGTAATGGCTTCGGATCAATCCCATTTCGAAGGGAATGCCCGCTTCCTGGCTGTAGCCGATAGCGGCCGGGACCCCCGAATCGGGCACCGGAATCACCACATCGGCCTCCACGGGATTCTCACGGGCCAAGGCGCATCCCATACGCTTGCGCACATCATAGACGCTACGATTGAACAGCAACGTGTCGGGACGAGCGAAATAAACATATTCGAATATGCACTGGCGGTGCGGTTTAGCCTTCTCGAATGCCTGAATCGAACGCAGTTTGTTGTCGCCTTCGATCACGATCATCTCGCCCGGCTCGACTTCACGCACGTAAGTGCCGTCGATCAGCGATAAAGCCGTGGTTTCACTTGCGACCACCCAACTGCCTTCCAATTTACCCAAGACCAACGGGCGGAATCCCATCGGATCACGTACGGCAATCATTTTGCCCGGCTCTAAAAACACAACCGAATACGCACCGCTCACCTGACTCAACGCATCGACGATCGCCTCTTCGGTGGTCTCTTTCCTCGAACGGGCAATGAGATGTACGATCGCCTCGGTATCCATCGTAGACTGGAAGATGGACCCTTCACTTTCGAGTTGGCGTTTCAAGAGGGCGGCGTTGACCAGGTTTCCGTTATGAGCGACAGCGAGTTGCCCGCGCGCGTAGTTCACCTGGAAAGGCTGCGCATTTTTCACATGCGAGGCACCGGCGGTGGAATAGCGGACATGCCCGATACCCGTACGGCCCGGCAATTTCTGGAGCACCGGCTCGCTGAACTGCTCCGAAACCAAACCCATCACCCGCTGAATATGCAGGCGGTGGTTGTCGTCGGTACAAATCCCCGCACTCTCCTGACCACGATGCTGTAAGGCGTGTAGGCCCAGGTAAATGAACCGCGCCGCCTCTTCGTGGTTGAAAATACCGAAGATGCCGCATTCCTCGCGAAACTTATCAAACATCTCAGCTTCCTTGTCGTGGTGGAAATAATTCCCTCAGCCGATGCCGCGCAACCGCAACCGGCAAAGCTTCGGTCGGATGGCGACCCGCGTCCGGTTTTCATCGCCACCGCCACACCCAATGAAAGCCGGACCTGCAAGAAGGGGGGACTATGTCACGAAAGCCCGGCAAGGTCAATAGCAATACGGCCGGATTTTCAGGCTGGAGCCGCTTCAGTCCAGCGTTGAACCAGATTCAGCAAGGTACAAACGGCCTGTGCCATCACTCGTGTCGAAACCCATTCGCGCGGACCGTGGATCTGCATGGCCCCGGAGAAAATGTTGGGGGTGGGCAATCCCTTGGCGGTCAAGCCTGAGCCATCCGTTCCACCACGGATCGGCTTGAGTACGGGCTCAATACCGGCATCATGCACGGCCTGCACCAGACGATCGGCCACGTCGGGCCTTTTTGCCAACCAGATCGACATGTTACGATAGGTTTCCGTAATCTCGACATGGGTCTTCAAACGCGGCTCCTCCTCCTCGATCGCTTCGACCAGACGCCGTAGCCGGTGGCCACGCATCTTGAGCTCCTTCTCATCGAAGTCGCGAATGATCAGTTTCAAGGTGGCTTCGGACGCATTGCCGCTTATGTTGGTGGGATGTATAAATCCCTCGCGTCCGTCGGTGGCTTCGGGACTTTCGTCAGCTGGCAACCGGTCGAGCAGACGTCCCAGAGAGCGCAAGGCGTTGATCAATTTGCCCTTGGCGTAACCGGGATGCACGGCAACCCCGGTAAAGGTGATTTTGGCGGCATCGGCACAGAACGTTTCGGCATTGACTTCACCCGCAAACCCGCCATCGACCGTATAGGCGGCATCCGCCCCGAAGCGTGCGACATCGAAACGTTCGGCTCCCCGTCCAACCTCCTCATCGGGGGTGAAACCCACTCGGATGGTCGGACGCGGCAGATCGGGATTCGCAACAAGAACCGTCAGAGCCGCCAATATTTCCGCCGCTCCGGCTTTGTCATCCGCTCCCAAAAGCGTCGAACCGTCGGAGGTGATGATCGTATCGCCCACGCAATCGAGAATCTCCGGCGATTGACGCGACGTAATCAGCACTCCGTTGGGCAACTCAATCGATCCACCTCGATAGGGATCGTGAAAAATAGGATTGACATTTTTACCGGAAAAGTCGGGAGCCGTATCCACATGGGCCAGAAGTCCCACCGTCGGCGCATCCGGGACGTTTCCGGGAAGGGTGGCGAATAAATACCCGTTCTCATCGCGTTCCGCATCGGCTAACCCGATTGCCTTCAGTCGTTCTTCAAGCCATTCCAGCGCCACAAGCTGGCCGGGCGTAGAGGGCCAACTGTCGCTGCCTTCGTCGGCCGTGGTTTCCATACGCGCCAAGGCTAAAAAGTCCTCGACCAACGCGGTATCGGTCAAGATCGGGGCCGCATCGTTGAACGCTCGCTTCATCCTTACCTCCGGTATCAATCAATGACAGTCCCTGAAACAAAAAAACGGGACCGTCGGTCCCGCGATCATAGCACAGCCCGCTCACGCCGTCACCCCCGACGGCGCGATCCGATCCATTTGGCCAGCCGCGCGGCCAGAGCGTGGTTGATGGAATAAACCACCGCACTACCGCTCCGCACTCCCTTGACCACGCCGCGGCTCTTGAGCTTGGCCAGATGTTGACTGACAGCCGATTGATTCAACTCAAGCCGCGTCCACAAACTCTTGACATTCGCGGGCTGTTCAGCCAGTAATACCAGCAGTTTAAGCCGCACGGGGTGTCCCAGTACGCGCAGCAACTCAGCTTCCTGCAAATAATCCCCATCAGGGCTGTTTCTCGGTTTATCGACCATTCTTCCTCCGGCACCAGACTCCAATCACTGTTATACTCATTATATACATTGGGAACAACGATACAACTGAAAACGTCGATCGCGTGGTGCGTATTCGAAAAGCAACAGACCGGAAGAAGAAAGAGGAAAACCCAGTTTAAACGTTATACGATCTTTCCGTATCAACCAAATCACGCAAAACGGCAGGAAGAAGGGCCATGATATTCTGCACCAGCTTGCGCTCCAACACCGGTTTGGAAAGAAAGCCATCCGCTCCGGCCGTCAATGCGCGCTGGTGATGCTTGGCGCCACCGCGCGAGGTCAAAACGAGAAGCGGCAAATGCGCGGTTTCGGGATTCTCGCGCACCCGTTCCATCAATTCGTAGCCGTTCAGATTGGGCATCTCGAGATCCACGATCACCAGATCGGGCTTTAAGGTCTGCACCTTCTGCAACGCCACCAGCCCGTCTTTGGCCGTCGTAACGCGCATCCCGTGCTTGGCAAGCATATATGCCAATGTTTTTCTAACCGAGAGGGAATCATCGGCCACCAGAACTTCCACCTTACGCGGAGGACCGGGATCCGAGACAACCATGGCGGGCAAATCGTCGTCCAATTCAAACAGGAAAGGAACATTCAGAACGGGTCGCACGTCCCCTTGCACCGTCACGGCCGTTCCCAGAAAATGGGAACTGGCATCCAGAAGATTCGGAAGCTGCCGAACGATCACATCATCACGCCCGGTCACCGCGTTCACCACCAACGCCATACGACGATCCCCCGCCTTGAGGATAATCACCGGCAGTCGTTGAAAGTTGCGTTCGTGGTCGAGCCGAAAAAAGCCCGCCAACCAGTTAACCGGCAAGATTTCGCCGTTCACTGACAAAGATTCCTCATCGGCGGCATCGAGGTCAACCATCCCGGGTTCCACAATGGTTTCGACATAGTTCATCGGCAAACTGAAATGAAACCGTTCGGCCGTCACGAAAAGGATGGGCTGTACCGCGATCGTCATGGGCAATTTGATGGTAACCCGCGTTCCGGCTTCCGGCTCCGATTCCAGGGAAATCGAACCGTACAATTCGGCAATGGCGTGACGTACCGCATCCATTCCCACCCCGCGCCCCGACACCGTTCCGGCTTTGGGCCGCGTGCTGATCTGTGGGTGGAAAACCAAGTTCAGGAGTTCTTCGCGACTTTTGTTTTTCAGATCCTCTTCGTTCATCAGGCCGGCCTGCAAAGCCACCTCGGCAATGGCGTTCACATCGATTCCCGCACCGTCGTCGTCGATACGCAAGACCACCGAACGTTCCTCGGTACTGGCCGACAAACGCAAAACGCCCGTCGCAGATTTACCGAGTCGCTCTCGTTCTTCCGGCAGTTCGATCCCGTGATCGAGGCAATTGCGAATGACGTGCAGAAGCGAATCGGCAATGGTATCGATGACGCTTTTGTCGATTTCGGTCTGCCCGCCATACGTGAAGACACGCAGCTTTTTCCCCAGCGAGCGAGCAATATTCATACTTTGATAAGTGAGTGTGCGGAAGAACGTATCCATGGGAACCATACGGATCTGGATCATTTCGTCCTGAATCTTACTCACGAGCGTATTGAACTCATAGCCCTGTTCGGTAAAATTGACCAGAAGGCTTTCGAGAATCTTGAAAACCGAACTGATTCGGTGGTCGAGATCTTCCAAATTCCGCGCGAATACGGCGAGGTCGGAATAGTGATCGAATTCCAGGTCACTGAAACCGGAACTATTGGGCTCCATCATGCCCGGCAACGGCATCGACCACTGGTGCTTCCGTTGAAAATCGCCAACCAATTTGGAAAGATTTTTACGTTCCCACTTGAGCTTTTTCGATAACCCGGAGAAAAGGCCGGTCAGATCATCCAGGCGCGTGCGATAGGAGCTAAGCTCGCTCACCAGATTGATCATCTGATCCATGCGCGCCATCGAAACACGAAAGGTACGCGGATCGAGAACGGATTCAACGGGCCGTTCGGAGGACGCCGGAACCGTTTGAGAATTCGCGGCCTCGTCGAACATCGATTCCGCCGCCGGATCTCCACCCGTCTGTCCGGCCGGTAAGATCTGAGCCACCAACCGATAAAGATCGCCAACCAGCCGATCCCCTTCTTCCGATTTCTCCGTCCCGATCTCGATCAATCGGCGTAAAATGCTTTCCGAACGATACAAAACGTCCAGCAGCACTTCGTCCAATGGCTGTTCCTTCTCGCGCCATAAATCGAACAGGTCTTCAAGGCGATGCGCCGCACGGGCCACCCGCTCGTTCCCGACCGTCGCCGCAGCACCTTTCAACGTATGTACGACACGATAAACCTGCTGCACCCGCTCGGACGAACGATCCCCGTTTTCAGCCTCCAGGATATGCTGGCCAAGGGCCGCAAGATGCTCCTGGCTCTCCTGCATGAAGGCTTCTTCCAAATGGCGACGCATGGCCATATCGTCCAAGATGGGAGGAGCATCGTAATCGAGCGATTCATCCTCCGTATCCTGGGGAATAAGCCTCGGCAGAATCAATTCGATATCATGCCGAAAGGCCTCCATAATCTCGACGTGCCGCCGTTCTCCTCGGGTCAGGTTCCGTAGAATGCCTTCCAAAGCCGCAAGAGCCGACTCGAAAAAACCCGAGACGGCATTGTCGATCGTCAAGCGACCGACTTCGATATCTTCGAAAACGGCGACCATCACCGAGAGAACATCGAACAGTTCCTCCTGTTCGACCATCGCCGCGGACCCTTTGATATTCATCAGATAACGGAACAGGCGATTGCGCTCGATGGCACTTTCCGGTTCGCGACTCAGTTCGGCAACGCTACGGCGCATGCCTTTGAGAATCTCTCCCGCTTCTTCAACAAACAATTCGCGCAACTCATCGGATACGCTGTCGGGCAATCCCCCGGTTTGCAGGCCTGATTCGCTGACATGCGCGACATTCTTCCAGATGCCCACACAATCATCGCTGCGACCTTCACGAACCGCTTCGAGCATATCCACCAAAGCCAGACGAATCGTCCGGCTTTCTTCTTCGAGATCGGAAACCGTCGCCCCTCCACGAGCTTCCATCTCTCCCAGTTTTTTGGAGAACGCGGCGGCAGCCTGAGCGATGGGATCCAATTGTACCGTGCTCGCGGCACCCTTGAAATTGTGCAACACATCATGCAGAGACGCGCGCACACCCAGAGGCTCGTCGGTATGTTGCGACAAGATTTGTGCGATGCGGCGCAGGTAGCCTTCCGCTTCGTCGAGGAAAGTGGCAAGCAACTCCTGACGGTCGGGGGTCATCGGAACTCCCTAATCCGTCACGGGTTCAAAAGAGTCGTCATCCGATTCGGCATCGGATGATGGCGAAACACCCTCTGCGGCCGCAAGCTCCACCTGCGGGTCGAAGTCGGACTCGCCGAGCAGATTAGCCAGACCGGTCGTATCCTGATCTTTCAGGGCGGGCAACATCCAGGTCGCCTTCAACCCTCGATCGAAATCCGGCTGCAGGCGATATGAATGAATAAGGCTGTTGAGAATCAACAGGGGATCGTATAGATTTTTGGTCTCTTTGGTGCTGCGATAAATCCCTTCGGTGGTTTCACGCGACACCTGATAAATCGATTTGATCTGTTCGCCGATTTCGTCGGTCTGGTTCACCATTTGACGTGAGACGTTGGAAATCTCCATGATTTTTTCGGCGGCCGCACCGATCACCTGATCGATCTGGCGCAGAGTCGACCCCGCCTGGTCGGCCTGTTTCCAGCCTTGCTCCACTTCGCGAGTCACCTCTTCCATGGCCAAAACGGCATCGTTGGTTTCGATCTGGATATCTTCGATGAACGAGGAAATTTCTTTGGTGGCGTTGGAGGTGCGTTCGGCCAGTTTGCGAATTTCGTCGGCAACCACCGCAAAGCCCTTGCCCTGTTCACCGGCCTTGCTGGCTTCGATGGTGGCGTTGAGCGAGAGAATGTTGGTCCGCGCCGAAATGTCGTTGATCAACTCGACGATGGCATTGATCTCCAGAGAACGGTCGCCCAAGGTCTTGATGGTTTTGGCGGTAGACTGCACGTTGGAGCGCATACGCTGCATGCTTTGGATGGTGGCATTGACGGTTCCCGCCCCTTCTTTGGCGGCGATGGTAGCTTTTTGCGCTTCTTCGTTGGCCATATCCGCCGAAAACGAGACCCGTTGCATACTGCGCGCGGCCTGCTGCACCATGCTGGTGACATAGTGGATTTCCCGGCCTTGGCGCTTGGCGTCCAACGCGATCTTCCGCGAAGCATCCATGATGGAATTCGCACCCATGGAAATAAGCATACCCGCTTCGCGCACTTTGGCCACCAGGTTGGACATGTGATCGAGCATCATGTTGAAGGCATCCATCACCGACCCCAGCACATCCTCCGACACCTGCCCACGTTCAGTCAAGTCGCCATCGGAGGCGCGGCTGACCAATTCCAGCAAGCTGATGATATTTTCCTGAATGCGCTTTTTGTCTTCTTCACTCTGAATCAGTTCGGTGGTAGTATCCAGCATCCGATTGAGCGCCTGACCCAACTCCAGAAATTCCTCCCGCATGCCATCCAATCGAACGCGGCGGTCCAAATCTCCGCGCCGAATCGCTTCGGCCGTGTCGGTCAATTCGCGCACCGGATTGATCACACGTAAACGGGTGCTTCGGAATAGCAGGATAACGATTATTCCCCCGACCAAAGCTCCGGCGATCAGCAACGCCAAACTGGTACTGCGAATTTTACGCGATTTTTGATCGATGGCCATCAAGGTTTGATTGATCTGATTGAGCGATCCTTCCATCTCACCCACCACCTGGCGGGTCAACCCGCCGATGGAAGCGACGACAGACAGCGAATAAGGCGTGTCTTTAATGGGGCGCACAATAACGAATTTGGCGGACTCCGACTCGGGGCCGGTTTCGCTATTTGTTGCCATATCACGTGGGCGATAAACGGCCGAGATCGTTCCGATATTGTCCTGCAAGGACGGATTTGTTCGCAGGTCTTTGAGGATTTTCAAATAGCCCTTCTCGCGCATCAGGCGACTGACCAGGGGTAGATTCTGGTCGATACTGCCACCGGGCTCCACGTATTTGTCGAGAATTATTTTATCGAAAAACGGATTGAGAATGGATACTTGGCTTTCTTCGCCGATACGAGCCGTCTGAACCATCTCCAACATGTAACGATCGTTGGGCAATTCGCTTTCAATCAGGTTACGCATCGAAACAATCAGCGCCGATTCGTTGGATAAGGTCTCGGAGCGACGCAATGCCGACAGTTTGAACAAGGTCTCGGTGTTGTTCATGGCCTTGCGCAACGATTCGTTGGCCTGAACGTAAGAAGCCGTGGTTTTTTCCTTGATATCACTGACATCCAGGTTCACGACCAACGTCAGAACGGTCACGCACAGGTAAGGAAAAGCCACCGCAATCAGAATGACGGCGATCAGCTGTTTTCGTAATCCGATGCGGGTGTTGGACATCAATCGCTCCCGTAAACTGTCAGATTCTATCCGGTTCGCCTGGTTCGTCAACCCTCACACCGGCATGACGCATTTCCCGTCGGATCTGCCCTTCCGTCAACCTGAGCAGTTGATCCACATCCACCACCGTGACCGTCGGTCCCGGCTGAGATAACGTGAAACGCGAGATCGGCGTAACGCAAGGTTGCAGGTCGTCCACATCGGCGGTTACGATTTTATGTATTTCGCTGGCCGCAATGCTGAAACGCTGCCCGGCCGCCTCCACCAGGATTGCCTGCAGGTGGCGAAAATAGGGCATCCCCGTATCAGGCAGATTTAACGCCGCCAAATCCAGGACCACCAGCGCTTCCCCGTGGTAATTCGTCAGCCCCATCAGGATTGAAGGTGTCAACGGTAAAGTGGTCAGATTGTCCAGATCGAAAACACGTTCCACTAGTTTGGTTGGAAGCGCCCAACGTCCCGCCGCATCCTGAAAGAGTAAAAATTCCGACTTCGCCAGCATAAGGTTGCCTCGCACGACCGCACAGGTGCCTGGACAGACCGCAAGGTCGCTTGGTTATGCCAGATACCGCTTGACTTTATCAAGAAGCACGCCGACTTGAAAGGGTTTACTCAAATACTCCGTCGCGCCCTGCTTCAATCCCCAATAAACATCACTGGTTAGACTCTTCGCGGAAATCATGATGATTGGAACACGTCGGTTTTCTTTTCGGGATTTTAGGCTTCGACAAACTTGATATCCGTCTTTTTTGGGCATCACCACATCCAGAATCATCAAGTCCGGATGCGTTTCATTGAACCGTCGCTCGGCTTCCTCACCATTCTCCGCCTCAACCAATTCATGGCCGAGTTCACGCAAAGCTTCGGCATAAACCTGCCGTTCAGTCGGTGAATCATCCGCGATCAGAATGCGTGCCACACGAACCTCCCTGTACAAGACCGCTAAGCCGCACCTTGCTTCAAACAGGACATCAAGCCTTGATAGTTTGGCATAAAACACCGAAAATATCAAGTATTTCTGCAACCATACCCAATTCGAGACAAGACATGACCCATAGGCCAAGTTCACCTAATGCCGGGTTTTCCCTTGCAATTAAATCGGCCACTGGCTAATAATCTTGAATCTACTTGGCAGGGTACGCCGAACGAATCGTGCAGGGCCTGTACCGCCCGGGAAATGAAAAAACATGATCAAAGCGTTATTGGTGTCTGTTCGACCCAAACAATGGGTTAAAAACCTGATTATTTTCGCTCCGTTGGTCTTTTCGCAAAGTCTATTCGACCTGGATCGAACCGCGTTGTCGGCGGCGGCTTTCGCTGTTTTCTGCCTCCTGGCGGGATCGGTTTATCTGCTTAACGACCTGTTCGACATTGAAAAAGACCGTCAGCATCCCATCAAATGCAAGCGTCCATTGCCGTCGGGCCAACTCAAACCCGCCATCGCCGTATTGGCGCTGCTCGCGTTCAGCCTGGGATCACTGGCCACCGCGTTTATTCTCGACCTGGAATTCGGGGCCATGGCGCTGCTTTACTTCGTCAACAACCTGGCCTATTCCACTTTCATCAAACACGTGGTGATCATGGACGTGATGTCCATCGCCTTCGGCTTCGTTCTGCGCGTCCTCGCCGGGGCGGCGGTGATTGATGTTCCCGCCACACCCTGGCTGCTGATGTGTACGGTTTTATTGGCACTATTCCTGGGATTCGCCAAACGACGCCATGAGCTGGTGCTGCTCAACGACAGCGCCGATTCGCATCGCCGGGTTCTGGAGCATTACACCCCGTATTTCCTCGATCAGATGATCCTGATCGTCACCGCCAGCACGGTGATGTCCTATGCGCTTTACACCATGTCGCCGGAAACCGTGGCCAATTTCGGCACCCAGCATCTGATCTATACGATTCCCTTCGTTCTCTACGGAATCTTCCGCTATCTGTATCTGGTGCACCTGAAAGAAGGGGGCGGCAGTCCAACACGCGTCCTGCTGACCGACAAGCCGCTGGTGATCAACATTGTCTTGTGGTTGGGTAGCTGCATTCTGATTATCGAGGGTATTTTATGAAAACCGTTCACTTCGTCCTGATTTTCGCCCTGGTCGCCAATGCCGTGGCCAATATCCTGATCAAAGAGGGCATGAAAGCCAAAGCACTCGACCTGGGCAACCTGCTGGGAGTGTTCAAGGCCATGGCCTTCAATCCGGTCGTGATTGCCGGGTTGTTCTTTTTCGGCTTGGCGCTGGCCGCCTATTCCTTCGTGCTGTCGCAGATCAAACTCTCGGTCGCCTATCCGATCATGACATCAGCTGGCTTTCTGATCGTGGTCACCTACTCCATGATAAAGCTGCAAGAACAGATTACGCTCATTCAGTGGGGTGGTCTGGCCCTGATCCTCACCGGAGTCTGGATGGTGGCCACCAACCTCGGCTAACCTCAGCCAGTCCATCCGATGGTTCCGTCAATCTGCAAGGCGATGATTCCATTCCGAAATGAGATTGTAGCGCTGTGACCAAGCGCGGTGCCGCAAGCGATAGCTCAGCATTGAGAACATGATATCTATTTGAAATAACAAAAAAAAGCGGGACCGCAGTCCCGCTTTGCAGAGTCTCTTCTAACCGATGATCAGAATGTGAACGCGACATCGGCATTGACGCCCCAGTTCTGACGCCGTTCACGCTGCGTGAGGGCCATGAAACCACCCACACCGCCCTCGAAAACGCCCAGATTGACGCGATAACCGCCCCCGACGTTTAGCTGGTGATTGGCGAAGTAGGCCATATCCAGTTTTTCGGAGTTCGTGTCGGCTTCCGCCCCGGCGCGGTAGCTGAGAATGTTGAGGACATTCTGTTCGCGTGCGGCCGACAAATCGCGGAACCAGGCCGTATCTTCCACTTGGAGACCGATGAAATGCTGGCCGAGAATTTTCAGCAAGAAGTTCACCCGCGCATAAACGCCGCCGATGAATTCCTCGTCGTCTTCCGGGATCACGGTGGTGCCCGGAATCAATTCGGCCTCTTCCGGATCGGAAATGTTCATCAGGAAGGATGCATCCACTTCCACGGCGAACCAATCGCCGGTGTTGAAGTAGAATTGTACGCCCGGATCCACCTCGTAAACACGCAATTCGTCGGGTTTGGTGGCAATCGGGAAATACGCCTGAATCGCGGCCGAACCCCACACCCAATCGAGGTTGAGAAAACGGTATTTCGGCGTCAGTCCGATCGTGACGCTGTTGTTCCCGTAATTTTCCACCACTTCCTGGCATTCGGCGACCGACCCACTGCAGCGGCTCAACGTGACCTCTTCGACAGAATTGCGCCAGATAGTTTGCAGCGCGAAGCCGAAGCTGTCTTCGAACGCCAGTTGGAGGTCGAAGATGCCGCCGTGGGTCCCTTTGTTGACGCCTTTAACCGTGCCCTGCTCCGTGAAATAGCCGAATTTAACCGCGTTTTCAACCCTGGCATCGGTCCTGAAACCGAAGGGAGCCGAATACTGGTTGTTGAAATCGGCCGCGCCAAGCTCACCGGCGCTCAGAACGAGCAGGACGACGGCGAGGATAACAGCGTTTCGCCCAGACGGTGTCGTCATCGCTTCACTCCCTCTAAGTATCTTGGTCAAAATGGGTGACTACTTTGGTGATCCGGTCTACCGTATTTCGGGACGAGTGTCAAGATTTTTCTTGAAAGACAAGGGGTTATGCGATTTCTGACCCGAGAAAAACCTTGACAGGGCAAGGTTGGACATGCTATGAAACCGACTCAAATTTATGCATGCGTCTCACACCGAAAAGGATCCGGAATTCGCAGACAGGGGAGGCGATATGAAATCGACTGTCAGAAGATGCGCGGCGGCCATCATTGTTGTGTGGTTAGCCTGCTTGCCTATGGCTGTTTTAGCTCAAGATGCCGAGGGAACCGCGCCGACGCCGGCTCCCGCAGCAGAAGCTCCTGCGGCTGAAACCGCCCCGGAAGGGGCCGCGCCGCCTGACACGGCAGCCGCCGAGCCGCCCGCTTTTCCTTCGCCGGTTGAGCCTGTCCCGACCGATACGGCGGTCGAACCGGTGCCGACGGATGAGCAACCGGCAGAAAATGTTGAGGAAGTCGGCGATATCGACATCGACAGCCTCGACGATCTGGAAGACCTCGAACAGCTTGAGGAACTCGAAGATCTCGAAGGCGCACAGCTGGCCGAGCGGGAGCAATTGAAGTTCTTCGAACTCAATGGTTATCTGCGCTTGCGCGCCGATCTTTTCCATCAGCTCGACTTGGGCGTCTACAACTCCTTGCGTCCGTTGGGCGATTTGGGTACCGCCGACCACACCTCGGAAGACAAGCGCAAAGACAACACCATCGGCACCGCCAACATGCGGCTGCGCCTCAACCCGACGTTGAATGTCAGCGAAGACATCAAAATCATGATGCAGGCCGACATCCTCGACAACGTCGTACTCGGCACCACCCCCGACACCTATCTGCGCGGCGGTCCCGGCGGTCTCGGACCGGGTATCTCGGGCTTCGCCACCTCACAGGTCGCCCAGCAGGCCGGACGCAACAGCGATGTCGATTCCATCCAGATCAAACGCGTATGGGCCGAAGTCCGCACGCCCGTCGGTCTGCTCAAATTCGGTCGTCAGCCCTCCCATTGGGGCACCGGCATGTACATCAACGACGGCAATTGCGTCGACTGCGATTACGGCGATACGGTCGATCGCATCCTGTTCGGCACCAAGATCTTCGAACACATCCTGTTCCTCGGCATGGACTTCGTCAACGAAGGCATCACCGACGACACCCAGTTCGAATACGGCGGCCAGGATAAAGACGCCACCCAGCTCGACGATGTCCAGCAGATCGTTTTCGGTTTCGCGCGCAAACACACCGACGCCGAAGCGGAAGAGTTGATCGAAAACAACGACTTCGTCATCGATTACGGTTTCTACAATGTCCTGCGCTGGCAGTCCTACAGCCTGGAACAATCCGTCATCGGCGATCCCAGCAACCAAGCGGGCGATTTCGCCTCGCGCCAGAACCTGCGCGCCCAGCTCATCGAGCGTGACCTGAAGCTCTATGTCGGCGATATCTGGTTTAAATTCCTGTGGAAACGTCTCCATATCGAGCTGGAAGCCATCTGGATCACCGGATCGTTGGGCGATGCCGCCAAAGACGCCGCCGAGCAGACCTCGCTGCGCCAGAAGGGCATCACCGACAACAGCATCGACATCAACCAATATGGCGTCGTCTTCCAGATCGACTACAAATTCCTCGACGACGCCTTGTTCGTCGGCGCGGAATGGGGCCTCGCTTCGGGCGACCCCTACAACGGTCCCTACGGCAACGGTTACGACACCGGCTTCGGCGTTTATCCCTACCAGGATCGCCAGTTCGCCGACGCCAAATACCAGCGCACCAAAAACGGCCCCATGATCGAAGACCGGGCGGTCAACAACTTCCGCTTCGATCCCGATTACCACGTCGATTTGATCCTGTTCCGCGAGATCATCGGCACCGTGACCGACGCCACCTACGTCAAACCGTCCATCCAGTACAACATCACGCCGTCGATCGGTGCGCGCCTCGATGCCATCATCAGCTTCGCGATGGAAGCCGACAGCACGCCGTCGTACTACCACATGAAATATGAAACCGTCGACGACGTCGTCGCGGGTGAATTGCCGTTGGAACGTAAAACCAATAACTATCTGGGCTCCGAGCTCGATCTGACCGTGTTTTACAAATCCTTCGACGGCTTCGGCATGCAGCTGCAATACGGCGTGTTCTTCCCCGGCGAAGCCTTCGGTTACTGGGACGGCGAATACATCAATGACAGCGGCGAACGCGAACCGACCTGGTTCTACGCCCCCAACATCGCCCAGACCGTCCAGGCCAACCTGACCGTCGAATTCTAAACCGCCTTTCCAAACACCTTCTAACCGCCCTTCGGGGCGGTTTTTTCATGAGCCGAGCAAACAGCAGCAAATAAAATACCCAATAAAGTCAATGCTCTTCATCCAAGAGGCCGCGTCTCTCCACAGCAGCCCCCCACCCCGGAAACCGAAGCAAAAAGGCGATCGTCGCATGAATTTTGTTGTGATTTTTCTTGACAGAAATCGAAGCTTAGGGTATTCATTATGTCCGTCTTTGGCGATTTGACAACTTGAATGCGGGAATGACTCAGTGGTAGAGTGCGACCTTGCCAAGGTCGAAGTCGCGGGTTCAAATCCCGTTTCCCGCTCCATTCAAAATCAAGCCGACCCGACGCATCACCATCGACGCGAAGGTTGGCTTTTTTTTGGCGCCGTGGCCAAGTGGTAAGGCAGAGGTCTGCAAAATCTTGATCACCGGTTCGACTCCGGTCGGCGCCTCCAAATCGTTCATTTCAGCGGCTGCTTCGGCGGCCGCTGTCGTTTTATGCGCCTTCTTGCCATCCTGCCGCTTTCACTATTTTCCGCCCTCGCCCTTGCCCCTTTATCGAATCGTGATACAATGAATGAAAACGCCAGCCGATCCGACAGGTTGCGCGGCATCACCAAACAGGATCGCCCATGCCCGTACCATATCCAGATCAGGACGCCATCAAAGAGCGCGTCTATGCGCTGACCGGCCAAAAAGTTTACAGCAAGGTTGAAGTGGTGGAAGACACCACCCAGTTCATGAATATTACGCGTGGAAACGTACTGCGTCTGGGCGCACGCGAATTTTTCGTGTTGGGAGACATGCGCGAACCGCGCTTCGGTATGAACGATCAGCCCAAATACTGGGTCAAGCGCGTCCTCGATCTCGACGATGACATCATTCGCTTGATCAAGCTGGTCTTCCACGAAGAATTCACCGCGCATATCGGTCCGATTCGCATGCGGTGCTGGCGTAGTCCGGAAAAAGAGGCCCGCGTTTTGGACCTCACCCAAAACGACGACCGCTTCATGCACGGCGTTTCCATGCCCGATGCCAACGGAAACGTGGTGCGCATCATCGATTTCATCGAAGGCCCCACCCTTTACGACGTCATCATGGACCTGGAGATCGATCACGAAACCTACTTTCAAACGATGTTCCCGACCGTTTTACGCAATCTGGTGCACACTATGGAGGCGATTCGCCTGCTGCATCAGCACGGGTTATGCCACGGCGATATCCGCAACGACCACATCATGATCGAGAGCGGCACCCGGCGTTATCGCTGGATCGACTTCGATCTGACCCAACGTTTCTCCGATTTCGACGTATGGAGCTTCGGCAATGTCCTGCAATTCACCACCGGCATGGGCATGATGAGCTTCCATGAAGTGCGCGAATCCGAGCGCTTCAGCCCCGAGATCGGACGAAGCCTGTCCAGCGGCGATGCCGCCGCCTTTTACAAATACCGCATCATGAATCTGCGTAAAATTTACGGGTATATCCCGGAGCGCCTCAACCGCATTCTGATGCGCTTTTCGCTCAACACCAAAACGTATTACGAAACCATGCAACAAGTGCTGACCGACGTCGGGGAAGTCCTGGACGCCGATTTTCCTGCGACCTAAGCGGATCAACGTCAAAGGAGCGCCATGCCTTTCAAGATCGGCACGAAACTCGTTATCGCGGTGGTTTTTTTCGCCATCATGGGTATCGGTATCACGGCCGGTTTCGCCTTCGATTTCTATCGCACCGCCATCATCGAAGAAATGATCCAGGCCGGGCGTCAGCTTTCGGGGGCGGTCAAAGGCGCGCTGCGCGAAGACATGATGCATAATCGCACGGAAGGAATGCGCCAGATCATTTCCAGCGTCGGCAATCAGGCGGAGGTCACCCGCGTACGCATGTTCAATAAAGCGGGCATTATCCGCTACAGTTCCGACGCCGAAGAAGAAAACACCAAGGTGGACAAGCGCGCGGAAGCCTGTTTGCTCTGCCACGCCAACGATGCCAGCCAGCCCCCCAAAGCCACCTTGCAACATCGTTTGTTCAACGGCGATGACAACGTTTTGTATCTGGGCATCTCCGATCCGGTTTACAACGACCGCAGTTGCTGGACCGCTCCCTGCCACGCTCACAAATCCAACGAAAGCGTGCTCGGCTTTTTGGAGGTGGATATCCCTCTCACTCAGATGGAAAAGAAAATCCAAACAGGCCGCCTGCATACCGTTCTGTTCGCTCTGGCGGCGGTGATCGCCATTTCGTTCATCACCCTGATTTTGGTGCGTCAACTCATTCTGGTTCCGGTGGCCAAAGTGGTGGACGCCACCAACCGCGTGGGCGGCGGCGAGTGGACCAACCCCATCTACGGTGCCCGTCAGGATGAAATGGGCCAGCTTATTCATGCCTTCAACCGCATGCAGGAAAAGATGCAGGTAAGCCAGCGCCAGCTCATCATGTCCGGCAAGCTGGCCTCGGTGGGTAAGCTGGCGGCCGGTGTGGCGCACGAAATCAACAATCCCCTAACCGGGATTCTCACCTTCGCCGAAGATCTGATCGACGAATCCGATACCGACGACCCGCGCATGGAGGATTATCAGGTGATCCGGCGCGAAACCATGCGCTGCCGTGAAATCGTGCGCAACCTACTCGACTTCGCCCGTCCCGAGAAACCCGCCATCACCTCCGTGGACATCCGCGACGTCATCATGAAAAGCGTCAAGTTGGTGGAACGTCTGGCACAATTCCAGAACTGCCGAATCAACGCCGACTTACAGCTGGACCTGCCGCTGGTGCGGGGCGATGAAGGCCAGCTGCAGCAGGTCTTTTTGAATCTGATCGTCAATGCCTCCGAAGCGATGCCGGACGGCGGCGAGATCCGCATCGCCTCGCGTCACGAACCCGGCGACCCGCTGATCGAGGTGATCATCAGCGATGAGGGTCTCGGTATGACCTCCGATCAGAAACAGCACATTTTCGAGCCCTTCTTCTCCACCAAAGGAGGACGCACACAAGGCTTGGGTCTTTCGGTAAGTTGGGGTATCATTGAGCAGCACGGCGGCAGTATCGATGTGGTAACCGCCCCGGATGCGGGCACCACCTTCACGGTGCGCTTGCCGGTCGACCGTAGCGGGATGCGTTGGAAGTCTTAAACGACGACCCTAGAGGAGCGAAGACAATGGCGGAACGAGCCAAGATTCTGGTGGTGGACGACGAAGATGTCGTGTTGCTTAGCATTCGAAAAGTTTTTAAAAGCGATGCCTTCGAACTGGATACCGTTCAATCGCCCCAACTCGGCCTGGCTATGGTGGAGTCACGCAATTACGACGTGGTCATTACCGATCTGATGATGCCGGGCATGAACGGGCTGGAATTTCTCGACAAAGTCCGCGCCATGGACCCCGGCGTGCGCGTCATCATGATCACCGGTTATGCGACGATGCGCACCGCCCTGCAATCCATGCGACGCGGCGCGTTCGATTTTCTGGCCAAACCCTTCACCAAGGAAGAACTGAGCAACGTCGTGCATCGCGCCATGCAGCGCGGCTCCATGACCGAAGAACCGGCCGACGCCTCACTTGCGGGAGCTTCGGAGAGCGCCGGGGCTCTGGAACCCGGACGCACCTATACCCTGCGGAATCACAGTTGGGCACGCATCGAACCCGATATGCGCGTGGTTATCGGTGTGGAACCGCATTATCTGTCCACCGTGGGCGACGTATCCGACCTCGAATTGCCCAAACCGGGCGAGGGTGTTTCGCAAGGGGGCGGCTGCGCCAAGTTGTTCACCGCCGACGGGCGCACCTACAGCCTGTGGTGCCCGCTTTCCGGGCGCGTGCTGACACTCAATACGGAGGTCATGGAAAACCCGGCGCGGCTGACGGAAAAATCGCGCGACCTGTGGTTGATCAAGATCGATCCCACCGCCATCGAACACGAAATCGAAAACCTGCTCTGATCCTCTTCCTTGCCCGAATATCCCGGATGGGGCATCCTGGCAGGGTAGGGACCGTTACGCGACGGAGAGCGCCATCTATGACCTCACAGCGCATTATTTTACCCGCCTCGACAACCGCAGAAAGCTTCCGACACGCGGAAAATGTCATCAAAGAGGCCTGCCGGAATCCCGGCGCATCCCTGCGTTTTGCCTGCGCAACACCCGAGCAGGCCGGAGCGCTGGTAAGGCTCGTTCGGCTGGCCCACTCGCTGGGCGCAGCGTCGATCGAGGTCGAGCGCTCCGACTGGCTTGAAAACACAGCGAAAGTAACCCGCGCGCTCGAATTGGCCGGACTGACCGACTGGCTCCCGTCCGACACGCCGAACACAACTGCGGCTGACCTCGAAGCCGAGCGGGCCGCCTGGTTCCGTCGTCATCCCGAACTTTTACCCCAGGATTTCGTGCAAACCGCCAGTCGCTTGTCGAAAAACGAACAAGTGCGAGAGGCCATCATCCGGCCGGTCTACCGCTGCAACGAAAAATGCCATTTCTGCTGGATCTATCAGGAACAAGACGACCCGCCCGCCGCCACATCGGCCGAGGCGGTGGCGCGTCTGGCACGGCAAGGCTTCGATCTCCTCACGATTTCCGGTGGCGAACCCACCCTCTTTCACGGCTTGCCTGAGTTGATTCGACAAGCGAAAACCGAGGGATTCCGTTGGGTAACCTTGCAAACCAATGGGTTGCTGCTGGCACAAGCCACCCGCGTGAAGGCTTTGGTCGAAGCGGGCTTGGATGAAGTTTTCCTGGCCCTGCATGCCGCCGATCCGGCTATCCACGACACCATCACCCAGCATCCGGGCGCTCATGCCAAGACCTTGCAGGCCTTCGACCATCTATTGGACGCGCCACTGAAAGTCTGCATCAACGTGGTGCTGTGCCGTCCGAACCTAGCCGATTTGCCCGCTTTGGCGCAGCTTCTGGCCGAACGGGCCGAGCGGATCGGGCGTGACCTCACCCTCAATCTAGCTGTAGCGGCGCCCATGGGTCGCTACGCCGAACACTACGCCGCCTACACACCGCGCCTGACCGAGCTACAGGTGCCGTTGACCGAAGCCCTGGATATTCTGCGAAAAAGCCGGGTGCGTTACGACGGTTTTTCCTCGGCCTGCGGCGCGCCTTTATGTGCCGTCGGAAACCGACCCGACCTGTTGGCGGGAATCGCCCCGCTGCCGGATTCCGAACGCGGAGCGGAATTCGTTCAGCCCGCCGCCTGCGAAAGCTGCCGCCTGCGCGCCGCCTGCCACGGCGTGCGCCGCGTCTATATCGAGGTTTTCGGTCCCGACGACCTGCAGCCTTTCCGTGAGTCGTAGCAGAAAACGAGCGGACCGGAAGATCGTTGTTTGTCCACCCAAAAACCTAGCCAAGCCTCTGCAATCGTGCTAGGCTGAGCCTTGGATCGCTGAATCGCGGAAAGGAGCCGACACATGCCAATCTATCCCACATCGCAACCGATCATGAAGGCGATGTTCGGGCTTGGCCATTGGGAACTGATCATTATCCTGGTGATTATCCTGGTGGTATTCGGAGCCGGAAAGCTGCCGGGCGTGGGGTCTGCATTGGGCGAAGGCATTCGCAATTTCAAGGGCGGCCTCAAAGGCGAAAAGAAAAGTGACGATCCGCCCAAACAAATCGATGCACCCAAAACGGAAGCCGCCGAACCGCTTGAAAAGAAAGTGGAAAAAGAATCCGAAAAGGTGGAACGCTAGAGGAAACGGATCCGCCTTGGCCGATCGGCCGGATTTGCAGCTTTGACTCGCTCAACCCGACCCTGCCCGATTCCGATCCAACCCGTGACAACATCACATTTGGGGGAAGAAACGCCACCGCGTTCCACTCGACTATCACGACCACAGCGGCCGGTTCCTCAGGCTCGGCCGATTAAACGCTATCGGGAGAATATACGCATGACGGATTTCAAACTTGCGCCGCATCCGCAGTTCAAAGGCATCGACGGACCGCTTCTGCTCGTCATCCTCGACGGCGTGGGCCTGTACAAAGGCCGCGCGGAGGGTTATGAAGGCAACGCGGTCGACCAGGCCAAAACCCCCAACCTCGATCGCCTGATCGAAGAAGCCCCCGTTTTCATGAAGCTCAAGGCGCACGGCACCGCCGTCGGGCTCCCTTCGGACGGCGATATGGGTAATTCCGAGGTCGGTCACAACGCCTTCGGAGCGGGCCGCGTCTTCGCCCAGGGAGCCAAGCTGGTAAGCGAAGCCATCGCCACGGGCGAGCTGTTCACCGGAGAAGCCTGGCGCGAATTGACCGGACACGTCAAAGAAAGCGGCGGCGCCTCCCACCTGCTCGGGCTGCTGTCCGACGGCAACGTGCATAGTCATATCGACCACTTGCTGGCGCTGCTCGACCGTCTGGCCGCCGACGGCGTCCCGCGCGTGCGAGTCCATCCGCTGGCCGATGGCCGTGATGTCGACCCGGTTTCGTTTCACGTCTACATCGAACGCCTCGAAGCAGCTCTGGCGAAGCTGCGTGCCAAAGGCTGCGACGCCGTCATCGCCAGCGGTGGCGGACGTATGGCCATCACCATGGACCGCTACAACGCCAACTGGGATATGGTGCGCAAGGGCTGGGAAACACATGTTTTAGGACGCGGGCGAACCTTCAAATCGGCGGCCGAAGCCATCGAGACGCTGCGTGCTGAAAACCCGGAGGTCATCGACCAGGACTTGCCGCCCTTTATCATCGCCGACGTTTCCGGAGAACCGCTGGGGACGGTCGAAGACGGCGACGCGCTGGTGTTCTTCAACTTCCGTGGCGACCGCGCCATCGAAATTTCACGCGCCTTCACCGAAACGGACTTCAACGAATTCGACCGCGAGCGCGTCCCGGATATTCAGTACGCCGGTATGATGCAGTACGACGGCGATCTGCACATCCCGCCCCGTTTTCTGGTCAACCCGCCGGCTCTGTCGCGTACCGTATCGGAATACCTGGCGAAAAACGGCGTGGCTCAGTTCGCCACCGCCGAAACGCAGAAATTCGGGCACGTCACCTACTTCTGGAACGGAAACAATTCCGAGAAGTTCAGCAGCGACCTCGAAACCTGGGTGGAAGTCACCTCCGACGTCATTCCCTTCGAACAGAAGCCCGAAATGAAGGCGCGCGAAGTGTGTCAAACCCTGCTCGACGCCTTAAAGAGCGGAGACTATCCTTTCCTACGCGTCAATTTCGCCAATGGCGACATGGTGGGTCACACCGGCGTGCTGTCCGCCGCCATTACCGCCATGGAAGTGGTGGATGAATGCGTGGGCAAACTGGAAGCCGCCATCAAGCAAGTCGGGGGCACGCTGGTCATCACCGCCGATCACGGCAACTCGGACCAGATGCTGGAAATCGACAAGAAAACCGGCAAGCTCAAGCTCGATAAGGGCGGAAAACCCATCGTGAAAACCAGCCACACGCTGTCGCCGGTGCCCTGGATTTTAACCGGAGCCAAGGCCGACGCTTTCACCGCAAACTCCGCAGTCGCCGTTCCCGGACTGGCCAACCAAGCCGCCACCGTGCTCCTGTTGCTCGGTTTCACTCCGCCCGACGACTACGAGCCGCCGTTGATTGTGTTGAAGTAGCCGTCTGCCTGAAACAAACAAACGCCCCGATCCATCGATCGAGGCGTTTTTTTTATTAATCCGCAAGCATTCGTCAGCGCACATCCAGCCGGATCCAACGGGTGGTCTCGCGTTCGGCTACCTTGAGCAAGGCGCGAATATCCGCACCGTCGAAGGCCCACAGACGCAAGGCGTCGTCTCCCCAAGCCACCAGCACCCCGTTTTCAAGACTCCCGTTTTCCCTGCCCTTGACGATGCTCACCGTCACGCCGTCCGGCACCGTTTCGGCCTTCAAGGCTTCTTCGCCATATTGCTCGGCCGCAATTCGGGCCAGGGCGAAGGCGGTATGCTTACCCGACGAGCCCGCACCGTGCGTGATCGGTCGGACATAGGACTGCGTTTCGAGCGCCGCCTCGGGAATCAGCAAGACTCCCTTGTCCGCAAGGAAATCCAGCTCGCCGATGCTGACTATGATGTGTGTATCGTCATTCATGAGCGATTACCCCAAAACCGGTAATTTCATCGGGAGATTACCACGGCCAACCCGCTTGCGCCCAGCGTCCGATGCGCCACCTGCGCTCGTTGGTCGGTTTGCCGCACTCCGCATTGCTACTTGCTGCGACACCATTTCTGAATGGCCTCGGCGGTCTCCTTCCATTCCGTATCCAGACGCGCACGAAGGAAATGGGACAGGAGTGAATCGAACATCTGCAAACCCGATTCGACCAGATGCATGCGTTCATAAAAAACCGCATCGCGTTCATCGCGCTCATCGGTCAGTTCGTCTTTTTCAACATGCACCTTGGGCGTCTTGTAAGATGTGAAGTGGAAGGTCTCGCCCTTGAGCGTCATTGCCCACACATCCTCGCCCTTCTCCATGTAAAGCGTCGCCTCCCCGATCGCGTGCCCCAAGCGCAAGGCGGCCCGCAACTCCTTGAATTTCTCCATCGGACCTACGTAGGTGATGCGTCGTTCGCCTTCGCCCACCGCACCGGCGGCCACCACGCGGCTGTCGGCATGTGCCACGAAACCTTCGCCTTCGAGCGCCGGACCCTCCTGGTTGATGCTGTACACCCCATCCTCTTCTTCGCTGCGGTAAATCATCCAAAGCAGAAATTCCTGCCCCAGCCAGCGGTTATCCTTGATGAGATCCACCACGTGGTCGGACGCCGCCTGGTTGTGCTGCGCCAACGCTCGATGCCGTTTGGCGGGCAGCACCCGTTGAGCTCGATAGAAGGGATACACACTCAGCAGGGACAAGCCATCGAAGGTCGAGGAAAACAGCTTCTCCACCGCATCGATCCGGTTGGTGGCCAAAGTGGACATAAAGACGGTCTTCTGCTCGACATTCCACACCACATCGAGCATCTGCGGCGTCGGCAAGGTTTTCGATAACAGCGCCTGGTGCAGCATCTCGCGCATCTCCAGCTTGCGTTCGCGCGGCACCCAATTCAGATTCGGATGCTCGGCCAGCCAGCGGCGACATTCGAGGTCGAGACGATTTTTCAGTAGCACCCGAGGCACTTTGCGTTCGTCGTGACGGAAACTCAAACACACGTAAGGCGGCCGCCAGAATCCCCGGAAATCGTCGAAATCGATGGCGTTCATGTCGTCCAGACCGGTAAAACCCTCCGATTTTTCCGCTGAAACGTCATCGATGGGACGAAAAGCCCCGCGCTTGAGTCGCGACGCCAACCAGGACTCCAGCCCGTCCTCCGGAATCTGCCCAATGACCTGAAATTCGGCCAGGCTGACCGTATTTCCCATGATGCCCATAGGTGCTGCTCCTCTTGCGTAATCCGCTAACGGCGCTTGAGCGCCGCAAAGGGGTTGTTCGAAAATCCGTCACCGCCACCCTGCGTCTTCTTGGACGACGATCGCTTAGCCGCCTTGCCCGCTTTGGCCGATCCTCGACCGGGCTCGGGGGAAGAAGCCGCAGTCGGTCGAGCCTGAGCATCGGAGCGCGGAGCGCTTTCTTTACGCGCCGACAAACCGATGCGCTTACGAGCCAGGTCCACATCGAGCACCCGCACCTTGATGCGGTCGCCCACGGCCACCACCTCGCGCGGGTCTTTCACGAAGCGGTCGGCCAGCTCCGAAATATGCACCAAGCCGTCCTGATGGACGCCCACATCCACAAAGGCCCCGAAAACCGTCACGTTGGTCACCACTCCTTCCAGTTCCATGCCTGCCTTCAAGTCGCCGATTTCGGTGACATCTTCCCGGAAGGCGGGCAATTCGAAGGCCTTGCGCGGATCGCGACCGGGCTTTTTCAGCTCGTCCACGATATCGCGCAACGTGGGCTCTCCCACGTCGTCCCCGACGTAACGATGGACGTCGATGCGCTCGACCAAAGCGGTATCGCCCATGAGTTCATGCAGCTTGACTCCCAGGTCCAGGGCCATGCGCTCCACCAAAGGGTAGCGTTCGGGGTGAACCGCCGAGGCGTCCAGCGGATGATCGCCGCCACGCACGCGCAGAAAACCGGCGGCCTGTTCGAAGGCGCGCGGCCCCAAGCCCGTGACCTTCAGTAGAGCTTTACGCCCGTTAAACGCGCCATTCGCATCGCGATAGGCAATGATATTTTTCGCAACCGATGGCCGCAAGCCGGCCACGCGCGCCAATAACGGCGAGCTGGCGGTATTGAGTTCGACACCCACCCGGTTAACGCAACTTTCCACCACATCATCCAACTTGCGCGCCAGAAGCGGCTGGTAGACGTCGTGCTGGTACTGCCCGACACCGATCGCTTTGGGATCGATCTTCACCAGTTCCGCCAGCGGATCTTGCAAGCGCCGCGCAATCGATACGGCGCCGCGCACCGAGACATCCAGTTCCGGGAATTCTTCGCGTGCGATATCCGAAGCCGAATACACGCTGGCCCCCGACTCGTTGACCGGCAGCACGGCGACATCCGTAATCCCCACACTTTTCAGCGTCTCCCGCACCAGGGCTTCGGTCTCGCGCCCGGCCGTTCCGTTTCCCACCCCGATCACCTGCGAGCCATGGCGTGCCAGCGCAGCGAGTATGGCTTGGCGGGCCGACTCACGTTCGCAGGCTCCACGCGCCGGATAAATGGTGAAATGCTCCAGCAGTTTTCCGGTGGCGTCGAGCACAACGCATTTGCAGCCGGTGCGAATGCCCGGGTCGACCCCCAGAACCGGCTTTTCGCCGAGCGGAGGCGCCAAGAGCAGATCGCGCATGTTATCGGCGAACACCTCCACCGCCGCATCGTCGGAACGCATCTTGAGCTCGACGCGCACATCGCTGTCGATACTGGGAGCCACCAGCCGTTTATAGCCATCGGCGATGGCTTCGCGCATCGGCCCGGCAAAAGGCGAGCGTTCGTTCAAACCCATGATTTGCTCGATAGCGGACAAAAGCGGTTCGACAGTGAGTTCGATACGTACCCGCAGCACGTTTTCGCTTTCTCCGCGCCGAATCGCCAGATAGCGATGCGAAGGGATGCTTTGCACCGGCTCACGAAAATCGTAATACTGCTCGAATTTGGTCACCGCCTCGCGTTGATCGGGGACGACTTCCGACACCAGCATGCCTTGTCGAACGAACGCCCGGCGCACCAGACTGCGCACTTCGGCATTTTCCGCCATCGCCTCGGCCACCACGTCGCGGGCCCCGGCCAAGGCCGCCGTACTGTCGGGTACATCCAGCTCGGCATTTACAAAGGCCTCCGCCTCGCTCAGCGGATCGCCGGTATCGGGCTGTTCCAGCACACGATCGGCCAAGGCTTGCAGGCCGCGCTCGCGGGCAATGGCGGCCCGCGTACGACGTTTGGGCTTGTAGGGCAGGTAAAGATCTTCCAAGACGGTTTTGCTGGTACAGGCGACAATCCGCGCCCGCAGGTCGTCGGTCAACTTGCCCTGATCGTCGATGGTGCCGAGAATCGTTTGACGACGATTTTCGAGATCCGTGAAATAGGCGTGACGCTCTTCGATGCTGCGAATCTGCACCTCATCGAGTCCGCCCGTGGCTTCCTTGCGATAGCGGGCGATAAACGGCACGGTATTGCCATCGGTCAAAAGGGCAATAACCGACGCGATGGAACGCGCCGTCAGTTTCAGCTCCGCCTCTAACAGTTTAACCGCATCGAACGCGGTTTCATATCCCTTGGCGTTTCCGCTCATCTTCAAACTCCTCAACCCCGTTGCAACGGATCCAATTCCGGAACGGCCTACTTTGCCATACTTGTTTGCGGAAGGAAAGCTTTCAATGTTAGGCTGCAGGCTCCGGCAGACGGGCGAAAAGCCCTCTGTCACGCAAGCGATTGGAATTATTCTTTTTCGAGGTTTCATTGGCGAAGAACGATCTGAAACAACTTTACGACGACGCCTTTTTCGAGCTTTGGGGCGCCCACAATCGCGACTACGTCCGCTCGGCTCGCACCGTGGCGGATTGTCTTTTCGAGCAATACCGGCCTGCGACCGTGCTGGACCTGGGTTGCGGCGCCGGCTTCCATTGCGCCCGGCTGATCGAACACGGCGTACAGGTGGTGGCCGCCGACTGGAGCGCCTGCCCGCTTGAAACCCGCGCCCCCGGCCTCGATCACATCGAAACCGTGGACCTCGGCCGCCCTTTGCCGGACGACCGTTTTCCGCAAGTCGATCTGGTTTTGTGCCTGGATGTGGCCGAGCACCTGCCACCGGAGCAATCCCAAGCCATCGTGGACAACTGCACCCGTTTTTCAGACCTGGTGGCGTTCTCGGCCGCTCCGCCGGGCCAGGGAGGCGTGGGACATGTCAACGAACAGCCGCGCCGCTACTGGTTTGAACGCTTCAACAAAGCCCGTTTTCGTCACTGTCGAAAAGAATCGGGGTGGCTGGACGTTCGTGGACTGGCTCTGCGCGACGTCATCACCCTACGCTGGATGATCACCCAGGTCGCCATTTTCCGCCGTGGACCGCGTTGGCCCTATCCTCCCATGCGTTGTCCGGGACACCCGCCCACAGAGCTACTGGGCTGATTTCCGGCAATCTTGGCCCAAAAATACCTGATTCCACACAGAAAAACGGGAGACCTTTCGATCTCCCGTGGTAGACGGATTCAGGCTCAAACCCATATGGATTACAAAGCCAATTCCCCTTCGATGGCGTCCACGAGACCGCTCGGCAAACAGGCTTTGTGATCGCCGAAGAAGCTGTCCTTCACATCCTGCTCCATCAGGCCGCGATCCACCCAACTCTGCGGATCGAGGCACAATTGGCCGTCGGCCGGGCGGCAATCGCCGGTAACCTCGCACTCACGCAGACAAAGATCGACGACTTCGTAACCTTCGCCCACAAAGCCTGCATTGACGCAAAATCCCTTGATATCTTCCGTGCAAGGTGCGCAGCTCATGGCCGAACAATAACCGTTCGCCACATCGATCGTCGTTCCGCCCCCCAACAGGCTGGAGATCAGGCTGGTTGTGAGACAGAAATTGGTGGCACACTCATCGGCCTCGACACAGGCCGCTCCCGCTTCGCCATCTTCGGGCGGTGTGCCGTCTCCCACGGCCGGAGTCAGCTGAATCGTGTAGCTGTAATCACCCGACGCATCGGCGGCGAAGCTGTCCATCACGATGTAATAATCCCCGTCGGAAAGGGCGCTGAACGCCAAAATCTCCTGTTCGCCGGTCGGTTTATCGTTGACGAACTTGGAGCAGGTGACCGTGTCATCGCAACCGTTCTCCAACACATAAATCAAGGCGTCGAAGTCCGCACCGCCAAAGGCCACCTGCAGAGTATCACCCACAACCATGGGAATCGACACCACCACTTCGGGGCCTGCACCGGACTGTAAAACCGGAGCAATTTCGCCATCGTCGTCCTGATCGCCATCCACCGTTGCATCGGTATCGCCATCGCTGGCGTCAGTCTCCAATTCCGCATCGCTATCCGCGTCCTCTACGGTTTCGGCAGACTCGGCAACCTCGGAATCTTCCACGCTTTCAGTATCTTCCGCATCGCCATCCAGACGCCAGCGCGCCGTCGGTTCGACGACGGGCACGGCACAGGCCACACCGGTTACGACGGAAGCATCACTCAACTCGCCCTCGCCTTCCATCTCCAGCGCCCGGCCGTCCGCTCCGTGAATGAACGGTTCGTCACAGCCACCGGAGCCCGTGACCGGAACATCTCCGTCCACCGGAGCATCGCCGTCGGCACTTTCTCCGTCGCCATCCACCATGTCGGCAAATTGGCCATAGCCCTGGTAATCGCAACCACTCACCATGAACGCCATCAGCAGCGCTACTCCGATCAACAATGTCCATTGGGCCGATTTCATCCTTTTCCCCTCCTCGCCGATTCCGAACCTCCCTATTTACCGCTCGTGTTCGCGCAGAATGGCTCGGCTGTCATTTTGATTTGACGGTGCAGATCAAACGGAACGCAAGATTGCGCAACTCCGTCATGCTCGCGAGTATAGCCAAACCCGATACCCGGTGGCAAGATTTTCACGTGGTTTTTTTAATAAAATCAAAATTCTTGCAACCTTATGCCTCTCTCCCTTTCGACAGCCCAGATCTGACACGCGGTTAAAAAAGAGTGGCGAGAGTCGCTTTCACTAGGTATAATGAACCACTGTGTAGTGAGGACTGGAGAGGCGCATGGCCGTAGGTTCGCAATTGGGACAAGTTCTGGTGGATGCGGGTGTCCTCGATGAGGCACAGCATGAAGGATATACTGCCCGTGCGCGACGCGAACAGAAATCACTCCCAATCCTACTGATGGAAGATGGTTTATGCTCGGATGAAGAAATTGCCAAAACCTTGAGTATCCACTTGGGCTTGCCATTCGTCCAACTCGACCAGATTCGTATCCCCGGTTACGTAGCCAAAATTCTAACGCGTGAACAATCCGAGAAATACTGGGCGATTCCGGTTTCCTTCAAACGCGAGGGCGGCCAGGATGTTTTATACGTCGCCTTCCTCGATCCAACCAGTGACGAAATCCTGCAAGAGATTCAGCAAAGTACCCATCGCACCATCCGTCCGGTCGTCTCCACTTACGCACACATCCGTGCCGCGATCGATCGCTATCAGGTACCGCTTAAAGGACGTAAAAGCGTGCTGCGGGCTCGGCGACAAGCCCGAGAGCTGGAAGAAGACAACCAGGCGCGTCAGCTTACCGGTCACGGCAAACCGGTTTCCACCGAATATGGAAGCAGCGAAGAAATCGCCGCACCGCCCGTCCAGGATATCGAGGTCTATGAAGATCTGGGGTTGCCTGAAGTTCCCGGCGATCAAGCGCCACCTTCGCCGCCCCCTTCTCCGATTTCGGAAACACCCGAAATCGAGGTCGAGGCCGTCGACGAAATACCCGATGGAGCCGATGTGGTTCCGGTGGACGCTCCTCGCACCACTCCGACCACCGGTATCGAAGTGGCGGATCCGACACAAGATGATGACGAATCGGTCGAAGCTGAAATCGATCTGGAACTCGATTTTTCCGAGGAAGATCTCGGTCTCGATGCCACTTCCGCTACCAGTGAGCCCGACACCCAGCCGGTCCCCGAGGCCAAAGCGGATATCGACCCGATGGACGATTTCGAGCTGGAGGCCGAACTGGAAATGGATAGCCCTCCCGCTACGCAAACCGACTCCACCGAAAACAGCGGGATGATGGAGTTTTTAAGCCTCGACCTGGACAAACTCGGCGCTGAAGATAACGACATCTTGCGTCGTCAGTCCGAGGCCAAGAGTGTCCGACAACGAGTTGCGTTCGGAGTGGAGAACCCGGATAAAAAGGAACAAGCATCCGAAAAAAGCAACGACGCGCGAGCGCAAGACGAAACGGATGCCTTCGACAATTTCGACCTGGATCTGGATTCCTCAAACGAAAAGCCCACCGACAAAGCCGATTCATGGACCGATGACATGGATCTCGACTTCGAACTCGGCGATGAAAACGACAGCAAGGTGGACCTCCACGATTCGGGCATCACACTCGCTTCCAGCGACAAAGAAGGCTCGGAAGGCGTACACCTCGATGAGGATGAAGAAGACTTCGATGCCTTCGATTTCGATATCCCCGAAGCCCCCGAATTCGATGGAGGCTCCAGTAGTGGCAGTTTCGCCTCCGTCCAATCCGATGAACAAGAATCCGCTCCGAACTCATCCGATCAACTTGAATCCTATTCCATCGAGTTGGAAGACAGCAGCCCATCTATCCCGGCCGTAAACGGCAACAATGAAACGGATGACTGGAGCCTGGACATCGATGCCTTGATCGAAAGTCGCACGGATACCCCAATCGTCCAGGAAGAACCGGTTTCCGACTTCGAAGATGCCGCCCGTAAACTGGATTCATTGCTGTCCGATATGGACGAAGCACCCTCTTCGGAAGTTGAGCGCGAAGAAACCCAGGTCGATCCGGCGATTATCGAACAGCTATTGAAGCTGGCACAGACTGAAACCAAGGAAGAGGGCGGTTCCGACGAAGACGTGGAATTTATCTATTCTTTTTTGAACGGGAAACTAAGCGGCGAAAGCATCGATGACCCGCGCATGCAGAAACTGCAAACCATTCTTTCCGCCATGACTCAAGCCCTGATCGAAAAGGGCGTCATCGAAGAGCCTGATTTCCTAAAGGCTTTTTTCGAAAAACAGCTGAACATCAAAGACTGATCTGACGCAATCCGGTTTCCCATAGGACTTTCGCCATGCTTCAAGCAAGAATCGCTTGAAGGTGCGTAACGAAGGCGGATACGGAGAATCAATCGTTTAATCGTTTAGTCCAACGAAACGATTTCGTGCACGGAGCCCGGACAAGCGTTTTCAAGGGTACGATGAATATCGGCGGTAAGACGTTCCAATTGGCGCGGGCAACCCTGACAACGATTTTCCACACGCACGGCCAACACGCCGTCGGTGAAATCGACCACCTGGATACGGGCAGCCGGTTGATCCAGGTGGGTAACCCAATCACTCAGTAATTTCTCGATGTGTTCCTGCGTTGTCATTCTCGCTCCTCCTGATCCCGTTGTGGCGCGCTCACTCTACCCGCTCGCGTTTCAACATCCAATGATTTGAATCATCCGGAGGAACAAAAAAAACAGGCCCAACAGACCTGTTTTATTTGTAATTACTTTAATTTGCAGGGGCCGGATCGTCACCCGAACGGAATCAGTTGCCCCCCTCCGTCTCGGCAACGGCCGGAAGCAACGAAATATAATCGGCGCCGATCACATAGCCATTCGATTCGGCGGCATCGCGACCGAAAACACGCATCCGCAGCCAATGAACGCCTGCCAGAGGGTCTTCGGAGTCAAGGTCGCTGCCACTCAAGCAAACGGGCTCATACACCACTTGCGCTTCCAGGGCGGCATCGTACCCGCCGGACGGACTGCAATGCAAACTCAGCTTGGTATCGCCCCCGGTCGTTTTGAGCGGTGTGGTCTCGTCATCCAAAAACAGGGCGACCTCGCCCCAATTGGGTCCGCAGGCATAGTTGATGTAGAAGTTGTAGAGATGCGTGATGTTGATATCGACCAGAAAAGCCAGCTCTTGAAGATCGCCATTGAGGAACCCGTCTTCCGTCGCATTGAGGCGGACATAGGTATCATCTTCGAAATCGGGGTTATCGCTCGTGACAATCGCCGCCGCATCGGTGGGAGTGCTTTGTGTTTCACGGAAGAGATCTTCGGCCCGCCGCAGGATCGGCGCAATCAAGTCATCGGGATTGCCACACTGGTTGCCATCGATATCGCCGTCCGAATCATCGCCATCGGTCGTATCGCCGTCCACATACCGGCAGTCGCCCTCGACACAGGTTTCCGAGGCATTGCAGGTTGCGTATTCCTCCCAGGAGGAGCCCAGGCGATCGCATACCATCACGACGTTGCCCTCGCAGCGGCGTTGATCAGGCTCGCAAACCACCTCGATATCAATTTCAGGCAGGAAATCCGCATCGCCCATGCCGCAATCGGAAGGCAAAGCACAAATATTCTGGCCCAATATGCGCAGACAGCAGGAGCCTTGCAGCAGGTCGGAGCACTCGCCATCGGACGAGCATAACGTGGAGCAGAAAGCGCCGCGGTCGTCCGGCCAACAAAGTTCCGAACAGCAGTCGCCATTATCCGCACAAGTCTGGCCCACCCCCAGGCATAAGCTATCTTCGCCATCGGCATCCGAAGCTTCCTGGTCGCCATCCGTCGAGGCTTCACCATCTCCCGAACCGCAGGCCGGAATTCCGGCTATGATCAACAAGAAACCAAAGGTCAGAAGGCACACTATCCGCATCGTCATACTCCTCGTCAAACAGCACTCAGCTATTCGAGACCTCAGCAAGAAATCGTTTCGAAATATTAGGATACTCTAAAGTTTCCCCGGATGCAACAACCCTGCAACCGTTTGCATCTTCTAGATAAAAAAACAAAAGGCCAGCTTGATTCGAGGCCACCAAACTGAACCCGTCTGCCTGCATCATGGGGTTGACATTGACGTTAGGACTGTTAAACTTGAAAGTAATGCAACTTAAGCGGAGCAAGGTGCTGAGTCGTTTGTTTTGCAGAATGTAGTGAGGATGGTTGTAAAAAGCAGGTCGCCGTTTTCGCGCAACGGCGTTACCAGAGAGGCATTCAATGTCGAGCCACCCGCAAGCATTCGCTCAACTACGGGTCCGTTTGCAAGCCAAGCTGACCACTGATGGCCGTGACTACAACGTCATTCTCTCTCGAATCGGAGAAGAATCCGCTCAGATAACAACCAATTACAACTTTTCGGCCGGTAAGTCCTTTCTCCTCTCCTGTGAAATGCTGCCTGGCCATGCATTCCGGGCCGAAGGGGTGATCGGCGTCAACCACAAAGCGCCGGGTGATGTCAAGCAACAGATCATCGATCTGCGTTTCACACGCGTACGCGCCATGGCGAAAGTGGTGCTACATGAATATTTCGGCCATACGCATAATCGCCGCAGGGAGCCCCGTCACAAAGCCGATTTCCCCATCAGGATGCTTCATCCAACCGGACTTGCCAACCTTGAGGCAGCCAATCTTTCCATGACCGGGCTGTTCGTCGTGACCGACATACCCGTTCCGGCCGAGACATTCATCCGCCTGGAACTGACCCTGGATAAGCGCTTGACCGTGATATTGGACGCACGAGTGGTGTACCTGATCGATCGCGTCATGGCACAGAAAATCAACCGCCCGGCCGGATTCGGAGTGGAAATTCTGCACATGCAGACGATCGACAGGCAGAACCTGCAACAGCATCTCCATTCACTCGATCATTAAAATTGGAACGCCTCCCATAAACGATGTTACGGGCGGGACTTGCCCACCCGTAACACTCACACGGACAGAGTCTGTTTATCCTTCAACCGCGATTTCGCGCGGCTTGACTTCTTCCTTCTTGGGAAGGCCCACTTCCAAAACACCGTTATGGAGGTTGGCGGAAATCTGGTCGGCATTGATCCCGTCACCAACCCGGAAGGAGCGCTTGAAGCTGCCGAAATAACGTTCGCTGCAATGACATTTTCCTTCGGATTCCACCGTCTTTCCTTTGCGCTCGCCGCTGATGGTCAAGACGCCTTTGTCGAGAGAAATGGAAATATCCTTTTTCTCGACACCCGGCAGATCGATGGACAGTTCGTAAGCAGACTCGGTTTCCTGGATGTCGACGGGAGCCAACCAGTTGACCGCGCGGCTGGTACCACCGTTGAAGAAGTCCGTGAACAAGCGGTCAATGTTGTTTTCACGAAGGGAAGGCCACAATGTTTTAGGTGTGTAGTGAACCAAGCGTGTCATAGCATACCTCCTTGAACGAAACCGCATAGCGCGGAATATGAACGATTCAAAGTTGAGCTTGTGTTGGCCAACACGCTTTCTTCAGTTGTGCGGCGAATCCGTTTTGTCGCCGTCAAAAGAAAAATAAGATCGCTTTTCCGCCTGTCAAGACCACCCGTCGTATTTTTAAGCATTTCATTTTAACGTTGCGAACAAAAAAACGGACCCACGCAAGGGTCCGGATGTGTAGACGGTATAAGAAAAAACAATCAGGCGAAGAGTTGGTTTTCTTCGAAGAAGGCAAGTTTGACTTCATCGGCGATTTCCAGGATACGCTCGGGGCTGATTTTCATGAATTCGATTTCCGGGCAGTTGACCAGATCGACGGACGGATCGGCCGCATTCCATCCGATCCCCAACTGACGGCACAGCCGCTTCGCATAGGATACGATTGCAATGGTAACCTTGATGTCCATATCGATGTCGGTCCACAACACTTCGGGCAGGTGGCTGTGGTAGCGCACCGCCGCTTCCAGCGAAGGCGCCAGGTTCCAGTTGCGAATCAACGTACCGCCCGCATGGGTGTAAGCGAAATGGAAGGCCTCTTTTTCCAGTTCCAGCTCGTTGGCGGCAGGATCTTTTTGCTGCCGATCGTAAATGCTTTTCACGGCATCACCATCGGCGCGCAGCATGAGCGTTTTGCCCAGGTTGTGTAACAAGCCAGCGACAAAAGCCTCGTCGGTATCGGTATCCTGAAACTCCAACGAAAGAATCCGGCAGGCGATTCCCACACCGATGGCCTGCTCCCATAGCTTGATGCTGTGCGGATCGCTGGACCGATACATGCTCAGAATGGCGGTCGAGACGGCGATGTCTTTGATGGTTTTGAAACCCACCACTAAAATCGCGCGCTGAAGGGTGTTGACCTTGCGCAGCAGGCCGTAGAAACTGGAGTTGGAAATCTTGAGCAGTTTCGCCGTCAATGACTGATCGGACTGAATAACCCGTTCCAGATCGTAGGCCGTCGATTTCGGGTTTTCGATCACCTGCATGATTTTGCGAGCGATCAAGGGTAGCTGTTTCAAATCGGAGGTCTTGTTGATCAAGAGCTCCAATTCTTTCTGCCCGGTCTCGTCCAGGCTATCGATCTCGGCTAGGAAATCGTATATTTCATTCATGGATCGACCCTCACCCGGCGGATGTTATAAACACATACGATTTGAGATGGCACAACCCCACCAATCCCTAATCAGAATTGGAATTATAGCATGTTACAGTGGGTGATGACAATCAAAATGTGTTTCAGACGGGGTCCTTCAGCACGCCGGTCAACTCGGGCACATCGTTGAAATGCTTCGTTTTAACGAACGCCAGATAAATCGCGATGTCCTCCAAGGCGTGGCCTTGATTCTTCAATAAGGCGGTCAATTCGATCAGTTTTTCGGCCGAGGCTTCCTCGACGGCTGTCAACTCCTGCTCGGTGATGCCGTCATCGTTTTCGATACCGAAAAAATCCAGAGCGGCTTTAAGCAGGGGACGCTGCCCGTACAGCCAAGTTTTCAGAACTTCCTCCGCCATCTGCGATTCGTTGGCGGCCGCCAGCCCATTTCGCACGGCCAGAGCCTGAATGGCGCGGTCTTTGCCGCTTTTCAGCGAAACACGTTTGCCCTTTTTTATTTTCTTGCCGTAACTGCCTTCGAGCATGTTGCGAATCTTGCGCGAACAGGTCGAATAGATTGCGATCCATTTATCATCGTCGATACGGGTGATCAGTTCCGGGTAATCCCACGCCATGCTTGTCCTCCTGCTCAGTCGACTTCAGCGTCCGAGTCTACTGTCGGCTCCGGTCGCAGGCAAGATTTATTTTGCCCCTAGCCGCCTTTTACCGGAGGATCATTGCAGCTTACCCGATCATGGAGTAGACTTCAAACACACGAACCGTGTCTTCGAGAGAGTTGATATGCTCCGCCTGCTGGCCCCACTGATCCTGTTTTTTCTCTTCTTCATCGCTCCGGCGTGGGCGATCGGCCCCACCGAATCCGACACCCTCTGCGTGCTTTCCGCCGATGCCGCCGGATTTTCCGTGGAGGCCTGCAAAACCATCTCACGCGACCGGCCCAGACGACCGGGGCCGACCCGACGAAGCATGGATCTTTCCTTCCAGTTGCACCGGTCCGGCGATCCATCCGTCACGCAGGGTTGGCTTTCCGACCCCTTCACCTTGCGCGCCGCTTTCGTTGCGGCGGATGCCGCCACCCGGCATGTCCACACAACCCGAGCCGACGGTGCCGTTCTCATCCGCCTGCCCGGCCTCTACGATCCAAAGCGGTTTGTTCTTGAAATCGACGGACGCCCGGCAACGGCCGCCGCTTTTACGAAAACCGACCGCGTTCGCCCAGCCGCCGCCGCTCAGCCGGTCGAAACCCTCATCGACAACGGACCGGTGGACAACCGCCTCGACCTGGTGGTTCTCGGCGACGGCTACACGGCCGGCGAACAAGGCGCTTTTCGCCAAGACGCCCTGGCCTTGCTCGACTACTGGCTGGCGCAGGAGCCGTTTCAACGTTACGCCATCCACTACAACGTCCATCTGCTTTTTATCGAATCCGCCGAATCGGGAGCCGATCACCCCTCGCAAGGCATACAACGCGACACCGCCTTCGATGCGTCCTTCGACTATGCCGATATCCCGCAGTTACTGGTTGTGGATGAAGCCAAGGTCTTGAGAGCGGCCTTGGCCGCCCCCGACGTCGATCAGGTGGTTGTGATCGTGAACGACGACATGTATGGCGGGTCGGGCGGATCGGTGGCGGTCGTTTCACGCCATCTGGAAGCCCCCGAAGTCATGACACACGAACTCGGTCACAGCCTGGCGAATCTGGCCGATGAATACGAAGATCCGCTGCCCGGCTATGAACCGGGCGATAGCGAGCCGAACGTCACCTTCGAAACGGAACGCGACGCGATTCCCTGGGTGGATTGGATCGAGCCCGCGATGCCGCTTCCATCACCCGAAGAAGACGCTTACGCCGGGCAAGTGGGCCTGTTCGAAGGAGCGCGTTACCGCGAAAGCGGCATCTACCGACCCGAGCTCACCTGTCGCATGCGCGAACTCGGACGCGACTTCTGCACGATCTGCCGCGAAGCGCTGGTGGCGGCACACTATCGCCATCTCGCCCCTTCCGACGCCCTGGGCGGGGATGTCGTCGCCGATGTCGGGGAAACCCTCTTTTTCGACGCCGCCCCGGTGCAACCCGAATCGGAAACGGTGTCCGTCGTCTGGACGGTAGACGGGCTGGAACAGGAGGCGCGTGTCGAAATCCTGGAGAAAACCTTCGAAAAGGGCCTCCATACGGTTACCGCACAGGTAGTTGACAGCTCCGATTGGCTGCGTTTGCCTGCGGCTCGCGATACCGCCCACGCCGACATCACCTGGACCGTCCACGCGGGGATTGAATCGTCCGATGGCGATTCGGATGCGGAAACGGATGAAGAGTTGGAGCAAGAAAGGGACGCCGAGGCGTCAAACGAGGGGGGCGACACCGACTTGCCCGCCGAAGATGGAGATACGGAAATCAACGAAAAGGAGGGGAATAACGGCGGCGGCTGCCGATCTTTCCCGCTTCCTTCTTCCGGCTGGATTTTATTGATTTTCGCTGTCTGCGCCTATGGTCGCCGCAGGAAAAACCGACCGGCTACTCCACCCGATCGGTGATAAGCTGACAAATTCCGCCTTCCAGACAATCGAGCCACGCGGTGTCGTCGCAGGCCAACTCGGCGCAAGCGGCGTAATACAGGAATGTCTCATCGGTGTAAAGAGCCGCATGAATGTTGCTGCACGCGGTTCGATTGGTCTCGGCCACGTCGGGATCGCAATCGCGCAAAAGATCGCCGACCTGGTCGCACACGCTGTAACGCGGTGGATCGACCGATTCGCTTTCCAGCGCTTTACGACGGCAGTAGACCTCCAGGTCGGGCGAGGTGTCGCCCAAGTCCCGGGCTTGCTCGAAATTGCTGCAACTCGTGTTGATGATACAGTTTTCCCAGCGATCCAGAATTTCCGGAATCACCTCGTAACTGCGGGCATGGCAGTCGCGGCGGCACTCTTCGATGCTGTCGAAAAGACCGCCGCAGGTATCGACCTTGTTGCACCAGGCGGAGCAGGCCACGCTGCTTTGGGGGTTGGCTTCGGCACGACGCGCATGGCAGTCCACGGGCGGCAACGTTTCTTCTTCGATATCGCTATCGCCATCCGGTGAAAGCGTATCATCATCACCGCCGCAGGCCGCCAGGCAGAACATCAAGCAAACCAGCAGACACAACCACACCCAAACGCGAGGGTCACCTGCTTTGCCGGTCATCCGTTCGCCGTTTTTCGTCGCCGCCATCGCCACCTCCTGAATACGGGAAGCCGGGCTCCGGTCGACAGGCCGCAAGACACGCCGTTTATTCGGCGCTCTCGGGTTCGTCGTCCGTATCACTTTCGGGCGCGTTCGCCGGTTGGATCGGCTTCGGGTCCACCTCTTTGATCGCCACCTTCTCGGCCAGCATTTCATTCAGACGATCCTGGCGCAAGACGTAGGTGAGGGTGTCCATTTTCTCGGGATCCGCGTAATACTTCATGAGCTGGTCGAGGGGAAGCTGCATTTTCTCGGCCATATCGGTCATGTAGGCTTCGCGGTCTTCGTCGCTGACCGTAATGTCGAAGTCCTTGGCCAGGCGTTCCTGCAGCCACACCGATTTCAGGCTGTGCTCGGCCTCTTCCTGGGCGCGCTCGCGCATGGCGGCTTCATCCATGCCCATGCTCGCCGGATCGAGCCCGTATTGCGCCATCTGGTTGGCCTGCTCTTTCATCATTTCTTCGGTCTGCTTGGCCAAAACGGAAGGCGGCAGCGGCATCGGGTTGGCCGCGACGATCTTCTTCCACATATCGCGTTGGAACTGGCGTTTGACGCGTTCCACCTGCGCGTTTTCGAGATCCTTTTTCAGATCGGCCTTGAGTTCGTCGAGGTTCGCATACTCGCCCAGATCCTTGGCCAGCTCGTCGTCCAGCTCGGGCAACTCGCGTTCGAGGATTTCGTGCACGAAGCATTTGAACGTGATTTCCGCACCTTTGAGATGCTCAACGCGAAAATCCTCGGGGAAGGCGACGGAGAATTCCAGCGGTTCACCGATTTTCTGACCGATAATGTGCTCTTCAAAGCCCGGAATGAAGCGATCTTCACCCAGCTGGATTTCCTGTTTTTCGGCCTTGGCGTCGGGAAGCGGCTCACCCTGGATGAACCCTTCGTAATCCATGCGCACCCAGTCGTCTTTCTCGATCGTATCGCGGCCTTCGACGGTCTTCATGACGGCGGCCGACTGGCGACGACCTTCCAGGGCCTGTTCCATGGCTTCATCGCTGACCACGACACGTTCGCGTTCGACCTCGAAACCGTCGAGCACCACGTCTTTGACGACGGGCTTGAGTTCCATGGTGAAGCTGAACACGTAATCGCCCTCGCCTTTGTAGTCGGGGCGGTTAACCTTCGGCAGCGCCAAAGGAGCCAGATCGTAACGGTTGGTGGCCTGACTGAAGCCCTCCTGGACCAGGTCGGCTTCGACGTCTTTGAGAGCCTGTTTGAAATACATCTTGCGGACCACCGACATGGGCACCTTGCCCTTGCGAAAGCCCTTGATGCTGGCGGTCTGGGCGACGTTCTTCAAAACCGCCTCCAGGCGCTCTTCCACTGCGGCTTGGGGAATCACGACCTTGATATCGCGTTCCACTTCGCTGACTTCGGTGACCTCGATTTTGTAATCCGTCACGATATTCCTCACTGCCTTAAGGGGGTCAAAAGATGGTGCGAGAAGTGGGACTCGAACCCACACGGGTCGCCCCACTGGATCCTAAGTCCAGCGCGTCTGCCAATTCCGCCATTCTCGCTTAAAACAGCTTACACAAAACTGCCGCCCAAGCGGGCGGCAGCTTATTGTAATGGTAGGCCTGGAGGGAATCGAACCCTCAACCTTCGGATTAAGAGTCCGCTGCTCTGCCAATTGAGCTACAAGCCTGGACTACCATTCCTCAGACCGACGCCAGCGCGCCGTTCGGAGGGCATCATATACAGCTAATCGGCCTGATTGTCAAGAAAAACCGGTAAGATCGCCAATATTTTGCACCGCTTAGGCAAGACCCACCTCAACTAAAGCTAAGCCGTCGAAATAACGCCGAATTTTCGATATTTTTCAGATCAAATACGACCTCGGATAAACAGGCTGACGCGCGTGGGAATGGTCTCGCCGCCCATACTTTGACCAAACAGTAGCTGACGCGGATACTGCGAGTAGCGCGGAGAGGCGATACCCGAGGCTTCCCGGTAGATGACCGAGCCGTTGTGGACCTTTTGATCGCTGAGCGAAAAGCCGTTGTTGCCGACATCCTGCCACAGGCTGGGCAGGTGCAATAAGTCCAGCAGGGCCACTCCCACTTCCATGCGTCCATCGAACAGGGTGTAGCTGGCGTTGAGATTCAGGATGAAGTAAGGATCGATGCTTTCGATGCCGTAGGTGGTGGTAGTTCCATCGGCGGATTTGGAATAAACCGCCACTGGACCCATTCCTTCGTAGCGCACCCAGTTGCCGGTCCGATCGGGATCGTAACCGAAGGTCAGAAATCGCGCCCTTGACAAGCGCGTGAGGAAATTCTTGCGAGTGGTCTCGCTGACGAAGTGCCCGAAAATATTGGCGGAAAAACCCTTGTAATGCGTATTGAAGCCGATGTTGGCTTTGTGGGACGGGTTCTCCTTGTGTACGGTGGTGATGTCTTCCAGGCTCACGTTTTCGGTCAGGGCGTCCAGATAGGCATCTTTCGAATACTCCCCCGAGTCATCGAAGATACGGTTCGGCGTGCTTACACCGGCCGCCTCGAAATTGATTGAATCGGGCAGCGCATCGACGAAAGCTTCCTTGCGATCCACGTAATCCGACTTGAGCTGGTTGGCATTCGTCACCCAGATATGCTGGAAACTGTAGTTGACAAAGCCCCTCAGCCAGCTGGTGATGCGAAAGCGCGCCTCCACCTCGAACCCGACATTGTTGGCATCCACATCGTTGTTGAAGTTGAAGGGATCGAGGACTTCCGGATCGATGGCACCGGCGCTGAAGGGATTGAGCGCCCAGTACAACTTATCGGTATCGCCCTCGAACAGGATCAGATCGCGCACCCAGTTGAAGAAAAAATCGGCCGAAACTTCAACCCGGCGAGCGATGCGGCCGTTATAACCGAATTCGGCGGAGACCATCTTCTCCGGCTTGAGATTGGGGTTGCTTTCGAAGGCAAGCGGCGCGCGGGTATCGAGATCGGGTAGGGTGGCGTTCGGATCGAGCGCCGTGAGGATGCTCGGCGGCGTAAGCTTCGACAGCGGGGCCGAAACCGTCATGTCGGCCAACTTGACTTTCATGTTGGATTCGAAAAAGGCCGGGTTACGAAAGGAGACACCGCCCGAGACGCGCAGCGTGTGGTCTTTATGGGGGATGAACACCAGCGCCCCGCGCGGTGAAATCGAATGAATGTTGTCCACCTCGCGCCCGGGATGGTCGGGATTTTCCTCATCCACGTCCATCAGATCGTAGCGCAGTCCGGCATTGAACAAAAACCAGTCCCAAGGATACAACTCGTTCTGCAAGAAGGCCGAGTAACTGTTGCGCTGACTGCTGGAATCCACCAGATCGGGGGAGTCGAGTAACACGAAGCGCAGATTGCCGCCGGCGGTAATGCGGTCCATCTCGGCCAGCTCGATGCTGTAGGTCAAATCCAGATCGAAGGTGTGGCCGCTCGAACGCACGCGCGGGGGATCCTGCTGGTCGATCTGCAAGGTGATGATCTCCCGGTCGCGCTCCTCGGCCCATTGTTCCGTTCCCAAACGCCGCGAGTCGTACCACATCGGATCGGCGGCCACGAAGCCGGGGATCGGCACGTCGAAGCTGAGATCGGCCGCCAGATAGGTATAGAAAAACTGCGCCTTCAATCCCTTCCATTGACCGTTGAGCTTGGTATAGGCTTGGGTGGTGTTCACGCTGACCGGTCCGATCAGACTGAAAATCGACCCGACCTTGTCTTTTTCGGCCCCACCGGTCAACGAAAAGGAGAAATCCTTGGCAATGGAGTATTCGGCGAACAGATTGCCTTTGACCGATTCCAAGGCCAGTTCGTCCATGTCGTCATAGGACAACAAGCGACGGTAGCTGGCCGACACCTTGTAACCCAGGTTATCCTTGACGTCGCCGAAAACCGCCGAGCCGGTGAAACCGCCGGTCCCGCCGTCGAAGGAGTAGATCAGGCCCTTGATGTCTTCGGGCTTGCGCGTGTAAATATTGACCACCCCGGAAAAGGCGTTGGCGCCGTACAGCGTGGAACCGGGCCCGCGAATCACCTCCATGCGATCGATGTCCTCGACCGGTACCGGCAGCGCCTCCCAGAAGGTGATGCCGAAGAGATCGACATACACCGAACGGCCGTCGATCAACACCAGCATTTTGTTGGCCCCCTCGCGATTGAAGCCGCGGGTGGTCAGATTCTTGTCGGCGGAACTGATTTCCAGAAAGTCCATCCCCGGCACCGTCCGCAGAACGTCGGCGATGGAGGAGGAACCGTAATTGCGAATATCTTCGCCCGTAATAACGGTAATGGCGGAGGGCGAGTGCGAAATATCCTGCTCGACTTTGGACGCCGAAACGACCTTGGCTTCGGTCTCGAACGTGAACAAGGCGAATTCATCGGCCAGGTTCAAACTGTCGCTTTCCGTCTCCGCCTCGGGGGTTTCGTCGAGGCCCGTCTCGGACTCGCTGGCCAGGGTTCGCGGTTCCGGCAAACGAACACTTTCTTCTGGCCCGCCGGGAGTGAGGCTGTCCGAGCCCTGTTCGGGGTCCACTTCCATGGCCAGCGGCGGCGCAGGCGGCGGCGTGAAACTCGTCACCACGCGCACCATGGCCGGACTTTCTTCGTCGCGAAAGATCATCCGTTTTTTTCCGCGCTGATCGAACGCCACGGCATACAACTCGATTCCCGGATTGGAAACGTGGCGGCCCGGAATCGTGGCCGTCCAGCGTTCGCCGCTGCGTTTCTTGATGAAGACGGTTTTCCAACTGGAGCGAAGGAGGTTGCGATAGTACACCAGGGCATAGTCGATCGATGTGCCACTGGGCCGAAGTGTGAATTCCAGGGTCAGGGGTTTATCCACCAGCGTCTCTTCGGGCGGCTGACAATCGCAATAGATTCGCGCGGCCTGTGCACCGAAAGTCCATAGCAGGAGCCATCCGATCAGCGCCAATGTCCCTACCCGACGCGCCATGCGACCACCTCCCCAAAGCCAATCGTTTTCGACGGGATCGGCAACGATGATGAGTGATGACAAATTTCCATATCCATCAATTTCTGCACCAGTATAACATTTAGAGCACGAAAAGGCAAAGTCGCGAAAGTGTGAAAATGGGTGCCGGACACCACTTTTTGCCTTGCGTCGCCCCCGCACCTTCCTTATGCTGAAGCGATAAAAATGCGAGGTGGTGCGATGTCCGAACATGGATATCTATTGGCCGACAACCCGCGCAACCGGGCTTTCGAACGCGCGATTCAGGCTCAGATCGAGCCCGGCCAGGTGGTGTGCGATTTGGGCTGTGGAACGGGAATTCTGGGGTTTATGGCCCTGCGCGCCGGAGCCGGACGCGTGATCGGCATCGAACAGGATCGCGTGATCGACGAAGCCCGCCAGTTGGCCGCCGCAAACATGTGGAGCGAGCGCACGGTCTATTTGCAGGGCCGCTCGGATGAGCTCAGCCCCCCCGAACCCGCCGACTGGATCGTGGTGGAATGGCTCAGCAGTCTGGGAGCCGACGAATGGCCCCCCTGGATTCTGGCGGATGCGCTTCAGCGCTACCTCAAGCCGGGCGGGCGCATCATTCCGGCCGCCGTCCAACACTACCTGGTTCCGGTATGCGCCCCCGAAACATGGACGGCCGCCCTGGGACACGCGAGCGGCACGCGCTATGGAGTCGACTGGCGACCCTTGCTCGACTCCGCCTCCAAGCGCTTGTACGCATTCGACATCCCCGCCGAGAGCGCCCTCGACACGCCGCGCTGTTGGCTGGATGTGTCGCTGAGCGACGCGGAACGGCTGCGCAGCCTCAATCCCTTCGAAGGCGGCCCGCTCGCGTTCACCGTTCAACGCGACGGGGATTGCCATGGGCTGGCGGGTTGGTTCGCCGCCGACTTAGGGTCGGGCATCACGTTGACCAATGCGCCCGAAGCCGCCCCGACGCATTGGCGACAGACGTTTCTGCCCCTGGCCGAAACCGCTGAACGTCAAAAAGGGCGACACCCTGACGGCCCGCGTGGCCAAACGCTGGGTGGGAAACAACAGCCATCATAGCTGGCAGGTCGAGCAGCGGCGGAACGAGACAGTCATCGCCTGCGGCGGCTCCGGCGAGACATGGGCCGACGCCCTGACTCCCGCCGAAATGGCCCGTATCACCGCCCGTTTCATTCCCGAAGCCGGTCCCGCCGACATCCGTCTGGCGGCTTTGCTCGCCCAGGTGGACGGTCGGCGCTCCGCCGAAGACGTGGCCGACCGGACCGCGCAGACCCGTCCGGATCTGTTCCCCACCCCGGAAGACGCCCTGAACGAACTCATCCGGCAATGGCGCAAACGGCCGCTCAAGCCGCTCAAGAAAGGATCGTCGGAATGACCGACCGGCCTGCACCCGACTACGAGGCGCTCCTGGCCAAAGTGATCGACCGCTACGCTAGCGCCAAGATTCCCCTGGCCGCCCAACTCGAACTCACCAAACGTTGCTCGCTCAACTGTGTCCATTGCTACGTGGATCATGCCGCAGCCGGAACGGAACTGACAACGGAGGAATGGATCGCCGTCCTGGACGAGCTCGCGGCCTTCGGCGTTTTGCAGGTGGTCTTCACCGGGGGCGAACCCTTCCTGCGGTCCGACATCTGGACCCTGCTCGAAGCCGCCGCCGAGCGGCAGTTTTACATCCGTCTTCTAACCTCCGGGACACGCTTCAAACCCGGCGACATCGCACGGTTGCAGGATCTTCCGCTGGCCGAATTGCATCTGTCGCTTTACAGCCACATCCCCGAACGCCACGATGCCGTCACCACCGTTCCCGGCAGTTTCGAGAAAACGCGGCACAGCCTGATCGAGGCGCGCGCCGCCGGTCTATCGGTATGGGTGAAAGCCATCGTGATGCGCGGCAACCGCACCGACATTCCCGAGGTGGCGCGTCTGGCGCGTGAGCAGGGTTGCCACCTCACGCTGGATGCCAATCTCACACCCGCCGAGAATGACGCCCGCGATCCCCTGGCTTATCGTCTGACGGAAACGGAGATGGTGGACTTTTTCGCCGATCCGCAAAACGCCCGGCTGTTCGTCGAGGCGGACACCCTGGCGGAAGCCTGCGCCGCTCTGGCCAATCCCGCCACGAGCGGCCAAATCTGCAACGTGGGACGCGCCACCGCCGTCATCGACGCCTACGGCAACGTGCAACCCTGCGCCCTGTATCCGCCCCTCGATTCCATTCGCAACCGATCCTTCTCCGAAATCTGGCAAAACAACCCCGACATCGAGCGCTTGCGCAGCCTGATCTATGAAGAACAGACACAGTGTCCGGGTTGTCCGCACGTGGCCGTCTGCTCGCCTTGTCCGGCCTTGGCGCAGATCGAGAACGGCGATGCGCGGAGCTGTTCGAGCGGCGCACGTCTGCAGGCCATCGCTTTCGAGAATCTGAAAGCGAAGCTGGAAAAGCCTGAATAATCGGGGTGAAACGAAAAAACGCCCCCCGATTGGGAGGGCGTTTCGTATGATCGCCGTTCGCGCTTAGACGTTCACCTTGAAGGTCAAGATGATGGTGATGACAAACGCGTAGATGACCAGGGACTCGATCAGGGCCAGGCCGATGATCATCGGGGTCAGGATTTTACCCGACGCGCCCGGATTGCGCGCGATCCCTTCCAGAGCCGCCGCCGCCGCACGGCCCTGAGCCAGCGCGCCGCCGAAAGCCGCAATACCGATGCCCAGACCCGCCGCCAGAGCGATATAGCCCATGACGCCGTCGGCCGCCGCCGCCGCACCGTCAGCGGCAAACGCGGTCATCGAATACAAAAACGAAACCAAACCCACTAGAATCGAACCGATCAACCCTTTTTTCATCTGTATCTCCTTTCTAGTAACCATGAATATATCGAAACCTTAATGCCGTACTCTTTTTTTTAGTGATCGTGCGACACCGCCAAGGCGATGTAGATGGTGGACAGGAGCGTGAACACAAAGGCCTGAATAAAGGCCACAAACAGCCCCAGTCCGACGAAAATCATCGGCACGATCAGATAGGTCAAATCGGTAAAGATACCCAACACCATGTGGTCGCCGGTGATGTTACCGGCCAGACGCAAGCTCAGGCTGACCGGGCGCACCAAGTGGCCGATCAATTCGATGGGCACCATCAGCCACGCCAACCAGATGATCGGCCCGGCGAAATGTTTCAGATAGCCGATGCCGTGTTCCTTGAAACCGGCATAGTTGTAATAAAGGAAAATGGTTCCGGCACAGGCCAGATTGGTGGCCACCGTCGAGGTCGGCGGCGGAAAGCCGGGAATGGAACCCAGCAGATTCGAAAAAAGGATGAAGATGAAGGTGACGATGAGAATCGGCACATGCTTTTCGGCGCCGTGCCCGATGACGTCGTGCACCAGCGTTTCCAGCTTTTCGATCATGAAATCGAACAGCGCGGTCAGGCCGAAACGGGAAGGCGGAACGACATTGGCTTTGGGATCGCGATAACGCGCGCCCACGGTAAAGGCGACAAAGCTCAAAAACAGGAAAACAAGCGTCGCCGACACCATGTGCTGAGCGGTTTGCCCTTCCTCAAGCACACCCATGTGCATCAGCCACTCGTTCAGCGCTTCATAACCGGGGATCAGACCATACCAGGAAAAATGCTCCATCTTCGCCACCCTGCATGCACGCGGCCCAACTGCGGAGAAAACTTTCCTCTTCAGCAAGACTGCCGTTCACGACGCACTACTGATCGTTGTCTATGTTCGAATCTGCTTTTTCGAGCCACGAGAGAATCTGCTTGATTCTCCAGAAGATGCCCAGCAGCGACCCCAAAACGCCTAGCAAGATAAAGACCGGGGGAGTTCCGAGCCAACTATCGACGAGATAGCCGAGAATTGCCCCGCCTCCCGCCATCCCGGCGACTTCTGCACCCAGCGAAAGAAAAACGGCTGATTTTCGTAAGTTACGGTTTTTTCTGTCTTTCATCCCACTGTCTGCTGTGTCGTCTAGACTCTTGCAGGCCTTCCCCTCGTAGCACATTCACACAACAGAGTCAAGAAATAACATGGCTGATGGGCAAATGCCGAAGCGCGGAACGAATCTCGGCCAACAGGACGTGGCACGGATGGCAAAGCTATGTTAAACTGCGTTCTTTCGGAGGAATGGGATGAGATTTTCACGAATACTCGCGGGGCTCGGCGCAGCCCTCATCGGCTTGTGGGCCGTCTCGGCCACCTGGACTCAAGTCGGCTGTGAAGATCATTGGTGGCATATTCTGACCGGACAGGTGATCGCCGCAAGCGGGCACATCCCCACAATCGACCTGTTCTCGTTCACCTTCCCCGGACATCCCTGGACCAACTGGGAGTGGCTGGGCAGTCTGTGGCTTTATGGCGTCCACCGGCTCGGCGGAGCCGACGGCCTGATCGTCCTGCGTATGGGCGGATTGCTCGTGCTGGGCTTGATTCTGGCTGCCCACGGCCGTCTGCTGGCGCGTGCCGAAAATGCGCCTTCGCCGGTGGGGCGGACCCTCCTCCTGTTTCTGGTGTTGACGATCGTCTATCCGCGCGTGGCCGACCGTCCCCACACCCTGGCGTTTCCGCTGGCGGCGCTGGCTGCATACGGGGCCGACCTGGCGCGCCTGCGCGGAAAACGCTGGCCGCTCGCCGCCCTGTTCCCCCTGACGATCCTGTGGCGCAATCTGCATCCATCGTGGATCCTGTCTCCGCTCATCCTGGGCTGCAGCGGCCTGTCCGCCCTGCAAAAAGCCCGTCACCATCTCTCCCCTTCCGAAACGGCCCGGCTTTTTCGGCACTGGCTGCTGGCCGGACTGGCGCTGCTCTCCGCGTTCCTGCTATCCCCTTACCTGGGCGACAGCGGCACGATGATCGGCACCTTGTTTACCCACAAAGTCTCCGCCGAATGGGTCTCGCTGGCCGGAGCCTTTTCCCCGCGCTACACGCCCGGATTGGTCGCTTTTTTGCTGCTCGTCGCCTTGACCGGCGGCGGCCTGCTGGCCCAATGGCGGCGCAATCGCTCCGGTTTGTTGATCGGCGACGGCCTGCTGGTCCTCTCGACGATCGCCCTGGCGGTGCTCCATGCCCGCTTCACGGCACAAGCGGCGATTCTGGCCTATCCCGTATTGTGTCGCCTGTATGCCCCTGCGAAACGCCGCCCCGACGAGGAAACCGGAATGTCGGGACGCCGTGCGGCACTGGGCGCGGGAGCCATGTTGCTGGCCGCCATCCTGGCCTTTGCGGCCTCGGAGCAGGTCAAACAGGTGATGGGAACCCGCGCCGGGTGGGGAGTCAATCGGCACGATAACCCGGTGGCGGCGGTGGACTACATCGAGCGCCACGATCTGCGTTTGAACCCGATCACCAGCAGCACCGATCTGGCCGCCTACCTGTTGTTCCGCCGCTGGCCCAAACAGCGCAGTTTCATCGATGGCCGCGTGCCGACCCTGTTTCCCGTGGAGTTTATCCGGCGCTACAACGAAATGAGCGGCCCCGCCGAGTTCGACGCCCTGACCGCTCAATATGAAGTGGGCCTGGTTCTGATCGGCCACGGCCTGTTTGCTGCCGGGAATCGAAGCCTGCTCAACTACCTGACCCGTTCGCCGAAGTGGAGCCTGGTGTTTTTCGACAGCGAATCGGCCATTTTCACGGATTGTACGCAAGCCCCCCGGTCTTTTTGCGAGCGGGAAACCTTCCGCCTGCTCGATCCCTCCGATCATACGCTGCATTTCCTCACCGCACCGGGCGACCCCGACCGACGCGAACGACTCTGGGGCGAACTGGAACGAGCCGTCGCCAACCACCCGGCCGACGCGCTGGCTGCTCGCTATCTGTACCAAGCTGTGGCGCAATTGCCCGCCGAGCAACAAGCGGCCGCATTGCAACGGGCCGAACAACTGGCCGCCCGCTACCCGCAGGCCGCGTCGCTTCGGCGCGCACTGGAAGCGCTACGTGCCGATAGCGTACGATAGCGGAAATCGACCTACGTTGGGAGATTCAATTCTCGGGCAGACCGTGACAAAGTCGTAAACTCCTGCCTCTTGAATCGAGATGATGCTTGATGAATGGGATGCTCTAATCTCCATTGATGGTCTGAAGCAGACCCAAAGCCACTTGCCGGAATACCCCGGTCACCGCCGCGCCGATTCCCTGGCCGTACCCGGCAGGTGTCTTTTCCCATCGAAACATTGGGTGTTTTCGATGCACATATATTTAAAATGGTTTTTTTCGGGACAGCAACAATACACTATTTATAATTCACACCCAGATGAATTACCAAAAGAGGTATTTTGCTTGACACATATATTGTCTATCAAGTAAGTCTATGATGTAACAATAAAACAATAGGAGCTTACAATGATGAAAAAGATCTGTAGCCTAGGCGTTTGTATGGTGGCAATGCTGTTTGCCTCAATAGGTCATACAGAATTGAAAAATCAATGCATCAATGGCAATGTCGATATTGAAAGCGCCTGCATGGACGAACTCGCGAAGCAGAATACAATACGCAGTAAGTTTACTGGCTACCTGTTCACTCCCCCTTCCCCTAAAAATACTGGTGGGACACTGAGTCGAACGACAGTCTGCAACCGCACAGGATCGTATACCTATAACGACGATGTTACAATTAGTACAAATAGCACTTGTACTTGGCAAAGTGGAACGATAACTATAAATGGGAGATTGATCGTTCCTGAGGGATCCACTTTAAACATCCAGACTAACTCCAGTTACAGTGAAACGGTAACCGTAACCGGGGTAGCTGGAGACAACGCTGCCGTATATGTGCGTGGAACCATGAATTTAACGGGACAGAACAATAATAAACACGTCACCTTATATATTGGTGCCGGAAAGCGTATCTACTTGGAAGATTCTGGCTATCTACACGCTACGAGTAGCAAAACGGTTTCATCGCGAACCTATTTTCGTGGTTACAACAGCAACTCTTGGTACGGGATTGAAGCGGCGTGATCGTGGCATGAAAATCTCTATCGATGGTGGACTGGAGGCTTCACAAGTTCGCTTCTATAACATCGCAGGAGGGGCTAGTGCCATCAAGCATATTGGCGGTGAGAGTCTGAAAAATGCCTTGCTAGATGTAAAGGGAATGTATGTTTACAGTTCCGGAGTATCTAGTGATAAGGGGATTGTGGTCAATTGTGACGATCAGCCAAGGTCGACCCGACAGTATTATAGTGATTCGATACTTATTACGGACAGCGAGTTTGTTGGAATAGATTATCCGATATACTTCCTGAGTTGCTATGTGGATAACCCAGTCATTATCGACTCGAATGAATTTGAAAATGTTGGATCAGCAGGTGCAACATACCGCGCGATTCGACTTGAGGACTTCGAATCTGGGTACAATATCGAGGTGATCAACAATATAATTACCGACGTTTACGGTCAAGGCATTTACTTGAATAACGTCTATTATGGATCGCTTCTAGTGGCAAGCCAGCTCAAAATAGAGCTGAATACGATTACCGGCGTGAAAGACGGGATTCTCGTCGATGATGCCTACCAGGATCGTGCGGATGGACAATGCGACATGTCTGTATCAGGTAACAGTGTCGAGGCTGTTGATGATGCTATACAAATCTTCAATATTCAAAATGAATATATAACAAATTGTCGATACGGGGATTCCGTTTATATCCACAACAACACTTTGGAGAAAGATGGCGACTACACAGCAGCAGACAATCACACCGGGATTTACATCAACAAATTTACAACGTATACGAGTGATGTAGATGTTAGTTGGAACGAGATTACCGGGTTCGAGTATGGAATTGCAATCAATGAAAATTCTCAAGAGGTTAAAATTTATCAGAATGACCTCTACTTCGGTAGCGCACCTTCAGCGATCAATCCCAAACTCATACTCAGTTATGCAAATCTGACTACCATCGGCGGACCCAGTGCGAGTGACGGTAACTATTTTGGAACAAACGGGGGTGATCCATTCAAATACCATATATACCTTTATGGTTCTAGTTGCGGTTGTAACTATAACACATTCGCAGATGCTTCTCCCAACATCAGCGGGATTGTCTGCACGAACAACCAATAAACGAGAGCCACTAATGCGGTTTGCGTTATCCGACAAGATAACGGACAGCACGAGGGAGCCGATTTACTAAAACGGTTCATTACGAGTATTTCATAATAATCCGCGGAGCGGGACGCAAATCCCGCTCCATATTTTCTTGAAAGATTCCCTTCCGGGCGTTTTCCGTGAATCTATAAGTGCGAAGTTCCGAATAGTATCTTTTCCGCACGGCTGTCGGACCAGCGCTACGGACCGATGGCGTGCGATAGCGGAAATCGACTTGCGTTTTTTCCTTTTCCCGAATCCCGCATCATGCTACATTCGGAAAGCCAACACGGGTTCAAAATCAGACTCGCCATTCAGACCGAATCCGGTTTCACGGGTATTAACGGTTCGTTGTAATCAATTGCGCCTTCGGCCAAGCGGGGGGCATACCAAAATCAATCGAGGATCTGTCACAATGGGTACATCGACATTTTACTGCAATCGACGACTCGGAGAAAAACCCAGCCGAATCATGGGTATCGGCTTTGCAACGCTGATTCTGCTACTGGCGACGCTGCTCCCCGCCTGCAGCAACGATTCACGGAGCCTGGAAGACGGCGATCCGATCTGCGAGGCCGATTTCGGTTGGGACGGCGATCTGGACGACGAGCTGGCCGACTTGATCGAAACCCTGAATGAATCCTGCGACGATAGCGACGGCGACCTGGACGACGAACTGGTGGAAATGTTGGAACAATTGGAAACAGATGGCCATAACGGGAGGTCGGGTATTGCGATCACATTCGACGATGCGTACATCGAATCTTGGCACGCCTATCGCGCGTTGTTCGCGAAATATGGCGCACGGGCAAGTTTCATGCTTACGCGTCCCCATCTAATGACCGATCGACAGGTTCAACAGTTGCAGGAATTGCAGAGCGACGGTCATGAGATCGGCTGCCATACGCTGACGCATGTCCGACCCCGCGAATTCGTGGCCGAACACGGCATGCAGACGTTCATCGATGAACAAATTCTTCCAGCGCTGGCCGCTATGCGAGAAAAAGGCCTCGAACCGAGAAGCTTTTCCTATCCCCAGGGAAACCGTTCCGACCAAACCGACCAGGTTCTGCTGAATTACTTCGATTTTCTTAGAACCTCCGGCTACTTGACACCGCAATACAAGGACAGGGTTTTCCATCGCTGGACACGCGAACGGCTGACCTTCGCGGCCAACGTCGATGAAGGCAAATTCGCGTGGGAGGATCTGATGCTCGCCATGGACGAAGCCCAGCGTGAAGGGGTGGTACTCGTGGTCTACGCTCACGAAATCGCGGCTGAAAGCGAGCAGTTGCACATCAAGCCGGAAAATCTGGAAGCGCTGATGGTGGAAGCCCAGAAACGGGGATTGCATTTCTACACGCTGCCCGAATTGCAAGAGCAACCCGGGCCGGAAGTGATTTACTCCTGGATGGATGAGGGCTTTTTCGAGTATGCCGACAACATGTTGGACGACATCTACTTCACCGCCACGCGCTTCGAGTCGGCCAAGCTCGACTGGCCACTGACTTGGACGGAAGACCCCTATGGCGAAAAATACTGGCGCTTCATTTTCTACAGCCTGCGCTTCACGCGCCATCTGCTCTACGCCTACCGCGTCACCGGCGACGAGGTCTACCGCGACAAACTCGTGGCGATTCTGCGCAGTTTCGTCGACAAGGGAGAACAATCGCCCTACATCGACGACAAGCACACGGAGGCGTTTCTGGCCATGTCCCTGGTCAACTGCTACTGCAAGCTGTCGCGCGCAGACGCCCTGGACGACGACCTGAAGGAAAAACTGCAGGGCGTAATTTACCGGCGCGGTGAATTTCTCGAAAAAGAGGAGCATTTCGAGAAAAACAACAATCACGGCGTCACCGAAGCGGCGGCGTTGTTGCTGATTGCCGTCAACTTCACCGGTTTCGACAAGGCGGCCGAGTGGCGCAGCCTGGGCATCGAACGCCTGAACGTGGTCCTCGACAAAACGGTGGACGACGACGGCGTGCAGATCGAGCAGTCGCCCTTCTACCATTTCTACCAGTTCAACTTTTTCTGGGAAATTTTCCACTGGGACCGGCAATTCGCGGTGGGCATCGGCGAGGAGTTCGAAAGCACCATCAACGGCATGCTGCGCTTCGCCTCCTACGTTTTGCTGCCCGACCGCAGCATCCCGCTGATCGGGTCGAGCAAGCCTTACGATCTGACCATCGAAAGCCCGCACATCTATTCCAAGGCCGCCGAGTACGATCCGGCCTGGCGCTACGTGTACACGCTGGGCGCGTCGGGAACGGTTCCCGCGCCCGCCAGCACCCTCTTCCCCGCAGGCGGCTGGGCCTTTCTGCGCTCATCTTTCGGCACGACCGACAGCTACACCGACCAAAGCCAGCTCATCATGGATGTCGGTCCTTTCCGCACCGGCCACAGCCACCTCGACGCCCTCAGTTTGCATTTTTACGCCCAGCACCGGGTGCTGCTGGCCGACTCGGGTCTGTACACCTACGAAGAGGGCGAAAAGCACGACTACTTCTTCGGCACGCGCGCGCACAACACCGTCACCGTCGACGGCGGCGACCAGGCCCAGGGCGATTGCACGCAAGGTCTGTTTGAAACGGGCGACGGCTGGGCCTACCAGTCGGGATCGCACGCGCTCTACGACGGGGTGACGCACAGCCGCGGCGCATTTCTCATCGGGCAGGATCTGGTGCTGGTGGTGGATGAACTGGTGGGTCTCGCCTCCCACAGCTACGAGCAGAACTGGCACCTCTCCCCCGAAGCCAAGCTGACCCTGGACGGTCTGTCGGCCTCCGTGACGGATGAAAACGACGCGCCGCTTCTGGCGATCCGGCAAGCGCTGTCCAGCGGCGTCACGCCAAACAGCGTAAAGGGGCAGGCCTCTCCCTACGACGGCTGGGTCTCCCTCGAATACGAAGAGGACACCCCCGCCTGGCGCGTGGGCTACACCCAGGAAGGGCAGACGGCCATCTACGCAACCCTGATCGCCGCCGGTTCCGCCGCAGCCGATCCCGCGCTTGCCATCCGGGCGGAAAAAGACGGGGAAAACTGGACCCTCGCCCTGACCGCAAACGGTCAAAGCTATTCAATCGAGGTCCACAGTCTCGCGGGAACCTCCGAAAGCGTCTCGGTGGAACAAAGCACGCGCTAGGATCGAGCCGACACGCTCCAACGCAAAGAGACCCCCTTCCTCCTGCGGAGGACTCCCCCTTGGTAAGGGGGAGATCAATGGAACAAACCGGTAAGATTAGGTAACAGGGGGTAGGATGGGCAACTTGTTGCCCATCTTCATGTATGCCAACACGGCACCTCTTTCAAAAATAGCATTGTCGGGCAAATGTCTTGCCCGACCCCGGCTTTCGTGTTTCAAACGCCCATCAGCGACCGGCTCGAACCTGGGGGCTGTCGGCTCCGATTGCGCCCCTTCTCGGACCGTGCTATGCTTCCGCCATCGGGCGGACGGTCCGCGAAGGAGAAACCGCATGAAAATCGAAAAACTGTCGCGCGAAGAGATCCTGGCGCTTCCCAAGATCGATCTGCACGTACACCTGGACGGCTCGATGCGCCTGTCCACCATCCTCGATCTGGCCAAGCAGGACAACATCCGACTTCCGGCGGATAACGAGGAGGATCTGGCCAAGGCCATGCGCCTGGGTGAAAAGGTCGGATCGCTCACCGAATACCTCAAAGCCTTCGACATCACCTGCTCGGTGCTGCAGGGAGACGGCAAGCTGCGCCGCGCCGCCTACGAACTGGTGGAGGACGCCGCCGCCGAGAACGTGCGCTATATGGAAGTCCGTTTCGCACCGGTCCTGCACACCCGCGAGGGACTACCGCTGGAGGCCGTGATGGAAGCGGTGCTGGAGGGGTTGCAGGAAGGCGAGCGCAAATACGGCGTACAGTCGGGCGTGATCATCTGCGGTATCCGCAATATGAGCCCGGAAGTCAGTTACAAGCTGGCGCAACTGGCCGTCAGCTACAAAAACGCCGGGGTGGTGGGTTTCGACCTGGCCGGAGCCGAATTCAACAATCCGCCCAAAGAGCACCTGAAGGCCTTTTATCTCGTCACCAACAACAATCTGAACGTCACGCTGCACGCGGGCGAGGCCGCCGGGGCCGAGTCGATCCACCAGGCTATTCATTACAACAAAGCCAACCGCATCGGGCACGGCACGCGCCTCTTTGAAAACGGCGACCTGATGAATTACGTCAACGACCACCGCATCGCCCTGGAAGTCTGTCTCAGTTCCAACGTGCAGACCAACGCCGTCCCCAGCCTGGAGGCGCATCCGCTGCCCATGTACTACCGCAAGGGGCTGCGCGTGACCATCAACACCGACAATCGGCTGATCACCAACACCACCGTCACCGACGAGCTGCTGATCGCCAACCGCGAATACGGCCTCTCGATGCTCGACATCAAGAAGATCATCATGAACGGCTTCAAGTCGATGTTCCAACCCTACTCCGTGCGCAAGCGCTATCTGGCACGCATGCGCGAAGAACTGGGACTGGCCACCTACTACACCCCCGATTTCGGCATGGCCATCGATCATTAAGGAGTGCGCATGTTCGGCCTGATTGTCCGCATTCTCGCCTACCTCTCCATCATCGGCGGCTTTTACATCGAGTTCGGCAACCTGCCCTACCGCAACCTGTCGGGCGGGTTGATTTTCGGCGGCGTCGCCCTGCTGCTGTTTCTGGCGTTTCGACGCGCCTGGAAAACCCGCGGCCGCATGACCCCGCGCGACGACGACTGACCGGCCGGGAGCTCGTCGGAGACGCGCGACGAGTGACCGGGACATATCCATGAAACCATGAACCGCTAAGGGTGCCATAGTCTCACAAACGAAGTTTGGGAGGCTGTGCTTTCCTTTTTCGATGGTATGGACATGGAGATATCGGAATGGTAAGACACACAGCCTCCCGGTTTTCAACCGTGAGACTATGCCACCCATGAAACACCACCACCCGCCGTGTGCCGGACGATGCCACACGCCTGAGTCACATAGGGTTTGACTCGTCCAAGCCAGCGTGCTAAAGTTTTGTCACTTGCCACGGAATCGATCGTCTCTCAGCTTGGGAAGGGGTTGTTATGCGCCTTATTCGCCGAATGCGTCCGTTGCGCGCTTTTGCGCTATTGCCCCTGCTGCTGCTGGCCCTTGCCGCCTGCGATTCGGAGTCGGACAGCGTCGATGGCGACCAAGCAGACCCATGGGAGGAGTTGGGTATTGCCTGGGCTTCTATTCCCTCCGGAAGCTTCACCATGGGTTGTGAACCTGAGGAAATAGTTTGTATACAGCCTAGCATCGATGATTGCGAACCCGTCGAACGTTTTTATTGCAATTCGACCATGGCTCCTCCTCACAATGTCGATATTCCAGCGTTTTTCATGATGACCACGGAGGTGACCCAGACGCAGTTTGCGGCTGTTATGGGAGGACCACCTGAAGCGGTCATTGAGAACCCGGATCTGCAATCGGATTGCGACAACTGCCCGGTGGTTAGTGTGTTGTGGAGAGAAGCTCGGGATTTTTGTGCGACTATTGATGCACGTTTACCCAGCGAGTCGGAGTGGGAATACGTCGCCCAGCATTGCCCTGAAGAAGCCGTTCCGGGCTGCAGGGGATATCAGTTTGAAATCAACGACTATGAATGGACGTTTTTAACATCGGAAGACAACCTACAACCCGTCGGTCAGCTTCTACCCAATCAACTTGGTGTATACGACATATTGTCCAATGCTAAAGAATTGGTACAAGACTGCTGGCACGATTCCTATGAAGGAGCACCCAGTGATGGCAGTGCATGGGGAAGTGCAGGGAATTGTAAAAAAGAGGTTAGTAGAGGATACGCCTTTTATAACTATTACAAAAATATTTCTGCATACAATAGAGAGAAAGGAGCTTTCTATAGATCCTCTTCTTATCAAAGTTTCCGCTGTGCTCGAGATGGGGAGTAGATATAGACAAAGATTTCGTTTGACACGTCCTAAGACTCTTTTTCAAACTCCCCACGTTGGAGCGCATCTCCGATGGGCTCCAATTTCTAAAGAGCAGGTCAGAGACCGGCTCTAACCCAGGGAAATTTTATCGACGGCTTCCTCTATACACCCTTTTGCAAACGGCTACTCGGGATGAGCGTTACATGTTTCATCCCATCGATATGATTTGCCATTTCCTGAACGATGGGCAACAAGTTGCCCCTCCTACCTTTCTGAAACAGGAAGCAATCCTGCTCCATCAAAGAAGACCCCCTCCCTCCTGCGGAGTACTCCCCCTTGCTAAGGGGGAGATTTTTAGATCCCCTCCTTTCCAAGGAGGGGTGGATTCGCAAAGCGAAGACGGGGTGGTCGAGAGGAGCCCGTCGCAGACGCGCTCCAACCTCCTAGCGAATGGGTGAGGGTTCGACCCGCCAAGAATCCGCCGCCGCTCGGCAAAATTTTCCCCTTTCCACATCTCGATTTTCGGCCCGCTGTTTGCATTATCAACAGGCAACCGGTTTGAACCGGCATGACGAACTACCCGGGAACAGAAGGATCACCCATGTTCGATCGGCTTAAATTCATCACGGATAACACGGACATAGCGGTAGCTGTGGCCATCGTCGGCGTCGTCGGCATGATGGTGCTGCCGGTCCCGCCGGTCTTGATGGATGTGTTTCTGGCCGTCAGCATCACGATCTCCCTTGTCATTCTGCTGACGACCATCTACATCAACAAGCCCCTGCAATTTTCCGTCTTTCCGTCCGTCTTGCTGGTTCTCACCCTGTTCCGCCTGTCTCTCAACATCGCCACCACCCGCCTGATCCTGATCAACGGCCACACCGGACCCAGCGCGGCCGGAAACGTGATCATGAGCTTCGGCCAGTTCGTCGTGGGCGGCAATTACGTGGTGGGCATCATCGTCTTCCTGATTCTCGTCATCATCAACTTCATCGTCATCACCAAGGGCGCCGGTCGTATCGCCGAGGTGGCCGCCCGCTTCGTTTTGGATTCCATGCCCGGCAAGCAGATGAGCATCGATGCCGACCTCAACGCGGGCATCATCCGCGAGGCCGAAGCCAAGGCGCGCCGCAAGGAAATCGAGAACGAAGCCGACTTCTACGGAGCCATGGACGGTGCCAGCAAGTTCGTGCGCGGCGATGCCATCGCCGGTTTGCTCATCACCGCCATCAATATCATCGCGGGCTTTGTCATCGGCGTCGTGCAAATCGGCATGCCCGTGGCCAAAGCCGCGACAACGTACACGATTTTGACGGTTGGTGACGGTTTGGTGTCGCAAATTCCGTCTCTGATCACATCCACCGCCGCCGGTATTCTGGTCACCCGCACCGCTTCCGACACCAACCTGGGCACTGATGCCTTCAACCAGCTTTTCAAGCAATGGCGCGTCTCGGGCATGGTCGCCGTGTTTCTGGTGGGTTTCGCCATGGTACCCGGCATGCCCACCATCACCTTCCTGATGCTGGCCATTCTGCTTGGCTCGCTGGCCTTCTTCGGCCGCCGCACCGAGCAGGTCAGTCAAGTTAAACCCGTTGATTTCTCTGAAGAATCCGAAGAGCCGGAAGTCAGCGAAACCGAACGTTTGGAGTCCATGCTGCCACTCGATCTGCTGGAGTTGGAGGTCGGTTACGGCATCATCAGCCTGGTCGACAATCGTCAGGGCGGCGAGCTTCTGGAACGTATCACGGCCTTGAGAAGGCAGTTCGTCACCCAGTTCGGCATCATCGTTCCGCCGATCCACATCCGGGATAACCTGCAACTCGAACCCAACCAGTACGGCGTCTTGCTAAAGGGCACGGAGATTGCAAGAGGCGATATCATGGCAGACCAGTTTCTTGCTATGAACCCTGGAGATGTAGAAGGCGAAATCGAAGGAGTGGATACGGTGGAGCCCGCATTCGGATTACCGGCCAAATGGATTACCAAGGAGCAACGCGAAAAAGCGGAAGCGTTGGGGTATACCGTTGTGGATGCCTCCACCGTCATGGCCACCCACTTGTCCGAAATCCTCAAAGACAGCGCCGCCGACCTGATCGGGCGGCCCGAATTGCAGAACCTGCTGGATGTCTTCGCCAAGAGCAACCCGAAGATCGTGGAAGACCTCATTCCCGGCTTGTTGTCGCTGGGGGAAGTCCTGCGCGTGATCAAAAACCTGCTGGTCGAGCAAGTCTCGGTGCGCGACCTGCGCACGATCCTCGAAACCCTGGCCGATCTGGCTCCCCAGACCAAAAACAGCGAGGTGCTTTCGGAAATCGTGCGTCAGAAGCTGGGTAAGTCGATCACGAGCCGCTTCACCACCCCCGAAAACAACATCTATGCCATCATGTTCGAGCGGTCGGTCGAGGAAATGTTCCGCAATTCCCAGCGGGTCATGGACGACGAGATCCAGGTTGCGGTCAATCCGGAGCAGGCGAAAACGATCCTGAAAGGACTCGAAGCCCAGGTCGGCGAAGCCGCCGCCCAGGTCATTCAACCGGTCCTGCTGGTTCCACCGGAAATTCGCAAAGCCATCTACAATTTCATCAGACGTGTCATGCCGGATCTACCGGTCGTGTCGCATCGCGAGATCGACCCGACCGTCAACATCCAGTTGATCGGCACCGTAGGCGCGTAGGGCAAAGGAGCGAGACAGATGGACGTACATCGATATGAATCAAACAGTGTCGCCGAAGGCATGCTGAGGGTACGCCGCGAACTGGGCACCGATGCCGAGATCCTGTCGGTGGAGCAAACCCGCAATCCCGGACGAAGAGGAAGGATTCGCATTACCGCCCGAGCGACCACGTCGACCCCCCAAATGCCCGATGCCGCCGCTGCCTCCTATCGCAGCAATCCGCCCGAAACCGACGATGGCGCCATCGCGTTCGACGGTCAGAAAATTCTGGCCGACATCTACGCCGCGCAGTCACGGAAAGCCAAAGTGGAACCCCCCAAGACGAAAAGTCGCGTGAAGAATTCCTATGCCCTGATCGACGATGCGCCCAGCTATACCCCATCCGCCGACACGAGCACCTTCGATCAAATCCTGACCACCGAACCGCCGTCAGCACCCGCCGGCGGCATCACCGACGAACTTCCCCAGGAAGTGACCTCGCTCTATTTCTACCTGCTGGACATCGGCATCGACCCCGAGATCGCCGAAGAAATCATCGAACGCCTGTGCCACCGCTTCGACCCCAATCGCGGCTGGCAGCCCGAACGCGTGCACGACTTCCTGAGCAATCTGGTCGCCGGAAACATCCGCGTGGGCGGCACGCTGGGTCACGGTCGCAAAAAGCGCGTCGTGGCGCTGGTCGGTCCCACCGGCGTGGGAAAAACCACCACCATCGCCAAATTGGCCACCCGCCTGGCCAGCCGCAACATCAGCGTGGGCCTGATTACGGTCGATAACTTCCGCGTCGGCGCGGTCGATCAGTTGCGTAAATTCGCCAGCGCCCTTTCGCAGCCGCTTTTGGTGGCCACCAACCCCAAGGAATTCGTCTCTTCCCTGCGCGCCTTCCGCACCCGCCAGGTGGTCCTGGTGGATACGGCCGGACAAAACCCGCGCGACCCGGGCGTTTTGGATCGCCTCAACGGCACCTTGAATGCCGCCGAGGGCATCGAACGCCACCTGGTTCTGGCGGCGACAACCAAAGAACGCGACCTCAAAGCCTATGCCGATCTGTACCGCTCGGTGGGTTTCGAGTATCTGCTGTTTTCCAAACTGGATGAAACCGCCACGTATGGCGGCTTGCTCAATACCCATTTTTCTTGCGAAAAACCGTTCTCGTATTTCACCACCGGGCAGCGTGTCCCGGACGATATTGAAGAAGCGGATGCCGATCGACTCAATGGGCTGCTGTTCAATTAATTGTGGATGTCACCCACTTGAATCCCGTTCCGGTGATCGTTCGATAGCAGGGAGGCTTGAAACGAAATGACCAAACCCACAACCCGACGTCGAGGTTTTTCACCGCTTTTGATAGCGGTTACGTCCGGCAAGGGCGGCGTCGGAAAAACCACCCTGTCGGTCAATCTGGCCGTCACCTTTGCGGCGAAGGGTCGACGCGTGCTGGTGGTGGACGGCGATCTGGGCTTGGCAAACGTCGACATCATGTTCGGCGTCAAGCCTAAATACAACTTTCATCACCTGATCAACGGCGATAAATCGCTCGAAGACATCATCGTGCGCGGTCCGGGCGGCATCGATCTGATGCCCGCCTCGTCGGGAATCAGTTCCCTGGCCAATCTCGACGCCGACCAGCAAATGGTGGTGCTGGGCCAGCTCGAAACCTTGAAAAACCGCTACGACGTCATCCTGATCGATACGGCGGCCGGTATCGGCTCCAACGTGTTGCATTTCGCCGCGTCGGCGATGTACGTCCTGGTCGTGGTCACCCACGAACCCACGTCTCTGGCCGATTCTTACGCCATCATCAAAGTGCTGCGCCAGAATTACAACGTCCACCGTTTCCAGCTGGTGGTCAACTCGGCTTACAACGAAAAAGCCGCCCTGCGCGTTTATCAAACCTTGTCGGATATTGCCGACAATTTCATCGATGTTGTGATAGACTATATGGGGATGATCCCGAAGGATGAAAAAATCAGCAGCTCGATTCTGTCGCAGCGGCCCTTTGTCGAAATGTTTCCTTCGGCACCCTGCTCGATTGCTTTGAACAAGTTGTCGGATGCACTTCTGGCAAAACGCGCACACGCGCAAGGAGATGACCAGCCGATCCTATGGTCGCGCATAATCGAATGAGGAATGTGCATGTCGTATTCGGAGACCGGAACTACAAACAGCCAGCAGCCGGAGGCCATTAAACGGCCGACGACGAAGGCGGAACGGGATCGACTGATCATCGATTTCGCTCCGTTGGTTAAACGCACGGCTTACCGCATCGCCTCGCGCCTGCCCGACAGCATCCAGGTGGACGACCTGATTTCCATCGGCACTGTCGGGTTGATCGATGCGGTGGACAAGTTCAACCCCGAAAAGGGCAAAGGCTTCCGCGCCTACGCCGAACTGCGTATCAAGGGCGCCATCCTCGATGAATTGCGCGGCTACGACAACCTCTCACGCGCCAACCGTCGCCGCGCCAACGAACTGGGCCAAGCCGTTCAGGAACTTGAACACAAACTCGGCCGTTCTCCCCGCGACGAGGAAATCGCCGAAATCCTCGACATCGACATGGAGGAACTCCACGGCATCCGCTCGGCCACCCGTTCGCTGGTCTTTCTGGATATCGACGAACTGACCTACGTGACGGAATCCGAACCCGATTCGAACAGTTCGGGACACAACGCCAGTTTGGATTTCGAACCCTTCCGCGCTCTCTCGGCGAAAACCCTGAAAGAAAATCTGGCCGACTGCATCGACCGCCTGCCTGAAAAGCTCAAGCTGGTTCTATCGCTGTATTATTTTTCCGAATTGAATTACAAGGAAATCGGAGCCGTGCTCGACCTCTCGGAATCGCGCATCTCGCAACTGCACACCAAGGCGATTCTCAAGCTGCGTAAGATGTTCAAAAGCCAAGATACCGAAATCTGACCCCTGCTAAAAACGACTGCGCGTCTCCTCGTCCTCGGCCAGTTGACCTTTTTTACGCAGGTGTTTTTCGTAGCCGCGCTTGATACGCCGCCGCAACAGCAACCAACCCACCAGCAGCAACACCGACAGCAACCGCCAATCCAGTTCGGGCAATCCCCATCCGTCTTCGTCTTCGCCGCGTGCGTAGGCTGCCTGTGCGAAATTGTCGGGAAGGGGCTCACCCATGGCCACAACGCGCGGCGGCGGATCGAATGCGGGATCGAGGTCTTCCACGCAACGACCGTTTCGGCACACGCGGCCGGTCGTACAGACCGATTCCCGGCAGGGATCGTCGAGTTGCGGAGCACTCAAGGTGGCGCGGATGAAGGGCAAAAGCCCGTCGCTGTCCACCTCTTCGATGGCCACGCCGGTGGGACGTCCGGAGTAGGCATTGGACGAAAAGGTGACGTGGGAGGGCGACAAACGCAGGCCGCGCGGGGCCGGAAGCAGCGCATCGCCGCTACGGAAAAAGTCGGCGGGATCCTCCCGCTTCAAGCGATACTGCAGATCGAAACGCCGATCGGCCTGCACCTGCATCAGAAACGGTCGCCAACGACGACAGTTGGGACAATCGAGGACGGTACGGATGAAGCCGTGTTCGCCCGCGGTCGGCAGACGGTCGAGATTGACATGCAAAACGGACAACCCCGGCGCGCCGATCTGACGATCGTAGGGCCCGATCGGCTGGCGGTTTTCGACGAGAAAATATTCGCGGCCCGATCCCAGCTTGAACGCCTTGCCCCTGGCCGTGGGCGGAATCAAGCGGGTCTGCGTGCCGGAAATCGCTTCGACGTCCAGCCAGCCGATCTGCATGCGCGAGAAGGCATCGAGCAGCGGCACGGCGCGCGCGTCGTACTTCCACGAACCCATGGCCGAGTAGGGCAGGCCCTCGGTCACGCGCCATTCGTCGTAAAGATCGGCGAAGCCCAAAAGGTGGCCGTATTCGTGAATCGCCATGGGCAAGGCGCGCCGCCCGGAACTCAAGGCCGCCATATTCACCTTCACCCCGTCGAATTCGAGCGTGAAGCGCGCATCGAAAATACCGAACGGCAGGGCGACGCCGAACCACCCGCCGTTCATCACGATCACCACGCCGTCGCACCAGCCGTCGGGACGTCCGGCCGGACCGTTGCGGTCGTAGTCGGCGAAATCGAGGTCGTTTTCCGCAACCGCGCGGCGCATCACCTCCTGCACCAGCGGAATACCGTAAGCCAGAGCCGTGAAATCGCGTCGCGTCGGGGTGCAGGTATCGGACGAAACCGGCAAGGGACAGCGGCGAAAGACCACCGGCGGCACCACGTCGGCGGTGACGACGAAACGTCCGCCCGAGTTGAGACGCCAGAAACCGGGGAAGCTGAGACGCTCGTCACGCGCGCGCGAGTCGGGGTTGGAATCGACGAAAAAACGACGAATGCGCGGCAGGTCGGGCGGCGGCAGGCGGCGCGCATCGAGTTGCACGGGGATCACCAGAATATGGCTGTGACCCCGATGCGGCGCTTTCGCCGGGCCCACATCGTCGCGGCGCGCGAAGTGGTCCACGAAACCCGCATCAGCGGGAGACGGAAAAAGCGGCGACGTTGCGAGAAACAACGCCGCCGCCCAGATGATCGTTCGGAGAAGAATCGTGCTGCGCATCATGGTGCCTCCACCCGCCGAGCGGGGGTCGTCTCAGACGGTCGGATCGACCAGTTCCAGCAGCGTGGCGACGCCCACACCGGAGCCGCCCTTGGGCAGGTGGCCCACTTCGCCGGTATGGAAAGCCGGACCCGCAATGTCCAGATGCGCCCAGCGGCCCGTCTCGACGAACTCCTGCAAAAACAATCCGGCCGTAATCGCGCCGCCCCAACGACTGCCGACGTTTTTCAGGTCGGCGATGGGCGATTTTAAAAGCGGTTTCAGGCGTTTGTTGAGTGGTAAGCGCCACGCATCTTCACCCGCGCGGTCGAACGCGCCGTTTAGTTGGTCGGCGGTTTCGTCATCCGAGGCGAACAACCCCACCGTTTCTTCGCCCAGCGCCACCACGCAAGCGCCCGTCAAAGTCGCCAGATCGACGGTCAGTTCGGGTTTGAAGCTCATGGCGTAGGTGAGGGCGTCGGCGAGCGTCAGGCGGCCTTCGGCGTCGGTGTTCATCACCTCGACCGTTTTGCCGTTCATGCCGGTAAACACATCCCCCACGCGATACGCGCCGGAGCCGATCATGTTTTCGCAGGCGGCCACGATGCCGATGACCTTGCGTTTCACACCCAGGCGAGCGATGGCGGTCATGGCGCCCAGAACGGCCGCCGATCCGGCCATATCGCACTTCATGGTTTCCATGCCGCTCGACGGCTTGAGCGAGTAGCCGCCCGAATCATACATCAAACCCTTGCCCACCAGCACGATGGGCTTGCCCTTGGCGCCCGCCGGGGCATGGGTGAAGGTCAGCAGGCGCGGCGGAATTTTGGAGCCACGCGCCACCGCCATGAACAACCCCATTTTGCGCCGCGCGATCTGTTTTTCGTTTTCCACCTTGCAGGTGAAGCCGTAAAGCTTGGCCAGCGCTTTGGCCCGCTCGGCGTACTCCAGCGGCGTCATCGTTTCGGCGGGTTCGTTGACCAGGTCGCGGGCGATGTTGATGCCTTCGCCGATGATCTGGCCGCGTTCGATGGCCTTTTTCGCCGCCGCCGGGGCCAGGGCCTTGGAGCCGTCACCAAAGAAGGTGAGGCGCGTCAGGTCGGCTTTGGCCAGATTCTTGCGGTCTTTCGTGATGTACCGATCGAAGCGATAGGCGGCGCAGGTGGCCCCCTGGGAAAGCTTGGACAACACCCGTTTGGGGTCGAGGCCGTCGGGGAAATCGACCAGCAGGCCCAGTTGTTTCACCGCCGGGGAGCGCAGCGTTTTGAGCGCCTTGTGCATCAGATCCCACAGATCCTCCGCCGTCAGCGCCTTGCCGTCTCCCAGGCCCCACAACACCACGCGCCCCACCTTGAGGCGTCCCAGCGTCGGCAGAACGAAAGCCGATCCGGCCTTCGCCTCGAAGCCGTCCGCCTTGGCCAGCTTGATCAGTTTCTTTTTGAACGACGCGTCGAGCGCCTTCACCAGCGCCGACTTGGTCCAGTCGGACGTCACCGGCACCATCAAGGCATCGCCGCCGAACGCCAGCGGGTTGGCTCTGCTGTAGCTCATCTGCATCTATGACCTCTCTTTCATTGATTGACCGAATCAATATGCGTCATCTTCATGTGCCTTCAACCTTAACCAAGGCTCGACGCTTTCGCAAACGTTTTCGCCGATTTCCCGGTATACACGAGGTTTCTTGACACGCGATTCCAATCCCGCTAACCTGATAGATGACGCGCAGTCGATTCGACAATATGAGGGAAACGATTCGGAACCGCATCCGGAGAGGTGCGAGTTTGCCCAAAGGAGACGCCCATGCCGCAACGGGGAATCGAAGAACAAGGCCTGGACCGCGAGACCATCGATAATCTCAGCGCTGCGCAGCGCATGCCGGGGCTTTCGCCCGCAGATCTGAAGCTGACCAACTTCGATCGTCTCTGGATCGATCGTGTCGCCGATCACGGCGACCGCCCCTACCTCACGTTCATCGATGACGACGCGGGTATCGAACGGCGCTACAACTACGCCGAATTCAACGCGAAAATCAACCGCGCCGCCAACATTCTGCAGAACAATCTAGGCGTCAGACGCGGCGACCGGGTCGGCACCATGATGGTGGCCGATGACGACACAGTGGCCCTGTATTTCGCCTGCTGGAAAATCGGCGCGGCCGTCGCGCCCGTCAATGTGTCGGAAGACGACAACCGCATCGCCTTTACCTTTGAAAACGCCGAAGTCAAGGTGGTGGCCGTTCTGGCCTCCTATCTGCCGCGCCTGCAAAGCCTGCGGAACCGGATTCCGACCCTCAACCACATCCTGGTGATGGGCGGCGGCGCTGCGGGCGACCACCTGCACGATTATAACTTTCTCGCCAAAAACGCGTCCGATATTTTCGTCCCGGCCGAAAAAGCCGAGCCGGAAGACGAAGCGCTTCTCATTTACACCTCCGGCACCACGGGAAATCCCAAGGGCGTGGTCATGGGCCAGCGCAACCTGATGGTCGATCCCGACGCCATCGCCCGCTGGCACGGCGTGGACGGCGGCACCACCATGATGTGTGTCTTGCCCATCCACCATGTCAACGGCATCGTGGTCACCCTGCTCACGCCCTTCTGGGCGGGCGGGTCGACCGTTTTGAACCGACGCTTCACCAGCCGCGGTTTCTGGGAGAAAGTGGCGCGCGAAAAGGTGCAGATCGTCTCGGTGGTCCCCACCCTGCTGCAGTTCCTTTACGAAGCGCAGGCCGACTTGTCGCAACTCGACCTCTCGGGCTTTCGGCATTTCATCTGCGGAGCGGGCACCCTGGCGGTGAGCGTCGCCAAAAACTTCGAAGAGCGTTTCGGCTTCCGCGTCATTCACGGCTACGGACTCTCCGAAACCACCTGCTACGACTGCTTTCTGCCCGTCGATCTCAGCGACGCGGAACACGCCCATTGGATGCGCGATCACGGCTACCCCTCCATCGGCTGCCCGGTTCACGCCAACGAAATGGCCATCCACGACGAACAGGGCCGGGCCCTCGAACCGGGCGAGCGCGGCGAAATCGTGGTGCGCGGGCCGCTGGTGATGAAGTACTACCACAAACGCCCCGACGCCAACCGCGAAACCTTCAAACACGGCTGGTTCCGTTCGGGCGACGAAGGCTTCCATCTGATCGATGAAAAAGGCCGCCGCTTTTTCTTCATCACCGGACGCATAAAAGAGCTGATCATTCGCGGCGGCGTCAACCTGTCGCCTTTCGAAATCGAAGAAATCCTCAACGAGATGCCGGGCGTGAAAACCGGTTTGGCGGTGGCGTTCCTCAATGATTATTACAGCGAAGAGGTGGGCGCCTATGTGGTGGTCGAGGAAGGCGCCACGCTGAGTGAAGACGACATCATCCGTTATTGCATGGAGCGCCTGCCCTGGCCCAAAGTCCCCAAGGTAATCAAGTTCGGCACGGAGGTGCCCGTCACCTCCACCGGCAAATACCAGCGTTTGAAGTTGAAAAGCCTGTTCGACGGCTACTCCTCGGTGCAGTTTAAAAAACCGAAATAAGCGTTTCCGCGCTTCGCGAGCCTATGACCGGCTCTATCGAGCTTGGAGCCCGTATTTCGCGAAGCGACATTTATCGAAGGCTCCCTCGATACGCCGTTTTCCAAACGGCCTCTCGGGATGCGCGATTCATGCTTCATTGCGTCGATATGAATAGGCCATCCTACTATTTTCTGCCATATTTTGGCTGATCGCCCCTCTTCCACCCCGTGTTCGCCGACGGGGCCGGGCGGTGGAAAAAGCGCGAGGACTGTCTGAGCCGGACTTAGTCCGGCGAGTTCCGCAGCGCCCGCCGAACGGTCACGGGGACGTTGGAAAACGGCCGAGGCGAACCCCGGGCGTCCTTTCTTTCGGTTCCCTTTCTTTGGACGCGCAAAGAAAGGGGACAAAACGAATCGCATCAACGAGTGCAATCTCGGGAGCCCGTCGGAGACGCGCTCCAGCACGGGGCAAAACAAATGGAACCCGTCGGGAGATACGCTCCAGCGTGAAAGATGAATGTCAAATTGTATGGGTTTCAGAAAAGTAGGATGGGCAACTCGTTGCCCATCTTTCGGGCAACGGCGAAATCATATCCGCAATATGAAACATAATCCGCTCATCCCGAGTAGCCGTTTGCAAAACGGTGTATCGAGGGAGCCGTCGAACCAATTTCGCTACGCGAAATCATTCAGGCTTTGCGGGGGGATACGCCATCATCCTATCGTTACGTCCCCGATGTTGGCGCGCGTCTCCCGGCAGACTTGCACGGCGGCGCGCACGAAGTTGGCGGCGTTGAAATGGAAGGTGCAGAACAGGCTGGTTCGCCAGTCCTCGCGAATGCCGAGTTGCCGCATGATGGCGGCGGGGGAGTCCATCCCGTTTTCCACGAGGGGACGGATGCGACCGACCCAGTCCTCCAGGAACTGCAGCTTGGCACGCAGGTGGGCCGGGCCCTCGTGCAACTGCGGCCGATGGGCACAGAAGAGGGACTCGAAATCGTAGCGGAGGACGCGGCGCAGGCTGGCGATCATGTCGCCCAGGTTTTCATCCACCCGCATGAAGCGCTGGTGATCGCCCAGGTAGAGGTCGCCCGAAAACAGCCAGCCCCGTTCGCGCACGAGGTAGGCGGTGTGGTCGGGACTATGGCCGGGGGTGGCGATGGGCTCGAAGGTCAGTCCGTTCAGGCTGAACGGCTGCGACAGCGGTTTGGCGGAAAAGGGAGCAAACGCGCCCCACACCCAATGTTGATAGGGTCTGAGACGCAGCCGGGTCTGCAGCCGGGCGACGGTGTCCGCCCCCGCCCAAACGGGAAGACCCGTCCGTTTCTGTAGCGCCCCGGCGTTCCCGGCATGGTCTTCGTGGTGGTGCGTGAGCAGCAAGGCCTCGGGCTTCTGCGTCATCGCCCAAGCGAGATAGGCGCGCTGTTGATGGGGCTGGCTGCTGTCGATCAGCACGCCGCCGGCCGCATAGGCGAAGACCGTCATCAGCGGACGCCCCACCGGACCGAAGCCCAGTTCGATGGCTTTTACATCGCCGAAATCGTGCAGGCGTCGAGTACGCATCCTTATTTATACACGACCGGGTGACTGTTGAGGCGGCGCGCCTGAGCCAGAGCTTCGTCCCCGCTTCCGTAGAAGACGTACACGCGCCAGAAATCCCCGTTTTCGGGATCGGCGGTTTCGTCGATCAACTGCACCACCGGCTCGTCGGCGGTGACGCCGATGCGCGGAGCCAGATGCACCTGGCGGCAGTCCTTGATCAGCCAGGTATCGTCGCCCAGCGCGATCAGGCCGTTGGCCAGGGGCAGGTAGATTTCAGGCTTTTGAAAGGTAAAATCGCTGAAGGCATATTCCACGAGCGTTCCGTCCATCAGCGCCGGAGAGTACGCGATGAGATCCTCGCTGCGCGGGAACGAAAGCGTGACCTTGGCATTTTCGGCCTCTTTTCCGGTGGGATCGGAGCTGGGCCCGAAGGTCAGCTGGGCTTCGTAAAGCGTGTCGTCGTACGTGAACCAGTCGAGCGTGGCCGTGCGGCTGGGCGCATCGACCGTCACCGCCAGCGGTGCCTCCGCCGCGTCGGGGGCTTCGGGCAGGGGGATGTCGTCGAGACGTTCGGCCGTCCCCGCTTCGAGATCGATCAGGGCGTGCGGCCAATCGAGCGCCGTCAGCAGATCGGCCTGAACCCCCTCGATCAGCGCCAGCGCGGCGGCGTTGTTGTCGACGCCGTAGTTGAACTCGCCGTGCCAGGGCGTGATGCCGGTGGCGTCGGAGACCATCGACATCAGCAGGTGACGCGCGGCCTGGTCCAGATCGGTCTGGGCGGTGGCGCTGTCGAGCGCGGCGGTTTCGGCGGCGGCCAGCAGCGCTTCGGCGGCGGCCAGTTCGGTGGACACGCGGTAGTTTCCGCTGCGGATCAGGTTGTCGCGTTCGTGGTTGTTGTAAGGCGCGAGCGAACGCCCGCCCATCCAGCGCAGCACGGAATCGGTGCTGGTGGGCTGCCAGGTGCCGTCGATCACCGGCGGGAGTTGGGGTTGCTCGATCTCTTGCGCCTTGAGGTGGCGCACGTAATCGGCGATACCGGTGATCTTGAAGCCGTCTTCTTCGAGCGCCGTAAGCTTCGCTTCATACTCCACCAGCCGTTCCGGGTCGTGGCCGCCCAAAAACGCGAAGTAGGGATCTTCGGGAACCATCAGCAGCTCGCCGTCGTCGAAAAACGGCCAGTTGACTTCGATGCCGGAGTCCGGGTCGACGCCGATGGGTCCGACCACCACATCCACGCCCTTGTCGGTATAATAGGGCCACACCGCCTCTTCAAAGCGCACGTAGCGGTACAGGTTTTTGGGAAAGACGCTGATCCCGTAACATTCATCGGCCATCAGCGCATGCTTGCCTTCGCCGGCCTGCCCCTCCTGGTTGAACACGACCTTCGACAGCGGGACGTCGTAGTCGGCAAACAGTTGCTTGGTGATGGCGATCGAGCGGTGCAGATCCCGCTCGGGGAAAGCCACGAAAAGCTGGTCGGACCAATGGAAGCTGACCACCTCCACCTGACCGCTCTTGGCGGCGTCACGCAGTTTCGAAAGAATCTCGGGATGACGTTCGTGCATGGCTTCGAGCATCATCGACTGCATTTCGAAGGTGACGCGCCAGCCGGGATGGGCGATGTAGAAATCGAGCACCGGCTCGAAGGTTTCGACGATGATCCAGTCCTGCACCTTTTCGTCGGTCCAGCCGACACACAGGGAACCGCACATGGGCATGGATTCGCCATCCCAGGTGGTTTCGAGTCCGCCCGCGACGTACTGCACGTTGAAATGGAACATGGTCAGCGCGAATTTCTTCTGTTCCAAATCGGGCTCGTCCATGGGGACGTCCGCGAAAACAGCACAGACATCGGGTTCGTCGCCGTCGGGTTCGTCACCATCCGGTTCGTCGTTGTCACCGTCGGCGGGTTGATCCACGTCGCCATCGACATTCGTCGTATCGGAATCGCCGCAGGCCACCAGCCCCGCCACCATCAAAAACAGAATCCAGATCATCCATGGTTTCGCTATGCGCATGAGAAACTCCCGATCTAAACGGATAAAGATGCGTCATCTGTCTGACAAGCAAACGCCCCCTTGGGTAAAGGGGGCGGGATCAAGCTTGTATGGTAAAAATCAACTCCCCAGCAGTTCGGTGGCCAGCGTCTTGACAAGCTGGGCATCCACCTTGCCCTTGTGGTCCTTCATGATCGCGCCCATCAGGCGGCCGATCTGCTTGTCATCGGCGATGCCCAACTCGGTGATCTTCGCCGAAACCAATTGGCGCGTCTGGTCGGCGTCCATCAGCTGCGGCAGAAACTGCTTGAGATAGTCGACTTCATAGCGGATCTGCGCAATCTTGTCCGCCCCGCGCGGACCGACTTTTTCGAATTCCACCCGAGCTTTTTCCTGCTGCTTGACGTAAGCGGCGATCACGGCCAGGGCGGCTTCATCCGTCAGGGTGGGGTCGCCTTTTTCGGCCATTTTTTTCTGAAAGCCGGTTTTGACCATGCGCAACAGGGCCACTTCCTGGGCTTCCTTGCGCTTCATCGCGCTTTTGAGCCGGTCGTTGAATTCGTTGATCAAAGGCATCACTTGGGGTCTCCTCTTGCCCGCCGTTCCGGGCTTATTCGTCTTGGGCGCCGCAGTCCTGTCCGGTGGTGACGAAGGTCAGCTGCTCACTGACGGTTTCGAAAGCCTGGCTGTAGCCGCCGGTTGCGGTATCGAGAATGTTGTAACCGAACAGCGCTCCGGCGGGCTCGTAATCCTGATCGAAGAAGTGCAGCCGGATGCCCGCCGCGCCCAGCAGATCGGGGTCGCCTTCGGGGGTGTAGGTCTGGCTTTCGTCGCCGTCGAGATAGGCGTACACGAGAATTTCCGTGCGCCGGGTGACGCCGTCGCCTTCGACCACCCAGGAAAGCGTTTCCGGCGGGAAGCTGTCGAAGGTGAGCGTGTAGCTGGCTTCGAACGGATCGACGGCCGCCGAGGACAACTCGATGAGCTGCTCGTCGCCGGTGAATCCCATGGCCCCGACGCGGATGTTCTGGGTGGCGTTTTCGATATGGCAGCCACCCACATTGCCCGAAAGAAGACGGGCCGTGATTTCGTCGTCGCCGTCATCGCCGCAACCGGCCAGTAACGCAAGAATCGCCAAAAGCATCACCATGGTTCGCCACATTGACTGGGTCATTTTAAGTTCTCCTGAAAGTCGTTGGTTTGGTTGATCGAACTCGACCTTAGTCCCTTACCCCGACGGATCGTTAGCGGGATAGGGTACGTTTGTACAATTCCTCAGCCATGGCCGCCATCATGACCGCCCCTTTGCCGTTGGGGTCGTATTCCCAGATCGTCTGGCCGAAGCTCTGCGCTTCGTCGAGCTTGACGTTGAAGCCGAGAATGGTCTTGGAAATACGATCGGGAAAATGATGGGCCAGCTTGGCCACGATTTCGTTGGCCAGGCGCGTTGGACGATAGAGCGTCGGGATAACCATCTTCAGCTCGGTCCGCGCGCTCTTGTGGCGTTCGCGCACCTGGGCGATCGAGCGCACCACTTCGGCGCAGCCGTCCAGCGCCAGATAGGTAAGCGCCACCGGAACGACGACATCGGTGGAGGCCGTCAGCACGTTCGAGGTCACAAGCCCGACCGACGGCGGCGAATCGATGAATGCCACGTCGTAACGCCGGGACACTTTCTTGAGCGCTTTTTGCAACAATAACTCGCGGTCGGCCTGGCCCGCCACGGTTTCGGGAAAATCGGCCAGGCGCTTGTTGGAGCCCAGCAAATGCAAGCGCGGAATGTTCGTTTCCACCACGGCGTCGCCGGGATCCAGGCTCGAATCGGTCAAGACATCGAAGATATCGTAGTCGAGATCGTGGACCGCCAGCCCCAGCGATTTTCCCGCGTGCCCCTGGGAATCGAGGTCGACCAGCAGGACGTTTTTCTTTTTTTTCAGCGCCATATAGGCGGCGAAGTTAACAGCGAACGTGGTTTTGCACGTCCCGCCTTTTTCGTTGATGAAGGAAATAACCTTCACGCCTTAAACCTCCGTGCCGAGAGAAGAACGATCGGCGGCCGTTTTGGATGCACCCGATCCCGCCGTTTTCACTCGCTTTTTCGATGTTTTCGCGCGTTTCGGGGATTCGTTTGCCGCCGCCAGCAGGCTTTGCAGGCGCTCGATCTGGGCTTCGATGGCAAACAGCCGATCCTCCAAATCCTGTTGGCCCTGTTCGAGGCGCGCGAAGTCGTCGCGCGTGGGCAGATTCAACTGCGTGAGGGCGGTCTGAATCGCCTTTTGCATGAAGTCGCGAAACTCCAGCGAGGCCTGCAGCATTTTTTGAATGCCCATGATAAAGCGTTCGTTGTTCAGTAAAACCGCCAAGGCATCGCCCGCGCGAACGCCGTAAAGATGCAGAATATCTTCAAAAAACTGCCGTTTCCCACTCATGTCGCACCGTCTGGATGAAGAGATGAACGCCCGCCGGAAAGCCCGCCGCATTCCGGCTTCGGGTGAGGGCAGTATGGCATATGCCGCCGAGCCAGACAAGAGAAAAGGGGCGGTGCAAAAGCGGCGCTCCGATGCATTAAAATAGGGCCATCGAAACGGTGGCGGAAGTCGAAATTGACTCCCTTTTGAGACATTACCCGCTGTCGGCACCGGCCTTCCCGCAGACACGAAAGCCCACAGCCCGCCGCCTTGCCCTCCATGCCGCCCCTGGCCGGTTTTTTCTCGCCCCTGCCTTCGCAACGCGTGATTATAACAGGAGAAAAGCGCGGTTTTCACGCCTGTTGTCCCGCGCATATCGAGGCCAGCCGAGCCATTTGAAAATAGCCCTGTTATATCAGGCACTTAACAACACGCCCCATAATTAGATTTACTATATTATATTTAGTATATCACAAAAACAGCCTTTCAAGCCGCGCGACGCACCCGTGTTGGACGGAGAAGCGACAGGGTTGGAATTTTCTATCTGACTGATATCAATTGGTAATCGTCGTTCCCGATCCGCTTCGCGGTAACGGCCCGCCGGGCATGGGAACCGGGTTTCTGTCGACCGGATGTGACGTATTACGACCAACCCGGAAAATCCCTGGGAAAGCTTCTTTTACCCGAAACAAAAGGCCGAAAAACCCAATGATTTCGCGAAAAGCAAAAAATGGCTTCGTAAAACGGCGCAGCGAGCGCAGGGAGCGCATTTCCACCTGAAGGGGCAAAGCGGCCAAATTCAAGGCTGTCTCGCCGAAAGGGTCGTTTGCGCGAAATCCGCGCGTCACGGCAAACGGACGAAAGGACGCACCAAGCGAACCGGCCCATCTGCAGAGAGCGTTCGGGAGGCCGGACTTCGCCGTTTCGCTCAACCTTGCGCGATCCGATATTCATTCAAAATTTGCATTGCAGCCGACGGCGGACCGGCGGCACGGGCTAAACCGTCAGGTTTGCCCGTGAAAACAGCATGGGCAAGCCAAAGGCTTGGCCTATGGCACCCCGCGAATCGAATGATATGGGGTGGAAAACGGTGAAAAGCTTAGAATGGAATCGCCTTGGCAACGCAGGTTATTTTCTTGCAAATGAGGTAACTATTTGTTATGGATCTTATGAGTCTCATGTTTTAATAGTGATCTCAACAGTATCACTGGTTTTTCGGCCGACCAGGCGTATCGCAGGCTGAAGGCCGGTCTGGCTTCATCGAAAGAGGTTCATCCGATACAGCCGGAATACACGGAAACAACAAGCGGAACGCAACGAGACGCCTTTTTCGACCATGCCAAAGCGCTCTTGATCTTCCTGGTGGTTCTCGGCCACGCCATCGAACTGGTGTGGGGCGGCAAACCCCTGCTGCGGGCGGTTTGGCAGTGGATTTATGTCTTCCACATGCCGCTGTTCGTTTTCATCTGCGGTTACTACACGCGCGGTCAACTCAACGGCGAGCGCCTGCTGACCCTGGCTTGCCGATTGATCGCACCGTATTTCATTTTCCTGTTTTTATACCGCCTGTTCTTTTTTTATATGCAGGGGAAAACCCGGCTCGAACTCGATCTCTTTCATTCCTACGATCTGTTGTGGTTTCTCCCGGCCTTGTTTTTCTGGCGTCTGCTTCAACCGATCCTCATCCGCTGCCGGTTCCCGCTGCTGCTGGCACTGGTCTTGGGGCTGCTCATCAGTTTCAATCCCTTCATCAGCGGGGTAATGGGGCTCAATCAAACCTTTTCCTTCCTGCCGTATTTCACGCTCGGACTGCTGGCGCAGCAACGAAATCTGCAGTTCCTGCACGCCACGCCCATCCGGATCGTCTCGGCGCTGGTTCTCGTCGCCGGGTTCTTCCTGCTCTATCACGTCGGTTCCGAATTCGACACCAAGTGGTTGCGCTACACGATGTATAAGGATGTGGGGCACCGCGAGTGGAACGCCTTTGTTTATCGTCTGGCGGTCTATGCCGCCGCGCTGCTGAGCGGCACAGCCTTTTTGTCGCTGATGCCGCAACGGGAAAGCCGCCTCAGCCGCCTGGGTCGCTACACGCTCTATCCCTACTTGCTGCACTACTTCGTGATAAAAGGACTCGCGCTCAGCGGATTGCTCAAAGGGCTGCCTTCCGGCCTGCCGGCGGGCGTCTGGCTGGCTATTCTGCTGGCTTTATCGGCGGGGATCGTCTGGATCACCGCCAGTCGTCCTTCCCGCCGCCTGTTTGGTCCCCTCATTCAGGTGAACCCGTACTTGGTTCGCCGCTACCTGGTTTTCGCCGTGATCGCCGGGTATGCCTTTTGTGTGCACGTCAACTGGAATTAGCCCGCCCGTTTTTACGAAACCCGCCCAAAAGCCTCGTCCCGGTATCGGGCGACGGTGAATCGCCATTCAGCACGAGTTTTACTAATATTGTAATATTGCTAGGAAAACGGACGAAAGCTTTCTGTTGACAAAAGCCTCAAGGTTGGGTAGAAATGGCCGATTGGAGTCAGGGGATGACTGCTATTTCGGCCTCGGATCCGCTCTCGATCGTCGTAATTTGATACCATCAGCATGTTAGCTCACACGATGAGCGCCAGCCTGAAAGGATGTCTTATGCCCAAACCGCCACTGCGAATTGCGATAAGCCTCAGCCTTTGGCTGATCCTGCTGCTTCTCCCGCAAAGCGCGTTTGCCGATGCCGACGAACTCGACGCGATCCGCGCCGCCATCAAGGCCTCGGGTGCCAACTGGACCGCCGGTGAAAACTGGTTGACCAAGCTGCCGAAAGCCGAGCGGATGCGCTATCACAACTTGGTTCTGCCGCACGAAACGCTGGCGAATGCGCCGGTGACGATCGTCCCCAACCGAGGCACGCGCGGATCGCTCGACTGGCGCAGCGTCAACGGGTCGAACTGGGTCACCAGCCCCAAATACCAGGGCGAATGCGGCTCCTGCTGGTCGTTTTCGGTCGTGGGCGCCTTGGAAAGCCTGATTCACATCGCTGAAGGCCGCGCCGCCACGTCGCAATATCAATGGGATTTGTCGGAACAATACATCGTGTCCTGCATCGGGCTCTCGGATCCCTGCAGCGGCGCAACCCCCGACATGCCCAACGATTTTCTGCAATCGGACGGCACCGTCAACGAGACCTGCATGCCGTATCAAGCCTCCTACCCACCCTATTGTTCGGCGCGCTGTTCCAGCTACCAGTCGCAACTGCAGACGATCTCCAGCTGGGATTTCGTTTCGAGCTATACGGCGAACATCACCAATATTAAAAACGCCCTGGAAAGCGGCCCGCTGCCGACCACCATGACCGTCTGCGACGACTTCGATTATTACGAAGGCGGCATCTATTCGCACAGCTACGGTTCCTGCCCGGCCGACGCCGGACACGGGATCCTGATCGTGGGCTACAACGACACGGACCGCTACTGGATCGTCAAAAACAGCTGGAGCACCCAGTGGGGCGAAAGCGGCTTTTTCCGCATCAGTTGGGACGACAGCGGCTCGGACTTCGGCCAATACACCTCCCGGCTGCACTACAGCAACCCCAATCTGTGCAGCGACGACAGCTATGAGAACAACGACACCCTGGTGAATGCCACCACGATCACCCCCGGCGAATTCGAGGATTTGCAGATCTGCCCCGGCGACGACGACTTTTACCGCCTCAACCTGCTCAAGCAGGAAGCGGTCACCATCTCGATCGATTTCACCCACAGCCAGGGCGATCTCGATCTCTATTTGATTTCACGCACCAACGAGGTGGTGGCGCAAAGCGAATCGAGCACCAACAACGAAGTGATTGCCGACTTCAACCCGGCGGCGGACGGCCGCTACTACCTGCGCGTCAAGGGCGCGCTGGGCGATCAAAATGCCTACAGCATGACGATCAGCACCACCTGCGTTCCGCAATGCGAGGGACGCGACTGCGGCGATGACGGCTGCGGCGGCGAATGCGGAAGCTGCCCCGACGGCGAGTCCTGCCAGGCGGGCGTGTGCGGATGCGCACCCCAGTGCAGCGGCAAGGACTGCGGCGCCGACGGCTGCGGCGGCCAGTGCGGAACCTGCGATGCGGGTGATAATTGCGAGAACAACCAATGCGTCACGCCCGACCCCTGCACGGGCGCCTGCAGCACGCAGACGGATTCTCCGTATTGCCTGGGCGGCGAAAATCTGTGCGCCTGCGGCAACGCCGGAGCCTGGACCATCAAAAACTGCGATCAGCTCTGTCGCGACAGCGGCAAGTCGGGCGCGCTGGCCTGCGAATACGATTCATCGAAAAGCGGCGGAACCTGCATCTGCGCAAGCGAGTCGGCCGACGGCGACATCCCCGATGGCGACACCCCCGACGGCGATGCACCCACGGACTGTTCCGGAGCCTGTCAGCCCATCGACGCGCCGTTCTGCCTGGCCAACGGCTACAACCTCTGCGAGTGTTTGAACATGCAGTGGACGGCCACCGACTGCACCTTCAGTTGCGTGCGCCAGGGCGGCATATTTGCCGGTTGCGGCTTCCACCCCGGACTGCGGCGCGACACCTGCCTGTGCGACGAGATCAGCGACGGCGATACGCCCTTGGACGGCGATGTCCCCCTGGATGGCGACGATCCGGCCGATGGCGACGACGGCTCCGGCAATGATGATGACGATGATGACGATCGCGGCGGATCGGGGGCCACGGATGAAGGCGGCGGCTGCCGACACGGCGGTACGCTTCCGGTAGCCGGTTTGCTGCTGCTGGCCGGTTGGCTGCTCGCCCGACGGCGACGCGCCTGAACGGTTTGACTGCTTTCGAGCGATGACGGGCGGCGCAACCGCCCGTTTTTTTGTTACTTCTTTTTGTCCAGCGCCGCTTTCAGCTTATCAGCCAGCGAAACCATGCCTTCGCCTTTTTCTTCCGTACGCGGGGAAACGGCACCATCGCCGCCGATCTGACTGGCCAGAATACCGCGTGAATGCTCGTCTTCATGGCAATACACGCACAGATTTTCCCAGTTGCTGCCGTCGCGCGGATTGTTGTGGTGGTTGCCGTCTTTGTGATGGACGGTCAGAAGCGGCAGATCTTTGCCGGTAAACTCGCGCCCGCAGCGGGCGCAGATATGCCCGTGCAGCGACAAGGAAAGGCGGCGGTAGTCGAAGCCCTGTTCCGCTTCGCGCTCTTGTTTCACCTTGCGGACGAAATCCCAGGCGGCGCTTTTGGTATCGGTGTTTTTCGGATCGTCGGACGCTGCGCTCATCGTGAACTCCTTGCAATCTTCACCTGCGGCAAGTGTAGCCGATCCAACCCCGGAAGTGAATGGTTTTTCGCGGTGTGCGCAAGCGAGGACACAACCACGCGGAGCCGGACGGGATTACTCGTCGCAGCTCGGCTTTCGCAGCAACAGAAAGTCGTAGGCGGCTGCGGGCGCGTAGCAATCGGCGAGTCGGGGCAGCAGTTCCGCGTCGAGGTGATGGGTGACGATCAGACGCGGTTTGCGCCGGGCGATGATGGCCGCGTGGCTGAAGCGATAATCGCTCAGCTTGCGATAGACGAGGAGCAGGCCGTCTCGGGGGACCGTGTGAAACCAGAAGTAATCGGCATCGAAGCGGAACAGGTTCTGGCGCGCCGTGCCGTCGAGCACCGTTTCATCCGCCGCCACCGCATCGCGCACAAAGGCCAGACGCACCAACTGGGCGCGATTGTCGGGGCTTTGTTCGCGCCACATGCCCGTTAGCGGCAGCAGGCAGACAAGCGCGAACAGCCCGAAGCCGAGCCACCCGGTCAGGCGCACGCGCCGTGTAAGCAGCACCGCCACCGCCACCGTCATGAAAGGAAAGATGGGCATGAAATACTGGCGGTAGGGGGTGCGCACGAGAAAGAGACTCAGAATCAGGCCCAAACCGATCCAGGCGACGAAACGCAGGCCCGGCACCGGGCGGGCCAGCAGCGCCCAGGCGAAGGCGATCCACAAAAAGGCGTTATCGCGCCAGCTGGGCAGCATGTACCACCAGACCGGAAATTGCCGGATGGTTTCCATGTTGAGCCGCCAATTCAAGGTCCAGTAGGTCTGCCACAAGTCGAGCGCCCCCAGCCAGACGGCGAACAGCAAGACCGGCAGCAGGCCACCCGCGACGAACAGCCCGACCCCGCGCCACGAAATCCGCTTGCCGACGGCCTCCCGCAAGATCCAAAGCCCGATCAGCAGACCGGGAAAAACAGCCTTCTGTAAAAAGAGAAACGCAACACCCAGGGAAAGTCCGCCCGCAAACACGTTCCACAAACGCGCAGAGCGACCGTGGCGCAGGATGAAGAAAGCGGCCAGCACGACGAAAAAGGTGCAGGGCGTATCGGGGCGGATTTCCGTGGCCGGAATCGTGTAGAAGACGCTGGCGGCCAACAGGATGGCCGCCACCCATCCGGCGTTTCGCCCCGCGACCTGCCCCGCCATGGCGGCGACGACGAACAGACCGCCGAACTGAAACGCCAGCATCCCGAGGCGTCCGGCAAACAAGACGTCGGTGCTTTCGCCCATGAAAGCGATCAACGGCGCCAGCCCGTAATACAAAAGCGGGTGGTGATGTTGAAAGAAATCGCGGTAGGGAACCCAGCCTTGGGCGACATACCAGGCCGAATGCACCGCCTCCAGTTCGTCCACGGTGAACGCACGCACGAAAGCTCCGCGCAGCGTGACCGCAAGCAACCCCGCCAGCAAAACAAACAGGGCGGGTCGAAACCAGAAAGGGGCGGCATCCCGAGCGGCGGGGGCGGTCGCGGCCGCAAGCGGGTCGGGCCGTAACAGGCGTTCACGGATCGTCCGGCACACGTCGACACCCAACTCGCGGACGATGGACCGATAGCCGATGATCAGCCAGACGAAAACGGTCGCCAGCGCATACAGCGTTGTTTGCAAAAATTGCAGAAGCGGCACCCAGCCGACATAGGCGAAACCGACCTGCAAAAGAAAAATCGCCAGCAGCAAGGCGGGGAGCAGCCCGGCAAGTTGCAAACGGGAAAAGCGGGCGGCGTTCCCCCGGCGCAAATACAAGTAGGTACCCAAGCCGAACGCCGTCGAAGCGAAAAGCGCGAGAAACGCGCCCTCGCGCGGGCCGGGATACAGGTCGCCTTTGGCGATGGCGATCAATAGATGGAAGATGTCCGGCAGCGACACAAACAGGGGAGCGGCGCAGGCGACCAGCAGGCCGCCCGCCCATACCGCCGGATAGCGTTGCGCCGGCGTCGGTTTTCCTCTCCACCGCATCATGTCTCGACTCCGAAACGACGGCAACCCGCGTCGCCGATCAAACCTGTTGGCCAGAGTTCCTATCCTATAACCGATCTCGACTCACGCCAAACACTTTGCACCTTCTCTTGGCGCCTCCCATGGTCTTCCGGACACGCCGCCGTCAGGGCGTTTCAATTCTAAGCTTTTTACCGTTTTCCGCCCAATATAATTCGATTCACGGGGTGCCATGGGCCAAGCCTTTGGCTTGCCCATGCTGTTTTCACGGGCAAACCTGACGGTTTAGCCCGTGCCACCCATCATCAATCAAAGATTGTTCGAGACTAAATCAGAATTGAAACGCGCTACGCCGCCCGTCTTTCGCTTTGACATCCCAGCGCCATTCGGCTAGGTTAGCCGGGATCGGAAACGCGGCCTCGATCCATCGCGGTCGCAATCCCCATTCCCGTTGGTTTATTTGCTGATCTCACGCGGAGTCGACTCATGATGCATTTCACCTTGAAATCCGAACCCATCCGTCATCGTATCCATGCTTCCTGGAGCGGCGTGTGGACCCTCGCCGACGCCCTCGCCTTCAGCGACGCCGTCAACCAGGATCTCACCCACTTGACCCGCCAGCCCTTCGCCCTGCGCCTGGACGCCACCGACTGGCGGCCCTCCCAACCCGAGGTTGTACCGCTGCTCATTGATATTCTGCGGCGCAACGTGCGGCACGGCTTGGAGCGATTGGCCGTCATCACCCCGAGCGGACCGGCCGGGCAGGCCGTCGCCCGCCTCATCACCAGCGCGGGAATCACCGATCAGGCGCAGGCCTTCAGCAGCCTTTCCGTCGCCGACTCCTGGCTGGCGGCACGCGGCTATTAGCATCCGGCAACCGGATCATGGCTTTTTTCGAGGATGAAACCATGATCGCTCATCCCCTCACTACCGGTTAGAGTAGGTCTCTGACCTGTTCTTGAACGATGATGCAAAGCCTGGAGCCCGTCGAAGACGCGCTCCAACACGGAGTAACCCTGGATATAATTGCCGGATTGATAGCGCCCATCCACCAAAAGAAAGCCCCGACCGACCGGCCGGGGCATATGATCGCAGCGAATTCGGACGCCTATTGCGCGCCCTGGTAGTTGCAGTAGTTCGGATAACCGGCCGGAATCCCTTGCGCATAGGGCGAGGTGCCCACTCCCTTGGGATGATCCTTGAAGAAATCCACCGCCATATCCAGAAGCGCGGTCGAATAGGTGTGCCCCTGGCCGTGGTTGCAGCTCAACACATCGTGGCCCAGCCCGTTGAGATAGGTGATGCTTTTCTGGGCGTGCTCCCAGAACAGAATGTTGGAAATGTAAAGCGAGTAGGTATCGGATTCCCCGCCCCAGGCAACCAGAGCCGGGAAGTTATTGGTATTGTTGTTCGGGTAGGCCGACCAGTTCGAGCAGATTCCCAGCACGCATTCCTGCTGCGTGCCGTCGCTGAAATAGGCGCCCGACAACGAGGCGATGGAGGCCATTTTGTCGGCGTAGGCGATGGAGACGAGGTCCGTCATGATGGCGCCGGCCGAGAAACCGACCGCGTGGACCCGGTTGTCGTCGATGTCGTAAACTTCGCCCAGGCAGGTCAGCAGATCGCCGAACAGGCTGACATCGACATTGGCTCCGGGATTGGCGGCATCGTAAACCAGGCAATCCCAATCGAAAGCCGTGGATCCCGGCGGCATCAAGCCCAACGAGCCCGGCACCACGCCGATGAAGGGGAAGTCCGCGCGGTTGGCCCAGCTACCGATCGGAGCGACGCCCGTGAAGTTGGAAATGGAATCTCCCGAGCCATAGAAGAAAAAGACCACCGGCCACGGCCCATCTTCCGTTTCCATGGCGTCGGGTAGATAAACCTTGAATGCGCGGTTGCGACCGGCCGATTGGAAGTTGGAATTCAAGCCCTCGGCCACTTCGTAGTTGAAACTCGGACAGACGTTGCCGACCGGGTCGTCCCCGTCGGGGTCGTCGCCATCGGGATCGTCGCCGTCGGGGTCGTCGCCATCGGGGTCATCGCCATCCGGGTCGTCGCCATCCGGGTCGTCGCCATCGGGCAAAATTCCGTCACCATCGGATTGAGCCATGCAACCCCCCACGGTTTCATCGTAATAAAAACCGTTCGGGCACAGGGGCGTATCGTCCCCATCGGGATCGTCGCCGTCATCGCCGTCCGGGTCGTCCCCGTCGAACTGCGGCTCGTCGCCATCCGCGGTATCGTTATCGTCGCTCCCGCAGGCCACCATCGTTCCCATCGCCAACACCACCAGAATCCACAACGTCCAACGCGCGTGCATCTTCGCTCCTTCTTGTTCGAATCGCTCCACCCTCCCCAAGCCAGAGGACAAGTGTAATGGTTTCCAAGCTCGGAATCAAGGGCAAGTTGTGATGTTTCAAAAGTGAGAAACGATTCCAACCCGCCTGCAAGGCCGAGAACCCGCCCACAAAGCCTGGAGCCCGTCGGAGACGCGTCCAACACCGGCCGGATACAATCCTGCTCGATCCTCAGGGATCGATGATGGGTGGCACGGGCACAGCCCGTCAGGTTTGCCCGTGAAAACAGCATGGGCAAGCCAAAGGCTTGGCCCATGGCACCCCGTAAACCGAATTGTATTGGGTGGAAAACGGTGAAAAGCTTAGAATTGAAACGCCGTGCCGGGGGGTGTGATTACTTGATGTTCTCGACGTAGCGGGCGCGCTTATCGACTTTCTGCGTATACCCGCGCAGGACACGCTGGCCGGTCGCCAGCTTTTTGGCCTGTGATTTGTTCTGATCGCGCAAAACCGCCATTTTTCCGCTCAGCCCCACTTCCAATGCGGCGGAGCGGTCGATCAGTTCTTGAATCCGCAGGCGCAACTGCCGAACGGCATCCTCGGGTTCCATATCAAGGGCGACGGTAAGGCGCTTGGAGAATTTCTTTTCGAAGTGATCCACACGCTGGATGGTTTTCTGCCGCAGCTCCATCAGCTTGCCGAGCAACTCGACCTCGCCGCTGTCGGCCGCCAGGACGACTTGTTCGGTCAGAACGGCGTAGGCCTCGAAAAAATGGACCAGCTGCGTATAGATCTCTTCACGGGTAGCATCATTGTTCATGACCGACTCTCGAATGAAGGTTTATCCGTTACGTCCGCCGTTTTGTTGATCCCCGCTGCCGCATTGCGTTTGGCCAGTTCGGTCCAGCCCTCGTTGATGGTTTCCAGGTGTTTGATCGTTTCCTGAAGAATCGTGATATCGAGGCTCACGTTGGCTTCGATTACGCGCTTGATCATGTAGGTGTAAAGGGCGTGCAGTTTTTCCGAAACTTCACCGCCTTTTTCGTGGTCCAGGCAGCTCATCAGTTCGAACAGGATTTCCTGGGCGCGCATCAATTCCTTGCCCTTGTTTTCGAAATCCTTTTTCTCGATGTAGCCGATGGCCCGTTTCAAAGCCAGGATCGTCCCTTCGTACAGCATCACCACCAGCCTCACCGGGTCGGTGGTGTTGACCTGCATCTGCTTATACCGGTTGTAAGGGTTGGCGACCATGTCATTCTCCCTTGAGGGCTTACATACTGCCAAGCTGGGCCGAGAGCCAGCTTTGCTGATTTTGCAATTGGCCAAGCATTTTTTCCATGGCAATGAATTGCGTGATCATCATTTCGCGTTTGAGATCGAGACGGGCATCCATCCGTTCGATATTGTCGTTCAGGCTGGAAATCGAATCTTCGAAGCCGTCGTTTTTCGCATCGATATACCCGGTGTAGGGATCGGTGTAGGCCGCCAGCAAACGTTCCATCTCACCGGCGAAACCCAAACGGAACGTCATGGACCCGACCGCACCGGTCGTCGTCCCGGAATACTTGAGCGTCAAGCCGTCCACGCCCGCCGAGCCCTCGTCGCCGCTGAGCAACTGGCCCTTGCCGGTTGCGGCCTGCCCGTTGATCGTGCCCGCCACATCCGTACCCAAGAGTTCCTGGTCGGCAAAGCCCAGATGGTTGCTGCTTTGCGCCACCGAAAAACCGTAGGAATCGCCGTAGTTGGCATGCGTCAGAGTCAGATTTCCCGAGCCGTCGACGCTGGCACTGACCCCGATGGCATGGCGGCCGGAAATGGTTTCATCCACCGTATCGAAACTCAAGCTGCCATCGCCGCTGTAACCCAGTGAAATGGAGAGCTGCGACGTTCCGCCCTGCTTGTCGGTCAGCACGATGCTGCCGTTGGAATCGATGGTGGCGCTGACCTTGCTATCGTACGCCTCTTCAATGGCATCCAACAGGCCGCCCATCGTATCGGTGGTCACATCTTCGATGATGAACGAGCCCGAAATGGCGCGACCGGAGCGGCTGGTGCCGGAAAACGTAATCGAGTCACCGTTGGACAGATCGTTGTTGTCCCCGCCGGTATCGATGCTGTCCAGAGTCGTCAGCGCGGAAATAAAGGCCGGTCCGCCGGAAGCGGTGGTGGTCTGATGGCCGCTGGCCTCGGTCAGAACCTGGGTGTAAACCCGATTCAACTCCGAATTGATGGCGGCGGCGACCGCATCGCTGTCCATCCCGGCCGTCAGGGCGATGGAGGCGACCTGTCCGGTCAACTTATCGGTAATCGTCAGGGTTTCATCCCCATCGAGACCATCCACATCGTCGAGATTGGCGCTGCCGGTTACACTCGCCTGCTGGGCCGCCTGGGTGATATTGACGGAGTAAACCCCCGCATCGGAGTTATCGCCGTAATCGACGTAACTGAGCGTTCCGGTCGATCCCCAGCCGCGAGCGGCGAACAAAGCCACCACATTGTCGAACTGCGTATTGAGCGCCGAACTGAAGGTTGAACTGTCGAAGGTCATCTGACCTTTGTCGGTCAGTTCCAGTCCGATGGATTTCAAGGTGTTGAGCGACGACGACGCGCCGTCGACCGTATCGGTGACCAGATTCATCACGCCTTGCCGGATACTGCTCAAGGTGGAATCGCCGAACAACGGTCCCCCGGGTTTCTGGGTTTCGCTGTTGTAGGTCATTTGCGTGTTGATCCAGTCGATCACCGTGTTGTACGCGCCGGAGAAACCGTTGACCAGGCTGCCCAGGGTATCGCCGTCGCGCTGCACATCGATGGTCACGGTGGTGCCGCTGTCGGCCTTGAGCAGGTTGAGCGTCACGCCGCTGACGACATCGGTAATCGTATTGGATTCACTGGTCACGGTCAGGCCGTCGATGGAGATGCTGGCATCGCGCCCGGCCTGAATCTGCATGGTGCGCCCGGAAGTGGCGACGGTCGTCTCCCCCAAATCGAGCGTGCCGCCGCCCTCGTTGTTGGCGGCCAGAGAAACGGTGAGCTGAGACACGCCGCTGACATCGTCGGTTACGGTGATTTTGCCTTCGGCATCGACCGACGCGGTGACCCCGCCTCCGTAAAGGGTTTCGATCTGGGTGAGTAAATCACCGATGGTGGATGTCCCGGCGGCGGTAATGGTGAAGCTCCCCGAAACCGCATTGCCGTCGTGATCGGTTCCCACAATCGAAATGGTGTCGCCGTCGGCGACATTGCCGGCATCGGAACCGGTATTGATCTGAGCGAAGGTGGTGGCGGCCGTAATCACCCCGCCACCGGCCGCGCTGGTTTGACTAAGCGCCCCGGTCTGCTGAACTTCGGCCACCGTTCCGTGGGTGCCCGTCAGCAATCCTAAAACCTGTAAAACATTATTGTCGTCTGAAAAGCTGGTTCCGATCAATTTAAGACGATAAACCGTGGTGCCTTCATCGTCTTCTTCACTCACGATGCTGGCGACGTTCTGGCCCGCCTGGGTGTTGATGCTATCGCGGATCTGCGTCAACGACTGGCTCAGGTCCAGCGTGAGATTGCTGTGGGCGCCGATCTGCACGGTGGTGCCGGACAAGGCGCCGTCGAGCCCTAAAAGTGCGCTCACCGAGGAGTCCGCACTGGTGAAGGTGGCCGACAACGCACCCGACACGGTCGAATTGGCGACTTCCGTTCCGGAATCGATAAAGCCCAACGATTGCAGCACATTCGTAGCGGAAGCATCGCGAATGTCGATTCCTTCCGTGCCCGATTGCCCGGAAGTCAGAACGATGCGATAGTTGTCCTGTCCGGCCGTCAGAATCGAGGCGCTGACCTGGCTGGGAGCATCGCCCGAGTTGGCCTGGTTGATTTTCGAAACCAGATCGTTCAGGCTGTCGGTTGTTTCAACTTCGACACGCTGGCCACCCAGGATAAATTCGCCGGATAGACCGAGCGCGTCACTGGTGCTTGAAAAGTTGGTGGAACTGAGTTTTTCATTGGCGGCGGTTTGATTGACGATGATATCGAATGTGCCGACGCTGGCATCGTCGTCGACGGAAACAGATAGAATATCCGCAGCATCCGTGCTTGAGTTGGAGGCCAGAGAGGCGATAAAGAGATTGAAATTATCCGGGTCGGTTAACTTGGCAATGGCCGATTCAAGCTGGCTGAGGTTGGTATTCAACGACTGCCAGGCCGCCTTCTTCTCTTCGAAAGCGGCGACTTTGTTCTCTTGCAGTACGACCGAGTTGCGGTCGACGGCGATCAACTGATCGATCATCGTCGCCCAATCGATCCCCGAAGAGAGTCCGGAAACCATTTGTGTCGAGCCAGCCATTGCAGTTTCCTCCCGGATGGTAACCCGGTTGTCCATTCCGTGATGACAACGATCCGAACGACAACCTATCTACTGCTTGTGGTCTACCAACACGCCGAGGATTTTGTCCTCTTGGTAAAGAAGCGAATCCGCCATATCTTTCAGGCGAGCGGCTAATTCGAGGAGTTCATCAGGGGGGAATTGGCGAATCACTTCACCCGTCTGGTCTTGTACCAACCGGAAAAAGACCCGGCCGGAACCTTCGTGAATGGAAAATTGCGCCGACATATCGATGCTGCTGAGAAACTCGTTGATCTGCTCCATCTGAGATTTGAGTTCCTCGCGGCTCTGGACCTGTCGATCGGCCTTCTGGTTGCGCTGCACCTGAGCCGTTTCAACCGCTTTTTGCTTTTCTTTCGCATCCCGACCCATCGGCTCGATCTGTTTCGCCGGCTCGATAGGCTTGGAATTGCGGCTATTCGGCTCGCTTGTTACGACTTTCGAAATTTCCATCATGGTCTCACCCGCTCATAAAACGGTTATACCCGGGATACATCCCGAGTCACCATTTCACCAAAATGACGGGGCGGCACCCGCCGCCCCGCCAACGGTGGTTACCTCAAGAGACTCAGGACAGTCTGCTGACTGGCATTCGCCTGGGCCAACATGGATGTGCTGGACTGCACCAAGATCTGGTTCTTGGTGAAGGTGCTCATCTCAGCCGCCATATCGACGTCGCGAATGATCGACTCGGAGGCGGTTTTGTTTTCGATCATAACCGCCAGGTTGGACTGGGCGTAGCTCAGTCGGTTGATCAACGCACCCGCATCGGAACGGCGCTCGGCCAAGTAGCCGATGGCCACATCGATGTCATTCAGAGCCGCCTGAGCGCCACTGGTGGTGCTCAAATCGATCGACAGCGCCGAACCGTTGTTCAGGCTGTTCATGTTGACACCCTGCAGGGTGAATCCGAGCTGGCTGTTGCCGTCGTTTTTGTTACCGATCTGGAAGTTCGCGTTGCCCAGATCGTACTTCGTGTCGAAGCGCGAACCGGTGCTTTCGCTGCCCGCCGTGTAGTCAGCCACGTCGAAATCGGCATTGACCGTAACCTTCACGCCCAGGGACGAGAAGTCCAACACAACGTCGGTGTTGATATCGCTGTTGGCTTTCGCCGCCGTGATATCCACGCGCTGGGTCAGGGTGGTGGCGCCGCCGACATACTCCGACATGTCCATGTAGTTGGCCGAGTCAGAGATCGCGCTCACGTAGTAGACCGCATCGTTCTTGGCGTTGGCCACGTCGACTTTTTCAACACCGTTGGCATTGGTGAAGCCGTTGGTCGAGGTCGACAGATCCACCGCACCGTAGGTGCCGTCGAGCAGGGTCGAACCGTTGTACTCGGTAAACCCGACGATCCGGTTGATTTCCGTGGTCAGCGCCGAGGCTTCAGCGTTGATCTTGGAAAGATCGCTTCCGGCATTACCCGAGGCGGCCTGAGTGCTCAATTCTTTGACGCGGTTCAGGATGACCTCGATTTCGCCCATCGCACCTTCAGCAACCTGCAATAGCGAGGTGGCTTCCGACGCGTTACGGCTACCGACTTTAAGAGAAGAAACTTCCGCGCGGAACCGCATCGAAGACGCCATACCGGCGGCATCGTCAGCGGCGCTGTTGATCCGGTAACCGGACGACAAGCGTTCCAAGGCCTTGTTCATGCTCTGCTCATTCGAGTTGAGATGACGCAGAGAAGTCATAGCGGCAATATTATTCTGGATTCTGAAGCCCATAACTATCCTCCTTGATAGTGTCTGTGGATGGCGTCCTTGCCATTTTCTGAAGTCTGTTCCGACTTAAGGCGGTCGGCTCCCGATGATTTAGGGTATCACCGAAACCCTGCATTCAGTCCCAGGCCACCTCCTTTCCGCGCACGTGGCGAGTCTGAACTGTTGCGATCCAAGGTTTTCAAAGCTCTTTAGCATTTCTGCCCTTCTAAAACCAGAAATCGGACGTTCAGCGGAGATGTTTACTTTTTTTTTTGCCGCTATGCATATTCCCCCATTTTTCACAAGCATAGGTTTTCGTTCAGATTGTCAAAGATCGAAAGTATCACCTGTGATATCAACAGATTACACAGGTTCTCCACTTCATAAGCCCCCCGGATCGCGCTATCGCGGCGGGGGGCTTTTTTTCAAGGATCGAGGTCGAACGCCTCCTGGCCAAGGGGCCAATAGGCAAGGCGCAAGACCGCAAATGCTACTTCAGGAGCTGCAGCAGCGACTGCGGCACCTGGTTGGCCTGCGCCAGCATGGAAATACTGGATTGCATCAAAATCTGGTACTTGGTGAATTCGCTCATCTCACCGGCCATGTCCACATCACGAATGATGGATTCGGTGGCGGTTTTATTCTCGATGGAAACCGCCAGGTTGGAGCTGGTATAGCTCAGGCGGTTGAGCAGAGCGCCGACATCGGCACGAGCCAGGGCCAAGGTGCTGATGGAGGTTTCGATCGTCTCGAGCGCGTTCTGTGCAGAGAGCGTCGAGCTCAGGTCGATATCGGCCGACGATCCACCCGCCAGCGACGCCAGGGAGAGATCGGGCAAGGCGAAGCCGATGCGGTTGAAGCCGTCATTGACATCGCCAAGCTGGAAGGTGGCCAATCCGAGAGAGCCGGTATAGAGGCGCGATGCGGTGGCCGCCGTCCCTTCCACGAAGTTGGTTTCATTCGATTCGAAGGCGCTATTCACCGTGATCTTAACACCCAACTGGCTGAAATCCATAACGAAGTTCTCGTTCGGTTCCATACCCATGGCGAGGGAATAATCGATCATCTGGGAGGTGGTGCCATCCGAGAGAGTCATGGTATTGGCCGAATACGAAATGGCGGAAACAAAGTAGGTACTGTTTCCTTCAGCAGTCGTGACATCGATATGTTCCACACCGTTGCCCGGACCGAAATCGACCGGCGCCGTGCTGGAGAGCACCGTGGTGCCGAAGCTGCCATCGATCAAGGTATGACCATCATATTGTGTAAAGCCGACGATACGCGAGATTTCAGACTCGAGCGCCGTCGCTTCCGCATCGATCTTTTCGAGATCCGCGCCCGAGTTACCCGAAGAGGCCTGGGTCGCCAATTCCTTCAAACGAACCAGAATCAGCTCGACCTGACTCATCGCGCCTTCCGCCACCTGCAACAGCGAGGAAGCCTGCGCGGCATTACGCGACGCCACCTTCAGTGACGAAATCTCCGCGCGGAAACGCATCGATGACGCCAGCCCGGCCGCATCGTCAGCACCCGAGTTGATCCGGTAGCCCGAGGAGAGCTTCTCCAGCGACTTGCGCATCATCTCCTCGTTCTTGGTCAAGTTCCGATTGGCCACATAGGCCGACATGTTGTTCTGAATTCTGAAACCCATCTCATCCTCCTTGACGTTTTCCGAAAGCGGCCGTCCCCGCCTTTGGAACTACTCCGTCTAATTATCAATTCATCAAACAGTCACTAACCACTACCTGTGGCCTCTACACATTAATTCGGTATCCAGCCTTGAAACTTTAATGTTTTTGTTGAAAAAAGTGCATATAACTGCTTGATTTTACTAAGAAAACTATTCCCACAAGTCGGCATATTTTGCCTAGTCATGGCGATTTTCCAAGGCCAAAAACCCTGTGATTTCAAGGAGCTGAAAAACACTGGGAAAAACTTGCCGCCGGGGCTCATTCTTCCACGAAAAACGGGGCGGTTTTTGCCGCCCCGGTTGGAAATCGGAATGTTTTTTTTTCATTGCGCGGAGCCTTTTTTCAAGCTGGCGGCCTTGTCGCGACACAATTCAACCGCCTCGGTCACGCCCAATCGTTCGTAGCAGGCCGCCAATCCTTCAAAACCGCCCGGATCCTGGGGCGCAAGCGTGGCCACCCGCTCGTAGGCGCCGATGGCGTCCTTGATTCGTCCTTGCGCCAGCATGGCTTCACCGAAGAGGGTTTGCGCCTGCGGATCGTTGGGCAACAGCAGCATCGCCAGATCCAGCGCGATCCCGGCGGCGCGTGGGCGGTGACTTTCGGAGAGACGGCGGGCCGCTTCCATAAACAACTGCCCCATTCCCTCGGCGGTGCCCACATGCTCGGCTCCGGCGATATCCAGTTTCCGCCCGATGCGATGACCGCCCGCCAGCAGCTTGTCGGCATCGTTCGTCTCCAAATACAAGCGGGCCAGACGCAGATGCACCTCAAGCTGATTGTTGTCGCTCGCCACGACTTGTTCGAGAAAAGCGATGGCGTCTTGGGGACGATCGTGGCCCGCGTACAAAATACCCAGGTTGATCGCCGCATCCAAATGCTCGGGTGCGATATCGATGGCGCGCAGGTAACACCGCTCGGCCTGGTCGATTTGCTTCAGGTTTTCGTATGAAATCGCCAGATTGGTGAAGGCCTCGGCGTCTTGCGGATCATCGGCGACGATGGCCGAATATGCATCCCGCGACTGATCGAAATTACCGCTCAGCAAATACACCAGACCCTGGAAAAATCGCACATCCCGCAGGGGAAATCCGTCTCGTTCAGCCGCTTGAACGGTTTCCAGCGCGTCATCGAAGCGTCGCAGCCCGATCAGAATCTGCAAGCGTTGCTCCACCAGTTCGCGGCGGCCGGGCATGCTCTCCAACCCTTCGGCCAAGACGTCAAGGGCTTTCTCCGCCTCGCCGACGGTGCCGAGGTATTGCACGATGGCCAGCGTCACCTGGGCGACATCCCGCGAAGCCTGCTCGGCTTCGGCGCGGCGCAGATTGTAGGTGATGAGATCGTCCCGGCGATAGGCATCCAGCGCCAGACGCACGAGCACCAGCGGCTTGTGATGCAGGGTATGCAGCGGCACCGCGCCGAAACGTTCGGGGGAAGCCTGATAAGCCGCGTGCAGTTCCAGATAGTGCCGGGCGGCCTCGTTCAATTCGTCGGTGTTCTGCTCGCGAAACGCCACGCTGGTCAATACCGCCCAGGTATCCAGGTAATCGGGATAAAGCGTCAGTGCGTACCGGCAGGAATTGCGGGCGCGCTCCAGTTCGTTGAGCTCCAAGGAACAGGCCGCCGAGAGATAGTAATTGCCCAGCCAGCGAAACTCCCGTTTGGCATCTCCGGCGCACAGGCGATGAGACAGCTCGGCCGCGTCGAAGGCTTCGGGGTACAGGCGTTCGGTAAAATAACTCACCGCCAGATAATGCGGCCATTTCGGTTCTTGGGGGTCGCGCGCCATCTCCCGCTTCAGCAGGTCGGTGGTGCGATGGAATTTGGCCACCATCTTTTCGCGGGACAAATCGTAACCGTAATGCAGCAGCCGCGCCTGCACGAAGCGGTTGGCACCTTGATAGACCACCTCGTTATGCACCGCGCCGTCGTAGCGGATACCCTTATGGTGACGGAAAAGACGCACCGAGTTATGATTGGATTCCTGGGCCCCGCCTTCGGCGACGGAAAACACGGGAATGGAAATGACATCCGCCTGCGCGTCGGTAGCGGCGGCCTTCAACAGATCGACGCCCTCGGCTTCGAGTTCTTCATCGGCATCGATAATGAAAATCCAGTCTCCCTCGGCATAGTCGATGGACTGGTTGCGATGTTTGGCGAAATCGAATTCCCAGGGATGGTGGAAGACGCGCGCGCCGAACGATTCGGCGATCTCGACGGTGCGATCGGTGGAGCCGGTATCGACCACGACGATTTCATCAGCCAGCGGCTGAACGGACTTCAAGGCCCGTGAAAGCATATCCTCTTCGTTTTTGACGATCATGCAGGCGGAAATGCGCGGAGCGCGGCCGGACATGGCGGTTCCCTCTCGGCGTTACGATCCGGTGGCCGCGTTATCGGCGAACAGCGGGTAGCGTGTGGAATAATTCGAATCGTTGAGAATCAGCTGGCAGGCGGTCTGCTCGACTTTATTGATGACCAGCGGCGCCAACAGGTTGGCCGTCATCTTGCTGACGTCATTGCGCACGGTCACAATGGCCCTGAGCATCACATCCTGCGGATCTTTGAGTTGCAGCAGATCGATGGTGTCATCGTCCACTTCGAAGTTGTAAGCCGCCTCCACCAACAGCGGATCCACCACGACAAAGGCCAGCTCGGGAAGCGTAATGCATTGCAGCCACTCGAACGGCTCCTCATCCGGCTTGCGGATAATGGCGAACCGCTGATGATTCTCGAACCCGACCATCCCCTGGGGGAAGGTGAGCAGGTCTTTCTCGTCTACTTCGATATCGCCAAAATGGCGTGTCGTGACCTTCACGATGTGCTCCTTCATGCCTTATCGGGCCCGTTCGGGCCATCCGATCGTCACGGTCAATTCTTTTTCCTGACAACCGGTCCGTCGCTTGCGCCATCCACCTCGGGTTCACCCTGGGCGGCTTTCTTCATCGCCTGACCGCGCGCCTTAAACAGCCGCACGGCTTCGCTCAACCCGCTGTCGCCCGCTTTTCCAGCCAGGATATTCTCCTCGCGAATCCGGTCATAGATCTCTTCCCGATGCACTTTGACATTGCGCGGTGCCTCGATGCCGATCTTGACGAAATGGCGGCCTAGCTCGATGATCTTGACGCTGATTTCGTCACCGATCTTTATGGTTTCCCCGAGCTTTCGCGTCAGGATGAGCATGCCTCACGTTCCTTTCTAGCTCCCGGCGCCTCCGCCGGAGGTGTAACGGCCGTTACGGCCATGTCGACCCGTGCTCACACGAACCGCGAACGGCACTCGGCCGTCGACGTCAACCGCGTCAATAGCGGTCGCCTTTTGTTTTCAAGCGTCGCAAAGCTTCGCGTTGTTTCTGAATGCTGAATCCGATCACGCGTTCACGGTCGGACTCGCGGATATTCGTGAATTTGCAAGCGATTCCATAGCGAGGTTCGTTGAGCTCCGGATCTATCTCTTTATCCACACGCACCACCTCGGCGACGGCATGCAGTTGCACGGGACGCCGCAGAGGCAGACGAATACGCAAGCTAAGCTTGGCGCCGAGATCGTAGGCGGCATCGTCGAAAAACAACAGACCCGAGCCACTGATGGAAACCTTGCGCCGCGCCATACTGCCGCTACGCGTGCGATCGATCAGCTGCTTGGTCAAAATCGACACCGCCTCCAGCTTGCGATCCAAAGCCTGGACCGCCTGAATCAGATAGAGCACCGCCTCGCTCGCTTCTTCCGAACGGGCCAGCGACTTCATCTGCAAATGCGTCATCTCGGGCAAAGGCTCCCCGAAATCCGGGTCGACCATTTCCTCCAGACCCACCTCGGCCATGCCGTCTTCCAGCACCTCGTGCGACATTTCCAACCAGGCGAAAACACGCACAAACTCACGCATTTCTTCTTCGCCGAGCTGCTTGATCTGTAAAACGCCCGAGGGCAGGACTTGTTCGACGGCGGCGGTCATCAGGGTCTCGTTGCTGGTGAGATCGCGTAAATCGACAATCACACGTTCGCCTTGACGCCCTTTAAGCATGCTGGAATCACCACTGGCCAGCTTGACCTGCAGCGGGGAAACCGAGACGACCTGCGACGCCAACTCGATACGGTTATGACCGGAGCTGTAGCATACTTTGATTTCGTTTCCCTTTTCGAGCATCGGCTGCGTTTCTCCTGGCTTCCCGTTGACCGACTCAAGCGCCAAACTCAAAGACCGCCATCATTTGACGGTAAGTCGCGCCGCTGCTTAAGTACTTGCAACGGTGGTGCCAATTGTAAAAGCCCAAAACAACACCCGACACACCATAAAAAAAAACAGGCCGGAATTTTCCGGCCTGTCGGTCGTAGTGTTCTGTTATTACTAGCGAATCATCACCTCAGGTAATCCAGCAGGCTTCTGGACAGCAAGTCCGAATTAACCTGCAGCGACGCATTGAGGGCGTATTCCTGGGCCTGATACTCGGTGATCGCCGTCACATAGTCGGCATCTTCAAAATTTTGACGCTTTTCCACCAGACTGAGCTTGAGGTTTTCAAGCGTGTATTCCGCCGACTGCAAGGTGCTCAGTCCAACCCCGACACGCATCTGCTCTTGAATCACCTGTTCGATGGCCTGGGCGACCCCGTCGAGGTTTTCCAACGCCGCTTCCTGGGGGTTGGTCTCCAGCATGGTGCGGATATTCGCAATCACTTCGAAGACGTTGACGCCGCCGTCGACGCCGACACCGGCAAACGCCCGTTCACCGGTGATATTGGCATCCATATTGACATTCGGCAGCATCTCGACTTGGTTTTCCAGAGAATCACCCTGATAGATGCCCAAATCGTCGAAAGCCGGTTGATCGGCGCGGCCACCGGCGAAGATATACTGGCCCGAGTCCTGCGCATTCACCACCGCCTGAAGCTGTTCTTCCGTGTGTTTCAGTTCGTTGAGCAGTTCCTCGCGCGCATCGTCCACATTGACCGGGTTGGAAAGGGCGACCATCACGGATTTCAGGTTGGTCAGCAGATCGTAGGCCTCGTTGAACTGCTCTTCATACAGACTGTAGCGGGCCGTCAGGTGGGCTTGATTGCTGGTGTACTGATCGAGGTTCGCCTCTTCGGTGGCATTGCGCATCGACCGCTGCAGGGTGAGCGGGTCGTCCGCCATGTCATTCACTTTTTTCCCCGACGACACAACCATACTGGCATCCGCCAGCCTCTTTCGGCTCTGCTGAACCTGGCGTTGCATCAGGGTGTAATATACTTTATCGGCAACTCTCATGACCGCCTCCTGCGCCTATTGTTTAAGCGCCAAAATCTGCTGAAGCATCTCGTCCACGGTGTTCATGATCTTGGCCGAGGCTTCGAAGGCACGCTGGAACTGAATCAGCGAAACCATCTCCTCGTCGATCGACACACCGGACACCGAGGCCTGGTAGGCTTCGGCTTGATCCGTCACCATGGTCTGGATCTCCAGGTCTTGTTCCAAATCGGACAATTCACTGGAAACTTGACCCACCATGGCCGTATAATACCCGTGAAACGATGACCCGTTTACGGTATTGGAATCATTCATCAATTCGGCAATCGCCACCGCATTGCGGTTGTCACCGTGGGCGGCTGCGGCATCCTGAGCGGCCGCGATAAGCGATGGATTATCAAGGATTTCCTGGTTCACGGCCAGGCTTCCCGCCGCCCCGGCCACATCGGCCGGCATCACGAAAAAGTCACGGTCGGTGCTGCCGTCGAGCGCAAATCCGCCGCGATGCAGCAGGTTGACCTGCTCCGCCAGACTATAGGCCAGTTGGTCGAGCTGATCCTTGACTTCCTCGAGTTTGATATCACGCTCGTAGAGAACGCCCGACAGGCGACCACTGGCGTTTTCCGATGACAGCCGTTCGGTGATATCGATCCCCGTGCCCGACAGGGTGTTCAGTTCGATGCGCGTCAGATTTCCCGCAACTGCGGTCAACTCGGCGGCGCGCGTGCCCTGAACGGCGATATGGTTGCCGATCATCAGGTTGATGTGGCCGTCGTTATCGGTGAAAGTGGTGACATCGGCCATTTCATAAAGCTGCTTGACCACCTGGTCGCGCCGGTCGCGCAATTCGGCATTGTCGGTGGCGCCGGTGGGATCGGCCATCACCGCGACTTTTTGATTGAGATCCGCCAGTTCGCCCATCAGCGTGTTGATCCGCTCGACCTCGGCTTCGATATCCTGGTTGAGATTACGCTGGATATTGACGACGCCGTTGTAGGCCTGATTGATTTTATCAGCCAAGGCTTCGCCCTGGGCAGCGACCATCTGGCGTTCGGCATTGCCGGATACGTTATTGGATAATTCCTTGAAAGAATTGAAGAAATTCGTCAACGCGCTATTCACGCCCAAGTTATCGACCTCGGGCAGAACCGTTTCGAGCTGCTGCGCCACGAATTGGCGTCCAACCAGAAATTCCTTGGTTCCCGCTTGCAGGTTGACCTGTTGAGTCAGGAAACCATCGTGCACGCGCCGCACCTGGGCCATACTGACACCCAGGCCGTAACCGGCCGCGACGGCCGGACTGAGCGTGACTTGCTGACGCGAATAACCCGGCGTGTTGACGTTGGAGACGTTATTGCCGGTAATCTGGATCGCCTTCTGGTTGACCAGGATGCCGGAACGCGCGGTATATAGGATGTCGTTTATGCCCGCCATAACGCCCTCAAGCCCGGTTATTCAGTGACGACAACTGGGCGATCTCTTGATTGATCACTCCGGCTGCCGAATAGGTTTCCGCCGAGAAGAAACGACGCTTTAAAAAAGCCACCGAGCCCTTGACCGATTTGATCGAGAACTCAATCAGGTGACGATTGATCACGGCCAACTGGCCGATCGCATCCACCACGGCCGTCAAACTGCTGTGAAGGTCGACAAAGGACTTGCCCAGTTCGCCTCCCAGCGCGGCCGCGATCTGCTTGAGCGTGGCGTTTTCATCCAGCTCTAAAACTTTGATCAACTCCCTTGAAAGCGTGGCGCGGCTGCTCTCCAGATAGTTCTGCTGCAAAACCAGCAGTTCCTTGCGCTTATTCAGTTCCAACAGCTGGTTGGGCTGAAAGCGCACGAGTAGCTCGCGCTCCTCCTGCATGATTTCCAACAGGTTATCGAATAAGGCGATTTCCTGTTCGAGGACCACTTTGAGTTCAAATCCGAGTTTTGTTGCGTTTGCTTTCATTATTCACCGCCATGGCGTATACGCCGCACGGTGATTACTCTTTGGAAAGGGCTGAGATGAAGGCGTCCTCGTCGATCATTTTGGACGCGACATCTTTTGCCGATGGCGAGTATTCACCTTTAGCGATCGCCTCTCTGAGGGCGGTAACCTTGTTCCGGTCGATTTCCGGAGTATCCGTGACAACATCGATGACTTTCGAGACTGCCGCGAGACGTACTGCTTCATTGGAAACGTCTACACGGTCGGCACGTGCCAAAGTCGAACTCTCAGCTCCGTCAGCCTTCTTATTGCTGCGTTCGGTACTGATCGCTTGGCGTTGCTGAACTTGACTGATCTTTTGTGACTTATCCGAGATTTCCATCGCCGACCTCGCAGGTGTTGTGTTACTCAACTCCTCTCACCTGAAGGAGATCGGATTAAAACCCTAGGACTTTACAGATTTTTCCATTTTTTTGACGGTCAATCGGCCAAGAGGCAAATAGGAGCGCCAAAAAATCAACGGTCTACTGGAAAAGTCACCAAAGTTGCCGGATTTACTGGTTTTCCGCCCAATCTAATTTCAAAGTGCAAGTGAGGCCCCGTGGACCTCCCGGTATTGCCGGAATGGGCGATCGAGCGACCACGCCGCACCGAATCTCCCACTTCAACATTGATCTCACTTAAATGGCCGTAGACGCTACGCATGTCTTTTCCATGGTCGATGATGACCACGTTTCCGTAACCGCTCTTTTTCCCGGCGAAGACCACTTCGCCGTCGGCCATGGCATGTACCCGCGTTCCGACCGGAACGGCGAGGTCGATTCCGTTATGCATGCGCAGTTGATCGTTGAACGGATCCTCCCGCATGCCGAACGGCGAAGAAATACGCCCCACCAGGGGAGCCGTGAAGGTCGGCCGATCGGGATCGGCTTCGCCGGGCGTGAGCTGCGGCAGCAGGCCGCTGGGCGACACCGGTGAAACCCGGCCGTCGTCCGGCGACAGCCCGAATTGATCCATAATCATTTCGGCCAACCCGAAGTTCTGTGTCTCCGCCATCAATTTGGAATATTCGCTATCCAACATGGAGCGATAGATCCCGCGCGACGGGCTTTCGGGATCACCGAACAGATCGCTCTCCTGCACGGTCTTGCGCATGGTTTCGATCATCTTGGAAAGGAACATGGCCTCGAATTGCTCAGCCTGCTTGCGAATGCCCTGGGCCTGTTCCGACGACAGGGCTTCTCCACGCTCCACGGTCCGAGCCATACGCTGCAGACGGTCGATCAGACCGCTATCCTTGGCGTTTTCGCCTTGTTTCTGCAGAATATTTGGATCGAACGCGCTAATCATTTTCTTCCCTTAAAGTATTTCGATCTCGGCTTCCAACGCACCCGCCGCCTTGATCGCCTGCAAAATGTCGATCAGGTCGCGCGGAGAGACGCCGATGGCATTCAACGCCATCACCACTTCACCCAGCGTCACCCCTTCGCGCACCACCGCCAGCTGACGTTTTTCCTCGACCGCCTGAACGGACGATTCGGGGGTGGTGGTCGTTTTGCCCTGCGAGAAAGGCGCCGGTTGCGAAACATTGAAGCTGTTGGAAATCTGTACCTTCAAGCTGCCGTGGGCGATCGCGATCGTGGAAATCCGCACGTCGGCACCCATAATAACGGTTCCCGTCCGCTCGTTCATCACCACCCGGGCCCGCCGATCGGTCGTGACGTTCAGGTTTTCCACCTGCGCCATGAAATCGACCACCCGCCCGTCGAATTCCCGAGGAACCCGCACCACCACCGCCCCGGCGTCACGCGCCTTGGCGAAGGGACCGGCTAAAAAGTCGTTGACCACCTGCGCCACTCGGGTAGCGGTGGTGAAATCCTGATGCAACAGCGACAGGACGACCTTGTCTTTCGCGTTCAAATCGACGTGTATTTCGCGCTCGATGATCGCCCCACCGGGAATACGCGCCACGGTGGGATGATTTTTCTGGACAGATGTTCCGCTGCCACCGGCGAAGGAATAGCCGCCGAGACTCAGAGACCCCTGCGCGATGGCGAAAATCTGGCCGTCGGTGCCGCGCAACGGGGTCATGAGCAGCGTTCCGCCCTGGAGACTCTTGGCATTACCGATACTGGCCACTTGGATATCCAGCGTATTACCGGCGCTGGCAAAGGGCGGCAGGGACGCGGTCACCACCACCGCCGCCACGTTACGCGCGCGGATGTCGGCCGGATTGACCCGGATCCCCATGCGCGACAACATGGACGTCAACGACTGCACGGTGAAGAGAACCTTCTGATCGTCACCGCTTTTATTGAGACCCACCACCAGGCCGTAACCGATCAACTGGTTGGTGCGTACGCCCTGCACGTGCGTGATATCCTTGAGCCGCGCCGCATCGAGCGGAGCCGTCTGCAGTCCGAACAGCAGGACGAGCAGAAGCGGCACAAGGCGTAAGGCTATGCGATTACAAGAGAATCGAGTTGTATGAGTCGTACGCATGCACCGTCTCCTAGAAAGGCCACACATAATCGAGGGCGCGGTTGGCCCAACCCGGCTCGGTTTTCTCCGAGACCGTGCCGCGACCGGTGAATTCGATCTGCGCCTCGGCGATCAGCCAGGACGAAATCGAGTTGTCCTTGCCGATGTCGTGGGGACGAATCACGCCCGATACGTAGAAATGCGCCTCTTCGTTGTTGACCAGCACCACCCGGTGCCCTTCGATGAAAAGATTGCCGTTGGGCAGTTCCTTGCGAATCTGCGAGGGAACCGTCGCGATGACATTGCCCTGCCGGGTCGTCTGGCCGCCGCCGTCGAAATCGGCCGCATAGCCCGACTTGATCAGGTTGGCGCGGTCGAAGTTGGGATGGGAATCCTGAAAGGTCTTGAGCGTGCCCAGCAGGCTTTCGATCTGCGCCGAAATTTCGGAGTCCTTGACGAGTTTGGTCTGGGCCTGGTGATCGGCCGACGATTTTTCCTCGATGCGAACCACCACGATATCATTGATCTTCGAGGCGCGCGGATCGGAGAAAAGCCAGTTGTGGTTGCTGCGTTCCGACCAGATCGACCCCTCGGTGCGGGGCTCTTCCATGGGAATTTCCTGCAACGATTGACGATAGTCGCGCGATTTCGGCTCGTAGGGCTTGATATGGTTGACACAGGCGGTCCCGAAGATCAACAACCCCAGAATCAGCACACTCAGTCTCGCAATGCGAATCATGGTATGCCTCCTAATAATCCATCGCGACCGTGCCGCTATCGACGACACGACCGTAGACGATCTTGTTGGAACTGATATTGAGCACTTTGATCATTTGCTTACGCCGTCCTTTTTGCTGCGCAATACCTTTGGTTTCCACCTGCATATACGGGGTCGTCACCATCAGTTTCACCATCTGTCCGCGCTCGATCATCAGCGGGGCTTCCAGCTTCGCATCGGTGAGGACATCCCCCGGGTTCAGCAGGGTGGCGGCCGCCATCCCGATGACGTCGTTTTCGTCGGTCAGCACATCGCGCGACACTTCCGAAAGCACCACGTCTTTCAGCTGAATATCCGCAGCCCCGATGGTTTCACCGCGTTCCACCGTCCGCGTCACGCTGACGGCGAAGGCGCTGACACGCACATCGGCGGTGACATAGACATCCTGCACCGACCGATTACGCTGCATGACCGTCACCTTTCCGGTGGTGAGTCCACGGAAATCTTCGCCGGGCCTGAACTCGACATTCAAATGGGCGTCACCGCCGGGCACCAGCAGATCCTTGCGCACATTCATGCGCCCGATTTCCACGCGTTCGGCGGGCAAATTCGTTTGCAGACAAACGGCATCGGTGAAGAGCTCCCGCAACTGGTCGGTGGAAATGCGCCGGGCATCGCGAACCACGTTCACGTTCTCGGGGATATTCCAGGAACCGCCGGCATTGTGAGCGGTCAACATTTTGCGGATAAAGCGCTGTGAAAAAGCGCGAGAGCGTCCGGGCTGCGGGGCGCGCGAGAGGAAGATACGTCCGACCCGTTCCAGGTCGTCGGGATTGAACCCTTTGATATCGGCGATATGCTTGAGCAGCACTTCCTCGTTTTGAACGGTGACCTCCGGTCGTACGGAAATCGATCCGACCACCGGTTGTTTGCGAGCCAGTTTAGGCACGACACCGACGGCCGCTTTGGCCACACGCACCTCATCGGCCGCCAGCGCCAGCTGGGCCATGGCCACGATCAGGAGCAGTAATAAAATCGGTACCCGTCGCATCGTCAATCTCCGTCAGCGTAACTGGGTGATGCCTTGCAGCATCTTGTCGGCGGTCTGAATCACCTTGGAATTGAGCTCGTAGGCCCGCTGCCCGGTGATCATGTCGATCATTTCCTCTACTACCTGCACGTTGGAGGTTTCGAGAAAACCCTGAGCCAGAGTGCCGATGCCTTCTTGTCCCGGCTGCGCCTGCAAGGCCTGACCGGAACTGCTGGACGGCTTGTAATAGCCGCGTCCCATGGCCAGCAGACCCGCCGGATTGACGAAGGTCGCCAACTGAATGGTGCCGACTTCCTGGGCCTCGTTCTGCCCGGCAAGCTGCACGCTGACCGTCCCATCCTCACCGATGGTCACGGCGGTCGCATCGGCCGGAATGGTCAACGCCGGGTCCAGGATATATCCGTCGCCGGTGACCACCTGGCCCTGACCGTCGGTCTTGAGGGAGCCGGACCGGGTATACAGGGTTTCACCGGTGGGGCTTTGCACCTGGAAGAAACCCGCGCCCTCGATGGCCAGATCGAGCGGATTCTGGGTGTTTTTGTACTGCCCTTGGCTGAAAATACGCTGGGTATCCACCGCCCGGGTTCCTTGACCGATCTGCAAGCCGGTGGGACTTTCGAATCCGGCGGCTACCGAGGTTCCCGGCGCCCGTAGCGTTCGATAAAGCAAGTCCTGGAAATTACCGCGGCTTTTCTTGAAGCCGGTGGTATTGACATTGGCCAGGTTGTTGGCGATGATGTCGATCAGAATCTGCTGAGCTTCCATACCGGTTGCGGCTGTGTTCAAAGCTCCGATCATGTTGTTTCTCCTTTATTCAAGCCGTTAACGGGCTGCGGCTACTGGCCTTGCGAGCCGACATCGTTGATGGATTTCTGTTCCAGTTCACGATAAGCCCGGATGGCGCGTTCCATGGCATCGAAATGACGATGCGTCTTGATCATTTTGGTCATCTCCCGGACGGCGTTGACATTGGACGTCTCGATACGGCCTTGGAAAATAGCCGTATCGGCCGCTTCCGTGGGCAGCTCATCCGGGTTGCTGTAACTAAACAGGCTGTGACCGGCCTTGGTGATTTTCTCTTTATCCGTCAAGTCCATCACCCCGAGACGCGCCACCTCGGTGTTACCCTGGGTGATCACACCATCTTCATCGACCTCAACCAGCCCTTTTTCAAGTTTGATCATCGATCCGGAGTCGTCGAGGACATAGCCGCCGGAGCTGTGCATCAACTCCCCTTCTTCATTAATATGAAAGCGGCCGTCGCGGCTGTAGAATTCTCTTTCCTGCAACTCGATGCGGAAAAAGCCCTCCCCTTCCAGCGCAATATCGAGGGAGTTTCCTGTTTTACGCAAGGGGCCCTGACTGAAATCGATCGTCTGGCCGATGATGTCCACCAGCACCTGGTCACGCTTAACAATGTTATGGTGCATGGCCTTGGGTTCGCGCAGCAGCACCCCACCTTGGGTCGCTCCGCGTCCGGCAGTCACCAAATGGTCGCCGAAACGCAGGTCATCGGCTTTGAAACCGGCCGTTCCAATGTTGGCAAGGTTGTTCGCGATCAGATCGAGATACTGACTCTGCGCCTTCGCTCCGGCAACTGCTGCGTATATTCCGGATCCCATCGGGTGCTCCTTTCATCCAACACATCCTCATCCGGCTGATAAATCAAAGCACGGGGCGTGCCAAGTTTGCGAAAAACCCCTCAGCGACAGGAATCTGACAGCTCCCAACAAGCAACAAAACAGTCTAAATACAGGCGCAGTAGGGGTTTTTCACTCTTTCCGCTCCGAAGGCGAATTGTGAAAGCGGGAAACAGGCAACCGCCCGTTTTCCAACGATCCCGTCAAAATGCCAGCATGCACCGTCCGGTAACGCCGCTGCGCGCTAGGCACATTTTGCCCAGCACCCGGCGACATCTGCCCGACACGGAATTTATCGCGCCAAGTATTCCAAGGCCTTACGAATCATACATTAAATATATTCAAGAGGATGGCGACGAAAAGGATCGACATTCCGCCCGTTGGTTTGAAAATTGCAGAACTTTCCCGGTTGCACGCATGGGCGTCAATAGACCGCCTCGGACGCCGACCGTAAAGGATGATGCCGGTATGAAAAAATTCAAGTTCCGCCTGGAATCGCTCCTGCTCAAACGCCAGATGCTCGAAGAACAGGCCCAACAGCAGCTCGCCATCGAACAGGAAAAGCTCAAGGTCCATCAAAACGAACTCACCCGCATATTCGAAGAGTATAAGTCGCTCAACCGAAAAACCCGCGATGGCTGCATCACACTCGCGGAATTGGAAATGGACCACAGCTATAAAGCCCATCTGCTCGACCGCATCGAGATCGCCCGAACGGCGGCGAAAGAACAGCAAAAAGTCGTGGACGAAAAGAAAAAGCAACTCCTGACTCTGCATCGCGACCTCAAGGCCGTAGAAACCCTGCGCGAAAAGGATCTGGAAGCCCATCAGTCGGAAGCCAAGCGCGAGGAAACCCGTCAGATGGACGAGTTTTCCGTTCTCCGCTTCAACCATGGAGACAAAAAGAAGGTGAAGTAGGTTCGTTACGCATCGATTGGCGGGAGGTTCCCCATCGCCCGAATAGACCGGATTCATTGCCTGAAAACATTTCCTATCACTACAAGAGTGATTAATAGTAGAATGATTCTTTTTTCGGTCCGATCGGCTCCGTTAATTCAATCGAAATTTGAATCCTTTCAAGGGCAACATCATGCAAGACACCGACAAAACCAAAAAGCAGTTGATTCAGGAACTGGAAGCGGCCCGAAAACGAATCGCCGCCCTCGAACAAGCCGCGCCCCATCATGCGGACAACCACACACCTTTTCAACGGTTTGCCGATCAATCGCAGGACATGCTTTATCGGATGTCGCTCCCCGACGGTCGATACGAATTCGTCAGCGCCGCCGTCACCGAACTATCCGGCTACACGCCCGACGAATGGCTTCACAACCCCTTGATCATTCAAAAAATCATTCCACCTGAATGGCGAAACTACTTCGCCGAACAATGGGACCATCTGCTGCACGGCGAGGTTCCGGATTTTTACGAGTATCAGATTCTGACGAAAAACGGCGAGCTGAAGTGGGTCAACCAGCGCAACACCCTGATCAAGGATAAACAGGGCCGGCCCAAGGCGATTGAAGGTATCGTCACCGATATCAACGAGCGTAAACAAGCCGAAGAGGAACTGACCACCATTTTCAGAATGTCACTCGATTTAATTTGTACTGCGGATATCAATACCTACACGTTTCTCAAAGTCAATCCGGCGTTTGAAACTGTCCTGGGCTATCCGGAAGAAACATTCCTGAACCAACCCTTTCTGAATTTCATCCACCCCGATGATGTCGAGCCGACCAATCGACTCGTTGACGAACAGTTGAAAGCCGGCCACAAAGTTCTCCATTTCGAAAACCGCTATCGCACCGTGGACGGCGACTATCGCTGGTTGGATTGGACCTCCCACCCTATACCGGAAAAAGGAATCACCTTCGCGATTGCCCGCGACATCACCGATCGCAAGAGAATGGAAGAAGAGCTCCGCAAGGAAAGGCTTAAACTCGAAACCTACTTCAATCTCGCCGGTGTGATGTTCGTTTTGCTAAACCCGGATGGCAGCATTGCCTTGATCAACCCCAAGGCCTGTGATGTTCTCGGTTGCAAGAAAGAAAAGATCGAAGGACAAAACTGGTTCGACCGAATGATTCCCGAAAGCAATCGCGAGGCCGTGCGGGAAGTCTTCACAAAAATCGTTAGCGGCGATCTGGAACCCGTCGAATTTTATGAGAATCCGGTCATCACACATCACGGCGAGGAACGCTTGATCGCCTGGCATAACGCCATGGTCACCGATCAAGACGGTCGGATAACCCAGATTCTCAGTTCCGGCGAGGATATCACCGATCGGAAAAAAGCCGAAGAAATCCTGCGCGATAGCGAACGACGCTTCCGCCTGTTGGTGCAGAACTCCAACGACATCATTCAGGTTATGGACAAAGACGGCACTATCATTTACATCAGCGAACAGCTCGAGAAAATTCTCGGGTATAAGCCGAAAGAACTGATGGGGCAATCCGGGTTTATCGGGGTTCATCCGGATGATTTACAGGAAATCGCCCGCATTTTCGCTGAAGCATTACTCAAACCACATTCCACCGACACAGCCGAATTTCGCTATCGCCACAAAAAGGGTCATTGGGTCGAGTTGGAAGCCATTGGCACCAACCTTCTGCACGACCCGAGCATCAATGGCATCGTCCTCAATGTCCGAGACATCAGCGAACGAAAACGCACGAGAGAAGCACTGGAGAAACGGGTCATCGCCCTGACACAACCGTTAAGCGATACCAATGGAGTTCAATTCGAGGATTTGTTCAACCTGGAAGAGATTCAGCGTTTGCAAGACGAATTTTCCGAAGCAACCGGCGTTGCGGCGCGGATTTTCAAGCCGGATGGCACGCCGATCACGAAACCGAGCAATTTTTGCCGCCTCTGCAACGACATCATCCGAAAGACCGAGAAAGGGGCGATCAATTGCAGGAAATCGGATATCGTGATCGGTCAATACAATCCCGAGGGTCCGATTTTCCAACCCTGCCTGAGCGGTGGACTTTGGGACGCCGGGGCCACCATCTCGGTGGAAGGAACCCATATCGCCAGTTGGCTGGTCGGACAGGTGCGGGACGAAACACAGACCGAAGAAAGAATACGAGCCTATGCCAAGGAAATCGGAGCCAATGAAACCGACATAGTCGAGGCTTTCCACGAAGTCCCCACCATGTCACGCCAACAATTTGAAAAAATCGCTCAGGTTCTGTCCACGTTGGCCAAACAACTTTCGACAACCGCTTACCAGAACGTGCAACAAGCTCGCTTCATCAGCGACCGCAAACAGGCGGAGAACGCGCTCAGAGATAGTGAGGAACGGTTGACCCTGGCTTTGAACGCCACCAACGACGGCCTTTGGGATTGGAACATTGAAACAAACTCCGTTTATTTCAGTCCGCAATACTATAGAATGCTCGGATACCAGCCGGATGAGATGCTGGCCTCCTTCGATACCTGGTTGAACCTGCTACATCCCGACGACCGTCAGGAAGCGCAGGCCTCCGTCCAGCACCACCTCGAAAACAAAACTGAAGCCTTCTCGACCGAATTTCGTATGCAGATGAAAAACGGTGATTGGCTGTGGATCCTCGCCCGTGGAAAGATCGTTGAACGGGATGAAAACGGAAAACCTTTGCGCATGGTGGGAACCCATACCAGCATCAGCGAACGCAAAAAAGCCGAGGCCGCTCTCGAAAAAACACAGGCTATCCTCACGGCGGCCATTTCTCAATCCCCCACAGGCATTTTAATCGCCGATGCGCCGGACGTGAAAATCCGATATGCAAACCCGGCGGCCTTGGCCATCCGAGGCCAGACAGACATCACACTAACAGGTATCGATGTCACCCAACATTCCGAAAATTGGCAGGTATTCCATTCGGATGGAGTTACGCCTTATAAACCTGAAGAACTTCCACTCTCGCAAGCGATTTCCGATGGCCTCATATCGAACAATGTGGAAATGGTGATTTGCAGTGACACAGGAGATAAACGTCTGATTCTGGTCAATGCCGGACCGGTATTCGATAAAAACAATCGCATTGTTTCAGCGATCGCGATTTTGCACGACATAACCGATCAGAAAAGAGCGGAAGGGGAATTACGCGAAAGCGAAAAGAAATTCCGCTCCATCGCCGAACAATCCACCGACATGATCACCCTGACGGATGGTTTCGGCAACCTCACCTACGCCTCCCCCGCCTCGAAAGCCCTCTTCCACGCCCAGCCGGAGGAAATGGTCGGGCGACATTTCCTTGAATTCGTCTATGAAGACGACCTTCAAAAAGCCCGGGCCTCGTTCCAGGGTGTCGTAGGAGACGACCGACCGGAGATCAATCTCGACATCAGGTTGAAGCGAATCGATGGAACGGTTTTTCATAGCGAGTTGAATGCAAATCCACACGATATCGGCGGGCAAACAGGCACGATCGTCATGATCCGCGATATCAGCGAACGCAAGATGGCTGAAAACGAGCTTCGCGAAAGTGAAGAAAAATTCCGCTCCATTGCCGAGCAATCCACCGACATGATCGCCCTGACCGATGAAAATGGTGTAATCACCTACACATCACCCGCCTCGGTAATCCTTTTCGCAACCCAGCCGGAAGAAATGGTGGGGCGACATTTCTTGGAGTTTCTGCACGAGGAAGATCTACCCATAGCCTTGGCAGCTTTCCACGAAGCCATGGAAACCAACCAACCGACGATCAATCTCGAACTGAGAATGAAACGGACCGATGGTCGAATTTTCCATGGTGAATTAAATGGATCTCCCCGTAAAGCTGGGGGACAAGCTGGAACGTTGGTCATGATCCGCGATATCAGCGAGCGCAAGACGGCTGAAGAACAGTTGCGAGATAGTGAAAATCGTTTCCGCACCTTGTTCGAATATTCCCCGCAATTGATTGCCTTGACGGATGTGGAAACGGGTGTTTACACCGAGGTGAACCGCAAGTTCTGCGAAGTGCTTAAGCTCACCCGCGATGAAATCATCGACCATCCTTCTCCGCAATTCTTCTTCGACAACAGAGAAAAGCAGAATGACTTTTTCCGTGAGCTTTTTAAAACGGGCAAACTCGATGGAAAAGAACTGACAGCGAAAATCAAAGACGGAACATCGATCATTTTACTTGTTTTCGCGCGCTTGATCCAAGTGGGACCCAAGCAGCATATTCTCATCATGGCAATGGATATCACCCAACAGAAAAAATTGGAAGATCAGTTCCGCCAATCGCAAAAAATGGAGGCCATCGGACGGCTGGCCGGAGGCGTGGCCCACGACTTCAACAACCTGCTGACCGGCATCAGCGGCAATATCGCGTTGGCTACCATGGATCTATCGGCAAGCGACCCCCTCTTCGAAACATTCACCGAAATCGAACAGGCCGCCGACCGGGCTACCGCCCTCACACGCCAGCTTCTGGCCTTCAGCCGAAAACAGATCATTACACCCGAAATTGTCAATTTAAACGATTTGATCCGAAGTCTGGGCCGGATGCTGCACCGAATCATCGGCGAAGACATCGAACTCAAAACCATTCTGTCCAAATCAATCGGACAAATCAAGGCCGATCCGGGTCAGATCGAACAGATCATCGTCAACCTGAGCGTCAACGCCCGCGATGCCATGCCCAAAGGGGGAAAACTTAGTATCGAAACCTACACCGCCGAACTGGATGCCGAGTACTGCCTATCGCACACCGGAGCGACGGAAGGACGTAAAACCGTGTTGGCGATCAGCGACACCGGTCATGGTATCGAGAAACAGCACATCGCGAACATCTTCGAACCGTTTTACACCACCAAACCGAAAGGGCAAGGGACCGGACTTGGATTGTCGATGGTTTACGGCATGATCAAACAGCACGAAGGCTCAATCGAAGTCTACTCCGAAACGGAGCATGGAACGACCTTCAGAATCTATTTCCCTCAAGTAAACGAAAAAGTTGCGGTAAACAAAACACCTGCAAAGCCGGACAGGCAACCGGGCGGGTCCGAAACCATTTTGCTGGTGGAAGATGAAAAAATGGTCCGCAACATCGCCACTAAAATACTGAAAAAACTAGGCTATTTTGTTTTATCTGCTGAAAACGGAGCGGAAGGAGTTCACGTGTCCGAGGCGCATGGCCCGCGGATCGACCTGCTTCTCACCGATGTCATCATGCCGGGTAAAAACGGTCGGCAACTGGCGGAGGAGCTATTAGCCAAACGACCGGAAATGAAGGTTCTATTCACCTCGGGCTATACGGAAAACGTCATTGCCCACCACGGCGTGCTGGATCCGGGCGTCGATTTCATCGGAAAGCCCTACACGCCTTCCAGTCTTGCTCAAAAAGTGAGGGACATACTCGACCGTCAGAGCTGACACCCAGGTAAACAGTCCCCGGCGATTCCGGTTTCCAAGCCTTATGATTTCTTCAACACCTGGTCGAGCTTGCGAAAGAAACGGCGGGTGAGCGGATCGTCCTTATCGGGAGAGGCGGCTTTGAGTTCGGTAATCGCCTCGCGCAACCGGGCGATGCCGTCCACACCGAAGCGGTCGAAAAACAGCTGCGTGTATTGCAACAGCAGTTCATCCAGATAGAGCAGGAACTTTTCGTAGCGATAAAGAATGTTCACCTTGTCGCGGTTGGTCATCAGCCAATCCCAGTTGACATGACCGGTTTCCGGGTTGAGATAGACCCCGCGATACAACGGTGGATACTTCTGTTTGAAGATTTCCAGAAGCGAAGCAATGACCGAATCGCCTCCCTTGGGATCGAGCCGCCGGAGCATATCCCCCAACAGATCCAACACCATCACGTATTTTTCCATAATGGTACCCAGAGGATCGTAGATCCCGCTGCCATCCGGTTCCGGATAGGTAACCAGATCCACCGGAACCACTTCCCAAATAGATGATTCCACTTGAGTTTGCAACCAAGTTTGCGGCCCGACCCGCTCAAAAGACGCCGTATCGCCATTGAAGCGATAGCCGAGTTTCAACTCGCCGCCATCGGCAAAGGCCAGTTCGCAGACGCCGTCATAGCGACGCGCCACCACGGCCGCGCTGTGGCGTGAAAGCTCGGCGGATAGCTCATCCGGGTTGCGATCCGTCGTCATCCGCCAGGAAGGTTGCGCCCGGCTGAAAAGACGGGTCATGGCCACCACCGCATCATCGGCCTCCAGAATTTCCACCGCCACCACATCCGGCAGATTCAGAAACAGCCGACCCCGTCCATGCGGGAGCCGATCGAGCCCTTCCACCACCCGCCATTCGCAATTGGAAACGGGATAGCCGTCCGACAAGGTCACGGTCAGCGAGCGCTCTTTAGTCAGCACGACCATATGTCCGCTGAAAGCCTCCCGCTCCAGGTCGGCCAAAACTGAAGGCAGATAACTGGCATGAAGAGCTGGAATCGTCAGATGACGTTCGTCAAATGGAAACAGCATGCAGCCTCCCGGTGTTGATACGATGAACCGCAAGACCGGCCCACCCGCGTCAGTTTCCTCGAAAAAACGGTTTTTCGGCAAGCTTTTTCTTCACATCGTCCGCTGTGGGATCGAAACGCTCGCCATGACGGATAAAAGACATTATACTGGAAGCGTTCGAATATTCGGGGTGGAAAATCGTCCAACCCTTTGGATGACAAGGGGAGCGGGAGACACCAATGCATCGGTTGGGATTGATCGTCAGTGTTTTTTTATGTCTGCATGTTTGCCTGGCTTGCCTGGAAGAGCCGGATTTGTCCCTATCCGATTCGGACGATCCGGGACCGGGCGGCGGCCAGGTGACGGGACCGGACGGCAGCGAACTGGACATTCCCCAGGGCGCGTTGGCGGACGCCGTCGATTTCTCCTTCACTCCCTATACCCCGCCTGAGGATGCGTCTTTTATCCCGGTCGGCAGCTTTTTTCGCATCGAACCGGCCGACCTGACATTCGACCGTGCCGTCAATCTGAGTTTACCCTACAATCCCGACAGCATTCCCGAGGGCAGACAGGAAGAAGAAGTCCGCATCTGGACCCTCGCCGAAGACGAAAGCTGGCAAGAATTCAGCGGATTTCCCGATATCGACAAGGATCTCGCCCGTGCGCAGATTCTTGGGCTGGGCATTTTCGGTCCGGGAATACCCAGAATCGACGAATCCATCGGCGCGCGCCTGTCCACCTCGATTACGCTCGACTTCGGATTGGTCTTTCTGGGCGAAACCGAAACCCAGGAATTGATTCTTGAAAACAGCGGCGATCAACCCCTGATCGTGGCAAGCTTCCCGGACGTTCAGCTTCCCTTCATCCTCGAAGCGACCGCGGATAAAATGACGGTTCCGGTCGGCGGACGTGGCAGCCTAAAAATCCACTTCAAACCGGAAGAAGCCGGAACCTCCAAGGATTCATTCACGTTTTCAACCAACGAACCCATCGAAAATCCGACGCACACGGTGGAATTGATCGGGCGTGGCGTGGCGCTCGATGAAAATTGCCGTTGCGAGCCCCAAACGCCTTGCTGCACGGATGACGGCGTTTGCTGGGCCGATGACGAACCCTGCGCCCCCCTCGAAGCCGAAGAGTGCAAGGCTTATGTCTGCGACCGGGGAAGCTGCGAGTATTCTCACCTACTCTCCGATCTGCCCTGCAACGACGGCGACCCGCAAACCGCCTATGACACCTGTGACGACGGAGAATGCTTGGGCGTTCTCATGACCTGCGACGGCCAGACAAGCTGTTGCGACAACGGTATTGCCATCAACATCGGCCAACCTTGTACCTCATCCGACTCCACGACAAACCTCTGTTGGAACTACGCCTGCTCGGATAGCGGGTTTTGCGAATGGAACAGCCCGCGTATCGGAGAACCCTGCACGGTGGACGACCCCGATCCCTGTTTCTCCTATGTCTGCAATGCCAACGGCGCTTGCGATCTGGGCGACCCGCAACCCGACCAACCCTGCCTGATCGATGATCCCCTGGCTTGCCGGGGATACGCCTGCACCCTCTCCGGGATTTGCGAGGAAGACGCCCCGCTCGAAAACGGAACCCCGTGCGACGACCAAGATAACACGACCTTCCAGGATAGCTGCCGAAACGGTTTTTGCGAGGGTTTGGCCCGTTGCGTCGGCACCACCCAGTGTTGCAACGACGGCACGCCCGCCAACACCGGACAAAGCTGCACCCCCCTGCTCGATCCGGATGACTGCTGGACTTACATCTGTAATTCACAGGGGTTCTGCGCCAAGAATAGCCCGAATACCGGCGCAAGCTGCGACCCGCTGGTGGAACCACCCCAATGCGTTCGCACCACTTGTAACAACCTGGGCCTCTGCCTGAATGAAGAACCCGATACCGGAGCGGACTGCGATCCGGGAGATGCCCGCCACCCTTGTTGGTCATACGCGTGCAATGAAAATTCGGAGTGCGCCACCTCCATCGCCATCGACGGTGGAATCTGCGATATCGCCGCCACAAACCCTTGTTATATTTACCGTTGCAGCGACGGCGCTTGCCTCCAAAGCGAATATAACAACGGCGCAAGCTGCGACGACCAGGACACCACAACTTATAATGATTATTGCTACGACGGTCAATGCCTGGGACTGGCTTGCCCGTGCAGCAACGAAACGGTCTGTTGCGACGGCTGCCAGCCGATCAATAACGGCCTCGACTGTAATGATAACAATCCGCAAACCAGCGGGGATCTCTGCGTCGACGGCGTCTGCAAAGGAACCACGACCTGTGAATGCGACACGGACGACTTCTGCTGCCAGGACAGCTGCACCGCCATCAACGAGGGGAGCGTCTGCGACCCGGGCAGCGTGGTCAATCCCTGCCACCGATTTACCTGCCACATCGGTGATTGCATCTATACCGGTTCCGACCCCGACGGCTATCCCTGTGACGTCACGGATGGAACCACGGCTTCCGGTGCATGCTTTAGCGGCGTCTGCGAGGGAATCCCCTTGAAGGTGGTGATTGACATCCACGACACGAGCATCAGCGCCATGGAAATTTCCCCGTTTTCAACTCCCAGCCTGATCGCGGGCGCATCCGGCGACGCCGACGGGGTCGTCAAACGCTGGGAATTGAGCCGCGGGAGCGTCGGTTACGATTCCCAGGTGAAGATGCAGGAAGCCGGACACAATGGAAAAATCCACACACTCCGCTATGCGACGGACGGCAGCCAATTCGCCAGCGGTGCGGCCGATGGCTACGTGAAAGTCTGGTCGGCGTATTCCGTCTCGACGCCGCTCAACTATACCTACAACGTCCACGTACAAGCCGCGGATGGCGAGGTGACAGCTTTGGCCTTCGACCCCTTCGGTTCCGTCGATACCGCCGTTTATTCCGGAACGAATTGCGGAGACAATTGCGGCTGGCTGCGGGAATGGAATGTTTACGGCAACTACAACCCGCCCTACTCGGCCCGCTTCAGCGGTTATCCGGTTGAAGCCGTCGATGCAGGATATGCCTCACCGAACAAATACCTGGCCTACGGAACCGGAATCTCAGGTAATTTTCTCTCGGTCGACAACATCTCGACCGGCACCGCCGCAGTCCTGACCGACACCTTCAACCACCCAATCCGCGCCATCCGCATCGCCGGAGCGGGAAATCCCCCTTATCTCGCCGCCGGTTCGGGATCGTCGGACTCCGGCCCGGAAGCCACCTTCTACCGTTACGACGGCACCAACACAACGTGGAACCCGGCCTTTCAGTTTTCCCGTAGCGAGCCCGACTATCCCGTTACGGTAAACCCCGGAGAAGTCCGTGCCATTGCCTTCGATCCGAATGTCGGTTATGCCGCCATCAGTTATTCACTCATACAACCGAACGAAAGCTACCCCAACGGACTGGCCGCCATCGCCCTTGTTTCACTCAGCACCATCCGTGCCACCGTCGCCCCGCCATTGGTTCGGGAAATTTACTACGAAGGCCCCCCGGCCGAGGACTTGAATTTCGTTCCCCTGGACGGCGGCTCGGAATACCTGCTCATGCACCCGGCGGTTCATTACGTCGGACAAACCGAGTATCACGCCTTTTTCATTTGGGATGTATCCACGCTGCTTTCGACGAAAACCGAGATGCAACACGAGTAGCGTCAGCCTTTTACGCCACCCGCCGTCAGCCCCCCCACCAGATGGCGCTGCAGGAGAAAGAATAGGGCCATCACCGGCAACGAGACCAGAATGGCTCCGGCGGCGAAATACCCCCAAGCGGTGGAGTAGTCGCCCACATAGCGTTGCAAGGCGACCGGCAGGGTAAAGGCCGTCTCACGGCCGAGGAAGGTGGCCGCCAAGATGAACTCGTTCCAGGCGGTCATGAAGGAGAACAGCGCCGTCACCACGATGGCCGGACGCGCCAGAGGCAGGATGATCGTCAGAAAAATGCGCAGGCTGCCCGCGCCATCCATCACCGCCGCCTCTTCGAGATCTTTGGGGATGGTATCGAAATATCCCTTCAGCATCCACACGCAAAACGGAATGGCCGTGGTGGCGTACACCAGCGTCAGCCCCAGCATGGAATTCAAAAGCTGCAGGTGGTTGAGCAGGATGTAAAGCGGAATGGCCATCACCACGCCGGGAAACATCTGCGTTACCAGAAACAGATTCATGCCCAGTTTACGGCCGGGAAACACGAAACGCGAAAAGGCGTAGGCCGCCGGAGTGGCCAGAGCCACGCCCAAAACGGTGGTGGCCAGGGCCGTCACGACGCTGTTGAACAGCCAGTGGCCGAACAGCCACTCACCCGCCGGGCTGGTCTGTCCCACGATTTCCTGAAAATTCAGCCAACTGACCGTCTCGGGAAACGGCGAGGCCGACAGGGCGAAGGCCTGCGAGGGGGTGAGCGCCATTTTGATCACCCATAATACCGGATACAAGACCGCCGCGCAGAAGCCCATCAGCGCCAGGTTGAGGAGGATCGCCTTGAGTAGACTCGGACGCCCCATGCTACACCTCCTGCCCGCCGACCACCCGCCGGGTGAGCCGCGAATACATCAGCAAGACCACGAAAATGAGCGTCGCGTAGGCCGCCGCATAGCCGTACTGCTCCTGCCGCGTGAACGCCCAGCGATAGGCTTCGGTGATGAGAATCTCGCTCGCGCCGTCGGGCTCGCCGCCCGAAACGAGGTAGATGATGTTGAACATGTTGAAGGTCCATACCGATCCGAGAATGACGGCCGGTAGCAGGGCGGGCCGCAGCAAGGGCAAGGTGATGTGAAAAAAGCGGGTGAACGGTCCCGCGCCGTCCACTTCGGCGGCCTCTTCCAACTCGCGCGGGATGGCCTGCAAGGCTCCCAGCGTCACCACCATCATGAAGGGGAACCCCAACCAGGTGTTGGTGGCCACGTTCGCGGCGAAAGAAGTCCAGAAATGCGAAAACCAACTGACCGGCTGAATGTCGAGCCCCAGCGTGGCGCCCAGCCAGACGATCAACCCGTTGACCGCGCCGAACTGTTTGTTGAACAGGCCTTTCCAGATCAGGGCGGTGATGTAGTTGGGCACCGCCCACGGTACGATCAGCAAAACGCGATACAACCCGCGCAGGCGCATCCAGGGATCGCGCAATAAAAGCGCCAAACCCAGCCCCACACTCACGTGCAGAAAAACATTGACCGCCGTCCACAAAACCGTGACACCGAGGGTGAAATAGAACGACAGCGGGTCGTCGAGGCTGTAATCGCGCGAGCTGAGGATGTTGATGAAATTGGTGAAACCGACGAAGGTGAACTCTCCTTGCCGGTGGGCGAAAAAGGCAACGGCCGTTCCGACAATGAAGGGCACGAACACCAGAAGTCCCATCCCGATCAACGTGGGAATCAAATATAAATAAGCGGTTTTGCTGCGCCAGGCCGCCGAGAAAACGCTCCGCCGGATGGCAACGATCCCGCCGATCAGCAGCAAAATTCCCAGCACCACCGCCAGTGCGATGAGATAAGGTTGGGGATCCTGCGTCTGCGGGCGCGGCCGGGTCAGGACTTTCAGACGCGTTTGAGCCAGCTTGAGCGCCTCTTCCGGTGTGGCGGATCCGCGCAAGACCTGCCGCAGCGCCTGGGCGGCCGGTTCCCACACGGCCCGCATGCGCGGATCGTTGGGCATCGGCACCGCCTGCTTGCCCATTTTGATGAAGCCGCTCAAAAGCGGGTCGTCGTTGGCAGCGACGATCAGATCGGCCACCGTGCGATCGGCCACCGCCTGACGCCCCGTCAGAGCACGCCGCCGTGCGCCTTCGCCCAAAGCCAGAAATTCGGCCACGCGCCGAGCGTCTTCGGGATTGGCGGCATAGGCAGACAGAAAGACCGCCTCGACGGTCATAAACGGCGTAGCCGGGCGACCGGTTTCCGATACGCTCGGTAGAGGGGCGACCCGCACCGTCTGAGTCGGATCGAGCTCGCCCAAAAACCAGGGACCATTGATCGCCAGCACCGCCCGCCGTTCATTGAAAAGCTGCGTCACCAGGCTTCCGGTGGATTCCTCCGGCACACAACCTTCCTCGACCAGCTTCGCCGCGAAGGCCAGCGAACGGGCGTTCTCGGGCGTATCGAGATCGACCCGTCCCTCGGCATCGAAGACACCGCCGCCGAAGCCGAACAGCCAGGGGGCATGATGATAAAAACTTCCCGATTCGTAAGCCAGGGCGAAACGCTTGTCCGCTTGGCTGCGCCGACAAAGCTTAAGCAAAGCGTCGGTGGTGGCCGGGATGATCGGCTCCGGCGTACAGTCCTCGACCGACCCGGCGGCAGCCGTCTCCGGACACGTCGTTTGCGGAAGCAATTCCGGATGAACGAACAGAGCCAAGGACTTGAAGGCCAAGGGCCAGCCGTAGGTTTTTCCTTCGAAACGCAGGGCATCGAGTGTAACCGACAGAAAGCGTCGTGCGGCGACGTCCGCGAATTCCGTTTCGGCAATCAAACCCGACCGGGACCACTCCCCCACCCGCTCGTGGGCGAAGATGAACAGATCGGGTCCGTTTCCATTGGGAATGGCCGAAGCCAGCTTGGTGGCATAGGCTTCATAGGGCAGGGCCAAAAGCGTCAGCGGCGCATCCGGATGGGCGTGGTTCCAGGCCTCCGCTAGCTGGTCCAGGGCCTCGCGCTCCTCGCCGCGATAGGCATGCCACAACGTCAGCGGCGCGGCCAGGGCAACCGAAGTCGTCGCAACAGTTAGGGCAACGGCCAGAAGAACGAGCAGCCCGCGACGCAGCATCTCAGGCCTCCTCGGGACGCAGCGCCCGGCCATTCAACGGGTCGAACAAATGGATCGCGTCGCGTTCCACCTGAAAAACCACCCGTTTCCCGGCAGCCAGGCCTTTGGCGTTGCGCGCTTCCACCTGCGCGACCAAGGTCTCACCCCCCACCTCGCCATGCAGCAGCACATCGAAGCCCAAGGGTTCCACCACCGACAGATTGCCGATCACGGCCCCCGCCCCGTTGCCGGTCGGACGCAAGTCGTGGGGCCGCACGCCTACCAGCACCCGCGATGGGATATCCAGGGCGGCATAGCTTTCGGGCAAGGCCAGTTCGAAACCCGGACCGCTGACACCGGGGACCGGGTCGGCCCGAAATTCGCCGTCGAAAAAATTCATCCGTGGCGACCCGATAAACGACGCCACAAACCGATTGGCCGGACGATTGTATAGATCGTCGGGGGAGCCGACCTGTTGCAGCACGCCACCCTCCAAGACCGCGATCCGGTCGGCCAAGGTCATGGCCTCCACCTGGTCGTGGGTGACGTAAACCATGGTCGCCCCGAGTTCCGCGTGCAGCTTCTTGAGTTCCACTCGCATCTGCGCCCGTAAAGCGGCGTCCAGATTGGACAACGGCTCGTCGAACAAAAAGACTTTCGGGCTGCGCACGATGGCGCGTCCCATGGCCACCCGCTGGCGCTGGCCACCTGAAAGCTGCTTGGGCAGCCGCGCCAAAAGCTCGCTCAGTCCGAGTTTCTGCGCCGCCGCATCCACCCGCGTGCGAATCTCCGCTTTCTTCACACCGGCCACGGACAGCGAAAAGCCCATATTGGCACGCACCGTCATGTGCGGATAAAGCGCATAGCTCTGAAACACCATGGCGCAATCGCGGTCTTTGGGCCGCAGCTTGTTGACCCGCCGCCCGTCGATGTACAGATCTCCTTCGGTGACCTCCTCCAAACCGGCGATGCAACGCAGAAGCGTGGATTTCCCGCAGCCGGAGGGACCGACCAGCACCATGAACTCACCATCGGCGATGTCGAGATCGATCCCTTTCAGGATATGGACTTTCCCGTCATACCACTTGTTGACGCCCGCCAGCCGCAATTCCGCCATCGCCTACCTCGCCACGAAAACTTTACCGCCGCGCGCAGGCACGACGATATTGACCGTTTGATTGCCGCTAACGACCGCTTCGTCATTGGGATCGGCATCCTCGAAAACATTGACCAACCGCGTTCCGGCAGGGAAGCCGACCGTCATCTCGCCCCCGCCCGTATCTGTCGCGCTGGTGCGCGCGGCATGTGAGCCATGCGCATTGATCACCACCAGTATCCGCTCCCCCTTGTATTCGCGCTCGAAAGCGTAGATCCCGGCGTCCTGTTCGTCCGCAACGTGATCCGTGCTCCAGCGAATCGTGAAGTCGCCACGACGCAAGGGTGCGTAATCGCGGCGCAGGGCGGTCAGCTTCTGCACATGGCGGAAGGTCGGCCCGTCGGTGGCGTAGCCGCTTTTCCACATATCCTCGCGGTTGGCCGGATCGTTGCCTCCGTCGAATTCCTGTTCGGTGCCGTAGTAGAGGCACGGCAAACCGTCGATGGTGAACTGGTAGAACAAGGCCGCGTGCAGGGCGTCGATGTCCTCGAAATCGTAAAGAAAACGCGGCAGGTCGTGATTGTCGAGAAAGTTGACCAGAAGCTGGGTGGGAACCAGGCTCGCGCCATCCGCCCCGACCGGGCCGTTCGGTTTGGAAGTCCGGCTGTAATTCGCCAAGCGCTGTTGGTACAGATCCTCCAGCCCGCTGGTCGGACCGTTGTACTTGAACACGCCGTCGATGGCGAATTTCTGGGAGAAATAGAACAAGCTGTCCAGTTCATCGTCATGCGTGTAACTGCCCAGAAGCGGATCGTAACCATCGAAGACTTCGCCGAACATGAAGAAGTTTTCTTTGCCGAGGCTATGGGCGAACTGGCGAATCTGCGGGCAGAAATACTGGAAGAATTCGTGCTCCACATGCTTGACCGTGTCGATGCGGAAACCGTCGAAATCCGCCTTTTCGATCCAGTCGGCGAAGACTTTGAAGAGTGCCTGACGCACCTCGGGCAGGGTGGTATCGAGGTCTTTGAGCCCGCCGGGAAAATCGCCGCGCGTTTCCTGCAAGGTGACATACGCCTCGCAGGCGGGCAAGTCGCGCCACGATCCCGCATTGTCGGCTTCTTCCCGAGTAATGACCCCTTCGGTCAGGCAGGCATCTTTTTCGCGTCCCCAAACCGTGACACGCCCCATGCGGTTGTACCAGTCCGGATTTTGAAATTCCTCCGGCATGGGCGGAGTACGAGAAATTTCGGGCATATACACCCAACGGATGGGCGCGGAACCGGATTCTCCCATGGAGGTGAAGGCCTGAACGCCACGCGAATCGAAATCGGGGTCCCATTCCGTCGCACGCGACAGGGGCGAGCTCGTGGCGGAACCGGTGAGCCATTCATCCGGCTGGCCGTTACGGTTGATGTCGTAATAGAAGAGCTGGCCGATGTGGTTGACCACCACGTCGAGAATCACCTTGATGGGTGGATTGCGCGCGTGACAGGCATTGACGAATTCCCGCAGTTTGGCCAAATCGCCGAAATGGGGATTCACACTCGTGAAGTCCTGCGCCCAATAGCCGTGATAGCTGGCAAACCCGGCGTCCTCTTCCACGTTTTTAACCACCGGCGAAATCCACAAGGCCGTCACACCCAGCTCTTCGAAGTAATCGAGTCGATCGATCAGGCCCTGCCAATCACCGCCGTGATAGGCCGCCTCGGAAACCGGATCGACGTTGAAGTCGTTGGAGCGGTCGCCGTTGGCGAAGCGATCCACCATCACCTGGTAGATGATTTCGTCGCGCCAGTCTTCCACATGGCTGCCGACTTCGAAGTCTTCATCCACTGCCGCGCCGTCCACGCAACCCAAGATAAACGCCAGTATCATCAAAATCGGAAGGATTCCCGCTTGTTTCATCATCATCGCCCTCCCGTTACCGGTAACTGCTGTTGAACCACCACTCCACCTGGGCCCCGAAATAATGCTGCCAGGCACTATCGCGCCGTCGGTCTTCCAGCGGGAAGACATCGCGGGCTCCCTTGTTGAGATGGCTTAGCGTGTAAACCAACCGGAACTGCGGCCGCTCGTAGGTACCCCGATCCCAGCTCAGAACCTCCATGACCGAAAGCTGCCAAACCTGCGGAACAAGACGCGTTTCTTCGATCACGCTCAGGCCTTCGGGCCGTCGCCACTGGTAGCTGAATTCGAAGCCCTGGTGAAAGTGGTCGGTGATGAAGATGTGTGGACGCGCCGCCAGCGCTCCCTCCCAGAAGTCGTCCAGATCGACTTCGTTGGGATCGGCGTCCTTGAACTTACGCACATAACCCGCCCCCATCACACCCACCCAGCGGCTTTCCCAGTTAAGCGAGAAACCGGCGACCAACTCCTGTGCGCCGTCGGTGGTGTCGTTATTGTTCAAGCCCCAGGGAACACCCCACTCGCCATAAGCGGCCAGACGTTCGGCGTAGCGTAGAAAGAGGTTGAAATGCCCATGCGGCGCGAAATCCCATAACCCCAGTTGGGCTCCCACCACCCAACCGAGATCGGATGGCAGATCTTCTTTCGTTTGGGTTTCGCTGTTGGTGAAACCGCCGGACGGAAGGTGATGGAATTCGCCGTAAAGACTCACCTTCATGGACAGATGGTCGGTCACGTCGAACAGGTGATAGGTTCCCTTGAGCGAGGTGATGAAACGCTGCCGATCGAGACCGACCACCGATTCGGCTCCCACCCCACGTCCCGGCACCTCCAACTCCTGGAACTGAAAATCGTCGGTCAGACGGTTGACGCCCGCCTGCCACTTGATTTCCAATGCCTTGTAAAAGACGCCAACACCGCCACCAACCGTATTGAGGTTGTCGAGCGGCCAGTAATCGAACAGGTAGATGTCGTCGCCGCGATACATGCGCGAACCCAACCATAGTTTGACGTATGGCAGAAAGCCCTCCGCCTCGGCATAAAGATTGCGCAGGCCCATACGTTGATCGACATCGCCGGTGAAATGGAAGAAGTCCTCGAACAAGGCCAGGGTGATCTGCATACGGACGGCGAAATCGTCCTTCGGATGCTCCATGCGATAGCCGAAATCCAGTTCGGCATAGGGGCCTTCCAAGATGCGCGGACCGTGACCGGCCACGTTGATATCCTGGGCCGGATGCCCTTTCAGGTCTCCCGCCGCCTGAATACGGCCATAGGAACCGAAGGTGAAGGCGTGTTCGATGGACGTGCTTTCCACCGGCGCAGCGGCCGCCGTTTCCGCCGCTTCCGCCGTTTCCGCAACGGGCGACGCTTCTTCACCAACGGCCGGAGCGTCTTGTGCAAACAGCCCAGATGGCCACGCCAAAAGCAAAGCCAGCATCCAGGCAGGAAACACAACTCGCCACCAGCCGGATGCTCCGCTCCACCTCGCATTGGGTCTGCTCGACACCTTATTCATCCGCGGCATGAATTTTCACCTCCTGCACGAACGTCGCCGCTCCGCAATAGATCGTCACCGTATCGACTCCGCCCGTTTCCGGGGCGAGGTAGACGAACGTCGCCTTGCCGTTTTCATCGGTCGAAACCGAGTCGACCACCACACGACCGTCTCGCGCCCAGGCCGCCACCGGATAATCGGTCAAGGTTTGCCCTTCGGCATCGAAGACCGTAACCGGCATTTCCCAAATACCCCAGGCTTCGATCGTGGGGGTTATTCCGTCTCCCGTCCCCACCCGCAAACTGGCCGGACAAGCCTCTTTGGTAATGGCCAGAGGTGTCTCCCAACCGATCGCACAGCGATGGGCGGGCAGGAACGGCCGCAGGCCTTCCACATCCCGATAAAGGGCCGGGTCCGGCCCCTGCGCCTCGCCCAAAGCAGCGTGCAAAGCCGCAGCCGAAAGCGGATCGTCGGCCAGCACCGACGCCACATTCACCGGCTCCAACTCGGACCACAGCAAGGGCCGTTCGCTGCCGGAGCCCCAAGCCACGTCGATCGCATCGAGCGTCAGGTTGGCGACCAGGGCGTGGGCGGTTGCCGTCCAGGTTTCACCATCCAAGGTAAACCAGCCTTCAAAGCGGTCGAAGCCGAGAAACGGATCCACCCCATCGGAGGTTTCGGCCCGCCAGTCGGTTTCTCCGTTGAGCCCGGATTGGGCTTCGAAGACCAGTCCGTCCACTTCGGGAGACTGCTCGCCAAGCGCCCAGTTCGACAAAACGCTAAACAGGTCCACCACCTGCACCCGTGTTCGACCGTTCACCAGATTGATCCGGTCCGCCCACTGCGCCAGACGGTTGTTCAGTCGTATCGCCTCATAACGCCATCGGTCGGAATGAGCGCGTCCCGGCCACAGGTTGGGCGGTGGCGCGTTCAGTAAAAGCAAGAGCGGTTCCGGTTCCAGATCGGTTACAAACTCGAAAAAAGCGCTCAGCGTCGCATCCAATTCATCATCGCTAAAAGAGCGTTCATCGGGACGCAGACCGCTGACGGTATTGACCGCCTCCCAGGTGACCAGCAGGAGGTCCGGTGGCGCGGCATTGAGCGTATCGGCGACCCGCCCCGGCTCGTAAACACCCGCCGGATCGCGCAACGCCCTCTCGATGAAAGTCGCCTTTTCGCTTGGGCGCGTGGTTTCGAACAAGGCTTCGGCACGGGCATCGAAGGGCAGCGCCAAGTTGGCGGGTTTGAGTTCCGGATCCAGCCGCAACGCCTCCAGGGTGTCCGTTTCCGCCATCAGGGCGTTCAGCCGCACCGCAACCAATTCCTCATCCACATCCCCGCTATCCGGATCGAGATCGTCGATCCCGAAACGTCCGGGCAAACCCTCTTCCGCAATCAACGACCAGGGACAATCGGCCCCCAGTCGGCGGGCGACCAGCGCTCCCACACTTTGGAGTTGTTGGGTATAGCTCAAACCATCATTCATCACTCCCGCCGCAATCGACGCTCCGAGCACGCCCAAGTGCGCCCATTCCGAGGCCGAAGCCGGAGAAAACTGAAAGGTGTCGCTGAAAGACAGGCTGTCGGTCGCACCGCTTATCGTGACAATCGTCGCACCCGGCTCGGCGCTTCCCTGCGCCAGACACGTCACTAGGCCGGATTCATCCCATTGCGGAAGCAGACAGGTCCGCGAGCCGAAACGCAGCTGCGGCTCATCGGCAGCTAGGCTTTCGGGTATACCCGCGATACGAATCCAACGATGACCGAACTGGGAGACGGTAGCGGGCAGAAATTCCGCCGTGACAACAGGAGGTTCGGGGGTTTCACTTGCGGGAGCATCATAGCCGTTCCCCCCGCAGGCACATAGAAGCGCCGCCAGCCAGAAAAACGCAATCCCCCGCAGGTTTCGATTGTCGATTCCCCGTTGCATGATTCATGAATCCTTGTTTGCAGCCTTGCTGCCCGGCCAGCCGGGATGAACCGCTAAAGCCTAACAAAACCGCAAAGTTTGTGCAAGGGAAGGCTGAGTGAGTCAGGCGTTTTCTATCCGTGCCTTGACCTCGTCGAGGGCCGCTTTGATCACCGGTTCATTGGGGGCGAGGCTGAGCGCCAGGGTGAGGTTCATTTTGGCGGCCGACAGGTTGCCGTCATTGAGCGAATTCTGAGCCAATGAAAAGAACTTGCGTGCCTGCGGATTCACGATTTCGGTTTCCTTGGCGCGCGGGCCATCGACCGTCTTGTCGGTACGGATATAGCGCTTGGCTCCCTGCGATTCGCGCAAGCGGTCGTAAGCGGCGCGGTCGTCGGAGTCGCCCAGCACTTTGTAGGCCTCGCACATGCGTTTGAACACCGCCCCGATTTCCTGCTTCAGTGTTTCATCGGGTTCCATGGCGAAACGGTCGGGATGGATGAAACGCGCAAAACGAAAATAAGCTTTTCGAATGATCCCCAAAGCCGCCGAAGGAGAAACACCCAGCAGCGTGTAATAATCCAGATCGTCGAGTTCGGGATACAAACGACGAGCGGTTTCGAGCGGATCGCCCGTTTGTATGGCAGGCGGCTCCTGTGCCGGTTCGGGCGCGACAGCCGGGGAGGACGTCGATTGGGCGGAAGCCTTTTCCGATGCGGCGGCCTTTCGCGCTTGGGCCAGTTCCGCCAGCAGATCGCGCACTTTCAGCTTGAGCATTCGCTCGTCCAGGGGAAGGCCGAGCAGATCGTCCCCCCCCATTTGGCGGGCGGTATCGCGCCCCAGCACCTCGGCATTCAATTCCGCCCCCACCAGAAGGATCTTCAAACCGGCGGCATTGGGGCCGCTTTTCAACTCACGGGCGAAAGCCAGTCCCTCTGGCAGATCGACGCAGATCACGGCCAGAATCGGCCGAGCCTGCGTGAAGGCCGTACGGGCTTCTTCCACGTGGGCCGCAAAGCCCATATCGAAGGCACGCCCCAAAGCCTGTTCGTAAACAGCGCGGCGTTCTTGATCGGCATCCAGAATAAGTGCAGGAATCATAAGAGCGGGTTACTCCTCAGGGCGGACCGATTCCTCATTTTCATCAGCATCCACCGGTTCGACATCCAACGCTTCGGGTTCGTCTCCGCGCGGTTCTTCATCGTCTTCAAGACCCGATTCTTCAGCGGCTCCATAAATATCGATATCGGCCGAGGCCGAATTACCGGTGATGGTATCCACGGCATGCGCCTGTACGATTCCGTTGCTGTCGATTTCGAAGGTGACTTCGATTTCCGTTTCCCCACGCAACGCTTGCGGATCGAGGTCGGATAAAACCACCACACCCATCAACTCGTTTTCGACCTCGCGCTCCGATTCACCCTGATAGACGCGCAGCCGAACCACTTCCTGTCCGTCATGGCTGGTGGTGAAAATACGGGTCCGTTCGGCCGGAATGGGGGTATTGCGCGGGATAATGGTCTCTACGCGTCCACCCACTGTGCCCACGCCCAACGAAAGCGAGGTCACGTCCAGCAGGACGGCTCCGCCGCCGTCCGCTTCGCCGCTGCGGCCTGTCGCGGAGCCCAGAATGGAACCTTGAATCGCGGCACCCAGTGCCACCACTTCTTCCGGATTGACTCCCCAGAAAGGCTTGCGCGCAAAGTACGACTCCACCATGCTGCGCACCAGCGGAATATGGGTGGTACCGCCGACCAGAACGACGTTTTCCGTCTCCGAAACGTGAGTTTTGGCGATTTTCAATGCCTCATCACAGATGATAAAGCTGCGCTTGATCACCTCTTGTGCGATTTTATCGAAATTGGGCCGTGACAGAGCCACATTGAGATCCACCACGCCGTTGGCGGTGCTGATCAACGAAGGAATCTGCACGGTGGCGTTTTCTTCGGTGGATAACTGGCGCTTCGTCTTCTCGGCCTCGTAACGGACACGCAGCAGCGCGATCGGGTCGCTGCGCAGGTCGATGTTGTAGTGCCGGCGATAGGAATTGACGATCATCTTGACAATCAGGTTGTCGATGTCGTCACCGCCGAGAAAAGCATCACCGGCCGTCGACACCACCTCGAAGACATCGTCGGAGATATCGAGAACAGTGATATCGAAGGTGCCGCCGCCAAAATCGTAGACGGCGATGCGTTGATCGTAGGAACGGCCAAAGCCATAAGCCAAGGCGGCGGCGGTAGGCTCGTTGAGCACTTTCAGCACATCCAGCCCGGCAATTTCACCCGCCAGCTTGGTGGCATTGCGCTGACCGTCGTTGAAGTTGGCCGGAACGGTCACCACCGCCTTGCGCACCTGCTCGCCCAGATAATCCTCGGCAATCTTTTTCATGTGCTTGATCACCAAGGCGGCGATATCGCTCATGTTGTAGCGTTGATCGAAAATCTCGATCAGAACCGACGAGTTGGGGCCTTCCACGATGGGATAGGGGGCCAGCTGCTTGGTGGTTTGCACTTCGGGGGCCGAAAAAGGGCGTCCGATCAGGCGCTTGGAGGAATAGACGGTGTTGCGCGGGTTGTAGACAATCTGCTCGCGCGCCTCGTTGCCGACCACCCGCCGACCATCCGGGAAGAACGAAACCACCGAGGCTTGGGTCCGTCGCCCCTCGCGGTCGGGAATGACCATGGCGTGGTCCCCTTCCACAACGGCCACACAGGAATTCGATGTTCCGAGATCAATGCCGATCACACGTTCCATGCTTCGCTCCCAGCACCCGCGGCCGTACCGCCAGGCGTTTAGACTTCCATAATGTCCTTTTCCTTGACCTCCATCACTTTGTCGATCTTGACCACCGAATCATCGGTGATTTTCTGGATCTGCGTCATGGCGCGATGAAGATCGTCTTCCGTGATATCTTTATCTTTTTCGGCTTTTTTGAGTTTCTCGTTGTAGTCGCGGCGGATGTTGCGCACGGCAACTTTGGCTTCTTCAGCCATCTTCTTCACCTGCCGTGCCAGTTCCTTGCGACGATCTTCGTTCAACGCCGGAATGGGCAAACGGATGACGTTTCCGTCGCTGACGGGATTCAAACCCAAATCGGCGGCGGCAATGGCTTTTTCCACATCCTGCATGATGTTCTTTTCCCAGGGCTGCACCACGATCAGGCGGGCATCCGGCACACTGATGGTGGCCACCTGGTTGAGCGGGGTCGGAACATTGTAGTAATCCACGCGTATCGCGTCCAGCAGGGCGGCCGAGGCGCGGCCCGTGCGGACTTTTCCCAGTTCCTTTTTGAAGACCGCCAGGGTTTTCTCGACCGCTTCTTCCATGTCTAAATAGAGTTCGTCTAACATGGGATTCTCCTTTTCAAATCAGGTTCGCGTTGTATCTCTCAGGTTGAAGGCCGTTTGACGCGATGTCAGGCTCTCTTATTTCGCTTGTCGTTCAACGACGCCGATGCTCCTCCCGCCGTTTTAGAAATTGGAGTGTCTATTATAGACTGAAACAGCGCCAGAGGCGAAGATGTTTTCGCGCAAAGGCTTATCGATCGCAAAAAGACGCGTCCACTTTGGCCTCATCCTTGTTCCAAATATGCTCCTGCGGCACCAGACAAATCAAGCGCAGCCGCGCATCATGCGGGTTGCGGATCTGATGTTCGTGGTTCGGCGGAACCAGGATTGCGTCCTGCGGCTTGACCGGATGATACGCACCGTCTAAGAGCACTTCGCCCGCGCCTTCCAGAATAAACAACTCATGTTCGTAAGGATGAACGTGACGGGGGGTGTTGCCGCCCGGCTCGACGTCGAATACGCGCAGATTGAAGGTGGGTGCTCCGTCGCTTTCCGAAAGCATCACCCGCATGGAAACGCCGACCACACCGTCTTGTTCGATTGGGTCGGCCGTTACGTCACGAACCGATTTGATCACCATGGCCATCATCCTTTCTACGACTCCCTCAACCGGGTTCCGCCTCCCAGGTCTCGCCATCCTCAAGAAATTGTACACGATCCGAATAGGACGGCACAATACCAAAGCCATCCGCATTGCGGATCGCGCAATCGATCGCTCCCGCCAGGCAGTCGGACGCCATCTCCCCCACTTCACCGGGACTCGCCAAAACCAGCCCCATGGCGGCGCAGATGATCAGATCGCCATCCACCGGAGCCAAGGCGGGCTGCATGGCTTTTTTCAATCCGGCCACCGCCTGCTCGGCCACGACTTGGCAAGCTCGGCGGTCGAGACGGGCATTGGTCAATACGACGGATAACACGGTGTTTTCCGGAGAGGGCGAAGCGAAACCGCCGGGCAGACGGCCCTCCGTAATGGCGCGCTGGGTATCGAGCAAATCCAAGCTGTCGGCTTTTTCGCGCGCCCCGGCCAGAATCTCTCCGCTTTCCGGATCGACCACATCGCCAAATCCGTTACAAACGGTCATGACCTGCACCACCAGATCGCCCACGCGAGTGGTACGGGTTCCGACGCCGCCCTTCATGGAACATTCCACGCCGCCGATCTTGCCAACGGTGGCTCCGCAACCGGCTCCGACCGACCCGACCGTCATGCGGCTGCTTTCGGCGACTTCGCAAGCCTCCATGGCCATGGCCTGGGTCGGACGCACGTCGAAAGCCCCGAAACCGAGATCGAAAATAGCGGCGCTGGGACACACCGGCACCGGTCCGTAACGGGTGGGCAAGCCACGCCCCTCGCGTTCGAGAAAACGCAGGACGCCGCCGGTGGAATCGAGACCGTAGGCGCTGCCGCCGGTGAAGCACAGGGCGTCCACACGATCGACGATGTGACCGTCGCGCAGCGAATCGGCCTGGCGCGTACTGGTGGCTCGTCCGCAAATACTCGCCCCGGCCGGAACGGGCGTATCGAACAGAATCACACTGACACCGGTTTTACCCACCGGATCCTGCACCTGCCCCACCCGGACACCCGGCACCCGGATATCGCGGTATATCATTTGCGTCGCAGCCCGCATCATCGCAACCTCCCAATCGCGTCTTCCACCGCGGCCAGCAGACGGCCATTACGGATTTGAGTGAGAACTTTCTTCTGATCGAGATACAAAGTACGATCATGATCCAAAAACGGCACCTGTTGCCGGATCGCCCGGTACGCCGCGCCCGTTCCCGGTGCAGGCGCAAGCGGAGCGCGAAAATCCAGCGCCTGGGCCGCGCACAGCAGCTCAACGGCCAGCGCTTCCTCGATATTGGCCAGGATTTCCCGCATCTTGCGTGCGCCGATGGTGCCCATACTCACATGATCCTCGCGTCCCGCCGAAGAAGGAATGGAGTCTACCGAGGCTGGATGAGCCAAGATCTTGTTTTCCGAAACCAACGAGGCGGAGGTGACCTGCGCGATCATATAACCCGAGTTCAGCCCTTTCTGGCTGACCAGGAACGCGGGCAATCCCGAACTGAGCGAGGGATTGACCAGTTGCTCCACCCGGCGTTCGGAAATATTGGCCAGTTCCGCCAAGGCGATGCCCCCGAAATCCATCGCCAAAGCCACCGGCTGACCGTGAAAATTGCCACCCGACACAACCAGCCGTTTGTCGCAGAACACCAGCGGGTTATCGGTGGCCGAGTTGGATTCGACGGTCAACACCCGGCGAACATAGTCGAGCGCATCACGGGTCGCCCCATGCACCTGGGGCATGCAACGCAGGGAATACGCATCCTGAACTTTGTGGCAATCCTTGTGCGAGCGCACGATGGGCGACGCACGCAGCAGCCGACGCAAGTTGGCCGCCACCTGTTTTTGCCCCGCGTGGGGACGAACCTGCTGGACGCTGGCATGAAAAGGTTTCACCGAACCTAGCAAGGCTTCGACGGTCATCGCGCCCGCGATATCGGCCAGCTTCGCCGCCCGCTCACCATCGATCAACGCCAAAGCCCCGACGGCGGTCATCACCTGCGTGCCGTTGATCAGCGCCAAACCTTCCTTGGCCTGCAAGGTAATCGGCGTCAACCCGGCCTTGCGCATGGCGGTTTCGCCCTTGTACACACGCCCGCGATAACGCGCTTGACCGCGTCCGATCAACGTCAGCGTGAGGTGCGCCAGCGGGGCCAGGTCGCCCGAAGCACCCACCGAGCCTTTTTCCGGAATAATAGGGTGAACCCCCGCATTCAGCATGTCGATCAGCGTTTGCACCGTTTTGACACGGATACCGGAAAAACCTTTGGCCAAAACATTGGCGCGCAACAGAATAATGGCGCGCACCACCTCGTCCGGGAAAGCCTCGCCCACCCCGATGGAGTGGGAGCGGATGAGGTTTTCCTGCAACGTTTCGATAAGCGGGCGGTCGATCGACACATCGGAAAGGATGCCGAACCCGGTGTTGACCCCGTAAACCACGTCGCCTTTCTCGATGATGTCTTCGATATAATTGCGCGAAGCCTCCATACGCTCCCGCGCCTCCGGGTGCAATTCCACCTTGACTCCGGAACGAGCGACGGCTTCGATGTCCTCCAATGTAAGCGTGTATCCATCCAGTTGAACGATCTTCATTCTTCCCCTCTATTCGTCCGTCCCACGCAGGTGGGCCGGGGAAAGGGTTCGTGCCGGTTCATTCCGTTAGCCTAGCGCAATGCTTGCCGAAACGCCATTCGATATCGGGCTTTTTACGAAAAAACCCCCACCTGACGGTAGGGGCCTTGATTCGGAATTTCGCCGCTTTTATTCCAAGCACTCGGCGTCGTATTCCACCACGATCTCCGCTCCCGGAGGCGGCGGGTCGTCGTCGGGGAACACGATGCTGTTGGAGGGCGAGTCATATTCCCAGGTGTCGTCCACATCTCCGCTCACGGTCACGACGATGGTCGATTCGTCCGCCGAACGCGACAGGAAGAACTGGCTCTTAAGCGCAAACAGGTTGTCGGCGAGTGTGTCGTACACCGGCCGATAATCCGTCTCGCAGATGGACATGAAGTGCGCATCGTCGTGCACGTTGCAGGCGTCGGCCACGGCGTTGTAGCGCTTGCCCGCCGATGCACTCTGGTCATCAGTGGTGTCGGTGCAGCCGCCGTCGGGATCACCCACGATGGCGTAGACCTCGATCATGTTGACATTGCGCATGCCCTTGATGGAGCGGAAGAAATCGATATAGAAGGGCACTTCCGCTTCAGCCTGGTCTTCCTCGTCCGAGACGAAAATGATGGACAGCTTGGCGTCCTCACGTAGGAAGCCCGCGTTTTCGTTCAGAATCAGCGGTTCGTCGAGCGCCATGTAGGCGGCTTCCAGGCCGGCTTCCTGGCCACCATCACAACCGGTGCCCAATTCGATACGATCTTCGAATTCATCGCGCAGGCGATCATTGTCCCAGCCGCTTTCACGGTTGGCCATCACCGCCGGGGTTCCCTGCAGTTTACCGCTATGGCTGGCCTCGATGATATCGGCGGAAATCACGCCGAGGTGCAGATCGGCATTCCAGGTAACGGCCTCATCGATAAACCAGCCGAAGTTCTGCGACAGCCGTCCCTGCTCTTCGCTCATCGAACCGGAGCAGTCCACCGCCCACAGGATGTCGACCATCGGATACATATTCTGTTCGAAGGTGTCGACGGTGTGGCTGACCAGGGTTCCATCGCCCTGCAAGGGAACGATGAAGATCTGATTTTCGTCGTCGTCGTTGACGATTTCCACGCGCCCTTCGTGCGGCCCCTCTTTACTGGGGCAGAACTTGACCTCGAAGGAGAAGCTTTGCGGATTACCTTCGCCACCGAGCGTAACCGGCATGCTCGGCAGGCCGACCAACTCGAAGCGCTCATCCGATCCCGCACCGATTTGGATAGTGGAAATGGACAATTCCAGGTTTCCGACATTCCACACGTTGACCTGCTCGCGGCGCGAACAGCAATCCAGCGTAACCAGTCCGAAATCGAGTTTGGACGGTAAAACTTCGATGCCTTTGCGAGCGCCGTAGCCCTGCACACCGGCGGCTATGAACAAGCTGGAATCGGGTGGAGCCGAACCTTCGGGCGCCCAAGCATATTTTTCCGCATTGGAATAGAAGTTGAATCCCGAAGCGTACAGCACGCCTGCGGAACTGGGCAGGAAGGTGAGATCGAGATACATCGATTCACCACGATCCAAGGTCTGGTTCGCAAAGGCGCCCGGCGCTTCCACGAAATGGCCCGACTCCAGAGGCGGCGAATTGAAAAACGGATTCTGCCAGACAAAGCCCCACAGGTTGAGGGGAAGGTCACCGCAGTTCTTGATTGTCATCGTTTCAGTGTGCGGCACGTTGATGTTGGAATTACCGAAGTTGATGCCCGGTCCCGGAACCTCGCCGAGTCCGGCAAAGCCGACTTTACCCGCCAGAGGCGAAATCTCCAAACAGGGCGGTTTCAAGTCGACAACGGATCCCAGAAGATCGACGAACTCCACCTGCTCGGCCTGATTTTTATCGACCCAGGTGACTTCCGCCCGTCCGACCAGGTTCTGGTCGATGGTGTGCACGCCTTGAATCGGAGAGAACGACACCACCACCGATTTCGTCGTTTTGGCTTCAAGCGCCACCGGCGGCTTGACTCCGCTGTTTTCCCCATCGAACGAAGCCAGATAGAAGGCTCCATCGGCGTCGTTGGTCAATTCGATCTTGCGAATCTGGGTTCCCGCGCCGCCCATGTTTTTGATCAGGAAATATTTTTTGTTTTCAAGTCCCCAAGCGGCTTCACCGAAATTCAACGCCGTCGGTTCCAACTCGACTTTCGGAACCTCTTTGAGCTGCGAATAAAGGCGAATGCGCGTAACCGGCTGATTGGCCGCGTCGCTCATCAGGACCAACATGCCTTCTTCGGCCACTTCGTCGACCGGTTCGAAGGTCAGACCCAGTTCGTATTGATTTCCCGACGCGATCACGCGGGGGATGGCCCAGTGATTCTGCGGGTCATCGATGCTGAATTCATCCGAGGTCTCACTCGTGAAGTACAGGGCTTTGATGGTGAGATCGCCCGTGCCGTTGTTGGTGATGGTCGTTTCTTTGTAGGCCGATTCACCGGGATACACCGCGCCGAAATTCAGCTCGGTGGGACGAGCGGAAATCTGGCTATCCGACGAACTGGTTTTGGGGGTGAGAGTAATGAGACAAGCCCCGCAATCGAGCGTAATGATCTGACCCACGGTTCCCGAACCGCTGCAGCTCATTCCGTCGTCAGTGCTGATGCCGTTTCCGTTCACCTGGCCACGAATCCATTTGTCGGCGCCATCGTTGTAGAAGAGCGAAATCTCGCAACTCATGTAATCCACCGCCACCCAGACATCGTAGTAGGAGGTTCCGGAGCAGTTGAATTCACCTTCGTACAGACCGCTGAAGTCATCACAGGTCAGATCATCGCCGTCGGGGTTATCTCCATCGGGGTTATCACCATCGGGTTCATCACCATCGGGTGAATCGCCATCGGTCGGCCCGGTCGCCGTGCAGACACCGGCATCGCCGCAAAACGACAACGTCTGGCCATACCAGGACACGCACTGATCGTTGGCCGTACATTGGCCATGATCGATGCAGACGCCCGTGCTGTTGCAACTCATGTTACCGGTTGCTTCGTAACAATCGGCATCGGTGGTGCAGGTCTGGCCCGGACCGGACGTATCTCCATCGGGATCTTCGTCGGCACCACTGCTGCCACATCCGCTAGCGGTCAATAAAACAATAGCCACCACAAGGGCCCACCAAGTGTAAACGGCGCGTGTCATGGATCCTACTCCTGTTCGGCGTGTGTTCGAACCTGTTCCCGTGGCGTGATCGATAAGCGATAAACTCCACTCTCGATTTCAAGAACTGGTTACAGATAACCTATAGAATTATCTATTAATGGCAGCTTCTGTCAAGTAAGAAGTTCGACAAACCGGAGATTTTGAAAACACAAACTACCGGTATCAGTGGCTTTTAGTAGGCTTTCGCTTTTCGGCACCGGGTTTCAGAGCGTATATCGTGTACAGTGGCAGGCCCCAAACCGTTTTCGTATGAAGTTCGGGGTAGCGACGATAGGCGTTGAGCAATGGGAAGTAGTGCTCCCAGCGTCGTTCGTGGGTCAACACCATGAATTCCGCGTCCTTGGGACGACTGACGCGGATATGGGCCGTCAGTTTGTGGTCGCGTTTGTACCAGGGATAGGTGCGCTGGTACTCCCCGACATTGGGTTCATACGAAATCGTGGCGCGCTTGGGACCGTTTTCGTTCCAATAATCGATCATGGAACGGTAGCACATATCGTAGTACTGGCGTTCCAATCCCATTTCCGCCGCCCCGCGCGGACCACCGGCCAGCTCGTTGTAGTACGACAGCATGTAGGGATACACCCGTCCCATGGCCAGCGCGCCGGGAAGAAGCAATAGCACACCCAAAACAGCCCCCGAAAGGACGGCGGTGCGTTTAAAAAGGGACCAATTTCCGGCCAAGTGCCTTCGCAAGAGCTCGAACCCATAGCCCGCCAAAACGGCGAAGAAAGGGAAAAAGGGCTGAAACAGCTTGACGCCGCCATACTTGGGGTTGTTTGGGAAAGCCACGATGGCAACGGCAAAAAAGGCATTGATCGCCATCAGCAGGGCGACGTCGGCCTCGCCTCCGGGCTCCTCGCCGATGGGCGGGGCGCTCTTCGAAGTCAGGTTTTCGGGCCGCAACTGACGCAAACCGCGCCAGAATCCGAAACCGCCCAACAACAGCAGAAGAAGCGGGACCGTGAAAAGCAGGTAAACGAACGGCGCATGCCAGGGCGCGAAGGGCGTATCGTAAATCGAGCCCAGATACAACAGCTTGATGCCGTAGTGGTGGAAATGAAAGTTGAAATAATCCCATAGTTTATCCAGCGAATTGTGCCAGATCCAAGGCCACAGCGCGAAAAAGACCGGGAAACTCAGCAGGGCCATCGAGCCGCCGATGGCAAAAAAGCGCCGGACCCCGATTCCCGCCGCCGGACCGAGCAGAGCGATCCGCCACCAACGATACAACCAGTAGGCCACCAAGGGGAAAACCACGAAAGGTCCGTTCAACTTGGTGCACAAGGCCACTCCGAAAACCACGCCGGTCCACACCACCCAGGCTCGGCGACGCTCGGCGCGCCAAGCCGCATAGACCACCCAGAAAACCGTGGTCGCCGTCGCGAGATCGAGGGTGCCGACATGCATATGGAAAAAGGTTCGCGGCATGCCGAGCAAAGCCAAGACCGAAAAGACCGCCGCATAGGGGCCGAAAGACTCCCAGCTCAGGCGAAAGACCAAGTAGAGCAGAAACAGCGAGAAGAGGATAATCCCCATTCGTCCGGCATCGATCTGTCCCAACCAGCCCAACCCGTCGTAAAAAACCAGCCACCCGAAACCGATGGCCAGTTTCGCCACCGCCGGATGCTCGTGATTGTTGCGCCAGCGCCGCTCGACTTTGGCCTTGGAAAAAGCCGAAAAATCGCCTTTGACCGCGCCTTTGGCCGCATCGCGCACCCATTTGATGTAGTCGATTCCGGCCGGGACGTAGAAATCATCGTCGTCGGTCAAGCCCATGTCGTCGAGCGTCGAAACCAAGATCAACAGGGCCAAGCTCAGAAGCAGAAAGCCGATGAGCGCGTAAGCCAAGCGACCCGGTTTTCGCTGATCCGGGACTTCCCGTTGACGCAGGTTGATGGCCAGGCCCTTCATGGACGCACCTCGTCGCGTTTGGGAATGGTCTTGCGCTGCGGCTTGTGCCGAGATGGCGCGGGCGTTGCGGGTGTCCGATCCGGCGTTGCCTGGATTCGCCCAGTTGGTCCCGATTCGCTCGCTGCGTCCGATGCGCCGGATTCGCTCGCTGCGTCATCGTCACCGCGCAGTTGCGCCAACCAACAGAAATGGCGCATCCCGTCTTTGGCGGCGGTCACTTCGAATACCACATCCATGCGCGAGCCTTTGAAACGGCTGGTATCGATATCGAAGGGCTGCCAGCCTTTCTTCTGCTCGCTGTGATAGTCGCCCACTTGTCGGCCGTTGATGAGAATGCGGAAACGCACCGGCGTTTTGTTGTTGGCATCGATGGCGGGATCGGCAAGAGCATAGCGACCCATGAGCCGGTCGGAAAGACGCAGGTTGCGGTATCGGGCGCGGGTGGTCCAGCCACGCAAAGGATGCATCCACAAGACATTCTGCATTTCACCCTGGATGAAAACGGCACGCTGCCCGAAGTAATTCCAGTCGCGTCGCGGACAGTAGTAGCGCATCAGGCGAAACTCGTTGCAGGGTTGAACGTCTTTGCCCCGCTGCAATTCCACTTTCGCATCCTCGACACTGACGAAGAAATCGTAGCGTACATCGGCCGCGTCGGGGCGGGCGTAACGAAGCACCCGCAACGGCCCGACGGTTTTTTCGAAGCCGAGTTCGAAATCGCCCATATAACCAGGAGTCGAGGCTCCATGGGCCAAGACGAGCCAAACATATGGGTAACTCAAATGGGAATCGACGTTGGGACGCCCGAGAACCAGAACGTGCTTTTGAAAATGGCGGGTGGCGCCATGCTCCCAGACCGGGTGCACGATCACCATATCTCCGGAGGAACCCTGCTCGGCAATGATCGATTCCGCCGCGCCCCAGGCGGCGTCGTCAACCGGAACCGGGTCGGGCCACAGCACCGATCCGAGGCTAAACAAAAATGCCAGCCCCAACAGTCCCGGAAATATCCATCCTCGCCTACGCATAGCGCTCCTTTCTCTGGTAACCGTGGTTTTTACCATACCCCCTTTTGCAATGGCTACTTTTTTCGGTTCAGCGGCGATCTTATTCCGTAACCATGAAGGTTCCCTTCACAATCGGTTCGGGACCGCAGCTTATTTCAAGCTGGTAGGTTCCCTCCTGCGTCGGAGTATAGGAATGGGTGTAAAGATCGTGGGCGGGGGTCCACTGGAAAGATTCCTCGCGCAACTTTTCCCGCTCGGCTCCCTTATCTCGGTAGATACGATCATAGAGATGATCTTCACTGCAGTCGATGTCGCGCAACAGGTAATGAATCTTGGTATTGACGTCGAAGACCTCGCCGGGATCCAGAATGGCCCACCCATCTTCTTCACTCAAACCCGTCCCAAACTCGACCTGCTGCCCTTCCGGTTCCAGAAACTGCTCTTTGAAATCATCGTAGTAATAGCCGGCAAACAAGGCTGTCAGAATGATGCGCACCACGATGTTTCCCATAAATCCTTTGCGCGGCGATAGCCATAGCAGGATGATGCCCGCCGGGGGGAACATCGCCAAAGCCAGAATAATGATCCAGGGAGACGCCCAAACCGGGGGAGATTGCCGGGTACCCGGAACCGGAGCCGACTCTCGCGGCGAACGCGACTCGGAACGAAAATCGTTCGGATAGGGTTGTTCGGCTTGAGGTTGCGACGGAAAGCGTTCCTGCCGCTGGGCGGCTTCACGCTCTTCTATTCGTTGCTGAAGGATTTCAAGAATGTTCTGCGGGTGAGGATCAGGCACGATCTCGCGAGGTTCCGGAAGCGGTTTTTTCTTTTTTCTTTCGTAAGCCGCCTCTTTACGTCGTATTTCCCGAAGCACCATTTCGCTGTCCAGCTTGTGCATCAGCTTGCGAAACACTTCGTAGTCGTCCCACCCCAGAACATTGTCAGCGTAGTATCGTTTCGCTCGGCGCAGATAGGTTTTCAAAGCTTTGAATTCAGCATCGCTAAAGTCTTCGGGCGACCGGGCGGTCATCAGCTTGATTTTCGCATCCAGTTCATCACGGGGATCCACACTTTCCTGCCCGTTCTCCCCGGCAGAGTCATCGTGAACATCAAGGACTTCATCCAGCGCCATACAACGGCCGGACTCGACCTCCGTAACATCCGCATCCGAAGTGATTCTCCCGCTTCGCCGCCATTTGGCGAGCTGCTCCAACGACTCCACGTCTTGTGTGCGGCCGTTCACCACCACTCGGTACATGCTGATTCTCCTTCACGTACGCAGGATGAAGACCACCCCGCCCGCTATGCTTTTGAACATTCAAAGCACCCACGAGCATACCACAGCACAGGTGATTGCGTCTTCTTTTCATGTTAGACTGTATCATACCCTGTGACGATTCCAGAAAGGATGGCTTCATGTCGGATACTTGGCGTTTGTTTATCGCGATCGGCCTCTCTCCCGAGCTGCATCAACGCTTGTTGCCGCTACGCGAAGCCCTGGTCACGGCGCGTGAGCGGCAGGGTGGAGGACTCTCCATCCCGCCTTTGGCCAACCTGCATCTCACCCTGCAGTTTCTGGGCGATACCCCGGCCAGCCTGGTCCCCGTTATCGATCGGCACCTGAATCTCGCCCTGAGCGGCTGCGCGGCTTTTACCGTTCCCGTGCGCGGCGTGGGCGCTTTCCCGCAACTGAACCGCCCGCGCATAATATGGGCGGGCCTGTCTTCGAGCGAGAAGCTGACCTCGTTGCACCGGCATGTCATCGACGGCCTCGACGGCCTTCCGTTACGACTCGACCGCAAACCCTTCAAACCTCACCTCACCCTCGCACGAGTCAAACAAACACACGGACACCACATCCAAGACGCGCTGAAACCCTATCTTTCTGAAGACTTTGGAGTTCTGAAAGTCGAATCGGTCCGTTTGTATCGATCGGAATTGCATCAATCCGGAGCTGTTTACACGCCTCTGGCGACCTGGCGGCTCGAATAACGAGGCGGCAAAGCTTGAGTCGACCGGTGAAAACCGATACAATCTCGATTGTATCCCTTATTACGGAGACCGCGATGCGCCACACGTTCCCTCTGTCAATCGTGCTATTAAGTATCTGGATTTGTTGGAGCAATCCCCTTCAAGCCGAGACGGAACTGGCGGGCCTGTGGGGCGGCAAATATGGAGACATGCAGGTGACGGTCGACGGGACGGCCGTCACCGGAACTCTGGTCAACACCTCGAAATTTTGTCCTTTCGAGAATGGCCGAACGCTTTTCAAAGGCACGCGCAAAGGCGATCTTCTGACGGGTCAGTTCCTCATGTGCCAGGCGGACGACGACTGCGGCCCGCCGGTATGGGCGCAGGCTTTGTTGCTGATCGGCAAGAACGCGACGGTACTCAGCGGCAGCGCAACCGCCAAGGCGACCTGCCCGCTGGTGGGCTTCTCCAAATCGGAAAACGGCGAAAAAGGCTTGTATTTCAAACGGCTGCAACAAAAAAAACTCGAACCATCCAACCCGAAAATGTCCAGCGCTTCCAACAAAGCTCCTTCCGTCCAAGAGCCTGAAAAAGTGAAACCGAAAGCCAAACCGGCTCCGTTGTTACCCGGTCCGCCCGCTCCCCCCGGCACCTACGACCCGCGGGCGGCCATCAAAGCCAGCGATTCAATCACGCAACTTCTGTTCAAAGGCAAACAGGCCTTGGTGGCGGGGCGTTTCGAAGCTGCCCGGCAAGCATTCGAAAAAATACTGAAAAAAGATCCCGGGCACCCGGCCGCCCTGGTGGGGACGGGCGTCAGCCACTACGGTCGTAACGAACGCGATGTCGCCATGACCTATTACAAACAGGCGCTATCCGAGGATCCCAACTTCGGCATGGCCTACTATAATCTGGCCTGCCTGTATGCCCTGGCGAAAGACCCGGAAACCGCGATGGAGTACTTGAAAATCGCGTACTTGAACGGGTTTGTCGAACCCGCCGCCATGCTGGAAGATCCCGATCTGGCCATGCTGCGCGATCGCCCCGATTTCAAAGCCTTGGTGCAATCGGATTATTGATTGAAACAGGGACGCGCCAGGTGCGTTCGGTTGTCACCAACCCGCGAATTCACAGGCGCGAAGCCTTGAACGTCTGCGATATTTTATGATAAAATGGCCCGGCACGTTTACGGATCGAGTGATCAGGAGTACATGTCATGACAAAACGGGGTTGGATCGGGTGGAACCTGCTGGTTTGTTTTGGCCTTTTAACGGCTTGCGGATCCGATAGCGGCGACGCCGGGGCTCTGATCGACCAATGCCTGCTTTATTGCGATCAACAGGCCGAGTGCTATTCATCCGGACTATTCGACGAAGACGACCTCGCCGCCTGCCAAAATGCCTGTGAAGAAGAGCGCTTCGATGAACCCGACCTGAATCTCAGCCAGGCACTCATCAACTGCGCCAAGTACGGATCCTGTACTCAATTCACTAGTTGTGTCGCCCAGGGCGGTTCGACCAGCGACGACGAATATGGGGGATTCAGTAACTTGTAAGGGCCTGCCGATTCTCCATAAAAAAAATCGAGCCGATGAAAACACCGGCTCGAAATCGTTCTCGATTCTATCCGTTTTATTCGCCGGTTACGACCGTGCAATAACGGGCATAAACCAGCACATTGAAGGTTTCGAAGTCGACCGTCGCGACCTTTTTGATTTTTCCGTCTTCTTTGGCCTTCTCAATGGACGCATCGCCCCAGGAGGCCACCATCATGACGGATTGAGCACAGGATTTGCCCGTTTTCTTCGATTTCACGGCACTATCCGTGGACAGTCCGCCTTTGACATCACCGTAAACGGCCGAGGGCAGCGGTGTAACGAACGCACAACCGGTCATCGACAACAAAAACAGGCAAGCAACAGCCAAACACACGAATCTTTTCATGGCATCCTCCCTACAACGGAAATTTTGTTTATTGGGCGTCCTTCCCGAGATAGCCCGATGGCATGGTTCTATGCCAAGTCGGCAGGGAAGTCAAGCCACGGAGGGAGAAAAGCTTGGCGCCGGTCTTCGTTTTAACGAGGCCGAAACGAGGGTCCGTCTCCTTGGCTATAACAAAAGGGGGCGAACTCACCAGTCCGCCCCCTGATAAACCGATCAATGATTACAATCGCAAATGCACCCATCTCACGCGAGGCTGTAGCCGCGTGCAAAGGCCTTCATATTGACGTCCATCACCTTCGGCGGCAGACGCTTTTTCAACGCGTCGATCCAGGCTTCTTCGGGGAAATTGAGCGTTTTCGCCATCAATCCCAACAGAATCACATTGACGACCCGCACGTTGCCCAGTTCCTCGGCGATATGCCGCGCAGGCACGAGATACAGACGCTTGAACTGTTTGGCCAGCTCTTTTTCCACATTGGCGGGGTAGGTCTGCAGTCCGGTGGCGCTGGTCAGCGAATGAATCTGCTGGCTATTCACGATGGCAATGGTTTTCTTGTTACAGAAGGGCAGCCAGCGCAGGGCTTCCAGTTTTTCGAAGGCCAGCAGAATGTCCACTTCACCTTTAGCGATCACCGGGGAATGCACCTCCTCGCCGTATCGCACCTGTGAGTTGACGCTGCCGCCCCGCTGGGCCATGCCATGCACTTCGCTCTTTTTCACATCGAATCCGGCGTTCAAAGCCACCTTGGCCAGGATTTCACCTGCCAGAATGATGCCCTGACCGCCGACGCCGACAACCAGCACGTTGGTGATACCGTTGATCATCCCCGACCTCCTTTCCCGCTCGTCGATTTCTTGGCCGCGCCTTTCGCTTTGGCGGCCACTTTTTTGCGAGCGGCGGCTTGGCGGGCGGCGCGCTTGGCCTTCACCTTTTTGGCGACAAGCCGGTGCTCTTCTTCCTGGTCGGTGCGATAAATGGCATCGAAGCGGCAAACCTGCGAACACAGGCTGCAACCGACACACATATCCTCCACGATCGACGACTTGCGCGTAGCTTTATCGAAAACGATGGCCGGACAACCCAACCGCACACAGCTCATACAGCCGGTACACAGATCGTCATCGATGCTATACGGAATCTCCCGGTAACGCGCCCACTCGATGCATTTGCGACGACTGATCACCACCGAGGGCTCGTCATACTCCCAATGCTTCTCTAAAACCTCTCGTATTTCCGATAGGTTCCACGGATCCACCACATCCAGTTTCCGAATGCCGCAAGCCGAAACCAGTTTTTCCAAGTCAAGTTGCGCCGTCGGCTCACCGGTAAGGTTTTTGCCCGTATTCGGGTTGTTCTGATGACCGGTCATGGCGGTCACGCGATTATCGAGGATGATGGTCACAAACGGAGATCGATTGTGTACGGCGTCGATGAGTCCCGTGATACCGGAATGCATAAAGGTCGAATCGCCGATGGTGCAGGCCATGCGCCGCGATTCCCCCCGCCGGGCCTTCATCATGCCTTGCGCAGCCGAGATGGACGCACCCATGCAAATGCAGGTATCCATCGCGGATAAGGGCGGCAAGGCCGCGAGGGTGTAGCAACCGATATCACCGAAGACCGTGGCGCCTTCCGCTTTCAAGGCCGCAAACATACCCCGGTGCGAGCAGCCCGCGCACAACGCCGGAGGCCGGGCAGGAATTTCGACGTCGGTGGTGAGACCTTTCTTCGGACGTTTGCCGAAGGCCTCGCGCACCCGGTCGATGCTCAGCTCGCCGGTCAAACCGGTTTGAGCCTTGCCCTTGTGCACGGTAATCCCTGCGGCTTTCAACTCGTTTTCGAGAATGGGGTCGCCCTCTTCCACCACGTAGAGTTTTTCCACTTTTTTGGCGAAGCTTTTCGCCAGATCGGTGTTGAGCGGGTAGCTCTGACCGTATTTCAGCACCCAGGCATCGGGAAAGACCTCTTTGACATACTGATAGACCACCCCCGAGGTAACGATGCCGATTTTCGCATCTTTACCCTTCTCGATGCGGTTCAAAGGGCTGGTGCGTCCCGCCTTGCGCAGCTTCTCCACGCGCGCCTCCACGAGGGGATGACGCTTGCGTGCATTGACCGGCAGCATGACGTTCTTTTCGAAATCACGCTTGTATTCAGGCAGTTTACGCTCGGTTCGTTCACCCAGTTCGACCACACCCTGGGCGTGACAGATACGTGTCGTCACCCGCAGCAAAACCGGAGTGTCGTATTCTTCGGACAGGGTAAAAGCCGCCTTGACGAACTCCAGCGCCTCCGCCGAACTCGACGGTTCGAGCATCGGCGTTTTGGATGCGCGCGCATAATGGCGGTTGTCCTGCTCGTTTTGGGAACTGTGCATTTCGGGGTCGTCGGCCGTGATGATCACCAGACCGCCGTTCACCCCGATATAGCTCATGGTAAAGAGCGGATCGGCCGCCACGTTGAGTCCCACGTGTTTCATGGCACACAGCGTTCGCGCGCCACCGATCGACGCACCGGCCGCTACTTCCAAAGCCACTTTTTCGTTGATCGACCATTGGGCGTTCACTTCCGGATAACGCCCGCAGTTCATCATGATTTCGGTGCTCGGCGTGCCGGGATAGGCCACCGATACCGTGACGCCCGCTTCAAAGGCCGCCCGTGCAATAGCTTCGTTGCCGGACAGAACCGCTTTCATTCGGAGCCTCCTTTCAACCAGGATTTCCGTATTGAATCGTAGCTCAGGGCTTCTTCTTCGCCGCGTAAAACACGTAATGCGCCCACGGCCAGCGCCTCCATTTCCATTTCTCCGGGCAAGACTTCCGTCGGCGCGATAAAGTCGGTGTAAGCCGTGATGGCCGCCACGAAACGCGCCGAGCGGGCCAGTCCGCCGGTGAGCACGATCCGTTCCGGACCGCCGCAGACCACCGCCATCGCCCCGATTTCCTTGGCGACCTGATAAGCCATGGCTCGCCACACCCGATCCGCGTCGGCATCCCCGCCATCCATGCGCCGTTCCACCTCGCGCAGATCGGCAGTCCCCAGGTAATCCAGCAGACCGCCTTCCTTGGTGAGTCGCCGTTTGAGTGCCGCCTCGCTCTCCCCTTCTGCAAAGCAGAGCTTGACCAGCCCCGTCGCCGGAACGCCGCCCGCCCGCGTCGGCGCGAAGGGCCCCATATCGTTGGCGTTGTTCACATCGATGCAACGCCCTCCGACTTGTGCGGAAATGCTGATGCCCGAACCCAGGTGACCCACCACCAACCGCGCATTTGCGTAATCGATTCCGGCAGATACGCAGGCTTCCCGTGCGGCGTAGCGACTGTTGAGCGCATGCCACAGCGAATGCCGGGGAAGATCTTTAAGCCCCGACAGGCGCGCCACGTCGGCCAATTCATCCACCGACACCGGATCGACGATAAAGGCCGGTTTGTCCAGCGCCGCCGTCAATTTCCGCGCCAGCAGACAGCCTAACAAACTGGGGTGATCGGTCAACACCCGTCCCGCCCGCACATCGGCGGTCATGGCGCCGTCCACGGCATAAGTTCCCGCCGGCATCGGCCCCAGCGGACCGCCACGGCCGACGGCCGCATCCAGTTCGTGGATATCCACGTTCCAGCGGTGCAAGACCTCGCCCACGGCGTACAGACGATATTTAAGCTGATCCACGGAGTGGCCGAACATGCTCAGATCGGCCGGATCGTGTTCGATGGTTTCGAGATGACACTCACGCTCGCCTTCAAAATAGGCAAGTTTCGTCGTGGTCCCCCCCGGATTCAGAACCAGCAGTTTTTCGTTTGCCATACTTACTTTCTGGGTAACATCGCGATTCCGGTCGCCATGGAACACAGGCGCGTGCGCGGAGAATCGCCGCGCGAAAGCGCCACGATGGGCACATTCGCGCCCACTACGATCCCGGCCGCCTGCCCGCCTTGGACCACCAACGCTTTGGTGCTGGCGTTGCAGGCCGTGATGTTGGGTGCCACGATGGCATCCACATCGGCGGACACTTGGCTGTCGATACCCTTGATTTCCTTGGCTTCGCGGCTCAAACACAGATCCATGGCCAGGGGGCCTTCCACCAGCGCATGCCCGAATTCACCGGCTTTGGCCATTTCGCTGATTTTACCCCAATCGCTCGTTTCCGGATCACGCGGATTGACTTTTTCCACGTAAGATAAAAGACCGATTTTCGGTTGCTCGTAGCCTAAGTTATGGAAAGCACGCACGGTGTTGCGCACCAGTTCAACTTTCTGTTCGAAGCTCGGGGCGAGTGTCAGGCCGCCATCGGTGGTGCCGAACAACTTCGGATAGGCGGCAATCTGCACGAAGGCGATGTGCGACAGGATGCCATGGCGTTCCAAGCCACGGTCGTGGTCGAGCACGGCCGAAAACAGCGTGCCCGTATGCATGTGCCCCTTCATCAATAAATCGGCATCCCCGCGTTTTACCGCTTCGATCGCCATGAACGAACAGGCTTTGTCATCGCCGTCACAATTTTCGATCCGCCAATCGGGAAGTCCGCCCTCATCAAGCAAAGCCCGGATTTTGGCTGCGTCACCGAACAAGACCGGCTCGACCAGCTCTTCCTGATAGGCCAAAAGCACCCCTTCGAGCACCAGCGGATCTTCCGCCCGGGCGATGGCGATGCGGCGACGTCCGCCGATTTTGGCCACGCCGATCATTTCGTCGAAATTTCTGAAGATCATATGCTTCTCCGTTGCGCCGACCGCACCTGTCGGCTACGCGTTCACCGGTGCGTCTCGATTTCGGCCGATCCGGCCTTTGGGAGTTTTAAATGTAATAGCGCTCTCGGTCAACTTCTTCGCGCAAAATTCTCAATTCGGTATCGCTGGGCGGCTCGTTGGCGGCCAGTTCCGCCGGGATGATCAGCTCGAAACCGGTGGCTTCCACCACCTGCTCGACACTCACGCCGGGATTGAGCGCCACCAGCCGCATGCGCCGGGTGTCCTCGTCGAAATCCATCGTGCACAGGTTGGTCACGACCCGATAAGGACCGGTGCCCTTGGGCAGTCCGGCCTTCTCGCGTGCACCGGGTCCATCGAGGTAACCGGGAGTCGTGAGAAAGTCGATTTTCGGGACGAAGCTGCGGGCGGAATGGCGCATGATGATGATGGTACGCCAGCATAGCGAGCCCACATCGTTGCCGCCGCCCGAACCGGGCAAACGCACCTTGGGGTGGTCGTGTTCGCCAATCACCGTGGTGTTCAAATTGCCGTAAGGATCGATCTGGGCCGCGCCCAAAAAGCCGTATTCGATGAATCCGCGCTGGGCGGCTTCCATGATGTCGCAGATCCCGGCTGCATACAATCCTTTGTTGTAGGTACGCATGTCGCCCACCGCCAGAGGCAGCTTTTCGAGCACCGCACCGGTCCCGCCGAATTCAAAGACGGCCATGAGGTTGGGGGCATGCTGTTTTTGGGCCAGCGCCGCCGCCAGCATGGGAACGCCCGTGCCGATAAAGGCGGTGGAGTTATCGCTCATCAGGCGACTGGCCAGCGAGATCATCAATTCGGTTCCGTTATAACGCGCTTCCGCCATCTCAACCCTCCTTGATGCGCAGGCCATCGAGGCGCTCGCGGCCGATCAGGTCCAGGTACTCGGCGTGGTCGGCGACCCCGTAGACGTATTTGTCGAGGTAGGCTTTCACCTTCTGCGGGTCTTTCGACTCCTCAAAATAGCGTTTGATGTGTTCCTCGTCCCGTTCATACTCCCCGTTCATTTCTCCCGGGTGAGAACCGAAGGGGGCGTGCACCACCGCGTCCACGACGTAATAGGGGATGATGGTGCGATCGGGGGCCTTGCGAATCTCCTCGGTATCGACGATTTCCTCGGCCGAGACGATCAGCCGCTTGGAGGCGAAGGCCATTTCGGCCGCAAACCCCGTAATCCCGTCGATCTGGCAATTTCCGTATTTGTCGGCGCGGTTGACGTGGATGACCCCCACGTCCAGCACCAGAGCGGGAATAAGTGCGACCGGTTCGCCGGTGAAAGGACATTCGATCACCTTGGCCGCCGAATATTTCAATGTGTCGGTACCCAGCATGGAGCGCACCGGCAAGAACGGGACGCCCATGGCGGCCGCCTTGAAACGCCAGGCCAACGCGGCGTTGGACCACTCCACCACCGTTTCCACGTAACCCGATTCCACCGTGCGCCGCAGATTGTGCGACACACCGTAAACTTCGAGCCCGATGTAGGTCCAGTCCATTTCCTTGATGCAATTGGCGGCGGCCAGCAGATCCGCCTCGTATACGCCTTGGGCGGCGGAACGGATGCTTTTGAAGCCCTGCCGAATGATCTCGCGCGTCAGCGACATGGGGCAACGCACCGTGCCGTACAACTCGATGCCGACATAGTCGCCCTCGTTGACCCAGCGGCTGATGGCCTCTTTCTCGCTGCAGCGCTTGTCGACCAGGGCCTTGTTTTTCGCCCGGTTGAGCGCCCGGAAGTCATCCAGATCGAAGGGCTGAATCAGCTTGCCCTGTCCCTCTTCGAGTAGTCGCAACGTTTTGTTTTCCATGGCGTCTCCCCAGAAAATGACAACATTCCGGTCTCTTCAGCCAATGATTCTCGACCGCATCCGGCCAAGCCATGACCCGCGCGGCCGATCGCCTTCGCGCCGACGCTAAGAGCGACGACCGCCGGCCAGCCTTTCGGTGGTCGGCGAAGCGAGATCGAATTCCCGATGACGGGAGGTTACCGAAAAAAGCCCGGAGCGCTGTGGCATACGCTCCGGGCCGGTTTCTTTGGTTTATTGCTCTTGGGTCGACCGCGTCAACCAGTTCTCAAACGATAGATCGGCCAATTGCCGGTACCAGTTGTATCGGTTGATGATAAAGCGTGCGCCCTCGGCAAACAGGGCTTCGGCCCGTTCGGGACGTTCGTCCATCAGGCGTGCGAAGCGGCGTTCGCCCTTCAGGAAGTCCCGCAGTTCGCCTTTGGGTTCCTTCGAATCGAGCTGCAACGGGTTTTTGCCCGCTTCCAGGCGGCGCGGATCGTAACGGTACAGCAGCCAGTAACCGGTTTCGACCGCCAGCTTGGCATACTGCGGACCCTTGTTCATGGCCACGCCGTGCTCGATGCAGGTGCTCATCCCGATAACCAGCGAGGTGCCCGGATAGTCGATGGCCTCGCGCATGGCCTTCAGGGTCTGATTCATGTCGGCCGAGAAATTCACCCCGGCGACATACACGTTGCGGTAGTTCATGGCCATCATGCCGAGATCTTTTTTGTGTACGTCTTTTCCTGCCGCAGCGAATTTGGCCACACCGCCCATGAAGGTGGATTTGCTACGCTGACCGCCGGTGTTGGAATACACCTCGGTGTCCAGCACCAAGACGTTGACGTTGCGGCCCGAGGCCAACACGTGGTCGAGACCACCATAACCGATGTCGTAGGCCCAGCCGTCGCCACCGACGATGAAGACCGTAATCTCGGTGAGATAGCTGGCCAGATCGCGCAGCTTGGCTTCACGGCTACCCGCCGGAGCGTCTTTCAGCAGCTCGCGCAGTTTTTCGGCAGCGTCTTTGGAAGTCCGGTAGACCGCATCATCATTCTGTTCGGACAACGGGGCGATCTGTTCCAGAAGCGCTTTGACTTCGGGGGTTGCGCCATTCGCCAGCAAGTCGCCTTTGAGATCGGCGGCCATGGCCTGCAGGTGCTCGATACCCAGACGCATACCCAACCCGTACTCGGCGTTATCCTCGAACAGCGAGGAGGCCCAGGCCGGTCCCCGGCCGTCTTTATTGCGGGCATAGGGAACGGTGGGAGCCGTTCCACCGTAAATGGACGAACAACCGGTGGCGTTGGCTTGGATCATGTGGTCGCCCACCAGTTGGGTGGCCAGTTTGATGTAAGGCGTTTCGCCGCATCCGGGACAGGCGCCGGAGAACTCGAACAGCGGCTCGGCCAACTGCACACCCTTGACCAGCTTCTTGTTGACGAACTCGGAAGCCGTCTGGGGGAGGCGCAGGAATTCGTCCAGGCTCTTGCGGTGTTGCTCCAGAACGTCGTATTTCGGGACCAAAGCCAAGGCTTTGTCGCCGGTTTCCTTGTTTTTGCCCAGGCAGACCGACACGCACACACCGCAGCCGGTGCAGTCATCGGGGAAAACCTGCACGCGGAAACGCTTGTCGTCGCCGCCGCCTTTACCCTTCACCGCCAAAGTTTTGTAATCGTCCGCACCGAGCTGAATGTCGGATTGGTCGTTGATCTTGATGCGAATGGCCGCATGCGGACAGGCAAACGCGCAGTACCCGCACTGGATACACAGATCGTCTTTCCAGTCAGGCACCTGGGTGGCGATGGAACGTTTTTCGTAACGCGTCGTGCCGGTGGGGAAGGTACCGTCGACCGGGATGGCCGACACCGGGATGTCGTCGCCCAGAAGATGAGTGATGGGATCGATGACCTGGGTCAAAACCGGGGCGATCGCCTCGTCGCCGGGCAAGGTCACGAGCGCCGGAGGAATCGGGGTTCCCGCGCCGGCGGTACTCGGGATCGAAATTTCCGTATAGCTTTCAAGGCCACGGTTGAAGGCGTCGATGTTCAGTTTGACCACCTTCTCGCCCTTTTTACCGTAGCTCTTCTTGATGGCTTTTTCCACCGCCGTCTTGACCGTTTCCATGGGCAGGATCTGGGTGATGTTGAAGAAAGCCGCCTGCATGGTGGTGTTGATACGGCCGGGAATACCCAGTTCGGCGGCCACACGGTTCGCATTGATGGCGTAGAGCTTGGCTTTCTTCTCGATCAGGGCTTTCTGCTCGCGTTCGGGGAAGCTGGCGAAAACCTGGTCGTCGGGCAGATCGGTATTGATCAGGACGGTTCCACCCTCCAGCAGTCCGGCCAGAAGGTCGTACTTGCCGAGGAATTCCTTGTTGTGGATCGCCACGAAATCGGGATTGTTGATCAAGTAATGCGACTGAATCGCGTGGGGCGAGAAGCGCAGATGACTGATCGTGGTGCCACCGGCCTTTTTGGAGTCGTACACGAAGTGGCCCTGCACGAACAGATCGCTGTTATCGCCGATGATTTTGATGGAATTCTTGTTGGCGCCGACGGTGCCGTCGGAACCGAGACCCCAGAACTTCAGGCGATGCACGCCTTTAAGCTCGGTATCGATGTTTTCCTTGACCGGCAGCGACAGATGGGAGACATCGTCTTCGATACCCACGGTGAAGCCCTGGATCCACTGCGCCGGTTCGTTGGCGTCGAGGTGGTCGAGGATGGCTTTGACGTGCGTGGGGGCGAATTCTTTGGAGGACAATCCATAGCGACCGCCCAGAAGCAAGGGCGATTCGGCGCGTTTACCGGAGCGGCGGCCACTCTCGAAAGCGGCCACGGCATCGAGGTACAGGGGCTCACCGGCGGAACCCGGCTCCTTGGTGCGATCGAGCACCACCATGCGGCGCACACTCTGCGGCACGGCGGCCAGGAAAGCCTCGACATCGAAGGGACGATACAAACGCACGTTGACCAGACCCAGTTTCATGCCGCGTTCACGGTTGAGATACTGGATGGTTTCGGCGACGACTTCCGACCCCGAGGCCATGGCCACGAAGACGGTATCGGCCTGCGGATCGCCCACATACTCGAACAGGTTGTACTGGCGACCGGTAAGAGCGGCGAATTGATCGAACAAACCCTGGACGATGCCGGGCAGAGCGGCGTAATGGGGGTTACGCGCCTCCGCACCCTGGAACCAGATGTCCGGGTTCATGGCGGTGCCCTTGAGAACGGGATGATCGGGGTTCAGGGCGCGATCGCGGAAACACTTGAGCGCGTCCATGTCCATCAGTTCCTGCATCACTTCGTAAGGCAGGATCTGAACTTTGCTGATCTCGTGCGAACTTCTGAAACCGTCGAAGAAGTGCATGAAGGGCAACGACCCCTTAACCGAAGCGGCCATGGAAATGGCGGCCTGGTCCATGACTTCCTGCTGGTTGGCCGAAGCCAGAAGTGCAAAACCGGTCTGGCGGCAGGCCATGACGTCGGAGTGATCGCCGAAAATGGACAGGGCGTGAGCGGAGATGGTGCGCGCCGTCACATTGAATACGCTCGGCATCAGCTCGCCCGCGATTTTATACATGCTCGGAATCATGAGCAGCAGGCCCTGGCTGGCGGTAAATGTGGTCGTCAGCGTGCCGGTGGCCATAGCGCCGTGGATCGCGGCAACCGCTCCACCCTCGGACTGCATCTCATAAACGGTGGGAACATGGCCGAAAATATTTTCGCGGCCTGCCGCTGAGAATTCATCGGCCGCTTCGGCCATCGGCGAAGACGGGGTGATCGGATAAATCGCCACCACTTCGCTCATGGCGTGGGCACTGTAAGCCGCCGCCGCATTTCCATCCATCGATTGCCATTTCACATCTGCCATGTCTCACCTCTGGTTTCCGTCGCACGGTGTGCAATAGTTTGGAAGATCGCAAACGCCCGCTTACCAACTTGAGCCTTCACTTGACGCATCGCTTCGCATACACAACGAGGCGGGCGCTCGTTTTCCCCGTCAAGCGTGGCTCATTATAACGACCGATAAGGACGTGTCCAGGGTTTTCGTCTGAATTAATTCGGATTCACAAACGAAGCCATCCGGCATCAAACCGAGGGCTGCGGCAAGGTTCCGCAGCTGGCGGAATCAGGATCAGACAACCACCTTCCAGATCACCAGCGCCAGAACAATAACGCCGGTGAGATAAAGGAGGTCACGATCGATTTTGGCGAGCATCTTCTGCATCGTCCGGCTCCGGTTTCACATTTCAACTCTCATCCGAATTTTCATGCAAATCTTGCGCCACCCTGGCACAACATCTCTTAATCATTCAAATCGGCCTATTTTTCGTATTCTTGATGGGATTAATCGGGAATGACTATGAAATTTTTGTCAGGCTTGTTTGAAAAATAGTCACCATTCCTGCTTGCAAAACACTCCGACCATCTTTCGGTCACCTTTTTCCGGAATCCGGACGTTTTCAGAGCAACAAAACACATAACCTACTGATTATACTTAACTATTTAGTTGGCACAGACTGTGCGAGGTTCTAGAAGCCGAACCGCACAGGAGGTGACATGTCGCTTCAAAAAAAAATGCGAGAGACACACGCTCGCCATTTGCCCGTACCCACTCCCCACCGGCTGACCGCGAGTGAAACCGACCTTTTAGCCATACTGCTGGAGTCGAACGACCAGAACAGACGTCAGGCAGCGGCCGCAGCCGATGCCTTGATACGACATTATGGGTCGCTGGCCAATCTGCGCCGCGCCACAGCCACCGAGTTGCAACGAATTGCGGGGTTCGGACAGCAGGACAGTCTGCGAATATTGGCGGCGCTGGAAGTGGGACGCCGGGCCTTGATTCCCGACCGGGTGGATCGCCCCGTGCTGGCCGACTCGGCCACCGTCTTCGCCATTTACGGACCCAACCTCATCCGGCAACGACGCGAAGTGCTGGTGGCGGCGCTGGTGGATGCCAAATTGCGTTGGATGCGCGACGTACATCTGGCTGAGGGAGCGCTGTTCGAATGCATCCTGCGGCCACGCGACATCTTTGCAGCTATTCTGGCCGAATCTCCGGCAGGGGTCGTTCTCATCCATAATCATCCGTCCGGCGATCCAACGCCTTCCGACGATGATCGACATTTCACCAATCGCATTCTGGAAGCAGGCCGCGTGCTGGGCGTCCGTATTCTCGATCATGTCGTGGTTGGCGCGGACGGCTACTACAGCTTCGCCGATCACAATGAAATGTCGCTAAACACCAGTCCGGAACGGGCGAAGCCGCATCGGGACGACAGCGCCGCCTGGCAGCATTTCCGCGAAACCCACCAGACCCTGAGCGTGGCTCCGTCCGCCTGTTGCATGCATGATTTCGATGATCCGATGGATATCCCGTTCGACAAGCAATTCCCGGCTATTTGCAAGGCGGAAAAAGAACAAGAGAAGTAGGGGTGGCAATCAGGCGTTTCACTTCCAGGCTTTTCACCGTTTTCCACCCTCTATAAATTCGGCTTACGGTGTGCCATGGGCCAAGCCTGTGGCTTGCCCATGCTGTTTTCACGGGCAAACCTGACGGTTTAGCCCGTGCCACCCATCATCCATCGAAGATGATTCGAGACTCAATCAGAATTGAAATGCCGTAGAAGTGACAACCCTTTACCTTCCTCCCCGGTTCGTCTTTGCCCCGTCGCTTCGCTGCATTCCGCGGCAACACGCATGATCCTTGCATTCCACGCCGCTTCAGCGATAATGGGCGACGAAGACGGTGCAAGGAGGAACGGATGCAAAAGCACGGGCGAGTAAAGATGACAGCGGTTGTGTGGATGGGAGTGCTGGCGCTTTTAGGCTGCGCGACGACCGATCCGCATCCCCGGCCGAATCCCTATATCATGGAAGAGAAAACCGGCATCTTCCTCAATACCTTTTCGCTCGGCCAAGGCGATTTCCCGGTTTTAGGCGGTTTGGAAGACATGCCCGCCCCGCCCGCCGTCATCATGCTCGACGAGGCCAAGGTACGCTCCCGACTCTTCGGCGCCTTTAGCCGTCACGACATCACGCTTAAGCCGGATTATCCCTTCAATTACGGCCGAGTACATGTCAACCTGGATGGATACGACCCCCAACGGTTGGTGGGTTATCTCTACATTTCGAAAGACGACTATGAGCTTCCCAAGCCCTCGCCGCCCGGCAAACCGCCCAGCACCGGCCTTTATTATACCCAGCCGGACCCGGCCCGCGTGTCCATGCCCGAACTGATCGTCCTGGAGCAGCTCAACGGCCAGGAACGCTGCTACATCGCCTTGATCAATGCCCATCAATTCGCCTTGCCGGTGGACGCCACCGAAATCGAAACGGAAGCGATGTTCAAACGCCTGGACGCCCGCATCGATTTGTACTTGTCCTGGGTGGACGCCCGCCACGCCAAACGCCGCCAGCAAGGCGTTGTCGAGCGTGAAAAATGAGCGATTCTGAACGATTACGCCGCCAGCTACAGGCCGCGCTGAAGGGATCGTTCCGTGGACGGCAACATCTCGGACATTCCGCCCGCATGCTGTTTTCCACCGACGCCTCGCTATTTCAGGTCGAGCCTTTAGCCGCTTTGGTTCCGCAAGACGCGGAGGATCTGCAAACAGCCTTGCGCCTGGCCCGTGACCTGGCCATCGGCGTACACCCGCGCGGCGCGGCCACCGGTTTGGCAGGTGAATCGCTGGGGCCGGGGATTGTCATCGACTGTCATCCGGGTTTACGCCACATCGGGCCCATCGACGTCGAACAGCGCCGCGTGCGTGTCGGTGCAGGGGTTACACTGGCCGAGTTGAACGCGGCCACCGCACCTTACGGCTTGATGTTCGGCCCCGATCCGTCTTCCGGCACACGCGCGACTTTCGGCGGTATGGTGGGCACCAACGCCACCGGCGCCCATTCCCTCGATTACGGCTACACCGGCGACCACCTTTTATCGGCCGAACTGATCGGAGCCGACGGTGAACGGCAAACACTCGCCTCCGGTCCATTGAGCGATCAACCCGAACGCTGGCGCGCGTTGGCCAAACGGGTGGAGGCTCATCGAGAGACAATCGAAGCCGCTTACCCCGCACAGCCGCGTAACCGCGCCGGATACAATCTGAAAAACCTGTGGGACGGCCAGCAGTTACATCCCTTGAACCTTCTTTGTGGATCCGAAGGCACCCTGGGAATCGTCACCGAACTCACCCTCAATCTGGTGCCGCGCCCGGCGCATGCCAGCCTGCTGATGGTGCTCTACGACGACCTTCAGGCGGCGGCGGCTGGCGTTGCCGAACTGATGGCCTTCAAGCCGTCGGCGCTGGAATTGATCGACTACCACATCATCGAGATGGGGCGCAAACACGTCCACCGACTCTCCGAGCTTCTCCCCGGCACGGCCCGAGCAGTTTTGCTGGCTGAATGGACGGGCTCCTCGGAAGAAGCCGCACGCGACGCCATGTCTCCGGCTTTACAGGCGCTCGGGCGTCCCGGAAATGCCGTCAGCGAATGGCGTGAGGCCCACGAACCACGCGACAAAGCCACCTTGTGGCTGATCCGCCGCGAGGCCGAAGCACTGGTAATGAACCAACCGGGACGGGAACGTGCGCTCAGTTTTGTGGAGGACACGGCCGTTCCCTACGACCGGCTGCCGGAGTGGGTGGCGATTAAAACGCGCCTCTTCGCTCAACACGGTCTGCGCTGGGCTACTTTCGGTCACGCCGGAGCGGGCGAATTGCACACGAAAGTGTTCATCGATCCCTTTAAAGTCGGAGATTACAAGCGCTTGGACGCCCTGGCGCGCGACCTGTATCCCGAGGCGATACGGCTGGGCGGTACGATTTCGGGCGAACACGGCGACGGCTTGTTGCGAGGTCCATATTTGGGACTGCAATACCCCGAGTTGCTCCCGCTGTTCGGTGAAGTCAAGCATCTGCTAGACCCGGCGGGACTGTTCAACCCCGGCCGCAAAACCACGGATTTCCACGAACATCCGGCCATGAAGTTTTCACGGTTGGGGAGACGCAAGCCGGATTCTCGCATCATTCCAGCCCTATTCGAAGACCCCGACAGCCTCGCACGCGAAAGCGCCGCCTGTCATGGTTGCGGTGCCTGCCGCTCGCATCAACCGGAATTGCGCATGTGTCCTTTGTTTCGCGCCACCGGCGACGAACTGGCCACTCCGCGTGCCATCGGCAATCTGGCGCGGCTCAGCCTGTACGGTCCGCTGGATATCTCGGATCGTCTCGACGACACGGCTCGGGAAGTGGCCGGGTATTGTTTCAACTGTAAGCTGTGTCGCCTCGAATGCCCGAGCCACGTGGACATTCCCGCCCTGGCGCAGGAACTGACCATCGCCAACACGCGACGTTTCGGCGCAAGTGTGGCAGGCCGCTTTTTCGCCGAACTGGACCGCCGCGCCGGTCGGCTGGGTCCGCTGGCGGCGTTCTTGAATCTGGGCATGGGAATACCCGCCACCCGCCGCAGCGCGGAACGGCTGTTCGGTTTGACGCCGGGGCTTCCCACGCTCCCGTTCGAACGTGGTTCTTTTTTCATAAAAGCGCAGTCTATCCGGGAAGATGAAGATGGAGAGCCGCTGGTGTATGTCCCCGACACACACGTGCTGGCCCAGAACCACGCACTCGGTTTGGCCGTCCTGCGGCACTTGCGCGGGGCGGGTAATCGCGTGTCGGTATATACCCGCGCAGGCGTGGGACTCCCGGCCTTGAGCCACGGGCTCGTGGATGCGCTCATTCCGCGTATCCGCCTGATGGCGACGGAATTGCAAAGCTTGTGCGGTCGCGATGCCCGGCTGGTGTTCAGTGAACCGAGCGCGGCTCTGATGGTCCGCGACGAATGGCCACGCCTCGTGCCGGAGACGGCGGTGCAGTCGCTGGCGGAGCGTGTCGTCGACGCCACCGATTTCCTGGCGCAGCAGCCGCAACACGAAATGTCACACCCGCAGAATTCGGCTGCGGGACAGACGGCCGAACGACCGCTGAAAGTAGCTTACCACGTTCCTTGTCATGTCAAAGCGTTAGGCCTCGACGAACCGGCCCGACGCTTGTGGAAAGACCACCCCGGTCTCGAAATCGAGACGCTGGCCGCGGGTTGTTGCGGCATGGCCGGCACCTTCGGTATGGTGGCGCAAAACGACGCACTGGCAAAAGCCGTAGGCAAGCCGCTGGCCCAGGCAATCGCGCATAGCGCCCCCGATGCGCTGATGACGGAATGCTCGGCCTGCGCACTTGCCATCCGCCGTCTTGTACCGCAACTGCCGGTGGTTCACCCCTTCATGTTGTCGGAATTGCTCCCGAACGAAGCCGACAGAGACAACCGGACCCAACAACGTTAGTCGGTCATCCGTATTCTTCTCTCCTACAGTTGCCAACTCCCTCGAATCACCGCCGATTGCACCGAGATTGGCCTATTTGTCTTGCATCTCAAGCCCGGTTCCGGTAAACTTTCGCAAATGAAAGAGGTTTTGCGTTCTTTGAAGTTGCGGATTTCAGAGCAGATATCGGCTGAAACGCCGCGCTCTTGATGCAAACCTCATGTTCCAGCAGGGGAATGGGCATGAATAAACGCCAACTCAAAACGTATGAGAGACTTCTCAACAAGAAAATCGATTCTCTGATCGGAAAAGCCGACTCCGCTGTAGGCGGTATGAGCACGGAGCGGGAAACCTTTCCCGACCCCACCGATCAAGCGGCGATGGAGGCCGAACGGAACTTCATGCTGCGCGTGCGCGATCGCGAACGCAAGCTGATTCTCAAAGCACGAAGCGCCCTGGCCCGCATCGAAAGCGGCAACTACGGCTATTGCGACCGCTGCGGCGAGCAGATCTCCGATCGCCGCCTCAAGGCCCGGCCGGAAGCGACCATGTGCATCGAATGCAAACGCGAACTCGAAGATCGGGAGCGGCAGGCTCGCTTGATGCGCTGAACGCCGGAGGGAAAGCCCATTGATTTCCAGGGACAACTTGTGTTAGAACGCCCTTCTGTGTGAAGGGCGTTTTTCACGTTTCAGGGGATGTCATGCCTAAACTGGCCCAATTAAAGACGATTTTCATCATAGTCGCCCTGTTGACGGGAAGCCTGGCTTTGTCGGGTTACGTAGACCCCTATCCTTTACAACTTCACCGCCTGTCCACCCACGCCGCCGTTTGGAGCAGCTTGAACTTGAAGGGTCAGCGCACGCAGGTGGACAGCGCAAGCGGGTCGACCCTGACCGAATCCCTGAACCTTACCCTGACACGGCCCGACCGGGTGGCCCTCGTCGGCAACGAAGCGGGCCAAACCCCAACCGCCATACCCAGCCCCCTGCGACAGGCGCTCAACTTGTTGATGCTCGCCGCCGATAAACCAGCCCTGCACAAACGCATCGGCCAACTCGGCATCGCCACCGGAACGATCGGTCTAGGTCGCATCGGACGGACGGTCTGCGTCATCGTGGGAGCGGGAGAACATCAAACCAAACTTCCCCAGATCTGGATCGATAAAGACCGACATCACCTGGCGCGGGTCATTCTGCCTTTGGTCGCCGGAAACGCGGACGCCTTCGCCGAAATCACCTTCAGCGATTGGGATTTCCCCGGCACCGGCGGACGCTTCCCGCATACGGTCACCCTGCGGGTCGGTGAAACGCGGATCGAACACTGGGTGATCGAAACGGCCCAGCCCAACACCGGTCGACGCCCATGAGCCTCGGCCGAGCCGCGACGGTGATTTTACCGCTGCCGCTTTCCGAACCCTTTTCCTACCGAATCCCGGAGAACCTATCGGACCGCTGCTGCCCCGGCGTGCGCGTGGAGGTCCCCCTCGGTCCGCGACGGCTGGTCGGCGTGGTGCTGACCGCCGGTTCGGATACCGCCGCCGAATCCGACAAAGCCATTGCGACGGTTTTGGACGAAACACCGATTCTGCCGCCGGATCTGCTCGTCCTTTTGCGCAATGTGGCGGCCACCTATCACGCGCCGATCGGCGAAGCCTTGCGGGCGATCCTGCCGCCGGGCCTGCTGTCGGCTCCACGAACACAGCTCAGCCTCACCCCGGCCGCGCGCACGCTGCTGGCGGGTTTACCCTCGCCGCAAACAGCCACCCTCACAACGCGCGAAAAAACAAGCCTGCTCAAACGGCTGGCGCCCATTCCGACCACCGGTACCTTGCCCTGCGAGGCTTACCGAAAAAAGCGGCCCAGTGTCGGCGAAAAAGGACTGGCAGCGTTGGAAGCGGCGGGCTGGATCGAACGCGACCAGATAAAAAGTGCGACCGGAACGGCCATGCGAAGCGAGGCCTGGGTACAAGCCACATCCCAGGCCGACTCGTCTTTTGCACAATTGACTCGTGCCCCACGCCAACTGGACTGCTTGAAACGGCTGATCGAGACCGGCGACTGCCGCCGCAAGGACTTCGTTCACGGCGATGCAAACCTCGCCCGAGCCCTGTCGGAACTCATTAAAAAAGGGCTGGTCGTCGAGACACGCCGCCCCGCTCCGCGCTCGCCGCTGGAACAACACTTTCTCTCGGAAGAATCTCCCGCCCCCGAAACCCTGTGGCCCGACCAACGACAGGCGGCAAAGGCTCTTACCGCCGCGCTGGCCACCGGAGAACACGCGGCCTTTCTGCTCACCGGTGCTCCCGGTTCGGGGAAAACCGAAGTGTATCTGCAGGCGGCACAGGCCGCCCTCGACGCCGGACGCGGCGTCCTGCTGCTGGTCCCCGAAATCGCGCTTACCCCCCAATTGGCATCGCGCGTGGCCGGGCGCTTCGGTTCGCAGGTAGCCATCTGGCACTCGGGTCTGGCGGCGGGCGAACGCCTCGACGAATGGCGGCGGATCCTGGAGGGGCAGGCAAACGTCGTGGTGGGCGCGCGCTCGGCCATCTTCGCCCCGGTAAAGAACCTCGGCCTGGTGGTGGTAGATGAGGAGCAGGACAGCTCTTATAAAAGCGAAGATCGTCTGTATTATCAAGCCCGTACGGTGGCGCTGATGCGAACGCGCCGGACCGGAGCCGTCGCCCTATTCGGCTCGGCCACTCCGGCCTTGGAGTCCATCCAGGCCGTTCGGGACGGCCACATGCAACCGTTGCACATCACGCGACCCGACGCCCCGCCGCCCCCACAGGTGACCATCATCGACATGGGCCGCACCCGCACCTCGCGCCGCTCGTTGCTATCGGCCGAGCTGTCACTGGCGATCGGAGAGCGGCTCACCCGCGGCGAGCAAAGCATTTTGCTGCTCAACCGGCGCGGCTTCGCCCCTTACGTGCGTTGCCGCCACTGCAAGGAAACCCTGACCTGCCGCCAATGTTCCGTGTCGCTGGCCTACCACCGCACCATCGGAAAATTGCTATGCCATCACTGCGGCGCGCAGGCGGCTTTTCCGCCCCACTGCCCGTATTGCGGACGCGACGAACTCGAATTGACGGGGGTCGGCACACAACGGGTGGAAGACGAATTGGAGCTGAGTTTCCCCGAAGCCCGCATCGCGCGGCTCGACCGCGACGCCATCGCCCGCCGTGGCAGTCTGGCGGCACTGCTCAATCGTTTCGCACGCGGCGAGCTGGACATTCTGGTGGGGACCCAGCTGGTCAGCAAAAGCCACGATTTCCCCAACGTCACCCTGGTCGGCGTCCTCAACCCCGACGCCACCCTGCACATGCCCGATTTCCGATCCGCCGAACGCGCCCACCAGCTACTGGTCCAAGTGACGGGCCGCGCCGGACGACGCCAACTCCGCGGCGAGGTCATCGTGCAGACCTTTCAGGCGCGTCATGCGGTTTACCGGGCCTTGAAAAGCGGTAACGCGGAACGGTTCGTCAACTCCGAACTGACAATGCGTAGCGGGCTGTATCCCCCGTTTCGCGCCTTGGCCTTACTACGCATGGCCGCACGCGATGAAGACCGCCTCATGGAGGCTGGCGCCATTCTGGCCGAACGCCTGCGCCGCCTGGCCGGTTCGTTGAAAACCGCCGATTTGGCCATTCTGGGTCCGGCCCCCGCTCCCATTGCTCGCCTGCGCGGCCATTATCGCGCCCGCATTCTACTCAAAGCGCCCAATTCCGAGGCCCTGGAAGCTTTTCTCCATGCCGCCGAAGCTCGCGGCGCGCTCGACCCGCTTGCAGGAGTCGGGCATCGACTCGACATCGACCCATCCAACCTCATGTAAGGCGGCTTACACCCGGAAAGCCGTCACTCATATTTTACCATTTTGTCAAAAATAAACGGTCAGGATGCAATTCGGACATCCGATCAAACATCGATACAACACGAGAAAATATCATTACAATATTGACAATATAGCAACAACAAAACACCATATTGACAAAATTTACAAGAATACATGCATTTCCGATTCTGAATATTTGCATTTTTGTCGTTTTTGACTTGACACCTTGCCATCTTTCACGTAGGTTCGCGGCAGAAGGTCGTTTTATCCGAGGCGAGGCCTCGTGCGCGCCCGATATGCAGAAAGGACAAACACATGCAAAGTCGGAATGGAATTCTGAAACGTTTGGGAGATGAAGGCGTCCGCTACCTGCGCTTATGGTTCACGGACATTACCGGCCAAAATAAAAATATCGAAGTCCCACCCAGCCAATTCGAAAAAGCACTCGACGGCAAAATGCTGTTCGACGGTTCTTCCATCGAAGGCTTTTCGCGTATTGAAGAGTCGGATATGTTGCTCAGCCCGGACTTTAAAACCTTCCGCATCTTCCCCTGGGCCGAGCGCGGTGGCAAAGTAGCTCGGTTAATATGCGACATCAAAAACCCCGACGGCAGTGATTTCGCCGGTTGCCCACGTACCGTTTTACGAAAACAATGCGATAAAGCGGCGAAAATGGGCTACAACATGAACGCCGGACCGGAACCGGAGTTCTTCCTGTTCGAACGTGACGCCGAAGGCCGCGCAACCACCATTACCCACGACCGTGGCGGCTATTTCGATCTGACACCGGTAGACAAAGGCGAGGATGCACGCCGCGAGATTCTGCGCGTACTCGAAAAAATCGAGTTCGAAGTGGAAGCCGCCCACCATGAAGTCGCCTACGGCCAGCATGAGGTGGATTTCAAATATTTCGATGCCCTTTATACCGCCGACAACATCGCCACTTTCCGCTTCGTCGTACGAAAAGTGGCTCTCGATTTCGGCCTGCACGCCACCTTCATGCCCAAACCTATTTTCGGCATCAACGGCTCGGGTATGCACGTTCACCAGAGCTTGTTCACCCTCGATGGCCAAAACACTTTTTACGACCCCTCCAAACCTTTGGGGATCTCGGATCTGATGCTGAACTACATCGGCGGTCTGCTGGCCCATGCACGTGGCTTCGCCGCCATCACCAACCCGCTGGTCAACTCCTATAAGCGCCTGGTGCCCGGCTACGAAGCCCCCACCCATATCGCCTGGTCCGAACGCAACCGCTCGCCGCTGGTACGCGTCCCGGCCAGTCGTGGAAACGGCACCCGCGCCGAATTGCGTATGCCCGACCCGGCCTGCAACCCGTATCTGGCTCTGGCCGCCATGCTGGCTGCCGGCCTAGAAGGTATCGAACAGAAGCTCGATCCGGGTGAACCGGTCAACAAAAACATTTTCGCCATGAGTCAGCGCGAACGCTCGCGCCTGCGCATTAAATCGCTGCCGGGCGACCTCAACGAAGCCGTGGACGCGCTCGAACGCGACAAGCTGATGCGGGCAACCCTCGGCGAACACATCTTCAGCCAGTACGTGCGCGCCAAGCGCCAGGAATGGCATGAATACATCGCGCAGGTCCATCAGTGGGAACTCGACAGCTACCTCAAACGTTACTGAGTTCCATCTGCGACGTCATCACGTAACCCGGCTTTTTAGCCGGGTTTTTTTATTGCTTGACTTGGCGAACTCCATATTTTATGAAGACGGAAAGCATTTTCCATCACATTTATCCCCAGGAGAATACCATGACAAGCCGATACGGCCTTTTCTTGCTGATTATCCTTTGCCTGAGCTTGGCAGCCTCGGGCTGTTCCGTACGTGCCCAACAACTGAAATCCCAACCTCTGAACATCACGGAAAGCGTATCGAATTCGGAGCAGACAACAGCGAAATTCCTGTTGTATCCGCTTGAAGATCTGCGTGGCGGAGAATATGGCTACCTGTATCCAAGCTCTCTGATTCCGGCGGTCAATTTCTTCCACATCGGAAGCTATAACCAGTATCCCGAGCAGGCCGGAATTCTTCAGTCCAACCAAGGCGGCAAAGCAACCGTAACGGTCGGCTCCCTGCCCTCCGCGTTCCCCTATCTGCTGGCCGATCTTATGCGGAATATGCGACTGACTCCCAATGCGACACCGATTGATCAGATCAACACGAAAGTCAAGTTAGCCTCATTCGATTACGTCATTATGGGCAAACTGAAAAACACCAAGCTTACCCAACACATCAACATGATCCCTTTAGCCCTCCTGGGCATCCTGGGTGCTCCCTACATTTTCGTCAACGGCGAAATGGAATTCGAAATTTCCCTGTACAAGGGCGGCAAACTTGATAATCCCCTGCTGACGAAAACATATACGTTCAAAGACAGCATGGTGGTCGGGCTGTATTACAACCATTCCGCCTATTTCGACCTGTTCATCGGCGCCTTGGAAAAGAACCTCCCCATCGTGGTTAAGGATCTGGCCCTGGCAACCGCTAAATAAACTCTTCGTTTTCGAAATTAAATAAAACCGACCTGAAATCCAGGTCGGTTTTTCTGTTTTTGACAATTCTGAAATTCGCTTGTCGGAAAGCGGATGGGCCGATCAGTAATCCCGGGCTCAATCCTCTCGAATGAGGATACGCCCCTCTCCATCGAAACGGGGAACCCCGTTGACGCAGCAATTGGGACAAGACGAGCAGATGTCTTCGATCGCCTTCTTCGCATCCGAAGCGGGCGTCGCCGGAGCTTCCGCGGGAGTGGTTGCCTTGTTTTTCTCCGCATCCGGAAAAGCCAGTGCATGTGCCCGCTTTCGGTAACGTTCGGGTACCTGGGACAGATCGCTGACATAGTAGGTGTGCCCGCTATCATCCACATAACGATATAAACCGGTCTCGGTTTTCTTCACCAACTGGGATGCCTGGGGCGGCGTGGTCGGCTCGGGCGGCGGAGTTTCCGCTTCAGGTTCGGGGGACTTCTCTTCCAATTCCACAGGTTCGAGATCGGGATAATTGGGGTCGGGCGGCAGGGGTTCGGGAGCCTCTTTCGACACTTCGGGCGGTTTGACATAAGGCTTCACCGGGGGCGCTTGCGCATCCTGCGCCCAAGTCGGCGCGGCCATCCACAGCGTCAGAAACACCGTCAAAATCGACATCGAGATACGAACCGCCATCATCCACCTCCCGGCTCGGGGATCGTCGAACAGCCGCTTTGCAGGGTTATTATTTTAGCATGCTTCGACCGGGATAGGGTGAAGAAAAACGGGGCGGCCGAAGCCACCCCGTTATGAAACGCAGGTCGTCGAATTACACTAGCTTTCCTGGGGTTGGGTTTCTTCATCACCCTCCGCGGAATCGGTGTCTCCACCCTCCGCGTCCTCCTCGTTTTCGGAGCGAATGACATTGCGCAGCAACAGCACCAGGAACGGACTCGACAACGCGATCACACCGAAGATGATCCACATCATTTCCGGACCGTTGTACCAGCTGCGCGCTCCCGAAACGATGTCCGCCATGACGCCCTCGGGGCAGTATTCGGTGAGCAGAAGACCCGACAGCCAGCCGTTGAGCGGCTTGGCAATGAACATGGGCAGAACCGCCATGCTCATATAAGAGCCCTCCCGTCCTTTGGGGGCGATCGTGACCGTATATTCCGACAAACGCGGCGACCAAATCAACTCACCGAAGGCGAACACCACCACCTGCGCCAGGATCAGGAACAGGTACCCCTGCTCGATGGTCCAGCCGAACGGCGTAAACAGTTTACCGGGCAGGGCCAGGAAGAAAACCGATGCCGCCGAAACGAAGGTTCCCAGAACGATCAGCTTGAACACCGAAAAACGCATGATGATCGGGATAAACGCAATCAGGCCGATGGTGATGATGGTGGGGTTGATTGTGTTCATCAACCCGATGGGGGCATCGTCACCCAAAACACGCGTATAGTATTTGGGCATGACCAGGAACTGGTGGGTGAACGTGAGCCTCACGCCGATCAGCAGACCGATAAACAGCATGAAACGCCAGAAGGCCGTCTCCTTGACCACCGAAGCGGCGATGGTCCAGGGCATTTCCTTGTCGGCTTTGGGCTTGGGCGGCTCCGCCTTCACCGAGCCGTCTTCTTCCACTTTGAGATTGGGACGCAGGAACAATGTCGCGATGGTGCAGATCACGGCCATCATGGTGCCGAAGATCATGATGGATTCGTTGCCGAATCCCTGCCGCAGCCAATCGAAAATGGCAAAGCTCATCACCGCGCCGATGTTCATGGTGAGATATTGGAAATTGAAGGCCGTCCCCGACGTCCGTTTGTTGGTGTAGGAGCGCAAAGCGGCGTAAATCGCCGGCACCATCAACGCTTCGCCGAAGGCCACCGCAATCAGAATGAGAAAAATGAAGAAACGCAAGTTGTCCATAAAGGTGTAGGTGGGATAATCGATGGCAACCCCGATGGTGTTCAACAAGCCCTTCACCGGCGCCCAGCCCACAATGCTTCCAACGAAACCGTCGGCGGTATAGCTCGGCCGCAAATCGGGATAACGCTTGACAATCTTGAGAATCGCTTTTTCGAAAGCGGCGGGGTCTCCGGACAACGATTTGAGATCGACGAAATAGCGGGCCGCCAACTCGGGAGATTCCCCGACCATGGCCACGATGATGCGCTTGAACTCAGCCTGATCCTTGGCTTTTTCTTCAAGCGTCTCGCCCCAGCCGCTTTTGACCGCCGCGCTGGAAGCGGCAACCTTCATCAGTTCTTCACGTAATGCGCTGGCATTATCGCGCAGATCCTCCACCGAGCCGCCTTCAGCCGGAACGTACTGGCCGAAGTTCTTGACCAAAGCGATTTTGGCGGCAAGCAGTTCCACCCGGTCTTCGCTGAATGCTTGCTGGTCGTAATGATTTTCCACAATTGCGGAGTGGGTCGCATCGAAATCCAACCCACCTTTAAGATCCCAGGTATCGATATAATCGGTCACGCCCAGAATCAGGCGCGTCGGGATAAGGATGGCCATGGAAATCAGCAGGGCTTTTTTAACGCCGATCGAATCGATGATAAAGCCCGCAAAGAAAATGATGATGGTAATCAGCAGGGTAAAATACCCCATCATATTACCGGCTTGCTGATCGTTGAGACCGATGTTATCGGTGAGATACAGGGTCAGGACGGTGATGAAGGCAAAATAGGCCAGCATCTCGAAGAAATTGATCACCAGATTGAGCACCCAGAACTCATACGGGGTATTCTTCAAAACCTTGAACTCGGAGAAGTACTTCGTCACCGCTTTCCACATGATCAACACTCCTTGTTCCTAATGTCTGGGTCATCGATAGGACCGGGCGTTTGTATCATTGGGTCTTGGATTTGTCCAGCCTTAATATTCTGGTTTTGCATGAAAACACTTGGACTTAGCAATTGATCGGGGTATACTCCAACCGTTTAGGTGCGACTTGCAGCTATTGGTCAATAACAACAAATACAAAATATAAACGATGACCTCCAGAGAAACTTTCGAACGCCAATTGAAAACATTGACGCTTATTAACGAGCTGGCCAAAAAGCTCAACTCGACATTAGAGCTGTCACAAATAATCAAATACACCATCGAAAGCCTGCCCAAAATGATCGGGGCCAACAAATGTTCCATTTTTCTTTATGACTCCGAGCATGAGGAAATCTATTTGGCGGCCCACAATCACTACGACATGGAGCAGGGCATGGACCTGCGCATCTCGATTCACAACAACCAGCTTCTCAGCCAAGTGTTGCGCTCGGGACAATCACGCCTGATTCGCGATATCGAGGCCGAGTTCGGCTTGAAAAACCGCAGCAAATACAAGAACAAATCGTCCATGATCACCCTGCTGAAATCGGGCGACCAGCTTCTCGGCTGCATCAATATCAACGACAAAAGCGACGGCAGTGAATTCTCCGAATGGGATTTCGAGCTGACCCAGAACATCAACGAGCATCTGGCCACCGCCATTTCAAACGCCCAGCTGTTCAGCCAGACGCGCCGTTTGTCCATCACGGACGGCCTGACCGAACTTTATACGCACCGTTACTTCCAGGAAACGCTGGAACGCGAGATCGTGCGAGCCCGGCGCTATCAGAAACCGCTTTCCATGATGATGGTGGATATCGATTTCTTCAAATCGGTGAATGACACCCATGGCCATCAAGCGGGCGACTGCGTTCTGCGCGACCTGTCGGCCCGCATTCGCAACCTGCTGCGTCGTTCCGACTTTGCCTGCCGTTACGGCGGCGAGGAAATGGCCATCATTCTTACCGATACCGCTCACGACAACGCCATCAGCACCGCCGAACGCCTACGCCGCGATGTGGAAAATATGATCGTTACTTTCCTTGACCGCGAAATCAGCGTTACCGTCAGCATCGGCGTCTCCAATTACACGCCCGAATTATCGAAACCGGAGATGATTGAACTGGCCGACCGCGCGCTGTATCGAGCCAAGCGCCAGGGGCGCAACCGCGTGTGCTCGGGGCAGCAGTAACGCCCAACACCAACACGGACATAGCCATGGTTGTTCAATGCCCGCATTGCCTCGCTAAATTTCGCTTCAACGAAGAGAAAATCACCCAACGCTCGGTGAAGGTGCGTTGCACGAAATGCAAGCAGGTTTTCTCGGTATATAAATCCAAAACCGCCGAGTTTAAAAAAGCCGAAGAAGCCGAAATCACCCCCACCGAACCTCGCGCCAGCCATACGCCGACCGGCGAGTTTTACCAGGCGACCCCTTCCACGCCACCGGCCCAGAAAGCGCCGCCCACGCGCCGCGCCCTCGCCAACGAACAGGCCAACAATGGTCTCGCGACGCCCCACTTCGTTCCGTTGACGGAAGACACCAGTTCGGAGGAAGCGAAGATCGTAACGGCGGAAGAAGAAGCCGATCGCATTATCCGGGCGCACTGGCAATCCCAGGAACACCGACATTCGATTCACTTGTCCGACGCCCCGGAGGCACAAGAAGAAAACGTCAAAACCGGGAGAGCCATTCTCAATAATCAGCAGCTACGTCAGGTATCGAAAGTCATCGACTTCGATCCGGACGATTCTTCCATTATCGAAACAAGCGAAATCAACGAACGCCTCAACATCAACCAGGAACTCTACGAAAACATCGACGAGACTCCGCTGATGGAAGTGCGGCCCAAAATCCAAAAACTGACCGTCATCGATTTCGATCGGCAAAACGGCGTCGAAACCCTCGCCGTCGACGACCAGCGCCAGTTTGCCTACGGATCCGAAGGACAACCCCATTATCGCGCGTCGTCCCCGCAGCTGCCGGTACGCACCCTGACCGGCTTGCGCATCCCCAATCCACCCGCCAAGGCGCGTTTTCCCAAGATCGTTGCGTGGTTCGCACGCGCCGTTTTCATGCTGATCATCCTCATCTCACTGACCATCGGCGGTGCGATGCTGATTCAAAAAGATCGTTTCAATCTCTACCGTTTCGGATTCGTCGATACGATTTCCACCCTTTTCAGCGACGCTCCGAGACCCGATCGCCCCGCCCGTTGAGAGTCGAGGGCGTTCTGCGCAAAGGAGCCGCCATGCCTGCCTCGTCGATTCGTTTCGCCGTGGGTCTTTTCATTTTCGGTTGGCTTTTCGCAAGCGCCAGCCAGGCCGCCGACACCCGCTCCGCCGTCCTCGATGCCATGAAAAGCGAATTGGACCGCTCGGTGAAACGGCTGCAACTGGACGGATTCGAGTCGCCCTATTTCATCAGCTATGCGCTCAAAACCCACGACACACGCACCCTCACCGTTCGGTATGAATCGGTGTTCCGTGCCAACCAGCAACTCGACGGCGAGTTGTACGTGGAAACCCGGGTGGGGGATTATCGCTTCGACAACACCGGCCAATTCGACGGTTATTTTCCCTTCGCCACAGAGGAGGGTCTGCCGATATCGGAAGCCGCTCCCATCGACGGCAATCTGACAGCCCTTAAAAATGCCCTGTGGCTGCTTACCGATCGCTCCTATAAAGAGGCGCTCAACCAGTTTCAGCAGAAAAAGGGAAAAGCCGTCTACGAACGTCCCGACACGACCACCCCAAGCTTCAGCCGGGAGACACCCGCCCGTCATTTCGACACACCCCTGCCCTTTCATTTCGATGATAAGGCCTGGGCGACGCGACTCAAGGCGGTGTCGCGCCAATTCGCCACCCACCCCGAAATCCTGCAACACCAATTACGACTAGCCACCGAAAAGCAGCAACGCTATTTCGTATCGAGCGAAGGGGCACGGCTGGTCACCGAGCGGGTGCTTTTTTCGTTGACGGTCGATGCCGAAGCGCGCGCCGAGGACGACATGGTGTTGACGGATTCCGTCGCTTTCTATGCCGCCTCGGAAAAGGAATTGCCCGCGCAAGCTCAGCTTGAAGCCGCCGTGACGGAATTGATCGCCGGATTGGTGGCCCTGAAAAACGCCCCTCTACTCGACCCCTATTCCGGTCCGGCCATTCTGGCGCCACGCGCCACCGGCGTGTTGATCCACGAAGCGGTGGGACACCGGCTGGAAGGCGAACGGCTGATGAGCGACGACGAAGGCCGCACCTACAAAGGCCAGATCGGCCAGCGTATCCTGCCGGAATTCCTCGATGTTCTCGACGATCCCACGCAGGCGCGTTTCGGCGACACGCATTTAAACGGTTTCTATCGTTTCGACGACGAAGGCGTACCCGCGCAGGCGGTCACCCTGGTGGAAGGGGGCGTGCTCAAGAATTTTCTGCTTTCGCGCGCGCCGATCGAGGGCTTCGTTCATTCCAACGGCCACGGCCGGGCTTCCGGCACGCGCAAGCCCATGGCCCGCATGGGCAATACGTTTCTGTTCTCGCACCGCTGCGTCCCGATGGAGGAACTCAAACAGCGCCTGATTGAAATGGTCAAAGCGCAAAACAAGCCGTACGGCCTGATCATCCACAACATGGAGGGCGGCTCCACCAACACCTCCAGCTATGGCTATCAGGCGTTCAAAGGCATTCCGCAACTCGTGTGGCGCGTCTTCCCCGATGGCCGCGAGGAACTGGTACGCGGGGTGGAACTGGTGGGCACGCCCATCGCCTCGATCAACAAGATCGTCCTGACCAGCGACACCCCCGAGGTGTTCAACGGTTTTTGCGGCGCGGAATCGGGTTACGTCCCGGTGTCGGCCATCGCTCCGGCGGTGCTGCTGTCGGAACTCGAACTGCAGCGCAAGAAAGAAGACAAGGCGCGCCCCCCCATTCTGCCCAGTCCGTTTAACGGTGAAACGGCAAAGCCGTAAACCAAGAAACGAAGACGGCTGTCGGAATTCCTTGTCGCAGGCCGCGCAAACACGCTACTCTGGATGAAAACGTTCCTCGACCGTGATCGTTCGCAAAGGATTTCGCAGACATGGCCAGTCTCGGCTACATCCAGGTGGTGCGCATCTGCAATCAGACCTGCCGCTTTTGCTCGAACCCGGAAAACGGCCGCGAGCTGCCCCTCGCCGACGCCAAGCGCCTGGTGGACGACTTCAAGGAGCGCGGCTTCGACGGCGTCATCATCACCGGTGGCGAACCCACCTTGTATCCGCACCTGGCCGAATTGATCCGCTACACCGATACGCGCGACATGCCCAGCCGTCTGATCACCAACGGCCAGACCACCGCCGACCGCCCCTACCTGCTCTCGCTGGTGAACGCCGGTCTGCGCCACATCAACGTCTCGGTGCACAGCCACAAACCCGCCGTGCAAGCCTTCATCAGCGGCAACCGCGACTCGCTGGCCAACACCGTGCGCACCCTGCATCATCTGGCGCGTCTGCCGGTGACGGTGGACCTCAATCAGACCGTCTGCGCCCACAACGCCGACCACGTCGACGAAACCATCCGCTGGCTGTGCGAACGCTTCCCGCACATCCGGCACGTGTCGTGGACCTACCTCGATCCTTACATGAATCGCGTCGCCGAAAATCCGGATGTGGTGCCGCGCCTTCGGGACTCCGAACGCGCCGTGCTGGCCGCTATGCGCTATCTGCAGGCCAGCGGACGCAGCTTTCGCATGGAAAAACTGCCGCTGTGCTACATGGGCGAATTCGCCCATTGTTCCACCGAAACCCGCAAATTGGTGAAAAACGAGGCCATCGCCATCGAGTTTCTTGACGAACGCGCACGCGTGGACCAAGGGATGTGGTATTACGGCAAAGCGCTGACCTGCAAGACCTGCACGCTGGAGCCGATCTGCGCCGGACTGTGGGATATCGAAAACAGCTACGACCCCGCCGAACTGCGCCCGCAGACGAACGACCCCCAAGCCGTCATCGACAAGATTTTAAAGGATGAGGAGTGAGAGGGGGAGCTAGAGCTTGGAAATCGCTTTCCACAACGGATCGTCACTCGTTGTCAATTTCGTGAAAATCGAGCTTATCCGCTTGGTATGCTTTCGTTGTGGATGATAAACATAACCATCCACGCCCTTGTTTCGGGTAACAATGTTTTCTGCCAATAGCAAATTCAGAATTCTTTTCGTGATTTTAATGTCTTCTGGCGTTCCCAACTGATTGGATAAAGTCGTTTCTCTTCTCCCACCTCCGGCCTGAAAAAAGAGCTTCTTGACGATCGTCAGGAAAATCTGCTGATTTTTTTGCAATCCTGCATGTTTGATTCTCGTCACCGTATTGATGGCTTCATAGTTCTGAATGTCATTCTCATGGAACCAATCCGGCAATCCTTCCTCCGATGAGATTCCATAGAGTTGCTGAATAATACAGTTTTCGATGCTCACATTATCTGTTTGGCAATCCGTAATATCAAAGAATTCGATGATTGAGTCCTTAATTGTCAGATTTTTCACCTTCGCTTTGGCAAAATCCAGATGATGAAAATGGGCATCGGATAACGTCAGTTTGTTGAAATCCGTCACTCTGTTTTCCGCCATTAGAAGTGCCGACAGAATATCGCCCGACAATATTTTATTAAAGCGGCTTGCCGATCGTTGCATCAAGCTCAAATAGCCACTGGTATTCGACGTTGCATGGTATTCCTGGGCAACCAAAGCCAACCCAAAACGTCTGAGAGGATTTTGCCAGAGCTCATCGATAACACCTTGATAGTCGATCAAGTTAGTCTGATCGATCAGGTCTTCCGCACGCAATCCATCCAGGATATAATGGTCCACAAATTGCCGGTCGCTGGTTTCGGAGGTAAAACGTCCCAAACCGGGCAAACGCTGAAGCATTGCCGAGGAATCCTCCGCAGGCGGATTACCCGTTACATCTTCAAAAGCTTGGTTGATCTCTGCAATGGAAATAGGCCCGACATCCGCCCCTTTTGTTCGTGTAATACGTGCCAGACGTTTTAGAACGCCTCGAATAACAAACGCATCTAATGTTGTTTTAATGCGCGCTTCTCTTTCGCATAAAGCCAAAATAAAGGCACTCCAAAAGCTGGTTTCACCCGACTCATTCTTTGACAGCGCTGCAATGGTATCCTCATCCATTTCAGCAATGACCTGACAAATAAGAGGACGGCGAGGCAGATAATCCGGCAATGTGAATTGAGCGTTGATTTCATGAAGGTAGGCCTGCATTTCTTCAGTGGTGAATTGATTTCTGCACTGAATACCGATTGTTTGGCTAGGATCAAGTCCCAAACAATTGTACATTTCTTCACTCGAATTGAAATAATGCTTCCTGCCTGTGATTAAGAGCCCACCTTTGGATCGCTCAACCATATCTTTAACCCCGGCGAGAGATTCTTTTCTGATTTCAGTCAATCGACCGGGATCGTCGCTCCAAACCTGTGACCCAATTTCATCAAATCCATCGAGAAGAAAACAAGCCGCACTGTTGTCCAGCACTTTTATAATACCGTTGGCCAGATCGGGATGAGCCAACTCGTCGAAATGTCGTTTGATGATTTCATGGGCTCGTTTCAAACCCCAATTTTCACGTAGATCAATCGCAATTGGGTAAAACAATTCTTGACTTTTTTCTTCTGCAAACAGGGTGAATAGCTCTTGAACACACCGGCTTTTACCCGTTCCATAATCTCCCAATAAAACCACACGTTTACCATTTCTCAGTAAACCCGCGATATCTTGAATGCTCAATTCCTGGGAATTCGACAGGTTTTCATATTTAACCGGGATATACTTCCGTGTATCCTTTTCACCGGATTTGATATCAACCGCACTTCCGAATTTTTTTTCTTTCCTCGTAAATGCATAACTTTTAAAATCAAAAAACAGGCTCTCAAATTCGCCTGATCCATACACATTCACGTGTGAACCTTCACCTGTTTTTCGCAACGATTGCGGCGGACAATTTTCACAAATAAAATAACATTCGGCATAGATCCCTTGGCTAAACAAATACGGTCTCGTAGTAGCGAATTTAGCAAGATCCGTTCTGAGTTTATCCAAGGTATTTTGTTTCGAAACCTCGACCAAAACCCAGAAATCTTTCTTCGGTTTCAACACGCAATCGACACGCACCCCGTTGACCTCAAGGGGGATCGCTTTCGTATCCCATTTCAAAGTAGCTACCTTGCGTACTTTTCGCTCCAAGCTTTGCCAATTCATCACTTTTCCTCTAATTGGTCTTTTTAGCTGGAATTGAGTGATTAAATTACGTCTATTCCACTTGAATCGCAAGAAATATTATATAGACCATTGTTTATTATCAATGAAATCATTTCTCTCTTGTAATTTTCACAAATGTAAACAATCACAGTTTTGTGGAGATCGTATGGAAACTAAGATCAATCGTTCCTGAAAACACGCTGGTCTCCATCACCCCCGCTTCCCCAACCCCTTAAGCGTCACGAGCGCATCCCCCAGTACGAGGGCATCGGCCTTGAGTTGGATAAACGATGCCAGCGCCTGGGCGGGGGTCATGACGATCGGCTCGCCGCCGCGATTGAAAGACGTGTTGACGATCATCGGCACGCCGCTGCGGCGTTCGAAGGCGTCGATCAGCGCGTGATAGCGCGGGGCGTGTTCGGCGTGGACCACCTGGGGCCGCGTGCTGCCGTCGGCATGCGCGATCACCGGCACGATGGCGCGCTTCTCCGCTCGTAGCGTCACGGCAAACAGCATGAAGCGGCTGTCCCAGTCCTCCACAAACCATTCGGCCTGCCGCCCCGCCAGAATCGAGGGACCGAAAGGCCGCCAGCTCTCGCGCGACTTCATCCGGTTGAGACGGTCTTTCAATTCCGCCCGGCGCGGATCGGCCAGAATCGAACGCGCCCCGAGCGCACGCGGACCGAACTCCATGCCTCCCTGGAACCAGCACACGAGGCGTCCCCGGTCCAGCAGCTCCGCCGTCGTTTCGGCTATATCGGTGAGGCGCTCATACGGAATCCGCGCCCCATCCAGCCAACGCCGGATGGCGGCATCGGGATAGTCGGGACCGAGATAACTGTGGCCGAGCGCGTTGGACGGCCACTCGCCGGTGAGGTCACGATGCGCGATCAATGCCGCGCCGATGGCCGTTCCCGCGTCGTTGGCCCCCGGCGGCACGAACATATCGGGCGGGTTCAGGGCGGCGCGCAAGCGGCCGTTCATACGACAGTTCAAGGCCACACCGCCGGTCAGGGCTAAGGGCCAGTTTTCGTATCCTTTGCGAAAACGTCGCGCCGTGGCGATCAGCATCTCTTCGAGCGCCTGCTGCAACGACGCGGCAAGCTGGTGGTGTTCGGGCGTGATCTCCGTCTGACACACGCGGGCCAGATGCTCAAACCGCTCAGCCGCCCGCCATTCCGACACCTGCGGCCGCCCGACCTCGTCAAAGCCCAGACAATCGGACAAATCCAGGGAGGGTTCCCCAAAAGCAGCCAATGCCATGGTCGAGCCCTGCCCGTGAGAACCGAAGCCCAGAATGCGCGTGAGGGTTTCATAAACGCCCCCCACCGAGGCATCGGGGAAGTCCGACCAGTCGAAGACGCGTTCGAAACAGCCGTTTTCAAACACGAAAGCGGCCAGCGTCTCGCGGTCGCCCCGCCCATCCACGCTCAGCACCAGCGCCCGCTCGTATCCCGCCAATCCCACGGCACAGGCGGCGTGGGCGTCATGATGGGGGACAAACAGCAGCCGGTTGCAGCGCAACAGGCGCGGTGCGGCACTTCGGCGACGCTTGGCATAGCTCATGCGAAAACGCGCCGGGAGACCGTTCAAAGCAATGCAGTCCACGTCATCCAAACTCAACCCGGCCTGCCTCAACACCGCCTGCACGGCACGCTGCGGCATGGCATCATCAAGCAACAACGTCGGGTCGGACGACAACGACCCTCCGGGTCGGTCCGTCGGCGTCCACTGGTAGTGTCGCACCCGGTTGAGACGTTCACGTTCCACCGCCGCCACCAGTTTTCCATCGACCACAAGCGCTGCCGCATGTTCCATGGTGGTCACCATCGCCAACCCGAGAATCACCAACGGTTTTTTCCGAATCGACATCGGAGCCTGAAGCAACCGCGAGCTCAGAAAGCTTTCCGCGTTTTCCGCCTCACGACTCTGCCAGCGATTGAGCTGCCGCCACAAGGCCGGTCCCGCGAGAAACGCATCCGCAGCCAAGCGCGGCGTCAAGGCCCTCTCCGGGCAAGCCTCCACACATACGCGGCAGTGTATGCAGGACGCAAACTGCGCCTGCAAACGACCGTCCTTCAGCTGAAAGCAAGCAACCGGACACGCTTCGACACAGTCGCCGCAGGCGCTACACTTTGAATATTCCACAGCTATCGGGTCGGATGGCAGTTGCACCACTCCGGCGACCAATACAGGCCGCGTCCCGATATCGAGCTGTAACCCCAAAAGAGACACCTCCGCCAGACGCTCGTCGGGCGCGGCACCCCCCAGCCAGTCGGCCACATCATTGAAACTTTGCCGGTTTTCCGCAGCCAGCAAAATGGCTGTTTTCACGACGGTTTCGGAAAGATAGGCCACATGCAGCACACGAGCGGCACCGGTGAATGCATCATCCGGCGTGACGGTTCCCGGTGAAACGAACTGTATGCACCAGGTGCACGCCGCGCAACTCTCGGCTGGTTGCACCTCGCCGCCCAAAGCCCGCAGTGCTTGTATACCCGCCGCCAACACCCGCGTTTCCACAGACGAAAGCGCCTCGTTTGCGGCGAAACGTAAAGCTCCCGTCGTTGCGCTTCCCCATTCGCGCAAGATCGACATCCAAGCCGCCAGCAATGACTCGTCTTTTTCAGGCTTCACGGCCAATGCCATCACCGGCACGAAGCGCGGTTGGACCACCTGCAAACGTGGACCCTCCGGCAAGCGCGTGAGCTTGGACATCCGTACCTGCCCGAAACGTCCCTCCAACAAACCGAGAAGACGCGCTTCCCAAGCCGCATCGCCGATCTCCGGTGCACACACAACATCGAGCTGCACCACCTGCCCGGCTTGGGTCAGGCGATAATCGTATAGGGGGAAATGCCCCAGTAATTCATGGAGTTCCAGGTTTCGCACACCCGTTCCGTCGGCAAAGCGCAAGGGGGCTTCGGCCAGTCCCACGCCATAACCCCGATCGCCCTCCCACTCTCCCCAGAGATCGGACGCTTTCCAGCCCCCTTCCTCCGTGGAAATCCAAATTTCGCCATACCCGCCGCGCGGCAGACGCAGCCCGGCCCGATCCACGAGCGCCCGTTGCAATCCGGCTCGCAACCAGCGCCAGGTTTCGTCCTGCGGCGAGCGCCAAGCCGCGATAAACCCATCCGCATCTGTCGCCGCTTCGGCAACACCGCCCGGAAAGCGGCGTTCGAGTTCCTGTCTGCCAAGCGGCAACAGCGGACCGTCCATCGCCACGGCAGTCACGGACAAATCCACGACATCCACATCAGCGGCTATCTCCATGAGTTGCCTGCGATTTCCCACCACCATCCAAGAACGCTCGCCCGCCGCGTTGTCTTTCAAATAAGCCCCGGCCAGCCGTGCCGGAGCGGCCACCCACTGTATGAACTCCACCCACAGCGGCCTTTCCTGAATGTCGCCTCTGCCATCGTCCAACCAGAGAATTGTCCAAGGAAGCTCATCCACCGGCAAAACGCCGTGAGCGGCCAAGCTCTCTCCCGCCCAGCGGCAGCAGCGCCAAAACGCAGAATCGACTCCCACGGGGGTTTCCGGCGCAAATATGGCCGTTCCCGTACGCAGACTGGCCAAGTCTTTCTCAAGATTCGCCCAGTCTATCGTGCTTCCCGCCTGAGTCTTCCGATTCGCCCTTTTCGGCTCTGCGCTCATACGACCTCCCGGCTTCCATGATGATCCGACCGTCTGCGCCTGTCAAGCCGCGACCCACGCGTGCGACTGTATCTAGCGTCACGACAGCGCCAAAACGAACCCTCCACCCAAAAGCATGAACGGTGTCTGCGTGTCGGCTACAGGATCGGAGCTCACTTACCCTGTCATTCTAGCGATTTACGAAAACTTCAGCGCAGGTTGACTGTCTCCATAGAAACGACAGCTTGCCCGGCAGCCACACCAAACCCGCGCGTTCTTTTCCAACCTCGGTCACAACTTATCGCCCTGAAGTCCCTATCTCATTGAATCATCAAATGATTGGGTCATCAAGTCCAATCCGTGAATCGAGATGTCATCCAGCCGGACTCAAGCCGTATGCTCTCACCAAACAGCGCAATCACGTTTAAGCGGTAGCCCACTCCCCCAATAACCTCTTGAATTAATAGACGATTCGCATTGGCTTGTCGATATTGGTTGAAGCTGTCGCCGCTGACCATACAACGTGACGCTACGGGGTTTTCTCGACCGGGATTTCGTTTGTCGGAGCGGCGCAATCGAAACGCACACGCAGTTCGACAATGGGTGTGATACCGGGGATCGACGCGGCATCGGGGGAAGTTTGATCCGCCGTCACCAGCGTCACTCCCAACGGCGGAATCCACGCCTGCCAGAATCCCTCGGCATTTTTCCTGAAAATCGCCTTCGGGTAATACGCTCGGATATCGTGCACCGGAATGCCGGGACCGACATGCTGAGGGGTCGCATAAAGCTCGACACGCGCGACCGCACGCCGCAAACGTCGATCGCGAAACCACAGTTCTATCGGCGGCTTGTCGTTCAAATTCCGCTTATCGACTCCTTCGGGGGCATAACAGCGGTCAAGATCGGTGATATTGGTTCCGGGACACACGATCAAGTCAGGATAGACTTTCACGGCCTCCTCGGGCATGCAGGCCTTCCAGATCCCCAAACCTTCCGGCCCACTGACGCCCATGGGATCCACGGGGCGCGCCTTTTTGGCTAAGGGACTCAGCCAGCCGGTTTGATCGGGTAAGGGCTCGGAGGGTATCGGTTTCGGCGCAACCTGGACAGTCTCGCGCGGGTCAGGCGCTGCGTTTTGGGTCGTATTCCACCAAAACGCAAACACCACGGCCATCGTAAATAAAACGACGGCAAGAACCCATTTCTTCATTGCGCGTATCCTCTCGAATCACAAATCGTTTACGCCGGAGCGCCTTTTATCGTGGCTTTACCATCCTTATCGAAGACCGTGAAACGAACATGAGCGCACTCATGTTTGGCCCGAATACGACGGGCGCTGCCCGCCAGGTTGGCGATAAATTTATCCCGGTTGACGGTATCGGTCGGTTGCCCGAGTTCCTTACGCAACGCAATGAAATCACCCCATGTTTGCTCGAAATGGGCCGTTTCGTTCTGCGGTTCGGAAGTATCGGGTTGAGTCACGGGTTGGGTATGGTTGGTATCTTCGCCGATTTCACGTCCCAAAGACGGCGGCGGGGCGGTTTCGTCCAGTTCCGGTTCAAGTTGGATGGGCCCGGCATTCAAAGCCGGAGCCGTGGCTACGATGGTCCGGGCGGGATCGCCTTTGACTGCGGGTGGTTTTTCGCGTGGCTGGGTGACCATCTGCACGATTTTATCCGACAGATCTTCCGTTTTCTCTCCGGCTCCGCTCCGAACTTCGCCCCGTGCCCGGTCGGCATCGTCAAAGAGCTTGTTCAAACTCTCCGCGTCGTTCCCATTCAACTCGCGCAGGGCTTCTGTCGCGGGCGATTTGGTTGGACTGGAATTCGCTACCGGTTTGAGCGAGTTGATCGCACGAGCCAAAACTCTGAATTCACTCAAACATTTCTTCTCGTCGAGCCCGGAAATGATCACACCCTCTCCCGACATTCCGGAAACCGCTTGAGCCAGAAACTCGACACGACGACGAATCCACCAAGCCAACACCAGTGAAACCAACAACCCCAATCCGGCCAAAGCCAACACACCGGCCGCCAAAATCACGACCCGTTCATCATCGAGCGCCAAACCACCGGAGTCCAGCGGCGACACCGCCACCACTCCCGCGCGATACGCACCCAAGGCTCCCCCGAACAGAGCGGCTCGTCCGTAATACGCGCCGGAATCGCCTCTGAAGCGGAAAGGACTGGTTTGTCCCTGCTGCCAGTTTTTCTGTAAAGGCAGACCGGCAATCAGGGATTCGACGATCGGCGATAGCGCCGGGTCGAGCCCGGCCTTGATATTATCTTTGAAAAACACGGCGATAGACGTATGAACCTGACGGGACAATTCGGACAACCATTTGCCGTTCAAACGACGCCCCGAAACCAGGCCGCCCACCACGATACCGCGCCCCCGATCAACCAGCGAAACCGCCGCCATCTGTACCACATCGCCATTGACGTGCATCAGACCCGCGCCCGAAAAGCCGTTCAGTACACCTTCCACAATCGGCAATCCGGCTACGCCATCCCCATACAAATCCGCTTCTTCCAGACGCGTTACAACCCGCCCCCGGGCGTCCACCAGCCAGAAAAAATCGTGGGTCAGTTCTTTTTCGATCGGCTCCATCAAGGGCCGAACCCGGACCTGCAAGGCATCCAGCGCCTTTTTGGATTGGCTGTCCACCCCGATCATGAGTTTGACCAAGGGGCTGGAGGTGGCCTTCGATGCCAGTTTTTCGAGACGCTCGCGGCCTTCGAGACGGATCGCCATCGTGGCCATTTCGAGGCTCCGCTCGACATCTTGCTCAGCGGTCGTATTGGCCGTGCCGACCACCGCATGGCTCACCAGCACATATCCGCCGATTCCAGCCAGAAGCACCAGCACCAGCCATCCGATCAGCAAGTTGAGTTTCAACATACCGCTTTCCTAACGCGTCGGGAGTTCACCATTAGTCCTCAATCACTCTGATTTTGAAAATACCCGTCTTTTTCTTCTTATCCGCTGCATCTGCCGGTTCCGCCGCTTCTGGAGTCGGCTTCGGCTTGGGTGCAGGCTTTTTCGCTACAGGAGCCGGAGGAGTCGGCTTGGGGGCAGGCGCCGCCTTCGGTTTGGGCTTCGCCGGAGTCGATTCCACGGCCGCAGCAGCAGGCCGGGGAGGAGTCGCAACCGGTTGCCGCACGGGCGGTTGGGGCGGAAGCGCCACGGGAAGTGCGGTCGGAACGGTTTCTTTCACCGAACCCGCCAGATCGACATGAAAACGCTGGATCACCGCATCCGCCCCTAAAAGAATGATGTCCAACACCAGATCCTGATCCAACCTTGCGAAAAACGGCTGTGAATTCCGCCACTTACCATTCCAAAAGCGCAAATGGTAGGTGCCCGGCTCAAGACCGGAATAGGAAAACGTCCCATCGGTCGCCAGCGGCAGCGCTTCAAGGTCGGCCACCGCCATAACGGTCGCCGACAGATGCGCGAACTCCTCGATATGCAAATTGATCAGACCGGGTTCGGTCACTTCGACGAAGCTTTTTCCGCCCCTGGAAGGCAAACGCACCACCCGCTTTTGCCCGTCATTCCGCTCGACCAGTAAAGTCAGCGTATAGCCGGAGCGGTTCACCACTTCCAGGTTCTGGCCCACCCGCACACCGATGACGGCCGGGCTGAAACGCAGGTTGTCGATTTCCACCAATACCGTCTCGGCCTTGACAGCCAACCCGCGATCTTGATTTTCCAGAAAAACCGCCATCGCGGGTGCATTTTTAAGCGGCGCGGTCGACTCGGGATCGACAAACGGATTCCGCAGCTTGCAATAGCTGTGACTGTCCGCCGTAACCGGGGCTTCCACCCAGCTCAACTCGCCTTGCAAGGTGGCGGCTTCCAGCAAAACCGGCATGAAAAGCCCCAGCCCGATAAGAATCCCCATCAACCGTTTCATTACGCGTTGCTGCTCACTTTCATGATTCGCCATTGCGATAATCGCCCGCTGCAAGCGGGGGTTGAGATCCGACCCGACTCACTCTCAGCGAAAAAGTGCGGCGGAAATAAGACGGTCTTTCAATCCATGCGCCGATAAAATGCAGGTGGCGACTAAGGTTGCAGAATGATTATACAACCGGCCCCTATGGTGTCAAACATTTTCCCGGTTGGATATTGAAACGGAACAAAAAAAGAGGCCCGAAGGCCCCTTTGGAAAAACGATTGTTCAATCCACTCTATTCGGTGACTTCCGATAACTCTTCCAGTTCCATCTCTTTGATCGGAACACCGCTTCGGTTCTGTTTCTTTCCCTTCGCACGCGCCAACTGCCTGATCAGCTTGTCAACCGCGTCGTCGATGGAATTCATCATGCTCTCCGATTCCTGCTTCCCAACATAATCCAACCCCTTATGACGCAACGTAATTTCCGCAACTTTGCGTACTTTGTCGTCTTTCAGGGTTGCATTGATGACGGTCGTAGGCGGAAGGAACTTGAACAGCTTGCCGCTCCGCTCCTCCAGATAATGTTTGACCGCATCGGACGCCTCGAAGCCCTTGAATCGGATATTGAGATTCATATTCCTTGCCTCCATCGGATGGGTGAATAGTTGGCGGAATCCGCCACCGTCCAGACCTGCTCGCGGCACGATCGAGGTCATCGGACGTACAGCACCTCAGGTGCCTACTAGATAGAACCCTCCCTCCTTTGATTTTATTTCGAGTTTTCCAGACTGGCGTGCCGCTCGTTTGCTCATTACCTACGATTATCCGGATTCCGGCCTTTAAAGGCAAGCTGAAAATGAATTAGAGCTTCTTTTTTTTTCGAGCCTTGTGCGGCGATTTATCGACCTTCACATCTGAATCGTAATCCAACGGAGCCAAAGGCTTGATCGCGTAAATGGGACGATTTTCATAATCCTTGAGGCTGTTGAAGTGCACCCCGCCATCCATTTCGATATTGCCGGTGATATCTTCGAATTCATAGCGATCCCCGGCCAGGCGGGTAATCAGATCGTAAGTAGACTGGGAAGTCAAAACTTCACGCGGTCGCGAGACTTCGGTGAGACGATGGGCGATGTTGATCGCATGACCCACCATCAAGCGTCCGTTGCGGTCGCCGACCGGCATACAACCGAAATTGCACCAACCGGTCGACACGCCGATGGCGAGGCCCAAAGTCCGTTGCCGCAGATCGTAGCCGCCCTTTTCAAGACGAATACGCTCCACCGGCAGTTCGAAGAAATGCTTCTTGATATCCTTGAAGAAATTGATCAGTTCTTCCTGCATGGCGAACGCGGCGTCCACCGCATCCACTGCCGCCTGTTGATGACCCACATCCTCGCTGCCCGCATTCATGTGGCCGAAATAGGCAATGACATTGGTGGCTTGGATGCGATCGAGAGCGCCGTTGTAACTGAAAACCACCGTCGCGATCCGGTTGAGAAAGTCTCCGATGAATTGGATCTGGTCCTCGGGATCGAGGAACTTGAAATGCGCGGTGAATCCACGCAAACTCACTTTGAGAGCAGTGAGGTACTGGCGGCGGCGGGTGATTTGCTCTTCCAGAAGCCGTCCCCGATGCACCCCTACCTTCAAATCCCGGTGCTGACGCACCACCTCCGCCACCACTTTGGGCGAAAAGCGTTCGAGATACAAACGGGTTTTGGCATCCGCCTCGTATTCCACCACGATGCGAGCCGCCCGCTCCCGGATGTTTTCTTCCTGCTTGACCGGAATCAGCTTGTCTTTCACCAATCCGGTAACGTGCTCCTCCACCGCGCGATTGACCACCGCCCCGGTGTCCACCGGCAGCACGTCGCTCTGACGCACCGGCAGCGGCGAATCGATATCCGCCAGCTTCATGTGCAAATAGGCGCGCTGATACGGATCGTTGACTTCTTCCACCGCATGCTTGTAGGCCTGCTCGGCCAGGCGCGTCTCGCCCAACTTCCAGTGCACCTCGCCCAGATTCAGATAGGCGGCTCCGAGGTGCGGCTGGGTGGGGTACTGAATGGCGCGCTGAAAGTCGGTTTTCGCTTCTTCGGGGCGATTCATGAAATAGTGAGCCACCCCCATGCCCTGCCAAGCTTCCCAGGGACAGTAAAAAGGTTGCAGCTCCAGCGCGGCCTTGAACGCCCGAATGGCCATGGCGTGATCCGCCAACTTGATCTGCAATTGACCCATCAGGCAGTTGAGTGGTGACGCGAAAACGTGTTTGCGTCCTCCCCCCACCAGGTTGCGCAGCCACCAGATCACCCGACGCGGATCTTCCCCGTCTTTAACGGCAAACAGCAAACGCACCATGGCATCCGCCACCTGCGCCAGTCCGCTTTCGCGGGCCTCCTCGGCCAGACTCTCCAACTTGCGCGCGGCGCGCGGACCATCGTCGTAGGCCAACCAGTCGTTCATGGCAACGAAAAAATTTTCTTCGATGCTGCGCCGAAAGCGCTTGGTATCACGCGGCGTCATGGATTTCTCTCCCCGGTAAAGTCTATTCTATATAACAGATCAGCCGCCGCTTGCCAAGCTCTTGTCACCGGGAAAGCCGTCCGCCGATCCGGGCTGCGTTATGCCGCTTGACGGGGTTGCACATCTTGCGGAAAGTATGGTAGCTTCTCCGAACGTATATCAATACGGCGGTTTTCTTATGAAACACCGTTAGCTGGAGACGGTATGCTGTTCGGACCCAATCAAAAAAAAGTGCAGAAGTGGAAAGAAACCCGCAACATCGAGATGTTGGTCAAAGCAATGGCCAGCAACGATTTCGAGATCAAGGCGGTCGCCGTCGAGGCGCTGGGCGAATTGCAGCATAAGGTTGTGGCGCCCGAGCTGATTCAGATGCTCAAACATCCCATCAGTTCGCTGCTGCGCCGCGAAGCCGCCAAGGCGCTCGGACGGATGCGCCCTTCCAGCGCCATCGTACCGTTGATCAAAGCGTTGGGCGACGACTCACCGGAAGTCCGCAAAGTGGCGGCCGTCGCACTCAAAAACATGACGCCCCAATCGATCCTTCCGCTGCGGAATCAACTCAATGATTTTTACCACGAAAACATCCGCCAGGGTTGCCGGAGTCTCTTGAAAGAACTGGGCACCGCCGTGATCGCCCCGCTGATCGAAGGTCTGCAGACCGGCACCTACGGCATTCGCGAGGAAAGCGCCATTTTGCTCGGTGAAATCGGCAATGTCCAAGGTCGCGAAGCCCTGACCCGCGCCCTTAATGACAAGCGTATCGAGGTTCGCAAAGCGGCCGCCGTGGCCCTCAAAGGCATCGGCTGGAAACCGGCGAAAGATACGGCCGCCGCCAATTTTTACATCGCCAACGGCCAGTTCGCCGAAGCCTTTGCCCTTGGCAAACCGGTGCGCGAAGCCTTCATCGCCTGGTTGTCCGACGAGGACGCCAAAGTACGCCGTCAGGCGGCGGTGGCGCTGCACAAATTGGAGTGGCGACCGCAAAACCGCGAAGAAATGGCCGCCTTCTGGGCGGCGGCGGGGAAATTCTCGGAGTTGGTCAAAATGGGCGACGATGCCACCGACATTCTGGTCCGACTCCTCGGCGATCGCAGCCTGGCCGTTAAAAAAAGTGCGGCCAAGGCCCTCAAGGTCGTGGGGGTTCCTCATAACGTACGACAATTGGTCAAAGATATCGACATGATGTCCGATTTCACCCTCTTCCGCCTCAGCGATGGAACCTTCAACCTGGAAGAGATCGGGCCCAACGCTCAGCATTTTCGGGGCAAATACTATCTGCTACGCGTCGACAATTGCGACAAAGAGCAGCGTCAGCATATTCAAAAATTGTACCCGAATGCAGAGGTAATCGACGAAAGCCAGGCGCTCTGAAACCGCCTTACAGGAGAATGAAAATGCTGTACAGGCTGGGATGGGTCATTCTGTGGTTGTTATTGTGGACCGGCGTTTCGGTCGCGCAAAATCAGCCCGCCAAGCTGATCGGCCCCACGCGGGTGATCTGGGTCATGGAAGAAGAAATCGACGACGTCACCCAGAGTGCGCTACGTGCACCAACGGCTTGGAGCCGTGAATTGAAGCCGCTCGGCTTCCTCGATTTGGACCCGGCGGATAACCAGCGCCTGGCAAAACGCTGCTCGCTCTCCGAACTGATGCAGAAAAAACCTTGCGAAACCATGGGATCGGCCGATGCCGACCTGCTGATCGCCGGACGCGTTCTGGCCGAAACACGCGCCACCGGCCCCGCCGGTCCGGGCGTCGGCGCCAGACTCGACATCAAGCTGAAAGTGTATCGGCTCGACAAGGGCGAGTTTCTTTTCGCCATCAAGCAACCCAGCTACGGTACCGGCAAAAACGCGCCGGACGCCATGATCAACGCCCTGACCAAGGTGGCGCGCCCCATGGCGATTCGCCTGTCGAATCTGTGGAACATTCACCTGCGCAAGGCCGGTGAGGGACATCTGATTATCGAGGGTCTGCCCTCCGGCTCCGCCCGCGACGATTTGAGTAGCGCGTTGCGCTTCGTGCCGGGCATCGTGACCGTTTCGGCCGAAAACCAGGGGCACGACCCGGCCGAGTTGGCGATCGGCTACAGCGGCGCGACCTGGGGCACCGTGGTGGCACTGTTGAATCGCAGTCAGGGCAGTGGCATCAAGCCCGTCATCACCGGGAATACCGAAGCCAAAGGTCGCTACGACGCAGCCCTCGCTTTTCGTCTGCTGGCCGGCGTCACCGCTCTGCGCGATACCACGCGCGACGATCTGATTTCGGCCAAAGCCACCCACATTCCCGAATGGCTGGAAAGCGATCTTTCCGAAATTCCCTATGTGATTCCGGTCACATTTCCGGTACGTCTCAGCAGCAATACCGCCGTGGCGCGTCGCGAGTTGCGCGCCCAATACAAAGGCGAATTGGTGTTTGCACCTAAATTGTCCATGCGCAAGGGTCAACTGCTACTGAGCGTGGAGGTATGGTCCACCTTCGCCGGACGGCTTTTCACCGTGATACAGGAAGCCGACGGCACCGACCTGAAAAAGGCCGTTTCCGACGCCGTCGCCCAGATTCGCCGCGAACTGCCCGCGAAACTCGACCGGCGCAAATCCAAGCTGCCGCGCCTGCGGCGCAGTCAATTCAAAGCTTGGCGCGCCCATTCCACCCCCTGACGTTTCTCTATGTCGGAGCCGAGCCATGCGCACCTTCCTCAACTCCGCCGGATTCATCGACGTCATCGTCGGATCGATGTTTTCAGGTAAAAGCACCGAGTTGCTGCGGCGTCTCGACCGTTACCGGCGCGCCGGACGCCGAGTGCAGGTTTTCTCCTGCGACCGACGCTACGCCGAAAACGCGGTGGTGTCTCACGACCAGCGCCAGCTACCCGCCCTTTACGCCGAAACCGCCGCCGACCTGCGCCACCAGCTTGACTGGTCGGCCGAGGTGATCGGCATCGACGAAGGGCAGTTTTTCGATGAAGCCCTACCGGACTTATGCCATGAATTGGCGCTCGACGGCAAAGGCGTGATCGTGGCCGGGCTCGATCAGGACTTCCAGACCGAGCCCTTCATGGTCATGAATCGCCTGACCGCCGAAGCGGAATTCGTCACCAAACTGACCGCCGTGTGCACCCGTTGCGGAAACCCGGCCATCCGCAATTACCGCAAAGGCGACGAGTCGGCTCGCATCGTTCTGGGCGCCGCCGACCACTACCAGGCGCTCTGCCGCAGTTGTTACGAACAGGCCCGCAAAGCCGGACACCAGGCCGACTTGTTCGACCATGAGGATTGATCCCATTCGACGATTTCACCTCCACGAATTCGCAAGCGAGTTTCCCGCTTCGTGGATTGTCCCGCTTCCGAATGCAGACCGGCCGTTTAGCCGGATCGGCGTTTTCACCGCACCCGCCACAGGCGCTCCATTGAAAATATTCTCGTGATCTCGCTCACTTCGAGACGTAAAAAACCAAGAAAAAACTTGACAGTTGCATGCCTGTTGGGTAAATACGTGTGTCCATTGAGCGAAGGCGGACATGTGTCCGTTGAACGAATAGGTAGGAGGTTACCGTGGCTCATCATAAGTCGGCCCTTAAGCGAATCAAGACCAGCAACATCCAGCGCATCCGGAACAAGGGCGTCAGAAGTTACATGCGCAGCCAGATCAAAAGTTGGACCGCTTTGCTCGATCAGGGAAACCTGGACGAAGCCAAAGCCGCTTTTCCGAAGCTGGAAAGCGTGCTGAATCGCACGGTGGCCAAAGGCGTGCTCAAAAAGACCACCATTTCCCGCAAGGTATCGCGCCTGGCCAAGGCTCTCAGCCGCGCCGAAGCCACCAAACAGGCCTAAGCTCGACCCGGTTCGCGCACGATTCGGAACGACCGCGATTTTCGCGCCCCCCGCTTGTGGGAGGCGCGTTGTCGTTTATGATCCTCGATCGTTCTCGCCTTATTTGCTTCACTTGGCATGAAACACGTGGAAAAGGCACCCTCTCACCTGCCAAGTCCCCGGCACCTCAACGACCCGGCTTATCTCTTACGCGCCACTCGACATAAACCGGCAGCTTCCCTGTCATCGGCATTCGACTGCCATCCCCACGCTTGTGTTCGAATGAAAATCATTTCGCGTGATATCGACGAATAATCAGGGAGTTTTGCTTTCGCGGTAGCCTTGCAGGATCTGTCGGACCTGATCGGCATCGGGGGCGTCGGGGGAAACGTCCAAATAGCGTGTATAGGCCTTCACGGCCAGAGCAGTCTCGCGCGTCAGAGCGTAGCAGACGCCCAAACCCCGGTAGGCATTGGCATATTGGCGATCGATTTCCACCGCCTGTTTGAAATGCTTGATCGCATTGGAATATTGCTTTTTCTTGTAAAAATCGCGACCCGCCTGATAGTGCTGACGGGCGCTCATGCTGGGGATTTCCGGAGTCGGGGCTTTCGCCGAGACGGCATTGGCCTGTTCCCGCTGTTTGATCCCCGCCGCTTTCTTGAGCTGCTTGCCGTCCTTATCTTCCGGTAGAAGCGCCAGCGCTTTCTCGGCCCATCCATACGCCTCCTCATAGCGGCCCTTGCGGTAAGCCACCCAGCCCTTGCCGGTATAGCTTCGCACTAATTTTTGCTGGGTCACCTCCTGGTTGCGCCGGGCATCGGCGGCATAGACGCTATCGGCATCGATACCACCGAACAGAGACATGGCCTGGAAGAAATCGTTTTTGGCAAGCGCTTTGACACCCTGTTGGTAACTGCCTTTATTACCCCGCTCGCGCCGGACATAGTCCCGCAGTTTGCGCAGTTCCACGGCATCGGGAACGTCTTCCATCACGCTGGTGATCAGGTCTTCGGCCGCTTTCCATTCGCGTTCGCCAATCCGCACCCGCGCCTCGGCCAACGCCGCCTGCACCAACTTCGACTCCAAACGTTCTTCAACCTCGGCAGCCTGACGGGCGTTTTCGCTGAGTTCGGCTTTGCGGCGCTCCATCGAATCGACCACGACGGCCTGGGCCCGCTTGTCGTCCCGGCGCGACTGCTCCAACTCGCGTATCGGCACCGGCGGAACGCCATCGGGCACCGCCACCAAGTCGGGCTCGGCATTGTCCGGCACCATGGGTCGCGATTGCAACATCACCGCCAAAACGGCCAAGACCACGGCAGCGAGGATGGCCACCGCCAACAGCGCACGCAAAGGCAGCACATCACGCGAGTACGGCTCGTCGAAAACATCCTCCGAAACGGGAGGCATGGTCTCGCTGACGACCGGCTCGCTGTGAAGGACGCCGGATGGCGCGGCGGTTGCGTTGACGCTGAGCTTGCCGGTACGATCGATGGGCTGATCGATTTCCACGCGATCGATCGGAGGAGCACTCGGCACCGACTCGACTGCCTCGCTTTCCTTCACCACCGGCAAACCTTGCGGCGGAGTCGGCGACCGGGGTTCAGGCTCCACCGGCGGAGGCTCTTCGAGCCGTGGCAGCTTGCGGAAAGGAGACGGTTCGTCGGTCAGAGCCTGCAAGTCTTCCACGGCGACAACCCGCGGCGAGGGCTTCGGAGCCGCCAGAACCGGGGGCACGCGTAAAAGCGGCTCCTTGGTCGGCGTCGAATCCACCCGTTCGTCCGATTGGACCGCTTGACGGTTCAGCGCCACCGTCGACGGAATCTCTTCGTAACCGAGGGGGGGTTCTTCGTCCTTTTCGAGCTGGCGGCGTGCCGCCATCAACACGGAGGGATCCAGATCGACCTTGCCTCGGGGCGGATCGTCGGATTCCGCCAGACGAATCTTGTAATCGCCTAGTTCGATCAGATCGTTGGGATAGAGCGTGGTACGGCGTCCGATGCGGTTGCCGTTGAGGATCACACCGTTATAACTATCGAGATCTTCAACGTAAACCACTTCGCCTTCGAGAGAAAGAACGGCATGGTGACGCGAGATATTGCGGTCGGTAAGACGGATGGTATTTCCCTCTTTACGCCCGATCGTAATCCGATCGCGTAGAAAGGGCACCTCGATTTCCTGGCCCTCATCGTCTGTGATAATCAGCCGCATCATCTACTCTTCCTCTTGGGCCTGTTTACCATAAACTCTGCGGATTCACAATTGTTTAGGCGATGTCACAGGCAGTAGGGCAACGACATTCAGCCGTCGGCCAACACGGATTCGATCATTTTCAGCAGGTCGATCTGGTGAGTCAGGTCGGAGACGTAATCGATGCGGTCGGTACGCAGCTCGATCACCGGCGACAGACTGTAGCGGCGAATCCAGAGGGCGTAGAGGCGGTTGAGACGCTTGAGATAGGCGTCGTCCACCCGTTGTTCCATGTCGCGTCCGCGCAACTGAATGCGCGCCTTGAGCGCGGGAAAGCGACAACGCAGAAAAATCATCAGGTCGGGCGGACGCAAATCGGCCGATAATTCGTGATACAACGCCCGATAGGTGGCGTAATCGCGCTTGCCGATCATGCCGCCCAGAAAAAGATTGTGCGCGAAGATCTCGGCATCTTCGTAAATCGAGCGGTCCAGCAACACCGGTCGTTGGCGGCTCTGAAAAGCCCGCTGCAAACGCGCCTTGCGGGCCAGAAAGAAAAGCTGCGAGTGAAAGGCCCAGCGCGGCATGTCGGCGTAAAAGTCCAGCAGGTAGGGATTTTCTTCGAAAGGTTCATACACCGGCACGATGTCGTAGCGACGCGACAGAAACTCCACCAGGCTCGTTTTGCCCGATCCCATGTTTCCGGCGATGGCGATCAATTTCCCCATAGCGGCGTTCCTCCCACGCAGGCGGCCGTTGGCGACGAGGCGCCAGTTTAACACGGCACACGCGCTTCGCCAAGCCTCCCAACCGCATTCTAGGGCGTTTCAATTTCAAGCTTTTCACCGTTTTCCACCAAAATATAATTCGGTTTACGGGGTGCCATGGGCCAAGCCTTTGGCTTGCCCATGCTGTTTTCACGGGCAAACCTGACGGTTTAGCCCGTGCCACCCATCATCAATCGAAGATGATTCGAGACTCAAGTCAGAATTGAAATGCCCCAACCGCATTCACGCGCCGCCGCGCGCCGCCCGACACCGCCGGACTCTCCGGCGCTTCGAAACGCTCCCCTTCGCTCCTTGACCCTCCCACCGGCTGCCGTTACAATCGAGGCCAAGGAGAACCAAACGTATGCCGCGTCCTTTTGCCATCGCTCTGATCCTCGTCACCGTCGCCTTCATCGCGGCGGGTAATCTGTGGCGCGCCCAACGCGCCGCCACCGAGTCCCCCGCCCCCGAAGCCCTGCTTGCGCTCCTGCCGAACGCCGATGGAATCGACGACGAAAACGGCGAGCCACCCTGCTTCCCGGCCCGTTCCGGCAAAATGGAAATCGGCGCGGGTCTGCGCAGCGACCACCTCGACCCGGTCGGCGTCGGGTACGGCGGAGAACTGTCGTTTCTGATCGGCCTCGACCGCGAAGGTCGCATTACGGGCGTCGCTCCCTGGCGTCACTCGGAAACCCCGGCCTATTTCTCCAGCCTTGTGGAAGAAGGCTATTTCAACCGTTTCGTGGGTCGCAACCTGGCGGAAACCTTCGACGACCTCGATGCCGTCTCGGGTGCGACCATCACCAGCGACGCCGCCAAGGCGGAAATTCTGGCCGCCGCACGCCAGCTTGCCGCGACACGCTACCAACTGCCCCTGCCGCCGGTCGAAACCATTCCCCGCTGGCGTACCACACCCGAATCGCTCGCCGCGACGACAGTCGTGCTGATCCTGGCGCTACTCGCCTACCACATCAAACGCCGCTGGTTGCGTTGGGTTTCCTGGTTGACATCGCTGGCAGTTCTGGGGGTGTGGCTCAATCAAAGCGCCTCTTTGCCGCAAATCGCCGCATTGGCACGGCTCGAAACTCCGGGCGGCGCACTCGAAGCTTGGGTGATCCTATCGGCGGCGGCGCTGATGGCCGTCGCACGACGTCCGGCCTATTGCGCCCAGGCCTGTCCCTTCGGCGCTTTGCAGGAAATCGCCTACCGCCTGACTCCGGCGAAACTCAAGCCGTCTCCCCACTGGATCAAACGCCTGCGGCCCATGCGTTGGCTGATTTTGGCGGCAGCCCTCGCGGCGGCGGCGGGTGCGGGCTATGCTCCGGCCGCTTCTTTCGAGCCCTTCGGCTCGCTGTTCAGCCGCACGACTCCCGCTACACTTGTGGCTTTCGCACTGTTCATTCTCGTTTCGAGCGCTTTTTTTCGCCGCTTGTGGTGCCGCCTGTTCTGCCCGACCGGCGCTTGTCTCGATTTGCTCAGCCGGGGTGTGTCGCGGGTAAAAATCGACGAGCCCGCAGCCGCTCGGCATACCGCCTCCCACGAGAAGAGGGGAGACGCCCATGCCTGAACGCTGGCATAACGCGCTGTTTCTGCTGTTGGTGCTCGCCGTGCTGATTGGAATCGGCGGCGTGGTGGCCACACAGGATAGACCGAACATCCCCCCGCGCGCCGCCATGCGAACAATCGACCCCTTGCTGATCGATCGGCAACTGCGCGAAGGCCATCTCTCCAAACACCCGGCCCGGCACTTTCGCGTGCTCGACGGCGAAGGAGGCTGACATGCCAAGCACCGCCGACCGCCTCGTCGAATGCCGTCTGTGCCCGCGCCGCTGCAAGCTCGCCGAAAACGAGCGCGGCGATTGCCGCGTACGCGTGAACCTGAACGGCGAATTGATCACGTTGGTTTACGGCAAACCCTGCGCGGTACACGTCGATCCGGTCGAGAAAAAGCCGTTGTTTCATTTTCTGCCCGGCTCGTCCATCTTCTCCATCGCCACCGCCGGGTGCAACCTGCACTGCCGCCACTGCCAGAACTGGACCATCTCCCAGGCCGATCCCGAAACCACGCGCAACATCGATCTGCCGCCTGCCGCCGTCGTGGCCGCCACCCAACGCCACGGTTGCCGCGCCATCGCCTATACCTACAGCGATCCGGTAATCTACTTCGAATATGCCGCCGACACCAGCCGCCTGGCCATGGACGCCGGTTTGAAAAACGTTCTGGTGACCGCCGGGTATATCGAACCCGAACCGCTGGCCGAACTCTGCGCCGTTACACAGGCGGCCAACGTGGACCTCAAAGCCTTCAGCGACCGCTTCTACCGCGAGGTCTGCGACGCCCGCCTGGCCCCGGTGCTCGATACTCTGGAAACCATGAAACGCCTCGGCGTCTGGCTGGAGGTCACCAATCTCGTCATCCCGACCTTAAACGACGATCCGGGCATGCTGCGCGAGATGTGCGCCTGGATGGTCGAAAAGCTGGGCCCCGACACCCCGCTGCATATTTCGCGCTTTCACCCGCAGTACCGCCTGGACCGCCTGCCGCCCACACCGCCCGCCACCCTGATAATGGCGGCCGAAATCGCCGAACAGGCCGGACTGCACTACGTCTACGTGGGCAATCTGCGGGATGCCGCCCATCAAACCACCCACTGCCCGCGCTGCCGGAAACCCGTCATCGCACGCGCGGGTTATCGCATCACCGAACTCAACCTGAACGACGGACGCTGCGGTTTCTGCGGCGAAGCCATACCGGGAGTGTGGACATGAACGATTTTCCGCAGCGCCGAACACGGCGACACATACTGAAACAGGCGCTCCTTCTTTTCTCGGGCGCAACGGCACTGCGAGCTTTTCCGGCGCACGCCACCGGGCAGCGCGCTCATCGACCGCCAGCACCGGTCGTTTCCCGAGTTCGTGCACGCCATTGGACAACGGGAGGCGAACATGCAAGCTGAACGTCGCCGCACCGGGATCGTGTTGGTCGCCTTCGTGTTGCTGGCCTTACTCGCCACTTGTGAACGGCCACGCGAAAACCCAGCCTTGGCCGGAGAAACGGCAAAAACTCCGTCCACCACCGCCCCCAAAGCCGCGCCCACTCCCGACACAAGCGATTGGCCGGTGATCATGCCATCGGTCGCGGGGGCCTTTTACAGCGACCAGCCCACAGAACTGCGTCGCCGCATCGACGAATTTCTGGCCGCAGCCACCCCCCCAACACTCAAACGTCCCTGGGCCATCATCGTTCCACATGCGGGCTATCGCTTCTCGGGTCCGGTGGCCGCCTTCGCTTTCAAACCATTCGTCGGGAAAGCGATCAAAACCGTGGTCGTTCTGGCCTTCGCCCACAATCCGTTCGCGCCCGACGGCTCGATCAAATTCTCCGGGGTGGGCACCGTGCGCGCATCGACTTTCCGCACACCGCTGGGCGACCTGCCGGTGGATGCCGTCGAGGTGGAGGCCCTCATCGCCGCCGCCCCTTTCATCGACCACGCCCCGGCGCTGTTTGCCGGCGAACACTCTTTGGAAGTCGAACTGCCCTTTATTCAGCAGGTTTTACCCGACGCCAAGCTGGTACCGCTTCTGTTCGGCCAACAGCGTGACCCGGCCATGGCCGAAAGCCTGGCCAAGATTTTGGTCGAACGCTACGCCGGGCGCGACAACGTGCTGTTGGTGGCGTCCACCGATCTCTCGCATTTTCACGACTACCCCACCGCCCAAGCCATGGACCGTCTGGGTCTCGATTTCATCGTCAAGCTCGACCGCCCGGGATTGCTGCGCGCCATGCGCGAACGCCGCTGTGAATTCTGTGGTATCCTGCCGGTCTGGACGCTCATGACCGCGCAACAGCAAATCAACGGCCCGGCCCCCGTGCTGCTCGATGCACGCAATTCGGGCGATACCTTCGGAGAGCGCAATCGGGTCGTGGGTTACGCGGCCGTCGCCTTCGAACGTCCCGAGCCGTCCACCGCCGTCAACCAACCGCCTACAGGGGAGGACAAGATGGATTTCGAATTGACACTGGATCAAAAACACCGCCTCGTCGACATCGCTCGCAAGACGGTGACAGGCTGGGTGACCGAGCACACGAAGCCCGACTTCGAAATAAGCGATCCCTTGCTTAAATCCAAAGGCGCGGCGTTCGTCACCCTCCAAATGGACGGCGAGTTGCGCGGCTGCATCGGTCACACCGAAGCACGCCTGCCTTTGTGGGAGTGCGTGCGCGAGATGGCCACGGCCGCCTGTTCGCAGGATCCGCGTTTCCCTCCCGTTTCGACGGCGGAGCTGCCCAAGCTCGATTTCGAGATCACCGTGCTGACCCCTATGCAAAAAATCGAGAGTATCGACGAAATCAAGGTGGGGCGCGACGGCCTGATGATGGAACGCGGTTATCAACGTGGTCTGCTTCTGCCGCAGGTGCCGGTCGAGTGGGGCTGGGATCGAGACGAATTTCTCAGTCACACGGCACGTAAGGCAGGCTTACCGGCAGATGCCTGGAAAGAGGACTCCGTCACCATTTACCGCTTCCAGGGTCTGGTGTTCGGCGATGGCGACCCGACAGAAACCGCACCTTAGCCCCGTGTCTATCGAGGATACGATGCGGAACACGTCCAACCGGGGAGCGCGGGCTTTTATCGCGATCGCCTTCGGGGCGGCAACGGCCTTGGCCCAAGTCCTTGTGCTGCGCGCCGTCTTATCCGCGCTGGGCGGGAACGAATTCGCCATCGGCGTCGGGCTGTGCGCCTGGTTGACCGCCACCGGCCTCGCAGCGCTTGTCACGGGACCTGCGGCCGACCGTGCCCGGCACCCCGACCTTTGCATCGCATTCGCGCTTGCGCTTTTGCCCGTTTCAACGGCCTGCGGCCTTTTTCTCGCCGATCTCGATCCCGCCTATTTCGGTGCACCCGTCGGCGCGTTGCCAACAGCTTTGCAGGCTTTCGCGCTCGTTTTCCTGGCGATGCTCCCGCCCGCCCTACCCGCCGGAGCGCTGTTTGCCTGGCTGGTCCGTAACGACGCGCGGCACTTCGGGACCGCCCTTAAACGCATTACCGTGTTCGAAGCCCTCGGTTCCGCCATCGGCGGGCTGCTTCTGGCCTCGGCTCTCACCGATCTGCTCACGGCGCGTCAGTGGTTATGGTTGCTGGCGGCTTTCAGCTTTCCGCCCGCTTTCCTCTACGCGCGGCGCGCGGCCGGAACGCTCAAAGCGACCGCCGGATTGCTCGCCATGATCGGATTGGCTTATGCCATTACCACCCTCACCACTCAAGCTCCGAAACATTTTCTCGGCTATCCGGTTCTGGAGGTAACCCAAGGTCGCAGCGGCCGCCTGCTGGCTCTGGATGCTCAAGGACAGTCGGCCATTTTCCACGGTTCCAGCCTACGGGTGGACAACGCCGACTGGGAATCGTCCGATATCCTGCAAACCCTGGCGGCAGCGGTGGCGCCGGACGACGGTGACATCTGGTTGCTGGATGGCACGCTCTCCGACGCCTGCTCGCTTTCGGAGATATTCCCCAAACGCGGGTTACGGCTCATGCAAGCCGATGCCGATCTGGTGACCCTCGAACGAAAGCACGATTCGCATATCTGCAATGATTTCGATTCCGTGGGCGGTGGCGCCATGCGTCTGATCACCACCGACGATCCGCGCCGCAGCCTGCGCCCGACATCGCCCGCCTCCACCGGACGCAATCCCGGCCTGATCCTTCTGCCCCGAGCCGACTCTGAAAGCATCGCAGGCACACGCTATCTGTCTTCATCTTTTTTCCGCGACGCGGCGGCGCGTCTTTCAGCCCCCGACGGCACCCTGCTGCTCGGTCTCGGCTCGCCCGGCAATTACGTCAGCGAACCGGAGGCCCTGCTTCTGGCTTCGCTCATTGACACCGCACGAACCGCCTTCCCCCACTGCAGCTTTTTGCCCCTCGACCGCTACTGGCTCGTCTGCCGGGCGACTCCGCATAATCCGACTGCCGCAGCGCTGACCCGGATGGCTGCCAAACAGGGACTCACTCCGAAAAAGGCCAACGAGGCTTGGCTGGCGGACGCCCTCTCGCCCGATCGACGCGCGATGCTCGACACCGCTCTCAACCGCGCCCGCAAACAGGGGGCGTCCATCATGCAAGATCTGCATTCCAACGCGCTTTTTTTCTATTTCACGCTCAAGGCTGGCCAGAGCGACACACGCCATTTCGACCGGGCGCTTTGGTTGCGCAAACACACGTGGATGGCGGCGGGCTTCTTTCTTGGATTGGTCACCTTGCTAACCTGGCTGGCACGCCGGTCACCCCGCAGCCGCGCAGGCGGATTGCTCGCGGTCGCCATGGCGGGAGGCTGCGGAATCGTGGTGGAAGTCGCTGTCATGACGGCCTATCAGGCCGGATATGGGCAGCTTTACCTGCGGCTCGGCGCATTGGTAGCGTCATACTTGGCCGGAATCGGACTCGGCGCGGTTCTGGCCGAATGGCGCTTGAAAAATTTCGAGACCCTCCCCGCCCGACTTCCCGCCCGGCTTCTCGTCAGCATGACGTGTTGGATGGGAGTCGTCGGGCTCCTGCTTCCGCTTCTAACGGGTCGGATCGATGAATGGACGGCCACCGGCCTCGCGGCGCTTCTGCTGCTCGGACAGGCGGTACTGGGCGGTGCCATTTTCCAAACGACGGCGCAGTGGCTGCGCGAACGCCAGCCGCGCGGGGTCGGACACAGCGCCGGACTCCTACGCGCGGTCGACCACGGAGCCGCAGCCGTGGCGGCTCTGGCAGTGGGCCTGCTTGCCTTGCCTCTGTATGGGATTCCCGGCACTCTCGGCTTATGTGCCCTAGTCTGTCTACTGGCGGCAGGGGGGTTCCAGCGAGAGTAGATGCTTTATTTTGTGCGGCTAAGCAACTGTTGCCGCTTTTTCAAGCCATTGGGCCAGCGGCCTGAAAACCAGATCCTGCGCGACACGTGAAATGAACATATCCGCATGGGCCAAGCGAACCGCCTCATCACCGACGGTTACGGCTTCTTTCATCGCTGACGCCGCACACATGGCCGACAGGGCCGTCTCGGGCGGCACGATGCCATCGGCGTTGGCCAGCATCAAGAACAGCGGGCGTGTTACGGCCGCGAAGCGTTCGGTGACGTTTTCGCCGTCGATGACGAGATCCTTATTGATAATCCACTCGGAAATCTGGCCGTTCAACATCGAGTTGGGATCTTCAACCGTTTTCACGAGCATCTCCGGATGTGAAATATCGGTAATATCCGGGTGCAAATAAATCGACAACAAGGCCGGGCACTTCGCCATCACCGGCAAGGCAAAGCGCGCTAAAGTACGCGTCCCCTTCAATTTCAGTTGGCGTGCCACGCGCGGCGAAGAAAAAGCGATGCGCAGCACGGGATGAATGGCATCCCAGCGCAACGGCGCGCCCATGGACGCAATGGCTCCCACACGCGCCGTCCCGGCCAACGCGGCATAGACGTATACCATCGTGCCGCCCAGACTGCAGCCCAGTAGATCGACCTTGCCGGCGCGAGTGCCGGTATGCTCCAAAATATAATCAAGCGCGGCGGGAATATCGATCAGCGAGACTTCGCGCATACCGTATTCGCGGCTACCGCCCTCGCACACCGACTCCCCCTGGGTCCGCAGGTTGACCGACCACACCTCGACTCCGCTTTGCGCCAGATAGTCTTCCAACGACAAACCATTGGGATGGTAGCCGAAGATATAGGCATTCATTCCATAACCGGGTACGATCACCACCGGACGACGGGTCGGATCGAAACGTTCCGGGTCGACGATGCATTTAAGCGCCAGCTTCCAGCCATCACGGTTTGAAACGAAGTGGGTGGTCTTGTTCATGCCATTCCTCGATCGCCTTCGGTTTCCGGTGGATGATAGAAAAACGGCCCCGTATCCAACCGGGGACCGGGGCCGTGTTCACATTCTCGGACGTAACCCGCTTTCGATCAATAATTCTTTTCCATCACAACACGGTCCCCGACCTTCAGATCGACCAAGCTGCGGGCGACCAGCGCCACACTGGTGGACGATCCGGCCGAGAGCACGATCAACTCGCCGATTTTCTCGAAGGGCAGTTCGTCATCATCGAAACCGTCGTTGTAGGTGCTGGGATCCCCTTGCCGGATGACGAAGAAGCGATTGCCTTCTTCCACACCCTGGCCGATGCCTTTGTCCAGAAACACGATCTGATGTTCGGCCATGATGGCATGATCGATCAGCGAATCCACGACATAACCCTGCAACGTCACTTTGTTGCGGCGCGGGCGAATGTCTTTCACGGGGCTCTTCCAGGGACGCACCAAATCGCCACGCTCGACGGGATCGTAGTTTTCGGTAATCTGCGCCGTCACCACCTTGTCGGTGATACGTTTGATCACGGCCTGACCCAGCACCTGAATCTTGTAACCGATGTCATCGCCGGTATGGGGATGCTCCACCTCGCCATGCTGCCGGAAGATCTGATAGACTTGGCCGATGGAAAAGGTGTTGATGTCTTTCGGCTCGATGTAAATCAAGTCATATTGCGACAGCATCGTCTTCTCTTCGGGCGAGTTCGCGACTTTACCGCTGTTGCGCAACTCGTTTTTGGCGATAAAACCATCGCGCCGGAAATTGAAGAAGTTGAAGGAATTGGAGCTGATCTTGGATAAGTACTTCTCCAGCTCATATTTGCCGCCTTCGCTGACCTGCCCCCACGCGTTTTCGTCCATCACTTCGGGAATGGCGCTCAGGTCTTCTTCGGTGGTCTGCTGCTGCTCCATGGTCACCATGGTGCCCGTCTCACCGGCTTTCTGGAAATGAATCACATTCCCGGGATAGATCCAGTGCGGGTTGGCGATTTGTGGATTCATCGCCCACACTTTTTGCCAGTACCAGGGGTTGCCGAGAAAACGTCCGCAGATATCCCAGAGAGTGTCGCCGGATTGCACGACGTACTGGGGCGTTTCCTGACCCTGGACAAACACGACGCCATCTTCTCCGACCTGCGCCGGGGCCGCGCCCGCTTCGCCTTCCTCGGCTATGTCGTAGCTGTCGTCGATCGTCTCCTGAGCGTTGGCAGGCCAAACGACCAAAACCAACACTGCAAGAATCAGGGCGAGTTGTGCGCGTTTCATACCGATGCCTCCTTCAATGGCTACGGTTAGGTTCAATCCGTTTTCTCCCGGGCTTCGATCCGGCGTCGACCGGCCGCCTCGCTTTGGGGAAAACGTGTCAGCAAGCGGTTCCATACAGCCTGCGCCCCTTGGACATCGCCCAGTTTCATCAAGGCTTGCCCGCGATAGTACAGCGCATCGGCGTGTTTATTCGACTGTTTGAAGCCTTCGAGGCGCTCGAACTCCGCCACCGCAAGGTTCCATTCAGACTGTTCGAAAAATGCCATGCCCATCCAGAACACCGCGTTGTCGGTATAAGCCGTGTTCGGATGGCCTCGTTCAAACTCGGAAAAAGCCCGAATCGCTCCCATGTAATCCTTGGCACGATAGAGAGCCAAGGCAACTTCGTATTCGTGAATCATCCCCTCATGTTTGAGCGACGCAGCCGCAGGCTTGGACCTTCTGGCCGAGGCACCGTCCCAATTGGAGATCAGTACTGGAGCAGGTTCGCGCACACTATTATTTCTACCGTTTTTGGCGGAAGAAGTCAATTGTTTCGGGGCCTTGGGTGCATTCTGCCCGGTTTCGGCCTGGGGTACCAGCTTCACCTTCTTCAGATTCTGAGGCGGGGCATGCCGCCCTGAAAGAACGAACTGCTCCAAGCTTTCTTCCAACAATATCACGCGGTTGCGCAGCTCTTCAATGCGGACATGGGCATCGCTGACCTGCCGGTTCAGTTCTGTCATGCGCTCACGCTCATCGCGCGCCCGCGCCTCACCTGCGGCATCCTCGCAGCCCATCGGACCGCACAACAGCAGCAGGATGACGCTATGGATTCCGATTTGCCAAAGAATGTTGATTGCTCGCATCATTTGAACTTAATTAATAAAAACTTTACATAATTATACAGGTTTTTCAAGCCGGGTCAAGCCTTTTTGCCGCTTGCAGATTTTGGTGAATCAAATCGGAAGTAAAAAAAACACCCCAGCCAAAGCCGGGGTGAATAGGATGAACGATTGGCAACCGATTTCTCACCAGGTCTGCGTGATTTTTTTCAGGTATTTGGGCCGATCGGGATCGAGTCCCTTGGCCTGGGAAAGGAAACAGGTGAAAAGCTGGCCCGGTATGATATAGCTGATCGGGGTCGCCACTTCGGGCAATGCACGCGGCATCATGAAATGGATGGAGGCGTATTTCTTCGTTTCGGTGGTATTCGAGAAAATCACCGACTCCGTCCCCTTCTGATACAAATCCTTAGCCACTTCCAGCATGGGCGCATTCATCTTGCCGCGCGTGATAAACATGAAAGTGGGAAAACCTTCGTGAATCATGGCAATGGGACCATGCATGAAATCGGCGATGGAAAACGCCTGGGTGGGCAGATAGCAGGTCTCCATCAGTTTCAACGCCATTTCCTTGGCCGAAGCGTAATGGTAACCCCGGCCTAAAACCACGGCGTGTGCGGCAAAGCGGTAACGCTCGACCCGCTGACGAATCTCCTCCTCGCAGCCCAACACCTGCTCGGCCGCTTCGGCCATATTGGGCAACAGGTTCACGACCGTACGCTGCTTCGCCCAATTGCTGATCAGCATCAAAAGCGCCATACATTCAGCGACATAGGTCTTGGTCGCCGCCACCGATTCCTCGGTACCGGCGTGCAGGTAGATCACCTCATCGGCAACTTTGGTAATCGACGAGCCGCGTGTGTTGGTGATGGCCAACGTCATCGAACCGGTCTCCCGAGCGTGCGAGAGATACTGATTGACGTCTTTTCCCTCACCGGATTGCGAAACGCCGATGACCAATGACTGTTCGACGTGAATCGTGGAGCTGTAGATGGTAACGATGGACGGAGCGGCCAGATGCGCCGGAATACCCAGCATCGACTCCACCAGATATTTGCCGTACAGACAGGCGTTGTCGCTGGTGCCACGTGCCACGAACGTTACCGTATTTATGCCCTTATCGCGCAGATAAGTGGTCAGCCGGTCCACCCGCTTCGATTCCCGCTGATACAAGCGTGCCAAAACCTCGGGGCTTTCTTTGATTTCTTTCAACATACGAGACATGTATAATCCTCCTCAAACAGGCTTCGCCTCACGGATGCCGAATCCTACTCGGACAGCTGGCAAACTGTCAAGCTTGATCGCAGATTCGATAGCCGTGGACTTTTGCCATTATTTTTAGTATAATACTGCCGTTTGCGGCGTATGAACACCACGCCGGGGCCTTTGGTGCCATGCACTCAAACCAGATGGGGATGATGAATGACGCGTTGTAAGCTTTCTTGGATGCTGGTGGTCGTTTGCTGGCTAACGGCCACTTCCGCCGCCGCCCAGGTGACACTAACCGAACCCTGGAGTCCCCTCCGGGAAGAAATCGACATGGCCCGTCCGATGGCCATGGGCCGCACCCACATCGCCATCGGCGAATACAACACGGGTTCGATCTACAACCCGGCCGCCATCGCTCAGGATATGATTTATTCCATCGCCGTCGATAGCGAATTCAATCCGATGGGCGACTCCATGGCCTTTCATACCTCCATTGTCGATACCGTAACCAGCGTCCTGTGTGCACAGATGGGTGTCACCTACCAACGCTACAACGGTCGGCAACTTTGGAACGAAAACGACATGGCCTGGTTGGCCGCAACGCCATACTACCGCCGTACCAACACCGAACCGGAAATCAACTATGACGATCCGACGGAAACCACCGACTTCCGCCAGATGTTCGGACCGTTCAAAGACGCCACTCTCGACCGCATCGTCCCGCGCCTGACCCTGGCCGGTGCCATCAATCGCTACTTCATGCTGGGTGTCACCGGCAAGTACGTCCATGCCTGGCGCCCCATGCGGCACGACGTGGATGCCGGAAACATCGACGTGGGCCTGTTCGCCCGCACCGACTTCGGCTTGCAATTCGGTGTCGTGGGCTACAACCTCATCCACACCGCCTATGAAAACTGGCCTCTCAAGCTCGGCTCGGGTATCGCCTTTGCGCTCAAGGACGAGTTTTATATCGGATTCGATTATATTCTCGGGTTCGATGTCTTCCACGAAAGAGAGCCGGACGATAATTCCTACGTCTACAAACACGGCGAAAAGCACGCCTTCCGCGCCGGTATCGAATACATCATCATGCGCATGGTGGCCTTGCGGGGCGGCTATGAGTACGACACTTACATGAGCGATCATTACGCATCGGGCGGCATGGCCTATAAAGATCCGGCGTTCTCCGTCGGAATCGGTTACAACCAGGCGATCAAACACACCGACGAACGCCTGATCGGCGTGACCATCGACTTTCAGCTCTGATCTCCATGCTCCAGGTCGTCAAGAATGCCACGATCCGCGGCCTTCTTCTGACGGCGTGGTGGCTATATGAACGCTTGCTGTGGCGTTGGCGCGATCGATTGGCGACCGTTTTGGCCCGGCTGGCCTGGCAGGTGGCCCGCCGCGACCGGCAGCGCGCGCAAACCCAGCTCATGCAGTTTTGTACCGACGGCAACCCGGAGGAAGCCCGGCGTATCGCCCGGCATCTCACCGAACACATGGCCCATGCCCTTATCGATGCATTGGAATTACATCGCGACCGCGATTGCATCCTCGCTCGCATCCGCTTCGCCCCCGGAGCCTACGAACGCCTACACGACGCCTGGCGGGAAGGAAACGGCGTGGTGGTCGCCACCGGCCACATCGGTCACTGGGAACTTCTGGGTGCGGCGCTCGCGCAGCACTTCCCCCTGCACACCGTCACCGGTCGCAGTTACGATCCGGTGTTGCAAGCACGCATCGAGTCGCTGCGGCGTCGCTATGGCATCACCGCCCTGGTGCGTGACGACCCGCGTCTGACCAACCATCTGAAAGCGCTGTTTGCGCGTGGCGATATGCTCGCGCTCTTGATCGATCAGGACACCCGCGCCCCCGGCGTATTCGTGCCTTTCTTCGGACGCTCGGCTCATACGCCCTCGGGGGCGGCCTCCCTTGCTCTACGCAACCGAGCTCCACTGCTGGTCGTCTCCTGCCTGCGCGAACCGGCCGGCTATGTGATCCAGGTCAATGAAGCCCTGCGGCCCAACCCCGATAACGAGGTCGACAGCGAGGTACAGCGTCTCACCGCCGCCGCCACGGCGCAGTTGGAACAGGTCATCCGTCAGCATCCCGAACAATGGGTGTGGTTTCATCGCCGCTGGAAAACGCGGCCGGGGGGACTTCTCAACATGAGAAAGGACTTGTCACGATGGGATGGTCGTTGAAATGCAGCGCTTGCGGCAAGACCACGGGAGCTAGAAACATCGTCGATCTGCTCGACAATCACCGAGATGAAAGCGGATGGTTTCGGTGTTCATATTGCGATAAACCTGCCTACATCGAGAAAAGCTTCGATCTCCAAGAGCCCGGCGAAATATGGGAACCTTTCCTGCGCGGAGCCATTTCGCTGGCCAACAAGGAAGAAACTTACCAGCCGTTTGTTTTCTTGGTAAGCGGTAAACAAGCCAGCGAAATCTCCGGGGTATGGTTCTCCTATTACAAAGATCTGCGAATATCCGGAGGTCGATTGAAGCTCGGATACGGCCCCGGAGGCCCACCTGTGCTCGATACATCAACCGTTCTCGACTTACTGGGCAAGCTCATCGAAATCGGGTGTTTGACAAAAAATGAAGTCACCCGAAAACTGGATCTCCTGAAATCGAAATAGCTCCCACAGGTCATTTTCCATTACACTGCGCCTCAAGACGGGTCCCTTCCCTTCGTCCCTTCACCCAATTCCATCTCAAGCCGCTCCCGCATGTAAACCAACGCCTGCCCGCGTTCGCTCAATTCCCCATTGAGTTGCCGCTCGCGCAACTCGGCCAGCAACGCCCCGATACGCGGTCCTTCGGGTACACCAAGCTCCATTAAATCGTGACCGTTCAGCAGCGGCGGCGGTAAACAACGAGCGTCCGGCTGGGCCTCCAATGCCTCGCGGATGGCCTGATACGTGGACAGATCGCCGTGGCAGGCCAGGCAATCGGCACGATGCAAAGCCAGATGATCGTCAAATTGCGTTTGAGCCAGAAAGCGTTTTCGCGTGCTCGTTTTCATCTGCGGATAGTCGAGAAAACGCATGTGCCCGCGTACCAAAGCAGCCGTTTCTTCCCGCAGTATATTGGAAAAACGCAGCCGGTCGGCCACCGTGTGCACCAGTTTTTCTCCAACGGCGGCGTGGCGGTGAAAAATCGGCCGCCCCTTCGTATCGCGCGCGGCGGTGGGCGGCTTGCCGATGTCGTGCAGCAAAGCTCCCCAAGCCAGGGCGGGCGACGGCTGCAGCAGGTGCTCCAGAACTCCGGCCGTATGAACGAAGGCATCGCCTTCCGGGTGATACTCGACCGGCTGCTCAACGCCCGTCAAAGCCGCGACCTCCGGCAGCCAGACGTCCAGCAAACCGCTATCGCGCAAGAGATGCAGGCTTCGACCGGGATGGGGACCGAGAAGCATGCGCGTGAGTTCGTCGAACACACGTTCGGGAGCCAGAATGGCGGATTCGGAAGCGGCGGCACACAACGCCGTCCAGGTAGCGGGTTCGATAACGAAATCCAAACGGGCCGCGAAACGAATCGCCCGAAACAGGCGCAGGCGGTCTTCGGCGAAACGGGCCGCCGGGTCACCGATGGCGCGTAATAAGCGGGCTTCCAGGTCGGCGCGACCATTCACGCGGTCGATCAGACGATCCGCCTGTGGATCGTACAGCATGCCGTTGATGGTGAAATCGCGACGCGCGACATCTTCTTCCAACGTGGCACGGCGCACCCAACTCGGGCGACGCCCATCAAGGTAGGGACCGTCGCAACGAAACGTGGCCACTTCGGTGGTCACACCTTTATAGTGGACGAGCACGACGCCGAAAGCTTTCCCGACTCGCTCGGTACGGTCGAACAGGGCTTCGACATCGTCGGGCCCTGCATCGCCGGCGATGTCGATATCAGCAACCGCCAAACCGAGAAGACGGTCGCGCACCGCGCCCCCGGCGATATAGGCTTGATACCCCGCGTTTTGAAGAATGCGGATGATCCCGATAGCGGCGGTTTCGCGGCGAGTCATGCAATGGGCTCCAGCACGCGGCGAGAAAGCCCTCCGCGCCTCAGCGCCAACGAGAGGAACGCTGGCCGATCTCCATATCGATCATCTTCTGGATCTGGCCTTTGACCTGGTTGGACAAGCGGTTGACCGCCGTACGGTCGCCTGCGGCTTCGGGTCCGAACTGGTTGATGTACATAGGTTCGCCGAAGATCACCGTCCATTTGGAGGGCAAAGGCGCAAGCCCAAGCGGCCCTAAAAGCGGGAACAGCGGCGTAAGCGGGAAGAACGGCAATCCCAAGGTCTTGGCCAGTCCGCCGAGATTGGCCATGATCGGGTGCACTTCTTCCGATCCCACGATCGCCACCGGAATCACCGGAGCGTCGCTGACCAGACATAACTTGACAAATCCCCCGCGCCCGAAGCGTTCCAGACGGTAGCGATTGCGGTAGGGTTTGACAATACCCTTGATGCCTTCGGGGAACACCAGAACCTGCTGATCCTCCGCCAGCAGACGTTGGGCGTTTTCCTGGCAGGCGCGCACCAGACCGAGGCGCGACAACAGCGGTCCCAAAACGGGGAAATAGGAATAGTAGTCTTCCATCAAAGGCCAGATATCGCGTTTCGCTTCACGGCGCACGGCATGGCTGACCATCAGACTGTCGAAAGGCAGAATTCCGGCATGGTTACCCACCAGCACCGCGCGTCCCGTTTTCGGCAGATTTTCGATACCCTTGACGGAAACCCGCCAATAGAAACGGTAGAAGAAAGACAACAAAGATTCCGCACGCTGGCTGAGCTCGGGATCGTAACCGTATTCCTGCCCGACCGTAAAGCCGTCGGGACGCAATCGGCGAATCAGCTTTGGATCGCCCCCGCCAATCGCCAGCGAGCGTTTCGATCGAGCCGAGGCCCATTCCGCTGCGCCTTCGGCCGGTTGCACGTTCGACTCAGGTTGTGCGACAGACGCTGGTTGCACACGAGCCGATTTTCCGGTGCCGCTTTGACGCGGCGCGGTCTTTTTAGGTGTCTTCTTTCGGGAAGTTTTAGGGGATGCTTTCGGTTTAGCCTTTGGGCCTGCGGCGGTCTTGGGTTTGGCCTTGGAAACGGCCTTGCTTTTCGACGGCGCCTTGACGGTTTTCGAGACCTTCGATGCCTTGGCTGTCGTTTTCTTGGCAGGCTTCGTTTTCGGTTTCGGCTTTTCCACCGTTACCGGCTTTGCTTTCGGGGTGGACGCCTTTTTGGGCTTAGCAGCCCCTTTCGTCTTGCCGCTCTTCCCAGTCGCGGGCTTCTTTTCAGCGGGTCCACTCAGGAAAGGATCGTTGCCGAGTACGGATTTGGCCATCATTCTCCTCCCATCCCACGTTGCGCTCGAACGCGCCGCACGTCGTCAAGGGCTTCAAAGCAGTCATGCGCCGGAACGAAATCGAGTACCTGGGCCGCCCGGGTTCCATCTGCGACCCAAGGATATTTCAAATGCCCCAGGTAGCTGCTGGGAATGTCGTAGAGCTTAAGGCTCCACAGCAGGGATGTTACCGGTTTTAAAAAAACTCCCGGTAAAATACGTTCACGGCCTCCGGCGCGCTCGATCGCCTCGGAATACCGGAGCACGCCCTTTCCGACGATGTTGAAAATCCCTTCCGCATCGCCCATCACCCCCATGTGATATGCCCGGAACAAATCATCTTCATGGATAAACTGCATCAGCGGATCGTGCCCGAAAAATCGCGGGGAGTGACGCGCAAAAAGAATACTCGACAGGTAGTTCATGGAAGTCGAGCCCAGCGAGGTGCAATCGCGCAGAATCATCACTTTCGCCGCCGGGTGCTCGCGGCGGAACTGACGCATCTGGCGTTCCATTTCAACTTTGTCGGCGGTAAACGTGTCTGCGCCGCGTTGACCGACCGGATGATCTTCAGTGAGAAAAGCCGGGTTACCGGGACGCGCCCCGTAAATCGCCGTAGTCGAACGCGCCACCACCCGTGACACTCCCGCTTCGGAACAGGCATCCAGAATGTGCAGAGTACCGATAGCTTCCAGTTCATGGGCCAAGGTTCGGTTCCGCGACAACGTGTAGGTGAAAATAAGATGCGCAAAAGTATCCACACCCTCGTTCTGAAACAGCCGACTGACCACCTGCTGCGAGGCGGGACCGGTCAGATCCACTTTGTAGTAAACCAGCTTGGGATGTTCGAATTCCGGCTTGTTGATGTCGATGGCGACGATACGCGCACAACGTTCGTCATCCGCCAGTCGTCGCATCAACCCCTGTCCGAGATAATTCGAAGCCCCGGTCAGGGCGACTACCCGCCGAGTTGGATCCACCGCCATGGCTATTCCTCACCCATCGCTATGCGCATAAAAAAAGCCCGCCCGGAAGTGTCCGGACGGGCCGACCATCAGTATTTGCCGGTATGGCAACCGGCCATGCAGCCCCGAGTCGAGACACCGTTGCCTTCGAGCTTGCCGCAGGAATAACCGCGCGGACACTCGAGGGTTCCCTCTTCCACTTCCCCTTCCTGGCGCAGGGTGCAATCCCATGCCACGAAACAGAAGGAACCGAGCTCGACCGTATTGCCGTTGTCATCCTCTTCCTGCAAGGTAACGCAATAGTTGCCTTCACCGCATTCGTTGTTCTGATTCTGCGTGTCGGTACACTCCATGCAGAAAGGCTGGGGACCGTAAGGATTCTGGCATTCGCCGGTGGCTTCTTCGCGCGGGGCGAAACAGCAGCCGCGGTCTTCCGGATCGCCGTCGGGCAATTCCACCGAACAAAGCTCGCCCAGGCCGCATTGCCAAGTTCCTTCACAACCCGTGCGTTCGACGCATTGGCCCTCGATGCACTCGTTGTAGGCATAGCAATCGCCGTCGTTGTCGCAACCCGGCTCACAGGTACGAGAAGCCACATCGCATTGGTATTCCAACGGACAATGTTCCTTGGCCGCGCAATCGCCCTCGACGCAGACGCCGTCGATGCAAACTTCACCGCCCAGGCAGTCTTCCTTCACCAGGCAACCGTCCATGCAAAGACCATTGCGGCCGCCCGCGCCATCCAGGTCGAGGCAAACCTGCCCGGTGGGACAACCGGCGCTGGCACTGCAACCGGGGAAGCATTTCGCCGTCAAGGGATTACAGACATTCGGCTCGGTGCAATCGTTATGGGTGCAACAGGAAGCTCCCACGTCACCTGGGGGGCGGTTGGTGTCGAACACGCACTGTTCGATACTGATACCCGCCACCTGCTCACACAGCCAGCCGTCCGGACAGACATAGCCCGATCCGCAATAGTGGCCGCAGACTCCGTCGGGCAGACAGGCGTCGTCGCTCAATCCGCATTCCTCACTGGTGGTGCAGGCTTCGCATAGTAGCTTGCGCCGCTTGCAGACACCCAGGCTGGTGTCGCACCACTCGTCGCCGAAACACTCGGCGTCTTTGGTGCAGTCGGGCTGGGGTTCGTTATCGTCGCCATCCGTCGTGATGATCACACCGCCATCGCCGTCAACCGGACTGTCGCCATCGGCCGGACTATCGCCGTCAACCGGTCGATCCCCATCGGTCGGGGCATCGCCGTCGGTTGGAGCCATCGTATCGCCATCCGCTCCGTTTTCATCGGAATCGGAACCGCAAGCCGGAAAGGCCAAAGCCACAATCAAGAAAACAGCCAGCGCCAATCCGTTCCATTTCCGTGTATTACACATCATCGCCTCCTTCGCCTTATCATCCGGCTCATTATTTCGTGTTTCGTTTGCGTGCCGTACTCGGAACCACCCGGTTGGGTTTCACCTTTATTAAGTCGGGCGTTACGGCCTTGGCCGCCGGTTTCGTTCCCGCAGGTTTGTCACTGAAAGTAATCGTCCCGAAGCGTCCCAGAGTATGAAAATCGCCGACTAGGGTAGGCGACCACATCGCCGCCAGAGTTCCCCGCTTCTGCGGACGTTCCATGCGGTAGAAATTGATGCGCCATTGATCGCCGGGTTTGGGCGGCAGATTCGGGGCGTCTTTGATCTCGGTAAAAGGCACGGCCATTTCGACCACATAGCGGGTATCGCGATCCTCCCGCTTATTCAAAGTCCCTTCCACCTGAACGCCGGATTTCAGTTTGGAGTCCCACTTGATATCCATGTTTTTACGACGTTCGGGGAAATAGGCGTCGTATACGGCATTGGCGGCATTGACCTGCAGTTCGTAGTAAGTGGACTTCGACCCATCCGCGTCGATCATGACCTCGGTGGTTTCTTCGCGGTAAAGCGGATCATCGCGTTTGGTGTAGCTGGTCCAGACATCGGCGTCCTCGCAAATGAACGCGATGTATAGATAACGGTCGTCCCACAACATTTTGACATTCGTCTCAGGCTTGACGGTTTTGTCTCCGGCCAGGTTGCCCAATGCGCCGGTACCCTCTGTTTTGCCCCAGGATACCTCATCCAACTTGCCATCCGGCGTCAGGCTTCCTTCGCTCCGGTAGACCGTCATGTAACGCTTGATCTCCCGCGATTCCGTAAGAGGTAAAGCGGCGATTTTAGCTCGGCCATCGCTGTCGGCCCGGTCGCGGCTCTCACGCGCGATGGGCATCCGCGTCTCGCCTTTGTAGAAACCGCCCCAGAGAATCCCTTTCTCGCCCGGAAAACCGGCCGGCATGCGCGAGCGAAAAACATCCTTGATGATGTCGCCCTTGCGCCAGGCACTGGTGGGATATTTATTGTCGAGCACGAAGTGGTCCATCTTGGCGCGAAAACGCTGCGGACCATTCGGCTCGAAGTGACCGAAAAACTCATAGTCCGCACCAACCCGGTCCAACACTTCAAGATAAAACGTGATCGTATACATCTTGTTGTGCGCCAGAGGCTTGGGCGTATAGTCCAAACCGAGGATGCGAATTTTGTTGTCGAAATTGATGTTTACCGGCACATCGTACTTGGCCGGAGCTTCTTTTAGCAGATAAGCCGACAAAGCCGACCGATCGATGTTGTCCGCCGCCGGAGGTTCTTCACATCCGAACATTGTCAACAACGCAATCATCACCCCAATCCATCCCAAACGCATGAAACACACCTCGACTCTACAATGACGGATTCGATTCGAGAAACCGGAACACCTTGAAATGACCAATCGTTTCAGCCTAACGCAGCCCTTTGGTCCACGTCAAGAAAAACCGGGCCGCATCAGCCTGCAGCCCGGTTGAATCATTCCTCGATAGTCGCGCTTATTTCGGCACTTTCGCCCAATCAGCCGCGAACTTCGCCAAGCCGATATCGGTGAGCGGATGCTTGGCCAGCTGCTGGATGACCTTGAGAGGAATGGTCGAGGCATCCGCTCCCATCATGGCCGCTTCGACCACATGCAGCGGACTGCGTACGGAAGCGACCAGAACCTCGGTTGCAAATCCGTAGTTATTCAGAATCTCGACGATTTGCTCGATCAACTCCATTCCGACGCTGGAGATGTCGTCCAGGCGACCGACGAACGGCGAGACGAACGTGGCTCCGGCCTTCGCGGCCATGAGCGCCTGCATCGAAGAGAACACCAGTGTGACGTTTGTTTTGATGTTTTCGGCCGTCAGCGATCGGACCGCTTTGAGACCTTCGAGAGTCATGGGAACTTTGATCACGACATTCTCGCCCATCTTGGCCAGCTCACGCGCCTGGGTCATCATGCCTTCGTAATCGTCGGCCGTCACTTCCAGGCTGACCGGACCCTCCACCAGCGCCAAAATCTCTTTCGCGACCTCATCGAAAGGACGTCCGGTTTTGGCAATCAGCGACGGATTGGTGGTGACACCATCGACCAGACCATAGGCCGCCGCTTCCTTGATTTCGTTCACATCTGCCGTATCGATAAAGAATTTCATGAGATCGGGCTCCTTTTAACACTCGTTAATGGGTAATCAACCGGACCTCTGCCGGGTCCGGGCAAATAGCAAGCAGATTCTCGATCGTTTCACCCAACACCGGATGCCGCCAGCTGGGCGCGATCTCGGCCAGCGGCATGAGGACAAAACGCCGCTGGGTCAGTCTCGGATGCGGGACAATCAGATCGAATTCACGAATGGTCTTCTCGTCGTAAAGCAACAAATCCAGATCCAGGGTGCGTGCCGCCTTGGGTTTGAGCCGCACACGCCCCTTGATCGTCTCCAGCGCAAACAGGGCATTCAGCAACTCTCGTGGAGACAGCTTGGTCTGAATAACCGCTGCGGCATTGATGTACCACGGCTGTTCATCAAGCACGTCAACCGGCTCGGTCTCATACAGCGAGGACCGGGCCACCAGAGAAGTGGCGGGCAAAGCATCCAGATTGCGAAATGCATCCAGAACCGACAGCTCACGTTCTCCGATGTTGGCTCCAATGCCGATGGCCGCGCGCATGATCGTTTCCTTGCAAACCGTCTGCCGACTTTAAGCCAAAGCGGCCAGGCGTTCGACCGCTTCACTCACCCGAGCCTGATCGGCACAAAGCGCTAGTCGGAAATAACCTTCACCCGCCGCTCCAAAACCCGTTCCGGGCGTAACGACCACCGCCGCTTCTTCCAGGGCCCGCATGGCAAACTCAGCGGCCGAACAGCCGCCGGGAGTTTTGATCCAGAGATAGAAGGTCGCCCCGGAATCGAAAACGTCGAATCCCGATTTCGCCAGCACCTTCGTGGCCGCCTTGCGACGCCGGTTATACACCTTGCGGATGTCGTTGGTCAACCGAACCGGCAGGTCATTGGCCGTGATTCCCGCTTGCTGGATCGCCGTGAAAATACCGGAATCGACGTTGTTTTTAATCCGCCCCAAAGCTGCGATACCCGCCTCGCACCCGGCGGCAAATCCGACGCGCCAACCGGTCATGTTGTAGGTTTTGGAATGGGAATACAACTCGATCGCCGTTTCGCGGCCACCCTCGACCTCGAAAATGGAGATGGGACGCTCTCGTCCGGTATAGATTTCGAAGTAGGCCGCATCGTGGGCAATCAGCACACCATATTTGGCCGCTTTGGCCACGGCATGGGCGAAAAACTCTTTTGTGGCCCGAGCTCCGGTGGGGTTGTTCGGGTAATTTAAAAACAGGATCTTGGCCTTGTTCCACACTTTGGCCGGAATGCGGTCCAGGTCGGGTAAGAAGGCATTCTCGGCTTTAAGCGGCATAAACACCGGCTCCCCGCCGCAAAAACGGGTCGCAATCGCGTACACCGGATAACCGGGATCGGGAACGAGCACCACATCGCCGGGATCGACGAAGGCCAGCGGCAAATGAGCAATCCCTTCCTTCGATCCGATCAACGCCAGCATTTCGCGGTCGGGATCGAAGGTTTGGCCGAGACGCTTTTTCAGGTATTTCGCACAGGAAATCCGAAAGTCCCGTGACCCGGCATAGGCCGGATAACGATGATTGGCCGGATCTTCCGTTGCCACCTGCATGCGACGCACGATAGGTTCCGGCGTCGGCATATCGGGATCACCGACGCCAAGATCGATGACGTCCGCGCCTTTTTGAACCATCGCATCGCGCAATGCATCGATCCGAGCAAACAGATAAGGAGGTAACTCAGCCACTCGCGCGGCTGGCTTGGGTGTTTTGAACTTCATGGGAACCTTTCCGTTACAATGATGATATCTTAAGGTTGAATGCCGAGCACGTCCAACATACCATAGAGGCCGGGCTGCTGAGCGCCCACCCAACGGGCGGCTTTAAGCGCGCCGGAGGCGAGAGCTTCACGCCCGGAGGTCCGGTGGGTCAGTTCCAGACGTTCACCGTTACCGAACAAAAACACGGTGTGTTCACCAACCACATCACCGCCGCGCAAGGCATGAACGCCGATCTGGTGGTGCGGCCGCGCACCGATTTCGCCTTGACGACCGAAGATCGTTACGGGATCGATATCGGATTTGAGCGCCAACGCCGCTTCTTCAACCAAACGCAGGGCCGTGCCTGATGGAGAATCTTTCTTGTTTCGATGGTGAATTTCCTCCACCTCCACTTCCACATCGCTTCCCATACCCGCGACGGCGCGGCGCACCAAGTGAAACAACAGATTGACACCGGAAGAGAAATTGGGAGACCACACCACCGGGGCGCGCATGGCCAGCATGGCCACCTCGTCACGAATACTTTCGGACAAACCGGTTGTTCCGCAAATCAAGGGCAACGGTCGCCCGCGCAAAACACGCAAGAGCTGAGCCGTACCCTCCGGTAAAGAGAAATCCATTACCACATCGGCTTCGATGCGATCGGGTAAGGACGATAAAACCTGCTTCTGCACCGACAAGCCCGAAATCACCCCCACATCTCGTCCGATATCGGGGTGACTGGACCGTTCATAGGCACCGGCCAGGGTCAAATCGTCGGCTTCAATCACCATTTTCGCCAAAACGCCGCCCATACGGCCGCCGGCTCCGAAAAGTGCAACACGGGTCGTCATCGGATCGCCTCCTTAACCCAGCAAATTATGGGCGGCGAGATCCTGGCGCAGACCAGCCAACGCTTCACCTGCCATGGGAACCAAGGGCAGGCGTAATCGGTTTTCGCACAAACCCATCAAACTGGCGGCCGCTTTGACCGGAATCGGGTTGGATTGCCGAAACATCGCCCCGATCAGGGTTAAAAGCGCCAGTTGCTCGCGTCGGGCCGCGGCCGGATCTCCGGCTGTCCAGGCGTTGTACACCGCCATGAAGCGATCCGGCACAATATTCGAGGTTGTGGAAATCAGGCCCTGCCCACCCAATGACAAAATAGGCAACAGCAGGGCGTCTTCGCCGGACAACACATCCCATTTGCCCTCGGTCAAGCGCAGAATCTCGGCCACCTGAGCCACGTTGCCGCTGGCTTCCTTGAGACCGATCAGCGCGGGCAAATCCGCCAGACGAGCGGCCGTTTCCGCCGTCATGTTCGTCCCGGTACGCGAAGGAACGTTATAGGCCACCAGAGGAATATCCACCGCCTCCGCCACTGCTTCGACATGGGCCACGATGCCATCCGGAGTCGGTTTGTTGTAGTAGGGCACCACCACCATGGCGGCATCCGCATCCAGTTCTTTGGCCTGACGCACCATATCGATGGTCGTCGTGGTGTTGTTGGTGGCCGCTCCCACGATCACTGGAACCTTTCCACCGGCTTCTTCCATCACGATACCAACGATACGAGCACGCTCCTCAAAGCTCACGGTCGCCGCTTCTCCGGTAGATCCCAATGGGACAATCCCGGAAATGCCGCCCTCGATTTGACGCTGCACCAGACGACGCAGGGCCGGTTCATCAAGCCCATCAGCGTTAAAGGGAGTAATCAATGCCGTATAAACACCTTGTAGTCTCATCTCGTTCCACTCTCCTTGAGAATCACGGTTTGGGGTCGGAAGGCGTGGCAGCACTCTGCGTTTCGGGAATCGCCGCTTCGTCGGTTGCGGAATCGGCAGCAGCTTTGTCCACCTCTTCTTCATCCACAGCCGGATCGGAGACGGCGGCGGTTTGTTCATCCGCCTGGGACTCCTCGGACACCGGTTTTTCGGCCGGAAAACGCACGGCTTGGTCGGCAGAGTAGGCCGGATTTCCGGCTTTGTCACGAACCACCACGCGGTAAAGATAATCGCCGGGTTCACTCAAGTCCCGATCGGTATATTCATCAACAGTTAAAAACGGGGAGATACGCTTGGCCTGTTCGGGGGATTCAGACGCCAATCGGCGGTCGACCAGGTAGCCGAGAAGCCCCGGATCGCTGACTGGTTCCCAGCGCAGGCGCACCCCGCCGTCGATCGCTTTGATCCACATCACCACCGGTGCGGGCGGCGGCGTGACATCCACGACCTTGATTCCCTGTTCATCGCTCGGCGGACCCAACAAAAGAACACCGTTATGAGCCGAAGCCTTACGCAAACGATACCGCAACCAGGCACCGGGCTGTACGCCTTCGTCTTTGTACAACCCTCCCACCAGGGGCAACGCTGTAATCGGAGTATTCTTAAACATGCCGGTTTTGCCTTCGGCACGATAGATCACGATCCCCTTGACTGGTCCTTCCGGAATCGCAGCAGTTTCTGTGGGAGGCGCTTGCGAGGAAGATTCGGCCGTCTCGGCCGCCGCATCCGGCTTGGCCTCTTCTGTCGAATCGGATGCTTCCACCTGTGCAGCTTCCGGCTCAACCGGCGTGGAATCGGCGGCTTCTTCACGCCACACGACAATCACCATGCCATCGCCCGGCGACAACGCCAGATCAGCCGGGGGTTCCGTCGGAAATTCCGCCACAAACGGCCCGATAACCGTATCCGCCCCTAAAACCTTCGCGGCATCATAGGGAAACAGGTGATACTCATAGGTATCCCCAATCTTCATGGAGTCATCGGTGAAACTGAAATCGCCCCCATTTGGAGAACTGTTTTCGATTTCGACCATCAGCAGCGTTTGCGCCTCAGCCGGGTCCGTACTGCCCTTCGGCCATTGTTTGCGGTACAACTGCACCCCGGCCACCTGGACCCGGTCTTCGGAGGCAGGCGGCAGACGCCACGCTAGTTCCAAGCGACCGTTCTCCCCAATCGCGGAAAGCAGCTCAAGCGTCGGAGGAGCCGTTTCATCAACCGCTTTCGGAGCCGATTTGGCACCGCAACCGCTCAACATCAGGAGCATTCCCAACACAACCGCCCACCCAAACATATTGCGGCTGTCTCCCTCATAATGTCCTTTAGTGCCTATCATGAGCCTCTACCTCAACTGCAGGAGGATTCAAGTCTATCATTTATCGACCCCAACCTACAGTATGCCCCCGCCGTCCGTCAAGCGCTTATCCGTCGACGCTTGCCAGTCCGAGTGGATTCTGCTAGGATCTCTCATGGCGAATCAAACAAGAGGTTGTCATTATGGGTGGAAACAAACCGCAGATTGTCCAGCGTCTTTTACCGTTGACAATCATGATCCTGGCCGTCGGTTTTCTAATGGGTGACTTCTGCGAAGATGTCTTCTCCATCCCCCTCGAAATCGAGCACCAGACCGACGAAATCACCCTCACCGTCCGCTTCGCCCCCGCCGCCGATGGCGACTCGGACAGCGAAACACCGACGGACGGCGACATGGATTTCGACGGGGAGGTTCCCGAGGCTGAAAATCCCAACTTCGACCCCGAAACCGGCGAGTATCGGCTGACCCCTAGCCATCTCACCATCGATTTCAGCGAAAGCGCAGGTGGCACCAACCTGGAGAAATACCGGGGAAATCTGGTCGGCGTTTTCGTCCGATCCGTGGAATACACCATTTTGCAAAACACCATTCCAGCCGATTTGCCTCCGCTGGACATCTATCTGACGCCTCTTGTGCAAGGCGACGACAGCGACTCCTTCGATTGGAAATCCGCCATCGAATCAGGCGAATTCGACACGTTCGAACTCAAGGAGCTGGGTGTGGGAGACAAGGGTTTGGTTAAACTCGGCCAAACCAAGCGCGCCTATTTCGGAGACCCGGTTCCGGATTTCCCAAGCAAGGAGCGCCTGGTCGAAAAAGCGCTCCCAGCCAATATCGATGAGATATCGAATACGATTTTATCCAATTTCAAATTCGAAGCCGTCATCAACGCATCGGATAGCATCCTTGTTCCCGAAGAAAACTACAACCTGCTGCCGGAAACAGGCGAGGTGCAACTCCAGTTGCGCTTGATGGTGGTGGTCATCGCCAAAGCTTGATTCCCCCTTCATGGAGATGTCAATGTCGCGTTGGACAATCATGGTTGTTGTCGCATGTCTGGTCGCGTTTTGCTGTGGCGCCTGCTCCTCTGAGCCAGCCACCGACACTCCGGACAAAATCAAGACCCAAAAAGACGCCCTTTCCATCTCCGATTGGCGTATCGACGAGAATACAGCAAACATCCTCTATACTTACATGGACGAAAAGCAGGCTTTTCAGACCGTTGAACAAGCCGACGCCGTCCCCGATCCTTTCCGCAACGATGTCATCGTGGTCGATCTTTCACGCCCCCCCGAAGAACGTCGATCCACCACCAAGGTGGTCGTGGCCGATCTGAATCGTAAAGAGGGCGGTCATTTTCATTTACGCCTGGAAGACCGAGCCCGTTTCGAAACCGCCATCAAACACAAGCGTCAATGGCGACTCTCTCCGGTCGCCGCCATGAATGCTCCAGCCCCAGGTGCTCAGTCGGGTCCGCCTCCCGGACAACCGGCCCTAAACCCCGGAGACAAACACGATAAAATCGTCCTATATGGCGCGACCTGGTGTGGCTACTGCCGCAAGGCACGACAGATTCTCAGCAGCAGCGGCATCGCATTCGTCGACAAAGATATCGAAAAAACACCGGGAGCGGCCGCAGAGTTGCAAGCACTCTGCCAAGCCCGGGGACAAACCTGCAACGGCGTGCCGGTTATCGATTTCAAGGGTCGCTTACTGCTTGGCTTCGACGAAGCCACCTTGCGTGGCCTGCTGGCTGCGGAAAAAGCGAAAGCAGGAGCTAAATCCCCGTGAAAACTTGACAACCTCCGCTCATCAAGCTACCGTTAGGACGCCCAACCTATGATCGCAATCGTTAGTTAAGGAGTAGACGAATGCCGAAAATCAAGTTAAGCGAGAACCATGGTCTGGCACGTGAAGAGTTGATCAAGCGCGTTGACGATTATCTGTCTCTGCTGCGTGATGACAAAATGAAAGCCATGAATTTCGGTTTCGAGTGGAATAGCGCGCAAACCGACATTGCGCTGACCGGTTCCGGTTTCAAAGGTTCCGTCAAGCTAAGCGATAGTTCCGTGGACGTCTTAATCGACCTCTCCATGATGCTCACCCCGTTTAAGGGAAAAGTAGAAGAATCGCTGAAGCGCGGTTTGAAAAAATATCTCGGCTAAAGGGTTTTACCCGGTCGTCCGGCAAGGAGGAAAGCGGATGCGGCAGACGGCTATTTGCTTGTTTTTAATCGTTATTTTCGCGTTGGCCACGGCCTGCTCGGAAAATGCGAAGCCTAAAACAAAAGATCCGTTGGAAGCACTCACCTATGATTATCTGAACTTGATCAAGCAGAAAAAATGGGATGAGGCCTACGCCATTCATGCAGCGGAAACCCGCAAATATTTTCCGGAGAAGGAATTCATCGCCTACGCCGAGGATTTCATCTCCCCGAAGGTCGACGCCATTTACGTCACCCGCATCGAAAAACGAAAACTCGATGCCACGGTGGAAACCGCGTTCAAACCCAAAAGCAATTGGGCGACGTACAACTCCCTTGAATCGGCGAAACTCAAGCTGGAGTATGTCTACCAGGACGGTAAATGGTGGATTTCACGTCCCGAGATCGTCGTCAAAGGCGCTGAAGAGGAAGCGAAAAACAATGCACGCCAGGAGCGTGTGAACAAATGGAAACCACACCTGAAGTTCAGTGATTTCCGCGTGGAAAACAAAATCACCGATGAGGGTCCGACCTTGGTATTCCACGGTGAATTGGAAAACACCACCCAGGAACCGCTCGAAATGGCTATGGTCAAAGTCGACTTCTTCGACGGAAAAGGCTCCAAGGTCTTCCACATCGTGTTCGTCCCGATTTATGTGTCGGAATGGCAGAAGAAAGAAGCCCTGAAACCGGGCGAGAAACGCACGTTCATGGAATCGGTCAGCTCGGAAATCCCCGACGACTGGTCGGGCAAAATCGATTATTACCTCTTCGATGCGGGCGAAATGCCTAACAAACGCTAGGATATCATCTCCAACGCATCATGAAATTTGTTCCGGCTTGATCCACCGACCCCGGCGGGTCAGGCCGGTTTGTTTTTCAAGATTCCAAATCTGAGACCAGGCTACGATCGAAAAATGGCGACTCAATCTCCCAAAATCACGCGCGAGCGTATTCTCGACAGCGCCGAGGCAGAATTTGCGGAAAAAGGCTTCGGGGGTGCTCGCGTCAAGGAAATAGCCGCCAGCGCCGGAGTCACCGGGGCCATGGTGCACTACTATTTCAATTCAAAAGAAGACCTGCACCGCGCCGTGCTCGACCGCATGGTGAAAGACCTGATGGATTTGGTTTCGCGCATCGCTCCCGAACCGATCGATCCCGTTGAAAAAGTCCAACGTTTTTTCTATGCCTTTTTCGACTATGCCGCCCGACACCGGAATTTCGCGCGGCTCACATCCATGGAAACCGGCCACGACAGTCGCGAGTTTTTCCTGAGCCTGGTACGCACACATTTTCGTCCCCTCTACCAGCTCGCCAAAGCTTTTTTGAAAAAAGGAATGGATCAAGGGGTTTTCCGCAGCATCGATACGGACCACCTGCTGACCGCCATTTACGGCATGACCATCACCTATTTTTCCGATAGTCCCTTCCTTGATGAGCTCTTGGACCGCCAAGTAACCTCCCGCGAGGCCGTTGCCGAACGCCGAACGGTCTTGATGGACATGATTTTACGGCTCCTACTGAAAAACCCCAACTAAACACGGATTTGCTCACCTGCGGCGCCGCCTCGACTCTACCGGCTCTCCGGTAAAGGTGGTCCGGCGCTGAAAATAAAAAAGCGATGAACATCGTTTTTTAACTTGCCATGGTTAAGCTTTTCGTTTAACTAAATGATTAGTAAGGGTCGATAATACGCTGGAGGGGAAAGGCGCGAGGGCCGTTGTCGTCGCGTCGATGACATCGAAGGAGTGCAACATGTTACATGAATCCGTCAGCCTCGGTTTGGACATCGGCGCCCTGACCGTCAAATTGGCCATCCTGAACGAGCAGGGTGATGTGATTGAACGCCACAGTCAACCGCATCACGGCGAAATCTTCACCACCACCCATGCATTACTACAGGATACGCTGCCAAACCGTCGTATTGCGCGCCTCGGGATCATCGGCAGCCAGGCCGAACCCGTAGCCCAAACCCTGGGTTTTGCTGCCGGAAACGACGTGGCCGCCATTATCCGAGCCGTCACCGATCAATACGAAAATATCAAACAAATCATCGACATCGGCGGTGGATCGCTCTCGATGATCACGCTTAATGATGCCGGTGAGTTCACCGGCTACCAGACCAACACTTTATGTGCGGCCGGAACGGGTTCGTTTCTCGACGAACAGGCGGCCCGCCTCGGCATCGAGTATGCTCAATTGGATGACATGCCCGAGGTGGCCAGTCCCCCTTCCATTGCCGCTCGATGCGCCGTATTCGCCAAATCCGACCTGATTCACCGCCAGCAGGAAGGATACGACAAGCCATCCATGTGGTCCGGGCTGTGCCGCGGCCTGACCCACACGATCGTTATGACCTTGTTCAAAGGACGCACTCCCGCAGGAACCACCGCAGTGGTCGGCGGTGTCGCCCAAAACCGCGAAGTCTTACGTTGGCTCAAGGAAGAATTGAAGGTCGAGTTGATCGCCCCGCCGTCGCCACAAGAAACTGCCGCCGTCGGAGCCGCACTCAACGCTCCCCGATTAGAAGGCGACCTGCCCCTCGACCGTTTGCTCGACAGCAATCTGGAGAGTACGGAGAAAACTCGGCGGCCCAAACTCACCCTCACCCGCTCCAATTATCCATCCTTCGAGGTGGAGAAAACCGACCTCGACGACGGAAACGAAATCCGTATCAGCCGTTGGCCCGCCGACGGCCACCTGACGGGTTATCTGGGTATCGACATCGGTTCCACCTCCACCAAATGCGTCTTGATCGATACCCACGACGAAGTGTTGGTGGATATTTATCGTAAAACCGGTGGCGATCCCATCGGGGCCACCCAGTCGCTTTTCCGAAGTCTTTCGGCCTTGGTCGCCAAACGCGGCGGCCAAATCGACATTCTCGGTGTCGGCACCACCGGATCGGGCCGAAAACTGGTCGGTGCCGTAACCGGTGCCGATTATGTCATCAACGAAATCACCGCTCATGTCACCGGAGCAATGAAGGTCGATCCGAGCATCGACACCATTTTCGAAATCGGCGGCCAGGACGCCAAATACATCCACGCCGTCGAGGGCCGCCTGCATAACTCCAACATGAACTACGTCTGCGCCGCCGGAACCGGCTCCTTTGTCGAAGAGCTGTCGCGAAAGATGGGATTTGACCTCTTTTCACTCGGCGACGAGGTGCTGGGCGTCGAGCCGCCCGTCACCTCCGACCGCTGCACGGTTTTCATGGAACAGGATGCGCGCGCCCTCCTGCGCAAAGGTTTCACCCCGCGTGAAGTCATGGGCGCCGTCATGGTTTCCGTGGTGCAGAACTACCTGAACAAGGTGGTCGGCAACCGGTATTACTCGAAGGAGAAGGTGTTTTTTCCAGGGTGCGACCGCCCGCAACAAAAGCCTCGTGGCCGCCTTCGAAACCCTGCTGGGAGTTGAAGTGGTGGTCTCCCCCTACTGCCACCAGATGGGTAGCTTCGGCGTCGCCCTGATCGTGAAACAGCGTATGGAAGAAAATCAGGCGAAAACCCGCTTCGTCGGACTTGATTTCGCCGAAAAACCGGTGACGCTCAGCAAGGATGAATGCAGCCTGTGCGCCAACCGCTGCGCCATTACCTACGCAGAAGTAGACGGACTGACCGAACGACCGAGTTGGGGCTATTTGTGCGGTCGCGAACCGGACGAAAAGGCCATGCGTATCAACCGTGAATTCGCTTTGATGCGCCAGCGAAACCGCCTGTGGAAAGAAGCAGCCGAATACCTCCAACCACCGAAGAACGCGCCGGTCATCGGCATGCCGCGCGCCCTTCTGGCACACAGCCATTATCCATTCTGGCGACGCTTCTTCGCCGAACTGGGCTACGATCTTCAGCTTTCCGCCCCCACCGATCGCCGTATCATCGAAAAATCCTCCGACTGGGTGGGAGCCGATTATTGTTTTCCGGTCAAGCTGGCCCACGGACATTTGCGCGACCTGCTGGAAAACGACACCATCCAACAGGTGTTCATTCCCTTCATGGTCAGCGCCGGTCACACGGAAAAAGCCACCGAAGCCTATTTTTGTCCTTACAACATCGCCTTACCGGCCGTTCTGGGTTCGGCCATGTGGCTCAACGGCTACGACGAAGAGCGCTTACTGAAAGCCACCTGCGATTTTCGTTGGGACGATGCGACAGCCGCAGAGCGCCTCACCGCCGATCTTGGGAAGCGCCTCGGTCGCAATAAACGCAAAGTCGCAGCGGCCTGGAAGGCGGCCAAAAACCTGATGACGAGCCATGAAGAGACGCTGCGCCGGATCGGTCGTGACGCAACCGCCCAGGCACTCGCCGCCGATAAACCGGCCGTCGTCATTCTGGGACGCCCCTACAATGTCTATGATCCCGGCGCCAATCTGGCCTTGCCCGAAAAAATCGCCCGGCTCGGGTTGACCGTCCTGCCCATGGATTTTCTGCCGCTCGATGAAGAAGATATCGGCGAGGAATTCCGCAACATGTATTGGAATTACGGCCGCAAGGTGATCGAAGCAGCGCGCTTCGTGGCGCGTACCCCCAACCTCTACGCCGTCTGTTTCTCCAATTTTTCCTGCGGTCCCGATAGTTTCATCCAAACCTACACCGAATCCATCATGGGCGAGAAACCCATGCTGATGCTCGAACTCGATGAACATGGCGCGGATGCGGGATACCTCACACGACTCGAAGCCTTCGCCGATGTTTTGGCGAACAGCACCATCGAGCGCGTCCCGCGCTACACCTTCAACCGCCCGGCGGCGGACCCGGCCTCCGCAAAAGGCCGCACGCTGTGGGTACCCCCCATGGGCGAAGCGGGAGCCGCACTCATCGCAGCCGCGGAGCGCACCGCCGGTTACGACGCCCAACCTCTTCCGGTTGAGGATCTGAAGGCCTATCTCAAAGGCCGTGCCGTCACCCGCGGTGGCGAATGCCTGCCCTGTCCGGCGACATTGGGAACCTTCCTCTCCACCGTGGAGCGCACGGGAAACGATCCCTCCAAACACGCGCTTTTCATGCCCACTGCCGAAGGGCCTTGCCGCTTCGGACAATACTGCACCCTGGATCGCATGGCCATGAACCGCCGCGGCTGGGACACCGTCCCCATTTTGTCGTGGACGTCGGTCGATACGTACGACGGCACCGATGAAGAAACACGCCGCTGGCTGTGGCGCGCCATCGTGCTGAGCGATACCCTTTTCAAACTACGCTGCCGAGTCACCCCCTACGAAACCGATCCCGGTGCGGCAGACCGTCTCTACTATACTTGGATCGACCGCCTGAGCCGTGCCGTCGAAAACCGGGAAAAGCTCGACCCGGTAATGGTCAGCATGCGCAATGATTTCATGTCCATCCCTCGCCACGATATCAAAAAGCCGTTGGTCGGTATCGTCGGTGAGATCTACGTACGTCAAAACCGCTTTACCAACCAAGAACTGGTCAAACGTATCGAGCAGGCCGGAGGCGAAGCCTGGTTGGCTCCGATCACCGAGTGGATTCTCTACACCGCCTACGTAGAAGCCTGGACCCAAGGCTATCGCTCAGCCTCGCTTCTGGAAAAGATGGGAAACCTGCTCAAGAACCGTTTCATGGCGGGTGAAGAACGACATTTTATGGATCTGGTTTCACCGCTTCTCGATGAACGCCACGAACCCCCCATCGCCGAAACGGTCCAATCGGGTGAGCGATTCGTCCCTATGGATTTTGAAGGAGAAGTGATCATCACGCTGGGACGCGCCATCGAATACATGAAAAACGGAGCCGATCTGGTTATCAACTGCGCGCCTTTCGGCTGCATGCCCGGTTCCATCACCAGCGGGATTTTCCAACGTATCGAGCGCGAATACGGCGTACCGGTAGCCAATATGTTTTACGATGGGGAAGGCGACCTGAATCGCTTGGTCGATATCTACCTGTCCAACCTCGGGGCGTCCAATGGATTGGCCGCGACGGGCACCAACGGCCAGACAGGTTGACACGATAACACCATAAAAGTGTCCGCCGCCGGTGGGGGGACCGGCGGCGGCGCGGGGTAGGCGCGAGCCAAGGCAGGAGGGTGGGTTGCCCCACAAAGAGGTTCGCACCTAGATCAAATGGACAGAAGGAGAAAGAACGTAAAAGCACCCATTTTTAAAACGCTACCATTCGAACCATGCGTCATTCATAAGGCCTTTACTCTATTTGAGATGATTAATTTCCTTTAATTCCGTATGAACGGACGCGTTGAATGGTTTATTTTGCAACAATCACACCAACTTGTAATTCATAGTGATTCCGCCTTATTTTTGGGGTTTTCCAAACCTATATCGTTTCATCGACCCTCACAATCCTGACAATTATGTCACCATGAGCGGTGGAATGTCATACTCAGCGGCAAGCCCACAAAGGGAGTTCCTTCCCCCCAAAAAACATGCTATACTTTCAAACAATATGAAGTATCAGATCGGGGAGTCCAACAAAAGTGATTGTCTTGATGTGTGCGCTTTCGCGACGCACAAAGAACGATCCAGATCAACCGAGGAGGAACCATGAAAAACCTCACGTCATTGTCAATCTTGATCTGTACACTTTGTCTGTTTGCCTTTGCGGGAAACGCTCGGGCCGAAGGTGATTGGGACGGCTTCACCCTAGCCCCCAAGTTTGGTTACCTGTGGTTCGCGGAGACCAGCGGTGACTTTAAAACCCCGGCTCGCCATTCTTTCAATCTGCAACTCGATCTCGATTTCGGAGGCGAAGGCACCGGCTTCGATATCGCCCCCTACTTCAGCTATGAAGATGTGGAAAGCGATGATTATTTCGACTATGATCCTCTCATGGCGGTGGGCTTGTATTTCGGTTTCGCCTACCGCTTCAGTATCGGCAGTTGGTATCCCTACCTCGGATTCGGTACGCGCATCGGGTATATGTTCGGCGACTGGATCGACCATGGCGCGGAAATTTACGGCCGCATCCCTCTTGGCGTAACTTATTACATCTTGGAAGACCTCGGAATCCTGCTCGAACTCGGCCTCGGTTACGGCATCACCGGCCTGACCGGAAGCACAACGGATGATTTCCAGATTGGTCACGGCTTCATGCTCGATGTCATGACGGGTATTCGTTGGCCCTAGAGCTTATTCACGGTTATGTGACTTTCAAACGATAAGCGGGAGACCCGACCGGGTCTCCCGCGTTGAATATCGCATCCTGGTGAATTCCTGAAACCATTCAGGCCGTCTGAACCGGATCGAGATGCACGTCCATCTGCGGGAAGGGAATTTCGATACCTTCGGCATCAAACACAGCTTTCACTTCGCGATGGAAGCGAAAATAAACATCCCAGTAATGTGCGGTCTCCGACCAAGGGCGAACCACCAAGTTAATCGACGAGTCCGCGAGTTCCACCACCTCGATCACCGGAGTGGGCTCCTTGAGCACATTTACGTCTGCTTCCAGCACGCGTTTGACCGCTGAAATGGCCTTTCCGATATCCGCGCCATAACCGATCCCGACTGTCATATCCACCCGGCGCTTGTCGTAAACCGTGTAGTTGATGATCGGGTTGCCCCAGATGTTGCGGTTGGGAATGGTGATGCGCCGATTGTCCGGCGTATCGAGCGTGGTCGCCATCATATTGATTTCGCGCACCGTTCCGGCATGCCCTCCAGCCTCGACATAGTTACCCTTTTCGAAAGGCCGATTCAGTAAAATCATCAATCCGGCCGCCAGGTTACCCAGCGACTCCTGGAAGGCAAAACCGATCACGAAGCCGGTAACACCCAAACCGGCAATTAATGGAGCAATATCGACTCCGAGTCGCGGCAATGCCGCCATGAGCACGATCACCCACAGCACCTTGTTCTGCACATTCAGAATAAAGGCGCTGAGTGTATCATCGACTCGTTGTGTTCGGCCTAAGACGGTCTTTGTCATCCGTCCCAGCATACCGATCACGAATTTGCCGACAATCAGAATCAGCAAAAAGATCACGATGTTGACGGCAAAATCCGGACCGTTTGTCAACAACCAGTCTCGTCCTTTTTCGATCCATTCCATTTCCGCCATGGCCAATCTCCTCTTCAACCCCCATTCATCGGGAGGCCGTTAATTTCCATAACAAAACCGGCCTGCTATTGATTCGACAAACGGGCCGGTCTGGTCTAAAAACACGCAGGGTCTCAACCGTCCGAGGCGGGCGGTTCCTCCACCGGCGGTTCGGTCGTCTGCGAGTCGCCGCCCCAGGCAACAAACTTGCGGTAGGCGTAATTGAGGTTCAGCAGGATGTTGTTCTGAATCTGCCATTCATCCACAATCTGCGAGTCTTTGATCGCCTTGAATTCGTAATCCAGCGAAAGCCACTCAAAGAAACGGAAGCTCCAACGCGTGCCCAACTCAAGCACCAGAAGATCGGCTCCCGAAAGTCCGGCCGGATCGGGATCATTGTAGAATGGCATCATGAGCTGCACACCGGCAGCATAATTGATCTTTTTATCCCACAATTCACCCCAGATCCGGTTAATGGATTCACCACCAATCTGGACGAAGTCATCCAATTCGGTCAGGTCGCGCTCAGGCGTGGCGTCATCATCGGCCACCGCCAGATCACCCTTCATGAACCCTTCGCGGAAAGCCAAACCAAGCAAGAACTCCAGGTTGACCTTCTCACTTTTGAGAGGTCGGAAAAATGGACCGAGACCTTGCCGAAGCTGCAAGGGCGAGAAAAAATCGGTCAGGCGGACTTTATCGTCCAGATGATTGGTTGGGGTGCCATCCAACCAGGTAATGGCATACGTCACTTTTTCCGGCTGAATATCATAGTTGGGGAAGATAGCCGTGTCCATCAGAGCGCGGCCATAGAAACCAAACCAATCCAGCAAGTAGTAAAGATACATACTCTCGATGAAAAAACGGTCGGCCGACAGGAAAAACTCGTCGATGAGCGGCGTACGCGAAATACTCTCATTGAGCAAGACCAGATTACGCCATTCATGCTTGCCTTTGTACAGATCGATCTTCAGCTCGAAATTCAACCCAAAATTCAACGTATAGCCGTCCACCTGCCCGGCTACCTTGCGGTTGTCGTTGAAAGAAAAGGTCGAACTCGGCAAAATCGTGAAATACCAGCCGTCTTTGCTTACCTCATCCGTACGCGTGGATTCCAACTTATCTTCAGGTAAAAGGTCGGCTTCCACCGCCTTTTCCTGAGCCATGGCTCCCGACATCAAGCCCAACCAAACACCGATCACTGTTGTTAGAGCAAACGCATGCTTCATGGCATACCCCTTTCCCTGAGACTCCCCTGCTGCTGTTGAAATTGCGTGTACTTCTTTTATCCTGATTACTTCAGTCGGGTATTTTATTCCAATTTCAAATTAATTACACCCTTAAAAAAAAGAGAAGTGATCCGATGCAAAGATTAGGCTCTTCAGACAAACCATCGATGCACCAATCGTACAACACTCGTAACACCTGTATATTCATGCATTTACCACCATTCCGATTGAATTAATCTTGACACCTAAGCCCAGCGTGTGCTATCAGTTCAAGAAAAATGAATGAACGTTCATTCTGTACTCTTGGTAAAAGTGGGCATTCCGTCCATGATATGAATCCGGAACCATCACAGGAGGTAACCATGGCCGATAATTGGAAAAAAGGCGGACTGTTTTTCCTGCAGCCCACCGAATCCGCTGACGTCTGGACCGTTGAGGATTTCGACGACGAAGACAACATGTTCGCTAAAACCGCGCTCGACTTCGTGATGAACGAAGTACTGCCGCGCAAAGAAGAGATCGAAGCCTCGGAAACCAAAGTGGCGTCACATGCCGAGCTGCTTAAAAAAGCCGGTGAGCTGGGCCTGCTGATGGTGGAGATTCCGGAGGAATTCGGCGGATTGGGCCAGGGCCTGCGCCAAGCCATGTACGTCGCCGAGCATTACAGCAAAAACGGCTCCTTCACCACTTCGATGATGTGCCACACCGGTATCGGCACCCTGCCGATCGTGTATTTCGGCACCCCCGAACAGAAAGCCAAATACCTTCCCAAGCTGGCCACCGGTGAATGGCTGGGCGCTTATGCGCTGACCGAAGAGGGCTTCGGCTCCGACGCCTTGTCGGCCAAAACCAAGGCCGTTAAAAGCGAAGACGGCAAATACTGGATCATGAACGGTGTCAAGCAGTTCATCACCAACGCCGGGTTTGCCGACGTCTACACCGTCTATGCCAAAGTCGATGGCGAGCACTTCACCGCCTTCATCGTCGACGCCGACACCCCGGGCGTTTCGACCGGCGCGGAAGAACACAAAATGGGCATCAAGGGTTCCTCGACCCGCCAGCTCATTCTCGAAGATGCCCAAGTCCCGATCGAGAACATGCTCGGCGAAATCGGCAAAGGCCACAAGGTCGCGCTGAACATCCTCAACATCGGCCGTCTGAAGCTCGGATTGGGTTCGCTGGGCGCGATGAAGATTCTGCTCAAGGAAACCCTCAACTACACCGCCGACCGCAAGCAGTTCGGCCAGACCATCAACAAATTCCAGCTTCTGCAGGGCAAGATGGCCGATATGGTAAGTGAGATTTACATCACCGAATCCATGGCCTATCGTGTCGCGGGCGACATCGACAAAGCCATCGAGATGATCGATCTGCCCCATGAAGACCCCGCCTTCTGGACCCAGAAAGTGGCCTGCGTCGAAGAATACGCCATCGAGGATTCCATCCTGAAAGTCTACGGTTCCGAGGCTTTGGCCCGCGTAGTGGACGACGCCGTTCAGTTGCACGGCGGCTATGGATTCATCGAAGAATACCCGGTTTGCGGCGCTTACCGCGACGCTCGCATCAACCGCATTTTCGAAGGCACCAACGAAGTCAATCGCATGCTCATGCCGGGTACGCTGATGCGCCGGGCCATGCAGGGCCAGATCGACCTCATGAGCGGCGTAATGGGCCTGATGGGTCGCATCAAAGACGACAGCATCAACAAAGAAGCGGCCGAAGGTACGCTGGGACGCGAAAAAACCGCCGTCGCTCTGCTGCGCGACTGGGCCGTTTTCGGCTTGGGCGTACCGGCGCAGAAAGCCATGGCCGATCCCAAGTACATGATGAAAAACCAGATCCTGCTCGAACTGCTGGCCGATCTTACCATGGATCTCTATGCGGCCGAGTCGGTTTACTTGCGCACCGAAAAGATGATCGCAGCCAAAGGCGAAGACAAATGCAAGGTGCCGATCATGATTACCGAAGTGGTGGTCTACGAGAAACTGCGCCATGCCATGGAACTGGTTCGCCAGATCTGCGCCAATTGCGCGGGTGACAGCTCCGAGGAATTCGCCAAGAATCAGAAGGCGATGCACCGGCTGGTGATGAGCTACGGCCTCGACACCATGTCCCGCAAACAGGCGATCGCCGAGCACATGATCGAACGCGAGAATTACAACCTTCAGTAAATCTCGTAGAGAATCGGATTTTTACAGCGCCCCCCGCGATCCGGGGGGCGTTTTTCGTGGCCGACGTCGCATGATTTTGGGGTCGCTCCACGCAAAAAAACGGTTCTAATCCCAGAACCGGGGGGCAGAACGAACCAGAAGAAATCCACAAGACCCACCATCAAGGGAAGGGAAAGCGAAGATCCCGAATTTATTCGTTCGAAGCGAGCAGGCTCCCCGGAAATGGGAGTTGAACCCCAAAAAAACGGCCCCCCATTCGGGAGGCCGTCGAAAGCGAGAAGAAGGCCCGATCAATAGGGCGTATAGGTCAAGTCGAGACCGGCCGGGTAAGCATAGGACACGTAGCTGTCATAACCGTAAACCATCAGACCCACACGACTGTCGCTTGTGAGGGTATGGGTCCCATCGGAAATGGTTTTTTCCATCTTGTACGCATTCACGTTGCTGATCTGGGTGAAACTGTTCGTAAGCTGGGTGCCATCGAGATAAATCTCGGCATCGGGATTGGTGGTTAGCAGCGTGATGTAGTCGGTTTTGTAGGTATTGGGAACCAGGAATACGTAGTCGTAACGGAACTGCTCGACCGGGGGCACCAACAAGAAGGCCGGATCGCCTTCCGACGCCGCTGCCGAATCCAGATAGTTCTGACCAACCAGGAACTGACCAACCATGATCGGGTGGCCGGGGTTGGATAAGACGATGAAATCATCGCCGGTTTCGATGACACAGGACTCACCGCGGTCGAGGTCGTGATCGCAGGGCTGCTGGTGGGCGATCTCGGTTTGCGCCTTGATATTGGAAGGCCGCGTGGTGATTTCCGTCCCGTCTTCCATGGCAACGATTTTGTAGATGATCTTGTGGTTCGCCAGCGGAGTATGCAGACGAGCGGCGATGTATTGGGTGGTCCAACTCTTGGTCGGGAAAAGCTGCTGTTCGAGGTGATCGCAGGCCCAACGGTAATGCGGGACAAAACTGCATTCGTTGCCACCGAACACCGCGATCGGTTTGTCGGATTCCACCACGGAACCGGTGAGTTCCGGCCCGAGGCAATAGTTGTCGCTTGCATACACTCCCGTTCCGGCGATGCAGGTGGCGTTATCGGTAAGCGATGAATCCACCGAACTCCCCACCTGCAGCACTTCGCCGCGATCGAGGGTGAAGACCTTGGGCGTACCCGGGAACATGGGATCGACACTCAGGCCGCCTTCGGTACGCGCGTTGGCCGTAACGGTGACGGTCGTGCCATCGGCTACCGCTACCACGGTAAAGAAAGAACCGATGTTGGGGATATCCGTTCCGCTGCGGGTGACCATCATGGTGCGGTAATTCATCACCAGGTATTCGTCGCCAAGGACATGGGTGGGCAGCAACAACGAGGCGTCGTTGGTGTGAGCGTAGGTTCCGTTTTTCTCGGCCGAGATCGGGTTGAATTGCGACACGGTCACGGGAATGGTCGAATTGAGACGGAAGGCATTTTTCTGTTTATAGCTTTTATAAACCAAACCGGTTGGTGTGGAAGGACCTTCCTTGAAAGGCAGCCGCACCGTCACGTCTTCTCCGGCAGGAACGCTGATCGATTTGGTAAAGGAAGTGCCCGTGTGCTCGATGGTAACCTGGGCCGCGTAGGTGTCGTTGGTATTGGAAACGACCACCGCAAATTCCGACTCGTCACCCGATTTGAACGCATCGTCAAGCTGCGGGTTGGGCAAGACCACCGGCCAATACTCACAGCCGATGTAAGAATCGCTCAGCTCGGCCATGTCGCACAGGCTCAAACATTCTCCGTTTACGCAACGGTTTCCGGTACTACCGGCATTGCAGGGGATCGTCCCGCTCAACCAGCCCGATCCGTCGTCGTTGCACTGACGGATCGTGCTCTCGTCCACGCATTCGTAAGAATCGGGAATGCAGATGTAAGAGGAAGCCGTGCAGCCGGAAACCGAATCCTCGACACAAACCTGGCCGGGCGGACATTCTTCGGCCTCTTTGTAGCCGTCACCGGCTTCGTTGCACCATTGTATTTCCGTTTGGCTGGACGTGCATTTGAAATCGACACTCGGAATACAGCCCGCTTCGACACAACGGTCATCCTCGCAGGTATATCCCAGCGGACAAGCATAGGATTGCGACCAGTCGGTGCCGGTGGAGTTGCAGACCTGCACTTTGCCGTCGTCGGTGCATCGGGTTTCCGTACCGGCTTCACAAACGATGTCGCCTTCGTCGATGCAGCGACCGTCATAGCAACGCTCACCTTCACGGCAGGGTTCGGGGTTTTCCCAGGCCGTGCCATCGGCATTGCAATGCACTACTTCGCCATTGTCATTGCAACGCGTCTCCACCAGGGAATCGCAAATCTGAGACCCCTCTTCGATGCACTCGCCATCGTAACAATAATCGCCGTCTTCACAGGCGGTGGGATCCGTCCAGCCAGTTCCGGTGCTGTTGCAGGTTTCCACTTCGCCGTCGTCATTGCAGCGCGTTTCGGTATCGGCAACACAAACTTCCGTCGCCGCCGGTTTGCAGCCGCCGTTTATACAGGTGAGCCCCGTCGCACAACTGACGGGCGTATTCCACGCACCGTTGGCCGCACAACTCTGCACCAGCTCGCCCACGCAGATCGCCTCGTTGGGGATACATTCTCCCACCAGATCGCCATCGGTATCGTCGGGCTGGCAAATGCCTTCCAAACAGGACTCGCCATCATTGCAGGCCACCGCCGCACCCCAGGTTCCATCTTCGCCGCAAGTGGCAAAAGACGCGTCGTCGGCACAACGGACCTGACCGGCTGTACAAACGGTGTCATCACCTGACCCACCGTTGCAGGCGGGAAATAAAACAACGGCAAACAGCACCAACATCCAAACGGATATGCATCCTCTCATCAACATCGCCTGAACCTCCGAACATGGCAAATTTCTTAATACAACCGAGATATTATGGAGGAATGTCCCACTCCTGTAAAGACTTTTTCGCAAGCAGCCGAATCTGGGTGTCAGTATTTAAAGTGTTTTCACTTTCATTCGTGTTAATCGGGGGAAGCCTATCTCCAGTCAACTTAAACAGTCGTTTAAGATAATCTTTCATAAAAATGATTCCATTGTCAGTTTTTATTTGCTTTCGACCGCTCAATCTGTACACTTTTCACGCTCGGTGACCACGGCTCATCGCCGATCCGGTCCCACCCGTTTGCGCCGAGCCTTCTTGATTTGGTGCGGATGTTTCAGTCGAGGTTAAATTCCATGACCGCCCCTCTTGATTTTACTTTCAAGTCCTTCGAAGAGATGACCCCTGCCGATTACGCCATCATCGGGCTCAAGGCAGGTCTGGAAATCCATCAACAGCTCAAAACACGGCGCAAACTTTTCTGCCGCTGTCCAGCCGGCTGCTACACCCATGAGGTGGACGCCGAGATCCTGCGACACATGCGGCCGACGCTGTCGGAGTTGGGTGAATACGACGGCACGGCGTTGATGGAATTCAAAACCAAGAAGGAAATCGTTTATCTCCTCAAAAACGAGAGTGTGTGTACCTACGAGATGGACGACGCTCCCCCGTTTGAAATGGACCCGGAAGCGATCAGAATCGCGCTCGAAGTCTCATTGCTCTATAATCTCAACTTGGTATCGGAAATCCATATTGCCCGCAAGCAATACCTCGACGGCTCCATTCCGACCGGCTTTCAGCGAACCACGATTCTGGGCGTCGATGGGGAAGTCCCCTTTAAGAACCGGACCTTGCACATCATCCAACTCGGTCTCGAAGAAGACAGTTGCCGCGAAGTAAGCGACGTCGGCCATCGCATCACCTTCCGCACCGACCGCCTGGGCATGCCGCTGATCGAAACGGTGACCTATCCCGAATTGACGACCCCGGAAGAAGTGGCCGAAGCGGCGGAATTGCTCAGTAGTCTCGTGCGCTCCACCGGGCACGTGCGCACCGGGGCCGGGGCCGCCCGAGAAGACGTCAATGTCTCCATCAACGGTGGCACACGCATCGAAATCAAAGGCGTCCCGTCGATCAAGCGTATCCCCCGCCTGGTTTACAACGAAGCCAGACGCCAGCATAACCTATTGAAAATACGAGAAGAACTAAAAAGTAGAAATATTACGCCCGAGACTTTCGAACACGGGCATGCCGATGTCACCGGGATTTTGCACGATACGAGCTATATCCCGATCCGGCAAGCCGTGAAAGAGGGTAAGCACGTAGCGGCGGTCCGCCTCAAGGGATTCAAAGGAATTCTGGCCCACCCCACACAGGAGCACACCTTTTTCGGACAAGAAATATCCGATCGCGTCAAGGTAATCGCCTGTCTGATGGACCACCCCAACATTCTGCACTCCGACTCCACCGATCCGGGAATTTCCCGCGGGCAGTGGAATCGTATTCGCAAACGTCTGCGAGGTAATGGCGAGGATAGCTTCGTGGTGGTATGGGGGTCGAATGAAGATCTGCAAACCGCCATCCAGGAAATCGCCATTCGGGCCAAAGAAGCCACCGAAGGGGTTCCGTCCGAAACCCGCCAGGCTTTCCGCGACGGCACCCAGGGCTTCGAACGCATCCTGCCCGGCGCCAACCGCATGTACCCGGATACCGACGAACCGCCTATTTCCATCCCCGATGAGATGGTCGAGACCGTTCGGGCGGCGTTGCCCGAAACTCCCTGGAAGCGCGTCGAACGTTTACGCGAGTTGGGATTGGACGACACGACGATCGAGATTCTGGCCGATTCGGCACTCCTACCGCTCTTCGATGCCGTTATGGCGCAATACGACAATCGAATGGACTTCATGGTTAAGTTGATTCGCCGTGATCTGCGCGGCTGGACACGCCGTGGCCGTCCGGTGAAACGCATCGATGCGGATGTAATGGGCGCGCTATTCGATAGCCTTCGCAGCGGGAAGCTGTTGCCGGAAGCCGTGACCTACATTCTCGATGCTTTCTTGGACGCACCCGAAAGCGGCATCCAAGCGGCAATCGAACGCTTTACCCCCACGGGCGGCGAAAAAGCCGAATTGGATCGGCTGGTTGGTGAAGCCAAACATTTGCAGCACGACCTGAAGAGCGTCACGCGACAGGGACGCCAGCGCTATTTCATGGGTCAAATTTTGAGCGACAACGGCCTGCGCGGGCGCGTGGCGGCCGCCATTGTGGCCGAACGGCTTTGGGAGGTAATGACCGGTGACGACGAACGCTGAGAAGTACAAAGGTTACCGCAATACCGCCAAGGCCAAAATGATCGAGTGCGGCGTGCAGGTTTGGAGCGATGTGGAAGCCCACACGGAACGGGGTGTCTTCAAGGGGATCATCCTCCCGCGCTCTGAAACCGCCGACGATCGACACATCGTGCTCAAGCTGATCAGCGGTTACAACGTCGGACTCGCGGCGGAAAAAATCGTCTCGATGAAGCAGGTGGGCTATCGCGCCGCCAACTACCACATCCCCGAAAAGGAATTCCCCTTCGATCCGGCCAAACGCAAGGTGCGCCTGTTCGGGACCGGCGGCACCATCGCCTCGCGCCTCGATTATCGCACCGGCGCGGTCATCCCGGCTTTCACGCCGGGTGAACTATATGGCTCCGTACCGGAGCTGGCCGATATCTGCAATCTGGAAACGGAAAAGCTGTTCGGCGTTTTCTCCGAAAACATGGGGCCCGAACAGTACATCACGACCGCTCTGCAATGCGGGGAGGCCATCCGCGCGGGCTATGACGGCATCGTCATCGGCCACGGCACCGATACCATGCACCACACCGCCGCCGTCTTGTCGTTCATGGTGCAGAATTCACCGATTCCCATTGTAATGGTGGGCAGCCAGCGCAGTTCCGACCGGCCCAGTTCCGACGCCGCCCGCAATCTCATCCACGCAGTCACCGCCGCCGCCCACGGCGACCTGGCCGAGGTGATGGTCTGCATGTTCGGCCCGACCTCCGACGAATACAACCTACTGCATCGCGGCACGCGCGTCCGCAAAATGCATTCGTCCTACCGGTCGACCTTCCGCACCTTGTCCGATGTCCCGCTGGGTAAAGTGGAAAACAAGAAAATCGAAACCTTCACCGACGACTACAAGCGCCGCCGCAGCGACCGAGACGTGGACATCAAGGCTGTTTTCGACGACCGCGTAGCGATCGTGTATTACTACCCCAACATGAAACCCGACATCATCACCTCGCTGGTCGACAACGGCTACAAAGGAATCGTGATCGCCGGAACCGGCTTGGGGCACGTCAACAAACCGCTGTACCCGGTGCTGCGAGACGCCTGCGAAAAAGGCGTGCACATTTACATGACGGTGCAGACACTTTATGGTTTCGTTCAGATGTACGTATACGAAACCGGTCGCGAACTGATGCAACTGGGCGTCGTCCCGGCGGCCAACATGCTGCCGGAAGTGGCCTACGTCAAGTTGGGCTGGGTACTCGGCCAAACTCATGATCGCGATGAAGTACAGCGCCTGATGCTGACTCCCATCGCCCACGAAATCACCGAGCGCGAACCGCACAACGGTTATCTCATCCTCCAGGGCGGTTTGCCCGAGGTGGAAGAGTTCTTGTCCAAAATCCGAAAATAGATACAATCGAACCCCGTTTTAACGACCGTCAGCCTGCGGCGCGGTCGTTTTTTCGTTTCGACCGCCCAGCCCAAAATCCTTTCCTCCCAAAAACAAAAAAGACGCGCCGCGACCAAAGGTTTTTGCCTGCAGCCCTCCTTCTCTGCTAAACTGCAGGCTATTTCGACACGAAAAAAACCAAATGGAGGATCGCCATGCCGGAGTTCACCACCCTGACGACCGAAAGCCGCGACCGTGTTTTTTGCATCGGCTTTAACCGACCCGATAAGTTCAACTCCTTCAATCTGGCCATGCTGAAGGAATTGGCCGAAGCATACACTCTCTTCGAAAACGATCCCGAGCAACGTTGCGCGCTGGTCTTCGCCCACGGCAAACACTTCACCGCCGGTCTCGATTTATCCGAAGTCGGTCCGGCCGTGGCCCAAGGCGCGCCCCTGTTCCCCGCCGGTTCCGTGGATCCCATGGACCTGATGGAACCGCGCCGCAAAAAACCGGTGGTGATCGCCATGCAGGGCTATAGTTTCACCATCGGAGTCGAATTGGCTCTGGCCTGCGATATCCGACTGGCGGCCGACGACGCCGTCTTCGCCCAGATGGAAGTCTGCCGAGGCATCATGCCCTTCGGCGGTGCGACGCTGCGTTTCTGGCAGATGAGCGGCTGGGGCAACGCCATGCGCTACGTCTTGACCGGTGAACGCTTTCCGGCTGCCGAAGCTTTGCGTATTGGACTGGTGCAGGAAATCGTCCCGGCTGAACAGCTTTTCGAACGCGGACTGGAAGTCGCGACCACGATTGCCAAACAAGCGCCGCTGGCGGTGCAGGCGGCCCGCCGGGCCTCCATGGTGGCCATGGAAAAAGGACGCGAAGCCGCGCTTCAGGAATTGATGCAGGAAGCGACCGGCCTGATGGCTTCAGAAGATGCGGTCGAGGGAATGATGAGTTTCATCGAGCGCCGCGAAGCGGATTTTAAAGGTCGCTAAGCGGATCAGCCGACATCGGGGCTTTGTCAATCTTCAGCGAATCCGGCCCACGACGGTCCCGACAGAGACGGCACGCAAACCCTTGACTCCCGACTTTGAAAAAACACATGGCGAATGTGCGGAGAAATCAGAGCGTTCTCGCCAATAACCAAGCCGTCCCCATAATCGAAGCGGCGATAATAAGCTGCCAAGTCCACAGTTTAGGCGCGGGTCTATCCATTTTTTCCGTCCAGATATAGCCCTTTCCCCGGCATACCGGGCAGGGCAAGCCCAATGGCTCATCCCCCTCGACAAACCGCAACCCCATACACTGCGGGCAGGCGACACGCACCACCTGTCCCATCGTAGCCCCCTTTTCCGGAATCGACCGCAGATACCCCACCGCGCAAGCCGATTCCGCTTCCATCAAACAGATTTGTTATCCAAATTTATACCCGCTCCAATTATCCCCACAAGTAATACAATTGCAAGAAATATTTGATGGAAAAACGACGATTTACGGACATGTAAGTCTAAGATTGGAAGTGGACGCGTTTAGTCGCCGTTCCAAAGACGGGCCGAACCGGGGGTGGGGTCACTGACAATGAAATCGAGGCTGTTGTCATCGATATCGGTATTGGCCAATTCGCGAACCAGCGAACGGCCCTCGGACGGAGCCGGAGCGGGATTGCCTTCCCCGACGAAACTCCAGGTGCCGGTATCCGAATCGCCGAAGCCCACCGCATCGTAGATGAACCCGAGTTCTTCGGAGTCCAGAATCACGTTCATCGGCAGACCGCGCGTGAAGAACGTATCGAAGTTGTCGAGTACCAGATCGGCGGGCGGTCCTGCCGTTCCAGCAAGAACGAACAAGCCGTTTTCATTGAGGGTTTGTCCATCGAGGGTCACAACTGCATACCCGATATTCAGTCCATCGCCACCCTTAGACCATTTCTCGTAAAGTCGCATGCCGGTGAGATCGTAGCCGGGCGAACCCACCAATTCGTAAAAGCCGTCATCAACCCCGGTACCCGGATAAACTTCCGAAATAACCGGTAAATCGATCAGAGGAGCATTATCGACGCCGAAAGGCGCACTGACCGAAACCAAGGGCGGCTCGAAGGCGTTCCCCTCAACATCGAGCAGTTCCACCACAATCCGCAGATCCCGGACAATCCCTTTGCCCAGATCGGCCAAGCTGTCCCAAACAAAGGCATGATCGACTCCTTCCGGATGGGCGCGCAAGTTGCGGGTGTTGTCGGAGGGACCGATAAGCTGGGTGCAGGCCGTCGCCGTTTCTCCGCCGTCATCGGAATAACCGATCCAGACACGAAAGAGAGTCTCAGTGTTGCCGACAAGCGTGAAAGCCAGGGGGGCTTCACCGCGCAGGGTGGAGGCGGGATCGGGTAGCTCCAGCGCCGCCGCGACCTCGAACGCGAGCCAGAAATGGTTGGAAACAACCGCCACGCCATCGCCAAGCGAATCCCTCGGGAGAAGAATCAGGCGCAGATTGTCACGATCGACATAGTCGAGATCCTGACCGGCGGCCCAGCGCAGTTCATGGATACTCCCTTCGGGAGTGGCGGCCAAGTCCGTCGCCTCGTCGAGCAGAGTGGCCGGACGATAGTTCTCCCCTCCGTCGATGGAAAAAGACAACTCCACCGAAACGGGGTCGTCCTCGGGATCGGCCAGACCAACCGACAAAGCCACCACGCCGGAGCTGGTATCGGGTAATGGTGCGAAAGCGGCCTGGGGCGGCAGGTTGTCGTTCTCGACCGAAAAAGCAAGACTTTCGGCGGCGGAGGCGGCTGCCGGGTTCTGGGCAGCCACACGCAGGCTGACTTCGGCTCGGTTGAACCCGATATCCGCATAGCTATCCCACAAAAAGACACGCGCCTGCGTGGTGCCGTCGGAACGAAAGCCCTGCCCATCCGTCGCACCGGCGGCGGCGCTGGCGGCGCGCCATTTATCGCGGCCTTCCGTACGGTACGAGACACTGATCTGTACCGGATAACCGCTGGCATCGGCCAGATTGAAGGAAACCGGCACCACCCCGCGAACGCTCTCGCCGGGCAATTCGATATCCGAGATCACCGGGGCCGGACCGCTATCGGTCCCGACGCCACAGGCAGGCAAAACAAACAGGACGACTATCAGCCACAAGATCTGCGGCCCAAAGCTCATCCGACATGATGTGTAAAACGGCGTTTTCATCGCGTCAATCTTAACACAACGCCGGGCTGGGTCAAGATAGAAGAAAGCCTGTCGCCCACATGCGGGAAGACCGCCTCCGACAATCCTCTTCGAGACATGAACCAGAACAAAAAGGCGCCGTGTGCCGTCAAGCGATGCCGTAACAACTTGAAAAGCCTTTATCATTCCGGTATAATATAATGAATGGAGCCCACGTGCGCTCCGCGATGGAGGTTTGCATGCAACGATACGTCCCGGTTCGCCTGGCGCTCTGGGTTTGTTTGGTCGCGCTATGCCTGGGCGGCTGCAAGCGCACTTATCCGGAAGACGAACCTTTCGACTTCGATTTCTACCCCGACGGCGACAGCGAACAGGTCGTCGAACCCGATGGCGACGGCCTCATCCCCGGCGATGGCGACGGCCCCGACATCGGCCCGGTGGATCAACGCCCGCAAACGCGGGATGCCGCCGTCGAACCCTTCGGACCCGGCGAGTGGAATCCCCCGACGCCGCATCTCACCCCGGACGGCGAGATGACCATCGCTCCCTTCGAAACACTGAATTTTCATGCCGATGCCTCACTCCCGGCCGAAGGCGACATTACCGATTATTACTGGCATCTGGTTCAATCCCCCGCTCTGACATTGTCCACACTCGATTTGTCGCCTAATGGCGTCGCCGCCGCTCTGACCCCCGATTTCGCCGGACAGTACACTCTGCGCCTCAACGTACGCGACGAAGGCGGCGTGGGTTTCGCTCCGGCGCGCGCCGACATCTGGGTTCGTCCGCAAACGGCTCTATACGTGGAATTGGGTTGGACAACCCCCGGCGATGACGATGAAGCCGACGACTGCACCGGTTGCGGAGCCGATCTCGACCTTCACATGGTTCCGCTCGGCGGTCTATGGGGCGGGCCGCTCGACTGTACCTGGTTGAGTCCGCAGGTGGATTGGAGCGGCGAACATGACCCGCAACAGGCCTGCGTTCTCGCCCGTGAAGATTTCACCGGACGCGGCCCGGAGATCGCACAGGTGGAGGATCCCAGCAATCTGCCCGCCATCGCCATCGGCGCGCAGGTTCTCGACGATGCCGGATTCGGTCCGAGTACGGCGCGATTGGTGATCTGGCTGGACGGCGAAGCGGTGTTTACGGGAGAGAGCGACCCGCTGGACATCGGACAATTCTGGACCGCCGCCACTCTGCGGTCGGACGGAACGGTATTGCCCGTCAACCGCGTCAGTGATGGTTACCCGAACAATTGATCCCGCATTGGTGCGGAGGAGCCTGCTTCCGTTGCGGCCGCCACTCGTCGTAGGCGGATGAGGTCCGCGCGCAACCGACGGTGCAGTAGGTACAGCAGGTTTTGATGGTATCGAACTGCTCCTTGAGGTCGTCGATGGTGTACTCCATCAACGGCTTGGCGAAATCGTCGCGTTGCTGGCTGCACCAATGCACCACCCCGAACTCGTCCAAGTACAGATAACGGGCACCGGAACGACACTTGAACGGCGCGGGCTTGCCATCGAGCAAACGCTCGCGGTAGCCGTGCGATTCTTTGAAACGACGACCGATACGGCGCTTGGCTTCCTCATAGGCCGCCAACTCTTCCGCACTCAGCTTCACCTGACCGTCTTCGCCGTGGATCAAGAGCACCCGCGGCACGAACTTCATCTCACGTGCAAAGTCTACCATCTCCAACACTTCATGTGGAGGTGCAGCCCCCACCACCGCCGACAGGGTCACGGTGAAGCGCGCCCGTTCCGAAATCATGCGCAGCTTGTCGCGCAATGGATCGAGCACCTTGACGGTCATGGCGTTGGTTTTCACGCCGTCGATCGAAACCTGCAAGTCGGTCAACCCGGCTTCGTTCAACTGCTCCACGCGCCGTTCGGTGAACAGATAAGCGTTCGAAATCATCATTCGGGCCGGAAAACCCAACTCGGTGGCATAGCGTACCGCCTCCACCAGATCGGGATTCAAAAGCGGTTCGCCCCCGGTGAACTCCACCGCCAGAGCCCCCAGTTCGTGGATTTTATCGAGCTGGCGTTTGAGTGTATCAAGCGGCAGAGGATTGGATACCTTATCGAATTCGTTGCAGTAACCGCAAGCCAGGTTGCAGCGGCGCGTGACCACCATTTGCACCAGAAACGGGCTGTAACCGAATTGATCTTTCAGGCCCACCGGCAAGCGCGGACGATCGAGGATGAAGTGCCGGGCGATGCGCACGGCATTGGATAATTTTTCCTGAAGCAAACGACGTGTCGCCATGGATCAGCCGTCCTTTCGTGAGCGCCGCGCATCCATGAAAATCAGCAACGCGGGGAAAGAAAGCACCGAAGACACCAGACAACATCCGATGCCCACAACTGCCAGAAGACCGATGGAGTTGAGCCCGGCATGATTGGCCAGATTCATACCGGCGAAGCCGATCATGGTGGTCAAGGACGCCAGCGTCACCGCCCAGCCGGAAGTGGCTAAAACCTTGGGCACCGAGCCCGGTCCCTCTTCCAGATAACGGTGGTAGATATGCACCCCGTTATCGACCCCGATTCCAATGAGCGAGGGCAATACCACCATATTGAAAAACGATAGCTTGATACCGTCGTAAGCCATCACTCCGCACAACATCAGCACACCGCCCAGAAGCGGCGTCATCACGAACAGGGTATGCCGCAACGAGCGAAAATCGATCAACAACAGCAAAAACACCACCAGGATGCTGGCGCCGATGGCGATCTTGCCGTCCTCTTCCATCGCCCACATGGTGTCGGCGAAAACGAAAGCCTCACCGGCCGGGTAGAAGGTCTTCCCGCCGATTTCCAGCTTCGAGGCCTCTTCCGTAAAACGAATGGAGGCAATGCCGTTCCAGGTATCGACGTTGGTGTAGATCATGTTCAAAATGCCCACCCGGTGCTGGGTCCAGCGGATCAACTTGGCCAAGACGGGATCATCGGACTTGGGCGTATCGGGTATCTCGACATTCGCCACCCATTTCGCCACCCGCTCTTTCGCCTCGGCGGAAACCTGCGGCCAGCGGCGGGTCAGTTCACTGACGAAACGATCGTCGAGGCTTGTGCCCTTCCACCCTTTCATGGTGTCTTTCAGGAAGGGAATCAGCTCTTCCTTGCCCGCGCGCACGATGGAGAACGTGCGAATCACCTTTTCGGGCAATTCGAACAAGGCGGGCGGCGGGGTGCGCGTCATCGTGCGCAGTTGCTCGGCGTCGGCCCGGTTTTGCTCATCGCCGATCATATCGAGGTTCTCGTCGGTAAGCAGCTTCTCGATCTCGCCGATGATCATCCGTTTGCGCGACAGATCGTCCGGGAGGAAGGTGAACAATGAACGAATGATCTTGAGGGTGGTGCGCGGCGTGGTATCGCGCATCTCCATCACATGATCATGCACTTGCTTGGTCTCCGCCAGGTCTTCGGCGATCACCATCACCGGCTGCAACGACAGAGGCATGGCCTTGCCGTATTTTTTGCTCATGTTGAGCACCGGGTTGTTGCGGGTGCGCAGCTTGGCGAAGTTGTATTCGAAATCGATGGGCGGCACACAACAGTCGCCGGGTTCCGGCGCGCAACGCCGCGTATCGGAATACCAGGGGTTGTCGGTGTGACATTGGAAACTGCGATAGATCGTGTAGCCGCCGAACAGCATGATCAAGGCGGTCAACAGCACCACCCAGCCGGGTTTGGGAATGCCGATCGGCTTGACATCATGGTTGGTAGCGTTTTTACGGACGATGGGCCAGATCCGCTCCGAAATCACCAGCATGGCCGGATGAACGACGAACGAGGCGATCACGCAGAAGACCACCCCGGTTCCAGCCAGAAAACCGAACTGTGAAAACCCGCGAAAATCAGCCAGTGTAAGGGAGAAAAAGGCGGCGGCCGTGGTTACCGAACCGGTAAAGATGGCACGGCCGGTTTTCGTTTCGGCCTCCAGCAGACTGCCCGGAATGTCGACACCCTTATGGCGGTTTTCCATGTAGCGATTCAGGAAATGGATGCAGAAATCGATACCCAGCCGAGCAACACCGCGAAGATGAACGCGGTGATCATGTTCAGATAACCATACTTGAACTGCGCCACAGCCAGCGCCCAGGTGATGCCCATGATCAAGGGCACCATCACGGTCACGATGGCCCGCAGGCGACGGAAGTAGAGGGTGATCAGCAGAGTCAGCAAGATCATCGTCGTGCCCATGGAGCGCACCAGATCATTGATGATACTCTGTTTTTCGACCATTTTATTACGGTAGCTGCCCCCCAGGTCGAAGGTGGTGTCGCCGAATTTTCCCGCCGCAATCACTTCGTTGCCCACGATACGCACGTGGTGGAGCAAGCGTTGGTTGAAGCCCAGATCGGAGGACGACTGGGTGGGTTTGACCAGCACACCCAGAACGCTCTCGTCGTCGGAAATGAAGTACTCCTTAAAGTCGCCGGTACGGTATTTCTGATGCAGACTCTTCTGCCGCCAGACCTCGTCGTCGTCCTCTTCCTCTGCCTCGTCGTCGTCGAGATCGACGTACAGCGGGTTGGCTTTGAGCTTTTCCTCACGAACGCGGTCGTCCAGCTTCTCCCATACTTCCATCAACTCGTCGCGCGATAGGAAATAGAGGGCGCGGTCTTTGAAGTACTGGATATCGTTTCGTAAATCGACCTTCTGAACGAAGATCTCCTTCCCTTCTTTCAAGCGCTGTTCTTTGTGAACCAGCAAGGCTTCTTTGAGCGCATGACCGAAGGCTTTCATCTGCGCGGGCTCGGAGCCCTCTACCATGACCATCAGATAACCGGCCGCCCCGATTTCCTTCATGGTTTTTTCGAGGTTCGTCACCGAGAAGGTGTGCTCGGGCAACAAATCGCCGATGTTGGTTTTAATCTTGAGTTTGGAGGCGTAATACCCCGCCCCCACAGTCAGAAGCAGCGCCAAAACGAGAATCCAAACCGGGAACCGGTAAACGAGCGTCGCCAGGAACTTCAAAAACCGTTCAATCATGCGGTCCTCCCGCTAAACCTGCGTCCGTAATCGACACTCACGACCTGCCCCCTCAGTCGCCCACGGGTTGAGCAAGCCGGACTTTCAAGCGCCAGATGCGCACCGACAAGGTCAAAACGCCGTAGGCGGTCATCATCCAGTAGCCGGGGTAATAGGCACCGGCCAACAAGAAGGGGATCAAGGTCCAGATATAGGTGTTGCGACGCCCCGAGATCACCCGGAAACGACGCTCGAAGTCGCCCGCATCATCGAGCTGGATGTTACGACGCTTTTTCATCACCAGACCCACGTAGATGTCGGCCATATTACAGAAGAACAGGATTCCGAACAGAATATACGGCATTTGCCCGTATCCCTGATTCGACAGGTAGTAGGCCATAGCCCAATACCAGGTGTTTTCGTAAATTTTATCGAGTACCTCTTCGATGCGCCCGAATTCCGACGTCATCATTTTTACGCGCGCCTGCTTGCCGTCCAGGCCGTCGAGAATGCCCACCGCCAGCGCACCGGCCATCGCCGGAACCAACGCACCCACGGCAAAGGCGTAAGCCGCCGCAAAGGCCACGATATTGTTGATCAACGTGAGTTGGTTGGGCGTAATCGACCATTCGCAGATGTGATAGACGATCCATTTTTCGATGGGCCGGTGAATGTACCAGGCGGGCCAGTCGAGCACGCTTTTCTGGGCGTGATTCAACAGCTCGCGTTTGGCCGCAGGGTTGTCTCCCGGACGACTGATCGGCAGCCACAAATAGGGCACGTCCCGGCGCATATCGTAGTGATAAGTCGGCAAAGTTGCGGTATCGACGAGCGCATCGGGGCTATCGGACACAACCGATTTCAGCAATTCAGCGAGCCAGGCGTCGCCTTTTTCGGGTTTGAGCGCACCGATGCGTCCGGCCCGCAGTCGCGCCACACCGTTGAAAATATAGGATTTACCACCCAACTCCAATTTCAAACCGCGTGCCGCATCGCCGGAAGCCGCCACACTCTCGGGTAGCAGCGCAACCTGCTCGTCGGCGCTCTCACCGAATGAATTGGACAGCCGCTCATCGAACAGGGACGCACCGTCGAGCAACAGCCAGGGGGCGTTGTCGTTGGCCGCAAACGTACCGTCCAGATCCAGCCGTCCATCGGCGCCCGGCCACGTCAGCCGCAGACGCATCTTGAGCGAAGCCAGCCGATCCATTTCGGCCTGCAACGCCTCATCGCGTCCGGCCGCCACCACCAGCGCCTCCGATACCCCGGCCTTGCGCAGGATCCGCACCTGTCGCTCAAGCAAAGTGATACCGCCGATACGAATCAGCGCGCGCGGTCCCGAACCGCTTTCGGTCGGTGCCGTGGCCGCGATCAATCCACGCAAATTGCGAGTATTCATTCCGTTTTACCTCGAATTCCCAAACGCCCCAAGACCTTGTGCGCCACCGCGCGTTCTTCCCGCGCGGGACCGAGCGCCAGAAGCAAGGGGAAATAAACCACCAGATAAACCAACGCAAATCCCAACTCAGCCAGGGTTCCATCCAAACCGGAAACGGCTTTGGCCGCAAAAACCATCCCAAAGGCCGCCAAGGCTGAAAACACGGCCTTCAAGTGATAAACCGTGAACGGATGCAGCTTGAACAAGACACTCACCTCGATCAGACGAGCGGCATTCATGGCCGAATAGGCGATCACGATGGCCGCCGCCGCACCCTCCATTCCGTATTGAGGAATCAACAGCACGTTCAACGTCACGTTGATCGCGATGGTGCCGATCGTGTTGGCCAGGTTCAACATCGGCCGGTCGATCAGGATAAAGAGCTCAGACACCCCCAAAACTCCGTTGATCATCACCGACAGCGCCAAGAGTGCCAACGTGACGGTGCCGGCCGTGAAATCGGCTCCGAACAGGGCCATGAGCGGTCTGCCCGCCAGCACTACCACACCCAAAAGGGCGGCGTCAAGGATCAGGATCCAGCGAGTGACATTTTGATATTGCAGCCGCATGGCCGCCCGGTCCTTGATTTCATGGGCGGCCGAGATCACCGGGATGAAGATGGGATCGAAGCTCTGACGCACCTTCTTTACGGTGAAGGCCGCTTCTTCGGCCATTCCGTAAACACCGACCATGGCAGTGGGCACATAACGTCCCACCATGAACATATCGATCCGCTGTAGAAGCAGGTTCAGCATATCGTAAAACCCGATGGGTGCAGCGAATCGCAATAAATCACCCCGCCCCGGTCGTTCGAACAAACTTCGCAGCACTTTCTTGAGCGACATCTCTTTCGAAAAGAAATAAGCCGCCAATGCCGCGCCCGCCGCCACGGAACACAGAAAAGCGATGGACAGCCCCGTGATTCCGGCGTCGAGCCAGAATAGCGGCAAGGCCAACGCCAGCATCACCAGCGGTTCAACCACCCGCTTGGTAATAACCTCGTAACGCATCACCCGCAGAGCGCGCGTGGCGAATAATAAAACAGCGGAGATCGTCCAGAACGGCATGCCCCAGGCCATCACGCGCAACGGCAGAATCAACTCGGGCTTGTCGTAAAACGCCAAAGCTGCCGGAGCGGCCAGAAGTTCGAGCAGGGCCACCATCACCGCAGAGGCAACCAGACCGATCATCAGCGCCTGAGCCACGGCGCGGTGTAACGCTTCTGTATCGCCCCGCGCGTGATGCCGCGCCGCAACGGCCAGAATGCCGCGATCAAGCCCTAAAATGCCCAGCTTCGACACCACATCCACACTGGCCCACGAAAGCAGATAAAGGCCCGTCAATTCCGCCCCGTAAAGACGGCCGAGAACAATGTAGAAGACGAAGTTCAGGCTGGAGGCCAGAACCCCGATAAAGTTCACCAAGGCCCCCCGGACGATGTCGCGCGTATCGCGACGGCTGGTTTCGTGTGCGCTCATTGAATGTTCGGCAGTCGCCTACGGATTGATAAGCTGCATGACATAGTCGCGGTTTTCCTTGATCACGATCGTCTCCGCTTCACCGCCTTCCGTTACGGGCGGTAAAGTCAGCGTGAACTGAAAATCGCCGTTGAAGGTATAGTCGATCGGTTCCGATACCCGCGCCACCACGAAGCTTTCCAGTTTGGAGAGATCGTCCAATACATCTTTCCGACGTAACAGCTTTTTCTGCCGGAGTGTCACCTCAAGCTTGCAGCCGTCTTTCTCGGATGAAATCGTCACCATTTTCGGTAACTTGTACTTGTTTTTCGATTTGCTGTCCTGCACCGCCCCTTTGAAAGTCACCTTCGGATTAAGAGTCGCAAACAGGGTGCGCTCTTTCTGCCCCAGCCAGATCCATCCGCGATCGAGACCTTGCGGACCCGCCTGGTCGGTGGCGAAACCGGTGAAAAGCGCTGTGGTATCGCCGCTGAAGAACTTGAATTTCAACCAGCGGCGCGCCAGCTTGTGTGGGGGAATGGTCGTCCAGCTGTGGTCCACCAACCCGGTCCCCACGATCGGCAACGACTTGCCTTTGATGGTCATCACGCCTTTGAATGCCGCGCGCGGGGCCAACAAGACCATGTCGTACACGCCGTTTTTCTCGTACAGATGTCCGCCCGCCGCCGGATTGAAACCGGGGGTGAGAGACGTAATGGTCAATTCGGTTGACAAATCGCCATCACCCGCCTTGATATAAAGCGCATCGCCGCGCTTTTCGATGACCGACCCCTCGAAATCGAGCGCAAAGCGATCTTTGGCGAAGCGCCAATCGTCACCCACTTTGATCTTGGTGGCCAAACGTTTCATCCTGGGAGTGGTGACTTCCACCTTGACGGCGCCCTTTTTATCGCCAAGCCCGATATTGGACACCACAAACTGCACGTGCACGTAAAAACCGTTTTCCGCCCAGACGGAACTCGACCATTGCTCGGTGTAAAATTCGTCGGAGGCAAGGTGGGGCTGATAGTCGCCCAACGGCAACGCGAAAGCGGGCGTGGCCAACAACCACAAACCCGTCAAGACTGTCAGAAAATGTTTCAACAGGGTCATGAAATCTCCTTTCCGGTCGAAAGCCTCCCGCACTTTCAACCGAAGCAAGCGCGGGATTCTACCGCAAATTGCGCGGCAATGCCAGAAAACGGACGATTAGGTCACGATTACAAGAACTTCGGGAGTCGGATGCTCGATGCTCACTCACAGGATGACAGTCGCGTCGCATAGCAGCAATCGATTCGTTCAATCCCGAATTCATCCCATTCTCCGATTCTCACCGGAAATAGAATCGCCATCCGCAGCCCGAAGCTCAGCTACATCATGAGTGTTTTCAAAGAGTTAACAGATTCCTTTCTAAGGCTATCGTTTTATCCGTTGCCGGGCATTGCCACCCTCATTAAACAGGTAACACGAACAGCCCCGCCATTCGTTACCGGCACACAACATCCGCACGACAATAAAGCTCGCATTTCGGATGGCCAGTCGAACGAGATGCCAACCGATATCGAATCGGACGGCACTCATGAAAAAAACGATCGGATACGGCTTGTCGAAAGGAAGAAGAGTAGGGTTTTTTATGAAATTGTGGTATATATGAGCTTCTGCGTTTCGGGAACCCTCTCATGACGGGGCCGTCTGTTCGGGGTTCCTTGTTCGATTCCGACAATCAGGACCCCTGCGAAAGGGCGAAAGGAGAGCACCATGAGCACAACCATGCTGGCTTACTGCGGCTTGGCCTGCAACCGCTGCCCCGCTTATCTGGCGACTCAAAACAACGACGACGCCCTGCGCAAACAAACGGCGATCGAGTGGTCCAAGATGTACAATGCCGAGATTCGTCCGGAACACATCAACTGCGACGGCTGCAAAAGCGGCTCCGAACGGCTCTTTTTCCATTGTTCCCAATGTGGAATCCGCAGCTGCACAACGGAGAAAGCCTACCAAACCTGCGCCGACTGTGGCGACTACCCCTGCGACCAACTCTCTTTCGTTATCAACGCCGTGCCTGAAGCCCGTGCAGCCTTGGAAATGTTACGCGAGTCCATTAAGTAAGCCAAGGCTCTTTTGAGTGGATGGTTTTAGGAAACTACGCCTGCTAAATCAAGCCCTTTTGCGCCTTAACCAACCGGAAATAATAGATTATTTCGCCTCTACATTTCAAGCTTGCCCAAGGCTGAAGTGCATGCTAGGATGCACGCGCCCGACGGGGTAACCGATAAAAAAGGGGGCTGAAAACGCCGCCGATTTGCCGCCCGTCCGATACGAAAGGAGCGCCCATGGGTCATGTCACCACCCCGGAAGCCGAAGCCCTGCTCGACAAACCGATTGCCGTTTTAGATCACGGATTTGTCCGCATGGTGGACTACCTGGGATCCGATGCTCGCATCGTCCAATCGGCGCGTGTGTCTTACGGCGAAGGGACGAAAACCGTCCGCGAAGACAAAGGTCTGATCAACTACCTGCTCAGACACCAGCACATGTCCCCCTTCGAGCAAGTGGTGTTCACCTTTCATCTTAAAATGCCCATTTTCGTGGCCCGCCAACTGGTGCGCCACCGCACGGCCCGTTTGAATGAAATCTCGGGACGTTACAGCAAGATGCTCAACGAGTTCTACCTGCCCACCGAAGAACGGGTGGCTTTTCAAAGCAACAGTAACCGGCAGGGCTCCAGCGACAAGGATGTCCCGGACGAACTGCGCAAGAAGGTGATCGAAACGCTCACCGGCGTCTACGACAGCGCCTATCAAGGCTACGAAGAAATGATCGAGGCCGACATCAGCCGCGAATTGGCGCGGGCGGCCTTGCCTTTGTCCCTTTACACGGAGATGTACTGGCAGATCGACCTACGCAACCTGATGCACTTCATCGCCTTGCGCGCCGACAGCCACGCCCAGCATGAAATTCAGGTTTACGCCAACGCCATGGCTACATGCGTGCAAGCGGTCACGCCATATACCTGGGAAGCGTTCGATCGCCACGTCCTCGGCTCCAAAAAGCTCAACCGCGAGCAGCTGGCCGAACTGGTGGAGGCGCTTGGCGAAAGTCATCCCGACCTGTTACGCAAACTGAACCTGATTTGACCTCACGGCCGCCTTGCGACAGGCGGCCGTTTGCTTTTCGGAGGATTCACTTACATGGCAGCGCGAATCGAAGTCATCCATAAGCCCGCAGTGGTCGACGCCGCCGGGGCATCCATCCAACGCCGCCTCAAACGCGATCTCGGCCTGACGGTCGACGATTTGCGCGTGGTGCAGGTGTACACCATCGACAAAGAGCTGACGTCCGAACAACTCGACCAACTGCGCAAGCGGCTCTTCACCGATCCGGTGACCCAGGACTCGGTCATCAACCAGTCCGTTTCAACCGCCTTCGACTGGGCCATTGAAATCGGCTACCTGCCGGGCGTCACCGACAATGCGGGCCGCACCAGCCGCGACGGCATCCAGGATCTATTGGGCTTGCGTTTCGATGAAGGTGAAGCGGTCTATACTTCCGAACTGCTTCTGATCAAAGGCGCGCTCAAAGCCGCCGAAGCCGAGCGCATCGCCGGTCTGCTGTCGAACCCGCTCATCCATCGCGTAGCCGTGAAAGACAAAGCCACCTTCGATAAAACGGGCGACATGGACATGACGCCGCCCAAAGTCACGCTGGCCCCCAATCCGCGCGTGGACGACGTCGACCTGGAATTGCCCGAAGCGGATCTCAAGATTTTGTCATCCCAAGGCATTCTCGACCATGTCGAGGAGGGGCGGGAAATCCGCCGCGGTCCGCTCGCACTGGACATGGACCAGATGGAGGTCATCCGCGCCTACTTTAAAAAAGAAGGCCGCAAGCCCACCGACGTCGAGCTGGAATCGCTGGCGCAGACCTGGTCGGAACACTGCAAACACACCATCTTCGCGGCGCAAGTCGACGATGTGACAAGCTTGTATAAAACCTACATCCAGCGCGCCACTCGCGAAATCCGCGAAGCCCTGGGAAACGACGACTGGTGCGTGTCGGTTTTCTCCGACAACTCGGGCGTCATCAAGTTCGTCGACGGCCACAACATCTGCTACAAAGTCGAAACGCACAACAGCCCCTCGGCGCTGGATCCTTACGGCGGGGCCATCACCGGCATCGTGGGCGTCAATCGCGACCCGCTGGGCACCGGCATCGGCGCGCGGCTGGTCACCAACATGTACGGCTATTGTTTCGGCAACCCTTACTACGACAAGCCGCTGCCCTATCGCCGACCCGGTAAACAGGATCCGATCCTGCATCCGCGCGTCATTTTCGAAGGCGTGCGCCTGGGCGTCGAACACGGCGGCAATAAGTCAGGCATCCCCACCAGTTGGGGTTTCCTCTCCTTCGACGACCGCTACATGGGTAAGCCGCTGGTATTCGTGGGAACCTTGGGCCTTATGCCCGAAACGATCAACGGCCAGCCGAGCGAGCAGAAGCAGGCCTTGCCGGGAGACGTCATCATCATGGCGGGCGGACGTGTGGGAGCCGACGGCATCCACGGCGCCACCTTCTCATCCGAAAGCCTGCATGCCGGATCGCCCACCGGCGCGGTGCAGATCGGCGACCCCATCACCCAGAAAAAACTTGGCGACGCCCAACTCGAAGCGCGCGACCTGGGATTGTACCGCTCCATTACCGACAACGGCGCGGGCGGACTGAGCTGCTCGGTGGGTGAAATGGCGCTGGAATCGGGCGGCTGCGAAGTGGCGCTCGATAAAATCCCGATCAAATACGCGGGCCTGGCTCCCAACGAAATCTGGATCAGCGAGTCGCAGGAACGCATGACCTACGCCGTTCAGCCGGAAAACGTCGACGCGTTCATGGACCTCATGCGTCGCCGCGACGTCGAGGCCACCATCATCGGCCATTTCACCGACAGCGGGCGCTGCGTGGCCACCTTCGAAGGCCGGGCGGTGATGGACGTCGAACTCGATTTCCTGCACGACGGTTTACCTAAAAAACTCTTGAATTCCAGCTATACACCGCCCAAACACCCCGAACCGATCTTGCCGGGCTCCGAAACGCTGGCTACCGACTGGATCGCGTTGATGGGGTCGCTCAATCTGTGCTCCAAGGAATACGTCGTGCGCCAGTACGACCACGAAGTGCAGGGCGGCTCGACCGTCAAACCGCTGGTCGGTCGTCAACTCGACGTCCATTCCGATTGCGCCGTGGTGCGACCGCTTCTGAATAATGCGGCAGGCGTGGGCTTGTCGTCGGCGCTGTATCCAAGCTACGGCGACATCGATCCCTACGCCATGGCCGCCTGCGCCATCGATACGGCATTGCGCAATCAACTCGCGGCGGGAGCCGATCCCGAACGCGTGGCGCTACTCGACAATTTCTGCTGGTGCAGTTCCAACGAGCCCGAGCGCCTGGGCCAACTCAAACTCACCGCGCAGGCCTGTTACGAAACGGCCGTGGCCTACCGCACCCCGTTCATCTCGGGCAAAGACAGTATGTTCAACGACTTCAAAGGCTTCGACGACAACGACCAACCCGTCAAAATATCGGTACCCCCGACCCTGCTGGTGTCGTCCGTAGGCGTTTTGCCCAAAGCGCACTTCGCCCTCACCCTCGACGCCAAGGCCGCCGGCGACCTGGTTTATGTCGTCGGCACCACCCGCGACGAACTGGGCGGCTCGGAATACTTCCGCCTGCTGGGCGAACGAGAAAGCGGTCAGCCCTATCTGGGCAACCGGGTACCGACCCTCGATCCCGAAGCGAACATACCGGTTTATAAAGCCTTTTACCGCTGCATACGCGAACGCCTGCTGGCTTCGGCGGCCAGCGTCCATCTGGGCGGCTTGGCGGCGGCGGCGGCCAAAACCGCCATGGCGGGCGAACTGGGCCTGACACTCGATCTCGATGCCCTGCCCGCCGACGGCCTGGACGATCCGCTACGACTCCTGTTTTCGGAGTCCCAGGGACGTTTTCTGGTAACCATGCCGAAAGCCAGCACGGGTCGTTTCGAAGCGTTATTCGCCAACCTGCCCTGCGCTCGCGTGGGTCTGGTAACCGAAGCGCCCGTCATCTCGGTCACGCAGGGCTCGGGTCCGGCGCTGGCGACCATCGAGCTGGCGGATCTCAAAACAGCTTATAAGCAAACCCTCGATTGGTGACAGACAGGGGAATATCCATGGCAAAACCAACCACGCTGGTGCTGACCGGCTATGGCATCAACTGCGATAACGAAACTCAATTCGCCTTCGAAAAGGCGGGCGGCAAGGCCGAGCGGGTCCACATCAACGACCTGATCGAAGGCCTGAAAAAGCTCGACGACTACCAGATTCTCGCGTTTCCGGGCGGCTTTTCCTACGGCGACGACATCGCCGCCGGGCGCGTCCTGGCCAACAAGTTCATCGCCAATCTGCGCGAACCGCTCAAACGCTTTCTCGAAAACGACAAACTGGTGATCGGCATCTGCAACGGTTTTCAGGTCATGGTGAAACTGGGACTGCTCACCGCCGACGAAGCCACTCTGGGCGCGCAAACCTTGACGCTGACCTACAATGACTCGGGCCGTTTCGAAGACCGCTGGGTACATGTGAAAAACGAGCGTCCCGACTGCGTGTGGCTGCGCGGTATCGACGAGCTGCCTCTGCCCGTCGCCCACGGCGAAGGGAAGTTTTTCGCCCCCGACACACAACTCGATCGCTTGGAAGAACGACGCCAGGTGGCGCTGCGCTACGTGTTGGAAGACGGCCAACCGGCCGCTGGCGCGTATCCTGCCAACCCCAACGGTTCTCCACGCGATATTGCCGGACTCTGCGACACGACAGGCCGAGTGTTCGGCCTCATGCCCCATCCCGAACGTTTTCTGAGCTTCATCAACCATCCGCACTGGACGCTTGAATCCGATCGTCTGCGCCGCAAACAGGAGCCCGTTCCCGAAGACGGCGCCGGGCTGGCCATTTTTAAAAATGCCGTGTCGTATTTCAAGTAGGCGAACTCCATCGCCGAGGAGGCCGCGTTGCTGAAACCCTTGCACGATCCCGCCGAAGGCCCCTTGCGCGTAGCCGGATTGATGTCCGGTTCGGGCACCAACCTGCGCCGCATTCTCGAACATCGGCAGGCGCTTTGCGCCAAGCCGGGCGGTTGTCCTTTCGAAGTCGTGGTCATTTTTTCCGACAACGCCGACAGCCAGGCGACGGCCATCGGGCGCGATTTCGATATTCCGGTTGTCACCCACGACATTCGCGGCTTTTACAAGAAACGCGGACTGCCGCGCCGCGACCTGAACGCCCGTGCGGAATTCGACGAAATCAACGTGGCGGCACTCAAGTCGTTCAACGCCGAAGTGGCCGCTTACGCCGGCTACATGAGTATCGCCACTCCGGCACTGATCAACGCCTTTCTGGGCGTCAACGTGCATCCGGGCGATTTATCGGTGATCCAGGACGGTCAACGCCGCTGGGTGGGCGATCACGCCGTACGCGACGCCATCGTGGCGGGCGAGAAAACCCTGCGCGCCACCACGCACCTGGTCGAACTGAAGGTGGACGGCGGTCACTTGCTGATGCTGTCGGACCCACTGCCGGTGGAATTGCGGCCGAATGTGGATGTGTCGATTCCGGAAGCGGCCACCTGCGCCGAATCGCACAACCAGGAACGCCTGAAGGAAGCGGGCGACTGGGTGATTTTCCCCAAAACCCTCGAATTGATCGCGGCGGGCCGCGTGTCGCGCGACGCCGAGGGCCGCGCCTACATCGATAGCCGCCCGGCCCCGCTCACGCCGGAGGAGTTGGAAGACTAACCCGTTCCGTCCGATCGGATCGTCTTCCCTTCGCCCTCCGCTTCATCATCGTAATCGACTTTCAACGGCAACCCCGCCAGCATCGCCAGTTCGGCCGCCGGGCCTTCGACCTGCCGCCGGTTGTCCCGTGACCACAGCTCGACAGGTCGCCCCGATCCGCCGTCCAGCGCGGCGGTGTAGTGGTAGCCGGGTTTGCCGTTCTTCGGGGTATAGCGCTCGGAGACCCGGATCGGCAACCGGGTCAGCGTCACCGCGCGGCACTCGCTCCACGACAGATCCAGCATGCGGCGCGGCCACAGCGGCCGTACACGCAGCCGCTGTTTGTTTGTGTCCACCTCCACCACTTGAAACCAGTGTGTCAGCAGAACACGGAGCATGAAAACCCCTCCGATGAAAAGCAGGCCGCCGAAAAACATCAACTTCGTGAGATAGCTCGAACCCAGCGACTCGTAAACGGATAACGAGAGACCCAGTTTGGAGGCCGCGCCAAACGCCAGGAGCATCGGTCCGCCGATCGTCATCGCCAAGGCGACCGTCAACGGCATCACGATCATAAACCGTTCGGTATGATCGTAAATGCGATAACGCCAGCCCTGCGACGTGCGGCGAAAAAAGCGCGGCTCTTCGGTCGTCATCTCATGCCCCTTGTTCGAACAGTTCTCCGGCCATTTCGGCGCGGAAAGCCTCGGCATATTCGCAATCGTGGGCCGCGCCCACCTTGCCCGCCCAGGTTTTGATGAGCATGTCGGTGGCGGGTTCGAAGTTGTCCTTGTCGAGCAGCGGAATCAATTCCGTATGCCGTCCGGTGGCCGTGAGCGCACCGACGAAATCCTGCATGGTCATGCGCATCTGGCTGGTATGCGCGCAGATGGCCTGAACCTTCGTGTCGATCGTCGCGCCGATGTCCACCGCTTCGTTGCACAGGTTGTCGTTTTTGGCGAACCACAAAAAGTAGGGCGTCTGGTGCGGAGCCAGCCCGGCTTCCACCTGCTCGGGATGATACAGCGGCAGATGCGCGAAACCCGCCGCCTCCACCGCCGCCGCCGCCACGTGCCGATGGTCGGGGTGGGTTTCGAAGGGGGCGAAGAGGTCGAAGCTCATCACCAAATCCGGCTGCACGCGCCGCACCCATTCCATGAAGATGCGCCGCAGCTCGTTCTTGGGCGTATCGTCGAGGAAGCCGTCGGGATAGCCGAGAAAATGCACGGCCTTTTTACCGATGATCTTGGCCGCCGCACGCGCCTCCACGTCGCGGCTTTCGCTGACAAGCTGCGTGGTGGCCAGTTCGAAGCTGCCGCGCCCGTTGTCGGTGGCGATGATTTCCGTGATTTCCGCGCCGTTTTTCGCGAGCTTGGCCACCGTGCCGCCCGCGAAGAACTCGCAGTCGTCGGCATGCGCCGAAAACACCAACACCCGCTTTACACGATCCAGCCAGTCCAGCATCTGTGTTACTCCTTGCTTGAGTTATCTTAATCCGGTTCCTCCGACACCTCCGGCTTATCCAACGCCAGGCGATAGGCCTCCTTCTTGCGCAGGCCGCAACGCGCCATCAGCGCCTCGCTCAAGCTGCGTCCCGTCAACCCCTCGGCACGCAACTCAAGCAGCACAACCTGCGGATCTTCGGCCATGCCCTCTTCCGCCGCGCCCGCGACCACCAGCACGATCTCGCCTTTGGGTGGCGCATCGCGGTAACGGTCGGCCAGTTCGGTCAGCGTTCCTGTCACATATTCCTCGTGGATTTTGGTCAGTTCGCGACACAACACCGCCGCACGCTCCCCGAAGGCCCCGGCCAAATCGTCGAGTTGACGAACGGTTTTATGCGGTGCGAGGTAAAAGACCTGGGTGCCCTTCAGATGAGCCACTTCCGCAAACAAAGCCTGCCGCTTGCCCGGCTTTTCGGGTGGAAAGCCATGAAAAGTGACCCGGTCGGTGGGCAGGCCCGCCGCCGACAACGCCGCCATGGCCGCCGTCGCTCCCGGTATCGGCACCACGGTATGGCCCGCCTCACGGCAGGCGCGCACCAGCTTGAAACCGGGATCGGAGACGGTCGGCGTCCCGCCATCCGAGATCAACGCCACGCGCTTGCCCTGCTCCAGCTCGCGCAACACGCGCGGCAGGCGCTCTTCTTCGTTGTGTTCATGCACCGACAGCGTCACCGGATGAAAACCGTAATGGTTGAATAACTTGGCCGAGTGGCGCGTGTCCTCACAGCAAACCAGATCCGCCTCCTTGAGAACGCGAACGGCCCGGAAGCTGATGTCTTCCAGGTTGCCGATGGGCGTCGCCACGATATACAAAACTCCGGCCATGCGGCCTCCTCAGTACGCCTCGAAAGCGTTTTTGATATGGGTAATTCGAAAAGGTCCGTTCGCGACAGGCACCAGGCCGATGACGTCGAAGCGCACCGCCACATCGTCCAACCCCTTTTGCTGCAGATAGGCCTCCGCCATGCGCACGATCCGCCGCTGCTTGGGGCCGGTGACCGTCTCCACCGGATGCCCCAGACCGGGGCGGGTTTTGGCACGCACCTCGACGATGCACAAGGTTTCGCCATCCCGGGCGATCAGATCCAGCTCGCCCTCGCGAATATGCCAGTTGCGCTCGACAATGACATACCCACGCGCTTCGAGATAGGCCGCCGCCGCGTCCTCACCCGCCTCGCCCAGACGGCCTTTGCGCGTTGCGTTGTGGATTGACATGCGCCCCCTTTGTGCTACAATCGGCTGCCTGCATGGACAGGCCGATAAGATACGGGAACCTGGAGACGAAAACAGATAATGATTCCAGACGATTACCTGGTCATAAGTGTGACGCCCGACACCCTCGCGAAACTCGATTTCAGCGAGGCCGAAGATCTCCTGACGCTGCTGACCGCCGATGACGATACCATATCGCAGCAGGCCGGGAAACTGTTTTTGGATGTCGAGTCCCTTCTCGAAGCCGACAACCGCGAGCCGGGTGAAATCGCCGAGTTGCGCGTGTGGACCGCCGAGTTGGATCGCCGCTATCCCTACCTGCCCTATTTTCTATCGCACGCGACGGAGTTGGCTCAGCTCGGACTGTATGCCAATCTATTGGTTCCGTTTCACGTGGACGGCAACCGGCTACGCTTCGAACGTCAAGAATTGGAACGCTTCGCCCTTGAAAAAATTCGTGCCATTCACGATTTCTGCGGCGAACACGGCATCAGCCCGAAAGACAGCATTCGCCATCTTTGCGAACAGCTCAATCTCGACATCATCGAAGAAATTACGGAAGACGACGAAGGTCCGCGCTTTCCTTTTGAATCCGAGCGAATCACCTCGCCGTTCTTGATCGATTTTTTCGAAAGCGGTTACTATTTCCACACCATCGACGCCTCCGACGAACCGGTGCTGTTTGCGCTGGTGGACGATCCGGTAGCCGCCTATTACGCCGATACGGCGGTTGAAATCGAGCTTTTCACCTCATCGGCTTACCCGGTGATCGCACTGGAACTGACGGTCTTCGACCTTCCCGAATCGCCGCTCAAGATGACCTTCGTCTACAACATCGATATCGAGCGCCACCGCCGGGAACTGTATCAGTACGCCGAGATGCCCTATATCTCGGCCAACTTCCTGTTCAAACAAGAAAACGAACTATTTTACGGCTTTACGCGCGCCATCGCCTTGCCCGACCCGGTGCGGGAACGTATCCGCAGCCTGGTGCTCGACGCCTCGAACCTGCTGCGCGCCATTCCCAAAGAGGCGCGACGCTTCCCCGATGCGGTCGCGGAACTATTTGCCGCCAAAGGCCACGCCAAAGAGGCCGAAGCGATCGAGGCGGAAATGGACGAGCTGCCGCCTCTTCCGGAAGCGCCAGCCGCTCCCGAACCGGATGATCATGAAGAAGTGAAAGCCGCGGCCACAGCTCCTCAAACGGGGGATGACTCTTTACCGGAGGAAGTGCAAACAGACGAAGAAACCCCAGTGGACACGGATGCGGAAGGCGATTCCAGAGCGGCGCGCGCAGTATCCGATGCGGCTGATATTTTGCAGGAAATCGAGGTGGTTAATAGCACCACTGCCCCTGAACACGTTTCCGATGACGACGGCCAACGCCACTCCGTCCGCTCGCCCTACGAAAGCGCCATTCCCGCAAGCGTGTTACCCGAGTCGATTCAGCGCATAACCAAAGCGCTGTCCAAACCGGTACGCAAACCCGCCCGCAATATCACCGAAGAGTTGAGTATCGCCCCCGCTCCCAAACGGGTGGTCATGCGTGAGGAAGACCCCATGGAACGCCTCTCGCGGCGCCTGGTGATCATGCAAAACAACCTGGAACGCACCGAGCGTGAAAATCTGCGTCTCAGCTCCGAGTTGAAAGCCGCCCGAGAAGAAATCGAGCATCTGCAACGCGAAAATATGTCTCTCGAAACCCGCTGGTGGAAATTCTGGCGTTAGGTCGTTCAAGCAACCCCATTTACGGTCCGGTCGGAAACACACCGTTTTCGTGATAGGCGTCGAGTGCCACGACCAGTTCGGCGGGCATGTCGGACTGCAACAGAAAGACCCCCGCCTCAACGAAGGCCGCCCAGCCCGAATAGTCACCCACGAAAGCCAGCGAATCGCCCGCCGCCATCACATCCTGCTGCACCTTGAGGCCCAGCCCGTTGATACCGGCGGTCAGATCCGGTTCCGGGCCCGCTTTGGCGATTTCGACGATGCACAAACCGGGCAAAAGCTGTTGCGCGGCTTCGGCTTCGGCGACACTGTTCACCGGCGGCATGACCAGCAAATTGGAATCAAGGTCGAGCATCAACTGCAACTGACCCGCCCCATCGCGCACCAGCGCCTGTTCGTAATAAGGTCCGGCCGCAATGGCTGCCGCCACCCAATCTTCACGGTCGGTTTTCTGATCGACATAGAGCATCAACCCCGTTTCGGCGGCCAAAGCCAAGGCGTCGGAAAAGGTGGGGATTTTGACGGACTCCGCATCGCCCGGGTCTGCACCGTTGAGCGTGAGCGCTTGGAGTTCGGCCAGCGTAAGCGCTGCCACCTCGCCCGATCCGTCGGTCGTGCGGTCCACCGTATCGTCGTGCATCAGCACCAAAGCCCCATCGGAGCTATGGCGGACATCGACTTCGGCAAAGGCCGCCCCGATTGCCGCCGCCGAACGGATGGCCGCCAGCGAGTTTTCGGGATGGCCGACATGATGACCGCGATGGGCGGTCACCAACGGGAAAGTGCAAGTCGGATCGCACAGGCATGCGGCCGGAATCAGAGGGATATCCGGGTCGTCAGCGCCGTCGCCGTCGAGATCCGCCTCACCGTCATTGTCGGCTTCCTCATCACCCTCCGGCAAGTCACTTTCTTCATCGCCATCCGAGGCCCCGCCGTCGGTCTCGATATCGACATCGCTGTCGCCATCCGGCAAGATCGGCTCTCCCTCGTCATCCGAACAGCTCCAGATCAGCACCGTGCCAAGCAGCAGGATAAGAACCAAACGGATGAACGAGGGGCCCAGACGCAACATGTTCTAGTCTCCCGATTGGATAATGCCACTGTAAAGGCCCATGTAGTAGGGCAACAGCCAATTGGTGGGGGCCTGATAGCTCGACCCGTCGCCGCCGTCACTCATGGAATAAGGATTGCCGTTCCACCACATGGTGCGCAATTCATCGTAAGGATAGACCCGGTCGATCTGTTCGTGGCCGTGACGATCATCGACCACCTTCACGTGATCCTTGCGATGTGCGTGATTCACATGCCATTCTCGCAAATCGTCCGGCATTTCGCGCAGGGTGCGTAAAGCGCTGTCCACATCCGGGTCGGCTCCACCCGAAAGCGCATAGGCCGCCGCCCACCAGGGGTTGCGCTCCGGGCGCTCGTGGTCGTACATGAATTTGTAGCTCTCGATCCAATCGGCGCGACGCGCGTCGTCGGCCTCGTAGCGGATCAAGGAGGTGTACGCCAGGGTAGCCAGCTCGTGATCGGAATGGTTGGCGATGGAATCGCTGACGATGGTGAGGGTGTCGTCGCCGGCCATGGCGACTTCGGCATAGCGGTGAGTGGTGTGCAGCAACTCATAGGCATCGTAAAAATAGCTGTCGCCGGTCATGTGGTAGGCAGCCAGCAACATGCCCAGCGCTTCCAGTGAATTGAGCCAACCACCGCCGTAAAACGCCTCGCCGCAATCCGTGATCTCGTAGCCGTTCCCCAAACACGCCGTCACGCCGTCCACCGCGATGGAGATGGTGTCGGGATCCCAGTGACCATGCAGAGTCCGCTCGCCATCCAGGTCGATCAGCTTGAAGCCGCCTTCCACGATGTAGCGCGCCACCTCGTCGGCATAAGCCGCGATCTCGTCCTTTTCGTCCTGGGTTTTGGCGCACAGGTCGTAAAAGACGGGGAAGCCGAAGAAATGCCCGGCCAGTTCGTCGGAGGAGGTGTCGTCCTTCCACACATGTTCCTGCTCCTCCCAGGTTTCCTGGTGCCAGTTATCCTGAGTCAGCTTGGACTCCCACACCGACCCCTCATCGTCACGAACGATGGAGCGCGAAATAAACCCGCGCTCCAGGCCCGCCCGTTCGAAGGAGATGGCCGGGATATCCACTAGAAGAAACATGTTGTCCATGGCTTTGCGGGCGTAATCGTAATACTTTTCCTCGCCGGTGGCGGCGTAAGCCATGCACCAGCCGCCGATCATCATCTGCGTCCACAAGCCGTCGTTGTCTTTGTCGTTGAGCGTCATGGTGTCGGGATCGGCCCACGGATCGTCCACCCGACCATCGGAAGCGAAAAAGCCCCCCATGCGCCAGAAATGGGGAACCATGCTATCGAACACGGGTTCCTTGTCCGCCAAGGTGCGTTCGATCAGATAGATACGTCCGGCACCCGCTTCGGTTCCTATCCAGCGCTCACCGGTCGCACTCAACGCCACGGCAGGCGCGCGCAGCCCGGGCGTCCAGCGGATGCTGGCGTAGTGATCGATATGACTGTAATCGCTCGAAAGGAAGGTTGCGCCGACTTCGTGACCCACCAGGAAACCCGCATCGGAGCAGGTGACGGCAATCAGGTTGTCGGTCGGAAATCCGTCGGGCTGAGCCAGGAAGCGGCGCGGATCGCCGTCGCCGACGATGCTGAGTCCGCTTGCCGTTGCAACCGCCACGCGCGAACCGCACACGGCAACCGCACGCGCATCGTTGTCGAGCAATTCGCCACTCACGTTGCTCCAGGTCTCGCTGCCGCCGTCACCGGTAATCCGGACACCGTTATCCGTTGCCGCATACAGCGTTCCGTCGTCTGCGATATCCAAACCCTGGTAGGTGTGCACATCACTTCCGGTGATGAGAGTCCAGCCGCCATTGCTTTCGTGTTCATACAAACCGTTCTGTGTCGCGGCAACCAGCTTCCCGCCGCCGACCGCGATATCGATCACCGGGTTATCGGTGAAGGCGAAGCTGTCGTGGCTGCTGCCGCCCAGATCGATCAGGTCCACCCGCTCGGCAAGCGCGACGGCCAGTTTTCCTTCGTACAATTCGTCGGCGATGGCATGCACGGCTCCCGCAGCACCGCCCAACGGCATCGCTTCGAAGATCCGCGAGGTGTCGTTCAACTGATAGAGACCATCGACCGCACCCAGGTATACCGCAGCACCGATCACCGCCAGAGCCTTGACATCCAGGCTGGGAAGTTGTTCGACACGATGGAATTGTTCGGAGAATTCCTGCATATAGGGCTCGTCGGCCGCCGTTGCGGCGGGCGTGCGAACTTCAAAGATAAAAGCCGGGTCGGGATATTGGAATTCTTCATCGCCGTCCGTGTCGCCATCCGGATCGTCGCCATCGGGTTCGTCACCATCCGGATCATCCCCATCGGGGGCATCCCCATCGGCATCGCCGTCCACCGATGCATCGTCGCTGCCGCCGCAGGCGAAAGCGGTCAAGGCGACAAACAAAACCATCATCCAGATTATCCAATTAGCTCGCATAGATGCCTCCACGAATGATGCCCCAACAACGGGACGAAAAGTTCGGGTTTTCAAACGGACTCATCATACTTGAACATAGTGGCGAGGGCAAGCATGGTTGACATTCTCATTCACTGCGCTACGATACTCGCATGGCGAACCACAAGCGAGGTCGGACATGAATCCGCAAGCCCGAGTCATCTCACTGCTGACGGATTTCGGGACTCAGATGGGGTATGTGGGTCAGATGAAAGGAGTGATCCTGTCGATCAATCCCGAAGCGCATCTGGTCGACCTGTCCCACGATGTTCCGGCACAGAGTATCGCCACGGCGGCGCTGGTTTTGGAACAAAGCACACCGTTTTTCCCTACCGGCTCCATTCATCTGGCGGTTACGGATCCCGGAGTGGGCACCGACCGTCCGGCCGTCGTGGTTGAAACGGAAAAAGCGTTGTTCGTCGGTCCCGACAACGGCCTCTTCGGTTTTCTGGCCAAGTCGCAACAGGTGCGATCCATTCACCGCATCGTCAACGAACGCTATTTTCTGGACCAACTCTCCAATACCTTTCATGGACGCGACATCTTCGCTCCCATCGCCGCCTACCTCTCCCTGGGCTATCCGCCCGACGAGTTCGGCCCCCTCGACGACAGCCTGTGCATGCTATCCGGAGACGGATTGCGCAAAACCGGCAACGAAGTCGAAGGGGATATTCTCGCCGTGGATGTCTTCGGGAATCTGATCACCAGCCTGCCCGCCGATGCGGTGGACCATTACCTGTTCGAGCACGCCGACCGCGACGTCTATGCCTGGTGCCACGACCAGCCGGTCCCCATCCGTTTCACTTACGCCGATGTCCCGGAGGGGGATCTCTTGGCTTATATCGGGTCGGGGGGGCGCCTGGAAATCGCGGTCAACCGCGGCAATGCCGCCACAAAACTGAACGCAGGCATCGGCACGCCCGTCAAATTGATCACACTGTAGACTCGACCGAAGACTTAATCGCTGGTGGAGGGAATGCAGACTCGCCGCCCATCGGAGGTCTGGGTGCAGGCATAACCTTCACGGCAGTCGCCGTAATTGGTAAAAGGCGGATACGCCAAAGTGCCGCACAGATGCAAGCAAAGGTACTGATAGTCGGTCTGTTCGTTGGGACGAATGCCGGTACAGCGCGTGTAAGGATTGTCACAGGTACTGTCATCGCCTGCAGTACAAAACTTGGAACACAGCCCATCCGGCCAGTTGAAACCGTAATCCCCGCTGGACAAGCATTCGGCATCGGGTGAACAATCCAAATCGACCTCGCACGAACCCCCGATGTTATGCAAACCATTGCACGTATCATCGGCCGGGGCACACACATTCCCACCCGTTGTGGAAACACATTCGGCATCGAAAGGACACGCATTGTCAGCCTCGCAAGGCGGAGCGCAATAGGCTTCCTGCGTATCCGGGATGTACAGACATGCCGATCCGGAAGCACAGTCGTCGGGCGAGAAACAAGGGGCGCAATAGCTGGGCCATTCGTTGGGATAAACACCTTCGCACTCGCCCGTTTCGGCATTGCAGGTGTGTCCATCCGGACAACCGGTGACCACGCAATGGTTGCGCTCATAAACGCAATTCCCGGTTTCGGTGTTGCAGCGCTGGCGTGGCGGGCAACCGGTATCGACACATGTCCGCACATCGCCGTCGGTTGCATCGCCGTCGGTTGCGTCGCCGTCGGTTGCGTCGCCGTCGGTTGCGTCGCCATCGGTTGCGTCGCCGTCGGTTGCATCGCCATCGGGTGTATCGCCATCGGGTGTATCGCCATCGGGTGCGTCGCCATCGGGTGTATCGCCATCGGGTGTATCGCCATCGGGATCGTCGCCGTCGGCAGGTTCGTCATCGATGCAACTATTGGTGATAAGATCGCAGATCTGCCCGTCGGGACAGGGAACCTCATCAGAACAATATAAACGGCATTCGTTATCGATACAAAGCTCTCCCGCCTCGCAATCGGCCGCCACCTGACACTCGACGAAGACCGGACTATCGCCATCCGCATCGCCATCGGGATCGAACGAAGGCAGCAGGGTGGATTGACAGGCAGTCAGAATCCCAAACAGGCAGGCGATTGTGGCAATGAAAAGAAAGCTTCGCATGGTACTCTGCTCCATTGTTGGTCCGCGTATGGCGGAAAGAACGGACGGGAACCGTTAACCGGGAAACTCTAGCGGGTGAAGGACGAAAAGTCAACCACGGCAAAGGAATGAAGGAATGAAGCGCAATACGGCATTTCAATTCTGATTTAGTCGCGAATCATCTTCGATCGATGATGGGTGGCACGGGCTAAACCGTCAGGTTTGCCCGTGAAAACAGCATGGGCAAGCCAAAGGCTTGGCCCATGGCACCCCGTAAACCGAATTAGAGTGGGTGGAAAACGGTGAAAAGCTTGGAAGTGAATCGCCCTATGAAACACAATCCGCAGCCTTGCCTTTCTCCCCCTTCTGCGATAGCATCAAATGAGTGATCTCGCCATCGACCACCTGACAACCAATGGAGGAATGTCATGTTACGTGTCGGACCGCTCGGTTTGGGGGTGGGTATTTTTATGCTGGTGATAAGCTGGACGGCGATCGCCTCGGCCAACTCCCCGGCCCCGCAAACCTATGTCGTCAATGCGGAAAACAACACCGTGACCATTTGCCCCATGAGTTTCGACACCCGTTACTGCCCGGATGGCGGCGTCATGCTGCGACTCGATGTCGACACTCGCGAGGCGGTGGAGTTGGCCGGATTCTGCGACAGCGGCGAATGTTTTGTCGATGAATGCGTCCCGGCCGGCACCTACCGCTATGGCTTCGCCGAACCCTTCGAGTGCGTGGAAGAAGCCAACACCGACTATTTCAGCGAAGTGACGGTAGAGGACGACTTGGGCGACTGCACGCTCAATCCCGAAAACAGCGGCGTTACACCGTTCAGCGGCGAGATGGCCTGGAGCGATTGGCAGACACGCTGCTGGGGGCACTACGAAAGCAGTGAAGAAGATGACGGCTGCCGTGGCGTCGGCATGCTGTCGGCCCGCGTGCTGGGCTTGAACCTGCTCGTGGCATCCCTGGCCCTGCTAATTCTATGGCGGCGACGCCGGACAACCTGAATGCATCCCGTCCTGCAAGCCTGGCTTCTGACGGTCGCCCTGGAGACACCGGTTGTTGCGCTGTTGTTTCCGGGACGACGAGGTTGGATGGCGCTGGTTTGCGTGATCGCCACAAGCGGCACCAATCTATACATGAATATCGGATTGCCGCGCTTCTTTAGCGACTTCGCCTATGGCTTGTTGCTGGGGGAAGCGCTGGCATTGGTGATTGAAGCGTTGATTTACGGAGTGGCCGCCCGCAAACTGGAGATCGTTAACCCCTTTGTAAAAGGCTGGCTCGCTTCGGCTTTGGCCAACAGCCTGAGTTACGGGGTAGGCATCGCGGTTTTGTAACTGCCGAGCGGCCGCCTTCAACATACACCTTCACGTTGAGCTATTTCCGTGAAATCTAGGGGTGATCGGTTTCTTGTTTCACCTTCTCGATTTGGCCACCATGGGCGAGCTTGTAGATCTGGCTGACAATGTAACGGGCGAAGGCGAAGGAACTGGTGAAAGCCGGTGATACGGCGTTCAGGACATGCATGGATTTATTGTCACCCTCCAACACGAAATCCATCTCCAACCGTCGCGTCAGAATATCGTATAATTGGGCACGAATACCGGGTTTTCCCCAGCTCGGGTACAGATCAGGGTCGACATTGTCCACCATTTCGGAACCCAGCTCCACCATATGCTTGATGGAGTGTTTGCTGATCTCGGCCGGAATGTCGACACCGGAGCCGAGCATCACGCCCAACTGGCGGAAGACGATATCAAAAAATTCACCTAAACTGAAATTGTCCAGCCCGTCATAATGTTCGCGCCACAGTCCGGGTGAAGCCGAGGGGCCGATTTTGATGTGCTCATCGGGCGTCAGGATGAAATGAATGCCTAAAAACGGGTTGGCCAGGTTGGGGGCGGGATAAATATGCGTGTGCAACCCGCCCGCCATCTCTTTGGAATTGACATACATCCCACGAAACGGAAGAATGCGGTAGCGATGTCCGAACCCGAAATCACGCGCCACCACATCGGCATACAGCCCGGCGGCGTTGATCACGTAGCCCGCTTCGTAGGCGTGCAAATCGGTCAGGACGACGTTGGAGTCGCGGCTGCCTCGGCGCAAGTAACGAATCCCGAGCTGAAGCCGGATGCCCGCCTTCATGAGAGCTTCGGTTTTGAGTTGCCCCATGACCCGCACCGGATCGAAAGCTGCGGAAGTGGGAGAATAGAGCGCTCGACCGACGGTTTTAACACGCGGTTCGATTTCCCGTGCTTCCTCGGTCGTAACCATTTGAACTTCGACATTGTTGGCTTGGGCACGCGCGTAAAGTTCGTCCAAAATAGGGAAATCGGATTCGCTACGAGCCACCACCAACTTGCCGCAGCGGTTGAACGGCAATTTGTGCTCCTGGCAGTACTGACTCATCATCAGGTTACCCTCGCGGGTAAGCTTGGCTTTCAGTGAATCCGCATCATAGTAGAAACCGGCATGCAGCACCCCGCTATTCCTACCGGAAGCATGCTTGGCAACGTCCGCCTCTTTCTCAATGAGAATCACGTGCTGATCGGGAAAACGACGCTTTAGCTCCCGAGCAATACTGATGCCGACGATCCCCGCCCCAATGATTAGAAAGTCTGTTTTAATCATACCAATCCCACGCAAATGTAAGATTTACAAACAACCCCTCACTGCAACACTGGAGCTAAATCCCGCTGTTACTCTCTATTATCGGATGAAAACGGTGATAGAACCACAAAAAAATCGAAACTCACTCTTAAATTTCTCCCTCACCCCCGATAATTTTCGGGATATTGACGTCGTATGGCGGTAATATTACACCCTTTTCGGTGATAATGCCCGCCACCAGCTCATGTGGCGTAACATCGAAGGCCGGATTCCAAACCGGCACATCGGCGGCCCAGGTACAGTCGCCGAAACCGCGGACCTCCTGCGGGTCCCGTTCTTCGATCGGAATTTGATCGCCGCTCTCAATCGTCAAATCGATCGTAGATGAAGGCAAGGCGGCGTAAAACGGAATCCCGTGATATTTCGCGAGGACAGCCACCCCATACGTCCCGATCTTGTTGGCCACATCGCCGTTGCGCACGGTCCGGTCGGAACCGACCACCACGGCTTGCACCTTGCCCGAGCGCATCAAAACCGCCGCCATATTGTCGGTAAGCAGCGTAACCGGGATGCCTTCCTCGGCCATTTCATAAGCCGTCAGACGCGCACCTTGTAGCAGCGGACGGGTTTCGTCGGCATAAACGTGAATTTTTTTGCCTTGTTCCCAGGCGGCGCGGAAGACGCCCAAGGCGGTCCCGTAGCCGCCGGTGGCCAACGCTCCGGCATTGCAATGGGTGAGAACGCCATCGCCGTCTTTGAGCAACTCGGCCCCGAAGCGCCCCATGGCGCGGTTCATGGCGATATCTTCCGCATGGATGGCCTGAGCCTCCGCGAGCATGCGCTCGATCAATTCGGGACTGTTCTTGTACTCGCTGTATACACCACGCATACGCTTCAGAGCCCAAAAGAGATTGACGGCGGTGGGGCGGGTGGCCGCCAACGCCTGCTCCACGGCATCGTAATGGGCGTCGCTGAGCGCTTCACCCGTATCGGCTTTTTCTTTCAACCCGACCACCAGCCCGAAAGCGGTCGCGATTCCGATGGCGGGAGCCCCGCGTACGCTCAAGCGGCGGATGGCTTCACAAACGATCTGATGATCGCGACAGTGGATATAGGTCACCTCTTTGGGAAGAAGCGTCTGGTCGAGCAAATATAAACGATCGTCACGCCATACGATGGCATCCGCCATGAGAGCCTCCATTCAGGTCGTTTTCAGCGGTCCGAACATAGCGCCAAGTATCCGATGATGCAAGTGAAAAGTACACCGAAACCTTTCGGATCGTGACCAGGCGGCAAGCGAGAATCAGAAATCGGGAATCGTCCGGCCGCCCGGATCGCTCTTGCAAACTAGGGTTTGGAATCGAATATTGTCAGGGTGGGGCATTGATGAAAGCATGGGTGTTTTTATTTTTGGCGGGGTGGTTGGCCGCCTGCGGAAATGTCAACGGAAACGGCGACGACATCGAGGCCGGTTCCGAAACGGACGGCGACAACCTGAAAACCGACGGCGACCTCGATGCAACTCCGCCTCCCTTGCCGGACTTCAGCGACGAAACCGTCGAATTTCATGTGCAATTCGACTCGAACAACAGTGTTTTATCGGATTGGAGCGCCATCGATTTCGGAACGGCAGGCGGAACCGGGTCGGATTGGTCGGTAATGGGAGACGGCTTGACTCAGTGGAACCTGGTGGCCGGCAGCAGCGAAACCGATCCGATCCCCGAGCAAAGCGCCTTGCGATCATCGGAATTGCGTTATAAACGGCATGCTCCACGCGTGTGGGCTCTGCGCATACAGTTTACGTTGTATGGCGGGGCGGGCGGCATCGGCCTGACCCTGGGAAACGGCCGGCATGAATTGCTTTACTGTGCGGATGTCGACTTGTGCGGGGGCGTGTTTTTACGCTGGCGCAGCCAGGGCGAGACACGGGCCCTGGTCGCAATCGACCCCTTGGCCAAGGGCGAGCGGCAGGAATGGCGGATCGCGGTCGACCAGGGCTGGGCACGCTGGCTGGTCGGCGATACGCAGCAAATGGCCTTCCCCCTGGAAACCGAAATCGAGGGTGAAATCGGGATTCTAGCCTACGGCGCCCCGGATTTTCGCATTCACGAATTAGACCTGTGGGGGCAGTTGGGATCTCCGCGCGACCCCCCCGGCCGCCACTGGAGTATTGTCGCCAACCACGGAGCCGGTTTGAGCAGCCCACGGAATCTCTTTCCCGAACACACCCTGGTTGCTTTCGCCCACGGACAAGCGGCCGGAGCCGACTTTATCGGCGTGGATGTGCGGCTCAGTCGCGATGGCGCGCCGGTTCTGTTGCACAACTCCCGTCTCGACATCACCACCGATTGTACGGGCAATGTCGCCGATCTCGATTGGGAAACGATCTCCGCCTGCCGAGCCGAAAAGGGATCTCCCTGGGAGGGATCCGAACAGTTCGTTTTGCGCTTGGAACAAGCGGTGGATGCTTTCCCAGCGGCCCGTTGGCTGATCGAACTCCAAGCAGGCAACAATGAGACGGCGGATGTCGAGAGCATGAATACCGTGATCACCCTCATGGAAGAACGTGGGCTGTGTGGCGGAAGTTGGATCGGCTCACGCGACTTAAACGTGCTGATCGAGGCTCGTAAACGTAGCGACATCGCCAACTTGGCCTGGGTGCTGGAGACCGTAACCCTGGACGATGTCGACCGGGCGGTGCTTGAAGGCTTGGATGGCCTGGTGTTACCTCCCGGTGCAATGGACACCGCCACGCGCTTGCGCGCCTTGGAAGAAGGATTGCACCTGTTTATGGGACCGGTGGATACCCCGCAGAATCTGGATGAGTGGGTTGGCGACGGCACGGAAGGCTTCATCACCAATCGTCCCGATCGACTGGCCGGATCGGCCTGGCCTTTGTAAACTCGATTCACATCGCATACAGCACAACACGTAAAACTATTTTCAGGATGAAACGGCTTGACTTGCCCAAATAGCCTGTGCTAAAAATGACGGGCTGAATGAATGGTCATTCAGTATACTCAAAGCACCGATCTTGCTCAATGAAGACAAAACTCATGAATGGATCGCGAAACAACGATAAACACAAACGGATTCTTGATGCTGCGGTTAAAGTTTTCGCCCGGAACGGCTTCTTCAACTCAAAAGTAGCTGAAATAGCGAAAGAAGCCAACGTCGCGGACGGCACCATCTACCTGTATTTCAAGAACAAGGACGACATCCTGATCTCCCTGTTCGAATACCGCATGAATCAAGTGATCTCGCTGTTGAATGATCGAATGAAGGGCGTGGACGACCCGATCGAGAAAGTACGCATCTTCATCAACGCCCATTTCGAACTTCTGGAACAACACCCCAACTTGGCGGCCGTCATCACCCTGGAGTTGCGCCAGTCGACCAAATTCATGAAAGAATACGACAATCAGAAATTCATGGATTATCTGGGTATCCTTTCCGACATCATTAAAGACGGGACAACGAAGGGGATATTCCGCAACGATCTATCCCCCGGCATCATCAAGCGCGCCTTTTTCGGCATGATGGATGAGCTGGGCTTGTATTACGTGTTGTCATCACCCAACAGCCAGTACAGTTGCCGGATGATGGCCGACCAAATGACGAATTTCGTTCTGAGCGCGCTGTTGAAATTAAACGGATAATACGGGACCTCCCGCCATAAAGGATTGACAAATCCTTCGGGTTTGATAATAGTTCGATGCTATCGCTTTTTTAAAAACGATTAGGAAGGAGGCACGCGCATGAAAATTCTGGTGATGTGCAAACAAGTACCGGATCCCGACATTAAGGTGAAATTGAACGCCGACGGGACGGGCATCAACACGGACGGCATGAAGTTCGTGGTGAACCCTTTCGATGAGATTGCCAACGAAGAAGCCCTGCGCATCCATGAGAAAAATGGCGGCGCCGAGGTTGTCGTTCTGGGTATCGGCCCGAAAGACATCACGACGCAGATTCGCAGTTGTCTGGCCATGGGCTCCAACCGCGGTATCCACGTGGTGACCGATGACGTAATCGACCCCGATAACGTGGCTCGGATCATCCAGAAGGTGATGGACGACGAGAAACCCGACCTGGTTCTCATCGGCAAGCAAGCCGTCGACGACGACTCCGGCCAGGCCGGCCAGATTCTTTCCGCCCTCACCGGCTATCCGCAGGCCTGCTATGCCTCGGAAATCGTCCTTGACGACGGCAAGACCAAAGCCACGGTGACCCGCGAAATCGACGGTGGACTCGAAACCATCGACGTCAATTTCCCGGCCATCATCACCGCCGACCTGCGTCTCAACGAACCGCGCTACGCATCGTTGCCCAACATCATGAAGGCCAAGCGCAAAGAAATCAAAGCACTCTCCCTGGATGACCTGGGCTTCACACCCAGCCCCAAGGTGAAATTGATCAGCTTGACCGCTCCGCCGGAGCGTCAGGCGGGCGTCATCGTCAAGACGGTTGACGAACTGGTCGACAAACTCATCAACGAGGCCAAGGTCATCTAACACAAGCTCCCACGGGAGTTGCAAAAATAGGAGAGACCCATGTCGGTTTTGATCCTTGCGGAACAGAAAAAAGGGAAACTGGTTAAGGCGTCGCTGGGCGTCATGAACATCGGCGCCACCATCGCTTCCAAGATGGGCACCGATTACAACGTGCTGCTCATCGGCGAAGGCGCCAAAGACGCGGCCGCGGCCGCCGTCAACTCGGGTGCGGGCAAAGTGTTCGTGGCCGAGGGTGACAAAGTCGCCACTTATATGGACGAGCTTTGGGCGGACATCACGCTGGACGTGGCCAACACCGCGGGCGCGACGGTCGTGCTCGGCCTGGCCACCACCCAGGGTAAAGCGGTCATGCCGCGTGTCGCGGCCAAACTGGATGCCGGTATGGCTTCGGAAATCACCGGCGTCACCGACGATCTGCATTTCATCCGCCCGGTGTATGCCGGTAACTTGAATGCCGAAGTCGAAATCACCACCGAGAAGAAGGTTGCCACCGTGCGCGGGACCGCCTTCGAACCCATCGCCGAAGGCGCTGCCGCCGCCATCGAAGACGTGGCCATCGCCGCCGATCCGGCCGGTTACAACAAAGCGTTCGTGAAACTCGAAGAAACCGTCTCCGACCGTCCTCCGCTGACCGAAGCGGCCGTGGTGGTCTCGGGTGGTCGCGGCCTGAAAGCCGCCGAGAATTACAAAATCGTCGAAGAGCTGGCCGACCTTCTGGGCGGCGCGGTCGGCGCAACCCGCGCCACCGTCGATGCGGGCTGGATCCACAATGATTACCAGGTGGGTCAGACCGGTAAAATCGTCGCTCCCGACCTGTACATCGCGGTCGGTCTTTCCGGTGCGATCCAGCATCTCGCCGGTATGAAAGACTCCAAAGTCATCGTGGCCATCAACAAGGACGAAGAGGCTCCGATTTTCTCGGTTGCCGATTACGGCCTGGTCGCCGATCTCTTCGAAGTCGTGCCCGATCTGGTTCAGAAAGTCAAAGCCGCCAAGCAAGGCTAAGCTTTCACCACCATTCAGACTAAAAACGGTCGTCCGAAAGGGCGGCCGTTTTTTGTGTGCATGAATGGGATGGATTCGCACAAACGGTCATCCAATGAGTCGTAAACATGGACAAATCTGTGGACATAATCATTGACAACATTGTTGTGGTAATATAATAATATTTAATATTATCATACAGATAATATGGACGCGATGGAGGACATTCATGAGGACATACGAGCGGACACATCACTGGCTTAAATTTTCCCTCGATTTACGCCAGGCGTCCCCCGACCTGTGGATGAAATTGGGCGAAGCGCAATCGAAATGCGAGCATATCGCCGGTGTGCCCCTGGACAAGGAAACGGAAAAACAGCTTCACCTACTCTATCTCACCAAAGGCGCGCTGGCCACGACTGCAATCGAGGGCAACACGCTAACGGAAGAAGAAGTCCGCGCTCGTATTGAAGGCCAGTTGGAACTACCGTTATCCAAGGAATATCTGGGGCAAGAGATCGACAATATCGTCAACGCCTGCAATGAAATTACCAAAAGTTTGATCGACAACCCATCCGCCGAGTTGTCCGTCGAGCGGATACGCCGTTTCAATCGCCAGATTCTCCATAAACTGCCGATGAGCGAAGAAAAAAGCCCCGGGGAGATACGACAGGTTTCCGTTGGCGTTGGTCGCTATCGGGGCGCACCGGCCGAAGACTGCGACTATTTACTTGAACGCCTATGCCGGTGGATCAACGAACAAAAAGCTGAAGCAGGAAAAAAAAACCGTATCGCCAATGGCATTCTGAGAGCTATCATCGCACATATTTATCTTGTCTGGATTCATCCTTTCGCCGACGGCAACGGGCGCACGGCGCGTTTGATCGAGTTCATGATCTTGCTTGATGCGGGCGTTCCTTCACCGGCCGTTCATCTGCTGAGCAATCATTACAACCAAACCCGAATGGTTTATTATCAGGAACTGGATAAGGCTAGCCGTTCAGGCGGTGATTTGCAGCCGTTCATGGAATACGCCCTGCAAGGGTTGGTGGATGGTCTCAAAGAGCAGCTTATGCGCATTCGAGATTATCAGTGGGATGTTATCTGGCGAGATTACGTCTATAAAACGTTCAAAACACACAAAGCGAAATCGTCCAGCACGGTCAATGCCAGAAGGCGAGATCTCGTTCTGGCGTTACCGGCCAATGAAGCATTCACCCCCATTCGCCGGTTGAACATGATCACCCCGGAGATTGCCAGAGCTTATGCCGAGAAGACAACAAAAACCATCTCTCGCGATTTGAATGTTCTTGAAGAAATGGGCTTGGTTCAAATTTCGAAGTCCGGCGTCCGCGCCAGACGAGACAGTATTCTCGCTTTCCTGCCGATGCAAAAACACGAGTGACCCGATCGATTAATTCGATTCCCCCAACCATTCCTGCACCGCTTGTTCGGCCATGTCGAAGCGTGCATCGCCTGCGGGTAGGACGGCCACCACGTCGCTCACCTCCGGTGGCGGAGGCTCCGCACCGACCCACAGTTTGGGCCAAGGGCTCCCTTTGTGCCCTTCCACGAGCACAAGATCCACGTCCACGGGCAGGCTTTGCAGAATCGCCTCCATGGCGTCGGGACCGTCGTCCGTCATGCGCCAGCGCATGAATCCCTGGGTCGGGTCATGGGCGAGCACCACCGCCGCCCCGGCATCGAAAAAACGCGCCGAATCTTTTCCGGGTGTGTCGACGCTCAAACGATGGGCGTCGTGCTTGAGTACCGCCAAGCGCAAGCCGCGCGCCTGCAGGCGCAGAATCAACGCCTCGATCAGCGTCGTTTTACCCGATCCTGAATAGCCGCAGACAGCCAGAACCGGCAGAGCTTTTTTCGTCATTCGAACCTCCTTCTCGCTGCTTCCGTTATAGGGTTTACCGATGGCGAGTGCAAGCCCAAATACCCCGTGATTCCTGCTCTTTCGCCTTGACGCGCCAGGGTTCGAGGAGTAGAACTAGCAACGGGTGTGCCGCCACGCCACCCGCCGACCATTGTCAACGGTGCAAACAATGAAAAATGGCCGGACCATCCTGGTGCAAGGAGGACGCACATGATCAAAACTCTGGAATTCACCTATGGGGACGGAAAACTCGCCCTCGACTTCCCCAATGCCTTTTTAGCCGGAGACCTGGTCGAGCCGAAGCCGTCCAGCGAAAAACTCACGGAACGCGAGCTGAAAAAGAAAATCGATGAGGCGCTGGCGCAGCCGGTGGGACGTCCCCGCCTGCGCGATATGGTGAACGGCAAATCGGTCGCCATCGTGATGTCCGACGAATTTCGCGCCGGACTCCAGCAGCTCATCATGGACCGCCTGCTGGTCGAAGCCAAGGCGGGAAACCCCACCCGCATTGCCGTATTCGTCGCGACCGGCAGCCACGATCCCAAATACTACGTCTCGAACATTCGCAAATGGTTCGACGCCAGCTGCAAATTTCACGGCATCGAAGCGGAGATGTTCGCCAACGAATGCGATGCCGAAGACAAAGCCATGCTCGGCCACACGTCGCTTGGGACGCCGGTCGAACTGATGAAAGAATTGCTTACCTTCGATGTGCGCGCCTACGGGCACGAATCGAAGCACCATTACATGAACGGCTATTCGGTCATCGACAAGCAGGTTCTGCCCGGCTTCGCCTCGCGCGCCACCATCGCGGGGGCGCATAAGTTCGCCCTGGATGCCGACCATTCCGCCGCAGGGCGCATTCCCTGGCATGCCGACCCGGAGCGTCGCACCAATCCCTTTGCCCAGGGCGCCGTCGATGGCCGCAAACTCTCCGAAGCCAAGCGCTGGCGCGACGGCCAGGTGGTGGACGATCCCATCGAGACCTTCGCGTTGGAGATGATCTCCACCAAAACCTCCATCGACTGGATCTTCGCCGGGGATCCCGACGAGGCCTGCCGCCGCATGACCGCCGCCGCCGATGAGCTGGCCGCCCATACCCTGCCGCGCACGAAATATGTCGTCATCTCCCCCGGTGGCCCACCCGCCTGCAACGCCCTTTACGGCGTGCAGAACTGTTTCGATATGGCCCTCAAGTTCGCCATCGAAACCGGCGGTGAGGCCTTGGTGCTGGCGCCGTGTCTGGGACGTCCCGATCTGCCCGACGAAGTGAAAGGTTTGGCCCCGGATCTGAAAAGCAAGAAGCTTTTCTGGGATAATCTGTGCCGGTATCTCAAGATGCCGATCGACGAGGCGCTCAAGGATATCGACGATAACTTCGAGCTTTATCTCTGGAAAACCGACCGCGTGTTGAAACTTCTGCGCGTGGCCAACATCAACCTGCATCTGCATTCGGCCCTGCCGCCCGAACTGGTACGCAACGGCTGCATCGAACCCTGCGAAAACCCGCAAGCCTGGATCGACGAACGCGCCAATCGCGGCGACGGTCAGGTTCGGGCCATCGATGAGGGCAACAAACTGCTGGTTATCGCCGACGATTAACCGTCACGATCCTTTCTCGTTTTTCCGTGCGGGGCTTCTGGCCCCGCATTTTTTTGCGGATTGCGCGCTATCCAAAGCTTCGCACTCGCCAAGGCAAATAGGCACACAAACCCTGCAAATTCAGGTATTTATGGGAATATTCACCGCCTCCCAGCCTTCTTTACAGGTGCACGGGAACGGAAAGACTTTCATGGGTTGAAAACAGGTTTTGGGTCGCGCAAGCGGCCCAATTTCTTTTGGAATGCGAGGATACCATGGGACGACGTATCGTTCACGAATGCGACCTTTGCCACCACGCGATCGAAGACCCGTACCCCGATCTGATTCCGGGTAGCCAGGATCTCAAACGGTTACTCGCACAACCGTCGATCGACTTGATCTGTCACGACTGCGTCTCGCGGGCTCGCGGCATTTTACAGGCCTTGGCCAGCGAGCCGGTGGAGCTGTCCTTGACGCACGCATTGAGTCACTGGATCAAAGGACGCCGGGCGGCATCGAATACGCATCAAACACGGCGAGGCTGGCACACCAAATGGTCCTCTCACGCGGCGGATGGACTGGCTAAGTAGCGGGAGGGTCATCCGCAACCGCTCTTCAGACTTGTAATTTCACGCACTTCATGTCATGCTGAAGGCCACTAATCGACTCAAAGGGGAGCGCGATGAAGGCGTATTGTATCCTGTTTGCCGTGGGGAAAGACAGGCCCGGGATCGTAAGCGATGTCTCGGGCTATTTGTTCGATAACGGGGCCAATATCGTCGACAGCCGCATGGCGGTGATGGGCGGTCGCTTTGCCCTGACCACCCTGTTTTCCTGCGACGAACTCCACCTGGACGATATCAAGAGCCAAGTCACCGATCTCAACGCATTGGGACTCAGCGCCTCGTTCCACGATGCCGAAGCGCCCTCATCCGAAAAGGCGGCCGCCGAGCGGCTGGACCTGACCATCCAGGCCATGGACCACGCGGGGATCGTCAACCGGGTGGTGCGCCTTTTGCACAGCTACGACGTCAATATCGAGTCGCTGGACACCCAGGTTTCCCATGCGCCGTTTTCCGGCGATGCCCTTTTCAATATGCATCTGAAAGCCAGCATGCCCCCTGCGGTATCAGCCCGGGATCTCATCCACGAACTCAAAGATCTGGCCGAAGCCGAAGACCTCGACATGCTCTTCGGGTGAGAAACACATCGTTGAAGCCGCCGGGAGCCCGTCGCAGACGCGCGCCAGCGAGGGGAATCGTTCTACAATCGTTTCGTTATTACACCCCCCGCTCAGCCTGAGTGATTTCGCGAAGCGAAATTTTATCGAAGGCTCCCTCGATACACCGTTTTCCAAACGGCTACTCGGGATAAGCGAGTTATCATTCATTTATTGGCCAAGGTTGCGCCATCCCCGAACGATGGGCAACAAGTTGCCCCTCCTACTATTCTTGAGAAAGTTTGCGTGATCGCCCCTCTTCCACCCCGTGTTCGCCGACGGGTCCGGGCGGCGGAGAGAGCGCGAGGACTGTCCGAGCCGGACGGCGTCCGGCGAGTTCCGCAGCGCCCGCCGCTTGGGCGCGGGGACGTTGGAAAACGGCCGAGGCGAACCCCGGGCGTCCTTTCTTTCGGTTCCCTTTCTTTGGACGCGCAAAGAAAGGGGACAAAAAAACGATAAGCCGCACTAGCGCAAAGCCGGGAGCCCGTCGGGAGATGCGCGCCAGCTGGCGGAAGGCTCCCTCGATACACCGTTTTCCAAACGGCTACTCGGGATAAGCGAGTTATCATTCATTTATTGGCCAAGGTTGCGCCATCCCCGAACGATGGGCAACAAGTTGCCCCTCCTACTATTCTTGAGAAAGTTTGCGTGATCGCCCCTCTTCCACCCCGTGTTCGCCGACGGGTCCGGGCGGCGGAGAGAGCGCGAGGACTGTCCGAGCCGGACGGCGTCCGGCGAGTTCCGCAGCGCCCGCCGCTTGGGCGCGGGGACGTTGGAAAACGGCCGAGGCGAACCCCGGGCGTCCTTTCTTTCGGTTCCCTTTCTTTGGACGCGCAAAGAAAGGGGACAAAAAAGGCGATGAGCGACACGCACGCAAAGCTGGGAGCCCGTTACAGACACGCTCCGACCTGCAAAAAGTGATAATTGCCGATTTATTTTCGAAGATTGGCGTAAATCTACATCCGCCGGTATGGGTCGGGCAGGTCGAGCACCAGGCGAAAACCGATGTTGGGTTTGACGCGCTCGCGTCCCATACCCATCCGGCCCGCCACGCGACACAAGGGTTCGGGATCGAGCCACGAACCGCCTTTGGTCAGCTTTTCGTGGGCCTGCGGGTTGAACCAATCGGCGCACCACTCACGCACGCTGCCCGCCATGCCGAAAACACCGAAAGGACTGCGATCGCGCGGCATGCTGTGAGTGGGCAGCAGATGGCAGCGCCGTAACGAGTCGCGCATGTGACACAGCTCCGGTTCGAAGCCGTTCCCCCACGGAAACACGCGCCCATCCGCCCCACGTGCCGCTTTCTCCCACTGCTCATCGGTGGGCAGGGTATACTCTTGACCGGTCGTCCAGCTCAACCAGGCGGCGTAGGCCATGGCATCGTCCCAGCTGATTCCGAAGACCGGCCAGCCGGGGTCGGCTCTCCCACTGTCGCCGTATTGCCCGAAATAATAGCCGTGGTCGGGGCGCATGCGCGGAGCTTTCGGCGGGCGGTTCTCGAACTGGAAACCGCTACGGCGCGATTCCCGCAGAAAAATCAAGTACTCCCCCAGAGTAACCGGCTGGCGCGCGATCAGATAGCCGTCCAGATCGGGGGCGCGGCTCTTTTCGTAGCCCACCGCGCCTTCGTCCCCGCCTTTCATAAAGGGACCGGGAGGAATGTAGGCAAATCGCGGATCGAACGTCCCCTGCGCGATCATGGGCAGTTTCAATTCCAAATGTTCGCCGATTTCCAGCAAAACCGGATAATGGATATCCGGATAGCCATCCAGGCTAAGCATCAGATGCCAAGATCCGCGTTTGAGCGTGAGACCCTGAAGCGGTGTTTTTCCAAGTACTTGCAGATTATCCGCCAAAAGCAGGCCGTCCCGCTCCACCACCGTCGCAGCGGTTACCTGGGCACCCTCGGGCCAGCTTTGGATATCGAGGGTTGCCTCGCCATCGAGAATATCCGAATAGCGCTGCGGGTCGTTGAGCTCCACCCGATGGCGGTTGTAAAGCATTTCCTTTTTGTTGCGGGTTTGAGCGGCGTCCTGATAGCGGGCATGGTACAAATTCGCCAGCCAGCGCCGCGCCTCGACCTGAACGGGATCGAGTTGCAAGGCCTCGTTAAGACCCTTGATCGCGTCGGAAAACGTGCAATCGGCCGACACCTGCCCGGCGAGCACGATTTCCTCTTTGTCCCACAACAGGGTTTCACTGCGCTCCAGCGCCGCCGTCAATTCACCGCGCAGATCGTCCACGCGGGCCTTCTGCTCCATGTAACGGCGGGCCAGCAGAACCGCTTCGTCGGTCAAGGCCGCCGCTTTACGCCGTAACATGCGACGCTCGCGCGTACCTTCAAGATAGGCTTCCACTTCTTCGAACACCTGGCGGGCCGTCGTTTGTCGCTGACCGGGGCTTTTCGCCAACGCCTTCAAGCAGACCCGCTCGATTTCCTCGGGAACCTTGCGCCCGGAAACGCGTAAGGAAGGCGCCACCACCGGGTCGTTCTTGACGTGTTCGAGAATCTCTTCCGGCGTGCGACCGCTCTGCGGCGGAGAAAGGGTGAGGATTTCATACAAGATGGCTCCCAACCCGTAGATGTCGGTGCGTGCATCCCAATCCTCCGTACGTCCTTCGGCCTGCTCGGGAGCCATATAGGCGGGAGTCCCGGATACTTCCATCAAGGAGGTGGCCAAACGTCGCTCGGGATGCTCTTCGTCGAAGCGATGCGCCAAGCCCCAGTCGGTGACCAGCGTTTCGCCATATTCGCCGATCATGATGTTATCGGGTTTCAAATCGCGGTGCAGAATGCCGAAGCCATGGGCGTATTCCACAGCCAGGCAAATTTGTTGGAAAATGGTCAGCAGACGCACAAAACCGAAACGTTCGGCCAAAGCCTCATCCCCGGTTGCCAAAGCGTTGAACACGTCCTTTAACGAACGGCCCCGCACCTGCCGCATGGAAAAGAACGCTTCGCCGCTGGGCAGGCGACCGGCATCGTAAGTGGGAACGATATTGGGATGTTCGAGTAAAGCCGCCGCATGGGCTTCCCGTTCGAAACGCCGCTCGGTGGCGGGGTCGGCCCCTGTTCCGGCCTTGAGTAGCTTGAGGGCGACGCGTCGATTCAGCAAACGATCGAACGCTTTCACCACCCGACCGGACCCGCCCGCCCCCAGTTCGCCTTCGATTCGATAGCGATCGGCGGCAAGTTCGGGCGACAGGGGAGCCCGCATCGATTCCGGAACCGAAGAAGTCTTTGTATATTGAGGAATACCGGGGTCTTGCAACGCGTCGCCCAGCGCCGTGAACAGCGTCTCACCGTCCGTCCCCATCTTGCCGGGTTGGAGCCGCACTTCGGCAAGCAACACCGCCGCCTGCTCGGCATCGAGCAGGTCCATTTCGACCAGACAAGCGGCCAGATCGGTCCCGCCTCTTTCACCCAAGCTGCGCCAGGCGTCCAGAAGGTCATCCAACCCCAGGATGCCGCGTTCAAGAAGCAGGCGCGACAGCTTGCGCGCCCATCGAATGTCCCCACCATGGCCCGTCATCGATTCTCCTTCTGATGGTTTCATGCTACACCGGGAAGCGACCGGGTGCAAGGCATGGCTCACACTTCCTGAAAAAGATCCGCTCCCGCGTCCTTGACCGCACCGGGAGCGACTGCTACACTGCCGCGCGGAGTTGTACGGTACCTGTATTGAAAGGACACAAATCATGAAAATCGCGATAATCGGAGGCGGTTCGACGTATAGTCCCGAATTGATCGAAGGCCTGATTCAGCGTGGCCAGGAAATCGACTTGTCCGAAGTCGTGCTGATGGATGTCGACGCCGAACGGCTGGAGGTCGTGGGAGGCTTCGCGAAGCGCATGGTGGAGCACGCCAAGGCGGCTTTTACCCTCCGCCACACGACCGATCGCAGCGACGCCATCGAGGGCGCGGATTTCGTCTTGACCCAAATTCGTGTGGGCCAGATGCCGGCGCGTCACAAAGACATCCTGCTCGGTCTGCGCCACGGCCTGATCGGCCAGGAAACCACCGGCGTCGGGGGTTTCGCCAAGGCGTTGCGCACGATTCCCGCCATGGTGGACATCGCCAACGATGTCAAGACGCGTGCGCCCGAAGCCTGGATCATCAATTTCACCAATCCCTCGGGGCTCATTACCGAAGCGCTTCATCGCGCCGGTATCTCGCGTTCCATCGGACTGTGCAACATTCCCATCGGCATGCTGATGGATCTGTCCCTGCACCTGGAATGCAGCCCCGACCGCATCAAGATCGACTACGTGGGCCTCAACCACCTTTCCTGGGTGCGCAAGGTGTTTCTCGACGGCGAAGACATCAGTGCGCGCCTGATCGGCGAACTGGCCGGTCATGGCGGCCCGGCCAACATTCCGGAACTGGACTACGGGCCCGACTTCGTGCGCGCCCTGGGCTTCATGCCCGGTCCTTACCTGCGCTATTTCTACGCCACCGACGAGATGTTCGACCGCATCAAAAACAAGCCCCAAACCCGCGCCGAAGAGGTGATGGAGGTCGAAAAAGCGCTCTTGGCGAAATATGCCGACGAGTCGGTGGTCACCAAGCCGCCCGAACTGGAAAAACGCGGCGGGGCCTTCTACAGCACCATCGCCGTGGACCTGATCGATGCCATCTACAACGACCGCCGCAAGGAACACATCGTCAACGTCCCCAGCCGAGGCGCCGTTTCCGGTATCGGCGACGACCAGACGGTCGAAATCGCGGCGCTGATCGGCAAAGACGGCGCCGAGGTCTTGCCGGTCGACCCGGTGGAGCCGAAAATTCTCGGCCTGATGCAGCAGGTCAAGGCCTACGAAACCCTGGCCGCCGAAGCGGGCCTGGAAAAAAGCTACGACAAAGCCCTGATGGCCCTGGTGGCCCATCCGCTGTGTCCGGCGGAGAAAGCCAAGGCCGTGCTCGATGACATCATCGAGACACACGGAGTCGAGCTGCATAAATAACGCGTTCACGGGCCACCCCAAGGCGGGAACGTCCGCGCAAGGTAAACCGGCATGGCCAATGAAACCTTCAAGCTGACCTCGCGCTACCGACCGACCGGCGATCAGCCGCAGGCTATCGATGCGCTGACCGAAGGCATCGAGCGCGGCGACAAACACCAGGTGCTGTTGGGCGTGACCGGCTCGGGCAAAACCTTCACCATGGCCAACGTCATTGCCCGCCTCAACCGTCCGGCGCTTGTTCTGGCTCACAACAAAACGCTCGCGGGCCAGCTCTATGCCGAATTCAAAGAGCTGTTCCCTGAAAACGCGGTGGAGTACTTCGTCAGTTATTACGATTACTACCAGCCCGAAGCCTACCTTCCCAGCTCGGATACCCACATCGACAAAGAAGCCACCATCAACGACGAGATCGACAAAATGCGCCTGTCGGCCACCCGCTCGTTGTTGGAACGCAACGACGTGGTGATCGTCTCGTCGGTCTCCTGCATCTACGGCTTGGGTTCCCCCGATGCCTTTGAAGGTCTGGTTGTCTTTTTAAACGAGGGGCAGGAGGTTTCCCGCGATGCGGTCATCCGCCAACTGGTGGAGATCCAGTACGAGCGCCACGACATGGATTTCCATCGCGGCACCTTTCGCGTGCGCGGCGACCGGCTGGATATCTTTCCGGCCTACGAAAACGAACGGGCCATCCGCGTCGAGTTCTGGGGAGACGAAGTGGCGGAGATCAGCGAAATCGAGCCCCTGCGCGGAACGACCCTGCGCAAACTGATCAAATGCGCCATCTATCCGGCCAGCCACTATGTCACCACCCTGCAGCGCCGCCAGAACGCCATCCGCGCCATCCGCGACGAACTGCGCGAGACGATTCCGTTTTTCCGCAAACAGGAAAAATTAATCGAGGCCCAGCGCATCGAACAGCGCACCCAGTTCGACCTCGAAATGCTGCAGCAAATGGGCTATTGCAACGGCATCGAAAATTACTCGCGCCACCTCACCGGACGCGGGCCCGGCGATCCGCCCCCCACCCTGCTGGATTTCTTTCCCGAACCCTGGCTGCTGTTCGTGGATGAATCGCACGTGAGCATTCCGCAGGTGGGCGGCATGTATCGCGGCGACCGTTCGCGCAAGCAAAACCTGGTGGACTTCGGTTTCCGTCTGCCTTCGGCGCTCGACAATCGTCCGCTGAAATTCGAGGAGTTCGAGGCGCGCCTCAACCAGGTCGTCTATGTATCGGCCACCCCGGCCAACTACGAGTTGGAGAAAACCGAGGGCGTCTTCATCGAACAGGTCATCCGCCCCACCGGCCTGGTCGATCCGACATTGGAAATCCGCCCGGCCGGGCAGCAGGTGGACGACTTGCTGGAGGAAATCCGCCTGCGGGTGGAACGCAAGGAGCGCGTGTTGGTCACCACGCTGACCAAGCGCATGGCCGAGGAATTGACCGACTACTACACCGACCTGAAGGTGCGCGTGAAGTATCTTCACTCCGACATCGACACCTTGGATCGCATGAAGATCATTCGCGATCTGCGGCTCGGCAAGTTTGACGTGCTGGTCGGCATCAACTTGCTGCGTGAAGGCCTCGACATTCCCGAAGTGTCGCTGGTGGCCATTCTCGATGCCGACAAGGAAGGCTTTTTGCGTTCCGAGCGGTCGCTGATTCAGACCATCGGGCGGGCGGCGCGCCATGTAAGCGGAACGGCCATCCTATACGCCGACCGGATCACCGATTCGATGAAGCGCGCCATCGACGAAACCGACCGCCGCCGCAAAAAGCAGCTTGCGTACAATCAGGCGCACGGCATCACGCCGCGCTCGATCGTCAAGGCGGTGTCGGAGGGCGGCATCTACGCCGAGGGCGATTACACCGTGGATCGGCGCTTGCCTAAAAATGTGGCCGCCAAAGAGATGGGGCCCGAAGAACGGCGTCAGAAGATCAAGAAACTCGAAAAAGACATGCTGCGCGCCGCCGAACGGCTGGACTTCGAAAAAGCCGCCGCCTTGCGCGATCAGCTTCTGGAACTCAAAAAACGCGACCTGCTGCCGGAGCGCTGAGGCGGCATCTCCGGCTCACACCATCCCGTTCCATTCCTTGATTTGTTGGCAGATTTCAGGTGAGTCGAAGTAATTTCTCAGCCGGCATTATTTCATATCAAACGGATGCCATCGTCTCACAAACCACGTTCGGGAGGCTGTGTAAACTCTTTGATACACACAGTCAGCCAGTAGCGACTGTTATCGGTGTCAAGCGAAATTCGGGTTCCAGGCTTCGTTTTTCCGCATCATCGTGTTGAGAATGAGGACCAATTTTCGCATGCAGGCCACCACCGCCGTCATCTTCGGTTTGCCGCGTCCGACCAGCCGCTGGTAGTGTCCGCGAATCACCGGGTTGTGTTGAATCGCCACCAGCGTCGGCATGTAGAGCGCCGTGCGCAGGCGATGACGACCGCCGCCGGTCATGCGTTTACCCCGAAACGTTCCGCTGTCCCGATTCATGGGCGCCACGCCGATCAACGCCGCGATCTGCCGCCGGTTGTAGATCCCCAGCTCCGGCAGATCCGTCACCAGAAGATTCGCCGTGCACGCGCCGACGCCCGGCATCGTTTGGAGCCGCGCGGCCCGGTCGCTGCGCTCCCGATCCGATGCAATGGCCGCCGCGATGGCCCGATCCAGCCGCTCGATTTCCCGTTCGATCACCTCCAGAATGCGGTGCAGGCTTTGTCCGATCGTCCGATCGCCCACGTGTTCGGTGCGGTTTTTCTCCATCGTGCGCATGGCGACCAGCTGCCGCCTCCGTGAAGACAGGGCTTTTAACAGGAGGGCGGTTTCGCCGAGCGTTTCGTTCGGTGCGGGACGCATGGCGGCTGCGTAGCGTGCGATGATGCCCGCATCGAGTCGATCCGTTTTCGCCATCACGCCGACGGCGCGGGCATAATCCCGGATGCGCCGGGGATTGACCACCGCCACCGGCCAACCCGCTTTCTGAAGACGTTTGCACAGCTCCCGTTCGTAGCCGCCGGTGGCTTCCATCACGACGCCCTCCACCTCGATCCGCTTCAACGAACGGACGAAGCGTGTCATGCCGGCTTTGGTGTAAGCGTAGCGGACGCACGTGCTTTCGCCGTCGACGGCGACATCGAAAACGGCTTTGCTGACGTCGATCCCGATCCATTTCTTCATGGCGCACCCTTCCTTGCCAATACGGGCTCATTTCGATTACAATGGCCCCTGCGACTGTTCGGGTTTTCCCGGACGAAACGGACGGCGGATCCGGCTACAAAACGGGCTCATCAGGCCCCAGGATGGGACGATCTCGCCGCCCACCACGGCCTCCCGCTTGCTACGGGAGGTCGTTTCATCTTATCATCACAAACGATGACAGTCGCTTGAAAGGGATAATACAAGGATGGGCAACTTGTTGCCCATCTTCTACACTTGAATCGCGATGGGCAACAAGTTGCCCATCCTACTCCAGCTACTCCAGTTTTATTCCTGCAATGAATTGCTAAACGTATTGTAAGGCTCGTAAACGGTCCGGCAACCGGTGAAGACGGCCTCCATGGCGTCGTCGTCTTCGGGAAAGGCGAATTCGGGGAGGCAGTGCGTGATCGGCGGGATGAAGGCGCGGATACACGCGCGCAGATCGGTATGGGTGTCGCATGCTTGGTCCGTTACCTCGTGCGCCAGGGCATCGTCGATCGTCGCGGCGGTCCAGGTCGGGAAGGCGCTGGGTGGGTTGATCATATAACCGTAAGGCAACTCGGCCCATCCGGTAACGCGGGTGTATTCGGAGTTCGCGTTGCCGTCGAACAGACCGTATTCGGGACCCAACCACGCATACTTGAAGGCGGCGGTAGGCTGAGAAGTCGATACATCAGCGCGGTGGCTTTCGCACTGCACGGCTTTTCCACCCGCTTCGCTGGGGGCGAATCGCACCCAGGCCGCCTGACAAAAAACGCCTTCGCAACCCGAGTCGGCGCTTTCACAGGCTGCGATCCATCCGTCAAACTCGCTTTCCGAATCCGTCGCGACACCCGAACTCGCCTGCCAACAGCGCGGCTCGCAAGCGGCATCCCACCCCGAATCGTCGCGGCTCGATCCGCAAGCGCTGATCAAGGCGATCCAAAGGCCGATGACGACCGACAACCACAGCTGTTTGATGAACATCAGCAGGCTCCTTTAATATTCATCTCACTTTTTCCCAAAACAGGTCGGGTGGTTTTTTACCTGACCATGCACAATGAATTATTATCATACCATGTAACCTCAATTTATAAAACGATTGTATACCGGTCTGGCGATTCCCGCCTGAAAACACTGCCCCTCACCTGCGCAACCTGCCGAGATTCCACACGATATTCCTGATTTTACCCTCCCTTTTCGGGCGCAGGTCGGCGTCATTCGGCCGGAATGGGAAAAGACGCCTGATATCATGAAGATAAGAGGGCATCCCTTGAATCGCATTAGTGTACTATATTCACAGTATGACATCGGGCCTCTTTTTTCGCCGCCTCCGTCTTGCCGAAACGCCTGACTGCGGCTCTTTTCAATTCGACTCAAAACGCGCCAAGCCCCCTGTTGACGGGGTGAAATCGATTTGCGCATGCCCGACGACGCGGCAGGGAAACGCGCGCAGCGACTCTGCAAGCCGCCGTCTTCCGGCTCCACGTGTGACGTATTACGGCAATCCCGGTTTTCCCATATGATTCGCTGCAGGACCCCCGATACGACGGCGAAAAACCCAATGATTTCGCGAAAGGCCTAAATATGGCGGCGCAAAACCGCGCAAGCGGCGCATCGGACGCATTCAACGCATCGAGCCGGATAGGCCCAGCCGAGAGGCGTTTCGGCTCTGCCGGGCGATTTGGGTCGTTTCGGCAGGTTTCGCTTGTCGCGGCAAGACGACCCATCGACGCATTCAGCGCAGGGGTGGCCTTGGCTCCCGCGAGTCGCTATTTGAGGGTTGATCGGTTTAAGCCGGTCGCGCGGACGGTCGCGCGCGGGAGTCTCGGCGAGTCGAGACGTTTATGCCCGCGCCTTTTTGCGCGGTTTGCGCGGTTTGCGCGGTTTCGATGTGCGATCTTTGAGCTTGGACTTCAGGAAGCTACCGGTGTAGCTGCGTTTGCAGGCCGCCACCTCTTCGGGCGTTCCGGCCGCCAGCACCGTCCCGCCGCCGTCGCCGCCCTCCGGTCCCAGGTCGATCAGGTAGTCCGCCGTTTTGATCACATCCAGGTTGTGCTCGATCACGATGACCGTATTGCCCGTTTCCACGAGTCGGTTCAACACGTCGAGCAGCTTGTTGATGTCGTCGAAATGCAGGCCGGTGGTGGGTTCGTCCAGAATGTACACCGTGCGGCCGGTGCTGCGCTTGGACAACTCGCGCGCCAGCTTGATGCGCTGCGCCTCGCCGCCCGAAAGCGTCGTGGCCGCCTGCCCGACCGCGATGTAACCGAGCCCCACATCGCGCAGCAGCTTCAGCTTGTTGCGGATAATGGGCACGTTTTCGAAAAACTCGAAGGCCTGGTTGACCGTCATGCTCAAGACATCGCTGATGGTTTTGTTTTTGTAGCGCACTTCCAGAGTTTCGCGACTGTAGCGCTTGCCGCCGCACTGCTCGCAGGTGACGAACACATCCGGCAGAAAATGCATCTCGATGCGATTGACGCCCGCGCCTTCGCAAGCTTCGCAGCGCCCGCCCTTAACGTTGAAGGAAAAGCGTCCCGGCTTGTAACCGCGCGCCCGCGACTCGGGCAGTTGGGCGAACATTTCCCGGATGGGCGTAAACACGTTGGTATAGGTGGCCGGATTGCTGCGCGGCGTGCGTCCGATGGGCGACTGATCGATGGCGATGACTTTATCCACATGCTCCACACCCACAAGCGAGGTGCAGTGGACCGTCCGTTTGCGGCGGCGCAGTTTTTGTTCCAGCGTCGGCTGCAGGGTATCCACCACCAGCGAACTTTTTCCCGATCCCGAAACCCCCGTGACGCACACCAGCATGCCGAGCGGAAACTCGACCGCGATCTCCTTGAGGTTGTTGGCGTTGCAGCCTTTGAGCGCCAAGCGCCGGTTGTCGGGCTTGCGCCGCTTGGCGGGAAGAGGGATTTCCAGGTCGCCCGTCATGTAACGACCGGTCAGCGATTTTTTGCAGGCCTTGATTTCCTTGGGCGTTCCCTGCACCACCACTTCGCCGCCCCGCACACCGGCCCCCGGACCCATGTCCACCACATGATCGGCGGCCAGAATCGTGTCTTCGTCGTGCTCCACCACGATGACCGTGTTTCCCAGATCACGCAGATTCAACAGGGTTTTCAGCAAACGATCGTTGTCGCGCTGATGCAGCCCGATGGAAGGTTCGTCCAGAATGTACAGCACCCCCACCAGCGAGGAGCCGATCTGGGTGGCCAGACGAATGCGCTGGCTTTCGCCGCCGGAGAGCGTGGCCGAGGCGCGGTCGAGGCTCAGGTAGTCGAGACCGACGTCGTTTAGAAAGCCCAGCCGCTCGCGAATTTCCTTCAAGAGCCGCTCGGCGATCACCAACTCGCGCGGGGTCAATTCAAGGCTACTGAAAAACGCCAGGCTGTCACGCAGGGTATGGCGGGTCAACTCGATGATGTTTTTGCCCGCCATTTTCACGCTCAAGGCCTCGGGGCGCAGGCGATTGCCGTGGCAGGTCGGGCAGAGCTGGTAATTCATGTAGCGTTGCAGCTCTTCGCGCACGCCTTCCGACTGCGTTTCACGGTAGCGCCGCTCCAGGTTGGGAATCACTCCCTCGAAGGGACGCATGTAGCTGTAGTGGGAATCCTCGCCCTCGTGGTCGAACAGAATTTCGCGGTCCTGGGTGCCGGTGAAAATCGCCGTCTGGACTTTCTTGGGCAGCTTTTTAAACGGCGTGTTCATCGACACCCCGAAATCGCGCGCCACCGATTCCAGCATGAACGCGTAGTAGTAACCGGTCCGTGAACTCCACGGAGACACCGCCCCCTGGTTCATGCTCAATTCGTCGTTGGGCACCACCAACTCGGGATCGAAGTACATCTTCATGCCCAAGCCGTGGCAGTCGGGACACGCGCCGGTGGGATTGTTGAAGGAAAACAGGCGCGGCGAGATTTCGGGATAGCTGATGCCGCAATCGGCGCAGCCGAAGCGTTCGGAAAAGGTGATCGATTCGCCCTCGGGCGTCTCCACCGTCGCCACGCCGTCCGCCAGCGACAAAGCCAGCTCGAAGCTTTCGGCCATGCGCCCGGCGATGCCGTCGCGCACCACCAGACGATCCACCAGAATTTCGATCGTGTGCTTCTTTTTACGGTCGAGCTGGGGAATCTCCTCCGAGAGATCGTGGGCGACGCCATCCACCCGCGCGCGGATATAACCTTCGCGCAAAAAGCGCTCGAAATCCTTGCGGTATTCGCCCTTGCGCTCGCGCACCACCGGGGCGTAAAGCAGGATCTTGGAGCCTTCGGTCATGCGCAGCACCTGGTCGGCCATCTGCTGCACCGTCATGCGTTCGATCGGCTTTCCGCAGTTATAGCAGAACGGTTGCCCCACACGGGCGAACAACAGGCGGAAGTGATCGTAAATCTCGGTCACGGTGGCCACCGTCGAACGCGGATTTTTGCTGGCGGTTTTCTGCTCGATGGAAATGGCCGGGCTCAAGCCCTCGATGCTGTCCACATCGGGTTTGTTCATCTGTTCGAGGAACTGCCGCGCATAGGCCGACAGGGATTCGACGTACCGCCGTTGCCCCTCGGCGTAAAGCGTATCGAAAGCCAGCGAACTTTTGCCCGACCCCGACAAGCCGGTGATGACGATGAAACGGTTGCGTGGCAAGGCCAGAGAAATATTCTTCAGGTTGTGCTCGCGCGCACCCTGTATGACGATCTGTTTATCCGACATCCTGTCTGTACTCCGATTCGCGGGGATGGCTCAGCCTCAGGGGGTTTCGATAGCCGCGCGGCGCTGTTCGGCGGATTTGGCCAGGCGGTGCCTCCGTTTTACGGCCAAAGACGCGGCCAAGTCGATGGCTTTTATCATACTCTTTTCCGAGGCGCGGCCTCGCCCGGCGATATCGTAGGCGGTGCCGTGCTCGGGGGCGGTGCGGATGATGGGGAGACCCAGCGTGACGTTGACGCCGTAGCCGAAATCGATCAGGCGAAACGCGATCTGTCCCTGATCGTGGTACATGCACACAACGGCGTCGAATTGGCCGTCGCGCGCGCGCGGGAAAACCGTGTCGGCGGGGTGCGGACCGGTGACGTGGATGCCTTCTTCCAGCGCGGCTTGTATGGCCGGCGCGATGATGGCGCTTTCCTCTTCGCCGAACAGACCGCTTTCTCCGGCATGCGGATTCAACGCACAAACCGCCAAGTGGGGGGCGGAGATCTCGAAATCGCGACGCAAAGCCTGGTGGGTGATGCGAATGGCGTTGAGCACCCGTTCGACCGTCAACGTGGCCGCCACCTCGCGTAGCGGGATATGGCTGGTGACGCGCACCAGGCGCAGGTGGTCACCCAGCATCATGGCGACGCTGTGATCGGCCAGCGTGTAGGCCTTGAGCATTTCGGTGTGGCTGGAATAATTGTAACCGGCCTGATTGAGCATGGCTTTGTTGATGGGACCGGTTACCAGCGCTTCCACGTGTCCGCCCACGGCATACTCGGCCGCCTTGACGATATAAAAGGTGCTGATCAATCCCAGGTCGGTGCGGGAAACACCGAAATGGAAGGTATCGAGCTTGATGTTGGACAGCCCGATCAGGTTGGGGCGTCCGGCCTCGGCCTCGTGCGGCTCGTGAATCTGCTGGCAATGGCACGATAAGCCCAACTCCCGCCGCAACTTCTGCATCACGCCCGGATCGCCCAGCACGATGGGGATGCAACGTTCGTATAAATCGGAATGCGAGAGGGCACGCAACACGATCTCCGGACCGATCCCGGCCGGATCTCCCATGGTAATCGCCAGTTTGGGAAGGGTGTCGGTCTCGCTCATGGCTACTCCTTATTCAGGGGTGTCGGCTTCGACGGCAACCGGTTCCACTTCCTGCGGAGGCCGGTCGAACTTGATATCCACGTAAGCCTTGCCGCGCAGTTGCTTGAGCCAGACGGCCATCTCCCGTTGCATGGCTTCTTCGCGCAGCCGTTGGCGAATGTCGCTTTTCGCTTCGTCGACACCACCGCTGACCACTTCGCGCTTTTCGGTAAGGCGGATAATGTGATAGCCGAAAGGACTGCGCACCACACCGCTGGTTTCACCCTCCGAGAGAGCGAGCACGGTGTCTTCAAACGCTTTGACCATCACGCCTTCTCTGAAGAAACCCAGATCGCCGCCGAAACGCGCGGTCGGGCCTTCCGACAGTTCCTTTGCCAGTTGGGAAAACGCTTCTCCCGCCTTCAAACGCTCGAGGGTTTCCTCGGCGCGCGTCCGCTGGGCCGCGTCGCGCGCGGGGGAATCGTCGGCGGCCACACGAAACAGAATGTGGCTGGCGCGGTATTCGTACTCGCTTTCCTGGCTGTCCTTTTCCTTTTCGTAGGTCAGTTCCACTTCGGCATCGGAAATCTTGATGCGGTTGCCCACTTTCGCATTGATGAACTGCCATTTCTCCAGTTGCTTGCGGACTTCGCCCCGATACTTGGTCCACTCGATACCCTGCTGTTTAAGCGCCTCTTTGAGCGTGTCCTGGTCGGGGATGTTGTTCTGTTTCATCACCCGCTCGATGGCGCCGTCCACCTCGCGCTCGGAAACGCTGAAGTTCAGCTCCTTCATCTGCTGCTGCAAAAGCTTGTCTTCGATGAGCGAATCCACCACTTTCGTGTGGATTTCCTTTTCCTTGGCGGTGCGCCGGTCGGGATCCCGGATCCCCACCAGCATGCTGCGGTAGCTGCGCGCCACCTCCTCCACCTCGGAGAGCAGAATGATGTCGTCGTTGACGATCGCCGCAATACGCTCCACCACCTCGGCAGAGGCGGGAGCGGATAAAAAGCCCAGCCCGATAATCAGGCAGGCAATCAGACAAAAGATACGTGTCATGGGGCGAAAGTCTCCTTGCTTTGGAAAGCCGGATTGAGTTTGATGGTCGTTCGACGGCGCAGGCTCTCGATCAGGTTCCGCTCGGCCTCTTGCTTCTTGAGAGCGAAAAGATCGCGTCTGGCCAGCCGCCGCATGCTATCCGCATCGGGCAAGCGGGCGGGCCGATGGTCGGTAATGAGAAAGACATGATACCCATAGCTGCTCTTGATCGGTTTGGAAATCACGCCGCGCGGCAGTTCGAACACAAGCTCACCGAACGGATCGGGCAGGCTGCCGCGATGGACATGCCCCAGATCACCGCCGCGGTCCCGCTCGGGCATGATCGACAGCTCACTGGCCACTTTATGGAAGGGTTCGCCGCGATAGATGCGCCGCCGAGCCGCATCGGCTTCATCTTCGGTGGCAACCACGATCTGCCGCACCCAGACGGTCTCGGGCTGCTTATAGCGCTCGCCCTGCGTTTCCAGAAAGTTCGTAAGCTCATCATCCTTGATCAGGATACGCGGGTAAACGTCGTGGGAGAACAGGTTTTCCACGCGCAGCAGGTTTTCCATGCGCGGGGTCAGCACGGCCGGATCGACGATGGTTTCGGCAGCCGCCCCATCCGGCTCGTCGCGCTTCAAACCGCTCAGCAGGTCGGCCACTCGCTCTTGTACCTCTTCAGGCGCCACGACGATATGGCGGCGACGCGCTTCGGCGAGCAGGACGGCCCGGTCGACCAGATCGTCCAGCACCGATCGTTCCATACGCACGCGCTCGGGGGTTCCGGCTTCGGGTTGTAATGTGTCGCCGCTGAGCAGGCGTATTTCCAGATCGAGATCCTGCCGGGTGAGGGTCGTGTCGTCGACCCGCGCCAGCCAGTCCTCCGGAATATCCGCCGAACCCGTTTCGCAGGCAACCAGGCATAAAACCCAGCCACCCATCAGGCTCAGGCCGATCCCCCGCATCAAGCGGCGATAAATAGTCATCGTTCCCTAAATATCAAGGGCCCGTCGCAATCGACGGGCCCGAATGTGTGAAATCATCGGACCGCGTCAGCCATCAGTTGCCTTTCGCGGGAACTGCGTCGGCCTCTTCGGCTTCCTCTTCACCCGGTCGGGCGGGCTTGCTGCCGGGAACGACATACGCATCCAGAGTAGCTTCTTTGACATCGATCGCGGCTTTTTCCTTCAAGCCATCGATGAAATCGTCGAACATCTTCGTGCGTTTGTCCTTGAACAGACGGTGCTGAATTTGTCCCTTCACCTGCTCGAAGCTGCGCTCGATCTTATCGCGTTTGCCGGTAAGGCGAATGATGTGGAAACCGAACTTGGATCTTACCGGACCGGTCAGATCGTTGATTTTTCCCATTTTGAACACGGCCTCGGAAAATTCTTTGACCATGGGACCGCCATCTTCCGTAGACGCGAAATAGCCCAGGTCGCCGCCGCGATTTTTGTTGCTGTCGTCGTTGCTGTATTTGGCCGCCAGCTTACGGAAGGAGTTGGGCTCCTTTTCCTTGCCTTTGGCTTCCTTCAGGATTTTCAGCGCTTTTTGGCGGGCTTCTTTTTCCGCCTTGGGTCCGGCGGCCTCATCCACCTTCACCAGAATGTGACTCGCGCGCCGCATGGCCGGTTTGTTGTATTCCGATTGGTGTTCCTCGTAGTACTTGCGCATTTCGTCGTCGGTGATATCTTCCCGGCGCACCTTGTTCTCGAACTCTTCGCGCATCAGTTTTTGAGTCATCACCTGCTTGGCCGAGCGGATCACTTCCGGGTCGTTGGCATAGCCACGCGCGGCCGCGGCCTGGGCCAGCAGTTCGAAACGCACCATGTTATCGAGGAATTCTTTTTTCTTTTCCAGGTCGGCATAGCGGGCACGAATGTAGGGAGATTGCTTCTCCATACGGTCTTTGTAATCATCCAGGTAAATCGGCGAGCCGTTCACCGTGGCCAGCACCTCACCGCTGCCACCGGTCAACATCCAGTCGGGAAGCCCGGAGGCACCGGTTTGGGGCTTCGAGGGCGAATCACCGCTACCGGATTGCTGCGAGCAGGCCGCCGTCAGACCGACAATCAACATCAGTCCCATTGCCACCAGAAGCGCCTTTTTCAACATCCTCATCTCCTTCCGATTGATCGTCATACGGGGGCTTGAGTTTTCCCCAATTAGTTAAAATCATGGGGGTTTTTGTTAGCATAACCCGCCAGCTCTTGCAAGATGTTTTTTGCCGCCATAATGGGCTCGGCCAACTCCGGCCCCGCGAAGCGACACGCCAGTTTCATGTCCGGCGTCAGACGGAAGCGCCGAGGGTCGCGCGTAACCATTCCCACCGCCACATCGGGGTCGAGAACACAAGCTTCGCCCAGATTGACCGACATGCGCGCAGGCGTCAAGTCGATTCCCTCGGCGTTGATCTGTCGCAGCAGAATTTTCAACTCGATGGCCCGCACGAGGTGCTGGGCCTCGACGGGCGGACGCCCGAAGCGGTCTTCCATTTCCTCGCGGATCTCCAAGAGCGCTTCCTCGGAAGCGGAAGACGATAAACGCTTGTAAAAATGCAGCCTTTGGGCGGTATCGGGGATGTAGGTATTGGGCAGAAAGGCCGCCAGGTGCAGGTTGATCTGGGGTTCCACCTGGTTTCTGGCTGCCTCACCCTTGAGTTCGCGTACCGCCTCCTCGATCAATTCCAGGTACAAATCGATCCCCACGGCGGTAATCTGCCCGGATTGCTGTTTGCCCAGAATGTTGCCCGCACCCCGGATTTCCAGGTCGTGCGTAGCGATACGGAACCCCGATCCCAGTTCGGTATGACGCATCAGAGCCGCCAGCCGCTTCTGGGCATCCTTGGTGAGATTATCCGGGGACGGCACCAGCAGATAGGCGTAGGCTCGCTCCTTGCCGCGTCCGACGCGGCCGCGTAGCTGATAGAGCTGGGCCAGACCGAAGGTATCGGCACGGTTGACGATCATGGTGTTGACGCTCGGGATATCGATCCCCGACTCGATGATGGTGGTGCTCACGAGCACGTTGGTGCGGCGCTGGATGAAGTCGAGCATCACGCTTTCGAGCTGGTGCTCGCTCATCTGACCATGGGCGACCGAGACGCGCGCCTGGGGCACGAGCCGCTTGATCAGCGTGGCCATGGCCCCGATCGAACCGATGCGATTGTGGATGAAATAAACCTGCCCGCCGCGCCTCAATTCGGCGGCCACCGCCTCGCCGATGACTTCCTCGTCGAATTTCGAGATGAAGGTGCGGATGGACAGGCGGTCGTTGGGCGGGGTTTTGATGACGGAAATATCCCGCACCCCCGAAAACGCCATATTGAGCGTTCTGGGAATGGGAGTGGCCGTGAGCGTGAGGACATCCACGTTCTTGCGCATGGCCTTGATGCGCTCCTTGTGGGCGACGCCGAAACGCTGCTCCTCGTCCACCACCAGCAGGCCCAGATCGGCGAATTCCATATCCTTGGACAAAATCCGGTGAGTCCCGATGATGATGTCGATCTTGCCCTCTTTGAGCTTTTTCAACGACTCGCGCTGTTGCTTGGCCGTTTTGAAGCGCGAAATGGAATCGATAACGACCGGGTAGTCCTTGAAGCGTTCGGTGAAGGTTTCGGCATGCTGAAGGGCCAAAACGGTGGTGGGGACCAATACCGCCACCTGCTTGTTGTCGAGCGCGGCTTTCATGGCGGCGCGGATGGCGACTTCGGTCTTGCCGAAGCCCACGTCGCCGCAGACCAGCCGGTCCATCGCCTTGGGCTTCTGCATGTCGCGCAAAACCTCTTTGATGGCGCGTTCCTGGTCCGGGGTTTCCTCGTAGGGGAAAGTGGCTTCGAACTCGTGAAAATAGCTGTCGGGGGACGAAAAGGCGTGGCCCATGGTGATCTTACGGGCCGCGTAAAGCTTGAGCAACTCTTCGGCCATTTCGCGAATCGCGGCTTTGACACGCGCTTTAAGTTTGAGCCAGCGCGTACCGCCCATGCGGTCGAGTTGCGGAATCGCCCCTTCGGCGGAGGAATACTTCTGGACCTTGTCAAGCCGGGTGACGGGCAGGTAAAGCTTGTCGCCGGCCAGGTATTCGATGTACAGGTAATCGTTGACCGCGCCCCCCGCTTCCAGTTGCTCAAGCCCGCGATAAACACCCACCCCGAACTCGATATGGACGATGAAATCGCCCTCGTTGATATCGTCCAGGCTGGTGAGAAAGGCCTCTTTGTCCAGGGAAACGGTTTTGGCGCGCCGTCGTTTGCGTTCACCGAAGATCTCTTCTTCGCACAGGAAAACGGCTTTTTCAGCGGGCCATATTTGTCCGCGCCGCAGGGGACCGACCACCAGGTTGACCTGGTCGTTGTGGACATCCGAGACGTCGCGCCAGACTTCGGGAAAGGGCTTGTCCCAGCGCAGCAGGCGTAACCGATGGGGTTCGAGCAGATCGCGCAGACGATCGGCCTGGGGCTCGGTATTGGCGACCAGAAAGACTTTGTAACCCTGCTCGACCCAGTTTTGGAAACGCCGGATCAACGGCTCCAGCACTTCGGCCCGACCCCGCCGCAAGGAGAGTTCCTGCTTGAGTTCTTCGTGGTTGTCCCAGGCAAACTGCACCGCCGGTTCCCCGCCCCCCACACCGAAACGCAAATGGTACGACTCGACCCGTCCCATGTGCATGCGCCGGGCGGCCACATCCTCGGGCGGCAGGGTATACGCTTCCGGCGGCAGAAGCAGGTCGTCGTCCCGGTCCCGTTCTTCCCACTGAACCCGCAGGCGGTCGAAGTGCTGGACGAGAGCCGCGTCCACGGCCGCCGGGTTGTCGATCACCAAACGCGTATCGGCGGACAGATACGCAAACAGCGGGGCCATTTCCTCATAGAACAGGGGTAGATACGGATCGAGCTCGTGCGTGTAAAGCCCTTCGCGCAGATCGGTCAGCGCGTTCATCAGACGACGATCGAGACTGCCCTGGTCGCGGGCCAGTTTTTCGATCTTTTCGGCGCCACGCCGACGGATGCTTTCTTCCAGTACCACTTCGCGCACCGGCGGAATATAAGCCTCTTCCAGGTGTCGCCGCGATTTCTGGGTGGCGGGATCGAACAGGCGCAGCGATTCGAGGGTGTCGCCCAAGAACTCCAAGCGCAACGGATGGCTGTAAAGCGGTGAAAAGACATCGATAATGCCGCCGCGCGCCGAAAAAGTCCCCGGATCCTCCACGATGGGCGAAGTCACATAACCGCCCGCCGCCAGGTTGCGCAAGAGGTCATGCCGGTCGATATCGGCCCCCGCCAGAATGTACTCGGTGGCGGTTGTGAGAACCCGCTTGGGCAGGGTGCGGCGCATCAGGCCCCAGGCCGTGGTAATGACGATCGGGGGGCGGAAGGGTTGCGACAAACTATAGAGGGTGGCCAATCGCTCCATCAAACGCGCCCGCGAGGGCGTCAGTTTGCGGCTTTCATAGGGGCTCAATTCGTCGGGAAGCAAGGGGGCGACCAGACGTTCGCCCAGGAAATCCGGGTCGTCATCCTCACGGCCCAGAAAGAAACGTAAACTGCGCTGAAGCTCTCGGGCGTCCTCTTCTTCCGCCACCACGACCAGCAGAGGATGGCCGGTCTGACGACGCAGGTCCGCCACGAGCGCCGCACGGGCGGGCCCCATCACCCCCTCCAACTCGATCGCCTGATCGAGCCAGCGTACCGGCAGAGCTTCTGTCACGGAAGACAGAAACGCCGGGCCGGTTTTGCGCGTATTCATGGAAACTCCCTTGTCGATTTCGCGCAAATAGCCCTCCGGTTATAGAAAAGCACGGCGATGGTGTCAAGGTTGTTAGGGAAAGGCAGGGCGTTTCAATTCTGATTGAGTCTCGAATAATCTTCGATAGATGATGGGTGGCACGGGCTAAACCGTCAGGTTTGCCCGTGAAAACAGCATGGGCAAGCCAAAGGCTTGGCCCATGGCACCCCGTAAACCGAAGTATCGTGGGTGGAAAACGGTGAAAAGCTTAGAAGTGAAACGCCGTGGGGAAAAGAAGACGGGTTCGTGGATTCGCGGGGCTCCTGCGTGTTTTTTCCCTCTGCCTTTGCTGGAACTGTTTTCATTTCAAGTATGACAACCATGTCGCAATTTTTCCAGGGCCACCTTGTTTTCCTTTACTTTTTTACCTAAGTCGGATAACGTTTGAGTCGTTGGTAGGACAATTATTTCATAAATATGAAGCGCGGGCAAAATGATCGGCCAACGCGTAGAGAAATATACGATTCGCGAAGAAATCGGCCAGGGCGGGATGGCCGTGGTCTATCGGGCGGAAGACAGCGTCTTGAAACGCGATGTGGCGATCAAGATCCTGCACCCGCATCTCATGCGCCAGGAGGCCGCCGTCGAACGTTTCCGCCGAGAAGCGGTGACCGTCGCCCGCCTGCAACACCCGAACATTATCGAAATCTACGATTACTCCGGCGAAAATTCGGCCCAGCTCTTCATCGTTACCGAGCTGATCGACGGCGTTACGCTGGCGGAATTCATGGCTTCGCGCGATCCGCTGCCCTGCGAGTTGGTGGCCTGCCTGGGCTTGGAGCTGTGCCAGGCACTCGACCACGCGCATAAACAAGGCATCGTGCATCGCGACCTCAAACCCGAAAACGTCATGATCCGACGCGACGGGAAGGTCAAGCTGATGGATTTCGGCATCGCCCGTGCCCTCGAAGGCGCGTCGATGACCATGACCGGATCGATCCTGGGATCGCCCGCCTTCATGTCGCCGGAGCACATTGCCGGAAAGGACGTAGACGCCCGCTCCGATCTCTTTTCGCTAGGCAGCATCTTATATTACATGGCAACCGGTGTTCTGCCGTTCTCCGGACGCAACCCGGCAGAAACATTAAAGAAAGTTTCAGAAAGTCGGGTGGCGCCGGCCCAGGCCGTCAATCCCACCATCAGCAATCGTTTCGGACGCATCCTGGATCGCCTGTTGCAAGTCGATCCAACCCAGCGCTATGCCTCGGCCTCCGATCTTTGCTGCGATCTGGAAGAATTGACGCGCCAGTCCGGTATCGTCCGGCCCGCCGAAGAAGTCCATCACCTGTTTGCCGATCCCGACCACTATCCGGCGGTTTTCATTACCCGCATCATGGCCGATCTGGAAAAACAGGCCGAGGCTTCCCTGCGCAAAGCTCCGGCACTCGCCATGCAGCTTTACAACCGCTTGCTGGCTTTCGACCCCGAGAATACACTGGCCCAACGGCAACTCGACCGGCTGCTCAGTCGTCAACGCTGGCGCACGCGCGGTTCGCGGGCTCTGATCGCAACGGTGCTGCTGGCCGGACTGGCCGTGACCGTCTGGCTCCTGTTTCATCGCCTGGCGGATATGCCCAGCTCGGCACCGGAAACGGATAACGAAGGAAAAGTCTCGGCGTCGTTCCCATCCGACTCCCCCGCACCGGAGGATCCTTCCGCAGCGGCAATCGATCCCACTCCAGCGGCCCGGAACCTCGCCCAGCGCACGCCACCCAAACCCAAGCCGGTCGTTTCCAAACGAATCGATCGCAAGCCGGCGACGGTGGTGAAACGCGAGGACAAACCCGGACTGCCTTCCACGTCCCCGGAGGCGCCGGTGGGTGATTTCACCGGCACCTTGAAAGTGGTGACGTCCCCCTGGGCCGATATTTACGTCGATGATCGCAAGGTGGGCAACTCGCAGCTCGATGCCAACAAGCGCTACGAGCTGTCGGCCGGGCAGCATCGTATCCGGCTGATCAACCCGGCTTGCGAACCCGTAACGGAAACCGTCACGGTCGAGCGAGCCGGCCAGATGGTGGAAATCCGGCGGCGGCTCAGTTTGCGTCCCGCCCTGCTGGACCTGAAAAACAGCCAATCCGCCATGGTGTTCATCGATGGTGAATTTCGCGGCCGTACGCCGCTGGCGGCCCCCTTGACGGTGCGTTGGGAGGAGCAGGTTTCCAGTCGACGTGTGATGGTCAGCTTGACCAAGGCCGGATTTCAACCCGTCAACCAAACCTTGACCATGACGGCCGGAAACACCACCCAGGTTGAACTTGAGCTGACACCGCAGGAGGGCGCACCATGAGCCGTGTCGTCCTGCTGGTTTGTTTGTGGGGGATACTGGTTGTCTCGACCGATACCGCGTTTGCGCAGACACCGGCGGAGACAAGCGCCGAGGCCGCTCCTCAGCCGGAAAACCCCACAGCCGAAACACGGCCCGCGCCGCCTCCCTCTGCCGAGGACCAGCCCGTTCCATCCGATACGACGGGACGCGATTTGGTCGAGCGCGGGCGTAACCTGTTCGAATACGGCGATTATCCTTCCGTAATCAAAGTTCTGCGTTACGGCTTGGAAAACAACCGCTTCAACGACGAAGAGCTGCTGGAAGCGCATCGGCTGCTGGGCGTGGTCTATCTGATCCTGCAAAAGCGCGACCAGGCACGCGAACACTTTCTCATCCTGCTCACCCGCGAACCGGATTACGAACTCGACCCGCTATACGTGCCTCCCATCATTATCGATTTCTTCGAGACAACGCGCGAGGAAAATAAAGACCTGCTCGATGCCATCCGCGCCCGCCGTCTGGGTGAAGGGGAAGCCCGCAAACCGTTGGAAACGACGACGGTCGTTCACAATGTCAATCCCTACTACATCAATTTCATTCCCTTCGGCGCGGGGCAGTTCCAAAACGGCGAGCCGGTCAAGGGCACGCTGTTTCTGGTGGGTCAGACGGTGGCGTTGGCCCTCAACGTAAGCGGCTATTTCATGTCGATCAGCCTGGAGGGGTCGGACGGCCTCTATTCCAAAGGAGATTCCAATACGGCGCGCAACTGGCGCATCGTGCAGTACAGCGCCTTGGGTGCGCTCTCGGCCCTGGTGATCGGTGGCGTGGTGGACGCCCTCGTCAACTATGAACCGTATACCGTGGAGGAACCGGAGACATCCGAAGAACCGGAGGTGACGAGTACACAACCGGCCGAACCGACCGCCGATACCGAACCCTTGGGCGAGACTCCCAAACCAGACGCCTCCGATCGTGACGGCGCTCTCGATAACGACTGAAAGCGAAGGATTGTCATGGCTAGCCTGCATTTCATATCGAACCTGCCCAACAGCCCCCAACAGGTGCGGCTGTTCAAAAAGGTGACCACCCTCGGACGTGACAACACCAACGACATCCCCGTTGATGATGCCACGGTGGACGACAACCACGCCTATATCGTGTTCGACGGCAAACACTACACGTTGTCCGGGGTGGGCAAGAAAAACGTGGTCATCATCAACGGCCGCCGCGAGAAAAACTACTCGCTCACCCATAAAGACGTGGTGACGTTAGGCGAGATTTCCTTCACCTTCGATCTGTTCGATGAAATCGGCGGCACCGAGCAAGACACCCTGCAAGTCGAACTGGCCGCTCTGCGCAAGCTGTATCAGTTTACCGAAAAGTTGATTATCGGAACGACTATCGAGGATCTGCTCAACAGCTTGATCGATGCCGTCATCGACGTAACCGGAGCCGATAGCGGGTTTTTGATTTTGCGCCGGGAAGACCACGCATTGGATGTAACCGTGGCGCGCAACCTCAACCAGCAAACCATCGAAAACGCCATCAGCTATGTCTCCGATTCCATCATTTCGCGGGTCATTCAATCGCGCAAATCGGTGATCGTCTCCGATGCTCTCAACGACGAAGCCTTCAAAAATTCCGCCTCGGTCATGAATCTGAAGCTGTCGTCGGTCATGTGCGTGCCGCTGATTGCGCGCGGCAACCTGCTGGGCATTCTGTATGTCGGCAACAACAACGTCATCAGCCTGTTCACCCCCGACAAGCTGCAATTGCTGGAGATATTCGCCGCTCAGGCCTCGCTCTTGATACAAAACGCCCTGCTCATCAGCGAACTCAAATTGGACCGCGAAGAATTGATGGAGACCATCGATAAATTGCGCTTCGGTTCCATGATCGGGTCATCGACGCTCATGCGGGATATCTTCCGCAAGATCGAGAAGGTGGCACATGTGGATATCCCGGTGTTGATTCAAGGTGAAACCGGCACCGGCAAGGAACTGGTGGCGCGCGAGCTGCACAATAAATCGCCGCGCAAAGACGGCCCCTTCGTCGTCATCAATTGTGGAGCCATCCCGCGCGAACTCCTGGAAAGCGAGTTGTTCGGACATGTCAAAGGTGCGTTTACCGGTGCCGTGACCAACAATCCGGGCAAATTTCGCGCGGCCAGCGGCGGCACGTTGTTTCTCGATGAAATCGGCGACATGCCCGTCGATCTGCAAGTGAAACTTCTACGCGCATTGGAAGACCGCAAAGTGGTTTCGGTCGGAGCCACTCACCCCGACGAAGTCGACATCCGTATCATTGCCGCCACCAACAAGCCGCTCGAAAAAGCCATTCAGGATGGCCAATTCCGCGAAGATTTGTTTTACCGGCTCAACGTCATCACACTCTGGCTGCCGCCGCTGCGTGATCGTGAAGGCGATGTGGTATTGATCGCCAAGTATTTCCTGAATCGTTATACGGCGGAATACGGACGCAAAATCAAAGGGCTGTCATCACGCGCGCTCGATCTGGTCAGACGCCACAGCTGGCCGGGAAACGTGCGCGAGCTGGAAAACCGCATTAAAAAGGCGGTGGTCATGGCCGATCACAACTTGATTGAAGCCGAAGACCTCGATTTGGACGCCAATGAGTTGACGCCCATCAAGCCGCTGGCGGTCGCGCGCGAAGAATTCCAGATGCAGTATATCCTGGAGGCGCTCAAGCGCAACAACGGCAACCGCACCAAAACGGCCCAGATGTTGGATGTAGACCCGCGCACCATCTTCCGATATTTAGAAAAAATGGGGGATTAGCCCGACATTAATGTCGGTTTTCGATTGGAGTTTATCGTAAAGATGCAAAAACGGGTGGTCAAAACAATTGAAATGCCAACACTTTCCTTAGGGAAAGCGTTTGGCACCGTTTTTGCTATGTTCAAGAAGCAGGTCTTTGGTATCTGTGTCGCTTTTGCCATGCTCGTTCCGGGACTTATCGCTTGTGTGGTTCCGGCTGACATCGATGAGCGTCCCCCGGCCGATCAGGACATCGTGGAAACCGAAGAAGACGGTTTCGATTATGTCCTGAAAATTGCCAGCGCGGGACCGTCGCCGGGACGCGTGATCCTGCCTGCCGCCTGTCCCTCATGGAGTTTCTGGGTGCAATTGCAGGAAGAAGTGGACCCCGACGACATCGCCCGACGCATCGGATTGACGGCTCGCTGGTTCCTCGATTACACCGAGGAAGATCCGAACATCATCGAAGACAGCAAGGCCTCCAGCTATCACGATGCCGTGATCAATCCCAGCGCCTTGTGGGAAGAAAGCGGCCAGGATGACGAGCGTGTGTATGTGTTGGAAGTTTTGGTGAGCGATTTGGGCTTCGGTTCGATCGAAGATACGCCGCGTGGTAAAAAACTGCGCGAGAGCGCACAGACGGATTCGCGTTTATGGGTGATTCAGATCACCGACAAAATCCCGGTGGACAATCCGGACGAGCAATGTCAATGAAACAGACTGTGAACACCATCATCGATTTCCGCAATAGCTTGGCCCTATGGGTCATGCTGGTTCTGTTTATCCCGCTTTGGGCGGGTTGCCTGGGCGATAGTGCGCAAAGCGAAGCAATGAACGACTCCTCCGCCGACGGCGATACCCCCGCCGACGGCGATACAATGGCCGATGGCGATCTCAATGGCGTCGTGTCGATCGAAGTGGTGCCCAACCCCGAATCGGGTTTACCGACCCAACAGTTTCTGGATATCGACCTGGATACCTTCGACGGCCGCTTGACGCTGGTTCCGGCCGTGCGTTTTTCGGGTGAAGTGCGCGACCCCGACAATCTCCCGGCCGGAGCGACGGTAACCTTGATCCCGGCCGAATCCACCGAAATGATCATCGGTCATCCGCTTCCCAGCCTCTCCGCCACTACGACCGAAGGCGAAATGCGGAGACTGGCTCAGGCCGACAGTCCGGCTCAGGCCTTCACCTTATCGGGAACGCCGGCTCTTTACTCTCTCTATATTTTCCCCAGCGACGAAACCAGTTGGCCACCCGTCATCCGCCATGATCTGATCGATCTGACGGACGGAACGGCGGTCAACGATGTGTTCTCTTTTGAACGGGGACTGAGTGTGCAAGGGCGGGTGGTGAACGCCGACGGCGAAGGGCTGTCCGAGGTGCGTGTCACCGCATACGATGTGGATGTCTGGAAACGTGCGAACGTGGTATATAGCGATGGCAACGGGTATTTCACGCTACGCCTGAGCACCGACGATGGCAACTACCTGTTGGAATACGGCGGGGAACAATATCCGAAAATTCAACTCGAAAACGCCGTAACCGTATCCGGCAAAGCAATCGAACAACTATCGCCGAACAACGGTCACAACGAATGGGAAGTCGCCTTCACACCGTTTCACGGCGGGATCTGTCGAAGCTCCGGCCAAGTGGTGGGTGGTGACGACGCGGGGGTGGCGAAGGCCAAACTCAACTTCTCGGCCCTCATCGGCGGTGGCGAATTCGAAACGGGAACAACGGCGGATGATGAGGGCCGCTTTACCCTCGACCTGTTGCGAACCTGGACGGACATCACCACCGATACCTACCGCGTAACCGTGGTTCCACCGACGGACAATGCCTTCGGAATCGCCGAGTTCACCTTGGATTGCGACTCGGAATCCGTAACGGATGTCGAATACAAGCTTGGAAACCGTTTGCTGCTTTCAGGAGTGGTGAAAGACGGTAGCGGACGACCGGTCGCCGATACGGTCGTGGACGTTCAGAAAAAACCGACCGTCGACGATTCCATCGCCTATGTGAAATCCACCACCAGCGATTCCAACGGCCGTTATGAAGTAGCGGTAGACCCGGGCATTTACGATCTCGTCTTCAAGCCGCCCATGGAATCCGGCCTGGCACGCTCGGAATTACGGGGCCTGCAAACCTCCACCGATGCCACCATCGATCAGGTCTTGGCGCAGGGACAACGATTGACGGGCCAGGTGGTGGACATCGAGGGCGAAGCGGCTCCCTGGTCCTTGATACAGGTCTATCGCGAACGCCCCACCTCAGGCTTGTCCGAATTGATCGGTTCCGGCTCATGCGACGCAACGGGCAACTACGAACTCATCCTGCCGTAATCGCTTTCACGGCTTCTGAAGCAAGCGTTTCACATCTTCTCGGATGATCCGCAAATCCTCGCGAATGTCACTCATCTGGCGGCATAAATCGGATTGCAGATCGGCGACGCGCACGTCGGTATAAAGTTGCATATCTCGGTAAAGTCCGAAACCGGCGGCCGTGAGGCTCATCATCAGTGTAACGGCGATCCAGATCCACCCGCGCCACTCAGCCAGCTCTTTTAAAGTCATCGCGCTTCCTTTCGCGTCGAAGGCCATGGGCATCACTAAACGCTACTGATAGCCAGGCAGGGACCGGTCAACTCGCCATCTTGAATTTCGATAACCGTCTCCGGCGGTGCCCACAAACGCAATCCCCAATACCAAGGCGTTGACGGCAGAGCGCCACGGATATAAGGGACTTCTTGCAGACCCATCACAAGCTCCACCACCGTCCACGTGGGTTGGTCCACCCATTGATCGGTTCCACGCCCGATCATATGTGCGCCTTCGGCATCGGCATACACCGCCGCATAAAGCCGCGCGGGGTCGGATCCCGCCGTTTGGCGCACCTGCACGCGCGTGCGTAAAAACACGGCATAATCATGTGGGACGAAAGGCTGTGCAATCGCTTTGCGCCAGTTCCATCCGGCATCCGCTTCAATGGCGGTACCCGTATGGAAGTCGTTGACCACCGCCGGAACCGGCACGTCTTTTCCGTCCCCCGCGACAATGATCGGCGAACCGAAGTCGGGAGCGCTTTGGAATACACCCCGATTCTGGTTGACGATCACCGGAAGCCTTCTCCCGCGCCCCTTACCGGTGTGGTCGAACTGGCAGCGATTGGTTCGCATATTCGCGCCGGGAACCGGGCGGGCCATGTACCCTTCATAGAGCCAGGCACCATTTCCAACGAAGGCCTGGGCCAGATCGGCCGTAACGGCTTTGCCGTTTTTCAACGTCTCTTCGGGTAAGCTGCGAAAGGCGGGAGGAACGATCATCTGCGACATTCTGTGCCTCCTTTACAGATGTGAGAAATAGGCGATGGTTACCGGTCGCGGTGTTTTCTTTTCACGTTTGAACCACAAACAGGCATCCTCCGGCCCCAAGGTAACCGGCAACAGCTGCAACAGATCGCCATTGAAAGTCAGATCGACCTTGAAAGAGTGAACGCCTTCCTCGAACGTGCGCAGGTCCAGGCTCAATGCATACCAGATCGGCTGCCGACTCCCGGTGGGATAGAGTGTTTGCCAATCACCGTTGAGATCGCCACTCGAAAGCCGTATTTTAAAGGCCCAAACCGCATCGTTGTCGGTGGGTAAGGATAGCAGTCGCTCTCCGTCCGCCATGGAAGCAGACAAACTGCAGGCGGCGGGAATCAGTAATGTGAGACGGCGCGCCCAAGCGGGAACGAAAAGGTTTAGTGCTTTTTCGCCACGGACGCCGTACGCCCGCACAACCGTTCCACCGCCCGGAACGAGCGGCAGCGGATCCCAGAGGCTGACCATCGTAGCCTCGACATCCGAATTGTAACACGCATTTTTATAGAGAAAACGTCCGTTGATGGCCGTATCGTTAAGCGTAAGATACTGGCCATCCTGAAAATAGGCGGCGACGTTGCCGTCAAGCCATAAACGATAGCGACTATCGGTGAGAGAGCCGTTCACCACCGGATGAGGAGCCACACCGACCTGCAAATAAATGCTGGTATCGCTACTGGAAAAGAAACGTGAGAACGGCACGGCGTTGGCAGCGCCGTTGACGAAATGCCGCGCCGGTTGACCGGCAATCTGGGCCGTCCACAGCGGAATGGTCGGGCCTCCATGCGCACCGTGATCGTGGCTCACGACCGCATTCGCGCCACCCGGCAGATCGTCTCCCGTGGCGAGCTTGAAAAGGTAGTTCAAATTTTCGGCCGCCGCGCTGAAATCCTGCGCTAAAATCGGCCGGTCGGTTTGCAAGGCCAACGGATCGACCGTATTGAAGGTATGGTCATGAATCGTCATACTGTTTCTCCGATCAATAAACCCGAGCCATCAAGCACGTGGCCCGAAACCGGTTTGAAAACCGATTCGGCGTCCGCGATCTGTGCGACCTGCCCTGCCGTGTCGCTGCGCAACCACAATTTGAGTGAACACCAGCCGCTGAAGGCCGCCAGATTGGCGATGGGCAGGTTGAAAGTCACCGCCGTCCAGCCGGTAGCGGACGTGCTTTGCTCATCCGCAACCAATTCCGCTCCGTCGCGCCACACCGAGAGACGAGCAATCGCCGACGCTCCCCCTTCCGCTTTCAGAAGGACCGGGAATACGAGTTCGGTGTATTGGCGGTCGAGATAAATTTCCTGAATAGCGCGCGCCAGCTTCAAGCCCGCCGATTCTTCGCCCGTCGCACCGGGTCCACCCGTGTTGGCCATCTCCCACAACACGGGCATATAAGAGATGCTCGACGAGGACTGAGCATAGAGATGGCCCAAACGAAAGCTGCCGTGACGAGAGAGATACACGCCATCCAGGGCGTCACGCCCATGGGCGTGACCGGATTGCGTCGCCGTAGCGTTTCCCGAAACCGGCCGATCCGTAAGATGTTCGTAAAAAGCGGCCCCGGTTTGGGCGAACCAATACGCCACATCGGCGCTGAGGGGCGCATTGTCAGCCACTTCCTCGGTGTGCATTCCGCGCAGCGTATCGCATGGCGCACACAAAATCGGATTGCTCATGTTCTATCCTGTTTTGATCGGTTGAAAGGTATTAGAAAGCGAATTCATAAGCCGGTTCGGTGGTGTCGAGCCGGGCATTCGTATCCGCAAGGTAAACAAACGCCGCCAATCGACTCAAAGCGGGATCGTGATCGCCATAAGCGGCCGGAATCAGAATATCGCCCGGTTGTGGCAATAGGGTCGGAAGCACATCCAAGCTGAGCGTAAAGCACCCGGTTGTCTCCCAAGCAGCCACGTCAACTCCCCCGGGCACAATCACCAATTGCTCGGAAACGACCCAGCTTCCGGCCGCCAATGAAGGCGCGTATTTGATACGCAGTTGTTCGTTCGCCGCATAAACCTGTTCAGGATGGAGATCGCTCGGCCAATAGCGATCAGCCGTTAGCGTAAGTGTACGGCTGGCGGTTTCCCACCCGATGATTTCGGCGGCCGGAGCGAAACCGCCATAGCGCCCTTGACCGCGCTCCAACGCTCCCAGGCGTACTCGTTCTCCCTCCAAGTCGCGTTCGATTTCCACCACGTCGTACATGCATTTTTCAATGCCCCGGTCCCCCGCACCGCCACATACCAAAGGACTGCTCAACTCGATACGTGACAACAACTCCAGACCTTCCGCCACCGAAGGCAACAAGATCAAATCGGTTTGCGTCAAAAAGCGATTGTAGCGGCGCAGAAATCCCCAAGCCATATTGTACAGCCAGCTTTCACCGGCGGCATCCGCCGTCAGCCGCCCGCTCCGTAAGGCGCGAGATTCCAAGGTGAGGGTATGATCGTGAGCGCTCCCGATAGGCAAACCGGTCTCATCGCTGACAATAACGCATGTATCGAATCGCTCGTCCACCGGACTGTAGTCGAGTGTGGCTTCCACCCGATCGATACGCAAATCCTCGCGCCAGGTCAGGTGCGGCGGATCAAGCAGCACGGTATGATCCACTTCCGCGTCGGAGGTTTCGTGGGCCAGCCGCGGACGAAAGCGGCCGAGTTTGAGGCGTCCGGTAGAATCACTGACCAAATAGACACCGAGTGAGCGGCAGATATCGGCCGCGACATCGCGATAAATTTCATCGGGTAGGATCATGCGCCGAAACGAGTGGTCGTAGTTCACGCTTAAACCAGCCAAGGTGTCCGCAAAGCTGGCGGTGTCCACCAAGCCGGGAGGAAGACGAAGGCCGTGGCGCGACAAAGGCCGATCCGCATCGAGAAGATCCAGCAGGAATTCTTCCGGAGTGCTCGGAATGATCAACGGCTCCCCGTTGCCCGGATTGATGATTCGATCGGAGCACCACCATTCCTGTACGGTGCTCCCGGCCGCGTGCGAGACCGGACGCGTACCGTAAAGACCCCGCAGACAATCGACCAAGCACGGCCACTCGATCATTGAAACCGTCGCGCCGGGTGCGTGGACCGCCGCTTCGCTGCCCCAGGCTCCGCGATAACAATCGAGCAGCAGATTCGAATTCGCGGGGCGACTTCCATAAACAATCACCTCTTCCTCGATTTGAATCCATCCGCCGCTCTCGGGAAAACCGTCGGGAATCGCCAGGCGCAAAACGGTGCTATCCACTCCAACGGCAAAGGCCAAAACGGTTTCAGGGGCGGTGTCATCCAATCCTTGAATCGAGGTATAAGCCACCAGCTCATCATCGATCGATACGAGTTGACCGGATTCGAAATAACGCAAATCGGGTTCCAGCGACGAAGGCGAAGCCAGGTAGATGCGAGTATTGTACGATCCGACACCACCCGCCAAGACGTGTTTAGCCGCCACTTCCACCCATGACAGTTCCAAGCCGGGCGAGCTGGTCGCACCGGCCGGGTTCTGATAGATCTCCCCGGTTTCCCCTTCGAAACCAAGGGTGCCCAAGATGGAATCGTGGTCGCTCGAAACCGGTGCTTGATCGACCAACTGCAGCATATAATCGACCCGAAAACGCAGATGCAAACGCCCATCGGCGTCGATATCGAAATCGCCCGCCACTCCCGGCACAACCCTATCGATGGCCAATTTCAAGGCCGTGGCGAGATTGCGCGGATGTCCCAGCGATCGGGCATCGGCCAGATACGGTCCCGGAGCCAATCGTGCCGTGATCGTCTCCCACCCCAACGACGGATGAACGGAGCGACGCAGGTAGAGAGTGTCGTTGCCACGGCGGCCGGCTTGGGTTTTCTCGGCCTGGATCATGACCTGGTCGATCAGGCGGCCGCTTCCCATTTGCGTGCCCACCCGATTGTCCAGGTTCCCCAGCGGGTCGGTCAAACTCAGGCTGAATCCGGCCAGGTTGTCGGCGGCGGGTGACAAGCTGTCGATGATCCCGGCAAACAACACCGGATCATCAGGCCGACGGGTGGAACCGGTGGGACGGCGCAGCCAGGCAAATCGACCGCGCCAGTAGGGATTGGCCGCCATGACAGCTTCCCCGGCCAAGTGTTCGTTTGCGCGGGTACGGTGTGCACCACGGGTGATTCCCGTCAACAAGGCCGCTCCCGCTTTTGTTTCGTAAACGACCGCTTCCTGACCGATATAGGCTACACCGCTTTCGGGAAACCCATCCGCATTTTCCAAGACGATGACGGCATCATCCTTATCGATCGCAACGGTCAGGCTCGTGCGGGTTTCTTCGGCATGCCGAGGATTGAAAGCCGCCGTCAGATCGCCATCCAGATCGACCAGCCGAATGTCCATGCCACCCGAGACCGCCACTCCGGTCGCCATGTCGAGCGTTTGCGACAAGCTGGCCGGCAGACGCGACTGATCGATGTAAGCGGCCGGAATGACATTCATCCCGTTTAGATGCAGGCCTTCGATTTCGAGGTAGAACGGATCCTGGTCTTTCGCATCCAGACGAAACACCACCACCGCGTAATCGGGATCCACCGCCGCATGTGTCGTGCGCAGACGATAGGTTCCGGAAAGCGCGGTCAATCCGAAACACAGGCTTTCAACGACATCATCGATCAGGCTGGCGGTAATCGTGAGCAAACGTTCGTTTTGCGCAGCAGGAACGAAACCGAGCAGACCCTCGTCACGTTCGAGGATCCAGGTGGCGGGGTCGAAAAGCGGATCGGGAACCGACTGAGGCGGACTCAAACACGCCGATATGCGATTCGGTCCGATCCGGTCTCCTAAACGTTGCAAGCGGATGGACATGATTTTTCTTCCTTCACTGTTGGTCGAACAGAAGATCGGCATCGTAGCGAGCGGGCCGAGGCGCCGGCCAGGTTCGGCTGGGAGACCATTCACTTTGGCCCGTGAGGTCGGGCCGCAAAACCGTCCAGCGCTGCCGCATGGGAGCCTCCAAGCACGCATCGAAAGCCGCGTCCCACAACAAAGGCGTCTCATTTTGCGCGGCGTCCAACCAGAGTTGCTTGAGCCGTTCGGTTTGCGCCACATCGAGCGCGGTGAACCGCAGCTGCCGCGGGTACCGTGTACTCAGGCTCCGCCCGTCCGTTCGGCCGCTCAACGACGTCGCCACCGCACTCGCAACAACGGTCGCCGGGCCACTGTCGTCCCGCAGGCCTTCGACAACAAAGCAGCCGGAAGGAGACAGTGGCGATGTCCAGGACGAACCGGGTGGCGAGTAGGTTTGTGCTTGAAAACCGAGCCAGGCGTGGCATCCCTCCTCGGGAAATTCGAGTTCGAACGGCAACGAATGGGAGAGCGTGACTCGACATCCGGCGGCATTGTCGGCACGCGACAAACGCAGCTCGAACCCGGTGGGGGCCAGCGCCTCGGCGAGGGCCGCCAAAAACAGCGGCCAGGCATCGAACGACGCGACGGCAAGAGATACGGAAGTCCACTCGCTTTCGCCGTCGAACCGTCGGCGCAATATCGTACTAGGGCGCGCAAGCGTAATCGGGGTATACAAGGCTACCGGCATCAGTCCTCCAAAACAAACGTCAGGGTGGCGGTCCAATAAGGCGCGTATCGGCTTTTTCGTGTAAGCCAGCTGTGCTTCCCGGCCATCTGATCCGGGTCGAGGCGAGCGGATTCGTAATTCGACATGGCGTCGTAAAGACGCAGAGCACGGCCCTCCGCCGCCCGCTCGACCCAACGGCGCACATGGTCGGCTTCGCGCTGGGAAAGAAACGGAACCCGCAGCGTTCGACGGCGGGTGACGCCGCATAGAACCTGTTTCTTACGGCCATCCAGGCCGCATGCCGCCTCCGCCAATACGTGCAGCGCATCGACGTCCCGATTGACGGGTCGTTCGAACACCAGCACATTCAACGGCGTTCGCGCCGCTTGCTGCGATAAGGCAAGCGGGGGAGGATCGGTGCTCGTGAAGCCGAGTATTTCCAGCAGCGGACACAGCCGCGCCTGTCCGTCGGCCGTCGACGGTATCCCATAGGTGAATGGGGTCGCAGCGGACAAAACCATACGGTGGTCGGAATCCAATCCGGCCGTGCCACCCGGCAAGATGGCCGACATGGCCGTGGCCACGGCATCGGTCAAGGCATGAGCGTCGGCATACACGCCTGAAGGAATGACGAGTTCCACCTCTTCGGATGTCCCCCAGCACAGCCTCAGCACGCATTCGCTGTAGTTCACCCCGGTCGCCAACGTCAGTTCATGATGAAAAGCGCCCATCAAACTGCCTCCAACGCACGCCGCCGAATGCGGGGAGCCGTACGCCCGGCGTGGTCGTTAAGAGCCTTGGCGGTCAAGCGGGCCAACCCGCGCTCATCATAGAAGCCGCCTTCGAAATGGTAGTAGTACACCACCTGGCCCGCATCGCCATTCCCCTCGGCGGGCATGGGTGACAGGCTGCTCGACCCGGTTCCCGCGCCTCCACCCAACGGCAGCGATCCGGCCGTACCCGCTCCGGAGCCCAGCGAGCCGCCCGAGCTTTTCAGTTCGGATGCAAAGGCTTTCACCACCCCGCCCAATGCAATGAGCGCCAATCCGCCCGCGAACAGCGCCACCGGGTTTCCGGAAAAGAGCGCCGTCAACACCTGGGAGGCCGCCACCGCCACCGAACCGAGCATGACGGCAAACTGGCCCAGCAAATCGAGAAAACCGGCGAAGAAGTTCTTTCCCGAAAATTCGGCTCCGCTGATCAGCGTGCCGACCATGAAACCGACCATTTCCGCCGTCTGCATCACCATGCGTTCCAGGGCACGCGTCATAACGGCGGTCGCCTGCTGCTGGGCACGGGTTTGCGCTTTGATGAGGGTTTGAATGTGGCGCGTGGTTTCGCTGTAGAGTTGCCGAACACGCTGATGGTAGCGCGACTCCTCGGCCAGTCTGCGGTTGGTCGATGGTGTCGCCGACACACTCACCTGTTTGTTGGTTTGATGGATGGTAAACATCCTTTTCTCCTCTTGCTTATAAGTCTCGGTCGCGATCGTGATTCAGATGCGCGGCGGCTTCGTCCTGACGGCGTTTGTGCCGCCTGCGTGTTTCAGCCATGAGCCGCTCGATAACCGCCATTGTTTCCGTAAACAGATTGGGCTGGTCGAGCCAGCCACCGGGCTCCGGCAATATCCCTCGTTCGATCCGCGCCGCCCAGGCGAACGGATCGCCCAGAGGTAACGTTCCGATTTGAAGCACGTAGCGGGGACAGCCGGTCACGGCCAGGGGCGTTCCGTCGAGATCGTCGAATTGCGCCGGACCGATCGCGGGATCATTGCAACGCCCACCGAATGGGCAAGCCGAGCAATCGAGGCGTTCGTCCTCGCGCTCCACGTCGTCCAAACGATAGGCGATGATCAGTTTTTTCTTTGCCCCTCGCCCAGCCGCGCGCGCGCCAGAATCACCGCCCCGATTTCCACCACCACTTCAACCGGTAAAGGTGACGTGTCGAGCCAGGACTCTTTGATCACGGGAGGATTTCCACGTTGCACGTGCCGCGCCGGATCGAAGCCGGACAAATTGCGGATGTCAGCGACGCCGTAGCGAAAAGCCATGAGCGCCGCTTCGTGAACCGCCACATCCACTTCGCCCTGCGGCGTGCCGTGCATCATCACATCCAGAAGTCGAGCAACCAGCCGATGTGAAAGAGGACGGCAAACGAATTGCGTCGGCTGCTGGCCCGCGTGAAAGACCAACCGGGTCGGGTTGTAGGAATAGTCGCGCTCGTAGGATTCCATGTCGCTACGCTCGCGGTCGATGGCCGGATCGTGTACGGAAACCAAGGTGAATTCGGTCAGGCCGGTTTGGGGAATGAACGCCATGATCGCTCCTTATATTGGGGTTGTGTTTCCGAGTCGGGGGGATCAACTTTCCGGGGCCTCAACAGGCGTCCCGGCAAAAGCCCAGGTCCAATCGGGAATCCCCGGTAATCCACTCGGTAAAACCACAAACGCCAGTTCCATCGCCAAGAGGCCGTTGATGGTCGTTTCCTTGACGGCGGTCAGTTCGCACACCGGCGCATGAAAACCCACCCCGTCCGCGGGGCCGCCGACCACCCAAGAGAAATCGACCCTTTCGCCTCCGCTCAGTGTTTCGGTGTAGGCCGGATCCCAGTAGACCACCGCTTTGCCACCCGTGGCGATGCGCGTCAGGGCGAAGCCCGCGCGTCCGTTGGCGGCGTTACCGTCGGGAATGGCTTCCCACTGGTTACCTAGATCGAGCGACAAACTCTGATAGGCCAGACGCTGTCCGTTCAGGCGAAATTCCGCATTCAGGGTTTTGAGATCCGCCGGTTTGACGGGCCAGCTTCCCGCTCCGGCCGAATGGCTGATCACCGGGGTGCCGGCCGCGATTTCGTAGCTGTCGCCCTGCAGCGCAAACGCAATCATGAGACGTTTGCCCGCCTGAGCGTCGTCGATCTTGGCCGTCCCGTACATGCCGGTGTAACGCCAGACCGGCGCCGACTCTCCGATGGCGATGCCGCTCACTTCCAAACAGGCGCTTTGCTGACCGGTCGCACCGGGCATGGCTTGGACGGCCGCATAAAGTTGGCCGGTCGCAGCAGGTGCAGTGGATAAGTTCCAGGCCGCGCCGCCCTTCCAGGGTCCGGCCAAGGTGACGGCATGGCTCGTATCATCCAAGGCCGCGATCCAACGCGCTTCGAAATTCCCGGAGCCCAGCGGATCGACAAACACCAGCCCACCGGGAGTGAAACACTCGGACGGGACGCCGTCGAGAATCACGGAGTCCAAACCGCCCCCCGTAACGGCCGCGCCCGTATCGGCGTGCCGTGCAGCGCAACAAGTAGCCAGTAGCGAAGCCAACTCGGGATTGAGCCGCGCTTCGATATCCGGTCCCGCCGCGTACCCGCCTCCGCGAGCCGGTAGCGACAGCTTGACTTCGCAGGATTTGGCTCCGGGTAATCCCGGCGAATTACCCAGATCGGCGCGGATATAATCACGTTCGAGGCGTTCCGTTTTTCCCACCTGTGAAAAACCCTCGGTATCGGGGCGAATTTCACCATGGTCGGCGGGGTCGGCGTTGAAAACGCCGTATGCCGTCTCGGAAGCGGCGAACAATCTATAACGTTGCGCGATGTAGCGTGACATCGGTCCTCCTCTATAATGAGCCGCACTTAAGCGGTGGGTTCGTCCACGATCAACGTGAAACGATGATCGAACCGCAACCGTTCGTCATCCAACGGCAGCAGGCTGCTTTGTTCGTAGGCTAAAAAACGCGCGTTCGTTTCAGCCGAACGGGCCTCGGCTTCGAACAGGTTCCGTATCTGCTTCGTTTCGGCGGCGAAGTAGGTATCCGCGAGTTCGGCACGATGACGCAAAGGATATAAAACCGCCAGTTCGAGAACGGCGGATTGGCTTGTCCAATCGAGTCCGGCCACATCCTCCGGGCCGATCTCGTTGAGGCGCAATGCGAAACGACGCCAGGCTTTTTCGTCACGCTCGCGATCCAAATCGCGCCAGGCGGCGCGCCGATAGCGATCCGTGAACGGCGCCCGGTCGACATGCGCGAAGGGTGTAACCGATTCGAGCAAGGTCACGAAGCGTTCGACTTGATTCGCGAGACGCGTCATGGCGACAACCTCGCGCCGCTATGGTTGGCGCATACCTGGGTTTGAGAATATTGCGCATCCGGGCGCAGCCTCAGCGCGGCCAGGAAACGACTCAAGCTGCGGGCATAACGCCGCCGCCAGATGTGATATTTTTCCATCCGGTCGCCATCGCCATCGCCGGAGGCACGCAGATACCACAAGCTTAGGGTCAAAAGCCGATGCAGGCGATCGAGCGCGGCCTTGTCCGCCACCCACCCCGGAGCCAATCCGCGTGCGCGCAACGCCAAACGGATCTGTTCCTCCGCTTCGCCCATCACGCTTAAAACGACGCCCTCCCGTTCGGCGCGGTCGAAAGCAAGCGACGGTGCCAGGGCCGCCAGATCGGCAAGGGTGGAGGCGGGTCGCCAGGGATCGGCCACGAGGTCGACATACACCAGCCGATGGTGGGTATGACCGGCGTTGGTGAAGCTGATATCGAAACGGTAGTTGGCCGCCGCCTTCCAGATCCGGTCGTCTCGGGTATCGAGGTCGAGCTCGAATCGCAGGGCCGCCGCGTTCCAATTCATCGCCGCTTCGAAAAGCACCGGGTTCGACCCCGCGGGAGGAAAGACGTTCAGTAGCGCCGTCGGTGTTCCGTCGAGTTCATTCCCCGCAAGACCGGGGCGATAGTCGAAGCGTTCGGCCTCCACACCCAGGCGACATTCATCGCTGTAATGAAGCATATCGAATTCCTTTCTTTCCGGCTTCGGGCCGGACCCGGTACGGACTTACTCCACGAATTCGAGGGTCAAGCGGCTGGAGCAGTCCAGCATGTGAGACGATCCGGTCGGACCGGCCAGAATCATGAACGTACCGGGTTCGTTGGCCGTAACCTGTAAATCGAAGGCTCCGGCGCTGTCGGTGAGAACCACCAGGTCGCTCGTTTCATCGTTCACCATCACCATTCCTTGACCCAGTTCCGTATTCGTCAGAGTCGGACCCGGCGGATTGCTGAAAACGTTGATGGCGACAACGTCCTCGAACGGGGCACCAGTCAGATCGGTGACTTGCAAACGTACGGTCTTAACCGCGTTCGTTACGGGTAGCGGCTCGGCCCAGGTAACCACGCCGAAGCGGTGAAGCAATTCCGGCGACAGGTCGGCGGGCGCAATTTTGTGGGGGGGATATTGTTGCAGATTCATCGTCTATCTCCAACTCAAAAGGGCCGCCACCGAACCGCCGTCGAGGTCACTGGCCACGGCGCGCAGTTCATGCCAGCCGAAATTGTCGAGGTTGAGTTCCCCGGAAACGGTGAACGTCGCCAACGCGCGCCAGGAGCCATCGACCAAACGACCTTGGACTTGGCACGTGGCCGTTCCGGAGAGCGTCGCCACGACCAGCAGGCGGTCGAGGTGCGCCACGCCCACCGCATCACCGGTGGCGTCGACGGTGGTTTCGAGCAGGGTGTGGGTGTGATAACCCATTTTTTCCTCCTTAAGTGAAACGGCGGACCGAATCGAACTCCGGTCCGCCGTCCGGTTCGCGCCTAGATCGACAACACGACGCTGTAAGTGAAAACGGGCGTGTCGCCGCCCAGGGTGGAGCGATAGCGATAGGTACGATAGGACTGAGGCCCAACCGGTACGAATTGCCGACCGCTCGCCGTCGCTTGCGCGAAACACGCCACTTCGGTCCAGCTTTCGCCGTCGTGGGATCCGTCGATCGCAACATCCAACGTGGGCGCATCGCCCGTCGCCGCCGAGACGGACAGCCATGCCAAGGACGCTTCGGGCAGGCTGCCGATATCGTTGGCGCTGCCGTTGGTACTCGTACTTTCGGCCGTTTCAGCTTTGAGAACGAGCCGTGCGTCGAAACGTTCACGGGTCCGGGGGTCGTTCATGAACACCTCCTAGCTTTCGGATTTGGTCACGCCCATCAGACGGGCGGCCGATTTGGGATGCAGGATGACGAACGACGCCAGCCATTCGATGACGGTGAGATACTTCAGGTCGCTCTGCAACCCCATGTCGAGCACGTCCATCGGCTGGTTCTGGACGCCGCTGAGGTATTCATCCGCACCGAAGCGCAGGGCGTAGATCGATCCGGACACATCGCTTTCACCCATGTCTTCGTCGAAGCCCAGAATCGCGCCGCCCTGGTGGTCTTCTTCGATGATGCGGATCGGAACCCCGCCGTACGTGGCGATCTGGCGACCGAAGGCGTCTTGCCCGTAGGACACGCGCGCGTCGTCACGCAACAGCTTAGTGACTTCGCGGCGCATGGATTTGGACATCAGCAACATATCGGGCGCACCCGCCACCGCGTCGATCAGGTCGTCGAGCATGTCGGCGGTCAACGGCGCACCGTCGTCTCCGGCGCTCAACACCTGCGAGCCGGTCAGACGCGCGTTCAGGCCGTCGAACTGGCGCGGGTCGTCCCCCGAATCGCCGTCGAAAAACATCTTGGTGAAAAACAACGCCGCCGCTTTGGCTTTCAAGCGGTCGTGGACGGCGCGAATTTCGCCCACCCCCTCGCCGCGTTCGCTCACCAGGGCGCGATCGACCTGGGATTTTCCGCCGAAGATTTTGGTGGTTTCCACGTTTTGCTGCAGAACGCCGGTCGACTCGGCGTAGTCCTCGTTGATGCCACGAAAGGCGATGCCGGGCAGGATTTCCTCCCGGTTGTACTTGAACACGCCGCCCGGGACATTGATAAACGGCATGCTTTCGAGAATCGGCGACACCAGCGGAAACACCTCGATCACGTTTTTCTTGATCACATCGGTTTCCAGCTTGGCCGCTTCGAGCAGGGTCAGAGCCATGTTCGGTCCTCCTTGATTGCGGCGGCCTCAGCGGGCGCGATAGGCCCCGGCCGCCTGTTGTAAAGTCGTTTGCGGGTGGGTTCGACGACCGGCCGCCACAAGCGGCGCAGTCGGTTTCGTTGCGACCTCGCCCTCCGGCAAGGCATTCGCAAACAGGTAGGCCCAGCGCGTCCGGGCGGTATCGATAAAGGTATCCAACACCGCGTCGTCCGTATCGGTTTCGGCCAATACGTCGCCGGATAGCGTGAGCAACGCATCGATGTCCACACAACCGGCATCACGCGCGGCCTCGGCCATTTTTTGACGAGCCTTCGTTTGGGCAAGGTCGCGCGTCAAACGGTCGGCGCGCGCCTCGCTGGCCTCGCGGGCGGCGGCGGCTCGGCGCATATCGGCTTTGAGGCGCTCCACGTACTGACGATCGTCCTCGGGCAGGCGGTTTTCCTCCATCATCGCAAGCCGGTCTTCCAGTTCCTGAATGTGCGCAAGGGCCTGATTCGGGTCCATGTTCTCCTCCAAGACGCATGGGATTGACCGCGCGGCCTCCGCCGACGCGGTATCTGCATAAAGAAAAGGGGCGTCGCATCGGACGCCCCAAGGGGTTCGAAAGCGGGTGACGTTTAACTTCCGCCGGTCGTTTCGGCACTCGTGCTCAAACGCAGGTTTTCGGTAACCCGGCGGCGGGCCTCCTCCGGCTCGATGCCGTAGCGGTCGACCAATTCGTCGGCGGCGGAGCGCAGCCCCAAGCCGATTTCGCGGGCGAGGTTTTTCAGTTCCTCCTCGCGTGAAAGCGGAATTACCTGCTGCGGAAAATCGACGCTTAGGCGACACGACTCCAACAGATCCGCGCCGGGGAATCCGGCCAGGCGCGCCAGCTGCCGCATCATGGGCCAGACGGCATCCTCTTCTACCGGGGTCAATTGGTCGATGAGGTCTTCGCGATACTCGATTTCCGGTTGCTTGTCGTGGAACTTGGCCGTGCCGGAAAGAAGCTCCACATCGAAGGTGAACGCCGATGGGGACAGATCGTTCATCTGGGCGAACAGCTTGAGCATGAACAGCAGGTTCTGGTTGCGCTCTTTTTCGCGCGGGTCCACCGCCAGGCTTTCCAGATGTTTCTCTTCGTCGTTCAAACAGATCACCGCCCCCGCTCCGGTCGCCGGATTGGCGGCGCCCAATTCCTCGGCACTGCCGTTGAAAACGTAGGCCGGGAAATCGGTCTGGCGCGAGTTGAGCGCCCCGCGCGTCAATTCGTGGTCGAGCCACTGAGCCATAAGTAGCAGCGATCGCGGGACATCCGGAAACAGTTCCGAGCCGAAGGTTTCGCCTTTGCGGAACAACACGAACGGATACTCGGGCAGTCCGGCATAGACGCCCAGTTCCGGCGGTTGTTCCGGCCAGGGGACGAAATCGGCGTCGAGCCGTTCGACCACCAGGCGTCTCGGTCCTTGAGCATCGGAGGTGAAACGATAGCGCACATAGCCGACCGCCTCGGCGGCGGACAACGGCGAATCGGCCGCCCCTCCTACCGGCACGGCGATGCTCACGGCATCGGCCAGCGAACCGGGATAATCGGGGTGCTGTTCCACCACCAGTTGATGCGGCGGCAGCACGGTCAAGACGGGGACTCGGCGGCGGCCGTCGATTTGCCCCCACAGGACAGCCGCCCCCAGCAGTTCACGCGTGCGCAACAGCCATTTCATGCGTGTATTGAGGCGCGTGGCGCGTACCAGATCGGCGAAGATGCGGTGCCCGCCGTGGTCGGGAGGTAAAGCGGCGGCCTCGGCGTCGAGCAACCAGCGGCGCGGGGGCCGCCGATAAAGCTTGGCCTTGGTGTCGACCACTTTGCGCACCACGTTGAGCGTCAACAGATTTTCGACCATCTGGTCGGCGTTGTTGGGATACAGCCGTCGCAAACGCTCCTTCAGCGTTTGTTCATACTCCCCGTTGTCGAAGTAGCGGTCCAACAGCGCTTCGCAACGCCCGGCCCAGGCCGTGTGAACGGCGCGGCGCGCGCGACGCTGCCCTTCCGCCCAAGCGGCGGCGCTTTGACCGATGAAAATGGGGTCCATGGAACCTCCTTAGCGATAGGACACGACGCCGAGTTTTTCCCGCTTGAAGGGGTATTCGTCGCCGATGAAATAATCGAGCGCGTCGCCGGGATGGTCGATGACGAAACGCGGGTCTTTGGGATCGCGCACCTTTTCTTTCTCGAAGCGGCCGGGCACGAACTTGGTGTGCTCCAGACTGCGAATCAGGTAACGACAGTGGGGCGCGACGAACAGCCGTTTCTTTCCCGCACTGTTTTGCAGGCGAAAATTGACGGCATTGGTGCGTTCGCGCACCAGCGGATTGGAGCGACGCCGTTTGATGGACAGCTTCACCCCCGGCAGCGTTTTCAGCCGCTCGCGGATGATGGCGTAGTCGCTGCGTCCGCCGCGATGGTCGCGCGCGTGGCCCGAGGCGTCGCCGTGCACCACAATGCTGGCGCGTTGCCCGGCGAAACGTTCGAGAATCGCCACACACAGGGCATCGGTGTCGCTGCCGTGACGGATGACCACTTCATCCACGACCCAGGTCACATCGTCGGGTCGTTTTTGAATGGCCAGCGCCACCATGAAATCCACATTGAAATCGAAGCTCAAATGCAAGCTGCGATCGGGATCGTACTGCACCTGCTTGTCCACATGCTGGGCGCGGTCGAAATTGCGATACACCCGGCCCTCGGCCCCGCCGCCGGTTTCGCCCTCGACGAAAATCCGGTAGTACTCATCGTCCACCGTCTGGCGAATCAAGTCCACGTAGTCGGGCTTGTGCGCCATCAGAAACCGATTTTCGGTGGTCGGGGCGCGAATGTAGCGCCAATTGGCACGCGCAGTCTCGGGCGCAATGAAGGCCTTGTGCAGGTAACCGTAACTTTCCTCCGGGTTCGACGTGATGAACAGCCGATAGCGGCGCGCCAGACCGGGAGGCGATTGGAAACGGTTGTAGCGCAAACGCGCCAAAAGCGCCCGGAATACGCGTTCCGACACCTGCGAGCCTTCCTCCACGTGAATCCAGCTGAACTCCATCGAGGCCAGCCGTTCGGGACTCGACAGGTGGCGAAACCATACCTGCGAACCGTTGCGCAAAACCAGGTTGTCGGGATCGGCGGTCCAACGCGCGATATCGCGACGTGGAACGATTTCGGCCCAGCGAGCACGGGTCGTATCGCGCAACAGGGTATGCGTGGCCGCTCCCACCAACCCACGACTGCCGGGATAAAGCGTCGCAAGCGTATACCCCAAGAGCACCCCGGCAGTGGTTTTTCCCGAGCCGACGCCGCCCTGGTACAAAGCCAGGTCGGTAGGCTCGTCGTGCGGGACTTCGAACAGCTCACGTTGCGTGGGCAGCAGTTCAAAACGCATCGGCGTTTACCCCCTCGATACTCAGCGACAGCGGCGCGTCGGTTTCGTCGAGCGGCAACAGCCCCGCGAGTCCGGCATGGGCGGTTTTAAGTACCCCGGCGGCGGCGGCCAGATTTTTCAGGTCATCCTGCGCTTCCAGTCCGCCGCTCACGCATTCGCCCAGTCGCAAGGACAATTCCCACCACATCGACAACAGCGCGGTGCGGGCCACCGGCGCGTCCGGCAGCGAGCGGTGTCCGAGACGCAACCGGCGTCGGCGCATCTCCCAGCCTTGCGCCACACGGCGCAACGCGACCGGGTTCATTCCGTGGCGTTTGGCGAAGGTCGCCAGCGAGGGACAGCTCGAACGCATGAAGCGCAATTCCAGTTTATCGCGTTCGGCCTGGGTGGTCGGCAAAGCGAAACGCGTCCTCGACGATCGATCGGATGAATTCGACATGGGGTCTCCTGCATGAAAAAACCCGGCCGAATCGGTCGGCCGGGCTTTAAGCGCACGTGGGCTTGACTCGAATTCAAACACAATCTTCCCCCCTTTTCAAGGAGCGTTTCGGAGCATCGTAGAGCTTGCGGGAACCCGCAGGAGCGTGGGGGAGCGCCAAGGAGCGCAACGGAGCGGAGAGGCTTGATATAAGGGAAAGGAACGGCGGAAGGAGGTGGCCTAGCGCTCGCCGATCAGCGCATGCATGGCGTCGCCGACGCGGCTCATCAGCTCGTCGATCGTCGTATCGGGATCGATGGGAATGGGGCGACCGAAACGCACCGTGACCGCCTTGGGCTTGATGTGCTTCGAATGCTTGGGTAAAACGCGTTCCGTACCGAGCAGCACCACCGGCTGGATCGGCACCCCCGCCGCCAGCGCCAGATGGAAACCGCCCTTTTTCAGCGGCCCCAGCTGGCCACGCTTCGAACTGCGCGTTCCTTCGGGAAACATCACCACGTGGCGGCCCTCGCGAATCAGACGACCCGCCTCTTTCAGCGACGCTCGGGCGGCGCTGCGATTTTTGCGGTTGAGAAAAATCATCCCCACCGCCGCCATCGACCAACCCAGAAAGGGAATCGCGCGCAGTTCCTGCTTGGCCACGAAATACGGCCGCGTCGGCATCGCGGCAATCAAAACGGGGGTATCGAAATGCGAGCGATGGTTGGTCATGACCAGACACGGTCCGGCAAACGCGGCCTGCTCCAGGCCTTCAATCGTCAGCCGAACTCCGCAGACACGCACCAAAAGGCGGCCCCAGGTTCGAATGCACCAAGTGGGAATCGGTCCGCTGGGATCGATCAGGCTTCCCGCCATCGCCACCACGGAGAAAAAGAAGGTCAGCACTCCGACTTTGGCCAGATTGATCGCCGCCAATATCATTCAAGAACCTCCGCCGCCAGTTGCGCCTGCAACCACAACATGCCCGAAAAACGCAAGCCGACGGTCACGGGTCGAGTTAGAAGCGATGCCGGAACGATCACGGGCAATTCGAGTTCCGAGGTTTCCACTCCCAAAGCCAGCAATTTCGCACCGGTGTGAAAGTTCACCACGTCGCGTACCTGCACAACGCGTCCCATCACGGTGTAGTGGTGATCGCGGTCCACCGGCATCAGGTAGCTGTCCAACTGCCGCAGATGGCCGTCTTCGTCTTCCACCTGTGTAACCGCCGCATCCGCCGCTGCGGGATCTTCGAGCCGCGCCTCCAGCGCCAGACCCGCCACATGCACCGGCAGATCGGCCCCGGAAGCGGGCAGACGATCCGCCTGGGCCAGGTTCAATAAGGCCAGTTCCAATTCCGCTCCCGACGCCAGCCGTCCGCGCAGACGGATTTCGCCTTCGCTTTGAGCGTTGCGCGCCATTCGGTAAGCCCGAAAGCGCAGGCAATCCTCGGTTTTGAATCCGGGCCAGCACGCCACGATTTCAGCCTCATCGAGATCCGCCTCGTCTTTGGGAATCCGCGCCGCCACCCAGACTTGCAAACCGCGCCCCAGATCCCACAGGAACAAACCTTCGGGCAGTCCTTGGCGCTGCGCGTGAAACGCCTCTCCCTGACTGACCGCCTGGTGGGCCAGACACTTCAACGCCTCCGCATCGTCGAGCGTAAACCCGATCGCGGAAAAATGTTTCGGCATGTTCTCTCCTCGGTTAAAGCTCCACCGAAGGCGTTCATTATACGCAGGATAGACCGTTTCGCCAAGCCCACCCCGCATTTTCGTTCCTGATTCCCACATTGCGCCGCCGCTTTGGATGTGGTACAAACGCGGCGAACCTCGCAAAAGGGAGACTGCCATGCCCGAATACCTGATTGCGCCGTCGATTCTCTCGGCCGACTTTGCCGAGCTGGGCGCGGATGTCCGCGCGGTGGACGCCGCCGGAGCCGACTGGATTCATGTGGACGTAATGGACGGTCATTTCGTGCCCAATATCACCATCGGTCCGCCGGTGGTCAAGGCCCTGCGGCCGCACAGCGAAAAGCCCTTCGACGTGCATCTGATGATCGAAAATCCCGACCGCTACGTGCCCGAGTTCGCCGCCGCCGGGGCCGATATCATTGCCGTGCACGCCGAAGCCTGCCCGCATCTGCATCGCAGTCTGCAGGTCATTCGTGCCGCCGGGGCGTGCCCGGCCGTGGCGCTCAACCCGCACACGCCGCTCGACGTGCTCGACGTCGTTTTACCGGATTGCGCCATGGTGCTGCTGATGACGGTCAACCCGGGCTTCGGCGGGCAATCGTTCATTCCGGGTGTGCTCGACAAAATCCGCCGTCTGCGCCGTCGCATCGATGAGCGCGGCTTGGAGTGCCACATCCAGGTGGACGGCGGAATCGCCCCCGACACCATCGGCGAAGCCGCACGCGCCGGAGCCGATGTCTTCGTTGCGGGTTCGGCCATCTTCGGCCGCGGCGACCTCCGAAAAGCCATCGGCGATCTACGCGCCAACTTGCCCTGAAATGACTGGAGAAACCAATTTATTCAGCGAATCGACCATCTTAACGCGGTTCGATGAGTTGATTTATCTGTGTAATCATGCTATACAGGCGCGACATTTTTGTGAGATGCGTCGAAGTCGGCTCTCGCGAAAGATGCGGAAGCACGTTTTCTGTCGGCCGCCTGTCATGCGGCGTCCCCAAAAAGGAGATACATCATGACTTTTTCCCCGTTCCGTTTGTTGTCGCTGCTCTTGACCTTGTGTCTCGTTTTGCTGCTTGGCACGGCTTGCCTCGATGAAGAAGCAAGTTCGAACGACGACGATGACGAAGACAAATATACCGCCAAGATCGCCTGTAAAAACATCCGCGATCTGTGCACCGAAGCCGATGGCTGGTATACCGACGCCACCTACGACCAATGCAAAGACGACCTGGACAACGACGAGCGCTGCCAGTTCAAATGCGCGGTAAAGGCCGACGATTGCGCCACCGCTTACAACTGCATCGAAAACACGACCTCGGCCGATTATCTCGAATACTGCGGCGATGATCCGGCCGATGGCGATGCGCCAGACGGCGACCAGCCGGATGGCGATACGCCCCAGTGCAGCGGTGCGTGCAATGCCGCAACCGACGTGTCTTATTGCATTGCGGCGAATGTGTGTATCTGCGAAGGCGGACAATGGAAGCCTTACTCCTGCTCGGAAATCTGCTCCATGACCGGCACCTATTCCGCCGGTTGCGGCATGCAGGATCAGGGCTACAACTACTGCTTCTGCCAGGATGAACCGGTTGACGGCGACGTTCCCGACGGCGACGTTCCCGACGGCGACGTTCCCGATGGTGACGTTCCCGATGGTGACGACCCCGACGGTGACGACCCCGATGGCGACGATCCCGATGGCGACGATCCCGACGGCGACGATCCTTTGTCTTGCGAAGGTGCCTGCACTAACGGCGTAGATATGCCGTTCTGCTCCGACGACACCAACCTGTGCTGGTGCGACGAGACCAGCAACACCTACGGCATCGTCGACTGCAACCAGATCTGCCAGTCCGAATACGGCGAAGACGGCGTCTGCGATTATGACAGCAGCGTCCAATACGAACGTTGCCTCTGCGGTGGCGGCTCCACGGAGGTAGAATGCCAAAGCGATGCCGATTGCGAAGCCTTGGGCAGCGATTACTGCATAGGCGATTACGACGATCAGGGCAACCAGATCACGATCTGCATGGACGCCTGCGACATCGTTTCCTGCGATCCCGGCACCGACGCGATCCCCTGCATCGATTACGGCGAGTCGGGCAACCCCTTCGGTATCTGCTTCGACGAAGAAGGCCCCGATTGCCCCACCCCGAACGACTTCTGCGGCGGCGATGAAAACCACATCTGCATGGCCTTCCAGAGCGGCGACCAGATCTGCATGGAACTGTGCAATCCGGCTCCGAACGCCTGCGGCGCTAATGCCCTGTGCATCCCGCTGACCGACAGCTCCACCGGCGAACTGGTCGGCGGCGGCTGCCTCGAACTGTAATCGCAACTCGACTGATAAAAGGGAGGCCTCGGCCTCCCTTTTTTGCGTTTATACTACTCGCGCCGTCTCGCCTTTCTTCCTTCAACGTTCGCCTCGCTTCGGGAATTTCTTTACCTGACCCGTCAATCTTGTTATTCTTGCGCTCCCTGAAACCGTCAATGGACCGATCATGCTTGAGGAAACACGCCCAAACACCGAGGTTTCCACTCCGGTTACGCGGATCTTCCGTTACGGACCGGAGCTGCTTTTAGCGCTGGCGGCCTGCTTTCTGCTTCTGTTCAACCTGGCCGATCGCCCCCTGTGGACCGACGAAGCCGAGTCGGCGCTTTTGGCGCAAAGTATCGTCGAACATGGGCTGCCCTACGTCGCTGTCGGAAATAACATCGTCAAGATCGCGCGCGATATCGACGCCAACGCCGACGGCTTGTGGGTCTGGACGCCTTGGCTGGATGAATACCTCTGCACCGCCTCCTTTGCCCTCTTCGGGACGAGCACCTGGGCGGCGCGCTTTCCGTTCGCGCTGATCGGTCTCTTGTGTGTGTGGATCATTTATCGACTTGGGTGGCGCTTGTGGCGAAACCGTGCCGTGGCATTGACGGCCGCGTTTCTGCTCACCAGCAACCTCGCGTTTCTGTTATTCGCGCGCCAGTGCCGCTATTACGCCGTGGTGATGGCGGCGCAGCTTGTTCTGACGGCCGGTTTCGCGCAGCTGGCCCAGGCCGATAACCGCCGCGGAACCTGGCTGGTGGCGCTGGCGCTGGTCGTCCAGTTCTACTGCAATTACATGATGCTGCCCGGCAACCTGCTGGCGTTGGCGGCGGCAATGTTGCATGGCCGAAGCGGCCGTCTCGCCTGGCGGCGTCTGATCATTTCCGGCGTCCTTTTCACCCTGGCGGTTCTACCTTGGCTGGCCTACGCCAAACCCTTCGGTCAGGCCGGAAGCCTCGGCCCCGATCACGCCTGGACGCACCTGGTTTTTTACAGCGACCGCTTGCATTTCCACGTGGTTCCGCTCGTGCTGCTCCTGTTGCCCTTGGCCGGGCATTTTCTCAAGCGACCGATCACCGCGCCCTTCGAGAACGACGTAACCCGCGCCGCCGAGCGTTTTCTGCTGTGGTGTTTTCCGGCTCACTTTTTCGTTCTGAGTTTCCAGGGGCTCAATTTCTTCCGCTACATGTTGCCGTTGTTGCCGGCGGCCATCCTGCTTGCGGCGATCTGGCTGGTGCGGGTTTTGCCCGCGCGCCGCTGGCTGGTTCTGGCGGTGGCGCTTTTAGGACTGACCAACGTCGTGGCGGTCGGCACCGGCGCGGCGGTCGGCGTGCAGCGCCCGTTGGGATCGCCGCTTGTGGAACAGATCGTTTCCCTCACCACGCCCTACGCCAGCCGACAGACGCGGGTCACGCAGTTCCTACGCGCAAATACCGCGCCCGGCGACCGAGTGCTGTGCGTCGATTCGGCTCTGCCGCTCATCTTCGATACCGGCTTGACGGTCATCAACGCCTCGCTGACGGACGGCCGCCTGCCGAGCCCGGCCCCCGATTGGATTCTCAGCGAAAGCCTGACGGGGGTGTCGCCGCGACGCCTCGATGCTCTGCCCGCCGCCTTGGCTTCGCAATACGAGCGCCTCAGCTTCGACGTTCCCGACTCCGCCCGCCTCGGCGCCATGCCCGACCCGGTCATGCATGAAGCCTTCACCGCCCCCAAAAAGCGGGCCTTCGTTTTGTATCGTAAAAAGAAAAACACGGAGAAATCAGGCGGGAGAAATTGATCGTCGTTCGCCCTCCCCTAGCTGCCGTACCACTTGACCTGCGTAACGGCGCTAAAGCATCGCGCGCCTCGGCTCAACTCGTCGAAATAAAGGAGGGCCGCCTCGATCAGGGCCTGGACTTGCAGCTCGGTCGCGCTTTGTTTCTCGGAAAGTCGCATCCGTTTGGCGTCCTGCAGCCCTTCGCCGTCGAGCGCCCGGCGCAGGTGGTGGATGCGCAGAGCCAGGACGGATAGCCGGTCGATCACCATGGCGGGCGATTCGGTGTGCAGGGGCGCATCGGGTTGGGGAGGAGTCGCGCAGCTGTCGAGCAGGTCGAGCGCCGCCCGGTCGAGCGCTTCGATGGCGTCGTGGCGGCGCAGGTTTTCGCGGTCGATGCCGCGCTTGACACTCACGATCTCGGCGTCGGTCAGCTCGCTGCGACGCACCCGGTCTTCCAGTTCCCACAAATTCAGATTGCAACCGTGCAGCCGCACCACCGCCGCCAGAAAGCCCGGATCGTTCGTCTCCGGCATCGGTGGCGGATCGGCGGCCATGGACAACAAGCCCACCCACAGCTCGCGCGGGTCGGGCAACGGCGCACAGGGGCGTGTCGGACCTTTCGTCACTGCAACACCCCCAGCCAGTCGCGCAGCAGAAACTCCAACCGCCCGACCAGAAGCGACATACGCGCCATGATGGTATAGCCGAAGGACGCCCCGAAGCTGACCATCAGGAAGTTGACGCCCAGCTTGCTCGCGGTGGCCACCGGCCCTTTTTGTTCGACCGAGAAGAAAAAGTAAACCAAGACCGTCAAAACCCCGAACAACACCACCACGGAACTCACGCCCGGAATATGCCAGAAGATACCGATGAAAAGCAGCACCGCCGCCGGTAAGAGCGCCAGCGCGTTCAGCCAGGGTTTGTTGATCAACGACAGCCACAGCCAATCGAGAATCATATAACCCAACACCGCCGCCAGAAATGCGCCTTCCAACCACAGGTGGACGGGGTCGGCCGACACGAACAGCGGGCCGACGGTGAAGTGCAGCTGCTCGATCATGTAGGTTTCGATGTAATTGGGAATCGCGATACCGGAATAAAAGCCCATGATAAACGCGAACGAGATGCGGCTCATCCAACCGAAACGGCGCGACACACGGAAAAGCAGCGCAATCCCCATGAGAAGCGGCACCAGCCGCAGCCAGCGACGCGGCACGCCCGGATCGGGAAAGAACAGCGGCTTGATCAGATCGGGCCAGAAAATGTTGAACCAGTAAACGGTGGTCACATAACCGGCCGCCACTCCGATATACAGATGCTCCACCAGCTTGAACAACACGTTGTCTTTGTACAAAAAGCTATACATCGAAAGCGTGATGGCCGCCGCCAGCATAATGCCGAAGCCCGTCCAGTCGGCGGGCAATCGGCCGCTGATCAGCAGCCAGGCATTGGAGCCGAGAATCAATGTGGCCAGTGCGGCGAAGAGGATGCGATCGCGCAGATGTTCGTTCATGATGCCCCCCTATGCCCGGCCGGAACGTCGCGCGCGACGCTCCAGGAAAAAGATCACGTTGCCGAACAACACCAGAAGAACCAGCAGCACGTGGATGGCCGATTGCGGCCGCATGCCCACCGCCGCCCGGTCGGGCCGGTCGATCAGCGTTTCATATTCGGCGGCGCCCACCAAGCCTCCCAGCAGGCCTTTGATCTGGCCCGTTTGCAAGAAGGGGTAAACGTCGGGCGCCATCACGCCGGTCGCGCCCACCCCATATTTGAAGCGGTATTTCTCGCTGCCGAAGACCATCCAAACTTCCCAGGCGGCCGTGGAGGCCACCGAGAACACATAGCCGAAGTCCGACAACGACCCGATGTCCTTGGTGATGGGATAGCTTTTGAGATCCACCCCTTTGAAGTCCAGAGGAAAGGCGTCGTAGAAATCCTGGCCCATGTTGATCACCAGCGTGGCGAAACCCGCCTTGTAACCGAGATAGACGTAATCCTCGCCGTACTTGCTGCCGAATTCGGCGGCGGTTTCTTCGAGCACCGTCTGACCCAGATTCTGACCGTGCGGGTTGTGGGTCATGCCCACCACTTTGACATCGCGCATGAAGGCGTGACGCAACACCGCGCGGCTCATCGGCTCCAGTTCGGGTTTGCCTGCGGGATCGTAATCCATCGAAAGCAACAGCACCTCGCCGCTTTCGTGCAGAAGCTCGATCTGGTCGTAGACGTCTTTCACGATCCGCTTGGGTCGGCTGGGTAAATCGAAGTCCACCAGACGTGCGAAAATCGCCGCCACCAGGACAAACAAAAAGATCCAGCGGCGGTCGAGATCCAGCAGCCGGTTGAGCGTCTGCCGCTTCATTACTCGCCTCCTAAATAGGCGCGCTCGACGCCGAAGATGATGCGCAGCGAGGTCGCCACCACGCCCAGGGCGACACCGAGAAAGATGCCGCGCTTGACCGCCGCATTGGGAATTTCCATCAGCCAGGTCGATAACTCGGGGAGCTTGGGCGAGATCATGTCGCCGATGGGCACCTGCCCCACCATGACCACCAGCGCCGCCACCAGAAGCAGCGCCGCCGAACCGGTCCGGGCGCGGAACGTGCGGTAGGCGGCCGAGGCGATGAAAAAGGCCAACACCGAAAACATGGTCGCTCCGGCGGGCTTGAAGATGTAATCGTAAATCCAGTTCAGCATACCGTGGCTGGCACGCTGGGCGAAAATCCAATCGCCTTCATTGTAAATACCCACCAGAAACGTGATCAGGAAGCCGGTCCACAACACGATGGAATAACCGAAGCCCGAGTCGCGCCGTTCGATGCGTTTGAAGTGCATGCGCAACAGCGAATACATCCCCAGGAGCAGCGCGAACGCGGCCAGCAGGCGGTCCCAGCCCACCAATTCGGTGTACATGTCCTCCATCGACTGATGCGGCACATAGCCGATCATAATGCCGATCATGCCGAACACGAAGGCGATCATCAGCGGGAGTTGACGTTTCAAGAAAATCATGGCTTCTCCCTCAGAACGACTCGGTCAAATAGTAGATCCACATCCAACCCAGGCTGGACAGCAGCACCCCTAAGGTGGCCACGGCGATCAGCACGCCCTTGGTGAGATCCTGCGCCTTCAGGCTGGCCAGCAGCTTGGGATCGCGCGACAAATACGCGCTGGCGGCGTAAAGTTCCTCCCCCATCAGGGTGTAATCACAGGTGGTGATGAAGAAGGGAAGCTGGGTGTAGCTGTCGGTTCCGGCGATCTGGATGGCTCCGATGTGGGAACCCGTCTCGGTCAGCAGCAGCGCCTCGGCGTAGTAGTAGCCGAAAAAGAAATTCGAGGCCGGGCGCTCGCGCAGAAACATGCCTTCCACACCGGTGGCGTAGGAAAACTGATCCTGGCTGACATAGAACACGTGGTCTTCGTTATAAAGGTCGGGGCGTCCGGCGCGCAGGTAGGCTTCCTTCACCACTTCCTGACTGACGGCCAAGACCACCGGATCGCGGTTGGTAACCTTGAACTCGGTGCCGTATTCCGCCACTTTTTCGGCGATCTTGCCGAGAATGTTGATGGCGGCCACGGTGCTGATGGTGGCGACGGTGGCCAGTCCGTGCACGAAGAAAATCGGCTTGCCCATCTCGGTCGCGCGCCCGATGGCTTCGTCCACCGCTTCCAAGCCCGCAATGCGGCGCACGAAAATCTGTTCCGGATTTTTTCGCGCCCGCCAGGTGTAGAAAAGAATCAGCACGGCCATGAGCAGCGCTATAAAGAGGTTGTTGAGTTTATTGGAGTTGATCCAGTTCCCGACAGGCGCTTGGACGCGCGTCGCCTGTAAGCCGTCCTGCACGCCGCCGATCACGCTGAGACGCAGATGATACGGATGCCCGGTTTCCAAGCGCGTACTTTCGGGCGGCGTCCAGTTTTCGAGGCGCGCCAGAGTACGCGTGGCGTTCTCATGGCGGCTATACAGTGCGGCCAGTTGGTTGTCGCGGCGCAAGTAAGCTTCCACGTCACGGCTGGCACGCAGACGCGCGTCGCCTTCGGCGGCGTCCATACGCTGCTTGAGCGGTGTTAAACCCGCGATAAAAGCGGTGTACTCGTCTCCGGCCGCCCGCAGGTCTTCCTGCACCGCCTGCAACGTATCACCGGCAGCCACACGTTCGATCTCGGCTTTCTCGCGCAGCCGAGCGACAACTTCCGCAGGCGGCGGCGCCGATGCAAATTTGAAGGCGTGGCGCGCCTGCGGGTCTTCGGGATGGCCGAAGATTTCGGGGTATTCCAGCGCCCACAGTTTGTCGCAAGGCGCCTCGATGAGTGTTTTCCAGGGACCGTCCGCAGCGGGAGCCACGGAAAGGCGGTAGGAGACACCCTCCCCTTCGAAGCTCTGGCGGTCCCAGGCGACGGTCAGGCTGTGTCCCGCATCGTCGGGGGTGTCGAAAAGCTCGAAGCCGACCCAGTCGGCCGCCCCAAGCGACGGCAAAAACAAGAAACAAAGGACGACGATCCAGCCGATCGTATTAAGGCATCTGCGCACCGGTTCCTTCACTTTCCGAAGACTCTTCCGCCTCCTGGCTGCGCTGCTCGATCAAACGAATCAAGCGCCCCAGGGTGGCACGATCTTCCAGTAAAAGGGTGAAACGGTCGTAATCACCGGCATTTTTGAAAACAAGGCGCACGAAGGGGCGCAAAAACGCCAGAGCCTGGGCACCCAGAAAATTGAGGGGTCGACAGGTTTCGAGCGTCAAGACAGCCACTTCCGCCAGCTTGCGGCGCACCAGAAAATCCACCATGCGATCCAATAACACCTGGTCGGAAGCGCTGAAAGCCGGACCCGGATCCAGGGCGAAGGCATGCCGCAGCCAAGCGCGCAAACCGTCAGGTTTGGATTGAGTCGAGTCGTGAGCGGACAAAATCGAGCACCTCCTGTTGGCGTCCCGGACAGCGGATATACTCGCCCCGAAAGGCATCCAGCCGCGAAGGTCGCCGATAGGGCGAACAAAAAACTCCCGCCTCATCGGCCACGGCACGAGCGAAATCCGTCCAGGGACGAAAACGGCGCAGGGGCCAGATGCGCAGGGTCAACCCGCGTTCATCGAGTTGGGCTTCACTGCGCAAAACGATGTCGCGCAGGGCGAAGGCCAAAACTCCGGCGGCGAACACCCCCCACCCGACATGTCCCATATAAAGAGCGGCCCCGACGCAAACCACGAGGAAAATCCCTACTAATAATAATGACTTCCAACGCGGCATCTCGGCGACAGGGCGCGACGCGATTCGCAAATTCATGGTTTCACAGTTTCGCCGCTTCCGAGTGTAACGCGTGGTAGCATAGCACAGCCGACCGGCGACGCAAGCCCTTTCGGAATTGAATCCCCCCTCTTTCGAGGCGAAAGCCCGCTCTCGCGAAAAAGCGTTGGACCCAATGTTAAAAGTCGGTTATGATTCGCCCAGCCACGTCGTATGACGACAACTTACCGGATGTACAGACGGTTTTATGATTTCATTTCTCAGATTCGCGCCGCGCATGCAGACGTCGCGGCGGGAAAGGACGGAAAATGTCTCGATCCATCCTGCGTATCGCTGCGGTTGCAGCGGCCTTCACCATCCTGGGCTTGGGGCTTACCGGCTGTCCGAACATCGGCCAGGACGACCCGGAAACCTGCACCTATGATACCTGCCCCATCGCCATCACCAACCCCGACTGGGGCGTGTTGCCGTTGCCCAATAATCTGTTGAACCCCGTTTTTCAGTCCGATATCCCGCTTGTGATCCCGGGCGTCGAAGCGGAAGAAGAGCCGCCCACCGGCATGAATCTACCCGTCGTCGATGACGACACGGTCGCATTTCGCGAAGAACTGGGTTATCCCGCCGTTCTCGACACCGAACTCAGCCGACAACTGATCGGCGGTATGAATAAGCTCGACGGTTACGTGCCCGGCTTCATCCCGCGCATCCCCGTCTCGCAGCCCATCGACGTCGCCAGCCTGACTCCCTTCGAAGCCGAGTTGGATGGCGAGGGAAACATCCTGTCGTCCAACGCCGAGACGGCCAATCTGTTCTTCCTCGACATCACCGATCGCGACGCGGTCAAGCCCATCGCGCCCGACAAATACCACCGCATTTTCAACGCCGAATTGGTGGAGACCCTGCCCTATCAACTGACCCTGCGCAACACCGCCTCGCTGTTCTTGCCCGACGATTTCGAGCAGGGACACACCTATTTGATGCTGATGACCGGCCTCAAAGACGATATCGGCGTTAAAGACACCAACGGCCAGCCCTTCTGGCCCGACGGCTATTTCTCGATCTTCGCCTCGGAAAATCCCTACATTTTCCCGGATGGTTATCCACGCAACAACGTCATAGCCAATCCCGATCCGGCTGTACGCCTGGCAAAAATTCAGGAAGCCGAAGGCGCGCGTCAGATCACCGGCTTCGGTTTGGATCTGTGGCAGAACCTGGTTGGGGAAAGCCGCAGCCGTAGCGAAGTGATTTCGGCCACGCATTTCACCATCACCAGCAACCCGCTGGCCGACTTCTTCGACCCGGCCGCCGCCAGCTTGCCCAACCGCAATCCGCTGCTGCCCAAACCGGCCGATGCACTGGTGTACGACAGCGATTTCGCCGTTCAGGAAGAAGCTGCGGAAGCCGACTGCAATCCGTCCATCACATTCAGCCTGTCGCGCCCGCTGGACGCGGACACCGTCACCGACGCCAATATCGCCCTCTACAAAATGGGCTCCGACGACAATTACGAAGCGGTGGACATCTCGGTGAGCGTCACCAACAACGACGACGCCCAGACCGCCGCCGTCACCCTCACCCCGGATGACGCACTCGATCCCGACAGCAGCTACATGGTGGCCTTGTCCAACCGGGTGAAGGGCAAAAACGGCCGCAACTCCGCCGACCAAACCTATTTCGGCCTGGCGCGCGTAACCACCGCATTGATCGAGGATGGCCAGTATTTGTCCCCCTACCTCGACAGCCGCGTCGACACACTCATTTTCATGAACAAAACCGGAGCGTTGGACAGCCTCGACAACATCGACGAGGAGGCCCTGCAAACGGCTACCGACACGCTGGCACGGGTTTTGAATCTGCTTGAAGCCTATCGCAAGAAATACGAGAAGCCGATCACCTGGCTGGTGGATTCGGAGTTCGTCACGGCCCGTGAAGATGTGGCCCTGTTCTGGACCTTCAGCACCGGCGCTTGCCAATAAGGGGGGATAACATGACCACGATGAAACACAACAGCCAAACGATCCGCCTCTCTCTCGTTATCCTCGCCGCGCTGTGGCTCCTGCCCGCGACGGCTTTCGCCAATGCCTTCTTCATCCAGGAAATGTCGGGCGACGGCATGGCTCAAGGTGGCGCGGTCGTGGCCGGGGGCACCAAGCCCTCCTCCATGTTCCAAAACGCCGCCAACCTGGCCTTCATCCCCGATCTGAATTTCGAACTGGTCGCCACCACCTACATTCCCCAAGTGCTGAGCTACACCAACCCGCAAGGGGAAACGACCGACAGCACCACTCCGGCGCAGGTGGTTCCCCACGCTTTCGCCTCCTTCAAAATCAACGACTGGCTGGCCGTCGGCATCGGCGAATTCGTCGACTTCGGTCTGGCGGTCAACTGGCCCGACGATTGGGAGGGCCGCCATATCATCATCGACGCAGCCATGAACTCCTTTACCCTCAACCCCAACGTCGCCTTCGGACCCTGGCACGGCTTCGCCTTCGCGGTCGGGTTGGATGTCAAATGGGGAGCCGTAACCATCAAGCGCGCCCTGACTCTCGGCCTCAACCCCTACGGCGACGATGCGCCCAACACCCTCGAACTGGGCGGCCAGGCCTGGGGCTTCGGTGCCAACCTGGGCGTGATCTATCAGCCGGTGGACTGGGTGCGCCTGGGCATGAGCTACCGCTCCGGTATCAAAATGGCCATGAAAGGCGGAAAGGCCGATTTCGATGTCGCCACCCTTTACGCCGACCGCTTCCCCGATCAGGAATTCGACGCCACCATCAATCTGCCGCATCTGCTAAACTGGGGTGCGCGTTTCTATCCGGTGGAGAATTTCTCCTTCGAATTGGATGTGTGGCTGACGATGTGGTCCTCCTACGACACCCTGAAGTTCACCTTCAGCGAAGGCCTCAAAGAAGGCCCGGAAAAAACCGTGAAGGTGCAGGAAGAAGCTCAAAACTTCAAAGATTTCATTCAAGTGCGGCTTGGTGGCGAATGGTGGTTCCACGAACACTTCGCCATGCGTTTCGGCGTCATGCTCGACGGCAATGTGGTTCCGTCCGACACCCTGAGCCCCATGCTGCCCGACGGGCATCGCATCAATTCCTGCTTGGGAATCGGCACGGAATGGTCCGGTTTTTACCTGGATCTGGCCTACATGCTGGTTTACATGCTGCCGCGCGACATGTCGGACAACGTAAACAACCCGCTGCCCGGCAAATACAAGTGGGTGGTACACGACATCACCGTCGGCGTGGGCTACCACTTCGATCCTTTCTTCAAAGATCAGGCTCCGGCGGAAGAGGAAGCCCCGATCGACGATCCCGCGGAGGCACCGTCCATCGCTCCGGTGGAACCGGTCCAGTCGTAAACGTGTGAAGTTTCAGGACGTAGTCGAGGCAAGCGGATGCCCGAACAGCAAGATACGACACTGGTTATTCTGTGCGGCGGCCGCGCCGCCCGGCTGGAGGGTCGTCCGAAAGGTCTGATCGAAATCGGCGGCACGAGCATCATCGAGCGTCAGTTCGCGGCGCTCGAACCGCTGGTTCAGGCCACGTTGATCATCACCAACGACCCGGCGGCCTATGCCCATCTGGGCCGCGATTGTCTGTGCGATACGGTGGCCGGACTCGGACCCATCGGCGGCTTGCTCACGGCGCTGGGCCATATCGAAACGCCCCAACTGCTGCTGGTCGCCTGCGACATGCCGTTTGTCTCTCCGAATCTCGCGGCTCACCTGCTGGCCGTGCACCCGGAGGCGGCCATGGTCATTTGCGAGCTTGGTGGCCGCCCCGAACCCATGCTGTGCCGAGTGGCCCATCGCACCCTCGACGCGCTGCGCAGCCAAGTGCGGGCCGGTCATTACAAGATGGCGGATTTCTTTCGCGCCGTCGACGCCCAGGTGGTGCCGGAAACGCGCATCAAACGGCTCGATCCCAGTTTGCGAAGCTTCGTCAATATCAATACGCCAGGTGACGTGCAGCACTGGCAGAGACTGACCGATCCGGACGACTGATCCCGATCCTTTTCGAATGGATGGCGGGCGGCGATTCTTTCGCCGCTCGTTTTTTTTTGTGGAAAGGGTCGCCCTTAGTGCGACAGATTCAGAAGCAGGGTGCGCAGAATTTTAGCGGCGGTAACGCTGGAGACCCCGCTGCCATCCAGACCCGGCGACAGCTCGACCACGTCAGCGGCCACGATGTCGGCGTGGGTCAGTTCGCGCAGCAGATCGTCGAGTTCACGGAAGCTCAAGCCGCCCGGCTCCGGCGTTCCGGTTCCGGGCAACACCGACGGATCCAGCACGTCCAGATCCAGCGTCAGATAAACCGGACGACCTCGAAGCTGTTCAACCAGCGCGGCTGCCGCCTCCCGCGTCGCCGGACGCAGCGTGTCGTGGGCGCGCATGAAGCGCCATTCGTCCCGCGTACCGGAGCGAATGCCGAATTGGAACAGTCGCTCGGGGGCCAAGCTTTCGAGCGCCCGGCGAATCACGCAGGCGTGCGACAATTCGACGCCCAGATAATCCTCACGCAGATCGGCATGGGCATCCAGATGCAGCAGGCAAAGATCGGGGTGATGCGCGGCCGCCGCCTCGATGGCCGGCAAGGAAACGGTGTGTTCGCCGCCCAGCAGAAGCGGTTTCAAGCCGCGCGCCCAGGCGGTGTCGATCGCCTCGCGGATACAGCCGAGGGCCAGGGCCGTGTCGCCGATGGGTAATGTGATATCGCCCAGATCGACGAAGCCGGTTTCGTCCAGGCTGCGATCGCTGATGGGGCAGTATTCTTCGACGGCTTGAGAGGCCAGACGCAGGGCCACCGTCCCCTCCCGCGATCCGGCGCGATAGCTGGAGGTCGCGTCGAAAGGCGCGCCGACCAGCGCCCAGGCACCTTCGGAAGATTCTTCGGCCGCACTCAGAAACGGCTGTACCGGAATCCAGTCGACCATGGAACAGCCCTCCGTTACAGGCGCATGTTTTTAGGAAGCATAAACGCGCCCCGTTGCAGATCGGGGTGGTAATAGCGCAAACCCTCCATGCGATTTGCGCGGTCGAGATCGAACGCACGCCAGGGGTCGCGGTCGTCGGACGCAAAACCGAAGCTCCAGAATCCGCTTGGATACATGGGAACGGCGGAAGCGTAAGCGTGTACTTCGCCGAAGACTTGGCGCAGCTCCGTAAAGGGCCGTCGCCAGGTTGATTCCTGGTAAAAAATCGATTCGGTCTGTTGCACGAAAATACCGCCCGGCTTGAGGGCAGTTTTTACATTTCGGTAAAACGGTTCGCGGAACAAGCCTTCGGCAAAACCGATCGGGTCGGTGGAATCGACGATGATGACGTCGAAAGCGGCCGGATGTTCCTTGATATAGCCGATTCCGTCCCCCACGAAAACTTCCGCCCGGGGATGCTCGAAACCGACGGCCGTAAAGGGCAGATGCTCTTTCGACAGCCGGATCACCATCTCGTCGATCTCGCATAACACCGCCCGCTGCACGCCCGGGTGACGCGTCACTTCGCGCAGGGTGCCGCCGTCGCCGCCGCCGATCACCAACACCTGCTTGGGATCGGGATGGGCAAACAGCGCGGGATGCACCAGCATTTCGTGATAGGTGAACTCGTGCCGCTCGGTGAGCATGACGAAACCGTCGAGCGTCATCACCCGACCCAGGTAGGCGTTGTCGAAAATCTCGCAGGTCTGATACGGCGAGGTCTCGTGGGCGATTTCGCGATCGACGCGAATCGTCATTCCATAGGCGTTCTCATTCAATTCGGAATACCAGCGAGGCTCGCTCATATCGACTCGGTCCTTTCTTCTGCGACGTGTCAGGCTTCCAGCAGCGATTCGGGATACAACACCACTCCGGCAAACGCCACCCCGACGGACGCCACTTCGTGCTCCGTGCTGATCGAGACGACCCGTTCCACCTCGAAACCGCGAACCCGCATCGCTTCCTCGGCCATGGAACGGACGATCCGCTCGACATCCTCGGCATGACCGCGCGCGCTGTATTCCATAATCACGCCCGGCAGAGTCGGATCTTTCGGCACCGCCACCGCCACCGCCGCCGCCACGATCTCCTGCGGCGTCGTCGAATGAATCGATCCATAGGCGATGGGCGTGTAGGAACCGTAAGGCAACGGACGGATATCGCTCTGCACCGTGTGCGGCGGCAAGATGGACGACAACCGGATCAGGTTGACGTTCCCCACCCCGGCATCCAGCAGGGCATTGTCGAAAGCGTTGAGCGGAGTATACCCCTCCGCGTGTCCGGCACATAAAAAGAAATGCGTCGGTTTAAGATGCAACATCCCTTTTTCACTCCATTTTTTAAGGCGGATGCGTCAGTCGGCCTCTTCCGGCTTGAACGGCAGATCATCGCCGCCCAGCATGGGAAATAGACCGCGCTTTAGCTCGGTTTGCGAGGAGCGCTCGGATTTGAACACTTTACGCAGATGATGAAACGCCAGCCAGGGGTCGACGTTCGTTCCGCAGGTGAACAAATCGAGCGCGGCATATCGATATTCTGGCCACGTATGAATGGAAAGGTGAGATTCCGCTATAACGACGGCGCCGGAAACCCCGTGAGGCGAGAATGTGTGAAAGACGTCGCCGACGATCGTCGCACCGGCGATTTCCGCTGCTCGCAGCATTTCCCGGCTAACGAATTCCTGATCGTTTAGAAGGATCGGGTCACAGTCATACATCTCGACCAGAATGTGTCGTCCCAATTCTTTCAACGCATGTCCTCCCAGGAGCAAAAGGGGGGCCTGTGTCGCCAAGGCCGGTTGCACCCCAGTCAACACCAACCCGCCTCTCCGGCCGGAAGGGATCAGAGAAGGCGGTAAGGCGTGATTATAAGATCAAGGGGGGGGTTGTCAAGAAAAAAATATCGGAAAAGATTAATGGTTTCTACGGGGTTGCACAAGATTCACACCCTAAAAAAAACGGGAGTATGTGGGGGAAAATCACCGTTTTTTCGTTTACCGATCCGAGAGAATCACCTCGTCGCTGATGCCGGACAAGCGGATGGCGCGACACATTTCATGGATATCGAAATCGGTTTCCGTCCAGCGGCGAATCGCTTCGAGCGCCTGGTAAACCAGCGGTGTGACACCATTGAAAGCCCGAAAGTGATGTTCATGCGCCCAGCGCAGCAGGGGCGGACGCCGATGCCGATAGTCCAGATCGATGAAAACCGGTTTCTTCCAGCCCTGCTCCACCCCTTCCACCGGCAGAGGCGTACCGGGCGGAACACAGTTGACCCACAGATCGCAAACACGCGCCAGGGCTTCCACCGAACCCGGGTGATCGTCGCGAGCCTCTAGCTCGATATCGGGGAAATGAATGCGCAGATCATGGGCGACCCGCGTGGCGCGTTCCTGCGTGCGATTCAACAAAACCAGGCGACCGATCCCGGCATTTAAAAGAGCGTAACTCACCGAGCGGGCCACCCCGCCCGCACCATGGACAATGGCCGTCATGCCGGATACGCTCTGGGGCATCATCTCTTCGACCGCCAAACCGAACGCGCGGGCATCGGTGTTGTAGGCAGCCACGCCTCCGTCTTCCGGGATCAACACATTGGCTGCGCCAATGATGGTGACATAATGACCGACCTTATCGACGTAGCTAAGGATTTCTTCCTTGTAGGGGATGGTGACGTTCAACCCGGCCAGTTCCCCGGTGCGCAGCCGCCGAATCATCTCGGGCAAATCCTTACGCTCGGTTTCGTAAAGCTTGTATTCGAACGGAAGGCCCAGGCGTTCGTAAACGAAGTTGTGGATAAGAGGAGAAAAAGACTGGCCGATGGGCTTTCCCACGAGGCCCACTTGCTTGCGTGTGTGCATCCCGATACTCCTTGCAAGCCGCCGATCATCGCAGCCGCCTATGGCGGGGAGTGTACGAAACCCACGATGGTGGGTCAAGAAAAAGGGAGCCGCCATTCAAACAAACCGGTAGCCGTGTTCAAGGTGCGTGGGTCAATCGCAGTAAAAAGAGATCGGGGTCGCCCTGGCTGTAATGCGCCGGACCGTCCGGATCGAAATCGATCTGACCGTTGAAGAAGCCCCCCACCCATACGGCGGTCGACCCATCGGCGGCCAGTCCGCTCGCGACCTGATCTCCGGTTGAACCATAGGCGATCGACCACACATGACTACCGCTGCCGGTGTAGCGCATCACATAAACATCCTGCGCCCCGGCGCTGCTGAATGCCTCGCCGCCGAAACTCACGTCGTTTCCCTGAAATGTTCCGGCCGCGATCGGATAACCGAGGGTGTCGCACGCCAACGCACGACCGAAATCGTTCCCGCTTCCGCCGAAACGTTCGGACCACAAATAGGAGCCGTCGAAATCGAGCTTGACTAAATAGATATCATAGCCCCCACCGCTTGTGAGCGTATGGGTGGCATCGAGTTGCAGGTCGCTTTCAAACGAACCCGTCATCCAAAGCTTTCCCTGCGGGTCTGCAACCAACGCCGACAATTCCTGGTCCTGCTCGTCCCCGTAGCGCTTCGACCAGATTTTCGCTCCGTTGTTGGCATTGAGTTTGGCGACGAACGCATCGTAGTACCCGGCGCTGGTTAACGGTTCCGCCCCGAAATCGATGGTCCCCGAAAAATAGCCGCCCACGTATACATACATGTTCGTCACCGTACTCAAAGCGGTTCCCGCCTGATAGACGGCCGAATCCCCGTAGCGTTTCGACCATTGATGAACACCATTGTTGTTGAACTTGGCGACGTAAATATCACTGCCGCCGGAGCTGGTCAGGGTGTCACCTCCGAAGTCCACGTTTCCCTTGAAATCGCCGGTGATGTAAACGCTGTCGCTGCTGTCGCAGGCCAGATCGTTGAGATACTGCCAGTCGCTGTCGCCGAAGCGGTCCGACCAGACATGCACACCGGCCGCCGTGAATTTGGCCACATAGATGTCGGTTCCACCCGATGCTGTCAACGCATCGCCGGGGTCGCCGCCGAAGTTGACGCTACCGGCGAAAACCCCGCCGATCAGCACCCCGCCGTTTTCATCCACCGCCACCGCCAGGCCATCCTGGCGCGAGCCGTCGCCGAAGCGTTTGGCCCAGTCGACCGTGCCGTTTTGCAAAACCTTGATCAGAATGATGTCGCCCAGGCCCTGGCTGGTGTAGGTGCTCCCGCCGATACTCAGGCTGCCGTAGAAATCGCCGATCAGGTAGCTGTTGCCGGAGGCATCCACCGCGACGTCGCGGGCGAATTGATTGCTGGAGGAACCGCCGAAAGCCGCCGACCCATCGTAGTAGGGCGGGTCGCCGGGATCGGCCTCGTCGAGGTCGCCGTCGGTTTCGCCTTCGGCATCGCCGTCGATCAGGCAAGCCCCGTCGCTGTCGACGTTCGTGCCTGCGGCCTGCGCGACGCATTCGTTGGGATAGGTGACACCATCGCAACCGCACACCGGCATGTAAATGGCCGGACAATCCGAGGGTTCCGGATAGCACACGCCGTCGCCATCGCAATCGCCGGGACTCTTGAGGCAGAAATAATCCGTATCGCAATCCCCGTTGTCGCTGCAATCGCTGGTCACCGGACAAGCGCCCAGCGCCGCCACACTCGTACTGTAAGAGGCCGCCACGCAGTCGTTGACGTAGGTTTCGCCGTCACAGCCGCACACCGGCAGATAAATCAGCGGGCAGTCCTCGGGAATGGACGTGCACAGGCCGTCCGCCGCACAATCGCCGGGAGCCTTCGCACAAAAGCGCCCGCCGCTGCAATCGTCATTTTCGCTGCAATCGCTTTCCGGCACGCAAACGCCCTCGCTCGCCACATTGATCCGCGCGCGCGCCGCCAGGCAAGCGTTGTCATAGGTGATGCCGTCGCAACCGCACACCGGATCGTAAACCGACCGGCACAGCAGGGGCGGCTCTTCGCACATCCCATCGCCATCGCAATCGCCCGGTTCCTTCAGGCAGTAACTCGATCCGGCGCAGTCGCCGTCGTCGCTGCAGTCGGAAACCGGTTCGCAGGCCCCCTCCCCCGCAACGTTCACGCCATTGGCACTCGCATCGCAGTCGTTGGCATAGGTGATGCCGTCGCAACCGCAGACCGGCGACCAGACATCGGGACAGGCGTCGGGCCGGTTGGTGCAGATGCCTTCGCCGTCGCAGTCGCCCGGTCCCTTCATGCAATAGCGCGCATCGGTGCAATCGCTGTCATCCATGCAATCGTAGTCCGGCTCGCAGGCATAAGCATAATCCACCGCGACCCCTTCTCGTGCGGCGACGCATTCGCTGTCGTAGGTTTCACCGTCGCAGCCGCACACCGGCGCCCAGACGGCCGGACAGCGAACGGGCCGATCGACACATAACCCCATTTCCGAGCATTCGCCGGGCATCTTCAAACAGTAGCGACTCTCCTCGCAGTCGTCGTTATCCGTGCAGTCGGCGGCGTGGTCGCAGGTTCCCATGGACTGCAGGCTGGCTCCGTTGCCGGCGGCGACACACTGATTGGCATAGCTGACGCCGTCACAGCCGCACACCGGATAATAAATGTCGGGACAAGCCTCCGGACGCTCCACACAAATACCCGTAATCTCGCACTGTCCCGGCATCTTGACGCAGAACTGAACGGCGGCGCAATCGTCGTTGTCGGTGCAGTCGCTCTCGATTTCGCACACCCCTTCGGAAAAGATACTCTGCCCTTCCCTCATTGCCTGGCAACTGCTGTCGTAAGTGCGAAAATCGCATCCGCACACCGGATCGTAGAAATCCAGGCAGATGTCCGGCCGTTCCTGGCAAGTTCCCTCACCCCCGCAAGAACCGGACGGGCGGGCGCAGTATTCGTCGCTTGCGCAGTCGTCGTTTGTGTCGCAGCTTTCCGTCGAGCGACAATCCCCGACGTAGTCAAGCGTGATGCGGGCGGCCTGAGCGAAACAGCTATTGGAATACGTTTCACCGTCACAGCCGCACACAGGGCTCCATAATTCCGGGCAGGCCTCCGGCAGCGACTCGCAAACGCCTTCCGCCGCCTCGTCACACTGGCCGAGGGCCTTGGCGCAAAATGCGTCCGCTCCACAATCGTCATGGTTCGTACAGGTTCCGGTGCCGAGGCACTCCTCGCAGTCTTCCGGATCGCAGGCCGCCAGTAGCAGCACGAAACACAAAACGATACCCCATTCGAAACCACGCATTCGGCGCGTTGCACGCATCATCCTTACCTCCCAAACACGACTTGTGGACGGATGGTTCTCTTTAACTATGAGTGTGGGATATTGTAGCTTGCCATCGGCGGATGGTCAACGCCCAAAGCGCGGCAAAAAAAGTTTACCGCAAAAAACGGAGGGATATCGACTCAATCAAAGCTTGGAGGGATCGGGCAGCGGGATCACCGCATCGGCGTCGGGATCGGGATCGGGATCGACTTTCTGCAAGCCCAGCTCCGAGCGCAGCCGGTCGCGTTCGGCTTCGATGGGAGCATTCTTTTCTTTCTTCTCGGCCTGCTCGGCTTTCCAGTCGCGCTCATGCTCATCGATGGCACGCAGCGTGGCGTCGAGCTCGGCGGTCTTTTCGTGTTTCGGGTGGACGACCGCCAGCCAGCGCCAGACGGCGCGGGCGCGTTTGTACATATGCGCCTCGGTATAGGATTCGGCCAGCATTTCCACCAGTTCCCGATCGCGGACCGTGTCGGGATACTTGCTGAACGCGCCCTCCAAGCGCCACACGGCTCCGCGCGGGCTGTCGTTTTTCAGATTGTAGCGTGCCGCATAAACTTCGCGATCGATCAAACGGCGCAAAGTTTCGGCCGTCCGTTTTTTGGAGAGATAGATCATGGAGCGAACCTGGCCGTAATGCCGTCCTTCGCAGATTCCGATGGTTTCCGGCCTGTAGGTCTTCGGGTAGTAGTAATCTTCGGCCCGTTCCATCCGAATCAGGCGGTTGTACTCGCGGACGGCTTTCTCGGTGAGCACCTGGTCGCGCTCGTACACCGGCGGCATAAACCACCAGTCTTCGGGCAGCTGCTCCAAAAAGGCATCGCCCGTACGAAATTGCGCATAGGGATTGCAGGGGTGGGTGGGGTGACGCCGACGAAAACGGCGGTAGTTGTCGATCGCCTCGGGAAACATATCCCGCCGGTAATAGGTGTCGGCAATCAGCAGCTCGCTCATCGGCGCATACATGGAATAGGCGTACTTGGTTTTGACCAACCCGAAGTATTTTTCGGCGATTTCGTAGTTCTCGTCCGCCATGAACCGCAGGCCTTCCTGATAGTTCAAACTGGCCGACTCCGGGTAATCCCGGCCTTTGAGTTCCACGAAACTGGCGCAGCCGGCGAACCAGACGGCCACCAGCCCTATCGCCGACAGTTGGATGATCAAACGCAACATCAACACCTCGCTTTACCCGACACCCATCAAATGGAGGCGTATGATACCCCGTCCGGTCGACGGGGTCAATTCCCGATACGATTTCGTTCAACTCTAGGCCGATACAGGGAAAAACGTGGCCAGCGTTTCCGCCTTACGGCCAGGCCGACACATCGGGCGAGCCAGGCGGACCCGTTGTAAGACAATCAGATCGCGCCCAGTGAGCGTTCCGGGACAAAGCCATTCAAGCCGTTTTCGAGCCAGACCTGCTGCCAGTCTTCCACTCGCTCGCCCAGGCGAACTTTGAGCCCCTCATGCACGCTGAATTCCGATTCGAAATTGAGGTTGGGTCCCTTGCGCACCGGCTGTTCGCGCTCCACCACAACGGCGTAACGGCGTGTTTCGTAGCCGTAGCCTTTCATGGCCGTCAGGCCGCCTACGACCAGCGCAAGAAGCAACACACCCGCCAAGGTCAACGACAAGGCGAAGCGGGCACGTTCGCCATGGGCGAAGCGGCGCATGAAAAACACAAGGCATAACAAAATGTTGGCTATTGTCAAAACGATCGCGAGGCCATCGAGGGAGGCGCTTTCCATCAAGCCGTCCAAGCTCGCCCCGCTTTGCTGATCCGCCGTGGATTGGACGATCACCTGATCCTGCTGTTTTTCCAGCGCACGGGCGAGATTTTCGCGGCAATCGGCGCAATCGGCATCGATGGCCAGCGCCCGCTCCAGATACAGCACGGCATAACCGAGCTTTCCGGCCAGCAGCGCCGTCGTTCCGGCGTTATACAGCAAATCCGGATCGCGGGGAGTTCGGGCCAATAGCGCTTCGAAACCGTCGAGGGCGGCCGTCGTCTCCCCTTTTAGCGCTTGCTCGTAAGCATTTTTGAATGCCGTGGCCGGTTCTTCAGCTTTCAGCGACCCGCCTATCAGAACCGACACAAGCGCAAATAGCACAAAAAGCTTTGTTATTTTAGTGAGTTGACTTTTCATCGGCGTCCACCCCCGATCCAGGCACGCGCCGGGTCGAGCGGTTCGAGCACCTCCCGTCGGGCCGACTCGCCGCCCGGCGCATAACGAGCCATCTCGATTCGCTCCAAAAGCGCCACGATTTCAAGGGCGCGGTCGGATTCCCAGCCGCTATTCTGCAGATGTTCCTGCAATTGATCGAGCGTCAGCCCCGATAACGACCGCCCTGCGGCAAAGGCGAGCTGCAAGTCGACCAGACGGCGTAAATCGGACCAGAAGGCCGGATCGTCGCCGCCGCTACGCGCGTTCAGATCTGCATATAATTGCTTGATTTCTTTTTCGATTCTGGCTTTCTCACCGTCGCGGAACAGGGGTGCGACCAGCCGCAGACCATCCACCAGCAAAACCAGCAGCACCAACCCCAACGGCCCCCAGAAGAGAACGAGGAACGCCCCCGACCCGAAAAAGCGCCCATTGACGTTTTCGAGTTGCGCCGTGGGTCGCAGCGGTTTCAGCGCATCCTGTTCCACCGCCAACTGCTGTTTGGGCGTATAACCCGCGCCCCCGTCCACCGGACCGGCTTGCGTGGAAGGAGTCGCCCGAAAGCTCAGCTCGCGGGTGCGCAGCGTTGTGTAACGCCCTTGATCCACATCGAAGGTCGCAAACTCGATGGGGGGAATGCGGTACCGCCCCGGCTTTTGCGGCACCAGCAGAATCTCGGCCGTCCGTCGCCCGGCCATACGCAGGCCGCGCTGATAAACATCGGTTTTTTCGGTCGGCGGATAAGCCTTGATATTACCCGGGTATGACGGCTGGGGCATGCGCACGCGCGTCACGTTGGCATCGCCGTCCAAGGTCACAGTCAGGGTAACCGGCTGGCCGACTTCGGTCTGGCGGCGGTCGAGCTGGGCGGCGAAACGAAAATGTCCGACATTCGCTTTGCTGAAACCGGGCGGCATTCCCTCTTGCGGCAACGGTTTGACGGTCAGCGTGACCGGCGGAGCCGCGCGACCCGTCCAGCGTCCGCCGAAAAAGCCGTCACCGCTCAGGACTTTGAGTTGATAAGCCGGAATCCGCTGCTCACCCGCTTCTCGGGCGGTGAGCAGATGCCGATCGAGAGCTTTGACAGTGTAACTCATACGATTGAGAATCAGCGAGCGGCCCTCGTTGTCCTGGCCGATTTCCAGCCGTTCGGAGGAAAAACCGGGAAAACGCGGGTCGGCGGTCGGGGACCAGCGGCTGATCTGCACACGGGTGTAAAGATAGAGCGTGATGGCCACCTGCTCGCCTTCATACACCTCCAACCGCTCGGGAATGAAGCGCGCGAAAAGATTGGAAGATTCGCTTTCCGACGGCGTCAGCGGCGCGGTCAGTCCGGCCTCGCCCGCCGCCGAGGGACCGGATGGGGCGGACAATTCCACCACCGTCACTTCCAGGCGATTGGACGACACCCGGCGGCCGCGTTCTTTGAAAGAAGCCGGACCGAGAACAAACACCCCCGGCTTTCTGGGTTGAAGCTGGTAGGTGGTGGTGAGTGTCTTCTGGCTGGTCATCTTGAAGTTGACGATCTGCGTCACGTGCTGGGTGCTCGTATTGGAACCAAGCACTTTGAAGCCGGGCATGGCCGGGGGCGTCACCTCGCCCATGCTGCTTTCGTCCTCGATGGTAACCACCATGTCGAGACGGAGAAGATCTCCCATTACCAGACGCGTTTTATCGGCCTGCAGGCGGATGGTGTTTCCCGCCCAGGCCGGACTCGACACCAGAAACAGGCAGACGAAAAGCAGGGCGAGGGTCGAGATGTTTGGGGCACTGGGTCGCATCATGTTCTGCTTAACTCCGGCCTACCAGTCCTGTTCCATGTTACGCGGCTGGGCCTGCTCTAACATAAAGCGGTGCATCTGGAAAGCCTTTTCATCCTTGCGCAGCTTGTCGAGCAGCTCTTCGGCTTCGGATTTTTCGATGGGTTGGGCCTGGACTTCCTGGGCTTGCTGCTCTTGATCCGCAGCCCCGGACGGCTTTTGCTCGCCCTGCCCTTCTTGCTGCTGCTGTTGATCCTGCTGCTGTTGATCCTGCTGCTGCTGATCCTGCTGCTGTTGATCCTGCTGTTGCTGATCCTGCTGTTGCTGATCCTGCTGCTGTTGATCCTGCTGCTGTTGATCCTGCTGCTGCTGATCCTGCTGCTGCTGATCTTGTTGCTGCTGATCTTGTTGCTGCTGATCTTGATTCTGTTGGTCCTGATTCTCTTTTTGTTCTTGCTGTTTTTTCTTCTGCTCTTCCAGAACATGCTGAGCCAGTTCGAGGTTGAAGATGACATCGCGGTCGCCGGAAACCAATTTGAGCGACCGCTTGTAGCTGTCGATGGCCTCGGAAAGCTTACCCTGCTTGAGCAGCAGATTCCCCATGTTGTAGTAATTCTTGGCCTTCAGCGCATCGTCCGCACCGGTGAGCGCCTTGAGATAGGCTTCCATGGCCTCGTCGCTGTTGCCTTGTTTGGTCAGGGCGTTACCGCGGTTGTACTGCACCACCGGGTCGTCGCCGCGCTGCTCGGCCGCTCGATCGTAATGACCCAGCGCATCGGCATATTCCTGATCGGCATATTCGGCATTCCCGGCCGCGATCTCGGCGTCTTCGGCCTCGAACAGCGAGAAGCCCGACAAAATCAGCCAAGCCCCCGCCATCATGAAGATTCCCATACCCCGTGTCATGCGCGCACCCCCAGCCAGCGGCTGCCGCGCCGCTCGTCGATCCAGGCCGCGGCCAATAACAGCAGAAACGCGGGCCACAGAAGCCACTGGAATTGCTCGTCATATTGCGTATAGAGCGCACTTTCGAACTGCAGTTTCTGCATCGTGGAGACGTAATCCTTCAACTCATCCAAACTGCCGCCCGCCTGCAGGCTCACGTAGCGCCCGCCGGTTTTGTCGGCGATGCGTCGCAGCACCGATTCGTTCAGGCGGCTCATGACGGTCTTGCCGTCCTTGTCGCGATGATAACCCGCCATGTTGCCGTCGTCCCCGTATTCGGGAATGGGTTCACCGGAACTGGAACCGATCCCCACCACGAAAACGGGGATTTTGTCGGCGGCCAGCTTTTCCAACGCGCCATCCAGTTTTTCCCCGTGATCCTCGCCATCGGTCAACAGCACCACCAGCCGCGAGCCGGAAACACCCTCATCGCCGGTCAGCAGTTTGTGCGAAAGTTCCAGGGCGTCGCCGATGGCCGTGCCCTGCACCGGAACATCGGCGGAGGAAGCGGATTTGAGGAACATGCGCGCGGCGGCGTAATCGGAGGTAAGCGGACTTTGCATGAAAGCCGCTCCGGCAAAGGATACCAGCCCGACGCGGTCGCCGCTGAGTTGATCGATCAAAGCCTGCAATTCGAGCTTGGCCCGCCGCAAACGACTGGGACGAATGTCTTTGACCGCCATGGAGCGCGAGACGTCCAGGGCAAAGAGCAGATCGATTCCTTCGCGCTTGACCAGCGTCGAACGACCGCCGATCTGCGGACGAGTCAAGGCCAGGATCAGCAACAGCAGCCCGAGAAACAAACAGGCGGTTTTCAGTACCACTTTCCGGTCGGATACCTGCGCCGTCAGCAACTCCGCCAGAGCGGGTTCGGCCAGACGCTTGAGCCGAGCGGCCCGTTTGCGCATCATAGCCCACAGCACAAGCGCCAGAATGGGCAGTACAATCAAAAGCAAGCTGTATTCACCGGCAGCGAAACGCATCCGGGATATCTCCTCAGTCCACGAAAATCATTATGGAAATTTCCTCAACCACAAGGCCCGCAACAGCAGGTCCAACACCAACAGACAAAAGGCGATCAAAGCGAAGGGACTGTAAGCCTCCTCCACCATAGTAAACTCCTCGCCCGGCAGCTCGGTGGTTTCCATGCGGTCGATTTCGTCGAATATCTTCTTAAGTGCAGCGGAATCACCGGCCACGAAAAACGAGCCCTTGGTGGTGTCGGCGATGGATCTCAGCAACTCCGGGTTCACCGGGACTTGCACCTGCTGAACCTGGGTGACGATCTCGCCGGTAAAGGGATTGCGGCCTCGGGCCGGGTAGGGCACCACACCGCCGCGTCCCACCTGGATGGTGTGCACGCGCACGTTGAATTCGGCGGCCAGTTCGGCCGCCTTCAGCGGTTCCACCGACCCACGGTTGTTCGAGCCATCGGTAAGCAGGACCACCACCTTGCTTTTCGCCTCCGAATCGCGCAGGCGGTTGACACTCGTCGCCAGGGCGTCGCCGATAGCCGTTCCGTCGGCAATCACTTCCATGCGCACGCTGTTGATGATGTTCAGCAGCACCGAGTGGTCGAGGGTCAGCGGGCATTGCGTGAAGGCCTCGCCCGCGAACACCACCAGGCCCACGCGGTCGTTGGTACGTCCCTTGACGAAATCGGCGATGGTCTGGCGCGCCACGGTGAAACGGTCGGCCGGTTCGAAATCGAGGGCCATCATGGAGGTGGAAATATCGAACGCGATAATGATATCGAGACCTTCGCGCTTGATCGGAACTTCGTCCGACGGCACTTGCGGCCGCGCCAGCGCCAGAACGAGCAGCAGCAGCGCAACAAAACGCAGCACGGCCGGAATCCAGCGCAGACGCACCTTGAGCGACGGCTCCACCACCCGTCCGGGAAAAGCCGGGAAGGGCAGGGGGGCCATGCGTCGCCGTTCGCGCACAAACTCCAGCACGATCCAGATCAGGATCGGGATGCCCCCCAGCAGCGCCCACGGATGTGCGAATTCCAACCGATTTCTCCTCTATTATCCGGCTTTTACACCCGACGTGGTCTCCCCTTCACGGGTGCGCTCCACGATCAGACGCGCCGTTTCCAGTCGCTCGAAGCAGGCCACATCCTGCGGCTCATCCTTGGCGAAAAGCACCAGATCACAGGTGTACAGCAATTCCGCCACCACATGTTCGTCCAGGTCACGCAGGTAAAGCTTCTTCAATTCCCCGGCAATCTCGCCCGAAGTCATGGACAGCGCATCGCGCAGGTTGTAGCGCCGAGCGAAATAGCCGCGCAGAATCTCGGAAATCCGTTGGTGATAGTCCTTGATCCGGCGTTTGGCCACCAGCTTTTCCGATTCCAACAACCGGAAAGCCTCCAGCGCAATCACATGCGCCGGACGATCATCGACGATCACCGCTTCATGGATGACGACTTCCCGGTTTTGCAATCTGCGTAAAATAAACCAAACCAGCAAGCCCGCCACAATCAGTCCGAGCAAAACGCCCAGAACGATCAACAGAGTGTAATCCTTGTAGATTCGCGTTTCCGGCCCTTTGATGTCGCGCGGAGCGAGCTTGACGCCCTGCGGTTCCGGCGCTCCGGCGGGTTGTCCCGCGACGCCCGAACGCGGTTGGCCGGACGCGCCCGGCTGACCCGGTTGACCCCCCGCCTGACCGGGAACGTTCAAAGTCATGGCCGGGGCCTGCTGCGAGGGGTCCACGATTTTCGCTCCACCAGGAGCGGCGGCCTGCGGATTTGGGGTTCCGCTCCCCGCTTGTTGGTCACGCGCCTGTTGCAGGGCCAGCTTGCGGGCTTCTTCCTGCAACAGCGACTTGACGGTGACGCGCATGCGGTCGGTTTTGCGTTCCTCATCGGCGCTCGCCCGGCGCACCACGAAGCGCTGCGGTTCCAAATCCTGCTGACCCGCCTTGAAATGCGTCAAAACGAAACGGTGGGTGACGATATGGCGGCCGTCTTCCTCGGCGCTCTGGCGCGTGCGTTCGACCAACTCGAAATCGCCCAGCTTCAAGCCACCCGCCACGTCGGCGGCGAAAGGGCGCGCAGCGGAGAAGGTGACCGTCAAGGTGATGGGGTCGCCCGGATAGACTTCGCGGGGCGACAGATGCGCTTTCATCGTGATATCGGAAAGATCGGCCGGCGGCGGCGTCTCTTTGGCGGAAGCGGTCGGCGCGTCTTCGGCAGGAGCGGTCGGCGCGTCTTCGGCCCACGCGCTCAAGCCACCCAGACTGACCAGCATCCACGTAAGCAGGATTCTGCCGATTGTGCGAAATCCGGACTGCATCGCCGTTTTGTCGCTCCTTCGTTTAAGACCGCGCCGCGCGGCGGCGGAAAAAGGCCACCAGCATGGGAATGTAGTCTTCCCCGCAGGTAACCCGGATCATCTCCATCTTGTGACGGCGCGTCATGTGCTGAAATTCCTCATCGAAGGCACGCCAACTTTCTTCAAACATGCGCCGGGTGCGCGCGTCCGAGGTATCGAGCCAGACCACACGGCCCGTCTCGGGGTCTTCCACCGGCATCAAGCCGACATCCGGCAGATGCTCCTCGGCGCGGTCGCGCACCAGAATCCCCACCAGGTCGTGCTTGCGACGCACGACACGCAGACCTTCCTCGAAACCCTGCGCCATGAAATCGGAGATCACGAAGACCACCGAACGGCGCAGCTTGAGTTTCGACAGATACATCAAGGCCGCGTTGAGATCCGTGCCGCGATGCTCGGGTTCGTAGGACAGGATGTCGTCCACCACGCGCAAGACATGCTTGCGGCCCTTTTTCGGTAGGATCACTTTCTCAACGCGGTCGGTAAACAGAATCAAGCCGACTTTGTCGCTGTTACGGATGGCCGAGAAAGCCAGCAACGCCGACAATTCGGCCGCCAGTTCCAGCTTGGATTGCCCCCGAGTGCCGAAACGTCCCGAGGCGGAGCCGTCCACCAGCAACATGACGGTGAGTTCGCGTTCTTCGTGATACTGACGCACGTAGGCGTCGCGGGCACGGGCGGTGACGTTCCAGTCGATCGTGCGCACGTCGTCGCCGGGCGAGTAGGGGCGCACCTGGTCGAACTCGATCCCGCGTCCCTTGAAAACGCTGTGGTATTGCCCGGCCAGCGTATCGTTGACCACCCGGTTGGTGGTGATCTCGATGGCCCGGAGTTTGGCGGCGCGTTTCCGCCGCTCATCCTGCTTGGCTGCGCGCTCCGACATCACCGCTCCTTAGGGCGCTTTCACGAAGTCCAGGACCATGCGCACCAGGTCATCGGCAGTCATTTCCTGGGCTTCGGCCTCGTAGGTGCTGATGAGACGATGGCGCAACACGTCGTAGGCCACCGCCTTGACGTCATCGCTGGTGACGTAGCCGCGCCGCTTCAGGAAGGCCCGGGCGCGGGAGGCCATATTGAGATAGATCGTGGCGCGCGGACTCGCACCGTAATCGAGGTAATCGAACAGCTCGGGCGGACCGGCGAAGCGTTTGCGACTTTCCTCCATACCGCCCACCAGCGCCGGGTCGGGCTTGCGGGTGGCGAAGACGATATCGACGATGTAGTCTTTGACCGTTTCATCCATATAGATCTCGCGCAGCACGCGCCGCGCCTTCAGGATTTCCTCGATCTTGACCACCGGTTCCAGCGCGGGCAGGGCCGCCCCGGTATTGAGGTCCATGATTCGGCGCTCTTCCTCGCGCGAGGGATAGCCCACCTTCACTTTGAGCATAAAGCGGTCGACCTGGGCTTCGGGCAGCGGATAGGTGCCCTCCTGCTCGATGGGATTCTGGGTGGCCAGCACGAAAAACGGTTCCGCCAGCGGGTAGCTGCGGTCGCCGATGGTCACCTGCCGTTCCTGCATGGCTTCCAGCAACGCGCTTTGCACTTTGGCGGGAGCGCGGTTGATTTCGTCGGCCAGCACGATGTTGGTGAACACCGGCCCTTTTTTCGAGTAGAACTTGCCGTCGGCCTGGTTGTAAATCATGGTGCCCACCAGATCCGCCGGGAGCAGATCGGGGGTGAACTGGATACGCTGGAACGAGGCGTCGATGGCGCGCGCCACGGTATTGATGGCCATGGTCTTGGCCAGACCCGGGACACCTTCGAGCAGGATGTGGCCGTCGGCCAAGATGCCGAGCAGGATCTTCTCGACCATATCGGCCTGACCCACGACCCGTTTGCCGACTTCGCCCACCAGCGCCTCGATAAAGGCCGATTCCTGCTGGATTTTCTGATTCAACACTTCGATTTCATTATACATTTACAATCCTCCCAGCCATCCATGGACGCAAAACGGCGCTCCCTTGATGAGCGCCCGGCGCGTCTGATTGCAGGGCTCCTATACCACACCCTGCGTGTCGGGTACAACCAAAAGCGGCGGGGAGTTATTCCGGGGAAAAAGTTTGAATAACGAAAATACGAGGAAAATGGGAATCTCCCCTCCAATCAATATAACCCCCGGAGCTTCTTCTCGAAAACGCACCGACTTTCCAAACTTTTTCTTGACAATTTTCAAACTCGGGGCCTATATTCTTGGGCCTTGAAGTTTGGTCTTTATAAATTCGATTTGCATGGTTCCCCGAAAGGGGTTCAGAGGTGCGCCCATAGCTCAACTGGATAGAGCATCGGACTACGAATCCGAAGGTTAGAGGTTCGAATCCTCTTGGGCGTACCATTTTTTTGTGCTTGCGGGAAACGATCATGGACGCAACCCCCTGGATGCGCCTGGCGCTCGACGAAGCCCGTCTGGCGGCCGAGGAAGGCGAAGTTCCCGTCGGTGCGGTGATCGTGCGCGACGGAACGCTGATTGCCCGTGCGCATAACCGCCGCGAGCAAAGCCGCAGTCCGCTCAGCCACGCCGAAATCGATGCCCTCAAGCAGGCGTCCGAGGCGCTCGGGTCGTGGCGACTCGCCGACTGCACGCTGGTGGTCACCCTCGAACCCTGTCTGATGTGCATCGGGGCGGCCCTGCAGGCGCGCATTCCGGAACTGGTTTTCGGCTGCCGCGACCCCAAGGCGGGAGCGGTAATTTCCCTGTTCCAGTGTGCACAAGACGAACGCCTCAATCACCAGATCGCGGTGACGGAAGGCGTTTTGGCCGATGAATCCGCCGCTCTGTTAAGCGGTTTTTTCAAAAGCCTGCGCGAAAAGCGAAAAGGCTGATACGTACCGCCGATACTTCGGCGGCCGGTTCTTTTGACAATTCAACACCTTGCGGAGAGATGGCCGAGCGGTTGAAGGCGCATGATTCGAAATCATGTGTGCCCTACGGGTACCCTGGGTTCGAATCCCAGTCTCTCCGCCATTTTTGCCATCCAAGGTCCGCAAGGGCTTTTGCCTTATTTTCGAGGAGAGATGACCGAGAGGCCGAAGGTGCACGATTGGAAATCGTGTGTGCCCCAAAAGGGCACCGAGGGTTCGAATCCCTCTCTCTCCGCCATTCGATTTTCCGAACCTGTCTCGCAGGTTCCTTATGGCAACCGGGTCCCGTGCGGCGGAGCCTGCGAACCGCGTCAGGTCCGAAAGGAAGCAGCGCTAAGCAGTTTACTCCGGGTGCCACGGGGTTACCCGGTTGCCACCCTTTTTTCCCCGTGCTATACTTCCGCCCACTTTGAACCGTAACCGCAGGAGCGTCGACGGCCATGTCTTATCTTGTGCTCGCCCGCAAATACCGACCCGCCGGTTTTGACGAAATCATCGGGCAGGAACACGTCACCCGCACGCTCAGAAACGCCATCAACAAGGGCAAGATTCATCACGCGTTCCTGTTCACCGGCACCCGCGGCGTGGGAAAAACAACCACCGCACGCGTGCTGGCCAAGGCTCTGTGCTGTCTGAGCAGCGACGGCCCCACCGACGAGCCGTGCCATACCTGCGCCGCTTGCACCGCCATCAGCCACGGACAATCGGTGGACGTCTCCGAGATCGATGGTGCGTCCAACAACAGCGTAAACGATATCCGCGACCTGCGCGACAACGTGCAATACCGTCCGCAGCAGGCACGCTTCAAGATCTACATCATCGATGAAGTGCACATGCTCAGCACCTCGGCCTTCAACGCCCTGTTGAAGACCCTGGAAGAGCCGCCCGATCACGTCAAATTCATCTTCGCCACAACCGAATCGCACAAGATCCCGCAAACCATCCTTTCGCGCTGCCAACGATACGACTTCAAGGCCGTCCCCTCCGTCGAGTTGGCCGGATTCCTTAAGGATTTGATCGGACGCGAAGGCGTGGGCATCGCCGACGCCGCCCTGAAAACCGTCGTCCGCCTGGCCCGTGGCTCGGTGCGCGACGCCCTGTCGCTGATGGACGCCGTCATCGCCTACGCGGGCGAAACGATCAGTGAAGAAGACGTACGCGTGGTGCTGGGACTGGCCGATGCCGCCGTCTTCGAGCGCATCACCGCCGCGCTGATCAAACGCGACGCCCCGGCCGTCTTCGCGGCGGTCGGCGAACTGGTCGACTACGGCCACGACCTGCGGCAGTTCGGAGCCGACTTCCTCGAATACCTGCGCGACGCCGTCATGTTGGCGTTCAACCGCCAATCCGGCTCGACGCTCGAACGCGCCGATTCCGAGCTCCAGCAGCTCAAACGCTTCGCCGGCGACGCGCAGCCGGCGGAATGGGTCGCCTGGTTCGATTTGATGGTGGAGGGACAAGAGCGCATCGCCCGTTCCGAACGCGCCCGCATCATGTTGGAACTGACGCTGGCTAAAATGCTGCAAGTCGGCCGTATACGCGATATCGACGAATTGCTGGCGGGCCTGAATCGCCTGACCGGTGGACAAGGCAACGCCCCGGCCGCTTCGCGCGGACCGGCCCGCCGACCGGCACCCGGCTCCGCCACACGAAGCGAAAGCCCGACGCCCGCCCCGAAAGCGGAAAGCGCGGCCCCGGCCGTTCCGTCGGACGAGCCGCCTCCCCCCGACGACGCCGACGCCTTTTCCAACCGCACCGCCCCGACGCCGCCGATTGACCTGGCCGAACGACGCCAGCAGGCCGCGCCGAACGAGCCTTCCGCAATTGCGCCGCCCACCTCCATCCCAACCGATTGGGAGAGTCTGGTGGACGCCTTCAAGGGTCAATCGCGCAGCCTGTGGAGCCTCATGCGGCAGGTGGGTCTGTTGGAATTTTCGCCCACCCGCATTCGGCTTGAAGCGCCGCGCGGCAGCCGCGCCTTACAGCAGCTCGGACACGGAGAAGGCAAGCGTCGCTTCGAAGCACAATTACGCGAAATAATGGGAGAATCCCTGGTCGTCGACCTGCGTGAAGCCGAAGGCGAAAAGCCGGGCGCGTTGTCCATTGCCGAGAAAGAACGGCAGCAGGAGACGGCCCAACGCAACGCCGCCATTAAAAAAGGAAAAGCGGACCCCACCGTGCGCCTGATCCGCGAAGTGTTCGGCGGCGGCGAGGTCCACGTCCGCTCTCTCGAAAACACGAAGAAAGCAAACGGTAACGGAAACTGATCCAAGCAAGGAGTCCAGGCCATGAAAGGCAACATGAACCAGTTGATGCGGCAGGCTCAGCAGATGCAGAGCAAGCTGGCGAAAATGCAGCAGGAACTCTCCAATGAAACGGCCGAGGGACAGGCCGGTGGCGGCATGGTGACGGCGGTCATGAACGGCAAGCACCAGCTGCTCGAAATCCGACTCGAAAAAGACGTGGTGGACCCGGAAGACATCGAAATGCTGCAGGATCTGATCGTGGCGGCCGTCAACCAGGCGTCGAACAATATCCAGGATAAAATGAACGCCGAAATGAGCAAGGTCACCGGCGGGATGAAAATCCCCGGACTCTTCTGATCCGCATGAGCTTTCACGATCCCATCGCCCTGCTGATCCACCAGTTGTCGCGCCTGCCCGGTGTCGGACGTAAATCGGCGACACGACTCGCCTATTTTATCCTGCGCCAGAACGATGGCTACGCCGAACGCCTGGCGGAAACCTTGACGGCCGCCCAAAATGAGGTGTGCCTGTGCGCCGTCTGCGGAAATCTCACGCCCCAGGATCCCTGCGTTATCTGCCGCGATACGACCCGCAACCCCGGCCTGCTGTGCGTCGTCGAGCAGGTTCCGGATCTGATGGCGGTGGAAGCCACCGGCGAATTCAAAGGCATCTACCACGTTTTGCAGGGGGTGATTTCACCGCTAAACGGCGTGGGGCCCGAAGATCTGCGCTTGGCGGAGCTGATGGAACGCGCGCGCGGCACCGGCATACACGAAATCATCGTCGCCACCAATCCCACCGTGGACGGCGAGGCAACCGCGCTCTACATCAAACGACTGTTGGCTGAAGAACCGGTGCGGGTCACGCGGCTCGCCTCGGGCATGCCGGTGGGCTCCGATCTCGAATACCTCGATCCGGCCACCATCACGCGCGCCCTCACCGGACGGCGGGAAATCGCCTAACCGCTCGATATCGATGGATTATTTTTCCGGTTTGGTGTCGCGGTCTTCCGGGGTTTCTTTGAGATACTCGCCGTAATAGCGTTCCGCGCAATCCGGGCACATGCTGTGGCTGAATTCGGCTCCCGAATGCTCGTGCAGGTAGTTTTCGATCTGATTCCAATAACCTTTGTCGTCGCGAATTTTCTTGCAGGCAGCGCAAATGGGCAGAAGGCCGTGCAACTGCTTGATGCGATCAACCTTTTCCTGTAAATCCCGAACCAGGCTCTCGCGCTCACGCTCCAGTCTTTTGCGGACCGTCAAATCGGTCAGGATGATCAGTATGCCTTTGAACTTCTCACTTACATCCAGAAGCTCGGACAGCTTGACTTCGAATATTTTATCCGCACCGAAGAGCTTGACGGCGATTTCAAGGTTCTCGTCTTGTTTTCGCCCCTCCCGCAAAATCCCGACCGACTCCACCAGCCAAGGATAAACGTCCCCGAATTCCTGCCCGATCAGGCTCTCTCCGGATTCGCCGATCAATTGACCTTTCGCCTGCTCCAAAAGACCGTGCCGATAATAGGACGATCCGGGAAAAATGGAAAGATCGATGAGACGGGCGGCTTCGTGATTGAAATTGCGGATTTTCCAGTCGGAATCCACCAGGATAATGGGGCTTGAGTGGCTTTCGAATGCTGTCAGGTAGATGTTTTTTTCGTTGGTCATCTGCCGGTTGCTGGCCTGCAACTCTTCGATCCGCTTCTGTTCGTTTCGATTATTCCACTCCACGACAAAAGCGATTTCGATCCGATCGAAAATCAATTCGATGCTACGCCGGTAGTCGCGATAACGAGGGAAGGTAACCAGTTTCTCATCGATAAAATCGAGATAGCTCAGTTGATAATATTTGTATAAACCCAGAAACATTGACAGATTGATACCGCGTTCCCGGTGCCGCCGGGCTTCCAACACACCAAAAGCCGCCGCCGGATCGGCCAGATAATCGTCGTCCGCGTTCAACTCGGGAGGGAAATCGCAATGCTGCAGGCTATCGGCAATGGAGCAGGTCAAACCGGCAATGGACAACCGCCAGGCCTCTTCCAAGGTCGACGTATATTGAGCGTAATCATACAGTTTCGCGTAGTGTAGAATACGCTCGATCAGCCAGTTTTCCCCTTGTTGCAGTTGTTTGATCAGTAGTCGCATGAAGGATGCCTACAATTCAATGGTGATTTCGTATTTTAATTCCTTTCAAAGTGGAAAACAATCACTATTTGGTGATTAAAAAATTCCAGTCCGCTATTTCCGCAACCGCCCCGGTTTCATCAACTCAAATGCGGGTATCACACGAAGTGTCGTCACCTTCCAGCTTTTATCGTCAAGCGCCAGGCGTCCGGAGACGGCCAGCTGAGCCTGTGAAACGCCCGTTGCCTTTGCGCTTCCGCGCCGCCAGGTCAAGCGGACCTCCACCTCGGCCAGCCCTTCCGTGGGAAGCGTCACGTCCACGCTTTTCAGATCGATTTCCGAACCGTTGATCATGGAAACATAGGCTCGCGTGGCGGCCAGGAACGCGGCTCGATCCTCGGGACCGAAAACCATTTTGTGGCCGCGCACATCCAAACGGAACCCGAATTCGTCCAGATTGATGAAATCCAGATAAGCCTCGGCCTCGCGGGTCGTTAATTGAGCCGCCATGCGCTCGATGAAAGCCGCCACCCGCTCCTCGTCGCTTTCGACCAGGAAATCGACGGTCAACCATCCACCCACGGCAATAATCGCTCCGGCAATCACGATCAGGACAGGCATGTTCAGGCGCATGGATATCCCTTTCACATGGTGAAAATCCGATTACTATCATAGACCTTCGGCGTTTGTTCGACAAGCGTCCATCCCAAAAGACAACGCGAACCGTGTTAAATACGCGATCCGGTACTTGACATCGCCCCAAAGAACGTTATTTTCTATGAGTTATGGAATGAACCGGACCTGGAAATGCTCTTTGGATACCGGGGATTCTTTCTTAGGACCGTGCAATCAAGGAGAGTGATTATATGAGTGAACTCGTCAAACATGTCACCGACGCGGATTTCGACCAGGAAGTGCTGAAGTCAGACACCCTTACACTGGTGGATTTCTGGGCTCCCTGGTGTGGTCCATGTAAATTTGTGGGCCCGGTAATCGATGAACTGGCACCCGAATACAGTGGAAAGGTAAACTTCACCAAAGTCAACACCGATGAAAATCAGCAAGTTGCGATGAAATACGGCATCCGTTCCATTCCGACATTGCTGCTCATCAAAAACGGTCAGGTGGTCGACACGCGTATCGGCGCTCTTCCCAAAGATCAGTTGAAGGCTTTCCTCGACGCGAGCCTGTAATTCGCCTGTTAAAAAAAACGGCCCCCTACTTGTGGGGGCCTTTTTCGTGGGATCCACCTCGCTACGGCTAGTTCGATTTAGCTAGGCAAATCAACAGGTTGAATTCTCCAATTCCCGTTGCATCGAAGGTCACCTCGAAAAGCGGGACATCGCGTGGCAGGGAAATCAGCAATGGATCGCCCACGATGACCGATGGCAGCGACATGGTCAGTTGATAACCGACGACCTTGCTTTTGGCGCCGGCGATGATGTTGATCAATTCGCCGGCGGCATCACAAGCGGCCTCATCGAGGGCAAGAATATCTTCCCCGAGAAACTGGCTAAGCGCTTTGAGCGCAGTCGCTTCCGGCATACTGATGGCCACCGTCCCCTGCATATCGCCGGAGATACCGATCAACGAATACACTCCCGCTTGGCGGTGGCGCGGATTCGCAGCCTGGATATCTTTGAGATCTAGAGTGATATCCATCATGGAATCGAAGGTTTCGCGTGTCAAATCGATAAACGGCTTAATAATCGCTTTGATATCCATCCACTTCCTCGTTCGTGTTGAAGTTCCCGTGATCCGGTGCAGACCGGAAGTAGCCGGGAAAATGGCGAGATTTGCCGCCTATTCCATTAATCGGCTTTCAGACACGAAGCTGAAGTAAAAAAAAAGTGGCGGGTCCTGTGGTTGCTTTCCGCTGAAAAATCCGCTATGACTAAAAGCGTCGATCAAGTCCGAAATTAAGGAGACTACGATGAAAATCGAGAAAGACCGATACATTCGTTTTACGTTCACTTTCACCAATGAAGACGGCGAAACGGTTTATCAAAGCGACCCGGAAGCCTCCCCCTGGTATATCCATGGTCACGGGCTGATCATGCCCGTTCTGGAGGAAAAGCTGGCCGGTCACGAAGAAGGGGATCGCTTTACCTTCGACCTGACACCCGAGCAATCCTTCGGGTCGCATTATGAAAACCTCCTTTTCGAGGCCGAGAAATCCCAGCTCCCCTCCGACCTCGACATGGAATTGGGTTGCGGTGTAGAGATCGAAATGCAAAGCGGCGACCGTATGCTGGCTTATATCGTCGAAATTAAAGACGAAACCGTGATTCTGGACGGCAACCACCCTCTGGCGGGAATGGACTTGACCTGCACCTTGAATGTAGAAGAGGTTCGCGAACCGAGCGAAGAGGAAAAACTCGAATTGAACCGCTATCAGTCCCAGCGTCAGCAGGAAGGGCTGTATACCATGGAGTTCGGCCCAGAGGATCCCAATGAAGAAGCCTCATCCGAAGCTGGCTGCGGCTGTGGCTGCAGCTGTTCCTCCGCACCCGTCATTCCCCAAGCCATCCAAACACCGAAGGACGACAAGGGCGACACTAAATAACTGAATTCACTAATCGATTTAGTGTTTTGTTGCGGGTCTTGTACGTGGATGGGTACGTTCGCGGCGAATCCTGAACGAGGTGTTTATTTTCAATTCATCCAAACGACCGAATGCACCGTGATCTGGAAGGAATTGAAATCATGATTTCATACAAAATCATTGCCGAACACCAGTTGCTTATCACCACCAATGAAGGTGAAACGCCGATCGACGAACTCCTTGAGTTTATCAGCCGCCTCCGGCAGAATCCGGCTTTCTCGATGATTACCAAAATCATCTCCGATTCGCGTCGCTTGAAAACGGAATACAATCGTGGTGATATCGAACGGATAATCGCGGTTCAATCCCAAGCCTCTGCGAAACACGAGCTAAAACGAGTCATCTTAACCGCTCCCGGACTGAATTACGGCCTGGGGCGTATGTATGAAATGATGAGCGAAAACAAGTTACCCATTGATACGCTGGCAACCGATGATCCGAATGAAGCCCTTGAATTTCTTGGCGTATCTGGGATTGACCTCGACAACCTGTAATCCAACGGTTCCCCCACTCACTCGCCTCGGGGACGCCGGTTTGCGAAACAATTCATCTTTTCACACCGACGCAGAATGGCTCGGGCGGCCAGGTCTGTTCCGGCTTCGTTCCAGTGAGGATCATTGATGAAACAGGTCGGGAAGACCTCTGATTTTTCGAAATCCGGCAACAAAGAAAAAACGGGATAGGATCGCTCCGGGGCTGGCGCTTCGAAGTAGTGGAAGGGTTCACGCACGAAGGGACCCAAAGGCGTATACTCGTCGGACTCCCAACTATACGGCGATTCGTCGGCGCTGTATTGAAAACCGCGCGGTAAAAGCACCAGCGCGAAACGCGCCCCAAGGGTCTCCTCACTATAACGCCGAATCGCATCGATCAGATCCCGGGTGGTGTTCAACCAACCTTTGGAACGCTCAAGCGGTTGATTCACGGCGAAAAAACGGTCGATCGGCAACCTGAAAATGCGTTCATACAACGGAATCAAGGACGGAACCCGCTGCGCCAGCGTCTTCAGGGCTCGATGAACCACGACGAACGTCGCCGGAAAAAGGGTCGTCAGTTTGTAGATATCGGGGCGTTCGATCAGGGCGCGGTATTTGTGATCATCGTGAAAATCACTGACATCGAGACAGAGAAGCACCGTATCGGGTTTGTATCTCGCTCCGATATCGCGTAACTGGCGCAATTGCAGATACGGTGAGGCGGAAATCCAACCGAAATTGACGACCCGGATCGACCGATTCGGATAAGTCGCGCGCGCCATATCTTCGAGCCGTTGCGGCAAAGCCTGCTGTTGTTTGAGCAGATAACCGTAAACAAACGAATCCCCCAAGACAACCACGTTCACATCTTCGGCCTTGAATGTCTCGGGGTCGTAATCCGTTCGGAGACCATCGGAATTCTTGCCGTTTTCGTTCGGGACGGGACGATGGTCGGGATCCTCCAGGATCTTGATTTCCTCGCTCAAGAGCCCTTTCTGCATGATGATCTCAAATACGACGACAGGCGCCAGGCAGGTCAACAAGACCAGGAACACGGCCAGAACGGGATGAAGTTTTTTGTTCAAAACAGCGGTTGATTTCATGCTGCGCCCGGATGAACTCACGGTCCGACCTCCACCTCGCTCTTCTGTTCCTCCACCTTATGGGCCAGCTCGACGAAAAACTCAACCGGATGTTCCTCGGCCCGCTGGGTGAGTTGCTTGGGATAAACGTCTTTCAGCGCGGCCAGCACATCGGCGGATAGATCCAGAAACGGCTGGCGAGACAGGGAGTTGGCCAGGGTTTTGCGCCGTTGGTGAAACGCGGCTTTGACCAGCGCGCGAAACAGGGTATCGAAGGAAGAGGGCGCGACCTCCGGTTTGAAGCGGATCGTGACGAACCGGCTATCCACTCGCGGCGGCGGGTAGAAACAGCTGCGCGGCACATCCACCGCTTTTTCGACCTCGGCCAGACGACCCAGAAGCACGGTCAACAGGGAATAGTCCTTGCTGCCCGGCTTGGCCACCAAACGCTCGCCCACTTCTTTCTGCACCAGCAGATGCGCGCTTGTGATGTGGGTGCGTTCGTCCATGAATTTGAACAAAAGCGGCGCGGTGATTTGATAGGGTAAATTGCCCACCACTTTCACCGCCCGACCGGCCTCGCGGGCGGCCGTTTCGATCGGCCAGTCCACCGCATTGGCTTCGATCACCCGCACGCCGCTGCCTTCACCGAAGCGTTCGTTCAGCAGCGGAACCAGCTCCCGGTCGCGCTCGATGGCAAAGACGATCCGCTCGGGGGCGATTAACTGCTCGGTCAACGCGCCGGTGCCCGCACCGATTTCAACCACCACGCGGTCGGAGGCGGTGAGTTCGCAGGCGCGTCCGATGCGCGCCCGCATGTTGGCATCGGATAAAAAATTCTGGCCCCAGGATTTCTTGGGACGCAAGCTATAGCGATCGAGCCATTCGCGCGGTGACGACATTAGAAGCGGTGCTCCGATGCGGCGGCATTAAGAGTGGCATCCGCGCGCTCGCCGCGTTTGAGGCGCTCGAAACCGGCCAGGGCCACCATGGCCGCGTTATCGGTACAATGCCAACGTTCCGGCAGATAGCATTCGACCCCGATGCGCCGCGCCGCTTTCGAGGCGTGCTCGCGCAAACGCGTATTGGCCGCGACGCCGCCCGCCAGCACCAGACGCTGCAGCCGGTGTTGTTTCAGCGCCTGAACGCTTTTACGCACCAGGGCGTCCACCGCCGCTTCCTGGAAGCTGGCACAGATATCGGGCAGACTCTCCGGGGTGGCCGGATGGGTTTGCAGATAGCTGCGCACGGCGGTTTTTAGGCCGGAGAAACTGAAATCGAGGGTGGTTTTCGCTTTCAGCGCACGCGGAAAAGCGATGGCGTCGGGGTCGCCGCTCTGGGCCATGCGTTCGATGGCGATCCCACCGGGATAGCCCAGTCCCAAAAGCTTGGCGACTTTGTCGAAAGCCTCGCCCGCCGCGTCGTCGCGCGTATTGCCCAGCAAGGTGAAACGCCCGCCGTCCTCAACGACGTACAGGGCCGTATGGCCCCCCGAAACGATCAGGCCCAAATAGGGAAACGCGGGAGGCGATGCGAGAAGCCGAGCCGCTAAAAGGTGCGCTTCGAGGTGGTTGACGCCTACCAGGGGCTTGTCGAGAGCGAAGGCCAGCGCTTTGGCGGCCGACACGCCCACTAAAAGAGCGCCGATCAATCCGGGCGCGCGTGTTACGGCGAAAGCGTCGATATCGGCCAGCGTGAGCTGCGCATCGGCCAGCGTGCGTTCCACCAGGGGAAACAGGGCGGCCAAATGCTGACGGCTGGCCACCTCGGGCACCACGCCGCCGAAACGGGCATGTTCGTCCACCTGGCTGGCAATCTGCGACGCCAGCAGGCGGTGGCCGTCTTGCAAAATGGCGCAGGCGGTTTCGTCGCAGGACGACTCGAAGCCCATAACCAAGGCGGGGGCATTTTCGGACATATCGGCGGCACTCCTTGAAATTCCGGGATGGCAACACGCACGCGGAAATCAGCCAAGCTTCCGCTATCACATCCGCGAATCGCTGTCAAGGGACACGACGATGGCGTGGAGGCGGGTGAGGAGACTACAAGCTATCCATGACGGCCCGAATTTCATCGGCGGTTTTTCCGCGCGGCTTGAGCTTCAGATACTCCTGGTAGGCCTTTTTCGCCCCGGCGTTGTCGCCGAGGTACTGCTTCACGGTACCCAGTTGCAGCCAGGCAACCGCATCGCGACGGTTGGCGCGGGTGGCCTTGGTAAACTGGGTTTGAGCCTCGTTCAAACGACCGCGCTCCATAAATACGCGCCCCAAGCCCACGTAGGCGGCGGATTTTCCGGGGGCGGCAATGATGGCATCGCGAAAGGCGCGTTCGGCTACGCTGAACTCTCGGCGCTTAAGCGCTCCCCGACCCTTCTTAATCAGCCCGGCGGCATCCGTTCCTCCTGCATCCGCCGTATCGGCGGGTGGAGTGGGCTCCGTTCGAGGCCTTTCGGCTTTGGGCGCAGGCTTCGATTTGGGCTTGGGTGTTTCCTTCGGTTTGGGTGTCTCACGCACGACGGGCGGCACCGGTTCCGGAATGGAGGGCGCTTCTTCCATTTCGGCCGGGGGTTCGGGCTCGACCGGTTCCGGAATCGCAACGGGAACGGGATCGGCGGGAGGCGGCGGATTATCGGCAACAACCGCTTCGTCGACCGGTTGCACCTTTGTGTCGGGTGGATCGTTTGAAACGGGCTCGGATCCGGACCACAGCCAAAGCCCCACTCCCGCCACCACAAGCGCCGCCGCAATCAAACCGATGATAAGCGGTTTGCGGTTCGGTTCCTCCTCGTCTTCGCCCCAATCTCCTTCCCACGGATCCTCCGGCTGAATACGCGCCGATAGAACTTCCTGTTTTTTCTTCGGTTTATCGACCGCTGTCGCCGCAGGGAGAGGACGCGGCTCAGGTTGCGGCATCGGCTCAGGTTCCGATTTTTTCTCGCTTTTCGGGGGTCTCTCGACAGGCGTTTCCCCGACCGGCTTGCGCGGCGCGGGCTCACGCGGTGCAGGCTCACGCGGTGCGGGCTCACGTGGCGCGGTTTCGGGTGGAACGGGGCTCGCCTGCAACACATCACCTTCAGGTTCATCGGCGACCTGGTGGGGTGTTACCGGCTGCGGTTCACGTTCCGGCGGAGTCTCCAGTTTGGAGCTTTCGTCCGATGGGCGTTGCGGGACCGGTTCGAGGTTTTCCACCTGTGCAGGCTCGATCAATTCTGCCGATACCATGGACTCGTCTTCAACCAGCGTTCCCAATTCGCTGATATCGATCGCCGCTTCGCGCACCTCGCCGGAGGCGGTGGTCTCGGCCTCGGGCTCTTCCTCGACCGGCAAGGCCGATGGATCGAGGGAACGTTCAAGACGCGGATCCGGTTCGAGGGGTTTTTCGTCTTTAACGGCTATCGCCAACGCGTCACCGAGGAATTCTTCCGGTTCGCCCTTTACAGATTCGTGGGCAGCTACGGACCGCTCATCCGTTTCTTCCCGCCCATCGATTTCGCGCTCCCAAAAAAGCCGTTCCTCCTCCTCGCTGCGTTCCGGGGGAAGATGGGTTTCCGCCTCAGCCGCGACCGGCTTGAGATTGTCGTAGGTAACGGATCCGGTATGGTGCAGGCCATCATCCGGCACAACCGTTTCGGGCAGATCGGTGTGGGCGGGGGGAAGATCGGGTTCATCGCCGAGAGAAGCCAATAACTGCGCCACGGCTTCCAATAAAGCGTCATCCAATTCCGGCGGATCGGTGGAAGAAAGAGCCGGCACCGATAGGCAGGCTTTTATCGGGGCATAGGCGGGATCGCTGTCCGACGCATTGATACGCGCCAAGACTTCGGCCAGTTCCACCGCGCGCAGATCGGGCACGGTCCGACTCAGCCGCTCGTAGCGACGTTCGAGCTTGAGCGCTTGAACGAACACCTCTTCCTGGCGATCGCCCAAACGGTTTTCCGCCTGTACGCCGTCGAAATGAATGGTGAAGGAGCCGCTGGCCCAGGTCAGCAACTCGACCGCCGCCTCGAAGCCGTCGGCATGCCCGAGTTCGGCATCCAGCAGCAGTCCGTCGCTGAAGTGGACCGCGCCTAAGCGACCCCCACGGTCGAAGATCAGCCTGCCCGAACGACGCGCCTCCAAGGCGCTCTGCAAGATGTCGTGTCCGAGACCTTTGGATAAGAACCCCGAATAACGGGATCGCAAATGGCCGTGCTGCATACCGGCCAGTTCTTGTTTTTTCAGATATCCATGAACCCGCGCGACGAATTCACGCAGATAGATCGGTTTGGTGAGGTAGTCTTCTCCCCCGATTTCCAACCCGTGTATTTTATCTTCGATGGCGCGGCGGCGCGTGATGAACACCACCGGAACATCGGCGGTCAGGCGGTCTGCTTTTATGGCGCGAGCCAAGGCAAAGGGAGGTTCGTCGGGCAGGTCGACTTCCGTCAGGATCAAGTCGAAGGTAGCCTGTTCCAGGATTTCCCGCGCGGCCTGACCGCAATCGGCCGTGGTGGTTTCCACCCGATCGCTACCGAGCCCGACCTCCATGATCAAGCGACTGTGTTCATCGCCATCGACGATCAGGATCCGTTGCACGTTCATCCCTCCAGATCTACTGAAAAAGTCACATTAGGATACCTGCAAGTGGTGGATATGTCCACCCTTTGTTCCGGATACCGTAAAAAATACGACGCTTCAGCGGGTTTCCGTGAGCGGCGAGTCGCTGGATTCATCAAAGAAGAAGCAAGATGAAATAATTTGGAAATATCTTACCGCTTTTCACCTTTTCGTCGTCCCTGTGAGGCTAAAACGCCCATGTCCAGCCGTTCCCAGCCGTTTTGCCGCCAGATGAAAAAGGCGGCGTTCGGATCGGTGAGCGTATGGGGAATTTCGTATGTGATCCCGCGCGTTTCACTATTAATCGGGAGATCGACGCGCACGGCGACACCCGGGGCATCGAGTCGCCGACCGGCGGGAATGGCGGCAAACCAGCCCGAAGGCGTAAAGTCGGCCAGACTGACCAGCAGGCTCCCGTAAGGGATTTCCAGGCGCAGGCGGTTGCCTCCGGGAGCGCTCAACAGATGCGGAACTTCATCCCGATATGGGGCCAGCCACTCCGTCAAGGCCGCGGTCAACCGATCCTCGGGCAGCGGCAAACCCAGCGGAACATGGGAGGGATTGAAGCTCAACAGACGAACCTGAAGATCGGGGCGTCCGGCGGCCAGCCGCAGGCGTTTGTCGAGCAAGGAGGAAGCTCCCCATACACCGAACAAGTAAACCCGCGCTTGCGGCGGCAGACTTTTCACCTGCGGGGCCAAGAGCTCGGCCAGGTTGTCGCCGGTACGGGTGACGGAACCCAGAATCGTTCGGTTGGTGGCATGCAGATAGGTTCCGGCGGGTAGCAGATAGAGCACCAACACCATCAGGCCCAGAAATCGCAGGACGCGAGCCCGGCCCGGTTGAATCAGGACTTCGAGTAAATCCGCGCTGATTAAAACCAAACCGATCAGCGGTACCCAGGCGGCCTCCGGTTGTATGGGACTTCCCTGCGCCACCAGCGCCGCCATTGCATAGGCCGACAAACCGGCGGCGGCCAGACGGCTCTTCGCTTTGAAGGTCCGCCAAAAAGCCATCGCAAAAAACGCCGGAACGATGATCCCGGCAAAAAACCCGCTGAAAGGCAACGGCAGCGGAGCGTTGGGCGGCGTCAAGGCCAGCCAATAAAACAAGGTATGCACCAACGGCATGGCGAATAGGGCCGTCAAGCCCTTCGTGTACTCCAGCGCATACCAGCCTTCCAAACCATGCGGACCGCTCACGAGCGGAAGAAACGCTCGCAGAAACAAAAAAACGCCCGACACCCAAAGCAGGTCGATCAATGTCCGGCGGCCGTGTTCGGGAACGGCTTCGGAGTCGTCGTCCTCCGAAGGTTTACCGGCCCACAATCCATAACCGGCCAGCAGCGCCGGAACAGCTAAAGCGGTGGCGTCGGACAAAAGCGCCAGTGCCAGCCAGACCGGCGGCATGAAGCGTGGTGCACGACCTTCCGCAGCGGATAAGGCGCACAGGGCCGCCATCAATCCGAAAACGCCCGCCAGAAGAAAAGGCAGGCCGCTGAGCATCGTCACGCCATGGGACAAAACCGGATGCACCGCCGCCACCAAAACCAACCCTTTTGCAAGAACCGGCTTTGCGTTCAGACGTCGCAACAGGCGCAGCAACAACAACAAAGCCAGAATATGCAACGCCAGTTCCACCAGCCGATAGCCGGGAATCCAACCGCCGAACAGCGTCGCCTCGACCACGCGCAGCAATTGGGGCAGGGGAGGGCGATAAATTCGCAGTTCGCCGCCCAGCTCGCGCAGGCGGCGGTCGATCTCGTGGTAGCGCGCCCAATAGGCCGGGGCATCGGCAGAGGCCGTCAAAGCGGCAGAGGGATTCAGCTGGTCCAGCGGATGGCTCCATGAAGCCTCGACCCAGTCGAGCCCGTCGCCGATGGCTCCGTCGCCGAGCGTTCCGCTGTAAACGATCACGGTAAGCAGAACCAATACAAGCGGAAACCCGATTCGCCGGATCCAAGGCGTTTGGGCCGTTTGTTCAAGCGCCTTCATGAAAACTCATTCTCCTTCGCTTTTATTGCCGACGGCGGGCCGTGGACCTAAAAACGCCACATCCATCGGACGCCGGTTGCGGGTGGCCAACAGATAAACGCCGATCCCGAAAAGCACGATCACGCCGTATTGGGCGGCGGTTAAGCCGAACATGCGATTATCGGCATAGCGGCCCTCGGTCGCTCGCAGAAAATCGAGGAAAAACCGAATGGGCGAATAGAGAGTAAGCAAAACACCCATGTATACGCCATGGCGGCGCGGCTTTTTCGATAGCGAGAACAGAATGGCGGCCAACGCGATCGTCACACAGAGTTCGTAGAGACCCAGGTCGTGGCGCGCACCACCGGGAAAGGCCACCGCCAGCGGAAAATCCGTCAACAGGCCGGGATGATCGTGGGTGACGGCGCAGCCGGTGCGCCCGAAGATCCAACCGACCGTCAAGCCGAACAGGATGCGGTCGCCATAGGGCAAAACAGCCAGTCGTTTCCATTTCAGGTAGCCGACTCCGGCCACCACGCCGCCGAAAAAACCGCCGATGGAGGAAATCCCGCCCCAGAATTTAAACAGCACCCAGGGATCTTCGGCCAGCAGTTCGGGATTGTAAAACAGCACATGCACGAGGTGCGCGCCGATAAATCCACCCAACACACACAACTCCGGCAAATGCAACGCCGCCCGCCGGTCGATCCCGCCCCGCAGGCAGATGCGGTCGTATACCACGATGCCGACCACGATACCGAGGGCGACCAACAGGAAAAAGGGCCGCAGTTCCAAGCCGAAGATATCCAATTTGGGAATCGTTACGTACGGAATCACACCCCGCCTCCTGTCGGTTCGACGATTACGGCAACGCCAACGCGATCAGGCCCATCACGGCACAATAGGGCGCAAACCAATGCAAGCGCCCCCGTTCGACCAATCGGATCACGAGCCACAAAGCAGCATACCCCACGAGGGCGCTGACGGCAAATCCAACGAGAAACGGAAGCCAGGCCAGTTGGTCGATGGAGACATCACCGAGCTTGAGTGCAAGCGCACCCAATATGGCGGGAATGGAAAGGAGAAACGAAAAGCGCGCCGCTTCTTCCGGCCGTACTTTGAGCGCCAGGGAAAGGGCTATCGTAGTGCCCGAACGGGAGATACCGGGGAGAATGGCGAACCCTTGAGCGATGCCGACCAGAATCGCCTTCCAGCCCGCCCAGTCGCCCCGGGCATTGCGCCGCGTAAACCAGGTTCCCGCCAGAATCAAGGCCGTCACCCACAAAAACGCCCCGACCGCCGCCACCGACGTGAACAGTGATTCGAAAAAATCTTTACCTAAAAACCCAATCACGCCCGTCGGGACCGTAGCGAGTCCGATCAGGATCACCCACCAACGCCCGCGATTGAGCCGCCAGTTTTCGGGATTGACCCAACGGGTTCCGGGCACGCGCGGGGCGACGACATCCGCGAGCATGGCCTGCAGATCGCGCCGGTAGTAAAACAGCACGGCGAACAGGGTTCCGACATGTAAAATCACATCGAAAAACACATCCGGTTCTTCGATTCCCAAAACGGACTGCATCAAGGTCAAATGTCCCGACGAGGAAATCGGCAGGAATTCGGTCAGCCCCTGTACGGCCCCGAGAATAGCGGCATGCAACCAGGTCATGATGGATCTCCCGAAACGGGGTTGGTCGTACTCGGTTCGATCAGGCCCGCCCTTACCGTGAAAGCGGCCAAGCCGTAAGGAGCCAAACCCGCGCCGATTTCGGGATCGGTGGAGGTGAGAAGCACCTGTCCGCCGCTTCGGGTCAGATAATCGAACAGACGGGCGCGCCGTCCGGCATCGAGTTCCGACGAAAGATCATCGACCAGCAGAATCGGAAAAACACCGCGGGCGGCGTGGACGATTTCGACTTCGGCCACTTTGAGCGCCAGAGCCAGCGTTCGATGTTGACCTTGGGAAGCGCTGGTCTGGGCGAGACGGCCGTCGAGCCGGATACCCAGATCGGCGGTATGCGGACCGACGCTCGTATACCCACGTTCCCGATCATGCGGCGCTTTTCGCTGCAGGGCTTGCGTAAGCGCCGCGACACGATCCGGCGACGTTTCCGCTCCCTCAACCGAACTTGAATCGCCAAACAGGGCTTGCGTCTCATCGGGGGGAGAAGAAAGGTAGCTCAATTCCAACACTTCGGAATTTTCGGACACGGCCGCCACGGCTTGTCTTGACAAGCGTTGCAAATCAGCGGTCATCGATGCCCGCGCCTGATCGATAGCCGCCCCGCATTCGGCCAATTTTTCGCTGTACAGGTCGAACAACTCACCGTGGGCTTTTCGTGCTTTTAAAAGGGCATTGCGGCGCTTGAGCACCTGTTTGTATTCCAGGGCGAGATCCCAATACCCGGGACGCACCAGAGAAAGCGCCCGATCGAGAAAACGTCTTCGCGCATCGGGCGAGCCTTTGGCCAGACGAACGTCCTCGGGAGAAAAGGCGACGGACGGCAATTGGCCCAGGTAATCCTTGTGGCGTCGAACGGGTTTGTCGTTGACCACCAAGCGCCGCGTTCCGCGTCCGATCGAGAGCGAAACGGCATAGTCCAGCTCCCCGGCCCGGGCGCGGCCTTTGATGTGTGCGCGTTCGCCGCCCTCGACCACCCAATCTTCGGTGCGTCCGGCACGGAAACTGCGCAAATCCGCCAGCAGCGCGACCGCTTCCAGCAGATTCGTTTTTCCTTGGGCATTGGATCCAGTGAAGCAATTGAAACGGGGATTCAGATCGAGGCGCACCTGCCGCAGATTGCGGAAACCCTCAACGGAAAGCCGGTCGATCCGGACCAACTGATTGCCGAAGGCAGGCGAATCGACGTTGAACGGTTGAGGCGGTTCAGACATACCGTAACTGGGAATCCCGTTAACTGATGCGCATCGGCATGATGACACTCAGGAAACCGTCGTCACTGCCGTCCTTGACGACGCAGGGGCTCAATTCGTCGGCCAGTTCGAGCACGACTTCATCGCCGTGAATGACATTGATGGCTTCAAGAAAATAGCGGGCGTTGAATCCCACCTGCATGAGCTCGCCTTCATAGACGGCTTCCAATTCCTCGCGTCCTTCACCGCGCTCGGGGCTGGAAGCCTCGATCACGAATTCGCCGGAACTGATCTTGAAACGAACGCCATGCGAGCGATCGGCCGACAAAATGGAAATACGCTTGAGGGCATCGGTGAACGAAACGCGATTGAGAGTGACGCGGCGGTCGGCTCCCTTGGGAACCACCATGTTGTAATCGGGGAATTCACCTTCGATCAGACGCATGACCAAAAGCGCATCATCGCGCTTGAAAAAACCGTTGGAAGCCGAAAAGGCCATTTCCAGCGGTTCGGCGTTTTCTTCCAGCAATTTGCGCAGTTCGATGAGACCCTTGCGCGGAATGATGACCGGATCGGAAACCTTGACATCGCTGCTGATCTCGCGGTCGACCAGGGACAGACGGTGACCGTCGGTACTCACCAGACGCAGTTTTCCTTCTTCGAGCGGTTCGAGATTGACGCCGTTTAGAAAAATGCGCGGGTCGTCGTTGGCAACGGAAAACAAGGTGTGTTCGATCAGATCGAGAAGAATGGCCGGATCGATCTGCGCGTAATCCACCTCGCCGAAATCCGGCATATTCGGATAATCGTCCACGCTGGTGGTGGGCACCTTGAATTTGACTTTTCCGGCGATGATCTTGACGTTGTGGTCATCGGCGGTTTCCAGTTGAATCGTGCCCGCCGGAAGATTGCGGACGATATCGTGCAAGTCACGGCCGTTGACGCAAATGCGCCCGGGATCGTCGATCAAACCGTCGTACTCGCCTTTGGAAAAGATATCCAGGTCGGTGGCGACCATCGTAAAACGATCGGTGGCCGTACTTTCAATCAGCACGTTGGACAGAATCGGCATCGTCGATTTTTTGCCGACAATACCCTGAATGCGTCCCAAGGCCAGCATCAGCGTTTCTTTGCTTGCGGTTAATCGCATGGTTCTATCATCCTTCTGCTCGGTAACGATTCGAAATCTTTTACTCGCCACCTGCTTAAAGACACAATATTCTTTTAAGAAATATCTATAGTTGCAGTAGTAGCCGTGTTGAAACGGGGGATAAGCTACGCAAGTTAACGAAAACCTTGGCTAATCCCGTGTGTACTATTATGTGGAAAGCCGAAAGGAAATCAACAAAAAAGCACGGAGAATTCTCCGACGTGGATAAAAGCGGCGAATCCAACCGAATCTCAACGGGCTTACTCACGGTTTGTCCACAGATGATCATCAATAATCTCAATTGACTAGCTGCTTTTCCAACGCGTCGATGGTGTCACGGGTTTTCATATCTTCAGCCAAGAGACGCTCGACTCGATTGATGGCCGCAATCACGGTGCTATGGTCTTTCCCTCCGAAGCTGGCTCCGATATCCTTGAGGCTCAAATCGGTATAGCGTTTAACCAGAAACATGGCGATTTGACGCGGAATCACCAACTTGCGAGCCCGACTTTTGGACAACAGATCGTTCTGGCTGACGCTGAAATATTTGCACACGCGCTTTTGTATCTGCACGGCATTCAAATCCGGCGGCAGGGTTTGAATGAAGCTTCTCAGAACTTCTTTGGCCGTCTCCATGTTGCAGGAGGCTCCGGTTAAGGAGATATAGGCTTCCAGTCGAATCAGAGAGCCTTCCAACTCGCGGACATTGCTGCGGACGTTTTTGGCGAGAAAACGCAGAACGTCGTCGTCGATGGCGAAACCGTCGAGATCGGCCTTTTTCTTCAGGATGGCCGCACGGGTTTCCAGATCGGGCGTTTTGATATCGGCCACCAGGCCGGAACGCAGCCGCGAGCGGATTCGTTCGTCGAGGGTTTTGATTTCCTGCGGGTATTGATCGGAAGTGACCACGACCTGTTTGCCCGATTCGAACAGGAAATTGAAGGTATGGAAAAACTCTTCCTGGGTCGAGCTTTTGCCGGCCAGAAACTGGATGTCGTCCATCAACAGTACATCGCACATATCGCGGTAACGGCGCTTGAAATCGGCCATCTGGTTGGAACTGATGCTCTGGATCAATTCGCTCATGAAGCGTTCGGAGGTGATATAGGCGACGCGCGTCTCAGGGTGCAGGCGCAGCGCTTCATAGCCGATCGCCTGCAGCAAATGGGTTTTGCCGAGACCCGTCCCTCCATAGATGAACAACGGATTGTAACTGCCTCCCGGTTGACGCGCCACCGCCTGACAGGCGGCATGGGCGAACTCGTTGGAGGCTCCGATAACGAAGCGGTCGAAGCGAAAGCGTTCGTTGAGCGGAATGCCGATAGTGGGTTTCACCTTGGTGCGGCGGCGACGCTTTGGCGGGCGAGCCGCAGACGTCGGAGCCGAGTCGGACGCGACCGAATCGGACTGGGTGACGGCTTCGATCTCAATGCGGACTTTCTTATCCTCACGGGTTACCTCGTAGAGGCTGCGCTCCAGAATGTCGAGGTAATTGTCGGTAATCCAATCGCGCAAAAACCCGTTGGGAACGCTCAGGACCCAATGGGTGTCGGTGATGTCCAACAGGCGGATGGGACGGAACCATAGATTGAAATTGTGTTCGTTCGTTCGTTCACGCAGCGTGGCGACCACGCGTTGCCAAATATCACCCATTTCCCTGGCCTCTTCCCTTGCGGCAAGGTAACAAAAATCCCACCAGAGTCGTCGCTGTATGCGGTGGGTGGATGCGCCGGTCGGCACAACCCAACCGCCGAACTCTAACCTGAAAAATTGGAGAGAGGCAAGGGGAAAGTTGCGGGAGGGGGTGAGGAAAATGATTAATGTTATTAATGATTTTCATATCGGGCGTTTAGCGGGTGTACTCAGTGGAGGCGAAAAGAAGATTGACGGGAAAGGTATGCCGGAGGAGAGGTGGGCTGCCGAATTAATAGGCAGAATGGCGCGGTAAATTTCAAATCGCGACCCAAACCTCCCCTTCGGCCTCAAATCAACCGCGTTTGGCAATGCAACCCCGACATTCCGGCCACGTTCCGGCTTCACTCAGCCATGTGTCGCGTGCCGGTGAACGCAGCGCGTCGATCAGCCGCGTCTCCCCGAGAAGCCCCAGAACCGGACGGCGCTTGACGATGGTGGGACTCATACAGGCATACACCTCGCCGTCGGGCATGATCATCAGATCGCGTTCGGGGGCGTGGCAGGGAGTGGATTCCTGATAGGCTCCCGTGGCCAGCCGGTCGATGGCCTGGCGCTGGTCGGCATAGGCGGACGGATCGATGGGGGGACAGAAATCAAGAATAGTATTAAATTCACGTGATGTATTTATTAACTCATCGTGAGTGTGGTCGACCCAAGCGCGCGCCCCTTTTTCCCCGAGCCAGCGTGGAGCGCTGAGTCCCGAGGGGATGTGAACGTAGTAGAAGAAGCGGTGTCGCCGCAGACCCAATTCGTCGGCTACGAAGCGGTGCAGGCGCGGCAGCTCGTGCAGGTTGTCGGCCAGGATGACGGTGTTGACTTCGACATACAGGCGTGGATGGCGGACGGCGGCGCGGATGGCACGCAAGGCATGGACGAACAGACCGGGTCGTCCTTTGATGCGATCATGCAAAGGGGCGTCGGGAGCGTCGAGCGCTACCTCGAGTTTGTCCAGGCCCGCGTCGACTAAAGTCGCGATGGCGTCGTCGTCCAGACCGTAACCGGTGGTGATGACCATGGTGTAGAGGGCCAGACTTTTGGAGAGGCGGACGATCGTCGCGAGGTCATCCCGCAGGGTGATCTCGCCGCCGAAGAGATCGACCGCGCTGAAGCCGGTCAACTTCAGTTCTTCCAAAAGCCGCCAGACCTGCGGCGTGGGGATAGCATAACCGGCATAGGCTTGCGGCAGGGCACACATCAGGCATTGGGCCACGCAGGCGCTGGAAATACAGGCGACGGCGGTACGTTCATGTTGCGGAAAAGCGGAGTTTTCGGACACGCGGCGACAGACAAGCTGCCAGCCGTCGACGGAACCGAAATCGGGCAGTTGGTAATCGACGACGTCATGGCCGAAACGGCGGGCCATGTCGGCGATCAGAGCGGGACCGATGGCCGCTAGTGAAGCGGAGGGCCTGGAGCTTGCTTCGGGCGATTCCGCGGGCGGTAAACACACGCCGATTGGCCAATCACCTGAGATTACGATCGAATCCCCGACCGGACACGCGATCAGGGCGGCGCGCAAAGCCCGCCAGGCATTGGGACCGCTGCGTGCGAGCAGACTGAGTTCAATCGGCCGCTCGTCGGAGGAGGCTGGATTTTTTTGCGGCAGGGGTGCGGCGAGTGAAGCCGGATCGGAGGGCTCACCAAGCCGGAAAGCTCCCGGACAATTATGCAGGCGAGGACACTTTTGGCAGGTGTCGGATAACCGGGTCGGGCGCAAAGGGGAACCGGCCAGCAAACGTCCGCGCAGGCTGCGGGCGATCATGGCGGAATCGGAGGTTACGTCCACGGCGTCAAGCTCATAGAGCTCATACTCCCCCTCGTTTACCTGCAGCAGAGCATGGCGACGACCATCCGGCAAGAGCGGCTCTCCACTTCGAAACGGACAGCGCGTCGGATCGAAGTGCAGGCGGCGGCCAGTGGCGCGGTAGAAATGCCGGGCGGGTTCGGAATCGATGGCCGCCTCACGCCAGCGTGATTGTTCCGCGTGAGCCCGCGCGATATCCGCCTCGAATACGGTGGGTAAAGCGGGCTCGAAACGAACCTTCGGCGGGTCGGGCAGAGTGTCGAGCCAGGCGATGGCGCGATTCAGAGTTCCGTGATTGCGGGCTTCGACTGGGAGAATGACGGTGCACGGGACTCCGGCCGCACAGACATTGGCGATCCCGGTCAGGTTTTCGGCGAAATCTTCTCGGCCGGTCATGAGCAAATGGGCATAGGGCGAACCGGCGGGCAGGTCCAGGTCGAGATGAGTAAGACCGGCGGTCTGCAAGGCGGTCAACCGGGAACGATCGGCCAGCTGATAGGCGGCGCTGCGGCAGCGGAAGGCCAGATCATGCTGAGTCAAGATCGACAACAGGCGCGGCAGATCGGGACGCGCGAGCAGATCGCCCTCGATAAAGGCGATCTCCTTGCTGCCGTGAGATGCCGCCGTGGTCAAGGCCTCGGCCAGGGAATCGTCTGAAGCCAGGGAAAGAGGGGTTGTCTGCGTCATGGTCGGACCGTTTCGGGGGGGTTGGAGTTTGAGAATGAACGTGCCCAATAGGCGAGTTCGTCGCATAGGTTGCGGACGTCTGCTTGGCGATCGGCCAACGGCTGCAGAATCTGTAGGGCTCCGCGTATCAAGTCGGGATTGTCGTCCACCAGACGCCACCGGGCCGGATCCAGCAAGACCAGACGGGCCAGTGCGGCCGGTGCTTCAAGCAGCGCCTGCAGCGAGGCTTGTGACGGTTGTGGGAGCTGCGGATTGAAAGATTCCGCCGGAATGAGGTGCAGACGTTTCTCGGGACTCGGATTCAGCTTGGTGACAAGCTCGGAGAGTCGGCGCTGCCAGACCGGTCGGCACAGGTGAAAGAGCGCTTCCCAATACAGAAAGAGACGCCGTGTGGCGGCGGCGGCTTCGTCGGGTGACAGATCCCACTCGATAAGGTCGACATGCGGAAGATCGAGGGAAAGACCGGTCTGCGGGGACCCGATGGCGCGTGGATGAACAAGTTGGGAAGCCGTTTCAGGCCAAGGTCCAAGGGCGGTGTCCAGAGCGGTTTGCGAAAGCGGAAGCGGGACGATTTCGCCGGATTCTCCCCCCGAAAGAGTGGGAGGCCGGGAGAGAAAGACCGGAACTCGCGGGGTTGCGGACGAAAGCAGGATCTCGGTTTGCCGAAGGGCCGTGTCGAAGACGGATTCGTCACCTTTTTCAAGCTGTTGGCGGATGAGCTGCTGTAGCAGCGGAAGTCCCCAGGCGTCCGCCTTTATACGTCCGGAAAGCTCGATAGACGGATCGTCTGGGTGGCTGGATTTACCCAATGCCCAAACTCGATTCGCCAATCCGGAGAAGAAGGCTTCCGGGTTTTCCAAGATCGAGCGAAGATCCGCCAGACGTCTGGCGGCCGAGAGCGAAGCAATCGTGTTCGGATTGCGAGTGCGTGTCCGGTTCTCGTGCGATCCGGCCGCGCGCTGTTCCAAGCCGGAGTCCCGGACTGGGTGACACAGGGACAGAAACGCGGCCTGGCGTTCTGGGTGATCGCAAGCGTGCAGGCGCGGGTATACCAGCCTCTCAAGTAAGAGACGATTCAGCGAAATTTGGCTTGGATCTCCAATGATGAGACCGTCCGGCGGTTGCCGCATCCAGGCGGCGTTGAGCGCCGACACGATCAGCGGGCGACCGCGATTGACGGTGAAAACGGTTTCCGGGTGGTGCTGAAAATCGGCGGCCCGCAAGTATTCGATACCCGGACCGGAAAGCTGGAGACCCTGAGTGATGACGGGGTTCAGGTAGAATTGTTCTTCCACTTGGCCCGCCGCCAGGGCTGCTTCGAATCTCGGCCGGAGTTCGGGGGCGAGATCGGAAAAAACGGCGGAAAGCGTGGGGCGATCGAGATAGTCACGGGTTTGGATTCGGGTATCGGTGAGATTGACCCGAAAGCGGCAGATCCGGGCTTCCTCCAACGCCAGAAGTACACGGATGCAGCGCGAAAGCGCCTGACTACCATGGCGTTCACGATGCCAGCGATCCAGCGCCAACGTTAAAGTCAAGACGGGGGAGGACGATCCGGCTTGCGTCGGCCAGAGCGACTGCAGCCAGCGTGACGCGCTTTCGAAGTCGGCTGGAAGAGCCGCTCCATTGGTAAAGATCTCCACTTCGCGGGTGGCCGTTTCGCGGGACTTGGCCAGGATTTCTTTGAGTGCCGGATGCTCGAAGGGTTCACCGCCGATGAGCACCAGCTTGTCGAGACCGGTTAGTTGCGTGAGCAAAGACTCGATCAGAGGCAGGGGCGTGTGGTCGTCGGCCGAGCGGGTATGAGCGGCAAAACAGAAGCGACAGCCGAATGAGCAGCGTCGGGTGATATCCAGGGTGACGGATGAGGGTTCGCGTGGCGGGTCGCGGCGCGTGATGCGGCCTTTGGCGTAGAAGGAACTGCCGTAGAGGGGAAACACCGCCTGCAGGGCATTCAAAATGGAGCCTGCCGATGGTAGATCCGGATCGTATAAAAGAATCGACGTTTTCATGACGGCAGTGTAGCATAGGGCCGCTTCGCGGGCAATGCTTGCGTAGATGGGAAACGGAAATACATGGACAGACGGCCGTGCATTCGTTAAACTGGGCGCGTTTTTAATGACAACCGCGGTTTTTCAAACGATATGATGGATGTTCCACGTGGAACAAACGTATGAATACGAAGCAATATCAATATGTTATAGATGATTCGCTGGCGGCGGCCGGGGTTCGTTCGCCGGAGGGGGCAGCGGAGTGTTTGGCTCGGCATTTTACCGATCTGCTGCACTGGAATCGGCGAGTCAACCTCACCCGGATCACGGACCCCGCAGCGGCGGCTTGGCTGCTTTACGCCGATAGCGCCATGGGAGCGGTGGAACTCGACCCGGGCGACCGCGTGCTGGATATCGGGTCGGGGGCCGGGTTTCCCGGTCTGGTATTGGCCGTTTTGCGGCCGGATTGCCACGTCACGCTGCTCGATGCCGTCGCCAAAAAGGTGGAATTTCTGCGCTATACGGCGCGCAATCTGGCGCTGGCCAATGTCGACTGTTACCATGGGCGTTGGCCGGAATTCGAACTGGCGAACGACACCCCAGCCGCCACGGCCTCCCGGCAGGTCTGGGTCAGCCGCGCCACGTTTTCCGACCCGGCGGCCCTGCAGCTGGCCGCCAAGCGACTTCGTCCCGCCGATCGCCTGATTCTCTGGCGTGGGTCGGGCGAGACCCAAGCGCTGGCGGGGTTTACTTTACATCTGCGATCCTACCGGCTGGAGGCTCTGCGCGATCTGCGACACTTGTGTGTGTACACCAAGGAGGAGTTAGTTGGCTAAAATAGTAGCAATAGTAAATCAAAAAGGCGGGGTCGGAAAAACGACCAGCGCCGTCAACCTGGCGGCCGGACTCGCGGCCGCCGAACAGCGCGTGCTACTGGTGGATATGGATCCGCAGGCCAACGCCAGTTCGGGGGTGGGGTATCCGCCCGGAACGGTCGCGCGTCATCTTTACCACGTGCTGTTGGAGGAGTGCGCGGCGGCGGATGTTTTGTGCGAAACCGGTCTGCCGTTGCTCACGCTCCTACCCGCCGGGCGCGATCTGATCGGGGCGGAAGTCGAACTGATCGAGGCCGACCGCCGTGAACGACGCTTGGGGGGAGCCTTGGCCGCGTTGGATGAAGCTTTCGATTACATCCTGATCGACTGTCCTCCATCGCTCGGCCTGTTGACCCTCAACGCGCTATCCGCCGCTCAGAGCCTGCTGATTCCGGTGCAAACCGAATATTATGCCTTGGAAGGGGTGGGCCATCTGATGCATACCATCGATCTGGTGCGTCGGCAGGTCAATCCCGATGTCGCCATCGAAGGCGTGCTGTTGACCATGGTCGATTTTCGGACCAACCTGGCGCGCCAGGTGGCCGAGGAACTCACCCGTCATTTCGGAGACAAGGTCTATCAAACCGTCATCAGCCGCAACGTCCGCCTCTCCGAGGCCCCCAGCCACGGACGCCCCGTGTTGCTCTACGATATCGCTTCGCGCGGAGCCCAGCAGTATCTGGCGCTGGCGGAGGAATTTTTAAGCCGACAGCCGTCCGACCGCGCTTCGGCGGCGGCTTGCGATACGGTTTCCGCGAGCCCGACAAGCAAGGAGACACCATGAGCCAAACAGCGAAACCCAAAACCCGTGCCCTGGGCCGCGGTCTGTCCGCCCTGATTCCCGATGCGGCTCCCGTGCCGGTGGCGCCGAACCCCGAGCGCCCCGATCCCGAAGGGGTGCGACGCGTGCCGGTGGAAGAGGTTCGACCCATGCCGGGTCAGCCGCGTTCCCGTTTCGCCCCGAACGACTTGAACGACCTGGCCGCTTCCATCACCGAAAACGGCATCCTGCAGCCGCTGCTGGTGCGCTCGGCTCCCGACGGTTACGAGCTGATCGCCGGAGAACGGCGCTGGCGGGCCGCCCAGTTGGCGGGATTGGCCACGGTTCCGGTGATCCTGAAAGAAGTCGAAACCGCCGTGGCCTTCCAACTGGCGTTGGTTGAAAATCTGCAGCGTGAAAACCTGAATCCCGTGGATGTCGGGCGGGCTTTTCAGCGCATGATGGACGACTATCAGCTCACGCAGGAAGACGTGGCCGAGCGGGTGGGCAAAGACCGCAGCAGCGTGGCCAACCATCTGCGCATTCTCAAACTCCCCCGACATTTCGTGGCCGCTGTCGAGGATGGCAAGCTGAGTTTCGGTCACGCCCGTTGCCTGGCCGGTTTGAGCGGTCCCCAACTGGCGCAGCTGGATGATGCCAAATTGGTGGCCGGTCACATGTCGGTGCGCGAACTGGAACGCCGGGCCGCCGCTCTGAAAGCGGGTCGCGAACGAAAAGGTCAGAGTGCCTCGTCCCAGAGTGCGCAGGTGCGGTATCTGCAGCGTCAGCTTGAACAACATCTGGGTTTAAAAGTGCGCTTGAAAGACCGCAACGGCCGCGGGCAGCTGGCGATCGACTACGCCAATCTGGATGAACTGGATGGTCTGTTGCGTCTGCTGGGTATCGGGAACTGAGGCCGGATCGCGGCGCTTGGTCCGTTTCGGAACGGGGCTGAAGCCCGGCTGCGAATTCGGGCAAGTGAAAGAAAAAAGTTGCAATTTTCGTCCGATGGGCTAAAACAAGAAAAACGTATGACCGTGAGGAACCATGGCAGCTACCAGCAACGAAATCAATGCTTTACTCGGAAAAGGAAGCCAGTTTGAAGGCAAGCTGACCTTCGAAGGCACCGTCCGAATCGATGGGCGCTTTAAAGGTGAGATCTTTTCCGACGACGTTCTGATCATCGGTGAAGGCGCGGAAGTCGAAGCCGAGATCAAGGTCAACCGGGTCGTGGTTTACGGTCAGGTTCGGGGTAATGTCGTTGCCCCGGGCGGCGTCAACCTGCACGCTCCCGCTCGTCTGGTAGGGTCTATTTCCACACGCTCCCTGACGATCGATGAAGGCGTTGTATTCGAAGGGACCTGCCACATGGAAGCCCAGGGCGCGCCCCAAGGGAAACCGGCCGCTCCCGCCGCTGCCGACTAAGCGCGCCGATTCTTGCTACACCCCCTGCCTGTCCGGGTGTGAATCCGGGGACTACGGGGTTGTCAAATAGAGCCCTTTCAGTAAAACTTGACAAACCTCGTGGCGTTGTGTTACGAACGTGGTCCCCTTTTGGTTTTGGGATGAACCGAGTAACAACAGTGAGGCGATAACGAACGATGGCTGGTATCGATCTGCTGAACCTTAATGCGTCCGTCGTCTACCAGTTTGCCCTATTCCTGCTGACCCTCTTCGTCCTCAGCCGCTTTCTCGTGCGCCCGATGCTGGCCACGATGGCTGAACGTCGGCGTCGGTTGGTTCCGGCTGCCGAGGATAGCGGACTGGAAGCCATGGTAAAAACCAAGGAAAAGGAGTATGCCGACCTGCTACAGCAGGTGCGCTCCGCCGGTTCCAAGGTGCGGTCGGAGCTTCGCGAAGCCGCCAAAGCCGATGAACGGGACATCCTGGCCAAAGCCCAATCCAGTGCCAATGCCCAGCTAAAAAAAGGCCAGGCCGAAATCGGCGATGCCGTCGAAGACGCGCGTCGCCAGATGGCGGGAGAGATCCCGGTTCTGGCGCGTGAACTGGCGCGAAAGATCCTCGGACGGGAGGTGCAATAGCATGTCGACCGCATTCCTGCGAATAGGGATCTTGGCGGGTTTTATGCTGTTTAGCGGACTCGCTTCGGCCTGGGCTTCGGAAGCGGCCCACGCGGGCGAGCACCACGTCAACTGGGTGTACGTCATCAGCCTGTTCTTCAATTTCATCGCCTTCATCACCATCATGGTGTTTCTGCTTAGAAAGCCGGTGTCGCGCTTTTTTGCCGACCGCGCCGATGAAGTCCGGGCGCGTTTGGAAGCGGCCGACCGGGCACGCGAGAAGGCCGAAGCCAAGGGCCGTGAATACGCCTGCAAAATCGACGAACTGGTCGCCACTCGCGAAGAAGTCATGACTCAGTCGCGGGCGGAAGCCGTCTATGAAAAAGAACGCATCCTCGATACAGCCCGCCGTCAGGCCGAGCGCCTGCAGAAAGACGCCGAACGCAATATCGCCATCGAGATCGATAAAGCCACCCGCCAGTTATCGGCGGAAGCGGCGCGCGCCATCGCGGAACAGGCGGAAGAACTTCTAACACAGGCCGCCACATCCGACGATACGGTCCGTCTGGCGGATGATTACATCGAATCGATTCGGGAGGTGAAGCGGGCATGAGACGATCCGCCCTCGCCAAGCGTTACGCACGCGCCCTGATCGGCGTCGCCGGTTCCCTGGGTGACGCCGACAAACTGGCCGGCGACTTGATGATCTTCGTCGAAGCGGTGCGCCAATGCGCCGATCTCGACCAGATTCTCATCAATCCGACCTTCAGAACCGAGCGTGCCGCCGTGGTTAAAAGTGTCGCCGCCGAGCTCAAGCTCGGGTCATCGGCTCAGCGCGTTCTCGACTATCTGGTCGAACGGGACCGCATCCGCTATTTGTCGGAAATCGTCGACATGCTGCGTGAGTTGGTCGAAGAAAAAACCGGCAAGATCCGCGCTCAGGTCGTGACCGCGGCAGAGTTGCCGGAGGATCGTTATCAGCGCATTAAAGCCGCCCTCGGACGTCTGACCGGCCGACAGGTGGTGATCGAAAAAGAGGTAGACCCCAGTTTGATCGGCGGGGTGTTGGCCCGCGTCGGTTCCGTGGTTTACGACGGAAGCATTCGTACGCAATTGCGTCATTTCAGGGCCTCAATGGGTAAGGAGAATTGACGTGGAGATCAGATCGGCAGATATCAGTAGAATCATTCGGCAGCAGATCACCGATTACGACCGCAAGGTCGATGTCGCGGAAACCGGTTCCGTCCTCACGGTAGGTGATGGTATCGCACGCGTCTACGGCCTGGAAGGGGCCATGGCCGGCGAGCTGCTTGAATTTCCCCATGATGTATTCGGCATGGTTCTGAACCTGGAAGAAGACAATGTCGGTGTGGCGTTGTTCGGTGAAGACATGCACATCAAGGAAGGCGATACCGTTCGGCGTACCGGCCGTATCGCGTCGGTCAACGCCGGTGAAGCGGTGCTCGGTCGTGTCGTCAATGCGTTGGGACAACCCATCGACGGCAAAGGTCCGATCGCCACCACCGAGTCGCGCCGCATCGAAGTTAAAGCGCCCGGCATCGTTTACCGCCAGCCGGTGAAAGAGCCTCTGCAGACCGGCTTGAAGGCGATCGACTCCATGATCCCGATCGGCCGCGGTCAGCGCGAATTGATCATCGGTGACCGCCAGACCGGTAAAACGGCCATCGCCGTCGACACCATCATCAATCAAAAAGCGACGCACGACACCGATTCGCCGGTCTTCTGCATTTACGTCGCCGTTGGCCAGAAGCAATCGACCGTCGCCCAGGTGGTGGAAAAGCTGAACCAGCACGGCGCGATGGAGTATACCTGCGTCGTCGCCGCCACCGCTTCCGAGATGGCTCCGTTGCTGTTCATCGCTCCTTATACCGGTTGCGCCATCGGGGAGTATTTCCGCGATAACGGTAAGCACGTGCTGCTGATCTTTGATGATCTATCGAAACATGCCGTCGCCTACCGCCAGTTGTCGTTGCTTTTGCGTCGTCCGCCGGGCCGTGAAGCCTTCCCGGGCGATGTCTTCTATCTGCATTCACGCCTGCTGGAACGCGCCGCCAAAATGGCCGAACACTACGTGATCGTGCCCAAGGATGCCGAGCCGACGGCCGAAGCCGCGTTGGGCGGTGAAGTCTATAAGAATCCGCTCACTCACGAGATGGGCCTCAAGAAGCTGGGCGAGCATCCCGACAAAGCCAATCTGGCCTGGAAGAAACTGCCGGGAACCGGCGGCTCGATGACTGCTCTGCCGATCATCGAAACCCAGGCGGGCGACGTTTCGGCCTATATTCCGACCAACGTTATTTCGATTACCGACGGTCAGATCTTCCTCGAAACGGATCTCTTCTACTCCGGTGTCCGTCCGGCCATCAACGCCGGTCTGTCGGTCAGTCGCGTCGGTGGTAATGCGCAGATCAAGGCGATGAAAAAGGTCGCCGGTATGTTGCGCCTCGAATTGGCTCAGTACCGCGAACTGGCGGCCTTCGCCCAGTTCGGCTCCGACCTCGATAAGGAAACCCAGCGCCAGTTGCATCGCGGCGCGCGTTTGGTGGAGATTCTCAAGCAGAAGCAATATCGGCCGCTGCCGGTCGAGATGCAGGTGCTCATGATTTTCGCTGCCACACGTGAATATCTGAACGATTACGAAGTGTCGGCGGTCGGCAAGTACGAGGAAAGCCTGTTCGAGTATGTGGAGAACAGCTTCCCCGATCTTCTGCGCGACATTCGCGAGAAGAAAGAGCTGACCAAGGAAATCGAAGAAAAGATCAAAAAGGTGCTCGACGAGTTCAAAGCGATCTTTACCCCGTAGTGACGACAGGTTGAATGTGAAGGGGTGATATGCCGAGTCTCAAGGATATACGCAAGCGCATCGACAGCGTGAAAAACACGCAGAAGATCACCAAGGCCATGAAGATGGTGGCCGCGGCCAAGCTGCGCCGCGCCCAGGAGGCCATCCTCAACACGCGTCCGTATGCGCGCCGTATCGACGGCCTGATCAAAGGGCTCACCGAGGTGCTGGACGAATATATGCACCCGATGATGGTCCCGCATGAAGAGGTCAAGTCGATTGCTCTGCTGGTTATCACCGGTGATAAGGGCCTGTGCGGCGCATTCAATGCCAACATTCTGCGCACGGTGCGGCGCGTGCTGGAACAGGATTGGAAAGACCGCGACGTCCGGCTCTACCTGGTCGGGCGCAAGGCCATAGATTTCTACAAAAACAAACCGGTTAGCATCGCCCGTACGTTCCCCGAGATTTTCCAGCACAACCTGATCGAAGAATCCGATGCGGTGGCGAGTCGGCTTGTGCGCGATTACCTCGATGGCAAAGCGGATGAAGTCTACGTGCTCTACAACGAATTCAAATCGGTGATGTCGCAAAACGTTTCTCTGGAGAAACTGGTGCCCATCACGCCCGACGAAGAAGCCGAAAGCGTAGAGCATCACGAGTATACCTATGAACCCGGTCGCCGTGAGATCCTCGACGAACTGGTTCCCCAACATTTGTCGATGCAGATTTACCGGTGCCTGCTTGAATCGCAATCGGCCGAATTCGCGGCACGTATGACCGCCATGGAGGGGGCCACCAAGAATGCCGGTGAAATGATCGATAAACTGACGCTCGCTTTCAACCGGGCGCGTCAATCGGCGATTACTACGGAACTGATGGAGATTATCGGCGGCGCGGAAGCGCTGAAAGGCTAAACGAGAAAGAAAGAGGTTCGACTCATGACGGAAGCGGCTGCCAAACTTGGTAAGATCAGCCAGGTTATCGGACCTGTGGTGGATGTTTACTTCGAAGAGGGCGACTTGCCCGAAATCTTCACCGCCCTCAAAATTACCAACCCGGCCGTCTCGGATGCCGAGTGGAACCTCATCGTGGAGGTCGCGCAGCATCTGGGCGAATCCACGGTGCGGACCATTGCGATGGATTCCACCGAAGGTTTGGTGCGTGGGCAGGACGTCCTCAACACCGAAAACCAGATCACCATCCCCGTCGGTCCTGCTACTTTGGGCCGCATCATCAATGTCGTCGGACAGCCGGTGGACGAAGCCGGTCCGGTGGAAACCGATAAATATTATCCGATTCACCGTCCGGCCCCGGCTTACACCGACCAGGACGTGCACATCGCCGCCTTCGAAACGGGTATCAAGGTCGTCGATTTGCTCGCGCCCTACCAGAAGGGCGGCAAGATCGGTCTATTCGGCGGTGCGGGTGTCGGTAAAACGGTTCTCATCATGGAGCTGATTCACAATCTGGCCAAGGAGCATGGCGGCTATTCCGTGTTCGGCGGCGTGGGCGAGCGCACCCGTGAAGGCAACGATCTGTGGCTCGAAATGAAAGAGTCCGGCGTTATCGATAAAACCTGTCTGGTCTACGGACAGATGAACGAACCGCCCGGAGCCCGTGCGCGTGTCGGTCTCTCTGCGTTGACCGCGGCTGAATATTTCCGTGACGAAGAGGGCCGCGACGTGCTGCTCTTCATCGATAATATTTTCCGATTCACCCAGGCGGGCTCCGAAGTCTCGGCGCTTTTGGGACGCATTCCCTCCGCCGTCGGTTACCAACCGACGCTGGCCACCGATTTGGGTGAATTGCAGGAGCGCATCACCTCCACCAAAAAGGGGTCGATTACCTCCGTGCAGGCGATTTACGTCCCGGCCGATGATTTGACCGATCCGGCCCCGGCGACCACCTTCGCCCATCTCGATGCCACTTCGGTTCTGTCGCGGCAGATTTCCGAGCTGGGCATCTACCCGGCCGTCGATCCGCTCGATTCCACCTCGCGCATTCTCGATCCGAACATCGTGGGCGAAGAGCATTACGGTGTGGCACGCCAGGTGCAGCAGGTTTTGCAACGCTATAAGGATTTGCAGGACATCATCGCCATTCTCGGTATGGACGAGTTGAGCGAAGAAGACAAGATCACCGTCGGGCGCGCGCGTCGGTTGCAGCGTTTCCTTTCCCAACCCTTCCACGTGGCCGAGGCCTTCACCGGTCGTCCGGGCCGCTATGTCAAGCTCGAAGACACGATTCGCAGCTTCAAGGAAGTCGTGGAAGGCAAGCACGACGCGTTGCCGGAGCAGGCGTTTTACATGGCCGGCGGCATCGACGAAGTGCTCGAAAATGCCGAGCGCATGAAGAACCAGGCCGACTGAGCGGCCGGAGGATAGGAAACCATGGCCGAGACAGACAAGCTCAAGGTCACCATCGTCACACCCGAAGGCGAGAAACTCGATTGCGAGGCGGATGAAATCGTGGCGCCCGGATTCGAGGGCCAATTCGGTGTCATGCCCGAACATATCGAATTCTTCACCAAGAGTCCGCCAGGTGTCTTCGTATGTGTGCGGCAAGGGACGCGCGAGGTGTGGGCCGTGGGAAAAGGCTTCATCGAGGTGCAGCCCGGCGCCGTGCGATTGCTGGTTCAAACCGCCGAGCGCAAAGAAAACATCGATCGTCAACGTGCCGAGGCATCGCTTCACCGGGCCGAAGATACCATGTCCAAGTTGGACGGCAATCTCGACGATCCCGATTGGACCGAGCAGGAGCTTCGGCTCAAGCGCGCCGAAGCCCGGTTGGGGGCCTTGGCCGACTGAAGCTTAACCCGTTTCATCTTTATGACACCCGGTGTATCAACGCCGGGTGTTTGCGTTTAGAGTGGATCCTGATGCTTCGTTTCCGTTTCATACCCTTCACCGGGATCTTTCGGTGAACGTCACAAAATCACGTTGATACGTTTTCAAGCTGCTGGACCGATTCCGGGTGGTAAACGACAGAAGGAGCCTGTTATGTCATCTTTGGGCGGCAACCCATCGCCCGCATTTTGGGGGCGAGTCATTTCCCACACCATGCCGGTGGTGGTGATGGTTCTGATGATTTCCGGGTTGTGGGTTGTCGAGCGCCTTGATACCCGGCGTTACGATAGCGAACGACGCACACGCGTTCTTTCCGAACTCAGCGTGATTCGGGCCAATCTCGAAGGTGAATTGAACGGGGAAATCCTGCTTGCCCGCAGCCTGGTAACGGAAGTCGCCACCGGTCCGAATATCACGCAAGAGCGCTTTAATAAAGTCGTGCGCCATTTCATGACCGCCTCACGCCATATTCGCAATCTTGGCTTATCTCGCGGGACCGTTCTCGAATTCGTCTATCCGTACAAAGGCAATGAAGCCGCTATCGGTTTGGATTATCGAAAAATTCCGGATCAATGGCCAGCCGTCAAGCGTGCCATCGATAGCCACAAAATCGTGGTGGCAGGGCCCTTAACCTTGGTGCAGGGCGGTTGGGGAATCATTGGGCGAACGCCGGTTTTTCTGCCGGGGCCTGATGGAGAACCCGGAGGCGGGGAATTTTTCGGAATCGCCTCCATCGCACTGGATGTTCCGAGCTTGTTTTCTGCGGCGGGTTTGCACGATACCGACTTCATGCGTGTCGCCATTCGCGGCAAAGACGGGTTGGGAGAACGGGGCGAGGTGTTTCTCGGAAAAGCGGAGCTGTTTGCGCAGGATCCGGTTTTGCTGGATGTCTCCATTCCCGACGGTCACTGGCAATTGGCCGCCTTGCCCATGGGAGGCTGGGGAACTCCGTCGCCGCGTACTCCTTACTATCGTGCGGTGACGCTGGCGGTGCTGGTGATCGTCTTTTGGTTGTTTTGGATTCAAATTCGCGCCATGCGCCGCCAACGGGTTATGGAAGCCGCGTTGGCGCGCAGCGAAGAACGGCTGCGCGTCACCATCGAAGCGGCGGGTGTTTACCGTTGGGAGATCGATCTTGTTTCCGGTAGCGGATGGATGGATCACCGTTGGCTGAAAGATTTGATGGGTTACAATCAACCGGGGGAAGGGCCGCAGAGGCTTGAAGATTATATGGAGCTGTTGCACCCAGACGATTGGACGGTGTTCGAAAATGCAGTGTGGGCCCATACTAACGGAGAGACTCCGTATTACGAGTGTGACCTGCGCATGCGAAACCGGTCGGGTGAATGGGTGTGGCAGATTCACAAGGGAAAACTGGTGGAACGCGACGAAAATGGAAACATAATGCGATTGATCGGCGTCAATATCGATGCCCGTGAACGTAAGCAGATAGAAGCCGAACGGGAAAAGCTGATTCACGATTTGCAGCATGCGCTCGAACAAGTCAAGACGCTCAGCGGATTGTTGCCGATTTGCGCATCATGCAAGAAAATTCGTGACGATAAAGGTTATTGGAACCAGATTGAACTTTATATTCACGAGCATTCGGAGGCGGAGTTCAGTCACGGTCTGTGTCCCGATTGCGCCAAGAAGATGTACCCAGATATCGACATGTAATTTCGCAATAAAAGTCATCGTTTGTAACAGCCTGGTATCCCTTGAAAGATCTGGCTGAGGGACACCCATACGCCTGAATCGATGCAGCCGATTTTGACGGATGTCTTTCTATTCGATATAATCCCCAAGATTAAATTATTACTCAGGAGTTGTCATGATTCAAGCCAGACGATTTGTACTGTTGATTGCATGTTTGTGTATGGGAGTGCTTATGTTGGCCTGCGGCGGCTCCGATTACGAACCTCCAAGTCCGAAAGAAGTAGAGGCGCAGTGCGTCGCTGCCACGCCGAAAATCTGTGCGGCCACTTCGGCCTGTTACGAAGATACGCTCGGTTCGGAATTTACCGAGGATCTGGTTGAAGTCTGTATCGAAAAGTCGCTTCCGTTCTGCGAAGCCCAGATCTACACACCCGAGTCGTGTTTCCAGATGTATGTGTCGATTTTAACTTGTTACGCAGCATATTTCGAGAGTTTTGAGGACTCGGATGAACGTAGTCGGGTTGGATGTTGCATCGGATCACTGATCACAGGTGCTGATGACCTCTATCCATCCGCTGACTGCGAGCCCTATTGGGCGGATCTTTCAAAATTCTGCGGCCTTTATTCGCTTGAAGGTTGTGAGATCGATTACGCTTTGGAACAGTACCGTTGAAATTCTTTCGCCTCGATTATTGTTACCAGAGTACCGGGTATGAATCGCTTGCTTGTAAAGATGGAAGCAAAACGAAACATTCAATTGGTATATGGTGGAAGAAAAGATGAGCAAGACATCCCCCAAAAAAGATCGCCTCAGTAAGCGATTACCGGTTCGCTACGGTCCAGATACGCCTCGATTCATCGGGTTTATGAAAAACCTGTCGGCCAAAGGCGCCGCGATCATCGGAAAGGTTGTTTTCTCCTCCGCGTCGCGTTTGCAGATAGAAGTGGACTATCGTGGAAAACCACTCGCGTTGACGGGGCGGGTCTGCTGGTCGAGCGATGCCGACGAAGCGAAACGTCAGCTGGTTTCGGGCTCGATGGTTATGCACAGTATGGGAGTTGAATTTATCGAACGCCCCGCCGATTACCTGGATTTCTTGGAAATGTTGGTTGAGTCGCAGAAAGAATCGCGGTGTGAAAAACGCTGCGATATCATTCTGCGCGTGACGTTCGATTCCGCTGCGGAACTTTTAGAGGAATACACCAACAACATCAGTATGGGTGGCACATTTATCACGTGCCTGACGCCGCCCGTGCTGAATTCCAGTATTGAAGTTCATCTGTTTATTGCCGAAGAGCTGGAAGTCATTCACGTCGAAAGCCGCGTGGTGCATGTCGTCACACCGGAAATGAGCGAACGGATCGGCCTGAATCCCGGAGTTGGAGTGCAGTTTACGCGGTTTTTCAACGATGACGAAGCGAAGCTCAAAGCCTATATCGATAGTTTGACGCAGGGTGAGGAACGACGCGAACGCTGAAAGTTCAAATATTCAGCGCAAACTTGAGGGTAGTTTTTTGAAGTCGTCCGTGTTTTCCAGCTCGGCGATCAACGAAAAAAGCGTCTTGGGGGGCGCGATAAGGCGGCGCTGCTTCAGGTCGAGCCAACCGCCGCTGGAATGAACCACCGCTGCAACTTGCCGGTCGGCACGCAAAAAACGGTTTTCCAAACTGAAGTGGGAGCCGTCGTCACTCAAACCCGCCAGGCGCAATTCAACGGTTACCGAGTCGAGCATGCGCACCTCGCGAAAATACTCGATCTCGTCCCGGCGCACCACCGGACCGATCAAACGTCGTTCGAATTCCCGCATTGAAAAACCCTGGGCGTCGAAATACAGCATGCGCGTATCGGCGGAAAGGTCGAGGTAGGCGGTATTGCGCATGTGACCATTGAAATCCATGCTGCCCCAACCGGCTCGAAATTCCTGACGAAAGACAATCGACATTGCTTTCTCCCATGGACGATCGAATAGAAAACCATCAACACGAATAGTCCATTGCATAATAAAATGTAGTTTACACTTTTAAATTTCATTATGCAACGTTATACTGGTTGCATGAAACGAGAAGACTTTTCCCATCTCGAATGTCCGCTGGCGCGAGTCCTTGAAGGGCTAGGTGAATGGTGGACGATGTTGGTGGTCCGTGACCTGTTCTACGGGATCGATACCTTCGAGGCGCTTTGCCGCGATTTGGGAATCGCACGAAATATTCTGGTCGATCGTCTGCGCAAACTGGAAGCTCACGAGGTGGTGGAGCGCCGTCTTTACCAAGCGAAGCCGAAACGTTATCGTTACAGGTTGACTCCGAAAGGGCTCGATCTGTTTCCGGTGATATTGGCGATGATCGCCTGGAGCGAACGCTGGGAATCGCCGGAAGGCGCAGTGATTCAGTTCATTCACGGAACGGACGGCCATGTCGTGACTCCGGAACTGCGGTGTCGCGTTTGCAACCAACCCATCTCCCTTGGCGACGTGCGCGTTCAGGTCGGGCCGGGTGTCCAACATCCGGAAGCCTTGCCCCTGCCTCTTCGTCCCCCCAAAAACGAAAACCACGGCGACTAGTTTCCGGGGATCTCCAGGATCCGGTTTAGCCGAGATACGGCGGTACATCACCCGCATTGAAATGTCGGCCAAAATTAAAAGTTGACATATAGTAGCGTCCATAGTACATTATATTTAGGGTTTTAAGAAGTAATAACAATTTGGAATAACGAACTCTGCCGATACCTCTATTCGGTTATGTTTCGCTTTGAATCGTGATCGAACGGTTCCATGTGGGGATGGAGTTTTGGGTGTCGGTGCTTAATTGTGCGCATGATGCAGGGGTATGCAAGGGGGCTGTAATGGCGAAAGAAAATAATACTCAGACAGTGGATGCGTTTGCTTTCGATGATTCGTCTTTCGGACAGGATTGGATTCGTCTGGGTGATGAATACGTGGTGAAGGGTGTGCGCTATCTGCGTCAGGAGCGCCGATTGCAGGCGCGCCTGTTTTTCGATAAAGCGGTTCAGGCTTACGGTGAAGCGCAAAAACTGAATCCGGAAGATGCCCGGGTGTTTGGCGGACTGGGAAGTTGCCTTCTGCATCTCGGAATGCGCGCCCAGGCCCGGCAGGTTTTGGAGCGCGGTATTGAGTTGGGTGATTCCAAGAGTCGCGCGACCTACAACTGGGCGGTTCGCAACGGGCAACTATAGTCTGCACGATTCGACCGCATCACCCGATCGCGGTGATGTGTCTGTCGAGTTTTTTGGGGATACTGCGAGAGCTTACATTTGAAGTCTTTTTTGGGGGAGGCCACAAAAAACGGCGCGAGTAATCGCGCCGTGGCCGTTTTATGGAGATGTGAATTACCTATCCATCCCGTATTCATCATCATAGGAATCGTCCGAGGCTTCTTCGGTGATATCCGGGCATTGTTCGTCAACGCAGTCGAAGAAGGCTTCGCAGACATCCTGGCTTTTGCAGGCGAGGCACTCGGACGGAAAGTTGTTTGTCAGACAACTCGCGATGCAATCGTCTTGGTTCATCGTTTCACTCGCCAATTCATCCAAACACTCGACGCCGAGCGCGCAGAGATCGCGGCAATCACTTTCGCTGGCGCCGTCATCGCCACCGCAGGCAGCCAGCAACACAATCAGGGTCAGCAGGAAGCCGGAAATAAAGATTCGTAACATGGTGATGATCCTTTCAATTGTAAATAATCACGGCAGCTCCAAATTCATCCGACGCGATTATAGCACCACGATTTCAAGCGACCAAGTTTGTTTGACAAAGTTAAACGAGCCCCTTAGAATCCTATTGTACTCGCCAAAGGTCACGGGGGACCATCTGAATGAGATGGGTCGTGGAGTTGTGCGTCTTTCGGGATTGCTCAGAGGAGGGTGTCATGCGTTGGGTCGGGTTGATAGCTGGCTGGAGTGTGTTATTCCTCATTCTGCAGGGCTGCAGCGGAACGCTCGAACTGGATTTCGAGCAAGGTGATGCCTGTACGCGCGACACTCAGTGCCCGGACGGATTTTGTGTGGACGGTGAGTGCAAAAATTGGGAGTGCCGCGATTCCGCTGACTGCCCGCCTGGAGGCGTTTGTTTCGACCACGAGTGTGTCATAGGGGACGGCGATGCCGAAGCGGATTGGCCGGTGGTTCCCGATGGAGATAAGGATCCGGACATCGTGGATGAGGAGGTTTGCCTCGGCGTTCCCTGTCTGACCGATGCTGATTGTTGCACGGGATATGTCTGTGACCCAACGTCGAAAGTGTGCAAGCCGGTCGAATGCGTTGCCGACGCAGATTGCTTGGTGTTCGGTTCACATTACAAATGCAATCTCGTCAATCATCAGTGCTATTACGAAGAATGCGAGAGCAGCGCCGATTGCGATGCGGGGGAAATTTGCGAGGCAGGGATTTGTGTGGAAATCGGCGGCTGTGCGTCGTTTGAGTTGTATATCAGACAAGGAAGCGGTGTCGTTGCAACCGGCCGAACGGTTCAATTATCGGTTGATCTGTTCAATCTGCGAGGGGAATGGATCAATAGCGAGGGATTTTTCTTCGATTGGGTTTCAGACAACCCAGCGGTGGTTTCGGTCGATCAGAACGGTTTGTTGACCGGGGGCGAAACTCCGGGCGAAGCGCGAATTACAGCTTCTCTATCGGACTGCCCGGCCGTTTCCGATACGGTGACCTGGCGCAACTTTTGGGGGCCGCCCGAGAATATTCGAGTGGTGGTCATGGATGCACGAAGCGGCGAGGTGATCGACGGCGCGGTTGTGTTCGTTGAAGATCAAGGCCCCCATTTTTCACAGGACGGGGTGGTGGAATTCGATGGGCTCAGCTGCCCGGAGGGCTGCACCGTCCATGTTTTCCACGAGGATTATAGCAGTGTTTCGGTGTTTGGGCTCTACGTGCAGGATCTGTTGATCCCACTCTCGCCGGTGCGCGACCTTTCCAGAGCTGCCGGAGTTGTCGGGGTGCAGGATACCAGTCCGATTCCGGATACCCTGCGCGAAAACAGTGAAATTCAGGTGGGGCTTAGCGGTTTCGGCATCAAAGGATCGCTGCTGGATTGGTCGTTTGATTCGCTGCTTGAACCGCGTTTGATCGAAACGGTCATGATCGGCACTGTACTCGATGAAGAATGGTGGATCCCAAGCGGCGCGGAAGCTTACTTGATGGAGGAACCGCTCAAAGGTGAATTCCAGGCGCTGGGCGATTCGGGAGATGCGATTTTATGGGGAATCGGTGGGTTTGTGGATTTGTCGGATCTGCTGGAGCTGTTTGTGAGTCATATTACCGATGACGAGGTCGATTTCCCGGGCGTTTTAGCCGGGGTGATGCCCTGGGTGGCCGACTTCTATCATGGTGTCGTATCAAACATATCTCTTTCGTCCGTTCCACTTGTCGCCGATAGCGAGGATCTCAACGGTAATGGTCAGACCGACGATCTCGTGCCCGATTATGCCGCCTTTGAGGATATCGGTTCTTCACTCAGGCTCACCCAGGCGCAGACGCAGGAAGTCGATCTAAGCTTCGGAACATTGCCGGATTTGGGTGTGGAAGCGGCGGATTGTGTGGTGGCCGCTGCACTGGCCGAAACGACTCGGGGCGGGTTGATTCCGCTGGGCGTGACGGTTGCGCCGGATCAACGGAACCCGGACGATACCCCCGATGGCGTGGTGGGAGAGAACAACGATGGACAAGCGAAGCTGCCTTTTGCCCCGCAGCACGACGGCGTAGTTGGGGGGGATTATCTCGTGGCGGGGGTGGCCGTCTCCTCGGAGCGTGTGAGCCAATTGATTTTCAACAGCTTGGAATCGCCGGTTATGCCGGAGTTGAGCGCCGTTTCGGTGGTGTTGGTGCGCTCGGCAAATTCTCCGGAAAATGTCACCATGCCCGCGTTTCTCGACGCCATGACCGATGCCGTCTGGCTGGAGGAGAACAACGGATATTCCTTCTCCGCCTCACCCATTGCCGGAGCCGACTTTTATCGTGTTGCGTTGGTTCTGATCGATGAAGATACCCAGAGTGAATACATGTGGCACATCTATTGGCCGAGCCAATTCGGCGAGGCTTGCTTCGCGCTGCATGGATCGGCCACGTGGACGATTGAGCCGCAGCCTATCGAGCACATCGAATTTCAGGCCGTCGACTTGAATGCAGAGGTGAGTTACCAATCCCTTTTCGAATTCAACAATACGAATCTCAACAACATCAATCGCTATCTTGAGGGGTGGTCCACTCAGCCTCTGGCAACGGAGAACCGCTAAGAAGTTTTCTTCGGGACAAAAAAAACCGCCGGAGTCGAGAGACCCCGGCGGGTGTGGATTCGAAATAAGTCTGTTTTTTACATCGATGCGTGAGGCGAAGAAGAAGAATAGTCCTTGTCGGCGTCTTTTTCACGCATCCAGGGACTCACGAGGGCGGCGTCGAGCACGTCCCCGATATCTTCCATGGGATGAATGTTGAGCGTTTTGATGACTGTCTTGGGCGCCTCGGTCAGATCGAGTTCGTTGGACTTCGGAATCAACACGTCATGGATGCCTTCGCGGTGGGCGGCCAGCAGTTTTTCCTTCAAGCCGCCGATGCGCAGCACGCGGCCGTGCAGCGTGATTTCGCCGGTCATGGCCACGTCATGACGCACGGGAATACCCGTTACGGCCGAAACCAGCGCGGTCACGATCGTCACACCGGCAGACGGCCCTTCTTTGGGTGTGGCGCCTTCCGGGGCATGGATGTGGACGTCGAAAGTCTGGAAGAAGTCGGCTTTAAGACCGAGTTCATCGGCGTGCATGCGAACCCAGGATAACGCGGCTTGGGCCGATTCCTGCATGACTTCGCCCAGCTTGCCGGTCAGCGTCACTTTGCCTTTGCCCGGTACGAGCGCTACTTCGATGGGCAGCATTTCTCCGCCGACCTCCGTCCAGGCCAATCCATTGGCGTAGCCCACCCGGTCGGTCCGGTCCGCTTCATCGCGACGGAATTTGGGGACGCCCAGCATTTTGTGCAAAGATTGAGCGCCGATTTGGAAGGCGCTCTTTTCGCCGTTTTCCTTCAGCACGCGGACCGCCATCTTGCGTAAGAGTGTGGCGATCTCACGTTCGAGATTACGCACGCCCGCTTCGCGGGTGTACTCGCGAATGAGGGTCAGCACGGTGTTGTCGGAAATGCTGATCTGCAAGCCTTCCAGACCGTTGGTTTTGATCTGTTTGGGAATGAGATATTGGCGCGCGATGGCCAGTTTCTCGTCTTCGGTATAGCCCGGCAGATCGATGATTTCCAGGCGATCGCGCAGGGCGGGAGGAATGTTCTGCAAATAGTTGGCGGTCGTGACGAACAGCACCTTCGACAGGTCGTAGTCCACATCCAGGTAGTGATCGTTGAAGGTATGGTTCTGTTCGGGGTCGAGCGCCTCTAGAAGGGCGGACGACGGATCGCCACGGTAATCGGAGGACAGTTTGTCTATTTCATCAAGTAGAATCAAGGGGTTGGCTGCGCCGGACTTCTTCATCATCTGGATCAGCTTGCCCGGCAGTGCGCCGATATACGTGCGCCGGTGGCCCCGGATTTCAGCTTCGTCACGTACGCCGCCCAAGGACAGGCGCACCATTTTGCGACCGGTGGTGCGGGCGATGGAACTGGCCAGAGATGTTTTTCCGACTCCCGGAGGGCCGACGAAGCAGAGGATGGGGCCTTTGATTTCGCCGACCAGGGTTTTCACGGCCAGGTATTCGAGGATGCGCTCTTTGGGTTTCTTCAAGCCGTAATGATCGTGTTCGAGTACGTCTTGGGCGAAGTCGATATCGGATACCTCTTCGGTTTCCTCATCCCAAGGCAACGAGATCATCCAGTCGAGATAGTTGCGCACCACGGTGGCTTCGGCCGACATGGGCGACATCATCTTGAGTTTTTTCAACTCTTTGAGGGCTTTGGTGCGTGCTTCTTCGGTGAGCCCCTTCGTGTTGATGGCGTCTTCCAACTCTTTGAGTTCGTTTTTGAATTCGTCTTGTTCACCCAGTTCCTTCTGGATGGCGCTCATCTGTTCGTTCAGGTAATACTCGCGCTGATTGCGCTCCATCTGCTTCTTGATGCGGCCTTTGATGCGGCGCTCCACCTGCAGAATTTCGATTTCGCGCTGCAGAATTTCGTACAGCTTTTCAAGCCGTGCGCGCGGTTCGACGATTTCGAGCAGTTCCTGGCGCTCGCGCAGCTTGAGGTTAAGCGACAGCACGATGGTGTCGGCCAGCTGCGACGGCGATTCGATATTCGCCAAAGATTTCAGGATGTCTTTGGGGATTTTCTTCGCATAATCGAGATAGGTTTCAAAGGCCGAGTAAACCGAGCGTTTCATGGCTTTGAGCTCGGTTACGTCGGCGTTCGGATCTCCTAACGTCTCGATATCACAGGCGAAGTATGGTTCTTCCTGGGTGTATCGTAGGATACGCGCCCGGTGCTTGCCCTCTACCAGGACACGTACCGTGCCGTCGGGGAGCTTGAGAATCTGGACAATGGCACCGACGGTGCCGACGTCGTAGATATCGTTGACACCCGGTTCGTTGACTTTGGCTTGTTTCTGTGCGACGAGGAAAATGTCCTTGTCGTGTTTCATGGCTTCTTCCAAGGCCAGAATCGATTTGGGCCGTCCGACGAACAGTGGCACCATCATGTGAGGGAAGATCACCACATCGCGCAACGGCAACAGCGTAAAGCTCGATCCGGACTCGGGTTTGGAGTTCTTGTCATTGGGGTTGTTCACAAACATGTTTTACCATCCCGTTTGGTTCGGCGGAAGATTCAGGCCGTTTCCGCTTCATCGTTGTCGGCGTTTTTGTCGCCGGCCAGTATGATCATGGGTTGGGCGTTCTTTTCAACGACATCTTCGTTGATCACCACCTCGCGGATGTTGGGGCGGGACGGGATATCGTACATGATATCCAACATCACCGACTCCAGCACCGAACGCAAGCCGCGCGCACCTGAATGTTGGGCGTTGGCCTTGCGAGCCACGGCCCAGAGGGCGTCATCGGTGAATTTAAGAGCCACATCATCCATATCAAAAAGAGCCTTGTATTGTTTGACCAAGGCATTTCTCGGTTCGGTCAGAATTTGCACCATGGCGTCTTCCGAGAGTTCATGTAACGAGGCGACCACCGGCAAGCGGCCGACAAACTCCGGAATCAAGCCGTATTTAGTCAGATCTTCAGGCTGCACGAGATCGAAATATTCCCCGATCGATTTCTCGTCGCGGCTTTTCACATCGGCCCCGAAACCCATTTCTTTGACGCCGACCCGTTGTTCGACCACTCGCTCCAGTCCGTCGAAGGCTCCGCCGCAGATAAACAGAATGCCCGACGTATCGAGTTGGATGAAATCTTGCTGCGGGTGTTTGCGGCCGCCCTTGGGGGGCAGGTTCGCCACCGTGCTTTCCAGGATCTTCAAAAGCGCCTGCTGGACGCCTTCACCCGATACGTCGCGGGTAATCGAGGGATTTTCGCTTTTGCGGGCGATTTTATCGATTTCATCGATGTAGACGATGCCGCGCTGGGCTCGTTCGATGTCGTGATCGGCCACCTGCAATAGATTGACCAGGATATTCTCAACATCTTCGCCTACATAGCCGGCCTCGGTCAGGTTGGTGGCGTCGGCCAGGGCGAAGGGAACATCTAGAATACGGGCCAAAGTTTGCGCCAGGAGCGTTTTACCGGTTCCGGTGGGCCCGATGAAAAGGATGTTGCTTTTCTGCAGCTCGACGCCGCTTTTTTTGGAGTCGTGGTTAATACGCTTGTAGTGATTGTACACCGCCACCGACAAAATCCGTTTGGCGTCGTCTTGCCCGATCACGTATTCGTCGAGTGTTTTCTTGATTTCGACCGGTTTCGGAAGTTTGAATCCATCGGCCTTGGCCGCTTCGAGTTCGATTTCTTCCGCAATGATATCATTGCACAAGGAAATGCATTCGTCACAGATATAGGCCGAGGGTCCGGCGATCAACTTCTTTACTTGCCGTTGACTTTTTCCACAAAAGGAACAGCGCAGATCTTTCATTGTTGTATCCATGTTGTTTTGGCCTCCCGTTTAGGCCTCCTCCAGATCTTTCGGTCGTTTTTCCAGCACTTTGTCGATCAGTCCGTAGGAAACCGCCTCATCGGAACCGAGGAAGAAGTCGCGCTCCATGTCGTTATGCAGCTTTTTGAGCGACTGCCCGGTGTGGGTCGCCATAATTTCCGTCAATTGCTTTTTCGTCTTCAACATCTCCTTGGCGTGGATTTCCACGTCGGTGGTTTGCCCCTGGAAGCCGCCCCAAGGTTGGTGGATCATTACCCGTGAATGGGGCAGTGAGTACCGTTTCCCGTGGGCTCCGGCCGCCAGCAGAACAGCCCCCATCGAGGCCGCCTGTCCCATGCAGAATGTGCAAATATCGGGCCTAACGTACTGCATGGTGTCGTAGATGGCCAATCCGGCGGTTACCACTCCGCCCGGCGAGTTGATATACAGATGGATGTCACGCTCGGGATCCTCGGATTCCAGGAACAGAAGCTGCGCCACGGCCAGGGATGCCACCACCTCATCAATGGCCGACCCAATGAAGATGATTCTCTCCTTAAGTAGCCGAGAATAGATGTCATATGAACGTTCGCCTCGGTGGCTCTGTTCGATTACGATGGGTACCAACGCCATCACTCACCTCGATTATTGTCTAGGGTCCGTTTCGTTTACGCCGGACATCATCCTCCCTGATAGGAGAGGTCGATCCCGTGGAACATTCCACGATTAATTCCCCCGGCATGATCGGCTATTGTACCGCCGATAGTTCCCAGCGTCAATTTTCCGCACAGACTGTCAGTGTTTCCGACACCCGCAGGCGTGACAAGGCTGTCGGAGTGCGCAAATATTGCGCAGATAGGAGGCTTCGCCGGATGGGCGTTGACCCCCAAAAAAAACGCGGGCCGAAGCCCGCGTGATCCAACCCGAGCAGATCCGTTAGTTCTAGCCGGCAACCTGGGTGACACATTCCGCGAAGTCATCACAGGTAGGTTCATCGACACATCCGATTATGTCGCTATTGACTGCCACTCCCGTATCTCTTCCGGCCGCTTCGCAGGCGTCATAGCAGGCCTGCAAAACCACTTCCGTGATGGTACCGGTTTCGTCGCATTCTCTCGCTTTATCGCAGTAGCGTTTGCACTGAGCGACCAAGCCATTCGTGGGAGAACTGAAATCGAGGTTGCCTTCTTCGAAATCCATCATGCAGTCTTCGAGGTCGTTATAGGTGTCCTCGCAACTTTCGAGCGCCTCGATATAGGCATCGCCATAGACGTGGCAACGTTCATCCTCGTCGAGTTCGGTCGCGATGCAGGCTTGTGCTTCCGTGTAGGCATCCTGGCATCCGGCGGAGGCCAGTTTCTGCTGGCTGATGCGGCAGGAATTCTCGCATTCGTGGCGACTGAAAAGCCGGTCGGTCTCTACAGAACACCGTTCGGCAAGTGCGCATTCTTCTTTGCAGATTTCCGGCAAATCGTCGTCTTCGCAGGAAACTGAAAGCAGTCCCGCCATCGCCAGTACTATTCCCAACCCCAACAAGCCGCTCCGCTGTTTCTGCATCGTCCATCTACCTTTCCTGTTTGAGCAAACAACACCGCCGAGACGCCGCCGGTCCACGGTACGGTCTAGGGCGAAGAAAACTGAGAAAATTCATTCCATATGGCGAATATTTGCAGAATGCGGCGAAAAAGTCCACAAAAAAAACGCGGGCCGAAGCCCGCGTCGTTTGCAAGTCCAAACCCAGAATTACATGGTGCCGGAATTCTGCAGACAGGTGAAAAAGCTGTCGCAGGTCGGTTCGTTCGCGCAGGCGGCCACTTCCGCCGGAACGGCCGAGCCGGAAGAGATGTCACAGGCGTCGTAACACTGCTGCAGGTAGCCGTCGGGAGTCGAAGGCGTGCACTCGACCGCCTTGTCGCAGTATTTACGGCAAGCCGCCGTGTTGGCCGGGTTGTCGCCATCGGGGTCATCGCCGTCCGGGTCATCGCCGTCCGGATCGTCGCCGTCGGGGTCATCGCCGTCGGCCGGACCGGAATTGTTGCCGTGGTAATCTTCCATGCAATCGTTGTAATCTTCGAAGTCGTCTTCGCATTCTTCGATGGCATCGGTGTAATCATCGTCGCTGGTGTCGCACCACTCGTCGTCGTCGAGTTCTTCCTTCATGCAATCGCGGGCTTTCTTGTAGTCTTCCTGGCAGTCGGCGAACTCGATCTTTTGCCATTGAATGCGGCAGTTTTTCTCGCATTCGTGTTGGCTGAAGAGGGTTTCGTTTTCTTCGGCGCACAACTTCGCGATTTTGCAGGCTTCGGCGCAATCGCCGGGAAGGTCGTCGCTTTCGAAGAGGCAAGCCACCAGGGTAAAGGACGCCAGCACGGCTGTCAGAACGATCATCTGCCAGCTATTCATCCATTTCATTCTATCCTCCGTTTCGGTTTCCATTTTTTCGCTGCGTTTCAAACGCCGGTCATCGCTTCGCGTGGTCGCCGTCTAAGGTCGTACCGGCAGCGAAATCAAACCAAACATTGATCCATTTCAAGCCGATTTCCGTTCCTGCGTGATCCGGCAGGTTGGGAATCGCGACGAATTAACCCTGGTAGTCTTCCATGCAGTCGTGGAAATCTTCCCAGTCGTCTTCACATTCGTCGATGGCGTCGGTGTAATTGTCGTCACCGGTGTCGCACCAATCGTCGTCGTCGAGCTCTTCCAACATGCAGTTGCGAGCCGCTTTATAATCTTCTTCGCAATCGGCGAACTGCACCTTTTCGGTGTAAATACGACAATCTTCTTTGCACTCAAACTCGCTGTAGGTGACTTCGTTTTCTTCGGCACATATCTTCTGGATACGGCAGGCTTCTTTGCAGTCTCCAACCCAACCTTCGTCTTCACAGCCCATCGCCAGAAGCAAAACCACAACCGCCAGCGCCATCACCATCAACATTCCCAGATTCTTTTTCATCACTCCTCCTTAATGTTCGATGTTTGCCCCGTTTCGCTAGACTCAAACCTGTTCGAATATTCTTAACCATTCGAATTCAGGCTTTTACTCTGTAAATTGAATCCCGCTTTACGATAGGCAAAGGGTACTCGAAGAGCCGAAATAATCAAGTCTTTTTTGCAATTGTAAGCATTGAGACGCCCCTCGAAATACATTTAAGGTAGTATTCTGGAAATCTTCTTGACACAAGAGGCCGTCGGTGTAGTCTGGAATCGTTATATAAGCTCGTCACCCTGAGACCGTGTCGATTGGGTGGCCGGGAGGCATGTGTGGACATCCGGAAAAACAACTGGCAAACTTGCCAAGTCTGCCGTCGGCAGTTTGCGCCGCGTTTCAGTTACCAAACCGTCGGTAAAGGAGCCCAGGCGCACTACTTTTGCAGCCAGCGTTGCTTGCTCAAAGCGCGCGCCGCGTCGACAAAGGCGACCTGTTCCACCTGTGGAACGGAATTCACGCCTCAATACGCCTATCAGCGGGCGATGGTCGCCGGGAAACCGCAGTATTATTGTTCGGAACGCTGCGCGGATACCTATCGCGTCGAACGACGTCGGGCCATGGGCGTGCGCCGCTTGGCGGTGCTCAACCAAAAGGGCGGCACCGGCAAGACCACCACGGCGGTTAACTTGTCGGCCGGATTGGCCATGCGCGGGTATAAAGTGTTGCTGCTGGATATGGACGCCCAGGGTAACGTCGGGGTTTCGCTGGGGATCGTGGGCGAACTGGGCACCTATCACCTGCTGATCGAACAGGCCCCGGCGTCCGACTGCGCCGTGCCGATCCGCAACAACCTGGACATCATCACCAGCAATGAAACCCTGGCGGCCGCCGAGATTTTGTTGGCCGGAATGGATCGCCGCGAAATGACGCTCAAAGACGCCTTGGTGGAGCGCGGGGGCGAACAGGGCTACGATTACGTGATTCTCGACTGTCCGCCGTCCCTGTCGCTGGTCAACCAGAATGCGCTGGTTTACGCCGATGAGGTGCTGGTTCCGGTGAGTTGCGATTTTCTGGCCATGGTCGGCGTCAAGCAGATTTTGCGTACCCTCGACCGCATGAACAACCTCATGGGACAGCCGGTGTCGATCTGTGGGGTTTTACCGACCTTTTACGATGTGCGCACCCGGCTTAGCCAGGAAGTTTTGCGCAATCTGAACGAGTATTTCAAAGACAAAGCCCTGCCGCCGGTGCGAATCAGTACCCGTTTGAAAGAAGCACCGAGCCACAAGCAGACCATTTTCGAATATTCGCCCGGCAGTCACGCGGCGGAAGACTACCTGGCGCTGGTGGATCGACTGGTCGGTCGGGCCTAGCGCGGATAGAGAGGCGATATGGCAGGTAAAAAACGCAATCCGGCAATGGCCACCAACCCGCTGGGGAAGGACGATCTTCTGGCGGAGACGTTCTTTCGCAAGGGCGATGAAAAAGAAGAAACCGTAAAGAAAAGTCCCGGTAAAACGACAAAACCGGCTCCGGCGACTTCTTCCAAAACGAAAACCGCGAAAACCAAGCCCAAGCCCGATCACTACAAGGTCTGCTGCATCTCTTTGTACACCGAAGATATCGAACGGCTCGAAGCACTGGTGGCGGAGTTGAAGCGACGCGGGCATACCAAAGCGAATAAAAGCCAATTGATCCGCTTCGCCCTGGCGACGGTCGATCTGGACGATATGCCGAAAACCTATTAATTTAATACGAATTCATCTTCGCCGCTTCTCGTTTCGAAGGGTCTTCGCTTGTTTTGCCCGGATGCAAGAGGTATACTTTCTTCTTAGATCTCAGGTATGTTGTGTGCCGGGACGTCCGAATCAACCCGCGCCACGGGAGGCCGTCATGACGTCGATGAAACGGGTTTTCGCCTGTTGTTTGGGGTTGGCCGGGCTATTGGCTTGCTCCGATAGCGGGATCGATCATCTCGACAGCGCCTGCCGACGCCTGGACCGTTACTGTGAAACCGGCGATTATGTCTGGGTCGACTACGGGCTGTCGGAGGTGACGTTGTGCAAGGCCGCGTTTTCGTGTGCGGCGGACTTCTTCGACGCCGACTGCCGCGAGGAACTGCAGGAAGCGGTGGATTGCCTGCACGAAGTGGAAGATCCGGAGGACTGCCGGCGTTGTCAGGATGAATTCATCGATCTGTCCGACAACTGTCCCTATCCCGCTCCCTGCTTCGACGTCAAAGGACTCAACGATATCCCGTTTTGAGTGACGCGTCGTTTACTCCCGCTCAAACGTCAGCGCCATCGTCAATTCGCCGGTGCTTTGTGGCACGAAGTTGACACGCAGCACGCGTCCGCCGCCGTCGGTGGTTTCTTCATTGAATTTCAATCCCACCCCGGAATAGGCCGCTTCGTCGAAAACGTATCCCTCCGGCACGTAGAAGGCGTTTTGATAGGTGAAGGGCGCTTCGGGGGTGTCGACGGCCACATCCATGACCAGCGTCAAGGTGGCGCTTGTGTCATCCCAACTCGACGACTTCAAGACCGTGCCGCCCATGGAGATCTGGCGGTTGAAACCCAAAAACTGCGGGACGCCGAGTTTGCGCCGCAAGCTGATTACCTGGGCGCTGTGGGACGCCACCTCGGCGGTCAGGCGGTTGGTGAGTTCGCCCAGAAAGCTTTGCGACCAGAATTCATAGGCCAGGTAAGGCTGACCGGCTGCGAGACCCAATTCACGCAGGTCGAGTTCGACGTTTCGCGCCGCGCCGTCGTCGGGGATATCGCTGTAGGGGTTAGTGGTCAGGTCGCGGTTGGCCCCCCAGTTGAATAGGCCAATCAAATCATAGACTTCGTCGTAGCCATCCAGGGTGTAATCCACCTTGAGATGCCATTGCTCGGCGAATTCGCGCTGCATCAGATCCAGCGGGCGCGCACCTTTGTCGTAAATCGGCACGAGTTTGCGAATGACGTTGATTTCCGTTGCACTGAGATCCACCAGGCGGTCGCCCAGCTTGACGATGCCGCCCGAAAGGCCGACGAAGGTGGCGAAGGCTTTGGACTCGTTCAAGGTCACGCGCGGCCAGCTTTCGTCGCGCGTGTTGGAGCGGAAAAGCAGCAAATCCGGGTGGTTGATCCATACGCGGTTGTGCAGATAATAGCGTCGTGAGACGGTGCGCATGGTGGGCTTGAAGCCCTGCTGGTTCAGCGGGTCGTCGTCGGAGACGCCCGGAGCCCAGTCCCAGATGGGCGCGTTGTCGAGGGTGATGCGGTCGGCATCCACCAGGCCGTAATTGGTGCCCATGATGGCCACCATCAGGAAAAAGGTATCGTCGCCGATGGCTTCCCGGATCAGGCCTACCGCTTCGCGCCAGGCCTCCTCGCGGGTTTTTGTGGGGTCGTGGAAATGCGTACCGAACAGCGCCCAGTAGGCGAAATCCATCTTCAGCCACTCGAAACCCCAATCCTGGCGGAAGGTGGTGAAAAGATCGCTGATGTAGGTTTTCACTTCCGGGTTGGTGAGGTCGAGCAACTCGTAGGAACTTGACAGAAGCAGCCCCGCCTCGGTTTTGTCGGCCAGCCAGTCGGGATGCTCGGTTGCCAGTTGGGAATCGGGGTCCGGGGTGAAGGGGGCGATCCACAGGCCGGGCTTGAGACCGCGTTGGCGGATCTGATCGGCCAGCCAGGCGGGGCCGTGGGGGAAGCGGTCGCTACGCCAGGTCCAATCGCCGTAGGCCGGTTCGTAGCCGTCGTCCACCTGGAACCAGTCGAAGCCCCAGTCTCTAAGCTGAGTGGCCATAATGTCTAGGTTTTCGAGGATGATCGTTTCATCGATGCCGGTGCCGTAGCCGCCCGTGCCGCCCGACCCGCTCCAACTGTTCCAGCCGTTGGGGACGCGGTTTCCGGGTGCGCGTTCCTGCCACAGGGTGATGTCGAGCCATTGCTTGACTTTGCCGGTGTAACGCTCCAAGCCTTCGAAGACATCGGTTTCGGACGGATGGACATACATCAATTCCGAGGCCGCCACCGTTTGATCGTCCACCGGCTTGAGCTCGGGGAGGTAAGCGCCTTCCAGCGAGAAGTAATGGAAGCCCGCCCGCCCGTCGGAAGCTGCCGGGGCTTGTCCGGGGCTGTAGGACAGATTGACCACGGGAGTGGTGGCCTCGAAGCTCAAGGCTCCGGCGATCCACACGGCTGGAGAATCGAGGTCGACCACGGCGTGATTCCAATCGGAAACGGAATGTCCGATGTAGTCGCCCGGCGCCGCCGCCTGTAAGAAGGAATCGGGTTCGACATCGCCCGGATGAATCGCGACCACGTGGTCCACGATACCGAACGATCCGTTTTCCAGGATGCGATGATGGGCCGGATCGTCGCCCAGATAGAGTCCGCCTTCCTGATCGGGGCTGGTGCGCAGGGGAATGCTTTTAGCCAGCCAGATGCGTTCGCCGGTGTTGTTGGCGAGACGCAATTTGAAAGTGTAGAATCCTTCCTCGAAATAGGCGGAGATTTGCCATAACAGGTCGGGTTCGTCTTCTTCGCCCGAAACCGTGACCGTCAGGCGGTCGGCGATGCCCAGGCGGTCGCGTTCTTGCTTGCGATCCAAACTGCGCACGCGATCCGCATCGGTGCTCAAAACCGTGGCGGCCTCGCCCAAACCTTCCAGTTCCACCAGCGCCACGGCGTTTTGAAGGATCGGGCGGCCGTCTGCGTCGTAAATCGACACCCGGCCGGTATCGTGGCGATAAACCAGTTTCGAATCCCCGGCATCGAGGTCCACGCGCTGGCCACCGGCGGCCACGCAGGTTTGCTCGACACACAGTTGCGATTCCGTACAATCCGCATCGTTTTGGCAGGACTCGGGCTCATCGCCGTCGGTAGGATTCGCCTCGTCCGTTTCCGGTTCAGCGTCGTTGTCGGTATCGCCATCGGGGTTCGTGCAAGCGCCCCCCTCGCACACCTTGCCCAACTCTTCGCAATTATAGAGCGTTTCCCAACGCTTGGTGCTGGAGTCGCAATACTGCAATAGATTGCCCTCTTGCCCGCCGCATTGATAGAGGCCCGGATAGCAGATCATTTCATGGCCGTCGCTGCAGGCGAAGTTCCACCCCAGGCTGGAGAGCCAGACAAGCGTCCAAAAAGCCTTGCGCCAGATCGACATGGATGCGTTCCTTTCCTTGTGTCGTTCATTTGCCGGAAACGGAGCCGACGCTGGACGATTAAATGCCTTTATACCAATCGAGGATACTGAGGAAGTAGAGCATCACGGCATACGCCGCGATGACCACCGCCAGATACGCCACCATAATGGTTACGGTATTGCCGCTGAGCTCGATCCCGACTTCCTCTTCGCGCCGGGCATAGATTTCCCGACCGATGCGAATGATCAAGGCCAACATCACCACCACACCTGAAAGCGCCAGTAAAAGGATCACGCTGTTGCGATGATCTTTTTGCTGTTTGGCGAAACCGCGCGTGCGATTGTCGCGGGTATCGAACAGTTCCGGCAAGATGAGGTAATCTTTCGGTAATTCTCGTAAAATCTGCTCGGCCAGCGCGGTCGGGTCGTAGCTTTTGTTTGCCAGCGACAGAGCATTGATCTTTTTTTGCCAGGTTTCCACGGTCGGCCGGGAAAGAGAGCGGTCGGCGTTGAGCAGGCTCCAGAGCTTTTTAAAGGGAGCCTCCAGGGCCAGATCCTGCCGTTTGGGGTCGTCCGGATCGCTGTTTTTCAGACGCGGGTCTTCGGGGTTGAGGACGGCCGTCGCCGGATCGTAAAGGTACAGGTAGAAGGTATCGAAAGCCGTGACCGGATTGACGACGTCGGATGCCACTTGCACCTGTACCAGCCCTTGAGTGCCGACCGGCAGAGTTAAATCCACCAGCATGGGAGCGCCGAGCATGTTCTGGCGCAGCGATGTCAGCCAGCGGCCGTGTTGGAAGACGTCGATATGCCAGGCTCCCGGACGCAGTGTTTCGAGGCGAAAACGGGGATTCTGATTGGCGGGAATGAAAAAGGCTTCGGGACGGGCCAGAACTTGAGCCCCGATCGGCCCCAATTTGACTTTTTGGCTATGGACGCCGCCCTTGCTGTCGGTCAACTCGATGTCGAGCTGTTCGGCTCCCATGCGATGCGGGTAGTGGTCGAAGCGCGCGAGACCCATGGCGTCGGTTTCCAGCGTCGCAATGGTTTTCCCGCCGCTCTTGATCGTGACGGCCAGACCATCGGCCGGTAGGTGGTCGGGCAGGGTTTCGGCGACGGCCAGAAACGCATTGTTGACGTTCGGAACGAAGCGGCCCGAGTTGGCGATCAAACGCAGTTCCACCGGCGGCGTCAAATCATTGGCCTCGATAACGTCCGTGCGGCGCAGAAAACGCGGGTCGAGAACCTGGACGTCGATGGCCCGTGGCGGTGAGGTGGGCCGCAGCGCCAGATTGAATTCATTCTGTTCCTGTCCGTATTCGGCGACCTCGGTGGTGAGTCGTGCCAGGTAATCGCCGGGGGGCAAATCACGGGGCAGCACTCCAAGAATATTCACGTAGTCGCGATCTCCCGAGTATCCTTCGAAGAGTGTCCAGGCGCGGTCGGCGCTGGGCTGAACCAGTTCCAAGCGGACACCGAAGCGGCTTAACGGGCGCATTTCGGTGGTGCCGATAACGACGATGCGCAAGTTTAGAAGATCGCCGGGCGCATAGGTGGTTTGACCGGAAACGCGGGTAAAGAAAGGCGTTTTCTGTTGAGCGATATGAATGGCGTAGATGGTCAAGGCGATGAAATAAAGTACCAGCGCGGCAATGAACCATTTCTTCCAGCGACGTCCCCGGATTTCGTCCGAAAAAGTTCCCAGATCTTCCATATGTAGGCCTCCCGGAATTGGGACGACCGTTGCGCTTGGCCAACGACCGCACCGCCTGAATCTTCGGTTGATCGATCTACCCGTTCATACCCCGGAACCTTGCGTCAATTCAAGCCTTTTATGCGAAGCATGGTTCCGTGAGGACGCTGCGATTAAAAAGCTTGCGGCGGAGAATTCTTTTAAGCTATGATGGCCGCACTAACACTTGTGTAATTCCCGTATTACTCTTAGGAAAGTGCGGCGTGGGGCTTGCCGCGTCGGATGCCGTTTCAATACAGGTGGATTCTTGTCAGAAGGAAGATGTATATGGATAGGCTCAATCAGCTCATGAAGGTGGGACTCTCGGGGTTTATGTTGTGGATGATCTTCACGGCCGGAGGTTTCCTCGCATTTGACGCGCAGGCCGCACCGTTTCGCATGACCGGTTATGATACCGCGGCGATCGGGTCGGCCAACAGTGAGATCGTTTATGGAAGTAGTTACGGGGTGTTATCGACCAATCCGGCCTTGATGTCCCGTTACGAGCCGTCGAGCAGTATCGAGTTTATTCTGATGAAACCTTCCCTGAAGGTCAATCTGATGGACCGGCCGCAAAACGCCGATATTTCCATCATGCTGTACAACACGCAGATCGACAAATACAAAAACAACCCCGATGTGGCGTTGCCGACTTCCGAATTGCGCGAGTCCCGCGCCGATCACAACGTCGATGAGCTGCTCACCTATATCAGCACCGGCATCACCTATTCCTTCGGGATCAAAGGTTTTCGCGCCGGTGGTTTTCTGATTTTGCCGGTGATGGAGCAGATCGATGCCAAATTGAAATACTACGACGAGCGCGAGTCGTTTTTCTCCAACACGGTGCATCTGGCCCGCTTCGGGGAGTGGTCGCCGCAGATTACCGGCATGCTGGGCGTTTCGTATTCGCCGATCAAATACGTGTCGTTCGGCGCGGCGTTGCAGGCCTCGGCCATGCTGGTGGCCGGTATGGACATCTACGTGCCCGATGCTCAGGTGCAGGATTACGCACTGACCAACGCCGAAACCACGGTCACCGGCAAGCTGCGCCCCATCATCGGCGTGCAGGTCGAGCCGCTCGACTGGATGGCTCTCGGTATCACCTGGAAATGGCGCTCCTATGCTGAAGTGGACGGCTCGGGCAAGATGCAGCTTTGGAACTTCCACGAAACGTTCGAGGCGGCCGAAGAAGCCCAAACCACGCCCAAACGTGTCACCATCGATTCCGATTTCGTGCTCGATTACGAACCGATGGAACTCACCGGGGGCTTGGGCTTTCGTTATGCCGGTTGGAACATTCAGGGGGCGTTTACCTGGAATCGTTGGGTGGACTACCGCGACGATCATGCACAGCGACCGCAGGAATCCGCCGTTTATGCCTCCGCCGATCCGCGTTTCGACGAGGACGGTGTGTTGATCTATGGCCCCAGCTATTTCACCGGTGATGATTACAAGTGGAGCGATACTTTCTCGACCAATATCGGAACGAGTTGGCAGTACGTCGATTGGGCCAAGACCTCCCTAGGCTTCAGCTGGTACAATTCGCCGGTTCCCGCCCAGACGGGACGCACCAGCTACGCCGATTCCGACACCTGGTGCTTGGCGTTGGGGCAGCGTTTCGATTTCACCATTCTGGAGCAGAACTTCAACGCCGCCCTCGGTTTCCAGTTCTGGCAGATGATCCAGCGGACCGTCTACAAAAACGCCGGTCGCATTCAGGATGAATTTCCGGATGACTCGATTACCCCCATCGAGCTGGCCGAAGTCGAAGCGGCCAAGGGCCTGCAGACCAACAACCCCGGCTTTCCGGGTTACACGGTCAAAGGCTGGATGATCGTCAGCAGTTTGTCGCTCGGTTTTGAGTTTTAACCGGCGTTTACGAGGAGGATTCCATGCTGTTTAAACAGATTTCAATCGCCGTTTCCATCGTCGGGCTGGTCCTGGCGGCGTCGGCTTGTTCGAAGACCGAAGGACGCATGACCGACTACTCGGAACTCGGCTATACCGAATGTTCGAGCAGCGATGACTGCCTGCCGTTCAGCTATTGCCGTATGACGGACGATGGCGGCGATAGCGGCCTATGCTGGGCGGACTGCCGCAATGTCGAAGATTGCCGGGCGATTTCAAGCGAATTGATCTGCAAAGACTTCGCCTGTGTCGACCCCGACACACTTGTAGATGGCGATGCGGATGCGGAGGATGATAGCGGTGGTGAGTGTGTCCCCGGAACCGAGACCAACCTCTCCTGTTTGTACATCGCGCCCGAAGCCTGTGAAGGGCAGGGCTGGGTGAGCAACTGTGCCGACCGTTATTGCTACGACAACGGCTTTCGCTATGCCTGCCAGAAAGTGGGCGAGGGTGAATGCACCACCCGTGAACCCTGTGAAGGTAAGTGTGTGGATATGTGTGTTGTGGACTTGATCGAAGGCGATGAGACGGCGGCCGACGGGGACGATCCTTCCGATGGCGAAGTGGCCGCCGGTGAGGCTTCGGCCTGGACGGGCGTATGGGGAATCATTTTCACGACCGCCGCCCGCACCACCGGCCTGCCGTTGGTCCCGCATCAAGATACCGTTTCCATTCACCATTCCCTGGTAAGGGTTTCGCAGGACGGCGATGATGTGGTGTTTTTATCCAATCTTTGCCTGCTTGAGATGCACAATTTCAAAGATGACAAGGTTTACGCCATCGGGGAAGACCTGGCCCAGATGGTGGTGCCGGACGCCTATTATCAGAATCTCGGGATGCTGAAGCACGTTTTAAAAGATGCCCCTGCGCTGGAGTCGGGTGTGGAATTCGAAACAGAACGCTGGTGGGAGGTGCGTGGCGCCGAGATCGACGATCCGACTTGCACGGTCAAGGATTACGAGCAGGAGGATGTGTGCGGATCCGATCTGCCGGATCGCGCCGCCTTCGAAGGAGGCGATGAGCGTGTCTGGGATATGGATTACGACGGATTCCCGGGGCAGACCACCCGCATGGTCGGGCTTCTTCCCGGCGACGTTTATTCCGACCAGCGCTGGTCGTCGCGGCTGGTGGGGACGGTGGCTGACGCGGATCATCTCTACGGCGTGGTGCCCAACACCAACCGGCAGTACCAGCTTGGGGCCAGTGATCCGGTGTTACTGTACGATACCATCACGGCGATCCATCCGGAGCAGAGCCGCAGCTATTTCCGCCTGTTGCGCATGAGCGACAACGCTACCTGCGAGGATGTAATGGAGCAGGCACATACACCGGGGAGTTGGCTGGAATTCACCGTGCATGTCGATGATCGCACCGAACCCTAATTCCTGAAGCAATCGAAAATCACGCGCACCCGCCCCGAAAAGGCGGGTGTTTTTTCGTCAAGGTGTCGGGGGTGTTTGGCTTCCGGGCGGAGGTCCGGCGATGTTTTGTACGGCCTTGAGGACGGCCTCTCTGATGGTTTCAAACAGCACGGCATGACCGGCGACATTGGGATGGGAGTCGCCGCTGGGGGTGCAGTTTTCGACTCCGTCGATCAGCTTGCGTGCCACCAGCGGGACGAAACCGTTGTGGCTGGCGGCGGCGATCATGCGTGGATCGGGATCGCGCCCCATATCCTGCACGATCAGAGCGATTTTCGGGCCTTTAAACAAATGGGCCGCTTTCGCCAAGGTGATGTCCATCGCCTGAAAGCCCTCCGCTTCAAATTCTGGGATTCGTTCGGGGGTGGCGAGCGGCTTGAGCAAGATCATGCTTAAATACTTTGACGTATAGGGCATATGGGGGATTCGAATGTGCATGGGCCAACGGTAAACGATTTCGCCGTTTTCCAAGTAGGGGCGTAGGGTCATGATACTGTCGAGACCGCCGTCCTTTTCGTATCGATACGAGTTGTCTTTGGGGTCGGAAGGGTGGAATTGCCAGAGAAGAATGTCGGGATCGAAGGTCATGCACTCATGTTTGAAACGCAGATACTGCTGTGTGGTTCCGTAACCATAAGCGCCGAAGGCCAAAACCTGCACTCGATAACCGAGCGTGTTCAGATACCGTTCCAGCAATTGAAAAAACGGCTTGCCATCCGAGACGGTGGCGGCGTCCGTCCAGGAATCGCCGAAGACGCAGATTCGCAGGGTGCCGGGTGGCTTGATCGATTTGAATTCCCGGGTACTGCGCATGCCGAGAGAATTATAAGTTCTGGTGACGTTGCCGTAGCACACCCGGTCTTCATGAAACTGATTGGGCCCACGCACTACCCACCCGAAGACGGGATGGGTGATGCCACCGACATGGGAGTCGGCCAGTAGAATGGTTTTGACGGCGTATTCGGTCAGAGCCAGCAAGCCGAGCAAATAGACGGCAAACAAACACGATAATCCTATGCGCCGGAGCAAGGCAAAAAGGCGGCGCCTATCTCCCGAGATTCGTGGCCATAAAAGCCATACAAACGGAGTGCTGACGACCAGAAGCACGAACAAAATAGGTATGACGATAACGAGGACGCCGAAGGGCCCGTCAAGGATGGGGAATTCATCTGTCCAGTACTGAGGCTTGGTTTTGAGTGTATTCAGGGTCATTTTCAACTGATCGGCGGTGTGTTGCAGGCTTTCACGCCGTTGAAATCTCGTTTGCAAAGATGTGAAAGGATTGACGCCGCCTTCGAGTTCGAAGGTCTTCAGGCGGGTTTCGATCGAGGCCAGAAGAGCGTCGTCCACTTCATGTCCGAGGCCGGCTTGCACGGCCAAGTCGCGGGTTTTGTAGCGACTCTGCGGAGCGTGCGCCAGCGGATTGATTTCGACAAGCGTTTCATCGCGACCATCGGTCAGGTGAAGCCGGATATATTCATGATGAACGTCGAGGGTGGTGAGGGACCATTCGTCCACCTTCTCGCCGCTTTGAAAGGGGAACGACGAGGCGTCCCAGGGCTCGCTGAAAAGCGGATGGATCCAATACAGGGCAGCTGCGAGGGCTGCAAGCAGGATTGCTATCCCGCCGACGAGTATCCCGCGCACGATTTTAGTTTTCATGAGCCACCTGATTAAAAAAAACGCGCCGGTCGTGAAACAGGCGCGTGGGAAAACGGATTAGGGTCGCTTATTCGTCGGCACCCTCAAGCTGCTGAAGCTCGGTTTCGTCCACCTCGCGAAACTGGATCAGTCCCGAGGGAGACCGTTCATCACCGGCTTCGGTCCAGCGGACGCGTTGCTTGTACTGCAACGTGCTGGTAATGTCGGCACCCGGATTTTCTTCCCAGGCTTCCATCTCGACGAGCTTCTGTTCCACCTTGGCCATGCTGGCCGAATCGCCTTTTTGTTTGTAAAGCTGGTAGAGAACCTTATAGTTTTCCAGGTCGTGCGGATTCATTTTAATGGCTTTACGCATGGCGGCAATCGAGTTGTTGTAGCGCTTGGCGGCCATTTCGAAAGCCGCATATTCTTTGGCGAATTCCGCGCTGGGATTGGTGGCCATCACCTGCTTGAAAATCGGCGTGGCGCGTTGGCCCGCTCCGGAGGCGCAGGCGCTGCGCCAGGCGTTCATCAGCACCATGCCCTTTTCGTCTTTGCTCAGCTTGCCGGTACCGAGGAATCCCACTACTACGGCGACGTTCAGGGTCAAGGTTTTTTTGCCGTCATCCTCGCGGTTGAGAACGAAGAACGTATAATTGCCGAGAAGCTTTTCGGGCACTTTGCCGAACTTGCGGACGGCGAATTCTTTCATGGCGCGTTCGTAGATTTCGCCCTGGCATTTTTCGTGGCGAGCGCGGAAGGTGGGCGCTTTGCAGACATGTTTGAAGTTGGCCGAAACCATATACTTCATTTCGCGCAGGGCCTCCTGGTCGCGATTGGTCTGGACAGTGGCCACCATGCCGCCGTCTTGCAGGGCTTTCGCGCCGAGCACCTTGGCGTCGATTTCTTCCACCTGTTCGGTTTTGAACATTTCGTAGGGACCGACCCGCAGATAGGTAAACTCGATGGCGCGCGGTTTGGTCAGTGCGGCCGCTTCCAGAAGCGCTTGGTGAGTGGCGATTTCCTCGGCGTTTTCGCCCCAGCCGTAACCCTTGGTGAAAACCTGTGGGAAGGGTCTGATTTTTTTGTATTCCACCTTGGGAACACCCGAACAGCCGATGAAAGCAGTCGCCAGAACGGCAACGAACACAGCCGTCAACGCGGTCATTACGACCTTATACATACCAACCTCCTTTTATCCCCGAAAAGGCATTTCAATATCTGATGTAAATGTCTCGATTGTGCACCCTCATTGTATTCTCCCTTATACTCTTTGTCCGACGAGACTGTCAAATATTGTCGTGGCTGTGGGAACGGGAGGGCGGGCTAATCCAACTCGCTGCCGCGCATCAGGCGGCGGATGCGTTCGGGTTCGGCGGAGACGCGCAGGGACTTGTGCCCCGATAGAAGCACCTGGCCGGGAGGGGCGTTTTTGGCTTTTTTCAGCTTGCGCACGCGGGCGTAGATCACCTCGACCGGTCCGCCGCGCGCTTTGGAGTAATGCGCCGCCAGTGTGGCCGCATCGATGAGCGTTTCGGGATCGAGTTGTGCGCCGCGTGCCATGGGCACCACCACGTGCGAGCCGGCGTAGCCCGAGGCGTGCAGCCAGAAGTCGTCGCCGCGACTGAGGCGGAAGGTGAGCAGGTCGTTGTCCTTGCCGGAGCGGCCCACGCGGATCTCGCGTCCGGTTTCGGAGGTGAAGCGCCGGAACGGTTGTCGTTCCGATGGTTTACGGCGTTTGGCCGATATGTTCGAGGCCGCGTCCAAACCGAGTTCGGCCCAGACGGCTTCAAGTTCCTCGGGGTCGTCGCTTTTCATCCGAGTAGCCAGGTCGTCGAGACGCGCGCCTTCGGCCTCCAGTTCGGCCAGCCGGGCGGCGGCGCTGGACTGGCCGCGCTCGCCTTTTTTGGCTTTGGCGTAGTAGGCGGCCATGTTGTCGCCGCGACTGCGCGCCGGATCGAGAGTAACGCGTAGCGGCTCGCCACCATCGATCAGGTCGTCGAGGATTACCTCGCGTTGACCCGGCTTGAGGGCGTGAAAATGCACCTGCAGCAGGTCGCCGATTTTGCGCCACTCGGGGGCGCGCTCGCAGGTGGCCAGGTCGCGTTTGACGGCCTCGATGGCGCGCCGGTTGCGTTTGCGCAGACGCCGCAGCGTGCGAGCGGCTTGGTGTTGGCGGCTGTCCTGCGATTGCCCGCCCGACAGTGCGCCGTAATGTTGTGCGGCTCCGGCGTTGGCGGGGAAGGGGGCGTCGTCGCAGGCGTCGAAACGCAATTCCGGTGTTTTGTCATAGGGATGCGCTGCCGGGGGCTGGTAGATCTGTCCCGTCGTCAGCGGTCGCTTTTGCGAATGATTGGGGCGCAGGCTGCCCAGAATCACGCCGTCGGCATCGAGCAGGAAGAGATTGGCGTGCCGTCCGGTTAACTCGGCTACGAGCCGGTAATCGCGAATCGTTTCGTCGTTTCTGGTGCGGAAATCGAGGGTGACGACGCGCTCGCCCGCTTCGCTGGTAAGCGCCATCAGGCGCGACGGAAGGATGCGGCTGCGATTCAACATGGCGAAAGCGAAGGGCTTGGGCGGGTTGGGCGGACGGCGCTCGATGAGGTGCAGGCGCGAGAGGTCGTCTTCGGCGCTGATCAGCAGCAGACCGTTTGCGCCCGGGATGCGCAGATCGAGAATCAGTGCGCCGGGGCTCGGCTGGTGGATGCCCTGCACCTGCGCCCCTTCGAAGTGGGCCAACTCGGCGCACACCGCCGCAATCTCAAGCCAATTCATCGCCGCCAAGGGTCAAGCTCCTGTTTGAGAGGGGGAGGGTTTCAGCGAATCGAGGATGCGTTGATCGAGTTGTTGGGTCAGCGCATCCATATTTTGGCATTTCGGATCGTTCGCCAGTTTGTCAATCACCGCCAGAAGAATTCTACGGCACATCGAAAGAGCTTCCATGCGGAAGGTTTCGGGGTTTTCAATGAGTTGTTTCTTGTTTTTCTTTATCTCTTCGATCTTTTTACCGTTGTGAACGATTTCGCTTCGGATATCGTAAAGCCGTTTTAGGAATTCCATCGTTTTTCCGGGATTATCCCGTTCCAGCAAAGCGGCCCCCCGAAGGCTTAATCGGTATTTCAATTCATCATGTGTTCCATGAAGCAGCAAAGATTCGAGTGCAATCGTAATATCGATGACGCTGTCTTCCACGCGAAGCCGAGAATAAGCAAAGGAAAAGCGGCTGAGTGGGGTTTCAAGTTTATCGCCGATTTTTCCAAGATCCCGGTAGGTTTGGCGGATGCGATTGAGCTTGGTAGTATCTAGTGTGAAATTCGGACGGAGATTTGAATACTGTGAAATCATGAATTCTGGAGGAATAATTGAAATGCCTAGGCTTCTACTTTTAGCGCATGTAAAGTAATGTTGGCGTTGAAAAATAATAGGAAATATCCCCCCAAAAACCTCGTCATTATCTAAGCTTATTCTTATTGAACGCAATAACAGTACAATATCTGGGATCAAATATTTATCGTATATTGCATTTTTAGAGCTCGAAAAATCATGAATAATATTGTATTTTGCTTCGGAAAAAGAAAATATCGATAAATGGCCTCCTGAAACGAAATGATCAATTATTCTTTGCTTTTCGTATTCAGCTAGTTCAGATATGTAAAAATCATCAATAATTTTATATTCTTCGTTCGCAATTCCCTTTAATCCTTGTATTGGAATGATTAGCCGATAATCAACATGATCTGATATGAGATATTCTCGATATTCCTTTAATGCTCTGTGAACAATATCTGGATCGAAATTGCTAGTTGGATTTAGTGAGATAATCCTGTCGACTAAATATTGTGGGAGCGCAGGGAAGCCGTTATTAGCGAATTTCTCTAATTCGGATCGTAAACTTATTGCAGTATTCTGATTGAAAAAATTGGTATCTTCTCTTTTCAGCTTTGCACAAAAAAACGATTCTTCATCCGTAATATCCGGCCTATCCCAGGTGTGCGAATACTTTTCGTAGTATTCCCGCACGAATTCGATCAATTGGGGGAGCAGCTCGGACATACCGACCGCCTTTCCGTTGTTTTGTGAGGAACGCTTTTCGATTTCCTCGACATCAAACCCGGCTTGTTTGACCTCACCCGCCGGTCTTCGGTTGTCCGCGAAGCGGAGGGGTGAGAGTGCCGAAACCGTGCCATTCCCAAAGCAAACACGGCCCGCCGGTGGGGCGGACCGCGTGTGTCGAATCCGTGAATATCCTTTAAATCACGCCCAGTTGCTTGCCCACTTTGACGAAGGCCGCCACGGCCTTGTCGAGATGTTCGGTTTCGTGCCCGGCGGAAATCTGGGTGCGGATGCGCGCCTTGCCCTTGGGCACCACCGGGAAGCTGAAGCCGATGACATAGATGCCTTCGCTAAGCATCAAGCTTGCGAAATCGTTGGCCAACTTGGCGTCGCCCAGCATCACCGGCGTGATGGGATGCACGCCCGGCAGCACGTCGAAGCCGGTGGACTGCATTTTCTCGCGGAAATAGGTGGTGTTGCGCTCCAGTTTGTCGCGCAGTTCGGTGGTTTCCGAGAGCATGTTCACACATTCCAGCGTAGCCGCCGCGATCATGGGCGCGAGCGCGTTGGAGAACAAATAGGGACGGCTGCGCTGGCGCAGTTTATCGGTGACCGCCCTCTTCGCCGCCGTAAAACCGCCCGAGGCTCCGCCCATGGCCTTGCCGAAGGTCGAGGTGACGATATCCACCCGTCCCATGACGCCGCGATGTTCGATGGAGCCGCGTCCGGTTTTTCCGACAAAGCCGGTGGCGTGGGAATCGTCCACCATCACCAGTGCGTGGTATTTCTCCGCCAGATCGCACACCTGATCGAGCTTGGCGATGTAGCCGTCCATCGAAAACACGCCGTCGGTGGCGATCATCTTCACTTTGGCTCCGACAGCGTCGGCTTCCTTGAGGCGCGTCTCCAGCTCGTTCATGTCGCTGTTTTTATAGCGGAAACGCTTGGCCTTGCACAGCCGCACGCCGTCGATGATGGAGGCATGGTTCAGTTCGTCGGAAATGATGGCGTCGTCGGGGCCGAGCAGCGTCTCGAAGAGTCCGCCGTTGGCGTCGAAACAGGAGCTGTAGAGGACGGCGTCTTCCATGCCGAGAAAGCGCGCGATGGCCGCTTCCAGCTCTTTGTGGATGTCGAGCGTGCCGCAGATGAAACGCACCGAGCTCATGCCGAAGCCGCGCTCCTGCATGGCTTTGGTCGCCGCTTCGATCAGGCGCGGGTGGTCGGAGAGACCGAGGTAGTTGTTGGCGCAAAAATTGACAACTTCGCCCTGGTCGACGGTGATGGCGGCGCGTTGCGGCGAGCGGATGATGCGCTCTTCCTTCCACAGACCCGCTTCACGGATTTCGTTGAGTTCGCGGTCGAGGACCGGCTTGATCGTATCGAACATCCTGCGCTCCTTTGAGTTGTGAACGACGGCATAAAAGCCCTGCGGTCAGAGGTTCAACACCACCTTGCCGCAGCGGCCGGTTTGCATAAGCTCGAAGCCTTTTTCGTAGTCGTTGAAGTCGAATTGGTGCGTCACCAGCGGCTCGACGTTCAACCGCCCCGAGCGCAACAGTCCGCGCATCTTGAACCACGAGTCCCAGATGCGTCGCCCGGTGATGCCGTAAATGGACAGCGACCGGAAGACTACATCCTCGGCGAAGTTGACGGGAATGTCGGAATTGGGGATGCCGATCATCACCACTTCGCCGCCTAGTTTGGCCGACTTGATGGCCGCCTGAATCGAGGCCCGCGCCCCGGCGATTTCCAGTACCACGTCGGCCCCGAAGCCGCCGGTTGCGCCCATGACATACTCCACCGGGTCGTGCTCGGTGACCTTCACCACGTCGTCGGCTCCGGCCTGGCGCGCAAGGCCCAGGCGGTAGTCGTTGTCGAGTCCGAAGACGATGATACGCGCTGCGCCGATGGCTTTCAGGATGGCCACGGCCAGCAGTCCGACGGGGCCGTCGCCGAAGACGACCACGGTCTTGGCGACGCAGTCGGTGCGGAAAACGGTGTGGATGGCGTTGCCCAGCGGATCCTGAACCGCTGCCACGTGCGGGGGTAGCTCCGGATCGTTCTTCCAGATGTTGCGTTCGGGTAAAACGAAGTATTCGGCGAACACGCCGTCGACGTCGTAACCGATGCCTTTCCAGGAATAGCAGACGTGTCCGAGACCCGTGCGGCAGTTGTCGCAGCGTCCGCAGACCAGATGGCCTTCGCCCGAGACGTATTCACCCACTTTCGTATGGTGCACTTCCGGACCGAGAGCGGCCACCTCGGCGGCGAATTCGTGGCCGATGATGCGCGGTGTCTGCACCCGGTGTTGCGACCAGGCGTCCCAATTGTAAATGTGCAGATCGGTGCCGCAGATGGCGACGCAGCGGTTTTTCAACAGCACCTCGCCCACGCCCGGCTCGGGGATCGGAACGTCTTGAAATTCCAGCCCTCCGGGTTGCGGATGGGCCTTGACGATGGCTTTCATCATACTCATCGATTTACCTCGTTGCGGTGGGAATGCCTTGCGCAAACCCTTCAACATCCCTTGTTTGGCCGATCAGCGGTCGACGCGCCGCCATTCTACCCCAAGCGCAAAACGAGTCAAACGAAAACGAAGTCCGTTTCGAGTGAGGGAAAGCGATGGTTTTTCGAAAATCGACAGCCTCATTAGTGGGTCCGGGATTGGATCGGCTTAGAGATCGGGCGGGGTTCCGACGCCTTCATTGACCAGTTTCTGTGTGACGATCGCATCTTTCTGTTCGATCAGGTAGTCCACCACTTCGGGGCATTTCGTGATGCGTTGGGCACAACCCTTGTTGTTTCCGCCGATTATGGTTTCGTAGTGGGCCAGTGTATGATCGATGCCCTTATGCAGCAGACTCGTCCCGGCCCCATCCGGAAGCGCCTGCGCCTGTTCTTTGAGTGCGGCGATCATCGACTCGCCCGACGCATAATCGCAGAGCAGATCGATTTCCATGCTGGCAAGCAGGCGGCACGACTCGAAGTGGTAAAGCTGCGCATCGGAAGGAATGTCGCCGATTCCGCGAACGGCCTGCGCGCAGTTTCCGGCGTAAGCCGCCGCTTCGGATTGGTTGTTGAGGCACATGGAGATGAGTTGTCCCAGGCGTTCGTACTCTTTAAAGGCGCGCAAAATGGCTTTGCAGCGCTCCGCCTGCTCCGTCGTCCGACCCGCCATGAAATAGCGGAAAAAATAGGCGAGTTCGGCGGTCATGTCCGCGCAGTCGCTTTGAGTGGCCGACTGTTTGTGGATCTCGGTCAGCCAGTCGTCTATTTTGCGAGACGAGCAGGTGCTGTCGCCGGCTTGCAGGCAGATGCCCAGGCGGCGGATCAAAAGCAGTCGCCGTTCTTTGGGATCGAGCTTGGTTTGGGCCTCGAACGTGTCGATGCGGACCAATTCCTCTTTGGCCAGCTGATGGCGCAATGAATTCGGCTGCTGACTCCAGAATCCCCGCGGGCGCGGCGCCCGTTCCCAACTGGTGGATTGGTTCAAAAATTCGGTCAGTTCGCTTGATAATTCCGCATCGGCCTGCTTGGCTGAATCCTTGTCGGACAGCCGGGACGACGGCGACTCCAGCCACCATGAAACGGCGGCAGCCAGGAGCAAACCGGCCACAACCACGACTGACAGAATCGCTGCTTGGCGTTTCGTCATGGCTTATCTCTCCGTTTTGCGGGGTTGACCATAGCGATCGGCGAATACTTTCGTCGGGTCGTACTGGCTGCGCGCGGGCGGGTTTTCGGCGGGATAGCCCAGCGGGATCAACGCCGCCGGAAGCTTGTCGTCGGGCAGCCCGATGGCGGCGCGGACGCCCCGGATGCGGTCGGCATCTTTCATACCCAGCCACACCGCGCCCAGTCCCATCGTGGTGGCGGCCAGCAGCAGGTTTTCGATGGCGGCGGCGACGTCCTGTTCCCAGTATTTGTGTGTCGGGTCGGAGGCGATCACCGCGATGGCCACCGGTGCTTCCGCAATCATTTTCCCGTAGGGATGCGCCTGGGCGACGGCCTGCCGGACGGCGGGATCGCGTAACACGACGAATTCCCAATCCTGTCGGTTGTTGGCCGAAGGCGCGGCCATGGCGGCTTGTAAAAGATCGGTTACCATTGTATCCGATATGTCCCGCTCGGTGTAGCGCCGGATCGAGCGACGTTTGTAAATCCAGTCCAACATGGGGTGTTCTCCTGCAGAGTCGGGTCGGAGCCGTTACTTGTCGATGCGATACTCTTTGATTTTGTACAGCAGGGCGCGGTGACTGATCTCCAGCAGTTTGGCGGCCGCGGTACGGTTGCCGCCGGTTTTGTCGAGCGCCTTGCGGATCAGGGTGTTTTCGATGGCGTACACCGCTTTCTTGATCGACAGGTTATCTGCCGAAAGTCCGGCCGGATGTAGCGGAGACAACTCCGTCACTTTGGCCGGAAGGTCGTCACAGTCGATCCGGTCGGCGTCGCACAGCACCATCGCGCGTTCGATGATGTTTTCGGTCTCGCGCACATTTCCCGGCCAGTGATAGGCCTGGAGCTTGGCGATAGCCTCGGGGGTGGCGCTTTCGATGGAGAGTCCGAGCCGTTCGTTGTTGCGTTCGATGAAGAAATCCACCAGGCGCGCCACGTCGCCCTGGCGTTCACGCAGCGGCGGGACATGCAGATGGACGACATTGAGGCGATAATAAAGGTCTTCGCGGAATCCGCCGGTTTCGATTTCCTTGGCCAGATCCTTCACGGTGGCGGCAATCACACGCAGGTCCACTTTGATATCGCGATTTCCACCCACCCGGCGTATTTCCTCTTCCTGCAACACGCGCAGCAGCTTGACCTGCATGGACGGGGGCAGCTCGCCGATCTCATCCAGGAACAGGGTGCCGCCGTCGGCTTCTTCGAGCAGGCCTTTGCGCATGCGATGAGCGTCGGTGAACGCCCCTTTTTCGTGGCCGAACAATTCGCTTTCGATGAGGTTTTCGGGAATGGCACCGCAATTGACGGCGACGAAGGGTTTCTCGGCGCGGTCGGAGTTGGAATGGATCGCGCGGGCGAACAGCTCTTTTCCCGTGCCCGAATCGCCCGTGATAAGCACGGTGGATTTGAAGCCGGATACTTTACGGGCCAGTTTAAACAGCTTTTCCATCTCCGGATCGCCGGAAATGATGCGTGCAAAATCATGGTCCTCGTTGAGACGGCGCTTGAGGCGGCGGTTCTCACGGCGCAGGCGTTCGCGTTCCTGGGCTTTGCGGATGGTCAAGACCACTTCGTCGGGCCGGAAGGGCTTGTTGAGGTAGTCGTATGCGCCCTGTTTCATGGCTTCGACCGCATTTTCGATGCTGCCATAGGCGGTGATCATGATGACGGTGGTCTGAATGTCGCGCGCTTTGAGCGCGTCCAGCAATTCGAACCCACCCATTTTGGGCATATTGATGTCGCACAGGACGATGTCGGCGGGTTGGCTTTCCAGTTGGGCCAAGGCCTGCTCGCCATTGGCGGCGGTGCTGCAATCGAATCCGGCTTTGCCGAGTACGACGCTCAGCATGTGCCGAATATTTTCCTCGTCGTCTACGATCAACACGCTATTGATGTCCACCGGCGGCTCCTTGGCTGAGGTCGTTACAGGTGCGCAATGGGCCTCAGTGTACGCCGGAACGGCCGGGATTGGCAAGGGATTGGGCGTGAATTGCGGTTTCTCCGTTGACTTGGCGCGGAAGCTGCGGTACGACGGAAACGCCAGACTTCAAGGAGGTACCGATGAATCACCAGCCTTATCCCGATTACCTGTTCGATGCGGACACGCGGCACCTGATGGTTTTTGCGCATCAGGATGATGAAATCAATTATACCGGCTTGATCCAACGCTTCGGCGCGGAGACGGATTTTATCTGGGTGACCAACGGCGACGGTCTGGCCCCCTTTGAAAATGCCGATCCGAAAACCTACGCGGAGATGCGCAAAGCGGAAACCGACGCCGTGCTTGAAACCGTCGGGCGGCCGCTCGAACGGCGCGAGTGTCTGGACTTTTCGGAAATCGAGATCTACGACAACTTCGTGGAGCTGACACTCAACCCCGGCAACAAGCCGCAGGTGATCGATTTCATGTACCGCATCGGCTGCGAGCTGTACCGGCGCATCAAGGCCTTGAAACCGCAGGTCGTCTGGACGTGCCAGTACCAGAACGGGCACCCCGAACACGATCTGACCCACATTCTGACGGCCTATGCGCTTCGGCAACTGGAACGGGAAGAGGGCCACAAGGCCGCGCTTTACCAGGTGCCGGAATACGAATACACCATCCTCATTCCCATGCGTTTCCATCCGCTTTACAAAGATCCGGTCCACCGGATCGAGTTGACGGCGGAAGAGATGCGAATCAAGCGTAGCGCCTTCGATTGTTATCCCAGCCAGAAGAAGTTGTTCGACAAGTTCGAGCGGGTGATCGGTGGGATCAACACCCTCGGGCGTCCTTTCGGTAAGCCCGCCACCACCGAAGGTTTTCTGGGCCGCGAATTTTTCGGACCGGTTTCCGAAACCCTCGATTACAGCCGATCCTTCCATGTTTTCGAGTGGGCCAATTACATGTTCGATAAAAACAAGGGCATCAAAGTGCGGCACGACAAGCATCTGGGCGTGATCGCCGCCGAGTTGCGCGAGCGGCCCTTCGCCTGATCAGTCTTGCTGTAATGGTGCTGAATCGTTATTGATTTTGTGCTTCGATGGCGGCCTCGATCGGGTCGATCCAGCAGGCTTCCACAATTGCGCCGAATCCATCGTCGCAGGGGCGGGCGAGTACGCAATCGACCATGCGGCTGGTGAAGCCGGTGTTTTCGCAGTCGAGGTGGCAGGCGTCCCATTCCTCGTCGGACAACGAGGGGTCGCAGTTGCGATATTTATCGCAGAAATCGCGGCAGGCGAAGGGGTCTTCCTCGATGCCGCAGGCGGTCACAACTCCGCTGACCAGCAGCAGAATCAGGGCAAAGACGGTTGGCCGTTTGGGCGCGGGCACGGCGATCTCCTCGTAAGTAAGTTGCTTTACGCTAGCAGGGGAGACTCGCGGCGTCAAGATGTCTCTTTTTGTATTCGAGACTGTACGTAGGTCGCTGCTCCGGCTGCGGTTCGGGGCGGGGTTCGTTTGCGCCGTTTGGGCGTCCTGTGCTATGCTATGGAATCCTTGCGATATATGGGAGTAGCATGCGCCGATTTCGGATGACAAACACAATGCATGGACGGTTTTGGCCGTGGTTGCCGTTGATGATGGCCTTGATTGTTTTCGGGCTGGAAGGTCAAGCCCTGGCGGCTCGCATCGCCGTGGTGAAAAGCTCCGGTTTGCCCTCTTACAACGAAGCCGTTACCGCTTTTACCGTTGCTTCGCGCGACGAAGTGGTTGAATACAACATGGACGGCAAGGTGGAAAAGGCCAAGCAGGTTGTGTTGCAATTAATCAAAAAGCAGCCCGATCTGGTCTTGGCCGTCGGGCCTCTGGCCGCGTCGCTGACCGTCGAAAACCTGAAGAAAATCCCGATCGTGTTTTGCATGGTGCCCACCTTCGCGGCCACCCAGCTCGAAGGCGATAATGTCACCGGGATCAGCCTCACCCTGCCGTTGAAAACCCAATTGAAAACGCTGAAACTCATGGCGGAAAACGTCACCCGCGTGGGCCTGGTTTACCATGAAGCCAGTTCGGGTCCGCGAGTCGAGCAGGCGCGCAAAATCGCCGCCCGGCTCGGGATGACGTTGGAAACCCGAAAGGTGAGAAACAGCGCCGGAGTCGTCGGGGCGCTGGGCGAATTGCGCGGGAAAATCGACGCCTTGTGGGTGGTTCCCGATAAGATGGTCCTCACCGCCGCCGGACACGCCGCTTTGGTGGATTTCGCCATCCGCTCGAAAATTCCTTTCTTTTCACTGACACCCAAGCTGGTCAAGGCGGGGGCTTTGGTGTCGTTGTCGGCCGACTACGCCGCGATTGGCCGTCAGGCCGCCCAACTGGTGCGAAAAATCATCACCGACCGCATCAGCCCCTCTCTGATTCCCGTCTCGCCGCCCGAAGGCCTTGAAATTGCTATGAATCTCGGGACCGCCAAGAAAATCGGGGTGGAATGCGATATTGCATTGGCGGTTTTCACCTATGCGGCAACCCAAGGATATCCGATCAAGGTTTGCAAATAGTGAATGTTCGAGCATTTATTAATCCGATTGGCCGGGTCAAGGAACTCATGGACAATGGTTCTTTGGCAAGCTTGGCCTTTTCAGTCGGCGCATGTTTGGCAAGGGCTCGGCAAGGAAGGGCGCTGTGACGACCCGAGATGAAAGACTCGAACAGGTGGTCGTCCGCTGCCGCGAAGGAGAGCAGGCCGCCTTTTCCGAGTTATTCCGCCTGATTCGCACCGATATTCTGCGTATCGTGGTGAGTACGGTCGGTCCGGATGCGGAGTTGGAAGACATCGTTCAGACCGCCTCGCTTGAAGTTTTCCGTTCCATTCGCCGCTTCAAAGGCCAAAGCAAATTCTCAAGCTGGCTTTACCGTCTGGTGGTCAATGTGGCCCTGCAGCATTTGCGCCGCCGCAAAACGGTGCCCAGGCCGATTGATGTCGGCGGATTGGCCGACGTGCTGGTGGCTGCGGATGAGGATCCCGAAAGCGTAAGCGTGCATCGTGAGCGATTGCGTTCGATTCGGGAAATCATTCAGGAAATCGCACCGAAGAAACGGGCCGTGTTTCTGATGCATGAGGTGGACGGTTTTACACCGGAGGAGATTGCCGACAAATTGGGCGTATCGAGGTTGACGATCAAGTCCCGCCTGTTCTACGCCCGAAAAGACTTTCAGCGCAAACTCCGCCAGCAGGCCATGCTCATGGCCAGCCGTGAAAAAACGGCGAAATTGAGCGAAAGCGATGAAGAAGTATGACCCGGCAAAAAATCGATGCTGATCTGATCGAGCGGGTCGCCAAGGGGACGGCGACGGCGACGGAATGCGACCACCTGGAAAAGGCGGCCGCCATCGATCCGGTGTTACGTGAACAATTGGCGCTTTACCGTGCTTTGCCGGAAGCGGTTCGTCCGCCTCAACTCGACGAGGCGGACTGGATGCGTCTTGAGAGGCGCGTAATGGCCGCCTGGGAGTCCGAGTCCCCCCGAACGCCGGTCCGAGTTCCCGCTTGGGCCTTTTCCGCCTTTTACGGGGCGCTGGCGTTGGTCTTGGTAATCATGGGTGCCATGTTGGTAAATCGGACCGACCTACCGACCGAATCCGATACGGCTTTCAAACTGACCGCTCCCCCGCAGCCTTTCGACACCGGTTTCCCCGGACCGCGCGGTTTGACCGCCGCTGTAACCATCGATGAACGCAAGGGAAATCCCTATGTGGGCATTCACAGCCTGGCGCGGGGTTGGGTGCAGGGCGGCGACGAGATCGTCACGGCCGCCGACGAGCAGGTCACGCTAAGTCTGGGTAAACGCGCCACTTTCACTTTAAAGGCCGAGTCGGCGCTACGCTTTCACGAGTACAAAGGCCGTGTATCGCCTTATCTGGCTTACGGCGAGATCGACTGCCGGATTCAGCACGACCCGTCCCGTCCGTTCATTCTGCTGACCCCCGAGGCGCGCTTGATCGATATCGGCACGGAGTTTACGGTCGTGGTCGATCCCGAAAACGATACGCATCGGGTCTCGGTGCGCGAAGGAGCGGTGCGGGTGGAGCGGCGTGGAGCGACGGCGGAGGTGCATCCGGGTGAGGAAGCCGATTGGAGCTCGAAGCGGCGCGGCGTGCGGGTTCGGGCGGTGCCGCCGCCGACCAAGCCGGAGGTTCGTCCGCCTCAGGTGAGCGGAATTCCCGATCGGCCCGAACGCGAACCGGCTAAGCAGCCGCGTATCGAACCGGCGCCTGCGAAACCGCAAGTCCCGCAACCCCGGATGGACGAACCGGCTCAGGTGCAGGTGACGCGGACTTCCTGGCAACGAACCCTCGAAGCGCTGCCGACGCCCGTACGTGGTCGGATCGTTCGATTCTACGACACGGTGGAGCGGCAGATGGGTTCCGGATACACGCAACGGGCCATTCTCAATTTGGAGAATTTCCTCGATCGCCAGCGCGGTCCGGAACGGGAAAAGGCCGAATTTCTTTTGAGTGAATGCCATTATCAGCTTCAGGCGTATGCGAAAGCACAGGCCGCCTTCCTGCATTACATCCAAACCTATCCCGACGGCACCTGGTCGGAAATGGCGCGTTTCCGTTTTGCCGAGCTAAGCCGAAAAACGCGTTGATCCCGATCCATTCGGATTCGAAAAATCGGCGAACCGACCGGAATGAGGGAGGAAAATGCGGGCGGCAGTCAATAGCGCCTCTGCGTTAATTTCCCTTTTTCTCCAAACCGAAGATCGAGGCGCCGCGCACGTTTTCGTCGATGACATGCGGGCTCAGGATGGAGGGAAAGGCGCGTTCGGAGCAGTCCATGCGTTCGCACAGGCGGCAGGTGACGCCGATGGGGACGGCGGCGTCCGGGTTGTCGAGGTCAACGCCGTCGCTGTAAATCATTTCACGGGCGTAACTGATTTCGCAACCCAGATCGATGGCCTGCATGGCTTGATGGGGCGAATAGACGCCGCTGCTTTTGTGAATGGTGCGCGCCACCGAAAAATAGGTGGATCCGTTGGGCATGCGCGAGACCTGGGTTTGGATATGTCCGGGCGTGAGCAGGGCCGAGAAGACGTTCCACTTGGCGCAGCCTCCTGAAAAGCGGGCGAAGCGGATACCCGAACCGGAAAACTTTTTCGAGATGTTGCCGGCGATATCGACGCGGATGAAGTAAAAAGGCAGCGCTTCCATCCCCGGGCGGCGCAACGAGGTGAGGCGCTGACACACCTGCTCGAAACCGGTATAGAACTGCCGTGCCAGGTATTCGATATCATAGCGACTTTCACGCGCGATCTTGTAGAAACGCTCGTACGGCATGATGATCGCCCCGGCGAAATAATTGGCCAGGGCCAGCTTGGTGAGCTTGCGCGATTGATCGGTGGTCAGATTGGCGTCGTGGGTGAGGAATTCCAGCGTCTCTCCCTGGGAAAGGAACGACAACTGATGCGCCAGATGAAAAATCTGGCTACGCGGCGGAATCGTCTCGCTAAGCGTCAGGGTGCGTGTTTCCGGATCGTAACGCCTTAAAAATTCTCCCGTTTTTCGACTGCTGCGTGTCTCGACTTTAACCCCGAACGCCTCTTTCAAGTAGTTCATCAAACCGAGATACAGGTTGTGGCGGTCGAGCTTGGCCTCCTGCCAGATGCGTTCCGCGCCCTCTTCCAGCGTGGGGAAGTAGTTCATGTGTTGCTGGAACATGTCGCTCACTTCCTCGGAAGGCAGGGTGGAGCGATCCATGCCGGAATAGTCGTCCGAATCCGACAGGCGGGCGGCGAGGGTCTGAGCCGATTCGCGAGTGCCCTGGTAGGAGCGGTAGAGAATTTTGATGGCCGCCGAAATACTGGGGGAAACCGTCACGATTTCGCGAATGTCGCTGGTGGTGAGGCGCTGGTCTTCGAAGATGGGATCGGAAAAGACTTCGATCAGATCGGAAATCAGGCGCGCATTATCGTCCATCGCCAAGGATTGAATATCGAGATTGAACAACTTGGCAAGCTTGATGAGCAGCTCGGCCGACATGGGGCGGCGGTTGTTTTCGATGAGGTTCAAGTAGCTTACCGAAATTCCAAGACGCTCGGCCAGTTGCTTCTGCGTCAGGTTTTCACGACGGCGCAACGCCCGCACTCGGACACCCAACCTGACGGAACTTTTTTCCTTCATCGATCCACTCCTGAAACTCGATACACATTTACATTGTGTTACTTTACAAGTTTTACAGCTTTACAGCAAGAGATTTTTTCAGGATACGCACAGTTTTTTTATCGCGGTAACGTAAAGCCAGGAATTTTCCTGCTGCCGAAACCATCGTAACATACTGTGATATGACAATTGTCACACCCATTTAATGGATCAGTTTAAGGAGACGGCCATGAGCATGACCCGCAGCGGAACAGGGATCGAAGTCCTGGGTCCGATAAATAATACCTTCAATGAGATCTTAACTCCCGAAGCCTTGGCTTTCGTGGCCGATCTTTCACGCCGCTTCAGTCCGCGGGTGGAGGAACTGCTTGAACGCCGCAAGGTTGTTCAGGCGGGTTTGGATGCCGATGACAAACTCGATTTTCTTAGTGAAACCGAAGACATTCGCAATGGAGACTGGACGGTGGCGCCGGTTCCGGAGGACATTCAAGACCGGCGCGTGGAAATCACCGGACCGGTCGAACGGAAAATGATCATCAATGCGCTGAACTCCGGGGCCAATGTATTCATGGCCGATTTCGAAGACGCCAATGCTCCCACCTGGGACAACCTGTTGCAGGGGCAGATCAACCTGCGCGACGCCGTAAACGGAACCATCGATTACACCGACCCGATCAAGGGGAAACACTACAGTCTCAACGATCGGCGGGCCGTTCTTTTCGTTCGCCCGCGTGGGTGGCATCTGGCGGAACAACACCTGCATGTGGATGGCAAAGCGGTGCCGGGCGGACTGTTCGATTTCGGACTTTACTTCTTCCACAACGCGAAAACGCGGGTCGAGAAGGGTACGGCTCCCTATTTTTATCTTCCCAAGCTGCAAAGCCACCTGGAGGCGCGTCTTTGGAATGATGTGTTCGTCTACTCCCAACAAGCTCTCGGCCTGCCGAACGGGACCATCAAGGCCACGGTTTTGATCGAAACTCTTCCGGCGGCGTTCCAGATGGATGAAATCCTATATGAATTGCGCGACCATTCGGCCGGACTGAATTGCGGGCGTTGGGACTATATCTTCAGCTATATCAAAACCTTCCGCAACCACCCGGCGTATGTCATTCCCGATCGCGGCTTGGTGACGATGGAACAACCCTTCATGCGTGCTTACACCCAGAACCTGGTGAAGACCTGCCACCGGCGCAACGCCTTCGCCATGGGCGGCATGGCGGCTTTTATCCCGATCAAAAACGACCCGGCGGCCAACGAAGAGGTCATGGAACGCGTGCGGCAGGACAAGCTGCGTGAAGTGACCGATGGTCACGACGGCACCTGGGTGGCGCATCCGGGTCTGGTGGCGCTGGCGCGCGAAGTCTTCGATGCCCACATGACGACGCCCAACCAGTTGCACGTCAAGCGCGAAGACGTCCAGGTGACCGCAGCCGACCTGCAGCGTGTACCCGAGGGTGCGCGCACGGAAGCGGGTCTGCGCAACAACACGCGCGTGGGCGTGCAGTATATCGAGGCCTGGTTGGGTGGCAATGGTTGCGTTCCGCTCTATAACCTCATGGAGGATGCCGCCACCGCCGAAATCGCCCGCACCCAGGTGTGGCAGTGGATCCACCACAAAGCCACCCTGGACGACGGGGCTCCGCTGACGCCCGAACGCTTCCGAGCCGTTTTGAATGAAGAGATGGAGGTGATTCGCTCCGAAGTGGGAGATGCCCGGTTCAAGGCGGGGCGTTTCGAGAAAGCACGCGATCTTTTCGAACGGTTGTCCACCTCGGAAACCTTCGACGAGTTTCTGACGCTCCCGGCTTACGAATATATCCTGACGCCGAATGCCTCGTAAGGGCCGGGCGTAAATCTGTGGGAGAAATCCATTTCCGGCAATGAATGAGAGTTAATCAAAGGAGATACACGATGAGCAAGGCGACCTGGAAAAGCTATGAAGAACTGGCACCGGCCCGGTTCGAAGGGATTGTACGGCCTTATTCCGCGGCGGATGTCGAACGGCTCAGGGGTTCGATGAAGATCGAATACACCTTGGCCGATCAGGGCGCCAAGCGTCTGTGGGAGTTGATCAACAACCGCGATTACGTTCACGGTCTGGGCGCCATTACCGGCAATCAGGCGGTGCAGATGGTTCGGGCGGGTCTGGAAGCCATTTATCTCAGCGGCTGGCAGGTGGCGGCCGACGGCAATCTGGCGGGACAAACCTATCCCGACCAGAGTTTGTATCCTTCGAATTCGGTTCCGGCCATGGTCGGTCGCATCAACCGCGCCCTCCAGCGCGCCGATCAGATCGACCATAGCGAAGGGAAAACGGGTACTTATTGGTATGCCCCGATCATCGCCGATGCCGAAGCGGGTTTCGGAGGACCGCTCAACGTATACGAGATGATGAAGGGCATGATCGAGGCCGGGGCCTCGGCGGTGCATTACGAAGACCAGTTGTCGTCGGAGAAAAAATGCGGCCATCTGGGGGGGAAGGTGTTGATTCCCACCAGCCAGTTCATTCGCACGCTCGTGGCGGCGCGTCTGGCGGCGGACGTCATGGATGTCCCCACCGTCCTGATCGCCCGCACCGATGCGGAGGCGGCCAAGTTGCTGACCTCGGATATCGATGAGGCCGATAAACCTTTCCTGACCGGCGAACGCTCCCCCGAAGGTTTCTATTACATCAAAAACGGTCTCGAAACGGCCATTGCGCGTGCCGTGAGCTACGCGCCCTATGCCGACCTGCTTTGGTGCGAAACCCAGACTCCGGACCTGGAGGCGGCCAAGCAGTTTGCCGATGGCGTGCACGACAAATATCCCAATCAGGCGCTGGCCTATAACTGCTCGCCCTCCTTCAACTGGAACAAACATATGGATGACGCCCAGCTGAAAGTTTTCCAGCGCGAACTGGGGGCTATGGGGTACAAATTCCAGTTCATCACCCTGGCCGGTTTCCATTCGCTCAATTACGGAATTTTCGATCTGGCCAAGAAATACACCACCGAAGGCATGTGGGCCTACGGGCGTCTGCAGCGCTACGAGTTGGAAGCGGAAAAGGAAGGCTACACCGCGACCAAACACCAGCATGAAGTGGGCACCGGCTATTTCGACGAAGTGGCTTCCGTGATCAGTGGCGGCAAGGCGTCCACCCTGGCGCTCAAGGAATCCACCGAGACCAAGCAATTCTGATCCGGATATCGGGCGCTTACGTCTGATTCACCCTCAAACACATCCGGGTTCCCTCAAAAAGAGGGAGCCCGGATTTCTTTTATGAAATCCTGTTTCATTTCGCCAAACTGTGCGATTTATCCATCCCATCCACAAGTTATCAACACTCTAAAAGAGACCAAAAATAGTTATATTCAGATAGGTTTGATTTCAGACAATAAAGACAACCTAAGTAATTTTCTTGTATCTATCTGATTTTATACACTTTATCGTGATATTTGCATCGCCTGCAGGTTCGGCCTGGTTGATTTGCTGGCAAACGGGCAATGGGGCAAAAATGAAGATAATTGTATCGAATGGCGAAATGTGAATAGCCTTGGTTTGGCAGTGAACGGCTTTCTGTCGTTTATTCGCGACGATGCTGGTGTTGCCCGATGGGTCCGGCGATAAGCGATTGACTTTCCTGTCGTTGGCTGATATGTCCAATAGATACGGAATGTCCCGAATTTTATTGAGAATAGGTAAACAGGGGTATGGAATGATCGAAGCCATATGGCCTTTCCGGCGTCTTATGTTGCCGACTCGGAAAAACGGTCCGGTGTGGGTGTTGATGCTTGTTTTAGGAGCATTGATGTTTGGACCGGGAACGGCGGAGGCAAAGCAGGGTGAATTTGGACTGTCGTTGTCTGCGGGCACGGGCGTGCTGGTTGGAACGACGTCCAGCGATACCGCCACCTCCGATACCATTCTTACGCGGCAGCCGACCCTGCTGGATCTGGACTTTCAATATGAGGTGCTTGGCTGGCTGGCTCCGTCTTTGCGGGTAGAGATGACCGTCGAGCAAGGCGAAGCGCTGACTTTAGTGCCGGGTGTGGTGTTCGATACCGACGGCGATCAAGTTTCTTTCTTCGGGCGTGTCGGTTTGGCGGTTCGACTGGAGCCCAACTACTATGGGTTGGATCTGGGCGGCGGTTTGGTTTGGCATTTCCTGCGTCACTTGGGACTGGTGGCGGAATTGCACGTGGAACCCCTGTTTCTGGGCGACGAACTGACCGGCGGTGTGGTCGCTCCCTTCTTTTTCCTGGCCGGATTGCGGGGGAACCTGTGATGGCGCGACGCAAGCAACAAGCCGGTCTCGGTTTCCTGGTCATCGCCTGCCTGCTGGTTTTTTCCGGAAGCGTCCATGCGCAGGTGGAAACCTCCGTGGCGGTGCTGCCGGTGCAATCGGCCCAGCGGCTCGGCGTCCTTGAAGACAAAGAGATCGTCCAGGCGCTGACAGCTCCCTTGGCTGAACGTGAGGATTACACGATTGTACCGCCGCGTGTGGCGGCCGTGCGGCTGGGTATCATCACCCAAGCGATCACCGACCCCGCCTTCATGCAGAAGGCCGGAGAACGACTGGATGTAAAACAGGTGGTTGCCTGCCGTCTTTCTTCCAGTGCCGCCTCCCGCGAAGATCGGAAAAACTATCGGTATTCGCTGGCCTATTACGATGTGGACGGTCGTGCCATGATGGCGATGAGCGAGGGCCAGTGCAGTATTTGTTCGCCCCCCGAACTGGGACGGAAAATCGCCTTGGAAACCAAACGCTTGTATGCCGGTCCCTATCCGCTTGGCCTCGATACGGAGCCGTCCGGAGCGGTGGTTTACAATAAAGGCGAGAGTTGGGGACAAACACCGATTCGGCGCCCCTTGCCGGAAGGCAGCTATAAAGTCGTTTTGGCCCGCGATGGCTATAAGCGTATGGAGGTCGAATTCCCCATGCCCGGCGATCGTCCGCTTTACGCAACCCTGCCACTCGAAAAAGATCCCAACTGGACAGGCCCCATTCCGGTTGCCGTCGCGCCGGTTTCCCCGGCGGAAACCGCGCCGACCCAGCCCATGGAAGCGAATGCTCCGCCGTCGGGTGAAAGTCCGGCGTTCGAAGCCACTCGGCCAAGCGAGGTTTCCCGGGTTGAGGAAGCCATGTCGCCGCAACGGGCCTGGGGTTGGCGCAGCATCGGTTTGTCGGCTGCGACCTTTGCAGGCGGACTCGGTTTGACGCTGGCTTCTTTGCATGCCGATGACAAAGCGAGCGATACGCGGCTTCTGTCCGATACCCGCCAGGGCTATGCGGATCGACGGGACGGCTACGCAATCGGTTCCTATGTCATGTACGGTCTGGCCGGTGCGGCGTTGACCACCGGTCTGGTGCTGATCCTGACCGATCAACCACCCGACAGCGCCCGCGTGTCGATTGCGCCCGTTCTGGCTCCCGATGGCGCGGGCGTGCAGGCTCTTGTGCGCTATTAGAAGTCGCGGAGGTCAAGATGTTCGATTACACGAATTACGTCAGTCGAGGGAATGAAACCATGTGGCGTCTCCCTGAATGGATAAGCGTCGGGATTCTGACTTTGTTGGTGGGGTTGTTCACGCTGGGTTGCGATCCGATGAACAAGCTGGCCAATCTGGTGACGGGCGAGGGAGATTGCGAACGAGCGGTGGGGCATCTCGATGAATGTTGCCGGGACACCGCCTCCGCCAGCTACCCGGCCGCCTGTTCCGCCTTCAATGCCGGTGTCAGCGAAGCGCTTCTCAACTCCCTGATCATGGTCTGCGAGGAAGCGGGGGCCGAGTTCATAGGTGAGGACGGCGCACGTTTGTCCGCCTCCGATGCCGCCGGACTCGACTGCGAGTCGTTTCTGTCGAGACTGGAGGAGATTTACGGCTCCAGCGATGGCGACACGGATGGGGATGAGGATGGCGATACCGACGAATTTGAAATTCCCGAGCAGGAAACGGATGAGGATGTCGACGGGGATAAGCCCGCCTGCAATGAGGGGCAAGGTTGCGACGACAACGATCCTTGCACCGAAAATGATATGTGTGAGGACGGCCTTTGCGAGGGATCGCCGCTCGATTGTAGTTCGTTTGAAGATCTCTGTAACGATGCGGCCTGCGTAAACGGTGCGTGTGTCAAAACGCCGATCAACGATGGGGCGTCCTGTGGCGAGGGTCCCGACGCCTGTGTGCCGCTGGTCTGTCAACAGGGCGATTGCGTTCAGGAACCGCTGGCCGACGACAGCCTCTGCAACGATGAAGATCCCTGTACACAAGACGACCATTGCGTGGAATCGGTTTGCACCGGAACGCCGAAAATCTGCGCCGACACGAATGCCTGTACCGCCGATTCCTGCGACAGTACGACCGGCGACTGCGTGTTCGACCCGGTCGCGATGAACAGTGAAAGCTGCAACGACAACGACGCCTGCACCGTTAACGACGTTTGCGCGGCCGGAATCTGCGCCGGGGCGGCCAAGGATTGTTCCGGTTTGGACGACGCGTGCAACGAAGGCGTCTGCGGAGACGGCGGGATCTGCGAAAAGAGTCCGACCAACCAGGGGGGAAACTGCAACGACGGCAATCTCTGCACCGAAAACGACAGCTGCGATTCGGGTATCTGCGCCGGGACGGCGAAAGTCTGTGCCGACAGCGAGTTCTGCACCTCGGATTACTGCAATGAGGCGACCGGTTTGTGTGTTTTCAACGGGGATCTGATGGAAAACACGGGTTGCAACGACAATGATGCCTGCACGGTGGGGGATCGCTGCACGGGTGGAAGCTGCGTGCCGACGGGGCCGAAAGATTGTAGCGCTTTCGATGACGACTGCAATGAAGGCGTTTGCAACGAAGGTACCTGCTCGGCCAGTCCGATCAATGAAGCGGGAGAGTGCAACGATAACAACAAGTGCACCTTGAACGATACCTGCGAACAAGGGGTGTGCGGCGGAGATGCGAAGAACTGCGACGACGGCAAGTTCTGCACCAGCGATTCCTGCGAGCCATCTTCCGGCAACTGCCTGAACAATCCCTTCCCCATGCAAGGGGAGGATTGCGACGACGAGGACGATTGCACCGTCGGTGACCGCTGTGTGAGCGGCGCGTGTCTGCCGACCGGTCCGCGGGATTGTTCGGCTTTCGCCGATGCCTGCAACGATGGTGTTTGCGAAGAGGGAAGCTGTTCGGCGCAGCCCAAAGAAGATCTGACGCCATGCAACGACAAAGATTCCTGTACGGTCGGTGATCGCTGCGTGAGCGGAGACTGCCTACCGACCGGTCCCCTGGACTGCAGCGCGTTTGACGACACCTGTAACGAAGGAGTGTGCAGCGGCGGCGTCTGCTCGGCCAGCCCAATCAACGAAGAAGGCGATTGCGATGACGAGGACGATTGCACGGTCGGTGATCGCTGCGTGAGCGGAGACTGCCTACCGACCGGTCCGCTGGACTGCAGCGCTTTCGACGACGCCTGCAACGAGGGTGTGTGCAGCGGCGGTACCTGTTCGGCCAGCCCAATCAACGAAGAGGGCGGCTGCGACGACGAGGATGATTGCACGGTGGGTGACCGCTGCGTGAGCGGCGACTGCCTGCCGACCGGTCCCCTGGACTGCAGCGCTTTCGACGACGCCTGCAACGAGGGTGTGTGCAGCGGCGGTGTCTGCTCGGCCAGCCCGATCAATGAGGCGGGCGAGTGCGACGATGACGATGATTGCACCATCGGTGATCGCTGCGTGAGCGGAGACTGCCTGCCGACCGGTCCCCTGGACTGCAGCGCGTTTGACGACACCTGCAACGAGGGTGTGTGCAGCGGTGGTGTCTGCTCGGCCAGCCCGATCAATGAGGCGGGCGAGTGCGACGATGACGATGATTGCACCATCGGTGATCGCTGCGTGAGCGGAGACTGCCTGCCGACCGGTCCGCTGGACTGCAGCGCTTTCGACGACGCCTGCAACGAGGGTGTGTGCAGCGGCGGCGTCTGCTCGGCCAGCCCGATCAATGAGGATGGCGAATGCAACGATGACGATGATTGCACCATCGGTGATCGCTGCGTGAGCGGAGACTGCCTGCCGACCGGTCCGCTGGACTGCAGCGCTTTCGACGACGCCTGCAACGAGGGTGTGTGCAGCGGCGGCGTCTGCTCGGCCAGCCCGATCAATGAGGATGGCGAATGCAACGATGACGATGATTGCACCATCGGTGATCGCTGCGTGAGCGGCGACTGCCTCGGCGACGCCGTGGACTGCTCGGCGTTTTCGAACCAGTGCAACGACGGAATCTGTGTGGACAACCTGGGCGCGCCGCAGTGCGTGGCGGATCCGCTGCCGGAAGGCACGCCCTGCGACGATACCGATCCGGGCACCTTCAACGACGCCTGCGACGAAACGGGCCTGTGCGCCGGCGACACGCTGCCGCAGAGCACCGACCCGACTTCCGGGCGGCTGGCACTGACCCTGCCTGTCGAGGCCGGTCCACTGGTCGATACGGTCTGTATTCACGTCACGCTGAGTGGCGCGGATCTGTCGAGTGCGGGCGTGGAATTTACGAGTGCGGAAGGAACCCTGCTCGATCCGCCGCTGGCCGATCATCCGGCGGCCGTCTCACCGCTCGACATCGAACTCGAAAGCACGCAATTCGCAGGTGAGGAACGTGCGGGAGATTGGGTGCTCGAAGTTCAGGTAGACGACCCCGGCGTCCCGGCGACGGTCGACGTCTTCACCCTCGATTTCGCCGCCTGCCCGGTGATCGACGGCGATATGGATGATGAACTGGAGCTTGAGGACGAGCTTGAGGATGAGTTGGAGCTTGAAGACGAAATCGAAGCCGAGCCTGAAACCGACGGCGATGCGGAGGTTGAAACCGAGACCGGCCCTTTTTTCGTTCCCATTGAGGCGGGGTCTTTCTGGATGGGCAGCCCTAGCGGTTGCCCGGGACCGGACGGTTATCCCGGCGATTGCACGGCCGAGTTGGGGCGAGAATCGGACGAGACGCTGCATTACGTGGAGTTGACCTATGACTTCGAGTTGATGACTACGGAGGTTACGCAGGGCCAGTGGCGTGCTGTTGCCCAAGCGGAAGGTTGGGGCGAAGACCCGAGCTACTATTCTGCTTGTGGCGACGACTGTCCGGTGGAACTCGTAAGCTGGTTTGAGGTATTGGAATACGCCAATGCGTTAAGTCGAAATGCTGGACTGACGGAATGTTACGTTCTTTCTGGTTGCACGGGGACCATCGGTTCGGGATGTGGCGGCAACTATTACTGCTATGACGGTTATAGCTGTACGACCGTGAGCTTGAACGGTGTGACGAAACCGCAGGACTGTGAAGGGTACAGATTGCCGACAGAAGCGGAGTGGGAATATTCGATCCGAGCAGGAACGACAACAGCGTTTTATAATGGTGGGATAACCCAACAATACCGAGATCCGTTAGATCCCAATCTGGATGAAATCGGGTGGTATGGCGGCAATTCGGGAGTTGACTATTCTGGAGGGTGGAACTGTAGTGGCTGGTATCCGGGTTCAACGACTTGCGGCACCCATCCTGTAGCGTCTAAAGCACCCAACGCCTGGGGTTTGTATGACATGAGCGGCAACCTTTGGGAGTGGACCTGGGACTGGTATCAGAGTGCGTATCAGAACGATTTAGATACTGACCCAATAGGACCGAGTACAGGCTCGTACCGCGTCGATCGTGGCGGCAGTTGGGGCCACTACGCGTGGTACTGCCGGTCGGCGGGCCGTCTTTACTACTCGCCCGGCGCTCGCAGCAACCGCGTCGGTGCCCGTCTCTGTAGGTCGATTTCGGGCGGCACGCCCGACGGTGACATGGATGAAGAACTGGAGCTCGACGACGAGCTTGAACTCGAAATCGAACAGGAAGAGGAAATCGACGGCGACGCGGACGAAGAATTTGAGCTTGAGGACGAGCTTGAGGACGACCTCGACATCGAGTGGGAAAACGACCTCGACACCGACGGCGATGCGGAGCTTGAGGACACCGAGTTCATTTACGCCACCGGCTTCTGCGACACCAACCTCTGCTGGCCCGTCCTGCCCACCAACCAGGACGGCTGCTTCAGCACGTCGAGTTCCATCACCTGCCCCGACACGGCGGGTTCGGAAACCTGTGGAACAACCGATTACTGCGGCCAGGACGCGCAGTATTCCCACAACTCGCGCACCTTCGACTGTTACGACGCCCTCGGGGCGCTGCAAGACCCCTGCGACGAAACCGCCGACGTCGACGAGGTAGTGGTCGATACCTTCACCGGCCTGATGTGGCAGCGCCAGCTACCCACACTTTACGACGGCTGCACGGGCGGCACCACCAGCGGAACCTACTGCAAATGGCAGGAGGCGCTCGATTACTGCGACGGGCTGGACTACGGCGGCTATCAGGACTGGCGGCTGCCTGCGCCGCACGAACTCTACAGCCTCATGGACGCCGCGACGCGCGGCGTCGCCATCGATCTGGACGTGTTCGTAGGGACGCCCATGACGCTTTTCTGGACCTCCGCGCCCTACGCCGGCAGTTCCTCGAATGCGTGGTACGTCAATTTCTCGCGGGGCATCGTCGACTATACGAGCAAAACGTATACGAGCAAGGCCCGCTGCGTCCGCGGCGGCCCGGCGGAATCGGACGCCCCGGCAAGCGAGCGCTGGGTGGTGTCGGGCGAAGTGGACGAAGAGATCGTGACGGATCGGCTCACCGGCCTGATCTGGCAGAAAACCATCCCGGCGAGTCGATACTGGACGGAAGCCCTGGCTTACTGCGAAAGCCTTACTTACGCCGGGCGCAGCGACTGGCGCTTGCCGACGGCACACGAGCTGCAAAGCCTGGTCGATTACGGGTTGGACCATCCGGCCTCGACGCTGCCCGGCATGGCGTCCTCCACCGTGTTCTGGTCTTCGACCACCAGCGTGGACTACGCCGATACGGCCTATTACATGCGCGTGTCCAGCGGTGGGTTGGGCGACACTTACGACAAGACCATCAATCAGTACTGGCCGCGCTGCGTCACCGGCGGGCCGTAAGGGCGTGAGAATTTCCCACCCATCACGAAAGAATCGGTAGATCCGAGCGGCATCCGGCGGCGGGGGCCATGTACGTCAACCTGTCGGTGAAATGCGTCGCCGGTTCAGATCCGAGGCAGACCGCTGCGGTAAGGGTTGCGCGGTCGCAATCCGCATACGTATCGAGTGCCCAGATCGCCTGGAACTGCTCGGGTTTCCCGATCAGGGCGACGCCCTCGTTTCCGGCAACGGCATCCAAGGTCTGTTTGGCGTCGAAGCTTCGCATCAGCAGCGTGCGTTTACCCCAGAACACGGCGCTCGCCAACTGGCCGAGCAACCCCAGATCGTAGGCCGGTAAATTGGCGATAATGCAGGCCGCGTCTTCCAAACCGATGGCCCCGATCAGCATGTTGGAATACGAGATGCTTCGATGAGACAGCGTGTGTAGGGTTGGCTTTTTCTCTGTTCGGGTGACCAGCTGCGCCACAGCCGGATCGTCTTCATCGATTTCCATGCCACGCATCGTGAAGCGATTCAGGACGTCCGAATCCATCCCCTTTTCATACTCCGCTTTCGCAAATATCCGTGCGTCCTCGATAAAGCTTTCACCCGCGATGCAACCGGCGGGCGGGTCGGCGGTGCCGAAACAGATCAGAGTTTCAAGTGCCGGGCAGGCCGCTTTTAAGTTGTCTGCAAAGTCGGGTTCACGGGAGGGCAGGTCGCCCTCGATCGCGCAGGCCTTGACCGTGAGCTCGGCCACCGCATCCGCAAGCATTTGGAGATCGGTTTGAGGGTTCAAAACCAGGTATAGAGCGCCGATTTTCAAGCAACTGTAGGCCAAGAGCGCCTGCTCCGCCTGCATCGGCAAATAGGAGGCAAACACATCGCCTTTCTCGAATCCCAGATCGATGAGTTTGGCGGCAATGGCCGTGGTCGTCTGTTCGAATTCTTGCCAGGTGTACGACACCCCGCCGACGGCATCGGTCAAGGCGATTGCCTGCGGTTGGGTTTCCGCTTGGTTGGCCAAGGCCTCGTCGAGCAGGTGGCGGTCGGCAAAGTCTCGTTCGTAGTTGTCCCGGGTCAATTCCGTCCATCCGTTTTGATTGGAGCGTGTCATCTGCAACCTCCGTAGTACGAATCGTCACGTGTCAGATCCGACTGTACCAAATAACCGACAATAAACAAGTAAAAGTATGAAATATGCTTTTCAGGGTCGGAATCCGGCTCTTTTCTTACCCCTTGCCTTGTTCTTCGACTTCTGTTAGCTTACATTCAGTGTAGGATTTGACTTCACCCCGTAGGCAAGGAGGCGAACATGCCCCGGTACGGTCGTTTTATCGGATCGCTTCTCGTGTGGGCGACGTTGATCGCCTTGACTGTCATGGCCTGCAGTGCGGCCGATCTCCATCGTAAACGCGCCGATCGCTTTTTCACGCGCGGCTTGTATGCCAAGGCGTTACCCGAATACCGATCCGTTATGGAGAAAGCCGGTCCGAGCTTCGACGTGCACTATTCCGTGGGTGTTTGCCATCTCAGGTTGAAGGAATATGCGGCTGCTTGCGAGGCCTTCGAACAGGCACGGGCGCTGCAGCCGGACTTCCCCGATACCTATGCGCATCTGGCGGCCTGCTACGGCGGGCAGAAGCGGATGGACAAGGCCACCGCTGCCTGGGAGGCGTTGCTGGCAATCAGTCCCGAGCATGTGCAGGCCAACCTGGAGCTGGGGGGTATTTATTACGACCAGGGACGCTACAGCGACGCCGAGAAGTGCTATCGTGCTTACCTGAAGCAAAAACCCGACGATGTGGCCTTGCGGTCGTCCTTGGGCGCCTCGTTGATCGCCCAAAAGCGTTACGAGGGAGCGATTCAGGAACTGAAGACGGCGTTGGCCGTCAATCCGAAGTATCTTTCGGCCCATTACAATCTGGGGGTGGCCTATCTGTCGGCGGGCCGAACCGACGACGCCCTGCGTTCGTTCATCGTGGTCACCGAAATGTCGCCCGCCTACCAGGAAGGCTGGGTCAATCTGGCGGCCACCTATTGCCGCCAAGGTGATGGACTTCGCGCCATCGATGCCTTGGCGCGCGCCAAAGAAAACGGGTTCACCGATTGGGCGCGCATCGAAAAAGATGGGGATTTCAGAATCATCGTCAACCATCTGCGCTACCGTGAACTCAAGCTGGGGCGGCCCATCGAGAGTGAGGAAGAAGCAGTTCCGGTGGACGATCCCGATACGGCGAAAAATGGTGAAGCGAAAAGCGAGTGACCCTTTTTCTCCATTGTGTGAAATAATTTCCAATGTCGTGGGAATCATTTGTGGCGTTTGGTGCTCTCTCCACTTGTGAAAGGAGAGTGCCGCCATGCCTCATCAACGTCCCTTACGTCCTCGTGCCGCTGTTTTTACCGCTGCCCATGAAGCCGCCGTTATCCGTCTGGCCTTTGCCGCGATTACGGGTTCCGGCGTCGCTCTGGCTTTCATCATCCTTTGGCGATTGGCTCTTTAATCTGAGTGATTACAGGGCTGTCTTCTACCCCTTTCTCTGGCCGTCGTCCCTTAAAATTCTTGCGCCTTTTAAGCAAGCGTGCTAACCATAGTGAGATGAATTCTGTGGTTAAAGCGCGTTTTTAGGTCATCCAGCCGACAGGGAGGTTTGCAATAAGTATGGCCGGGTTGATCGAAGGGACGCTTCCGCGATGAAGGGGAGATATCCATGAGAACATTCGGTTTGCACTTATTTCTCGCGTTTGTGTTATTCATGACGGCCTGCGCCTCCGGTGACGTTAAGAATGACCCCAAAGGGGATGGTGCCGCAAAGGCGGCCATAGCGGGGGATGATGGTAACAAGGTCAATGTCTTGTTCCGCGAACTGGAACATTTCATCGGCGAGCGCTATTTCGATATCGATTCAAAACCCATTATCAAGGTTTTCATGCGCGATGTGTCGGTAACGGGCACCGAGGAAGCCTTCGGAGCCTACATCAAAGTGCTGATCAACGAGCGCTTTGAGAAAGCCCCGCAATTTGAGTTGGTGGATACGCCCGATACGGATGTGGATGCCATTGTGGGCGTTCATGTTATTCCGCACAGAGATACGGCCGGTTTCGATGTCCTCAACACCGTCATCGAACCCTCCCAGGATTCGGTCGTTTTCGCCTCGCTTCACGACAGCCGCCTCGACGAGTTCGAGCCGGATATGTATGTCTACTTCAAGCAGCGCAATTGGCGCGAACTGGTGAAGCCCTCCATTTCCCATCTGACCGTCAAAGCGATCATCCAGGGAAAGAGCATCAAGGAAAAAGACCGCTACGGCAAAACCACCACCGTCGGGGGGGCGGCTTCCTGGGGCAGCAGCGGCAGCAGCTCACGCGGGGAAGGCTCCAGCAGCTACAGTTCCAAAGGGGGAATGGCCTATAGCGGATCTAAAACCGAAAGCTACGGCAAAGTCGATATGGGGTTCAACTCCTGGTATCCGGCCGAGATCGAACTGGTTGTCAACAACAAACCCTACACCAAAGACCAGGAAGGCATGTTCTTCAATGGGACGGTCAAGCCCGGGCGTTACGAGTTTATCGCCTCCTTCAAAGAAGGCATGTGGGACGCCTACAACCGTTACCAAAGCGTGGGTAAACGTCATCGGAAAAAGGCCTTGGTAGCCGTACGCAAAGGGGAGCATTTCCTGATCGATATCTTTTTCAACTACGACGGCGAGACTTACGAACCCGGCGAAAAGGATATCGTGTTCAAGGCTTACAAGCTGGAACTGGTCAATAATCAGATGAAGAAGATTCCAGTCAAGATCACCGAGATCGAAATGTATTATTGATTTCGATTCGCTGTCACAAGCCGATTGATCGACGCGGGGTTCGCCCCGCGTTTTTTATTATTTTCAGATGTGAAAACGCGCAAAAAAGGTTCTAATCCCAAAACCGGGGGGCAGAACGAATCAGAAGAAATCCACAAGGCCCACCATCAAGGAAAGGGTTTCCCTTCCTCCTGCCGTCACCTGCCACGCACCATCTAGCGGCTTTTACCGGGGAGCGCACGGCCGTCAAGGCTATATGAACGTCGCTGCGCTCCGGCCTTGACTGCCGCAGGCTGACACCCCGGGATCCCAAGCCTCATGATGCGAGGCGGCTCCGTCGGGGAAGGGAAAGCGAAGCTCCCGAAATTGTTCGTTCGAAGCGAGCAGGCTCCCCATGAAAGGGGAGTTGAACCCAAAGAAACGGTTTACTTCTGCTGCCCGGACAGCTCGAACTGCAGGTGTTGCAGGTCGGCATCGCCGGGCCGCTGGGCCGCTGCTCGATCGAGTACGATACGCGCCTGCTTCCGCTCGCCAAGCCGGAACAGGGCTTCTGCAAGTCCGAGTAAGGCGTCGAAATGATCGGGTTTGCGTGCGAGGACGCGGCGAAAAAAGGTGCTTCCCTCGGTAAGCCGTCCGGTTTCGACCAGCAGCCGACCCAGGCGAGTCAAGGTATCGCGATCATCGGGTTGGAGGGCGATGGCGCATCGATAGGCGGCGATGGCCGTCTCGGGGTCGTTGATTTGTTCGCCCAGGCGACCGATAGCCCGATGCAGGCTGGAATCGCCGGGGTCCAGTTCGGTGGCTCGTTGATAGTCCGAAAGGGCATAGCCGGGTTGTCCGAGAGAGAGATGCGCTTTGGCGAGGGAGCGTGGAAGTTCGGTAAAACCTCTGGCATCGGTAACGCCCGCTAATTCGGTATTTGTCAGGGTCAGCAGCGCGCCCAGCACCATGCCGAGTCCGATCAGCCGTTGGCGATCGGCGGCCAAAACAAGGGCGGCTAAAGCCATACTGGCCGCCGCTGCGAAGATAGACAAAACGGCGACCAATACCAGCCGGTTTTGGGCGGTAGTGTAAAACACCCACAACACCACGGCCTGGGAAAGAATGAACAACATTAACAGCCGCGTCCGGCGGTTATGGGGTAGGCGCAGCAATCCCAACAAACCCAAGGGGATAATCCACAGCGGACCGACCCCCATCAGCAAACGTAGGCTGGGGGCGTAACGTCGGCTTACGTCCGTGAGGTCGAGGTTGAACGGAATTTCATAGGCATTGACCAGGTAATAGAACTTGTTCAAGCCCAGCCGCAAGCTGCGTAACGGATCGGCGACCAGCCAGGCCAACGCCCTTCCGCCCCAATAGGCCGAAACGGCGTTTCGCTCGAGCGGATGTCCCAGCTCTTCTTCCGCCACGGTTTGTGCGTCAGACAAACGGGAGTGGATTTTCCACGCGGTGCTTTTCCGTGACGAGATGGATGCAGGCGTTGAATGTGAAACAGGATGCTGCACTCTCGCCGTTCCGACCTGTGAATTGCCCATAAAGAAAGCCACACCCGCCTCCTCGGGGAAGGGCAGCGCGTCATCCGTCGAAAACAGGAAGGACGGGAGCAAGGGCAACAGAAGACCGAGCGCCAGAACGGCGGTACAGGTCATGTGCTTGCGAGTTGTAACTCGCGTCGAATCGCTGAATGTCCAGGCCAAAGCGAATGGGGCGAACAGGAGCATGCCCGGCCGCAAGAAAATAGATAGGCCCAAGGCGATACCGGCCGCCAGAAAACGGCGTTTTTGCCCGCGGTTGTCGATCAGCCAGCACAAGGCGGCCAAGTCCAGGACGATCTCCAGGGTGTGCGGCAGGATAAGCAGGTCGGTGGCGACTTTGGCTCCGGCGGTGGCCATGATCAAGCCGGCCACCAATCCCACTCCGCGCCCATACAAGCGGCCCGCCATCCGTCCGGCCAACATGGCCGCCAGGACTCCCAGCAGGATCTGCAAGACGATCGCCGTACCCAGTGGAGGGAGGCCGGTTTTGAAAATCAGACTGAGTAACCACGGGTAAAGCGGGGTGTTTACGAGCGGCGGAACCAGTTCCGGAGTGGATGCGATGGCTTCGGCCAGTCGCCAGTTGGCCAGCATATCGCCGAAAAAAGGCTGCCAGACGGCAGTATCGGCCAGATCCGCCCACAGAACGATACGAGCCACCAAGGCGGCTCCGGCGATCAGTGCAAAATCTCGTCTGAGAACGAGAGCAGACCTCCGGACTGTTTTATCCAATCCAGGCATTCGGTTTTGGCTCCCAATTTGTCTCGACCCGCGCATTATAACCAACGTTTCAGATAAGGCCAGTGTTTCGGGTACAAAATCAGGGAAACAGGCGAACGACTCTTCCCTTCTCGTTTTTTGCTGGGGTTACGGAAATGACCCATAGTTGACAAAGCGTAGAGCGGATGCTATCAATAGCCATTCCGTGAGTCAAGGCAAGGGGAACCAGTGGGTCGGTGCTGGATGGATCATGGATCGCCGAATTGCAGGCAGGAACAAGCGCTTGCCTGATAACGGAAGTTTGGAGCAAGCGATGGAAAAGACGCTGGCTTTGGTGATTGACGACCAGGAATCGATCCGAAAAACCTTCCGGTTTTTTCTGGAAGAGGAGGGTTATGAGGTCGCCACAGCCGGAACCTACGAAGACGGGATGGCGGTGATTGCCGAGCGTACTCCATCGGTCGCCTTGATCGATATCATTCTCGGCAGTCGTAGCGGCGTTGATTTTCTTCGTGAAATCAAACATTTCGAGATGGAGTTCCCGGTTGTCATGATCACGGGGGAACCCAATCTGGAAACCGCCACCGATGCTCTGCGTCTCGGAGCCTTCGATTATCTAGCCAAGCCGGTCGATAAGCGCAAGTTACTCGATGTCACGTACCGTGCCACACGCTACAACGAGCTTCTGGCCGAACGTCGCCGTGCCCAGGAAGACCGCGAACACGCCCGGCAGCAACTTCTGGCTGTTTTCAATGGTGTGGGCGAAGGTTTGATTCTCATCAACGGTGAGGGGCGGGTACGCGAAATCAACCAGGCCACCTTGCAACTGCTGGGTTTTCCCCGTGATGAAGCGATCGACCGTCCGCTGGAGCAGTTGTTTCCGCGTGTGGCGGATGTCATGAACGACGGCCTCCAGGATGTCTTGAAAAGGAACAAACAACAGGCCGAAGCAACGGTCGATGATCCTTTCCGTCGGGGTGGCAAGGAAGTGTTTCATGCCAAGATTTCGCCTTCAGCCGAACGCGCCGGGCAACGAGGTGCGGTGGTCGTTTTACGCGACATCACGCGCCTGCGCGCTTTGGAGCAACATGTCAGCGAGCGGACGCGGGTGCATAATCTGATCGGTAAAAGCAAACCGATGCAGGAGATCTACCACTTGGTGGAAGTGCTGCGCGATACCGATACCACGGTTCTGATTCAAGGGGAGAGTGGTACCGGAAAAGAACTGGTGGCCGCCGCTTTGCATTACCAGGGTCCGCGAGCGCGGGGACCGTTTATTCCGGTCAACTGTACGGCGCTCAACGAGCAACTGCTTGAGTCGGAGCTTTTCGGACACGCCAAAGGCTCGTTTACCGGAGCGATCGCCAACAAAATCGGTCGCTTCGAAGCGGCGGAGGGGGGGACGATTTTCCTCGACGAAATCGGTGATGTCTCTTCCAAATTGCAGACGAAATTATTGCGTGCGCTGCAGGAGCGAACCGTTGAACGAGTCGGTGAATCCCGTCCACGCAAGGTGGATGTGCGTGTCGTGGCCGCCACCAATGTCGATCTTGACGCCAAGGTGAAGGAAGGGGCCTTCCGTGAGGACCTTTTTTATCGTCTCAACGTGGTGCGCGTCATGATGCCCGCCCTGCGCGATAAAAAAGAAGATATCCCCCTTCTGGCCGAACATTTTCGGCAAAAACTACTGACACGTTTAACCAAACCGATTGAGGGCTATACCGACGAAGCGTTCCGTCTGATGCTGATACACGAATGGCCGGGGAATGTGCGTGAGTTGGAAAACGCTGTGGAACATGCCTTTATCATGAGCAACGGACCCCTGATCGATGCCGTGCATCTGCCTAAAACCGTTCGTGAACCCAGCGACTTGCTTAATGCCGGTCGCGGTGCGGGTGGCATGAGCGAACGTGAGCAAATTCTTGAAGCCTTGGTAAAAAGCGCCGGAAATCGCAGCAAGGCCGCCAATATGCTGGGGATCAACCGCACTACGCTTTATCGACGCATGCAGCGTTGGAATATCGCCGATCCGACCCGCCTCTAGCGCAACACTAGTGTTGCACCAACCTGTTGCACTATCTGCAACACTTCACTCCGGATATCCCTGTATGCCTCGTTCAATTTTTTGTCTTTAGTTGTGTAAATCCTTGTAATTACTTATCATTGTTTGTAAAACGACCTTTACGTGGTTGTTGGCACACATATTGCTTAGAGTTTACTTGGAATTGATAACCTCTACTTTCAACCAAGCGACCCAGCCATCCGAGAACGCCGTCTTGCTGGAGTGTTTGGTTTGTAACCGACGCGTTTTTACACATCTTTTGGTGAACATTGGTTCTTTGATTTGCAGTTGCAAATATTACTCTTTTTGAGTGTAATGTTTGGTGTGTTTTGAGCGCTTGGCGGAACCGCACGCCGTCTCGTCGCAACGGGCTCCTCGGATCCTCGACCCACTTCAAACCCAGTCCGATCCCGGAAAAGCCGGGGAAGCCTGAAATCCTCCCAAGTGGTTTGTGCGGAACTCCTAAGGTTAATTCCCTCCCTGTGTGTGCCCCCTCCACCCGATTGGTGTGAGGGGGCGCTCTCTTTTAATTTGTTGCAGATCGTTGTTTGGGATAAACGCAAAAAATGCGCTTCGCGTCTGAGGGAAAACCGGCTTGGGACGATCAATTCGATTAATTTTCAAAAGTAGCGGAATGTCATGGATATCCTGGCTATCTAGCAACACATATAGCTGTTGCCTAAGGAGATGTTGGGTGAGATTAACAAAAGCGAGTGATTACGCCCTGCGCCTGATGACCAGTTTGGCCATGGTAGAAAGGGATGCAATTGTCAGTATTCGGGAAATGGCCATGCGTACCGATGTTCCGCGAAGCTTTTTGGCGAATATCGCCCAGAAGTTGTCGGCGGCCGGTTTGATCGATAGTTCGAAAGGGGCGCGGGGGGGGCTAAAGTTAAAACGCAAGCCGGATGAGATTACGGCTCTGGATATCATCGAGGCGATCGAAGGACCGTTGGAGTTTTCCACCTGCCAATCGATGGATGGGTGCCGCCATGAGGATTATTGCAGTGTCCGCCCATTGATGGAGACTTTGCGCGAGCAGGTAGCCGAAACGCTCGGTTCAACGACCTTGTCCATGTTGGTGGAACAGGGGAGCGGGCAGTTCTGGGGTGCTTTCTCGCTTATGGATTCCTCTTCCGGGTCGTAAGTCCGGTTAAAAGTTCCTCCAACTCATTCAGGTCGATCATGCAAGATGCATCGGAGAGCGCCTTTTCCGGGCTGTCGTGCACTTCCAGAAACAATCCGTCGATACCGAATGCCACCGCCGCCCGCGCGAGCGGTTGAACGAAAAGCGGGCTACCGCCGCTTTTTCCGGTGGCGGCCGATGGCCGTTGCACCGAGTGGGTGGCGTCGAAGATTACCGGTGCACCCAATTCCCGCATCCAAGCAAAAGAGCGAAAATCCACGACCAGATCGTGGTAGCCGAAGGCGGTTCCCCTCTCGGTCAGCAGGACGTTCGACGCACCGGCGGAGCGGGCTTTCTCCAAGGCGTATTGCATGTCGGGTGGCGCGACGAATTGCCCTTTTTTCAGGTTGATCGTGCGACCCGTGGCGGCGGCGGCGACGATCAGGTCGGTTTGGCGGCTGAGAAAAGCTGGGATTTGAATGATATCGAGAACTTCAGCTGCCGGGGCTGCCTGACCGGGCTCGTGGATATCGGATAAAATCGGTAGCCCGGTGCGGTGTTTGACGCTTTCGAGAATGGCCAGACCGCGTTTCAATCCCGGACCGCGATAGCTGTTCAGGCTGGTTCGGTTGGCTTTGTCGAACGACGCCTTGAAGATCAGAGGAATTTCATAGCGTTGGGCGATGTCGGCGAGATGGTCGGCCATCATCAACGCATGCGCCTCCGATTCGATGACGCAGGGACCGGCGATCAGAAAAAGCGGCGCACCCTCCCCGGCGGATATACCCGGGGCGATCTTGAATGCGCGTGATTCAGCGTGCATGGAAAATCCTCCGTACGCGTTCCAGGTCGTCAGGCGTGTTGACTTCTTCCACCTCGAATTCCGGCAAGGTGGCCACGGCCAGCTTTTTTCCCGCTTCCAACCAGCGCAGTTGTTCCAATTTCTCGCGTCGTTCCCCCGAAGAAGGAGCGAGGGCGGCAAAATCGGCCAACGCCTGGGGATGGAAGGCGTAGAGTCCCACATGTCGCCATGGATCCCCCTGATCGCCGAGTGATGCGCAATGGCGCGCAAAAGTGAGGGCTTCGCCTCGATCATCGATCCATACCTTCACGACCCCGGGATTCTGCCGTTCCCCTTCGTCACGCAAAGGAACGGCCAGAGTGCTCATCCGGGCCGCGTTCTCCTCTTGCAAAGGGGCGAGCAAGGCGGTGATGGCGCGGTCGGTCAGACCCAGAACATCCGCCTGCAGATTGATGATCCACCCGGCTTCGGGGACATGGACGGCCGCCTCGGCGCAGCGGTCGCTGCCGCAGGGATGTTCGCCCGTCAAAACCGCTTCCGCTCCGGCCTGATTGGCCGCCGCTTCGATATCCGGGTCGTCGGTCGCGACCACGACCCGGTCCACGGAATGCAAATCCAGCGCTTGGCGGACGACGTGGAAAATCAGCGGGTGACCGTCGATGAGGGCTAAAGGTTTGTTGGGCAGGCGTGTCGATCCGGCACGAGCCGGAATAACGGCCACTATTTGTGATCGGCGCAGCGGCATGGGTTCTCCCGTTCAAAGCAAGCGTGGCTCACCATAACAAAGCCTCGTATCAAGTGAAATCAAAATCGACCATAACGGGTTGCAGCAGACGTAGGATAGCGGAAAAACATTAATAATTTATTTTTTACTTGATTTTTTTCTGTCCGCATTTATCATGTTGCACCGGATCTCGGGATGTAAGGGTGAGTGGGCTTTGGCCCACTTTTTTATTGGTTTCAGGTTTTGGCGAGGCGAATGGGTGAGTGAAGGTTCGGGCAACATGGAGCAACGTTTGGCGGCTTTGTTCAAACCGGCCGTCGAAGCCGAAGGGCTGACGCTGTGGGCGTTGTCTCTGACGGGAGAGCGTGGCCGTCGTAAGTTGCGTGTGTTGCTGGACAAACCCGATGGCGTATCCCTGGGTGACTGTGCACGCATCAGCCGATCCCTGAGCGCTCTGGTGGATGTCGAAGATCCCATCGCGGGCGCGTACTCGCTTGAGGTGTCGAGTCCGGGCGTCAATCGACCGCTGATTGAGCCGCGACATTTCGCTCATTGCGTCGGCCAGCGGATCAAACTGAAAACGATCCAGCCCTGTCGCAAATCGGCGAAAACCTTTTGCGGCATGCTCGAACGCTACGATGACGACCCGCCCCGAATCGTCCTTCAGGACGAAGAAGGGGCGTTGACGATTGAATTGGATAATATATCGAAGGCCAACGTGGAGTACGTTTTCGACGACCCGGTGAAAAAGGGTGATCGTCGCGCGAAACGCCCCCCCAAGAAGGAGAGATGAGCAATGCTGCCCAACCTCAATTACCTGATCGAGCAGGTTGGCAAGGATAAAGGCATTCCTAAAGAGATCATCATCGCCACTCTGGAAGAGGCGATGCTCAAAGCCGCCCAGAAAACCTTCGGTATCGACGAGGATATCGAGGCGCAGTACAACGAAGATCTGGGAGAGGTGGAGCTGTTTCAATTCAAAACAGTGATGGAAACAGTGATTGATCCGCAGACGGAAATCAGCCTGAAAGAAGCGCAGGAGTTGGATCCTGAAGCGTTGGATGGGGATTCCATCGGGATCAAGCTGGCTTCCGAAGAGTTTGGCCGGATTGCCGCTCAGGTTGCCAAGCAAGTCATTATCCAGCGCGTGCGATCGGCTGAACGTGAACAGATCTATAACGACTACAAAGACCGCAAGCACGATCTCATTGCCGGAACTGTCAGGCGAGTGGAACGCGGAAATATCATTGTGGATCTGGGCCGCACGGAAGCGATTCTGTTGGCCAAAGATCAATCGCCGCGTGAAACCTATCGTCCCCACGACCGCATTCTCGCTTTCGTGGAAGACGTCACCACCAGCACCAAAGGTCCGCAGATTATTCTGTCGCGTACCAACATCGGGCTCTTAATGAAGCTTTTTGAAATGGAAGTACCTGAAATAGCGGAAGGAATCGTTCAAATCGTTTCCGCCGCGCGTGAATCGGGCGCCCGTTCCAAAATTGCCGTCATTTCGCGCGATCCCGATGTCGATCCGGTCGGTGCCTGTGTCGGCATGAAGGGAACGCGTGTACAGAACATCGTTCAGGAACTGCGCGGTGAGAAAATCGATATCGTAACCTGGAATCCGGATCCGGTTCGCTATGTCTGCAATGCTTTGGCTCCGGCTGTGGTCAGCCAGGTGTTGATCGATGAAGAAGCCAACACGATGGAAATCACCGTGCCCGACGACCAGCTTTCATTGGCCATCGGCAAGCGCGGCCAGAATGTCCGGCTCGCCTCCCAGTTGGCCGGTTGGCGGCTCGATATTCAGTCTGAATCCAAGGTCGAGCGCATGGCCGAAGTGGCTCGCGAGCTCTTCCAGCGCATTGAAAACGTGGATGAAGATCTGGCCAGCACCTTGACGCGACTTGGATTCCTGACGCTTGAAGATATCGTTCGTGCCGATGTGGATGACCTGAAAATCATCCCGGGTTTGAACCTCGAGCGCGCCCAGAGTTTGGTCGAGCAGGCGCAGCAGTTGCAAGATGAGCTCGATCAGGAAAAAGAGCGTGAGGACGAGGAGTATGAGGAGCGTGCCGCCGAGCGCCGTAAGGCCAAAGCGGTCAAGCCCAAGCCTGTTGCGCAGCCCGAGGACGACCGTCCTGAGCTGATGCGCTTGAAAAATATGGACGATGAGTTGATGCAAAGGCTCAACGAGGCGGGTTATTATTCCGTCGACGATATTCTCCAGGCGGACTTCGAACCGCAGGCCTTCTCCGAGAAGTTCAATGTTTCCATGCGCAAAACGCGCGCTATCCTGCATTCGGCCAAACAGCGGATCGCTCAGCCGACTGAAGGAGAAGAAGGGGAGCAGAGCGCGGACGAAGAAGCGAGTCCCGCGTCCGTGAACCCGCTGGATGCTCTGGATGCCCCGGCGGCGGATACAGCGCTGTCCGAAGCCCCGGCGGAGTCGGCCGCGGAAATGGAAGCGGAGGACGATGGCGAAACGGTCTGAAGCGGCTTCGCAACGGACCTGCGTCGGCTGTAATCGTACGGCCGATGCGGCGAAGATGGTTCGGCTGGTGTGTTCACCCGAGGGCACCTTGGAGTTGGACCTCCGGCGGCGGTTACCGGGACGCGGTGCTTGGCTTTGTCCGAGTCGGGATTGTTTCGATGCCGCCCGAAACGGGCGTGGTTTCCGACGTTCTTTGAAGATGACGACTTTTACTTACGACGCGGAGGGTCTCTGGAACCGCTTGGTTCGGACCAACCGCGAGAGATTGATGGAAGATGTACGCCTGGCTTTAAAAGCCGGGGCGGTTGTCTCGGGTGGAAACAACGTCGAGATAGCCTTTAAACGCGGTAACGTATGTGCGGTCCTGGTCGCCGACGATGCCGCGGAAAACAGTGTTCAGAAATTCGCTCAGGCGGCCCATGCGCATGGCGCAACGGTGATACGGGCGCTGACGAAGGATGAATTGGGTCGGGTGCTCGGCAAAGAGAAGCGGGCGGCGGTGGCAATCACCCACCCCGCATTCGCCGAGCGACTGGTACGGGATGTATGGTTCTACGGCATGATTATGAACCGACCCGAAGACAGGGTAACACGAGGAGTGGTTGATGGGGAAGCGGCGAGCACATGAGCTCACAAAGGAACTCGGGCTGGAGTTGAAGGATCTGATCACCATTGCCCAAAGAGCGGGCGTGGTGATTCGGAACACCATGACCAGTGTCGAGGATGAAGACGTTCAAAAGATCGTCTCGGCGATGCAGTCCACCACTCAAGAAAAAGTGGTGGAAAAACGCGTCGGTAAAAGCATTATCCGTCGACGCTCCGTTGTGCGAAAAAAGAAAGAGGCAGTTCCCGAAGAGGCTGAACCGGCTGAGAAAGTCGAGACCGCCGAAGCGGCTGAACCGGCCGGACCTGATACAGACGCTGCACCGGAAGTGGAAGCTGCCGCAGTGAGCGGAGAACCTGCTCCGATGTCGGAAGCCGAAGCTGCGGTCGAGCCCGAGCCGGTGGTCGAACCCGAGGCTGCGGTCGAGCCTGAGCCGGTGGCCGAGCCTGAGCCGGTGGCCGAGCCTGAGCCGGTGGCCGAAGCGGTACGTGAGCCGGAAGAAGAAATCGCTTCCGAGTCTGTCGCCGAAGAGGTTGAAGCTGAACCGGCTGAGCCGGTTGAGGTTGAAGCACCGCAGACGGAGCCTGAGCTCCAATCGGGGAAAGCGGCCACCGCCGTTCCCGAAGGTGAGGTCGAAGCGAAAGACAAACCCAAGCGCAGACAGATTTCGCGCATTGTCAAACATATTGATCTTGAAGACTTGAAGCCGGCGCATAATGCGAATCAGCCTGCCGGTCCGCGCGGCGGGAGTCAGCCCCGACGTCCGGCGCCTGGGCGAAACCAGAGAGTCAGCTCGCCGGGACGCGGCAATAGTCCCGCTCCGGTCGATATCATTCAGCCTATTCTGGATCAACCGGGACGTAAGCGCGGAAAAGGTTATGACAAAGCCGGTGCCGAGAGCGGTGATTCCGGCCGCGGCAAGCGGGGATACCGCAAGCGTCAGATCATCGACGACAGCTATATGGAGCGCCGCAACCGGGGCGGTCGCAAGAAAAAGAGCAAAGCCGCGTCGCAGCCCACTCCCGTAACGGCGATGAAAGCGTCCAAACGCGTGGTGAAAGTGGCCACCGACACGATCATCGTGTCCGATCTTGCCAAGCGTATGGGCATCAAAGCCGCCGAGATTATTTTCAAGCTCATGCAGATGGGTTTACAGGTCAATGTCAACCAAGCCATCGACCTGGATACCGCGACCCTGGTTGCCGATGAATTCGGTTATGAAATCGAGAATGTCGGTTTCGAAGAAGAAAACATCCTGGTCACCCATGTTGAGGGTGGTGTCGAAAATATGGTCCCGCGCGCACCGGTCGTGACGGTCATGGGCCATGTCGATCATGGTAAAACCAGCATCCTCGACTGTATTCGGAAAACCAACGTTACCGCCGGTGAGGCGGGTGGCATCACCCAGCATATCGGTGCTTACCAGGTGAAGCTCGGTGGCGGGTCCATCACCTTCCTCGATACGCCCGGCCATGAGGCGTTCACCTCCATGCGTGCCCGTGGCGCTCAGGTTACGGACATCGTGATTCTGGTTGTCGCCGCAGACGATGGTGTGATGCCGCAGACCGCCGAAGCCATCAACCATGCCAAAGCCGCCAATGTTCCCATCATCGTGGCGGTCAACAAAATCGATAAACCTGATGCCAATCCGAGTCGCGTACGCCAGGAGCTGATGCAATTTGAGCTGCTGGAAGAAAATCTGGGCGGCGATACGATCATGATCGACGTCTCGGCCAAGATGGGCAAAGGAATCGATACCCTGCTGGAAATGGTCTTGTTGCAGGCGGAGTTGCTGGAGTTCAAAGCCAACCCCGATCGCGAGCAAGCCGAAGCGGTGGTTATCGAAGGCAAGCTTGATCGCGGACGCGGACCGGTCGGGACCGTTCTGGTCGCGCACGGTACTCTGCGTGTCGGCGATTTCTTCGTGTGCGGATCGCAATCGGGCCGCATCAAAGCTCTGATCGACGATACGGGTGAACGGATCGAAACGGCCGGACCGTCCGTGCCGGTGGAAGTCTTGGGATTCAATGAAGTGCCCGAGGCCGGTGATAGCTTCAATACGCTGAAAGATGAAAAACAAGCGCGTCTGATCGCCGAGAACCGCTACCGCAAAAAACGGGAGCTGGAATTGGCCAAAAGTTCGCGTGTCAGTTTGGAAGAGCTGGTCGAGCGCGTTAAGGCGGGCGAAGCCAAAACCCTGCCGTTGGTCATCAAGGGCGATGTCCAAGGCACCGTGGAGGCACTGCGCGATGCCTTGGCGAAGGAAGGCACCGACGAAGTCAACCTCGAAATCATTTCGACCGGCGTCGGCGGCATCACCGAGAGCGACGTGCTGTTCGCCTCCGCTTCCAAAGCCATGATCGTCGGCTTCAACGTGCGCGCCGAGGCCAAGGGCCAGATGTTGGCGGAAAAAGAAGGCGTCGATATCAAGATTTACAGCGTCATCTACGACCTCATCGAGGACATTCAGGGCGCGCTTCTCGGACTTACCGCACCGAAGATCCGCGAAGAAATATTCGGGCATGTGGAAGTGCGCGATATCTTCGTCATTCCGAAGGTCGGCACGGTGGCGGGTTGTTACGTTACCGATGGTAAGGCCGAGCGCAATGCGGAGTTGCGGCTGTTGCGTGACAACATTGTCATTTACACCGGTAAAATCGCCTCGCTGCGGCGCTTCAAAGAAGATGTCGCCGAAGTGGCCACGGGCTACGAATGCGGTGTGGGAATTCAGAACTACAACGATATCAAGGTGGGTGACAGCATCGAATTTTTCCGAACCGTTGAAGAAGCGGTTACCAAGCTCGAAGCGCGCACGTCATGAGTCCGTCCCGCTCGCGCGATTTCAAGCGCACGGATCGGTTGAGCAGCGCCATGCGTGAAGAATTGACCGTGCTTTTGCGCAATGCCGTCCGTGATCCGGCCGTGACGGACGTCACTTTGACGGACGTTAAGGTCACCATGGATCTGGGTCACGCCCAAATCTACTACACCACCTATGAGAAAGACGCCGCTCACCGCGCCGAACTTCAGGCCGGTTTGGAACGGGCGGCGGGGTTCTTGCGCCGTGAGATCGGCCGTTTGCTGCATATTCGCCGAAGCCCCGAATTGCATTTCGTGCTCGATTCTTCGATTGACTACGCCGAACACATCGAGGGCGTGTTGCGTCAACTCAAGACCGAGGATAAGAATGGAGATCACGACTGAGCTTATCGATGTTCTCCGGCAGTCGAAAAAAATTCTGACGATCAGTCACGTCTCGCCCGACTTCGACGCCATTGCTTCTCAGCTGGCAGCCAAACTCGCTTTGGAAAAAGTGGGAAAAAAGATCACCACCTACAACGAGAGCGGGGCTTACCCGAACATGACGTTCTTGCCCGGCGTGGAAGATGTCGTGACGCGCCTTCATCCCCGCGCACGCTTCGATTGTACGTTGCTGATGGACGCGGGAACCCCCGATCGTTTCGGCAAGGTTCTCAACGAAAGTCCACGCGAACGATTCGGAACCCTCATCAAGGTGGACCATCATCTCACCGGCAGCGCTTTTGCCGAGATGGAATATGTCGATCCGGGTCGTGCCTCCACCGGTGAATTGGTCATGGATCTCATCAAGCGTTATCCGATCGAACTGGATGCGGATATTGCCTTGAACCTTTATTGCGCCGTGGTTACCGATACCGGCGGGTTTCGTTATTCCAATACCAACTCGGCCGCTTTCCATACGGTGGCGGAGCTTCTGCAGCACGGGGTGAATCCTTGGGATGTCACTACCCGGCTTTACGAGAACCGTCCTGAAGCGGAACTGCGGCTTTTGTCTCTGGTTTTGAAAACGTTGCACGTATCCCATTCCGGGCGCTATGCCACGCTGGAAATGCGCTGTACCGATCGGGAAGCCGCTGGTGCCGAAGATTATATGACCGACGGCTTTATCAACTATGCCCGCTCTCTAAGCGGTGTCGAAGTTGCCATTTTCATTCGAGAGATGATCCCCGACAAACAGTTCAAGGTGAGTTTCCGTTCAAAAGGAACGGTCAATGTGGCCACCCTGGCCGAATCGCTGGGAGGGGGCGGTCATCACAATGCGGCCGGTTGCACTATGAAAGGCAGCTTGACGGAAGTGAAGGCCATCCTCTATCGCATCGTCGATGCCAAGCTGCCGAAATCGGCTTCATCCAAGAAGTCCGTTACGGCGAAACGCGCTGTTGGGAAAGTGAAACAAGCCAAACGGTGATGCCGATTCGGCTATCGGTTGGTTGAATGAAAAAAGCCCCGCTCGAAGCGGGGCTTTGTCGTTGGAAAGGATGTCGGGTTAGATGCAATAGCCCACCGCGCCGTAAATGACGGCGGAGCAGCTGTAGCCGAAGCAACACTGGGGAAGCAAAACACCACAAACCACCGGGTTGGTGCAAGGACCGGCCACACAGTTCGGGGCGGTGGAGGCATCGCAGAATTGGTTTTCCGCGCAGGCCGGGCAGTTGATGACGCACTGATTGAAGGTGGGATCGCAGATATATCCCGGCGGACAACCGCCGCAATCGGCAGGACCCGGACCCGCGACGCAACGTCCGTCGGTATCGCAGTTCAACGTGCCGGGGCAGGGGTTGCTGGCTCCGCACTGGGGTCGGCAGCAACCCTGTGTCTGACCGGTGACGATTTCACAGTAGGAACCCGCATCGCATTCGTAATCTCCGGCGCAGGCATCGCATTCGGGATTTTCGAGAATACAGCGGCCATAGTTGAGATCGGAGGTGTCTTTGATGCAGACATACAGCTCGGGGCAGCCTTCGCCGGGCAGTTCGCAGTAGCGTTTACACATGCCGTCGTCGCTGGTCGGCAGCCGATCGCAGAATTCGTCCAATTCACAAGCATTATCGGAGCGACAATAGCCATCGATCGGCAAGCAAACTCCGTGGTCGCAGGTCCAACCACGTGGGCAACTGCCACCGGCCGTATCGCAGTTGGGGACGCAGACACCGTCGGTAGAACCGACGTAATTGGGCTGGCAGTATTCAAGATCGCCCGCACAGCCTTCATCGGTGGTACAGGCCGTGCCTTGCAGGCGGCATTCGGCTTGGTCGCACAATTCGTTGATGCCACACTCCGTTACGATCTCCCACCCGTCACCGGCAACATTGCAGACTTCCACCGTGTTGTCGTCCGCACAGCGGCGGCGTCCCGGATCACAGTTGGTATCGTCGCCGTCGGGGTCGTCGCCATCAGCGCTGTCGGAGCAGGAGCCGTCGACACAGACTTTGCCATCGGACAGGCAATCGCGGTAGAAGGACCAGTCGCCTGCAACATCACATTTCTGAACATCGTTGCCCAAGCAGCGGAAGTCGCCCGCCGTGCACATTTCCGGATCATCGCCGTCGGGGTCGTCGCCATCGCCGGCGTTACACTGGTCGTATAAAAGGCAGACGTTCGTCTCGGTTTCACAGCAGGTTCCAGCCGTTATGGTTTCGCAATCGGCATCGCTGGTACAGGAAGCCGAGCAGAACCCGACACCCGAAATCACCACGCAAAGGGAGGTCTCACAGTCGGCGTTGACGTTGCAGCTTTGGCCGAACGGTTTGAGGCCGGAATCGCCATCGGCTGCTTCGTCGCTATCTCCGCCGCAGGCTGCCAGTAACGCGATAGCCAACACGACGATCCAACACGCCATCGCACCTTTTTTCAAAGCCTTCATCATTACAACCTCCCATTTCCCGGTTTACTAGGGTAGACACACATCACCGCTACCGATGTTCGGGGCAAGTCCTATAGTCTTATAGTGTACCGCATGAGCGCACAAATGCAACAACTTTCATGTTGGATCTTCAGATCGCTAGGGAAGGGCTTGGCGTTGCGCTTCTCGGCGCAGGGAGGCAAGAAGCAAATCGGCATTGGCTTCGAGGCGGAAATTGTTTGGGTGTTCACCCCCGGAAAAACAGGGTTTGCAAGTATCGTAGCCCAGCACGGTTTTCCCGTTTTTCAGCGCCAAGGCGATTTCCGAAAGTGTTCCGCCCGCTCCGCCGATGGCCACCACGACATCGGCGGTCAGGATGTTGATCGGATTGCGTGCGTCGCCCAGGTTCGTGATGATCGGTAAGCGGATGTAAGGATTGGCCGCCGTTTTGTCGCGTCCCGGCAGGATCCCGAGAGTCAATCCGCCTGCTTCGACCGCACCTTTGGCGGCGGCCTCCATCACACCGGTTCCACCGCCGCACAGCAAAACGGCTCCCAGCTCGGCGGTTGTGCGGCCGACCGCTTCGGCCACTTCGGCCTGTTCGGGTGTGCAGCGGGAACCGCCCATGACGCCTACGATCACGAAAGGTTTCGACATTTCGCGTCTCCTTACAATCCCAGATAATGGGTTCGACGATAAATGGATAATACGTGATGTAGTATAGTGGGCGTTGCGCTTTTTTCCAAATTATGAAACCATAGCTCAGGCCGACACTGAATCTGCAACCGGTTTGGAGGATTTTCCGCGATGGCTCATGTACTCACGATTATTGGAACACGCCCCGAAATCATCAAAATGGCTCCATTGATTCCACTATTGGACGATGCGTTCGAACACACTTTTTTGTTCACCGGTCAGCATTACTCGCAAAACATGGTCGAGATCTTCCTCGACGAAATGGGTTTGCGCCGTCCCGATGCGTTTCTCGATGTCAACGATTCCGATCGGGACCGTTTGGAGGAAGGTATTCGCGCCTGGTTGGTCGGTCGGCACTTTGATGCCGTTTTGGTATACGGCGATACCAACTCGACCCTGGCCGCCGCCCGTGCCGTGCCGAAAGAAGCCAAGCTCGTGCATATCGAGGCGGGTATCCGCAGTTTCGATTCACGTATGCCCGAGGAGTTCAACCGCATCGAGGTGGACCGCCTGAGTCATTACCGCCTGCCTCCGAGCGGGTTGGGACGTTATTTCCTCACCGATTTCGAAGGGATCGATCCCGATACGGTAGAGGTAGTCGGGAACCTGGTGGTGGACGCTTATCGCCAGAACCGCGAGCGTATCCTCAGCGCCCCCCTCGACGACGGTCTGTCGCCGCGCGGATATCATCTGCTCACCATGCATCGCGCCGAAAACGTGGATGATCCCAAACGTTTGAAAGCGATTCTCGATAACCTGGCGCGGCTTGACAAGCCGGTGGTCTTCCCGGTGCATCCACGCACCGAGGCGCGCATGCGCGAATTCGGACTGGAGTTTCCGGTCAATCTGCGGATTCTCGAACCCTTGGGTTATTACCGCTTTATGCGCCTGATGCACGACTGCGAACTGGTCATCACCGATTCGGGTGGCGTGCAGGAGGAAGCCGTTACGCTGGGTGTGCCTTGTATTACGCTGCGTGACAATACCGAGCGCATGGAGACGGTGTTTCTACAGGCCGCGGTGCTCTACGATGCCGACCACCGGAACGATCTGGATGTGGTGGCCGCTGATATGTGCGCGCGCCGCGACGTCATCCGCAGCTTGAAAAACCCCTACGGCGAGGGCGATGCCGCCCAGCGCATCCTACGCTTTTTACAAGACAAACTGGCGGGGTGAGTCTGTTCGCGGCTTTTTGGCGTGCAACCGCCTTTCTCCCTTGCGTCCGGGTTACCGGCGGGATAAAGTTGCGGTGGAAACCACAGCGGCGAGCAAGAATGGGAAAAACGGACCATGGAACGTATCGACGTCAAATGCGGATTCAATTGCAATAACAAATGCTTCTTCTGCGTGCAGGGCGATAAGCGCTATCACTACGCCGACAAAAGCACCGACGAAGTCAAAAAAGTCCTCGACGACGGCCGCAAGGACTCGGACGCGCTGGTTTTCACCGGCGGCGAAGTGACCATCCGCAAAGACTTCCCCGAATTGGTGGCGCATGCCAAATCGTTGGGATTCCGGGTGATTCAGGTGCAGACCAACGGTCGCCTGTTCGCCTCGAAGGCCTTTTGCGAAAAGATCATCGCAGCCGGAGCGACCGAATTTTCTCCGGCTATTCACGGACATACGTCCGAATTGCACGATTTCCTCACCCATGCGCCGGGTGCGTTCAAGCAGACCGTGCACGGGATCCAGAATCTCAAGGCGCTGGGACAGACCATCGTCATGAATTCGGTGATAACGCGTCCCAACTATCGCAATCTGCCCGATATGGCGCGCCTGTTCTCGGCGCTCAAGGTCGACCAATTCCAGTTCGCCTTCGTGCATGCCCTGGGCAGCGCCGAAAAGCATTTCGAGATGATCGTACCGCGCAAGTCGCTGGTGGAGCCGTACGTCAAGCAGGCGCTGGCCATCGGCGTCAAAAACGGCTGCCGCGTCATGACCGAGGCGATTCCCTATTGCTTCATGAGCGGCTTCGAGGTCTTTGTGGCCGAACGTTACATTCCGCGCACCAAGATTTTCGATGCCGACTGGGTGGTGGACGACTACACCGATTACCGCTGGAACGAGGGCAAGGCCAAGGGCGAGCCCTGCAAAACCTGCGCTTACCAAGATGAATGCGAGGGTCCCTGGCGGGAATACCCCGAACATTTCGGTTGGGATGAATTCAAACCGCGACCGGAAAAGACCGATGTCCCAAAACCCTGACGAACAAAAGGGCGGTCTTTCCGATGACGTGCGCGACGTCCGCGAACAGGCGGTGCATGAATACCGCCACTGGGTGCGTACCACCTACGCCTGCAATAATCGTTGTATTTTCTGCCTTGACGGCGATGTCAGCCGCGCGCGTCATTTGCCCAAGGCGGAAGTTTTCGCTGAGATCGAGCGGGGTTTCCAGCCCGGTGCGCGTCTGATCGTCTCGGGTGGGGAAGCCTCCATCCACCCGGATTTCATCGACTTTGTCGCCCATGGCAAGCGTGTCGGTTACGGCTGGATTCAAACCATCACCAACGGCCGCATGTTCGCCTACGAACCCTTCACACGCAAAGCCGCCGATGCCGGATTGAACGAAGTCACCTTCTCGATGCACGGCCACACCTCGGAGATTCACGACACTTTGACGGGGATCAAAGGTGGTTTCGCCCAGGCGCTGCGCGGCATGCGCAACCTGCTGAAGGACGGCCGGGTGGTGATCAACGTGGACTGCGTCATCAACGGCTTGAATTACAAACACTTGGACGACATCCTGCAGTTTTACATGAAGCTCGGTATCCACGAATTCGACCTCTTGCAGATCGTTCCCTTCGGGCGCGCCTGGTACGATGAAAATCGCGAGCGTCTGTTCTACGATGTCGAAGAAGCCTTCCCCTATCTCAACCGCGCCTTTCAACGGGCCTACAAGCCCGGCAATTACATCTGGACCAACCGGTTCCCGGTGGCCTACCTCGAAGGCATCGAGGATCTCATTCAGGATCCGCACAAGCTGTTTGACGAGATGCGCGGACGGCGCGACGAGTTCGAGCATTTCGTCGATAGCGGTCAAAAGCTGCGCTGTTTCGGCGAGCGTTGTCGCTACTGCTTCCTGCAGGACTATTGCGATACCCTGCACCGTTTGCACGATCGTTTAAGCGTGGGTGGATTTGCGCGGGTGGCGGTGGATCTCGTCGAAAATGACAATCTCATCGCTCCCTCCGCCCTCAAAGCGCAGATCGAGAAAAGCGGAATCCGCCGTTTGCGTTTGTCGGCGCGAGACGCGACGCAGGCGCGTGAGTGGATGTCGCGCATGGATGGCTTTCTGCCGGATGAAATCGAATTGTCTCTCGACGATTGGACGGCTTTCCTCGACGAAGTCACGAAGCGTCCGCCGGTGGAAACCTGGCCGGGCCTGCGGCGGCTGGTGGTCATGACGCCGGATGCGCTCGATGCGCTATCGGCGCTCGATATCGAATTGGAAATACCGGTGTTGACCGATCTGATGGAGACGCTCAACGGACGCAAACACGAATTGGCCGAACGCGGACGAGTGTGGTTGCGCTGGCCGACGGTGGAAACACTGAACGAGGCGCGTGCGCAAGTCCCCGATCCGGCGGCGTTTCTGGCCGATTGGCAGGATGTGCCGGTGAAGGTCTTGGGTGTGCCGCTCTGTCTGCATCCCGGCGCGGAAACCGATCCGCCCACTTTGCGTCTATCAAGTCTCGACGTCACGGGGCGTCTCGATATGCCTTCTTTCACCCGCGATTACATTCGTTTCGACTACGAAGCCAAATCCAACCGTTGTCGCAACTGCGCGCAGACGGCCGCCTGTCGCGGTCTACATCTCAACACCCTGCGTGTGCACGGCTTCAAGACGTTGAGACCGTTCGAGTAATCCGGATCCCCGCCGAAAACCAATTTTGGATCGCGTAATTGACGCTGTTCGCATCGATGTGTTAGGATGCGCCCACCCCGCAACAGTCGGACGTGGAGGTGGATGTGAACGGGTTGAACGACAAGAAAACGCAGCGGCTGATTATGGCCGGACTGCTGGTGATTTCCGTGGTGATTCTCTTCTCGCGCTTGGGCGTTTATCCGCTGCAGATGCAATGGGAGCCCAACTACGGCCAGGTCGTGCGCGAGATGGTCTGGGGCGAAGGCAACGAGATTACGCCCACCTGCAAGGTCGGGTCCGACGAAGGTGCCGCGCCTGGGACTTTCTGGTCCAAGCCCATCATGATCTTCTGGCTGGCTTATCCCTTCTATGCCATGTTCGGCGACAGCGAATGGTCGGCGCGCGGTCCCATTGCGGCGCTCGGGGTGATCGTCATCCTGTTCACCTACTGGTTTATGTCGCGTTTATACACGCGCCGGGTAGGTGTGTTGGCTTCTCTGCTGTTGCTAACGACCCCTGCTTACTTCCTGATTTCAAGAGCTTATATGGTCGACTTACCCTTTGTCGGCTTCATGTGGATGGGGGTGGGCTTTCTGCTGCTCGGGGAGAAAGAGGGCCGCGAACGTTGGTACAACCTGTTTTTCGTTTTTCTGGGTTTGTCGGCGCTGGCCAAGGGTTTGACCCCGATCATCCTCACCGGTGGGACGGTCTTCTTTTATTGCCTGGTTTCGGGCGACTGGGGCTTGCTCAAGCGGATGAAGTTGCATAAGGGGCTCATCATCTTCCTGATCGTCGCCGGTCCCTGGTATATCTACATGTCCAGCAAGTACGGTATGCCGTATCTGAAGAAGTTTTTCTGGGACCACCATGTGGAGCGTTCGCTGGGCAAGCTCGACAAGCCCGACGACACCTTCGAGATGTTCGTGCTCTATTTCTCCATCGGCGTTTTGCCATGGATCACCTTTTTACCGCAGGCCGTGGCGACCATGCTGCCTTGGCGGCGGCGCGAAGCCGACCATCGTCGGCTGGAGCTGTTCTTCTTTATGGGCTTTCTGGTCACCTTCACCTTTTTCTCGGTGATTTCGACCAAGTTTGTGCACTACATCTTCCCAGCCGTTCCATACACCATGATGTTGATCGCGCTCTACATCGATCGCTTGTTCACCGAAAACGACCGGGGCGAGCTTAATCGTGTGAGTTTCTTCGCCGCGCTGATGGTGTTGTTGATCATCGCGCCCGATCTGATCGACATGAAGAACTACCGCACCTTGTTCTACTTCATCACCACCGAGCGCTTGCAGGACTGGCACCCCAATGTGGCCGATCCCAGCTACTTTTTCTCCATCGTGTTCGCCATCTGGGGGGTGGTGCTGTTCGTTTCCTTTGTGATCCGACGTTTCAACCGCTGGATTTTCGGCGGGTTGTTGGCCTTGTCGATCGCCTACGCTTTCTACATCAATTTCCAGATGATTCCGACTTTGACCGAAATGTTCTCGGCGCGTTCGATGATGCAAACCTACCTGGCCATGCGAGCCGGTCCCGACGAGCCTATCGGCGAATTTACGCAAACCTGGAAATCGCGTTCGATCAAGTACGAGATGCCCTTCAAGGAACTGAAGGACACCTACCAGTATCGTCGCTATCGCATTAACAACAATCTCAACTCGGTGCGGCGTTACTACCAAACCTACAAAGGCAAGCGCGTTTTCATCATCATCGAGCAGAAGCAGAAACATTTCGACCGCATCAATGCCTTGTGGCAGGAAGTGTCGGATGGCGAGAAGCTAATCAAGATTTTCGACGACAGCGTGCCGGGCGAGCCGTATCGCTCGGAATTCTGGCTGCTTTCCAACCGCGACAACTTCGGGCGGGCCGTCAAATTGACACCGGAGCAGATGATGGCCGAATTGGAGCAGAATGTACGCCGTAAACCCTTTGACGTACCGCAGAAATTGGAAGTCGATTTCGAAGGCGAGATCGATCTTATGGGTACCGATGCCATTCCGACCAAAATCAAGGCCGGATCGGAATTGACCCTCGCCCTGTACTTCAAGGCCAAGCGTAAACCCACGCGCGATTACAAGATTTTCATTCACGCGGAGCGCGCCACCACGTTCCGCCTGCGCGGCGATCATGTCCCCGTGAGCGGCCGCTATCCCACCACGCGCTGGAAGGAAGGCGATTACATCAAGGATGTCTATAAGTTGGACATCCCACCCAATACGGCCCCCGGCGAGTTGGAAATCTTCATCGGTCTCTATCAGGGCAACTATCGCGCCCGGATGGCCGATGTCCCGCAGCGTGACGGCGAGGGCCGCCTGAAAATCGCCACCGTCGAGGTAACGCTCTAAGGTGAGGAGCCCGATGGACGAGCGTCCGTCCACCCGTGAAACCGCCCGCCGAGCCGGGCGCGGTCTGATCTGGATCAGCGCCGCCAAGGCCTACTTCATCCTGTCGGGTGTTGCCCTCATTACGTTTTTACCGCAGTTCATCGGCCGTACCGACCAGGAGCGGGCGGAATTGTATGGTGATTTCACGGTGGTTATCGGAATTCTGAATCCGTTGACCATGATGATGATCACCGGTGTCCTGCAGGCGGTGAGCCGTTTTGTCTCGGAAGATCCACGGCGCTATCGGGCCGTTCGTCGGGAATCCACGATTTTACAAGCTATTTTCGGGTTTGTGGTGGCGTCCGGCTTTGCCTTGCTGGCTCCCTGGATCGCCCGCCTGCTGGGTGATGTCGCCTTGACTCCCTACCTGCAGTCCGCCAGTGTCATTATTCTGTTTTACTCCATCTATGCTGCGCTGGTGGGTGGGTTGAACGGTCTGCGTCGCTTCGGGACGCAAGCCGTGCTCGATACGGCCTTCGCCACATTGAAAGTCGGCCTGATTCTTACGCTGACGGCCCTCGGCTTTGGTGTGATGGGGGCGGTTGTGGGGTTTGCCGCGACATCCGGGTTGATGTTGGTGGTTGTGTGGGTGATTTCCTCCCGACGCGCGCAGCCGACGGACGGCGCGGGTGTCGGGTGGCGTCGGCTGCTGCGTTTCGAAGCTTGGATTATGGGTTTTGCTCTGGCGGCCAACCTGCTGATGAACGCCGATCTGTATGTAGTCAAGGCGCTTGGGCCGGGAGATGCCGCCACCGGTATTTACGCGGTAGCGTTGCAGGTGGCGCGTCTGCCTTATATCGCCGTGATTTCCGTCACCTTCGTCGTTTTTCCGCTGGTTTCGGCGGCCAGCGGCGCAGAAAATCTCATCCGCATGCGCGGTTACATCGAAACGACGGTTCGCTACGTTCTCATTCTGACGGTCTGTCTGGCGGTGACGCTCTCGGCGGCGGCTGCGGATGTTTTGCGTCTGGCTTTCGCCCCGATCTTTTTCGAGGGCTGGCCGCTGTTGTCGGTTTTGCCGCTGGCCTATGCGGGCTACGCCTTGATGATCGTTTTTGCCACCATCCTCACCGGTTCGGGGCGTCCGGTCCAATCGTTGATCCTGGCGGGGGTGACCTTGCTTCTTTCGGTGGTGGCCAATGCTTTCGCCATTGCACCGTTCGGTTTGTTCGGGGCGGCGGTGGCGACCGCTTCGGCCATGTTGCTTGGGGCGGGCCTCGGTTGGTGCTTGCTGGTCCGATCGTTCAAGCCGGCCTTTCCCTGGGCAACGTTTGGTCGTCTGGGGTTGGCTTCGCTGGCCGTCTATGCCACATCCGCTTTCTGGCAACCCGAGGCTCGCGGACTGATTGTTGCCAAAGGATTGATTTTGTTAACAATTTTCATAGGATTGCTGGTTCTTATGAAAGAATTGAGGGCCGAAGACAGCGCTCGCTTCAAAGCCGTAATCAGCCATAAACGATCGGAGTGAAACCCTTTCGCATACACCGGGGGCTGAGGACCGACGGAACTGTTGCAAAGAAGTTGACACCGCCGATTCCCTTTCTTATAGTGTGGCATCCCAGGGGGGTGATAACACGCACCTCTGGAATGCGAGATTAGGGAATAACCATGATGACGCCAACAAACAGCAATCCCGCTCCGGTGAGCGATGGGGAAAACGGGGGAGTGCCGGTGAAAAAGGCCGATCTTCTGCAACGGGTGCTGGCGCGCCTGATCGACCTGTTGATTTTCGCCGCTTTTTGCAGTTTGTATCCCATCGGAATGCTGGCCGGTTTTTTGTATCTGCTCATCGCCGACGGGCTGATGGGCGGGCGTTCGATCGGCAAGCGGATCATCGGTTTGTATGTCGTGCAATTCGATACCTACGAGCCTGCCGGATATCGTGAATCGATTATCCGCAATGCCGATATCGCTTTGCTGGGTTTGTTCACGGTGATTCCCCTTCTCGGACCGATTTTGTTGTTTACGGTCGGACTGATTATCGTGGTGGTGGAAACCTATCTGATCGCCCGTAATGAGTTCGGCCAACGCGCCGGAGATATCCTGGCCGGGACGGAAGTGATGGAATGGCCCCGGACAATTCCCGGCATGAATCCGTCGCCCCTTCCCGAAGAGGCGGCGAGCCCATCGACCCCCGACAACGAGGAGAAGGCCTGAGGCGGCGGCCGCCGGGCTTTTTGAGGCAATATGCGAATCAAGCGATTGGACATCAACGGGTTCAAGTCGTTTCCCGACAAAGTGACCCTCATGTTCGACCAACCCATCGTGGGCGTTGTCGGTCCCAACGGTTGCGGCAAATCGAACATCGTGGACGCCATCCGCTGGGTGATGGGCGAACAAAGCATCAAAGCTCTACGCGGCAGCGGACGCGAGGATGTGATTTTTTCCGGTAGCGAATCGCGCGCGCCGTTGGGCGTGGCGGAGGTGACCCTCACCTTCGACAACCGCGACAAGCTGGCACCGTCCGAATATGCGGAGTATCCCGAAATCGCCGTTTGTCGCCGTCTCTATCGTGACGGAAGCAGCGATTACCAGATCAACAACGCCCCCTGCCGTCTGCGCGATATCACCGAACTTTTCCTCGGCACCGGTGCGGGCAACAAAGCCTATTCCATCATCGAGCAGGGCCGCATCAGCCTGATCGTATCGGCCAAGCCGGAAGACCGCCGCCTGATGATCGAGGAGGCTGCGGGGATTACCAAGTATCACGCCCGCAAGCGCGAGGCCGAACGCAAAATGGCGGCCACGCAGCAGAACCTGACCCGCATCGGCGATATTATCGCCGAGCTGCGCAAACAATTGAACAGCTTGTCGCGTCAAGCCAAAAAGGCCGAGCGTTATCGTGATCTGAAAAAACGGCTCAAGGAAATCGATCTGCGTTTTACCGGCCGTGAATACGCCGAGGTGCTCGACGCGATCGAGCAGACCGCGAAAGCCGTGACTGAACTGAGCGAGCGTCAGGCTGGTATGGGCGGTAAAATCGTCGCCATGGAAGGCGAAGTGGATGCCCGCAATCTGAAACTGGCCGCGCGCGAGCGAGAACTGAACGACTGGCAGGAGATCATCCACGGCCTGGATCAGTCGATTCGACTGGATGAACGCAACATCGAAGTCTTCAGCGAGGAGCTTCAGCGTATCAGCGAACGCGAAGTGGAGATCGACAACGAACTCGACGGTCTGGATCAGACGCTGAAAGAACAACGTGAACGCGTCACCGATCTGGAAGGCGAGCAGCAACGCGCCTTGGCCGGGTCGCAGGAAGGTGAGCGTATTCAGAGCGAAGCGGAAGAACGCTATCGTCTATCCGCGCAGGAGTTCGACCGTCAGCAGCAGGAGATCGACCGCTCGAAACGGGCCATTTTCGAACATATGGCCGCCACCGATCGGGCTCTGCATAAGCTGGAAACGCTTCGCAACCGTCTGACCGACAACACCGAGCGGGCCGAGCGCAATCGCCGGGAACGCCAGGACGTGGAACGCAAGCTCACCGAATTCGAAACCTCCCGCAAGGACTTCGTCGATGCCTTGGGCGGCTTGCGGCAAATGAAATTGAAATTGGAAAGCGCGCGCAACGAAAAAGCCGAAACCTTGGAGCGTGAACGAAACTCCTATCTGGATACGGAAGAACGTTTGACCGCCGAACGCGACCGCCTCACGGCGAGCCGTTCACGGCTGGACTCCCTCCGCGAGTTGGATGAGGCCTTGGAAGGCTTCGGGGATAGCGTGAAAAAGCTGCTGTCTCCCGATGGCGATGGACCGGGCTTCGGCGACGGCGAGGTGGTGGACGCCTTGGCGCGGCTGGTGAAAGTCGATCCCGCCTATGAACGCGCGGTCGGTACGCTTTTAGGCGAGCGGCTGCAATGGCTGGTGGTGACCGGGCAGGAAGCCGGTCGCAAGGGCGTTGCCTGGTTGAAGAAAAACGACGCGGGTCGGGCGGCTTTCTTGCCGCAGGACGCGCCGCAGCCGGAGGCGCCGGCCACCTTGGGTGACGGGGCTCTGCCGTTGGCGGAAGTGGTGTCCGCCGCGGGCGTGACCGAGAGCGTAGTCAAGCGCATGCTTGAAGACGCCTACATGGTGGATGACCTCGATACGGCCTGTCGTCTATGGCGCGAAACCGGCGGGCGCTACCGCTTCGTGACTCCCGAAGGCGATTTTGTCGATGCGAGCGGTGCCGTGGGCGGCGGATCGGGCGACCAGATCTCTCAAACCCTGCTCAAGCGCCGTCGTGAAATGGAAGAGCTGGAAGCCGTCGGCCGCGAGCTGGGGCAGGTGTGCGAACGCCTGGCGCGCGAACGTGACGAACGCGTGCAGCTCATTCGTCAACTTGAAGGGCACATCGAGACCGTTCGGCAAGACAGCCACCGCCAGGAAATGAAAATCCTGGAACAGGAAAAAGACATCAACCGCATCGAGTTCGAACTCGGGCAGTTTCAGCGGCAACTCGACAGCCTGGACCGCGAATATGTCGGACTCAAAGACGAAGCCCGGCAATTCGAGCTTGAGCGCGATGAATTGGAAGTAGAGCGCAAAACGGCGCATCAGCGGCGTGAGGAAAGCGAAGCCGAGCTGAAGGCCATGCAGGAGACCCTCGACGAAAAGGCCACGCAACGCGAGGAGGCATCGCGGCGTTTGACCGAGACGCGCGTCAAGACGGCCGAGGCTTTGCAACGCCGCCAGCATCTGGAGTCGGATCTGCGCTTGGCGCGGGAACGCGAAACCGATCTGGCCGGACGTTCCGAGCGTCTGGCTTTCGAACGTCGCCGGGGAGCGGAGCGACGTGAAGAACTGACGCGCGAACTGGCCACCACGCGGGTGCGTTTGGAGGAACTGATCAAGCGTTCCGAGCGTGAACAGGACAAGCTCAGGGATGCGCGCAACGCTTTGGCGGAAGAACAGGAAACCATTCGCGGTTTCGCCGAGGGCGTGCGTGTTCAGCGCAAAGAACTGGATGCGATACGCGCCGAATTGTCTGAAAAACAGATTGCCCAAAAAGAATTGGGCCTGCGTGCCGAACACCTGATCGAGCGCGTGGATGAACGCTACGGAATCACCCTGCCCACCGAATACACGGAATATCTTGACGACCCGGCTCCAGGTGACGACGAGCGTAGCGAGATGGAAGACATTCGTCTTCGTATCGAGCGCATGGGCGAGGTCAACCTTACCGCCATCGGCGAGCATGACAGTGTTTCAGAACGCTATCAATTCCTGTGTGACCAGGAAGACGATCTGACCCGTTCGATGTCCATGCTGCAGGAGGCCGTCGATAAAATCAACCGCACCACCCGTAAGCGCTTCAAAGAAACCTTCGACGAAGTAAACACTCGTTTCTCGAAACTCTTCCCCGAGTTGTTCGGTGGGGGTGAAGCGGAGTTGATGTTTACCGATCCCAATAATTTGTTGCAAACCGGTATCGAAATCGTCGCGCGGCCTCCGGGCAAGAAGCAGCAGCCCGTCAGCCTGCTATCCGGTGGTGAGAAGGCGCTTACGGCTGTCAGCATGATCTTCGCCATCTTTTTGTATCGGCCTACGCCTTTCTGCTTGTTGGATGAGGTGGACGCGCCGCTCGATGATGTGAATATCGGCCGCTTTATCGCGACGATCAAGCGTATCTCCAAAACCAGCCAATTCATCTTGATCACCCACAACAAGAAAACCATGGAGATTTCCAACACGCTGTACGGGGTCACCATGGAAGAACCCGGCATTTCGAAAATCGTGTCGGTGAACTTGACGTAAGGAATTCGAACGAATGAATGGATTCAATTTCGAGCTTAGTTTAGAGAAGTTTTACCAGCTGGTGGTGACCAACGATGCGGTTTTCTACAGCGTCATCGCGGCCACGGCGTTGCTGTTGATTCTGTTGATCTGGCGGCTGGCGCGCGTGGGTAAGCCGTTTGACGATTTGGAGGATGAGGCGGATCCGGATCGCGAAAAACGCGATCGGATGGTCGATCACATGATCGAAGACATCACCCATCAGGCACCTGAGCACGAACGCATCGAAGAACCGCGCATACAACCGGTGCAGCCGACGCCGGAAGATCTTGAGAAGCTGCGCCAACGCCGGATGGAAGCGAACACCGACACGGTGGAAGTGCTGCGCACGCTTTCCACGGATTCGGCGGTCAAGGCCTACCAAACCCGGCCGGTGGGAGAAGCGGAACCGGAGCTGGTTCACCTGCAACAAGCTCCCGTGCCGGATCAGACTCCTCAGCCTGTGCCCGCCGAGACACCGAAACCGGTCGTCAAGCCGGAACCTACGCCCAAACCCAAGCCGAAGGCGAAAGCGGAGCCCAAGCCGAAAACCCTGGAAGAAGGGCTGGCTAAAACCAAAGGCGGTTTTATCAATCGTCTCAACAGCTTGGTATTCGGCCGTAAACAGATCGATGATGCCATTTTCGAGGAATTGGAAGAGATTCTGTACGAAGCCGATATCGGTCCCACCGCCACGCGCTTGTTCGATAAAGTGGCCGAGCAGGCCAAGCGCAACGAATTGAAAGACCCCGAGCGTATTCGCGAGCTGCTGCGCGAAGAAATCGGCCTGATTCTGGCCAAGGCCGAGAAACCCTTTGTGTTATCCGATGAAAAGCCCCAGGTGATCCTGATGGTGGGCGTCAACGGCGTGGGTAAAACCACCACTATCGGCAAGCTGGCCAAATCGTTTTCCGATCAAGGCAAACGGGTGATGCTGGCCGCGGGTGATACCTTCCGCGCGGCGGCAGTGGAACAATTGGATGTTTGGGGTAAGCGCGCCGATGTTGACGTGATCAGCGCCAAAGAAGGGGCCAATCCCTCCGGGGTGATCTATTCGGCGGTGGAAGCGGCTAAAGCGCGCGAGGTGGATGTGCTGATTGCCGATACCGCCGGGCGATTGCACACCAAGTATAACCTGATGGAAGAACTGCGGAAAATGAAATCCGTTGCGGGGAAGGCCCTGGGGCGCGAGCCGGACGAGATCTGGTTGGTGCTCGATGCCAATACCGGCCAGAACGCGGTCAATCAGGCGGCCAAATTCCACGAAGCCCTGGGTTTGACGGGACTCATCCTCACCAAGCTCGACGGCACGGCCAAGGGCGGTGTGGTCATCGGCATCACCGACCAACTGGAGCTCCCCATTCGCTTCATCGGTATCGGCGAGGCGGTGGCGGATCTGCGGCCCTTCGTTGCCAAGGAATTTGTGGAAGCACTGTTCTGAGGGGATCGAGCCGATCTCACCAGTTGCCAGCCATTACATAAAACAAACCCGGTGATCCAAGCCAAGCTTCGACACCGGGTCTATTTTTTTGTGTCTTGTGTGCGAGCGGACACTTAGCCCATGGTGATGGCGCCGAGCGGGCACACTTCGATGCATTCGTTGCACTCGGTGCAAGCTTCGGGATGCACGACGACCGCGACATCGTTCTGGATTTCGTAGCAGTTGGGGTCGCCCGGACACACCGCTTCGCAGGAACCGCAACCCTCACAGAGGTTTGAATCGACGACAGTAGCCATAAGAGATCCTCCTTGAAAGACCATGCATGTTCATTTCAACCTAGCCTACCAGTGGTGTCGATACCACCGGAAGGCCGGGGGCGTCAAGTGAAAAGGACAGGTTGACGATATTTTTAATTAGCTGTCAAACCCATCGGGTTCGTGGAAATTCATGTTTCAACAACCTTACGGCAATCCGGGTGCGGTGTAGCCGTTGTTGTCCGTATCGATGAAAATCGGGTTGAGGATGCTCAAGACCGGTTGTCCGGGCGAAACCGGACCGAGGTCTTTTTCGGGTGCGCCCGCCAAAACGGCCACCCAGCTATCTCCGTCGAGAGCCGGCAAGGTGTGGGTGGCGCTGTAGCGTTCCGTCTCGGTTCCCGAAACGGCTTCCTCGACCACCGTTTGCCCGTTGACGACGATACGAATCCAGTCCACCGGCATCCATGACGGGGCCTGTACGTGTACGGCAACCTCGTAGGGGCCATCGCCGGTCACGGTTCCGCCCACGCCGACTCCATTGATTTCAGCGGTGACGAAGGGACCGGAGGCCGCCATGACTTGCAGGCTTTTGACGGCCGTGATGAGTTCGTTGTTGCTGACGGCGTTGGGGTCGTCCTTGCCGACGTAAACAAAGCTGCGGCCATCGCCGGGATTGTTCTCGGTGTGCGAGTCGGATACCGCTGTTCCGGCTACGTGAATGCCCTGGTTGAGCAGGCTGTACCAGTCGGGCAGAACTTTGCTGAGGGACGTGCTCACAGCTCCCGAGTTGATGAGTTCCACCATGTCGAAATCTTCGGAGAACACACCGTCTTCAAGGCCCGCGACCCCGACGGCGGGATCGTAGTCGATGACATCGAAATAGCCTTGCGAGCCGCGCGGATGATTGATCTGGACGAGCTGGCTATCGAAGGTATCGTGCAACTCGGTCCAGATTTCCGGCATGCTCATCGGTCCCAGGAAATGATCGTCCTCGGCGTCATAGCCTTTGTACCAGTAGACGCCGAAATAGTCGGGTCGTTCGGGTTGTTTGGTGAGAATGATCCCATTGGTGTGCGCCCAGGGAGGCGAAACTTCGTCACCGACGAGCACACGCAGATAGTCGCGCAAGCCCAGCGGATCGACCAGCGGATCGAGATTGCTGATGTGATCGTGGTCGGTGATGGGCGTCAATTCCAAGCCGACGGCCGCCAGTTGGGTGACCCGTTCTTCGATCGGGACGACGGCGTCGATGGATAGCTCCGTATGCATGTGGAAGTCGCTGGCGATCCAGCCCGTACTATCGACCACGCGGGTCAGATCTCCCGTGAAATCGATTGTTTGTTTCGCGGCTAACGTGATGGATTTCTGAACGATGTCGTATTCGTAACCGCGCGAAGCGGTGAGAGTGTAGTCGCCGGGTTCGAGCAGGAAAGTTCCCTGGCCATCGGTACTGAAGACGCGTTTGATGATGGCCGCGCCGGAGGCTGCGTCGGTGCCCGCTTGTACGCTGATGCGGCAAGGCAAACCATCGTGCGAACTACCATCGAAGTGCTCGCCGCCGATGGTAAAGGTGATGCGTCCGGTGGCGGGCAGCGCGATTTCGGCTTGCACGGGTTCGTCGCCCACGGTGACGGGGCCCACCGGCTCTCCTTGCGGACGACCGTTTTGACGCGTGATAACCGTGTAATTTCCGAGGGGTAGATTGAACGCCAGCGGTGCATCGCCGATCCGGGCGGTTGTGACCGGAATGTCTTCGTCGTCGAGAATCTCCACTTGAGCGGGCTGACCGGCGTCTTGTGGGTCGTCCAGGCTGGTCGTCACCGTGAGCGTGGTTGTCGCGTCGCCGGTGATGGCCGCGCGCTCTGCATGCACGGCCTCGAGGTTGGGGCCCACCGAGAAATAGCGGGTGAAGCTGCCGGATTGTCCCGGTTTTATGTCGACCCGAGTGCCGACGATGGGCAGAATGTCGGCCTGGTCGAGAGGAACATTCAGCAGGCCTTCCGCCGGATAATAGCCGTAGGCGATGCCGTCTCCCACTGCGAACTGGGCCGGGAAATCGCCCAGAGCAGCCAGACCTTTAAGCCCCCAGCCCAAGCCGGGTGTCAGAATATCGAGGCGGTTGCTCCAAACGACAGCGTCGCCCAGATCCACTTCCTGGCGGCTGTCGGAAGCGACCGTGGTGGTGATTTCCAAGCTGCGGCTTTCGGGGAGCAGGCGGTAATCCAGGGTGACCGCGAGGCCGAGAGACTGAAAGGGGATCGCCATGTCGACGATGGGGATTCCATAGTCCCGCCCGGTCACGCGCAGATGGGCGACCGTCCCCGCCGAGCCGTCGTCGATGACTTCGAAGGTTTCGGGGATGAAGCCGCGCAGGATGGCCGTAATGATACTGACTTCGTCGAGGAGATCTTCGCCTTGTTCGTCGCCGTCCAACCAGACCGCATCGATGAGCGTGCCGCCCATGGGCACCCAGGAACGGGTTTTCCCGGTTCCCTGTATGACAAACAGAGCCCGTTCGTTCGCGATCAGGTAGTCGCCGGCCTGTACACCCGCCGAGGGGCCGTCCAGAACGGCGCTTCCGTCGCTCAGCAACTCAACCCGAAGTCCGGTCAGCGGAGGTTCATCGCCGTCGGGTTCATCGCCATCGGGCTCGTCGCCATCAGGCTCATCACCGTCGGGCTCATCACCGTCGGGAGTATCACCATCCGGTGTGTCGCCATCGGTGGGGTCACCGGTATCGCTGTCGGAACCTCCGCAGTTGACGGCAAAAAACATCAGCATGCTCAAAACAACCAACATGACGCCATTTAAACAAATCCGACGCATCCTTCCGACTCCTTTGCATTAAAAGCCGTGTTAGATCAAGATTACGAAACCGTTAGAGAGGGTACATCAGGCGGAGAGAAGAAAATAGGAAAAAATGCAGGAAATGGCGCAGAAAGGAATGAAAACCGGGAGCGCGATATGAGGTGAATCTAGGGAAAACGCAGACCGACCGAAATCTCCGTTCCGAGACCGGAGGTCATGATAAGGCTTTGCAGACGACCGCCTTTCAAGCCGGTTGCACCGTACATCAAGGCGACTTCGACGTCGAGTGCCAGAATGGGCGCCATATACCAACTCAACGAAACGGGCACGCGGCCGTATAGCTCCGTACCCAGATCCACCTGATCACCAAACACGAACGTGCCGCGTATGCCGAAACCCACTGATGGTTCGATTTCACCCAATACCCAGCGCCAGTTCAAACCCAAGGCGGTTCCGATCGACTGTAAATCGCCGAAATCACCTTGGGCTGTTTCATAGGCATACAGGGGTTGAAGTTGAAAAACGAAGCCTTCCCGACCGAAAAGCATGTCGGCCGCAACTTGTCCCCCGTGACGATCGTCGATGGAAAGACCCAGGAGCGATCCGTCTTGAAAGAACACATACCCTGCTTTGGGGGCCAGGCTGAACCAGGGGCGTTTTGGGGTGGTGGTGTTTTCTGCGCGGACGTCGGCGAACAGGGAAAACAAGGGACCGAGAAACAGGATAATGAAGACGACGTATCTGATCACAACCATTCACCTGCGGATCGGGTTCATTTGGTCAAGCTCCCCTTGGTTGTACTCGCGTAGGCGGACGAAGTCAATGTGACGATTACTAAGGATCAGTGCAATTGAGGTTCCTGGTCGTCGGAGTCGTCGAACCAAGGGGTGTTTTCGGGACTGCTGGGGGCTCGGTCGGAAGCGGTGAGTGAGCTTGGCTCGGTCGGATTTTGGCTCTTCGCTTCCGGGGTTTCGTTTGTTTCGGATTCCCCGCGGCGCACTGCCATGATTTGTTCGAGAAATCCGAGCGAAAAGCGCCGTGACTTATACAAGCTGCGCAAATCGGGAAGGGACAGCGAAGGCAGAATGAGCATGACCAGCCGGGGAGGCGTATCGGGGTTGTTGAGCAGAGCGGTTTTCACCCGATAGCGGGCAAACCACTTGGGATGTTCCACCACCTGGCGTAGGGCTTCCGGGTGGTTGGGACGTCTGGCGCATATTTTGATGACGTGTTCTTCTTTAAGCTGCGGATGACGCAGCAGGTTTTTAATGACGGCCGGATCGGGGTCGACCAGGAGTTTTTCGAGCAGAAGCGGCGAAGCTTTGCGGGCATGCCACTTACGTTCGCCGAGTGTCATATCCTGCAAGTCCTGATGGGCCTGCAGGTTTTTCGGTTTCGGCTTGCGAATGGGCAGGGGGGCCAGCCATTCCGTGGCCAGCAGCAGACCTTGGCGGTCGGCGATATCGAAAATCGTACTCAGGCGACGTCCGAAGCATTCGCGAACGATACTGAAATCCGTCATATCTCGAAGTAGAGCCAGGCTGTTACGATTTTTCCGAATGGCTTGGCGATAAAGTTCGTCGAATAAATGGGCGACTTCTTCATCGCTGAAACGGGAAAACTCGTGGGCGGTGCGCCGTGCACGGAAGCTCGCTTCTTTGAGGGGCCTTACGCGTTCGGCGATGGCCCGGATGATGTCATCATAGTCCATGCTGTTCGCCGCTCAATTCATGACGATCGTTGAAACGGCGCAAAAAAAACGCCGCATGACCGGAGATCCGGTTGGCGGCGGAAGCATGGCCGTTTGATCGAAACGCTGTTTACCAACTCCCGTGGGAACCATGTGAGCCGTGGGAGCCATGCGAGCCGTGGGAGGCGTGGGAGCCATGGGAGCCGTGGGAGCCGTGGGAACCATGAGAACCGTGGGAGCCATGCGAGCCATGCGAGCCATGCGAGGCATGCGAACCGTGCGAGGCATGTCCGGCATGCAACGACTGTCCCTCGGCCATGGCGGCTTGAATGTCCGGCGAATGGCCGTCCAGATAGTCGGCTGCGTCGTGATGGTCCGGTCCGATGTTGATCCCTTCTTTTTCAGCTGCTTCGAGCGACTGTCCCAGGAGAAGCAAAGTTGTGGATGCCGTGAGGGCTTGCTTCTTGGTGATTTTGCCTTCTTCTCCCGTGAGGAACTGGCCGACCTTTTTTTGAATTTTAGGGAGCTTGCGTTTCGCACTCATCAGCGTCTCCTTTGTGGTCGCAGCGCGAGTAAACCAACCCGCTTCCGACGGCCCGGTCGGCATCAATCGATGCAGATACACTCCCCTTGACGCCAGCCTCTCCATCAGACATACGTCAAGTCAAGGTAAGATCAATTGTAACAGACCCATTTGCAGTCTGTCAAGCTTGACGTGCATGTATGTCAGTCCTAACAAATGTCGGGCAAAAATCGTGGATCTTTTTGAAATCAGTCCCGAATTTCATTTTGGATGATTCGGCCCAGTTCGGCCAGACGCGTCATGACCAATTCGGCTTCCATTTCGCTCATGGTTCCCATGCCGCAAGAAGGCGTGATCATGCTCTGTCGCCAGATCAGGTCTTCATCGATGCCGTGTTTGGCCAGGTGGGCGACCAGTTGTCGTAGGTGGGCGGCGAGATTCTCGGTTGTTTGGGTATGAATGTCGGCCGATGTGGGAACGACGCCCCAAGCCAGCGCGCCGCCGTCTTCGAGGAAGGGCCCAATACGATCCGCATAAAGAGCGATGCTTTCACCGTAGCTGAAGGCGTCGAAATTGAGAATATCGGCTCCGGCGTCGATCAGGATCGTCCATTCGGTGTTGCCGCAGACATGGACGCCGACCACGGCCTTTTCTTCGTGCACGGCCGCGATTGCCTGTGACAGGTAATGGACGACGTCTTCGCGGGTGACGTTGATATAGCAGGACGAACCGAAAGCCGACAGGGTCGGTTCATCGAGAAAACAAATCACCTTTTCGGCATAATCGCGGAACAGGCGTACCTGCCAGCGCGCGTTCAGCGCCGCGTTTTGCGTGGCGACTTCAGCTAAAGCATCATTGAAAAAAATGGGCTTGCCTGTTTCGTCGAATACCGTCAGCGCGAAGGATACCGGTCCGGTGGCGTGAACTTTCACAAAGGGCGGTTTCGCTTCAAGTGCTTTGAAGCGTTCAAGTGCGGCCGGAATTCCGGCGGAAGCCTCGGTCGAGATGGCGAAACGACTGAAATCACTCGATTCCGGCGCCGCAAACGCCGCTTCGTAAAAGGAAGTCAGTTCATCGGTCAGGCTTTCGCGGTTGGCATCGATGGAGATCTTGGCGCTGTCGGGATGCTTGACTAAACCCGGTAGCCCTTCGCCATATTGCGGTAAAAATCCCTCGCGCCAGTCGCGTTTGGGAAGTTGGGGCCAAATGGGGGCTTCGGGGACGCATTTAAGAATCCAGTCGAGTGCGGCATGGGGATCGGTATGGGGCAGACTTCCGATCATGGTGGTCAATCCCCGGGGTGCGTCGATTCTCATATGGCTCTCCTTGAGTGAGGTCCGAGCAAAGATTTATCCTAGCATTGCCGTGTCTGGTGGGAAAGCTGAAAATTTTCTTTAACGTATCACGATTATAGGTTTGGTGAAAAAGTTGCATTTTCAGAACGATCTGGTTATGATGCGCACGAATTCAAGTCGTGGAAGGTCATACGGCTATGGAGTGGTACATCTTCGGAATTTTCGCCTATACGGGTATTGGGTTGACCATCATGCTCATCCTGCGTTTCTCGAAGGTCGGCCAACGCTATCGCGACGACAAATAACCCGTGTATAAGAGTCCCGTTCCCGGCGCCGCCATCCTGGCCACGTCTCATATTCTGAATATAGTTAGGAGAGGTATCTGATGTCGGGTTATGGCTTTGCCGAACGGTTGGTGTGTGTGTGTATGGCGCTTTTGCTTCCGGCAGTTCTTTGGGCTGAAGAGGGTTCGAATTCCGAAACCCCCGATATTGCTCCGGTTGTTAAGACCGATGTCGCCGCAGATGTGGAGGCAGGCCAAGCCATCGCGCCGGTCAACACCGTCGAAGACACTCCGGCCGAAGCGACGCAGCCTGAAGCCGTGGCGGAAGACGCCCCGGTCGACGAAGGTGCGGGTATGCTGGCGGGCGTCAAATCGATTGTCATCACCGACCGGGTGTCCATCGGCACTTTGGGCAAAGATTTGATCGCCGAGTATGGATTTCAGATCGAATTGACCAGCCCGCACTTCGGCATTGTCGGGCGTTGGGCCTATTTGCAGAATTACCCCACGACCATCGGCTTCAGTTATGATCTGGGTTTTGCTTTTCATTATTATCCCTTCGGCGAAGGCCCTTCAGGGCTGTATGTCGGACCGGGTTTCAACCTGATCCACATGTTCCGCAATCCCGACCCGCTGCCCGCCATGGTGGTTCCCAAGGAAATCGAATACCTGGTGCGTTTTTATCGGACTGGATACGGCCATTCGTTCGATTTCATGACGCCGATTCTGGAGGTTGGCTATCGGTATCGTTTCCCCTTCTATCTGACTCTGGGTGTGGAATTGACGGCCGGGTACGCTTTTTCCGACCAACCGCGCCAGTGGGAGTCGAATTTCTTCTGGGTGTTCAACCCGCAGATCGGCTTTTCCTGGTAAAAACCGTTTCTTATTCGGTATTTTCGCGGGGGAAAGCTTGTCGGTGGGCGTCGTCTTGCGGTATGATAACCGCCACATGGAAAAAGGACGAGGAATGCCGTGGAAACCCCGCTGTTGACCCGAAATGCCAAATTGCTGCTGATTGGGCTGGTTATCGCTGCTGCGGTGCTCTATCTGCTTCGTGGGATCGTTGCACCGGTGGCTTTTTCCTTCCTGCTGGCCTATTTTCTGGATCCCCTGGTCGATCGTCTGGAGGCGCGCAAGCTCTCGCGCAGCCTTTCCATCGTTTTGATTCTGGTGGCGGCGCTGCTGGCTATCGGACTGTTTTTATTGATTCTTCTGCCGTTGCTTAAGCTGCAGATCGGGCAATTTGCCGCGCGTCTTCCGGGATTGGTCGATGGTGTCGAGGGCCGAATTGCGCCGTGGCTGGAGCAAACCTTCGGAGTCAAAGCTTCTGTCCTCCTGGACCAATCCACAACCCAAATCGGGAGTTGGTTGCATGGTTTGACGGCGGGTGATATGGCCCCTGTGACAGAAGTTCTGGCCCGCTTTTCAAGTGGAACGGTTTCACTGGTGATGGCGGTTGTATCGGCTGCGGTCATTCCGGTGTTTCTGTTCTATTTCCTGCGCGATTTCGATACGTTGAAACTGATCCCGCTCGAATATGTTCCACCTCGGTATACGGATTGGGTGGTGGAGTTATTTTGCGAAATCGACGAAACGCTCGCCGGTTTCGTGCGTGGGCAGGTCACGGTTTGCTTGCTTTTAAGCGGACTTTACGGGGTGGGCTTTTTCATTGCCGGCGTGCCGCTGGGGTTGCCGATCGGTATCCTGGCCGGACTGGTGGCGTTTGTTCCGTATCTCGGAGCGGTGTTCGGGGTCGGGGTCTCGGTTATAATGATTTTGCTTGATTGGCAGGGATTTGGGCCGCTGATCGGTCTGGGGATCGTTTTCGCGCTGGTGCAGACCCTCGAATCTTTTATCCTCACTCCTCGGATTGTCGGCGGCAAGGTCGGATTGTCGCCGGTGGCCGTGATTGTCGCGTTGATGGTGGGCGGCCAGTTGCTCGGTTTTGCGGGTATTCTCGTGGCGGTTCCGGCGGCGGCGGTCGTAAAGATTCTGTGGCGGCGGTCGGCTGCCCGTTACCGCGAAAGCGCCTTTTTCTCCGGAGGCTAAAATGCGCCGGGTCAAATTGGTAGTCTCGGATTTTCATGTGGGGGCGGGTCGTCGTTATTCCGACGGGTCGCTAAACACGATGGAAAATTTCGTGTTCGATGAGCGCTTCATCGATTTTATCGAGTACTACTCCACCGGGGATTACACCAACGCCGAAGTCGAGTTGATCATCAACGGGGACTTCTTCAATCTTATCCAGATCGAGGTGGACGGTCGAACCCCTTCCGATATCACGGAAGATTTGGGTACCCGGCAGATGCGGCAGGTGCTGGACGGCCATCCGATGCTGTTTGACGCCTTGCAGACATTCGCGGAACTCCCCGGGAAGACCATCGTTTTCACCATCGGCAATCATGATGCCGCCTTGATCTGGCCGCGCGTCAAGAACCTGCTCCAAAAACGCTTGGGTGAACAGGTGCGGATCGTCAACCGGACCTACGTTTTCGATGATGTGGCGGTGGAACACGGCGACCGCTACGATCCGGTGCATGCCGTCGATCCCAAGCTGCCGTTTTTATCTCGCGGACTTAAGGAGCCCATCTTGAATCTACCCTGGGCCAGCTATTTCTTCATCCACTTTGTGCGCAAATTGAAGAACAAACGCGGTTATATCGATATGGTGAAACCGTTCCGAACCTACCTGACCTGGGCGGCCATGTTTGATTTTTCGTTCTTTTTCGTCACCATTATGCGCTTGATCTTTTTTGTGTCGGGATCGATTCTGTTCGGTCGCGTTGGGCATAAACGCTTCGGTTTCGGCGTGATTGTTATGCTGATTCGCGCAATGGGGCACGATCCGGAGCTTAAGGCGGCCAAACGCATTTTGAGTCGCGGTACGGTGAACACGGTGATTTTCGGTCATACCCACCAACCACGGGTCCGTCAACTGGGCCCCGGCCGCCAGATGATCAACACGGGTTGCTGGAACGGCGTTACCCATCTCGATATCGAGGGTTATGGTTTTCAGACTCTGCTCACGTATGGATTGCTGGAGTGGCACGAGGATCGTTGGTTGACGACGCTTCGGGCCTGGAAAGGCCGCGCCCGGCCTTACGAAGATTTCATCGGTGGGTGAGCTGTCAGTCTGTTGTGGCCTTCTCGGGGGACTTCGGGGGAGCATCGCCGCGTAACGCACGCAGCATCGCCATCAGTTGCGGAGTATAGACGCCGGAGGAATAGAGCATCAGCGCTTTTTGGATGTGCGTCCGCGCCTCGTCCAGACGTTGTTGCATCAGCAGAATGCGCGCCTTGAGATAATAAGCCTTCTCGGCGGCGGCGCCTTGGGTCGTGGCCAGAAAAGAGTCGAGGTCGGCGAGCGCCGGACCCAACTGTCCTTCCGCCATCTTTTGGCTGACTCCTTTGTAAAAAGTCTCGATGGCGTCGACCCGAACCGGCATAGGGGAGTCGGGCGACTTGTGCAAGGCGACGGCTTTTTTCGGACCGGCCTGGGGGATATACGGCTCTTCAAGATCGAATTCGTGTTCATCCACCGTGACGACCTCACAGGCTCCGAGCGCCGCGACGACGGCGAGCCAGAATCCGATCAGCGCGAGTCGATTGAGCAGGGGTGAAAAGGTCATAACCGGTAGCCTCCTTGTGCGCTTACGCTATGCGATCATGGGCGGACTGTCAACTTTCGCCGAGCGGCGGCATTCATTTTTTGACAAAGGGCGTCACCGGGTGCCAAGATAACCGGGGCTAAGGGGTCGATCGCGATTAATCTGAAGGAGACGAGTGAATGCGATGGAGGAGCATGATGCCGGCGGGGGTGATTCGGGGGCTCGGCCTCGGGGTCGGCCTGTGGGTTTTTGCTGCTTTGAGTTTCGCTTCACCCGTGTCGGCCTTCTTCGCTCACGAAAGCGAACGGGGCGGGTTGGAGATGCGCGCGGTGGTGGATGCCGCCGTTACCGCCGGACGCAATCCGACGCCCCGCGAACTCTATCCCTCGGCCGCCGACGGCCAGGGTTCGACCACCTTGCGTCTGTTGATGGATGCCGATATGGGTGAGGCGGCGCGTTTTCGTTTGAACGCCTACCAAGGGCTGCGTCTGACTACGGAGAGCCGGTCCCTCTTTTCCGGTGATGGCGGTGCGTACCGCAGTACGTATCTGGATGTGGACTGGTCGGAGGATGCGGACGTTAAAATGCCTCTGGCTGTGGATGAACTGGTGTTTAAATTCGCAGCCGACCGGATGGATATCGCCGTGGGTCGACAAGCGGTCGGGTTGGCCGTCAATATGATTTTCACCCCCAACGATATCTTCTACGCGTTTTCGCCCGATGCGCTCGATCGGGCCTTTCGTCCCGGTGTGGATGCGGCGCGAGTGGATGTGCGTATCACCGATCTTTCGCAGATCACCCTGCTGGGTGTGATGGGTTACGATGACGAGGATATCCCGGACTGGGAAAACTCCGCTACCTTGCTGCGCGCCAGCGTCAACGTGGATAACACCGACCTGATTGCGCTTGGCGGCAAAGCGGCTGGCCGTTACCTGGTGGGTGGAGGTCTTATCGGCGAACTGAAGGGAGCCGGGCTGCGTGCCGAGGGCAACGTCTCGATTCCTTCCGATGATTCGGAGGATGTTTACGGCCAGGTGGCGGGCGGGGTGGACTATCGCTGGCCCAACACGTTTTATCTGGTGGTGGAGTACTATTATCACGGCAATGGCGTCGGCGACCCCGATGAGTATCTGGGCCGCATGACGGATGATGCGTTTCTTCTCGATCCCTATTTGGGAGAACATTACCTGGGAGTGTCGCTCAGCGGCGAGGTGCATCCGTTGGTTACGTTGCAAGGAGTGCTGATCGGCAATTTACTCGATCCGTCGCTGCTGGTGTCGTCGGGGGTGACCTATTCGGCGGCGGACGAAGTGGAATTGATCGCCTCGGCCGTTTTACCCATCGGACGCTGGCCGACCCTCGAACGTCCCGCGCGCATGCTGCCGCAGTTGCGTTCCGAATACGGGGCGTATCCTTTCTCTTTGTTCATTCAAACGCGGGTCTATTTTTAGCGGAAAGGACAGACGACGATGAAGTTCGTCGATGAAGTGATTATCCATGTGGAAGCCGGGGCCGGGGGAAACGGCTGTATGTCGTTCAGACGAGAAAAGTACGCCCCGCGTGGCGGGCCCGACGGTGGCGATGGCGGCGGCGGCGGCGATGTCGTCCTGGTGGGCGATCCGGGTATTTCCACCTTGCTCGACCTGCGCTACAACCAGCATCAGCGCGCCAAGCACGGTGTCCACGGCAAGGGCAAGCAGATGACCGGTGCGCGTTCCAAGGATAAGCTGGTGCGTGTGCCGCTGGGAACGATCGCCTCGGATGCCGAAACCGGTGAGGTGCTGGGCGAGGTTCTCGAAATCAACGAACGCCTGCGCGTGGCCAAAGGTGGACGCGGCGGGCGCGGCAACCTGCGTTTCGTTTCCTCCGTCAATCGCGCGCCGCGGCGAGCCGATCCGGGTGAGCCGGGTGAAGCGCGGCGTGTGCGTCTGGAACTCAAGCTGCTGGCCGATGTGGGTTTGGTGGGCTTCCCCAATGCGGGAAAGAGCACGCTGATTTCGGCCTTGTCGGCGGCGCGACCCAAAATCGCCGATTATCCCTTTACCACACTGGTTCCCAATCTGGGCGTGGTGCGCACGAAATCGGGATTCAGCTTCGTGATGGCCGACATTCCGGGACTGATCGAAGGAGCCAGCGACGGCGCGGGCATGGGGATTCAATTCTTGCGCCACGTGGAGCGTTGTTCGGTCCTGGCCTTCTTGCTGGACTTTTCGACGGACCGTGAGAGCAGTCCATTGGAAGACTACCGGGTGCTCTGTAGCGAATTGGAACGCTTCGCCCCCGAGATGCTCAAAAAACCACGGGTGGTGGGGCTCAACAAAATGGACCTCAATCCCGACCCCGAGCAGGTCGAAGAAATCCGCGCTTTTTTCGCCCAGGCCGATGTGCCTTTCACCGAGATTTCGGCGGCAACGCGCCGCCAGATCGACGACTTGGTGATGCTACTCGACATGCAGATCCCGCGACCGGTGGAGGTTGACCACCAATTGGAATTGGGGACTCCGCTGCATAAGCTACCCGGCGCGCAACCGAACGATTCGGTTGACGATGAAGATGAAGGAGAAGAGTAGACGCTACTCGTTCATGCCGTTCAGGCAATCCTGAAAACCGGCGCAATCGGCGACATCCAGACAGACGAAAAGATCGGTCGCGATTTCGTCGGCTTCCTCACAAGCCATGCGGCAGGACGTGTTCCAGCTTTCGTCGAGGGAGCCGCTGGTGTCGCATTCCCACATACGATCGCACATTTCCTTGCAAGCCATGCGTTCGGTCGCGTCCGTGCCATCTCCGTCGCTGTCGTCATCCATGCAGGCAACGAAGGCATCCTCTTCATCGGAGCAGGCTTCCATGGCGGCGGTGAAGACTTCGCCGTCGGTTTCACAGAAATCGGATTCGTCCACCTGATCGTACACGCAATTGAAACCGGTGATGTACTCATCATCGCAGCCAAATTCCGCGTAGGTGTCCAGGGCATCCTGGCAGCTTTCGAGGCAGGCGTCCATGTCGAAGTTCGTTTCGCCTTGGTCTTCGACGCAGAGTTGGCCGATATTACAGTTCGTGGTGCACAGATCGCCGCCGTTCTCATCGTCGCAGGCATTGATGAACAGCAGCGTGGTGGCCAGTAAAAGACTTAAAAACACAAAACGACTGGACTGTGACATCACCGACTCCTTTCACCGGGATGCGGGGTGCCCGGCATTGTAAACGGACGGATGTAAAAACGATGGATCGAAAATAGCATACTTGAACGGAATCGGCAACGCAGATTGAACGGCAGAACACTTCTTTCTGTTAGAGGCGTCGTCTCTCCCCCGAGTCGATGGGTTTACCTAGAAGCTGACTCCGGCGTTGATGACAATCGCCCAGCGCTCTTCACCCAAGTTGTTGTCGGTGTCTGGGTAGACGCGGATACGCACGCCCAGACCCGCCTGGAACATGCCCATGCGGTAGAAGACGCCCGGCGTGACATAGATGTAGGTTTCCAGGTCCGGCTGGAACCACGTGACCGCCGAAGGCTCGACCGTCAGGTAAAACCCGCCGTAGACCAAAAACGAAATCGGAATGCCGTAATCGAGGCCGAAGGGATCGTCGTCGAGAAAATAGTCGGGCTTGCGTTTGGCGAAGAGTGTTTGGTCGTTGTCGTTGTTGGTGTCGATGTAGATCGGAACGCCCAGATAGGGAGAGAAGTAAAAGCGCCAGGCCTCGATACCCGAAGCCAGGTAGGGACGCATGTAGAACACATCCGCCCCGGCAACGTTTTCGAGCGACTGGTTGATCAGACGAAAATGGATGCCGGTGGTCAGAATCACGGGGCGTACGTTGTAGAAGGTGTAATTGACGCCGGTGCCGAAACTGGCGAAGGTGAAACCGGATTTGTCGCCGGTGATGATGTCCATCTCGATATCGAAATCGAGCGACAGTTCGGGCAGAATGCCCACGGTGGCTCCGGGGCTCAACTCGATGATCTGGACGTCTTGAGTCTGCCCCGAAATAAACAGAGTGCCGACGTTGAAGCGGAAGGATGTGTAGTGGAAAAGGCGCGGGCCCGACAGGGTTTCGGGGTAATCGTTTTTCGAATAGCCCTCGTCATCCTCGGCCATGGCGGGCGTCATTCCCAGACCGAGCAGAAAAAGGATGGCCAATAAGGTTGCTACCGCGTTTCGTCCCAATGTCGTCGCCATGTCGCCCTCCGCTGATATTTCTTTCGAAAGCTGGATATAAAAACGCTAACAAATATGCCCGGTCCTGTCAATCGCGGTGTTTTTTACTTGGCGAGCGGGGGCCGGGTGTTTGGGGCAGGTGAGTGCTGTCGGCGGAAATTTTGGTGACCTGCGCTTCAATCTCGCCTTTGCCGGGAACAAGGGTGACATGAGCGCCGATTGTCAGGGTGGTGGCGTCTCTGACGATCCGTCCGCTTTCGTCGAAGGCAACGGAATACCCGCGTTCCATCACCTTGAGTGGCGACAAGGCATCCAGGGCGCGCGCCAGCCGGGCGATATCCTGACGTCCGATTTGTTGGCGCGTGTGCATAGCCAGCCTGAGGCGATGCTCCAGGCCTTGCAAGCGTGTTCGCGCGATCGGCAGTTGCGGTTTGGGAGAGTGCTGCCAGAGTCGCCGGACAGCGCCGTCGAAAACGTCGATGTGTCGATTCAACTCGATTTTCTCGACATGTTTCAAACGTGTGGCCAACGTTCGCAGGTGAGCCTTGTGGCGTTCGAAACGACGGCCGGGGTGGCGCTGTTGCAGGCGCGTGGACAGTTCATTGAGGCTTTGCATTTTCCGGTGGATCCGGGTGGGCAAGGTGGCCGCCAGGCGATGAGTCAAGCCATCGAGTCGTAGCCGCTGATCGATGAGCAGGCGCTGTGGATCGCCCAAGCGGTGGGTGGCGTCGCGCAGATCGTGGCGCGCCTGCGCCAGACGGCTTTGCATGGCGCGGGTTAAACGGTGCTGGAGGGCCTGCAGATCGTCGATCAGTTCGTCTCGAACGGGCACCGCCAGTTCACCCGCCTGGGAAGGCGTGCTGGCGCGCAGGTCGGCGGTGAAATCGGCGATGGTGATATCGGTTTCGTGGCCGACCGCCGAAATGACCGGAACGGGACAGGCGCGGATGGCCCGAGCCACCCGTTCGTCGTTGAAAGCCCAAAGATCTTCAATACTTCCACCGCCTCTGCCGACGATTACCAGATCCACGTCCTGCAGGCCACCGGCCCGTTCGAGTGCGGTAACGATCTGGGAGGGGGCCGAATCACCTTGTACCAAAGTCGGCACGATCACAAGGGGCATGGCAGGAAAACGGCGGCGGATGACGCGGATCATGTCTTGTACGGCCGCTCCCTCGGGCGAAGTGACCAGGGCGATGCGGGTGGGAAGAAACGGAGGCTGGCGTTTGAGCTCCGGGTCGAACAAACCCTCCTCGGCCAGCTTGCGTTTCAGTTCTTCGAAGGCGGCCATCAGGCGACCCTGGCCCGCCGGTTCCAAATGGTCGGCGACGAATTGGTAGGCTCCGCGCGGTTCGTAGACATTCAGTCGTCCGTGCAGGCGCAGCAAGTCCCCTTCTCTGGGCGGGCGACCGAACAGGCGGTTCTGACCCTTGAACATCACCACCGGCAGTTGCGCCCCGGCATCTTTGACCGTGAAATACCAGTGCCCCGAACGGGCCACGGTGAGGTTGGATATTTCGCCTTCCACCCAAACTCCGGCGAACCCGGTCTCAAGTAACTGCTTGATCTCACGAGTTAACTGGGTAACACTGTAGATGTTTCGCTGGATGCTGAAGCCGTTACCCGACACCGCAGACCTCGTTTCGATTGTTACAGCGGACGCCGCGCCGTGAAAACGCGCTTGACGGAACGATAGACCTCCGGATTGGAGACAGCCATGATCCAGGGCATGCGGTGTCGGTCCAAATAGTCTTTCAATTCAAGTGGTTCACCGGATTCGAAAGTTAGCAGATGACCGCCTGCGCGCGTGAGAATGAGGCTGGAGGCGGCGATATCCCAGATCTTGGGATTCATGATCGCCCCCACACCGGCACCGCGTGATACGACACACATGTGGGCCGCGACGGACCCCAACGAGCGATGCTTGCCCATGAAGTCGCTGGTCCATAAACGATTGAAATCACTTGGAACCAGGAAGAGGGTGCGGTTGTCGAACGCCGGATCCGGATTGACATGCAAGGGGATCTGGCGTTCTTCCGGTGAATCGGGGTACAGTGTCAGCAGAGATTCGGACTGCATGCTAGCGGTATACAGCTCATCGGTTGCAGGCTGATAAAAAGCCCCCACCAAAGGTTGGCCGCGATAGAAAAGCGCCAGCGAGACGCCCCAGGCGGGAAGCCGCGACGCGAAGGCGTCGGTGCCGTCGATCGGGTCGGTGATCCAGATCCATTCCTCATCGCCCCGAACCGGGTCGGCCGGACCCGCTTCTTCACCCAGAAAAGCGTGATCGGGAAATTTTTGCTGTACCGCGTCATAAAGCAGGGTCTGAACGTCGAAGTCGGCATTGGTGACCAATGAGCGGTTGGATTTGATCTGGAGTTCCAGTGAATCGACCATGCGACGGGCCCGTCGCCCGGCGCGCAAGACCAGATCCCTTGCAAAAGCAAGGTAGTAGCTGTCCGAAGGAATATTCATGCCGTTCTCCTTGTTCACTTCCAAAGGTGGCCGGACTCATGCTAACAGAGCCGGAAAGACGTGACAAGGAAAAAGGATACGCAGAAAATGCGCAAAATATAGGCAACTGTATCGGTGAAAGCAACAAAATGTGTGCTTTGCGTCAGAAAATGCTTGACGGATGTTTGTCCAAGTGTTACATTACTGGCTCCTTTGTGTCCTGGGGAGGTTCTACAGCATGTTAGATTTCAAAGTTGGCGATAAAGCCGTTTATCCGGCGCACGGTGTGGGTGAAGTAACCGGGATCGAACAGAAGGAAGTCGCCGGTCAAAAGCTGGACTTCTATGTTCTGAAGATCATGGGGAATGATATCACGATTCTGGTTCCGCAGGCCAATGCCGAAAAGGTCGGGCTGCGGACGGTGATTACGCCTCGCAAAGTCAGCAAGGTGATGTCCATCTTGCGCGAGCGAGATGTCGAAATCGACCGCCAGACCTGGAATCGTCGTTATCGGGAGTATATGGAGAAGATCAAGACCGGCTCGGTGTTCGAAGTGGCCGAAGTCATGCGCGATCTTTATATCCTTAGCGATGACAAAGAGTTGAGCTTCGGCGAACGCAAAATGCTCGACATGGCTCGTGATCTTCTGGTCAAGGAATTGTCGGTAGCCCGACGTAAAAAAGAAGACGATATCGAGAAAGAACTCGACAAAATCTTCAATTGTTAAGAACTGGTCTTTTCCACTCCGAGGCGTATACTATTCCCGCCTGCCTCGGGGTTTTCAGCATGCGACAGTTTGCAGGTTGACAACACCGATGGCTGATTCGGCGTTTGGCTTCGCTTGGAGTTTGCGTGTGGAGCGGTTTGTGGTAGGATCGCCTTGGTCGAGTGACTGTCCGATAAGCCGGTAAGGTGAGTCAGACGCCGGAGGGGTGTCGGTTGTCGGTGGAAGACGGACGACGAGGTGTGGGGATAGGAATATGGCTGAACAACCCAAGGATCTCTTGACGGCGCCTTTGCATGTCATCATCGTGGCAGGTGGAAACGGCAAGCGGGTCGGCGGTCCGGTTCCCAAGCAGTTTCTGACTTTGCAAGGCAAGCCTCTAATCGAATGGAGCGCTTCCACCTTCAATAGCCTCGATGAAGTGGCTGGAATCGTGGTGGTCGTACCCGAAGATTACCGCCAGGAAAGCGAATCGCTTTTACGGGCCGGTGGCGTGGACGACAAACTGATCGGAGTGGTCAGCGGCGGAAGCAGTCGGCAGGAGAGCGTGGCCAAAGGATTGCGGGCCTTGCCGCCCAACACCGCTTGGGTTGCGGTGCACGATGCCGCCCGGCCCTTTGTCACCACCCAGCTGATTCGTGCCACTCTCACTTTAGCCGAACATGCCGGGGCCGCCATTCCCACCGTTGCCATCCATGACACGCTGGTGCAGGTGGATGCCAGCAACCTGATCGTGCGGCCGATTTCGCGCGAGTTGGTCAAACGCTCGCAAACACCGCAGATTTTCAAGGCGGAAATTCTGGCCGATGCCCATCGCCAGGCCGCCAATGAAGGGCTGTTGTTTCAGGACGATGCCACCCTGATCGCACATTATGGGTATCAGGTGGCCACCTTTGCGCATCACGGTGAAAATCGGAAGATCACCACGTCTCAAGACTTGGAGAAGATCACCATGCAGAAATCCGCCAAACTCTCAAGCATTCGTTGCGGTCAGGGCTTCGATGTGCATCCCTTCGCCGATGGTCGACCCTTGCTTCTGGGCGGTGTGCGCTTTGCCAACCAACGCGGGTTGGCGGGTCATTCCGATGCCGATGTCATTTGCCATGCCGTATGTGACGCGGTTCTGGGCGGTGCGGCGTTGGGTGATATCGGGCAGCATTTCGGCCCTAATGATCCCGCTTACGAAAAGGTATCGAGCTTGACCTTGCTCGAAGAGGTGGCTCATATGGTGCGAAAGCGCGGCTTCGAGATCACCTATATCGACGCCACCCTGATCGGTGAGCAGCCGCGCATTGCGGGTCACCGGGAAGAAATGCGCGAGAACATCGCCCGTCATTTATCGATCGATCCCGAGTGTGTGTCGGTCAAGGCCACCACGACCGAAGGTCTGGGATTTCTCGGTCATGGAGAGGGGTTGGCGGCTAATGCGGTGGCGACCTTGCTGCTGACCGGCGAGGAGGCTCGATGAATCACGAAACCCGGCCCGAAAGCGCCCTAGAGGAAGAGGCCACCTTTTTCGAAAATAACGAGTCGTCCGTGCATGATGCGGTCGATGACGCAGCCGATGACGCGGCTTTCAACGACGATTGGGGCGATCCGCCCGCAACGTCTCGGAAGCGTCCGCTGTGGATGGCCCTTCTGGCGATGCTGGTGTGTCTCTATCTGCTTTTCAGTTTGCGCCACGATCTTGTTTACGCCTTTACCACGGGAGAACCGGTGGATCTGGGCGACGCGGTCGGCTTTGCGTCCACCGACCTGCCCGACGGCACCCTGGTGGCGATTTCCGGCATTCGCAATCCCACGCGCGGCATTCATCTCAATGCGGCCATCAACGACCGCAATGTGTTTCAGATGATGGGGGCTCCGAAGGTTTTCATCGAAACCGTGGCCGATGCGGATAAGGGGCAGGATCGTCTGACCAGCGAACGCTTTGTCGGACGGTTGAGGAACTTTGCCGATGTACCCTATTACAACGTCGTGCGCGAATTTGCCGCTTTCAACTACGGCATCGATATCCAGGAGGGGGCGATTCTGGTGCAGGCATCGGAAAAACCCGAGGATTTCTGGTATATCCCCATTCTTGCGGGACTTTTAGCGCTGATTGCATTGGTCAACGCCTATCTGGTGACACGGCGGCTCTGGCCCGCCCGTTCTTAGTCTTCCGGGGCTTCCGGCGACTCTAAGATTTTCGGAAAGGACGAACGGAATTATGGCCTTGCGCGTTTACAACACGCTGACGAAGAAAAAAGAAGACTTCATCCCGATCGATCCGCCCAAAGTGGGTATGTACGTCTGCGGCGTTACCGTTTACGACCTCAGCCACATCGGGCATGCACGTTCCACCATCGCGTTCGATGTCATTCAACGCTACTTGCGTTATCGGGAATTCGATGTCACCTACGTGCGCAATTTCACGGATATCGACGACAAAATCATCCGGCGCGCCAACGAACTGGGCTGTGCTATCGACGTTCTAACCGGTGATAATATCCGGGCTTTCACGCATGACATGCAGGCGCTCGGACTCCAGACCCCCGACTTGGAACCACGTTGCACCGATTACATCGAGGGAATGATCGCCTTCATCGGCAAGCTGGTCGAGGATGGCTATGCTTATCCCACGCCTTCGGGCGATGTGTATTACCGCGTGCACAATTTCAAAGGCTACGGCAAGTTGTCGGGCAAGAACCTCGACGACCTGGAAGCCGGAGCGCGGGTGGAAGTGAGCGAGGAAAAGGAATCGCCGGGCGACTTCGCCTTGTGGAAAGCTTCCAAGCCGGGCGAACCCGAATGGCCGAGCCCTTGGGGTGCGGGGCGGCCGGGCTGGCATATCGAATGCTCGGTGATGTCCACCCATAACCTGGGAACCATGCTCGATATCCACGGCGGCGGCAAAGATCTGATGTTCCCGCATCATGAAAACGAAATCGCCCAGTCGGAAGCCCACAACGGCCAGCCTTACGCTAAATACTGGCTGCATAACGGTTTTGTCAACGTGCCTTCCAACGACAACCCGGATGGCGACAAAATGTCGAAATCGTTGGGCAATTTCTATACGATTCGCGACGTGCTGGCGGCTTATCATCCCCAGACGGTGAAATTCTTCATGTTGTCCACCCATTACCGCAACGATGTGATGTTCACGGAAGAAGGGCTGACGAAGGCCCAGGGGCGCGTGAGTTATTTCTACGATACGATTGCCAACGCCCAGGCTTGGTTGGCGGCGCATCCGGCCGAAAGTGGCCAATTGCTGGAAGCCGAAAAAACCGAAGCGGTGCTGCCGAGTTTCGAAGCGGCCATGGACGACGATTTCAACACGCAACGTGTGTTTGGACAGCTTTCGGGTGTTTTCAAGATCATGAACGACCTGATGGCCGGAGGCGGACAAACCGAGGCGGATACGGCTGCGACCCTCGAACGTCTTTTAAACGACTTGAAGGTGATTGCGGGTGTGCTGGGTGTCTTCGATCTCGATCCGATGATTTTCGCCAGCGAGTTGCGGGCGTTGCGCTTGGCTCAGATCGGCATGGCCGAAGCGGATGTGGAGGCGCTGATCGCGGCGCGTCAGGCCGCGCGCGAGGCGAAAGACTGGGCACGGGCCGATGAGGTGCGTGACGAATTGATGGCCAAGGGTATTCTCGTCAAAGACGCCAAGGGCGTAACCACCTGGACCGTCAAAAATTGAGTTGTAACAAATAGTTGTATGAATCGACGAACGTCGGGCCTGCGGGTCCGGCGTTTTTTCATGCTTGTTTTCATCTGGGGTGGTGTGGATTGGCCGACTCGCTCAGCCCTGACGAAAAGCCCGCCACACAATCCGTGCTTCCGCACCCAAATGCATCAGCTGCGATAGCGCCGATTCGCTCAGGGAGTCGCGCGTCAGGATCGTGTGCAGTGCCAGTCTCCACGCGCGTGAGGCGATGCGCCCCTTTAACGATCGACCGCGCAAAACAAACCCACCCATACTCGGTGCCATCAAGCTGTGTAACAGCCTGCGTTGGTTTGCGGTGACCTTTGCGATCGAGACCGGTAGCGGACACCCGGCGGCTTCAAGCAGGCAAGCGGTGGCGAACTGCGCCTGGGCCAGGTTTGCCCAGCGCTCGACCCGCTCCCAATCGGGCGGCATGCGTTCGATCAGGCGGCGGACGTCGTCGAGTTGGAACGGTTCGACAACGAGCCCGTGATCGCGAAAATGCAGGGCCAGGGCGATCAGCGTCGCTTCCGTAGTTGGTTCGATGATACCCGGAAAGGCGAAGGGTGCTTTCGCGGCTGGGGCGTTGTCGAATAGACGACGGCTAAAGCGTGCCGCGCCCAATCCCGTGGCCACGGCGCGGTGCAGTTCCACCTTGAGTCTGCCCTCGCGCACGAAGACCCGCTCGATGACGGCCCCGAAACCGATGCGGTTGGACAGACGTTGGTCGGGGGCATACCCCAATGTTTCCATGTGCTTGCAGGCGCTATCGAAATGGTCGGGATGAATCAGCAGATCCACGTCGGCCATGGGACGCTCGGCCGGGTCGTCGTAGAGCCGTTTTCGGAACAGGACGCCCTTGAGCGGTGCTGCGCGTAAACCGAGAGTTGAAAAAGAGTGAAGAATCTCGATAGCTTGCGCTTCGCCCAATTCACCGCGTACAAATGTTTCGGCGGCGTGCGATAGAGGTTTGGAGGATTCGTCGGTCATGGGCTGCCGTTTACAGACGTTCAGTGAGGATATCGAGGATGCGCTCGGCGGTCCGGCCGTCCCACAATTCGGGAATGCGCCCGGTTTTGCCGTGGCCTGCCAAAATCGCTTCGGCCTCACGCCAAATCGCGGTGGGGTCGGTGCCGGTGAGGGTGTTGGTGCCTTCCGTGATCGTGACGGGGCGGTCGGTGTTTTCACGCAGGGTGAGACAAGGGATACCGAAAACGGTCGTTTCCTCTTGCAGTCCGCCGGAATCGGTCATGACGAAACGTGCTTGAGCGGTCAGGGCCATGAAATCGAGATAGCCGAGGGGTTCGGTTAAAATCAGGCCCGGCGTGTTTTGCAGCGTGGTCCACAAACCGGCTTTCTCGGCTTGTGCGCGGGTGCGCGGATGTACCGGAAAAACCAGCGGGACGGCTGCCGCCGTTTGCGCGAACAGCTCGACGAAGCCTTTCAGAAGCGCCGGGTCGTCGACGTTCGAAGGGCGGTGCAAGGTGGCCAGCGCATATTGCCCGGGTTCGAGCGACAAGCGCACGAGGAGGGTCGAGGCAAGCGCCCGCTCGCGTTGGGCCATCAGCGTGTCGATCATGATGTTGCCCACGCAGAAGATCTTTTCATCCGCGACGCCTTCGGCGCGTAGATTGGCGTCGGCGTCGGGCGAGGGTGAAAAGCAGAAATCCGCCAGATGGTCGGTGAGCACGCGGTTGATTTCCTCCGGCATGGCGCGGTCGAAGCTGCGTAACCCGGCTTCGATATGCGCCACCGGAATGTGGCGCTTGGCGGCGGCGAGCGCACAGGCGAGGGTCGAGTTGACGTCGCCCACCACCAACAAGATATCCGGAGTGAGGCGGTCGAGAACGGCATCGAAGCGGATGAGAATCTCGCCCGTCTGCACGGCGTGCGAAGCCGACCCCACTTCGAGGTCGATATCGGGCTTGGGAATGCCCAGCTCGTCGAAAAAGACTCGGCTCATGCGTGCGTCGTAATGCTGGCCGGTATGAACGAGGGTTTGGGAGAGTCTGCGCCGAGCCATGGCGTGTACGAGCGGGGCGATTTTCATGAAGTTGGGGCGCGCGCCCACGACGTTCAGGGCGTTCATCCCACCTCCTCGGATGCCGTGGGCAGGCAATCGGTATCCGATTCCAGATCGGCCGGTCGATAGCCGAGCGGCATATGCGCGAGAAATTCCTTGATCTGGCGACCCGAACCGCTGCGAATCAAATCGCGCAATTCATCGAGTGAGCGGCGGATGGCCATGGTATCGATGGGGCGCGAGGGGGCGATGAGGATTTTGTCGATCTCGGTTTTCGATACGCCGTTTTCTTTGGTCAGGCTCGGTTCGTGCAAACGTTCGCCGGAACGCAAGCCGGTTTCCGTAATCGTTGCGCTCTGGCGCGTATGACCCGACAGATACACCAGATCCTCGGCCAGTTCGGCAATGGGGATGGGCTCGCCCATGTCGAGTATGAAGGTGTCGTGGCCCTGCATCAGGCCCGCCGCCACCAGGACCAGGCGTGAGGCTTCCTGCACGGTCATGAAATAACGCGTGGCCTCGCGGCTGGTGACCGTCAGCGGAATGCCGTGCTCGATCTGGTAAAGGAACGTAGGCACCACCGACCCGCGCGTGCCGATGACGTTTCCGAAACGTACGCAGCCGTAGCGGGTGGGGCCGGGAGCGCTACGTCCGAGCACGATCAGTTCGGCCAATCGCTTGGTGGCGCCCATCACGTTCACCGGCTGGTAGGCTTTGTCGGTGGAGAGCATCACGAAGCGTTCCACTTCGTAGCTTTCGGCCAGTTCCACCACGGTCAGGGTGCCGAAGACGTTGTTCTCAACGGCTTGCACGGCGTTGCTTTCCATCAGGGGAACATGCTTGTAGGCCGCCGCATGCAAAACGACGTTGGGGCGGAAGGCTTTGAAACATTCCCGCATGCGCGATTCGCTGCGAATGTCGGCGATGACGAGCTTGCGTTTGAGTGTGGGCGCGATCCAATCAAGATCGAGACCGACTTTGTAAAGGCTGTTTTCATCCTTGTCGATCAACATAACCGATTCGGGTTTCAGGCGCACCAATTGTGCCACGAGTTCCGAACCGATGGACCCGCCCGCTCCCGTAACCAGGACGCGCTTGCCTTCGACGGCGGGGCGGATCGTGGCGTCGAGACGGGCCTCGTAATCGGGTGCATGCGTGCGCCGGCCCAGCAGATCCTCCACACGGATTTTCCATATCTGGCTGAGGTCGAGTTGGCCGTCCAGCTCTCGGAAGCGTGGCGGAACGATTTTCAAGCGGGCCGAAGAGTGACGCGCAAGGCGCAGCAGGCGGCGGATTTCGGCGCGGGTGATGGCGGTTACCGCCACGATCACCTGTTCGGCGTGCAGCCGCTGTACGTGAAAAGCCAGTTCGTCCACTCCGCCCAAAACGCGATAGCCGAGAATTTCCTGACCTTTTTTGGCCGGATCGTCGTCGAGCATTCCGATCAGGCGGAAGGGGGGAGACTTTCGGTTGATGGCCTCTTTCACCAACAGGTGGCCCATTCTGCCCGCCCCCACGATCAGGGTGCGCGGCAGGACGATCGGATCGGTGCGGCGGCTCGACTCCCGTTGCTCGAAGACCACCCGGCGTAAAAGTCGGAGTCCCACCACGCCGAAGAAGTTCAAGAGCGCTTCGATGGCGATAACGGCATAGGGAACCTGGCCGTAGTGCAGGGTGTCGGGTAGAAGCAGACGGCCTAGCAGAAACACGCTGCTGACCGAGAGAGTGGTGAAAATGAACAAGGGAATGTGGTCGATACGGATGGAGCGCCAGGGAATGGCGTAGACCCCCGATAAAAACATCACACCCCAGCGCAGTAAAATGACATAGGGTGTCAGTAAAATCATCTTCTTGAACTGGATTCCTTCGGGAATACCTTCGTAGCGAATGATGTAAGCCAAGAGGAACATCAAGCCGATGACGACCATATCGAGCAGATATTGAACGCGCCGGTCCAGTTCCACTTCATCGAAAATAACCAGTCCCGGCAGTAAAATCTTGAAAACCGTCAAGAGGATCAGTTCGAGGTCGAACCAGAAGCTGGCGCGGCGCAAATACTCTTTTTTGAAGCGCATTTTGCGGCGCAGCACCGTGTTGATGTAGAAACGCTCGTGATCTTCGGCGGAGGCCAGCAGTTCTTCTTCATTGCGGAAACTGACCGTGGCGATATCGGTGAGGCCGGGTCGCAATTTCAGGATGCGGCGGTCGTCTTCGGTGTAGTAGTCGACGAATTCCGGCGTTTCAGGGCGTGGACCGACGACGCTCATGTCGCCGCGTACGACGTTGAAAAGCTGCGGGAGTTCGTCGAGTTTGGTTTTGCGCAGAAGGCCGCCGATACGGGTGATACGCGGGTCTTTCTTTTCCGTAATCAACGACCCGGCCGCGCCCGTCACCATGGTACGAAATTTGTAAATGCGGAAGGAAACGCCGTCTTTTCCGATTCGTTCCTGGCTGAACAATACCGGGCCCGGCGATGATAGCTTGACCAGCAGCGCCACCAGCAGCATGACCGGAGCAAACAGGATGAGCGCCACTCCGGCGGAGGCGGCATCGAAAATCCGTTTGGCGATGAGATAACCGCGGCGTTTTTCAAGCGGCGTCTCTTGAATGACCAGCATCCCTTGTATCCTCGCTATCCGAAAGCGGCGTCGGTTCCCCTATTCACTCCATGAGAAGTTCGCCTCAATCTAACACAGGCCACCATACTTGGCAACGTGGCGGCATGGCCCAAATGGCCATTTCTTGAAATGAGTGTCATTTAGCCGGAAATCGAATGAAATGAAGTTCTTCGATGGCCTCAAAAGCGCTTGCGTCGAATGCCGACTCGCTCTAAACTGACCGCAAGCTGTGAAGATTCCAAAACCGAACCGAAAAATTCGGAGCAAATACCATGTTTCGCATGATTTACACAGTCCCCCTTCTTGTGATGGCCGTTGTTTTCATGTCCTTATCTGCTCCGGCTTCGGCCGCAAGCGAGAATATTGGCGAGATTGCGGTGATCGAAGATGTGGGTGGGGTGATCTTGACGGGTATGGGGGCTTCGATGCCGAATGTGTACTGCCAAAACGCCGCCTGCGCGTTTTTTCAGAATCACGTGGACGAATATGATGCCTTGTTTATTTTCAATAACGCCGTCACCAATATGCAACAGGGCTGGTCGGTCCAGAACTTCAACGAAGGAATCGGGCGACCCCTGTTCGATTGGACTTCCACCTATTGCGCCACCAATGGCCGCTTGCGTATTACCGTCAGCATGGGCAATCTGCGTACCCTGCCTTTCAACCCCGACGACATTGCCGTCATCGTGCCCTTCTATCCACTCACCGGGGCCGAATTGATGGCGCATGAGTTCGGTCACCACTGGCTGTCGGCCGTCAATTTCGACAAAGGTGACGGCCAGGGCATGCAATGTCTCCTGCGTGGCTACGAGCCGTCGAGCAGCGGCGGTGGGAAAAACTCGCGGGCCGACGGAAGCTGCAACGGCTATAACACCAATGATTTCAATCAACACTGGTCGTACAACTACAACTCCTGCTCGTTGATGTACGGAAGTTGCATCGAGGATCTGGGCGGAGGGCAATTTCATTACAGTTATCCTCTCGGTGAGGTGAAGTACAGCCCGCTGGATCAGTATCTGATGGGTCTGCGTGCGCCGGAAGAGGTGCCTCCCAACTTCGTCGTGGATACCGGCGATTTCGTCGGCACGTCCTCCATTCCCATTTCCCATTCCTCGGCCGGGGTCGAAAAAAGCGGTGCGCGCGTCGATGTCACCATCGAAGACATCATTCGCCAGGAGGGGCCCCGCAATCCGGCTACCGACAGCTGTCATTGGAAGGCGGCCTTCGTGTTGATCCACCCGGAGGGACAACCTCCCACCGATCTGGATCTGCAACAGATGGAGGCCTATCGTCAACGCTGGGAGAGTTTTTACGATTGGGCCACCGATGAGCGGGGTTCTTTCGATACAACCTTGGATGGTTGCGGAATCGGCACCGACACCTGTGCGGGCGAAACCTCGTCCCAATGTGGTGCGGTGGGCGACTGCAGCGAGGGGGATTACCGCTGTGCCGGACTGGCGGTGGTTCAGGTTTGTAGTCAGGGGGAATGGATTTTCTCCGAGGAATGCGGGACCGGGTTCGACTGCAAAGACGGAGTTTGCGAACCCGAAGCCGTCGATGGGGACAATCCGACCGATGGGGATTGGCGCGCCGATGGCGATGACCCGACCGACGGCGACAAAGCGACCGATGGCGACGATCCGATTGACGGCGATGTGCCGATGGACGGCGACGAGAATGAAGACGGCGATCTGTCCGGTGACGATATGCCTTACGATCGCGTATGCGTGCCCGATGAAACACGCTGCAATGTCGCTGTTTGGCAACGGTGCTCCAAGTCGGGCGGGGCCTGGCTGGACGTCGATACCTGTTCGAGCGCCGAGGCTTGCCAGCCGATAAGCGGCTGTGAGGACGAAGCGGGCGACAGCGGCTGCGGCAGCCTTTCCGGTTCCGGTCCTATCGCTTTGTTGTTATTGATGATTATCGGAATTCGTCTGCGGCGGCGAGCATGCTGATTCTGGCCTATCACGATCTCGATGACCCCGCTTTTCCAAACGAGAAACGCGGTACGGAAGCCTATCATTACGTGCTGGATCTCGCCGTTTTCACCGCTCACATGCAGGCTCTGTACGACAGCGGTCGTCCGGTTTTCACCGCACCCGATCTCCTGGCCTACGCGGCGCAAGGCAAACCGATACCCAACGAAGCGGTGGGGTTGACCTTCGATGACGGGCACGCGTCATTTTTCGAACTGGCGCGGCCGGTGCTCAAGCGTTTCGGTTTTTTGGCCGATGTCTTTCAAGTAACCGACTTCATAGGCCAATCTCATTATCATGGTCCGGACCAGCTTGTGCGACTCAAGGACGAGGGTTTCGCCATCGGCTCCCATGGCGCTTCTCACCAACCGCTGACCGGACTCGGCCGGGCGGAGCTGTCCGACGAGCTGTCCCGTTCACGAAATAAGCTATCTGATTTACTGGGAGATTGTATTTCTTTCGCTTATCCGCACGGGGCCATGAATCGTCTGACCCAACGCGCTCTGAAGGCGGCCGGTTACCAGGCCGTATATACCTCCGAACCGGGTTTGGTGGGGAATTTCCCGAACTTTGCCGTTCTTAAGCGTGTGGCTCTGACGCGCGCCACCGATATGGAGAGCTTCCGGCGTTTGCTGGCTGACGATCCGGTCTTGCTGCGGCGTCTCCGTCTGCGTCGCCTCGCCCTTGAAAGCGCCAAACGGGTGATGGGTGCACAGCTTTACCGCGGCTTGCGCGAACATCTGGTGCACACCCGCTAACATTGAGTTCGGCCCTTCTCGATCTTGACTTCGATTCCGCCAAGGATACCACCGAAAACCCAATAAAAAACGGCGGCTTGAAAGCCGCCGTCGTTGAGTGGTCAGGTTTGCTTAGTGACCCTTGGGGGGCATTTTCTGCATCTGGGGCATGCCGGGGGGTGGGGTGGCCTTTTCCGGGTCCGTGCGCATCAGGACGTGGAATCCATAGGCCGACTTGACCGGTCCGGCGACTTCGTCCACTTTCACTTTGGTCAGCGCTTCTTCGATGCTGGGCAGCATGTTTCCCTGTTCCCACACACCGAGCGCTCCGGCGTTCATGATGGCACTGGGATCCTCGCTGCGGCGCATGGCCAGTTTGGCGAAATCGGCCCCCTCTTTTTTGGCTTCCGCGATGATTTCCTCGGCCAACTTTTTGGCTTCCGCCTCGTTTCGCGTAATCGATTCCGGAGCGTTTTCAGCACCCTTGAACTGGATCAGGATGTGTGAAGCGGCCATTTTGGGGCCGTGTACCGGTTCGAGGCGCTGGAAAATGTGGAAACCGAAAGGCGTTTCGACGACGTCGCCCACTTGCCCGACTTTGAGAGCCAGTACGGCTTTATCCAAATCGGGCAACATGCCTTCACCGGTGGTCCAGATCGGCATTTTCACGCGCGGATCATCGGAATTCTCTTTAGCGACGGTCTCGAAGGAATCGGGGGCGGCTTTCAACTTGGCGGAAAGCTCACCGGCCAGTTTCTGGGCTTCTTCTTTGCTGCGGGTGACATTGCCGCGCGCCCGTGCTGCGCCCTTGTAACTGATGAGGATGTGATAGGCGGTCACTTCGATGGAGTCGATGGCCTGGTTGCGGCGGATGATATGGAAGCCGAATCCGGTTTCCACCGGTTCCGCCGTCGCTTCGCCGACTTTCATCTTTTCGATGGCGACATCGAATTCCGGCACCATCATGCCTTTTTTCCAGAAACCCAAATCACCGCCTTTGGCGCCGGTGGGACCATCCGAGAATTTCTTGGCCATTTCTTCGAGTTTGGACGGATCCTTGGCCACTTCTTTGGCCAGATCGGTGGCCAGCTTCTGGGCTTCTTCTTTGCTGCGGGTGACCGTTTCGGCGGCGCGCATGGCCCCTTTATAGGCGATCAGGATATGCGATCCCGCCAGAGTCGGGGGCTTTTGGGTTTCGCCCATGTTGATTTCCTGGGCCGGTTTTTCAGCCGCAGCGGTATCGGCGACGGCTTCGGCGGCATCGGCGGCGGTGTCGGTTTGATTCTTGTCGCAACCGAAAGCGCAAACTGCCAGCAGTCCGGCTAGCAGTAAAATGACGGTTATACGGTGAGTGGTTGACATGTGAAAGTCCTCTCATGAAATAAATTTGGCCACATCATGCCTCTTGCGGTCGCGGCTGTCCAGAAAAAGCGACAGTTAGCCGGAAATGGTGGCGAGATAGCCGGCCAGAGCGTCGCGCCAGTGCGGCAGACGATCGAGCCCGGCGGCGCGCAAGCGGGCGTTATCGAGTACCGAATAAGGCGGACGGACGGCCACGCTGCCGTATTCCCGGGTGGTGACCGGCGTCAGGTCGGCCTGCAATCCGGCCAGTTCGAACAGAGCCTGGGTGAAGGAATACCAACTGCACTGACCCTGGCAGGTGGCGTGCACGATACCGGTCAGATCGTGAACGGCCAGTTCGAGCACCAGCTGCGCCAAGGGTTGTGTCCAGGTTGGGGTGCAGATTTGGTCGGCCACGACTTTGATGGGACGGCCTTCACGGGCCATTTTCAGCATGATCAGGGGGAAATTGTAGGCCTTGCCGTTGGGCGGTGTTTGGCCGTAAAGGCCGCAAGTGCGGATGATGACTGAGTTTTCGCAATACGCGCGGATCAGGTTCTCGCCCGCATATTTGCTGGCGGCATACACCGATTGCGGGTTGGGGCGGGCCGTTTCGTTAAGCGGCTCGGCCTCCGGCGTTTCATGGAAAACGTAATCGGTGGAGAAGTGGATCAGGCGCGTTCCGTTCAGTTCACAACTGCGCGCCAGTTTGTAGGCGGCGATGGTATTGACGGCAAATGCGTCCTCGGGGGTTTCTTCGCAGCGATCGACGTCGTGATAGGCGGCCAGGTTGATCACCGTATCCGGTCGCTCGTCGTTCAAGAGGGTGTCGATGCCGTGGGCGTCGCGCACATCGATCTGGGGGAAGTCCACGCCGCCGACCCGCTGCTCTTGGTGGTCCTGCGCCGCCCGCATGATATCCGATCCCAGTTGACCTTTCGCACCGATGACGATGGTTTTCGACATGACCGCGTTTCCTCTCACAGGTCGAGCGGAGTGGGGATGAACTGGCCGAATTGCACCCCGAAGATCATGGCAAAGCCGTCGGCCAGCCGCGCTTCACCGAAGGGTTCGGCCAGCAAATAACTCATGGCGACCGAGATTTTGGCGAAGCTGGCTACGTTGGCGTCGATGCCGACCATGGGTTGGAAGGCCAGGAAGGTGGAATGACGGTTGTAATGAGTGCTGACGTTTTGGATGTCGAGCGAGGATACCGACAATTCGGAATCGTAACCCGCGCCGCCCACGCCGAGTAAAAAGCCCAGGGGAAACTCGATGGTGTCGCCCATGCGGAAGACGTATTCGGCGGTAATTCCGCCATAACCACCCGTTATCCGGCGACTTTTTGATATGGGAAAGAGGTCGCTCGACAGCTTGAGGTTCTCGCCGTTTTCGCCGAATCCTCCGGCTCCCATGCCGCCGATACGCCATTGGTCGTTGTCGCCCAGATAGGTGTAACCGCGACCGCCGAAGAAGAAGCTGGGGCCGTCGAAATCGCCGTAGGCGCTGTTGAAGCTGTTGAAAAGAATCATGAAAATGGGACCGCCGCCCGCCCGGTGACGTTTGCAGGCGCAGGCCGTGGTGCAACGCTCGCGACAGGCCTCGCTGACCGGTGCCGCTTCATTGCCGACGAGCGTATCAGCGGGAACGGCTTCATCGCCGGGAATTTCCTCGTCCGCGTCGGTCTGCTCCGCTTCGGCGGGTTCGTCGATGTTTTCGGGTTCCGCATCCTGGACGACTTCAGCCGATGTTTCCTCTACGCCGGTCGGGATGGCTTCCGTCGTTTCTGCGGCTGTGTCGGCGGGCGTCTCCGTTTCAACGACGGCCTCGGCAGTCGGGTCCGGGTCGGGGGCGTCTGCGGGAGCCGCGGGAGGCGCAGCGGATTCTTGGGCGTAAAGCGGCCATGCGGCCAACAGCAGCAACACGCAAGCCAAGCGGCACAACACCTGCATCTCAACCTCCCGGGAGAATGATGAAAACGGAATCGTCTTGGCGAGCATCATAGCAGACTCGCGCATGCCGGGCAACCGATGGATGTTTGAGTGGGGGCGGGAGTCGAGGTCAGTGCGGCTGACGTAAGAAGAACAATGCCCGGCAAGTGCTGACTATTCCGGTGGATGGCGAAAGTTTTCGTCGGTGGTGCGGAGGGCTAACCTTCCTTCGCGTCCGGCAAACAATATTTCACCATTAGGTAACAACTCAATGCGTAATGGGGATGCACCATATTCGTCTTCATACGTCGTATTTTTCATGGCCTGATAGGCTTCGGAAAAGATAATATCAGGGATTTCCAGATTTCCAAAAGCGATTTGCATGTATCCGGTTTGTGGACTCCACTCCAACATACCACCTCGTAGTGATGCAATCCAGCGATCGTCATTTAGTTGCACAGCGTCAGTTATATATGGGTAAACGTTATCATCATCCAGAGGCGGCAATATTTGAGCAAGCGTTCCGTTTTCTGTATCAATTGCAGTCAAGCCGCCTGCGCCGCAATAAAGTAGTTGCTGGTTGTGAGAGCGCAAATAACCCCGTGTATTCAGATTGGCAACAAGTTCGCCTTCTCCTTCCCGTAAACGAAATACATAGTATGGGAAAGCATAATTGGTGACCTGCAGATAAATTTCCCCTCGATGGCGCACGAGCAGGTATGGTGTGTAAGTCTCCGAAATCGGCAACTCAACTTCATTCCAATCGGCGGCGGAGATGTTTTCTGCCGGTTTCTGCATGGCCCAACGAGGAAGAAAATAGAGTTTTCCCCTTTTAAGGAAATCCCCCTCTCCACTCCATGCAACGACATAAAGTCCGTCGTTGTCTTCAATCACAGACTGGCCGACGACCCAATCAGGCTTGGGGCCTGAAATATGTATCGGTGAACCGTCGTCTTCAATCCGCAACATATCCGGAAACTCACCGACTGCCCAGATGTAGCGTCCGGCATCGTCAAGCGCACGCACACTCTCGGAGCCGGGAAAGGCCTCTTCCCATTCGTGGCAATCGGTGCGACGCATGACAGGCGTGTGATAACCGGCGGCATGAACGCGAAAGTTCCCCTGATCATCCTCGCCTACGACCAAGGAACGGAAATAAGAAGGAACGATTTCAACTGGAGGTTTGGCCAGCGGATGCGACCAGATTTCCTCGAAACGGTCTTGTTCGGCGTTGTAACGATAGGGAAAGGAGTTGCTGAGTAGAAAAATATCGCCGGTTACAGAGTTTTTCGCAATCTGTCTGGGAAGCCAATTATAGATTATATTGTCTATAGGGCCTAAAGGTGCGACGGAGTTCCAATCAGAACTTCCGGGGAGCATGCGTTGGAAATGCGAATCGTTTGGGCCGTCAACGTTGCTTTTTCCTCCCCACAAAATACCGCTTTCAAAATCTTTATAAACAATCCAAGGCACGTCGCCCACCACTTGACGTGTGATCGTAATGGGATCACCCAGAATGCCTTCCACGTTGATTGAATACCCTGCGGCAACAAACTCCCCGCTAACCGGGTTGACATTGCCTGAAAGAAATGGGTTGTAGTTATTTTCCGGATCTTCCATCTGCCATGCAAGATCAAACAGCATAGTGTCTTCATTAAGGGTGTAAATGGCAGCAAACCAGTCTGCAGGACCTTCCTCTTTATAATAGACTGTTGATCCCAAATAATACTGTTTTCCCGCGAATTCTGTAATCTCGCTACCCAATCCCATGCTGCCGATGCTGTCGTCGCTTGGCGAAAGATGGAGTATCTGTTGGCCATCCCATACCGAAGCGTAATGCATCGTTGTAAGCAACGGATAGATGAATATTCGTCCTTGATTATCGACGAACGACTTCGTTTGATGAGCATATTCAGGTCCTGTCTGAAAAAGCTGTGAAAAAGATTGCTCACGCTCGCCGTACATGCTTAAAAGATAGCAATAGTCGCCAGAGATGTTTATCGATTGAATGGTAAACCACTCCCCATCTTCACGTTCAACCGGAACATGGCCCTGTGAGTAGCTGAAAGGCCAGCAAAAAGTAATAGGGTCCAGTTGTGGAAAATATAGCACCGTCTGTTTTGGGCTTGAAAAATACTGAGTCGCATCATCCGACTGTCCGATCGTTTGGTACGGAATACTGACTACTCGCGGAAAATCCAACATCCATTGCGACAACCGCCGTTCGGGCAACGGACAGACGCCATGGTTCGGATAGGAAATGTCGCTTTCGACGGGTAGTTCCTCCGTTTCAAGGTCTTTGCCGTCATCATCGACAGCATCGATTTCATCTTCCGCTTCCGTTTCCGTGTCGCTATCTCCGTAATCCTCGTCTAAATCTCCATCGGGTAAACCATCTAAATCAACGAACTCTTCAGCTTCGTAGATATCGGCTTGTTCACCATCGAGATCGCCATCCTCGATGGGCAAGTCTTCATCGCCCGTCGGGTTGAAAAAATCTTTGTCCCCCTCTCCACCGACCTGCGAGGAGGAACATGCGAAGAGGAGGAGGAAGCATATTAATGTAATTGTGTAATGCAATTCTTACCACCCACACAAGAATTGATTATCCGGATCCCACTGATTAAGATACGGGTTAGGAACACTTATAGTACCGGTAAATGAAGTTGTATATGGATATCTGCCGTCATTAGCGCCTAATAAGCTTGTCCAGTTTCTACCAATATTCCATGTAGTATTATCCCCCACAAACATTAGATGAAAAGGATCTTCATGAATTCCCGTGTAAATTTCTATTTTATTCGCAAGCTGCTCTCCGCCAACATTCACCACACCGGGAGGCGGGTTATTTGTCGTGTTCAAGTAGTTTATTCCCCACTCGACTTTCATATTATTGCACGTGATTGAACTAGAAGAAGAAAGTCCTATACTCTGTCCATGCAATATATTTATTCCAAGAACCATGTAATCAATGATATTCTTACGGATAATGACTCCAGACTCAGGCTGAACAAAAAATGCGATACCAATACCTATGGTGTTTGGAAAATCATTCGAAAAAGTATTATATTCTGCCAAGCAATTCATGTTTCCATCTGTCAGATCGCCCGTTAACTTAACACCAAAATCTGGACCCATAAACGTATTATGGTAAATATTCCAGCCCTTACAAGTATAGTTTCCATCTAGACCAATGTACTTAATATTTTGTTCAAGGTCTCTTGACATGGTGTTATTACTAATTGTGGATTCAGGGGCGTACTGAAGGAGAATACCTGTTCTGTTGTCTACACTACCTTGCACGGGCGTAAATTCGATAACGTTGTCGTGGATTTCACAACCTTCAGTCTGATTGTATATATCCATGCCACTCCAAATATTGGTTGCATGCACTTTCTGAACGATGCAACCGGAATCGGTTCCAAAACCGTCGTTATCCAGTGTAATCGCGTAGTTACTGCCAGCATTATTTTCTTTACCGGTGATATATACATCTCCGTCGTTCATTCCACCTATAACCGTATCTGCGCTTAGTTCCACATTTATGGCTCCGAGAAGATTTGCATCTGTGTTCGCAATCTCTGTACTCTGCGCCAGGAAATGGTCGCTTTGTTCGACTTTTATACCATACGAGCATTCATACAAATCAATTACACCAGAATCTTCAAGATTTCCAACCCAGGAAACATTATTGCTATACTGGGTATATACACATGGGTTGTCATTATCCACCCCCCACACCCAATTTTGTTCGAGTGATGTATCGTTCGAATTAAATATGTATATTCCATACTGTTCGTCTAGATTGCTATAGACTATATTTCCTATTACCGTCGCTTCTCTCAAAGCATCAGACTCGTAGTATATTCCATAGCCTGTGAATCCGCTAACAATATTCCATTTTACCAGGCTATCAGCTCGGTTGGCTTCTAGTTTGATCGGGGAGTTCCACGATATATTGTTTCCGTTCAAAAGGATATCGTTGTCCTGGATCTGAACGTACTCGCCCGTATCGTCCAAGTCTGAAACGCTGGAGATGCGAACCGCGTACGGAACGCTGATGCTTGGATTTAGACTATTATCAAGGCTACAATTGAAAATATTGTTCAAAATTCTTATCTGATCGAAATCTTCATTTAGGTTTATCCAAATACCCCTTCCCCAGAAGTCGTTGAAATAATTCTGAGGTATTGCCATACCAGAGGATGCTCCTATTTGAATATCACCGTCCCCTTCATGATAGAGGAGATCGCGAAAGCCTTCAACCGTTGAACTAAACATACTAATATCGCCATCATAGCGGCTGTAAAAAGCCCAGGACTGGGGACAACTCGTACTGCATGAAAATGTTGAATTCATGACGTTGAGAGGTCCGCCATCCATGGTTGTGCGAGCGCTGGTATAGGTGGGATTCCCGAAGGTGATGTCGGCGCCGTCAATGGTTAAACCGCCCTCATTCTTCATCCAAATGCGGTTCGCCACGTAGACATCGGATGTGTTCGTAATAGCAAGTGTGTCGGATAGTGTTGATTCGCATTGAATTCTGTCGTTAACATTCAAATTTGTTTCGGATAAGGATGCCTTGCCTCCTGAAATAATATATAAATCGTCCCCAAGATTGATGTCTGGCCGATAACTCGAACTCGTTTGCGAAATGAATTGGGAGCCTGTTCCCTCGATGTGAAGATCGCCACCCGCTGTGAAATCACAGCCACGATCGTAAACGACACAACCATTCAGGATCTTGACGCTTCCACCGACGTTCGACGGCGGGCAGGAGAAGGGATAGGTCCAATAAACGTTTCCAGCTCCGCTGCACACGTAATCGCTTCCGCTCCAATTGCAGGTGCAAGATGTCAATAGCAAAGATTCCGCCTGCATGGACGCGGACAACGATTCCGCCGATGAACGCTCGGGTACATCGTTGTCATCGTAGAAGCATTCACGCGTTTCTTCGTTGAATTCACCCGGGCAGTTGTCGGCCGTGCGCCGGTCGATGAGATCGTCCTCGGTCAAAACAAGGGGTTCCCGTTGGTCCCGCACACGGTTGCGACTCTGAAGCTTTTCATGCAGCGACGGTGTTTCGAGGCCGTCAACGAAATCATCGGCCGTCAGGCCCAAGCGATCCATGAGACTTTGCTCGTTGGCATCGTTAGCTGTTCTGTTGCGTTCGCTACCCCAAACCGGCGTGGCAACAAACGCCAACAGAGCCATAACCACCAATCCTAACCATTCCAACCGAACCAGCTTGGCTTGACGTGACATGGGCAACTCCATTTGTTATAATTTATTCGATCATGATTCAATATTTATCGAGAATGAGGCGGACTGTCAAGCAATAATCATGCATGTGACGTATTCTGACACACCGTGGGCTATAATAATTATATCTTGTATATGGTAAATTGAAATCACCACAAAAAAAACCGCCCCGAAGGGCGGCGTATATGGTAACCGACGAGCGTTTAGAACGTGGCGTGCTCGACAACCAGATCGGACACCGCTTTCACCGATGGTGAATCGTCGTCCATTTCGAACAGGCTGCGTTGAGACATGTCGAAGTCCATCAGGGCCGGATCGCTGGGAACCGAGGCCCAGATGGGCAGGCCGATGTCTTCCACTTCCTTCAAAAAGGCCGGATCCAGTTCGGCGGGGGCACGGTTGACCACGATGCCGCGATTTTTGATGGTCAGATTCAAGCTGTCGATCAAATCGTTGATGCGCCGGACGGCCCGCAGACCGCGCAGGGCGTGGTCGGTCACCAGCCACAGACTGTCCACCGCGTGGGTGGTGCGGCGGCTCAGATGCTCCATGCCCGCTTCATTGTCCACCACCAGATACTTGTAATTGTTGGCCAGTTCCTCCGAGTAGTGGCGCAGGATGTTGTTGATGAAGCAATAGCAGCCCGGTCCTTCCTGGCGACCCATGACGAGCAGGTCGTAGCCGGTTTCTTCGATCATGATACGGTTGAGCATCATGGTGAAATAGACGTCTTTGCTCATGCCCGCCGGTACCGCGCCTTTGGCTTGGAAGAAATCTTCGCGCATATCGCCGATGGTGCGTTCGCCGATATCGATGCCCAGGCTTTCGCCCAGGTTGCTGTTGGGATCGGCGTCCACCGCCAGAACCGGGGTGAGGGCCGCTTGGACCAGATGACGTACCGCCAGAGCGGCGACGGTTGTTTTTCCGGTGCCGCCTTTTCCGGCGACGGCGATGACCTTGCTCATGAGTTCGTCTCCCTGTCGTTGAGGATTCGAGATTACAGACAAATCCGTTGGTGTTTTCAGCTCAGCACAAGATAGAGCATCCGCTCAACCTGCCTATTCCGTCAGCCGTCTTTTTGTCGGCGCAGCAATTCGGTTACGGCGGGAAAAAGATGCCCGGCGGTATGGGGTAAAAACATACCGGCGACGTAGTCGTCCATAAAACGCGGGTTCACGCCCAGATCGATATACGTGATGCGATGCGCCAGGGCTTCGGACCAGCGGAAGCCATCCATACATTGGGCGGTGAGACGCGCCCCGGCCAGCGAACCGTTGCCGATGAAGCGGAAGCGGTCGAGGGGCAGATCCGGCAGCAGTCCGATGGTGATGGCGCGTTCCACGTCCAGGCTCTGGCCGAAACTTCCGGCGATCAGCACCTGGTCGAACATGGACGGATCCATGCCCACCTCGCTCATCAGGGTGGTGATACCCGCAAACACGGCCGCTTTGGCGCGCAGCAGATTTTCGACATCCACTTCGGTGAGCGTGATGTCCTGACCGCCCGCGCTGTTGGCCGCTTCCACCAGCACGTATTCGAGACCGTCCTCGGTTTCGCGCAGGCGGCGGATGCCGTCGGGAGCGATGTATTTTCCGTTGGGCTGCAACACCCCGGCCAAAAACAGCGCCGCGACGGTGTTGATCAAGCCCGATCCGCAGATGCCGTTGGCGCGCGCCTGACCGATGGTCAGCACCATCGGTTCGGCATCGGGGCCGTTGAGATGGAAATCTTCGATAGCGCCCTTCATGGCGCGCACGCCATGTTTGATGCCGCCGCCCTCAAACGCCGGACCCGCCGAGCAGGAAGCCGACATCAGAAATTCCTTGTTGCCCACCACGATCTCGCCATTGGTACCCAGATCGATGTAGAGCGTCATGGGGTCGTCGTCGGTGAAGCCCGCCACCAGCGCCCCGGCCACGATATCGCCGCCCACCCAGGCGGATACGTTGGGGATACTGAACAGCGGGGCCTGAGAATCGAGAGAAAGGCCCAGCGTGGCCGCCTTGACCGGCGGGAAAAAGCGTGTGACCGGCACATGGGGTGCAAGCTGGATATGGCGCGGGTCCACTTCCAGCAGGATGTGCGACATGGTGGTGTTACCGGCGGCGACGGCGTAAGCCAGCGAGGTGAGCGGCAAGCCGCATTGTTCCGCCATTTGTTCGAGCAGGCGGTTCATGGTGTCCACCACCGCCTGGCGCACGCGTGAGAGTCCACCTTCTTTTTTACAGGCCAGGATGCGGTTGATGACGTCGGCTCCGAAACGGATCTGGTCGTTGTAATCGGCCGCCTCGGCCAGGACCGTGCCCGCCTTCAGGTCGAGCCATTGGGCCCAAACCGACGTGGTGCCGATATCGAACGCGACGGCATACAGCTTTTCGCTCGTGTCGCCCGTTTCGAGGTTGACCAAAAGCGGCAAGCCGCCACAGATGGCATCGTCGCGCTGAGCGGACAGGGTGGCCGTTACCTGGCCGTCTTGTTCGCGCAGGACCGTGGGCATGCGGCGCATCAGTTCGATGTCGATCAAGGATCCGCGTAGCGGAACGCCTTGTTTTTCCAAGGCGGCGGCCAGACGAAAACGGTCGGTACTGCCGACGTCTGCCGCGGGCGGTTCGACGGTGACGCACTGTTTGGTCAGAAGCGGCGAAACACCGCATTCGTGCACGCGTGCATCGGCGTCCAGACCGGTCAGACGCACCCGGCGGGTCGAGCCCTCACTGCGGCTGGGTAGCGTGCCGGTTACGCGCGTCGCTTCCGGGACGGTCACGGTGCAATCGCCCAATACCTCGCAACGGCAGGCCAGAACGCCCGCTTCCTGCTCGTCTTCGTGCAGGTAATCCGCTTCACTCAGGCGGTAATCGCCCTGAACCTCGACGCGGCATTTTCCGCACACGCCCGCACCGCCGCAGGTTGCGTCGATATGAATGCCGTGATCCACCGCCACCTTGAGCAGGTTGTCGCCGACGGCGGCTTCGGCAATGATGTTGTCGGGAATGAACGTGATGTGGCAGGTTTCGATCTCGCTTGGGGAACGCATGGGCAGACCCTCCAGGAAACGTGTATGACTTCCAACGATCGATCCGCAGCATGGTAACACGGGTGCGGCGAGACTTGAAGAGAAAAGGACGGGCCTCGGCCGAGACCCGTCCCGATCGAGTGATTAGATGCCCAGATGCAGTTTGGCGCTACGCAGGGTGTTTTTCATCAACATGGTGATGGTCATGGGGCCCACGCCGCCCGGTACCGGGGTGATTTTACCGGCAATTTCCTTGGCTGCGTCGAAATCCACGTCGCCACGCAGGATGGCTTTGCCGGTGTCCGGGTTGACGCCCACGCGATTGACGCCCACGTCGATGACCGTGGCGCCCGGTTTGATCCATTCGGGTTTCACCAGGCCCGGCACGCCCGCGGCCACGATCAGAATATCGGCGCGCTGGCAGTGCGCGGCCAGGTCTTTGGTGCGGGTGTGCACGATGGTGACGGTGCTGTTGGCTCCCGGCCCCTTTTGTGCCATCATGATGGCGATGGGCTTGCCGACGATATTCGAGCGTCCCACCACGACCGTTTCCGCACCGGAGGTTTCGGTGTTGGAGCGAATCAGCATCTCCTGGATCCCGGCCGGGGTGCAGGGTGGAAAGCGTACTTCATCGCCGCCGATCATCAAACGCCCCACATTGACCGGATGGAAGCCGTCCACGTCTTTGTCGGGATCGATGGCGGTGAGGACTTTCTTTTCGTCGATGTGCTTGGGCAGCGGCAGCTGCACCAGGATGCCGTGAATTTTCGGATCCTGGTTGTATTTTTCGATCAGGTCGAGAAGGTCTTTTTCGCTGATATCGGGCGGTTGGCTGTCTTGCACCTCATGGAAGCCCAATTCGTGAGCGGTTTTGATTTTCAGGGTGACATAGCTCATGGAGGCGGGATTTTCGCCCACCAGGATGGTGACCAGGCCGGGCACGGTATCGTGCTGGGCCTTCATCTTCGCCACTTCCTCTTTGAGCTCCGCCAGGATGACTTTACGAATCTCGGTTCCCTTGATCAGTTCGGCTGTCATCGTTTTCCTCCGCGAATGGATCGCCCAACGTGACGGGGCCGGGTTGCCCCGGCCCCGCAGGGCGTCGTTTTTATTCGATTAGAACAGTCCCTTCACCTTGCCGGTTTCCACGTCTACGTCCACGCGGCGGTAAGCCGGATTGGAACCGCTGCCCGGCATCAGGCTGATGGCGCCCGCCACCGGAACGATGAAGCCCGCGCCGTTGTAGGTGAGCACGTCGCGGATGAACAGCGGCCAGTCTTTCGGCACGCCCTTGAGGGCGGGGTTGTCGGAAAGGCTGAGATGGGTTTTCACCATGCACATGCCGAGCTTGGCGACTTCCGGGTCGGCCTGGAATTTGGCCAGCTTGGCATTGGCTTCGGCGGAATATTCCACGCTTCCCGCGCCGTAGACTTCCTTGGCGATGAGATCGATACGATCTTTGATCGGCAGGTCGAGGTCGTAGAGCAGGCGGAAATCGTTTTCTTCCTGGCAGGCGTCCACCACGGCATCGGCGAATTCCAACGCGCCGTCGCCGCCGTGCTCCCAATGGCGGGACAAGGCCACGCGCGCTCCGGCCGATTCGGCCATCTCGCGCACTTTCTTGATCTCGTTGTCGGTGTCGGTGTAGAAGGCGTTGATGCAAACCACCGGGTTGATGCCCGCTTTTTTGACGGTTTTGATATGGTGGATGAGGTTGGCGCAGCCCTTCTCGACCCACTCGACATTCTCGCCTTCGTATTCCTTGGGCATGGCTTTGCCCGGAACGGGGATGGGTGCGCCGCCGTGGCATTTGAGGGCGCGGATGGTGGCGACGACGACGGCCGCATTGGGCTTCAAGCCGCTGAAACGGCACTTTAAGTTCCAGAATTTCTCAAAACCGATATCCGCGCCGAAGCCCGATTCGGTTACGTGGTAATCGCCCAGTTTCAGGCCCACCTGGTCGGCGATGATGGAGCTCTGGCCGATGGCGATATTGGCGAAGGGACCGGCATGGACGAACACCGGCTGGCCTTCGAGGGTTTGCATCAGGTTGGGGTTGAGCGCTTCGGCCATCCAGGCGGTCATGGCTCCGGCCACTTCCAGATCTTCGGTGGTGACGGGGTTGCCCTTCTTGTCGTAGGCCACCACGATGCGGCCCATGCGCTCGCGCATGTCTTTCAGGCTGGTGGACACGGCCAGAATCGCCATGACTTCCGACGAGACGGCGATGCCGAATTTGCTGTTCATCATATAGCCGTCGAATTTGCCGCCGACGCCGGGGATCCCGATGATGATGTTACGCAGGCTCTGGGCGCAGAAATCGATGATCCAACCCAGTTCGACTTTGGTCGGGTCGATGTCGAGGCGACGCATGTTGGTCAGGCGCGCCAGTTGCTCGTCGTTGTAATTGCGTTCGTGCTGCATGCGCGACGTCATCGCGACCATGGCCAGATTGTGGGCGTTCATGATGGCGTTGATGTCGCCGGTCAGGCCCAGCGAGAACGGCGTGAGCGGGATGCACTGCGAGCGTCCGCCGCCCGCGGCCGAACCTTTGATATTCATGGTGGGACCGCCGGACGGCTGGCGGATCGCGGCCGTGACGTTCACGTTGCGTTTTCCGAGTCCTTGAACGAGCCCCATGGTGGAGGTGGATTTACCTTCGCCAAGCGGGGTGGGCGTGATGGCCGTTACATCGACATACTTGGCGTCGGGTTTGTCCTTGCGTGCTGCGAGGACTTTCCGGAAATCGACTTTGGCTACGTAGTGGCCGTGGGGCAGAATTTCGTCCTTGGTCAGGCCGAGCATTTCCGCGAGTTCGTCCACGGTTTTCATGCGCGCTTCCGCTTCTTCCGCAATCTCCCAATCGGCGTGCTTCGTCGGGTCCAGTGTCATGGGGGTTCCTCCTTCGGCTTGGGACCGGGTTGCCCTCCGGCCGCATGATGATCGAAATCACAATTTACCTAAAAGATACATCACCCAAATCAGAGTCGGATTCCTAAATGGTGGAACCCGGATCTTTATCACCCCTATGCACAAGCGGGTGTCATCGGAACGGAGACAGTTCATCAAAAACTGGCAAACAGGCCGGAATGGCGCAGCTAGTTACCTGACCATCAAACCGACATTGCCAGTCTTTTCATATTGTTGGAAGGTAACATACTGCATCCCCGGCCGACTGTTCGAAATAAGATCGTCAGTCAAGCGCGAACATATTCTGCATCATGGCGTCGAGTGGGTCAAGTGATTTGCTGGGAAATCGTGACACGGGCTTGACGCAAGGCGGCAGAAAATCAAGGATGTACTGCGTTATTGATAAGGATACGTATTTTATTTACTGATCGAGCGCAGGGAGCGAATTCGGCGCTTTTTCACCTTGTCGCAGGGGAAGAGCATACCGTATACTGTCGCACGCTGGTGCATGACTTGAATTTAGCGTCAAGGAGCCGAACGTGGGGATTCTCCGCCTGATCCGACTGTCACTGGTCGTATGGTTGCTGTTGAGCGCCTCCGTCTTATGGGCGGAGGAAGGACGCGCCGGGGATTGTCTATCGCCCGCCGATACGCAATCCTGGTTTGTCTGGTTGCAAGCGCTCTCGGCTCAAGCGGATTTCGACGGGTTAGGCGAACCCGGTTTGGTGGTGAGTCCGGATCATGCCGAAGCCTATTTCGGACCCGGTCGCAAAGCCCCGGCCCTCAGCATCTATCCACGCCGCTCCGGCGATACTTGCGATCTTGTCGGCAAACATAGCTGTATCCGTTTCGGCGAGCTATCGCCCCGCTACCGGGCTGTGTTTCGTGCCGCTGTAGCGCTTACGCCGCCGCCCGATGCCTGGAGCGTCTGCGGCCAGCCCGACGAGGTGAACGCGCGTATTTTCAAAACTCTCGAACCCCAAAAGTGGTTTTGCGTGTCGTTTGTCGGCCATGGCGTGTTGCTGATCTGGCTTGTCCTGGCGCTGTGGCGTTGGCGGCGTGAGCAGGTGACGCTACGCTGGGAACCTTCCATGCGCTGGCTGATGGTCGCGGCGACGGCCCTGATGCTGGCCTTGCAAGTGATCTCCCTGACGGGGTTTCAGCACTTCAACATGGATAGCGGGCGCAACTTGACCGCCGGGCTGCTTTGGTTGCACGGGATCGAATGTCCGTTTCGCGGACCGGAGATTTTCAGCGGCAGTGTACATGTGGGACCGCTTTACTACATCTTGACGGGTTTGGTGGCCCTGGTCGACGATGCCCCGCAACTCTTTTTCCTTGTTCCCGCCTTGGCGCAACTTGTGACGTTGTGGTTGGGCATGGCCTTTATGCGGCGTGCATTCGGGTTTGTCGGAGCGGCGGCTTTCGCCCTCTTATGGGGTGGATCGGCCTTTTTGATTACGCATTTGACCATCTACACCCATGACTACTTGACTTTCCCTTTGTGGATTTTGGTCGTCTGGGTCACCCACGACATGGTCAAACGCGGAGACGGGCGGCTATTCCCGCTGGCTGTGTTACTGACGGCGCTGGGGCTGGAGTTGTACAGCATTTACGCCTTGGTGCTGGTTTCGCTTCCGTTGATTGTGTGGCTGGGGCGCGTGCGTCCGGGTTTAAAGAGCTGGTTTTTGGCTGGATTGGCGTTTCTGTTGGCCCATATTTACACTCCCGTCATTCTATTCATCGACGGCTGGCAGGGAACGGATGCGCCGTTTAGTATCGGACGACCCGTATTTGGTGTGCCGTTTAGTCAATTTCTACGCGGGATGCAAGTCGCAATGGCGGGTTTGGCCGGACAGCCGTTGTGGTTGTCGACTCCCTTGGTCCTGGTCGCCCTGGCGGCGGCCGCTTATTTCGTTGTCAAGCCGCGTCCGTTCGATCCGCCCGCCCGGCGGCAGGCGCGTATGATTCTGTGGGTTTTCTTTCTCCCCATCGTCATCGTAACCGCTTCGTTGTGGTTCGTATTCGTCGATCGCTACCATGTGGTGATGTTGCCCTTTGCCCAGTTATTGATTGCCGGGGGAGCGGCCGATCTTTTACGGGGACGAAAGAACGGCGAGGCTGCCTCACGTGAAATGGGTTGGGTGGCGCTTCTGGTTTTCGTCATTATGGCGCTTCTGGTGGTTCGGGCGGAACAAGCTGATCTGCGCATGCTTCCCTCCGCTTTTTCATTACACGATCAGCAAGCCTTGGCGACGGTTCTGAAACGCCAAGGCGTCGTGACGCCGATGGATTTTCGGCGGCGTGTGCATGCCGTCGCGCTGCAAACGGAAGATTGCGGTTTCGCGGGGTTGCTTCTGGTCGATCCGGCTCGATCCGATCCCGATGCCGATCCGGCCCGGCAGTTCTGGCTGACCGAAGAGCCGTTGCCGGCATTGGCGCCGGATGCGACCCTGTATCCGACGGCTTCCACGGATCGACCGTACCGGCTTGTAGGCTATGAAAGCCGGCTCGCGCTCGATCAGATGACGGTGGCGGCCGGTCCGGATATGTCGGAACGTGTTCCTTTCTACAAGGTTTTCCAGCCTTGGGGCATCCTCAACCAGTCGCGTTCGATCCTCATGCTACATGGCCTGGAATGGGGGACCAGTGATTTCAAGGTTCGGGAGTTGGCGGAGCTGGCCACCCGCATTCGGGTGGAGATTCCTTTACGGGCTCCCCTGGACCGCCCTTTGCGCGTGATAACCAGCAAGGGGTGCACGCTCCGGCTGTTTGCCGGAGGACGATCCATCGAAGGGGAAAGCGGTTGGCCAGGGTTGACGGGAACTCATCAGCCCAGGATAAGCAGCTATCCGCCGGTGGGAGCGGTTGAACGGTTGATTTTCGAGATCGATACCCAGGGCTGCAATCTCGACGTTTTCGATGTTTTCGACCTGCCCGTCGGGCCCGATTTCGAGGTTGGAGAGGAAGGCGAAGCGGAGAGCGCGGGCGGTCTCTTCAATGGACAGCCGCGAAAATAGTTGCAGTTTTTCCGCTAGTGTTTAAAATAAGGGCACTGTGGTAAAAGCGGAATGACTCGCCGCGTTACAAGTATACATGGAGGCATGATGAAACGGTTCAGCTTGGCGCTGCTCGTGGGTGTCCTTGTTTTAGTGTTGGGTTGCTCGGAAGACGACAGCGTCTCGACCATTGCCTGTTCCAGCAATCTCGATTGTCCGGTCGATCAGACCTGTGTGAGCGGGGTTTGTAAAGACAAGCCCGATTTCAACCCTAGCGATGGCGATATTCCGTCCGATGGCGATGACCCCACTGACGGGGATGAACCTTTCACGGGAGAATGTCGCGAGGATGCGGATTGCGATCCGGGTTACGTTTGCGACGACAATTTTTGTCTTCCCGAAGGTTTGACCGACGGCGACCTCGATGGCGTCGACCCGGATGGCGACGACCCGGACGGGGACGATCCGGATGGCGATGATCCCGATGGCGACGGAGAGGATCCGGACGGCGATCTCGAAGGCAAGGAATCGGATGTGCCCGTGGGACAGCCCTGCGTGGAAAATTCCGATTGCAACGATGGTCTGTTCTGCAACGGTATCGAGCTGTGCGGCGACGATAACCGTTGCATCGTCGGCGATTCACCCTGCGACGATGACATCGCGTGCACCGACGATAGTTGCGATGAGGCCAACAACCAGTGCGAGCGCATCGCCAACCATCAGCGTTGCGACGACCGCGATCCCTGCAACGGTCCGGAATATTGCGACCAGGTGCTCGGCTGCCAGGCGGGCGTCCCGCTCAATTGCGACGACGAAATCGCCTGTACGGATGATAGCTGTGAAGAGGGGGTGGGCTGCAAAAACCTGCCCGTCGACGCCAACTGCAGCGATGGTCTGGATTGCACCGACGGCGTGTGCGACCTGGAAGCGGGCGGTTGCGTGTTCGTGGCTCACGACGAGCGCTGCGGCGATACGGTGGGTTGTACGGATGACCGCTGCGACCTCAGCGAGGGCTGTGTACACGATCCCAACAACACTCTGTGCGATGATGGCATCGGCTGCACCACCAATCTCTGCCAGGCCGCTACCGGCTGTACCTATCCGCCGGATCACAGCCAATGCAGCGCCGCCGATCTCTGCGATCCCGATGGCTTCGGAGCCGACGCCGCTACCGGCTGTGCGCCGCGTCCCGAGTGTGCCAACGACGGCGAATGCGACGACGAAGACTACTGCAACGGCCCGGAGGCCTGCGTCAACGGCTTTTGCCAGCCCGGTGCTCCGATCAACTGCGACGATAGCGTCGCGTGTACGACGGATGTCTGCAACGAAGTGGCCGAAAGCTGCGACCATACGCCCGTCAATGCGTCCTGTTCCGACCAGAATGTGTGTAACGGAATTGAAACCTGCGTGGTGGGGGTCGGTTGTGCGCCGGGAACGCCGCTCAATTGCAACGACAGCATCGAGTGTACCGAGGATAGCTGCGATCCGGTCCTGGGCTGTATCCATTCGGCGGTCAACGCCTATTGCGACGACAATATTGCGTGCACCCTCGATTCCTGCAACAAGACCACCGGTTGCATCAATGCACCCGACAACACCTTCTGCAACGACCACGTGCCGTGCACGGTCGATACCTGCAATGCCCAGACGGGTTGCGAATTTACTCCCAATCACGATTATTGCGATGACGACATCGATTGTACCAGCGAAACCTGTTCGCCTCAATTTAACTGTGACTACGTGATGCACAACGACCAGTGCGACGATGGGATCGACTGCACGGACGACATCTGCGAGAATGGCGTCGGCTGCCGCTTCCAACCCGACGATACGGCCTGCACCGATCCGCAGGTCTGCGATTTCGAGCTCGGCTGCGTCGATCCTCCCGACTGTGACGTCGATGCCGACTGCAACGACGGCGATCAGTGCAACGGAACGGAAAGCTGTGTCGACGGTTTGTGTCAGTCCGGTGTGCCGCTCGACTGCAACGACGGGGTTTTCTGTACCGTCGACTCCTGCAGCCCGGCCAACGGCTGTCTGCATGCGCCCGACCATCAGGTTTGCGACGACGACCAGGTCTGTACGTCCGATTTCTGCGATCTCACCTACGATTGTCAGCATGCAGTGACCAAGGATGACGACAACGACTATCACATCGACGACGCCTGCACGGGCGGCAACGATTGTGACGATAACGATCCCGACGTTCATCCGGACAGGGTCGAAATCTGCGACAATGGCGTGGATGATGATTGCGACGGCAATACCGATCTGGTCGACGACGATTGCCGCCCCTGCGACGGCGAGTGTCCGGCGGGCAAGGATTGTTGCGACGGCCAGTGCGTCGATATTTTGTACAACAACACCCATTGCGGCGGCTGCGATCTTCCCTGCGGGACGGCCTGCTTCAAGGGCGAGTGCCTCCCGGCCGGTAAGTGCGCCACGGCCCTCAAGAATCTCATCACTTCCAACGTGAGCTATAGCAACCGAAGCACCTGCGGGTTGGGCGATACCTATAATCCCACCGGCGGCTGCTCGGTCAGCGGAACCGGTCAGGATCAGATTTACGCCATCAAGCCCGTTGCGGGCAACCAGATGCAGGTTTCGATGTATCCGGACGGTGAAAGCGTGGAATACGAAGCGCTCTATTTCCTGACCGATTGCCGCGATATGAACAGCTGCTTCGACTCGCAGACCAGCGGCAACTGGAATGCACTCGAAATCGAATCGTCCACCGGTGACATTTTCTTTGCCGTCACCGACTTCCGCCAGTCCCAGTGCGGCATTTACGATTTCAAGGTGGATTACGATTATGACGGTGACTGCCGTCAGGGCGGCCTGATTCCCTTCGGTGGTCGTTTCGGAGCGCTGGCCGGTTTCATCACGTGGTTGGGACTGGCGCTCATGATCTGGCGTCGTCGTCGCGCCTAGGAAAATCCGGATGTATTTTCGTATGACCGGGCTGCGGGGTATCATCCCCGCGGCCTTTTTACTGGCCTGTTTCCTGCTCGGCTGCGCGGGTCGCGGTCCCGGTGTGTGGCCACCCGCCGCCGCTTATGCTCCCCGGGCCGAACGGATTCCCGCCGCGGAGGACTGGTGGCAGCGGGCTGCCGGAAGCCTTTTACAGAGTCCGCGTGCGCTGAAAGACTTGCATCGTGACGCCCGTCTGGCTCCGTTGGCGCGTGAGTTGGCCGAGATCCGACTGACACGCCGCTTGCCCGGCGAATCGCCCGAGCGTTTTCTCGATAGCCTATGCGCCCGAACCGGGGTGGCGGCCCGACCCGTCAGCGCTGATTGGCGTTTGTTCGACGGTCCGTTGGAGCCGCGTCGCGATCGGGCCACGGTCTGGTTGGCCGAGACGCTCCACCGCTTCCAATCCCAGGGTTACAGCCATGCCGCCGTTGCCCAGGCGATCGACGGCAAGGGAAATCTGGCGCTGGCGGTAACGGCCGTCTGGCGCAGTGTGACGCTGACCCGCCCCTTGCCGCGCCGGGTGGAACGAGGCGGGCGGCTGGTATTCGAATCCGTGATCGGGGATGAGGCCGGGCTGGCCTATCTGATGGCGCAGGCGCCCAATGGGCGGATGGTCGAATTGGCTTTTCCGTATTGGGCTGGGGATTTGCATTTCGCTCTGACACTCGCCTTTCGGGGTGATTACCGTTTCGAATTGCTGGTGCCGGAACTGGATGGAGGGCGTCGCACGGTTTTGCGTTTCGATGTGGCGGTTGGGCAGTCGGCCCGACAAAACCCCGTGGTCGCATTGGCCGAGGTGTCGCCGCGCGATTTCGTACGGACCATGGAAAACGCTATTGCCGTACAACGGCGACGCATGGGGAAAGCGGTCTTGCCGCGGTTGGTGAAGAGCATCGATGCGCTCGGAGTCTGGGTGGGACGCGAGGCCGAAGGGCTGTCCCCGACGATGACGGCTTTCCAACGCACGGTGACCTTAAGCGACTACCCTGGCTGGGAGTGTCGGTATTTCAGCACCTATACCGATGATCTCAATGCTTTGGCTGCAGCCAACCTGCTGCGCCCCGCCTATCGGAGCCTTGCGGTGGCTCGGCGCGCCAAAGGCTATGCCGCCCATGTCTCACCGGTTGGAAGCGGCTATCGTGTGGGGGAGTTGATCTGTGCTTCACCCGCCGCACCCGCTCGTCCGCTTCTGGATTTATCGCGCTACAGCGAGCGTTATCGCCTGATCGATCATCAACGCGAGGTACTGGCGCGCACATTGGGTCTCGAAGTCGAAGAGGACGCCGCGACGGCGTTGGCGCGGCTGGAATGGAGCGCCGCGCTCGAAACCATGGATCGTCACGGCGGTCTGCCCGGTATTTTGTTGCAGAGTCTGCGTGTCGGGCAACAGGAAGACCCGAACTACACGGAGTTCAAGCGTGTGGAATTGGACGAAGCATTCGCCACGTTGTGGCATGCGGCGGCCGTGATGGAGAGCCGTCTGCCCGTCGGCGACGCCCGCCGCGGAGCGTCCCGCCTGCCGGTGCTGGAGGCGCTGTTGCATCAAGGGCGACCCGAGGCCTATCGCCATGAGTTGGAACGTGTAAGCACGACCGGTCCGCGATCAGGCTGGGCCGTCACCCGTGTGGCTTTGGGACAGGCTTGGCTGGCGGCCTATCTGGGCGACCCCAAACGTGCACTCGAACACCTGCTGGTGGCGATCAAAGGCTACGAAATGCTGCACTACGACCACCTGTTGAAAAAACTGGCCTTGCAGATGGTGTTGCTGGCCAAACTGGCGCAGGCCAAAGAAGGATCCGACCTCTTGCCGGAAGGGCTTCGCTGACGCTTCAGTCATCGGGAATAAACGAATAATTTCGCTTGTTTGATTAAAGTAAGCATCGCTTCGGAAGCGCTTGGATCTGTTGACATCCGACCGGGTTCATGGTATAGATGTCCATCTTTCAGGCCGTACAATCCGGCAACGGGTGAGCAATAAGGAGGATGGGGTGTGACTGGCTGTTTATCACACGTGGCGACCCAGTTGACGCAACTGGCCTTGGCGCAGGAAGTGGATTTCTTCGCGCTGATTTTCGATACCGGGTTGGTGGTGGCTTCGGTATTGATCATCCTGCTGGCTTTTTCGGTGGCCTCCTGGGGAATTATCGCTTATAAGGCGATCTATTTACGCAAAGCACACAATCAATCCTTGCAGTTTCTCGACATTTTCTGGAAGAGCCGTCGGCTCGATCAGATTTACGAAGCGTCCGAGGAATTGGTGGCGTCGCCCATCGCCCAGGTGTTTCGCACCGGCTATGTCGAGCTCAGCAAGTCACGGCGCAAAAACAATGAAGACAACAGCACCGACGCCACTTTCGGTGAGGCGTCCGACCTCGAAAGCATTCAGCGCTCGCTCAGGCGGGCGGCCACATCGCAGGTGACGGTGCTCGAATCCCTCGTGTCGTTTCTGGCCACGACCGGTTCCACCGCCCCTTTCATCGGCCTGTTCGGCACGGTCTGGGGCATCATGGAGTCATTCCAGCAGATCGGGCTGGTAGGAAACGCGACCTTGGCCACGGTGGCCCCGGGGATTTCCGAGGCACTGATCGCCACCGCGACCGGCTTGGCGGCGGCGATTCCGGCTGTCGTGGGCTACAACTTCTTTGTACAGAAGATCAAAGTTCTCGACGCCGAGATGGAGAACTTCTCCATCGATTTCCTCAACATCATCAAACGACATTTCTTCTAGGCCGTCTAGCCGAAACGAGCGACCGGGTAGGTGTACGATGAGTATGAGCACAGGCGAGCAGCGCAAAGGGCGGACGACGTTGAGCGAGATCAATGTCACGCCGCTGGTGGACGTGATGCTCGTATTGCTGATCATCTTCATGGTGACCGCCCCCATGATTCAGCAGGGTGTGGATGTGGATCTGCCCAAAACCGAAACGGTGGAGATCCGCCCCGACGAAGGTAAAAATATCGTTACCCTCAACAAGGAGGGCAAGGTTTTTATCGGTGAAACCGAGGTTGCGCTCGAAGAATTGGAAGACAAGGTCCGCTACAACGTCAAAATTCAGAAAGAGCAGGAGATCTACCTCTATGCCGATCGCCAATTGAAGTATGAGTTGGTGGCGCGGGTGATGGCGATTCTCAAAAAAGCCGGCGTGACGAGCCTCGGCATGGTGACGGATCCGCTCGACGACATGCTGCCCGCTTCCGACGCTAAAGGCGAGGCGAAGCCCCCGGCCCCCAAAGGGGGGACGAAATGACGGCGGCTCAGGTGTCGGATGGTCGGATGACCTACTTCCTGGCCGACACCCAGAATCGGGTCGTCCCTTTCCTGGTGGTGTCGATTCTGGCTCACATCGCCTTTTTCGGTTTTGCCTGGTGGGAATCGCGCCGCATCGACGATGAAGGTTTGCTCTACAAAAAAGCAATTATGGTTCAGCCGGTGCGCTGGGCGCCCGAGGTGCGGCCCGAACACTGGATGCCGCGGCTCGAACCGACTGCACCGGAGGCGGAAGCCAAGGCCGAGCCCTTGAAACTCAAGCCCAATCCCAACACTCCGGTGGAAACGAAAGCGCCCGAGAAACCGGAAAAGAGCAGCGCTCAGAAAACGAAAGAACGCGAACGACGCATGGCCAAGGCGCTCGATCGTGTGCGCAATAAATTCAATAGCTGGGATGGCAGCCCCGACGGCGTGAAGGGGGCACCGTCATCGCGGGCCGTGCAGATTCTGGGGTCGGTTTATGCGGGACAGCTGGCCGAATTGTTCCGAGCCAATTTCAATGTGCCGCGTGTGATTCCCGAAGATGAACTCAAGCGGTTGACCTGCAAGATTCTGATTAAAATCGACCGCAGCGGCGCTCTCGTGAAACACCAACTGATGGAAGGTTCGGGCAACGCGCTATTCGATTCGTCGGCCATGCGCGCCGTCAAAATTACGCCGCGTGTGCCGTTGCCCGACGACATGCTGAAAAAGCTCGTGTTCAGCCAAGGTATTCTCATCAACTTTTCGTGGAAAGAATCATGATGACGATAAAAGGGTTACGTTTGACGGGATATTTGCTGATTTTTCTTTTATTGCCGACCACGGCAATGGCTCAGCTCGTGATCGATGTCGATCCGGCGAACTTCCGCAAATACCCGGTGGCGGTGACACCGCTTAAAAATTTCGGTGAAACGGAAGATACCGCCGGGCTGGCGGCCGAAGGGCAAGCCATCCTCATGAACGACCTGGCCATTGCCGGTTTGTTCGAAGTGCTCGATCCGAAGGCGTTTCTCGAAGATCCCAAAACGTCCGGCATCACCGAAGCCACGGTTAATTTCACGCAGTGGTTGCAGGTGGGGGCCGAGGGGTTGGTCAAGGGCGGTTTCTGGATCATGGGCGATCGCATCAAGGTGGATCTGCGTCTGTTCGATGTGGCGCTGGGACGGGAGATGCTCAAGAGCGCCTATGAACGGGACGCCGGCGATTTCCGCCGCATGATGCATGCCTTCGCCGACGAAATCGTGGGTTTTTTCACCAAAGAAAAAGGGATCTTCTCCACACGTATCGTTTCGGTGCGACGGGTCAACAAAACCAAGCAGATTTATGTCACCGACTTCGACGGCAATGGCGGGACGGTGATGGTGGACAACAACAACATCAATCTGTTGCCCACTTGGTCTCACGACGGAAACCACCTGTTTTTCACCTCCTACATCAACAACAACCCCGATCTTTACCGCGTGAAGGCCAAGCCCGGCGCGAAAATGATCAAAGTATCGAATTATCGCGGGCTTAACGTCGGTGCCTCGACGTCCGCCGATGGCCAGCGTCTGGCGCTCACCTTGAGCAAGGACGGGAATTCGGAAATCTATGTCATGAACGTGGACGGCAGTCAGTTGCGCCGGATCACCCATTCCTGGGGGATCGACAGCTCGCCGAGTTGGGCTCCCGATTCCAAGCGGATCGCTTTCGTTTCCGACCGTTCGGGGACGCCGCAAATCTATGCGGCCACCGTATCGGGGGATGCCGCCATGCGACTGACATTCCAGGGCAACTACAACCAGTCGCCGGCTTGGTCGCCCCGAGGCGACAAAATCGCCTTCTGCGGACGTGACGAGCGTTTGGTGTTCGATCTGTTCCTGGTCGATCCCGACACGCGCGAAATCGTTCGTCTGACACAGGATCAGGGCAACAACGAAGACCCCGCCTGGTCTCCCGACGGGCGACACATCGTATTCAGTTCCACTCGCACGGGTGAGAGCAAGCTGTTTATCATGAACGCGGACGGCACCAACCAACGGTTGATTACCAAGCAGCCGGGATCGTTTTCCACGCCCGATTGGTCGCCGAGACTGGAGGTGTTGAAATGACACGGATATCCGCCCGCCACCTGATGGTTTTGCTGATGCTGGTTTCGCTGGTTGTCTGGTTCGTGGGCTGTGCCAGCAAGCCCCCCAAGGAGGAACGCGCGGCCGCCGAGCAGGCCTTCAAAACGGCACAGGTCGCCGAAAAATGCGCCGCCCTCACCTATACCGCTGCCGAAAACGCCCTGCTGAAGGCGCGTCGACTGACGACCGAGAAAAAATACGACGAAGCGCGCCATTATTTCGTGGTGGCCAAGGAGCTGGCCGAAAAGGCCCGGCGTGAAGCCGCCGCCAACGAAGAATGCATGAATCCGAAGCCCGTCTCGGCCGGTGCTCCGGCTGAGTCGACGGAATCGGAGGATGAGCCGGTATTGACGGGGACCAACAACCCGGATTTCGAATTGAAGCCGATCTTTTTCCCCTTCAATTCCGATGAGATCACCGAGGAAGCCAAAGCAACGTTGGCGGACATCTCCGCCTGGATGAATCGTTTTCCGGATGTCAGTGTTGCCGTTGAAGGGCATTGCGACGATCGGGGCAGTACCGAATACAACCTTGCTCTAGGTGAGCGCCGCGCCAATGCCGTGCGTAAAGTCCTGATTCTGCTCAATGTCAATCCCGACAAATTGGATATCGTATCCTACGGGGAAGAACGGCCGCTCGTTGACGCCGAAAACGAGGAAGCCTGGAGCCGAAATCGGCGAGCCGAATTTAAAAAACGCTGGAATCGTTAGAAACGATCCGTTTTTTTCAAATCTCGTTGCCACCAGCACCTGTGGTTTGTTAGTATAGCGCACCAAATCGTCTTCGTATCAGCATCAACGGCGAGCTCTTTTGCGTCGCCGAAACCGAATATTTCCGAATGGCAAAGTCGCTTGGCCAGCGAACGAGCGACGGTGGAAAGGAAGAGTTTATGATGGATCAGTTGGTTATGGGAAAAATAAGTACGTGGCTGTTTTTTGCAACGCTGATTGTGGGGCTGGGTATTTTTCTCTACGTTTTCTATTACCGACTTCAGATCCTCGCTCTTGGCCGGGCCGATAATCGTTTCGACCAGCTTCCCCGACGTATCGGTTTCGCCATCAAAAATGCTTTTTTGCAGTACCGCATGCCGCAGGAGCTGTCGGCGGGTATCTTGCATATCATGATCTTCGCCGGTTTCATGACCTTGTCCCTGCGGACGCTCATCATCTTCGGACAGGGGTTCGGCGGCGCGGAATTTTCGTTGTACGCGCTCCCGGTGGTGGGGTATTACCTCGGTCCGCTGTATGCCATCGCCAAGGAACTGGTGGTGATCGGAGTGCTGATCGGTTGTGTGGGTTTCGCCTGGCGGCGATTGATTTCCAAACCGGTGCGTATGCAGGACATTCCCCAGGCGGAACCGGTGGTCATCCTCTGCTGGATCGGTGGATTGATGGTGGCCGATATTCTGCTCGAAGCGGGCTTGCATGGGGCGGGTTTCCATGAAAACGGCTTCATGACGGTTCCCTCTCTGGGTTGGATTTTCGCTCCTTTGTTCAACGCCCAGTCGGGGCCGGTTATGTGGGAAGTGGCGGTGTGGGTGCATTCCGTCATGATCCTGATCTTTCTCAACTATTTACCTTTCGGTAAGCATTTTCATATCATTACAGCCATTCCCAACGTGTTTTTCGCCCGTCTGGATGAACGCGGGCGTTTACGTCCGATCGAGGATCTTGAAGGCAAGTTCGAAGAGATGGAGACCAACGAGGACGTGGCTATCGGCGTCAAGAATGTCGAACAGTACACCTGGAAGGAAATCCTCGACCTCTACACCTGTACGGAGTGCGGCCGCTGCATGCCCCAGTGTCCCGCGTGGTCGACCGACAAACCGCTGTCGCTCAAGCGTGTCAACAAGGAATCCAAGCATCATCTTTATGAGCGGGTGCCGTACCTGTTGGGCAAAAAGGCGGGTCCGGACGGCAAAGCCACCGAATACGAAGGACCGATTACGGCCGGTGGTGCGATTTCAGCCGAGACGATCTGGGCCTGTACGCTTTGTGGCGATTGCGAAGAGCGCTGTCCGGTGTTCATCGAGCAGGTTCCGCGCATTGTCGAAATGCGTCGCCACCTGGTGATGATGGAAGGCGATATGCCGCAGGAGCTGAACAACACCTTCCGTGGTTTCGAGCGTAATTCCAACCCCTGGGGATTGGGTTACGATAAACGCGGCGACTGGATCACCGAAGATCTGGGAATCAAAACCCTGGCCGAAGATGCGGATGTGGAATACCTGTTCTATGTCGGTTGCATGGGCAGCTTCGACGACCGCTCCACGCGCGTTACCAAGGCGCTGTGCAAAATCCTGAATGCGGCGGGAGTGAGCTTCGGCGTTTTGGGGATGGAAGAACAGTGTTGCGGCGAGACCGCCCGGCGACTGGGTAACGAATTTCTGGGCCAGATGATGGTGCAGGCCAACGTCGAGGTGCTCAAGGGTTACAACGTCAAGAAAGTCATCGCGTTTTGCCCGCACTGCTTCAATACCCTCAAAAACGAATACAAAGACTTCGACATGGAATTCGATGAAGTCTGGCATGCGTCCGAATTTGTGTTGAATCTGCTCAAGGACGGTCGCATCAAGGTGACGCCGGAAGGCTTGGGCGAAGTGGGTTACCACGATTCCTGTTTCCTCGGCCGTTACAACCAGATTTACGCGCAGCCCCGTGAATTGCTCGAAGCGGCGGGCGCGACGGTTCGCAATCCGTCTTTATCGCATGCGCAGTCCTATTGCTGCGGCGCGGGTGGCGGGCGTATGTGGATGGAAGAGGAAAAACCGCGTGTCAACGACAAACGGTTTGCGGAACTGTATGAAACCACCGGCGAACCCGGCCTGCTGGGCGTGTCGTGTCCCTATTGTCTGACGATGATCACCGATGGCAGCAAGAATGCCGACAAAGAGGAAGACGTCAAAGTCAAGGACGTCATCGAGTTGATTGCGGATCATCTGGCAGTGGAAGCGTAATTAGCGATCGGATTCCGATTCGGCGCTCGGTGTCGATTTCCGGGACATCGAGCAGAAGAATTGTATTTTATCCTCGAATCCGGCTGAAAGTCAGGCTGCGACCCGTCAATCGTATTTCAGGTTGGGTGATGCTTGACATCCTGGCCGGTTCGGAGTATGCATGGGGTCTTTTTCTTAGCGATCCTGTGACCAAGGAGGTTAGTCGTGGCCACCCAGAAAGAAATCGACATCAAGCTCTTTGACGTACGGGCCGTCGACCGTAATATCGACAAGGGCCACCTGAGCGCAGAAGATCTGCAAAAACACCTCGATGCGTTGCCCGATGCTGCCGATAAGGCAGCGGAAATGGACGTCGATCAGTACGATGAGATCGCCGAGCGCGAAGAGAGACGTCGTCAGCGAGAAGAAACCGAACCCAAAGCGACCGGCCTGAAAAAGACCGTGGAGGAGGATGACGCCGACGAGAAGGAATAGGCCCGCCTGTTTGCGGTTTGTCGTCGATTCTGGCTGGCGGATGCTGTGGCTGATCGTCTTGTCTTTGTCGACCGTCCTGGGGTGTGCTCACCGGCCGCTTGATCTTTCCGCACCCGAGGTTCCAAACCGCCTGATCCAAAACCAACCGAAACCGATGCCCGAGACGCCCGCTGCGGCGGCCTACGGGCATTTTTTACGCGCCCAGAAATTGGAGCAGGAGCAACGCTATGGCGAAGCGGTCGAGCAACTGCGCCTGGCTTTGGCTTTCGATCCCCAATCCGCCGATCTGCACTATCACCTGGGTCGTCTTCTGTTAGGAGAACGGCAAACCGGTGAAGGGGTGAAGGAACTGACCGAGGCTTCCCGCCTGAACCCGGACTGGTACAAACCCTCGGTGTTGTTGGGTGAAGTCGCTTTTTTCTCGAATCGTCTCGATGACGCCGTTCGCTTATTCGAACGGGTTTTGGCCCTCAAGCCCGACCACGAAGGAGCTCTGCGACGGCTTGGAGAAATCGCGTATCTGACGCGGGGACTTGTCGGACAAAAAGCGTTTTTCGAGACGATGGCGGTTCGCTATCCCAGGCAGGTTTATATTTTCGAAGCCTTGGCGCGCATCTACCAATTTACCCAGGATTATCCGCAGCTTGAAGCCGCGCTGGAGCGTGTGTTGGAGTTGGACCCCGACAACACGCAGGCTATCGAACGCTTGTCCGACTGGTACAACCGTACCCGACGTTATAAGGACGCTATCGCGCTGTTTACGCGGCTCAAGATGTTGCTGCCGCCCAATCCGCTGATCCCTTTGAAACTGGGACGGTTTTACCTGCATGCCGGAAATATGGAAGAGGCGCGCAACGCTTTCGCAGAAGCCACCGCCTTTGATTTGAACAACGACAACATGGCGATGGCGGCCGCTTTGGCATTCTTTGAGGCGGGAAAACTGCCGGAGGCGGAGACGGAACTACAGAGAATCGTCGATCATAGCGGGGATGGGGCGGCTCGCTATTTTCTCGGTTTGGTGCGTATGGATCGGAAGCGCTACTGGGCCGCGATCAAGACCTTTGGAGAGATTCCACGTTGCGAGGAGCGGTATTATCTGTCCGCCCAGGTAGAAGTTGCGCGTTGTTACTGGCATCTCAAACGAAAATCCAAGGCGGATCGGCGGGTTCGCCGTTTGATGGAAGAACATGCCGACAAACCTGATTTCGTCCGCACCGCCGCCGCTTTTTTTCAGGAAACCGAACGCGCCGATGAAGCGGTTGCCGTGCTTGATGTCGGACTGGAAAAATCGCCCAATCACACCGACTTGCTTTACACCCGAGGACTGGTTTTGGAAGCGATGGGGCGTAAGACGGAAGCCCGGCGCACGATGCGTTTGCTTTTGGATGTCGACAAGGACCATGCCGATGCACTTAACTTCATCGGCTATTCGCTGGTCGAAGAAGGCATCGAGCTTCAACGCGCCGAGCAAATGATTCGCGCGGCAATGCGTCTCAAGCCCGAAGAGGGCTATATTCTCGATAGCTTGGGCTGGTTGTACTATCGGCGAGGCGAATTTGACGAAGCGGTGCGTTGGCTTTCGCTGGCAACCATGATCGAGCCGCAGGAACCCGAGATTCTTTTGCATCTCGCCTTGGCGTTGAAGCAGACGAAGAACACGGAGCGTCTCCAGGTCATCTTGCGCCAAGCGGCCGGGTTGGCTCTGTTTCCGACCGAATTGACCGACCGTTACACGGCTGCTTTTCCCGAGCTCTGGCCGCCCCTGCGCCGCAAATGGGCTCCCAAGGAAAAACCATGAACGGCAATCGAACCCGACTGATGATTCTGGTGATCGTTTTAGGGCTTGTCGGTTGTCGAGCCACCGCCCCCGATCCGGCTGTTTCCCCTGCCGATGTGGCGGGCTGGTTGCAAAACATGGACAGCCTGGAGGCGGTCGTTCAGGCGGTGGAGGCCGAAGGCACCATGGAGATGACCACCCGCGATGGACGTCACGAGCGGGTGCATGCCTACTGGGCGGTCGCGCGGCCCGACCGGGCGCTGTTCGAACTGACCGGGGGTCCGGTGGGATTGGTTGGAGCGGCCGCCCTCGATGGGCGACGGATGGTGGTTCTGGATATGACCAACAAGGTGGTTCGTGTGGGTAAGCCGACGCGTCGCACGGTCGAGGCGTTTGCCCATATCGACATCGAACCCGCCGATCTGGTCGCCACTCTGTTGGGCATGCCGCGCCGTTTGCCCGAACCCGTGGGGCATCCTACATACGATTCCAACTTGCGGCGGTGGCGCATCGCTCGCCGCGATACGGAGAAGCAATTGTTGCAGGTGCTCTGGTTCGAGTCCGACGGCCGTCTGTACCGTCAGCGGCTGATCGATAAAAAGAACGACGATCAACTGGAGGTCACTTTTCTCGGGTGGACGCAACAGGGGCCGGAAAAGCGCCCCTATCCGGGCTTTATCAAGCTAGTTCACCAGCGCACCGGCGCAAAATTGACTTTGAAGGTGAGCGGCTCGCCGCGCTTCAATCCCTCGTTGGCAGATGATTTCTTCTCGCTTTCCATCCCCGAATCGTTCCAGCGGATCGATCTGCCGGATGCGCCTGCTGAGTAAATTGGGTGAGCCTCGGAATTAAGGTTTAATTACATCGCTAATATCAGTTAGTTATATTCTGTTTTGGCGAGGCAAGGTTTTTTTCTTGACAAATATATGAACGTGTTCATAATTGAACCGAGTCAAAGATGAATGCGTTCACATGTGAGCGTGCTCATTTGTCATGCTATACACGCTGAGGTAAATGATGTCGCCGGTACGTGAGCAGAAAAAGGAAAAAACCCGTCAGCGTTTGATTCGGGCGGCCTGGGAGTTATTTTGTACGCAAGGGGTTGCGGAAACCACCGTGGCCCAGATTACCGAGCGAGCCATGGTCGGGACGGGTACGTTTTATAACTATTTCAAAACCAAGGTGCATGCCCTGTCGGCGCATCTGGACGAACGCATCCGGCAGGCGATCGGCAACTACCATGCCCATCCGCAGCCGGAAGACCCCATCGACGCCATCGAAGACGTTTTCCGCCATGTTTTCGAGGTGGTCGAGGCGGAGAAACGTCTGTTGCGTGAGGCCATGGCCTACTTTTTCAAGCGTGACCAGTCGTTCGACGAAGAATTCGAGAAAGCCGATCTGCTGATCATGCGTTTGATCGCCGACGTGATCGAAAACGCCCAAGCGCAGAATCGCATGAATCCCGATATGGACCCCATGGTGGCGGCCATGACCGTCTATTCCGTTTACATGTTTGGTTGGATGGCCTATTTGATGGATTACTATCCGGATGTGGAGACGACCCTGGCGGCCAATCGCGGCTTGTTGATGACCTTGTATCATGGATTGAAAGGAGGCGTTCAATGATCGGTGAACGGAAACAGCTTATCTTTTCGGTCATGTTATGTCTGTTAATGTGGGGGGCGATGGGAGTATTCTCGGCTTCTTCCGTTCAGGCGCAATCGGCGGCAAGTGAAGCGACCAAGCCGGCTGCGGTCAAGGCCGATGACTCGTCGGCTCAACCGCCGTTGGATGTTCAGGACATTCTCGACAAAGTGGATGACCTGTGGCGCGGTCAATCGTCGAAAAGCATCGTGACCATGCAGGTGAAAACGCGCCATTGGGAGCGCAGCCTGACGATGGAAGTGGTTACCCAGGGAACCGAACGAACCCTGGTGAAGGTGCTGAAACCGTTGAAGGAAAAAGGCACTGCCACGCTCAAGGTCGACAAGGATATTTACAATTATCTGCCCAAAACCGATCGCACCATCAAACTGACGGCCGCGATGATGATGGGGGCTTGGATGGGATCGCATTTCACCAACGACGACTTGGTGAAAGAGTCGCGTATGAGCGAAGACTACGATGCCAAGCTGGGCTTTTTCGGTGAGCGTGCCGGTCAGCGGGTGGTGGAAATCGTGCTGACGCCCAAGCCGGAGGCGGCGGTTGTGTGGGGGAAGGTCGTGTTGGTCGTGCGCAACGAAAGCTGGCTGCCCGTTTCACAAACGTATTTCGATGAAGAGGGTGAAAAGGTGCGTGTGATGACCTTTTCCGACGAAAAAACCGTGTCAGGTCGTCTGTTGCCCATGCGCATGCGCATGACACCGCTTGACAAACCCGAAGAGTTTACCGAATTGATCTACGAAAACCTGTCCTTCGATGTGAAGCTCAAGGCCGGGTTCTTTTCGCTGAATCAATTACGGCGCTGAAGGAGCCTGCCATGTTGACGGTGCGAATGGCTGCCCGTAACCTGTTCCGGTCGCGACGGCGCTCCCTGGTCACGGTGGCCGCCATGGCTTTCGCCTTGGCGATCATGGTGGTTTACACGGGGATTATGGACGGCTTCATGGGCAGCATGGTGCAAAATGCCACCATGCTCGATATGGGTCACCTGCAAATACATGCCCCCGGTTATCGGGCTTCGCCGTCGATTTACGAGCGGGTGCCCGAACCGGACAAGCTTTGTAAAAAAATCGAAGCGTTGGGTTATCATTGCAGTTATCGGTTGTTCGCCACGGCGTTGGCGGCCCACGGACAGGCGTCCAGCGGGGTCCAGATCCGCGGCGTCGATCCGTTGCTGGAAGCCCGGGCGCTTGAGTTGCCGAGCCACGTTGCACAGGGTAAGTGGCTGACGGAGGACGATCCCAAAGGGGTGATTATCGGAAAGGCGCTGGCGCGCGCTTTGGATGTCCGGTTGAGCTCCGAAATCGTCCTGGTTTCGCAGGCCGCCGATGGCTCGATGGCTAACGATCTTTACTATGTACGCGGTATCCTGAAAACCGTCAGTACCCAGATCGATACGGGCGGCTTGCTTATGACGGCCCGTTCTTTCCGTGAACTGATGGTGATGGAAAGCGGAGCGCACGAGGTGGCGGTCACCTTGCCGAAGAACACGCCGCTGGATCCGGCCGTCGCTGCCGTGGCGGCTCTGGCGCCCGGCTTGGAAACCTTGGGCTGGAACAAGCTCAACCCGGCCATGGCCGAGTTGATCGCCGTCAACGATGCGTTCTTGCTGCCCATGATCGTCATTACGTATATCGCGATCGCGATCATCATCCTCAATGCCATGCTGATGGTGGTATTCGAACGGGTGAAGGAATATGGTTTGATGAAAGCGCTGGGCATGACGCCCTGGGGCGTGTTTCGTCTGGTCATGGCCGAGACGGCCGTGTTGTCGGTGGCGGCGGCGGCATTGGGCTTGGGAGGCGGCTTGCCCTTGGCATCCTATCTGGAGTCCCATGGGCTCAACCTCAGCTCCTTCAGTGAGAGCATCAACATTTCGGGGGTGGCGATGAGTTCGCTGGTGTACGCCAAAGTCACCACGCGTTCGGTGCTGCTGCCGCTTGTTACGTTGCTGGTCCTCGTTTTGTTGGCCACGCTTTATCCTGCAATCAAGGCATCGCGACTCAATCCGATCGATGCCATGCGACATCAATAAGGAGGCGCACATGCTGTGGCGACTTGCCTGGCGCAACCTGTGGCGCTCTCGGCGTCGAACCCTGATCACGCTGGCGTCGATCATGTTCGGGTTGCTTTTATCCATTACGTTTACCAGCATGTCCGACGGTTCGTATTCCAAGCTGATCGACTCGGCCGCCCGTGCGGGGCTGGGGCATGTCACCTTGCAGCCGCAGGGTTTTCGCGATCGGCCGGGAAACAATCTGTATTTGAAGGAAATCAACTCGCTGGTTGAAGCGGTACGCGCCGATGAAGACGTGGAGACCGCCCAGGTGCGTGTCTTCGGTCAGGCCATGGTGGCCACCGCCGCCGATACCGCCGGGGTAGCCTTTGCCGCCATCGATCCGCAGGCGGAGGGCGAGAGCTTCAATCTCTTCGACCACATCAAGGAGGGGCGGGCGGTTCAATCCATGGTGAAGGGTGAAGCGGTTATCGGGCGGAGATTGGCCGAAACACTCGAACTGAAACTTGGCAGCAAGCTGGTGCTTACCACTACGGACAAAGACGGGGAAGTGGTGTCCGGCCTGTTGCGGGTGCGCGGCATTTTCGAAACCGGAATCGACGAAGCCGATCGCTACCAGATCGCCGTTCCGCTGGGCTGGGCGCGTAATCTGATCGGTTTCAGCGACGACGAGGCGACCTTGATCGCCGTGACCGTTCACGATCAACGCCGCGCCGAACGGATTGCCGCGCGACTGGGCGCTTTATCTGGTCCCCATAGCGGAGAGGGGCTGCCCTGGTTCAAGGTCATGCCCGACTTCGCCGGGATGATTGCCATCGACAATGCCAGCAATTACCTGTTCCAGATGATCATCATGTTGCTGGTGGCGGCGGGTATTTTCAACACGGTGTTGATGAGCGTCATGGAGCGCATGCGCGAAATGGGCGTGATGATGGCGGTGGGCATGACCGCCCGGCGCTTGTTCTGGATGGTGACCATCGAAACCTTCTGGCTGGCCGTGGTCGGTATCCTGGCCGGATTGTTGGTGTCGGCACCGGTTTATTACTATATGGCGACGGTCGGACTCGATTTCACCGAAACCTTGAAGGAGCAGCAGAACTTCGGCGGTGTGGCTTGGGATCCGATCATGACCTCATCCCTTTACCCCGATCATCTGGCCATCATTCTGGTGGCGGTGTTCGCTCTCGTGATGCTGGCGGGTCTCTACCCGGCCGTCATCGCATCCAAAACGAAACCCCTGCGCGCTTTGCGCATGCAATAGAGGAGGTGGAACGTGACGACGTCCATCGTGGAACTCAAGGGAGTGGAAAAAACCTACAAAGACAACGGTGTGGCCGTCCATGCCTTGCGCGGTCTCGATCTGATCGTCAAACCGGGGGAGTTTACCGCCATCTGCGGCCCCTCCGGATCGGGTAAGACCACCGCCCTCAATCTGATTGGGGCGCTCGATACGCCCAGCGCCGGAACGGTGACGGTGGAAGGCCGGGATTTGTCGAGCATGCGTGGACATGAGTTGTCCAAAATGCGCTTGATGCGTCTGGGTTTCATCTTTCAAGCCTACAACCTCATTCCGGTGCTAACCGCGATGGAGAACGCCGAGTTCGTGTTGATGCTGCGGGGGGTGCCGGAGAGCGAGCGGCACGAGAAAGTGCGCGCCATCATGAAAGATGTGGGGATGGAAGACTTGATGGACCGGCGTCCGAACCAGCTCTCGGGCGGACAGCAACAGCGAGTGGCTATCGCCCGCGCCGTGGTGACCGAACCGGCCTTGGTTCTGGCCGACGAACCCACCGCCAACGTGGATTCGAAAACGGCGGAAGCCTTGCTGGATCTGATGCACAAACTCAACCGTGAACGGAACGTCACCTTCCTGTTTTCCACCCACGATCCGCGCGTCATGGAGCGCGCCGACAGGCTCGTCACCTTGCAGGACGGCCAGGTGATCGCCGACGAGGTACGTCGGTCCGCTTGATCGGATAGGGGGAAGAGGGTGACGATCGGTCGGATTACTTGGCGATTGAGACGCCCAGGCCGATTCCGGCGAACAATCCGTGCATGGTGCCGAGTTTCCCCTCGGCATTTTGGGGAATGTTTTTAAAGACGCCTTCGTAAGCCACGAACAGATCGACCATCAGGAATTTGTAGATCTTGTATTCGATTCCGGCGCCGACATCGACGCCCGCCCCTTCATCGTAGCGGTCGGTCCCGCCCGGCGGAGCCCAACCGGTTTGGACAAAGCCGACGTGACCCATGATGTAGGCGCGAAAGCTCTCATCATAAAAGCGATAGCGCAGGCCGGGCTTGACTTCGATGATTTTCAATCCAGCCGTTGCGCCGTCGAGGCTGGTTTTGCCCCAAGTCTGAGATAACCAAAGTTCGATGCCGAGATAGTCCCACAAGTCGTAACCCAGGTTGCCACCCACCGCGAAGCTCGTTCTTTCGCCGGTGGCCGGTACGGAGCCTGCACCGAAAAGTGAAAAACGCAGGTGATGTTGGCCTTTTCCCTCTTCGTCTGGAACGGATTCATCTTCGGAACCGGCGATAACCTCGTCCTCCTCTTCGTCTTCGGATTCGTCGTCTTTTACTGTTTCGGTGGTCGGAGTTTGGGGTGCCGCTTCAGCGGTTACCGGATCAGCTGGAGAAACGGGGGCCGCCTCGGGCTCCGTTTCAACTGGCGGCTCGGCAGGGCTTTCTTCAGTGGCCGGTTCTTCCGGACCAGCAGTCGGGTCGGCGGCCGTTTCGGACTTGGCGGGTGTCGGCTCGGTGGCAGCCTCGGAGGGAGGACTACTTTCGATCGTCGCTTCGGGTGCGGGTTCCGATGGCGCGGTCGAAGTGGATTCGGCCCACAATAAAGTCGGAAAGCTCAGCGTCACAAGTATGAGCGTTATCGGTAAAGACAAACCTTTGAGAACCATCTGTATCCTCCCCGAACGGCAGTGTGGACATACGCCGACAAGCCACATGAAAAGTGGTATGAGTGTAGCAGAGGTTGGGGAGGATGCAAACGAAAGTTATGATGCGTTTAAGGTCGGACATAAAAGTATCGCGGCCTTCTCTGCGACTTTTGGGGAAGGGAAGGGTCAAGAATTGACGCGCATCACTCTTAGATGGGGAAACAAGGAGAATAAACCCATTCTCCCTCGGGGGTATTCTTGAAGAAATATTGATCCGCAGAGAAGGCCGTGGAAATCACTTAGCTTCAAAGAACGTGGCTAACCAGTATCTGACGTTTTCGCGAATGATGACGGTGACAAGTTCAAGAAGCGGTTGCATGATGTCATCCTCAATGAAAGGAAAAAGGGAGGAGACCGGATAGGGCAACCTGGAAATAGAACATGAACCTCAGCGCACGACCAACTTTAACTTCAACACCACAGCGAGCCGCAATTAGTTCCGGTCTCCTCGAACCTTGATTTCGTCTTTCCTTGCCGTAGCAAGGTGAGATAGCCATTTTCTCAAAGAACTCACATCCGAATGGCAGTTAATAGTAGCAATCAGTGTGCCAAAAAACGCAATCAACACTGTAATGGTTGTTAATTACCTTGAATCATTGATAATTTTTAGTTATTTTTGTTTTACTGGATTCCACGGAGAAAAAAGACTATACGATCTCAAGCAGAAACGACGCAATATTTACGCCAACGAGCCGCTATAGCTCGAATGGGTCTACTGAAGGGAATTATTAAGCACTGATATGCAAAACCACGTATTTACGCTATTGAAAATCAGTAGAAGTACGTAGTCTTCTTGCCTTTTTGCCGCGCATTAATTGCGTTAAATTACGTATTGACACAAGTATGATTTAGTATAGTACTGATATAATTATATAAATTAGATAATGATGACGCATTCATTTGTGTGTCCATAAATGCAACACAATTATGCGTTATTTTCCAGGTTAACCAGGTATACCAAAAGCTACTTACTTCGATCAAAATCGAGCTGCAAGATGGTGTCATATCGGTAATACTCAATAAATCCAGATATATAGGAAATATTACCCTCAACGGTTATGCCGCATGCACTCTTTTTCCAGAGATCGGATGAAGTGTTGCACGAAAACTGCAACACTGTATTTTTGGGCGAACATTGTGCAGCGATGCGTGTAAGTTATTGTTATTTCATGATCATTTGCAATATAAGTAAGAATGAGGCCGAATAAGTGTTGCCGATTTGCCGCAACACTTTGCTGCGCTGGCCCGCCTTCTCTCTCCGTGTGACGCCGGGAGAAGCGTTGGAAATCGAATCGTTTTTACATCAGAACCGATTCGAAAACGCTGGGACGATAGTAAGGAGCGTGTTACCGACCCGAGCGGAAGAAATCACGCTTGCGGTTTTGACACGATGTGTTAAAGTGACCGCAACATCCAGATTAATCGCCGACCGTGCCCTTCTTTGGAGCGAATGGAGTGAAACATGGCGGCTTTTCGTTTTTCGGCCCGTGAACATGAGATCATCTATCGCCTGGGTCAGGTCATGATTCCGGCGGGAAAGATCTTCCCGCCGTTCTATCGTGATTTGTCGCTCAAAATCGAGCGCAAGCTGGCCGAGTCCTCCCCGACTTTGGGGCAGGCGTTTCGTGGCATGTTGTGGACGCTGGAAGAAAGTTCGCGCCTGCGCTACCTACGCCCCTGCTCCAAGCTCGTTCCCGCAAAACGCTTGGCTTATCTAATGAGTTGGGCTCATGGCAGTTATCCCCAGCGCCTGGCCCTGCGACTGGTGTCCGGAGCCATCAAGATTGCGTATTACGACGATCCCGGGCTGTTCGAGCAGATCGGGGTGGACTATTACAAGCCGCCGGTCAAAGACGAGCCGGCGCGCTGGATGCAGCAGGTGATGCCCGGCGATGCGTTGACCGAAGACACCGAGCTTGAAGCCGAAGTGGTGGTGGTCGGCACCGGCGCCGGTGGGGCCGTGGTGGCTGCCGAACTCGCAGCCGCGGGCAATGCCGTCGTGATGATCGAAGAGGGCGATTACACAAGCCGCTCCCAATATTCGGGGCGTCCGTTCGACATGCAGGCGCTTTTATATCGCAACATGGGGCTCACGGCCACCGTCGGCAACACCAGCATGGTGGTCCCGGTGGGCTGCACGGTAGGCGGTACCACCACGATCAATTCGGGAACCTGCTTTCGCACGCCGCGCCGAACACTCCGGCGCTGGCGCGAGCAATACGGCTTGACCGACTTTACCCCGAAGGCCATGGAATCCTATTTTCAGCGGGTTGAGGCCGTTTATCAGGTAACGGATGCGGAGATGAAGTATGTCGGTCCCAACGGCACCATCATCGCACGCGGGGCCGAACGCCTCGGTTATTCGCATGGCCCGCTTCCCCGCTGCGCCCCCGACTGCGACGGCCAAGGGGTCTGCTGTTTCGGCTGTCCGACCGACGCCAAGCGTTCCACCAACGTGTCCTACGTGCCCCGCGCGCTGGAAAACAATGCCTATTTGGTTGCCGGAACCTGCGTGGACCGCATTCTGATCGACCAGGGGCGCGCCGTGGGCGTGAGCGGTCTTTCGAAGAAAACCGGTAAGCGTCTGACGGTCAAGGCTTCGGTTGTGGTGTTGGCCTGCGGAACCTTTTATACGCCTCTTATGTTGATGAAACACAAACTGGGCGCACGATCGGGTCAGCTTGGAAAGAACCTCTCCATTCATCCGGCTTCCAATGTCGGAGCGCTGGTGGATGAGTCGGTCGAGGCCTGGAAAACCATTCCCCAGGGTTACATGGTGGACGAGTTCGATGAAGAAGGCATTATGCTCGAAGGGGCGACGCTCCCCTTGGACTTCACCGCCATGTTCGTGCCCGATATCGGGCGCAGTTTGCAGGAATTGATGGAGAACTACACCCATCTCGCCAGCTTCGGGTTCATGATTGAAGATACGTCGCGTGGGGTTGTGCGTCCCGGTGCGGCAGGCATGCCGTTGATTTCCTACTTCGTCAACAAGCAGGATCTGGGAAAAATTCTACGCGGAATCGAAATCTTGTCGCGCGTGTATCTGGCCGCCGGAGCGCGCAAAATCATGCCACCGGTTTTCGGCTGGGATCCGATATTCAGTGAAACCGACCTGGAAGCCAACCTTACCCGCAAGGTGCATGCCCGCGATGTGGACCTCAGCGCCTTCCATCCCCTGGGGACCTGCAGTATGGGCGACAATCCCGATCGGTCGGTGACCGGGCCCTACGGCGAGATGTGGGATGTGCCCAACCTGTTTGTCTGTGATGGCTCGGCTGTTCCGCCCGCGCTGGGAGTGAATCCGCAAATCACCATCGGGGCGCTGGCCACTCGCACGGCCGATTATATTTCCGACCGGCTAAAGACCCTCAGCCAGATATGATGCTAGGCATTTGTTCGGATCGACGGGCTATTCCTCACCCAAACCGATAAGAATACCGCGTACTTCCGCCGCGTGCGCATCGCGGGGATAGAGGGACACGAAGCGCTTGAACAAGTCGGTGGCTTTCGCGCTTTGCCCAACCTTGATGAGGCTTTTCCCCTGGCGGTACAGCGCGTCGTTGCGCCGGTCGCGTTGGCCGGTGCCGAGATAGCGATCGTACAGTTGGGCCGCTTCCTTATAGCGTTCGAGTTTGTAGGCGGTGTCGGCCGCGGTCAGCAGAGCGCGTGGCGCCTGATAACCATTGGGATGCCGATCGGCCACACTTCGGCAACGGTGCAGTGTTTCGATGTCCTGGCCACTCTGTTGGGCATTACGGCACAGGGCGAAACGCACTTCCTCACTCAAAGTTCCATCCCCGAATTCCGCCAGATAACGCGCCCAGACCGTGCGAGCCTGCTTCAGCCGTGCCAGGCGGTCCTGCAGGATGTAACCGTGTGTATATAGGGCATTTTCACGTAGGCTTGGACGTGTGAGAACACGTTCGGCGCGTTCGAGAGTGTTGACGGCCGTTGATAGACGACCCAGGGCGAGCTGGTTTTCCGCCGACAAATAGAGGGCGTCTTCGGCTTCCGGGGCTTGGGGAAAACGTCGCTGCAGGGAATCGAGCAAGGCGAGTGCCTGATCGAAGCGGCGGCCACTTTGCGCCTGGCGTGCTTCGGCCAGAAGATCGGCGGCTGTCACCGAGTTTTCGGTCGCTGGAGAGGCTTTGAAAGCAACACGCGGCGTCGGTTTGGTATGCCGAGGTTTAGGCGAGGTGTAGTCGGTTTCGGGCACCGGTGCGAGGAGAGCGACCAGCGTGGGCCATTCGGCCAGGGGTTCCTGTTCGGTGGATCCGTCGGGCTTGAAACGAAACGCTTGACCCGGTTGCACGATCCGGCGGGGCCGGTCGGGCTCGTGGGGGGTGACCAACACCTCACCTTCGCTGACGCCCACCAGCGTATCACCCGTAGGTGTGACTTGCACGGCGAAGCGTGTTCCGCGAACGCTGATTTTATGGGTAGGAGTGGTGACGGCCAGGCTTTGATCGGATTTGAGCGGAGCGACGTCCACCGCCGTGACACCGGCACGCAGGTCGAGCAGAATATCGCGTTCGTCCGCGCGCACCACCTGCACGGTGGCGGTTTCGAAAACGACTTCCACCCCGCTGCGGAAAAGGGTGGTAAGGCGTGCGTCTTCGGCCATTTTCAAAGTGGAACCGGCGCTTAACTGGACTCCGGCATCAACGACTTCACTCGAACCGTCGGGATTCACGCGGGTGATGGCACCCTTGAATGATAACGGCTGAATGGATAAAGGTCGTGGAATATCGGTCGGTTCGGATGGTGGATTGCTCTGCGCCACTTGGTTTCCGGGATCGGGAATGGGGGAAAGGGTTGGGCTCAACATCAGCCCCCAGATTAGAAGACCGATCAGAATTCCGGCCGCCAAAGCCGGAGCCGGACGCAGACAGCCGCGTAAAAGCCGGTTCAGCCAGGGAAGGCCGGATGTTTCCTCCGCAGCCTGCAAAAAGCGGGCGCGTGCACGAAACGTCTCTTCGCGTCCGGCTTCTGGAACTGCGGTTTCAAGCAGGTCGCGAATCCCTTGCATGCGTGCCGATCGGGCTTGGCAGCTGGGACAGCTTTCGACGTGCGTCCGCCAGCGAGCGGCTTGCGGGCCGTCGGGGCGGTGATGGCAATCGATCAGGTCATTGAAAGTCGGATGGTCGGGCATGACTATCCCTCGTTTTCCTCGCCGCTGAAATAGCCGTGGCGGTTGATTTTTTCCCAGAAAAGTTTGCGGGCCTGGTGCAGCCGCGACCAGACGGCCGACACGCTGCAGCCGAGAACCTCGGCAATCTGTTCACTCGACAATTGTTCCAATTCGGCCAATAAAAACACGTTACGCTTTTTTTCCGGCAGAGATTGCAGGATTTCGGCCACCATTTTGAGACGTTCGTTTGTTTCCATTTGATTGAGTGCGTCGGGGTCACCGGCCATGGCGTCCACGGCTTCCATATCCACACGTCCGGGTTCGCGCATCTTGCGTCGCAGGTGTTGATTGGCCACATTCATGGCGATGCGAAAAACCCAGGACGACAGTTGGGAATCGCCGCGGAAGCGTTTGAGACCGCGATGAATTTCGAGCATGGTGCTCTGCACCAGATCTTCCAATTCCGGCCCGGGGCCGTATAGCCGGATCAAAATGCGGCGGACATTGGGGTAGGCGCGGGTGAAAAGCGTTTCAAGCGCCTCGCGTTCCCCGTGTTGGCAACGGGCCACGAGTTCGGGGTCACTAAGATGATGGGAGGCCGCTTGTGGTCCGGGATCTTCTTTTCCGGGTATGGAGGCGACCGATTGTCCGAACATGAATGCCATTCGCAATTCTCCCCTTGCTTATAGATAGGGTGACGGCGGCAGGCAATCCTTGCAGGCATTTGATCTCACGGGGTCACCTTAAAAAGTCGAAGACCAGTCCGGCGTTGAAGCGAAGGGAGAACGGAGGTTGTTTGAACAGCGTTTCATTGGCTACCTGATAGGTTTGGGCGCGGGGGGTGAAACCGCCGTTGATGTTGAGCGTGAAACCCATAAATGGCAGAAAATAATAGGCATATCCAGCCCCGGCGGTCAAGCCGATATTGACTCGGTCGAAGCTGTGATCGGGAATTTCATTTTGCGGATCGGAAAAATGGAAACGAGTGATGGTGGCCAGCATGGCGAAGTTGAAGGCGACTTCGTGACGCTCGACGATCAGGACGAAGCGGCCCCCGGCCCAAAGGGGAATTTCGAGGAAGCGCAGCCGATAGTTTGGGTGATCGGGATGGATGGGCAGCAGGTAGGCCGCACCCAGATGAAGAAGCAGTGGAGGAAAGGGAAAGTATCCGATATCACCGGAGAAACCCCACATTTTAGTTCCGGTCTCGGGATAGGCAACGAAGGTCGCAGTCGTTTCCAGGGCCAGCTTGCTCGGTTCCTCCGGTTTGGGTGGCAGCACAACTTTTGTTGATGGCAAAGACGGCCTAAAGGCTTTTTGCGCTGTGGCGGGGGTGGGTCGGGGGCGTTCGTAGCGGATCATGGAAGCCAGTAGCGAAGCCAATGGCGCACTGGCCACAGCCGACCCGGCGCTGGACAGGCGACGCACGATCAGAACGTCGACAGCCGGAAAATAGACGGATAACGAAACCTTCGTTTCCGTCTCATCCTTCCGTGCATTCGGATTGTCTCCCCCGATCCAGGCATAGGCCACCACGTTGCCACGCGGCGTTGCAGCCGCGAGGCGTTTGGCCAGGGATTCCGACCCGTTGTCAAGGTTTGGAATGCTTTCAGCTTGGACGGTCAGGCGTTCCTTTTCCAGATCGCCGCTCAAAAGGGCCGCGATTTCATCCATGTTGCCGGTTTGGGAGGCGGTTTCCGGGAATTTGAACAGAACCACCGTTCCCAGCGAAGGATGGGCGGAGGCGGTTGCGGTGCACAACCACATCCAGATCAGCCCGAGCATGAAAACGTTCGATGTGGTTCGCCGTCCCTTCACAAAACCTCCCGTTGAAAATCGCGCATTAAAAGAATTCGATTGTAGCATAAATGATCCCATTTCGGAAAGCCGGTGCTGCAGCTTTCGTGCAGCTTTCAGTCGGTCTGGGAAACCAGCGGGATTGCAGGCTTGTTCGTATTGATACATAACTGGCTTGAATTACATGGCTTTTGCCGGAATGTCAGAGGGGCTATACGAAATTATACTTGACGACGCCGGGATGAGGACTATAGTCAGACACCGTTTATGGAGGACGAGTAGCTCTGATGACCCTGTCTTTCGACATCCGTTGTGCCTTGCTGGCAATCGCCGAACGCCTTGTCCGTGACGAGGCTCGTCGGGTGGTGCTGGAATCGCTGGATGAGGATATCTTCGATCGTTCCGTGGATGCCTGGTGCGATCTCGGTTTGAAGCCGATTCAGGCACAGGCGCTGGTTGAAGGCTTGCATGACGAGGGTCTGGCCAAGCGGGTTGAGGGATTGGATGCGCGGAATATCCGCCTACTCCACTTCGGGGAAGCCGTGTTTCCATACACGCTGCCCCAGGGCGCGTCTTTGCCGCCGATTCTGTTTTTCCAGGGTCGCGCGGAAGGCTGGCGGCGTGCCGGGTTGGCCATTGTGGGTACCCGCAAACCGTCCGCCTACGGACGCGAATCGGCGACGGCCATCGCCCGCGAAGCGGCTTTGCGTGGAATTCCGGTGATATCCGGCGCGGCAACCGGTATCGACACCTGTGCGCATGAAGGTTGCTTGAAGTATGGCGGTTTGACGGTGGCGGTGCTGGGCTGCGGTCTCGATCATGTGTATCCGCGCCAGGCCGGTCCGCTGTATGAACGGATTGCCGAAAATGGGGCGCTGGTGAGCCAGTTCGCTCCGAGTGTGCCGCCCGACCGCAAACGCTTTCCGATGCGCAATCACGTGATTGCGGCATTGAGCGAAACCGTGGTGGTGGTCGAAGGCGCGGCCGGTTCGGGAGCTCGTTATACCGCTCAGGCGGCGCGTAAACTGGGTTTGCGATTAATGGCTCTGCCCGGCGATATCAGCCGCCCGCAGGCCGTATTGCCCAACCGTCTGTTGGCGGAAGGGGCTGAAATCATTATTGATCCGGCTGCGCCGGTAGATCCGCTGGCCCGTAAAAGCGCTCAGCAGGCTTCCTTCGACTGGAAGGGGCCGACCGCGGCGCAGAAAACGGGCGCAGGGGTTGAAGCGGCAAGGCTTTCGGAATTGGAACGGAATCTGGCGGCTCTTATCGCGGAAGGCTCGGGATCGGCCGATGACCTTCTGGCAGCCGGTCTGGCTGCTCCGGGAGCGGTGAATGAGGCGCTCTTGCGCATGGAATTGGTCGGTGTCGTCCGGCAAGAGCCGGGCCGCCGTTATGCATTGGCGACCGCCGAACGCGGGTTCGGTGGCCTGAACGAACGCGAGTAATTCATGGGAAAATCGTTGGTTATCGTTGAGTCCCCCACCAAAGCACGCACCTTGGCGCGCCTTCTGGGAAAAAACTATGAGATCATGGCCTCCATCGGTCATGTAAAGGATCTGCCCAAAAACAACCTGGGGGTCGAGCCGGAGAACGGCTTCAAACCCGAATATGTCGTCATCCAGGGGAAGGGTCGGGTATTGCGGGACATCCGCAAGTCGGCCGAGTATGCCGACAAAGTGTATCTGGCGCCCGATCCCGATCGGGAAGGAGAAGCGATCGCCTGGCATATCGCCGAGGAGATCCGCAAGAAAAACAAGAACCTTTATCGTGTCTTGTTCCACGAGTTCACCAAGCGCTCGGTGCTCGACGCGATCGAGCATCCATTGGAACTGGACCAGCGCAAGTTCGAATCGCAACAGGCGCGGCGCATCCTGGATCGTCTGGTGGGTTACCAGATCAGCCCGCTTCTGTGGGACAAAGTCAAGCGCGGTCTCTCCGCCGGGCGGGTGCAGTCGGTGGCCGTGAAACTGGTGGTGGATCGCGAAAAGGCCATTCGCGCCTTTGTGAGCGAGGAATATTGGACGATCACCGCCCGTTACCTCGGCAGCCAGGCCCCGGAATTCGAAGCCAAGCTGATCAAATCGGACGATAAAAAGGTGGCTCTTTCCGATGGCGAGTCCTCCCGCGCCGTGGTGGAAGACCTGCAAAACGGTGAACATGTTCTTTCGCGGGTCGACCGCAAAGAACGTCGTCGTCGTCCCGTGCCGCCCTTTATCACCTCGAAGTTGCAGCAGGAAGCGTCGCGGCGTCTGCGCTTCGTTCCCAAACATACGATGTCGGTGGCGCAGCAGCTCTATGAAGGTATTGAACTCGGGGCCGAGGGTGCCGTGGGTTTGATCACCTATATGCGTACCGATTCCACCCGTATTTCGGATGAGGCGCTCGGCGAGGTGCGCGAGTACATCACCACGGCTTTTGGCAAGGAATATCTGCCCGAAAAACCGAATACGTACAAAAACCGCAAGAATACCCAGGACGCCCATGAGGCGATTCGTCCGACATCGGTGGTCAATTCTCCCGAGAAGGTCAAAGCCTTTCTTTCGCGTGACCAGTTCCGCCTGTATCAGTTGATCTGGAACCGCTTCGTGGCCTCCCAGATGGTCCCGGCCGTTTTCGATGCCACCGTTTTCGACGTGACTTGCGGGCGGCATTTGCTGCGTGCCACAGGTCAGGTTCTGAAATTTGCGGGATTTACCAAGGTTTACATCGAGCAGCGCGGGGAAGAGGTTCAGAAAGACCCTGATGAAAGCAAGCAGACCCAACTGCCCAAGTTGGAGCAGGGTGAGGCGCTGGAACTGAAAAACCTGAATCCCGAACAGAAATTCACCCAGCCGCCGCCGCGTTTTTCCGAGGCGATGTTGGTCAAAGAGCTGGAAGACAACGGCATCGGACGCCCGTCCACCTATGCCTCGATTCTCTCCACGATTCAAGACAAGAAATACACCGCCAAAGACAAAGGCCGCTTGCACCCCAGCGAGTTGGGCGAGGTGGTGACGGAACTTCTGGTGGAAAACTTCCCCGACATCATGAACAGCGAATTCACCGCCAACATGGAAGAACAGCTCGATGAGGTGGAAGAAGGCAAAGTGGGTTGGCTGGAGCTTCTAAAGCAATTTTACGGCCCCTTCTCCGGAACGCTTGAAAAAGCCCGCGAGGAAATGCGCAACGTCAAGCGCCAGGAGACGCCCACCGGCCTCAAGTGCCCGAAATGCGAATCCGAACTGGTGATCAAGTGGGGACGGAACGGGAGTTTCATCGGGTGTCCGGCTTACCCGGATTGCGATTTCACTTCCGAATACACGCGCGACGAAAAGGGAAACGTCAAGTTGCAGACCGATCAGGTCACCGACGAGGTCTGCGACAAATGCGGCTCGCCTATGGTGTTGAAGAACGGCCGCTTCGGCAAGTTCTTGGCTTGTTCCAGCTACCCGGCCTGCAAGAACACCAAGCCGGTCAAAGTCGGCGTCAAGTGTCCGGAAGACGGGTGCAACGGCGATATCATCGAAAAACGCACGCGTCGCGGCAAGCTTTTCTTCGGTTGCGACAAATTCCCGACCTGCAAATTCGCCAGTTGGGATCGACCGGTGGCGAAAGCCTGTCCGTCCTGCGATAACCCCTATATGGTGGAGAAAAACCAAAGCAGCGGCCTGGTGTATCTGTGCCCGCGTTGCAAATACCGTCTCGAAACCCAGGAGGAGGACGGCCATGCGTCCTGATGTCGTGGTGGTGGGTGCCGGGCTGGCGGGCTGCGAGGCGGCTCTGCAACTGGCGCGGCGCGGTGCGGTGGTGCGTCTTTACGAGCGCAAACCCCAAACACGTAGCGCCGCATCGGCCAGCGATCTGTTTGCCGAACTGGTCTGTTCCAATTCCCTGCGCGGCCGTTCTCCCGAGAACGCCGTGGGGTTGTTGAAAGAGGAAATGCAGCGGCTGGGTTCGTTTGTGATGGCGGCGGCGCTTGAATGCGAAGTCCCGGCCGGAGGCGCGTTGGCGGTGGACCGAGAGCGCTTCGCCGCCCGGCTCACCCAATGGGTGCGGGACGAAACGCGCATCGAAGTCGTGACGGCGGATGTCGAGGATATTCCTTTCGATGCCGAAGAAGTCATTTTGGCCACCGGTCCGCTGACGGAAGGCGCGCTGGCCGAAAATCTGGCTCGGCACACCGGCGCGGAGCACTTACATTTTTACGACGCCATCGCCCCCATCATCGACGCCGACAGCATCGACCGCTCGATCGCCTTTTTGGCTTCGCGTTACGATAAGGGCGGGGATGATTACCTCAACCTGCCCCTTTCGGAAGAGGAATACCACGAGTTGGTCGAGGGACTGAAGCAGGCCGAGAAGGTGCCGCCGCGCCCCTTCGAGGATCCGACCTATTTCGAAGGCTGTCTGCCGGTGGATATCATGGCCGAGCGTGGCGAGCAGACCCTCGCCTACGGACCGCTGAAACCGGTGGGGTTGATCGATCCACGTACCGGCAAGCAACCGCACGCCGTGGTTCAGTTGCGGGTGGAGAATGCCGATCGCACGGCCTACAGTTTGGTCGGCTTCCAAACGCGTCTCACTCATCCGGCCCAGCTTGAAGTGCTACGTAAACTGCCCGGTTTGGCCAAAGCGGAGTTTTTACGCTTGGGCAGCGTGCACCGAAATACCTTCATTCATGCCCCCGGACTGGTGGATCGTCATATCCGATTGCGCCGCGATCCGCGCTTGAGCTTCGCCGGGCAGGTGTCGGGTGTGGAAGGGTATGTGGAAAGCGCCGCCAGCGGGCTGATGATCGGGCTCTTCACCCATTCGCGGATTGTGCGTAAGCCCTTGATGCCGCCCCCGTCCGAAACCATGCACGGCGCGCTGCTCGATTACCTGGTGAAACCCAACAAGCGTTTTCAGCCGTCGAATGTCACGCATGCCATGCTGCCGTCTTTGCCGCCCAAACCGCGCTTGCGCAAACGCGACCGCAAGCGGGCTTACATGGAGCGGGCGCGTCAAGCCTTGACGGACTGGATGAGCGAGTGGCAGGTTCAGTCTATCGAGCCCTGATGGACAATTTCCCGTGACGCTGTCGCCCATCAGGATACACAAAGTAGATATCCTATATCACATATGAAATTGGTTTGTGCTTGATGCCCGGATCGGCCTGTGTTAGGGTGTATGCACCGGGTGAGGCTCATTTGTTTGCGGTTGATAACCGCTGTTTGGGGGATTGAAGGATTAGAAAACATGGCCAAGGTGTGCATTCTCTGTGCGGAACAATTTCAGGATATGGAAGTGATGTATCCGCTTCTGCGACTGATGGAAGCCGGTCACGGCGTGACGGTCGCCGGAATGGGAGAGAAAGAATACAAAGGAAAGTATGGTTATCCGGTAGCCACCGATACGGTCATTGCCGCCATCGACCCCGATGACTTCGACGCGTTCATCGTTCCGGGGGGCTGGGCTCCGGATTTCCTGCGGCGCACACCTGACGCGGCGCGTTTGATCGCCCGAGCCGACGAAAAAGGCAAACTGATCGGCGCGATTTGTCATGCGGGCTGGGTTTTAGCTTCGGCCAAAATATTGAAGGAGCGGCGCTTGACCAGCTTTTTCGCGATACGCGACGATCTGGAACATGCCGGGGCGACGTGGACCGATGAAGCCGTCGTCGTGGACGGCAATTTGATAACGGCTCGTAACCCTTTCGATTTGCCCGAGTTTATGAAAGCGATACTCCATTGGCTCAAGGAGAAATCGTCATGCACGACATGCAAGAGCAAGAACTGATTTTTAGGGAAAAAGGAGTGGTGGAAGACCGGAACGGACGTGTTGCCGGCTTCTGGATCAAACGGCGCAAAGGCCGCCGCGAGACCTATCTGTTCGAGAAGCCGATCAAGCGTGTCAAGCCTTACCGGGTCGAGCGCAAAACCATCATGATCGATGGGAATCCCGTGCACGATGTTCCGGTCAAGGTGTATCCGTTGGTCAACAGTCTCACGCACTGGGGGAAATACCCCAAGTGAGGTTTTCACCGTAGCGGCTCCCGGCTTTCCACTGTTTCAACGGTTGGGCGGCTATCGTTGGCTTCCCGCCCAGCGATCCCCTCAAAGGTTCATCCCACCTGTCTAGCTAATCAGAATTATTCGGGATTTTAAAAATCAAGCGGTTGCGATCACGCCAAATCAGCGGCAAATGGACGGCCAGTTGTTTCAGCCAATCTTCGTCGAGCGGGGCAAGATGGAGGCGGCGACGTTCGAAAAGGCTGATGAGTAGCCAATCCGCCTGCGTTTCGTGCAGGAGGGCGGCGACGTCGGCCGGAGCGGTTCCGTTCGCCAGTGCCCGGTCGATGACGGTGGATTGATAAGGAGAGACCGGCCGGGTTGGGCGGTCGAGATAGGCGAATCGTCGTTCGCCGTCCAACACCACGCGGTCTGTCGGCTTGGCCAGCTTCTGCAATTCCTGAAAGGCTTTGAAAGACGGCAGGTTGGCAGCGAGATAGTCGTCGGACGAGAGGTGCCCGTTCAGTACCTCTGCGCCGCTTGGGAAAAAGGCTTCGGCCAGCGAGAGTTGCAAGGCGAAACCGTGCAGAAGAACCGCTGCCATCAACAGCGCTCCCAGGCGTCGCCACAAGGGCCACTGCGCAGCGCGCGCCAGACCGACCGCCAGAAAGACTGCCGGAAGCAGAAACAACATGGGATAAAAGCGGATCTTCGTGCTGAAGAGCAGAATGGGAATCCATTGCCAGACCCACATCAGAAGCAGGGCGCGCGTTCCGTCGTGCTTAAGTCCGCGCCAAAAGATTAGAAACGGGGCCAGCAGCAGCAATCCCGCCCCGATCACGGCGTGATCGCCATCGATCTGGAAGGGATTGAAGAACAGGTGATAGAGGAACATCCCCAAACCGTGGTCGCCGACATGTGGAATTTCGGCCTGGACCCGCGTGTAGTCGACGCCCGTCGCTGTGCCGAAAAGGTCGGGCAGGAAGGGGTAGAGGGGCGAACCGCTGGCCATCCAGGTCGCCAGATAATAGGGAAGAGCCGCCGCCAGTCCCGCCAGGGTGGCCAGAAGCACGCCTCGCCGGAATTCCGTGCTTTTCCATCGGCCGCGCCCGACGGCCAGGGCCGCTAAGATCAATCCCGGTCCCCAGGCAAAAGCGGCGTACTTGGTGGCGGTGGCGAATCCGGCGAAGAGTCCCGCGAGCGCGAGGCGTTGAACCAGCGGCCGGTCGTCGTCGAGCAGCAGGAGCAGCGCCAGAAGTTCGAAAAAAGCCAGGGTGATATCGTTTTTGACGTCCGAGGCCAGATAACCCGTCAAGGGGATTGCCAGCGCCAGTGCCAATGCCAATCGTCCGGCCCGCGGCCCGCCGAAACGCTGCGCAAGCCGGGCAAGACCCCAGACGGTGGACAGTCCGATGAGGGTGGTGAAGGCGTTGGTCGCCGCCGGTCCGGATAGCGCCAGGGGGAAACACAGCCATAATTCGTGCAATTTGGGATAGGCCGACATCATATGCTGCGGGTAGATGTCGAGTTGTCCGGTCAGCAGATATTGCTGCGGCAAAGCCAGGTGGTAGACCATGCTGTCGTAAAGGACGGGCGGCAGGGCGCCGTAGCCGACCCAGAGGGCGGCGCTGAGCAAGGATCCCCCGAGAACCAGTGCATCGAAAGCATCGAATGCGGAAATATCGGTGTTTCCGGCTTGTTGGCGCTGTAGCCAGAGCCTGCGCCAGGCCCATAGGGAGGCCGGGAGAGCCAATACCAGAAGGCCGATCAGGGCGGCGGGGCGTAACCATCCGAGCTGGCCGAAGGCGAAAGCCACCAGACTCAGCAAGCCGCCGCCGAGACCGAACCCGGCCAGGATGTGGAGGGCGGAATCGCCGGTGCCGAGAGGGTCGGTGGGCTTGAATAAACTGAGGCAGGCCATGCCCAAACCCGCGAAAATAGTCCACAATAAGAAGGCGACGCCGTAGGCCGGAAGCAGCGTATCGACGAGATAGCTGGGATAGCGTGTGACGGCGATGGTGCCGACACCCAGGACGAACAAGATGGCCACGAGAGTATAGCCGCGCGGAAGCGGTGGTATCTGAGCGGCTGTGGGGGGGTGGCGAGTCGACATGGGCGCATTATACAGCCGAGGCGATGCTTTCCCAATAAAAAAGCCATATTGCAGCGGAAGTGTCGGCGATTAAAAAGCCATGAATGCGGGAACATGGGGTTTACACGCACTCGAAACTGAAGTATGCTGAAGCAACTTTTTCACAGAGCGCCCTGTCGCCGGATGGGCTGGAGGATAAAGGGCTTTTCTCAGTATGTATAAAATGAGTGAGCGAGATGGCGATTAAAAAACGAATGAGGCGCTTTCAACAGGTCTTGGAAAATGGACGACAGGGGGCCGTGCGCAGTGTGCGGCTGGGATATAACCCCAACTCCAGTTCTTTGGGGCTGAATGTTACGCTATTGGTTTACGGTGCTTTGGCCCTGTTGGTGGTCACTCCGGTCGCGGCGGTGACGGCGCGGCTGATTTTGAAACGCCGAGTGTCTTTGCCGACGGAAGACGAGCGGTCCAATCCCTGATCGTCGTTAACTAGCCGATTTTTCGGGTGAGGGGAAAACCTTGCGAGTGCTGATACTTGAGCCGTATTACGGGGGATCTCACCGGTCATTCGTGGCGATTACCAAGCAGCATTCGGTCCACGATATCCAGGCCGAAGTGTTACCTGCCCGCTGGTGGAAATGGCGGTTGTCGGGCTCTCCGTTTGTGTTTGCCAAAGCCTTCAGAGAGAGGACGATCAAACCCGATCTGCTGTTGTTTTCAAACACCATCGATGTCGCCGCCTTTATCGGCCTGGCAGGAATCGAAGCGGCGCGTTTGCCCAAACTGGCGTTTTTCCATGAAAACCAGATCACCTATCCCCGCTCGCCCAATGATGCCGCCGATGCACATTACGGTTTGATCAACCTCAACAGCGCTCTTTCCTGCGATGAAGTCTGGTTCAATTCCGATTTTCATCGGCGCTCTTTTCTCGAAGCGCTCGGACCGTTTCTCGAACAATTCCCGGACAATATTCCACGCGATGCCATTGGTGACGTTTCGGCCCGCAGCCGTATTTTCCCGGTCCCGGTGGAACCCCCGCCCGACGTGCCACCCGCACGTGAAAAGGGATCGCGACTACGTATTTTGTGGAATCATCGCTGGGAGTTCGACAAGGCACCGGAGGTTTTCTTCGCCGCGTTGGAACGTCTGATGACGGAAGGAGTGTCTTTCGAGGTCGTGGTACTGGGTGAGGGATTCCGCACGCGGCCACCGATCTTCGACCGGGCCCGAGCCAAGTTGGGCGATCGTGTGGTGCGTTACGGCTATGCCGACAGCCGTCAGGAATACGCCGCTTGGGTGCGTGCCTGCGATGTGGTGGTAAGCTGCGCGCGCCAGGAAAATTTCGGAATTTCCATCGCCGAAGCGGTGCTGGCGGGCTGCGTGCCGATTTTGCCCAACCGGCTGGTTTATCCCGATATCATCCCGCCCGAACAGCAGGCGGAGTTGCTTTATCAGGATGAAAAAAGCCTGGTGGATAAACTGCGCGCTGCTGCGCTCGATATCGATGTTTTGCGCCATCGACCGCGTTGCGATTTTTACGACGGCTTTGTGGCCGAAAAGGTCGTGCGACTGTTCGATGCGGAGGTCGAACGACTGGTCGCCGCTCACCGTTCGGCCCAGTAAAGCGGTTCGAGCTATTGGCGAGTCGAGGTTCGCTTGACGCGCCGACCCAAAAAGGCCTACAATCACAAGTTAAGCAAGGTTACCCCGTATCGTCGGCATCCATGTCCGAATTGCGGTTTGCATGGAGACGCCTGAACCCGAGGAGTGTCTTATGAAACGGTATGTATGGTTAACGCTGACCCTTCTGGCGGTCTTGGGGATATTGGCGTCCTGCGGCGGCAGTTCGTCCGATTCCGTCGACGGCGACGAATCGGTGGGGGGCTTTGGTGAACCTTGCTACCCCAATGGGGCCTGCAACGACGATCTTACCTGCATCGGTGATGTCTGCAAGTATCCGGTCGACAATGACGGCGATTTGGATGACGAACCGATATCGGAGCCCGAGGCCGAGACCGAGTGCAACGATAACGACGAATGTCCGCCGGGGTATATCTGCGATGGTGGCCGCTGCATCACCGATCCCGATGGCGATGAGGAAGAAGAGCTGGAAGCGGTCGAGGCGGAGGTCGAGGCGGAAGTCGAAATCGATCCGCAGGGACCGCGTCTCGATGTCAGTCCCATGCCGGTCGATTTCGGATCGGTGGCGGTGGACGCCAGTTCCGTACGCTCGCTGTCGTTCCGCAATATCGGTTTGGAGCGTCTGGATGTCATGGGCCTGGAAGTCTTGCCCAGCGATACCCCCCACGGCGTGTTTGAATTCACCGCTGCGGTCGATACGCCGTTCCATCTCCAGCCGGGGGAGACGGTCAGCGCCGGTATGCGTTACACGCGCAGCGAGGCGGGCGACGACAGCGCCCTGCTGACCATCCTGTCGAACGATGCTTTTGCCCAGACTCAGACCGTTCGTCTGGTGTCGAACGATCGTGGACCGGTGGCGTTGACCATCGATCCGGGCATGCTGGAATTCGGTTTGGTTCCGGTCGGCCAGATGTCCGATCCGCTGGTGCTCACGGTGACGAACGCGGCGGAAGGTGACGACGCGGGGACGCTGGTGATCGGAGGCGTGGAAATCGAGGGTGGCGGCGGCGTTTTCTTGGCGGGCAGCGGCATGCCGGTATTTCCGGTCGAACTGGCCGCGGGTGAAAGTGCTTATCTGCCGGTGGTCGCCTTGCCGACGGAGGTGGAGGAAGTCGCGGGCACCCTGAAGATTCTGCACAACGATCCGGCGCAGGATTATCCGCTGGAGGTGGCGTTACATACGGTGGGTACGGCTCCCGATCTGCTGCTGTCGCCGACATCGGCAGAGTTCGGACCGGTGGCCGTCAGTGAAACGAACGTGTTGACGTTGACCTTGCGCAATGTGGGCGGGATGCCGGTCTCGATTCAATCCGCCGAATTGACCCCGACGTCGTCGGTGGCTTTCAGCGTGGAACTGGACCCCGACGGCGATGGAACGGACAATTTGCCGACCACCTTGGAACTGGGCGGTTCCACCACGATCGATCTGGTTTTCAGCCCCGAAAGCATCGGTTTGCATGAGGGCATTCTCTATGTCGTCGCCGATAGTTTGTCGGGCGAGCCTTATACGCTGGCGCTTTCGGGCACCGGCATGCCGCCGGAGCTGAACATCACCCCGGCCGAATTGGATTTCGGTTGCGTGGCGGTGGGCCAATCCGAAGAACGTTCGCTGAGTATCGTCTATCAGGGCGCGGGCAGCGTGGTGATTTCCGATGCCTACATCGCGCAGTCTTACGTGTTCAGTATCGCAACCGCTCCGGAGTTTCCCGTTACCCTCAACCAGGGTGATACCCTCGATATCGTTGCGGCCTATGAGCCCTATGAAGAACTCGCCACCCAGGAAGCTCAGTTGACCATTGCGATCGGGGAGGGAGACGAGGCGATCACCTATCAGGTGCCGCTGGTGGGTTGCGGGATTGTCGCCCGCATTCAACTGGATTTCGATGAGGACAATGCTTTTCTGGATGTGCAGAAGCTTCCCAAACCGGCCGGTGACATGACCGACGAGGAAAAAGCCCTATGGGTGGCGCGCGAACCGGCGATGCTCACCAACAACGGTAGCGCGCCGTTGACAGTCAGTTCCATTCTGCCCGATGCTGCATCGGCAGACACCTGGTCGACGACCGCCGAGCCGCCGTTTGTCATCCAACCGGGAGAAAGCAGCAGCTTCGAGGTGCTGTGGTCGCCCACCGACCCAGGGTCGGATTTGGGTCGCATCTGGATTTGTTCGGATGCGGTGGATGCCTTGGAAGATCCGAGCCAATGCGCGGAAGACGGCCATGCCCCCATTAGTATCGCGTTGATTCGGACGCCCATCGACCCGCGTTTGGACGTGACGCCCAACAGCTACGATTTCGAGCAGCTCGGACCCGGCGAAACCGCCGATCAGATCTTCTACATCCGCAATCTGCGCATTTCGCCCATGTTGGTCGAATCGATCGATATCGTCGGTTCGGAAGACTTCAGCATCACCGACATCACCCCGGTCGCCGGTGAAGACGGCTGGCCGCTGACCGGTTTGTCGGGGGAGAATATTGTCGTCACGGTGCGCTTTGCCCCGCAGAGCGGTGACACCCAGGCTGCAGCGTTGGTGGTGCGTCACGACGATAAAGACGCCGACCGTACGGGTGGGTCGTCGGGGGCGGACTATCCCGAATTTTCCGTGCCGCTTTCGGGGAATGGGGGGGTGAATAATCCGCCCCTCGGTTTGATCAAGGCGCCGCCGGGAGAGCCGGAGGGCCAGGTCGGTCGTCGCACGATCACGGTGGCGATCGATGAGATTCTCACCCTCGACGGCGGGGACAGCTACGATCCCGACAGCGGCGACCATGTAACGGGTTACGCCTGGTCGGTGGATCAGAGCGAGGGCTTTGTATGGCTGGGTGCGCTCAATACCGCCGTGACGCTCTTGCGTTTCAACACAGCCGGACGCTACACCGTCCGGCTCGACGTGCGCGATACTTACGGCGCGCATAATGTACCCTCCATCGATTCGAAGCTGGAAGTGGCGGTGCAGGGCGATCCGGTCGCGGTCGCGGTGGAGAGCGGCAGCGGTTTATCGGATAACATCACCGCCCAGTTGCGCACGCCGCTTCTCCTCGACGGAACCAATTCTTACGACCCGGACGGCGAGATCGCCGTGTACCGTTGGTTTGTGCGCAGCGACGACCAGCGCGGGGAAGATGTCCTGTTTTCCAACGATCCGCAGCCCAGCTATTCTTTCGAGGCGGCGGGCGATTATGTGATCAGTCTGGAAGTGGAGGACAACGATGGGCGCGTGTGTCTCGAACGCGACGAGATGCATGTGCGTGTGCAGGCCAACGACAGCATTCGCGTCGAAATGACGTGGACCGGCGGTGGCAACGTCGATCTGCACTGGGTGCGTCCGGGCGGCAGCATGAACGGGCAGGGCGACTGTCACGAGGGAAATCCCACCCCCGATTGGTCGACGTCGCCCGGTTTCGGCCATCCGGAATTCGTGCAGGCGTCGGACAGCGGCGCTCAACCCGAGGTGTTCGAGCATCTCGATCCGGGTGATGGCGTTTACAAGCTGACGGCTGAATTTGTCAGTCACCTGGAAGAATGTCACAACGAGCAGATCTGCAACGACTACTACGGCAATTGCGATTTGTGCGGCTGTACCTGTCCGCCTTTCTGCTGGGCCTTGCGTATCTGTTGCGACGATTGCCGCATTTGCGAGAGTCATCCGGTTTGCACCCCGCGTCCGGCCGATCTGACGTTCCGTATCTACCTGAACGGATCGCCCGAACCGACACGCACCCTCACCGGCGACAGTTACAGTATTCCGCAGGCTCCCAATGTGGTGGCCTATTCCCTCGAACGACGCAACGGCGCTTTCCTGTTGCCCTGAGGCGGGTCGAAACGAACACGGTCTTTACGCCCCCGGCCTTGCGGTCGGGGGCTTTTCGTTACTGGGGGTCCGCTTACAGTGCTGCGTTCGTGTTTCACATGAGAAAAACGTAAAGAATTGACAACCGGTGGCGAGGCCGCTACCTTTTTAGAAAGCGAGCTTCCCGCCACGGAAGACCCGGAACAATCAAAGGGGAATCCCATGAAACAGACGACCTGCGTCGGATTGTTGGCTGGCTGGCTGTTTGTCTGCCTGGCGCTCTCGGCCTGTGGCCACGATGAGGTTGCGTTTTCTGCCGGAGACGGCGATGCGGACGGCGACGCCACGGAGGATGATGCGATTTTCGACGGTGACGCGCAACCCGATGGCGATCAATCCTCCGCTGGGGATGAACCGGATGGTGATCGTATAGAGGAAACGAACGATTCCCCGGATGGCGATATGGAAGCGAAGGGCGAAGTGTGGATCGATCCCGATGGAGACGGAATCGACGGCGAAGCGCCCCTGCCCTGCCATGGTGATTGTATCTATGGGGATGATAGACCCTTTTGTTCCACCGATACCGATCTGTGTTGGTGCGATGAAACCGACCAAACCTACGGCATTGTCGATTGCGAGCAGATCTGCCGAACCGAATACCAGTCTTACGGCGGCGTTTGCGACTATGACGACAGCGTCCGGCACGACCGTTGCCTTTGTCCGTCAAGCGATTTTCAATGTGGGAGCGATGCCGAATGCGAAGCCAGAGGGAGTAATTACTGCGTGGGCACGACCGACGATCAAGGCAGCTTTTTCACCTTTTGTATGGATGCCTGCGATATCGTTTCCTGCGATCCCGGAAGCGATAGAATTCCTTGTGTCGACTACGGCCCTCCGGGCCAGCCTCTCGGTGCTTGCTATGATAGCGAAAGTCCCGGATGCGACACTCCGAACGAGTTTTGCGGCGGTGATGAAAACCATATTTGTCTGGCCTTCCAGGGTGGTAATCCGCTCTGTATGGAACGGTGCGAGCCGATTCCGAATTCTTGCGGGGGCGATATTCTATGTATTCCACTGAGCAATACGCAAACCGGTGTCCTGGCTGGGGGCGGTTGCTGGGTGTGGTGATCGAGTCTTGGGTGTTTGGTCGGGAATCCGGTGAAAAGCTCCGGCTTTCGCCATTGGCTAACGACTCGTCTTACGGCTTGCTGGTGCCTTTGCGGCCGTAATCATCTTCCAAACGCACGACGTCGTCCAATTCGGGGGTCGAGGCTTCGAGCAGATCGCAATCGCTGACGGCGATCATGCGATGTTTACGTAAAGGTTCGACGCGAAAGACATCGCCCGGACGCATGCGGATCACGCGGCGCGGGTCGCCTTCGGCTTCGGTTTCGAAATCCAACTCACCGTTCAGACAATAAATGGTTTCATCCTTGTGCTCGTGATACTGCCAGGAAAGCTTGTGTCCGGCTGTCACGTGCAGAATCTTCCCCACGTAGCGGTTGGTATGGGCCCAGATGATTTCGTGGCCCCAGGGCTTATCTACGCGACGGACGGTCGTCATGGCGTTCCTCCTTGGTTTCGCGAATCCGGCGAATGGGATGCTTTACCCGATCAGCCTATTCCAGGGCGAGGATGGTTTGCAGAGATGTTTTCGCCTCGAAGATGGATTGATACGCCAACGCCTGTTCCTTGGTTTCGAATTTGCCGATTTTCACCCGGTACCAAGTCCCTTTTCCGGGAATATCCGCCGTTGTGACGAACGGCTTGCGCCTGTCGAAGCTCTTGAAATTCTTCACATATTCCTCAGCCTTGGCGCGTGCGGGCAGCGAAGCGATTTGCAGCGTGTAAAACTGTCCGGCGGGGGCCGGAGTCTGGCCGTCGGTTGCCGAAGCTGCGGGCGGGGCCGGTTCGGCCTTGGGAGCGGGCTTGGGTTTCGGTTTGGGCGGATCGGGTTTCTTCTTAGGCTTGGGTTCGACGGGTGCAACCGCTTGTTTTTCTGTCTGTTTTTCTTTGTTTGGCAGGGCTTTTGGCGGAGTGGGAGCGGTTTTGTCGTCCTTCTCTTCGGCGACTTTGGGAGCCGCTTCTTCCTTGGTTTTATGCTCCTGGTAGGTCTTTTCCTGTTCGTCAAGTTTGGCCAACAGGTCGGGCGTATCTTCAACAGGTCCGGCGACTCCCGACAAGCGTCCTCCGACCATCACGCCGATGGCGAAAGCAATGGCCAGAAGCACCACTCCGCCGACGAAGGCGAGCAGGACCTGGCGGCTGTCGAGGCGAAACTCAACTTTGGTACGATGACGGTTCGGCTCTGGCATAACAACCCCTTTTGTTTGCTGGGCGATTGAAGAGGTTGTAGTCGAAATGTGGCGGAATGTCAACCGTTTGTATTGATTGATGTAATTAATTGTCTTGACTTGCCACCCATGTAAACGATAATTATAAGGCTTTACTGCGATTGTTCGACACGCATGCCCGAGTGCTTGGAGGTGCAAATGACGACGTTTGGAAGTTGGAGCCGCTCCTTATCTGTGCGCGGATTCCTGACGCTGGTGTTATTGTTCGGTTTGATTGGTTCGGCGGCTGCTTTGGAGCCCACCGATAAATGGGAAGGATCGATCGATTACGCCGCAACCGGCGGAACTTTCCTCAACGACACCTGCCAGGCCTCGGCCTTTGGTTGTGTAACAGGTGTTTTCGATGGACAGGGCGATTCCGTTACAGCGAATTCGCAGGCCGATTTAGACGGTATTCCCGATGACGCCAACGTGGTGAAGGCTTACCTGGTGTGGATGGGCTCCATTCAGCACGGGGTCGATTCTCCCGACGACACGATCAATATCCGGCCGCCGCAAGGCAACAGTTACACGATCGTGGCCGAGCCGGAACAGTTGAGTGAGATCGTTTACGACGATCTGGACGCCAACGATCAGATGGCCACCTATCATTATTTTACCTACCGAGTTGAAGTAACCGAGATTTTGCGCCGCCATGTCGTGAGCAATCAGAAACCTCTCAACGGAACCTACCTGCTGTCCGGTTTTTCGGCCTATGCCGGTGAGCCCTATCTTTCTCGTACCGTCGCGCTGGGCGGCTGGTCGCTGTTCATCGTCTACTCGGTACCCCAGAGTCAGCCGAAACGTGTGTATTATTACACCGATTTCCGTGCCATCCACGACGAAGTGGTGGAGTTGAACCCCGCCGGTTTCGAGGTGCCCGAGAACCCCGAAGCCAAGGTGACGTTTTTCCTGGGTGAAGGCGATCAGGGGATTCGCGGCATGGGATTGACCGGGACGCACAACGAGGAGTTGCGTTTTAATGGGACCGTTCTGGTGGATGCCTGCAACGATGCCGACAACGCCTATAACAGCACGGTCAACACCAATATTTACCCCAATGAAGAACCTTGTCGGATCAACCAGTACTCCATCGATCTCGATACCTTCTTCGTTTCCAACCTGCTTGGATTGGGTGATACGGAAGCACAGGTGCTTATGTCGCTTGGGCAGGATCAGGCGTTCTCCAACTACCTGATTCTTTCCATCGATACCAAACTACCCGATTTCGATATCCCCAATGAGCCCGAAAAAGCGTCTTCGGTAACCGGCGCCCTCTATCCGGGCCAGGAATTCACCTATTACATCTACGTCCAGAATAACGGCGAAGACATTGCCGCCAATGTCAGGGTGCGCGACGAACTCCCGCTGGATGTGACGTATGTCGCCGGATCCACCGTTGTCGTCGAGCCGAGCGGCGAACGGGTAGCCGTGGCCGACGGTCCCAACGGCGAAGCGCCCTGCCTGTCGGGCATCGATGTCGCCGATACCATGCCGCCGGGTGAAGGCTTCCGCCGAACGATCGAATTCAAGGTCCGATTGAATTCGGTGGAGCAGGGTGTCACCAAGGAAACCATCGTCGAGAACATGGCCGAGATCATCTCCGGCAACGGCGATATCTACTTTACAAACGGCGGTATTCCCGTTCGTCACAACGTGCAGCTCGAATCTTTCGAAGGAACGTTGTATTTCAAAAAGGGACCGCGCCATCCGGGCAGTCACTTCGTGGCCGGTGGCGAACAACGGGTGACCGTGGCTCACCTGAACCTGAAGGCGCTCGAAGGCGACATCCAGATGTCTTCCCTCATGTTCACCCCCATGGCGGACACCGATGCGCTGGTGATCAGCGGAGCGGAGCTTTACCTCGACAACAACAACGACGGCCTGCTGGATTCGGGCGATGATATGATCGATTCGCGCCAGAGTTGGACTTCCGGCGGCCTGGTATTCGACGACTTCAGCCGTTTGCCCGAAGTGGAGGCCAACGAGCAACACAATCTGCTTTTGGTCGTCGACATCGCCGATGACGTGCAGCCCGGTCAGATCGCCCAACTCGAACTCATCGAGGATAACGTGGGCGTGCGTGGCTTCACAAGCGGTCTGCCTTTTGCCTGTGCCACGCTCTATGTTCCAAGTGAAGACACCGATCTCAGTATGGAACTCGGTTTCATGAATCCTTCCGACGGCTATCTCAGCCAAGGGGCGGTGGCTCCGGTGATGCAGTTGCTGGTGCGAGCCTATTCCGATGGAGTTTCGTTGAGCGGTTTGACTATTTCAGCCGAAGGAACCGTACACGATTCCACCGAAGTGACGGCCATGGATCTCATTACCGATATCAACGGCAACGGCCTCAAAGACCCCGGCGAACCCGCTCTGGGCGGATCCCAGACCTTCGGGGCCGATAATGCGGCGGTGACCTTCAGCGGCTTGAATTTATCGGTACCCAACGGAGGCGAAGCCTATCTGCTTCTGGTAGGACAGTTCTCCGAAACCATCGGCGAAGAAAAGAAATTCCGCGTGTTGATCAACAATAACGATCAACTCGAAGCGGGAGGAAAAGTCGTTTTAGGCGCACCGATCAGCGGCAGCCTGTTCACCTTTACGTCCGGACAAGTGGTGGAATGCACCACCGACGCCGAATGCGCGCAAGAACTGGGCGCTAGCTGGGTGTGCGACCAGATCAACGGTCTGTGCGTGGAAACATCGGTCCCCGACGGCGATAACCCTGCCGATGGCGACGATCCCGCCGATGGTGACGCTTGGACGCCGGATGGCGATACCGGCGACGACGAAGACGATGGCGGCGGTTGCCGGACGGCCGGTTCTTCCGGTGCTATGGCACTGATGCTGCTGTTCGCCGTTTTGAGCGTTACCTGGATTCGGAGGCGGCGGGAGAACTGATTTCCCGGCGTCCGGAAGTCTGATATTCCAACCGGGAGGGTTTTCCTCCCGGTTTTTCACATCCGACCATGATCGAGGGGCCCGATGCGGGCGAAGCATTTCGACGTTATCGTTTTCGGTGAAAACCTGGCTGGTTTGATTGCCGCCACGCTTCTGTCGCTGCGCAAATACAATGTTCTGATTATCCGCAAGGTGGCCGGACCGGGGCGGGATGCCTATATCGGTCAGGCGTTGCGTCGTAATCGCCAACTGGTGCCCGGAGTCTTCGAGTCGCCGGTCCCGGCGGCCGTAATACGTGAATTGAACCTGGGCCACAAAATCCGGTCGGTGTTGAAGCCCGCTTCTCCCATGTTTCAGATATTGAGCCCGCAACATCGATTGTCGGCTTTCGACGATCGAGTCAAGCTGGTGATGGAGCTGTCGCGCGAATTTGGAGCGGCTGCGGCTCCGGCGGAAGTGGAGAGCCTGTTCGGGCGGCTGGATACGCTAAACGGCCTGCTCGACAAGTTTCTGGTTCCTGGATTACCTTTTCATCCCGATGGCTTGCGCGAGCGTTGGGAGTATTCCAATCGTGAAAAACAGCTCACCAAATCGCTTCAGGCGAGCGAAGGCCTGCTGGATGACATGAAGCGTCTGTTCCGTGAGACGAATCTGGGCCGCTTGATGAGCCAGGTGGAGCCCTTTGTGGGCGACACCCGGGGCGAGGTCCATCCTTTGTGGCGTTTTCGGCGGGCCGCTTTGCTGTTTAGCCAGATCCTTTATCCGGTCGGCGGTGAGGGCTTGGAAGAAATACTGCTGGCGCGGCTCGATAAAACCAGCGCCAAGATACTGGAACAAACCGCCCTTCAGGAGGTGGAAGTCAACCGCTCCGGCTATCTTTTCCACGACGCCAAGAATACCTATGGGGCGGAAAGCGTCATCTGCGCTTTCGATGCGCCGCTCTTGCCGGAACTGTTCACGGGCAAAAAAATGGCCCGTTTCCTCGAAAACACGGCAGCGCAGATATCGACCGACGCCGTTTGGATCAAAACGAGTTTCCTGCTCGAACGCTCCGTTGTTCCCGAAGGAATGGATTTCAACGTATTCGTGCTGACGGATGATGCCAGCGAGCCGGTTTTGTTTTTCAAGCGCGATCCGCTGATTCCGAGCGATGCGGAGGTGGAGCGGCTGGATGTCTATCAGGCGTTGCCGGTGGACCGTTTCAACGCGGCAGGGGCGAGTGAAGCACAGCAATGGGCGATCGATCGGACAAAAAGGTTCGTTCCCTTCTTGGAAGGACGGCTGCGCAAGGTTTATCTTGAGCAGTTGCGCGACGATGATGAGGAAAGCCTGACTCTTCGCCTGGCCGGTCGCCGCTTGTCCTACCGCTTGAACGACCCGGATCGTTTATTCGGTGGTATGCCGTATACTCTGCCCCAAGCCAACACCTACCTGGCCGGTCCCGAAGTTTTGCCGGAGTTGGGTTTGGAAGGCGATTTCCACGTCGGTTGGGCGGTGGCTCGGGCAATCGGCTTGAAGAAGCCGAAAAAAGATGAACTCAAGCGATAGACATCGTTTGGAAACGGATTAATTTCATAAAATACTTGCCAAGTCGACACGGGTATGGTAGCTATCTTCGTCCCGAGTCAACGGGGAACTGGAGGTTGTGATGTCTCGGAAATGCGAAATTTGCGGAAAAGGCCCGATCACCGGCAACAACGTCAGCCACGCGCACAATAAAACGCGTCGTCGTTTCAATGCCAACATCCAGAAGATTCGCACGGTGCTGCCCAACGGTTCCGTCAAGCGTATCAACGTGTGCACCCAGTGCATTCGTAGCGGCAAAGTGACCAAGCCCGTCACCTTGGCCCCGGCGATCCTCTAAGACGTCGATCTCGGTTGAAAGTGCAACGCCCTCGGTGATCCGAGGGCGTTTTTATATTGAGTAGAGTTTCGGAGCTTGACGGCTCAATGGGCCGGGCCTTTGAGCAGTTCTTCAGCGATCTGCACGGCGTTTAACGCCGCGCCTTTCCGCAAGTTGTCGGATACACACCAGAAATTGAGCGCATGGGGGTTGGACAAATCTACGCGGGTGCGGCCCACGTAAACCGGATCGGTCCCGACGGCCTGAGTCACCATGGGATAGCGGTTTTCAGCCGGATCGTCCACGACCTCAATGCCGGGGGCTTTGCGCCAAAGGGAATGGGCTTCGGTTACGCTCAGCGGCCGGTCGAACTCGGCGTAAACGGACTCGCTATGACCGCTGGCCACCGGAATGCGGACGCAGGTCGCGGTGACGCCTACTTCCGGTAAGTCCATGATTTTGCGCGTCTCCCATACCATTTTCATCTCTTCTTTGGTCCAGCCGCCCTCCAGGAAGACATCGATGTGGGGTAGGGCGTTGAAAGCAATGGGGTGGACGAACTTCTGGTAGTCGAAGGCGTGTCCGTCCAATGCGGCGCGTGTGGAATCCAGCATCTCCTGCCGGGCGCGTGAACCCGCTCCCGAGACCGCCTGGTAGGTCGACACGATGATGCGCTTGAGTCCGGCGGCGTCGTGCAGCGGCTTGAGTGCTACCAGCATCTGAATGGTGGAGCAGTTGGGATTGGCGATGATGCCTTGATGGGCGAACATCGCTTCCCGGTTGACTTCCGGAACCACCAGGGGGATATCGGGTTCGTTGCGGAAGGCGGAGGTGTTATCGATCACCACCGCTCCCGCTTCGGCGAAACGCGGAGCAAAAACCTTGGAAACGGATGCTCCCGCCGAAAAGAGGGCGATGTCGATATTTTGTATATCGGCGGTTTCGAGATCCTCTACAACCAGCGTTTCTCCGCGGAACACGACGGCGTTGCCTGCCGAACGGGCGGAGGCGAACAGTCGCAGGCTATCGAGTGAAAAATGACGCTCTTCCAGAATGGAGAGTATGGTTTGGCCAACGGCGCCGGTGGCGCCCACAATGGCTACCCGAGGATTTTTCGGCATGAAACACCTCAATTTCTTACGTTCAAACGAAATATTCAGAGCCCAATTTCATATCACTAATCACCGGACAGTTCAAGCGTAAAGACTGGGGCTTTTTGGCTGAAAAGTAAAAAAACTTGTAAAGCTTCCATGGGTTAAGTAGAATCGAAAACCTATTTATGGACTTTTGTAGCTCCATGGACTTGGAAGAAGTGGCGGTCAGTAATGGATGTCAAGTGCCCGCGATGTCAGGTGTCTTTTGAAGGTGGAGAATTTCCCGCCAGTGGTACCAAACGGCTTAGTTGCCCGATTTGCAGAACTTATTTTGAAGTAAGTTTTAGCGCCACCATTTTGACGCCGGATCAGCCGGAGAAGGCGAAATCGGTTGAAGAGCCGGTACGGGTGGCTCCGATCATTTCTGCAAAGAGTGATCAGCAGGATGATGAAGTTCGCCAGCGCGAAGAGGACGAGCGTCGCCAGCGTGAAGAGGACGAGCGTCGCCAGCGCGAAGAAGACGAGCGTCGCCAGCGCGAAGAGGACGAACGTCGCCAGCGTGAGGAAGACGAGCGCCGCCAACGTGAGGAAGACGAACGCCGCCAACGTGAGGAAGACGAACGTCGCCAGCGTGAAGAGGACGAGCATCGCCAGCGTGAGGAAGACGAGCGCCGCCAACGTGAAGAAGACGAGCGCCGCCAACGTGAGGAAGACGAGCGCCGTAAACGTAAGGAAGACGAGCGCCGCCAACGTGAAGAAGACGAGCGCCGCCAACGTGAGGAAGACGAGCGCCGTAAACGTAAGGAAACCGAAGAGCGAAAGCGCCGGGAAAAAGAAGAGCGCGAACGTAAAGCTGCAGACGAGCGTCGCCACAAACAAGAAGCTGAACGCCAGCGACAGAAGGAACAAGAGCGCAAGCGGCAGCAGGAAGCTCGACAACGGAAAGACAAGAAAGAAGACAAATCCGCAGCCGCCAAAGCGAGCCGAAAGAGTTCGGACAGACACCAGGGTCTGGTGGAAGAGCAGGATCACGATGCGGTGACCGGCTTTTTCGATTCCAAACCCACCCTGAAGGATTATCACAAGGAATTCGAGCCGTTGGACTTTACGGATCTCGATTCAAAGGAAGATCATTCCCGGCGGCATATGTACTACATCGGCGTTTTTCTTGCGCTGTTTGTTGTGGTGGGCGGTTCGTTGGCCTGGTTTATCAGTGACAATATTTCCAAACGCCGAGAAGCCGAACGAACCGTGTTTTTGTATGAGGCGGGAATTACCGAAGAAGAGACGGAAATCACTCTCAAAGACGATCTCGGTATGCCTGCCATCGAAAAGCCCAAATCTTTCGACGAGTTGGAGCAGGAACCCGGGATTACCGGAATGGCGGAGGAGCCTGCTGAAGAGCCTGCGATAGAGCCACCGGCGGAAGAAGCCCCGGCTGCGGAAGCCATCGAGGTAGCCCAAGCCGCAGCAGAACCGCCTGCAGAAGAGGCCCCCGCACCCGAGGCCGTCGAAGCGGCACAGGTCGCCGAAGCTCAGGCGCAAGCCCTTGCGCAAGAAGAGGCGCGCCGTCAGGCCGAGGAAGAAGCCAAGCGCAAGCAGCAAGAGGAAGCTCGGTTGGCGGCCGAAGCCGATGCTCGTCGGCAAGCGGAAGAAACGGCTCGGCGTGAAGAGGAATCCCGACGCCAGGCTGCCTTGGCGCAACAGCAGGCGGAAGAACGGCGGCAGGCCGAAGAAGCCAAACGCCAGGAAGAAGTCCGGCGCAAGGAAGCCGAGCGAAAGCGCAAGGAAGCGGAAGCCGAAAAGCGTCGGCGCGAACAAGCCCAGGCAGCGGCGGCGACGCCCGCCCCGACACCAGCTCCGGCGGCGACTCCGGCTCCCAAAGCCCAATCCAAGCCTGCGTTGTCGCCCGCCCAGCGTCGTCAAAACGCTCTCGACCATTACCGAAGCGGAAACCAGATGATCACGGCCCGCAATTTCAACGGGGCGATTACGGAATATCGGCAAGCGCTTGAATTCAATCCGGCTTTCGCCCAGGCGCATCGCGGTTTGGGTATTGCCTACGCGTCGCTCGGACGCAGCCAGGATGCCGTGCGCGAATATCGTCTGTATCTGAAAATGGCTCCGAACGCTCCCGACGCCAATCAGGTACGTCAGATTCTAGGTGAATAGCGCCCCGTGCGGAACCATAACCGCCAGTTAAACGCAGAGGGAACCCCGCAAGAGGTTCCCTCTTTTTTTCGATGGTTGAGACGCATCGGGCGCGCCGCCGCCGATTTGGTTTATCCGGTCACCTGTCCTCACTGTCGCCGCTACCTCGCTCGCGACGACCCCTGGCCGCTGTGTCATGAATGCCAATTGTTGATCGAACCTCTGGCCGGGTCGTTGTGTCCGATTTGCGGCCATCCCGCCCCTTCTGGCACGCTGTGTCAGGCTTGCGAAGCGGGTCGGACCCCCGAACCCTCCATCCGCCTCCGTTCCGTCGCCCGTTACGCTGGTCCGGTGCGATCCGCCATTCTGGCCGCCAAAGCCGGAGGACGTCAGGATATCGCCCGTCGTTTGGGCGATCCGCTGCTCTCGCTGGTGCCGCCCTTGATCGATGAACCGTCCAAGGCGGTTTTCGTGCCGGTTCCGCTGCACCCTATCCGTCGTCGGCAGCGAGGCTTCAATTTGACCGATGATATGGCACGGACCGTGGCGGCGGGTGTCGGTGCGCGCAGTCGCCCCGGATGGTTGCGCCGTACGCAGAACACCGCCTCGCAGGTGGGTAAATCGTTGGAAGAACGGGTGGCGAATGTGGCGGGAGCGTTTGCCTGTCCACGTCCGGAGTCCGTGGTCGGATCGCGGGTGGTGCTGGTGGACGATGTCGCCACCACGGCCGCGACCCTGGCCGCTTGCGCCCGGCCGCTGCTCGATGCCGGAGCATCCGAGGTGGTGGGCATCACGCTGGCGCGCGCGCTCAGTCCGTTAGCCGACCGTCGCCGCCGGAAGCAGTCGGTTTAACCCTTCAAAGCTACCTAGAAATTCGCGATATCATCAATGAATTCGGGGCGGTCGATAAAGGGATTGCGGTTGTTCTGGTAGCTTTCGATGGCGTCGTTACGAGCCTCTTCGTAATCGGATGGCGGATCGTTCCGATTCCAGGCTTTCAGCGTGGTTTCCTGGGCGCTGTCCACCGCCATGTTGTAGCGAACGGAGAAGTAGAATATCGCGCGTGCCACGTCGCCTTTGTGGACATCGCGCGGTTCAAAGCATTTATTGCCACTGGCATCCCAGCCCAGCTTGCTTCCGCTATCCTGCCAATCCACCGTGACGACGTTGCAGAACGGCAAGTTGCTGCGGCGGCTGTTGGCGGTGGATTTGGTGGGAAAAAGATGAAAGATGTCGGAGCGGGCCGGTTCGGAACCGGCACCCAGGCTTTGCGGCCAAGAATGCTCGGTGTTCATCAACGTGGAGTTCGGAACGCCGTCGGTGCTGACCAGCAGGCCGGTATAGACGCACTCCACCTGGCCGTTATGATTGTCGATATCGCTGTATATGGCGTCTTTGGCGTTGTCGTAACCCAGGCTGTGATGCCCGTCGATGCGCGATTCGAGACAGGCTCGCAAGGTGGAATCGGACAGGTCGTCGCAAGCGCTGAAACCGGTGTTATTGTTGTCCCAGTCGAAGTCGCCATCGGTCTCATCGCCATCGGTCTCATCGCCATCGGTCTCATCGCCGTCGGTCTCATCGCCGTCGGTCTCATCCCCATCCGGGTCGTCGCCGTCCGGTTCGAACACGCATTCACCTTCCTCGCAAACGGAATCGGCCGGGCAGGTCGCCGTGTCGTCGTAGGCGTTACCATATTCGTTGCAGCGGCCGCGTGTCTGAGCGTCGACGCAGGTGTTTTCACCGGGGATGCAGATCCACTCTTCCGGTACGCACTGGCCCGACAGGCATTGTTCGTTCAAGCCGCAACGTTGCGGGTCGGAGAAGTCGGAACCGGCGTCGTTGCATTGCCAACGGGCGGTATCGTCGAAGCACTCCCACTGGCCGGGCGAGCAAACGGCTTCAGCCTCGCGGCATTGACCGGCCTGACAGACTTCGTTATCGGCGCAAAGGGCGAGGTTTTCGTAATCGCTTCCGTTTTCATTGCAGCGCCAGCGGGAATAGTCGTCGTAACAGAACCACACACCGGGTGTGCAGAGATCGCCGATTTCGGTGCCGTCCGTATCCTGGTCGCCATCGGCGCCGGATCCATCGCCATCGGGGTCGTCGCCGTCGCTTGTGTTGGAATCGAGGTCATCCCCGCTGCAGGCGGTCAGGGTCATCAGGAAAAGGGCCATCCACATCCACAGTCGCCAGGTACTCTGCATCACATCCTCATCCATTCATATGTGGCCACCGGCCCCACCAACCGACGAATTTACGCCGCTCATCGGTCTGTGTCCAGCAAAAGTGACGGATATTGATGAATTGCCGTGACAGCCATTCGAGCCCGCGTTATGGTGAGTGGAGCGCGACAACACGAGGCAAGGGACCACCATGCGTGTGCTGTGGATACACCCGCCGTTGCGGGTTCATACTCAACATATCGATTATCCGGCGTTTGCCTCGCTGGCCGTGTGGCAGAATGCGGCCCATTTGGCCGCTTGCGGTCATTCCGTCGACGTTCTCGACGCCTTCGCCTTGCCGACGGCGGATCGTCGCGACGATCCGCCCTATTTCGTACTGGGTGCAACCCTTGACGAGATGGAATCGCGGATTGCCGAGGCGCGTTTCGAGGTGGCCATCCTGCACCTGGGAGCTTTCAGCGTCCAGAATCCCGACCCGGCGTTGCTATGGCGTCTAGTGGCCGCCTGCCGTGCCGGGTGCCCCGACGCTCCGGTGATTTTCGCCGATGCGCATATTGGAGGCATGAATTACGTCGCCTACGATCCCGGACGCTACCTGACGCATCCCAATCGGCCCGATTGGCTGGTGCGCTACGAGGGGGAAGTCGCGCTTGCATCCCTACTCGATACCTTGGAAAAGCACCCGTCCGATTCTCCGTTGCGTGCGCAACCCATCGATGGTCGTCCGTTGAAAGGGCCGTTGTCCGCCTATGGCGGCGAAGTCTACAGGCAGGTGGATCTGCGCGCCTACCGTGCCTTTCTTGCTCGGGCGCTTGCCGCCGATACGCGTCCCAACCCCTTTGCCGCGACGCCCGGTACTTTGCCGTTCAAGGCCAGCCGCGGTTGTTGCTTCGCCTGTCGTTTCTGCACCAGCAATCCTGCGGCGGCGGCGGGCATTCCGCGCGAATGGCGACCGCTGGATGGCCCGGATCTGGAGGCGCAACTGGCCGCTTTCGCGGCGCTGGAAGGGGTCGACAAGCTGTGGGTGCTCGATGAGGCGGCCAACGTGGGGCGGGAACACTTCGACCGGTTGCTGGATGGAGCGATTCGGCACGGCCTGAAACTGGAATTTCCCAACGGATTACGCGCCGATAAGCTTTCTCGCGAGCAGGTTGCGAAGTTGGCCGGGCTCATCTCGCGTCTGTCTCTGTCGCCCGAATCGGGATCACCGGGTGTGCTCGACCGCCTGATTCACAAACACCAGAGCCTGGAGCGTGTGGAGGAAGTGGCCCGTTGGGCGCAGGAAGACGGCTTGCCGGTGGGGCTGCATTTCATGGTCGGTTTTCCGGGTGAAAGCGCCGAAGATATTCGCAGCACGTTTTTCGTTGCCCGTGACCTTTACGTCCGTACCGGGGCGGAACCCTGGGTGCAGTTCGTCGTGGCGCTGCCGGGGACGGCTGTCTTTGAAACGTGCCGTAAAAACGGTTGGTTACCGGACTCCTTGCCCATCGATTACAACCCGCTTTTTCAGGATACTCCCATGCTGAAAGACGGGGCTTGCGGCCTGTCCAATACCGAACTGATTAACTTAAAACGAGCGTTGATGCGCGATCTGGGTTTTTGATTTCAGGCCAACAACAGCACTTGAGATAGACTGATGGCCCCTTGCGGGTCGAGGCGTTTCACCTGTGTGCTTATTTGTCCGAGAACCAAGACGCTCCGCTGCGCCCATTCCCCCGCCAAATACCGAGTGGTTTCCGGCTCTTCGGAAGTGATCGGCTTCAGCCAGTCGCCGATCCGCCGCGCCACATCGGCCTGCAGATGGAAAGAGTTTCCCTGAGGTTCCAGATGTGTTTCGAGGAAATGCGTGAAATCCTCACGGTTTATCGGTGTGTAGGCCAGCTCTTTTCCCGCCGTCGCATTAACGTAAAGGGTGAGGAAGAGTTTGACGAAGCGCAAATCCGGGTCGAGCGGGTCGAGCCCGATGTCGACGATACCCTTCACCACTTTTTTGGGATCGACAGCCAGGATACGGAAGTGGAGATCGAAGAGAAATTCGAGACGCGTCAGCAGCAGCTTGGCGCGCTCCAGTTCACTCAAATTGGTAAACGGGCGGCTGATCATCGCGCCATCGCCTTCCGCGCCTGCAAAATAGAGCGGGGGCTGGCGCATCAGGCCTTGCAGCACTTCGCGCGTAGGGGAGGAAATAAGTTTCAGCGCCCCGCGTCCGGTGGGGGTGACGTAGCGTTCCTGAAACGCTGCCGCGCGACGATGTAAAAGACGAATGAGGCTGTAGCCGACCCGGAAGGCCTGGCTAAAGGGAATTTGTGTGGCAAGGGCCTCTCCCTGCGCGACATCACCCTCGGCCAGGTATTCCATCCCCAGAGAGAGAGTCCGGTGCGCTTCGTCGAGGGCGTCACGGATGCGATCGAGATCGTGAATGCTTTTACGGGCGACGATCAACCGATTGGCCAGGAGCACCAGTTCTCCCCGCCAGGTTTCACGCAGGCTGGAGTCGGCCCCACTCAGTATTCGGGTCAGGAAACTCTCGGCTTCCAGCAGGTGTCCGTAATAAGCGGGTAACTGAACGTCGTCGGAGGTTAGCCGTGTTTTACGCGGCTGTTCCTGCTGCCACTGTTTTTTCGCCGTTTCGGGATTTAGCGGAGCGAACAGCTGCAAGGCATCGAGGTATTCGGGATAGCCGTGATCGCTTAATCGGTCACAGTGCGCACGATAGGCCAACTCCTCGACATTCGAAGACATTTCCCACAATATCACCTCCATCAGGTAGCGATAGAGCGGATAATCGATTTTATAGAGCATCTGCAAAAAGACCGCCAGCCGTTCGCTTTGGGTGGACTCGGGGTCGATCAGTTCGAAAAGATAGAGATCGTCGAATGAAAACAGGCTGTCGTCGTCGATGTAGTTACGGTCTTCGTACCATTCGTAGCGGTGCACCTGGATGTGTTTGGAAAGCATCAAAACGACGATTTCCGGATCGATTTCACGGAGTTTGAAGACGGCTTGTTCCGGGTCGAGCTGCATGAGGTAGCCGAACCAATCCAGCATTTCGGAGGCATCGAGCGTATCCGCTTCCCAGCAGGTCATATCGAAAATATGGGTGATCTGGGCCGGGGCGGCCTCGAAAAGAAGATCGACCGCGTCGGTGCGTCCGGCGGCTTCCATGGTGAAGAACAGGTCTTCGGGCGAGAGCGAGCGAACCAGTTCCGGCCAATCTTCGGCTGCGCGCAGCAACTGGTATTTTTTACGGTAATCCAGCCGGGAAATCAGCTCCTGGCGCTCGAGCGGCGTCAAGGCGTTGATGGCTTCGTCGGTCATATCGAGGTTGGCGAAGGTGGGAAACAAGTCTCGAATGGCCGAATCGGTCAAATGGCGACCCTCGCCGACGAGGCTCAGCTTACTTTTTTTCTCATCACTCATCGTGGCACGCTCCGTAAGGATGACTGCCTGCATACAATGGCGATTCCACGGGGTTTGTCAAGCTGATTCGGGGATGATTTCAATGAAAACGCTTCCCCGAATCCATAAAAAATCGGTGATTTTCGGATGCGGTCGGTCTTAATTGTTTTGCCTCAACCCAAAAAAGAGTTTGCACACAGCCGTTTCATGTTGTATGGGGTGGAATGAATCGGGCGCACGATCCGATCTATAAATTGACTGATCGTCCGAGGCAAAAACAACGGGAGACATAGTATGCAGATTGATCGCAATTGCCTGGTGGTGTTTGAATATGTCCTGCGCGACGAGGACGGCAACTTGGTTGAAGCCTCGCGGATTGACGAATCGCCTTCCTACATTCACGGTTATCGTCAACTGATTCCGGGTTTGGAACGCCAGATGGAAGGGCATGAACCGGGGGATCGTTTCACTTGTGAAGTCAAACCCCAGGAAGCATATGGCATGCGTGATGACTCGCTGGTCGTGACCGTGCCGCTAAGCGAGATTCCCGATGAAGTGGAACTGAAAATCGGCGATAGCTTCGATGCCGTGAACGAGCAGGGTCATACCATCAAGCTGCAGGTTAAATCCATTGGGGATAGCGATGTTTTGCTGGATGCCAACCACGCGTTGGCCGGGAAAACGCTGCATTACGACATCACCATCAAAGATGTGCATCCCGCCACCGAGCAAGAATTGATGGAAGTCGGCGAGCCGCTTTTCGGTATCGAAGACCCGAATCTGGACAAAAGCAAAAACTAGACGCGTGTCCCGGTTGTCGTTGGCTGTTTCTTAAATAAGACTTGCTTCGAGCCCCGATTGGCTGCCGTAGAGGTTGGGTTGGTCGGGGTTTTTCTATTTCGGTCGGTTTCGTTCGAGACGGAGATGCGAGCGGCTCAGCCACCGATAAAGGAAACGCTGGCGGCGGCGGTGAGCAGTCCCAGAACGGCGCCGGCGGCGACATCCACGGGGAAATGGCGTTCTTTCACCACCCGCGATCCGCCGATCAAGGCCGCTCCGGCCAGCAAAGCTATCCACGCTAGAGGGGTGGCGAAGAAAAATCCGAACAATGCCGCCAGATTGAAACTTCGGGCCGAATGGATGGACGGAAACGAGCCTGCATCCACATAATGGAAATAAGCTTTGCAGTTTTTCCATTTCAGAAACATCCACACCTGCCAGAGGCGGAAAGGCCGAGCGGGCCGATGTCCTTCGGGGTTATCGGGGCGCGGTTTGAAACGATAGACCTTGTAGGTGTTGCTGACGAGGGTAATGATCGCCAGATCGACCAGCGCCACCCACCCGAGGGTTCGGTCGACGAAGAAAGCCAGTCCGATCAGCAAAATACCGGCGACCAGGGTTCCCCAGAAGCTGATGAATTCCCAGATGATTTTGTTCAGCAAACCGACGTCCTTTCCATGGATGAGCGTCTCAGACACGCGGCCGGAATCCTTCACCCAGCACTTCGTATACCTGGGTGATGATGATGAAGGCTTTGCGGTCGATCTTCTTGACGATTTTCGTGAGGTCGGGCAGCTCTTTGCGCGTGATGACGCAGAAGATCAGTTCCCGTTCACGGTTGGTGTAGAGACCGCGGCCTTTGAGCGCCGTGCCGCCGCGGCCGAGGTTGTGCAGGATGGCGTCGGACACCTCGTTCATGCGTGAGGTGATGATGAACACGCCGCGCGCGTAGTCCATGCCTTCCATGATGGCGTCGATGACACGCGAGGAAATCCACAGCGACAACAGGCCGTACATGGCCAGGTCGGCATTGCGGAAACAGATTCCGGCCACCAGAATGATCAGGGTGTTCAAAATCAGGATGGCCGAGCCATGCTTGAAATTGGTATAACGTGCGATGATCCGGGCGATGGTGCCCGAGCCGGAGGTCGCGCCGCCCATTTTGATGATGAGGCCGAGGCCGACGCCCATCACGACGCCGCCGAAGACGGGAGCCAGCATGGGGTCGCCGATGTCCACGTGTAAATGGCAGATTTCGTTGGTGAGATCGGTGAACAGCGAAATCATGACAGTGCCGTAGAGGCTTTTAAAGCCGAAGCTGGTTCCCAAAAGGCGGGTTCCGGCAATGAAAATCGGAATATTGAACAGCAACAGCGTCAGGCCGGCCGGCCAGCCGAGCAGGTGATTCAACACCACCACCAGACCGGAAATACCACCCGGGGCGATTTTGTAGGGCAGCATGAAGAGGGTCATCGAGAGGCCGAAAATCGCCGCACCGATCGTAATGACCGCGTATTGCAGGGCGATTTCCTTGGCGGAGCCGGTCCATAGATCGCGCTTGTCGCGAACTTCTCCCAGGCGTCCCGATATGATTTCGTCACTCATGATTCATCTTTTCCCGGCCATCCGGCCAGAATGAGAACAATCGCGAATACCAGTACCCAAGGTGTCGCCGTGAGTAGCAGGCGGCGGATAATCAAATCCCTTACCACGCGTCCGCCGTCTCCCTGTGTCTGGACGATCACCGACAGAATGCGCGCGCCACCGAGTCCGTCGAAGGGAATCAGGCGCGCATGATCGTTCAGCGCCTCCGTAGCGGGGGCCGCGTTCGGATCGATGACGTCTTGCAGCGCGACCCCGAGCCGCAACGCCGCCGCCTCAAGATCGGAACGATAGACGTTCGACTTGGCCAGCACCCACAGTCGTCCGCCCGCCACCGGTTCCGCCACGGCGAACGTCGCCAGCGGGGCGTCGCCGACGGATTCCAATCCATGGGCGATGCGTCCACCGGGGGGTGCCATGAGCGCATCGGCGGTAGCCGCTTTGGCCAGTTCCAGCCGAGCCGGATCGACCAACCCCACCCGGGCGGTATCCGGGTAAAGGGAACGAAGGAGCCCTGAATGATCGATTAAGACCAGATTGTCAAGAGAAAAACGTTGGGTCAGCCGTTTTGCCAGTCCGACTTCTCCATTTTGGGGAGTCTCGCGAGTGGCCATAGCGGTGACATCGGGGTCCTCGGCCAGGGTTTTGAGACGCTTGCGGAAGGTGTGGGTGTCGTGTTTCAGCGTTTCCGGCAGCGCGGCCACCGCCCGTTCGAGACGGCTTTGCGCTTCGCGGCGCATGACTTCGTCGGCTGCGTCGGGCAGGGTGGTGAACAAAACGACCAACAGGCCCAGCAGGCCGACCAAGGCGAGGACATTCATCCAACGCAAGCGGGCGGCCGGTGTCAAGCGTGCCATTACAGCTTCCTCCGGTAGATATCCGCCACTTGCAAGAGGCCGAAGGCATCGAAGGGAGTGGGATTAAAGGCAGGGTCCACCCAATCCACCGCCGGGGCCAGCCGGTAAAACTCGACCGTTCCGGACGGGTCGGCGCTTTCGGTCGGGTTGAATCCGGACTCCGCCAGCTCGATCTGCCAGTGGGACTGCGTTCGCAAGCGGGCGAGTTCGGCCACTGAAAGTGCCAGAACATTCACAGGTAATCCGACTCGCTCGGTGGCCAGAGCGATGCGTTCGGCCATCAATACCAGTTCGGGTTGGTTGCGTCGCACCAGAATCAGGAAGGGATCGTCGGATTCGAACTGGGCGGCTCGTTTCGCGGCCAGTATGGGATCCGGTTTGAAGGCGGCGCAACTATGGCCGATGGCTTGACGAAAAGCGGCGGCCATGGCTTTGAGATTGGTTTGACCCTTCTCGTGCAGCGAGGGTCCGGGCGCGAACTGGAGCGCAGGCGCTTTTTCCGAGGGGAAGGGGGCGCGCGGACGGGTTTCGAAAAGCCGGACGGTCGTTTCGCAGGCCACCAGCGAAGTCAACAACTCCGCCCAGCGTCGGGCCACGTTGGGGGGGATGGAAGGATTGGGTCGCAGCAGGATGCGGCTGGGGGAAAGGCCGATCTGCCGTCGGGTGTGTTCGCCGGAATCCAGGCGTCCACCCAGAACGGCGGAAGCCTGGCGGGCATCGAGCGCCGCTTTTTCCGCCTCCTTGGTGTCGACCGTTTCGAAGACGAGGCGATCGAGAAAAGCGCGACCGCCGTGATAGGCGGGGAATGCGTCCAGGGTGCTGCGGCTCGGCGCGAAGGTCGTCAGGCTGAAGGGGCCGGTTCCGATGGGTTGAAGAATGGGCGTGGTGGAGGCGGCCAGCCGTTCGGGCAACACGGCCAGGGCGGGGTTTGCCAGACGATGAATGAAGTCGGAGCGGCGCGCGTTCAACTCGAACAACAGTTCATAGGGGCTGACGACCTCGATGCGGTCGAGATGGACGAGTGCAGGCGTGATCGGCGATCCCAACTCTGCTTTCCTGATGCGATTCAAACTGGCGGCGACATCGGCGGCGCGGCAGGGCGAGCCGTCGTGGAAGACGAGGCCTGTTTTCAACCAGACACGCCAGCGGCGGCCGTCGTTTTCCATCTCCCAGCGTTCCGCCAGACAGGGCAAAGCGTTGCGGCCATCGCTTTTCACCAGCGGCTCGGCGATGAGTGCGGCGGCGTGGCGTTCGCCGGTTGTCGTGGCGAAAGCCGGATCAAGCGTGTCGAACGGCTCGCTCACCAGCAGGGTGAAGGTGCCGCCAAAGCCGGGTGGCAGCGCGGCGGATGCACCCACGAGGGTGAGCAGGCCGATGGCCAGCAGCAGCAGAGCTTGTCGGTTGACGGTTTTGATCGGGCTCGTTCGGGTCATGCTCGTTTTGCTTTCTCGTTCTGTTGGGTGGACTTTTTTCATCGCTGGTACCAGTCGATCAAAGTGATATTGCGGCCTTTCAGGTAGCGAGCGGCGGCGACCACTTGTCCCTCCGGACCTTCGGCGGCGGTGACGGCCTGTAACGCACCCGGCAATTCCGGCGAGTGCGACTCCTCACGTACCGTGTCGTGCAGGAGACGCCAGAACGTCAAGCGGTCGCGCGTGGGAGTCGGGCGGGCCTGGCTGCAGATTAAAAGCGGCGCTTCCGGTTCATTGAGCCAACCCGGTTTCTGGCCGCAGCGGATCGCCTCCAAACCGCCGAAGGCGGTTGAAGTCAGCCGTCCATCCACACCGATTTCGATCAAACGTTCGGGGGCGGCCCCCACAACCGAAATGAACGGACCGCGCACTGTGATGGGTTTAGGGGAAGCGTTTTCCGCTTGTGTAACGATGAGTTGTGGCTTGAAAAGGTGGGTTCCGGGACGGTAGGTTCCCTGGACCCACGTTTGGCCGAAACATGCCAGCGGGGCATGGGCGAGGCGGTCGGACGGAACCAGCGAGCGTCCGTTCCACAGCGCCTGGTGACCATTTGCCTGGCCCGAGATTTGATAGGCCACCCGTGCCGGGGTATTACGTCCACCGCCGCAGACCGTCAGTTCACCGGCTGGCCAGCGTGAAGATGGGCCGGTGGGCGCGTCGAGGGCTTGGGTGTAACGGAATTCCAATTCGGCTTTCGTCCCGTCGAGCGCGTCGTCGCTCCGACTCCATAGTTCCAGTCGGTCGGGGAGCAGCAGAATCAGGTCGCGATCGCCATCGCCGTCGAAATCGATCAGCGCCAGATCCAGAACCCGCCCCTCGGTTTGAGCCGCTTCGCCATGCGTCCAGGACGCGGCGTTGCCGCTGAGTTCTTCCGCCGGTCGGATCAGGGCTGCCCAGTGCGGTGACGGGGCGAGCTGCACGCGTGCTTGTCGTTCGGGATAAGCCGGACGAGTTGCCAGTGCCGCTCCCCAGCTTCCGCCCTGCAGCCAGAATCCGCGCGCTCGCAACAGCAGTGCGCGTCCGCGAGTGGCCGCCGATAAATCGAGGACGAGATCCACTCCCAGGCGGTCGAGATGCTCCAAGGCCTCGACGTCCAGGCGGTTGAGGGAAAAAGGCAGGTCGCCGGGTAGCAGGATTTCGCCGAAACGACCGCTCTGGCGGGCCGCCAGACGGCCCTCGCGTTCCAAGACGGCCGTCAGAGGTGCGGTGGGGTTGTTGCCGCTGTCGCTGCGGATGAGCAGGGTGCCGCGTACCTGACGGAAGGTCTGTTCGCTGCTGTCCAGCGCGACCAGCAACTGCCCGACGGCCTCTTTCAGCGTGGTCGGGTCGGGGCTGCGGGACGGGGGCGGATTTTGTGCGCCGATCGGGGTCGATCCCAAAAGGAGCAGAATCAGGACAAGAGTCGTCATGGCGCGTGGTTTCACGGGTTGCGCTCCTGCAAATCGGGGTTGGGTGTGTCGAGTCGGGGTTCGGTGCCGCTGAGGAATAATTCGGATACGGCGCGCGGATCGTCGCCCGGCAGCGCCGCCCCGGTTTCCGGGTCGATCCAGGTGCCGACCAGCCCGGCCGGTCGCGGGAAGGGATCTACCGGTTGGTCGGCCAAAGCCGCGTCCATGAAATCGATCCAGGCCGGCAAAGCGGCCCGGCCCCCGGTCTCTCCTCGTCCGAGTGGTCGGCGGTCATCGTAGCCCACCCAGACGCCGCAGGCAAGCGAAGGCGCGATGCCGACAAACCAGGCGTCCACCTGATCGTTGGTGGTGCCGGTTTTGCCCGCCAGGGGACGTCCGAGCGAACGGGCGCGGCGGGCAGTGCCGTTTTGCACCACCGACTGCAGCAGATCGACCATCAAGGCCGTCTCGGCAGGAGTGGCGGCCTGGTGCGGTGCCGGGGTATGCCGATAGAGTACGCGACCGCGGGGATTTCGCACGATTTCGACCAAGTATGGGGCGTCGCTCATCCCCAGGGCGGCCAGCGACGCATAGGCGTTGACCAGCTCGATCAGGCGGACCTCCGAACTGCCCAGGGCGGTCGTGAGATTGTTCGCAATCGGGGTGGTGATGCCGAATTCGCGGGCGGTCGCGATAATCGGTTTTAAGCCGAGGTCGTCGGCCAAACGGACGGCGACGGTGTTCAGCGACTGAGCCAGGGCGCGTCGCAGGGGGAGAAAGCCGCGATACTTCCCGTCGAAATTCTGCGGCGACCAGGTGCGGCCGCCCGCCAGGGGATAGGAAAGCGGGGCGTCCTCCACCGCTGTGGCGGGGGTGTAGCGATGCGAGCGCAATGCCGTGAGGTAGACAAAGGGTTTGAAGCTGGAGCCGGGCTGGCGTAGCGCGTCGGTGGCGCGATTGAACGGGCTGAGATAGAAATCGAAGCCGCCGTGCATGGCGCGCAGGGCGTGGGTGGCCGGATCGATGGCCACGATAGCCGACTGGGCTTCGGGCCGTTGCGCCAGAACGAAACTCGGCAAGTCTTTTGGATTGTTGCCGATTTTTGTCTGCACGACTACGAGTTGGCCGGGGGAAAAGCGTTTGGCCAAGGCCGTCGGACGCGCGGAAGCGGGTGTGCGGGGCGGCAGCCCCCAGGCAGCGTCGGCGGCGGCGATACGACCGGACCGGTGGCCGGTGGTCAGGTGCAAATCGCCGCTGACGGGGTCCACGGCCTCGATCAAAGCGAAATAGAGCCCTTCGGGCTTGATGCGACGAACCAGGGTGTGCCAGAGAGGCGTTCGGCCGTCTTTGAGTGGATGGGGCGGTGTTTCAGCGCTCATGGCCAAGGCAGGGGCGTCAGTCGCCCCCCTTTTCTTTGCGGTGCTGCTGACAATACCAATCAGCGTCTCGCGCTCCTCCGTGGTGAGGATCGGCAAAGGGCGGTAACCGTGGCGGCGGTCGTAGGCGAGCAGATTCCTCCGTAGCGCTTGGCCCGCAGCGGTCTGCATGGAGGGATCCAGGGTGGTTACGATGTTCAGTCCGCCTTTTGCGAGGATGGCCTCACCGAGCCGCTCTTGAAGAAAACGGCGTACAGTTTCAACTACATATGGGGCCGGGACGACGTCTTGCGGCGGCGTGTAGACCAGCGGGGCGGCGTCGAAACGGCGATATTCCGCTTCGCTGATGTAATTCAATTCGAATAGGCGTCGTAAAACGTAACGTTGGCGTTCCTTGGCGCGTTCGGGATGGCGGTTGAGGGCCAGACGATTTTGCGCCTGGATCATACCGGCCAGATAGGCAATCTGCCCGACGTTCAGACCCTTCACGTTTGTGCCGAAATAAAAACGCGCCGCCTCGGCCACTCCGAAACAGCGATTGCCGAAGGGGATGGTGTTGACGTAAAGGGCGAGGATTTCACGCTTACTGAGCTGCTGTTCCAATCGATAGGCGAGAATGGCTTCCTTGATCTTGCGGTGAAAGGTTTTCTCGTTGCTCAGAAAGAGATTTTTGGCGAGTTGCTGGGTGATGGTGGAACCGCCGCCACGGATGCGCAGAGAAAGAAAATTGCGCAGGACCGCCCGCATGATCCCGATAAAATCAAGCCCTTCATGTTGGTAGAAGGTGGAATCTTCGGCGGCCACGAAGGCGTTGAGCAACAATTCCGGGATGGATTCGGAGGGTAGTAAGCTGCGGCGTTCCTCGCCGATTTCGCCGATGACAGTGCCGTCTTTTGCATAAACCCTTGAAATCTGTTGTGCCTGGTAACTCTCCACGTTACGGATTTCGGGCAAATCCCGGCTGTAGTAGCTGAAAAGCCCCACCATGCCGAGGCTGGCGGCCAGCCCCCCGGCCAGCACTAAAATCAGAAATCCTCGCAGGATCTTTTCGAAGGTCGCCAACGATCTCCTCCCGACCGAACTCTAACAGAATTTCCAACAGCTTGGCAAGCTCAATGGCAGTCCGAATTGTGTTGATCCCGTGGCGGATTTCTCTTGTGGGGCTCTCGCGGCGGGTGTTACACTCGCGATCATCGAAACAGGAGGTACATAACGGGACGGAAAGCGCGTCAGAAACGGGAACGACGGCAGAACGAACTGGCGGCAAAACCGCCGCAGCTAATCGAAAATGCCGAGTTATCCCACTTTGTTACAGGAGAATGGGGCCGTTGGTCGGCGTTGGTTTACCTGCTTCCCGCCGCGCTCTTTTTGTTGTTCAAGGCCTACAGTGCCGCTCCCGCTTCCGGCGACGAGAATATTTACCTCTATGTCGGGCGTCGAGTCGCCCAGGGGGTTGTTCCGTATCGGGAAATCCGTCTGGCGCATCCGCCGGGCCATTTATTTGCCGCTTTGTTATGGATGCTGCCGGGGTATTTTTCTCCGGTTTGGGCCAAACTGGCGGCGATCGTTCCGGCGCTTGTGACTCTGGGATTGTTTCTGGCGTTGTTGCGCCGTGCGGCGATGGCTTGGCCGGTGGCGTTGGTAACCGGCTTGCTGCTTGCGCTGAGTCAGGATTTTCTCGGTGTTTCCAGCCATTTTACCGGGGCCAACTGGGCCAATCTGTGGTTATTGGCGGCGCTTGTCGCCCTTCAACGCGGTCGAGCGGCCAGCGCCGGAACTTTTTTGGCTCTGGCGGGTTTGACGGCTTTCCATATCTTGCCCGCTCTCATCGGTGTGGCTGTGGCTGTCCCGCTCTTTCGGCAAAATGTCCCATGGCGGCATGGCTGGCGGACGGCGGTGGTGTTTGTCGGACTGACGTTGGGGGTTCATCTTGTCTGTTTGATCGCCTTCGGATCGGCTTACTGGGATCAGGTGTTCGGATTCCATCTGGCTAAAACACCTATGAGCGCCGGGGGACGCGCCGCGACGCTGCGGTTTTTCTTCAATGAATACGTGTTGGCCGCCCCGGCTTTGCTGGGTGTGTTGTTCTGGAGCTGGCGACGCTGGCGGAAATCGGCCTGTCTGACCGAAAACCAAGCTGTTTTCGGCGTATTGGGTGTTGCTGCCGTTTTTCAGTTGCTGGGTGTGCTGGTCGTTCAGCGCGTGTTTACATATTACCTGGCGCCGCTTGTGCCGCTTTTGGCCGGACTGACGGCCTTTGCCCTGGCCGAAGGACTCGGCTTCGTATGCGCATGGTGGGAGGCGCGTAAAGCGTCTCAGCCGCAGCGTAAGATCCTGATTGTCCTGTTGATTTCACTGACCGTTTTGGCCGGGTTGATGGTGGGTGGAGAGCAGCTGGAACGAAGCTTGGGTTATTACCAGCGTCAGCTCAACCAAATCAGCACTTACACCTGGAAAGACAGCCCGGTGCTGCCGAGATCGCTCAATCGGGCGGTCAAGGCTTTGGTGTTCGATGAAAAACGGCGCGTGGGCGATTTTCACGGTGGGTTGAAACGCTATTTGTGGCATGAACTGGCGACCGAAAATCCCGCAGGCCTGCTGCCCGAATTCGAGGCGCGCGCCGATACACCCGGCACGCTGTTCGGCGATGCTTCCACAACACCGTTTTTTGCGTTGATGACCGGCCGGACCATCGCGCTGGAATTGGCCGACACCAACGCCCAGTGGTTCAAGTCGGGAGTTCTCGATGTCGGGCGTGTGCTGGACGACTTGAAGCCGGCTCCGCCTGCCTTTTTAATTCTGGATACCCATCGCGGGATCGGGACGCATCCGGCCATGCGCGGCTTTGCACGGGATTATTATCGCCGGGTCGCCGTGGTCCGCCCATCCAAGAAGGGGCAACTGTTGCTTTACGAGCGGCGCTGACCGTTGAATCGTGCAGGACTTTGTAATTTCTTGTAAATTAAGGGATGATCTGATAAAATCGTATAATTCAGGTGCGTGGGGAAACTCCACACCTAGCAAGCACATACATCGAATACGATCGAGACAGGTGAGGTGTACATATGGGCAACCGGCTTGGACAGTTGCTGGTTCGGGAAAATGTCATTACGCTGGCGCAACTGAAGAAGGCGCAGGATCTGCAGTCGAAAGAAGGTGGCCGTTTAGGGTATAACCTGACTCGTCTCGGTTACCTGGCCGAGAGTGATCTCACCGATTTCCTCAGTAAGCAGTACGGCGTTCCCTCCATCAATCTGGGTGATTTCGATATCGATCCCCAGGTCATCCGCCTCATCCCGCGCGACGTGGCCGAAAAGCACCAGGTCATCGCGGTCAGCCGGGCGGGTTCCTCCCTGATCGTCGCCATGGCGGATCCGTCCAATATTTTCGCCATCGACGACATCAAGTTTCTTACCGGGTACAACGTCGAAGTGGTGGTGTCGTCCGAGACGGCGATCAAAGAAGCCATCGAGATGTATTACACCATGGAGGAGCATGAGGAATACGAAAACCTCATGGACGACTTCGAGGATGACGATATTGAGGTCGGCTTCGATGAAGAGGAAGACGCCAACGTTGTTGTTTTGGAAAGCCAGGCCGAAGAAGCGCCGGTTATCAAGCTCGTCAATCTAATGCTCATCGACGCGATCAAAAAGCACGCGTCCGATATCCACGTCGAAATCTACGAAAAGTTTTTCCGCGTGCGCTATCGCATCGATGGTGTCTTGTATGAAGTAATGAAACCGCCCATGAAGCTTAAAAACGCCATTGTGTCGCGTTTGAAGATCATGAGCGAACTCGACATTGCCGAGCGCCGTCTGCCGCAGGATGGCCGCATGAAACTCAAGTTGGGCAAGGGCCGCGAGATGGACTTCCGCGTGTCGGTTCTGCCGACGCTGTTCGGTGAAAAAGTCGTTCTCCGCCTGCTCGATAAAGACAATCTGCAGCTTGACATGACCAAACTGGGTTTCGATCCCGAGCCGCTGGCCGACTTCCGCGATTCGATTCACCGACCGTGGGGCATGATTCTGGTTACCGGCCCGACGGGTTCCGGTAAAACCACCACGTTGTATTCGGCCATGACCGAGCTCAACACTTCCGAGGTGAATATCTGTACCGCCGAGGACCCGGTCGAATTCCAGCTCAAGGGCATCAACCAGGTGCATATGCACGAAGATATCGGGCTCAACTTCGCTTCGAGTCTGCGTTCGTTCTTGCGGCAGGATCCCGACATCATCATGGTCGGTGAGATCCGCGACTTCGAAACGGCGGAAATCGCCATCAAAGCCGCGTTGACCGGCCATGTGGTGCTTTCGACCTTGCATACCAACGACGCGCCGTCCACCATTTCGCGTTTGCTCAACATGGGTGTCGAGCCCTTCCTGGTGGTCGCGTCCGTTGTTTGCGTTATGGCCCAGCGTCTGTGCCGCAAAGTTTGTCCCGATTGTCGTGAGCCGATCGAGATTTCACCCGCGACGCTCATCGATGCCGGGATGGATCCGGAACGCGCCGAAGCCTGCGAACCGGTCAAAGGCCGTGGTTGCAAGACCTGCTCGAACACCGGTTTCAAGGGTCGTATCGCGGTCTACGAGGTCATGCCCTTCAAGGATGAGTTGAAAGACTTCGTGCTCAACGGCGCTTCCGCCGTCGAACTCAAACGTGAATCGATGCGCCTGGGTATGCAAACCCTGCGTCAGTCGGCGTTGTATAAACTCGAGAACCAGGTAACGTCGTTTGAGGAAGTGTTGCGTAATACGTCGCCCGATTAAGATATCGCCGGACGGCTCTTTCGCGCCCTTCCTGAAGCATTGAGGGGAGTATGGTCAGTTTACATCAATTGCTGAAAACCATGATCGAGCGGGGTGCGAGCGATTTGCACATTACGACCGGCTCGCCTCCTCAACTGCGTATCGATGGCCGATTGGCCCCGGTGAAAACCGCGCCGTTGACGCCTGCGGAAACCAAGCAGCTTTGCTACTCGATCCTGACCGAGGCGCAGAAGGCCAAGTTCGAAGGAAATAACGAACTGGACCTTTCGTTCGGGGTGAAGGGGCTTTCCCGTTTCCGCGCAAATGTCTTCATGCAGCGCGGAGCGGTGGCCGGGACGTTCCGTTCGATCCCGTTCAAGATCATGTCGATCCAGGAGTTAGGCTTGCCTCCGGTCGTTGCCGAACTGGCGCGCAAGAAGCAGGGGCTGGTTTTGGTGACAGGCCCAACCGGCTCGGGTAAGACCACCACCTTGGCGTCTCTCATCGATATGATCAACACGGAACGCAACGCGCATATCATCACGGTCGAAGACCCGATCGAATATCTGCACCCGCACAAAAACTGCTTGGTCAACCAGCGGGAAGTGGGCTCGGATACGACGAATTTCGCCGATGCGTTGCGTTACATCCTGCGGCAGGATCCCGATGTGGTTCTCATCGGTGAAATTCGCGATCTGGAGACCGTGGAAGCCACCTTGGGGATCGCCGAAACGGGCCACTTGGTTTTCGCCACCCTGCACACCAATTCGGCCGTGCAAACCATTACCCGTATCGTGGACATGTTTCCCCCGCATCAGCAGGATCAGGTGCGCGCCCAGCTCAGCTTCGTACTGACGGGTGTGATGACGCAGTCGCTCATTCCACGTTCGTCGGGTGTTGGTCGTGTTTTGGCTCTGGAAGTGCTGGTGCCCAATCCCGCTATTCGCAGCTTGATCCGTGAGGACAAACTTCATCAGGTATATGGCCAGATGCAGGTGGGACAGGAACGTTTTTCCATGCAGACTATGAATCAGGCTCTGTATAAACTATACAAGCAAAGGGCGATTACGCTCGACGATGCCATGGCGTATTCGCGGGATGTGGACGAACTGAAAAATCTGATCGCGGGTAGAGCCGAAGGCATACAGGCGCGGCGCTGACTCTGACCCCGGGCCGCTTAAAAGGAGGACTCGATGCCCTACTTCAAATGGGAAGGCAAAACCCGCAACGGCGAGGTTAAAAAAGGGAGCATGCAGGCCGCAGATGAGCAGGCCGTTATTCTGCGCTTGAAACAGCAGCAGATCATCCCTTCGACGGTTAAGAAGTCCATGGGTAACATCGAAATCCGGATTCCCGGGATGGAGCCCAAGCTACAGCCGAAATCGCTGGTTATCTTCACCCGCCAGTTCGCCACGATGATCGATGCCGGTCTTCCGTTGGTGCAGGGGCTCGATATTCTGGCCGCCCAGAACGACGATCCGGTGATGCAGAAAGTTCTCTATCAGGTGAAATCCGATGTCGAGTCGGGTTCGACCTTCGCTTCCGCTCTGGAAAAGCATAAGAAGATCTTCGACGATCTCTATGTCTCACTGGTGTCTGCCGGTGAGCTGGGTGGTATTCTCGATACGATTCTCGATCGTCTGGCGGCCTATATCGAGAAATCCAGCGCGTTGAAGAAACGTGTGAAATCCGCTTTGACCTACCCGATCGTCATTCTAGTCGTCACCTTCATCGTCGTCGGCGTCCTGATGGTCTACGTTATCCCTGCCTTCGCTCAAATGTTCAAGAGTTTAGGCGGTGGCGATTTGCCGGGTCCGACCCAGTTGGTGATGGCCGCATCCGATTTCGTGGTTGATGGACTCCACTTCATTATTGGCACTATCGTTGGCGTTATCGTTTTGTGGCGCACTTTGATGAAGACGAAAAAGACACGCTACGTGCTCGATACGATTTTTCTGAAGATGCCGGTTATCGGCGACCTGATTCGTAAAACGGCCGTGGCGCGTTTCACCCGAACCCTGAGCACCATGATCTCTTCGGGTATTCCCATTCTACAAGCTCTTGAAGTTGTTGAGAAAACCGCCGGAAACATGGTGATCGAGGCGGCGATCATTCAGACCAAGGCCAAGATTACCGAAGGTAAATCGATGGCGGAACCACTCATGGCGACCGGTGTGTTTCCTCCCATGGTGGTGCAGATGATCGCGGTTGGTGAATCCACCGGTGCTTTGGATGCCATGTTGGGGAAAATCGCTGATTTCTACGAGGAAGAAGTCGATACCGCGGTCGATGGCTTGACGGCGATGATCGAGCCGATCATGATGGTTTTTCTGGGTGGTATCATCGGCTTCGTTCTGGTCGCCATGTATCTGCCGATCTTTACGATGGCCGGCGGTCAGGGCGGCGGTCACTAACGAGAAGGCCGTCGACGATTTTGGCACGGGATACGCATGATTGAAAGCGGAGAATTGCGAGTAGGCTGCCGTTTGTCGGTGGTGTCGAAGGGAGGAACGCATGTTTAAGCGCCACAAAGGGTTTACGCTGATCGAGATCATGATCGTGGCGGCGATCGTGGCTATTTTGGCGTCTGTCGCTTATCCCGTCTACACCAATCGCGTAGCCAAGAGCCGTCAAGTCGTGGCCAAGGCGGCTCTGGAGGCGGCGCGGCTTGCGATGGAGAATTACCGAGCGAAAACGGGATATTACATGCCGATCAACAACGAGCTGACTCAGCTTCCCGGATATGACCCGGGGATCTGGAAAACCTCCGATCAGCGTGCCATTTACGAGTTGACCATCACGCAACCCACCACCAATCGCAACAGCAATTACTTTCTGGTCACGGCTGTTTGCGACCCGGATGGCACCCCGCCGTGCAATATCGACAGCGATCCGGCCGTGGATGAATGGACCATCGATTCAACGGGAACGATGCGAAATATTCAGAATGATGTCGATTAAAGCGCGGGTGGCCGGCTCGATTTCATCACCTTTTTGCGGATCCTATGCAATCATTGCGTAATTCCATTATAATGGGCGTGCATATTCGGCTCTCGGGTGTTTCCGGTCGCTAAACGGCTGGTTGGCTAACACACCTAAGTACCTGCTTTCTATTGGAATCTTCCATTCCTCGCATTGTCTTATGAACCCCGAAACATTCCTTCCTTTTTCCCTAAAACGTTGGTATAATACTTGCTTAGTTAAATCATGGGCGTGTAATGTGCGCGCTCCAGAGGAGAAACGATGGCGCACGAAACGAAACAAGCCAGGGGATTTACGTTGCTTGAGGTCATGATTGTCGCGGCGATCGTGGCTGTTACGGCCTCGGTCTCGCTGGCATTCTTTGGGTCGCGGCCTGCACGGGTCTACACCGACACGGCCGCCAAGCAGTTTTACACGATGCTCCAAGATGCTCGTGGCGAAGCCATTCGTAGCTCGCGCAACGTGATCGTTCAGGCCAACGGTCTTCGCTACATTTCCGTTTGGCGGGATGAGAGCGGAGACGGGACGGTCAACGAGTCTCGGGAGTTCATGCGCGGCGAACTCAAGTTGACCGGCGAAGTGCTGATGTCGGAAGAGTTCACGTCGGTTTTCTACAATCATCGTGGTTATCTGACCGAGTTGAACGGGAGTCCGGCCAACCGCACCGTGATCTTCTGTGTGGCCGATCCCAACGACGGCAACAGGTGCTTGGCTGAGGGACGGACGGCAACCATCGAAATCAGTGCATTGGGCTTGCCCAGTTTGCAATATGGCGTGTTTTCGGAGTGAGGCGCTTAATGAAAAGACTGACAGCCAATAGTTCCGAGGGAGGCTTCACCATATTCGAGGTTTTGGTGAGTGTCGTTTTGCTGGGTATCGGCGTTGTGGCGTTGGCTTCCCTGCAGATCATCGGCATGCGCGGCAATGTCGCCGCTGAAGACCGCACCAAGGCGATGTCGGTGGCGACGGCCAAGCTGAGTGAAATCTCGAGTTATACGTTTTTTCAAAATATGAACACCGGCGAAGTAGTTGCCGATGCGCGGCTGACGGCTGCGGGGCGCATTTGCCAGGAAGTCAATCAGAGTTGCCTGACGCGCGAGGAAATCCGAACCCGTGCCGGCCTGGCTGAAGGTGCGGCGTTGGATGACGAGCAGTTTCGCTACACGCTCTGCTGGACCATCACCGACCAAGGTGATCTTACCCAGCCGGGATCGTTTAAGCAGATTACCATCGATGTTTCCTGGTCAGACCGGGCGTCGAAGGGCGGTGATGATGTCGTGTCGATCAGTTTGACCGGCTTGCCGTTAACCGCGAAATACATGTAGGGGGATGCATGCGTAAACGGCTGACACAATCGAATCAAGGTTTTACACTGGTCGAGTTGATGATCGCGATGATGCTATCCAGTGTCGTGATCGGGGCGGGCTTCGCTTTGTTTATCAACTCCAACCGTATCCACCATTCCTCCACCCAGACCAGCATGGTCCAGCAGGTCGCACGGGCGGCCTTGGAGATGATGTCCAACGAGTTGCTGATGGCGGGCTTTGGAACGGTGGATCCGTTTATCGTGCGGTACGATTACGCCGGGAACGCCAGCCAGGAAGACGAAATGGCATTTCCGTCCGGAACCGTCAACAGTACGACCGGTCCGGATCGGATGCAGTTTCAGGTGTCCTTGGGCGGCATGTCCATCATGGCGGAAAACCTCAGCAAAGATCAACTCAACGATGTGGCGGTCAAACTGCTGGATAGCCAGGGAGTCGATCTGCTGAAAGTCGGTGATCCGGTGGTGTTTTTCAACCTCGACCGTTTGCGGATGGGCAGCGGCACCTTGGGTGATCTGGATGCCGAGGACAAGACCTTCAAGCTCAGCGGTGAAGTGCAGATGGGCACGAATGATGCCGAGGTTACCAGTTTCGAGCCGGGAACGTTGATTGTGCGTCGCCCGGTGTTTGTGACCTATGCGCTCGACGGAACCAACCTGCTGCGCTGTGTCCGTAACGAGCGCGAATCGGGGACACCCTGCGATATGGCCAATCTTTCCGAGGATGTGGACCCCGATACCCAGGAAACCACGTTCGTATTGGCGCGTGGTCTGAAAGATCTCCAGCTCAGCTATCTGCTTGAGGATGCCATTACGTCCGCTTCTCCGCAGGGTGGCGATTTCGTGCCGATCCGCGGTGGCGAGGCGTTGCCGGACGGTTGGCGACATCGTATTCGGGCAGTCAAGATCGAGCTGTTGGTACAGAGCAAAGAGCCGGATCCCATGGTCACCAACTGCGCCATGGCCAAACGGAAATACTACATCGGCGATCGGATCGTGAATGTGGAAGAAAGCGGTGAGTGTGAACTCAGCCACGTACACATTTCCACGGTCGTGCATTTGCCGAATATGTTTACTTATTTCTCGGGTGTTTGACGGGAGGATGGACGTATGACGACTCAAATGAAAATCCAGTCTCCGGCCCGCTTGATTGAAAACACCCGAGGCTTGACCTTGCTGGTGTCTTTGATTCTTTTGGTTGTGATGTCGCTGGTGGGTGTGGTGGCCGTCAACATGGCGGTGCAGGAGGGCAAGATCGCCGTAAACTTTCAGGATTCTATGCGGGATCTGACGTTTGCGGAAGGGGGCATCGAGCGGGCTCGCCAAGTGATTATGGCGTCGCCCAACCCGGAACTGCCGGGCTACGATTGCACCTCGGACGACAATACGCACTACTTCCCCGATGGCGCTCAGGCGACTGAAACACGCGCGCGGTTTTGTATCGAGCTGATAACGGTCGACATCAAGGGTTTGAGTGAAGGCCGTGGTTCCGGGCAAGATCAAGGGGTGAAGACCATCACCTACACGTATAAGGTCGATTCTGCCGTGGTGCGCGAAAATGAGGTGGATAGCACTCAGGAAATTGTGTTGCGGCAGATTCAGACTCTCGAACAACAGACCCGTTTCTCCATTTAGGGAGATTACGATGAGAAAACGTTTCGTTATTTTAGTCACTCTCGCTTTTGCCTTTTGGGCCATGGCTTCCGTCGCTTCCGCGCAGGTGGAGCGTAGCGATGTCTCTCTGGACGGCAGCGAGTATTATTTCACCCTTGATGGATTGGACGGCGGTGTCGCCGACCGGTGTGGCGGGGAATATTCCGGGACGGCTTCCGCCGGCGAGGTGGGGGTCAGCCTTTATCTCAATCCGGATAAAAAACTCAACATGCACGGTTCCATCCAGCCGAACTACGACGATGGCCGTCCCGATCTGGATGTGACGTCGGCTCGGCGCGGGTCACCGATTTGCGTGCGCGGGGAACAGGTTTACACGGTCGTGAGCCGCTCCTCCGGCAGTTCGGGCCTCACGATTCCCGGCATGACGAACATGATGATCGGGATGCGTTTTGATGAGCTGTGCAATCAGGGAGACGATGCCTTGTGTCAGTGGAGTTCGGCTTTTGCGGAAGGCCGTCTCGACACCATCAGCTTCGATAGTATCGCCGATCTGCGCGGTCTCAGCCAAACCGAGAAAGATGCCGTGGGAACGCGGTTCCCCGGCGATATCGGGCGGCGGATGAAATACCTGGTGCTGTCGCCTTTGTTTTCAAATCCCAGTATGGGACGTTACGACGATCTTATCCAGTCGCGTCATCAGATCTGGACCGACACGGGTAATCCGAGCACGGAAGACATTATTACGATCACCCAATATGTTTATTCCCCAAACAATAAGCCTTATTTCGATGTTACCTGGGAAATCCAGCCGCTGAATCTCGATTTCGAGGATGTCACGTTTTGGGTAGCGGCAGATACGTTTACCGCCGGAAACGACTTCGGGTACGGTTATCTGTGCAACCTGCAATACGACAACGAAACCGATGGGACGACGGATGACGATTGGAACAGCGCCACCATTTCCGGTGGTACGGGCGGTTCGTCGTTTTTCCAGGGTATGATCGGTCTGCATCCGTCGGCGAAGCAGTTCGAAGGCTGGTGGGCCGCCGTATTCGAGTTGATCCGCAAGAACGCTTTTCCCACCTTCGACGCGTCCAATCCCCTCAAACCCGTGTTGATGGATAGTGACAGCAATTCGGTATTCGAGCTGGAGCCGTCGGTTGCGTTGACGACGCTTGACGACAACGGGATTGCGCACGAATGGAACGAATTGACGCTGTCTGCCGACAAGCCGACATTCATCTCGATGCGGTGGACCTTCGACGATCCGATTCAGCGTTCCAGTTATGGAACGACGCGGTCGTTGTTTGTCGTATCCAGTGATGATAAGTCCGTCGCCAACCTGGCGGATTCGAATCTGACCGACCGCATCGAACCGATGGTTTTCGATATCAATTTCGATCCCAACCACTGGCGTGGCAATGTCAATGGTTTCCACATGCCGAAGCCCTGCAACAGCAACGAAGAGTGCAAGTTGGGTGATTTGGCTCTGTCTTGCCTGGATTCGCCGGAGTGCGAGGATCAGGCCGGATGTCCCAAGTATTGCGCAATGGGGTATTGCGATGCGAACGGCGATTGCTCCGATGCCAACAACAACTGTGTTTTCAACTTCTGCACTCCCGGAACCAAGTGGTATGCGGATGGCCGTGGTGAAGACTGGCAAACCGAAAAGATGACGTCCGATCAATGGCAGGATCGCGTGTTGTTCACTTACGATACGGATGGCACTTTTTATCGGATCAATAGCAGCTTCAAATCCCACTTTGCCCGCGCCTTGCACGATGCGGGCGTTGCCGGTTTCGAGGGGGACGTAAGCAATGTCAGCGATCCCCTGTACGATTCGATGCTCGAGCGAGCGGAGGACGTTCTGGATTGGACGCTGGGAAGCCTGAACTACGCGACGGAAGAGGGCAAGCAAGCTGATACGCGCAAAGTTGTGCACTCCAATGAATCGCACGATTTCGATCTTCACAATCCGTTGAATTTGGATGCGCTTCAAAACGATCCCCGATCGTTTATCGTCATGTTGCGTGAACGTTACGACAACGACGATCTAAGCAACCGTTGGCTTCTCGGTGACATCGCGCACGCCGATCCCGTTTACCTGGGTGCGACTCCGGTGAACAGTTGGGCCGATGTGGGACCGTCCCCGACTTACAGCGAATGGGTGTCGGACAAGGACAGTGGCTACATGGATCGTGCGCCGGTTTTGCTGGTGGCGGCCAACGATGGCATCCTCCATTGCTTCGATGCGATGACCGGCCAAGAGGTCTGGGGCTTCGTTCCGTGGGATGGCCTCCCCAATTTAATGGAACTTTCCAAGCCGTTTTATGAGCAGGTGCGTTCTCCCACGATGGACCTCAAGCCGGTCGTGCACGATGCCTACGATTCGGTGGGTGGCAAGGGTTGGCGCAGCGTTCTCATGGTCGGCAGCCGTGGGGGCGGTACGCATTACTGGGCGATGGATATTACGCCGAAAAACGGTCACTTGGCTCCCTCCAATCCGGATGAAGCCGCCAGCTGGGTGGGTCATCTCGATTTCATGTGGTACTTCACCGATGACGATTTGGGTTTGACCTATTCCGTGCCGACTTCAGGGCGCTTCCGTTATTGCTCCGGTTGCAGCTTCAACGACGATGTCGATTCGCGTTGGTTGACTTTTATCGGGTCGGGCTATGCGGAGAATTCCGCCGAACAGATGAACAAGCAGGGATATTTTTACGCCCTCGACATGTTCGATGTCGAACCTTCCGGGGTGCGAAAAAATCAGCCGAAGATGGTGTCGAAAGTTCGCATTTCCAGTCAGGAAAACAATCTGCTTGGCTTGGATGCTTCCAACGGGGAAGAATTCCTTTTGGGTAATGTGATGACCTCGGCCACCGTGGCGGATGCCTGGGGTTGGGGTGAGGACGCTTCGACCAATTTCCCGGTTCAGGCGGGGGAATCTGTCGAACAGGATGGGTATGAGGATACCATCTACATTGGTGACTTGGTCGGCAACCTGATTCGATTCCGAGTCAAACCGGCTATTTATGGCGCCGACCCGGAAGAAAACACCAACATCGTGGGTCAGGTTATCTTCAAGACCTGGCAATCTCCGAAAAGCAGTTCTGAAAGCTACACACTGTCTGAATATAAACAGACGGTCCTCAATCCGCGTCTGATCGCCGCCAGTGCGGCCAGTGGGTCGGACTTGGATGATCAGACTTATGATTTCTACAAATATCCGCGGCCGATTACCGCCCGCCCGGTTGTCTGGCGAACCGAGAAGACCGGGGCCAATCGAACGGACTTCATGGGAAATACGGATAACCTGGGCCAAATCATGGTGATGTTCGGTTCGGGCAAGTACGATGCTTTCTACGACAGTTTCGATGCTTTTTTACATAACCCGAACGACCCGAACTGTGCGACCGTCGAGCAGAATATCGGCTATTCAAGCGCGTGTGTGCGTGATTATCAGCAGATGTTTGCCGTGGTGGACCATCAGGAAGAGTCCGGAGCTGGATCGGTGGTGCCATGGTCGGACCTCATCGAAAACCAAGTGACCGATGAGCAACTGAGTGCAGGCGATGTCGATTCGGAGACGGCCGGAAGTGGTGCCGAGATCTGGGTGCGCTCGGTTACACCGGTGGTCGACCCCGAAACCCGCTCCGACAGGCGAGGTTGGTACATTACGTTCAATTCGCGAAATGCAGATGGCAGCGAAATTACTCAAAACCGCGGCGAGAAGGTTATTACCGAGCCGGCGGTTGTGGAGCAGGAAAACTTGTTCCGTTCGACCTCGGAAACGGCCCAGCGTGAATGGGTGGCGTTTTTCACCACCTTTACTCCGAATATGCAGGGTACGTGCGATATCCGTGCGGTGGACGACCCGAATGCCGGTGGTGGTTTCTTGATGACGGTTTCGGCGGAATGGGGTGGCAATCCCAGTTTTGCCGTACAGGATGTCACCGGCAATCAGCGTCTGACTTCCAAAGATACTACGTCGGGGCAAGGGTATGCCGGACGTAAGTACAGCGGGTCGATTTTGTCGAAGGTGATGGTCGATCCTTACAGCAAGGCTGTCTACGTCAAAACCGGTCCCGAAGACGCCGTGATGCGTATCCAAACGGCGGGGCTGCCGTATCTGCATGAAGCGAAAACCATGTTCTATCGCGTGGTGCGATAGGAACGGAGCGTTAAAATGAGCAAACAGCCGAATCCATTGAAAATTGCGGCCCGCCCGATCCGTTTCGGGTTGGTTTTGGCGATGGTTCTCCTGGTAGCCATGCCGTTGTTGGCCCAAGAATCGACTCGCGCGCCGTTGTACAAGGTCGGGAATCCGGCGTCGGTGGCTGCAACAGCCGACGCGAGTTCGACCGACTCCAAAGTAACGGGCGAGGTGGAATCGCTGAAGTCGTATGAAGGTGATGTGGTTTTTGCTCTGGTGGGATGGCCGGTGGTGATTCGCATTACCGATGATACCGTTTTTGTTTCCGAATCTCTGGCCGTTTCCAAGCTTTCGGCGGCCGATGTCTTGAAAAACCGCGCCGTAACGGTCGTGCTGCGCATGGACCCGGAGCGTGGTTACCTGGCCGACAGCATTACCATTCATGATTATGCCAAGCTGCAGCAGGTGCGCCGCGAACGCGAAGATGATGATATTCGTTACATTTTGCGGCACAAAGACTTGGGTGGATTGGAAGTCGAGAAACGGAACTGAAAAGGTGGGAATTATGCGGATAGCCCGCACCATTAATAGTGACTGTCGTTATGCAGTAAGACGAACACCGTGCAGTGCGAAGAATGAAGCCGAGGGCCGCATGGCTGCAAGGCAGGGAGAAGGACCCATGGTACGTTGGGCCGGAAATAACGGAATAATGGTCGGAATGACCTTGTTGCTCGTCGCCTTCTTGGTGATCGCCTGCGGAGGTGGATCGGAAAGCCAGCCGGGCGATGACAGCTGTGGACCTCACGGCGAGCGCGTGGGTGGTGTTTGCGTGTGCGACGACGGCTATATTGCCAGCGGTGACACCTGCATCCCTTTGCCCGACCAGGATATCGATATCGACCGGGAGCCGGATGATCCCACCGACGGCGATGTCCCGGGCGATGAAGACAAGCCGGTGGATGCCGATGTCGATGGGGACGATCCCGACGGCGATGTCGATGGGGACGATCCCGACGGCGACCAGGATACCGTGCCGTGTAACTGCCCGGTAATCAACGGAACTTTCTGTGTGGATCCGCTGATCGTCAACCCGGCCGATTATCGCCAGGTGGAAATCAGCTCTGCCCAGCAACCCGGCTGCAAGCTGCATGTGAACGTGCGCACGTCGCGGCAGGTGGTGTTCGATGGTGAAATATCTTGTGATGCAAACGGCCACTCGCTTTTGGCGGCTTTGGGCTGTGATTTCAGTTATGATGGGGTGGCGGGGGCTATTTACGTATTCTGCGATCCCTATACCTACAGTTTTAAAAGTGAATTCTGTGCAACGGGCGATGCCGATCTCGATCCGGAAGCGGATACCGACGGCGACCTCGATCCCGATCTCGAACCGGATCTCGATCCCGATCTCGAACCGGAACCGGACAGCGACGGTGATACGGACGGTGATACGGACGGCGATACGGATGGGGACACGGATGGCGATACGGATGGGGATACGGACGGCGATCTCGAATTAGGGTGTGAATTCGGTGCGTTGGCTTGCCAGGGCAACATGGTTTATAGCTGCAATATGGACGGCCAGTGGGAGTTCAGCCTGGATTGTGCGCTTTCCAGCTTGATTTGCATGGACGGCTATTGCGTTCCGGAAATCGTGGACGGTGACGATACCGATAGCGATCAAGTCGATGGAGATGTGGAATCCGGTAAATGCTTGAACGATGCGGATTGTGCGGACTATCAGATCTGCCACCAGCAATCGGGCGAGTGTATTGATGGATGTCATCCCCAGGAACGTCCTTGTCCGAACGGTCAAACCTGTGAAACCACTGGCTTCTGCAGTGGCGACCCCACTTCCTGCACCACCGAAAATGAGGATGAGGTTTGCGGTTGGGGGCACTACTGCAGTGCGGATAGCAACACCTGCGTGCGCGAATGCTGGGCCTTGCAGCCTTGCTGGTCGCCCACGGTTTGTATTCTCGATAAAGGACGCTGCGGTCAGGCTTGTAGCAATCATGGCGACTGCCCCGAGTGCAACTACTGTCGAAATGAGCAGGGCTGCTACATCGGCGAATGCTGCTTCGATTCCCAGTGCGAAAACGGGAGTTGCATCGACGCGTTCTGCGTCCCCGATTCGATCGACGGCGATGAGGATATCGAACCGGATGCCGAGATCGAAATCGAAGAAGAGCCGCTTCCTTGTAGTGTCGATAATCCTTGTGATTACGGGTACTATTGCTCGGGTGGCGAGTGTCGCCAAGACTGCGCGAGTGCTGAGGAATGCGAATTGGCCAACGGCGGCGGCAATTGGAACTGCAACGAGTTCGGCCAATGCGAATCCCTGCCTTGCACGACGAATGACCATTGCCAGGATCACTATTTCTGTTTCGAAGGCAACTGCGTGCAGCAATGCCTCTATGATAATCAGTGTGCGCACTACGAGTTCTGCACCGAGTTCGGCCAGTGCGTCACCAAGCCCGATTATGAAGAAGAGGTGGTGCCCGACTGCACCGAGGATGCCCACTGCGATGAATATCATTACTGCGGTCCGGAAAACACCTGCATTCAAGATTGCGCCACCGACCCCGAGTGTCAAACGCAGTATGGCGAGTTCTGGATCTGCGGTCCGCACGGCCATTGCATGGATAACGCCAGCGATTACGCCGAGGATGAGTGCACCGAGGATGCGCATTGCGCGCCGGGTTATTACTGCCAGGATTACGAATGCAGGCAGGATTGCACCCCGCCGCGTTACGGCTGCGGTTACGACCAGATCTGCGACGAGTTCGGACGTTGCGTGGCTTGCGGCGGCGATACCGACTACGAGTGTTTCATGGGCAATCTGGAGTATGATTACGACGAATTCGCCGGATCCTGCAACACCATTTACGATTGTCCCGAATGGTATTTCTGCAACAATAGCGGTATCTGCGAAACCGAATGTCTGCCCAACTGTCCGGAGGGCAGCACATGCAGCTTGGCTACACGCCGATGCGAGACCTATGAAATCATCGTGCCGGACTGCGACTATGACAGCGATTGCCCGGCCACTGAAATCTGCAATGCCGATTTCAAATGCGTCGCGGGTGATTGTCAGACGGACAACGACTGTGGCGCGGGTGCCGTTTGTGTGGATCAGCGTCGTTGCCAAATCGTTGAAACCGAGTGCACCAGTGATTTCAACTGTCCTCTGGGCCTGTTCTGTGATGAAGCGGATCACGTTTGCCGGATTATGTGCAACAGCTACGTTCCGTGTGTCTCTGATATCTGCAGCGATCATGGAATGTGCGTGCCTGAAGGAACGACGCAGGTCGGGACGAGTTATTCCTGTTCGGGCGACACCCAATGTCCCAGCTATTCCCATTGCGAAGGTGGCTTCTGCATGACCGAATGCCGACCGCCCAATGTTCTGTGTCCCAACAATAACATCTGCACGACGCGCGGAGTCTGTGAGTTATTGACTACCGACGGTGATGTGGATCTCGATCCCGAACTCGAGCCGGAAATCGAAGAAGAGGCCGAGCCCGACTTCTTCATCATCCCCTGCGAATCGGACAACGATTGTCCCTTCCATCTGTACTGCGACACCCAGGCTGCACCGAAGCGTTGTTGGGCGGAATGCCTGGGGAACCAGCATTGCCAGTCGGGTCAGGTGTGCAGCAATCGCGGGGCTTGCGTATCGGCGGATACCGAGCAGGATGAGAATCAAACCTATCCGACCTGTACCTACGATCAGGACTGCCCACAAGGGAGTTACTGTTGGTTGAATATCTGTCGCGCGGACTGCGCCGACGTCGAAAATCCCCCGATTTCGCTGCCTTGCGAACCGGGTCAAACCTGTTATGCGGAGCGTGGAAAATGCCTGTAAAGACAAGGCTGAACGAAACACCAAGCCGGGTTCTCTGCGACCCGGTGGGATACGATCGACAGACCCCGCGTCAAACCCGTTGTGCGGAACGGCTGGAGGCCACCATGAAAGCCCCCGAGAGAGCACTTACCAGGAAGTCCCTCCTCTACGCCTTGGCGTTGATCGTCGGGTTCATGTTGCTGGCACCACAGCCGGAGGCGCAGGCTTATACGCTCTACAGTGCAAACAACTATTGGATCAGTGCCGCTCCAACCTTGGATTACAATAATAGTAATTCGACCTACCTAGACTATTACGACCGAAACTACAACGCCTATGCCGGCGCTCGCATTGTCGCGCACACCTGCCACCAAAATGCAAAGGGGCGTGGTTTTCTTCGCTATTATCGCCGTTATGGAAACAATACGGGGAGTTGGCAGTATAGCGATTCTTATGCCTGCCCTTCCAATGGTTCTTCGCCGCCAGGAACGACAGCCTCAAACGGTGGGTATATTTATGAATTTTCCGATTACAACAACCTCGGCTTTGGCTCCTCGGCCACCAGCACGCAATATGCCGTTAAAATGCGGATTTACGCACGGAATCCCAATACGGGCGGATATTATGATGGACCCCAAACTTACTACATTCGCCATCGCATCGATAACGGCTGGCCGGGTACGTCGAACCAGATCAACACTTTCTACTCCAAATGCACTGGTGCAGCCGCCAGCACAACGAATGTCGATTGTTCGCCCAATACTTGCGCGGGCAAAAACAGTTGGTTTGTCTGCAATAGTACGTGGAACTATTACGCGAGGGATTACGGTGACTATGCTTTCACATCGAGCACGGATTTCTCGCGCGGGCATCGGGTTACCAGCCTCAAAACCGGGCATGACAGCAGTTCTTATGCCAACTCCAACCCGACCACCGGTTGGCTGGCCGGTCTGGATATCACTAACCAAAATCTGGCTACCGGCCTTCGAACCATTTACATGCATGGCTGGGGCTGGGATTCGTTTACGGCCGGCGGCGATGCGGATAAGCAGCGCCGCTTGGGTCGCCACCGCTATTACTACCGTTACGATAACAACATGCCGACTCTGGCCCAGAAAACGGCAGGCGGTGGCCCGACGGCCGGGCGTTGGTATAACACCGGCGGGTGGGATATCAAGTGGGAGCTGGCGGATACGATTTCCAAGCCGCGCTGGGGGTTTGTAGACGGACCCACCGGGGATCTGACCTGCACGTCCTCCACGAGCTCCGGTTGTGGCGGCAATTCCGGTGCGTTCGAAATGGGGCGCACGCTCAATGAGGTTCGAAACGGCGCCTACGGCGGCATCACGCTCTATTATTCCGGCTGCGATTATTCCGGGCGGGGTTTTGGCACCCATTCAACCTATTGTCTGACCGATGGCACCTACAACGATCCCCGCAAATCGGCCACGTATTACTACGACCGAAATAACCCTTATGTCTCGGTTACCTGCAGCACGGGCACCTGTCCGGCCAATGGCTGGGTCAATTCGGATTTCTCTGTATATTTCGATGGTAAGGATAATAGTTCGAGTACCAACGCCGGGCCGTGGAAGCTCTATTACAGAACGCTGAGCGGCGAATATTCGAGCTTTACGGTAGACACCAGCCACTGTACCAGCACCCCTGTAACGGATTCGACCCCCTCCTATAATGAAACGGTTCGCTATACCTGGTCGGTTGGTTCAAGCTTCGGCGCGACGGGTAAAACCACCTGTGCCAGGATTTACGATGGCTCTTATGATGATTCAAATCATCAGGGCGCCCGCAGTGCCGCGAGCACCTGCAAGTTCTACAAGTATGATGGCCACAATCCCACGATCACGATGTCGAATTCCGGATCCTGCTGCGTGCCCAGCACAAGTAATTGTTACCTGGGCGATGACGGCGATAACATCACGCTGACCTTGCATGACGACGAAGAGCTCAAGCGGGTCGATTGCAACTGGACGACTTCCAGTTCATCCTCCTATCCCAGCCAGGGCGGAGGCACGCGGGGTGCCAACTTGACGGGCCAGAATGCCACGTTCAACACCCAGTACGACGACGCCACCAGCACCGGCGAAGGCACGCGCTACTTGTGGTGCAAGGTTTGGGACACCACCGGTCGGTCCGCTACAGTCAGTGGCTACTTCAAGCTCGACCGCAATCCGCCGACGACCTCGGTGACCTCGAATTACCCTTATTACACGAATGCGAGCCAGAGTAACATCTCGTGGAAAAACGGCACTACGCCGACCTTCTACGGCAATGCCAGCAAGGGAACCAACGATAGCGCTATTCAGAAATATCAGTGGGAACTCAATGAGACGACAAGCTCTGAACTAAGTTACACCGGCAGTTCGCCGATGGCCAGTTGGGCTATTAGCCCCAGCCCGGGCAATCTGGATCGCCAGGGCCGCAACGATTTCAAATTCAAAACGCGCAATTCGGTGTGCACCGCGCACGAAAGCCATGCCTGGAGCGGCTGGTCCACCATCTATATCTGGCGCGATACGCTGGGTCCCGATAGACCGGGTCGACCCACAACTCCCGGCGGTCGCTACACCTCGGACAACACCCCCACCTTTACCTTTACGCCGACTCAGGGTGATTGTGTGCCGAGTTCGGCCACCTCAACCAGTTGCGGCAGCTACACGCGAAACGCCAGCACCTACAGCTCGTTGTATTCGGGAATCAAAGATTCGAATATGTACCGCTATTATTTGAGGGAAACTACGGGCGGTTCAAACCTTTCCAACAACTATTTCACTTGCACGTCCACCTCGTCCTGTTCGTTTACTCCCAGTTATACCCTGCAAACCGAACGAGACTATGTGTTGTTGCTGCGTGTGTATGACAAAGCCGGGAAATACGGGAACGCCGACAACACGACAGACGCCGTTACGGGTAGCAGCTCGACCTGGGTTTACTTTACCTACGATCACTCGGCTCCGAACACGCTTTCGGCCGTGCCAAGCGCCGTCGCGGATGCCAATGTGAGCACCAATCGCACCTATTATTCAAGTGGTACTTCGGTTAACGTGACCACCAAGGCGCGGGATGCCCTGGGTTGGGCACCGCTTTACGTGGCCATCTCGACCACTAAATATGGTACGACTGATTGCAATAATGCCGGTTTGGCCGGTGCCTGGCGGAGTATGGGCGGCAGCCTTAAAACGACCAGCGAGTTGACCTACACCTATTCCGTGAGCGATTTCAGCAGCTCGGGCACGAATTATTACGTCTATTTCAAAGACTCCGGCAACAACTGCGTGGCCTACAACACCACCAGCGGGCCGGGCTACACCTTCAAAATCATCAAAGATACCGCGCCGCCCGCCAACCCGCAGCTACGCGTTTACTCCTCTACCAGCAGCAACAACTGCAGCAATATCGGCTCCGGCACCGCCCGCACAACCTCGCGTGACGTGAAGCTCGTGGCCTGTGTCACCAATGCGTCCAGCGAGCCGAATCTGAAGGTCTTCGCCGAGGATAACTGGATCCGCAATTCCGGTTTCGACACCTCGCGGCCGAGCGATTACAACGACAACCACGGCACGACCACCGAGTCGGACCATTGGTACAATCCTGGTAATCGTGGCCTTCGCAAGCAAACCAGCGTGTGGGGCACCAGCACCTGGGCCAATGAATACACGGCCAGCAGCACCGCTGCATATGAAATTGGAATTTCTCAGTGCTTGTTTGGTTGTGGTGGAGCTGGCACCTATTGCCCGTCCGGCGACAACCTCAGTTGTCCGGTGAGCGGAACGCCGGGTAGCAACCAGTTCCAGGACAAATGGACCCAAGCTCCCTCGGGTTGGTCTTGGCATACCAATTACCGCTACTATTGCAACGCTGTTGGAACAAGTGGCAACGACTATTACACAAAGGTTTACGGGGCATCAGGACAAGGAACGGCCTTTTTCTTTGATTGTCCGTCTATTGGTTCAACCGGTTATCGGTCAAACAATGAGACCTTGACCAACATAGGGAGCTATTTGGCATTCGCCTTCAAGGAAGATCAGGATCTTTCATCCGGCAAAGTAACGGTGGATAATTTCGAATTCTACCGCTACCCGACCTCCTCCACCCCCAACGACAGCAACACATCACTCAACGATCTGAACGAGTGGATGGGTTGGAAGAGTTGGTCGGGTACCTCGAGCGGCTCGTTCAACTGGAAGCTGCCCGAAGGCGATGGCCCGCACAAGGTCTACGCTTGGTTCAAGGATCAAACCGGCAACATCACCACCTCGGCCGCCACCGCCACGATCATTCTCGATCGCCGCGCGCCCTGGGGCGGCCTGGTGGTCGCCGCGCCGACCTCCACCGAAACGATCGATGGGCGGCGCTATACTTCGGCACCCCGGCCGCAGCTGCGCTTGCGCGCCTACGACGACTGGACCACCGGATCCGGCATGCGGGCCGCGCTGTCGCTCAACAACTCGACTTACGGAAGCTATTTTGGCATCTCCCACGGCGATCAGACCCTCGATGTATCGAGCACGTATTGGCCGGGGCTTAGCGGCGCGGTCAACGCCACCACCGGCAACACAGTTTACGCTCGCTTCAAGGACGGCGGCGACAACACCACGTCACACACGATTGCCTCGGCGATCTATCTGGATCGTAAAAAGCCGGAACTGGCGGCTTCCCTGGCAACCGCCAATCAGGGTTACACCAACGAAAACGTGACGGTACGGATCACCACCCTGAAGGACAACTGGCCCTACATGGATGGTAGCAACAAAAAGCTGCGCGTCTGCATCAAGCACAAAAACAGCACGGGCGATACGGCCACTCCGACCTACGACGATCCCAGCGCCACCGGAAACTGCTGGCAGAACATCAGCGTCAGCGGCACCAGCTATTATTCCGGTACCGCCGATCTGGCCTACACGCTTACCGGCAACAAGAACGAAAACAAAACGGTCTACGTCTGGGCCGTCGACGGTAGCGCGAAACGCTACGGCATCGATCCGTTGAACATCGCCGGACCGGTGACGATGACCACCTTCCTGGACGGCACGCCGCCGACTTGTGCGAGTATCGTCGCCTACGGCAAAGATCGCAACAACGCCGATGATTCCAGGTTCTTCAATGACGGCACCGTCAAGGTCGTGGTGAAGGCCACCGATGTGGCGGGCGTCTCGGGTGTGCGTCTCTCCAATTCGACGAGCTTCTCGGGCGGTTGGACTTCCATGGCGTCCTGTACAGGTGGCTATTGCGCCACCGTGGCCACTTTCGACATCAACGAAGCCGCCACTACTCCCAAGGTTTACGCTCAGTTCCAGGATACCCTCGGCAACTATACCACCAGCGGTTTCTGCAGCGATACGATTACCTACGACATCACCGGCCCGCAGAAGGCCGCCGTGCAGATCGTGGGTAACGTGCCCGGCGACATCAACAAGACCAACACGCCGAACGTCAAGCTGAAAGTCGGCGCGTATGTCGGCACGGCTACGCCGGGCGCCGTCTCGGGTATTACGGAAGGCTGGACCAACACCACAGCCAATCCCCTGTATTATCGGGTGTGTCGCAATCTAACCGGTAACACCAACTCCGACTGCTGGCCGAACGCCTCGGGTTGGCTGGCCTTGCCGTCCAGCGGCGATGTGCCGACCGGGACGACCACATTCAACCTCGGCGAATGTAGTGTAGGTCTGGCAAGTTGCACCAAATCGGTCTACCTGTGGCTGTCCGATCAGGGCGGCAACGATTCGGCCCCCAATCAGAACGGCGCCTATCCGGTCCGTACGGATACGGTCACGCTCGATAGCAATAAGCCGGTCTGCACGGCGTCGGTGACCTCGGCCGACTTCAGTTACACCAGCGACCACTTCACCGACGACCCGATCTTGAACGTCAGCATCGATCGGGAAGGTAATACCGATATCAGTCATTACTGCCTGTGTACGGGCGACACCAACGCCTTGCCGTCGTCGGCCGGTAGTACAAGCGATTATTGCGCGGACAATACCAGCAATGGGCGTTGCACCGGTTGGACCTCGATTCCGGTCAGCAACACGACCCAATGGACGCTTTACAGTGGTGCCGCCGCATCAGCGCCCCAGGGCGACAAGCACATGTGGATTTTCTGTCGCGACAGTTCCTACAACATCAGTTGCGATCCGAAAACCGAAACCTGTGCGGCGCAAGACTACGCCAAGATCGATACCAAGGCTCCGGCGATTCCGGCGCAGAACATTCATGTGAAAGACAGCTCGCACCCGCTGCAGACGAACCAGAAGAACGCGAAGATCACTTGGGGTAGCTCCTACGATACCTACGGTGAATGTAGCGGTAGCGGCACCTGTGGCGGTGGCACCTGCATCAGCCAATTCTGTTCACCGGCGGTCGCCAGTGGATTGGTGGGCTATCAGGCTCGTTACAAGCTCGATACGGCTTCAACCTGGAAACCGACTGAAAACGTTTTCAATCTGACCGCCTACCCTTATCCGCAGGATATGATTTGGGATCCGGTTTATAACTTCGAGCCGGACGGCCACTGGCAGATCCAGGTCAAAGCGGTCGACAAGCTGTATCAATCTTCCGAAGTGGACCACGCCAATCCGGCCGGTTCTACCTGGCAGCAGGTTTCCGTCCTGGTCGACACGACGGGTCCGCAACCTTACAACCCCGTGGATGGCGCGGCGATCACGCTTTACGAACCGAACTCAAGCTGTGGGACGAGTTTCTACACGCACGCGAGCAAAAAAGTCACGGCTTCCAATGCGATCGATATCGCCATTAACGCCAAAGACGCCTTGGATCCGGATGGCCAGGGAACGAATTGGCGGGAGGCGACCGCCACCGTTATGGGATTCTCCGTGGTCGCGGCCACGGCGGATTGCCCGCAAAACACGGCGGTTGATTATCGTTACATCTTCGAAGCGGATGAATGCTTCCAGGGCGTGGATGGGGGTGGCCAGCAGTGGAGCAATGGCTTCCCGATCGTAAGTGGCACCCCGGCAACCACGGTCGAAAAGAAGATCTGCGGGCATTTCCGCGATTGGATCAACAACTACTCGCCGGCGGTTCGCAATGATGCGGATTTCGTGGCTCTCGTAACTTACGACCGCGAAGGTCCCTATGCCTCCGGTCTGCCCAGCACCGACGAGGATGTGCACAATACGCCCAAGCCCAACTGGACTTGGACGGCCTCGACCGGTGACAAGGCGCGTGCTCTGGCGAGCACGGGCGACAGCTGTCCGGGCGCTCCGTATCGTCTGCGTTACTGGATGGGACCGGTGGGCGGCGAAACGGCCGGACCGTATTATTCCAAATCCTTGACCACCAACCAGATGACGAGCATCGATTATAACACGGGTCAGGAACTGATCCCCGGTGTGTGGAACGCCGTCGTGGAAGTATACGATGCGAAATGCTACAAGACCGACTCGACTGCGGGCGAAACCGAGTACGATACTTCTGTGTCTTCGGATAACAAGGTTTCAATCTTAAGCCCGGCCGATAACAGCAACAAGTTTACCAACAAAGCGGCGGTGGATCTGTCGATTTCGACGGTCGATACCGATATCGAGAAATACGTCACCTGGAACTGCAACAACGGGGAGTCGACCCCGCTTCTGGGCACTTGGACCCCCTACAGCAGCGATGGTTCCATCGGTGGCTGGACACTCGATGTCAGCGGCATCTCCACGCCGAAGGGAACCGTCAAGGTTTGTTATCGCTTCCTCGATGCGGCGGGCAACATCACCTGCGATCCCGTTGCCAGTCCTTCTTGCGATCCGTCTCACGGCCTCGATTTCGCGCCGCAGATGGATACGATCATTTACGACAAGTGGGCCCCGACCAACGACGGCGATGCTATCGCCGTGGCGTCTTTAAGTGACGGACCCGACCCCTTCTACACGAATCAGTCTTCGGTTGCGGTAACGCTCTCCGCCAAGGACGGCAATTCGGATGAGTGGACGTCCCTGCGCTATGCGATCGCCAATGCCGCCGACGGCAGCAGCCCGGCGAATCCCGCTTCCAGTGTTGGTAGTTGGCAGGCCTTTACGTCGCCGCTGGATATCGCCAGTCATTCGCTGGGTGTTTCCGGCGACGCTTGCGATGCCAACGGGCAGCGCGATGTCTATGTTTGGTTTGCCGATCAGGGTGCCTTGATTCCGGGCGACGGACCGACCGAATACAACCGGACACCAAACGGCTCGCCTTACAAAGACTCCATTTTCTTCGATAACTGCATGCCGCAGCCGGTGGATACCTCGGTGCCGCACATCGTCAAAGTCGGCGGGATCGACCCGAACGCCACCGATGATGCGACGCCCGAATGGACCTGGCCGGCTTTCGCCGATCCGGGTTCGGCGAGTTCTACCGGCGCGGGCTTGTGCACCGCTGCGCTGTGCAATACGGCCAGCATCAAGGGTACCTACCAGATCTGCTGGAGCAATTACGAAAGCAGTTGCGCATGGTCGACGGATGCACCGTATTTCCGCGATACCAACAGCTACACCCACACGAGCGCCCTGAATCCGGGCGTGTGGTATTTCCATGTTCGCGCCTATGACCGCGCCGGGAATGTGTCCGACACCTTGGTCGGTTCCGCCACGGTCGTGGATGTGCAAAAACCGAGCAAGCCAATCGTTTCCGCGTTTGACGACGATCCGCTTAACCAGCATCTTGCCTCGGCGCGTCTCGTGATCGATGCCGCAGATGGCAACGACGGCAGTGCGGTGGATTACGCCATCAAGGTGGCCAATGTTTCCAATGGCGCTGGTGGAACGATGTGGGTCGGTGACAGCGGTGTTTTGGAAACCGATCCCGTCTGGCAGAGCCGTAACACCTGGAACGGCGATGGCAGCGGTGTGATCATCAAGGAACTGGAAGACAGCAAGCTCTACATCTTCACCTTGATTGCGAGCTTCGATCAGGGCGGCGAGTATCCGTCCGATGACTTCGCCTCCGTGCGGGTGAACGACCGTACGCCGATTCTTCCCCCGACGCCCACGGCTTCGGCGGATGTCGGAAACAATCAGGTTGATCTCTCCGTCAGCTACAAAGATCCTACCAGTACGCGCTTCCCGGCGGCTGTTTGGGATGCGAATGCGGAACGCTATAACGCGCTGCGTCAAGAGATGCTTACCACTAGTGGCGATTTCGGTGCCGGTGACGACACCTTCCCGCTACGCAATGGTATTGCTTACATTCCGCACAGCGTTTCCGGTTGGGGTGAAGATACCTTCCTGTCGATTGAGCCATACAAGATGGCCTACTTCACACCGAACTGGGAGCATCGTGACGGTGACGGCTACAATACGGCGGGTCATCCGTCCGTGTTGCCGGGTATCGGTTACGGCATCGAGTTCGATCCCGTCCGCAACCTGATTTACTCGGTTTCCTCGTCCAGTCCGCAGTTGTATGCTTACACGTATAATTCGTTGACGAGCAGCTGGAGTGGCACCACGATTACCGGTTCTATTCCAACTTGTATCGATCTGGCCTACGACGGGAACTTCCTCTATTGTATGGGGAACCACAACGGCACCATTTCACGCTTCAAGCTTTCCGGTGCCGCCGGATCGCAAACGATGGCGGCTCAGGGGACATTCAGTCCCGGCACCGCTCTGGCCTACGACGGTTTGGCTGTTGCCAACGGCTTGCTCTATGTCGGTGGAAGAGGCGACACGGATCGCACGGTCACGGTGTATCGTACCGGCGACTGGTCGGATGATTCGACCGATCTGCCGACAAGCGCTGCCAGCTTCTCCGTGTCATCCGATGCCAATGCCAATATCGGCACCTTGTTGAGTGATGGCCGCTTCCTTTACACGCACGCCGTCGAACTCAGCGGTGGGGTGCCGACGGATTCTCACAATCGGGTATACGGGCACGCGCTGCTCAACCAGATGGCCTTTTTCCAGGCTAATCCGAATGAGGACTCGCTCGACGCCGCGCGGGCGGAATACGCTCCCTTGGGTGGTGTAATCGATCGCTTCGATGACAGCGATTTCACCGATCTCTGGAATTTGTCGAGTGGTAACTTCAGCCAGGGCTCCGGGTTTGTGGCCGCAACAGGTACGACCAACATGTTGCTTGCCAAAACCACGCCTCCAACGCGTTACTTTGCCATTGAAGCCGATGTAATGGATACCGCTTCCATCGCCGATGGCGAGGTGGGTCTGGTTTACTCGGCCGCCAATACGAACAATCGTTTCCAGTGCGGCTTCAACGTCAATCAAGACGTCAGCCCGATCACGTATAGTGCACGTATTTACCGACGCAGTACGGCCAACGGAACGGTCGAGGTCGGCAGTCGTGACGACCTGACATTCGCCAAGGGTGCCTGGTATCATCTCAAAGTGGTGGTAACAGACCGTGATCATACTTGTTATATCAATGGCGTGAAGGTTGCGTCTCTCCAGGGTGATTCAACCTTGCCCGGCGGCGCGCCGCTTTCAGTCGGTGTCTTCGCCGATCAAGACGGGGCGCGTTTCAACAACTTCCGTCTGACCCCGCTACAGGGTGATGTGTCCGGTTCCAACTGGACGTATGCTTCGACGGATGCCCAGGATATTACGCCGCCTACCGATATCACCAGTGCCACCTCCACCCATTCTCCGGCGATCAACGTTTGGAGTAACGTGGATGAGATTTCGGTGAACTGGGATGAGCCCGATTCACAGGGAACGGCTTACAGCTTTACGTCGTCCGCTCTGGATGGTGCTCATAACTTCTCGAATGGTTTCGCCAACGGCACCTTCGATGGTGGCGATGGCGCAAAGGCCTATAGCTGGTATCGCAACACCGCTTTGACTTCGACGCACGACACAAGCTGCACCAATGCCGGTTGTTCGCGGCGCGTGGTGGGCACTGAAACTTTCAGCGGTATTTCGATGGCGGGTAAAACCATCTCCGGCTATGGGCGGTATATCCGCTCCCGTGCCGATGGAACCGCATATATCGGTTTAATCCAGCGTGTGCCGGTGATGACCAAAGACAGCAGCGATTTCGCTTTCGAGTTTGATTATTACTGCGAGTCGGGCACGATCAATCTGCAGAGTGGCAAAAATGGATGGCGAATGCGCTTTATCCGGGAAGATGGCAATGCCACCCCATACGATTCTACAGCTGTTGCCTATCTGTCGAATGGAACGACAGCGATCAAGGATCTGAACCAGTTTGAATGTGTGGCCAACGAAACCGGCCATGTGGTTGCCAAGGTTTCAACTCCCAGTAGCATGGCGAATCATTACTATCGTCTACAAGTTTATGACTGGGCTTTGACTTCCGGCAATTACCCCACCGATCCCTACGTTTTCCAGGGGATCGTTCTCGACAACTTCACACTGCGTGAGGTGGATTCTGCGACCATCGAAACGCTGATGGCCGAGTACCTCGTGACGGCCACCTGGAGCGATGGCGGCAGCAGCCAAGTTTACCAATACACCCGGCCAAACAACACGGCCGGTCGCGATTTGGTGATTCCGCCCAACGGCGATCAGATCGCCAGTGGCGAGTGGGTGGTAACGGTTGCGGGTAAAGATGCAGCCGGAAACTGGAATGAAAACGACTACGAACTGAATAAATTCCTGGTCGATAACACCAAACCGGCCACTCCGGAGATCAGTTGTAATGTCGATAAGGCGGACTGGTCGAATGCGACGTCCGCGACTTGTAGCTGGGATAAGACCACTGGGCCGAGTCCGGGAACTTACTACACCTGTTACAGCAACTCTTCCAATCCGGCGGATTGCAATACCTGGTCCTCGCAGTCGGATACCAGTGCCAGTGTTGCCGTTGCGTTGACTGAAGGTATCGAGGGTAAATCTTATCTGCATGTCTATGCCATGGATACCGGTTCTCCGGATCCCGGCGTCGATCCGCCGGGCATCGATACCTACGAGTTCTGGATCGATCAGACTAAACCCACCGCTCCGACGGTGTCGTGTTCGTGTCCCGACTCGGTATCGATCGGTGACGGCGCGGACCCGGACGCTGTCGACGAGTGGTATTGCATGAACGATGACAAGAACATCAGTTGTGCTTGGAATGATCTTCCGCAGCCGCCAACCTCGCCGCGCAAATTCGGATCGTGTCTGTATCAGGTGCGCACGGAGGACTTGGGTGCCGGTCAGGAAATGGAAGATTTCGATTGTAACGCGGCGGTGAAGTGTACACTCAATTACGTTCTCTCCACCCCGGCGAAAGCGTTGGGAGATACGCTTGTCAATGGTTCCGGTACCTGGTGTTTCTATGCGGGCAATTCCGATACCGGTGGTTTCTCAGACGTGTCTTCCTATAAGTTCCATATCGATATTACTCCGCCCGAGCGGCCGAGTAACGAATGGGCTCCGTGGGTCATCAACGGCGAAGGCGCCAAGGTCGATTACACGGCCGAAGAGAGACCGACCTGGGTATGGCAGCCTGCAATCGATCAGCATTCCGGTCTTGCCGGTGGTACGGGTCGTTACGACATCATGTGGTCGCTTGATGGCTGCGGGAACTACTCGGCCCAGAATTCCGCTGACGCGGCTACCGAAACCTACACACATACCAGTGACTTGACCGTCAATGTGAAGTATTGGGGTTGGGTGCGGGCGTTTGATTTGGTTGACAACTATGCCGATTCGGAATGTGGCGAAATCTTCGTGGTTGGTATGGAAGATCCCGCACCTCCGGCCGTTTCGGCGCTGATTGATCCGGTTCTGCAATCCGAAGCTGGTAAGATCAAGCTGGTTATCGATAACACGGGTAATGTCCAACCCAACATCATGTTTGCGGTGATCGAAAACAAGGCGACCGGTGGAACTTATCTCCGTGGGGATGGGACGCTCGGTGCGGCCTATGTCGATCCGAAAACCGGCGATCCGGCGCTTATCAACGAGATCTGGCGCACTTACGACGCGAGTGGTTCGGCGGTGCATTGGAACGGTACGAATGGTCTCATCATAGACGGAATCGATTTCGGTAGCGGAGAAGTGCCGCTTTACGATGGGACGGAATTCGAGTTCCAGGTGACCAGTTATTACCCGGATACGATGCATGGTCCCGGAACGGCTTCCCAGGTTGTCACTTTCGATCGTACGCAACCCAAGCCGGTTGTCGCCACTATTGGTGTACGGCCCGATACGGATCCGGATAGTGGTCAGACCCTCAACCGCATGGTCGTGGGCTATGAACACGGTGGCGTGTTTATCGAAGCGGAAGATGCCTTCAATGTGGCTACTTCAACAGCCACTTTGGGGACCAGCTCGGTTGACAACGGAGATGACTACACGGCTTCCGGTGGTTCGTTCATGGAGTTGTCAGCGGCCGGTTCGGCGCTTGAGTTCAAGTTCTACGCTGAAAAAACCGCCCGCTACTATCTGCATACGCTTGGTTATGCCATTGGTGGCGGCGACGACGAATTTTACGTGCATTTGGATGGCAGCGGTTCGGCCTTGGGTGATAGTGCGATCGATCCGCCCGACGGCAAGCCGGGTTACGGTTGGTCAAGCGGATACTCGCTGGGCACCCAGAACCTGGAACAGGGCTGGCATACGGTTACGTTGAAGAAGAAGCATCCGGCGAAAATCGATGCCGTGTGGATTTCTCAAACACGTCTGACCGATCCTGCCGACCGGCGTCTGCTGTCCTTCAACCATGGAGAATTCCAGAAGGTTACACGTAGTTCCACTCTCGCCAGTGGGTACGTGCCTATCGAAGGTGTCGAGGATGGCTTTGGTCGTACCGACCTGGGTGTCGGGTCCGATTATGTTTCCTTCATCGGCAGCGGCGAAACCTGGGGTATCACCAATGGTGAAGCCCACGACGACAAAAATCAGAATCTGGCTACGGCTATCTTAACCAGCGACAGTTACGACCATTTCACGGCTGAAGTCGACACTCGGATCTTGTCTACCAGCAATGGTGGAGCGGGGTTGGTCGTACGCCAGGCCGGTGGAAGTTACTACATTTTCCAAATTCTCTTCCAATCGGGCGGCAAGGTCATCTTGAACCGCGACAATCAGTATCCGGCTGCACCGTTCAAAGAGAAGACGGTCGCGCTTTCTGCGGGTGATTGGTATCGCCTGAAGGTCGTAGCGCGCGGCGCCGAGTTGAAGTTCTATGTCAACGACGCGATGCAGTTTAATGTTTTCGACGACACGGTTAGCAGTGTTGCGGACTTCAGCGGGCGAGTCGGGTTGTATTCCCATCCGCGTACCGGTACGGGAAACCATTACGCCTACTTCGACAATTTCCGCGTGTTGCCGTTCTCCACTCCGGGTGGAGTGGTGGATAACGATGCCGTCGATCTCGGGGCTCCGACAACGCCGACAGCGCTTGCGGGCAATCCGACGACGCCGCCTGTCGGGGCGACGAACGAAACGGAATTGACGGTTCGTTGGAACGCCGCCAATGACACGACGAATACCGACACGTATTACTACGTGACGGAAATGGTCGATCTGGAGGGCAACGAAGAAAATCTGCTCGGTAATGGCGGTTTCGAGCTGGGAGATGCAGGGTGGACCAATAGTTCTCCCGCTCAGAACCCGATTCTGGAATCGGGCTGGGCGAGCGGTGAAACCTACGAGGGCGACTGGGCGGCCAGCTTCGCGGCGTCCGGTACGATAAGCTATGTGGTCAGCAGTGTTTCGATCCCGAATGGCGGCCAACAGTTTTTCGCCAGCGGTATGTTGTCGGCGATTTCGTCCGGGCTTGAAGTGCAGGTTTGGGCGCGCACGACCGGAACCACTGGTTGGAATGAAGCTCAGCATAAGATTTTCGGTGAAGGTCTCACCGACTTTACGGGCAAATGGACCGAGGTGGGTCGTGGATTCCGCATCGCCAACACTTCCGGCAGTGCGCGCAATTACGATCTGATGTTCCGCCTCAGTAACTCGGGTAGTGTGGGGCTGGCGGATGACCTCAAGATTGTCAAAGGCCAGCAGGGCACCATCTACACCGGTGTGGGCGGCTACGACGTTTGGTGGTTGCCGGAGGGATTGACTGAAGTGGTGGGCGGCAAGCGCCAGCCTGTCAGTGGTGTTACCGCAGAGGAGATCGGTGTAACCGCTCTAGCCAGCACCTATACGATTCCGCAGAATGCCCAAAACGAATATCAGGACGGAAACTGGTATGCGTTTACTCAAACCTTCGATCGCGCCGGTGCGACTCCGAACCGCAGCGCCGAGTGGCTGGCCTTCGGTCCTTTCGAAGTGGATACGCGCGATCCGGTAGTGACACTCGGCGACCCGCGCATTATGGTCGATAACGGAAGTGGGACGTTGGTCGATAGCGACTTTACGCATACTCCCAATGTTTTCCTGCATTTCCGTGTTGAAGACCTGAGTGCTTACATGGTCAAGGACGACAGCCAGATTACGGAAGGCGAGGCCGATCCTGCCTCGACTCAGTGGATTGTGCCGTCGCTGGCCGATTGCACCAAGCAAACCAGCGGAACGACGGATATCTGGACCTGCGATATTCCGCATACGTTGTCGGGGACCGACCAGGACGATTATACTGTCTATATGCGGTTCATGGATGACGTGGGCAATGTTACCGACAACTACAGCGATACGATCACGCACGATAGCGAAGGCCCGGATCCGGTTTCGTTGACGATCGGTGAGGATGTTGACGGAACCTTCTCCGAACTCGAATTCACCAACCGCCTCGAAAACATCGGCGGTGTCTGGAAGGCTTTGGCCGACCTCGATCTGCAGGCGACGGATAACTGGCCGCCGATCACGATGGATCTCAGCAACACCAATGGCAGCTGGCCCAATAGCTGGCAGTCGCTGAGTTCACCGTACCTCGAGTGGGAGCTGGATGTGAGCAGCACCACCACGCCGGTTGAAGAGACCGTGTCGGTATATGCCCGTTTCCGCGATGGTAGCGGAATCGAGCAAAACCAGAGTAGTGCCTCTGATTCCATCAAGTTCGATACCCGCGGTCCGCAGGTGTGTAACCTGGAGTTCATGAGCGGGACGAACGATAACGGCACTTTGCGTTCCAATACCAAGTCCGTGGCGGTTCGACTGGTTGTTGAAGACTGGTGGAGCCCGTGGAAATATGCATTGTCTCGCACGACCAGTACGGGGACGATTACCGAAATCTTCACCTCTCCCCTCGATACCTCCTGGGATCTGGTCCCCTCTACCGACAACACGCTTTACGATGAGCAGAAGTCGGTTTATCTGAAGTGCTGGGATGGTGGCGACAACCACGATGCGACCAACTCCGTCGATCAGAAGAGCATCGTCTACGATAACCGCCCGCCCAAGGCGCGCTATGTTCAGGCTTGGCCGCAGGTCGAGTACCCGACCGGGAACTTGTATACCGCCTCGCGCGATATCGATATCCGCCTGGTGGTTGAAGACAGCAACATCACCGGCAATGCCTGGCTGGAACATTGGTTCCCGGTTCAGGTGCGGTTGTCCAACGACGGTGTTTTCGATGGTCAGGATGATCTTGGCGGGACATTTGTTGAACATGCCGAGGAACTGACCTGGTATAGCTTGGGCAATCCCTATAGCTATGATGGCAGCAGCCAGTTGATTCCGCTTACCGTTCCGACTACTTGGCGTCTAACCAACGGTGACGACACCAAGACGGTTTACATGAACTTGAAGGATGGCGGTGGCAATGAATGGAGTGTGGTTGGAACTCTGCCGACCGACACCATCAAGCTCGATACCGCCGGTCCGACCGGTGAGATGGATGTGGAAGACCTGGATGGGTATATCAATACCGAAAACGGTCAGGTTCGTATCATCCTTTCGAATGTGGTGGAACAGTGGCATCAGGTACAGATGCAGGTGCGCCACGAACATCGGACAAGCGGTGGAGCTATCGATTATTCAGGCGATTGGACCTGGGAGAAGGTCTGCTCCTCTGCCCAGAAGACCAGCGACGGCTGGTGCCCGGTTAATTACGATTTCAATACCTGGCAGCTCGGGAAAGATGTTGATGGAACTTGGACCGTTCTGCAGGGTGACTGGACCGTCTATGTCCGTCTGCGTGACGGCGGCAAGAACATCAATGTCATCGGCTCCGAAACCGTCTACCATTCCACCGAAGCGCCCGAGTGCAGCCTCGTGATCAATGGTGGGGCGGAATGGACCAACGACCCGAACGTGGATCTGCTGGTCACGAATGTTTGTGATTCCGGAACCGACGACTGCGAGTCGGTCGGTAAAACGCCGGTTTCCTATACGGCTAAAAACGTGCCGGGCGATTACTCGGGTCCGTACTGGGACTTCACCAACCCCTCCACCACGAAAGTCGATTGGCCGATCCTGACGGATCGACCCGACCAGACCGATGGTGAGAAGATCGTTTACGCCTACTGCAAAAATGCGGCGAACAACATTTCGTCGGCGGCGTTGAGTTCGATCAAGCTGGACACCTATGCCCCGGTACCGCCGACAACGAGCGGCACGCCTCAATCGCCGACACCGGATCGGGCGTATTGCAACAACGATCCGGCTCCAACCTGGACCTGGAATGCGTGGTCCGATAACAGTGGCTCGACGATCGGTTCCTCGGGTATCGACTACTATGTGGTTTATTGGGGAACAACGGCCTTCAGTTCCTGTGCGGGCTGTAGCGACACGGTGGATGCCGACACGCGGGCTAGTTCATACCAATACACCAATGCGGTCGACGACATGACGGATACCGTCGGTGGCACCACTTGGTATTTCTGGGTGAAGGCGTTCGATAAAGCCGGAAATGAATCGGAAGTGACCTCCGGTTCCGGTTCGATCGTCATCGATACCATCCCGCCGAGCTTGGCCAGCGCCTGGATGACTATTTTCGATGATAACCGTGCTTGGTATAACAAGTACTACCCGCTTACTGTCCGATTGGATGGCGTGGTTGGTGCGTATCAGATGCTGGTGGATAGCGAGCATGATCCCACTCAGCCGCTCAACCTCTACCCCGATGATGTCAGTGGCTCGGCTCCTTGGGTCGGTTACAATCAGATTATCAGCTTCATCAGGATCGAACCGGACGGTGAAGACGAGCATCGTTGGATTTCCATGGTGTTCCGTGATCGTGCAGGCAACGTAACCAACACCTACATTGCCGATGATATCGGTATCGATGTGTCCAAACCTGTGTGGTCGGGTGCACCTACCTGCGGCACGTCGCCGACCAACGATAACACCCCGACCTGTGACTGGACCGGTTTGGTTGAGGATACCGTGTCGGGCTTCCACGATTCGGCGCCGTTTGTGTTGCGCTGGGAGAAGGGCTCGAAGAGCATTACGGTCACCACCACCGACTTCACTTACTCGCTGAGCGACATCCCGGCTGGTACGGGGTTGGGCGATGGTGAGTGGACCATGTGGGTGACGGCTTACGATAAGGCCAACAACAACGAAGCGTCGAGTCAGGTCACTTTTACCGTCGATACGGAACCGCCTGCGGGTGAATTGACCATTACCGATGCGGTGAGCTACGACGGTCATGAGACGATCTACACGCGCTTTGCCGATGTGGATCTGTCGATCCCGTTGACCAGTGAAGGCAGCGGCTTCGATCCGGCCGATTACCAGATGAAGTTGTGGAACGCAGGCGAGAGTGCTCCCGCCTATGCGGCCTACGAAGATACCAAGAGCGACTGGCCGCTGTTCGATTCGGCGACGGCCGGTGAGAAGACCATTCAGGTCTGTTTCAGTGATTTGGCGAATAACGAGAGCGAATGTCCGCCGGTTTTGGCGAATACGCCCGATCACATTGCGACGATTTACTACGATCCCACTCCGCCGCCGGCCGTGACGGCTCTGGCTGCGGATGATACCTTCGCTTCTCCGGACGGGCCGAGTACGGCCGATCGTACGCCGTCCTGGTCCTGGTCGTGGTCCAATGACGATGCCACCGGTGCCTCCGGCGGACGTGTTATCAACCGCTATCGCCTGGAATGGAAGAAAGTCGATCGTAACGACGATAACGTGATTCTTGAAGGCCCGTTCCCGACGGCCTCCGAAGATCCGATGTTTACCGACGGCACCAGCTTCCAGCATGTGGATGAGCTGTCGAAGGGTAAATGGATCATGACGGCCTGGGTGTACGACAACGCAGGCAACGAGTCGGCGGCGGAGACGGCCACCGTGTTTATCGAGGCCATTTCGATCCCGGCTCGCCCGATCGTTACACGCGGTGCGTTGTATCCGCTGAACAGCGGGATGGCGGCTGCGTACTTGACTCTGGATGTGGATAGCGAAAATCCGATCAATACGCTTTACAGTGTGTACGAAGAAACGACCGGCAAATATCTCAAGGCCGACGGAACCTTGAGTGGCGATGAAGTCGGTCCTGAATCGGGCGACCCCAGCGTGCCCAGTATTTGGCGTACCATCAACGAATGGAATCCGGCCGGTCAGCCGCCCTTCATCATTCGCGGTCTGGAAAACGGCAAGGTTTACCGGTTCAAGGCCAAAGCCTTCTACACCGGTTTGAACAGCTCCGATTTCGGAGAGGCCATGCCGTTTGTGCCGGGCGATCATATCGCCACGAAGGCTGCGAACTTGGCGGCGACGACGGTCAACCATGCAAACGGGTACCCCGACCACGTGGAACTGTCTTGGAACTTCGATTGGAATGCCTTCAGTCAGGCTGCAACTGTTTACGATGCACCGCTTGACGCCGGCTATGAACAGTTTGTTGTCAACCAGGATCTGGCTACGGGTGGTGTAACGGTTGTTTCTTATGCGGATAACAACCAGGTTACGGATGGTGTCACGTCGGTGATTCTCAACCGCGGTGATTCCATTGTTCTTCCCGATGCGAGTGTGACTCCGGCCTATACCTTGGAACCGAAAACGAAGATCGTCGGTTCCGGTCCCTTCACGGCGAAGGGCAATGGTCCGGATGTCGGCGGCATGCTGGTTCCGGGGGCGTATGCCGATACGGCCTTCGCTTCGATCGCGGCGCGCAATAGTGATGTCGTCATTACGGTGTTGGCCTTGGAAGAAGGTACTGATATCGGGGTCTATGAGAACAACGGTGTGTTGAAGGATTCCGCCAATTTGGGACGCGATGACTTCTATCGCTTCGACAACCTTGGATTGGGTAAAGACTCGACGGTCAGCGTTTTGGGTAACAAGCCTTTCCTGGCTTACTACACGGCCACCGGGTCGGCGGCGGATGATTTCTATCCCATGCCGCCGTTGGCCACGGAACTTTACGGCGTTCCCAGTTCCAGCTTCCGTCTGGCTTGCCCGACCGCCGGGACAACCGGAACGATTTACAAATCCGATGGCAGTTCGACCCCGTTCAGCTGCGGTCCTACCAGTTCCGTCAGCGATACGGGAGCTTCTTTGGGTGCCGGTCCGGCTTATCGGGTTGTCTCGGACAACTATCCGATCGCGGGTCTTGGCTATGCGGACAGTTCCGGTGGTGAAGGTGAATCGCTCATTCCCAAACGCTTCATGGGTAATGCGTTTACGGTTGCCGAAGGGACGATATATGTTGCCTTGGCGCTACAGGAACAAGGGGCTACCGTCACGGTTTACGATCAAGATGGAAATGATCGTGGCTTGACGCCGACCGCAACGGAGTCGAGTTGCAGCGGTTGTCCGGGCTATGCGCTTCTGGGTGCCGTGAATGCGGGTGACCTGATCGTTACGTCATCGGCTGCCATGGCCTACTACGACAGTGCATCCGGTGGTTATGAAACCGGTATTGCCGCGTGGCCGATGTGGACCAATACCATCCAGCGGGCCGATGGCTCGGGTGATGGGATGCTGACCTCGATGGGAGGTTGGTTCGACGACTTCAGCACGGCTTCCATGTCCAACTACAGCTCTGCTTTCAGCAGCGGTTTCGCGATCGGCGGCGGGCAGTTGGTGGACAACATTTCCGGTAATAAGCTTGGTTTGGTGTACGACGCCAACAGCGGTTCCGACTATATCGTCGAAGCGGATGTCTTCAATGGCGACGGACCGGATTCCGGTCTGGTTGGACTGCTGTTCCGCTACGCAAGTGCAAGCGATTACTATCTCTTCGGAATCAGTTCGGAGTCCGGTGTGCAAGGTGCGCGCCTGCTTCTGCGTCAAAATGGTGTGGCGAGCTCGGCTGAAGCTTCGCTCGTCGACCTGCCCCTGCAACTGGAGTCGAACCGCTGGTACCATCTGAAGGTGGTGGCCAAAGGTAAACGATTCCGTTGTTATGTGGGTGATTACCTGGTTATCGATCACTTCGATAAGAACGCTCTGGCAAGTGGAAAAACCGGTGTGTTCTCGGGTGAAAACTCGGCACAGGTTGTTTTCGATAACTTCAGTGTGGCTCCGATTTCCGATGCCGCGGCTTATGCCGCCGATGATGCCCACGACGTGATGCCGCCGAACGCGGTGGACGAGGGCAACCTTGGCATCACCTCGGGACAGACCCAGAGCGATCCGCCCACCACCATTTCTTGGTACAACGATCCGGTGGTCGGTTTGTCGTGGAATACGCCTTCCGACGTTGCGACGGATTACACCTTCGTGCAGGATGTGGCGGATCCGGACGGCAACTTCAACAACGGTTTCGAGAACGGTGGCTTTGAGCTGGCAATTTCGGCTGATAACTGGGGTAATGAAGATAGCGATTGCTCCGATGGCAAGTGTCATCTGCGGACCCTCGATCTCGATGGAAATCCCGCCAGCTTCGCGGGCTCGTCGAATTATGCCTGGCGCGTGAAGACCGATGGCAATGTGCCGATCCCGGTCATGGTGCAACAGGCACCCGATCTGTCAGCGACGAATACGAGCTTCCTCTTCGAGTTTGCGTACCGTTGTGTTGAAGCGACCGGCTCGAACGGTTGGCAGTTCTATTTCGCCAATAATGCTCAGTCCGTATTCCTGCGTCCCAGTGGAACGGCGGTTCTGGCCAGTGGTGAACGACTGGCCAAGGATATGTCCAACTTCACCTGCGATGCGGATGAAGAGGGCGTGTTCCGTGCCGTTTTGTCTCGCAATGCGTCGGTTGACGATTTCCAGTTCTTCCTGGTCGAGCATCCGGCAGCGGGTGCTCAAGAAATTCTGCTTGATAACCTGCGGTTACGCAAAGTCGAGCAGACGTCGGTTGTTTCGGGCCTGGACGGATACGCGTTTGTGTGCGGGACGGATACCGTTAACAATTGGACCAAGAACAAGGAAGAAACGGTTACGTCGGCGAATTGCGATTTCTCGGCCAGCCAGGGCGGCAACAACTTCATTCACCTGCGTACGGTTGATAACCGTGGCAACTGGGATGAAGAAGAAGATGTCGTGACTTTGGGACCGTTCTACATCGATATCGAAGCGCCTGATGCTCCGGGTGAGCCGGACACCGAGCGCGACCCGATGAACGAGCCGCGACCGACTTGGTCTTGGACGCGACCCGCCGATAATCCGGCGCTTGATGCTTCGGGCTTGGATGCGGCGCATACTTACACGGTTTACTGGTCGTTGGACCCGAACGCCGACGAAGCGACGCTACGTTCGGCCGATCAGTATGACGAAATCACCGATATGCCGGATACGCGACCCGGTTACGCGGATCACTCGATTTACACGATTCCGGAAACCAAACCGGGGCTTACCCATACGTCGGGTGAGAGTGCGACGTGGCATTTCTGGGTTTACGCCATCGATAAAGCGGGCAATGTTTCCGATCGTTCCGTCGGGTCGGTTGAAATCGATTTGATGGGTTGCGAGATGCCCGACACCGATGCCGTGGTGTTGGAAGATGGGGCCGAATATACCCCGAACCAGGCGGCCAAGGTTGTCGTCGCATCGAGCGGGACGTCCTGTTACTGGATCGGTCTCAGCAATACGCCGGTTATGCCGGATTACGAAGATTTCAGTGCTTCCGACGGCAGTGGCCGCTGGTTCGACTTGCGAACCTTGACGCCTGCCGATACCGTGTTGAATTGGGATCTGGATACGGGCTTGACCAATACGGATGACGGCATGCGTACCGTGTATGTGTGGGTCCGTGACACGGCTTACAATGTCGAGGGTCCGAAATCGGATTCGACTTACCTCGACCGGATCAAGCCGAGTACGCCGGGTAAACCGATTGCGACGAGCGAACCGGTGAATCCGAGCGATCCGTGGCCTGAGATCAACCCGAACTCGGATACGACCCCGTTGTGGCGTTGGGTGGCATCGACGGATAACCTTTCCGGTATTCGCGATGTGAACGGATACGAGTTGCAGTGGGATACGGATGTCAACTTCAGTAGTCCCGTGTCGCAGCTTTTGGATCCGGAAGAACTGCGCGACATCCAGGGTGTCTCGAACAGCATCTACAACCATCCGAGTGAGGAAGCGAAACAGCTTTCCTACGATCCGTACAGCCTCGTCAACAAGACTTGGTACATGCGTGTACGGTCTTTCGATAATGTAGATCATGCGAGTGACTGGTCGGAACCGATCGGTAGTATCACGGCTCAGGTCACGATCGATATCACGTGGCCGGAGGCGGCTTTCACGATCGACGATGGGGCGGAAATTACCTCGAACCGGCGCGTTACGTTGGATGTAACGAACGCGACGGATCTGTGGCAACCCATCACGTTTGCAGTGGCCAACACCGACAATCCGTTGAGCTTCGATTACACGTATCCCGCTAATGCGGAGATTACCAACTGGGATCTGACGTCGAGCTTGCCGGATTACGGAACTCCGGGATTCGATCCGCCGGACGGCGAATATGAAGTCTACATGCGATTCCGCGATGGTGGCTTGACTCCGACGCCGCAGGATGTGTTGGAAAGCACCAAGCAGGTTATCATTCTCGATACCCACGGTCCCGACTGTAACGGTGACGACGATAGTGGCCTGATTGCGGCGCGTTATCATGAGTCCGGTTATGGTTTGGAGATGTTCTGGGACGAGCCGAGTGATCCTTATTCGGCGGTCGATCATGTCTACCTGGAAGTCAGTGTAAACGGTGGAACCTACACAACGCCATCTACCGTTCCTAGCGGTAACCTGGCTGCGGACAGCACCGGTTACTATGACTATGGCTTGGCTCAGGGTTCCAGCTACCAGTATCGTTACAAGTGCTACGACGATCTGGGTAACTCGTCCGACTTTGTTTATAGCGAAGTCCTGGTACCCTCCGATACGACGGCTCCCGCGACGCCGGTCAACTTCACATGGCGAAGCGAGATTGATACTCCGTCGAGCAACCCCGATGTTCAGGGTTCCGTGAAGTTGAGCCTGATTTGGGAGAATGTGACGGATGTGGATCTGTCTCACTACAATGTTTACGGCTCCATGGTTCCCACGGACCTGACCAACCGTCTGGTGGCGGCCGGTTGCGGTCTCTCGATGGGGTCGGGTGCTGTCACCTCGCCATGCAGTTTGGCCGTGGATGGCAACGGCACCACTTACTTCGAGTTGGATCAGCCCGGTTACGATATGGCCGAATGGCTGCTCGACTCGTCCGAGCATCTGGGTAAAGTGCGGGTGCGCTTCTACGACGACGACAACCGTATCTTCAAGCGCGAACAGATTCGTATGTACACCGGCGTGAGCGACTTCATTCGCCTGTCGCCTGACGGCTTGCTCGAGGATATCGTCGATGGATTCGCGTGGCGGGCCGACCGCAGCCAGATGAGCTTCCCGGTACCTTACGATGCCGGTTCGGCATTGCGAGTGGCCGCGCTGTTCGACGGTATTACCGAGGCGCAGATCAGCTCGACCGACGACAAGGTTCGGATCGTGGAAATCGAGGCCTTCGGTTCGCGTCTCAATATTTCCGATATCCAGCCCGCTTCCGATGGCGGAGACCCGGATTACCCGGACACCAAGTTCGAGTGGACCGTGACCGGCATGGAAGAGTGGCATTTCGCCGTCGATTCGGTGGATACCGCGAACAACGCTTCGGAGCATTCGAACCCGATCGTCAGTATTCAGGCGATCGATTCCTCGCCTCCGTACGCTCCGGTCATTTCGGCCGCCAAATTCGGCGAGCCGTCCGAAACGGTGGCTGAAGGAACTTGGTACGGTTTCGATGATGTGACCTTCGGCTGGACCTCCAGCGACAAAGAAGGTACGCCGATCGTCAACTACCGTTGGTATTTCGATGCTCCGGGTGCCGAGTGCACATCGGGCAACTACGACACCAACGGGAATTGCCATGGTTTGACCATCTCTTACGATCAGATGGACATCCCCGATTGCGTCAGTTCGGTTCAGCCTTGGCGTTTCTACGTGCAGGCGCAAAACGATGTCGGTTTGTGGTCCGCTTGGAGTTACTTCGAGATCAGCATCGAAACGCGCGAACCGCTGGTCTTGAATCTGACGGCCCCCGACTTCGACGATTTGCCTGTCGTGACGCCTCCGTATTCCAACGATACGTGGGAAAACAACGACGCTCCGTTCTTTGTTTGGGCCACGGATCCGGATACGGTATCGGGTATTCAAGGTTATGTCTGGGAATTCATTCCCGAACCGAGTGTCGGTTACGACCCGACAACCTGGACGCCTGCGGATCCGAACAACATCGAATCCTATAGTGCCAATCCGCTTCGTGAAGACTTCACGGCGGTTGCCGACGGGCGTCACTGGTTCCACATTCAAGCGGTTTCGATTGCGGGTGTTGTAGGCCCGGCCAGTCATTACCTGGTGAAGATCGATACGGCGCCGAAATACCTCGACATCTTGCTGGTGGATCAGCAAACGACGGAAAGTGTCTGGTATTCCTACGACAGTGTGGATGAGATCAGATGGCACTCGCAGGCGCTCTCCGGTATTCACAGCTTCACCTGGCAGTTCGACCAAACTCCGGGTAGTGCCTTCTCCAGTTTCGGAGCCGAAGCGGAAAGCGTTTCCGTCCTTGGATCTGAGGATGTTGAAGAAGTGGAAAGCGCCTACGATCTGCCGTGGGATGTGAGCGACAATCCCAGCACGTTCCCCGATAGCGGTGTGTGGACCTTCCACTTGCAGGCCACGGCCAATTCGGGAGCGACCAGCAACGTTCTGCACCGCGACATACAGGTGGATCTCGGACCGACAACGCCGGTCTTCAACGGGACACTCTCCAGCGAGAGCCCGGATGACACGGCGGATCCGAGTGACGAGTTGTGGATCAACGAGTCGCAGCCTGTTACGGTTTGGAACGTCAGTTCCTTGTCCGGTATCGAAAAAGTTCTCGTTCTGGTTACCCAGGATGCGGGCGAAGTGCCGACCGAATCGACACCGGGTGTTGTGGTGATCAACGATGCCGATGATGGCGTGGCTGACGGTATCGTGGCCAATACCTACCAGACTCCGGTGATACCCAGCGGTATCTGGTATGTGATCGTGCGCGCCCAGAACCGGGCCGTACCGGCCGTGTGGAGCCAGGCGGCAGCCCGCGAGTATAACGTCGATACCGGCCCGACGCTGCCGGAAGTGACGGCGGATCCGCATGCGGATGAATCCGTCTGGTATGCGGAAGCTCTCGATGAGACGACGCTCAGTTTCTGGGCGGCGGCCTTCTCCGGCGTTTCGAAATTCCAGTACACCTGGGGTCGCGATGAAACGTTGCCGACCACGCCGACTTGGACGGACATTGCGGTTGATGGCGGCGACATCGATGCGACCTGGACGGCGGGTCCGGATTCCCCGGAACCGCTCGACTTGCCGCGTTACAAGCAGACCTTGGATCGCTCGGATCTTACTCCGGGAATCTGGTATCTGCATGTCCGTGCCGTCAACGGCATCAGCGTGCCGGGACAGGTGAAACGATTCAGCATCCACATGAATGAGGAAGCGCGGATCGAAGATGTGTCGGTTGGTCTGGATCCCGTCAAGACGGATGCCAGTGAAACTCAGGTGACGACGGTTGAAATCTACGATTACAACACGGCGGCCAACATCAAGAAGGTGCATCTGGCGATTGACGCGTTGAATTACGATTCCAATCCGACCGGTGACGCGGTCAAGCGCGGATACTTCACGTGGTCGCCGACTGAAGGCTTTACGAAGCTGGCCGGAAACGGCGGCGATCATGTGTTGCTGAGCGGATCGGTGGTTGATCCCAAGCCCACCGATGCCGACTACAATACGGCCACGACTCTGGTCGTGCAATTCAAGTGGCTGCTACTCTCCACCTATGGAGATACGCAGGCGAATCAGGTGAAGGTGATCGTGGAGGACTACACCGAACCGCCGACCCCGGCGAGCGGGTGGAACACCAGCGCTCCGACCTTCGATTCCAACAAGCAGGTTCCGGAAACCGACCATGTATCGCCTTTGAGCGGTGTGTGGTGGCAGCCGGAAAATTACACATACAATGACAGCGATGACGACTGGGGCCGTCCGAATCTCAAGGTTGAAGAAGTTGACGATCCGAACATGCACGATGTCGTATCGTACCTGTTCTCGATCTCAACCCAGCCGGACGGCGTTTCAGGCACGCTTGGTGAGCAGTTGTTCGAGTCGGGTTGGTTTATCCCCGAAACCGGCGACTATGATCTGAGTGGCAATATCCAGTGGCAGGTGGAAGGCCCGGCGGAAAATTACCTGCGCCTCAGCACGGCTTACTACTATTGGATCAGCCGCACGCGTGACAACCATGGCTGGGAAAACGATTGCAACGATCCGTTCAATCCGGCCAATGGTTGCGAGCCGTGGCTTTTGAAGGTGGATGCGACCAAGCCTGTGATTACCAGTTTGACGGCATCGCCGCAAAACGATCCGGAGCAGTGGAGCAACGACGATACGCCGCGTCTGACGTGGAGTGCGGCGACGGTTTCACCGGCCCAGATCGACGGTTTCTCATGGAGTGTGCCGTTCTCCAATACGTCTTACACCGATCATGCGGCGCAGACACCGGACGTCGACCGATTGAAGGACGAGGGTTCTGCAACAACGGCGATTACGCTCAACCCGTTGAGCGACGGTATCTCCGTTTTCCACATTCGGACCGTAAGCTTGGCCGGTCGCTGGGGTGACGACGAAACGAAAGTTTTACGTATCGATACGTCGCCACCGATCAAGCCGACCACTTATTCGAGTACCCACCCGAACGGGCATGCGGAAGATCCGGAAACCTGGTACACCTCCTATGATGTCCAGTTGGGTTGGAGCGGCTATGATGAGACGGTGCAGCTTTGGGATGGTCGCCCCGGTATTACGCACTACAGCTACCTCCTGAGCACCAACGACAGCGCCGATGCCGGACAGGTTACGACCAATACGCCGCCTGCGCCGACGAGTAAGTCCTACACCTTGCCGAATGATGGTGTGTATTACTTCTACGTTCGTGGGCGTAATGAAGCGACGATCTGGGGTCCGCAGGACATCTTCACGATCCGTGTTGATAAATCGGCCCCGCTCAAACCTGAGATCACCAATGCTTCGCACGACGAAGACAAGTGGTACTCGTCGCGTCATCCGAGCTTTGGGTGGATTGCGTATGATTACGATCCGGACGATCCGAGCGTCGATCCCGACAACCATCCGCCGATCAGCAATTATTGCTACATGATCGACGACCGGCTGCCGTCGGATACCGTATGGAATAACGAAACGTACTGCACCAACAACGGAACGGTTGCCAACGTAACGGTTCATACGGTGACAGGCGATGGCTTGGGTGACGGTACGTGGTACTTCCATGTCGTGGCCCAGAATGCGGCGGGTCTGTGGGGACCCTTCGAGCATCACAAGATTCAGATCGATGGGACCGTTCCTTCGCCTGCCGATGCCGGGTTTAGTTCTCCGACTCATCCGGATAGCGATAACGCAACCGACCCGGCCCCCGATTTCTGGTACAACGAGACCGGCTTCGGGATTTACTGGGCGACCAAAGACACCGCCCCGATCGTTGAATACTCGGTCGGTGTTTCCAATAACCCGAGCTATTCCCCTTCGACGACATCCGCTCAGGTTTACAACCCTGTCGCTCGTGCGGAATGTCCGGATTATAACGGACCGGACGGGACACCGGATGGCGTGGTCGACAGCTATGACGCCTGCATGATGTTCCCGAAGAATTCCGCCGACTGGCCCTACGATATCACGCAGGGTGGGGCGACGGCGGCCGAAGGGAACTGGTATTTCCGCGTGAAAGTACGTAACGCTTCCATTGGTGGACAGCCGATGTGGAACACCGATCCTATCGGATTCGATTTCAAAGTCGATACAACTGCTCCGCCTTTGGAAAACGTTGTCATCGATTCCACTTCACATGTCAGTGGGCAGCCGAACGGTTCGACCAATGCCCAGTTCTCGTGGACGGCGACGGAAGAAAGCGGCCAGTCCGACATCCGGGATTACTGCATCAAGTTGCATAAAGCCGCGGATGTGGGGAACTACAACGACTGTGACTGCACTGGTCAAGAAACGAACGGAACCCTGGCCAACGGCAGCATCGTAACCACGGACGTCAGTAAGGTATACAATCTGGAAGTGCTTTACCCGGCTGATCCCGATGGTCATTATTACTTCACGGTGCGGGCTCGTAATACGTCGCAGACGACTGAGGGGTCGCATACTCTGTGGAGTGAAGCCCAGCGCTTCCATCTGTGGGTCTTCTCGGCCGGTGCGTCGACCCCGGTTATTTACGCCGAGAATCATTCTCCCTCGACTACGTGGTTCTGGGACGAGGATAACAATAAGAACCAGCTGCGCTTCGAGATCGAATCGACGGCACCTGCGGGCATTGGTATTCGTGCCTATCGTTACCTGGTCGCTCTCGATAAGAACTTCGAAGATGGGGATGAAGGCGGCTTCAATCCCAACAACTACAGCTGGATCGAATGGCCGGCCACTCAAGCCGAGCAAGATGCGGCCTGTGACGCCGGTGGTCTGACGGGACATCCTGAGTTCGCCGAAGTATCCTACGGCGTCAAACAGGAAGGTGAGTACTGGCTGCACGCCGCTGCCAAGGCTTGTGGTGATGCTCAGGATTGGAACTACAATCACCGTAAAGCCCGTGTGGATAGTTCGGCTCCTGAGGTTCAGACGCTTTCGTTGAGTGACGACTTTACCGCCGTTGTCGGGGGTAATGGTTGGTGTCAACGCGCTGATGTCGAAGGCGAGACGAACCCCTGCCGTAATCCGAAATTCGTCTTCCGTTCCAAGGATACCGGAACGGTTTGGAACGGTAGTGCATGGGAGCTTATCGAAGCGGGTCGTATTCTCGGATACAGCTACAAGTTCAACAGCGTTGCTCCACCGGCCGATATCGATTGCGATGATTGTGCCGGCACATCGGATCCGACCGCTTGTGAAGCGGCGTGTCCGGATACGACCATCCAATCGGTTTCCGGAACCGGTGCCTGTCCGACCGGAACGGATGGGACTTGCAAGTACGTACAGTATCAGGGTATCTCGAACGGTATCTACTGGTTCCATGTGCGTGCGCGTAGTAACACCAAGGATATTTCGGGTGTCCCGAATCGCGATTGGGGTGACACGGAACACATCCAGATCAAAGTGGATATTCCGCCGCCGGGCTCCATGCGAATTGATGGTGGGTTTGGTGTCGGGGGTATGGATCCGACTTCCGGAGGTTACTTCGGAGATGAGGTCTTCCACTACGTGCAAATCAGTCCTTACTATATCATGCAGCACGAAGTTACGGTTGCTCAGTACAAGGACTGTCTCGAAAACTTCTCAGAGGTTCGCGACACTCTGAATAATACGATCAGTTGTTTGCCGGGTGAAGATACCGAGCAGTGTGCGTCGGATTACACGGGCTACGTCTACTCGTGGGAAACGCTTGAATGTTACGTGCACGACAGCGGTGATCCCAACCTGGGTCGGGCTTGTCCGGGCGGCAGCTATTGTTCGCCGACAACCAGCACATGTGTGACCGGTTGCGATCCGTATTCCGACTCCGGATTCAGCAACCCGCAAAGCACGAGTTCGTCGACCGGGCGTAATTATTTCGACAGCCGGTCGGGTGCTTACGACGACTATCCGGTTATCTACGTGTCCTGGTACCAGGCGCAACAGTACTGTATTTCACAGGAAATGCGCCTGCCCACGGAACATGAGTGGGATCTTGCGGCGCGTGGTGACTTGAACCTGACCGCCGACGACTACAACCGTTGGCCGTGGCGCCACTACTGCATCCTGGATCAGTACGATAACTGTATTGGTGATGTGGAGCCCGACAATGATACGTTCTGGTTCCCGAGCTCGTCGTGGCCGGATTGGCCGGAAGTAGATGGCAAGCCGTTGAACTATGCCGGACTGGGCTTGGGTGATACCACTCCATCCAACATCGGGAATGCCGATCCGGTTCTGTGCTTCTTCTCGGGTGATAATCATACCGCCTCGGAATTCCCGGAAATCGGTGTGAATATCACTACTTCCAACGGTGCGCAGCTGGCCTGGAGTGGCGGTGAGATTTGCGATATGGCCGGTAATGTGTCTGAGTGGGTGGTGGATTGGTACAGCCCCTACTTGGTGCAGAACAGTCCGATCGGCCGCACGCCTGACAATCCGTGGGTTGATCCGGTGGTCGGTGATGTGACGGAATGTAAACTGCGTTGCACTGGTGACGGCAACTGCATCACGGCTTGTTCGGACAAGGTTGCTCGAGGTGGTAGCTTCGCTTCTTCCTGGCGTTACACGCGTGTCGGGTACCGTGACACTGCCGACCCGATGATCGGTCAAAGCCATATCGGTTTCCGTTGTGCGGCGCCGTCGGCGATGACAGCCGAATAATTCGGGTTGCTTATCCGTGTTCATCTAGAGGGTGCCTTTCGGGGCACCCTCTTTTTTTAAACCGGATACAGTCGGACATGGCCTGGAAGCGCGGTTTCTGCTAAGCTGGTTTCAGGGAAATGATCAAATGGAGTCGAACATGAAAGTGCGACGCGGATTGGTTTGGATGCCGGTGTTGTTTCTCACCTTCTTCCTCGGCTGTATTGTCGGGTCCGGTCAATGGATGAGCGCGTGGGCCGCCGGTGACGTTTATGGGAAGCTCGACATCTTTGCCAAAGTTCTTCACTACGTTGAGACGAACTATGTCGATGACGTCAACCCCGACGATCTGATTTACGGTGCAATCAAGGGAATGCTCGATGAATTGGATCCTCACACCATGTTTATGCCGCCGGATGTCTATCGGGAGATGAAAATCGACACCACTGGAGAATTTCAAGGCATCGGTTTGGTGGCTGAGCAACGTGATACTCGGCTGGTTGTGGTCAAACCGATCGAAGGATCTCCGGCTTTTGATGCGGGGATTATGGCGGACGATATCATCATTGAAATCAATGGGGTGACGACTGAGGGCTTATCGCTCAAAGAGGCGGTAGCTTTGATGCGCGGACCGGAAGGCACAACCATCCGATTGATTCTCGAACGGCCATCGGATTCACAGAGGCGGAACGTCACGTTAATTCGCGGTCGCATTCGTGTAAGTAATGTGAAGTACGAGTTGATGCAAGATGGAATCGGCTACATGAAGGTCGCCTCGTTTCAGAGCCGCACAGCGGCCCAGATGGTGGCCGCCATGAAAAAATTGGTTGTCGCCTCCAGGGGTAAATTGCGAGGGTTGATTTTGGATCTGCGGGATAATCCGGGTGGGTTGATGAGTGAGGCGATTCGGGTTGTGGATGAATTCATCGGCAGTGGGCCGATTGTTTCCACCGAAGGTCGCAACGGCAACCATGTCGAGACGGAAATCGCACATCCAAACGGTGCCTACCTGACAGGACGGCTGGCGGTTCTGATCAATGCCGGATCGGCTTCAGCTGCGGAAATCGTGGCTGGCGCGTTGCAAGATACGAATCGGGCTTTGGTTATCGGAGAAAGAAGCTTTGGTAAGGGTTCCGTACAGAACATTATCGAATTGGAAGATGGCAGCGGATTGAAGATCACCGTTGCACGGTATTTTACCCCCAAACGGCGTTCCATCGACGGTATTGGCGTGAAACCGGATGTGCAGGTGATTCAGCCTGAAAAGATTGCCCGACGCGCGGAGCTTGTGGCCAACTCCGACGACCAATTGTCCCTGCCGATCCCCGAATTTTCGGATGATAATGGGATGAACTTGGTCCAGGCACTGGATACTCCATCGGGTATCAAGGAAGACGATCACCAGATGCGGGCGGCCTATGCCTTCCTGAAACTTGGGAAACTACCTTGATCGAAAGGGGATGGGGTTGGGATACCCCTTGAAAGACGCAAATGCTTCAACCCGCTTGCAATCGAGCGGAGCAGTTCTTCGGTATCGATTTGATCCTTATCTTCCACCCATCCAAGACGTTGCCAGCGAGTGATAAGCTGTTGGACTCGTTCGAGGTATTGATCGGCGTGTTCATAAAAAACGGCCTGATTCCAGTTTTCGCGTATCGTCAATTCATGGAAAAAGGAATAGGCATCAAGGGAGAGGTCATCCAACGAACAATCGCGTTTCCGGTTTGCTTTGTGGCTGATCAAATACGCCAGATTGACCCAACGCAGGGCGAGTCGAATGGTTTGCTCATTGTGGAAAAAGTGAAGATCGTTGTCCAACATACCGGCCTCCTTTCATTTTATAAGTGACTCCGGGGGCGGGAAATCGATTAGAAAAATTACATTTATGTAGAAAATCGATTGAAACGAGGGGAATGGCATGCTGTTTGAGGTCTCAGGAGTCGAAGTTGCCTGGTGGATACCCCCTTTGGTGTCATTTGCAATTGCCTTGATTGTATCGACGGGCGGATTGTCCGGTGCTTTCGCTTTGTTACCCTATCAGGTCAGTGTGTTGGGTTTCACAACTCCCGCCGTTACACCCACCAACCATCTTTACAACGTTGTGGCGATTCCGGGCGGCGTTTATCGGTATTTTAAAGAAGGGCGGATGTTGTGGCCCTTGACGCTGGTGATTGTGGCTGGGACGCTACCGGGAGTGGCTGTCGGTTCCTGGGTGCGTATCCAATACATCGCCGATCCACGAGCATTCAAGCTCTTCATGGGAGTCGTGTTGCTGATGATCGGTGGCCGGATGCTGGTTGAAAACGTTCTGCTTCCATTGCTGCAAACGATGGGTTTTTTCAAGGTGGAAAAGAAAGAGGTGGAACCCGTTGAAATCACGTCGGTTGTCGTGGAAATCTTCACCCTGAAACGGTTACAATATCGATTCGGTGGACGTTCCTATCATATCTCCGTTCCTTGGTTGTTCGGCTTGACAAGCTTTGTGGGCATACTTGGGGGGGCTTATGGTGTGGGAGGTGGCGCTTTGATTGCCCCCGTTTTGGTGGGCGTTTGGCGCTTACCGGTGTTTACGATTGCTGGAGCCACGCTCTTCGGTACCTTGGTTACGTCCGTGTTTGCCGTCCTCTTTTTCACCCTGCTTGCGCCGCTCTATGGCAGCTTGCCGGTGTCGCCGGACTGGACATTGGGAATTCTGTTCGGATTGGGTGGATTATGCGGAACATACCTGGGGGCGCGGCTGCAGCGCTACCTTCCGCAGTCCGTCATCAAAAGCATCCTCGGTTTGGGACTGGGCGTGTTGTCTGCCCGTTATATTATCGGGTATTTCTTTTAGAGCGAGCGCAGCCGAAAAGCAAAGAAACCGTCGAGTGGCGCGTGCCCCTGCGTGTCGAACCAGCGAAGAGTGCCATTTTCTTTGTATAGAGCTTGCGGAATTGTGGGCACAAGCTCGCAGGTCCAAGCGGTTTTATCGATTACATGCCTCAATTGTTCGATACCTTCTTCGCTTGTCGTTGTGCAAACCGAAAACACCAAGACTCCATTTGGTTTGACGTATTGCAACGCGTTTTCCACAATTGTACGGGCCTGCTTGGCAAGATCGGGTATTTCTTCCGGTTTCCGCCGCCAACGCATTTCCGGATGCCGCCGGATGGTGCCGAGGGCCGAGCAGGGTGCGTCGACCAGAACGCGATCGAAGCTGTTGGGTGCAAGCCCCTTGAGCGGCCGACCCGCATCGCCATTCAACGTGTCAACCCATTCGAATCCGTGGCGTTTGGCTTGTTGCTCCAGCAACCCGAGTCGTTTAGGGGCAACATCCACAGCCAGAACCTGTCCGGTCGGTCCGACTCGGCTGGCGATATCCAGTGTTTTTCCGCCTGGAGCGGCACAACAATCGAGGATGCGCTCGCCCGGCTGTGGATCGAGCAGGGCTGTGACAAGCTGTGCGGCTTCGTCCATCACATGACACAGACCTTCTTCCAGAAGCGGTTCGATGGCATGGAATCCGCCTCGCTCCACCACAACGGCATCCGGGATCCATTTTCCGATCGAAGCTTCCATTCCACTGTTTTTCAGGCGCTCGATCAACGCCTGTGCCGTAACTCGTTGCCGATTCGGGCACAAAACGAGCGGCGCGGATTGATTGGTCTGTTCCGCAAGTTCTGTAAGCTTTTCCAATTGTCGCCCGGGGTCGGCCGTTTCTTTTTTTATCGTGTCGTACCAACGTGCCATGAGCCAGTCGGGGATGGAATAGCGCAAGGCCAGACGATCGACGGGATCGGTCGGCTCGGGTGGTTGGTGGTTGGCTTGACGTTCGCGTAAAACCCGGTGCAGGACGGCATTGACAAATCCAACCGCGTGTTTGCGTCCGACTTGTCCGGTTAGCTTCCCGGCTTCCGCCAGAACGGCATGGGCGGGAATACGGTCGAGGTGGAGGAGTTGATAGAGGGCAAGCTGCAGCACACGCTTGACGGCTGGATCGATTTTGGCGATCGGCCGTCCCGAGGCGTAGGCGAGCCAGGCGTCGAGGTATCGATAGTTGCGCAACACGCCGTAAACCAACTCGGTGGTCAAGCGCCGGTCGGCTTCGAATGTGGGAGTGCTGTTGGCCGATTTCTCGGTTTTACGGGGTTGCTGAGTGCGCGCCTTTGCAAGCTCGGCCATCAAGGCCAAGTTGGAGTAAGCTCCTTCACGTTCGACGCGGGACAACACGCGGTATGCGGAATGACGTGCGTTCATGAGACGAGATCGAATCGATCGCCGGGTTTCAGGTGGCACCCGCAACAAAAGGCATACGCGCACATGCGCTTTTTGCCCTGGCGTTGATGTCGCGAAGCAGCAACACGCCGGAGCCGCAAGCGACGACGATTCCGTCTCGTCGGATCTGAATGATTTCACCGGGATCGGCTGGAGTTTCCTGCTCGGTGTTGCAAGGCTCGGCGTCGAAAAGACGAACGGGTTCAGCGGCGAAGCGGGCATAGGCGGTGGGCCAGGGAAAGAGTCCGCGAATTTGACGGTCCAGTTCGACCGCCGATCGCTTCCAGTCGAGTTCGCCATCCGATTTCTTCAAAATCGGGGCAAGGGTGGCTTCGCTTTCAACCTGCGGAACTTCGGAAAGATTTCCGGATTGTGCGGCCTGTAAAACGGCATGAAAGCCCTGACCCGCCAGCGGAGCAAGCTTCTCGCTCAAACTCAGCGCCGTATCACGATCGGCAAGGGGAATTTCCTTGAGCCAGCAGACGGGTCCGGCATCGAGTTTGGCGACCATGCGCTGAATGCACATGCCGGTTGTGGGGTCGCCATTCATGATTGCCCAATTGATTGGCGCGGCGCCTCTCCATTTTGGAAGAAGGGAAGCGTGGGCATTGAAACAGCCCAGTTCCGGAATGTCGAGCAGGGCTTGTGGCAGGATCTGGCCGAACGCGAACACGGCGAAGGCGTGGGCTTCCAGCTTTCGGACTTCTTCAATGAAGTCAGGGTCTTTGGCTGACTTCGGCTGCAAAACGGGAAGACCGGCTTCAAGGGCGGCTTCCTTGACGGGGGAAGGAAATGTTTGTCTACGATTGCGACCCTTGGTGCGATCCGGCTGAGTGACGACGGCTGCGATTTCGTAACCATCGGCGATCAGCTGCTGTAACCCGGCGACCGATATCTCGGGTGTACCGAAGTAGACAATCCGTAATTTAGCCATGATTGGCGGCCGTTTGCGCTTGTTCGTCGCGTTCTTTTTTGAATCTTTCCATGCGGCGCAAGGCCAGCTTTCGTTTCAACGGTGATAGATGATCAACGAATAAGACTCCGTTCAAATGGTCGGTTTCGTGCTGGATACAAACGGCCAGGATGCCTTCCGCTTCGAGATGGATTTTTTCCCCTTCCAAGTTGGTATAGGTTGCCTCGATTCGGCTGGGTCTTTTAACCTCTTCGAACACCCCGGGGATGGAGAGGCAGCCTTCTTCCATAACTAACCGTTCGTCGCCGATGGGGGTGATCTCCGGATTGATCATGGTGATCAAATTCGGAGGCTGGTCTTTCTCGGCCACATCCATCACGACGATTTGTTCCGTACGTCCCACCTGGTTGGCCGCCAAACCGATGCCGGGCGCATCATACATGGTCTCAGCCATATCTTTGGCGAGGTTGCGAATTTCGTCGGTGATTTCTTGAATGGGTTCCGCCTTTTGACGGAGGATTTTATTCGGGAGTTCCACAATATCGATGATAGCCATTGTCAGTCCTTCTTGTCACGTATCGGCTTAATGGGTGAAGCCGTTTTCTCCACCGCTGGTTCCTTCGCCCAGCGTTGCCTGGTATAACAGATCATGTTGGAAAACATCAATAAGAAGTCGCAAACGATTGATCGGTCCATCGCATTCCAGCATGTTTTGTTGCGATTCGCCCGCAATACTTAAAAGCCGGACGGCCAGAGAAATGAAGTTGGGCGTCGTTGTATGCGGAAGGCGATCCAAGGTGCCGACGGGGAAGGGACCGATCACGCCTTGTAGGTGGGCCTGATGCATCATGTTCATCAGACCGTTGCGTAAGTCGCGTATTTCGCTGTTTTGCTCGTCTACCTCGATATCGTTGGGTGCCGGTGTTACCTCCACAATACGATACGGGTTGAATTTCACATCCGCTCCGAGAAAGATTTTCGATACCCCTTTCAAGAACAGATGGATAGTCTTGTTGTTATCGTGATGAAAACTGGTGACGGCCGCAGCCGTACCCACGGAGTAAAGTGAAGGTGCCGCGGTGTGGCCATCCTGCCAGTTATCCCGAATCATGGCGATCCCCAGGATCTTGTCTTGTTTCAAAACGTCCGTGATCATGAGTCGATGGCGTGGCTCGTTGATTTTCAGCGGTAAATCCGATCCCGGAAACATCACGAAATTGGGCATGGTGAGGATCGCTAGTTTCTCTGGGATTTTCATTGGCTTACCTCATGCGAGGAAGGGATTTGTACGGCGTTCGTGCCCAATCGTGGTCGATGGCCCATGGCCGGGGTGCACGGCAACCGAATCGTCGAGTGTCAACAGCTTTTTTCGAATAGAATCAATCAGTTGCGGATACGAACCACCCGGAAGATCGGTGCGACCGATGGACATGGCGAACAGTGTATCACCTACGATGACATCTTCACCGGCCAAGAAGCAGACGCCGCCGGGTGAATGGCCGGGAGTATTCAAAATGGTTATCGTGGTTTCGCCCAGTTGGATCGGTGTGTCTTCCGATAAGACACCATCGATGACCGGGACGCCGACGGCGGACAGCCCGAAATATCTGGCCGCTTCATCGGCTTGTTCGACCAGCGGAACATCGGCAGGATGGAGCTTGAAGGGGATTTTCAGATTTTCCTGAAGCTCCTTGACGCCGGCAATGTGGTCGATATGGCCATGCGTATTGACGATCGCCTCAACTTGAAGAGCCTTTTTCTCAATGAAATCAAGGATTCTCCGGTTTTCGCCACCGGGGTCTATAATCAGTGCTTTCTGGGTGCCCTCATCCCAAACAATGTAGGTATTTTCTTGAAAAGCACCGACGACAAACGCTTCAATCTGCATAAAGTAGCTCTCCATGGGAAGGATCATTCACGAAACAACGTATTATACGCACCCGGGCTTTGGTTTGTCTAACAAATTCCCGAACTTATTACTTCTGGAAATAGATTAAAATAATTGACATTTCATTCCGATATCATTACACTTCGCCCTGTCGCCGGGATCCGATAGGACCTGGACGCGTGTGATTCACGATGCTTATCCTTCCGCTGGTTGGATGGCAATCCCGATTGGGATGCTAATCCCCGAGTCCGTGAACCTGCCGTCTTGTCCCAATCCGATTCCGCCGGAAATCTTCTTTGACTCGATTTTAGCCATGACACTGGGCTACGTGAGGAGAATCCGATGGAACGCACGATGTTGAAATCGAAGATACACCGCGCAACTGTGACACACGCCGATCTTGAATACGAAGGTAGCGTGACCATCGACCAGAATCTTTTAGAGGCCGCCGATATCTGGGAGAACGAGCTTGTACACATCTGGAATGTGACAAACGGCGCTCGCTTCGAAACCTATGCTCTTCGGGGCGAACGGGGATCCGGCCTGATTTGCATCAACGGTGCGGCTGCACATCATGCAAATCCCGGTGATCTGGTCATTATCGCCAGTTGGTTGAAGATGACGGATGAGGAAGCGCGCGACTGGCAGCCGAAGCTGGTATTCGTCGATGACCGCAATTGCGCCAAAGAATTGAATCGCCCCGAAATTCCAGGGCCGAACAAGCCGTTGCCGATGGCCTCGGCCAACTAAGCTCGCCGGATTGATCATTTGACTTTACACCGGTCATTCGATGTCGCCGAACGTGTTCGGCGGTTGCAGGAAATGTTGGGTGCTACGCCCCGGCAGTGGTCCGACTGGCGTTGGCAGCTGCGTTCCCGCATCACATCGCCCGACGAACTCAGCCGCTATCTTTTCCTCTCATCGCGAGCGCGCCGAGGCATGGAACGGGCGGTCCGGCTGTTTCCCATGGCGGTCACACCCTATGCCCTGGCTTTGATCGATCCGGAGAATGCGCGTTGTCCGTTGCGGCGTCAGATGATTCCCTCCGAACGCGAGTTGAAAGACCGTTTGGGGATGATGGATCCGCTCGACGAAACCCTCCATTCTCCGGTTCCCGATTGTATTCATCTCTATCCCGATCGCGTGGCGTTGTGTGTTTCCCGCAATTGTGCGATGTACTGCCGTTTCTGTTTCCGCAAACGCCGCACTCACGAGAATGTTCCCGCCGATGCTTTCGAGCAAGCGCTCGCTTATATCGAAAAAACACCCCGAATTCGGGATGTTCTGGTAACGGGCGGAGATCCTTTGATGTTGCCGGATCGGGTTCTACTCGACCGTCTGGCCCGTTTGCATCGCATTCCACATGTTCAGATCCTGCGAGTGGGGACCCGAACGCCTGCGATGCTGCCGATGCGCATTACCCCGGCTTTGGTGCGGGGGTTGAAGCGTCTTCAGCCGATTTACGTCAATGTTCAGTTCAACCATCCCCGAGAATTGACAGCCGAATCGAAAAAAGCGCTGGCGATGCTGGCCGATGCCGGAATTCCTCTGGGGAATCAATCGGTTCTGTTGAAGGGGGTCAATGACACACTGGCAGTGATGCGTCGTTTGGTGCATGAGCTGCTCGAAAACCGGGTCCGGCCCTATTACCTTTTTCATCCGCATTTGGTGGAGGGAACCGAGCACTTTCGTCCGCCCATCGAGGTGGGACTCAAAATTATGGAAGGTTTGGAGGGCTATACTTCCGGTTTGGCCTCCCCCCAATACGCCATCGATACGCCCCATGGAAAAGTGCCCTTGACGCGCCAGCGGATTATTCGGCGGACGGACTCCGAAGTGGTTGTCCGAACGTACGACGGTCACGTGTGGCACGAAGCCAATCCGCGTAAAACGTAAAAAAGCACGCTCAAGATGGTCCGATATGAAGCTGCCGGGTAAAAGTCTTGCGCCGCCGCCGCGACCTAAGGTAATCTGAGTAACATCCGTTCAGGAGGTGACCATGCGGAAGACATGTCCGATCAGTTTATGCCTGCTGGTACTCATTCTGGCGATGTCCGGGTGCTTGGAAGCGCGGACGAAACCGGCCGACCATGCCTTGGTTAGCGATGCTCGTTTCGAGGCGGGAATGGAAGCCTTCCGTCGCTCGGATCTGGACTTGGCCGGTAAAAAGCTTGAAGCCTACGTAAAAAGCGATCCTTCAGCGGCCAACGTCGCCGAGGCGGTTTTGACTCTGGGTAAGATCGCGCTATATGAACGCCGTTACGATGACGCCATTGCGTCTTTCGGACGCGTGACCGAAGGTTTTCCAAGCTCGCCGTATTCGCCGGAGGCACGCCATCTATCGACCGTTGCGTCTGCGGAAAAGCGGCGCATGATGCAGCAAGCGAGCGCCGCATCGTCCGGATCTTCTCCGGTGGGTGACACGCCGACCGAGTCCCCCGCGCTTTCGAACTTGGCGGTCGGACCGCAGGGAGAGGCTTTTCTTACCTTGGTAGCCGCTTGGCGCGAAGCCGATGACGCGGGTCGGATTGCCCTTTCCGACGACTTGAAAGAACAAGTCGACCGCATGGGCGAAGTCGAGTTGTTGCAGGTGCTGCACGAAACCGCCGGAGCTGATGAGCCGTTCGGAGTGATCCTTTATCGATTGGGTGCTTTAAATCGGCACCAGGGCGAAATCGATCGGGCTGTGCGTCATTTCGACCGTCTTCGCAAAGAGTTTCCCGAGCATTCTCTCGCAAAACGCGCCGCATCGGCCCTTGCGCAAATCGAGAGCTGCCGGAAGGTCGACGCCAAGAAAATCGGTGTTATGTTGCCCCTTTCCGGGCGCTTTAAAGTGTTGGGAGAGCGGCTACAGCAAGCTGTCGAGTTGGCGGGGACCGAGATGAAGGCCCGGCTTGGCGGTAACGTAGAATTGATTGTGCGTGATACCCAAGGGGATCCCAAAACGGCCGTAGCCGTCTTCGATCGTCTGGTTCTCGAAGAAAACGTGATCGCCGTGATTGGCCCGGTGTTGGGCGATACGGCTCAGACCGTCGCATATCGGGCGCAACACTACGGTGTTCCACTCGTGACCCTTTCGCCGCGCAAAGGGTTGCCCGAAATCGGGGATCAAGTTTTTCGTGTGGCCATGACGGCCGAGATGCAGGCTCAGACGATTGTGTCTTATGCGTGGGATACGCTGGAGTTGCGGCGCTTCGCGATTTTGTATCCTCGGCATAACTACGGCGAAGATTTGGCCCATGCTTTCTGGGACGAAGTCAAAAAACGAAACGGGATCATCGCCGGGGTGGAAAATTATGTTTACGATGCCACCACGTTCAAGCGTCCGGTGCGCAGTATGGTGGGACGATACAATCTGGTGTATGCAAATCCCGATGGGGGTGTGTGCCGCGACACAAGCGGTGCTCGTTGCGGTTTGGTGCGCAGCAAATATGATGACGAGGCCTGGCCGATTGTCGATTTCGAAGCCCTGTTTATTCCCGACTATGCTCGGCAAGCCGGTATGATCGCACCCTCCCTTCCTTTTGAGGAAGTGGAAATCGATACCAAGCGAACCTATGACTATCGCCGGGTGACGCGCAAACGGCGTCGAACCGGAAAAGATGTCCCGATGGTGCAGCTATTGGGAGGTAACGGCTGGAATAATCCCCGCCTCAAGGAGTTTGGCGGAAAATGGGTTGAGGGTTCGATCTTTTGCGATGGCTTCTTTGCGGGAGATGTCGACAATCCTCGGGTGTATACCTTTGTCGACGCCTTCAAGAAGGCCTATAAGCGCCAGCCCGGATCGATCGATGCCTATGCCTATGATGCGGTCGGGTTCGTTGAACAGGCGCTCGCGAGTCGCAAACCGACTGAGCGTCGAGGTTTTCGTGATGCTCTTATCGCCATTCAGGATTTCAAAGGTGTGACGGGCGCTCAGAGCTTCGCCTCCGATGGCGAGTTGCTTGGCCGCTTGATTCTGCTGACGTTGCACGAAGAAGAAATTGTTCCGGCGGTTGTATATGAAACAAACGCCGCCGAAACCTTGGATAATGCGGCCCCCCAATCCCAAAAACTGCCGAGCGAGGGATAAGCGAAACACGATGAAACCCAAGAGCCCACACTCACTTTCCATTGACGGGAAGAAACCGAAAGCCGAGGTGGATCTCCCACTGTCGAGCGATTGGACTCCGGGCCGGACTCACCGTAGAGAAACGGATCCCATTGAATTGGTTCCCGAGAAAGACGCAACTGAAGGCAACGCAAGTTTGCAAAAGCGCTCAGACTATTCGGCTCTGAAGGTGACGGCGATCGATGTTGACGACGAAAGGCCTGCGGTTGAGGCGAAAGCCGCAGCATCGGTAAAAACGGCGGAAAAATCGGCGGACACGCCACCGACAAAGGAGTGTCCCAAGTGCGGCTATCCGAGCCGACACCGTCATGCCTGCGATCGTTGCGGGCTGATATTCGCAAAATGGCGGCCGGAGATGGCGGTTCAGGAATACCGCCATGTACCCGCCGGTGTCCGGCAGCGCGCCGAGCAACTTTGGGACGAAGTTGCAGATTCCGAAAACCGCGAACAGGCTTTGGCGGCTTTTCATGATTACTGCATGACCTGCGGTGCTCGTGATTTTGCCGCTGTTCGTTATCGGACTCATCTGGTAACGCATCCCGATGACAGTCTGGTGATCGGATACCGGGATAAACTACTGAAACAGGCCGCCTTGTTGATTCCCGCGCCCGGAAGATCGTCCAAAAACGGAGATACCTCCCTGTCACGGCGCGGTGTGATGTTGGCGTTGGGTGCGGCCGTTCTGCTGAGCGTTCTGGTTGCTTGGGCCATGCTTCGTTTTCTTGAGGCCTATTCATGAGTCTGGATCGTGAACGCCTCTTGGCGGATATCGAAGGTATTTTAGGTCCGGACGGCGTGCTTGAACAGCGTCTGGACGGCTTTGCCTTCCGCGAAGGCCAACTTGGTATGGCCCGCTTCCTCGCGAATACCTTATGTGATGGGCTTCCGGCGATGGTGGAGGGTGGCACGGGTATCGGTAAAACCCTCGCCTACCTGATTCCGACCCTTCTTTCGGGTCACAAGACCGTTGTTTCGACGGGAACCAAGACGCTCCAGGAACAGATATTCTTTAAAGATGTCCCGATGTTGCTTGATGCGGTGGACCTTCCGGTGAAGGTGACCTACATGAAGGGCCGCAGCAACTACCTGTGCAAACTGCGTTTCGGACAATTTGCCGCTCAGCGCATGTTCCGTTTTGCCTCGGATGGGAATTATTTCGATGCCATCGAGCAATGGGCGGCGGTGACCGAAACCGGCGACCGTGCCGAGTTAAGCGACATGCCGGATGATTACAGTGCCTGGCAGGACTTGACCTCGACCTCCGACAACTGTCTGGGCAGTCGTTGCCGTCATTTCGATAGCTGTTACATCACGCGCATGCGCCGTCGAGCCCAGGAAGCGGATCTCATTATCGTTAACCATTACCTGTATTTTGCCGATCTGGCCGTGCGCGAAAATGAGTTCGGCGAGGTGATTCCGGATCACGATATCGTGGTGATGGACGAAGCGCATCTGATGGAGTCGGTGGCGACTCAATATTTCGGACTGCGTGTTTCCAACCGTCTTTTTTTCTCGCTGGTGGACGATATCGGTCGTTGGAAGGCGAGCACAAAACTTATTGATGGGACGTTGGATGCCTTTATCGAAGAATTACGCATGGATGTGGCGCGTTTTTTCGAGCCGTTGGCGCAATTCGGTACACGCTACCGTTTCGATTCCGAAATGATCGACCCGGCGCTCGAAGATGCCTATGCCGATCTCGATAACCGGCTGGATATCATGGCTCGCCATTTGGACGGTCTACCTGAAAAAGAAGAAGACGCCAAAGGCTTTGCCCATCGTTTGCGCAATCTCGCCAACAATACCGCCGCCGTTTTCGGCGAGCGCAGTCCCGAGTGGGTGTATTGGGGGGAAACGAACGGGCGCACGATTGCCTTGAATGCTTCGCCGCTGGATGTTGCGCCCTTGATGGAAAAACGCTTTTTTTCGCGTAATGTTCTGCCTCTGTTCGCCTCGGCGACTCTGGCGACCGGGGATTCGTTTTCCTATTTTCGCGAACGGGTCGGGTTGCCGCCGGAAAGTGTGGAAGGGGTTTTCCCCTCCCCGTTCGATTATCGTCACCAGACCCTGTTGTATGTCCCGCGCAGACTGCCGGAGCCCATGAGTGCCAATTTTCGCGTCAAAGCGGCGGCCGAGATCGAACGGCTGATCACCCTCAGCCGGGGAGCCGCGTTGGTGTTGTTTACCAGCTATGCCAATATGAACGACATTCATGCCCGCTTGGCCGGTCGTTTCGATTTTCCCTTGTTGAAACAGGGTGATGCGCCGCGAAACCTGCTTTTGGAGCAGTTTCGTGAATCGGTCGATTCCGTGCTGTTCGCCACAGGCACGTTCTGGCAGGGTGTCGATGTGCTCGGTGAGTCGTTGCGTTTGGTGGTGATCGACAAATTGCCCTTTGAACCGCCGGGCGAGCCGATCAACGAGGCGCGCATCGCCGCCATGCGCAATACGCAACGCGATCCTTTCAACCGTTACCAGGTGCCCAATGCCATTATCCAGCTCAAGCAGGGGGTGGGGCGTCTGATTCGTGACGCGGGTGACTGGGGGGTGATTGCGCTTCTCGATCGCCGTGTGGTTACCAAGGGTTACGGAAAGCGCTTCTTGAAAAGCCTGCCTCCTTCGGTTCGTGTGGACCGCTTCGATCATGTGAAAAGCTGGTGGCGGCGCAAGGAAGGGATGGCGGGATTGGATGTGCCGCTCGAAGGCAAGCCGGATCGTCGCTGAGCGTTAGCGCTTGGCGCGGTTGCTGTCCTCTGCTACAATACACGGCGTTTGTCTGGCATCCTGTCACGACGACCTGAAAGGGGTGTAAAATGCCGAAAGAACCGGCGACCGCAAAATCCGGGCGAAGCAAAGGAGTGGCAAAACTCGTCGGGTGGCTGTTGGCCGCCGCGCTGTTTTTAGCCCTCGTTATTGCCGTGGCGAACTATCGTTTTCCCGATTTTTTTACCCCGGAATTCGATGATAAAATCCCCGGTGACGCGCTTCTGGCCACCTTGATCGTCATGAGTGACGAAATGACCGAGCGCTGGTTGCCCAATGACGTGCTTTATCCGACGATTTTGCTCGATAATCCGCAACATTACCAAATGGGCGAACTGGAGGTTGTCCGCTACGGCGTGCGCGTGCTGCGTGATAACCTGTCACGTTTGAGAACCACCGACCGTATCGATGCCGATGCCGACGCCGCCTATACCAATTTCGCCAACGATCCCGAGCGCTGGGTGTTGCCGTCCGCCGAGGTGAAATTCGGTACGGGACTCAAGCACCTGCGCCAGTTTAGAGATCGGTTGAAGAAAAAGCAGGTCAATATCTACCCGCGCGGTGATAACTTGATCGAATTGCTCAATCAACTCAATTCGCTGCTGGGCGGCGTGTGTACCCGATTATCCACCATTCCGTCCGACTACAGCGAGTTTTTATCCGAGGAAACGGCCGGTGATCCCTATACCGAAGGGGAACGGTCGGTGCGGGTGGACGCCTCGTGGTTCGAGATCGACGATCAGTTCTATTTCGCTCAGGGTGTGGCTTACGGCATGCGGCAGGTTATGCTCGCGGTGCGTTCCGATTTCACCGAGATCCTCAAAACGAAGAAGGCCACGGAGTTGATCGACAAAATCATTCACTTGCTCGGTCATACCCAGTGGGAGCCGCCCTATATGGTCATGAATGGAACGCCCGGTGGTTGGATTCCCTGGCCCAATGACGCCATGATGTTGAACAGCCGTCTACAGGATGCCCGCCAGAAGATACAGAGTTTGATCTCGATGGTCGAGAACTGATGGTTCTTGCCGGAATCAAATGCGTTCTGTAACAAAATCTCGGTGGCAACGTCTTGATTCCGTAGGAAGAAATCGATTCTCCAATCCGAGTGAGTCCCTAGCTTCAAGACCGGTTTGACTTCCCTTGCGGCCTTTTCTAAAATAGCCTTATCGTTAGGAGGCTTTGTATGATGCCCTCAGGTATGGGCAGAACGGTTCTGTGGGGGGTTTTGTGGTGTTTTACGGCCACGACCCTGTGGACACTGCCCGGCGGTTCCGGGGCTTGGGCCCAAGCACAAACGTTTCGGCAGGAAACGGCTTCAGCAGCGGATGTCGATGCCGGGCAAACACCGCCGGCGCTCCCGGACGAATCCACCGATGCAGCGAAGGCGTCACCGAATTCCACCCAAACATCGATCGACGAACCGGAGGGTGAGTCGGCAGGTGGCCAAGCGGTTTCCGGGGTGGAAAAGTCGGAAATCGAAAAGTCAAGCAGCGATCAGGGCAGAAAACCCAAGCCTGAATCCGAGCTTGGGAAACAAACCGACTCCCAGCCCAAGCAAGCTCCGAAGAAACAGTCGAACACGAATCCTTCCCGAAAAAAGGCGAAAAAAGGCAAAGATGTTGAAGATGAAGGAAATTTCGTCGACCGCCTGTTGACCGTCGGACCGACTAAGAAAAAGGATCGTTTCAATCTCGACTATGAACCCTCCGACGAACCGATCATCCAAAAAGACGACAGCAAGCCCGCGACTCCGTTTTACAAGCATTGGTTGTTTTGGACGGTCATCGGGGTGGCGGCTTGCACTGGAACGGTTTTATTCGTGAAATACGGCGTGGATCATCGTGACAGCATGTCGTTGGAGGTGTCGCAGCGATGATGAAACGCTCAGTGTTAAGGGCTTGTATTCTGTCGATAATTGCCGCATCGCTTCTAATGGCCTGCAGTGACGGCAAGCATTACGATATTGGATTGGAATTGGTAACGCCGATCGATCAAGACCCTTTTCAGTCGATGAAACGGCTGACTTTTACCGTGACCAACGCAAGCGATTCCGACAAGCAGAGCGTGTTTCCTTACGAGCCGGATGGCGGATTCAGCGATCTCGAACTTTCGTTAAGCGATATCGATTACTATCCTGAATTCACGGTATTGGTTGAGGGACGCGACCCGGAAGAAACCCTGCTGGCGCGCGGCGCTACGGGGATTTTGGCGGCGCAGACTTTCGACGGAAGTAGCTTCGCCGTCTATTTCGCGCGTACAGGTACGATTTCGTCACCACCGGCACAGATGCTGCATCCTCGCGCGGGTGTACGCGTCGCTTCTCCGAATGATTTCGATGTCTTGATTGTTGGAGGTGCGGGGCGCCTGCCGGACGGAACCTGGCAGGACACCCTGGGGCAGATCGCGTATTTTACCCCGCCGTTATGCAAAATGGATCTGTTGATGAACGACGATGATATCTTCTATTTGAACAACGGGATGATCGGCCACACGGCGACGCCGCTCGACGGATCGTCGGTCTTGGTGGCGGGTGGGTATGCGCTTGGGGGAGAAGAAGCGACCTGGCTGGAACAACCGGTGATTTTAAGCTCGGAAGAATCCGATATCCGGGTGGAAGTCGGCGGCGATGCGGTTCTATCCCCGCGAATTCGCCATCAGGCCTCGCTTTTATTGGCGGAAGAGCGCGTTTTGCTTTCGGGAGGTGAAAATCCGGAGGGAGCTCGCTTGGATGGTGCGTTCTACGTTGATTCGACATCGCACAGCTTGAACCGGGCCTTTTCTTTGAAGACTCCGCGAGCCGGGCACACCCAGACCGTTGTCACCGATCAACTGCAAACCTTCGTGGGTGTTCTGTTTTACGGGGGGCAGGCGGCTGACGAGTCCAGTGCCGAATGGTTGGAAGCGGGTGCAAGCCAGACGCGTTTGGTTGCCGATGCTCCCGATGAAAGCCGCCTGGGACACGCCGCCGTGTCGCTGTATGACGGTCGGGCACTGGTGCTGGGGGGGCAGGTCGAGGGTGACGTTCGTTCCGACGGCGTGGTGGTGAACCCGGCTTGTCTCGACGATTCCGATTGTGCGGCGATCAAGCGCATTGAGGGGCTGCTTGCAACTCCGCGCTACGACTTCACGCTCACACCGTATTCCACTCGCTATCTGTTGGCCTGCGGAGGCCGTGGAGCGGAGGGCGTCGTGCTGGATGATTGCGAGATCATCGATACGGAAAATCTTGGCGAAAGCCAGCCTTTCGACCCCATTGTGATGGTGCATGCGAGAACCGACCACGACGCGGTTTATTTGCCGGATGGAACCGTGATGCTGGTTGGCGGTTTCAATGAAGAACAAGGTGCGCTGGACGCGGTAGAGATTTTCGTTCCACCGGTTGCTGACTAACAAACCGACGGTTTTTTTCTGTGTGCTGAGGAGTCCTGTCAGGCTTGTAGTAGGCTATCGGCCAGATTGTTTCCCGCCTCACGAAGTTTGTCGGCTTTCACTTTAAATTCAGCCGCTTGCGGGTCTGCGCCAAGCGCTTCGAGATTGATGGCCACGTTGTGGAACGCGCCTTCCAGAGCACTTCGCGCGCATAGAATACCCACCGAGATATCCGATGCGCAATTCGGGTTGCCTTTCTCGCGGCCGATGGCGAGAAGCTTCATTGCCTCCACCGCATAGCCCATGGTTTCCAGAGGAATACGTGTTGCGTCGATCGTGGCCAGACGGATGGCGTTTTTGCGGATTTGTTTCTGCTCGTCACTGTCCTTGGGGAGCTTGAAGGCGCGCATGACGTCCAGATAGACTTGGGAGTCGCGATCGACCAACACGAGCAGGTATTCGGCCAGCGCCTTCGCTTCGGCCTGCAGCGCCGCCATTTCCTCCTGCACGTCGGCATGTTTCTTTTTGCCGAGCGTGAGTCCGGCTACCATGCAAGCCAAGGCGGCGGCCATCGCGCCGGAATAGGCGGCAACGGACCCTCCTCCTGGAGCGGCGCTGTTGTTGAGTATTTCGGTAATGAAGTCACGCGCGGATTTATCCATCAACATCTCGGCGGTCCTTTGTCGGTGAGGATCAGAGGCTATCAAGGCGGGCTTCGATGACCTTTTCCTGTAGCTTGAACGGATACAAATCGGAAAGCCCCAGTTTTTCGGCTCCGTATGCAACTAAATCTTGTGAGCTTGGTTGATCGGATCCTGTTTGCTTTTGAGAAAAATAACGACCTGCCAAGCTGAGCGCTTCTTCGGGAATCAAGCCCACAACCTCGCTGCCGGTCACCTGCGTTCCCAGTTCTTTCGCCAAGTTGCAGCACTCTTCATAAGCCACATGGGGAGGGGTGATGTGGAAATCTGTGAGGTTCATGGATACCTGCACGATACCGTGATCCGGCATCGCCACCCCCAGAGCTTTGACGTGCTTGAGTTTACCGGGGATGCGAAGGGTTTTCCCGTTTTCATCCACCATTTTCCGTCCCTGTGCATCCCGCCGAACACATCCGCTCTCCCGCAACGCGCCCGCGATCGTGTTGGCGATGGCGAGGTCATCGGTGGCCAGATTGACGTTGTAGGCGATTAAAAACTGACGTGCACCGGTAATGGTGGCTCCGCTTTTTGCATTGAAGTGCCGTGGGCCGAAATCGGGCTGCCAGAGCGGATCTTGCAATTTCCGTTCAAGCCCTTCGTATTCGCCTTTGCGCACCTGAGCGAGATTGCCACGTTCCGGTCGGGTCGCGGCTTTTTCGTATAGGTAAACGGGGATATCGAGCTCACGCCCCACGCGTTCGCCGTATTGCCGGGCACAGGCGATGGCGTCGGCCATGCTTGTGCCTGAAACGGGGATGAACGGAACCACGTCGGTGGCTCCCAGGCGTGGATGTCCGCCTTTATGTCGTGTCATATCGATGGCTTCAGACGCGATGCGTGTGGCGGCGAAAGCCGCTTGAACGACTGCGCCCGGATCGCCGACGAAGGTGACGACACAGCGATTGTAATCGCCATCCGGTTCGACGTTCAGCAGCGTGGCGCCGGGTGTTTGCGAAACCGCCTTCGCCAAAGCGTCAATCGTGACTTGGTGACGCCCTTCGGAGAAATTGGGCACGCATTCGATGATTGGCCGCATAAGAAACCTTGATAACGAAATCGACCCTGTTCAGACCCTTGATTCGGCTAGAAATCGAGTTTCACGATGCCGCTCAACAGACTGTTGATGACGTTGAAATGGCTGACGCGCACTTTGCCGGTTTCGCGAATCCGCTGTTCGGATTCCAGCTTCACTTTTTGAGCAAGTTGCTCGTAGTGGCTGCGGTTTTTCTCCATTTCGTCCATCCACTGTTCCCGGTAAACCTGTACTTTATCGAGTTCTCCCGGGTCCAGCCAGACTCCGTGTCCATCCGGACAGCGATCGATGATGATGTTGGAACTATACTGATAGTTGGCGGGTGTCATGTCTTTTTGGCATTTGGGACACACCACCTTACGCGCGATTTCGGCCGCCGGCATGGCGTGGCTTTGTTTGACCAGGGCGTTTAGCTCATCCACTGTTTTCTGGTCGAAGGTTTCTTCGCGTTTTTTCACGATTTTTTCAAGTTCACCGGCATCGAGCCAGATGCCGTTGCATCCCGAACAGACATCGATTTCAACGCCTTCGTATTGGATGGTTTCCATCCCCGCACCGCAACTCCCGCATTGCATGTCGGTTTCCTCCCACGCAAGTGTCAAGCAAATTGTTGGTTCCTATCTTCACTCGGATTTTGTGTATCTGTCAAGCTTTACGACGCCAACCCCAAAGAAGACCCATCATCATGGTGAACAACCAGGCTTCGGTGGCGAGGGTTCCGCTGTGATTGCAGTCGCAACCTTCCAGGTCCAGATCGAGTTCCGAATCGGCCAGATCGAAGTCCAGATCTCCATCGATGAGCGAACGATCCCCGTCCGCCGCTTCCAAAGTATCGTCGTCCGTGTCGCCGTCCGCGCCGTCTTCTTCCGCCGTGTCGTCATCGGTGCGATCGTCATCGCTCTGATCGATCAGGTCATCATCGATATCGCCATCCGGCTCGTCGTCGGCGTCTTGCTCCGCTTCGTTATCCCCGTCCGTCAGGAGGTCGTCATCGTCGTCCTGATCGCCATCGGGAAGATCGGCTTCCTCGTCGCCGTCGATATCGCCGTCGACATCGGGTGGGACGCACTCGCCGTTTCGGCACACATACCCCGTGCTGCAGGGCGTATCGTCGGGAACGGGGGTCGTGACACATCCCTCGGTGGCGCTGCAGGTGTCGGTGGTGCAGGCGTTGAAGTCGTTACAGGCGTCGTCATCCGGCGTATGCATGCAGGCTTGCTCCGTGGTGTCGCAGGAATCGATGGTGCAGGCGAAGTCGTCGCGGCAGTCCGGCGGATCGCCCGCCACACAGCCAAGGAAGGGCTCGCAGGTGTAGATCGGATCGCAGAACGCAACGCCGTCATTGCAGGCGGCATCGTCCAGCTCATATTGGCAGTGCCCTTGAGCGTCGCAGGTATCCGTGGTACAGGCGGCCTCGTCGTCGCAGTCTTCGTTTTGGATACAGTCGGGGACGCAGATGCCGTTCTGGCAGCTTTCCACGAGTTGCGGGTCGACATCGCAGACCGTATCATCCGCTTCGAATTCATCCACGCAACCGGTGGAGACGTCGCAGGTGCTGGTGCTGCAGGGGTCGCCGTTATCGCAGGCCTCGTCGTCGGGGGTGAAGACACAGTCTCCGGCGTTGTCGTCGCAGCTGTCTTCGGTGCAATCGAGTTCATCGTCGCAAATCGGCGGGTCCAGGCGATAGCAGCCATCGGTTAGCGAGCAGCGTTCTTCACCGTTACAGAAACTGTTGTCGTCGCAGAAGGCGTGGTCGGGTTGATGGCTGCACTGATCGTCGGTTTCATTGCAGTTGTCCGTGGTGCAGGGAATCTCATCGTCGCAAGGATCGGATCCGCCGATGCAACCGGCGGCATCGGCATTGGAGTCGTCGGGGGCGCAGCGTTCGGCTCCGTTGCAGTATTGGCCGTCGCTGCAGCGGTCCGACATGGGGGTGTTGACGCATTCGTCGGAGATTTCGATACATTCATCCAAGGTGCAGGATGCCTCGTCTTCGCAAGGATCGTCGCCGGGCACGCAACCGTTATTGTCGGCATTGACATCAGAGGGGTTGCAGGTTTCGATTCCATTGCAGAACAACGTATCGGCGCAGGCGGCATCGGAGGGTGTATGCGTGCAGGTATCTCCTTCTTCGTCACAGTCATCCTGGGTACAGGTATAGCTGTCGCTGCAATCCGGAGGCGTTCCGACGATACATCCGGCACCATCCGCGGACAGCTCAGCGGGACGGCAAAGCTCGACTCCGTTGCAATAGAGCGTATCGGCGCACAGGCTGTCGTCGGGGGTGACGATGCACTGGTCGTTTGGTTCGTCGCAGGTGTTGACCGTGCAGGCGAAGTCGTCGGTGCAGGGCGATACACCCGGGAGACAGCCTTGCGCATCGGCGTCGATGTCTTCGGGATCGCAGATTTCATCTCCGTTGCAAAAGGATGAGTCGGCGCAATTCAGATCGACGGGATCGAAACGGCAGTCTTTGCTACCTTCGTCACAGACATCGTGGGTACAGGCGATTCCATCGCTACAAACGACCACATCGCCTTGCAGGCAGCCATCCGCTCCGGCACTGGGATTTGTCGGATCGCATGTTTCGACGCCTGAGCAATAAAGACCGTCATCGCAAGCCAAGTCGGATGGGTCGAATACGCATTGATCCAGTTCGCTGTCGCAGCGATCCGTGGTGCAGGCGATCAGATCGTCACACACGACCGGAACTCCGGGGGCGCAGCCTTGTTCATCCGCCTCGTTGTCTTCCGGGTCGCAGACTTCGACGCCATCACAGTAGCGGTCATTGGCACAGCGGGAATGGACCGGATCGTGAACACAGATATCCTCGGTTGTATCGCAGGAATCCTGGGTGCAGTCCAGATCGTCGTTGCAGGAGCGCAGGGGGCCGGGAATACAGCCGTTGGAGTCGGCCGACAAGTTGGAGGGTTGACAGATTTCATCTCCGTTGCAGAACACCGCATCTCCGCATAGCGGATTGCTGGGAGTGTGGCTGCACTGGCCGTCCGTACAGGCGTCGACCGTACAGGCGATGTCGTCGTTGCAGTCTTCAGCGCCATCGCAGGGGGTGACGCACAAACCGTCGTCGCAGACCTTTTCACCTTCGCAATCTTCATTGTCGCTGCAGCGCGGGACACATTCGCCGGTATCGCAGATCTCGTCGATGCCCGGCTCGATGTCGCAGACGGTGCGATCGGGACGGTCTTCGGTTAGGCAACCGGCTTGGGCATCGCAGCCGATCAAGGTGCGGCAGGGACCGGGATCGGGACAGTTTTCGTCGGATGGTGTGTTGTCGCAGGAATCCGTGCTGTCGTTGCAGGTGTCATCGGTGCAGTCGACGCCGTCGCTGCAGTCCACGTCCTGACCCGGTTGGCAGTCGTTAAGGACATCACAGGTTTCGATTCCGTTGCACCAGAATTCATCTCGGCAGGCGCTGTCGTCGGGTTCGTTGACGCAGAGCGCTTCGCCGTTGTTCTCCGTGCAGGTGTCGAGGGTGCAACCGACTCCATCCGCGCAATCGACCGGCGTCCCCGAGACGCAACCGTCTGCCACAATTTTCCCGCTTCCGGGATCGCAGACTTCGATTCCGTTGCAGGCCAGCGAGTCGTCACAGACCGTATCGTCGGGTGTGTTTTGGCAATCGCTTTGTGCATCGCAGACATCGATGGTGCAACTGAATCCATCATCGCAGATTCCATCGTCGGGTGTGTTCTGGCAGTCGTTTTGCGCGTCGCAGGTGTCGAGGGTGCAGTCGACGCTGTCATCACAGGCTGTGTCATCGGGTGTATTCTGGCAGTCATTTTGCGCGTCGCAGACATCGACGGTGCAGGCGATGCTGTCATCGCAGGCCGTGTCATCGGGTGTATTCTGGCAGTCGTTTTGCGCGTCGCAGGTGTCAACGGTGCAGTCGACGCTGTCGTCGCAGGCGGTATTGTCGGGTGTGTTCTGACAGTCGTTTACCGCATCGCAGACGTCGACGGTGCAGGCGACGCTGTCGTCGCAGGCGGCATTGTCGGGTGTGTTCTGGCAGTCGTTTTGCGCGTCGCAGGTGTCAACGGTGCAGTCGACGCTGTCGTCGCAGGCGGTATTGTCGGGTGTGTTCTGACAGTCGTTTACCGCATCGCAGACGTCGACGGTGCAGGCGACGCTGTCGTCGCAGGCGGCATTGTCGGGTGTGTTCTGGCAGTCGTTTTGCGCGTCGCAGACGTCGACGGTGCAGGCGACGCTGTCGTCGCAGGCGGCATCGACCGGAGTGGCGTAGCAGCCGTCGATGGGATGGCAATCGTCTTCCGTACAACCCACCTCATCGTTGCAAACGAGGGATACCCCGGCCACGCATCCATTCTCGTCGGACGAAGGATCGTCCGAATTACAGGTTTCCGATCCGTTGCAGACATTCTCGTCATCACACCGTTGGTCGCTGGGCGTATTCTGACAGCCTTCGAAGGTGTCGCAGGTGTCGACGGTACAGGCGATGTCGTCGTCGCAGTCAAGTTCCGTTCCGGCCACACAACCCCATTCGTTCGGATCCTGTCCATCGGGGTCACAGCTTTCCACTCCGTTGCATTGATTGCCGTCGCTGCACAGGTAGTTGAGTGGCGTGTGATTGCAAAGATGGGTGACGGGGTTGCATTGATCCTGCGTGCAGTATACGGAGTCGTCACAGTCGGCATTGGTGCTGCAGCCGGTGACGCACTGGCCGTCCAAGCAGGTTTCCACAACACCCGGAGTCAGATCGCAAGACGTGCCGTCCGGGCGAGAGGCGAATTGGCAGTCGTTTTCGGTGTCACAGGTGCCGCTCGTGCATGGATTCGAATCGCTGCAATTCGCATCGTTGGGGGTGGCGTCACAAGTTCCGGCCGGATCGACACAGCTATCATCGGTGCAGTCTACCCCGTCGTCGCACACGATCGGCGTTCCCGGAGCGCAGCCGTCGGTGACATTGGTTCGTGAGCCCGGGGCACAGGTTTCGAGTCCGTTGCAGGCCTGACCGTCGTCGCAGACGCTGTCGTCGGGGATATTGGAACAGGTGTCGTTTTCTTCATCGCAACTGTCGATGGTGCAGGTGTAGGGGTCTTCACAGGGATCGGTTCCGGGGAGACAGTCGAGTGTTTCGTGGCAGGTTTCCACACCGTTGCAAAAAGCGGAGTCGTCGCAGAGCGTATCGTCCGGCGTGTGCTCGCATTCATCCAGGCCTACATTGCAGGTATCGACGGTGCAGGACACGCCATCGTTGCAGTCTACCGCTGTGGTGATGCAGCCGTCCGGGTCGGCACCGACCGTTTCAGGCGAACAGATCTCGGTTCCATCGCAGAGAATGTCGTTGTCGCAAACACTGTCGTTCGGGACGTATTCGCAGAGGAATGTCTCTTCGTTGCAGACACCGGTCGTGCAGGCAAAGCCGTCTTCGCAATCATCGGAGGTGATGCAGGCGTCCTGACAGATGCCATCGATGCAGTAGCCGTCCTGGCTGTTATCGAGCAGGCATACCTGGCCGGTCGGCAAGGTTTGGGTCGTGCATCCGTTCTCATTCGCGCCGGGTGCGGCGGGAGTGCAGGCATCGGGATTCGTGCAGGAATTTCCGTCATCGCACAGGCTGTCGTTCGGCTGGTTGTCGCAGCGCTTGTTTTCTTCATCACAGCTATCGTCGGTGCAGGGGATGGTGTCTGCGCAATCCGGTGCCGTTCCGTCGATGCAGCCGAGGTCGTCGTGTGCCGAATCGCTCGGATTGCAGCTTTCGGCACCGTTGCAGAACAGAAGATCGTTGCATAGGCTGTCGTTGGGCAAATGTTCGCAATCATCCGATTCCAGGGTGTCGCAGTAATCGAAAGTACAATCGAAGCCATCGTCGCAAGTCGGTTCCTCTCCGTCTATGCAGCCCCGAGAATCGGCTCCCGCATCGTCGGGCCGGCATAACTCGGCACCATCGCAGAAGGTGCTGTTGTCGCACGCCGCGTCGGAGGGGGCGTGTTCGCAGATACCCAGACCGGTATTGCAGGTGTCCTGTGTGCAGGCGAAGGAATCGAGACATTGGGAGTCGAACAGACATGCTTCCACGCATTGTCCGCCGTCGCACACTTCATCCAAACCGGGATCGACGTCGCAGGTCGTTCCGTCGTCGACGTCCGTTTCATTGCAGGCTCCGGCATTGCACGTGTTGAGGGTGCATGGGTTGAAGTCGTTACAATCTTCGTCGATCGAGCATTCCGCCGCGTACGAGTTTGGAATGGCTAAAAAAATCATCAATGCCGTCAGCAAAACGGTCCGGTGTATCGTTGATAGACCTCGTCTCATAGATTCCTCCTAGCACAGCTGGAAACGACGGCCCACGTTCCGCAAGCGTGTGATTTTTCTTACAGAATAGTTGAATTAAACAAGGGTCGCAAGGAAAAAGGCCGATTGGTCAACGACAGCTTGGCATGGTTTTGTTCTTTCTTTTCCGAAAGATACGGTCTTATCGCCGGTTGTGGTTGATTTCCTTTTGAGCAAAGTGCATCCAACGCGTTTCTTTGCCACTTTAGCCGGTGAAATCACTTGCCTTTTTACCCGTTTTTCGGTAAAAAACAACGTTCATTCTTGTTTTTTACGATTGGGTTATTTTGGCATCGGTGAAAGGCAAAGCACATGTACCGGAAGGTAAAACCCTGGGTGGATTTGATCGAACTGGAGCATCGTATTCTCGATTTCTGGAAAGAAACGGATGCTTTCGGAAAACTGCGCCGTCAGAACGCCGATAAGCCGCCCTGGTCCTTCCTCGACGGTCCCATCACCGCCAATAATCCCATGGGCGTTCACCACGCCTGGGGGCGCACGCTGAAAGATTGCTTCCAGCGTTATTGGGCCATGAATGGCCGGGATCTGCGCTATCAGAACGGCTTCGATTGTCAGGGCTTGTGGGTGGAAGTCGAAGTCGAAAAGGAGATGGGCTTCACCTCCAAACGCGACATCGAAGAGTTTGGTGTCGATCGCTTTGTGGAGATGTGCAAAGAGCGTGTGCGGAAATTTTCCGGCATCCAGACCGAGCAATCGATCCGGCTCGGCTACTGGATGGATTGGGACGATTCCTATTACACAATGAGCGATGAGAACAACTACACCATCTGGTCGTTCCTGAAAAAATGCCACGAGCGTGGCAAGATCTATCGTGGAAACGACGTCATGCCCTGGTCCGGTCGCTCCGGGACGGGCTATTCGCAGATGGAAGTGGTCGAAGGCCGCAAGCTGGTCGCGCACGAAGCTCTGTTCCTGCGCTTCCCGTTGCGGGGACGCGAGAAGGAAAATCTGTTGGTTTGGACCACCACTCCGTGGACCCTCACCAGCAACATCGCCGCCATGGTCAATGGCGAACTGGAATATGTGAAGTTGCGGTCGAAAGCGGACGGCGAATTGTACTACTTTGCCGCCGAGAATCTGCATTTCAAGCGTTTGCAGAAAGAATACGACGAAAAACGGGACTGGCTTCCCGGTGTTCCGAAATTGAAGACGCTGGCCGAAGTGTTTGATGAATCGGGCGGTTATGAGATCGAGGGTTATGTCAAGGGTGCGGACATGGTCGGCTGGGAGTACGAGGGGCCCTTCGATGAATTGGAAGCGCAGTCCATCGTCGGCGGTTATCCCTTCACCGACCCGCAGGTCAAACAATCGGGCATCGAAGCCCATCGTGTCATCGATGGAGGCCGGGATTCCCACGGTAGCCCCATTGTCGTGGCTGGAGAGGGAACCGGCATCGTGCACACGGCTCCCGGCTGTGGCGACATCGATCATATTGTCGGCAAAGAACTGGGCTTGCCTCATCTCGCACCGCTGAATGATGAAGCGAAATTCCTGGATAAATTCGGCGACTTGACCGGCCGTCACGCGCTCGACGAAGAAACCGTGCAGTGGGTCATCGAGAGCCTGAAATCGAAAAAATACCTGGTTCACACCGAGATGTACCCGCATGTTTATCCCCACTGCTGGCGCAGCGGCGATCCGCTCGTCTTCCGGTTGGTGGACGAATGGTATATCAACATGGACTGGCGCGACGAAATCAAGGAAATCGTCAAGCAGATTCGTTGGATACCCGAGTGGGGCGAGGAGCGCGAGTTGGAATGGCTAACCAATATGCGCGACTGGATGATCTCCAAAAAGCGTTACTGGGGCTTGGCTTTGCCGATCTGGCTCTGCGAAAAATGCGACCGATTCGACGTGGTGGGCAGTCGCGAAGAGCTCAAGGAGCGTGCAACGGAAGGCTGGGAGGCTTTCGAGGGGCACAGTCCGCATAAACCCTGGATCGACGGGATCAAGCTGGCCTGTCCCCATTGCGGCGGCACTATGAACCGCGTCCCCGATGTCGGCAACCCGTGGTTGGACGCAGGCATCGTGCCTTATTCCACCGTTCGCTACAACACAGACCGGGAATACTGGAAAAAGTGGATTCCCTCCGAGCTGGTGCTCGAATGCTTCCCGGGGCAGTTCCGCAATTGGTTCTACAGTCTGTTGGCCATGAGTACCATGATGGAAAACACCCGGCCTTTCAAGACCTTGGTCGGACATGCCCTGGTGCGCGACGAAACCGGCCGCGAGATGCACAAAAGCTGGGGGAATGCCATCTGGTTCGATGAAGCGGTGGAGAAAATGGGCGCGGATATCATGCGCTGGATCTACTGCCGTCACGAAAACACCACCAACCTGAGCTTCGGCTACGGGATCGGCAAGGAAGTCCGCGGAAAATTTTTCAATACCTTCTGGAATACCTACTCGTTCTTCGTCAATTACGCGCGTTTGGATGAATTTACGCCTCCTGCCGAGCCGACGCCGATCGAGCAGCGGCCCGATTTCGATCGTTGGATCTTGAGCAACCTGCAAATCCTGATCCGTGATGTGCGCAGTTCCATCGAGAATTTCAATACGCGCAACACCTGCCACCTGATCGAAACCTTCGTCGATGAACTGTCGAACTGGTATATCCGTCACAGTCGGCGACGTTTCTGGAAGGGCAAGGATGATGCGGATTCCCGCATGGCTTACGAAACGCTTTATGAGTGCCTGTATGCGCTGATTCGCCTCGTGGCGCCCATGATGCCTTTCGCCACCGAGGAAATGTACCAGAATCTGGTGCTCAGCCACGACGCCGACGCCCCCGAGAGCGTGCACCATACCGATTATCCGCTGGTGAAAGAGGAGTGGATCGACGAGGAACTCTCGGAGCACATGGCCGCCATTCAGCGTATCATCAGCCTGGCCCTCGCCACCCGTGAAAAGGCGCGTCTCAAGGTGCGTCAGCCGCTGCAAACTCTGATCATCGGTCCGGCCGACGACAACGAGTTTGCCGCCTCCGAACGTTTCGTCGAAATGTTGAAAGAGGATCTCAACGTAAAAGGGCTCGACATTCGCCCGGTAAAAGCCGAGTGTCCCGCTACCTTCGTTGTGAAACCCAACTTCAAGACACTCGGCAAACGTCTGGGTCCCAAAATGAAAATTGCGGCGGCCGCCATTGCGGAACAATCGGCCAAGTTGGCGGCCGGGTTAAAAGACGGTCAATCGATCCTGACCATCAACCTGGACGGCGATGTCATTCCTTTCGAAAAGGAAGATCTGATTGTGGAGATGCAGGCCCCGGAAGGCTTGGCGGTGGCGGTGGATCTCGATACCTGGACGGCCATCGATACGGTGATTACGGAACCGTTGCGGCTGGAAGGCTTGATGCGTGAGTTGCTGCGTCGTCTGCAGGTGCTGCGCAAGGATGTCGGCTTGGAAATCGAGGACCGTATCGTAATTACGTATGCGACGGAATCCGAAGACATTCAAAGCATCGTCGCCGATTATCAGGACTACCTGAAAGAAGAACTGTTGGCTTTGGAACTGAAAGCCGGGGAGCCGACGGACGGCAAGACTTACAAGCTTGGCGACCATTCCGTTACGGTTTCGCTTGCCAAAGCCTGATTCGTTATAACGACAAATGAAAACGGGACGCCGCGCGGCGTCCCGTTTGCGTTTAGGATCGATGGATTACATATCTTTCGTCAGTTTTTCCAAACGGCGTGTGATGTTCATGGCGCAGAATTTCGGGCCGCACATGGAACAGAACTGTGAGGTTCCATGCTCCTGGAAATTCAGGCTTTCTTCACGCAAATCACGGGCGCGCTCGGGGTCCATCGCCAATTCGAATTGTTTGGCCCAATCGAACTTGTAGCGGGCCGCCGACAGTTTGTCGTCCCAGTCGCGCGCGCCGGGGCGTTGGCGGGCCACATCGGCGGCATGGGCGGCGATGCGATAAGCCATGATTCCCTGGCGGACATCTTCGGGGCCGGGGAGCCCGAGGTGCTCCTTGGGAGTGACGTAGCAGAGGAAACTGGCGCCGTACCAGGCGGCCATGGCCGCGCCGATGGAACTGGTGATGTGGTCATAGCCGGGCGCGACGTCGGTTACGATGGGTCCCAGAACGTAGAAGGGCGCGTTCTGGCAGATTTCCTGCTGCATGCGGATATTCTGTTCGATCTGGTGCATGGGCACGTGTCCGGGGCCCTCGACGATTACCTGCACGCCGGCGTCCCAGCAACGTTGAACCAGGCCGCCCAATACGTTCAATTCCGCGATCTGGGCCTCGTCCGTGGCATCGGCCAGACAACCCGGGCGCAAGCCGTCGCCCAGCGAGAGGGTGACGTCGTAACGACCGGCGATCTCAAGGATTTGGTCGAAGTGGGTGTAACAGAAATTCTCTTTTTTATGGAAGGCCATCCATTCCGCCAACAGGGAACCGCCGCGGCTGACGATGCCGGTGAGGCGTTTTTTCGTAAGCGCAATATGTTTCAAGAGCAGGCCGCAGTGGATGGTCATGAAGTCGACACCGTGACTGGCTTGATCTTCGATGACTTCGAGGAACATTTCCGGAGTCAGATCCGTGACTTTCTCGACGATTTCCATGGCCTGGTAAAGGGGGACCGTGCCAACCGGGATCGGGCTCTGGTCGATGATGGCGGCGCGGATTTTGTTGATATCGGCACCGGTCGATAGATCCATGACGGTGTCGGCACCGTAGCGAACGGTGATGTCCAGTTTCTCAAGTTCACAGGTTTCGTCCGAACACAACGACGAATTGCCGATGTTGGCGTTGATCTTGACTGTACAAGCGCTGCCGATTCCGATGGGTTTCAGGCTTTTATGATTGATGTTGGCTGGAATCGTCAACCGTCCGATCGCAATTTCTTCCATTACCATTTGCGGACTCAGGTTTTCTTTCTCGGCCACCTGGCGCATTTCTTCGGAGATAATTCCCTGGCGGGCCAGCGTCAGCAATGTGACATTTTTACCTGTATAAGTTCTCGGCATCTTTCCACCTTTCAATATACGGTCGTCGCACGAGCATCGATTATGATTGACGGTCCCATTTATCACCGGTCGACCGTTTCGGCGTCCATTAATACCGCCCCCCTTCTGGCTTGTAAAGGGGTTTTCATTTTCGTCAGGATAAAAAACAACATGGCGGAAACTCTAGGATTCTTCGTTTTTCATCAGGAATAGAATTCTGATCGGAAAAGGCTGGATTGTTTCGTTTGCCAATCCCTCGATTTTGGGGGCCGATGTTTACAAACAAGATTAGCTCAGGGGAGATTGTCGATATTATGCGTTATTTGTTGCAAAGGAGGAAAACGCGCTATACTACGCGGATGAAAACACGAAAATATGACATGAGTTTCCCGGTTTACGTCGCGCCACGAGTTCTCGTGCTGGTTTCGTTCTGCATCTTGATCTTGGGAACTCAAACGAATGCAAAGGCGGCCTTGACTCATGATTTTTCGAGAGGGGAGTTGAATCTGCTCCCTTCCGAGGTTGCACCGGTTGGGTTGCGGTTGTTCATCGCGACGGGAATGGTGATGTCCAGCGCCGGGTTGACTGATTCCGAGTTCGAACTACCCTCCAGGATCGGTTGGCAGGTCGGTCCTACCCTCGATATCGGGGAGAGCGATTGGGGTTTTCGTCTTCGGCTTCTATTCAGTATGCAGAACGCCGACCGCTTTGACTGGATGTTCGGACCCGAATTTGCCGCAGGCTTTCGGCGTCATTGGCGAATGGGATGGGTGCTCGTGTCGACCGGCTTGGATGCGGGGACGACGCTCTTGTTGGGTGAGAAGGTCAACTGGGGATTCGAGAGCTTCGCAAAATGGCCGATTAACGTTGCCTACTTTGCGGAAGGGCCCTTTGCCTTTTTCATGGAGTGGGCCGTTCGGGCCGGATATGCGCGAATCGAATCGGACAAACCGGGAGTCGTCACCACTGATCTCGTTGCGGACGGGGCCGTCATCGGCGGAGAGATGATGGTCGGCTTCGCCTTTCCCTGATCTGTCGTACTAGAATAGCGGCAGATCGACGTAAAATCGGCAAAAACGGCCCGGCTCGCTTTCAACCAGGATCCGGCCATGATGGTCCTCGATGATGCCGTGGCTGACCGACAGGCCCAGGCCTGTCCCGATGTTGCGTGGTTTGGTGGTGAAAAACGGATCGAAAATGCGTTCCCGGATCTCGTCGGGGATCCCGGTGCCAAAGTCTTCCACCGACGTTCGCAACCACTTACCTTGTTCGTCCGAATAGACCCGTACTTGGATATTGATCTTTTTATCGGAATCGCTCTTTGGATAGCGCTCGTTCAGCGCGTCTCGCGCGTTGGCGATCAAATTCATCAAAACCTGCATGACCTGCTGAGGACGACATTTCGCCAGCGGCAGATCCTCGGGAATGTCCAGACTCAGCATGACTTGATCCCGAAGCAGGATTTGTCCCATCAACTTTGAAATATCATTCAAAACCAAGCGGATGTCACCGGGACCGAGTGTTTCGGAATCCATGCGAGCGAACGCCAGCAGGCTTTTCACGATTTCCGCAATTCGGTCGCTTTCCGATAGGATATTTTCGGCGAATGCCGTCAGCTTTGAGTCGGTCGCCCAGTGGTCGCTGATCAATTGCGCGTAATTGATGATGATGTTGATCGGGTTATTGATTTCATGGGCGACGCCGGAGGCCAGGGTACCGATGGCTTCCAACTTCTGTTGTTGGCGCAATTGCGCTTCCAATTCCATTTTACGGGATTCGGTTTGTTTGGCTTCCGTCACATCATGTCCGACACCGATCAGGCTGTTGTCCGGCAATTGGAAATCGGCCCATAGTTGAATACGCTGCCGCCCATCTTTTGCAATGGGACGGCTTTCGCGGAACAGGCCGTCGTGTGTTTGCAAACCTTGTATCGTCTTTTCGTAAGCGGCCGGATCGGGGTAGCAGGCCTGTAGAATATTCGGATGGTGAATGGCTTCGTCGTAAGACCACCCGAGATCTTTTTCGGCTTGATGGTTCCAAAAGCGTAGTTTGCGGTCGGGACCGACACCGACGATCATAACCGGGGCGTTGGTGTAAATGGTCCGAAAGCGTTCCTCACTGCGGATCAGTTCTTGTCTATCATGATGGGTGGTGATTACTGCGGCGATTTGCGAGATAATGCCTTCCAGCAGGTTTTGCGTGAAAAGGCTGAACGACTTTTCCTGGTGGGAGGCCAGATTCAGAGACGCAACGACCTGCCCATCATGCTGGATGGGGATGGCGCAGAAAGATTCGATTCCTTCAAGGTCAGAGATGTCGTAAGTAAGTTGTTTGAGTGTCTCGGCATTGGCAAAGATCGGTTTTCCCGCGACGACAAGCATAGCTTGCGCCGTGCTTGAATCATAATAGGAAACCTCCTGCACGAATTCTTCTGCCAGCCCGGAGTGTGTCGCCAATGTCAGGTCGCCGGATTCATGATTGAGCAGATAGATGCCCCCGCTATCCATATCGGCGATACGGATTGCGGCTGTCAGACAGAGTTGTAGATCTTCCTTCAATCCGATCGGGGTGCTGAGCGCCAGTCCGAGATCTCGTTGGATACGAATGTTTCGTTCGGCATGCAATCGGACTCGGATCTCGTTTTCCAGTTCCACGTTTTTTTGTTGCAGTTCGGCCGTTCTCGCAGCAACGATTTTTTCCAGATCCTGCTGGTGTTTCCGGAGTTTGTCTTGAATCTGCTGTCGTTCGTCCGCTTTCTGGTGGAGCCTGTTGTTTGTTTCCACCAATTCTTGTTCGCGCTGTTTCAAAAGAGTGAGCGAGGTTTCGAGATGATTGTGCAGGGTTCCGAGAGCGACCACGCCGACCCCCCCCAGCACGACAAACAATGCCGCTCCGAGCCACCACGAGGTGGTATGGCTGGAATCGAGCCATATATGTGTTTCCGGTATGATGATACCGTTGGTTATCAGGATCCCGATGACGGCGAGGCCCAGAATGCCACCCGCAATCGTGATGAGTCCCATGCGCAGGTTAATCAAGACTGTCGACAAGACACTTAAGAGCAGCAGAAACCAGACCCCGGCTCCGCTGAGACCGAAACGTGCCAGAATGTGGATGGAAATACCGTAGATGACGATGAATCCGAGACAGCTACGAAAATTGAATGAGACGTGGCGGCCCAGGACAAGTCCAATCGGGGCGATCAGATAAACGCCGATGTAAAAAGCGATCAGTCCCCAATTTTGTTGGGGCCACGCCTTCATAACACCGGCCATTGTGCTGAAAAACCCGAGGATGGTAAAGGTCAGAAAAACCCCGGATAGGATCCGATTGCGCAGATCCTCGATGGATTTTACGCTTGTCGTGATGTCGGAAACGGCCGTTTCGTCATTTTTCATTAATGACGGCTTATCATTCATTGGGAGGTCTGCCTTGTTAACAGCGGATTGACGGCCTGGCTCTTTCGCTCAGCGTAATAGACATAATAGAATAATTCCAAATTATCAAGAATGTTTTGTTATCTTTCCTTAACATTCGTGTTTCCCAGGTGGTTTAAGCGGGTTGTGTTGCTTGAGGTTGCATAAACCACTCCGTTTCCTATATAATACGTATCAGGACGGCCATTTGATCCAATTCAACAAACGAGGACGCGGTGAAGGCAATTATCATCCCCTATACCCCTAAAAAGTGGTTTCACGAAACCAAAGGTGGGGAAAAGGAAGGGGCGAAACTGATTCGTCGCCTACGAACCTACGTCGGAGATATCCCGGCGGGTGTGAAAATGTTTACCGATGGTCGGCCGGAGTCACGTAAGTTGGCGGATTCCATGGCCGCCGAGCTTTCGGGTGTCGAAAGTTTGCGTTTCGTCTGGTCTAATCGGCGGATGCCGTTGCAGGTTGCGCTGGGCCAGTTCGGGCAGGTGGTGCGAGCGATGACGATGATGAGAGCCTCGGGGATTATTTGTATTATTCCGGCTGGAATCACTGCCAGCTATGTTGAATCGATTGCTGAATTAATGAGATTGAAAGTTCCGGACGATATTTTGCAGCGGGCGGATCGCTCGATTGTCTTCATGGATACCGCCGGTTCGGGTACCGTTCGGGGGATTGCTCCTTAAAGCCATTCTCAAGTACAAAGTGTTTCAACGTGAGTTCGTTCCCGCAAGGAATTGTTGGTTTTCATATTTAAAGATGTGGAGAAAATGCCTTTGACAATCCGCCCGATTCCCTTCTTTACCCCCGCTTCGCCTTTACCATGACATCCCGCATCCTGCTGTTGCGCCATGGCTGTACACCTCAAGGGCGTGAACATGTCTTCCGGGGCCTGACGGATGATCCGTTGGGTACTTTGGGGGTTCGGCAGGCTCGGGCGGTGGCCGAATGCCTGGAGCAGGCCCCGATTGCCCGCTTGGTTTCGTCGCCCTTGCGTCGTGCGCGTCAGACGATCGAACCGTTGGCGGAACGACTGGGATGTCCGATCGAGATCGCCGAGGGGTTGAATGATATGGATTTCGGTGATTGGGAAGGGCGCAGTCTGGATGAGCTGGAGGAGTCCGACCCCGAGCGCTTGGCCTTGTGGCGCAGGGATCCGGAAATGGTGGAGATTCCGGGAGGTGAGCGGCTGACGCAGGTGGCCGCGCGTGTACGCGAGACCTGGCGCGGCCTGCTCGAAAAATCGCAAAATGGTGATTTGTTGATTTGTAGTCACCGGCTCATCTTGAAAATATTGATTCTCGATATTTTGCACAAGCCATTGAAAGAATTCCTATCGCTGCCCCTGGATCCGGCCAGCCTGAGCGTTGTTTCGCCATGCGATGGCGGCCTTTGTCTGGAGCGGCTTAATGATATCCGTCACCTGGCCGGCTTGCAGCCTGTGGGCTTGAGAACGGACCATTGACCGGCGATAGGGGGTGTGCTACAGATGGAATTCAAGAAGATCGCGAAGTCGGGTGACCTGTGTTCATGGCTGGAAGGAGGCCTCATGTCGATGCCACGCGCATGTGTTGTGGGTTTGATGGCGGTGTTGGTGATCGTGGCTGTCGGGATTGTCGGCTGCGGCGGAAGCGGTCTGCCGGGTGAGTGCAACAAGCTTTGTAAAAAATCCGGCGAATGCAGTCAGCAGGAAAGCTGGCTTTTCTCGATCAGCGAGTGCAAGCGCGAATGTGGGGAAAGCTTCGAACGGATGCAGATCATCGGCTGCGACAAATTGACCGTCGACTATCAGAAGTGTGTTTTGGAAGTCGATTGCACGCTGTGGGACGACTTGAATGATGCGTGCGAAAGTGAAATCGAGAATTTGACCGCCTGTATCCAGGACGAGGCCGAGGGCGCGACGCCGCTTTCTTTTTAGTCCGGCAGCATGACATTCTTCGGGAGCGTTCACGGAAGGAGGCTCGGATGTATCGTGTCAGAAAGGAAGCGGACTTCGCCGCATCCCATCATCTACGCAATTATAACGGGAAATGCGAAAACATTCATGGCCATAACTGGCGGGTGGTCGTCACCGCGGAAGGCCGGGATCTGAATGCCGGGGGGATGCTGATCGATTTCGGCGATCTGAAACGGACGCTGAAAGAGGTTCTGCAGCGTTTTGACCATACCGATCTCAATGTGGTTCCGCCTTTCGATGTGCAGGAACCCTCGGCCGAAAACATCGCCCGCAATGTTTGCGATGAAATGGCGAAACGGGTGGATCGCGAGGGGGTCCGAGTGGTTGAAGTCGAGGTATGGGAGACCACCACGTCCTGTGCAACCTATATCCGGGAAGCCGACTGATGCTACCTCGGAAGCGCTGGTGTTGGATGGGCTTGGTTACATTGGGCGTTCCGGCGGCCTTGGTCGGAGCGGCTTGGTGGATGGTCGGTGGCTGGCCTGAACCGGAGTTGCAACAGGGAACCATCGAACGCGGTTCCTGGACGGGTGAGCGTCGTGGGGCTATCCCGCCGGTATTGAAGGTGTTTTCCTATAACATGCATTTTGGTGTCGGTCGTGAGGATGACTTCGAGCAACGGCGCACGCGTGCCGAATTGGACCGCGTTTTGGAGGGCATCGCCGAGTTGATTCGTCGTTTGGACCCTGATGTCGTGTTGTTGCAAGAAGTCGATTTCGCCTCGGATCGTACCCAGCGCATCAACCAGATGCGTGTCCTGGCCGAAAAGGCCGGATTCCCGTATATGGCTCCCGTGGTGACCTGGGATAAAGGCTGGTTACCCTTTCCCAAGTGGCCGCCTTCGAAACATTACGGGCGTATGCTGTCGGGTCAGGCGGTATTGTCCAGGTGGCCGATCGTTTTGAACGAACGGCTCCATTTGCCGAAGCCGCAGTCGTTTCCGTGGTGGTATCGCGCCTTTTACCTCAATCGCACCCTGCAGCATGTTCGTGTGAATCTCGCCGGGCGCAATCTGGACGTTTTCAACGTACACACCGAAGCCTACGATGTCCCAAACCGCCAGATCCATGCCGAGATGGTGCGTGATTGGGTGAGTCGTTGGCAGGGCAAGTGGAACGTATTGGCCGGTGATTTCAATGCTATACCCCCCGAGGCAAGCGTCAGGAAGGGATTTCCGGATGAGCCGGACTGCGACATGTCGCGTGATCGCAGCGTCGAAACTGTGCGCAAGCTGGGCTGGGCCGAGATCATTCCGCCGACTCGCTATCGTTCCGATGAAGCGGCCGCTCTGACTTTTCCCGCCGATCGCCCCAACCGCAGGCTCGATTATCTCTATGTTTCACCCGGTTTCACCATTCAATCCGGGCGGATTGTCCATGAAGCCGAAACACTGTCGGATCACCTCCCCACTTTCGTGGAAGCCGGCTGGCCTGTCCCATAACCGCTGGGAATTTGCCGAATTTTTCAAGCTATGCTACTATCCGAGGACGTCTGAAAAGGGCATGTAACCGGCCAACCACCATTAATCAGGGCGGATAAAATGGAGACGGCTCCCGAGACCCTGCAATGGGAAAACAAACAGAAACGGCTTTTAGCATTGATTCTGTTTCGGATTCTCACCATTACGGTGTTGCTGGGTTCGTCCGTCATCATCAATATCAAAACCGACCAACCCTGGACGCGTGTTCAGTACATCATTTTCTATTCCATCGGCGTCACCTATCTGCTTTCCATTTTTTACCTGCTGGCCGCCAAATATACGCGAAACTATGTTTTCCAATCGGTAACTCAACTTGTGGGCGACCTGATCTTCTGGTCCAGTCTTGTTTACCTAACCGGTGGATTACACAGCCCATTCACGTTTCTTTACACCCTGACCATCATCCATGGGTCGATCTTGCTGCGCAAGTTCGGTGCGCTGTTGACCTCGTCATTGGCGACTGTTTTTCTGATTCTCGTCATCTGGATGGAATCCAATCAGATTTTCCATCAGTCGTTGGGGCTGCAAGCCTCCTTTTATCATTTCTGGGAATTCGATGAAGTTTACCACTTCTTTCTGAATTTCTGCATGTTGATCCTGACGGCCTTGCTTGCCAGTTATCTGGCCGAGCAGTTGGCGGCGCGCGAAGAAGTGCTGACGCGCCAGACGATGAGTCTGGAGATGCAGCGCATGCTCAACCGTTCCATCGTGCGCGGTATTTCATCGGGTTTCATTATGACCGATCTGCGCGGACGCGTGACGTTCATCAACGATGCGGCGGAAAACCTGATTGAAACCACCCGGCGCGATTGTCAGGAAAAACCGGTGGTGGATATTCTGCCGGAATTGGAAAGCGGCCTTTCACGCGAGTTAAATGGCGACGAATGGGGTCGTCGCATGGAGATTACCCGGCGGGAAAATTCCGGGCAGATGCAATGGGTGACCGCCCAGTTTTCAGATTTGCTCGGGGCGCGCCAGGAACGGGTGGGTATCCTGATTCAGTTGGAGAACATCACCGAGCGGCGCAAGCTGGAGGAGAAAGTTTTCCGCAGTGAGAAACTGGCGGCTATCGGTGAGCTGGCCGCCGGTATCGCGCACGAAATCCGCAATCCCCTGACCTCGATTTCCGGTTCGATTCAGATGCTATCGGCCGATTTGTCCGAAGGCAGCGATAACCAGAAACTCATGGAAATCATTCTGCGTGAAACCGACCGCCTGAATCTGTTGATCGATGATTTCCTCTCCTACGCGCGGCCGAAATCGATGACGACCGATGTGGTGTATCTGCAAGAAATCCTGGAAGATATCACCCATCTGGTCGAGCAGACGACGGGTGGAAGACGGGTTCATTTACGGACGGAATACGAAGAGCATTTGCCCGAATTGTATGCCGACTCCAACCAGATTCGTCAGGTGTTATGGAATGTCATCAAAAATTCGGTCGAGTCCTTGCCGGACAATCGTCCGGGTGTGGTTTGGGTGACGATCGGCCGAGCCGAAGCGTCCGATCACAGGATTCGTTTCGTGATTCGCGACAACGGGCGTGGGATGTCGCGCGAGGTTAAAGACCGGGTTTTCGATCCTTTCTACACAACCAAGCAAGGAGGAACGGGCTTGGGCATGGCGATTGTGTACCAGATTATCCATGCCCATGGCGGAACGGTTGAAGTGGAATCCGAATCCGGTGTCGGGACGACCTTCACGATCGTTTTACCCTGCAGAAGTGAAGAAGAACTGAGCCGAGTGGCGGCGGGAGGATAAAACGGTGACTCATCGCATTCTGGTGGTCGATGATGAACAGAGTATGCGGGATTTCCTGTCGATCTTCCTCAAAAAGGAAGGTTTCGAAGTGGAAACCGCCGCCGATGGCGAAAAAGCTCTCGAAGTCGTCGCCCGGACGCCGATCGACCTGATCATTTCCGATGTCCGTATGTCGGCCATGGATGGCATGCGCCTTTTAAGGGAGGTGAAACGCCGGGAAGCCTCCATCGAAGTGATCGTGATGACGGCTTATGGTTCGACCGCCGATGCCATCAAGGCCATGCGCGATGGTGCGTACGATTACATTTCCAAGCCGTTCAAATTGAACGAAGTCAAGGTAACCATTCAGAAAGCCCTGAAAAAACGGGAGCTTGCAAAAACCGCTCCGGAGCCGGAAGTCGCGTCGCCACCCAAGAAGCAGGAACATAACATTGTCGGCAAGTCGGCGGCGATGCAAAAGGTTTTCGAGATGATCAACCGCGTGGCGGATACCAAAACCACGATTTTGATCACGGGTGAGAGCGGCACGGGAAAAGAGCTGGTGGCGCGCGCGATTCACGACGGGTCGGTGCGAGCCGGGAAAGCGTTTGTGACGATCAACTGCGGCGCGATTCCCTCCGAGTTGATGGAGTCGGAGCTGTTCGGTCATCTGCGCGGCTCGTTTACGGGTGCGGTGCGCGATAAAGACGGTTTGTTCAAGGTGGCGGATGGCGGGACTTTGTTTTTGGACGAAGTCTCCGAGCTGCCGCTTCAATTGCAGGTCAAACTGCTGCGTGCGCTGCAGGAACGCCGTGTCACACCGGTGGGAGGCAGCGACGAAATCCCGATCGATACGCGCGTCATCGCGGCCACCAATCGCGATCTGCTCGAAGACGTGCGCTTTGGCCGATTCCGGGAGGATCTCTACTATCGGTTGAATGTCATTCAAGTTCGCCTGCCGCCTCTGCGTGAACGCACCGAGGATATTCCGCTTTTAGTGGAGCATTTCATCAAGCGTGCCTGTTTGGAGATGAGTCGGGAGCCCATGCGTATCTCCGAGGCGGCCATGATGATCCTGACGAGCCATCCGTATCCGGGAAACGTGCGCGAATTGTCCAATCTTCTGGAGCGGGCGGTGGCGCTTGAGAATTCCGACCAGGTTCGGCCGCAAAGCCTGCCTTCCCATCTGCTGGAGCGTCATGAAGAATCTCCGGTGAAGCATGAATACGATCCGCTCAAAATCGATTTATCTCGCGGGACCAATCTCGATGCGGTGCTGGAGCAGGTTGAATACCACTTGCTGCGGGATGCGCTCGATCAGGCCGCAGGGGTGAAAACCGAGGCGGCGAAGATTCTGGGTATCACGTTCCGCTCGTTACGCTACCGACTCAAGAAGCATAAACTCGACGATGAAAGGGAAAATTCGTGATGAGCGATCCGTGGGTGCTGACACAGGTGATTTTCGTCTTCCTTTTCGGGATTTCCATCGGGAGTTTTCTCAATGTCGTGATCTTTCGCGTACCGGCCGGGAAATCGATCGTCCGCCCGCCGTCCCACTGCCCGGCTTGCGGCTATCAATTGCGCTGGTATGACAACATCCCGCTTGTCAGCTACCTGATGCTGGGCGGCAAATGCCGGGGCTGCAAAGCGGGCATCTCCATCCAGTATCCCCTGGTGGAACTGGTCACCGGCGCATTGGCGATCGCCTGCTGGTCGATGTTCGGATTGGGATGGGCCCTGGTGTTCTATTTCGCCTTTTGCGCGGCGCTGCTGGTCGTGAGCTTCATCGATATCCCCTATCAGATCATCCCCAACGAAATCTCCCTGCCCGGTATTGCGGTGGGCATTCTGGCCAGCTTTGTAACGGGCAAAGTGACGTGGTTCGATTCGATCATCGGGGCGTTGATCGGGTTCAGCCTGATCGCCTTGATCGCCTTCGGCTATTACTTCCTGACCAAGCGCGAAGGCATGGGGATGGGCGATGCCAAGCTGTTGGCCATGATCGCCGCGTTTTTGGGTTGGCAAAGTATTCCTTTCGTGCTGCTGGCGGCTTCCCTGCAGGGGTTGGCGGTGGCCTTGATCGGGATCGGATCCGGCTATATCAAAAAAGCTCCGCCGTTGCCGGACCCGGAGGATTGGGAGGGCGATACGCCGCCCGAGGAAACCGAAGACGTGCCGTTGCGTTTGGCGGCGATTCCATTCGGCCCGTTTTTATCGCTGGCGGCGCTGGAGTTTTTGTTCTTCGGCTCGGTTTATATGGACATGCTGGCGGGCCTGTGAGGCTGAACCATGCTTAGGCGCTGGACCTTTTCATCCCTGCGCTTTCAAATCATTTTGGCGCTCGCCATTTTGGTCATCACGGCCGTGATGCTGATGGGCTTTCTGATTACGTTCACCTCCCGGCAGATCCTGATGGAAGAGAAGCGGCGTCTGGGGCAGGCCACCGCCGCGTTGATCCAGCATGCGCTCAACTCGCCGACGCCGGCGGAGTCGGCAGCGGGAGAGGACGGAGTTCGCCGTTTGATCCAGCGGGTGGCTTCGCAGTTTCAGGATCGCAGCTATTACCACTCCATCACGTTCTTCAATCACGCGAACCGGGTGATGTGGTCCACCTTGCCGAAGGCGCGTTGGCCCTACGCCCTGGTGTTCAGCGGCGGGATGCCGAATCCTTTGGGGGCGCTGATGATCAACGCCGATAAGGATCCGGCGACCGGAGAAAACGTGATGGTGGTGGCCTTTCCCTGGAAGGTCGCGGGCCGCAGTTTCGGGACGGTACAGCTGATCGAACCCATCATCAGCCATAGCGAAGAGTGGCTGTTCTCCGGCAAGCTGATCTTCGCTTTTGCGGGGGGATACGCCATCATCGTGATTTTGTTCGGTTTGGCGTTGCTGACCCAGATGGTGGTGAGTCCGGTCAACCGCTTGAATCAGGCCGTGCGCCGATTGGCGCAGGGCGAGCGAACGATCTGGCTGCCCGAGGAGGAACGCAACGAGCTGGGCGAGCTTTCGCGTAACGTGAACGAATTGGCGCGCCTTCTGGCCGAGAACGAAATGCGCATGAGCGACCAGATCGAGGAGTTGCTGGAAGTCAACGAAGAACTGGAACTCACGCGGCGCAGCCTGATTCGCTCGGAGAAAATGGCCTCGATCGGTCGGTTGGCATCCGGCGTGGCGCATGAGGTGGGGAATCCGCTCTCGGCGATTATCGGCTACATCGATATTTTGCGGGCCGGGGGTGTGGATGAGGCGATGCAGACGGATTTTCTGGATCGCATCAGTAAGGACATTACCCGTATCAATACCATTATTCGCGGTTTGCTCGATTACTCGCGCCAGACCCAGGAGAAAATCGAAACGGTGGATTTGAATGTCCTCATCTCCGACACCTTCGACCTGGTCCGGCATCAGAAGCAATTCAAGGGGGTCGAGTTCGAGGTGGCTTCGCACCTGGTCCCGGCCTATGCGGCAGTGGATTCCAGCCAGTTTCAACAGGTTCTGGTGAACCTCTTCATCAACGCCGCCCACGCCATGGATGGGGACGGCGCTATTTCCGTTTTCGTGGAACGGGTGGAGTTCGATCCGTCTTTTACCTATCGTCGCAGCGCCAACGCCTTCCGGCGCGGCCAATCGTTGGTGGCGATTGCCGTGATGGATACCGGCATGGGGATGAACGAAGAGACGGCCGCGAATATTTTCGACCCGTTTTTCACGACGAAAGAACCGGGCAGCGGGACGGGCCTGGGACTGTCGGTCAGCGACAAGATCATCGATGGCTTCGGCGGCACCATCGAGGTGGACAGCCAACTGGGCGAGGGTACCACCTTTACCATTCTGCTCCCTGAAGCCTCCATCGACTCGCTTGGGGGAGAAGAGAATGTGCGTATTTCGTAAACGTGTGCCTCGGGCGACCTGAGGGATTCTGTTTCGGAAGAACTGGACAAACGAAAAGAATCCGAATAATATCGGCTCCATCCCGCGCCACGGGCCAAATCCGACTCAGACCGTTGACTTTTCGTCTGCCATTGGTAGGATGGCGGTCCATTTTTATCGAGGCGTGTGGCATGAAGATTCGGACCTTACTCACAATTTTGATTTCGGGCTTGTTTTTCACCCTGGCTCTCTGGAACTTCAATACGGACGAGTTTATGGGGGCGTTGCGTCAGCTCAACCCCCTGTACGTGGTTCCGGCCCTGGCCTGTTATCTGGCCAGTTTCTTTTTTCGTACTCTGCGTTGGCAGATCATGCTGCGTTCGGTGCAGCCGATCGCGGCCCCGCGCCTGTTTTCCTACCTGGTTATCGGCTATATGGCCAACAACCTGCTGCCCGCCCGATTGGGCGAGATCGTCCGTGGGTATGTGACCGGCAAACGCGAAGGCATGAGCCGTTCGTCCGCCTTTGCGTCGGTGGTGGTGGAACGGCTGTTCGACGGCCTGACCATCGTCGTCATCCTGGTGGTGCTCATGTTCACCGCCGGTGTGGATCGCGCCTGGCTGCGCTACATGGCCTGGGTGTCGGCGCTACTCTTCATGGGCGGGTTGGGTTTTCTGTTTGCCTTGGCCTATCAGAAACAGCGGGTTCTGGCGTTGGCGGAAACCGTTTTGCGAATTTTTCCGAAGAAACTCGCCGACAAAATCAATCACATCCTGCGCCGTTTCGTGGCCGGACTCAATCTGCTACGTTCCCCGCGTGACTTCATCGTCTCGTTGATGTCGAGTTTTCTCGTGTGGGGGTGCGAAGTGATGGTTTACGTGGTGTATCTCAAAGCCTTCAACATCGATGCGCCCTTTGTGGCGGCGTTGCTGGCCTTGGTGGTGGTCAACCTCTCGTCGCTGATTCCCTCTTCGCCCAGCTATATCGGGGTGTTCCAGTTCGCCTGCATCAAGAGCCTGGAAGTGTTCGGCATCGGTTCCAGCACGGCGCTGGCCTGGTCGGTGGCGATTCATTCCACCCAGGTCATTCCGATCACGCTTTTAGGGCTGGTGTTCTTGAGCCGCATGGGTTTGTCGATGGGGGAAATCACCCATGCCGAGCTCGATGAAAACGGCAACGGAAACGGCGAGAGCGCGGATGCCGAAAGTCCGACGGCCACCTGATTCTCGGTTCACGTTCTCACTGCTTGATTTGGCATGTGCCCGTCGGCACGCAGGTGCCTTCCCAAAGCCCGTTCGATCCACAACATTCGAATCCGTCGCAGCAATGCGTTGAAACGACACACCAACCCGTGAAACAAGCCCCCGGGAAACAGTCGGGCGCGGTTTGCGCGTTGCAGTATTCGCCTTCCGGGCAGACCGGGCAATTCAAGACGCAGGTGCAGGACGTCGGATCACAGACGGTGCCGACCGGGCAGGTTCCGCAATCGCATGCAGCGAGGCATTCCGGGCGGCAGCGGCCATCGAGACAGCAGCCGGTTTGGGCGGGGCAGTCTTCGTTGTATATGCAGCGTTCGGCGCAGCAGCCCTCGAACATGCCGGGGTAAGTGTCGCAATAATAATTGGCTTCGCAGTGATCATCGCTGCCGCAAAAAAGGCAATCGGTTTCCGGAACGCAACGCCCGTAATCGACCGAGGCGGCATCGCTTTCGCAATAGGAGCCGTTCGGGCATTGTTCGCCTGGATTGAAGCAGAAACGTTCGCAGATGCCGTCCGAGGATCCCGGACGCTTATCGCAGAAGCTGTCGAGTGCGCACTGGGAGTCGGTCGTGCAATAGCCTTCGATCATGTCACAGACGCCGAGTCGGCAGGCGTAACCGCGCGGACAGCTTCCTCCGGCCTGATCGCAGTAACGTCGGCAGCAGCCGGAGGAGTCGTATTCACTGAGATAAAAGCAATAGTCCGAATCACCTTCACAGTCGGAATTCAGATTGCAGATGATGCAGCCGTCATCCGCTTCCGCATCTCCATCCGGGGCGGATTCCATCTCGCCATCTCCGTCCGGTTCGTTTTGGACGCAATCGCCCTCCAGGCAGAACGACCCGCTTGGACAGGCTTGGTAGAGAGACCAGACCTGATACGAGTTGCAGCGCTCGACGCGTTGCGTATCGGCGCAGCGGTAGGTGTCGGGGTCGCAGTTGTCGTGCCGACACTCCCCGTCTTCGCAGAACAGGCCGTGCTCGCAGACTTCCACGATCTCCCAGGATTCGTCTCCGATTCGCTGCCACACCGTCTGTTGGAAGCATTGTCGTTCCGGTTGTGGATCGCCGTCCGGGGTATCGCCGTCCGGGACATCGCCGTCGACCGACAGGCATATTTGCCGGATGACATCGCAGGCCAATCCGTCGGGGCAAGGTAAGTGCTCACTGCAAAGAAGGCGGCAAACGCCGTCGAGGCAGATCTCGCCGCCGCCGCATTCCGGGTCGCTTTGGCAGGTGGGGGAGGTGGCGTCGCCATCGATCAGGACGAGTTCGCCATCCGTGCAGCCGAATAACCCGATAAGCATGCAGAGCAACAGGGGTGCTAGGTAACGTCGTTTCATTATTTCGTCTCATTTGTAACCAGTACAGGTTCGTTCCAGATTCCGTTGACGCGTGTCAGGATCCATTCGATCGTTTCATCGAATGCAATCTCACCTTCAAGCGGAGCGAACAAAGGAGCGGTTGCGGCATGGTTGGGATCGTAGAGGCGTATCCTGTAATCAGTTGTGGCAAGGTGTTGCAAGCAGGACAAGCCGGAATCGAACATGCAATCGTCGACGTAATGTACCCCGATACGCCACAGACCGTCGGTCGGGTTGGTGATGACCAGTTCCTCAACCGTCCCGCCCGCGCCTGCGCCAGGGGTCGTGCGCGGCATGATGGCGGTGCCGTGTCCCTGGGGAAACGTGAAAGATCCGGTGCTGGTGATCGTGTCGTCGCGGCACGTAGCTCCGATCGAATCCGAGAGGAGCAGGTCCATGTCCACCAGCGTGGTTGCATCGGGATAGTCGACACCGGCATCGAATTGCAGGATGGCGCGCAGTCCTTCGTTACCGTCGACGGTGACCTGGATGATGAAGGGGGAAGACCACTGGCCCTCGTTGTCGCGAACCTTGAGTGTGATGGTGTAGTCGCCGCCGAGATCGAAGTCGGCGCACATGTTGACACCGGGTATGTCGATGTAAGGGATCAGTATCGGCAGGGTCAGGCTTCCGGCCGGGCGTTCGATGGACCAATCGAATTCCGTCAGTTCGCCGTCCGGGTCGTAGGCGATATTACCGTAAAAACACAGGCGTGTGTTTTCGGAAACGCCGGTGATGGGAATCTGGATGATCGGCCCGTGGCTCTGCAAACTGGCGCGGGCGATGGGGATTTCATTGACCGGCCTTCCGTCGCCTTCCAAGCGGACTCGCACCGCATAATCGTCATCTTCGCCGGCATGATGCAGCAGCAGGTCGAGTTGACATTGGTAGCTCTTTTCTTCCTGTGGGGCGAAAAAGGCCCAGCCTTCCACCGCTCCGGTTCCGCCGGGAGGCACCTCCTCCCCGAGAGGTAATTCCGTCGTTTCCAGGTGGAAAGCCGAGCAGTCATCGCCGGATTCCTCGTTCAGAAACACTCCGGTCACTTCAAGCGCTTCCGCGTGCCAGTTGCGCAAGCGGAAGGATTGTTCGACCGCGCACACCTCATTGATGCACAGGCGTGTATCCGGGCAGTCGTCATTGGAGTCGCAGACGGTGGTGTTGATGCTGGTCGGGGGAAAGACAAGGGGATCGGGGGTGATGCTGAAGCCCGAAGCCCAGGTTATGCCCGTGATGCGCACTTCCAGTGTCTGATTGTCGGGGCTGGGGCTGTCGGAGTTGATGAACACCCGGGTGATGTGCGGATTGATGGCCGTCGCCTCGCTGTCCGGCCAATAGGATACGACGAAAAGATGCTGGTCGCCGGGCAACAGGTCTTTGGGAGCATCGGACGATAGCGCGCCCTGGTCCAGCGCGAAGGGGCGTGTCGTCGAATCGGAGAGGGCGATGCTCGATATCCGGATCGCCTCGTCGCAGCCCTGCACGAAAGGATAGGTAATCGTGAATGCCGCATAGGCCGGGGGGCGGCCCACTTGCGTTGCCGGGAATTCGTAGTTTTCGGGATCGACTTCGAGCCGGCACAGACTGTCGTCGTCGGTTGCGGTGCTGTAAATGGGAATTTGCGTCAGCAAGCCGCTACAGGAATCGCTGACGAAGCTCAGAACCGCGTTGTCCGGGGTGGGGTCACTCGGCGTGTAGGTGATGACCAAGGTCCACTGTTCGCCGGGGCGCAGACGACGCGGGAATTGCAGGTTGGGCAGGTCGGGCAGCGAAAAGTCGGTTGAGCCGATCAGGGATACGGCCTGGATGATCAGGTTGGCTGTTTCGTCGTTGTTGGACAGAGTCACGCTGCGCTGTTGCAGAACATTGTACAGGGGAGGGTCGAATTCGATGCTTTGCGGTTCGGTCAATAGGGTGGCGCAGACGGACTCTTCGTCGCCCGATCCGTCTTCATCGCCGTCGGGATCCGAATCGCCATCGACGAGGGGGACGTCGTCTTCTCCGTCGCCGTCGCCCTGGGCCTCGGCGGCGGCTTCGGTAATGCAACTCGATGTCTCCAGGTTGCACAGCATCCCATCGGGGCAATCGGCGTCTTCCACACACATGGGACGACACTCGCCCAGCACGCAAATCATCCCGCCGGGACAATCGCTCGTTTCCTCGCACAGAATCGGTCCGGCGTCGTCCGGGTCGTTTTCCTGGATCGTCGTTGTGTTTCCATTGCAACCGACGGTGATGAGAATAGCCAATAGTGCGTTGATTATCAGTACGACCATACGCATAAACGTCTCCTCCTACATAAAATCACCGTGGCGAAAATCAACGACTGTGTTTCCTTGATGTATATTCTCATAGTAGGGAATGGGGTTTTATTTGTCAAAGTCAAAATACGCCCAATGCGCTCGATGCGCGGTTATGAAACGAAGGAAAGATGAAATTATGCTAAAATACGGCCGCAACCACCTGACGGGGATAGGAAGATGTCGATGCTCGCAGCTTTGTTTCATCGTAACTCACCGGATACCAAGCCGTTTTGGCGCAAGCTGTTCTGGCGTATTCCCCTCTATCTGGCGCTCGTCTGCCTGCTGATTTCCATCTGGTTGGCTTGGCAGCTTACCGGCGACATGCATGCGCCGGTGGTCTGGAAACCGCATGCCGGATTGTTCGAGCCGCAAAACCTGCAGGTTACGGCCGAGGACGGCGTGGTGGTGTCGGGTTGGTATTGGCCGGGAAAACCGGAGCAGGCGGCGGTGGTGCTGTGCCATGGTGTCGGGGCGAATCGTACGCAGATGCTCGACCAGGCGGCCATGCTGGTTCGCGCCGGTTATGCCGCCTTGGTTTTCGATTTTCGCAACCACGGTATTTCCGGCGGTGATACGACGACTTACGGCCATGCCGAACAGCGCGATGTCCGGGCCATGGCCGCCGAAATCACGCGTCGTAGTCCTCGTTCTCCGGTGGTGTTGTGGGGGCTTTCGATGGGGGCGGCGTCCCTCTTGCTCGCCGCTCCGACCATCCCCGGTCTGGCGGGCGCCATTGCCGAAAGCCCCTTCGATTCCATGCCCGAAACCTTTCGCCACCACAACGATCTATACTTTCCCTGGCCCACCTTCCCGGTGGTCGACTTGACGCTCTGGGTGATGAGTTTGAAAGACGGCTACGATCCCTGGTCGGTCAGTCCCATCGCGGCCGTCGCTAAAAGCCCCGATATTCCCATGCTTTTCGTGGCAGGCCGCGAAGACCGCCGCATGCCGCCCGCGCTGGTGCGGCGTGTGGCCGACGCCCATGCCGGACAAACCTCGTTTTTCATCGGGGAGGGTTCGCACGCGGTTATCTTTCAGGCAAGCGGGCGCACGTATCGTGAGCGTGTTTTGCGTTTTCTGGAACTCTTTAATTAAGTGGGAAAGATAGGAATTGCCATATGAGGCTTGATTAACCCAAGTTTTATGTTACAATGTTTCTTTGCGTGGAGAGGCATCTGTTTACTGACCATGTCAAACTGTTCACCATCGAACTTGGACCAAGCTTAGTTTTCCCCATTGATGTCATTCGTTAGTAACGTTGCGGAGAAAAACAAGACCATGGAAACGAGAATGTTGTTTCATTCAGGAGACGAGTTGGAGCTGTTGTGTCAGGATCCTAAAAATTCGTTCTTCTACAAAGGCTTTGTCAACAAGACGCGCCCCCTGGTGGTTGAGATTACGTCCAGCCTGGATGAGGCAGGCCTGCAGAAATTGCAGAAGGCCAATGAACTGATCGTCGCTTACGTGAAAAAAGGATATGCTTACAAGGCCAAGGTAAGCAATATGAGCGGCAATACCATGGAATTGTCGCTGATCGAGCGCCATGAGCTGCGCGAGTTTTTCCGGGTCAATACGGTCATCGGTTTTGGGTATGAAGTCATCCGTCGGGCTCCGACCGTGGGTGGGGCCGAGGCTGAAAAGGAGAACGACATCGAGCGCATGATGATGTCGGGTACTCCCCCAAAGGGCAACGATGACATGATGGCTCAGATCATGCTGGGTCTTTATCAAGAAGTCCGTAAACTGCGTCAGCAAGTGCAGAAGAGTACCAAGCTCGATACCAGCCAAATCACGCAGCGTCTGGTATCCCTTTCCGGTTCCGGTGTTCGTTTCATCACCAGTGTGGAGCACAACAAGGGTGATGTCCTGCGCATTCACATGGTTTTAGGGTCGGGGCGTCGCCCGTTGACGGGTCTGGGCCGCATTATTCGAGTGGAATCCGAATTCTCGGCTTCGGACGGTCCATCGTTCGCCATCGCCGTTCAGTTTCAGGATATGGCGGATGCCGATCGGGAGGCGTTGGTCCGCTACGTCTTCCAAACACAGCGCAACGCGCTCAAGCGCCGTTTCGGCGGCGGCGGTTCGGTGTGAGTTCATTCGTGTCGACTAAGCCATAAAAAGCCTGGAAATCTCCGACCTTTTCCGATAGAATGAAACGCTGTTTTGTTGCCTGGGTTTACGGTTCTCGGCGTTTTTTATATGGTTGTGTTGATGCTGACTATTCTGCGGCTGTTTTCGTCTTGCCGATGCTCATTTCGAGTTTTTCTCGCGACTTTCATGCTCGTGTGGATTGCTGCGGCTTGCAGCTTGCATGGGCCGAGTTCCGTGTTGCCCGATCATGAGTTCGATCGGGTGGAACATCTCAAACACCACATGCGGGTCGAGGCGTCTCACTGGGCCTTGCGGCATTTCGAGGCGGGGACGGAAGCGTTTAGTCGAGGCGCCTTGGGGCTGGCTTATCAGCATTGGCGCCGCGCGGCATCCATGGCTCCCGACTGGGATCTGCCCCTGATTCAACTGGCGCATTTGCATCCGCTCTACGACAACGATCAGCAGGCGGCACTGAAAGCGTTGGAACAGGCGGTGGCGATTCATGGCGACAATCCGCGCAGCCGCTTCATGTATGGGGTGGCGCTGCTTCAGTCGGGACGCACCGAAGAAGCCGAGCGTGAATTGCGCTATGCCATCGCGGCCAAACCCGGCTATCTGGAGGCCCGTTTGCGACTCGGATTGCTTTATCGGGATATCGGGGATCACCTCCAGGCGCTCGAACAATATGAAGAGTTGGTGCGGCGGCAACCCGCCAACGCCATGGCCGTGGCGACGCTGGCCGAGCTTTACGAAGAAAACGATCGTTTCTCAGACGCCGAACAAGCCTACCAACGATTGATCGGTTTGCACCATGACAGTTCCTGGGCATTGACCCGGCTGGCCGATTTCTATTCACGCAGAGGGCAAGTCGAGTTGGCCCTCAAAACGCGACAACGCGCGGAGGAACTGAACCGGCATAAACATCGCATCATGCGTCCTCTGCTACCCTCGCGGCGATAAGTAACAAGGAACCCGACATGGACCGTTTTGCCAGACTTCCCGACGATCGAAACCGATTCACGGACTCGGACCGTATCAAACAGCCGTCTCTGCATATCGTCCCGCTGGGTGGAGTGGGAGAGATCGGCATGAACATGATGGCCTATCGCTACGGTGACGAAATCATCGTGGTGGACTGCGGGGGGCTGTTTCCCGATTCGTCGCTTCTGGGGATCGACCTTGTCGTGCCCGACATGCATTACCTCAAAGAAAACGCCGGGTTGGTGAAGGCCGTGATTCTGACGCACGGACACGAGGATCACATCGGGGCGACGCCCTATTTCCTGCGCGATTTCCGGGTGCCCGTTTACGGATCGCGCTTCACCTTGGAACTTCTGCGCGCCAAGCTGGAAGAACACCAGGATGTGGTCGGGTCGGTGGCGTTGGAAGAAGTCGAGGCGGGTGACGTCATTGATTTCACGCATTTCAAGGTGGAATTTCTGCATGTCAATCACAGTGTGTGCGACACGCTCAGCCTGGCGATCGATACGCCGGAAGGGCTGCTGGTGCACACGGGCGATTTTCGTATCGATACCACCCCGTTCGACGGGCAGGTCTTCGATTATCAAGGCTTTTCCCGCTTGGGCGACCGGGGCGTGCTGGCCCTGTTGTCCGACAGCACCAATATCGAGCGCTCCGGTTTCACGCGCTCCGAGCAGGACGTCAAAGACGAGCTGGCCACCCTGTTCGAAACGGCTCGCGGTCGTTTGTTCGTGACCTTGTTTTCGTCGTCCATCCCGCGCATCCACGGCGTTTTGGAGTTGGCGCAGCGCTTCGGTCGCAAAGTACACATTGCGGGCAAAAGCCTGCTGACATCGACGCGTATCGCTCGCAATCTGAGCATTCTGCGCGTTCCTCCCGATCTGCTGGTTGAGGTGGGAACGCTTAAAAGTCTGCCGCCCGAAAAGGTGGTGGTGATTCTCACCGGCAGCCAGGGCGAACCGCGTTCGGTTTTGTCCCGGGTGGCCATGAACGACCACAAGGACATCAAGGTCGGACCGGATGATCTGGTGATTTTCTCGGCTCGCGGTATTCCCGGACACGAGCGCGCCATCGATAACATCATCAACCATCTTTACCGGCAGGGGGCGGAGGTCATCACCGAACGCGACCGGCCCATTCACACCTCGGGCCATGGACACGCGGGAGAATTGGGTACCATGCTCAACCTTACGCGCCCCGAGTATTTCATTCCCATCCACGGCGAATACCGCCACCTGATCAAGCATGGACGCCTGGCCACCGAATGCGGGGTGGATCCCGCCCGCGTGATCCTCGCCCCCAACGGAACGCTCCTGCAGTTTTCCGAAGGAATGGGCGAGCAGGTGGGCAAGGTGTCCACGGGTCGTGTCTATGTCGACGGCAAGGGCTTCGGCGACGTGGGGCCCGACGAGATCCGCGAGCGGCGCAAGATCAGCGAAACCGGTATTATCGTCGTGCTGTTGGCCATCAGCCTGCAAAGCGGCGAAATCCTGACCGGTCCCGACCTGATTTCGCGCGGCTTCATCTTCGAGGATGTTTCCGAGCAGTTGTTCGAGCAGGGGCGCCAGGTGGTGCTGGATGCGCTGGCCGAGTTCAACCCGGAGTCGAAATCCGATCTGGAAGAGGTGAAGGAGGAAATCCGGATTGTCTTGCGGCGTTTCTTCAAGAAGAGTCTGCAACGCAAACCGGTTGTTATTCCCATCCTATTGGGTATGTAGGATCTGACGATGGCCCAGCGCCTTTTATGCTTCGATATCGACCTGACGCTGATCTTCACCGGCGGGGCGGGGATGCAAGCGTTGGGGCAGGCCTTTTGCGAGGTTACCGGCCACAGCGGCGCACTTGTTCCCATCCGGCCGGACGGCAAAACCGACCCCGCTTTGATCCCCGAATTATTCGCCGCCAACGGCCATGTCTATCGGCCCGACCATTACGAGGCGGTGATCCGGCGCTACCTCGACCTTCTCGAAGCCACCCAACTAGGCGATAACAGTTGGGTTTTGCTTCCGGGAGTGGTGGAGCTGCTGGAAGCCGTCGCGGCCGCGGCCGACCTCTATCCGGTTCTTCTCACCGGCAATGACGAACGCGGGGCGCGTCTCAAGCTCAAGCCCTTCGACCTGAACCGCTTCTTTTCCGTGGGGGCCTTCGGTTCGGATTCGGCCCGGCGGGCCGATCTGGTCCCGCTTGCCATCCGGCGGGCTTCGGCGTATTATGAACGGCAGTTCGACAAGAAAGAGGTGATCGTGATCGGCGATTCGGAGGGCGATGTCGCCTGTGCGGCTGCCAACGGCGTGCGCTGTCTGGCGGTTCAAACCGGTTTTACCGACGCGGCGGCTTTGCGGGCGGCCGGTTTTTGTACGATCGTGCAGGATTTGTCCGATACCCGGAGAATGATGGACTTTTTCCGTGAATAGGGGGTCAGGATGCTGATAGTGTTAGGGATTGTGGGAGGCGTCTTGCTGCTGCTGGTTATCTGGGTGGTGGCGATGTACAACGGGTTGGTGGCGCTGCGCAATACCACCCAGAACGCCTGGGCGCAGATCGATGTTCAACTCAAGCGGCGTCACGATCTGATCCCGAATCTGGTGGAAACGGCCAAAGGGTATCTCAAGCATGAGCGTGAAACCCTGGAAGCGGTGACACAGGCGCGGAACATGGCCATCTCGGCCAATGGCGTGGCCGATCAGGCCAAGGCCGAAGGCATGTTGAGCGGAGCCTTGAAAAGCCTGTTTGCCGTGAGTGAAAACTACCCCGACCTGAAGGCCAATCAGAACATGATGCAACTTCAGGAAGAACTGACGGCCACCGAAAACAAGATCGCCTTCGCCCGCCAGTATTACAACGACAGCGTCTACCGTTACAATACCAAGCGCGAGGTGGTTCCAAGCAACATCATCGCCGGCATGTTCACGTTCAAACCGGCCGATCTGTTCGAAATCGAGTTGCCCGAAGAGCGCGAACCGGTGAAGGTGCAGTTTTAGGCTTGGCCGGAGAGGATTGAGCGACCATGGCGCGTGACAAAGTGTGTCCGGCTTGCGGTTTCGAAAATCGCCGCAAAGCCGACATCTGCGAATTGTGTCAGGCCCCTTTTGCGGCGGGACGCGGTTCGCAAAGTCCCCTGATGTCGCCGGTTGTCGGTGAGAACTCGCCGAACGCGGCTTCGACCGCATCGCCCCCTGCCCAACGTTCCGATTTCATGGCGGAAGCCGCCGTCAACCGACGCAAATCGATGCTTCTGATGATGGTCTTTTTCGGGCTGGTGGCCGCACTCGGTTTCGGAATCGGGTTTTCCACCGGCCGGACCGTCGATGGCGGTCTGCTGGGACTCGGCATTGCCGCCTTTGTCGCAAGCTTGTACATGTTGCTGGTGTACTACCGGGGCGGCGGCATGATGATGTCGGTAGCCGGTGGGCGTGAAGTGACCGCCGGGGATCCCGAGTTTCGCCAAGTTTACAACATCGTTGAAGAAATGGCCATCGCCTCCGGGTTGCCGCAGCCGCGTGTGTTTGTCGTGATGGATGCCGCGCCCAATGCGTTCGCCACCGGCCGCGACCCCGAGCATGCGGCCATCGCCGTGACCTCCGGCCTGGTGGAGAAGCTGAACCGCGAGGAATTGCAAGGGGTGATCGGACACGAAATGGCGCATGTGGCCAGCTACGACATCCGCTTCATGATGCTGGCGGCGGTGTTGGTCGGCGTGGTGGCGTTGTTGTCCGATTATTTCCTGCGCTTCGGCCTGTTTCGTCGCGGACGTATCGAAGGACGATCCGGCGGCGGCGGGCAGGTGGCCATCCTTATCTTTGTTCTGACAATCGTGCTGGCGATTCTGGCGCCGCTGGCCGCCCGGTTCCTGCAAATGGCGGTGTCGCGTAAGCGGGAATTGCTGGCCGATGCACGGGCGGTGGAGTTTACGCGCAATCCGAGCGGATTGGCCGGGGCGTTGAAAAAAATCTCCGAGGATGGAAATCCTCTGCTGGCCGCAAACCGGGCCACCCAGCACATGTACATCGTCAATCCACTAAAGAGCTTCAGCCGCCGAGCCGGAGGGCTGTTCGCCACCCATCCGCCCATCGAAATGCGCCTGGCCCTCTTGCAAAAAATGGGCGCGTCGTTCTGATTTCCCCGTAAAAAAAGGTTCTAATCCCAAAACCGGGGGGCAGAACGAACCAGAAGAAATCCACAAGGCCCACCATCAAGGAAAGGGTTTCCCTTCCTCCTGCCGTCACCTGCCAAGCCTCATGATGCGAGGCGGCTCCGTCGGGGAAGGGAAAGCGAAGCTCCCGAAATTATTCGTTCGAAGCGAGCAGGCTCCCCGGAAAGAGGAGTTGAACCCAAAAAAACCGGCCCTGCGGCCGGTTGTGTATGACGGTGTTTGGCTCTGTGTTTATTGGGCCGGGGGTTTCGACGATCCGCCGTCTTTGGGCTCGCCGCGCACGATATTGAGGGCGATGGCCAAGGCCTTTTCCGAGCGGGCGCGTTGTTCGGTTTCCTGTTTGATTTTGCGATAGGCCTTGATGACCCGTTCCTCGTTGACGCGGTTGGCGGTCGACAGCTCTTTGACTTGCTGCTCCAACTCGGCGATGCGCGCCTCGCTGTCGCTTTTCAACTGGCTGTGGTCGTCGCGCAGGGCGGCGATCTCCTTTTCCAACTCGGGTGTGCGCTCCGCCGCTTGTTCGAAGGCGGCTTTTTCCTTGCGTAGCGTTTCCGCTTCCGCCTGAGCGGCGTCCTTCTGTTCTTGCAGGCGGCGCTTCAGATCTTCCTCTTTTTGAGCGACGATTTTTTCGTGCTTTTGGTGCAGATCCTCGAATTGCGCTTCAAGGTCGTTCAGGCGCGATTCCAGTTCGCTGCTGTGCGACCGAGCGTTTTCCAGGTCGGCCTCGGCGGTTTCGGCGCGCGTCAGGGCTTCGCGCAGACTTTCTTCCATCTCGCCACGGATGTTCTGCAAATCCCGTTGGGCCGTTTCCAGCGTTTCTTTCTGCTCCACCACCTCGTTTTGCGCCGTCGCCAGCTCCTGTTGCAGGGCTTCTTCCGCGTCGTGCGTCTGGCGCAATTCGGCTTTAAGGTGTTCGAGTTCGCCGATGAGCGAACTGCGTACGCCCTCGGTTTCGTCGACCAGCCGCAGCTTGAGCAGGTCGATCTCTTCATCGCGCGCCCGCAGGGCCTTTTCGAGATCATCCAGGTACTGGCGCAGCTTTTCGGTTTCTTCCGTTACGCGATCGTGCTCGCTTTGCTGTTGGGTCAGTGTCGCCTTCAGGCCTTCCAGCTCATTGCGCAACTGGTTGCGTTCATCGATGACGCCCTGCACCTCGCTGAGTACTTCCTGCACCTGAGCCTCGGCGCTTTGGGATTGTTCGCTTTCTTCTTCGTCATCGACCATCAGGGCCGTTTCGACCAGGGCGCCGAGACCTTCCGTGTCTTCTTTCGTTTCAAGAACGACGTCCGGTTGTTCGCTGAGTGAGTCGTCGTCCGCCCATTCCGTTTCGAGCGTTTCCTCCGCCGCAGTCTCCCATTCCGGGAGCGCCTCCGGGTCGTCCACGGGCTGATCGATTTCGGGTTCTTCGCCCGCTTCCATCAGGTCGTCCAACTCGTGGTTGTCCCATTCGGCGGTTTCTTCCAGTGCCTCATCGAGATCGGCCTCGGGTGACATCTCCGCCGCGACTTCATCCGAATCCGCAGCGGCGGGTTCGGGCATCACCGGCGTGTCCTCATCGGGGATGGGCGGCATGTCGTCGGGCATCGGCGGGGGCGCGACGGTTTCGCTCTCGTCGCCCAGCAGCCGATCCAGTTCCGCCAGATCGACATCCGTATCCGGATCGCTGGTCGGGCTGGTTTCGGAGGGAACCGCATCCAACAGAGTGTCCAGTTCTCCCAGCACGTCGTCTTCGCTGGCGGCCGTCTCAACGGTCAGATCCACGTCGAGGGCGTCTTTGACCTGTTTGACGAATTGCTCGGAAGAGACGGGTTTGTGAAGATACAAGTCGGCATGCAGGCGTAACTTGCGGTGATCGGCAAAGGTTTTTTCGGGAACTTCGTTACCCGTGATAACGAAGCGCGTCGCAGCCAGACTCTTGTCTTTTTTGATTTTCTTGAAAACCTTGAAGCCGTTTCCATCGGGCAGATCGACATCGATGACCACCAGATCGGGGCGGATGGCGCTGGCTTGGGCCTGGCCTTCACGCGCCCCGGATGCCAGACTGATGCGATGGTCACCCGCTCCAATGCGAGCAACCAGCGATTCGGTGAAGTCCCGATCGGAATCAATCAACAGTACGCTCAGTTCGCCCATGTTGCACTCTCTTCGGCAAAAAGCGCCGGATTAGGTGGGTCCTAGTCTTCTTTTCCGCGCAGTTTGGCGATGGTCTTTCGAATGTCTTTGAGGCTGCTCAGGCCTTGTTTGGCCAGAAACGCCATGACGGACGGTCCGCCGAGGGCCAGGATGCCGAAAACGCCCATGCGGGTCAAGCCGATGAAGCCGGTATTCAGCTTCACTTCAAGGGTTTCGTCGGGATTCTTGCTGACCATGATCTTGAAGAATTCGATTCCATATTCCCCGATATCGTTCGACTCGAATTTATGCAGCCGCGCAATGGCCGCCGGGCTGATGGTGAAACGGATTTGAGGCGAGGAGGGGGCTTCCCCTTCATGGACTCGGGTCTGTTTTTTCTGATGCGTGACGTGGTACGAGTTTGGATCGTCCACGATCGTGATATCGATGATGGCCGAGTCTTTCAAGGGCTTGGCCGCCCGCTGCGAAACGTCGCGATTCTCCAGAAAATCACGTAAAAGATCGAAATCTTCCCGACTCACCGAGACCTCCTCTGCGCCGTTTACCAGTCAACGACACACTTCTGTTGCGAAACATCCATTCTTGTCAGGTTCCGCAAAAAATGTAGCACATTCAGTGCATTTCCGCAAAAAAAACCGGTGTTTGAGAGACTGGGTACAAGTCGCCGGAATGGCGTCGAGGTGCCTGCGATTACGCGGGTTTTCAAGGGCCCTACGCGAGAGTCAAAAAGACAAAGACCGGGGATATTCAAAGGCTTACCCGGTTTTTCACATTTATGTGGATAAACTGTGGATAACACCTGTGGATAACCAGGGAAAAACCAACGGAATCAAGTGGATCGGTCTATTTGGTCAGAAATTGGGCATGATCGATAACCTCAATTATTTCAATGGTTTGAATCATGGTTAGGATTTTGTTACATACGATACGCGGGTGAGCGGATAAAATCTGAGAGCGAATTTGCGTAATTCACAAACGTTATAAAAACAGCGAAATCCGTAATCGGTGATTGGCGCGATTGGCGGATCGGCCGCTCATGGGAACGGGTGTAACTCGGTGAAAACGTTTGACGTCACCGTGCATCGGCGGTAAGTTAAGCCTCAATGCCGAACATGGGCCGGGAGCTCTGCGTATTACCGGAAGGCAAGGAAAACACGATGATGCCGATATTGGAATGCTGGCGCAAGTGCCTGGCGGGTCTGCTGGTGGTGTCGCTTGTGATGGGAACGCCGCTGGTTTTGATGGCGGCCCCCTCCGATTCTGCGGCGGCCGGCTGGCAAATCGCGGCCGGGCGCTCGAAAAAAGCCCCGTCACGTCGCGGAAAAGCGGCGAAACCGGCTTCGGACTCCACCGAACAACTTCTGATGGATGATGATCGCGACCTCTTGGGCGAGGCGCCCGCCGAGGATCCCGAGCCGGTCGACGCGCCGACCCCCGAACCTTTGCCCGATCCGGAAGCGGACGAGGCGCTACGCACCGTGCTGCTCGATATCGGCGTGGTGGATGCCGAAGACGGCGATGCGCAACGGGCCTATCGGGCCGTTCTGAAAACCCTGGCTAGCGCGGAAGATCTCGGCGAGGTGGTGGGGCGGGACGTCCTCGGTTTCGGCGGGATGTACCGCCATGTCGTCAATTCCTGCCGTGGCATGGAAAACACACCCTGCCTGGCCAATTTCGCCAAAAGCGTCGAGGCGCGTTATGCCGTGTTCGGCCAATTGCGCGACCTGGACGATGTCTTTCTGCTGGAACTGGCGCTGATGGATGTTCGTCGCGGGCGTATGCTGGAGACGGCCAAGGCGCAGATCGCCAAACCCGGAACGACTCTGGCCAAACAGGCCGCCGAGGCGGCTTGCCGGTTGACGCGAAACTACGGATGCAGCAAGGACGCCATGGGGGCGGTCGCGGTCGCGCCGGTTGCGGCTCCCGTCACCTTGCAGACAAATACCCCGCAAGGGATGGCAAAACCGCAGGAAAGCTATTTCAGCACCCAATCGGAAACACCCGAGAAAGCCATGCAGGTGGAGCGCAGCGGCGGCCCGTCGAGTATGGCGATCGGCGGGTGGGTGATGGTGGGGCTGGCCGCCGGAGCGGCAGTGGGCGGAGCCGTCACGACCGCCTTGATGTTCAAGGAATACGATACCTACGACAACGCCCAGCCGGGCGAAGGCCAGAAGGCGCGTGACGCGAAAGACGCCGCTCAGTTGTACCAGTGGACCTCCCTCGGGCTTTATATCGGCGCGGGCGCACTGGCGGCGGGCGGGATTACCCTGTTGGTTCTCGACGCGATGGCCCCGGCCGATGGCTCCGGGGGCGGCGACTGGCAAATTGTCCCTTCGATGTCTCCGTCCGGTCCGGGCATGAATGTGATGGGCCGGTTCTGATGAGGACGAGGAGCACGAGCATGTGGAAACGGATCGGAATCCGCCGGGCCGGGCTGGTTTTGGGTGTATTCGCCCTGATCGCGATGCTGGCGGGCTGCTTGAAATTCGATAACCCGGTGGAGCTGGAAACGGATGGCGATACGGCCGTGGGGGGTCGGGTGACCGTCCAGGTGACCGGCATCGATTCGGGTGCGAGCGTTCTGGTGCTGACGCTCGAATGGTCGGAACCGGGCGCGGTGGGCGATATTCAGTTGCAGAAAACCATTCCGCTCGACGGCCGTTTCAACGAACTCACCTTCACCTTCGACGGCATGGGATCGGGGTCGGGGCGGGTTTTGGCCGGAACCTACGTCGGCACCCTGCTTTGGCAGGACGAAACCCCCAGCGCCAACGTCAGCTTGCAGGGCGAGGAAGAGCAGACGGTGAGTATTTCGCTGGGCGCGCCGGATGGCGATCTCGACCTCGATGGCGAATTCAACTATGAAGGCCCGGAAGAACCGGATGGCGATACGGATGGCGACACCGCCGACGGCGATGTGGAATCCGACGGCGATGCGGATGACGAGCCCGACGGCGATCCGGATGTCGAAGGCGGCTGGCAACCGGCGGATACGCTTTACGTGCCGTATACGCCGACCTCCATCGCCTTGGACGGGACGGTGAATACCGGGGATGAATGGGCGCTTGCCGAAAGCAAGACGATCCAAACCGGCGCCGCCTCTCCCACGCGGGTCTATGCCGTGCATACCCTGGACCACGTGCTGTTCGGCCTGACCGTCCCGAGCGTGTTTTCCAATGCGGAAGAGGAAGATCGGATCGGCTTGGCTTTCGACCCGGACCCCGGACGGGATGGGGATGAATTCGTTCTTTTGTATACGCGCATCCGTTTCCTGTTTACCTGCGAGGCCATCAACAAGCCGACCTGCAACGAGCTGGCCGCCGGTGCGCCGTCCTGGCAGGCCCAGCAGCGGGAGATCGAGGGGGGCTGGGAAGCGGAGATCCGTATTTCCTATGACAGCCTGGGCATCATTCCCGGCAGTCCGCAGGCTCTCAAATTCTCGGTGTTCATCATCGATAACGAGCAGACCTTCGCCTGGCCCGACAACACCAGCCAGCGTTGGTTGCCCGATACCTGGGGCGAGCTGGACAGCCTGGATTATTGGAATTTCCGCCTGTACCCCGATGGCGACGTGGATGATGAAGCCGAACTCGACGCCGATGACGAAGCGGAAGGCACGATCGATGGCGACCTGGAACTCGATTCGGCTGAAATGGACGACGATTTCATCGATGCAGCCGAGGCCGAGCTAGAGCCGGAGATCGAGGACGAAGCCGAAGTGGAAGCCGAAGCCGAAGTCGAGGCTGAGCAATTGTTCTGTCTGGTCGATAGGGCCTATTGCGAACAGCGCGGCGATACCTGGTATGAATTGATCTGCAATGGCGACGGCAGCGCCTACTCGGAAGAAAATCCCTGTAACGACGGGGTTTACTGCACGACCGATTTCTGCACGGATGGTTTCGGCTGCGACACGATCTACAACTCGCTTTCCTGCAACGACGGTAGCGCCTGCACCGAAAACGATCGTTGCCAGATGGGCAGCTGTCGCGGCGAACACATTTCCTGCGATGACGGTGAACCGTGCACCATCGATGAAGAAATCGACTTGCCGGGGCAATGCTGTCGCTACGTGGATGAAACCGACGATACCGAGTGCGACGACGGATTGACCTGTACGGCGGATACGACCTGCCAGAGCGGGGAGTGCACCGGAACGGAGCTCCCCAACTGCTGCGAGGGCTATCCCGACATGGCGTTGGTTACGGGTGGTTGGTGCATCGATCGCTATGAAGCGGTGGTGGGCGACCTCGCCTACGTCGACAGCGGCGACTGCGGCGCGTCGGGAGGCACCCGCTACGGCGATGGGACGGACGATTATCCCGCCTCGCGCTTCCCCGATCTGGATACCCTGACCAACCAACCCGCCGATAGCGCCCAGCAGCTTTTCGCCTGCAATACGGACGGACGGATGCCGTCGGTCTTTTTGACCGCACCCCAGGCGGAAGCGGCCTGCGCCAATGCGGGTAAGCGCCTGTGTTCACAGGTGGAATGGCGTGATAGTTGCGGGGGCAGCGAAAACCAGAACTATCCTTACGGCAATGTTTACGAGCTTGCCACCTGCAATGGCGCCGATTACAGTCCCGACGGCACCCTGGTGGGCGGATCGCTGTCGAGCTGCGAGCGGGGCGGCGTGTATGATCTCTCGGGCAATGTCGGCGAGTGGATCGGCGGCAACCAGGAATGCGGCGGATCGTGGGGAACGGTGGAAAGCGGATTGATGTGCACGGCTTGTCTGGCGCGCGATGCGGCGACTTCGACCGTGCTGCGCGGATTCCGCTGCTGCGCCTCTCCGGTGACGCCGGATTAGTCCGGGAGGTTTCTATGCGGGTGGTGGTCCAGCGGGTCACGGAAGCGCGGGTGCGTGTGGAAGGCGACGTTATCGGCGAGATCGGTCTCGGCTTGCTGTTGCTTATCTCCGCCGGAGAAGGCGATACCCTGGCCGATGTGGACTGGATCGTCAACAAAATCCTGAATTTACGCGTGTTTCCGGATGAGCAGGACCGCATGAACCGCTCGCTTCTGGACGTCGGTGGCGAGCTGCTGGCGGTGAGCCAGTTCACCTTGCACGGCGACTGCCGCAAGGGGCACCGGCCCAGCTTCGTCAAGGCGCTGGTCCCCGATGCAGCCCGCAACTTGTTCGATGCCGCAGTCGAGCGGCTGCGAAACGGCGGGATGGTGCGGGTCGCCACGGGACGTTTCGGGGCTTCGATGGCGGTGGAACTGGTGAACGATGGACCGGTGACGCTCCTGCTAGACTCGAAAAAAGCTTTCTAAATCCGGCAGTATTCCTGAATATTCACGGCCTTTTTAGGGCGGCGTGCGGGAATAAAAAATATTGCCAAAGGTTTATAAACCTGTTATGGTCCTCCCCTCTTTATATGGACGAAGGACGGGAATACCTAAACGGTAACCGATCGATTTTGAGTCGAACAAACCAAGTGGAGGTAATGGGATGAGCAAAGGATCAAGTACCCTGAATTACCTGCTTATCGCTCTCCTGATGTTTGCCCTGGGTTTCTACATGGGCGGCGCGGGCTGTGGTGGGCAGCAGGACGATCAGGCCGGAGCTGATAAGCAGCCGAAAAAAATGGAGAAAGTTAAGCCTTTCGAGAAGAAGGCGGCTAAAGCCCAAGAAGACCGCTACAAGGTCCCGGTGGGCGATTCTTACTGGAAGGGTACGGAAAACGCTCCGATCACCATCCTGGAATTCTCCGAATTCCAATGCCCCTTCTGCAGCCGTATCAACCCGACCATCAAGCAGATCCTCGATACCTACAAAGGCGACGTGAAGGTGGTGTTCAAACACAACCCGCTGCCGTTCCACAAAGATGCCATGCTGGCTTCCGAAGCGGCGCTGGCCGCCGGTGCGCAGGGCAAATTCTGGGACATGCATGACAAGCTGTTCGAAAACCAGAAAAAACTGACCCGCGACAACCTGGAAAAATTCGCCCAGGAATTCGGCCTCGACATGGCCAAATTCAAGAAAGCCCTGGACGACGGAACGTACAAAAAACAAATCCAGGAAGACATGAAAGTCGCCCAGACTTTCGCGGCTCGCGGCACCCCGCACCTGTTCGTCAACGGTATCCGCGTGCGCGGCGCGCAGCCTTTCGACAAGTTCAAGGCCATCATCGATGCCGAACTGCCCAAGGGCAAAGAGCTTCAGAAAAACGGCGCCAAAGACATTTACGCCGAGATCACCAAGAACGCCAAGACCAAAGGCGATGCGCCCAAGCCGCGTGAAACCAAAGAAGACAAATCGATCTACAAAGTGTCCACCGGCGGCAAGCTGACCCCCGTCAAGGGTGCCAAGGACGACGCGCTGATCACTATCATGGAATTCTCCGAATTCCAATGCCCCTTCTGCAGCCGCGTGGAACCGACCGTCACCAAGATCATGGAAGAGTACAAAGGCAAAGTGCGCGTGTTCTTCCGTCACAACCCGCTGCCTTTCCACAAGGACGCCATGCCGGCCTCCAAAGCGGCCATCGCCGCCGGGATGCAGGGCAAGTTCTGGGAAATGCACAAGATTCTGTTCGCCAACCAGAAAAAGCTCAAAGAAGAGAACTTGCTTGATTATGCCAAGCAGATCGGCTTGAACGTCGATAAGTTCAAAAAAGACATGGCCCTGCCTGAAGTCGAAGCGCAGATCAAAGCCGATCAGGCCGAAGCGGCCAAGTTCGGTGCGCGCGGCACCCCGGGCTTCTTCGTCAACGGACGCAAAATCGTCGGCGCGCAGCCTTTCGCCAACTTCAAAAAGCTGATCGACGAGCTGCTGCCCGTCGCCGAAAAAGCCGGCAAGAAGGGCGACGCCCTGTACGCCGAGTTGACCAAAAACGGCAAAGACAAGGCCGTCGCGCCCAAGCGTCCCGACAAGCCCAAAGAAGATCCCAACAAGGTCTACGACGTCAAGGCCGGAAATTCGTATTTCAAGGGCGGCAAAAACGCCAAAGTCGAAATCCTTGAATTCTCCGAATTCCAATGCCCCTTCTGCAGCCGTGTCAACCCGACCATCAAGCAGATCCTCGACACCTATGGCGACAAGGTGAAGGTGGTCTTCAAGCACAACCCGCTGCCCTTCCACAAGGACGCGCCCTTGGCCTCTGAAGCGGCTTTGGCGGCCGGTGAGCAGGGTAAGTTCTGGGAAATGCATGACAAGATGTTTGCGAACCAGCGCGCCCTGAAACGCGAAAACCTGGAAAAATTCGCCCAGGAACTGGGTCTGGACATGGGCAAATTCAAGAAAGCCCTGGATTCCGGCGCGTATAAGAGCATGATCGAAGAAGACAAGAAAATGGCCGCCAAAAACGGCGCGCGTGGAACCCCCACCTTCTTCGTCAATGGCCGCAAAATCGTGGGCGCGCAGCCCTTCGATAACTTCAAGAAGATGATCGACGAGGAATTGAAGAAGAAATAACGCGTTCTCGTTCGGTTCGAATGCAAACGCCCCCGCCGCGTGTGGGGGCGTTTTTCTTTTCCGCCGAGCGTGCGCGGGAGATGCCGGATCCGTTTTCCGTCTGTTGGGTGCCGAAGAGCGGTTGCGAGTCGGCCGACGTTCGGGGCGCGGCCTGTAACAGCTTGATTTTAGAACACTCTTGCAAAGATAGTCTTTGTGAGGAAAAAAACTTGACAACCTAACAAGGCACCCCTAATATATAGCGCCCTTGAGAGGAATGCACTAGCGAGGTAGAGTCATGTACGCGGTTATCAAGACGGGTGGCAAGCAATATAAGATCAGCGAAGGCGAGACGGTTCGCGTCGAGAAACTTCCGGGCGAAGCCGGAGACGACGTGACCTTGGATAGCGTGCTGATGGTCAGCGGTGACGAAGGTGTGACAATCGGGCGTCCTTTTGTCGAGAGCGCCAGCGTGACGGCCAAGATCGTGGCGCAAGCCCGTCATCCCAAGATCCGGGTTTTGCATTGGAAACGCCGCAAGGGTTACAAGAAGTTGAGCGGTCATCGACAGCCCTACACCGAGCTGAAGATCACCGGGATCAACTCGTAAGTAAAGGAGACGATTATGGCGCATAAGAAATCCGGCGGTAGCGCGAAGAACGGACGGGATTCCAAGGGTCAGCGGCGCGGCATCAAGCGCTACGATGGCCAATTCGTAACCGGCGGCAACATTTTGGTTCGCCAGCTTGGAACGAAAATTCATCCCGGTCGTAACGTGGGGCTGGGTAAAGATTACACGATCTATTCCAAGATCGAGGGCTATGTGAAGTTCGAGAACTTTGGAGCGGGTAAAAAACGCGTGTCCGTCTATGCCGAGAATCCGGTAACGGCGGCCGAGTAACCCACCTGGCCCAAAGCAAATTTGTATTCGAGCGGCGGTCTTGCACAGAGATCGCCGCTTTTGTCTGTTCGGAAGCGATGGGCGGCGGCCTCTCTTTTGGATGCCGGTCTCACGACGGCTAATCTTCCCAACATTGTTTTTCTACCGCGTCGCAGGAGAAGCCTGGCGGGCAGTAGCGGGAGGAGGCGCAGGGAATGCCCTCACATTGGTCCAGGTTCAACCCGCCTCGGGCTCCCATCGTGGCGCCCGTGTTTCCCGCAACCACATCCTGAATTTCCAGCCCGAACGCTTCTTCCGGGACGTTCAATCCACTGAGCAGGTTCGATACATCGAAGAGCTTGGTTCCAAATGGACCGCTGTCCCGCTGATCGTAGATCAGGCTCCGAATATACGTGTTTCCTTGTGGGTAAAGCAGCCAGATTCTCAATTCCTGAGCCGCCGGATGGTCGAGCGTGATTTCGAATTCGGCGCTGCTTATGGAGGCGATGGCCTGGTCCTCGTTCATGCTGATAAACGCGCTGTCTCCTGTAGCATCCGGAATGGCCAGACCGACAATGTCCTCCGTTAATACGGCGCAGCCATCCGGTTTGATTGACAGCGTGAAATCCGCCGCGCTTCCCGTTGTCGTGCTGGAAACGACGAGCACGCGCTGGTAGTTGATGAGCTGCGAGTCGACGGATCGTTTCAAATAATAATCGTGAACCCGCAACCGAATCGTCTCATTTTGACCGGGTCCGGTCAAATCTTGAGAACTATGGCATTGGGTGGGCGCGTCGTATTTGCATTTATCCGGATCGACGTCATAACAAATACCCGGATCGAAAGACGTACAGGTGGAAAAGACGGCCAACGCGGGGTCAAAGTCGGGCGAATGATTCTCCAGAACCACGTCGTATTCCCCCGGTCCGGGAAAGGTCAAGGTGTACAGCCGTTCCGGGCCGCGCAAATAATTTTGGACGCTTGGTCCATCCGCCGCTGCGGACGAACAAGGGAAGAGCAGGTGTTCGCCTTGCAGATAGGGAGTTTCATATCCCACGGTGGAGCCTTCAATGGACTGATTGACGCCCAACACCTGCGCCGAACCGCAGGTTCTTCCCGACGCTTCCGAATCGGGATAGATTTCGAAGCGATACTGTTCTGGAAGTGGCAAGCTGCCGAAACCGGAGATACCCCACGCATTGAATATGAAAAAGGAGTAGGTCCCATCTTGGGGAGGCGTTGGACGTGGACGAATCCCGCGAAGATTCGGACGGCGATTGGGACGATGAGCGATTCGACGAAGAAGAAGCTGCGGAGGACGAAACCGACGTGGAAGCCGCCGACTCGGAGGACGTGGAAACCGAGGAAGCCTGCGGCGGCGAGTGGGATTGCAAAGAACCCGAAGGGGAATGCGGCAATTCGAGCCTTGGCGAGTGCGAAGTCGGTATGTATTGCGGCGAGGATCAACAGTGCCATCCGGGATGTGGAACCCATGCCGATTGTTCTAGTGGACAGTACTGTGAGGATCACGCCTGCCTTGCGGCTCACCGCGACCTCGCCGCCGGGCTGTGCCATGCAACTTAAATCCACAACATCCAGCGCGCGTGCATCAGCGTTTTTTCGTGTTCGAATCGCTTCACCCAAAAAAAACGGCCGACCCGCAAAGGGTCGACCGATCTTTTCAGCGATGTGGGATCGAGAGCACTCAGGCGCGTCGGCGCAGCCCGTAAAACGCAGCGACAGCGTTTATCCGAAAACACTCGCCGCCCTGTGGTCCTTTCGCGACCCTTGCCTGTGTAAGCCATTGGAATAACTGAACAATGATCCTATTTTAACCTGGTTCACGACACCCATTTGCATGCCAGAACGGGAAATAAGGGAAAAGCCTGTTATATCAACAAGATAGGCTGGCTTCCTTAGTATCTTCTAAATAGAGTATATTTAGTATATTAATTTTACAACGCAAACAGCCCGTTTTCATCCTTCGAAAGCGCGCAGGCGATCCCGAAAAAACGGCAGTCAAGGACGCCCCAACCCCGAAAACAATGGGCGAATTCCGACGTGTATCATATGGTAGTCGTACCCCCGCGCCGTCGGCGAGCGGTCCCGCCTGTCAACCGGTGTGACGTATTACGGCAAACCCGGAAAGTCGGTAGGAAATCGGCCCGGCCCCCCAACTCGCGGGCGAAAAACCCAGTGATTTCAATAGACGCATTTCAAAACGGCCAAAATCGCCCGAAATGGGCCGTTTTTGCCGCCTTGCCACTGTGATGAGGCGATATTGATACATACTAACGCAAGTGTCAGTAAGCGCGTTTCGGCGAAATTCCGCAGCCTCATTCGACCGGTTGTGTTTTTGTCCCCTTTCTTTGTGCGTCCAAAGAAAGGGAACCGAAAGAAAGGACGCCCGGGGTTCGCCTTGGCCGGGTGGCCGTGACAACCCCTGATCGATAAAACAGAATGGGTGGCATGGGCTAAGCGCAGCTTGCCCATGTGCAGGATCTTCGAACACGGGCAAGCTCCATTCCATTCCGCTTAGCCCGTGGCACCCGTTACCCAGGCCACCCGCCCGAAATCCCTCAGGCTGAGCGGGGATAGCACAGCAATGATACAAGAGCACACTTGTCCCCGTATCGGCGCGCACCTTCCGTCGGAGCAGGGCTCCCGTCCTGCTCTGTTCGTTTGTCTTCAAACAAGGCTTCTGCCTTGTTTCCGCCGGGGCCGATTCGGGTGAAAAGATCAGGACAAACCTGCGGAGCATGACGGAGCCATGCTCCTGCTTAAGATGCCGCCCCAGTTTATCGCAGCCATGCTCCTCCCGGGCCCGCGTCTTTCCACGCCGCTTTTGGTGGGTCTCGCCGCTAAAGCCCGCGCATCCACTCCGGTTTGAGGCAGGATTCGTCGCCGTCGGCGAGCACCGAATCGATCAGTTCCACGATGCGCGCCTTATCTCGCGGCATATCGCCCTTGATAGGCAGATAGTTGCTGGCATGGTTGGCGGTGAAGTGGGCCCGTGTGAAATCAGATTCCGCCACGATAGTCCGCAGTTCACGCAAGAGCTGCCACTTGTCGGGCAATCGAAAACGCCCCGCCTCGACCTCTTGCCAGATGGGCGTGCCGGGCACGAGCGTCAGCATCAGACAGCCCACGTAGTCCGGGTCGGCCAGAGCCAGCGCGCGGGCGGTGTTGCGGGCATGCTGCTCCGACAGCTCCTCCCCGCCCGCCCCCAGCAGAACGATGGCGGAATAGGTGATCCCGGCCTTCTTGAGCTTTTGCGCCGCCGCGATTTGCTGGCTCGAATCGGCCCCCTTGTTGATGCGTTTGAGAACCTCATCGTCGCCCGATTCCACCCCGTGATACACGATGCCCAGCCCGGCCGCCTTCAATGCGACAAGTTCGTCGTGGCTTTTGTTGAGAATGCCGCGCGCATCGCCGTAGATTCCGACCCGCTCGATGTGCGGCCCGTGCTCGCGAATGTAGTGGAGAACGCGCAGCAGCTTGTCGGCCGCGAGGATCATGGCATCGCCGTCGCACAGAAAAAGCCGCCGAAACTGCGGAATGGCCAGGCCTTCATCGAGATCGGCCTTGACGGTTTCCCACTTTTTCATCATGAAGCGTTTTTCCGCGTACATGGCGCAAAATGAGCATTTATTGTGGCTGCAGCCGGTGGTGATCTGCACCAGCAGCGAATCGGCCTCGGAAGGCGGACGGTAGATGTTTCCCACGTAATCCATTTGAAACTCCGCTTCGGTTTACGACAACACCGATATCAATCGGATTCGACGACGTAGATCAGTTGGTAGGTATTCTGCGCGCTCCCGTAACCGGTAATCTGGAAATAGTAGCCCGCCGAGTTGACCGTCGTATATATAATCGCTTCGTTGGGCGTGGTCGTGGTGCTTTGCGCCACCACATTTCCCAGCCCGTCGCGCATGTAGAGATCGAGGTCGCCCGAATTCGAATCGAAGGCCATGCTCAAGCGCACGGTCTGCCCGGCGGAAAGCTCGATGTAGTACCAATCCTCGTCGCCGCGACACAAGCCCAGATCGTTCCATTCCTGCGGCGCAGCGCCCAGGAAGGTCGAATCGTAATAATTGTTGTTGGGTTCGTAGCGATCCTCCGGACAAATCCACAGCGACAAGTCGTAGGAGTTGTCCTGCGCCTGAAGGCCGCGCAGCTTGAGCCAGTAATCGCCGCCATCCTCGAACTGTTTGGAGAAAGCGGCCACGCCGTCGGCGGTTTGCGCCACCGCGCGCGGGTTGCCCAGTTCATCGTACAAAATCACCTGGAAAGGCGTCACGACCGGATTGTAGGTGATGGCCGTTTCCAGCAGACCGTAATCGGGCAGGGTGATGCGATACCAATCGATATTACCGGCGCACAGCATCAGATCCGGCCAAGCGATGCTGTCGGAAACGGGCGTGGCCGTGGCCTCGTCGTCGTTCTCTTCGTGGATATCGTCGTTGCAGATCGGCTCATCGAAGGCGGTGACGGTCAGGCCGTAGCTGTGTTCCAGCGGCCCGGTTTTGTAGATCTGGGCGTAAACCATTCCTCCCGTTTCATTGCCGACCTGCAGGCGCTCGTTGTCGGTTTCGGTGTCGGAGCGATCCAGCTCGTTGTGCGAAGCATCGAACAGCAAGGCCTCGATATTGCCGTCGGCATGGCTGAACGACACATCGATCTGCAAGCCCGACTGCGCGGGCATGTCGTAGGCGTACCAGTCGACATCGTAGCCGCAAAGCTTCAAACCGGGGTGGTCGCCTGCGCTGATGGCCGCCGCAGCGGCCAGGGAGTCGTTTTCTTCGAAGGTGTCATCCTCGCAAAGTTGAGACGGTTGGATGGTGACCGACAGATCGTAGACATTTCCCTCGCCGACACGCGAAAGCACCCGAATGAGATGGCGGCCCGGCTGCGTAACCCAGAAATTGGCGTTTTCGTTATCGGTCTCGCTGACATGCGTCTGCAGCAGCGAGCCATCGGGCTTGTAGATGTAGAGGTCCAGATTGCCCAAGGAATGGGTGAAAAGCAGATCGACCGCGATGAAATCGTCCTCGGCCAAGGTGATGGCGTAATAATCGTCGTTCTCCGGACACAAAACCAGTCCTTCATACGGGATGGTGGCGATATCGGCAGCGGTCTCTTTTGTGTCGTTGGGCTCGAAAGCGTCGTCGAGGCAGGTGTCCTCCGGTTCCAGTTCCTTTTCGGTCTCGATCTCCGCAATCTCCACCCAATCCGCCTCTTCCGCGTCGCCGTCCGCCGCGTTTTCAATCGACACCGTCAGCACATACGCCGCCGCGATCGAATCCGACGTCGCCACCCGCAAGGCCACCTCGGCCGCGACAGCCGTCGTCCAGCCCACTTCTTCGCGCGTCGCGCTCGACGAGGCCGAGACATCCAGCAAGCTGCCCTGGTCGTCGAACAGGTACAGATTGAGATTGGCGGCCTCCCCGTCGAAATCGATGGCGGCGCTCAGGGTGTCTCCCGCAACAAGCGTGATAGCAAACCAGTCGTCGTCGTCGGGACACAAACGCAAATCGGAAAGATCGTCCCCCGGCTCGATATCGGCAGCCGAGCTTTGTTCTTCATTCGGTTCGAACGCATCGGGCGTACAGGACCATTCGGGATCGCCATCGACCGCTTCCGGGTCTTCATCGCCAGCGAGCTCGCCCTCGTCCTCGACGTCCGATTCGGCTTCGCTCACATCGCCGTCTTCAGCCGGATCCCCATCCGTTTCTCCCTCGGCTTCCTCCTCGACGTCGCCGTCCGGCGCGTCTTCGGCGCAGTAAGCCGCCCCGCTCTGATCGGGGTCCACACAGCCGTCCAGGCAGCTTTTCTGAGCCTGGCAGCGACAGGTGGAAACCGCGCACACGGGCGGTGTGGGAACGCTCGGTTCGCAGAAAGCCAAGGTACTCCCGGAACAGCGCGTGCCACTCACCCCGGTCGCGGCATTCACGAAGCACTGGGCGTCGGGACCGTTGGCGCAGTCGCTCTGCTCGCCCTCGTCCTCTGTTTCCCGTTCGATGAACTCGCGCTCGGGATCGAGTTCGGGGGCGTCCAGGTCGCCGTCCATTTCCGGATCGGCATCGGCTTCCTCCAACTCCGCCTCCGCTTCGCCTTCTACAGGGGTATCCCGATCGCCGTCGCTCGGGACGGCATCGAGGTCGGCATCCTGATCGGCGGGCGGCAGCAGTCCGTCGCCGTCGGTCGCATCGCCGCCGGACGACCCGCAGGCCGACATCAGGAATAAAAACGAGGCGAATATGACGATAATCCTGTAACTGTTCCGCATGGTTGCGCACACTCCGTTAAAACCGGTTGATCGATCTATTCTACATGATTTGTGAGGAATTCGCCGGGAAAAATGCGGGGCCGGAATACCCGCACGATCGGCCGGGTTTCGCTTTTAGCGGAACGAAATAACGGTTGAAGCCGCCCCCGTTCCTGTGATAGAATAGGACAATTAATTCAGGGAGATAGTAGCCTGCCTGAATCGACCCCGACCCTGGAGGATTTGTGACGCAGCATTCGTACCTCAGTTCCATTCAAAGCCTGCTGGATGAGCAGAGCGTCGCGCGACGCTGGACGCGCCACCCCGTTTTGTGGTTCGTCGTCGGTTTTCTGGCCGCCGTGTCGATCTGGAGCGCCCTTTCAGACGATCCGCCCGCCATCGCACAGCCCGAAGATCCGGCGGCCGTCCAGGAGGCGACACCCACCGAAACGAAGACGGTGTTGGCCCGAACGGAGTCGGAAGACGCCGGTCCCAAGGAGGCGGATGGTCCCCTGGGCGAAGGCGAGGAGACCACCGGCGGCATCGATCTCGATATCCCAAACGAGCCCGTGAACGAGCCGAACGCGCTGTCCCAAGCCGACACGACCGCCGCACCTCTTCCCAGCTTCCATGAGTTGGAGAAAAGCCGTCAACCGGCCGCCGCCGCGACGGACTCCGCCGTGAGCGATCCCGCGAACGAATCCAGCCTGGCACGCACCGTCAAGGGTTGCATTCAGAAAAACGACACCCTGTCCACCTCCTTCGACCGTCAGGGGCTCGGCATCGTCAGCGCCAACACCATTATGGAAGCCCTGAAAGGGATTTTCGATTTCCGCTATGCGCAACCGGGCACCGCCTGGGAGGCCAAATTCAACGTGCTGGGCGAACTGGATTCATTCCGCTTTCACCACCGGCCCCTGGTTACCTACTACGTCCGCCGCGAAGGGGAAGGTCTGCAGGGCTACGAGATCACAGGCGAAACGCAGATGTTCGTCGTCCCGCTGGCCGGGACCATCGAGGAGTCGCTGTCGCAGTCGATCTGGAAACTGGGCGAGAGCGACGGCCTGACCACTCTTTTGGCCGACATTTTCGCCTGGGATATCGATTTCTACAGCGATATCCGCAAGGGCGACAGCTGGCGGGCCTTGGTCGAAAAGTACTATTACAACGGCAAGTTCGTGAAATACGGCAGAGTTCTGGCCGCCAGTTTCAAGGGCTCCTATCTGGGCGATTCGGAAGCCTACTATTTCGAAACGGCCGACGAAAAACGTGCCGAGTATTTCGATGCGGACGGCAACAGCATGCAAAAAAGCTTCCTGCGCGCACCGCTCAACACCACGCGCGTCACCTCGCGTTTCGGCTTTCGCATGCACCCCACTTTACACAAATACAAAAAACACAACGGTGTCGATTACGGCGCGCCCATCGGAACCCCCATCTGGGCCATCGCCGGGGGAAAAGTTTTGGCGGCCGGCTGGATGGGCGCCTGCGGCAAGGGCATCAAACTGCGCCACAACTCCGGTTACGAATCGATCTACTGCCACCTGAGTTCCATCGCGGTGCGCAGCGGCACGAAAGTACGCCAGAAGCAGATGATCGGGCGGGTGGGCAACACGGGCCGCAGCACCGGTCCGCACCTGCATTTCGGCTTGAAAAAATTGGGCCAGTGGGTCAATCCGCTCAAAGTGAAATACGAACCGGGCAAGGCACTCGAAAAACAATACCGCGACCGCTGGCGCGAAGCGCGGGAACTGCTGCATCGCAAACTGGCGGGCATCGAACTGCCGAGCTTCTTCGGCCCCGATTTGCCGCCGGATTTCGTCGACCCGACGCGTTCCGACTCGACTCCGCCGACCGCCGCGGCCCGCCGATCGCCCAAGCGCACGAAAAAAAGCAAGAAAAAAGGCTTTCGCCCACGCCCGGAAGGGATTAAAACGGCACGCGATGCGGGTTGAGCGCCAGAAACGACCCCACCATTGCCAGACAGAATCACGTAACTGGACTTGAAAGGAGGCCGGGGTGAGCGCCGCCAGGCGAACGCCACAAAAAGCAAGCCCGGCTGCACCGGATCAACCCGACCCGGGTTTGAAGCTGGAAATCTGGGGGCTTCTGCTCCTGGTGGCGGCGGTGTTGTTGCTGCTGTCGCTGCTCACCTACCAGCCCAGCGATCCGGCCTTGTCGGAAGCGGAAGCCACGGCCCAAAACTGGATCGGTCGAGGCGGTGCCGCTGTGGCCGATGCCTTTCTTCAAGGGTTCGGCTATAGCGCTTATCTCGTCGCACTCGCCCTGGGCAGCATGGGCGTCCTGCTCGGTCTGCGCCGACCCGTGCGCCTGAAAGTCAAGTTGATCAGCGGCTTCGTGCTGTTCGCCCTTACCAGTTCCATCCTGTTCGGCCTGCTTTTGCCCGCCACCGGAATGGCCCATGCTCCGGGAGGACTCGTGGGAGCTCTCCTGACGCGCGGGCTCGAACCGGTTTTCGGGACGATCGGCCTGGGTATTCTCGCAAGCGTCCTGCTGGTGCTCAGTATCGTCATGGCCACCAACCTGCCGCCCTTGCGCAGCGCCGCGTTCCTCTCTCGACAAACCGGCCGCGGCCTGACGCTCCTCGGACGCCAGGGCTTGAGCGGAGCGCAAACCGGGTTGAAAAGCCTCAGAAAAACAGGCGGCTGGCTTTGGGAACGCCGTCAAAAACGCCGAGAAACTCTGGCCGCCAGGCGCGAAGTCGAAGCCGAGACGCCCGACGTCCAAGAAGAAACTACACCCGCCGCTCCCCCGCGCATTGTCGGCCAGAGCGCCCCACCGACGACCTCCCAGCCCGATAGCGAGGAAGCGGAAGCCGCCGCCGCGCGGGCCGGATTGCTGGATCGTGACGAACGCGAAGTCGTCATCACCGTGCGCCGCCAACCGCAAGACGGACCCGCCGAAAATTCCACAGCCCCCGCCGAGACGGAAGCCGTAAGCGTGGAAGAACCGACCGCGGATGCCGCAGACGATGAGCCGGTTGCGAAAAGCACTCCCCGCAAACGCCGTAAAAAGGCCTCCGAGGAAGGCGAGCCGGAAATCGTCGATCAACGGCCCAAACGTGCCTCCGACCAGGAACTCAGCACCTCCGAGCTGACCGCCGAGGAAGTACCGAAAGAATACCAGCTTCCCTCGCTGTCGCTGCTGCATTACGAGGCCGACAACGATCACGAGTTGGATAAGGAACAGCTTTTCAGCAATGCGCGGCTGCTCGAACAAACTCTGCTCGACTATAAAATCGAGGGCAAGGTCACCGAAATCCATCCGGGACCGGTGGTCACCATGTACGAATTCGCCCCGGCGCGCGGCACCAAGCTCTCCCGCATCACCAACCTGGAAGACGACCTGGCCATGGCCCTGGCCGCTCTCAAGGTCCGCATCGTGGCCCCGATCCCCGGCAAGTCCGTGGTGGGTATCGAGGTGCCGTCGGCCAATCGCGAAACGGTCTACCTGAAGGAGATCATCGGCCACAAGCGCTTTACCGGTTCCAAAGGCAAACTGACCATCGCCCTGGGCAAGGATATCTTCGGCTATCCCATGGTGGCCGATCTGCAGAAAATGCCGCATCTGCTCATCGCGGGCGCGACCGGCGCGGGAAAATCGGTCGGCGTCAATGCCATGATTCTGTCTATTCTGTTCCGCTGCACCCCCGAAGATGTGCGCTTCATCCTGATCGACCCCAAGCGCCTGGAATTCAACTTCTACGAAGGCATTCCGCACCTGCTGCTGCCCGTGGTCACCGATCCCAAGCAGGCCTCGCTGGCGCTCGGCTGGGTGGTGCACGAAATGGATACGCGCTATCAGACGCTCTCCGAATGGGGCGTGAAAAACATCGACAGCTTCAATCGGCTGGTGCGCAAGCTCGATGAAGCGCGCGCCAAACGCGGCGGCGACATCGAACAGGTGATCGAGGAGTTCTCCCGTTCGGAAGGGGGCGACCTGCGCGCCCTGGCCGGTAAACTCAAAAAGAGTCCGCCCCCCAAACGCCTGCCCTTCATCATCGTCGTCATCGACGAATTGGCCGACCTGATGATGGTGGCGGGCAAAGAGGTGGAAGTCTCCATCGCCCGGCTGGCCCAGCTGGCGCGCGCCTCGGGAATCCACCTGCTGGTGGCCACCCAGCGCCCCTCCACCGACGTGTTGACCGGCTTGATCAAAAACAACTTCCCCGCCCGCATCAGCTATCGAGTTTCGCAAAAGGTGGATTCGCGCGTGATCATCGACCAAAACGGAGCGGAAGCGCTGCTGGGTCGCGGCGACATGCTCTTTTTGCCGGGGACGGGCGAGCTACAACGCATCCACGCCGCCTTCGTTTCGGAAAACGAAACCATCCAGGTGGTCGATTTCGTCAAGCGACAGCTCAAGCCGACCTACAAAACCGACATTCTGCAACGCATCGAAGCCCAGGCCGAGCAGGCCCAGGTGGAAGCCGGTGAGTACGATTCCGAATACGACAAGGCGGTCATGATCATCTGCGAAAGCGGCAAGGCCTCCATTTCCATGCTGCAACGCAAGCTGCGCATCGGCTACAACCGCGCCGCCCGCATCATCGAAAAAATGGAAGAAGACGGCCTGGTGGGACCGTCCGACGGCGTGCGCGGCCGCCCGGTCTACGGCCGTCCCGCCCCGAAAGACTGAGCGGCAAAACACCGCTTCATCACACCCGACTAATTTGCATGTCGCTGAAAATTCAGGTATAATAGGGGCTCGTTTTTCGTTAGTTCGATGGAGGGATCCAACATCCGATGCTGAGCCGTCTCGTATCTACCCGCTTTGTTTCGATTCTTCTGATCGCTCTGGCCCTCGGCTGGGCGGTCCTGGCCATCGCCCAGAAGGCCGGAAGCATCTCCGACAGCCAAACAGGCGTTAAACCCGACACCCCAGCCCTGGAAGTGACCCGGATCGTCGAGGCCGTGCGCGGCTACTACCAAAAAGCCGGAGACTTCTCTGCTACATTCAGCCAGGCCTACCACTCTAAGTTGACCCGCCGGGTGACCGAAAGCGGCGGCAAAGTCGACTTTGCCCAACCCATGAAAATGCGCTGGGAATACGATTCCCCCGACCGCAAAACCTTCGTGACCGACGGCAAAACCCTATGGGTGGCCAACTGGAAAAGCAAAGACGTCTCCGTGCGAAAAAACCTCAAGAGCAGCCAACTCGAATCGTCGCTGGCCTTTTTGTGGGGCGGCGGCGACCTGGCCGCCGATTACCGCATCGCCCGACTGGAATTGGCCAACGTGGAGGGCGTCGCCGAGGTCAACGGTCGGCAGGTGCTCGAATTGCTTCCCAAAAAACCCAATCAGTTCGAGGCGTTATACCTGATTCTGAACGCAACCACCTCCGCCATCGAAGAAACCGTCCTGGTGGACGCGGTGGGCAACCGGAATCATCTGACCTTCAAGGATCTCAAACCCAAGCAAACATACCCGGAAGGTCATTTCCGTCTTCAGCTTCCCGGCAAAGACTGGACCGAAAAGCCGGTCGAATTCTAAATCATGTTTTTCAAACTACTACTGCTGCTGACCGTCGTTCCCGCGCTGGAACTGTATCTGCTGATTCATGTCGGGCGCGAAATCGGCGTTTTGGCCACCATCCTGATCATCATCGGCACCGGCGCACTGGGAGCGGCCCTGGCTCGCCGGGAGGGACTGCGCACGCTGCAGGCGGCACAGGAATCCCTCAATCGCGGGGCCGTACCGGCCGACGCCATGATCGACGGTCTGTTGATTCTGCTGGCCGGCGGCGTGCTGCTGACGCCCGGCTTCCTCACCGATCTGCTTGGATTTTTATTGCTGCTCCCGCCGCTGCGCGCCGTGGTGCGGGTGTGGCTCAAGCACACCTTCAAAGACCGGATCACCTTGCAAGGCATGGGCACGGGCGGCGCGGGCCCCTTCGGTCCGTTCTCCGGCGGCCCCAGGACATCCGGACCCAAGCCCGAGACGGATCCCTTCTCCTCCTCGGATAACCGCAGCAAAACGCAACCGACCCAACGGCCGGACATCGTCATACCACCGAAAAACGACCCGCCGACCGATCGCTGATCCGGCCCGCCCTCAGCGGAAGTAGCCGGGCGGGACACCGGCCTTGCGCGCCTCCTCGCGGATCTTCGCGACTTCGGCGGCGGCGCGTGCCACATCGGCATTCAAACGCTTGAGACGGCGTTCGTACTTGACGCGGCAGTCGGGATCGTACTCGGCCGTCACCCCGGGAATGGCCTGATTGCCGCAATCCGGGGGCGCATCTCGCACATCGTCATGTATCCGCCTGGCCTTGGCCTCATTTTCGCGGGCCGCAAGCCAGCGCGTGCGCCACGCCTCATATTGCCGCTCCTGATTGGCCGCATCCGCCCGAAAGGGCTCGGGATCGTAATCCTGCACCGACGATCCCCCCGCCGAAGCGGGTCGCTCGACACGCTCCACCTCCTCCACCTGGTCCCGATACGCAGGCGGCACATCCTCGATATGCGAGGCGACGTGCGTCCGTCCCGTGATGTCGGTCCAACGGTAGAGAACGGTCGGGTCGCTTTCGAGCTTGGGGGGCTTATCCTTCCGATTTTGACGGGCGTGCCGCCGCGCTTGATCGATCAATTCCTCAAGCGTCGTCCCCGACTCCTGAAGCGCCGGAGCCAACGGCGGCGGCTGCAGATCCGATTCCGGCACCTGCTCCGGTTCGGGCATGGGAGCAACCGGAAGCTTGGCCGCAGGCCGCTCCGAGGCGGCGGAAACATCCTTGGACGCCGCATCGGACCCATTCGCCGATTCGTCATCGCAAGCCATGGCTCCCACTCCGATCAGTGCCAGCACCAGGATCCATTGCCAGACAGCCATGCGCGTCATCGTTCATCCTTTCACCTAGACTTTCGGTAGTTTAAATGATAGCACGCCTCGGATCCCGCGGCAACCGCGACCCTGAAAATGCGGTCGGATTCCCTTGCGTCCGCCCGCACTTCGCGTTAAAGTTAGCGATTGATGATTCGGACTCGCCGTCCATCTTTGAAGCATTCGGCAAGGAGCTCTAATGATGCAGAAACATTCATTCACCCGCAGCCTGGGGTTATGGCTCGTGTTCTCTCTGCTGGCCATGATGTTGGCCGCACCGGCCGAAGCGGCCCTCAGCGATATTGCCGCGGTTTCCGATCCAAGCAACATGGTTCTCGGCAATCCCAAAGGGGGAGCCAGCACCATGATGGCGGCCGCCAACGCGTTTTACAATCAAGGCTTTGAAGACGAATTCGATTTCCTGTTCGTCTTTCTGGTCTACGCCCCCACCATCTTCGACGATGCCGTCTTCCCCGACTCCTACCCGGTTCAACAGGGGCCCAGTGGAACCGGCGCACCCGCGCCCGCCTATACGCCCGGCCAGTTCGGCTCGGCGGGGCGTCTGAAAGTCGTCGGCGATCTGTTTGCGGTATCCAACTTCACCTCCAATCCTTCCGACGCCTGGAAAGCCTCCTCGCTTTCAAGCGCCAGTGCCTTCTCGCAGAAGGCGATGCTGGGACGCGCCATGATGCGCTATTGGGGCGGCTACCTCAAGCTTCCGGGAAGCAACGCCAACGGACTGCTGGGCGCTTCCGGTTATTGGTCCTACTTCTTTGCAAACGGAGGCTCGGTTCTCGGCGGCAATGCGATCCGCTCCCTGACCCCCGGCGAATTCATCGCCGATGGAACGGCGCGCCACATCACCGACATCGACCGCTACCTGATGGGCGTTTTGCCCAAAGAAGACGTCGAACCGATGTTCTGGGTCAACAATCCGAACTCCGAACACAGCGCCTCCGACCTGCCCGACCCCGGCGGCGATTATTTCGAAGGAAACCAAATCGAAGTCACCATCGACGATATCATCAGCGAAAACGGACAGGTTGCGGAGATTCAACCCACCGAACTCCGTTGCGCCTTCGTTCTGATCTCGCCCGGAGCCGCCAACACCACCGACCTCACCAAGCTCGATAATCTGCGTCAGAGCTTCCAGAGCTGGGTTGCCACGCAGACCAACAACAAGATCACCATGAACTGCCGCCTCAGCGACGATCCGGCCGATGGCGACGCTCCCGATGGCGACGAACCGCAGGAATGCATTCCGGGTAATAAGCGCTGTAATATCAAATCGGTTGAAGAATGTATCGGCAACAACCAGTGGCAATTCGTGGAAGACTGCGGCATCCGTGACCTCTTCTGTCAGGACGGCGCATGCGTCAGCGAAATCACCGACGGCGACGACCCGAACGACTGCCAATCGGGGCAAACTCGCTGCAACGGCGACATGGTCGAACGCTGCGAAGGCGGAAGCTGGATGTACGTGGAAAATTGCGCCGACTTCAGCCTGGTCTGCTCGACGTCCTCGGGCTTGGCCGAATGCGTCGATCCCGACACCGTCGACGGCGACAGCAACCCCACCGATGGCGATACGACCCAACCGACCGACGGCGACGCACCGACGGTCGAATGCACCTTGCCGACCGACTGTCCCTTCAACAACCGCTGCACCTCGGCGGGGCTGTGCGAACCCTGCGAAAGCGGTACGGAACTGCGCGACAACATCTGCTTCGCGGCCAACGAGGAAGAAGGCGGCGGCGGCGGTTGCCAAACAACCGGACACGTGGCCGGGGCATTCGCGCTTCTACTGCTGCTGGCGTTCTTCGGGCTGCGCCGACGCGCCTGAGCGCTCTCGATCCCACATCGCTGAAAAGCTCGGTCGACCCTTTGCGGGTCGGCCGTTTTTTTTGGGTTCAACTCCCGTTTCCGGAGAAAGCGGCTCGGATGGCGAGCCACGTTTTTCGCCAGCCGAATCGTCACGCGGATGGGCTTTGTAGTGGTACGTCGACCGTTGCAGCTTCACCAGCGCGGCGCTCCGCCAGACGGGCAGACCACGGTGCTTTGCGTGATCCACCGCCTCTTTTCGATGCGCCGCCTTCACCCGTTTATTTCCAACAGCTCCTTGGCTACATCGAGTTCCAGATCCCGCTCGGCCAAAAGCCGTTTCAGCCGGGCATTCTCTTTTTCAAGCTCCTTGAGGCGCTTCGTCTCCTATAACCGACAGGCCCCCGAATGTCTTACGCCAGCGGTAATACGTCTGCTCGCTTACCCCGATTTCCTTACAGGCCTGCGAAACTGGACAAGCTTCGACGCTGCGTTTTACGGCGCGTCGGGAAACAGCTCGCTCAAGGCGTCCATCATCAGCGTCCGGTCTGCGGGCCGACGCTCACCGTGCGTTCGTAGGCGTACAGCGGGTTCTGCCATTCTTCGGCGCTCATGATGTAGCCGATTTCATCATTGGCCAATCCCAGCAGCATTTTGTAGCGTCCCGGCATCCGATCCTTGATGCGGAAACCCAGCGTCGGGGAGATTTCGCCGGGAACGCTCGCCAAGGTCAGTGCGCCCAGATCGACGCGCCACACTTCGCTGTAGAGCATGTTGTTTTTCATCGAGCGGGTGAAAATGCCCTTTTGGCCGAGATACGTGAACACATCGTTTTCCACCGGGAATTTCACGAGCCGCCGATCGATGCGGATCTGATCGAGGTCGAGTCGGACGGCGTTATCCAGGGCGCGGCCGGTGTAGCTGGCCAAGACGGCCCCCGCCCGAATGGCCGCGTCACGGCGCAGGCGCACGTTGTTTTCGGTGTGGCGCGGCATGGCCGGGACGACGATCACGCCCAATGCGCCGTTCATAAACAGCGCGATGCCGCCCTCCCGTTGTTCCACTTCGCGGTAGAGATAGCCCGGAAAGTCGGGGTGCAGCTCGTCGTTGTTTTGCCCCAAAAATTCGGCATGACAGGCGTAATTGACCAAGGTTCCGATGCTGCGGCCTTCGCGGTCGCGCGCCTGCAGAACGGTCAGGGCGTCGTCTTTAAGGCCGGGAACATGCGCGTTTTCGCTGATACCGGGCGGAATCGTCACCTCGTTGGCGAACAGCTCGGCCGGACGCGCGTTGAGGGCCGCTTGCACGATGGCGGCCGCCACATCGCGTTCCACCCGATCCATGTAGCGTTCATCGATGCCGCTTTCGACCGGCAGGGCGAAAAAGGCCCACGAGCCCCACATGCCCAGCGTGTCGGGACCGGCGTGGGTGTGGGTCGAGGCGATCAGGATGTCTTTGCCGTATGTTTTCGAGACGCGCCCGCGCATATCCCAGATGCGGTCGTTCATCAGGCCGACGAAATCGAGGTTGACGAGCACCAGCGTGTTACGGCCGTCGTCCAGCAGCAACACGCGCCCCGTGATGGGCATGCCCACACCGGCTGCTTTTTTATTCGGCATGTAACCGGCGATGTAGGTGCCGTGCGGGTTGGCCGGGGTCAGATCCACCATGGCCGCACCGGCCACCAAGGACGGCGACGACGCGGCCAGACGGCGCGCTTTCCAGCGGTCGAAGGCGCTCGGACCTTGCGCTTTCACCGGCTTGACGTCGGGGATGGTTTCGGGCCAGGTGAAGTTGGGCGGGTCGCAGGCCGACAAAGCCACCACGCCCAGAAACACCAAGATCGCCGATATGAAAGCTACGTTGAAAAGACGCGCCTGCATGGGTGTAACCTCTTTGAATAAATGGATTAATCCAACTCGACCGTGCGGGATGCTACCACGACGAAGGAGGGGGGTCAAGGGTTCCGAGCGCCTATTAGGGCGTCGTGCAAAGGGCGGCTTGCGTTTGTGTATTGGGCCTGCGCGGCAGTTGTGCTACACTATGGGCTATTCCTCTATTCGCCGAACACGCTTCATTCGCGGGAGCGTTGGGCGTTTGTGACGGCGAAACGGATAGGAAGGAGGCCAGATGCAGCGCTCCGTCGGCAAGCCGGTTCCCCCGGTCGCCCCCGATGTGGTCGTGCGGGGGGCGTTGCATTCGGATGTGGAGGCCGTGGCGGGTCTGTGGCGGCAATTGTTCAGTCTGCATGCCGAGTTGGACCCGGTGTTCACCCCGGCCGAGGACGGCCACGTGCATTATCGGCGCTGGGTGCGCTATCACCTCGACCGCCCCGATTCCATCGTGGTCGTCTCCGAGGTGGCGGAGGAGGTGGTCGGCTACGTGCTGGCCATTATCCAGACCCTGCCGCCGGTCTTGCGTTACCAGCGCATCGGGCTGATTTCCGATGCGGCGGTCGACGAACGGCATCGCAACCTCACCATCGGTCGCCAACTGGTGGCGGAGGTGGAACGCCGCCTGCAAGATCGGGGCGTACAGCGAATCGAACTCAAGTCCGCCAGCGCCAATTCGCAGGCCAACCACTTCTGGCAGGAGGTTTGCGGGTATATGGAGTTTGCCAAGGTGCGGGCGAAAATTTTCGATAACGGGAAGGATCATGAAAGCAGTTGATAGAATGAAGCTGGTGCATGGCGACATCACCCGACAGCGGGTCGATGCGATCGTCAATGCCGCCAACAACGGGCTTCTGGGCGGCGGCGGAGTGGATGGCGCCATCCATCGGGCGGCGGGTCCGACCCTCCTGGAGGAATGTCGCCGTCTCAACGGTTGCGCCACCGGCGACGCCAAGGCGACCCAGGGCGGCCAGCTCATGGCGGGTTACGTGATCCATACGGTGGGGCCCGTGTACAAAGGACGCGGCGACGAAGCCGCGCTGTTGGCCTCCTGCTATCGCCGCAGCTTGGAAGTGGCCGGTGAACTCCAAGCCGTGACCGTGGCGTTTCCCTCCATTTCGACGGGCGTCTACGGCTACCCGATCGAGGAGGCCTGCCCGATCGTGCTCAAGACCGTCGCGGCTCAACTCGACATTCAAAAAGGAATACAGGAAGTTCGTTTTGTCTTATTCTCCAAAGAAAACCTCGATGTCTATCGCCACTATTTTCTCAAACTCTTCAGCCGCTCCGCTTAAGCGACGGACGTCGCGTGCGGGCTGGCTCGTGCGGCTGCTGGTGCTGGGTTGTCTGAGCCTGTGGGGGGCTGCGGCTCTGGCCGAGCAACCGCTCCCGGTCGCTTCGACCCCATCGGAGACGCTGGCGTCCGCCGTTCCCGAATCGGCTCCCCCCGAACCGGCTGCGGTTTCGTCGTCCCCTGAAACATCGGCTGCATCCATGCCCGCTGCGGCTCCCGTGGCGGATCGACCCGCCGAGGCTGCCGAGATGTCTTCCGGTGCCGAGGATTACAAGCAGCTCATCCGGGACAACGACGTCTATCTCATGTCGCCCGAAATGTGGACGGCCTTTCAACGTTATACCGCCGGGGAGATCTACGATTTCGACGGCGAACTCGATCGGATTCTGGTGAAGCGCCCCTATCTCTTTTCGGCGCATTTCTGGTCGGGGCTGGTGAAAGTGCGCCGGGTGATGATCGCGCCGGGTCTGCATGAATACGACCAGGCGATTCAAGACCGATTCGGCACCTGCATCGAAAAGGCTCGGCGAGCCGGAAAAACCAAGCAGTTTCACACGGCCGGAATGTTTTACGAAATGATGTGCGAGGCGGGGCTGGGCATGTACAACGGCATCCGCGGCAATTATTTGAAAGCGCATGGAAACGGGCGGCGCGGAATGGAGCTTCTGGACAAGGTGCTCAAGGCGCGTCCCAACCTGCACGCGGCGCTGCTGGTCAAGGGAATGTATAATTTCTACACCGGACGTTTCGGTGTCATGACCCGCTTGTTGATGCGCCTGATGGGCATGACGCCCGGCGACAAGGTCGAGGGCCTGCGCCAGATCACCCGCGCCATTGAAGAAGACAGTCCGGTGCATTACTTCACCGGGATCTATGCCGTCTACGCCTTCGCGCCGCTCGCCAGCCAGCGCACGCGTGCGTTACGCGTCGCCGAAGAGATGGTCAAGCGCTATCCCAACAATTATTACCCCTATCTGCTGCGCGGGTACGTATACGAGAAAAAGGGGAAATTCAAGAAAGCGCGCACCAACTACCGGCAGGGCCGTCGGCTCTTGAAGGGTCCGCCCGAAGCCTACAAAGACATCATCCATGTTTCGGACATCTTCTTGCTGGACGTGCGCATTCACTTCATTACGGCGCTTTACGATCGTGACGACGACTCGCTGCGCTGGCTGCAGCGCTGGGGCAACAACCGGCAGGCGCGTTACGCCGACGCGCCGCTGATCGCCAACATGTACCTCGGACATCTTTACAGCTATGCAAGGCTGGACGAGCAGTCGCTTAAGTTCTATAAGAAGATGCAGTCTTTTCCAGACGCGGAATGGATGAAGGATCTCGGCAAGAAGTACGAAAAGCTGCCGATGCGCCGGCGGCGGCCGAAATCCAAGAAAATCACCGGCCCGCTTAAACCCTGGTTGCTCAAGCATCCGGAAATCAAGGCTTGAAGGAGAGCGCGTTATGTCTTCCCGTTCGTTTGTCCCGGTTGCGTGGTTGATGCTGTTGATGGTGGGGGTGTGGGCCTGCTCCTCGGGGAACTCCGAGCCGCCCGCCGGGGATGAGGACTATGGGCCGTACTCCGAATACGAAATCGAGGAAGAAGATTTCGTCGACGGCGATCAGGACGATGTCGAGTGGGATCGCTGGGAGCCGGGGACGATTTCCTATCCCAGTGTGGCCGATACGCCCTTCAAACAATGGCGCGCCCGTACCTTTTCGAGCGCCGACATGACCGACCCGCCGCAGAATGTCCGCCGGGTGTTGTCGTGGGTCGGCGGCGGCGCTTATATCGGCGCGGAAAACGGCTTGTACTACTGGGATACGGAGGCGGAGACGCTTACGAAGCTCGATCCGCCGGCGGGCGTGACCGATTTCCAGATCCTCGATCTGGAGCGCGGTTACGACAACACGCTGTATATTCTGGCCGTCAGCAACATCTCCTCCTACCTCTACAGCTTGCGTTATCAGAATCAGATCGAGATCGAAACGGATTGCCTGCTGGGTCACACTCCCACCTCTCTGACTTCCAAGGGAACCTCCCACCTGCTGTACATCGGCACCACCGGCGGCGTTTACGAGTTCAACAACACCGAGTGCTTCCGCAAAGCCAACTATCCCGAAGGCTACGTGGTGGACTTCGTGGCCGATGAGGAGAACCGGGTGGCGGTGATGTCGCGCCTGGAAGGGCAAGGCGACACCCTGCACCTGTTCAACCAGAACCAGTGGTTTACCTTCGATAAAAGCTCCGGCCTGCTCGACGCGCGGCCGACGTCCCTGGCTTTCTACAGCGACGATGTTTCCGAGCGCGATGAATTGTGGATTGCCTACGATGACGGCTTGCAGGTGATGAACGTCCCGCGGCGCACGTTTACGAGTTATCGGGGCGCGCCCTGCGACGACGGCGGCTATGCCGAAGGCTGTGGATTGCCCTGGAGCGATATCGGGCAGATTGCGGTTGCTCCCGATGGGGTGGTCTGGGCCTCGACCGAAAAGGCCGCGTTGCGCATCGCCAGCGACGGCGAGGTGGGACGCAAAGCTTTTTACAGCCACCGCTGGTTGCTCGACGATGCGGTGCTGAGCGTCGGTTTCGACAGTGCCGGAAGCGTGTGGCTCGGGCATGCGGACGGACTGACGCAGCTGCGAACGGAGGACTGGACGCTGGCCGGTAAAGCGGCGCATTTCCGCTCGATTCTGACGGAACGGCACCTGCGGCCGGTGGGCGACAGCAGCGGTGGATTTTCCGCCCGTTGCAGCTTGGCGAATCCCGGCGATACCTCCGCGTGTGACGTGTGGCGCGAAGCCGATGAATCCTTGTGGACCGGCATGTACGCTTTGGCCGAACTGTTCCGGCTGGGAGCGTCGCAGGATCAGGACGTAAAGGAGGAATCCCGTCAGGCGGCTAAAGGCGCGGCGGCGCTTGTTCGCGAGTTGGAGCGGGCTACCCAGGTCGACGGGCTTCCGGCGCGTTCCATCGTTCCGCGCGATTACTGGACGCCGGGCGATCCGGAGGCGGAAGGCTGGAATCGTTCCGATACGCATTGGTGGCTTGGCGATACCGGTTCCGATTCCATCGTGGGGCACGTGCTGCTTAGCGGCTTTTACTACGATATCATCTTCGACGAGGCCGAGAAGAGCGCCACGGCTGAAACTCTGGGACGCATCGCCGCCTATATTCAGGCCAACGGCTGGCGCTTGATCGATATCACCGGCGATCCCACCAGCTCGGGGCACTGGGAAGACGAGTGGGTGACCGGTACCAAGGGGATTGATGGCGGCGGCGGGCTTAGCGCCTTGCAGCTTCTGGCGCTGTTGCGGGTCGCCTATCATGTTACCGGCGATGAAAACGTCTTCGAGGCCTACATCGAGCGGGCCCACGATGCCGAGTATGCCCAGATGACGCGCCATCAGAAAACGCTGACCAGTCAGCGCGAGAGCAATCATTCCGACGACCAGCTGGCCTTTTTGTCCTACCTGTCGCTGTTGCGCTATGCCGATATCGTGGACTTCCGCGACATATACATGGCGTCGCTGCAAGAGGCGTTCGCCGCCGACCGGCCCGAAAGCTCGGCGCTGTTCAATCTGATCACCGGCGTCTATACGTATGATGCTTTCGATCTGGAAGAAGCGGTGGCTCTGTTGCAGGATGCGCCCCTGGATTTGATCGATTGGCGCGTGGATACCTGCTGGCGCATGGATGTGACGGTGGATGCGCAGCCGGATCGCGAGGGCAAACGTCAACTGACCACCGTGCTGCCGCTGTCGGAACGCAAGCTGATGCGCTGGGACGCCAACCCCTACACCTGCGAATGGGCCGACAACACGGACGATCCGCTGGGCGGCTGGTCGGAAGACGACGGGGTTTACTGGCTGCTTCCCTACTGGCTGGGGCGCTACTATCACATGATCGACGCCCCGGCGACGGTCGAATAGCGGAAAGAATCAGACCGGATTTCGCTCCAGGCGGTCGATCAGCGGAATCAGCTGCGACAGATCGGCAATCTGTTCATCGCCCATGTCCGGGGTGGCGCGGTCGCCCACGATCACCGAGCGGCAGCCGATATTGGCCGCGGTTTCCACGTCCACATAACTATCGCCCACCAGAAGCGTTTCGTCTTTCGTAACCCCGAGTGTGTCGAAAATCGTCTGCATCACCTGCGGATGCGGCTTGCAATTCTCCAGGCTGAAGGCATGCAGGACGATTTCGAAGTAGCCGTCGAGCTTGAAGCGTTCGAGCACTTTCGGCGTGGTCCAGCCGCGATTGGTGGCCACGGCCAGCTTGAAGCGACCGTGCAGGGCCTCGATCGTCTCGGTGACGTAGGGCTTGAGCGTGATGAGACGGATGTGCTCGGTGGCATCCCATTCGTCGGCGAAGCGTTTGGCCTCGGCCAGCTTCTGCGGGTCGGGGATCAGGCGTTCCAGAAAGCCTTTCATGGGGGCCGTGTAAAACAGCTCCTGCTTATCCTCGGGAAAATCGATTTTCAGATGGGCGAAGAGTTTACGATGGTAATCGAGGATGGCTTCTTTCGAGCCGATCAGAGTCTCGTCGAGATCGAAGACGATGGCTTTGAGCATCGCGTGTCCTTCCGCTTGCGTGTCGTGACTGTCCGATTCCCGGTCAAACCGGGTGGCCCAGTCATAACGGGACAGGGGAAGCTTGTCAAGTGGGGGTTCGGTTCTCATCGGGCGTTTCAATTCTGATTGAGTCTCGAATCATCTTCGATCGATGATGGGTGGCACGGGCGAAACCGTCAGGTTTGCCCGTGAAAACAGCATGGGCAAGCCAAAGGCTTGGCCCATGGCACCCCGTAAACCGAATGATAGTGGGTGGAAAACAGTGACAAGCTTAGAAGTGAAACGCCGTGTCGGTTCTCACCGAATTTTAAATGGCGGCGGTCATTTTTTCGCTTGACTATTTTGCCAATATGCCAAATACTGGCGGCATGACATGTTGCGATTTGAAAAAGACGCGGGAAGATTTCAAACAACAGGCGCGGATTCACAAGGCGCTGGCCAACGAGGCGCGCCTGCTGATCGTCGATCGCCTGAAGGATTGCGAGTGCGCGGTCGGTGAACTGGCGGGCGCGGTGGGACTCGATATCTCGACCGTCTCCAAGCATCTGTCCGTTTTACTGAACGCCGGAATCGTTGAAAACCGCAAAAACGGCAATACGGTTTGGTATCGGTTGCTGACGCCTTGTGTTCTGGACATGTTCGCCTGCACCGAAAAGGTGCTGAAGGACCGCGCCGGATAGTCTTCCCTTCCTGGAGAAAACACCATGACCGAACAACCAGGCGTTGTTGGACGGCTATCGTTTTTGGACCGCTACCTCACTCTGTGGATCTTCCTCGCCATGCTCGTCGGCGTGGGCGGCGGCTGGCTGTGGCCGGGTGTCGTGCCGTTTCTGAACAAATTCAACGTCGGCACGACCAATCTTCCCATCGCCATCGGCCTGATTCTGATGATGTACCCGCCGTTGGCCAAGGTGAAATACGAAGAGCTTCCGCGCGTTTTCAAGAATTTCAAAGTACTGGGACTTTCTCTCGTGCAGAACTGGGTGATCGGACCCATCCTGATGTTTCTGTTGGCTATTATCTTTCTGCCCGACAAACCGGAATATATGGTTGGCCTGATCCTGATCGGGTTGGCACGCTGTATCGCGATGGTCATCGTCTGGAACGATCTGGCCAAAGGCGACACCGAATACTGCGCCGGGTTGGTCGCTTTCAACTCCATCTTCCAGGTGCTCTTCTTCTCCGTCTACGCCTATGTCTTCATCACGGTGCTGCCGGGCTGGTTTGGGCTTGAGGGCGTGGCGGTGGCCATCACCATCGGCCAGATCGCCGAGAGCGTCTTCATCTACCTCGGTATTCCGTTCATTGCCGGTGTGCTGACGCGCTTTATTTTGATCCGGGTGAAGAACAAGGACTGGTATCACACGGTCTTCATCCCCAAAATCAGCCCCATCACCCTGATTGCGCTCTTATTCACCATCGTGGTGATGTTCAGCTTCAAGGGTGAGACGATCATCCAGCTTCCGCTGGACGTGGTTCGCATCGCCATTCCGTTGCTTTTCTACTTTGTCATCATGTTCGTTGTCTCGTTCTTCCTCTCGAAAAAAGTGGGCGCGGACTATGGCCAGAGCACGACGCTCAGCTTCACCGCAGCCAGCAACAACTTTGAATTGGCCATCGCGGTGGCCGTCGCCACCTTCGGCATCGGCCACGGCGCGGCCTTCGCGGCGGTGATCGGCCCGCTGGTGGAAGTGCCGGTGCTGATCGGGCTGGTCAACGTCGCCCTCTGGCTGGGTCGTAAGTACTGGCCGCAGCTGAAACACGCCCAAAGCTGCAAGGAGTCAACTCCATGAGCGACAAAGACACGATCCGCAAACAGGTTTCCGAGTTTTACACCCGGAGCGTTGAAACGGGCTGCGGTTGCGGTCCGGGATGCTGTGGGCCGACCTTGCCCCAGGGTATCGCCGTCATTCAGGCCGGATACGGCACAGACGAAACCACCGGATTGCCCGAGGACGCCGTGAAAAATTCTTTCGGCTGCGGCAATCCGCTGGCCTTCAGCGAGGTGACCGAAGGACAAACCGTGCTCGACCTCGGCTCGGGAGCGGGCATCGATCTGCTGATCGCGGCGAAGAAAGTCGGTCCCACAGGCAGAGTCATCGGCGTGGATATGACGGACGAGATGATCGCCCACGCCCGCAGGAACATCGCCGCCGCCGGAGTGGAGAACGTCGAGTTGCGCAAGGGCGTCATCGAGGAGTTGCCCGTTGAGGACGCCTCGATAGACTGGGTGATCTCAAACTGCGTCATCAATCTCTCGCCCGACAAAGATGCTGTCTTCGCCGAAATCGCCCGTGTGCTCAAGCCGGGTGGCCGCATCAGTATTTCGGACATCGTGGCGGACGATTTGCCCGACTGGTTGCGCCAAAGCGCGGCGATGTACGGCGCTTGCGTGGCGGGGGCCGTTTCGGAAACCGCGTATGTGGACGGTCTGCGCCGAGCGGGCTTGACGGATGTGGAGGTGACGGAGCGGTTGGTCTATGACGCCGCGCAGATTCACGCCCTGGTGGCGTCCGAGGTTCCGACCGATGGCGGCGGATGCTGCGGCGAGTCGATTCCGCAGGATGTCGTGAAAAATGCGGCAGTCCAGGTTGCGGGCAAGGTCTGGAGCGCCAAGTTCGCCGGACGAAAAGGGTGAGGTCACATCATGACTCATGAAACATGGATGGACGAAGCGCGCCAGGTCGCCGCGCTGAAACCGAAGAAACTGCTCTTCATGTGTGTGCAGAATTCGGCCCGCAGCCAGTTGGCCGAGGCCATCGCCCGCCATCTCGCCTCGCCCGGCGTGACGGTTTTATCGGCGGGCTCCGAACCGGCCTTTGTGCGTCCGCAGGCGGTGCAGGTATTGGAAGAAGCCGGGATTTCCACACAAGGGCTGGTTTCCAAAGCCGTAGACGACATTGACACGACGGGAGTGGAGGTGGTCGTGACGCTATGCGCCGACGAAGTCTGTCCCGCCTACCTGGGGACGGTCCAACGTTTGCACTGGGGACTGTCGGATCCGGCCAAGGTGGAACCGGCGGATAAAAAACGCGATGCGTTCCGCGCGGTTCGCGATGAATTGATCGAACGCCTCACGGTCATGCTGGCCTATACAGTGGAGTAGCCATGTCCGAACGGAAAGCTTTTGTTTTGTTTGCGGCTGTTTTCGCCGTCTTCTGGTTTCTGCCGCTCGATTCCGAGCGGGTCGCCGGGGCGCTCTTCGAAGCCTTCGCCCTCACCCAGTGGTACGCCCGCGAGCACGTCATTCTATGCCTGATTCCGGCCTTTTTCATCGCCGGGGCCATCGCCACCTTCGTTTCGCAAAACGCGGTGATGAAATACTTGGGCGCCCAGGCGAAGCGCGGGGTGGCCTACGGGGTCGCAGCCAGTTCGGGAACGATTCTCGCCGTTTGCTCCTGTACGGTGCTGCCGCTGTTTGCCGGTATCTACGCGCGCGGTGCGGGACTGGGTCCGGCCACCACCTTTTTATATGCGGGTCCGGCCATCAACGTGCTGGCCATCATTCTCACGGCGCGTGTCCTCGGCCCCGAAATCGGAATCGCGCGGGCCGTCGGCGCAGTGGTCTTTTCGGTCGTCATCGGCCTGATCATGGCGTTTATCTTCCGTCGGGAAGAGGCCGAAAAGCGCGCCGCTTTACCCGCCATGCCGGAAGACGAAACGATGCGTTCGCCCGGTCAGGATATCGTGTATTTCGCGCTCATGATCGGCATTCTGGTTTTCGCCAACTGGGGAAAGCCGCAGGACGGCGACGCAGGCCTGTGGGGCGTGATTTACGCCGCCAAGTGGTGGATCACGGGGGGACTCTCCGCCTTTTTGGCCGCCGTCATCTGGCGCTGGTTCAAGCGGGAGGAACTGAAAACCTGGGCCGCCTCCAGCTGGGAGTACGCCCGTTTGATTCTACCGCTGTTGTTCGCGGGCGTTCTGGTCGCCGGATTTTTATTGGGGCGTCCGGGGCATGCGGGCATCATCCCCAGCGACTGGGTCGCGAGCCTCGTGGGCGGAAACTCGTTATGGGCCAACCTCTTTGCCTCGGCGGTCGGCGCGTTCATGTACTTCGCCACGCTCACCGAAGTCCCGATTTTGGAAGGGCTGATCGGCGCGGGGATGGGCAAGGGTCCGGCCTTGGCGCTCCTGTTGGCGGGTCCGGCGCTGTCGCTGCCGAACATGCTGGTGATCCGGGGCGTTTTGGGGACGAAGAAAACGGGGGTCTACATTCTGCTCGTCATTCTCATGGCGACTTTGAGTGGCTGGCTGTACGGCGCGTTGTTCGGCTGACGATCCGAGCTCGGGGCTATTCGCGTTACGAGCGGTCGTTGTTCGTGGACCCCGATGGTGCAAATGAAATATTCGGGCGAGGAGACGCATGAAAGACATTACCTTCACTCCCATCGGTATCGTTCACTCTCCCCTGACCGATCCGCGTGACGCGCCGATTCAGGCGGCCTACGCCGAGGCGGTCGAAGGACGGATCGAAATCGACGCGGCCTTCACAGACGGCCTGGATTCCCTCGCGGGATTCGATCGCATCTGGGTGCTGTATCACTGCCACCGTTCAAGCGGTTACAAGCTGCGCGTCGTTCCCTACCTCGATACCGTCGAGCATGGGGTTTTCGCCACCCGCGCACCCCGCAGGCCCAACGCCATCGGGCTCTCCTGCCTGCGGCTTTTGTCCATCGACGGACCGATCCTGCGTGTGGCCGGGCTGGACATTCTGGACCGGACACCGGTGCTCGACATCAAACCCTACATTCCCATGGCCGATCATTTCGAGGTTTCCCGCTGCGGCTGGCTGGATCAGGTTGCGGATATGGACCGGCGAGCGGATCGGCGCTTTCACAAAGACTCACCCGACGAGAAAGGTTGACTCATGAAGAAAATCGAGATCCTGGGCACCGGCTGCCCCAAATGCAAAAAGCTGTTCGAATTGACTCAAAAAGTGGTGGCGGATCACGCGCTGGATGCCGAGGTGGTGAAAATCGAGGACATCCAGGAAATCGTCGCCAAGGGCATCATGATGACGCCGGGGCTGGTGGTGGATGGCGAGGTGAAGAGTGTCGGCAAGCTGCCGTCCGAGGCGGATCTGCTGAAATTGATCGGCTAACGATTATGCGAAAGGTGCAATCGATGCATGCGAGACTGATAGGACTGTTATTCGTTGGGTTGTTTGCCTGGATTCTGCTTGCCTGCGAGGCGGCGGTCCCGCCCGCTCCGGCCACCCCGGTAGGGCAGGCCACGCAGGCCGCGCAGGCCACGCAGGCAAAAACCCCAGCCGAAACATCTGCCCAGGCCGTCGCCAAGACCCCGCCGGAGGTTCTTCCCGACAAAGTGGTGGTGTACTATTTCCACGGCGATGTCCGCTGTCACACCTGCACCACCCTGGAAGCCCTCGCCGATCAGGCGATCAAGCAGCACTTCGCCGACGAACTGGCCTCCGGTTTTTTGGAATGGAAGGTCGTGAACACCGACCGGGAAGCGAACCGGCATTTCGTCGACGACTATCAACTCTATACCAAATCGCTGGTCGTCTCGGCGTTGAAGGACGGTAAGCAGATCAAGTGGAAAAACTGCGCGAAAATCTGGGAGCTTGTCCGCACGCCGCCGGATTATGAACGCTATGTGGTGGCCGAAATCCGCGCTTACCTGGACGGCGTGTGATGGATAGCTACGGAATCGGACTCGCCACCGCGATCTGGCTGGGGATCCTCACCTCCATCAGTCCCTGCCCGCTGGCGACCAACATCGCCGCCATCAGCTACATCGGCAAACGGGTGGACCGGCCCCGGCTCGTACTTGTAAGTGGCCTGCTCTATACGCTGGGACGCATGCTCGCCTATTTCGCCGTGGCTTGGCTGGTGGTGGGGGGGCTGTCATCGATTCCGGAGGTCGCCAATTTTTTGCAGCGGCACATGAACCAGGCCATCGGTCCCATTCTGATTCTTGCCGGGCTGCTGCTTTTCGATTTTCTCCCGCTACCCTGGCGCGGATCGGGGGTGTCGGAGCGGGTGCGAAAATGGGCCGAGGCGCTGGGAATCTGGGGTGCGCTGCTCTTGGGAGTGGTGTTTGCACTGGCCTTCTGCCCGGTATCGGCGGCCCTGTTTTTCGGAAGCCTGATTCCGTTGGCGCTGCATCACGAGTCGAGCCTGGCCATGCCGTCGCTGTACGGCATCGGCAGCGCCTTGCCGGTGGCCGTCTTCGCCGTTATCCTGGCTTTCGCCGCCAATCGGCTGTCGAGCTTTTTCAACATCATGACGGCGGCTGAAAAGTGGATGCGTCGGATCACGGCCACAATTTTCATCGGGGTCGGCGTCTATTACCTGATAAACTTCACGCTCGCTTAGTTTCGTGATGCCACGTTTTGGGGGTTCGCGCCAAACATGCATTTGTGCTATAACCCGGGTGAATGGGTAACCGCTTTTCCGCTCACCTTTTTGGGTGTCCGTTCACCGTGCGCCTGCAGGCCGATAAATCGTGGGGCGTGCTGTTCAGACGGGTGAAGCCGGAGATCTTGACTGTGATGGATTGTCATGAAAAAACTGCAAAAATTCGCGCTCATCTATTTACTTGCACTCGGATTCGCCGCTTGGGGTTATTCGATCGGTGAGTTTCACGTCTGGCCGTATTCGCTGCTCCAGGAAATTCACGATTTCGTCGAGGGCGACCCGGAAGAAAAGAAAACCACCCTGACCGAGAAAATCCTCAACGACAGTAATCTCCACCCCTCCCGCAGTCTGGTCAAATACGATCCGGGCAAGCGACGTCCGTACCGGGAGCTGACCATCCCCGGAAAAAGCGCAAGGCGGGATCAGGCGAAAATCTACACCAGCGAGCGGGCTCCGGCCGGGTATCGGCTCATTTACGGGTCCTTCGACTTTGAAGAAGGCCGTCATGGCGCCTTGCTGCTGGACAAAAACTGGCAGGTGGTTCACACCTGGATTTTGCACGAACGCGATATGTCATTCAAGATGAAGAACCCGGAGGAGCGCAAGTTTCCGCATGGCTTCAAGATTCTGCCCGATGGCTCGGTTCTGTTCGCCTTCGACTTCGGCATTTCGATTCAACGTTTCGATTGGTGCGGAAACCGCCTGTGGGCGACCCGCTCCGGAATCGATCACAGTATCGAGCCGGACGGCGAAGGCACGGTCTGGTCGGTCGGCTATCCGGACTTCATCAGTCGATTCAATCTCGCAAGCGGCAAGCGGCTGCGCAATTTCAAGATTCACAAGTTCATGGGCGCAAATCCATCCATCGACATTCTGGGCTTGCGGCAAAACGACTACAATAATCGCTGGACCTGGGCCAAGGGGAAGGGCGGTCCCTGGCATCCCAACGATGTCGAACCTCTGCTGCCCGAAATGGCGGACGCCTTTCCGCAATTTGAGGCGGGCGATCTGCTGATCAGTCTGCGTTCGATCAACCTGATTTACGTGGCGGATCCGAAAACCCTGAAAATCAAATGGTGGCGCATGGGTTCCTGGCGGCGGCAACACGATCCGGACTGGCAACCCGACGGAACCATCACCGTTTACGACAACAACATGCATCGGGGTGTCAGCCGTATCGTGCAGATCGATCCGAAAGATTATAGCACCCGCATTCTGTTCGACGGCCGCCGGGAAAACTTTTACACCTGGATGCGCGGCAAACATCAGGTGCTCGAAAACGGCAACATTTTGATCACGAGCCCGCAGCAGGGCCGCGTGTTCGAAGTGACCCCGGGCGGCGAGGTGGTGTTCGAATTCCTGAATGTTTACAACCAGGAGACGCACGAGATGCTGCTGGTTTCGGAGGCCGTTTATCTGCCGGAAGATTTCTTTTCCTTCGACAAACCTCCGGTTTGTTCCGAGTAAGACTCGCGGGCGGCCGTGCTTGGTCGACAAGGAAACGCGTTTGCTTGGGGGAAAGTCTTTGCGGTGGGCAGGCCTAGGTTGATTCCCAGCACTCACGCATCTTTGCTTTCCATCCATTCAAGCACGACGTGTTTCATGCCGATGCATGACGCGCAGCCTGCGGCCGACGATGGCGTAAAAGATTGAATTTTCTCACGAACCGATCGGAGCGCCCCCCTGTTTACGAGGTGTTTACGATCCGATTCTGTTTAATCTTGACAAGCGTGGGGCGAGTTGCTAAAAGAATTGGTCGCTGGATCGGTCTTCATCCCGTGTCCGGCGTTTGGCCAACGTAGCTCAGCTGGTAGAGCAGCTGATTCGTAATCAGCAGGTCAGGAGTTCGAATCTCCTCGTTGGCTCCATAGTCATTTCAAAGGGTTAGACGATTTGGAGTCGTCCGACCCTTTTCTTTTTGGTGCGCTATGGTGCAATGAGGGTGTTTTTAGTCCTTTTTCACCGGGTCTTCCTGGGATCGATTCAGTGCCCCCCCTGAAACAGATCAGGGGGTGCTAGTTTCGATTCGGAAGGAGGATCAGGCTATGCAAGACAGGAAAGAAAAGACCCAGGAAAACACCAAAAAGCGAGTCACTCGTAATCGGACATCCGCTCCCCAGAGACGCGGTGACAAGTGGCGGATCCAGTGGACCGACCACACCGGCAAACGACGATCGAAGACCTTCGACACCTTCGATGAAGCCAATCGTGAACTTGAACGTGTCAAAGGGGCCAGACGACTCGTTCAGGATGGATCCCTTCCCGCGCCCCCTGAACCGATCACCTTCAAGGAGTTCGTCAAGACCTACTACATCCCAAACCGGACGGAACAGACACGCTGTCCCCGAAACGATCACTCCATCTTCAAGAATCATCTGTACACGGCCTTCAACGACTTCAATTTGGTCGATATCGACCTGCGGGTGATCGAATCCTTCAAGGGGAAGAAGTTGTCCGGTGGGATGCATCCGAACACACTCCGCCACATCCTGACCCTTCTGAAATCCGTTCTTCGATACGCCCATTCGATGGAATTCTTGCTAAGGGTGCCCGCGTTCAAGATGCCGAAGATCCCGGAACGGCCATACAGCTACATCCGGACCGACGACGGTATCCGGGCCTTACTGAGGGAGGCCAAGAAAGAAACCGATGGGGTCTATGAACTGTATGCGACCGCCATCTATACGGGAATGAGGGCCGGGGAACTGCTGGGGCTGATGTGGGACGATGTCGACTTCAACACCCGACTGATCCGCGTGGCCCGATCCCACGATCAACCGACGAAATCCGGAAAAGTTCGACACGTCCCGATCCTGGACACCCTCTGGCCCATCCTTCGTGAATGGCGGTTGAAGAACGATTCCAAGTATGTCTTCCCGACCGAAATCGGAACCCGGCAGGCCCGAAGTCCAAGGGCGACCAAAACGACCTTCAAAGACTGCCTGGAACGCGCAGGATTGGACGATATGCGCTTCCACGACCTTCGGCATACCTTTGCATCCCATTGGGCCATGAAAGGCGGTACACGCGAAAAATTACAGGAAATCCTGGGACACTCCGATCCGACCATGACCCAACGGTATCGACACCTCGAACCCCAAATCTTTCAGGATGACCTGGGGATCTTCGGAAAGCCTGAAGATCATTCATCGGACAATGTTGTCCAGGTTGGGGAACATCAAGACGTGGCCGCCAATATGTGATCGTTTAGGGAGTGGAACCGGTCCGGGTAGGATTCATCCGGACCGGTTTCATTTCCGATCCAGTCCCTTTTCCAGTTTCCGGATCAGTTTGTCTTCGTTCTTCAATTCGCACTGCCAAACGACCATGACCTTCCATCCCAACTTCTTCAAGTCCTTCGCGTTTCGTTTGTCGCGTTCGACATTGGCCTTGAACTTGTCCTCCCAGAATTCGACGTTCGTCGCTGGCGTGGAAGCATATCTACATCGTGGGTGGCGGTGCCAGAAACATCCGTGGACGAAGATCACCGTTCGATACTTCGGAAGGACGATGTCGGGTTTCCCAGGAAGGTCTTTTCGGTGAAGACGGAATCGGTATCCCAGGCGGTGAAGGATGGATCGGACTTTGACTTCGGGTTTGGTATTCTTTCCTTTGACCGCCCCCATGATGCGGGAACGATCTTCTTTGGAAAAGACATCGGGCATCTTTGAAGTCAGTTTTCTTCGGGGTCCAGTTCCTTGAATTCAACATCCGTTGGACCTACACCCATTTTTCTCGGCTCTTTCCCTCTGTGGGCTGTCCCCAGGTCTAACATTCTTCGGGTTTGGGCGACCTCGGTAATTTTCCGATGGAACCAATTCCCGTCAACATTCCCGATTAGAACGTCCCTGTAATGTTCATAATGATTGCGTACTCTTTCAAAAACATCTTTCCATAGAAGAATGTCCAGATCTTTTCGTTCCTTCCAGGTCTGAAGGTCTTCCACTTCAAGCGCGGGTTCCTGTCCACAAATGAAGACCATATGGAAGTCACCCCTTCTGGATTTCTTCAGCCGGGATTTATATTTTTCGAGTCTATGAAGTTCATCCAATTCGGCGATATGTCCAGACCGTTTAATCTCGATAACGACATACTTCCCATCGCCTTCCAGGGCGAGGAAATCATATCGTAATTTTTCATTCGGATCGGAGACGTCTTCTGCGTTCCATTCTTTGAGTTGTTTTGTTAAGGATTTTTCTTCGGATAGTACCTGCCATTCAGGATTCAGAAGCCAAGGATACCATGCCAGAAGATCGTGAAGATTGTCGTCCGTCAATGAAGATGGTGTTTCGGGGGCATCATTGACCAACATGTCGTCGAACTTTTCGATGATATTCAATCGGCCTTGAACGATTTCAAGGATCGCCCGACTTTCCAACACTTGCCAACTCCCAAGTTTTTCAAGAAATTCGGCAAGTTTCTCCGGCTCGTCTTCACTCGCGACTTCGTTGATGTCGTCAATCAGATCGTGAAACTGCCTGAACTCGAAGGCCCGAATCAACGAATCTGCCAAATCGCGGGTTTTTTCCTTTTTCCTGTCCGATTTGCTCAGGATCTTCAGGAAACTTTCCACTTGTTTATGAGAAGTGGAATCCATCCGATTCATACGCGAAATAAAGTCTTCATCGTTCAAAAGGTAGTATTCGGTGTCACGTCCAACCAAATCGGCACACCACCGAATCGCAGCACGGCTAGTACGTTGCCCCCACACTTTGAAATCATCTAACCGATCCTCTTCCCACTTCAACGATTGACGGTCGGTGGATATCAAATCGCCATCATCGGTATCATCGGAATCGACGAAGTCCGCATGTATTTCTCCTGAAAGATACCTGGTTCCGAATTGGCCCGAAGCCGTAGCTTCTACTTCGAAAAAGAAATCCGGAGACTGAACCATCTTCCCATTCGCATATATTATGAATCCACGGTATTCTTTGTTTTTCAGTGGACTATCGGCACATCCGTAGCGGTAAAGTATTTTTTCGCCACTCGGTAATTCATGGGACAAGTATAAAAACTCTCGGCCATCGGTGACTTCCACTTTCTCTGTTACTTCATTTTCCTCGGAAGGCACTTCTTCCAGGAACGATAATTCGGGTTCCTTTACTTCATTGCCGTTGACGTAGATTTTCATTTGGCCCCGAACTCTTCGACCGAACATCCGAGCCAATGCCACACTCAGCGTTTCTTCGTCCAACGGTGTTTTGTGCTTCAACGACTTCAATGTCACTATGGTTCCGTTCGACCCCAATCCTTCAGCATCTTTTTCAATTCCTCCGATCGGAACTTGGGTGACATCTTCCTCGCCTTCACCACCGTATAGTTTACTTTTGTCCCAGTCGAACTCGATAACCTTTCCATTCTTCCAGGTCTTAATCGCCATCGCATCGGCGATTCCGAATCCACCAAGTTTCCCTAGTCCTTTTCGACCAATAACCGGCCTTTCGGGATTACCACTGTCTTGTCCTTCTGCGCGTCTGTTTCTGCCGACAACCAGATATTGGTCCTGGACAGCACCCTCGTTCATGCCGCAACCATCATCCTTGATGATGATTTCCGACTTTTCCACATTCAGTATTCTCTTTGATGGATCATTCGGATCATCCATGAATGAGTTTTTCAATTCGATCTCGACAATGTTTGCACCGGCATCCCATGAGTTCGATACGAGTTCGGCAATCGCCATATCGCGACGCTTGTACAACTGCACCCCTAGATGATGGAGGGTCTTCCCAAGGACTCTTAAATGGAATTCGACTTTTCGTTCGGAACGATCAGACATTCATTTGTCCTTAAAATGTAAGATGTTTTCTAATCTGGTTGGCCTGTCGTCGAATGAACTCCGGTGGAAGAGCGTTGCCGATCATTTGGCCGGCTCCGGTCTTTCCCTTGGCCAACGAAAAATAGTAGTTCCTGGGAAACGTCTGTAAGAGAGCCGCTTCCCGTAGGGAGATCGCACGATCTTCTTCTGGATGAAGGAAACGCCCCTTTGAGGGATTGAAGCACCCACTGGTTATCGTCGACGACACACGGTCCCACCACAGTCGCCCATAGACATCTTTGAACCCAGGGCATTTCTTGTGGCATTCCAGTTGCCATTCTTCGGGAAGATCCATTCGACTACCACCATCCTTCGGAACCAATCGGATCAGTTGACGGGTCTTCTCCGTCCTTTTTTCGCCGATGTCATGAAGGGGATCTTCACTTTCGCCGACAGGGGGAAGTCCCTCTATCGCTTGGCGGACCGTGAAGGTTTTAGAGGATTTTCTGGCGAATCGAATCTTTCCTGTTTTCGATGCCAGAAGGATCAATCGCTTCCTTCTTTGTGGGACGCCGAAATTGGAGGCGTCGAACACCTTCCTTCTGACCGAATAACCGATGCCTTCAAGGTCGGCCATGAATTTGTCAAGACGTTCATCCGTTGCGAGTCCGGGGACGTTCTCCATCATGACTGCTTCGGGCTGCATCGTTTCGATGAACCTGAAGAAATCGAACACCAGATCGTTCCTGGGATCGTCCACCGATCCGGGTCTGTTCAGGGTTCTCATGGATGAAAACCCCTGACAAGGTGGACACCCCGCGAGTAACGACAATTCACCCTGTTTCAGACCCAAATCGTTCATGACCGCTTCGGGATCAAGTTTGGTGATATCTTCTTTCCAAACCTTCACTTCAGGATGATTCACTCTATAAGTGTCGACTGCGAGGGGTTCGATTTCGATCGCCCCTTTTACATCGAATCCGGCCTGTTTCAGGCCAAGGGTCAACCCGCCCGCCCCGCAGAACAGGTCGACCGCACACAACTTCGTTTTTTTCTTTCTTCTACCCATTCGCGTCTCGGAATCATAGATAACAGTGCGATAATTCTACCAATTTGACGCTTTCAACGCAAGAGAAAGCGTTTTCCCACGTCGGGATTCATCCCTTATACCGGAATCGGTGCCGATTCTCAAAGAAATCACCCAAATCCCCCGCACAGGGTGAAAGGAAACTAGGGTTTCTTCTTTTTGAATTTGGCGGAACCATGACCGATGTGATCAGTCAATTTTTCATCGACATCACGAAGGACTTCTCCTGTCTCCTGATCGACAACCAATTCACGATATCGGTTACCATCCTTGTCGGTAATCCTGGTCTTATCCACCCACTTGTCCTTGTCGATCCTCTTTTCTTCCCCTATGATTTGTTCATGCCGAATCTTCTTTTTCGAGGGCTTGGAATCGTCTTTCAGTCTTGTGCGAGTCCATTCACGGGGTTTGGGAATCGTTTCCTCAAAGAATGTCTGAATTTTCAGTTTAGAACTGCCACAATATGGACATTGTTCTGGCGGATTACTTAACGGACCATCAAGTTCCTTTTCACATTCCCTGCAAAACATTTTGAATTCACTCATAATATCCTCCGAGCTTCTTTATCGTCGAATCGTATCGCCGCTTGATCCCGACCGTCGGGTCAAGATCCAGGGCAGACTTCCACAAGCCGACCGCCGTTTCCAGGTCGCCTTCGGCGTGGGCGATCTCCCCCTTGAACCGAAGGAAACGGGCCTTCCAGTTCGGCTCGAACGTTTCCACATCCCCTTCCACCGAAGCCAAACGTTCTTTCGCTTCGTCGATCTTCGGTGGCTTCTGTTTCAGGGCATCCCATGCCCCATCGATGAATTTGACGTACGGGGGAATATGAAGGACATGTTCGTTCCAGGCGTCTTCGAATCCCGGTGGGAGTTCCCCTTTGGGACCGAACGGGAATAAAAGTCGTTCTCCATCGTCCTTCCGAATCACGGCGCATATCCGGTCTTCGTCGAAATCGATCCTGTCCCAGAAGTCCGCCTTCCAAATCTGTTTGCCGGTACTCGCTTCCAGATAGAAAGTCTTCCCCGAATGCGGTTCATGGTCGCTGTTGGCCGTACACACGAACACCCTGGACGAATCCGGCGAAAACCCAGACGTGTAGATATTGGCCTTGTAGTGCTTCGCCCACAGTCGATTCCCTTCCTTGTCGAAGGCCAACAGCGCCCCGGACAGGTTTTCATCTTTCCAGTCTTCCACGATCACCATACCGTCGTCGGTGACATGGGCATTGTTCGCCCGATTGATGGTCTTGACGAACAGCGGTCGATTCGATCCCGATTCGAAAAGGGCGCACTTGCCCTTGATACGTCGGTCGTTTTCATAGTGATGATCCGACGATCCGACGATGAAGCGACCGTTCGGTGAAACGTGATCCTTCATCACGAACCCGTCGCGGGAAATGGACAGAAAGTCTTCACCAAAATCGGAACCGGGATCGGATGTCGGAACCCTTCGATCGGAAGTCGAAGGTGACGGTATTCCCCGCGCCTGGGACTGTGACTCCATCGATCGCTTCAACATACCGTAAATGGCGATCGGGAAAAATACGATGAACAGAACGACCAACAACAGGTCGTTGTCGTACCATTTTCTAGTTTCTGGTTGAATCGTCATCTTCATCCAATCGCTGGCAAAGAATTCAAGATTTCTTCTTCTCCTATCTCAAACCGTCTATCTTCTTCTCCACGGAGATTTGTATCTTCCATTATTGGTCTGGTGGTATTCTGCAAGATGGTCGGCAAGGTAATTGTCAACTATTACTATGATTTTCTCGATATCATCGCGATAGGAAATCAGATCGGGAATCTTGACATAGTTTGCTCCAGAACCTTGGTGGGCAATATCCCCCCTGACACCAACAAATTCATCCAGATCGGGATAAGTCCCATCCCACGAATCAGAAATACTTTCAATACCCAAAAATCTCTTGAATAGCTTATCAAGGTGTTCTTTTTTTGGCGTATTCAACTTGTCTACTTGATATTGGGCGACTTCTTGTAGAAGATTAACCCACCCATCCCCCGCAAGCTCAAAAGGTTTCAGTTCATGTTTACTTTCTTTAACGTAGGTGGACAAGTATCTCTTTACAGGAACAGGAATGTTGTCGGGGCTGGAAGTGGAATCGATCATTTTCTTAAGACTTTCGAGCAAAACACTTTCCATGTACTGTTCCCAGGCAGCACAAAGCATAACGACCCCGCTACGGGTGATATGTCCCAGTCCTCGTCTTCCTCTTCCACTATCGCTTAGGAAGGAATGGGTATTGATTAGCTTGTCAACATCAACTACTAGGGTCTTCTCAAAAGTCGAGAGAGCTTCCGATGGCATCTCCACCCCCTGGTGATGAATGGAACGATTCCTCGCTCAGAGTCTAAATTCATTTTTGCGCCAAGTGTAAACGGTCGATGACCGGAGCATACCGAATTCAAGTGTGTCCGTCAAAACAATCGCATTCACAAAAAATAGAGTATGAATAATCACCGCACACACCTGATCCCGGCGACTTCGGTCTTTGTCTTGTCCACGGTCTGTCCCGTCTCGAAGTCGACCGCCTTCGCGTATCGTGGTTCGTAGGGGTCGGATGTCGACGACCAGAACACTTCCGACGGCATGGACGGGAAGGTGGACGCCGGATCGTATTCGTTGAACTTCACGATGGACCATAGTTCCTTGACGTTCGGAAGTCGCCAGTCGGTGTAACCGCCGATCGTCGCCGACTCGCAATAGGACAGGGTGTCTTCCCACGAATAGTCGGTCGGATCGATCGATGGCCATCGCTGCCAGTGAAGACCAGTTCCCAAGTCGAAGATCACGGAACTTTGATAGACATACCGGGACTCGAAACCGGCTTCCGACCACGACGGATGGTTTCGGACACATCGGACATTGAACCCTGTGTCACGATCGGACCACCCCAACGCGCCCGATCCTGTGTTCACGAACCACCCATAGCCTTCGTACCAGGACGAATCGACCACGGTCGACGTCCAGAAAACACCACCCGAATCCGGGAACGCCACCGGGTCCAAACTCTTTGATCCGCCGAATTCCAGAAGGGTGATCCATTCGTGGGCGGTCGGAAGTTTCCAGTCCGAATATCCGGCATAAGTCAGACCGCTACAGAACGAAACGGCGTCCGACCTGGACATGGTCGACGTCGCCGAAATCTGCGTCCAGACGAATCCGGTCACGCTTTCGACCACCACCGGGTCGCCCATCACGGTTTCCACATAGATCGCCCGTGGAATGTCCTGATACTGCCCGTCCTGGCCGCAATATTGGGTAATGCTACAGGCCGACCCACCGGCCTCGCCCGGACAGGGAATCCGATACCATTCGCCATAACAGGCGGTCTGACCGGTCGGCGTCACCGGCCACAGACCTTCGGACCGTTCCGTCGCCTCGAATCCGCCACAGTTCGGATAGACACCCGGTGCGCCTTCCTCGCACTGTCCACAGTCCGATCCCGTGAAGTTGTCCAGACAGTCGCATCCCCCGGTGTCCGGAAGACAGACCCCGTGCCCCTCGCAACCGACCGCCCAAGTTCGCTCACAGGAACCGTCCAGACACACGTTCGGACCGGTACACAGACCGTCGTTTCCGCACGGTGTGTCGTCCGGGGAATCGACGACCGAACATCCCCCTTCGCCGTCGCACTCGCTCGATTCCTGGCATTCCGCAGGGGCGCAGGAATAGGGGATCGCCCCCTGACACACACCTTCCGAATCGCAATAGTCCGCCTTCGTGCAGGGATTTCCGTCGTCGCACTCCGAATACGTTTCCTTCGGAACCCATTCGTTCGAAGCCGAATCGCACTTTTGACACGAATCATCGGGGTTCCATTGTCCATCGGCGAAACAGGTGTCGCCGATCAAACACATCGTTTCGATCCGATCGTGAAGACAAATTCCCGATCCGTCGCAGTGGTCGTCGGTACAGTCCTTTCCGTCCGATTCGCATGAAGTCGCGTTGTCCGGGAAGGCGACCACACAGGTATTCGATCCGTCACAACTCCGATCGGCTCCGCATATCCCCGGACCATCTTCACAAACGATCGGTGTTCCGCCACAGGTTCCACCATCGCAATGATCGCCATAAGTACAGGGATCGGAGTCGTTGCAGGTTTCCGATTCGGGCTTCGAGGCCCATCCATTCGTTTCCGAATCGCACCATCGGCATTCGTTGTCCGGATGGTTTTCATGATGGACATAACAGGTTCCGCCGATCAGGCAGAATCCATCCTGGATCGGATGGACGCAATCGTGGTCCGCATCGCACACATCATCGGTACAAGAGAAATCGTCCGTTTCTTGAAGACAGTCCGATCCGACCGACAACCATTCTCCTTCCGAACAACATGGTCCACCCTCGCATTCGGGTGGATCGGTTTCTTCTGGATCTTGGTCTTCGTCGACGGATTCTTCCGACTCCGTGTCCGGTTCCGGGTCTGGATCGACGTCTGGATCGGCTTCGATCTCGGAATCTTCTTCCCGCTCCGGGTCCGGATCGCTATCGACCCGATCCGTGTCCCCTTCATCCGACTCCGAATCCAGATCACCATCGGGGGAAGAATCTTCATCGTTCTCAAAACCCCCGTTTTCGGAATCCCCTTCAAGATCGCCGTCGGTATCGTTGACATCGTCAAGATCCGACTCCGACAATTCCACTTCATCGAATTCGCCTTCTGACGATCGATCGTCGTCAGGGGTATCCAGATCCCCGTCCAAACCCGGATCGTCGCTCACACAGGCATTCTGACGGCATTTCAGGCCATCGACGCACGTTCCGTCGTCGTAACAAGGACACCCTTCCGTTCCGGCTGGACACGACTCGTCAAGATCGCCGTCTGAAGACGGACTACCGACCTGCGAAGACCCGGAACATGAATACATTCCGAGAAGAATCAATAGGGATAGGATCGAAAGGTATTTCGTCATGGGCGCACCTGCCAGAATTCAGAGTTAAAAAAAGGGCGACGTGCAGCCAGGCGAGCCCACCACACGCGCCCCCCTGAAGAGCGCGCGCGGGTGCCACCCACGCACGGTACAGGTGCGCTGTGACTCGCCTGTTTGTCTGTCCGATCGGATTCGATCCTTCCCGATCACGGTTGGCTAGACCGCCGGTCCCTTCAGGGACAGGGAAGAAACGGATTCGACGAACATTTGGAGTATATCAGGGAAGGTATGGAAGGCAAACGGAAATCTGGAACAATACAAACGGTCCCTATCGTTTGAGATTTTAGATGGGATTTTCGTCTTGGTGAAGGTGATAAGGAGTCAACACCAAAGAGTACTTGTACCGAGTTGCACCGGCTCTCTCGGCGGATGAAACAATGGCCTTTTTGCAGTATTCGAGCACATCATCGTATTCCTGGCCAAGACCGGGACTATAGGCGTATGCCATTGATTTGTCAGCACAACGGTTCAGACCCGAATGAGCCATTATGTTGTCAAATTCTTTTTCAATATAGTTCCCATCAAGGTCAATCACTATCAGAACGGTTAGATCATCTTGTGACGGCATCATTCTACTCCTTGAATTTCTAATTCTATGTAGTCTGAATTATCTCATACCATGTTCAATACATCAACTCGAAACCACCTCCTTCTTCTTCCTGCCATTGTTCGGCGACCGACTTCGCCTCTTTCAAAGTCGGGATCACTGCGGACTTATGGATCTTCGTATCTCCATCGTCGGCCATGAACATCTTCATGATTCCATATCCGCGACCGGATTCGTACCGACCCTTTTTCGTTCCCAGAACGATGCTCAGAGTTCCCCCCGAAACATCTTTCCGAAAGATCTTCAAGTCCGGGTCTGGCATGGAAGTCATCGATAGATCCTTTCCGAAAACAGGTCATGAAATCATGGTTCGATCGTATCCGCAGAAACCGAGTTCGGCAACGCGAAAGGCGAAAGCGAGCTTGGAATTGACGCTACACACGTTCACCACAAGTGGTATATGTAGAGTCCGATCGACCTTACACGTTCCCCACACGTGCGGTATACCCTCTGATCGATTTACGTTGCACGAACGTTGCACGAACGGTACACCCCTTTTCCGGTTTTTCCTTGCACAAGCATTGCACATGTTCACCACACCCCATCCTTGACTATATCCCAGCAAATATCTGTAATCATTGGTATATTCACGATATTGTCATTCCTGGCCGATCAGTCGTCCCGTTCCCCAGGCGATCAGAAGTTTTCGGTGTTTGATCGCCATGATTATTTCATTCAATTTCCGAAGGGAATCGGGGGTCGGCTCCGTGGGTGTCGGACACCATGTTTCTTTCTTCGTGATGTAATCCGCCAGTTGTTTTAATCTTCGAAGGTCGACCTGGGGATCGGTGTGGTATTCGAATCGACCTGTCCAGTTCGTCCCCGAAATCCGTGTATACTTCCCCCATGACTCTTTCAAGAAATCCGTATCGATTCCCTGATCGTCCAGGATCAGATGTGCATGTACGAGCCAAAATCCCGTCGTTTCATCATACTTCACTTCCAGGGCCGATACTCCACCTGGGACGTGGGACTTGAACTCGACACGATGACGGATCTTCAACAATGAATCTCGGAACAGGGTGATCGCCCTCGCCAAGTCATACATCTTCGAAACGGAAACGAGGAAGGCGACCGAGTTGTCGAACTGTCTTATCGCCATCTGAACGTGGGCCGAGTTCCTTTCCGCGATGATTCCAGCACAGGTTGGACACATTCTTTGTTTACACAGCGTCGTGTGAGGATATCCGAGATAAAAGTTTTTCGTTCCACAGTTCAGGATTCTTCCGGCCAATTCCCTATAACCGAGTTCTTCCAGTTCTTTCGATCTTGCCTCTTGCAGGTCTGGATTGAATATCATGTCAGGAACTTTCTTTTTATGGTGGTCAATGATCTAAGGGTGAACGAGATCCGATCCTACTCGGAGTCGGAGTCTTCCGCGTTCTGTGGCATGACATGTCGTTGTTTGATCCAGTCTTCGAGTTCTTCCAGATCGAAACGAACGGTTCGACTGTTCAATCGGTAGTGGGGAATCTGTTTCTTACAGACCATAGAATACAGGGTAGGCTTTTTGAATCCGAAGATTTGGGTCACTTCGTCATAGGTCGCATATTTCTTCATGGGATCTCCTTTCCACGTGATGGCTGGACAAGGTCCAGAAAACTAATCGTGTTAGGAGTAGATCATGAAGGAGAGGATTACAGGAGGGTCACTGAATCACCATTTACTTCTTTTATTGCGTTTCTTACGACATTTCTCTGAACATATTGTGGACGGACTGGCACTGTCGGGATCATTAGATCTCTGAAAAACGGGGGTTCCACATACCTGGCATAGAGTGGGAATTTGAGGATCGGTGAATCGAGGAACATAATTGAACTTTCCACCGAATTCGTTCGGGTCATCTTTTGAAGGCCAACGAGTGACAGGATCTTGTTTATCCAATAAATCAGCCAGGGTCAATTTGCCTTCCTTGTAAAGTCTCCGAATTCTTTCTTCTTCAGGATACTCAAACCCAGGATCCGATTCATCCTTCATAAGCCAGTTCCAGAGACGAGCTATATTCTCGATGAAGTTATGGAACAATCTGTATCTTTGGGCCTCCCATCGGCCTGTGATTTTACCAAATAGGATCAGTTCGATCCTGGTTGGATCTCCAGAACGGACCACCATATCAGAAAGGATCAAGCTCCTTTCCTCTTCTTCGGTCAACCCTCTTACTTGGGCATATAGATGGAAACAGTCGAGAACCAGTGGGATCAATCGAGATGCCACACCTGCGGCTATGTCCATGTCCTTCGATCCATCGACTATGGGTGATCTGCGATCACGAAGAGACAATTCCCGGATCTGTGATCGCAGCGAAGCCCTAAGATAGTGATCTCGGATAAACTCCTTTTTCGGTATGTATGGCTCATACCCTGTGTGTAAATTGTCTTTGAAGTCGATTTCGTGATCGGACACCACTGGTTCGAAAGGATGTTCACCTTCTTCTAGTTTCGACCTCGTTCCATCGATTGACTTTTTCAATCCACAGTACGCCAAGAACTCTCTTACGATTACACTTCCGGCATCGACGATGGATCCTCGTTCGTCTTTCATCGATATTTTCGGGTTGGATGGAATCCTCGGATCTTTCCGTTTAGGACCGGACCGAACGTAATCACCCAAGTATTCGCAATCCGACTCCCACACTTCGTCTTCGGACATATCATCGGTCAGACGGGAAAGACTTTCCCTTTTTCGTTTCGTGTATTCCGCCCTCAAACGAGGATCGGTCAAATCTTCATCTTCCGGTCCCCAATCGAGGTCTTCGGAAGGTTCGTCACATAACTCGGAAGGGTTTTCCTTATTAGGTTTCTTTGGATTCATCGCCATCTTTTCTTCGGTGCATTCGGGTGCAACAACATGGGCAAGTCTATCGAAATGAGACAAACTTGACAAGAACAACGAAATGGATTAATCAAAGAAGAACAAGGAACTTTGAAATAATCAAGATTCCAGGGAGACTTCGTAATCAGCAGGTCAGGAGTTCGAATCTCCTCGTTGGCTCCAGTAATTACAGCCACTTAGAAATATTCTAGGTGGCTTTTTTTGTGCCTCGTTGACAAATATTGACAAAGTTGCAGGGGGATTCTTTTAACAACGATCTGCGTAAGAGGCATCATGGATCACTACTTTGAGAGGACTTTTGAATTCTCAACATTCGAAGATCGGGATTTGAATAATCTTTTAGAAATCTTATAGACCAAGATTGAAATACCTGCCGCAATTCCAAAAGACAATGAAAGCATCAAGAGGTCTGAACCAAACCTAAGCCTAAAAACCTTATCAACCAAAATCACTATCAATATAGAAGCTGGAATATAAGAAACAAGACCTGCGATAAAATAAGATGATCCAGATTTGCGGGCTATGATGGTAGCCAACCATATGCCGAGAGTAAAAAGGCATACGCCAATGACACCCCACATGATATAGGATACGACTGTTACTTTATTTGTAAAGAATACAATAAAAGATATGTTTATACCAATGATTATTACAGCAACTATACTTCCAATACTCCATTTGTTACGAACCGTAATGATAATCAAAGCTAAGCCAATAGGTGGCATGACCAACATCAATACAAAAGGAAGGTCGTGGAAAGCTAGTAGCGTAACAATAGTGCCAATCAAGACTACGGAAAATACAAAGCCTACCATTCTCTTTGAAAGTTTCACATAGGGATCGGAGTCAAAACCAAGCTCGTTTTCCTTATCACTGTGGTTTGCATCTATTTTTTCTGTCATCGCCCCCCCCACTTAGTCTCTACGAACGCACGGAGAGCAGCCATTGTGGTTGCTACCCCACTTAGCTTCGTTCTTTCGCTCTGCTTCATAAAACGCTTCGTGCATATCACTAGCCCGAATTTCATATGTCATATTAAAAAGTAAGGCAGCCGGCCAAATACCACGGAGGTGCTCACAATTGCAATGATAAGTTCGAAGTGCGTTCATGGCACGTCTCGTCTCTTCTTTAGCTGCCATCTCTTCCCTGATTCGTATAATTTCCTTTTTCAGTTCTATTTCCCTTTGTTCCGCTTTTTGTGCGGCTTGGAGTTGTCTTTCAGAATTTTTGTGAGATTCATGTATCATCAAACCGGAACCAATAACCAGAACGCATAGAATTGCTGCTGTAGCCTTGTATATTGGGTTGATCATGAACAAACCGGTTACGGGCATCGCGAAACCGAATGTGGCATAGGTTACCCAACGAGTAAATAAGGCCGATTCAGTGATCTTTGGTTGAACTTTAAGAGTCCAGACTCTTCCTAGTAAAACCAGTATTCCGAAAACAATCGCAATGCAAATAGCACCGAATATTAGAATAAGCTCGACCGTATGATCTCTAGTAAATACAGCTAGAATTATAGATGCAAAGCAAATCAGGCAGGTCACCCCAATCAACATGGGGGCAAAAGCAAAACCGAATTTCCTTGATCTTTCAGTGTCCATTTCTTTCCATTGCGAATTTAGGTATGATGTGCATTTGTAAACTTCATGGATTGTTCAGATACTAGCTAATGGCAGATTATTTTTCAAGGTATTTGTGTTATCTTCATCACCTACAGATCACCATTCCCCATCCTTTTACATAACCCGAGTACCGACCGGGCGAATTCAGTCACGGCGGGATCTTCGTGGGAGATGAAAGCAACGAAATAAACAGAAGTCCTAAAACAACAAATGATGTTGAATTTTCCATTTTACCTCTAATCAAAAAACAAAGATAACCGTGTTTGTGACAGCCTCACCACTCTACCATAGCCTGCCAACAATCTTTTTGGTTTACAAGATACATTCAACTTTGTCTTGATTAGCGCAGTATAATAGGTGTTGCCTAGCCAATGGCTCATTTTTCCAACCGAGTAAACGGGTTCCCACCCATCAGGTAGACATACGTGGTCGCCCAGTTGGCCAGAACGGCCACCACGCCGAACAGCACCGTACCGAGACTCATCAAGGCCCAGCCGCTCATGATGTTGCCCACCACGCACCCTTTGGCCAGTGCCGCGCCCGTGCCGACCAGGAAACCGCCAAGCAAGGCAATCAGCACCTGATCGGGTGGTTTGGGCAGAAGTTTTGCTTGTCCGGACAAACGCGCTGAAGTATGTGAACCCAGTACAAGCGCCGCCACTGATAGCACTAGCCACCAGACCACCTTTTTCTGTGGTTTGGGAGATGTTGGCTTGGCATCCGATACCACCGGTTTGGAATCGGGTTTCTCGTAAACATGTTGGATGGCGGAGTCTGTGACCAGCACCTGCGTGAACAGCACGCCGTGGGTGACGCCGAGCGGATAGTTGCGTCCGCTGGCTGCGGACGACAGATAGGCGACAATGGCGAGCAAGCCGATGGCCATCCCCGCCTGCCAGGGTTTCCATGGATGGGTCAACCAGCCGCGCATCCCTTTTGCTACTCTCTGTTGAGGTTTAGCGTCGGCGTGCTTTCGGTTTCGTAAGACAAGAACGATGATCGTCGCCACGGCGAAAAAGATTGCCAGCGTCCAGTAAGAGACACCGAGAAGAGCGAAAAGGCTCAGTGGGCCGCCGTCCGGCGCGGTCGTTGTCACGGATTTCATGCCGTTGTAGATTCCCTTCAGCGGGCCGTACTCCACCAGTGAGACGCCCAACGGAATACCGACCAGCGCCACGATGGAGTTTAGATTGCCCGCTCCCGCTTTGTACAGGCAACCCGACACGCAGCCGCCTGCCAGCACCATGCCGACGCCGAAGATGGCACCGCCGATCAGGTAGTTCAGCCACCACATCGGCTTGACGGCAAGGCTGATGAGATCCAGCCCGTTCAGCAAGGCGAAGCCGAGCATGGAGACGACGATCACCGTCCAAATGCCGAAGATCTTGGACCAGGACTTCATCAGCAGCACTTCGCTGAAGGCGCTTGAGCCGCACAGGTCGCCTTTTTGCAAAAAGAACCCGAACAGAAAGCCAACCGGCAAGGCGGTCAGTACCCAGAGCTTGGTTACAAACGCCGTCGCCAGCGTGGCGACGAGAAACAGAAAGCCAAAAAGCGCCCATCCCTTCCATGAATGATTATTGGACATTCGACACCTCTTTGGTTTGGTCACTCATCTCACGATCCTTCCTTGCAGGTTTGCGCGTGTTTCAGTTGCGGCCAGTATTTGCGTCCCAGCCACAAGGTAACGTTCATTCCCGATATAATCAAATGCTACTTGCCGCCGCCGAGGTGGGGGCAATACCACTCTTCGCTTTTCCCTAAGGATATCAACGAAATTACCTCATAGATCATTGCATAGCTGCGCCGTGACCCATCGACGCGACACATTTGCACCCGAGCTTCGCACCAGGCGGGCAGGCGTCCGGTGACCGATGGTTACTGCTCGATGATCACGCGGTCGTAATAGGTGTAGTATGGGGTGATATAACAGAAAACTCAGAGTCGTTTTGGGGGGCAGGTCAGCTGTCAAAAATAATCAAGTAATATCAGACTAGATCGACTTCCTTAGATCTGCAATATTCCACACACAATCCCTCAGTTTATTCGAAGAATATCAGCGAAACTTCCTAATAGATTATATATCGAATAAAAAGCTATAGTTATGTTGGGAGATAGGTGGAGAACCTTTACACCAAATTGCTCAAACAGCTGAGCCAAAGTAAATATTATATGAGTTTTCTTTCATTTGAAGTAGCAATGGTCGGGTTTAGCATTCTGGCACTGTTGGTTTTTCGGCCTCATATTCTCAACCGGTATGAACGCGACTTGGTGTTCAGTATACGATAGGAGAGTAAAAATGATCAGAATAAATTGGTCTCTCGTAGCCATTTTAATCCTGCTATGGGGAGTTGGGATGGCCACCGATGTAACTTTTGGCGGCGGACTCCACCTAGTTGGTGTTGCCGCGATTGTGTTTACAATCATGTTGCTCCTCAGTGGGCGCTCAACGAACTCGGATTCCAAAGCAGCAAAAGCAGCCCGAGACAAAGCCTTTAGAAGATAGTGAGAATTGAAAACCAAGCTGATGCGCTTTGGTAGAGAGACAAGTAATGATTATTTGTAAACGGCACATCTTCAGCGAAACTGGGAAAGAATGAGGTGTTTTCCTAAGGGAGATCTTGATCCGTTTGAGTTGCGTTACGGTCCCGGTGATTTCGGTTCATGATCTTTCGGTTTTCAAAGGTTCTGCGTCTCAATTCGGCTCGTGTTCGTAATATCTCCACCTTCCTGCCGAAGTATATGTCATCCGGCGTGACACGTGACGTTGCCAAGCGCTTCGTGGTAGCGGCGGCTGTTGTGCCAATCCACGAAGGCCCGGATCTCGTCCTGGATCTGGATCGGCATCTCGTGGACGTTGAGGTTGTCGGATGACGTACATCCTGCCATTATACAAATGATCGACATGGCGAAAAGCGCTGTGAGATGAAACATATTCCTTACGCTCGGATAACGAGGTTTTCTAAGGCTGGTATCGGGAATCCCATCTACGCATTAACCCCGTGTCCAGCTTTCGCAGACGGCAAGTATAACTCGGTGCTTATGGTATAGGGACACGCGAAGAGCGGAACCGATCACAAATACTGCTTCCTCTCTTCGCCCCGAACGTAGGCGTAAAGTCCGATATACTGTCTTAAAGGACTGGAATTGATCTTGGCCATCAGAACTTCCTCAACCTGGAAAAGACCTACTGAGCTGTTCATCTCGACATTGATTCTCAAAGGCCGTTTCTCGCCCGGCTGAAAGGAAACCCGGTCGATGGCGTCGGCGGAGTATTTGTGGATGTCACCCACGCGCGATTCCTTGTTGAACAGCATTGGAATGCGGGCCCGGCCTTTCTCCATGTCGCAGCCGTCTCCCACCAGCAAAACCCCTGCTTCCAGTGAAAAAACCGGGTTGGTGGCCATGTGGCCGCTTATGCACTCCAGAACCAGCGAGCGCAGAATCACCTGCATCTTCCGGTCGCCTGCATAGATCTTCGAAAGAATCCGCTCGATAATCGGCATGCTTAAGAAAATACCTGAATTCTCGTGTCCGGACCGGGAGACAGTCATTCCAATGTCGTGAAGAAAGGCCGCCATGATCACGGCTATGGTCGAATCCTCGAAAGTCCCGATTCCTTCCGTCTGTAGGTTCAGTGCGATGCCCTGATCATTGAGAATGTTCATGATTTCGATGCAGTTTTTCGCTACGGTGCGCATGTGCACCGGGCCGTGGTCGTTGTATCCAAGGCGTTTGATGGAAACCGTGTTAGCGTAGTCCTGCAGATGCTGGATTTCCTCGTCGCCGATCAGCAGTTCCAGCGTCAGCCGAGCTTTTCCAACAAGCCTGTTGAGCAGTTTCTTTTCCAGGGAGATCTGTTTACCGGATTTCTTCATATATCACTGTTCCTCGATAGAGAATGTGAGCGTAGATAAACCGACATCACTGTACACGCCTTACAAACAATTTTCCAATGATTGGATCTCCTTTCCAGGACGGCAAGTTGGTCCGTACCGGATGCACAACCCGCCGCAGAAACGCCGTTTACACTCAAACCCAAATTCAGGGCGTGCGGCTCTGTTTGGTGTGGAGGGGTGGATCAAGTCCGTCCCAACTTACAAGACGACTTTTCCCGTATCACCGTTGCGGTAGCCGCACTCCTCACCGTTCCAGCAGTAGAGGCATAGTTTTTCCCTTGGAAGCCCAATTGCCTCAATCATGTCGTCCATTCGTTGGTAGCGGATCGAGTCTACCTTCAGGTAATCGGTGATCCACGCCACCAGTTTTTCGTAACCCGCGGAATCCTCCTCCATGTACTGGTCCAAATTCTTCGAGGGGTCACCTTCTATGGAGCGTATTGCTTTTCGTACGACCAATTCTTCTAGCGACCGCGTAGACAATGCGTATTTGCAAGGAAACATCAAAGGCGGGCAGGCGGCACGAAGATGCACTTCCTTGGCTCCGGCGTCGCGCAGCTTCTGAATGGTGTAGTTTTTCAGCTGCGTACCGCGTACGATCGAATCCTCACACAACACGATCCGGTTGCCGTTGATAACCTGAGGGACTGGGATGAGCTTCATTTTGGCCACCTGATCGCGAACGAACTGGTTCGGTGGAATGTAGCTGCGTCCATAGCCGGGCGTGTACTTGACCAGCACTCGGCGATACGGAATGTGGGATTCCATAGCATAGCCAATGCCGTGTCCAACTCCCGAGTCCGGAACGCCGGTGACCAGATCGGCTTCTACCGAATCCCGCCTAGCCAGTATTCCACCACTGCGCTCCCGAACCTCTTCCACACTGATTCCTTCGTAGGTCGAAGCCGGGTACCCGGTGTAAATCCATAAAAACGAGCAGATTTTCATCTCCTCACAGGGGGATTTCAGCACCTGGTAGCCGTCTTCGTTGATGCGCACTATTTCCCCAGGCCCGATTTCCTTGATCTGCTTGAAGCCTAGGTTAACAAACGCACTGGATTCGGACGCTACCATGAAGTCTCCGTCATCTTCGCCGATGGCCAACGGCGTGCGGCCGAGCTTGTCCCTGGCGGCATAAATGCCGTCTTCTGTCAGAATCAGCAGCGAGGCTGAACCTTCGATTACGCTGTAGATCAACGAAATGCCTTCGGTGAGATCTTTTCCCTTATCGAGGATCTTGGCTAGGACTTCAACTGAATTGATGTCCTGATTGCTGGTTTCGGTGAAGACGGACCCGCGCTCGAACAGTGCATGGGTGATCGCCTTTCGGTTCTGCACCAGGCCAGCACTGGCGACGGCGTACGTTCCAAAACGCGAATGCACCAGAAGCGGCTGGGCGTCGCGATCGCTTATAACGCCGATGCCCATGTTGCCTTCCATCTCCGCCATTAGTTCGCCGAACTTCGACTTGAACTGGCCTTGGGATATATCATGAATTTTTTTACGGAATCCATTACCGTACATAGCCAATCCCGCCAGCTGGCTACCGAGATGGGAATGGTAGTCGGTGCCATAGAATAATTTCTGCCCACACCCGTTTTTGCTGACTACGCCACACAGTCCGCTCATGAATGCTCCTTATTCCTTTTGGGTCTATTCCAGAATATCACATTTGAAAAAGCCTAGAGTGTAACGGGGCAAAATGCAACTATTGAATTATGGAATTATCAGTCCGGCATCGGATTTTCCTGATACGTCTTTAGGGAGGTTCTGGCCCGGACTACAGCGGCGATGTCCCAAACGCCTGGGCAAGCGCCCTCGGATTGGGGTTTGACCTAATTTTTTCTCATGCATAATGGCACTGAAATGGGGAGCACTCCAGTTGCTTGTCGTTAGTCATCATCCAGGTTATGAATCCTACAAGCTTTTATCAGATTGTCCACATTCGAGACATGTTTGATGAAGCGTAACCCAGCGGCTTGTGGCCTCGGTATGAAGGAAAAGCTTGATACTCTGAGTAGCTTGAACGACGGCAACAACACATGAATAGGACAGCACCGCACCGTGCGCGCCACCGCTCCACCAAAGGGATGCTGCCGCGCCAATATCGTGCAGATCCAAACGAATCGGCATCGACGAATCGGAAAACGTTTGTCGATTGGAAGCGATGTGGTCTTGGTAAAGAAGAAGGACATGTCTTCTTCCGCCATAGAAGGGTTGCGGCATGTAGGATTGTTGGCGGGTTGGTTGGTGGGATTACAATCAGTTCGTTTTCTTCTTCAGTCGTTTGGCCGTCTTATCGAACAGCTTACCGGTCAAGATTGCCATGGCCTGCACCACGGCAGCTGTCAAAATACGAGTGACGGTCGGGACAATTCTATCCGACGTCCCGAAAGGGGCTTTTGTTGATCCTTTTCTTGGGCGGTTCCCGAGTTTTCGGACCCACGGCCATGCAGCTCGGATCGTTCCGGAAAAGCTGAGCTTTCGGGACATCTTCACCTCGCGGGAGCTGCCTGCTCATCTGGCTGTTGATCCAGCGCGAAAAGTTGATTCGAAAGGGCGAGTCGTGTACGCTAACAACAGCTCGTTGGGAAGCATCCAAAAAGCGAGAGTTCACAATGACTGACAGGAAAACGGTTCTTCTGGTGGATGATGAAAAGGAATTTGCCGATGCTCTTGCCAAAAGGCTTGAACGTCGGAATTTCTGCGTCAAAATTGCGTATTCAGCTTCGGAGGTGCTGCGCTTAGCCCAAAATGACGTGATATCCGCCACGATTCCGGACGTGAACCTGCCTGCCGGCAATGGCCATGCACTGCTCGATGACATCTCGTCCATTCACCCTGAAATCAAAGCAATCATACTGACAGGATATGGCAACATACTAAAAGCTTTTCACCTTGTAAAAATGGGACTTTGCGCCTATTTCAGTAAACCTTGCGACACCGAAGAGTTGACGATGGCGCTATCCAACGCTTTGGAAGAATAGCGGATGCAGACAAAGGGCAGGCAAAGGCAGGTGTCGTTACGCCAAATGCTCGCATTCTGGCTGGGAGTGATGATCATCTTGCCGGTGCTTCCACTGGCAATCTTCTCATGGCAAGGGTATCGAACCGAGACGCAGCAGTTGGAGGATCAACTTCAGGAAACAAATCGGCAGTTTACGGTTCTTGCCACTGCGTTGTTGAATAGTACGCTTCAAGAAGTAGCCCGGTATCTGGAAAACGGTGAATTGAAGCGGGATCAAATTTCTGAATCCCCATTCGATTATAGTGAGTTAGTCTCCTCAAACGGAAAAATTGTTGAATCGAATATTTCCCCACAGCGTATCGGTAAGTGGATGTCTGATGGATTGCATTGGACCACCATCAGACGGCCCGGCGGCCACTCTTTTGACGTCTCGGAGGTAACTTACATCCCACAAATAGGAGAACGGCGGGTTCTCGTTCGTGCTCGTGTATTGACCCAACCTGAGCGCTATCATATCGGCTATCTCGATCCTATTTATTTACACAATCATCTGACCTCACGTTTCGATTCATTGATTAACAGGCATATCTATGCAGTCGGCAGAAGCGGCTTCCCCATTTTCTACAGCCAGCCAGAACTTGCCAATCAACCCGAATTGTTCGTTCAGAATAAACCGGTGATGTTGTTTATGGAAGGCAAAGCTGGACCTGTAAAATACATAAGTTCCATCTCCAACCGCGCCCGAATCGGGTATGTATCAGAGATGTCAGAAACCGGATGGGGTATTGTGGTCAGCGCGGATATTGTGGACAGCATGATTAATATCCGGGACCGCTTCGTCTGGCTGGTGTTCGCCGTTCTGCTTACCGGTGCTATCGCTCTGCTGACATTCTTTCTATTCAGCTACCGCCTGGTTTTCCCCCTGTCCGAATTGACTCGCGATATTCGCAGCAGAGATCGGAATCTCTACTCGCCGGTCGTTCCTCCTGCTTCGATTCGGCGCATACGTGAATTGTCCCAACTTGTTGAAGATCTCAACGTTTACATCGATCATTGCATTGCTGCGGAGAAGAAGACGATCCAGGCTGAAAAGCTTACAACTCTGGGAGAATTAACCACGGGCTTGGCTCACGAACTTGGAACGCCCTTGAATGTTATGCGAGGTAGCGCACAATTGGTGAAGAGGAAATATCCCGATGATCAGGCGAGCCAGCGCACACTGGATCGGATCATCAATCAAACCGAACGCATAACCGATCTCATTCGCAGCCTGTTGGATATAGCCAGGCTCGAACAGGTCAGATGCGAAAGACTCGATCTGAGCAAGTTGTTCGTGAGAACCTGGGAAACGGTCTCGGTAATGTACCCGATGGTCCATCATGAGTTTCATTTTCCTGAATCGGACGTAACTATTTTTGTTCGTCGGCGGGCGATGGAACATGCCTTGCTGAACCTGTTTATCAATGCTTGCCAGGCGATGAATGGTGAAGGAAATATCACCGTTCGTATCATGAGCGCTGAAAACAACAACGTTGATAAATGGGTCATCGCGATAGAAGACACGGGACCAGGAATCGATTCACAACATATTGAGCATATCTTTAAACCTTTTTACAGCACGAAAAATGCCGGCCAGGGTTCCGGACTCGGACTGGCGCTGGTGGAACGCGTAATCCGCGAGCACGATGGGAACATTACCTTAAAGATTGAAGCAGACAGAGGAGCGATTTTTAAGATAATGCTTCCGATGGGTGAAATGGACAGCACCGAGGAGATGTGATGAACATGTCCACCAATGCAAACATACAAATAAGAATATTGGTTGCTGACGACGATGCCGACATGCGGGACTTTCTCGTTCAGGCACTCTCGGAGGAAGGATATTCGACCCTATGCGCCAAGGACGGGAATGAAGCGCTTGAATTATTAAAAGCGGGCAATTTTGACATCGTGCTTACGGATCTCAAGATGCCCGGAGCCACCGGAATGGATGTGCTGCGCTCTGCACAGGCAAATTCACTCCATCAGCCGACCATCTTAATGACCGCTTTCGGCACCATTGATTCGGCCGTAGAATCAATGAAACGTGGAGCCTATTCCTACATCACTAAACCTTTCGACCTCGATGATCTTCTCCACTTGCTTCGAGAATTGGCTGAACAGATCGTTCCGCAAATAGAAATAGAGAATACAACGCTTCGTGATGGCGATGAATCTTCCTTTCCCATTATTTATCGCAGCCAAGCCTTCAAGTCATTGATGGCAAAAGTGCACACTGTTTCGGACAGTACAGCAAGCGTTCTACTCATGAGCGAAACCGGCACCGGTAAGGAATTGATCGCAAAGGAAATTCACCGATGCAGCAAGCGCAGTCATGGCGCGTTTGTTCCTGTAAGCGTCAACATGATTTCGGACAGCCTCCTGGAAAGCGAGTTATTCGGACATAGAAAAGGATCGTTTACCGGAGCGGACCGGGACAAGCCAGGTCTTGTCGAACATGCGGACGGCGGAACTCTTTTCCTCGATGAAATAGGCGAAATGAATCCAACCGTTCAGGCCAAACTGCTGCGTTTCTTGCAGGATCATTCGTTTAGACGAGTCGGCGATACCCAGGAACGGCGCGTCGATGTTCGCGTCATCACAGCAACGAACCGGGATCTCCGGGACATGGTGACCAAAGGCGAGTTCAGGGAAGATCTTTTCTACCGACTGGCCGTTATCACGCTTGTAATTCCACCGCTCCGAGATAGGCGAGCGGACATTCCGGCACTCGCCTATCATTTCTTGCGAAAGTACAACCGCAATTACAATGCTACTGGTTTCAGACCTGAAATTATCGACATGCTGACGGATTACGCTTGGCCAGGCAATGTCCGGCAATTGGAAGGGGCCATCGAACATGCGGTCATTCTTCGAAAGTCCGGTCTGATTCATAAGCGAGATTTACCCGAATGGTTTTTGAGGGCAACCGATGGAAACATTGGGGATTCGAGAAAACTTGAAACGGTTGAACGGGAGCACATTCTGCAACTGCTCCAGGAATGCGATGGCAATCGCAGTCGTACAGCGCGCATCTTAGGTATCAACCGCCGGACCCTGACGCGCAAACTCCAATCGTATGGAATCCAAGATGAGAATGGGCTAGATGAGCACGAGAGCGACTGACGCCCACCCTGCCGCAACCAGATAATCCTATGTAATATCATATACATATGCGATCTTGCTATGGTGCCTAGTAAAAACTGGGGCGAAATGCCTCGCCCTGGAGTTCTTCATATTCCCGCCGAACCCTCCTATCTGTTTGTAATTACAAACGTAATTGTTTTGGCTCGCTATTTGCTCCTACTGTTTCTGTGCGCTGAAACCTCACACTTAAAAAGGAGGAACAGCGATGAGTTTGAATCAAAAAACATTTTCTGGAGGGAGCGAGAAAGATCAACTCGGAGTTCTTGTGGAGTTTTTGAAAAAAGTTGTCATCTGCTTGGGACTGCTGATTTTGTCCATTGTTATTGTGCTTATGGTCAAATCAGCCACGTTGTGGGTTACCCAGAAGATCACTCAGGGTTTTGCGCAAGCGATTCCAGACTTCATTTTTATGAGCTTCTGATCGAATCGCCGACATAAGGGGAGTTCTTATAAAACGTTTAGTGGGAGTGTTTGGATATGGGTAATGCCGACAAGAGTCAGGTTTCGAATATTTTACCATCAATGTCACGTGGCTACCTTTTAAAGCTGCAAAATCGGTTCATCCTTCTACTCGCTCTTTCGTCTCTCATCCCGTTAATCGTCATTGCCTTGGGCGCGGGAGTTATCTATCGCAACATCATTTTCGACAAGTCGGTGAACCATCTGCAAAGCAGCATTCAAACGCACGCCAACACGATTGAGTTGTTTCTCGCCGAACGGTTGAAGGTGCTTACATTGATGGCGTCGGCTTATAGGCTTGAAGACATGCAGAACGCAGGTGAACTGAAACAGTTTTTATCACTACTGAACGATACGTATGAAAACTCATTTACGGACCTTGGTGTAATCGACAGCGTAGGTAATCATCTTGCCTACGAAGGCCCCTACGATCTTTTAAAGAGAAATTACAGCAAAGAAGCCTGGTTTGAGCGAACGGTTAAAGAAGGCACTTTTATCTCCGATATGTTTCTAGGTTTTCGTAACGAACCTCACTTCATTTTGGCCGTTAGAAACGGAGAAGGTCCAGAGTTCTGGATACTGAGAGCTTCGATAAACTCGGAAGTATTTGAGAGGCTTGTTCGCGCAGGCCGTACGAGTGTAGGAAGTGATTGCTTTCTGGTTGACCATAAAGGGAAATATCAGACCCATCCCAAAACCAATGAAGCATTGTTGGTAAAAAGCGGAATCACATTTCAACAATATTTTTCCGATATTCGAACCGAAACGATAGTAACCGCCCAAAACAGAAAGATTTTGCGGACAACGAAATGGATCATCAATAACAAATGGCTTCTTGTCGTCCAGCAAGATGAGAGCGAATTCATGGCCGAAGTCGATAAAGCGGTTTCCAAAGGCTTTGTCGTTCTCGCTTTCGGCATTCTGATCATCATCGCTACGGCCGTTTTTTCGACTCGCTATCTGGTTAAACTTGTTCGCCTGTCTCTCGACGAGCGGGATAAAGCGAATCAACAGTTCATGCAGGCCAGCAAGATGGCGGCTATCGGCGAATTGTCAACTGGTCTGGCGCACGAAATAAACAATCCACTTGCTGTCATATTATCGGAACAGACGAACATTGGTGACCTGCTCGGCGAAATTGATATTGATGAAGCACACGATCGTGAACTGTCGGATAGTGTCGCACTTGTCAAGAAGCAGGTGCTTCGATGTCGCTCCATAACACAAAAAATGTTGAAGTTCGGACGTCATGGAACGGCACAATCTGAATGCATTCATCCGGATATCCATCTTGCCGAGATCGTCGGTCTTTTAAAAAAGCAGGCTACAGTAAACAATGTCGATCTTCAGTTGGACATTGAAAAGGTTTTGCCTGAAATTCAGATTGATTCCAGCGAATTCGAACAGATCGTCACCAACCTGATTACGAACGCACTCCAGGCCGTTGGCTCGGATGGCGTCGTCCTGACAAGCGCCGTCATGGAAGGCGATACCATCCATTTCACCATCGAGGATACGGGACCGGGAATTTCTCCGGAGTATCTGGACAGAATTTTCACACCGTTCTTCACGACAAAACCCGTTGGTTTGGGCACTGGCCTGGGCCTTTCGGTCTGTTACGGCATTGTAACGCAATGGAACGGCAAGATATGGGCCGAATCTGATTTCGGCAAAGGTGCCATTTTCCATCTCACGTTTCCAATAGCTACCAAGGCTGAATCCCGCATCAAGAATTAAGGAGCTTGATATGATTGAAAATCCTACCGGTATCCGGGTTCTGTTGGTTGACGATGAGCTTGATTTTCTAGAAAGCACAGCCAAGGCATTGAGACGACGGGGGTTCGATGTAACCACCGCTTCGAATGGACTTGGCGCATTGCAGATGTGCAGGTCTGGAAAACTGGATGTAGCGCTTCTGGACGTCAAAATGCCCGACATGGACGGACATCGTTTGTACTATGAACTTCACAAAGAAGTTCCGGATATGCAAATCATCATGCTGACCGGACACGGCAATCTTCAGAAGGCGTTTGAACTGGGCAAGAACGGCTTGTTTACGTATCTGGCCAAGCCTATCGAAATCGACGATCTCGTAAAAGCCCTCACGGATGCACACAATCAGAAGGCTGAAAGCTCTTCATCCGACTGTCGGAAATGGGCTGAATCAGAAGATGCACGTTCTGTCCGGGTGCTTCTTGTTGATGACGAGGTGGAGTTTCTAAGCTCGATGGAAAAAGTACTTGCCCGACGCGGTATGGAAGTATTTACCGCAGGCAGTGGTCGAAAGGCACTCGACCTGCTTGCCCAAAAGCGTGTTGATGTTGTGATTGTGGATGTAAAAATGCCAGGCATCGACGGCATGGACCTCCTCAACCAAATCAAACTGGACGACCCCGCCATTGAAGTCGTTTTACTGACCGGACACGGCAATGTTTCCCTTGCGGTGCGAGGTATGAAGCAAGGCGCGTTCGATTATCTGACCAAGCCTCAGGAAACGGATGAATTTGTTCGGATCATTCGAGCCGCTCACAAGAAAAAGAAAGAAACTGAGGTTGAACGCCGAAGTGCGCAGATCAAAAAACTGATTGAGAAGACCCCCTCCTGATGTAGGCAAACGCTGGTTCCCCAAACAGATAGAAGGAGCAGAATATGTTGAAAAGCGGGCCTCAGAAAAAGAAAATAACCGGCTACGATAAATATGTCGAGCCGAAAAAGCTTGCGATAGCCATCGCAGCTTTCATAATCGTGTTGATGATTCCCATACCAAATTCCATGCTGGATGTCGCTGTCGAATATACGGCAGGCGAAACCCACGTTCTCGATTTCTTCAGTCAGCAACTGTTCGAGAAGTCCTTTGAGGATTGCGAACAGTGGGAAGCGATGACGGGCCGTGTTCTTGAACTTAGCATGGTCCAGGGTGCCCTTAGTAAGAAACGGGCGGTGAAAAAGGACGCAAAATGGATTGTGAAGGCCGGTTTTCCAAGCCGGGATTCGTATGTGGAAAAATACCAAGCGAAAATTTCCGAAATTCCGGATGCCGAGTTCCTCGCGATGATGAAAAGTGCACAGGAATTGCGGCTGGTGAGATTGAAATATACCGATCTGAACGATGCAGAGAAGAAAACGGCTGACAGGGCAGCCAGAAATATCAAGGTTGTAGTCGCCATGATGGTTTTCGTAATACTCTGCTTTCTCACGGAAGCCATGCCACTTCCCGGTGTGGCATTCTGCATCGGCTTAATCCTTGTGTTTGCCGGAATCGTGACTCGCAAGGAAGTGGCATCGATGTTCTGGGACGACGCAGTTTGGTTCATTATGGGAAGTCTGATGTTTGCAGCAGCCTTCGTCAAGACAGGGGTTGATAAGCGCGTCTGCCTTATCATATTCAAGTTTCTCGCCAAGCCGAAAATCAGCGTTATCACCGGCATCATGATTCTGGTCATTTCCCCGGCTGCGGCGTTTATCTCCGATCACGCACTGGCGGCCATGTTTCTGCCGATCGGAATGATCCTTTACTCCAACAGCTTGAACAAGAAAATCCCCGTCGATCCGGAATTGGCAAAGATGCTGTTCATTACCATTGCCATGGCCTGCAACATCGGAGGATTCGGCTCGCCGTCGGGTGGAGCGCGCAATGTCATCATGATGACCTATCTGGAAGACATGTTCGGCATCAACATCGGTTACGGTGAATGGATCGTGTACGCTTTTCCTTTCGTGTTGATTATGATGGTTTTCCTCTGGTTGATGGTCAACTGGCGTTTCAAACCACAGATTCGCGATCTGTCACCCGCATTGAAGATACTTCGCGAAGACATTTCACGAAGCGGGGGTTGGAACCGAAAACAGATCATCGCCATTGTCATATTTTTGCTGATGCTGTGCGGCTGGATCACCGAAAAGAGTTTGATTCTGCAACTCACCGGCATTCGGTTGGGTATCGGTGTCATAGCGGTAGCCGGGGCCGTCGCCTACTTGCTGACGGGGGTGGTCAACTGGCGTGATTACCAGGAGAAGGTGGATTGGGGTGTCGTCTGGCTGTATGCTGGTGCGATCATCTTCGGAAAAATCATGGCGGATTCCGGGGCGGCCTACTGGATGGCGCGTTCCATCATCGAGATCGTCGAACCATTAGGATTGGCTACCGGCAAGGGTCTGCTCGCTATTGGAGCAATAGTAACTGCGGGTATGACGCAATTGATGGCGGATGGTCCGGCGGCGGCGTCGGTGGGGCCGATAACGCTAAACATGGCAGCGGTTTCAAATCCCGGCACGGTGATTGTTCCTTTCATGGCGCTGGCTACGGCAGCGGCCAGTTCGATGGCGTATCTGCTTATTATCGGGACACCACCCAACGCAATCGTCTACGCCAGTGGGCATTTGGAAATGAAAGACTATTTCCGGGTCGGTGTTCCCTGTGTACTATTCGGTTTGGTCCTTTTAATTATTTTGTCGGCAACCTATTGGATTTGGGTAGGCTTCCAGGGCCTTCCGTTGCCACAGTAACGAACTCGAACGAGGAGAACACCATGTTGAAGATAAAGATACTACTGATTGACGATGAGAAAGATTTTCGCGAAAGTACGGTCCGGACCCTGTCGAGGCGTGGCTTCGAAGTGGACGATGTTGGAAGTGGTCAGGAAGGACTCGACTATCTGACGACCGCTACACCGGATCTGATCATTCTCGACCTGAAAATGGCGGAAATGGACGGCATCACCACATTGAAGAACATCCGCAATGAACACGGCGATCTGCCGGTTATCATCCTGACCGGCCATGGCGACTTCGACAGCGCTCTGACGGGTATCAAACTGGAGATTGTCGACTTTCTCCAGAAACCGGTCGATATCGATCACCTCGCCTATAAAATCAGGCATCTTCTGAATGCGAAATATGCAAAACCGCTTCTTGAACGGTCAATACCGGACCTGATGGTCGATATCGACAGTTACCGCAAGATCTATATCGACCAGACCATAACGGAGGCGCTAAGTGAGCTGAGAGACAGCCTTGATTCTCCCGTTTCCGGAAAAATCACCGAAACCGGTCATCGATCTATCCTGGTTTTGGACCGTAGTGAGCACATCGTCGGACTTCTGCGTATGGTCGATGTGCTAGGCATGGCTGTGCCACAATGGATGGTTGGCGATCCTTATCGTTCGTTTTACACCGGCATATTCCTGGCGCAGTGCAAAGTCCTGGGCGATCGAGTCGTGGGAGATTATATCCACAAGGAGGATCTGATCGCCATCGATGAACAAACATCCTTGATAGAAGCGACCGTTTTGATGGCCGAAAACAGTCTCATCAATCTGCCAGTCATACGTAACGGACAGATTGTCGGTATTCTTAGGGATAAGGATATATTCCTCGAAATTCTACATATTGCCGTCGATGATTGGACGCCATGAGAAAGAATATCCTGCTCATGACGGTCGATGAGGAGTGGGAACGTTTCATGACCGATGAACTCGCGAAACGCGGATTCCGCTCCATCATGACGTATGGTAAATGTGTAGAGAATATAAACCCCGATTCTGTACTGCTGGACGTTTCGGATTACGACGAAAACATGGACTCGCAGGTTCGTTTCATCCTCGAAAAATATCCGCTATGCGAGTGGCTTTTGTTTTTTTCCGGACATGCGCGCTGGGGGGATGTCAGCGTTATTTCGCGGAGAGCTTACGAGATCGTTTCGAAATCGGCAAACATGGATCGGGTGGCAATATATATCCTCGCGGCATGCATGAAGAAGATACGTGCTGAGGAAAGACTGAAATCCCTTGAATAAAAGAATCTGAAAACCTGAAAAAGCGCTGATGAAATAAGCCTGCATATCGCTCTCGATTGGGGAAGGAGACACGGATGTTTTGGAAACAAGCGGTTGTCGTAATGGCGATTCTTTTTCATGCTTCGTTTCTTTATGCAAATCCAAACGAGGCGGGAGACATCCCGTCTGGGAAATCCAATACCCGGCTCGACAGTGCCTCGGTAAAAGCGGAAAGTGGAGGAATTGCCTGGCCTGATAAAATCGGACCTTTCGAATGGGTTAGCAAAGACCGGCAACACTCCTTACGTGTCGGTTTGGCGGTACAGTTGCTGTTCCGTGTCGACAACAAGGACATGGGAGCGAATACGGACAGGGACAACATCGTATATGCAGAGGCACGGCGAATTCGCCCAAACCTTAGAGGCTCATTAATGGATGGGATGTTCGAGTTCTATCTGCACTTGAATACAAGCCCAAACACGCTAGACCTGCTGGATTACTACATCAATTACAAGCCGCATCCATATGCCCAGATTCGGATTGGTCAATGGAAAATACCGTTCACCCGCTATCGCATTCAGAGCTACAAACGCCTGACGCTTGTGGATTGGGCGAATACAAGCAAATGTTTCGGGGCCGAGCGCCAAATTGGCCTAGCAGTTCACAGCGGTTTGGAGAACCCACAGAAGATCGATTACGCATTCGGCGTGTTCAGCGGTACAAATGCCCGTTCCAGTCAGGCATTGGGCATCGCCACGCTTTACGGTGAAGAAATAATCAGTTCGTCGAATCTGGCAAAGCCCGGTCCGAAAATGGAATTTCACCCGGAGCTGGCCGCACGCATCGGATACAATCACAATGGTATTGATTTGCGCAGAGATACGGATTTTGAGGGTGGACCATTCCGTTTTCATCTGGGAGTCTCGGCTACGTATGACCTTAATGCCGACAAGGAAATCGATTTTACGGCCCGTTTTGCTCCCGAATTTCTTATGAAGGTGCACGGGGTCTCGCTATCGCTCGTTTACTATGTCGGTTGGGGCGACCGTGTGATGGCAAATGAAATTCCCGAAATCGCCATGATGGGAGGACTGGTTCAGGCAAGCTACGTATTCATCAAACGGGTGGAATTGGCCGCTCGATATTCAGTGGTCCACGGTATGACCGATTTTCGCAAGGATGCCAGATTGCGGGCCGATGCCATTGTCACCGCTGCGACAGATCAGACAGAAACGGACGAGTTAACCGACCAATATAAAAAGATGGGAACGGTCATTAAGGAGCATGAGGCCACATTTGGAATCAATATATACTTAATCGGCGAGTGTCTGAAATGGCAAAATGACATCTCCTATCTGCACTACGAACTTGTAGGGAGGGACAAGAGGGATGTCCGTTTTCGTTCGCAACTGCAATTGGCTTTTTAGCTTGGATTGAACAGGAAATCAATAATTGGGACTATGAGGGAATACGAGATACAATGGGTGATTCATCATCCGTCTCCTGCTCATTGTCATCCAGAGGTGACTCGAACTCTTGAGGGTCTAAGTCAAATTCGTTTTCTGTCTGGTCCAAGTCGCCGTCGCCGGACAGGTCCGGAGCGGTCGGCGCACCATCGTTTACCGATACCGTTCTACCGGATCCTGCTTATAAAAGTTTTTAAGCTGTTCGTAGAGCTCCGGGTGACAGCGGGAAAGCTTTTCAGGCTGCTCGAAAAACACTTCCGTTACCACGGCGAAGAATTCCGGAGGGTTCTTGGTGGCGTAAGGACGAATGAACGCCGGGCAGCGACCCTCGATGCGCAAGGTGAGCTTCTTGTATTCCTCGCCCAAAACCCTGGCCCAGGCAATGTAATGCGAGCGCTTATCAAGTTTAGGCGCACCGTCGTCCACGCCGTCCTCGCCGTCCAACTGGTGGGCAAACTCATGGAACACGAGATTTTGTCCGTCCCGCACATCTGCCGCGCCCTTTTTGACGTCGTCCCAGGACAGCACCACCTGGCCCCTGCGCCAGCTCTCACCGAGCCGCAACTCCTGCCTCTCCTCAAGCAGGCCGGCGGGTCCGCTCCTTTTCACAGTTGCTATGTAGGCTTGGGGGTAGACGATGATCGTGTCCAGTCCCGGGTAGTAGTCCGTTTTTCGGTTTAGCAGCAGGATGCATGCCTGGGCAGCGATGGTCACGCGGATCTCGTCCGTGATCTCCACCCCATGCACACCCTCAAAGCGCTTTTCCGAAAGAAAGACCTGGATGTGACCTTTGAGCTCGGTCTGTTCCTCGGGCCGTAGCATCTTGTAATAAGGCATGTTCCGTTCGATATGGGCGCACCATTCCTGTGGGAAGGTGATTTGGCGTATCTTTTTGCGCGCCCTGTTTTTGAACCAGCTAAACATGGGCAGGGATTATAGCATAAAATGAAAGTGATTCCAAAGTCTTGAAGCAAGACACGGTGTACGGTAATCAAGGCTTTCGCTACGTGTGTGCCCCGAGTGAGAAGAGATAGGTTGTTTTCGCCCGCTAAAAGAAGAAGCGCGATGCTTCTTCTCCACCGGATTGCCCGGTTTGGGGATGTTGGGTGGGTCGATGGGCGTTTCACCTTTACGCTATTACGCTATTTTCCTAGGGGAACTGCGTCAACGAAAAAGATTGCTGGAGTTGATGGCATATCTTTTCTTTTTAGAGTGTGTTCCATGTGCTATCATTCGTGAATGTTTTTCGAGGCTGGAGAAGGTGCATGCTGCGAGTCGGTTGGTCCTTAGCGTTCTTGGTTCTGTTGCTGATGCTGGCCTGTTCGAGCGATTCGGGGGTCTATTCGGATGGAGATCATCCCGTTGACGGGGATGGCGATAGCGATGGCGACGGGGAGGAGGGAGACGTCGACCCCGATTCGGATCGCGAAGCGGAAGCTCGGCCGTCGATCGATACGGGTCTCACCCCGGAAGATCTTGTTCTCCAAGCCCTTCCCGATCCACCTTCCCCTCCCTTACCGCAAGGAGTCACCATACGGGTGATGAGTTACAACATTTTCGACACCCGATATGCTTCGGCCGAGGCAATCGGTGCGATGATCCGGACGTACGAACCCGACCTCGTCGGTCTGCAGGAATGCGACGACAGCTATCTGCCGCAGATCGCCGAGGCAGCGGGAATGGAATACTATGACGGTTACGAGGTTGCGCAGCTTTCGAAAACACCTCTGGAAGGATTCACACAAGGCGCGCCGGACAACGGCGGCCACTTTACCCGATCCGAAACGGTCATCGATGGGGTGCGCTTCGTCTTCTACAATGCACATTTGGATTGGAATGTCTCGGGAAACCTGGAGTTTCGCCAGTTCACCGACGAGGTCATTGAACCCGAAACGGTCAAGCACCTCGTGCTGACCGGCGACTTCAACGATGAGCACTACAGCACGCAAAATACGATGTTGGAAGAGGTCGCAACGGATGTTTTCACCACCCTGGGCTACTATCCCGGGGAACGGATCTCATGGCCGTCCATTGGTTTCGACGACACCGAGGGCTCCCAATTGATCGATCTGATCTGGTGGCGCAACGACTACCCCGCCATCGCGCTGAGCGCGGATGTGCTGAACCTCGCTCCCGTGCTTTCGGATCATAAACCGGTGATCGCGGATCTGCTTTATCCTATCGAAGGCGGCGAGGCGTTTGCTGAAGATCCCTTCGCTCCGTATCGGGCAATTGACAGGGATTTTCCGTCCGAGGATGAACGCCCGCCGAATCTGCTGCGTAATCCCGGTGCGGAAGAAGGTCTTGAAGGCTGGACGATTCTCAACGATGCTCGTGCCGAAAACGAGCGTGAACATCAGCTGCCGCGTTCAGGGCAGATGCTGTTTACAGGCTGGCTGGAGCAGCCCGCCGACGCATCGAAGTTATCGTCGGGTACGCAAACGGTCGATCTCTCCGAGCAGGCCGAAATCATCGATCGAGGACAGGGACGCCTGCTGTTATCCGGGTGGTTGGCAACCGGCTACCAAACGGATGAGAAAGACGGGATCGTTTCCAACAAACCGCTGCCCACGGATGAGGGCGAAATGGTTCTGGAAATGCTGGATGAAACCGGCAAAGTCCTGACTCGCTGGAGTTCCAAACGGCGCGACACCTTGGCCTGGCATCCCGTGTATGCCATCCTAGACATTCCCCCGGAAGTGCGGGCCTCCCGGGTCGCGTGGATCTCTCACCACAAGTCGCAAAACGGTCGAGGAAACGACGTCGTATTCGACGATCTTTACCTGGGCTTTGAAGCGTTGGAAACAGCGCACCGAACGCTGGGCGGCAACCTGCTGCAAAACACGGGCGCTGAAACGGATATGGAAAACTGGGACGCCTATGGCTGGCGACGTCTGGAAGACGGTGAGGTGGCCGGATTGACCGTGTTTCATCCATGCTCTTTTTCGGGCGAAGGGCTGTTTTTCGGCGGCGGCATGCTTGATTTGAACGCCGGGGAGCCGGGAGTCTCGACCTTGTCACAACGCCTCGACCTGCAACCGTATTTCGACTTGATCGACCGGGGAGACTTCGCCTTGCGTTGGGGCGGGTGGTTGCGCACGTGGGCGGCCAGAACCACGGTTAATATGGCTCTGGAGATCATCGATGCCGAGGGAAGCGTGTGGGCTGAAGTGCCGGGAGCCGAAACGCACAACCCCGAGTGGACCTCGATGGAATTCTTGACCCGGATTCCTCCCGGGGCTTCCGCCGTGCGTTTGATGATACGATCCGATGTGGAACAGGTGGGCACGGGCGTCTTTGCAGATAGTCTGTTTGTGCGACCTGAACGCATTGAAAGCCCGTCCACCGAAAGCGCGACAGATTTTTAAGAAACACTGCGTTTACAACGATTGACAGATGTACCAAGCGTAGAATACGTCAAACGCGGTCGATTCGTATAATGATTCCGTTCCCTTATGGGGCCGCAGTCGCTAGAGGTGAACCCCTGGCAGAGTGTTCCCTTTCCCGCTTGTGGTCGGGTGGGTTCGCTTGTCATCCGGACCACCCTCAAACCCATTCCAAACACAATCGACGCCCTGAACCGAGTCCCCTCATAGACTTTTGCAAACCCGGGGATGGGTCAGAGAACGGAGGGTGATACTGGCTTCATTTAGCGATGTCAGCAGCCCGCATTGGGAACTAGCTCCTTGAAGAACAGCAACCGTTTTCTCTACAAGATCTGAAACAGAATTAAAAAGCCCTGCCGGAAAACAAGACGTCATTGCATTTTGCGCCCGATTTGTCTATGATATCGGCGAATTTACACGTTGGCGATCGTTGCAGCATCCGGCCTTACAACAGGTGGCCGTTTAAGTGTGCCGAGGGTGAATATGTCCAAAAAAATCCAGGTTGTGATTGTGGTGGCGGTTATCGTAACCTCTATCCTGATTGCCGATATCCTTCTGCGAAGCCAAGGTGATGTCGAGAACGGGGTGTCTCAAGAGACCGTGAAAGACGAGGCGCCTGCTCCGCCCGGATCGATGAAAGCCCCGGAACGCAAACAACCGGCCAATGAGGGTTCCGATTCGAAAAATACGGGCTATGAAACCGTCGCCTTGCGGATGCCCGAAAAAACATGCAAGGAATTGGGAGATGAGCTGTTCGATCGGCCTGCCGTCAAGCTGGACCCCGAAAAGCTGAAGTTGATCGAAGCGGAAGATGATGAAATCATTTCAACATTCTGGGGTGTCTTGGAACCGTACCTGTATTGCGAATCCGTTGAAGAATCGAATTTCGATATTTGCCGCCATCATCAGTATATTCTCGGTATCCAACACGGGATTGCCGTATCGGAAGACATGAACGACCTGCGCTCCCCGCCGAACCTGGATGCGCCGCCCCTGCACTGCGCAATCAGTATCGGCCTGAAAACACTGATTATGCACGGCATTCAAAATCCGCTGCCCAGAGAACGCTTTCAGGTTTTGCTGGCCGATTTCCCTTCTCTGGTTCAGAAGTACATGCTGATTCTGTACGACGCCTTTCACGCCACCGATTCGACGCTTTGCAAGAAAATCGGGAAACCTTATGAATTGCGATATATCTGCGAAGTCACGAGCAACCCGGACATGCCCGTGCCGGGCGAGCCCATGGGCGTTCAATTTTACAGCATCACCCGAGCCATCAGCAACCAGATGAGCCCGGAAGAATTCAAAAAAGTCGCCACGCCTTTCGTGGCACGGCTCTATGATCTTTACATGGGAAAAACCAACATCTGCAAATCGTATCATCGGCCGAAATGGGATTATCTGTGCGAACAGAAATTCGACCTGCTCAACTCGTATTAAGCTTCATCTTCGAGAGAATGCGGCGACGTCAACCGGGATCTCGTTTGTGCTGCCTGCTGCCGCTGTTTCTGTTTCTGCTTGTTTCTTTCGTCGATCTGCACGCCGAGCCGATCCTGCCGCAGATTCCCGAGGCGCGTCTTCGCGATCTGCTGATGCCGTCCGACCCGCTGGCCGCGGGTTTCGATGTCGACTCGGTTTCGGTCGGTCAGCATGAGATTTCCATTACGGTCCAGCCTTTCGGCGGGGCGGCCGCGACCGACGGGACGACCTTTCAACTGCAGGTTCACCCCTCCGAAAAACCATCTGAAGCCTGCCGCCGACTGGGTCAGAGTGCGGTGATTCTTTGCGCAAGGGATGGGAACGCCGCTCGGATGCGCGGGTGCGAGGCCTGGTTGAAGTGGGTGGAAAGCACGAATCGGACGGACGCCATCGAAGCCCTGTGGCGAGAAAGTCCGGATGCGCCTCCGCTGCCGTCTCCCGACGATATCGCTCTCCCCGTGAAAGCCTCTCCCTTGCCTCCGGCTGCGCTTGTGGCGGATGAACCGCCGATCCATCGCTATCGGCCACTTGGTGCCAGCCACCGCCGACATGTCCCGCTCGCCGCGATTTTGACTCTTTTTGTCACGTTGATGCTGGTACGCCCCGTTCGACCCGACCGCCGTCTGATGTGGTCGTTCGGTCTGCTGTGTCTGGCCAGTGTGGCGACACGCTTTCTGCTGCCTTACGCCCTGATTCATCCCCAGGGAGACGATTTGCTGATCTATGCCGCGGCGCGCGGGAGCGGTATGCTGGAATCGACGCAGCATTCGGATGCGGTGGTGGCCCTGTACCGATTGGCGATTTTTTTATGGGGAGACAACCTGGAGACGATTTTCCTCCCGTGCCGAATGGCCGGATCGTTGCTACCGCCTCTGGCCTTTCTGATTGCATGGGAGTATTACGGTCGTCTGCAAACGGCCGCTCTCGCGGGAGTGCTGTTGCTGATCTGCCCCGTTTCCTGGATACAATCCGCGTCCATTTCCGCCGAGATGATCGCCGCGGCCGCGTATTTTCTGGCTTTGTATCTTGCGTTGGTCGGTTTGCGATCGGGGAGTGGCCTGCGATTTGCGCTCATTGTTTTCACCTGCGGCGCACTCAGCCTGGCCTGCATACTCAAACCCGGTTTTGCCGTTCTGGCGGTCCTTTTTCCCCTTACCGTTTTTTTCAAGGATGGATCGCCCGATAACCGGTCCTCGCGCCTTGCCCGCTGGCTCAGTGCATTCGTCCCGGCCCTGGCGGCAGCCGCCACGCTCGCTTTCCTAAACGAATTTCATATCTCCTGGCAGGACATCGTCCGGGGGAAACTCCACGAACAACAATTTCCCTATCCCTTGCACCTGTTGGTTTATCTGTTCTTCACCTTGATTCAGAATCCGCCGTTTCTGCCGTATAAGCTGGCCTTTCTGGCCTCGCTTCGGCGTCCGGAACTGAAAGCGTTGCGCCCGCTGCACCTGCACGTGCTGGTCATCTTGGCTGTGTTTTCGGTTGCCATCAACCTGCGCGGAACCAACCAATGGCGGTATGCGCTGTTTACTCTTCTGCCGACCTACGTTCTGGCGGCCCCTGTTGTTCTGCGATGGGTGTCGTTTCCGAAACGCCACCGCGTGATGTGCTTGATTTTGGCCGTCTATACCGTCATCGGCTACGGCATGGCCATCGATTTTTTCAACGGTCCGCGCGCGAAGACGCTGGCGCTCCTTCATGCGCTTCCGCAGAGTGCGCAGACCTTGGTGTTGAAAATGGGGAAGACGACGGAGATGGACGCCCTGGTGTTTTTCATGGTGACCGGCCGCAGCGACGTTCTTCTGGTCGAGGATTTGTATCCTCCCGCCTGCCCGATCGGTGCAGACCTCGCGATATTGGAGCACCAAAACATCTCGCGGCCTCCTCCGGCTCGCCGTTTGGATACCGCCCGGTGTGCGCAACAGGCCGCCCGGATGAAGTCGACGCTGTCGAGTTACGACCGCATCTATTTTCTGTTGGATCCGATGTTGACGGACGCGGCCGGCAATTCGATGATGCTGTACGTCGATCAGCGTCCATGTCTGCCGCTGCTGTCCACGTTGCTTCATTTCGATGGCTCCGTGGACACCCGGCAACCGAGGCTGGTGCCCGTTCGATCCATCGCGTCCCCCGTCTCCTCCGATGCGACCTCGGCGCATACGGCGGCTCCGTTGTGGGAAGCGCCTCGCTGATGCTCCCGTCAAACGGTGTGCAAGCGCCGAGAATCCATCGGCTGGATTCTCCCGCTAGAGAAAGCGGGGCTTTCCTTCGGTCTGTCGCGCGTGGCCGTTCGGATGCTGCTGGAACCGCATTTCGTCGTGTCTTTCACGAAAGGAATGAGAAGGTTGAACAATCGACGAGAGACCGGCAATCGCAATTGACAAAGCCGTGCGTATCCGTTTTAATAACCGCCTGTTATCGATCATGTATGGAAGAATAAAGGTTTCGCGGTATGCGGCGTTCGACTCAGCTGGCCTCCGGGCTTCGGATTCTCACTGCCAGACTGGCTGGCAAGCGCGTCCCCGTGGCCGTCCGCTGGAATCTGCTTCACCGTTGCGCCTTCCGCTGCGAATACTGCAATCTCTGGAAAACGCCGATCGAAGAATTGGCGACCGACACGATCATCTCCGGGCTCGAACAGCTGGCGCGACTCGGTGCGACCCGGATCTCGTTTTCCGGCGGCGAGCCCCTGCTACGCGACGACATCGGAACGCTCGTATCCGCCGCTGCGCGACTCGGCATCTCGCCCAGCCTCAACAGCAGCGGTTTCATGCTGGATAAGCGCATCGACGAATTGGGCGATCTCGATTTGCTGAAAATCAGCCTCGATGGTCCGCGTGACATCCACAATGCCTCTCGCGGGCAGCCCTTTGCCTTCGATACGGCCATCGCGGCTGCGGATCTGGCCCACCGCCGTCTGCGTAAGTTCACCTTCGCCGCCACCATCACCCGCCGGAACGTGCAGCACATCGAGGACTTGATGGACATCGCCCGTTCGTATGGCACCGTGATTGCGTTTCAGCCGGTTAAAGCGCTCTATCACGGCGTCGAGACCGTCGATCGGATCGCGCCCGATCCGGCCGCTATGCGCCGGGTCATTGCGAAGCTGATCGACGAAAAACGACGCGGAAATCCGCACATTCGCAACTCCATGGCCGAGCTGAATCATATTCGCAACTGGCCGAACTATCCCGCGTTGACCTGCGGCGCGGGACGGATTTTCGTCATGCTCAATCCGGATGGAACCGTGATGCCCTGCGACCGGGTTTCCTATACCGGAGAACTGCCGACCTTTCCCGAAGTCGGGCTGGCGGAGGCCATCTCCAAGCTTCCCGAGGTACACTGTAGCGGCTGCGGTTTTTGCGGGTCTCTAAGCTTGAATTTATTATATTCACTTAACCCCCGCCCGATTCTGGACATCCTGCGACTGGTCAACTGATAATCATGGCTCGTATTGCTTTCATATTCGCTCCATACCGGCACAAGCGCTTTGCCGAAAACCTCGAAGTGGTCGATGAAGATTTCGGTGTTTTCCCTCCGATCAACCTCGCCTATGCCGCCGCCGTGGCGGAAGAAGCGGGCCATGCGGTCACGATCATCGATGCGAATGCGCTCAAAATCGGCATCGACGAAACGATTCGGCGTGTACGCGCGTTCGCCCCGGATTATGCCGGATTCTATTTTTCCACTTATATGTTTCACGACACGCTGGCCTGGGCGAAAGCCGTCAAAGAGGCGCTTGGTATTCCGATTCTGGCCGGCGGCATCAACCTGGGGCTTTACCCGCGCGAAACGATGAGTCATCGGACGATCGATTTCGGTATCCAAGGCGATGCGCTTCATGCCTTGCCCGCCTTGCTCGATGCGTTGGAGGCGGATGCGGAGCCGAGTGGCATCGACGGTGTCTGCTACCGCCGGGGTGACGAGATCATCCTGCGGCCGCCGTCCGACTCGCTGCCGGATTTCGACGATTATCCGTTTCCCGCCCGGCATCTGCTGCCCAACGACCGCTATTACTCGATCACCTCGCAGAAGCGCAACTTCACGATCATGATGACCAGCATGGGCTGTCCGTTCAATTGCAGCTATTGCGCCATCGCGCATATTCCGCATCGCAAACGTTCGGCGGAGAATGTGCTTCTGGAACTGGAAACCTGTATCCGGCGTTACGGCGTGCGCGAGGTCGATTTTTTCGATGCCGATTTCCCCGTCGATAATTCGCGTCTGACCGCCATTTGCGAAGGCATTCTGGAACGCAACCTCTCCTTCGAGTGGTCCTGCCGGTCACGCGTTACGTCGGTTAACGAACCGCTGCTGGCGCTCATGGCCAAGGCCGGTTGCCAGAAGATCTATTACGGCATCGAAACCCCGAACACCTCTTCGCTGTCCATCATGAGAAAAAACATCACGCCGGACGACGTGCGGGCCTGCCTCGACGCCACCAGCCGCTGCGGGATCCGCTCGCTGGGGTTCTTCATGACCGGTGTGCCGGGCGAGACCCGTTCGAGCCTGCTTCAAACGATTCAGTACGCGACGCAATTGAATGTCGATTACGCCCAGTTCTCCCGCACCATCGCCAAACCCTGCACGGACCTGGATTCGGAATTGATCCGCCGGACCGGCAAGGATTTCTGGCGTGATTACGTCCTGGGCAAGCAGCCGGAAACCCGCATGCCCAATCCCTGGACCGGCTTGGGTGAAATGGAGATCGAGGCCTGGACGAAACTGGCCTACTACCTTTACTACTATCGGCCGTCCTACATCGTCAAAGCGCTCAAGCGCATCCGCAGCGGCGACGAACTGCGTCGCAGCGTCCGCACGGCGGCACGCATGTTGTTCAAAGGGCTGTTTTTCGATAAGTAGCGCGGGTTCGCTTTCAGGGTAGCGCGGCAACCGCTCGCGCGATCCGCAGAACCTCGTCCTCGCCGAGATCGTCATACCAGGGCAGCATGATGAGGGTTTCGTCCAGCTTGCGGCCGATGCGGACTTCTTCCTCGCGGGCATCCGGGAAATCCCAATACATACTGGACGGCCGCACCGCCCCGATCCCGGCGCGATTGAGCCGCGCGATGTCCCTGTCGCGGTCGTTTGATTTGATGTAGAGATATTGGCAGGCCGACTCGCCGCCCGGGTCCGAAATGAACAGGCGTCGGGCGGCCTGGTTGCGGGGAAAAGCCAACTGGAACTGGGCCATCTGCTGCCGTCGGCGCTTCAGCGCTGCCGGGAAGCGGTCGAGCGCACGCAGGGCGGATTCGACCGCCGCAGGATGCGGCATACGCGGTGTTTCGCTATCCGCGCCTTTTTTCAGAAACGGTCGGATGTACGTTTTATAGGCGGCCAGGCCGTTCGAAGATTCGAACAGCCGTTGCCACAAAAACGCGCCCACCCAGTCGTAAACGGGTGCCGATGTCCCCAGCCGCAGGACGGCTTGCGAACCCGTCTTGAGAAGGTGACGGGGAAAGGGCTCCGGTTCAAACCGCTGCTGGCGCTCGCGGGCGGCGTCTGCCAGATCCGGGTCGTCGGTGATCAACGCACCGCCGCCGTTCATGCTGATCGGCTTGAACGAGGCGAAGCTGACGATTCCCGCCCGACCGAACGTTCCGATTTTCCGGCCTTTGAATTGCGTTCCGATGGCGTGGGCGCAGTCCTCGATGAGGCAAACGTCGTGTGCATCGGCCCATGGCCCGATAGCCTCCAGCGGAGCCGGATTTCCCAGAATATGCGTGGCCAGAATGGCGGAGGGCCGATGGCGGTCGAGCAGGTGGAGCTTGTGCGGGTCGATCGTGCCGTCGCTTTCGCGCACGTCGATGGGAACCGGTCGGTATCCGGCGCGTTGCAGTTGCAGCGGAACGCTCGTGCAGGTCAGCGTCGGTACGGCAATCGTCGCACCCGGACGAATCCCCAGGCCGGAAAGGGCGGCATGCAGAGCGGCATTCGCTCTGGGAAACAGAATACAGTCGCCAACGCCCGCGAGTTCGGCAAAGCGGGCTTCAAACTCCCGGTAGCCGGTCAAAGGGTCGGAGCGGTGGCGGTCGAGCGACTTTCTCAGGCCGACGAGCGTTTGTCCGGCGCTGTCGGGGCGAATGATCGGGAGTTTACGTCTCATGGGATGTCTCTGGTTGCCGGTCCGCCAGAGCGGAACGAACGAAGAGGATGCCGGGCAACGCCGGGGCGAAACGGATCATGACGGTGGTAAGGAAAGCCGCTATGCAAATGGCGCGGGGATCGCCTGTATGGCTGAACAGCACGACGGCCCCGGCTTCTCGGCTTCCGAAACCGCCGAACGATAGCGGCAGCGAGGCGAAGGCATTGAGCAGCACGAGGTCCAAAGGGGACAGGGCGCTCATGGAGCAGCCGGTCGCCAGGGACAACGTGATGCCGAAACACGCAATCTCGGCCGCTTCATGGCCGATCGTGGCCAAAGCGAGATGAACGCGGCGGCTGTAGGAATAGGCCTTCAACCCGCCGACTCCGCGAAATCCGGCAAATAGATTTCGGCCGATGCGTGCAAGCAAGCCCTTCCGGTTAGGCGGCGAATCGGTGGGGGTGTCGTTGCTCGGCCGACCGATGAGCAGCAGCAAAACCCCGGCTGCGAGGAGGGTCACCCCCCCCGCGCTCCACCCGGGCATCCACATCATGAGCAGTGCCCCGAAAAGCAGAACGGCTTCGGCCAACACACCCAGGCTCTTGTCGGTGATCCAGAGGGCCGACACCTGCGAGAATGACATCCGCCATTTGCGTGTGACCAACGACATCGCCAGCGGCTCGGCCCAGAAAAACGGCAGCATCCATTTGGAGGCCAGCAGAATCGAGCGATCCTTCAGGGACTGGATATAGGTGGGAACGAGGCCGAAGCGGCCGAGTAGAGAGTGATATTTCCAGGGTCGCAGCAGCATGTTGATCAGAACGGATGCGATCACCGGAACCAGCAAGGCGGCCGTAGGAAAGCGAAACGCTTCGCTTAACGTCTCCGAACTGTTCACCATCCACGCGATGCAGAATGCATAAAAAGCAAGGCTCAGCAAAATGGAGAAAGCCGACAGAAGGCGCGCTCGACGCTGATTATCCATAGAAGCTGATGGGGCCATCATTTGCATCCATTGCCGATTGAAACGCGGGACACGCAATCATCATACCGGATTTTGCGAGAAATTCAATTCAGGTCGACCGGGCATTCCAGGCCGCCACGGGCGACGGCGCGAGAATCATATTCAACTCCAGTCGCGCCGATACCCAGCAGCCGGGACAGCTTTCGCGGCGTTCAAGCCGTTTGAAGGCCTCGCTAAAGGGCATCTGCGTGCAGTCGGGGCCGTCGGCCTGATCGGGCATGCGCGGGCAGCCCTTCATGATGCCATCGGGGGTCAAGCGGCAGGCGATTCGCGACGCATAGCAGCGCATCGGCGCCAGCTCGGGAAAGCGGCGCAAATAGCGCAGACCGGCGAGCGAATTTCCGATATGCGGATTTCCGCGCCGCTTCTCGGCGATCAGAAAATCCAGCGCAGCCGAGATCCGTGCCGGTGCCGCGAGAACCGGGTTGGGCTGTTCGCCTTGAAGTAACGTTTCCGTCGCCGGTTGAAACATTACGCGGGCATGATAGCGGTGCGCGACTTCGAGAACGTGCGAGAGGGAATCCAGGTTTTCGGACGACAAGACCGTGGAAATGCGGATCTTCTTGTCCAGCCGCTTGGCGGCTTCGAGGCCTTCCAGCGCGCAGGCATAGGCTCCGTCTCCTCGAAGGGCGTCGTGAACGTCGCGTGGGCCGTCCAGGCTGATCGAGAACTGTCCCAGGTTTTTCAACTCGTGGATTCGATCCGCAACGCCATAACCCGTCGTACTGAGCGAAACCGAAATACCGCGTACGTAGCAGCGGTCGATCAGCTGCCCCAAGTCTTTTCGCAGCAGGGGTTCGCCGCCGGTGAACTGAATCACCTTGACGCCGGTCGCGGCCATGTCGTCGATGAGCCGCAAGGCCGTTTCGGTCGGCAGGCCGGGTTGATTTTTGCGCCAGACGTTGCAGTATGTGCAGGAAAAAACGCACTGCGTCCCCAGCGACCACCCCACCACCAGCGGCGTCGGGCGATTCAGGAAACGGGCGGCCGCCAGTTTCGGGAGGGCTTGAATTTTGGTGCTTAGCTTCATGGTGGCGGCGGTTTCTGCATTGAGGGTTAACGGACAACGCCTGATAACGATAGCGATCATAGGATAGAGCCATTGCGCGGAAGGGGCAAGGAAAATGGGCAGGCGCACCAACCCGGAGCGTCGATAGCGGGCGCAATCCGCAAGCGTTTGGAAAATCGGCAGTAGCGGAGCGAACCCGGCGACACTCATCTTGGTTGCGCCTCGACCTGCGGGCGAGACTGTGCTATATCCGATGGCATCGATGGGTGAGTGAAAGGAGGCCGCGATGAAAAGGCGGACGGCGGTTGCCTGGACGGAATTGGGCGCTTTGCGGGGCGTTTTCGCCTGGCTGGTGCTGGGTGTGCTGGTGGCCGCGGGCTGCGGCGAAGGGGACGCGAGCGTCTCGGATGGCGATGCCGATCGCGCGGGCGACACCGATGTTGAATTCGCTACGGATGGCGACGGCGACGGCGACGGCGACGGCGAACTCGACGCGGAAGCCGCCGAATCGTGGGATCACGGACGGGTGGAGGAAACGCGGCCGCGCTGGCATTTCACCCCGCGTTCGGGTTGGATAAACGATCCCAACGGGCTTGTCTTTTTCGACGGTGAATACCACTTGTTCTATCAATATGCGGCGGAAGGATTTCTTGTCGGACCGGTGGAGTGGGGCCATGCGGTCAGTTCCGATCTTTTGCATTGGCAGGATTTGCCGCTCGCCATTCCCTACGACGCCGAGCTGGGCAACGCCTATTCCGGCAGCGCGTTGGTGGATGCCGACAACCGCAGCGGCCGGTGTCCGGACGGGCCCTGTATCGTAGCTGTATTCACGCATTCGGGCGGAAACAGCGGCGGGCAGAAGCAGAGCCTGGCCGTCAGTCGCGACCGCGGGCGCAGTTGGGAATTGCAGGCCGACAATCCGGTTTTAACCGACGACAGCCTGGCCGATTTTCGCGACCCCAAGGTCTTCTGGCATGCGCCGGAGGGCCGCTTCGTGATGGTGCTGACGGCAGGGCGGGCCTTGCGTTTTTACACCTCCGCGAACCTGAGCGAGTGGGTTTTCGCCAGCGAATTCGCCCAGCCTGCGGATTTCGAATCGGGGAAGTGGGAGTGTCCCGATCTCTTCGCCCTGCCGCATCCCGACGGGTCGGGAAACAAGCTGTGGGTGTTGCAGGTGGATGTGTTTTCCGGCGGTCCCCAGGGCGGTTCGGGCAGCCAGTATTTCGTCGGGGATTTCGATGGAACGGCCTTCACGCCGCTCGCCGACGGCGGTCCTTTCTGGCTCGATTGGGGCAAGGATTTTTACGCCGCGCAGAGTTTTTCCGGTCTGCCCGAAACCGACGGGCGGCGCCTGATGATCGGTTGGTTGAACAACTGGAGCTATGCGCTATCGACACCGAGCGAGCCGTGGCAGGGCGCGCAAAGCCTGGTGCGAAGCGTCGCGTTGACCGAAAGTGCGGACGGATTGCGCCTGCGGCAGCGACCGGTCGCCGAGCTTGAAGCCTTGCGCGGTGCGGCTTTCGTGGAGTTGGACGACGTGGAGACGTCTCGTGCGGCGGCGGAGTTGGCCGAGCTGTCGATGGCGGCTTTCGATTTGGAACTGGAAGTCGAGCTTGAAGCCGGGGCGGCGCTCGGGTTGATTCTCGGCGAGGCGGACGACGGGATTCACATCGAATACGAGCGGGACGCGGGTGAGTTGCGCGTCGACCGGCGGCAGCTTTCCGGTGGCGATTTCGCTACGGCCTATCCGGGACTTCATGTCGCGCCGCTGGCGTTGACCGACGGTCGCCTGCGTCTGCGGATCCTGGCGGACTTGGGCTCGCTGGAGCTGTTCGCCCAGGACGGCATCTGCGTAATGAGCGAATATGTCGCCGGTGATGTCACCCGAACGCGTCTCTCCCTGGAGGGGCGGGGCACGCTGCGGATCACGCGCTTGCGCCTTTACCCGCTGGCGAGTATCTGGCCCTAGCGCGGGCGAGGTTGCGCCGGATGCGCTCGTTCGTCCGCTTGCCGTGACCGGCGAAATAGGTCACATTTGCAAAAATGCGCCATCACCACCTATTTTGGCCGCTTTGCCGCGACAGGTGTCGATTCGCTCGATGCGTCCCCTGCGCCGTTTGACGGCGATCATTTTCGCTTTCCTTGAAATCACAGGGTTTTCCGGCGGCGAATCGGGGAGTAAAGTCGTATTCCGATCAGTTTTTAGGGAATGCCCTAATACGTCACACCGTGTTGGGTCGCCAAGCTGCAAAATCACGCTGTGTCGTCCCGCTGCGCGGATCGGCGAATTCGGTCCGAACATGGAAAACGATGTTATAACGAGGGGTTGCAAGCCGGATACTCCGGATGCCGTCTGGAGCGAGAAGGCCGTCCAGCCGTTTTACGAGTCGCAAAGCGGCGGCAAAGTTCATATACTAAATATAATATATAGAAAATATTCAAAGGACGCCCTGTTAACTATTTGATATCACACGAGAATGGTGGGATTTCGCCGTTGGAGCTGAAAGACACCCCGCAAAAGCGCCGAAAACAGTGAATAGATGTGTAATAACAAGGAGATGTAGAGAGGGGAGGGCCGTAACCCGCCCTTCGTCGCCTCCTGCGTCAGGCTTCCCGTTTGCTGAAGACCAGCCGCCCGTTCTGGAAGACTTTCGCCGGTTGCATCAGGTGCGCGGCACGGGTCAGCGGGTTGTCGGTAAAGACCGCCAGATCGGCCGCCTTGCCCGCTTCGATGGAGCCTAATTCATTCTCAAGCCCAAAAAGACGCGCGTTATTGACCGTGGCCATTTTCAGGCCCTCGGCCGCACTGACTCCGATGTGCTCCAAAAGCATCAATTCAAGCGCCATCGCGCCGGGGAAGACGAAGGGGATGCCGCCGTCGTTGCCGCAGCCGAAAGGTACGCCAGATTCGTACAGCTGCCGCGCGTTGGCCATGCCGCGCACCACGGCCGAGGTGAAATGGCGCGGGTCGGGCCAGGGAATCAGGTGCCGCTGGGTATAGGATTGCGGGTTGCGGTAGCGGCGATAGAGATCCAGCGAGCCCGTCGCCAGATCCGGTTCGAGGTAACTGCGGATCAGACTCGGCAGCCACGCGTCGCGCAGCGCCAGCACCTCGGGCAGATAGCCGCGACCCCAGCAGGGATCGCCGTCCATGCGGTGCGCCAGACCGAAGGGCGCCGACAAGGTGGGCACCGACCAGCCGCCCTGATCTTTCATGCGGCGGTGGCAGGCATCGTCCAGCATCGCGTCGCGGATCACGTGTTGGAAATCGATCACGCCGCTTTCCAGTCCGCGCCGCATACCGCCGTGCTCGGTTTGGTGCAGGGCCACGGAAACGCCCTGTTTACGGGCCTCGTCGCACACGGCTGTCAGCGTGGGCGTGTCCATCACCGGCAGGGCCGTGCTCGGAATGAACAGCCGCTCGGGTTGCTGGAACACCTTGATGAAGTCGGCCCCCGTGTCGATTCCGCGCTTGACGCCGTCGCGCGCCTCGGCCGGATTGCGCGCCGCGCGGATGAACGGGTCGTTGCCCCAGACGGAGATCTGGCTGCCGTAACCGCCCGGCTCATACAAGGCGCAGCAGGTGAGAATGCGCGGGCCCACGATTTCGCCGCGTGCGATTTTCTCCTTGAGCTTGTCCATCAACGGACCCACGGCCAGCATGTCGCGCACGCAGGTGACGCCGTGCTTGATGCACTCCTCGGCGTTGCGCTCCACCTGCCGTTCGTAGGCGAAGACCATGGCCGGACCGAAATTCACGCCGCAGGGCAGGGTGATGTGGCAATGGGCGTTGATCAATCCGGGGGTGACGAAGCCGCCCGCCAGATCCACCGTCGCGGCGGGTCCGACCGGGTTGTCCGGCGACACCAGCGCCGCGATGCGACCGTCGTCGATCAGCAGGGCGGTTTCAGGGCGCAGCACGCCCCGCTCGACATCGACGATCTGCGCGTTTTTAAGCAGTAAGCGTTGTGGCCAGCGGCCCGCATGGGGCGCGACATAACGCGGGGTAGCGGTGGAACAGCCCGGCGCGGAGGCGGCCAGCGCGGCCAGGGCGGAAAACTGCAGGAACTGGCGGCGGTCCATTATTCACTCGCTTCGTTTTTCACACGGGCCTTTTCGATGATACGTTCGGTCATGCTTTCGCGCAGACCGGGAAACCAGCGGTTGACGGCGTTGACGAAACGGCCCTTGAAGCCCGGAATGATCAAGGCGCGGTTGCGGTCCATGCCCTGCAACATGCCTTCCACCACCGCTTCGGCGGACATCAGGCCCGCTTTGTCGTTGATGGCCTTGGTTTCCGGCGGTTTGAAGGTGTCGGTGTGGCGCAGCATGGGTGTGTCCACCTGCACCGGACAGAGCACCGATACGCCGATGCCGTAGGGTTTCAGCTCGCTGCGCAGGGCCTGGGTGAAGCCCACCGCCGCGAACTTGGAGGCCGAGTAGGTGGTGTAGCCGTAATTACCCATCAGCCCGGCCATGGAAGCCACGTTGACGATGGTGCCGCCCGTCTGCTTCATGGCGGGCAGGCAGGCCTCGATCACGTGGCGCAGGCCGTAGACGTTGAGCTGCATCAGCTTGTCGAAGCGCGCGAAGCTCTCTTCCTCGAAACGCGTGGCGCCGCCCGCCCCGGCGCAGTTGATCAGAACCTGCGGTCCGCCGAAATCGGCGATGGCGTCTTTCAGGGTGGCGAGCACCGCGTCGCGGTCGGTGACGTCGAGCGGCAAGCTGGCGAACAGCTGCTCGGAACGCGGGGCCGCCGCTTTGAAGGCCGCTTCGGCTTCGGCGCGAACGGCGGGAGCGTCGATGGAAAAGGCCAGCACGTCCGCGCCCAGTTGCGCGAAACGGATCCCGGCGGCGCGTCCGATCCCGCTGGTGCCGCCGCTGATGAAAACGCGCTGTCTGTCGTAATTTCGTTTAGGTGTCATGGTATGGCTCGACTGTATCAGGTGGCGCTGAATTCCAGATCGATGGCCTCGACTTTGTCGAGATCCCGATTGTAGAATAGCGCACCGGCAAAAAACAAAAGCCCGGCCAACAGGCTGAAGGCGGGCAACAGGGTCATGGCGAAGGTGATGTCGCTGGCGTCGGAAACCGCCCCGACGAAGATCGGGCCGAGCGAGCTGCCCAGCAGGTTCTGCACGATGACACAGAAGCCGTAGGAGGTGGCGCGCAGGCCCGGATGCACGACGTCCTGGGTCACCGCCGCCGCACCGGGAACGAAAATGGAGGCCGCCAGTCCGCCTGATAAAAGCACGACATATTGCAGTGTGCCTTCGAAAAACGCGAAGGCGCTGAAGAGCAAACCGGCCGTCAGGCAGGAGGAAATCGCCGGGACCAGGATGCGGGCGTTCCGTTGTTTGCGACTCCAGCGGTCGGCCAGAAAACCGCCCAGAGGCGAGCCGACGATGGCGAAGACCATGATCAGGCTGCTTTTGAGTCCGGCGTCGGATTCCGCCATGCCCTGGGTGCGATGGAAATAGCTGGGCAGCCAGCACAGCAGGGCGGTGGTGACGAAGGTGTTGCCCGCAAAGGCCACGTAGGTGAGCAGCAGCGAGGGGGTGGAGGTAAACTCGCGGGCGATGTCGCGGCGGCTCATTTTGACCGATCCGGCAGCGAGGCCGGGGTTTGTCTGCTTTTTGATCAACTCAACCGATTTGTAGTCTTTCGTTTTGAAAAACAACAGGGCGACCACGATGCCCGGCAGCGCCACCAGTCCGAAGGCGTGCTGCCAGCCGAGGTGGGTGGCCACCACGCCGCCCAGCGCGATGCCGCCCGCCGCGCCCAAAGGGATGGACGCGGTCCAGACGCCCAGGGCCAAAGCGCGTTTGGCCGGGGAGAAAATGGCCGAAATCATGGCGGTGCCGCCCGGCGCATAGCCCGCTTCGCCGATGCCGATGATCGAGCGCACGATGAAAAGCTGGGTGAAGTTGCGCGTGAAGGCGCAGGCACCGGTGGCCAGACTCCAGATCAGCGCCATCAGCGCGATGGTTTTCCGGCGGCTCCAGCGGTCGATCAGAAACGACACCGGCAGCGAAAAGACGATGATCGACCAGTAGACGGCCGACATCAGCATGCCGCATTGGGTGTCGGACAGGCCCCAGTCTTCCTTGATGAACGGAAAGAGCGACGAGACCACCATGCGATCGACATAGTCGAAGACGTAGAGCAGGATGAGCAGGATGTAAATGTAATAGGCGGAACCGGGACTGATCCCCGACTCGGTACGTGCGGCATTCCCGTCGGCGTTTGCGTGCATGATAAGGATCTATCTCCAGCCGGGCGAATCGGAGCGGCGATTGCGTGTTAGTATTCGCGATGGCGCGTCGGTATTCGAATCGATGGATGCCGGTTCACGTGATGACGGCCCATCCTAGTGCGTGGCGGCGGATGCGGTCAAGAAATGATTTGAAAAAGCCGGGTCCGTTTACGGCTGTGGTTTCTTCTGTTGCGGCAGATCGGTTTCCGTCAGGCGCAGGCGGCTGCGTTCGAGTTGCAGGCGCAAGCCCGTACCGGCCACGCGCTGCACGCCGAGAAAGGCCTTGACGCCGGACAGACCTTCTTGGCTGTTCATCAGAACGCCGCCGATGCGTTCGGATTGGCCGGAGGCGATGTCGACGCCGTTGAGCACCAGCAAGGCGCGTTTGCCGTCGAGGATCGTGAAAAACAGGCGCGCCCGTCCGCCGTCGCCGAGCAGGCGCAGGTTCAACGTCACTTCCAATCCGCTACGTGCCGGGATCTCCAGGCCGTCGGAGACGAGCAGTTTGTGGATGCCGTCGTCGTCGGGGACGGTGAGCGTTTGCGGCGGATAGAGGGTCGTTTCATGCTGATAGCGTCCACCGACCGAGGCGCGCCCGCCGCCGGTGAGGCTGCGCATGGCCTGCATGCGCGCGACCTGCCGGGAGTCCAGCTCGGTCTTTTCGTGCTTTCCGGCAAACAGACTTTCCTCGATGCGGTAGCCCTCGCATTGGCTGAAGTCCAGGTCGCAGACCGTGAGCGCACCCGACGGATCGTAGAGGTAGCTGCGTTTTTCGTAGTTGCTGCCGAAAAAGGCCGGTCGGGGCGCGTCCGGGTAGGTTCTAAACAGGCTGCGTCCGACGACCTGCGGCGTCCGGTCGGCGAGGCCCAGGTAATCCACCAGCGACAGGGCCAGGTCGGAGAGGAAAAAGGACTCCGTGACGACGCGGGGGCGTTCGTTGGGGACGAAGGCGGCGACGAGTCCCCAATTGCGGCTGAGGGTCTGCGTCAGGTTGTCGTAACCGAAACTCATGCCGACGGATTCGTCGCCGGTGAGCACAACCAGCGTATCGTCGAACACGCCTTTGGCGCGCAGACGCTCGAAGAAATCGCCGAGGGCTTGGTCCAGATAGGCGAACGCGCGTTCCCGGTCTCCGCTTTCACCGGAGGGGTCGCCGTCTGCGGCGGAGGCTTTGGCTTGCGGCGGCAGAATGTAGGGATGGTGAGTTCCGGCGCTGAGCAGGGTCAGAAACCAGGGCTTGTCTTGCTGCTGCAGCTCGTCGATCAGCGAATCGGCGCGTTCGAAAAACGCCCGGTCGTCGACGCCCCATTCGTTGCGGGCGTAGCCGTCCGTGAAGCTCTCTTCGCCCAGCACGCGGTCGAAACCGGCGGCCGGCATGAACTTGTCTTTGTGCATGAACCACAAGGGCGCGGCCTGCATGTACACCGCTTCATACCCGGCGCGCTTGAGGATGCGCGGCAGGCAGTCGCGCGACGGGTCGAGGGTGTAGTCGGTCATTTTGGCGATGCGCTCATCGAGTTTCGGGTAATCGCCGCACAGGATGGTGTATTCCCCGCGATTGGTTTCGCGTTGATGATTGACGATCGAGGCGTAGGCCAGGGCGTGTTTCAGGGCGGCGTCCGTTTTTTGCATGCGGATCGGATCGTAGGCGATGCCGTGGCGTTCGGCCAGGCTGGGCAAAAAGGCGGCGGAAATGGATTCGGCCATGATCAACAGGACGTTGGTCCCGCGTCGTCCCAGCTCGATTCGCGGCTGTCCGGAGAGATCGGGCTTTAAAAGCTGCGACAGGGCTTTGACTTCGTCGGGGGCGAGAGCCGTCTCCGGGCGGGTGTCCGGGGCGAAGAGGCGGTTGACGTTGAGTGCCAGAAAGTTGCTGCGCCGCCAATCCGCCGCATCGAGCGTCGGGCGGGCCAGGGCGATGGCGATTCCCGCACACAGGACGGCCACCAGCACGAGTCGGCCGCGCCCTTCGACGGGGGCTTTCAGCAGCCAGACCGCCGCCAAAGGCGTGAGCAGCAGGCCGAAAACGAACAGGATCGGCTCGCTGATATTCAACGCCGAGCCGAACAGAAAGGTGGGATCGAGCAGGTATGCCAGAAATCCCGCCTTGAGCACCAAAGCGCCTTCGAGCACGCGCGCGAATTCGAAATTGGCGTAACAGGCGAGGCTCCAGCCGATAGCGGCGACCACCCCCGCCGTGCGCCTGAAACGGGGCAAGGCCAGTAGCAGGGCGGCCAGCCCCAGCGCCATCAGCAGATCGGAGCCGAGACCGAGCAGATCCTCGGCGGAAGCCGGGATGCGCTTGACCGCCAGCAGCCGCCCGTGAAACAGAGCGGCAATCGTCAAGAATGCGGCGGTCAAGGCGAACAATCGCGCCGTCACGGGCCGTTGGGTGAACCATCGAGTCATGGGTGCCTGTCGCTTCTTTCAACCGGAATGGGTTGAAGCTTGGAGTTTTTGCAGCACTTTTTCGTGCAGGCCGCCGAAACCGCCGTTGCTCAGGACGGCCAGGGTGTCGCCGGGAGCCGCTTCCCCCACCAGAAAATCCGCCATGGCGTCGGGGTCGGACAGATGGCGGGCGGTTTTACCGCCTGCGGCGAGGTCGGCCACCAGGCGTTCCACGTCGAGCCGCTCCGCCGGTGGGATGCGCTCGGGCCGTGACGGATCGCCGATGACCACCACATCCGCCGCCTCGAAACACGCGGCCAGCCGCGCCTGGAAGACGTTGCGGCTGGTGGTGTTGGTGCGCGGATCGAAGGCGGCCAGCAGCCGTCCCTTCGGGTAGCGCGAGCGCAGGCCGTCGAGCGTGGTGGCGATGGCCGTGGGATGATGGGCGAAATCGTCGATGACGCGCACCCCGGCGATTGTCCCGCGCACTTGCTGGCGGCGTGCGATGCCCGCGAAGCGCGCCAGCACCTCGGGCAGCCGCGCGATGTCGTGGCCCAATTCATTGAGCAGCGCCACCACCGCCAAGGTATTGAGTGCGTTGTGGCGACCCGACATGGGCAGGCGGAAAGTCAGCAGTTCCTGCCCCGCGCGCAGAATCCGCAGCCGTTGGCCGTCGGTGTTTTCGTCGAGCCGCTCGGCCTTGTAGAGCGCATCGGGATGGTCGCCGTAGCCGATGACCGGGCAGGGGGCGTGGGCGGCCGCGCGGCGCACGCGTTCGTGATCCCAACAGGCCACCAGCCGACCCTCGGCGGGCACGAGCGTGGCGAAACGGGCGAACTGCGCCTCGATTTCCTCGACGCTGTCGTAGATGTCCGCGTGGTCGTATTCCAGGCTGGTGACGATGGCGCCGAAGGGGCGGTAGTGCAGGAATTTCGGGTATTTGTCGAAGTAGGCCGAATCGTATTCGTCGCCCTCGACCACGAACTCGGGTCCGTTGCCCAGCTTGAAATTGGAATCGAAGTTGCCGAGCAGCCCGCCGATCATGAAACCCGGATCGCGTCCCAGCCCCTCCAGACACCAGGCCAGCAGCGCGCAGGTGGTGGTTTTTCCGTGGGTGCCCGCCACGACCAGTGGACGGCGGGAGGCCAAAAACAGGCGTTCGAGCGCACCCGGAAAGGAGTCGCAGGCCAGCGCGCGGCGCTGCACCGTCACCGCCTCGATATGGTCGCGGGTGCACACATTGCCGATGATGGTCAGATCCGGGGGCGGATCGAGGTTCGCCGGGGAGAAGGGCTGCTTGATGTCGATGGCCTGTTCGCGCAGGAAATCCGACATGGGCGGGTAGACCGCTTCGTCGGAACCCGAGACCGCGTACCCGGCCTGCTTGAGCATGCCCGCCAGACTGCCCATGCCGGTGCCCGCGATGCCGACCAGGTGGATGTTTTTCGTCGCGTCGGGCGATGGCGGTTGGCGGTAGGGACCGGGGGCGGTGGCGCCAAAAGCGGTGTAGATGGCTTCGTGAAGGTCGCGGCGCAGCTCGCCGATGCGGGTTTCCTCCCGCGAAGGATGCACGCGGTTGGTGAGCAGCGTGACGGCGATATCGCGGTCCATGTCGTACCAGCAGGAGGTGCCGGTAAAGCCCAGATGCCCGACGGCGTGGGGCGAAATGAAACGCCCGGCCTGGGAGGTTTTCCAGGTGGGACGGTCCCAGCCGAGCACGAAGGGCGCGCCCGGGGCGTTGTCGAGCGGGTAGACGAAGGCCTGGGCCGTGGCTTGCGAGAAAAGTTCACTTTCGCCGCGCAGGGCTCGCCGCCATTCCCGCAATAGTGCATCCACCGCCGCTGCCGTGCCGAACAGACCAGCATGGCCGCACACGCCGCCTGCCGCATGGGCGTTGTCGTCGTGCACCTGCCCGCATAAAAGCCCGCGGCGCGGACATATTTCGGTGGCGGCGACCGAGCGACCGTTCAGGCGCGTGTCGCTTTCCGCTTCACCGATGGGCAGAAAAAACAGATCGTCGATACCCAGCGGGGCGTAGAGCTCCCGCGCACAAAATCGGTCGAGGCGCTCCCCGGACACTTCCTCGATGATGGTTCCCAGAAGGATGAAGTCCAGGTCGCTGTAGAGCGAACGCTGTCCCGGCGGTGCCAGCAGGGTTTCATCCCCGGCCAGGGTGAACAGCCGCCCGCGCGGGTCGTCCGTGTCGTCGAGTCGGTCGAAAAAAGGCCGCCAGTCGGCCAGGCCGGAGGTGTGGCGCAGCAGGTGGTGAATTCTGGCGCGCGCCTTGCGGCCATGCCGCCAGGTGGCCAGGTAATATTCCACCGGGGTGTCGAGTTGCAGACGGCCGCTCTCCACCAGTCGCGCCACGGCGCTGACGGTGGCCAGGGGTTTCGTGAGCGAGGCCAGGTCGAACAGGCTGGTGGCGTCGATGGGCTGGCCCGCCGCTCCATATTGCGTGACGCCCAAGGCGGTGCGATGAAGCGTTTGTCCCTGCCGCGAGACGTGCAACTGGGCGGCGGAACAGACTTTTTCGTGGATGGCCCGTTCGAGGCGGGCGTCGATTTCGGCGAAAGTCATGGCGTTTTCATATCTTACATCAAGAGGTTAGAGTTAGGGGATGACGGCCGCTTCCAGGGCGGTCAGTTCGCCGTGCCCGGCGTTGAGGCGTGTGCGCACGCCGCAGGGCAGGGGGTAATTGGCCGCGATGTGACCGAAAGAGGCATCTCCCGCCAGCGGCAGTCCGTGGCGCTCGGCGATGTCGTGCAGGCGCTTGTGAACCAGCCGCCGATGGGTGCCGGAATCGTCGCCGTTGGCGGTGAAGTCGCCCGCCACCAGACCCGCGACGCGTTCGAAGACCCCCGCCAGATCGAGGTGTGTGAGCAGGCGGTCGATGCGGTAGGTGGCTTCGTTGACGTCTTCGAGGGCCAGAATCGCGCCATCCAGATCGGGAAAATGCGGGGTGCCGACCAGATGCGCCAGCAGGGTGAGGTTCGTGGCGCACAGGGGGCCTTCCACCACGCCCGGCCGCAGCGGCGTCAGTGCTTCGGGGAACAGCCGCCCCGGTGCGGACGGCTCGCCGATCATTTTCTGCAAGGCCCTTCCCACCTCGGGTGGAGCATCGGGCAGGCTGACGAGTTGCGGGCTGTGGAAGGTCACCAGCCGCGTTTGGCGTTGAATGGCGGCATGTAGGCCCGAAATATCGGAAAACCCCAGCCAGATTTTCGGGTTGGCGGCGATCTGGTTCCAGTCGAGGCGTTCGAGCAGACGCAGAATGCCGTAGCCGCCGCGCACCGGGCAGATTGCGCGTACCGCCGGATCGCGCACCATCTGCATCAACTCATCGGCGCGCCGCTCGTCCGATCCGGCCAGATAGTCCTGCCGTTCGAAGATGTCGTCGCGAAAAACCACGGAATATCCATGGTTTTCGAACCATTTGACCCCCGCATCGAAGCGGGCGCGTTCAAACGGACCCGCCGGGGCGATCAATCCGACGGTGTCGCCCGGACGTAAAACTCGCGGTCTTAGCAGCATACCGAGCCATCCTCCCGATTTAATGAATCGTCTTCGAATCGCTGCCGCCATTTTGGGCGCTGGGGGGGGATTTGTCAACGTTCGCGACTTTTCCGGGCTAAAGTTCTGGCTTCGAACGCCGAATTATCTTGCAGCGGAGACCACTTCCGTTTACCCTTTTACCATCCGGCCAAGGCGGACGGGGATGTACGGCGCACGAATCGTTGGGCGACCACCCCGTAATCCGACGAGGGCTAGGGTGTAAAAACGCGTGGAAGGTCTGACACATAGAGGGGAATTGTGATTGACACCCCGATCCGGGTTTGGTATAAGGAACCCCTCACTGTGTAGGGTTTTTTTAGGGACAATGCGGCACCGGTATCGGCGGGTGTGGCACGCAGTTCGGTGGTCAGGCATGCAGGAGGAGCGATAATGCGCACCGCATGGTTAAGCTTATTCGTGATTCTTATCCTCTGGTTCGGCTTTGCCGCCCTTGGCGCGGCTCAAGAGCCGGCCTCTGGCCGTGAAGCGCCGACTGCCGCAGTCGGTGACGACACGGGTGGGTTGGCCTCGGCCGACGAGGTGTACGATCTCAAGATGAAAGAGTTGGAAGAGAAGGTCAATCAGCTCAAAGAGAAGATCTTCCGCTCCAAAACGCGCTTGCTGCTTTTGCAGGAAACCATTCTGCATGGCGTGATCGCCGGTTCCAAAGCGGTGATTACCCATAAAAACGAGATGGGCGGGGCCTATCGGCTCGAAAGTGTGGCCTACTATCTCGATGGTGCGCCGATATTCGGAAAGATCGATATCGACGGCGATTTGAGCGGCAAAGAGTCCATCGAGATCTATAACGGCACCATCCAGCCGGGCAAACACATGCTTTCGGTTTACATGGTTTACCGTGGAGATTCCTCGGTTTTCGTCTATGTGGAGGGAATTCAGGTAAAACTGAAGAGCAGCTATACCTTCAAGGCGGAGGAAGGGAAGATTTCCCTGATCGATGTCGTCGGCTTCGACAAGGGCGGGGTGATGGCCAAGTTCGAGGATCGGCCCGCCGTGAAATACAACACTCGGTTTACCGATTTGCAGGAAAAAGACATTGAGTCGACTTCGGGTGCGACCGACAAGACCGCTCCGTAGGCGGAGGGTCCGACGATAGCGGAGATTCCATTGATGCCATACGCGCAGCTTCCGATGAGCCTCAGAGTGCTGACGGTGTTGCTCCTGTTTGCGGGGCTGGCCGCAGGCGGACGCGCCGAGGCGGCCGTAGGCGCCGTGGATGAAGATCTCTCGGGCGTCGAGCAACGTCTCACCGACCTGGATGCCAGCGTGGCCCAGTTGCGAGGACGTTATGTGCGAACCCTGGAACTGCGGGCCGAACGCGAGTTCCGCTCCCGTTTCGAACAGGCATTGTTTCTTTACAACGACGGCGACTTCGTACACGCCTCGATCATTTTCACCGATCTGCTCGATTATCCCGACGTGGAACGCCGCAGCGAATACAGCGACGTCCTCTGGTATCTGGGCGACTCCTTTGCTCGCAACAAAAACTACATTTCGGCGCGCGAGTGGCTGGAAAAGGTGGTGGCCTTCGGACAGTCGACCCCCCATTTTCGCGATGCGCTGGTCCGTTTGATCGAAATCTCGGTGGAACTGGGCCGTTTTCAGGAAGCCGAAACCTACTACAACACGCTCAGTCGGGTGGAAGGCCCGGCGGGCTACGAGCTGATTCAGTATGCCTATGCCAAATCGCTGCATAAGAAGGGGCGTCTCGATCAGGCGTTGCGCGCCTTCCGGCAGGTGCCCGTCAACGGCGCCCAGCGGCCGGAAGCCGACTACTTCATCGGCGTCATTCTGGTGCAGAAAAACCAACTCGAAGAAGCCTTGGCGATTTTCGATGAGTTGTCCAAGCTCGACGCCGACAGCGAGCGGCGTGCCGATTTACGCGAATTGGCCATGCTGGCTTCCGCTCGTATCCGCTTCGAATTGGGCCGCTACGAAGAAGCCCTGAGCCTGTATCGCCAGATTCCGGTGGATTCGAAATTCTTCGATCAGGCTTATTACGAAATCTGCTGGATTCACATCAAACAGAAGAAGTACGCCGAGGCGGCCAATACCCTCGACATCATGCTGCTGGCTCTGCCGGATTCGGTTTACGCGCCCAACTCCCAGGTTTTAAAGGGAAATATCCGCCTGTGGGAGTCGCGCTGGGACGATGCCCAGTACAGCTTCCAGACCGTCATCAACAAGTATGCGAACGTGGTCGACACCATGGATGAACTGCTGGTGCAGACCACGGGCCAGCGCGCCGAAGAAATCCAGACGCGCTTGCTGAGCCAGGAGTCCACCCTGCCATCGGTGGTGATGTCCTGGCTGGAGCAGGAAGAGGACGTGGCGGAAGTGCTGGCGATGAAAGAAAATCTGAAGGGCGGCGAAGAGGATGCCGAGGAATCGGCCCGCATCGTCGACTCGTTGAAATTGCATCTGAGCCAGGAATCGAAGGCCAATCTCTTTCCCCAGTTGAAGGAAGGCCGCGAGCGGGGCTTAGCCGTCAAAACCGAGCTGACCGAAGTTCGGGGCCGTTTGGTGAGCTTGAGCAACGACCTGGTGGGCGATCGGATTACCGATGCCCAGCGTGAACGGCTGGTCAAGGTGCAGGCGCGTCGCCGCGAACTGGAAGAGCTGTTCGCCACCATCCCGAAGACGGTTCAGGCGCGGCACGAACGCCGTCAGCGGCAGGTCGCCCGACTCGACGAGCTGGACAAACAGCTTTACGCCCTCACGCTGCAGCTCAAAGGGCTCGACGAGGTGCTGGCCGAAGTGGCGGCTCGTCATGAAAAACAAACCGGCGATCCCAATATGTCGGCCGATTATCTGGCCAAGGCCAAAGCGGAGATCAGGGCCGAGCGGGACGATCTGAAAGGGATGCTGCGTTACGTCGAAGGTGTCCAGCGGGATGTGTCGCGCGCCATCGAACGCACCAAGATCGGCGATGAATCCGCCGACCGCGACGAGCGCATCCAGCGCGAATTGGAGCGGGTGCAGGCCGAAGAGAAGACCTTGCTGGCGGCCATGCGCAACGCCATGGGCTCCGACGAACTGACGTTGTTCGAGCGTATCGAACTGGCCAAACAACATTCCGACCGTCTCAACCAGGATGTGGAAGTGTTTTTCCTCGATCTGGAAAACATGGTGGGCGACCGGGTGCAGGCCTTTGTGCGCAAGGTTGAAAAAGAAGAGCGCGATCTGGCGATCTATATGAAGGATCTGCGCGTTTACCAGGACGATTCGGAAAAACTGGCGGCCGAAATCGCCTACAACAACCTGCAAAGCGTGCGCGACCGTTTTTACGATATCGTGCTGAAAGCCAACGTCGGCTTGGTGGATATCGCTTGGGAAAAGCGCCAGACGATCAAAGACAAGATCGACGGCATTCTCGATCAGCGTAGCGACGAGAAGGAACAGCTCAACGTGTCCTTCCGCGAACTGCGCGGGGAATAGTTTCGGATGAAACCAATGCATGAGACATTCGGACGGCTGGGATGGGGGCTGTGGCTGCTGGCGGGATTGCTGGCTGCTTGGCCGGTGATGGCCCAGGACGCCCCGCCGGTTGCGGCGGAAGGTCCGGAGAAACTGGCCATCGAGCCGGGCGAAGCCCCGTTGACCGCCGAAGAAGTCAAGGAGGCGGTGCGCCGTTTCACCAGTCGCGTCGGCGAGTTTCAGCAGGACATCGGCGATATGGTGGACGATCAGTACGCCACCCGCGAGAAACAGATCGATTCGGCCTACGAAGAGGAACTCCAGGCGCTGGAAGGGAAGGAACTGGAAGCTATTCTGGCCGCGATCGAACGGCTGGAGCGCTTTCTCGCCTTGTATCCCGACGAACGCGAGTATTCGCCCGATGCCATGTTCCGCCTGGCCGAATTGTACTTCCAGAAAGCCCGGCGCGAGTTCGATACCGTGCGCGAGGATGAGCTGGCCGAGTACGAACGCCGTCTGACCTTGTTCGACGAGGGGTTGCTCGACGACGAGCCCACCCCGCCCCATCCCGATTTCACCCGTTCGATTGCGCTGTATGAAGAGGTGGCCAACCGCTTCCCCGACTACCGCTACATCGATGCGGTCTATTACCTCATGGCGTACGCCTTCCAGGAACAGGGCAATTCGCCCATGGTGCGGCGCGCCTTCGAGGACATGATCGCCATCCGGCCCGACAGCGTTTACGTGGCGGAAGGGTATCTGCGTATCGGCGACGCCTATTTCAACGAATTGAATTACGAGCAGGCTCTCACGGCGCTGCAAAAAGCCTCGCAGTTCAAAGACTCGATCTTCTACGACCAGATTCTCTACAAATTGGCGTCCACCAATTTCATTCTGAATCGCTTCGACGAGGCGGTGCGCGCCTTTGCCGATCTGAACGACTATTCGGAAAAGGTGCTCAAGGAAAAAGGGCGGCATTCCTATTTCCGCGACGAATCGGTCAAGTACATCGCCTATTCCTACGCTCAGGGCGAAACTTACTGGGATAAGGCCGGAACTCAAAACGCCATCGCCTTTTTCGACCAGCTCGGCGATCGCCCCTGGGAAGCCGATGTCTTCCGCGATCTGGGCGATTATTTCGTGCAGCAGAGCAAATGGCTGGAGGCCGTCGCGTCCTACAAACGCGTGATCGCCAAGGATCCCTATAATGAGGCCAATCCCGAACTGCAAAACAAGATCATCCAGATCTACGCCTTCGGCCTGCGCGACGACGACAAGCAGAACGACGAACGGGAGCGTCTGATCGTCGATTACGGCGAAGGCAGCGATTGGGCCATCCAGAACGCCGACAACCCCGACGCCGTGCGTGCGGCCGCCGAATTGTCGCTCAATTCGCTCAAGCAATGGGCCACAGCGCAGCACATTCAGGCGCAACGCTACCGGCAGATGGGCCGTGAAGCCGATGCCGCTACCTATTATGGTCGCTCGGCCAAGGCCTACCGCACCTTCCTTACGAAGTTCCCGCACGATAAAGAGGCCTACGAACTCAATTTCCGGTTGGCCGAGGCGCTGTTCTTCTCGGGGAACTACCCGGATGCCGTGACGGAATACCTCAAGGTGCGCGACAGCAAGCTCAAGACCACCTACTTCCAGGACGCCGCCTACGCCGTGGTGCTGTGCTACGACAACCTGATTCGTCAAGAGGGCGAAGCCCTGACCGTCAGCGAGCAGGAAGCCCAGGCCCAACAGCGCGAGCGCCTGAAAGGGGAAACGGAAAAGACGCCCATCCCCGAGCTCAAGCAGAAGTATATCGAGGCGGGAGACTTTTACGTCAATAACACCACCACGCCGCTCGACCAGGAGAAAATCGCCTGGAACTCGGCCGAGATCCTGTTCGAAAACAACCACCTCGAAGAGGCGCGCGACCGCTACATCGACATCGTCAACCGCTTCCCCAAAAGCGACATCAGCCCCAAGGCCGCCCGGCGCATCATCGATACCTACACGCTGGCGCAGGATTGGGTAAAGGTGACCGAGTGGTCGGAGAAGTTGGCGTCGCTGGAGATCGGTGGGACGGCGGAACGCGAACAGATGCGCGCCCAGTTGCGCGAGATTCGCGGAAACGCCATGGCGCAGTTCGCTTCCGAACTGGAGGAACGCCAGGAATACGAGAAGGCGGCCGAGCAGTACCTCAAGGCCGTGGAACAGGATCAGACCTCGAAAGACGCCCCGGCCATGCTGTACAATGCTGCCGTCAATTACTCGCGTGCCAAGCGCCCGGCCAAGGCCATGTCGCTCTTCCAGCGTATGGTGGACGCTTACCCGCAGGCCGAGTTCGCCGCCGAGTCGCTCTACTTCGTGGCTGAAAACGCCTTCGATTCCTTCAATCTCGACCGAGCCTCCAAGGCTTATGCGCAGTTGTACACCAGTTATCCCGATATCGAGCCTCATCGCCGTTGTCTCTCGATCTACAATCACGCCCAACTCAAGGAATTCGATCACGAATACCGTGAAGCGGCGCGGATTTACGAGAAATATTCCGTGGAGTGCGAAGCCATCGAGCAGGATGCCCCCATCATTCTGTTCCGCTCGGGCGAGTTGTTCGAGAAGCTGAAAGACTGGCGCAACATGACGCGCGTCTATCAGGACTTCATCGACCGTTTCGGCAATCAAACCGAGAACCATCGCTTCGCCGTACAGGCCTATTTCAAGATCGGTGAGGCCTACAGCGGCCAGAACCGCACGCGGGATGCCGTCCGGTATTACGAGCGCGCCATCGAATTTTTCCGTTCCCATCCCGGGCTCGAATCGGATTTCCTGGCCAACCAGATTGCGGGTCAATGCCAGTTTTTGCTGGTGGATCTGGAGTTCGACAAGTACAAGGCGGTTCGCATCGGCGGGCGCAGTCCCAAACAGATCGCCGATTCGTTCAACACCAAAGAATCGCGCATGTACGAAATCATCGAGCGCTACAAGCAGGTCAAAGACTTCAAGAGCCCCGAGTACTTCCTGGCGGCGAGTTACCGTAGCGCCCAGTCGGTCGTCATTTTCGCTGACGCGTTGTTCGATGCGCCGGTGCCGCGCGAGCTGAAGAAACTGGGTGAAGAATACGTGTTGGAATACCAGCAGCAGTTGTCCGACAGGGCCCGGCCCTTCTACGAGTTGGCCGCGAAAACCTACCTCGATGCCTTCGAGGAGGCCAAAACGGCCAAATTGTTCGGTTCGCCCTGGATGAAGCGGCTGATCGAAGCGCTCAATCATCCGAACCTGCAGACCTTGGTGGGCAGCGACGTGAAAATGCGCAAGCCCGAAAAGGTCCGCTTCAAGAAGCAGGTGCAGTCGCCCATGCCGCTGGACACGGGCAAGCCGCATGTACGCGTTAAACCGAAAGAAACGGAGCCGGCCGAGGCCACGGAGCAGGCGGGCTAAATAGAGGAGGCGGGGAGCGAATCGTGCCACCCGAGACAAGGCGACAAACAAAACGGGGTTCTATCGCGCTGGTATGGCTGCTGGTGCTGGCCATGGGAGCGCTGTCCTGCGCCGGTGACCGGCAGGCCGTCAAACCCGATCCGCAGCCGGTGAGCGAAATCGCCCCGGTGGTTCCCGAGGAAGACGTCGAGCCGGAACCGGAAGCCGTCGAGCCCGACGCGGCGGCGGCGGATGACGCGGCAAGCGGCGACGCGACCCCGGCGGAGAAACCGTATCCTTATGAAGCGAGTGCGCGCTGTCAAGCCGACTTGGAGCGCGGTGTCGAACTGGCGGACGAGAATCCCTCGCTGGCGGCGTCGTCGCTGCGTGAGGCTTTGCGCAAAGATCCGGCCTGCTACCAGGCCGAAAATAACCTGGGGCTGCTGGCCCTGCGCCAAGGCGACGTGTCGGCGGCCATGAGTCGCTTCGAAAGCGCCTTGAAACGGAAACCCGACTATCCGCAGGCGATCTACAACCGCGCCGTGGTCTTCATCAAGCAAGGCCGCCTCGATCGGGCGTTGGGATTCGTCAAGGCCAAGTTGAAGGAATATCCGGATAATCCGGCCATCCGCTCTATCATGGCCCGTGTGCTGGTGCAGGGTGGCGAATATTCGCGGGCCATCGAGCAGGCCAAGCAGGTGCTCCAAAAGGATGAGCAGAACACCTCGGCGATGCTGTCGCTGGGTTGGGCTTTCTATTACCAGGGCAAGCATGAACTGGCCGACATGGTATTTCGCAATATCCTGGCCATCGATCAGAGTATTGCCGAAGCCCATTACGGGCGCGCCATCATCGCCCAGAAGGAGAACCGCCCGGCCGAAGCGCAGCAGGCGTTTATCGATGCCATCCGTTTCCGCCCGGCTTTCCCCGAAGCGCTCAACAACCTCGGCATCTATTATCTCGACACCAAAGAATTCGATAAGGCATTGGAATTCTTCGAGAAAGCGATTAGTTACAGCCCCGATTTCGCCGAAGCCTACTTGAGCATGGGCGCGGCCTATGCGGGTTTGGGAAAAGAAAAGGAAGCCCTGGAGGCTTACGACAAAAGCGAAAAGCTGGATCCCGGCTTGAAAGAGGTGAACTTCAACCGCGGGTTGGTTTATCTGCAAATCACGCCGCCGATGCCGGAAAATGCCTCTCCCGACCAGGAAATCGCCTGGCAGCAGGCGCATATCGAGCGTTTGGGAGTGGCCAAAGGCTATCTGGGCAAGTATCAGCAGTCAATGGGATCGCTGCCGGAGGACGATCCGACCGTCGGATACATTCAGGAAATCGAAACCTCGGTCAAGTCGGCCGAACGCACCATCAAGCGCATCAAGCGCCGCCAGGAACGCGCGGCCAAGCGGCGTGCACGGGATGCCGAGCGAAAAGCCGAGGAAGCGGCCGCGGCGGCAGCGGAAGCGGAAGCGGCGGCACCCCCGGCTGAACCCGAGGCGACCCCGGCCGTTGAACCGGAAACGGCGCCCGCGTCCGAAGCGGAAGCGACCCCCGAACCCGAGGCGGTTCCGGCGCCTGAACCGGAAGCGATCCCGGAGCCGGAAGCCGCTCCCAGTGAGCCTGAGGAGACCTTTGAATTACCCCCGTCCGTGGAATGATAACAAACCAGGAAAGGGATAAAATCGTTGGAAATGAAAAGGCCTAGGTTATTAATATCGCAGGAAAAAAATAACTTGAAATCGTTCATGGATTAATATATGATCCAGGCCTTGATTTTCGATGACACTAAAGATGAATAGAATCATTAAGAAAATTTACTGGTTAACTCTGGTTTTAGTCCTTTTAGGTGGGTTTTTAACTCCCGAGGACGCCGATGCGCGAAGGCAACGTCGCATCGTTTTCGAAGAAGGTACGGAGGTTCGCGGCAAGATCATTCGCCCGGAAATGTCGTTGATCCTCCAGCGCTCCAAGATCAATTACGATGCGTTGAAGTTGAAAGAAAGCTTTCTTCCGCGCATTATCCGATCAGTCAAACAGGAGCCCTTTTAGGCGGTCAGCCAGCCGACATGTTGGAGAGGTGGGCCTCGCGGTGGAAAACACTACCCTAGGCTTGCGTAGGCATATTTCGTGATATTGTTGATTTTACACAGTGTAGACGTCAACGTTTAAGGAGGAGGTTGTATAAGATGGGCGCTATCCAGAAATTCATGGAAGAGGGCGGGCCGTTTATGTACATCATTGCCGCCGTGTCGGTCATTGCCCTGGCCATCATGGTGGAACGGTTTGTGTTCCTGTTCTTCCGCTTCAACATCAATGCCAATGCCTTCATGAGCCAGGTTCAGAAGCTGGTTATGGCCAACAACATCGACCGGGCCATCAAGCTTTGCAACGCGGCGGCCACCGCGGCGCTGCCGAAGGTCATCAAGGCCGGTCTGACCCGTGCCAACAAAGGTGAGATCGAGATTCACAACGCCATCGAAGAGGCGTCTCTCGAAGTGCTGCCGATGATCCAGAAGCGCACCAATTCCCTGGTCAACCTGGCGCAGATCGCCACGTACCTGGGACTGCTGGGAACCATCTTCGGTATGATCCAGGCCTTCGAGGCGGTGGCTTCGGCTGCTCCGGAACAAAAAGCGACGGCTCTGGCCAGCGCCATTTCGATCGCCATGAACACCACGGCGCTCGGTCTGATGGTTGCGGTTCCCTGCATGGCCGTGCATCTGTTCCTGTCCAACGTGACCCAGAAGATCATCCAGGAGATCGATCAGTATTCCGTGAAACTGGAAAATCTGCTGGTGTCCCGCGGCAAAGGTTCGGCCCTGGAGGGCTAATCCCCCGACTGGCGTAACTATTAAGGGGTGACCCATGGCGAGAACTGACAAGTACAAAAAGGTCGTTGATCAGGGTGAGGTCGATCTGGTTCCTTTCATGAACCTGCTGGCCATTCTGATTCCGGCTTTGATGATCTCTACCGAGTACATCAAAATCGCCACCATCGCCGTTGCTTCGCCACGGATCGGGCCGAAGGCCGAAGCGGTCCAGAAGCCTGACGAGAATCCGCCGTTGAACCTGAGCATCATGCTTAGCTCCAACGGAATGTACATCGCGTCCGCCAACAACGTGTTGCCTGGAGCGGAACAGGGTGCCACGGCCCAGCCCGGCCCCACGATTCCCAAGGTGAACGTAACCGTTTACCGGGCTCGCGATGTCAGCGGGAAGGTGAAGGAACTGGCCAGAGTGTGGAATTACAAAGGAAAAAAATTCAACCTGGGAGTACGAGAAATCGTCCAGGAGGATTTTTCCCATCGGCTTGAACTTCTCAAAGAGCAATACGGCTCGGTGCAGATGTCGGAGGAGTTGGACTTCAACTACCCGGCTCTAAACGAGAAGTTGCAAGTCATCAAGAAGGCGTTTAAGGACGAAAAACAGGTGATCATTTCGGCGGATCCGCAGATCCCGTTCAAAACGGTCATTCGTATTATGGATGCCTCTCGCTCGTTTACCAACGATGCCGGCGAAAAAGAGTTCCTCTTTCCGCAGGTGGTGTTGAGTGCGGGTGTTGTCTAAACCTTCGTCTGCAGCCTTTTTTGGGACGGGTGTGAAAGCACCGGTTTCCGGGTAACATGAAGGAGTTGATCGCATGAGCGACGCCAACAGCAAAAAAGCTTCGGTGAAGCAGATGACCCCGGAGGAGCTTGAGGCTCTCGAAGACGCGCACAAGGTGCAGAAGAAGCGTAAGGCCTCGGCCAAGCGCCATCGGAGCTCCGGTGCGCAATCGATGAGTATCACCTCCTTGATGGACATTATGACCATCCTCCTGGTGTTCATGCTCAAGAATTACGCTACCAATCCGATGAACGTCAATCCGTCGTCGGACCTGAATCTCGTGCAGTCGCTCGAAACCCAGGAAAATCACGTGCAGCTCACATCGCTGGCGATCACGGAGAAGCACATCCTGGTGGACGACAAACCGGTGGTCCAGGTTAAGGACGGTAAGGTATCGGCTACCGCCAAACGCGAGGGTGAAGATGGTTATTTCATCACGCCCTTGTTCGATGCCTTGCAGGAAGCGGCCGACCATCAGAAAAAGCTGTCTCAGTACAACGCGAATGTGAAGTTCACGGGCCGTATGCTGATCATCGGCGACGAAAAAGCGCCCTATCGTCTTCTCTCGGAAGTCTTGTACACTTCGGGACAAGCTGAGTTCAGCGAATTCGAGTTCGCCGTTATCAGGATGTAACGAAAACCATAATCGGTGGGCGGGTGTCTGTTTCCTGTAAAGGGGACAGATGCCCGCGGCCGGATATCTAGCGATGGGATAGTTTTAAACGCGGTTTTGGCTTGGTTCGAATTGCGAAAATTTGCCAAAGGCGCGCCTGTTGCTGACAGTCGTTTCGTTCATTAGGTCATGGAGAGTTGATAAGCTTCGTAATGAAGTTGAACCTATGGAAAGGAACGTTTGAATGACCACGAAACAATCCGGAAAAATCCTACGGATTGGTGTTATCCAGGGTGGTCGGATCATCGAGGAGCGTTTTTTTCGTAAACGGGAAACCATAACCGTCGGCGAATCTCCGCGATGCACGTTTATTCTTCCGTTTTCAGAATTACCCATTCCTAAGTTATATCCACTATTTGTTGTAAAAAACAACCGATACGAGCTCCAATATAACAAGGCCATATCCGGTAAGATTTCGGTGGGCAGCGATGTCGCCGATCTGGGCCAGCTCGCCTCCTCGGGTAAAGCGAAAAGCAAGGGCAATGCGTTCCTGGTTTCGCTTGATGATACCATGCGTGGCAAGGTGACCATAGGTGAGGTGACCATTCTGTTCCAGTTCGTTCAGGCTCCGCCGCTACCGGCCAAGCCCAAGTTGCCCTCTTCCATTCGCGGTGGGTGGGTCAAGTCGATCGACTGGGTGTATGTTGGTGTTTTATTTACATCTTTTATCATGCATGCCGGTCTTTTCGGTTATGCTTCGACCTATCCCATCCCCAAAACAGTCGCGCTCGATATGGTGGCGGAACGATTTGCGAAAATCATCGCGACCGATATGCCGAAGATGGAAAAAGAAGAGGTGACACTCGAGGGCGAAGGGGAAGGCGCGAAGAAAGAAGAAGACGCCAAGCCCAAGGGCGACAAGAAAAAAGAAGATGCCGGCAAAGCCAAGAAAGAGATGAGCGCCCAGGAGCGCGCTGAAGCGGCGGCACGGCGCAAGGCCGAAATCGCCAAGAAAGTCGCCGGTGCCGGTTTGGTCGCCTTGCTGACCGCCAAAGGTCCCGCAGGGGAAGGTGGTATGGTGGCGCTGGCCGATACCCTGTCGGAGGGCGGTCGTTTCGGCAACATCGACGATATGATGCAGGGTGTGACTGGTCTGGGCATCGCGGAAAAAGCCACCGAGCGTGGACGACGCGGCGGTGGCGGCGGCGGTCCGGAAAGCAAAGAAATCAGCAATGTCGGTGTCGGCGAAGGCGGAAAGGCCGATCTGGCCGGGCGAGCGGAAAAAACCATCAAAGCTTCGGCCAGCCTCGGTTCGCTGGATGTCGATGGCGCGCTGGACAGCTCGGCTATCAAACGTGTGGTGAAGCGCAACCTGCCCTCCATCAAGCATTGCTACGAACAGGAATTACGCCGCAATCCCAAGCTGGCCGGTAAAGTGACGGTCGAATTCACGGTGGCGGTTACCGGTGCGATTTCGGGCACCGAAGTGGTCTCCAGTTCGCTTAACAATCGCGCGGTCGAGGGCTGTATCGTCAAGACCATTCGCCGGTGGCGTTTCCCGAAACCTGAGGACGGCGACGTGATTATCACGTATCCCTTCATTTTCCAGGCCAGTCGCTGACGGCTCGCAGATATACCCGATTTTCGGGTCTATGAAAAAAATCAAACGGAGTACCGAACTTTTAGCGGTGACTCCGTTTTTTATTGTAGAAAACACTAAAGATTTCGGCTCGTTTTGACGTTATGTATTTTAGATTGATCCAAACGTTCCGATAAGAACACCCATATATGGGTTGAGCAGGAAAGCGGCCCGGGTTGTGAGGAATCCGGATTTGCGCTCAATCGGAAAAAATGTGTGATTTTGGGTTGATAACTTTTTTAAGAGCGGCTACAATACGTATCTCGGTAATGAAAAGAGCGGGGTATGGCTTTGACCGCAGAAGGGGATTGCACCATGAGAGCGTTTCAGCCTCGTATTGCCGTTGTGGCCATCGGAATCCTCACGCTTTTATTGTTCTCGGCCGACCTGTTTGCTCAGTCGCGCGGAGCGTGTAAAGGCAAAGCAGACCAAACCATGGCCGATCTCGATAAATGGATCGGCGAGTACGAAGGCCAGATGTCCTCGGCTGAGCCGGTGCAGAAGGCGAAATACGAGGAATGGATCAACGAGCTTAAAAAACTGAAAACGCTGGTTGCTCAGGCCAAAGAAAAACTGGCCAACAAAGAGCAGTGCTCCAGCGAAGAGTGCGTGAAGGATCAGTGCAGTCTGGTTGATATCGCCGATCAGCAGGTCGCGCAGTTGATCAAGGAAACGGAAGAACAACTGGGTTCCGGAACGCGCTTTGGTGAAGAAGGCGGGCGCGACGTGGTCAAAGATGCCGGTACCCTGGGCGATGATACGATGCTGGCCGGTACGGATCCTAACGACGCAGGGCAGCCGACGATCGGAGAAGAATCGGAGACTTCCGATAATCCGACGGATGGAGGCATCGGAAATGTGTTTCCCGATGCCGGAGTGGATTCCGGGCTTTCAACCGAGAATCCGAAAGATGAGGCGAGTGCCCAATAGCTGAAACGCTGGGGCTTTTCTCTGATTGATTGTTTATCAGCGGATAACCGCTAACCGATAGTCGTCCCGTAGCTGTAAGGGCGGGGGTCGTTCTGGCAGACGTCAGAAGGCAAGCCGGTATTAATCGGTTTGCCGTTGTTTACGGCGTTGGTTTGGGTTTTCACTAATCCTTAGCGAGGGTTAGCTTCTTATGCAGGGACATAAAACGTCAGCTTATCTGAGATTCTGGGCTTTGGTCTGTTTGTTTCTCATGGCCGCGCCGGCTGCCTGGGCACAACAGCAGACGGCAATGGAAGCGCAGGAAGTTTCGGCCGAACGTGAACGTGGGTTCAAGGTGGGTAAGCTGCGGCTGCATCCAGGCTTGAGCTTGCAAAACGTGTTCGACAGTAACGTTTCGAACGCTTCCGACCGCTACGACAATGCCGACTATCTGGCTCGCTATTTTCCTAGCGGGCGCGGGAATAACGGCCCACAGAGCAACTACGATGACGTGTTGCATATCGTGGGTGCCTTCAAGCTCGATTACCCGGACGACACCGTGGCGGTGACGCTGGATACTCAGCTCGGCTACGTGCGGTACTTCGGCATCGACAACAGTGACACCAGCAATCTTTCCAGCCTTTCAGCCTCGGGGCGCTTGACGGCCGATTTCTTCCGTGCTTCGGTGGTGGGTTTCACTCTTTCCGACACTTTCACCCGTTCCACCGACGTGCAGCAGGTGGGTTTGGCCGTGACCAACGACCGGATTCACAACCGTGGACAAGCGCGCCTCAACATCCGTCCCGGCGGCGGGCAACTGCGCTTTTTCGTGGGTTACATCAACGATCTCGAAATATACGACGATGATGCCCAGGCCAATCAGAACTGGCTGGAGCATACTTTCAACGCCGATTGGGAGCTTGAGTTCCTGCCCGAGACGGCGGTGTTCATGCGCAACTCTTTTTCCATGCGCGATTATTACGACTTCGATGCCAACCGCGACGAAGATACCACGAATTCGGACTCGCCCGATGCCATGAGTCTGCGTATCACGGCCGGTATTTACGGTCGCATCGCGTCCTTTTTCCTGCTTAACCTCGCGGTCGGTTACGGCCGTTCCTTCTCGGATAATTTCGACGATTTCAACAGCGCGGTGGCCAAGGTCGAAGCGATTTTCCAGTTGGTCAGCCGAACCCAGTTCAAGGCCGGTTACGAACGCAGCTTCTCGCCGGTAACCACGTTTTCGTACCTAAACGAAGACAAATTGTACTTGGAGTTCCGTCAGTGGCTGTTCTCCGATGCCTTCAAGTTGTACCTGTACGGTGCGTATTCGTTCCTGAACTACGGCGGCACCGATGCCGGAGTCGATGTGGACGATAACGCGGCCAACGTCTACTCGCTGGTCGACTTTCAGGCCGATGCCGGACTCGGCAAGCGTTCCGATCGTATGTTGTCGACAACCGCCAGCCTGCGCTACGATTTCCTCGTCTGGCTGTGGATGGAACTTGGCTACAAGTTTACCTGGCGTGACACCGACTACTTCATCGAACGTATCAATTCGGAGTTCGATCGCAACACGGATCCGAATCAGTTCTATGTCAGCGCGACCTATTACGATTTCATCAAGCACGAAGGATTTCTGAAGCTGACTTTCGCCTATTAGCGCAGGATCGTCGGTATGACCTCCTTTCCGACCGCCCACCCGATCGTCATTCGGGAACGGACTGTGCCAATCCATTCAGGATGCCGTATGAACCGCTTGCCGTTACACACTGGTCTGTTGTTTGTTATGCTGGTGCTGATTCCGCTGATGGCCTCTTGCGTCTATGGCAAGAAAGCCCACACCCCGGCGCAGGGTCTGGCTGCCACTCCCCCCGATATTTTGAAGTCGGCCGCCACTTTGGGGCAGGATGACGTCTTCGAGGTGCGGGTGTTCGGCGAAAAAGAGCTGAGCAATATCTATCGCATTTCGGATCGTGGAACCATCAGCTTTCCGCTCATCGGCGAAGTCAAGGTGGATGGCCTGACTCCCAGCCAGATCGAGGCGACCATCCAAAGCCGTCTGGAAAAAGATTTTCTGAATCAGGCTTTCGTTTCGGTTTTCGTCAAGGAATTCAATTCGAAGAAAATATTCGTGTTCGGCCAGGTTCAGAAGCCCGGCACTTTTCGCTATGAAGAAAACATGACGATCATCCAGGCCATTACGCTGGCAGGGGGATTTACCAAAACCGCCGGTAAAAACTCGGTTAGTGTCACGCGGCTGGTCGAGCAGCAGGAACGGCGCATCGATGTCGAGATCGAACAGATTTGGAAAGGAAAAGCTCCCAACCTGGTTTTGCAGGCGGGAGATATCATTTTCATTCCCGAGACCCTGTTCTAGCACTTATTGAAGATGCATGGGCCGGTGGTCTGTACGGGACGCGTTTTTCATGCTGACTATCTTGTCGTTGAAGCGCTATCGAGGCGCGTTATGTGAGTGAGATTGTGGACCAGACAACCATCGAAACCAGCCAGAAGCCCCTTTCCGAAGCGATGAACGTGACCGATTACACCCGCGCCATTCTGAAGCGGAAATGGCTGGGGGTGCTGATCTTCATCGGGGTGGTGTTTTTCACTTTTCTGTTCACCATCCGCCAGCCTAAAATCTACGAAGCGGTCGCCACGATCGAGATCGATCTGCAAGCCGACCGGGTGCTGTCGGATGTCAGCGAAGTCTACCAGCTCGGCGATGTTTCCTATTGGGACAGCAAATCCTACTTCGAAACCCAGTACAAGATCATCCAGTCGCACTCCGTGGCAAAACTCGTGGTGGATCGCCTGCATCTCGACCGCGATTTGGTGTTTCTCGGGCTGGATAAGCTGGAGGACGAGGCTGAGCTGACCGAACGTCTCGCAGCCGCCGATGCGGCCCGTATCGTGCAAGATAACCTGTTTGTGGACCCGGTATACGAAAGCCGCCTGGTGCGTATCCGTTACAGCGGGACCGATCCTCTGATGGCGGCCACCATTGCCAACGCCATTGCCAATGCCTACATCGATCAGAACCTGGACCGCAAGTTGTCGTCCACCCGCAGCGCCATCAATTGGCTGACCGAGCAGATGCAGGATCTCAAGACGCGTCTGGAAGTTTCGGAACGCGCCGTGTACGAGTTCAAGCAAGAGCACGATATTCTGTCGACCAGCATGGACGAGCGCGTCAATATCATCGGCAGCCAGTTGAATTACCTCGATGCCGAGTATACCAAGGCGCGCACGGAACTGATGCATGCCGAATCGCGTTACGACTCCATCCGTCGGGCGCTGAAACAGTCGGATGCGGAAAATGTGGCGTCTGCCGACATTCTTTCCAATCCGCTGATCAAGGAACTGAAAGTCACCTACGCCAAGTTGCAGAACGATTATTCCGAGCTGCTCGAACGCTATAAAGACAAGCACCCGAAGGTGTTGCTGGTGCAGAGCAAGCTCGAAAAAACACGGTCCAATCTGCGCCGCGAGATTCGGATTATCGCCGAATCGTTGAAGGCCGAATTCCTGAGCGCTCGCAGCGCGGTGGATCAGATTGCGGCGGAATTGGAGCGGGTGAAAGGACAGATGCGCAACCTGACGGTAAAGGAACTCGAATACAACCGTCTGATGCGGGAGAAAGAAAGCAACCAGCGCGTGTTCGAGCAGGTGTTGTTGCGTCTCAAAGAGATCGATCTTTCCGGGATGCTGAAAGTCAATAATATCCGTCTGTTGGATGAGGCCAAGACCCCCGAATTCGCGATCCGGCCGCGGGTGAAGCTGAACCTGATCATCGGGATTCTGTTCGGTTTGGTGTTGAGCCTGGCCACGGTGATCATTCTCGATCTGCTCGATAAAACCCTGAAAAGCGCGGAAGACATTCAACGTTTCCTGAAACTGCCGCTTCTGGGCATCATTCCACAGGTCAAGCCGGAGCCCGAACTGTTGGTCGGAGGACGAATGAACGCCGCCGACATGTACTCGCACCTGCGACCCAAGTCGTCCATGGCCGAATGTATCCGCACGATTCGCACCAACATCAGCTTCATGTCGCCCGGCAAGCCCATTACCAAGATTCTGGTGACCTCGGCGTCGCCCAAGGAAGGGAAGACCACCATCGCGTCCAACTTGGGGATTTCGTTGTCGAATTCCGGGTTGCGGGTCTTGGTGCTCGATACCGACATGCGTCGCCCGCGCCTGCATAAGGCCATGGGCATGCATAACGAATACGGGCTGTCGAACGTGATCATGGGGACCATGACCATCGAGGAAGCGGTTCGCGATTCGGAGGTGGAGAATCTGTTCGTGATGACCTGCGGACCTATTCCGCCGAATCCGGCGGAGCTGATCGGATCGGATGAATTCGCGGCGGTGGTCAGCGATCTGGCGAGCCGCTACGATCGTCTGATCTTCGATTCGCCGCCGGTGATCGCCGTCACCGATGCCATGGTGCTGACCCGCCTGGTGGATGGGGTGATTCTGGTCGTGAAGTGCGGCAAGACCCTGCGCGATGTGGCGCTCCAGGCCAAGAAGCAGCTGATGGATGTCAAGGCGCGGGTTTTGGGCTCTATCATCAACGACCTGGATCTCGATAATAAGGAATACGGCAGCTATTACTATTATTATTACCACCGCTACGGCTATTACTACGGCGAAAAGGAAGAGCAAACGAAAGCCGATTCCACCCAAGCCTGAGACACACGCTTTTCTTGAAATCCGTAGACCGTCGTGAAACACGGCATGACCGGGTCTCGGGTTCGTATCCCCATTTAGTTGCAGCGGATGCCGAATATGGGTATCGTAGAACGATCCGATCCGGATTGCCGATCTATGGCTGGTGTGCGGATGCGGGTGAGGTGTGACGGTCTGACCTGTGTTGCGGGAGAAACGATGGACGAGGATCGCGATCTCAATAAACCGTTGGATGATGCCTTGGATGAGCCCAGACCCGATTCGGAATGGGCGGCGCGTCTTTCGGCCAAGGAAACGGAGAACGCCCGGCTCAAAGCCGACTTGATTCGTTTGCGCCGTGCGGCCCAAGGCCTGCGCGAGCGCCATGCCGATGTGTTGCGGCGTCTACAGGCTGCCGAAGCGGCCGGATTGCCGGTCGCGGCGACGTCGGATGAAAGCGAATCGGAGGAGGCGCTGCGAACGCGGGTGGACGAACTTTCGGCGCGGTTGTTGGCCAAGGGTGAAGAGGTGCAGGAACTCAGACGCCGCTTGGAAAAGACGGAACAGGGCAGCGCGGACGTCACGCTCGATTTGCGTAAGCTGGAGGAAGACGGTCACCGCTGGCGGCAGCGTGCCGTGGATGCCGAAAACGAGATCATGGCGCGCGCCGAGGCCAGCGATGCCGAGCGCGAGCAGATGCAGGGCTTGATGGATCGGTTGCGGAAGGAACGCGAGGAGGCCCGAGCCGAACGGCGTTCTGTGGAGCAGCGTTTGGCGGAACGCGACGCGAATCTGGGTGCTTTGCCCGAACGAGTTCGCGAGCTGGAAGCGCGTCTTGCGGCCAAAGAGGCCGAGGTCGAGCGCCTGCTTGCCGAGCGAATCGCCCTGGACGAGGCTCGGACTCGGCTGGAGCGGGAACGGGCTGAGCTTTCCGAGTCGCAACGCAGCGACGGCCGCCTGGAAATCGAAGGCTTGGAACGTCGCCTGCACGAGATGGAACGCGAGCGCGATAAGTCGGCGCGGCGTATTACGTCGTTGGAGGCCGAGCAATTCGAGTCGGCCGCACGCGAGGTGGCGCTCGATCGGCGGCGCATACAATTGGAAATCCGTGTGCGTGAATTGGAACGCGACGCGGAGGCGGTGAAGAATGCGGCCAACGATGAACGGAAAACCGAACAGCATCCCGAAATACTGCGTTTGCGGCGTGAAATGGAAGAAAACGAGGCGCGTCTCGGTTTAACCGAAGACGAGCTCGACCGCACGCGCGTATTGTTGGAAACCGTGCAGCATCAGCTTGCCGAAGCGTTGCTTGTGCGCGCCGAGCGGGAAGGCGAGAAGGCCGGGCTCATGCATCGGCTGGCCAGCTTGGATGACGCGCTGCAGGCCCGCGAACATGAAGTGCGCCGCATGCGGATACTCTTGGACCGCAACCCGATGGAGACCGATGTCGAATCCGAAGCCCCCCAACTCGACTGAACGAGACGCGTTTTCCGGACGGACTTCGCGTCGAGGGTTTCTGACGACGTCGCTTCTGGCGTCGCTGGCTGCGTTGTGGCCCGGAAGCCTCTCGGCTTTTGGCGGACCGACGATCTTCGAATGGCCTTCGCTGCGTTACGCGGGCCCCTGGGAACGACGTCAGGGAGCCCAGGGACGCCTGGCCTGGGAACTGATGAAGCGTACCAGTATCGAGGCCAAGCTGGAGCATGGCGCGGTGGACGCAGGTGACCCGGCGCTGTTTGACACGCCGGTTTTGTATTGGTCGGGTGACGCGGCCTTCGATCCCCTGCCGGAGGAGGTCATTGCCAACCTGCGGCGATTCTGTCTGTTTGGTGGTTTCATCTTCGTCGACGGCAACCTGGAGGCGGGCGACGGCTTCGATAAGAGCCTGCGCCGCGAGATGGCGCGCTTGTTCCCCGATCTGGCGTTTGAAACCCTGCCGCCCGAACACACCCTGTTCAAATCGTTTTACCTGCTCGACGGCCGTTGGGGACGCGTGCAGCGGCGCAGTTTCGTCGAAGGTATTACACGCGACAATCGTACCATGCTGGTCTATTCGCAAAACGATGTGGGCGGGGCCTGGATGCGTGACAATTTCGGCAATTGGCGATTTCCGGTGATCCCCGGTGGGGAACGCCAGCGCGAAATGGCCTTTCGTTTCGGCGTCAATCTCATCATGTACGCCCTGTGCACCAATTATAAAAACGACCAGGTGCACATTCCCTTTATCCTCAAGCGCAGGCGCCGATGATCGAGTGGTGGTTCGGCAAAGAATGGGCGGGGGAGTTCAATCACTGGACGTTCGTGTGGTTGAACCGGCCTGCCATGATCGAGTGGGTGCTCGCCGTGCTCGTGGCGGTGGCGTTCGTCGTCTTGTCGTGGATGAGCATGCGGCGCTTGGCGGTGCGTCCGTTGCGCTGGACCTTGCTCGGTTTGCGAATTCTGTTTCTGCTGGGGATCGTGGCGTTGTGGTGGCAACCGGCCATCCAGTTGCAGAAGGTGGTGTACAAAAAAAGCCACGCAGCCGTCGTGGCCGACCAATCGCGCTCCATGTCGCTCAAGGCCGGAAACGGTCGGACGCGCGCCGAGAGCCTGCGCAACTGGTTTGATGAAAACGCGAATATCGTGACGGGCTTGAAAGAGCGTCACCATCTGCGCGCGTTTCGTTTCGATGAGGTTCCCCATGCCGTACCGGTGGCCGACCTGGCCGAAAAGGCTCCGGATCGGGGGCGTTTCACCAACCTGGCCGACGCGTTGGAAGGGGCCTTGGAGGGGGTGAATGAAGACGAGACGGCCGGAATGTGGCTTTTTTCCGATGGGGTGGCCAATCCCAGCGAGGAGGCTGCGGATCTCGATGTCGTTTTGGAAAAGCTTAAAAGTCACGGCGTGATCGTCCATACCATCGGAGTGGGCGGCGAGGGGGCGGTGGCCGACATCGCCATTCGCGACGTGCGCTACGACGGCTTCGCGTTCGTTCACAACAAACTGACCATCGAGGCGTCGATCAGCTCGCGCGGGATTCCCGAGCGCCCGGTGCAGGTGAGCTTGTCGCGTGAGGGACAGCCGGTGGCGACGCAACAGGCCGTTCTGCCCGCCGAGGGAACGGCGGTGGTTTCGTTCACGTTTACTCCCACGCGGGTGGGACGCTTCGTGTACTCGGTCGAAGTGCCGCCCGCGCCCGACGACGCCATCGCAGCCAACAACCGGCGTGACTTCATCATCGATGTCATCCGCGACAAGATTCGCGTACTGCATGTTTGCGGCCATCCCGATTACGACGAGATGTTTTTGCGGCGTTACCTGAAAAACAATCCGAACGTCGATCTCATCAGTTTTTTTATTCTGCGCACCAACAGCGACCTGCAGCTGGTCTCCGAGCGCGAGCTGTCGCTGATCCCGTTTCCCACGGATGAACTGTTCGACAAACAGCTGCACACCTTCGATCTGATCGTCTTCCAGAATTTCACCTATCGCGGCTACCAGATGCGGCAGTACCTCTCCAACATCCGCCGCTACGTGCTGGAGGGCGGGGCGTTTCTGGTGGTGGGCGGCGATTTGAGCTACAGCTTGGGCGGATACGGCGGAACGGAAATCGAAGACATCCTGCCGTTCGATATCGTGACCGCCAGTCCCGAATTCGATGCCGCCCCGTTCACGCTTGCCCTCACCGAAGCGGGTCGCCGCCACCCGGTGATGCAGGCCTTTGCCGATACGGACAAACCGCGCGATCTGCTGGGGCTTAACCTGGGCCTGATCCCGCGTCCCGGTTCTCTGGTTCTGGCCGAACATCCCACGCGACGCACGGCGGCCGGAGCGGCTCCGGTGGCGGCCGTGATCGAACCCGGCAAAGGGCGCGTCTTGGCCTTGAGCGTCGATTCCACCTGGCGCTGGCATTTCGGCGACGTGGCGCAGGGCGGCGAGGGGGCGCTGTACAACGGGTTCTACGGGAACGCCTTGCGCTGGCTGATTCGCGATCCCGAATTGCGGCACCTGAGTGTTCGCAGCGACCGCGATACGCTGCCGCCGGGCGAGAAAGCGCGCCTGGATCTGCGCGTTACCGATGAGGCCTTCAAACCCAAGCCGGGAGCGCAGGTGGCGGTTCGTATCAGCCGCCGCGACGACGGCCTGCGCCTGCACGAGGAAACCCTGCGCACGGATGACGACGGGGTGGCGGTGGTCGGCTTCGATGCGCCGGAAGAGGCCGGTCCGTTAATGGTGGAGTTGGAGCAGCTTCGCTCGGACGGCACGCCGGGCGAGAAACAGACGCTGCTGCTCTTCGTGGGCGATACCGGAAAAGAACTCGATGACGTGCAGGTGGATTTCGCGCGTTTGCGCAACATCGCCGAAACCACCGGCGGCCTTTTCACCCCGCTCGATCAACTGGGCGGTGAGTTGCCCGCTTTCGAGCGTCAGCAGGTCATGCGCGTGGGCAAGAAGCGCGACGTCCCCCTGTGGGACCACGCGGGCGTCCTGGTGCTGCTGGTCCTTCTGATTGTCGTAGAGTGGTGGTGGCGCAAGCGGCGAAGGCTGAATTAATCTCACGCCAAGTCAAGTCTGCAAACGAAATCCGCCCGCCTCGATAACGAAGCGGGCGGTGGTGTTTGTAACGAACGGCGGCTCAACCGGCGATGGTCATGACCGTCTTCTGGAAAGTCTCCAGCGGCGCGCCGGTGAGAATTTCGAAGATGCGCAGATAGCGCCGGGTGGTTTCGCTCAGCACGTCCGCAGGAATGGATAGCCCGTGCACGAAGGCCAGATGCTGCGCGTCTTCGGTATCGAGCTTGTGAATACCCGTAATCGCGGCACCGTCGGCTTTAAACGGTGTTTCGACCGTCTTGCCCCACTCGCGCACCGGCTGTTTGTCGTAACCCGACGGCGATTGGCGGTCTTTGACGGCCGCCTCCCACTCGTCGCGATCCCAGAAACGCGAGCTGTCGGGCGTACCCACTTCATCGCCCAAAATGCCGCCTTCGCCGAACTCGAATTTGGTATCGGCCAGGATGATCCCGTGTTCGGCGGCGTAGTCGGCCAGCTGGGTATAGACCTTCAGGGTTAGCGTCTCCAGCCAGTCGCCGTGCTCGGCGCGCACCGATTCGGCGCTGATGTGTTCGTCGTGCCCAACCTCCGCCTTGGTGGTGGGAGTGAACAGCGCGGTGGGCAGCTTGACGCCGTCGTGCAGGTTTTCGGGAAGCGCGTGTCCGCAGACTTCCTGCGTTTTTTTGTAGGCGCTCCAACCCGAGCCGGTGAGATAACCGCGCACCACGCATTCCACCGGGGCCATGTCGAGCTTTTTCACGACCATGGCGCGCGTTTGCAGATCGGCATCGCCGTGCAGGCTTTCGGGTAAATAGGCATCGATGCCTGACCCCTGCGCCAGCAGATGATGCTCCACGCCTTTCAACACCTTCGTAAGCCAGAAAACGGTGAGGGCGGTGAGGACCGCGCCTTTATCGGGCACCTCGGCGGGCAACACGAAATCGAAGATGCTCAGACGATCGGTGGCGATCAGAAACAGTTTGTCGGAATGGGCGGGCAGGCGATAGGTGTCGCGTACTTTGCCCTGGTGTACTCGCTCGATACCGGCGGCGGCGAGACGGCGGTGCAAATCGGAATCGGTGAAAAGACTCGGTAACTGGGCTCCCATGGATCACTCCTTATGTCGTGCGATTCCCTCGATCGGCGAGGGTCTTCTGTTGGATGGGTCCGGGTATACTAGAATTCCCAGCTGATGTCCAGATCCGCTTTTAAATCCCATACCGATTCCAGGTTGGGGAAATATCGGTAGACCGACGGTTGCAGCGTTTTGCGTATGCCGAACTGGAAAGCCAGAAGTTGGATGGGACGCAGTCGCGCCAGGGCGATCAGCATGGTGTTGTCCGATGTGGGATCGAACACATTCTTGGCCGAGTTGACGTTCACCTTGTAGTAGGTGGCCGCGATCTGGAAATATTTGGTGGCCGGAACCTCGACGTGGAACAGGAAGTTGCCGTTGTCGGAGCCGGAGGCTTCGTCGAAGGCGATGGTCAGGCCGACGTAGTCGAGCAGGGCGTAACTGAATTCCAGATAAGCCCCGAAATGTTTCCAGTCGCCGGGACGATTGGAAAATTCGGTGTACTTGGTTTTGATGTCGGTGGCCGTGGCCGTTTTGCTCGTGGCCGGGCGGCTTTGTGAGAACCACTTGTATTTCATGATCTCATAGAAGGGATCGAAGTAGCTGGGGGTGTAGTTGTCCTGATAGCCGCGAAACTCGACGCGGGCGCGGAAGGCCTGGCGGATTTCGGTGTAGAGGTTGAACCGCCCCAATGCTCCCAGGGCGAAGCCGCTGCCGTTGCCGACCCAGTTGGTGAAGTCGAAGTAGGTTTTGACATCCACCTCGGGCCGATTGACGGGCCATTTCACGACCTTGAGTTCGACGTCGGCTCCCACGAAATGGGCTGCCGCGGAATCGTAGATGTAGCTGCCGTCGTCGTTGGCGCGATTGGCCAGGACCGATTCCGGCGCGTCCCAGTCGGTGGTGTAGTGCACGCCGAAGGAGAGGCTTTCGGCCATCCAATTGTCGGAGAAAAAGGAACCGGGCTTGAGGAACAGCAGCCCGCCGATCAGGTTATAGCGTGTGATATCGCCGATGTACAATTCGCCGCCGCCGTAGCGCGAGTAGGCGTCCACTTCGGCCGAAACGCGCGTGGTGAAGTAGTCGAGATTGGGGATGTAGCGTTTCATCACCAAGCCGTGGCCCACGGAGGCCGAATAGGTGCGATTGATGTTGACGTACAGGTTGTCTTCCTTGCGGCCATACTGGATATAGCGGATAAGCTGGAAGTAATCGCGCCAGGAATCCCAGTCTTCCTTACGCGGAATTCCGGCATTGTCCCATTTGTCGATGTTTTCGTCGTTGTTGCGATCTTCACCGGCGAAAATCTCCAGGTTGAGCGGAATGCCGAAACCCAGGCGCAAATTGGATTCCTTGGTGACATCATCGGGGAAGAAGCGGAGATCCACCTGGGGTTCCACGTGGACATAATGGGTGAAGGCCAGCCGCCGGTAGCCGGTGACCACGCCCACCCGGTTGTCGCGCGGGATGATTTCCAGCGGACCGATGGTGGTGAGGTTTCCCTTGTAGAAACGTTCTTCCTTCGCTTTGCGTTGCTCGGCGGTTTCATAACCGGGCCGGGGGATGTCGGGTACGACGATGGGCTTGGGTTTGGGGCGCATCTGCTTGAGCAGGCGGGCCATGCCGCTTTCGAGGGCGGCGGCCAGCGGTTGCCCCTTTTCGAGAGACTGGCGGTCGTCGGCGACCTTGCGTTTTTCGCGGGTATGGATCAGCGTCAGGTTGATTTTTGTGTTGCCGTTTACCCGGATGATGCTGCCCGATACCACGTAGCGGACGCCCATCTTCGCGCCCGCGCGGGCGGTGCACTCGACCGAAACACATTGGGTGTAGTCGGCGCCTTCGGCTGATTTCAAGAACTTATCGGTTTCGGCCATCGAAACGCCGCGATGTCCGGCGGTATTGATGGCGGCGATCATGTCGTTTTCGACGGCGTAATCTTTGCTTTCGCCGTTCAGACCGGTGGTGGTGACATGCAGAACAGCCACCAATTCTTTTTTCGGGGGAACGGCCTCTTCATTTTCGGCGGCGCAGAGCAGGGACGCCCAGGCGAAAACGGCGACGACAAGCATCCACACAAAACGGCGTGAACGACGCGGCATGGGTTCACCTCTCCCGTGAAGGTCTCATGACATCGCCCTTTTATACCATAGTGAGGGGAGGTCTGGCCATGAAAAAGCCGAAACGATCCGCTGGGGGTACCGATTACCTGTATGAAGGGTTCCAATAATTATTATCTATTATCCATACAGGAAAGGCGACTTGACAATTTCTTGCTTTCAAGGTACGTTTCCTTTTAAGAAAATCGAGCTTATTGTGTCTTAAAGTGTCTGTTTTTACTAAGTTAATCTAGTTTCATCATACCAAGCTTGGAGAGTGGCCGTGTCGACCGAATACCTCCCCGTTCTGGTGTTGATGCTGGTAGCCGCCGGAATCGGTGGCGCGATGTGGCTCTTTGCCAGCATTTTCGGACCTAAACATTCGTCGTCCGTCAAGGATGCGCCGTTTGAGTGCGGCAATCCATCCTTCGGCACCCAGGGGCGGCGCTTTAGCGTGAAGTTCTTCATTGTCGCCATTCTCTTTCTGGTGTTCGACCTGGAAGTGGTGTTTCTGTATCCCTGGAGCGTCCTGTTTCGCTCCTTGGGCTGGTACGGACTGGGCGTGATTCTGCCGTTCCTCCTCATTCTGACACTCGGGCTGGTTTACGAGTGGCGCAAAGGAGCTCTCGAATGGGAATAGAAAAGGCATTAGCCGGTAAAGAAGGCTTTCTCACCACCAAGCTGGAAGCGGTGCTGGGCTGGGCGCGTAAATATTCGCTCTTCCAGTACCCCTTCGTCACGGCCTGTTGCGGCATGGAATTCATGTCGGTGATGAACTCCCACTACGATCTGGCGCGCTTCGGGGCCGAGATTCCGCGTTTCACCCCGCGTCAGAGCGACCTTCTGTTTGTGGTGGGGACCATCAACCACAAGCTTTCCCCGACCTTATTGACGGTGTGGGAGCAGATGACCGACCCGAAGTGGTGCATCGCCTTCGGCGTTTGCGCTTCGACCGGCGGCGTGTACGACAACTATGCAGCCGTTCCGGGTATCGATCACATCATTCCGGTGGACGTTTACGTGGCGGGCTGCCCGCCGCGCCCCGAATCGGTGCTGAAGGGGCTGATGCGCTTGCAGGATAAAATCCAGAATCGCAAGTTGATCGACGATTACCCCGAGCTGCGCGCCGACGCGCGATAAGGAGTTCCGAGCATGCTGGCGAAAGTGGTGGCGGAACTGGAAAAAACAGCCAAAGATGTGGTTTTAGGGCAGATCGAAGCGCCCGACGACGACTGCTTGATGATCGAGCGCAGCCGGATCAAAGCGGTCTGTCGCGTTTTGAAAGACAACCCCGCTTGCGATTTCAAGCTGTTGGTCGATCTCACCTGCGTGGACTGGCTGGGACAGGACGAGCGTTTCGAGGTGGTGTACCAGCTCTATTCGATTACGCATAATTACCGCCTGCGCCTAAAAGCACGTGTGCCCGAAGGCGAAAGTATCGATACGGTATCGGATGTCTGGCGCGGCGCGCTGCATGTCGAGCGCGAGGTGTACGACATGTTCGGTGTCGATTTCGCCGGGCATCCCAAGCTGACCCGCATTCTGATGTACGACGAATTCGAGGGCCATGCTCTGCGCAAGGACTACCCGCTCAAGAAACACCAGCCGCGTGTTCCGCTACGCTGGCCGATTGAGCCGAAGGACGATCCGCCTTATAACTGGACCCGTTTCCAGCGCGCCCGCAAGCTGGGATTGGATGACGATTAATCGACGACTACCCGTAGCGTAGATTCGAGGTTACCCGATGAGCGAACCGAGACAAGATCCGCAAGTCAAGCGTCTACCCGATGATGTGATGGACATCCAACTGGGACCGTCCCATCCGGCCATGCACGGCATCATCAAGCTCGACACCAAGCTGTCGGGTGAAACCGTGGTCGATATGGAAGTGAGCATGGGCTATCTGCACCGTGCCTTCGAGAAAATGTGCGAGCATCGCGATTGGAACCAGAACGTGGTGTTCACCGATCGGTTGAACTACTGTTCGGCGGCGGCCAACAACTGCGCGTACATGTCGGCGGTGGAAAAGCTGGCCGGGATCGAACTGCCCGCGCGTGCGCAATGGATGCGCGTGATCGTCAGCGAATTGTCGCGCGTGGCCGACCACCTCACTTGCGTGGCGGCCTCCGTGATGGAGTTGGGCGGCTTGTCCGTGTACCTCTACCTGATCGAGGCGCGCGAAGAAATCTATATGATTTTCGACAAAATCTGCGGATCGCGTCTCACTCACTCGGTGGCGCGTGTGGGGGGAATGGCCTACGATTTATACGACGGCTTCGAGGACGACATCGAGCGTGTCTTCGCCCTGACCCGCAAATTCATGGATCAGGGCCATGTGATGCTGACGCGCAACCGCATCTTCTACGATCGCATGCGTGACACGGGTACCGTCAGCGAAGCCGATGCCATCGATTTCGGTTTCACCGGGCCCGTACTGCGTTCCACCGGCTGTGCCTACGACATTCGCAAGGCCATGCCTTACTGGACTTACGACCAGGTCGAGTTCGACGTGCCCACCGGGGAGCGTGGCGATAATTACGACCGCTATCTCATCCGTATGGAAGAGATGGAGCAGGCGATGCGCATCGTCGAACAGGCCATCGAGAAGATTCCCGAAGGCGATGTCTTTGTTCACGATTACAAGATTTTCGTCCCGCCCAAGAAGGAAACCTACAACCACATCGAGGGCTTGATTCACCATTTCGAACTGGTGATGAACGGACCGCAGATCAAGGCGGGTGATGCCTATTTCGCCATTGAATCGCCTAACGGCGAGCATGGCTATTATGTGGTGAGTGAAGGGGGCGGCATGCCCTACCGGGTGCGGGCACGACCCACCTGCATGCCCATGACCATGTTCTTCCCCGAAATGGTCAAGGGCAGTATGATCGCGGATATCATCCCGACCTTCGGGTCGATTAACATGATCGGCGGCGAGTTGGAGCGATAATATGGAACCTTTGTGGCAGGCGATTGCGGCGCTCGTGAAAATTGCCATCATCTTCGGCTTCGGCATGACGGTGGCGGCGATTCTGACTTGGCAGGAACGCAAACAGTCGGCGGCGATTCAGGACCGCATCGGACCCAACCGGGCGGCCATTCCGGGCATTCCCTTCAAATTCTGGGGGCTTTTGCACCTGGCCGCCGATGGCGTGAAGATGATCTTCAAAGAGGACTTCATGCCGGCCAACGCCAGTAAATTCCTTTTCCAGATCGCCCCGCTGGTGGCGGTGGTGCCGCTGATTTTGTCGATGGCGGTGATTCCTTTCGGTGGGACGGTGACCCTTTCGGGTTACGAGATTTCCCTGCAGGTGGCCAACCTCAACGCCGGAATCCTGTTCTTGTTGGCTTTCGGTTCGTTGTCGGTGTATTCGTCCGTTCTGGGTGGTTTCGCCTCCGACAACAAGTTCGGCTTGATCGGTGCGCTACGCACGTCGGCCCAGATGGTGTCGTATGAAATCGCGTTGGGGTTGACGCTGGTCGGCGTGTTCATGGTTTACCAGACGGTTATGCTGGACGAGATTGCGGCGGCCCAGGCCGGATCGTTGCTCAACTGGGGTATCGTGGCGCAGCCCTTCGGCTTTTTACTTTTCCTGGCGGCCGCCATCGCCGAAACCAAGCGGGCCCCCTTCGATCTGCCCGAGGGCGAGTCGGAAATCATCGGTTATTTTCTCGAATATTCGGGCCTCAAGTTCGGCCTGTTTTTCATCGGCGAATTTCTCGAAGTGGTCATTGCGGCCATGCTGATCACCACCCTCTTTTTCGGCTCCTACCATATACCTTGGTTGGACTGGGCGGCGGTGGAAGTGTGGTTGAACGGATTGATCGGCGGTGCCTGGTTGCCGGGACTGATTACGGCCTGTCTGATGATGGGAGTCTTCGTTGTCAAAGTCCTGTTCTTCTGCTTCTTCCAGCTGATGGTCCGGTGGACCTTGCCGCGCTTGCGCTATGACCAGTTGATGGCGTTTGGCTGGAAGCTCTTGCTGCCGCTGGCTTTGGTCAATGTGGTGCTCACGGCCCTCGTGCTCGTGATTGTCGACAGCCTCTAGGCTGTAAAGGAGGACGCTGATGCCGTTCAAATACATGGACAACAACCGGGAGCTGAATTTTTGGGAACGGCTTTATTATCCCGAGATCGCGCGTGGACTGGCGGTGACGCTGAAGCACTTCACGCGCAACTGGGTGCGCAAGAAGGACGTCCCCACCAAGGAATATCCGGAAGAGCGCTTTCCCCTTTCCTACCGCACGCGGGGTCGGCATTACCTCACCCGCCGCAGCGACGGCCGTTTGAGCTGTGTGGCCTGCATGATGTGCGCCATGGCCTGCCCGGCCAACGTCATCAAAATCGAGATCGGCCAGCTCGACGAGCCTTACTACACCGGTCGTCAGAAGATCGACCGCTACCCGAAGTCGTTCACCATCGACCAGTTGGCTTGCATTTACTGCGGGTTCTGCGTCGAGGCCTGCCCGGAAGATGCCATTCGCATGGATTCGGGGATCACCATGGAAGCGGTGACCGATCGCGATGAGGCAGTGGTGCTGATCGATCATCTGAGCCAAGAACCGCAGTCCGAGCACGAAATCATCTACAATCCACTGCCCGGCAAGGAACCGGAAGCGGCTCCCTTGGAAGTCCAGGATGCGGCGCCCTTCAAACTGCGGGAATATTGATTGCTTCGACTCACTTGTTTCAAGGGCCTGCGGGCCCTTTTTTTATGGACGGACAAGAAGACAACTTGCAGGAGACCGGAGTTACATGAAACGGATTGTTTGGATTACGCTGTGTTTATTTGTTCCGCTGTTGGGCTGTGACGCGTCCACTCTGGTGAATCAATCCGATAGTGATGGCGATGCGATCGAATTCGAAGCCAATCCGCAGGAACAGCCGGACGGCGACCTCGCCGAAGCGGAAGAGGAGGATTTCGCCGGTCAGCTACCCGACCTGGACGGCGATGCGGAAGCGGACAAGGGCCAGCTCGACGGGGATCAGGATGATGAAAGCGGCGAGATCGATCTCGATGAGGAGAATTCCGAACAGGGCGAGTCGGACGTCCTTGAAGAAGATGGCAACGAAACGGATGCCGAAGCGGAGACGCCGGTTCTGAGCGACTGCGAGCGGATGGGCGGATCTTGTGCGATGAATGGCTGTCCAGACCCGACGGAGGAAGCGGCTTCGGCTTTGGGCTGTGCCGGTGTCTGTTGTCTGGATCCGGAAACGCTTCCCTGCGTTCAGGCTGGGGGCTACTGCCAGACGGTCGATTGGGAAACCCCGCTGTCGTATTCTTGCGATGCCTCACATTATCCTGCCGAAAGTTCGCAGGGCTGCGAGCAATTCCGGGAATGGTGTTGTGCGCCCTTGGATGCCTCTTGCGTGGCGGAGGGGCAAATGGGCAGTACACTCGATGCCGAGACGACTAACGACGCATGCTGCGACGGACTGACCCTCATCCAAGCCCAATATCCCGCGAATACCGGTGGCTGCGAATCGGGCGAAGAGGGGAGCTTTTTGTGCACTCAGTGCGGTAACGATCGTTGCGACCGCTTCGAAAACGAGTGCAATTGCAGCGCCGATTGCGCCGGTGCCGGAGCCTGCACCCTCGACGGTCAGGATTGTCCGGCGACCACCTGCCGCAACCGGGACAGCCTATGGCCCTGGATCGACAACGAATGCGTGCAGCTTACATACACCTGTGATGCACAAAGCCACTATTGCCTGCGGACCGAATCCAGCTACCCTGGTCAGACCTGCAATCTGAGCACCGGATTGTGCCAGGAACGTTAACGCCGTGATGTGTTTAGGGCGTGTTAAATCCCGATCAATTGTGTGTATTCGGGAGCGGATCCTTGCCCCGGCGACTCAGAGACGCTAAGATCGGGTATGACGCATTACGCGAACCCGGTAACGGTCGACGAGGAATGATGACGATCAGCCATGTGCAGCCCGACGCGCCCCATGCCGCAGAATTGGTGGATGTGGTGAAGCGCTTTCCACGCCCGGTGTCGTTTCGTGACTTGGCCTGTTTCAAGAAACGACAAGTGACGGACGTGCTCAACGGACTGAATCTGACGCTTGAATATGGCGAGATTCTCGGTCTGGTGGGACTCAATGGGTCTGGAAAAAGCACGCTTATTCGTCTGATGGCCGGGCTGCTTGTCCCCGATGCCGGGTCGTTATCGGTGCTCGGCCACCGGCCCACGAATCATGCGGCGGATATCGGTCATGGCGGTGACGTAGGCCTGGTGCTACCCAACGAGCGGAGCTTTTTCTGGCGGCTCAGTGTGGCGCGCAACCTACGTTTTTTCGCCATGCTCAACGACTTCGATCCCCGGCAAGCGGATGCGTGTGTCGCCGACATGCTGGAAAAAGTCGGCTTGTCCGACAAGGCCGACACGACCTTCCGCGAATTGTCCGACGGCATGAAACAGCGTGTGGCGCTGGCTCGTGGGCTGCTCACCGATCCGCGCCTACTGTTGGTGGACGAAGCCACCCGCAGCCTCGATCCCGCCTGGCAGGAACGGGTTCGCAACCTGTTGCGGGCGCAGGCCGACAAGCCGCGTTCGGCGGTGCTTTTGGTGAGTCACAACCTGGATGAAATTCTGGCCGTGTCGGATCGGGTGGCTCTTTTGGAACAGGGTCGCATCGTTCGTATCGGGCGGCCCGCCGACATCGGTACCGACTTGCGCGTCCATCTCAAGAGCGGCGAGGTGGCGGCATGACGCTTCTTCCTGCGCGCGCCCGCCGTTTCGTCGGCAAGGCCTGGGCGTTTATCGTCCGCGATTTTTTCGACGAAGCCAGCTACAAATTCTACTTTTTCTTCACCCTTTTCGGTGTGGCGGCGGCGGTGATCGTGTTTTACTTTCTCTCGCGTGTGATCCCCGACCGCGCCGCCCCGGCGCTCGATCCTTACGGCGGGCGCTACTTCCCGTTTGTGTTGGTGGGTTTCGCTTTCGCCCATTATCTCGATCTGGCGCTCAACGGAATGGGACGCAAGATCCGCGAGTCGCAGATTTTGGGGACGCTGGAAGCGCTGCTGGTCACACGCACTCCCGCCTGGCAGGTGCTGCTCTTTTCGGTTCTGTATCCCTTCCTGTTTACCAGTTCGGTGGTGGCGGCCTACCTGTTGTTGGGCTGGGCTTTCTTCGGCCTGGATTTATCGCAGGCGGCCTGGGGCTCGGCGCTGGCGTATTTCATCCTGACGGGGGCCTCCCTGGCGCCTTTCGGGATTTTATCGGCGGCGGCGATTCTGGTGTTGAAACGCGGTGATCCGGTGGCGTTCGCCATCTCGGGTTTCAGTTACCTGTTGGCGGGCGTTTTCTACCCGGTAGAGGTCTTGCCCGGCTGGTTGCAGACGATTGCCCAGGCTTTTCCACTCACTCATGGACTCGAAGGTATGCGGCAGTCGTTACTGAAAGGGTTGGGTGTATTTGACGCACCGCAGGGGGCGTTGTTGCTGATCGGTTTCGCGGTTGCCCTGTTGCCGCTGTCGTTGTGGGTCTTTACGCGGGCGTTGGCTTATTCGCGCCGAACCGGCGGGCTCAGTCATTATTGAATGACGCAGCTTGACAAAAACAGGGAGGCGGGGCTACAAACGAAGAGGTCAAGAAGCGAACCAAGGGTCAAGCTATAAGGGACGCGCATGCAGAATTTTTTCTATCCCGAATCCATCGCCGTTGTCGGCGTCAGCCAAGCGGCCACGAACCTGGCCAGCCGCATTCTCTATAATCTGAAACGTTTCGGCTATTTCGGTGAGGTTTATGCCGTTGGGACACGCGATGCTGAGGTGGAGGGGTATACCGTTTATCGCTCCGTTTTGGATATCGATTCCACGATCGATTTGGCTATTTTGCTGGTGCCGGCGGTTCAGGTGCCCAAAGTGGTGGATGAATGCGGACAAAAAGGCATCAAGAATGTCATCGTCGAATCCGGCGGGTTCCGTGAATTTCAGGGGAGCGATTCCGATAACGAACGGCAGATGATGGAAATGGTGCGCAAGCACGGAATCCGTCTGGTGGGTCCCAACTGCACCGGCGTCATCAATGTCGAAAACGGACTGTGCACCTCGTTTGCGCGCAACATCATTCCCTTTCATGAAGGGGGCGTTTCGGTGTTGAGCCAGTCGGGCGGGGTGGGGCACAGCTATGTGCTCGATCTCACCTCCGAATGGGTAGGGCTCAACAAATTCATCAGCTATGGAAACGGCCTCGATATCGACGAAGTGGACATCATCGATTACCTCGATCAGGATCCGGGAACGACCGTTATCTCGGCCTACCTGGAAGGCATTACCCGCGGGCGCGACTTTCTGCGCGTCGTTTCGCGTTCCAAAAAACCGGTGGTGATGTTGAAAAGCAACACCCAGCCCAGCAGCCATACCATCGCGACCAGCCATTCGGCGGCGGTCAAGGGCGATGAAGACGTGTTGAACGCGGCGTTCCGCCAAGTGGGAGTGTTGCGCGTGTCCAACACCTTGGAATGGCTCAACGTTTCGAAACTGCTTACCTTGCCGTTGATGCGGGGCAACCGTCTTGCGATTTTGTCCCGTTCGGGCGGACACGCCGTGTTGGCGGCGGACGCGGCGGCCAAGTTGGGCTTCGAAGTTCCGGCTTTCCCGCAACGCTTTTTCGAAGCCTGCCGACAGTATTTCGAGCGCAGCGTAATCAAACTGCAAAATCCGCTCGATCTGGGACAGATTGTCTACCATCCGATTCTGACGCACATTTTGGAAGAAACGCTCAAACTGGATGAATTCGACGGCGTGCTGCTGATTCACTCCTACGACGCCAGCCGTTCGAATGAACCGCACCAGTTCATCAGTCAGATTCAACCGTTGATCCACAAATACCAGAAGCCGGTTAGTACGATCCTCTTTACCGGCCGCGACGAGCGCCAGTACGTGCGGGAAACCTACCGCCTGCCTTTGTTCCGCACGCCTTTCCACGGCGTGCAGGCCTTATCTTACAGCCGCGATGCGGTCCGCGCGGCGGAGCGTCGGCGGCCCTTCGAAGTGGACGAGACGCCCTCTCGGGCGGCGGCCGGCCAGGAAGTGCTGGCGCAGGCGATTGCCGAAAAACGGAACCCCACTTTACCGGAGGCGCTGGCGCTGTTGCGCTCCTACGGAGTGCCGGTGGTGGAGCATTGTACGGTTTCCAGCCGTGATGAAGCCCTTGAAAAGGTGGAGTCGGTGGGGTATCCCATTGCGCTCAAGATCGATCATCCCATCGCCACGCATAAATCGGTCGTGGGCGGGATCCAACTCAACCTGCTCGACGATTACGGCCTGATCACGGGCTGGGACAAAATCGATGAGTCGGTGAAGGAAGCCGGTATCCAAGACGGCATGACCCGGGGCGTCATTCAGAAAATGGCCAAGCCGGGTTGGGAGATGGTCATCGGTGCGCGCCGCGATCCCAGTTTCGGACCGGTCGTCGTGGCCGGATCGGGAGGCGTTATGGCGGGGGTGGTCAATGATGTGGCCGGTCGCGTCGCCCCGCTGTCGGAGGACGACGCCTGCGACCTGCTGGTCGAGACCAAAGCCTATCAGGCGCTTACCCGCTATCACGGGCAGCGTGCGGTGGACACCGATTCGTTGGTCCAGTTGATCATGACCGTCGGGCGTATCATCGTGGATATCGATGCCATCGAAGACATCGACCTCAACCCGGTGTTCGTGCATCCGAACGTGGCGGGGCTTACCGTCGTCGATGCCAAGATCACGCTGCGCCACGCATGACATGGAGCCGCCGGGCGTTTGTTCCGCAAGCGGCGTTTAGGCTTTCCGCTCATCCGTTTTCGAATCAATAAAAGTGATTGTTTGGGTGTGTTTCAGCGCTGGGTGGCTTGCTGCTTGAGTGCATTGAGGGCCTCGACCCAGCGCGGGAGTTCGGGGACATACCAGGCCAGGCTGTCTTCCCGACCGTTTTCATCATCGAACACAACTTTCAGGAGTGGTTTGAGGATGCTGCGGCCTTTGAACGATCGGGGTGTTTCGATGTCGCGAATGTGCGTAACCGGGATGGTGTAGGTGAACTTCCCGGCAAGCATGCGGAAATAAAGCTCGGTGCGGGTGAGTGCCAAGATACCGTTGCCGCGCAATTGGACAAGGCCTCTCGACTGTTGGCCGAAGAAGTTGGCGCGGTCGGTCACGCCCAGCAGCTCCCGACCGTCGAAATGCGCCAGCACCTCCGCCGCACGTCGGGTTTTCAACCGGTGGTACAGAAACGGAGTGACGATCACCGGCGTCAGCAACAGCAGAATGATCGCCACGACTCCAAACGATAGGTGTTCCATCGGATCGACCTTATTCGGTTTTCAGGGTTTCGCCGAGGGCGGCTTCGACCGAAGATATTTTGCCCGATAAGCGTTGGGAGAAGCCTCTGCGGTCGTCGATTTTAATTGATGTGCTGACCCGTTCGGATTGGGACGCCATGTTGAGATGGACTTGTTTGATCAGCTCGAACACGGCTTCGCTGTCGCCTTCGACAAGGGTGCCCATGGCCGTCAGGCGGTAATCCAAGCCGGATTCCTTGACGATCTTCAAAGACTGCGCCACGTATTTCGAAAAGCCTTCCTGTGTTTTGTCGATAGGCGTAACCGAAAATTCTGCCAGCATGTCGGCCTCCGTTCGCTTGAGAGCTTGCTCTCATCATAACAGTTTCGTCGTAACCGGCAAGCCCGGAACGAAAAATCCCCTTCCGGGTGGGAAGGGGATCGTCGGTTCAGTAGGTTGAATAGGCGGGTCAGGGTGTGGCTTCGGCCCAAACGGACAGCGCCCGCACGGTTTCGTCGGCCGTGGCCGATTCCAAAACATCGGCGAAGCCATCGGGTACCGGGAAGATCATTTCCACGTTGCGCGCGATCGAAACACCGGGTCCGCCTTCGCCCCATCCGGCCTGAACGTCGATCAGCGACAGACGACGGCCTTCGTAGGATAGCGAATCGGGTGTTCCCTGGTGGTCGGTTACGATCGTGAAAACCGACAGCGTGCCGTTGCCGTTATCCACGATTTCGTAAAGACGGAATTGTTGGGGCCAATCGAGCAGCGAGGACGCCTGGATCTCGAAATACCCCCCCGTGCCGCCGTCCGCGACGTGCGCATCGAGGGTGTTTTCGTGGCTGTGACCGATGCAATGAATCAGGACGTTGGGATAGCTCGACAGGGTGTCGGTCAGTTCGGCAGTCGTGATGAAGCGGTCTGGGAAACCGTCGTCCTGGAGTTTCCAGCTCGGATGGTGGCCCACCACGACGACGAATTTTTTGTCGGATAGCGCGCGGTCGAGTTCGGGGACCAGGAAGCTATCGTGCTGCACGATGTCGATGACCGGATCGACGTAAGTGAAGGACTGTCCCTCGAAGCCTTCGGGACGATAGGCGGTGTCGAGGACGATGAAGCGCACCAGCTCGGAGGCATCGTAGGTGTAATAACCCTGGTCGTTGTCGACGTTGTCCTGGTCAAAGCCGTGTTCGCCGTTATCGACGACCGCTTGCATGAATTCGTCGTGATAAAGCGGTTCACGGTTTTCATCGGCGGGGATGGTTCCGTTGATGACTTCGAAGGTCGCACCGTCGCGGGTGCCGCCATTGGTGGCGTCGCTGATGCCGGAAGCCTTATTGTTTTCGCTGACCGGACTGTTGCCGAGGATGAGTTCATCGTGGTTACCCATGGCTATAATCCAGGGGAAATCCAGACCTTCGGCGGTGAAAGAGTCCTGTGGATCGTTGCCGGGACCCTCGATGGGATCGTCGTCCAGGCCCGAATCGGGGTCGACGGTTCCGCCGTTCAAGACGCCCATGAAATTGCTTAACTCGTTGAACTGGGCGTTATCGGTGCTGTCACCACTGAAAACGGCCAGATCGATCGCGGCGGCGGCGTGGAGGCGATTCATGGTATGCACGGTCGCATCCAGGATGAGCTCGGAGTACATATCCATGGGACGCAGGGCCGACGGAATGGCCGGGGTATCGAAGCTGCCCAGACGGTTGGGCGATTCTTCGTCGGTGATGTGCACATCGCTTAGATGCGCCCAACTGAACAGCGACCGGCGTTCGCCGGGTTCGCCGCGCAAGACCCCCAGTCCTTCGTTGAGAGTGACGCTTTCGCCTTCGAGTTCTTCCATCTCGCCCATCCCGGCGTTATGGAATGCCTCCATCAACGGGTAGGCCGTAGCCGGGTTTTGGCAATAATCTTCATCTTCGGCGTCGACGCATTCCCCGCCGTTCTCGTCGAGTGTCGGCGTGAGGCGGACACTCAATGTCGTGGTTACGGGCGGCTCCGGCTCGTCGCCGTCGGGTTCGTCGCCGTCGGGCTCGTCGCCGTCTGGGGTGTCGCCGTCGGGCGTGTCGCCGTCGGGGGTGTCGCCATCGGGCGTGTCGCCATCGGGCGAGCCGGTATCATCCGAGCCACCGCAGGCGACCAGAAGAGAAAAAGCCAGCAACATCAAAACCATGAAACGGAGTGAATGGGTATACATCGAACGACTCCTTGAATCTGGATACCAAACGAGACCGGACCCGTGGTCGGGTGGGAAATGTTAGAAATAAGTTAGCGAATGGTGAGTAGTTTGTAAAGGTTTTCTTGCAGGTCAGATAATTCAGGCGGAGGTATTCGGCAGATCGCTGAAGCCTCGCTGACGGGCGACCTCGAACAGCAAGACGGTCGTGGCCATCGCGACGTTGAGCGAATCGGCGACACCCGCCATGGGAATCCGGACTTTGTAATCGGCCTGCTCCATCCACAATTCGCTTAGGCCGTATTGCTCGGTGCCCAAAACGATGGCGCAGGGGACGGTCAGATCGACGTCCGTGTGGTATTGATCGGTGTGGGGAGTGGCGGCCAGTGTTCGGATCCCATGCGATTTCAGCCAGTTGAATGTCTCTTCGCTGGATGTTTCGACGACCGGCAACGAAAAAACCACCCCGGTGGAGGCACGGACCACGTTGGGGTTGTGAATGTCCGTGGTGCGGTCGCACACGATCACCGCATCGGCTCCCACTGCATCGGCGCTACGCAGGATACTCCCGAGATTCCCCGGTTTTTCGATGGCTTCGGCCACCACCAGCAAGGGGTTGGGCGACAGCTTCAGGTCGTCTAAGGTCAGGTGCTTTTGCGGGGCCGTGGCGATCAACCCATCGGGGCGGTCGCGGTAACTGATTTTACGAAAAGGATCGGGAGTCAATTCGAAAAGCTGCGCGCCGGTTGCGGCGGCTTTGGCGATCAAGCTGTTCTCGTTCTCGCCTAAAAACAGCTTGGGACAGTAGTAAAGCGCATTGGGTTTGATTCCGGCGTCAAGAGCGCGGGATAACTCGCGATAACCCTCGATCAGGATCAGCCCGGCTTTGTCGCGATGCGGCCGACTGCGCAGGCGCACGAGGTCTTTGATGCGCGGATTCGTGTTACTGGTGATGGCGGTTGCGTGAAACGGTTCAGACATTTGGAGTGGCCTTTGCGCGAGTCAGGGTCAAACGGGTGATTTCCGAGGGGATGCCCAGACGCAGGGGCGGTCCCCAATAGCCGGTGCCGCGGCTGGTATAGACCCACAGCTTGTCGTGGCGGTGCAGACCGGAAACATAGGGTTGTTGCAAGCGAACGAGCAGGTTCCAGGGGATGAACTGCCCTCCATGGGTGTGGCCGGAAAGTTGCAGATCGAACCCCGCCTGGGCGGCGGCGAAACAGGAGCGCGGTTGGTGGGCGAGCAACAGCCGCAGGTCTGCCGGGGGCGCACCGGCCATCGCTTTTTGCGGGTCGGAACGATGGGCGTCTGAGAAACTGCCGCCGTTGTAGTCGGTTACGCCGCCTACCAACAGCCGCGCGCCGTTGTGTTCGATGATCCGGTGGCGATTGTTCAGCACCACGAAACCCAAACGTTCGGCTTCCGCAACCCAGGATTCAACATCCCAGTAATACTCGTGGTTTCCTGTCGAGAAGAAAGAACCGTGCCGCGCTTTAAGCTCGCTCAATGGTTCGAGATACGGGCGCAGGTCGGGGACGAAACCATCGATCAGGTCACCGGTGAAGGCAATCAGGTCGGGTTTGAGAGCATTGATATCGCGCACCACCTCCTCGACGAAAGAACGTTTGATGGTGGGTCCCACGTGCAGATCGGTGAATTGGACGATGCTGAAGCCTTCCAAGCTTGGCGGCAGGTTTGCGATGGGGATCTGAACGGCCTCGACGAACGGTCGTCGACGCGCCTCGGTGAAGCCGATGGTCGTCATCATGCCCGACGCACCTAAAACACCCAGACTCGCGCCGTTGGATAGAAACAAACGCCGTGACGGATTGGCAGGAGGCGGGTTCTGTCCGTCGGTCTTTCGTTGAAATCGGTGATGGAGACGGTGAATCAGGTGCACGGTCAGTCGAGCGACGTCCTGTGCGAGCAACAGAAGCACCGTCAGCACCAGAAAGCCCATGGCGACATAGCCGACGTACGGAAAGACTTTGATTAGCGTGGGTTTATCCGGATCCGGCCAGAGGCGGTTCACGTTGAATGCCATGAATTGCAGGGCGATCAGCGTTCCTAAGCCGGCCCATGCCAGACGCCGTGCGCGTCGCGATAGGGAAGACGTGCTGATCAGTCGTCGTCCGATATAGACGAACAACAGCAGGGAAATCGTCGCCAGGATGGAAAAGAAAATCAGCATTTTGATCATCATGGTTGGCTCACTTGCTGGTGTCCTCCAATACCCCTTTCCCGTGCGGCTCCCGACCGTCACCAACAATAGATACACTAATCCCGCCGATTTTTCCATGTAATTGAAATTGGCTGGACTTTCATTCCTATAGATGGTACGCAATATTTACGTTAGGTGTGTGTACAACGATGTTTTCGGCATAGTATGGACCCGTCGCTGGCACCTTTCGTCGCGTGTTCCGTTCGGTTGCCGAAAACCGCTGGCACACCCTCTAATCCGCAACGTAAACCTGCCTAGTTGAGTCGGAGGACGTCATGATGTGTCGATTCCGTTGGATTGCCTTGGTCCTTCTGGTTTTCCTGGTGGCTCCTGCCGGGTGCGGCGACGACAAAGCCGTTTTCGAAAGCACCCTGTCCCCGGTTCATACCGATCTCACTCACATCAAAGACTTCGAGGGACGCTACATGCACTTCCGCGGCGTGAACGTCGGCGGCAGTACCAAAGTCCCGGTTTTCCTGGTCGAACCACTCGAAAACGGTCGTGATTTCACCTATGTGGGGCGCCCGTTCCCGCTGGATGATGCGGAGAAGTGGTTTGCCCAACTGCGTGACCTGGGTTTCAACTCCATCCGCCTGCTTTACATCTGGGAGGCCGTTTTTCCCGATAGTTATGAAGAGCCCGATACGGAATTCCTCGATTATTTCGAACGGATTATCGAACTGGCGGGCCAATACGGCATTTACGTGCTGATCAACTGTCACGAAAACATGTGGAGCCGCCACCTGTGGGCCAATTACAACGAAGAGGCCGAGGGGACCAAAGGCGAAATCGATAACATGCTGTGGTCGCTTTTACCCGATCCCGACACCGGCAGCTACACCGACCGTGTCGCGGGCGACGGCGCGCCCCTGTGGGCGACGAAAGTCTGCCTGCCGGAGAAAACCTTCTACGATGCCGAAACCAATCCCAACTGGGGCACCCATCATATCGTCGGCCGCATCAACGATCCCTTCGGGCAGGTCGGCTTGGAGATGCTGTTGGTGGAGTTGGTGAAGATGGGGCTGATTCAGTCGCCGGAAGATGTGGACACCGACGAGGAAATCGAGGCCTTCGCCAAAACATTGTCCGACAAGATCAAGGCGCATGCCCCGGAATCCTTCGATATCACCGAAACCACCGACATGCTGCCCTTCACCTTCTGGGGCACCAACAACGCCGTCAGCCTCGACATGGAGCGCTGCTACGCGCAGTTTTTCGCCGGGGACACGGTCTATCCCGATCGGCGCGTCGTCAAAAACGAGGATGGCGAATGGATCGCGGTCAACAAGGATACGCTCGACGACCCCGATGAAGCGATGAACGTCAAGGACTTCCTGCAAAGCGGCTTCATCAATGCCTGGGTGGAGATCGCCAAACGGGCCAAGAAGCATCCCAATGTGATCGGCTACGATCTCATGAACGAGCCGGTGTCGATCTTCCTTCTGATGACGGCTGCGGCCGCTTACTTCGACTTGGGTCTCGACAGCGCCATCGAGTCGGCCTTGACGGATCTATTGCCGGAGGATGACCTCGGTAAAAACATCGCCCTCTTGATCGATATCTTCGAGTTGTTGCCCCCCACCACCGATGAAGAAACCCGCGCCAAATGGGGCTTCGAAGGGGCCAACCTGGGCGCGATGGCCGGGCTGAATATCGGCTTCGAGAAGAACTTCCTGCAACCGCTTTACGAGCGTTTGACGACCGCGATTCTGGAGGAAGATCCGGAAGCCAAAATCTGGTTGGAACCGGGTATCGGCGTCGAGTCGCTGCTCGGCAGCGGCGGGGGTTTGGGTGGTCAGTGGCAGCAGTACATGACCGGCCTGGCTCCGCGTGCACAGTATGTGTATACGCCGCACTGGTATCCGGACATCTACCCCAATATCGGTTTCAATATGCCGCCGCGCACCTTCGCTCTCGATGAATACCGCTACCGCGATTATACGGCGATGTTGAAAGAAAAAGTGGACTGGGCGGCTTATGCGCTGGCCAATGTCCCGGCGGTCTTCGGTGAATTCGGCACGTACTGGAACTTCAAATACCTGAACGAAGACCCCGAGATTCCCGGCTGGAAGCAGTCGCGCATGAACGACTACGCGATTTCGGCCGAGGTGCTCGACAATTACTACGAAGGGTTCGAAGACCTGTTTTTGAGCAACATGGTGTGGTGCTTCACCGCCGATAACGATCCGATTTACGGCGATTGGTGGAATCACGAAGACTTTTCCATCGTGGACGACCAGGGTCAGCCGCGCGGCGAAGAGGCTTATTCGCGACCGTACCCGCGTGCGTTGTCGGGCAAGCCGATCTCGATGCATTTCTATTCGCCCCTGCACTATTTCGATCCCGACAAGGGCCAGCCCAACAAAGACCGCGAATTCGAACTGGTTTTCGCCAGTAAGGAAACCGACGCTCCCACGATTATTTTCGTCCCGCCCGCGCAGTATGCCGCCGGATTTTACGTCTGGCTTTCCGATGGCTGGGCCGCCTGGGACAACACCAACCATCGGCTGTATTACTACCCCGAAGCGGACGAACCGGAATGGGAACACACGGTCCGTATCCAGCCCCCCATCGAAGGGGAGGACATCGCGGGGTGGAACTACTTCATCAAGGGCGAAAACGTCGTGAGCCGTAACTGAGAGACGAACCGGAGGAAAGGGAGAAACGCCAATGAAACGGGTATTGCATATCGTTTTGGCCATGTTGATTGTGGGGCTTCCGGTTTTCGCGTCCGCTCAGGAAGGCGAGACGGCGCCCGAAGGTGCGGCGGTCGGCGAGGCGGCCAAAGCCCCCGAACTCACTCCGCCCCCCATGCCGGTGACTCCCGTCGAACCGGCGGCGGAAGAGGAGACCGTAGAAGCGCCCCCGGTTGTGGAACCGCCCGCCGAGGCGCAGGAGCTGCCCATGGCTCCGCCGGTCGAGCCGGTGCAAGTGCGGGAAATGACGGAAGAAGAGAAGAGCGACGCGCTCAAGACTTTCGAAAAGATGGTGCATTTCAACGCCACGCTGCAGACGGTGTTGGTGTACCAGAACGACTACGACTACGATAACACGCCTCCCGCCTATAACCCCGACGGCCAATCCGTCGGCTTGCTGGGGACTTTCTTCAAGCCGCGTTTTCGCCTGGTGCCGATCGAAGAAGTGGAGATCGTTTACGAGGCGGAACTGGGCCTCAATCTGTGGGGCCGCAACGATCCCGACCAATACCTGGGCGGCGAAACCGACACGTTCCTTCTGGCCCATCGTGAATTGTATGCGCGGGGCGAATTCATGAATCGGTTGATCGGGTTCAAGGTCGGTTACCAGTATTTCACCGACCCGACCGAGTTGTTTATCGGCCATTGGATCGGGGCCATGAGCTTGACCAGTTCGCGCGAGTGGGCCGACTTCACCTTGAGTGTGGGTCAATTGCCCGACCAGACCGCCGAAGGGGTGACGCTCGACGAAAACAATTTCAAGCAGGATACGTTCGTTTACGGGATGCGGGTGGATGTTCCCATCGATAACTGGATGATCATGATGGGGCTCTACGGTCTCAACGATTCGCAGGTGGTGAATCAGACATTGAATCTTTTCACCCCCAGCCTGCGTGTCAGCGCCGACTACGACTGGGTGCAGTTCGGCCTCGATCTGGCTTTCCAAACCGGTTCCACCGAGCGGGGCGCGGCTTTCGACGATGAGCGAACCACCGCCTGGGCTTTGCAGGCCTTCGCCGATTTCAAAATCGGCAACCTCTTCATTGAATTCAACGACCTGTTCCTTTCGGGGGACGACGATGTGGACCGCAACAAGACCAACAATGCCTTCTATTACTCGGGTAAGAGTCGCAGTCGCACCCTGATTTTGTCGGAAGATCACATCCGTGATCGTGGCGACAACCTGGATGAGCGTCTGGCCGACCGCCGTGGAAAATTCTACCTGGTGCGTCCCGGCTATTCGCTGACCGACCTGACCATCGGCTACGATGTTTCGGGCTTTTTCGTCCCGGCCGTTACCGTCGGTGCGGGCTTCGGCATCAACAAAACCAACGCGCTCAACGCCAACCTGGTGGGTATCGAAACCGATCTGGACCTCGAATTCAAATACAAGGACGTCGTGAGCTTCCATCTGATCGGGGCGATTCTGGCTCCGGGCGGCGTGGCGGCGGCGTATGTGAATTCCTACGACCGAACCGCCATCGAGTTGCAGTACATGTTCGAGAGCTCGCTGAGTGTGACTTTCTAATCGTCGAACGGGGAGGGCCTGGGATATGGCGGCACTTTCACTCGGATTCATTGACTGGCTGGTCATCGTTCTTTATTTCATTGCGATCATTGGCATCGGATTATATCTCAAGCGTTTCGCCGACAAAAAAGAGGATTTTTTCGAGGCGGGGCGGCGCAACAATTCCTGGGTGGCGGGTTTGGCCTTTGTCTCGGCCAATCTGGGCGCGCTGGAGATTCTGGGTTGGACCGGCGGTACGGTGAAGTACGGCATGTTCGTCTCGCATTTCTACTGGATCGGCGCGGTTCCGGCCATGCTGTTCTTGGGCCTCTACATGATGCCGTTCTATTACAGCAGTAAAATCCACTCGATTCCCGGCTATCTGCTGTTGCGTTTCGACGAAAAGACGCGGGTGCTCAACGCCATCGCCTTCGCCATCATGACCGTTCTGATGAGCGGCATCAACCTGTATCTGATGGCGCTGGTTTTCCACGTCATTTTGGGATGGAGCCTCGATCTGTCGATCTGGGTGAGCGCGGCGGCGGTGGCCTGCTACATCACCATGGGCGGCTTGCTATCGGCGATCTTTACCGAAATCGTTCAGTTCTTCCTGATCTGGTTCGGCCTGTTCCTGGTGGCCATTCTCGGCATTATCGACGTGGGCGGTTTGGGCGGTTTGTTCGAGGGGCTGCCCGACAGCATGACGCGCCTGTGGGCGACGGCGGGTCACGCCGATCTGAACGCCATGGGAGCCACCTGGTTCCCCATCGTCATCGGCTTGGGCTGGGTGCTTTCGTTCGGTTACTGGACCACCGACTTCCTGCTGGTGCAGCGGGCCTTCTCGGCCAAAGACTTGCAGACCGCGCGCCAAACACCGATTACGGCGGCCTTTTTCAAGATGATCCTACCGGCAATTGTGGTCGGAGCGGGTTTGGTGGCCTACAAACTCATCCAAAGCGGCGACCTGGTGCTGCTCAACCACCCCGTTACCGGCGAGCCCTGGGGCGATACGGCCTTGCCGCTCTTGATCGCGCGCTATTACCCGGTCGGGTTGGTCGGCCTGGGGATTACCGCCCTGTTGGCCGGGTTCATGGCCGGGCAGGCGGGCAACGTGTCGGCCTTCAACACGGTGTGGACCTACGATATCTATCGCGCCCTGTTCAAGAAGGACGCCAGCGACGAACACCTGGTGCGAGTGGGTCGCATCACCACCATCGTGGGCGTTTTCGTGAGTATTCTCACGGCCTATGCGGCCATGCACTTCAACACGATCATGGACTATATCCAGGCGATTTTCTCCTGGGTCAATGCGCCGTTGTTTGCCACCATGCTTCTGGGCATGTTCTGGAAACGCACGACTTCGGCGGCGGCATTCTGGGGCTTGATTGCCGGTATGGCGACGTCCTTCGGCATTTTCATCGGCTTCAAAACCGGTCTTTTGGGTGAAGCGGCCGCCGCGATTATCACCTTTGCCGATAACCCCAGCGACATGACGCGCAACCTGTGGCAGGCCATCTGGGCCTGGATCGTCTGCTTCGGCCTGACGGTCGCCATCAGCTTGGTCACCAAACCCAAGCCTGAAGCCGAATTGGTGGGTCTGGTGAAAGGGTTGACCGAGAAAACCATCCTGATCGATGTGCCCTGGTTCAGGCGTCCGGCCTTCTGGGCGGCGGTGGCGATGGTGTGCGTGATCTCCCTCAACGTCTATTTCTGGTAAGCGGAGAGCGTCATGACGGATACGAATAAAGGTATGATTTCCATCTGGTTCTGGGTCGGCCTGGTGTTGACGGTTTACGGCTTTATCATCATCGGAACAGGCATTTATTATGTCTTCGAACCCGCCGGGCTTGCGGGCAAGGTGGGTGGCAACCCCAATCTGTGGTGGGGAGCCGTGATGCTGGTCAGCGGCTTTGTTTTCCTGGCTTTGGGTCGGTTCGGAAAGCTGGTCGAATAAAAAACGACGATCGAATAATCCCGGGATGATTCGGTTTATCCCGGATGAAGGCTTGTAAAGCCGGGTGATCCGCCCGGCTTTTTTTGTGCGCTCAACCTGCCTCGGATGCCAGAAGAACCAATCCGCCCAGGATCCAAAAGGCTCCGATGGCGCGCCAGCCGAGATGGCGCTCCTTGAAGATCCACGCTCCCAGAAGCAGACTGGCGATGAGCAGTCCGCCACGTTTGAGGGTGATGACGTAGGCCACGTGCGGGGCGACGTCCACCGCCAGCATTTGTGAAATATTGAGAAGAGCCTGGACAAAGCCGATGGCGATCAGGGGCAGCCAGAGTCGTCGCAGCATGGCTTTGAGCGGCAGACGGGCGTGCAGGACCACCGGAGTGTAGCAAACGGCGAAGAGCAGGTTGATGATCGGCGGGTACCAGTACGGTCCGAGTTGCTGGAGGCACAGTTTGTCGAAGTTGGCGGTAATACTCCAGATCAGGGCCACGACGAGCATGAGGCGTGATCCCGGTTCGGTGAACAGGGCTTTGAAGGTGGCGGTGATTCCACGGCCTTTCTGTTGCTGTAGAATGAAGCAACCGGCCACCACGATCAGGATGGCCGCCGCACCGTTGAAGCTGAGGGTTTGATCCACCATCAGGTAAGAGGTGAGGATCATGAAAATCGGTGTCAACGACAAAAGCGGGATGTCGCGCGAGAGCTCGCCGACCGAAACCGCCTTGAAATACAGCGTGTTGGCAATGAGCAGCAATCCGACCGCACCGAGGAGGTACAGAAGCACCACCGGTTGCGGGCTGGGTGGAGTTTCGCTGCGCCAGAGGACGTGGCCGATCAGGAAGGGCAGGCTGGTGATGGAGGCGGCCCAGGTGGCCAGGATGTAGCCCTTGGTTTCGACGATCCGTTTGCCGATGGCCCCGTGAGCGGCGGCGAAAACGCCGCACAAAAAGGCCAGGATAATCCACAGCATCGGGCGACTCCTTTCGGGCTGTCTATAGCAGGAAAACGCGCGTAAAGGAAGCTTTGCCGTGATGAAAGGGTCTTTTGGGAATGCCAGCGGTATCGCGAAGGTCTATCAGGAACGATATCGAGTGCTTGCCCGTCGGGCTTCTCTCTGCTAAGCTGGCGACCACTCGAACGCAACCAGGACGGGAACGGCATGAGGCGGTTGATCGGTTTACTCATTTTCGCGTGTGCGCTGACGGCGTTCTCTTCGGCATGGGCCGGAGAGGCCGAGCCCTACACGGTGACTGACGGCGATGTGATCGAACGTGATCGTGCCGCGCTTTTCCTATATGGCGGATATCCCCGTTCGGGCTTTGCGTATATCGCTGCCCCTTGGGACTACATCGCGGTCGGTTTTCAATTCGACGCGGAATATCATCCCGCCTTTGCGATGGGCGCACCCTGGAAATTCCAACTATTGGAATCGGCTGGGGAAACGCTCAATTTTGCCTTGACCATCCACCCGGCGTTGTATTTCAATTTCGAACGATCGAATGCCGAGGTGTTGGCCTGGATGCATCCGGGTTTTGCCGCCGGCTGGCATTTCTATCGCAGCATGGCCCTCACCCTTAATGGCCGGTATGCCGTGATTTTACCGATCAGCAACGATGCGACTTTCTCTCACCACCCCATTGTCGAACTGGGCTTCGAATTTCCGTTGGGCCGCAATTTCAATCTGGCGCTTAAAGGGTTGACCGAATTCGAAAATTACGAGCCCGATGATTTCGTGTATGGCGGTCTGGCGGCTATCGGGCTTCTGTTGTGAGGTCCGTCCGTCGTGTCGCTTCGATCTGGGTTGTGATGCTTGTGGGACTGCTGCTGGTGGTCCCGGCTCTGGCCTCCCCCAAAACCGCAAAGCCGAAAAAAGAAGTAAAATCAGAGCGCTTTATGGACTTGTCGGCGGACGAAGTCGACGAAATCCTGGAGGCGGCCAGTCATTTGCCGCCTCATGATCGTCTGGAACGGCTTTCGCGCCATTTTCTCGGAACGCCGTATGTCGTCGGTCCTCTGGGAGAAGGCCCCGGGCATGCGAAAGATCCCGATCCGCTGTTTCGACTCGACCAGGTCGACTGCCTGACGCTTTTGGAAAGTCTGTGGGGAATGATGCAGGCCACCACGCTTGACGAAACGATGAAACGAGCACAGGCCGTCCGCTATCGCAACGGCATTGTTTCGTACATAATGCGCAATCATTTCATCTGGTTGCAGTGGTTGCCGCGCAATGAGGCGGCCGGTTATATGGTCGACGTTACCCGGCAGATTGGTGGAGAAGCCACCCTGCGCCAGACAAAAATCCTGAAATCGGCGGCCCAATGCGGCGGACAATGGAAAACGTTTTGCGCGGAGTTGGCCGAAGAGTTGCCCCGTGAAGCGGTTCAGCGTGACATAATTCCGCTGGATTGGACGTTAACTCACTGGCGAGACATTCCACATGGGGTCTTCGCTTTTTTCGTCTTAAACGAGCGCTCCTGGCTTCCTTATCGTATCAAGCATGCCGGTTTGATCCTGCACGACGCGAAAGGTCGCCCTTTTCTGCGGCATGCCAGCACGGTTCACCGGCGGGTGCTGGACGTTCCTTTGTTGCGCTATCTGAAGATGTTGAAGACCAAGAGTGTCAAGTGGCCCGCTACCGGTTTGATTCTGCTGCGGCCGGTCGCGGATGTTCCGCTGGTTGAAACCGTTCCGTCAGTCGAGCAGGTCGAAGAGCTTCCAGCGTCCCCGTAAGCGAATCAACTCCTTGATGCCGAAAGATTTTTCAACGCCGTTGCGTTTGTAGACGAGTGTCGATTCGCTGAGGCGTTCGAGATCGCGGATGGCGCGCTGCTCGCCTTGGGCGATGGGTTTGTAAAGTCCCGGATCGAAGCGGACGAATTCGGCCCCGTCCCAGTCACGCCGCCGTCTCGCTTCGGTGAAATCGCCCGCTAGATTGTTTTCACGGGTTGTGACGATTTCCTCCACTCCCGCCTCCGGGTTGGTATCGTCTTCATTGACGAGGTCGAAGCCCCAGGTCAGATCGCCGGATAGCGGCCAGGCCCCCATGTAGTAACGCTCCTGATCGGCGACCAGGGCATCGAAGATACGTCGAACCACAACCTCCGCCCGCTCGACGGTTTCGGCTTCTTCCGGGAAACGGCAGATCCGGTCGACGCAGACGCGTTCACCCTGGCAATCGGTATCGCGACGGCAGCCGCCCGCATCGGGGGCGTTTTCCACCTGACAACTCGTGCAGGCAATCAGCAGGGCCAGAACGATGAGAATCAATCCGTTACGCATCGGACGCCTTTTCGTCGGCTTGCTTGCTCATCTCTTCGTCTTTCAACATGCGGCGCAAGACTTTGCCGATCATGGATTTAGGGAGTTCTTCCCGGATTTCAACGGTTTTCGGAACCATGTAAGGCGATAGCTTTTCTTTGCAAAAGGCGATAATCTCGGCTTCCGTCGGGGTTTCGCCCTCTTTCGCAACGATGTAGGCTTTAATATACTCGCCTTTGGTCGGATGGGGCAAGCCCACCGCCACGGCGTCGGCCACTTTCGGATGTTCGTGCAGCACCTCATCGATTTCACGCGGAAAAACGTTGAAGCCCGAGACGATGATCAGATCTTTCTTGCGATCGACCACCGAGAGGTAGCCCTCGGCATCGCGGGTACAGATGTCGCCGGTGTAAAGCCAACCATCGCGGATGGTCGCGGCGCTTTCTTCGGGACGATTGTGGTAGCCCATCATCAGACAGGGGCCTTTCAGAAGCAGTTCGCCCGCTTCGCCGACGGCCACCTCCTGTGTCCCGGTTTCCAGATCGACGATTTTTGCGTCGATATCGGGGAAGGGAATGCCCACCGTGCCGGGTTTGCGCACGCCATGCAGGGGATTGCAGCAGATGGCGGTGACGATCTCCGTCAACCCGTAACCTTCGATGATGGGTGCTTTGGCTTTTTCCTCGAACTCGCGCATGACTTCCAAGGGGATGGGAGCCGCGCCGCAGAACATGCCGCGCAGCGAGGTGATATCGTAGTGGTCGAAATCGGGGAAATCCTTCAATGCGATAAACATGGTGGGGACGCCCGCGAAGAACGTGGCTTTCGATTTCTGCACCGTTTTCAACAGGAGCCTGGCGTTGAAGTTGGGCAGCATGATGACGCGTCCGCCCAGGCTCAGCGGCGTGTTGAGGCCGACCGACAGCCCGAAACCGTGGAAGGCCGGAAGCACCAGTAAAAAGGCGTCATCGTGCTGTATGTCGCCCCAACTGCGAATCATCATGGCGTTGACGACCAGCGCTCGGTGTGAAAGCATAATGCCTTTGGAAACGCCCGTGGTTCCGCCGGAATAGATCAACACCGCCAGATCGTCGGGAGAGGCGGTGGTTTCGCGCCAATCGGGCAGGTTAGCGGAACTCTGCAGCAGGTCTTTCAAAAAGAATGTGCGGGCGTCTTTCTCGATTTCCACTTTGGGGGCGGTTTTGCGTGTAACGATGGGGAACAGCCAACTGACCGGGAAAGACATTTCGTCCGTCAGTCGGGTGTAGATGATGCGCTTGAGGTCCACCTCCCGCTTGATGTTGTTGACCCGCTGGGAGAAGAGATCGAGACAGATGAGGGTGTCGGCTCCGCTGTCGTTGAACTTGAAGATCAGTTCCCGCTCGACGTTGAGCGGATTCGCCATTACCGCCACCGCGCCCAGCCGCATCAATGCCAGATAGGCAATGACGAATTGCGGGCAGTTGGGCATCAGCAGGATGGCGCGGTCGCCCGGACGCACACCCATTTCATACAGGGCGGCGGCGAAGCGGCGCGCTTTCGTGAACAACTCGTCGTAGGTGGTTTCGCGCCCGAAAAACTCCAAGGCCACATGATTCGGCTCTTTAAGTGCGGCCCGTTCCAAAAATTCCCAGACGGTGATGTTGGGGTAGTCCAGTGAACGGGGGACGAACTTGTCGTAAAGATTCTGCCAGGGCCGGGAAAAGTCTCCCATCGGCACCTCCTGAAAGAAGGATCGAATGTTAACCGGTTTCGGATCGGCACGTCCGTTCGTTTATAGCGGGAAAAACCGGCCATGCCAAGCGAAAGGAGAGGTCTTTTTAGAGGCAGTCTTTAGTGAATCGGCTTGGGAGTGGCGACGCGGATGCCGTTTTGGGCGGCCAGCCGGGCGGCGTTGCGCGGATCGTAAACGCCGTCGCTGGTGGCGATGGACCAATCACTGATTTCATTGGCCGAGAAGACGATCACGTCGCCTTTTGTCATCGACGGGACGGCGAACGGCTCGTTGATCAGTTTGGCCTGAATCCCGTCGGAACCGAGGCTGAGCACCTCGAACCAGAGATGTTCGCTACCGGCCGCCGTTTGGGTGGTGGTGAAGGCCGTTTTGACCATGAAGGTCCACGCTTCGGGGTCTTGCTGCCGCCAGAGCGCCAGAAAGAGCGGCCAGCGATAACGGGCCTGATGAGCCATGCGGGCGGTATCGGTTTCGGTGTAATAGACCAGATCCACCCGTTCCAGTTCAGCCAGAAAACCGTCCAACCGGAAACCGGGGCGGCGTGTCGGGAGAAAGGAAAAAGCGCCGTTCTCGGCGGGAGGCGGCAAGGCCAGCACGACCCGTTCGCTCAGATGATCATCGTCGCGGTCGCGTTGTGCTCCGATGGCATCCGGATGAATGGCCGCCATCGCTACATCCAGGTTAGCCAGTTCGATTTTGAGCCCCGGAGCGATGGTCAAGGTGTCGCCGACCTCGATTTCGCCGTCCAGCAGACGATCCGCGATAAGCGCGATGACTTGTGTCGCCGTGGTGCGGTGAATAGCCCAAACATCCACCGCTTCGATGTCGGGGATTCCGGTGCGGGCGAGTCCATGCGTGTGCAGCCACAGACGATCGGCGTCGTCTTCGTCGTAGACGGCGTGCATGGAAATCATTTCGTGGGCCGAGGGGGCGGCGGGAATTTCCACGATGCTTTCCGCCACGGCCTTGGAGACGGCATGCATGGCGTTGTCGTCGTAAATAAACGGCGCGGTGCGGCCCAGTGTCAGGGCGAGTTCCAATTCCAGGCGCCATTGGTCGCGTGGATTGTCTTGGTTGAAGGTGGTTTCAATGATGAGACCGAACGAGCATTCATCGTAGCGGTCGCGTTCTTCGTCCAGGATATCGGTGCTCGACCACCAGGCTTCCTCGGGCAGGTCGTCCAATTCTTCGGGCCAGATGTAGACGGGAGAAGGAAGGCCGGGCAGTTTGAGCGCCAACATCCAGGAAACGTTGGCCGGGACATCCTCCTGCCATTCATCCAAGGGAATTTGCCTTAAATCCGGATAGGCGATTTCCAGTTTGCGGCGCACCACGATTTCCGTCGGTGCGTCATCGCCTGGAATCGGGACGATCATCATGCTGGGAATCCACCTGGCCACGAACAACCTCGTAAATATGCCATCCGCGATGTTGCGGTCCGGCTAGTTTAATCCGCTTCACCGGAAAACGCAAAAAGCGGCCTTTTAAAACGAGTTTTGCTTGTTTTATCGAGATCTTCGCCCGATCTGTTCGTGGATCAATTCACCCAGAATACTGATAGCTTCACGGATCACGGTGTCATCGGCCTGGGAGTAGGAGAGCCGGAAGGTGTGGCGACCGCCGCCGTCGATGAAGAAAGCCCGCCCGGCCACGAATACCACTCCGTGTTTGATCGCGGCTTTAAGCAGGTCATCGGCGTCCAGGTGTTCGGGCAGATGCGCAAAGACGAAGAAACCTCCCTGGGGGCGATTGACGGTGACTTCTTTCGGGAAATGCTCATCGATCAAGCCAAGCATGAGATCGCGTTTCTGCTTGTAAAACGCGATGTTGCTCTGGATGCGATTGTCGAAGGAACCGCTCCGAATGAAGGCGAGCGCCAGATACTGGGCCAGCGAATTGGTGCAACAGTCCACAAACTGCTTGGCGATGACCATCCGCCGGGACAGGTCCGCCTCGGCGGTCATCCAGGCCACGCGCAGACCGGGGGCGAAGGTTTTGCTCATGGAGTGGATGTGAATGACCCGCTCGCCGCCGTCGAGAGCTCTGAGAGACGGCAAGGAGTCGCCTTCGAAGCGCAGGTCGCCGTAGGGATCGTCTTCGAAGATCAGGAAATCGAAGCGCTCGGCCAACTTCAGCAAACGCTGTCGCCGGGCAAGCGGCAGAGTGGTTCCGGTCGGATTCTGGAAGTTGGGGATGACATAGACGCCTTTGAGATGGCGGCCCCGGTCGATCAACCCGGTGGCGGTTTCTTCCAAAATATCGATATTCAGGCCGTTTTCGTCCACCGGAACGCCGATTACCTCGCCGCCGCAGGCCGTGATGGCACCCGTGCCGCCGAAATAGGTGGGCAGTCCGGCCAGCACCACGTCACCGGGTTCGATCAACACACGCGCGGCCAGGTCCATGCCCTGTTGCGAGCCGTGCAGGATGGTCAGTTCATTTGTCGTGCTGGAAAACCCGTAGTGCGTTTCAGTGCGCTCGGCCAGCAATTCGCGCAGGGCGGGCACTCCTTCGGTGGTGCCGTACTGCAGTGCCCGGTCGGCATGCTGTGTGAGTATTTCGTTGGCGAATTCAGCGAGTTCCACGTCAGGAAAGACCGCCGGATTGGGCCAGCCGCCCGCCAGGGATTTCATGTCGGGCTGGTCGATCAGTTTACAGATTTCGCGGATGGCGGACGGTTGCGCGCCTTGAGCTTTAGCGGTGTAGAGATGGGAAAATCGCGCATCTGACATGAGAATCTCCTCTTCGGGTCGGTTTTCAACGCGGTCCCGGCGGAAAATCCGCCGGGACGATGCGGGTTCAGCGGTGCAGGTTGGCGGCGACGACGATCCCGATTCCGGCCTTCGTGAGGGCATCGGCGGTCAGGTTGAGTGAATGATGCTTGTCGAGGTAGTTCCGTTGCATGGCCGCCATCAGGTTTTGTTCGAGAATATCCGCCTTCGGGCTGAAATAATCGAGAATATCCGATGGATGCTCGCGGGTGACGTCGATTTCGGGCTCGCCGCCTTCGTGTTTGGCCGAAATGTTGGGGACGTCTTTCGCCACTTCCACCAGTTCCGCGCGGCGGTTGTAAGGCTGGCGGACGATGGATTTGTAGGTTTCGGTGATGTGATGCTCGATGCGCACCACCTTCTCCAGCCCGAGCTGTTTACGCAGCCAGGACGCCTGGCGGATGGTGTCGTTGTTGACGGAGTTGGACAGGTTGAAGCCGATGAGGCTGGTGGTGCCGTCTTCGCGGGCGAACAGGCGCGCCGTCATGAGCGTCCACAACACGGAGAAGGGGTTGTCGTTGCCCATGTAAACCGAGATCTTGAACTCGTTGTCCACGCCGAGTTTGTGTAGCAGGTACGCGGCCAGAATGGTGCCGGGATTGACATTGAGCACCTGGCGGATGCCGTAAGTGGTGTAATAGTGCAAAAACTCGTCCAGCCACTTGGCCGGGTAGTCATTCGGTTGGCCCACCCCGCCGAAATAGCCGGTGATGGTTTCGGGACCGCCCAGATGAACGTTCGAGCCGTCGGTGCCTTTGGTGTCGAGGGTCTCGACGTAACTGGCGCCCACGATTTGCATGGCGGCGGCGATGGCCAGCGTGTCGCCGTTGTCTTCCACCTGTTCGGCCATGGTGCGTACGCGAATGTAGCGTCCCGGCATCAATTCGCGCTTGTCGATGGCCTGCTTGGCCTGGGCGATCAGCCAGGGAAAGTACTGCAAGGCGCTGATTTCCATGGTGACCGCGTTTTCCTGATTGATCGGCTGATCGGCTGCGACACCCGGAAGCGTGTCGCGGTAATCGGCCATGGAAATAAACGCGTTTTTCTCGCGCTGCTCCATCAGCCAGTCCAGGTCGGCTCGATAGGAACTGCCGCTGGCCTTGAGGCGATCCAGCAGATTGTCGAGTTGGCGTGCCTCGGCGGCTTTTTGGTTGATAACCTCGGGCCCGCCGTGTTTTTCGACGACGTCGAGCAGGGCGGCGGTGACCGGATTGTCAGGGTTCATGATCAGCGCGTTGATTTCGTCCACGCGCTCGGGGCTGATGGTCAGAAGATGGCGGTAGTCGGTCATGGCGGTGGCTCCTTGCTAATCGTATTCTTTGATGAGTTTCTCGAACTTGGGTTGTTCGCCTTCGATCATGTGATAGCAATGCTCGTCCGCCGGGAAGCTTCCGGCTTTCACCTCTTCGGTATAGCTGCGCATGGCTGTCGTGATCATTTCCGCTACATTGCCGTATTTCTTGACGAATTTCGGCGTAAAGGCCTGGAACTGGCCGATCAGGTCGGACACGATCAACAACTGGCCGTCGCAGGTGGGACCGGCACCGATGCTGAGCACGGGGATGTTGAGCTTATTGGTAATGAAACCCGCGACTTCGGGGGGGACCGCCTCAAGCAGCAACATCTGGATACCCGCCTGTTCCAAGGCCAGGGCGTCTTCGATGACCAGCTTGGCCGACTCCACCGTGCGACCCTGAGCTTTATGTCCGCCGAGCTGTCCGGAACTCTGCGGCGTGAGACCGATGTGGCCCATCACCACGATTCCGGCATCGAGAATGGCTTCCACCTGCGGCAGAATGCGCTGACCGCCTTCGAGCTTGATGGCATCGCAACCGGCTTCTTTGAGGAAGCGTCCGGCGTTCTCGACTGCCTTTTCGATCGAACTTTGATAGCTCATGAACGGCATATCGCCGACCACGAAGGTGTTGGGTGCACCGCGCCGGACCGCTTCGGCGTGGTAAATCATCTGGTCCATGACGACCGGAATGGTGCCGGGATAGCCGTACACGCACATGCCGAGCGAGTCGCCGACCAGAAGCATGTCCAAGCCCGCTTCTTCGGCGAACTGGGCGGTGGGATAGTCGTAAGAGGTCAGGAAGGTGATTTTCCGGCCTTCCGCTTTCATTTTCCTGAAATCATGAATCATTTTCTTTTTCGTCATCGGGCCTCTCCTTTTTCGGGTGGGGTGGACGATGTGGAATCGTGACCTGTGGGATCGATCAAGCCGGCCAACGGCCAGCCGTTTTCTTCTTTGACATTGGACAGCACCAGGAAGGTTTCGGCCGTTCCTATGCCCGGAATGGAAGCGATGCGTTCTTTGACCAGCTTGCCCAGGTGCGTCAGATCGCGCGCCACGACGGCCAGCAGGTAGTCGAAGCGGCCGGTCAGGTGGTAGCAACTTCGCACGTGGGCGATGGTCTGGACGTCGCGCTCGAAACTTTCAATGAGTTTGTGGTCGTGGCGGTCGAGGGTGACCGAGACGAAGGCCTGGATGGTGTAGCCCAAAGATTCCGGGTCCAGGATGGCGCGGAAACCCTTGAGAACACCATTCTTTTCGAGTTTCCGCATTCGTTCCAGCATGGTGGACGGGGCCACGCCCAGTTCACGGGCCAGATCGACGTTGCTGATTCGGGCGTTATCCTGAATGGCTTGAAGTATCCGATGATCCAGCTTATCCATCAATTTGCCGAATGTTATTTTGTGTTGAGGAATATTCCCTGCTAATCCTTCGGCTGTCAAGTGTTTCCTACGAAAACGATTCGAATACGAGTCGGATGGCAAAAGAGGTCGATTTGTCTCCTGTTTAGATCTGTGCTAGCTTAAACGGTGACTCGCCACGGAGACGGGGATGGAGGACCGATGCCCCGCCCACATTTCATTTGCGATGCCATGCTGGGACGTTTGGCTACCTGGCTGCGGCTGTTGGGCTACGATTGCGCCTATAGACGGGGTCTTGCCCACCAACACCTGCTGGACTGCGCCGAGCGGGAGGGACGCATCTTGCTGACTCGCGATACACGGCTTCTCAAGCGGCGGCGTATCCGGCAGCTCACACATTTGTGGGTGATGCACGACGATTTCCGGGACCAGCTGGTGCAAGTGATCGAGTCTTTCGGACTCGATCGCCATCGGGCCGGGCGGAAATGTCCACGTTGCAATCTTGACCTGGAGGAGGTGAGTCGGGAAGCGGTCACGCCCGTGATTCCGGCTTTCGTGGCCGCCACCCAGCGTTCGTTTCGCCGATGCCCGGCTTGTCGACGCGTGTTCTGGTCGGCCACCCACCAACGTGCCATCGAAGCGGAACTGGATCGGATTTTCATGCGCGTAGCAGGAAAAGGCACGGGCGGTACAAACAGTTGACAGGTTTCCTAGGCCTGGGGCACCTTATGAAAACCCGGTGCTGGAAACCTGAAAGGACTGCGGAATATGGTTAAGTGGGTGTGGCTGGCGCTGATCAGCCTGCTTTGGATGGCCGGACCGGTTTCGGCGTCCAACGGCAGCGTGATTATCGTCGGCAACGACATCATCAAAACGGAGGCGTTGCTTGATGCAGTGGCGCTGCCTCAGGACGCCTGGGTGACGCCCACCATGGCCGTGCGCGTGCGCTATAAAATCGAATCGTTCTATTTTACCCGTGGCTATACTCTGGCGCGCGCCTGGACCAAGGCGCATCGCGGGAAACTGTATGTTTCCATCGATGAAGGGCGCCTGGAAAAGATCATCGTTCGCGGACGTGGTTCGACCACCACCCTGGCGATCAAATTCCTCTTCAAACTTGAAAAAAACATCTACAATCGTTTTGAAGTGGAACGGCAGCTGAAAGAGATCCGCCAACAGTTGAATATCGGCGAAATCGAAACGCTTCTTGTGGAATCGCCGAAAGTGCAGGAAGTGGGCTTTCAATTGTCGGACCTCGACATGAAAATCGAGCTGTTCGAGCAGAAGGTGGCCGCGCATGAACTGCACATCATCATCGCTCCTTCGCGCGGCAGCGGTCCCAGTATCGGTGCTTACACATCCGCCACCTTCGGTTTCGTACCTTACATTGCGTATACCGAGCGAGGGCCGTTTTTCGACAACAACGACGACAAGCTGCGGTTGTCGTTGGAAACCGGCTACAATATCCGAAAAGGCCTCAACAACGATCGCTGGCAAGTGCTTTTTACCCATGCGATGGGCAAGGGCCGCTATGATTTTCCTCCCCTGGTTGAATTGCTGCGGTTTTTCCTGGTGGAAAGCCTTCAGGTTTCCAGTTATAGCCGAGCGGATCTGCCGCTCGATGAGTACTGGCGCTTCCGGGTCCATTCATCGGTCAATCTCGGACTGGATTTACGTCCCGGCCTGTCGTTGTATGTTGGTGGAGGTGTCGAGTACGAGTCGTTGTTTTCGATCAAGCCGGTGCTGGACGACGTTTTTCTGGCCGAGCCGTTCAATGATACGGGGTTTCTGTTAACCTACGGCTTTGAATGGGATTTCGATCCCTCTGAGATGCGGCGGGATCGCCATCATCGGTTGTTGTTGGAGATCCGGCATTTCTGGCCGGGACAGGATGCCTTTCATCGCTTGAATGTGCGTTATCAAAAGGTTTTCGTTTTCGGTTATAACGATCTGATCCTGCGTGGACGGCTGCTGGCCACCCTGGGAGACACCAAGTTTTACGAAGAAGTCAGCCTGGGTGGGAAAAACCTGCGAACGTTTTTCAACGGACGCTACTACGTCGATACCGCGCTTTGGGCGACCCTGGAATTTCGATTGTCATTATGGAAGGACATCATCAAGGTCTCGGTCTTTCACGATCTGGCCCCGTTTTTCGAGATCGAACGCAAAGAGACTGCGGGCGGGGTCGTCTCGGCGAATTCCGGTGAATCGCACAGCATCGCGATCGCCGACTCTTTCGGTCCGGGGTTTCACTGGCTTTTTCTGGATTCCTTCCAGCTTGATTTTTATGGATGTGTCGGTTTTTCTCCTTCCGGATTCGGCTGGAATATCTATTTCACCTTATTCCGGGTTTTCTAGTGTTCCCCTGTTTGAAACGGCAAGGATTTGCCATGTGTAAAAGCGCGGGGTATACTGCGCCTACGGAACTGGACCCCGGAAATCGATAGGAGGGCGCAATGGCCAACATCAAAAAGATGGACACCCGTCAGCGTATGTTGTCCATCCAGGATGAGCTGAACCATATCCTGGCCGATTTTCTAGAGCCTCAGCAAGAACGCTATCTGGCGCGCTCGCGCAACCTCGAAATTCAGGTGGATGTCTACGAAACCGAAGACGCCATCAACATTCTGGCCGAGCTTCCGGGAATGGCTATCGACGATATCGGCTTGTTCCTTTCACGCGATCTGCTGGTTATAGAGGGAACCAAACATGCGTCGCCGACATCGGAGAATGGACATTATCTGAATCTCGAACGGGAGTACGGCACCTACAAGCGCGATGTGGGAATTCCCAAGCCTATCAACGCCGATAAAATCTCGGCGCGTTTGGATAATGGTATTTTGCATGTTGTATTGCCTAAAATTTCGGATCGGCGTGGCAAGCGTAAACGCATACCGATCGATTGAATCAGTCTAAGAAAGGGCGGCTCTTTACCGTGTCGCTTGGCCCCTCAGGAGGATGAGCCATGACAGAAGAAATGGAGAATTTGCCGGTCACGATCCCCGAATCGCTTCCGGTGCTTCCGGTCAAGGATCTGGTTATTTTTCCGTTTATGATTGTGCCGCTGTTTGTCAATCGCGAAATGACGACGGCCGCCGTCGATACTGCGTTGGCCAGCGACCGTCTGGTATTCTTAACGGCCCAGAAGTCTGCCGAGACGGAGGAACCGACAGGCGCAGACATCTACCCCCTCGGTACCGTGGGTATGATCATGCGTATGCGCAAACTGGTCGATGGCCGTATCAAGATATTGGTGCAGGGCGTGCACCGTGCGCGCATCAAAGAGGTGCTTTCCGAAAAGCCCTATATCACCGTGTCGGTGGAAAAGCAGGACGAGCCTTACGAAGATGACGAAGAAGCCTTGCGTGCCGAGGCGATTATTCGCACCGTCAAGGAAAACATGGAGAAGGTGATCAATCTGGGTAAGTCGATTTCCCCGGATATCCTGCTGATGATGGGGTCGATCGACGAACCGGGCCGTTTGGCCGATCTGGTGGCGACCAACATCATCAACACCGTCGAACAGGCTCAGGAAGTTCTTGAAATCCTGGATTCCATCGAGCGTTTGCATCATGTCAACGATTTGCTCGACAAGGAAATCAAGGTGCTGACGATGCAGGCCAAGATTCAGAATCAGGCCCGCGAAGAGATGTCGAAATCGCAGCGCGATTATTATTTGCGCGAACAGTTGCGCGCCATCAAGGCGGAACTGGGCGAGTCGGACAATCAGGCCAAAGAGATCGAAGAACTGCGCGAAAAGATCCATGCGGTGGGGATGTCGGCCGAGGCGTTGAAGGAAGCCGAAAAGCAGGTCGGACGCCTTGAGACGATGAATACCGAGTCGGCCGAGGCGTCGGTGATTCGTACCTACCTCGATTGGCTGGTGGAAATTCCCTGGAGTGCCCGTACGGAAGATACCATCGAAATTCCGTTTGCGCGCAAAGTGCTCGATGAAGACCACTACGATCTCGAAAAAATCAAGGAACGCATCCTGGAATTTCTCGGGGTGCGCAAACTCAAGGGGACGCATAAAGGCCCCATCCTCTGCTTTGTCGGCCCGCCGGGAGTGGGGAAAACATCGCTGGGTAAATCCATCGGGCGCGCCATGGGACGCAAATTCGTTCGGATTTCGCTGGGCGGCGTGCGGGATGAGGCCGAGATTCGCGGACATCGACGGACGTATGTCGGAGCCATGCCCGGTAAGATCATCCAGAGTCTCAAGCAGGCCGGCAGCCGTAATCCGGTGTTCATGATGGATGAAATCGATAAACTGGGATCCGATTTTCGCGGCGATCCGTCATCGGCGCTTTTGGAAGTGCTCGATCCCGAGCAGAACCACAGCTTTGTCGATCATTACCTCAACCTGGCCTACGACCTCACGGACGTGATGTTCGTTGCGACAGCCAACGTGCTGGATACCATTCCCCCTGCTTTGCGCGATCGGATGGAAGTGATTCAACTGGCGGGTTATTCGTCGGATGAAAAACTGCGTATCGCCAAGCGCTATCTGATTCCCAAGCAAATCGAAGATAACGGCCTGACACCCGACCAGATCACCATGACCGACGCGGCGATTTCGTTCCTCGTTCACAGTTACACCCGTGAAGCAGGCTTGCGAAACCTGGAACGTCAGATCGGCGGCGTGTGTCGCAAGTTGGCTCTAGATGTGGCCGAAGGCAAGAAAGTGGCCGGGCGCGTTACGCCCAAGCATGTTGAAAAATACCTCGGCCGACCGCTTTACATGGAAGGCGAAGAAGAACAGGAAGATCAGGTGGGCGTGGCCCCCGGCTTGGCCTGGACGCCCGTGGGCGGCGAGGTGCTGTATGTCGAGGCGCGATTGATGCCCGGACGCGGTCAGTTCATCCTCACCGGCCATCTCGGCGATGTGATGAAAGAATCCGCGCAGGCGGCTTGGAGTTACCTGCGTTCGAAGGCGAAAGACTACCATATTGCGGATAGCAACTTCACCAATCAGCAGGTGCACGTACACGTGCCCTCGGGCGCCATCCCCAAGGACGGCCCGTCGGCGGGCGTGACCATGGCGACCGCGCTGTTTTCCGCGTTGACCGGCCGAAAAATACACCATGATGTGGCCATGACCGGTGAAATCACCTTGACCGGCAAGGTGCTGCCCATCGGCGGCATCAAGAACAAGGTGTTGGCGGCCATGCGCATGAACATCAAAAAAATCGTCATCCCCGAGAGCAACCGCAAGGAAGTGTTGGAATTGCCGCCGCACGTCCTTCGCCTATTCGAGCCCGTTTTCGTTAAAACCATCGATGATGTTCTTTCGGTAACCATCGCCGACCCGGCACCGGCCAAAAAACGAGCCTCGAAATCCGGGACGAAAGCGGCAACCCCAAAAAAAGTCGCTCGGACTTCGAAGGGCAACGGCCGCGCTGCGGTGAAAAAAGCGGCAGCGGCCAAGAAAACCACCCCGGCCAAAAAAACGACCAAGGCTCCAGCGAGTGCCAAGGCAGTGAAAACCGGAAAAACCCAGAGCTCGGCCAAGGCCAAGAAACCGGTCTCGAAAAAAGCGGCCGGGACGAAAACAGCCCGGGTTGCGGTCCGCGCCAAACGCGGCAAATAATCGGACTCTTTGTACGACGCACCAAGGATTGCACATGGACCCCGCACGCATCGAGCGTTTGTTGAAAGATGTGGCGACCGGTAAAATCGCCGTGGCTGAAGCGTTGGATGGGTTGCGCCAACTTCCTTTCGAGTCTCTCGGTCATAGTATGATCGATCACCATCGCCAATTACGGACCGGCGTGCCGGAGGTTATTTACGGCGAAAGCAAAACCGCCGAACAGATCGCCGAGATCGCCCAGCGTATCACCGCCCGTAAAACCGCCCTTTTAGCCACGCGGGTGGATGCGGAGAAGGCGCGTCTGACTTGCGAGCGCCTGCCCGACGTCACCTATGACGCTGTTTCACGCACCCTTCGTTGGCTGCCGCCATCGCGCAAAAAGCCCCAGGGTCTGGTTTGCGTGGTAACGGCCGGAACCAGTGACATTCCGGTGGCCGAGGAAGCGGCGATGACATTGGAAATCATGAACGCCAATCTCGAACGGGTCTATGACGTCGGCGTGGCGGGGGTGCACCGGCTGCTGGATCGGTTGCCGCTGTTGCAGAAAGCCCGCGCCATTGTCGTGGCGGCCGGGATGGAAGGCGCGCTGGCATCTATCGTGGGCGGCATGGTTCCCGCCCCGGTGGTGGCTTTGCCTACCAGTGTGGGTTACGGAGCCAGCTTCAAAGGGGTCGCGGCGCTTCTCGGTATGCTGACGTCTTGTGCTCCCGGCGTGGCGGTGGTCAATATCGACAACGGTTTCGGTGCGGGGGTTATGGCGGGGCTGATCAACCGGCGTGGCCGTTGAGAACGAACGTCTAAAACAAACGCCGTCGTCCGTATACGTTCAGAAGAAGCGCGACACACACCATGCAGATGATCATCGAGGTTCCCCCGTAGCTCATAAAGGGTAGGGTGACACCTACCACGGGCAAAAGCCCGATCACCATCCCGATATTGATGAAGATCTGCCAGAATAAAACCGCGGTTGCACCGACGGCCAAGAGCGCGCCGAATTTTTCGCGGGCTTTGCTGGCGACGTGCAATCCGGACAGGATTATCGTCAGATAAAGCGATAAAACCGCCAGTGACCCCACATAGCCCTGTTCTTCCGCCCATACCGAGAAAATGAAATCGGTGTGCTGCTCCGGCAAAAAACGCAACTGGGTTTGCGTGCCGTTTCGGAATCCCTTGCCGTTGACCATTCCCGAACCGATGGCGATCACCGACTGCCGCCGATGGTAGCCGCTGCCCCGAGGGTCGCTGCCGGGGTCGAAAAGAGTCATAATGCGGGTTTTCTGATAGTCCTTCAAAACGTAATGCCAGCCGACCGGAATGAGGATCAGGGCCGCCAAAACCATCGCGATCAACGTGCGCCGCTTGATGCGTGTGAAAAGCAGCAGGCTGAAGGCGATAATGGCCAAGAGCAGGCTGGTTCCGAGATCGGGTTCTTTGAGGACAAGCGCCATCGGAGTCAGAATGATCAGCCAGACCTTACGCAACGACCACAGATCATGTCCTTCTTTGGGAGTGGGGGTGTTGTGAAAGTATTTGGCTAGCGCCATGACCAGGAAAATTTTCATCGGCTCCGAGGGCTGCAGGTTGAAAATTCCCAGGTTGAGCCACCGCTGCGATCCGCCGATCGGTCGCGAAAACAGCACGGCGACCAGCAGTACCAGGCAGACCCCGAAAAGGAAATAAGCCAAGCGTTCGTAAACGCGGTAATCGATGGCGTAGGCGACTGCAGCGATGACGACCGCAATGGCCGTCCAGCCGATCTGCGAAAAAAAGTAGGTGGGTCGCGTGGCGTAGGCCGCGGAAAACAAGTTGACCAGCCCGATGGCGAGAATCGCCGCTGTGCCCAGAAAGAGAGGCCAGTGAAAATTATCCGATACGCGGCGATGGGGAGTCATGTTGCTGTGCCGACCTACAGGCTCAGATAGCCGTAAAATTTTTGGTTGAAATCGGTGACGATCAGATCGGCCAAACGCATCAGCACCTTTTCTTGGGCATCGGTCCAGTTTTTGGCGCCATCCCGATAGGTGTGTTCCACCAGACCGAAGGTGGTGCCGTCGAGGTTGTCGATCAGTTCGAGGGTGGCGCGTGTTTTGGCGAAAACGAATCCGGTGCGGTTTTCCGGATTGGTTTTCATCTGTTTTACCTGGCCGCGCACGATCAAATCGGCACCTTCAACTTCAGGCTGGATCGTCAGCCGTCCGTTGTTGAGGCTTTTCACCACCGCCTCGCGAATGCGCCCGGCATTATCTCCTTCGACGGTGATGGCCACCTTCAATTCGGAAAGTGTTCGGTTGAGCTTTTCATTCAGTGTGGCCGGACTGATCAAGGATGAGACTCCGGAACCGACGGCGTTGACGACGGTCAGCTGGGTGTTTTTGATTTCGCGTTCTTTCATGAGTTCCAATGCTTGAACCAGCGGGCGCGCTTTTTGTACGACGCTGCGGCCTTTCCCGCTTTGTTCCACACGGCTTTTAATCTCGAAATCGAGAGCGATGACTCGTCGTTCCAGTCGCATCACGGCCGGGGCGCGTTCCAGGGTTGCCAGAGCGTAGGCTTGCCCGCTTTCCGGGTCGATGAAACTTTCGCGGATGGCGACACCTTCGAGTGTCTGATTGACATAGGTGCGCGTCAACTCGCTGACCGATGTTTTCAGTATCCAGGATTGCTGGGTGTTTCCCTCCATCCCGGTGAAGTCCTCCAGTGTTTTCTGGAGTTGCTCGACTTTGATGGAAAACTGTTTGGCGATTTCAGCCCGGGCGCGGTCTTGCGCGGTGGCCAGATCCCCGCCTTGACCCATGCCCACCATGAAACGTGAATCCGGATACGAAGGCGGTACTTGCCCTTCGATCCATGCCGGACGGTCGATGTGGGAGCAAGCGGCGATGAAGCCGATCAGGATGAGGGCGAAGCTGAAAGCTATCGATCTCATGATTCCCTCCTTTGGGTTGCAAGAGGCCTGGGAGTCTTATCGGGGTTGACCGAGACGGCCGCCTTTTCGTGGGGAGGCGATCCGACCGGAGCCGCGGGCGGCGAAGGAGATTTCGCTCCGGGTTCGCGGGCTCGCGTAATGAGAAAACGGGTTTGGTCGGGCTCAAGCGTCAAGGTAAAACGTTGACGATCGAGGATGGTGTTGCCGCTGAAATTGACCGTCACGGTGCGTTTCCCGGGGACGATCGGAACTACCGCCAGCCGCAGGTGATCGGGCAGGGTCATCCAGGAGCGCGTGTCGGCGGCCTCCGCGATATCGTAAATATTCATGGCCAGATTCGCGATCAGTGAGGCGGCTTGCAAGCCTTCGTTCTTACTTTTTAAGGCGGCCACCTTGGTGACTTTCTTGATCGCATAGCGGGCGATGGCTTTTGCCACCGCGCGGCCTTTCACCTGGCCGTTTTTGTCGTTGAGCATGTTGATGGCCAAGGTGCTGAGGTCGTGGATGCGCGGCATCTTGACCGAGCGGCCCATGACGGTCAACGAGGCCTTGCGGGCGGTGAAAAAACTGCGGCGAAATTCGGGATAGGTAACCACGATTGTATCGAGTTGCGGATCCGGGATGATCCACTTCTGAGAGAATTTATGCGCCACCACGCCCAGTTCTCCGATCACCACCAGCCGCGCTTTGCCATCCCAGTAGGCGGGATCGCTCTCGGGATAGCGTCCGAATTCCGGTTCATATTTGGCTATCGCCTCCGTGTATCCGAGTTGCCGGGCGGCGCGCAATACGGAAGCCTTAAGTGCCGTCGGCGTTTTGATTTTCGTAAGCGTGCCAAGCAGGGCATAGCCGTCCAAGGCATCTTCGTATGAACGGAAGGAGGCGTTGTAATCGCCTTCCGCTTCGTGAATCAGACCGGCCAGGAACTGGGCGAAGCCATCTTGTTTGTAGGATGTCTTGACTTTGTTGCGCGCCAGATGATCCGTATAAACTTGCAGCCGGTGGTTGAGTTGGCGAGCTTCGACGGCGGCCGCTTCCAGGTTGTTGAGATGCAGATAATTGAAGGCCATGATCAGATTGATCATGATGCGTTCGAATTCTTCGCCTTTGAAGGCGCGTGAGGCTTCATTCCAGGCGATGGCGGCCAGTTCATCCGCGATACTGGTGCCGAACAGTTCGTCCAGTTTGAGCTTGGCGGCATCGAAAGCCCGGTTGCTCTCATCGTAGCGTCCCAGAAGATGCAGGATTTCGCCTTTATCCATCAAGTCCATGACGAGATCTTTTTTGGAACCCTCTTTGTGCAGTTTCTTCAATTGCGTCAAGGCTCTTTCATATTCGCCCAGGCGCACGTGGGTGACCATTTCCTTGCGCATCTCGGCATGGGTGGCGCAACCGCTTATGACCAGCAAAAGCAGGAGCCACCCGGCGCTGATTGAGGAATACCGCGTCGACATTATGGATTGTCCGGAGTTACCAGCGCACCGAATCCTTGTCGATGACTTTTTTGATCTTGTGCTGGCCGACCCACACGATTTCGTTGGTGGTCAGATTGTGGAGTTCGATATTGGCCTGGTACCAGACCGCTTTGGATCCGCCCAGTTCATCCACGATGGTGTTGATGGAGCCTTTCATGATGAAGTCGGCGCCGACTTCCTGGCCCACTCCGGCTCGGGTTTCTTCGGAGGTATAGCCCTCATGTTGGTCGGCGCGCTCCTGGCGTAGTTCGCCGCGTTCGTCGCGCGAAGAGACGAAGCGCACCTTTTGCGAATTGATCAGCGCTCGTTCGATATCCTTGACGAAGGTTTGGACGTTGATGTGTTCGTGGCTTTTATTGACGATGGAACCGACGATCACCACGGGCCGTTTGCTTGCGTGAGCCGCTTTCCATTCCGTCAGCCAGGGTTGACTGAGGCAGTCGCCGACGATGGCACCGGATACCTGCTGAGAGTCGGTATCGTTCCAGCGGCCGGAGATATCGGTTACTTTATCGGCTGCGACGCGGGTGACGCGTTTGCCGCCACAGGCGATGCAGGAAAGGATAATCAGACAGACAAGAAAAATGAAGCCGATTCGTCGTGGTATCATGGGGTACCTCCAATCGAATGCAAAAATGGGCCGAAGATCCTGCGTTTACAGGGCATTCTTCTTCGGCGTCGGTTTGGGTAGAAGCGTCGGCAGCTTGGCGAACAGGGAATCGGCCTGTTGGCTGGCGAACTCTCGCAACCCGACCGGCAGTTCTTCGTTGTCGGTGATCATGCGCAAGAAACCGTCATAGGCGATGACGGCTTTCGAATAATAGACGCCATTGTCATGGTCGACGTAGCGATCTTCGATGGCGGCGGCGCGGACGTTCATCTTGGTGAAGGCGCGGGTTGCCCGGCTGATCTGATCTTCCGCATCCGGTACGGCGGTAACAGTTAGACGCTGCTGATAATCTTTCAGCAGGTTTTCCCCGAATAAATTGAACAATTTTGCAATTTTGGTTCGTGCTTGTCCATCCGCGTTGGTGCGCGCCATGGTAGGCGATTTGATGCCGGAGACTTCTCCGATGCCGATCGCCAGGCGTCCGCGCTCGCTGTCTTCCAGAGTACCCGACAGGAACAGACACCATTCAGGCATTTGAGGTGGGGCCGGTCGGCGAAGCTCACGGGCGGAACAGCCCACCAGAATGAGGACGACCAACAGCCCGAGCAGCTCGATCTTCCATTTTCCACGAAAAGTCCACATTGGCAGTTACTCCCGTTTTTTACTTTATGTCCGCATTTTCCGGGTCGGCATTCGTCATGTCGAGCCGCTTGTCCCCGGCTGCGTTTGGTGATCGTTTCTCAAGACTCTGAGCCGAGTATACCCTTTGCTCGCCTTCCCGCCAAGGGTCTCGCCGGTCTTTTTCTTCCGAGGGGGATGCCGTTTCGGTGGTGATGACGGAAATTCTTTTTTCTTTCAGCAAGTTAAGCCATTTTAAAATGCGAACGGAAGCTAAAGGGAGTAGCTTGAATGACGGACTTTCAGGGGCGGTCAACACCCCTGCCAGACGACCCCGGTCATCAAACAAGGGTGCTCCGAGAAAACCCGGCAGCGCCGGAAGCGTGTCCCCGGTCACTTTCAACATCGACCAGGGACCCAGATCGGCATGATAACCAAGCGCGCTTAAAGAAGAGGAAGGCTTCTCCTTTTCCAGCCTGAATGCAGGGGCCGCTTCATTGCGGCGTGGGCTGCGGACGAGCAAGATGGCCAGATCCATTTCCGGGTTCTCGTGCAGGATAAACGCATCGTAATGATGGGCGAAGTCCTGCTTGCGTTTTCCGGTGATCGATGGGGGTTTGGAGTAGACGATGATACGTTCGGCGGGGCGGTCGAGTTGTTGCATGCGAAGCAGGCTGCGGCTGGTCAGGACCAGTTCTTGTCGAGATAACCGTACTCCGGCACCCATTCGCACGCCTTCCTCGCCGCAAAAGGCGGCCAGCATGACGACGTTGGGAGCTGTGGCTCGATAGAGATGCGCCAATTCGGCGGGCGGAGTTTGCGGGTCGGCGGCCGAAAGCGAGTCTGCCGACAGCAAGGTGTGCAGCGTGGTAAGCCACAAGATGACACACAAACCCAACAGAGGACGAAAGGGAGAAAATCGCATCTGAAGACGTCCTTTTATCCGTAATTATTGACCTTTACATGCTAGAAGGATGTCGGTTGTGAGTCAAGTTCTGAAATTCGATGATAATCCCGGTTGGAATAAAGGGAAAAAAATGTTGGGGAAGTTCGGAATTATCTTGACAGTGAACCCACTTGCTGTTAATTACCGTATCCCGGTTGCCCGGTAGAGCTGCTGGGCGTTTGAGAGACAAAACGGGCCGGTAGCTCAGCTGGTAGAGCAGCGGACTTTTAATCCGTCGGTCGGGCGTTCGAATCGCCCCCGGCTCACCATTTTGTTCTTGTGAAAAGTAGTTTAGACCCCATCGTCTAGTGGTTAGGACACCGGCCTTTCACGCCGGCGGCGCGGGTTCAAGTCCCGCTGGGGTCGCCAACTGTTCATAGCAGGCAGCATTTTCGGTTAACATACTGAAAATGCTGTTTGTTTTTTATGGTTCCAAATTTCTCGCCGTCGAAGTCGATCCCACCTGTGAATAGGAGTTCCTGAAGTTTCACCCTCTCATCAAACTCCAGTGCTTCCCACAACTTACCGGCATTCATGACGATACGCTCAGCGAAGTCCAACGCGGAGTCGATATCCATGGTTCCGGAGTTCAGGCGGCCAAGTTCCCGCTCCACCTGTTCGATCTCGGCATCCAGTTCGATCTTCTTACTCTGGTAGGAGTCGTGGTCGATCTCTTCCTCGATGCGCAGATCGACAAGGCGGCTTTTTTTCTTCTTCAACTTTCGTAGATTGGCTTGCAGCCGTTTCTTGTGCTCCGTCCCTTCCGACATGCGCTCCCGGTAGACATCCTTTACGATCTCGCGGAAGAGCCTCATATACTCCATCCTGGGCTTGATGCGGTTGATCTGCTCCAGGAACAGTTCTTCCATATTCTCCTTGCGGATGTTGACGGCCTTGCACTTGGTGTTCCGACAACGGTAGTAGGCATACTTCTTCCCACGGCCCGTACTCCACGACCCCGTGAGCGGTGTGCCGCATTTGGCGCAGCGTGTGAAGCGCCGGAGAGGGAAATCTTTGTTGTTCCGGTGGTGGGGGACATTCTGGTACGTGCGACCGTCCAGGATGGCCTGTACTTTCCGAAACAGATCTTCGGGGACGATGGGCTTGAAGTCGCCCTCGGTATCGATCTGGAAGCTCTCCAGGATCACACGACCGGCATATAACGGATTGCGGAGCATGCGCCCGAAGGTCTGTGGATTGAGCTTGCCGCCCTTGGGGCTTGTGAAGCCGAGGGCATTGATCTTGTCCACAACCTGCTGCTTGGAATACATGCGTTTGGCGAACAACTCAAAGCCTTTGCGGACAAGGTCGGCACACTCTGGATCATGAATAAGGCTCGGTCCCCCCTTCTTCCCATTGATATAGCCAATGGGAGCCTGATGGACCCATCGGCCATTCATGGCGGCTTCGAGCATGCCGGTTTTGGTCCGGTCGGAACGTAGGTCGTTATCAAGCTGAGCAAAGGTGGCGGCCATGTTTTCCATAGCCTTCCCCATCGGGCTGTCGTCGATGGGTTCGGTCACGGATCGAAGGGTAATGCCGAAGCTAGCCAGCTTGGCCTTCACTGCATGATGATCTTTGGCTTGGCGTGCAAAGCGACTCAGTTGGTAGACGACCAGAACACTAATGCGGCCCTTCGCCTTGCCGCAGTAGTCCAGCATGCGAAGAAGGGAACGACGGTTGGCGGTCTTGGCCGATTCGCCCTCCTCTACGAAGACCTTGTCCACCTCGTACCCGTTGCGCTCGCAATATTCCCGGCATAGGCGTTCCTGGCTTGTTAGACTGAAGTTGTCCACCTGTTCCTTCGATGACACCCGGCAATAGATAACGGCTCGTTCCATGGGTCAGTTCCTCTGGCTCTCAATGTACTCGGTTATGGCCACCCGCTCCGCTTTTTCACGGCACATCCCCTTATCTTGTACCAGAGCGGCGGCGCGTTTTTCCACTTCCTCTTGCTCCTCCGGCGGCAGGCGTTTAAGAAACTCCTCAAATTCCTCGGATGCAACACCGACATCTACAGCATGATGCTGTTCGGTGTAAGCCGACACCACCACATGCGCCAGTTGATACAGCGACTCCCGGATCTCGGTTAACTCTTCGTCCGAGACCGCCGCATCCGCTCCGAGGAGCTTTCTGCAACGATCAAGGCTAATAAGCATGACCATTTATTCATGCGCGCCTTGACCACGTAACCATTCCACCACATTGTCTCGGTAGAAGAGTATTCGACGACCAGCCCGGAAGTGGGGGATTTTTCCAGCAACAACCATCGAGTACAACGTACGGGCATGAATGCCGAGATAATCAGCAAGCTGCTTCACAGACGAAACCTCGGGAAGTTGAGTGCTAGACTGGTTGTTCTGTTTGCTTTGTTTGGTGCTCATTTGCATGTCCTTCCTGGAACACCAATCCCCATCCCTTACCCCGGGTCGGGTGGCGTCCCATTCTGAACATGCTGAACATGCAGGTCATGGTCCCGAATTACATCCCCCAAGCTGAAAACAAACTACCAAGATTACACTAAATTGTCAAGCTATCGATTCTATACAATATAGTCCCCAGCGGTTCTAAGCACCTTCCTCCGATGTTTTTTTTTCGGAGCAACACGAATTTTCAGTGAAATCGGGCATAAGGTCGATAGCGAACGAGCATTTACGACCTAAAAAAGAGACTCGAAAGTCTCTTCGCCGCGATGGAGACAGGGGCGGCTGAGGAATGGAGGCAGGAACGGTGGCGGGAGATTGGTGGGGTTATCACTTGAACCGTTGCAAGATCGACTTGACCAACACGCGGGCGGCGGTCGCGCAAACTTCAACCATCAGGCGCTCTAACAATTGCACATCGGGGTCCTCTCCTTGAAAATTGAGTTCCGCGTCTGGCTCATAGTAAGGGTTCGACTCGAACTCACCATCGGAAGCAGGCGCTGGAGCTTTTGCGGTCAGGCGATCCATGCCTATGCCTTTACTGGGACCGGCAACTCCGCTGCTTCAGCCAGATCGAGGCCCAGATCCAGCAGACGGCGGCTGGTCTTACTGACGGAGCAACCGACCGCCCCGGCGGTTTCGGCGAGCGAATGACCGACCTGGCGCATGGCCAGCATCGTTTGATCGTTTTCGGCCTGTTCATCCATCCACCGGCCCAGGTCGAGGCCGGATACCAGGTGAGCTTCCACATTGCGCGTTGCTTCAAAACTGATCGTGTCGAGGTAGTTCTGGATGCCGTGTTCATTGCCGGTCTTATGCAGCCCCTCTTCGTCGTCACCGATGCCATCCAAACGCAGAATCTCTGTTTCGCCGAGGAAGTAACACAGCTCGTTCATAACATCTCTGCGACGACCGGTGCCACCCACCCAGCGATGCGTATAGTCGATGGCGCCCATCTTTGCCGCGTGGACCAGCAGGGCGTCGTCCACGATCTCGTCCTGTTCAGCCTTGCGGCGGTAGAAGTCCCAGGCTACGGCCACGCCTTCACCAAACCGATCGTCGGGATCGGGATGGTTCGTTACGTGGCGCTGGATGGGATGAAACATGCCCGCGTTGAATTTCGCGGTGAATGCCTCGTTTACTGCGCTTGGGGTTTGAAATGGTGAGTCCGTTCTTGCAAGTTCCATCGTTTGCCTCCTGCCATGTTCAACGCACACGGAGGCCTTGCCCTGGCCCACGCGCGACGTCGCCGCCTCTCGCGTGGGCGGTGGGGATGAATTTGCCTTCACAAAAAGAAATGGACATCAACTTACATCGATGCCCACATCTTTCTTATGACCGATAATTGCTTAAAATTACTAACAGTTGTACTTAGGGCTTTCACCCATCCAGCACCTTCCGTACCATCTTGGCCAGATCTTGTGGCGTATAAGGTTTGCCGATGAAGCTTAGACCTTCGTCCAACACACCATGATGGGCGATAACGTCCTCTGTATATCCGGATGTGTAAAGAACCTTCAGGTTCGGTATGATCGACTGGAGTTCTTCGGCCAATTCACGCCCGTTCATGCCGGGCATGACGATGTCGGTTACGAGCAGGTCTATTTCCAGATTCTCCTTCTTGACCTTGCTCAAAGCCATCGGACCGGAATCCGAACTATGGACTTTATAGCCTTGCCTTACAAGAATCTTGGTGGCGATGTTGCGCACCATACGCTCGTCTTCCACCAGAAGGACAGTTTCGCTCCCACTTGGAAGATCATCCATCTTGGTTTTTCTGGTAAGTGTTTCAGCTTTTTCCATGACAGCCGGGAAGGAAATGCGAAATATTGTCCCCTGGCCCGGTTCGGAATGGACTTCGATATGACCATCATGCTGCTTGACAATCCCGTAAACCATCGCCAGTCCCAAGCCGGTACCTTCGCCTTCTTTCTTTGTCGTGAAGAATGGATCGAATACCTTCTGCCGGGTGTCCTCATCCATACCCGCTCCATTGTCGGAGACGGTTAAAACAACATACTGGCCATGGGCAATCTTGGAGCATGTTTCGCAACGCACATCCTCGAATGAAACATTGGCTGTCTCGATGGTCAGCTTGCCACCATTCGGCATAGCATCTCGCGCATTGACGGCCAGGTTTACCAAGATCTGTTCAAGTTGACCGGGATCGGCTTTGATGCGTCCCAGATCCCTTGTCGGAATGGTCATAAGTTCCAGATCTTCACCAATCAAGCGCCTTAACATCTTGTGCATGTTGTCGATCAACTGATTCAGGTCGAGGACCTTCGGCTTGATGATTTGCTTGCGGCTAAATGCCAGAAGCTGGCGTGTCAGGCTTGCCGCGCTGTCCGCAGCTTGACCAATTTCCCCTAGTGATTCCAGCAGTGGGTCACCTGGAGAAAGATCCATCATGGCAAGGGACACATTACCTGTAATCCCGGTGAGCAGATTATTGAAATCATGAGCGACACCTCCGGCTAGACGGCCGACAGATTCCATTTTCTGGGATTGCTGAAGTTGCTCCTGTAGCCTTGCTTTCTCTTCCTCCGCTGCTTTCCGTTCCGTTATATCATCAATAATCCAGACAGCCCCAAGACTAAGGTCCGGCGGGGCAATGGCGCGACCATTGAACTGACACCATACGGTGTGACCGTCCTTATGACGCAATGGATACTCCAATTGAACGATGTTGGTTTCACCGAGTCGCCAATAGTACTTCTCCCCGAATTCTTCAAAGTGCTTTTTAGAAAGATGGAGTTGTTCCGGTCCTTTGCCCTCCATTTCCTCCACCGAAAATCCCAGCATCTCCGCCATACGTGAATTGACTTTCGTGATGATCCTGTTGTGCAGCACCATGATGCCCACCATGCTGCTTTCCAGGATGGCGCTTTGCTCTTCGAGGTTGGATTTGAGTGATTGCTCGGCGAGTTTCAATTCAGAGATGTCGGTATGCGTGCCAACCATTCGAATGGGTTTATCTTCCTTATCTCGTTCGACGACTTTTCCGCGACCGAGAATCCATTTCCATTCCCCGTTCTTCGTCTTCAGGCGAAACTCAACACCAAACGACTCTCTCTGGCTCTCAATATGCTGCTGGACGACCGATTGAGCATTATCTGCATCATCCGGGTTCAACAGGCTTTGCCATGTATCGAACGTCGACGGCAATTCTCCGGGTTCGTAACCCAACATCGTGAAATAGCGCGGACTGAAGTATACTTCCCCTGTCACAATATTCCAGTCCCACAGCCCATCAGCAGTGGCTGTGAGGGCGTATGACAATCTTTCCTCGCTGGCTCTAAGCGCCTCTTCAGCCCGCCTGCTCTCGGTAATATCCCTGAATTCGACAGTCCTGACCTGTTTTCCTTTATATGGGATATTTCTGGCTTCAAGTCTTAAAGGATACTCTTCTCCATTCTTCCGCAAGCCGATAGCCTCATAAGGTTTTTCATACCCGGTCATGATTTTTTCCATGACCAATTCCCGTTTCGATTCGGCAATAAGCAACAGGCCATCCATGCCGATCAATTCATCCAGGGAGTATCCGGTCATCTCGGACATGCCCTGATTGCACTCAAGAATTCTTCCCTTGTCGTGAATGGCAATACCACCGAATGAAGCATTGTGGAGGGATCGAAAACGCTCTTCGCTCTCTTGTAGAGCATTTTCCGCCTCTTTACGATCCGTGATCTCGCGATTTACCCCAATGATACCGATTGCCTCCCCTTGATCATCGCGCAGGAAAGAAACCGTTGACTCTACCGGATAGGTGGTGCCATCGGAACGATACATGTCAAGTTCGATGGTTATGGCGGTTGATGGATCAAGCTCCCCCGCCCGTTCTGATTGTAAATACTGCTGAAGTCTGTCCAATGAAAGCGCGACGGATTCCGGCGTCATGCTTTCCTGCAATGGCTGGTTCAGTTTTTCTTCTACGGAAAACCCGCTTTGCTTCTTGATGGAAGGGCTGATGTAAGTGAGATTCAGGTCCAAATCACGAATCCATATGACATCGGAGATGTTGTCGGCCAGCAAACGATATTTCTTTTCACTTTCCACTATCGCTTTTTGACTGAGTTTCTGATCCGTGATGTCGAAGTTGACACCGATCATGCGAACGGACTGACCTTTCTCCTCTTTGACAACCGCTGCATAGGCTTTTATATATTTTACCGTCTCATCAGGCCAGACTACCCGGAATTCAGATTCGAAATTTTCACCCGTTCGAATGGAGTCTTCCACCTCTCGACTTGCCCGCTCCACATCATCAGGATGAACTCCTTGTAGCCATGTTTCGTAGGCACCGCCAAAACCACTAGGACGGAGACCGTACAACTCGAACATACGCTCGTCCCATTCGAGGTGGTTTTCAATCAAATCAAGATCCCAAATACCGAGTTTTGCCGATTCTTTCGCTAATGTAATTCTTTGATACGCCACTTTCAGTTTCTGTTCGAATCGGCGACGCTCCGTCATATCTCGCGCAATGCCGATTACCCGCTCGCCTTCATGTGTGTCAAGCACGGAGATGGTGATCTCCACCGGGTATGTCGTACCATCTTTACGCTTATGATTTGAGTCGTGGCTCATTCTACGGGTTTCAAACAACTCTCGGAAGATGGCATCAAGCGCGTCTTTCGACACCGTCTCGGCATCGATATCCGTAATGTTCATGGAGAGCAATTCATCCCGGCTGTAGCCGCTGTCTCGACTGGCTTGAGCATTGACCTGGATGATAGCTCCCGTTTTATCACTGATGTAGATGGCGTCTGCAGCATTGTCGAGAAAAGCCTGAAGGCGCTCGTTGGTCTCTTTCAGTTCAAGGTCTTTACGTTTTCTTTCGGTAATATCTCTGGCAAAAACCGTGAACTTCTGCTGGTCTGGAAGATACGTAGTGGAGATTTCAACATCAATGATTCGACCATCTTTCCGCCTGTGACGCGCTTCGAACCGGGACGACCCGGTTTTCTTGATCTCTTCGGCATGTCGCGCTGTATCTTCGGGATCTTCATCGACATCAATATCCGTGATGGTCATTTCCAACACTTCATCTATGGAGTAGCCGAGCATATCAGCGAAGGCCTGATTGACTTCAAGGCAATGACCTTCCGCATCCATCAGCCAGAAACCGTCCATGGTCGTTTGGATTACGGATTGCGCCTGCTGATACAGCACCTCGTATTCCTCAGCAAGTTCCCGATGCCTGATATTACTTTCCTTTAGCTTTTTCTCTGCATGCTTGCGTTCTGAAATATCCCGACCGATACTGAGAAAGCAGGATTGACCATCCCACATGATTGGCTTGACTGAAGTCTCTATAGGTAAAACGGAGCCGTCTTTTCGAAAGTGTCCCACCTCAAAAGTGGATTCACCCGTTTCCATGATCTCCCGGATTCGCGCATCAATTTTTTCCTCACTCTCCGGTACATCCAACTCGTGTAAATTGATGGAAAAGAACTCTTCTGGCGCATAGCCGTGAAGCTCGAATGTCTTCCGGTTGGCGTAAACAAAGTTCCCTTCAGAATCATGTACCGTGATGGTATTCGGCGCTGAATCTACCATTTCCGCCAGAACCCGATTGCGTTCCTCGGCCTCTATATGCTCGGTAATGTCCTGATGGTTCCCTATCATGCGCACGGCCTCGCCTTCCGGAGTGCGTTCAACAACGCGAGCGCTGGCCCGTATCCGACGATACTCGCCGCTCTTTGTCCGCAGGCGGAATTCGTTTTCGTAGGTATCGGATTTTGTTTCCAGGTATTCGGAAGCCGCTGAAAGGGCGCGATCCAGATCGTCTGGGTGGATCAGCGCTTTCCAGTTTTCAAAATCGGCAGGAAACTCATCCGGTTCGTAACCGAGCATCGTGTAATATTTGGGACTGAAGGAGAGTTCGTTGGTGATGAAATTCCACTTCCATATACCGTCAGTTGTCGCGTCAACGGTAAGTTCGAGTTCTCTTTGATATTCCTGAATGCGCTTTTCAGCCCCTATCCGTTCGGAAATATCTTGTACCGTTGCAAGTATCCGGGTTGGCTGACCCTCTTCTCGTGCAATCGTCCCTTCTACATGCACGTGGATAACCACACCATCTTTCCGAACAATCCGATATTCATTGGGAGTGAGCCTGTTTTTGCCGGAAGCAACATTTTCTTCAAGCCAGACCTGAATACGCTCCAGGTCGTCAGGATGATGAACCTCGGCATTCACTTTCGCATAGTCGAGTATTTCACCTTCGCTATATCCCATCAGAGTTTGCATTCCAGGAGACCAGGAAACCTTTCCGGTTTCCACCTCCCACATGACATCACCCATTCTGGCGATGTATTGAGAAGCTATCAGCCGTTTTTCGCTTTCTTGAAGTGCTTCCTCGGCCAGTCTCTGCTCGCTAGTGTCCTCGTACACCGCCACGATCTGTCCGTTGGGAAGTCGATATACCGTATTCTCGACCCACTCACGGATGCGATTGTCTTTGTAAGTTCTTAGCGGCAGATGCAGGGTTTTACCGGTGCGATAAACCTCCTGGAATATCTCGAATAAGCCGATATCCTTGATTCCAGGAAAAACCTCCGTGACCCTTTTGCCGATAATCTCATCCCGGGCAACCTTGCTGTGCTTCTCTCCCGCCGGATTGATATCAACAAAGACAAAATCTTTGCCATCATCAATCGGCTGGTAAACGGCAACGCAGCTTGCAATCGTATTGAATAAGCCATGGAAGCTACTTTCTCGTTCCGCAAGATTTTGCTCTGCTTTTCTTTGGTCTGTTGTGTCTTGCCCGTTTACGTTGACATAGATAACCTTACCGTTCTCATCGAAAATCGGCTTGTAAATTCGTGGTCCAAATTTTCGATTTCCATTGAAATCGAAAAAATAAACCTCATCGGTTACGATTTCTCCCTTTAAGGCACGCTCAAGTGATTTTCTGGAAGTCTCCTCTGCCCCTGAATCGAAATCCCACCAGGGAGCCAGAGCAAATTCTTTGCCGATTACCTTAAATCGAGGCGTTTGTGTGACTTCAAAACACAGCTCATTGGCATCAGCGACCATACCATTCGGGTCGATAAGCATGTTGAATTGGAAAGATTGATCGAAGGCCAATTTAAATCGCAGATCCTTTTCGCGTACTTTAAGCTCTGCTTCTTTGCGTTCCGTAATATCAACATTAGCGCCTAAATATCCGGTGATTTCCCCATTTTCATCAGTAAGGGCCACCGCCGATCCTAAAACCCAAGAAACTTTTCCTTCCGGGGTGCAAAAGCGATACTCCATATTCCAGGGTTTGTGCTGATTCGCGTGCTCATTCCAGAGCTTGAAGATTCTTTCCTTATCTTCAGAATATAAACCATCCTGCCATCCGTCTCCCAAGGATTCTTCTAACGACAGACCGGCCAAGTCCCTCCATTTCTTGTTGACATAGAGACAGCGACCAGTCCGGTCTGTTTCGTAAATGGCAATGGGCGAGGATTCGGCCAGCGTCGAAAAACGCTTCTCACTTTTTCTTATAGCTTCTTCAGCGTGCTTTTTCTCGGTGATATCGTGAAGCGTTACAAACACTTGGTAAGGCGAGTCCTCCCCTTGCCTGAACATCGGTATGGCGTTGATGATCGTCCAAACGAAATCCTGTTTTAACGGGTTGAATACAGCCAAAACCTCATTTTCTACCGATTTACCTGTCTGCAAAGCGATCACGGATGGATGTAGATCCCCAGGTACTTCGTCACCATTTTCATTCACGACTCGCCAATCTGGATGCATGGACGTGCGGCCCATAAACTGGTCGCGCGTCAGTCCCCACATGTCAAGCAAGGCCGAATTGCAGTCCGCAAGGGAGCCATCTGCAAGCTGATAAAAAGCCCCCTGGGTCATGTTTTCAAACAACGAACGATACTTGGCTTCATTTTCCGCAAAGTCTGCTTCGGCTTTTTTTCGAGCTGAAATATCGTGTGAAATAATTTGAACGCCGGCAATTTCTGCATCAGATCGAGATATCTTCGTGTAGATGCTCAGGAACCATAGCTTCCCAATTGGTAGGTCGACGCAATCCTCATATTCTTCCGGGCCATCAGCTTTGATTGCGGAGTTGATTCGTTTCATGTATTCAGTGCCAGCTTCTGCTGGGAAGAGATCGTTAATCGATTTGCCAATGAAATCTTGTGGCGCTCCACCCATTCGCTCTGCTGCTACTTTATTGAATGAGAGAACTGTTCCAGCAGGTGAAAAATAGCCGATGCCTATCCCCGCAGTATCATAAAGGAGGCGAAATTTCTCTTCGCTTTCCCGTGTATTGTTTTCTGTTTGTTTTCTTTCTGTAATATCGATATGGGAGCCTCGCATGTAGCTTGGCTTTTGGTTTTTGTCGGCAAAAACGGATGCTTGAGCCAGAATCCAGCGGTAGGAACCATCCTTGTGACGGAATCTGAATTCGACCTGATAATCTTGCAGTAACTTATCAATACAATCCTGGACTTGCTCCATGAGTAGCCCAATGTCATCCGGATGAACACGGCTCTCAAATTCTTTGAATTCATTTCCTAATTCGTCCGGCTCATAGCCAATTTGACGCTTCCATTCATCAGAGAAATCGACCTTGTTTGTCTTCAGGTTCCAGTCCCATAAACCGACCTTTCCTGCTTTTGCTGCCTGAGTTTCTCGCCAATGAGCTTCCCGCTCAATCTCTTCGATCCTTTGGCGAGCGGATTCAAGCTCCTCAATCAGCTGGGCTTTGGTTTTCTGTTGATCTGACACAATGGCCCCCATTGCTTGATGCCATACTTCCCTGAAAATACAGCGAAAATACTTTTCCCTACTGCGATCAAACATTTTACAACGACGTTAGATAAAAGGACAAGTAAAAGTAGGAAAACAGGGCATTAATCGGCTGCTTGTCCGGATTCGGCGTAGCGCAAAAACCGTGCCGTTGGGTAACCTTACGGGCGCTTGGAGTTACCCCCGAAATGGCCCAAAAATGTGCCCAGTTGAAAGCCGATATAGCTTCAAAACTGCACAAACTGGGGGGTGTTGCACAATGCTCCCGCCCGCTCGCCATCACCTCGATCTCGCCCGCAAGCTGGCGATAATTTCCCCCAAAAAAATCCTCGCATGCTCACGAACCAGGTGGATCAATATTTTTCCGCCTCTTTGAGGGCTTACACTGAGTGTAACCACCAGGGTCCCCTTTCCAACGCCATAGCCCTTCAGGCGGGCGAGGGCTTGCACACTTCTTGGGGGTAGACCACGCTTCCCAAGCAACCACCTCGCGCCAGGCTGTATTCTTTTTCGAGGGGGAGGCGTCTGCCTCCCCCTACGATACCCCCTCCGATCGGGGGACACCCCCGAACCCCCGGCGCCTTCGCTTTGTCTAACGCCACGCGAAGGCGCGCAAGAATCAAGAAAAAAAACCAAGCTGCCATCTTTCAATCCTCCTCAACCTCCGGACTCCACGCACTGCCCCACATCAGGAGCAGATTGCGATGCTGGAGGCCTTGATGGAGCTGCAACAGGTGTTCTAATGATGCCTGAGAAGGCTCCTCAGAAGGCTGTGGGCACCTCGTAACGGCTTTCATGGCATACTTTGCAAACCCCTCTGCATTCCAAGGCTGTAAATAGCGATCTCGATGCGGAACAAACCATGCACGCGATCCGAGAAGGCCGTGCCACTGGTCATCGACCCAGAGTGGATCAAACTCATCCGTCACATCCAGAACGACATGCGAATGAACATTCCAGGCCCGTCTATCACGAGTAAGCGGCACCTCGATTGCACTGATACCACCTTGCACCATCTCCATGAAGCGCTTACGGCGCCTGAGCGTCTTCTGGGCGGTGCGGAAATCATCAAGCGTTTCCCGCAGATCCCAACGGCATTTCGACCTGAGCTCAAAAATGAAAATCTGAGGCCGTTTCATTCGTTTCAAAGCTCGGAGCACCTTCTGCGCGTTCTCCTGCGCCACACGCTCAGCACAAATTGGACAGAGGCGGCGGTTGCATTGTGTTCGTTGCGGGATGCCATTGTAGAGCTGGATGGTCCCGCACCGGCGGACCTGTGAGGCGTATGACAGCAGACCAATTTGCTCCAATTCCTGCGCCCGAATCTCCTGAACGGCATCCACATCATCACCTACAAACTCAGTGGAATAGTCTGCTCTGTACACATCTTTATTATTCCCCGTCGATCTAAAATTCGCTCCGCACAAATTTCGAGCGGCATCCATCGCTCTGGTTGCTTTCTGGTTTTGGATATCCATCTCGCGCTCCTTTTTCGGAGCGGTCATGGCAGAAACACAGCAGGAAAAGTGCTTGAGCGAAAAGGCTCAATTCAGTATAATGATTACATTCCCGCCTTGCGCTACGTCTGCCAGGACCGCAAGGTTATCACCGCCCCTGCCAGGGCGGTTTTCTCGTTCAGGCTTCCGCTTCCGTTCTCAAGGCACACCGGTCCATCGCTTCATCCCCTCGCTTCTTCTTGTTCGGTGATTAAGTGCCAGAAATCACGGCGGTTCTTGGCCTCGAAAAGAGACGCCTTAAGCATCTCCATACTGTCGAGCCAGTCGTCAATCTGTTTCCAAGTCAGCGTCTCGTCGGTCGCCAACTGTTCATAGCAGGCAGCATTTTCGGTTAACATACTGAAAATGCTGTTTGTTTTTTATGGGTTTCTTTTCCGAAGAAGCGAGCAGCCGGGAAATCGCGGAATTTTGAACCCTGATCGACTCCTCACTCCGATTCCCTATTGTCGGCGTTGACGGTGATTTGGTATTCGCCGTTTACGTCGACATCCAAGCGCCAGCCCCCCGTTACGCGTTGTGCTGTAACTTTTTCAATGCCGATGCCGGTTACCTGGGGGTCGGGTTCCGATTCCGATTGGGATGGAAACCAGATATCCGCCGTCGAAATACGATCCGTAGAGCCGGCGACGACCAGATTCCCCTCACAGGCGTCTTCTCCAATTGAAATCAAAAGCCCGGGAACGGCTCTGGGGTAGGCGCGTTCCATGCAACGTGTCGGCGGTTTTGAGTAGCGTCTGGTGTATTCCTCGTCGTCGCACCTTTCTAGCTGTTGGGTGAGCCAATCCGGAGTGGGGGGGTGTTGTGCGTCATGTGGGTCGCCGCAACGCTGTTCCCATTGCCACCAGGCACTGCCCGCCCCGGGATAGTGGTCTTCTCCGGCGGCGAAACGTGCCATCCAGGCTTCATCTTTTTCCTGGTCGGAGAAGGTGCCGTATTCCCCGATCCAGATGCTGACGCCGCCGTATTGCTCCCCCAACAAGGCGTAAAGGCCGAAGGATCTGTCGAGCAGGCCTTCTCCTTGCACGATGGACTCCATGTAATTGTGTGGGGCGAAAACCAGGTTGGGGTCGTCGCTTAAATCAAAATCGGGGAGCATCGCATAGACGCTCGGTTCATAGAAAATCACGTGTCCTTTCGATCCGGTTTCGGCTTCCGCTTTTCGAATGGACGCAATTGCCGATCGATAGAAAGCCGTCAATCCCTCAACGGTTGTGTCGGTTCCGTTGCCCGGCTCATTGATCAGATCATACCCGGCGACCCCGGGTTCGTGGGCGAATTCAGTTGCGATGCGTCCCCAAAGCTCGGCCAATTCATCGCGAATACCGTCCCGATTGGTGTAAAAATTGTCCCAGGCGCGGATGACCGCCGGACTGTCTTCCCGGCTGCCAGGCGTGCAGGTAGGTTCGTTATCCGTGAAGGTTGCCCATTCGGGAGCGCCATCCCAGCCCTTTTGGTGTTTGGTTCCCTCCGGACAGACTTCATCCGCCGGAGTGAATACGACCTTCGACCAGGCGTCCTGGTGCATGTCGATTACGACGTACATATCGTGGGCATTTGCTTCGGCGATGGCTGCGCGGACTTTTGCCAGGTATTCCTCGTCGAATCGGTCCCGTTCCGGTTCCCAAAACGACCATGACGTCACCAGTCGAATGACATTGATCCCGAAGGAGGCGGCCTCGTCCCAGTCATCCTCTCCTAGCTCGGCCACCGTCGGAAGCGAAGGATGAACCTGGAAGTAGTCACCCAGGTGGTTGAAATTTACGCCGCGCAACAGGACTTGGCGGTCACGTGCATCGAAGATTCCGGGGTGGTCGCCACGTTGGGCCGTCAACCAGGGTAAGGACGTTACCGTTTCCTGGTCGCCATCCGATTCTTTCTCAATCTCCAGGTCCGAATCGGATTCGTCCCCGTCGGTACGGCTGTCTCCATCAAGCGGTTGATCGTCGTTCTCGGACGCATTGGAGCTGCACCCGATGATTAATGCCGCCAACAATATGAAGAGAGGGAGATGTTTTCGAATCCACATCCTTGAAAGTCCTTTATGCGAGTTAACGTTTTTTCTTCGTTCCGTCGGCTGGGGGCTGGTAACGGTGGAAAGTGGGGAAGACGGCGTTGACATGGTCGCGATAGTGCCGGTAGGTCTTGCCGAAACGACGTTCCAGGTAAGCGTCTTCCTCGCCGATCAGGCTGCGGAAGATGGTGTACATGGCGATGGGGATCGTTAAGGCAAGCCAGCTTTGGACGAAAAGGGAGAGTGCCGGGATGATGAAGATCACGAAGGCGGCGTAGAGCGGATGGCGAAAGCGGCCGTAAACGCTGCGCGTGATCAATTTGTCCTGCTCGTAATCTTCCACAATGGTCGCAGCGGATAGGACCCACAACGGGATTCCGACCAGTAACAGCAGGACACCCGCATAGACTAGTAAAACGCCGGGAATCAGCGTGATCTTGAACATCGGGTAGGTCGCGATGTGCAAGCCGATGGCGAGAGCGGCGTAAAAAAGAGTTCCCGCTGCCAGTTTTCCACCGATACCCCAGAGGCTCATGCGTTTGCCCATCTTGCCGGTCCTTCCTCCTGCTGTTCATGATTAGGTGTAAGATTGATGATGACTGCTGATTGCCCGGCAGTATACTACATCTTTCGACAATTGGGTTAGGGCAATTATAAAACGGGCCGCCCCTGAATGAGACGGCCCGTCGGATATGCCTTAGTCTTGTGCGAAAAAACGACTACCAGGAGGGGAGAATGTTCAATTCGTCCCCTGGGGCGAATACCGAGCAGGCATCGGCGAAACTGCCGGTGCACAATCCCAGCTTGCTGGGATTGAGAGAGCCGACGTTGACTCCCATGGCCTTGATGTCGGTTCCATCCAGGGAGAGGCGAATCGGTTCGGTGCGTGTGCCGTTTTCCTTTTTCATGCGGAAAAACGTTTTGGGGTTGCTCACGACCCAAGTCAGATCATCGGGCTGGTAAACCTCGACACCGTAGTCGCCGAAGGGAATATCGAAACCGGACCAGCTGCCGTCGGGTAGCTCTTCGTCGTCCACCAGCCGATTGTCGGGGAAGGGGAATTCGATGTAGATCTTGTTTTCTTCGGTCGAGAAACGTAGCGAGCAAATGAGGTCGTATTCACCCGAACACAAGTACAACACCCCGTCGTCGATCTGGCCCACTCGGTCGTTGTCGTAGAGCAAACGACCGGTTTTTTTGCTGTCTTTTACGAGCTCGACCGGGTTGGTGATGTTGGAGCTTTCGCGGATGATGACGCGCACGAATACCTTGTCGCCGTCTTCGGCGTAGGCGGAGCGATAGTAGCTTTCGCCGGGGCCGAACAGTCGGATCTCATTCCAGGTCAGGTTTTCGTAGGGGTCGGGCTCGGGCAGATTGTCGATTTCATCTTCCACTTCGTCGTCGGACTTATCGGTATCGGCATTGGGGTCTTCCTCCGATTCGTCCGGAGTGTCCGGGGCGCTTTCGTCTTCGGCTTCGTCGTTATTGGGAAGTTCATCGGCTTCCTGCAGGTCTTCGCGCAGCATGACGCTCATAACCATGGGGTGGGTGAGCTGGTAACCGAAGGTCCACTGCTCCATCCATTTCAGCGTCATGCAGGAGAAACCGTTGACTCCCCAGCCGGTGCCCCAGGAATTCTTGATAACGAAGCACATTCCGCCTTCGTCGGCCATGTTGTTCAGCTTTTTGTATCCGACGATCAGATAGGCGTGACCGGCCGCGTGACTGGTGTCGCCGGTGTGACCCGAGTCGGCGTAGGTGATCAAGCCGTCGTTGCGTTCCCAGTTGGACGACAACGGCGAAGCGAAAGGCACCGGCAGCTTGGTTTCGTGCAACGCCTTGATGATCTGGTCGGCGCCTTTGACATATTGCAACTGGGCGACTTTGACCGCGCCGGTGGAGCAGGAGCCGATTTGCGGAGTCTGCAGATCGTTGTCGCCACGTTGGGAATTATACGGGCAATCGGCTTCCAGCGGGATGTCGAGGTCCGATGCTTCCAAGCTGCCCTCCATTCCCGTGCCGTACCAGCTTCCTTCCTCGTTGAGTGAGCAGCCCGAGCTATGGCATTCCGGCTTGCTTAGATAGTAGAAGCGTTGTTCGGACAAATCCATGGTGGGCAAGCTGCCGAAGGATTTCAGAGTGGCATATTCGATCTGGGCGACACCGGTGAAGGCGGCGCAGGTGCCGCGGCGGCCCTGATTGCGGACTGGAATGGCGTCGAGGTGGTCGACGTAAAATTCGCTCTGCAGCTCGGACAAATTAACCTTGAAGCGCGCCTTGCGTGCGGCGTCGTCCAAGGGTTCCGAAGAATCGGCGAAGATGGAGAAATCGACACGCTCGAAATCGTCGGTGGCAATGTTTTTGCGCGGTTTGGTGGTTTTTTTGAGGATTCTCATCAAACCGTCATCCGGTTCGACCCGGCTTGAATCGGTACTTTTCGAGCGCACTTCGCCCGGACGCAATTTAGCGGACAGGTAGTCGTCCACCGCCCAATCCATGATCTGGCGGATCGATTCCACATCCGTCGGTGGAGCCATCGAAAGATCCTTGCGAATGTAATCGAAGGCCGAATCGCCGGTTAACTCCACTTCGCCCGAGTCGGAACAGCCCGCCAGGCCGATGGCCGACAGTAGGACGATGATGAGCAGATGAGCGATGCGTGACATGCAAACCCCCTTGTGATTTTGGGTTCATACCCCTTGTTTCGATCTATCGATCAATTGATAGAGAACATTGTAATGCGTCCAATTCCCTCTGGCAAGCCGCTTTCGCCCGAAAGCCGTGTATTCTCCGTTGAGATTTCCCCGTGACTTTGCTAAGGTGGCTTCGCAGAACACGCAGGAGGATGCGGCATGATCCAGATGTTTCACGTCGCCAAAGCATATCAAGCGGATAAGCCCGTGTTATTCGATGTTACTTTGCAGGTGGAAAAAGGCGAATTCGTCTACCTGACCGGTCCGTCCGGTGCGGGCAAGACCACACTTCTCAAGTTGATTTTCTGCGAAATCGAGCCCAATTCCGGGCAGGTGTTGGTGATGGGACGCAATGTCTCACGTTTATCGATTCCCTCCATTCCCTTTTTACGTCGGAAAATCGGGGTTGTTTTCCAGGACTTCCGTCTGCTGCCGCGCCGCACGGTTTTCCAAAATGTGGCGGTGACGTTGGAAGTGCTCAACCGGCCGCGCCGGGATATCGATCGCCGCGTGCACGTGATGTTGAAGCGCGTGGGGCTTTCCCATCGGGCTCGGGCCTATCCCGAACAATTATCCGGCGGCGAACAGCAGCGGGTGGCGGTGGCGCGCGCCCTGATCAACGAACCGCCGATTCTGTTGGCCGACGAACCCACCGGCAACCTCGACGAAGATACCACCCGCGATATCATGGACTTGTTTTTCGATGCCAATGCCCGTGGAACGACGGTGTTGTTGGCGACCCATGACCGGCGTCTGTTCGACAAAACCGGTCGCCGGGTGGTGCGGCTGGAAGGGGGACGGGCGGTGTTCGATTCGGAAATCAAGCTCGAACAGGCCGAGGCCCAGGCGCAGGCGGCGCTTTCGAGTGCCGGGTTTCGGCGTGGGGGTGGCGCATGATCCGGCTGGCTCGCTATTTCATGGCCCGTGCGCTGGAATCCATGCGGCGCTCGTTTTGGCTGGTGGCGGCCACGGTGGGGATGCTGGTCGTGATTCTGTTACTGTTCAACGTCTTCCTGATGGTCGCGATCAATGTCAATGCCCTGACCGACCGCTGGGTGGGGGCGGTACGCATGATCGTCTTCCTCGATCCGGTCGTCAATCCGGCCGAAGCACAGGATCTGGCGTTGGAATTGCGCAAACGGCCCGAAGTTCTGAATGCCTTTTATGTGACTCAACAGGATGCTACCGCACGTTTTTTAGCTGATTTTCCGTCTGATAAGGACATTTTGGAGGGTTTGCCTCAGAATCCTTTGCCGGCTTCATTGGAGTTGGAGTTGTCACCGACCGCCATGAATCTCGATGATCTTTCCCGCTTGGCAGAGGAGTTGAGCGCCCGTCCCGAAGTGGACGAGGCGGTGTTTGGACGGGAGCTTTTCGCAAAGCTGTCGGCTCTGGTGGGTCTCTTAAAACTGATCGGGGGTATTTTCGGGCTGGCGCTGGCGGTGGCGGTTTTATTTTTAAGCGCCAACACCATTCGTCTGAACCTTTACGCTCGTCGTGAAGAGATCGAAGTGATGCAAAATGTGGGGGCCACGCGCTGGTTTATCCGCTGGCCCTACCTTATCGAAGGCCTGATCCAGGGTGCCGGGGGCGCGCTTTGCTCGCTTCTGCTCGCCTATGGTCTGTTCCGTCTGACCCTGCAACCGCTGACCGAGGCGCTGTTGGGGCCGCTGGGTCATGTGAATCTGGGCTTTTTGTCGCTTCCGGTAATGGTGACGCTCGTCCTTGCGGGTATGGCGCTGGGCGCGGGCGGAAGCATGGTTGCGCTGGGGCGTTTCTGGAGGTCGATGTGATGCAATTGCGGGGCCTCGAATGGATGGTCGGGCTGCTGGCCGTCATTCAGGTGCTGCTTCTGCCGCTGGGGGCCGCCGCCGAAACGGAATCTTCGATTCTGGAACAACTGGACAAACTGGAAGAACAGCTCGAAACCCACCGTAAAAACGCCGATAATCTGGATAAACGCCGCAAGGCGCTGGATGCCAAATTGGAAGAATCGCTGGCTTTGGCGCTTGAGGCCGAAGCGGCGGCTAAACTGCAGTTCGACCTATTGGCGCAGCGGATGGGTGAAGGTTATAAGCTGGCACGCGCGGCCAAGTGGGAATACCTGCTTTCCAGCCGGGATTTCTCGGATTTCGTTCTGCGACGCGAATATCTCATGCGTGTGTTGCACGAAGATCGGCGCCTGTTCGACCGGCACGCCTCATCGTTCAAGGAAATTCTTGCACGACGGCGGCGGATCGAATCGGAAAAAGTCGAACTGGATACAATCATCGCTTCGCAAAAGAACGAAAAGAAGGCCCTGACCGAGCAGGTGCTAAAGAAAAAAGCTTTCCTGGATAAGATCGTCAGCGAAGACCGGCTGCGCAAGCAGGCCGAACATGAAGTGGCTGAGGCCAAACGCAAACTGAACCGGCGCGTGGCTTCACTGGAAGGGAAGCCACGGGCGAATGCCGGACCGGCGGGCAAGTTTGCCGAGCGTAAAGGGAACATGCCTTGCCCGGTCAAAGGGCGTATCGAGATCGGCTTCGGCGAGGAAATCAGGGGATCCGCCAAGCGGTTTCACGGGGGATGGGATCTGGCCAGCCCGGCCGGGACGTCGATTCGGGCTCCGGCGGCGGGCAAAGTGGTATTTGCCGGACGTTTCAGGGGCTTTGGTAATCTGTTGATCCTGGACCACGGCGATAAATATTATTCGCTATACGGGCATTTGCGGGAAATCAACAAGGCCGCCGGGCAACAGCTGCGAGCCGGAGAAATCATTGGCGCCGTGGGCGACAGTGGATCGCTGAAAGGCGCGTTTTTGTATTTCGAGTTGCGGCATAGAGGCAAGCCGCTTGATCCGACCGGATGGTTTGCCTGTCGACCGTAATTAAGCAGCCGGAAAATGATGTTTGAGAGTATAGTTTTTTGTCAATTGGCCGATTAACCGAGATACCCCCAAAAAACTTGATATAATAGGGGGTCGGGTGATACGATATTAGGGGAAGAGAAAGAATATGGGGATTGACGGAAACAGGCAAGACGGGGAAACACCGGCCTGTTGAAGGAGAATCAGATGAGTTCGCCAGAGCAGAGAATCGCATCCCGCGTCAGCTTGAAGGTGGAAATCGACATTCACACCGAGACCAATTTCTATACCGGGTTTTCCGTCAATATTTCGACTGGCGGTATTTTCGTTGCGACACATGTTCCCGCCAAGGTTGGAGAGGAAATTCCGCTTTCGTTCAAACTGCCCAATCGCGACGAGGCCATTGAAGCTGTCGGCTATGTCTGCTGGTACCGGGAGTACAACCCCCTTTACCCCGACACCCACCCAGGCATGGGATTGCGCTTCAGGGGCTTGAATGAGGAAGATGCCAAAACCATCAACGACTATATTCAGCATTTCCGTGAGCCGTATTTCCACCCGGAAGATGACGAGTAGGCTTCGCGCCTGAAGCCGGATGCGGGAGAGAAACCATGTGCGCCGTACAAAATAAACGCAAGCATACCAGAAAGCGGGCAGTAGGGAGAGTGTGGTTTCATTTTCCGGGACGCGAGCGGGTTAAGGCGGCCTTGGTGGATGTGTCTCAAGGCGGTTTCTGTGCACACATTCCCCAAAAGCTGGAACCGGATCGTGAAATTCAGGTTCAGCTTCATCTGGAAGCGGTTGAGCAGCCTATCCACGCCCGTGCGGTTTCCCGTTGGACGCGGGGAGAGGAAGAATATCTGGATTCCGGGTTGCAGTTTGTCGACATCAATCCGGAAGATCAGGATATCCTCAACGAATTCATGCTTCTTGATCCAGATTAGACCGGTGATGGATAGGTTCGGCAGGGTGAATCCCTGCTTTTTCACTCCCTTTGAGAGTGAAAATACCATTTTTATCAATCACCGGGATTGTCTTGAGCGTCATTCTTGTCTATATAAGTTGGGAGGTCTTGCCTGATTTCGATTTGGGCAAGTGTGAGGCCGCCTATCGCTCGGTGGTTGAAAAGAGCTTGTTTTGTTTCGACCGTTGTGATCGGATGAGCGTATATCGGATGATTTTATCAAACGTGCCCTGCATGGCAGGTCTGTAGATTGGGAATCGTAGGCAAAATGAAGAAACTAAAGCTGCTTATCTTATCCGTGCTGGCGCTTGTCATCCTCGGTGTTCTGGTTTTGCGGGCGGATTGGGTCGAGAAGATCGATGCCCCGAGTTTCAGTGTTGCCCCGGCCGTGGCCAAGGCCAATCCCAATCCGGACTATGACCTCTCCAGTATCGTGGTCATGACGCGCGTGATCAGTTATATCAAGAACTACTATTACGATCCCGGCCTTGTCGATCCGCAGAAAATGTTCAAGGGCGCACTGGAAGAAGTGGCGCGTTTTGTTCCCGCCGTCATGGTGGATTTCAATGACGAGACCCAGAGTGTTTTAGTGCAGATGGATACCGAGCAGAAGGTTTATCCCTATGCCGACATCGATTCGGTTTGGAAAATCCAATATCGCATGGCGGACATTTTGCGCTTTTTGCAGCCGCATTTGGATCGCGATATCGATCCCAAGGACATCGAATACGCCGCTATCAACGGAATGCTGAGCACCCTCGATCCGCATAGTGTGCATCTGTCGCCCCGCATTTACAAAGAGTTGAGGTTGTCCACGGTCGGGAACTTCGGCGGGTTGGGCATTCAGATCGGCATTCGCGAGGGCCGGTTGACGATCGTCGCTCCCATCAAAGGCACTCCCGCTTGGCGTGCCGGGTTGAAAGCCGACGATGTGATCGAGAAAATCGACGGTCAGTCCTCGATCAATATGTCGCTGGACGAGGCCGTGCAATTGATGCGCGGGAAGAAAGGGACTCCCTGCATTCTGACGATCATGCGCAAGGGTTTCGCTCAATCGAAAGACTACAATATCGTACGCGATATCATCAAGATACGCTCGGTGCTGTCGGAGCTTCTGCCCGGCAACATCGGCTATATCCAGGTAAAGAATTTCCAGGGTAACACGGTCAGCGATTTCAAAGACCAGTTGTCCGAGATGCGCAGGCATGGAAGCCTGCGCGGGTTGATTCTCGATCTGCGCGGCAACCCCGGCGGGCTGTTGGAAGCCGCCGTCAAAATGTCCGATCTGTTCCTCGATTCCGGCGTGATCGTAACGACGGTTGGAGCCGGAAACGAACCGCTCGACATGAGCGAGGCGTCCTTTATCGGTACTGAGTCCAAATATCCGATTACCGTACTGATCGGTTCCAGTTCGGCTTCGGCGTCCGAAATCGTGGCGGGAGCCCTGCGCAACAACAATCGGGCCATCCTGATCGGCGATCGGACCTTCGGTAAAGGATCGGTGCAGGTGCTCTACGATATGGATGATGATTCGGCTCTCAAGCTGACGGTGGCGCAATACCTCACCCCCGGCAATGTTTCGATTCAATCGGTGGGGATCGTGCCGGACATCGAGTTGACGCCCGTGCGAATCACCGAGGATTTCATCGATTTCTATTCCTCCGACCGCATGCGGCGTGAAAAGGATCTCGACCGCCATCTGATGCACGCGTCGGTGATGCAGGATAAATCTTTTGAAACCCTGCGCTACCTGTACGATGAGAAGCGTGATGAAGTCGATGTCGATGCCCCGCCCGATACCGTCAACACCAATGATTTCACCATCCAATTGGCTCAGAAGGTCTTGCGCAAGGTCGGCAGCATCAGCCGCCGCGAGATCATCCTGCAGCGTTCGTTGGATGTTCTGAAAGACATGGAGAAGCAGGAAGAAGCCAAGATGATCCGTGAGTTCAAAAAACTCGGGATCGACTGGACGCTCCAAAAGAGCGACGCACCAAGCACCGCCACCGTGACGGCTTCCTTCAACCAACCGCTGCCTCTCGAAGCCGGGGCGGAAGTCGAAATGGTTTTAAAAGTAGCCAATACCGGCCGGAAACCGTTGGTGCGGCTCCGGGCGATTACGGATTCCGACAGCTATATTTTCGACGGGGTGGAGTTTTTCTTCGGCTTGATCAAACCAGGGCATCAAAAGGAATACAAAGCCAAAGTCACGCTGCCCAAAGATATGGATGATCGTTCCGACGACGTGGTCTTCACCTTCAGCGAAGCAAATGGACATGCGCCCGATAGTCTGGTTCAGCGGGTAGACGTCAAGGGCCTCAAACGGCCGGTTTTCGCCTACACCTTCCAGGTTGACGATCACCGGGGTAACGGGGATGGTCTGCTCCAAAAAGGGGAAGAGATCGATCTGCGGCTCGACGTTGAGAATATCGGAGAAGGACCGGCTCTCGAAGGTCTTGCCATGTTGAAGAACAGCGATAACATCAAAGCCGTATTCATCGAAAAAGGTCGGGAGGAATTTAAAAACCTGAAGCCCGGCGAACGCAAGTCCATCGCTTTTAAGTTCAAGATCCAGGCGGATTTGAAAGAGCAGAACTTCCCGATGGAAATCACCATCATGGATACCGATCTGCGCGAATTCGTTTCAGAATCGGTGACCTTGCACGTGCAGCCTGCGCTTTCGTTAACTCCGGTTCCGGCGGGGCGCGTGGTTAAACTGACGGCGGGAACCACGGTATTCGGGTCGCCCGATGAGCGTTTACCCGAAATTGCGACGATTGGGAAGGATTTGGCGGTTGCCGCTTCGGCTTTGTCCGGACGCTGGGTCCGTATCGGTCTGCAAAATGATCGGATTGGCTGGGTGTTGGGAACCGATGCCTTCCAACCTCAGGCGGGAAAGGCGGCTTCGCCGGTCTTGAGCATGAGCCATCGTAGTCCGCAGGTTACGATCGAAAACGGACCGGAGTTGCACTATACCCACAAAGATCGTCTCATTTTGAAGGGGATCGCGCGTGATGACAACAACGTGCAGGATCTTTACATTTTGAGCAACGGGAAAAAAGTCTACTTCAAGTCGAACAAAATCGGCAGCGATCCGCTATCGATGGCATTCATGACGGATATCGAGTTGGAGGAAGGGAACAACCGTATCGTGATCGTTGCGCGGGAAAGCGATGATTTCGTCGGCCGCAAGTTCCTGAATGTGTATCGCGTCAAGAAGCCGGAGACGACGGTCAGCCAGGCTGGAGATGCCGCGATTTCGCCGAAATAAAAAAAAACGTAGGCAGATCCCCAAAAATATGATATCAGCAGCAGCGCGGTTTCGTTCGGCCGAGATCGGCCCGACCGTGAATATGCCGACGAAACGGGAAATCCGTTTGTAAGAATCGAGGAGTGAACGATGATCGTCAGAGAAATTCGTATGGGCGGCAAGCTGAGAAAGTTCGAGTGCTTCCCCGTCGTCGAAAAGTGTGAAGGCTGCAGCAATATCGCCGAAGTCGAGGGCGCGAATTACTGTAACGTGTATGCCAAGCCGGATGCCATGTGGACGACGGATGACTGCCTCGGCGCCACGCATGTCGATCGCAAAATCGTCAGCGTCACCGATAAAAAGGTCAATCCGCTCAAGGCGTCGAAGAAGGCCAGCCGCAACCGCTAACGACTCGTTTTCGCAAGTCGTTTTGCGCCTACCGGACATTCATGTCTTCCCTGCCGCAAAGCCGTATTCGCAAGAGTTACGGTTAGGTGGTGGGGTTTGTCTTTTTTCGTCAGCGTACACCGATCAGTTTGTGCAGTTGCAGTGAAAGCCGCCAGCGGGGGTGACGCAGGCAATAGTCCAGCGCCTGTCGGATGTGGACGGAACCGTCGGGAATATCGACCGGCTGCAGGAAGAAGTAGCGGAAATCAAGGTTCTCGAAATCTGCCGGGTCAAGCCCGATTGGATAGAGCAACTTCAGCTCGTCTCCTTGGATAATCGTCAATGATTGTCCGGGCTTGGGGCTGACCGTCACCCAGTCGAGTTCTTCCGGAAGAGCGCGCGTACCGTTGGTTTCGACCGCCAGCGTGAAACCGGCGGTTTTACAGGCGGTTAGAAGCGGCGCGTCCAGTTGCAACGACGGTTCCCCGCCGGTGAAGACCAGGTAGGGGGCTTCCTCCGATTTCGGCCAGCATGAAATGAGATGATCGGCCAGGGATGCTGCGGTGTCGAATACCCCCCCGCCTTTGCCGTCGGTCCCGACAAAATCCGTGTCGCAGAACGGGCAGGCGCTGCCGGGCTTGTCGGCTGCTTTGCCGCTCCACAGGTTACAACCCGAAAAACGGCAGAAGACCGCCGGTCGTCCGGCTTGCAGGCCTTCACCTTGAATCGAATAGAATGCTTCTTTGACGCGATAGGCCATTCAGCCCTCCGCGTAACGTGTAGGATCGGGGACTTGCGCCTCAGCGAAACCTCGTTTTCGCAAAATACAGCTATCGCAGTGGCCGCAGGCCAAGCCTTCCGGGCTTGGGTCGTAGCAGCTATGGGTGAGACCGTAATCGATACCGAGCTTGACGCCTTCGCGGATGATCTGGGCTTTCGTGAGGTTCAACAGCGGGCTATGGACGGTGAATGTCCCACTGCCTTCCACCCCGGCGCGCGTGGCCAGATTCGCGGTTCGCTCGAAGGCGCGGATAAATTCCGGGCGGCAATCGGGATAGCCGGAGTAGTCGATAGCGTTGACGCCGATGAAAATATCGAAGGCTCCCAGCACTTCGGCCCAACCGAGTGCGAACGACAGGAAAATCGTGTTGCGTGCCGGGACGTAGGTAATTGGAATGTCAGCCGAATGATCCACGTCCTGGTCTTTCGGGACGGCCAGATCGGCGGTCAGGGCCGAGCCGCCGAAGCGGCGCAAATCGAAGCGGATGGTGGCGACGTCTTCCGCACCGTAAACATCAGCGATACGCCGGGCGGCCTGCAATTCCACTGCGTGACGCTGGCCATAGTCGAAGGTCAAGGCATAGCAGGTGAAGCCTTGTTGGCGTGCGATGGCCAGGCAAGTGGCGGAATCGAGTCCTCCGGACAGTAAAACGACGGCTTTTTTCGACGATGTTTGGCTCATGCTCATCTCCCAATCCTGTTCCCTTTCTTCTACCCCTCCCTGCCGGGAAGATCAAGTGAATCGAGTGTTTGAAAGAATGCTTAACAATCTCCTCTCTTTACATCGCTCTTTGCCTGGGTGATAATGCGGTCAATCCGACAGCCGAGCAAAGGAGAAACCGACATGTCCGCGTTTTTCAGCCGTTTTGCCGCATTCAGTGTTCTCGTTGTTTTTCTCTTGGCTCCGTCCGTTGTTTTCGCTTGGGGGGCGGGGATGCATACCGCTTTGACCGGGCATGCTTACGATCGTATGACCGCCCGCTGGAAGTCGGCGATGGACCCGGCGCTCATGTACTACGGTTCCTGGGGACCGGACGCCTGGTATATTCTCTCGGATGATTTCATGAGTCTTCTGTGCCCGGTGTCCTGCGGCGGAGCCAACGGTGCGCTGTCGAATGAGGGTTGGGGCCATTATACCGATCCCGACCGCTACTACAACATGACGCGCCATCTGATGGTCCATGCCGACAGCCTCCCGGCTTTGTCCTGGGCTTTTGGATACGGTGCGCATACGGTGGAAGATTGGCGCGGGCATATCGAATACATTATTTTATCAAATCCTTCCGGCAGCTTATACAATCGGCATACTTTCATCGACAGCACCGGGGCGGCCCTGGCTTTCAACGTGGAGGGACTTTACGGCTATCCCACCGACTTCACCCTCAATCGGCTGGCCTTCGGTTACGCTGAAGGAGGTTTTGTCACCGATAGCAATGCCGAACAGACCGGTGGGCGCATTCCGGGCTTGGGGCTGAGTGTCGCCGTCGAGGAAGTGGCCGGTCAGCTCAAGGCACGCTGGAAGGGCATTTTGGATCCCGAGGTGTCGGGCCTGGAACCGGCGGCCGTCAGCGCCATGTCGGATCTCACGGCTTATTCCAGTGCTTCGGAAGGCATTCTGGCCGCCCAATACGGCGTGAGCGACTGGGATTCCGCCGGGCGGGATTTTCCCATTTACATCGAAGACGGCGAACCGGCTATCGTGTGCGCGAACGATTACAAGCAGCGCCTCGCCTGCGAGGAAGGCTTCGGCTATCCCATGGCCTGCCAAATCAGTTATGGCGGCATCAGCGGGCTGGTTCAATGGCACGATTACCTCAAACCTGCCGACGAAACATCCCAGGAAGTGGTGGTGGATCGCGATCAGGTGGCGCGCTGGATGGAGAAAATCGCCGAGAATCAGGAATCGGGCGGGGTGCGCATGGATGATGCCGCGGTTTTCGATGTCGATCCCGATACGGGCCTCTCACGGCGGCATTTCACGGGTATCGATGGCCGCGATTTCAGCTTTGGCCGCACGGTGCCGGAAATCGTATATGAAGTTCTGGATTTATCGGTTCAGGACGTGGTGGAGCGCCTGTTCGAGAATCCGCATATCGTTGGGACCATCTGGCAGTCGCGCTTGAATCCCTTCGACAAGGCGCGCTTTGTGGCTTTCGGGTTTCACGCGCGTCCGCGTCTGTCGGCCTGGCCGGATACTTTGTCTTACGAAGACGAAACCATCGCCCTCAAGCCCGCCGCACCGGGGCCTTTCGCGCTGGCCGAGTTGTCCATCGATCTGCGGCCGGAGGTCGACAATGCGGCACCGGAGATGGTCTTCCCGCATTATCTGGTTGAAATCAGGCCGGAATTGGATGGCTTTTTCGGAACGGGTCGTGTCGATTTCGAAGCCGGTTATGTTGATGAAGCCGGGTTGCTTGACGTCCTCCAGCAGGCGTCCTTCGATCTCGCCACGGCGAGTGTCGGCGGTGATGAGGATTTCGCCGTGCAGGCGACGGACGCGGAGGAACGTTCGGTGTTGCGCTTATGGCTCGACAATCGCGAGGGGGGCTGGCATTTTTACCCGGAAGGTCATTCCGAACGCGCCCTGATGCTTCGCATCTCACTGGCCGTCACTGACGCCGTGCAACCGCCTTTTGACCTGATTCTCGATACAACCGTTCAGGGTTATTGCGAAAAGCCGGATCTGGCCGATCCCGGCGATGCCTCCACCTCGAATGCCGCCTGCCCGCTCGTCAAACCGGATTTCCCCGAAGAGCCGGAGATGGAGGGCGATGGCGATGAAGAATCGAGCGAGTTGAATGAGGATGGCGATACCGAAGCGGAATCCGGTGATGAGGATCAGTCCGCTTCCGATGGCGATGCGTCGGAGTCACCTTTGGTGTCGGACGACGCGGGCGGGGGTGGTTGTCAAGCGGCCACTCCGTCCGCGCTGGGAATGCTCCTGCTCGTCTTGAGCGGGGCTTGGTTGCGTCGTCGTCGCCTAGTCTTCTGAGGCTGTCGTCTTGGTTTGTGCCTGATAAATCGGCAGGTTGAGGATTCCCCACTTCTGCCCTAAAAACTGAAGCAGCGTGCGCAGTGTTTCCAACCCATAGGTCGTCGAACGCAAAAAATTGATTTGCGAAGCTTCCGGCATGTAGCGACAAGGGACCGGGACGTCGCCCACATTGAAGCCGAAATACGCGGCTTGGGTGAGAAACTGCGAATCGAAAACGAAGTCTTCGGAGTTTTGCATGAAGGGGATGGTTTCGAGCACCTGCCGTGAGTAAGCGCGAAAGCCGGTGTGACATTCCCCCAAGTTCAGGTCCAGCACGATATTTTCGAGGATGCTGAGGGCGCGGTTCGAGATGTATTTGTAAAGCGGCATGCCGGATTCGAGCGTATAGCGCCGATTGCGTACCCGGTTGCCGAAAACCACGTCGCAGATGCCCTGCTCGATGAAGCCGGTCATGTAAGGAATCAGGCGCGGGTCGTACTGGTAATCCGGGTGGACCATGACCACAATGTCGGCGCCATGCTCCAGGGCCAGGGTATAGCAGGTTTTCTGGTTGCCGCCGTAACCGCGGTTTTCGGAATGCTCCACCACCGTCAATCCGAGTCGTTTGGCGACCTCGACCGTATTGTCCTTCGATGCGTCGTCGACCAGAATGATTTCATCTACGCTGTTCTCGGGGATATCGGCAACCGTTTTTTCCACGGTTTGTGCGGCATTGTAGGCCGGCATGACCACAATCACTTTGCTTTTTCGCTCGCTCATGGTGCTCCTTCGTCTCCTTTTTCACGGGGTGTCGGGAACCGGTTTTGCCAAAGGTAAACGCCTTGGCTTGTCTTGTCAAATCGCGTGGGTTCCCGATAACGATGCAAATGGGGTTCGGGACGCGTGGTGTCCCACCCATAGACGGGCAAGGCCGCCACCCGCTCGAAACGGCTTTCCAGCACACGCGTCAGGCCCGGCACGGGGGAGCCGTATTGCAGAATCCATTGTGCATCGGCAGGCGGCTGCCAAATCCACCTGGGCAGTTTGTCGGCGACCACTTGGCCGATGGTGGAACTCTTCGGGGCGATGATGGAGGAAAAGAGAGTGCGGTCGCCCAGGTACACGATCAGAGCCAGGGCCTCCGATTCCGGATAAACGTAAAGGGTGTCGTCGGCTGGAACCGTTTTCTGCAGCAGATCAAACGCCGCCTCGGTCATGGTGCTGCGCGGTGTGCTGATTTCTTCTATATATCCGGGCAGCGGGAAACTGATGTAACGGGCCAGGGCCTCGTTTCCACCGCTCAACTTGGCGTAAAACGGCAGCAGGCCGAGTAGATTGGTGCCGATGAACAACAGCGCCGTACCCATGGCCGCCAGGCGGTTGAATTGCCACAGACGCATGAAGACGAGCGCGCTCAGCAGCGCGAGCATGGGAAGCAGCGGCACCTGATAGCGGAAATCGGAGAAAGCCGTGCTTTGGATGAATTGAGGGGAGAAGGTGGCCAAGGCCAGGCTGAAAACAAAAGAGAAAACGAGCAGTTGACGTACCCCCGACTCGTCGCTGTTCCGATTGCGCCAGGCCCAATAGAGGGACGGCGCGGCAAAAAGGAAGGGGAACAGGCTAAAGGCGTTGAAATCACGCCAGATCAGCCACAGGAGCCGCAGACGGTCGCCTAAAGAGTTGCCGTAGCCCTCGGCCAGTTCACGTCCCACCGCATAGCCGGGAGAAGCGAAGCGGATGATTTCCGCTACCGAGACGTCCCAGGGGCGGCTGTAGATGATCCAAGGGAGGGCAAGCAGTCCGGCGAAGGCGGTGGCCCAACAAAAGGGCTTCAGGCGGCTTCGGTGTTGCGGTAAGAGCAATAAGGCGGTCAGCCCGGCCCCGGTGGCGAGGCACCCGAGGGTGTGCGTGTAGAACAGCAGCGTCATGACCAGCGAAAACCCGAATATCGAGCGCCATTTACCCGATTGCAGATAGGTAAACAACCCCACCGCCAGCAGTGTCAGCAACACAGCCAGGGCGTAATAGCGGCATTGCCGAATGTAAAGCAGATACGTGGGTGTCAGCGTCAGCAGCGCCAGGGCGGCGAGCCCCGGCCGGGCGCGTCCGTACAGACGCCCCGATAGCCACGGCAAGAGCGCCAGTGCGGCCAGTCCGCAAAGCACCATCGGTAGACGTCCCGCCCAGGTGGTGACGCCGAAGAGGGCGAACGAGGCGGCGATCAGGTAATGCTGGGCCCAGGTTTCCTTCACATTGACGAAGGTTTCGTTCAGGTGCAGACCGTTGCGGTAGGCGGCCAGATTGCGGCCGTCGAAACCGGTGGGGTAGCCGAAGTCGAGGATATTTTTGGCGAAAACCGCCGCATGCGCTTCGTCCTCCCAGAAGGGCGTCTCATCCAAGCCGACGAAAGCCAGAACGGTTGCCATGAGCAGCAGCGCCAGCCACAGCACGCGTTCCCGCCCGGATGAAACCGGCGAAGCGGCGGGTGACGAGGAGCTTTGGGGATCGCTGGGCATGGCTGTGTTTCTCGGCATTTCATGTGTGGTAATCGGCGGTTAGTCGCGTCCAGCGACATTAGCGCGAGCCGGGCGGCGCGGTCAAGGGAATTTCGGAATGCGCCCTGGCGTATCCCGGTTTCCATGGGGTGCATCACAAGATATTGCAAATCGCTTGATTTCGGGGTGGCACGGGCCAAGCCGCAGGCTTGCCCGTGTTCGAGAGCTGCATGGGCAAGCTTCGTTGCACTTCGCTTCGCCCATGGCACCCCTTAATAAACCAATCGCAGTTTTCTGGTATGCATTCGTTTCCCTGCACAACAAGCCGATTTTTTTGCCATTCCGATAGTCGATTAGTATAACTGGATTACAGCACAGATAGATCAATCTATCAGATACGTACAGAACTGCTTGAGGATGTAGGAAAGCGATGCAAAGAAAACGTCAGTGGTTGTTGATTTTTTTATCGAGCCTGCTGATTTCCTGTGGCGGAGATGATGACGCAAGTGACAGCGGTGTCTTTAGCCGTGAAGGCGAGAGCTGTACGAAGACGGCGGACTGCGAAAGCGGTCTGCGCTGTGTGGATTTGGAGTGTGTGCAGGATAATGAAACTTCGGACGGCGACGAAACCGACGGGGATACGTCCGAGGGCGACTTTGCCGACGGCGACTCGACAGAGCGCGATCTCTCCTGGTTATCGATTCCGGGCGGAAGTTTTGAAATGGGCTGCTCGATAGACGACAATCGTTGCAATTCCAGCGAAAATCCGCGTCATCGCGTGACCGTCCCCGGCTTCAAGATGACGAAGTATGAGGTAACGAACGCGCAGTACGTGGAGTTTATAAACAACCGTGGGAGCAATGAATGCTCGACTTTTCCCTGCATGAGCCTGCACCCTTATCGTTGGCATGAATCGGGCGGTTTGTGGAGGGTGATTCGTGGCCACGAGAACCATCCGGTTGTGCAAGTGACCTGGTATGGGGCGAAGGCGTTTTGCCAGGCGGCGGGCGGCCGCTTGCCCAGCGAAGCGGAATGGGAGTATGCGGCACGCGCCGGAACGACGACGAGATACTATTGCGGCGATGAATCAATCTGCCTGCCTGATGTTGCGCGTTGGAATACGGGGAGCACCTGCCCGGTAGGCCAGTACGATCCAAACGATTTCGGGTTGTACGACATGCTGGGCGGCGTGTGGGAGTGGGTGGAGGATTGCTGGCACGATGATTACGATGGTGCTCCCACGGACGGCACTGTTTGGGACAGACAATTTTACACGACTCGTGTGTTGCGCGGCGGTTCCTACTGGTCCTATTCTTCCCGGAGCCTGGGCGCGTCGAGCCGCTCCAGGCTATTTCCCTACGAATTGGACACTGACATCGGCTTCCGCTGCGCCCGGGACTGAGTCACTTTTATTCATTCTGCGCGATCACACATCATTTCCGCGAAAGCGGGAATCCATTGCAATATCAGAAGCCTGGACCCCCGCGTGCGCGGGGGTGACGATTTCCTTTCTCGTGTAAACAGAGTAATACTCAGCACAAAATGACCCTTGAGCGCGTTTGCCATTGTGATTGCTGCTAGAAATCTCCCCTCGCAATCCGCTTGCCCACGCTGCACGCTTGCGTTACCATGGAGTCGGATGGAGTGATTCATCCGGTAACCGAACAACGCGAAGAGGGATAAGCATGTCGGATCGTATCCTGGTGCTCGGTGGCAGCGGTTTGATCGGGTCGCATATCGTCAAGGCTTTGGTGGCGCGCGATTGGCCGGTGCGGGTGTTGTTGCGCGACAACAGCCCAACGTTGAACCTCGACGGCCTGCCGGTCGAGCGCGTCAAGGGCGACCTGCGCGACCATCCGTCGCTTTTGGCCGCGATGAGCGACTGCCGGGCCGTGTTTCATGCGGCGGGCTATTATCCGCTGTATTCGAAACCGGAGGAGGATGAGCGCCAGGCCATGCGGGAGATCCACAATGTGCTGGAAGCGGCGGCCGCCTCGGGGATCGGTCGCCTGGTCTACACCAGCAGCCCCGCTACCATCGGGAGTTATGGCAAAGACGGCCCCATGGCCAACGAAGATGCGCCGTATCATCTGGAAAACGAACGGTCCTCCTATTTTCGCGTGAAATACCGGATGGAGCAGGAAGTCCTGAACTGGAGTCCGCGCGGACTCGACGTGGTTCTACTGAACCCGGCTTTCGTGTTCGGGCCGGGAGACGTCAAACCGAGCTCCGGTCAATTGCTGCTCGATCTGGCCAACCGGCGCATACCGGCGTTTTTGGATGGTCCGCTCAATGTCGTGGATGTGCGGGATGTGGCTGAGAGCCATATTGCGGCTTTCGAGCGGGGAAAACGGGCGGAACGCTACATTCTCGGCGGCACCAACACCCGCATGTCGGAGGTGATCGCCTTGGCTGCGACCATTGCCGATGTTCGGCCTCCCACGATTAAATTGCCCCTCTGGGCGGCGGAACTGGCGGCGGATTTTTCGGAAATGTGGAGCCAGTCCGTGCGCAAATCTCCCAAACCGGGAATTCCGCGTGTCGGGGTGGATATGCTGAAACATGCGCAGCATCTCGACGATTCGCGGGCGCGGCAACGGTTGGGACATGCCGCCCGGCCCTTGGAGGAAACGTTGCGCGATACCTATGCCTGGTTTGCGCAGAACGACTACTGGACGCGCAAAGCCTAGCGAAATCAGTCGATTAGTCGCCTTCGAACTCGACCAGATGGAAGGTCGAGATTCCGGCTTCCGAAAGTTTTTTGGTGCCTCCGATGTCGGGCAGATTGATCACGAAGCCCGCTTCAACCACTTCGGCTCCCATTTTACGACAGAGATTGGATACGGCCAGAGCCGTGCCGCCGGTGGCCAGCAGATCGTCGATCACCACCACTTTATCGCCGGAATCGAGTGCGTCGACGTGGATTTCGACGGCGTCCGTCCCATACTCCAGGGCGTATTCCTCACGCATCGTTTTCACCGGTAATTTTCCCGGTTTACGTGCGATTACGAGTCCTTTTCCGAGATCTTTGGCCAACACGGAACCGAAGATGAATCCGCGTGACTCGATGGCGACGAATTTGTCGAAGTCCAGGCCGCGATAATGCGTGAGAAGCGCGTCACACGTTTGTGCGAAACCTTCCGGATTGAGCATCAAGGTGCTGATATCGCGGAACATAATGCCCTCTTTCGGCCAATCGGGGACCGTGCGGATGTAGGACTTCAGAGTCATGGATGGAATCCTTTCGCTGAATGACGCTCTTTATTTGGGTTGTAACGCTATGTTTTTAAACAACTAAATGATCATTTTCTGCATCTTTTTAAAGGCTTCGGTGCCTGCACGCTCCAGGAGTTGAAAAAGGGCGGCTTCGGTGGTGGTCACCACCGCACCGGCACGCTCCATCAAGGCCAGACCGGCGGCCTGATTGTGGGGGAGACGCGTGGCGGTGGCATCGGCGACGACGTGGACATCGTAGCCGAGCTTCAGAAGCCCGAGGGCGGTCTGATACACGCAGATGTGTGCTTCCATCCCCGTAAGCAGGATTTGTTTACGTCCCTTGCGGTCCAGCTGGCGAACCACTTCTTCTTCTTCCGTGGCGGCAAAATCGATTTTAGCAACGGTTAATGCGTCTGTAATCGACTGTTTTATATCGGGAATCGTGGGTCCGATCCCCTTCGGGTATTGCTCGGTGACGAGAATGGGGATTTTGAGTTCGTTTGCCGCGGCGGTCAGGATCGGGACATTTTTGAGTAAATTTGTCTGTCCTTCTTCCGTCATAACCTTAAAGAGACGCTCTTGAATATCCACCACCATCAGGTGGGTGCTTGCCGTGCCAAGAAACTGCGGGTGTTGATGATTCATTATTTTTCTCCAAGTCAAAGGATGAATTTAATTAGCATGTCCCGGCACTATCGTCAATGGAAACGAGATGGGTAACAACCCGGTACGGTGTTTCATTCACGAATCCAGAAAAAATGAGCTAAACTTGTGATTGCAGCAACCGTTATTAAAAGGGAAGACCTGTTTTACTGCTACGGCTTAAGGTTTGAGGTGGTCCCATCCACAGCAGCCGGCCATGTGGGGAATGCATGAACGATAGCCATCGCACAACGCAATCGATCGGAAGTGATGACAAACTTTGGGCGGTTGTGGCACATTTACGGCGATCTTTATGTTTTTCTCATCGCAATCGCCACTGAAAGGCATTGACACAAGGTGGGGAGGCTGGGTAGGATTAAGTCTCACGCAGGGAGAAAGGGAAGGGAAACGGAAACAAGCATGACTTATCCGTTCAGAAATCCGCGTGCGGCGACACGAACCATTGAAGGCGAGGCGGTTGCCGTTTCGCCGGACGATGCGATGCTGCACAATTTCAACGAAGTGGGAACCCTGATTTGGGAACTGGCGGATGGTCGACACGACCTCGACGCCATTGCCGATCGCGTTTCGGCTACCTATGACGTCGGCTTGGCCGAAGCCCGGCGCGATGTGGAAGCGTTTTGCAGCCAGTTGGCCGATCGCAAGATTCTCGTTTGGCGAGATAAGCCTCGATAAATTATTAAGGAAACGTCGATAACCGACAAATGAAATTGGGAATACTTTAAGTAAACTTTTCAGTACCGAAAAGAAGGAGATGGTCATGAAACGGATTCCGGAGATCCTGATGGTGTTGATCGCCACTACGCTATTGGCGGGGTTGGCGGTTGGATGCTCCAGCTCCAGTTCCATCGGCGGCGATTACGACCTGAGCAGCGAAACCGACCTCGATGGCGATATGGAAGACACGGAAGAGCCGGAAGGCGACACCGACGGAGATGCGGACGAAGACGGTGATGTCGAAGAGGAGACGGCCATCCCGACGGTTTCCTTCGATGACGGAGATTCTTGGTCGGTGACGTATGCCGATGATGCCAATGGCAGTCTCGACGGTGTACAGATTTCGGTCGGAATCAGCACCGAAAACATCGATGCCGGGGTTGCGGTCAGCTTGACCGTCGGGGATTCGACCGAGCCCTTGTCCGGCACGCTTGGAGACGATGGCAAAGCGACATTTGCCGATGTAACGCTGGAGCCGGGCACGAACAACCTGGGGGTTACGGTGGACTTGGAAGGCGATGACGACCTGACCGCCGCTGCCGCCGTTACCTTGACCGGTTGCCGGATCATCTTTGTCGATCCCATCGAGGCCCAGAGCCTGACGGATGCGGGGGGAACCTGCTCAGCCGACGATTGCGGCGATGATCTCGATTGCAACATGCCGAACCTGCAATACAACGTGTCGTTGACCGTCGAAAACGTCGGTGTCGGCCGCGCGGCGGCTCTGACCGTCGGGGATGTCGATCCGTTGACGGCCAATGTGGCGGCCGACGGTTTGACCTTCAGCATGGTGAGCCTGCCGCACAACGCCTCGCTTCCGCTTAGCGTCGAAGTAACCAATGCTGCGGGCTTCACCTGCGAGGCGGAGATCAATGTGGCGGTGGATATCCAGTGCGATTGCCATCTTGTCATTGATCCGATTCCCGAAGATTACAATCTGGCGGTTACCGACGATGACGACCAGACCGACGGTTTCCAGAAGCGCTTCACCGCGACTTCCGATAACTGTCTGGACGGCTCGCAGGTCAGCTTCACTGTGGATGCCGGAACGCGCGCCGATCCGGTCGTGGTAACATTGGAAAACCAGCAAGCTGTTGCCTTACTGACCTTGCCCGATGGCTCGCATACGCTTGAAATGGGGATCACCGAGCCCGATACCGCGCGTACCGGCGCGGCCGGTCCTTACAGCTTCCGCGTCGATCGGGAGGCTCCGCTGTTCGATTCGGTCAACCCGACCGATGGTATGACGCTTTCCAAGCTCAACGACAGCGACCTGGATCTCAGCAACGGCATTCAAATTGCCGTTTCGGGTGTTACGACGGGCGTTGAAGCCTTGGATCCGGCCTTGACCGTCGCTTTGACCATCGACGATGTGGATTGGCCGGAAACGGCGGATGTGGCCAACAACCAGTTCAATTTCGCTTCGGTTACCCTGTCGCGTCCCGATGGCGCGGCCGATCCGGTCGCTATGGTTCTTGAGTTGACCGTCCAAGACGAATTGGGGAATCCCACAACGGAGACGATCAACCTCAACGTGTATTTCGATGAACCGGAGTTGACCCTCACTGAAGTCGGCACCAAACCGGTTGCCGATCCGCTGATTCTCAACATCGGTGACGATGAGGACGGCGTTGCAAACCTGCTGCAGGTTACCGTTACCGCCAGCAGCAACCTGATTCCCGAGAACTCCAATGCTCGGCTGTTTGTCGATTCGGGTGCGCCGGTTGATGGGACGATCGGGTCCGATGGCTCCGTCACCTGGGAAATAGCCTTGGATAACGGTGCGCATACCCTGAGTGCCGATGCGGAACTATCGGGTGTCGCCGGAGCCGTTGAGGCCGAAGATGTGGATCTCTGGGCAGACTGGGAAGCTCCGATGATTCAGTTTGTCTCACCACAGAATAACGATTACGTCGATACCAATGTGATGGATGTTACCGTTTATTCGGATGCGGAGAACGCGTCCGATGGCGATAAAGGTCAGAAAGTGACCTTGCTGGTCAACGGCAGTGCGCTGGCGTCCGGTCCGGTGGCCCTTGATGCCGATGGATTGGCGCTTTTCGAAGACGTGGATGTTTCGATGTCGCGACTTTCGACTTTCCAACTGGAGGCGGAGATTTCGGATTACGCCGGAAACGATGCCGATACGCAACTTAGCTTGAATGTCGACAATCAGGCTCCGACCGTTGCCGTGACGGCTACCCCGGATGTTGGCAATCCCGCTCAAGTCGAAATCCTGATCACGGTTAGCGATGATGCGCCGACGGAAGGACGCGATGTGACGCTGACGTTGTTTAACGTCAACAGTGCGCCTGTCCAGCAGGATCAACGAACCCTCAGCCTGGCTTCCGGAGAAGCGACCTATACCTACAATAGTCTTCCCGACAGCAGCTACAGCGTAACGGCTCGCTATGAAGATCAGGCCGGGAACGACGATAGCAGCAGTGACGATTTCGAGGTTGATACCGGTTGTTATACCATGTCGATCACGGCGCCGACCAATGGCGTTTTCTATGGGATTGCCGATGCCGTCGGTGGGAACCCGGCCAATGGTGTTGACATTTCCGTTGTTGTCGAGGCCGGTGGCGTTCGACCCATCCCGGATGCCAGCGCGGTTTTCCTGCAAGTCGACGGCGCTTTGCCGGGCATAAGCGGAACGATGGCTTCAGGTGTGGCGACGTTTGCGAACGTCAACCTCGATGCCGGATCGCATACTTTGGAAGTGTACACTCTCAAACAGCCGGGACCGGTGTTCTGCTATGCGTCGCCGCGACCGGTTAATGTGACCGTCGATTTCACGGCCCCGACGCTCAGCCTGACGAGCCCCGCGCCTCCAGTCCCCGCGACGGACCCGCTGGTGTACAATCTGGCCAGCACCGATGTTTCTCCCGATGCGGGTTTCCAGGCCGCTTTCACGTATCGCAGTCTGGATGCCGGTGAAGGTCAGGATGTCACGTTGGTGGTGAGCGACGGTTCGCGTGCGCAACAGTCGTACACGGCGGCGCTCAATGCTTCGGGCGATGCCCTTTTCAATTCCGTCACCCTTTCCGGCAGCACTTTTGCACAAGGAACGCTGCTGACTCTGACGGCGACCGTGGAAGACGAATCCGGCAACACATCGGATCCGGTGGCTTATTTTGCCATCGTCGACCGCCTGGCGCCGACTTTCAGCAATATCATGCCGACAGCGGGATCCACCTTGAATTCCGGTGATGACAACGATCCGGTTGCGGAAAACTTCCAGCTGCTGATGACTCTCACCATCGCCGATGGAACGCCGGGTTCCGGTAATGTGAGCGTCGAGGTGGTTCCGTCCGCCGATCCGGGCAACCCTTATGATCTTGGGCCCTTCAATCTGCAGGCGAATGGCTCGGTGACGATTACCGGGTCTTTCACCGAAGGCAGCTACACCTTGAACATCGCCCATACCGATGAAGCCGGAAACAGCGGCGATACCAGCGTATTCTATCAGATCGACTTCGTGGCCGAACTGACGCTGCTTGACAAGAATTTCGATCCCATTCCTCCCGATGGCGGTGGAGATACGGTTCTCGACAGCTCGTTCGATACCAGCGGCGATGCCGGTTTCCAGACCAACTTCTATGCGAATACGCGTGGTTTCCAACAAGGTCTGCCGGTTTATCTGTGCTCGACCCTCGCGTCGGAAGGGACCAATGGAGTCTGTACCTCCGCTCCTGGCGGGGTTACGGCTTATCGCGTAGCCAGCGCGCTGGTTACCGCCGGCTCCGGCGATGCCGGGTCGGCCACGTTCAGCGATATCGATCTTGACGATCAGGCCACCCGCCTACTGTTTGTCGAAGGTACCGATGGGGCCAACAACTACAGCTCGTCCGAACCGGCAACGGTTATCGTCGATGCGACCGCTCCGACCGTGGATGCCTTTGTTATTACGGACAATCTGGTCGGCAACGATTTTCCGCCCAACATCGTTCTGAACCGCAATGAAGGTGACATCGTAACGGGTCTGTTGGTTGTCGATATGAGAGTGGATAGTGCCGACAGCGACGCTGAAACGGTACGTGTTTATGTCGGGGCCGTGGATGGTACCATCGAAGCCAGCGCGAGTCTCTCTGCCGGTTCGGCGGTTTTACGTTTGCCGGATGTCTCCGGTTTGCCGAACGGATATACGGATGAGCTGAATGCGGTGGTCGTCGATGAAAACGGCAATGAGTCCGATCCGTTCACATTGCCGGTTATCGTGGATCTGCGGAGTCCCTCGATTGCCTTTGTCGGAAGCGGTCTCTTGAGCGTCAATGCCGATGATTGCTCGGGCTTCAGCGGCGACGCTTGCGAGACGTCGGTTTCCGTTACGGTCACACGCGCCGCCAATGATCTTTTCGATCTGGACGGCGGAGTTGTCACGATTACCGATTCGGCCAGCCGGGCGGTGGTCGGTACGGCGGTTATTCCCAGCATCGCCGCCGGAGCTTCGGCCGAAATTCCGGTTGATGTGACGCTGGACGAAGGATCCTACACGCTCTATGCCAGCGCTGCCGATCCTTATGGCAATTTGTCCGAGACCGTCAACCGGAGTGTCAGCGTCGATGTGTTTGCTCCGACGGTGGCGTTTGTAACGCCGTCGAGCGCATCGATTACGTATGATGGCGGCACGGATGATCAGGCTACCTGCGGCGGCAGCACCACCGATCAGTACTTCACCCGCTGCGACTGGCAGGTTTCAGCCAGTGGCGTGACGAGTAATACGACCTTACAGCTTTATTACAAGGTTTCCACGGACCCGGGCGACTTCAACCCCTTCGACCTGCCCAGTCAGGGTTCGACCAGCGTGAGTGCGGACGGCAACTGGTCGATCAGTCGCGCGGATTTCCAACTGGACGGCAGTGAAACTTTCCTGGTTAAAGTGCAGGCCACCGAAGTTGCGACCGGTAACGTCGGGTGGTCGGACGAGGTGTCGGTTACCATCAATGGTTTCAGTCCGACCTGGACGATCGCGTTCAAACGTCTGGATGATTCAACGTTTGCCAGCGGCGCAATCTTTGATGAGAACGATGAAAAGGATGGCGATTTGACCAATGCCTCCGTAACCATCGATTTCAAGGTTTCCACCAACATTCCGGATGGCGAAACGATGAGCCTGTCCGTTAACGGCAACGGCCCCGCCAGCCAAAGCATCGCCAGCGGAATCGCGACGTTTAGCGATGTGGTTCTCAATGAAGGTGCGCAGAACACCTTGAGCGTCGAGGTGGTTGGTTATACCAGTTCATCGGTAACGGTTATCGCCGATACCAAAAATCCGGAGCTGGTTTTCACCTCTCCCGTATTTAAAGCGACGTACAACGTGGCGGACGATACGGATACCGGTGATCGTACCGGCGTGTTGCTGGGATCCAGCGTCGTGGTCAAAACCACGGATATCATGCCCCAGTCGGGACAACCGGGTTACACGGTTCGTCTGGTGGCCGACGATGGAACGAAGGCTGTGACCACCTTGGCCACGGCGAATTGGACGACCGATACCGGTGTCTACAAATACAAAGCGACCTTCACCAATGTCAGCCTGCCGAACGGGGCTATTTCGCTGGATGTCAAAGCCGACGATACCGGGGCGGCTCCGGTGGATCGCGCCGAACACCAGGGGGCCGTGCAGACGCCTCTGCCGTCGATGACGGTCGATGCCGATCCTCCGGCGGATGCTACCAGCCTGGAAGTCTGTCTGGGCTCGGATACGGGCACGACGGGCAGTTTCGATCAGGATGGTGTCAACTGTACGTCGGCTTATGCCTGTAACAGTCTGAGCAGCCGCTGTGACCGCCATGCCGGCACGGCCGCCCTTGTGTGGACGGCACCCTCCGGTGATGGAACGACCGGTAGCGTGACGCCGAGCAGTTATGAAATCCATTACGTCAAGAAAACCGGCACGGTCGACCCGTGTTCGGGTGTTACCTGGGCGACGGCCAACAGCCCATCCGCCGGTGTAACCGTTACCGTGGATGCGCTCGTTGCGCCAAGTAGCAAACAAGGGGCGGTGGTTACGGGGCTGTCGGTCAATACCGATACCAGCTATTGCTTCCTGGTCAAGGCCAAGGATGCGGCCGGGAACAGCTCGATCAATGCGGTTTCTGTGGCCCGTGAAGTGGCGTTCATCAAAGAAACGCTGGTGTCGGGTGTGGGCGGAAGCGAATTGGTCTATCCGGGGTATTACGTCGAATTCGGCGATTTCAACGGAGATGGTTGCGCTGATGTCGCCGTCGCCGATCCTTATTGGGGCACGCAGAGCACCTGCGCTGAAGTTGACAAGAGCGACTGCACACAGGAGGGTGGAAAAGTCAGCGTGATTTATGGCGATGACGGCGATGCCTGTACGCCTGAAAGCGATTGGGAAACCAACGGTTTCTACCAGTCTGCGAACTCGTTTGGCGACAACCTTGGCTGGAGCCTGGGGGTGGGCGATCTGAACGGCGATTGCATCGATGACTTGGCTGTGAGCGCCTCCCGTTACAATTCCGATGATGGCGGCGTGTTTGTTTACCTCGGTAGTTCCTCGGGTCTCAAAACCACCGCCGGTGATGTGGCGGGTGGTGAGCCGAGCATCGAACCCGATGTCACGATCGGGTCGGATGCGGGGGGATATCAGGGTCTTGGCAACCATATCGAGGTCATGAACTGGAACGGCGATACGGTGAATTGCGGCGGAACCGATAGGCCGGTGCACGACCTGTTTGTTTCGACTTACTTCTATTCGGACTATGCCACCATCTTCTTCCCGGTTTATGCGTTCCTGGGCGGCTCCGGCTTTACCAGCGGTGCGAACTTCAATGTCACCAGTGGCGACGAAGATTTCAGTGTTCAGGGATTGTACGACGATCCGACCACTACTTATTCGTGGTACTTCGGCTTCTTCCTGTCTCATGGCGATTTAGATGGTGACGGCTATGAAGATCTACTGATCAGCGATACCGATTACCAGTGGTCGGGCGGTACTCGCGATCATTTCTGGGTGGTTTGGGGCAACTCCACCGTATCGAGTTCGATCCAAGCGCCTGCCGCGGGCTTCCTCGAACTTCCGCCTGATACCGCCGATCAGGTCGAGGATTATGGATTCTATGTCGGAGGTGTGCTCGATACCGACAATGACGGTCTTGACGAGGCTCTGGTGCGCAAACTCGCCACCAATTCCGTGCACTATTGGAAAAGCACGACAGGCAGCGAGCGTGATGTTGCCGATACAACGCGCTTCTTCCAGTATGAGACATCGCCGGGTAGCACGGATACCTACTATGGCATCGAACCGGCCACGGCGGGCGATTTCAACCATAGCGGCTTCAACGATGTCATTTTGTCCGGCACCGGTATCGTGCGTGTCTTCTGGGGCCGCACCGGTGGCATCAAGAATGACAGCGAAGCGCCGGGCGCACCGGAAGACGACTTCATCAACATCAACGGTCTGTCGACGGTCAACACCTTGCAGGCTAAGGGTAACGGCGATTTCGACAATGATGGTTCCGCCGATATCGTCGTGGTGGATCAGTCGACCGGTGACGTTTACCTGATTCACTAATCCGGGTTGATTATGACGGCCCGGGGCTGGCTCTGGCCTGGCCCCGGGTCTTTAGTTAATTCGGTTAGTTGGAAATCTCTTTGAATCGCTTGACAGTCTGGTGACACCTATTGATAATTGCGAGATCGGAAGACCCAAAACTTCGCATTCTTTGAACGAGAGGACAGCATGAGCGACAGAACGAAGACTACGGAACAAGAAGTCCGGAGCAGCAAGAAGCCATATAAAAAACCCGAAGTCGAAAGCGCCAAGATTTACGAGCGTTTATCGCTGGCCTGCGGTAAAGCTACGCAGCCTCCCTGCCGCACTCCGCTTAAGTCGGCTTAATTCAAGGTCTACAGGTTAGCTGTTGCCTCACACATCGGAAGGCTTTTGTATTGCGGGCGTTTTCTTTTCGCTGGATGCTGCGCCTGAGGTATATAAAGCTTGCGTCATTCCTCGATATCTTTCGGCATTCATCTCCGATGGCATGAGTCGTCACGACTTGGTGCATGCGCGGATCGAAGCGCTTGACAAGCCGGAAGAATTCGTGAGCGATTCAACCGTACCGGATGTTCGGATTCTGCCTCATCATCAAGGCTATCGTATTGAAGTTCCAGGGGGTATTTTCGCTAATGTCGATGAGGAAAACCGATCGATCGTGATGATGATTCCGCGCGCATTGCTTGAAGGCGATTGTTTCACGGCCTGGATCCCATTTTCTTCCCTGCTCCGTATCTTCTTTTCGATCGAATTACCCAAGCGGAACAGCGGACTTCTCATGCATGCTTCCTCGATTGAAACAACCCAAGGGGCACAACTGTTTCTCGGGCCTTCGGGGGCGGGAAAATCCACGGTTTGCGATCTGGGGGGTGAACGAAATATTTTGAATGACGAAGTATCGATTTTACGCCGGATTTCAGGCTCTTGGGTCGTGGAACCTTCTCCGTTCTTTTCCCGCGAAACACGGGAAAATCGCGCGATTCGGCCCGGTCCTGTGGCCGGGATTCATCTGCTAACTCAATCGGAATTCGATTCTCTTGAATCTCTATCCATTCCGCAGGCGCTAGCTCCCTTCATGCGCTGCATCATGAATTTTTTGGATGGCCCCGAGGTGGCGGAAAGACTTCTGGAGCTTTCCACGGACTGTCTGATGGCCCATCCGGCCACCCGCCTGTATTTCACTCCAACCCCGGCATTTTGGTCGCACATCGAAGCGGATTGATTTCGCGGCTATTTCTCCTTGTGAGGGAAGGCTTGCGGACTGTTGAAATACGCCTTGGTTTCCTTGGCAACCAGGCCTGAGAGGAATAGCAGCCCGATCAGGTTCGGGAAGGCCATCAACCCGTTGAAAATATCTGAAACGGTCCACACGACCGGCAAAGCCAGTGTCGCACCGAGCGGGATGGCCAGGGTGTAGAGCGTTCGATAGACAATCACGGATTTTGCTCCAAAGATGAACTCAGTCGAACGATCTCCATAATAACTCCATGAAATTATGGTCGAAAAAGCAAAGAAAACGAGTCCAAAGCTGACGATGTAGCGGCCGATTCCCGGCAGCGCTTGCTGAAAAGCGCTGGCGGACAGGACAGCTCCCGTCAGTTGTTTGCCCGTTTCGGGGTCTGTGTGCGTCCACAAGCCACTAATCAAGATGACCAGGGCTGTCATAGAGCAAATCACGATCGTGTCGATAAATGGCCCCAACATGGCGACCAATCCCTCACGCGGGGGATACTTGGTTTTGGCGGCGGCATGGGCGATGGGAGCCGATCCCAAACCGGCTTCATTGGAAAAAAGACCGCGAGCCACACCGAATCGCATGGTCTCCATCACCGTGGCGCCCAAAAAGCCTCCGGCGGCGGAAGTCGGGGTGAAGGCGTGCTTGACGATCAGGGCGAATGTGGCCGGAATCAGGTCGAAATGCATCACCAGAATCGTCAGGGATCCCAGAACGTAGATGATGGACATAAACGGCACGATACGAGACGCCACATTGGCGATGCGTCGGATGCCGCCAAGAATGACCAATCCCACCAATATCCCTAAAACAATGCCGGTTATCCATTTGGGGATTCCCAATTCCGCCAGTGGTTCGGCGACGGAATTGGCTTGCACCATGTTGCCGATACCGAAGGAGGCGATGACGGCGAACAGCGCGAATAGCCAACCCAGCCATTTTTGTCCAAGCCCCTCGGCCAGGTAATACATCGGGCCGCCGGAAACCGAGCCGTCGGGATTGATGCGCCGGTATTTGCTGCTCAGGGTGCACGAAGTGAATTTGGTGGCCATACCCACAAACGCCGTCACCCACATCCAGAAAATCGCTCCCGGACCGCCCGCCGCGATCGCAGTGGCGACTCCGGCGATGTTGCCGGTCCCGATGGTGGCCGATAGCGCAGTTGCTAACGCCTGAAAATGACTGATGTCGCCTTCGTCCTCGGGATCGTCGAATTTCCCGGAAATCAATGTCCAGGCATAGCGAAAGCGTAATAGTTGGATGAGTTTCAGTCGTAGGGTAAGAAAGATTCCCGTGCCCACCAATAAAACGATGGTGACAGGACCCCAGACGAATGAACTGATCGTGTTCAGCAGTTCCAAATCGGCCTCCCGGTTTCGTGCGTAGATTGTATTCGATTACCGCAGGTGGGATGGATTGTCAACCGCATCCTTTGTGGTGGTCGAGTTTCGAATAATCCGCCCAAAGCTTTCATCACCTTGTTTGAAACGAAAACCTTGAATCATTTCCGAAATTTTGGTAGTCAAGACCAAATAAAATGAGTATGTTGAATCAAGGTAGCATCGATGTCCACCGACAAAAAAAAGACCGACCGCATGGCGGATATGGAAAAAGTGAACCCGCAACTGTGGGAGCGAGTTCTTCAACCCGATCAGTTGATTCGTATTCGTTTCCCAAAGGAAGACGGCGGGTTCGCTCTGGACAGCAAGGTTCTGGCTCTCGATCGGAACACGGTTTACAGCGCCGGATTGGAAGATTTGACTGTTAATCCTGGAGCGTTGGCGCAGATTTCCTTTTTTACCGAAAAGGCCATATACAGCTTCGTTACGCGATTAATCGAACGTCGACCGGTGGATGAGCCCCTGATTGGTCCCTTGCTTGCCTTTGAAAAACCCGTGGCCTGGAAACGCATTCAGCGAAGATCGGATTTCCGATTGGAATGGCATTTTCCCGTGAATGTTCGGTTCCTGTCGCACCCCGATGATTTGTTTAAAGCTCGAAACGTGAACATCAGTGCATCGGGGATGCTGCTGGCGATGGAACGCTACCCGTCTATCGGTGATAAACTGAGCCTTGATTTCAACCTTCCCGGCGAGGATGATCCTTTTCATGCCGAAGCCGAGGTGATTCGGCAGGCCGTGCGTCAGGAAGGTGATCGGGAGCTTTTTCAGTTCGCTATCCGCCTCACTTTGTTAAACGACCGAGACCGAGACCGTCTAGCCCAGATCCTGTGGAAAAAAACCCGTGAAAGGATCATGAAATGATCGCAAGGCTGTTGGATTTACGTCACCTTGTGATTGGATCCGGTTTTGTTTTTTGGATGATCTTTTCGAGCATCAATCCGCTTGAAGCGGCTTCGTCCGATCGATCCCTGGTTTTGGTGGTTGACCGTTCCCAAATTGGTTTGCAACATGATGTCAGCCAGCATGTTTTGCCTGCTGCGGAATTGGCCATCGGTGTTTCTCCGACTTCCATGAACTGTGGTGTCGTTGCAGTGGGAGAGAAAGCGGAAGTGGCGGCTCGGCTTCGATCGCCTTGGACGTCAAAACGGTTAAGGGAAAAATTCGCCGTACTTCGACGTCAAGCGCATTTGGGTCAGGAATTGGATCTGGATGTCGGTTTGCTCGAGGCTCTTCGCTTGATCAAAAAGAAACGTGGTTCAAAAGGGGTGATCCTCGCGGTTGTAACCAACCCAGCTCCATTGGATCCTATTGAAAAAACGATAAAGTTATTAAAAAAATCTGAGGTTCGACTTCATGTTGTCGCGTTGAAAGCGGCGGCTCCTCCGATTGAATGGGAGAAGGCGGCGCAGGCGACGGGGGGGATTTTAAAGGTTTGCGATGTTGTAACGGATCTCGAGAGATGTTTGTTGGATGCGTTTATGGTTGCGGCAGGACCTCAACAGCTTCCTCTGAATGACTCGTCATTTCAGATCGACCCCTACTCGCGCATTATCCGGATTGTCGCCCGTTCCACGGGATCGGTGAAACCGGTATTGCTTGGACCTGGCGGGATTCGTATTGACGCCGCAAAGCCCGCGATGTATGGCCGCAAAGGAATTTTTGTTCAAGAATTTCATTTCCACTCCATGTTTCAGTTGAAGAATCCGAAGCCGGGCAATTGGAAAATAGAGCACGTCGATTTGAAAGGCGTGAACGCTTTTATTGAATCCCAGCAGCGGGTTGAAGTTCTGGTGCCCCGCCGCCGATTTGTTGAGACCGAACTGTTACCCGTTGCTGCGTATCTTGCGCGCAAAGGAGTGGTTGTCAAATTACCGGGTTCTGAACAAATGGAAGGTTTCGTCGTTAAATTGGTGAATGATGATGGCGATGCCATTGCCAGTTCGACCATGCTGGATGACGGTAGTTTTCCCGATGCGCGTAAAGGTGACGGCGTTTATTCCGTTGTCTTACCGCTGAATCACCACACCGGGATGCAAACCATCCAAGTCGAGGCGCGAACCCAGGCTCTGGCCAGACGGCGTTTGGAGCGTATCGAGGTTATGCCTGGAAACTGGGTTGAAAAACTTGAGCCTGCGGACGAGATTGAGATGGGGCGGACGCCGCTTACAACGGTGATGCTCTCTCAAGCTCTCCCGCTGGATAGCAGTACGGTTGTTATGGCGCGTTTGGGAAGCAGCAAGGAATACCTTCTCAAGCAAGCTCGTGGAAATCCCTACCAATGGGGAGGGTTACTGCCGACTCCAACGACTCCGGGGCACCTGACGTTGCATATTTTCAAACGCAATTCATCGGTTCCCTGGCTGAGAGATGAACAATCGGTGCTGTATCCTATTCGTGTCAAGGAAGCGCTGAACGAAGAGGTCGCAACTTCACCGATGGTTGTTTTGTTCGTTCTTCTCGTGGTCCTCAACTCCGGTGCCATGTTGTATATGCTGGTTCGCTATTTGCGTCGGCCTAAGCCGGTTTTGGTTCAGGAAACGGGAGAGTTTGAGCCCGAGGACCGGTTTGTCGAGCATGAAGTGGAAGAATCGATTCCGGACTCACCCGAGCCGGTCAAAATGAGAGTGGAAGCACGAATCATCACACCGGAAGCGGAAAAGCACGAGGGAGTTGTCTCCAACGTCGGCGAGCGACTCGGGGAGGTATTGGGTTCTCATATAGAGGCTTCAGAGCAAGATGATATTGTTGTTCCGGATTTTTCCGCGGATGAACTCGATCGGGATTCTGATTCGGAATGGGTGACGGGGGATGCCTTGGATCGCGTCCAAACCTGGTTTAACAAGGATGATAAACCGGAGGATAGCGATTCCCGGGAAACAGGTTCCGAAGATGAACAACCCGATTCTGAAGAGGCAACTGATGAGTCCGACTTGTCGGCGGAAGAGGTAGAAGAAGAAATACCGGGTGAAGAAGGAAAACCGGATGCGGCTGAAAGCGAATCTGGTGATCCGGTGGAATCGGTTGACGAAGATGACCTGGGATCGGAAGAACCTGAAACCGTGGAAATACCGGCTGAGGCGAGCAAGGGGGAAATGAACGCCGATCAGGCCATGAATGCGACGGCCTCACTCCTTGATTCCTTGATCTCGTCCAGTTCGGACGAAGAGACGGGATTGTCTGAGATGGCGACGGCGCTCGGTTTGGTTGACAACGCGGAGTCCGGTGACGAAGATCAGGTCATATCTGGCGATGACGACCCGGATGCACAAGTGGAGCCGGCCGCGCGGATCGTTACGGATGACGATGAGTTGGGGGGCTTGTTGGATGAGGATCTGCGGGCGATGTTATCCCAACAGGAAAAAGTCGGGGCTTTGGCGGATACCCTTCCTGATGCGGATGCTTCGGAAGAAGAGCCGGACTCTCCATGATTTGTGTCATTAAAATGTCGAAACCATGACGAAATTCAAAGCTGCCGTCCGTTGAAAGTCAAAGGGTTGACGATTTTGCCTAGTGCCTGAACCTTTTTTCCCAATCCTTAACATGCTGATATTATAGACAAAAACCATTAAGATGGGGTTTGTTGCCGGTCTGGCACGCCATTTGCTCTCCTCTTCATTCGTCAAAAGTGAAGAGAGGTGGCATCGTGAAGGCCCTACATTCCATTCTGATTTACACAATATTGACGCTGAATGCGATCTGTGTACTCTCCGGGGTCGCCACCGCCCAGACGATGATGACCCTCTCGCTCGAAGTCAATCGCCAAACACTCTATTCCATTGATAAGGGAGAAAACGCCGGTGAACTGACTTTAACTGTCGAGGGTTATCCTGAAGATCTGTTGTCACAGCTCGAATCCCAATTCAATGAGCACTTGGTGGCGATAAAAGTGATCGATCGGACTCCGGCGCGTATGCAACTGACGATGATTATATTTCCGGTCGTCTTCGAGTTTTCACATCTTCGACGTGTTCAACCGCAACAGATACAGATCAGTCTGATATTCGACAATACATCCCAGTCGAAAATGGTTTCGACCATTCCTCCTTTGCCGGTATGGGAAATGCTCGAAGATGGAACGATTATACTGCCGCCCGCCGAGTACCAAAAAGTGGCTGGACCGGAAGGAGTTGCCAAGGAATTTCGCAACGCTTTGAGCTTCTTTGAGCTCGGCGCCTATTCGACGGCACGAAACAAGTTACAGGAGCTTTTAAAGTCCGGCAATGGGGAATTGTGGCAGGAAAGCCTTACTTTGCTTGGCGAGACGATGTTCAATGAGGCTTTTTACAGCGGGTCATCCATGTACGACGCTCGTCGAGCGTTGGGGATTGCCGAGCAGGAGAGCAAGCAGGATATCTGGCGGAGCCGGGCTCTTTTACTGCTTTCCTGGGCGCACACATTTTCAGGGGACTTGAAAAACGGGGCGATCTATTTCGAACGAGGGGCGAAAACATACCCAATATTGAAGCCTTATTTTGTTTTAGGTCGCCTGCAAGTTGCCGTGTCACGTGATGAGATAGATTTGGCGCGTGAGCTTGTCCGTGAGGTGAAGCAAGTTAAGAATCTGCCGGAAGAAGCCATAACCAAGCTGTGTTTTTCCGAGGTTCTCTTGGTTCTGCGTTCCGGTGATGTCGCGAAAGCGAATAAACTGGCCGATTCATGCATGAAGCAATTTGATCGTGCCGGAGTGCTGGATGTCGGCCAACTTCTGGCCGTTGCCGAAGCGCGACTTCTAGCTTATCGCTACGGCGAGGCCAAGGATATGCTGAACCGCGTGATGCGTGATTTTGCCGATCATCCCAAGGCGGCTCTTGCCGCCATGCGACTGGGAGATGCCTTGTTTTTCGAGAATCGCTGGACGGAAGCTCAAGGCGCATATGAGTTGTGTGTCCAGCGATGGCCGGGTAGCTCTTACGCGCGGCTGGCAGAGATTAAGGGGAAGGAACTGGCTAAACGCCAGGAGCGGGTTCTCAACCCGATGAAAGTGTATACCGAATTGGATATGCACCACGAGCCGGAGCCGGTTGGACGCGAGAGCAAACTTCGGCTGATGTGGTATTACGATGAAGACGGTGTGTATGATCAAGCCTATATCTACTTGGTTGAGGTTGTACGCCGTTATAATGGAATGAAATACTGGCCCTTCCAGCGTGACCGCTTATCGCGGATTGTGTCGAAAGCCTATGAGTACCTGGCGGAAAACGAAGACCATCTCAACATTATCAAACTCTATCAGGCCAAAGAGGATTTTCCGCTGAATCAGCGCGCGCTTGACCGTGTGTCGGTGTTGGTGGCCAATGCTTATGCGGCTTTGGGAAAATTTCAACTGGCTGTGGACGCCTATCTGGAGGCCTTGGCCAACAAAGAGCGTACGCCTGAAGGTGAGCGAAACCTGCTGGTTGGCTTGACGCAGGCTTATATGGCGGAAGGGGATCTTTATCGAGCTGAAAAAACACAGGAGTATTTCGGGAATCGATTCAACAAACCCGAAGATGAACGTGTACACAATCTCCTGATGGGTGAGATTCTGGAAGCCCGTGGAGACATGGAGGAATCCCTCAAAACCTATGAGCGTGTTATCGAAGCCACGACGGACCCAGCCGAGCGAAGACGCTTGTCGTTTAAAATCGGACGCGTGTTTTATCGTCAGCAGCGTTTCGAGAAAGCCACGCTTGCCTTGGCTCCCGCTTTAGAACATTTTCTGGACCCCAATCTCATCATCGATCCTGACGTGATTCCCGAAACGGTGAGAAACGCCATGTTTTTCCTCGCGGATAGTTATTACCGGGTGCGCATGTTCAGGGAGAGTTCGGACGTTTATTTACGGATTATCAGCCTGTTTCCGAAAGATAGCCGGGTTCCGATCGCGCATTACTATGCTGCGGAGGGTTTGGTTATGAGCGACCGAAAAGAACTGGCGATGAAAGAATATGACACGCTGAAGAACATGGATGACCCGTTCTGGCAGGAGGTCGGAAGTCTGAAGGCCGCCATCTCGGAGTGGTTTGTCAAGCACGATTTGCTGGATTACTGAGAAAGGAATCCACGATGAGTATTTCTCAACAAGCGGAACGCGTAGATGTGGATCAAACAGAAGGGCGGATGGCAATACCTGTCATCGCTGCGCCACTGATTCTCACCCGAGATGAAAAAATGGATGCCTTGATGAAGATGGCACAAGTGGTGTCACAATATCAGACACCCGTGTTGATCGAGGGTGAAAGCGGGACCGGCAAAGAGTTGATGGCTCGCTACATCCATGTCAATTCGGAACGCGCTAAAGGGCCCTTTGTGGCGGTGAATTGTGCGGCGATCCCGGAACAGTTGCTGGAAAGCGAGTTGTTCGGATATGAGAAGGGAGCTTTCACCGGGGCTTTGGGTGGACGCTTGGGGAAATTCGAACAGGCCAACGGCGGTACCATTTTGTTGGACGAAATCGGTGAGTTGGCTCCGGCGTTGCAAGTCAAGCTGCTGCGAGTTCTGCAGGAATACGAAGTGGATCGATTGGGGGGACGTCAAGCGATACCGGTGGATGTTCGCGTGATTGCAACCACGAATCGTTCCCTGAAAAAACTGGCGGCTCAGGGCTCGTTTCGGGATGATTTGTATTATCGCATCAATGTGTTTCCGCTCAAGCTGCCGCCGTTGCGGCAACGTCTGGACGATTTGAAGATCCTGGTTCCGCATTTTATCTGTAAATACAACCATGATGAAGTGAAGGAAGTCGACGCCAATGTTTACGAGATGCTGCGGCATAGTGGATGGCGGGGCAATATCCGCGAACTGGAAAACGTGATTACGCGTGCGGTGGTGTTATCGCATGGTTTACCGCGGATTTTGGCCGAGCACATCGTCTTTGAAGAAGTGGAAGACGAAACCATGTCGGATGAGGACTTGCTGCCTTCCGGCATGACGTTACGAGAAATGGAAAAACGGCTGATTTTGAAAACCCTGCACGAATATGAAGGAAACCGCACTCACGCCTCTCAGGTTCTCAATATTTCGGTGCGAACCCTGCGGAACAAGCTGAAAGAGTATCGTGAGAACGGAGAATTGACAGAGCTGGTATGACAAAATGGGAAATTATTGCCGCGCCAGAGGAAGAATCTGCCTAGCCGGGTGTCGAAAATGGGCGTTCGATGCCGAAAATGAAGGATCTTTGGGCTTGAAAATGGATTGGCATGGAAGTCGCATCGATACTGTATCCGGTGGTTATATAGCTGGAGAATCGACAGGATTTTGACATGAAACTTTTCGACGCAATCATACAGGGCCTGCATAAAAACATGGATCTGCGGCTTGAGCGGCAGAACCTGATCAACACCAATATCGCCAATGCGGAAACCCCGGGCTATCGTCCCATCGATTTGGATTTCAAGGAAGAACTGGCGCGGTTGCTTCGGCAAGACGACGAACCGATCGGCGCGACCAGTGGAGGCCATATGGGTGGTGTGCCCAGCTTTGATGATGTTCGTGGAGAGGTCATCGAACAAGCCGGTGAGAACGGTGCCGACGGCAATGCCGTCGATGTGGATCGTCAGATGGCGGAACTGAGTTCCAATGCCTTCAACTACCGTGCTTCCGCCAAGCTGGTTAGTAAGAAAATGGCTCTTTTAAAGTACGTCATCAACGAATCGAGGTAAGCCATGGACTTTGATACCGCTATTCGCATCGCCGCCAGCGGCATGTCGGCCAATAAGCTTCGGTTGAATTTGCTGACGTCGAATCTGGCCAATGCACAGACGACACGAAGTGAAAACGGAGGCCCCTATCAGCGGCGTGATGCAGTCTTTCGGACCTCGCAGGCGGTGGACAGCTTCGAGCAGTTATTATCCGACATCCAGGCTGAACACGCAAACGGTGTGGAAGTGACCAGCGTCATCAAGCAAAACAAATTCCGCGAAGTCTACGACCCCAGTCATCCCGACTCCAATGACAAAGGCTATGTTTTGATGCCGGACATCAACGTGGTTGAAGAAATGGTCGATATGCTGGCGACGTCGCGCAGTTACGAAGCCAATGTTCAGGCGATCAAGGCTCTCAAGGCCATGGCCAATCAAGCTTTGAACATCGGTTAGGATCGGAAAGGAGTGCGCCATGGATAAAGTATCCCTCAGCCCCAGTGCCGTCCGACAGGCGATGAGCCCCAACCGGCTGAAAGCCGTTGAGAAAAAAGACGAAGCGAAAGAGGCGCAATCATTCGGCGAGATGCTGAAAAATTCAGTGGAAGACGTCAACAACACGCAGGCCACGGCCGACAAATCGATTGCCGAGTTTCTTAGCGGAGGCAACATCGGTTTGCATGAAACCATGTTGAATGTGGAAAAAGCCGATGTTTCCCTGCGATTGCTGGTACAGGTACGCAACAAAGCTGTGGAAGCCTACCGCGAAATCATGCGGATGCAGGTTTAACGGCGAAGCGAGCAGGTAAGAGACGATGCCTTCCGGATTTAAGCAAATGTTTGGTGATTTGGGCAAGCTTTACGGCGAACTCAATACCAACAAGAAAGTCATCATCGGTTCGGTGTTGGCGCTGATGATTACGGGCTTTGTGTATTTGATCGCCTTCGCCGATATGGTGGACTACGATTACCTGTTCACCAATATCAACGAAGACGATGCGGGTGGGATTGTCAATTATCTGAAAGAAAAAAATATCCCTTTCAAGCTGGAAAGCCGCGCGGTTATGGTTCCGCGTCAGAAAGTGCATGAGTTGCGGATGCAGCTGGCGGCAGAAGGGCTGCCGAAGGGCGAAGGGGTCGGGTTTGAAGTCTTCGATAAACAGAAGCTGGGAACCAGCAAATTCGTTCAGGACTTGAATCTGAAGCGAGCCCTTCAAGGGGAACTGGCACGGACGATCTCTCAGTTGGAAAAAGTCGAGATCGCTCGCGTTCACCTGGTGATGCCGAAGAAAACGCTGTTTAAAGAAGATGCCGTCGAGCCGAGCGCTTCGGTGGTAGTCAAGATGAAGGAGAACCAGAAGCTCACGGGTGATGAAGTTAAATCCATGATTCATCTGGTCAGTTCCGCTGTTGAAAATCTGAATCCCAAAAACATCACGATTATCGATTCCGGCGGCAAGATGCTTTCCCGCGCGGCCAACGAGAATGAAGAGAGCATTTTCGGATCGACTCCGTTGGAATATAAAAAGAATGTCGAGCGGGATTTGGCCGGCCGGGTGGAGGAAGTGGTCAGCCATATGGTCGGTTCCGGCAAAGTTGTGGCGAAAGTTACGGTGGAGCTGGATTTCAAAAAAGAAGAAAAAACCGAGGAAATGTTCGACCCGGACCAAGTGGTCGTGAGATCCGAACGTCGAATCAAGGAAGCCCGAAAGAACGATGAAAACGTTGCCGGTGGTGTGCCGGGAACGCAGTCCAATACGCCTCAAGGTCCAGAAACCGCCGGAAATCAGACATCTAACAGCGAGCGCGAGCGCCAGTTGGTTAATTACGAAATCAACAAGGTTGTGCGCCATACGGTGCGTGCCGCCGGAGATGTCAAGCGCTTGTCGGTAGCGGTATTGGTGGACGGAACCTACGAGCAGAAGGACGTGGATGGGGAACTGCAGAATAAATATGTTTCACGTAGCCCGGAAGAGCTTGATAAAATTACCGCTTTGGTGAAAAGAGTGGTGGGCTATTCCGGTATCCGGGGTGATGAAGTCGCCGTCACCAACGTTCCGTTTGAAACGTCGATTCTGGACAGCGAGGAATCTCCGCAGACGTTCCTGGAAAAATACGATTTCATTCCGCAGGTGTTGCGCTACGGGATTATCCTGGTGCTCGCGATGGTGATGGTATTCTTCCTTTTCCGCCCTCTGGTTGAGTGGGTGATTTCCTTCCACGAGGAAGAACGTTTACGAGATATCGAGCGCCAGCAGGAAGACGTGGTGAAATCGATGGAGGAGCAGCTCATGGAGGTGCGTCAGACCATCGAGACGACGACGGTGGAGCATAAGAATAAGGTCAAAGAACTGGCAACGCAGGCGCCCGAGATGGTGGCGTCGGTGGTTCGTGCCTGGATCAATGCCGAGGAATAGACCATGGCGGCGTTAACTCAGCTTCAAAAAGCGGTTCTGATTATCGTATCTCTAGGTAAAGAGGATGCGGTGGGCGTAATCAAGTCGCTGTCCAATCGGGAAATCAAGCGGCTTTCCAGCGCCGTCGGTAGCGTCTCGAAAGTGACACCGGAAGAAGTGATGGAGGTGCTGGAGGAATTTCTCACCGAAGTCAGCGGAGATACAGGATTTTTGGCATCCGGTGAAGAGTGGATGAAAGATGTCATCGAAAAAGCGATTGGATCCAACAAGGCCCAACATCTTCTCCGAGGATTGGGCCCGAAGCAGAAAGTATTCGATTCACTTTTCGATATTGACACCAACACGCTCGCCAACCTCATTCGCAAAGAGCATCCACAGACACAAGCTTTGATTCTGGCCCATCTCGATCCTTCCAAGGCGGCGGAAGTGTTGCCGCTTCTTTCGGATCAGGAGCAGGTGGACATCGTTTTACGTATTGCCAAAATCAGCACGATCCATCCCGATCTCATTCACGAGATCGAGGACGCCTTGATGGAGGAGATCCAGATGATGGGTACCCTCACCACGGCCGAGGCCGGCGGCGTCGATATGGTGGTGGATATGTTGAATATTATGGAAAAGAAAACGGAAAAGACGATTCTCGAAGGAGTCGAGCAGGAAAATCCGAAACTGGCCGAAGAAATCAAGAACCTGATGTTTGTGTTCGAGGATTTGATTCGCCTGGACGATCGTTCGCTGCAAATGGTTATGCGTGAGGTGGAATCTTCACAGTTGGTCGTAGCCATGAAGGCGGCTCAAGAAGAAATGCGGGAGCGTATCTATGGCAATATCTCGCAGCGTGCTTCTCAGATGCTACGTGAAGATCTCGAAGGTCTGGGTCCGGTCAAGCTTAGTGAAGTGGAAAAAGCCCAGAGCGAGATCGTGAAGATTGCCCTGCGCTTGGAGGAAGAGGGCCAGATCGTGGTGAGTGCGGGCTCGGAGGAAGAGTATGTCTGATATCATCCGCTCCGAACGTCTTGCCGGGATGGGGGTGGAGAATATGGTCTTTGAGGAGATCACTGAAACCCATCAGATCTCCCAGCTTGTTCTGGCTCAAAATCGAAATAAAGAACAATTCGATTCGTTACCGGATGGCGATGAATCGCAATCGGGTCGCGGAGAACAGCACGAGCCTTCGGACATACAGGATGTGGTGGATGAGTCGATGCCGTCCGAGAGCGCGGCAAGTATGGGCTTGGCCGAGATCAAAGCCGATCTGCAGCGAATGATCGAGGCCATTCAGACGAACGAAGCCCGTATTCAGGAAGCCTATGAACGTGGGTTGGAAGAAGGCGTGCGCAGAGCCACGGAAGCGCAAAGCGAATTGGCTGAACAGTATGTTTACGGTCTTGAGCGTCTTGAAATGTTGGGCCGTACCCTGGATGTGTTGGCGCGTCATGAAACGCTTGAAATCGCCCTTCTGATTTCAAAGCGGATTTTGCAGAAGGAAATTACGACAGAACCGATGCTCTTGATCGAACTGGTGAAACGGGTGGCGGCTGAAACCATGGGTCGCAAGGAACTGACGATTCGTCTGCACCCTGAAGATTTAGTGGTAATTCGGGCGCAGGCACCCAATCTGTCCGATCATTTTCCGGCCGTTGCGGAAATCACATTGGCGGAGGATCCCTCGCTTGAGCGAGGCGACTGCATTGTCGATACGGAAGTGGAGCAGATTAATCTCTCGTTGGAAGAACAACTTTCGGCGATCAAGCGCGCCATCGAGGAGGAAATCCAGTGAGCCTGTTCCGGATGGACAACCTGGCGGCGACGATCGAGCGCACCGAGCCTTACACCATGCGCGGAAAAGTGCAGAAGGTAGTCGGTATGGTGGTCGAGGGTTATGCGCCGCGCGCGAAAGTAGGCTCGCTCTGCCGCATCTTTCCGGGTCCGGGCGTAACGCCGATTATGGCGGAAGTTGTCGGATTTCGCGGACATACGGCGCTGATGATGGCGCTTGGCGATATTCGCGGCGTGCGTATGGGTTCCACCATCGAGGTGGCCACCGTCGAAACAACCCTGTCTGTCGGACCGCGTTTGCTGGGTCGGGTGGTGGACGGAATGGGGCAACCGCTGGATGGCAAAGGCCCCCTGAACCTGACGGATTCCATCCCTCTGTATGGAACGCCTTTGAACCCGTTGCAGCGGCGTCCGATCACCGAGAAGCTGGAGCTTGGGGTGCGTACGATCGATGGACTGATGACCTGCGGTAAAGGCCAGCGCATGGCGATCATGGCCGGTTCCGGAGTCGGAAAGTCGGTTTTAATGGGCATGATCGCGCAGAACACGCGGGCGGATGTCAAAGTTATCGCTCTGATCGGCGAACGTGGCCGTGAAGTGAACAATTTCATTAACAATATCTTGACCGATAAAGGGCTGGCCACCTCTGTGGTTATTGCAGCTGCTTCCGACCAGCCACCGTTGATTCGTATGCGTGGCGCTTTTGTCGCGACCGCTATCGCCGAATATTTCCGGGACCAGGGTCTTTCCGTTTTGTTGATGATGGATTCCATTACGCGTTTTGCCATGGCCCAACGTGAAATTGGCCTGGCGGTTGGTGAGCCGCCGACGACCAAAGGATATACGCCCTCCGTTTTTGCGGCGTTGCCCAAACTTTTGGAACGGGCCGGGACAGCTTCGGGGGCAGGTACGATTACCGGTCTCTATACCGTTCTGGTGGAAGCCGATGATATGAATGACCCGGTGGCGGATTCGGTGCGCTCCATTCTGGATGGACATATTGCCCTCTCTCGTGAAATGGCACAGCGAAATGTTTACCCGGCGGTGGATATTCTGGCATCGATTTCGCGTGTTATGAATGAGGTGGTGGATGACCGCCATCAGGCTTTGGCCAATCGAATTCGCGAACTTTTAGCAAGTTATAGCAAGGCGGAAGATCTGATCAATATCGGAGCCTATGTCAAAGGCAACAATCCGAAGATCGATGAAGCTCTGGCGCGTATCGACGATATTATCGCTTTTCAGCGACAAGGTATGCGAGAGCGTACGGATATGAAGACCGCGTTCAATGCCATGGAGGCGATTGTCAGCTCGGAAAGTCACAAGGAGGCGTCTGCGTGAAAAAGGTCTATTTTCCCAATATGGTACCCAATCGTCGCTTAACCCGACCCCGGATTCTGCTGCTTGGTGGATTGCTTGGATTGGGGGTTTTCCTGCTTATCAGTCAGATAAACGAGGCAACCCAGGCGGACCTCTTGGATGCCATCGGTACTCAGCCCGCTCAGGCGCAGGAAAAACTTCCGGCGAATGCGAATCTTAAAGAAGAAAATCCTGCCGATAATACGCAGGTTACCATCAACGCCCAGAAAAAAATCGACGATAAAGTTCAGGAAGGCGTTACATCGCAGGCTAGTGTTTCTCTGCAACAACGGAAAGCAAAAGAAGACGAGCTGGAGTTCAGGGAAAGTAAACTAGGTGAAATTAAAAATGAAATTACCGATACCCTCACGACCATGCGCCGATTGCAAAACAACCTGGATATCAAGCTGAAAGAACAGCGATCGGACAACATGAATGTGCGGGATCAACGTCTCGCAAAGCTGATCAAGATCGTAAACAGCATGCGTGCTGAAGAAGCGGCCCGTGTGTTGCCTGCCATGGAAGAGGATCTGGCGGTTAAAATTTTGGCATCCTTGTCGGGAGCCAAGGCAAGTAAAATCATGGGTGGATTGCCACCGGAGAAAGCAGCGGTGTTATCGGCGAAAATGGTGCAGCTCAAACCCGATGTTCGGCTGAAATACATCATGAAAAACTGGAAACAAATGGTCGAAGAAGAGGATAATCGTGGAAAAGCCCAGTCTAATCAAGAGTGAGCCGGTCAAGCCGGTCGAGAGTGTGGCGGACTATACTTCGATTACGCATGGGGTGCAGCCGGAATCCGGATTCAACGTGATTTTGGATGATTTGCACAAAGAAGTTGAAGGGAAATCGGCCACAGAAACCGAGAAACCCGGAAAAAAAGCGGCAGATGCCGCCGCCTCCCAAGCGGATCCGAAAGCTAACGGCGTGAAGTTGGGTTTCGCTTCTGCCAAAGGGCTGAAATCACCTTCGCTTTTGCAGCATCGTGCCGAAAAGGCTGCGCCTGGGCATCGGGCAGAAAGTCTCAAACGGCAAACGGTGGGTGGAACGATTCAAAAGGGACATCTGGAGCCCGCAAGCGATTGGGAAAAAGCGCAACTCACCAAAAACAAATCGGTTTTGTCGGTGGTTGGTGGGCGTAACCGTATTGAAGGGGAAGCGCTGGATTCCGCTGCGCCGCCCGATGGCCGGACAGCTCCGGTGACGTCGAAGCAGCAACTCAAAACGGGTTTGGACTTGAACGGCCGATCGGAAAGTCAGCGGGCGGACGGCTCGCCGATTTTTCGAACCGAAGAAGGTGTAGCGCGGGTTGTGGACGCGAAGAATCCGGAGAATTCCGCTGCAACCTATCTGAAAGAGGATGCATCTGAAAAGCAGATTCTGGAAGCGGCACAGAAGTCAGTCGAGAAAAAGCTGAACGATCAGGAAGCGCCGCGAACGGTGCGGGAGGCCTTCGTTCGACAAAACGAGCAAACCCGGACGGAGGCAACGGCCCGCGTTACGGTTGGCGTGAAAGACAACGAAGCCAAGTTGGTTCAGGATCTACTTGATAAAAGCGCTCCTTCCAAGGAACGAAACAGTCGGGATGGCAACATCAAGGCTGTTGCCGAGTCGAAAGGCAAAACCGCGAGTGACACGCGGGCGCAGTCCCGCCAGGCAACCGCAGCGGAAGAGGTGAAGACCGAGCAGAGCCAGGAGAACAAAGAGGCGGAACGTCCGGTAGCTGCGGTGCAGACGGAACGTAACGAGGCTTTTGATTCACGGTCGGAAGAGGCGGCTTCTTTCCAGGTGAAAGGCGCATCACGACCGGAGTCCGCTGGGGCTTCCGTGGCTCGTGAGGCTCATGCCGCAATGGCGTCTGTTACGGTGGAGGCGGGGGATGTGGCGCGTGCTCTGGAAAACGGGCAGCGGCCACAGGCGATTCAACGGATGACGGAAGTCTTGAATGCGCGGATGAATTATATCGTCGAGAATGCTCGCCCGGAACTGCGCTTGCAACTGACACCACGCAATCTTGGAGATATTCAGATCCGGCTGGTGGAAATGAAGGCGGGTACCGAAGTGCGCGTGCGTGCCGAGCGTGAATCGGTGGGACGCGTCCTTGAATCGATCGTGCCGCAGATCGTTCAACAGCTAACACGAGCGGGCGTTCAGGTGCAGAGCGTCGATATCGATTATACAGGAATGGATTTCAATCAGGCTCCCAACGATGGTGATCCTTCGCAAGGCGGAACGGACAACCCCTTCGCGTCGGATCATCCTCAACAGGAAGAGGCTCGGCCGGATGCGGCGATGAAGAGTAAGCCGTTTAAGGGCGAAGACGGCATCGATGTCGTTGCCTGACCGAGCCGGGATGCGTTGAATGGCGCATCATCAGATCACGCGAAAGGAGGTGAAATAACATGAGTTCAATCAATGATGTTCTGAACACTCAGGCGTCCACTTTCGACACGAGCACCGCGACCGGGTCCACCGAAATGGGGAAAGAGCAGTTCTTGCAATTGCTGGTCACCCAGTTGGAAAATCAGGATCCAATGAATCCGATGAACAACGAAGAGTTTGTGGCTCAGTTGGCGCAGTTCTCCAGCCTGGAACAGCTGGTGAATGTCAACGAACGGCTCGATTCCATGTCGATGTCCATTCTGTCTCAGAATAGCGCATCGGCCGTCAATTTCATCGGCAAAGATGTGGCGGCGATGGCGGATTGGGTCGAGTATGCGGGCGAAGGAACCGAGAGCGACATCAACTTTGACTTGTTGAGCGATGCCGAAGATGTCACATTGACTCTTAAGGACGATGCCGGCAAGACAATCAAGACGGTCAACCTTGGCGCGCAAAGTGAAGGACGTTCTACTTGGGCTTGGGACGGCAAGAACAGCGACGGTTCTCCGATGGAGGCCGGGACGTATCACGTTGAGATCACGGCTAAAAATGCGGCCGGTGAGGATGTCAGCGGGTTCCATGTCGCACAAGGCCGCGTAACGGGCATTTCGTATGAAAACGGGTATCCCGAATTGTTGATCGGAGATCAGCGTTTGACGCTCTCCGATATCATTGAAGTCTTGGAGGACTGATATGACGGATCGCCTCAATCCAACCGGTGCGGCGGGAGTCGGCTTTTCCGAAAAGCCGAGCCAGAACGTCGCGCGTCCCGGTGAACGGGAGGCGGGCTCACCCGATTTTCAGACGCTTTTAGAGGAGGTTCAAAACGGTGAGATCGAGTTTTCGCGCCATGCAAAGGAACGCATCGAGCGACGAGGAATCGAACTGACCAGCGATGATTTGGCGCTTCTGAAAGAAGGGGTTCGCCGCGCCGAAAGCAAAGGCTCGAAAGAGTCGCTTCTCTTAATGGACAACAATGCGTTTGTGGTCAATGTCGCCAACCGGACGGTGATTACGGCCATGGACCAGGAAGGAATGAAAGACAAAACGTTTACCAACATAGACAGCGCCATTTTGCTGTCTCGCAAGTGACGGAACACAACGGAAACCGCACGGACGCGACATGACTGACATCACATGAGGGCCGGCCCTCCTTCGAGGAGGCCCTCCAGGTCGCGCGGCTGCTTGCCGCCGACATCAAGGAGGTTTCCATGTCGATCTACGGATCTCTTTACACCGGTATTTCCGGTTTGAACTCCAATGGCATGACCATGTCGGTTATCTCCGACAACATCGCCAACATGAACACCGTGGGCTTCAAACGCTCTCGTGCCAGTTTTCAGGACATCATGGCCTATCCGGTCATCGGTGTGGGTACGGAATCGTATGTGGGTCGCGGCAACATGCTTTCCAAAGTAGACAACGAAATGACCCAGGGATCGTTGCAGAACACCGGCAACGGGCTCGACCTGGCCATCCAGGGAAATGGGTTTTTCGTCGTACGCGGTGTTCAAGCAGGCCAGGACGCGAATTTCTATTCGCGAGCCGGGCAATTTCATGTCGATAACGAAGGATATATGGTGAATCTGAACAACATGCGCCTGCAGGGTTATGCCGCCGATGCTTCGGGCGACATTTCGACTGTTCTCGGCGATTTGCAGTTCAAAGATTCAACTTCCCCCGTCAGCGCTACCTCGACCGTGGATCTGTCGGTGAACCTGGATGCTGAAGCCGAAGCGATTCCGGCGGGTTTCGATGTGGCCGATCCCGAAAACACCAGCCATTTCTCCACGACCATCACGGTCTACGATTCCCTGGGTGCGGCCCGCGATGTGGCGGCCTATTTCACCAAGACGGCGGATGGCAGCTGGAGCTGGAATGCGGTTGTGGATGCATCCGATAGTGCCTCCGGCAACACGGAAATCCAGGCTTCGGGTACGCTGGCCTTCGATACCGATGGTAAGCTGGTAACCGTTACTACGGCGTCGAATAGCTTCAATTTCGATGGAGCGACGGCAAACCAAGCGATTGAATTCGATTTCGGCGATCCGATTTCGGATGGGGGCTCCGGCTTGATCGGGTCGACACAGTTTGCCTCTTCCTCGACGGTTACGTCACAAGGGCAAGACGGTTATCCGGCAGGTGATCTGCAAACCGTCCTGATCGATGAGGAAGGCATGATTGTCGGAACCTTCACCAACGGTCAACGGCGCACCATGGGGCAGATCGCCCTGGCCGATTTCCGCGGAAACGGTCTGCGTCGCATGGGGGGCAACCTTTGGCAAGCCACGACCGAAAGCGGGGATGCTTTGATCGGCGCGCCCAGCTCGGGCACTCGCGGTGGGATCAGTTCATCGCTGCTTGAGCAGTCCAACGTGGACTTGGCGAGCGAATTTGTGGATATGATCGTGGCCCAGCGCGGGTATCAGGCTAACAGCCGTACCATCACCACGGCCGATCAGCTTCTTCAAGAGGCTTTGCAGATGAAGCGCTAACGTGTCTGAAAAGACCGTATTGAACCAAGGGCGGAGAGCAATCTCCGCCCTTGGCGCGTCAAGGCCCTGACACCTTTCGACAAACTTTGACAGATTCTGTTCGTTTGATCGATCCCCTTGGTTCAAGCTTGTAAACGTTAAATAAAAACAAGTGTAATTACATGGTGTTGCGCTTTTATGGGTGACGTTTTCCCCTAGCTCGACTTTGGCATATGGTTTGCACTTTCGGCCATTGGTTTGTTTTGTTTCACGGCTCATTTTGACTATGGAGAAAGAGACTTATGGATCTGGCAACCATTATCGGATTGGTAGGTGCCTTTGGCGTGGTGATCGCCGGTATTCTGGTCGGATCGTCGATTCTCATTTTTATCGATATTCCGTCCGTCCTGATCGTCGGTATCGGCACTCTTTTTGCCGCGACGTCCGCCTATCGGCTCGGTGATATGGTCAATCTTGTGCGTGTGCTTAAAAACGCGTTTTTCACCTCGCAAAAACCCATCCAGAACATCGCTCGCACCATGATTGAGATGTCCATCCGGGCTAGAAAAGAGGGCTTGCTGGCGCTGGAGTCCATGCTCGGCGAAACCAAAGACGCTTTTTTAAGCAAGGGCATCCAATTGGTTGTGGATGGTCATGAAGTCGAAGATGTCGATAAAATTCTTTCTGCGGAAATCGAAGCGATCGAAACGCGTCACACCTTGAGTTCCGAGATCTTTTCCACCCTCGGAGCTTTCGCCCCGGCGCTTGGTTTGATCGGTACCCTGATCGGTCTGATCCAGATGCTTCAAAACATGGATGATCCGTCCAGTATTGGTCCGGCCATGTCGGTCGCCCTGATCACGACGTTCTACGGCGCTATTCTGGCCAACATGGTGTTCAATCCCTTGGCGAACAAACTTACCGTTCGAGCCAAGGAAGAAACCGAGATGAAAGAGATGGTTCTCTCCGGAATCCTGGCCATCTCAAATGGAGACAACCCGCGTATCGTGGAACAGAAATTGAATGCGTATCTATCCCCGAGTCAGCAGATCGATATGTTCGGCGCGGACGATTAGGCCTTAGGCGGAGTTGGATAAATGTCCAAGCGCAAGAAAAAAGAAAAAGAACCCAAGGCAGACAGCTTTACTGCCCTGTTTCTGGCTCTTACCATCATCCTGCTGGCCTTCTTTATTCTGTTGAATTCGATTGCTGAATTGGATACGCAACGCTGCAAGCGGGCCTTACGTTCTTTCCAGGCCGCTCGTGCCGGGATGGGGATCTTCGGTATGGGTATTGGACTGGATGAAACCAGCAAAAGTCCCGGTGGACCCGACTCGAAACTGACTATTTTAGACAACGTCCACGATCTCATTCAGCAATCGCTGACCAAATGGGGTGAAGGAAAAACTTGGATCGATGCTTACGAGGATGAGCGGCGATTGGTTATCAGTCTTCAGGATGTCGCGGTTTTCGATGCAGGTTCGCAAACCCTGCATCCGCGCATTTTCGGCTTTCTTGATGGTGTTGGGCAGATTGCCAAGCGTATTCAGGTTCCGATCACCATTCAAGGGCATTCCGATGCGACACCCTCGGGTGGTAAAGCCAGCAACTGGGAATTGTCGGCCGCTCGCGCCGGGGAAGTGGCCCGCTATATGACCGAAGGCGTGCATCTCCCGGAATCGTTGGTTGAAGCCGAGGCGTTTAGCTCCAATCGCCCCATTGCCGACAATTCGACCGCTGAAGGGCAGAATCGCAATCGCCGTGTCGATATGGTTTTCTATAAACGTGATTTGAATCGGCTTAAGGGACAGTAATGGCCAAGCCCGATAAAAATGCATGGATGGCGACTTTTTCGGATCTGGTGACTCTGTTGATCACCTTCTTCGTGTTGTTGCTGACCATGTCCACCCTCGATAGCAGCCGTCTCAAGGAAATGTTTCAGTATTTTCCAGGAGCCAGCATGAATTTCGAAGGCGGTGCCTTTACTCAGCCTCCCAAAAGCCTGGTTGAAAAGATGCGAATCACCAGCCGGATCGGCCAGAAACGCTGGCTCGATGAGCATGATACGGAAACTTTTCAGGTTTTGACCCGCTGGCTGGAAGAACAGAAGCTTACGGATCACATGAAAGTGGTACGTCGTCAAGATGCTTTCGAAATCCACCTGGAGAATACAATCGCTTTTGCACCGGGAGCTTTGAATTTGAAGCCGCAGGTCGTTCCATTTTTCAAAGAAATCAAGGCTATGCTTGATGCGCAGAAAGACGTTCGGCTGCGTGTGGAGGTTGTGGCATCGGATAAAAGTGAACTTGACTATCAGAAAAAGTATACGTCTTTGTGGCAGTTGGCCGCCAAACGCGGTGATTCGATTATGACGCTCTTGGAACGCCGTCTTGGAGCGGATCCCAAGCGTTTGTCGATGATGGGTTATGGCGTTCCCCGACCTGTTACACAAAAAGGCGTGACCGACAAAAAAGAAAGTTTCGAAAACCGAATCGATCTGGTGTTCGTTGAAAATGACGATCCCAGCCGAAAAATCAACGCGAGGGAGGAGTGAGAGGATGGCGAAAAAGGACGACGAAAACACCAATGAAGAAGGACAAAAGACCAAACCGGAGAAAAGTGGCGGAAGCCCTCTGGTTGTGATTCTTCTGGCTCTGAACATGTTGCTGGTTGCCGGTGTCGGTGCTTATGTCGTTTTCTTCGGTGGGATTGGGCAGGCTCCTGAAAAAGCGAATGATACGGTTGAAGCCGAACAAACCGAAGAATCGGATGAAAAGAAAGACACGGGTGTTACGATCGGACCGATTGTCGAAATGCAGCCGTTTCTGGTTAACCTGGATGAACCGGGAACCAATCGCTATCTCAAGGCGTCGATTCAATTGGAATTGGATGGACCCAATGGACAGACGGAAGCGCAGACACGCCAGGTTCCGCTTCGCGATCTGATTATTACCTATCTGTCGTCACTGAATTACAGTCAGACCCAGGGAGTGGTCAACAAGGAAATTATTCGAACTTCGATGATCAAGCAAATCAACGAAGTGCTTCGTCAAGGCAAAGTGAACAACCTTTACTTTACGGAGTTTGTGATTCAGTAGGGCGGCCTCCGCCAGGGAGAAACATCATGGATCAAGTCCTCTCGCAAAACGAAGTCAATGCACTGCTTGACGCTGTCAACGATGGTCGTGTTGCGGTTGACCCCCTGAAAGAAGACCGTGCACCGGGCGAAGACTTCGAATATTACGATCTTGCCAGTACCGACAAGATTATTCGTGGACGGATGGCGGGTTTGGAGATTGTGAACGATCGTCTCACCCGCTATCTGCAAATCTCCATGTCTTCGCTGTTGCGTAAAGTGGTTGAGGTACAACTTGAGTTCTCCGGTCTGATGAAATACGGCGAATTCATCAATCAACTGGTTGCTCCAACGGCACTCACGATGATCAAGATGTCGCCACTTCGCGGCATTGCCATCGTTGGGGTCGAAACCCGCTTTGTTTTCAGCATGGTGAACAACTTCTTCGGCGGTCTCGGCGAGGGAGACAAAGACGTGGGTTCGTTGGAATCACGTGATTTCACCATGATTGAGAATAATATCGTTCGCAAAGTCGTGCGGACCATTATCGCCGAACTGAAGCGTGCATGGCAGCCGGTTTACGAAATCAATCCGACTTTTTTGCGCACCGAAACCAATCCGCAGTTTGTTGGAGCGGTGCCGAATGCGGATGTGGTGATCAATACCCAGTTCACGATCGAGTTTGAAAATGCGGTCGGTGTTCTCAATTTGGTCATTCCATATGCGATGGTTGAGCCGATCAAGCAAATCCTCACGATTTCCAATCAGAATGAGGAAGACGAACTGGATCAGCATTGGATTCAACGCTTGAAAGAAGAAATGCTGAAGGCTAAGGTCAATATGCTTGTGGAGTTGGGGAGAGCGAGCTTGACGGTTGAGGAAGTGCGCAATCTCGAGGTCGGAGATGTCTTGATGTTGGATTCCGATTCGACCAAGCCTCTGATATTGAAAATCGAGAATGTCCCGAAAATGAAAGGGATGCCCATTATTCACAAGGGTCATGTCGCTTTGCGTCTGACTGAAGCTTCGATCGAAACCGGACCGCAGGTTTCACTTTAAACAACGGAGAAAACCATGAGCAATCCCATGGATGGACTGGAAGGTCTGAAAAACGAGCTGGATCGTATGGTGGAAGCCAACGAAGGCCGCGATGATGAGGAACCGGCGAATAAATCCGGTGACGCAGGGACGGCCGAAATCAGCGAAGGTGACAAAACACGCAAGAAAAATCTCAATCTCATTCTGGACATCCCCTTGGAGGTTTCGGTGGAGTTGGGACGCAACAAGATGCTGATCAACGACTTGCTCCAACTTGGACGTGGATCGGTGATCGAATTGAACAAGCTGGCCGGTGAACCGCTTGAAGTGCTTGTGAACGGTCGCCTGGTCGCCCGGGGCGAGGTTGTGGTTCTGCATGACAAATTTGGTGTGCGCCTGACCGACATCATTTCGCCGACCGAACGAATCCAACAGTTGGTGGGTTAACGCGAGGATAATCCCATGCCACGCTTCGTTTCTCTAATTTTGGTGCTTCTGGTGTGTCTGATCGCTTATGCACCGGAAGTCAAGGCGGCCAAAGCGACACGGACTTTGACCGGGATCGATTTCAGTGCGGATGATGCCCTTTCACAGATTCATCTGGCCTTTGAGGGAGATACGGCTCGCCCCCTGGGACGCGTGTATTACTCAGACAAACTTATCCGTGTCGTTATCAGCAAAACAAGTTTGGCGAAGGGGCAGAAGAAACTACTGATCACTCCCAAAGACGATCTGGTGACCAAGGTATATGCCTATCCGCGCAAGGGTGCCATTCAACTGAAGATTTATCTGAAAAAGAAGGTTCAGTCGATTATGGAACGTATCGACTTTGAACCTGGCGCAACCGTCTCGACCATCAGCTTTCGAAAAGAGCCGTTTTACACCAGATTGGCACAGAGGGAGCGCCCGGGTGCTCAGATCGTTCAAGTGATTGAAACGGGGACGAAAACACCGGATATGGCGGATGACGAAGAAAAACCGACGGCCGCGACGGTGAATAGCCTCCTGCCTTTGGTTAACCCCAAGCGCAATCCAGCAGCGTCCGCCACCCCCGATCCTTTGGCGGAAGCCGCGCGCCAGAAAACCCTGGCGCAACTGTTGGGTGAAGATGCGGAAGAGGCGACGGCGGGTGTCGGAGAGAAGAAAAACGACGAGCTCATTGCCGCAGCCAAAGAAAACAAAGCGAAAGATGTCGCCGCCGATGCAGGCAAGCCACCGTCGGACCCGATGCTGGACGACAGCAAAGTCGAAACCGTGTTGCCGAATATGGGTGAAAAACGAGATGGGATTCAGGGAGTCGGGGATTTCGCACCCGACCTCACCAACCTGTATTGGATGGCGGGGATGATGGTCTTGGTGGCTCTGCTGTGGTTACTCGCTCGTCGCGGAAAACTGATGAATCTGCAAGGGGTTAATGGCCCGCTGAAGGTGATCAAATCGCAAAGTCTGGGGGGCAAGCAGCGGCTGTTGATTGTCGAAGTGGAGGGCAAGCGGCTTTTACTGTCTTCATCGGACAAAGAACTTCGGCTGATCACGGAAATCGATCGTGACGGGGCCGCCGATGAGCAGATGAAGGCTGCGTTGATGTCCGGAATCAAAACTTCCGAGGCGAACGCTCAAGACCCCAACTTGCGAGTGGTTCGGGAAAAGAAGCCGGGGATCGCCAAAGCGCGGCCCGCGGCCAAACCGCCGGTCGCCTCTGGGGAGCGTCCGTCATATTTTGGCTTTAAGGATGGTTCAAAACCGGCGGAAACCGGCCTTCGGGAAAAGCTTCGAGCTTTACGTAGGGGAAGGTGAAAGCATGAACTGGCAGCGCCTCGGTATCTGGATGGGGATGGCGGTTCTCATAACCCTTTGTTTCACGGCGTTTGGGTCCGAATTCGCGAATGCAGCCCCGGTGGAACTGCCCAAAATATCAATTGAAATGGGGCAGGAAGGTGAGCCGGGACGCGTGGTCGGTACGTTGAAAATCCTCTTCCTGGTCACGATTTTGGCTTTGGCGCCGACATTTCTTATCACGATGACCTCATTCACACGCATTGTGGTGGTCTTTTTCTTTTTACGACAAGCGATGAGTACGCAGCAGACACCGCCCAATACGGTTTTAATCGGGCTGGCGATGTTTCTGACCTTCTTTATCATGAAACCCGTGTTCATCGATATCAATGATAATGCGTTGCAGCCGTACTTGAATGAGGAAGTTAGTCAGGAAGATGCTTTCGAGACGGCTTCCAAACCGCTAAAGGCGTTCATGCTCAAACAGACGCGTGAAAACGATCTGGCTTTGTTTTATACGATTTCCGGCAGCGCAAAACCGACGACCGCTCTTGAAGTGCCATTCCACTTGGCCGTTCCGGCGTTTATTATCTCGGAATTGAAAACGGCCTTCCAGATCGGTTTTCTGATTTATCTTCCCTTCCTGATCCTCGATATGGTTATTGCTTCGGTTCTGATGGCCATGGGTATGATGATGTTGCCGCCGGTCATCATTTCGTTGCCCTTCAAGATCATGCTGTTTGTTTTGATCGACGGTTGGAATCTGGTTGTCGGTTCCCTAGTGAAGTCATTCAATTAGTGTCGTTACGGCATGAGGCAGGTGAGCCATGACTCCGGAATACGTTCTCTCGCTCGGCAGCCAGGCGCTTTTGACGGCGCTGTCTATCGCGGCGCCTATGCTGATGGTCGGTCTGGTTGTGGGGTTAAGCATTTCGTTGTTTCAAGCCGTAACGCAGATCAATGAAGTTTCGCTGGCCTTTATCCCCAAAATTATCGCCATGATTGTCTCGTTGCTGACTTTCTCAGGATGGATGCTCGACAAGCTGATGACGTTGGCAATAGATCTGTTCAATCAGATTCCCAATGTCGGGCCTAACTGATCATGTTGATTTCCGCTTTTTTCGATCACATGACACCGTTGTTTCTGATTTTGGCACGTGTCAGTGGACTCGTTGTGACGGCTCCGTTCTGGTCGAGTGGCGCGATTTCGGCACGGATCAAGATGGCTATTGTGGTGATGATTACGTTGTCGCTGCATTTCGGCATGGGTATCGGTGCTGAACTCACTGGTTTCAACCTCAGTTTTGCGATTCTGGGACTCATATCCGAAATCCTGGTCGGTGCCGGAATGGGCTTGGTAATGGCCCTTATTTTCGCTGCTATCGGTTATGCCGGTGCAATCATCGCTCCGCAAATGGGTTTAGCGATCAGCCAGCTTATGGATCCTCAAAGCGAGTCTATGCAGCCGTTACTCGCCGCTTTTCTGAATTTACTGGCCGTAATGTTTTTCCTGGCCATCGATGGTCATTTGATGATTCTTCGCTCTTTGCACGACAGTTTTCGGCTTATTCCCCTGGCCGGTTTTTCGGTGACGGGCGGTTTCGTCAAAGGCTTGTTGGATACCGGGTCGCACATGTTTGTGGTGGCGTTCAAACTGTGCTCTCCCGTTTTGGGAGTCATCATGTTTCTCAATATCGGGATGGCGCTTCTGGCGCGCGCGGTTCCGCAGGTCAACGTTATCGTGGTCGGATTTATCGTGACGATTTCGGTTGGAATGCTGACTTTCCTGTTGATGCTGCCACAGGCCGGACCCTTTTTGCAGGATGTGATGATGGATGCGGTTTCGCGTATGATGTGGCTTTTAAAAACGGTGTAAAGGCATAGAGGATGGCCGAAGACCAATTCGAAAAGACAGAGCCCGCAACCCCACGGCAGCGGAAGCAATTTCGCGAAAAGGGGCAGGTGGCCAAGAGCAAGGAAATCACGACCTTGTTTACACTTCTTGGGTGTCTGGTCTATTTTTATTTCTTCGGTGCACAGATTTTCGAAGATGTTGCCAATATTCTACGAACGAACTTTGATCTGGCGGGGGAATTGGATCTTGACGCGGAGCGCATGCAGGCGCTTTTCGTTGTCAATATCGAGTTGTTCGCTAGAATAGTCGGGCCGTTTTTTGTAATGATTTTAGTGCTGACGCTTCTTCCCAATGTCGTGCAAACAGGTTGGTTGTTCACCGCCAAACCGCTGGCCCCCGATCTTACGCGTATTGATCCCATTTCGAACTTCAAACAGAAATTTCTTACTATTCGTTTGTTCACGGATACGGGGATCAACATTCTCAAGATCGGAGTTCTCGCTGCTGTGGTCTACATGATTATCAGCAATGAAATGCAAACGTTGATGAGCTTCCTGTTTATGTCTGAGTTGGCTGTTTCACGCACCATCATGATGACAATCTTGGATATCATGTTGAAGACCATCCTCTTTTTCATCGTGGTGGCGGCCATCGATTTTGCCAAGCAATGGCACCAGCTCGAACAACAGATGCGCATGACCAAGCAGCAGGTCAAGGATGAGTTTAAGGATACCGAGGGTAATCCTCAGGTCAAAGGCCAGATGCGCCAACGCATGCGTGAAATCAGCATGAACAACATGATCGAATCGGTGCCGCAAGCCGATGTGGTGGTGACCAATCCAACGCATTTGGCGATTGCCATTCAATACGATCCGGCCGTGGATGCCGCTCCGAAAGTTGTTGCTAAGGGACAAGGATTTTGGGCGGAACGCATCAAGATCATTGCCCGCGAAAGCGGAGTGGAAGTGGTTGAAGATAAGCTGTTGGCGCGGGCGATGTTTAAAACCGTCAAAATCGGGCAATCGATTCCTTCCAATTTCTATCGGGCCGTGGCCGAACTGCTGGCCCAGGTGTACAAGTTGAACAAGGAACGCGGCAAGAAGGTCGCGCCTCGCCGTCCTGTGAGAGCACGCGCCTGAGGGGATTCGTTTTTTCATGTGAAATGAAAAACCGGGACGCGTTCTGCGTCCCGGTTCACATTTCGGTTGGAGCCGACCAAGCTAGATCACGACATCCATATGGGAGAGGTCTTCACTCAGGATCCCTTTGGCCCATCCATGGACGCGCGGCAGGATGGTGTTGACGAAGAATTGCGCGGTCATGATTTTGGCGTGGTAGAAGGCCGATTCTTCGCTGTCGACCAGATGTGCGTGCAGGGCCGCCGCATCGCTTCCGTCGATACCAGCCGCCGACAGGCGCTGGGTGAGGACGTCGTTGGCCACGAGCGCCGCCTTCAGAAGCTCGGCCGCCGTCACGACATCTCCCATCAGATCGAGAAAACCGGTCGCCCGGCTGGTGGCCAGATCGAGGCGTTTCTGCATGCCCCAGCCGCCAAGCGTCATGGCGACCTGGGCCAGCAGGTCTTTGGCACCGGAGAAACCATCGGCCAGATGTTTGAGTGTTTCTGCCTCGCGGACATTGGCGATGACCGAGTCCAGTTCGGCGAGATAGCTCATGAACACCGCGCCGCCCTTCATGGGCATTTTGCGGGCGATCAGATCCATGGCCTGAATGGAGTTGGTTCCCTCATAGATGCAACCGATTTTGACGTCGCGCATGTACTGTTCGACCGGGTAGTCGCGGGTGTAGCCGTAGCCGCCGAAGACCTGAATGGCCATCGAGGTCATTTCCACGCCGCGGTCGGTGCAATACGCTTTACAGATGGGGGTCAGAAGTTCGAGGAAGCCCTGATATTTGTCGCGATCCGCCGCTTCGGGTGCATGGTGGGCCATATCGGTGCAGAAGGCCGTGTAATGCAGAAGCAGGCGCGATCCTTCGGCGAAGGCTTTGATGGTCAGCAGCTGGCGGCGTACGTCGGGATGTTCGATGATCGCCACGCGCGGAGCGTCGGGGTTCTTGAAGTCTTTGATTGAGGAACCCTGGATGCGGTCTTTGCTGTAAGCCAAGGCGTTCTGATACGCCGCATTCATCAGCGAGCAACCCTGCAGGCCGACTTCGATGCGGGCTTCGTTCATCATGTTGAACATCACGCGGATGCCGTCGCCTTCGTTGCCAAGGATCCAGCCGCGGCAATTGCCGCTGTCGCCGAAAGACAACTGGCAGGTGGGGGATCCGTGGATGCCCATTTTGTGTTCGATACCGACACATTGCACGTCGTTGAATTCTCCCAGAACGCCGTTCTCGTCGAAGCGGACTTTCGGTGTGACGAACAGCGAGAGACCTTTGGTGCCCGCCGGAGCGCCGGGGGTGCGGGCCAGGACGAGATGGATGATGTTGTCGCAGAAATCATGATCGCCGGCCGTGATGAAAATCTTGGTGCCGCTGATCAGGTAGTAATCTTCACCATCCACTTTTTCCGCACGCGTTTTGGCTGCGCCGACGTCGGAACCGGCCGAGGGCTCGGTCAGAACCATCGAACCGCCCCAGGTGCCGTCGTAGAGTTTGGGAATGATCATGTCTTTCATGAAGTCATTGCCGTATTTTTCCAAGACATGGGCGACGCCGATGGAAAGCAGAGTCGTGAGATACAGGGCCGTGTTGGCGCCGGTGAAAATGTCGGCCAACGCGGTATTGACCACATGCGGCAGACCCTGGCCGCCGTATTCCGGCATACCGGCCGAGGCCAGCCAGCCCGCTTCCGCATAGGCTTTGAAGGTTTCTTTGAAATTGGGCGGAGTGGTGACCGTGCCGTTATCGAAAATGCAGCCGACCTCGTCGCCTTCTTTGTTGCAGGTGGCGAATTTTTCTTTGCCGAATTTGGCCGCTTCATTGACGATCATCTCGAAATCGTCCTTCGAGAAATCTTTGTAGCCGTCTAGCTGGCAGAGTTCCTGCGCTTTCAGATACTCGAACAAGACAAAATGCAAATCACGAACATCGATCGTAAAATCGGTTGCAGACATGGGTTACCTCCACTTGGGTCTAGCGTTCATATTTATAGTTGCGTGTTTCTGCGCCTTGTATAACTAGCATGATCATGGGCCGAGCGCAACGGTAAAAAGTTGGATGAAAGACGTCTTTATCGAGGGATATTGGCCAGGTGACGGCGCACGAAAGGACACTCGGGGTCGGGGTTGTCACCGCCGGTCAGGTGGCGCGCCACAGCCCGGCAGCCACCGTTGCATTGCTCCAGATAAGCACATGATTTACAAGGTTCAGCCGCGATTTCTTTGAAATGGCGAACGGTTACGAAACGATCGTCTTCCCAGTTCTCCCGGAGGACGGTTGCCTGAATGTCGGTTGGGGACAAAAAACTGCAACCACTGACGCGCCCGTTGGGTGTTACGCCGATGAGGTGATTCCCGGCTTCGCAGCCGAGGACCCCGAAGCGGTCCATGACGTGCCGGTTAGGCCGATGCCAGGCAATCATGGGTACGAAGGAGCAGTCGACTTTGAGTGGCAGTCGCACCGTTTTGGAAATACGAACGATTTCCGGGTAGAACGAATCCGCCTGCTCGGGGGTCAGAGCATGTCGGGCGTAGTCCTTCGTGCCGCGCCCGAACGGTTTGAAGCGCAGCAGTTCTACATCGTGCAGTTTGAGGGAATGGGCCAGGCGCGCCACGGCTTCGATTCGGGTGAAGCTACGGGAGGTGACGACCATGTTGATCCCCGAGCGGCAACCGGCTCGGCGCAGGATTTTCAAGGATTCGATGGCGCGGCTGGGCGGAATGGCGCGTGGCGAAGCGGGATCGTCCCGCGTGTCGTCGAGCGAGACGTTGATCTGGCCGAAAACCCGGCAGCGGCGCGCAATGTCGGGGGTCATGTGCAGGCCGTTGGTGGTCAGATTCGGGACCAGCCCGCGCGAGCGTACATAGGCGGCCAGTTCGAACAGGTCGGGTCGTTCCAACGATTCGCCGCCTCCCATGGCCAGGTGAAAAACACCCATGTCGGCCAAGTGGTCGATTACGCGTTTCCAGCCCGCCGTATCCAGCTCGTCCGGATCCCCGGCGGGTGTCGAACCGACATAGCAATGCCGACATCCGGCCGAACAGCGATTGGTGACCACCAGATGGGCCTCGATGGGGGCAGATAGGTGGCTGCATGAGCGCGCCCATTTTGGGTGAAAAGGATAACCCCAACGCAATAGGGCGTCACGGTTGAGGTAGATAAGGGCCGGAGGACGATTGAGCGACAGGATGGCCCCAAAAGATTCGAATCGCAACTTCATGATTTTATACTAACATGTCTGGTCGATCGTGCCGGGCTCGGAAGAAATCCCGGCTTGTTTGTCGACCTCCCGTTTTCCGGTGGATGTTGGTAATTGAACTGGGACAGCCGGTATGAGCTGTCGCGAGCGTGCGTAAAGGACAAGTTGCACGGCCAGCACCATGATGGCCCAGGCTTCCCAGACGATTGAAAAGGTCAGATCCCAAGCCGAGGCCGCCGTGCCCGGCCAGCGCCAACTTGAGTCGAGCGTCTGCAAGGTCGACCACCACAGGTTTCCGGCCAGCGAAAGCGCCGTCCAAGCCAGTGCGATGGCGATGAAAAAAGCGAAGGCGGTTGCCATACTTGCGGCTTCCCGTTTTAAATGTCGCCCGGCCGACCGCCATGCCTGGCGCAAGGGCAGATCTTCCATTCCCATCGCGACTGCAACGGCCATGGCCAGCCAGAAAACGCCAGCCTTGATGGTCGTCATATAAGCGACGAGCAGCCCCAAACCGCCTAGAATGACGACGATTTCACGTGAACCCATGGGGTCAAGACCGTTCAAGGTGAGGCCCGTTTTCCATAGGATCAGTCCCATTACGAGGATACCCAGACCGTTGGCTGTGAACGTGATGGCGGTAAAGGCGATGCGCAGGATGGCCATGCGACCGAAGAAACGTAGAGAATTACGCAGGAAACTACCGGCATCTGCGGTGCGCCCCTCACGGATGGCTTGGCCAAGTTCGCCTACAATACCGCCGTCTGTCAGGGTGGTGAGCAGAAAGTGGAATACGTAAGCGATGGCGCATAATGCCGCTATAGCTGCCAGCACGGAAGGATCGGTGAAATAGCCGGAAAGCAGGATTTCCGGGTCTGGATAACCTGTGGTGGGGTCGACCGGTGCAAAGAGCAGAAGCCGGACAAGCAAAACGAATCCCAAAATGATGGGAAAGGCGGCGGCGATACCGGCGGCGGTACGCAGGCCGATCAGAATGATCAGGACGATCCAACTACGCAGGGTGAGGTGAATTCCCTCTTGGACGATACTGGCCAGGGAGTTCGGCATTACGGCTGCGTTGACATCGTGTCCGACTGGATACGCGATTCTTCGCCGCGCAGGCGCTCGACGTCATCCTGCTTTTCCAGAGACATCCGGATAAGCGCTTTCAAAGCCGCGTTGCGTTTGAGGTTACCCAGGATCGACTTGAGATCTTCATAAACCGTCGGATCCTTGATCAAGCCGCCGATGGTGCCGTTGCCTTGTTCGATATAACGCGCCAGTTTACGGATGTCGGTGGAAGCATCTTCCAGATTTTTAATGATGTTTCCCTTATCTTCTTCGTAAATCAGGGTATGCAACATGCCTTTGCGATCTTTGATGGCGCTGACCACTTCGGAAATGGTGGCGGAAGCTTCCCGAATGTTTTCGAGGATCTTTTTGCCGTCCTCATCGTAGATGATGCCATGCAGGGTGCCTTTTCCGGTACGCACTTCGCCGAGGATATTTTCGACGTGGTCGACGCTTTTTCGGATGCCGCCCGAAGCCGAGCGCACGTTGTGCATGGTGGTTTTGAGATCGGCTTGTACTTTGGCATCGTAGATCAGGCCGTGTGCAATACCATCGCCGGTTTCCACTTCCTTGATGACTTCGTCGATGGAACTGATGATACTTTTGATGTGGGTGACGGTTTCTTCGTCGATGATCTTGCGAATGGCGGTTTTGATGTCTTTGGCGACATCCGCGCCATGGCTGATCAAGGCCTGGCCTTTCTCCATGATCGTAAACAGATCGGGGGGCTCTTCACTATCGAGGTAATCGCCTTCCTTGAGCGGCTCGGCAGTATCCGAACCGATGGAGATGTCGATCACCTTATCACCCAAGAGTCCCTTGGAACTGACGGTGGCGATGGAATCTTTGCGGATGCGCGGCATCATGGCTTCGCGGATCTGCAGTTCGACATGCAGGTTTTTATCGCCAAGATTCTGGGCGAAATCGATGCCGGTGACGGTGCCGATGGCAACGCCGGCCAGACGGACCTGCGAGCCGGGCTTCAATCCGGAGACGTTTTCGAAAGCCACGTATAAATTGGTGGTCGATTCGAACAGGCTGCGCTCCTGTCCGAGTAAAATGATCACGATAAATATCAGGATCGACCCCAGGGCGACGAAAGCCCCCACCATCAGGGTGACGCGTTTCTCGTTCATGTCGCGATTCCATCCTCGTCTTTATAAAGACCTTCAAAGCGGCCCGTGATGAAGTTCTGGACCTCGGGAATATCCGATTTTTTTACGTTTTCGACCGTATCCGTCAGAATGATTCGTTTATCATAGAGAAAAGCGATGCGATCGGATACGGCGAAAGCGGAGCCCATGTCGTGGGTGACGACGACGCTGGTGCAGTGCAATACTTCCTGCATGCGCCGAATCAGGCTGTTGATGCGGCTGACGTTGATCGGGTCCAGGCCGGTTGTGGGTTCGTCCCACAAGATGACTTCCGGATTCATGGCGATGGCGCGTGCCAGGCCGACACGCTTGCGCATGCCGCCGGACAGGTCGGCCGGACGCATGTTTTCGATGCCGGGCAAACCCACCAAGCTTAGCTTTTGCGCTACCGTCTCATCGACTTCTTTTTCGGTGATTTCGGGCATATGTACCCGCAACGGATAAGCGATGTTCTCGCGTACGGAGATGGAGTCGAACAGCGCGCCCGATTGAAACAGCATCGATACCCGCCGTCGGACGGGCAACCATTCGTCTTCATTGAAATCATTGACGGATTCACCGAAAATGGCGACGCTGCCGCTGTCGGGCTTGAGCAGACCGGTCAAGAATTTGAGGGTGACGGATTTCCCCGTGCCGGATCCACCCATGATGGTGATGGTCTCACCTTTGACGATATCCAAGTTCAGATCGGTGAACACGCTGTTCGACCCGAAGGCTTTGGATATGTTTTTAAGTGAGATCACGACATCCGACATTGGTTGCACCCCTTATAGTGCCAGTAAAAGCTTGGTTAAAATCAGATCGGCGATCAAGGTATTGACCGACGCGATGACGACTGTCTGAGTGGTGGACTGGCCCACGCCTTCGGTACCGCCCGCCGTGACGAAGCCTTGGCGGCAGGCGATCAAACCGATGAAAAAGCCGAAGAACGTCGCTTTGACGATACCGGAAGTGAAGTCGGCGACGGAGGCGATTTCGACAATGGACTGATAATAATACAGCGGTGTGATTCCGAACTCCATCACCGAGATGACCATGCCTCCCACGATTCCGATGACATCGGATAGCGCCGTTAAAAGCGGCATGATCAGGGTGGCGGCCACCACACGCGGGACGACCAGTTTGGAGATGGGATCGGCACCCAGGACGCGGATGGCGTCGATCTGCTCCGTTACCTTCATCGAGCCGAGTTCGGCGGTCATGCCTGCGCCGATGCGCCCTCCCACCATCAAAGCGGTGAGTACCGGTCCCAGTTCGCGTAAAATGGCGAGAGCGACCACTTGGCCCACATATTCGCGTGCGCCGAAGCGGGTCATGCTGGTGCCGAACTGCAAGGCAAGCACCATCCCTGCGAAAATAGCGGTCAGATTGGTAATCGCGAGAGACTTGATGCCGAGCATCCGGATTTGGTCGATGACTTCTCGCCACTCCAATTTGAAAGGCGATAGGCGGCGCATGACATTGGCGCCCATCAAGGCCAGATCGCCGATCAGTTCGAGAAAGGCCTCGAACCGGAATGTCGGATGAAAGTGCTCAGCTTCGGCCATATCACTTTTTCCGTTTGATTACGTGGAATTGTCCACTGACCCGATGTAACGCAGCGATGCCCGAATCGAATTGGTCGGGGGGAGCCGTGAAGGACAGATCATAGGTGCAATAGTTTTTAACCAGAGTATAGGCCGCCACTTTGATCGGGGCGCCGTCGAGCATGCCGGATACTTCGCTGTAGAGGGATTGACGACCGTCGATGGTAACTTCCCGTTCGGTCAAGATTTCTTTTTTCTCGATTCCGAAGAAAAGGTGTTTGTGGAGAGCGGCGACTGGGGCATCCCGATATTCGTCACAGGTCGAATTGACCATAATGAAGGCGTCTAACTGCTTGTTCCAGAATATCAAATCGCTTTTATCGGTTTCGATGCGTGTCCAATTCCGACCGGGTGATTGAGCGGTATAGACGGTTTTTTCCGTTTCCACGATTCCTTTTCGGTAGGTGGCGGTACTGCAGGCTGTCAGTCCCGAAACGAGGAAGACCGCGATCAAACATCCGGTTACAGTCCGCCTCAACCAATGATTTACTAACGCATTCATTGACTTATGTCACCCCTTGTTACCCTCCATGAACCCGAACCACTATAACAATGTCATATAAGCGGTGACAAGGAAAAAGATCTTCATTAAAGAAGATTGTAATCAAGATTGACAGCACAAGTCCGATTCGGTTAAATAGTTACGTCCTACCGTCTGTGTGTCGTACGTGAGAGAGGTTCCCCATGAAACGAAGTTTGACTTTATTGGTTACTCTGGTTTTGTTTATTGCTTTTGCCGCTCCGGTCGTCCAGGCCGATTCCTCCAATAACTTATTGAAAGGAGTCGGCAAAAAGAAAAGCCGACGGCCGTCGATGAGCCTGCTTTTGCGGGACGATCTCAAAGCCGAATTCCAGGCGATCTGGGAAGCGTATCTGGCCGAGGATAAGGACGATTATCTGAGTCATTTTGCCGATAAGCTGACGATGGATGCCCGGACGCTGGTCGGTAAAAGAGCCGCCTCGACTAAAGCCGATCTTGATAAACGTGTGACCCGCGAGTTCAAATTGCAGGATTTCACCAAAGTTCAGTTCGAGGAATGCTTCGATTTACGTTCGCCGAATATGGTTTTCGTGATCTCGGAAGAGATGATGCACGACCACATTCCGGTCTGGGGCTTTATGATCGAGCCCAAACAAATTCGCAAGTATATGAAACCCGGTGATTATCTGGTCATTGCCAACACGTTGCCCGATGTGTTCGACAAAGTCTCGATGCCATCGACGGTTTACCTTATTTTCCGCAAAATCGGCGACAAGTACCTCGTGGTGGGGATGGATTGACGATTGGCTGCTTCCAGTCTGCAACCCCGGCTGAGTCCGGGGTTTTTCTATGCTGGGTTCGTCAGCCAGAACCACACGAGCCAACCGGCTGCCAAGGCGGCCAAAGCCCACAACAACCAAAGTTGTTGGTGTTGGGGAGATGACGTCGAGGTTTGATCGGCTACGGAAGGCTCTTCAGTCGATTTGTCTGGTGATATTGCCAGCTTGACGTCGGCGAAATCCCAATCCAATGCCATTTGACCGGCATGATCGAGTGCTGCATAGCGGATCCGGTTGGGTGGGTCGAAGTTTAGGGGATAAAACGCGCTTTCCGGGGGTGTCATGAGGCTGACGGCTTGTGCCGATTCGACCGAGAGTAGAGCCGCTCGACCCCGAGCGTCGCCCAAAGCGATGAAATGCCCCTCCTCCGAGAAAGCGACTCGCAGTTCATTCATGGGTTGAGCGGGGGGAAGCTTGGTGAGAATGTCGCGTTCCCAGAACAGCCAACCACCCGGCTTTTCATCTTTTTCTTCCAGAATCATTCCCTGCATGACGAGGGTCGGATCGAGTGTATCGGTTTCCGCGCCCGACCGCTCGAATCGGATAAGTGCGAGGCGACCGGCGGCCTCGTCTGCGACGAGGGCGTGTCGTCCTGTGGGTGCGCCCCAAAGCCGATTCCCTTTGAAAGGGAGATCCAGTGTGGCAAACGGTTCCGTCGATCGTTCCCAATCGAAAAGGGCGATTTGGCCCTCATTGAGCACGAGTAGACGTTGATCGATAATGGCGAACTCGGATGGTGCGGGTGCTTTATTCCAGAGCAACGAGCGAGTTTGGCCGTCTTCCCGGATCAATAAGATCCGGGAATCGTTTGCATTCCGCCGCCAGAGCAACACGGCATTTCCGTCCGGTGTTCCGATCAGCCGTTCGGGCTTTCCGTCGGGTCTCCAGTCGGCTAACGCTTCGATATCGCGAAATAAAACCTCTGTTCGTTGTTGCAGCGTCGCAGGATACAGCCACTCCAGTCTATCCGCTTGGGGTGGGCAGGCGATGATACTGTTGCCTGCCGAGACCGGGAGCAGGGGAAAAGTCTGTTGCGAGTCGGTTAAAGAACCTTTGGGCCAGACGTTGGAGAGTTCACCCAGGTCGTCGTCGATACCGATTAGCGTATGGGGCCAGGCGATGCAATAACGATTTGAAGTGGCCGCAACGACCCGCGCCTGATGCACGCCGACGGATGGATCGGGTGATGTGAGCGGGACCGGTTGCAGGAGGCGTCCGCGGACGGTTTGCGTCGGAAAATCGAATTGTCGGCGATCACGGTCCGTCATGCATTTCCCTTGTGTTGCGGGATTTCAGCAGCGTTTGGATCAAGTTGGCGTGGTCTTTGGGAAAGGCGCTGCCGGAATAGGCGACGGTGCCGTCCGGAGCCAGAATCACATTTTGGGGAAACGACACCATGCCCAGGTGTTCGGTCAGGGTTTCGTTCAGATCCATTACGATGGGATAGGTCAACTCTTTTTCTGCGGCAAACGCACGCATCCGATTGGGTGTATCCAGCACATCCACGCTCAAAACGGTGACCTGCGGATTATCTTTGTAAATTTCCACGAATTGCTTGATCGCGGGAATCTCGGCCACGCACTCTTTACACCAGATCCCCCAGAAGGGCAGATACACGACCTTCCCGCGTAGCTGGCTCAATTTCTTTAGTGGCAAAGAGGGGCTGTTCGCTGTTTGGGGTGTTTGCTCGCGATAGCTGAAGTCGGGGAAAAGCGCTCCTTTTTCAAGAGCTTTTACGCCGGAGAGCCCCGACTTATCCACGTGGGTTACCGTCCAGAGTTCAGTTTTCGTGGAGTTGGCTTGGCTGGAAAGCTCGGTGGAATCGAACCAGCCGCCAAAGGTGGCCGCTTGATAGAGGTAGTAGCCCGCCATTACGACGATCACCAGCAAAAACAAGAGTTTGACAAGCTGGCCAAGGCGTCCTTGGCTGCGCAGACGTGAGGCCAGACTGGCCGACATACCGGCTACGACCATGAGCGTCGCCAGGCCCAAAGCGTAGACGAACATCAGGGCGGAGCCGTAAAACAGCGCACCGGCCTTGGCTACGTGTGTCAGCACCAGCGCAATGACCGGCGCGGTACAGGGACCGGCCAGCAGTCCGCTGATGAAGCCGAAAGCGAATGTGGCGGCGGCTCCGCCTCCCTGGGTGGTGGAGTACCAACGCACGGCTCGACCCATCAATCCGGCCTGATCGCCTTTAGCGAAACTCCGGTTTTGCAGCCAGGCCCCGATATCCACGCGGTCGCCTTTCCAGAGCCACAGTGCCAACAGTATCATTACCAGAGCCAGAACCAAGTAGGCGATGGGCGAGGAAGCCAAAGCTCCGAATACCGCTTTTCCGGACAACGCCGCAGCCATGCCGAGGATGACGAACATCGAGGCGAGCCCGAGTGCGTAGACCATGCCCATGAGAAACGCTCGTCCGCGATGGGTCACCGTTTCCACCATTTTTCCGTCGAGGAATTCGCGACGGCGGGCGGTGGCGGTGATGGTGCCGACCGCGACCGGAAAAAGCGGAAGAACGCAAGGGGTGAGGCTGGTCAAAATACCGGCGATATAGACTAGGATAAAAGCCAAAAACGGCGAATGGGCCAGGGCGTTTTCGAATTGCTGAGTTAAGCTTTCCATGTTGCGCCTCGCATCGGTTGACGGGATCTTCTCACAAAATGGCGGTTCAGCCGCCTGGAAGATCGGGCAGGTCGTTATCGGGCCAGACGATCACTTCGCGGTCGAGTGCGAGGTCGAATCGGTCTATGACGGCTTGCCGCATGCGGCGGGCCAGTTCAAGCACGTCGGCGGCGCTGGCCGTGCCGGTATTGATAATGATATTCGCATGTTTTTCGAAAACCGCCGCTCCTCCGACTTGCATCGATTTCGCCCCGATCCGGTCGAGGAAGGCTCCGGCGGCCTGGCGGCGGCTGGCCTTGGACGTCGGTTCGATGTTACGGAAAAACGAACCGGCGCAGGGGATGTTGCGCCAGTCGGGATGTTTAGAGCGTCGTAAATCCATGATTTCGTTCACGCGCTGCTCCGCTTTGTCACGGTCGCCGGGTTTGAGTTTCAGGGTGGCCGATAACAGGATTTCGCCGCTTCGTTTCAAGCGACTGGAACGGTAGGCAAAATCGAGTTCGGCTGCGTCGACCGTTCGGATGGAACCATCGCGGTCGAGTAGCTCCGCCGATTCCAGCACATCGCCGACCTGTTCGCCGAATGCGCCCGCATTACCGAAAATCGCGCCACCCAAAGTGCCCGGAATTCCGGCGGCGAATTCGAAGCCGGTCAAGCCTGCCGCAACGCTCGCCAGAGCGGTTTCGTGGAAATCCACACCGCCGGGGGCGATCAGGCGGTCATTTTCACAACGGATCGTGCTTTTGGGGGATCGGAAGACAACCACCAGACCGTCGAATCCGGCGTCGTCGATCAATAGATTCGTTCCACCACCCAGCAGACGCCAAGGGAGATTTATGCTGTCGGCATCATGGACCAAAGCGACTATTTCACTGGGAAATTCCAGCTCGATGAGGATCGCCGCCGGTCCGCCGATCCGGAAGGCGGTGTAGCGATCCAAGCCGACGCCGTGTCTGATTCGGGGGAGCCAGCGATCGGGCAAAGGATGGACTCGGGTTTGGGCAAGGCAATCGGACATGAGGTTTCCTTTACGGTTCAAAGCCTGCCCAGTGTAATCCAAGGATGCCATGGGCGCAAGCAGGCAATGCAGGCGGATCGTTTCCTTGCTGTGACTTTTTATGGTATGGATAGAATGAGAAATATCGGAAGCTTTCACCGTATTCGACCATCCTGTTTCTTTATGGCAATGGCGGTCGTTGATGAACGGTGCGATCAGTGTGGGAGGAGGCGTGATGTCCAACATTTATACACGATCAGGGGATAAGGGCCAGACTTCCCTGGTCGATGGCAGCCGGGTGGCCAAAGATGCGGAACGGGTCGAGGCCTATGGACATCTCGACGAGATCAACTCCTGGGTGGGGGCCGCCCGCGCGTTTGCCACCGATTCGCTGCTCGATCGGACTCTGGAGTTTTTACAGCATCGGCTGTACAACTGTTCGTCCAATCTGGCCACCCCGCCCGACTCGGGTTTCGAGCCGCCGTTGGTTACCCCGGAGGATGTCATTTTTCTTGAACGGGCTATCGACCGCTTCGAAAGCGCCACCGGGCCGCTTGCCCAATTCGTGGTACCCGGAGGCAGCCAAGCAGCCGGACTTTTGCACATTTGTCGGACGGTTTGCCGCCGGACCGAACGGCGGCTGGTCGGGTTAAGCGCCAGCGAACCGGTCGATGCCACGGTTGTGGCTTTCATCAACCGTGCCTCCGATTTTCTCTTTGCCGCTGCGCGCTATGCCAATCAGGTAGTGGGGGCGGAGGACGTTCATTGGGACAAAAATCTGCCCTTACCCGACCTGGATGTATAGGTCGGCCTTTTTGTGACGCCTATCAGCCTTTTCCGTTCGAAAGAATCGGTTGCCCGTGGGGGTCGGTGTCGGGATGGTCCACCGCCTGCGCCACGTCTTGTAGAAGTTTGTCGTTGATGAAGTGTTCCATACGGTCGGCCGGACTATGCAGATGATCGTCGGGCAACGGGGAATGTTTGGCCAGGAAGCTTTCCCATAGACGATGTCCGCGTATCAGCTTTCCGGCTTCTTTGCGGCCCTCATCGGACAGGCTGAATCCGTCGGCCGCTCGTTGCATGAGACCGCGCCAGGTCAGCATGTTCAAAGCAAGGGTGTGGCCTGTGCGACCGCTCATGGCCTCGACGATGGCGTTGCGCGGCATGGCGCTTCCTGACCCGCGTTCCTGCCAACGATAGACCAACGCCATGATGTCTTCACGCTGAATCCGCAATTTGACCCGCAGTTGGAACAGGGTACGTGCCACAACGCCGTAATGCGGTCCGAACAGCACCGCCAGGACGAAATGCGCACCGGCCGCGACCGCCATCATGCCGGCAACCGAAGTGTCCAGCATCAGGGCCGATTCACGCCCCAGAACCGCAGATGAAATACCCACCACAACCGACAGCAGCACCATCCAGTGCATGCGATCGGTGAGCAGATACGCGGTCGCCGAGGGGACCACCAGCATGGCGACCACCAAAATGGACCCGACCGCTTCGAAAGCCACGACGGTAAAGCCTGCAACCATGGCCATCAGCAGATAGTGGATCAATGTTGTCGGCAAGCCGAGGGTGGTGGCCAGATTCGGGTCGAAACTGACGATCTTCAGCTCTTTCCAGAACAGTCCCACGAACGCGATGATGATGACGGTGGCAATCGCCAGTGTGAGCGTCATGCGCGGGATCTCCAGCCCTGCAAGGCTGATCGTATCCAGCGCGGCCGATTCCAGAATACCGTAGAGCACGCAGCCCGGGTCCAGATCGACCTGGCTGGCGACTCGGCTGATCAGGATTACGCCGAGGGCGAACAGCGAGGTGAAGACAACGCCGATGGCGGCGTCTTCGGCGACGCGGGCGAAACGGCGGATCAGCTCGGTCAGCAGAACGGTCGCGAGACCGGCCAGCGCCGCTCCGATCAGCATGGGGATGGGGTGGCGGCTCTGGGCGACCACGAAGGCGATGGCCAGGCCCGGCAAGACGGCGTGTGAAATCGCATCCCCCAGCAGGCTCATGCGGCGCAGAACGAGGTAATTGCCCAGCAACGCTCCCGAAACATTCACCAGAATGCCGGTTGCGATGATCCAAAATCCGATGGCGTCAAATCCGAGTACGGTATCCATGGTGTCATCTCCACGGGGTTGAGTATCAGGCGTGCTCGCCTTCCGTTAACGGGTGTACGGAGCTTGGCGCAGTGGCGGGCCAACGTCCGGCGGCCTGTAGCTTCTGTTCGAGATCTTTGAGGATTTCGGGCGTCAGCACGTGTTCGATCTCGTCGGCGTCGCGATGGACGTGGTCGGACGCGATGGAAGCCTGTTCCACCAGGTAGACTTCCCATAGTCGATGCGCCCGCACGATCTGGGCAGCGTGCCGCCGTCCGGCTTCCGTCAAACGCCAACCGGTCGGATGGCTCTCGACTTCGCCGAGCAGCCGTCCCCACCAGCTTAACACCTGTAATTGGCGCGGCGACCACGAGCGCAACTTGAGCAGCACCGAGGGTGTAATCGGGATGTCGATGTTTTCATTTTCTTCGGCGGCTTCGAACAAGGTGCGTAGCAGATTCTGTCGGGCAATGCGCAAACGGGTGGTGAGTTCCAGTAAACTGCGCGCGATCAATCCCCGGCGCGGGGCCACCAGCATGCTGATCATGAAGACCGCCGATCCCGACAAGACAATCACGGCTCCGGCGGGCAAGTCCGCGAATTGAGCGCTGGCGTAGGTGCCGACAAAACCGGTCAGCAACCCGAAGAATCCCGCCAGCGGGACCAGGACGTGCAGTTTATCCGTCCAGAAACGCGCCGAGACTCCCGGAATGATCAGCATGGCGGCGATCAGCACCACACCTACGGCGGGCAGGCCGATCACGGTGGTGAATACCAGAAGCGCCATCAACAAACCATCGAGAACCAGTACCGGCCAACCGAGCACGGCCGCGAAATCGGGATCGAAGCCGATCAGTTTGAATTCTTTATAGAGCAGGGCCACCATAACCAGAACGTTGGCCGCAACCAGCGCGATGGTCAGCAGATCCTGGCTGATCATACCGGCCGTTTTTCCGAGCAAAAAGGCGTCGAGTCCGGCTTGCTGGCCTGTGGGATCGTCCTGGATGATGCGTGAGAGGGCGATACCCAGACCGAACAACACGCTCAACACGATTCCGATGGCGGCATCGGACTTGATGCGGGTATGGCGTATCAGCCAAGAGATGGCCAGACTACCCAAAATACCGCTGATGGCGGCGCCGGTCAGCATACCGATGAAGTTGCGTTCGCCGATGAGCATAAAAGCGATGGCCAGGCCGGGTAGGGCGGCATGCGCCACCGCGTCGCCCACCAGGGAGCGCTTTTTCAAGACGGCGAAAGCCCCGACGACACCCGAGGTCAGGCCCAGCAGACTCGTGCCCAGCCAGATCAGAAACGAGTTGTAATGCAAACCGAAAAGATCGGCCAGTACGACGATCCCTTGCTGGATCGGTTCGAGGCCGAAAGCTTCGACGGCGGTGATCTCAAGCGCCAGCGCTACCGGGATAAGCCATAGCAATCCAAAGCGTTGCATGGTTTACTCCTTCGCCTGACGAACGGCTTCAGCCGCGCGGTCGAGGATGGCCAGCCGTCCACCGTATGTTTTTTGAAGATTGTCGTCGTTGAAGGTTTCAGCCATGGGGCCGTGGGCCACCACGCGCATATTCAACAGGATCAGGTGGTCGAAATACTCTCGGACGGTCTGTAATGAGTGGTGCACCACGATGACGGTCTTCTGTTGTTCTTTCAACTCGCGTAGAAGCGTGAGAATCGCGCGCTCGGTGGCTGCGTCCACGCCAGCGAAGGGTTCGTCCATGAAATACAGGCGGGCGTCCTGCACCAGCGCACGGGCCAGAAAAACCCGCTGTTGTTGTCCGCCGGAAAGCTGGCTGATCTGGCGTTCGGCGTAATCGGCCATTCCGACCTTGTCGAGGGCGTCCAAGGAAATCTCGCGGTCGTGTTTGCCCGGTCGCCGAAACAGGCCCAAATGGCCGTAGCGTCCCATCAGGACGACTTCCAGAGCCGAAATGGGGAAATCCCAATCCACCGATTCGCGCTGGGGAACATATCCCACCAAACTGCGGTTGGTTTCGTAGGGTTTGCCGAAGATATCCACGCGTCCGCTGGCTCGTGGAATGAGGCCCAAAACGGCTTTGATGAGGGTGCTTTTTCCCGCTCCGTTGGGGCCCAGAATGGCGATGAGCTGATTTTCCGGAACGGTCAGGTCCACATCCCACAAGACCGGCTTGTTGTGATAAGCCACGGTCATGTCGTGGATTTCGAATGGAGGCACGCGTTCCGAGCTTGGGGCGGCGGCGGCGGTCGATGAGGGATCGGTGTTGGGTGATAGCATGATCGGTCTCCTCGCTTATTTGAGTGCCTGGACGATGGTTGTGACATTGTGGCGGACCATGCCGATGTAGGTGCCTTCCGGCGCTCCGGCGGCTCCCATGGCATCGGAGAACAATTCACCCCCGATTCGCAGATCGTGGCCTTTGGCTTTCGATCCTTCGACCAGTGCTTCGATGTTCTTTTTCGGGACACTCGATTCAACGAATACGGCCTTGATTCCGCGTGTCGCGATAAAGTCAATCAAGTTGTTGATATCCTTCACTCCTGCTTCGTCTTCGGTACTGATGCCCTGGATACCGCGAACCTCGATGCCATAGGCGTCGCCGAAATAACCGAAGGCGTCGTGGGCGGTGATGAGCACGCGCCGCTCTTTCGGAATGGTGTCGATTATCTGCAACACCCACTGATGCAAGTCGCGCAGGTCGGCTAAAAGCTTTTCGGTATTGGCATCGAATTGTGCCTTACGGGACGGGGCGGCGGCGGAGAGTCCGTCGCGGATACGGTCGGCCGCCAACATCCACAGGCGGACGTCGAACCAGATATGCGGATCGTGAGTCCCGGCGGAGGCCGACGTCTCGCGCAATTTGGCCGGTTCGATGCGATCGGAAACCGCGATGACGGTCTTCTTTTTCGCGAGCCGATGCAAAACATCGCCCAGTTTCCCTTCAAGGTGCAGGCCGTTGTAGAAAACCAAGTCCGCTTTGGCCAAAGCACGGATATCCGACTCCCGCGCTTTGTATTGATGCGGGTCGGTGCCGGGCCCCATCAGTCCGGTGGCAGTTACGCTTTCACCGCCGATAATGCGGACTAGGTCCGTGATCATGCCGACCGTGGAGACCACGTTCAAGGGCCCGCTTTTCTCGACGGCTTTGACGGCTTGGCCCGGTTCGGGTGTGTCGGATTTCGATTGGCAGCCGAGGGCCAGCAGACTGAGAAACAGTCCCACTGTCATCACGGTTAATCGATAGTTCATGTTTATTATCCCTTCTTTTATCTTTGATTCGTTTACAGGAATTCATCTTTCCTGTTGTTCGCGTTCGACTCGTAAGTCATTGGCCACGCGGTCGCCCAGCGCCACCACTTCTCGGTTTCCTTCCGCAAGCCTGATCCGTCGCACACCCGAAGGCGATTCCGCCTCCAGAACTTCAAGCCGTGTTCCGAGTGTTAAACCCACGGACGATAGAAAGCGCAGCAAGTCGCTGTCTTCACGTTGCACGGCTCGTAGTGTGGCCCGTTCTCCCGCCTCCAGGTCAGACAGGCAGACCCATGAAATCTCCGGTAAAACGCCATCGATACCGGGGATGGGATGTCCGTGCGGATCGACTATGGGATGATGTAACACGTCGGACAACCGTTCTAAAAAACGGGGTGAAACGGCGTGTTCCAGTTGTTCGGCTTCGTCGTGTACCTCTTCCCAGCCATAACCTAACACATCGACCAGGAATCGTTCCAGCAAACGGTGCCGCCGGGTCATTTCCAGGGCTATTTGGCGTCCTTCCGATGTCAAAGAAACCCCTCTATGTTGCCGATAATCGACGAGTTTCGGGTTTTCTCCATCAAGCCGCTTCAGCATGGCGGTGACCGATGAGGGTTTCACGCCCAGTTTGTCGGCCAATGCGCTGGTTCCGGCTTTTTGCTGTTCTTCTTCCAGCTTATAGATGGCCTTGAGGTAATCTTCGACGGCTTGGCTGCGCATGGCATTCTCCTTCATAATTTAGATTGACCTAAAAATTAAATTTGGTATTCCAAATAAATAAAAATAAGGTCGTCTGCCTGTTGGTGATTTGGAAAACCGCTTGGCTGTTTGCCTTCATGTCGCGGTCCGAGTAGAATAGGTGCGATCGGAAATGGCGGATGCGCCGGAGTGGCGATGCGAGAAACGGAGTGGTGAGCATGAACTATCCTGAAATGGCCATAATCACGAAGCTGGTGGTACTGGCTGTTTTGTGCGTGGTCGGCGTTTTTCGACTGGTCGCTCCAGCCGATCTTTATCGCCGTTTCCGGGTTTTGGTCGTGAGCGTGCTTCTGGTGTCGCTGGTTTTCGGCATTCTGGGTTTCTTTCACTATATGCATTTTCTGGGAGGGCGCTTCAACAACTACCACGATGTCTACCACTACTACTTCGGCTCCAAGTATTCGGCTGAACTCGGCTATTCCGATTTGTACAAATGCACCTTGATGGCGGAAATCGACGGCAAGGAAACGCTTTCCAGCTATTTTCTGAAATCGCAAATCCGGTTGATGGATACCTATGAACACGTGCCGGTGGAGCAGGTGCTGGACGAAGTCCGTGCCTGTAAGACGAATTTCAGCCCCGAGCGTTGGGAGCAGTTCACCACCGATCTGCGCGATTATCGGCGAATCTTCAACCTGCGTTCGATGAAAAGCCGTTTGAAAGACATGGGTTACAACGCCACTCCGGTGTGGAATATGGTGGGGAATTGGGTGGCGGATGTCGTCCCCGTGACGCGCTGGGGCTTGATCGGTCTGGGCTTGATCGATGTGGTTCTCTTGACCTTTGCCTTTGTGGTCGTCGGCTTGACCTTCGGCTTGGAGGCGGGGTTGATCACGGCGATTTTCTTTTTAACGCTTTACCCGCTGCAGCGGCTGTTCATTCACGGTTCCATGCTGCGTTTCGATTGGATGGTGTGCATCATCCTTTCCATCTGCATGCTTAAACGTGGCTTCTACAAGCTGTCCGGCGGTTTGATGGCCTATTCGGCCATGGTGCGCGTCTTCCCAGTGCTGTTTCTGTTCGGACCGGGCGTGAAATTCCTATACATCTTGTGGAAAGAGCGCCGTGTGGACCGACGTCTTTTATCGTTGGGTCTGAGTTTCGCCGTAACGGCGGTGGTACTTGCGGGGCTTAGTATTTGGCACATGGACGGCCTGGGGCAGTGGGAGAGCTTCATTGGAAAGATTACGGTTCACAATCAAAGCCTGACCACCACACGTATCGGATTGAAATACGTGATGATGTACGAGGGGGAGACGAGCCGTAAAGACTTCAAAAAGCTGGCTGGCAGTATGGGGTGGAACGCCTTGTTCGACCACAAGCGGGAGGTGCTGAAAGAGCGTCGGCCCGTGCAATTTGCCTTGATCGGACTGTTGGTGTTGGCGCTGGCCTTCGTTGTGCGGCGGCTAGACGATTATGAGGCTCTCGCCATCGGTTATCCCTTGATATTCTTACTACTCGGGCCGACCATCTATTATTCTCAAAGCGTGGCGGCTTTATGCATTTTGTTGGTGACGCGGCCCGGAAACAAGCTATACGCCTATAATTTCGCTGTGTTGACGGCGGTGATGTGTTTGAGCTTCGTTCTGACTCTGGCCATCCCTTGGGGACACCTGCGCCACTTCTGGGTGAGCCTGATGTACCTGGTCATGATCGTCGTGCTGCTCGGCACCTTCCTCTATGACGACCCCAAAGCCCGGTCCGTTATCGACCGACTCTTGCGGCGCAAACCCCGAACTCCGCCGATCGAGTCTCCGCCGGATTCCCTGGCATAAACAAGATCGGGACAAGCAGAGTCTGGGCACTATTTGGGCACAACCCAAACAGTCAAACACCGCGAGTTTGTAGATACCGCCAGAGAATAATTGGCGATATTTCTACGTTATTCTACTCCCCATCTCGTGCACAACGGAAGCCGGTTTGTTCTGTTCTTGAATCAGAAGAAGAGAATGATCGAAATGGAATAGCAACTCCACCATTTGATGTAGCCCAGGATCTGCTTTTTACAATATTCTGTACCTCATTGTAGGGCTGGACATTTTCGCATTCAGTCAACCAAGCACTACCATCGTCTGGTGCACCTTCAAATGTTAAATGGGAGCAATCCTCAACCCATTCATAAGCATTTCCTAACATATCGTAGAGGCCAAAATTATTAGGTAATTTTTCTCCAACAGGATGGGAATGATTCTCACTGTTTTCATAAATCCAGGCGATGTCGAGCAGACAGCAATCCTCAATTTCCACATCGATGCCGCAGACCTCTTCGCCACAGTAATAGATGCCCTCTGTTCCGGCACGGGCGGCGTATTCCCATTCGGCTTCGCTGGGTAGCCGTCCTCCTACAACTTCGCAGAAAGCACGGGCGTCGTGCCAGGACACCCGTGCCACCGGGCAATCGACGCATTCATGCATCGTGTCCGCCAGCGGATTGCTTCCTATGATCTGTTCGTACTGTGCCTGCGTGACCTCGGTGGCCATCATCTCGAAGGCTGAAACCGTGACTTGGTGAGAAGGACCATGAAAAGGCGGGCAGGTCCACCAATTGAAATCATAAGGGTTTTCATACTCGCAACCCATCGTGAAGTTTCCGGCCGGGATCGGTGCCCAGGTAATCGATGATGGATCGTTTTCGCTATCGGCCTCAGAGTCGACCTCCGAACGATCCGACTCTTCACCTGCGACTTCGCTGTCCAGATCGCCGTCGTCTGTAGTCGACTCTGAATCGCAAGCGATGAGCGGGAACAGGAAGGCGATCAAAAGACAAGCGATGCTAGCCCTAGGTTTCATGATTTACTCCCCATCCCGTGCGCAACGGAAACCAATATGAGGATCACTATCATCTAAATCCACACCACTTCGATGAACTACACTACATGAAGTTGCTGATGCCCCCCAAGATCTTCCTTTTATTACGGTGTTGCTTTGAGTATGTTTCTGGCAGTCTGTTTTCCAGGCACTGCCGTCAGTCGGGGCGCCTTCAAAAGATGGATGCCAGCAGTCCTCCATCCATTCATAGATGTTGCCCAGCGTATCGTAGAGACCGAAGGCATTGGGTTGCTTCTCTCCCACTGGATGAGTATGGTTATCGCTATTTTCTTCCACCCAGGCGATGTCGAGCAGACAGCAATCCTCAATTTCCACATCGACGCCGCAGACCTCTTCGCCACAGTAATAAAGACCTTCCGTTTCGGCACGGGCGGCGTATTCCCATTCGGCTTCGCTGGGTAGCCGTCCTCCTACAGCTTCGCAGAAAGCACGGGCGTCGTGCCAGGACACCCTTGCCACCGGGCAATCGGCACATTCGTGCATCGTGTCCGCCAGCGGATTGCTTCCTATGACCTGTTCGTACTGCGTCTGCGTGACCTCGGTGGCCATCATCTCGAAGGCCGGAACGTTCACTTCATGAGGAGGGCTGCTTTGGGGTAAGCAGGTATTATCGTAGATACTCCTATATTCACAGCCCATGGTGAAGCTGCCGGTGGGGATCGGTGCCCAGGTAATCGTTGATGGATCGCTTTCGTTATCGGTCTCAGAGTCAACCTCCGAACGATCCGACTCTTCACCTGCGACTTCGCTGTCCAGATCGCCGTCGTCTGTAGTCGACTCTGAATCGCAGGCGGCAAGGGCCAGCAGCAGCAGGGGCAATAGCCCACAAGCGCGCAACGGACGCATTCGGCGTATCAAGCGCATAACAACCCCTTCCCAAGCTGAGAGATGATCGATTCAGTGGCGAGTGAGATGATTCTAGCATGCAGACTTGAACAGGTCAAGCTCTATGTGGCTCAGGTGTGTGACATGCTTCTGCGCTGGGATAGACCGCATCGTCAGCCGGATTTCCATAATAAGCCCATCGCCAAGTGGGGCTGGCTGCCGATATTCCTTGTCGTTCCGAAGGAAGCGCCTATAATATCTTCAATTTTGAAATGTTTAACGATCCGTTGACCATGGCCGCTTGTTCGGGCGGGGAATGGAACGGATATCTGGAAATTACCCTGTGCCGAACTGTTTTACGGTTGTGATTGACCAACGGTCAACAGGATGCAGCCGCAGAGTTCGGTAACGACCTGCCGGTCGACCGAGTTCGGCTTGAGAAATAAAAGGAAACGCAATGGTCAGGACAAAGAGTGGGATATCGGCGATCCATACGGTGGGTACGTTCATGAATGGGCGGGCATGCTCGGATACGCTTTTTCATGTGCTCAGCCGTGCATTCGACGATCCACTTGAACGTGAAGAGAAGGCGACCTCCTTATTCGCGGGTGGTATCCTGCAATATGGCTACCAGTGCGGGATGCTTTGGGGAGCGACGCTTGCCGCAGGAGCACGGACGCATCGACGCTTGGGATCGGGACCGCGAGCCGAAGTCGAAGCGGTTGCCGAGGCACAAAGGCTTGTGGAATTATTTCGTGCTCGCAAAAACTGCATCAATTGTTTCGAAATAACGCATACCGACCGGTCATCGTCAACCTTGGAAATGATCCTGTATTTTCTTGTCAAAGGTGGAACCATCGGCTGTTTTCGTATGGCTGCGGGATATGCATCTAAGGCATTTAACGAGCTTACGGATGGCGTGGGCGAGTTACCCGATAAAACGCTTGCTCCGCCGGTCAGTTGTGCGGCGGTCGTGGCTCGGAAGATGGGGGCATCTGAGTTGCATCAAGGCATGGTGGCGGGATTGGCGGGGGGTATCGGACTATGCGGGGGTGGCTGTGGCGCGCTGGGAGCTGCGCTATGGATCGTCGCGATGGATTCAGCCAAGGAAGGGATCAAGGGTAATCTCTGGAATTCAAAGCTCTTCAAATCGCGGGCCGATGAGCTGATCGATCGTTTCCTGAAGTGTTCCGGTCATGAATTCGAATGCTCCCAAATCGTTGGGCGGCAGTTTGAGAGCATCGCCGACCATGCCGCTTATCTGCATGATGGCGGTTGTTCGAAAGTGATCGAAACCTTGTCTGTACGGTGATCAACTTGAAAAACGTGATACGCGCTGGATTGCAAGATCAATACAACGGTTTGATTTCATTTGAGAAAATACGATAAATGTGCTAATTTTGATAGAAATCTAAATGACTTCCGCTACATAAACCACAGGATACCGATATGAAACCTGTTTTTGTAATTGGAGTGCTAGGATTGTTTCTGTCTTTTGCCATCGGTTGCGATGGAGATGATTCCACAACGGGGATCAATACCGATGGCGATGCGATCGACGGCGACTTGACCGACGGTGACCTGACGGACGGTGACCTGACGGACGGTGACCTGACCGATGGCGACCTGGATGACGATCCCGTTGATATCGATGAATGGAACGCGGCAAGCGAGTTTACGGTTGTCGAGATTGACCCGAATGTCTCGGCTACATTCCAGCTGGCGGTACAAGCCTGTGCCGGTTTGTATAATCGCGAGCTCGGCGGCTCCATTTACGTCAAAATGGAAACCAAAGATCAGCAATGGCTGGATGAACTCGATCTGGAGCCAAAGAACGTCATCAATGCCCTTGACTTCCTCGATGCATGTGTTGCCAAGTTTCCTTCCTGCCTGCGCTATTCCTACGACGACCAGAGGCTGGCAATGCCAAGCATCCTGACCATCGCTTCTGTGCTGGGAGCGGTGCCCCTGGATATGGGGATGAACACCTCCTGCGGCGAAGTCACGTTCGATGCCACCACCGAACTGGCGAACAAAGACACCCCCTATCTTGCCACGCAGTATGTCTTCGAGAACTACGCCGAGCAGACCACCGGCCTGGCCATGCTCAACCCCGGATACGAAATCTGGGAAAACAATACGGACAACCCCGTACTTACACGGGATATGCCCCCTTCTCTGGTTGATTTCGTGTTTTCCCAAAAACTGTTCGCCCTATTTCTGACAAACGGCTGCCGAGACGAGAATCCCGAGAAGGAACTTTTGCACGCAATCGTCAACGCCGGTCACTGGCAGACACCGCTCGGCGTTTACGGTTACAACAATTCATGGATGGTCATGGGTGGCTTTTTCTACGAGGCTCAAACCCAATGCCTGGATTCCCGCAACATGGGCGCCATCCCCACCGAAACAAGCAATCTATCATTCTTCTCCACCCGGCGACCGCCGATCCGGGAGGCGAGCGAACTCGAACGAAACGAGACGGAGGACATCGAATACGATCCGACCAAGACCTATGTTGCCTTCGTGATCGGCGACGGTGACAACGTCGCCTTCATCATGAGCACGCGCAACGTTTGGCTTCGTCAACGGCTGGCGGATTGCGAGAAAACGGACAATTCCTGTGCGCCTATCACCTGGAGCATTTCGCCGCATCTCTCCTATCTCGCGCCCGACGTGCTTAAATGGTACCACAAGAAGACCCGCCAGACCGGCAAGGACTACTTTACCCTCCCGCCTAGCGGACACCTTTACGCCTATCCCACTTCGCTGAACGAAGAAGATCAGAATCGCTTTGTTACGGCGACGGAAGAAGACGCCCGCCTCCTTGGCATCCACGGAACCGTGCACTGGGACTGGATGGGTACCTGGGAAGACGCAGAAAACCTCTTCTTGCCCAAATACGCCAAGACCGACGGCGTCATTCGCGGCGTGTTTCCCGTCAATGTGCCGTATATGTTCGAGGCTTTCCCGTGGTGGTCGGACGACCAATTCTTTAAGGTACTCGCCGGTAAAGATGGCGGTGAGGTGGCGGTGTTCCGGCCGCGCGAGTGGCGGGGGATCGACAACGACGACGACCCCTTCTTTCAGAGCCCACAGAAGATGGCCGAAGAACTGGGTAGCTATCCTCCTGGCACAGTTACGTGGGTGTACATGACCAGCGATGGGGGACTAAGTCTCGAAAATTCGTTCATGGAATTAGTCAAGATCCTGCCTTCCCACGTCCAACTCGTGAGTGCGGATACGGCGGCTAGACTGGCGCTGAGCGTGAGTCGCAACTGAGTTAGGGTTGTCCGTTGCAAGCGGTAGCGTGATCCAACGTGCTTCGACGATTGGCACGACTTCGTTGATCGGGTACTGGAAATCGTAAATAACTGCCATAAAAACAGCCACTTGACCAAAATGCCAAGTGGCTGAAATTATTGGGGTGGGTGATGGGATTTGAACCCACGGCCTCCAGGGCCACAACCTAGCGCTCTAACCAACTGAGCTACACCCACCATACCAAAGGTCCGCCTCCAAAGCAGGCGAGACGGTATAATGGCGAACCGCGTCGCGTTTGTCAAGATTTCTTGCAGCTAAAAAAGTCATTCATCCGTTAAACAACCACTTGAGCGAATCCCGACCGCCGGTTTGAGTCACCCGGCGGGCGAACCGAATTTGAACATCGATAATAGGATTCTAACTTGAGATCTGGTTGCAACTTTGCACAATGCCCCTAGCGTTGACAATCGGTTTGAAACGCCCAATCAATCAACCTGCGAGGTGGTCGGATGAACAAGCAGATCTTCCTGATGTTACTGATGTTGTTGGCGATAGCCATTTCGACGGCTGGATTGAGTGGTTGCAACGAAAGCGACGGCGATACGCCCGACGGCGACTCACCCGACGGTGACGCACCCGATGGCGATACACCCGATGGCGACGCACCTGACGGCGACGCACCTGACGGCGACGCGCCCGACGGCGATACACCCGATGGCGACGCACCTGACGGCGACGCGCCCGACGGCGATGCCCCTCACTGGCCCGATTGCGATTTATCGGCGAGCACGCAGGCGATCACCTTCATTCATATCAACGATCTGCACTCGGAATACACACCCGATCCGGCCTTCGACAATGAAAGTCCCGTGAGTCGTTTGCGTGGCTATTTCGAACAGGTGAAGGCCGAACAGCCCTTTACCCTTTTTACCGATGGGGGAGACGATCACGAGAAAGGGTCGGTGGCCGAGCCGCTTTCAGACGGCTACAGCACCACCGAAATCGTTCACGCCATGGGGTTCGATGTGCGTGTCATCGGCAACCATGATTTTGCCTGGGGACCGGAAGAGGTGATGGCCTTCTCGCGTGATCCCCATGCTTTGGTCCTGGCCAGCAATACCACCTATGATGGTCCGAATCCTGAAGACTGGTGGGCGGTTTCCTACGGAGAACGCAAAGTCGGTTGTGTGACCATTGGCTTTTTTGGAATGGCTCCCAAGCCCTATAACGCCAACAACCAATCCTACGCAGGTGATTACTACCCCGGCGGCGATTTTCACACTGATCACGACTATCCGGCGGTGGCTGCGGCCATCGTCCAGGCGCATCGCGCCGATGTGGATTTGATGGTGATGGTCAGCCATTTGGGAAATGGAACCGATGCAGACATCGCTGCTGCCGTTCCCGGAATCGACGTGATTCTGGGCGGACATTCGCACACGACTCTTTATCAGGAGGATAGGGTCGGTGAGACCGTTATTGTGCAGGCTGGTTCCAACGCCCTGTGGGCGGCGCATCTGGATCTGACCGTCGACCTGGAAAATGGCGGGGTGGCCGACTACAACTATTCCCTCAACATGAACATGTCCGGAACCATGCCGGTGGACGAGACCGTACAAACGGCAGTGGAGACCACTATGCTGGAATATGCGCCGGAGGCCAATGATCCGGTCGCCATGGTGGTTGCAAATCGCAACGAGGCACAAGTCGCCGCGATCACGGCCCAGGCGGCAGTGGAAACGCTATCGGCGGATGCTGCAGTTGTGATCGTCGATGAAGTGTGGGCGACCTGGTCTTCTGGACCGCTGACTCAGCAAAAAATGTTGAATACCTACAAAATAGAGCGTCAACCTGCCGGGTCGCCGGGCTTCAACAGTTTTTACACGGTCAGCTTGAGCGGCGATCAGCTTCAGGCAATCCGCGATCATCTGGATGACGGCTATGCTTGCGTCGTTCCCGGCGATATCGAGGCGGGAACGACCTATACCTTGGCCATACAAAAAATGCTTGCGTTCAATCCGGATCTCTATCTCCCGGTGGGAACCGTGATGTCGGAACCGGTTTTCGCCATGGAAGCTTGGGAGTTGCTGGATACCTATGGCCGAGCCCGCACGCAGGCCGGTCTGTATATCGATGTGGAAGAAGCGTTGATGGCTTTGTAAAACGACGCCTTGAAAAAATAAATGGCCGATCCAAGCGGGTCGGCCGTCTTTTTTTCAAAGAAAAAGCGTGTTCGGCTCAGTCGGCGGCTTTCCACCCGAACCAGGTGAGGAACGGCAATCCCGCGCCGGTGGCGGTTTCGATACCTTGACCGGATGACGCGACTTCGGCGTTCTGAATCAAAGCCCACTCGCCTTCCATGACCGGTTCATCGTCCCAGGTGTAGGTGGCGACGCTGCCGAGACCGTATATCAGGACGTCGCTACCGGCCGCCAGACCGGTCGTATTCTCGATCCATACATGCACGGCATCGGGGTCGTGCACTTCCACCTCGGGTGCAACGGTGAAGAGTTGTGCGGGTGGGTCGGCCGGATCGATAAAGCAGGGCCAGCCCCAGGCGTCGGCGTCCCACTCCATCAGGTTGATATCGGCATAGCCGCCCTCCAACGGAGTCAGATCTTCGGGAATGACGGTCAACATCGAGTCGCCGGAGAGGTGCATCGCGTGTTCCGTTGCCGGATCGTCCAGCGGGTCGCGAAGCGATTCGGGGACGGCAGGCAGTTTGAAGGCGGTGCTTGTATCGACGTTACCCCCGCTTCCGAGATCGATGGGACAGGACAGCGAAATGCGGCCGGTCAGCTCCACCGGCAGGAAACGAATCGCCGAATGCTGGAGGCATTGCTGTGCTTCGGGGACCAGCACCTGGTAACGGCCGTTATCGTCGGTGAAAACGGGGCGCAAGCAGGCGCCTTGGTTGTCCGGTCCGATTATGCAGGCAAAAACGCTGACATCCACCAGCGGGTCGTCGTTTTCGTCCACCACCAAGCCTGATAGCGAGGTGACGCGTACGCCATCGCAACTCGGGTCGTCGCCATCGGGGGTGTCGCCATCCGGGTCGTCGCCGTCGGGATCGTCACCATCGGGGTCGTCACCATCGGGTTCGTCGCCGTCGGGCTCGTCGCCGTCGGGGTTGTCGCCATCCGGGTTGTCGCCATCCGGGTTGTCGCCGTCGGGATTGTCGCCGTCGGGGTTGTCGCCATCCGGATTGTCGCCGTCAGTGCTGTCGTCGCTTCCACAGGCGGTTCCAAGTGCGAGTAAAACGATCAGGAACAGGAAAAACAAGGCAGATTGCAGGGCGTGTCGGTTGTGCATGAATGCTTCTCCAAAATAAAAACCGGCGCACCAAAGAGGCTACGCCGGACCGTTTTTTTATCCGTTTTTACAGCTCGCCGTCGGCGGCTTCAGCCTCAACGACTTCCAACTCGGTTTCATCTTCGGTCATCTCAGCTTCGGCGATATCGCCATCCGTTTCATCCTCGGTTGATTCGGCTTCCATCTCGTCTTCCGTTCCGTCGCCATCCACTTCGGCGTCCGTGTCGCCATCGACAACCGGGTCCATGTTGTCTTCCGCGATTCCGATATAATCGAAGGGCGGTAGAGGATTGTCGCCGAGTTCTTGAATCAGCTTCATGTCCGACATGCGGATGGCCGATACCCAAGGGATGCCGCTGAACATTTCGGAGTAGAAGATCACGGGGAAACCGGCCGTGTTGTCGTGGTCGGAAATGCGGATACCCTTTTCGCAGCCATAGCCATCCATGAGCCCGTCGGCGTATTCGGCGTCGGAATCACGTCCGGCGGCGTCTTGTCCGATCACGTAGAGAAGCTGGGATTGACGCGCGATCAGTTCCTCTTCCAGTCCGCCATCGTTGCAAACGCGCTGGCGGAACAAGTCGCGACACGCCGGGCACCAGCCGGCGCCGACGAAGACGAAAAGGGTTTTGATTTCGGGGTGGTCGCAGCGGTACTGAGCCAGATCGAGGCCCACATCCTGGCCTTTGTAATAGGCGCTGGGCCATTCCATCGGCGGAACGACTCCCGGCTCCGGATTGCTCTGGCCGGGTGACGGGCCCATGAAATGATAGGGACCATCCGGGTAGTCGCAGGTTGTGTCGGTGGGTTTTTCCATGTCCACATAGCCCGGCTCGGTGATGGCATCGAGGAACGTTTTATCTCCGAGGCACCATTGCCAGCCGTCTTCGACCGGTGTGGTATAGCCATTGCTGGTTTTGATCGTGACTTCCTGCAGGTTGAGGTCGGTGAATGAACCGCCGAAGGGTTCCTTGAGCGCTTTCCCCAACTCGGTGAAGCTGACCGTCGCACCGGCGATGGGCATGAAGCTGCGTGCGCAGGTCAGGGTGCCGGAACTACCGATGTTGCAGGCCTGTTGCACGGTAATGCAGGTGCTGCAGGTGGCCATGCTGGTATCGGCTTCCGCGATGGTGAAGGTGGTAGGACTTTGCGGCCCGCCTTTGTCGCCCTTGATCACGACTGTCAGAACATCCACCGGATAGGCGCTTTTGTTGTAAACGGTATAGGTCCAGGTGGCGAGGTCGGTTTCGTCGTCGACCTCCACTTCCGCCCGTTGGCTGCGGGTGACGAAGCCTTCTTTGTCACAGGGGTTGTCATCATCGCCGTCGGGATCGTCGCCGTCGGGATCGTCACCGTCTGAGTTGTCACCGTCGGGATCATCGCCATCGGGGTCGTCGCCATCGGAAGCATCGCACAGGCAATCGAAGTTGCCGGTAGAGGTCATGCCGCAGCCGACGGCTTGAACACCCAGCGCCATGCAGGCCATGTTGCAGTTTTTGACTTTCCATTCGCCGAATTCGCAGGCACACAGGTTGCTTCCCATACAATAGCCGCCGGTGGTTGCATCGGCACAAGAGCCTTCACAGGCCGGTTCGTCGCCATCGCCGTCGGAACTGTCTCCGTCTTCGGTGTCGCCATCCGACGATGATCCGTCGGATTCATTGCAGCCACTTGCCGCGAAGACGATCAGGGAAAGGGCCAGCATGGCGATCAGCGTCCAGATCTGTGTGCGTTTCATGAAATATCCTTTAGCATCGGTTGTCGTTACATGGGGGTCGATCAGCTTGCGCGGGTACGTATAAGGCGATGGTGCTCACCTCGGAACCCGGGGCGCTGTTCGTCTTTGTTTGCAATTTTAATTGCGGTCTTTAATGTGAAAGCTCCGTGACAAGCTTGTCGCACCTTGTCCACACAAAGCGGCAAAGACTATTTGATAACCCACACGGTGTGATTTGTCAATGCCGATTGCCGGATAAGCGTGCAAGAATCGAGGGTTAAAACCTAGATATCCGTCGGAATGCTGGGTTAGTCGGCGGTTTCATCCGGATTTTCGGGCTCCGTACTTTCGGCTTCCGGCTGTGTTTCTTCTGCCGTTTGTTCAGGTTGCTGCTCGATTTCCAGTGACTTGACCGACGGTCCCGGAGCGGGCAGGGGCGGTGTGTAGGGTGTCGTGAAGGGCAGATCGGTTTCCGTTACGGCATCCGGGGGATCGACTTTGCCCAGACCTTGTTCCGGCGGCGACCATTTTTCCCAGTTATTGGCCACATTATCGGCTCCGCCGGCCATTTCACCCACGGCGATGCTCGAAGCCGCTTTTCTATCGTGGGGATTGGGCAGGCTCTCGGCCCGTTCCTGCTTGGCCTTGTAGGCGCGGTAGTTCCGCTCGTGGCCGTCGTTGGCGTAGGTGGCACAGGCGCTCAAACCGAAAACGACGGAAACGACGATGATCATCCGGCGTAGCATGGCCACCTCCTTGGAATGGCGTTCAACACATTTTTATTATACCGTGCTACGGAAAGAAAACAAGATCGGGATGCGAAAGAAGGGGGCAACCTCACCCATCCGCCGTTCCGTCGCTGCCGCGAACACGGGAGGAAAATATCTCACCCACCCGCTTGGCGGACCTCTTTCATATTGTGGAGGGGCGATTTCGTTCGCCGTTAAACGGCGAACCCTTTCCACCCTGCAATACGGGGAGGGAGCGAAGCTTCGCCGGGAGGGGTTGTCCAACTCAATTGCCGCCATTTCCTCACACATCGGACATTATTTTAAATATCTCTACCATCATTGCTTTTAAGCTGCCTGATTCGTGATGATGCGCTTTACCATGGATTTCTTTAATCCATGAACGCCCTTTGCAAACCTGGTCATGGTGTTCGAGTCCAAAGTCTTGCAAAACGAAAACACCCCGGCCGAAACCGGGGTGCGAGTTGTTCAATCTGAAATGTACTTTACTCGGCGCTTTTTCTTTCGATGGTGATCGCCGGGGTGGTGGCCAGGTAGTCGTCCTCGAAGTATTTCCAGTAGCGTTCATCCTGGTTGACGAAGATGTTCAGATAGGCGGTCGTGGCGGTGTTGATCAGACCATAGGCGAGATCGGGATCGGTGAAACCGGTTCCACACCCGTATTCGGGAAGGTTGAGAATCTCGCACATGTTGGAGAACGTGAAGTGCCCCGCTCCTTCCAGCTCCCAGTAAATCGTGTCGGGGTGAGTGGCGTGTTCGAAGAAGGGGTAGACTTCCGAGACCGCCGGGATGGTGTCGTCCAATTCGCCTGCCATCAGCAGCATGGGGACGTCGATGGCTTCGATTTCGCCTTCTTTAAATACCGCTTGCAGGGCCGGACACATGGGTACCGAGACCAGGATGCGGTCGTCTTTGAAACTACAGGGCGTGCAGTCCTCCGCATAGGACATGTCGGCGTCTTCCAGCATATCCTCGCAAAAACGCCAGCCGCCGGTCCAGTTTTCTTCGCCCAATTCCTCGCATTTATCAAGGAAATCGTTCATGTCGAAGGCTGGGCCTAACACGGCGATGACGGAGTAAGCGCCGAAACTGTGGCCGGTAGCGCCGATGCGGGCCGGGTCGATTTTACCTTCGAGCATATGGCCGGAGGTGGTGTTCCATTCCAAGAGCGTATCGATCATCAGCGATAGATCCTGTGGACGGTCCAAGGCGCTTTTCACCAGGTATTTGTCATCCTGGGTCCCGGTGGTGTCTTCGATGTGATCGCAGGCGGCAACGATGAAACCGTGGGTGGTCAGGTATTCGGTGAGGAAGTAGCTCTGGGCGTCGAAACTCTGGTGGCCGTGGGAGAAGACGATCAGTGGAAATGGCCCGGGGGTTTCCGTCAACGGAGCGTCTTCGATGGCGCTGCCGAGTGGGATAACACCCTGATAATACATGATATCACCTTCCGATTGATCGGTTGGATACCAAACCGTGCCGGTCAGGTCGCGCCCGCGCGCGGCATCGACGAAGCGAGTGGAAAAGGCGCCGACGTGATAGGGACCGGGATCTTCGGCGGGCAGGAATTCCGGTTCGTCGCCGTCCGGGTCATCGCCATCGGGTTCGTCGCCGTCGGGGTCATCACCGTCGGGATCATCACCGTCGGGGCTGTCGCCATCCGGGTTGTCGCCATCGGTCGGCGCTGTTTCGTCATCGGACCCGCAGGCCGATAGCGCGAATAATAACAAAGCGATCGAGCATCCGATTATCCACTTTCGCAACATGATACACCTCTGCTTCTTGATTTAATGGTCGGATCGTGCGTGACCGGAACCAGCATAGCGCCATCGGTCGTGGCGGGCAAGATTTCCTTAATCCTTGTTACGTTTCCGGGTTGGACCGAGTACCTCTTTTCCGAAGCGCTCGACGATGGCATCGGAGGCGGCGGCCAGACGGCGCTGGCGAGCGTCGGCGGGGGCGAACAGGTCGAGTTGTCCGTCTTCCGACCACTCCGAGAGTCCCAGGCCGATCAAACGCACCGGGCGTCCCAGAAATCCGCTGGACTCCAGCAGCCTCCAGGCTTCGTGAAAAAGAGCGTTGGCGAGGTCGGTGGGAGTGGCCAGGGTATGGCGGCGGGTGTGGGTTTCGAAGTTTTCGAGGCGGATCTTGAGTTGGACGCAACGCCCGCGCAGGCCGTGTTTGCGCGCTCGTCGCGCCACGGTGTCGGCCTGTTCGCGCAGAACCGCGCGCAGACGCTCCGGGTCGCGTTCGTCGTGGCCGAAGGTGTATTCTTTCGAAATGGAGCGGCGTTCCTCGCTGTCGCCGACCCGCGTTGAGCCGATTCCGTGCGATTGGCGGTGCAAGAGCGTGCCCGCCGTATCGCCGAAACGGTGTCGCAGATCGTCGAGGGCGAAGCGGCGCAGCTGTTCGACACGCCGAATTCCGGCTCGTTCGAGGCGCTCGACCAGCTTCGGTCCTACGCCGCGCAGCGCCGACACCGGCAGCGGGGCGAGGAAGTCGAGCACGCGCTCGGCCGGGACGATCGTCAGCCCGTCGGGTTTGTCGAAGTCGGAGGCGATTTTAGCCACCAGCCGGTTGGGGGCGATCCCCACCGAAGCGGTGAGCCCGGTGGCGGTGTGGATCAGATCCTTGGCGCGTCGGCCGATGGCGTCGGGCGGACCCACCAGCCGTTCCAGGCCTGCGATATCGACATACGCTTCGTCGATGGAGACCGGCTCCACCGTGGGGGAGAGCGCTTCCAGGGCCGCCATCACCCGCTGCGACTCGGCGGTATAGCGCGACATGTCGGGCTTGAGATAGACGGCGTCGGGGCAGCGTCGATAAGCCTCATTGATGGGCATGGCCGAATGGACGCCGAAGCGACGCGCCTCATACGAACAGGTAGACACTACGCCCCGGTGACCCGGTTGCGCTCCGATCACCACCGCGCGTCCGGCCAGTTCCGGGTGGTCGCGTTGCTCGACGGCCGCGAAAAAGGCGTCCATATCGACGTGCATCACGAGCGGTTCGGATTGTGTTGAAACTGGCATTGGCTTTCCCAGCGGTTGATTCGCCCCTATCCTGGCCGCGCCGCGCCGGGATGTCAAGCGGGGGAGATGGGGGAGGGAACGAAAAAACCCCGCGTGTGCGGGGCTTTCGATTTGGTACGCCATGCAGGACTCGAACCTGCAACCCTCGGCTTAGAAGGCCGATGCTCTGTCCGGTTGAGCTAATGGCGCATAGGTTCCTCTGTCTCAGGCTTTGGCGGCGGCCGCCTCCTTGGCCTGCGCGGATTTCTTGCCGATCCACCATTGCTGGGCGATCGTCATCACCGTATTGGCCAGAATATACAAGACCAACCCGGAAGGCAAGACCAGCATGAAGACGAACATCATCACCGGCATCATGTACATCATCATCTTCTGCTGCTGCGAATCGGGGGTGGGTGTGAGTTTTTGCTGTACGAACATCAACACACCTAAAAGCGCCGGGAGAATATAGTAAGGATCGGGACGCACGAGGTCGGTCAACCAGCCGGGAATGAAGGGTTCGTTGTAGAGCTCCACCGCGTTTTGCAGCATTTTGTAAAGCGCAATGTAGACGGGCATCTGCAACAGCATCGGCAAACAGCCGCCCATGGGGTTGACCCCCTCCCGTTTGTACAACTCCATCATCTGCTTGTTGAATTCCTGTTTGTCCTCCCCGTGCTTGGCCTTCAACTCGTCCATCTTGGGTTTGAGTTCCTTCATCTTCTGCATCGACTGGAAGGATTTGTAGGTCAAGGGGTACAGAATGAGCTTGATCAGGATGGTCAGAATGATGATCGCGATGCCCCAGTTGTACACGAACTTGTAACTGTATTTCAGCACCCACAACATGGGTTTGGCCAGTGCGCCCAATACCCAGAAATCCACCGATTCGTCCAGGCGGTGCCCCACCTTGGTCAAGGTGGTGTACTCCTTGGGACCGATGAACATCTGGTAGGAAAGATCCTTGCTTTCACCGGGCATGACACGCTGCTTTTCCAACATGTGTGTTACCGCCAGCCAGTTGTGCGTCCCCTCCGTGCCCAAGGCGTCGGTAGAGGCCTGCTGGACGTTCTTGATGGTGATCTGGGAGCGCAGGTCGTCGGGCGGCAGCAGCGACAGCAGGAAATAGCGGTCATCGATGCCGGCCCATAAAATCTGACCTTTGAGGATCTTGGCGGTCTGCAATTCTTCCTTGTCCGTCTCTTCGTACAATTCGCCGTCGATGAAGGCCTTGGGAATCTGCAGGTTGAGCGGCATGGAGCCGAAGATGCCTTGTTGCACGTTGGCATCGTTCTGGTGGCTGACGAGGCGGATTTTGGGGAAGAAACTGGCCGGAGCGGCGGCCCGGTTTTCCACCGAAAGTATCAGGCTGAAGACGTAGTCGCCTTTGAAGGCAAAACGCTTGCGTAACACCACGCCCTGGGGCGTTTCGTATCGATAGACCACCGACGTGTCGTCGGCGTCTTCGAGTTCGAAGGTGGTGTCGGGGTCGTAACTGAAATTCGCCTGATCGAATAGGAGCGTGCCGGGAAAGTTTTCAGGTTCCTTGACCGTCACCACGTCCACCTGGCGACGCTCGTCTTCGGAACCCGGCACCGGTTCGGAATATTTGTCGGATTTCAGGATGAACGACTTCAAACGAGCGCCACGGTTGGTAAAGGTGGCGAGGAACTCGTTTGTTTCGATAATCGTATTCTGCTCGGCCGGGACCGGAGCTTCAGCCTTGGCCGGGGGTTCCGCTTCGAGAGTCGGTGCGGTGTCGGCGCTTTTCTCCTCGGAATCGGCGGCGATGGCCGGAGTGTCGGTCTCCGCGACGGCTGGTGCATCGGATTCCGCATTCAGCGCGGGCAGCATGCTTTCGGGTTTCTCACCGACGGCCGTCGGCTCGTCGAAACTCGGTTTGACGGCGTCGGGAACCGGGGCTTTTTCGGCAACCGCCGGCTTTTTAACCGGCGTCGGCGCTTTGGGCGGCGGCGGATTGATGACGACATTCCACAGGAAGAGGATTCCCATCGAAAGTACCAGGGCGAGAATCAGGCGACGTTCCACAGGCCCTCTCCTTGAGGTTCGGTCGTTAACGGTCGCGTTTCACGCGCGGCCAGCCGTTTTCCACCGGATCGTAACCGCCGGGAAAAAGCGGGTGGCAGCGTAAAAGCCGAGTCATACTCTTAAGTCCTCCGATGATCAGGCCGTAGCGCGTCACCGCCTCGATGGCGTAGTCGGAGCAGGTCGGATGGAAGCGGCAGCGAGGTCCGAGCCAGGGAGAAATGATCCGCTGGTAAAGCCGAACCGGTAACACCGCCAGCCATCTCAGCCACATCATGCCTGCATCTCCCGTTTGCGGCGCTGGTGGGCAAAGCGGCGGACCATTGTCTCGAACTCCTTGGCCACCAGATGGAACGGCGCGGGACGGGGGAGCTGACGTCGGGGAATGACCACGATGTCCATGCCCTCACCTTCGAAGGGTTGCAGCAGCCGGAACGCTTCACGGCAGACACGCTTGATGCGGTTGCGCACCACGGCGCAGCCGACTTTCTTGCTGACGATCAGCCCCAAGCGGGCGTGCTCCACTTCGTTCGGCCGCAGTAGAAACACAAAGCAATTCGTGACGATCTTGCGGTTATCGGCCTGTACTTTAAGAAAGTGACCGCGCCGCAAAATGCGCCTTGATCGAGGGAAACCGTTTGGTTTCATTCACCTATTTATTTGTGTCCGATCTGCACGGTCAGAAGTTTACGGCCTTTCGAACGACGAGCAGCCAGCACCTTGCGGCCATTGGCCGTCGCCATCCGGGCGCGAAAACCATGGGTGCGCAGCCGACGTTTGTTATGCGGATTATATGTTGGTTTCACGGCTCACCTCTCCGTTTGTTACCTATAAAAACCCTAATCGCTCAGGGGGCAGAAGTGAAGCATTAATACCCCGCGATGTCAAGTTATTTTGCCTCACGCTCCCTTGTGCGAGTGCTCGGTGTTTCGCAACGAGCGGGACATCGTATCTTCGCAAACCTTATAACGGAAAAGCCTTGCGAAGTCATGAAAAATCGTTCAGAATTAGACGGTTTTCCAAGCAGTATCATTACCCAAAATCGACTCAGGCGAAGTGGGGCCATGGCAGAAGAAACTCTGAACCGAAAAATGCGAATCTTGGTTGTGGACGATGATCGGGAGTTGACCTCCGGTTTTATCAAGCTGCTCGAAGGTGAGGAGTTTGAAGTTCACGGTTTTTACAGCGGGAAATCGGCTCTGGATGCCATCCAGGAGCGTCCCTACGAGTTTGCCTTCATCGATGGTCTGCTTCCGGGGATCGATGGCTTCAAGCTGTGCGAAGAAATCCGTTGGATCAAGCATTCGGAGAAGATGCCCATCGTGATGATGTCGGGAGTTTACCGTGCCAGTACCAGTGCGGTGGAGGCGCGTCAGAAGTATAAGCTTTTGGATTATCTGGAAAAACCGATCGCACCGGCGGTCATCATCAAACTGTTGCGCAAACATTTCGGCAACGAGTATCCCAAGCCGTTGGATATGATGGAAAGCGATGGCTTTCACTCCATGATCAACACCTATTTTATGTACGATGCAACGAATCTTCCGTTGATCGGTCGTTTGGAAGCCGTGCCGCTTCCGGTGTTGCTCAACCAGATCTGGGCCCGCAAACTGACCGGGCAAATGCTGATTTCGTGGAAGAAAGCCAAGAAAATCGTCAGCTTCGAAAAAGGACGGCCGGTGTCGGTTAGCTCCAATATCATCGGCGAATGCTTGGGGCAGCAGCTCCTCAAAGACTCCGTAATCGATCAAAACCAACTGGATGCGTCGCTTGAGATCATGAAACAGGTCGTCAAACGCCAGGGTGAAGTGTTGCTGCAGATGCATGCCATCAGTTCCCTGCAATTGGCCGAAGCCTTGCGGCGGCAATTCGAGATCAAACTGTTTTCCGTGTTTCAATGGCAGGACGCTTCGTACAGCTTCAAGGCCTTGGAGGCTTTGCCGTCGGTTCCCAGTAAAATGGATCTGCATCCCTACACCCTGATTCGTAACGGCGTGATGCAGCATGTGACGGTCGACCGACTTCAGCTCTGGTTGAAACCCTATCAAAGTGCCGAAATTCACGCCACCGAAAACTGCGAAAGCCTGATGCGGGAAGGTGGATTCAATCTGAAGGAGACGCGTTTCGCCCAAAATCTGGACGGGCTGGAGACGTTGAAAGAGGTGCTGGAAACGCCGTTCAAACGCAAAGATGATATGGCGGCCTTCATTTTCACTCTGATCGCCATCCGTGCCGTACAATTGGGCCAGCCGAAAGAAGACGACAGCGAGGTGGATGGCGAGACAAAGGTGTTCAACGGCGAACGCGAAGAAAGTCTGCTCGTTGCTCATGCTCACCACTTGCGTGATATCAATCAGGTTCCGACCGAACGAAACGATATTTCCGTCATGGGCGCATCGGGAAAAACGCGGGCGATGAGCAAAGAAGACATCGAACGCCTTGAACTGATGCAGATCTTGCAACGGCTGACACCGGAGCAAAAAGGCCAGTACCAGCGGCTGTACGAATTTTACAAGAAGAACCAGGAAAAAAACTATTTCGAGATTTTCGACAGCGATCGACAGACGCCGATCGAGCAGATTAAAAAGCGGTTTTTGGAATTGGCCAAAACCTACCACCCCGACACGATCGCCCATCAGGATGTGCCCGAGATTCGGCGGTTGGCGGATGAAATATTCACGCTGCTTTCCAAGGCCCATGAGAATCTGACCAACAAGAAGAAGCGGGCCGAATACATGGAATATCTCAGCGGGGGCGGCAATGAAGACGCCACCGAGGAAGTCGCCAAAATCCTGGCCTCCGAAGAGCATTTCATGGAGGCCAAAACCGCCATCAAGCGCAAAGATTGGACGGCCGCCAAGCGTTCCCTGCTGGAAGCGCTGAAACTCAACTCGAACGAAGGCGAGTATTATTGCGAGTTGGGTTGGGCGCACTTCAACCTATCGGCCAACGACATGGTTTCGCGGCAGGAAGCCATCAAGTATCTGGAAAAAGCCATCGAGGTGACGCCGCGACTCGCCGACCCGCATTTTTATCTGGGGTCGATCTACAAGTCCGTGGGCGATCTGGGTAAGTCGGTGGATGCCTTCAGAGAATGCCTGCGCATCGATCCCAAGCACCATCGTGCCAAAAGCGAGATGCGGCTATTGAAAATGCGCCGCGAGGAAGAAGTCAGGGCGAAGGCCAAGGGCGGCCTTTTCTCTCGCTTCAAGAAGTGAAAACCAAGAAATTACAAGATATTTCGGCGACGTAAGCGGTTGCCCCGAAGGCGTGGTCGGTGACGGTCCGGAGACCGCTACCCGCGAGGGGATCGTGTAGTTGCGTGCGGCCGCTTTACGGGCAGGCGTGGTCGCTGCAATGCCACAGGCCGGTTTTGCATTCGCAGCGGTTGCAGCCGGTATCGCGACCGGCAATGGCGCCTTCATCATCGCAGGCGGTCGCCTGGGCGACGGGTTCCACACAGCTTTCGCCGTCATCCGCCGCTTCGGCTTCCAGACAGGCCATCACGCATGCGTTGCAATACAACGCTTCGTCGGTGGCGCAAAGCCACTCGGCCGAATCATTGGAGCAGGCCTCGCAATCATCGAAACACTCCGGCGCGGGGATTTCGCAGAGGGATTGGTCCTTTACAATGCCGTCAAGTTCGCTCGGTGGCAAACATGGCGACAGCGTGCATCCATCGTCACGAAAATGGGCAATCCCGTAATGTTCTTCTTTACATGCAAGTCCCAAGTTCGGCTTGCGACAGTGCATCATCGACGGCGCCGCCGAAACGCTTTCGCAGGCCATCTGGCATTCGTTGGCATAGACGTAGCCGTCCTCACCGCAGATACCGGATACCGTGGAGGCGATCCATCGTGTCTCGGAAAGCTGGCAATCGCCGACGCAAGACGTATAGGCATCGATGTCATTTTCGTCGCCACAGGCAGAAAAAAGAAACAAAGAAATGACAATGAAAACGAAATATTCTTGGATTTTTTTCATCTTTACACCTCCTGACTATTCGTCGCAGCGGACAAAGGGATAGCCGTTATCTGTATGCTCGTCGCAATCCAGCCCCGTCTTTTCACGTATCCAGGAAATTTTGCGGTCGATTCGGCAAGCGACTTGATCTGCACCCGTTGGGGCAGCGCAATTTGATGGTTCTCCATTTGCACAAACCTGCCTTGCGGCACCTGAATGGATTGCATCAAAAAGCCACAAGTTACCTGTGTACCTCGCCCAACCCGTTCCAGAGTCACCAAAGCAAGTTCGGTAATTATCGTTAGCATCATCCTTAACCATGTAACTATATACAGAATCAAGCGAGAAACTTCCCCATCGCTTAACACCATCTCCAGAGTCAATGCACATGGAATTGTATCCACTTCCCCAAATCGTTTGAGCCCATCCTTGCGAGGGTGTTCCATTATACAGTCGGGCTTCGCTTATATTGCGATTCCAGCCAGGGGAAAAATATATCAGGCCAATGTCATCGTTTGTATCAACCGTTCCTCCACCGCCCGAGTAGTCAATATGCATACGAAACCAAGCTGTCTTTGCATTATCACACTCGGTATGGCCTGCGATTGAATCAGTGATACATTCCTTCGCGCCGGTATTTTTATTCCACCAGTAAACTTGCAGACAACCGGAACATGTTGCAGCCAAATCTGGATCATCATTCGGAATGGCCATATCAATGCAATGCGCTGCTGTTAGAATCCAATGATCGTTAATAATAATTCCATTGCAATAGCTAGGCTCTGGAGCATTTGGAATATTCCAATAGTTAACCCATATCTCCACCACACTCTGGCTTGAATTCCAACTGGGAGTATCCCCCTTCCAGATCATCGGAACGATTTCGCCTTCTTCGGTGTCATGGTCGGGTTCTTCGTGCATCGACGCTTCCGAGGCGAGAAAGGCCTGTTCCTCCGGGTCCACCGGTTCGATGGCCGGATCGGGCTCGAAGAATTCTTCGCGGGTGTTCAGGTAGTTTTTGGCCTGGATCGCCAGATTGGCCTCGGCGCAGGTCGCCACCTCGGTCAGGCCAGTCAGTTTCACGGCAAGCGGGTTTTTGCTCAGGAAACGGTTGATGGCGTCGTAATGGTAGCGGTAATCGACGCCGTTGATGCGGCAGATGCCGAGATGCTCTTGCGAGTAGTCGTCGGGCGGCATCTCGCCTTCCTCGTAGCCGCAATGCCCGCCGTCGGAAAACGGTTCCACATCGAAACCGGAAATCAGCTCATTCAAGGCGATTTCATCGGGCGGGTCGATGCTTAAGGGGGGGGGTCACCACCGCATCCGTGGAACAGAAAAACCGCCAAAGCCGCACTTGCAAACACCATTACTCGCCGCATGAGCATCTCCTATCGATTATACATCCAATATGAGACATGAAAGAAACTTTAGCAGTCGAATGAGGAGGTGTCAATCGAAAAAAGCGAGCGAAGGCCAAGGGCGGCCTTTTCTCTCGCTTCAAGAAGTGAAAACCAAGAAATTACAAGATATTTCAGCGACATAAGCGGTTGCCCCGAAGGCGTGGTCGGTGACGGTCCGGAGACCGCCACCCGCGAGGGGATCGTGTAGTTACGTGCGGCCGTTTTATGGGCAGGCGTGGTCGCTGCAGTGCCACAGGCCGCTTTTGCATTCGCAGCGGTTGCAGCCGCTGTCGCGACCGGCAATGGCGCCTTCATCATCGCAGGCGGTCGCCTGGGCGACGGGTTCCACGCAGCTTTCGCCGTCATCCGCCGCTTCGGCTTCCAGACAGGTCATCACACAGGCATTGCAATACAGCGCCTCGTCGGTGGCACAAAGCCATTCGCTCGTATCGTCGGAGCAGGCCTCGCAGTCATCGAAACATTCCGGTGCGGGGATTTCGCAGAGGGTGGAGTTCTCGGTAGGCCCGACATCACTGTCCCCAACGTCCTCACATAACTGAAGCGTACAACTATCAGATTGAAAAATCGCAGTATCGTAGTGCTTACAGCTATGGGACAGTTCCGGACGGCGGCAGTACATCATCGATAGCGCGGCTTCATCGCCGTAACATTCCATCTGGCATTCATTGGTGTATATGCTTCCATCTTGCCCACAGATACCAGATTCATATAGACTCATTAGGCTGTCTTCCAGTTCTCCACAGGTTTCCAGGCAGACGGCCAAAGGATCGTTGTCACCGTCGGCATCGCCATCTCCGAGCGAGTCGTCATCCCCGCCGCAGGCGGAAAGGAGAAATACTGACAAGATAATGAAAATAAAATTTTCTTGTATTTTTTTCATTTTTCCACCTCCAGGCTATTGGTCGCAACGGACAAAGGGATAGCCGTTGTCTGTATACGACGGACAGGACAATCCTGTTTTGTCCCTTATCCAGGAAATCCTTCGATCAATACGACAACCGACTTGAGCCGCACCGGTGGGTGCTGCACAGAAAGTTCTTCCGTTAACATCACCGCCATTACTACAAGTACCTTTTGCAGATGCTGAGTGAATGGCATCGAAAAGCCACAGATTTCCCGTATACTTTACCCAGCCTCCACCGGAATCGCCGGAACAGACTCGATAATCATCACCAGCGGCCACATAATCAACCACCGTATAACTGGTCACGGATTCGAGAAAAAAAGCGCCTACCCTTTTAGTACCCAATCCAAGTGGAGTGCATAAGGAATTGAATCCAGCTCCCCAAATCGTTTGAGCCGAGTACCAGGGCGGTGTGCCGTTAAAAAGTCGAGCTTCACTGATGTTTTCGTTCCAGCCCGGCGAGTAGTATATAAGAGCGATATCGCTTCCTGAGTCCGGATTGCCAGCATAGTCGATATGATAACGAAAAGTGGCGGTTTTTCCTGTTTGGCATTCGGCATGTCCCGGCGTTGAATCGGTAATGCACTCTTTCGTTCCCGTGTTTTTATCCCACCAGTAAGCCATCAGGCAACCCGAGCAACTATAAGATTTGTCGGGATCGTTGGGGGGAACCGCCTGATCGACACAATGAGCCGCCGTTAGAATCCAGCGATCATTGATAACAATCCCTGTACAGGTATTTCGATCATTAGGATCATCCCATTTGCCGGAATGAACTAGAACTACACTTTGGCTGGTGTTCCAATTCGGGAAATTGCCCGTCCAGATCATCGGAACGATTTCGCCTTCTTCGGTGTCATCGTCGGGTTCTTCGTGCATCGACGCTTCCGAGGCGAGAAAGGCCTGTTCCTCCGGGTTCACCGGTTCGATGGCCGGATCGGGCTCGAAGAATTCTTCGCGGGTGTTCAGGTAGTTTTTGGCCTGGATCGCCAGATTGGCCTCGGCGCAGGTCGCCACCTCGGTCAGGCCAGTCAGTTTCACGGCAAGCGGGTTTTTGCTCAGGAAACGGTTGATGGCGTCGTAATGGTAGCGGTAATCGACGCCGTTGATGCGGCAGATGCCGAGATGCTCCTGCGAGTAGTCGTCGGGCGGCATCTCGCCTTCCTCGTAGCCGCAATGCCCGCCGTCGGAAAACGGTTCCACATCGAAACCGGAAATCAGCTCATTCAAGGCGATTTCATCGGGCGGGTCGATGCTTAAGGGGGGGGGGGGTCACCACCGCATCCGTGGAACAGAAAAACCGCCAAAGCCGCACTTGCAAACACCATTACTCGCCGCATGAGCATCTCCTATCGATTATACATCCAATATGAGACATGAAAGAAACTTTAGCAGTCGAATGAGGAGGTGTCAATCGAAAAAAGCGAGCGAAGGCCAAGGGCGGCTTGTTTTCTCGTTTCAAGAAATAATGTATCCCGGAATCACAGAATACCCCAGCGCTTTTGAATGATTCGCGATACGGCGAACAACACCAGCGCGGCAGCGGCGACGAGCAGCAGGGCCGCCGGATGGTAGGGGGCGATCTGCCAGCGCATCAGCAGCGGGCTGTAGGAAGCCAGCGACGCCAGAACGACCGCCAGGGCGAACAGACGCGATCGGGGCGCTTTGTCTCCCAGGTGGGCGAAAGCCAGCGTGGCGGCAATGGCGGCAAAGGTGATGGCGAAGAGGTTGCCGGGATGCACCCAGGGATCGAAATTGTCGAGGGAGGTCTCGTGCCAGGCGATGAAGGCTTTCAGGGTGGCAAAACGGTAGGTGACCGCGCTACTCGAAAGCAGCAGCGACAACAGCAGGGTCCAAGGCATCCGCTTGCTGGAGTCGACCAGCGGTTTGCCGCGAAAGGTGATGTGTTGCGGAAGATTGAAGCTGCGAAAGACGATGGCCAGTGCGGCGAACAGAAACACCGCCAGGGTCACTTCCTGCGCCTGCAGCAGAATCGGCCAGTAAGGGTCGGGAAGACGCTTGGCCAGTCCGAGCATGGTGAAAGTGAGAGTCAGGCTGGCAAGCATCACGTACAGCATCGGCATCCTTGACGTTGCGATTTTGTCGAGATTCGATCCTAAACCAAGTTCTTCGTGCAAGCAATAGACGCCCCGATTTTTATCTCCTCGTTTACTACTTACCGTTCCATGGAATTCTTTTTCTTCTTGTCTCCGTTTAGCGTTGACCCATTCCGGCAAACGCGGTAGAGCATACTCGGGTAGGCCGCCTCGCACGATTCGGGCGGTAATTGGGAAGAAGAGACCCGCTTGGGCGCTCTTCTTCTTCGAAAGCTAACAGGACGCGCGAAGGCGCGGAAGGAGGACGCGGTGGCGGTTGGGCATACACAGGCGGGAGCGGTTTTGGAAGCAGGCAGTACGGGTGAGGCCTTTCTCGCTTTCTGCCGGGAAAACCTGCAAGAGGCCGATCGGCTGCGCAGCCGTTTGAAAGAGGGTAACGCTTCCTCCGAGGTCGCGACGCTGGATTTGTACAATCGGATGGAAGAATGCCTGCAGGATGTGCAGGAATTCGCATCCTTGGCTCAAAGCGTGCATCCGGTCAAGGAGGTGCGCAAGGCCGGTGAAACCGCCGAGCAGGAGGCCGTCGCCTTGTCGTCCGAGATCGGGCTCGACCACGAATTGTATGCTGTTCTGGCGGCGCTCGATTCGACTGCGGCTGAGCTGGATGCCGATGCGCGCCGGACCCTTGAAAAGTCCTTGCGCGATTTCAAACGTGCCGGGGTCGACCGCGACGAAGCCACGCGCCGGAAAGTGCGTGAGCTGAACGAACGCATCACCAAGCTGGGCCAGACCTTTTCGCGCAACATCCGCGAGGATTCGCGCACGATCGAGCTTGCCGATGCCGCCGAACTCGCCGGAATGCCGGACGATTTCATCAGCGCGCACAAGCCCGGCGACGACGGCCGCATCCGTATCAGCACCGACCACGCGGACTTCATTCCCATCATGAGTTACGCCGAAAACGACGCGTTACGCGAAGGCCTGTTTCGCGAGCGCAGCAACATCGGTTATCCCGCCAATGGCGAGGTGCTCGAAGCGCTCATCGCCGCCCGCAACGAGTTGGCGCAGACCCTCGGTTATCCCAGTTACGCCGCGTATGCCACCGAGGAATTGATGATTCAAGACACGGCAAAGGCTCGAACATTCATCGAACGAGTCGCGGAACTGGCCGCCCCGGCGGGCGGGCGCGATCTGGCGATTCTACTCGACCGCAAACGGGCGGGCGACACGGGGGCCGAGGCGGTCATGCCTTGGGAAAGCGCCTACCTCACCCGCTTGGAGAAAGCTGAGCGTTTCAACTACAATCCGGCCGAAGCACGCCGCTATTTCGATGTCGAGAAGGTGACGGCCGGGATTCTGGATCTGAGCGCCGATCTGTTCGGGGTGGCTTTCGAGCTTGAAGCCGAGGCTCCACGCTGGCACGAAGATGTACGGGTTTATGCCGTTTCCGAAAACGGCGAAGCCATCGGCCGTATTTATCTCGACCTTCATCCGCGCGACAACAAGTTCAAGCACGCCGCCATGTTTTCCATGACCGCCTACAACGACCGCTTGCCCGAGGGAGCCATCGTCACCAACTTCCCCGACCCGAAAAAGTCGGAAGGTCCGGCGTTGATGGAGCATAGCGAGGTGACGACCTACTTCCACGAATTCGGACACTTGCTGCACTTCATTTTCTCGGGACGGCAGAAGTGGGTGCGGCTCGGTATGGTGGCGGAATGGGATTTCGTCGAGGTGCCTTCACAGCTTTTCGAGGAATGGGCCTGGGATGCGCAGGTTTTGCAGCGCTTCGCCACCGATCCCGACGGCGCGGTCATTCCGGCCGATCTGGTGGAACGCATGCGCGACGCCAAAGATTTCGGGCGCGGCATTCATTCACGCCAGCAGATGTACTATGCCATGCTGGCTCTGACCCTCTACACGGACGATCCGGCGACGCTGGATCTACGTGCCGTGGTGGACGGTCTGCAGGCGCAATACAGTCCTTTCCCGGTGATCGAAGATACGCATTTCGAATGCGGCTTCGGGCATCTGTATGGCTATTCGTCCAATTATTACACCTACATGTGGTCCCTGGTGATCGCCATGGATCTCTTCGCCAACATCCGCGAAAGGGGTATGGCCGACCGCGCGGTGGCGCTCAATTACCGGCGCAAAGTGCTCGAACCGGGTGGTGCAAAGGACGGCGCGCAACTCGTCCGCGATTTTTTGGGCCGGGACTTCAGTTTCGAGGCGTTTGAGGAGTGGCTAAGCTGAAAGAAGGGAGCGCGACTGACGGAAACAGCGGTCAGTCGCCTTTCTTTTCTTCCGATCGGTCGGTGGGGCAGGGCTCGATAAGCACCGGTGGACCGTTCGGGTCGGTTCCAACGCGTAAGGTCAGTTCACCCCGTGCGAAATCCCACAGTTTTTTACCCACCAGACGACCGCGCCAGCCTTTCATCGACGGCAGGTCGGGACGCCGGGAGCTTTCGGCTGCGGCTCGGCAGAGCTCTTCCACCTCTTCGGCGCGGGCGACCAGTCCCGGCGCGATGCCGGCTTGCGTGGCCAGGACTTCCAGAGCCAGCTTGACCACCGGCGCGCGCGAGGAACTGCGTTCGCGATTGCTGTGTCGACGACGAGGGTTCGGGAGGTGGTCGTCGGGCAGGTTGCGGGCGGCCTGGCAGATGTCCGTGAGGATCGCGCCATAGCGTTTGACGGCTTTGTCCGAGACCAGGCGCAGATTTTTGAGATCGTTGCGGCTTTGCGGTTGCTGCTCACAGACCGCTATCAAGGCTTCGTCACTCATGACCTGGCGGCGCGGGATATTGCGTTCGACGGCAGTCTCTTCACGCCAGACGATCAATTGGCGCAAGGCGGCCCGTTGGCGGGCGGACAGGCGCGGCTTGTCGAGTATTTTTTTAAAGCGTGCATCGATATTGATCGGCTGGGTCCATTGAGTCGAGCGCAGGACCATTTCCTCTTCGAACACCCGCCATCGCTTGAGCCGGTTCAAGCGTTTGCTGAGCGTTTGAGCCGCCTCTTCAAGGTGAATGACATCTTCGGCGGCATACTTCAGCTGCTTGTCGTTGAGCGGGCGTTTGAGCCAGTCGGATACCTGCTGCCCTTTACTGAGTCGCTGGCCGGTCAGGCGGCGGATCAAGGTCGAGAGGCCGACGCTTTCGCCGAGACCGCAAAAAGCGGCCGCCAACTGGGTATCGAAGACATTCGTCAGCGTGATACCGGTGGCGCGTTTGAGAATCTGGATGTCGATTCCACCGTCGTGAACGATGATTTTCGAATCGGGATTGGCCAAGGCTTCTCCCAAGCCGTTCAAAGCTTTGACGGCTAGCGGATCGATCAGGTAGGTTTGTCCATTTACGGCGATCTGAATCAGCGCCAGCGTGGGGAAGTAGCTGTGGTCGCCGACGAACTCGGTATCAAGGGCAATGAAGGTCGCTCTCGAAAGAGTGTCGCACAAAGATTTCAGGTCGTTGGTATTATCGATATAGATCGCCATGGGAACTCCAGAAAAAACGCGGGTGCACGACGGATTCGGCACGGGAATGGCAGGGACTATATGCCAGTCTCTTGGGAATTGTCAACGGAGAAGATAGGTCTGCGGTTTCTGACGGGTATCCGAAATGAAAACAGGCACAATCTTATGTGTGGGAGTAGGATAAAAGTTCCGAGAAACGGATCGAGCCATTTCGATCAATCGTCGAACACTTTGTCTTTATCTTTGACGGTCAATCCAAGCGCTTCGAGAATGCGGCGTTTGGTGGCGACGCGACAACTGTATCCCTTCTCGATTCGGTCGATGGTGACGGTGGAAACTCCGGCTTTGCGGGCGAGTTCCGACTTCGAGATCAGTCTATCTTCCCGAATCTGCTTTAATTTGCTCATGATATGCCTTGTTCATCCTAGAGAAATTTATACAAAATTTATTAAAACTTAGCTCTCTTTGCTGTATCTGTCAAGCAAAAAGCACTATCAGTAGCTTACAAAGCAACAGTAGGTTGGCTGGCGGATTCCTATTTGCCATGTATGGGGAGTAGGGCGTTTCAATTCTGATTGAGTCTCGAATTATCTTCGATTGGTGATGGGTGGCACGGGCTAAACCGTCAGGTTTGCCCGTGAAAACAGCATGGGCAAGCCAAAGGCTTGGCCCATGGCACCCCCTAAGCCGAATTATAGTAGGTGGAAAACGGTGAAAAGCTTAGAATTGAAACGCCGTGTATGGGGAGCTATGCGCTTGACAAGTTCGCCAGGATACCCTACCACCATCAGAGAGAATCGAATCATGATCGGTCAAGCGGGAGGCGAGATAATGAGTTGGCGCGAGGCGGCGGGTTGGATGAAAATCGGGTGGCGGTGGTTGGTTTTGGTGAGTGTGATCGGTTTGACGGCCTGCTCGTACTGTTCGGAGTCTAGGCCTGATCTGGTTCCGGCTGTTGAGGATTTCTGGCAGATGCAAGTCGATGGCCGTTTCGAGCTGGCTTATACCCGCTTTTTACCCGCGGCGCTGGAGCGGCTCAAGAGCGACAATCCCGAAATGTTTGCGTCTCCCGAGCGTTACGCCAAGATGCGTGGCCGTTGGGCGATCAAAAATCCGATCTCCAGTTTTCGCGTATTGGAAACGCGCCTGGATTCCGATGGCTTGACCGGTCGGGTGAAAATCGGGTTGGTGATCCATGGCCGCGACGAGGCGCTGACGTTGATCCAGCATTGGCGTTTGGATAAACCGTCGAATCAATGGCGTATCGATCGGCCCGCCGTAAAAACAGCTGGCGTCGTCGCCCCATAAACGATCCCGACCATAACCTGTGGGTGCGCTGTCGCCCGGATGGATTCAGCTGAATGAGGGAGCGATGAAACAGATTTTCACACCTTGGAACTTCGGATCGTTGACCTTGCCCAACCGGTTGATCCGTTCGGCCACCTGGGAAGGCATGGCCGATCGCGACGGTCTGGCCGGGGATCGCCTAGTTCATCTTTACCGGCGCTTGGCCGAAGGCGGAGTGGGGTTGATCATCACCGGTTACGCTTATGTGCGTCCCGAAGGCAAGAGCACACCGGGGCAACTCGGCATCTATTCCGACCGGCACATTCCGGGGCTGGCGCGCATTGCGGAGGCGGTGCATGCCGCGGGTGGACGGGCCATCGTGCAGATCGTCCACGGTGGCGGGCAGTGCCAACCCGCCGTAAGCGGCGCTTCGGAAACGCTGGCGCCCTCGGCCTTGTCCTATCCGCCCCACGCTACCGTGGCGCGCGCCATTACGCCGGACGAAATCCCGGTACTGGTGGAGGCTTTCGCCGACGCGGCCCGGCGTGCAATGGCCGCGGGTTTCGACGGAGTACAGATCCACGGTGCTCACGGCTATCTCATCAGCCGGTTTCTATCGCCGAAAAGTAACCGGCGCGACGACAGGTACGGGGGTGATGCGGTCGCCCGCGCCCGTTTCGGCCTGGAAATCGTCCAGGCGGTACGGCGCGCCATCGGCGATGCGCCTTTGTCGATGAAACTCAATGGCTCGGACTTCGAGGACGGCGGTCTGGAATTGGATGAGGCGCTGGCGGCCGCCAAACTGTATGCGCAGGCTGGACTCGATCATCTGGAGATATCGGGCGGAACCCCTGCGGCGGGCAAACTGGCTGCGGCACGACCCGGTATCCGGCAACCCGACCAGGAAGCCTATTTCCGTTCGCAGGCGGCGGCGATCAAGGGTGCGGTAGCGATTCCGACCGGTATCGTCGGAGGCATCCGCTCGATCAACGTGGCGGAGAACCTGGTGGCCAGCGGCGATGCCGATACGGTGTCGTTGTGTCGTCCCCTGATCTGCGAACCGCATCTGCCCGCTCGCTGGTTAAGCGGCGACGAACGGCCGTCCATATGTAAAAGCGATAGCGGGTGTGCGCTTGCGGCGCGTAAAGGCGGCGTCACCTGCGTTATCCACGAGTTGGATGAACTGTTCGGGGTGCCGGAGGAGTAGTCGTTCGGAATACCTGTTTCCAACCCATTCCACTTCACGGGATTGGCGGGATCTCGGGGGCTTGATCGGCGAACAGCAGCGCCTGTTCGATGATGCCGTCGCGCTCGAAAACCGCCGCGATCTCCTTGGCCAGCGTCAGATGTCCGATCTCCGAGAGTGTCCAGCCGCCGGGGGTGTACAGCTCGAAGCGGTCGGCCAGTCGTCGGAAACTGGGCAGCAGATCCACCGCCATCAGCCGGTGGCGACGCACCAGCATGTGCAGCGTTCGGTTGGGGAGAGCGCCGTCGAGGCGGTCGGGACTCAGGCCTTCCGCCAGGGCGCGGCGTTTGAGGCGGTCGGGATCGGTTTGGATCTGGGCGGGGATGACGGCCAGCACCCAGGGCAGCCGGGCGACGCGGCAGGCGCGGTCGAGTTGCGTGATCCACTCGGGAAGATCCGTGAGACCGTCGCCGGAGTCTGATGTTTGAAGATGCACGGTAGCCGGTCCGCCGTCGGGCAGGCCGGGGGCGGGGCTTAGCGCGGTCCAGAGGGCCGAGAGCTTGGCCAGCTTGGCATCCAGGCCTTGGCGCGGTCTGGCGCCGATGCTTCCGGCGTCCCCACCGGGGTCCAGATCGGTGGCCAGTGACGTGACCACCAACAGCAGGTCGGGTTTGAGTTCCGGGCTCAGAGCCTTGACGGCGGAAAGATAATTCGGCCAGCCCCAACCGGGAGCGGAGGCGGATTGCAGGTCTATTTTCACGGGCTTGACCGATTCAGCCAGAAGACCCCCCAACATGCCTGCGGCGGTTTCGTGATAGGCATGATCGGATCCCAGCCACATTTCATCACCCACGGCCAGGATGCGGAAGGTGTCGTCCGGTTTGGGTTCGACGGGTTCGGGGCTGCGCAGGCCGAGTCGGTTGGTGGCGAGTGTGACCGGTCCGTTTACACCGGCCAGGGACAGATTCAATCCGGGTTGCAGGCCGTAACCGATGACGGGTCGGGGAGCGCAACCGGGAGGCAGGGATGGTCCGCTCAGGCGCAGGCCGATTTCGGCGCAGATCAAGAGAGTGGCAAGCAGGATTCCGGCGATGAGGGCGCGCCGCCGGGGTCGGTTGGATCGGCGTTCGCGTGTCATGCCTCTTCTCCTTTGCTCCGCCAACGTTGGCTTTGGCGGGTTTCCACCGCCAACCGGGCCAGTTCGTCGGCGCGTTCGTTTTCCGGCACCCCCGCATGACCCTTCACTTTGATGATCTCGAGGTTCTTGAAACGTGCCAGTTCCTGGCGGATCGTTGCAACCAGTTCGGGATTCTTTTTGGCTTTCCAGCCTTTGGTGAGAACCCCCAACGCATAGGCGGAATCGGTGAACAGCCTCACCGGTGTGCGCGGATCGGTGACAGCCTGGAGGCCGAGGCGGATCGCTTCCAATTCGGCGATATTGTTGGTGGCTTTACCGAGATATTCCGAAATTTCCAGGCGGCTGCCGCGATAGCTGAGCACCGCACCGCTCCCCGCATCGCCGGGATTGCCCGAGCAGGCTCCGTCGGTCCAGATGTCAAGCTGGGTGCCATCGGCTTTCACGGTGGAACGGCTTGGTGTCTCGGCGGTGGCGGATGCGCGGTTGGGTTTTTTCGCCGGGGTCGCGGTTTTGGGCGGCGTTTTCGGAGGCGGATCGTCGAGCTCGCGGATGTTGGCGGGCGAGGCCTTGTACACGCGCGGATCGTCGGGCTTGTAACACACCTCCACGCGGCCGTTTTCCATGATCGGGCGGTCTGTATCGTCGACGCGCACATAGGCTTTGCTCGCTTTGAACCAGACGCGTTTCCAGGGCATCAGGGGGTATCCTCCTCGGCGGACCCCGGGAGATCCGTCGCGTTTTCCAGGGTTCGCAGTCGTTCGATGCCGGTGGCCGGTGGATAGAATCCGCCTTTCAGGCCTTCCTGCTGCAGCAAGCCTCGAACGAAGCGTTCATCGTAAATCAACAACATGGCCAACACCCGCTCCAGGCGTTCGAGCAGCTTCCGCTCGCGTGCGGTGCTCCGATCGATCGCTTCGGCGAAGGTGGCAAGCTGGGCGTCGACGCGTTCCAGGCTGCCGGGAGTGAGGGTGGCCAGCTCGGTTTGAAGCGCGGCAATGGCGCTGTGTGTACGGCGGATACGGGTTGTCAGCGTATCGAGTCGCTCGGGCCAGGACGCGGCTGTCGTGAGATCCGTCTTCGTCAGACGGGTGAGTGCGCGCGCCGTTTTTCGCAGGTGGCCGCCGATTCGTCCGAGACCCTCCAATGTCTGGCGACCCTTTCCGGCGAGTTGCGCCAGACGGTCCGGGTCGTAGTCGCAGGTTTCGATCCAATCGGCCAGCGTGAGCAATTCGCGCAGCAGACCGTCTTGCCCTTGCAGTAAGTCGGCCGCCTGTGCTCCGATTTCGTCGGGCATCACGGGCGAGGCCAGGGTGGGCAGCTCGCTGTTATCGGGTAGCGGGGCGGCGTTTGCGGGGCCGGGTTTCAGTTCGATGAAACGACCGCCCAGAAAGGTTTTGGTGCGTAGTCTGGCGCGGGTGCCGTGAGTCAGCGAAACGCTGCGGTCGAGTGCGAGCGTCAGGCGGGCGCGCCCGTTGTCGGCTCGCATCCCGGCCACATAGCCGATCCCGACGCCGTTGAGGCGGACGGGATTGCCGATGGTGAGACCGGTGACGTTTTCGAAGACCGCTTCGACGCGGCGGGCGGAAGTCTGCCCGTCGGCTTCGCGCAGGAAAGTGGCGAAAAACAAGACCGCACAAACGCTCAGCATCACCAGTCCGGTGATCAGCGCTTTGTCCGAAGCGGCGGTTGCCATAAGCCGGGATCCTTCCCCTGGTCGTTGGTGAAACAAAAAAACGGGCCGGAGCCTTTATACCCGCTCCGACCCGTTCGATGCAAGAGACTGCTTTACCAGAGGATTATTTGCCTGCCTCCGGTTTGGTTTTGATCAGGGGTTTGAGCGGCATCTTTTTGACTTTCAAATTGCCCGGACCTTTTTTACCCGCAGAGACGGAGGCGTTGAAGAAAACCGGCAGTTCGAAGGTCGGCTGGTCTTTCCGGTCGGTGGTGATGACGACGCGGGTGCTGAAGTTTTTGCCGAGTTTTTTTCCGGCTTCGCTCAGCGCCACCTTGATGGCGTATTCGCGTTTCTTCGTAATCGTTTCCACCGTTACGGTCAATTTGCCGTCGGGATCTTCGGCCTTGATCAACTTGAACGGCTGCTTCTGGCTTTTGAGGATCACCGTGCGCGAACTGTCTTTGTTTGAGCTTTTGCGCAGGGTCAGCCGTTTGGGTTTCAGACCGATATCGCCCTCGATATTGGCCCAGGTGCGCAATTCGATAGTCGGCAGCTTGGGATGGTTGGTCTTGACGCGCACTTTGCCGTGCAAACTACCTGTTTTCGCCGGTTTGTAAGTGAGTTCGAGATCGAACACCTTTTTGCCGTCGGCATCTTTCGATTCGACGACTTTCCCGTCCATGCCGGGCAACGTGGATGTCACTTCGCCAAACGACACTTTTTCGGGGTTTTTGACCGAGATACGTTCCTTGCGCTTGATTGTTTCACCCACTTTGATGGTGCCCATGCGCAGGAAGCTCTTTTCGAAACCGACATCCACGACAACGTCGGCTTTGAGGGTCAAACGGACAACGGCGTTTGTCGGATCGTTGGTTTTAACGGTAACGGTTTTCGTGATTTTCCCCTGCCGCCCGGCAGTGGAGAGACTGACATCGATTTTTCCTTCCCCACCCGGGGGAACGTCCGCCTTGGAAGCAATGACGGCGGTGCAGCCTCAAGATCCTTTGGCACTCAGAATCTTCAGATTCTCGGTGCCTTCATTCTTGAGTTTGAACGAGTACTCGGCCTTTTGGTCGCGCGGCACATCGCCGAAATCGTGTTCCAGTTCGGCGAAGACCACCTTGGCAGCCGAACCGCTGGGCGCGGCTTTTTGCGAGTCGGTCCCGATGGCGGCAGTGGTGTCGGACGGCTGGTCCGTCGACTGACCGCTGTCGCATCCGACCGCGAGCGCCAAAACGGCCATGGCCGCGAGCGCGATCAGCCACAAGAGGGTGCGTTGCATGAAAACTCCTTTCATCCGGGCGAAGCCGTGCCAGCTTCGAGGTTGATTTTCGAAGCTTTTACCTGTAGCACAGTCTATGGCGGCGGGCAAGGAAAGCTTGCATCTTCCCTTGGGAAACGCTACCTTAACGTGCTTTTGCTCGATGAAGGAGGATTTATGCGAGCTTATATTATCGGACTAATAACAATTCTATCCCTGTCCCTTGTCGGGTGCCAGAAATGCGAGGAACCCGAGGCCGCGAATAAGGCGATCGACGTACCTAAACAGCTGAAAATCGTCGATTCCGGCAAAACACCGAAGGGAACTTTTCCTCTGATTCATATCTGGAGGGATCCCAGCCCGCGCAAACGGGCTTGCTCGGTCAAACCGAATACGCCCGCCGAACATTTGGGTCATCGCAAGGTGAAGGACGATCACTGGATCAAAGTGAAAACCGAGAAGTGCAGCGGCTGGATTCGTTCGAAACACGTGCGGCCGCAAAATTCAAATAATCCGTAACCGCTACGGCATTTGTGTCCGGACGGGAAGCGGTTTTAAAGAAAAAGATAGGACTTGCCATGTCATGGAAACAGTTGTTGAAACAGGAGCGATTTCCGCTCTCATCTTCCTATGATCCTGAAATTATTGGACAAAACCACATGGGTCCCAATGCCTTGTGGATCATGGAATGGCTCAGCGAGGCCGTAACACTCAAACCCGGAATGCGGGTTCTCGATCTGGGCTGCGGGTCGGCGATCAGCTCGATTTTTCTGGCGAAGGAGTTCGGGGTGACGGTTTTCGCCGCCGATTTGTGGATTTCAGCCGAAGAGAATCTCAAGCGCATCGACGCGGCGGGAGTGGGGGACAAGGTGTTCCCCTTTCAGGCCGAAGCGCACGCCTTGCCCTTCGCGCCGGGCTTTTTCGATTTGGTGTTGTCGGTGGATTCTTACCAGTATTACGGCACGGACAACCTTTACCTGGGCTACCTCCTGCGTTTTGTCAAACCGGACGGCCGGGTGGCGGTGGCCATGCCGGGGTTGACTCGGGAATTCGGCGAGGAACCGCCTGCGCATCTTCTGACGCCGCAGAAAAACGGTGCGGTTTTCTGGGAACCCGAGATGTGGACCTTCCATAGTCCCGCCTGGTGGCGGCGTCACTGGGAGAAGCTGGGCCAGGTGGATGTGCTGACGGCCGACAACCTGGAGGACGGCTGGCGCTATTGGATGATTCACGATCAAGCGATGGAACAGGCAGGTCAGGCGTATTTTCCTTCCGGAGCCGAAAGCCTGGAAGCGGATGGCGGACGCTATATCGGCTTTGTACGTCTGGTCGCGGCGCCGAAACCTCAGGATGCCGAGAGCGCCGGGATGCCGCATGTGTGGGAGAAGAGCTTCGAGGCCGTGGCCAGCGAAGTGATGAATGCCCGCGGCGGTGCACCGGATAAAGATTAAACGCGGTTTTTTCTTCGTCGCCAAGCGACGAGACCTGCAAGTAGCGTCAACCAAGGGGCCCATGCGGCCCCGGTTGGCGCTGCGCATCCTCCCCCTCCTCCGCCGCTGTTGCCGACGGAATAGCCGTTGCCGGAGTCCGCTTCCGGCAAGTCGGGGTCACCGCCCGGCGGGGTGATGTCACCATCCGGTTCGTCGTCGTCCCCGTCTTCAGGTGTTAGGTCTCCATCCATTTCACCATCTGCGTCCCCATCGTCGTCTTCGTCGCCATCGACATTCGCCGTGAGGTCGCGATCGGCGTAGAAACGGACCACCTGTTCGTCGGTCATGCCGCCTGCCCGGATACTTAGACGGACGAAATAATCGCCTACGCGGTCGGGAACGAGCGTGGCCTGCGGACCGCCGTCGTGTTCGAGTTGCGCCGTGCTGGGCCAGGGCGACTCGATCAGGTCGAAGGTGTAGGCGATGTCGTCATCACCGCAGGAACGGGAGGCATCGAAGGTGACGCGATCGTTGATTTCGATGGCTTGTCCCTCGACCGGTGCGAGGATGTCGGCCACCGCATGCGGATGAACGATCGGCGATGAACTGCCGAAAACCACCGAAAAATCGGATTCTTTGCGAATGGTGAAACGATACCCGCTGTCGTCTTCTTCAACCGCGCAAGCCCCCCGGACTTCAACCGGATGCAGGTCGGAGACGGCAGGCAGCCACAACGCCACTTCACCCGAAGGGGGTGCGTCGATTTTGACGTTGAAGCTCCGTCCATCCGGTTGCGGCGTCAGCCACAGACGCGCCGGTTGGCTGGCCTTGGCCAAAATGGTTCCATTGGCCGTGGCCAGTTGGGTTCCGCCGATCAGCAGCGCATGTTGGAGACCGTCCGGAGTGGCGGCAAGGTAGAACAGACGTGCTTGTGCCGTGTAGTCGCCCACGGTTAGGGTTTGCGAGACGGCGGCGGCGGCCACGCCTTCGCTGAGGTCTGCTGGAAGTTCGGGGGCCGTGTCGTCCAGGTTCCAGGCCGGTTGCGCCTCCGCGCGCGTCGCCGTGACCCGTTGCTCACCGCCTTCGCTGGGTGCCAGCAGCGACAGAAAAGACGTATCGGTGCCGTTGACGGTGCCGGTCAGGCGGGTATGGGTGGTGGCGTTACGACCGCCTTTGTCGTGGTAGGACTCGCTCTCTTCCCAGCTAATCGTGCCCTCGGCCGACAGGGTCGAGACGTTTACCGAAGCCCCGGAGAAACTCCAAGTGCCGCCGTCGGCATGAGCGCTGAAGCTACCGTCCGACTCGCCGCCGCCGTTGCCGTGCCACAGGATGGAAAGATCGTGGGCTTGGCCGTCCTGCGGATGTGCCTCGTCGTAAACCAGGGCGAAACGGCCGCGCAGGAACAGCAGGTGGCGGCTGATGGCGGTTTCGGGAACGTGGATGAAATAGCGGGTGTCCATGCGGGCATAGGCCAGCTCCTCGTCATCGAACCAATCGCCGAGATAGGCCTCGCCGTCCTCGCCGGGAATATACCCGCCTTCACGGTCGCCGACGATCACGATTTCGCCGTTTTCGTCCGTGCCCAGTTCCGGGAAAATGAAGGTGTACTTCTGCGGTCCCTGACCGTCCACCAGCAGGATGTTGTGGTCGTCGGGATCGCGGACTTTGTCGTGTTCGCCCCAGCCCAGATAACCCGGATCCAGCAGCAGGTGCTGACCGTCGGCGTAAAGATGCAACCCGCCCGGTTCGTTGTGTTCGTGCCCGCCCACGCCGTCGATGGGTTCGCCGTCGCGGCGCATGGCCCAACTGTTGGCCTTGCCGTGCTCGGCCATCATGATCAGGTAGGTGGCGTCCGGGCTCCAGTCGCTGCGGAAGATCGCCTGTCCGGCGTCGTAAAGAAACTGATTGCGAGTCCAGCCCAGATCCTCGGGTGTTTGCGGGATGACGGAGTCGTCATAGGCCACGATCGCATCCGCGTCCTGCGCCACGGAGCCGGAGGCGAAGGCGTAGGTCGGCTGATTTTCCCAGGCCCAGCGGTACAGGCCGCCGTGGGGCAGGTCGGTGACGAGTGCGTAGGTGTACTGGCCGTTGGGGTCGCAGTCGTCGTGGGGTGGAAAGGTGCCGTTGGGCAGGCGTGCACGCAGCATCCAATCGTGCAGGCGGGCGTTTTCGGGACGTGTGTAGAGGTCGCCGTACTCGAAGCCGTCCACCGCCCAGCCCTGGGGACCGACGTAGCGATGGAGGGCGCGCATGAAATGCATGTGATTGATGGCGGTGTAGGCATAATACACGCCGCCCTCGGCGAAACCGCCCTCGCGTGTGGTGAGGGCGTCGAGGATGACGAAATCGACCTGCGAGACGGCGAAGTCGATCCAGTTTTTCGAATCGCCGTAGCCTTCCGGGTCTGTTTCGGGCAGGTAACCCTCGTATCCGTTCAACACGATGGCAGCTACTCCCAAAGACGCCGCCGACTTGGAACGGTGGTTGTTGTTGAGGGCGACGGCCTGCATGTACTTGTCGAGCATCCAGTCCTTGTAGAATTCGCGTGCGTAGGTTTGCAGGTTGGCGGCGACGCGGCCTTCATCCTCGAAAGGATAGGCGGCCCCGCGCAGCAAATCGTAGGCCACGGCGTAGAGGGTGAGTTCCTGAGCCGAGTGAATGTCGTCGATGTTGCCCTGCAGCGCGGTATTGAAATGCGGCTCCAGATTCATGTTGTGCAGCAGTTCCTCGGCCTTGCGACCGTAGGCCAGACGGTCGTCCGTCTCGTCGAAGGGTGTGACTTCGAATGCGTCGCCGACGGCCTGCACGTGGCGGTCCATGGCGTAAACGAAGGCCGCTGCTTTGGCGATATTGGCTTTGATCTGCTCGGGCACGATTTCGTGGTCGTCGAGATCATAGCCGCTTTGGTTGGCCCGGCTTAAAACGCGCCGATACAATGTGGTGTAAGGATCGCGTGACAAGCGCGCCCGGATGGTGTCTTCGTCGCCCGGCCCGTACATCACACGCGGAACGCTCTCCCAGTCCATCGTTCCACGCGACCAGTGCCCGGCCATCGCCGGTGACGCGAACATCGAAAGGATAAATGCGGCGAAGATGACGAAAGTTATTCGTGGCATGGCAGAACAACCTCTCGATATTTAGCAAAGGTTCCGAACAAAGTGTAGCGTGCCGGGTTCCGCTCCGCAATGGGAATCCGTTCGTCGCCGGGTCGAATTCCAGCGGTTTATGGACCCACTTCGACCAGCGCGTAACGATCGAGCGTGATCAGACGTTTGGCTACGGATAAAACGTCTTCACGGGTTACCGCCGCGATGGCGTCGGGATAGGTGAGATGGGCGTCGTAGCCTACGTCGTACAGTTCGTTCAGCAGAATCTGCCCCGCCTGAGAGCCGTTGGTTTGCAGCGAGATGGCGTTGGTGCCGATCAACAGGCGCTTGGCGTGCTGGACCTCTTCGTCGGCCAGATCGCCCTCCAGGATCCGGGCGAGTTCGCCGAGCATGCCGTCGACCGCCGTCTGGCGTTTGTCGGGGCTGGTGCCGATATAGACGGCGAAATAGCCGGGATCCAGCGATTCGAGATGCAGCGAACTGACCGAATAACACAGGCTCTGGCGGTCGCGCAATTGCAAAAACAGGCGTCCCCCCTGACCCGAGAGAATGGCGTTCAGGACGGATAAAGCGTGGCGGTCGTTATCGCCGAAGGTGAGGCCGGGGAAGCCGAGAATCAGGTGCGTCTGCTGTTTGTCGAGGCTGCGTTTGGCCTCGCGCGGTGCGTCGAGCGGCGGCTCGGCGGGCGGATCGGCGAAGGCCGTTGCCGTTGATTCCAGTTTGCCGAAGCGCCGTTCGACCAGACGCAGCGCCTCGGTCGGGTCCACGTCGCCAACGAGGGTCAGCACCAGTCGGTCGGGCTGCAGGCTGCGGGTGAAATTCTCGGCCAGAACGGCAGGCGTCAGGGTGTCGAGGCTGTCCGCCGTGCCCAGCAGATTGAGGCGGAAGGGATGGGTACGGTAGAGGGTTTCGTGAAACAGGTCGAAGGCCAGGCGCGCGGGCTGTTCGTCCTGGGCGTTGAGTTCTTCCTTGATCAGCATGATCTCGCGTTCCACGTCCCGGTCGGGGAAGGTGGGCGTGAGCAGGCAATCGGCGAAAATGGCAAAGCCGCGGTCGAGGTCGCGGGAGATGCAGGAGCCCTTGATTCCCAAGGTGTTACGGCCCGAGAAACCCGATAAGCCGCCGCCCATGCCATCCACCGCTTCGGCGATTTCAGCGGCGCTCATGCGCGCATTGCCCAAGGTGAGCAGACGTGCGGTGAGGTTGAAAAGGCCGTTGGGGGCTTCGTGCTCGTAACGCAGGCCGCCTAAAAGCGCGGCTTGAAAGCTTACCAGCGGCGCGGCGTGATTGGGTTTGACGATGACGCGGATGCCGTTTGGCAGTTCGGCACGCACGATGCCGAAGGCGTCTGCCTTAGGGATGGGCGTGTACGCGGGTCGGGCGGTTTGTTCGGCTTGCGCGACGAGCGCGAGCAGGTTTTCGGCGTTGGGTGCGTCGCCTTTTTCGCGGGGCCACAGCAAGGCGAGGTTGGCCGTGGCGGCCTTGAGATAACGTTGCGCCGCCTTTTCCAGGTCGCCGACGCTCAGGTCGCGCACGCGCGTCATGTAGCGCTCGAAAAAGCGCCAGTCGCCGGTATGGGTCTTAAAATAACCGAAACGACGTGCCTTGCCCTGGACGGTCTGAGCCTGAAAGATCGCTTCGTTTTCCAAAATCGTTTTCGCTTTGGTCAGCTCCGCCTCGTCGATCCCATCGGTGGCGATGCGGAAGGTTTCGACCGCCATCCGCTCCAATGCCGTTTCCAGGTTTTCGGAAACCAGCTCCGCCTCTACCATGAAGAGTCCGGCCGTTTTGGCGGGGTAGGGGTAGGCGTAGATATCCGTGACCAGTTCGTGCTCGCGTTGCAGGATGCGCGTGAGACGCGAACTGTCGCCTTGACCGAGGATCACCGCCAGCGCTTCCAAGGCGGGGATTTCGTCGATATTGATCGATGGAATGGGAAAACACAGCGCCAGGTGCGATTGCTTGACGTCCTCCGGCAGCACCAGTCCGCGCGGCTTCGTTTGCGGCGGTTCTTCGGCCTGAATCCGTTCGGGCGGATTGCGGACGGCCTGATCGAACAGCCGGGCGGTTTCGCGGCGGACGGTGGCCTCGTCGGCGTCGCCCACGACCACCAGAGTCATGTTGGGGGGGGTGTACCAGCGGCGGTAAAAGCCGTGCACGGCCTCGCGGGTGAAGGAACGCACCGATTCGTCGCTGCCGATGATCGGGTTGCGGTAGGGATGGGTGCTGAAGGCCAGGCGGAACAGTTCTTCGGACAGCCGTCGTTGGGGCGAGTCTTTGCCGCGCTTGATTTCCTCGCGGATGACTTCCAGTTCGTTGGCCAATTCGTCGGGATCGAAGGCGGAATGCTGAACTGCATCGGCCAGGATATCGAGGCCGCGATCGAATTCGGCCGAGGGCATCACCAGGTGGTAAACGGTTTCATCGTGGGAGGTCCAGGCGTTGATGTCACCCCCCGCTCCTTCCACGTCGCGGGCGATTTCGCCGACGCCGCGGCGGTCGGTGCCTTTGAACAACATATGTTCCAGCACGTGAGCCAACCCCGCTTCTTCGGGACGTTCATCGGCGCTGCCGACGCCCATCCACATCTGGAACGCCACCACCGGCGCGAAGCGGTCTTCGAGAAAAATGACCGTCAGGCCGTTGTCCGTGGTCCATTCCACCGGCTGGGGGGTGGCTTGCGGGGTTTGCGTGTCTGTCACCGGAACCTCCTGTGATCGAAGCGAGATCATGCGCACGTAGGCGGCGCGGTTTTGTTGATACTTAGAGCGGTTGGGCGGTCCGTCGATTCCCGGTGAATCATCTGTCGTTGATTCCGGACCCCTCTGTATGGTATAATACATTAACTTTACGAGGCCGCAAGCCAGGGAGTCCGAAAATGAGTGAACGGCGGCAGCATCCGCGCATTCCGGTGTTGGTTCATGCCACGATCGACCGGCAGCGTGAAAACAATAAACACGAGGAATGGCGCGGGAGTGTGACCGATGTATCGCTGGGCGGTATGGCGGTGGCGTCGCGGCGGACTCCGAAAATCGGCGATATCCTGACGGTGGTGGTGGTTCATGAGGACGGACCCATTATCCTGGAGTCGCAGACCCAATGGGTGCGGCGCATGTCCGTGGGCGTGATCGGCGAATTGCGTTATGAATTCGGCGTTCGCATTCTCAAAAAGGACGATCATTACGTTCGTTTCGTGAATGCCATGATGCGCAACTTCAGTGATCGGCGGCTGTTTTTCCGTTTCCGCGACAGCTTGTCCGTCTCGTTTCTCACGCGGCGTGAACTGGTGCGTGACAAAACCGTCAATCTGAGCAAGGAAGGCCTGTTCGTGTGTTCGACGCATCCGCCGCACAAGGGCGACAAGGTGGATATGAAACTGACCCTTCCCGATGCGGAAGAAGGCCTGCGGCTATCCGCCCAGGTGCTGCACGTGGTGCCGGTGGAACATTTCAGCTTGCATTTGCAGATCCCCGGTTTCGGGGTGCGCTTCACGGATTTCACCGATAACGGGCAGGAACGGCTGAACGATTACCTGGCCAATGCGCTCGAGCATTACCCCTTCGCCAAGGGCTGAGACCACCAAATACGGAGGCGGTAGTCACATGGATCTGATCAACGAACGTAAGCATAAACGCATACCGGTCCGCTTTAAAACCGAAATTCAGCGAGCTGCGCTGCCCACCTTGGGTTTTCTGACCAATTTGTCGGAAGGAGGAATGTGTATCCTTGCCAGCGAGGAATTGAAAAGCGGCGACAAACTCGAGCTGGACATTCATTCCGACCTCTGCGGGGTGGTGAAAGTGGCGGGATCGGTGCTTTGGTCGCGATCCCTTAAAATCGACCTCGTACAGGTGAATCTGTTCGAGTCGGGGGTTAAATTGCTGGCGCCGCCGCCTGAATATCTGGAGTTGGTCCGCTCGGTGGCTCATGCCTTCGTCGATCGACGGGTCCACCCGCGTTTCCGTTCCGTATTGCAAGTGCGTGTGGAGGAATTGATCTCCGATGTGGACCTCTTTACGGTCAACATTTCCAAGGGCGGTGTTTTTGTGCAATCGGAAAAACTGCCCAGCCGCGATGAGGTGGTGGAACTTTTAATTCGTCTGCCCGGGAGCGGGGCGGCGACTTTGCGCCTGGAGGGAGTGGTTCTGGATACCTGCGATGCATCGCGTGCGCGGCGTGAAATGCGGGTGCCCGGTTTTTCGTTGCGCTATACACGTTTTCGTGAAGGCGACGACCTCAAACTCTTTTTATATCTCGATCACCTGCAGAAACAGGCTTTGTCGGCCTGATTTTCCACCAGACGGATGGTTCTCCGGGAATAATCCGTTCTGGGTGCCTTTCCATAAAAGAAATTATTGCAATTTAGTAAGACTTGCTGTAGGCAGTTGGACCTGTTTGGTTTGGGATGCTTGATTGAAACATAACTGAAAATGGATGAGGAGGAGGCGGAACATGAAAAAAATTATGATGGTGGTGGTGTTGGCGATGGGGTTTGTCCTTTTCGGCCAAGCACCTGAAGCGCGGGCCGATATCGCGCGTGAGATGGACCTGGGTATCGGCGGCCATATGTTCTTGGGCGGTACGAACAATTCGCAGTTCACCTTTGGCCTGGTGCCGCAGATTTCCTTCGCACCGATCGACAATCTGCAGATATTCTCCCGCCTGCCTTTCTGGATGGGCAACTTCCATGTCGACGACAGCGACTTCCAGCTGCATGTCTTCCCCTTCCTGTTCGGAGCCAAATACAACATCAAATTGATGGACAAGCTTTACTTCTATCCCGCTTTGGCTATGGGTTTCAGTATTTTGCATAGCAAGACGAATGTTGCCAGCATAGCTGGGTTTAGCGTACCTGGCGTATCTGGCACCAGCACGACGGTACGCTTCACCATCGACTTCCAGAGCGGTATCCAATACGAGATCATGGATAACCTGGCCTTCGATGGCGGTCTGGACATCATGATCTACAATGTCGAAGGTGGGGCGACGGTGGCCTTCGGCGTGATGGGCGGCGTTATTTACTATCTGCCGCTCTAACCCATTAAAAACAGTGATGAATAGCGCGGGTAACCCCCGCGCTTTTTTTTGTGGCTGGCATCCTGCCGGTATTCGTTTTTCGTGGTGGTTTTCGGGTGAACGGATGGTCTTTGAGCATAAAAGGAAGGGAGGGGAGCCGAAGCTCCCCTCTGCAGAATGGGTAGGATACAGTTTCTAATGCCACGTTAGGTGCCAGGAAGAATGTCGACCCTGACGATTGGTGCAGATCATCAGGATCGAAGTGAAAAGAGTCGTCGGTGATGTCGTTCCCGTTGTGACTCCCTTCACTTAATTAGACAGATTCCAGATGGGAATTATTCCGGAAGCGACTTTTTTCGGTTTTTTTTGTCGGAAAAGGGGAGAATTATTTGGAAGGCTTGCTTGTCTCGACCAGCTCGAAAGATCGGGGATCGAAGCGGAAGGTCCGCCCGCCGTTGTAACGGAATCCGCCGACATTCACCAGACGCGTGTTTCCCCTTTTGGTTTCAGGTACTTGCGGATTATGGATGTGGCCGAACAAGTGGAGGCGGGGCTGGTAGCGGTCGAGGTAATCGAGCAGGGCGCGGCTGCCTCCTTCGCTGCGCTTGGCCACCACGTCATAGGTTAAACCATCGATATCGGGAGGGAAATGGGTGCACAGCATGTCCACTGGTCCCAGGCTGAACAGCTTTTCACGGTAGGTGTCGTCATCGCTTTCCCCCGGCAGGTGCATCGAATACGGGTAGGAGCCGGTTCCCGATAGAAAACCCACCCGAACGCCGTCGATTTCTTCCACGCCCACATCCCGGTAGCGTTCGCCCAGCGCTTCTTCCAACAGGTCGGGCCAATCCACGTTTCCATGGATTACCCGCGCCGATTCGGGTAGAATTTTGGCCAATTCTCCGTAATCCTTCAGGATTTCAACACGCGCGCGGGCGATTTTCTCCGGATTCCGAAAAAACAGCTTGTCGGCCAGTTTCAGCGCTTTTTTAGGCCCGCCGGTGGCGATGGCCAATACGATGCGTCCGATGTCGGCTTTGCTCAGCACTCGGGCCGCGACGCCGGAAAGAGTGTGGAAATCCACTAAGTTGAGGTTATCTCCTAAAAGAAACAAGGGACCGTTATGCGGCCGTTCGGCTGCCAGCAAGTCGTGTGCTCCATGAACGTCGGCACAGATGGTCCAGGGCATGCAAGCCTCCCGATTGACGGTTGACGATGCCCCAGCCTAACAGATCGGGCTCGGGTGTCAATGCCTGAGTGCCGGGCTAATCCGGGCAATTACAGTAAATAGAATTATAATTGTTTCGATTTCAATTGAAGATAAGGAAAAAATATCCGAATATGTAAGGTGTGCCGTGTGCGAATACAATGGACTGGGTAGTTAAGCCGAAGGATCGGCAGGAGTTGGACGTGGGTCCCAATCGCAACAAGCAAGTCATTTCGTTGGTCGCGTCTCCAACTGAGCCGTCCGATCCGCGTATCCTTGTCGTGGATGACGAAAAAGTAATTCGTACAGTTTTCAGTCTGGCACTTCGCAAGTGGTCTTACCAGGTCGATATCGCGGCCGATGCGGAAACCGCCCTCGAAATGATGCGGGAAATGCATTACCAGTTGGTGCTTTCCGATATCTCGATGCCGGGTCACGACGGTATCTGGTTGCTTTCGCAGATCAGCGACTGGCCGGACAAACCGTTGTTCATCATCATGACCGGCAACGCCGATCTGGATGTGGCCATTCATTGCCTGACCAGCGGTGCCCATGATTTTCTGGTGAAGCCGGTAGAGTTGGATTATCTCAAGCGCAAAGTCGAAGACGCCTTGGCCTTGTGGCAACTCGACCATGAGCGTCGCCGCCAACAGGATCTGCTGGAGGAGGTGGCCATCACCGAGCGCTGGAAGGCGCAGCAGCTCTTCCTCAATGCCATCGATGCGTTGATTCTGGCGCTGGAAGCCAAGGATCCCTATACCGAAGGCCATTCGTCGCGCGTGGCGGCGATGGTGGAAGGGATGGCTCGGCAAGCCAACTTCCGTTCCCACGACGTGGTCAATATCGTCAATGCCGCACGCTGCCATGATGTGGGTAAAATCGGCTGGCCCGATGCGATTCTGCTCAAGGACGGCAAGCTGACGGATGAGGAATACGAGCGGGTCAAAACCCACCCCGAAAAGGGAGAGCATATTCTGGCTCCGATCTTCAAAGATTATCCCGATATTCTGGACGGCGTTCGTCATCATCACGAGCGTTTCGACGGCAAGGGCTACCCGAGCGGACTCAAAGGCGAGACGATTCCGTTATTTGCACGCATGATTACGGTTGCCGACTCTTTCGATGCGATGACCTCCACGCGGACGTATCGTAAGGCCCGCTCCAGCGGGGAGGCGGTTAACGAGATCATCGCGTGTAGCGGCAAACAATTCTGTCCGCAGGTGGTGCGCTATTTTCTGAATTTCTACAATGAATCGCTTGCCGGAAACGAAGAGAGAAACTGGATCGATCGCCGTCGGCAGCCGCGCTACGAAAAGCGGGCTCAGGTAAAATTGAGGCAGAACGACATCAAATTCGACGGGCGCTCGCTCGATTTCTCCACCCAGGGGCTGCAAGTGGAAGTCGATGGCCAGTTGCAAGTCCAACACGGGGTGAATGTGCATATTGCGGCCGGCCGCTCGCTGGACGCCTGGGTGAAATGGTCTGAGGATGACGATAATGGCGGTTGTCTCGCCGGACTTTCCATCCGAGCACAGCAGGATGATTATCTGGAGCTTTTACGGAAACATTCGCTGACCCTGACCGAACAACGCGGATCCCATCGCCTCTCGGAGGTGATTACAGCCGAGATTATGACGGATGCGGGTATCGACCGGCACAATATCCTCAACCTGAGCTCTGCCGGTGCGTTCATTCAGACACGCCGTGCCTTGCCGATCGATGCGGAACTGGTTGTGCGCTTTCGGCTGGAGGGCGAGGTTCGGGGGTTGGTTCAAGCGCGGGGAGTGGTGGTGCATCAAGTAAGCATGCAGGAAGCCATCATGACCGAGGGAATCATTCCCGGTATGGGGGTGCAATTTATGGAATTCGTCGATGATTCGCAGGCCAGGCTGGCTGCTTACATCCAGTCGAAAATATTGCGCCGCAACGTTTCCAGACTGGATGTGTCCCAAACCGAGAGTCCGGAGAAAGACAAACGGGAAAACGCCGGGTAAACGGCCTGCCGCTCCGATTCCGAATATTGGAGCCGCTTCCTCTCCTGCCGGTCCCGCGAAAACGGGATCCGATTACCTGAAACAACAATAAATTCAAATTATTGTGGGAATGGCGACATGGTGACCTGTGCGTGAGGTTCCGGTCCGGTTCGTCTCATCCCAGCGGCACGATTCCGCTTGCCGGGTCGCTATCCTTTCTCTGAAACGGACTGATTGAGATGGGCCAGGCGCGAGGATAAATTGCGGGCGATATCCATCAGGGCCGTGGGGTTGGTGGTGGCCAGTTTGTTGAAGTCTTCACCGCCGAAGGACATCGTTTCGCAGTCGGTGGTGGCCACGACGGTGGCGCTGCGGGGGTCGCCGGTCAGGCGGCTCATTTCACCGAAAATTTCGTTTTCACCGATTTCTCCCACCTTTCGTCCATCCACCACCACATCCGCGCGACCGGACAGCATCGAATACACTTCCGAATCGGTATTTCCCTGGTGAATGATGGTGGTTCCGGCGGGGAAACTGCGCATCTGGAAGTTGGGACGCACGGTGGCGACGGTGGCGCCCAACAGCACTTGGAAGAGGTTCGACTGGACCGCCCAGTACTCGCCGAGCAGTTCGAAACGCTTGGGATCCTTGCGGATTTTCTTCAGCGCGGGAGCCGCTGCGTAAACATCGGCCCGGACGGCGAATTCCAATGTGCCGCGAATCTGGCCGGCGCCCAGGCAGTTGTCGAGACCCACCAACTCGCCCTGCTCGTAGTAAAACAACAGTCGGTCGCCCCAGTAAGCACTGACAAAGCCCTCCGTTAACCGGTAGAAATACGCGTGCCCGATGCGATCGGGACCGGCCAGGGTTTCGGTGTTGGGGATCAGCACGTTTTCCTCTGCCGGTTTCAAACCGTCGCAGAGCTCGTCGGCCAGGCCTCTCAGGCGTTTCGCCAGGGCGTCCGCCTCATCGGTAGAGGGAATTTGGATGATCATGGTATTTCGGGCCTTTCCCCAAAATGACAGGGTTCCAGAACCGCGCGCGAATCCACACCTATTCTATCATACTTTGGCTCCGGTGCAATGCCCCATTCCCATCGGCAGGGCGTTTCACTTCTAAGCTTTTCACCGTTTTCCACCGAACTATAATTTGGCTTACGGGGTGCCATGGGCCAAGCTTTTGGCTTGCCCATGCTGTTTTCACGGGCAAACCTGACGGTTTAGCCCGTGCCACCCATCATCAATCGAAAATTAGTCGAGACTCAATCAGAATTGCAACGCCCCATTCCCATCGGAAACTCCGGTGCAACGTCCCGTTTCCCATCGGATATTTGGAGTGTTTTGAAATTATGAGCGAAATCAATATGTCTATAAAGCTTTATGCATAAGCGACGACGGGGAATGTGCTTGACAAAGATTCGGCAATGACATACAAATCAGGTACTTACTTGCGGTAACCGAGCGAACTAAATTACTGATTATCAAAAGAAAATCCAGATCGTGAAGGGATTGTTTCCGCCTGCGGTCCTTTATTGCCGCTGGGCAGGCGATCTCGCTCCACAACCTGTAAGGATGACCCATGGCCCTGGAATTCTCGGCGGAGTCGGAAGCGCGGATTCAGCGAGCCCTCGAAGAATACTACGATCGCCAGGCGGCCTTGCTCCCCGTTTTGTACGTGGCGCAGGACCAGTTCGGGCATGTCACGCCCGAGGTGACCGAATTGGTGGCCAAGCGCCTCCAGTTGCCGCGCATGCATGTGGAATCGGTGGCGTCGTTCTACACGATGTACTACAAGGCGCCGATCGGCCGCTACCACGTCCAGATTTGCCGTACCTTGAGCTGCGCCATGTCGGGTGCGGGTGCGGTGATTCAGCATGTGAAGAAAAAGCTGGCCATCGGTCCCGGCGAGGTGACGCCCGACGGGAAATTTTCGATGGAAGAAGTGGAGTGCCTCGCCTTGTGCGGATCCGCTCCGGCCATGATCATCAACAAGACGAATTACGAAAATCTCACGATTGAAAAAGTCGACCAGATTCTGAACGCCTGTGACTAACGCGGGGAGTGCTCCATGAGCGAACTGGTTCTCTCGAAGCGTTTCGGTAAACCCGATTCCCAACTGTTGGCCACCTACCTGGCCGACGGCGGTTATGAAGCCGCGAAAAAAGCCTTGGCCATGGATCCCGATGCCGTCATTGAGGAGGTCAAGAAGGCCAATCTGCGCGGCCGCGGCGGGGCGGGTTTCCCGGCCGGTATCAAGTGGAGCTTCATGCCGAAAGACGACGGCAAGACACACTTCCTGTGCGTCAACGCCGACGAAGGCGAGCCGGGCACCTTCAAAGATCGCGCCCTGATGCGTCACGATCCGCATCAGTTGCTTGAAGGCATCATCATCGGCTGCCATGCCATCCGCGCCGATTATGCCTATATTTACGTGCGCGGCGAGATGTGGGAAGAAAAAGCCATCCTGGAACGGGCCATCGGCGAATTGCGCGAAAAAAACTATCTCGGCCAGGGCATTTTCGGTACGCAGAAGAACCTGCATATCGCCGTCTGTACCGGTGCGGGAGCGTATGTCTGCGGCGAAGAGACGGCCATGATCAACTCGATCGAGGGCAAACGCGGGGAACCGCGCCTCAAGCCGCCCTTTCCGGCTCAGGTGGGTGTTTTCGGACTGCCCACCACCGTCAACAACGTCGAGACTCTCTCCAACATCCCGCACATTCTCAAAAACGGCGGCGACTGGTTCGCCGGGCTGGGCATCGAAAAGGACGGCGGTACGCGCCTGTTCGGCGTGTCGGGTTGCGTGAAAAAGCCGGGGCTCTACGAGTTACCCCAAGGCACCAACCTCAAATACATCATCGAGGAAGTGGCCGGAGGCTTGCTCGACGGCAAAACCTTGAAAGCCGTCATTCCCGGCGGGTCGAGCTGCCCGGTGCTCAAACCCGACGAGATCGATCGGCCGCACAGCTACGATTCCATGCGCGACGTGGGCAGCATGGCCGGGTCGGCCGGGATCATCGTGATTCCCGAGGACACCTGCATGGTGGCCGCCATGACCAACCTGGCCCATTTTTACGCCCATGAATCCTGCGGCCAGTGCACTCCCTGCCGCGAAGGCACCCACTGGCTGCACCTGATCATTTCGCGCATCGAAGCGGGTGAAGGGGAAATGGAAGACATCGACCTGCTGTTGGAGGTCTGCCATAACATGATGGGCACCACCATCTGCCCGCTGTCGGATGCGGCAGCGATGCCGATGGAGTCGTTCGTCACGAAATTCCGCGACGAGTTCGAAGAGCACATTCGCTTGGGACGCTGCCCCAAAAACGGACAGCTGTCGTAGCAGGAGTCACCATGTCCGAAACGGTGAAGATGATCAAAGCCAAGTTCAACGACGTCGAGTACGAGTTGCCCGCCGGATTGACCGTTCTGCAGGCGGCCCAGCAAATCGGCGTGCCGATTCCGTATTTCTGCTGGCACAAGCATCTGTCCATTTCGGGCAATTGCCGCATGTGTCTGGTGGAAACGAAGCCCGGCCCGCCCAAACCGGTGGTGGCCTGCGGTACGCCGCTCAACGACGGCATGGAGGTCTTTACCGAGACCGATACCATCAAGAATGCGCGTCGGGCGGTGTTGCAGTTTCTGCTGCTCAACCACCCGCTCGACTGCCCGGTCTGCGACGAGGCCTACGAATGCAAGCTGCAGGACTACACCTACGCGTACGGTCCCGAAGTCAGCCGCTTCGTGCCCTTCCACGATAAGAAGCGCATTTACAAGCGCGAGGATCTGGGCAAGATGTGGGTGGAGATGAACCGCTGCATCGAGTGCACCCGCTGCGTGCGTTTCCTCAAAGAGGTGGCGGGCGAATACGAGCTGGAGCGCATGCACCGCGGCCACAATCTCAAGATCCACACCTATAAACAAGCCTTCGAGTCCGACTTCGCCTTAAATGCCGCCGACCTCTGTCCGGTGGGAGCGCTGGAAGACAAAAAATATCATTTTTCGGCGCGCAACTGGGATCTCATCAAGGTGCCGTCGATCTGTCCGAGCTGCTCCATCGGCTGCAACATCGAGATCCATTCTCTCGACGGCCGCATCCGGCGGTTGCTGCCGCGTGAAAACGAGGCGGTCAACGCCTGTTGGATGTGCGACGCCGGTCGTCACAACTTCGATTTCGTCGCCGACAATCGCTTGAGCGGAGCCCAGGCGCGTCTCGACGCCGATCTGGAAGCGGTCGAGTTGGACGCGGCCCTCGATTTCGCCCATGCCAAGCTCGAAGAGGTCCGCTCGGTGCACGGCGGGGAAACCATCGGTGTTTTGACCTCGCCCTGGATGACCAACGAAGAGCTGTTCGCCGCCAAAAAACTCGGGACGCTGCTGGGCGCGGGCAAGGTGGGTGTTTTGACCGGTTACAACCATCGCCCGGTGGTGCCGGTGATGTCGGACATTCTGCCCAAGACGCTGGTGAGCGACGACAAGTCGCCCAACTCCACCGGCGCGCGGCTGCTGAATCTGACCGAGGGCGAGGAGGAATTCACCTTCGCCCACGAACTGATCACCGCCATCGAAGACGGCAAGATCAAAAGCTTGATCCTTTTCCACGAGGATCTGCTTGTACGGCCCGACTTCGATTCCACCGCCCTGCGCAAGGCTTTGGCATTGCTGGACTTCCTGCTGGTGGTCTCCACCCGGCCGTTGACGGTGGCGGCGCAGGCCCATCTGGTGTTGCCCGCGCAGACCTGGGCGGAAAAGAACGGTACTTTCACCAATCATGGAAAACGCGTGCAGCGTATCCGCAAAGCGGTGACTCCGGCGCAGAATACCTGGGACGAACTGAGCCTGGTGACGGCTTTGGGCCGCCGCTTCGAGGCGGATTTCGGATACGAGACGTTCAAAGACGCCTTCGCCGCAATGGCGGCCGAGGAAGCGGCCTTCGCCGGATTGACGCTCAAAGGCGTCGGTCAGCTTGGGACCGTGGTGCAAACGGAAAAACCGTCCGCCGATTAGGCCGGGCGTGACAGGCGGCCGCCTTGGGCGTGTCGCCGTGGATCCGATAACGATCCGAGGGAGAGAAGGGAAACCATGGACGCGATCATCTTCTGGCCGTTTGCGCTTCTGGCCCTTTTGGGAGCCGTGCTGCTGATCTTCCATAAAAACCCCATTCATTCGGCATTGGCGCTGATCATGACGCTGTTTTCGACGGCGGCCCTGTTCGTGATGCTGCATGCCGGGTTCGTGGCGGTGTTGCAGATTCTGGTCTATGCCGGAGCCATCATGGTGTTGTTCATCTTCGTCATCATGATGCTCAACCTGCAACGCGAGGAACTGGGGCTCAGGCGGCATGCGGCCAAAAAGATCGTGGCGACCGTCCTGGCGTTGGGGATCGGGCTCAAATTCGCCCTGGTCCTGACAGCCCAGCTTTTGCCGCGCGCCGAATTGGCGGCGTCCTTCGGATCGGTGGAAAACGTCGGGATGATGGTGTTCAACGACTATATGCTGCCCTTTCAGGCGATCGGCGTGCTTCTGCTGTCGGCGGTGATCGGGGCGGTGGTCGTGGCTAAAACGCGGTTTTAACCCGCTTGAGCGAGGTTTGAGATGAGCTGGTTGACGACAATCACGCTGAACCATTTTCTGGTGTTGGCGGTGCTTCTGTTCACGCTGGGCATGATCGGTGTGATGCTGCGCAAAAACGGATTGATCGTGTTTATGTGCATCGAACTGATGCTCAACGCGGTCAACCTGGCGTTCATCACGTTCGCCGCCATGCACGGCAACGAGGTGGGCCACACGATGGTCTTCTTCGTCATGACGGTCGCGGCCGCCGAAGCGGCGGTCGGGCTGGCGGTGTTCGTCGCCCTGTTCCGCAACAAGGTGACGGTCTACGTGGACGAAGCGGCGGATCTGAAACTGTAACAACCCTTCCCGCATGCAAATCGGCGAGGAGCGAGCATGACGCACCACGAATCGGAACATGAAGCGGTCGCCGCGGCCCCCATCGGGCCCGGACGTATCGCGCTGTGGGTGATCGCCGCCGGACTGGCGGCCCTGTTTATCACCCTGCGGCTGAACCTGAGCGCCGGAATCGACGTGACCCGCTGGCTGGTCCTGATCCCGCTGATGCCGGCGGTGGCCTGCCTGATCAACGGCGTATTCGTCAACAAGCTGCCCAAACCGCTGGTGACGGCCCTGGCCGTGGGCTCGGTGGGCGTCTCCTTTTTCATTTCGGTGATTCTGTTCATCCACCTGAAAATCACCGGCGAACCGATCCAGCAGGTGATGTACAGCTGGATGGCGGCCGGAGATTTCAGCGTGAACGTGAGCTTCACGCTGGACGGTCTCTCCGGTCTCATGGCGCTGGTGGTCACGGGCGTCGGCTGGCTGATCCACATCTATTCGATCGGCTACATGGCCCACGACGAGAGCTATTCGCGCTATTTCACCTACCTCAACCTGTTCACCTTCTCCATGCTGGTGCTGGTTCTGGGCGACTCTCTGCCGCTGATGTTCGTCGGTTGGGAAGGTGTGGGTTTGTGCTCGTATCTCTTGATCGGCTTCTGGTTCACCGACAACGAAAAAGCCACGGCGGGCAAGAAGGCCTTTATCGTCAATCGTATCGGCGACATGGGCTTCGTGATCGCCATGCTGCTGCTGTTCTGGATCGTGGGCGCGCTCGATTACACCACCCTGGCGGCGCAGGCCAAAACCGTTTCGCCCATGTGGGCCACGGTGATCTGCTTGCTGCTGTTTTTCGGCGCCACCGGTAAAAGCGCCCAGATTCCGCTGTATGTCTGGCTGCCCGACGCCATGGCCGGTCCGACGCCGGTCTCGGCCTTGATCCATGCCGCCACCATGGTGACGGCGGGTGTCTACATGATCGCGCGGCTGAGCTTTCTGTTTGTGCTCGCCCCCTCGGCCATGATGACCGTCGCCATCGTCGGCGCGTTGACGGCCCTGTTCGCCGCCACCATCGGCTTGTTCCAGTACGACATCAAGAAGGTGCTGGCCTACTCCACCGTCTCGCAGCTCGGCTTCATGTTCCTGGGCGTGGGCGTGGGCGCGTTTGCGGCGGGGATCTTCCACCTGATGACGCACGCTTTTTTCAAGGCCTGCCTCTTTTTGGGCTCCGGTTCGGTGATTCACGGCATGCACGGCGAGCAGGATATCCGCAAAATGGGCGGACTCGACAAGCTGATGCCCATTACCTCGAAAACCTTTTTCGTCGCCTGTCTGGCCATCGCGGGTATCCCGCCCCTGGCGGCCTTCTTCTCGAAAGATGAAATCCTTTATAAAACTTTCGCCGTGCATTACGGCGCGCCCAGTTGGCTGGGGGCGGCCCTGTGGCTGACGGGAGCGTTGGCGGCGGCCTGCACCAGCTTCTACATGTTCCGGCTCTATTACCTGACCTTCAGCGGCGAGTCCCGCGCCCCGGAAGAAATCAAGAAGAAGGGCATTCACGAATCGCCCTATACCATGACCATCCCGTTGATCGTGCTGGCCTTCCTGGCCATCGTCGGCGGCTGGGTCGGCATGCCGCACATCTTCCACGCTCTGCCCAATTACTTCGAGCACAACCTGGAAGAGACGCTGTCGGTGGCCAACAACGCCGTGGGCGTGGTGCACGGTTCGGCCATGCTCGAATGGGGCCTGATGCTGATCTCCACCGCCATCGCCCTCGGCGGCTGGATCGTGGCGCGCGCGCTGTACAAAGACGCCCGAAGCGACGTCCCGGCGCGCATGAAAGAGAAATTCGCCGGTATCCACAAGGTGATCTTCAACAAGTACTACGTGGACGAGGGCTACTTCTACGCCTTTATCCGTCCCACGCTGAACCTGGGCCTCTTTTTGTGGGGCTTTGTGGATACGTATCTGGTGGACGGCGTGCTGGTGAAGGTGTCGGCCTGGCTGGTGCGGTCGGCCGGTATGGGCCTGCGGCTCGTGCAAACCGGTAACGTGCAGACCTACCTGCTGGCATTCTTGGTGGGGGCGGCGGCGCTTTTGGCATACCTGTGGCAAGGCACTTCGCTGTGAAGGGGTGACTCGATATGGACCTGCAAGCTATTCCGATTCTGTCGCTACTGACCTTCCTGCCGCTTCTGGGCGCGCTGCTGGTGGCCCTCATGCCGTCGAAGGAATTCGGCATGATCAAGGTGTTCGCCGTGGCGTGGTCGGCGCTGGTGTTCGTGTTGTCGCTGCCGCTTCTGGCCGCCTTCGAGCCGGGCACGGCCGCCATGCAGTTCACCGAGATGCAGGACTGGATTCCGGAACTGGGTATCGGCTATCGCGTGGGCGTGGACGGCATCTCGCTGCTTTTGGTGATGCTGACCACCTTCCTGACGCCGCTGGTGATTCTGTCGGCCTTCTCGGCGGTGGAAAAGGGCATGAAAGGCTTTATGTTCTCGCTCTTGTTCCTTGAAACCGGCATGCTGGGCACGCTGGTGGCCACCGACATCTTTTTGTTCTACGTCTTTTGGGAACTGATGCTGATCCCCATGTACTTCCTGATCGGCATCTGGGGCGGAGCCAACCGCATCTATGCCGCGGTGAAATTCTTCATCTACACCATGGTCGGCTCGCTGTTCATGCTGGTCGCCCTTTTATACCTCTATATGGTGCACGCCGGGCAGTTCGGCGGTTACACCACCGACCTGCTGGCGCTGGCCAAGACCGCCCTGCCAGTCCAGGCGCAGATCCTGATGTTCGCCGCCTTCGCGCTGGCGTTCGCCATCAAGGTTCCCATGTTTCCCTTCCACACCTGGTTGCCCGACGCCCATACCGAGGCTCCCACGGCCGGGTCGGTGATTCTGGCGGGCGTGCTGCTGAAAATGGGTACCTACGGTTTTCTGCGCTTCGCCATTCCGCTCTTCCCGGTGGCGGCCTACTACGCCTTGCCCTATATCGCGGGGCTGGCGGTGATCGGCATCATCTACGGCGCGTTGGTGGCCATGGTGCAGAAGGACGTCAAACGTCTGGTGGCCTATTCGTCTGTCAGCCATCTGGGTTTCTGCATGCTGGGCATCGCGGCGATGAACGTGCAGGCCATCGAGGGCTCGATCTACCAGATGCTCAATCACGGTATTTCCACCGGCGCCCTCTTCCTTCTGGTGGGGGTGATTTACGAACGCCGCCATACGCGGTTGATCAGCGAATTCGGCGGTCTCTCGGCGGTTATGCCCGCCTTCGCCACCGTGTTCATGATCACCACGCTGAGCTCCATCGGCCTGCCGGGCTTGAACGGTTTTGTGGGCGAGTTTCTGATTCTGGTGGGCAGCTTCAAATCGATGGCCTTGCCCTACGCCAAAATCTTCACCGTCCTGGCTTCGACGGGCATCCTGCTCGGCGCGGTTTACATGCTGTGGATGTTCCAGCGGGTGATGTTCGGCCCGGTGACCAACGAGAAGAACAAGGACTTGAAAGACCTCAACCTGCGCGAGTTCGTGGTGCTGATCCCGCTCGTTCTGTTGATGTTCTTCATGGGTCTTTTCCCCAATTATTTTCTGCGTAAGATGGACGCCTCGGTGGAAAACCTGGTGAGCGTGTACCGCGCCAAGGTGACCGCCCAACTGGCCGTCGAATGGCCCGACGAGGCGAAGCCGCTGACGCTTTCCGAACTGCTCGGAACGTCGGACGACGCAGACTGAGACGCGCCGCTTTTGGCGGAGCGGACAACGAAGAAGGTAAGGAGCTGACTCGATGCCGATCGTGTTTACCCCAGCCGATCTGATGCATGTGCTGCCGTGGATCGTAGTCGTGGCCTTCGCCATCGCCGTGCCGGTGCTCGACGTGTTTGCGCACGCCGAAACCAACCGTGCCTACGCCGGTTATCTGGCGTTGGTGGGGATCGGGGCGGCGTTTGCGCTGACCTTGTGGCAATGGGGCGCGCCCCCGACCTCGGCTTTCGGCGGGATGCTGCGTGTGGACGCCTTCGGGCTGTTTTTCAACGCGCTGCTGCTGGCGGCGGCGGGTGTGACCGTGTTGCTGGGCATCGGCTTTTTCCACGAGCACGGCTTGCATCGCGGCGAGTTCTACGGCCTGTTGCTGATGGCGCTGTCCGGCATGATGCTGATGGGCATGGCCAGCGACCTGCTGGCGTTTTTCGTCGCTCTGGAACTGATGTCGATTCCCATCTACGTGCTGGCGGCCTTCCAACGTCACTTGAATCAGAGCGTGGAGGCGGCGCTGAAGTATTTCCTGATGGGCGCGTTCTCCACCGCCTTTCTGCTCTTCGGGATCGCCTTCGTATATGGCGCGGTGGGCGCGACCGGTTACGACGCGGTGATGCAGTTCATCGCGGCCAAGGGCGTGACGGGCTCGGCCTTTTTGCCCCTGGGCATGATTTTCATCCTGATCGGTTTCGCCTTCAAAGTGGCGGCGGTGCCCTTCCACATGTGGACGCCCGATGTTTACGAGGGCGCGCCGACGGTGGTCACGGGCTTTATGGCCACGGCGGTCAAGGCGGCGGCCTTTGCGGCTTTCCTGCGGCTGTTCATCACCGTGTTTTACGACATGAAGCTGGTGGGCTTCGGCTGGTTCCACATCCTGTGGGTGCTGGCGGTGGCCACCATGACGCTGGGTAACTTGACGGCCCTGATGCAGGACAACATCAAGCGTATGCTGGCCTATTCGTCCATCGCTCATGCGGGTTATCTGCTGGTCGGTTTTCTTTCCATCACCCGGTCGCCCGACAACAACGGCGCGGCGTCGCTCTTGTTTTACCTGGTGGCTTATGCGGCCATGAACCTGGGCGCGTTCGGAGTGGTGATCCTGGCCGGACGGCGCGACAAGGAAAACCTGCTGGTTTCGAAGGGCTGGGCGGGCTTCGGCTTCCGCGCTCCGGCGCTGGGTGTCGCCATGACGATTTTCATGCTGAGCCTGGCGGGCGTGCCGCCGACGGCCGGTTTCATGGGCAAGTTTTACGTGTTCAAATCGGCCATCGACCAGGGGCTGGTGCTGATCGCCGTGATCGGCGTGATCAACTCGTTGCTGTCGGTGTATTACTACCTGCGCATCCTGGTTTTCATGTATATGAAGCCCGCCGAAGAGGGCGCGGAGCTTGCGCCGCTTCGGTCCATGCCGGTGCAGGTGGCGGTGGTGATCGCGGTGGTGGCGACGCTGCAACTGGGCTTGCTGCCGTCGAGCTTCCTGGTTGCCGCGCAGACGGCCGTGCGCTCCCTGTTCTAACCCAATCTGCAGGCGGGTCGCACTCGCGGCTTTGCGCCTTTTCGCTTTCTACCGGTTGCACCCGGTGACCATTCTGCCCAGTGGGGACCCCCGGCCCGTAAGGGCCGGGTCGAGGTTTATGGGGGAACCGCATCGCGGAAGGCTGCGCTTGTAATCGTGGAGCCCGTCGAGGGTGCACGCTGGAACAACACGGCGTTTCAATTCTAAGCTTTTCACCATTTTCCACCCACTATAATTCGGCTTACGGGTGCCATGGGCCAAGCCTTTGGCTTGCCCATGCTGTTTTCACGGGCAAACCTGACGGTTTAGCCCGTGCCACCCATCACCAATCGAAGATAATTCGAGACTCAATCAGAATTGAAACGCCCTAGCTGGAACAAACAATACATAGACAAAATTATATTACTAAGCATAATTGCTACATGAATCACAAAAACGTAGAGTGGGGATGATAGATATTATTCTGAATTCCTTAAATGAGATTATTAAAAAAACAGTCTCGGAGTTGATAACGATCATGTTTGACTTCATTAAAACGTCTGCGGCTTTCTGCGCCATTATTGCTGGAATATTTGTTGCTTATAATCATTTATTCAGCTTTAGCGAGTTACCTACATCTGATCGTATTTTTGGTGCCTTGCAACCTAGATCGATTGGTTCTATTAAACTGGATGCCGCTTCCGGTGGACAGTGGGAAGTAATCCTGCATGCGCTGGAAGACACCACTGAAGAAAGCAAGTTTTTCGAAAGATCCATACTTGCTTTCGCCTTTCCTATCCACGTTTATTTTATAACCGTGGGTGATGATAATTCATATTCTGATGCTGAAAATGAAGGCATTGATGATTACATGGTTCTTATGTTTCTAAGTCGTGGATCGGTGTTTGTAAATTATATGATAAGAGTATTTTGTTCTGTAACAAGCAGTTCCATTTTTCGTGACACCTTAATTATCTTGCCCGACGAGATCGATAATCCGTATTTTGCGATGCACAATAACCTGCTTATCGGAAGTACGAGTTTGGAAATGATCAATGATCAATTGACGAGAATTGCAGATATTTGGGAGAAATCACCGAGGTCCAAAGCCAGACAAAATTATGGACTAAGTGAAAAATATATGAAAGAACATGTGGTAGTCTCTATGACGTCTCATGATATCAAAAGTGTTGTCGAATTAGTCAAAGGAGAAAATGGTAGAAATGATTTGCTCGAAGAAAATTGTGGTGATGATTCTCAGGGTGATAAAAAATGCCTAGCAACCAAGGTTCTTTTTAGTATGGTTGAAAATTGTAAGCGGTCGAACTTTGAGGGAAGTATTACCTATAAATCAGAATTAGCGGGTAACATTACATGTTGCAATGATAGAAAAGACTCAAGAAATAACCAGGAAGCAATGTATCAGATAATAGCCCTGCTCAAGTCCGATCATGAAGGTGTTGAATTTGAAATAGGCGAAACCGTATTTGACAAAGAAGTGAGGCATCGTCTGAAGTTTCATATGAAGTAGCCTTTAACTATATTTCAACCTGCAGCGTGCCTACGGCGGGCTCCAGACCCTAAAAGCTCCCCTTCGCCTCTGCAAGTTATTGATATTAAAAGAAGAAAACCCGATTTTAGCGGCGAATGGCAGTCGTATCTCGACGCCATTCGGGTGAAACTGAAATACCCGTGTTATTTCAACGAGATAAATCATCCTCTCTCGATTATGTCTAATATAATATATTATGTATATAGTAGCGAGGTCTGCTTTTGCGCCCGAAATCAGGCTGTCCGGTGGCGCTTTCGGACTGAAGGCCTGAACGACCGGCACGAATTCATCCCCGATTGACGGGGCCTCTCGCATTTAAAGCGAAATCGGGGAGAGAGCGGACGGCCATCCTCCGAGCAACGGCGGTCGAGGAAGCAGCGGTGCAGGTGTGACGTATTACGGCAATCCTAGTAAAGCCAGGGGATTCCTACTTTACCCCCCGGCGTGCGGCTGAAAAAGCCAATGATTTCGCGAAAAGCGGCAACGGCGCAGCGGGCGTATCGAGCGCATCGAGCGCATCGAGCGAAAATAAGGGGAAACCGGCCACGCGGTGCAAACGCGCAGGCGACGCAAAACGCGAAAAACGCCCCGGCGAACAGGCGGCGTCCGCACGGCTTCAGACTTTGGATCGCGGGTGGGCTTTTTCATAGATGCGCCGGATGGCGGCACGGTCGAGATGGGTGTAAATCTCCGTGGTGGCGATGTCGGCGTGCCCCAACAGCGCCTGCACCGCGCGCAGATCCGCTCCGCCTTCCAACAGGTGCGTGGCGAAACTATGGCGCAAAATGTGGGGACTGATGCGCCGCTTCAAGCCCGCCTTCAAGGCCAACTTGTCCAGCAGTTTGGTGATTGCGTCGCGCGTGAGCCGCCGCCCGCGCACCGATACAAACAGCGCCGGACTCAACTCCACCCCGCGTAACAGCGTCGGTCGCGCATGGGTGAGATAGGAGTCAAGAGCCTCCAGCGCCGCGTCGCCCAGAGGGGCCAGACGCTCCTTGCCGCCCTTGCCGAAAACCTTCAGCAGGCCCGCCTGTGCGTCGAGATGCTGCAGATTCAGGCCCACCAGTTCCGAGACGCGCAGCCCGCCGCCGTAAAGCGTTTCGACGATCGCCGTGTCACGCAGGCCCAGCGGCGTGTCGCGTCCCGGCGCTTCCAGCAGACGCTCGACTTCGTCGAACGACAGCACGTGGGGTAACGGTCGCGGCAGTTTGGGCGGAGCCAGATCGGGAGTGGGGTCGTGCTCGCAGCGGCGATCCTTCACCAGAAAACGATGGAACCCGCGAATGGCGCTGGTCATGCGGGCGCGCGTGCGGGGCGACAAACCGCGCGCGGCCAGCTGCTGCAGGTAGGCCGACAGCTTTTCGCGCGTCGCCGCAGCGGGGGACTCGATTGCTTCCTGTAACATATAGGATACATAGACGGTCAGGTCGCGGCTGTAAGCCGCCAGGGTGTTGGGCGACAGACGGCGCTCCACCTTCAGGTGAGCCAGGTAAAGATCCAGTGCACGGTCCCAGTCGATGGGCCCCATTTTCGTCGCTCCTTGCTTGCGCGATCAATCCTGTCCGGACTGCCGCATCTGAATCGACTCGGGTTCCCGCAGCGGGATGGGTTCCTCGATGACCCGCGCCTCGTAGTCGCGGCCGTGCTCCAGAAGCTCCAGGTCGTAAAGCGAGGACATGGCGCGCACGATACCCAGCGGCGCGACGCGTTGGTGGGACCACAGTTCGACGATGGTATCGCCCGACGAACTGTAGCGCCCGCGCACGGCGTCGAAGCGGCCCGCTTCCACTTCGAGGCGTTCCTTGCCCAATTCGACGTAGCGGCCGGGATGTTTTTGACTGAGCGTGTATCCATACCCGGCCGGACGCAGCTCCACCGGCGGATGGTCGCCGGTTTTGACGATCAAGCGATGTACCGGCGGCGCGCTCAGATTCTCCGGATCGTACAGGATACGCAAAACCACCGGCACACCCGAGCGGCTTTCGGTGGTGATTTCCAGCCAGACGGCGCTTGAGGAACGGCTCGGTTCGGGTCCGGCGACACCCACTTCGATTTCGCGCACGCGGCGCGTGAGCTTGTCTTCAAAACGGTAGCGGGACCATACGCCGGGTGTCAGTCGCAGGCTGGGCGAGAGTTCAAGCAGAAGAGTTGAGGGCGAAGCCGCGTTCGCGGCAGCGCCCGAGGCGCGGCCGTTGCGTTTTCTCGCCCGGCGGGTAGCTGGCGTGCCTTCGTCGGGGGCTGCCGCCTCGACGGACGTCGCAGGATTGCCGGACGGTGCAGGAATGTCGGACGGCGTGTCGGCGGTCGGCGCATGTTCCGCGCTTGGAGTTGCCTCGACGGCGGGGAGTGGGGCGTCGACGGTTTGCGCCAGCGAAACCGGCATGAGCGATACGCAGGCCCAAAGGAGAAACACGATGGACGCAAACCGCGCGAGAATCCGTTTACCGCTCATCGTTGGCCTCCACTTGCAGGTACAGACCGAGGCGCTGCCGCAAAGTCAGCACGCTCAGTTTTTCGCTCAATTCATCCACGGCCAGAGACTGTTCGGCCTGCAACAAGGCGGTCGAGGCGTCGAGCATACTGAGGTTGTCGGCCAGGCCCACGCCGTATTGACGTTTGATCAGGCGGTAGTTTTCCTTGGCCAGTTCGGCCTTGGTGCGGCTGGCGAGAAGCTGGGAATGGGCATCCTCCCGTTTCAACCAGGCTTCGCGCACCTCGTTGGCGATCTGGTCGCGCAAACGGCGGCTGGCCAGACGCGCCGAGCGGATGCGCGAGCGGCGTTCGCGGATATCGGCGATTTTGCGGCTACCCTCGAACAACGGCCACTCGGCGACGAACATCACGCGCCAACTGGTTTCATCGCCCGAAAAGCCGGAGGCGCTGGTCCAATCATAACTGCCTTGAACGTAGGTATTGGGGAGAAAGCCCAGCCAGGCTTCCAGCTCGCTGCGTTCGGCGATGGCGATAGTCTGTTCGGCGGCGCGCAAATCTTCGCGGGTTTCCACGGCTTGTTTCACCCAATCTTTTTTCTGCGCTTCGGGAAGGGCGGGTGCGGCGGGCGGCGTCAGAACCAGCGGCGGTGTCACCCCGATCAGAAAGCCGAGGGCTTGTTGAGCCAGCTGATAGCCGGTATGGGCCTGGATGCGCACTTTTTCCGCGTCGGCGCGTTCCATTTTGGCGCGCAAAACGTCCACCTCGATGCCCGCCCCCACCTTGAACCGATTTTGGGCCAGTTTGAGGTATTCATCGGCGCGTTCGAGCCCTTTTTCGGCTACGGCGGTGAGCTTTTCGGCTTGTACCACCGCGTAATAGGCGGCCGCCACCGCGTAAAACAATTCGGCGCGGGCGTGGCGTGCCTGGCGGCGGGCGGTTTGATAGGACGCATGTCCGTTGATGATGAGCGGAATGCTGCGCGGGCTCAACAGCGTCATGCTGGCGGTCAACCCGGCGCTGCGCATCCAGCGTTCCTGAATGACGATCTGCCGGGTGGCGGCCAATTCGTCGCACAGCGCTTGATCGCCGGCGGTGCAGCCCGCGTCCAGCGCCGCCAAGTCGCCGTCGGACGGTAATTTCACTTCGCTGTCGTTGCGCGTGATGGCGGCATTGGCTCCCAGATTGGGCAACAGCACCGACCAGGCGCGTTGGATCCCCACTTCGGCGCGCAAAACCACTTCGTCGATTTCTTTCAGATCCGGGTTGTTGGCGGCCGCCAGTTTGAGTGCGTCATCAAGCGTCAAGGCTTGTGTGTCGGTCGCCCCGGCCAAGCCGAGCGGAGCCAGCCAAAGCAAGGTCGAAACCAGCAGCGTCCATCCGTATAAACCGATTCGAGTTCCAGCAACCATCGTCGATCGCCTCCATATTGGGTTTTCGCTTCGCGGAGCTTAGCATTTTTAGCTTTAAAAGGCTACCGTTGAGCTTAAGGACAAAACGCAGGAGATTTCGCCCCTGCGCCATTCGGTCGACAGGATCGAATCCGAATCTGCAATATTGGGGTAATCTCCTTGAAATTATAGAGGAATTGTTCCGGAAACGGAACGCAATTGCCGGGTGTTCGAGCTAAATTAACTTGCCTTTTTCTTAAAAATCCCTATCATGGTGGCAATGGGGGAAGGGGCCGTTTCGGGGGTAAGCATCATTTGGCTTGATGGAAAGAAGTGATGAGTCAACACCAATTCGCCATTCGAGTAAATGGCCGAACGCTCGGCGTGAAAGACGTGCAGCAGCTGGCCCGTCTGATCACGAAGGGATCGTTGGGTCCGAACGATAAGGTTTTCAGCCTTTCCGACAAGCGCTGGCTGTCGGCTACGGATATTCCCGGCTTGAATGCGCGGCTTGAAGGCGGCGGCGAGTCGGATGTCTTCACGATCGACGAAGACGATATTCAGGTCGAGCCGGTTGTAGAAGCCGCTCCGATCAAACCTGAACCCATTTCAGTCAAGCCTAAAGCCGATGCCGTGGCGGTCGATCCCGATCGTACCCTCACCGGTCAGGCGCTCAACTCTCTGCTCGACAATCTGGACGGGGGTGTGGAAGAAGAAAGCGAAAGCATCAGTCCCAGCGAGCCGTCTCTGTCATCCAAGACCATTCACAAAATGTCTTCCTCCAATAAACGCAGCACCCGGCTCACCGATGCCGTGGTGGCCGCGAAGGTTCCCAATCCCGAAGGGCGTCGCATCGGCTTGGACAAGGCCGCCGTCTTTGTGGCCGTGATGGCTTTGTTGTTCGGGATGGCGGTCGGCTTGTTCGGCTCCACGCTGGTTCTTTCCAACGGCGATGGACAAACGGGAGCCGCCATTTTACAGGCCCAAACGCCGAGTTCGTCGTCGAGCGACACCAACTAAACGAAATCACGAAAAAACAAGTGGGGGAGAGCCTGCCGGAAAGGCGGGAATCAGTGGCTTTGCCTTGTTTGGCATCTGTGGCGATCGCGATAAACCAGCGGATTGCCGTTTTGCCTGATTTCGCTCATTGTCGGAATCGATTTGTACGATTAACCTATACATGAGGTGCCAATTATTGCTTGGATGTGTTAATAATATGTACAGACAGAAAAATAAAATGTAAATAATTAAAATTTATGCTTGAAATGTCGATATGGATATTGTACAGTGTAGTTGGGTGGAAGAAGTATCACCCGCGCAGGAAAGAGAGGTAGGTTATGATCGGAACATATCGATATGCCATTCGGCGCGGCCCCAAAACGTATGGTATCGAGAATCTGGATTTACTTCGCGATCTGGCCAACCGGCGAAAGATTGTCCCCCAGGATTTCATCTATTCCTATGAGAGGGGCGAATGGATCCGGGCCGGTTACCTGTTCGACCTGTTCGACATCTTCAATTTCCAGAGCCACGGCGGCCTGGTCAGCGGTCCTCCGCCGAAGGAGCGGCTGAGTGCGCCCGAGTTGATGGAATCGGAGAAAGTGGGGCTCAAGGATGGCAGCTCGCGTCTGACGGCTCCCCAGTATCGCGCCCACCGTTCGCCGCCGAGGGCTTCTTCTCCGCCGGCTTCGAAACTGGCAACGGATCTGAGTCGTTTGTTTGACGACGTTCTTCCCGAACAACGCCACCCGGTTCCGGTGGAGGAGGAATTCGAGTTGTCCGACGAAAAATTTTACGAGGCTTTGCAGTCGACCGGCTACCATCCCAAGACCGCGACCTCTCTGATCGGAGAGGAAGAGATCGTCGATATGGATTCGGCTGAAAAACGGCGCTGGATGCCGGTTAGCGGGACGACCGTCGCGTTATTGGCGTTGTTGGTGATTGCCGTGGCCGGAGCCTTCGGCTTCTATGCCGGGAAAGCGCTCAATGAAGACAACATCCCGCGCTTCGCCGTGCTGGAGTTGAGCGAGAGTGGTTGGTCGGCTCGGCCGCTGCCGATCCGCGACATCAACTAGCGCCTGCTCGTGTGGGGAGTGGGCTGAAAAGAAACGGCGATCCAGCCTGAATCGGCCGGACCGCCGGGAGCGTTGTTCATCGACGAGCGCGTTCGCGCATATGCATCCTAATCAAAACTGGGGGCGTTGGTTTGCAGCCAGGTGACCACCTGTGCGAGCTGATCGTCATTGGCCAGCATGGCGTCGTGGCCCAGCGCCACGAGGGTGTTGATGGCATCGTTGCAGTCGCCCTGGAAACTCTGGTTCAAACACTGCGTGGTAAAGGGTGTCATGGCGATGCTGATGTTGGATACCACGTTGCGCCAGGTGATGCCCCCGCCGTCTTCCACGCCGTAAGGCGTTTCATCGACATCGGCGGTGGCCGGGTCGCCGTTGAGGTTCCACTGCACGCTGTTGGTGCTTTGCAATTGCCCCGCGTAAGCCGGATACATTTCCTGATAGCCGACGCCGGCCAGCAGGTTGATCAGGGCCGCGTTGGTGCCGTGGTTCGCGCCCCCCATCAGGACCACGTCGCGTACGTACTGGTTTCCGTTGCCCGCCGCGATATACTGGCGGGTGCTCAAGGCTCCCATCCCATGTGCGACGATGTCCACTTTTTCGCAGCCGGTTTCGGTAAGCAGGGTTTGAACGGCCGCCGCCAGTTCGATGGAATGGGTGATATTGCTGTCTACCGCATTGGTGTAATCGATGGCGAACATGTACGAATCGGGATAATTGGCCGCTTCCAGCTTGTCTTTCATGCGGTTCCAGTCGCCGGGTCCGCCCGCAGCCTGGTGGACCATCACCACCGGATCATGATCCCACAGATAGGCAAAGCCGTGTTCCAGGGACGCCTGGTCCGCCCCACGCTGCACCGTTACGGTATGGCTGCCGATGTACTGGGCATCCGCCGGTGGGAAGGTGGCATCGGCGCTGGTGGACGACAGCACGTTGACGGCGGTGGCCTGAATCGGGCCCACCATGACCGTCATGCCGGTTTGGAAACCGGTGCCGGTAATCGTAACCGGGTGGGAGAAATTGTAATGGCCGTTTGCCGGTGAGACCGCCGTGATGCTGAGCACGCCCGGATCGGTGTCGCCATCGGTGTCGCCATCGGTGTCGCCATCGGTATCGCCATCGGTGTCGCCGTCGGTGTCGCCATCGGTGTCGCCGTCGGTGTCGCCATCGGTATCGCCATCGGTGTCACCGTCGGTATCGCCCTCGGTGTCGTCGTCCGTGTCGCCGTCCGTGTCGTCACCGTCGGGATCGTCACCGTCGGGATCGTCGCCGTCGGGATCGTCGCCATCGGGATCGTCGCCATCGGGATCGTCGCCGTCGGGATCGTCGCCGTCGGGGGATTGGTCGCCGTCTATGTCGCCGTCACTACTGCTGTCGCTATCGCCGCAAGCGGTCAGGCCGCAGCAAAACAGACAGAAAGCGATGAGTAGAACAAGGGGTAAACGGGTATACAGCATAGTCACCTCTCCAAGCAAAAGGGAGTTGCAAAGCGCCGGATGACATCAAGATGTTGACGGATTGCGGTACGTAAACAGCGCAACGAATCTAGTTTATCTTACATGTGAAAGCGTTGCCGCGCAAGCCAATGTGAGACTTTCCGATGCTACAAACAGCCTCGGATCGGTTGGAATCGAGCTAGGCCGCCAGCCAGACGCGCGCTGCATAGGAAATCAGCAGCGAGAACAGCAGGTACAAAAGCGAGACACCGATGCCGCCCGCGTAAGAGGTTCCCAGAATCAGCGTGAAACCGGCCGAAGCCAGAAGAAAAGCCACGATCGTGCCGTAGGTGGGCACCAGCATTTCGCCGACCTGATACAAGATGGCGCTGATCAGCAAGGCCAAGGCGCACCACAGAAAGCCCGTTCGCTTGGCGGCCATCCACATGGCGGCGAGTTTTACCGGGACCACCAGGATGATGACTTTGATGACTAGAATCAAAATCGTATACAACCCGTTCGCGTCCAGACCCAGACCACGCAATTCGTTGAACATCGATCATCCTCCCAACCCAGCCCCACCGGGCGCCATGTTTACCTGCAGCGTATGAGTGGCAGTATGCCTTTCCAGGGTGGCGGCGTCAATGCCAAAGCACGCTTTTTATGGGTCGGGAAGTTGCTGTTGTGGCGCGGATGCGTTAGAATATCCAATCGGAAACAGGTGCGTATTCTCCAAGCAGTCCACGTACCGACCCATTCGAGTCGGAGGGAGGCGAGATGCATAGGTGGAGCCTTTTGGACATGACGAAACGCTTGCGTGTGGGACGAGACGGCCGTGTCTTGATCGTGGCCGTCTGCTCGGCGCTGTTTTTCATGGGTGTCGCAACGGCCGCTCCTGCGGATACGGAAACCCCGACCGACGCGGCGGTTGAAGAAGCTCCGGCCGACGATGCGCCCGTTGATGGTGCGGCTATCGCCCCGGTCGAGCCGGTCGATCCGCACCTGGTGATGGCGCAGGCCAAACAGGACTGCGAAATCGGCGATGCTTCGGCGTGTCTGGCGGTGGGCGAATCGCTGATGATGGGCCGGGCGGGTGTGCAGGACGACAAAGCGGCGCGCCGCTGGCTGCACATGGCCTGCACCGAAAACCAGTATGGCGGGTGCTATTACCTGGCCGTGCTGTTGGAATACGGTCGGGGCGGGGGAACCCAACCCATCGATGCGGCCAAGCTGTTTAAAAAAGCCTGTCTGGGCGGTGTTCCCGATGCTTGTCTGGCTATCGCGCGTGTGCGACGCAGTGGCAATGGCGCTCCCAGCGACAAACCCAAAGCGCGTCGGTTGTTTCAAAAGGCCTGCCACGGACGCAATGCCGAAGCGTGTTTGCGTTTGGGAGAAATGGCGGCGGCGGGTGAAGGCGGAAAGACGGACCGCGATCTGGCGGTCGATCTGCTCGGTTACGCCTGCGAACGCAGCATCGATGAAGGCTGCTGGCGCAAGGCGGTGCTGCTCGAAGAAATGGATCAGTTCGATGAAGCGCGCTCGTTGTACGGCTTCAGTTGCGATGTGGGCATCGCGGAGGGCTGCTTGTCGTTGGGTATGATGCTGGTGGAGGGTCGCGGCGGCGATACCGATCCGGCCTCGGCGCGTCAACGTTACCTGCAAGCCTGCGACGGTTCGATTTCGGAGGGCTGCTGGCGTTTGTCGCTGATGCACCGCGACGGGATCGGCGGCGAGGTCTCGGCTCCGCAGGCCCGGTTGTATGCCCTGCGCGCCTGTGATGGCGGCGAAGCGGCGGGCTGTCTGGAACTCGGGCGGGTACTCGATACCGAAACGGCTTCCCCCGCCAAATTAGGCGAGGCCCGGCGACGTTATTCCAAGGCCTGCGAAGGCGGTATTTTCGAAGCCTGCGCGCGTCTGGCGGACATGCAGGCCGGGGGGCGCGGCGGCAAAGCCGATACCGAAGGAGCCGAGCGTCACTATGTCATGGCCTGCGACGGCGGCGATCTGGAAGCCTGCTTCTCGTTGGGGCATTTGCTCGATCGTCCCGATGCGTCCGCCAACCGCCTGATTCGGGCGCGAAAAGCCTATGGACTCGCCTGCAATGACGGCGGGGAAGGCAACATCCCCGAGGGCTGCAGCCGTTTGGCCAGCCTGCAGGCGGCGGGACGGGGCGGCGCACTCGACATGCGCAAAGCGCGCGGCAATTTCGAGTTGGCCTGCAAAGCCAAAGACAGCCTGGCCTGTTTCCAATTGGCGGGCTTGTTCCTAAGCGGCGACGGCGGCGAGAAAGATACCGCCCGTGGCCTGCAAGCCTATGGCGAGGCCTGTACCGGCGGCATTCCCGAGGCCTGCCACCGCTTGGACGGTCTGACCACCGGAGCAAATAAAAAGAACGAACGTGCCTTGGCACGCAACGGCCTTCTGGCGGCCTGCGACGGCGGCGATATGGGCGCTTGCTTTTACCTGGGCGACTCCTACGATACCGAGCGGTCAAACGTCGATGAGCAACGCGTGGGCCGTACCTATTTCCAACGCAGTTGCAACGGCGGCGAATCGGAAGCCTGCGTGCGTCTGGCCTTGATGCTGGTGGCCGGTCGCGGCGGGGTCTCGGACTCGACCGGTGCACGCGAGGCCTTTAAAAAGGCGTGTGTTCATGGGGGCAATCCGGGCGGTTGTTTTTACTACGGCCAGATGCTGGCGGATGGGACGGGCGGCAAGAAGGACGCAGCCGAGGGGCGGCGCATGTTGGAGCTGAGTTGCGATAACGATGTGGCCGAAGGCTGCTTCTTTCTCGGACATATGCAAAGCAACGGCGAGGGCGGCATCAAAGACGCCTCTCTGGCGCGAAATTCTTACCTCAAAAGCTGCGACCGCGGCATGGCCGCGTCGTGTGCGCGTCTCGGCGAAATGTGGCGCAACGGCGAGGGCGGCGAAAAAGAAGCCCGGCGCGCGCGCGGGTATTACCGGCGTGCCTGCGTCAACGGCAACGACCCGGATGGCTGTGTGGTTTACGGACAGCTCTGGCGTGTCGGCGAGGGTGGAAAAGCGGATCAAGAGCAGGCAATGCGCTATTTCACGCGAGCTTGCAAGGCCGATTACGCCCCCGGTTGTCTGAGTGAGGCGGAATTGCTGGAGCGCACGGCGCAAGGCCCAATCGAAGCCGACAAGGTTCGCAATCTATACCGCCGTGCCTGTGAATTGGGCGAGGAGTCGGCCTGCGTGAAAATCGGCGCTCCCAAGCCGCAACCGGCGGCCGACGATCTCGAATAGGGAGGAGCCGGGCTCCTTCTCAGATCCGGATGGCGTCTCCGGTCGGTCAGAATCCAATCCGCCAGCTTGAAATGGGGGAAATACGTCGGAGGCGTCGGTGTTTTTCGTTGGAAGTGTTCATATTCTTAACGCAATCAAAAAAATATGTAAAATAGAGTCTTTTTTTTCAAGACTTTTCCAATTATGCCGATTACCTAATTAGTAGGGTGTGCCAGCACCAAGATAAACTGGCTAGGCAAATCGGCAAGGGATGCCGATTCCCGATCACGGAGGACACGATGGGATTCAAAATCCAAAATAATCTCCAAGCCGTATCTTCGTTAAACAACGTCGAAAAAACCCAAAAATTGATGAGCAAGCTGGTGGAGCGGCTGGCTTCGGGTGAACGGAGCAGCAGCGCCGCCGACGACGCGTCGGGAATGGCCGCCTCCTCGCGGATGCGGGCAGAGGTGGCATCGATGGAAGCCGCTTCGCGCAACATTCAGATCGCCGAGACGACCGCCCAGGCGGCGGACGGGGTGATCAACCAAATCGAGCAGATGGCCGAGCGCATGCGTGAATTGGCCGTACAGGCGGGGCATGTGGGAGCCGACCGGAACGCGCTCGACGGCGAGGCGCAGCAGCTCATGGCGGAAATGAATCGCACGGCCGCCTCGGCTTCGTTCAACGGCGAACCGCTGTTCGATGGCAACTTCAGCCAGGCGATACAAGTGGGCGGTGAAAACAATGCCGACAGTCGCATCGAGATGTCTCTGCCGAACCTGAGCACTCAGGCTTTGGCCGGCGGGCAGGCGTTCAGCGTCAATCTGCAGTCGCCCGAAGGGGCGCGCGCCGCGCTCGACAGCATCACCAGCGTGCTCGACACCCTTTCCGAGAGCCGCGGTGAAATCGGCAGCATCAGCAATCGTCTGGCGGTGGCCGAAACCAACCTGACGGTGCAGATCGAAAACAAGGTGGCCAGCGAGTCGGTGATTCGCGACGCGGATATCGCCAGTGAAATCGCCGACTTCACCAAAACGCAGATCATGCAGGACGCCAGCTTGGCCATTCACGCGCAAGCCAGCGTGGCCCCGGCCAAGGTTCTCGAACTGCTGAAGTAAACCCGTTCGCAGGACTTCCCAGTCCTCACGACAAAACGGCCCTTATGTGCCCCCTTATCGGGGGCTTTTTTTGTGAATTCCATCGAAAAAGACCGGGAGTCGGGTGGGACTCCGATCCTCGATCCGGCTTGGAGTCGCGGAAACGAGTGTGTGTGGCGGTTTGTTTGGATGCTCTCTGCATTGATGTTAAACAATGTTATCGTTTCGTATAGAAATGGTGTAACTATTTGCAGTTGCTAACTAATTTAAAAATTATATTAACTATAGCGCTCTGTGTAGGAGAGCGAAATGTGAAGAGAAGGAAGAACTTGGGCTTGCCGCGCCTCTAAGCTGTTGGTATGCTTTCCGCATCGTGTACGACTTTGGACCCTGGACAGGAGGATTGCCATGAAAAAGCTGTTGGCCATCGCGATTGTGGCGCTGTTTCTCGCGCCGACCTTCAACGCCGTTGCCGCTGAAAAAGCCCCCGCTTTCAAGAAAGCCCCCGTGGTGAAGAGCGATGATCAGGCGCGCCACAAGATTCATCCGCAGATGGATCGCCAAAACCACGAGCCGCCCTATGTTCGCTGGCTCAAGTGGCGGATGCACCACGCGCGCTAAGCGGTACTTCCCGGCTCCTGCGGCGGGCGGTCCGAGCCGCCTGCCGACTTTCCCCTCTAAGCGACGGATACCGCCGGTATCCGTTGCGCTTTCATGTGTTGATTAACCGAGACATTTCAGACGGTGGGCGTTTTGTCGCGTTCATCGCGCGGGTTGCTCAATGGGCCGCCAGCGGATCGTCGAGAGGTTCAAGGCCGTCGCCGCACTCGTTGGGACCGAGGGCTTGGACGACCCGCTTGAAGCGGTCGCCGCGCTGGTAATATTTTTCGCCCGCCGGAGAGGCGCAGGCCGGGGAGAACAACACGGCTTCACCGCTGCGGGCGTCGTCGGCGGCGGCGCGGGTGGCGCTTTCCAGATCGGTGTAGCGTTTGACGGAAATCGGGGGGGCCAACGCGCAAAAAGCGGCGTCGAGGGCAGACGCCACGTCGCCGAACAGGTAGGCGGCGGCAACGCGTCCGCTGCAGGCGCGCGCGACGTCATCGAAGGCGGTGCCCTTGTTGACGCCGCCGGCCACCAGTCGAATGGGCATCGTGAGCGCTTCGACGGCCTTGATGGTGGCGTCGGGATTGGTGCCCTTGGAGTCGTCGTAGAAATCCACCCCCTGGTGGCGGTGGAAGTGTTCGATGCGGTAGCGCACGCCGCTGAAACCCTGCACCACGTCGGTCAGCGTGCTATCCGAAACCCCCAGCAGATAGGCCGCCAAGGCCGAGCCCATCAGGTTTTCCAGGTTGTGTTCGCCGGTGAATCGGCGGGTATGCATGAACGCGGGAAAGCGCCATTCGGGCCGCGCGCCGTAGCGCAGCACCAGGTCGGGACCCTCGATAAACGCGCCGTGCTCCAGGCGTCGACTGCGCGAGAAGGGCACCATGCGGGCGCGGCAGCCTTGGGGCAACAGCGTGTTGACGATGGGTTCCGAATCGATGTTGTAGACGGCGAAGGCGGCCTTGTCCAAGAGGGTGAACAGCCGTCCCTTGGCCAGGGTATAGCCGCGCAGATCGCCGTGGCGGTCGAGGTGATCGGGGGTGATGTTGAGCAGGATGGCCGCTTCCACCGGCAGGGCGGTCAGCTCTTCCAGCTGAAAACTCGACAATTCGATGGCGCAGACGGAGTTTTCGCCGAGCTTGGGCAGATCGTCCAGAACGGGACGGCCGATGTTGCCCACCAGATGCACGTCGCTTCCGTATTCACGCTCGAAAAAGCGGTGCGTCAACAGGGTGGTGGTGGTTTTGCCGTTGGTGCCCGAGATGGCCACCTTACGGCCGGGAGCGCGGCGTAAAAAGAGATCGATGTCGCCCATCACCGGCACGCCGCGACTGCGAGCACGGGCGAATGCGGGGCGATCGGCCGGAACGCCCGGTGAGCGCAGGACCACATCGGCGCGCCACACGCCATCGAGATACTGTTCACCGGTGATGATTTCAAGGTCGTGAAAGGTGGGGGCCGCGTTTGCAACGTCGCGCTCGATTGCGAGACGGGCTGCGGGGTCGGCGTCGCGCACGACCAGCCGCGCGGGCCGGTGGCGCAACACGTGGCGTAACAGGCTGCGGCCCGTCGCGCCATAGCCCACGATCTCGACCTGCTTGCCCGAAAGATCGTTGCGGATGTCCACCTGACGTACCTGGAAGCGGTCGCCCAGGCCCATGCGGGTCAGTTGGGCGATGATGTCCGCCTGCGGGCCGTTGGTGAAAATACGCGCCGTGTTTTTAGGGGCGTCGCCGTTTGTGTTCGCAGGCGCGTCGAGGGCGCGCACCTTCAGGTAGTCGCGCACGAAGTAAGCCAGCGAGATGGCCGGATTGATGATGGCGCAGGCGGGACCAACCGCCTCCCGGATCTCGTCGGCGAGACGCGGAAAATGGGTGCAGCCCAGAAACAGGGCGTCCGGGGGCGGGTCGAGCTGCGGCCCCAGAACCTCGGTCACCGATTGGCGGCGCAACGCGCTTTCGCGGATCGGGTCGGGATCGGGACGTTCCACCCGCTGCACCCAGCCTGCCGCCGGAAGACTCACCGTTTGCGCTTCGGGCAGGATTGCGTTGAGCAGGCGCGGATAGACGCCGCTTTCCATCGTGAGGCGCGTGCCCGTCAGCAGCACCCGTTTGGGTCGACAGGCCACCAGTTCCAAAAGCGCACCCGCCGAGGCAATGGGCACAACATCCACCCCGGCGCGGCGCAGATGCCGTTTGAGCGGATGGGACTCGGGCAGGGCGTCGAAGACGACCGAGGCGGTATGGCAGGCGATGACCAGCAGTTTGACCCGTCGCAGCAACATGCCCTCGATGATCTCGCTTAAAAAACGCTCGATTTCTGCGGCCCGGCGCTCGCCGTAGGGATTGTTAACCGTATCGGCGAAATAGTAGATCTCTTCATCCGGTAGAATGCGTTGCAGTTGGTCGAGCAACTCCAAACCGCCCACGCCGGAATCGAAAACTCCGATGCGATCGTGACGATTCATGGAGTGGCTTCCTTGTTTTCAACGGTGGCTTGAGATTCGGTCAAGGTTTGAATTTTCCGTTTCAGATCGGGGTGGCGGTCGCCGAGATTCCAGGCGCGTTGGTAATGCATCAGGGCCTGCTTGACGTTTTCCTGCGCTTCGAAAGTGGCGGCGATACGTCGGTGGATGCCGCTGTTTTGCGGCTCGTAAACGAGGGCCTGTTCATACTCGCGCCGGGCGTCGGTGAAGCGGCCGCGTGCTTCGTCGATTTCGGCCGACAGGATAAAGGCGTTGGTGCGGTTCGAGGGGTGTTTCCAGGCCACCCCGTAAATGCGTAAGGACAGATCCTCGGCTTCGTCCAGGCGCCCCAGTCGGATCAGGGCGCGCGCCTCATAGAACCATGCGCCCAGATTGATGGGTTTGTAACGTTCGGCGCGCTTATACCAGATCAGGGCTTGCTCGTATTCGGCACGCCGGAAAAAGATTTCCGCCCGTAATTGGTAGCCTTCGTGCTGCTTGGGGAAATGACGGATGAGCCGATCGGCCACCTGTTCGGCGCGTTGCAACTCCCCGTTGTCGAGATCGATCTTGCCGATCAGGAATTCGATTTCCCGGTCGTTGCCGTCTTTGTCGGTGTGGTCGGCCAACAGGCGGCGCGCCGGGGCGTAGGCGTTGTGTTGCACCAGGAAACGCGCCAGTTCCACGCAGCGTTCCCGATTGTCGGTGACGGTTTGAATCAGCTCCTCCGGCCGCAGGCCGACCCGCAGCATGTCGCTCCACAAGTCGGCGAGCGGGATGTGGGCCTCGGTTTTTTGCAGGGCTGTCCGATACGCGTTCGTTGCGCTATCGCGGTTATCCATCTGGGCCAGCGCGCGGCCGAGATAGCGATCGACCAGCGGATCGCTGGGATTCAATTCACCGGCCTTGCGCAGGTGTTGCAATTTCAACGGCAACGCGCTGTACGAGCCGGACGGGTAGCGTTGCGAGGCCAGTAGATGCAGGTAGAAATCGGCCGGGTGACGCTTCAAGGTGGCTTGCAGGCGCTCATCGAAGGCTGCCTGCGGTGTGGTGGCATCATAGACTGCGGCATGCAGGCGCGCCTGATCGCGGGGCAGGCGATAGCGAATCCAGGTCGCTTCGCCGACCAGCGCCGTGACGACCGCCACCAGTGTAAACACGATCAAAAGCCCGGTCGGCAACGCGCGCGCCTTAAACCAGCGGCTGGGTTCGCGTTCCGTAATCCGCAGCGTCAGCATGCCCAGCATGGCCATGAAGGGGACGGCGATGGCGAAGGTGCTCAGATTGAAATCGACGTAATTGTGAATGGCGATGACGAACAGAGCGCAGACCGTAGCCATTTCGATGCGCTTCAAATGCCGCCGTCGCAGAATCAGGATGAACGCCAGGGCGATCGACAGCACAACCAGTCCGCCCACCACCAGCCCCGATTCGGCCAGGGTTTGCAAAACGATGTTTTCGGGGTAGACGAACAGGCGGTCGTGGCGGGTGGTTTTGTAGATGGGGTAGGCGACTTTGAAGCTTTCCGCCCCGATGCCGGTCAGCGCGTAGCGGTGCGCCAGGTCGGCCGTGTCTTCCCAGAGAGTGGGTTTGGCCGATACCGCCGACCCGGCTTCGTCTTCGAGCACGGCGAATTCATGAGTGATTTCGTGCAGCGCCAGCCAGGCCGACAAAAGCAGAACGGCCAAAACCGCCGCCTGCACCCAGACGATCTTGCGGCGGTCGGTTTTGCGTCGCCACATCAAAATCGCCAATAACGCCTGTCCGGCGATGAAAGCGATGATACCCCCGCGTGAAAGCGACAGAAACACGCCCACCGACGTGATGATGGCCAGCACCAGAAAAACCAGCCGCTGCTGGCGGTTGACGGATTTGAGGGCGAAGCCGATTTGCAGCGGGACGCACATGCCCAGAAAACCGGCCAGATTGTTGGGATTGACGAAGCTGGCGAAGAAGAAGGGCGGCTCCTGGGCGAAGGGAATCAGTCCGAATACTTTATCGAGTCCCAGCGACTTCTGAACGAAGCCGATCATGGCCAGTAAAAAACCCATCACGGCCAGCGTTTTCAAGAAGCGCATCATGCGTTCGTCGTGGGCCAGGAGGTTACCGCCCAGCAGATACACCATCAGCAGGGTGAAAAAGCCCGAAACCCCCAGCCAGGTTTCGACCGGATCGAGCGAGAGCGGCCGCCATTGCCCTTGGCCGTAAAGACCGAGGGATTCCAGCGAGATGCGGAAGATGCGATCGGCTTCGGGCGACAGCGAGGCCAGCAGGCTTTGCGGCAGCGGCATAAGCTGAAAGAGCGTGAACAGCGCCCCGCCGAGTAAGACGATGAACAGCCCGGTGGTTTTCAAGCGCACGTCCGCAAACAGGAGTTGGACCACGTAGGCGGTGAACAGTCCCGTGATGACGAGACGGGCCGCGAACATGGGCCAGGGCCGAGTGGTGGTGGTGCCGAGCATCAGTGGCAGCAGGACGACCAGAGCCAATAGGCCGATTTCGACGATGTGCTCGATGCGGCCCGGCTGTACCAAGTCGCGTGTGCGGCGGTTGCGGCGTTTGGTCACTTTTTTGAGCGGCATAAGGCTGCCTTGGCTCGGGTTTAGCGAACGGGCCAACGCCCGTCGGCGATCAGTTCGGCAACGCGCGGCGCGTGATAGGTGAGGATCAGATCCGCCCCGGCACGCTTGATGGCCGTCAACGATTCGGTGATGCTGCGGTCGCGGTCCAGCCAGCCACGGGCGGCGGCGGCCTCGATCATGGCGTATTCACCGCTGACGGCGTAAGCCGCCACCGGCACGCGCGTGGCATCCTTCACGCGCCGGATGACGTCCAGGTAGGCCAAGGCGGGCTTGACCATCACGATATCGGCTCCTTCTTCCACATCCTGGGCCACCTCGCGCAGGGCTTCGTCGGCGTTGGCCGGGTCCATCTGATGCGAGCGGCGGTCGCCGAAGGCCGGAGCCGAGTCGACGGCGTTGCGGAAGGGTCCGTAAAAGGCGGAGGCGTATTTGGCGGCATAGGACATGATGGGCAGCATGTCGAAGCCTTCCTCGTCCAGGGCGGAACGAATGGCCGCCACGCGACCGTCCATCATGTCGGAGGGGGCGATCAGGTCTGCGCCCGCCCGCGCAAAGGAGACGGCCGAACGCGCCAGCAGCGGCAGGGTGGCGTCGTTGTCGATGGCTTCGCCGTTGAGCAGGCCGCAGTGGCCGTGGGAAGTGTATTCGCACAGGCAGACGTCCGCCGCCAGCAGAAGCGGCAGCCCGGCCGCTTTGAGTTTGCGCAGCGCCTGTTGCACGATACCCTCGTCGTCGTAGGCCCCCGAGCCGCGCGGGTCTTTTGCGGCGGGAATGCCGAAGAGAATGAGGGACTTGAGGCCGCGCTCCACCAGCCGTTCGGCTTCGGGGATCAAGCGGTCGAGGGAAAGTTGGTACTGGCCCGGCATGGAGGAGATTTCGCGCTTGATGTTGGCGCCGTGATGCACGAACATCGGATACATCAGATCGTTGAGCGTGACGGTGGTCTCGCACATCAGATCGCGCATGAGTGCCTGCTCGCGCAGACGTCGGAAACGTTGAGTCGGAAACGGCATATTTGCGTCCTTTTCGGGGTGGTCCCGCTCCCCTCTATTCTTTGTAAAGATAGCCCCGACCGCGCACGGTAATGATATGTTGCGGGTTGTCGGGGTTGCGCTCAAACAATTTTCGCAGACGGACGATGAAGTTGTCAACCGTTCGTTCGGTGGGCGACGCCTCCATGCCCCATACTTCTTCTAGAATGTCGGCGCGGGTGAGGATCCGGCCGGGGTTACGCACGAACAATTCGAGCAACAGCGCCTCTTTTTCCGACAGCCGCGTCGATCCCTCGCTGTTTAGGCTTTCGCGGGTTTCGAAGTTGACCGTAAAGGTTCCGATTCTGGCATGACGATTGGAGGGCAATTCGCGCGAGCCTTGACTGCGACGGATAAGCGCCCGCACGCGAGCTAAAAGCTCTTTCATATCGAAGGGTTTGGTGAGGTAGTCGTCGGCTCCGGCATCCAGCCCGGTCACTTTGTCGAAGACGTCGGCGCGGGCGGTGAGCATCAGAATCGGAGTGCCGATATCCTGGCTGCGCAGGCTTGCGGCCACCGCGAAGCCGTCCATGCCCGGCAGCATCACATCCAGCACGACCAGGTCGAAAGGGTCGCCGGACAGATTGTCGGCCACTGCGTCGCCACGTGTCAGCCACGTGACGGCATAGCCTTCGTGGCGCAGGTTGAGCTGCACCATTTCGCCGATCAGGGTGTCGTCTTCCACCAAAAGGATGCGGGGTTCCATACTCATTGTCAGTCCCGGTTGAACGTGATGGTAAAGCGGCTGCCGCGTCCCGGTCCGTCGCTGGCGGCGGTCAGGCGCGCTCCCATGGAGCGCAGCAGCTCAGGGACGATGAAAAGCCCGAGGCCGTAGCCGCGCGCATCGCCGATGGTTTCACCGTTGCCGCGCCGAAATTTCTCGAACAAAGCGGCCTTGTCCGACTCATTAAACCCGATTCCCCGGTCGCTGACCTCGATCGATACCGTATCCGCCGCGATCGTGACGGCGACCGCCACTTCGGGATCGGCGGGCGAGTATTTGAAGGCGTTGTCGAGCAGGTTGTGCATCACCTGGCGCATCAAATCGGGGTCGGCTTGCACCGTGGCTTCATCGCCGCCGCTACTTGTGAAACTGGACTGCTGCGTGGGAAAGATCTGGTTGCGGCGCTCGACGAACTCGCGCGTTTCCGCCACCAGCTTTATCTCGCGCAGGTGTGCCGAAAAAACGTCGCGTCCGAGGCGGTTGGCCATCAGCACGTTTTCCAAAAGGCGCTGCAGGCGCGCGGTTTCGGTGAGTCCCAAGCGGGCATAGCGCGGGATATCCGCTTCGCCGACCGTGTGCGCCGCCAGGGTTTCCAGAAGCGCCCGGACTCCCGCCAGCGGGGTCTTCAGCTCGTGGGAGACGGCCTGGAAAAAAGTTTCCATCTCTCGCCGGTTGCGTTGTTCGGTGGCCAGCAACCGGTGGAAGATGAGAATGCAGACGCCGATCAACAAAAGCAGTAGAACACCCTCGCCGAAGATCATCAAGCGTCGCCGTTGGTGTTTCCGGCGAAGTTCGTCGAGTGCGGGGGCCTGGGTGCGCAGGGCCAAGGCGGGCCACTTGGGGGTGAGCACATAACTGTAAAGGCCTTCGGCCGTTTCGGCGGCGGGTACGATTTCGAAAGGACCGTCGAAGGCTTTCTGTTCGCGCGGATCGAGGTCGCGGTGCCCCAGTTCCACCGCCTGCAGTCGCGCTTTGGCGGCCAGTTCGGACAGGCGCACCCGGTGCAGCGTCTGCACTTCCGACCAATGCAGGATGAACCACCACGAGCCCAGCGCCACAAGCAGCAGCAGCGAAACGCCGAAGAGCAGGTTGGGACCGCTCAGCAGGCGGCGCGGGTCGATGGGGGTGTGGTGTCGCACAAAGACTCCCGTCTTTAGTTTGCGGCCAAGGTTTCACGCCAGGCGGCGGCCAGTCCGCGAAGCTGTTCGGGGGTGTGCGCGGCCGACAGAAACGCGACCTCCCAGGCCGACGGCGCGAGGTAATAACCCCGATTGAGCATGGCGCGATGGGCGATATTATAGCGCGAAATGGCCGTTTTCGCCACCCGGTCGGAGCGGCGCGGCATCTCGCCCTCGGCCAGATGCAGCCAGGCGATGGACCCGACCCGGCGGCTGTTGAAAAACGGAATTTCCGCTTTTACGGCCGCGCAGGCCTCATCGAGTACGCCACCCAGCCGTTCCAGGTCTTCGTAGATGCGGCCGTCCTGCAAAATGCGCAGGGTCGCGGCTCCGGCCGCCATGGCGACGGGATTGCCCGAGAGCGTGCCTGCTTGATACACTGCTCCGTTGGGGGCCAGCTTTTCCATCAATTCCGCCGACCCGACCACCGCGCCGACCGGCATGCCGCCGCCGACGATTTTGCCCAGCGTCACCAGATCGGGCCGGATGTTCACGGCGTGCATGTAGCCGCCGAAGCGCAGACGCAGCCCGCTGATGACTTCGTCGAAGATGAGCAAGGCGTTGTTTTTGATGGTGATTTCGCGTAAAAATTGCAGGTATTCGGGGCGTTGTTCGAGCAGGCCCGAGTTGGCGGGCAGGGGTTCGAGAATCACGGCGGCGATCTGTCCGGCGTTTTCGGCGAACAGACGCTCCACGGCGGCTTCGTCGTCCAGCGGCGCAACCAGCGTTTGTGCCGCGATGGCTTCGGGGACGCCCGCGCTGGAGGCGATGCCTTGGGTGATCAGGCCGCTGCCCGCCTCAACCAGCAGGTGATCGGCGTGGCCGTGGTAACAGCCCTCGAACTTGATGATTTTGGGGCGGTCGGTGGCTCCGCGCGCCAGGCGAATGGCGGTCATCACCGCCTCGGTGCCCGAGCTGACGAAACGCACCCGCTCGAATTCGGGAAAGGCGGCGAGTACAAGCTCCGCCAGTTCGATTTCGCGGACCGAACAGGCGCCGAAACTCAAGCCTTCTTCCATCGCTTCGCGTGCGGCGGTCAGAACGGTCGGGTGGGCGTGGCCCAGAATCAGCGGTCCCCACGACTGGCAGAAGTCCACCAACTCGTTGCCGTCCGCATCGGTAACGGTGGCTCCGTGACCTTTTTGGAAGAACACGGGATCGCCGCCCACGCTGTTGAAGGCGCGCACGGGGGAATTCACGCCGCCGGGCATCAACTGCCGGGCGCGTTCGAACAAGGCTTTCGATCGATCATTTTTCATGTCGTCTCCCGTTCCGAAAGAAAAGGATATCGGTATCATGGTCTATTTCGGTGTGCGGTGCAAGAGTTGCCGCACCGCTTCGCCCAAGGCCTCCGTGTCGGTAGCGCGGGCCAATGTCGGTGTCCATCCAATCTGCCGTAGCGCCTCGGCGGTGGTGGTTCCGATGGCCACTACTCCCACACGCGGCGGGTTGGGGTTGTGTCTGCGGTAGCGCGTGACGGCGCTGGGGCTGGCGAAGACCGCCACATCCACCGATTCGCCGATCGGCGGCACGGGCACCGCGCGGTTTTCATAGACCGTCAGCGGATAGATCAAGTGCCCCGCTTCCGCCAACGCCCGCGACGCCGCATCACGGCTGTTGCTGCCGCGCACAGCCAGGATGCGACTCTTCGGCGACAGCTTGGGCCCTAGTTGCGCCGCCAGCTGTGCGCCCGTGGCCGGGTCGGCAACCTCTGTGACCGGCCAGCCGTAGCGCTCGATTTCGGCCGCCGTGGCCGGACCCACGGCTCCCACCTGCGACGGCGCATCGGGTATACCATGCGACTGCGTGGCCCGCCACGCGAAAAAACCTTTCACGCCATGGCGACTGGCGAACAGGGCCGCGTCGAGGTACTCGGGCAGAGCGGCCGCTTCGTCGAGATCTGGATTGCGCAAACGGATGTCCAGCGCAGGCGCTTCGAGCACCCGCAGGCCGCTTGTTTCCAGCAAGGTTTTCAACGCGGCGTTGTCTTCCGCCCGGCGCGTCAGAACGACGACGCCTACAGGCCGAAGGGTTGTGCGATCGCTCCCTGCCATGTCGCTTCTTCCTCCTTGCCGTCGAGCACCGCCGCCATACGTGCATAGGCGGCTTCCAGAACATCCTCGTCGCGGGTCGCTTCGACCATCGTCGCGCGCCAGACGCCTGTGGCGTCTTCGTGACCGAGACGAACGGTGATTTGGTGATCGTCGATGACGGCCCAGGCCCCGAAGGCCGTGTGACAGCCGCCCTCGAAACGCGCCAGCAGACCGCGTTCGAGGGTCACAGCGCGGAAGCTCGTTTCGTCGTGGAAACCTTGCAACCGCTCCCGCATGAGGGAATCACCCTCGCGAATTTCGAGACCCAGTACGGCCTGTCCCGCCGCCGGCAGCCACACGCGCGGGTCCAACTCGTAGGCCAGCAAACCGTCCAGCGACAAACCGAGGCGGTCGATGCCCGCGCGCGCGATGATGATGGCGTCGTAGTCGCCCCGGCGCAGTTTGTCCAAGCGCGTGGGGACGTTACCGCGCAGCATGAGCGGTTCGAGATCGGGGGCGAAGCGGCGCACCAGAGACTGGCGACGCAGGGACGTTGCGCCCAGCTTGCCGCCCGCCTTCACCGGCAGGGGACGTCCCGGCGCGTGCGCAGCGGGATGCACCAGCAGCAGATCGGCCACCGCCGCGCGTCGGCTGACCGCCCCGAGGGCGAGTCCGGCGGGCAGAGTGGTGGGCAGATCTTTCAACGAATGCACCGCCAGATCGACGCGTCCGGCCAAGAGCTCGTCTTCGATCTCCTTGGTGAAAAAGCCTTTGTCCGCCTGCCCTTGCAGCGATTGATCCAAAAAGCGGTCGCCCGCCGTTTTGATGATGATGATATCCGCGCCGCCCGGCAGCGCGGCCGCCACGTGGTCGGCCTGCCAACGGGCCAGTTGACTGCCGCGCGAGCCGATCACCGGCCGGGGCTGTACCGCCTCATTCGTCATTGGGTTTCTCCGAGGTCTGATGAATCGAATCGAAAATGGCGTTGGTGTAATCGCGCACCGCCCCTCGCAGGCGGAAGGTCAGCCGCCGCCGTTGTTCCTCCGTGAGGTTGGGCAGTTCCTCCGCGATGACCGCCGGGATGATATCGTGAATGGTGCGCTCGTGCTGGTCCTGGGCGGCTTGCAAAACCGTGACCAGATCGCGTTCGCGGCAGAAACGTTCGAACTCGTTTAAAAGCCCGTCGAGGATATCCTCCACCTGGCGCACCTTTTCGATGTCGCGCGCTTTGAGCCAGATGGTGGATTGCAGGCGGTCGAGGTCGGTGAGGGTGACGCCGTCGAGCTTCCCCACGGCGGATTCCACTTGCAGCGGGATACCCAGATCGACGACTTCCAGCGGATGGTCGCTCGGGCGCGCGGCGATCATGGCGGGAGTGATCAGGGGCTCGAAAGCGCCGCTGCACACCACCACGGCGTCGGCGCGGGCGAGCAGTTCGGGTAAGCGGTCGAGCGGCTCAATGGCATCGCGGGCGAGCGGATTGATGCTGCGATTGGCCACCGTCAGCGCCCATTTCGTGCGCACGCGCAGGCTTTGGGCCACCTGCCGTCCGATGGCGCCATAGCCGACGATCAGCACGGCCGCGGAAGACTGGGGGTCGAGTTTCTGTGACAGGTAACGCACGGCGGCGTCGTGGACGCCGCGCAGACTGAGATCGGCCAGCTGGATGTGCTTGGTGTCGCGCGTCGCCCGTCCGCAAACGGAGCCCAGTCCGTTCAAGATCACCGAGGAGCGTTTGAATTGGCGAGCCACGTTGAAGGCGCAGTGAACCTGGGTGGCGATCTGCCGTTCGCCGATGACGAAGGATTCGAGCCCGGCCGTAACGTGCAGCAGATGTCGTGCCGCTGCGGAGCCGACGAAGGTGTAGGGCTCGGGAACCTTTTCCTGTCCGCTGCGTTCCTGCAGAATACGGATCATCTGGGCGCGTAGAATCTGGGCGGTCCAGTCGGGGGTCTCGGTGGAGGCGATCCACTCGTTGCGGTTGCAGGTGTTGAGCACCGCCAGCCCGTTGAGCATGCCGCCTTGGTCCAGACGCCGGGCCAGTTCTTCCTGCTCGTCCGTTTTGAGGATCAACCGGGCGCGCCAGCCCGCCGAGGCGCGGCGAAAATCGTAGCCCACCACGGCCAGGGGAATGTTAATCTGTCCGTTCGTCGCCATGGCTATCGGTCCCGATCCGCCGCCGCCAGGTCGGCCAGAACCATGTCGGCCGCCTGCCGTCCGCTTTCGGCGGAGTCGTTCATACCGACGCCCGACAGGTAGTTGCCCGCCAGAACCAGCGCGCCCAATTCGGCGGTTCGTTCCTTCAGTTGTGCGATGCGGTTGAGGTGGCCGGGCACCATCTGCGGAATCGCTTCGGCGTGGCGCAAAACGCGGGTGAAAACCGGTGTCATGCGCCGCCCTAGAATGGCTTCCGTGTCGGTGAGCGCCGCTTCGATCAGGGCCGCGTCATCGAGGCTGAGGGCGTCGGCGTCGAGCACCCCGCCGATGTAAAAAGACAGCAACTCGTGGCCGTCGGGGGCGCGTTCGGGGTAGAGCTTGGACATGAAGATGCAGCCCAGGCTGCGGATGTTTTGTCCGCGCGGTACGAGGAAGCCGAAGCCGTCGGGGACGGCCGTCGCATCGTCGCCGCCAATCCCCAGGTGCACCACCGCCATGGGCGCCATTTCGACTTGCCTGAGCAGCGTTGCCATTTCGGCCGAAACCGGATCGATCAACGCCGCCGCTTCACCGGGCGGGATGGCCAGCACCACCGAACGCGCGTGGTATTCGGCCACGTCGGTGCGGATGAACCAGTGGTCGTCGAGACGTTTCAGGTGTCGCACCGGTTCGTCGGTCTGCACGGCGGTGCCCAGATCCTTCGCCAGGCGGTCGGTGAGCACCACCATGCCGCCGCGAAAACTGAACAGCCCGCGCCGCTTGGGACGATCGGGGCGAGCCTTGCGCTTGGCTTTCATGTAGCGTCGCGCTCCGCGGATCATGCTTCCGGCGTCGCGTTCCCAGCGCCACATTTTCGGAAAGGCGTCGCGTGCGCCCAGGCGTTCCGGGTCGCCGCCGTAGATGCCCGAAACGAAGGGACCGATCACCCACTTCGTCGCTTCGTCTCCCAAGCGGCGGCGGAAGAAGTCGGCTGCGCTTTCCTGCTCGCGCGCTCCGCCCGGAATCAGCGGCTCGGCCATGAGACGCAGCTTGGCTCCCATGCTGAGCAGGCCGGTGGTAACGAAAGAACCGGGACTCATGGGCAGGGGATTCAAGCGCCCGTTGCGCCAGATGTAACGCGCCTGACTGACGGGTGCGGCCGCGACCACGTGGTCGTTCATTTTGAGGTCGTCCACCAGATCCCACACCGCGTCGGCGCTGGGGATGAAGCTGTGCGGGCCCATGTCGTAGGTGTAGCCGTCTTCGCTCACCGCGCGCAGATTGCCGCCCGGCTGTGCGTAGGCTTCCAACACCAGAACGTCCAGCCCTTCGCGTTTGAGTTGCCAGGCGCAGGACAATCCCGAGATGCCTCCGCCGATAACCAGAACGTCTTTCATTCCACCCCCTCCTGTTGTATCTCCCGCAGGCTTCGGCGCAGCCGTTCCGCCAGCCCGTCGATGAAAAGCGGGTCGGTTTGCACGGTGGGAATGCGCTCGAAGCGCCGGATCCCCGCCTTTTCGGCCAGGGTGCGCAGTTCGATATCGAGTTCGTAAAGGGTTTCGATGTGCTCGCTGACGAAACTGACCGGAACCAGCACGATGTCTTTGACGCCCTTGGCGCCCAGTGCGGCGACGGTCTCGTCGAGATAGGGTTTCATCCAGGTAACCGGTCCCAGGCGGCTTTGAAAGGCCAGCGTCCAATCGATCCCTTCGGGCAGGCGTTGGCGGATGGCCGCCACGGTGGCGTCTACCTGCTTGGGGTAGGGGTCGCCCTTGTTCACCATGCGCTGGGGCAGGCCGTGGGCCGAAAACAGCAGCGTGGGGTGGTCGAGATAGGGTAGACGCGCATCGATCTGACGCGCCATGGCCTCGGCGAAGCCGTCGAGATCCGCGAAGCCGTCGATGGGCTTGACCTGCAGCCCGGCCGCCTCGGCTTCCTGCGTGAAGCTTTGCAGCGCCGCCCGGCTGGTTGCGCCGCAGGCCTGCGGATAGAGCGGCAAGGCGAAGACATGCGTAACGCCTTTCGCCTGCAACTCGCCGATGGCTTGAGCGGCGCGCGGGGCGGAGTAACTCATGGCGAGCGTCACCGGCCAGCCTTTGTCGGCCAATGCCGCCTCCAGCGCTCGGGCCTGATCCTCGGTTTGGGGCACCTGCGGCGAGCCGCCGCCGATTTCGCGATAATGCGGGGCCACTTTGGGAGCGCGTTTGCGGGCGATGCGTCGCGCCAGGGCCCGGCGGACAAAGCCGATGGGGATGCCCGTCACCGCCGGATCGGACAGCAACTCGGTTAAAAAAGGTTCGATGTCGTCCAGACTGCGCGGACCCCCCATGTTGAGCAGCACCACGCCCCAGTTCGTTTCCGTCTCCGGCGCTGTTTTCACCCTTGCCTCCTTCAGACCGTTTGGCTATAGCGCCGTTGTGCGAGGTCGCGCTCCAGGTAGCGGTCGAAAACCATGCAGATATTCCGAATGAACGCGCGTCCCAGCGGCGAGACCGTCAGCCGCCGATCCCGGATCTCCAACAGGCCGTCGTCCACGAAAGGGGTCAGGCGCTGAAGCTCGTCGGCGAACACCGCCTGTGGATCGAGGGCCCAGCGTTGCCCGAAGGCGGCCAGATCCAGGGTGAAGTTGCAGAACAGGTCGATGATGAGCGCGCGCCGCATGGCGTCGTCGTCGCTGAGCAGAAACCCGCGCTCCAGGGGCCGTTGCCCGTTTTTCAGGGATTCGGCATAGGCGTCGAAATTTTTTTCGTTCTGAGCGTAGCTGCGCGCCACCGACGAGATGGCCGAGACGCCGAAGCCTACCAGGTCGAGCCCGCGCCGGGTGGTGTAGCCCATGAAGTTGCGATGCAGCGTGCCGTCGAGCAGGGCTTTCGTCATTTCGTCCTCGGGACGCGCGAAGTGATCCATGCCCACGGGGACGTAACCGGCCTCGGTGAAGGCGTCGTAGGCTTCGCCGAACAGGGCCAGCTTTTGTTCGGGCCCGGGCAGGTCGGGGCGCTCCAGGATCTTCTGATGCCCTTTCATCCAGGGAACATGGGCGTAGCTGTAGAGCGCGATGCGCGAGGGAGCGATGGCGATGCAGCGGGCGGCGGTGTCGCGCATACTTTCGGGCGACTGGCCCGGCAGGCCGTAGATGAGGTCGAAGTTGATGGCGTCGTGTCCGGCCGCTCGCAGGCGCTCGACCAGGTCGAGGGTCTGGGCGTGGCTCTGGCGACGATGCACGATTTCCAGCACCCGTTCGTTGAAATCCTGCACGCCCATGGAAAAGCGGTTGAAGCCGTGGGCCACCAGGACGTCCACGTGTTCGGGGACGACCGTGCGCGGGTCGATTTCGATAGCCAGTTCCGCCGTCGGGCTCGGGCGGTAGAGGGCGAAGAGCCGCGTCAACAGGCGGTCGAGGCGCTCGGGGCTGAGGAACGTCGGTGTGCCGCCGCCCATGGAGAGCTGCTCCAGCGGGCGGGCGGGATCGATCAGCCCGGCGGTAATGTCGAACTCGCGCGCCAGGTCGTCCAGGTAGGCGTCGGCGGCTTCGGGTTTGGAGGCGATGTGCGTGAAACAACCGCAGAAAAAACAGCGTTCGCGGCAGAACGGAATATGCAGGTAGACGCTGATCGGCTCGCCGTCGGTGTTCCCGGCTTTCCAGCGCGCCTCCAACTCGGCGCGATCCACCTCGGGGGTGAAATGCGGCGCGGTGGGGTAGCTGGTGTAGCGCGGACCGGCGGTGGCGTAGCGGGCGGCCAGCTCGGGCGGCACGCGGGCCGGATTGGGCGGAACGGGGAAGGGGCTGTGCGACATCTCACTCTCCCAAGCGCGTGACTTCGTCCACGAACACGCGCACGCCCTCGATGGGGGTGTCGGGCAGAACGCCGTGGCCGAGGTTGAAGATATGGCCGCGCCCGCCGCGCATTTCGGCGTGCAGTTCGCGCACGCGCCGCCGGATGTAGGCTTCGGAGCCGGTCAGTTCCAGCGGATCGAGATTGCCTTGCAGGGGGACGGCGTCGTTCGTGCGTCGTCGCGCATCGGCCAGGCTGACGCGCCAATCCACGCTCAGGACATCCGCCCCGCTTGTCGTCATGTCTTCCAAAAGGCCGCCCACGCCGTTGACGTAATAGATGACCGGCACGCCGCTGGGTTTGAGGTTTTCGACGATGCGCGCCACGGCGGGTAGGGCGAAGCGGCGGAAGTCGGCCGGGGACAACTCGCCTGCCCAGGTGTCGAACAGCTGCAGCGCGTCGGCTCCGTGTTCGATCTGCATGCGCAGATAGCCTGTGACGGTGTCGACCAGACGATCGAGCAGGCTTTGCAGGAATTCCGGTTCCTGGGCGGCCAGACGTTTGATGCCACGGAAGCGCTTTTCGCCGCCCCCGCCCTCGACCATATAGGTGGCCAGGGTGTAGGGCGCACCGGCAAAGCCGATGAGCGCCATATCGGGACCGATGCCGTCGCGGATGGCGTCGAGCGCCTCACCTACATAGCCCAGTTCCCGTGTAATGTCGGGTTCATGCAGGTGCTGCAGGGCGGCTTGCGAGTCGATCAGTGGCGCAAGCGTGGGTCCGCCGTCGGGGTAGTCGACGGTGATCCCCATGGCTTCCGGCACCACCAGGATATCGGAAAACAGGATGGCGGCATCGAGCGGGAAGCGGCGCAGCGGTTGCAGGGCCACTTCGCGCGCCAGCTCCGCCTTGTGGCAGACGTCCAGAAAGGAATGTCGGCTGCGTAACTCCAGGTATTCAGGCAGGTAGCGTCCGGCCTGGCGCATCACCCATACCGGCGGGCGGTCCACCGCTTCACCTCGGCAGGCGGCGCAAAATCGTTCACGTCGGTTCATGCATACCTTCTCTCTCCCCCAAGCCTGTCCCAAAACAGGATTATAGCGAAATTCCGCGACGATATGTCACGGTTTTGTCATGAACTTGAAATGATGGTTAGTTGGTGAAAATATCCTATTATTTCAATGTCTTATTCCGTTGTCCCCGTTCCCTCCAAGCCGACTTCCAGGCGCGGTTGCAGCGGATCGTCGGTTTCCAGGATCAAATCTTCGCTGAAATACTCGGCGGCGGTGGGGGTGAAACGGACGCTCAGAGCGAGATTTTCCGAGGGCGCGAGGACGACCGGCCAGTTCCAATCCACCAACGAGAAGGGGCCGTCCACCGCCACCTCGGCGCTCAAACCGCTGAGGCTGCCACTGCTGGCGATGTTGGTGAAGTTGAGCGATAGATCGCGACTCGTACCCAGTTCCACCTCGCCGAAATCGAGGGCGTCGGGATTGACGGAGGCTTGCCCGCCTTCACTGCCGCGTCCGTAGAGCGCGATGGTCCATTGCGGTTGGTCGGGATCGTTGGAGACGAGGCGTGCCTCGCCGCTGTACAACTCGGCCGCGCCGGGGTTGAAATTGATAATGACGGTGGTGTTTCCGTCCGGCGGAACCTGCGTGGCGGCGAAGGCTTCTTCCAGGAAGAACGCGTTCGCGGAAAGCGTGATATCCAGGGATTCCAGATCGAGATTGGTGGTGCCGGTATTGCCGATCACGAGTTGGACCTGCCCCGTTTGTCCCACGCGCACCACCTCGAAATCCAGTTCGTCGGGGGCGTTGAGTTCCGGGCGGCCCAGGTTCGGTTCCTGACACGGCAGGCCGGGGCCGTAGATGCCGAACGTCGAGATTAAGGTCGTGAGCACGTCGTCGACTTCATTGACCTGCGAATCCAGATAACTCCAGGGAGAGGCGCCGTCGGAGGGGGTCCACGCCTGCATGCGGCTTTCGTCGCGCAGTCCGCTGCAGGTCGCTTCCAGATCGTCGGTCAGCAGCACCAGCGCCGCATCCATGGAATAGGGCAGGCGCAGTTCGGCGGGCTTGGCCAGGGTGGTTCCGGCGGGCAGCAGTTCGATGAAAAACGCGGCAGGCAGAACGGTTTCGTATTGCGTCCCACTGGGTCCGTCCACGGTGGCGATGCGGATGGTCAGTTCGGTCGCCAGCGCACCGGCGGGAATGGACAGGCTTTCGCCGTTGGGGCCGTCCACCACGCCTCCGGCCGGTCCGATAAGACCGGCAGGCGTTTCGTCGTCGCCATCCGACCCGCAGCCGAACAGCGTGATTCCCATCACGAACAACAGGGCCATTAACCGGTAACGGCTTGCCAGGTTCGATCGTTTCATCGTGCACCTCGTCGGGCGGTCGAATCCGCCGGTTGGTTATAGATCCCGGTAACAGGTGGTCCGGTTGCGGCCGTTGCGTTTGGACTGATACAGGGCCACATCGGATTTTTCCAGTAAATCTTCTTTCTTGCGCGTGTCGTCGGGGAAGACGGCCAAACCGGCGGAGGCGGTGATCTGGAATCGCCCCGATTCGGTTTCGAAGGCCAGTTCGCCGATCTGATCGCGCAGTTCCTCGGCCTTTCCGAAGGCCTGCTCGGCATCCGCGCCATCGAGCACCACCACGAATTCCTCCCCGCCCACGCGTGCCACCAGATCGATCTTGCGCATGGATTCACGCAGCACGCGCGATACGTCGCGTAGTACGATGTCGCCCACCGGGTGGCCGTAGGTGTCGTTGACGCGCTTGAAGTGGTCGATATCCATCATGACGATGGCCAGCTTCTGTTCGTGGCGCTCCGCGCGCGACAGGATTTCGTCGATGCGCTCCTCGAAGTAGCGTTTGTTGTAAAGCTTGGTCAGGCCGTCGGTGGTGGCCATCTGTTCGAGCTGCTCCACCATGGTGGAGTTTTCCAGGCTGACGGCGATCTGGTTGGCGATGATGCCGAAGATGTGCTGCAACTCTTCGGTGAAGAACTCGGGCTGTGAACTGACCATCACGAACGCGCCGGAGGTCTGGGCCATGACGTTGAGCGGCACCACCAGAAGCGAGCGGACGTCGTTGAGACGCTCGTCCGGGGTAAAGATGGTGGGGCGTCGCGGCAGGTTGTCGAAACTCTGGTACACCAGCATCTGGTTGCGCCGCACCACCCAGTCCACCAGATTTTTTTCGCCCTCGAACACGGCGCTCAGCAGCCCGGCATTTTCGGGCCAGCAGGAGGCGATTTCGTATTCGTGCGGTTGGTCGCGCTTCATCACGATGGCCCCGAAATCGAAAGGCGCGATACGTTGCGTGGTGTCGAGCGCGGTCCGCAGCACGTCTTTGGTGCCCAGGGTTTTCGACAGCGCCTTGGAGGCCTCGGCCAGATGGTAATAGGCGTTCTGGTTTTTATCGAGGTTGCGCAGCAGGTCTTCGTTGACCATGGCGCGATGCACCTGTTTGGCGGCGATGGCCAGCACGTCCAGCTCCGCGTCGTCGAAGGGCCGTTCGTCGAGGCGGTCGACGACCAGCAGTCCCAGCACGTGTTCGTCGTTGAGGATCGGCATGGCGCACACGGCCCGTACCTGTTCGTCCTGGCGGTAATAACCCAGTTGCCGTGCCGCCCAGGGGCCTCCGGCCAGACGCACCGGCTGACGCGAACGCAAGGCCCCGTGCAGAATACCCAGGTCGGCCGAAAATTCGCCGTGCACCAGCAGGCGCGAGTCGGTGCAGGCTTCCACGTTCTTGAGAATGCGGCGTTCTTCGTCGTACCACATGACGGCGCAAGTGTAGGCTCTCAAGGCCAGGTATTGCTGGTTGAGGATGTCCTGGAGGACGTCGTGGATTTCGAAGTAAGCCGCCAGATCGTGCTTGCTGTCGTGGTTGAGTTCGGTCTGATCGGGTCGCGAAGTGTCGAGCAGGCGAAAACGGCGGGCTTCCTGCTTGATGTCGCCCATGATGCGCGCCAACTGGGTTTCGGCGCGTTGACCCTGCACGCCTTTGTCCAGGCGGCGCATCAGGGCGTTGAGCGAGCCGAACAACAGCAGAAACAGAATCTGGGCCGCCACTGCTCCGGGGCGTTCCATCAGCAACCCCTGCGCCAGCGGGACCAGAAGCGCCAATCCGCAGGCCAGCGCCAAAGCCACGGCCCCCGCCAGCGGTTGCAGAAAGACGGTCAGCACCGCTACCGCCAGATATAAAAGGGGCGTCATGGGCGAATCGAGGCCGCCGGTGATGGCGATCAGGACGAAAAAGAAAATCACGACCAGGATGGCGGATTCCACCGAGCGGCGGCGTCCCAAACTCTCGCCGTTGGTGTGCACGTAGGCGTAGCCGAGATAAGCCAGCCGTCCCATCGGATACAGCAAAAAGACGGCGGCCGCCGCGAGCGCCAGCGGACCTTCCGGGCGGCCCGAAATCACGCCGCCGATCAACAGAATCGCCGCGACGAGCGCCAGCCCGAACGACAGGCCACGCTCCAGCCACACTCGGAGGGGAGGGGTTGTTTTTCCCGGATTCCGCTTTGCGTCCATCAAGTTCTCACTTCTCTTTCATCATCGGGTTGTGTGACGGGTCGCGATCCCAGCGCATTGCCGCATAGCCCACCACGTAATCGCGACGGCCCGAAACGTCGGCGCTGGTGGTGTAGGCCACCTCCGTTGCGTGAACGGCTCCCAGCGCGCGGGCGGCGACCATCGCCGCGGTGGCGGGCAGCACGCCGCACATGGTGATGTCGTGACGCGTCACCGTATCATAAAGCCCTTCCGGGTCCAAGGCCTGCAGCTTTTCGCGGGCCTGTTCGTCGTGGCGCAGTACGCGGTTGTAATCCGATTCGTGGCTCATGTCACTCGACGCCACGATCAGGGTTTCGTCGGATTGGCGGCGGATGACCTCGGTCAGCGCCAGCGCCAGATCGCGTGTTTCCTCGAAAGCGAGACGCCCCAGCCGAAGCGGCACGATGCGGACGGCCGGATTGCGTGCTTTGAGAAACGGCAGCTGAATTTCGATGCTGTGTTCGTCCATATGGGCGGCGGGGTCCGCCTCGATCAGAGGCGATTCGTCAAGCAGCGCGGCGGCGAAAGCGGCGTCCACCGGCAGCGCGCCCAGGGGAGTCCGCCAATGTCCGTCCGGCCACAAGGCCGCCCGCGCGCCCCCGGCCCGGTGTTGCGGACACAAAAGCACCACGCGCTCGGGGATCACCACCTGGGCGTAGAGCGCACCGGCGGTGGGCCCGGAAAAGCTCCAGCCCGCGTGGGGGACCATCACCGCGGTGGCCGGGGTCGGTGCGGCACGGCCGGTCAGATAGCGGTCGAGTTCGCGGCGCGCGGCCGTTTCTTCGATCGGGTACCATCCCTGCTGGGCGAAAATGGGATCGCGTTGCATGGCGGTTCCTTTTTCGTTGTGTTTATTGCTCCTGAGTCGCGATGGCCAGACGGGCGAAGCCGGCCGCCTTGGCGGCATCCATCACCTTGACCACCAGTCCGTGAAACACCTCTTCATCGGCCTGCACGATCACCGTTGCATTCGGCGAATCGGCGACTTTCGATTCCAGAATCGCCGCCAGTTCTTCGAGCGTTACCGGCTTGTGTTCGAAAACGATACTCCCCATGTCATCCACCGCTACCACAATATCGCTGGGTTGGATCATCGTGTCGGAGGCCGAAGCCTTGGGCAGATTGACATCCAGACCCGGACTGTTGACGAAGGTGGTGGTGATCATGAAAAAGATCAGCAGCAAAAACACCACGTCGATCAGCGGGGTGACATCCACCAGGATGTCGATGCGGCGGCGGTTTCGTTCGCTCTTGAAATCCATGTTACGGTCGCTCCGACAGCCGGTCGGCCAGGTCCAACGACACTTCTTCCATTTCCAGAACCAGTTGATCCACCCGGCCCAGCAGGTAGCGATAGGCCATGTAGGCGGGGATGGCCACCACCAGTCCGGCGGCGGTGGTGATGAGCGCCTCCCAGATGCCCGAGGCCAATACACGCGGATCGCCGACGCCTTCGGTGGTGACTTTCTGGAAGACCTCGATCATGCCGGTGACGGTGCCCAGAAGCCCCATCAGCGGACTCACCGAGGCGATGGTGCCCAGCGCGTTGACGTAGCGTTCCAGGTCGGCCGCCACGGATTTTCCGGCTTCCTCCATCAGTTCCTTGAGACGGTCGCGCGATTTATTGGCATGCTTGAGTCCGGCGATCAAAATTACCGAGACGGCGCTGGGGTTTTCTTCGCACAGGACTTCCGCTTCGCTGACCTTGTTTTCCGTGGCCAGATCGCGCACGCGCTCCACCAGCCGCATGGGAACGATGCGGTCGTGCCGGAGCGACCACAGCCGCTCGAACAGAATCGCCAGGGCGAAAACGCCTCCGGCGGCGATGAAGTACATCAGCGGCCCACCCTTGACCATGACATCCAGCATTCCGACTCCTTACATGCGGATCAACGCAGCCGTCGATCCACGTCCGCTTCGAGATCCTTGAGTTTGATTGCGCCCAGATAGCCTTTTTCGAGCCGTCCCTGCGGATCGATCAGCAGGGTGACGGGAAATTCCTTGATAAAGCCATACGGGGTTTCACCCGTGGCGGTTTTTCCGGCCGCGAGATAGACCGGGTAATGGATGCCCAATTGTTCGACGAAGGCTTCCACCAGAACGGCGCCGTTTTTGTCGAGCGAGACCCCCACCACTTCCAGGCCTTGTGCGTGATAGCGTTGGTACAGTTTTTCGATACGCGGCATCAAAAACTGACTGGGGGTGGCCCAGGTGGCGAAAAAGTCGATCAACAGCCACCTTCCGGCATAGTTTTTCAGGTTTACCGAATAGCCCTGTAGATCGACCAACATCAGTTGCCCCGGTAAATATTCCCCCGAAATCGATCCGGCCCGACGTCCCGGTACGCGGTCGGGTTCGTCGGTGAGCCCCAGCCGCTGGGCCAGTTCCTCGGAACTCGGACCCGGTCGGCGCAGGCCGCGCCGAGGCTCGGTAGAGCGGCAGGCCGTGGTCAACAGCAACACCGCCAGTACACCGATCATGATAAGACCCGATATCCGCATGCCCTCTCTCCGTACCCATGAAGGACGAATATCATAGCATATCGTAACAGAGCCTGCCGCTTTTTTGCCGCTTTCCGGGCCGGGGGGTGGACGCAGCGCTTATCGCTTTGTTTTCACACGGGTTTGAACGGTTTCGGGCCTGCGCCTAAACGCCGGTTTTGAGGAAGAGGGTGAACACGCTGCCGCGACCCGGTCGGCTGTCGAGCACGATGTCGCCGCCCATGCGGATCAGCACGTCGCGCACGAACGAAAGCCCCAGTCCCGAGCCTTTACCGGCGGTTTTGGTGGTGTAGAACATCTTGAACAGGCGCGCCTGTTCGTCTTCGGAAATGCCGCGTCCGTTGTCTTGAAAGGCCAGTCCGGCGAAGCCGGGACGGCTGGTGTCGAGAGCGAGGGACAGCCGTCGGTCGTCGCGCGGGGTTTCGGCGAGTTCGTCGATGGCGTTTTCGATCAGGTTTTTGATAACCTCGATCAGCAGCACCCTATCGGCGCTCACCGGCGGCAGGCGGTCGAGGCCCGGCCAATCGACGGCGATGGTGATGGGCGCGGCGAAGTCGTCGAAGAGCGCGAGGGCGGACTCGACGGCGGGTCGCAGCGGTTGGGTTTCGATGTTGAGCGGGCGCGGTTTCATCATGCCGATGGCCGATTCCAGGTATTCCACGTTGCGGCGGATCACCTCCACCGGGTCGCGGCGGCTTTCTGCGGCCGGGCGGATGCGTCCGAGCTGACGCTTCAGGGTGGCGATGGGACCGGCCATGGAGTGAAACCCGACCCGGAAGAGCTTTTCCATGCGGCCCACGACTTTAACGAAGTTTGTGAGTTCACACAGGATTTCTTCGTCTTCCGCACTGAACGCACCGGGTTCGGGGCTTTCGACGTTAAGGATGTGGGTGACCGAGCCGCCCTGCAAAACCGGCACCGCCAGCTCGCTTCCCTGCAGATTGCCCAGGCGGTCGTCGTAGCGGCCTTCGCGTCGCAAAACGGAGATATCCGGTACATTGACGGGTTTGCCCGAGTGGGCCGCCGCGCCGCTGACCGATTTTTCGGGCGGAACGTCGGGGCGGGCGAGGTCGTCGGGATGGGTGGAGGCCACGATGGTCAGGTGGTCGGTGGCGACATCGTAGGTGAGAATCTGTCCGAAGGCGGCATCGGTGAGGTCGCAGACGGTGCGCACCAGGGCACCGTAGACGCCGCCGGGCGAGCCGATGGAGTCGGCCAGCGCGCCGCTCATGTGCAGCAGTTGGCGTTGCCGTTCGGAGACGATCACCGCCGCCGCCGCCCCGGTGGCCAGAAATTCCAGTATCTCCAGGTGGGTTTCGTCGAAGGCGTCCGGGCGCGTGTTTTCGTAGTTCACGACCCCCAAAATGCGGCTGCCCGCGTAAAGCGGCACGGTGATTTCAGCGCGTTGTTTTGGGAAAACCGCCAGGTAATGGCGCGCGGCCGGGTGGCTGTCGGGCTTGGCGATATCCGGGACGACCGCCGCCTGGCGGTTGGCCACGACCCAGCCGCACACGCCGTTGGCGAGCGCCAGTTTCACGCCCACGTCTTCGGGATCGGTGGAGGCCACGATCTCGAACTGCCCGCCGCGAATCAGCAAAAACTGCCCGATGGTGTCGGCGGGCATGAGTTGGCGCACTTCTTCGATGATGGTGTCGAGAATGGCGGCCTGGCTGAGACTGCTGGACGCCAGCATCTCGTTCATGCGGTTCAGAATATGATTGACCTGTCCCACCGCGTGCAGCAATTCCGTCGCGCGGCCGATCAGGCTTTTTGCGGGACCATTCATGGCGTTATCTCCCTGCGACCGCAGCCTGCGGCTTGCGCCGGGCGGTCGTTTGTCAGTCGCCCCATTCGTTGGAGGGCGGGAAGGGCATGCGGGCCAGACGCTGTTTGGCGTCTTGGGCGCGTAAAACGGCCTCGGACACGACGCGCAGCAACTCGCTGTCGTCGGTTTCCAGCTTACTCAGATAAACGGCTCCCTGGCCGCTCATCCGGGTGGCGCGTTTGATCGAGGGCAGGCTGGTGAGGATAATGGCCTGGGTGGCCGGATAGTGTTCGCCGATATGCCGATAAAGCTCTTCACCGGCGAAATCACTCATCTTTCCAGTGAAGTCGGGCATGGTCATATCGATGACGGCGACGGCATAGTCGCCGGTTTTGAGCTGTTCGCGGGCCGCGTCTCCCCCGGCGGCGCTGTCGATCGGGTACCCGAGTTCGGTCAGTGCTTCTTGATAGTCCGCGCGCACGTCCGCATCATCATCCACCACCAGCAACCGCCATTTGGGCTCGTTCATGTCCGCCTCCATTGCCACTGTCATCAGGGTCTTTTATGCTAGCACTCCCACTCGGTTGCGGCAACCGCATTTTGCAGGTCGGCGCGCAAGGAAAAGTGAGAGTCGGGTATCTTAACGGGATTATTGAGAAAATCGGCATGGGGGCCGCTTTCGAATCCCGGGTCTTTTAGGTACCAATTTCTTTACATTCGGGGGGGACGCTCCTATAATGAACCGTTTTTCTTTCGGTGGATGGATTGAAACCTCCGTGTCGGTAAGGACAAAACTGACGTGAAACGCGATGTGAAAAAGCTGGAACGGAAGACGCGCTACCTGATGAAGGAAGCGGGCCGCATTTTACGAAAGTGGCGCAAAAAACTGACCGCGGCGCAGCTCGAACCGCTGGCGCTGGCCATGCTCGGGTATCGTCAGGCGCTGGAGGACGACGATCCGGTGGCGTTGAACCAGGCGGCCAAGCATCTCGAACATCTGCTCGACGGCGAGTTCGCCTTCGCCCGTAAAAGCGGCCTGCGCGATTGGGCGGAGTCGCTCGGTATCGCGTTGATGATCGCGTTGTTCTTGCGCGCGTTCGTTCTGGAGGCGTTTAAAATTCCGTCCGGCTCCATGATTCCCACCTTGCAGGTGGGCGACCATATTTTCGTCAACAAATTCACCTACGGCATTCGCCTGCCGGTGGTGGGCAAGCGCATCGTACAATGGGCGCAGCCCGAACGCGGTGACGTGATCGTGTTCGCCTATCCCCACGATCCCGACAAGGATTACATCAAGCGGGTGATCGGCATTCCCGGCGACCGCATCATCGTGGACGGCCAGGACGTGTATGTCAACGGCGAGCGCATCATTCAGAGCGATGCTTCTCCTTATACTTATGTGGATGAGAACAGCGGCGATCATCGCCAGTGCCTGCGCCATCAGGCGGTGCTCGGCAACGCCCAGTTCACGACCATCTACGATCCGTCGCGCCGTCATCCGGTGGCGGAATATCGCGTGAAGGCCAAGCACCTGTTCGTCATGGGCGACAATCGCGACAACAGCGCCGACAGCCGCACCTGGGGGCAGGTTCCCTTCGACAACATCAAAGGGCGCGCCCTGGTGGTCTGGTGGTCCTATTCGGGCCGCAGCGGCGTTCGGCGCGACCGCATCGGCCACCTGATCGACTGACGCCATGGCCACTCGCCGCGCCGCCGCCGACTCGCAATTGGCGTTGCCGCTTCCCCGGCGACGCAAAGCCGCCGCGCGGGCGGACGCCGGTCTTCCCGAACCCACCCTGGAGCAGAAACGGCATTTTCAACGCATCCTCGATCGTGAAGCGCAGCGGCCCTGGCGCGTGATCTGGACCAACAATCGCAGCACCATGATTTCGTATCGGCGCGACCGGCAGCCGCCCGTTTTGCGGCTGCATCGCCTGTTCGCCGTCGCGCCCGAATCGGTTTGGGTGGGGATCGTGCATACCATCGAGGGCCGTCGACGCGGCTGGCCCGCGGCGGTGGACCGCTTGATCGCCGCGCACATCGACCGCATACGCGCCGCCGCGGAGCGTCGCCACGCTCCGCTACGCCCGCAGGGCGCGGTCTACGACCTGACGGCGCTTTTGGCCAAGTTGAACAAGGCGTACTTCCAAAAACGCATTCACGCGCGTGTGGGTTGGATGTCGGCTCCGTCGCGGCGGCAGGTGTCGGTGAAACTGGGCAGTTACGCGGAGGAGAGCGACACCATTCGGTTGCATCCGGTTTTGGATCAGCGGCAGGTGCCCGCCTACGTGGTGGAGTCGGTGCTGTTCCACGAGATGGTGCATGCGCTATTGAAGACGCGTATGGTTAATGGAAGGCGCATTGCCCACGGGCGCGACTTCAAGGCGCTGGAGGCGTCGTACCCCAAGCTGGAGCAGGCGGAACGCTGGCTGGAACAGCATCAGGCCTTGCTGATGCGCGGAGCGCCGCGTCGTCGCAAAACGGGGTGAAGGGTGGAAGACCTGTTTGCGCTCGATGCGTCGGATGCGCGGTTGTGTCGCCCGGCCCGTTTCGTCGCGGATTCGCTTGCTGCGCGTTATGCGCCGTTTTTTCGCTCCCTTTTGGCCTGCGTGTTTTCCGGCAGGATGAAATCCGATAGGAAAACCGAGAATGCCGTAATACGTCACACCTAAGACGGGGGTCCGTGCGCCGGGCTGGATCGGCGGTGCATCGGGAACCGGAGTCACTGCGGGTTGGAAACGCGTGATAGCCCTGTGAATAAAGAACAAATCGTGTTCGGGCTCTGCGACTTCCGGGTGGGCGTGACGGTGTCATAATCAGTCAAATGATGAAAAGGGGAGGAATCGTAAGGTATAGCTAGAATAGTATATTGAATAGAAAACTTAGGATCGCCAAAGTAGGTGTTGTATCTCGTTGAAATAACAGGGAAATCCCGTATATGACGAAGACGTCGTGGAGATGGCCGGGGAGAAGACGGGCGAAGTCGGTAGAAACAGACCCGATATCAGGGGCTTACGCAGACTACCCCCCCCGGATTATCGCTGTTTCGGGCGGGTGGAGAAGCGGCGCGTCAGGTCTGCGGCGGTTTATCCGCATCCACCAGCGGCTCCAACTCGACCAGCGTTGCGCCCCAGCTTCCCGCGCCTTGGCCGCCCAACTCGAAATGACGCACGTAAGGCAGCCGTTCCAGCAGCGCCTGCACGCCGCGACGCAGCACGCCCTTGCCCTTGCCGTGCACCACGCGCACCTGCAGAATGCCGCGCTCGCGGCAGGCCATGAGGTAATCGGGCAACAGTTCCTTCACCTCGGCGGGGCGAAAGGTGTGCAGGTCCAGTTCGCCGTTGATGGGGATTTCCACCGTTTCCGGTTCCCAGAACTCATCGTCGGGGGGATCGTAGGGCACGTTGTAATCCTTTACAAAGCCGGACGGGAGCTTGGTTCCAGCGGAAGGGCTTCTTGAGTCGGCAAGAATGAAGATGGGCAACAAGTTGCCCCTCCTTCCCTGGAAAAAACAGAAAGGCTCCGTGTTGGAGCGCGTCTCCGTCGGGTTCCGGCATCGGCACCGTTTAATAATAACGGAATCCGTCGCCGGATTCCAGTGTCAAACCGTGGTCGCGGGCGGTGTCGAAATACGAACCGTCGCTCAGGCGAAGTTGCCCGGAAATCCCCACACGAATGGCCGCCGGTCCCGCCACCGGGCAGGCGTGCTCGCAACTGCCGCAGCCGTTGCAACGCGCTTCGTCCACGAACGGCCGCCGGTCGCCGCCGGGGATTTCCTTCCAGGTGATGGCGGCGTACGGACAGTTTTCGTCGCAGACAAGACAGTAGCGTCCCTGTTCCCACACTACGCAGCGGCCCGGATCGATGACGGCGTTGCCCAGTTTGGCGTAAGGCTTTTCCTGAAAACTCAGTTCGCGGATGGCGTTGGTCGGGCAGACGATTCCACACGCGTTACAGGTGGGCTCGCAGGGGCCGAGGCGCAAAACGGCCATGGGCGTCATCACGCCCGCCGGACCCGCCTCGAACCAGGCCGGTTGCAAGCAGTGTGTGGGACAGGCCTGCATGCATGCGCCGCAACGTACGCAACGCGCCAGAAAATCGGGTTCGGGCAATGCACCGGGTGGCCGGATCGTGTGTTCGTCGGCTAAAAGCGAGGTCGGATGGTGCCCCAGCCACAGCGCGCCCAGCGTTCCCGCGCCGACTGCTCCCAAAGCCTGACGACGCGAGAGATCGAGCCCGGCCTTGCGGGATGGGGTCGCGGCGGGGGCGGAATCCGTTTCCGACACGGTGGATAGGGCGCTTAGGGGAACGAAGTCGGTGACGTGCAGGTGGCAGTCGGGCACGCAACGTCCGCACTGGATGCATTCTCCCGGGTCGTATCGACGGCGGTCGGTAGCGTCGATGGCCCCGGTTTCACAGGTGCGGCCGCATTTACCGTCGCCGTCGCAGGCGATACCGACGCGCCGACGCATGACAGAAAAACGCGCGAACAGCCCGAACAGCGCTCCCAGCGGGCACAAGCTGCGGCAGTAGAAACGCCGTTGATAGCGCCCCAGCCACAGCAGTGCGAACAGAAACAGCAGTGCGACGAACCCGCCGCCGTTGAGAAAAGCCGGGTTAAGGGTGGTGCGTGCCAGTCCCATAAAACCGGCCCATTCGAGCAGCGGCCGCGCGAGATCCAGCAGGCCGTTGCCGCCGATGAGCACCAGCGGCCAGAGCGCCCAGGCCACCAGACGGGTCATCCAGCACAGGGGATCGAGCCAGTAAACCAGCCCCTGACCGAAGAGCGCGGCGACCAGGATCAGCAGCAGAAAAGCGTATTTGACACCCCGCCACAGGCGCGCGTCGTTTTTCAGGCGGCGCTTGCGACGGCGGCCGAGCAGGTCGTCGCCGAGTTCCAGGCAGGTGCCCAGCGGACACATCCAGCCGCAGAAAAAACGGCCCAAAACCAGCGTGAGGCCCAGCATGGCGAAGCCGATCACGAGAGCGGGCAGCCAAACCCGCCCCGCCAGAGCCGCTTGAATCGACACCAGCGGGTCGAGACGCAGAAAGATGGCGGACGCGTCCGATTCGGGCGGCTGGTAAAGCGCCAGCACGCTCAGGGTGACGAAAAGCGCCAGCATGAGCAGTTGAATGGAACGGCGAAGAGTCATACGGTCTTTTTGAACACGTTCAGGGTGGAAATGTCAAGCGAACCGAGTTGATGCTCGGCGGCATAGACCAGAAACGGAATATCCTGGGGCTTGTAACCCTTGCCGCCGTAAGGGGCCAACGTGAGGCCGTAGGCATCCACCGATACCGGGTTGACGCCCGCCAGGACGGTGTCGAGGGCGTCGATGCGCCCCGGCCCGCCCGGTCCGCCGGTGACGAGTGCGCGCGTGGCGTCGAGCAGGGTGAGTTTGGGGCGGATGAAGGTGGCCATGTCGGCGATGGCCTGATGCAGGTTGACGGCCACGTGCCAGTAACGGCGGTCGAGCACCGCGCCCATCCAGTTTTTCATGCCGAAGCTCACCTTGGCGGAGCCGTGCGACTTGGCTACCGGGGCGTTGATCACGCAGTCGGCGTCCAGAATATCGACGGCCACGGCGGCTTTCTTGAGGGCTTTGCCGCGTGGAATGGCGACCTCGCGGAAGAAATTGTCGCGGGTGATGGTGAATGCGTAGGTGTCGTCGAGCCCCTCGACGGCTTTGGCCACTCCGCAAGCGCCCAGGGCGACATCGGCCTTGTGGCAGGGATTGTCGAACACCATCACGCGCTTGGCCCCGGCTTCCAGCGCCAGTTCGGCCAGGGCGCGGATGACGCGCGGGTCGGTGGTGGTGGCTTTTTCGGGGGCGTTGCCGAAGCCCATGTTGGGTTTGATGGCCACTTTGTCCCCCTTGGAGACGAAGCGACTCATGCCGCCCAATGCGGCGACGGCGGCGCGCACGTTTTTCGCCGGGTCGGGGCCTTTGATCAGCGCAAGATCGGGAATCGCCTTGGCCGGGGCGGTCGGTTCCTGTGCCCAGGCGGCGCGAAAGGGCAGCAGTTCGGCGGAAAGCCGGGCGGACAAGCCACCGACGGCGGCCAGTTTGAGGGCGTCACGGCGGGTAAGTGGCATGGCGGTCTCCCTGGTTGGTTGCGGATCCTGACGTTGCCGTTTTACTGTATCGGAAGCGGAGCCGGAAACCAGGATTTTTATCATAACCGACCCGGTAAGACTTAAGAGGGTTTCGACTCGCCGTTTTTTTCCGTTTTTTCACGAGCGATCGTAAAAAATCACACAATTCGAATGGACCCTCGACCGTATTTGCCGGTATGATAGCGCCGCGATCGAGCCGAAATACCGAATCAACGACGGGATGGGACATGACGATACGTGAACCCGAACTTCGAACCCTTACGCGGCCCGACGGCAAGCTGGCTTATTGGGAGTGGAAGCAGGCCGGTTCCGCCGCGCCGCTCTTGCATTTCGCCCACGCGAACGGCTTCAACGGCTTTACCTACCGGCGCTTGTTGGGACGTCTGGCCCAGCGGGTCCGTGTGTGTGCTTGGGACGCGCGCGGCCACGGCCGCTCGACCCTGAACCGCGATCCGGCCGGATTGACGTCGTGGGATGTATATCAATCTGATTTAATTGCGCTTTTGGATTCGTTTGGCGAACCGGCGGTTTTGGTCGGGCATTCGATGGGCGGCACGGTGAGCCTGGAGACGACGGCGGCGCGGCCCGATTTGGTGCGCGCCCTGATCCTGATCGATCCGGTTATTTTCCCCTATTTCTGGCTGCAAATGTGGGGCTTGTTCAAAAATCTGGGTCTGGGTCAGCGCATTCCCATCGCCGCCCGGGCGGCCAAACGGCGTGCGCTTTGGCCGGATCGCGACACCCTGTTCGACAGCTACCGCCGACAAGCGGTCTTCGGCGGCTGGCCGGACGCCTGGTTACGCGATTATATCGCGGGCGGCACGACGGACCGTGCCGATGGCCGGGTGGAACTGAGTTGTCGGCCCGAGTGGGAGGCGCGCAGTTTCGCCACCTTGTCGCACAAAGCGTGGGCGCGCATGCGCGGCGTGCGTGTGCCGGTGCTGGTGCTGTGCGGGGCGCGTAGCGATACGTTCCTCCCGGCGGCCCGACGGCGCATTCAACGGGTGCTGCCCCAGGCGCGGGTGGTTTGCGTGGAGGAGGTGGGCCATTTCGTTCCGATGGAAGCCGCCCAGCGCGTACAGACCGAAATCGAAGGTTTTCTTGCCGATCTGCCTGAGATGGCGGGCGGGCCGGAAGCGGCGTAGGGTGTTTAACTCTGATTTTAGTCTCGAATCATCTTCGATTGATGATGGGTGGCACGGGCTAAACCGTCAGGTTTGCCCGTGAAAACAGCATGGGCAAGCCAAAGGCTTGGCCCATGGCACCCCGTAAGCCGAATTATCGTGGGTGGAAAACGGTCAAAAGCTTAGAATTGAAACGCCGTGGAAGCGGCGGCATGTCCTTGACTTCAGGTGGAAAAGGCAAGTAAACTCGGAGCGACTATCCTTAGAATCAAAAGTCAATATGGATCACGTTCGACGAAGTGGAGCAAAACAATGAAACCAACTCTGTTCAAGGTTGCCGCTGCGGCTTTGCTGCTGGCATTTCTCGTCATGTTGGGCGCTTGCGATTCGGGTGGCGTAGACCCGGCTTTGCCCGACATCCCGGTTCCGGTCGACAAAAAGGAACTGAACGCCGAATGCAATCCGGGTGCGCCGTCTCTGGACGCCTTGTCCCCGGCCGGTCATGAAGCGGACGCCAGCCGCGCGGTTCTGCCCAACGGGCAAGCCATCACTCCGGCGGGAAAATGGCTGTTGACACGCAAATTCCCCTGGGGCCTGGCGCTGTCGAGCGACGGCACGCGGGCGTATGTGTCCAACGGCGACGGCATGGCGCTGCAGGTGATCGATCTGACGGGCGACGACCCGGTGCAGAAGCAGCTGTTGTCCATCAACGCCGCCCATGGCCTGGCGCTCACGGCCGACGACGCCACCTTGTACGTCTCGGGCGGTCCGGATGCGGATGTCAAGGTGCTGGATGTCAGCGGCGAAACGGCGACGGTGGTCAAGACCATTGCGCTGGAAGGCTATATTTCGGGTTTGGTTCTGAGCGCTGACGAGAGCACGCTCTATGGCCTGACGCCGACCCAGAGCCGTCTGTTCAAGGTGAACCTGTCCGACGACAGCTATACGGCCGCCACGGTGGGGCACTATCCCTACGATGTGGTGCTGACCGCCGACGGTGCGACGGCCTTCGTGTCCAACTGGGGGCGGTCGAGCGTTTCGGTGGTGGATACGGCGACCATGCAGGCGACCGACACTATCGAGGTGGAAAAAAATCCCGAGGGCATGGCGCTGGTGGAAGACGGGGCTTACCTGATGGTGACCAACTCCGATTCGGATTCGATCAGCATCATCGACGTGGCCGCGCTGACGGTGGTCGAGACGCTCGACCTCGATCCCGATCTGCCGGAGCTGAAGGCCTGGTCGCCCAATGCGGTGGTGGTCCATCCGGCCGCCGACGCGCACCGTGCCTACGTGGCTTCGGCCGACCACAACGCCATCGAAGTGATCGACACCGCCACCTGGGATATTCTGGGGTCCATTCCCACCGCCTGGTATCCGGTGCGTCTGGCCATGACGGCGGACGGCTCCCAGCTGGCGCTGGTCAATGCCAAGGGCTGGGGTTCGCGCACCGATCAGGCGACCAGCCACGGCATCTACGGGTTGTTCCAGATTCTCGACACCCCCGCCAACCAGACGGAACTCGAAGGACACACGCGGCGGGTGAACGACAACAACGATATCGTGTTGGGTTTCTACCCGGATAACGATTGCGACAATCGGGTGCCGGTGCCGCTCAACGAAGACGAGCGCTCGGTGATCGAACATATCGTGTTGATCGTGAAGGAAAACAAAACCTACGATCAGATTCTGGGCGATCTGGTGGGCGACGAGGGCGACGACTGGCACGACCCCGAATTGACCATGTTCGGGGAAACGGTGACGCCCAACGGCCACGCCATTGCGCGCCGCTGGGTGGACATGGTGAATTTCTACTGCGACAGCGAGGTGTCGTTGCAGGGCCACATGTGGACCACCCAGGCCGATTGCAACGATTACACGGAAAAGCTGCGTTACGACCGCTATCCCATCACGGGTGTCGATCCGGCCACCATCACCGAAAACGGTTCGATCTTCACACATCTGGACGACAACGGCATCAATTTCCGGGTTTACGGCGAAGTGGTCAATTTCGCCTTTGACGAACTGGAGAAATGGCGCGACAAGATCGATCTGAAGTACCCCTTCTGGTCCCAGGGCGTCACCGATGTGGCGAAGGCCACCGAGGTGATTCGCGAGTGGGATCTGGCGGTGGAAACCGGCGACGAGCGGCTCTTCCCGCCCTTCATCTACATCGTGTTGCCCAACGATCACAACTTCGGCAACAAGCCGGGCAAACCCACGCCGTCCACCATGGTGGCGGATAACGATCACGGGATGGGCATGCTGCTGGACTGGCTGAGCCATTCGCCGTTCTGGGAGAAAACGCTGTTCATCGCCATCGAGGACGATGCGCAATCGGGCTTCGATCATCTCGACCCGCACCGCTCGGTGTTCTTCGTGGCCAGCCCCTGGGTGAAGCGCGGCTTGTTGAGCGAGGTGCATTACTCGATTCCGTCGATCTATCGCACCATGGATCTGATCTTCGGAATTCCGACTTTGAACAAAAACACCTACATGGCACCGCCGATTCTGGATATCTTCACCGACGAGCCCGATTACACGCCCTACGAGGCCATCGTCCCCGATGTGCCGTATGAGATCGTGCCGGAAGATTCGCGGATTGCCCCGGAGTTGGAGGAGCACGACTGGTCGTTCTTCGACGGCAAGAAGGGGCTGGAGCATGTGCTGTGGCGGATGACCAAGGGCGACAAGCCGATTCCGTCTTACGCCAAGTGGCTGGACGAGTAGGAGGTTCAGAATATGAAAACACGTAATCAACACGCTTGGTTCTGGCTGGTCGCGCTGATGCTTCTGCTCGTAACGGGATGCGGCGGTGGTGGCGGGACGGATGTGGACGGCGATCTGGATAGCGCGCCCGACGGCGACACGGACGGGGATGATCCCGACGGCGATACCGACGGAGATGACCCCGATGGCGACAGCGACGGCGACGCGGAGGGCGAAGAACCGCCCGACGTGGAAGAGTTGGTGGAACAGGGCTATTTCTGGCTGGAGAACGGCGAAGCGGCCTTCGCCGCCGACATCTTCGCCGAGGCCTTCGCCGTCGTCCCGGACGATCAACGCGTGCGCTTCGGCTACGCGTTGTCCGAATCGATGGTGGGTTTCGAACTCCTGTTCGATGTGGCACTGGGTGCCATGGCGGGCCAGCTCAGTTCGAAGCCCGTCGAGATGGGCCCCGATGGGCCGGTCTGGAAGGACGGAGACGACAGCCTCAACGAATGGTTCGATGAAACCCTGCAACAGGTTTTCTCGCTGATCAATAACCAGTTCCTGTTCGCGGTGGAATTGTATGCGCCGCTCAAAGAGACGGGCGGGGTGTCGATCACCGTCAACAAGATTCCGTTCTACCTGGCCATGCAGCACGAATCGTGGATCCAGGGCGAAATCGACGACGCCGATGTTTACATGTTCGACGGCATCGCGCGCCTGATGGCCGGGCTGTTCGAATTTTTGCAGGCGCACGGCCTGGAAACCGATCTCGGGACGGCCATCAGCGTGGGAGCGGAGCTGGTCAAGGGCGACGCCAATCTGCAGAGCATCCTGGGGCTGGTGACGTTCCTGCTCAACGCCAACGACGGTTTCCTGGATTTCAACGCGGAAGGAAGCGCCCGCATCGCCAACAGCCGCGCGTTGTTGGTCGGCGCTTTGGACGACCTGCTCTTGGCGGCGGCGGCGGCCGAAGCCGAGCTGGAAACCGACCGCGATCAGAGCGACGACATCTTCGTGGTGGAAGATGACGACGGAATCAGCATGAGAATGAACCTGTGGAGCTGGGAAACGGACGACGAGAGCGGCGAGCCCGTGGCCGATTTGACCGAACTGACCTTGATCGAGCCGTCGGTGCTGGTGGCGGCCAGCGAAGTCAAAGCGCAGATCGAAAACGGCGGCGACGCCCTGCCGTTCTCCACCCACTACATTCCCTTGGTGAGCGCGGCGGCCATCGTACCCATCGGGTTCGGCCTGCTCGAGGCTTTCGGGGTCGATCTCGGATTGGATATCGCCATCGTGTCGCCGTCGGTTTTGGCGGGCTTGATCGGCACCTTCGTTAATCTCGACGTGGTGGCCCTCGATCTGAACGCCTACTACGCCGACCCGGTTCCGCTCAGGGACATGCTGCCCGAGTGGACGACCGACCGGGGTACCTGGGACAACATGCTGATCATGGAATGGGAATGTCCGGCGGAACTGGATGACGACGTGCCCGATGGCGCGGGCGGCTTGCTGTGCGCCGGTGGCGACGAGACCCTCGTCGATGCGGAGCATTTCAAGGACACACCCTATGAAATTCCGCTCGACGACAAGTTGCTGGGAACCCCCTACATCGCTTTCCGCGATCCCACTTTCGGCGGCATGCTGTACGTGGACGTGGAAGCGCTGGATCTGGACGGCTACGACGATGACGCACGCTGGGTTCCGGCGGATCAATTCAACCTCAATGCGGCGCTGGGCAAGATTCTGGCGCGCATCGGGAGCCTGATCGGAGACTGACTGATCGCGCGTTGTTGAAATTTTCAACCGACAAGCCCCGTGGCGCAACTGATACGCACGGGGCTTGTTTTTCAAAGAGACTTTTTTCGCGGGAGATAGCGTGACGGACGGGATAGCGGGTTTCATTCGGTCGTATTTCAATCGGGACTTTTTCCGATATCTGGTTGCGGGGGGCAGCGCCGCGCTGGTCAACTGGACGGTTTTTTTCGTCTGCTTTCACCTGCTGGGATTGTCGTACGTGCTGTCGGGCGTCGCGGCCTTTGTAATTGCGTGGACGGTCAACACCGCCATCACGGTGCGCTATGTCTTTCACAAGCGCGACCGTTTCGCCTTTCAAACCAGCCTGCTTCTGATGCTGATCGTCAGCCTGATCGGCGCGCTGCTGGATGTCTCGTTGCTGGGAGTGTTTTACAAGACGGTCGGCGTGCCCGCCATGCTTTCCAAGGTGATCGCCTCGGGGCTGGTGCTGGGTTGGAACTACACCGCCCGCAAATACTTCATCTACAGCCCCAGTGCGGACGGCCCCGCCGAAGCCCCCGGCGATGCGGTGTTCGATTCCTTCTTTGCGCGTTTGCGCGGCTCGTTCATCGGACGCCACGCCGCCTGGCTTCTTCTGCTGGCCGTGTTTGCAGGCGGACTGCTCGGGGTGCAGCTTTATCTGGACGCCCAAACGCCGTCCCATGGCTGGAACGAAATTCTGCCGGGCACCGACGCCCACGAGTACCACCGCTTCGCCTACAATCTGTCCAAGGGGCGCGCCTATTCCTACGAGGTGCCGCGTCACGACCGGGCGGCCATGTTTGCCCCGCTGCTCGATGAAAACGGAGCGCTCAAGCCCCATTTCGCCGCACTCGAACGCTTCGTGGTGGACAAACCCGACGACGCTTTGGCCCCGACGGCTGCGCGCTCACCCGGTTTCCCCTGGTTTTTGGCCGCTACCTACGCGGTGATGGGAGAAAACGGAGTGGCGGCCATGCGCGTGATTCAGTGCCTGGTGGCCGGTCTGGCCGCGTGCCTGGTGCTGTTGGCGGCGGGTCGTATCCGGCGCGGGCTGTTTGTGGCGGTGGCGTTGGGGGGCTTTGTCTTCAACGACCTGATTTATGAATTTTGCGCCCAGATTCTCACCGACGCCTGGGCGGTGTTGTGGCTGGGGCTGGCCTTCGTGCTGGCGGCGGCCAATACCAAACGGCGGCTGTGGCTGGACGCCCTGGCGGGGGCCGTTTTGGCTTTCGATCTATTAGTGCGCCCCAATCACGGTTTGATTCTGCCTTTCTACGGCCTGTTCATCTTGTGGGAAACGCCCGGCTGGACGGACAAGTTCAAGCGCGGGGCGGTTTTCGGCGTGGCGTTTGCCCTGGTTCTAACCCCTTGGGTCGTCCGCAACTACGCTCAGTTCGACGCCTTCGTGCCCTTCTCGACTCAAGGCGGACAAACCCTGGCCACCTACAACTGCGATGCCGCCTACGCGCGGCGCGGCAACTGGGGCGGAAAAATATCCCCCGAGGTGCAGGCCGACCTGGCGAAAATCAGCAACCCCATCGAGCGGCAGGCCTATTTCGTCAACCATTTCAAAGCCTGGGTGACAAACAATCCGGGCAAGATGGCCGAGATGGTGGGCTGGCGCACGTTGACCGCCTGGTTTTCGGGGCTTTACTCCATCGCCGATCAGGAATTCCGCCTGCGGCGTTTGCCCCTGACCCTGGTGTTGATCTTCCTGCCCTTCGGACTGTGGTTCGGGCGGCGCGAACGCTGGGTACGCATCGCCTTTCTGTACCTGCTGGCCTATCAGATCAACTCCTGGCTGTTTACCGGGCAGGTGCGCTACCTGATCCACTACCAGGTGGTGCTGGTGTTGTTGGCCGCACGTGGAGTGGTGGGGGTGCTGAATCCGTCGGCCGTTACCGGCTGGGGGAACTCTGTTGCCGACAAGGAGGGACAGCCATGACGAATCCGGTCGAACGATCCGCCGCCGACGAGCGGGTGTGGCGCAGCGGCCACGGCGTGACGGTGTTGATTCCCTGTTACAATGAAGCCGTGACCATCGCCAAGGTGATCGAGGATTTCAAGCGCGAACTGCCCGCCGCCGAAATCGTGGTGTACGACAACAACTCGACCGACGACACCGCGCGTATCGCTCGCGAACACGGGGCCACGGTACGGCGCGAGGTGCGTCAGGGAAAGGGCTTCGTGATCGCCGGGATGTTCCGGCGCGAACTGGCCGACTATTTCGTGATGGTGGACGGCGACGATACCTACGAGGCCGCCAGCGTGCACGACCTGCTGCGGCCGGTGGTGGAGGGCGATGCCGACATGACCGTGGGGGCACGGCTCAAAGAATTCAGCGAGACGTCTTTCCGGCGCTTTCACGTTTTCGGCAACAACCTGGTGCGCTCGTTGATCAACACCATCTTTCGCAGCGATCTGACCGACATTATGTCGGGTTATCGCGCCTATACCGCCGAGGTGGCCCAGTGCACGCCCGTGGTGGCTTCCGGTTTCGAGGTCGAAACCGAAATGACCTTGCAGATGCTGTATCATCATTTCGTGATCAAGGAAGTGACCACGCCCTATCGCGAGCGCCCGGCGGGCAGCTACTCGAAGCTCAACACCTTTTCCGACGGTATCCGCGTGATTTTCAAAATTCTGGGTATCTTCAAATCGGCCAAACCGCTGACCTTTTTCGGACTGATCGGGATTTTCTTTTTCCTGATCGGGATGATGCTGGGGGCGGTGGTGATTTACGAATACCTGGTTTACAGCTACATCTTCCGCGTTCCCACCGCGATTCTGGCGGCCAGCTGCGTGCTGCTGTCGTTTTTCTCGGTGAGCGTGGGACTTATCCTGCACACGGTGAATTTTCGCATGAAGGAACTATACGATGTTCTACGCAAAATGCACCGTGCGCCCTGAGCGGGGGGGGGGCGAACGGCGGTGGTGGTAAATCTGGGCCGGGTGCGCGGCCGGGAATGAACGCCTCCCCACGCACCCGACGCAACGGCTAAAAGAGGGCGTAGATAAACGGCGCCAAGGCTGAGCTTTCGGTAAACACGATCAGCGCACCCAAGAGCAGCAGCATCAGAATAATCGGCGCGAGCCAGAATTTTTTACGAACTTTGAGGAACCCCCAGAGTTCTTTTACGATGGAAACGGAACCCATGGTTATCACATCCTTTGTTTTTCAAACGCTCGATATTCCTGATATACCTTATCTGTAGGGTAATCGGCAACCCTTTTTACTCTGGAAATAAGAGCCATGTGTGCCGCTTCATCATTCCGAAAAACATTCAACGCCGCCGAAACCGGTTCCGACCGGCCGCGTATTGCCTATCTCACCACCTATTTTCCGGGCTTGACCGAGACCGCCGTCATCAAAGAGATGTATGAAGTGGACCGCAGCGGGTTGGCGGTGGAAGTGGTGGCCCTGCGCGGTGAGTACGACGGCGTATTCGATGAAAAAGCCTTGCGCTTCAAGGATGTTACCCAGCATTTTGACCGGCGTGCGCTGTTGCGTGGGTGGCTTGAACACAGCCGCTTGCTGGCCCGGGCGGATCGTCGCTACCTCGCTATTTTGCGGCAGGTGGCCACCGAGAGCGGGTCGGCGATTTTGGCTGCCAAGAATTTCGCCGCCGTGTTATTCGGTCTGGCTTTCATGCGCGGGTTTGAAAAACGGGGCCTGCGCTATCTGCACGCCAATTTCGGCACCTATCAGGCCACCAGCGCCTGGGCGATCCACCGCCTGACGGGCATTCCCTACGGCTTTACCGTTCACGCCCACGAAATTTTCGTTTCACCCTCCCTGATGCGCGCCAAACTGGCCGACGCCGCTTTGCCGGTGACGATTTCCGACTATAATATCCACTACATGCGCGAGCGACTGGGCTTGTCCACCGAACGCGTCGAGCGCATCCGCTGCGGGGTGGATCTGTCGCAGATTCCGTTTTCCGCGCGTCCGAAACGCGACATACCCTTGATTCTGGGCGTGGCGCGCCTCGATCTGATGAAGGGCTTCGAATTCCTCATCGACGCGGCGGGGATTTTGAAGACCCGCGGGATTCAAACGGAAATCGAGATTATCGGCCGTGACGACGGCGGACGCATGGCCGCCTTGCAGGCCCGCGCCGAAAAAGCCGGGGTGGCGGAGGTTCTGACGCTTCCAGGCGTGGTGTCCCAGGACGAATTATGGGCCGCCTATCGACGCGCGTCCATCTTCGCCTTGCCCTGCATCACCGCCCCCGACGGCGCGCAGGATGGGGTTCCGGCCACGTTGATGGAGGCCATGGCGGCGGGCGTCCCCACGGTGAGTGCGCGGACCAGCGGCATTCCCGAGCTGGTAGTGCATGGTGAAACCGGTCTTCTGGCCGACCCCGAAGACGCGGCGGGTCTGGCGGATCAACTGCAACGGCTCATCCGGGAACCGGCGTTGGCTGCGCGTCTGGCCGAGGCCGGACGCGAGAAAGTGGCGCGGGAATACGATAGCGCCGCCAATGCCCGGCAACTCGCCGCCCGCATCCGCGCCGTGATCGAGCAGAATCACTAGCCTTCCGGCCGATCCTCTCCCGCTTATTCCCGGTCAACATTCCGATTGGTTTCGATTGTGATGTGAGGAAAGACGATCTAGCGGCGGCCGCCGATATCGGACAGGTCGCCGTCCAGCGGAGTATCGCCGTCCATGGGCGTGTCGCCGTCTACCACGTCGAGGGTTCCGCACTGGCAGACATCGTGGCCGCGATCGGCGTCGCGACCGCAGCCCAACAGCGATAAGCCCAGAGCCGTGCATTCGTCGGCGCAACTGAGCAATCCGACGGTGCCTTCGGTGCAGACGGCGATGCTGTCGCCCATGCAGGTCGGCTGGGTGGACTGGCAGATCTCGGACTCGGGCACGTCGGAACAATGGCAGGTTTCCGCAGGACCTTCCATGTCGACCTGGCAGGATTCGAAATAATAACCCTGAGTTTCACATTGCTGACGGCAACTGACGGCACTGTAACCGCCCGCGTCGCTGCAGACGTTGACGAAGCCCTCGCGGCATTTGATCATGTCCGCTGAGCAGGCCGAGGTGTCGAGGCCTTCACACAAGCAAGTCGAAGTGTCGCTGTCCTCATCGATGCCGCAGCCTTGCGATTCCAGTCCGTAATTTTCGCAGTAGGCGCTGCAATCGACGAGCGTCCACTCGCAGGAACGGCAGATTTCGACGTTATCGCCGGTGCAACGCTGCTCGCCTTCGGTACAGCAGTCTTCCACGCATTGGCAAAAATCGTGCCCGCGTTCGTCGTCCATGGCGCAATCGCCGCCGTAGATCAGTCCCAGGTTGGCGCAGAGTTGATCGCAAGCTTCGAACGCCCACCGGCCGTCCGCGCCGCAGATCTTGAGCCGATCGCCCTCGCAGGAGATCGTTTCGTCGCCGCCGCAGTATACCGGATCGCTCGGATCGATTTCAGCTTCGTCCGTACAGGCCACGGCGGCCAGCATGATCAACAGCCCGCAGATAAGCAACCTCAACCGGGTATACGCCAACATCGTTACGCCTCCTTGTCAACCTATCGCGAGCCACCATACCCCAGCCTGCACGTGTCGTCAAGCGGGGCATCGTCGCTTTCCCGGTCTGTCGAGTTGACAGGCGCGGCGTTGCGGCGTACAAAAAGAGGGAAGGAATCGTCAGTTTCCAGGAGGGCTTCATGGCCGACCAAGACCGTTACATCCTCGATCCGCGTGCGTTTCGTACGCTGATCGATCTGCTGCCCGAGCCGATTTTTCTGCTCGACACCGACAGCCTTATCCGGTTGGCCAATCGCCCGGCCCGCGATCGTTTCGAAGCGGTGGAAGGCAAACCCATTGCCAGTTTGGTTTCAGGGGACGACCTTCCCGACCACATGGCTTTGACCGATGTCGGCACGCTTCCGTTGATCGACGGACAAACCTATATCAGCGCCGTTTCACCCCTGCATATCGGGGATCGCACCTATCAGCTGTTGCGCCTGCAGCGATCCGACAGCGTTTGGCCGCTTCTGCCCGCCGATAAAATGGATCTGGTGGGGGCGTTGTCCGCCGGGGCCGCCCATGAAGTGAACAATCCCCTGAGCGGCATTTTGCAGTCGGTCCAGCTTCTTTCCCGCGCCCTGGATATCGATTCTCCACCGGCGAAGCGGCGGCTGGAAGAGATCGGCTTCGACGAAGAGGGACGGCGTAAGGTGGCCGCCTATGTGGAAGACCGAAAACTGCTTTACTTTGTTGATATCGTCGCCGAAGCGGGCCAGCGGACTTCCGGAATGCTCAATACTCTGTTGCGTTTCACCCGGCGACGAACCGAGCCGATGGAAACGACCGATCTGAAAGAGTTGATCGAGAAGGCGTTTTTTCTGGCGCGGCTCGATAACGATATGAAAAAGGAATTCGATTTTAGAAGTGTCGAAATCAACTTCAATGCCCCGAACGGGTCGGTCGAGATGTTGTGCGATCCGCAGAGCCTTTTGCATGCCGTACTGAATCTTCTCAAGTATGTCGCCTCCAAGCTGCACCAGCGCCAGTGTGATGAGCCCGACCTGACCCGGCGTCTGACCCTGGAAATCGAGCCGGGCGAAAGCGACATCTGCGTGTCGATTATTCATAACGGCGCCGCGATCGAGGCAGCCGAAGCGCGTCACTTCAATCGTCCGCTCGACTGGTATCTGGAGCGAATGGACGCGGGGCTGCCGTTGGCGGTCTGTCGCACCATCGTCGTCTGGCTGCACCAAGGCCGGTTGGAGTTGCCCGCCCCCGACGACACCCCCCAACGTATCGCTCTCGTGTTGCCGCAGGCACCGAGTGCGGAAGGAAGACCGCGATGAAGGCAAGCTGTATTCTGATTATCGAAGATGAGTTGTATATTCGCGATAGTCTGGCCGAATTCTTCAAGGATGAAGGGTATTTGGTCGAAGTCGCGGCCAGCGGCGAAGAAGGGCTGGGCATCCTCAAACGCTGTCATGTGGATGTGGCCATCGTGGATATCCGGCTTTCCGGTATCGACGGGGAGCGAACCATTCAACATATCAAGCAACTCTACCCAAAGGTGTACATCCTGGTTTTCACCGGTTCGCTGGAATTTCAGATTTCGTCGGATCTGGCTCAACTGGGTCTCAGCGAGGGTGACGTGATTTACAAACCCATCAACGATCTTTCGGTCATCAGCCAGAAGGTCGCCGCTTTGGGCTTCAAGCCCGCATCTTGACGATGTCTTGTATGAATGGAGGGTGTCGAGTCGGTCGCACTCACCTGTTCTGAAAAACGCTCCTCAGCCCATCCAACGCAAAACCAGCGCTTCTCCCAGCAGCAAAAGCAAAAGCAGCCAGGCCATGGCGGCCGCCATTTCCACCCGCTGTTCGGCCAGCCCACCTTCGGCCAGCCCGGCCAGGCGAGAACCGGAGCCGAAAGCCTCCGCACGCGTGACGGCGTCCATGGGGGTCAGGTCCGACTCGCGCAAGTCCGTTTCGACAGCGACGATCTGTTCGCCTGCGGAGCTGTCGAGGCGGTAGAATCCGGGGACGGAGAAAGGCGGTGTCACCGGTCGGTCGGTGGCGGCGTCGCGCGTCAGTTTCACGCGCCGTCCGGACGGCTCGATCAGGGTCGCCTGGCGCGCGTTGTCGGGTAAGCGCAGCCACTCCCCCACCTGCTTGCTGTTGGGGTCGAGCCGGTCACCCGTGGTGGTGAGGGCGGCGGCCAACTCCTGCATCAGTGGCAGGAAGCCGGGTTGGATGGGCAGGTCGGTCCAGCTGCGGCTGACGCTGGTGGTGTAGAGCAGGCTACGGCCCTGTCCCACCTGTTTGAGTGCCAATGCCGGGGAACCGTCGGTGTAGGCGGCCAGGATCGTCGTATCGGGCAGGGCGGCGCTGTCGAAGGTCATGTAGCGCCGCACCGGCGTGGTGGTGAGGCTTTTCATGGTTTCATCGTTGAAGATGCGAAAAGCGGGATACTGGGTATCGAGGCGCGACAGATAGACGGCCGAACCGGTTCGGCCCGGATCGATACGATCGCCGCCGATGTGGTCGCCGCGCAGCGGACCGGGCAGCAGAGCGGCCAGGTCGCGGTTGTAGGCTTCCACGTCGATGTTGGGCCCCATGCTCATGAACAGCGCGCCGCCATTGGTAACGAAACTCACCAGCGCCGCCGCCGCGTCGGAGCTCAGGCGCGGCACATGGCAGAGATAGACCAGATCGATTTCGTCGAGCGCCGCCGGGGTGAACGATTCGGGGCTGAGACTGCGGGCGCGGATACGCGAGCGGTCGATACCACCGGGATTCAAGGCCTGCTTGAGGTAGAAGATTTCGTCCAGGTAGCGGGTGGTGGACGGGCGTCCGTTAATTAGCAGCGTGCGGATATCGCGCCCGGTGTCGAGTACGCCGTGACGGCGGTTGTCAATCTCCAGCGCGTCGACGTCGGCCTCCACTCCGATGGCGGCTTCCATTTCGAGTCGCCCGATTTGAGTGACGGCGACCACGAATTCCTTGATACCCGTTTCCCCGGCACGCAAATCGAGGAACCCGTCGGCGGCGTTTTTACCGTCGATGGAAACCGAGAGGGGCAAAGCTGAGATGGGTTGAGACCCGAAATTCGCGACCTGTACGCGCACGCGCCAGTCGCGCGGTCCCGAGAAGGGTGCGCGTTCGGCTTCGAGCGCGGCCACGGCCAAGTTGGGCAAGGCGGCTTGCTCACGCACGTCGATGGCGGTGACGCGGCTTTTGCCTTCGGGGTCGTCGAAACGAAAATCGTGATCGTAGCCTGCGCGAGTCAGATCGCCCAGGATGTACACCCGCCGTTCGGGCAGCGCCGAGCCTTCGAGCAGGGCGCGGGCGCGCTCCAGCGCCGGACCGAAGTCGTTGGGCAGATACGTGGGCGTGAGGCGTTTCAGGGCGTCGAGCACCGGTTGACGATCGAAGGACGGAGCCAGCGGTGGCCGCTCGTCGCCGAGGGGAGCGACGACCAGCCCCACCGCGTCGGAATCGGGGAAGGAGCGGGTCAGTTCGCGGGCCTTGACGACGGCGCGTTCGAACAGGCCTGTGCCGTTGTGGCGGGCCTGCATGGACAGGCTGGCGTCCAGTAGAATCAGCCGGGCCGTTGGACGGCCGGTGTCGGCGGCGGCCAGGGCGTCGGCCGGAGGCCGGGTGTAGGGACGCGCCAGCCAGGCGACCAGCGCGGCGATCAGCAGGGTGCGCAACGCGAGCAGCAGCCATTGTTTGAGCTTCAAGCTGCGGGCCAGTCGTTGATTGGACAGCTGCACGAAATAGGTGGCGGCAAACGACACCTTGCGCGCGCGGCGGCGGTTGATCAGATGGATGACGATCGGCAGCGCCGCGGCCAGTAGCCCCCACAACAGCGCGGGATTGACAAATCCGAGATTCATACCGCCCGCTCCCGTCGCAGGAGGAAGGCTAACAGCGCTTCGGCCGGGGGACGGTCGCTGCGCGCCAGGACGTAATCGATACCGCCGCTCAAGCAGCGCGTGCGCAGGTCGTCCACGAAGGCACCGAAGACGCGGCGGTATTCGGCGGCGATAGCCACCGGATCGGCCAGCACCTTGGTGTCGGATTCCATATCCTCGAACTGGGACAGGTGCTCGAAGGGGAAGTCCAGCTCGTCGCCGTGCAGCACGTGAAAAAGAACCACGTCGTTTTTGCGTGTCTTGAGACGCGCCAGCAGACGTAAAACTTCGGGTTGCGTGTCGAAAAAATCGGAAAACACCACCACCAGGTTCCGGCCTTGCAGGCGTTCGGCGGTCTGTTCGACGGCGGCCGCCAGATCGGTGCCGCCTTCCGCTTCGCTACGAACGAGGGCTTCGGCCAGTTCGTTGAAGTGGCTGGTTTTGGCGCGCGGCGGAACGAACAAATCGATGCGTTCACGAAAGACCGACAAACCGGGGGCGTCCTGCTGGCGCAAGAGCAGATAGGCGAAGGCGGCGGCCAGGGTGCGCGCGTGGGCCAGCTTCTGTTCCTCGCCGTCGCCGTAAGCCATGGAAGTCGAGGCGTCGAGCAGCAGGGCGCAGCGCAGGTTGGTTTCGTCTTCGAATTTTTTGACGTAGTAGCGGTCGAGACGCCCGTAAGCCTTCCAGTCGATGTGGCGCACTTCGTCGCCGGGGGCGTACTCCTTGTGTTCGGCAAATTCGATGGAGGAGCCGTGGTGCGGGCTTTTGTGCAGGCCGGTCAGCACGCCGTCCACCACCGCGCGGGCGCGGACGCTCAGGTTGCCGATTTTAGCCAGCAGATCGGGATCGAGCAGTCGAGTGGCCATGGTTCGCCGTCGGTTCCTCAGCCGTTTGCGGCGTCGAGGGTGTCGAGCAGGCGACGTATGATGTCGGGCGTCTCCACTCCTTCCGCCTCGGCGTGGAAGTTTTTGATGATGCGGTGTTGCAGCACCGGCGCGGCCAGGGCGCGGATGTCGTCGATACCGGCGTGCAGGCGACCCTGCAGAACGGCGCGCGCTTTGGCCCCCAAAATGAGATTCTGTCCGGCGCGGGGTCCGGCTCCCCACTGCACCCACTGGCGCACGAAGTCGGGTGCTCCCGGCTCGTTGGGGCGTGTGGCGCGGGCGAGATCCACCGCGTAACGGATGACGTTGTCGGCTACCGGAACGCGCAGCACCAGGTCTTGCAGTTCGCGGATCTGCGCGGGATCGAGCACTTTTTCAAGGGAGGGCTTCAAGTCGCCGGTGGTGGCGCGCACGATGGCCCGCTCTTCCTCGGCGCTGGGGTAATCGACCCCGATCATGAACATGAAGCGATCAAGCTGGGCTTCGGGCAGTGGGTAGGTGCCCTCCTGCTCGATGGGGTTTTGGGTGGCGAAGACCAGAAAGGGCAGGTCGAGCGGGAAGGTGCGCCCTCCGGCGGTGACCTGGTATTCCTGCATGGCCTGCAACAGCGCCGCCTGTGTTTTGGGCGGAGTGCGGTTGATTTCGTCGGCCAGCAGAATATTGCAGAAAATAGGCCCTTTGATGAAATGGAAGAAACGTTTGCCGCTATCGCGGTCGCGTTGCAGGATGTCGGTGCCCGAAATGTCGGAGGGCATCAGGTCGGGCGTGAACTGAATGCGGTTGAACGACAGGTCGAGCACGCTGGCCAGGGTGCTGATCAAAAGCGTTTTGGCCAGGCCGGGAACCCCGACGAACAGGCCGTGTCCGCGCGCGAACAGAGCGATCAGCAGTTGATCGACCACCTGCTCCTGCCCCACGATGACCTTGGCCACTTCCTGCTTGATACGGCGATAGGCAGAGGCCAGCGCTTCGGCGGCTTGCAGATCGCGTTCATCCTGCGGCGCGACGGCCGCGCGTTCATCCCGATTCATCGATCACCTTTCCCTTGCCGGTCTATTCGCGTGCGGCATTCCGCCGCGCATGGGTGTCAGAAACTAGAACCGTTTGAGACGCCGTTTTCTTCCCGATTCACGGGGACGCGTCCGCTTGAAACCGTCGACGGGACGAAAAAGGCGGACCCCGATCGGGTCCGCCTGCTTTCCCGTCGTTTCGGGTTTAACGGCTTGGCGGCGGCGGCGCGATGTGAATCATCAGCTTGATGTCTTCCTTGTCGGAGCTGCTTTGCTTATACAGATTCACGACATAGGAACTCACCAGCGAGGTTGTGCCACCCACCAGCGCCTGGGCGGGATAATAACCGTAGCTGCTGCCGTATTCGTCGCTTTCCATTTCCAGGATCGCCGTTTTGTCGGTGTCGAGGCAGTCTTCCGCCGAACAGATGGCCGAGTAGTACATCATCTTGGCTTCGGTTTGATCCTGGTAGACGATGCGCAGACCGTCGGAAGCCATGATGGCGTTGTTGTCGGCGCCCAGCCAGACCTGGTAGTCGTTGCTCTGGGGATCGGTGCGCCAGCCGTCGTCGGCGGTGTGCAAACGCAGTCCCGCACCGTAATCGTACACGAACTGCAGCTGGTTGAGGGTGGCGTTGTAGAAGGAGACCGCCCACCAGCCGTTGGACGGAATCACCGCGCCCGAGTTGAAGAAGCCCGTGTCGCCGGTGACCAGCGTCGAGGCCGTGCCGACCAGCGTATCGATGGAGAAGGTGGCCGTAGCCAGCGTGGCCGGATCGGGAGCCCCGCCATCGAGGCGCGCGCGTTTGAGATTGCCCTGTTTCACGTTGTCGTTATAGGGCGAGCCGCCGTCGTCGGTCCCGGCCTGCTGGTAGCTGGTGTTGTGGTAGTAGACCAGCCACAGCGAGTCGTTGGGGAAGGTCATGAGCGTCGAATTGTGACCCAGGCCGAAGGGGATGTCTTTGATTTCCGGGCAGTCGGCGGAGGGGCAATAGGCCGGGCCGATGGGCGCGGTATCGACGGTGGTGAGGACGAAGTCGCCGTCACCGGGATCGGCACTGTTGGCCATGGCCAGCTTCAGAGCGCTGGTATCGCCGGCTTCGTTGGCGGCGGTCATGTAGGAAATGATGGCGCGTCCCTGGCTATCGAGCTTCATGTCGATGTAGTAACCGGTATCGCCCACGGAGTCGACTACGATCTTGGTCCAGACGTAATCGCTCAGGCTTTCGCCTTCTTTGAAGCGTGTTGCTTCGCCTTCATCGTCCACATCGCCATCCACATCGCCGTCTTCGACCGGCCCGGTGGTTTCACCGTTGGTATAAATGAACAGCAGGTCGCCGTTGTCCGCGTCCTGATAGGCGATACGCGGCCAGCCGTTGGCCGACATGGCGATGGCGGTGAACTTGCCGACGTTGTCGCCTTCTTCTTCGATGCCGCCGCGCGGACCGGAGGGCCCGGCGCTCGGCTCGCCTTCGGGCACGCCGTCGAGGTAGATCCATTCGATGTCGTTGAGGAATTCGATGTTGGTGCTGGAGGTGCTGCGGCCGACCATCAGATCGCCGTAGGTGTGATTGTAGGCCGACAGCCAGACATCCTGATTGTTATGCACGGCGATGTCGTTGTAGCGGCCGTAGAAACCGGGATCGAGCGGCGGCATTTCCTGACAGAAGCAGGATTCGTGACCGGCGGTGCCGGGGCCTTCGAACGAACAGGTTTCGTCTTTGAAATTGTCGCAGAGTTCCCAATCGGTAAACAACGGACAGTCGTCGTTTTCGGTGGGATCGCAACCGCCCGGCGCAAATCCCGGTTCGCAGGCCATACCTTCGCACCAACCGGGGCAGGTGAAACAATCGCCGGCGGGGTTGAGGGAGGTGCAGCACATGGCGCCATCGGCGCAACCGCCGTTGCAGATGTCGGGGCAGTAGCACTCACCGGTGGAGGACCGACACAGGGACGGTACGCCCAAGGTGGTGCAATCGAGGCAGGAGCAATCGGCGTCTTCGCCGCAGCGCGGTACTTCGCAGAAGAAGCCCGCCCCTTCCATGTTGCAGGCGGCGCAGGTGTCGTCGAGCTGCTCGATGCAAGTGGGGATGCTCAGGTTTTCGTTGTCACAATTCGGATCGCAGGCCTGCACCTGGCACATGCCGTCGAATCCGCAGAAATAGCAGTCGGGGCAGACGCCGTCGGGGCAGGGGATTTGTTCTTCCGGCTTGTCGCCGTCCACTTCCTGGTCGCCATCGGGGTCGTCGCCGTCGGGGTCGTCACCGTCGAGATGGATATCGAAGTCGCCATCGATATCGCCGTCGGGGGCCGGGGCGCACTCGCCATTCATACAGATTTCACCCGCGCCGCAGTCGGCGTTTTTCACGCAGCCCACCGAGCCCGAGTCGCTGCAAGCGGAGACGGTCAGAGCCAGAACGGCGATCAGCGAAAGCAGCGCGCCGCCGTTTAGGGATTTGCGTCGCAGGATCACGAGCGGCAGCAGCAGCAACAGCGCCAACCAACCCGCGCCCGAAGCGCCGGAGGCACAGCCGCTGGCCGCTTCCGGATCTGCGCCGTTGGCTTTGACCTTGCGGACCATGGCGACCGGTTCGGCCGCACCGTATGTGCGCGTTTCACGCGTGACGTTACCGAGGGTGTCTTGGACTTCCACGCTCACTTTGGCCGGGAAACTCGTCAGGGTGGCGAGATCCAGGCTGTCGCGACCGCTCCAGGTCGACCAGTCGCCGTCGTTGACGCGCATGCGATAGCGCAATTCAGCGGCGGTGGCCACGTTGTCGCTCGCTTTGAATGTCAGCGAATGGCCTTCGCGCATCAACCGCAGAGAGGGCGCGGTGAAGTCGGTCGTGAAAGGCACGATGGCCGGGGTCGTATCGACGATGCTCTTGTGGCGCATGTCGCGGGCGCGCACTTTGATTTCGTGGCGACCCTGCCACAGCAGGAAGTTATCGGTGATGACCGGCTGCCGGTTCTGGGTCCAGGGCGTCCAACCGTGGCGGTCGACCGCGAAGGAGTATTCCAGGTGGCGGTTGCCGTTGTCCATATCCAAACCATCCAGATCGAGGCGCACCCAGGGTTTCATGCCCTGTCGCAACTGTTGGATGTCGGGGACGAATTTTTCGATGGCGCGCGCGCTGATGCGGGCGTCGAAAGGTTGGGTCATCATCAGGCTCTTTCGCATGTTTTGCAGATCGAGACCGGCGTAGATATACATGGCGAAGTACTCGCTCGGTCCGCCCACGACTTTGGGCATTTCCGCCGCGATGTCGGCAATGTTGAGGTAGAGATCTTCCACATCGTCGCCGTTGATATCGAAGCCGGGGATTTCGATCGGCTCGATCGGATCGAGGGGAATCTGTCCCAGCACGCCGCTGATCAGGCTTTCGACATTGGCCGCCACATCGTCCGGGTTTTCGCCGAGAATCGAGTAGGTGACGCGGAAATTGGAAAGGGTGACGTTATTGAGACCGAAGAGAATTTCGATCATGTTGTCGTCGGCGTTGATTCCGGCGAGCACTTCGACGTCGACCACCAAGGTGAAGGTGCGCACATAGCGTTCTTCCACCAAGCCGTAGATGTTCATTTTGAGATCGTCGATCAACACCTTCAACGCGATGTCGGCGGTGACACCGTCGCCGAAGAGCGCATCCTCGCCGGTATATTCATCGGGTTCCAGAATGGCGAAGTCGATGGGCGAACTGGGCTCCAGTTTGAGGATCGTGGGGACGTTCTCGTTGTGCGTCAGTTTCTTGATCGAGGGCAGCAGCAGGGCGAAGTTCGAAAGGGAAATGTACGACCCGAAGTCGGGCAGGCTGCTGTCGAGGGCCAAACAAAGCAGGCCGGAATTGTGCACGGTGTAACCCGCCTGATCGAGGAATTCCTCGCGGATGCCGATTCCGGCGTGGTACGCGGTGTCGGCCATCGTGGTGGGTTCGATGCGGCCGAGCTGGGTGGTGGTCCAGTAGACTTTCTCGGTGCAGGGATCGGGAGAATCGGGCGGGTTCATGGTGCCGCCGAAGACGCCCAATTCGTAGCCCCAGTTACCCGCGCCCTGGGCGATGACCTGCGGCGTGCTGCCGCCCGCCAACAGCGAGGCCCAGATTCGGGCTTCGAGGTTCGGGACGATGTCGCCGATGAGCGCGCCGGCATCGATTTCGGCTTCGAGGCCCAGCGGCGTCAACACACAGCGCTGGTCGCCGTGGTCGGGGGCGCGGCAGATGTCGCGCTCGGTGCAGCTCGAATTCCCCGGGCAGGGTTTGTCGGTGCACTTGACGCACTTGAGATCCTCGACGATTTCGGTCAGCATGCCGTTGATCGTATCGGCCAGGAGTCCGCCGAAGAGGTCCAGGATGCCCTGGATGACGTTGTTGGCAATTTGGGTGAGACAGCCCGAGAAGGCCAGCTGATCCACGACGGAATCCACGTCGATGGGTTGGACGATGAAGTCCACCTGGCGGGTATCGGGGTCGGTATTGGCCAGAATCTGCGCTTCGATACGCAGACCGCGTCCGAACTGATCCTGGTTGATGGCGAAGATTTCCAGTGTGCAGATCGGCAGGGTGAACAGCGTAACCGGGATGCGCACCTTGAAATCGGCGGGCAGCCAGACGTAAGCGTCGATGGCGCTGCTGCTCTGACCCGCTTCGGGCGGCACCGGCTGGATCAGCATGTCGGCGATTTCCAGCTCGATCGTGCAGCCGCCGGGACAAACGCCGGTTCCGATCACCGTTGATTCGGGAATCTCGAAGACGAGCTGGTCACCGGCGAGGGCGTCGATCAGACCGGCGCCGTTGGCGCTGAAGTAATCGAATCCGGCCTTGGTGATGCGTGCGCGGGCGAGATTGTTGACTTTCTCGTAAAGGGGATATTCGCCCAGTTCCAAGGTACGGAAGCCATCACCCAGGCAGCCGTCTTCGCAGCCGAGATCCATCCCATCGCAGGAAATCATCTTGAATCCCAGGATGATCATTAAAATCCCGAACATGACCAATCGCTTTGGAGTGAGAGTTCTCATCGGCTACTCCTTGTTTTATGCCACCGACTTCGCGGTCGCCGATCCAATCTATGTGTTTCGAAACGGGTTTTGCTATTCATTTGCGGTTCCCGACTTTCCGTACTTCGCACGCATCGTGCGAGCCCGGTGGAGCCGTGTTGATTACTGCTTCCATGGCGAGAAACATTCAGGTCTTATCTTTATAAATCTACACCAAAGTATCGGAAAATGGCAAATTAATCGAAGATGAAAGCCTTGACGCCCGGACGGCTGTTGATGGCCTTGATCAGTCGAGCGGCCAGTTTCTTTGCGGCCTTGCCCAGGGCTTTGGTTCCGGCGGCTTTTTCATTTGCATGAACGGCGTCGGCGTCTTCCGAGCCGGAAGCGACGATCTCGGCTGTTTTGGTGTTGACCACGCGCAGGGACACGGCGGCGTGGGCCGAAACCAGCGAGGAGCCTGACACCAATGTTCCGGTGGTGGCGATGGCACGGCCGACGACGATGAAGTCGGCCTTGTAAAGCTGTCCGACCTGCCCGGCCTGCCGATTATCGGGAGAAATGGTTTGGAGGGGCTTTTCCACGGTGATGGTTGGGGTCAGTGCCTGGTGATCGACGACCGTGAAGCCGCGCCTGCGAAACGCCTCGGCGAAGGTGTTCTCCACCAGTCCCAGTTCGATGGCGTTGCTGCGGGGGCCGCTCGTGACCCACCAGGCCTGGATCGGGGTGTCGATCAGTTGTTCGGCGATCAACAACAAGAAGACGGGCGGGTGTGCGCTGTTTGGCTTCGGTGTTTCCTCACTCCAAACAGCAGACGTGCAGGTTACGAGGAAAACCAAAAGAATTCCGGATGTTAGGACTTTAATACCGGATCGCACTCGCATCCCCATGCTCCTTTGCCGTTGAGCGGCGCTTCAGGTGCGCCTTGGTTTGTGAGTTGGACCCAAGTATCGGGGGAAATATTTAAAAAATCAAGACAAATGCCCGAAAGACGGACTTTGGGGAGGGACGAGTTGGAGAGACGCCTTTCATAGGGTGTCGGTTTCAGCGTTGAACAGAGTCCCCGTGTCGAGAATCTGCCAGTCGGAGGCCACCGATTGGATCCATTCTTCCTTGCTGGGAACCGGATGCTCGACAATCTTTTCCCAGGCCGTCAACATGGTCGCGATGTCGTCGCTTTCCGTGGTATCCAAACTGGCCCAAAAACGTTCGGCGGCACTGCTCTCAATGTTGATTTCTTCATTGATATCAGGTGGATCGGTGTCGATAAACAGAGTTGCCAGTGCCAGTAGAAGCGCCAGTGCGCCCAAGCTGGCCCACACCCGCCAAGCGAAGCCGCGTTGCGGAACTTCCGCCTTCACCTGTTGCAGGCTCATCCAGGCCGCATCGGCTTCGGCTTGCAGCCGCCCGCGTTCGATATGGGGAGGCATGGTGTCGAAATAACGTTTTATTTCAGTATTATAGGCTGTTTTTTTTGTGTCGGTTTCAGGCATGTTCTTCCTCCAACCCGGCAGCCAGTTTCTTGCGGATCCGATGGATGGCAACCCGGATCGCGCCCGTTTTGCGTCCGAGGATGTCGGCCATCTCCTGGTAAGTCAGATCTTCCTGGACGTGCAGGCGTATCATTTCGCGTTCGTCTGCGGAAAGGTGTTCCATCGCTCTTGCCACACGTCGCAATCCTTCGTCGGCAATCAGAGCGTACTCGGGGCCCTGATCGTCTGCGCGTTCCTGATCGCCCAGGGGTTGTTCGTCGCGGCGTTTGCGTTGCCGCCACTGGTCCAAAGCCGTATTGCGGGCGATCCGGATGAGCCAACCTTTGATGGAACCTCGCCCGCCATAACCGGCCTCCGATTGGATCGCTTTCAAAAAGGCCTGCTGGACGATATCCCAGGCCGTTTCTTCGTTATGTGTCACTTGCCAGGCCGCCCGATGCATCGATGGTGCATATTCGCTGTAGAGCGCATTGAACGACTCCCGATTGTTGCGCGCTTGGCGCCAGCGGTCGTGCTCGGCTGTATGATCACGTGTTGTGGCCATCACGATCCTTTCACTGACAAAGACGTCCGCCACAGGAAGGTGTTACAAACTGGATGGATGTTGCGCGTTGTCCGGTGCATCCGTTTTTCTGGAGAACCGGCTTCGAAGAAGAGTTGGGATGCCCGGAGGTGACGATCGAGTCGTGTCAAAACGGCGACAGTGTGGCGCAAATATTTCGCCTGTTTTGCCGGTTCGCCGATGTTTTTGCGTTTGCGAAAAGAACGGGTATAGGTGTTAATCGTCCGTTATCACTAGCCTATATTTGTTTTCAGAAACAATGGTTTGAATGTTGCATACAATTACGAGCCATTTTAATTGAAGATCGCTTCATCCAAACCGATCTTACTGAGTAGGCAGCAACTTGAGGAGTATGAAACATGAGTTTGAGCCGAAAAACAACGATGAAAATCTGGAGACGATCTCTGGCCACCATGATGCTGATCGCTGTGGCGGCTATCGGATATACGATCTACCATATGCAATCGGATCCGGAACTGCCCCCCGAAATGATTCTGCCGCTTCTTCAGGCCAAGCAAGGACCCAACGCGACGGAATTGCTGATGCAGAATTTCTCTGAAGCCTGGACCTTGAGTGAAGACTATCTCCTGGCTACCAGCACCCCCGAACTCAGGCAAATCGAACAGGAATTCGATCGTCGCATCAGCGCAATCGACCATGAACTCGATCGACTGCAGACCGTTGAAGACGCCGGGGTGGAGATTCTGGTGGGCAACCTTCTACGGCTGAAAAACGATTTCAGCCGCGATGCCAAAACCAGTTTCGTTTTACACCGTCAGTCTCTCGGTCTGGAAAGTTGACGGCTTGTGAGCCCCGGCCATCTCGCCTAGGCTTCGCCCGCTTCACCTTCGCCGTAATGGCGGCCGATGGCTTCGGCGAACAGATCCACCACTTCTTCCTGATTGGCGCCCGATAAGGTCAACTGCGCGATGACATCCTGCAGCTCGTCGAGCAGGATGTTCTTTTCGGGCTTTTGTTCATTGGATACGTGGGTGCCGCAGACGCGCGCTCCCAGTCCGTGGCGAATCTCGATCAGACCTTCTTTTTCCAACAGGCGGTAGGCTTTGGCTACCGTGTTGAAATTGATGTCCAACTGAGCTCCCAAATCGCGCACGGATGGCAGGAACGTTCCCACTTCCACCACGCCTCTGGCGATTTGAACGCGAATACGCCGTACCACCTGGTGCACCAACGGCACATTCGATTCCGGATCGATCCGGTAAGCTTGCATCCTTCCCTCCTTGTCGTGTCGGATGTGTGTACCATGGTTAGATACACTGAGTGGATTATATTAGACAGTTCAAGCAGGTCAAGAAAAAAACGAGAAAAAACCGCCGGTCTTTGCACTGGATTTTTCCTACCACCCATGGTAGAACGTCGAATCCGATGGGACGCTGCGTGAAGGGGGCGCGACGGACGCGCCGAAGCGGCCGAACGGGAGGTGAGATGCGACAGACGGTAATACTCGGGGCCGGTCTGGCCGGGATGTCCACGGCCTACCACCTGGGTGGCGATTACGAAGTGTTCGAACGTCAGAAACACCCGGGCGGACTGGTCACGACCCGTGAGCGGGACGGCTTTTTTTTCGACCAGACCGGGCATTGGCTGCATATGCGCGATGCGGGTATCCGGGAGCTGGTCGCGCGCCAGTTGCCGCACCGGATGGTGCAGGTGGAGCGCGACTCCCGTATCTTTTCAAAAGGCGTCCTGACCCCTTACCCGTTTCAGACCAACACCCACGGCCTGCCGGTGGAGGTGGTCAAGGAAATCATCCAGGGTTTCGTCGAGGCGGTCCTGCTCAATCCTTCCCGCGAGGAGCCGCAAACCTTCGCCGACTGGGTGCTGCGCTACATGGGGCCCGGCATCGCCAAACACTTCATGTTACCCTACAACCGCAAATTGTGGTGTACCGATCCGGCCGATATGACGCCCCACTGGTGCCAGCACTACGTTCCCAAACCGACGCTGGACCAATTGCTCGATGGCGCTTTGCGCCCGCCGCGGCAACGCATCGGTTACAACGCCTCGTTTGTCTATCCCGCCACGGGCGGCATCGGCAGGTTGTCGACGGCGCTTGCTTCCGCGTTGGACGCGGATCACATTCAATACAAGGTCGAACCGACGGTCATCCACGCCAAAAAACGCAGCATGACGCTCTCCAACGGGGAGACCATCGGCTACCGAAATCTGGTCAGTTCCATACCGCTGCCGGAACTCATCAAGCTGATCGCGGATGCGCCGCAAACGGTTCGGCGCGCGGCTGAGCGGCTGGTTCACAATCAGGTGGCCTATTACAACATCGCCGTGGATGGTCCGGTGGGCAACCCGGCGCACTGGGTTTACTATGCGGAAGAGCCTTTCGTCTTTTACCGTGCGGGTTGCTACTCCAATGCCGTGCCCAGCATGGCCCCCAAAGACAAAGCCAGCCTGTATGTGGAAATCAGCCATCGTGGCGATCTGCCGAACAAGCGCAGCTTGTGGAACCGCGTATTGAAAGGTCTGCTGGACAGCGGACTTTTACCGTCGCGCGAGGCGTTGCGTTTCTACGAATTCCACAATATTCCATACGCGTACGTGGTGTTCGATCGCCATTACGCCAAAAGCCTGGCTGTCATTCATCCGTGGCTTAAGCGTTACGGAATCCAGTCAATCGGCCGCTATGGCCGTTGGACCTATAATTCCATGGAAACGGCCATGACCGATGGTCGTGAAGCTGCGACCTTGATACAATCGGCCTGACCTGCAAGATGTAAACGAGGAAGTCATGAGTACCAACGTAACGGAAAAAAAGCCAGCCAAGACCCCATCAACCGCGAAACCGGCGGCTAAGAAAAGCGGTTCGACTGCGAAAAAGGCGGCGGCGAAGAAGCCGGTGAGCAAAAAACCGGCCGCGAAGAAAGCTGCGCCCAAGAAGGCTGCGTCCAAGAAAACGGCAGCCAAGAAAACGGCAGCCAAGCCGGTGACCGAAAAAAAGACGCCGACTAAAAGCACGGTCAAGAAAGCGGCTTCCCCCAAAGTTGACACTTCCAAGCCGATGGCCAAGGCCAGTGAGCCGGTGGTGAGCGAGCCGAAAACGCCGACTCCTGCGGCCGCTTCGCCTGCGCCTCGAAAGGTGGCTCCGCCGTTGCTCAGTATCGTGATCCCCGTCTACAACGAAGAGCTGATCCTGTTCGGCAGCGTCGAGCAACTGGTCGCCAAGCTCGATAAACTCGATTTGACCTACGAAATCATCCTGGCCCAGAACGGATCGAAAGACCGCACGGCCGATATCGCTTCGGAATTGAGCGGCAAACACGACAATGTGATCGCCCACGATTACGAGGAGCCCAACTATGGCGCGGCCTTGAAAAAAGGCATTCTGGCGGCCAAGGGCCGTTACGTGATCTGCGACGAAATCGATCTGTGCGATGTGCGCTTCTATGAAGGTGCATTGGACCAGCTGGTTCCGGGACGCGCCGATATGGTGGTCGGATCGAAAACCCTGGCCCAGTCCAACGACGATCGGCCTCTGATGCGGCGGGTCGCCACGCGCGTTCTCAACGGCATGCTGCGTGTGGGGGTCGGCTTCAAGGGTACCGACACCCACGGCTTGAAAGCCTTCAACCGGGAACGCATTCTGCCGGTGGTGCGACGCTGCGAATTGGACAAAGATTTGTTTGCGTCCGAACTGGTGATTCGTGCCGAACGCGATGGCTTCACGGTGATGGACATTCCGCTGGACGTTCGTGAAATGCGTGCGCCCTCCATCAATTTGTACCGCCGCGTGCCGAAGGTGCTCAAAGACTTCGCGCGTCTGATTTACCTGATCCGTATCAAAGGCTGAAAGCGTCGAGGCCGCCATGCTGCCGGTTTGCATTACCATCGATCTGGACTCGCTATACTGCTACCAAGGCATCTACGGCCTGCCTGCCGACGAGGATGACAACCTCATTTACGAAGTCGGGCTGGAACGTTTTGCCAACCTCATGGAAGAATACGGCCTGCGCGGAACCTTGTTTGTGGTCGGGCGCGACCTTCAGATAGGGGACAACCCGCGTATCCTGCGCTATCTGGCCGAACGCGGTTTCGAAATCGCCAGCCATACTCAAAACCACGATTACAACCTGATCCGTTTGACCGGCGAGCACTTGCAGAATGAAGTGAGTGACGGCAAGGCACGGCTGGAGGACGCCGTCGGACGCGAGGTGGTGGGCTTTCGTGCTCCCGGTTACAATATGAGCGAACGCCTGCTCGATGCCCTGGAGCGGGCCGGGCATGTGTACGATAGTTCGGTGTTTCCCTGTACGCCCTACTATTTCACCAAGGCGGCGGTGCTCACGCGCATGATGCTTTCCGGGCGTCACAGTCACTCGATTCTGGGGGGACCGCAGGTGCTCAGGGCCCCGCGTGTGCCCTATCATCCGGCCCGGCAGGCCTACTGGAAAAGCGGGAACCGATCCATTCTGGAGTTGCCGATTTCCACCAGTCCCGTTTTCCGCTTTCCGTTTTTGGGATCTTTCATTATACTGATGGGTGAAACCCGGTTTCCTCTGTTATACGGAATGCTCAAGGGGTCGCCCTGCCTGGTGCTGGAGTTCCATGGAATGGACTTCATCGACGGTCGGCGGGACGGTCTGGATCGTGCGCTATGGAAGCAGCCCGATATTGCCGTAAGCTGGGAAACCAAGGAGGCGCTTTACCGGCGTCTGTTCGAGACCCTCAAATCCCAGCGCGAGGTGATGACGCTTGCCGAAGCGGCGTCCCTCATCACGGAGGCGAACGGTGGCTGACGACGAGGTCATGAAGATCCGCGAAAAACTGCTCGAAGTGTGGAACACCCCGATGGACGAAAAGTTCAGGGATCAGTTGGCGGCATTGCCGACGAAGCTCAACGAGTTCGGCTTCGATGAATTCGGCTTTTCCCCCGATTGGACCAAGTGGGCGCTCTATTTTACGGTCTGGCTGCACAAGTATTACTTCCGCGTGGAATCCTACGGCATCGAAAAGATTCCGGAAGGGCGGGTGCTGCTGATCGCCAACCACTCCGGTCAGATTCCCCTCGACGGGGTGATGATCGGGACGTCGGTGATTATGGAAGGTCAACCGCCGCGTGCGTTGCGCAGCATGGTGGAGCGCTGGGCATCGACTTTGCCGGTGGTGTCCACTTTCTTCACCCGCGTGGGACAGATTCTCGGGACACCCGAAAATGCACGGGCGCTTTTAGAGCGCGACGAGGCTCTGCTGGTGTTTCCGGAAGGGGTGAAAGGCATCAACAAACTCTTCTGGCAGCGTTATCAACTGGCAAAATTCGGTACCGGTTTCATGCGTCTGGCTTTACAGACGAACACGCCGATCGTGCCGGTAGCGGTCATCGGGGCGGAGGAGCAGTTGCCGTCGGTGGCCAATTTCAAAGGCTTGGCCAGCCTGTTTAAAATGCCGGCGGTTCCGATTTTACCGCAGCTTCTGGTGCCCATTTTGGGCTGGCTGCCCTTGCCGACCAAATACCGGATCTACTTCGGCGACCCGCTCGTTTTCGAGGGCGACGCCAACGACGAGGACGTGGTGGTCGAGGAAAAAGTGAATACGGTTCGTCGCGCCTTGCAGGAAATGATCACCTACGGTCTCAAGAACCGCAAACATGTGTTCTGGTGAGGAGGCGGGTATGAGTGCGAAACGGTCACAGCCGAGCAAAAACACCGCCGCATCGTCCAAGGCCGCCAAAGTCGCCACCCCCCCGGCTCGGCGTCGGCGGGCCTCCAAGCGGCCACGCGTTCTGATCACGGGTATTTCAGGTGGCATGGGGCGTTTGCTGGCCAAGCGTTTGCATCGCGTGGCCGAGGTGCACGGGGTGGATCTGCGGCCTTTTGTCGGGAAGCCCAAAGACGTGGTGATGCACCATGTGGACTTGCGCAAGAAACGCTGCGAAGACCTCTTTCGTCTCAACCATTACCAGGCCGTTTTTCATTTAGGTATTCTGCATGATCCGCGCCGCAGTGCCGAGGAACACCATAGCGTCAATCTGACGGGTACGATGAAGATTCTCGAATACTGCCAGCGTTACGGGGTGAACAAGGTCATCCTGCTCAGTTCCGCCACCATCTATGGACCGCGCCCCACCAATCCCATCTTTCTCACCGAGGATTCGCCCCTGCTGGCCGGGGAGCGTTTTCCGCAGATCCGCGATCAGATCGAGTTGGACATGCTGGCGCAGTCGTTTTTCTGGAAGCACCACGAGATCGAAACGGTGATTCTGCGGCCGGTACACGTGGTGGGCCCCAATATCACCAACGCCATGACCACCTATCTGCGTCTGAAACGCGTCCCCCGTTTGTTCGGCTTCGATCCGCTGGTGCAGATCATCCACGAGCAGGATGTCATCGAGGCGTTGGCGTTGTCGATGCGCTCGGGCGTGCGCGGCATTTTCAATATCACCGGACCGACGGCGGTTCCGATCTCCACCTTGATCGAGACGCTCGGCAAATCCACTATTCCCGTTCCGCATCCCTTTGCCAGGTTTATCGCCGATCATTTATGGCGTCTCAAACTTTCCGAGCTGCCCGCGCCGCAGATCGATTACGCCCGCTTTATTTGTACCGTCGACGGCTCGCGAGCCGAACGTATTTTGAATTTCAAATCCCGGTATGGTATTCGGCAAACTCTGGCCGATCTGGCCGAAAGCTGATCCTCCACCGAATTTGCAACACGCGTCAATGCTCGAACAGTCGTTGTCGATCCGTGAGGGCGTGCAAATCCCCGCCGAACGTTCTTGATGGGAAGTCGGAATTCTCCACAAAAAAACGCCCCGCCTAAGCAGGGCGTTTCAGATACGCTTTTCGCGACCGGTCTAAAGCATGTTTTTCAACTTCGGTGCCGGTTTGAAGGCGACGGTTTTGCTGGCTTTGATCTTGATCGCTTCACCCGTTTGCGGATTGCGGCCCTTGCGCGCCTTGCGGGTCTTCAACGTGAAGGTGCCGAAGCCGGGAATGCTGATGCGCTTGTTCTTCTTGACCGAGACGGCCAGAATGGCGAACAGACTATCGATCAGTTCGTTGGTTGCCTTGGCGGATAGATCGAGCGGAACGCTGGTTTTGAGCGCCTCGATCAGCTCGGCCTTGGTTCCAACCGCTTTGGGCTTCCACACTTTGGAGCTGGTTTTCGCTTTGGGTGCTTTTTTCGCGCCACAGCGACCGCCCATTTTTTTGGCCGGGGCTTTCTTGGCGACAGCCTTTTTGACCGGAGCCTTCTTGGCAGCCGGTTTCTTGGCGACGGCCTTCTTGACCGCAGGCTTCTTGGCAGCCGGTTTCTTGGCGACGGCTTTCTTGGCCGCAGGCTTCTTGGCAGCCGGTTTCTTGGCGACGGCCTTCTTGACCGCAGGCTTCTTGGCGGCCGGTTTTTTAGCGACGGCCTTCTTGACCGCAGGCTTCTTGGCGGCCGGTTTTTTAGCGACAGCCTTCTTGGCCGCGGGTTTCTTGGCGGCCGGTTTTTTGGCGACGGCCTTCTTGACCGCAGGTTTCTTGGCGGCCGGTTTCTTGGCAACGGCCTTCTTGACCGCAGGCTTCTTGGCGGCCGGTTTTTTAGCGACGGCCTTCTTGACCGCAGGCTTCTTGGCGGCCGGTTTTTTGGCGACGGCTTTCTTGACCGCCGGTTTCTTGACCGCGGGTTTCTTGGCGGCCGGTTTTTTAGCGACAGCCTTCTTCGCGGTCGGTTTCGGAGCAGCGGCCTTTTTGACCGCGGGCTTCTTAGCCGCAACTTTTTTAGCGGCCGGTTTTTTGGCGGCTGGTTTCTTAGCCGCAGCCTTCGGGGTGGCTTTCTTTGCCGTGGCCATCTTTCCTTCCTCCTGGGTTCAAGTACTTTTGCCGGGTTAATTGATACATTTATAGACACGTTTGTTGGGAAAGTCAAGTAAAATGTCGAAAATCGCTAGGAATTATGAGGGTGTGAGAGAACCCGTTCGCGGAGAGGCTTATGGGACAACGCTCTCCTTAAAACGACCTTGTCGCTGGTAATTGTCTAATGATTTCAATATAGTTAATGTATTATATGGGGCTGCGGAATCCATTGACACCTTTTCGGACCCGCATTACAATCGGTCGCCCGGATCGATCAACTCGAACGAGGAGGTGGTTATTATGTGCCGTCATACTTATTTTGTTTGGCCGATTGTGATTGTCGTCGCCACGCTATGGCTGGGGGGCTGCAGCCCGCGCATCAACGTCTTTCCCGATTACAGCGAACCCTTGCAGGAAGCGTCGCTCAGCGGTTCGGGAAACGACAAAATCCTGATCGTCCCGATTTCCGGTGTCATTACCGACCGCCCGCGCCAAGGGTTGTTCTTTTCGCGACCATCCGTAGTGGAGGAAACCATTTCCGTTTTGAACAAGGCCCGCAAAGATGACGCGGTCAAGGCCTTGGTCCTGCGCATCGATTCGCCGGGTGGCACGGTGACCGCCTCGGACATTCTCTACCGCAGCATCAAGGATTTTAAACAGGAAACCGGAAAGCCGGTCGTGGCCATGATGACCGGCCTCGCAGCATCGGGCGGCTATTACGCCGCCGTGGCGGCCGATCGTATCGTGGCCCATCCCACCACCATCACCGGCTCCATCGGCGTGATTTTCTTTCTCGTCAACGTCGAAGCGCTGTTCGATAAAATCGGGGTGGAAGCCGAAGCGGTCAAGTCGGGCGAACACAAAGACATGGGATCGCCTTTCCGCGAAATGTCGGCCAAAGAGCGGGCGATCATGCAGAGCATCAACGACCAATTTTACAACCAGTTCATCCGCGCCATTGCCGACGGGCGGCCCGAGTTGGACGAAGCCGCCGTGCGTCCCTATGCCGATGGCCGTATCTTCACCGCCCAGCAGGCGCTCGCGGCCAAACTCATCGATCGCATCGGGTATGCCGACGCGACCTTGGAGATTGCGCGTCAGTTGGCCGGGCTCGGCGACGACGCCCGAGTGGTGATCTACCGCCGTTCCCCCACTTCCGAAGATCATGTCTATCGCGCCGCGGCCCAGTCTGGCTCGATGCAAATCAAGCTGGTCGATCTGGGCCTCGACCGTTTTACCTTCGCCCCCCATACCGGTTTCTACTATCTGTGGGAACCGGGCATTCAGAACTGAGGAAAGGACGAACCGTTGAAAGTCGTTTTGGTACAACCGGAGATTCCTCCCAACACGGGCAGTATCGCCCGTACCTGCGCGGGCATGCGGATCCCGTTGCATCTGGTCAAGCCGCTGGGGTTTTCTCTCGATGACCGCCACCTCAAGCGGGCGGGACTCGATTATTGGCCGCATGTGGATTTGACGGTGCATGAAAGCTGGCAGGATTTTCTTTCCTTGCATGGCCATGAACGACTCTGGTTTTGCACCAAGCGCGGCGCTGCGGTATATAGCCGGGTGCGCTTTGAACCCGATGACGTCCTGGTCTTCGGACGGGAAACGCGCGGACTCGACCCGGCAATCACGGAGGCGTTTCCCGAGCGGCTGATCAAAATCCCGATCATCGGTCAAATACGCAGTTACAATTTGTCCAATGCGGTTTCGACCGTTCTCTTTGAAGCGCTGCGGCAGACGCAGCCGGACCTGTTTTAGACGGATCGGAAGGTCGCACCTTCCGTGCATGAAAGGATTCAACAATGAAAAAACGCCTGTTCTCGGGCATGCAGCCCACCGGCGATCTTCACTTGGGCAATTATGTCGGCGCACTCAAAAGCTGGGTCGGCCTGCTTGACGACTACGACTGCATCTTCTGCATCGTCGATTATCACGCCATCACGATTCCCTACGAGACGGAAACCATGGAACAGCGTGTATTGAACGCCGCCATCGATTACATGGCCTGCGGGATCGATCCGGCGCGCTGCACCATCTTCGTGCAGTCGCAGGTGCCGCAGCATACGGAATTGGCCTGGGTGTTGAATTCGGTGACGCCGCTGGGCCAGCTGATGCGCATGACGCAGTTCAAAGCGAAGACGCAGCAGTTCGCCGCCGACAGCGACGACGACCAGCTCGGGGAGGTGGCCGAGGAAGATCGCGGCACCTTCATGGAGAAAGCCGGAAAAGTGAACGCGGGACTGTTCACCTATCCCGTCCTGCAGGCGGCGGATATCATGCTTTACAAGGGTGAAAAAGTGCCGGTGGGTGAAGATCAGGTGCAGCACGTGGAACTGACCCGCGATATCGCGCGGCGCTTCAACAACCGCTACGGCCGTGTCTTCCCCGAGTGCGAGCCCATTTTGTCGGCGGCTCCGCGCCTGATGGGATTGGACGCCGTGAACAAAATGTCCAAAAGTCTGGGCAACCACATTCCGCTGTCCATGAAGGCCGAGGATGTCATTCAGAAAGTCACGCGGGAATCCGTTTCCGACCCGCGACGCGTCAAACGGACGGACCCCGGCGTACCCGAAGAATGCAACCTGCTTGCCTGGCACCAGATTTTCTCAAGCGAAGACGAAATCCGTTGGGCGGCCGAGGGTTGCCGGACGGCGGAGATCGGATGTTTCCAGTGCAAGAAAAAGGTGGCCGAAAACATCAACGCGATTCTCGGCCCGGTCCAGGAGCGTCGCGCCGAATTGGCCGCTCATCCCGACGATGTCCGCGATGTGCTGAACGAAGGCGCCCGCCGCTGCGGCGACATCGCCCAGGCGACCATGGAAGAAGTCCGCAACGGTCTGGGACTCTTGCGCTGACCCGCTTGCAGAAGATCGGGGTGGGGTGGCTTGACAGGATCGCCCCACCCACGTAGGCTGGTTGAAACGGATAGGTTTGGAGGATTAAGCGATGAGCGATGAACGCAAAACCGACGGCAACGGCGGCGCTTCCGGAAACACCCCGGATTCAAACGCGTCCACCGAGACACGCAAGGACTGCCACAATCCGACGGCCAGTCCGGAAACCGCCACCGACAACGACCGTGAATGCGCCAAGCAAAAGGCCGAAGAGCAGGCATCCAAAATGGGAAAGATGCCGCCCATTGATTTTTCGACTCTCGCGTTTTCCCTGGCCACCCAGGCGCTGGTGCATATGGGACAGGCGCGCCTGCCGGGACAACCCGAAGGGGAAGTCAATCTGCCCATGGCGAAACAGACCATCGACATCATCACCATGTTGGAAACCAAAACCAAGGGCAATCTGAACGAAACCGAAGCGCGTTTGATGCAGAATTTGCTGTATGATCTTCGCACGCGCTATGTGCAAGTGGCCAAGCGAACACAAAAAGACTGATCCTTAACCGGACGGGGAGCGGGTTCATGTATCAGTTACAGGCTGGGAAAATTCTTGCGCTGCGACTCGTCTGCCTGGCTCTGGTGGTCGGTCTTCTGTTTGGTTGCAAGCGTCGCGACGACGTGGCCGAGCCGGTGTTGGAACTGAATACGCCGAGCCATCGGGCTTTGGCCGCGCTCGACGATCTGACGGAAACCGAGACGGCTCCTGCCGATGAGGTTGCGCCGCCTTCCGCCCCTGTGCCGGTCCCTGCCATTCTACCGCCGGTGGTCCGACCGACGCTTGATCCGGCTGCGCTTGTCGAACGGGCCCGTGCCTACGGCGTGTCGCTCACGGTCGACGGGGCTTCTCTTCCGGGTTTGCGTATCGGGTCCATGGTCTTGGCCAGGTTCGGAGCAACCGCAGGCGAGGGGCGTTTGGGCGAAGCCTTGTGCCGCAGGGTCGAACCGGCCGAGCTGTTCGGGCTGGGTCTGTGTCGGCTCGATGCGGCGGCCGATGTGACAAGCCTGCGCAAGGAACCTTTGGCCGTTGGGGACGCCGTGGTGGTGGTCCCCCTTATCGGAAACGAGGCCGCCATCCTGGAGGCGCGCGTGGCGACGGCCGAAGCCGCAGCCAACGCTCAAGGCATGTTAGGTCTGGAGACCCCTTTTCTGCTGCTCGACCGCGCTCCCATTGCCGACTTGACCGGCTCGGCGCTTCTCGACAACCAGGGTCGTTTGTGCGGCGTTCTGGTCGGACCGCCGGCTGCTCCGCTGATGGCCGCGTTGGCTCCGGTTGCGCTGACTCGGTTTGCCGACCCGCAGGCCGTCTGGACACCTTTGAAGGCGGCGGAGTCGAAGAAAGAGGCGGCGGTTGCGGCCATTCAACCGCCCGTTATAGTGCCCCCGAAAGCGTCCGATACCCTCTGGCTGGGGGTGCAGGTGCAGGCGCTTACACCCGAATTGGCCCGCAGCTTCAACCTGGACGCGAAAGCGACTGGAGCCTTGGTCACCCGTATCCAACCCGACTCTCCGGCCCAGCGTGCCGGTCTGCGTGACGGAGACCTGATCACCACGCTTGCCAACGCGCCTATCCGGTCTCTGGCCGACTTGCCCCCGGTGATGAAAATGGCCCAAGCCGGTCGGCCGCTCGCCGTCGGTTTGTGGCGCGAAGGGGGCGAAACCACCCTGACGATCACGCCGAGCACGCGACCTTCAGACTGATTCCGTTCGCTATTTCAAACACTTGAAGACACCCCCCTTGACAAGCGGGTTGGGCGTTCCCATCTTTTAAACAACGGGTGGAGGGCCGCCGATCATTTCGATCCGCGACCGGTCCACTTGTCGATAAGGAGTGCTCGTATGCGAATGGATCGATTTACGTTGAAGGCGCAAGAGGCCTTGGAGCAGGCGCAGTTCATCGCCCGCGAAAACAGCCACCAGCAACTCAACGATGAACATCTGCTGGCGGCGTTATTGGAACAGCCGGAGGGTGTCGCGGCGCGCTTGATGGGCCGGGCCGGAATCGAGGTCACGGCCTTGCGGGATGCCGTCGAACGCGAAATTGCGCGTTTTCCCCGTGTGGAGGGTGGCTTGCCGTTGCATTTGTCGCGCGAGACGGAACGCATGCTCGACCGGGCGCTCAACGAAGCGCAAGCCCTGAAAGATGAATACGTGTCCACCGAGCACCTGCTGCTGGCCATTTTGGCCGGTGAAGGGGACGCGGCCACCTTGCTGAAGCAGTCCGGGCTGAGCCGGGACGGTCTTCTCCAGGTGCTCAAGGACGTGCGTGGCTCCCAGCGAGTGACCGATCCCGGTGCGGAAGACCGTTACGAGGCACTCAAGCGCTACGCCCGCGATCTCACCGATCTGGCCCGGCGCGGCAAGCTCGATCCGGTCATCGGACGCGATCAGGAAATCCGTCGTGCTATCCAGGTGTTGTCGCGCCGCACCAAGAACAATCCCGTTTTGATCGGAGAGCCGGGAGTGGGTAAGACCGCCATCGTGGAGGGGCTGGCCCAGCGCATCGTGCGCGGCGACGTTCCCGAGGGACTGAAGAACAAAACGCTGGTGGCGCTCGATTTGGGAGCCTTGATCGCCGGGGCCAAGTATCGTGGCGAGTTCGAAGACCGTCTCAAGGCGCTGTTGAAAGAAGTGGAGAACGCCGAGGGGCAGGTGCTGTTGTTTATCGACGAGCTGCACACGCTGGTGGGGGCCGGGGCCGCCGAGGGGGCCATGGACGCCTCCAACATGCTCAAACCCGCCCTGGCGCGCGGCGAGTTGCACTGCATCGGCGCGACCACCTTGAACGAGTACCGCAAGCACATTGAAAAAGACGCTGCGCTGGAACGGCGTTTTCAACCGATCCTGGTGGCCGAACCCAACATCGAAGACACCATCAGTATTCTGCGCGGTCTCAAGGAACGCTATGAAGTCCATCACGGTGTACGCATCAAGGACGCCGCGCTGGTGGCGGCCGCGACGCTGTCCGATCGCTACATCAACGATCGTTTCCTGCCCGATAAGGCGGTGGATCTGGTGGATGAAGCGGGTAGCCGCCTGCGGATGGAAATCGATTCCCTGCCCAGCGAAATCGATGAACTGGAACGAAAAGTGTTGCAGCTTCAAATCGAGCGCGAGGGTCTGAAAAAGGAAAAAGACGACGCCAGCCGAAAGCGGCTCGATAGCGTGGAACGCCAGATTGCGGATCTGTCCGAGCAGGTGTCGGGCATGAAGGCGCAGTGGAATCGCGAAAAGGATGTCATTTCGCGTATTCGCGACACCAAAGAGCGCATCGAGCGCACGCGCTTCGAGGAAGAAGCCGCCGTTCAGAAAGGTGAGTTGGAGAAGGCCGCCGAGTTGAAATACGGGCAGCTTATCCAATTGGAGCGCGATCTGGAGAGTCTGAATCAGCAGGCCCGCACGATTCGTGAAGAAGGGTCGCTGTTAAAGGAAGAAGTGGACGACGAAGACGTGGCCCAGGTGGTGGCTGCGTGGACCGGTGTGCCGGTGACGCGCCTTCTGGAGGGCGAATCGCAGAAGCTGATGCGCATGGAACAGCATATTCACGAGCGGTTGGTGGGGCAGGAACGCGCGGTGACGGCCGTGGCGGATGCCGTACGCCGCGCTCGTGCCGGGTTGCAGGAAGCGAACCGTCCGGTGGGATCCTTCATTTTTCTGGGTCCGACGGGCGTCGGCAAAACCGAACTGGCCCGTTCGCTGGCGGCCTTTTTGTTTGACGACGAACGCGCCATGATCCGCATCGACATGTCGGAATATATGGAAAAACACTCAGTGGCGCGTCTGATCGGTGCCCCGCCGGGATACGTGGGTTACGATGAGGGTGGGGCGCTTACCGAAGCGGTGCGGCGCATGCCTTATTCGGTGATTCTGTTCGACGAAATCGAGAAAGCCCATCGCGACGTGTTCAACGTCCTGCTGCAGATTCTCGATGACGGCCGTTTGACGGACGGGCACGGACGCACGGTGGATTTCACCAACAGCATCCTCATTCTCACCTCGAACATCGGGTCGTACGTGATCCAGGAGTATGGCGGCGAGCGCTCCGAGGAGATGGAACGCCAGGTGATGACCCTGTTGCGTCAGGAGTTCCGGCCGGAGTTCCTGAACCGCGTGGATGATACGATCGTGTTCCACGCCCTGACACGCGAGCATCTGCGTTCCATCGTGGATATCCGCATCGGCTATCTCAATCGCCTGCTCGGCCAACGCGGGATGCACGTCGAACTCAGTGACGCGGCCAAGGATCGGCTGGCGGCGATGGGCTGGGATCCGGTGTACGGTGCGCGGCCGGTCAAGCGCGTTATTCAGCGCGAAATCCAGGACGCCCTGGCGCGCGACCTGCTGGAAGGCCGCATCAAAGCGGGAGACGGCCTGCGGGTGGACGTGGATGGCGAGGCGGGTTTTACCTTCGTTCCGCTTGGACCGACGGAGGCGGCGTCAGAGGCGGGATGAGCGCAGTTGCGGCCGTAGCGTTTGCCCGAGCCACAGCGTCCACGCGACGAACAGGCCGTTACGCGCCATCAATAGCGCCATGGCATGCGGTCTGAGCATGACCAGGTCGCGGTAGTAATGCGGGAAGAGCGCCCAGCTCAGCAGCAGAATGAGTGTCAGTCCGGCCAGTGACGCGGCCCGTTGCCTGCCGTCGAGCGGCAGCAGCAGCGCCAGCGGGATCAACCAGAAAAAGTATTGGGGCGAGAAAACGTTGGATAAGGCCATGGCCGCAGCCAGCATGAGCAGTCCCGCCCACAAAGCCAGAGAAAGACCCGCCTCGGGGTCGGCGAAGGCGCGCCGCCGCCAGACGAACCAGCCGCAAAGCCCCGCCAAACCGGCCAGCAGCAACCCTGCGAAAAGCGTTTGCAAAACGGTCGAACCGGGAAAGAGCAGCGAAAGGGCGCGCGCCTCTTCGATCGGCACCAGCTTGGCATCGACGAAAATCGACAGCATGCCGATGGAGGCGGGAACCGATTCGAGTTGCAGGCCGCGTCCGCTTTGATAGGCGACGAAGCCGAACACGCCGTCTCCGGCCGCCAGCCAAAAAGGTACGAAGCCTATAAGAAGTCCACTTACTCCGGCGGCGAGTGGACCCCAAAACGCCTGTCCGCGCTTGGCGGGAGCGGCCGACATCCAGGCCCACAGCAGCAGCGGCGGGAGCAGCAATAGGGGCGTCAGTTTGAGCGCCACCGCCAGGCCGAGGATAGCCGCCCCCCACGAACGGCGACCGCAGGCCAGAAGCGCCACCGCCACCATCACCGTCGCCGCCACGGCCAGATCCAGGCGGTCGTACAGCAGGTCCGGTAACAGAAGCGGCAAGACCAGGTAGGGCGCGATCGTCAGCGCTTGTCGAATCGGTGTCGAATGGGGGCGCAGGCGGCGGATGGCGACGATCAACGCCAGCATGACGATGCCGTCGCAGACGGCCATGCAGGCGCGGAAGGCGCCGGTATAAGCGGTTTGGCTGAGGTCGCCGAACCAGCCCGCCAGCGTTGCGGGCAGGAGCATCACGGGGAGCATCAGGGGCGGGTATTCGAAATTTCGATCCAGGAAAAACGCCCCGAGTGTCTCGGCGTTTTGGAAGGCCTCGGCGTAGCTGAAATAGAGGCGCGTGTCGGAGAAACCGGCGTCGAAGCCGAAAAAAAACACCAGCCTGGAAAGGACGAAGAGCAGCAGCAAGCCGATCCACAACCGGAGGGAAGCCGGGCGGTCGAGTGGTTGATTGCTTGTGGGTAAACGGGTCGCCGTCACCGGCTTTTACCGGAATCGGCGGGAGTCGCTTGGGTCGGGGTGGCTTTGTCCGCCTGCGCAGGCGGCGCATTTGGTTCGGGTGCGTTCATCGTCGGGACAACGGCCTTTTTAAATAAGCCCTGCTTGCTGCGTTCTTTGATGATCGCTTTGATTTTGGACGGGTCCAGGCTTCCGATACGGCCGATCAGGCCGAACAGGTCGGTGCGCAGCGGTTGGTTGCCGTCGTCGTAGCGCTCGATGAGAATCGCCAGCCGCCGCGCCTTGGCGTTGGGGTATACCGCGCGCAGGCGGTAGCCGCCCACTCCGGGTTCGTATTGCGATCCGGCATAGAGATTTTGCCGCTTCGGCGGCGAATCGGGGCCCTGGTCGCACACCAGGCTCAAGGTCAGCAGGGATTCGCGGCTTGTTGCGGCCGGATGCTCGGGGTCGTTTTTCGTCTCGCGCGTGGCCACCGACAGAAAGAGCGTCCCTTCTTTCCCGTCCGACAAATGAATCGGCCAGTCGCGGCTGCCGTCCAGGGTCTTTTGTCCGTCCTTTTCGTCGAAGCTTCCTTCATCCACCAGGGCTTCGATCGGGTCGGGGCGGTCGGAGAAATCGAATTTTTTCAAATGTTTGGCGGCTTTTCGGTTGAATGTCTGCGCCGACCGGACCTCTTTCGACAGCTTCTGGCGCAACAAGCCTTGGCCGTCTTTCACCCGTCGACCGGTTACGGCGTCCAGCAGATGCAACAACAGCTCGGGCTCGCCGTCGGCGTTGACCCGGCGCTCGCGATAGGCGAAGAAACGACCGCTGTCCGACCACCCGATGACGGCATCATCGGACCCCTCGGGCAAGGACCATCCGTCCGGTTGCGGGGGCTGTTCGCTTGTTTGCGAGATCGTGCTCGCGGCTTGCGGGGCGGGGGTGTTCGTGAATGTCGCCTCCAGCCAGTCGCGCATGGCTTCACAACCCAGCAGGGCAACGGCAAGCGCTAGGCAAACGGCCAGTCGTCCCACTCCCAGCCGGATTTCGTAGGCGCGTCGAGTTTCGGATCGGTTATGCCGCTGTGCCGATTCTGTCATGGTCATTCCTCTTTCGCTTTTTTCGTCGCCGGCACGTGCCGAGCGCGTCGAGACGATCCCCGCTGAAAACGCATTGGATGTTCCTCGGTTTAGCTTGTCTCTTTGTATCGACCTTCGGCTTGCGCGTCAAGTGTTCCCCCTTCGATGGCGTTTCAATTCTAAGCTTTTCACCGTTTTCCACCCACTATCATTCGGTTTACGGGGTGCCATGGGCAAAGCCTTTGGCTTGCCCATGCTGTTTTCACGGGCAAACCTGACGGTTTAGCCCGTGCCACCCATCATCGATCGAAGATTATTCGAGACTCAATCAGAATTGAAACGCCCTACCCATCTTCGATGGCAAGTTGGCGACCTATCCGGTTAAAAATTCATGACAAAACGCGTCTCATGGTTGACGCAGCCGGGTTCGATCCGTAGAATGGCGACGCTTCGCAATTGGGCGAAATTTGTTTTCGATCCGCTACAGGAGTCTGTTTGATGGCTGTCTCCGACACCCGCTCGATTCTCGGTCGCCGACCCTGTTTGGCGTGGGGGCTGGTGTTGCTGGCGGCCTTTATTCCGCATGCCCCTTATCTTTTCACCTATTTTTTCATGGACGATTACTGGCATCTGAGCTTCATTCTCGACGGTGACTACATCTTTTCCACCTGGAGTGTGGGCCGAGACACGATCAACCAGCTTTGGTACATGACGCCGGAAGTCTTTCCGCAAATGGGTTGGGTCGAGGAGGTGCGGCTGTATTTTCGGCCGTTTTTCGCTGCCGGTTTGGTGCTGGATTACAAGCTGTTCGGCTTATGGGCTCCCGGCTGGCATTTGCATAGTCTGTTATGGCATCTGCTCAACGTCGCGTTGCTGTTCAGCCTGTTGCGGCGGATGGGCGTCGATTCCGCCCGCGCCGTCTTGGCGGCCGTGGCGTTGGGTTTGCATCCCGTGGCGGTTGAGCCGGTGGGTTGGATTTCGGCCCGCTGCTATCTGCAACTGACCGCCTGCCTGTTGTCGGCCACGCACTTCTGGCTGTCGTATCAGTCAAGTGGCCGTATCCGCTGGCAATTTCTGCACTTGGGAGTCTACTTGCTGGCGTTGGGCAGTCACGAGGTGGCTTTGGTCTACCCGGCCGTTTTGGGGACGTTCTCCCTCGTTCGGCGTCGTCGGGGCGATATCCCGAAGAATTGGGCCTGGGTGCCTACTCTGCTTGTGGCGCTGGGCTTTTTCTCCTGGCGACTCGTCGATCAGAGCGGCGACGGGGCGTGGTCCATGGCGACTTCGAACTTCGGAGCCTTCAAGATTTACGGGCCGTTGGCGGTTTTGGGATACAACCTGGCGCAATATACGAAACTGGCGCTGATCGGTTTTCCGACGGTCGGCTTTGTGGCGCTCGATCCCCCCTTATCGGCGGGGTGGACTGTGGCTTTGTTGATCGGCGTACCCGTGGCGCTGCTGTGGGGTTGGCGTTGGCGTGAGCGGCGGGCCTTGCTGTGGTGGGCCTGGTCGTTTTTCTTCGTGGCGGTGATTCTATGGATTCCGTCATCCGGACGTTATCTGTACCCGGCTGCTCCCGGATTGGCGGCTTGTCTGGCGCTGGCTCTTCCGGCTCGCGCGACTCTCTCTCGCGTGTGGGCCACGCTTTTACGTGTCGGGTTGCCGCTGCTGGTCGCGTTCTGGATGTTCCTCAGCCTGGTTTTCGCCCTGGCCTCGTTGCCCACCCATCGCGTGATCCAAACCGGTATGCAGGACATTCGTCAGGCGCTGGCCGAACACCCGCAGGCCGAAGACCTCTATCTCTTCCACCTTTGGCCGTTGGTGGTCAATTCCGAAGGATTTATTGGCGAGTTGTCGGGACGGCCGCATCTCAAGGTGCATGTCATGACCTACGCCAGCAGTCTGCATGTGCCCGATATGTCGGAGGCGATGCGGCGGTTGACGCTGTGGGTTTACCCCATCGACCCCAAATGGATGGAGCCGCTGGAGATTACCACGCAGCGGCTCAACGATAACGAAATGTACGTCAAATCCGTTCCTTACGGGTTTTTCACCGGTCCGGCGGCCTTCGGCTGGAACCGGCAGTCGCTCCCGGTTCGCCCCCACCAGCGGATCGATCTGCCGCAGATGACGGTGCGCAGCGGACCGCTCGGTCCGGAAAGCGGCGTGCGCTGGCTGCGTTTTGCCTTCAAACGCCCGTTGAACGACCCACGCAATTTGTGGATGGTCTGGCGGGACGGGCATCTGCAAGTCTGGGAGCCGTGACACAATTCCCCGTTAGCGGTGTTACTAAAAGTGGAATGAAATCAAATTGCTTGTCTCCGGACGAGCTGTGGGATATACTTAATGGAACGTTTTTGTCAGCAAATGGAGCCATTCAAAATTACACGATATTTATTATGTCTCGCCGTATTGTGGCTGTGGGTGCTGGGGTCGGTTTGTCTGGCGGAGGAGAAGCTCGCTTTCGAGGTCCGCGAGGAAATAGACCTCTCGACCCGCATTACCATGATGAACGTCAATGTCGGTGAGGTGGTGCGCGCGGTGCGGCTGAACGCGAAGCGGGATCGGCTGCAGATCCTGTTCAATCTGGATGTCGATATTTCCTACCTGGTCGGTTCCTATCATCGCCATTGCAAGGTCGACGCCTGGTACGACAAAGAAGGTTTGCGGGAATTCACTACGGATCTCGATGAGGATGGCCAGATCACTCAGCTTTCGGGAAAACGCAAGCTGAATATTCTGCTCAAGCCGGTGATTCACATCAAGGGGACGGTGAAAGGGGAGCCTTTCAACCGGGAAGTGTTAACCGATGCCTTCGTCTATACGAACATCGAACGTTCCGAATATGTGACCGCGCTAACCCGGCGCGTCAATACCTGGAATATTTTGAATCTGTTCACGGGTGAAATCGAGCGTTTTACCTTCACGCCCAGTGGGATTGTCGAATGTCCCGATCCCGGTATCGGCGAGTGTTACCGCGTCAGCCATCATAGCGCTACGCGGGAAGGGTTGTTTCATTTTACCCTGGACGGCTTGATGGTGCTCGGCAAAGGCGAAGATGAGTTGGGCTCTTTTCGCCTGAAACAACACCAAGTTACTCAGAACGGAACGGACACCGATCCGGATTCCATGCGTGTGAATATTCGGTCGACCGATCAAGGTAATGGCGGTGGGTCGAACGAACCGGCGGCGGCCCGGGCGATCAAGGGATTTTTCGAGCGGTTTTGGGAATCGGGCGAGGAAGGGGCCGACTCGCCACCCGATTCCGAGAAAAAGGATTAGTCTCACTCGCGGTGATTCGGTTGAAAATGGGGGTTGTGATGAACGGACGTCAGGGCTGCGGCGCTTGCGGGGGAATGACGCTGATTGATCTGATGGTGGTGGTGGTCATTGTCGGGATTTTGGTGACGATCGGATTTTCCGCTTACGGCGGGTATGTCAAACGGTCGCGGGAGGCGGAAGCCGTCAATGCGTTGGGATCCATCATGACCGCCCAGCAAACCTACATTTCCGATCCCGCCTACGGCAATGGCCATTATGCTCCCGATCTCGAAACCTTGAAGTGGGTGTTGACCGAAACCGGTCAGACGGTCGGTGTGGCTCCCGCCTTTTATACTTACGGAACCGATGCCGATCATTCCTGGGCGAGGACCGACGAACGCGAGTTTGTCGTACACCCCACGATCTTTCTGGATCACCAAGGCAAGATGACCTACAAACCCGAATAACGAATCCGGGCTTGCCTGGAGCCTCGATCCGGGGTATTGCTAAAGCCTAGATCCACACACGAACCGCCAGCGGGGCGCACGAATATCATGACGGACACGATTTTATCTTTCCTTTGTTTTATCCTGGCTTTTGGCTTCGCCCTCTATTTTGTCCCCGTTTTCCGTCAGGCTGCCATGAAGTGGGGTGTCGTGGACAAGCCCGATGGCCGTTTGAAGCATCAACGCGCGCCGGTCCCTTATCTGGGCGGCATCGGGGTGTATATCGCCTTTTTATTGGCCTTGAGTTTCGTGTTCGAGTTTTCCCCGCAGGTGCTCGGCCTCCTTTTATCGGGCACCATCATGCTTTTGATCGGGTTGGTGGACGATTTCGGGGTGCTCGCACCCTATCAGAAACTGGCCGGGCAGTTTCTGGCAACCTTTGTTCTGATCAAATCCGGGGTTTACATCAAAGTGGAATTTTTCCCCGTCTGGGTGGCGATTCCGCTGACCGCCATCTGGATGGTGGGGGTTATCAATGCCATCAACATCATCGACATCTCGGACGGCCTGTCGTCGGGGGTGGCCTTCTGCGCCTCTCTCATGCTGTTTGTCATCGCGCTTTTAAACCACAATATCACCATCGCGATTTTGACCATTGCGTTGGCCGGAGCCATCTTGGGCTTTCTCATCTTCAATTGGCAACCGGCCAAGGTGTACCTTGGGGATACCGGCTCGCTCTTCATCGGCTTGATGCTGGGAGCGCTTTCGATGATCGGCTCATATACGAAAGACAACCCGGTGGCCTATGTCGCGCCGGTCCTGCTGCTCGGCGTTCCGATTTTCGACACGTTCTTCGTAATCGTGATGCGCGCTAAAAAAGGGCTTCATCCCTTTCTGGGCAGTCCCGACCATTTCGCCATCCGCTTGAAACGGACGTTCGGGTGGAGCGCTCAGCGGGTGGCGCTGATTTCGTGTGCCGCGACACTCGTTCTGGGTGGTATCGCCATTCTGATCATGTTCCTCGATCCCTTCAGTTCCCTGGCCATCCTGGCTGTCCTGGCCGTTTTCGCCATCGGATTGGCGCTGTGGATGAACCGCCTGGAGCCGACGTCATGACATCGCGCATCCCGGTTGTCCAGATCATCACGCATCTGCCGCCGGGAGGGGCTCAACGAGTGGCGTTGACCCTGGCGCAGGGGCTCGACCCGACGCGTTTCGACGCCCATCTGATCGCCGGTCCGCGCGGGGATTGGACCGCGTTGGCGCAAAAGCGGCTCGGCGCGGCTTTTCATCCGGCCCACCACCTGCAACGCGAGTTGTCCCCGTATCACGACACTCGGGTGATCGTCGAGTTGACGGCGATTCTCCGGCGCATCGCCTCGAGACATCCGCGCGGTTTCGCCATCGTCAACACGCATGCGCCCAAGGCGGGTGTGGCGGGACGGTTGGCGGCGCGGCTGTTGGGGCTGGCCCCGGTTCACACCTTGCACGGGTTGCCGTTTTATGCGCAGCAGAGTGAAAACAGGCGGCGAGCCTACCGCGCCTTCGAGCGGCTGGGCTACTTGAGCGGGGGAGAAACGGTCAGTGTGACGCGCCGCAATCTGCGGGCGGTGCTCGATGCGGGCTGGGTGGCTCCACGCCACGCCCGCGTGATTCCGCCCTGTGTGGATTCGGATCGATTGGCTCCCCGCCGTGGAAAGCGTCGGCTTCTGCCGCGCTACGGGATACCCGAAAGCGCTCGCGTTATCGGCGTGGTGGCCAGCCTGAAACCGCCCAAGGATCTGCTTGGCTTCGTGCGGGCGGCGGCGACGGTGATGAACGAACGCCCCGACGTCCACGTGGTGATCGCCGGTGACGGCGAGCAGCGACCGGCCATCGAACAGGCGATCGACAATGCCGGGCTCACCGAGCGCGTTACCTTGGCGGGCTGGGTCGATCCCATCGAGGAATTGTACCCGGAATTCGATGTGTTCGTTTTACCCACGTTTTCCGAAGGTTTGCCCCTGACGTTGGTGGAGGCGCGCGCCTGTGGTGTACCCGTGATCGCGTCGGCTGTCGGCGGGATTCCCGAACTCATTCGCGACGGGGTGAACGGCTTGCTGGTTCCGCCCGGCGAACCGGTGGCCTTGAGCGCCGCTCTGCGACGTCTTCTCGACGACTCCGACCTGCGTTCGCGTCTGATCGCGGAGGGCTTGACCGGATTGGAACGCTATTCCTCCCAAGCCATGCTGCGGGCCTACCAGGATCTCTATCAAGTGATCGCCGCGCGGGCGGGGGCGTTGGATTGCTAACGAGCTTCAGCCGAGTCGCGCTTTCAGATCCTCCAACAGACTGTACACCACTCGCAGGTTGCCGCGTCCGCTGCGTAACTGGATGGCGGGCTGCGGTGCGCCGTGAAAGTCGCTGCCGCCGGTGACGGCCAGCTTGTAGCGTTGGGCCATGCCGACGAACGAGGCGGTGTCGGCGTCGCTGTGATCGCTGTAGAGGCATTCCAGACCGTCCAGCCCGGCTTCGACGAGCCCGGCAACCAGCGGTTCCAACTCGCTGCGGTCTTTGACGGCGTAACCCGGATGGGCCAGGACGGCCAGTCCGCCTGCGGCGTGGATACGGGCGATGCCGTCTTCAAGCGGCAGGGGCGACTTGGCGATGTAGGCCGGTTTGCCTTTGCCCAGGTAGCGGTCGAACACCTCTTGGAAAGTTTTCACGACGCCCCGTTTGACGAGCAGGGCGGCCACGTGGGGACGTCCCAGGTTTTCGGGCTGAATGCCCGTTCCGGTGGATTCCAGGACATCTGCTTCGCTGATGGGGCCGACCAGCTCCGACAGGCGCTCGAACATCAGCCGGTTGCGTTCGCGGCGACGGAGGCCGAGTTCCGTGATCCAGTCGCCGAATCCGCCCTTGGCCGGATCGATGAAGTAGCCGAGCAAATGGGCCGAGCCGCGATCGTGGGTAAGCGAGAGTTCGATCCCCGGCACGAATTCGAGGCCGAGTGTTTGCGCTTCGGCGGCGGCTTCGTCCAGACCGCCCAGGCTGTCGTGGTCGGTGAGAGCCACGGCGCGCAGACCGGCCGCATGGGCGGCGCGCATGAGTTCGGCCGGGGTCAGGGAGCCGTCGGAGGCGGTGCTGTGAGTGTGCAGATCGATGAAGTCCATGTTTTATCTTTCCGTTAAAAAAGTTCGTCGATGACACCGCTTATTTGGCGCACCGGCAGGATGGTGATGGTGTCGGGAATTTGATGCTTTGGACCGCGTAGCTGGGGTAGAACCGCGCGCGCGAATCCCATTTTGCTGGCTTCGGCCAGTCGTAATTCGGGCAAAGAGACGCTGCGCACCTCGCCTGCCAGGCCGACTTCACCGAAAACCAGTGTATCGGCGGGGATCGGTTTATCGACGAAGCTCGATACCAGGGCGCAGGCCACGCCCAGGTCTACCGCCGGTTCGGAAAGCCGGATGCCGCCCACCACGTTGACGAAAATGTCGCAGCCCAGCAGATCGAGTCCGCCTTTTTTCTCCAGGACGGCCGCCAGCAGTCCCACCCGGTTGGGGTCGAGGCCGATACAGGTGCGCCGCGCGGTGCCGTAGGTGGCGGGAGATACCAGCGCCTGCACTTCCACCAGCAGCGGGCGCGTGCCCTCGATGGAGACGGTGACCACCGAGCCGGGTTCGTCGGTGGCGCGTTCGGCCAGAAAAAGCTGGGAGGGGTTGGCCACTTCCACCAGTCCTTCGCGGGCCATCTCGAAGACGCCCACTTCGTTGGTGGAGCCGAACCGGTTCTTGGTGGCGCGCAGGACGCGGAAGGGGTAGCCGCGCTCACCCTCGAAGGTCAAAACGCAATCCACCATGTGCTCCACGACGCGCGGACCGGCCAGGCTGCCGTCTTTGGTGACGTGTCCGACCAGAAGCGTGGCGATGCCTTCGCGCTTGGCCATGCCGAGCAGGCGGGCGACGGTTTCGCGTACCTGACTGACGCTGCCGGGAGCCGATGACAGATCGCTGGTGAAGATGGTCTGGATGGAATCGACCGCCACGACGGAGGGCTTGACTTTGGCGATGGCGCGCAGAATTTTGGAAAGGTCGGTCTGTGCGGCGACGACCAGTTTTCGTTCCAGGGTTTCGAGCCGGTCGGCGCGGCGCTTCACTTGGCGTGGGGATTCCTCGCCGGTGATGTACAGCACGGTTTCTCCGGCGCGGGCCAGGCGTCCCAGCACTTGTAAAACCAGGGTGGATTTGCCCACGCCCGGATCGCCGCCGATCAGCAGCACCGAACCGGGCACCAGGCCGCCGCCGGTGACGCGGTCGAATTCGCCGATGTGGCAGCTCAGGCGCGGTTCCGACTCGGCGTCGAGATCCACGATGGAGACCGGTTCGGACGATAGGTCGTCGGTAATGCGCCAGCCCGTTTGGCGGGCATTGACGGCACCGGGATCGTCGAAGGTTTCTTCCACGAAGCTGTCCCAGGTTTGGCATTCGGGGCAGCGGCCCAGCCATTTGGGCGACTGTGCCCCGCAGTGCTGGCAGGTGTAAATCGTTTTCGCTTTGGCCATCGGTGCTTACTCCGGAAGGCGAAGGGTCGAGGGGGGCAGGGGCAGGTCCGACGGCGGCAGGAGGCGTTCGGGCGGCAGAACCGTCAAGCCCTGGGCCGTCATGCTGCGCCGGCCTTCGCCGTAAATCAGTCGTGCGCCGTAAAGCCGCAACAGGCGCGGCGCGGGTTTTTCTCGTTCCATCTCGATTTCATCGTCCTCGTCGCCGTCGGGCAGAACCAGCGGCGGCAGGGGCGGGAACTCGGCGTCGAGCTGTTGGGCCATCCACAGGCTCCCAGCCAGACGCGCGTTGGCGAAGCGGTTGGGTCCGGCGGGTGTCAAGGTCAGGACGCGTGCAGCCGGTCCGTTGGGGTGCCAGACGGCCAGCAGATCCGGATCGTGCGCCAACGATTCCGGTAACGCGGTGAAGGGCAGGGCGCTGCGGGCCGCTTCGGTCGGCGCGTCGGCCAGGCGGCGGAAGTGTTCCGCCCAGCGAAGGCATACCTCGGCGGCGGCAGCGGATATGGCGTCCGGGGTGCTCGTTGCGGTTTGGGGCCGCCAATGCGCCGCGCGTTGCGTGAGCAGGTCGGCGACGGCATTAAAGGTTTGCGGAGCCCATTCGACGTAGGTGTTTGTCAGGGCGGCCGGTTGCGTTGGAGGCGGGACGGCCGGAGCGTCTGCGCGCGCCCACAAGCCGAGCCCGAGGCCGGGCGGCAGGGCGGTAAAGAAAAACGGCGACCAGGACGCGCGGCGCTGTTCGTCGGCGACAAAACTGGTCAAGGCGCAGCGCATTTCCATGAATTCGGGCGTATTTCCGGCTGCTTCCAGCATGAGCGGCCACGCCTCCATGTCGGCGGTCAACACGCGCCACAGCGGCAGAGAGGCGGTCTGGGGTTGGTTGAGGACCGGGGTGAGCAAGCGGCCTAAAGTCGCTTGCGGAATCGGTAAAAGAGCCAGGGGAAGTTGGATCACGCCGGGGGCGGTTTCGGTGGTGCGGGGTCGCCAGGCCGCTTGGATGGCGGTGGTCAAGACGTGAATCGTTTCGGGATTATTCAGGTCTTCGAGGCGCGCCAGCGGCCGTCCTTCGAGGGCTGCTTCGATCAAGTTCCAGGCCTCGGGGCGTTCCCCCCAACGGGCGTCGGCCAGCATCCATAAGCGCTCCCAGTTGCGGCGCAGCTCCGGTTCCGTGTGCAGCAGGTGCATCCATAAAAAGGCCGCGCGACGACCCGTTTCGGTCGCCAGATCGAGTGGGTAGACATCGGCGTAAAGACGGGCCAGGCTGTCGGGTCCGGCATCGGGGGCGAGCGGCGGCAGCGCTTGTTGCGGCATCGAACGTCCGAGGGATATGACGCGGTAGAAGGTGCTGATGCGCGATTGAACGGAGCGGTCGAAACTGAGCAGGAATTCGCGGTCGGATTTTTCGAAGCGCGACAACGTGGCCCATTCCAGCATCAATTCGGTGAGGGCTTGACGCACGACCGGATCGTCGAGCTTCCAGGTCTTGAAACGGGCGATCAACGCGTCGCGGGCTTGCCCGATCAGCGTTCGTTGCAGTCGGTCGTAGTCGGTTTCCAGGTCGCGTAAAGCGCGTTTTTCGGCGTTCTGCGCGGCGGCCAGCAAAACGTCCGTCGTGATCAGAAAAGCCGCCTCGCGGCTCGACTCATCGGCCGCTAATCCGCAGACGGCGGGTGCCGCACAGCGGGTGAGCGCGGTCGTTTGCGGGATTTCTCCCAGGCGTTCCCATCCCAGGCTTCCGAAAAGCGTCAGGATGAACAGGGCTATCAGGATCGGTCGGGTTTGCATACTTGTCTCCGCCGTTAGACCTATGCCATAGCATACCACAGGCATCCGGCACAACCCGTAACTCGATCGTGGAGCGGGATTAATCGTCGGACGGCAGGGTGCGGACCACCCGGAAGCCTTTGGCGACGCAATCGTGGAACTCCCCCCCGTAACCCCGGTAGGCGGCGCGCAGGCTGGAGGCATCGCTGAACCAGCCTCCGCCCCGAACGACGTGGGATTCTCCGTCCGGATTGACGATCGGGTCGGTGGTGGACTCCATGGGGTAATAAGCCCAGGAATCCCATACCCATTCGCCCAGATTGCCCAGCATGTCGGAGAGCCCCCAGGCGTTCGGTTCCTTGTTGGCCGTGCCGTGCGGACCGGCGCAGGCGGGTCCGCCGTCTTCCGCCATGTCGCGGCAACCGCGATAGCTTACGACCGTGTTGGGACAATACCAGCCCAGCCGGTCGAGCACCGGATCGAGCGTGCAGCCCATTTCCGTTACATCTCCGAGGTAGGTGGCGGTGGACGTACCGGCGCGTGCCGCATATTCCCATTCGGCTTCGGTGGGCAGGCGATAGCCGGGACAGTCGCGCACGTCGTTGTAGTCGGATTTCAGCGTGCACACCGTTCCTTCTTTGCCTTCCCCTTCGCAATCGAAACAAAGCGGTAGATTGCGGTGTGAAGACAGGGCGTTGCAATATCTCAGTGCCTGATGCCAGGTCATGTAATTGGCCCCGCAATAGTCGCCGCAGCGGGCGAAGGCGGTGGGGTTGTCGCCCAGCAGGTAATCGAAGGCGCCGCTGAGCGTTTCGGTGGTCTGGATTTCGAAACGCCGGGTCAGGGTAACTTCGTGTTCAGCTTCATCGTCAAAGCGGCCCACCTCCGTCAACGGGCTGCCCATGGTGAAGGTGCCCGGTTCGAGGGTGACGAATTCGCCCAGCAGGTATTCTTCGGGGTCGACCTTTTCCATATCCCCCGGTGTCTGGCCCGGAATGGATAAATCGCCGTCCGGTTGCGAGGCGGATTCATCGCCGTCGGGGGCGGGGGTGTCGTCGGTTGAGGAACAGGACGTTGTTGCACACGTGAGAAAAACGATGACAAGAAGAATCGGCAAAAAGGTCTTCACGGGAACTCCTTTTTTGTCCTGACGACGATGTAAGGCGGTTTTCCACGATTGTTTTCTATTAATCGGATCATAACGATTGAGCGCAAGAAAGGCAAATAAAGAATGGAAAGAAAGCCATTCTTCCAAAACCGAATGGGTGACAAAATTGTCATACTGCGACAGACAAAGCTGACCGCATAAATGCGTAAGTCGGAACAAGCTCATAAAAACAGGATGATTTTGCTTTTTTTAGGTTGGCCCGAATATTGCTGTATCAATCTGACCAGAAAGCAGCTAAACCTGACAGAAAAGTCTAAACAACAAGGAGACGACGATGAGACAGCTTACCCTTATCGCAATTTTGATCGGCCTCGTGCTGATTGTCTGGTCTTGTGCGGGATCGGATTACGACAACGAACCGGGGCCGACCGATGGCGATGCCCCCGATGGCGACGACCCCGACGGCGACGACCCCGACGAATTCACCTCGGCGGGAACCGGTGGAATTTACAATGACGCCGACGGCGACATGGCCGATGGCGATGACATGTCCGCCGACGGCGACGCGCCGGAAGACGACGGCGAAGCCGAGCGCGAGTTGATCGAAGCGGATGTGTACAAGGTCGAAGGCGATCTGATTTACGCCCTGAATCGCTATCGCGGTCTGGTCATCATCGATTTCGCCGATCCCGCCAACCTGCGTATTTTGTCGCGCCTGCCGCTCGACGGTCTGCCCTACGAAATGTTCGTGCATAATGGCGTGGCCTTCGTGGAAGTGACCGGCATGTTCAATCCCGATGGCGGCTGCTATTACAGCGAGGCCAGCGCGGTGATCAGCATCGACGTCTCCGATGCACAAAATCCTGTGATTCTCGAAACTTACAGAATGGAAGGCCGGATTTACGATAGTCGCCAGGTGGGCGATGTGGTCTATGTGGCGAGTTATACCGAAGCCTGGCAGACCGGAACCAACAGCAAATTCGACATCATTTCCATCAATATCGCCGATCCCGACAACCTCTATCTGGCCGATAGCTACGAAATCGATGCGGCGGGCTACACCCTGCACGTCACCGCGTCGGCCATCTATGTGGCGGAAACCCCCGAATATTATGATGAGGTTGAAGGCAACGCCTCGACCGTCCATTACCTCGATATCTCCGACCCGGCAGGCGCCATCGAGCCGCGTGGGACGTTCAAGGCCAAAGGCTATGTGATCGACCGCTTCAAGCTGCACCAGGACGGCGACGTGCTGGCGGTGGTGAGTGTCTCCGACCGCTGGTCGGGCGATGTCTACTTCGAAACCTTCACGGTCGCCGATCCCGACAACATCGCCAGGCTGGGCGAGGTGCAGGTGATGCAGAACGAGCAATTGCACGCCAGCCGCTTCTCGGGTACGCGCGCCTATATCGTGACTTACGAGCAGACCGATCCGTTGTTCGTCGTGGATTACGCCGATGCCGCCAATCCGCAGGTGCTGGGCGAACTGATCATTCCCGGCTGGTCCACCCACCTGGAGATTCGCGGCGACAAAATTTTAAGCGTCGGCATCGACGACCAGAATGGCTGGGCTCCGAAAGTGGCCCTGTTCGATGTGGTCGACCCGGTCAACCCGGTCGAGCTGGATTCCATCACGCTGGGCGGAAGCTACGGCTGGTCGGAAGCGACCACGGATTGGAAAGCCTTCAAAATCTACGATGATCTGGGCTTGATCCTGCTGCCGTCGAGCGGTTACGACGAAGAGTGGCGTTCCGTCACCCATCGTCTGCACCTGATCGATTTCAGCCTGAGCGACCTGGCCGAGCGGGGCACCGTCACCAGCCGCTCCTACATTCTGCGCGGCTTCAAGGCGGGCGACTACATCGCCTCGTTGTCGGAAACCACCCTGCAAATCATCGACATCGCCGACCGCGACGATCCGCAGGTGCTCAGCGAGAGCTTCCTGGCCGGTTACACCAACCGCCTGCAGATTTGCAACGGCCTGCCCTGCAGCACGGGTGCCTCCAACGGCGATTGGTATGGCTCCAACGCCTCGCTCAATCTTTACGATCTGCAAACGCCGGGCGATATCCCGTATTGGTCGAGCGAGCCGCTTTTCGGCACCAGCTTCGATTATTGGACGGATGAGTCCATGATTCGCGAACAGGGCGATCTGATCCATCTGATTACCCGCGATCGCAACTACGGTTATGGCTGGGAAATGGATGCCATGGCCGCCGAATCCAAACCGGCGGGCGCGATTCACACCTTCGATCTCTCCGACCCGCAAAGCCCGGTCAAGCTGGGCAGCGCCGATATCCCCGCCCCCGACAGCGAGGATGACGGGTATTGGTACGGGGAAGCGTTCTATGGGAAACTCACCGACCAGAAACTGCTGCCGGTGGCGTATTCGATCTGGAACGCGGAAACCTATACCCAGGATATCGAGTTGAAACTGCTGGATCTGACGCAGGCTCCCGAAGCGCCGGTGGCGAAAACCCTGCTCGGCTTCACGCCGATGCTGGGCACGGGCCAGCCGGTGGTGCAGGGCGACAGCATCTGGATGCCCACCTGCGAGATTCTCGACGACAATCCGGAGCGTCCGCTGCTCAAGTGCTACGCGCAGGAAGTCGATGCGGCCGATCCCGCAGACATCACGCTGGGTGCGCGCATCAACGTGCCCGGTCATCTGATCGCCATCGAGGACGACGGCACGCGCTTTATCACGGTCGATCGCCAGTTCGGCGAAACCGACAGCTCGCGCTATCTGTCTTGCAAGGTCAGCCTCGAAATTCTGGAGCGCGACGGCGACCGCGTGCATCGCCTGACCTCCATCTCGCTCTACACCGACGACTACTGCTACTATCTGCCGGATGATGAACCCGACGGCGACAGGCCGGAGGAGTGGGAGCCGACCGACGGCGATATGCCGGTCGATGGCGATGTGGTGGCGGATGGGGACAGCAGCGGCGGCGGCGATGATTCCACATCGGATGACGGCGAAGCAGCCAAGCTTGCCGCGCGCTCCCTCAACAAAACGGGCGACGACGAGACCGAGTGGAACTTCAGCGGCTACCATGTGATGGGCGACCACGTGTTCCTCTTCTTCCGGGATCGGGGCGAAGGCGTTGATATGGTGGACGGCGACAGCATCGATAGCGATTCCAACTGCGAGTCGGGTTACATTCCGCAGTTCAATACCAAGCTGTTGATGTACAAGATCGGAAGCGGCGAAGCGGATGGCGAGTTTACCTTCGAAAACATCGCCGGTTTCACCCCGGTGCAAGGCGGCGGTTTGCTGCTCGACAGCGCCGATTACGGCTACTGGGGCGGCTACGGCGACAGCAACGACGGCTTCCGCATGCTGTTCATCGAGCCTTCCGGCGACCAGCATGAAATCGCGTTGCCGCTGGACGACCTCATGACCTCGCTCTACTGGAGTTACAGCAACCTGGGCGCGGCGCGCATCGGCGATTCGCTTTACATTCCCATGGGTTGGGACGGCATCTTTAAGGCCGATCTGTAAGCGTTTCCACTGTTTTTCCGCCACTTGATCGGACGCCTGCGGGCGTCCGATTTTTCGTTTATGGCAGTGGATGCCGTATCGGCGCGCGTTTTTAACGGGCTGCGCCGTTTGCTGAGCTTCGCGTATGTTCCTTGTTTACACGAATTGCATGATGCGCGCCTTGCGGGCTTGGTGCAGCTTGGTGTTGACCATCTTCATGGCGACGTCCTGGGCGGGCAGGCCGAGGGCGGCCGACTGCTTGAGGATGCGCATGGTGGTGTCGTAGACGCCGTTGGCCAGAATGGTGGCGTGCGAGGCCGGGTAGCTGTTGAGTTCGCAGGCGTGGGCGTACAGGCCGCCGACGTTGATGGCGAAATCCGGGCAATAGTCGATGCCGCGTTCGTGCAGCATGCGGGCATGCCGGTTGGGGCGCACGAGCTGGTTGTTGGCCGCTCCGGCCACCACCTTGCATTTGAGGCGCGGGATGCTCTGGTCGTCGAGCAGCAGCCCCATGGAGCAGGGCGACAGAATGTCGCAGGCGACGTCGGTAATCTGGCGCGGGCGCACCACCTCGACGTTGAATTCCTCGCGCGCCACCTCCAGGTTGGCCGGGGTGATGTCGGCCACGATCAGTTTCACACCGGCATGATGCAGCATTTCGCAGAGGTAATAGCCCACGTGGCCCACGCCCATGATGGCGATGGTCAGCCCGTCCAGGCTGTCGGTGTTCCATTGATGGTGGACGGCCGCCTCCAGGCCGCGAAAAACCCCCAGCGCCGTGAAATAGGCCGGATCTCCCGGACCTTCCTGCGAACTGCCGCAGGCGAAGGGCGTGGTCTCCTTCAGGGCGTCCATGTAGGCGCGTCGGCAGCCGATGTCTTCCATGGCGATGACTTGCCCCTCGAATCCCTCGATGAGTTCGCCGAAACGGCGGAAGGCGTCCAGGGCCGATTGGCGTCCGTTTCGCACCCTGATGGTGGCGCAGGCGCCCCCGAAGGGAATGTTGGCCAGGGCGCAGCGGCGCGTGGTTTGGGGAGCGCTGCGAGTGGCGTCTTGTAGCGCGCTTTGTTCGTCGGGGTATGGATAGTAGCGGGTGGCGCACAGCGCGGGCCCCAAAAGCGTGCTGTGGACGGCCAGCACGGCGCTGAAGCCCGAGGCTTCGTCGGTGGCGACCAGCAGCTCTTCCATTTCCGAGTGTAAGGGACGGCGGATATTCACGGTAAACCTTCCTTCTCTTTCGCTTTCGATCAGTCTACCCTATTCGGCTCACGGGTGCAAAAGGTGAAAAAAGCTTGCGTCCGGGGTGGCGATGAGTATACTGTCTGCCGCGCCGCTACTATGGCCGCAATGTGAATGAGCTTTAAAAGGAGTCGACATGGGACGCAACGACAACCGCAAGTCTATGAAAATGCGCCGGATCTCGGCCGATAAGAAAAAAAGTGCGCGTCTTAAGCGTCACGCCGAAGCCAAACGGGCCGAACGTAAACGCGGCTGAATGCGTTTGATTTCCCCGCACCGCTTTCCTTTCCCGCCGAGTCGCACCCATGGGTAGTTACGACTGGATTTTTGTGGGTATGGGGGTGCTCGGAGCGGTTCTTACCTCTGCCAGCTGGATACCCCAGATCATCAAGGCGGTTCAGAGTCGTCAACTCCGGGATTTATCCTGGGCGATGTTGGGTATCTTCGACCTGGGCAGCTTTTGCTGGCTGATCTACGGCATCCACCGCACCGATTGGATTATCATCGGCGCAAACGCCTTTATTCTCACCAATGTCACCAGCCTGATTCTCATGAAAGCCTTCTTCCGTCCGCGTCGCTGAATCGGACATTCCGCTCGTCTCCCCGACATTTCTGTCGCAGTTCTGCCGCTTTCGTCTTGGTGTCTTTCTGAAACAAGGCGATATTCCGTGCTTTATGCTTTGGCATGGTTCTTTCATTAAAATTCTGGCACACTATATCGATACGGCAACGCAACCTTTAGCGGGATAAGGAGAAATCAATCATGTCGACGAAAATCCGTTCGTTATCCAAATTTTCCGTCGCGACCGTTCTGGCCGTCGTCGTCGCTGGGTTTCATACCGTCGCCTGGGCCGAGCCGCTTAGCTGTTCGGATGCATTCGGCGAATGTACCCTCGACGCATCTTCGGTGAGCTGCGAATGTGTCAGCGGCGAAGGCATGGACGGCGATGGCGAAGGCATGGAAGTGAGCGAAGCGAAATGCCAGGAGTGGTTGGAGCAGTTTTGCGGCGGTGCGGCGCGTTGCGCAACCGACAAGGGCGAGTGCCGCGTCTATGGCGACGACTACTACGGCTGCACCTGCGCCGACGGCGAGGATATCGATGGATCGTTGGACGAGCCGAGCGAGGGCGACGCCACCTGTTCCGCGCTATTGGCCGAGCTTTGCCCCGACGACCCGCCCGACCCGGCGGAAGTCTGTCCTTCCGATTCGCTCTCGCTGTGCGAAGATCTGGCCGACAAACTCAACGCATGCCAGGGCGTGTCGCAACTGGCTTACGTGATCATCGATTGCTGCGAGGATTACAGCGGCGACAGCGAGGCTATTGCGGCGACCGAAGCCTGCCTGGCGGAAAGCGACTGCGATGCGTTTCTCGCCTGCTGGGATGATGTGCCTTTCGACGATCGAAATCCGGCGACCGGGGACGGCGACGATCTGGCGGATGGCGACGACGGAAGCGACGATGACGGTGATGGAAGCGCGGCGGAGGAAGATGCGGATAACACCGAGGCGGATGACGAAGGCGATGGCTGTCGGCAAAGCTCGTCCGTCGGTGCCTGGTTTGTCATGCTGTTGTTTGTGGCGGTGATGGTTCGCCGACGCCGCTTATTGAATCGATAACCGGTTTTCATTTTCAGGGGAGGTTGTATCATGTCCCGCTTTTTAATCGTTCCGTTGCTTGTTTGGGGAATCGTGCTTGCCTATGCACCTTCGGCTTCGGCCGTGACCTGCGAAAGCGATATCGGTTCCTGTGAAATGGGTAGCGTCGAATATCCCTATTGTCATTGCGCCGAGCATTGCCGCTCTACGACTCCCTGGGTGATGCTCGACGATCCGGCGCAGGAAACCGAGGAGTGGTGCCTGGAACAAATGGAAGAAATCTGCGCGGAGGAGCCCGCCGCCCAGAAAGAGCCGCTCGAATCCTGCTCCAATGAAAAGGGCTATTGCATGCTGCAGCAGCATAATAGCGGCATTTTCGAAGATTGTGTTTGCGCCGACGGCATCGGAGTCAGCGCCGGTTTGACGCCCGATGGCGACGACGGCGCCGACGGCGACGCTCCCGAGGTCGATTGGGAAGAACTCAACTGGAACTGCGAGCAGAAACTGGCGGCCCAGTGTCCGATGGACCCGGCCGACCCCAGCGAGACATGCAGCGCCGCCGCCCTGCCGGTGTGTGAACGCATCGAGGAGCTGCGCGGCGCGTGCGACCACCATCCTGTGTTGGCCTTTCACCTGATCGATTGCTGCGAGGAGTTCGAGGAAAATCCGACCGCCGCCCTGGCTCATCGGGACTGTCTCGAAGCGTCGGAATGCATCGATTATGCCTGTTGCTCTATCAATGTTCCCATGGGAGCGCCTGCGTCGGGCAACTCCGACGCCATCGCAACGGGCGATTCGGGTAATCCCAGCGACGGCGACGAGTCCAACGATAACGCGGCTGCCGAGGAAATCGGCGATGACGGATCGGACGGCTGTCGCCAGACGCATTCGGCCATGCCGTGGCTGCTCGTTTGGCTGTTGGCGGCTTTGACCCTGCGGCGACCTGCGGTGTGTCGCAACAACTGACGTCGCGTCATGCTCGAATAAAGTAAAAACGGCCCGTCGCATAATCGGCGGGCCGTTTGTTTTGTTGCGTGTCGGCCGGAGATTCGTCCAAACCCCGAATTCAAGACAAACATCAAGAGCAGGACAGGAGCCCTGCTCTAACAAAGGTTAAGTTCCTTTCGGAACGATAAGTGTTTTAACGTTGATCCCATTCTTTTCTCCTGAGAGATCTTTTTCAAGAGAAGCATAATTAGTGATCTTTTCATCAGGATCGTAGACGAAGCAAATAAGATTTTCACAATCAGGATGCGCTGCATATTTGGTAATATCCAACGTTAATTGTTCTCCAATTTCTTTGTCCTTAAGGCTATCTCTGGTTTTTTTTATCTCAATAACTAGTTGGATTTCCTTGATTAGAAAATCCACTCTGGCTGATGAGCCTGCATAACTCGGGGTGTATTCTTCAGGTCGAACATCATCGAATTGTAGCTTGAGAATAGCATGAATCAGATCTTGAACATCGTATTCGTTTTCGATTTTGAAAATATCACGATGGTGTTTTCTTTCGGTTAACGGCTTGGTAAATAAATGGAAGCGTGAGAACAGTTTCAATATGTTGTCGATTTGGGATAGGTTTTGTGTTGATGAGCTTTGGGTGGATGGTGGAGCCCAAGGAAATTTATAATTGCAGGAATGGCAATAGTTAGGAGGAGTATCAGTCTCTCCTGGAGTATATTCAGTTCTTCCGGTTTTGTAGTTTATAGAAGAAACTTCATACGTCGCACCTCTGATTGGTGTCTGGCACTTAGGGCATTCAGTGATCGTAACTTTGCCACATTTCGCACAATAGTTCTCGTTTACTTCACCTGTTTCGTACCTGTCCGTAATAATGTGACCTGCCTCACATACTTGAAGAACGGAAAATTTGCTCATGTTCATTCCTAGCGATTCAGGGAGTAGGATGGGCAACTTGTTGCCCATCTTCATGTTTGCAAACACCGGAACGCATCGTTTCCAGACCGGCTACGTTCTACTTCGGCACACCGATCTTTCCCGCCTGCGCATCGAGGATTTTGAGCTGGCCGATGAGGCTGATGATGCGCACCTGCTCGGCGATGCCGCCGCGCGCAAAGGCCAGATGCGTGACGTCCACGGCGATCTGGCCCCAGGAGGGATCCACCGACAGCCAGCGCCCGACCCACACTTCCGCCCAGGCGTGGTAGCCGAAACCGCCCATCTCGGGCGCGTACACGATACCCGCCACCTCGCGTGCGGGCAGACCGGCGGCCCGCGCCAGCGCCACGAACAGCACCGCATGCTCGCCGCAATCGCCTTCCATCGTCTTCATCACTTCCGAGGCGTTCGAAAATGTGGGAGTATAGCTTTTTTCAACCTTGCGGAACACCCAGTTCAAAATCTTGCGCGCCAGGGGACCGCTTTGCGACTCGCCCCGGGCCAGTTCGACGGCCTGTTTCACGATGGCCGGATCGTCGCTTTGCAGGCGCGGCGTGGGAGCCAGTTCGGCGGCGAAGCGCGTGCGGTCGATGTCGGCCATAATCGACGTGGGCCCGTCCAAGCCCGCTTCGCGTGTGACGACCACCTCCAGCGTGTCGCCGGAAACGACGCGCCAGGCTTGCCGTTCGCCGGTCAGGCGCAGCTTTTCGGGTACGCCCGAAACCCGCGCGCGCAGTTGCGCGGCCGAGGCGGCATTGGAAAGCGGTTGGGGCGGACGCACCAGGCTGGTTTCCATGAAGTCGGCCACGGACAGGCCCGACTTGGCCTGCGTTTCGCTTTCCCATTTCGCTTTCAGCATTCCGGCGATCTGCGTTTCGAGCAAGTCGCCACCCTCGGTGTACCAGCTCACCAGCGCCAACCCCATCTCGTCGATGCGGCCGTCCACGCGCACGACCTTCGTCGCGACGCCGTGCAGCGGACGGCTTTCGATGCCCGATATTTTATCGTGGGCGGTGATGGGGCGCAGGATCGAGGGATCGAAGCTGCGGCTGGTGCTTTCGCGCCCCGGCGTCGCTTTGCCGCTGCGGATGGCCAACTCGGTAGCCAGAATATCCTGCAGGCGTTCGCCGGGGTCGGGCAGTGTTTGCGTTTGCGAGCCGCCGCCCGACAGCGTGACTAGCGTCAACTGCTTGCCGTTGACGATCCCGCGCACGCGCGTCTCGCCGGTGGCGCCCGTCATGGAATAGTCGAGCAGGGTGAGCTTGCCGCTTGCGGGGTCGAACTGGCGGCGGTCGATGCTGCTCATTTTCGTTTCCATGCCGCCGACGTTCAAGGTGAACGACAAGGCCGTCAGCGACTCCAACGCGCCGGGTTGCGGGCGGTGCAGGCGATTGCTCATCCAGCCCACTTTGTGCCCCTGAAAATAAAGGCCGAAATAGCGCGCCGGTCGGTCGATGGGCAGCGGCTGCAAGTCGGGATGCAGCGCCGCCTCGGCCATGACCGGCAGGCTCCAGGCGAGCAAGGCGGCAACGAGCAGACATGCAAACAGGCGGGTCGTCCGAATTCTCGTGTGCGCCGTCATGCCGGGTTCCAGCCCATTTTGCGGCCCGCCACCAGATGCATATGCAGGTGAAACACCACCTGTCCGGCGTCCTGATTGCAATTGACGATGCAGCGATAGCCCTGGGCGGCGAAGCCCTGCTCCTTGGCTATTTTGGCGGCCGCCACGAACAGGTGGCCCAACTCGGCCTGATTGGCTTCGGTCGCGTCGTTGGTGCCGGGGACGTGGCTGCGCGGCACCAGCAGCAGGTGGATCGGCGCGGCCGGATTGATGTCTTTGAAGGCCACCACCTGGTCGTCTTCGTAGACGATATCGGCCGGGATTTTTTTGTCGATGATTTTGCAGAACAGGCAGTCTTCCATCACGGGTCTCCTTCGATTGAGCGGAGAAAAGCGGGGCGACCGCGCGGCGCGGCCCATTCCCCGACAACATGTCATCTTCCAGTTCGCCAGTTTACACGCTTATGCGAAGCGGAGCAAACGCTTTAGGCGCGAGACGGCGTAGGGCATTTCAATTCTGATTGAGTCTCGAATCATCTTCGATTGGCGATGAGTGGCACGGGCGAAACCGTCAGGTTTGCCCGTGAAAACAGCATGGGCAAGCCAAAGGCTCGGCCCATGGCACCCCGTAAGCCGAATTATAGTGGGTGGAAAACGGTGAAAAGCTTAGAATTGAAACGCCGTGGAGACGGCGGGCTTTGCTTGATCTCGGCGGTGGAATCGAGTAAGGTCCGCATTGGAGATGGAAACGAAGACCGGGTTTTGCGAAAACGTCTGATCGAAGAGGAAATGTCATGAAAGTTCTGGTGACCGGCGGAGCCGGGTTTATCGCCTCGCATGTCACCGACCGTCTGGTGGCGGCGGGACATCAGGTAACGGTGCTCGATAACCTGGAAATGGGACGACGTTCCAACGTCAATCCCGAAGCCGCTTTCGTGGAAATGGACATCCGCGATGCGAAGGTGGCCGCCCTTTTCGAGCAAGAACGTTTCGAGGCCATGGTGCACGCCGCCGCGCAGATGGACGTGCGGCGCAGCGTCGAAAACCCGTCTTTCGATGCCGACGTGAACATTTGCGGATTGTTGAACCTGCTTGAAGCCGGGCGCTTGAACGGCCTGCAGCACGTGGTGTTCACCTCCACCGGCGGCGCGGCCTACGACGATCACGTCAGCTGGCCGACCCCCGAAACCGCCCCCGCCCGGCCGGTTTCGCCCTACGGCATCGCCAAAATCGCCTCGGAGTTGTACCTCAATTACTACCACCATCAATACGGACTCACGAGCGTCAGCCTGCGCCTCGGCAACGTATACGGCCCGCGTCAGAACCCCCACGGCGAAGCGGGCGTGGTGGCTATCTTTTCGCGCAAACTACTCGGCGGCGAAGGCGTCACCATCAACGGCGACGGCCGCCAGACGCGCGATTATGTATTTGTCGAAGATGTGGCGCGCGCCATCGAATTGGGCTTGCAGCATCGGCGCGTCGAGGTGCTGAACGTCGGAACGGCCGTCGAAACCGACGTGGTCGAACTCTACGCGCAGATCCGCCGCGCCGTCGGCGTGGAGTTGCAAGCCGAACACGGCCCGAGCAAGCCGGGCGAAGTGCGCCGCAGCTGCCTCGATCCCGGCCAAATCGGCGAGGTGCTCGGCTGGAAGGCGGATGTGGTTTTCGCCGACGGCATCGACCGCACGGTGGAGTTTTTCCGCTGCCAGCAAGCCGATCCCGACGCGCGCTAGACCTCGCCGCTCTCCAACGGCGGAACGCGGGTTTTTTGTATTCGTAAGCACAATAATGGATAATAAATAATTCCAGATGCCCGTTGTGTCCAGTGGAGTCATTCCGCAGGTCGAAGCGCGTCTGCGCCGGGCTCTGGGCGAGAATTCTCAGACTATAACCTCGCAAGTCCTTGTTATCATGTAGGTTATGGCCGTTTTCGATCCTGTTCGCCGTGCTATCTCGACGCCATTCGACCAAAATCGAAATAATCCTGTCATATCAACGACATAAAGGGGCATACTACGATTATCATAAATAGAATATATTTAGTATATGACTAGGCGCGACGAATTTCCGCCTTTTCGCACCGGCCGAGCGTCGTCGAAACCAGCAGCCGGAAGCGCCGCAAAGACGCTAACATACTGTAATCACGTCGAATATTGCTTTACTTGTTTCGGTGGCGCGGTGACGGAAAGCCGGTAGCGAGGCGAACAGCGAGATCGGTCGCCTGTATGAGGTGTGACGTATTACGGCAATCCCGGCATTCCGATAGGTATCATGCTTTACCCCCCGGCGCGAGGCCGAAAAAGTCAATGATTTCAAGAAAAGCGAAAACGACCGCCGTCAAACGGCGCAGGGAGCGCATCGAGCGAATCTACACCTTCCCCGGCAAAGCGGCCAAAATGGGCGGTGATGGTGCATTTTTGCAGATATGACCGATTTCGCCGGTCGCGGCAAACGGACGAAACGGCGCAGGCAAGACGATTTTCGATTCGTCGGCGGAACGCCACTCCGGCCGTCGGTGACGGCTAGCTGCGCTTGGTGAGGACACCCTCGATCAGTTGATGGCGGGAATTGAACAGGCGCTTGTAGACCAGCCAGCAGATCAGGATGCAACTCGTGGAGGTGGCGGCCGCCAGCATGAACATCACCACAATTTGATATTTCACCGACTCCAGCGGGTCGGCCCCGGCCAAAATCTGGCCCGTCATCATCCCCGGCAACGACACCACGCCCACCACCATCATGGAATTGATCAGCGGAATCATGCCGCGCCGCACCGCTTCGCGGATGGGTGTGCGCGCCGCCTCCCATTTCGTGGCGCCCAGCGACAGTTCCATCTCCACCAGCTGCCGATGTTCCGAGAAGGCCTGCAGCAGGTAGTCGAGCGAAATCGAGAGGCCGGTCAGTCCGTTGCCGAGAATCATGCCTAATATTGGAATCATGTATTGCGGATGATACCAGGGCGAGACCTTGACCACCACGCCGGTAACCACGTAGGTGGTCAGGATTCCGGATAGGACGAGTGTCACCACGGCGCGCCAGGTGATGCCCGAAAAGGTATGCTTGGGGCGCTTCACGGCCGCCCGCGCCGCCGCGACCACCATCACGCCCACCACCGCCACCATGGCCGCTCCGCCCTCCAGCGCGAACACGAACTTCAGCACGTAACCCAAAAGCAGCAGTTGCACCACGGTACGCAGCGAGGCGATCGCCAGGCTTTTTTCGAGGCCCAGACGCATGGCCACACTCACCGCGCCCGCGACCAGAACCAGTCCGGTGGCCAAAAGCAGATCGAGATAGCTTAAGTGTATCAGGCTTTGAGTCACGCCCGCTGCTCCTTCCCGGCCGATTCGGCAGACGCGGTTTGCACGAGGTGCGGGACCAGGTCGAGCCGCCGCCCGCACAGACGCGCTGCCTGCACGGCATCGTGGGTCACCATCACCAGGCCCAGCCCGGCCGCCGAAAGCTCCAGCAGCAAGGCCTCCACCGCCTCGACCGCATCGGAATCGAGGGCGCTTGTCGGTTCGTCGAGAAAGAGAATGTGCGGATCGAGCAGAAGCGCACGAAGCAGACAGATGCGCTGCTTCTGCCCGACCGACAACTGCACCGCGTCGCGTTTCATGAGCGCCGGATCGAGCAGCAGGCGTTGCATCAAACGCTCGGCACGCGCTTTGGGAAACGGCCCGCCGCCACATCGATAACCGAAGGGCCGCGCCAGATTTTCCTCCACCCCGCGATCGAACAGCGCCGGTTGCTGGTCCACGTAAACGGCCCGTCGCCGATAAAGCGGCCAGCCGATCGTCTCGGGTTCTTCATCAACGAGGCGTAAAACACCATCGGCCGCCGGAATCAGGCCCGCCAGCGTGCGTAAAAGCGTGGTTTTGCCGCAGCCCGACGGACCCGTCACCGCCAGCCGCTCGCCGGGAGCGAGGCGAATATCGAGGTCTTGCAGCAGGCGCACACCGGCCACCTGCACCGCCCCGGCGCGAAAGGAAAACAGGGCGGATACCGTTTGGGGTGTCGTCATTTAGCGAAATTCAGTGAAAGGGTTTGGGCTTGGAGCCGGGAAAATCGCCTTGCTCGTCATCCGTTTCCTCTTCAGAGGATACGTCGTCGCTCAACCAGTCGAAGAGGTCGGATTCCTTGCAGCGCTTGCAGCAAAAAGGCCGATACGGATTTTCCGGCCCATAGACCGTTTCGTTTCCGCAACGTGGGCATCGTACCTTCACGATTCGTCTCCGCTTGCTTCCGCTGCCGGGTCGCCCACATTGAAATGAAAGCCACCCGCGCCGTTATCGGCCACCGTGACGTAATCGCCGCCACGTACATCACCACGTAAAATCATACTCGCCAGCGGCCCCTCGATCAAGCTTTGAATGGCCCGGCGCATGGGACGCGCGCCGTAAAGCGGATCGTAGCCGCCGTTGTCGATCAACAAAGACGGCACCTCCGCCGCGAAGACGAGCCGGATGCCCTTTTCCTTGAGCAGACGCTCCGCGCTGCGGTCCATCAATAAAAGCGCCACCTGACGCACTTCGTCTTTGGTGAGCGGCTCGAAAACGATCTTGTCGTCGATGCGGTTGTAAAACTCGGGCGCCAGGGTCCGCTTGACGCTGGCGAGAACTTCCGCGCGCCGCCGCGCCCGCATGTCGGCCGGGGCGGTGAAACCCAGCGAACGCCCGGACTTGCTGAAGATATCGCTGCCCAGGTTGCTGGTCATGATGACCACCGCGTGGGTGAAATCGACCGTGCGCCCCAGGTTGTCGGTCAAGCGTCCATCCTCCAGCACCTGCAACAGCAGCTGGTGAATATCCGGATGACCTTTCTCGATTTCGTCGAACAGCACCAGCTGGAACGGCCGCCGCCGCATGCTGTCGGTCAAAACGCCGCCCTCTTGATAGCCCACGTATCCCGGCGGCGCTCCGATGAGCTTGGCCACCGAATGGGGCTCGGCATACTCACTCATATCGAAACGCACCATGGCGTCCCGGTTGCCGAACAGCTCCGAGGCCAAGGCGCGCGCGATTTCCGTCTTGCCGACGCCGGTGGGGCCGACGAACAGAAAGCTTCCCATGGGCCGCTCGCCGCCGAAACCGGCCACGTTGCGCCGCAGCGACTCGGCAATCAACGCCAGCACCTCGCGATGGCCGACGATACGCCGCGCCAGGTTGTCCTCCAACTTGAGGTAGCGCTCGGCATCGTCGAGCACCAGTTGGTCGACCGGCACGCTGGTAAGCTTGGAGACGACCTTGGCGACCGTCCGTTCCGTCACCTGATCTTCGCCCGATCGACGCGCCCGCGCGCCGGCCAGATCGAGGATGGTGATGGATTTATCCGGCTGATGGCGGTCGCGCATGTAGCGGTTGGACAGCTTCACGATCAGCGGCAGGGTGTTGATATCGAAGCTGATGCCGTGATGTTCTTCATAGCTCGACAGCACCGAGGCCAACACCCGCAGCGTGGCCTCTTCGTCGGGCTCGTCCAATTCGAGAATGTGAAAGCGCCGCGCCAGGGCGGGATCTTTTTCGATGGTTTTTTTGTATTCGTCGTTGGTGGTCGCGCCGATGCAGGGAAATTCGCCCCGCGACAGAGCGGCCTTGAGTTCCTGGGCGATTTCCTGCGCCCCATCCACCGATCCCTGCACGAGGGTGTGGATCTCGTCGAGGAACACGATGGCGTCTCCCTGCGCTTCGCGTACTTCGCGCCGCAGGGAACTCATGCGCTCGGAAAACGATCCGCGCAAGTGCGTGCCCTTGAACATGGAGGCGACTTCCAGCTGAAACAGACGCCGCCCGGCCAAACCCGGCACCACGTCGGGTTCGAAGGCCATCATCCAGGCCAGCCCTTCGACCAACGCCGTCTTTCCGACCCCCGACGGCCCCAGAATCAAGGGATTGTTAGCCTTGCGCTTGTTCAGAATATCGATGAGTTCCATCAGCTCGCGGCTGCGTTCCTCCACCGGTTCGATTTCCCCGGCGCGCACCTTGGCCAGCATGTCCACGGCGACTTCGGACAAAACCGGGAAACGGCGGTCGCCCGGGGTGGGACGCGGCCGTGCGGCGCTGGTGGGAGCGATCTCGGCGGTAACGGCACGGCGCGTTTCGGGCTGATGCACCGGCGCTTGCCGGGCAGCCGAAGGCGGGTTTGACGCGGCGGCACTCGCCATGGCCCGCTTGCGTCGATCATGCTCGCGAAAGAGATCGGCATAGCGTTTCGGCATGCCGTTAACCAGTAAGGATATCGCACGGTTACGCAACTTCGGAACCGACACTCCTGCCCGGTCGAGCATCGAATAGGCGCGCGTTCCGCGATGGCGGCACAACGCCACGACCAGATGCAGGCAATTGACCTCCGGGTTGCGGTACTTCATGGAGGTTTCTTCGGAAAACGTCAACAGATCCTCGACGGCGTCGGAGGCTTCCGGGAGCGCGGGATCGACGAAAGGCAGCAAGGCCTCCTCGTTATATCCCTCGTCGCAAAACAGCAACCCGCCGGAATTATCCAGCATAAACAGCGCAAAGATCAGGTGGATGCTGTTCAGCTCTTCCCCGAGTTGTTCGCAGGAATCGAGCGCTTCGTCGATGACGTATCGTAGTTCAGGACTGTACGGTCTGGCCATGAATGTTATCGAATCTCGTTTTGGGGTATGAAATCAGGTCGTTTTCGGCTCCAGCAAAGTATACTAATTATACCTGAGTGACCCGCCAGGGTCAAGCTCATGCCTAAAAAACCCCCGGAATTTTTCAGGAAACTTTCCCCCTCTACTTATAATTGACAGCCGAGCCACTTACCGTTAAAGTAGGTACCCTGCTTCTTGTTCTTTCCGCAGACTATCGAGAGGTCTATCCCGATGAAAGTAGTCGTTCTTGCCCTTGGCACCTTGGCGGTCGTCTTGGCGACCGGATGGATGACAATATCGACGAGCCCCGTCGACACGCAACCCGCAGCCGGCGGAGTCTCGACCAGCGGTCTCAGCCTGACCGCCGACGACCGGGCCGCCTTGCGCGCCGGACAGCCGCCTCTGATCGTCGATCCCGATCGCCGACAGGCGCCGTCCACGGTTCTGGAGCGCGTGTTGGACGATGCAGCCCGGCGAGCCGCCGAACCGGCCCTGCTGCAACTGCGCCACGGCGACATCGATCCGCTGGCTCCGGCCTTCAAATCGGCCCCTGACCCGCTTGGGGCCGTCGCCCTGCCGAAAACGGTCGCGCAGCGCATCGACCGGCTCTCGACCCGAACGGTGCAAGCTCTGCAATTCGCCCACCCCCTCACGGTGGACGATCGTCTGCGCATCGAGGCGGCGGGGGGCGACATTGTGGGTTACATCCCGAACCAGGCCTTTCTGGTCGCGTGGCCCAAAGGCGCAACCGACACCCGCGACGCCTTGCCCGGTCTGCGCTGGAGCGGCGTCCTGCCTCTTTCGAGCAAACTCGATCCTGAATTGAAAGCGGCCCTGGAACTCGGGCTGGAAGACACATCCGAACCACTGCTTTTGGAGGTTTCCGCCTTTCGCGACGAAGACATGAACGGTTGGGACGAACTGGTGCGTGCGGCGGGAGCCGACGATCTGCGCTACCTGAGCTCGAACGGTCTGCCGCGCATGATGGTGGAAGTGACGGGAGAACACCTGGCGACGGTCGCCGCCGCTTTGGCCCGCCTCGCCGGGGTGGAAAATCTGCGCCTCTATACCATTCCCAAGTTGAAGAACTACGGATCGATCTGGCTCCTGCAGTCGGGCGACAGCGAACTCGAAGCCACCCCGCTGTTCGACGCGGGCCTCACCGGCTGGGGACAGATCTACGGCTCCGCCGATTCCGGGCTCGACACCGATGCCTGCCAGTTCCGCTTGTCGGGACGATCCGGCGCGCAAACCCTGGCCCAATCGGTCAAACCGCCGAAAATCGAGATCAGCAACCCCGACGACAAGGTGATCGCCTATTACATCCTGCCCGGTTCGGAGGCCTACGACGAAACCTCGGGCAATTATCACGGCACCATGACCTCCGGTTGCGCCGTCGGCGACAACTACCTCAATCCGGCCAGCGCCGACTCTCCCGGGCTCGACAAATCGGACGGCATGGCCCCCGCCGCACAGATCGTCTTTCAGGACGGCGGCAATTCGGCGGGCTTCCTGGTGGGTCTCAGCTTTTCGTCACCTTACGACCTCAACCTGCAAGCCTATCTGTCCGGCGCACGGGTGCACAACAACAGCTACGGCCGCGAAGGCAGTTACAACGCCTACGATTCTAGTTCCCAGGAAATCGATCGTTTCATGTGGGACTATCCGGACTACCTGGTGGTCTTTGCCGCAGGAAATGCGGGACCGCGGGAAGGCACGCTGGGCGGCGAAGGCAGCACCGCCAAAAACACCCTGGCAGTGGGCGCGTCGATGCCCGGCTGGTATGAAGGCGGTAAGGATCTCATTTCGTTCTCCAGCCGCGGACCCACCACCGACGGCCGCCTGAAACCCGATCTGGTGGCCCCGGGCCTGATCGAATCGGCCACCGAAATCGCCCCGCGCAAACTCGACGGCGTCACCAACGTCTGGGGCAATCCGGCCTACGAATCCTCGACGGTGCCCCCCAACGACCAATGCGCCGTGGATATCACCAGCGGTACCAGCTTCTCGTCGCCCACCGCCGCAGGCATGGCGCTTCTGGTACGCCAGTACTTCACCGACGGCTATTATCCGGGCGGCGAACGCAACGCCGACGATGCCTTCATTCCCAGTTCGGCCCTGATTCGCGCCGTCATGCTGAATTCCAGCCGCGCGCTGGCCGGAGACGTGCTGGGCTTCAACGGAGGCGGAACCGAAGTGATCGGCGACATCGATCCGCCGCCCTCCACCCATCAAGGCTGGGGCGTCATCACGCTGAACGATGCCCTGTATCTCAAGGGCGACCACCGCGACCTGGAGGTTCTGGCCGACATCGCGAACGGAACCGCCGACGCCATCACGCAAAACGACAACCAAACCTATACCCTCAAAGTCCGTTCCGGGGACGAACTGAAAATCAGCCTGGTCTGGATCGATCCGCCCGGATCCGCCGGTAGCGGCAAGGCATTGGTCAACGACCTCGATCTCGTGGTCGAAGCGCCCAACGGCGATGTCTATTTCGGTAACCGACGCTTCAATTACGGCCAATCGTCCCCCGTACTGGATAACACCGAACCCGACCGGCTGAATTCGCACGAGCAAGTCATCCTGGGCGACCCCGACAGCGGCGACTACACCCTCCACGTCATCGGGGCATCCGTCCCGGGCACCGGTTCGGTGAATGCGGCCGACTCGCAGCAACAGGGTTACGCCCTTATCGCCACCGGCGACCTGGGCCAGGGCGATGAACAGCTTCTACCGCGTATCACGCTGCAACGGGTGGTCATTGGCGGCGGCTGCGACAACGACGTCGCGCTCGACAAAAACGAAACCGTCACGGCCAAAATTCTGGTCATCAATTCCGGGGACGGCGCGGCCGAGGCCATGTCGGCACAGGTTTCCGTTGTCGAGGACGAAACCGACATCGACCCCGAGTTGATCCTTTTACCCAATGACGGCCTGTTCGATGTCCCGCGCATGGAAGCCCGCTCGCGCCTCGATTTCGGGCTGAAAATCGGCTTGATCAATACCGACGCGGACATCTGCGGAGGCTCGGCGACCTTTGCGGTTGTCATTTCCGATGCGGACGGCCAGGCGGTGCGCGAAACCAGCTTCACCATCCCGCTGGGAAAAGATTACCTGGAAGACGGCACCATCTTGTGCCAGACCGAGCTGTGCAACCCGCCCGCCACCATTACCGAAGTGATTCCGCACATCATGCGGCCGGGACAAGTCGGCCTGGCGGTGGTGATGAAGGGCAGCTACTTGTCGGATGACCTGAGCATCGAATTCGATCCGCCGGTTTTGGAATGCCGCGAACTGGAAGTGCGCGATTCCCGGGAAGCGGTTTACAAGGGCTGCAACGTGCTGGAAGACGCCGAAATCGGCCCGGTGGCGATACTGGCCGCCAATGAAGACGATCCGCAATCCCGCTACGAAGATCTGCTAGAATTGCAGGCCGCCGGGGAAACGGACGGCGATGTGGACGGCGCGGACGGCGACGGCGACACCATCACGCCCGAAAAAGACGGCGGCGGATGCCGGAGCGCGCAACCGGGAACCGTCTGGTTGTGGTGGACCTTGTTGCTGCTGCCCTTCATGCGGAGGCGCGTGCGCTCGTGAAGGAAAAACAACTTCTACGCCTCGCCATCCTGTTCGTTCTGGGTTACCTCATCTATACCTACGTCTTCGACGCAGGCCGTAACCTGGCCGAACCGATGCTCGGTCCCGCCAACCCCGAGCAAGTCAGTCCCACCGTGCTCAATCGCGCCCCCGAGCTCGACGCCGTGGACTTCGACGGAGCGGCGGTGACCCTCGAAACGCTGCGCGGCAAGGCGGTGCTGCTCACCTTCTGGGCTCCCTGGTGCGGCGCCTGTCAACACGAATTGAAAGGGCTCGAAGCCCTCGCCCGCCAATTGGGGGACGAAGCCCACGTGCTGGCTCTGGCCACCCACTACCGCCGCGCGGAAAACGTGGTGGAAACCGCCCAGGATAAAAGCCTGAAGGCCGCGCGTGTCTTGCTCGATCGCGACGACGACACCGGTATCCGCTACGGCATTCGTGTCTTCCCCACCTCGCTGATCATCGACCCCACCGGGATCGTGCGCTACCGTTTGGAAGGTCTGCGCAGTTGGGATTCCGATTCGGCTCTGCGTGAGTTGCGTCAGATCGCCGCCTGCACGGAAAACGGCTGCCCCGACTACGTTCCGCCCGAGGCGTCGTAAACGGCAGACTTGAAACCTCACTCCCACTCAATCCTGTTGGAGTGCATCTCCGACGGGTTTTCGGGCGAACCGTAAAAATCCGACATTCAGCTATTCAGCGTGAGCCCAGCAGATCCCGAATCGCGCTCAGCAGATCGGGATGGTAGGCGTCGGGCGGGGGATTCTCGCCGTGGGTTGTTTGGGTCGGCGTGCCGACCCGCATCGCGCGTACTCCGGCGGCCCGCGCCGCGCCGATGTCGCTGGGCGAATCGCCGATCAGGACGCATTGGTCGGCTTCCAGGCCGTAACGTTGCATGGCGTCGAGCAGCAGGCCCGGTTGCGGTTTGCGGCAGGCGCAGTGGTCGTCGAGTCCGTGGGGGCAGACGAAAAAGGCGTCGAGATGCGCGTTGCTTGTTTCCTTGAGGCGCGTTTGCAACTCGGCGTGCACGGCATCCACATCCGCCGCCGTCATCAAGCCGCGTGCGATGCCGCGTTGATTGGTGACCACCAGCGCCCACACCCCCGCATCGTTGAGCAGGCGGACGGCCTCGGGAACGCCGGGCAGCAGGCGCAGTTGGTCGGGTTTGCGGATGTAGTCGTGATCGGGGGCTTTTTCGTTCAACACCCCGTCGCGGTCGAGTAATACCGCTTTGATGGTTGCCATGCTTCATGCACCTGAATCACGGTAGACGAAACGACGAAGCGGCTAGCCTTCCGCTTCGAAACGCGCCTTGAAATAAAAACTGATGACATGCTCGTAGAACATGTGGGCCGATTCGACCAGGCCGTAATCGTAACTGTCGACGGTCAGCTCTTCATCCACCATGCTGCGCATCTTGCCGCCGCCGAAACCCAGCAGGCCGACCGTTTTCGCGCCGCGCTCCGTGGCGTAGGTCAGCGCCCGCACGACGTTTTCGCTGTTGCCCGAGCAGGAAATGCCCACCACCAGATCGTCGGCTTCGAGCAGATTTTTCAGTTGCTCGATGAAGATATCGTCGTAGCTCAAGTCGTTGGCGATGGCCGTGATGGTGCTGATGTTGTCGCACAGCGAAATCACCTTGAAGCGCGGATGTCCCTCGACCGCCGCACCCTTGCCCAGGTCGTTGGCCCAGTGCGAGGCGGTGGCGGCGGAACCGCCGTTGCCGATGATGTAAACGGTTTTTCCTTTTTTGAGCACGGCGTCGAACAAATCGACGATGCGGCCCAAGGTTGCCTGGTCGGTGACATCGAGCAGGCGTTTCATTTCGCTGAAATTCTTGCCGGAGTAATCTGAAAACATGATGCGATCCTGTTCTCTGCGGCTAACCCGCCGCCTTTTCCCAGCGTCCGTTCGGGCGCGTCAACAGAAGGTTTACCAGCCCAAGCGATAGGGCGAGATTGATGATAACGAAATAGTGCATCCAGCGCAACGGCCGCCAACGCTTGCGCCAGGCGGGAAACCAGTGGCCGACGAGCACCAAGCCGTACATGAAGGATTGGAGAGCGAAAAGGCCGAGATATATTCCGGAATCCGTTAGCGCCAGACAGCCCCACCAGGCCGTCAGCATAAAGAGAAAGCCCAGCCAGCGCAAGACCTTGTGGCTGAAGTAGACGTAGAAAAGGCGAAGGTTGCGCGGCCACAACAGGTGACGAAAACGCCATAATATCTGATAGTTGCCCGATCCAATGCGTGTTCGGCGAGCGAATTCTTCCCGGGCGTCGAGGCCCATTTCCTCCACCATCGTCGCCTCGTCGTCCACCACCACGTCCTTACCGGTGGCCGCGATGGAAAGCGGCAGATGAAAATCGTCGCAGAGGGTGTCGGGCGGCAGGGGGGTGAAGTCGCTCCGGCGCAGGCAATACCCCGCCCCGGATGGCTGGATGGCCTGCCCAAGACGGCTTTCCTCGCGGCGTAGAAACGATTCCAAGCGCCAATACAGCCCCTCGCCGGTATCCTCGCTGCCGTCGGCGCGCCGGTAGATGAGGCGCGCCCCGGCGACGCCGATGGCGGGATCCTGCAGACGCCGCACCAGCCGTTTCAGCATGGCGGGGTCGTGCTGGCTGGTGGCGTCGGACATCAAAAGCAGCTCGGCGTCGCAGTCCTCCACCAGGCGGTTGACGACCCCCGCTTTGCCGGTACGCTCGTGAAAGGGCCGGATATGGATACGCGGGTCGTCTTGCGCTTCCCGCCGGGCGATTTCCACGGTTGCATCGGCCGAGCAGTCGTCGCCCAGCCGCAAGGTCAGCCGCTCGGGTGGATAGTCGAGCGCGCGGAAATTGGCGATTTTGTCCGCGATGCCCGCCGCTTCGTTGTAGGCCGAGACGATCAGCGCCACCGAGGGCCATTCGGCGGGTGGGTCCGGAAGCGGGCGTTCCTTGATCCGCTTTCGCAGCAGCCACAACGACAGCGGGTAGCCGAGATAGGGATAAACCAGGGCCGCGATGGAAATCCAGACGGCCGCAGTGGCGAGGGCGGTGAGCAGCATCGTTTAGCGATCGGTTCCGACGTAAAGGATTTTGGAGCCTTGCGGTTCCAGGCGGAAGGGGATTTCGCGCAGGCCCGCCGCCTCGGCTACGCGCCGACGGTTTTGTTTTTCGACGAACAGGAAGAGAAAGCCGCCGCCGCCCGCCCCGGCGATCTTGCCGCCCAGCGCCCCGGCGCTGCGGGCCGCCCGGTAGACCTGATCGATGGCGTTATTGGAAACGCCGTCGGCCACGCCGCGTTTGAGTTCCCAGCCTGCGTGCATGATATCTCCCACGCGTGAGAGATGGGTGCCTTCGGTAAGGACTTGCGCCACCTCGCCCGACAAATCGCGCATGGCCGTCAGGCGCTGCTGATTGTCTTTCGCCCGTTCGGCGTGCTGCTTGAGGATATCGGAGGCGCGGCGCGTATCGCCGGTGTAGAACATGGCCAGGTGCTCGTTCAGCGCGTCTTTGGTGTCGCGCGTGCAGATGACGGGGTTGACAAAGACGGTTTCGTCGGCGTTGAAGCGGATGACGTTGATGCCACCGTAGGCCGCGATGTACTGGTCTTGCTTGCCGATGGGTTCTTTCAGAATGTCGATTTCGATTTCGCAGGCCTCCGCCGCCAAGCGTTCCGGGGAAACGAAAACGCCCTGGTAGGCATACAGCGCGTTGAGAAGTCCGACGGTGAACGACGATGACGAGCCCAGGCCGGTTCCGGACGGAATGTCGGCCATGCTGATGATTTCCAGCCCGTGTTCGAGCCCCAGCCGTTCCAGGGCGGCGCGCACGATGGGGTGGCGCACTTCGGAGGCGTGGGCGACGATTTCCGTCTTGTTGTAGCTGATGCGGATGCTGTCGTCGAAGCTGCGATTGACGGTGATGTACATGTATTTGTCGATGGTGGTGGACAACACCTGCCCGTAACCGGAGCGGTAATAGGACTGCAGATCGGTGCCGCCGCCGGCGAAGCTCAGGCGAAACGGGGTGCGGGAAATAATCATGCGCGTCTCCTCGTTGCGAAACGGAAAGCGGGTATCAGGCCAATTGCTGGGTCAGCATGCGGGCGGCTTCGTCCACCGCTTCATCGGAATCGAAGCGGGGCGTCCAGCCCAAGGCCGCCAGTTTGCGGTTATCGAGCCGGACCTGCGGGACATCGCCCGTCCAGCCGCGTACACCGCCGCTGTGAACGAGCTCTACGTCCGTAAGCCCCATCGCCTGGATGACGGCCTGGGCGAGGCGGTCGACGCTGCTGGCGCCGTCGCAGGTCAGGTTGAAGACATTGACGGCCTCGCTGGCGTGGGTAAAACCGTACCACATGCCGTCGACGAGTTCACGGACATACACGTAGGGCTTGGCCTGCTTGCCATCCCCCAGAATCGGAAGTTTCGTGGGGTCGGCTTTGAGTTTATTGATGAAATCCACCAGCGCGCCGTGGGTGCCGTTGCGCCCGACGACATTGCCGAAGCGGAACATCCAGGTTTGGAAATCGAAATTGTGCGCAAAGGCGGTGATGAGTCCTTCGCAGGCCAGCTTGGATGCGCCGTAAAGCGAGATGGGCAAAAGCGGACCGTAGTTTTCGGGGGTCGGCATGACGGTCGCCTCGCCGTAGATCGCCGAAGTGGACGCGAAGACCAGCTTCTTGACCTCCGTTCGGCGCATGGCTTCCAGTGTGTTGTAGGTGGCCAGGGTGCCGTGCTTGAGATCCCAGTCGGTGTAGCTGCGCCCATAGGAGATGTCGGAGTTGGCGGCCAGGTGGAACACGGCGTCCGCGCCGCGCATGGCTTCCACCAGCGGATCGAGGTCGAGCAGGTCGGCCTTGACGAAGGTCAGCCCGCGCGGCTTGAGCGGGTCGAGGAAGGCCTCCTGTCCCAGCATCAGGTTGTCGTAGGCGATGACGCGCCAACCCTCGTCGAGCAGGCGCTCGCAGAGGTTGCTGCCGATAAATCCGGCTCCGCCGGTGACGAATGCCAGTGGTTTCACCACGTTCGTTTCCTTTCGTTCGTCAAACGCCCTGAGACAGCAGGCGTTCGTAAATTCGTTCCGTGCGCGCGACCATCGTGCCGACCGAAAAATGCTCGTGCATGCGAGCGCGACCGACTGCACCCATTTGCCGCAACGTGCTGGATTCGATATCGTTCAAGTTTAGCATGATCGAGGCGATGCTCGCAACCTCCGTCGGATCGAAGAGCCAGCCGCTGCGCTTTTCGTCCACCAGGCGAGACATGTCGGAGATCCGCGAAGCCAGAATCGGCCGCCCGGCGGCCTGGGCTTCGAGCACCACGTTGGGACAGCCCTCCCACAGCGAAGCCAGCACCACGGCGTCGGCGGCGGCATAGAAGCGTTCGATATCGGGCGCGGGCTCGTGAAAGAGCACCCGGTCGGACACCCCGGCCTCCTCGATGAAGTGTTTGAGCGCGGTTGCATAGTCTCCGCGCGGCGCGCTTCCGACGATCAGAAGCTTCCAGGCATGCTGTGTGAGCGTCCTGGCCTGCACGAGTGCCTGCACGAGCGCCAGATGATTCTTTTCGGGGGATGGACGGCCGACCATCAGCAACAGCCGCTCTTCGTTGGCGATGCGCAGGGCGGCGCGGGTGGTGTTGCGCGTGGCGTCGGCGGCCGTGAAACGCTCGACATCCACCCCGTTGTGAATGACGTAGATCTTTTGCGCGGGCAGGCGGTAGTCGTCGATCAGCCGCTGCTTGGCCGTGTGGGTATTGGCGATGACGGCTTGCGCCAGGCGATAGGCGGTCCCTTCCGCCATCCGCACCCGGCGCGGGCGGTCGGGCTGGTTGGAGCGCTCGGAGGCGATGGCCATGCAGCCGGGAAGCAGTTGCGCGGCGGTGGCGGCGTACAAGTTTGGACCGGCCAACGAACCCTGAAGCAGACGGAATTTGTGGCGTAGGGCACCGGCGGCGAGTTGGAGCGCCAGTTGCGGCGACAACCCGAGGCGTTTATGCAGGCGGTGGACCGGTATTCCGGCGTCCTGCAAAACGGGCAGGTGGAAGGTCGGATCGGCGTAGTAGTAGATATATGGTGCGAAAGCCCGTGGATTCAGACGTAGCACGAGTTCGACGAGCTGACGTTGTGCGCCGCCGGGCCCGAGATCGTCGATGATAAAACCGATTCCGACCGGCTGTTTCATCGCGCCTCCTCGTTGTCGCGGCGTTGCGGCAGGCGCTTGAGCCAGGTCTCGAAAAAGAGCAGGGACCACAAAACCTCGTGCCAGTTGGCCTCGCCGCGTTCCTGACGCTCGATCACGGTGCGCACGCCCGCCGGGTCGAGGTAGGCGCGGTAAGCGGCGTTGGGGTTGAGCAGCGTGTCGTGCAGTTGCTCGCGCAAATCGTTTTTCAGCCAGCTCGCCAGGGGGATCGCGAACCCCTGTTTGGGGCGGTAGACCGCCTGAGGCGGCACCAGCCGCGCGGTGAGTTTTTTGAGCAGGTACTTGGTGGTCAGACCGCGAATCTTGAGCTTCACCGGCAGGGAGGCCGCGAATTCGGCCAAGCGATGATCGAGCAGCGGGACGCGCGTCTCCAGGGCGTGGGCCATGCTCATGCGGTCGACCTTGGTGAGGAAATCGTCGGGCAACAACGACCCGGCATCGAACAGCCAGGCGTCGCGCAGCCCGCCGCGATGGCGGAAGGTCAATCCGGCGAAGGCGTCGTCGGCCGCCCGCGACTCCAGCAGTTCGGGCTTCAGGATCAAGCGGCGCACCTCCTCGGGCCAGCCGATCGCCCGCCAATAGCGTTCGGGGAAGGGCAGCAGGCTGCGGGTGAGCAGCCGTCCCAGACTGGCGCGGCGACTGGCCGGAGGGGCCGAGTGCAAGGCCGACGCCAGTAGGCGGCGCGGTGCGGCGGGAAGTCGACCGGCCGCTTGCACGCCCATATATTTCAAATAATGTGTATAGCCACCGAACAGCTCGTCGCCCCCGTCGCCGGTGAGGATCACCGTGACGTGTTCGCGGGCCAGTTTGGAGACGAGGTAGGTGGGAATCGCGGAGCTGTCGAAAAAGGGTTCGTCGAAATGGTCGGCCAAGGTCTCGACCAGACCCGCGGCTTTGGCTTCGACTGTCAATTCGTGGTGCTCGGTTCCGAGGTGCTCGGCCACCTGCCGCGCATAGGGGGCTTCGTTGAAACGCGCGTGGCCGAACGCGATGGAAAAGGTTTTCACTCGTCTCCCGGCGTGGCGCGCCATCATGGCCACCACCGCGCTTGAGTCGACACCCCCCGACAGAAAAGCCCCGAGCGGGACATCGGAAACCAGGTGCGCCTTGACCGCATCGGACAGTTCGGCATCCAGCCGCGCCAGGGCGTCGGCTTCCGAGATCGGCCGGATTTCGGTGGCGGCGGGATCCCAGTAGCGCCAGCGGCGCAGATGCCCATCCGCCCAGATCATGGCGTGGCCCGGCGGGCATTTGCGGATATGCTTGAAAGCCGAGCGCGGCGCGGGAATGTAGGGAAAGGTAAACGCCAGGGCCAGCGCGTCGGGGTCCAGCTCGTCGGCCAGACTGCGGTCATAGGCGATGAGCGCCTTGGGTTCGCTGGCGAAACTGAAACGCCCTTTGTGTTCGGCCACGAACAGCGGCTTGATCCCGAAGCGGTCACGCGCCAGAAAAACGCGCCGCCGTTTTTGGTCGTAGATGGCGAAGGCGAACATGCCGCGCAGGCGGGCGACGAGTTCAGCGCCCCATTCCTCGTAGCCGTGCACCAGCACTTCGCTGTCGGTGTGGGTGGTGAACACATGCCCGCGGTGCAGCAGGTCGTCGCGCAGTTCCATGAAGTTGTAGATTTCACCGTTGTAGGTGACCCAGACATCGCCGGTTTCGTTGCCGATGGGTTGGCGGCCGCTCGCGAGATCGATGATGGATAAGCGCCGCTGACCCAACCCCACCGGACCGTCGGTGTAGCGGCCTTCGTCGTCCGGGCCGCGATGGGCCAGACTGTCGCACATGGCTTTCAGTCCGTGGATGTCGACCAGCCGTTCCGGCGCTTCAACGACGCCGCAGATGCCGCACATGCGAACCTCCTTGTGTCGCTTCGGTGAGGAGATCGGCCACGTGCGCCACCATCCCTTCCAGCGAAAACCGCGCCGCCACGTTTGCGCGCGCCTGCGCGCCGAGTCGAGCGGCCAGGTGCGGGTTTTCCAGCAGTCGTGAAATCGCGAAAGCCATCGACTGCGCGTCCTGCATCGGAACCAGCAGGCCGGAAAGTCCGTCGTCCACCGCTTCGGGAATACCGCCCACCGCCGAGGCGATCACCGGCAGACCCGCCTGCATGGCTTCGAGCAGCGCATTGGGAAAGCTTTCGGTGAGGCTGGGCAGGACGAAGAGATCGGCTGCACCGAGAAGCGGGCGCACATCGGACAGCGTTCCCGCGAAAACGACCTGCCGGGCGACATTCAAGCGTTTGGCTTCGGCTTTGAGCGCCGCCGCTTCGGGACCCTCCCCGGCCAGCACGAGCACGGGAGACGGGGTGGAGGGTGGAAGCAGCGACAGCGCGGTCAACAGGCTGCGGTGGTCTTTTTCGGGCGACAGGCGCGCCACGCAGGCGATCAGGGGTGCGTTCGGCGAAACACCCAAGTCTTGCCGTGTGGCGGCCCGGACGGCGCGATAGGGGGCGAAGTCTTCGGCGGGCAGGCCGTTATGCACCACGGTGACGCGCGTTTCGGGCAGGTAGCCGTCGCGCTTGAGCTCGTTGACCATGGCGTGGGAGTTGGCCACGACACGCACGGCGGCCAGGTTCGCGGCCATGTTGGCCAGCCGGTCCCGTCGTCGATAGGGAATGATGCGCCCGCGCTGCCCCGTGACATGGGGGACGCGCGCCGCGTGCGCCGCCATCGACCCCAGTACATTGGTGTAATAATGATTGGTGAAAAGCAGATCGACCTCTTGTTTGCGTAAGATGTGTGTCCAGCGCGCCACCTGCAGAAGTCCGGCGGGTTTGAGGTAGCCGCCGCGCATCGGAAAGAGCCGCAACGGGACGTCGTCCGGGAGCTGGGAGCGCAGGGGACCGGCCTCCGAGAACGCACCCAGCGAAAGGGCGAAACGCTCGCGCGGCAGATGTCGGGCCAGACGCAGCACGAAACGTTCGCTGCCGCCGATTTCGAAGGTGTCGGTAAAGAGCATCAGCCGGATTGGTTCCATTGCCGTCGCCTCCTCACCACACCGGGCGGGCGTGCCGCCACCAGCGTTGCAAGACCAGAATCTGCCACAAGCGCCAATGGTGTTCACGTCGTCCGGCCAGGTGCTCGTCGAGCAGACGACCCACGGCGCGCGGCTGCCACAAACCGGTGTCGGCCAGGGCGGCGGGCGACAGCTCTTCTTGCAGCAGCGGCCGCAATTCGCCCCGGAACCAACGCGCCAGGGGAACGGCGAACCCGCGTTTGGGCCGGTGTACGAACTCGGTCGGTAGATGGCGTTCCAGGACGCGTTTCAAGATCGCCTTGCGCAGACCGTTTTGCACTTTGTAATGGACCGGCAGGGAAAAGGCGAAGTCCACGACGTCCTTGTCGAGCAGTGGCACGCGCGTTTCGAGGGAAACGGCCATGGACATGCGGTCCACCTTGGTGAGGATGTCGCCGGGCAGGTAGCTGTGCATGTCGGCCAGTTGCAGGCGCGTCTGCATGTCGCTTCCGGCTGGCCAGGCGGCGAGGCCGCGCAGAAAATCGTAGGTGTCGGATTCCACGTTCGCCAGAACGCCCGGATCAAGCAGCGTGCGGGCGCGGTATTCGCCGATTTCAAGCAGGGCGTAACGTTCGGGTTCGAGGGCCAGACCGCGCAGCAGATTCTTTCCCGGCGCGCGTTGCGGCAGCAGTTCGGCCGCCAGGGGGAACAGCCGCCGCCGTACCCAGGTCGGAACCGGCTTGAGCCAGCGTTCCCGTAGCGGGGCGTCGTATTTGTCGTAACCGGCGAACAGTTCGTCGCCGCCGTCCCCCGAGAGGGCCACGGTGACGTGTTCGCGGGTGGCTTTCGAAACCAGATAGGTGGGCAGGGCCGACGAGTCGGCGAAAGGCTCGCCGAAGCGCGGCAGGAGATCGTCGAGCAATTCCATGGTGCGGACCGTGGCCAGGCTTTCGTGGTGGTCGGTGCCGAGATGGGCGGCCACGGCGCGGGCGGCGGTGCGTTCGTCGTGCGCCGGGTCGTCGAAACCCACCGTGAAGGTGCGCACCTGCTCGGCAGCGCGCGCCATTTGCGCCACCACGGCGGAGGAATCGACGCCCCCCGATAAAAAGGCGCCCAGCGGCACGTCGCTGATGAGTTGCCGTTTGACGGCGGTGAAGAGACGGGCGTCGAGTTCTTCCACGGCTTCGTCGAAACTGGGCAACGGCTCGGCCGGAACGGTGGCGGGCCGCCAGTAGCGTTCGATGGTCAGGCGTTTATCCTGCAAAACGGCGCGTGAACCGGGGGCCAGCTTGCCGATCTGCTTGTAAATCGAGAGCGGATCGGGCACGTAAAACAAGGCCATGTAATGCGCCAGCGCTTCCGGGCGGACGGTCAGTGCGGCGCGGAATTCCGGGACGGCGGTCAGGGCGTTCAATTCCGACGCGAAGGCGAAGGTCTGGCCGAAGAAACCGATATAGAGCGGTTTGATGCCCACGTGGTCGCGGGCCAGCAGCAGGCGTTTTTTCGGTTTGTCGTAGAGCGCGAAGGCGAACATGCCGTTGAGTGCGTCCACCATATCATCGCCGCGCGTGGCGTACAGATGCAGCAGCACTTCGGTGTCGCTGTCGCTGCGAAAGACGCAGCCTGCCCGCTCCAGTTCTTGGCGCAATTCGGGGAAATTGTAGATTTCGCCGTTATAGACGACCGTCAGCGTTCCATCGGCGCTGTGCATCGGCTGGTGGCCGCCGGCCAGATCGATGATCGACAGGCGTCGCTGGCCCAGGGCCACGTTTTCATCAATGAAAAAGCCCTCGTCGTCGGGCCCGCGATGGGCCATGGCGTCGCACATGCGTTGCAACGCCCCGCGTGTGTCGCCCCGGAAATCGACGAGTCCCGCGATACCGCACATCAGTGTTGCCCTCCGGTGAAGGTGTGGGGTGCGAGGTGTCGATAACTTTCCTCGAAAACCGCCATGCAGCGTTCCCAGGACAACTCTTTTTCGGCAAACGCGCGGCAACGGGCGCGGCGGGCCGGAGCGCCGTCGGGCCAGTCGGCAAAGAGGGTTCGAGCGGCGTCGGTATAACAGGCGGTGTCCAGGCTTTCCACCCGTACGCCGAGATCCCCTTCGGCCACCATATCGGAGAGATCCCCGATACCGGCGGAGATGGCGCAGGGCAGTCCACAGGCCAGGTATTCGGCTATTTTGACCGGCGAGGCCACCGCGTTGACCAGTGAGGGCTCGCGCAATAAAAGGCCCGCGTCGGCGGCGCTCAACCAGCGCGGAACGTCGGCGTGCGGCACGGAGCGGATGGCCAGGTTGGCGGTCAGTCCGGCGTTTTGCAAGGCCGACTCGGTGGTGGCGGCGTCGGGGCTCAGGCATAGGAAAAAGGTGTCGGGACGCACCTCCCGCGCAGCTTGTACGAAAGCGGCCACTTGCTCAACGATCTGATAGGCCTGGATGGAGCCGACGAACATGAGCAGCGGTTGGTCGCCCACGCCCAGTTCGCGCCGCAGCGCGCTGCGGGCGGCGGGATCGAAGCGGAACTGCCGGATGTCCACCGACGAGCGCGTGATGCGGGTTCGCTCTTCCTGAATTCCGTAGGTGTCGCTCAGATAGCGCTGGAAAGGCGAGGAAACGACAAACAGCAGATCGGCCTGCAACGTGGCCTGTCGTTCGGCGCGCGCCATGCGGCGATAGGCCGGATCGCTTTTTTGCATGGCCCCGGCGTAAAGGGCCTCCGCCAGCGGGACGCCGTGCATGTCCACCACCACCGGCTTGTGTAGCAGGCGTCCCACCCGGCAGGCCAGGGCGGCGGCATGGATTTCGTGTACATGCAGGATGTCGGCGCGCAGGCTCTGCGCCAAGGCGGCCATCACGCCGCCGTCGAGCCAAGCGCGCAAAACGGCCATGCGCGGGCGGTGTTCCATAAAAACGGGGATGGTGACGAGACGCGCCCCGGCGTCCTGCACTTGCTCGGCCAAGGAGCGTCGGCCCTCGCGGTGAACGCGGAACTCGGCATGGTTTTCGTAGGCCAGGGCGGTCATGGGGTAACCGCGTTTGGCCAGCTCGGATATTTCAGCGCGGCATTGCTGGCTGAAACCGGTTTGCCGGAACATGCTGCCATTGGTGATGTAGAGAATATGGGGCCGCTTTTTCTTCACGGGCGTTTGTATCCTTCCGTGTGTCAAGTGAGATGGCGCCAGGTCATCGAAGCTTCGTTGACGGTGATATCCAAGGATCCCACCTGCAATTCAAAACCGTTCGGACGGGGCCTGAAGGCGTGGGTGGTTGTTGAATCGGATTGATCGAGGCAGATCAGCGTCGCCAGATTGAGCTCACCGTAGGCGGAGACATTCCAGGACAGCCGTTGTGCCGGGCTGCGTTGTCCGTAACGGGGCGCAAGCGAAACCGCGTCACCGTTCATATGACGGAAGGGGGCTTTGTGCGGATACAGCGCGATCAGACCGGCGATCGGCTGATTTTGAGCGGGATCGACGATGTACCAGTTTTGTCCTTTTCCCGTGAGGTCAAGCCCGGTTATCAGGCCCGCCGACAGGCGATGGTCGCGGGCGTCGCCGGGGTGGTAGCGGTCGATGATGGCCACGAAACGGTCGGGCCGCACGAGGATGTCGCGTCGTAGCAGGCCACCCGCTGGGGGCTCGTATTGGGCGGCCATATGGGAGAGAAAACCGTCGAACCAGGCGGTTACCAGCGTGACCGGGGGAATGGGACCGACGCCGAAACGCTGCTTGTCGATCTCGAATGCGTCGTGACCGTCCACCTGCGGTGCGCCGTGAATGGCGGTCGCGCGATCGGCCGAACGATCGGTCATGGACGGATTGTAGTGAAAGACGCCCGGATCGTCGAAAAGCGTGAAACCTTTGTAGGCCAGCTGAATATTCAGCAGATCGGCGTGCTGATGATTGGGGGCGACATGGCGATTGGGCTCTTTGGCTCCCGCACGGAACAGCAACTGGGTGTCGCCGTGGCTCAATTCCACCAATCCGGCGAAATGATACACGCGGAAGCGCGCCGCCGGACGGACACGGCTTTTCGGTGCGGCGGGTTTGGCCATTTCAGTCGAAGCGGCCAGCCAAAGCGGCCAGACTTCCGGTGTTTCGTTGCCGTCGGGTTCCAGATCCGGCCGGTTGAAAAGCGCCGCCGCGAGGGCCAAGGGACCGCGCCGGTCGTTCGATATGGCACCCGGCAGACGCAGGGCGCGGGCATCGTCGATGTCGCCGATACGCCACAGACTGCCGTCGTTTTTGAGCAGCGACCGGCTGGCCGCGGCCATGGCGATCAGCCGTTTCTCGAATTCGGGCGTCAGCGGGGTGTGGTTGGCGCGCCAGAAAGCGGCCAACTGCAAAAAGGATTCGAGGACGAAAAGGTGGTAACCGGGGGCCAACTCGGCATGGATTCCCTCGCGGTCCACCTGGCGTACGAGTTCACGTTGAACGAGTTCACGCCCGGTGCGCCGCCAATAACCGGCCCCACGGAATTCGGGGAAGGCCTCGGCGAGGAGCGTGAGGGCGCAGGCTTCGGTAACCAGATGATTGTGGGTGACCGGCCCGTCGCTCAGGGTTCGCGCGACGAAGCGTGCATGCAGGTGAATGGCTTCCAGCAAGCGCAAACGGAAAACATCGTCGAGGCTTCGGCTTTGAGCGAAGAAAACCCAACCCCAGGTAAAGCTGATGGCGCGCAGCGCCGCCTCCTGGGCATGTAACCAGTGCGGACCGCGCCCGTAGGGGTTTTGATCGAGCCAGCTTTCCACGTGGCGACGGAACGTGACCGCATAGCGCTCATCTTTTTTGGCCCAATAGGCTCCACCGAGAATGGCGGTGTGTTGGAACCGATTGAGTTCCCACAGTGGCCGGGGATCTTCGTCCAGGTTGGGATTGCTGTCGAAATCGGGGTAATCGACCGCCGCTTTCAACGGCCATTCACCGGGTTTGTGGAAAAACCCGCGCCAGGGGATTTCATCGCCGAAAACCGGGCAATCGGGCACCAGCGCCCGGAAATCGCCTTCGCAGAAACGGTCGGCCGCCAGGCGGCAGGCGCGGGCCTGTTCGGGATAGCCGCTGAGCCACCGGTCGGTGAGGGATTCGCGTTCGTGGGTGGACACCATCAAGTGCGGTTGATGACGCGAAGAAAAATGGGACAACAGGTTGTAGCCGCGCGGTCCGAGGCGTTGACGCCAGAATCGTCGCTCCTGGTCGGGCCGCATGTCGGGGTGCAGGGGTTCGGCGAAGGTATGGTCGTTGCGGATCGATTCCAGGTAAGCGTGCGCGGCGGCTCGGTGCAGGTCGGCCTTGCGCCCTTCCGCCGCATCGGAGAGCGCCCGGATGGGGCCGTCGCGGCGCACGCGATCCATCAACTTGCGAATCCGTTGAATCGACAATCGGGAGGTATCGCTCATCCGGCCAGTTCCTCCATGGTGGTGCGAACCGTTTCGATGACGCGATCGCATTCGTCGTGGGTGAGATTCGGGTAAAGCGGAAGCGTAAGGGTTTCATCGCCGATGCATTCGGCCTGGGGAAAATCCCCGCGACTGCAGTTGTAGGTGCGTTTGAAATGGGTAAACAGGTGCAGGGGGCGAAAATGAACCGAGACGCCGATCCCGGCATCTTCGAGCCGTCGCATCAGGGGCTGGCGCAGCGGCTGGGGGACGCGCAGGGTGAATAGATGGCGCGCATGGACGATGTCGTCCGGCTCCACCGGCAGACGAAGCGCCGGGCAACCGGCGAGTCCTTCCCGATAGCGCCTCCAAAGAGCATCGCGTTTTTGCCACAAGGTTTCGATCCGGTCGAGCTGCGTCAGCAGCAGGGCCGCCTGCAGGTCGGTCAGGTTACCCTTGATACCCGGGGTGACCACGTCGAGTTCGTGAAAGCCGTCGCTGCGGTCGGCGGCGGAGGACGTCAGTCCGTAGTTGCGCAGAACGCGCAAACCGGCCGCCAGATCGTCGCGCGCAGTGACGAAACTGCCGCCTTCTCCGCAGGTGATATTTTTGGTGGCATAGAATGAAAAAGCCGCTCCGTCGCTGAGTTGGCCGGGAGCGATGCCGTTGCGGCGTCCTTCCAGGCAATGGGCGGCGTCTTCGATCACGGCGAGATCAAGCGGTTTGGCCCAGCCGACGATGGCTGGAACGTCGGCCATCACGCCGTAAAGATGAATCGGAATCACCGCTTTGGTGCGGGCGCTGTGCGCCGCTTTACAGGAATCCACCGTGAGCAGGCCGGTGTCGGGATCGACGTCGGCGAAGACCGGCCGGGCTCCGACTTCTTCAATGGCCAGCGCGGTGGCTACAAACGTCAGCGGTGCGGTGATGACTTCGTCGCCCGGTCCGATGCCCAGCGCGCGTAAGACCAGCATCAGGGCGGTGGAGCAGGAGGCCGTACCGACGGCGTGAGGAATGTCGAGGTAATGCGCCAGCGCGGATTCCCACTCGGCCACGCGCGGACCGGTGGTGAGAAACAGGCTGTCCAAGGCCGCGGACAGGGCCGTTTTTTCGGCCTCCCCCAGGGCGTGTTTGAAAAACTCGATCCGTTTGCCGCTCATGACCTGTCTTCCCCTTATACGAAAAAGCGGCCCATGTTCGGGTACAAACACTACCGCTATCGAACCCCCGGAACTGGATATGAGTTCTCGATCAGGCGAATTCGGCGGCCTTTTTTTGCCGCTGAAGCGCTTTTCGAAGTTTAACAGAGATAGGGCCGTTTTCGCAAGCGGCGAACGGGTTTCCGCAAAAGAAACGGCGACTTTGCCGCATTGAGCGCAGAGCGAACGCGTTTACCGATTCCCAAAGAAATTTTAACGCGGGGCGAGCGCCTGGCGGTACCAGTCGATGGTCAACTCCAAACCTTCGAAAATGTCGATGGCCGGATGATAACCGAGCAGCTCCGTGGCTTTGTCTACCGACGCCAGCGAATGCTTGACGTCCCCCGCCCGTGAGTCGGTGTAGCTGGGCTCGATATCGGAACCCAACAACTCCGCTACTTTGCGATAAAGTTCGTTCAAGCTGATACGCTGCCCGTAAGCGATGTTGACCGTCTGGCCGAAGGCGTTTTCACCGGCCATGACCGCCAGGCGGTTGGCTTCGATGACGTTGTCGATGTAGGTGAAATCGCGCGTCTGCTCGCCGTCGCCGTGGATTTCCGGTGCGTTACCGGCCAGCAGGTGGCGGATGAAAAGCGGAAGCACCGCCGCGTAGGCGCTGTTGGGATCCTGGCGGCGTCCGAAGACGTTGAAGTAACGCAAACAGACGGTCGGCAGGCCGTAGGTACGCCAGAAAACGCCCGCGTAGAACTCGCCCACCAGCTTGCTGACCGCGTAAGGCGACAGCGGCATGGGGGGCATGCTTTCGACTTTGGGTAGCTGGGGCGTATTGCCGTAAGCCGAGGACGAGGAGGCCATCACGACGCGACCGACCTTGGCTTCCTTGGCGGCGGTCAAGACGTTGAGGGTGGCGGTGACATTGTGGGCGTTGGTGGTGACGGGGTCTTCCACCGAGCGCGGGACGCTGCCCAATGCGGCTTGGTGCAGCACCCAATCGACGTCCACCATGCATTTACGGCAGAATTCCAAATCGCGCAGGTCGCCTTCGTACAATTCGATCCCGTCGATGTCGGTCAGGTTTTCGCGTCGTCCGGTGATGAAGCTGTCGGCGACTCGAACCGGCCGGTCGCTGCGGCGAATGCTTTCCGCCAGGTTGCTGCCGATGAAACCGGCTCCACCGGTAACCAGGTAACGGCCCTCGGGCCACGTGTTAATGTGATCGGTCATGATGTCGCGCTAACTCCTGTTAGGCCAAATAGGTTTCATAGTTGCGGCGTCGTTTTAACCTTACGCCGGTTCCAGGTAGACGGGCGCGCCGTCCTCTTTGAGCGATTGGCGAGCGGCGTCGAGCACCTTGAGCACGGCCAGTCCGTTGCGGCCGTCGGTCAGTGGGCGCGTGCCGTTTTCCACGCAATCGAGAAAATGCTGAACTTCCAGTTTGAGCGGTTCGGCCATGGCGATCTTGGGAATCAGGATATCTCCCGTGCGCAGGGTGATGGCGTCGCCGTAGGAGTCGTATTCCCCGGCTTGAAACGGACCGCTGACGCCTTTGTCGTAGATTTTCAATTTCTCCGTGGCTTCCATGTCGTCGAAGACGATCATTTTGCGGCTGCCCACCAGCGTAAGGCGGCGAATCTTGTGCGGATCGAGCCAGGAGAGGTGGACGTTGGCCATGCGGCCGTCGTCGAAATACAGATTGAGAAAAACCACGTCTTCGATGTTGAGATCGCCTTGGATGTAGCAGGAGCCCACCGCCGATACCCGAACCGGCGATTTCTCGAACAAGTCGAGCACCACCGAGATATCGTGCGGTCCAAGCGACCACATGGCGTTTTCGTCGCGGCGCACCTGTCCCAGGTTGACCCGCTGGCCGTAAATGTAAAGCAGATCGCCCAGTTCACCGCTTTTGACCAGTTCCTTCATCCGTTTCACGCCCGGATGGTACAGCATCAAATGGCCGACCATCAGCACGCGCTGGCGTTCTTCGGCCAAGGCTACCAACTCTTCGCCTTCCGCCAGATCGAGCGTAAGCGGCTTCTCGACGAAGACATGCAGATCCTGTTCGAGGGCCTTTTTGACCACGCCGTAGTGACTGGCGGCCGGGGTGGCGATGACGACGCCGTCGATCTTGCCCAACTCCAGAACTTCGCTCAGGTCGGCCATGATCGGCACACCCGGGTTCTGGGCGGTCAGGTTGCGACGGGTTTTAGGGTCGGGGTCGGCCACCGCCGCCAACGCGCCCAGTTGGTTCACGACGCGCACCAGGTTCTTGCCCCAGGTTCCCGCACCGATTACCGCTATATGTGCCATACGCTACCCCTTTTCATGAAAAAAAGGCGATTCGACTCCGTTTTTCATCCATCAACTCGCATTCGAGCGAAGGTCGGGCTTGTCCGCCGGTCGGAAACCCGATTTTATCGTTCGCAGTGGTAAACCCGTGGCGAGGGTTGGAGGCCGCTTTAGCGAAAGCTCAGGACAATTCCATCAATGTGCTGACCTTGGCGAAAGGAATGGTGCCATGCGCCAGGAGTTCATCGTGGAACGTTTTCAACGAGAATTCTTTGTTCCGTTTCTTTCGATAGGCCTCCAGTAATTTATTGATTTCGATTTTACCGATGTAATAGCTCATCGGTTGGGTCGGTGTTTGACAGTAACGCCGGACTTCGGCCTCGGCGTTGGGGGTTTCAAGGCCCGCCTTCTCGACCAGGGTTTGCACCGCCTGCTCGACCGTCATTTTCTTTGTGTGCAGTTCCACGTCGATGACCACCCGCCAGGCGCGCCAGAGTGCGTCTTTGAGTTGCAGCAGACGTTCTTTCGGATCGCTGTAGAATCCTTGTTCCCACATCATGTCTTCACAATAAAAAGCCCAGCCTTCGGCAAAGACCGGGGTCGTGAACAGTTGTCGCACCAGCGAAGTCGATTGATTGGCCACGATATGCTGCAGGTGGTGGCCGGGATAGGCTTCGTGCAGGGCCGTGACCGCGATTCCCCACTTGCTGTGTCCCTTGAGCCGTTCCGCCAGCTCTTTTTTGGTCGGAGCTTCGGGCACCGTCACCCAGAAAATGCCTTCCTGGACGGATTCCAGCGGACCGGGGGACAGATAGGCGGCATACGGGATCAGTCCGGTTGCGAAAGGCGGGGTCGGAACCACTTTGATTTCTTCCGAGTCGGGCATGGTGACGAGATCATGATCTTTGACATAATTTCGCGCCCGCAGCATCTCTTTTTGGTAGCTGGCGACGAGCCGGGAGGCGATGGGATGCTCTTTCTTGAGTGATTCCACCACTTGTTGCCGGTCTTTGCCTTTCGCGATTTTGCCCGCAAGTTTATCCATCTCTTGTGTGATCTGACGGATTTCTTTTTTGGCGATCTTGAGTAACTGGTCTGAATTATAGGGAATCTCGTGCTTAAGCTTCAAAATCTGGTTGTACAGAATCTTTCCCGTGGGAAAGTTCGCTTTCGCGGTCGGAAGATAGACCGTTTCCAGATCTTGTCCGAAACTGGTCAATTCCGTCACGGCTTCGCTGTTGGCTTCGAGCAGGGCGTCTTTCAGACTTCCGTGAATGTTTACCGTGAATTCGGGAATCGCCGTGGTCAGGAAGTTGATGGCTCCCGCACAGGTATGAATCGCCGACTCGACGAAAATGGCCGCCGGTTTGTCTAATGTGTTTCGCGCCTGGCGCAGCAGAGTCGGGATTCCGGCCAGCCGCCGGGTAATGGACAAGGCCCGCTCGCGATCCGGTGCAAACTCCCTTGATAACAGGACATAAATCCCGAAAAGGACTTCGCGCAGATAGTGGTCCGGGTTGATTTTGCGCGCCGGGTATTTCTTTTCAAGAATATCTTCCAATTCCAGGTGGGTCAGGATGAGTTCCAGGTCGACCCGGTTGTCCGTGTTGAGTGCACGCTTGTTGATAGCCTTGAATTCTTTATAGAATTTACTGCGGCGGGCCCGCTGGTTTTTTAAAACGGCCGGGGCGTAGTCGCTGAACAGTTCATCGTGATCATGCACACCAAGAAAAGAAGCGGAAACAGGATTGCTGCGCAAAACGAATTGGGTGAATTGATCCACGAGTTTGGCAAATTCATTGTCATGTGAAATGCCCATTATTATTACCCTTTCTCACCCTCCAGAACAATTGGAATAGAAAAATTCCGCCTCATGCTATCAAAGGCGGGGAATGAAGTCAAAGGAAAGTTGCCGGATGCGATTCGATCTGGTAAAAGAGCGGGGAGAGTCTGGCTGTGAAGGAGAAACAACATGCGGACCAGTATTGTGGGCTTCCGTGGCTGCGGAAAAACGACGGTGTTCAATGCGCTTACCGGCTTGCATGCCGAAGTGGGCGGCTACCACGCCGGCGATGTGAAAAACCTGGGTAATATCAAAGTTCCAGACAAACGACTGGCAACGATTGCCGAAAAGATAAGTCCCAAGAAGCTGACCTACGCCGAAATCAGCTTCGCCGATTTGGCTGCGACTTCCCCCGCCGACGGGAAAGGCTTTGCCGCCGCGATGTTGTCGGAGATGCGCGCCGCCGATGCGCTGGTGCATGTGGTGCGCGGCTTTGACAATCCGGATTTGTCGGATTCGCCGGATCTGATGCGCGATATCACCGTTTTTGAGGGGGAAATGGTGCTGGCTGACCTGCTGATTGTGGAAAATCGGCTGAGTAAGCTCCGCAAGACGGGAGCCAAGACCAAAGAACGGGAGTATCTGGAGATCATCGCGGCTCACTTGGAAGCGGACCAGCCGTTACGGACCCTGGAAATCGATGGAGGAGCCTGGACGCTGCTCGCCGGATTTTCCTTCTTGTCGAAGAAATCCTGCCTGCTGCTGCTCAATGTCGAAGAAGAGCAGGCCGCCGACCCGGCTTCGGCTGAAATCATTGAATTTGCAACGAAAAACAGCCTGCGCGTCATGGTTGTCTCGGGTAATGTGGAGATGGAACTCAACGATCTCGACGAAACCGACGGGCAGGAGTATCTGGCCAGCCTGGGGTTGAAAGAACCCGCCAAGGACCGTTTCATCCGCGAAGTGTACGATATGCTGGACCTGATTTCCTTTTTCACCGCCGGTCCCGACGAGGTGCGTGCCTGGACGATCCGTAAGGGCACCTTCGCCCAACAGGCGGCCGGGAAGATCCACTCGGACATCGAACGCGGTTTCATCCGCGCCGAAGTGATGCAGTGGGCGGATATGGCGGAATTGGGCAGCGACGCCAAATGCCGGGAGGCCGGAAAAATGCGCCTGGAAGGCAAAGAGTACATCCCGCAGGACGGCGAGGTGATTCACTTCCGGTTCAATGTCTGACCCGATGCGTCGAGAGGGGTGTTGACCATGCAAGATAATAGAATTACGAAGCTATTCGGAATTCAATATCCGATCGTGCAGGGCGGCATGATCTGGGTGTCGGGCGCTCGTCTGGCCGCCGCCGTTTCGAATGCGGGCGGTTTGGGGCTGATCGGCGCCGGTTCGATGAGCCCGGAGCTGTTGCGCGAGCACATCCGCAAGCTACGCGGTCTGACGGATCGCCCCTTCGGCGTCAATCTCCCGATTTTCAGCGATCGCTCGTCCGAAAAGGCGCAGGTGATCATCGAAGAAGGGGTGAACATCGTTTTCAGCAGCGGTGGTTCCCCCAAGGCCCTGACTCCGCTCTTCAAGGAGAAGGGTTGCACCGTGATTCATGTCACGTCGACCCCGGCACTGGCGCGAAAATGCGAAGCGGCCGGTGTGGACGGCGTGGTGTGCGAGGGTTTCGAGGCGGGCGGTCATAACGGACGCGCGGAGTTGACGACCCTGGTGCTTGTTCCCCAGGTGGTGGATGTGGTATCCATCCCGGTCCTGGCGGCCGGGGGGATCGGCGACGGACGGGGTATGGCCGCCGCCATGGCCCTGGGCGCCGACGGGGTGCAGATCGGCAGTCGTTTCGTGGCGTCCGAGGAAGCGGGGTGTCATGAGGCTTTCAAACGGGCGGTGGTGGCGGCGGATGCCGAGGCCACGGTGCTGGCGCTCAAGAAACTGATTCCGGTGCGCTTGCTCCGAAATTCTTTCGCGGAACGGATTTTGGCGGCGGAAGCGCAGGGCGACGGCAGCGAAACCCTGATGGCTCTGTTGGGTCAGGGTCGCTCGAAGCTTGGTATGTTCGATGGTGATGTGGACGAAGGCGAGCTCGAAATCGGACAAATCGCCGGATTGCTGCGGGACGTTCAACCCGTTTCGGCTATTATAGGTGAATTGATGGCGGAGTACCGTCGGGCGGTCGCCGTTTTGATGAAATCCGTCGGAGAGTAGGGGCTATTTTGGCGGACTGTCTGTTTTCATGCCACAGTTGATGTTTTCGGTTGAAGAGCAACAGGTCCGGCAAGAGTTTTCGAGCATCCGAGCATTCCATCCTTCGCGGGAAAAACCGGGTGGAAACGGAAAAATTGCTTGCATATTAATAGCTTCTATGTTAACGGATACTGTCCCTGGTTCCGGAAGGATATCGCTAAGTTGGCGCAAAATTGCAGTTCGTGGGAAGCTTGGTGCCGCGTTTTTTGCGTAAAAAAAGAAGCTGCCGATATCGAGAATCCACGATCTGCGGGCCTTTTGTCTGAAGATGTACTTAACCCATCGTCCTTATCGACGTCGGGGGCTCTGCGGGGCTGGTTTTTCGGATACCGGACTCAAGTTTTGATTTGACCTCTAGATAGTGACTGAATCGAACAGGAACGCGTTTCTTATGTGTTTCTGTTATGTTACGTTCTAGCCACATTGACGTGTAACGAGTAGAGGGTAGAGAAGGACTATGAAGAAGCAAACATTAGGGCGTGTATGGATGTTGTTGCTGGCCGGCCTGATCCTGGCTATGCCCGCGGTTGCGTTTGGTCAAGGTGCGAGTTCACCGTCTCCCTTCGAAGACGATGGTGCGTTCCCGGACAGCGACGCGACGGCCGCGGATGAAGATCAACAAGTTATGCAGGATGCGGCGGCCGATTCGGCCAACAATCGCCGTGCCGTCGACTTGCCGCTCAAGCGCAAGGCGAAGGTGGTTGAGAAAAAGCTGTACCCGAAGGATTTGAAGCACGAGCTGAATCTTTATTTCGGCATCAATCCTTCCGACAGCTTCGTTTTCAGCCTGGTCGAGGGTGCGCGTTACAATTTCCACATCAATGAGATGTTCGGCGTGCAGGCGGTGTTCGGCTATATGCAGAGCTTCGACCGCAACGCCACGTCGCTGTTGACCGACTCGGTGGACAAGGGTGGACTGGAAATCGATAAGGATTTCATCAAGAACTCCGAGGTTCAGTGGTTTGCCAATGCCGATTTCGTGTTTTATCCGGTTTACGGAAAATTCGCGCTGCTTTCTTCCGTGATCGCCCATTACGATGTCGGCGTGTATGTCGGCGGCGGTGTGATGGCGACGGCCAGCGGCGACTACGCTCCGGCCCCCGATCTGGGCTTGGTGGGTAACATCTACATCAACAAATGGTTGTCCCTGCGGGCCGACTTCATGTACTACGCGATGATCTCGAAGGACAAGCGCTCCCAGCCTTCTTCGGATGTGGGCGGTACCTTGGGCGGGACCGACCAGGACAGCGAAGAACGTGGCGGTTATCTGCTGCGTAACAACTATTTTGTCACGCTGGGTGTCAGCTTCCATCTCCCCGTGGATTAACGGCAGGAAAAGGAGTAGAGTCTGATGAAACGAGTACTCCTGGCAATTTTTGCCCTACTCGCCATCGCCGTCATCGTGGCTTCCTGCGCCGAACCTTCCGCGCGCGACAAAATGATGCGGCGCTACGATACGATCGAGCCCTCGCAGGCTATCCTGAGCATGCCCCAGGAAGTGCAGGACACGATCAAAGCTTACAACAACGAAGAATATTATTTCGCCGCCATCGGCTTCCACAAAATCCTTCAGAATCCGGATTGGCGCGCGCTTCATGAATCGGCACAGTATTACTTCACCGAGTGCCTGTACCGCCTCAATCTCTACCAAGCCTGCCAATACGAACTCACCAAGATCCTCTTCAAGGGTCCGGAAGGCAGCACCTACTTTACCTCGGCTCTGATCAAGCTTCTGGCCATCACTTACGAGACCAAAGACGAGACGGTCATTTTCGCCGTCCTCTCGAACATTGCGCTCGAAAAATTCCCGAAGCGTTTCCGTAACGAACTGATTTACCTGGTGGGCAAGATGTATTTCTACCAGGGACAGGTCGACGAAGCCTACGTGAAATTCTCGCAGGTCGATCCGCGCTCCGCCTTCTATGCCAAAGCCAACTACTTCAAGGGCATCATCGAGGTGAAGCGCAAGGAATACGAAAAGGCCAAGGAAACCTTCGATCTCATCCAGAACCTGCCCGTCGTGGCGGTTGAATTCGGTGAATCGACCAAGGTCAAGGAAATGAGCAAGCTGGCCGTCGGTCAGTTGTTCTATGCCGCCGCCCACGATGCGCCCAAAGCGCAGCAGGAAGAAATCTTCAAAGCGGCCATCACCTTCTACGATCAGGTCGACCGCGACAACCCGCAGTGGTTCGAGTCGCAGTTCGAAAAGACTTGGGCCGCCACCATGATCGGGCGCTACGGGATTTCGCTGGGCTCCAGTCTGACGTTGTCGAGCCCGTACTTCGAAGATCGCTTCGTGCCTGAAGTCAATCTGATCGAAGCCATTACCTGGTATACCTTATGTAAATACGAAGAAGCGCGCGAAACCCTCGACCGCTTCTTCGCGCTCTACGGCGATATGCACTCGCGTCTCAAAAGCTACATGGGCACACGTGCGCCGGGCATGACTCCGCAGCAGGTTTACGAAGATCTGCTGGATCAGTATGAAGCTTCCTACAACGGTGAAGAAACGGATCTGCCGATTCAGGTGTTGACGCATGTGCTCAACGATCAGAAATTCCTGAACAACTTCCAGCATGTGCAGGAACTCGACCGCGAGTTCAATTCGCTTTGGCTGGCTCCGCCTTACTTCCGCAATACCACGTTCTTCACCTCGACGGTCAAGAAAATGGAACGGCAGCGCAGCAACATCAAGAAGAAAGCCGGTCGCTGGGCGTTGAACGAGCTCAAAGATGTTGAAAACATGCTGGCTCAGCTTCTGGGCAATGCGCACAACATCGATTTCGAGTTGACCGATTCCGAGCGCCGCCGCTTGGAAGAGCAGGCTCGATTTGGTGTCGATTTCGAAATGCAGGTTTACGACGAGGAGGAGCTCCTCCTGTCTCCGGCCGTGCCGGACTCCTATCAATACTGGGCCTTCGATGGCGAGTATTGGAAGGATGAGTTGGGCTATTATCTGATGGCTGTCACTCAAGAGTGCCAGTAGTTCATCGAACCGAGGTACGCACGATGGTTAGACGTGTCGAGAAGAGCTTCGTGGTGATTTTTATCGCTCTCCTTATGGCCTTTACATTTACGGCCGGAGAAGTGCTGATTTCGCCCGATTTCCATAGCGCCGACGCCGCCCGTAAACGGCGGGGTCGCACCCAGAAAGAAAAAAAGGACGCCACCCAGGACGAGCAGAAAGGCGACGAACTGCAGCAGATCCTGGAAGGCCAGCAGGATGACGGCAAAATCGACGTCAACACTCTGCGGGTCGAGGACGATTTCGCCTTGACCTCGACCGTCGGTATCAAAATCGATGAGTCGATCGAAAAGCTGATGCGCATCCTCGAAAACTTCCAGGAGCCCGGTACGCTGCGGCGCTTGGCCGAGTTTTACTGGAAAAAGTCCCATCAGCTGAATCTCGACCTGATGAAAGCCCACCAGGGGCGTATGGATGGTTGGTTCGAGGCCGGTCAGAAAGGCGATCCTCCCAAGGAGCCCGATAGCGAAATCTGGTTCAAGTACAACCGCAAAGCGGTGGAAATCTGCCAGCTTATCATCGATCGCTATCCCGATTTCCAGGGCATGGATGAAGTCTATTTCTTCATGGGATACAATCTCAACGAAGTCGGCCGCGACGCGGATGCGGTGATTTACTACAAGAAACTGGTCCGCCAGTTCCCCAACAGCGGGTATGTCCCGGATAGTTGGATGGCCATCGGCGACTACTACTTCTCTCATAATAATGTTTACGATGCGCTACCTGCGTACGAGGAAGTGTTGCGCCACGAAGCCAGCAAGGTTTTCGGTTTCGCCAAGTACAAAATCGCCTGGTGCTATTTCAACCTCGGTAAATACGACGACGCCATCGAGACCTTTAAAGAGGTGGTGGCCTGGTCGCAGGATCAATCCAAACGCGGCAAATCGCAGATTACCCTGATGGAAGAATCTTTGAAGGACCTGGTCATGGGCTTTGCCGAAAAGGGAAGCGTTGACGAGGCCGAGAAGTATTTCCTGAGTGTGGGCGGGAAAAAGTATTTCCGCATGATGCTCGTGCGTCTGGCCGACATCTACACCAATCAGGGCAAATTCGTCGATTCGATCGCCATCTATCGGCGTTTGATCAAAGATTACCCGCTGCACAAAGACGATCCCGATTTCCAGATGAAGATCGTGGAGGCTTATTCCAACCTCAACGACAAGGAAAATACCACCAAAGAAATCGTCAACATGGTTTACTACGCCAAACCGGCCGAAGAGTCGGAGTGGGTGAAGGAAAACCAGAAGACGGAAGAAGAGCGGGTGCAGGAGGCGTGGGAGAACGCCGAACGCATGTTGATCAAGACGGTTGTCGAGTATCACAAAGAAGCCATCAAGATCAAGAACGAAAAAACCTGGGACATGGCTCAGCAGCTCTATGAGCTGTATCTGCAGTACTTCAAGCAATCCAAAACGTACTACGACGTGTCGTTCAACTACGCCGAACTGCTTTACAGCCGAAACAACTTCGTCAAGGCCGGTGAGTGGTACACCATCGTGGCCGAGATGGACTCGAAAGGAAAACACTTCGAGGACGCTTCCTACAACGCCATTCTTTCTTACGAAAAACTGGTGCATAAAGAGATTCAGGCCTGGATCGGCGACACCAAAAAGCGTTCGAAGCGCAAAGACAAAAACTACAAATTGCAGTCGAAGAAGGAAATGGACGCCAAAGAGGCCGAGCAGGCCGAGGCGTATGCCGAGCGCGAATTCTCCGATAACACCAAGGGCTTCGTGAAGGCCTGCAATATCTACATCGACAATATCCCGCAGTCGTCGAAAAAAGTGGACATCATTTACAAGGTGGCCATCATTCACTATGCGCACAATCACTTCGACAACGCCGTCAAACGCTTTGAATTGATTGTCACCGATTATCCGCGCCACCGTTTGGCCGTTTACTCCGCCAACCTGATTCTCGATTCCTTGAACATCAGCAAGAACTGGCGGAAGTTGAACGAAACCGTGCGCGCCTATCTCAAGAACAAGCGTCTCGTACCGGCTAAGGGCCGTGCGGCCTTCCGTCGCGACTTGGTCGATTTGAATGAGAAATCCTCCTTCAAGAAGGTCGAAGTGACGGAGCAGGAAAAACGCTGGGTTGCGGCGGCGGAAGAATATCTGACTTTCTGCAAGGAATTCCCGAAATCCAAAATGCGCGACACGGCGATGTACAATGCGGCCGTGCATTACGTGACTGCAGGTGAGATCGAGCAGTCGATTGCCGTGCAGCGCCGTTTCCTGAAAGAGTATCCCAAGTCCGCCTATGCCGGGGATGTGCTCTTCAAGCTGGGTAAAAACCTTGAAGCGTTGGCCTATTTCGATGAGGCGGCCAATCGTTACGAGGAATACGACAAGAAATATCCGAAGGGTGAACATCGCAGCACCGCGCTGTTCAATGCCGCTATTTTCCATGAGAGCTTGGGCCATACCGAGAAGGGTGTTGCGCTCAAGAAAAAATACATGGGAATCAGCAAGGACGAAGGCGAAAAAGATCAGCTTCTTTTTGGTGTTGGATACACCTACCTGGATGTGAAGGACGACGCCAAGGCGGAAAAGGCCTTCAAAGATTACCTGAAGAAGCGTGAAAAAGACGTTACGTGGCCGCGCTACGACAAAAAATCCGGCGAAAGACTGGCCAAAGGCAAGATCAAAGGCGATGCCAACCGCATTTATGCCGCCCACATCGAATTGATGAGGATTGCCGAACGTCAAAGCAACCAAAAGGTGATCGAGAGCGAACGAGCTCTGATCTTGAAACTGGCCGACTGTGACACGGATGTTTCGCTGGGCGAGCCCGCGCGCGAGGCGATCGCCGAGGCGTCTTTCCACCGTCTCGAATCGCAGTATACGTCCTACGTCGCCTACAAACTTGAGGTGGGTCGGCGTGTGAAGCAGGAGACGTGGAACAAGAAAATGATGGAACGGCTCAAGGATAAATCCAATAAAGCCGTCGCCATGGCGGAGGCCTATGGCAAGATCGTCGAGCTTCAGTCGCCGAAATGGTCCGTGGCCGCGCTTTTCCGCATCGGTCAGGTGTACAAGTACTATTCGCTGGCCATGTTCAACTCGGAGATTCCGTATTGGTTGACCCCCGATCAGGAAGTGATCTATGTCGAACGCATCCAGATGCGCGCGGAACCCATCGAGCGGAAAGCGTTGGAAGGCTTCGAGAAATGCCTGCTGACGGCTTACCGGACGGGTGTTTATAACGATTATACGATCAAGGCGCGTGAGGAATTGCAGGGGTATGTCCCCAGCGTGTATATTCCGATCAACGAAATCAAAATGGAGCCGGGCTTTGAGAGCGAAGCTTTGTACGTGGCCAAGTTCGAGACGCCGGATGTTCCGGATATTCCCGAACGTCGCCCGACAATTCCGGTGGCTCCCGTCAACCAGACGTCGCAGGCGGCTGGCGAATAATAGCGGTTGTCCATGAACTAGAATGACAAGCCGAGCTTGTTTTGAAGAATGAGGGAGAGGTTATGAGGCGTCTGAGCTTTGTTGTGTTGAGTGTGGTGCTGATTGCGGCGCTAGCGATGCTCGCCGGATGCGAACCCAAGACGCAGGGGCCGCCCCCCGAATGCCAGGTCGATGCGGATTGCGGTATGCATCAGTATTGCAGCGCCGGTAAGTGCCTGAAAATGGCCACGACTCCGAAGATGCGCGCTGAAGGGCATCTGCAAAAAGCGAATGAACTGCTGAAGAATCCGGCGGTCGATTACGATGCCGTCGTGGCTGAGTACAAAGCGGCTTTGCGTGAAGTTCCCGACGTCCCGGGCATCGTGTTCAACCTGGGCATCGTCTATATGAAGAAAGGCGATTACGCCAGCGCGGAGTCGATCTTCAAACAGGCTCGTGCCGACCGGCCGGACGACACCAATCCGGTCCTGGCTCTCGGTCGTTTGTACATCTTGAAAAAACAACCCGATCTGGCTATGGACGTCTATCAGAATTACCTGAAAGATCATTCCAACGATTTGGAAATCCGTACCAATATCGCAGCTTTGTATCGTGATCAGAAAAAATACGACGAAGCCATGGCGCAGATTCGTGCGATTTTCGTCAAAGATCCCGCCCATGCTGGAGCGTTCAGCAACCTGGGCCTTTTGTACATGGCGCAGGGTAAACTGCTGCTGGCCCGAATGGTCACCATCAACGGTATTCAGGCTCAGAAAAACGTCAAAAAGACCGAAGACGCCGGTTTGTACAACAATCTCGGTTTGATCTATCTCAAAATGGGGGATAACGACCGGGCGGTCGCCAATTTCCGCAAAGCCCACAAAGTCAATCCGCGTCTGATCTCTGCCGATCTCAACCTCGGCCATATTGCTCTGAAATATTCGGATTTCAAAGTGGCCAAGGTGCATTACGACTATGTTTTGTCTGAGGATCCGAACCATTATGAAGCTCGCCACGGTCTGGCGCAATGTCTGACCGGTCTGGGCAAGGGCGAGCAGGCGCTCCCGATTTATAAGAGCCTTCTACGTGAAAAACCCGACGATGCGGCGGTGCTTTTCAACCTGGGCGTCTTGTATTTCGATCATCTGAAGATGCAGGATGAAGCGCACGCGGCCTTCCGCCGGTTCCAGAAAATGAATTATCCCGATAAGGGAAAAAATCAGTGGGCGACCAACTATCTGATGATGGAAGTCGAACAACCGATGCCGGAACCGGAACCCGAGCCCGCTCCGGAAGAGACTCCGAGTGATGCTCAGGCGATGGGTGCGGCGATTGCTCCGGTGCAATCGACTGAAGCCGCCCCGGCTGAAGAAGCCGCCCCGGCTGAAGAAGCCGCCCCGGCTGAAGAAGCCGCCCCGGCTGAAGAAGCCGCCCCGGCTGAAGAAGCCGCCCCGGCTGAAGAAGCCGCCCCGGCCGAAGAAGCCGCCCCGGCCGAAGAAGCCGCCCCGGCTGAAGAAGCCGCCCCGGCCGAAGAAGCCGCCCCGGCTGAAGAAGCCGCCCCGGCCGAAGAAGCCGCTCCGGCTGAAGAAGCCGCCCCGGCTGAGAGTGAGTAAGTTTCGCGCCTCATGCTATTGAGGACTTGGTTCTTTGGTGAGAAGCACAGAAACTCTTGGGCACCCATGTTGGTGTTTTGTTTCTGCAAATCTTGACAATAAGTGAAAATCGGGTGTACAGTCTCGACGGTATACCGACAAGCTCCAATCTCCGGAGGAAGACGTGATGTTTAAGAAAGTAGGATGCGGCCTGTTGCTTCTGGTCTGCCTGCAACTGCTTGGAGCGACTCTGCTTTTCGCAGAGGATGTGCGCTACAGAAAGAAAACGGTTATTGATTTCGAAGATGTTTTGCTGGAAGGTGAGTTGAAGAAGCCTGCCGGTGCATACATTACTGAGCGGCGCGAACTGCAGTTCAACAACCTGATCAAGGTGCGCACCAACTTCGAAAAAGAAATGTTTAAATCGGTTGACGTTTTGAAATAATCTGGACGGGTCGCGAAAAAGCGAGGGTTAGTCAATGACGGAGAAGAAGTTTAGCCTTGTTCTCGGCATCCAAGAGGCCGGCAAGGATACGCGTCAGGAGACGTTTTCGCAGGAAAGCGTAACGATCGGAGCTGGCGATACCGCCGACTTGAAGATCGAAGGTGCCAAAGTCTCTGACGTGCACGCCATGTTCGACGCTTCACGCGGGACGGAATTGTTCATCATGGACCTCGGCTCCTCGTCGGGGACTTTCGTGAACGACAAAAAAGTGAACAAGCAGAAGTTGAAGGCTGGGGATTCCATCACCATCGGGGATGTCGGCATTCAGGTCGAAGCCTTTGGTGACGTGCAGCCTGAAGTTGAGGCTGTTGCTGCCGTCGAGCCGGAAGCTGAAGCAGTTGAAGCGACCCCGGTTGAAGAGCCCGCTCCTGTCGAAGAAGCGCTGGTGGAAGAAACCGTCGAGGAAGAGGTGCAAGCGGCTCCGGTCGAGGACGCGCCCGCTGAAGCGGAAGAAGCCGAGGAAGTCGAAGCGGCTCCTGCTGAGGATGCCAAAGCGGCGGAAGAAGCGCTGAAAGCCGAAGAAGAAGCCAAAGCGGCGGAAGCGGCGGCCGAAGAGGCCAAGGCGGCTGAAATTGCAGCGGAAGAAGCCAAGGCGCTCGAAGCCAAGCAGGCCGCTTTCGAGGCGAAAAAGGCTCGCGCGAAGAAGAAGAATATCACCTACGATCTCGACGTTATCCCCAAAGAACACAAAGCGCCGAGTTCCCGTGAGAAAATCCTCGAAACCCGCGAGGTGTTGTGGGGAGATACTCTGCTCAACATTCTGCACACGCCGCGTCCCATCAACATCAATATGGGTGAGAAGAAGTCCTGCACGTTCTTCGTTTCCAATGAATGGTTCGATGGCGAAACGTTTACCGTCGCCCAACCGTCGGGGAGTGGTGGTTTCGCTCTCAATTTCAACGACAAAATGGAGGGTCTGGTCGAGGAGAACGGATCTTCCTGGTCGTTCAAGGAAATGGCCAAGAAGAACAAGGCTGCCGACAAGGGTGGCTATCGCCAGTTCGACCTGACTCCGGGTATGGCTGTTACGTATAACCTGGGCGAGCTGAAGTATTACTTCCGCTTTGTCGAACCCGAGAAGCTGGCTCCGGTTCCCTTTACCAAGCGCATCGATTATCCGATCACGTCTTTGTTCGTGATCCTGTTCCTGATCTATACGCTGACGACGGTTTATCTGAAATCCTTGCCCGCGCCTGAAGTGGCCGACATCCTGGATGCGCCCGATCGTTTTGCCAAGCTGATTCTGGAGCCGGTGGAGATGGAAGAACCGCCTCCCCCCGAAGAAGAAAAGCTGGCCATCGAAAGCGCTGAAAAATCCATCGGCGAAGAAGGCAAAATCGGTGAGGAAGAAAGTGTCATCGACAAATCCGAGGGTGACGCCAGAAAGCGTCTCGAAGATGAGAAGGTGGCGAATTCGTCCGGTATTCTCGGCGCTCTCGATCAGGGTATGGAGAGCATGGATCGCCTGTTCGGCGGCGGCGGCCTGGGCGCCGGTCTGGACAAAACGCTGGGTATGCTCGAAGGCATCAGCGGCCTCGATATGCGCGGCGCAGGCGGCTTGGGTTCTCGCGGCTCGGGCCTTGGCGGCGGTGGAACGGCGATCGGCATCGGCGGTCTCGGGACCAAAGGTCGCGGTGGACGCGGTGGCCGGTCCCAGTATGGTATCGGTGCGGCCGGTAACCTGAACAAGAAAAAATCGAACATCAACATCAAAACCGGTAACCCGACCATCACCGGTGCGTTGGACAAATCCATCATCGCCCGTATCATCAAGAAGCATTACTCGCAGATTCGTTACTGCTACCAGAAAGAACTGAACAAGAACCCGAAACTCTACGGTAAAATTACCATTAAATTCACCATCAGCGGACGTGGAACCGTTTCATCATCCGCCGTTGCCGTGACGACGATGAAGAACATGCAGGTAGAGAGCTGCGTGGCCAAGACGATCAAACGTATCATCTTCCCGCAACCGAAGGGCGGCGGCATCGTTGTCGTTACCTATCCGTTTATCTTCAAGGCAGAGGGGAGCTGATAAAATGGGTACGAAACGCTTGATTATGCTATGTGTCGCGCTTGCGCTTGTGGCGTTGCCACTCAGCCTTTTCGCTCAGGAATATGACGACGAAGAGCTCGGCATCGGCGAGAGCGGTGTTACCGAGGATGAGTTAGCCGAGGCGGAAGCGGCGGAAGAAGTCGACGCGCCGACCAAAGACGCTCGCGGTGTTGAAACGTACTGGGGAACCGAGGATCTCAACGAAGTTGAGAAGGGGTTCTTCATGAACACCCGCATCGGTTTTTTGATGTACCTTTCCGGTCTATCCGACAATGCCGACGCCGGTATGATGTTCGGTGGCGGTTTGGGATATGATGTGGTGGATAAGCTGCTCTCCATCGAATTGGATGCATTGGCTTCCTTCCATGCTGCGGATGTGGTGGATGGTGCGACCGGGTTCCCGGATCCGGAAGCCCAGGTTAGCGGTGACTTCGCGGCTTTGCGTGTGCCGTTGGTTTTGAATTTCAAATATTTCACGACCAAACGGCTGGAACTGTACGCCTCGGTTTTGGGTGGTCTGTTCTACAATGACAAGTCGATCGATGGTTACGATGCCGTGACCGGCGAAGAAAAAAGCGGAACCACCATGGATTACTATGCCGGTGGGCGTGTGGGGCTGGAGTACTACACAGGTTTGCGGCACTTCTCCATCGGTTTCGATGTCGAAGTGGACTACATCATTCAGGCGGGTTCGTTGGCTTTGACGGCGTCTCCCATGCTGAAGTACACCTTCTAAGCCTGAAGCGAGTTTCGATTTTCGCGCGGCGTTTGACGCCGCGTTTTTTTTGTGGAAATACCGAAACGGTGTGGAAACCGTATTCGTTCGTTCGCGATTTGGTCGAAAGGTGAAGTGGCTTTATCGATTTCATGCACTTGAAATTCACCGAATCGGTCTTAGCTTATCCCGGTATCCTAGTGAAACGCGGCGGAATCGATTCTTTGACGGGAGAGAAAATGATGCCCCTGTATGAATACAAATGCGAGGCCTGCCAACATGTTTTTGAGGAACTGATCCGGCGTGCCGAGGAAGAGGAGCAACTCGCCTGTCCGAAATGTGGCGACAAGCGGGTGATGCGATTGATGTCGGCTTTTGCCACTGGTGGGGGTGCAGGTTCCGCCGGAAATTTATCGTCGCATAGTTGCAATCCCGGCGGTTGAGGCGTCAAGCATTAAGCGGCGGTCGTCGCGAAAAGTTGGTTTAAGACAGAGAAAGCGCTCGATCCCTCAGGCTTTCGATGGGTTTCGAGTGCTGTCCGTTGTTTCAAGAAGTAGCGTACGTATGGGTGTCTTGCTGGAAGGGTGTTTGCTTTTAGCGTCGGTATCGTGAAGTCGGGGTGATCGGGTTATCTTCACACCGAAAACAGCGCGATATCGCGGGCGATTCCTTAAAGAAATGGTTGACCGAATCTGTGTTTTCTGGTAGAAGTAAGCACCCTGCGTCCGGACACGTGTGAATACCGGATAATCGGAGAGTTTTTAAAGGGTTAGGAGGGTTTTGGTGCCTACTGTCCAGCTCCTTAATTTGTTGATTGCGCAAGAAGCGCAGGCCACCGGGCCTGGCATGATGGACCTCGTCTTTCAAATCGGTCTGATCCTGCTTATTTTCTATTTTCTGCTCATTCGTCCGCAGCAAAAACGGACCAAGCAACATCAGCGTTTGTTGAATGAGCTGAAACGCGACGATGAGGTTTTGACTTCCGGCGGCATCTACGGGAAAATCACGGGATTGACCGAACAGGTGGTGACCTTGGAAGTGGCCCCCAACGTGCGCATTAAAGTGCAGCGAGCACAAATCAGCGGTTTGAAAGCGACTGAGCAGTCCACCGAGAAAAAGTAGCACCGTCGCACCGAGCGTCGGATTGTGACCGTATGAGCGCGGCGGCTCTCGTCGCGGATTCAAGGGAGTTTCATATATGGAACGGAAATGGTGGTGGAAAGTCGCCGTCGTCGCGACTTTTGTCGTGCTGGCCGTTATCTACCTGATTCCCACGTTGCTGGGTGACGACCTCCCCGAATGGTATGAAGATATCATCAACAAAAGACTGAACCTGGGCCTCGATCTGCGTGGTGGCATCCACCTCGTTTTGGGAGTCGAAGTCGATAAGGCGGTTGTTGATTATGTCGATCGCCTCACCGAGGAAGTCGACCAGTACTGCGAAGAGGAAGATCTCGGCTGCGACCGGGTTACATCCGCCGAGGGTGAGCCGGTTTTGTATGTGCACTTCGATCAGGCCGAAGATCTGGAAGAAGCGAAAGAGCCTTTGAAGAGCTATTTGGGTAATATGACGCCCGAAACGGCTCCGGCGGACATGCCGCTGGTTCTGGCTTATCGCATCGAGGATGAATTCGCGCAGTCTCGCAAACGCTATGCCGTGTTGCAGGCAATCGAGACCCTGAGAAACCGGATCGATGAGATGGCGGTTCGCGAAGCGCTGGTGGCCAAGCAGGGTGAGAACTCCATTCTGATTCAAATTCCGGGTGTGAAAGATATCGAACGCGCCCGCAAAATGATCGGTCAAACCGCGCAACTCGAATTCAAAATCGTCGATGACAGCTATACCAAGCTCAATGAATTCAAAGACCAGCTGCCCGAGGGCTGGGAAATGCAGTACGAAAGCCGCAAGGATAAGAACGGAAACCTGGTGCGCACGCCTTACCTTGAAGCGATCAAGGATGAGGATGGTATCAATGTTGCGGCGATCCGTGCTTTCCTGGCCGACAAGATCGACGACGAGCACCAGATTCTGTTTGAAGAATTCGAAGACCCGAAGAAACTGGAAACGCGTCTGCGTAGCCACAGTCTCTTCCGCAAGACCATGCTGACCGGCGATACGATCACCGACGCTCGGGTGAGTATCGATCAGCGTCAGAATCGTCCCTATGTTTCGCTCAATTTCGATCGGGCCGGTGCGAAGCAGTTCGGTAAAGTAACCGGCGATCACGTCCAACAGCGCATGGCTATCGTGCTCGACAACAAGGTCAAGTCGGCCCCGGTCATTCAGACGGCGATTACCGGCGGACGCGCGATGATTACGCTCAATGCCCTGGAAAGTTACAACAAGCTGTTCCAGGAAGCCCAGGATTTGGCGGTTGTGCTGCGCGCCGGTGCCTTGCCTGCCCCGGTCAAGTTTGAAGAAACACGCACCGTCGGCCCGACGTTGGGACACGATTCGATCGAAAGCGGCAAGACCTCCATCTTGGTGGGCTTTGTCTTCGTCGTGATCTTCATGGTTATTTATTACCGGGCCGCCGGTTTGATCGCCGACCTGGCCTTGTTCCTCAATCTGCTGTTCATCATGGCGGTTATGGCCGGTCTGGAAGCCACACTGACCTTGCCGGGCCTGGCGGGAATTGTGCTCACGATCGGTATGGCGGTGGATGCGAACGTCATTATATATGAGCGCATTCGGGAGGAGCTACGTATCGGAAAGACACCCAAGGCGGCGGTCGAGAGCGGTTACGGCAAAGCTTTCTGGACGATTTTCGATGCGAATATCACCACGGCTCTCGCCAGCTTCGTTTTGTGGAGTTACGGAACGGGGCCGGTAAAAGGTTTCGCCGTTACCCTGTTGGTTGGTATTGCCTGTTCGATGTTCACTGCGATTGTTGTGACGCGACTGGTTTTCGATGTGATGACGCAAAAACGCGAATCGCAGACCCTTAGCATTTAGTGCGGAGGAGTATATAACGATGGAATTCATCCGCCCCGACATAAATCTGCCTTTTATCCCAAACGCCAAGAAATTTCTTGTCGGTTCCGGCTTGGTTGTTCTTATTAGCTGGGCTTTGCTTTTGGCCCTCGGGCTCAACTACGGTATCGACTTCTCGGGTGGGACCGAGGTGCAGGTGTTGTTCAAGCAGGAAACGACGACCGGCGATATCCGCGATGCCATGACCGGCTTGAAGGGTATTTCGTCTGAGGTGCAGCGCTTCGGGCTCACCGAAGAAAACGAGTATCTGATCAAGTTGTCGGAGATTTCGTATATCGATGCAAATCGTGAGAAGGCTATTCAAGATGGTCTGTCTTCTGCCTACAGCGAGAAAGGATTTCGACGTTTCCACCATTCCACGGCCGGTGGCGACAAGATCGAATTCACTTTGAACGAGAAAGTGGATGAAGCGAAGGTAAAAACGATTTTTGCCAATGCCGATTCGCCCTTGAATGAGTTGACCGTGACCGGATCCGAAGGTCGTTTCGTGTACCGTTGCGTCTTGGAAGGATTGGCCCCGCATATCTCTCAGGAGCTGGAAAAGCACTTTGGTAAAGACTCGTTTGAGATTCTGCGTCTCGACTCCGTTGGCCCGAAGGTGGGCGACCAGTTGAAGAAAAAAGGCATCCTGGCCATCGTGTATGCCCTGTTGGGAATCTTGATCTACATCGCCTTCCGCTTCGATGTGCGTTTTGCGCCGGGCGCGGTGGTTGCGTTGATCCACGATGTTTCCATCACCGCCGGTATCTTTGCAGTCTTGCGCATCGAATTCACCATTCCGACGATCGCGGCGCTTTTGACGATTGTCGGTTATTCGCTCAATGATACGATCGTGGTCTACGACCGCATACGCGAAAATATGTCGAAGGTGAAGGTGAAATCGATCGAGGATGTTGTCAATGAAAGCCTCAACCAGACGCTCAGCCGCACGATCCTGACATCGCTTACGACGCTTCTCGTGGTAACGTCCCTGATTGTCTTTGGCGGCGGAATCATTTTCGATTTTGCCCTGGCGCTTCTTATCGGTGTTGCGGTCGGAACCTACTCCTCGGTTTTCATCGCCTCGCCGATCATGATCTACATTTACCGCTACCTCGAAAAACGCGCGGCTCACGCCTAGCCACCATGTGATGATCCAAATTAAAGCGCCTCCCCGGAAAAGGGAGGCGCTTTTTTATTGCGCAAGATGCGAAGAACTTAGTTTCAACCTCGACTGCGGCGCAGGCTTTCGCGGCGGCGATAGGTGGGAATCGAGATCTGATCTTCAAAGAAATCCAGATCCAGAGCGCCGGGCAGTGTGGGCGCCGTCGCTTCCGCTTTCTGAACGCGGCTCAGTTCGGCCGGAATGGGCGGGGGCTGTTCGGCGTTTTGTTGACGGACGTCGGTTCGTTCGCGGCCTTTATGCCGTACCCAGGCCGGAATGTCGAGATTCTCCTGGAAGCTACGACGACGGCGAGCCCGTTCTACGCGTTCATTATCGGCCGGGGCTTGAAATCCGGTGGCTACCACGGTGACTTTCACCGAATCGCCCAGACTTTCGTCGATGACATAACCGAAGATGAAGTCGGCTTCCGGATCGGCGCTTTCCTGGATGAATCCGACCGCTTCGTCGACTTCCTGCAACGACAGGTTGCTGGAACCGGACACATTGACCAGCACTCCCTTCGCGCCCTTGATGTCCAGGTTGTCCAGAAGCGGCGAACTGATGGCTTGACGGGCGGCTTCGAGCGAACGTTCCGGTCCGCTGGCGCTGGCCGAACCCATGATGGCCATCCCCATATTCGCCATGATCGCGCGCACGTCGGCGAAATCGACGTTGACGTAACCAGCCGTCGTAATCAAATCGCTGATTCCGCGTACGGCATTGACCAGCACGTCATCGGCACGTTTGAAGGCATCGACGATCCCGAGGTTGCTTTCTTCGAGTTCGAGCAATTTCTGATTCGGAATCACGATCAGCGTGTTGACGGATTCTTTCAGCGCTTCGATACCCTGGTTGGCCATCTTTTCACGATTGCGTCCTTCGAAACGGAACGGCCGCGTGACGACACCGACTGTCAGGATGCCCATCTCAGTCGCTTTTCGGGCGATAATCGGAGCCGCCCCGGTGCCGGTTCCACCGCCCATGCCCGCCGTGATGAACAGCATGTCCACGTCGCGGATGTTTTCTTCGATAACGGCGACGGATTCTTCGGCCGCTTTCATCCCTACGTTGGGGTTGCCGCCCGCGCCGAGCCCGCGTGTCAACTGTTCGCCGATCTGAACCTGAATGGGGACTTTCGACCGTTCCAGGGCCTGGATGTCGGTGTTGGCAATCATCAGGTTGACGTTTTCAACGTTTCGCTCAACCATCGTTCCGACGGCGTTGCCACCCGCGCCTCCGACACCGACTACCGCCAATCGCGCAGCCTTATAGGTGTCGGCGTCGAAGTCGAACTTTAAAGGTTCTTGTCCGCTCATGTTTTGTTCCTCCTCGTTCCCGTTCCCGTTAAAATCGAAAAATTCTTTCATTTCCCTTTTTCCGTTTATTTCCCGTATGAGTTTACGTATTCAATCAAACAAAATCTTGAAACCAGGTTCGCACCCGATCCATCATGCGTCGCATAAGGGGTTGACCGTTATGCAGATAAGCCGGAGCGTGTTTCGAGCCGTATAACAGCAGGCCAACCGCAGTGGCGTAGTTCGGATTTTTGATCAAATCAACGAGACCCGCGAAACCCTGGGGCGCGGCACAGCGTACCGGGGCATCCATCAGCTCCTCGGCTAATTGTTCGATGCCATCGAGGTTGGTGACGCCTCCCGTGAGCACCACCCCCGCACCGAGGAGTTCTTCCAAACCGGTTTTGCGGATTTCCTTGTTGATCAAGGTCATGATTTCTTCGACACGCGCCTCCACGATGTCACACAACACCTGGCGCGACATCTGCTTGGTGTTGCCGGAACCGACCCGCGGGACATCGATGGAGTCGGCTTTATCGACGAGACAACTCATGGCACAACCGTGTTCGCACTTGATCTTCTCGGCCGCGGCCATGGGCGTTCCCAAACCCACCGCGATGTCATGAGTGATGAATTCGCCACCCAGTGGCAAAACCGAGGTGTGGACCACGGAGCCCTTCAAATAAATGATGAGGTCGGCGGTGCCGCCTCCGATGTCAACCAGAGCCACTCCCAATTCTCGCTCGTCATCGGTGAGGACCGCCTTGGCGGAGGACAGCGGCTCAAGTACGATGTCGGCGACGTTAAGGCGGCTTTATTGCAACTACGTACAATGTTTTGCGCGGAGGAAATGGCGCCGGTGACGATGTGGACTTTAGCTTCCAGGCGAATGCCGCTCATCCCGACCGGGATGTTGATCCCTTTTTGGCTGTCCACGATATATTCCTGGACAATGGTGTGCAACACCTTGCGGTCCATGGGAATCGCTACCGCTTTTGCCTGGTCCACTACCCGGTCAACATCCACGCGGGTGATTTCCTTACCTTTCACCGCTACGATGCCATGGCTGTTGAAACCGCGAATGTGCTGACCGGCAATGCCGGTATAGACGCTGCTGATTTGGACGCCAGCCATCAGTTCGGCTTCTTGCACAGCACGTCGGATCGACTCGACGGTCGATTCGATGTCAGTGATGACACCATTCTGAAGGCCCTTCGAAGGATGGGTTCCCAGGCCGATCACTTCGATAGTACCGTCTTCTTTCACTTCGCCGACAAGCGTTGCGATCTTGGTGGTCCCGATGTCGAGACCGACGATGATTTCCCCTTTGCGTGCCATGCATTCCTCCGCCGTTAGTATGGCTTGTTCTGTTCCGCGTTCCCGATTTCTTCTTCAATAGAGTCCGGCTTATCCAATCGAACGGAAATCCGTTCGGGTTGTTTACGGTTGTCGAGATGAATGACCTCGGCATTTTTCCCTTTGGCGCGAAGATATTTCAATAGTTTATTCGCGCGGTCGAGGGCTTCCTTCGTTCCGTTTTTTCCCATCACCAGCGTGGTGGAAGGTTCGCCGACCGTTAGTTCCAAACCATTATGGTGAAAACGGGCGCTTTTTAGCGGGGCCAACATTGCCAGTGGATGGTTCCGATAGACGGCCATCAATTCCAGAGAGCTTCGAACTTTGCTGCGTCCCAAATCCAACGGCTTGAAATCGTCTGCCGTCAGACCGTGAATAATGACGTAGTCGTTCGTGGCTTCGGGCGGTGCCACTTTAAACGGTGTGCCGTCTTGGTCGACGTAATACAGGCGGTCGAGCTGGACCAGTCCGACGGCTTGATATTCCTGCACTTCGATCAGAAGAGCATCGGGTAGGCGACGCGAAACGAGCGCCGATTTGATCCACGGATGCGACTCCACCTCAGCCGCGACTTTTTTAACATCGATATCAAAGATCGAAATACCCAGCTTGACCCGGCTGTAGTCGATGATTTCAGTCGTGCTGACCGTTTCAGCCTGGATGACATCGATCGTGCGTAGATCGAACCAGCGGCGTTCGTCCACCCAGACAGCCACTTCCTGCCAGATCATGAAAATGCCCACGAAAACGAGATAGATTCCAAATAACCGGACGATGCGCGCAAGGGGATGATTGCGCCAGTCGTGGCTCTGAAAGCCTTCGTTGCGGCGTGTGTTGACACGCCTTTGATTTCCGGAGCGGCGAATGGCCATCAGTCGTCGTTCCTTTCAATGGGCGGATGCAAATCCAATGACGCGGCCAGCAAAATGCGTTCCATCATGTCATCAAACGGGATGCCTTTCGCGGCCGCTGTCTTCGGAACCAGCGAATGCGAGGTCATCCCGGGTAGTGTGTTGAGTTCCAGAATCACCAAGCTCCCGTCGTCGCGTACGATCAGATCAACGCGTACCGCTCCTTGTCCGCGTACAACGGCGTTGGCACGTTCAGCCACTTGCAGGCACTCTGCATATTGGGAGGCGGGTAACGGAGCCGGATAAATATATTCAGTCGTATCCTCTAAATATTTAGCTGCGTAATCATAAAATTCGCCGGCTGGTTTGACCCAGATCGCTCCCAGGGCCTGCCCGTTGAGCAACGAAACCTGAATTTCACGGCCGGCGATGTAGGCCTCCACCATCAAACGATCTTCGAGAGCCAAAGCTTTTTCGATCGCCGGGAGCAATTCTTCGGGTTGCTTGACGATGGAAATGCCGACAGAGGAACCGTCGGCGTTGGGTTTCACGACACACGGTAAGCCGAAGGGCAAATCACTTGCTTTCAAGGAGCGCGCTTCCTCGGCGTTGGCGAGGAAAATTGCCGGAGCCACCGGTATCCCGGCGTCTTTGAAAATGATCTTGGCTTGGTATTTTTCCATGGCCAGTGCAGAACCGAAAACTTTAGCGCCGGTGTAGGGAATGCCCATAACTTCACAGAGGCCTTGGAGGCAGCCGTCCTCGCCCCATTTTCCATGTAAGGCGATGAAGGCGACGTCGATTTTCTCGGCGATCAGACGTGCGGGCAAGTCTCGGTCCTGGTCGATCAAAACGGCGTCGTAGCCGCGTTGAACGAGACCCCGGTGCACCGCTTGGCCGGTTTCGAGCGAGACGTCCCGCTCACTGGAGAGCCCTCCGTAAATAACCCCGATGCGTTTCTTTAAAAGGTCTTCTCGTTTCATTGCCCGCTCTCTTTCCCGGTGATCGGAGCCAATAGCTCCAACACGCGGATCCCGACTTTTTTAACATCGCCCGCTCCGAGCGTGATAAACAAGTCGTTAGATCGCCGGTTGTCGAAAATCCACTGAGCGCAGTCCTCAAGCTCTGATACGTAATGCACTTCCGGATGCCGAGCATGCCGTTTGATCGCTTTGAACATCGCCTCGGCCGTGATGCCGGGAATGGGCGCTTCGCTGGCCGGATAAATGTCGGTCACCAGAAGCACATCGGTTTCTTCGAAAGCGCTGACAAATTCGCCGAAAAGATCGCGTGTGCGGGTGTAGCGATGCGGCTGGAAGACGGCCACAACCCGATCGGCGTGACAGAGACGAGCGGCTGAAAGTGTGGCGCGGATCTCCGCCGGATGATGACCGTAGTCGTCCACCACAGTGACTCCGGCCGCCTGACCTTTTACCTGGAAGCGTCTGTCAATACCCCGGAAGCCTGCCAAGGCATCGGCGATGATGTTGAACGGCAGATCGAGTTCGGTGGCGCAGGCGATGGCCGCCAAGGCATTCAACACGTTATGGTGTCCCGGCAAGGTGACGCAGGCTGTCCCCAATTCGATTCCGCTACGCCAGACCTTGAAACGACTCTGCAAACCGTCGAATCGGATATCGGTTGCGCGGAAATCCGCATCGGCCGACTCACCATAGGTGACCGCTCGCCGGGTAACGCGCGGCAAAATCGCGCGTACCGTCGGGTGATCGCAGCACATGACATTGAGTCCGTAAAAAGGAACCCGATTGGCGAACGCGACGAACGCATCGATCAACGCTTCTTCGGTTTTATAATAATCGAGATGTTCCGGATCGATATTGGTGATAACCGTCATGATCGGTGTCAACTTGAGAAACGATCCGTCCGACTCATCTGCTTCGGCCACCATCAAACGTCCGGCCCCGGGGCGCGCGTTGGAGTCGAACGATTCGAGTCGTCCACCGACTACGCAGGTGGGATCTAATCCGGCTTCGGAACAAATCCAGGCCAATAGACTGGTCGTGGTGGTTTTGCCGTGTGAACCGGCGATGGCGACGCCGTCTTTCATGCGCATCAGTTCGGCCAGCATCTCGGCGCGGGGAATAATGGGAATGCCGCGTTCTTGAGCGGCCTGCACTTCCGGGTTTTCGGTGGGGATGGCGGACGAATATACCAGCACATCCGCATCGCCGAGGTTCTCGGCAGCATGTCCGATAGCGGTCAATGCACCTTTTGCGCGCAGGCGTCGTAAAACGGCCGAATCGCGCATGTCCGATCCGGAAACGGCGAAACCCTGGGTTAGCAGGACTTCGGCGATTCCCGACATGCCGATGCCGCCCAGACCCACAAAATGGACCCGTTTGATTTTGATTTTCAATACGCCGCTTTCATGCACCATTATTGCCTCACAGGATGCTGTGGAATTTTGTCTGTTGAAGTCGGCCTGGTTTGTTCGCCGACCATGTCCAGTAGCATGTCCGCCACTTGATAGGCCGCATCGGGATGACCGACCTTCCGGGCGGCTTCGGCTTGTTGCGGTAATAGCCGACGTTGTTCCAGGCGCTCACGGATAAACGCCACCAGTGTGTCCGCCGTCAGGTTGGCCTGCGAAATCATCCAGGCTGCACCCGCATAAACCAATTCGGATGCATTGTGGGTCTGGTGGTCATCGGCAGCGGTCGGAAGTGGAATAAACAGAGCGGGGCGTCCCACCACCGCGAGCTCTGCACAGGTGGAGGCCCCGGCACGACAGACCACAAGATCGGCTTTAGCATAAGCCGACACGATGTTATCGATGAACGGCTCGACTTCACACTCAATCGAACTATTTTGGTAGGCGCTTCCCACCATTTTCCAATCGGGGATGCCGGTTTGATGATGAATGATCAATTGTTCGGCGATGTCGCTTAACTTGGGCAGCGCTTCGATCATGGCGATATTCAGGGCATGCGCCCCTTGGCTGCCGCCGGTGATCAGCAATCGCAATTTTCCATCGGAGGGTGGTGTGACTGCTTCAGCCGCTTTGCGCACGATCGTCGGTCGAACCGGGTTGCCGAGCCTTACCAGCTTGTGTTGGGGGAAATGGGTGGCGGCGCGGTTGAAATGGATGACCACGCGACGCACCAGGCGGCCGAGAACACGGTTGGTCACGCCCGGTAGCGAGTTCTGTTCGATGATAACGGTCGGAATGCGCAACATCCAGGCGGCCAGCACCACCGGACCCGAGGCGTAACCACCCACGCCCAAAACCAACTGAGGGCGTCGGTGTCTGATGATTCGAAGCGACTGCAAAAGACTCAACGGCAGTTTTGCGAGATTGACGAGCCGTTGCCACAGACCCATGCGCTTCAATCCGCCTACCTGTATCAGGTCGAGCGGCAAGCCGAGTCGCGGTAAGACACGCGCTTCAAGACCGCGCTCCGTTCCGACGAAATGGATGGTATGATCTCCGTGTTCCCGCAGGACATCCGCCACCGCAACACCGGAGAAGAGATGCCCGCCCGTTCCGCCACCGGCAATCAGGAGACGCATCAGATGCCTCCCTTCAGGTTGCTGCCGCGAACCGTATAGCGGCTGATGTTCAACAAAATGCCGATAGCCAGCAGATTCGCGACCAAGGCCGATCCTCCATATGAAATGAAAGGCAAGGCGATCCCTTTGGGTGGTAGAAGGCCCAACACCACGCCTGCATTCATGGAAAACTGGATGGCGATGAGTGTGGTGAGACCGAAGGCCAGAAAACAACCGAAGGTGTCGGGGACGCGCAGAGCAATCAGATAACCGCGTATGATCAGAATGCCGAGTAAAGCGAAAAGACCGATTGTTCCGGCGAAACCGAGTTCTTGGCCATAGGTAGCTAGAATGAAATCGCTGTGCGCCTGTGGCAGAAAGAACATTTTCATGGTTCCTTCGCCTAAACCCAGGCCCCACAAACCGCCCGATCCGAAACTGATGATCGATTCACGGACCTGGTAACAAAGCAGACGGTAGTCCTGCTGCGAGCCGAGAAAGGCCAGTTGATTGAGAAAGGCTTTGAGGCGATAGAGACTGTGGGGAAAAATAACCACCATCAAGGCCAAGAGGGGAGTCAGGGCCAGCATGGTACCGATAAGGTAACGCAGAGGAGATCCGCCGACAAACAGCATGAGTAGCGTAACCGCGAGCAAAAGGAACATGGTCCCGAAATCCGGTGCGACCAGAATCAGGCAGAGGACAATCATCGGTACGATCAAGTGATTAAAGAACCCGGTCATAAATCCTTCGGCAATCTCGCGCCGTTTTGAAAGAGAGTAGGAAAGGTAAATAATAAGTGTGAGCTTGGCCAGCTCGGACGGTTGCACGGTTACGGGACCGATCATCAACCAGCGGCGTGCTCCCAGAACCTCCTTGCCGACTCCTGGAATTAGAACCAAAGTGAGCAGGGCCAAGGTGAAAAAGAGCAGCGGGTAAACCAGGCGGCGGTAGTTTTGATAGTTGAAGCGTGAAGCGACAACCAGCCCCACCAGCCCGATACCGGCGAATAGGAGCTGGCGCAGGAAGAAGAAAAATTGGTTATCGATATGCTTGCGGGCAAAAAAGGCGGACGAAGACAGCACCATCACTAAACCGAGCCCCAAGAGCATCAGAGCCGTGGCCAGGAGGATGTTATCGGCGGGGCGTACCCCGCTCGGATTGGCTGTTGTTCGCGCGTTCATTGTCCTCTTAGATGTTGAATTTCAGTTTCAGACTACTCAATCCCACCAATGCTAAAATGATGGAGATGATCCATAATCGGACGACCATCTTTTGTTCGGCCCATCGTAATTCGAGTGAATGATGAAACGGGGCGATCCGAAAAACCCGTTTTCCCGTCAACTTGAAAGATCCGACCTGGATGATCACCGATAAAGCTTCCAAGACGAAGACGCCGCCCACGATAACCATGAGCAGTTCGTTTTTCGTTGCGACTGCCACGGCTCCGAGGCTGGCCCCGAGTCCCAAGGAGCCGACATCACCCATAAAGACGCTGGCGGGGTGGGCGTTGTACCACAGGAAGGCCAGGCAGCATCCGAAGATGGCTCCGCAGAAGACGGTCAGCTCGCCCGCTTCGGCTACATAGGGGACGTTCAAGTATCCCGCGAAAATGACGTTGCCGGAGAGATACGCCAGGATGGCGTAAACGAGCGAGGAGGTCATCACCGGACCGACGGCGAGCCCATCCGCTCCGTCGGTCAGGTTTACCGCATTAGCCGTACCCACCACCACCACGGAGGCGAAGGGCAGATAGAACCAAGCCGGGAGGGATGCAATCGGTTTCCAGATAAATGGAATGGCCAGGTCGGTGGTCAGGTTCGTCTGGGTGAACAAAATAAAGACCATCAGGAAGGTTAAGGCAAACTCGGCCACGATCTTGATGCTGCCTGCCAGGCCTTTCGTGTTTCGCTGCGAAACCTTCATGTAGTCGTCAACCAGACCGATCAGGCCGAAACCGGCCGCGAAGGCCAACATGGCCCAGGTAAACGGAGTATCCAGTCGCGCCCACAAAAACGTGGACAGTAGAAGTGACAGCAGAATCAGGCCGCCACCCATGGTGGGTGTCCCTTCTTTGGCCAAGTGGGACTCGAGCCCGTCTTTACGGATTGTCTGGCCATACTGGTGACGCTTCAAGGTCCGGATGAACCAGGGTGACAGACTGAACGTAATAATCAGCGCCGACAGCGTCGCCATAGCGGTACGGAACGAAATATATTTGAATACCCGGAAGGGCACGTCGCCGCCGAACCATTCGTAAAAGATATGGTAAAACATCTAATCGTTCTCCTTGGTCCGCCGCGCAAGAACATCCACGGCCCGCTCCATGTGCATGCTTCGCGAACCTTTTACCAACACGGCATCCCCGGGTCGAATACCTTCTAGCAGTCGGTTTTCATACTCGTTCCAGTCCTGGGTCGCGGAGACGTGCTGAATGTCGAGTCCACCCGCGAGCGCGCCATCCGCCATCCGACCGGACAGCGGTCCGAAGGCCAGAAGCAACTTGACTCCGCTTTGCGCCGCCTTTTTGCCCACTTCGAAGTGGTAATCGGCGCTGGCTTCGCCCAATTCCAACATGTCGCCGAGGCAGGCCACCCGCCGTTTGTCGGGGGCCAGATCGGCCAGCACCGAAAAGGCGGCGGTCATCGAGGCCGGATTTGCATTATAGGCATCGTCGATCAATAGCAGCTCGGGAATATCCCGTCGCAGTTTAAGGCGTGCGCCCGGAACCTGAACCTGGGACAAGCCTTCGACCATTGCTTCGGGCGGGAGACTATAGGCCTGAGCGATGGCGATGGCGGCCAAGGCGTTCATCAAATTGTGTTGTCCCGGAAGAGGCAGGTGGAAATGAATATCCGTATCCACGACGTGCACCGTTGCTTCGCTGCCATTGGAGTCCAAACGACTGGCCACGGGATAAATGTCCGCGTGGGTATCCTGCAGCGAAAAGCTCAGACGACGTGCGACGGTCTTTTTTCCCAACTCCTTGGTGAATGGATTGTCCAGGTTGACGATCGCCCAGTCGTCGACGCTCAACTGCTCGAACAATTCCCCTTTGGCTTCGGCAACGGCCGCTTCGCTGCCTAGTGTTTCCAGATGGGCGGCATGGACATTGGTGATAAGGCCGATATGGGGTTGGGCGATGGCGGCCAGACGCCGGATTTCACCACGCTCGCTCATGCCCATTTCAATGATGGCCGCACGCTCGTCACGCAGACGGAGTAACGTTAGGGGCAGACCGATGAGATTGTTGAAATTTCCGTCGGTTTTCAGGGTGGGAATCTGGGTTGCAAAAATGCCGGCGGCCATTTCTTTCGTGGTAGTCTTGCCGTTCGAACCGGTGATACCCACGACATCCGGGGCCACCGTTGCACGCCAAAAAGCCGCAAGGTCGCCAAGTGCCTTTAGCGTATCATGTACCAGAAAGACGGTACATTTGGGTGAAGCGGTTAGCCAGGCATTGACCTCGCCGCTGTGCGAGACCACCGCTCCCGCCGCTCCCGCTTCGAGGGCGCGTGCGACGAAAGCATGTCCATCGAAACTCTCCCCTTTCAGCGCGATAAACAAAGCGTTCGGCTGCAACGTTCGTGTGTCGGTGGAAACCGATGTCGCATGCATATTGGGATTACCGAAGCAGCGGATCGGCGTGATGGCTTGAACGATTTGGGGATATTGCAACAGGAAGTCGCTCATGTGTCGCCTTCCTTTCGCTTGTCGGCGATGGCGGCTGCCGCCTCTTCGCGGTCGTCGAAATGATGTTTGGTGCTTCCCAGGATCTGATAGTCTTCGTGACCTTTGCCTGAAATCAGAATGACATCGCCCGGCTGGGCCAACCGCACCGCGTGCCGAATCGCCTCGCGCCGGTTTTCGATCACCAGGTAGCTATTTGTGTCGATAGCGCACGTCTCCGCATCGATGGCGCGGCGGCCCGTCGAATCGATGCCGGAGCGAATCTCATCGATGATGGCGAAGGGATCTTCCGTGCGCGGATTATCGGAGGTGACGATCGGAATATCGGCCAGTTCGGAAGCAATACGGCCCATAATGGGACGTTTGCCGCGATCGCGATCGCCTCCACAGCCGAAAACCACAAACAGGCGGCCGGTTTTTAGCGGGTTCAGAACACTGATAGCGTTTTCCAATGCATCCGGTGTGTGGCTGTAATCGACGAAAACAGACAAATTGTCGTCGTTCGCAACGCGCTCCAGTCTGCCGGGAATATTCGGGCAGGCACCCAAACCCCGTGCGGCTTGTTCGGGATCAAGTCCCAATGCCAACCCGATACCCAGCGCTTGCAACATGTTGGCCGCGTTGTAACGCCCGATGAGCGAACTTTCGAGAATGAGACGTTTTCCGAGGGCGTCGACGACGACCCGGGTTCCGCCGAGCGAAACATCCAGTTCGCAGGAGCGGATTTCCGCGTTTGATTCCGGGGTCAACGAGAAGCGGAATATCGATCCCGAGAATTCTCGGATCATGTCGTTGCCTGCCGGATCATCCGCGTTGATCACGGCGGATGGTGACGCTTTCCGGCTGTTCTTCAGCAGAGGGACAAACAACCTTCGCTTGGCATTGGCATAGTCTGCCATCGTGGCATGATAATCGAGATGGTCGCGCGTCAAATTGGTGAACAATGCGCAGTCGAGTTCCGTGCCGTCGAGACGATGTTGTTCCAGAGCGTGCGATGAGGCTTCCATCAAAACGTCTGTGACGCCGGCTCGATGCATGTCGGCGAGCAGCTGCTGTAATTCCAACGGACCGGGAGTGGTGGTCGGTGCCGGGATCAGGCGTCCGGCATAGCGATAATTGATGGTACCGATCACACCCACCGCTCGACCGGCATGCGACAGCATGGCTTCGGCCAGATACGTTGTGGATGTTTTCCCGTTCGTGCCGGTAATGGCGGTGACGGTCATTTTTTGTGAAGGGTGTCCGTGGAAGGCGGCGGCGAGGGAGCCGGCGATGGTTCGGGTATTGGGGACCACGGCCAGCGCGACCGATTCGGGCACCTGGCTGCCATCTTCGGCGATGATAGCCGACACTCCGGCTGAAAGCGCGTTGGAAATGAAACTGTGACCATCGGCGGCCGTACCGCGAATGGCGATAAAGGCGACGCCGGGCCCCGCCTGCCGCGAGTCGGTGCATAGACGGGTAATGCCTGGGTCTCCCCCGTGCCGTTTCGCGACTTCCACATGCTGAATCAGGTTTGAAAACTTCATGGCTCCTCCAATAGGTTCGCCTGCTGTACGCAGACACCCAAAATGGGAGCGATTTCTTTTGCTATGTTATGAAATGCCGGGGCGGCGATGTCGCCGCCGTAATATTCATCGCCACGGGGTTCATCCACCATCACCAACAGGACGACACGCGGGTCTTGAGCGGGGAACAAACCGAGAAAACTACCGGTCCAGTAGATCCGCTCACCCGCTCTGGCATTCATGGCCAGCTTTTCCGATGTTCCCGTTTTCCCCGCGACTTGGCAGCCTTCGATCAGAGCCTTGCGCCCCGTTCCTTCGGTGGAAGCGGCCATGGCCAGCATGTCGATAAGTTGCCGGGACGTGCGTTCCGAGATGACTTGGCGGACGACACTGGGCTCGAACACTTTCTTTTCGACGCCATCCGCCGTCGTCACTCGATCAACCACACGCGGGCGCATCAGTTTTCCACCATTGGCGATGGCCGACATGGCGGTGACCAATTGAATGGCGGTCACGTTGAGTCCCTGGCCGAAGGAAATCGTTGCCAGCTCGATTGGTTCCCAGTCCTCGGGTTTGGCTAGAAGTCCGGCCGATTCCGCCGGGAGGCGGATGCCACTTTTCTCGCCGAAACCGAAATCGCGCAAAATGGCATAGACCGAGTCTGCTCCCAGATCCGTACCGATTTTGGCGGCACCGATGTTGCTGGATTTGGCGATGACCTCGTTGACGCTCAGCCACCCATGACGTTTGGTGTCGTGAATGGTGTTGGGTCCGATCGTGAATTCGCCGAAACCGCAGTAAATTTTATCGTCGGGGACCAGCTGGGCCGTTTCCAGCGCTTGGGCGACAATGAAGGGCTTCAGGGTCGATCCCGGTTCATAGACCCATTCCACAGCTGCATTGTGCAGGCGAGATGGCTTGACCCCATTGAGGTTGTTCGGGTCGAAAGTCGGATACTGCGCCATGGCAAGAATGCCGCCGCTACGGGGATCCATCGCGATGGCGATCCCGACCCGAGCTTTGCTCGATTTTACCGCTTTTTCAATCTCGCGTTCCGCCACGTATTGAATATTTTTATCCAATGTCAGGTAGAGGTGATCTCCGGTCGGAACGTCCAGCGTCAGGTCGAGATGCTCCCAGGTTACTTTTCCCGATGGGTCGCGCAGGCCTTGCAAGGTTCGTTCGCTGCCACGAAGGTCGTCGTTGAAACGCATTTCCAGGCCCATGCGGCCCTTCATGTCCATGTTTGTGAAGCCGAGAATTGGAGAGGCCAATTGACCGAAAGCGTATAGGCGTTTGTCTTCTTTCACGAAGGACAGGCCGCTTGGACGCTTCTCCTCCGGTAGTTCGGCCAATGCTTCGTTCACGCGGGTTTCGTCCGAGGCATCAAGGCGTCGGGCCAACCAAACAAAATAGCGCTTGCTGTCCAGCCGCGCCAGAACGCTGTCCGGTAGATCGAGGACGCGCTTGAGCAACTGTTTGGCGGTGCTGATTTCTTCGGGGGACATATTGCGCGGTTGCGCCATCAACGACGGCACCTGCTGGTTGCTGGCCAGGATGCGCTGCCGTCTGTCGAATATTTTACCGCGTCGCGGCTGAATGACGACCGATCCGGCGGTTTGGCGCTGGGCCATGCCTGCGTGACGTTCTCCTTGGAGAACCTGCAAGGAAAACGCCTGGCCACCGATGGCCGTGAGCCCGAGAAACAGCAGGCCGACGACAATCAGGATGCGGCGATGTACTTTGCGATAGTCACGATCCAACATGAGCCGAGTCCGTTAAGGTAACCGTACCACTTGCGTGTGGGACGGGGGTTGCATTCCGCGCTGCTTGGCACGCTTGATAATCAGGTCCGGTTGCTTGTAAGCGCCGATGCGTTCAAGCAGCTTTTCCCGGTCTTTCATCAGTTGCAGTTCTTCATGCTTCATTTCCGTCATTTCGAAACGCGTGGCCCGGGTTTGTACCCGCAGATAGACGAAAGTGCTGGCCGAAAGGATAATCAGCACCAGGGTTATGAAAAAGACCAGGCGTTCCCAGGTCTTTGCTCCGCCTTCGAGTGTGGTGATCGCGGGCGAAAGGGATTTCCGCTTGGGCGAAGGTGACGCCATGGGCGGAAGGGCTGCCTCATTGGCAGACCGACGGCTTCGACGCACCGGACGGGACGCGGTTTTCTTGTTTCTGGGTTGCCGATTGCGGCGCGGCAAACTGATGCTGGCTGTGTTGCGTTTGGTCTGGGTCAGGTGAGTCATGGACGTCTCCTTTCCGCTACACGCAATTTCGCGCTTCGGGCGCGCGGGTTGGCGCTGATTTCATCTTCGCCCGGGATAGTCGGTTTCCGGGTGATGAGGCTCACTTCCTGGACTTTTCCACAGGTGCAGACGGGAAGTCCCGGAGGACAGACGCAGGCGCGAGCCCAATCGCGGAATGTGTGACGCACGTGACGATCTTCCAGGCTGTGATAGGCGATGATTGCCATTCGGCCGCCTGGGTTCAGGGCGTCGAGTGCCTGGGGAAGCAGCCGTTCAAGATTCTCCATTTCACCGTTTGCGGCGATACGCAGTGCCTGGAAGCTGCGGGTGGCTGGATGGATGCGACGCGAGTGACGCTTTCTCGGGATTGCCGCTGCGACCGTATCGGCCAGATCGGCGGTGCTGTTCAGGGTTCCATCGCTCAAGCGGTTTTTAATGGCGCGCGCAATACGACGGGCCATGGGTTCCTCTCCGTAACGGGCCAGGATCAGTTCGAGTTCACGTTCCGATACCCGTTCGATCAGTTCCCGGGCCGATTCTCCTCGGCTGGTGTCGAAGCGCATATCGATGGGCCCCTCGAAGCGGAAGCTGAAGCCGCGCGTCGGATCGTCGAGCTGTACGGAACTGAGACCCAAATCCGCCAGCAGACCGTCGATGCGGCTGATTCCCGCGCGGTCGAGAGCTTGGCGTAGATCGGCGAAGTTGCTTTGTACCAGCTTCAGCCGTTCTCCCACCCCCTCGTAACGTTTGCGGGTTCGTTCGATCATACCGCCATCCAAATCCAATCCGATCACGATTCCATCCGGTGCCGAGGCGTCAAGCATGGCTCCGGCATGCCCGCCGCCGTTTACGGTGCAGTCCACATACACACCGCCGGGACGAACATCGAGAAGCTTGATGATCTCAGGTGCCAGAACTGGGAGATGCGCGCCCATCCTGTTAGCAGCTGACCGTGTCGATGGCTTCGGACAAGCTTTCCGACAGTCCGAAACGCGGATCACCGCACATGAAGGCCAGGATATCGCGCACGTAGCGGTTTGCTCCCGCCAGCACCAAGTGCCCCTGCGAGCCGTGAAGACGGTGCTCGGTTTGAGTAAACAGGTCGGCGGCCCGATAGTGCAGGTGTTCGGTTTCGGACAGATCCACCACCACTTGCCGCAACCCGTGGTCGAGGCAGGTGTCGAGAGTAAGCCGTAGTTGGCGCAAATGTTCGCGCTCGATGGTTATTCCCGGATGAATGACGGCGGTTCCGTTCCGTTGTTCGGTGACGGAAAACATCGTTCCCAGCTCCCTTATTCCCGTTGAGTATCCCGATGCGTTACCCGGTGAAGTGGTCGTCGTTCTCCATGAGCACCTGGTACGCTTCGTTTCGAAGGTCGTCATCGCGGGCCTCAAAACGATCTTTGGCCCACAATTCCATCATATTCCCGCTTCCAATCCACAAAATATCTCCGGCCAGGCCGGCAAATTCTCGATAATACGGAGGGATGACAATGCGTCCCTGAGCGTCCAGTTTGCAGGCAATGGCCTGCGAAACATAGCCGCGTAAAAGCTTGCGTCGGCGCTGCGCGCCCGGCATGCGATTGGCTTCTTCACAGAATCGATCCCAAGCGTGAGACGGCCAGATTTCCAGGTAACGGTCCTGGGGGTCGAGTCCCTTCACGAGCCAGACCGCTTCCTCACCGTTGTCCGGAATCAACAGCCGGAACGGCTTGGGAATGCCCACGCGATTCTTCGAATCGATCTGTTTGGCGTGGGTGCCGCGAAAGAGTGCGGCGGCTGTCTCTTGAAGAGTGTCCATCTCACCTATTGCGCCGGTTGGTACCCTATGCTAGAATAAATACTTAATACCGGTCGTCGGACGACCGGGTTTTGGATTCCAAAGGTGCCCGGTTTTTTTCCCATAGGGAAATCTTGGGATTAATAGGGCCACATAGGGAATGATAGCAAAGTACCTATTATACGGCAACACCTTTTTAGGCGTGGTGGCCGCTTTTTTTGTCGATATCAATATGTTGTGTTGGCTATCAATTGACTACACAACATCTAGTGGGTGTTGACGAGAGAATGAGGTTGCAGATCGTGAAAAATTGAGAGAAGGCCGCTCTCAAATCATTAATAATATTAATATTTTGCCTAATGTCGGGCAGGTGGGGAAGCGGTTACGGTTCAGTCGCTGATGGCTTGATGGAGACAGGCAGTTGGATATATGGGACGCACACTAGCCGAATACAAGGCTGAAATTGCCGAGCGACGTGCGGAAATCCTGACTATTTTTCGCACCCATTACGGCAATCAGGATACCTCGCGCATCGAGAAGGCGATGGATTATGCGGAGCTTTTACACCGTGGGCAACTGCGGCGTTCGGGTGTTCCCTATATTTTCCATCCTTTGGCGGTTACCCGGCTGGTAGCTGAGGCGCAACTGGATGAGAATTGTCTGATTGCCGCGCTTTTACACGATACGATCGAAGATACCGTGGCTTCCAAGCAGGTGATTGCCGACAAATTCGGTCCCTACATCAGCGACATCGTCCATGCGCTGACCAAAATCCGCAGCTATTCCAGCGAGCGTGCCGAAGAAGACAAACGGCAAACCTATCAACGCATTCTCAAGGCGGCCAGCAAAGATGTGCGTCCGCTGCTGATTAAAATTTTCGACCGGCTCAACAACATGCGTGACATGACGCACATGCCGGAAGGTCATCGTCAGCGTATTTCCCGTGAAACGCTCGATGTCTATGTTCCGCTTACCCGGCGACTTGGGATGCGCCGTGTCGAACGGGATCTTACCAGCTTGAGTTTGCGTTTTCTTTTCGCCGAGGCGTACGAGCGGATCGAACAGCGTATCGAGAAGGAAGTCAAGGAACGAGAAGACGAATTGTACGAGAGTGTCGATACGATCACGCGTTTGTGCCAGGAGCAGGGAATCGACGTGGAGATCGTGACCGCCTGGCCCACGGTCGCCGACTTCTACGATACCGAACTCGGCATGCAACCCCACGCCGATGTCGTCATTCACTACAACCTCATTATTAACAATATTCTTAATATTTACACTGCGTTGGGTGTTCTGCACTCCGCCTTTACCCCCGTGCCGAAGCAGGTGCGGGACATGATCGCCAGTCCGATGGCCAACGGTTATCGTGCACTCGAAACGAGGGCGGTTAATGGTGGTCGTATGTATCGATTATCAGTTATGACGGCGGAAATGTATGATGTCAACGATCATGGAATCATCCACAATTGGCGGGTCAATCAAAATCGGCTTAGTGGATACTATACGGGATATATGAATTTATTGGGTGAGATACTAGAGGACGAAAACGTCCGCGTCGACGAGGTTCTACAGCAGTCGGATGTCGAGGGCGTCGCCGTGTTTTCCCCTCAAAAAGATTTATACATGCTGCCAAAAGGAGCCATTGCGCTCGACTTCGCTTATGCCGTTCATCGCGAAGTCGGTGCACACGCGAAAGCGGCCATCGTCAATGGCGTAGAACGATCGATCCTTCAACGTTTGCGCTCCGGCGACGTGATTCGGGTTGTCACGGATGAACAGGTGGTTCCCGACGAGAGCTGGTTGGAACACGTGGCCAGTTCCAAGGCGCGTTCGTCGATTAAAAACTGGCTTCGACGCCAGCTCGATCAGCGTGCGATGGAACTGGGTCGCGATATGTTTTCGGAAGAACTGGTCAAGTATGGCTTCGACCCGAAAATTGTTGTGGAGGGACATGATTTTTCACGGGTATTGAAAAACAGCGGACTCAAGCTGAATGAGTTGTACCGCCGTGTCGGCTATCGGCAGATTCTGGCGGCGGACTTCATTGCCGAACACGATATCGTACCTAAAAAACGGATTGCGAGCCAGACCAACGCCGAACGTGCGTCGATCAAGGAAAAAATCTTTTCCAGCCTGCGAAGTGTCAAAGGACCGACTCTGAAGTTTTCCAAAAACGATGTTTTCATCAAATACGCTCACTGTTGTACGCCTATCTTCGGCGATAAAGTCGTCGGCGTGGTCAGTGCCGGCAAAGGAGTGACGGTCCACCGCTATAGTTGTCCCAATCTGAAAAACCTGGATAAAGGCCGCTTGGTGGAAGTGGAATGGGATAGTGCCGAGGAAAATCTTACTTCCGCATTGCTGAACCTGCATATCAAGGATAAACGCGGGGTCATGGCCAAAATCCTGCTTGCAGTCAACAAATATGGGATCAATTTATCTGAATTCAATGCGTATACCGTTGGGCACGAGGCATTTATGAAGTTACGACTCGATGTTTCAAACCAGCGTGAGCTTCTGCGCGTTGTCAACGAGATCCGAAAAATTGAGGCCGTGGATGCGATCACCCGTGAGGAGTGAACGTCTCTAAGCGATAGAGTGCCGTTATCGGGGAATGCAAGACCTTGTATTGTTGTGCCGGGTCTGGTAGAAATGGCCAAACACTCGGATTCTATGGGCTCGACGTGTCGGGAGGAATCAATATGCGGGAAGTGGTTATTGTTTCGGCTGTGCGTTCCGCCATCTGTCGTGCCGATAAAGGCTCTTTGGCGCGGTTGCGACCGGATGAATTGATGGCGGCTGTCATCAAAGAGGCGTTAGCGAAAACGGGCCATGTGAACCGGCATGAGATTGGCGACGTTTTAGTCGGCTGCGCGACGCAAGAAGGCGAGCAGGGACTGAATCTGGCTCGCAATGCCGCAATCATGGCGGAGATTCCGGTCACCGTACCGGCCGCGACCATCAGCCGCTACTGTTCTTCTTCGCTCACCGCTCTTGTAACGGGTGCTTCCCTGATTCAATCAGGTCATACGGACCTGATGGTGGTGGGTGGGGTGGAATCCATGAGCCGTGTTCCCTTGGGGGGGTACAATCCCAGTCCCCCGCCACGTCTGATGGAATCCCATCCGGAGGCGTTTACTCCAGCCGGAGTTGCGGCCGAGAATCTGGCCGTAAAATTCAATATTTCGCGTGAAGAACAAGATGCTTACGCCACAGAGTCGCATCGTCGGGCAATTGAAGCCTGGACAAATGGTCATTTTGCCAACGAAGTCATCTCGGTAAAATGCCTGGATGAAAAACGGCAAGAAACGGCCGTGACGCGTGACGACATTCCATGTGAAATTGATCCGGAAGCCTTGGCGAAGCTTTCTCCCGTCTTCCTGGCCGGAGGGTCCGTGACGGCCGGTAACAGCGCTCCGCGTAGTGATGGAGCGGCGGCGCTTGTTTTGATGTCGGCTTCCAAGGCTGCGGATCTGGGGCTGAAACCCCTTGCAACCTTGCGCACTTGGGCCCGAGTGGGGTGCCCGGCCGAGATTATGTCTTATGGGGCCGTTACGGCAGCCAATCAGGTGCTGGAAAACGCGAAACTGGATGCTGCCCAGTTGGAGCATATTGAGTTGTCCGAACAATTCGCCGTGTCGGCCATTGCCGGGCTGCGCGAATTGAAACTGCCCTACGCCGAGCGGGTGAATCCTTATGGCGGGGCGATTGCTCTCGGTCACCCGATCGGTGCCGCCGGTGCCCGCATGGCCTGCACGTTGGTGAATGGTTTATTCCATCGTGGCGGTGGGTACGGACTGCTGACCATCGGGGTCCTGGGCGGTCAGGGTGAAGCGCTGATTGTCGAATCAAGACCCTGAAGGGTTTTCGGAGGCGAACATGGGTGAGGAATTCCAGCGGTGCGTGGTGATCGGAGCGGGCTGGATGGGCGCGAGTATCGCGGCCCTGGTAGCCAGTGCCGGAGTTCCGACGGATTTGCTCGACCGATTGCCGCCGGTGGAACCCGGCGATGACGAAGTGCAAAACGGCTTCAGCCGGTTTTCCGATGCCTGGCGCAACAGCCTCGCTATCGGAGCCTCGGAGAGAGCTCGTTCACGCGGAGCTTTTCTTGCTCCCGAAGCGGTGACGCGGGTGCGTACCGGGAACATCGCCGACCACCTGGAGTGGATACGGCAGGCCGATTGGGTGATCGAAGCCGTCCCCGAGGTGCTGGATGTCAAACGGGCCACCTACGAACGGATACTCCCGCACCTCCGGCCGGAAACGGTTGTCAGTTCAAATACTTCCGGTATTTTGGCTTCGCGTTTAGCCGAGGGACTTCCCGATGATTTCGCCAAGCGTTTCATGGTGGGACACTTCTTCAATCCGGTGCGCTATATGCGCCTACTTGAAATTGTTGCAAATCCGCGCACCGAACGCCAGGCGGTGGAACGACTCAAAGATTTTGCCAGTAAACGGCTTGGAAAAGGGGTGATCGAATCCCGCGACAAGCCGAATTTCGTAGCCAATCGCATCGGACTTTTTTCGTTGTTGACGGCCATGCACCACGCCCATGAGATGGGGATCGGTGTGCGTGAAGCCGACCGCCTGACCGGTCATGCCTTGGGACGCGCCAGCTCGGCGACCTTTCGCACGGCCGATCTGATTGGCCTGGATGCGCTGTTGCTGGTTCTAGACAACTTACACGGTATGTTGGCGGGCGATCCCTGGCGCGAGCGTTTTAACGCCCCGGCTTTTTTCCGTATTTTGGTTGAACGGGGAAACTGGGGCCAAAAAAGCGGTTCGGGTTTTTATCACTATTTCGAAGAGAGTCAACGCCCCGGAGATGAGACCTTCAACCTCGATAGTCTGACCTACAAACGCAACGAGACGCGCCGTTTCGCCACGCTGGATCGAGCGTTCGAACAACCCAATCCAGGCGAGCGTATCCGAGCCTTGATTTCCGGTGACGACGAGGGCGCCCGATTTGCTTGGGCCGTGTTGCGCGATACTTTGGTGTATGCGGCGGCGTGTTTGGGGGAGATTACCGATCATCCCATCGCCATCGACCGCGCCATGCGTTGGGGCTACAATTGGGATCTCGGTCCCTTCGAGATCTGGAACTATTTGGGATTGCAGGACGTTGCCGAACGTATCGAACGCGATGGGGTGGCCTTGCCTGAAACGGCCAAGCGTCTTCTGGATAGCGAGCAGTCCGGCTGGTATTTCGAAGAGCGCGGCCGTCGTTTCGAATGGGATCCGAAAAGCGCCGAGCTCAAACTCATTCCACGCCCTTGTTCCGTGAGTTTGAATACCATGCGGCGCGAGCATGATGTCCTGCTGACGCAGGGCAATGCGGTTTTAGCCGATTTGGGTGACGGCGTCGCCTGTCTGAGTTTGGCTTCGCGTTATGATGAAGCGCCGATCATCGATACACAATTGGTGGGGTTGATTCGTCGAATCCAGGATGAGTGCAACACCCGCAAATTCAAAGGGCTGGTCATTCTATGCGAGGCGGCCGATTTTCTGCTCGATCTGGATTTCGAAACCCTGCTGGTCCGCATGGCCGATCATGATTGGGATGCGATCGAACAGGAAGTGATCGATCGCCAGCAAGCAAGCCTGATGTTGAAACGCATCGGGTTTCCCGTTGTGGGCGCCATCAGCGGCCGCGCCATCGGGGCCGGATGTGAAATCGCCTGCCATATCGGACGTCTGCAAGTTCACGCGGAGGCCCAATTCGCCATCGGTAATCTGGCGATGGGACTCATTCCGTCTGGCGGCGGCACCAAGGAACTGTTGTATCGGCTGATGGACCGGGTACGTATGGACGGTCCCCACCCGCTTGCACGCGCTGCCTTCCAAACCGTTTTTCCCGGCAAGGTGATCAAAGGCGCTTTCGAAGCCCGCAGTAGCGGATTTCTGCGTCGCGGCGACCGTCTGACGATGGGAATCGACCGCTTGTTGCCGGATGCAAAAGCCATGGTGCTCGACTTGATCGAGAACGGGAACAGTCTGCCCTTGTCCGCTCCCTTCCACCTGCCCGGTCCCGGTGGAGTGGCGGCTTTACGACTGGAGTTGCAGCATATGCAGCGACAGGGGTTGTTGAGTCCGCACGATGTGACGGTCGGGGAGAAGCTGGCGGAAGTGTTATGTGGGGGGGAAACCTCGCCGTTTGAAGAGGTCAGCGAGGCGCAGCTGCTCGACCTGGAGCGCAAGGCCTTTGTCGATCTGTGCAAAATGGAAAAGACCCAGCAGCGGATCGAGCATTGGGTGAAAACTCGCCGCGTTCTACGCAACTAAGGGTTGTGGCGTTGCCGGGCATGTACCGGGAAGTGCAGTCCTGTTCATGTCTCTCGAACCTTGGTTTTCTTGAACTTCATGCCCGTACATTTGGCTTTTCGGATCGCTTTGACAATGGGCTCGGCCAAAAACGTCGTACCGCAGCCGCGCGGTCGAATCACTCGACGATCACCCAGTTTCGACCGTTGCAACACTGGAGCGACAACGGATGATTTGCTGATCTTTCCATCCATGCCATAGCCGTAATCCGTCCATTCCTCGTCCAGCACGTCCGGTCGGTCGGGGATGTGCAGGGCGTAGTAGGTGTGAAGGATGCCGTCTTGGTCTACAACGATGTTTTCCAGCCATTCGTAGGCATCGCTCGGCGAGGCATTCTGATCGATGATGGATCTAAGAAGTGGCGAACATAATTCCCAGCCTAAATCATTGACAAGATAGTCGGTAAGGATTCCATCACGTAGCTCGAAGATTACCGGTTTCCATTTGTCGTAATGCTTCCCTTCCTGTCTCAGTGTCGGATAAAGGCCCTGAGGTGTATATCCAACACCGAAGGACATGTCGGAACTGCGAAAAAGATTGTAGAATATTTTCTGAGCCATGTTATCTCCTAAGCTTTGCAACGATTTATTCATACCACTCGGATCGTATCATGCCCGGTTCAGCTGTAATATGGGAGTTACACTACACGCTCTATTTTGAATTTCATGCCCGTGCATTTGGCTTTCTTGATGGCTTTCACAATTGGTTCTGCAAGAAAAATTCCCGGAGAATGCCGAGCACGAACAACTCGGTAACCATCGATTTTATTTCGACTGAATATAGGCCAGATAACTCTTCGCTTATCAAATGTGCCATCTTGATTATGGCCATAACTGCCAGCAGCTCCCATTGCATCCTCATCCAACACGTCCGGTCGGTCGGGGATGTGTAGGGCGTAGTAGGTGTGACGGACGCCGTGTGGATCAATAACGATGTTTTCCAGCCATTCGTAGTTGTCTTTGGGCGAGGCGTGCTGATCGATGATGGATTTCAGTCGCTCCGAACACAAGACCCAGCCTAAGTCGTTGACAAGGTAATCGGTAAGGATTCCATCACGTAGCTCGAAGGTTACTGGAACCCAATTATCGAAAGACGTTTCTTCCCAACGTAGAGTCGGATAGAGACCATTTGGTGTATAACCGACTCCGAAGGCAAAATTGCCGGAGCGAAACAATGAGTAATATTTCATCGGCGATTTATTCATAGCAAGATCTCCCGTCAATACCATTCACTGCGAACCATACCCGGTTCAGTGCTGTTCATGTCTCTCGAACCTTGGTTTTTTTGAACTTCATGCCCGTACACTTGGCCTTTCGGATAGCTTTGACCACTGACTCGTTTAAAAACACGATGCTGGAATCACGTGGCCGAAAAATCCCATGATCGTTGAGCTTCGACCGTTGGAGAATCGGAGCGATAATGCAGGACTTGTCGATGGTTCCATCCGCATTGCGACCGTAATCCGTCCATTCCTCGTCTAGCACATCCGGTGGATCGGGGATGTACAAGGCGTAGTAAGAGTGGTGAATACCGTCTTGGTCCACGACGATATTTTCCAGCCATTCGTAGGCATCGTTCGGCGAGGCATGTTGATCGATAATGGATCTAAGAAGCTGGGAGCACAATTCCCAGCCTAAGTCATTTGCAAGATAGTCGGTAAGAATTCCGCCGCGTAGCTCGAAGGTTACCGGTTTCCATTTATCGTAATGCTTCCCTTCTTGTTCCAGTGTCGGATAAAGGCCTTGAGGTGTATAACCAACGCCGAAGGACATGTCGGAACTGCGAAACAGTTTATAGAAAAGTTGTTGAGCCATGTCATCTCCTAAGCTTTGCAACGATTTATTCATACCACTCGGATCGTACCATACCCGGTTCGATGCTGTTCATGTCTCCCGCACCGTGGTTTTCTTGAACTTCATGCCCGTACATTTGGCTTTTCGGATAGCTTTCACGATGGGTTCAGCAAAAGAGGTCGTATTGCAGCCCCGCGGTCGAATCAGCCGACGATCACCCAGTTTCGATCGTTGAAGCATCGGAGCGACAATGCAGGATTTGTCGATGGTTCCATCCGCATTGCGACCGTAATCCGTCCATTCCTCGTCCAGCACATCCGGTGGATCGGGGATGTGCAGGGCGTAGTAGGTGTGACGGATGCCATTTTGGTCCACGATAATGTTTTCCAGCCATTCGTAGTCGTCCTGGGGTGAAGTATGCTGATCGATAATGGATTTCAAAAGATTCGAACAAAGCTCCCAACCTAAGTCGTTGACAAGGTAGTCGGAAAGAATGCCATCTCGTAACTCGAAAGTTACCGGAATCCATTTATCGTAATGCTTTCCTTCCCAAACTAGTGTGGCGTCGATGTCCCTAGGTGTATAGCCGACGCCGAAGGACATGTCGGAACTGCGAAAAACATCGTAGAATAGTAATTGTTTCATCCTTCCCCCTTAATACCACTCGGATCGTACCATACCCGGTTCGATGCTGTTCATGTCTCCCGCACCGTGGTTTTCTTGAACTTCATGCCCGTACATTTGGCTTTTCGGATAGCTTTCACGATGGGTTCAGCAAAAGAGGTCGTATTGCAGCCCCGCGGTCGAATCAGCCGACGATCACCCAGTTTCGATCGTTGAAGCATCGGAGCGACAATGCAGGATTTGTCGATGGTTCCATCCGCATTGCGACCGTAATCCGTCCATTCCTCGTCCAGCACATCCGGTGGATCGGGGATGTGCAGGGCGTAGTAGGTGTGACGGATGCCATTTTGGTCCACGATAATGTTTTCCAGCCATTCGTAGTCGTCCTGGGGTGAAGTATGCTGATCGATAATGGATTTCAAAAGATTCGAACAAAGCTCCCAACCTAAGTCGTTGACAAGGTAGTCGGAAAGAATGCCATCTCGTAACTCGAAAGTTACCGGAATCCATTTATCGTAATGCTTTCCTTCCCAAACTAGTGTGGCGTCGATGTCCCTAGGTGTATAGCCGACGCCGAAGGACATGTCGGAACTGCGAAAAACATCGTAGAATAGTAATTGTTTCATCCTTCCCCCTTAATACCATTCGGAGCGAACCATGCCCGGTTCGATGTTGTTCATGTCTCCCGCACCGTGGTTTTCTTGAACTTCATGCCCGTACACTTGGCCTTTCGAATGGCTTTGACAATGGGGTCGGCCAAAAACGTCGTGCCGCAGCCGCGCGGTCGGATCACCCGACGATCACCCAGTTTCGATCGTTGAAGCATCGGAGCGACAATGCAGGATTTGTCGATGGTTCCATCTGCATTGCGACCGTAATCCGTCCATTCCTCGTCCAGCACGTCCGGCCGGTCGGGGATGTGCAGGGCGTAGTATGTGTGACGGACACCGTGTGGATCAATAACGATGTTTTCCAGCCATTCGTAGGCGTCGCTCGGTGAGGCGTTCTGATCGATGGTATTTTTTAGTCGTTCCGAGCATAGGTCCCATCCATACACGATGGCCTGATAATCCGTGATTACTCCCACTCGTAAAATGAATTCCACGGGTTCCCACATGTTGTTCTGTTGTCTATCCAACAACATCCATTGCGGTGTTTTATTGATTACCTCTGCCACTGGATGATTCAAGTCATCATCCATGAATAGCTTGTAGAAGCTAATAAAAGTATTTTTCATATTACCCCTCCTATGGATACCACTCGGATCGTACCATGCCCGGTTCGACGCCGTTCATGTCTCTCGAACCTTGGTTTTCTTGAGCTTCATGCCCATGCATTTAGCTTTTCGAATGGCTTTGACAATGGGCTCGGCCAAAAACGTCGTACCGCAGCCGCGCGGTCGGATCAGCCGACGATCGCCCAGTTTCGATCGTTGCAACACTGGAGCGACAACGGATGATTTGCTGATCTTTCCATCCATGCCATAGCCGTAATCCGTCCATTCCTCGTCCAGCACATCCGGTCTGTCGGGGATATGCAGGGCGTAGTAGGTGTGACGGATGCCGTCTTGGTCCACGACGACGTTTTCCAGCCATTCGTAGGCATCGCTCGGTGAGGCGTTCTGATCGATGATGGATCTAAGAAGTGGCGAACATAATTCCCAGCCTAAATCATTGACAAGATAGTCGGAAAGAATGCCATCACGTAGCTTGAAGGTTACCGGTTTCCATTCATCGTAATGCTTCCCTTCTTGTCTCAGTGTTGGATAAAGGCCCTGAGGTGTATAACCAACGCCGAAGGACATATCAGAACTGCGAAACAGTTTATAGAAAAGTTGCTGAGCCATGTCATCTCCTAAGCTTTGCAACGATTTATTCATACCATTCGGAGCGTATCATGCCCGGTTCATCCAGCACTTTTTCACGAACAAAACGGCCAAACAGATCCAGGAATTTATCAGCATCGGCACCGGCTTCACGTTGTGCTTCTTCCATTTTCTCCAATACAAATTTATGATAATCCTCCGCGTGCCGCCCGGTATGCGGGATTTCAACCTTGTTCCACGCACCGTCGAGGTCGAGATCGTAAAAATCGGCGATCTTCTTGAACTCGGGTGTGTACTCCGAATGGTGGGTGTTGGATGCCAGGTGGTGCGTGTGGACTGGGAAAGACTTCAGCATGTCGCGGATGGCCGCGCGGCGTTCGGGCAGATCGTCCATGGCCTGTAGTGTCCGGCGGGCTTCGGCGACGCTCAGGAATTTCTTCCCGAATATGTAAACGACCGGACCGATCAGCAGGTCGGAAGGATCGGGAACACCCACCGCTTCAACGACTTCGGCGGCGGCGGCCAGGGCATCGGCGGCCTTTTGACCTGCCCGGTTCACGTCGGCGAGATAGGCTTGGCTGTCCGAGCCTTCGCCCGCCAGTGCTTGTTCGTGAGCCACCTTCCGTCGGATCTTCGCCTCCGCCTGATCCACGGGATCGCCGGTGAACCAGGATTTGACCCAGCCGCCCAGATTGTCCGCGTTCCAGAAATCCGATGGCGTTTCCGTTTCTTCATCCTCTCCGGTGAAGTGGAAGTCCATCTCGTCCATCCCTTCGTCGACCGGCGGTCTCGCGGCTACTTCCAATTTGCAGGCGCAATTGGGATGCAGGGGTGGGTGGACGTCCCAATCCTGGGCGAGGCGTGTTTCTCCGTCGAGCGCCGCGCAGGCGTCGCAGGTCTTGTCGCCCGAGGTCACCCAGGTCAGGTATACCCGGTCGCCGTTATACCCGGCGACGGCAGCCAGGTGTCCGAACCGGCCCAGTTTCGCATAGGCCCGGTAGGTTTGGAGTCGTTCCGTTTCTATCTGCGCCACGATTGTCTCTCCTCACATGGATTCAAAGCACCGGTATCAGCATAGCGCATGCGGTGTAGAAATCAAGGAGCGAAAGAGTTCAAATAAGCGCATGAGGGAGCATGAAGGAGCGTGCAGGAGCGTCAGGGTGCATCGGGAGCGTCGGGGTCGTCTTCCAGATTCCACATGAATCGGCAGCGGCCCATCATGCAGGTTTCGATCGGTAAACAATCGTCTTGATCCGAACATTGCGGTGGTGAGCACTCCTCGGCGATGCATAAAGCACCGATGGGGCAACTCGTGTCGTATTCACAACTCTGCTTGCGGCAAAGGGACTCGATGCAGGCGCTTTGGGGTGGGCAGTCGATGTTTGTTTCGCAGGGGAAGCTTTCACAGCCTGCCCGGTAACAAAGATAGCCGACCGGGCAATCCGTTTCCGATTCGCATTCCGCGGGTGCACAGTGGAAGGATCGGCACGTTTCATCCTGTTCGCAGTTCAAGGTGTAATAGCAGTCGGCGGTGTCGCAGCGACTATTCAGGCAAATGCTTTCACTGTCGCAGTCGCTGTCGACCTCACATTCTCCTTTGATGCAGCGCTTGGCCAGGCAGACATCGGAAGACTGATAGTCGCAGACGTACCCCGTTGGACAGTCGCTGGTTTGGTAGCATTGAGTCAGCGAGACACTGCAGCGTCCGCTTTCGCAGATACTGTCCACGGCGCAATCGCAATCGCTTAGGCAGTGCGGTTCCACGCAAGACCTTCCTTCGCAGATCAGATCCCCGCAGGCAGTATCGTTCAGGCAGTCGTCGGGGGCGTCGTTGCAGCGACCGCCGGGGCCGCAGATCGTGTTTCCAGGACAATCGATATCGCGCGAACAGGTTTCTCCCAGGTCGTTTGTCCGGTGGGTGCAGGCGGAGAGTGAAAACAGGAACAGTGATAGAAGCAACAAATATCGGCTCATTGCCATGCCTTAGAAAACATTGTCGAGGGAGAAATACAGCGACCGAATGCCGTCCTGATCGAGCCCGGCCTGGTAGCCCATGCGGAGTGTGATGGCCTGGAAATACCCCACCAGGATGTCCAGGCGGATTTCGCCGCCGATTCCCTTGCGAGTGTCGCTGATTTCGAAATCCTCCGCCCAGGGATAGCCTGCGTCGAAGAAGGGGGCGGCATGCAGACGGCGGAAGTAGATCGGCAGCGTCGCAACCCCGCGGTCGATATTCCAGATTACGAAGCGGTATTCGGATTTGAACAGGAAGAATTTGTCTCCGGCGATGGAATAAGGGTCGTATCCACGGATGAAATCACCGTAAACGCGATTGTTGCGGATCAGGTCGGAGACGAAGTCGCTTTCGGGAAGACCCCCGATGTAAAACAGGCGTCGGTCTTGATAGTCGGACAAGCCCATGCCGCCCGAAATCTTCATGGCCAGCGAATGGCCATCCACCCAGGGGTTGGCGATGTATTCCGCCCAGCCGCCCACGACGGTGATGTTGTTGAACTGCGAACCCAGCACTTCGGTTTCGGTGCGGACGTTGACGTACAGCGAACGGCCCGAGGCACTGCCGACGAAACCGGGAAATCCTTGGCGGTTGTTGTAGGACCAGCCGATGGAAAAGCCGCTGCCGAGTCCGGTGTCGGCAAAGGTGGGCGGATCTTCCAGCGGTTCATAGTCATAGCGGTTCAGCAAACGTGTGTACCGGAAGTTGGTTGAAAGTGACAGGGTGTGGCCGTAATGGTGGCTGTTCAAACCGCGCACCAAGCGGTTCGTGAAAGGGAAGGAAATCGAAGCCGATGCACCGGTACGCGATTCGTTCTGATCGATCACCTCGCCGTTTTTAATGGCGGCAGCCTGAACGGTGTAGGAAGTATGAGTGGCGCGAAGGGAGAGGTTCGGCAGAAAACGCTTATAGCTGTAGCTGACACCGATGGTGGGATCTCCGCTTTTCAGGCCGACATCGGCTTCCAGTTCCCAGTGATGATTCCCGGCAATGTCGTCGCCCCACATATGGATTCCCAACGTTGAGCCTGCGTGATCTTCACCGGAGGTCGGTTTCCACAGTTTTGGGTACAAAGAGGGGAAGGGCGAGTATTCCCGATCTTCAAAAGGAACTTCCGGCTCGTCGTAGGTGCGGCGGGGGCGTAATTCCGGAACGTCGGGTGCTGGAGGGGCACCCAGTTTTTCCAAATCGATCCAAGCCAGATCATAGCCGTTCCACTTGTAACTCGACACAATCAGCCGCTTGCCGTCGGGCGTAGCCAAGGGGGAGAAAACGCCTCCCAGAACATTGGTCAACTGCCGTGTTTGCTTCGAGACCGTGTCGTAGCTGTAGGCGTTGTAAATACCCGTGCGATCGGACGACCAGAAGAGTTGGCGACCGTCGAACGACCAGGTCGGGGACATATCCAGGGCGTTATCCTGAGTGATGGGGATGATTTGTTGTGTGTCGAAATCGTAAAGATAGATATCTTTGAAGCCGTCTTGACGCCAGCCGGTGAAAGCCAGGTAACGGCCATCGGGTGACCAGGCAGGACTGAAAACCTGATCGAAATTTCCTTCGGGCAGCAGATCGATGGCGTCTTTGGAGTCGACGTCCAGAAGCATGAGCTTGGATTGTCCGGGACCGAAGCTGACGAAGGCCAGATGGCGACCATCGGGTGCGAAACTGGGATCGCGCGCCCGCAGGCCATCCGTGAGACGTTCGCTGGTTTTACGTTCGAGGTCGTGCAGGAAGAGGTCGTAGTAGTAATATTCCATGCGTGTATACGTGAGCTGGCCTGTCACCACGCGTCTTCCGTCCGGGGCGATGGTCGCTCCGCCGTCGTCGTCGGCTTCGATGACGATCTCATGTTCCATCGTGTCGAGGTCCAGCACCGCCCAGCCATGCCGATTGGGTCGGGCGTCGTCGTGGAAATACAGCATTTTATCGCCGGTTGGAAAAAAACGCGCCGAATCGTGATCTTCGCCGGTGTCGGTGAGGGGATGCAATTCGGTTAGTCCCAGGGCTTTCAAACGCTCGGAATCGCGTCTGTAGCGGGCGATGGTGAGGTCTTTCCATTCCGCGTAGAGACGCAGATAGTCGTCATCGGTGATTCGTTTGAGAACCGTATTGAGGGAATAGGGAATCAGCCGTTGACCATACAGATAGCCGAGAGCGGCAAAGGTTTTTTGATCGTATTTATCGGCCAGATATTGCATGAACCTGGCCCCGTATAGATACCAGATATTGCCGCGCGGCCAGCGGTCGGTGTTGGCCCCGATCTGATCGATTTCCAAGAAATGGTCTTGCAGGGAGTCCATGCGCAGATACATGTCGAACAAGGCCGAACGCTGGCGCCCACCGGCGGTGAAAAAAGATTCGTGGAAAATCGCCATTCCCTCGGTGTACCAGCGCGGCATGTACTGATTGGGGTGGATCATTCCGCCGAAAATCATATTCACGGCGGCCGGGATGCCCGATTTGGTATCAAGCTGAATCACATGGGTGAATTCATGGGAAAAAAGAACGCGGTACCAGTCGTCATAATCGTTGAGGACCGATTTGCGTCCGGGCGGTACGGCGTAAAGAACCATGTGGTTATAGGGGTAGACGTTGACCCAGCCATTGGGCGTATCCACATGGTCCACAAGGGCGATTTCGGTTTTGAATTTAGGCTCGTATTCCAAAAGCGGCGTCATTTCGGAATAGATATGCTCCGCCATGCGAGCCAGTTGGCGGGCCATGTTTTCCAGCCCTTGGTGGTAGCTGATGCGGAAATGTTCGGTTTCCATCGTTCGCCAGTGGAGGTCATAGGGGTACGCCCCGAGCGGTTGTTCAAACAAACCCAGGGTGAGAAGCAGAAACATTAGAATGCCGAGAAACCACTGCCTCATCATCGCCTCATAATATAATCGTTTCATCATAAACGAGGCGAAGGGACGCGCAAAGGAAAAACGACAGAATTCCGAATGATTCGGAGCCTAAAGCCGGACATGCTTCGGCAATAATGCCGATCAATATGGGACTCCGATGTAGATGGGATTGGAATACACCCAGATTATTTCGTGTATATACGTGTCGGCTTCGTTTCCCAGCCAAGGGCGTAGATGCTCCGGCACGATTCGCACTTCGCTACGGTAAATGCCGGATTCGACCGCAATTTCCAGGTCATGCCCACCTTCGGCGACGACCTCCCATTCGCCGTCATCGGCCTTGAGAATGCGTGCCGATAGGATCGGCTGCGGCCCGTTCGGGTCCAGACGATAGACCTGTGGCAGGGTTACGCTCAATTGGGCGGATGATCCGGCAAGGATGTGGTCTCCCATTTCATATACAGTTTCAGCGACTTCGGCATGGAAATCGAAGCCTACCGGATACCCGAGGTAGTCAAAGGCGCCGTACAGGCGTCCGTGGGCGATCGCTTGTTTGAGAACGGCGTCGTCCACCTCGCCTTCAGGAATCAACACGTAGTTCGAAAACCAATGCATCATGCGGCGAAAGGAATCGATTCGTTCGCCATCGGGACTGGGATTCTTGAACACGTTGCGATGGGCGTCGGTGGCGAGGATAGCGGGTAGGGGCTTTTGCATCAAGGCTTTCGACCAGCGGAAAAGGTCGGCTTCGCTTTCCTGGAAAATGCCGATGATGGCCAGTTCGACCTCCGGGATGGCTTCCGGCTCGGTATCCATCCGTAGCAACAGGCCGATGGCGGCTCCCATGTTGTCCATCAGGTTCTGATGTAAATTGAACATTTCGATGCCATCAATCGGCAGATCGAGAATGGTTTCCACTTCCCAACCTTCGGTATGTTGCAGGAAGACCAATCCGCCGGCGGCCTGCATGGCGTGTATGGCGTCGGCGTCCTTGCTGTTGTAAATGATTTTGCGTTCTTCGATGGTCTCGGCAACGTGATGCTCCAATCCGATCGGCATCATCCCGGTTTCGGTGCCTGCCGCGACGATTACCCGCCGTCCGTCTTCGCAAACGACCCGATTGGCGACCGGCAGGCCACCTCGTTCGATCAGCTCGTCGCCTTGCTGATAAAGTAGCACCTCCGGATATTCGTATTCGGCGAAGAGATCGTCGTGATCCGTCAGGAAAACGAAGTCTTGGGCTGTCAGGCACATTCCGGTGCGGCAGTCTTCGAAACAGGTTTCATTACGGACGCCATCGATGAAGGGCTCATCGTCGCAGGCGTCATGGGAGTAGGGGGAATGGCTGTGGATAATACCGCGTTTGATGATGAAACCTCGTTGCGGTGGCAGTTCATCGGAAGCCATCACCATCCAGGGGTCGTGAAACGGGCCTTCGGGTGCTTCTTCCGTTTCGTTTTCCGAAAGGATATCGGTTTCCAAGGAATCGTCATCCGCGTCTCGTTCGGCGTCCACGTCACCATCCGGTTCTTGGCTGGTGTCTTGGTCTCCATCGGGAGTCGCGTTCGAGTCGTCGGCATCGGACATGCAGCCGCTCAAACCTACAAGAAACAGTGACATTATGAAAACAACATTGATGACTCGCATCGGAGATGTCCTTTCGATGGAGATCGGTTCGACGAGATCGGGTAACGGACTCGTAACTTGTCATATTCACAGCATTATCGGATACTTTGTTCGTATTGACAACGGAATAATCCCGACAAGGGCACGCGCGCGATCTCCCGTGCTGCGATTGGGGTGTCGATACTGCCGGAAAGAACGGAAAAGTCAGACGGTTCCTTCTCCGAACAGATCGTTGAGAGCGACCAGGTAATCAAAATCCCATTTCAGCGCTTTCCAGTCGGTGCAGCGGGTACAGGTGGGGTGTTCGAATCGGTGGTTCAGGTGAGATTCCCTCAAGTCGCGCATGGTTTGCGACCGCCATATTTCCGCCAATGTTTGGTCGCCGATGCGGCCGATCACGGTTTCTTTGCGCCAGTCGTCGGGACAGAATCGAATCGAGCCGTCGTAGGTTACCACCAGACGGGTGAAGGGCACCACGCAGGGCCAGCGATCCAGTGGATTCTCGGGATTCGACCAACGGGCGTCGTCGTCGAGATCCTTTTTCGGAGTCAGCTCCTTGGTATCCACATATTGGCGGTGGATGATTTTATCGGCCAGCGGCGACCAGAAACGTTCGAACTGCTCGTATTCGCCTTTGGGAAGTTCGGGTTGGCGGATGATGCTCACCATCAGTTTGATCTGGTCTTTCAGTCCACGCGCGTCGCGTTCTCGCAACAGAGTGAAAATATTGGCCATCACCCGAGAGAAGTCGGATCCTTTTCGGATGGCGTGATAGCTGTCGGGGTAAAGCGCATCGAGACTGACTTCGACGGCCAGGCGCGTCTCTCCCGGATTGAGCAGCGCATCCAAGGTTTCGCCTTCCATCAGAAGACCGTTGGTGTTTATGGCCAGAACGCGTACTTTTTTCTGGAAGACTCGTCGCAGTTGGGCGGCGATGCCTTTGGGCAGTAGGGTTTCGCCATCGGGAGTGAGGCGTAGTACGCCGCGGTGGGTGGCGACTTCGTCGATGACCTGGTCCATCACGCTATCGGAAATGGTTTCGGGCCGGTAATCCGGGACGAGGTTGAACGGATCGGCTTGTGGGCAGTGGATGCAGCGGATGTTGCAGACATTGGTATTTTCCACATGCACGATGGGCGGGAAATCGGCATGTTCGGGGCGCTTGAATCCATAAGTCATGAAGACTCCTCGTATACGTTATACGGCAGAACGAAAAAACCGGGAAACGCCTGGCTCACCGCATCTTTTCCGGCCCGTATGAAGGGGGCGACATCGGTGAGAATTTTGGTGAAAACGCTTGTTTCGGCTTCGGCGCAACCCCAGTTTCGCTTATACGTGTAGCTGGGCGATTCTTTCGACGGTGACGATTGGAAGTTAATGGCCCCGCAACCGAGATTGCGTCCCAGTTGAATGGCGGCGTCGTCGAGCAGGAAGCCGGCTCCTTGGCGCATGAATTCGGTGGTGGCGGCGCGGAGATAGATGTCCAAGCTCCAACCGGTGAGAAACAAACCGCCTGCCACCATCTTGTCGTCTTGCCGGACTGCGCCGAACCGGCACAAGCCTGCCGGGGCCAGTGCGTCGAACAGATCCGCGAAAAAACTGAGGGGTGCGGGGGTGGCTCCGAAGTCGGAAAAACGCGGACATAGGATATGCGAGTACCACTCCGGCAGGTAGGGGCGTCCTTCAACGCCGGAGAAGGCTACCGATAATCCGGCGTCGCTGGCGCGTTTACGTTGGCGTTTGATAAAGCCACGTATCTTCCAATTCGGAGCGTTATCGGGATCGAAATCATCCGGCAAGTATTGGTAAAACTTATCGAAAATGAAGTCGGGGTCCAGGGCTTCCCGGTATAACTCCCGGTCGTCGAAAAACGGGGCGTTAAACAAGCTCAGAACGTCGATCTTCGCTTCACGTGCGGCGGACAGCCAGGCGGATAAAAGCTGTGGGTAAAGGTTGTTTGAGGGAACGTCGTTACGGCGCAGGATGCCCCCATATCCGGCTGCGAGGGGGCCGGACATCCAGACGGAGCCGATGTCATGTTTGATTTCGCAAAACGGAAGAAATCCCAGAAGTCGGTTGGCGTGGAAGGCGGCCATGGCGTACCAGGTGTAGCGGGATTCGGACAGACGTTGCCACGCTGCGCTGTGTTGGGCTAAAGGACGGAACTGTGCGGCCTCGAACTCGTTGAGATAAGGGGTTAGATCTTCGCGGGTGACAAGTGTGCAGTCCATTTCTGTGGATTGCCTTATTTGAAAATAGTCGGAAGCTCAGGTAGCTCCTGCAAGTGCTGGTGATACCACGCAGCGGTTCGCTGAATACCTTCCTCAAGATCGATGTTGGCGGTAAAATCGATCAATTCCCGTGACTTATCGATGCTTGGGATCCTTAGTTCGATATCGGAACTGAGCGCTTCTCTAAAGACAATACGCGATTGCGATCCGAGAACGCGACAGACCATCTGAGCCAGTCCGAGGATCGTGATCGCCGCTCGCGCATTTCCGATGTTAAAAGATTCGCCGATGGCTCGCGGGTGTTCCATGACGTGCAGAACGCCTTCAATCATATCGTCGATATAGCACCAGGCGCGGATCTGGGTGCCGTCTCCGAACACGATGAGGTCTTCGTTCAGGAGCGCTTTTCGGATGAAAATATGCAAGGCGCCTTCGCCGACCTGGCCCGGGCCGTAAATATTGAATGGTCGCAAGGTGACGGTGGGCATGCCGTATTGGCGATGGTAGCTGAAGGAGAGATGCTCGCCGGCCAGCTTGCTGACGGCGTAAATCCAGCGCGCTTCCCCGACGGCGCCGATGGAAGAACTGTCGTTTTCGGTGGAGCGGAAGGCCGCTGAACCGAAAACTTCGCTGGTGGAAAAATCGATAAAACGCTTGAGTTTGGGAAGGGAGAGTGCGGCGCGCAGAACATTTCCCGTTCCCATCATATTGATTTCCATGGTTTTGACGGGCATGCGCGCGACGGTATCGATTCCCGCAACGGCGGCCGCATGGACCACGTAATCAGCCCCTTGAATGGCCGTGGCCAGCGCGGTTTCGTCCAGAACGTCGCCTTTGATGATCGTCAGGCTGGGATGGTTGGCATAAGGCTTGCCGCTCAGGGCATCGCGGTCAAAGGTATCGAAGACGGTGATCGTGTTCTGTTCGATCAGGCGTTCGACCAAGGTCGAGCCGATAAACCCGCCGCCGCCGGTGATGAAAATATGTTGCCCTTCAATCATGGTTGTTCCCCTGCTTGGCGGTTAAAACATCGGTATTGGAAAGACGGTCTTCGGCTTCGATCAGTGTCAGCATGGCGCGTCCGAAGTTCCACTTTCCGAAAAAGCGCTCATACTGTTCCGATTCCAGGTAGGCGCGCATGGCATCGAGGTAGTCGTTGTAGCGGGCTTTGGTCATACCGTTCAGGTATCGATGTAGATCGGCGTAATCCTCGAAAGCGCGAACATCCACGAAGGTTTCGGCCGGGAAGTAGTCGGTTGGATTGACCGGTCCCCAATAGACCGGCACGGTTTCCCCGCGGAAGCAGTGCAGAATTTTTTCGGAAATATATCCGTAAACACCGATGCAATTTTCGAAACATAGATTGAATTTGTAGTGCGCCAGAACGGCCATCTTGTTTTCCACCTCACCCACGTAAGAATGGAAAAAGACCGGTTTCTTATGAGGCCAGCGTTGGACGACGCGCGCCGGATCGTTCAGTCCGCGACCGTAAACATGGAACTCGTCGGATGCCTGTTCGAAAAATTTGGAAGCTCGAAAACGTTCCGAATAAAGCTCCCGGTAGCTGTCATTGTTGGCATAGCGGTAGCTGTTCATCATCATCATGTAGCGCTTTTGTTCAAAGGGAATCGGCTTCCAGCCGCTCATGTCGGGGTATGCTTTTCCTTCGGAGATGCGGAAGAACCGGCGGTTGTCGATCAGGTCGTCCTGGTGGGTGAGGATGCGCCGAAACATCCCCGTCAGCTTCATCAATTCATGGCGTGTATTGGTTGAGTGAATCACCGGAGGCTCGTAGGCCACGAAATAGCAGGGGATATCCAGTTCGCGGCATTTTTTGTAGAGATCCGGATTGGGGCCGTAGAGTCCGAAAAACACCGCTTTATCCACGCTTCGCAGATCGCTGTATTGATCGTAGGTGTGTACGTTGACACCGTGGTCGTTCAGATACTGCTTCATGTTCAGCCAGACATGCAGCAGTTTGTCGTGATTCAGGACGCTGGTTTCGTCGAAAATGGCGTCGCCGTTGTAAATCTCTCCATCCAGAAACAGAGCGAGATTCAGTGTTTTCTCGTTCGAAGCATCATTTTTCGGTTTCATCGCGGCCACCTCCCATCCAGATCGTCCGGTCGGATTGGGGGGCCACCCGGATCGAGCCAGGCCGGATCGAAGGGGAAGATCGGGTTTTTCGATACCATGATGTTTCCGTATCCACTGGCATCGATGTTCAGGTTGAGCTGTTTGTCTTGTGCTTTGAAGCTTTCCAGGTGCAGCCCTAAAAGATCGTTTCCGGGATGTTGGAAGCAGATGCCGTGAATAAAGCCGCGCTCAAAAAGATGGTGCAGGACTTCGGCCATTTTTTTTCCCAGACGAATGTGATACTCAAACAGGATATAGTCGATGCGCGGGTACCAATCGTCACGAAGTCCCTCCAGCACCTTCAGCTCGTGACCCTCAACGTCGATTTTAAGCAACGATACCTGCTGAATTCCTTTCCTGTCGAGCAGATCGTCCAGACGACGTAAACGCACCGACTGGCTGCCGTGGTTGTCCGAGTAGCGAAATTTAAGGACATTCCGGGTGTCGGAATCCAGGGTGTTGAAGCCGCGTTCGTTGCCGATGCATAACGAGCCTTTTCCGTTTTGGTCTGAGCAGGCGCAATGGACATAGGCCGCTCGTTCGCCGAATGCGGCGGTTTTTTGCTTGAGCGTGGGGATCAAGGTTTCATCGGGTTCAATGGACAAGACCCGGTGGCCCCAATCAAGAAAGGCGTGGCTGACGTCCCCCAGATTGGCTCCGACATCCACCACCCAGGCGTCGGATTTCTTGTTGCGGATCACATAGCCTGCGATAGCCATCTCCTTTTCGGAGAAATCGGCGGGTAAGGGGGGATACATTTCGATGTAGCGGGAATATTTTTGAAGCTCACTGGAAAGTCCGGCGACTTCGTGAGCATGTAAGGCGAGATCCAGGTGTCGCGGTTCGATATCCGCCGACGTCATCAGACGTCCGGCGGCTGCGGCAGCCGAAGTGAAGTCATCGACCTGCAGGCGCGCGAGCCCCAATCGCCATAAAGACTCGAAATCGCGCGGGTCTTCCTTGAACAGCATATCGAAAAAACCCGATGCGTCGGCAAAGCGTTGAAGGTTCATGAGCGCCATTCCGACCGTGAAACGTAGAGCGGAATCTTGCGGAATGATCCCCATGGCGATGTTTAGCGCTTGCATGGCTTCGAGCGGTTTGTTCAGGTTGAGGTTGGCGATACCGACCAGCATGGCAGCCGTGCCTTCCAGACCGGCCGGGGGAGCGCTTGATGCTTCGCTCAACAAAGCCTGCCAATCCGATTCGGCAAGGAAGCGCTGCATGCGGTCGATCCAGGGAAAATGCAAGCGCGGGTCGGTCAATGCGTCGGCGATCGGCGCGAGAAGTGTGTAGGGAAGATGATTGATGTCGGCGATGTCGCCGGAGGCACATTGTTCGGCTACATACCAGCGTAAAAGACGGGGTGCGTCTTGCATCTTGTTTTTGACGGCATTGATGTCCGGCTTCTTACCAGATAATAGCGATAATTCCAATTCAAGGGCCGTCGATTCGATTTTCGCTTTAAATCCCGGGCTTGTCAGGATTTTGTCCCCGATTGCAGGGGGTTCCGCCCCATCCAACCAAGCGGCCAACCAAGCACCGGCGTGTTTGCCGAATGCATCTTGCCGCAGCCAGCAGGCAAAAGGTGGAGGATCGTCCGAGGCGTACTTGTTCGGAATGAGATTCAAGGCGGCAAATGGGATGTTCTGCGCATCCGGCGTATTAAGCGCCATCGCGAGCGCATCGAATGCATTGGGTTCGAGGATCAAACCTTCGCGTATGGAACCGATCCAGACAGTGCGGCTTTCGTCTTTAGTATGAACCAGGTATTCCTCAAGTTCGAGGCGGTTTCGAAAACCCCGCAGGGTGAGGCCGGTTTCAGGATCGGTATAGCGTGTGTCGATGGGAAAGGGAAACAGTACCTCGATGGGTTCATCCTTTCCGGCGTCGGTCAAGGCACGAATCGCGGGGGCGGCCAGAACCGCCTGAAGCGATTGAATGGTTGGGGAATAGACGATTCGCCAGGCGATGGGTGGATCTTCTTCATTGACCCGTTGCTCGTTTTGTGTCGGTCCGAGTCCGAGTGCGACATAGCGAAAATTCGCCGGAGGATCGTTTTTAAACCAACGCCAGCTATCCACCAGAAGGCGCGGGGCGGCCATGCAATCGGCCAGACGCGGCCAGTCCAGTTCGATGAACTGCGGCCAGCTTGTCAGCAGGATCAGCGCCGATGCTCCTTCCGCCGCGGTATAGGGATCGGATTCATAGCGGACCTGCTTACCCAGTTCATTTTCGGCGGCCTTCAACGCCTTGGGATCGTGCAGCACGACTTCGTAGCCCGCATCGGCCAGGCGCACGGCCAATTGCAAAGATTGGGACGCTTCCACGATGTGAGTGGACGGTTTGTAAGATAAACCGAACAGAGCCACGCGGCTTCCGGCCGGGAGGGTTTGCGTGACCGATTCTTCGAGTCGAGCGACGACGCGCTGGTTGATCGCGACGACATGGGGCGCCAGATTGGCCTGCATACCCAGGTTTTCGACAAAACGCTGAAAGGCGATATTGTCACGAGGGAAACAGGGACCGCCGAACCCCAGACCGCCCTTGATGTATTTCGATCCTACCCGTGTGTCGGCGCCGATGGCTTCCGAAACGGCATCCACGTCCGCACCGGGTACCTTTTCACAGATGGCCGCCAGTTCGTTGGCGAAGCTGATTTTGGTGGTGACGTAGCAGTTGAGGCTCAGTTTGGTGATTTCGGCGTTGACCAGCGACATGATGGCGTAGTGCGGCTTGTTTTTCACCATGCGTGCATACAGGCTACGCAGTGCGTTGCCGGTTTGGGAGTCCGAACCGCCGATCAGCACCATATCGGGGTTGAAAAAATTATGGACGACCGAGCCGAGGGCAATGAATTCCGGATTGTAGGCCAACCCGAAATCGATGCCGCAGCGTTTACCCGACAATTCTTCCAGAAGCGGTTTGAATGAACCGTCGCAACTGCCGGGCATGACGGTTGAAACGACATCGACGATATGGAAACGATCCTTTTCGGCTAAAAGCGGTCCGATGGCGCGCAGCACGGTTTCCACCATGGCATTGGTGAATGCACCCGAATCGGTCGAGGGGGTGGGGACGATGATCAGTGTCGCCTCGCTGTTGGCAATGGCATCGCCGAGATCGTCGGTTACGCGCAGGTGATCCCAGGCTTGTTCCAGCAGGTCGGTCAATCCGGTTTCGTCGATCGGGTTCTCACGGCGGGACAGTGCTTCGAGAATGGCGGGGTTACTATCGACTCCGATTACCTTGACCCCGGCGGAGGCAAAGCAGGCCGCCGTGCAGAGCCCCAGTTTTCCGAGCCCGATTACCGAAATATCCATGGTGCGGGATCCCCTTCCTGAACCGAATATCGCTATATGAATTTATAGGTCATACTGTCGTTCAGGATGACCTGCTCGTAGATTTCATTATGGGGTTGATAGGTGCAGCGTGGACATTCCGCGCAGACATTCACCGAATCGAGGACGTTCCAGTGAGCCTCGTTCCCCCAGACCTGGTTGATTTTGGCCGGATCGGTGCACTGTCTCAGAAGTTCCAGCTTGGGATCGCCGCGCCGATCGCAACACAAGCCGAGATTGAAGGCATCCTCCGGGGCGGATGGGTCCATGGGCGCCATGACGACGGCCGTCATGAACACCGCATAGCAACGATCGAAGTAGTTGGCGCGGGTGAACTGCGAGTTGAATTTATGGGTGACGCCGAAAACACCGAAGTTCTCATCGCTGTATTCGACGGCCTCGGCGATCTGTTCACGAAACAACTCAATCTGCTCAGGGGAGAAACTGATTTCCTGCTCGCCGCCGATTTTATCCCAGGTTGTGGATGCCGGACGGAAGTGGATGTTTTTGCAGCCGATTTCCTTCGCCAGCTTGGTAGCTTGGACGATCTCGCCGATGTTATCTTTGTAGAGCAGGTATTTGAAGCTGACGCCGTAGGCCGGGTGCGGCATTCCCAACCGCGTGTTGTGGCGGCGGGCGTAATCGGCCAGAAGCTCGATGTTGGTGATGACGGTATCGAAGATGTTTTGTTCGGGTCGCGTGCCCTTGTAGGCGTCGAAGGTTTTGGCCGTTCCCGCATCGACCGACACGCCCACCCACGTGCACTGGGACAACGCATCGACATTTTTGTGAATCAGGCTGCCGTTGGTGACGAGTCCGATTTCGATATCCTTGCGCGACAGGCGGTCGATGAAACTGGAGGTGGCCGGGTTGAGTAAGGGCTCTCCACCACCTGCGACACACACGGCCTTTACACCCGGTTCCACATCGGGGACGTTCGGCCCCCAACTCGGCAGGAAGTCGGCCAAAGCCAGCAGTGTTTTTTTCGAGATCGAGTCGCGCGGTTTTTTTCGCACGAATTCGGCGTTGCACCATTCGCAGTCGAAGTTGCAGCGGTTGGTGGGGTCTACCGTGATCAGGATGGGCGCGGGGATCGGTCGGCCACGCTTGATGTGGCTCCAACGGTGGACGTGGGCCAGAAGCTTGTAGCTGTTGAATGGATTCCAGCGCTTGCTGGGATGCCATTCCAAAGAAGGCTTACTCGCGACCTTTTCGTTATCGGCCATGTCAGAATCCTGTCATCCGCTGTTGCTAAAACCTCTACTCCCGTATTGTGTAGCAAATCCCATGCCGAGTGGGTGCCATTCGAACAATCATACTCGATTACTGGCGATAGATTTAAATAGAGTCTGGAATAACAGCTAGATAGACGTTCATACTTCGCGGAAAATTCTCGCTTTCATCTCTTCAGGAAAAGCAACGTTCTGAAACTGGCGATAAATAGCGAAAAAACCATCGTTTTTTTGACAATTCGATGTTGGGTCTTCGATACCGCTTATGTCTTACGGGCGGCGATGAAAGCAGGGTCGAAAATCGGGCTATCCACACCGGAAATGATCTCGACTCCTGCATTATGGGCACAACTTGTCCAATCCATCGTCATGCGAGAACGGGTGGTGACAAACGACTCCATATTGCGGATCAGGTCGATGGTGGAAACGGGTGGTTCAGTGGTGACGACCACATCGGCATACTCAGGTGTATCCGGCATGGCCGATTGCAAGCGGGCAAGATTTTGAGGTAGTTGTTCATCGTTGGGAAGATTGAGCACGAGTGAAACGTCGTCTTTTTCGTCAAATACGTCTAAGTAGGCTTGGACCACTTTCGGCCACACCGGATACGGGTCTTCGAAATCGGGCATCAGCAACACGGTATGGCGACGGCGGTCCAGCGTGACGGGTTCCGCTGCGGGCGGAGGTTCGTAGAAGCGTTCGAGAAAGGCATCTATATCATCGGCAAACAGCGATTTGTTGGCTTCTAGCTTGTCGTTTTCCCAATTCCACCAGCGCATGGCGAGCAGTTTTTCGATTTGCTCATCCGTGAAGCGTTTTCGCACCAGGGTCATGGGATTCCCCACCGCGATCGTGTAGGGCGGAACGTCTTTCGAGACGACGGTCCTGGCCCCGATGACGGCGCCGTTGCCGATACGGCGTCCAGCCATCAGGACTGCACCGTTGCCGATCCAGACATCGTGGCCGATTAGGATTTGACCTCGCCGTTTCATTTCGGGACGTACAGGCAGGTAGGGCGAGGTGCTGACGGCTTGATGATCGTAGTCGCGGTTGATCAGAGCGGTTACTTGGTGACCGATCGAGCAGTAGTTGCCGATCTGCAGGTTGATGATTTCGTCTTCCTTGTTCATATGCACCAGCAGCTCGTTCGAGTAACTGAATTTTCCAAACGCACCGATCGTGAAATCCGGTTTGCTGCCGTTCGTGATGGACAGCGCGCGCGTTTCAGGCGCATAGGTAAGCGTAATCGGGAAAATCATCAGGCCTCCATAGCGTTGAGCACGATGCGAAATCATACCGTATTTATCTTCAAAGCTCCAGATTTTCACGTGGTTTGTCTTCTTTGAAAGGTATCGGCTTGGCGCTCCGTCTCTGTTGGAGTATGATGCTCCGTACGACTGAATCAGCGATCGTGACGTCCTTGGACGCGAGGGTAAGGGAGGTTCTGTGGCCGATAAACCAACACTTCAAAAGGCCGAGGCATGTTTTGAAGCCGGTGATTTCGCGGGCGCGCGCACGATCTTAAAGACGCTTTTAGCCGATGATCCGAATCAGGCAGAGCTGCTGAATGCTTTGGGGGCGGTGGAGGCGCAGGCCGGGAACCTGGAGGCTGCGGTCGCTTGGCTTGAGCGGTCTTTCAAACTCGATCCGACCGACCGTGATGCCGGTCTCAACTTGGCCGCTGTCCTTCGCGAACTGGGGCGTCCCGGTGCGGTTCTCGACGTGCTCGATTCCCTGGCGACGGTTCATTCCGACGATCCCGATCTTATCGCCATGCGGGATGTCTGTGCCCGGGAGACCGACGTCTCCTCCAATGTCTCCCACTTGGCGGCGCGTCCCAAGATGGCCTTGCTTTGCATACGCGGCATGGAGAATTTCATCGGCGATATTGCCGAGCATTTCGGTCAGTACTATGAATGTCGCCAGGTTGTGAGCCTCAATCAGCGCGACTTTGCTGAGGCAGCGGCCTGGGCTGACATCGTTTGGATCGAGTGGGCCAATCAACTGGCTATCGACTTAACCAAGCATCCGACCCTGTTAGATGGAAAAACGGTCGTTTGTCGTCTTCACAGCTACGAAGCCTATGCGGGGTTTGTGCCGCAGATCGACTGGTCTAAAATCGACACGTTGATTGTGGTGGCTGCCCACATCCGCGAACATGTGATGGCGCAAGTTCCCGATATTATGAAAAAGGTAAATGAAATCACCGTGATTCCATCGGGGATCGATCTCGACCGTTTTCCTTTTCGCAAACGAAGTGCGGGGCCGCATGTGGCCTATCTGGGCAGTATCAATTACAAAAAAGGGCCGATGCTGCTATTTCATGCCTTCCATGCCCTCACAAGCGCTCACCCGGAGTTCCGTCTGTCTATCGGTGGAGACATCCAGGATGCCCGTTATCACTATTACTTCGAACAGCTCAGCCACGAAACCGGGATCGCCGATCGCATTCACTTTGATGGCCACATTGCCGATGTGCCGGGCTGGTTGGAAGACAAAGACCTGATTGTGTGTAGTTCTGTGCTGGAGAGCCAGTATCTGGCTATCATGGAAGCGATGGCATGCGGAATCAAACCGGCGATTCACAACTTTGTGGGAGCCTCGGGTATCTACCCCCGCGAGTACCTGTGGAACACCATCCCCGAATTTGTCGGCATGGCGACCAACCAAGAGTATAAGTCGTTGGAATATCGCGAGTTTATACAAAACAATTACGAAATGAAAAAGCAGTTGGAGGCTCTGTCCACTCTCGTTGAGAGGCGTTTGGGAATTGGCCGCTAGAGATTGCTCGTGTCTGGGGCATTGCTTTTTTACTGGCATGTAAGTATAATAATGAAAAACACAGGATTTGGGGTTACAAAAAGCTTGCATTGGTCGATCATTAATGGTAGGTAAATAGGTCAAGAGGTAATGAGGTATACCGGATTTTGGGAATAACGGCGATTCATGTTCCCTCTTACCTTGCAGGACGCCATTTTTCAATTGAAGTTGTACAGCTTGAATAGGTGAAATCATGGGTATGATTTCCAGCATTGCCGCTTCAACCACAGCCAACACACGGTCCATCACCGCGCAGAAGAGCGAGATCGCCCTAGTCAAGAAAGCCCTGGATGCACAGAAGGCGAAAGGCAAGGCCGTTATCTCGTTGATCGAACAAAGCCGACTGCCGCCGGATCGCTTGGATCTGAGCGGGTCCGCCCCCGGTAGCCGTCTGAATGTTTATGCCTGAGCGGTATGGTCGCTGATCTTCTCTTTCAAACGAACGCTCGCTTTCTCATCCGATCCATCATTCCCTAAATAGCTTCAACCTATTGTAAATTCAGCCATATTAAAACGGAATCGCTTGAATTGGCTCATGAACGCACTCGTGCAGACTGCGCCTGTCGAGTCCGGCTTGCGTTGGAGAGACGAATGACGTATACTCAGTAGACTAAAAAGGAGGCCTGATCCATGGGGAATCCACGTCATCCGATCCGTCTGCGCTCGACCGAGACGTTCGCCATCGTCTTTTTATTCGTCCTCATCTTTTTCGGCTTCAGCCTTCCCGCCGTCGCTCAGGAGCCGGTACGCTACGACCGCCTGACCATCTGCATTTCGCGCGATCAGCCGAGCTTGACGGTGAAAGGTGTTTCCCTGCATTTTTTCGACGATGATCTGGGGGAACTGAAATATCAGGTTGAAGGAGTGCATGAACACAGTGTCAGCACGTCCGATGAGAACGGATTTCTGGTGGATGGAAAGCCGATTTCCGCCCAGCAACTGCGCATTCGCGCCACCCAGAACTGGATCGACGTCAAGGGCCGCGTGTTCCGCGAGGACATGCTGATTGTACGTGAACCCGAAAACCCGCGGAAGCTGGCGCTGGTGAACGAAGTCAACCTGGAGGGGTATCTGTACGGTCTGATCAACAAGGAAAGCATCCCGAGTTGGCCGCTTGAAGCCAAGAAGGCTCAGGCGGTGGCCGCGCGTTCGTATGCCGTCTACAAGAAAATCAACCATCCCCAGGAAGTCTGCGATCTGGCCTCTACCGCCATCGATCAGATGTATGGCGGCTATAGCGCCGAGGATGACGAGGCCCGCAAGGCGGTGGACGACACGCGAGGCGAGGTGATGGTGTACAACAATCGGCTGGTGAAGGCCTTTTATCACTCCACTTGCGGGGGGCAAACGGCGAGTTCGGAAGAAGTGTGGAACGAGCCCTATCCCTATTCGGCTCCGCAGATGTGTTTGTATTGCAAGGATTCTCCTTCCTACAGTTGGACTTTCGGCCTTTCTCGCCAAGCGTTGGCCAAGGCCTTGGACGTTCCCAAGGCGTACTGGAAAAGTTTCTTAATCGACATTCCCGTTCGCGATACATCACGGCGGGTGAAGACGGTTCGTTTGCGTTACGGCAAGAAGACGGTCACCATGAGTGGGGATGATTTCCGCGCCAAGCTCGGCTACAACAAGTTGAAAAGCACTCAGTTCACTTTCCGCATCGCCGCCGGTAAAGCGACCTTTAGCGGTCGCGGTTTGGGCCATGGCGTCGGCATGTGTCAGTGGGGCGCGGCGGGTATGGCCAAACAGGGGTCGAATTACGAGCAGATTCTCTCTCACTACTATGTTGGAACTCAGATCCGGCGGCTTTACTGAGGCAAGCTGTACTGAGCCAGGTTTCAAACCCTCGCTTTCCCTTCTCAATCCCTTTTTCTCGTGCTAGGCTATAACGCGACCCGGTCGACCCGGGCCGTTTCGCTGATATCAACCTAAAGGAGCGTTATGATGCGGACGTCTGTTCCCGTTATCGCAATCGTATTGTCGGTTCTGGTCGGTTGGAATTTGTTGGCTGTGCCAACAGCGCAGGCGGGACAAACCGTCGCCGCCAAATTGGACCCGTCCGTGTTGACACGTTTCGATGCAGAGGGAAAAGTCCGGGTGGTGGTTCGTTTCGCCGATGCCGTGCGGTCGTCGGTCACGCCCGCCGGTCCTTTCCAGGAACGCCGGGGAGTGGCGAAAACCGCCGCTCAACGAGCCGAACTCGCGGCGCTCCAAGCGCGTTTGGTTGCCGATTTGTCGACCCGCGGCCCCCTGGCCGTCCATCATCGTTTCACCCGTTACCCCATGCTGGCGCTCACGATCGATCGAACGCAACTGGGCGTATTGATGGACGATCCCAAGGTGCTACGCATCCTTCCCGATCATCTGCTGGTGCCGCATCTGGCCAGCTCGCTGCCCTTTTTGGGAGCGGCTGAAATGCACGATCAGGGTATTCGCGGGGCGGGAACGGCGGTCGCCATTCTCGATACGCCGGTTCATTATTGGAAATCCGATTTCGGAAGCTGTTCGGAACCGGGGGTGGAGGGTTGTGCGGTCAAGGTTTGGATGAATTTCGCCGGGCAAGACATCGACGAGGTGGCCGACCGGACCACCCATGGCACCAACGTGGCGGGGATTTCGCTGGGTGTCGCTCCCGAAACCGATATTTTAGCGCTCAATGTCTTCGAATATATTGAGGGAATGGGCTTTCGCGCCTATAGCTCTACCACCGCCGCCGCGCTTGAATGGGTGGCCGAAAACGCCACAACCTACAACATCGTGGCGGCCAATATGTCGCTTGGTTCCGATCGCGAAGACCCCGCTCCCTGCAATGGCGACTCGGTCTATCTCGACCCGATTTTGGATCTATGGCACGAGCACGGCGTTTTAGTGAGTATCTCGTCGGGTAACGAGAATCGGGATAACTCGGTGGGAAGTCCGGCCTGCATTTCCATGGGCGTCGCTACCGGCGCGCAGTTCGATGAGGACGTCTCGATGATCATGGGGATGGGCTGTTCGCAGCCCTATCCCGTCTACGGCGAAGTCACCTGTTTTTCCAACATGAATGGCATGCTTGATTTCATTGCTCCCGGCATCTGGGTGGATGCGGGAGGACTCGACAACTTCGGCGGAACTTCCATGGCTGCGCCGCATGTGGCGGGAGCGGTGGCGCTGTTTCAGTCGGGTTGGCTGGCGGGCGAAGGGGCGTTTCGCAGTGCTCCCTGGGCGTTGGCTTCCATGCAAATGACCGCGACACCCAATTATTACGAGGGCTGGTCGTTTATGGAATTGAATTTACGGCAGAGTGGGCAACCCGATTGGGATCGCGGCTGGCATTTCAGCGCCTACGATGGCGAAGATGAAGCGGCGGAGATTCCCCTGGGGGATGATTCCCTCACCTTGGATGCGACGATCGAAGGGCTCGGCGGAACGGCCAACGGTGTCTATCTGAAACTGGAAGTCATTCACAACAACCCCCAGAATGTGACTGCCACCCTGACCGCTCCTTCGGGTGCGCAAGCGTCCGTGACTTTGCCGAACGGTTTCTCGAATTTCAATGGCGTGATCGGTCGGCACTGGTTTCCGGGGGCCTTCGCGGCTTTGGCCGACAGTCCGGTCGATGGCCAGTGGCAGCTCGAACTCTCCGATGGTCGCAACGCCGCCACGGCGGGTGAAGAAATCGGCTACTACCTCAATGCCACCCTGTTTTTCACCACGGATGACTGCGTGCCGTCATGTGAGGGGCGCGATTGCGGCGATGACCGCTGCGGTGGCCTATGCGGCGAATGCGCGGATGGCCGTCACTGTAACTTCCGCACGGGCGCCTGCGTGTTGGAAGGCGAATACTGCCCGGGTGACAGTTGCGCGGGGGCGGTGGAACTGCCGGTCCCGGCCTCGGACACCTTTACCGGCGACACCAGTCTCTGTGCTTACGACGATGCGGGAGACTGCGGTGGCGATTACACCCCGGAGCAGGTTTTCACCTTTACCTTCGAGCGTCCGGGCTACATCGCCGCCACCAGCACCGGTTACGACACCCTGTTGTATCTGCGCCGCGATACTTGCGACGGCGAGGAGGTGGCCTGCAACAACAACCACGACGACGTGGCCGATCGGGGTTCGCGCATCGAAACCGAGTTGGAAACGGGAACCTACTATCTTTTCGTAGACGGCGGCATTCAGTCCGGGCCGTTCGACCTGCAATTCGAGGCTTGCATGCCTGATTGCGACGGTCGCGACTGCGGTGATGACGGTTGTGGCGGTAATTGCGGCGACTGCGGCGATGACGGAACCTGCGGCGATGACGGGCAATGTTGCGTGCCGGATTGCGAAGATCGTGATTGCGGCGACGACGGCTGCGGCGGCCTATGCGGCGAATGCGCCGATGGCGTCGATTGCGTGGAAGGTCTTTGCGCTGAAGAAGACCCGGATGGGGATAGCGATTCGGCCGATGCTAACGAGGATGGAGACGCCGAAGCATCCCTATCGGACGGTGATGACACCACCGATGATGGCGGCTGCCGTCATGCCGGATCGTCTGCCTGGTGGGGTTGCTTGTTCCTGCTTCCCTTGCTGATCATCCGGCGACGCCTGGTCTAGCGAAAACGCCCCGTCCATCGACGGGGCGTTGAAGGTGAGAATGGGTGGAATCGGCTAATCGACCCGATGGCACCAGCCGTGCTTATCTCCCAGTTTCCCGGTCTGAATTCCGGTCAACGTGTCGTAGATACGGCGGGTCGTCTGGCCGGGTTCGCCGTTGCCTACGCGGTGGTCGGTGCCATTGTGGCCGAAAACGCCGACCGCCGTGACGACCGCCGCCGTTCCGCAGGCGAAAACCTCCGTCACCTCACCCGCATCGATGCCGCGGCAAACCTCATCCACGTCCAGCATACGTTCCTCGGCCTTGAGCCCCAGATCGGCGGCTAAAGTCAGAATCGAATTGCGGGTCACTCCCGGCAGGATGGAGCCGGTGAGCGGGCAGGTGGCCAGAGTGTCGCCATAGACGAAGAAGATGTTCATGCCGCCCATCTCCTCGATGTAGCGGTGTTCCTTGGCGTCCAGCCAGACCACCTGATCGTAACCCTGGGCTTTGGCGATTTTGGCCGCCAACAGGCTGGCCGCGTAATTGCCTCCGCACTTGGCCGCTCCGGTGCCGCCCACGGCCGCGCGGACATATTCCTGGCTGGTGGCTACCTTCACCGGTGAAAAGCCGTTTTCGAAATAAGCGCCTACCGGCGAGCCGATCACGAAATAGAGGTATTCGGTGGCGGGCTTGACACCCAAAACCGGGTTGCTGGCGATCATGGTCGGGCGCAGATAAAGCGCCTGTCCCTCGCCGCTCGGGATCCAGTCTTGCAATTCCTTGACCAGCATCGTCATCGCCTGCATCTGATCGTCCACCGGGACTTCCGGCATGACCAACCGGGTGGCCGAGCGATTGAAGCGCTCCGCGTTCATGACAGGGCGGAACATGCCGATTCCGCCATCGGGACGGCGGTAGGCTTTGAGTCCTTCGAAGATTTCCTGGGCGTAATGGAAAACCAATGCTCCCGGATCGAGGGGAATGGGCTCATAGGCGGCGATTTCCGCGTCATGCCAACCCTTTTCTTCGCTCCAGCGGGCTCGAAACATGCGATCGCAGAACACCTGCCCGAATCCGAGTTTACCAGCCAATACCTGTTTGGGGTCGCGTTTCAGATGATCGGGTGTCTTGCGTATCCGGATCTCCATCAGGCTCTCCTTTCCATGTTTTGAACCAGCGTTCCCAGTCGTTCCAAACCTTCCTCGATCTGCTCGGGCGGGTTGGAGGCGAAATTCAAACGCATGCAGTTTTTACCATGACGGTCGGCAAAGAAAAAGGTTCCAGGCGAAAATAATATACCATTCTTTTTAGCCTGGACCTGTAAATCCATGACATCCAAGTGGTCCGGCAGGACAACCCAGAGGTGTAATCCGCCTTTCGGTTCGGTAAAACGTACCGAGGCGGGGAAATGCGTCGCGAGGGTCCGTACCATGGCGTCTTTGCGTTTTCGGTAGGCGCGTCGCACGCGTCGCAGGTGTCGGGCATAGCTGCCCGAACGCAAAAAGTCATCCGCCAGCAGTTGCGATAAGGAGGGCGAGCTGACGTCGTGAATTTCTTTCATGCGCCTCAACCGCACCGCCAGATCCTGGCGCGCCACTAAAAAACCGACCCGCAACCCCGGGGAAATCGACTTCGAAAACGAGCCGATGTAAATCACGTGGCCGGAATCGGGCATGGCTTTGATCGGTGGGATGATTTTACCGGTGAAACGCAAATCGCCATAGGTGTCGTCTTCCAGTACTGTTACGCCGTAGCGGCGCGTCAGGTCGAGAATGCGCCGCCGGCGGATTTCCGTGAGGGTGATGCCGGTCGGGTTCTGGAAATTCGGCACGGTGTATAGCAGGCGGAAGCGCGAACGGCGGAGCTTGGTTTCCAAACGGTCGAGATCGAGACCCCGGCTATCGAGCGGAACCGTTTCCATCTGGATACCCAGCATACGACAGGCCGAAATAACCCCCATGTAAGCGGGGCTTTCCACCAAAACCGATTCGCCGGGCCGTACCAGAACCTGCAAGGCCAAGGTGATGGCTTGTTGTGCCCCGCTGGTTACGAGGAGTTGGTCGTGTCGTTGCAACACCAGGCCGCGTCCTTCAAGCCAGTCTGTCAGGGAACCGACCAATGGGTCGTAGCCGCGTGTCCGCGAATAGCCCAGCGCGCCCCCACCTTTTTCTCCCAGAATGGCTGCCAGACGTCGCCGGATTTGAGCGACCGGGATAAAATCTCGCGGGGGGAAGGCCGCCGCAAAAGAAATGTAGTCGGATGAGGCCGCCGTGTCGACCGTTTCCATAATGCTGTCGGCCACTTCTTCGGGCGCCGGGCCGAATGGAGAGCCTTCGAAGAAGCGTTGCTCTTCGGCCGGACCGAAATCCATCGCTTTGTCGGCTTGGGGGAGTGGATCGGCCACAAACATGCCTTTACCACGAACGGTGATCAGCCAGCCGCTTTGTTTGAGAGAGTCGATGGCTTTAAGCAGAGTCAGTTTGTTGACTCCGGCTTCCTGCGCCATTTGTCGCAACGAGGGTAGAGCCGTGCCAGGTTCGAATTCGCCGTTGAGGATCGATTCGCGGATCGCTCTGCGCATCTGAAGGTGAAGAGGGGTGGACAGGTTTCGGTCGACAACCAGTAGCATCGGAACCTCCAAACGCGAGTTTAGCGGTATTTGAGGATCGATACCAGTGTTTTTTATAGGATTATCGCAATCCGGGATAAACCGGTTTGGATTGGGGAGGCTATTTCTTCTGAACTTTTCCGGTCATGGGGACGAAGCGGACGGGAAAAATGGATCGTCGCTCGATTCCGCCGTTTTCACCTTTTCGAATAACCAGCAGTTCCTGTTGCCAATCTCCGACCGGGATGACCATCCGTCCCCCCGGCTTGAGCTGATCGAAAATGGGTTGTGGTATCTCAGTGGGGGCGGCTGTCACAATGATGGCGTCGAAAGGGGCCGCTTCCGGCCATCCGTGATAGCCGTCGCCGCAACGGACGTGTAGCCGACGATAGTTCATTTTTTCAAGCCGCTTTTTAGCTCGGTTGCATAAGGGTTGCGAAATTTCGATGCTGTAAACATCCTTGGCCAGCTCTGCCAGGATTGCCGCTTGATATCCGGAACCGGTACCTATTTCCAATACTTTTTCCGTGCCTTTCAGATTCAGAAGTTCACTCATTTTCGCCACGATATAGGGTTGGGAAATGGTTTGGCCGTAACCGATGCGAAGGGGTCGGTCTTCGTAGGCTTGCGATTGCGACTCGAATGGGACGAAGCAGTGGCGTTCCACTTTGCGCATGGCGGCCAACACGCGTGCATCGGTCACGTCGCGGGCGACGATTTGAGTTTCCACCATTCGCAGGCGAGCGGCCTCCATGGTGTCGTCCTTTCCGCTGGGGTTGGCGGGATCGGCCCATAACCGTCCCAACCAAAGAGGGAATAGAATCAGAATCAACAATGCCCAAGTCGTGGTCCGTTCGGCGGATGGCAACCGAGATCGTGCTTTGTGTTCAGGTCCAGGCATGACAGCCTCTACCTTCGATGGTGTCTTGGTCTCCCTTTCATCATTACGGGCACGGCTTTGCTTGTCAAGGTGTCGCTTTGCCTAATATGGAAAGAGGGTGTGGCATCGTAATTTTATTTCAATATCAAGAAGCACTTGCGAGCCTTGGAGGGTTTCACTATAATCGGACCCGCCTTGTGGAGACCAACTTAAGCTATCGAAGGAGCGATCATGTTTTTTCCCAAAGCCGCGGCTGGCTTTTTTTGCCTGATCATCATTCTCAGCCTATCCACGTTCGTGCAAGCTCAGGACAAAGGGGCTGATGCGAAACCCGAGTTAAACAAGGGGTTTACTGTCGCACTTACGTCCGTTAAGGCTTCGGGGCGAGGTTTTGAAAAGCTGTCGGATTCCGTGAAAGCCTTTTTCACCCGTGATTCCCGATATACCGTGGTGTCTGGTTTGGGAGAAGGTGTGACCCATACCTTGGCTATTGAGATTGTGCGTGCTAAAGGGAAACAACAGCTCAAGCTGAAAGGGGCGCTGGTCAATGGCGCTGAGGCCGAATATGTGGGTGAATTGTCCAAACGCCCGTCTTTAGCGGAAGTCGAGGCCGAATTATCGCGTGGACTGCGTGAGTTGTTCGATTACCAACCCGCCCCTCGCAAGATCATGCTGCGTATTGTGGGGACGGCGGAAGAAGGCGACGCCGACGGCGGCAGTGTTGAAGACGCCATTTTTACTGCGATTTCCTCGGAGTTCGAACAGGTTTTGGCCGATCCGTACAAATTGCCGGTCAAAGATAAAGATGTCCCCGCCCTTTACAAAGGGGATAAGAAGAAACTCGCTATCCTCAAGAAGGACGCCGCTTGCGATTTGTTGGTGGTGGGAACGGTGCATATGCCGGCGACAAAGAATGTCGGGGGTGCACAGGATAACCGCTATCGCGGGAAAGCGGAAGTTCGCTTGCGGGTATGGGATCTTGCCCGGCACATGGTGCTCTCGGAAGTCAAGATGGATCTCAATGGCGAGGGCATTTTCTCCGAGCTTTTATATAGTCTGTTCGATGCCGCTTCGGTGCAATCAACCGAACAAATCAAAAAAGACTTGGGTTTTCCTGTCGTGGCAGCCGATGCGGGGGCACGTGACGAAGAGTAACACCGATAGGTTTGTGAGGCTGAAAACGACCGAGCGACTCTGGGTTTCGGTTGAGACTCCTGTGATTGATCACTTCGGTTTGTTTGGGAGTGGGAGGGATCGATGCTGACCCAGTGTCCGCATTGCGAAAAGGCGATTGTGGTGCCCGAGCCGGGTATCCATTCCTGCCCCAAATGTAGAGCGCGTATCTGGGTTTATCCGGCCGATAGCGACAAAGCCGATCGTGTATTGATCAGTCCGGAGGTGATGGAAGCGCAACAGCGCGACCAGCGCGGGCGTCCACGGGATCCCGACTTGGCCGAAATGGTTCGAAGCGACCAGTTGACCGCTCCATGGGAGGAACGTCGCGTGCGGGGTGGGTGGTCCGCCTTTAAATCTACCTGGAAGGCCAGCACGTTTGCCCCCAGTATGTTTTTCAGCAAACTCAAGACCGATCCCCCCGCTCGCGGAGTGCTCAGTTATGGCTGGCTGATTTTAACAGTCGGCTATCTTCTTTGGGGAATGTACCGTCTCTATTTTCTTCCGATGATTATAGAGGCTTCACGTGAATCCGCTCACGCAGTGGCGGAACTGCCGCCGCTTGAAGATATGCGGTTGATCACCATGGGTGTGATGCTGTTATCGCCCCTGACAGCCTTGGTCAGCCTCTATGTCAATGCCGGTCTTTTTCATTTGATTCTTCGTCTGATCGGTGCGGCGAAAACCGAATTTTCGGGGACTTTCCGTGTGGTGGTTTACGCCACTTCTCCCATGTTATTCATGGCGTTCCCACTTTTCGGTGATTTTGCGGCGTTTGTCTGGAGTATGGTGGTGAGTGTGATCGGCCTCTCACGCATTCATGGCATTTCTTCGGCAAAAAGCATGTTGGTGGTTTTCTTTCCTCCACTGGCGTTCTATGTTCTGCTTCTTTTAGGCGCACGGGCCGTGGAAAGTCTTTCCATTGCCCCCTTCGTTTTACCGTAAATCGATTTGGTAGACGGTCAGTCGTCCATCATTTCACGTGCTGTGGCGGCGGCTTGTTCGTGCGGCCAACGCTCGATCAGGAAGTTGCGCCATTGGCGGGCTCGGTTGACTTTATTGAGTTGGGTCAGATAAACCGTCATCAATTCCAAAATAAGATTGGGCGTGTTGGGATGATCCAAGTGCGCGCGCACCGTGATCTCCAGAAGGATTACCGCTTTGGGAAGCGAACTGTTTTTGCGTAACAATTTCATGGCGATGCCATACAGAACGAGCGGATCGAAATCGCGGGCCAATGCATCGTTGGCCGTAATGGCATCGGTGGCTTCCTCCAAGCGGCGCTCGTGTATCAGGCGGCTTACATCGTCAAATGTCATGGTCATTTCGTTCGCGGTTGAGGTTTCGCCGGTTTGTTCGGCTTGATCTTGCCCCAGGTCTTTTAACAATTCCTTTGTGACCGGATGGGCCGGGTATTGATTCTTCAGGCGCTTGACCCATTTCTGGGTTTCCAGCGCTTCGACTCCGCGCGCGACGCTCAGCAGGCGGATCATGCGGCCCATGAAATCCGGCAAATGCCGATTGGTAGGATCGATATGGCGTAATTCTTCGACCAAACCGACGGACTGAGCCGGATCGCCTACGGTTATTCTGTCTTCAGCCAAACGTGCCAAGAGTACCGAGCCCAGGTCGAAATGACCGTAGGTCTTGCTCATCAATTCATAGAATTCGTAAGCAATAGGCTCGTTTTTCTGGTCGATCAGCATCTGAATTGCGTGACGGCTTTCGTAAGTCGCGCTGGTTTTGTCGTCTCGACCGATGTGGAGTTTCACCAGTTCAAGGCGTAATCCGTAATCGTTGGGACGCTTCTGGATCAACCGCTTCAAAGCCTTGAGATCGAGATCCATTTCGGATGTGCCGAGTTCCGTTGGGGACAGGGATATTTCCGAGATCTTCTCTGTTTCGATCTCATATCGTGAAGTGACCATCTCCGAGGAGTTGTCTGAATTAAGCTGTATCTCCCTGGACTTCTTCGATGATTTCGTTTTATTCGGCGATACTTTGCGATCCGAGTTGGATTCCGATTTCGTCGTTCTCATGCCGATGGCCCACGACAAGAAACCCAAAAGCAGGCCTATGGCGGCACCGCCGAGGTGGAAAACGACATGCGTTGTGCTGTAGCCATCGACTTGGGCGAAGAAAAACTGGCTTAGTATCCACAAGAAGATAAGACCGAAACGCGTGGGCTGGTTATAGGCGATAACGAGGTAACAAAAGGCCAGAGAACTGATGGCGGCGGAAGGACCGACCAGAGGCGGGCTCATTTCGTCGGCGAATTGCAGCCATAAAAGAGCGCCACCCGCTGCACCCGCCACCAATACCATCAACGTGTACAGCGGCCCCAGACGTCGTTCGACGCCGTAGCCGAACACAGCCAGGAAGACCAATGAAACGATGGCTTGCAGGATGCTGGCATGCACCATGAAATGTCCGACCAAGCGCCAGCCTGTCAGGAAATCAAGCGATAAGGCCAGGTCGTCCAGATCCAGCTCTTGCCGGACCTGCATCACCAATAGAATGACTATTGCGAGAATGAAAAGCCAGGTAACAATCGTGGCTCGCCGGATGGTTTCCAAGCGTATCCCCTATCTGTCTGATACTGCCTTTGATGATTTTCGTTCTTCACGAATGCTAAATTATTGATTGGTTTAACCAATTCTGTCAAGCGACATCTGGATTTTTACATGCATTCGGCTTTGGTAGATCATCTGCTTGGGAGGGATATTTTGCATTTTCACGCACCCTCACCATGCATCAATCTCTGCCTTTGCGAGAGAGTTTCTCGGTTTAGGCCAAGATGCAACGAGGATGGTCGTCGGGATGAAACCATTTTCGGCTCTGCTCTTGCAGTTAGGTGGTCAGTCGGGATTGCTGGTGGTCATAATCCCATCTTTCACCCACACTTCAGGGCTTTCCGTGAGGAAATTCCCTTCGGGTTCGCCGAAGGGATGATGCCAGTCGGCGGTTTCCGGGCTGGTGTTTCCGTCATTGAACAGGAAACGAAGGTCGATTCCCGGTGTTAGTGTGGCTTCCGCCCACCACCAGACGCCCGTTCCGCGTCCTGCTCCTTGAGTCATTGCCAGTCCGGGGAAAGAAGTCCAGGGACCGGCTTCCAGACCGGTTGTGCTGTAGTAAAGATAGGGTTGGGTCCAGCCGGAGAAGAAATGGACTCGGTACGTGTTGGTGGTTGCATCCAGCTCACTTTCCGTTTCGACATCGCCGTCCGTTTCGACATCGCCGTCAGTTTCGACATCGTCGTCGGTTTCGACATCGTCGTCGGTTTCGACATCGCCGTCGGTTTCGACATCGCCGTCGGTTTCGACATCGCCGTCGGTTTCGACATCGCCGTCAGTTTCGACATCGCCGTCAGTTTCGACATCGCCGTCGGTTTCAATATCGCCGTCGGTTTCGACATCGCCGTCGGGATCATCTCCATCGGTGGGAGTGTCGGGATTCTGGGTGTAGAGTTTTCCGTCTTTCACCCACACTTCGGCCTCTTGCGTGGCAAAATGACAATCGTAACAATCCTCTTGGCCGAAGGGTTTGATCCATACCGCCTGGGTCTGGTCTTCATGGCCGTCGTTGAAAAGAAAATGAAGCTGAGGAGCTTCGATCGACCCGCTCCACCCATACCAATCATTGCCTTCATCAGTCATTGCACTACCGGGATAGCTGACGAAACCCGTTCCGCCATCCGTGCTGTAATAGAGGTAAGGCGAGAATGATGCGTGAAGGTGTACGGTGAAATTGAAGGTGTCGCCATCGGTGGGATCATCGCCGTCGCTGGGTGTCCATTCATGTTCATCGCCATCGGTGAATGGGTTGTCGCCATCGGGCAAATCACCGTCTTGGGCGTCCTCGCCACCCGTGGAACAGGCGACGATCATTCCCATCAGGATGAGACCGAAAATCAATCCTAACCGATGTCTGTTCCAACGCATGAAAATTCTCCTAATGGGCGGTTGAATTTCGCTTTCGCCATTGCTCTTGTTCTTGTCTCGTCGAATGTTGCTCCGTTTCGATCAGATCGGGGAGCACGTCGTCCGGGCCGATGGCCTGGGCGGCGGCGTAGAGAGCCTGCGCATAGGCGATGAGCATGTCCCGGTTGTGAAGAGCAGCGAGCCAGTCCGCTGGGAACGCGTTTTTGCCATGCAGAGCGCCTAGGGCGGCTCCCGTCAGGGCTCCGACGGTATCGGTGTCGCCGCCCAGTGTGGCGGCTTGAATCAGGGCTTCACGTGGATCGCGGATGAACGCCAAAGAAAGCACCAACGCCAAGGCAACGGATGCCGGAGCATAGCCGGATGTGGCACGGATATTGGAGAACAAACTGGTTGCCGAAGCATTTCTTTCGATGTCCTCAAGGGCTGCTTCGACGGGTTTTGTGGTCCACTCGGGCAGTTGTTTGAGGACGTGCATCCAAGGATCATCGGGTTCCGGCGGAGCGATCAGATAGGGAGCATATTCCCCTGCCAGCACCTCCCAAGCACGGGTTCCGCCACGGAGAAGATCGTGAGCCACGTCTTCGACGACCACTCGGCCGGGTTGCTGTGTTGACAGGAGTGCCGTGAATTGGGCTTGGGTGACGGCCGCCAGGATGCCGGTTGCCCGGCGATGGGTGGGCAGGGCGCAGTCGATGGTGGCACGGATCAAATGTTGGGGGTCGTCGCGGTAGAAAATACCCAGCGGCGCAACACGCAGGGCGGCCCCATTGCCGGATGAATCCAGTCCCGAACGATTCCAGGGTTCTCCGCGACGCCATTCGTCCAGCGAACGACGGAAATTCGCTCCCACTCCGCGTAGGGCTCCCAAATCCGGTTCGCCGCCGGATTGAGCATCGGCCAGCTTGAGGCAGGTATCGATAAACAGGTCGGGCGAAAAAACACCGGCCGTGATCAGGACACGAGCGACGGCCAAAGCTTGCTGGGTGTCGTCGGTATACAGGCCGGGTTGTCGCCAGGCCGTGCCGTGATGGTCGCCCAAGTCCAACATCTGTTCGATGCGGCCGAAACGTTCGGCGATTTCACGTCGACCAAGCCCTTCAACGGGAGCGCCCAGCGCATCGCCTAGAGCTCCTCCGATCAGCACTCCGATAAAACGGTCTTTCAGTTCCATGTCTTTTTTCATCCTTTACCGTTCCGACCCGTAAAAATTACCACACCCTCTTTCAAATGCAAAGTCCGTGCATGGTCGTCGAAAACGAATCATGACTTTTTTCTTTGCATACGGACCGAGCTGAGCGACAATGCGGCCGTTCGGGCCAATCCGAACCTTGTGAAGGAGAAAGAAACATGGCCGACTCGGCAAAGAAACTGGAACCCGGCAAGCGCGTAACTTTGGACATCACTTTGAAGCTGGCCAATGGGGAATTGATTTCCAGTTCCAAAGAAGAAGGGCCACTCACATTTACGGTGGGTGATGAAAGTGTTGTCCCCGGCCTGGAAGCCGGTTTGCTCGGTCTTTGCGAAGGTGAGAGCTTCGATATTCAGGTGGCACCGGAAGAGGCCTACGGCGTTTTCGATGAAGACGCCTATGAGCTGGTTCCCTCCGATGCCTTTGCCGATGAAATCGAAGAGGGTGAGGATTATGTCTTTGAGGATGAGGATGGTGAGCCGATTATCGTCACGGTCGCCGAAATCAGCGAAGAGGGCGTATTGCTCGACTTCAACCACCCGCTGGCTGGTGAAGCTCTTAATTTCACTGGTGTAATAACGAAAGTGGAAGACTAAAAGCCTGTGGTCGGCCGGGACTTACTCCGTCTCCTCGGCGGGGACTTTCCCGGCTTCGTTGGCCTCTCGGCGCTGTTCCTCTTCCAATATGCGATCGGAATGGGGGACGGCTTTGATCATCCACTCCACCCGAAGTTTGGTTTGCTCCGTATCGGAGAGTTTGCCGCGTGTCAGTCCTTGTTCGGCTCGTGCCAGGAAGAAGCGTTGGACGGACAGGGCGCAGGCCACGGAGATATTGAAGCTTTGGGAAAAGCCTTCCATGGGAAGCATGAAAACGCCATCGCAGGCTGCGGTTTGCTCGGAAGTCAGACCCTCCAACTCGTTACCGAAAATCAAGGCTGTGCGGTCGGCCAAATCGAAGGATTCAAGCGTGCCCGCGGTTGGCGACAGACAACTGGCGTAGAGCCGATAGCCGTTTTGGCGCAGCTTGTCGAAACAGGCTTCCCAATCTCGATACGTGTGCAAGGTCAACCACTTATGGGCACCCTGAGTGACTCCTGAAGAGATTGTGTTGCCGTCCTGATTGTCGGGTATCACCAAATGGATATCCTGGATGCCGAAGGCTTCACAGGTCCGCAATACCGCCATGTAATTATGGGGCTTGTCGAGCCGGTCGATGACGATGGTCAGATCGCGGGTACGGCGCGCCAGAACGTTTTCGAGGCGCTCACGCCGGGCGGTCGTCATGTATTTTTCAAGTATCTCGACGATATTCATGAACGGCACCCTAACTTATGCGGTGAAAAAGCGCAAGTTCGAGATCGAATAGCGTGATGGCAAGGGTGCATCACAGGATGGTGCCATTTCCGAGCGCTCCTCCCGAGTGATGCCCGTGGGGCATTGGATCGAGGGATCGGGTCTGAAGACCGCGTGGTTCGATACAATTTGCTCCGCCAATCACTCACCATGAGCGGTTTTCACGATCAATCGCAATCTTTTGTGATGCACCCTGATGGACAATGATCGAATCGAAAAATGACTGACAACCTTGCGTTTGTGTTGTCGGGTGAGTATGATTGCGCCATGAAACATTCACTTTTACAACGATTGGGACTGAGATCGGGGAAATCGGATTCTAGTGCCGGTTCTTCGCTTGGCCAAGCTACGGTTCTTGCTCGGGATTTGGAAGCGGCGTTGGAATCGTTACCGGCAGAACGGGTTCGTTACCTAGCCGCTCTAAGCGGTTTGATGGGGCGTGTGGCGGTAGCCGACGGCCATATCAGCGAGGACGAACTGGGACGCATGGGTGACGTGTTGCGGGCTTTCACGCATCTTGCGGAAACGGAAACCGAAACGGTTGTCTCACTCATGCGCGACAAATTCACGGAATTGATGGGCCTCGAAAATCATATTTATACCCGTGAAATCAATGAATTAGCGGATCACTCGCAGAAGCTGGAAGTTTTGTCCTGCTTGTTTGCCGTTGCGGCTGCCGACGACACCATTTCTCCCGAAGAAAATGAGGCCGTGCGTATCATCGCCAAAGGTCTGATGCTGACTCACAGCGACTTCATCAACGTTCGTTCGCTCTATCGTCAACATTTGTCAGTTCTGAAAAATCTCCCCAAATAGTGATTATGAGAAGCAAAACCGATTGTTTTTTCAGATACATCGCGGTATAATCTTATCACTCAATCCTGTTCAGTGGCAGTTTGATCTCTCCTCGTTAGTAAAGCAGGTTGGCATATGGCAGTATCGAAGTGTCGCCGAGGTCGGCGTATTGGGAAACGGACTCCCGTCCATTTTGGTCCCCTCTCTCCCAAATACATTGGATTTATGAAGAATATTTCGGAAACGGGCCTCGCCCTTTCCAGTAAAATAACGTTTTCATCGGAAACGGAACTGTATATCAGCATTCCGGATGTCACGCCTCCCATCGAAACCCAAGGTCGGGTGATGTGGACCAGCGATGCCCGTCTGTTGTTATCGGCCAGTCCTTTTTCCAATCATCTGGATATGGGAATCGCTCTAGTTAACCCGCCTGAAAGTTATCGAGACTTTGTGAAATCGGTCACGGAGGCTTTCAAAGAAATACGCCGTGAACCCCGCTTTGAAAAGGTGTTTAAAATCAGCTTGGGTGAAGAGTCGCAAGCACAAGAGGCTTTCACCCAGAATATCAGTCGTGGCGGACTCTACGTCGTGATGCGCGATGCACCAGCCGTCAATACGATTTTGCCGGTGCGTTTGTGGTTGTCTGAAATCAATCGGATGATTCATGCCGAGATGCAAGTGATGTTCATGGTTCGAGAAAAATCCGCCGAATTGAGTGGAATGAACCCCGGTATCGGGCTCCGCTTCACCAAAATCGACCCCGATGATGTCGCGACGTTTAATGCCTTCATCGACGGTTTGGCGGCTAAAGGCAAACTCGACTGAGCCAGCGCCTTGCTTTTCTCCTCAAACCCCATTATGTTAACGATCATCAATGGTTGATGCCCCGATGTGTGTAACATACAGGAGTCGTTATGATGGCTTTTTTACGGCTGATGACGGGATGCTTGTTGGCTTTGAGTCTGGTGGTTTGGATGGCGGGCTGCGGAAGCGACGATGAGGCTTCCCCCGATGGGGACCAGGTTCAGCCCGACGGTGATGGCGAAACAAGCCCGGATGGTGATGAACCCGATGGCGACGATCCCGACGGCGATCAGACGGACGGCGATGGGGAGGATGACGAACCTGAAATCCGCTTGGTGGATCTGGTCAACCCGTTCATTGGCAGCGGTGGCCTGGGTTTCGGTATCGGTTCCGGTACGCCCGGCATTAAAACGCCTTTCGGTTTGGTGTTGGTTGCGCCTGATACAACGGGAGAATTCGGGGCTCCGCCTTTCTATCATTGCAGCGGCTATTACAGTGAAGACGAGTACATCGTCGGTTTTTCGCAGGTGCATCTATACGGAGTCGGTGCACAGGATCTCGGCAATATCCTGTTTATGCCGGATAACGGTCCCCTCGATGTGATCGACGGTTACGAAGATACCTACCGGAAACTCAAGATCGAAGGAAGCGAGTTTGCCAAGCCGGGTTACTACACCGTCGGTCTGGAATCGGATATCACGGTGGAACTTACCGCCACCACCCGAGCGGGCTACCACCGTTACACTTTCGCAGAGGATCTGGCTCAGGGCTTTGTGCTGATCGATCTCAACCACCATGTGGCCACCGATAGTGACGATACCGAGGATGCCGAGATCGAGATCGTACCTGCCGATCAAGTGGTGAAAGGCCGTGTTCTGCAGCAAGGTGGTTTCACCGGGCGTTACGGCGGTCTCGATATCTATTTCTACGCCCGTTTCGACAAACCGATCGAGAGTTATGGTACCTGGAAAGACAACATCTCCACGGATGGCCAGACCAGCGAGTCGGGGGATCCCATTGGTGCTTATATCGGTTTCGATCTGGCCGATGGCGCAACGGTTGAGGCCCAGGTGGGGATTTCGTTCATTAGCATCGAACAGGCGAAGCTCAATCTCGAAACCGAGATGCCCGATTGGGGGTTCGAGAGCGTCCGGCAGCAAACGGAAGACGCTTGGGAAGACGAACTGTCGGTTGTACGTTTCGAAGGCGGAACGGACGATCAGCGGGCCATTATGGCGACGGCGTTGTACCACGCGTTTATGATGCCCGATATCTTTACCGATGCCAACGGTCAATATCTTGGATTTGACGGGCAGGTGCACACAGCCGAGGATTTCGTTTATTACACCGACTTCTCCATGTGGGATACCTATCGGACCGAGCACCCTTTCCTGAGTCTGGTCAAGCCCGAACGCTCACGTGACATGATGATTTCACTCGTTACCATGATGGAGCAAGGCGGCTACCTGCCCAAATGGCCCATGGGCAAAGGATACAGCAACTGCATGGTCGGAAGTCCGGCCGACATTGTGATCGCCGATGCCTATTTGAAAGGCGTGCGTGGTTTCGATGTGGAGGCGGCGTATGCGTCCATGAAAGAAGTCGCGACGGCTCCCGTCCCTTCGGAGCATGCTTACGGAGGACGTGGGGGGATAGATGAATACGTGGCCAACGGGTATGTGTCGATGGAGCGTAGCGGCGGGTCGGTGGCGCGCACGATGGAATTCGCCGTGGCCGACAATGCCATTGCCCAACTCGCGACCGTGCTTGGATACGACACGGATGCGGCAGCCTTTATCGAGCAGTCGCGCAATTACCGCAACCTGTGGTTGGACGATGACCAGTTCTTTGTCGGCCGCCATGCTGATGGTTCATTTGTCGAAGACTATAATTCCACGACTTGGGAGGATTTCTACACCGAGGGGAATGCCTGGCAGTATTTGTGGTTGGCTCCCCACGATCCGGAAGGTTTGATCGAGTTGTTCGGATCGGCGGAGTCCATGAAAAGCAAACTCGAAACCTTTTTCGAGGAAGAGAAAAAAGAATTCGATGAAGGGGCCTGGGGCGGCTATCTGCCTCCGACATATTACTGGCACGGTAACGAACCCGATATTCACGCGGCCTACTTGTTTTTGGAAGTCGGTCGTCCCGACCTGACCCATAAATGGGTGCGCTGGATCGAAGATAGTCTGTACAAGAACGCGCCCGACGGCATTGCCGGAAACGACGATTGCGGGACGCTGTCTTCCTGGTACGTCTTCTCGTCCATGGGGCTTTTCCCCAATGCGGGCATGGATTGGTATTGGATCGGTGCGCCGCTGTTCACCCGCGTCGAGGTTCAACTGGCCGATGGTGTTCTGGTGATCGAAGCGCCGGAGGCCTCGGAGGACAATCTCTACGTGCAATCGGTGACGTTCAACGACGAACCATTGACCGAACCGCGTCTCGAACACGCCCGGATTGCCGAAGGCGGCGTGCTTCGATTCGAGATGGGACCGGAACCCTCGGATTGGGGCCGACCTACCCGTTAAATCCGGATGTGAACGGACTTATATGACGTCGAACACCGAAAAACGCCATCGTTTCGACCGGGTGAAAATCCGGGTCGGCTACACCTGCAATAACGACTGCTTGGTCTGTGACTGCCGGTCCTTGCGCAAAATCAGCGACGCCACGCGTAAGCAGGTGGCGGAGCGGATTATGTTGGCCGGACAAAAAGGCGTCAAACTGGTTATCTTTACGGGTGGCGAGCCGACCATCCGCAAAGAACTGCCCATCTGGATTGCTCTGGCCAAGCGTTTAGGTCTTGCGACCGGCCTTATCAGTAATGGGCGTGCCTTGCGTTTTCCCGATTACACACGTCGTCTGGCCGGTGAGGGCTTGCGTTTCGTGCAGCTTACGCTGTTTGCGGACGAAGCCGAGTTGCACGATGAATTGGTGGGTGGAAAACCGGGAGCCTTTGTCGAAAGTTGGGCCGGGCTTGAGGTCTGCCACGAACTCGGACTGGACTTGCGGGTGAATCTGGTGCTGACGCGCCCGAGTCTGGGGCGGTTGATCGCACTGGCGGACAAGCTTATGGCGTTTGCGCCGCTTGAATATCGGGTGAGTCTGGTCAAGCCGCGTAAGCTGGAGGCCGATGCTTTCGAACGGTTGGTGCCGACCCTCGATGAAGCGAGCGCTAAAGTACGGGAATGGCTTGCGTATGTGGCCAACCATCCCCAGCGCCCCGAAGGGTTTCGCGTATCGGTGGCGGGGTTACCGCTTTGCGCCTTGCCCGGTCATATCGACGCCAGTGCGGATCTGCGTTTGGAAGAGCTGGCGGAAATGAGCGAGAGCTACGAATCGACCTTTCATCAGCCCGGCATATTCGGACGAACAAAGCCGGAGCGTTGTACGCCCTGCCGTTTCGTCGAAAACTGTCCGGGTGTTGACGAGGACTATCTGGCCGTTCGCGGAGAGTCGGAACTCAAACCCGAACTTCATGCCGTTTCCAACTCATTTGCTTATGAACCCCTGCGTTTCCATCGAGATTTCGATGTGGCCACCTGTCCGATCCTGGCGGGAAAGCTGGCGCTGGAAGATCCGCCGCGCAGTCTGCTGGTACAGGAAGACCAGGGTGTCCGCGAGTATCGGACGGATTCCAGGGATTTCAGCGGCGATCAGATCCGTTTGGTGAAACAGGAGTTAGGGCAGATCTACCAGGACGTATCGGGAAAGCTGTTTCACGAAAATTTCGAATTGGACCTTGCCAAGCTGACGGTTCATCCGGTTTGCCGTACCTGTATCAAGATGGCCGATGACTGTGCCGGATTATATGTTCAGGCACAAGAAAATGTGTTTTCGGTCGCTGAAAGAGAGCTGCTGGAGATTGTGGTCGGCTTGAGGGGACGGGTGCTGGACGTCGGTGGTGGTCCGGTGCGTTATCGCGATCAATTCGCTTCGGCCATGGACCGTGGCGTGATGGACTATTGGCTGGTCGAACCCAATCCGTCACCGGTACTGTACGAATTTCTTGACGATTACAACCTGCGCGATCATTTGTTCAAAGGGTGTATCGAGGATTTTCGGGCCGACAATGAACGTTTTGACTGGATTTTGGTTTTGCGTAGTCATAATCATTTGTACGACCTGGAACGCGCGTATCGCCATATGGCTGATTGGTTGAAACCCGGTGGCCGTTTGTTTGTCGTCGATAACACCGCCTTTGGCGTGGTGCGTTCACGCGAACTTTGGGAACGTATCCGAGTCGAGGGCGGGTTTCCGCATTTCGAGCACTTCAACAATCACACCAGCGCCGAAGCGGTCGCCGTGATCGAAGCCGCGGGATTTCATTGCCTGGAACAGCACCCGGTTGAACCGACTTCGGCCAATCAGTGGTGGTGCCTGTTCAAAAGAAAATAGCTTTTCCACTTGTTTAACGGATAGCCTCAGGGTGCAGCGCAGCCGGAATTTCGATGAGACAGAGGCTGTAACCCGGAGGATCTGCGGCGAAACGGCTGGCCACGGCTCGCTGGCCGGTTGTATCGATCGCCAAGGCCAGGATGTCGCCACCCACCGGTTGTTCGAAGCGGGTGGACATGCCTCGGTCGAAGAACAGGACGTTCGGCGATTGTCCCTCGCGCGCCATGAAAAACGTGGCTTGGGCCGCATAGGCGATGGGTGTTTGCCGGTCGGTGAAAAGCGCCAATTGCTGCTCGCCGCGTTTCACCCAGACACGATCGATGCGGGTATAGCTTTCGCGGGGATCTTCGACTTTATAGGTGAGAAGCAGGCTGTCGGCATCGGCCCAGTCCAGTGCCGTCAAGATCGAACGGCGATCGGGTGGGGTGGAGACGCGCTGGGCTTCACCGCCTTCCAGCGGTACGACATAGGCCTGATAGCGGAACGTGACGCCGTCGTTGAGATCCGGGCGGCTGTCGGGTGGCGGATTGGCAATGGCCAGAAAGGCCACGTAGCGGCCATCGGGTGACGCAACGGGTTTGGCGGGACGGCTGGGAATATGTTCCGGCAGGATCTCCGTCAGGGTGTCGCTTTGCGAGGGCAACAGCACAAGGCGTCCGCGAATATCGAGTGCCACGATACCCCGGCTACCGGCGTAGGACGGATACGAGCCGCCGTCCAAGGCTTCGATGATGCGTTCGCTGGGGTCTGCCGGATCGCTGAAATCCACTTCCACGATGCGACGTTCCCAGCTTTGGGCCGTGTCGCGGGCGCTACGCCCTTCTTCCGGGATGGAGCGTAAAGCCACGAGGCGAGCATCCGTGGGATGAAAACGAATGTCGGTTTCGCGAAAAATGCCGCTTGTCAGCGTGGTGACCGGGCTATTCGCTTGTGGAGAATGGCCTTCGCAGCCTTTGACGCAGCCGAAGATAAAAACGGCGAAAGTTATTGATAAAGTTAGTGATTTCAACATTCTGGAGCCTGCTTGAGCATTTTCGATGATCATAATAAGGAACTTGATACCTTCTCTTAACGTTGCATTTTCAATAAAAAATGGCAACGCCTTTTTATTTCGAGCGTCTTAGTGAATGGAATAATTGACAGCGGCCGGGAATGATCGCATCATAAACTCGGGTTACTGTTAGATGAGGAAACGATGCGCATTCAGGAGTGGAAGCAGACACAGCGGGGGAAGCACCTGCGGCGATTGGGCCCGTGGCTGGTGGTGTCTGCGTGTATCTGGACCTTTCTGGTGTTGGGGCTGCTCCCGCTTCTGCCGCAAAGCGCCCCCTCCAAGCGTGCGGATCCCGTAACGATGAGGTCAGTCAGCGCCAAACGCTGGATGGAAAACAAATCCGTTCGACAGCCTCCTCAACGTACGAAAGTCGTTCAAAATAAGCCCAAAGAAGAGAAAGCCGAGGAAGAGAAGAAAAAGCCCGATCCGATCGAAAAACCGCTGGGGCAAATCGTCGATATTGCCATGCCGGAGCGGGAGGAAGTCCCCGACGAAGCCAAGTACGTCAGCCAGTACAACTCGGCGGTTAAAAAGCAAAGCAAAGCGCGCAAACGCGCGCCGCTCGACCAGGTCGCCCCGTCTATGAAACGGGAAGGGTTGAAGCAGCCGCAGCAGAAAATGGGTCAGGACGAGGGAAAACTGGTGCTCAACGAGAATCCCGCGCCGGACAAGCCCGGTCGACGCATCGAGCACAATCTGGCGCTTCTTCCCGACCTGAAAATGGCCATGAAGCTCGATCTTGAAGAAGATGGCACGCGCGGGCAATTCAAGAACCGCAAATCTCAGGAGCGGAATCTCAAAGGGAATGCCGACCGGCTGCAAATGCTGTTCGATGATCCGGAAGATGGACAAGCCGGTGAAAGGGGGGCGGGGCAGCCGTCCAATATTCCGAAAAGTCTGTTGCCCAACCTCGAATCGTCGTTGAATTTGGCGGGTGCGCCGATGAACGACTACCTGAAAGATGTCGAAGAAGGCGAAGAAACCTGGCTGAATACAAAGTCCTTCAAGTATGCTACCTACTACAACCGCATCAAGCGAAAGGTCAGCCAACGCTGGAATCCCGTGCGCGTTCAGAACCTCTACGATCCAGGTTTTTCAATTTATGGCTACCAAAGCCGGTACACTGTGTTGTATATTACGCTGGATTATAGTGGGAAACTTGAAGAAACCGAAGTCAAGCGATCGAGCGGTGTGGATTTTCTCGACAGGGAAGCGATGGATGCGGTGGCCCGGGCTGCTCCGTTTCCGAACCCACCCACCGGAATTCTGGAAAGCGATGGAAAAATCAAGTTCCCCTTCGGTTTTTATTTCGAGTTGACCCGTTCCGGCTTGCGCTTACGTTGAGTGTGTGGCAAGTCTGTTGAATTGCGATGAACGGATTTTGAATTGGAGGAGGTCGCGTTGGGGCAGCAAAGCAGCTGGTTGCCGATTCCTTTCTGGCTTGCCGTCGTGATGTTTGTCGTGGGAATCGCCGTGGGGGTGGGGCTCGGCTATGCGTTCAGCGTGGGTTATCAAACCACGACCGTCGCTAAGCCCTGGGAAGACGACCGCGCCCGTGTGATGGTCCCGCAACAAGACGAGAACGCCAAGACCGTTCAGGCAAAGGCTCAAACTCCCAAGACGTCTCCGTCGACCACGCGCGTCCGCCTCGATCCCGATGACAAGCGTCTGTTGTCCGGCATGATCAACGGGCCGGTCAAGCGCGCCCTGCTCGGGACGGTGAAGCATCTCGATCCTTTTGTCACAACCTGTCGTACCGAGGCGGAAAAAACATTTAAAGTACGTCTCGATCCCCTGGCGGTGCATGTGGAACTGGAGGCCATCGGTGGGCTGGCTACCGTCACCCTGGTTGAAACGATTAACCGAAGTGAAGCCGATTTGGCTTTCCAGCAATGTCTGTTCAGTGCGGTTTCGAAAGTTCTGATCAATTTTCCGGTCGAGAATGGAAACTACGCGTTATTGCATGTGTTTTCGCAGACACCGTCGAACTCGAAACCGCCTGCCGAAAAGAAGGGGTCGGCACCCGCCCATCCTGCGCAGCCCTGATGACGCGTTCACGTGAGCGAGTTTTTCTCGGCTTTTTGCGAAAAACGAAACGAATAGCGAAAAAATCGATCAATCCGAAAGGGGATAGCATGCAAGCGATGCAGCCGGGGACCGCTTTGAGCGCCATGCGTGAGAAGACACCGCTGGTTCACAATATCACCAATTACGTCGTGATGAATTCCACCGCCAATGCCTTGTTGGCAGCTGGGGCTGCGCCCGTGATGGCCCATGCCGTGGAAGAAATGCCGGATATGGTCGGGTTGGCCTCGGCCTTGGTTTTGAATATCGGCACCCTATCCCCCGCTTGGGTCGAGAGCATGCAGGTTGCGGGGAAGGCCGCAGCCGATCGCGGGATTCCGATTATTCTCGATCCCGTCGGGGCGGGGGCGACGCCCTATCGCACGCAAACGGCCAACGCTCTTCTATCCAGCCTGCCGTTGGCGGTTCTACGCGGCAATGCGTCGGAGATTCTGGCCTTGGCCGGAGCGGATGCGACCACCCGTGGCGTCGACAGCACCCAGGGATCGTCGGAAGCCCGCGAGGCGGCCGAAGCCATCGCCCGTGAACGTAACGTGACGGTCGTTGTGACCGGGGTCACCGACTTTATCACCGATGGTCGCTGTAACCTGAACGTGCAGAACGGTCATCCGCTGATGAGCCGCGTGACCGGTACCGGTTGTGCCGCGACCGCTTTGATCGCCGCTTTTTGCGCAGCTCAACCCGATTTCATGGTGGCGTCCGCTGCGGCTCTGGCCTTTTACGGATTGGCGGGCGAACGCGCTGCGGCCGTTTCGGGGGGACCGGGCACCTTCTGGCCTTCGTTGCTGGATGAGTTGTACCGGCTGACACCGCAAGAGTTGGATGCGGGAGCCAACATCGGCTGAGATTCCGGTGTTTTTGCGGGCGAAGGAGGATTCATGCCGATGTCACCCATCGACTACCGGGTCTATCTTGTCACGGATCGCCGTTTGCTCAATGGCCGCCGGTTGGACGAGGTTGTCGAACAGGCCATATTGGGCGGAACCGGCATCGTGCAATTGCGCGAGAAACACGCGTCCGATACCGAGATTCTGGAATGGGGTGGGCGCTTGCGGGATCTGTGCCGTGCTCACGGTGCCTGTTTCATTCTCAACGACCGCCCCGACCTGGCTCGTGAGCTCGACGCCGACGGCGTGCATGTGGGGCAGTCGGACGCTTCGTATGCCGAGGCACGTCGCGTGTTGGGGTCCGAGCGAATCGTGGGAGTTTCGGTGAGCACGGTCGACGAGGCCCGTGCCGCCGAAATCGCCGGGGCCGACTATCTGGGTATCAGTCCGGTATTCGACACCCCCAGCAAAATCGATACGCCGACCGCCACCGGCTTGGAGGGCCTTCGTGATATCCGCCGGGCCGTCACGTTGCCGCTGGTCGGGATCGGCGGTGTGGATGCCTCCAATGCGGCTGCGGTCGTGGCTGCCGGAGCCGATGGTGTCGCGGTGATTCGTGCCATCATGGGGGAGCCAAACCCGGCTACCGCCGCCCGGAATTTGCGACAAGCCGTGGGAGAAGGTCTGGCCCGCCGATGAAAGGCATCCGCTTTACTTTCATTCGAAAATGAGTCAATATGGCCGTGCAATAGGCGGAATTACCCGTGTCTGCAGGCTATCCATAAACGACAAAGGGAGGACACGAAGCGTTATGGCGTTATCGATCGATGTGGTGTTTTCGCCAACCGAACCTCTGTCTGAGCGGGATGCCTGGCTGGTGGTGGACATTCTGCGCGCCACCACCGTCATCACCACCTTTTTCGAGTGCGGGGGGCGGCGCTTGATGCCGGTGGACAGCGTTGAGCGAGCATGGACTTTGAAGAAGCAGGTGGCGGATCGATGGCTGATGGGCGAACGCGACGCATTGTTGATCGACGGCTTTGACTGGGGTAATTCGCCGCTAGGGTTGAAAGAGGCGGGGCTGGCGAGCAAGCCCGCGGCGGTCATGACGACATCGAATGGCACCCACGCTTTGTTGGTCGCGCATCGACACGCGGTGCCGGTCTATGCCGCCTGCGCCCGAAATGCCGAAGCAGCCGTTCAGGCTGCCTGTGAACAGGGCTCGCGCATCGGCATTCTATCGGCCGGGCGTCATCGGCGTGCGGCGTTGGACGATACGGCCTGCTGCGGGGCGTTGGTGGAACGGGCGCTGGCCATCGATGCAACGGCGGAGTTGTCCGACGGGGCGCGTATGGCGTTGATGGTTTGGCAGCGTTATCGGGGTGATTTGCGGCAGGCGTTGAGCGAATCGGAACACGGCCGCTATCTGCAAAACAATTTGGGATTGAACGACGATTTGGCCTTCTGTGCGGAGTTGGATGTGTCTCGGTATGTGGCGCGTTTGTCCGACGGCGCGGAGGGCCCGGAATTTTTGGAGAATGACGTGTGGGTCGGGTCGGATTGAGGGAGAGGATGCGATGACGCTTGCAACCGTCGAACGGGTTTTGGTGTTGGCTTCATTTCTGTTGCTGGGAGTTTACCATCTGCATTTATCGATTAAAACGCGCTGGTCGCCGCGCTCCACCGCCATCGGTATGACCAACCACCTGCGCCGGGTATGGGTGGCGGAGGTCATGGGTGGCAATAAGAGTGTGCTGGCCATTCAGACTTTTCGCAACTGGATCATGAGTGCGTCGTTCATGGCCTCGACGGCGGTGTTGTTGAGTTTGGCCATGTTGCATGCGTCGGCCCAAGCCGATGAAAGCCTGAATTTCTTTAAAAGTCTTACCATCTTTCATTTTCAAGATGGTTTGAGCTGGCAGCTCAAATGGCTGGTGTTGGCGGTGGACTTTTTCTTCGCCTTTTTCAATTTCTCGCTGGCGATCCGCTACTACAACCACGCAAGTTTCATGATTACCCTGAAGGAGCACGCCGACCCCGACGCCGCCCCCCAGGCGGTGGCGCATACACTCAACCTGGGAGCGGTTCACAACACACTGGGCATGCGCGGCTACTATCTTTCGGTGCCGTTCACCTTGTGGCTCATCAGCCCGATCCTGCTGTTTTTCGGCACCGTCGTGCTGCTACTGATCCTCTTCAAACTCGACCGCACGGTATAGGTGGATCGAGTTCTCCGCTATTTCGGTGCCGGTGTCAACTGCAGTTTGCCGATGAGGGAAACCGGCGGAGCATCATCGAGCAGCGACACGGGCCACAAGCGGCCGTTGCGCCAGTCGTCGAAGGCATTGCCGTAGTGCTCTGTATCGGCCCAGCCCGATTGCCCCACATCGACCACCAGCCCGGAGTGTGCCGGATCGCCGAAATCGATCACATGCCGCAACACGGGACCATAGGTGACCGCCTCGCCCAGATTGTCTTGCGGCAAGCCTCCGGCCGCCCAGACCGTTCCACGCGCGCCCGGATGCTGGACCGGACCGAGGTTGAAGGTGGACCGTAAGGCGTCCACCGAGCCAAAGGGATGCGGAACCTCCAGCGTGTGCAGCCGTCCCCAGTGCCAGTTGTTCATATCGGCACCGAGTACCTGGGTCAACTCGGCAATGGCGGTTTTAAAGGCCGCCACCATAATTTCGTCGCGCGATTCCCAGTCGGGGGTGTCCTTGCGATCGAATACACGCCCCTTGGGGTAGGTGATCCACAGATGGTCGAAAAAGCCGTAAAGCCACGGAATTCCGGTAATGAGTCGGTAGAGTTCCGGCGATAAATCGTCTTTGAGGGTGGATTCCCAGACGTGCCGATAGGTGGAGAAAAAAATCGACGCCCCCACGCTGTCGACATCCGCTTGGCGGTCCCAGCTTTTCAATCGCTCCAAGGCTGCTTGGGTTTGGCTGTCAAACGACTGTTGATCGAGGGCCATGAGCAGGGTCGGCAAGAGCACGTCTGCCTGTCCCACGTAGACATCGGTTTGCAAGCGACGGATTTCCTCGGCCGTCCATTTCGTTTGGGCTTTGAGCGCCTGTACGATTCGGGCGGAGCGATAGCCCGGCATGCAGTCCAGCGAGAAAGGATACGGATAATCGTTGGGTGGAACGACCTTGTTGTTGGCGGTAACAATCATGCCGGAGGGTGGATCGACCAGTTGCGGCAGCATGTCGTAGGGGATCATGCCGTCCCACTCGTAGCGGCCGTTCCAGCCGGGCACGGGTTCGGTGCCGTCCCAACCCACTCGGCGCGGGACCAGACCGGCAGGAAAGTAGGCGATGTGGCCTTGGTCGTCGGCGGCCAGCCAGTTTTGCACCGGTACGGTCCAGCTCTGAAAGGCTTTCATGAAGTCCGCCACGCTGTCTGCGCGCGCCAGCGACAGCAGCGAGTGCAGGTCTCCCGCCGCACCGTCCATGGTGGTTTTGAGCGCCAGCAGCGGTTCCTTGTTCTCCATCCCAGGTACGATATCGTTGAGCACCACGCCGTGTCGGGTGAGGCGCAGAGTCAGGGGATGGCGGGTGACAGTTCCGTCTTCTTGATGTTCAAGCAGGGCGTCTTCGATCACCGTAAAGGGTTCGGAGCCCGTGGGAGTGAGATAGCGTGTCGGGTCTTTGGGGTCGAGCTTCTCCAGGTAGATATCTTGCGTGTCGGCGAAGGTGGTGGTGGCGGCCCAGGCCAACCGGCGATTATGACCCAAAACGATCACCGGCGTACCCGGCATGGTGACGCCGAGGACATCCAGATCGGGGCCCTTGAGATGCATGGCATAGAAAGCACCGGGCATCATGTGGGTGAGATGCGGGTCGTTGGCCAATAACGCTTTGCCGCTGTGCGTGCGCGAGGGAGCCAGCACCCAATTGTTGGACGCATCGGGAGCCAGCAAAAAGCCGGTGGCGGCCCGGACATCGAGAAAGGCCGCCAGAACACGGTGGGCGGGATTGGCGTTGATGTCGAGTGATCCGCGTGGGCTGCTTGGTTGGATCGGTGGAGCGGTGGGCGGTGGCGGTGTCCGCGGATCTTGCGGCTTTGCATCTGGAACGGCTTTTTCCAACTCACGCGATGGGCCGGGGGTTGCCGCGCCGGATGCGCCGGAATCGGCGGTTACTCGCCACATGGCGTGACCGTCCGGACCTTTTTCCAACAACTGGCGGTAATCCTTGTCGTTACGCGTGATGATGTACGGGCCCGGATGGTCGAAAGGCGGGAACATCTCCGCCAGTGCGTCGCCGCCCAGTTCTTGGCGGATCAGAAAGCGCATCAATTCCTGAGCCATGTTGGCCGAGATACCCCAGCCCTGCAATCGCGCCACCGTCATCACGTCCGTGAGCGTCCAGGGACGCGGGGTGTGGTGCAGCAGGCGAAATTCAAGGGGTTGCGGACCTTGCTCGATGTAACGGTTGATGCCTGCCACGTAAGCTTGCCCGATGGTCCGGTCTTCCGCGCTCATGGCCTGAAGTATCGCCTCGGCATGGCGGTGCAGGCCGATCACGCGAAACCAGCGGTCCACCGCCAGGGTATCTTTGAAAGGGGAGGCCGGATCGTCGGGCTGGTTGCCGAACAATTCCGACAAGCGTCCCGCTCCCACACGGCGTAACAGTTCCATTTGAAACAGCCGTTCGCGTGCGTGAAGAAAACCGACCGTGAAAAACAGGTCGGCCTCGGTCTCAGCCGTGATGTGGGGAATGGCATGGCTGTCGAAGGCCACCTCTACCGGTTGCGAAAGGCCATCGAGCTGAAGCTTGCCGTTGTAGCGTGGCGCATTGGGGCTGAGCTTGTAGTCCAGTAGTCGTAACGCGTCGCAGCCGTTGCCGAAAAGGACAACCAAGGCAAGGAGTCCGAACAGGCATAAATGGGGAAGTCGGTATTGCGGATGGTCAGTCATCGCTTTCTCCTTCGGCAGCGGTGCCGTGGACACGCGGGGCTAAGCGCGTAATCGAAAAACGGGTGAGCGGAACCTGCGCGCCGTACTCGCTGGGCCAGTTGTAGGGGCGCGTTCGCCAGTTCCATTCTTCCAGCACTGGCTGGTTACGGGTGATCCAATCGCCATCGTCTTCGCCGGACAGGTGCGCGTCAAGTCCGCGGTAGAACAGCACGCAGTCGGCTTCGATGTCCAGCTTGCGTAGCTGATCGAGTACCGGGATGTGTTCCAGGGGACGGACCACGGCGCGTTCGCGGTCGCCGCCGAATAGGACCAGGTGCCGGTCGCGGTGGCCCGCCGCGCGTTTGGGGGCGGACATGGCGGTGAACAGGCAATGGGGATAGCGTGCGGTGAGGTCGAGCAGATGCCGGACTTCGACCTGCACGCTGCGTGCGTGCAGCGACGGCCCCTGCCAGTAGTCCAGGCGGTCCTGCCAATAAAACGGCGCATCGGTTCCCAGCGGCAGGGGAACGAACAGCAGCAGACCGACGAGAATCGTTGCGAAACGCCGCTGCTGTTTCCACGTTGCCGGAATCATCGGAAGCAGTTCGCGCCAACCAAACAATGCCAGCAACAGCACCAGGGGCATCAGCGCCGTCGAATGGCGCACCAAGACCAGAAAGACGTCCACCCGCGCCACGATGTAAAGCTTGAATAACAGCAGCGTGCCCAAAGCGGCGACGAGTGCGGGCCCGCCCCGGCGCAAGGTTGTCAGACATCCGAAGATGGCCAGAAAAACGAGTCCGGGAGGCAAAATGTGTCCCCAATAGCCGATCATGCTGAGCACAAAGGGCTCCAGCGGGTCGGGCACTCCAGACAGCCACCCCGCGTGCAAAGCTGCCGGGAGCGGCGCGGCTTCGATCCCTTCAACCAGGAGCTGACTCATCGATAACGCGGTTCCGCCCGGAAGCCAGGATAAAACCGGGGCCGCAAAATTGTGGAAGGCTTTGGCGTTGTAGCCCAGCCAATGGTGGTTGCCCAGTTGGGACTCGCCCGAAACGGCGACGGCGTAGAACGTCAGTCCCAGCGCGGCCAGCGCGATCAACAGTTTGCTTCCGGACGGCGTGGACGGTTTGCCCGCCAACCAGGTGTGGCGCTTTTCCAGCCCCAGCCAGCCTAAAGCCAGCAGGCCCGGGATGGCATACTCGTAGCGCAAAAGTCCGGCAAAGACCGTGGCCATGAGCATCAGTATCCAGGCGCGGCGCGGAAAACGCCGGTCTGTGGCTTGATACAAACCGAAGGTCGCCGTGCCCAGGAGAAATAAGAAGGTGACCAGCGTCGCGGATAACTCGGAGTGGGCGGCGTTGTACATGGGCCAGTTCACGAAAAACCAACCGACAAACAAAAGCGCCCAGGGACTCCGGCCGATGAGCCGCCAGGCGATGCCCAAAAACAGCAAGGCGTTGACGACGGCGAGGATCAGGTTGGCCGTCGCCACCCGCCGTACATCGCCGCGACCGCCGCCGGATAGCGCGGATACCCAGATCCGAAATCCCTGGGCGGCATGGACGCCTTCACCGTAAAGATGCTTGATGTTCTGTTCGGTATTGCCTTCATGCATCACCGTCACCCGCTGCGCCAACTGAGTGGGCAAATCGAACACGACGGCGGCGGCGATGAGAGCGAAAAGCGCCAACACGATCGCAAGAGCCAACGATCGCGCCCAGGGAAAGCGAATCAGCAGCGCGCGACCGACGGATAGCACCACCGCCAGGAAAACGAGCGCCAAAGCCAGCAGCGCGATGAGGTGCGTTTTCGATACCAGAACGCTGGTAAGGCTGCGCTTGGGTTGGGAAATCTTTTTCAACGCCGGAAGAGCGTCGCCCTTTGTTTCGAGTTTGCGGATGTGATTCGTGACGGCGGTGAGCAACGCTATCGACGGTACGGAACCGGGAGCCGGTTGCACGCAGTAAAGGCGTGTGCTCAAAGGGCAATCGGTTTGGCGACGATAGGTGATTTCCACCGTTACGGCCGGATCGGGGTCGAAGGTCAGACGGATGAATTCGGGGTGACGTTGAATGCTGCGCAGGGTCCACTCACCGATGGATTCACCGACGTTCCAGGCTAGGGCGTCGTTCGACGGCACGGCGGGTTCGGGCTGCGCGGCGAGACCGACCGGGATTAAAAGCAGTCCCAGCGCCAGAACGAGCAGGATGCAGCTTCGGTTCATCATGGCGTTCCCGCTTGCTTTCGGGTGACGCGATTCCACAGTTCACGCAGCTTGCGTTTTTCATCCTCGCCGTAAAAACGCAGGGGGACAAGCAAGGCCGGATAAGTGAGCACGATGGCTGTTTTGGCCAGCAAATTCAAGATATGCGAACCGGTTTCGATCGACCCGGCGGCAGCGGCGCAGACGAAGGCGGCCACGGCAAGCTTGGTGATGCGGCCGACCTGGTAGGTGACGGGGAACAGACGCTGGGAAACGAAATAAGCCGAAGCGGCCATGAAGGTATAGGCCCCCAACAACCCGGCCACGGCGCCCCAGGTGCCGATGATGGGAATGAGAGTGATGTTGAGCCCGGCATTGATCAGCAAGGTGAAGAGAATGATCAGCAGTCGCCAATGGGTTTTGTTGGTGATGTCGATGCCGAAACAGAACACACGGTAGGCTCCGAAAATCGCCCAGCTCAACCCGATGGCTCCCACATACAGCGTGGCATCCTGGTAACGCGCGTCGACCAGAATGGCCAGAGTGTCGCCGATCAGCGCCGCCAGTCCGATGCAGGCGAACAAGGCCACGAAAACGAAATAGGTGAGGACGTTTCCGTAAATGCGGTCGGCCTGCGGATCGGAGGCCAGCTTGTATTTCATGGGCGCCCAGGTCATGTCGAAGGGTGTAACCACCAGCAGGTTGATGGCCGAGCCGAACTGCAGCGCCAGGGAGAAAATCCCCACCTCGGCCAAGGTGCCGAAGGTCTTGAGAAAGTACAGATTGGACGATCCGATCAGGTAGCCCGCCACGTTGGCGGGCATCAGCGGCAGTCCGAACCTGAGCACCTTGCGCAGAATGTCCCGATCGAGTTGACCGATGGCCTGGCGCGCCACCACCGGTGTGAGAGTAAGCGCCACCGCCAGTTGGCTGAACAGCGCGGCCAGCAGGACGCCGAACACCCCCCAGCCGATGTGCACCACAAACAGGATATTCAACCCCAAAGACAAGGCGAGTTGCAGAACCGACAACAGGGCGTACAACCCCGAACGTTCCTCGGCGCGCAGGTAGGCCAGAAAAAACGTCGATACGCCGCCTGCCAGCATGGTTCCTGCCGCCACGCGGAACAACCGGGCCTCCTCGGCGCTGTCGAGCAGCCATTCGGCCATGAACGGCGCGGCGGCAAACAAGGCCATTCCGCCCAAGGCCAACGGTACGGTCAGACAGATGAAGCAGGTGGCCACGATCTGGCGTTTCTTATCTTCGGCGGCGAGTTGATAGAAAAAGCGGTAGAAGGCTTCCACCACGCCCAGCGAACCCACAATCGTGAGGATCTGCAGGGTAATGCTCACCAGCCGCAGGCGGCCGTAACCCTCGGGGGGGATGTAGCGCGTGTAGAGCGGCGTGAGCAACAGCGCCAGTGCGCTCGTGCCCACAAAACCCAGTCCATAGATGAGCGTATGGCGCAGGATGCGTTTCATGTGGCCACTCATGGTGGTCGGTTCAGCCACGGTCGGTCCATTTCGGCGCGGCCTCGTAGGGTCCGCGGATCGGGAGATGCTGGATCAGATGGCGCATCTTGCCGGATTGGGTTTTCGGGATGTGCTCGACATATTCCACCGTGATACGGAGCTGGCCGCGGGCGTTGCGGGTGAATTCGTCGAGCAACTCGCGTTCGTCGTCGTCGCCGTAACCCGGTCCTTTCACTACGCGGAAGACGATCTCGCCCGCCCGCTTCTGCTCGAATTGCATGGCCTGCATGCGGGCGTAGGCGTGCATGTGGCGGCCGAAGGAGAAAGCCGTCAAGGGGAGATAGCCGCCGTCGGCTTTTACCAGCACGTCCTGCCCGCGTCCCAGAACCGGTCCGAGCACGGGAAAGTCGAAGCCGAAGCCGTCGTCGCGTGCGGCGGTATAGTGGACGAAGTCGTCGGTGCGATAGCGGATCAGCGGAAATGCGTAGGCGTGGAATGAGGTTCCCACGATTTCAGCGACCGCGCCCTCGCGGGTAACGGGCTGTCCGTCCGAATCGAGTCGCTCCAGAAGCCCGTATTCGGGCGGGATATGGTAGGTGTGGGTGTGCGGACCTTCGGGAGCGTAGGCCACCGTTTCGGCCTGGCCGTAATGGCTGAAGACGCGGCAGTGGAAGGTTTCTTCCAGATACGTCCGCTGATGCGGGTATACCGGTTCCGAGCCGAGCAGAATGGCGCTGAGGCGTACCGGCAGCTCCAGGTTGTGATCGTTGAGCACCTGGGCCAGCAGCAGCGCCGAAGTGGCGTAAGCGTGAATGAAGCGCGGGCGAAAGCGTCGGATGGCGCGCAATGCGCCCGTCATCTCTTGCTTACCGATGGCGTAAGGGCTCAAAAGCATCACGCGGCCCGTTGCGTCCACCTCCCAGGTCTGTCCGCGATCCAGCCGTTTGTCGCTTACCACGTTGCCGCGGACCTGCAAGATGCGGTCGCCCGGTTTGTATCCGACCCAGCTCCACGAGCGCAGGCCGAAGGCATTCTCGATATCCCAGAACCGGTCTTCTTTCAGCAGCGCCAGAGGTTCGCCGGTGGACCCACCGCTGGTGAGTTCGGACACCCCGGATTTGAAAGGCAGCGTTTCGGCTTGGAGATCGGCGAAATGGTTGCGGACGTCCTGTTTGCTCAGCGTCGGGATTTTTTCGATATAGTCGAGGTCGTGGCAGTCGCCGGCACGCAGCCCGTGCTCGGCAAAAAGGCGGCGATAGTAGGGAACCTGGGTTTCGACGTGGGCCAGGAGCGCCTGCAGGCGTTCAAGCTGGTATTCCTGGTGGCGTTCGAAGGGCCAGTGTTGGCTTTTCTGTAGAAAATCCCACCAGTTACGAAAGAACGGCGAATAAAGATAACGCCCTGGAATCCAGGGATAGATCAGCCGTTCGCGGCTGCGGCGCAAAAGCGTTCCCAGCCCGGGCGTTCGACCGATGGTGTGTTTGAGTCGCGTCAACATGCCTGTTCCTTTTGGTGATCGGCGTCGGCTTCGGTGGCGCTCTGTTTTATACGGCGCAATCCGGTTGATCATCAATGGGGCCATGCTAGCACAAATCGGCGTGGTGCATCAAAGTCGATTTGCGCTTGATGCGCGTTTTGCGCGATTTTATGTCGGAGCCAAAACTATTTTCATTCCGCACCGTTGCGTTAGGCAACTAACGGAATCCGGGCCTTGTCGACGACGAAACGGCTTGTTTCGGCGGCTCGATCCGATAAATGGGCGTCGAAACATTGGCAGACGGCGCGCGGTCGCCTATAATGCCCCATCAGCGATTGTGACAAACCGGCCTAAGTGTCGAGGAGCAGGGGATGAAGCAGGTATTTATCACGAACAATAACCGTGTGGTGGTCGAAAACGTCCCCGCCCCCGCTTGTCCGGCGAAGGGACTGCTGGTGGAGACACGTTACAGCCTCATCAGTACCGGCACCGAAGTGGGCGTACTGAAGTCGGCCGCCAAGGCGACATTGATCGACAATCTTCAAGCCCGTTCGAAGCTGGTGATGAAGGGTGTGCGCAAGTTGGCGCGCGACGGCGTTCGCCGCACATGGCGGGCGGTGGAAGCTCAGGATGCCGTGGCCGATACGCCGGGTTACTCGCTGGCGGGGCGCGTGCTGGAAGTGGGCGTGGACGTGACGGAATTCGCGGCGGGTGACTGGGTGGCCTGCGCCGGAACCGGCCATGCTTCTCATGCCGAGGTGGTGGCCGTTCCCGTCAATTTGGCGGTGCGTATTCCCGAGCGTGTTGCGCCCGACCAGGCGGCGTTTGCCACGGTGGGAGCCATTGCCATGCAAGGCGTGCGGCGGGCGGAGATTCGTCTGGGGGAAACGGTCGTGGTGATCGGCTTAGGCCTCATCGGACTGATGGCGGTACAACTGGCACGTGCCTCCGGGGCGCGGGTGCTGGGCATCGAACCGTCTGCGCCGCGCCGTGACCTGGCGGAAAAACTGGGCGCGGAGGCCGTCTTTGCGCCGGGGGAGACCGCCGAACGCGACGTAGCGGCCTTTACGGGTGGTTTCGGGGCCGATGCGGTGCTGTTGTGCGCCGCCTCCGCCGGATCGGAGCCCGCCAATGCGGCCTTGCGTATGACCCGCCAACGCGGCAAGGTGGTGTTTGTGGGCGGGGTGGGCCTGGATCTCGACCGCGAACCCTTTTACAAAAAAGATCTCGATTTGCACATCGGCAGTTCCTACGGTCCGGGGCGCTATGATCCGGCCTTCGAGGAACGCGGGATCGATTATCCATACGGATACGTGCGCTGGACCGAACGGCGCAACCTGTCGGCCGTTCTCGACCTGATCCGCGACGGCCGCCTGGAGGTGGGACCGCTGACTTCCGAATGCGTGCCGGTCCTGCGTGCCGCCGACGCCTTCGAAACGCTGGCCAAGGGCGACCCGGCCACCGTGGGGGTTCTGCTCGATTACGGCGACACGGGTGTGGAAACCGAGCGCAAGCTTTCACGCAGCCAGACCGCCTCCGCCGGACGTATCCATTTCGTGCGCGGACCGCGTGTCGGTGTGGCGCTGGTGGGCGCGGGCGGTTTCGGACGGTCGGTGTATCTGCCGATCGTGGATGATCTGCCCGGTGCGCAGTTACGGGCGATCGTTACCGGTCATGGCCACAACGCGCAAACGCTGGCCAAATTGTATCACGCCGACATCGCCGCCTCCGATATCGAGGTTGTCTTGAAAGACGACCGCATCGATGCCGTTTTGATCGCGACGCGCAACCACCAGCATGAAAACATGGCGATTCGCGCCCTCGAAGCGGGCAAGCATGTCCTGGTCGAGAAACCCATGGCGGTGACGCGGGCCGGTGTGGATGCCGTTTTGGCGGCCGCGGAGGCGGCCGAAGGCGTGTTCAGCGTCGGCCACAACCGGCGCTATGCCCAAACCGGTGAGGCGCTCAAACAAGCGCTTGCGGGTCGGGTGGGACCGCTGGCGGCGGTGTATCGCATCAATGCCGGATCGTCTCCGCCGGATCACTGGATGCATGTTCCCGGCGAGGGCGGCGGGCGGATCGTCAGCGAAGTCTGCCATTTCTTCGACTTCCTGCGCTTTCTGGTCGGCGGACCCGCCATCGCCATTCAAGCGGCCGGTTTCCCGGTGGATGGTCGACGGGTGCGGCGGCGCGAAGACGTGGCCGCCACGTTGCGTTTTGCCGATGGTTCCGTGGGTCAGGTGCTCTATGTGGCGACGGGCCACGAGGAACTTGAAAAAGAGCGGCTGGAGGTCTTCTGGGATGGCAAGGCGGCGGTGCTGGAGGATTTCAAAAATCTGACCATCCATGGGATGGATATCGAATCCATCGTGGGTGAACAAGATAAAGGCTGGCGGGCGCAGCTCGAACGCTTTTTCCGTGCGGTGCGCGGCGAGCCTCACAACCTGGTGACGGCCCGTGAGGCGGCGGAGGCCGCTTACCTCACCTTTGATGTGCTGGAACAACTGACCGGCCGGGAAACCGGCGACTGAAAGACGGCGGACGATGATCGGACGAGCGAAAGAATGGGTGAAAGCGGTCCTGCCCGACGAGGTGCTGGACGAGCTGAAGGGGCGTCGCGATGCCTGGCGCAAAAAGCGCCGCGAGGCGCAAAAACCGCAGCCGCCGCTCTCGAAAGAACGATTGGCCGATATTATCCGCCGTGACCTGCGGGTGGGTCTGGGCGACACGGTCTTCGTGCATTCGGCCATGGGCATGATCAACCCCGCTTTTCATCCGTCCGAGATTCTCGACCTCTTGTTCGAGATCGTCGGACCCGAGGGCACGCTGCTGTTTCCCACCTACCCCAACGCGTCTTCCGAGGCGTTCTTGCGCTCGGGGCAGGTGTTCAACCAAAACGAGGACGCCTCGTATACGGGCCTGCTCACCGAGTTGGCCCGTCGGCATCCGGGGGCGCGCCGCAGCCTGCACCCGACCAAATCGGTTTGCGCCATCGGCCCCTTGGCGGAGCGTCTTGTGTCTACGCACCACGAATCGCCTTTTCCCTACAGTTTGGCGAGTCCGTACGCGAAAATCGTGCCGGAAGACGGCAAGGTGATCGGCCTGGGCGTGTTTACGAAAAACATGTCGTTTGTGCATACGGTGGATGACGCGCTGGGCGAGCGCTTTCCCGTGCAGCCGTATCTGCGCGAAATGTTCCAGGCGCGCTGCGTCGAGGCCGACGGGCGCGAGCGCATCGTCCCGACTTACTCGCACGATCCCAAAAAGATGACGCACGATGTTCCGGCCTATATGAAGGCGCATATTCCCTCTCAGCTCTGCGAGGATCGCGTGATCGACAACCGGCCGTTTTTTAGTGCCGAGGCCGCTCCGCTTTTCAAACGCATGGTCGAACTGGCCGAGCAAGGCGTCACCATCTATCCCTCATCGGCCTACAAGTGGAGCCATCGCTTCATCGGGCGCGGCTTGCGGGCCGGGCGCTAGGGGAGTGGATTGATGACAGCCGTCCGACACACCCTGGTTTTCGCTGTTTTGCTGGTCGTCATAGTCGGCTTTGGCTATATCGCGTCGTTGCCGCAAAACCTCAAACTGATCGTTTTGATGGTGGCGGCAGGGCTGGTGGGCTTTGCATGGGTGCGTCCGCGTTGGACGATCTATGCCTGGATGGCATTGTCCGCCTCTTTGTGGCAGATCTGGCATCAGAACATTTCAGCGCGTCTGAGCATTCATTCCGCAACGGCGCTGATGCTTGGGCTTATGCTGCTGGTCAAATGGGCCTCCAACCGAAAATGGCCGCGTATCGAAATCTGGGAGTTTATGTGGCCGCTATTCGCTATCGTCTGCATGCTCTCGGCTGCGCGTGAAGTGGTTCTTATCTCGCAGTCGCCGTTGTTTTTATTCCGCTATCTCTTTTTGCCTTTCGTGTTTTATCTGTTTGGACGCGAATATCTGGCGAATTGGAATGAATTTCGTATCCTTGCCTTGATCTCCGTCTGCGTCGGGATCATAATGGCGGGGATCGGATATTACGAATACACTACCGGTCATTACCTCTGGTATACGACGACCGAAACCGCCTATGTCAACATGGCTTTCGGACCCTACAACGATCCCGCCCGTTATGGCCTGATGCAGGTGATCGCGTTTTTCATGGCGGCCTTTTTGTTTCGCAATCTCAAACGCACGGCTCCGGGATTTCGGGGTAAACGGGTGTTTTTGGTGCTGGCCATGGTGCTCACCGCCTATTCCTCGCTGCTGTCCTCCGAACGCGCCTTGATGCTGGCGTTTGCGGTGGCGGTGGCCGTGAATCTCTTCTATCTGCAGCGGCGCTTGATTGCGGTCGGAATGGCCGGGGTGGTGATTCTGATTATCATGTTCAATTTGGAATTGACCATCGACGAAAGTTTTATCGAGCACAAGATGAACGTCTCGGACGCTTCGGTGAAACGGCGCGTGGCCCAATACATCAGCGCGCTGCGCATTTTCAAGGAAGAGCCGCTTTTCGGCGTCGGCTATCGTTATTTTTCCAATCCTCGCCGCGTGGACGAATTCGTGTCCAATTTCGGGGGCGTGTCATCGCGTGGCAAGTTGATCCATAATTCGCTGCTCGATATCCTGGCCTCCAACGGACTGGTGGCTTTTGTTCCCTACCTTATTTTTCTCATTGCGCTTTTCGTTGTTTTACGCCGGTCGGTGGGATTGACTCGCGATGGACCGTTCCATACGCTGGCGCTGACCGGTTTCGTGATTTTCATTGCTCAGCAGGTGCTTAATCAGGCTTTCGTGTCGGTTTATTCGGAAGAATTGAACACGGTTACGTTCTTGATCTTCGGTTCGGTCATCGGCAACTACCATCGCGTGCAGGCTGAAGAGGCGCAAGCGAAGTTTGACGGAGACGTTATGGAGTCCCGGGCCTTGGAAGATTTGGGAGAATCGGCTGTCAATCCTGTGCCGGACCGGTCCGCTCAAGGGAATGAAGCGGTATGAAAGGACTTAAGCGAATCGGAGTGATAGGTGCACTGATGGTCGCCGGTTTCCTTCTAGCGGCGTTCATCGGCGAGGTGTTTTTACGTCTTGCCGGAATCGATGCGCCCGCCCTTTATCGCTACGATCACGATCTGGGTTACGACCTTCAGCCCGGCGCCGTAGGTGAATTCGATCTGGAAGGCCACAGCTTCGTTACGATCAATGCCCAGGGGCTGCGCGGTCCCGAGCGCGCCATCCCCAAACCCAACGACGTTTTCCGCGTTCTGGTTGTCGGCGACAGCTACATCGAAGCGTTTCATGTTCCCTATGCCCAAACCATGAGTGCGCAGTTGGAGACCCTGTTGCGTGAGCGGCTCAATCGCCCGATAGAGGTGGTCGCAATGGGGGTGTCGGGTTACGGCAGCACGCAGGAGTGGCTGAAGCTGGTCCGTGACGGTTTCGCTTTTTCACCCGACTTGGTGCTTCTGGCATTTTTGCCGGGAAACGATGTGGTGGATAACAGCCGTGTTCTCAACGGTCGCCTCGATCGGCCTTATGCGGTGCTGAACGGCGACCGCCTCGAATTGGACCATGCTTTTCGCGATACCTTCGATGCGCGTTTCAAGAATGCATGGCTGGGGAAAATGCTGTATCGTTTGAAGGGGCATAGCGCGTTGTTGCGGGTGCTGCGCTTCCGGCTGTCGGTGCTGCGCCAGCAGATCGCCAACCCGCACTTGGTGAAGGCTCCGCCGACGGATATCCACTCGCGTGACGATCTGCCGTTGTCGTCCGAGCTGCGTTTGTACGATCCCGATCCGGTCCCCGAATGGCGAGATGCCTGGCGGCTCTCGATGCGCCTGATTCGCCAGATTCGTCTGGAGTGCGCCAAGCGTCGGGTGCGTTTCGGTCTGATGAGTCTCACCAGCGGGCGGCTGGTCGATCCGCCCACCTACCAGGAGTTCAAACAGCGCTATCCCTTCCTCGATCCCGATTTCCCCGAGCGTCGTTTGGGAGCCTTCGCGGCCAATCATGGCATCGAATATCTGCCTTTGGCCCCTGCGATGCTTGCCCGTGCCCGACAAAGCGGCGAGGTGTTTCACGGCTTCGGCGAGAACCGGGGGCGCGGCCATTGGAATGCCGTGGGCCATCGTGCGGCGGCGGAGATTCTATCCGATTGGCTGATCGCAGACGAGCTGCTGAAGCCGGTGCCGCGATAGTCTCTGCCGGCGGCTTTCGTCGCCGTCGGATTGGTTTGCATTTCTTCGGGTTCGCCGCCTATAATGCGCAGGTCTTTATGTCGTATATCGATTCATTCTAAAAACGATTTCCGGAGGATACCATGCGCTATAATGGGTTGACGGCTTTTCTTTTGCTGTGTTTGCTCGTCTTTTGCGTAGCGGGTTGTGGGTCGGATGATGATGCGGCGACGGACGGCGACAGCCCCGACGGCGATAGCCCCGACGGCGACGATCCCGACGGCGACGATCCCGACGGCGACAGCCCCGACGGCGACGACCCCGACGGCGATGACCCCGACGGCGACGATGTGTTCGTTCTGCCCGACGCGTTGCCCTTCAGCTATAGCCGTGAACAGAAAGGCGAAGCGTTGAGCGAGCAGGAAGTTGCCGATTTCACAAAGAAGATCACGGGTTTCTGGAAAGATGTGGATGTGTTCAACTGGGTGCTGCGCATCAGTTCCGGCGTGGATGCCTCCACCGGCTATCCCGATTATGCCTTGTGGTGGCACGATGTGAAGCCGGTGAAAAGCGGCGACCTGGTTACCTTCACGCACTCCGATCAGGGCGGCGGCCACAACATCATGATCCCCTCCATGCGCGTTTTGACCCAGGCTGCGGCGGGTTATCTGCTGACCGGCGATGAAACGATGGGTAAAGTGGTCGAGCAGTTCGCCAAGGGTCTGACCGCCACGATGAAGGGGATGGTCTACGACGATGACGACCCGCTAGAGTATCTGATGGCGCGTAATATCGTTACCTTCAATCATGAATTCACCATCGAGGACGACAAACGCAAAGCGGTGGATTACACGGGGTGGTACAGCAGTTACTCCACCTGGAACACCGGACGTTTTCTCTACACCGACAATCCCTATTGGGGTGAGGTCTGGGTGACCAACATGCGTTCCAAAGACGACGTGCCGCACATCTTCCGCGCCACCGCCTGGTTGTGGTATGTCTCGCGCGATGCCGAGCACGACTGGGTGAAGGCTGCCGTGGATGAAACGCTCACCTACATGGTGGGATTCACCAAGGATATCGTGGATTCCGGTTACTACATCCGTTCCAAGGACGAAAACGGCGAGGCGTATATCCCCAGCGAAGATCTGGCCAGCTTCGTGACCTTCGAGGTGGTGGATGCCAACGCCGAATGCACCGCTAAATTGAATTCGGCTTTGATTGCCTATCACGAGCCGCTGGAGAACGACTGCCTGGACGGCTCGGGTGGAACCTACGAGTCGGTGGCAACCGGTAATCACTACTACAATTACGATATCGTTCAGTATTTCCACGTTGCCGCGGCATTGCACAGCCTGATCTTCGGGCAGGATGACATGGCCGAGGCGTTGGTCGAGGGGCTGGCTTCACGGGCCGATTATTACGGCGATCCCGATTCGGATGCGCCGCATCACGACCACGAAGATTGGAACCGCGATTTGGCGACTTTCCTGCTGGGGAGTGCCACGGCGGGCTTGCCGCTTACCAACGAAGAGGCGCGCCTGATTCAGTATCACTATGGTCAGGCGGTGGACGAATTCACCGATTGGCCCTACTGGGATTTGTGGGACGCCTCGGTTCCGGACGGCACCTACGATTACAATCCACGTGAATCGTCCGAGGCGACGCGGATGGAAAACATTGCGGTTCTGCTGGAATATTGCGCCTCTCCATTCCGCAATCCGGCTGGTGCTTCGCCGGTGGACTGCGATGTCATTGCCGATATGGGAAGTTGGGGCGAATAAAGCCGCTTAATAAAATCGAATAGGTTAGACGGGACGGCTGCGGTCGTCCCGTTTTTCATGGCTGGAGGAATCGCAGCAGGCGACGGGTGACGGTCGCAGGGTCGGGCAAGGTTTGGGTGAAAGCACGTGCCTGTGCGCCCATCATGGAACGGTGTTTCGGGTCGTCAATCAAGGCCTGCACGGCTTCCGCCAGCTCCGGCGTTTCCATGCGAGGCAAGATCCGCAGGCCCGTCCCCGTTCCCAGGTCGTTCCAGCCGGAGTGTCGGGCGGTCAGCACCGGCCGTCCCGCTTGCATCGCGCTCAAGGCATACGCACCCGGACCCGCCCCATCCGAGGCATCGATGAACAGGTCGGCCAGAGTCAGCAGTTCCGCAATCGGCGCATCGCTGTCGAAAATGTGCACCCGCCCCGCTAGCCCGAACGATAGTGCCAGTGATTCAAAATAGTTGCGATCCGGCCCGTCTCCGATAGCCAGCAGCTTCAGATGGGGTAGGGACGTTTCGAGACGTTTCAAGCTACGCAGAACAACCGCCATGTCCGAGCCGGGTTCGAGGGCACGCCAGACGAGCAGGAAGTGATCGTTGCTGCGCGCTTGTACGCGTCGTTTGAGACGGGTCAGGCGTGTGTCGTCGAGCGCGGCGAGCTTTGTCAGCGGTAAGACCGGAAGAACGAACACGTTATCGGGGGCGACACCACCGGTGACCAACCTTTCGGCAATGGCTGACGATGCGGCCAGATAGCGGCGGTCGGGATGAACGGCTTGTGCCAAGGACTCGCTTTCACCGACGAAAAGCCATTCGAGGGGTTGCGGTTTCACGGGTTTGCGGAAGGGGCGGCGTTTGTGCCACGGCCGTTTGGCTGGACGATATTCGACGATCCGTCCGTCTTCCGGTGTGTTTAACGTTTCCGGAATACAGGCGTTTTGGCGCAGCATGGATAAAAGCGGGTCGTCGGGAGCGGCTTCGTACAGGGTTGTATGGATGGATAGCTGGGCCGGGTCGAGGGCATGCAGGATTCCCCACAACCCGGCGGCGGCCGCGGCGCGGCGACGATCATGAGCGATAACGGACAGATGCGGCATGCTCCCCTGGCTTTCACGCGTGATTCCGATCGGGGTCGACTTCCGGCATCTTAGAGAATTCGAACCGTCGGCGCAAGTGCGAAAAGGATCGGACGAAGCTTGACAGTCGAGTCGCGGCGTTTTAAGCTGATCTATCGAGTATCGGATTTGAGAATAACCGAAGTGGTGGTAAACGATGAAGCAGTGGATCAATCGATATGGCGGCCTGTGTGCGGTCCTCGTTCTCTTGACGACCGGCGTGATTTTGGCCTGTTCCACCTTTTCAAGCGGATCGAGTTCCGAGAGTTTGGGGCAGGACTGCACGGGTAGCGGGGATTGTTCCTATGGCGAGGCCTGTGTGACTTACGGCTTGGTGTGCGATTCGGATGGCGAAGCCTGTGAAGCGGCCAGCTTGTGCGTCCCGGAATTCTGCAATGCCGATGCGGATTGCATGAATACCGATATGCTGCGTTGCTGCCGTGGCCGTTGCACCGATCGCGACGCCGATTGCCAATCCCCTTGCTCCATCAACGAAGATTGCGAATCGGGCATGTGTGTGGCCGGAAGCTGCGTCTCGATTCCGGGTGTCAGCGGCGAAAGCTGCCAAACTTCCGATGAGTGTCAGGAAGGCTATCTATGTCTGGCGGGTTTTTGCGTCGAGAATCCCGGTGTGGACGGCGGCCAGTGCAACACGGATGCCGATTGCCAGTCGGGCACCTGCACGGCGGGTTTCTGCGTCGGGGGCGAAACCGGCCAGTGCGTCAGTGCCGACGATTGCCCGGGCGATGGGGCTATTTGTCTTTTAGGAACCTGCGTGGGCGGCACGAGTTCCTGTCAGACGGATGAAGACTGCCTGCCCGGCCAGAGTTGCGATGCGGGCGTTTGCACCGGCGAGGTGGTGTTGACCTGCGAGAGCGACGAGGATTGTCCCGCCGCCTACCGTTGCAACGACGGCGCCTGCATTCCGGAATGGATCATTCCCTGCGAAACCAGCAAGGATTGCGAAGAAGGGTTCGTGTGCACCAATGGTCAGTGCTTGCCGGAAGGCGTGGAAACCTGCGATACCAATGACGATTGCGAGGGCGATCAACTGTGCATTGCGGGCGTTTGCGTGGGCGATATTCCCGTCGACGGCGATGACGGTCGCTGTGAAGACGACTACGATTGTGCGCCCGGTGAAAGCTGCATCGCCACCTTCTGCATCGACACCGGCGATGTGGATGTCCGTAGTTGCGATACGGATGCCGATTGCATTCGCGGTCAGAGCTGCGTTCTCGGCTTTTGTGTCGAAGCGCCGTCCCCCGGACGTCCCTGCGTCGACAGCAGCGATTGCAACGGCGGCGTGTGCATCCTGGGCCGCTGTTGGGGCGATTCGTCCCAAGGCTGCGAAAGCTCCGCCGATTGTCCGCCCGGCCAGGAATGCATCATGCAGACCTGCATTTCGTTTTAATCCGATATTTTTACCCGATCAGATTTGCCAGGGTAAAGCCGGCATGGCGTGCAGGCGTTCGGCCGCTTCGGCCAGCGTCCAGTTCTCGATCCGGTCGGCGTAAGTCTCGTTCAACCAACTCAGAAAAGCATCGATGGCCTCGAAGTCCTGGACCGATTTGCTGTGGTGATTCACCACCACCGGCAGAGTCGTTTCCAGACCACCGAAACGGCGTTCGGCTTCCTCGAAGATCTGCTCCGTGATCCAGCGCATTTCAAACAACGTGGTCAGGCTCAAATCGAAAATCACTACCCGATCCTCGATCAGGATATCTTGCACTGTGCGCAGTTTGTTCCGCACGGTTTTCAGTAGTCCGGAGTCACTACAGGCCGTGGCCTTATTCGTAGCAGGTTGAATCGGCTTTGATTTGATCGAAGACGGCGAGTTATTATCGTTCAAACCTTCGATTTTCCCACGGACTTTGCGCGATAGTTCCTCAAAGCGCCAGCTCAAGTTCACGCGGCGGGTTTGAGTGGGAATTTCGAGGAACCGCTGGCCGGTTGTTTGAGAGGCGAGATGGCGCACATCCTGCGGGTCGGCAAAATAGGGCGCGAAAGCTTCGTCCACCTCGCGGTAATCCACCGGAGCCCGTTCGCGGGTGGAGAGCACTCCGGGAGCCACGCTCACGTCCGTGTCGATGCCGCATTCGAGCAGAATGTCCACCAGCGGCTGGCTTGGGTTCATGGGCCAGGTTCCCGAGCGGAAGCATCGGCAGCGGTAAGCGGCATTCAAGGGCTGCAATAGCTTTTCGAGCAGCGGTTTGCCCGTCGTCACCATTTCGCGGATCTGCGCTTCCGGGCACAGCGGCAGCGACCAGTTGTCACCCAGTTTCCAGCTTCCCGCCTCATAAACGGCGTCGACCCATTGCGGATGCAGATGCAGTTGGACGTCGTGACCGCGTAAGATCGCGGCTTCCAGCGTGCGTCGCCACATGTCGCAGGGGAGGGCGAATTCCGGATGCTTAGGCAGATGCGCCTGCATGCGCCGGTAATGCATCACTTCGGCCATGATCGTGTAGCGCATGCCGTGACGCTCGAAAATATCCATCAAGCGCCAGGCGGGACCAACCATCAGACGCAAGACATCGCCCGTTCCGTCGCCGCGAACTTCCCAATCGTCGGTGAACACAAACGCCAGTTTCATGGTCCCATCCCGTATGAAGTTACATGCCGCTCATCCTACTCCGCCGTAGAGCGAAATGCAATGCACAACGCACATGCGTACATCACGGGATCGTACAAGTGAGACCACTACAGCGCCTTTCACGAGTGTGAAACGGTTGGCGATGCAGCTGCTCCCACGGTCGAACCGGTTAAAACAACTAGGGTCTTTCCTGTATCAGGTCGTTACGGACGCAGAGCGAATGACAGGCCGGGCCGTCTGTCCAGGTGCAGGTGTGGGTGGCGGATGGGCAGTCGGCGTAGTTGGTGCAGGTGGAATCGGCGCAGGAAGCCGGTTCGCAGTTTCCATCCTCACAGATTCCCCAAACAAGCACGTTTTCCGCTTCACCGACCCGGCAATCGGCGTCCGTAACGCATTCGCTGGCGGCCAGGAGATCCGCATTGGATTCGCAAGGCATGGGTAACGCCATACACAGATTGCCGAAAACAAGCTGGCATTCATTGAAAACGTTGCCCACTTTGTTGACGCCCTGGTCGTAGGACATGATCGTACAAAAGGGGTTGGGCTGGTCGAGGGTGCAGGTTACATCGGAGGGCAGGCAAAGCCCGGACATATCGGAGCCGCACACCGGTTCCCAGCACCAGGCTGTATCACCACAACCCGTGTAGCCGATGCCCCCGCACTTACCTTCGCTCTGGCTCTCGATATCGGCGATGAATGACGAAAGGAGGGGGGAGTCGCCATCGGGATCGTCTCCATCGGGATCGTCTCCATCGGGATCGTCGCCATCGGGATCGTCGCCGTCGGGGCTGTCGCCGTCGGGGCTGTCGCCGTCGGGATCGTCGCCGTCGGGATCGTCGCCGTCGGGATCGTCGCCGTCGGGATCGTCGCCATCGGGCGCATCTCCATCAGGGTTGTCGCCGTCGATGTCCGGATCTTCAGTATCCGAATCGCAGGCGCACAGGACAAGGCACAGGATTCCGATGAAAATGGAAAATAGGATCGTGCGTGACATAGCGATCTCCTCGATAATGGCAGTCGTCTGGAAACAATGCAATAGTTTGGTCTGTGGCAAGTGACTTAATCATTAAATAAATTAATTTGGGTGTCAACAGAAAACCGTGCGTGAGAGCGCCTGCTTGCTGCATTTGGATCGCTTAACGTTCACCCGGCGTTCACCTGGGCTGAATAACTGGTTTCGGATCGTGGAAATGTGGTATGAAAACGAAATGAATGCTGGATGGGTTTGATGACGAGGGAGCCGGTATGTCTCGCCGTATCGACATCGATTGGCTGCGCATTTTGGCCACGCTGCTGCTGTTTGTCTTTCACGTGGGGAAAGCCTACGATGTTCCCCCCTTCTATCAGGTTAAAGCTCCAGATCCGAGCCCCTGGTTGAGTCACCTTACCGGGTTCATTCATATCTGGCATATGCCGTTGTTCTTCGCCGTGGCGGGCTGGTCGGTTTATGCCTCACTTATGCGTCGCGGCGCGGGGATGTTTGTGCGTGAGCGCGTGCGGCGACTGCTCATCCCTTTTTTAATCGGCTGCGTGATGATCTGTCCGGCCATGCAATACGTTTACGCGATCAATCAGCGGGGGTATACGGGAACATTCGGAGAGTTCATTCCGTTGTTTTTCACCTCGCTTACGTGGTTCAGCTGGTCGCATCTCTGGTTTCTGATCTACCTGTTTACCTTTACCCTGCTGTATCTGCCGCTTTTCAAATATCTTGCGGCGCGCAGTCCGTCGCAACACGTGGCGGCTTGGCGTTTATGGATACCGCTTCCGATTCTGGTGGCGATTCAGGTTGTGCTGCGGCCCCTATGGCCGGGTTTCCAAAATTTGTTCGACGACTGGGCCAACTTCACCTACTACAGCACTTTTTTCACTATGGGTTTCGTTTTGGCCTGGCATCCGACGGTCGAAGCTTCCGTGCAGGCACGTTGGAAGACTTTCCTGCTTATCGCTGTGGTGAGTACACTTTTGTTTCCACCCCTTGAAGGGTGGCTGGTTTGGGGGATGCCGCACCGCGTGCTGTTTGCCGTGGCGAGTTACCACTGGGTACTGGCGTTGTGGGGCATTGCCCATCGCGGGTTCAAATGGTCGGGCCGAAACCGCCGCTATTTGAGCGAGGCCGCCTATCCGCTGTATTTTCTGCACCAGGCGTTCATTATTATACCCGGATACTGGATCGTGCAGCAGCCCTGGCCTCTGGTGTTGCGTTTTGGGGTTTCGCTGGCGGTAGCGGTGACGGCCAGCTTTGCTGTCTATCACGGTTTGATCCGACCGTTCAACTCCCTGCGCGCCCTGTTCGGCATGAAGCCCAAACGTGGTTAATGAACCCCATTCGTTCGATCTTTTCACATCTGCATTATTGCACTGATTGCCCCCGTAGATCCATTATTGACATTGTTGTAGAATCCGCTTACACTCTCTCGCGAAGGTGGTACAAGTAGTAAAAATCAATAAGTCGTCTTCGCGGCCAATGAGTCGTTGTGCGTTGTCGCGACTGCGAAGCGAAGAGCGGGGAATCAGGAATTCACGATGGACTGCTTGTTGTTACATGTACCTGGAGGTCACGGCGAAGGGCAGCGTAGCCTGCCGATCATGGCCGCCGGAATCTTTTCGATTGCCGATGTTCTCCATGAAAACGGTTTCAATACCCAGATCGTCAATCTGGCGGTCAAGCGTCGTTTTCACACCGAGTTCAAGCTGGATGAATTTATTCGCGATGAACAACCGATGGTGGTGGGAATCAGCCTCCAGTGGCATATGCAATTGGCCGATGCCGTCGATACGGCGCGGCTGGTGAAAACGCAAAACCCGCAAACCAAGGTCGTGGTTGGAGGGATGACCGCCACGATCTTTGCCGAAGATCTTTTAAAGGACTACCCGTTTATCGATTTCGTCATTCGCGGTGATGGCGAGGTTCCGTTTTTGAATCTGAGTCAAGAGTTGTATTCGCAACAGGAACGCTACGCAAGCATCCCTAATCTGGTGTGGCGCGACGAAGATAAACGGGCGCAATTCAACCCGGTCAGTTATGTTAATGATGTGGAGAACACCCAGTTCATGTCGCATGTGCGTTTGGACCTGATGCGGGATGCGAAAATCTATGTGGGGGAGGATCTTCAGTTCGATATCCAGCATAGCCCGAAAAACGTTTTTTATTATCATTTCGGGAAGGGCTGCAAAGCGAATTGTACGTTTTGCGGCGGTGGGTCGAAGGCGCACAAGGATCTTTACGGGCGAAAGAGTTATTTTTTCTACGACAACCAGAAGGTTCTACGTGATCTTCATGATTTGCAGGGATACGGTGTCAACACGCTTCGCGTCTGCTTCGATCCCGATCCGCAGAGCGACCGGTTTGTCGAGATCTTCAAGGCCATCAAGCGGAACAAGCATCTGTTCCGCATGCTTTTCGAATGTTTCGGGTTGCCCGACGATGCCTTCCTCGATGCCTTCAAGGACACATTCCGGGATGATTCGACCATCATGATTTCACCCATGTGCGGGTCGGACTCCGTGCGCCGTCGCATGGGCGGATTCATTTACAGCAATGCCGAACTGCACGATTGCGTGAGCCGCATGACGCAGCGTGGAATTCGGGTTTCGTTGTTTTTCACCTTCGGTCTCCCGTTCGAGAAGATGGAAGATCTGGAGGCGACCCAGGCTCTCATGGTCGAGATGCAGAAGCTTGGAGCGAGTTGCTTCAGTCTACCGCTCGAACCCGATCCGTCTTCCCCCATGCTCAATCACCCCGAGGACTTTGGTGTGACGGAGCATCTGAGCAGTCTGGCCGATTATGTCGCCTACGCCCGCCGGGCCGAGACCGATCAGATTTATCGAACCGAATGGCTGAGCAAAGAGCAGATTCTGGCGGGTCTCAAACGGCTGGAATCGATCGAAACGAAAGTGGGCGATACCAGCACGGCTTGGAATGCCTCGTTGCTTGCGGAGAGGCGCAGTATTGAAAACCCGGTTGACCAACTTCGTGAAATAAAAGCGAAAATCGATATCGAGCTGAATAGGAAACGGCGTGAACTGGCGCTGCTTTCCAAGGTCTCGACGTTACTGCGGCCGGTTATCACCGGGCGGAAAAAATTGCGAAGCGGTTTTAAACTAAACCGGATTGTTCACCGTGAAGACGGCAATTATTCGATCGAGTGGATTCGTGAGAGCCAAATGCTTGTCGTCACGATCGTGTTGGATGATTTCACCGGACCTGTCGCCTTTTCCAATGGCGGTATCGGGATTATTTACGAGCGATTGGTCGGCATGGTCGAGGCTGACCCCACCGTACTGGAGATCGAGCGGGACTTGATGGATTTGGTCGATCTTTTTGCCCGTTGACACTTGTCCCACGCGTGCAAACGCGAGCTACTTTTTCCAACGCTTCTTGAAGTTTTTCTGGATTTTACTGACTTCCTTCCACTTTCGCCGTTCCGCGCCGGCTGCTCCGTAGGTCAGTCTTTCCTTCAACTCATGTAATTCCGTGCGCTGTTTGGCGTAACTCTCGAAGCGCACGGGGTCCAGTTCGCCTTTTTCCAGTGCCGAGCGGACGGCGCAGCCCGGTTCCTGCTGGTGCTGACAGTCGCGGAAACGGCAAGCGGCGGCCAGTTCGGCAATGTCGGCGAAACTGTTCTGCAATCCTTTTTCATCGGCCCACAGTTGAAGCTCGCGCATGCCGGGGGTGTCGATCACCATCCCGCCCTCGGGCAAGCGAATCAATTCCCGATGGGTGGTGGTGTGACGGCCTTTGAGATCCGATTCCCGCACGGCTCCGACTTTTTGCCGGTCGTAACCCAACAGGCGATTGATCAGCGTCGATTTCCCCACGCCGGACGATCCCAAAAAAGCGAGGGTTTGTCCCGGCTTGGCATAATGCATCAGAACCTCGAAGCCCTCTTCATTCTGGGCGCTGCAGGCATGTAGAGGCACGCCCGGAGCGATGGCGGCCACTTCTGCGAGGCGGCTTTCGAGATCGTCGCAGAGATCCGTTTTATTGAGCAAAATGACCGGGACCGCGCCGGATTCGTAGGCCAGGGTGAGATAGCGTTCCATGCGCCGGAGGTTGTAGTCGTTGTCCAGTCCGCTGACCAGGACCACCGTATTCACGTTGGCGGCCACCACCTGGGCCTGATTCTCAAGGCGCGCATGCTTGCGGGTGAAGGCGCTGAAACGGGAAAGAACGGCGTGGATGCGTACCAGACCGTCGCGGTCGGTAGAGGTGGCGGCCACCCAATCGCCCACGGCGGGATAATCGGCCACACTTTGTGCATGGTGGCGAAAAATACCGGTGATTTTACCGGACTGGGGACCCTCTTCGGATATGAGGCGGAAATGGCCACGGTCTTCGCGTACAACTCGGGCAGGCCAGATATCGGGAAAGTCGAGGCTGTCGAAGGAGGCCTCGAAAGCCGCTGTCCAACCTAGTTCGGTCAGATTTTCATATGATTCCATGCAGAGATCTCCCGGTTGACTCTTTGCCGTTTCCCGCCTGCTATTGCGCACTTATCCTAACGCGGAGAGCGACAATTCGCAAGCTTGGGATGATCCTTGATTTCGATCACGTGTTTCCTGCGTGATTCCGGAAGGAGGCTGGTATCAAAAACGTCAAGATATTGAGTAAACGACCGAATCATATCATATAAGTAGGGTGTACTTTGATTCGATAAGCTATTCTTCCGATTGCCCGCAAGTTAAACGGATATTCTTGCAAGAAGCAAAGGATCGAGATGAGTCGCGTTTGGATCTGGTCTAGCCGGAGGGCTGTGCAACAGTGTGGTGAGATGCTTGCAGCCTCCGGTGTGACTTGCGTGCAAGGAATGCCGAAGGGTGGCTACCGGTTTCCTGACGAGTCGCGGCCGATTGTGGTTCTGGCCGATGCGGAGCAGATTCTTGAAATCAACGACACTCCCGGAGAAAATCCCTGGGGTTGGGTGGTGTTGCGCGACGACTCCTCCCACTCGGTGTTGGATCTGCCTGATTGGGTCGACTTGGTTCTGCCGGCGTCCATACGGCCGGAGGATCTGACCCGTGCAGTGAAAAAGCTGCTGCAACGATTGGAGCGGGATTTCGGTTCTTCAGTGGATGTGGCCGAAGGCAAGAATACGGAACAGGAACTGAAGGAAAGCGAAGAGCGCTTCCGGCTGATATTCCATACCAGTCCCGATTCCATTGTTATTTCGCGTGCTTCGGATGGCTTGATTGTGGATGCCAATGACGCTACCTACAAACTGACCGGTTATCGCCGTGACGAATTGGTCGGGCAGACCACCCTGGAGAGGAAAATCTGGTTCGACGCAAGGCAGCGCAAGGTGCTGATCGACCAGCTGCGAAAAGATGGCGAAGTCAGCAATTTTGAAACGACATTTTGCATGAAAGACGGAAGTACCATCATCGGTTTGATTTCGGCTCGTTTGATGGTCTGGAATAGCGATCTGTATCTGTTGGCTGTGGTGCGCGACATTACCGAGATGCTGCAAACCCAAAAAGCCATTCAGACCAGTGAGCGGCGCTTGCGATTGGCTATCGAGGCGGCGAACGAAGGGTTGTGGGAACGGGATGTCAAATCGGATGAAGTGTTTTTCAGCAAACGTTATTACCGCATGTTGGGTTATGACGCCGATGAGATTCCGGAAGTTTATCAAACCTGGATCGATTTTCTGCACCCCGATGATCGGGATGAGGCGTCTGAACGTATGACGCGGTACCTGCGGGGAGAAATTCCAAATTACGAGAATACGTTTCGTTTACGTACGAAATCCGGCGACTATCGTTGGATTACGACTCGTGGCGAAGTGGTGGAATGGGACGATGACGGATCTCCGCGCCGCATCGTGGGGGTTCATCTGGATGTTCACGATCGGATCCTGGCCGAACGGAAACTTCAGGAAAGTGAAGCCAAATATCGGGCCTTGGTGGAAAACTCATACGACATTATCGCCCGACTCGACCGTGAGGCGCGGCTTCTTTATGTCAATCATGCGGTATGGCGTATTTTCGGGCTGGAAGCGGATGCGGTTTTGGGAAAACGCTTCGAGGATCTCGGTTTTTCGGAAGAGTTCTGTCGCTATATCGATGAATCCGTTCGTCATGTGATTGCCGGTGGTAAACCGACCGCCGGGCGGATGGATGTGGATGGGCCGCAGGGACGCGTGACGCTCAACTGCCATCTTTTTCCCGAGATGCCGGAGGAAGGCGGCGAGCCGACCGTGTTGACATCGATGACGGATGTCACGGAGCTCAAGCAGGCTCAGGAAGAGCGGCTGTTGCTGCAAAGTCAGCTGATTCAATCGCAAAAGATGGAAGCCATCGGACGTTTGGCCGGTGGAGTGGCGCATGATTTCAACAATCTGCTCACCGGAATCACCGGCAATGTTTCGCTGGCGATGGTGGATGCGGAATCGAACGATTCGGTAATGGAATCGCTGGAGCAGATCAAAGCGGCCGCCGACCGGGCCGCCGACCTCAACCGTCAGCTTCTGACATTTAGTCGCAAACGGCGCGTGCGTCTACAAACGGTGGATCTGAATCGGACGGCAACCAATGTTATTCGGATGTTGGACCGTCTGATCGGGGAGGAAATCGTTGTCCGGTCGTATTTGGAGACGGAACTCACGCCGGTTTTAGCCGATCCGGCCATGATCGAGCAGGTTCTCATCAATCTGTCGGTCAATGCTCGTGACGCGATGCCGCGGGGGGGCACCCTCAAAATTTCGACGGCCAATGTCGAGTTGGATTCGGTTTTTTGCCAGCGTTATTCGCTTGTCAAGCCTGGTTTGCATGCTCGGATCAGCGTGCGTGACAGCGGCGTCGGGATGACCGATGAGGTGTTGCAGCATTTATTCGAACCGTTTTTCACTACCAAGGCCAAGGGCAAAGGAACAGGGCTTGGTTTGGCCATGGTGTACGGGATCGTACAGCAGCATCGGGGAACGATCGTGGTCGATTCGCGTTTGATGGAAGGAACGCGCTTCGATCTCTATTTTCCTGCGACGGCGCAGGATGCGATCGGCGACGAGGAGAAGCCGTCTGTCAAGCAGGCGGTTTTACCGCGCGGCGGCGAGCGGCTACTGGTTGTGGAAGACGAAAAAATCGTTCGTGAAATTGCCGTGAAAACCCTGAAACGGCAAGGGTATCACGTGTTGAGCGCCGATGGCGCTTCGAATGCGATGGTGGTATTCGAAAACAATCCCGATATCGATCTGCTGCTTAGCGATGTGGTGATGCCCGGTTTGAATGGCCGTGAATTGGCCGAAATTCTGACGGCCGAAAAGCCCGATCTCAAGGTGCTTCTGACTTCCGGTTACTCGGAGGAGATTATTGCTCATCACGGCGTACTGGATGCCGGGCTGAATTTCTTGCCGAAACCCTACTCGCCCCAGGAACTGGTTCAACGTGTGCGGGCACTGCTGGACAGCTAGGGGCGTTTCACTTCTAAGCTTTTCACCGGTTTCCATCCACTCTAATTCGATTTACGGGGTGCCATGGGCCAAGCCTTTGGCTTGCCCATGCTGTTTTCACGGGCAAACCTGACGGTTTAGCCCGTGCCACCCATCATCGATCGAAGATGATTCGAGACTCAATCAGAATTGAAATGCCGTAGGGGTATCCCCCCATCCACGGATGTGTTAATCCGCCAGGAGATCCTTCAATCGCGGACAGTCGGCGCGTTTGATCGCGAAAAACTGCAGGTCGCATAATTCACCCCGGTTCCACACGGCCTCCGCGAGGGCTCCCTGAGCCAGGAATCCGCAGGATTCCGCCACGCTGCGCGAGGCTTCGTTGCCTTTGAGCACGGTGAGTTGCAGGCGCGGGATCGTTAGCCATTCAAATAAATAGGCGCTGAACAGGCGCAGGGCTTCGGTCATGTAACCGTGGTTGCGGTCTTCGGGAGAGAGGATGCGGTAGCCGATTTCAAAGCCTTCCATGTAGGGGATGGATTTGAAAAAACCGATATGTCCGACCATGCGTTTGTCTTGACGGTCGGTGATGACCATGTTGCCGCCTTCTTCTCCCCACCAGCCGTTCTTCTCGTATTCTTGCCGGTACTTTTGTTCGGTGGGCAGGCTGACCGGCCAGAATTCGCCGATATCGCGATAGCGGCTTCCAAGCCGGACCAACTCGTGGACGTCTTCTTCGCGAAATGTATGCAGGATTACACGCTTGCCTTCGATCATCGTTCGTCTCCTTGGCGGTCGTCGGTTTCGACAGGCTACCTCCATTCGGTGAGGTCTGTCAACCGGATGTCGGGATACATTAGGGCGTTTCAATTCTGATTGAGTCTCGAATTATCTTCGATTGGTGATGGGTGGCACGGGCTAAACCGTCAGGTTTGCCCGTGAAAACAGCATGGGCAAGCCAAAGGCTTGGCCCATGGCACCCCCTAAGCCGAATTAGAGTGGGTGGAAAACGGTGAAAAGCTTAGAATTGAAACGCCGTGCGGGATACATTTTCCGTATGGGTGCATCACAAGATGTTGCCATTCCCGAGTACCTTCAAGTCCGCTCCTCCCGAGTGCTGTCCGTCGGGCATTGTATCGAAGGATCTGTCCTGAGAACCGCGTGGTTCGATACAACTTGCTTCGCATATTACTCACCATGAGCGGTTTTCACGATCAATCGCAATATCTTGATGCACCCTCTCCGTTTCGATGGTTTCGAAAAACGCTTGCCTTGACGGCGGACGCTTGGCAAACTAGGCGGCAAAGCGGATAAGCTTGAAAAAACGATGCAAAAAGGAGAAAGGTGATGGGGATTGTCAAACGTTTGCTGGGAATTTGTGAGACGAAGCCGCCGCGCAATAGCGGATCTTGGGATTTCCAAAGCGGCAAACTGACGTTGGATCTTGCGCGTTTACCGGAACTGCAATCCGCGGGTGCGGCGGTGCGTCTGGAAGGCGCGTCGCTGCCGGAACGCGTGCTGGTGGTGCGGGGCGAGGACGAGCGCTTGTATGCATTCCGCAATCGTTGCGCCCATGCCGGGCGGCGGCTGGATGCCGTGGGAGGCGACCGCGTGCAGTGTTGCAGCGTGGGGAAATCGCTGTTCGATCTGCAGGGGGAGCGACATGGCGGTTCGGCCAAAAAGGCGATTCACACCTATGCGGTGGAGCAAGACGGCGAGAAGGCCGTGATTACGCTGGATTGAGCGATTCGCCGTTATTAACCCGATCTTTGTATCGTTGTCATTCGATCCTGTCATCCCCGCGAAAGCGGGGATCCGGTTGCGGGCGCTTCTTATCGATTTTCGCCTGCGTGGGAATGACGTAAAGATAATTCGTTCATGATAGTCCGTTCGGGTTGACAAGCAAATGCAGAAAATGAAAACCGCCGTCCTGCTGGACGGCGGTTGACGTTTATGGGACTTGTTTCGCCTACAAGCTATTGCAGTTGAGCGGTTTCGGCGGTGTAGGTGAAGATGAAGCTGTAGCCCTTGGAGCCATCCCCGAAGGTGTAGTCGGGCTGGACCGCCAGCCAATAGAAGGCGGTGGCCAGGGTGATGATTTGGGCGCCGTTCTGATAGATGACGAAGGTGTTGGCGTCGGCTTCACTGATGGCTCCGGCGAGGACACCCGATTCGAGGCCGTCGAAGGTGTCGCTGTAGGTGCCGCGCAGGTCGGCGTCACGCAGGACCAGGATGGTGTCGGGGGTGTCGCCCAGAGGAATGGTGATTTCCGTACTCTCCGCCGTCTGGAAACGGCGTTCGGTATCGGCTGCTTCCACTTCGAAACTGTAGCTGGCGTCGTTGCTGAGGGTGAACTCCGCGCCGACGCGTTCGCCCGCTCCCATGAGCATGTCGTAGGGGAAGCTTAAGGGATCGGTGGTCTGGGGCGAGAGGAGCAGGTTCAAGTTGTAGTTGGCGATCTGGCTGACGATCTGTTCGTTGAGATAGGCGGTGGCGTCGAAGGCCTGCGCGCCGAGTTGCAGCACCATCAACGGTTCGATCATGATCAAGGTATTGATACGGAAGGCGAGGTCTTCGACCGGTTCCGGTTCGGGTTCGGCTTCCTCCTCGATCTCGGCTTCCTCTTCCATTTCGGCTTCCGCTTCGACCTCGTCGTCCTGGTCACCATCGACGATGATATCGAAGTCGCCGGGATTCTGATCGCCGTCCGTCTGGGGCAGATCCTCGTCACCGTTCGCTTCGTCGCCGTCGTTGTCGTCTTGGGTGGTGGTTTCAGTTCCCGAGCAGGCAGTGACGGTCAGCAGGAGAGAGAGGGCCAACAGGATCACAAGCTTGCCGAGCAGGGGTGATTTCACCATGATTATATCCTCCTGGGATCGAATGGGTCGGGTGATTGTGTGTGGGCCGGGACCACCCGTTTTTTACATGCCGGTCATATACGTGTTTGTAGCACAGTCCGGGTTTGGGGACAAGCCCTATGCGGGGTGTCGCTTGCGGCAGGGTCTTTTGCAGGCGGCCCGCCGTTTGCAGGCCGTCCCCGCGCTTGCAGTCCGGATTTTGTCTATGGGGGGTCGGCAAGCGTTGCGCCGGCGCAAACCGCGCGCCTCGGCAAAGACGCCCGCCGCAAGCGGGTTTGAGGACGGTTCGCCGGTCGGTTATTTTTCGGAGATGCGGGGCGGCTTTTGGGAGCTTCGGAGTTGGTCGAGCAGCCGGTGGCGGGCTTTTTCGAGAAAGCGCAGAACGGGGCTTTCGAGGTAGTCGGTGTAGGTCCAGGGCAGGGCTTCGAAGCGACCGTGGCGGTAGATAAGGGTGAGTTCGGCGTAGACGCCGCGGTCCAGGTAAATGCGTTGCGGGAAGTTTTTGGCGGTGGACAGCACGAATTTTTCGGGCATGAGCAGGCCGGGGTCGATGTTGACCGGCCGTTCGTCGGGCGTTCCGTGCGACTCGGCCAGTTCGCGTTCGATGCGTTCGGCTTCGTGTTTGACTGCGATCAGGGTATTGCGATCGACCAGGGAGGCGAAGCTGGCCATGCTTTTCATGAGAGAGCCGCCCATTTCCTGTTCGTAGTAGGTGGTGTGTTGAAAGGGGATCGGTTCGAGGCGTGCTTCGATATGGCCATGGGCGAGGGTGAGACGCGAGAGCGCCTCTTTCAGGAAGTCGTATTCCCGGTAGAAGAAGTTGTAGATCAGTTTGACCTTGTCCGGGTTTTCATTGATCAGGCTCATCCTTCCCACCCACCGAAAAAGGGCAGCCCGTTCCTGAATGACGAGGGGTTCGGGAACGGGTTGCGGTTTTAGATATCGAGATTGCGCACGTGCTGTGCGTTTTGTTCGATGAACTGGCGACGAGGTTCGACCTGGTCGCCCATGAGCACGCTGAACATTTCATTGGCCGCGACCATGTCGTCCACGCGAACCTGCAGGAGGGTGCGGGTTTCGGGATCCATGGTGGTTTCCCAGAGCTGGTCGGCGTTCATTTCGCCGAGACCTTTGTAGCGTTGAATGCTCTGACCTTTTTCTCCGGCTTTCATGACGAGGTCGACGAGATCTTCGAGGCGTTCCACGACCCCATCGCCGTTGCCGGTTTCCAGCTTGAAGGGCGGTTGTCCGAGGGCGCGGAAGTCGATTTCCAGCTGGCGCAGTTCCTCGAATTCGGGGTAATGGGTGAGATTGTAGTCGATATGCGTGCGCCGGATGGAGCCGTTGAGGCGCGTGGTGATGATGGCCCGATAGGCGTTGTGCTCGGCGTCCTCGACGATTTCCGCATCGAAGGGAAAAATTTCCGGGTAGAAGGCTTTGAGGTACGGTTCGAGTTTGGTCAGTTCGTTTTCGAGATGCTTGAGGTCGCGGATATTCGTGCGGTCGATATCGGTGCTGCGCAGGACGGCTTCCACCACGCGCAGATCTTTTTTGCGATGGATGCCGTGGAGCACGTTTCCGTAATGGATGACTTTTTTGCAGAGGGTCTGCAGGTGTGCGCCGGCCACCGGCTGCCGATCTTTGGCGGTGGGGAGCAGGCGCAGGTTTTCGATGCCGTTTTCGATGAGGTAATCTTCGAGCAGGGCTTCGTTTTTGAGATACATTTCCTTCTTGCCGCGTTTGACTTTGAACAGCGGGGGCTGGGCGATGTAGAGGTGCCCGCGCTCGACGAAGCCGGGGAACTGGCGGTAGAAGAAGGTGAGCAGCAGAGTTCGGATATGGGAGCCGTCCACGTCGGCATCGGTCATGATGATGATTTTGTGGTAGCGCAGTTTTTCGAGATTGAAGTCTTCGGCGCCGATGCCCGTTCCCATGGCGGTGATCATGGTGGTGATCTCCTGGTTTTCGAGCATCTTGTCATAGCGCGCCTTTTCGACGTTCAGGATCTTGCCGCGCAGGGGCAGGATGGCCTGATAGCGGCGATCGCGGCCCTGTTTGGCGGAGCCCCCGGCGCTGTCGCCCTCGACGAGGAAGAGTTCGGCCTGGGTCGGGTCTTTTTCCTGGCAGTCGGCGAGTTTGCCGGGCAGGTTGGCGGAATCGAGTGCGCCTTTGCGGCGGGTGAGTTCACGCGCTTTGCGGGCGGCTTCACGGGCGCGGGCGGCTTCGACGACTTTGCCGACGACGCGTTTGGCTTCGGCGGGGTTTTCTTCGAAGAAGGTGCTCAGGCAATCGTTGACTACCGACTCGACCACGCCTTTGACCTCGGAGGAGACGAGCTTGTCCTTGGTTTGGGACGAGAATTTGGGATCGGGCACCTTGACCGAAACGATGGCGGTGAGGCCTTCGCGGCAGTCGTCGCCGGTTGGGGTGACCTTGGTGTTTTTGAGCAGGTTGTTGTTGTTGGCGTAGTTGTTGACGGTGCGGGTGAGCGCGCCGCGAAAACCGGCCAAGTGGGTTCCGCCATCGCGGTTGCGGATGTTGTTGGTGTAGCAGAACACCATTTCTTTATAGGAATCGTTCCATTGTAGACCCGCTTCCACCTGGAGGCCGTCTTTTTCGATGGAGAAATGGATGGGTTTGCGGTTGAGCACGTTGCGGTTACGGTTGATATGGGTGACGAAAGAGGCCACGCCGCCTTTGTAGTCGAAGTCCTGGCGTTTTCCGGTGCGTTCGTCTTCGATGGAGATTTTCACGCCCTGATTGAGGAAACTGAGTTCGCGTAGGCGTTGGGAGAGGATTTCGAAGCTGAACTCGATGTTGGTGAAGATTTCCGGATCGGGCCAGAAGCGGATTTTGGTTCCGGTTTTCTCGGTGGTGCCGATTTCTTCGAGGTCCGTAGTGGGGATGCCGCGCGCGAAGGTTTGCGTGTAAACCTTGTTGTCGCGCTTGATTTCCATGGTCAGTTTGTGGGAGAGGGCGTTGACGACGGAGATGCCGACGCCGTGCAGACCACCCGAAACCTTATAGGAATTCTGGTCGAATTTTCCACCGGCGTGCAGGACGGTCATGATGACGGTGGCGGCGGAGATGCCTTCGCCCTCGTGGAGGTCGACCGGGATGCCGCGTCCGTTGTCTTTGACGGTGACGCTGTTGTTGCTGTGGATAAGCACGCTGATTTTATCACAGTAACCGGCGAGGGTTTCATCGATGGCGTTATCGACGGCTTCGTAGACGAGCTGATGCAGGCCGGTTCCGTCGTCGGTGTCACCGATGTACATGCCGGGGCGCTTGCGAACGGCCTCCAGACCCTTCAAGACCTTGATATCTTTGGATGTATAGCTTGCGTTGTCCGCTGTTTTCGGTGGCATTTAATCCTCACAGGAAAATTGAATGATATCGGTGGGTTGCGTATTACGAATCCACTTACTGGAATTTACCACATCCGCCCTATTTTGTAAAGGAAAAAGCGCGCGTGGAACTCTTTGTAACCTGTTGAATTTATTGGCAAATTACTTTGACTGGGGCCGAGTGGGGCTTGTGTTGGCGATGCGGATTTGAAAACGAAAAAAGCCGGGGAATATCCCCGGCTTGGATGAGTCGTGCCTGGTTTGCGTCAGCGCTTGAGATTATAAATCGATTCCATACCCATGAAACGCGCCTGATCGCCCAGTTCCTCCTCGATGCGCAGGAGGCGGTTGTACTTGGCGACGCGGTCGGTGCGCGAGGCGGAGCCGGTTTTGATCTGGCGCGCGTTGGTGGCCACGACCAGGTCGGCGATGAAGGTGTCTTCCGTTTCGCCGGAGCGATGGGAGACGACCGCCGTATGGCCGTTGGTCTTGGCCATTTCGATGGCGGCCAGGGTTTCGGTGAGGGTGCCGATCTGGTTGAGCTTGATCAGGATAGAATTGGCCACGCCCAGTTCGATGCCTTTCTGGTAACGCTGGGTGTTGGTGACGAAGATGTCGTCGCCCACGAGCTGGACTTCTTTGCCGAGTTTGTCGGTCAAGAGCTTCCAGCCGTCCCAATCGTCTTCGGCCAGGCCGTCTTCGATGGAGATGATCGGGTATTTCTGGACCCACTCCGCGTAGAAATCGACCAGCTGGGCGGCGGTGAGGCTTTCCTTGCTCGACCATTTCAGGGTGTATTTGCCGTTCTCGAAGAACTCGGAGGCGGCCACGTCGAGACCCAGCCAGATATCCTTACCGGGCTTGTAACCGGCGTTTTCGATGGCGGTGAGGATGACTTCCACGGCCTCTTCGTTGCTCTTGAGATTGGGGGCGAAGCCGCCTTCGTCGCCGACGGCGGTGTTGTAGCCCTTGCTCTTGAGCACCTTCTTGAGGTGATGGAACGTCTCGACGCCCATGCGCATGGCCTGGCTGAAGCTGTTGGCGCCCAGCGGCAGGATCATGAACTCCTGGAAGTCGACGTTGTTGTCGGCGTGGGAGCCGCCGTTGAGGATGTTCATCATCGGGACCGGCATGATGCAGGACGCGACGCCGCCCAGGTAGCGGTAGAGGGGCAGGTCGAAGGCGTTGGCTGCCGCGCGGGCAGCTGCCATCGAGACGGCCAGAATGGCGTTGGCGCCGAGGTGGCCCTTGTTGGCGGTGCCGTCCAGTTCCAGCAGGCGCTGGTCGAGGGCGACCTGGTTGGCGCAGTCCATTCCTTCAACGGCCGGGCCGATGATGTCGTTGACGTTGCGCACGGCCTGCATGACGCCTTTTCCCATGAAGGCATCCCCGCCGTCCCGCAGTTCGACCGCTTCATGCTCGCCGGTGGACGCGCCGGAGGGTACGGCGGCGGTGCCGATGAAGCCGCCATCGGTGATGACATCGGCTTCGACGGTCGGGTTGCCGCGCGAATCGAGAATCTGGCGGGCAATTACTTGTTCGATAATGGTCATGATGTTCTCCTTCTGCGACGCCGTGAGAGAGCGCGGGTCGTGCGGCGCGAGGAACTCTCTTTAACAGGTGTAACCAAACCGGCGGCGATTTCACGCAGCGCGATGGTGGCCTGTTTGTTTTTCGGTGCATCCACGAGCGCCGTATCACCTTCCAGCAACTGGCGGGTGCGGCGCGACGCCATATGCACCAAGGTGAAACGGTTTTCGATTTTTTCCAAACAATCTTCTACGGTAACGCGTGCCATGAGTACTCGTCCCTTCTTCAATCACCCCCGGGGTGATAATGTCGTGCCCATACAATGGTTGAGATTCCAATCCTGGGGCAGATGTCAGTTTAGGGATCGGAACGAAAAAAGCAAGTGAAAATCGACTTTCCCTGCACGAATATTGGAGGGGCAAACACCTTGACGACGGGACGCCTTGAGGACGTCCCGTCTCGGGTCTCGGTGTGTTGCGCCAAGGCTGAAAACAGGTGTTTAGGATGCTTTGGCGTCGTTCAGGATGCGGCGCAAGACCGTGTGCAGGATCCCCCCGTTACGGTAGTACTGAATTTCGATGGGGGTGTCGATGCGACAGAGGGCCGTAAAGCGGATCTCGTTGCCGTCCGCGCGCCGTGCCGTGACGGTCACATCCTGGCCGGGGGCGAGGTTGTCGTCCACCGCCACGCTGAAGGTCTCCGCGCCGTCGAGGCCGAGGCTGCGGGCGTTTTCACCCGCCTTGAACTGCAAGGGCAGTACGCCCATGCCGACCAGGTTGCTGCGGTGGATGCGTTCGAAGCTCTCGGCGATAACGGTTTTGACGCCCAGCAGGTTGGTGCCCTTGGCCGCCCAGTCGCGACTGGAGCCCATGCCGTAATCCTTGCCCGCCAGAACGACCGTCGGGATGTCGGCGTTGCGGTAGGCTTCGGCGGCTTCGAAAATGCTGGTGACCTGGCCGTCGAGGAAACAGGTGGTGACGCTGCCCTCGGTGCCGGGGGCCAATTGGTTTTTCAGGCGGATATTGCCGAAGGTGCCGCGCGTCATGATGCGGTCGTTGCCGCGACGGCTGCCGAAGGTGTTGAAATCCTGCGGTTTTACGCCCTTGGCAATCAGGTAGCGGCCGGCCGGTCCGTTCGTGGGAATAGCGCCCGCCGGACTGATGTGGTCGGTGGTGACGCTGTCGCCCACCTTGACCAGCACGCGTGCGTTCGCGATGCCCTGGATGGGCTGCGGTTCGGGGGTCATGTCGGTGAAGAAGGGTGGCTCCTGGATGTAGGTGCTGGCCGGGTTCCAGGCGAAGACGTCGCCGCCTGCGACGGGGATGGCGTTCCAGTCGAGATTGGAGGTCTCGATGCCGTCGTAGATGTCGCGGTAGACCGCCGGATCGGAGGCTTTGTCCATATGCGCGGCGATTTCCTGGGCACTGGGCCAGATGTCTTTCAGGTAAACCGCTTGGCCCTGCCGGTTGGTGCCGATGGGTTCCGTGGACAAATCGATATCCACGGTTCCGGCGATGGCGTAGGCCACCACCAAAGGCGGCGAGGCCAGGTAATTGGCTTTGATGTGCGGGTTGATGCGGCCCTCGAAATTACGATTGCCCGACAGCACGGCGGCGGCGACCAGGTCGCCCTCGACGATGGCGTCGGAGACGGGTTCGGGCAGCGGGCCGCTGTTGCCGATACAGGTGGTACAGCCGTAACCCACGGTGTGGAAACCGAGTTCGTTCAGATAGGGCGACAGTCCGGCGTTATCGAGATAGGCGGTGACGGCCTTGGAGCCGGGCGCCAGGCTGGTTTTGACCGAAGAGCGTACGTGCAGTCCGGCTTCCACCGCTTTTTTGGCCAGCACGCCCGCGCCGAGCATGACGCTGGGGTTGCTGGTGTTGGTGCAACTGGTGATGGCGGCGATGACCACCGCGCCGTGACGGATTTCCTCTTTATGGCCGTCGGGGTGGCGCACGGTGGCGTGCTGGGTCAACTCCGACTCGTCGAGGGCGAAACCGCGTTTATCGACGGGAGCGCGAAGGGCGGCGCGGAAGGCGCGCTGCATGTCGTCGAGGGGAATGCGGTCTTGCGGGCGCTTGGGTCCGGCCAGGCTGGGGCGCACGGTGGAAAGATCGAGTTCGAGCGTGTCGACGAACTGCGGATCGGGGGTGTCGTCGTGGCGGAACAGCCCGACCGCCTGGGTGTAGGCGCGGACGCGTTCGATCAGCTCGTCGGTACGGCCGGTACGGGCGAGGTAGCGCAGGGTTTCCTCGTCCACCGGGAAAAAGCCCATGGTCGCACCGTATTCGGGGGCCATGTTGGCGATGGTGGCGCGATCGGGCAGGCTCATAGAGGAGAGGCCCGAGCCGTAAAACTCCACAAACTTCTCCACCACGCCTTTTTCGCGCAACATCTGGGTGACGGTCAGCACCAGGTCGGTGGCGGTCGCGCCTTCGGGCAGGCTGCCGACGAGCTTGAAACCCACCACTTCGGGCAGGTTGAGGTAAACCGGCTGGCCGAGCATGACGGCTTCGGCTTCGATGCCGCCGACCCCCCAGCCCACGACGCCCAGGCCGTTGATCATGGTGGTGTGCGAGTCGGTGCCGACCAGCGAATCGGGGTAGATTTCCGATTGGTCGGCGGAACTCTGCACGACGGTGGCCATGTATTCCAGGTTCACCTGATGCACGATGCCGCTGGCGGGCGGGACGACGCGGAAGTTCTCAAGCGCTTTTTGACCCCAGCGTAAAAAGGCGTAGCGTTCGCCGTTGCGTTCGAATTCGAATTCGGCGTTTCTTTTAAGCGCCAGAGGTGAATTGAAGGCGTCCACCTGCACGCTGTGGTCGATCACCAGATCGACCGGGATCTGCGGATTGATGCGGGTGGGGTCGCCGCCCAGGCGCGCCATGGACGAACGCAGGGCCGCCAGATCCACCACGGCCGGAACGCCGGTGAAATCCTGTAGAATCACCCGTGCGGGTAGAAAGGGAATTTCGCTGCGTGCCGGTTTCTTGGGATTGTAGCGAGCCAGGGTTTCGATGTCGGCTCGGCTGACGCGTTCGCCGTCTTCGTTGCGCAGCAGCGATTCAAGCAAAACGCGTACACTGAAGGGCAACTGCGCGATGGGCGTGCCGCCTTCGACCTTTAGTCGGCTCACATCGTAGTAGGTTACATCTCCGCCCGTTGTTTCGAGGCGCGAGCGAACGCCGAAGCTATCTTGTGTTCCGGTACTCATACCGATCCCCTTTCGTGCACGTGAAATGAAAAACGATCGTTACATCCGTTCCTTGACCGGCTTGAACGGATTGTCCTTCGTCAACGATTTATAGGCCGGGCGCATGATTTTGCCGGGGTTGCTCATCAGTTCGACCCGGTGCGCCGCCCAGCCGGCCACGCGCGCCATGGCGAACATGGCGGTGTACACCTCGCGCGGGATGCCCAGGCAGTCGTATACGAAGCCCGAGTAGAAATCGACGTTGGAACTGATGTGCATGTCGGGAGTGTTCTTGTGCTCGCGCACCACGTCCGGTCCCAGCATTTCCACCCGGCGATACAGCTCGAATTCCTCTTCGCGGCCTTTTTCCTTCGCCAGCTTTTCCGCATAGCCGCGCAGGATTTCGGCGCGCGGATCGGAGAGGGTGTAGACGGCATGGCCGACACCGTAAATTTTGCCCGCGCGGTCGAAGGCCTCGCCCTGCATGAGTTTGAACAGGTAGGCGCGTACTTCGTCATCGCTGGCGGTGTTTTTAACCTTGCTTTTCAGATCGTCCATCATCTCGGCCACGCGGATATTCGCGCCGCCGTGCAGCGGACCGCGTAAAGAACCCAGCGAGGCGGCGATGGCCGAGTAAAAGTCGGTGTTGGTGGAGGAAACGACACGGGTGGTGAAGGTGCTGTTGTTACCACCACCGTGGTCGGTGTGCAAAACCAACGCGATGTCGAGGGTTTTGGCCTCCAGGTCGGTGTACTCGCTGGTCGGACGCAACAGATGCAGGAAGTTCTGGGCGGCCGAGAGCGAGGTGTCGGGCGTATGAATGATCAGGCTTTTGTTGAAAAAGCCGTGCTGAATCGAGTAGTAGGCGTAGGGCACCAGGGTGTTGATTTTGGCGATCAGGTCCATGGCCTGGCGGATCTGCGTGGGGACATCCAGGTTGTCGGGATCTTCGTCGGCGCCGTACAGCGTCAGTACCGAGCGCGACAGGGCGTTCATGATGTCCGGGGTGCGGAAGGTCTGCAGCACGTCGCGGGCGAAGTTTTTGCGGACATGGCGCAGTTCGCCCAGTTTGGCATGAAACTCTTCCAGCAGGGATTGAGTCGGCAGTTGACCGAATAGAAGCAGGAAGACGGTCTCCTCGAAGCCGAAGCGTTGCTCCCTCTCGAAACCCTGCACCAGGTCGGCGATATCGATGCCGCGATAGTACAAATGACCGGGCATCGGGACGAGTTCCTCATCCACCTTCTGGTAACCGATGACACTCGACACGGTTGTCAGACCGACCAGGACACCGGAGCCGTCGGCATTACGCAGACCGCGTTTAACCTTGTATAGATGGTAGTTGCGGTTGTCGATACGATTGTTCGTTTTGGTCAGTTCGCCCATTTGTTCGTAGTAATTCATGTTTTTATCCCTGTATTTAGATCGCATTTTACGTTCATCAGATCGGCAAGAGCGTCCCTTTTATTTCGGATTTTCCACGCGAATGCGCAGCGGCAGCCGCATGGCCGTCAATCCCAGTGTCCCGGATGCATCCCCCCGCAGTGCTCACCTAAGAGCCTGCACTTTAGCAGATCGCGAGGCGCTCGGCAAGCGGTCGATCTCCTGGGCCGGGAAACGGCTTATCTTACTACCTTCATGAGATATGATTGGTGCCGGTTTCCTTCCCAACTGGAATGGAAAATGTTAACATGGCGATTGAATGGAGAGAGAAATGGCCAAAAAACGCAAAGCGTCCCGCAACGCCAAGGGGGGCGCATCTAAAGCTAATTCACCTGAATCATTCAAGAATAGTCCCTTCAAGGGCTTGGGTGTTGTGGCCGTCGAGCCTCCGCCCGCCAAGCCGTCCCAACCCCAGGCTTCGCCCCCGCCGGTGGAGCCCGAGGCGGTCTTGAGCGATGAGGAGTTGTTTGCGCGCGCCATGGACGGCACCGCGAAAATTCCCGACCGCAGTCGTCCGCCGGTGAAAAAGCCGCCCGAAATCTTCAGCGAAGACGAGGAGGCGCAAGCGGAATTGGAGTTCGTGCGCTTTGCCAAGGGGGAAGTGCCCTTCGACATCTCCGATACCGATGAATATCTGGAAGGGCGGGTGCGCGGTCTGCCGCCGCAGGTGCTCAAGCGGCTCAAGCGCGGCGAGTATGCCATTCAGGGACAGCTCGATCTACATGGGCTGACCCGCGAAGAGGCGCGCGATGACATCGATCGTTTTCTCACGAACAGCCGCGCGGTCGGATTGCGCTGCGTGCTGATCATCCACGGACGCGGGCTGCACTCGAAGGATCAGATTCCGGTGTTGAAGGAAAGCCTGCGCAGCTGGTTCGAGCGTGGCCGCGGCCGCATCGGGCGTAACGTCTTGGCCTTCACCTCCGCCCGCCCGGTCGACGGCGGCCTGGGGGCGATGTATGTGCTGCTCAGGCGGCGCGTGTCGCCGGGGTGAACGGCGCGCCGCGCGTCCTCGGTGGACTCCCATGCGAAAAACCTTACCTATCCGCTTTCACGGACCTTCTCCCACAGGTTGTCCAATTAGTCGCTTCATCCTGTTGGAGCGCGTCTCCGACGGGCTCCCCGCTGTTTAGATTCCGTCGCCGTGGCCGTATAGGTCGTGGCTGGCGCGGGTTTGCAAGACGCGCGACCCGGCGGGGACGTCGTCCGTTAGCCAGACGTTGCCGCCGATGACCGCTCCGTCGCCGATGACCACCGGGCCGAGAATGGTGGCCCCGGAATAGATGATCGCGTCGTTCCCGATCTGCGGATGGCGCTTGATACCTTTGATGGGGTTGCCCTGTTCGTCCAGCGGGAAGCTTTTGGCCCCCAGCGTGACACCCTGGTAGAGGCGCACGTGGTCGCCGATGATGCAGGTTTCGCCGATCACCACGCCGGTGCCGTGGTCGATCATGAACGATTCGCCGATCTGCGCGCCGGGGTGAATGTCGATGCCGGTATTGGCGTGGGCGTACTCGGTGATGATGCGCGCGATGATGGGCACGTTCAGCTTGTAAAGCTCGTGCGCCAGGCGCTGTGCCATGGTGGCCGCCAGGCCCGGATAACAGAAGATCACCTCGTCGCGTGATTTGGACGCGGGATCGCCGGAGTAGGTGGCTTCCACGTCCAATTGCAACAGGGCCACCACGTCGGGGATACGAGCCATGAAGCGGGTGGTGATGTCGGAGGCCAGCTCGTCGCACTGGTTGCAGGACTCTTTGCTGCCGTCGCATTGAAAACACAGGCCCCGGTGAATCTGTTCTTTCAGGGTATGGTGGATGTTGTCGAGGATCGCACCCAGGTGAAAAGGCAGGCTCGCGGCATCCACGTCTTCGGGGCCGAAACAGCGCGGAAAAATCACGGAGCGGAACTGCTCGACGATATCGATGATGGCCTTGTGCGACGGCAGGGGCTTGCAGGTGGAGCGCCGCACGCCGTTTCGTCCGAGATGACAATCGGTGATGGCCTGCACGATCTGTTCGAGCTGGTTGCGATGAAAATGGCGCTCGTCGCAGCTGTCTCCCTGGCGGGTTCGCAACGGATCGGTCGGGTTCATACGATACTCCTTGCCAAAGCCCCTAAAACAATCCGGTTGATTAGATACGTTTACCCCTTTCCTGTATGCCATTTTTTCGACTGCGTCAACCGTAGACTTCCGCAGCGTCGACCGACACGTCCTAGGGCGTGTCAATTTTGATTTCGTCTCGAGGAATCTTCGATCGATGATGGGTGGCACGGGCTAAACCGTCAGGTTTGCCCGTGAAAACAGCATGGGCAAGCCAAAGGCTTGGCCCATGGCACCCCGCAAACCGAATTATCGTGGGTGGAAAACGGTGAAAAGCTTAGAACTGAATCGCCATGGACACGGCCCGAGGCGATTGTTCCCATCCGCGAATCGTGCTACACTCGACCCGATTTCAACGCGAGCGGGAGAGAAACCATGACGAAGCAGGGAGAGCAGGAGGTGCGTCTGGCGCAGGCGGCCGAGCATTTACGCAAAGCCTTTTCGATCATGGGGGTGGTCAGCCCCGACGATCCCGAAACCGATCGGACGCCCACCCGCGTGGCGCATTTGAAAAACGATCTGTTCTGGGGGCTCGATCCGGCCCGCAAGCCCAAACTGAGCCTCACGGAAACCGACTATCGCGGCTTGGTTTTGTTGAAGGATCTGCCGTTCTATTCCATGTGCGCCCATCACCTGCTGCCCTTTTTCGGCACCGCCGCCATCGGCTACCTGCCCAGCGGCAAGGTGGCGGGCTTGGGCAGTTTCCCGAAATTATTGTCTTATTATGCGGCGCGTCCCCAACTTCAGGAACGCCTGGCCGAACAACTGGTCGAGCACCTCGACGCCGAACTGAAACCGCAGGGGCTGATCGTGCACCTGAGCGCCCGGCAGATGTGCGTCGAAATGCGCGGCGCGTCGAGTCCCTGCCAGGTGGACGTCACGGCGGCGCGCGGCAGATTGTACGAGGACGAAAGCGCACGCCACGAATTCTTCAGGCGCTTGGCCGCCTTATGATCAAGGAGCGGGAATGATGACGCCGCCTTCGCACTGCGATGCGCTGATTCTGGGTGCCGGTCTGGCGGGTGTGAGCGCCGCCCTGTGGCTGGCCAAGTTCAAGGTTTCCCATCGTCTGCTCGATCAAGCCCCGCAATTGGGCGGCGAACTGTTTCGCGTGCATACCCCCATTCGCGATTACCCCGGCCTGACTTTGGCCCATGGCCGCGAGTTGCAGGCGCTTCTGGATGCCCAGGCGCGGGAGTTGGGGGTGTCGTTTTCGGGCGGCGTCACCGTGCAGCGGGTGGACCTCGACACACGGACGGCGGAAACCTCCGCCGGAACGTGGTCGTTTCGGGCGCTGATCATCGCGTTGGGACTGCGGCGGCGGCGGCTGGCCGTCCCCGGCGAACGCCAATACTTCGGTCGCGGTGTCACCGATTCCGCCAGCGCACATCTCGACGAACTGGCCGGACGGCGCGTGCTGGTGGTGGGCGGCGGCGACGGGGCGCTGGAGAACGCGCTGATGTTGGCCGAACGCTGCCCCGAGGTGTGGGTGTCCATGCGCGGCACGGTTCCGCGCGCGCGTGCCGAATTCGTCGAGCGGGTGGCCACGCAACCCACCATTCATCTCTGGCCGCAAACCCGCATCACGCGTTTCACCGGCGATGGTGAGCGGCTCACCGGCGTCACCCTCGACACGGGTCGTCTCATCGAGACGCATCCGATCGAGGCGGCGGTGATCAAGATCGGTTTCGAACCCAATACCGACCTGTTCAAAGGAGCCGCGTTCCCCCGCGATCCCGAAGGCACGCTGACCGTCGATCGTTTCACCTACACCGGTCGGCCGGGTGTGTATGCCGTGGGCGACATCGCCAATCCGCATTCGCCCAGTCTGGCCGCTTCGGCGGGGGACGGCGCCCGCGCCGCGCGCGAGGTGTACGAGTGGTTGAAGCAGGCGCGTTGAGTTATTTTTGAACGACTAATGGACGCATGTTGGAGCAGGGCTCCCGTCCTGCTCTGTTTGTTTGTCTTCCAACAAGGCTCCAGCCTTGTTTCCGGCGGGGCCGATTGTGAAGAAAGATCAAGACAAACCTGCGGAGCATGACAGAGCCATGCTCCTGCTTAAGGGAACTCTTACCCAACCGAAACAGGCGATTTGCCGTCCGTCACCCCCACGAAAAAACGCCCGCCCCTTTGCGGGACGGGCGTCGGCATGATCGAGTCGAGCGAGTGGCTATTCCGGTACTTCCGTAAAAGCGAAGTCCGTAACGCTGCTGTTGCCGTATTCGTCGGTGACGCTCACGCGCGCGAGGTAGTCTCCGCCCATCAGATCGGGCAGGTCGGCGCTGAACAGGGTCAGCGGTCCGTTCCAGGAGGCGAGTGTCTCCACGCCGCCCTCATCGCGTTTGTTGACGTAGTACACCTTGCCGTTTTCGGCTTCACTAAGCGTTACCGTATCGATGGTGTCCACCAACGATTCGTCGGAGGCCTTCAGAATGTCGATGGCGACCGTGGTTTTGGCCGGATCGGCCGGGGGACGCGGTCCGCAGTAACTGCCCACTTCTTCCGTGTGCATCAGGAACGCGCGGTTGCGGCGTCCGTCGAAGGCGCTCACGCCATCGTCGTTGCTCATCGGCGGCAGATAGCGGATCGAGCCGCTGATGGTGCCTGCGGTCAAATCCACGTTCGCGGTGCTTTCCGCCGGGGGCTGAATGTCGAAGCCGATCGGCAGCAGATCGAAGGCGTCGGAAACGAAGCTGTAGGTCTCCACACCCGTTTCGCCGTCGAAGCTCTCGGTGGAGCCGTTGTAGTAGCGGCCTTCCACGCGGAAGCGATAGGTGCCCAGCGGGAAGGAGTAGGTTTCTTCCCATTCCGCCGTCCAGTAGTTGTTGGTGTCGGCATCGGGCTTGTTGGGCAGCGCGAAGCTTTCGTTGGCGAACGCCAGGTTGATCTCATAGAAACGGTCGTCGTAAACCATTCCGGAGGGACGCAGCACCGGTTCCCAGGTGTCGCCGTTTTGCGTTTCCAGATAGACGTGCGGGTGATCGACACCGGCATCGCCGCCGACCCAGCTCAGCACGGCATGATCGGCCATGCGGCGCGTATCGGTGGGTTGCAGGGTGATCGAGGCCGCCGTGGGCGCATCGGTGACCGCCGGAACCCGGAAGGGCACCACCACGGCATCGGCGAAGTTGGTGGGTTTGATGTCAGGAAATTCGTTGGCGCTTTCTTCTTCGTTCCCCTCCGAGATGGCCACCGCCAGATCGGTGAGGTGGTTGATGAGGTATTCGCCGTAACGCGGACCCCAAACCGACATTTCGGTGTTGTAACCCGCCTGCATCCAATCGTGCTCGCTGGTGATGTAGAGGAAATGATCGTTGCAGTAACCGAAAACCATGTGGTCGGCGAAATCCGTGTTCGCTTCGAGTTCGGTCAGGGTGTCGAGACCGATGCGCGAGGTGGGTTCGCCCGGCAGGCTGCCGAGATAGAGGTCGCCCAGGCGGATACCGGTGAGGCGGGTTTTGCCGAATTGCGGTACCGGTCCGTGGTTCATGCGTTCGATATTGAGCACGCAGCCGAGATTCCCGTCCTTCAGCATGGTGTCGGGATTGTAGGCGTCGGTGTCCTGGTTGAAAGCCAGCCACACGTCGACCGCTTGCCCGGCCGCCAGATCGACCTTGAACCAATCTTCGTTGTCGGTGCAGATCTGGCCGTTCTGATAGACGGTGTCGAGGTCGATGGCCGTGGCGGCGTCCATGTCGTCGTTGGGTTCATAAGCGTCTTCGGTGCAAGCCACCGCGGGCAGATCCGAAGCCTTGGGGCAGGTTCCGCAGGGGCGGCCGCAGGAAAGATCGATGCAGTCGCCGTTGAGCGACGGGGTGCGCGAGGGGGTCGAGGCGCTGATGCTGTAACCGCCGATGCAATGGTCGAAACCGGCGACTTTGATGTAGTAGGTGCCGGCGGCCACATCGCCGTTTAAGGAAACCGTTTCGCCGTTGTTTTTGCTGTTGACGACGGTGGAGGCGCCCAGTTCGTTGCCCTCGGCGTCGTAAACATACAGATCGAGGTTTTGCTCGATGGGCTGGTTGAGCAGGCCGCACTGGAAGGCGCCGAAGCGGTAAGGCCCGCCCGGAGGCGCTTCCCACATGCTGACGCCGTCGGAATAGAATTCGTTGTCGGTATAGCCGATGTAGTCGCGGCTGATGGGAATGCGTTTGGAAATGATGCTCAGGTCGACCTCGTCGGAGGGCGTGATGGACTCGAACAGTTCCATCGTTTTACGGTAGACGCGCGTGCCCAGCAGTGACATCTGAGCGGTGTGGTCGCCGCGCAGATCGTCGGAGGCGGGGGAGACGTCGCCGGCCATGCCGTTGAAGAACATGGTGTGCAGCGTTTCGCCGGGATGTTCCTTCTCCCACAGAAGCTGGGTCATGATCTCGGTGCCGCCGTGGCTGTCGTTGGTCAGCACGGTGTCGGGCTGATCCTCGATGGTGCCGTGCAGCGCGAGGGTCATGGTGACGATCCAGGGCTTGGCGGTGCCGGAGGACAGGTCGTCGATACGCCAGACGATCAGGCGCGGATCCTTCAGCGGATCGTTCTGGCTGCGGCGGTCGCGGTTGATGCGGTTGTCGGGGTCGAAGTTGGGATTGATGCCGTAACCGAAGGCGGCCGGTTTCAGATCTTCCTGCGCTTCCTTGATCACCTTGGCCGCCGATTTCGTGACGCGGGTGAAGCCCTCATAGCGGAATTCGCCGAAGCCCAGCGCGCCGAAGCCCAGTTCGGGCAGCAGGAACCAGTAGCTGCCCACGCCCGAGTGGGTGTGCGAACCGGTGACCACCAGGTTGTCGCTGAGGTCCGGGCCGCCCAGCGCGATGACTTCCTTCACCAGGGTGTTGACGTAAAAGTCGGTGGGGAAGTTGATGGGCAGACGCACGAACACGATGCGGTCTTCACCGTCGTCGAGGGTCAGCACGCGTACGTCCGGGCGGTCGTACTGGCCGTTGGCGGTTCCCATGCCGCCCGCGTAGGGGCTGTCCGGGCCTTTGCGTGCGCCGTAGCCGCACATGGTGCCCGGGAAGGGGAAATCGAGGAAGCCTTCGGCGAACTGGGCGTGCAGTTTGCCGTTCCATTCCGGATGTTGGGCCGGTTTCTCGCCCGGCACGAAGGGCGTGTAGGGGGAGCACAGGCCGTTGAAGCACCAGGAATCCTCGGGATAGCCCAGTTCCGGCGAGCAATCCATGTCGGTGCTGCAGAACACGCGGCAGCGTCCGATTTCGGTCTCGCGGGTGGCATACCAGCAAATCTGGCTGGCTTCGCAATCTTCGGGACCGATGCAGGTCGTGGACGAGACGCAGGCGCCGTCGACACAGTCCTGCTTGTCGGTGCAGTCGGAAGCATATTGACATTCGTCGCCCGATCCGTCGCCGTCCGTGTCGCCGTCCGGGTCGTCGCCGTCTGGCTCGTCACCGTCGGGATCATCGCCGTCGGGGTTGTCGCCGTCGGGGGACGTGTCGCCGTCGGGAGGTGTGTCGCTATCGGATGAAGAGCTGCAGCCCAAGGCTCCAATCGTGAGGGCCAAAAGAAGAATCAGTGGCCATGTATACTTCCAAGACATCCCAAACCTCCGCTCGCTGTGGCCGTCATGACGGTCTGTGCCGTCGACGCCCGGATAATGATACTTCGTGTCAGTTTAAGTCTTTCGATCTTCGGTCGTGCTTGTTAGAAAACCATTATACGTCCAGCGCCTTGTACAACAAGGAAAAAATCCAATGATTTTCACCACGTTTTCTACGGCGCAATTCTCCCGTTATCGCGGGGTTCTGAACGTTTCAACGGGCTGAAAAGTCGGAACCGGGACACTACATTGTAATTACTACAGATTAGGAGGGTTTATATCCGAGTTTTCATCCCATAAGGTCGATTTTACGCCGTGTCAGGCTTTACTGTTGTGTGAACCTTCGGTTGTCGGCGAGACAAAAAAAAAGAGCCGGGGCGGCCCGGCTCATCGGTGAAAGCGGCGTAGATCGATCAATAGGGTGCGATGTTGAACACGCTGCTCGTGGTTTCGACGCCGTAGGGCGTTTCACGGTTAGGCGGATTGAAGCTGCCGTCGAAATCCCCTTGCCAGACCGATGTTACGTAATAAAGTTCGAGGGACTGCGACCCGGCATCGTAGGTCGTGTAACGATCCATGATGTAGGGGCCGTAACCCGGCGTGCCGGTCGAGCGCGGGCTGCTCCATTCCCAGGGACGCGCCAGCGGAGCCGAGCGGAACAGCGCTTCGCTCGACCAGGTATTCCACAGGCAATAGTTTAAGAACCCGCCATCGGGACACCAGCTTTCATTGCTCAACATGACCAGCCCGTTGATCTCGGGCACGTACTTGACCGACAGTTCGCCGATCCCGACGCTTTTACCCGTGGGAATGGCGTAGTCCAGGGTGCCATCACCGCCGGTGAACAAGGGCAGATAGTCGAAGGTTTGGATGATCTGATCGTCGAACAGGGGCTGCGCCTGGCTTTCCTGCGTGCTCCAGCAGCCGCCGGAATGAACGCCGGTGAAATAGCGGACGGCGGATTTGTCGCAGAGCTGATCCAGCGGAACATAGGCGAGGTAGACGTTGCTGTAGCGATAGGGGACGCCCGTTCCGTAAAGCAGCAGGCCGGGACCGCTCGTGGCGGGGCGGCAGCTTCCTTCGATGTCGCTCAGATCGTCGATGAACACCGGGCTCACCTGCAGGAATTTACCCGTGTGCGTTTCCTGGCGGGTCAGCAGCAGATCCCCCTGTTGGGTGAAGGGCGGTTCGCTCTTGAGGATGATCGAGCTTTCCGAGAACGGATCGTATAGGCCGTCGTTGTCGTAGCAATTGGTGAAAGTGACGCCGTCATCCGACCACGCCAGCCAGGAGCGCCCGGCCACACCCGAGCCCGCGAGACCGTCGGCATGCGGGTCTGAATTGTCCATATCTCGCAGCAGGCTGCTACGGCTGCTGGTGACGTAGAAAAGGACGATTTTCTGGGTGTCGCGTTCTTCGTTAGCGGCGATGCCGGTGATGGTGTTGAACCAGCCGCCCCAGATGGCCGGGTCGTTGTTGTAATGAACGCCGGGCACTTTGATCGGCACCGTGTCCATCTCGTCGAGATGGTTGTATTCGAACAGAATTTGCCGCAGCGTGACGCCGTCGGTGGGGTTGGTGTCATTCGAAATCGTGATGGCGTTGTTGCAGCGCGAGCAGCGGTGGCCGCGCGTACAGCCCGGATTGCATTTGCGATCTTCCTCGGGGACGCCCCAGGTTTGCGGGCGCATCGTGCTGTCGCCCATGTAGGTGCGCATCAAGCCGTTGAATTCGATGCTGATGCCCAGGTCGGTTCCGTAAACCAGATCGGACATCCAGGTGGCGCCGGGCTCCCATTGGATGTAGGGGCGTTCTCCCCAGTGGCCGGACTGCCAGTCCTGGCCGAGGAACCAGTGATAGGTTTTATCGCCGACGACGTGTTCGTTGATCGGGTAATCGGTTTCGTTGTTGAAGCAGAATTCATCCCCCGAGTTGTCGTTGACCTGGCAGAAATCGTAGGTGTCGAGGTCGTAGTCCGAGCAGGGGTATAAGGGGTAGACCGTCCAGCAGCTATCGGTGCCGGCGTTGCAGGTCGAACTGCGGCATTCCGAATGGTAGGGGAGTTCGCAAACATAACCCGATTCCGCGTGACAGCGCGGTATGACGTAAACTTCCACCGACTTATTCGATTGTCCGGACGCTTTCGCCGTAAACTTATGTTTGGTGATTTCACCGGGGACAAAGTCGAAGCCGCTGGTATCGACATGGAAAATGACGTTTCCATCCAAATCCGAAATGCCGCCCCAGGGCCCCGATTCTTTATCGCCTTGCAGAGTGACCGCGACTCCGGGCGCGGAGATGCCCGAAATTTCGAAGGTGATGGTATCGCCCCTCACAAAGCGTTGATTTTTCGTGGGTTTTTCGATTTCCAGACAGCCCATCAGCATGATCAGGGCAGTCAGGAGGAGGGCACAGTAAGCCGCACGCCCATACTTCGCTACCATTGCAGCCTCGCTTTCTTTCCGGTCGTTTGAATAAATTGGTTCCCGACTTGCCTAACATACCCTTTTAGGGAAGTCAACGATTTCCTGGACCGGTTTTTCAGTGTGATTTCATGCATTCGCGTCCGCAATTCGCCGGTTGGTGATGGCCACCGCTGCGCGTTGGTATCCGAAACGGAAAGACGAATTAAGATTGATCTTCAACGGGTGATCATGTAGATTATGAAAGCCACGAAACAAGACCCTCGTTGACTATTTGGGAGTGAATCCATATGCCGAACCCGACACAAACCCGGGAGTGGGTGATTTTTGCGTTGCTGCTGATCGTTGTGGTTTTGGCCGCTTGGGCCTGTGACGACGACGCTCAGTCCGATGTGGATGGAGACGGGTATTCCTGCGTGGAGGCGAGTGCCGATGCGCTGTGCTTCGTCAATGCCCCGGCAGGCACCGAAGGAACCAAATGCATGAATGGCCGCCTCTATTTCTGTCGACCCACCCAACCCGAAGCGCCCAGTTGCGTATCCGTTTGCGACTGCTCGCCCATGGAGTGCGGCGGAGGCTGCCGCGATGTGGAGCAGGCGGGCGAAGCCGAATGCGAATTTCAATCCGATGGTGATGCACCTGTCGACGGCGACGACCCCGACGGCGATGACCCCGACGGCGACACCCCCGACGGCGACGATCCCGACGGTGATATGGCGGACGGTGACTTCGATGATGTCCCCGACGGCGATGTGGCCGACGGCGATGGAGAGGAAGAGGAAAGCGAGAATTGTCTTTCCGCCATTGCGTTGTCCTGCGGCGACAGCCTGGCCCACAGCACCGTCACCGACGGCCGCGCCGATTACTGGCGCGCCTATTCCTGCACCGCGCGCATGATGTCGGGGCGCGAAACGTTGTATACATTTACGAGCACCGAGGCGCGTTCGGTAAGCCTGCAACTGAGCGGGCTGTCGGTCGATCTCGACCTGCTGTTGCTGACCGCCTGCGACGCCTTCAGCTGCACCGAAGCCCGCGGCACGCCTTTCGATATTCAGGACGGCGAGGAGTTGAACTTCGAGGCGGCGGCGGGCGTCACCTATATTGTCGTCGTGGATGGCTACGGCGACGCGGCCGGCAGCTACACCCTCGATGTCGTTTGCGATGCGAATGCGGACGGCGACGGCGAAGGCGAGAGCCAGTAAGCGCAGCGCAGTTCCGGCGGACTCCCCAATATGTCTGCAAAAAACGTAACGAAGGATGGGCAACGTATTGCCCACCTCTGTCGTGATCCAATTGTATGCCATATGGTGATATTCTAAGCTGCAGGATGGCGGGAGCCCGGCCGTATCGAAGCATGAGCGATTTATCCTTCCTCGGAAGCTGTGACCCGCTGCTAAGCTCTGTTATTTCTCGCTTCGACCTATGCAAGTTACTGTTATGACATAGGTTATGTGTGTTTTTCTCCCCTGTTTCCGGTCGTATCTCGACGCCATTCGGCTGAAATCGAACTAATGAAGTCATTTCAATAGGATAGGACACCATCGAACGAATACTCTCAGAATAATATATTTAATATATATTAAAACGCCTCGTTTTTCCGTCCGAAAGCGGCTCTGTTCGTCGCTATTACGGGGTGGACGCTGGAGCGACGTGATTGTTTTCAGCCTCTGTTGACGGGGTGAATTCGCGTTTGCCGGTGACGTCGGGAGCGCTCGGGGCGGTGTGCAGCCGGACGAACTGGAGCGAGGAACGAGCGGGCACGTGTGACGTATTACGGCAATCCCGGTAATCCGATATGAAACAAACTTTACCCCCCTGCAAAAGGCCGAAAAACCCAATGATTTCGGGAAAACGAAAAACGAGCTCCTGAAAACGGCGCACCGGGCGCATCGAGGTCATTTCAGGTAATCCGGCAAAAAACGGCCTGCGCCCTCGATTCGGTCGTTTCGACCGTTTTCGCCCGTCGCGGCGAAAGCACCGAACGGCGCATCCGCCGCACGCGCCTTTTTGCTGCGTTCACGGCATTTCAATTCCAAGCTTTTCACCGATTTCCACCTACTATAATTCGTCTTACGGGGTGCCATGGGCCAAGCCTGTGGCTTGCCCATGTTCTTTTCACGGGCAAACCTGACGGTTTAGCCCGTGCCACCCATCATCGATCGAAGATGATTCGAGACTCAATCAGAATGGAAACGCCCTATGGCACCGTTTCCTTTCCTTTCCTTTTTTCTCGAATTCTGTTACATCTTGGGGGGTTGACGCGGTGCGACAGACGCCGCAGGGAGGATGCTGATGCAAACAGCTTACGACGCCATCGTGATCGGAGGCGGGATAAACGGCTGCGGCGTGGCGCGCGACCTGGCGCGCCGGGGCGTGAAGGTCGCCCTGATCGAAAAAGGCGATTTCGCCATGGGCACGAGCTGGGCCAGTTCGGGCATGATCCACGGCGGAGTGCGCTACCTGCTTTCCGACGTGCATACCACGAAAAAATCCTGTCTGGATTCGGGCTACATTCAGAAGATTGCACCGCACATGATCTTCCGGATTCCGCTGTTGTTTCCGGTGCTCAAGGGCGACGGCTTGGCGGGGCGCATCAACCTCGAAGGAGCCACCGCGCTGTTTACTCTGTACGATCGCTTTCAGCCGCTTAAGGGTGGGAAAGAACACGTGCGACTGTCGCCGGAGGAAACCAAACGCATCGAACCGCAGATCGACGCCGACTTGCTGGGTGCGGTGGCGACCGACGAATGGGGCATCGACGTTCCGCGTCTGTGCATTGCCAACGCCATCGACGCCGCCGAGCACGGGGCCGATCTGCTGAGCTGGACGCGCGTCACCGCAGTCGTCAAGGAGGCGGGCGCCGTGGTCGGTCTCGATGTGGAAGACCGCCTTTCGGGCGAGCGCCGCCGCCTCACCGCCAAACAGGTCGTCAACTGCACCGGTCCCTGGACGCCCGAAATGGCCAAGCTGGCCGGTGTCACCGTCGATTTGCGGCCCGCCAAGGGCGTGCACCTGGTGCTCGATCGACGCATCAGCAACGTGGGCGTGATCTGCACCGCCGTGGACGGCCGCCAGGTGTTCATCATCCCGCACGAAAACATGAGCCTGATCGGCACCACCGACGACGATTTTTACGGCGATCTCGACGACATCTCCATCCTGGAAGACGAAATCGCGTATCTGATGGATGCCGTTTGCCACATTCTGCCGGGCGTCAAACAGGCGCGCATCGTCAAAACCATTGCCGGGGTGCGGCCGACGTTGTACGAGCGCTCCAAATACGAAGACGATCTCACGCGCGACCACCGCGTGTACGACCACGAAACGCGCGACCACCTGCCGGGTTTCATCACCCTGACCGGCGGCAAGCTGGCCGCCTACCGCATCATGGCCGAGGAAACCGCCGACCTGGTCTGCGCCAAGCTGGGAGTCGATGCGCCCTGCACCACGCACACGGCGCCGCTGCCCGGCGGCGAATCCACCCCCGACGCCGACGAACTGGCGGGCGAGTTCGGGCTCGACCCATATATGGTGCGTCGCCTGATTTTCCGTCAGGGTGCGCGTGCCCGCCGTGTATGCGAAATGATTCGCGAGACGCCCGCCTACGGGCATTACGTGTGCGCCTGCGAGCCGGTGACCGAAGCGGAAATCCGTTACGTCATCCGTCACGAACACGTGCGGCGGCTCTCCGACCTGATCGGCCGCTGCCGTCTGGCCGAAGGCCCCTGTCAGGGTTTCGGTTGCGCGATCCAGGCCACCATGATTTTCGGCGAGGAACGGCGGCTATCCACCGATGAAAGCGCCATGGAAGGGCTCAACCTGATGCAGGAAAAATGGCGCTGGCGGCGCGACACGCTCGAAGGTCCGCAGCTGGCGGCCGAAGAACTTTACCGCATGGTCTACCAGGCACTGCTGGACCCCGCTCGGGTGTTGAAGCAGCGCGAGGAGGTCTTCTGATGGCGGGACGCGTACTGGTGATCGGACGAGGTTTGGCGGGATCCATGGCGGCCCTGGCGGCCCGGCAGGCCGGAGCCGAGGTGACGGTGGCCGCGCGGGCCTACGGGCGCACGGCGTTGTGTTCGGGGCTGATCGGTTTGGCCGCGGCCCCGCATCCCAAGGAGCCGCTGCCCCTCGATGCCGCGGTCTTGCGGCTCTTGCAACGCAATGCCCGCCATCCCTACGGGCGTTTCGCCGACCCGGTCGGGGCCATCGATGAGGCGGTGCGGCTTTTTCTGGACGCCACCGGCGACCTGTATCGCCATCCCTTCGACCCCGACTCGCCGCCCCTGCAGTTTCCGAACGAAATCGGCACCGTCACCCGCGCCCATCTCGGGCCGGTGACTTTCGCGCGGCTGGGACGCCCCTCCGACGGCGAGGCGCTGGGGATCGTAGCCTTCGACGACTACCCGCGTTTTCGGGCCGACTTCATGGCGCGCGCCTGGTCGGCTTTCCACGCCGACACGGGCGAAACCCAACGCTTCAAGGTGTTGCGTACCACGCTCAACAGCGAGGGCCGTCTGCTCGCGCACCCGGTGCAGGCCGCCCGGCTTTTGGAGGACGACACCGTCCTCACGCTTGTGGCGGAGCGTCTCAAGCGCGCCCTTGACGGAACACGACCACCCTTGCTCATCTTCCCGCCCGTTCTCGGCCTGACGCACCCCGACGTGGCGGCGAAACTCGAAGAGCGTTTAGAGGTGCCGGTGCGCGAAGCCGCGGCTGCCCAGGCTTCCCTGCCGGGCCTGCGGTTGATCAACCGTCTAACTCAAGCGCTGGCGGCGGCCGGAATCGATCTGCAAAAAGGCGAGGTCGCCGAACTCGACACGCCGGAGGCCGGTCCGCTTAATTGCCGCCTGCGCGACCACTCCGGACAGACGCAGACCCTCAGCGCCGATGCGGTGGTGCTGGCCACCGGCAAATTCCTCGGCGGCGGCATCGTCGCCCGCAACCGACGTTTTTCCGAGCCCATCGCTCAAGCCCCGCTCATGCTGGGCGGCCGACGCGTGGAAGAGGTCTTCATGGGACGCCTCACCGATGTGGACTTCGCGTTACCCCAGCGCTTTGCTCGGGTGGGGGTTTCCACCGACGAGCAGGGGCGCATTCTCGGCATCAAGGGACACGGACTGCATCCGCGTCTGTTTGCGGCGGGCCAACTGCTGGCCGATTTCGACCCCTTCATGGACGGCTGCGCCGAAGGCGTGGACCTGGCCACCGGCTGGCTGGCCGGACGCTCGGCGGCGCTGGCGGCCGAGGAGGTGACGGCATGAAAAAGCTTTTCGCCACCCTGTTGATCGGGCTCTACCTCATGCGCCACCTGGCCTTGCGCTGGCTGGGCAAGCTGCTGCCGTTTCTGCGTTCCAAACGCAGCGGCGAACAGGCCTTCGCCGACAACTACCGCGCCGATGGTATCGTGTCGTTGCCCCCGGAAAGCGTCGCCGATCTGGCCGCCCTGCAAGGCTGCATCCGTTGTGAATTGTGCGACGCCCTGTGCGATCGCACCGCCACCCTGTCGCGCGTTTTCTTCAACGGGCCGTCGTTGCTGGCCTCCACCCACTCGCGGTGTCTGCCCGACCTCGCCTATGCACGCAGCTACCGGTCGGAATACGCCGCCTGCGGCGATTGCGAACGCTGCATGGACGCCTGTCCCACCGGCGTTCCCTTGAAGCGGATCGTCGAACTGATGGATCGCATGACGCCCGACAACCCCTGAAACGCCGCGTGTAAGCAGCCGTAATCCGGCTGCGGGGAAGCGACGGGCGCGGGACGTCTAGGGCGTTTCAGTTCCAAGCTTTTCATCGTTTTCCACCCACTCCAATTCGGCTTACGGGGTGCCATGGGCCAAGCCTTTGGCTTGCCCATGCTGTTTTCACGGGCAAACCTGACGGTTTAGCCCGTGCCACCCATTAACAATCGAAGATTATTCGAGACTCAATCAGAATTGGAACGCCCTGGCGCGTTGTCACATTCGCTTGACGCGTGCGGCGAATCGGACTAGAACTAACGAGTGAGTGACTGCTCACTCGATACGGACAAAAGCAAGGCCGCAGGCTCGATGCGCGAAGCGGCGGGAAAGGACGAACGATGCCATTGGACGTGATTATCGAGAAGGCTTTGATCTACGATGGAACCGGGCGCGCCCCCGTACGCAACGATGTGGGGATTCAGGGCGATCGCATCGCTTCCGTGGGGAACCTGAGCGAAGTCCCGGCGGTCAAGCGCATCGATGCGCGCAACCTGGCTTTGTCTCCGGGTTTCATCGACGTGCATTCCCACGCCGACATGACCCTGCATCGAGCCGACCATCACAAATACCTCGAACCGTTGGTTCGCCAGGGTATCACCACGTTCGTGGGCGGCAATTGCGGAGTGGGCATGGGCCCCATCAGTGATAAAAACCCGGATATTCAGTACCAGTTCTACAATTTCTTCCTGGGTGAGGATATTCGCCCGCATCTGCACTGGAAGAGTTACGGCGAGCTGCTCGACCATTATGAAAATCAGGGGCTGCTGCTCAACAGCGCCGTTCTGGTGGGCCACGGTATTTTACGCATGGATGCCATGGGCGACAGCACCGAGCGCGCCAGCATGGACGACGTGCGTTGCATGCAGCACAAGCTGGCCGAGTGTTTGGAAGCGGGCGGCATCGGCCTGTCCACCGGCCTGATGTACTTTCCCGGCCTGAGTTCCGACGAGCACGAACTGACGCAACTGGCCCGTACCGTACACGACTACAACGGCGTATTCACCTCGCATCTGCGCAGCTACAATTCCGATACGTTGATGAACGCCATCGACGAGGTGCTGGAGATCGGTCGCTCGGCCGAAGTGCCGGTGCAGATCAGTCACCTGTTCTGGGTGCCCAACTTCCCCGAGCCGCTGGGGACGGCCATGAAATGGGCCACCAAAGGCTTGAGCTACCTCTACAATAAAAAGGAACTGCCCATTCCGCTCGACGGTGCCACCAAGCCGTTTCTCAAGCGCGTGGCGCAGCAGATCGAGCAAGGATTCCCGGTGGGCGTCGACGCCATGCCCACCACCGCCGGATTCACGCACCTGTTGGCCTTTTTCCCGCCCTGGAGTTTGCAGGGAGGCGAGGAAGCCGTCAAAAAGCGCATTTCCGACAAAACCGAGCGCAAGAAGATCCGGCAAAGCATCGAGAACGGTCAGCCGATCTGGCCGCATCGCGGTCCCGACCAGTGGTCGATGAATTTCTTCAAAGTGATGGGCTGGGACTGCGCTTTCGTGATGAGCGTCGTAACGGAGAAGAATCAGCGCTTCATCGGCAAGAACTTCGTGCAGATCGGCGACGAGTTGGGCAAACACCCCTTCGACGCCATGTGCGATATGCTGCTGGAGGAAGACGCCCGCGTGCTGATCTTCGAAACGACGACCTATCCGGGCGATCCGCTGATCGAGCGTTCGCTGTACGGCACGCTGCTCGATCCCAACGTGTCCATCGTCACCGATACCATCCTGCTCGGCTTCGGGCGTCCCTCGCACCTGTTTTACGATTGTTTCCCCAAGTTCCTCGGCCTCTATGCGCGCGACTGGAACAAGCTGTCGTTGCGCGAAGCCATCCGCAAGTGCACCTCGTTGCCCGCCAGCCAGTTGCAGATCAAAAATCGCGGTATCGTGCGCGAGGGCTACTACGCCGATCTGGTTCTGTTCGACAAGGACACCATCCAGACCCACTCGACCGTCGAAAATCCCGACCGCTTCCCCAGCGGCATCCATTCGGTTTTCATCAACGGCAAGGCGGTGGTGGACCCCGACGGCTTCCATCCCGATCCGCGCCCGGGTAAGCTGCTGAGACGCGGACGCGCCTAGCCGGTCCGATTCGGAATCGTTCAAGCGTCGCCTCTGCGGCGCTTTTTTCTTTGGTGCGATTGCGTGGCGGGGCGCGTCTTCGACGGGCTCCCGGCACTGCGCTCGCATCATCGCTTGCGTTTTTGTCCCCTTTCTTTGCGCGTCCAAAGAAAGGGAACCGAAAGAAAGGACGCCCGGGGTTCGCCTGGACGTCTTGCGACGTCCCCGCGTCCGCTCGGCGGGCGCTGCGGAACTCGCCGGACGTCGTCCGGCTCAGACAGTCCTCGCGCACCCTCCGCCGCCCGGCCCCGTCGGCGAACACGGGGGGAAGAGGGGATGATCACAAAATCATTTCGAGAAACAAGCAGTATGAACAACTTGTTGCCCATCGCTTTGATAACGCTTATCCCCGCCGTTGGAGCGCGTCTCCGACGGGCTCCGAACAATCCTTATTCTTCAGGGGTGAAGCAGACGGGACTTTCCCTGTTCCGCCTGGAGCGGCAGAGCGGCGTTGCACCACTCTTCCAGGCTTTCGCGCAGGCGGTTGCGTTTGTCTTCGTTCGAGGTCCAGGGCATACGCGAGATATCGATGCGTGCCCAGCTGAAATCGGCTGCATGGCGTCGGACGATGCCGCTGCCGCGGAAGGGATGGTTGATCATCACCTTGTTGTGAAAACGCGGCGACAGACAATCCGCCAAGCTTTGCAGGATGTCGGGGCTGCAACTGTTGGCGCAACAGCTCAGGCTGACAAAGGGACGCGGGGAACCGGGATCGAGATCGTTGAGTCCCCCGATTTCGGCCATGCTGTAGCAATCGAGCCCCAGCATCATGCGGTCGCAGGAAACCGCCGACAGCTTGACATGGTATGGACCGTAGTAATTTTCGACCAGCCGTCGAATGGTATCGGGCTTCAAATTGCCGCGGTAGGTGGCGGGGTAGCCGGGCGTTTTTACGCGCACGGCGTGTCGATGATGCAGGTCGTCGGCTTCGCGGTTCATATCGACGATCAGGTGTGAAACGGCGGCCATCAAACACAGCTCGGTTGCGTCTTCCAGTGCAAAAATCTCGCGTGCCGCCAGATCGGCGGCTTCCATCAAGGTCTGACGCGGCAAGGCGCACAGGCCCTGCACTTCGGTTGGAACAAGCGTTCCGGTATTGGGAACAGACAACACGATCGGGAGTCTGGACATGACGCACCTTCCTCGGTCGGCGAATGCCAAGTAAATTAGACTGACGTAATGCTATTTTTTCCGAATCGTGCCCGTTCGCCTTCAACCGCCAAGAATGCGGCCACTGAAACTCCGACCCTTGAGCTTCTTCAAACGATCCGTGCCACGATGCAAAAGTACCTTCACTCCTATCTTACCTTGCCTGGGTCGTCAAGCGAATTCGGGAAAAGCCGCGAAAATAAAATGCAACTCTCTCTTGACGCCGTGTCAGACTGTTGGTACGCTAAATACAGTACAGATACAATCAATCGCGAGAACACCTTCTGTTCATGCTGCGGTTCAAGATTCGTACTGTTCCCTTTGCTGCCCCACTACCCCGCTCAAACGGCGCACAATCCGATTCGTAAACAGCCCGAATGGAGATCAAGAAGTCACACCGGACTTTCCGGTAATCGGTCCCCCCTTCAGAAATGGGAGGTGCTATGACTTTCTCTCAGTCCATCGGGGAGAACGGATTCGCCTTGATTGCCGAGGTCGATCCGCCCAAGGGCGTCAATCTCGACGATTTCGAGCATCACGCGCAATCGCTCAAATCCCGTGTCGATACCCTCGCGGTAACCGACAACGAGCACGCCGTGATGCGCATGGCTCCCTGGGCTCCCTGCCATCGTCTCATCACGCTCGGCTTCGACCCCTGGATCGTCCTCAACGCTCGCGACCGTAACCGACTGTCTTTGCAGGCGGATCTGCTCGGGGCGGCGGCGCTGGGGGTGCGCCACGTGCTGGTGAAGGAGGGGCTCGATCCCGATTGGGGCGATCAGCCCATGGTACGCAGCAGCGGCGACCTGGATATGGTCACCATGGTCAAATGCGTCCAATCCCTCAACAACGGGAGGGATCTGGGAGGAGAGGAACTGAACGGGAAACCGGCCTTTTCCATCGCGGCGGGTCTGGAGCTGTCGGACGACATCGGCACCAATCGCAAACGCGCCGACCAGATGATGGAGCTGGCCGAGCTCGGAGTCGATACGGTCGTGCTCGGTCCCACTTACGACCGCAATATTCTGGACCTCTTCGCCGAGAAAGCGGAGAGTGCCGATATCACGCTCATCGCCACCTTGATGCTGTTGAAATCGGTGGCCATGATTCGGTATCTCAACCACCTGCCCGGTGTTCCGGCCGTCCCGCATACCTATCTCAAAGACATGCTGGATGCCCCGGTGAAGACGCAGGCGGGGGTGGAAATCGCCGCTACCTTCTACAAGGATCTGCAAGAGGTCTGCCGGGGGGTGCTGTTGCAAGGCCTGGGCTGGGGTCCGCGTTTGATCCCCTTCCTGGACCGGATCGGGCGCTGATATGACCGCAGGGCGCAGCATGTCGGTCGGGTCGATCACCCAGTCGCTGTTCAATGCCCTGGACGGATTGGGCTCGCCGCTGATGCTGGCTACCATCATCGAAGGCACCCCGAACGGCGTGCTGGTGGCCGACCGCCGCCACATGATCCATTACGCCAATCCTTCCGCCCTGCGTATGACCGGTTTCGACATCGACGACTTGCAGGATCGCAGCATTCCCGATCTGCTGGGTTTGACGGAGGCGGAAGTCGCCGTCGAATGTCGGTCGTTGGCCGGACCGCCCGAAGCCCTTGAAAAACGACCGCGCCACGAACTGATTATCGTCAACCGCACGAGCGGCGAGCGCTATTACGTCGAAGCGAGTTTTCTGCGTCCCCATCCGGAGCACGACCGCTACGCGGTTTTACTGGTGGACATCAACGAGCGCAAGCAACTCGAAATCGAACTCAGGCGACGCAATTCGTTTTTCCACAAGCTGATCGATTCGTCGGTGGACGGCATCATCGCCTCCGACATGAAGGGCCGCCTGATTCTGTTCAACCAGGGCGCGCAACAACTGCTCGGCTATACCGAAGAGGAAGCGCGGCGGGACGTGCATGTCACCAAGCTGTATCCCGAAGGGGAGGCCGAATCCATCATCCGCCGCATGCGTTCGGACCAATACGGCGGCCGCGGCAAGCTGTTGCGTCATGAACTGGTGGCCATCACCAATACCGGAACGGCGATTCCGATGAGCTTTTCGGGCGGCATCATTTACGATGACGGCCAGGAAATCGCCACCTTCGGGATCTTCACCGATCTGCGTCGCATCCAGAAGGCCGAAGAGGACTTGCAGCAGACGCATCAGATGCTGCAGCAGTCGGAGAAAATGGCCGGACTGGGACGTCTGGCGGCGGGGGTGGCGCACGAAATCAACAACCCCATGTCGGGGATCATGCTCTACGCCAATCTGGCGCGGGAGGAATTGGGCGACGAACACGCCTCGGCCGCCGATCTGGATGTCATTATCCGTGAGGCGGAGCGCTGCAAAACCATCGTTTCCGACCTGCTGGAGTTTTCTCACGAGCACGCCTACGACATGGGCTGCGTCGATCTCAACGATATCATCACCAAAACCCTGGCGCTTTTGGAAATGCAGCCGCTGTTTCACAACATCCGGCTCGAACTGGATCTCGATCCCGAGTTGATGTCCATTCAGGGGAACGCCGCCAAGCTGAGCCAGGTGGTCATGAATCTGCTGATCAATGCCGCCCAGGCCATGGACGGGCGCGGCGTGTTGCGGGTGGCCAGCCGGACGCGCGCCCACGGCGGTATGGTGGAATTGAGTATTGCCGACAGCGGTCCGGGCATCGATGCGGTCAATCTGCCGCGCATCTTCGATCCGTTTTTCACCACCAAAGCGCAGGGCAAGGGCACCGGTCTGGGCTTGAGCGTGTCGTATGCCATCGTGAAAGAACACAAGGGCACCATCCGGGCTCGTTCCGAAGAAGGGAAAGGGGCTACCTTCATGCTGCGCTTTCCCATTATGGAAACGGGCTGTGGGGGTCGCCGGGAAACGGAAACCATCGGCCGGGAGGAAACGTCATGACGTTGCCCGAGATCAGACCGGCGGAGGGCAGCCGCCACCTCAAGCGCGAACTGAAGGCGGCCGGACTGGACGTGGCGGCCTGTTACCAGTGCGGGCGTTGCTCGGCGGGCTGTCCCATCGCGCCGTTTTACGATCTCTTGCCCATGCAGGTGATTCGTCTGGCGGCTTACGGGATGGAACGCGAACTGATGCAAAGCCACACCATCTGGCTCTGCGCGTCTTGTGAAACCTGCTCGACGCGCTGCCCCAACGCCATCGATATCGCGGGGGTGATGGATTTTCTGCGCGAGTGGGCCTTGAGCCACGGTCTCGAACCGGCCGAGCCGCGCGTGGCCGCTTTCCACAAAGCCTTTTTGCACTCCATCGAGCGCGGGGGACGCACCTTCGAGTTGGGCATGATGGGACGCTACAAATGGCTGAGCGGCGACTGGTTTGGGGATATGGGGCTCGGCTTGAAAATGCTGGGACGCGGCAAGCTGCGTTTGATTCCGCAGGGCGTGAAGGACAAGCGCGGGGTACGGCGTTTGTTTATCCGCGCCGGGAAGGATTGACGCATGAAAATGGCCTACTATCCGGGCTGCTCGTTGGAAGGCAGCGCTAAGGACTGCGACCGCTCCGTGCGGGACGTGGCGGCGCGCCTCGGGGTCGAGCTGGTCGAACTGGAAGACTGGAGTTGTTGCGGGGCGAGTTCGGCTCATATGACCAACCAACGCCTGGGCATTCTACTGGGCGCGCGCAACCTTTTGATTGCCGAACGGACCGGCCTCGACGTGCTGGTGCCCTGTTCCGCCTGCTACCAGCGTCTGAAAGCCGCCGATCACGCCTTGCGCGCGGATCCGGTGGCTTGGGAGGTGGAGCGCTACGAACCTGAATTCGAAATCGTGCACCTCTCGCGTTTTCTGGTGCAGCCGCAGGTGTTGGCCCTGTTGAAAGAGCGGGTGACGCATCCGCTGAGCGGTCTGAAGGCGGCTTGCTATTACGGTTGTTTATCGCTACGACCGCCCGACCTCACCGGCGCGGCCGATGCCGAGCAACCGCAGGCGTTGGCGCAGGTGATGGAGGCGTTGGGCGTCGAGGCGGTGCCCTGGAGCCATGCCACCGAATGTTGCGGCGGCAGCCTGACGGTCGCGCGGCCCGATATCTCGCGGCAGTTGGTGGGCGATCTGGTGACGGCGGCGCGGCGCGGCGGGGCGGATGTGATCGTCACGGACTGCCCCATGTGTCAAGCCAATCTCGAATCGCGCCAGTTGGATCTGGCCGAGAACGAAAACCTGAAAATGCTGCCGGTGATGTTCCCGACGGAACTGGCCCTGCTGGCCTTGGCGGAGGAAAAAACAGCTCCGCGTTTTCCGGCGCATCTGATCGATCCCGGACCGGCGCTTATGGCCGCGTTGACGGCGACGGAGGAAGCCCATGAAGCCTGACGACCCCGGCAAGCAGGCGCGTTCCGCCTCGGAGGCGGCAGACGGCCAACCGACGGCGGGTCCGCCGGTGGGCGCGGTGCTGGTGGTGGGGGGCGGCATCAGCGGCATGCAGAGTGCGCTCGATCTGGCCAACGGCGGCTTCAAGGTATATCTGGTCGAGGCCGCTCCGGCGGTGGGCGGACGTATGGCCCAGCTCGATAAAACCTTTCCCACCAACGATTGCGCCATGTGCATCGTATCGCCCAAACTGGTGGAACTGGGGCGTCACAAGAACATCGAGTTGCTCACCTATAGCGAGGTGGAAGCGCTCGAAGGCGAGATGGGGCATTTTACCGTAACGGTTCGACAACGACCGCGTTTCGTCGATCCCGATGCCTGTACCGGTTGCGGCGCCTGCGAGCAGGCCTGCCCGGTTACGCAGCGTGCATATTTCCCCGAAGCGTCGTCCGACGGAAGCCCCGCCAAGCCCAAACGCGGCGGTGAAAAGCGCGTCTTGCCGTTCCGATCCGAGGCGCGTCCGCAGTTGAACGACGCCCCCGCCTGGGGCTTTTCGGTGGACGAAGACGCCTGCAAGAAATGCGGAATGTGCGCGCGCGCCTGTCCGGTGGCCGCGATTGACTGGGAGAAAAAGCAGGTAGCCCATATCGATCCCGATGCCTGCATCGGCTGCGGCAGCTGTTATGTGGTGTGCCCGCCCAAGGCCGACGCCATCCGTATCGCGAACGCCGCCGAATGGCAACGCGGGGTGGGCGCGGCGCTTCTGGCGCGGTCGGCGGCCTTGAAGAAGGCGGCCACGGCGCAGGATGAATCCGATTGCCTGCGCTGCGGACTGTGCCAGGTGATGTGCGACAAGGTGATGGGTGTCAGCGCTCTGCGCCTTACGAAAGACGGCATCGAGACGGCCCGGGACGTGTGTCAGACCTGCGGGGCCTGCGTGTCGGTGTGCCCGGTGGGCTTTTTGTCGATCGACAAGATGAGCGTCCACACGCCGCGTCCGCTTTTGAGCGACTTCAACGAACGGCTCGCACCGCGCAAGCCGGTGTACATCCTCTATCCGCAGGCCGTGCCGCGCGTGCCGGTGATCGATACGGAGGCCTGCGTGCGCCTCAACAGCGGCCATTGCGGCACCTGCGCCACCCTGTGCGACGCCGGAGCGATTCGCTACGACGACGCCGAGAAGCTGCGCCGCTTCGAGGTCGGCTCGGTGATTTTGTCGCCGGGTTACGAGGTCTTCGATGCGGCCCGGCGCGGCGAATTCGGCTACGGCGTGTATCCCAATGTCATGACCAGCCTCGAATTCGAGCGTCTGCTCTCCGCCTCGGGGCCTACCAGCGGCGAGATCCGCCGCCCGTCCGACGACACTCACCCCAAGCGCATCGCCTGGATTCAGTGCGTGGGATCGCGGGACGTCACCTGCCAGCGCGATGCCTGCTCGTCGATCTGCTGCATGTACGCCACCAAGGAAGCCGTCATCGCCCGCGAGCACGACAAGCGTATCGAGGCGACGGTGTTCTATATCGACATGCGCAGCTTCGGCAAAAACTTCGACAGCTACGTCGAACGCGCCCGCTCGCATTACGGCGTGCGCTACCTGCGCGCCATGGTCAGCCGCATCTACGATGATCCGGTCACTCACGATATGGAACTGCGCTATGTGGATGAGGCCGGGGAGCAAAAACGGGAAATTTTCGATCTGGTGGTGTTGAGTGTGGGGGTACAGACGGGCTCGACGGCGCGCAAGCTGGCCGAGCGGCTGGGAGTCGAGCTCGATTCCCTGGGCTTCGCCGCCCATTCCGCACTCAGACCGTTGGCCACCAACCGGCCCGGCATCTTCGTATCCGGCGTGTTCAGCGCCCCGAAAGACATTCCCGAGACGGTCAGCGAAGCCAGCGGCGCGGCGGGCGCGGCGGCGGCCGAGCTGCAACTTGCGCGTCATACGCTCACCGCGCAAAGCGACTTTCCCCCGGAAAAAGCCGTCAACGGACACGATCCGCGCATCGGCGTGCTCGTGTGCCATTGCGGCATCAACATCGCCTCGGTGGTGGACGTGCCGGATGTGGTCGAATACGCCCTGAGCCTGCCGCATGTGGTCTACGCCGAGCATCCGCTCTACACCTGCTCGCAGGATACCCAGGAACGCTTGCGCGACCTGATCGGCGAACACGACCTCACCCATTTGGTGGTGGCGGCCTGCTCGCCGCGCACCCACGAACCGGTGTTCCAGGAAACCATGCGCCAGACGGGCCTGAATCCCTACCTGTTCGACATGGCCAACATTCGCGATCAATGCAGTTGGGTGCATCCTTCCGAACCCGAGCGTGCGACCGCCAAGGCTAAACGGCTGGTGTCGATGGCCGTGGCCAACGTGGCGCAGGCCGAAGCCCTGCACGACCACGAGTTCCCGGTCGACTCGCGCCTGCTGGTGATCGGCGGCGGGGTGGCGGGCATGTCGGCGGCGCTGTTGGCGGCGCGTCAGGGTTTCGGCGTGTATCTGGTCGAGAAGGAAGCGGAACTGGGCGGCCTGCTCAATCGCCTGCGCCGAACGGTCGAGGGCGAGAATGTGTTGGCCTATATGCATTCGCTGATTCAGGCCTTGAAAGACGAGCCGAAGGTGCAGGTCTTTCCCGGATCGGAAGTGGTGGCGCATAGCGGTTTTGTGGGCAGTTTCGAAACGGAGATCATGACGCCCACCGGCGCGAGCCGCGTGGTCAAGCACGGGGCGACGATCGTCGCCACCGGCGGGGGCGAGGCGCGTCCCGATCTGTATTGCCTGGGCAGCCACGAGCGCGTCGTCACCCAGCTCGATCTGGAAGGCATGCTGGAAACGGAAGATGGCTTGGACCAGGCCGCGCCGCAGGTGGCGATGATTCTCTGCGCCGGGTCGCGCGACGACGCCTTTTTGCCCTACTGCTCGCGCGTGTGCTGCAACCAGTCGATCAAAAATGCGCGGGCGCTGATGGCCCGTTATCCCGAAGCCCGCGTGGATGTGCTGTACCGCGATATCCGTAGCTATGGATTGGGCGAACAGGCCTACCGCGAAGCGCGCCGCGCCGGAGTCAACTTCATTCGCTACGATCCCGACACCAACCCGATTCAGGTCGAACCCAAGGGCGTGGGTTTCGAGCTGCGCGTGGTGGATCCGTCCATCGCCCGCACGGTGGTTTTGGAGCCCTCTTTATTGGTATTGGCTACCGGGATCGAGTCGGCCGAGGCCGACGAACTGGCCACCATGCTGCGGGTGCCGCGCAATCCGAACGGCTTTTTCTTCGAGGCCCATGCCAAGCTGCGCCCGGTGGATTTTGCCAGCGAGGGACTCTTTCTGGCCGGATTGGCCCATGGACCGAAGTCCATAACGGAAACCCTGTCGCAGGCCTCGGCGGCCGTGGCGCGCGCCGCCGTGATTCTATCGAAAGACAGCTTGCGGCTTTCGGGCGTGGTGTCGCGTGTCGATGCGGAGCGCTGCGCCGTATGCCTGACCTGCGTGCGCGCCTGCCCTTACGGGGTGCCGGTGATCAACGAGGAGCACACCGCCGAAATCAATCCGGCCTTGTGTCAGGGTTGCGGAATTTGTGCGGCGGAATGTCCGGCCAAAGCCATCACGCTTGGCCGTTATCGTGACGAAAACGTGTTTGCGAAACTGGAAGCCTATGCGGTGGCCGTTGCGCCGCCGGTTTCCCCGGGAGGTCCGGATGTCTGATTTCGATCCCAATGTGGTGGTTTTCGCCTGCCGTCATTGAGCGTACACCGCGGCGGACCTGGCAGGTTCGGAACGGCGTGCGTACCCGGATTCCTTGTCCGTGGTGATGGTCCCCTGCACCGGGCGGGTGGATGAAGGAATGTTGCTCAAAAGCTTCGAAAAGGGAGCCGACGGCGTGATGGTGGTGGGGTGCCTGGAGGGCGACTGCCATTTCGAGCGCGGCAACTTGCGCGCCAAGGCGCGTGTGGGTCGCAGCGCCGCCATTCTCGACGCCGCCGGGGTGGGCGGGGCACGCGTACGGATGTTCAATCTGAGCGCGGGCGAGGGAAACAAGTTCGCCGCCTACGCCAACGAATTCGTCGAACAGATTCGCGACTTGGGGCCGAGCCCGATCAACCGGATTCGACGCGGTTTGCCCGTGTCGCCATCGGCGGCCGAACAGGAGGAAACGCCATGATCATGGGAAGCGCCAAACCCCTGGATGAAATTCTGGCCATGATCGAACCCTACGACCGCATCATCCTGGCGGGTTGCAACGGCTGCGTCACCGTCTGCCGCGCAGGCGGGGAAAAAGAAGTCGGGATCATGGCCTCGGCGCTCAGGCTGGCACGCGAAACCGCCGGGCGGCCGCTTGAGATCCGCGAAATCACGCTGGAACGCCAATGCGATCCCGAATATCTGGAGGGCGTGCGCCCGTTCATCAGCGACTATCAGGCGCTGTTGTCTATCGCCTGCGGCGCGGGCGTGCAGTTTATGGCCGAGAAATACCCACGCACCCCGCTTTTACCCGGCATCAACACGGCCTTTATCGGCGTCACCGAACGTCAGGGCGAATGGGCCGAGCGCTGCCAGGCCTGCGGCGACTGCGTGCTGCACCTCACCGGCGGCATCTGCCCGGTCACCCGCTGCTCCAAGAGTATTTTCCACGGACCCTGCGGTGGGTCCAGCGACGGGCGCTGCGAGGTGGACAAGAACATCCTGTGCGGTTGGCAACTCATCATCGACCGCCTCAAATCCCTGAACCAGATGGACAATTACCTGAAGCTGCACGACATGAAACGCTGGCGCGCCAGCCGGGACGGCGGGCCGCGAAGCATCGTGCGGGAGGACTTGCAGGAATGAAAAGCGGAAGCCAACTCGAACGGATGTTTGCGGCGGGGCATTTCGTGTTGACCGGCGAATGCGGACCGCCGCGCGGGGCGCGGGCGGAGACGGTACACGAGAAGGCGAAACTCCTCAAGGGCTGCGTGGACGCCTGCAACGTGACCGACAACCAGACCTCGGTGGTGCGCATGAGTTCCATGGCGGGCTGTTTGCTGCTTCAGCAAAACGGCATCGAACCGACCCTGCAGATGGTGGTGCGCGACCGCAACCGCATCGCGCTACAGTCGGATATTTTGGGGGCGGCGGCGATGGGCATCGGCAACATGCTGTGTCTGTCGGGCGACCACCAGATCTTCGGCGACGATCCGCAGGCAAAAAACGTCTTCGACATCGATTCCATCCAGCTGATCGGGCTGGTTAAAATGATGCGCGACGAAGGCGTGTTTCCCTCGGGCAAGGAAATCCAGGGTCCGCCCAAGATGTTCATCGGCGCGGCGGTCAATCCCTTCGCCGATCCCTACGAAATCCGCGTACCGCGCCTGGAGCTGAAAGTGAAAGCGGGGGTCGATTTCGTCCAGACCCAATGCATCTACAACCTGGAGAAATTCGAGCGCTATATGGAAGACCTGCGCAAAAAAGGTCTGCACGAAAAGGTGTACATCATGGCCGGGGTGACGCCGCTCAAAAGCGCGGGCATGGCCAAATTCATGAAGCGCATGGTGGCGGGCATGGACATCCCCGACGACGTGATTGCGCGTGTGGCCGCCGAGCCCAAGGAAAAACAGGCGGATAAAGGCATCGAAATCGCCATCGAGACCATTCAGAGAGTGCGCGAAATCGAAGGGGTGGCCGGGGTGCACCTCATGGCCATCGAATGGGAAGAGAAAGTCGCCGAAATTACCGAGCGGGCGGGGCTTTTGCCGCGTCCGATTTTGGATTGAATCGAGAGACAAGCACGGCAACCCGATAGGAGGAACAAAGATGGAAGCAAGCAAGAAAGTCCTGCTGGTGGATGACGATCCGGATTTCGTGGAAGCGGTCAAAGTGTTGGTGGTCAAAGCGGGTTACGATGTGGACGTGGCTTACGACGGCAAGGAAGGTCTGGAAAAGATGGACGAGTTCCACCCCGATCTGGTGGTGCTGGACGTGATGATGCCGGTGATGGACGGCCATGGGATGTGCGAGGCGCTAAAAAAGAACCCCGCTACGGCCAAAATTCCGGTGATTCTGCTCACGGCCGTGGCCGATCACGTGACGTCGAGCACCTACACGCATCGGGACATGCTGGAAAGCGACGCGGAAGATTACATTCCCAAGCCGGTCGAGCCGCAGGAGCTGCTGCAGCGCATTCAACACTGGCTATAGGCAACAATGGGCAAGGGCGTCCGCCTCCGGCGGGCGTCGCGCCCGATGAGGAGCGCCACCATGGGGGCCACAGCAGAGGTGTTGATCATCGATGACGAACAGGTCATCCGCGACGGCTGTGAACGCGCGCTGTCGTCGGAGGGCTACGCCGTCACCCAGGCCGACGGGGGAAAGCCGGGGATTCGCTTGCTGGGCGAGCGCGATTTCGATGTGGTATTGCTCGATCTCATGATGCCGGGTATCGACGGCTTCGAGGTGCTGGGGTGGATTCAGAAAAACCGTCCGCAGCTTCCGGTGGTGGTCATTACCGGTTTCGCCACGGTGGCGAAGGCCGTCAGCGCCATGAAACAGGGCGCCTTCGACTTCGTCGGCAAGCCGTTCACCCCCGATTACATCCGCATCGTCGTCCGGCGCGCCATCGAAAAACAGCGTCTGGCGGCGGAAGCCGAGGCCTTGAAAAAGGCTCGCGCGCGTGATCTGCTGGCTATCGCCGAGGAACAAAGCCGCCTGAAAACGGTTTTCCAGTGCATGATGGAAAGCGTGCTGATCACCAACCGCGACGGCGTGGTGGTGCACCACAACCCGGCCGCCGTGAACGTTTTGCAATTGCAGAGCGATCCGGTGATCGGCAAACCGTTGTCGGCTTCGGTGGACGATCCGAAACTGCTGAACATGGTGCGCGAAGCGGTGGACGAGGCCAAAGGCGTGACGCGGGAATTCGCCCCCGGATCCATTTCGCGCTTGTGGTTGCAGGCGCACTGCTCGCCGATTCTGGACGCCGATGGCGAGCCCTTGGGATCGGTGACCGTCTTCGAAGACATCACCACCCGGAAACAGATCGACCAGCAGAAGTCGGAATTCGTCGCGATGGTGGTGCATGAACTGCGTGCGCCGCTGGCGTCGGTGGAGCAGATGATCTACGCCATGGGCGCCAGCTGCGATCGCATCGTCGGCTCGCCCTGCGAAAACCTGCACGAACGCATGACCGCCCGTACGCGCGAGCTTCTGCAACTCATCGCCAACCTGCTCAATTTGTCGCGGCTGGAGTCGGAATCGCTGGTCGTTGCACGCGAGCCGATGTGTGGCGACGAGATCTTAAAAAACGTGGTGGAGGTGCTCAAGCCGCAGGCGGAAAAAAAGAACATCGAGTTGGCTTTCGAGAGCGCGCCTTCAGCCTGGTGGTTCAACGGCGATTACGCCTACATCCGCAGCGCGTTTATGAATGTCGTGGGCAATGCCGTCAAGTACACCCCGGAAAACGGGCAGGTGGAAGTCCGGTCGCAGATGGCGGGCGGACTGGTGAACGTGTGCATCTCCGACAGCGGCATCGGGATTGGGGCGGATGATCTGGCGCATATCTTCGACCGCTTCTACCGGGTCTCCACGGCGGCCACGCGCCGCATCACCGGGTCGGGATTGGGGTTGTCGGTGGTGAAAAAAGTCGTCGAGGCGCATAACGGTTTCATCGACGTCCGGTCGGAACCGGGGCTGGGAACGACGTTCACCCTGAGTTTTCCCATGGTCGATCCCCCTCAAAACGGGAACACTCCGACAGCCGCAGGCGCGTAAGCCCGCCGGTCAGATCCAGCGTTCGAGGCAGGCGCGATAAGCGGTGGTCACCACCGGCAGTCCGGCACGGCTCGCCACGGCCGTGCGTCGCCGTTCCATTTCCTCCGCCGAATCGGTGGGATCGTCGATCACGTTTTCCACGCGTTCCATCAGGCGTTGCAGGGATTTCTCGATGTTGAGGTGGGGCTTGCTTCGTTGCAGGCCCGGCAGGTCGTCTTCGGCCAAGGCACCGTCGATGTCGAATGCGACGACGAAGGCCCCGGCGGCGAGGGCTTCCCAAACCAGCGGACCGAGAATCCCGCGTCGTTGGGCGAGCAGGACGCAACGCGTCTCACCGAACAGCGCCGCGCGGGCGGCGGGGCCGGGGTCGGGAAGTCGAGCGGTTGTCCCCAGTTGCTTGTCGGGCAGGCGTTCCTGAGGACCGAACAGGGTCAGCGGCAGATCGGGCCAGCGTTTGGCGCAGACATCCAGCAGCAAGCGTAGCAGGTTGATATCGGTTTGATCCCAACCGCCGAGAACCAGACCGCGCCGTTGCCCGATCGGTTTTCGCGGTTTGAAGACCTCCAGATTCACCGGCGCAGGCACAATCGCCAGACGCTCCGACGGCAGGTAATGTGCCAAAAAGTCATGTTGAGCGGGACTTGTGGCCACGGCTCCGCAAAGCTCGCTCAAAAAGCGGCGGAACGGCCAGGCCGATTCCAGCACTTCGGGTGAATGCTGAAAGGTCGCCAGCCAGCGGCGCCCGTTGAACGAAGAGCCGGAAAAGGCATCGCCGTAAAGACACCACCACAGGGTGTTCGTCGGCGTGAGCGGGTCGAGCCGGGCCAGCCATTCCTGCCGGAAAAGCGCTCCCTGACAGAAACGATTGCCGGAACGATCCGCCAGATTGTCGAAACCGTTCATGGACAAGCGTCCGGCGCTGCGCCGCCAGAGAGGAGCGTTGCAGGCCTGGTTCGCCAGGGCGAAGGCTTCCAGATCGGCCATATGTCCGCCATAAGGATGTTCGGCCGGTGGCGCAAAACAACGGGTGGGCGGGCCGCTTGGTAAGGACAGGATCATCGCGGCCTCTTTTCGAAGCTGCGCCGACGATCGCGTCTGGCCAGGCTACCGCGCAGGCGTTCGACCAGCGAACGGCGCGTCATCTCGACCAGCGAGGCCATTCCGATGGGCTTCGGAATTTGGGGAAGCAATCCGAAGGCGGTCGCGATTGCGGGGTCTTCCCAGTCGCTGTGGCGGTTGGGATAGCGGACGCCGTTGGAAGTGGTCACCACGCCCCCAGCTTCCAGAAAATGGCGCAGCGGATTTCCCGTGGGGCTTTCGAAACCGAACGACGGCAGGGCGAGCGCCATTTCCACATTGGGCAGCCAGTCCAAAGGGTAAGGTCTGGGTTTTGAATACAGTTCGACCGGGGGCGCAAAGACGTTGCCGAGCTTGGGGACGCTCTGCCGCGGGGTAGCGGAGACGCTGCCATCGGAATACACGGTTATGAAACGTCCGCCCGCCCAGGAGGGCAGACCCTTGACCGCCGGATCGGCGAAAAAGGCGCGTAACGTGGTGTCGGCGGCGAAACGCCATAACAACGTTTCCGATCGAAACGAGGACATCCGGTCCCAGGTGGCCAGACGTTCGGGGAAAATTCCCAGGGGAAAGCCGATATCGGCGAAGGTCTCGACCAGTTCGGCGAGACGGGGTTGGTCTTCCCGTTGCGGCGCCCACATCAAGGTGGCTTCCACCCCGCTATGGCGCAACTCGATCAGCCGTTCCAGCACCCAGGGTAGGTTTTCGGATATCGGTTTGTAAACCACGGTCAGATCGCAACGTTCGGGGATCAGGGGAACGCGACGCACAAAGGCTTGCTGCACGCCGTCGAACAGGGTGGAGACGACCAAATGAAAATGGGGATGATCGGACAGGATGTCGATCAGGGTCAGCAGAGCGGGGTGATCGAGTTCGATGGGCTTTTGCAATTGCAGGCTGATGGGCCGTGGACCGAAAGCCCGTTCGAACGCGTCGATCCAGCGGCGGACGTCCTCCTCCCAGTTTGCGGCATCTTTTCCCGGCCAACGCCAGTCGATCCATAAACGCGGCATGGATGCCGGCTCGGCGGATGTTGATGAATTGGCGGAATCGGATTCGAGGTGTTCCGGCACCGGTGAACTCCCTTGGGATCGTCAGCCGAGCAACGACCGGTAGGTGTCGAGGTAGTGGCTGGCGGTGTGATCCCAGGTGAAACTCTGCTCCATCGCACGTTTGGTAATGCGCTTGAACATCTTTTTGTTTTTGTAAAACGAGACGGCGCGCCAGACGGTTTTGAGCAGTTCCGTGGAATCGTAGGTGGAAAAGCGAAAACCCCAGCCATCGCTGCCGGTTTCGTCCACATCCTTGACGCTATCGGCCAGTCCGCCGGTGGCACGCACGATGGGAACCGCGCCGTAGCGCATGGCGTACATCTGGTGGGTGCCGCAGGGTTCGAAGCGACTCGGCATCAGCAGAAAGTCGGATCCGGCCATAATCGTGTGAGCGATGCGATTCGACTCGATCAGGTTCAGGCCGAACTTGTGCGGGAAGCGCATCTTGATGCTTTCGAACAGCTTATGGTATTTCGGATCGCCGGTGCCCATCATCACCAGAGTCAGATCGAAGGACATCAGCTTGTCGAATACCGGGCGCAACAGATCGAAGCCCTGGCTGTCGGTCAGACGGGTGATCATGCCGATGGTGGGAATGTCCAGATTCGAGGAATCGAGGCCGTTGCGCGCCAGCAGTTCCTTTTTGCAGGCCCGTTTGCCGGTCATGTTGGCCGGGCTGAAGTTTTCGACGATCAGCTCGTCGCTTTTCGGTTCCCAGGCGCTGTAATCGACGCCGTTGAGGATGCCGATGTAGTCGTCGCCGCGACCGGCGAGTTCGGGTTGCAAGCCATACCCCTGTTCGGGATCGCTGCGGGTTTCCTCCGCGTACTGCGTGCTGACGGTCACCACCTTGTCGGCGAACAAAACCCCGGCCTTGAGATAATTGAGGCGGCTGTTGCGCCGGTAGGGGCCGTCGGGCTCGAAAAGCGACGGTGACAAGCCGATGGTGTCGGCAAACGTTTCTTCGCAATCTCCCTGAAACGCCACATTGTGCATGGTCAGCAGGGTCTTGGACTGCTCCAGCGCCGTCGCGTCACCCAAGCCGGATTTGAGCATGGCGGGTAAAAGGGCAGTGTGGTGATCGTTGACGTGCAGCAGATCGAAAGCCGGTTTCACTTGAGCGGCCCAACCGATAACCGCTTTTTGGAAAAAAGCGAAGCGCCGGGGGTTGTCGGCGAAACCGATACCGTTCGAGGGATTGGTGTAAATGCCGTCGCGACCGAAGAAAGTGTCGTTTTCAATAAAGATAACGGGAACATCGGTGCCGGGCAGGGTGGCGTAGTGGAAGCGTGCGGGGTGGGTTTCGTGGCCGAGGCGCACCTCCGTCTTCGCCGGGTATTCGCAGGGGTTGATTTCCGTTACCTTGCGGTTTATCTGGCGATAAAGCGGTGTGATAATGGTGACATCCAGTCCTTCACGACGCAAGGCGGCCGGGACGCGGGCGGAAAACTCGGCCAGGCCGCCAACATGCGAGAAGGGGATTAACTCGGCTGTACAAAACAGAATTCTCACTTTGCACTCCTTTGCGCCTGTCCGCTACAGGTGTTGGATGCGGACTTCCCGCAGGTATTGCGCGGCCGTCTCCGGCGCAACTGGATTGATGTGGAACCCCGTGCCCCATTCGAAACCGGCGATGCGGGTCAAACGGGGGAAAATTTCGAAATGCCAATGGAAATCCGCATCGATTGTCTGCCAATAACCCCGCTTGGCTCCGGAAGCGGGATTCGGCGACGTGTGCAGAATCAGGTTGTAGGGCGGAGCGTTCAGCGCGACGCGCATGCGCTCGAGAATATCGCCCAGGGTTCGCGACAAGGCCCCCAAAAGCGTGTCTGTCGCCAGCCGGTAATCGTGTTGGTGTCGACGCGGGTAGACATGCATCTCGAAAGGCACGCGCGAGGCGTAGGGGCAGAAAGCCACGATCTGGTCGTCCATGGCCACGATCCGGCTACCGTCGCTGATCTCCTGTTCCACGACGTCGCAGTAAAGGCAGCGTTCTTTCTGGTCGTAGTGCTCGTAGGCGCTACGCAACTCGGTGGCGACGATGCGCGGCGTGATCGGGGTGGCGATGACCTGACTGTGCGGGTGGGGCAGGGTGGCTCCCGCCTGTTCTCCGAAATTGCGGAAAACCATCACGTAGCGCAGGCGTCGGTCGAGCATCAGATCCTGCACGCGCTCGCGGTAAACCTGCAGCAGTTGTCGGCGATGGTCCTGTGCCAGATCGGGTAGATCGTGATCGTGAGCGGGGGTTTCGATGATGACTTCGTGGGCGCCGATGCCGTTGACGCGATCGTAAATTCCCACGGCTTTGGGATCCAACTCTCCTTCGACCTGCAGGGCCGGGTATTTGTTGGGCACCACTCGGATGCGCCAGTCCTGCCCGTTCTGTAACGGTCCATCGGGACCGAAAACGCGAATGGGTTTAGGGGTTTTCTCTTCATTGCCGGGACAGAAGGGGCAGAAGATCGTTTTTTTCGAAGGTGCGGATTCGTAGAGGTCTTGGGGTCGCCGTCCTCGCTCCGTTGCGATGATTACCCATTGTTTCTGGATCGGATCCAGCCGTAATTCCGGCATCCGGTTCCTCGCTTCCCCTCGATAGATTCAAACGGGTAGATGCTGTCGCCATCGGCTATGGCGGGTATCCACGTGATGATATCCCGCCTGACCGTGACCGTACAGACCCTTGCGTGCGTGTTGCAAGGGGCAATCACGTCCAGCGATGGATCGGCTTTCCCTTGCCCACCTATTATGCCATCCCGTCACGCGGTTGCAAGGAAAATTGCCGGTACATCCGTTAAAAACCGGTTTGGGCGCTACTTTTTCTTCGGTAGGTTTTCCCTGGTTTTCTGCTGCTGTTTCTTGAGTATTTCCTTAACCTTTTCGCGCTCGCCCTCCGGGGCTGTGCGCAGAAGGTTTTCCAGCATCTTGTGGCTGCGATCTTTGTCGACCGGTTTGCCTTTCACGATGTCGAATACCGGACGTACCAGGGGGAATTTTCGTTGTTCCATGATCCGATTGGCCAGATCGATGGGATCGATGGCGGGGTCCACCACGCGGAACAGAGCCTTATCTGGCGGCAGACTGCGCACGAAGACCAGGGGAAAGCTTTCTTCGATTGCGGGGGCATCTTGTGGAGTGGGCGCGTGATCGAAGCTGATTTCCAGCAGGCCGTCCGGCACATACAGGTCTTTCAGCTTTTTCTCGTTGGTGTACATGTAAACCGGTCGGATATCGTCGATTTCGGGACGTGACTTCACGTACTTGGACAGGGCTTTCCATTTGGTCTGCGTGGCACCCGGCATCAGGCGCAACAGGTAGATGTTTTTCTCCACCAGAGCCGGGTCGATGACTTCCGATACCACGAGGCGAATGTTTTTATACATCTCCCTGCGTTGTTCTTTGGTGGGATTTTTTTCTCGGAAACACAGGCCGATGAAGCCCAGATCCTGCTGAAGCATCTGTTTGCCGTCTTCCGTGTGGAAGAAAACCTGGCGTCCCGGTTCCGTCTTTTTGGGTGCTTGCTGCGGGAGTGCAATGGGCATTTTGGAGGGATCGACCTGAGCGTAAGCCGGAAAACTGCTGATGAACAGGGCGCAGGCCAGTAGACATACGACCCAGCTTGGAACGTGGTTGGTTATCGTTGAGGGTTGCACCATCGCGATCACTCCTTATTTTCACCCTGGAATAAGCTGTTCGGGAATCGCCGCGTGGACCGATCTCCCGACTAAATAAAACCCCCCTCGATCACGAGGGGGGTATCTCAGATAACAAGGGGCCGTAGGTGGATTATTCCTCGCTTTAGGCTTCAGTCTCGGCTTCGGCTTCATCCTCGACGGCTTCGGCTTCGGCTTCAACCTCGGCTTCGGCTTCAACCTCGACTTCAGCTTCAACCTCGACTTCAGCTTCGGCCTCGACTTCAACTTCGACCTCAGCCTCGACTTCGGCTTCCATCAGTTCGAGTTCGAGATCGCCGTCGGTCTCGCCATCGACATCACCGTCTGTTTCACCATCGGTATCGCCGTCGACTCCTTCTTCCTGATAGTAGAAAGGTTCGTCGACGCACCAGCATTCCGTCGGACGGGGATGGATCAGCTTGTCGGTGCCTTCGTCGCAGGTGTCGCCGCTGCCGCATTCATCGGCGCAGATGCTGTAAGCGCAGTAGCCGTCGGCGGCGCAGTAGCGGTTGGGGCCCCATTCGTCGGCCGGACAGTCGGAGACGTCCGTGCAGTCCGTGCTTTGGCCTTCGTTGTATTTCACGCAGGTGAGGCCGCGTTTGCAGTAATCGTACTGCGTCTCCGGGCCTTCGATGGCGTCGGCGGGGATCGGATTGCAGATGTCGCCCATTTCGGCGTCACCGGTAACGTCCGGCTCGAAGAAGCCCGCCATGTAAGGACCGCAGTAGCAGCTACCCGAAACATCGCCGGGATACATGGGGAAGTCCACGCCGTCGAGTGTGGGGCATTCGCCGTTAAACAGGCAGGGCACCACGCAGAAGGAGAAGCCGCACTCGCCGCCCGTGCACCAGCCCAGCTCGCCCAGCTCGGGGCCGTAGTTGCCTTCGAGGACACGCTGGCAGGCTTCGTTGGTTTCACAGGTGACACCGGTGAGGGTCAACGCGATGCAGGAATCACCGGGGTTGCAGGAGTAACCCGGCCACATACCCGAGAATTCACATTGCTTGCCCGGCAAGGACGCGGGATTGGTTTTCAGACACTTGGCCATCGGCTGGCAGTATTTCTGCTCGGCGTCGCCCATAGCGCTGCAGTAATAACCGTCGGGACAATCGGCACCGGTGCTGCATTCGGCCAGGCAGAATTTGCCGTCGTTGCCGCTGAGGTCCGACACGTCCATGCAGGCTTCGCCTTCGCCGCAGTAGTACGAGGCATAATCGTCATTGCAGGGGGCGCAACTGATTTTCTCGCAAGTGCCTGTTTCGGTGTTGCAGTAAAGACCTTGATCTTTGTAGCAAAGGTTATCGCAGTCTTCGACCGGATCGTCGCCGTCGACCGGCTGATCGCCGTCCGTGCTCGTATCATCGTCACCGTCGGGGATAAGATTGTCGTCATCACTGCCGCAACCGTAAACGGTCATCGCGAGGACCGCGACCAACATCACCAGCAATCCCAATAAAGTCCAGCGCTTCCGCATTGTGATAGTCCTCCTTAGAGTCTCATCCGCCAGTTTGGAGTGATAGGGTAACTCGAGGTGGCAGACGCCATTGAACGTCGACCCACTCTATGTTCGCTCTTGTGGGTTGTCAAGCAATTTTAACGCTTCTTTAATGTCTTTGGGGTAATTGATCGCTCTGTCTGGAACGCGCCGAGGAGGGGGGGCCGGAGAAGCTTTGTGCGAAAAACTTGACAGACCCGGCCAGTACGCTAGGATTAAACGATACGGACTCGTCGCCTCGAACGCCATGACTACCGATTCGGTGGGGGTGGCGGACCGACAACGGCTAATTTTAAGGAGTGATGTCTATGACACGGCAGATGCAACGCACGTTTTGGGGTTTTTGGGTCGTGATCGCGATTTTAGGGATGAGCTCTCTGGTTTTCGCGCAAATGAAAACGCCCAGCCCGCTCGATAAGTCGGATAGCACGGACGAAGAAGGCTATGAAGACGAAGAAGAAGACGCCGGTGGAATTCACTACGAGGAAAAAGTGGTAACCGAGCTGGACCGCTCTACCATCCAGAGCGTCATTAAAAAACGAAACACCAGTATCCTGTATTGCTACGAAAAAGAACTTCAGACCAATCAGGATTTGCGCGGTCGCGTCGTGATCAACTTCACCATTCAACTTGACGGCAAGGTAAAGGGTGTCAAAGTGGTGTCCGACAAAACGACGTTGAAAGACAAGAAAGTATCGGACTGCGTACTCGATATCATGAAATCGCTGGCCTTTCCGTCGCGCAAAGCCGGGGAGCCGATCGAGATCAATTATCCGTTCAAGTTCGAGCCGAAAGCCAAGTAAAGTTAGAGTCTTCCGATTGTTTGCGCCGCGTTCTGCGCGGCGTTTTTCCTTTTTCAACTCGGGCAGGAAAACATGCTGCGTGACAGGTCCGCCGTGTGGAGGGGAATTTTCGCAGTGGTATGGGTGTGTGTGGGAATCGCCGCTTGCGACGATCCTCCCGCGCGTCCGGCCGTTCCGACCCCCTTGCCGTCGCAGGTTGCACCGGAAACACCGGCCACAGCCGGTTGGCTCGACTTCGATCCGACCAAGTTGAGGAGCGCCGGAGGCATGGATCCGGCCGTTTTCACGCGTGTCATGCAGAAACGCCGCTCGTCTTTCAAAGTGTGTTATCGCAAAGCGCTGGCCGATAATCCGCAGGCGCAGGGCGACTTGACGCTGCGTTTTACCGTGTCGCCCACCGGCCGGGTCGCCCAGGTCGAACGGGTGGGGTTGGGGATCGAGCATGCGGCCATGGAAAGTTGCGTGCTACGGGTCGTCCGACGCATCCAGTTCCCGCCGCTCGATGGCAAGACTCGTGTAACATTTGAATATCCCTTGCAATTTTATCCATAGGAATTGTCGATGGCCCGCGCCGCATGGATTGCCATTTGGATGTGTTGGCTGTGCGCCACGGCCTTAGCTGCGCCGCGAGAACGGCTCTATGTGTTTCCCGTCGCGGCAAAGACCGATCTTTTGCCCGAAACGGAACGCGGTTATGCCGATGAGATCCTGCAAGAGGAAATGGCCGCCTTGTTTTGGCTGGAGGTGTGGACTCCGCCGACGCTGGCCGATCATCTGGGGGCTGCGGCGGCGAAAAAAGTGCTGGCCTGTCAAACACCGGCCTGCGCGCTGCCCCTGCTCAAACGCCACGGCGTGACACGGGCGGTCGTCTTGCGGGTGGAGCGTCCCCGGCGGCGTGTCTTTGCCATTCGCGCGGCGATTCTATCCGCCACGGGCCGGACCCTGACCCAGGTCGAACGGGAAGAGCGCGGCGGGGCGGGGGAAGTCAAGTATGCCATGCCCGGCTTGATCGAGCGTTTGTTTGCCGAAGAAATCGCCGCCAACAGCCGCTTTGTCACCGCTGTGGTGGAAACCACCGACATCAGCGCCGGGGCTGCCGACGATCTGCTGGCCGAGGCTGGCGCGATGAGCGCCCAGGGCAATCCAGACGAGGCCCGCAAGCTTTACCGACGCGCCGCCGAACGGGATTCGGCTCTGGCGGCTCCCTGGTTACGACTGGCGGAACTGTCCTTGGCGGACGGCGCGCACAAACAGGCTCTGAACGAAGCTCGTCAGGCCGTCAAGCGAGACGATCGTGACGCGCGCATCTTCGTGGTGCTGGGGCAGGCGTTTCAGGGAGTCGGACAAACGCGCGAGGCCGAGAAGCGCTACAAGCAAGCCCTCAAGCTGGATGCGCGCAACCTGGAGAGTCATTTGCATCTGGCGCGGCTGTATGCGGAGGCCGGTAAGAACGACCCGGCGCGGACCCACTTCGAACGGGCGCGCGAACTGGCTCCCGACTCGGCCGAGCTGCTGGTCAATCTGGGTTTGGCCTATCGTGCTCTCAATCGCAACGACGATGCCCTCGAAGCGCTTCAGGCGGCCATCGAACGCGATCCCAAACTGGCGGCGGCCTATCCGCCCCTGGCCGATATCGCCGAGGAAAACAAAGACTTCGCTCTGGCTTCCGACAGTTACGCCGCGTTGACCGAATTGCTACCCGATTGCGCTCCTTGTTACTACAATCATGGGCGCGTTCTGGAGCAACTCGACGATGGCGAAGCCGCGGCCGGCGCTTATCGGCGTACTATTGAACTTGACGAGACCTTCCAAGATGCGTATTACAATCTGGGAGTGTTGCTCTTTCGCGCGGACGAACGGTCCGAGGCGAAGCGCTGGTTGAGTGCCTATGTCGAGCGTGAGGACCGTCCCGATCAGGCGGCGTTTGTCAAAGAGGCGCGGCGGCTACTGCGCGCAGCGGCGCACTGAAGCGGGTTCCAGCGGAAAATTGGATTGAAAATCGGTATGACTGACAGGAGCTTCAGAATGAAAACGTGGTGCATCGGAGTGGCGGCAATGATGGGGTGTTTGGTGGTTCTGGCGGCGTGTAGCAGCGAGCCGGATTATAGCGCCGAATACAAGTGGCTGGCGGAACGCACCGACCAGTTTCTCAACCTCTACAGCGTTGCCTACAACAAAGTCAACACGCTGCAGGGCGGCGTGCACCCCTGTACCAAAGGGCACAAGGCCGAGCAGGCGGCGTTGTTTCATGCCGTCTTGAACAGCCTGCATGCGTCCTTTGCGAGTTTCCAATCCGATGTGAACACAAAACTCGGTAAAATGGCCGAAACCGATAGCCGGATCAAAACCCTCCTTTCCACGGTGGACCGGTTGGCCACTCCCTTCATCCGAGCGAGCGACCTGACCCAATGCGGCAAGTTGGACAAAGCCGGAGCCAAGGCGCGTTTCTACCTGCAAAGTCCGCTGGAAACCCAGGCGGCGGTCAAGCGTTTCCGGGAGAGCATCGACGGCGACTAAAGCCGACGCCTCGCGCGGCAGTAAGGAATTCCCATGGCGGTGACCCGACTCTTTGCCTACGGTCTGCTTCTCAAAGGCATGCGCTATCACGACAGTCATCTGGCCGGTCAATACGGCTGGGTGACCGGCGGCAGCGCCGAGGGACGGCTGATGTATCTGCCGGAACCGGATTGTCCCGTTATGTGTGCCGGTGAAGGGAACGTGCAGGGCGAGTTGTACGACATCGAGGACAAGCTGCTGACGGTTTTGGACGGCTTGTTTGGCTACCGCGACGGCCAGCCGGAGCGCAGCGACTACGTTCGACGACGGATCGTTGTTACTACCGCCGCCGGCGAAGCGGTCGAGGCTTGGGTGTATGTCGTGCGCTGTGAAGTGGTGCGCACACGCTTTCCCGATGCCCGCTTCATCGAAGAGGGTGACTGGCGTGCCGTGGCCGACGAAATCGATCAAAAACGGCGCGACACGCAACGCAAGCGGAATGCGGACGGGAAAAGTCCCAACTGGATCGAGGATGAGGAGTAGTCGGAAACCGCTGTTCTTCTTGTCATCGTGGATAAATGACATGGGGCCGGGAGCGTCCCGAAATCTATCACGCCTTTTCGCGTCGTGCCCGACGCAATAGAAGCGCCATCCAGATACCCGCCCCGATAACCACCAACAGCGAGATCAACTGCGAGGTGCTGAAACCGCTGGTCTCGACATAGGGCGTGCCGTCCAGCAGGAAGGTATGACGCCACTCGATCAGCAGCCCGCGCGCCACATCGCCGCGAAACGCCTCCACCACCGAACGTAAGATGGGGTAAAGCATCAGGAAACCGAGGGCGATCTGTCCGTGAAAGCGCCGGAAACGCCGCATGCAAAGCAGGATGAGGAAGATGGAAAACTCCCCCGCCGACTCGTACAGCTGGGTGGGGTGCAGGGGCGGGGTGCCGATCTGCATCGCCTTCCCGATGGTCGAAAGGGCGGTCTCCTGCATGTAGGGCAGGCTGTTGGCGGGGAACACGATCCCCAAGGGCGAGTCGGTATAGCGTCCGTAACAGCAACCCGCGCAGAAGCAGCCCAGGCGTCCGACGGCGTGGCCCAGGGGGACGACCGTCAGGGCGATATCGGCGATCTGCGGGAAAGACAAGCCTTTGCGTTTGACAAACAGCCACCCGGCTCCCAGTGCGCCCAATAAGCCGCCGTACCACACCAGTCCGCCCTCCCAGAAACGGAAAATCGCCCAGCATTCCGGGGCGTTGAGCGGCAGATTGTGGTTGAGCGGATTGGGTAGTTCGGGGTGGAAACAGGCGTCGATATAGTTGCCCGTATTCACGGCCATAAACAAGATTCGCGCGCCCACCAGTCCGGCGAGCAGCGACCAGAAAGCCAGATCGAGGATCAAACCCGGATCGATTTTTTCTTTATGAGCCAGCCAGGCCGCCAGCGCGGTACCGAGGGTGAAACCCAGCGCGACCAGTACGCCGTAGCTATGGACTTCGATGGGACCGAATTGAAAGCCGAAAAGAGTGAAATCGCCGATCCGCAGCAGGATGGGGTGCATGGTCAGCCCGCCGGAGTGTCGTTGGGAGGCGTGTCAAGCGCCTTGGCTTTGGAGGTTTCTTCACGGCGAAAGAGCGACAGCTCGCCGGTTCCGAACAGCATTTCGAACAGCATCAGCGCTACGCCGACCGAGATGAAGACGTCGGCCACGTTGAAGGTGGGCCAGTGATGGGTGTAGTAATGCCAGTCGATGAAGTCGATCACCGAGGTGTAGGCGATGCGGTCGATGAAATTTCCGATGGCTCCGCCCAGGATGCACGACAGTGCGATGATCAGCCCGATCTGCCTGTCTTCGACGCGGCGCAGAAAATAGAAGATGAACGCCACCGCCACGCAGGAAATCATCAGGAAAAACGGCACCCGAACGCCGTCGGGCAGATTGGAAAACATGCCCCAGGCGGCCCCGCGATTTTCGACGTAGACGAAATGAAAGAAGTTGTCGATCACGGTGATGGCCGGGCGTCCCCGAAGGCCTTTTGCCCACCATTTCGTGAGTTGATCGAGAATGACGGCAACGACACTGATGATGATCAGAATTTTGTATTTTCGCTTCACGCTGCTTTTCCTTGATCGGCCTGGGGTCGATAGGCTGTCCTGTGCGTAGCCAAACGACTGGAATTGTTGAAGATAAAACGTTTCATGGTCCTTGCGAGAACCGGCTTATGCTAGCAGATGGGACTCGCCTGTCAAGCAATTTCGCTGCTTGACTTATCCGGTTTAACCGGCATGAGCGCCGAAATCTTCCAGAAATGTTTTGACGGGGGCTTTTCCCAATGCCAACATAGGGGCAAGATCCATGGAAGAAACGGGCCATACGGCCGGTTGGTGGGGAATATGGAAGCCGCGATTTACGTACAGAATCTGACCAAGGTTTACCGCGTCGGGCGGCATCGCGAAGGCGTGTGGGGCGGTCTGCTCGATCTGGTGGCGCGTCGCTCCCAGCCGGTCAAGGCGGTGGACAACCTCAGCTTCTCCATCGAGCCGGGTGAAACCGTGGGCCTGATCGGACCCAACGGCGCGGGCAAGTCCACCACCATCAAGATGTTGACCGGTATTCTCAAGCCCACGACGGGCGAGGTGCAGGTGCTGGGCGTGACGCCCTCCAAGGAACGCAACCGCCACGCGATGCAGATCGGGGTGGTGTTTGGTCAGCGTACCCAACTCTGGTGGGATCTGGCGGTGATCGAAGCCTTTCGGCTGCTGGGCAAGATCTATCGGGTTCCCCCCGCCGATTTCGAGGCGCGGCTGGCGCATTTCAACCGCATCCTCGAATTGGAAGATCTGCTGCACCGGCAGGTGCGCAAGCTGTCGTTGGGGCAACGAGTGCGCTGCGACCTGGCTGCCTCGCTTCTGCACAACCCGCCCGTGCTGTTTCTGGACGAACCCACCATCGGTATGGATGTGGCCGTCAAAGCGCGTATGCGCACGTTTATCAAGGAGATTCGCAAGAACTACGGCACCACCATCATTCTCACCACCCACGATACCGCCGATATCGAGGAGTTGAGCGAGCGCTTGATGATGATCGACAAGGGGATGATCCTGTTTGACGGCAGTCTGGCCCGCTTCAAAGAAAGCTATGGCCGCACCCGCACGCTGTACATCGATTTCACCGCTGAAGTCGAACTGGAGAGCCTGCGGGCGCTGATTGTCGACTCCGATGTCAAGCTTTTGCGACCCATGCCCAAGCGGGTGGAGATCGTGTTCGATCGCAACGCCTATACGGCCCAGGATCTGATCGGCAAAATCGGAGCGCAGTTCCCTATCGGTGATTTCTCCACCGCCGAAACGGCCGTCGAAACCATCGTCCGCGACATCTACGAAGGCTTCTACGCATGAGACGCCTGGGCGCTTATCTCTATTTCCTACGTTTAGGATTCATGGAGTTGGTCGCTTATCGCATCACCGTGCTCATGCTGGCCTTGTCGGTTCCCATCGTGTTGTTCGCACGCTATTACGTGTTGGCCGCGTTATACCAGCGTCCCGGTCAGATGGTGGAGGGCTACAGCCTGCAAGGCATTCTTACCTACCTGATCTGCGCCTGGCTTTTGCGCTCCTTCTTCCGTAGCGCCGTCGATCGGCGTATCGGGCGTGACGTGCGGTCGGGTGATATCATTTTCGATCTCATGCGCCCGCTCGATTATGCGGTGATGACCTTCTTCCGCGCTTTGGGAAAAAGCCTCAACCGTATGTTGTTCATTTCGGTGCCGCTATTGGTGCTGTTTTTGAGCACCGACGTGCTGACTCTGCCGCGTGAAGCGGCCATGTGGCCGGTCTTTCTTTTAGCGGTGGGCATCGGCTTTCTGATCGCTTTTCAGTTTCAGTTTCTGGTCGGAATTTTCACTTTTTTCACCGGCTACAATATCGGGTTGATCTGGACTTTCGATTTGATCGTGCAGGTTTTATCGGGTCTGCTTTTACCGCTGCATTTCTTTCCGGGCGTCATGCAGAACTGGCTGATGGCGCTGCCGTTTCGCCATATCTACTACACGCCCACGCAGATTTTCGTCGGTCATATCGCGCCGGGCGAGGCGGTTCCCTATTTGATAAATGGGGGGCTGTGGGTGATCGGGATGGGGCTGCTCAATCTGGTCGTCTACCGCGCCGGACGGCGGCGGCTGACCATCGCAGGCGGCTGAGCGTTCTCGCCCCTGTCGATGCGAGTGTGGAAGGTCGATTCAGCTCGGGTCGTTGTCCTCGTCGGAAACCGGTGCGTCGGCGGGTGTTTCTTCCGGTGTGGCGACCGGGGCGATCGGGGCCGCCGTTTCCGGACGCGGCGCGTCGGCTTTCCAAATGTAGAGGGCCAGACACGCCAAGCCGAGGCCGAATCCGGGCCAGAAGAAGGCCGTATTCACTTTGGCGGCCAAGACACCGCCGAGAACGCCCAGCACCAGCGCGAGTGTCAGCACGATCCAACTCAGCCAACCCGGCATGTTTTCCTCCCTTGCACAATCAAAAGCCGTTCGATCATCAAGCCCAATGTGAAAGCGGCGGCAAATTCTTTCATCGGGGATTGTTAGCATATGGCAAGCCGCGACGCAACCATGTTGTGCGTTCGGTATACATAAAAAAACGAAGGGGAGCGTGGCTCCCCTTCGTCGTCATCCGACAATCAGTCGAAAGCGGTCGGGTCGACTTATTCGCCGGCCAGCGCCGCAGCGGCGGCCGCCACCAGAGCGTCGGGCATGCAGACGGTCAGGTCGCCGAAAACGGCGTCGGCAGTGGCTTGGTCGAGCAGCTCATCGTCAACCCAGGTCTGCGGGTCGAAGCAGTTGATGCTGTCTTCGGGACGGCAGTCGGCGTCTTCGGCGCAGGGGGCCAAGCAGATGTTGAAATCTTCGTAGCCTTCACCCAGGAAGCCGGCGTTGACGCAGGCACCGCCGGTGGAGTCGTCGCACACGCCGCAATCCAGCGCGGAGCAGTAGCCGTTCGGCACTTCGAGGCCGTCCTGGCCCAGCAGCGCGGCCAAAACCGCGGTGGTCAGGCAGAAGCCGGTGGCGCAGTCGTCGTTGACCGCACAAGCCGCGCCGGCGAGGCCGGTCTCAGGATCGTCGCCGTCGGGATCGTCGCCGTCGGGATCGTCGCCGTCGGGATCGTCGCCGTCGGGATCGTCGCCGTCGGGATCATCGCCGTCAGGATCGTCGCCGTCGGCGTCGCCGTCAGGGTCGTCGCCATCGACGTCGTCGTCGTCACTTCCGCAACCACCGAAGGCCAACATACACGCCAGGGCCATGATCAAAAGCAATGCATACCATTTTTTCATTACGTTCTCCTCTTTCACAATTGTTGACAAGTCTACTTGTTTTTTGGCTTATCGCCGCGCTCCTCTGCCTTTTCCCCACATACAAGTATTAAAACTTTGCAAATAGTTTTCCATATTCTGCGCGTAATGGTACTCAGTCAGCCCCGTTAAGTCAAGCAAAAGCGTGAATTGGGAAACCGTTTACCTAGTTTTTTCTTTACATTAGGAGAGACTCATACTAAAAAGGAGACGCCAGAAGTTCGAATTAAAATCATTCACGGCGACAATTTGCCAGCACGGAAAAGGGGTTGTGTTCATGTATCGCAAATGGTTGGTAAAGTTCATTGCGATGAGCGTGATGTGCTTGGCCGGTCCGGTCTGGGCCAACGGGGTGGAAACCCTGCCCGAGGGCATATTCGCGGTTGGCCTTAAATTCGGCTACAAATTTGCAAACGAGCGTTTCGACAAAGATTTCAGTTCCGATACCGTCTCAATTGTCGAGGATTATCGGCTTGTCGTCAAAGGTACCGATATCGACCCCTACATGTTCGCGGAGGACGATGTCGTGGGGCGGCTCGATCCCACCTATAGCAACTATGGTCTACAATTCACCGTCACGACTGCCTTCGGGATCACCGACAATCTGGCCGTCATGATGATCCTTCCCATTCAGTACGTGCACAACGAGTTCGGGGTGGAGTTGTACGACAGCAATCTCTACATGGTGCGCAACGAACGCGGCGAGCCGTCTTTGATCGTCAACGAAGGCTTGAAGGCCGGTTTTTCCAATGCGTCCGAGAAACCGCTGAGCACCGAGGAATTTCAAGACGCCCTCACCTGCACCGCCAATACCCAGCTTTGCCGTTTTCGCTACAAGCCGGTGCGCAACTGGTCGCGCTGGGGTTTGGGCGAGATCATTCTCGGCATGCGCTACAAATTCGCGGAGAGCGAGCACTGGCGGCAGGGCATCACCTTGTTCGGTAAAGTGCCCACCGGTCGGCAGGTGGACACGGACGATCTGTTCGACACCAACTTCGGCGATCAGCAGGTGGATATCGGTTTCTGGTACGGCATCGATTACATGCCCATCAAAGACCTCACCTTGAATGTTAGCTTCGGCTACACGGAGCAGTTGCCGCAGGTGATCAACAAACGCATCTTCTCGACCATGACGGACGAAAATGGCAAAGAAACCGGTGTGTTGCCGTTGACCCAATACTGGCAGAAGATGAAAGTGCACCGCGACATTGGTGGTAACTGGGATCTCTACTTCGGTGGCGCCTACAACTTCACCCACTACCTCAATTACTCCAACGAGTTTTATTTCTTCTGGAAATACCTCGATAACTATTGGGCCGCCGAAGAGATTCCGCGCGACCCCAACGGCGGTCTCTGGACCCCGGATTTCCGTGCTATGGAGTACGGAACCGACCAGAGCGCCCTGGAAATGACCAACGCCCTGTCCTTCAACACCATCGGTTTCATGCAGCGCGGCGAGTTCCCCATTCCCATCATTTTCTCGATCGGTTATACGGTCGGCCTGGCGGGGCAGAACTTCGAGCGCAATCACAGCATCTGGACCTCCATCGATCTGGTGGGCTCAATCTACATGTTCGAGGATATGAGTGGCGAGGCCGAGGAAGAAATGACCGAAATGCAGTTGCCCGCCCAGGTGCGCAACGAAGACGAAGCCGACCCGGACGGCTTGGTGGCGGTGGACGATGCCGAGCCGCAGGAATCGCGTAAAGCGCAGAAGATGCGTGAGGCGATGGAGTATCGCAACACCTTCGGCAAGGTCAACAAATTCGACTGGTGAGGCGAAAACGAATCGAACGAACGGCGGCCTGCGGGTCGCCGTTTTTCGTTTGAGGATTGACGCGGCTTGTGAAAAGCCGAGCGATACTCAGAGTTTCTTGAGATCCATGGGGGAGGCGCACAGGCTCTGCCCGCCGGTCTCGGTGATGACGTAGGTGTTTTCCGCGCCCACGCCGCCGATGCCCGGCAGAAAGGCTTTGGGTTCCACGGCGACCACCATCCCCGCCTTGAGGGGCAGATCGATGCGGTCGGCGATCACCGGCCACTCGTCCAGTTCCAGCCCTACGCCGTGACCGAAAAACTTGACCCGGTTTTCGCCGCAGCCCATGAATCCCGGCGGTTCGCCCGTGGCCTGGACCCAGTCGTTTACCTCGCGAAATACCTCCGCGCAACGACGTCCGGGGATGAGCGCCTGGGCGAGGCGTTCCAGACATTCGAGACAGAACAGGTGGGCCTGTTCCACCTCGGCGGGGATGTGTTCGCCGAAATAGAAACTACGTGCGTTATCGGCGTGGTAGCCGTTGTGTGAACTGACGATGTCCACCATGAGTGTTTCACCGGATTTGAGCACCTTGAAGCCCGGTCCGGGCGCGGAGGCCGGGAAGGGCGCTTCGCCGCCCACCGGACCGTCGAAGTTGGTGGGATAGCAAGCGGAATTGCCCGCGACGGCGTAAAGCAAGGTCAGTTCCTGGCCGATACGGCGGATGCGTAGAGACCCGCCGTGACCCATGCGGCGCAGTAAGGATTCCAGATCGGCCGAGACATCGAGTTCGGTGAGTCCCACCCGGGCCAAACTCGGCACGGCGTTGAAGGCCCGTTCGGCCTGGGCGACCGCCTGACGGATCTGCTCCAGTTCCCACTTCGACTTCACCGTGCGTAGCCCGCGCAGGGGCAGGGTGAGGTCGGCCAGTTTATCGTGCGACAGCTTCGCCGCCAGTCGGACATACAGCGCCGCGCTGGTGATATCGAACGACACTCCCAGCTTGGCATCGCCCGTCAGCCGGGCGGCGGTGTCGATCAAGGCGCTGAGCCCCGGAAAGGGTTGGGGGGCGAGAGGCGATTCCACTTTGGCGCGGGTGGCGCTCTTGCGGGCGTAATAGGTCGGGTCGCCCTGGGCGGGGATCAGCAGCACGGCGTCCTGGATGGAGCCGGTGTAATAGTATAGGTCGGTGGCGTGTTGAATCCAGGCCACGGCGATGTCGGCTTCGGCCAGCGCGGTTTGCAGCGCTTGCAGGCGGGTGAGAACTTCGCGTTCGGGGACGAAGGCCATGCGGTGACGTTGAGACGGAATCACGGCAAACTCCTGTTGATCAATCGAGGTTCCAGCTTGGTAAACGCCGTTCTAATGTCCACCGGCCTTCTTGCCGGTCGGCATGGCTTTCCAAATCGTCAGCAGCAGGCCGAAGCCGATCAAACTGAACGGCAGCAGGAACACGGGCCAGTAAGCCCAGTTCCATTCGGTGATGAAACCCAGCGCGATGGACTGCAAGCCGGTTCCGAGGTAGACGAAACCGTCGATCACGCCCACCGCCGTGGCCGCGCCCTGGCGTCCGCCGAAGTCCATGGTGGCGGTGCCCGACAGCAGACCGTGGGTGCCGATGACCGCGATGGACATGATGAAGCCGATGACGCCCAGAATCCAGCCGTTATGCAGCGAGAAGATCATGCCGAGGGTGGAGACGGCCAGGATGCCGTACATCAGTCCGGCGGCCGGTGCGCGCCGCGAACCGAACACCTTGTCGGAGATCACCCCGGCGGTCATGCCGCCCGTGCATCCGGCGATCCACAGCACTGCGCCCCAATTGTCCATCATGAACTGCCAGCCCTCGGTGAGTCCGGCGGCGATCTGCTCGTTGGCGAAGATGCGGTACCAGTGCATGATGCCGTTGCGCAACACGCCGGTGCAGAATTCGATGCCCGCCACGGTGAGAATTACCGGGTTGGTGAGGATGCGTTTGTAGAGGTCCATGGTGCTGATTTTGACGTTCAGATCCTCACCCGACGACGCGTCGGCGGTGTCGAAGTTGCTGTGACCGGTTTGGGCGGGCGTATCTTTCAGGATAAACAGCTCGATGAAGAAGAAGCTGAAGAGCAGCAGGGCGGGAGCCATGAAGACCCACATCACCGCCGATCCGCCGCTGAAGCCCAGACCTTCGGCGAACTGCAGGATACGCGGCGGAACATCGAAAGCCAGGAAGATACCCGAACTGATCATGACGCCGAAGATGCCCGAGAAAGTGCCGCGTTCGGTGACGTGGAACCAGTTGGCGTTGACTTTGACGATGGAGACCGCGCCGTAGCTCTGGAAATACATATTGAGGGCGTACAGCAGGATGAAGATGCCGAGAATCGGCGTGGAGGACGGGTCGTCGAGGCCCAGCAGATAGAAGGTGAACAGAGCCATCAGCAGGTTCATCAGGCCTGCGCCCGCCGCGCCGATCAGAATGCCGCGCTTGCCCCCGATGCGATCCACCAGCGGTCCGTTGACCAGGAAGGAAAAGGCATACACCACCGCGCCGATGCCGAAAATCTCGCCGTAATCCGACTTGGTCATCAGGTCGCCCAACTCGGTTTTAGCCACATTCAGATTGTAGCGGCCCATGTACAGCAGGGCGTAGGTGAGCCCCATGGGAAACCAGTTGAGAAAGCGCCGGTATCTGAATGCCTTGGAATGCAGAACGGCCGGTTGTGCCATGATGAATCCTCTCCATGCGGGTTATCGAATCCGCCAACCCGGTAAGCATACCGATTGGGATTCAAAGCGCAAATGAAAGTTTGACGAGCGGAGGCCGCCGCGCCGCCTTCGCCTATTCCTTGAATTTGGCGGCCGGGGGATCCAGCGCGTTCAGGGAGCGTGTTTCCACCATCAGGGCCGTTGCGCCCACCACGCAGGCGGGGATGCAGACCAGATTCAGGAAGGGAACGATCAGCAGCAGCATGGCGCCCGCACCGAAACCCACGCACAGCCAGCGGCGGCGGTTTGTGAAATGTACGATTTCGCTGAAGGCGTAGCCGTGGCGGCTCATGGGGTAATCGAGATATTCGATGGCCAGAAACCACGAACCCGCTCCCACCGTGACGCCAATCGACAGCAGTGAGCCGAGACCGGGAATCAGGTTGAGCAACAGGCCCACCAGTAAGATCAGGCCCATGACCATCAGCTTGGCCAGTTCCTTGCGCAAGGTCAGCGCGATGGCGGCGAAACTGACGGGAAGGTCTTCCTCGGGCACCTCTGGGTCGAGCGCCTGCTCGGTGCGACCCGCCAGGGCGTCGTTGAACGGCGAGGCGATCAGACAGCCGATGGGGGTAAAGAGGAAATAGGCCAGCAGCAGGGTGACGGCGAACAGGGCGCTTCCCATAATGTACCACATGCCCTGGAGGTACCAGCCGTCCGGGGGATAAGCCCACACCAGTTCGATGAGGTTGACCCGAAAGATCCACAAAAGGGTGAAACCCACGGTGAACAGCAAAACGTTGATGGCCAGGGGGACGACGACCACGCGACGCAGTTGGGGATGGGCCTTGATGATGGAAAAGGCGCTGAAGGGGAAATTGAATCCGTGCAACAGATCCTGAAACAGGGTCATGACGTCTCCTTGCCGGTTGGCCCATGGACGGCGGGATGGAAGAACCGATGTCCCGCTGGTGTCCCGTGGGGTCTGGTCTGATGGAAAACGATGCCTTGTTGCCTCTTTTAACGGATTCTGCTAGAACGGGCAAGACCTATTTACGAGGAGATTCCATGCGCCTGATCGTACTATGCCTGTTTTTCGTGTCCGGGGCCACCGGGCTTGTGCTGGAAACCGTCTGGTTTCGCCAACTCGCCTTGATCTTCGGGTCCACCGGCTGGGCAGCCGGAACGGTGACCGGAGCCTTTCTGGGCGGGCTGGGGGTGGGCAGTCTGATTGCCTCGCGCCTGGCCGACCGCCTCAACCGGCGGCTGGCCGTCTACGGCGGTCTGGAGTTGTTTGTCGGTCTGTTCGCCTTGGCGTCGCCTTGGCTGATCGGGGCGCTGGACGCTTTGCAGTACCGCCTGTTGGGCGGGGCGATGTTGAGTGCCGGTTTCTATGCGGCCGTTCGTTTCGGCGTGGCGTTCGCGGCGCTTTTACCTGCCACCCTCGCCATGGGGGCCACCTTGCCGTTTCTGGCGCGCGCCGTGACCGAGCGCGAGACGGCCATCGGACGCCGCCTGGGTTCGTTGTACGGGGTGAACACCCTGGGTGCGTTCGCGGGGGCGTTGATCGGCGGATTTGCACTTCTGCCGATTCTGGGACAGGCGGCGTCCACGCGCGTTGCGGCCGCAGCGGCGTTGACGGTGGGAGCGGTGGCCCTCGCGCTCGGCCTGGTGTTGAAACCGACGGCCGCCCCGGCGGCCGAGGCGGCGCGCGCCCACGACAAACCCCTGCGTCCCTACGTGCTTCTGGCTTTCTTCGTCTTTTCGTCGGGCTTTACGGCCATGCTGATCCAGGTGGCCATGACGCGCCTTCTGGCCATCGTGTTGGGCAGCTCGGTGTACAGCTTCACGCTGACGGTGGCCGTCTTTCTGGCGGGGATCGGGCTGGGCAGCCTGGTGTACGCCTTCGGCTTGTCGCGCCGCGTGAGCGACTACCTGGTGTTGGCGGTGTCGCAGGGCGTATTGGCGGGGTCGTTGGCGCTGGCGCTGCTGCTCGTCGACCGCATTCCCGGCTGGCTGTACGTCTATGCCGGAACCGACCTGGTGGGGGTTCCCTCGATTTTCTTCGTGCATGCGGGTTTCATCGCCCTGCTGCTGTTTTTGCCGACTCTGGCCATGGGTGCGGCCTTTCCCGCCGCCATGCGGCTGATCGCCGCCGGGGTTTCCCGGCTGGGCCGCGACGTGGGCTGGGCGTATTTCCTCAACACCCTGGGTTCCATCGTGGGCAGCTTCGGCGCCGCTTTCGTGTTGATTCCGAATCTCGGGCTGCATGCCACCCTGGTGTACGCCATCGGGCTGGCCATCTTCTGGGCCGGGGCTTTTTCGGCGATACGCGGCGGCTTTCTGTTGCGGCGGCGCTTGTTGGTGGCCGCGCCGCTGGTGTTGGTGGCGATGCTCATGGCGCAGTCGTTGCCGCGCTTTGATTTGGAGCAGCTGACCTCGGGCATGTTCCGTGTGGGGCTGGCCAAGAAAGTGGCGGCGCAGAAATCCAAGGCGCGCTCGACGCTTTTGTATTACCGCGACGGACCAGTGGGCTCGGTATCGGTGGAGAAGCTGGGCGATGTTCTGTCGATGCGCGTCAACGGCAAGGTGGAGGCCAGCAATCGATTCGATATGCCCACGCAGATTTTGGCCGGGCTGCTGCCGGTTCTGTTGCAGGAACGCGCGACAGGTCAGCGGGCGGCGTTGATCGGCTACGGGTCGGGCGTGACCGCCGGGGCCATGCTGAGTGCGCCGATTGCCGGTTTGGCGGCGGTGGAGCTGGAGCCGCGTGTTTTGGAAGCGGCACGCTTTTTCAAGGGCGTGAACTTCGCGGCGGAGAGCGACGAGCGGTTGCAACTCGTAGTGGGCGACGCACGCACGGTGCTGGGGTACAGTGCGTTGAAGTTCGACGTGATCGTCTCGGAGCCGTCCAATCCCTGGGTGGCGGGGGCGTCGGGATTGTTCACGCGCGACTTTTACGAGCTGATGCGGGCGCGTCTGTCCGAGGACGGTGTGTACGCGCAGTGGGTGCAGCTCTATGAAATGTCGGCCGAGCATTTGCGCTCGCTGGTGCGCAGCTTCCGGGCCGTTTTTCCCAATACGCTGGTTTTTTCCACCTCCGAACGCGGGGTGGACCTGGTGTTGTTGGGGCGCGCCAAGCCCTGGACGCTGGATGTGGGGGCGTTGATGGAACGCACGGCGCGACCGGCCGTGCAGGCGGCGCTCAAAAAAGCCGGTGTGGGCGGCGGGCTGGATATTCTGGCGCTGTTGGCCGTCACCGATGCGGAGTTGCAGGATTTCGTAGGCGAGGGACCGCTCAACACCGACGACAACGGGCTGATCGAGTTTGCCGCGCCCAAGGACATGCTGTTTTACGAGGAGTATGCCGAGAACATCGTCGATTTCCATTTCTCGGTCGAACGCGGGCGGCTGCTGCCGCTTCTGACGAATCTCGGCGATACGCATGAACGGCGTGCCGAGAACCTGGCGCGGATCGCGTTGCATCTGCTGGCGCGCGGGCGCACAGACGTGGCCTATGAAATCGCCTCGGCTTCGCGCAAGCAGGCGGTGGTGGCGCTGGCGGACGAAGTGCAGGAAGTGTGCGAGCTGATCTATCTCAAGCCGCGCGAGTGGCCGCCGTTGCCCAACGGTTGGCTGGTGAGTGAAAGCAAGGGCGAGGGCTACCTGTTGCTGGCGGCGGGCATGTCGCTCGATCAGAACGTGGAGGCGCTGGAAGCGGCCATGAAGCTGATGGAGGACGATCCCGACCCGCGTTTGCGTTACCTGGCCGGGGCGCTGGCGCTGAAAACCCTGCAATTCGAGGCGGCGGAAAAGTGGCTGGTGGTCCTGGCGGAGGACGCCGCTTTCCGCGCGGCGCATCCCGAGGTGGATTTCTTCGCGGGCCGGGCGCTCGATCGGCAGATGAAGTTCGGGCAGGCCACGCGGCATCTGGCGCGTTACAATCAGGTGCGTCGCAAGCTGGGCTGGCCCCTGGCCTTTTTGCCCGAAGCCGCCCCGGCGGATGCGCCCGTTTCTCCGGACGACGCGGCTCCGACCGAAGCCGCACCGCCTCTACCCGAGTAGCGTTCCGCCGTTTACGGCAGGTCGATGGCGCAGCGGAAGCCGCTGGCGTAGGTCCAGTTCACCGTTCCTTCGGGCGGCAGGCTGAAACGGTTGGACAGGCGTAGTTCCACCGCTTCGGCGTAGAAGTTGCCGCCGCGCAGGCTGCGGTAGGTGCAGACGCCGCCGCTTTCCGAGTAGCAGTCGGCGGTCCATTCCCACACATTGCCGAGCATGTCGTAAAGCCCGAAATCGTTGGGCAGCTTTTCGCCCACCGGGTGGGTGGCGAAAGAGGCGTTGTCCTGGTACCAGGCGATGGCGTCGAGGCAGCCGGCGTCGTCGCCGCAGCCGTAACGCGAGGTGGTTCCGGCGCGCGCGGCGTATTCCCATTCGGCTTCGCTGGGCAGACGCGCATCGAGGGCCGCGCAGAACGCCTGGGCCTGGCTCCAGGTCACGTTTTCCACCGGGCAATCGGGACAGCCGCCGAAGGTGCTGGGGTTGACGCCCATCACCAGCTCGAACTGTTCCTGCGTGATTTCGGTGGCGGTGAGATTGAAGCCGTCGCCCATGTACTGGGTCTGGCCCGCTTCGTCCGGCTCGCAGTCGGGGTCTTCGATGGAACAGCCCATGGCGAAGGAACCCGGACAGATATAGGCGTAGTCGAGTTCCACCAGCGGTCCGCTCTCATCTTCCACATCGCCATCTATCACGCTATCTTCATCGCCGTCAGTCGGTACGTCGCCGTCTGTGGGCACATCGCCGTCCGTTGGCACATCGCCGTCAGTCGGTACGTCGCCGTCTGTGGGCATGTCGCCGTCTGTGGGCACGTCGCCGTCAGTGGGCACGTCGCCGTCGGTTGGGACATCGCCGTCCGTTGGCACGTCGCCATCTGTCGGGACGTCGCCATCTGTCGGGACATCGCCATCTGTCGGGACATCGCCGTCTGTGGGCACGTCGCCATCTGTCGGGACATCGCCATCTGTGGGCACGTCGCCGTCTGTGGGCACATCGCCATCTGTCGGGACGTCGCCGTCTGTGGGCACATCGCCATCTGTCGGGACGTCGCCGTCTGTGGGCACATCGCCATCTGTCGGGACATCGCCGTCAGTTGGGACGTCGCCGTCCGTTGGCACGTCGCCGTCTGTGGGCACGTCGCCATCTGTCGGGACGTCGCCATCTGTGGGCACGTCGCCGTCAGTCGGTACGTCGCCGTCTGTGGGCACGTCGCCATCTGTCGGATCATCGCCATCTGTCGGGACATCGCCATCTGTCGGGACATCGCCGTCTGTGGGTACGTCGCCGTCAGTCGGTACGTCGCCATCTGTGGGTACGTCGCCGTCTGTGGGTACGTCGCCGTCGGTGGGGACATCGCCGTCTGTGGGCACGTCGCCGTCAGTCGGGACATCGCCATCTGTGGGTACATCGCCGTCGGTCGGGACATCGCCGTCGGGCTCGTCTCCGTCTATTGGAATGGATTGGGGCTCACGGGCGCAACGGAAACCGACGCCGTGTTCGTACACCTGCGCCGGGTTGCCGGCGGCCCGCGCCGAGGCGCGCATGGACCAGGTGTAGCAACCCCAACAGCCGCCGCGCATCACGCGCTGCGAGCAGTCGCCACCCTCCCAGACGCCGCCATCGGACGGCGCGTCGCTGTAGTCGGGGTGCACGCAGTCGGCCGACCATTCCCACACGTTGCCCAGCATGTCGTAAAAGCCCCAGTCATTGGGCGATTTCTGCGCCACTATGTGCGCGTCGGGGCCCTCGCTCCAGGCGATCTCGTCGAGGCAGGCGTAATCGTCGCCGCAATAAAAACGGGTGGAGGTGCCCGCCCGCGCGGCATATTCCCACTCGGCTTCGGAGGGCAGCCGCCCGCCCACGGAACGGCAGAAGCGGTCGGCGTCGTACCAGGTGACGGCTTCCACCGGGCAGTTTCCGCAACCGTCGCTGAAGCTCGGGTGCCAGCCGATGACCTCTTCATATTGGGACATCGTGACTTCGGTGGCAAGCATTTCGAAAGCCGCTACCGAGACCGCGTGACGCGGTTCTTCGGAACCGGTGGGATGGCAGTCGGCATCGTTGACCGAACAGCCCATCTGGAAGCCGCCGGCTGCAACCGGCAGCCAATCGAGGGCGACGTCGGTCACCACCTCGATTTCCTCATCCGTGTCGCCGTCCACATCGCCATCGGCATCCGGATGACACTCGGCCGGTTCGTCGGTGAGACCGTTGCAGTCGTTATCCAGGTCGTCGCAGATTTCCGCCACGCCCGGATGCACGGCGGGGTTGTTTTCGTCGCAATCGAGCAGGCCGGGGCAGTCGCCGAAGCCGTCGGCGTCGCGGTCGTTGCGGTCGTCGGCCACGCCGTTGCAGTCCCAGTCGAGACCGTCGCAGCGCTCGGCTGCGGGCGAAAGGCCGCCCGTGCATTCAACCTCCACCGCGCAACTGGCCGCATCGATCGCGCAGGCATAGACGCCCGCCGCATTGAGGCAGCGTCCGGCCGAGCCTTGGTAGCAGGACTGGGATTGCCCGACGCGCCAATAATCCGGATCGGCCATGCATAGCGCCAAGGGGTCGTGTTCGTCGGTCGCGCCGTCGCAATCGTTGTCCAACCCGTCGGAGCAGGTGGCGTCGTCGAGTGCGCCGAGGCCGCAGGCCGACACGGTTACAGGGCATTCGTCGGCGAGATAACCGGACGGGTAGGCGCAGATCCACAGGCCCGCCGAACAGACATTCTGCGCCGCGCCGTCGGCACAAATTCCGGCGGTCGGACAGCGGCTTTCCACGGGCGCGTCCGAGCCCGGCAGCGCTTCATCGGTCTGGCCGTCGCAATCGTTATCGCGGTTGTCGCAGGTTTCAGCCGTCGGGCCGACAGCGCCGAGACAGGGGCCCCAAGCCGCGTTGGCGCAGAGTTGCGTACCCGTGCTGCACAGGCCGGTGTCGCTGCCGCAACTGCGCGTGAGGTTCTCGTCGGTCTGGCCGTCGCAATCGTTGTCCAGTCCGTCGCAGTCTTCCACGCGCGGTCCGACGATGTCGCCCGTGCAGTCGCTCCAGCGGTTGTCGCTGCAGCTTTGCACGCCCGCGACGCATTCGCCTTCGTTCGTGCCGCCACAGATGCGTTCGCTGCCGTTGGCGCATTCGAAGCCTTCGTCGGCCTGTCCGTCGCAGTCGTCGTCGCGCTGGTTGTAGACTTCTTCGCCCGGCGTACAGACCTGATCGAGGCAGGAGCCGCAGCTGCAGTCGTCGTCGCTGTCGCAGGAGCGCACCACCACGCCCTGAATGGCCAGCCCGCCGTAACCGTATTGGGCGATGAAATCGTAGGTGAACTGGCCGTAGCCGTTGTCGCCCCAATAGGGACTCCAGGAATTGAGGAAGGTGAAGCGGCGTGAGCTTTGATCGTAGCCGACGATTAAAATGGCGTGGCCGCCGTAGTAGCCGTCGCTGCCGGTCGGGACGTCGATCACGGTGTTGCGTCCCCACACCGACCAGGCCGAGCCGTAAACCGGGACGCCGTAAATCACGTTCTGCCCGGCGGCCAGGGCGTCTTCGAGCTGGGAGATGCTACGGCCGTAAACATTGTAGGGGCCGACGCCGCGCAGGCGACCCAGGGCGTTTTCGTCGAATCCGCTCGGTGCTGATTGCAGCCATCCGATGCAGGAATTACCCGATGCGTAGCCGCTGCAGTCGTAGGTCCAGGCCTCGTCGGTGACGAGGTAGCGCGAACCGGTGACGGCCGTCACCACGCGCGAGAGATAGGTGCCGTCGGTGCAGGAGAGCGAGAGGCCCGCCATCGACCAGGCATGAGTTTGCGAAAGATCGGTATTGGTGGAGAGGCTTTCGACCTGCAACGCTTCGAGCCCGTGGACCGTGGCGAAAGCCACGCAGGTGCCGCAGGCGCCCTGATCGTCGGCCTGGCCGAGCCCATCATCCAAATACTCGCTACGATGATCGACCGCGCTCGGAACGGACAAGGTTGGTTCGCTCGCTCCGCCGATTTTGGGAAAATACAGCGGAGGCGCATCGCCCAGCGGATTGCCCGGCGGCAGGCAGACGCTGCGTCCGTTGCCGATGTCGAAGGGATTGCAGCCCGGCGCGGGCGGATCGTCCAGACAGTGTAATTCGTAATCGTAAAAGCCGTCGGGGCACTCGCAGAAGGGTCGGTCGGCTTCGTCGACGAAGCATTCGCCCACGCCGCAATCAACGCCCTGGCAGGGGTCGGCGGCGTCGTTTGGGACGCAGGCCAGTTTGCGCGCGTGATAGCCGGGCAGGCACAGGCAGGCGGGTTGTTCGTCGATGACGACACAACGCCCCCAACCGGAGCAAAAAACACCCATGCAAAGATCGTCGCGGACCGCCGCCTCGATCGGATCGTCCGTCGCCGGTCCCGGATCGACGAGGTCGCTGTCGGTTTCGCTGACGGCCTCGAAATCGCCGTCGCCGCTGATTTCGTCATCGGAATCGCCGTCGAGCGGCACGCAATTTCCCGAGGCGTCGTCGAAACGTTCGCCCGCCAGGCAAAGACCCGCATCGAAATCGCCGAAATCGCCGCCCAGCGGGCCCGACGAACAGGCTGCCAACAGGCTCATGACGATTAAAAGCGATGTGAAATCAGTGATGTAAGAGCGAATCGGCATGTTGTCATCTCCCGCATGGCAAACCCCTATTCAAGTGTACAATCGGCTTTCGGCCCATATTCTTGACCGAAAAGTTAATTGTTATAAACATAGAAATATTTATAGTGTAAAATAAGTGTACACCATTTCGTGCCTGCAACCTCGCAGGCGGATGGGTCGCGGCTGGGTTGGATAGGCCGAGGCCTCAACGCCGAACGGGAAGTCGAAAAATAGATGTAGAGGAGTTGATAGGCACCCGACCACCCGCAGCGGCCTTACGGGGGCACACGAAGTAAGGTAGGACTATGAAAATACAAATAAATGCTTGATGCACAAAACCATCGGCGGTCTGTTGCGCGGCCTGCCGCGTGCGCGGGATGAAATCGTAACGAGCGGGAATCACAAGGGAAAACACGGATTCCGGCGGAGCAAGCCGGGCCAGGTCGAGGCTGTTTTGGTGAAAACGTGAAAAGATGTGTAAAAACAGGCAGATATCGTATCGACTTTGGCATGCCAAATAAATATAGATAATGGAATATAGTTAATATATTAGAGTATGCGCAACAAAACAACCATAGAAACAACGAAAAACAGCTGTATGGACGCGTGAAAACGGAGCGTAACAATGGTGTAAGTGCTCGTAATAAAACATGAATACCGGCAGTACGCAGAGACCGGCGAGGCTTGCGGAACAACCGCCACGAAGGCCGGATTCGCAGGTTGCGGCGCACAGGTGTGACATATTAGGGCAAGCCGAGTAATCCGACCGGAAACGTTCCTGGGTGCTCTCGCAACGGCGGCGCAAACCGCGCAGCGGGCGCAACAAGCGCAAAACCACCTGACCGTGCGGGACGGCGAGGAGAGACGTGATTATAAAAAAAGAGAGCCATGTGGCTCTCTAAATTGTCGTTAGGCCGGGTGCTCGGCTCAGGCCGATTCCGGAGCGGTCTCCTCCGATCGGGTCGGGTCGTCGCCGGGCGGGTCGTCGTGGCCCGAAGCATCGTCGTCATCATGGTCGGACAACACCTCGACGCCATCGCCGCCCTGGATGATTTTCTTGAAGAACAGGATCAAAAGCGGTGAGGAGATGGTCATCAAGCCGATGACGAACCACATGATTTCGCCCTGACACGTGGTGTGCGCCACCACGCCTTCGCAGGCGCCCTCCATCAATTCGCCGTCGCAGGTGGGCGTTTGCGGACAATAGCCCGCCAGCATGTAACCCGACATGCCGCCGACCATGAGCTTGGCGACGAACATCGGCGCGGCGGAAAGCGCCATATAGCTGCCCTCGCGGCCTTTGGGTGCGATCATGGCTGTATATTCATACAAACGTGGCGACCAGAACGCCTCGCCCACCGAGAGCACGACCACAAACGCAATGGCGGCCCAGTAGGGCGTGATGAAATCGAACGCGCTGCGGGCGCTCGGTCCCAGGCACAGGAAAAACACCGACAGTGACGAAATCAGGGTGCCGTACACGATCATTTTGAAGGCCGAAACCTTCGCGGTAAAGGCCGTAACCAGCGGCACGATGAAGATGATCAGGAAGGGATTGATGCCGATAATCGTGCCCCAGGGCGCACCCATGCCGAATTCCCGCTCCATGTATTTTGGAAACGTGGCGTCCATGTGGCGGAAAATAAAGCGTACGCCGATGAGCAGAACGATGAATAAGAGGAAGCGCCAGAAACGCGAGGTGGAGGCGATTTCCCACATGATCTGCCAGGGCGCACCCGTTTTGGGTTTGAACTTTTTGGCCTGGCCCTCGCTGGAGACGTCGATTTCACGCACGAAAAATATCGAGACGATCAGCATCAAGAACGTGGCGATGGTGCCGGTAAACAGAATCAGGCGGTAGTGGGACAAATGCGTGGGAGCCATCAGACCCAGGAAATCCGTATCGATCCCCGCTTCGAAGGTGTATTTGAACGCGTCGACCAGCGGCGCGGCCAACAGCGCCGCGATGTTCATCATGACGTAGAACAGGGAAAAGCCGAAGGAGCGATTCGAGTCGTTGGTGTAGCGGCGAATGCCGGTCATCATGACCGGAATGCCGAGCGCCGTGCCGATCGGTAAAATGGTATACAACATCGCCGACATGACGAAGGTACTGTCGGTGACCGTCATGATGAAGCGGCTGATCAGAAGCAGCACCGCCCCCAAAATCAGGGACCGCCGCACCCCCATGTTGTCGATGACGAAGCCGATCAGAAGCCCGTATACCGAAATCAGCATGCCGAACAGGCCGTAAGCCCAGCCCGCCTCGATATCGCTGAAGCCGAACTCGCGACTGAGGTAGAGAACCAGGATATAGGCCATGGAGAAATAGGCGTAACTCTCCAGAAATTTTAAGAAATAGACGATCCATAGTTCACGTGGAGCGCCTTTGAGAACCGTGAATTTTTGTAGAAAGCCCTGCTCGGCCGTCTCGGTCTGACTCATGAAACCTCCGCGATGATGGGTGACGGTTCCATCCAGCTGTGAACATCTGGGACACAAACACCGGCTGCTTCCGGGGTTTGGGATATGGATCGAACCGCCAGAACTTTAGCGAAAATGGAGGTAAGGGTCAACCTTTTTCGGAAGCATCCCCATCGACAGGCTGGGAAAGCGCAGGCGGGAGTTGGCACGCGTCTCCGGCGGGCGCCGGACGGCGATCATCTGGAATTTCGCCGGATTCGTTGGATCTCCTTCTCATCAAGGCCCAAGGAACGCAGAAAATCGTGATGACAGCTTCCCGACAGTTTTTCAAAACCGCAATGCCAGCGTTGCATTCCCGCTTCATCGAGACCGGACGTGCGAAGAAGCTCGATCCACTGCTCTTTATTCATGACCTGGCCGCTCGCGCTTTTATTATCCTCTTTTAAAATACCGACAATCACTTGCTGTTGTCGGCGCAGCGATCCGATTTCCTCATTTAAATCCGACAATCGTTTTTCAAGCGTTGCAAAGTAACTGACGGGACTTCGTTCTTCAAGTAAGCGCTGAATGTCGGATAACGATAATCCGGCCTCGCGATAGCGACAGATTCGGTGCAAGCGATCCATATCCCGCTTTTCATAAATCCGGTAACCCGCTTCACTTCGTTTCGACGGGCAAAGCAAGCCGATTGAATCGTAGTACAAAAGCGTGCTGCGAGACAGTCCGAATTCACCTGCCAATTTTCCGATGCTGGCCATATTTTCACCTGAAACGTCAACGAAAAGGCGGGGTCCGAAGACCCCTATCGAGTGTCAGACCGAGTTACTTCGAGCTATCCCGAATGCGTCCGATCTCCTCGGCGTCAATCCCGAGAAGTTCGAGAAATTCCTGATGGTCTTCGCCGGAGAGCTTTTCGAATTCCCGATGGAATCTGTTCAGTCCTTCCGTATCCAAGCCGGTTTTCTTCAATAAGGTTTTCCATTGTTCCTTGTTTAGCATCGTGGTTTCCTTTTTGCGAATTCGTGTGTGCGGGCGATTGGGGCGTCCCCGGCACGGCGGCACACACATGGGTTTTACATGGCTGTCCGTCTCGCTCGATGATCATCAGCCGCGATTCGAAAAGCAGGCTAAACTATGAAGTTATAGACAGGTCAAACAAAATTTGGTTTTTTTATCAGGGTCGTGCATGCGGCATAGCTGACCGGCTCTTGCGAGATAACAGGCGCAAGGACCGGAGCCTGTTGGGAGACGCGCTCAGATCCGATGAGTGGCACCTTAACCCCCAACAACTCGCCGTTTACCAGCCGCAGCCGCGTTCGTACAGATCGTCACCGGCGGCCTGCAGTTCGTCCCACCAAAAGGTCCACTGGTCGCGGGCGCGCCGGGCGAACTCGGCCACGTCTGTGTCGTCTTCCGCCGCCTGTTGCATCCACTTGCTGTCGAGGTCGAGGGTGCCGGTGGCGTTGCCGAGTCCCGGTACGCGGGTTGAAAGTCGCGGAACATTCGGCGCCTCGGCCCAGCGGTCGTCGTCGGGCATGGGCAGCAGGCCCGGCAGGTCGGACCAGGCTTCGATGAAGGTCATTTCCCCCTGGTCGTTGAAGGTGAATTCTTCATAGATCGGGCAGGGTCGGCCATCGTATTCGAAAACGATGTAGCAACGTCCGAAGGGCTGGACGGCGAAGGCACGGCAGTCGCGTTCGGGTACGGTTGATGGGTCGAAGCGGCGCAAAATCGCGGCAGTCGATTCCATCGTCTCCTTGCCATAACCGGTCAACAGCAGCCAGGGCGGCCACTCCCAGCGGGCCACCAAAGCCGAATAATTCGGGACGCTTTCCGGGTCGGCTTCGACATCGAGCGTGTCGAAATATTTCAGGCTTTGCTCGATGTAGTATTCGGGCGGCATGGTGGGCGTCAGGCAGGCGGAGCTGGCACCGGGGGTGCCGACGTTGCGGCAGGACGAGGTGTCTGCGTCCCCGTCACCGTCTACGACGTCGTCCCCATTATCGATCGGATCTGCATCCAGGTCGACCGAATCACGGTCGCCGTCGGAGGGTGCATCGCCGTCGGTGGCGGATGGGTCGTCACCGCCGCAGCCGAGAAGCAGAAGCCCGATCAGAACAAGCACGAAGCTAGCGTGTCGCATGGTTGGTCTCGCGAATTTTGGGTGCGTAATCAAAACGACTGCTGAATCAGACTTCGCCAGATTACCATAGCTATATCGCTCAGGCAATGCCTTGCCATTTCTATTGTACGCTGTTTCTCAATTTCCGGAATCCACCATCGCCCGTCCTGCTCGGTTCGTTTTTCGTCAAACAAGGCTCCTGCCTTGTTTTCGGCGGAATCGGTTCAGGTGAAAAAGGCAAGACACCATGCGGAGCAGAACAAAGCCCTGTTCCTGTTCAAAGAAAAACACAGCAATCCAGCTGCGGTACGCGATGTCACGCGTTGAGCGCCGGTTTTCGCAATTTGTAGAAGATCCGCAGAGATAAGGCCGTTCCCAAAACGGCGGTGGCGCAGAATCCAAGCAGGATCAGCTGCATGGCCTGGTTGAACGCGGGAAACGACGCGGCGTTCAAAACCTGATCGCCGACCTTGTAGGCAAGGGCCATGGAAATCGCCACCATGCCGGTGGTCATCCCCAAGGTGCGCATCTGTCCGGTGACGGCCGTCGCCACCCCGTTTTGTTCCGTCCGAATCGAACTCATGATCAGATTCATATTCGGGGCGGCGAATAGCGCGATGCCCAATCCCAGGATTCCAAGCACCAGCATCACCGATAAAATGGGGGTATCGAGATTGAAGGTCGAGGCCCAGCCGAGGCCCACCACGTTCAAGAGCATGCCGCCGGTAACCAGCGGACCGGACGAAAAGCGGTCTGCCAGACGACCGCAAAGCGGCGATAACGCACTTTGAATGAGGGGTTGGATCACCAAGATCCGCCCCGCCGTGGCCGGGCTCATGCCGTGTCCGAATTGCAGATACAGGCTCATCAGGAAGGTCATGCCGAAGGTGGAGGAGTAATTGAAAAACTGCAGCAGATTGCCGTTGCGGAAGGTCGCGTTGCTTCGGAACAGGTTCAAGTCCAGCAGCGGATACGGCTTTTGCGATTCCAGCTTCAGAAACACGATCAGGGCGACGACCGAAATTCCGATCAGCGGCAGTCCGAGCGCGTTATTCATATTGGCTCCGCCGATCACGAACAGACCGATGGTCAACATGCTCACGAAGGTGCCGGTCCAGTCGAAGGGATCGACCGAGCGGCGAAAGTCCCGTTCGATGATGGTGAAACCCATAAACAGGGCGCTGAAGCAGGGAATGGCGCCCAGAAAGAACACCCACCGCCAGCCCCAGGCGTGCGTGATGAGTCCGCCCAAAAACGGACCCGCCGAGATACCCAGATAGACGCCGGCCAGCGCGATGCCCAAAACGCGGCCTCGTTTTTGCGGGGGAAATCCCTCGATCAGGATCGCCAGGCTGCTCGACATCTGCATGGCGCCTCCGAAGGCCTGGACCGCCCGGACCGCGATAAGCGCTTCGATGCTTTGGGTAAACCCCAGCGCGACGGTCGCCAGGGAGAAAATCGTCAATCCGCCCAGAAAGATCCAGGCGCGCCCGATCATGTCCGACGCCCTTCCGAAGACGAGGACGCACATGGCCGATACGCCGAGGAAAACGGATTCCACCAGGCTCAGGGTCACGCCGTCCGCCGCGAATTCCCGCCCGATGACCGGCAAGGCCACCCCGACGGAGGAAATCATGAACGGCACGGCAAACTGGGCCGAGGTGACGGCGAAGATCAGCATCCATCTTTTTGACTGCTGGTCCGTCATGCCTTGACCGCCTCGGTCGCCGCACGCAGGTTCGCAATCAAGCGGTCGAGCATGTCCAAACACAGCGTGCGTTCCTGTCGGCTGAAACCGGCGAACAAGGTGTCGTTATGGGCGCTCAGCAGGGCCACCAGGGAATCTTGCAACGCGCGGGCTTTGTCGGTGGGGTAGACGCGTTTGCGCCGTCGGTCTTGCGCATCTTCTTCGCGCCGAATCAGGCCGTCATGTTCCAGGTCGAACAGGGCACGGGCGGTGGCGGCGCGGTCGATGCACAGGGCGCGGGTCAGATCTTCCTGAATGATGCCTTCCCGGCGCAGGACGCCCATCAAAAAGCCGATTTTCCCCCGTGCGATATTCAGCTTCCCCAACGGCTCGGCCAGGTAGGCCATGCTCAGGCGATGCAGCATGCTCAAACGGCGGCCCGGGGATTGTTCCTCGAAGTCAGTCATATTTTTGTGTGTCATACGGACCAACCTTTTCTCGCGACTTATCAATAATTGACAAGTCATTTATTGACGAGTCAACGTATACGACCGGGCGCAAGTTGTCAAGGGCCTATTGGAAAAGAGGAATTCGGCAGGGGGGCAGGTGAAAAGATGCTTCTCTTTGTTATTGGACGTGAAACTTTACATGCAAAGTGGTACGAAAACGGGTAGCACGACAGTGCTTTCTGCTCTTATTTGGTATAGAAACTATTACAAAATCTTATTGGTTCAAGATTCGGGACGTAGACCAGTTGACAATGTGCCCCGCAACACAAGCCCAATCCGGGATTCGAATAGTTTTCACTTGATTCTCTTTAACCTTATATAATATTGTAAAAGCACACATTATTTTGTTGGGAGTATTGTTCAGATGGCTTTTATTAAAGATTCATCATCAGATTATTATGAGCCAATGACATCGGAAGAATTCCGCTCTTTTTACCGTAATGGTCGACGAGAATTTGTAAATATTAGCTTTTTGGATGTTGAACTTGAGAACTTTGATAATATTGAATCAGTAGTATTTTCTAATTGCATATTTGAGTCGGTAAAATTTGAGCAACAAATAATTAGGAATCTACGTTTTAAAAATTGTCGCTTTAGTAAAACAAACTTTAATAATAGCCAGTTAAGAGTATTCTTTCAGGATTGTATTTGTGAGCACCTAAATTTCAAGGCTGACGGCAATGCACTAATAATATTTTATGATAGTCAAATTGACCAGATGTCTTATGCGGGCAATTTGCGTATTATAGTATGCAAAGGAAAGGTTAAAAAATTAACGATCAAAAACATGTCCGATGTTTCTGCATCACGATTTTCAAATTGCAATATAGAACGTTTTGAATTTCAAGAAGGAGCAATGTGTAACACTCAATTTGTCTATTCAGAATTACATGAGTTGCGTCTAAAAAAAATAAACCTATCAGGAAGCAAATTCAAACATTGCACACTCAATATTCTAAACTTTAAAAATATTATTAGCTATGATTACGTTGAATTTGTTAAGTCATCTTTTTCTACAACCATTTTTACTACGCCTTTTAATTCACCCATATATCAAGACATACCCTGCAATGGTATCAAACTGGTAGACAATAACGGAGGATTAGAATTTCAGCGTTATCTAAAAACTCAAGCCTATATAAATGAGTTTGCGAGCCAACACTCCTTTTCAGCTAGCGTCTGGCGTTGGACTTCATGTTACGGCCAATCATTGCTTCTCATTTTAGCCTGGGCAACACTGTTCTCAATTGGTTTTGGTTTTATTTATCATCTCAATATTACGAGTCTTAATTTTCCAGAGAGTGATCAGGCATGCTATTATCTAAACTATGAACTTTTAGGACCGAGGAGTGAAGCTCAAGAAAAAATATTTTCTTCTGTAAATTGCAGGTTTTTCTGGATCAACTCTTATTATTTTAGTTTTGTGACATTTACGACACTTGGATATGGTGACATAACAGGAAAAACAATTCCAATACGAATCATTGTTATTCTTGAGTCCTTTTTGGGATATTTCCTTTTGGGGATGACTTTGGGTGTAATGGTCAATAAATTTATTGTTAGGCCATAATAACTTAAAGATGATTTTCTTTTCTTATTTCTCAAGTTCCAAATAAGAATACCTTCCTTGTTCTAGTTTTCGGCTTTTCCCTCACGCAAATAGAGCCAGGAAATATCAAGTCACATCCTATTAGCCAGCTGTGATCACGCATGTTTTTTAGACAGTCGATAACCGCCTGATTTTGATCTACCGAGTCTGTGGCAGAGCAGGTTTTTAACGGCACATCCGCAAGAATTTCTTCTAGATTGCCGGATACGGGGGGCCATTCAATTTGCCCTCTGTAAACAACTGAGTGGATTTTTTCTCCATTAGCTAGACCTAAATGTCGAATTCCACAGTAAGTCCACCCTGGTTCTTGAGGAGCTGAACTTTCAACAAGAAGCATCGGCAACATCATTGACCCATCGTAGCCTGAATCGACCGTAAAACAAGGGGGATCATCACGTCTAAGTTTCCTGTGCCAATTAAATTCTTTCAATTTTCCATTTTCATGATATTTCAATGCCCCGATAAACGGGATACACCTTGACCAATCAATCACAACTGTTGGCTTCGGGGTATTCCCCTGATATTTGAAGTAGCCGTCTCCATTGTATTTTGCTTCTGAAAGCAAGTCATTTGAACCTGGTACGAAGTAAAATAAATAACCAAAACGACTGCGAGTAACTTTAGTTGTCCGAGTTTTCATTAGTTTGTAAGCCGACAACATGCTTTTTGCATCTGTAAAATGAGAGGTAATACTACCCTTAAAAGAATTCGAATCATAAAAATTTTGGATGTTGATGCAAATATAATATCCGCGGCGGTTATACTTATTTGATTTCAGACGCTCCAACTCACGATCTGTCTCTGGATGGCTTTGAAACGCCTCTAGTGCCATATCCATTCGGTTAGCATACTCGCTATATGTCTTAAGCCAAGTTTGTGCCTGGATATGCGTTTTTTCCCTTGGGCTTTTCAGATACTTATTAAATTTCTGAGCATCTGCTTGCTTCTGATTGTTTTTTTTGGAACTGAAAAAAAGCATATACAACTCCCGGTGGATTTGTTTTGAAAATATGTTGTTTGGGGGATAGATTACCCTAGCGCTCTACTATAGCTAATGAAAAATCGTCCGACTGAAATTCTGTTAATGCTTTGGGACCAACATCAAAAGTTGAATGACCAATTACAAATCTATTCTTATCAGGTGGAACAGCGATAATTCCTGCTTTCAAATTACACTCTTCAAGTTTTTTAATGCAAAGATCATAGTTTGCTTCGATAGAAAGGAATTCGGAAGCATAGTTTGTATTGATCGTCTTAAAAAATTTACTGAAAGGATTATTTTTAGGAGCTAAGGTTCCAACTGGAACTTGACCGGATGTGGTAGGCTGTAAACACTCATTTAGTTTATTGTGAGCTGTTTTTAGGGAATGATTATTGTCGAATAAATACCGATTGTTAAAAAGTATGTCAAGCGCTTGTTCTTTTTGGGTCTCCAACTCTACGATGCGCTCATCGAACCATGTGATATGTGCTGCCCCGATTCCAACGATCCAAATGAAAACAAAAAGTAAATTTGCAAGCGATAGAAAGGTATGTGTACCCAAAAGCAAAGTAGTGGAACTACCGGAAAGAGAGAGATCCAGAAGAGGCCGAAGAAAACCTTTTGCTTGAAGAAAAGTCATAACCACTATGCACACAATGAAGACCCATCGCCAAAGCGATGAATAGCCACATTTTTCATAGGTTCTGGAAAGAGATTGCAATAGGAAGAAAGAGGTAAGGCCGACAAAAATAAGGTCTGGAAGTTTGTCCCAGTAAAAATAAGGACTATCGGGGTTAAACCAGACTATAGCAACTGACCCACTAGCAGCTAAGAGAAACAAGATAAATGGGGATGCCATCTTAATATAATCACCAAATACGTGGGGTGTAGTCTGCTTGCTTCCAAATATTTTTAAAAACTCTGATGAGTATCGCAATTCGATCGCGGCCTTTAAAATAAGAGAAGTATTAAATATTGCCAATATGTCTATCAAATACGTTTTGAGCAAGCTTTTGGAAAGGATTTGACAAAAGCCAATAACGCCTAAAAAGAAGAACGCAGCTATAAACCATTTTAGAGAAGAAGTGGAGGTTGATTTCCTAGATTTCTCAGCTTTGTATATCGAATAGAGCCATATCGATCCAAAAATCGAAATAGCCCCTGTACCTAAGGCGATTAAACCAGAAACCAACTCCAAAGTATTTGGATCGATGTTATTGTTTATCAAATCGAGAACCTATCAGAATATTTGCGTAAGTCCTAGCTAACCTCCACAACTTTGAATCATGTATCTAGGAAGTGGGGAATCAAATTAATTCGGAATCTGCCTTAGCAATTCATAACAAGTAATAAAGACACTAGTCAAGTAATTATTATTCCAGAATTAAATAACTATTATTATATTTCATTAAAATAATACACTAATTATTGTATACACACAATACTTTATTTTCGTTTCGCTTTATTTTTAAATGTCTAAATCCTTTCTTCCCTTTTCCGCTTGACATCTTGTGGGTGTCCGTTTATATTTTAGTAGTTGCGTATGTTTGCATATATGCGAGGTTCCATGTCCCAGCTTCAGCCCGACGACCGCCTTTTCGCCATTCACTCAAGCTTCTGCACCGTCATGGCCAACGAAAAACGCCTGCGCATCCTGTGGCGGCTGGGCGAACACGGCGAACATTCGGTGGGGGAGCTGGCCGAGGCACTCGGTATCTCGATGACCAATGTTTCCCAGCACTTACGTATTATGCGCGATCAGCGCGCGGTGCTGACACGCAAAGCGGGCCAGACGGTCTACTACCGCTTGTCCAGCCCGAAATTCTTCGAGGGTTGTCGGCATATCCACGCGGGCCTGGTGGATCTGTACCGCCCGCTCTCCGAGTTGCCGGATCCCCGGACCAGCGCGGCCATCGTGCCGCCGACGGATGCCGATCGTTCTCCAGCCGCTCCCGAGCGGTGATGATGCGACCCCACGGTCCCTTTCTCAACGAGGCACGCTATGGAAAGAACCTGCAAAAACCATCCCGACCGCCCCGGCGAACTGTTTTGCGCCAAATATAATCGCTTCCTTTGTCGGGAATGCGCCGTTTGTCAGGATCCCACCCTTTTCTGCCGTTACCGCACCCAGTGCCTGATTCACGAATTCGAAAAGCATGGGCGTCCCGACGACGACACGTCGAATGCCCCCGCGACCGGCACGGACGATTCCAGCCCGGTTTGATCCACGACTTTGCAGGATTGTCAGAATCCTGGCACGAACAGTGGCGATTTGCCGTCATGCCTATACCCCACGGTGACATGGGGGGATAAATTGCGTCTTTCCGAGAAGAACAAAGAAAACTCAGAATTTATAGAAGCTGAAAATCTCGGATTCGCGCAAATAATGCGTATTTCGGCCGATTTTGTTTCATTTCTTTACAGACGCTGTCGTCTCCTTTTTTTAGCTGTATTATCTGTTAGTTAGATTTTCTTTGCCTTATTCCTATTAAGTATTTCCACATATACGAATAAAGAGTCCGACTTAGGAAAAAATGCCTAAGATAGTGATATGGTTTGATAATTAATGATAATTACATAATAGTATGTGACAATTGTTTGGAAAGTCACCTGTCAAGATTGTTCATGAGACGGCGAAAATATTTCGCCAACACCATTTCAGGGATTATTCATATCGGAATTAGGATCTGCACTGTTGGTAGGTAAGATACTGTATTTGTTGATTAATATTAAGTTAATAATAAATCGCCGTTCGTTCCGGCTTTGGCACATTCCTTGCTGCTATTTATAGCTGTGGACGCCAAGGAAGCTGTCTTCCTTGTGCGCAAGAAACGTGAAACCATCTGGATACGAGGCGATCGCTTGATATTTTTGCCGTTCTTCAGATCCGTGTTATGGTTACGTGTCGCGGGTGAAAGCCTGAGCCGTTTCCGGAACAACTGGATAGTCGGCGGTTTGTCGATGCAGCCTGTCCCGATTTCCTCCACACGCCGTAAGGAGACACCTAGATGAGCCATTCTTCCTCGGAAACCGCGTCATACAATCTGCAGCAAACAGCGGAGAATCGTGTGGCCGTCACCAAACCGGCCGCGCAGGTCGAGACGCTCTACTTCGATGCCGACGCGCATGACGATAGCTGGTTGACCCGCGTTGCTCCCCGGATGCTCGCTTTCCTCTTCTTGACCGCTGGGATCGGAGTCGGTATCACCTGCATCGTCGGTTTCTTGCACGCGATTACGCGCATGCCCTAACGGTGTTTCAAGCCAGGCAATCGCACGCGGGCTTCGGTCCGCGTTTTTCGTTTTATGGGAAATGCTTCGCTTTCAGGTCGCGTAATCTCTTTCGAATCCTGCCTCTGTTGATCCCTTTGCATATTCTTCGGCGGATCGTCTTGCGGATGCGGGCGTGTCGGCTATACTCGTTCCACGCAGCCATCGCGCAACTTCGCTTTGAAAAGCCCCAGGCCGCTTCAACCTCGTTGAGCCGAGGAATGGACCATTGATCCGGATCACGATTTTTAGAAACAGCCGACGAGCAGACCGTATGCGTCGCCTCGTTTCCGTGGTGATGGGTCTTCTTCTCCCGTTTTATCTCGCAGCCTGTCAGTCCATCCCTTACCGCGACGCGCCGTCGACGGCGGTCGAGAATGCGTCCGCCGAGGCGATCACTTTCGCTTCGACAGCGGAACGTCCCAGCGCCTACCTGCTCGATCCGGCGTCCCGGAAGCTGCAAAGCTGGAGCCGTCGCGCGCCGCTCGACCTGACATCACGCGTATCCGCTTCCGACCTGGCCGCCGATCTGCGTGGGTTGCGCGCAAGCCTGCTGGCGGTTTATCCTTTTTCCACGAACCCGGACGCCTTTTCGCCCGCCCAAGCGCAGGCGATTTTCGCCGCCGCCATCGAACGGTGTGCGGGAAGCGGAACGGTCGCGCTTAGCGAGGTGCTTGTCCCGCTCTTGGCACACTGGCGTTTCGCGACGGGCGATCGGCACTTTCAGCTACAAAACGTCGCCGGGCTGGAAGCGGCTCTGCAGCGGGTGGGCTGGCGACGCAGCCTCTCTCGTCCGGTCTTTGTCTCCGCCGATCCGGCGACGACCGCACCGGCCTGCCGTTGGGTCGACTCCATTCCTTTGATTTATCCGAGCGCCCCGTGTATCTGGCGCACGCGCATGCGAAACGAGATGGGGCAATGGGTGCCGGTGTGGATGCTAAGCGCTTTCGCGGATTCCACACCTCAACTGGTTTGCGAGGGACAACCGGTTCCGCTGCAGCCCGTCGCATCCGTTGCGGAGAACGCGCGCTACGTAAACGCTCCCGACCAACCGGCCTATCGGTTCGAGCTGCAGAACGGGACCGCCTGGATCCGCCTGCACAGTTTCTCTTCCCGTTTCGATCGCGAGCTGAGGCGTTTCGTCGAGGACGTCGCGCGCCACCGAAAGGCCCGCCGTCTGGTCGTGGACCTGCGCGGCAACGGCGGCGGAAACAATCGCTACGCCTATGAGTGGTTCAACGCCCTGACCGCCCAACCTCGGGTCGTCGGGACGGCCAGCCAGCGTTATAGCGCCGACGTCGCGGCCCTGCGCGCGAATCGGGCCGTGTTGGATTGGCTCAGGCGGTCCGACGCGGGCCGACAGGAAGCGGGAGCCGCCCTGCCCAAGGAGCTGCTTCGTGTGTTCGCAGAGGTGGCGCAGGCTCCCCGTACCGCCGTGGAACAGACCGGAAACATGGAGTGGGGCGGTAGCGCCGAGCGAGACTACACCGGGCGGATTTGGGTGTTGGTGGACCGGCACACCGCGTCGTCCGCCGAGAATCTGGTGCTGGCCCTGCGCGAACTTCCCACGACCCGGATCGTCGGCGAACCCACCGGCGGTTTGATCGAAGCCGGGGAAGTCGGCCTCGTGGTTTTGCCGCGAAGCGGCCTTGTCTGGGGGATTCCCACCAAGCGTTTCAGCTATGATACTCTGCCGATCTGTGCGGAGGGCGTGGGGATTCCGGTCGATGTTTACCTGCCCGACCTGCCCGATAATCCACTGGAGGCCCTGCAAGCCTCCGGGTTGTTCGATTCGTCCTTCACGCGACCTTAGGCAAGCGCAATTCCGGGGAGCCCGGCGTCGGCGGCATTTTCGCGAATAGGCGAAAGCCCTTTTTGGCCGAGAATCGATTTTCTGTTATACTAAAAGTTCGTTATCGGTATCGGACAAGGTGTCGGGGGTTTGCCAGCGCGGGAGGTTTAAGTGGGCGCGCGTTTCAATCCGCAGATGATCGAGCGGGTCGTGTTGAAAGTGGGTAGCAGTTCCATCGTCGGAAGAGACGGCGAGGTGCGTCTGGGGTTTCTGGGACAGCTCGTCACCCTGATCGGACGCTTGCGCGCCACCGGACGGGGCGTCACCCTGGTAACCTCGGGGGCGATCGCCATGGGCTATACGCGTCTCGGTTTTCCCCAGCGTCCCACCGATATTCCCTCACGCCAGGCCTGCGCCGCCGCCGGACAGACCGAGTTGATGACCCTCTATCAGAAGCTGCTCGATACGCTGGGCGTTCAGACCGGCCAGGTGCTGCTGACGCGCGAAGATTTCGAAAACCGCCGCCGCTACCTCAACGCGCGCGAAGCGCTGTTGAAGCTGATGGAACTGGGCCTGGTGCCGGTGGTCAACGAAAACGATTCGGTGGCGGTGGAGGAAATCCAGTACGGCGACAACGATCTGCTGTCCGCCCTGGTGGCCGGAATGGTCGACGCCGATCTGCTGGTGCTCATGACCGATGTGGACGGCCTCTATCGCACGCCCCCCGATCCGGGCCAGCGAGGAGAATTGCTGGACACGCTCGACGGTCCCATCGAAAGCTGGCTGGCCGGTGTGAAGGATCGCGAAAACGGGTTGGGATCGGGCGGGATGCGTTCCAAGCTCGAAGCCGCCAATCTGGCGCGCCAATACGGTATTCACTGCGTCATCGCGCGCAGTTCGGGCCGCGTACTGGCCGATGTGCTGGCCGGAAAATCCGTCGGCACTTATATCACCCCCTACGACCGCAAACTGCCGGGCCGCCAACGCTGGTTGTCCGCCGCCGCCGGAACGCAGGGCAGCCTGACCCTCGACGCCGGGGCGGTTCGCGCCGTTTTGGAAGGGGGAAAAAGCCTGTTGCCCATCGGGGTCACGAAGGTTACGGGGACGTTTTTGCGCGGCGCAGTGGTCGGACTCGAAGACGGCGACGGGTTCGAACTCGGGCGCGCCGCCGTGCGCTACCGCTCGGATCACCTGATCCGCATTCTGGGGCGGCAGGCCAGCGAAATCGAGGCGATCCTCGGCTACACTTTCGGCGACGAAGTCGTCCACCGCGACGACATGGTTCTCATTCAAAACGGGAGGACGACATGAGTGCATTGACGCCCATACTAACCCAGGCGCGCGCGGCCGCCGTTCAGTTGGCGGACAGCGACGCGGAAGCGCGTAACCAGGCGCTCATCGCGATGGCCAAGGCGCTCCGACACGCACAGGCCGCCATCCTCGACGCGAACCGGCAGGATGTGCAAGACGCCCGCGCGGCGGGGCAGAGCGCGGCGCTCATCGATCGTCTCACGCTGACGGAAGAACGTATCGACGCCATGGCGGAGGCCGTGCTGGCCATCGCCAAACTGCCCGACCCGCTGGGTGATATCTACGGACTGAGCTCGCGCCCCAACGGGTTGCGGGTGGGCCGCATGCGCGTTCCGCTGGGCGTCATCGGCATCATTTTCGAATCGCGTCCGAACGTCATCGCCGACGCGGCCGCCCTATGCGTCAAAAGCGGAAATGCCGTCATCCTGCGCGGCGGCTCCGAGGCGAAACGCTCCAACGCCGCGTTGGGCGATGTGCTGGGTGAGGCGCTGGCCGCATCCGGACTTCCTGCGGCGGCGGCCCAGGTGCTGCGCGACACCGACCGTGCCCTGGTTTTGGATCTGCTTACCGCGCGCGGCCAGGTGGATCTCGTGATCCCGCGCGGCGGCGAAGGCTTGATCCGTTTCGTGGACGAACACGCGCGCGTGCCGATCATCCTCCATTATAAAGGGGTCTGCCACGTCTTCGTCGACGGCGAAGCCGATCTCGACGCGGCCGAACGCATCATCCTCAACGCCAAGACGCAACGCCCCGGCGTCTGCAACGCCGCCGAAACCCTGTTGGTGCATGCCGATGTCGCCGAGACGTTTTTACCCACGGCGGCAAAAGCCTTGCGCGAAGCCGGAGTGGAATTGCGCGGCTGCGAGCGCGCCTGCGCGTTGGTTTCCGGCATGATCCCCGCCACGGAAGCCGACTGGCCCGCCGAATATCTCGATCTGATTCTGGCGGTGAAGGTGGTGGACGATTTCGACGCGGCGGTGGCGCATATCCGTGCCTACGGTTCCGGTCACACCGAGGCCATCGTCACCGAGAACTACCATTCCGCCAGCCGTTTCCTGAACGTGGTGGACGCCTCCTGCGTGGTGGTCAACGCCTCGACGCGCTTCAACGACGGCGGCGAGCTGGGGCTGGGGGCGGAGATGGGCATCAGCACTACCAAGCTGCACGCCTACGGGCCCATGGGTCTGCAAGAGCTGACCACCAGCAAGTTCATCGTGCTGGGGCAGGGACAGGTACGCGGCTAGGGCGCTCACCCGACCTTCGTCGCAAAGATCCGACGTTCACAGATGACGCGGCAAAAGCTTGACAGACGCCGCTGTGTCGTATATTTATACTCTAAGTGAATACTTATCAAAAATTTGCGGGGAGGTCATGAGTAAACACAACGCCCGTCGGCAGGCGATCCAGCAACTTGTCAGCACCCAGGAGATTCGCACCCAGGACGAACTGGTGCGCCAGTTGAAGAACCGTAATTATTCGGTCACCCAGGCCACCATCTCGCGCGATATCGGCGATCTGGGTTTGATCAAGGTCGGGGGTTTTTACCGCCTGCCGGGCGAAGCCCCGGCCCCGGCGCATCTGGAACGCACGCTGCGCGATAAAATTTTGCGCGTTGCGCCCGCCGGACCGCACCTGGTGGTGTTGCACACCAATCCGGGTGAAGCGGGGTCCGTGGGGCTGTCGCTCGACCGCCTCACCTGGACCGGCATCGTGGGGACGATCGCGGGCGACGATACGGTTTTCATTGCCTGCCATTCGGTCAAATCGGGCCAACAGATCATTAAACGCCTTCAGGCGCTACTGGGAGACGAAACATGAAATTGATGAAAAAATTCAGCCGCAACAAGGGCAAAACCACCGCGCCGCCCGGTCAACGCCTGCTTGACCGCTTCATCAACGGATACGGTACCCCCATCATGGTCGAGCGCTTAAAGGAAATGGAAGCTCGGCTTAACAAACGGCACAAAGCCAAACCCGCCCCCGACCTCACCGAACCGCCGGAAGACGGCGATACGCCCGCGGCCTGACTTCTTTTTTCGGCTGATCTCCGAACGTAAAAATGTCTTAGGATTTTCGCAGATCGAAGCGAAACTCGCAGCTTTCACCGCCCTCCGACAAGGTGGCGGGCCGGGTGAGTCGCACCGGGCCTTGACTGAAGAAGGCCAGATCGCCCTTGCAGAATAACGGAGCCAGCTCGCCGACGTCGAGCGCCGCGCACAGATCCACGAAATGGCAGTGCGTAACGCGATGGATAAAGCCCGCATCGGTGATGGCTTCCACCCGGCTTGCGGCATTGAAGAAACGCCCGGCCACCTCTTCGAGGTAGGCGCGCCGTTCGGCTGCATCCGCCCGCCGGTAGCGTTCGATGTCCAGCGGCCCGATGGTGCGCGCCAGAAACACCAGCGAGGCCTCCAGCACCACCTGTTCCGTTATCGCCAACGCCCGCTCGCGTCCGACGGCGACGCACAGGCGGCGGTATAGCTTGATGGCCGGGCCGATCTGTGCGCGTGACAAAATTTCGCGTTCGTCGATGGGGGGTGAAAGCGCCGCGAAAGGATCGGCGTCCCCTTCGGCGCGTCCGCCGATCCACAACGCTTGCACCCAGCCGAGTTCACGTCCCAGGACGCGCAGGCCGGTCCATTTGAGGCGCAGTTCCGTCAGCAAGTCCGGTTTCAGCGTGGTGACCATTTACAACCTCACCTTGTTTATCGGGATTTCCATTCAGTCGGGCAATTCGGCGAGCAGATTATCGAATAAGGCCTTGGTCGTCGCTCCGTGGTGCAGGTTTTCGGGTGCGCCGCCCGACAGCGTCAGACGGCCGCGATAGCCGCTTACGCCGGCCAGCACCAGCAGCCGTCGTGCAGGTGGGGCGATCAGAAAGGCGCTTTCGGCGGGCTGGTCGAAGGTGACCTGCCGCTCTTCGATCGGTCCCATGTTGGTCAGCGCATTGGCGATGTTTCCCATGCGACCCGCCGCCCCGACCATTTCCTCGCCCTTTTCGATCAATTTGGCATCGTCGAGCCAATTGACCAGCCGGGTTTCGAGCAGATAGCTGTTCATTCCGAACCAACTGGCCTTACGCCGCCGTGTGCGCGCCACGACCCGCTTCAGGGTCTCGGCCAGATCGCCGCCCAATGTGCGTCCGAGTCTGTAAAATTCGAAGGCGCTCAGGTTACCCAACGACTCGCCGCGACCGGTGGGCAGGGTGTTCAGACGGTGATCGACGGTGGTGAATAGCCGCAGGATCGCGCGACCGTCCCAGGGAACCGTGGCAACCTGGGCGCGCAAAAAGGCCGCAATCAGCATGTCGTTCAAGGTTGCGCCGACGGGAGTGGCGAGCTTTCTCATGCGGGTGACGCGTTCGGCCGATAGCTCGCGCAGTTCGAGCGGTCCGCAGACCGCCGACTGTTCGGCTCGGCCGTTGTCGTCGGCCATGAGGGCATGGCTGCGCAGGGGCACCATTTTACGCCAGATTTCCGCACAGTAATTCAGGAAAATACGCGGCCAGGCCCAGGCGGGGATGCAGCGCGTAATCTGATCGATGTTGCGCGAACCGGCGAGGTTCGGCTCGGGACGGTAGCCCGGATCGTTTTTCAAGCGCGAGTAGATACCGGCCAGAAGCTCGACCGCTTCTTTCGTGCCTCCCGCATCGGCGGCCAGATGATGCACCTTCACCAGCAAGCGGTCGCCCCCCGAAGCGGGAACATGCACCAATTGAAGCTGGGGATTGTGATAGGGATCGATCATGTCTCGGCGGGCCTGCTCGAAAGCGCTTTCATCCGTCACGCAGCGCAGCAGACTGCCGGGAGCGGAATCGAGACGCGCCCAGAAGGCTCTGGGTTCGCTGCGGTCGTAGCGACAACCCAGAACCGGTTCGGCCACCCGACACAGATCGGCCGCCCGCGCCAGCCGGTCGAGGTCGAGCCTATGGGAAAAGCGACACTCCATCTGGAGCGTCAGATCCATGTAGCGTCCCAGGACGGACACGCCGCGGTCCATGATGGCGGCGGGTAAGCGATCAGGTAAGTGTGTCATGGCGACAGCATAAACCGAGTCTTGCAAATTGGCAAGTATAGCGGCTCGCAAGCCGCAAAATCGATTGACCTTTCTCAGAGCGTCCGATAGGCTGACGCCATGATAGCGAAGTCGTCGCCAGCACAGAGAATCCTCCGCTTCCGTCCGCGCCGCCGGGTGGTGTGGGGTTGTTTTGTCGCGGCGTGTTTGTTGTGGGTTGCCCTTCATCCCCGAATTGAAGCGGCTGAAAACAACTCCGACCCCTCAACCTGCGGACCGGTTCCCTTCGTCGATGTCGCCCGGCTGATCCCCGACGCCGTCGTATCCATGAAGTATGCCACCGCCGATCACTTCCTCAAACGACCGATCGCCGATTACTCCCGTTGCGCCTTGCGCCGTCCGGTGGCCGAGCGCTTGGTCCGCGCCGCCGAGCGGCTGCGCAAAGCGGGTTATCGCCTGGTGCTGTGGGACTGCTATCGGCCCCGGCACGTGCAAGAGGCCATGTGGCGCGTGCACCCGGTGCCGGGGGAGGTGGCCAATCCCAAAACCGGTTCTCACCACAATCGCGGCGCGGCGGTCGATGTGGCGCTGGCCGACGCGAGCGGGCGGCTGGTCGCTCTGCCCACCGGCTTCGACGACTTCAGCCCGCAGGCCTGGCGCAACGCCCGCGACATCCCCGTACAGGCCAAGGCCAACCGCGAAGCGTTGAAAAGCGCCATGGCGGCGGCGGGCTTCGGCGGCATCCGGCGCGAATGGTGGCACTACAATGCCCCCCGTCCCAAACAATATGCCCTCTGCAATGCCCCGGTAGCGCACCTGCTCGGTCCGGTAGAGACCGCCTCGGCAAAGCTGCCGAACGAAGAGACAACTTCCAATCCGAAAGCCGAACGATGACGGAAACCGCCACGCACCTCGCCTCGCTTTACGCTCTTTTCTGCGCGGCCCTCACTCCGGCCGAAAGCGTGGTGTATGACCCCGATTTTTCCGATTCCACTCAGAACTGGTTGGCCTGCCTGGATGACCTGGGCGTACCGCTCCAGGTTCGCGGGACCACTTCCGTGCGCGTGGGCGAAGCCGTGCCTGTTTTCCCCGTCAAGGAAATGGAAATCATGGACGACCCCGTCCTGGTTCGGCTGCTCGGCGGTCTCTCCCTGCTAAGCGGTGACCCGCTGCTGATCCACGGCGGCCCGAAACTCAGGCACCATTCTTTCGCCAAGCTGTTCGAAGTTCTGGAGGCGCTCGGCGTCGGAGTGGAGGCCGAGAACGGCGAATACTTGCCGGTTCGCCTCACGCGCCGTCGGCCCATCACTGCCGGGACCATCGTCGCGTTATCGCCCGAGGCGGCCCGCGAAGCCGGCGACGCCCTCCTGCTGACCGCCCCGGCGCTGCCCTTCGGCCTGGTCTTACGACCTGAAAATAATGATTTATTTCAACGGGTTCTGCTTCCATGTCTCACCGTTATGAAAACATTTGGCGCGCGCGTGTTCGAGGAACGGGACGGTCTGGTGGCCGTTTCACCGGGCGGATATCGACCCGCCGTCATGACCATTCCCCGCATGCTGGCAACTTCCTTGCATTAAGCAGCGTGAAATGCTTGACAAAACCGGCGGTATAACTATCATTAATCGCCTTGTGACTCGGGGAGCTTTGGAAAGGATTCCCGCATGAAACTCAAGCTGACCGAAATCCCCGAGGGCGGCCTTACGATCCAGGAAGAACTTCCGGTCGGTTGGCTGGTCGAACAAAGCGGCTTTGGTCCCGACGATCCGTATCGACCGACGGGTCCGGTGGTGCTGAACTTGAACGTAAGAAAAGCCAAACGGCAAGTCACTGTATCCGGTACGGCGACGGCGACCTTGGCGTTTGTGTGTTCGCATTGTGCCGAAGACGGCCTGCTGACGCCGACGGCGACTCTGCGTGAAACCTTTCTACCGGCCGACAAGTTCCGGCTGCCGGAAGGGCGCGCATTGGATCTGGAAGAGCAAGACTTCCAGAATGCGTTTTACGACAACGACGAGATCGAACTGGGTCGCTACGTGGCCGAAAGCATCGTGCTGGCCCTGCCCATGTTTCCCGTTTGCGAGCGTCCGGAATGCGCCGATGTGCCGGGCGATCACCGGGAGGACTGGGACGAGCCGGAGGCGCACAAGCGAGTGAACCCGATGTGGAAAGCGGGTCTGGCTCAGGTGAAAGACAAATTGAAGTTGAAAAAATAGCGGTACAAAACCGGTTCTGTATAGCGAAAGGAGTCCATCGTGGCTGTCCCCAAGAAAGCGAAATCGAAATCGCGCCGTGACATGCGTCGCTCGCACGACGCCCTCAAGGCGGTCAACACCATCAATTGCCCCAACTGCGGCGAGGCCATGCGCCTGCATCGCATCTGCGGCAACTGCGGCTTCTACAAAGGGCGCGAAGTCATTCAACTCGAAGAAGACTAAACGCCACTGATCCGGAAAGGAGGCCGCGGTGATTGCATTAGCCAGTGATCACGGTGGATTCGCCCTGAAGGAGAAGGTCAAGGCCTGGCTGGCGCAACTCGGTCACGAGTGCCTGGACCTGGGCTGTCCCGATGAATCCTCGGTGGATTACCCCGACTATGCCGCCAAGCTGGCCGGGGCGATTGCGGAGAAGCGGGCGGAACGCGGCATTTTGATCTGCGGTACGGGCATTGGTATGTCCATCGCGGTCAACAAATTCGCCGGGATCCGCGCCGCTTTGGTGCACGACGCCTTCACCGCCCGCATGTCTCGTCTGCATAACGACAGCAACGTGCTGGTGTTGGGCGGTCGCGTGTTGGGCGACGAAGTCGCCCGCGACATCGTCGGTCTGTGGCTGGAAACGCCATTCGAAGGCGACCGCCATCAGCGCCGTCTGGACAAAATCCACGCCTTTGACAAGCCCTGCGGCTGATTCTGACGGCACGGAGATGTGATGAAATGCCCGAAATGCGGACATGACACTTCGGTGATCGATTCCCGCGTAACCCGGGAGGGGCGGGAGATTCGCCGTCGCCGTACCTGCGAGAACTGCAATTATCGCTTTACCACCTACGAGCGGCCGGAAGAGCGTCTGGTTTACATCGTCAAAAAAGATCAGCGCCGCGAACCTTTCAACCGCGACAAGATTTTCTCGGGCATGCACAAAGCCTGTGAAAAGCTGAATATTTCCAGCGACGACATCGATCAATCGGTGAACCGTCTCAATCGGCGTGTCCACGACCTCAACGTCGATGAAGTCGAATCGACGCGGATCGGCCAGTTTGTGATGGAAGCCTTATACGAGCTCGACGAAGTGGCCTACATTCGCTTTGCCTCGGTGTATCTACGTTTTCAGGACATCTCCGAATTTACGCGCCACGTGGAAGCGCTGCGCCGCAAGCGCAAGAAATCCGCCGCACAATCGAAGACCTGAAGCCACACCCGGTATCGATCCCGACGCTTCGAACGGAGAACCCATGCGTCCGCCCAGCGACAACCACGATCGCGCCCTGATGCGCCGCGCCCTCAAGCTTGCGCGCCGAGGAGCGGGATTCGTGTCGCCCAACCCGCTGGTGGGGGCCGTCATCGCGAAAAACGGGCGTGTCGTGGCCGAAGGCTACCACCATGCCTGCGGCGACGATCATGCCGAGGTGGATGCCCTCAAGAAACTCGATTTCAAGGCCCCCGGCCTCGATTTATACGTAACTCTGGAGCCCTGCGTTCATCACGGCCACACTCCGCCCTGCACCGACGCCATCATCCGCGCCGGAATCCGGCGGGTCTGCGTGGCCATGGTCGACCCCAATCCGTTGGTGGCCGGAAAAGGCATCGCGAAACTGCGCCGGGCCGGTATCGAGGTCGAAGTCGGGCTTTTAGAAAACGATGCTCGGCGGCTCAACGAAGCGTTTATTTGCTTCATCAGCGCCCGCCGTCCTTTCGTGGTGGCCAAGGCCGCCCTGAGCCTCGATGGTCGGATCGCTACCGCATCCGGTGACAGCGGCCAGAAAAGCGGCGGTATTTCGTCCCCCGAAGCCCATCGCTACGTGCAGGGGCTGCGGCATGATCTGGACGCCATTCTGGTTGGGGCGGGCACCGTCACAGCCGACAACCCGCGCCTGACCTGCCGCCTCAATGGGCGTGTGCGTCAACCCCTGCGCATCGTGCTCGACGGCCAGGGGCTTTCGTCTCCGCAAGCGCAGGTGTTCGATAGCGCCGCCGCGCCCACTCTGGTGGCCACGACCCGCACCGCTTCGGCCGAGTGGCGCAAAGCCGTTTCTGCAAAAGGGGCGGAAGTGGTCGTTTTCAAAGGAAGAAAAGGTCGTTTGGATGTGCGCGACCTGTTGATGGAACTGGGTCGCCGCTGCATCGGCTCGCTGCTGGTGGAAGGCGGCGGACAGATTCTGGCGGCCTTTCTGGCAGCCGACTGCATCGACCGCCTCGATCTTCTCTATGCCCCGCGTCTGATCGGGGCGCTGGGTGTTCCGCTGATCGATACCGCGGGTCAGGCGACGCTGAGCGAGGCCTGGCGGCTCTCGCCGGGCCGTACGCGTCATTTGGGCCGCGATCTTCTGGTGCAGAGTTATCCGGAATCGCCGTGGATGGCGACGCCAGCGGCAGGAGGCCAGACATGTTTACCGGGCTGATCGAAAATGTGGGGAAACTCAAAGGGATCGAACGCCAAACCGACGGCCTGGTAGTGGAGATCGCCACCGCCATTCCCACCGGGGAACTGGCCATCGGCGACTCGGTCGCCTGCGACGGCGCTTGTCTGACGGTGGTGGCCACCACGGCGACGACTTTCAAAGCCGAACTCTCCCACGAAACCGTGGCGCGTACGAGCTGGAAAACCGCCGCCGTCGGTCGTCCGGTCAACCTGGAGCGCGCCCTCAAGCTCGGCGACCGCCTGGGCGGACACATCGTCAGCGGTCACATCGACGCGGTGGGACGGGTGGCGCGGTGCAATCCGCGCGGTCGCGCCCTCGACATCGTTATTCATTGCGAACACGAGATTCTGCGTTATATTGTCGAGAAGGGTTCGATCGCCATCGACGGCATCAGCCTGACCGTCAACACGGTGGATACGCAAGGTTTTCAGATTACCTTGATCCCCCACTCCCAAGGTGCAACCACGCTGGCCGACAAGCGGCCCGGCGATGTCGTCAACCTGGAGGCGGATGTTTTAGGTAAGTATGTGGAAAAACTCATCATGAAGGACGGCAAAATCGACCGCACCTTCTTGGCCGAACACGGCTTTCTCAAATAAGCGGAGTTAAACGATGGACACCCAAGCAGTGGAACTCGCAATCGAACGGATACGCGAAGGCCGTATGGTCATTATGGTTGACGATGAAGACCGCGAAAACGAAGGTGATTTCGTTTTAGCGGCCGAGTTCACCACCCCTGAAGACATCAATTTCATGGCCACGCACGGTCGTGGTCTGATCTGCTTGTCGATGGATCTCAACCACGCCAAGCAGGTGGGGCTGACTCCCATGGTGCCGGCCGACCTCAACCGCGCCCGCTTCAACACCAATTTCACCGTCAGTATCGAGGCGGCTCGCGGCGTCACCACCGGCATCTCGGCGGCCGACCGCGCCACGACGATTCTCGCTGCCATCGCCGATGACGCCGCTCCCGAAGATATCGTCTCACCGGGGCATGTTTTCCCGATCGTAGCCCGCGAAGGCGGCGTGCTGGTGCGTACCGGACAAACCGAAGGCTCGGTGGATCTGGCACGTCTGGCCGACCTGAAACCGGCGGGTGTGATTTGCGAAATCATGAATGAAGACGGCACCATGGCGCGTCGTCCGCAGCTTGAGATCGTATCCAAAAAATTCGACATTCCCATCGTTTCGGTGGCGGAGATCATCGCCTACCGCATGCGCAAAGACCGCCTGATCCGGCGGGCCGCCGAATCCCGTCTGCCCACCGAGTTCGGCGGGGAATTCCGCGTCATTGCTTACGAAAACGATGTCGATAAGAAATCGCATCTGGCGCTGGTGAAGGGCGACGTCAACGACGGTAAACCGGTTTTGGTGCGCGTGCACTCCGAGTGCCTGACGGGCGACGTCTTCGGCAGCCTGCGCTGCGATTGCGGTCCGCAACTGCACGAGGCCATGCGTATGATCGAGCGCGAAGGCCATGGCGTCATTCTGTATTTGCGCCAGGAAGGCCGCGGCATCGGCATCGTCAACAAGATCCGCGCCTATCATTTGCAGGAGAACGGTGCCGATACGGTGGAAGCCAACATCAAGCTGGGCTTCAAGGAAGATTTGCGCGATTACGGCATCGGCGCGCAGATTCTGGCCGATTTGGGTCTCAAGCAGCTCAAACTGATGACCAACAACCCCAAAAAGGTCGTAGGTCTCGAAGGTTACGGGATGAAAGTGGTCGAGCGCGTGCCCATCGAAGTGGAACCGCAGCCCTTCAACCTGCGCTATCTGCAAACCAAAAAAGACAAGATGGGTCACAAGCTGCATTTCGAGGATAACCCGACAGCGGAAGCGACGGCCCAGGCTGAAAGTGAAGCTGAAAAAGCCGATCCCACGGGTTCGGAAGCCTGATAGACGGAAAAGGAACGGATTTTGCCAGAAAATCCTTGCGTTTTGCGGTGATGTCATTTAATTTTCCACAACTGGATTTCCACCAGCCGGAAATTCGGAAACGTTGGAGAGGTGACCGAGTGGCTGAAGGTGCGCGCCTGCTAAGCGTGTGTAGGGCAACCTACCGAGGGTTCGAATCCCTCCCTCTCCGCCAGCGATCAACGCCGGCCCCTATGGGGTCGGCGTTTTCGTTTGCTTTCCATAACGCCCTGAGTCATTTACACGGAATAATCCCTAACCAACCATGCTCCCAACATAAGCAAATGCTGACAAAGTCTAGCAGGTTTATCAACATTCACGTCATTCGGTGAGGCTCTCTGATGAAAAACCATGTGTCACTGGAAGAGGTCGGGCTGCAGAATTACAAATCGGTGTTTCACAACACCCCCATTCCTCTGTTGATGGAAGAAGCGTTGAAGCGCGGCGAAGGCGTTTTGGCTTATAACGGCGCACTGCTGGTGCAGACCGGCGAACGTACCGGCCGCTCGCCCAACGACAAGTACGTCGTCAAGCAGGCTCCCTCCTCCGAAAATATCTGGTGGAGCGATATCAATATTCCGACCGATGCGGAAACCTTCGATCGCCTGTATGCCAAGGTTTCCACCTACATGCAGGGGCGCGACCTGTTCGTGTTCGACGGTTTTTCCGGGGCCGATCCCAATCACCGGCTGCCGATTCGTATCGTTTCTCCCATGGCGTGGCACGGAATCTTCTCCGAGACCCTGTTCGTGCGTCCCACTCCCGAGGAACTGGCCGACCATAAGCCGGAATTCACGGTGGTCATGGCCAACGACTGCTTCATGGACCCGGAAGCGGACGGTATCAATTCGAAGGTGTTCGTAGGTTTGAACTTCGAAAAACGTCTGGTGGTGATCGCGGGTAGCGGCTATGCCGGGGAGATCAAAAAATCGATTTTCACCGTCATGAACTACCTGTTGCCCCAGAAGGGCGTCATGACCATGCATTGCTCCGCCAATCAAGGCGAAGACAAGCGTGTGGCGCTGTTCTTCGGTCTGTCGGGCACCGGCAAGACCACCCTCTCGGCCGATCCGACGCGCCACCTGATCGGGGACGACGAACACGGCTGGACCGACGAGGGCGTCTTCAATTTCGAGGGCGGCTGCTATGCCAAGTGCATCAAGCTGAGCCCCGAAAACGAGCCGCAGATCTACAACGCCATCCGTTTCGGTTCGGTGCTCGAAAACGTGGATTACGATCCCGATACGCGCAAAGCGGATTACGACAGCGACCGCATTACCGAAAATTCGCGCGTCACCTATCCGGTGACCTACATTCCCAATTGCATTCTGGAGGGAAAAGGCGGACATCCCTCCGACATCTTCTTCCTCACCGCCGACGCCTTCGGCGTGCTGCCTCCGATTTCGCGTCTGGACGGCCCGCACGCCATGTACCATTTCCTGTCGGGTTACACGGCCAAACTGGCGGGTACCGAGGCGGGCATCACCGAGCCCAAAGCCACATTCTCGGCCTGCTTCGGCGAGCCTTTTATGCCCCTTCATCCGGCCAAGTATGCGGAATTGTTGGGTGAACGCATTGCCAAGCACAACGTCCGCGTGTGGTTGGTCAACACCGGCTGGACCGGCGGTCCCTACGGCGACGGCCACCGCATGTCCATCAAGCACACCCGTGCTTTGTTGAATGCCGCTCTCACCGGCCAACTGGACGAAGTGAGCTATCGCAAGGATCCCATTTTCGGTATCGAGGTTCCCGAAAGCTGCCCCGAGGTGCCCAGCGACGTGCTCAACCCGCGTGACACCTGGAAGGACAAGGCCGCGTACGACAAGAAAGCCGACTACTTGGCGGGTCTGTTCATCGAGAACTTCCGTAAGTATGCGGACCAGGCCGGGGCCGATATCCAGGCCGCCTCGCCGCTGCGCAAGTAAGGAAGCTTCCCCATATTTAAACGAAACCGGGTCCGATGGCCCGGTTTTTTTCGTTGGGAAAAGGAGTTTACGTGGCTACGCAAGTGATTGAGTGGCCAGTCCGGATTTGGGACACATGTCATCGAGCGGACAGCTTTCGCAACGGGGGCGCGGCTTGCAGTACGTCGCGCCCAACGCGACCAGTTGTGCGTGGTAGTCGTTGAAAAGGGCGACATCGAGCGGCAGATGGGTGGTGAAAAAGGCTTGTAAGTGGCGGTAATCGCTTTCCGGCGGGCACAGCCCGAGGCGTCCGGCGATGCGGCGCGTGTAGGCGTCGCATACGAAGAGCGGACGATCGAAGGCGTAAAGCAGGATGGAGTCGGCGGTTTCCGGGCCTACTCCGTAGACGGCCAACAGCTTTTCCCGAAAGGTCGCGTCCGTTTCCTCGGCGAAGGCGGAGAAGTTGGAACCGCCTTGCTCCACGAGAAATCGGACCAGCGCCTTCAAGCGGCGGGTTTTCAAATTGAAATAGCCTGACGGCTTGATCAGCGAGGCCAATTCCGTATCGTCCAGGGCCATTAATTTCGCAGGCGATAACGCTCCGGCTGTTTTGAGATTGGCGATGGCTTTTTCGACATTCGACCAGGCGGTATTTTGCGTGAGAACCGCCCCCACGCACACCTCGAAGGGACTCTCGGCGGGCCACCAGCGGCGCGGACCGAAATGGGCGAGCAGGCGGTCATAAACGGAGCGAACCCGCCGGGTGGTGGCGGGTCCGTTGCGATTTATTTGGGGCCTTTTCGCGGAGGCCGCAGACATGATAACGGTGTGCCTAGCGACCGAAAGCGGAGCCTTGGGCTTTGTTTTCACGTGCTTTGATCTGCCGCACCACTTCCAGAATTTCGATTTTGATCATCTCCATTTCTTCGGATTTCATCTTGGCGGCGTCCATGGCCTTGTAAAGCTTGACGAAAGTCGACAGCGCATCTTCGTTCATATCGGGCGACAGATACTGCGCCCAGGCCTTTTTGTAGAGGATACGGTAGTAGGTTTTACCGGGTTGATAGTATTTAAATGCCAGATCGTAATAGTTGACCGCCGTGGTGAAGTGATCGTAGCTGGTGGGGGTTTCGAACTCGAATTCGGCCAGACGGAAATACGTGTCGCCCAGGTAGCGGCTGTTCGGGTAATCTTTGATCAATTCCTTGTAAAGGTAAAGGGCGTCTTCGGTCATACCCAGTTCCATCTTGCAGACGGCCATCAGGCGAATGACGCGGTCCATGTACTCGAATTCGGGGAAGCGCGTGCGAATTTCCTCGGTGGCCGCCAGGATGATTTCGTAGTTCGACTTGAATTCCCGCTGCACCGTCACCGACGGCGTGCCGCTGGGTTTGGGGGTCTGGACGGGCTCCGGCTCGGCCTTGACATCGGCCTTGGTGTCGGTCGGGGCTTCGGCAGACGCTTCGGCAGACGCTTCGGAAGCGGCTTCAGGGGTCGCCTCGTCGGCCGGCGCATCGGCGGGCTTTTCGATCGGGGCGGTGGCGGTTTCGATCAACGCCGGGGGCTGTCCGCGCAACCCGTAAAGCTCTTGGGCCATGAACAGCAGCACGTAAGGATCCCCGTCGTTTTTGAGACTTTCCCGCACCAGAAACAGAAAGGCTTTGCGTAATTCGGCGAGTTCGCTATTGAGAGCGGCCAGCTTGGTTTGGAAATCCCGATGTGCGGTGTCGATGCGGGCCTGCTTGTTGAGGGCGTCGAGCGGTTCTGTCACCACGGACTGAATGGAGTCGTCGAGAGACTTTTCCAGCGCCGCCAATTCGGCCGGGTAGCGCAGCAAGGATTTGTGCGCCTGGTAAAGGGCCGGGTCGCTTTCGTTGATTCGTTCGGGAAATTCAATGAGTTCCGGACGGAATTCATGCGTATACTGCAATCCGGGGGCTTTGATGGCCAGCGCCGTCAGGGGTACAAGCAAGATCAGGGCGGCCAGTATCAGGCCCGCCATCCGTTTCCGTTGATTCGTCCACGCTTGGTGTCGCATCGCCACTCCTTCTCGATTCATCCACCCCGTAAACCGAAACCGCTCGCCGGTGCATCGGGGAGCGCACCAGTGTAAGCTTGGTAGATTCTCCTACAAAGTGGGGCAACGGTAGCATCGGGTCCGGCGCAGTGTCAAGAGTTTTCGGGTCGTTGAACGGCCAATTCATTAGAAAATCCTTGACCTTGCACCGCCGACGCAGGTAGCTTGGCGTGAGTTGCGAAATCGGATGTCAAGGAGGCAATTATGCCGCGTGGTTTATCCGTCGTGTTGGTACTGCTGCTTTTTCTGACCGCTTTCGCTCCCGAGGCGGCGGCGAAAACCAAGCGGGATTTCGATGTTAATTACGACATCCTCTATTACACCTGCGTGCGCCTGATCCGTGTCGACATGAACTGGAAGATTGTCGACAAGGATAAGGAAGCGGGCTACATCCTGTTCGAGTTCAGCGCCAAAGACATCCCGCCCACGCGCGCGTCGGTGGAATTGCTGCGTTCCGCCGCCCCTGCCAAAAAGAACGCGCCGGATCCGATCACCGTGCAGGTGACTGTCGGTGCCGCCAGCAGCATCGAAGAGCGCATGTTCTTATCCGATCTATCGAAGAAACTCAAAGAAGAAAATTAAGCCGCGCTCGTTTGTCGACCGTTTTCACGGTGTGGGCTTGGGGAGCGTTTGGCCCATCAATCCCGCCGCGCGATAGAGGCCGACGGTCAGTGTGGCGCGTGGTGGATACCAGTGGAACGCACCCTCCGGCTCGGCGTTGGGCGCTTCCCATTCCCAAACCGGTTCGAGTTGGATGGACCTGCGCACGCGCTGACAGGCCGGGTGCAGGTAGTCGCGACCCGCCTCGCTGGGCGATTGACCCGCCCCGGTCAGCGAGTCGTGCAAAAGGGTGTAGCAGCGCATGCCGAGGTAGATGTAACTCGATTGATCCACGCTTCCACGACGGGCGGCGTTCAGCCAGGCATCCAGCCCCATGGTTCGGACTTGCGAGGGAAGAAGATAATCGGGGTAATCGTAAAATAGGCCCCACACCTGCGGATCGTCCTCCGCTTCCAGGCGCGCCAGCACGACCGGTGCGTCAGGCAGGTGGGCGATTGCCTGTTCCAGTGCCTGGTGTTCGTGATCGGGATTGGTCGGCCGCCACAGATTGAAAGCGGGGGGCAGCAGAGACAAAATCCAAATGGCTACCCACAAAGCCGGATGCCGCCAGATTTTCGGCGCTTGTGTTTGTCGCCGCCACCCTTCGAGCAGGCCCAGTGCCGCGACTGCACACAGGAAGTAAGCCGCCGGAACGTGCAGGCGCGGAAGCGAGGGGGGAGTCATATCCACGAAGTACGGGGCGAAAAAAACGCAGGATACAAGAAGCAGGCCGACCAGCCTCCGCCGTTCCGTGACGGGAGCCCATAGCCAGGCGGCCAGCCAGAAAAGCGGATACACGATGGGGGTTGCGTCGGGGCGCAGAAAGAGGTTGTGCGGCGTGATGAATTTCAGCACTCCGCTCAAGATATACCCAATGCCGCTGATCTGGTTCTGTTCGCCTTCGATAGCCCAGAACACGGCTAGATAGGCCAGATGCGGCAGCAGTAGCAGAAACAGTCCCGCCGTACTCAACCAGAGGCGGCGCGCCGAAACGACCGGCCGTTTGTTGGGGAGACGGAAAAATTCAAGCAGGCTCAGGCTGAGCGGAACGAAGAAAAGAAACAGCGGGCGTGAAACAGTGGTGAAGCCGAAGGCCGCCACCGCGAACAGAAAGGCCGTCCACGTGTTTTTACGGCGTGCCTGCTCCCAGTGCCACAGTCCGACGAAAAAGGCGAAAAGTGCCGGAATCAAATTGCTTTCCGAGTTGTGGTCTTTGAGCAGAAGCGGGTGCAGGGCCAGCAGCGCCAGCATGGCCAGACCGCTTCCCGGTCGGAGTGTGTAGCGGCGCAGCCAGGCGGCGGCGATCAACGTGGTGGCCCAGCCGAGCCAGGTATTGATCGTCAGCAGCCACGCGCCTCCACCCGGAAGCAGAGCGATCAGGCTGTGATATAGAACAGGCGCGCCCGCTCCATAGCGTTTGAGTTGCACGATATCCAGTGCTTGTTCGATCAGGGCGTAGCCGCTATAGGCCATCACGAAACGATGCGGGATCATCAGCCGCAGTATCAGTCCAAAAAGCGCCAGACCGATCAGTCCGATCTGCACGCGACGCCCGAGGCTTTGCCAGTCTTTTCTGTTCTGGAGCGGCAGCGCGATCACGGCCGCGAGGAGTCCCAGCATGAAAAGCCAGGCCAGAGTCCGTTCGGCGGTGTCGAGGGGCCGCCAGCGGTCCGGTGTGAGCCACGGGGGAGCGCCGTCGGGGAGTTGCAACGGTGCAAGATCCGTTGGAGATGTCTCGGGGGACGGCGGTCCGCGGGGTGCTGGAGTGGCTGGGCGATGCGCCAGCGGGGACAATCCCGCCTCGTTGGTCCGGATACGGGCTAGGAGTTCTTTTAACAGGGTTTCCATTGCCGGAGTGAGGGTCATCCCCGGTTTGCCCATTTTGACGATCAGGTTGAAGTTTTGGGTGCGAGCATAGGCTCCTTGGTTATCGTCACGTGCGATCAGTTGCAGGTGCAGATCGGATGCGCCTGCCTGCTCTGTCGAAAAAAAACAGTCGATCCGCCACGTTTCGCCATCACTAGCCGTCAGTTTCCAGTCGCCTATGCGACCCGTGAAAGCTCCCTGCGAATCGCTGAGGAGAGTCTTGGCTGTGGGGACGTTCGGGGTTACAGGGGACGGGGTGTTTTCGGTCTGGGCGCAGAGGGTTGGCATCCAAAGCAGCCACAAGCACCACACCCCGATTGCGACCCGGCGGCAGCGATGTAAATCGGTGAAAAGGACGCAGGTTTCTGCGGACATGGAACGGGTCTCCCGGCTTGGGCCGTTGGTGTGTGGCGATGCTATCAAAAGGGGGCCGGTGGCGTCAAACAATTCGAAAATCTTCATGTTTTCCGGTTTTCAATTCCGTCCCGACTCCGGGAATAATAATCACAAAATCGGTCTCTATTTTAAGGGCTTATCTGAAATTGATACAAAGGCGCAATCATTCTTTGGCAAGGAGTGCATTATCATGCCGAACCGACATACCCCCCCGATCTTCTCCTGCCGCGATCTTCACGTGAGCGTGGATGACATCGAGATCGTCAAGGGAGTGGATTTAGATATCTATCGAGGCGAGAAACACGCCATTATGGGCCCCAACGGCTCGGGAAAATCAACCATGGTCGCGGCGCTGATGGGCCATCCGGCCTACTCGGTGGAAGGAGAGATTCGTCTCGACGGTCGCGATATCAGCGAATACGAAGCGGATGAACGTGCCCGTGCGGGTTTGTTCCTCGGTTTTCAGTACCCGGTGGCCGTGCCCGGCGTGACCGTCAGCAATTTCCTGAAGGCGGCGTTGACGGCCAGGCGCGGCGAAGAGTTGCGCGTGCGTGATTTTCAGCGCGAGTTGATGGACGCGTTCGAGGAGTTGGACGTACCCCTGGAATTCACCCGCCGCTACCTCAACGACGGGTTTTCCGGCGGCGAGAAAAAGCGCCTCGAAATTCTGCAGCTGATGATGTTGAAACCCAAGGTGGCGTTGTTGGATGAAACCGACTCCGGCCTCGATATCGACGCCCTCAAGGTGGTGTCGAAGGGAATCAATACCGCGGCTGCCGACAACATGGCGGTGCTGCTCGTCACGCACTATCAGCGCATCCTCGATTACGTCAAACCCGATCACGTGCATGTGTTCATGGATGGCCGCATCGTGCGTTCGGGTGGGCCCGAGCTGGCCCGGTCGTTGGAGGATCGCGGTTATGAATGGGTGGGAGCCCAGACACCATAGGCGAAAGGAAGTCACCATGAGTCAGAACAACACTATCGCCGATATCAATCAGGACTACGCGAGCAAATATGGTTTCCACGACCCCGAAGCTTTTCTCTATAAAGCGCCTAAAGGGTTGTCGCATGATATCGTAGAGGCCATTTCGCGTCATAAAAACGAGCTCGACTGGATGCGGGAGTTTCGCCACCGGGCGCTCGATCTGTTTTTAGCGAAACCCATGCCGCGCTGGGGCAACACCGGCTTGATGGGGGAAATCGATTTCGATAACATCCACTACTACCTCAAATCCAGCGAGCGTGGCGAACGCAACTGGGACGATGTGCCCGAAGACATCAAAAACACCTTCGAGCGTTTGGGTATCCCCGAGGCCGAGCGCAAGTTTCTGGCCGGGGTGAGCGCCCAGTACGAATCCGAGGTCGTCTACCACAACATGCGCGATGAGCTTTCGGAGCAAGGTGTGCTCTTCGCCAGTATGGACGATGGTCTGCGCGAGTATCCCGACATTGTGAAGAAGTACTTCGCCAGCGTCATTCCGCCTGCCGACAACAAGTTCGCGTCGCTCAATTCGGCCGTGTGGTCGGGAGGCTCGTTCATTTACGTGCCACCCGGCGTTCATGTGGAGATTCCGTTGCAGGCCTACTTCCGCATCAACTCCGAGAACATGGGCCAGTTCGAGCGTACTCTGATCATCGCCGACGAAGGATCGTCGGTTCATTATATCGAGGGATGCACGGCTCCGGTGTACGCCAGCGACTCGCTGCACTCGGCCGTGGTGGAACTGATCGCCCTCAAGGATGCGCGCATTCGCTACACCACCATTCAGAATTGGTCCACCAACGTGTTCAACCTGGTGACCAAACGCGCCGTGGCGCATGAAAACGCGGTGATCGAATGGGTGGACGGCAACATCGGATCGAAATTGACTATGAAATTTCCCTGCGTTTACCTGGTGGGCGAGGGGGCGCACGGTGAAGTGCTGTCCATCGCCTTTGCCGGAGACGGCCAGCACCAGGACACCGGGGCGAAGATGATCCACGTTGCTCCGAATACCACTTCGCGCATCATCTCGAAATCCATCTCCAAGGATGCCGGGCGTTCCAGCTATCGCGGTTTGGTGAAGGTGGAGCCGGGAGCCAAGGGCAGCAAAACGCACGTGGAGTGCGACGCGCTGTTGATCGGCGAACAAGCGCGTTCCGATACCTATCCCACCATGGAAATCAAAGAGGACGATGTGCGAGTCGAACACGAGGCGCGCGTCTCCAAGCTGGCCGACGAGCAGCTATTTTATCTGCAGAGTCGTGGGATCGATCTCGACCAGGCGCGCCTGATGATCGTCAATGGTTTCATTGAGCCGTTTGTGCGCGAACTGCCGATGGAATACGCCGTGGAACTCAATCGCCTGATCGAGCTGGAAATGGAAGGTTCGGTGGGCTGAGTGTAAGGAGTGTGTCGTGAAAACCGAATTGACTCCGGCGTACATCGACGAGGTGTCGCGCCGTTTGAAAGAACCGAAAACCCTGACCGATTGGCGACATCGGGCGCTGACGGCCTATCACGAATTGCCCATACCCGATCGCGTGCAACATCTGTGGCGCTACAGCGATCCGCTGCATTATTTTCCGAATGTTTTGACGGCCGAGTTGTCGGGGTCCGCGCCGATTTTACCCGATTTGCCTGCGGGCGGCGCAGCGGCGCTTCTGTTGCCCGATAGTCGATTTCAATTGAATCTGTCGCCCGAGGCCGAACGCGCGGGGGTTACGGTGAGTCGCTTGAGCGACAATCCCATCGCAGGCGAGCTTTTGGGACGGGCGGTAGACCACGACTTCGGTTTGTTCGAGGCCTTGAACGCCGCCGCCTTCGAGGGCGGAATTGCGGTGCATGTTCCCGCGCGGGTGCAGTTAGACGGCCCCATTCACGTGCGGCTGCCCGCCTATCACGGCGCGACGCTGCCGCGCATCCTGGTTGTGGTGGGGGAAAATGCCGAGGCCACCGTCATCGAAGAGTACGTAGGCGGCGGTCCGGGCGACCACGTCATCGGCGTGAGCGAATATTTCGTGGCGGCGAGTGCGCGGTTGAAGCAAATCTTTTTCGAGCGCTGGAACCCTGGCGTGGTGGGGCATCTCACCTTGCGGGCGCGGCTCGACCGTCAGGCGGACTTTCTGTCCACCGGGGCGAGCTTCGGGGGTTCACTGCTGAAGGTCGACCTGGGAAGCATTCTCGATGGCGAAGGAGCCCGCAGCGAGCTATCGGGTATGACCATGGGGGAGAAGCGTCAGCATTTCGATCACCACACCGTGCACGATCATCGTGCTCCCCGTACCTGGTCGAATATCGATATCAAAACGGCGCTCACCGGGCGCGGGCATGCGGCGTATACAGGGTTGATTCGTATCGGAGAGGCCGGCGTGCAGAGTGAGGCTTATCAGGAGAATCGCAATCTGATGTTGTCGAGCAAGGCCAAGGCCGACACCATTCCGGAACTGGAGATCCTCACCGACGACGTGCGCTGCACCCATGGAGCCACCGTGGCGCCGGTCGATGACGCGCAGTTGTTCTATCTGCAAAGTCGCGGGATCGAGCGTTCCGATGCGTTGCGCCTGATCGTGCGCGGGTTCATGGAAAAGAACCTCGCGCGTTTCCCCGAATCGTTGCGTGACGCGGTGGATGGCTTCGTGATGGAGCGTCTGAACGGAATCACGGCGGGCTTTTAGCCTGATCATTGAAAGAGAGCGAGAATGTCTTTTGTGAAAGCGGCCGCTTTAAATGAGTTTCCCGTGGGCGGATCACGGGCTGTGGAGCTGGACGGCGTCCCTGTCCTACTGGTGCGGCTCGGCGAGAACGACGTGGCGGCGGTGGAAAACGCCTGCTCCCACGACGGTTCCGAACTCGTCGGCGGTGCGGTGGAAGGGGCGGTCATTACCTGCCCGCGCCACGGCGCCCAGTTCGATCTGCGGCAGGGAAAGGCTCTGCGCATGCCCGCTGCTTCTCCTATCGAAATCTATCCGGTGCGGCTGTCTGATGACGGCTGGATCGAAGTCGATGTGGATTGATGCCATGGAACCGCAACATGTGACCGACTCCCGCTGTTTGTGTACGACCCTGTCGGGGCGCAGCGGTGGAAATCTGCGCGAACAATTTCCGTTGCTTTCGGAAGCGGCGGACGGAAAGCGGCTGGTCTATCTGGATAGCGCCTCGACGGCTCAGAAGCCGCGTGCGTTGATCGAGGCCGAATTGCGTTTTGCGACGAACCGCAATGCCACCGTTCATCGCGGCGTTTATGCCCTCAGCGAGTCTGCCACCGCAGCTTTCGAGGAAGGACGGCGGCGTGTGGCGCAGTTCGTCAATGCCGAAGGGCCGGAATGTGTCGTGGTCACGCGCAGTGCCACCGGATCGCTCAATGGCCTGGCGCGCGGCTTGGAACACGGACTGAAGGCGGGTGACGAAATTCTGCTGACCGAAATGGAGCATCATGCCAACCTGGTTCCCTGGCAGATGTTGGCCAAACGGCGCGGCGTGCATCTTCGTTACATTCCCTTTGATGAAAACGGCGAATTGAATTTGGATTCGTTGCCGGAGCTGTTGACGGCCCGGACGCGCATCGTCTCATTGACGCTGCTTTCCAACGTGCTGGGGACGCTCAACCCGGTGGCGGCTATTTCGGAAGCGGCTCGGTGCGTGGGGGCGCGGGTGATCGTGGATGCCGCCCAGGCGGTCGGCCATCGTCCGCTCGATTTCCAGGCGCTGGGGGCCGATTATGTTGTTTTCTCCGCTCACAAAGCCTACGGGCCCGGCGGGCTTGGGTTTCTTGTCGGAAGCCGGGACGCCTTGGAGTGGCTCGAACCCTTCGAGGGGGGGGGGCAGATGATCGAATCGGTCACGCTCGACGAGGTGCGTGTCGCCGCTATCCCCACCCGTTTCGAAGCGGGTACGCCCAACGTTCAGGCTTTGGCGACCTTTCCGGCGAGCCTGGATTTGTTGGAGTCGGTCGGGCTGCCGGAGATCGAGCGCCATGAACGCGAGTTGACCGGCTACGCGCTCGATCGTCTGGCGTCGCTCGGCGGTCTGCGGATCGTGGGACCGCGAGACCCACAAAAGCGCGGCGGCCTGGTGAGCTTCGTCGATGAGCGGGTGCACGCGCAGGACTTGGCCCTATTGCTCGACGAACAAGGCGTAGCTATCCGGGTGGGGCATCATTGCGCCCAACCCTTGCATGCGCGTCTGGGATTACCCGCCACGGCGCGTGCGTCCTTCGGGATTTACTCCGAGCGTGACGACGTGGACGCCCTGATCAACGGCATTCGTTTTGCTCGAAGTTTCATGACGTAAAAGCCGTGTTCCTACTTTTGTTCCCGCAACATCACCACCGTGACGCCGTCGCGTCCTTCGCCGCGTTCGCCGGGGCGAAAGCTGACCACGTAGGGGCTGCGACTGAAATAGTCGCGCAGGGCGGCTTTCAGCTTGCCGGTGCCATGCCCGTGAATCACGTAGACGAAGGGTGCATTCTGACGCATGGCGCGGTCGAGAAAGGCGTCGGTGGCGTCCAGCGCCTCGTCCACGCGTTCCCCGCGCAGATCGAGAGTCATCCCCGAATCGCGGTCGTCGCCACCCTGGCGTGATTTTGTGAGGGCCACCTCCAAGGTGTTGGTTTGGCCTTTGAACATGGTTTTACGTTCATCGGGATCGAGGGCCTGCAGGCGCTCGACCGGGATGCGCATCTTGAGGCGTCCCACCTCCACCAAGGCCAGCCCGCGTTTGTCGGGCGGCTCCACTACGACACCTTTCTGATCGAGGTTGACCACGAATACCGGCAGGCCGGGTTTGAGATGTTCGATGCCGACCGGCGGACGCTTCGGGGTGCTGCGCTCGCGTGGAGGCGGATCGCTGGCGCTGCGCTGTTCGGCCTGGGCGACTTTGGCCGCCGCTTCCCGTTCGCGTGCCTTGAGCTCCTCCATGGCGGCGGTGGCTTCGGCCATACTGGCCCCGCGTTGCAGGGTGCGGATCACTTCCCGCGCCTTGGCCTGCGCCTCGCGGATTTCGTCGAGCACCTCGCGGCGTCGAGTCAGGATATCTTCCCGCTCGCGTGATTCCAGAAGCTTGAGCTTGCGTTCGTAGGTGGCCTTGAGCAGTTCGAGGTCGCGTTTGGCCGCCTCCAGGCGTTGCACTTCGCGGCTCTGGCGTTCGATTTCACCTTCCAGCTTGGCCACCATCCCGTCGAGTTCGTCCGCCTCGCCGTCGAGCAATCCCTGGGCGCGGCTTAAAACAGGCTCGGTGACGCCCAGCGCTTCGGCGATTTTGAGAGCCGCCGAGACGCCCGGGACGCCGATGGTGATGCGATAGTTGGGGGTAAGCGTGTCTTCCGCAAGCCCGACCGCCGCATTGGCGAAGTCGTCGCGCGTCAGGGCCAGACGCTTCAAGCGTTCGTAATGGGTAGTAACGATGCAGCGGGCGTGGCGGTCGGCCAGTCCTTCCACGAGTGCCTGGGCCAGCGCGGCTCCTTGACGCGGGTCGGTGCCGATGACGATTTCATCCAGCAACACCAGGGATGTCTCGTCGCAGTTGAGCAGCACGTCGTTTAGGTTGCGGATGTTGGCCGAGAAGGTTGAGAGGTCGTCGGCCAGGGACTGTTCGTCGCCCATGACGGTGAAGATACGTCCGAAGCGGCCTACCCGTGAACCGGGCGCGGCCGGAATGTGCAACCCCGACCATGCCATCATCACGCATAGTCCCAGTGTCTTGAGACCAACGGTTTTGCCGCCGGTGTTGGCGCCCGAGAGCACCAGCACGTTGAAGGCGTCGCCGATGAGCAGATCGTTGGCCACCACCGGTGCGTCTTTGAGTACCAACAGCGGATGGCGCGCCTCCAGCAGGTGGCAGGCGGCGCGTTCGTCGATCTCGGGAATGTGGCAATTCATCGATTCGGCCAGCCGCGCTTTGGCCTGCACCACGTCGAGTTGGGTGAGGACATCGAGGTTGGCGGCGATGACGCCCGATTCATCGGCCAGCTTGCGCGAGAGATTGCGTAAAACCTGGCGTTCCTCACGTTCCACCGCCATTTGCGACAGCATCAGATCGTTGTTGATGCCCACCATTTCGCGCGGTTCGACGAACAGGGTTTGTCCGGTGGCCGAGGAACCATGCACGATGCCTTTGACCGCGGCCTTGTCCTGCGCCTTGACGGGCAGCACATAGCGGTCGTCGCGAATGGTGTAGTAGGCTTCACGCAGATTCTGACGCACCGTTTCGCTTTCCAGCATGGCGTCGAGCTTGCGCTTCACGCGACCCATGAGGTCGCGCACCTTCTTGCGCAATCCACCCAGATCGGGGGTGGCGCGGTCGCGGATTTCGCCGTTATCGCGGTCGATGGCGTAGTTGATGGCGGCCAGCGAATCGTCGATGGGGGTGAGGCCCTGGCAGAGATCGGCCAAGGTCGGGGCGCGTTCGGCCTTTCGGCTCATGGTTTGGGCGATGCGATTGCTCGCCTCCAGCGTCGCGGTGACTTCGTTCAGTTCGGACACCGTGAGTACGCCGTCCTTCTGTGTTTGTACCAATAGTCCGCTCACGTTGGAGGAGACGCCCGCCAGCGAGGGGGCCTGGTCGTCCCAGATCAACTCGCGGAATTCCTGCACGCGTGTGAGATCTTCCACGGTGCGTGCCGGGGAATCGTGAAAGGAAAGGGACAGGCAGCGGGCGCGCCCGCGCAGAGTGGAGGAATAGCCCGCCAGGGCATCGACCACCCGATCCCATTCCAGATCGTAAGAAGCTTTGTCGGAAACGGTCAATCGCATGTTTTTTCTCTTCGTTTCAACGTGAACAATCCAACTAACATGAACAGAAGCAGAAGCGACGATGTGGAAGCGGCGCTATGGCAGCCACCACCGTTCGTCGGTTCGTAGGGATCGCCTGCATCGCCGTCGGGGGCGGGATCGCCCTCGGCTTTATCGTCGTCACCGTCGGGAGCATCGCAGGGGCCTTGAGCGATCAGCGCGTAGCCGGTGCCTTCGCAGCAGTCCGTCCCGGCGAGGATACGGCAATCGATCGTTTGGCCATCGATGCAGGCCGGGAAGGCGTTGGGTGTGTAGACCCGGCCATGTTCGCTGAGGAATTCTTCGCATAGGGCGATGGTATCGCAGTCCGGGTCGCAGGCGAGATCCGCTTCCGGTTCTTCATCGCCATCCGTTTCCATTTCGGTCTCGGCTTCCATCTCGATTTCGTCATCCAGGTCACCGTCGCTTTCGGCATCCATGTCGCCGTCGACCGGGTTCGGATCGAGGCAGAAACGATCCTCGCATACCCAGCCTTCCGGGCAGTCTTCCTCCACCCATTGCCAGTTGCGGCAGGTGCGTAGGCGGGTGTCGCTCAAGCATTCGCCTGCGTGGTTCAGGCAGACGGGATCGGCGTCTTCCTCCACCTCGATCAACTGGTTGACGGCGACGTCGGTAAGGGTTGTTTTGCTGCCGTCGGTCCAGGTGACGGTGAGAGAATCGACGCTCTGGGCGTCGCCTAAGCCGACATGCTGGACCAGGGAGCTTTGCACGCCGGTGCCCTTGCCGCCTTCCACCTGGCGAATTTGAGTGTGCTCGCCAGTGGTGACGCTCAGACGCACGCCGATTCCGGCGGCATTGGTCTTATGACCGATTACGCGCACTTCCAGCCAATTATTGACGGCGGTTTTAGAACTGGGGCTCAGCAGTCCGTTTTCGAACAACTTGCGCGTCATCAGGTCGAGATCGCCGTCGCGGTCGATATCGGCCGTCGCGACGCCCCAACCGTTTTTCACCCACGCGCCGCTGGCATAGCTCTGTTCGACAAAGTCCCCCGCGCCGTCGTTGCGGTAGAAAAAGCTGACGCATTCCGAGTAGATGCTGGTGATAAACAAGTCGAGAAAGCCGTCGTTGTCGGAGTCCCACCAGAGCGGATCGGAATGGGTTTCGGCGTAAGTGATGGCGGTCTGTTCGCGGATGTCGCTGAAGGTGTAGTCGGGCGCGCCGGAGTTGACATACAGCATGGATTTGTCGGAGGAACTGATGAAGCGCGGGTGGGCCAGGTTACCCACGAAGAGGTCGAGATCCTGATCGTTGTCGAAATCGCCCCACACCGAACCGATGCTGTGCCCGTAGCTGCCGAAGGCCCATTTCCCTTGCACGCCGCGCGCCTGCGCTTCTTCGGTGAAGGTGCCGTCGCCGTTGTTATGAAAGAGGAAATTAGGATCGAGGCGGTAGTTGGAGACGTACAGATCGATAAAGCCGTCGTTGTCGAAATCGCCCCAACTGACACCGCGTCCGCACTGGGGATACTCGCGGTAAACGCCCGCCGCGCGGGTGGCGTCGACGAAATGACCGTCGCCCAGATTGCGCCACAGGAAGTTGGGTGTGCCGTTGCTGATCTCCTCGCCCGACTCTTCGTAGTTGGCCACGTACAGATCCACCCAGCCGTCGTTGTCGTAGTCGGCCCAACCGACCGCTTCGGTGGGATAAAGATCCCAGGGTGTGTGCGTGCTGTCCTCGACGGGCAGGAAAGTGCAGTCGCCTTCGTTGTGCACCAGCCGGTCGCGGGTGTCGAAACTGTCACCGCGCGAGAAGGCGTAGTAATCGAGACGGCCGTCGTTGTCGTAGTCGGCCCACATGCCGGAGCCGGGCAGGCCGCTGATGCCCGCCGCCTCGGAGATGTCGGTGAAGGTGCCGTCGCCGTTATTGCGGTAAAGTTTGGAGGCCGAGAGCAGCAGGTCGTCGTCGCCGTCGTTGTCGCAGTCGCCCCAGGCCAGCCGCGATGCGCCCGTAACTCCGGCCGTAGCGGTGATGTCGGTGAAACGCTGATTTTCGTTGATGTCGTGGAAGGTTACGTCCGTCTGCACCATGAAATTACCGTCGCTGATGCCGTATTTGACGGTCGGGTCGTCATCCGGGTAGAGAAACGACATGCCCTGTCCGGCGGTAGAGGTATCGACCATCAAGCCCGGTCCGTCTTCAAGGCGGATCAGTCCGACATGTAAATTGCGTAGCGCCTCGATTTCCAGGTCGCCCTCGCTCATTTCGAACGTCACCCATTGGCCAACTTCGCTGGACGAAACCGTATAGCCGATGGGAGTGATGCGTTCGCGGCTGCGATCGGGGTCGTTGCCGCCGCCGTCGTGCCAGATGTGCACGCTTACCGGGCCTTCCGTTGCGAAAACCATCCGCACACGCAGCAGGGTGGCCGGATGCTCGACGAAGAACATAACGTCTTCCAGGCTGTCGGGTTCCACATTCGACATCCAGCCCTCGCCCGTGCCGTCGTCATAAGACAGGGTGGTTTCCTGAGCTTGAGCGAAGGTTGCGGGGAGCAGCAGCCAACAGAGGGTCAGGATGGCAAACATGCGTTGCATCGGAATCTCCTTCGTTTTTCTCGGTCATGCGGCCAAAACCGCGTAGAGTAGCCTTACCACGTTCCACCGGGTGTGGCAACTGGCGGATGGCTGGTGGTTTCCCTTTGATAATCGGCTTTTTGGAGCCGAATTTGAGTGTTTGTCGGTTGGCCAATTCGCTTGACAGCGCTGCCCCATCAAAGGTAACGTAGCCTCGCCGGAGGACGGCGGAAGGATCAGGATACAGATGAAAAGACAAGTTGTTGAAATAATTGCGTTACTCGTGTTGGTTGGCGTGGCTTTGACGATCGATGCCGGGTACGGTCGGGCTTCCGGAAACGATGTGGGTGCGGCTTGGTGTCAAAGCTGCCATCCCAATCAGCACGCCGCCTGGCAGGAAGGTCCGCACGCCGGAGCGCTGTTTGTCTTGGATGCCGAACGGCGCAACGATTCCAAATGTGTGGGCTGTCATTCCACTCAGTCCGCCGATCCGACGGCGGGTGTCGAATGCGAGTCGTGCCATGGCGGTGGGGCACACTACGCCAAAGATTACGTCATGCGTGATGCCAAGTTGGCCGAAGCGCTGGGGCTTAAGGCCAAACCCCATGATATTTGTATGGAATGTCACAACTGCGACCAACCCAAGATTCGTGAATTTCATCCGGGAGAGGCCTGGAAACGCTTACCGCATGCCCGGACCGCTGGCCAGTAGCCCCCCAGACGCCGTTTCGCCAGCCAAGGAGACCCGAAAAAGCCATGTCAAAACCTTCCAACGCGACCCATCCAACCGAGCGCGTCTGGCGCTTTTTCGTCTCGATTAAAGTGACGATAGTCTTGTTGGTGCTTTGGGGGCTGGGCTCGGTGGCGGGCACCTTGATTCCGCAAAATGCCGAAGCTTGGCGTTACGTGCAAGCCTATGGTCCCGAGACGGCCAACTGGTTGAGCAAACTCGGCTTTTTCGATGTCTACCATAGTACCTGGTACTCCCTGATCCTGCTGTTGTTGATTCTGGCCATCGTCGCGTGTTCTCTCAATACGCTCTCTGCAAAGATCGCCCTGGCTGTCACACAGCCGAAAACGCGCCGGGTCAGCGGTACGAGCAAACACCACATCACCCGCGACATTCCCTGCGACGATCCGCCCACGGCCTTGCAGGCACTGAAACGGGAAATGGAAAAAGATTATAAAAACGTGCATGTAGACGATAGTCCCCAGGAAGTTCGGCTTTACGCACACAAGCAGGCCTTCGCTCATTTCATGGTTTACGCTGTTCATCTGGGTTTGGTGATCATCGTACTGGGCGGGGTGATCTCAGCCTTGTTCGGCTTCGAGGGCGTGATGGAAATTCCCGAGGGGGAGAGCCGCGATGTCGTTTTCAAACGCAATGAAAGCGGCCATGCCCCCGCCGCCTTACCCTTTGCCTTACGGCTCGATCGTTTCGAGCTGCAGCGCTTCGATACCGGTGCGCCGAAGGATTATGTGTCGGAACTGACCGTGCTCGACGGCGGGCAGGCGGTCAAGTCCAAGCGCATCGAAGTGAATACGCCCCTTAACGTAGGCGATTACAATTTTTATCAATCGAGCTACATCGAGCAGGCGGCGTTGCTCGTCACCGAACGCGCCACGGGCAGAACGGCTCAAGCGGTGCTGCAGCCTTTCGAGCGTCGTTTCCTTGCCGACCTGGACCTGTGGGTGAGGCTCGACACTTTCAGGGTCGATAGTCAAGGCATGAGTGCGGCGGTCACCCTGGCCCGGCCGGATGGCTCGGTGCAGCAGGTGACGCTTTTACCCGATCTTGAGAAAAACCGCGTCCTACAGGCCGATCAACCGCTGACTGTGGCTTTTGCCAAGGATCGACCGGCCTACACCACCGGGCTGATGGTGGTGCGCGATCCCGGAGCGCTGTGGATCTGGGTCGGGAGTTTTTTGATGGTGCTGGGTTTATATTTGACCTTTTACACCTCGCATCGGCGTCTGGCTGTGCAATCGGGAGGCGCGGGCGTGATCCTGCGTGGATGGTGCCAACGTAACCCGCAGGCTTTTTCCCGTGAAATCGATGCTCTGATCCGCCGCGCAGGACTGCCCACCGGCGATCATGGCGCAAAGGATTCCAACGCATGATCAACACCACGCTGTTTACCGCTTGTTTCTATGTCTATACCCTGGCGCTGCTGGCAGCGATCGTCGCCCTGACGTCGTCGAAACGCTGGCCGTCACGTGTCGCGCAAGGGCTGTTTATCACGGGCTTTGCCTTGCACACGGTGGCGCTTCTCGTGCGCTGGGCCGAGGCGGGTGACGTGGAGGTGGCTGCTTTCGAGGGAGCCGAGGGGCGTATTCTGGCGGGCTGGGAATGGTTCAAGGTGTGGACCAGCCACCCGCCCTGGTCGAATCTCTACGAATCCCTGGTGTGTTTCGGCTGGGGGGCGTCACTGGTGGCGTTGGTGGGCATGCGCCGTTTCAAGGTGCCGGTGCTGCCGGTTCTGGCCATCGGTTTGTCGATGGTGGTGATGGGGGCGGCTTCGTTGTTGATCAACCAGCAGATCAGCCCGCTGGTTCCGGCTTTGCAAAGCACCTGGTTGCATCTGCATGTGGCGACCGCCATTTTCAGTTATCCGGCCTTCGGCCTGGCCGCCATGCTGGGATTTCTCTATCTCGTGAAGGACGGCGTTCCCTCCGAGACCTTCGGAGCCGTGGCCGCCGCGACCGCCTTGTTGATCATCCTGGCCGTGGGTGGCGCAAGCCTGATCTTGCAGGCCGAATACACCTTGACTCCATTGGTCGAGCACATGGGCAAGCTCATGCCGCTTACCTATGCCGCCCAGGATGCCGAGGGACAGACGCTGGTTTCCAATGCGCGGCTACGTGTGCCGGTGGCAGGTATGGGACCGGTTTTGATGCTGGCGGCGTTGACTTTCCTCGGGGCGTTGGTTGTTTACGCGTTCACCCGCAAACGCCCGGAGATGGTTCCGCTGTTTCGTTGGATGCTGCTTGGAGCCACGGCGTTATTGACCGCCGCTTTGCTGATTCTGGTGGGGACGGTGGTCGTCAACGGCAGTTTGGATCTCGATTCCCAGCAGGCCGCCACCCGCGTGGCGCTCAATCACATGGGCGGGGATGGCCGCACCTTGGTGGCCAACTTCCAATTGCACGGTCGCGGACCGTTTGTGCTGTCGCTCAAGGGCAACCCCTTCGAGTTTATGTTGTTGGTGGTGGCTTGGATCGGGGCGTTGGGTAGCTGGGTTCTGGGGCTGAAACGCGATTGGCTGGAGACACAACTCCCCGCCGCCGAGCGTCTTGACGAAGGCTCCTACAAAACGATCCTGTTCGCCTTCCCGTTCATGACCCTGCTCATCATCACCGGTGCTATCTGGGCTTATTATGCCTGGGGCCGCTATTGGGGTTGGGATCCGAAAGAAACCTGGTCGTTGATCACCTGGATCGTCTACAGTATTTATTTGCACGTGCGCCTGACCCATGGTTGGGAAGGCCGTCTGCCGGCCGCGTTGGCCGTGGCCGGATTCGGCGTCGTGATTTTCACTTATCTCGGTGTCAATATCCTCATTTCCGGCTTGCACAGCTATGCCGCAGGATGAGTCGATTTCGCAAGGAGCCGTTATGAATCCGTCATCCGTCCAATTTGTTCTCAGTGCCGCCAGCTCTACTCAGTTTCCGGAGTTGGACTGGCCCGAGGTGGCCTTCGCCGGACGGTCCAACGTGGGCAAGTCGTCGCTATTAAACATGCTTCTGGGACGACGCAAGCTGGTGAAGGTGTCGAACACACCCGGTCGCACGCGGCTGATCAATTTTTTCTCCGTCAACGAATCCTTTCACATGGTCGATCTGCCGGGTTACGGATTTGCCAAGGCGCCCAAGTCGGTGCGCCGAGACTGGCAACAGCTGATGGTGGATTACCTGCGGAAGCGCGACCAGCTGGCGGCCGTGGTGTTGCTGCTCGATGTGCGGCGTCAACCCAACGCCGAGGATATGGCGGTGCTGGATCTTTTCCGGCAAGCCGAACTGCCCACCATTCTGGCTATTACGAAGGCGGATAAACTGCCTTTACAGCGGCGCAAAAAGCAGGTAACGTCGATCACGAAAGCCTTGAATTTGGCCCCCGGCGATGTGCATGTCACCTCGGCGCAGACCCGCCAGGGACGGGAGGAACTGTGGAGCGCGTTGGAGTGTTTTCTCGATCTCGAACCCATTGTTCCCGACGATGGTCCATGCGAAACCTGATCCACCCGATCATGATGGCGCTTCTGGGCTTTTTGTGCTGGGTGGGTGTATCGGCTTCATCGCTGCGGGCCGAAACGCTGCTGGACGAGGTGGTGGGATCGGTTAACTCTGCCGCGATCACGCGCAGCCAGGTGATCTTCGAAACCCGCTTCATTCTGGTCGAAAAAGGCCAGCCCTGGTCGGGGGGCTTGCCCGCCGAACTGCTCGAACGGGTGCTGCAGCGTCTCATCGGCAAGACGATGATTTATCAGGAAATGGCTCGTACCGGCTATCTGCGTACCGAGGACGAATTGCGTCGCGAGGGCGCGGAGCCGATCGCGGCTTTCAAGCAAAGCTTCGTTTCCCAGCAGGATTATCAGCGTTTTTTGCGGGCGGTAGGCATGAGCGAGGAAGGTCTTGAAGGTGTCATCCGCCTTAACCTGCGTATCGATACCTTCATTCAACGGCGACTGGAAATGCTGGCGCGTGTCACGGACGAGGATGTACTGGCCGAGATCCGCGTTCGTAAGGAAGATGGCCGTCTGGCGCGCGATGCCGTCGAGAATGATCGGGAGATTCAGCGATTCATTCGCGAGCAACTGGAAAAAAGTCGAAAAGACGAATCTCTGGCCAAGTGGCTGGCGGACCTGGAAGCGCGTAATACGGTGAGGGTTTTGCAGCCGTTCACGCGTGACGAACCCCCGGCGGTGTCGGTATTTCCGGACCAAGAGGTAGTCCCATGAGCGCCGTTCGCTTGGAGGAATCACGTTTCGAGATCGACGACATGACGCTCGACGATCTCGACGAAGTGCTCGATATCGAACGTGAGCGTTTTCGAGCGCCCTGGACGCCCGATTTGTTTATTACCGAATTCGCCAACCCGCGTTCATGGCGCTTCGTCGTCAAAGACCGTGAAAGCGGACGGGTGGCGGGCTATCTGATTTACTGGATGGTGTTGGATGAGGCGCATCTGATGAATGTCGCCACCGCTCCCGCTTTCGCCCGTCAGGGTGCGGGACGTTGCATGATCGATCATCTAATCGGGGAATGCCGGGCGCGCAAGGCGGTTCGTATCACCCTGGAAGTGCGCAAGAGCAACATCGCCGCCATCAATCTCTACGCGAGCTACGGCTTCGAGGGAGTGGGGCTGCGCAAGAACTATTATGTGGAAGAAAAAGAGGATGCGATCCTGATGGAGTTGAAACTCAATGGCTGAAAAAGTGAGAACCCGCATACTCGCGCGCCGCCTTACCGGTGGCGACTATTACCTGTTGACGCTGGGAAACCCCATCGCCGCTGCGGTCCGGCCCGGACAGTTTGTCATGGTCGGGTTGGCGGATGCGGCCGATCCCTTTCTAAAACGTCCCTATTCGATTTATCGTAGCTTGCCGCCCTCGACCGAACGTCCCGAAGGCGAACTGGTGTTGCTGATCAAACGTGTGGGCAAGGGCAGCGCCCAAACCGCTTCCGTTCCGGTAGGCACCGCCATCGACATCATCGGTCCGCTGGGACAGCCGTTCGCGATTCCGGAGGGCTCGACCTCGGCTTTGTTCGTTGCCGGTGGTGTGGGAGTGGCACCTTTCATCGAACTGGCCGCCACTCTGGCCGGGAAGGGCATGCATATCCAGGCGCTTATCGGAGGACGCTCGGAGGTGGATTTGCAGGGGATTGGGGCGCTGGAAGAGCTGGGAGTAACGGTTCGATGCGCCACCGAAGACGGCAGTGCGGGAACGTCGGGGCGGGTGACGACGCTGCTGGAAGATGCCATCGAAGCCGGGTTGCCCGAAGGCACTCAACTGTATGTCTGTGGACCCGATGCCATGATGAAGGCGGTCGGTGCCATCGCCCAACGAGCCGGACTGCCTTGTCAGCTCTCACTGGAGGCGGTGATGGGGTGCGGTTTCGGCGTGTGTCTGGGCTGCGTGGTGAAGGACAACCACGGCGAGTTCGTACGCGTTTGCAAGGAAGGTCCGGTGATTCCGGCCGACCGTTTGCAAGATTACGGTTTCGGTGACATCGGGGACGGGGAGGTGGCGAAATGAACGGCGCACAGGGTCATGCCACGGCGGCCTCTCCCACTCTGGGTGTTACGATCTGCGGGGTCGACTTCAAAAACCCCGTGATTGCCGCTTCGGGCACCTTCGGCTACGGCGAGGATATGATCGACTTCTTCGATCCCGGCTTGTTAGGCGGTATCGCGACCAAGGGCATCAGCCTCAAACCCAAAGCCGGTAATCCCACGCCGCGTATCTGGGAGACGGCTTCGGGCATGCTCAATGCCATCGGTCTCAACAACGTCGGGCTGGATGTCTTTCTTGAAAAGAAACTGCCGTTTCTGCGGTCGTTGTCCGATACGGCCTGTATCGTCAACTTTTACGGCCACACGGTGGAGGAATATGCCGAGCTGGCCGGGCGGCTGGGCGAGGTGGAGGGTGTTGATTTTCTGGAGATGAACATTTCCTGTCCCAACGTCAAAGAGGGCGGGATCGTTTTCGGCACCGATCCCAAGCTTATGGCAACCGTTGTCTCCGCCGCCAAAAAACGCTGCCGCGTCCCGCTGATCGTCAAACTATCGCCCAATGTCACCGATATCGCATTGATGGCGAAAACGGCGGTGGACGCCGGGGCGGATGCCCTTTCATTGGTGAACACTTTCACTGGGATGGCCGTGGATATCCGCAGGCGTCGCCCGATACTGGCCAATGGCGTGGGCGGCTTGTCCGGACCGGCCATCAAGCCTTTGGCCCTGCGCATGACCCACGCCGTTTGTCAGGCCGTGGCGGTGCCGGTGATCGGCATGGGCGGCATCATGAACGCCCGCGACGCTCTCGAATTCATGCTGGTAGGGGCTACGGCAGTCCAGGTGGGGACGGCGAGTTTCGTCAATCCCACCGCCATGCCCGACATGCTGACCGAGATGGGCGCGTTGCTGGCTGAACAGGGTGTCGATAACCTGTGCGACTGGATCGGAACGCTGCAGACTCCCTGATCCGTTCGACGAAGCCTCGGTCTCACCTTTTCTTCAAGTGGCCCCCGGCAACGGACTTTTGCTCGGGAATTCCTAGCAATTCCATCTATTTGCTTTGGTCAAAAAACGTCGATTACCGGCTAAAAGCGTTGACGAACATACCGGAGTTCCGTATTATTAGCCCAAGGTTAGATGTGTGTTCGCCTGCCGTAAGGAGTTCGTCTATGTTCGTTCCCTTCGTTTCAAAGAAATGGAGTTTCGCCGTTGCCGCCACCCTTTTGGTGATGATGGTTTCCGTGGCTCAGGCGGCCAATCCGGCCTTGTGGCTGACCTTCGGTGCCGACCCGCGCCACGATATGGTGGTGTCTTTCTCCAGTGAAACACGCTGGGATAGCGCGGCGGTTGAATATGGTCTGACGTCGGAACTGGGGCAGTCGGTGGGACTGGTGGCCGTCGAGGACATGGGCGGTAACGTCGGTTTCGTGCATCACGCGCAATTAACGGGTCTTCAAGCCGACCGGACCTACTATTATCGCATCAACTATGGCGGTGGCGGCTTCAGTGAACCGGCTAGCTTCGTGACTGCCCCCGACGATCCGTGTACGCCTTTTACCTTCACGGCTATGGGCGACAACCGTTCGCAGGGGGCCGGTGCGGCCAACCGATACGGCGAGCTGCTTCAGGATGCCGTGAACCAGGGATCGCAGTTCATGATCAACAGCGGCGATCTGGTCAAGGACGGTAGCGTCATCGATGAGTGGGGGATTTATCTGGCCCAACTCACCAAGGCCGGGCGCTATGTGCCGGTGCTTCCGGAGATAGGCAATCATGACGATGGTCCGGGAGAAGGCAACCTGCAGCACATTACGCGGATTTTTCGGACACCCGGCAACAACGCGACCGGCAACCGCAGCTACTACTCCTTCGAGTACGGCAACGCGTTTTTCGGCGTAGTTACCAACAACGACGGCGATGCCGCCACCCAGGCGGCTTGGCTCGATGCCAGGCTGGCCGAAACCGATGCCATCTGGAAATTCGTGTTCATTCATCAGCCTTTCCTTACCTGTCCGGCGCTGGGAATCGGCCACGAAGCTGATGAAAGTGGGGTGGGACAATATTATTACCCGGTTTTCAATCGTCACCATGTGGATGCGGTTTTTACTGGGCACAACCACTACTACGAATTATTCAGGCCCTTCGACGGCGAAAATTTCCACGACGATCCGAGTTTGGGAACCGTACATGTCACCACCGGTGGTGCGGCCTTGGGTGAAGCGCTGGTCATGCTCAACGAGGTGGGTTTGATCTGCGATGGCCGTTTGCAGGGCCGTGCGCGGGCGCATTTTGTCAATGTGCGTATCGAAGGCGAAACCCTCACGCTGGAGTACTGGGATGAAGGCGGGCGTTTCGGCGGCGAACTGAGCGGACCGGAGCAGCACTTTACCATTACCAAAAATACCGGCCTTGATTGTTCTCCCGTGGATGGCGATACGCCTACCGATGGCGATACGCCCACCGATGGCGATACGCCCACCGATGGCGATACGCCCACCGATGGCGATACGCCCACCGACGGCGATACGCCCACCGACGGTGACACGCCCACTGATGGTGATATTCCCACCGACGGCGACAAACCCGCCGACGGCGACACGCCTACTGACGGCGATCAGCTCTGCCCGCCGGGGCGTTTGGAATGTGTGGGGTCGGTGGTGATGAAATGTGACGATGAAGGTATGGGCTGGGCGCAGTATCAGGATTGTGGCGATGCCGAATGCCGCGACGGTCGTTGCGTGGATTCACCTATCGAAGATGGCGATATTCCTAGCGACGGCGATACGCCGGATGGTGACGACGCTCCGGCCGGACCCTCGGCGCAGTCCGATGAGGCCGTTTCCGATGGATGTCGCCATAGTGCCGGTTTGTCGCTTTGGGGCTTTCTGCTTCTGGCGGGGTGGGTCGCTTTTCGTCGGCGACGCGCCTGAGACTGGCTGCTTACAATATTCAGATTCGATAACCGGACGGCGCAACCGCCCGGTTTTTTTTATAAAAAAAAACCGCCGGCAAAAGCGCGGCGGTATGGGTGTGGGTCAACACGGAGACTCTAGTCAAAGAAAAGAGATTTCGATCAGTTGTTGTGCGGGTTTTCGCTTTCGTTCACGCACTGCCCCAACTCTTCGCTCGTAGGATTGTCGGGGTCTTTGACCGCGCCGATGGGGCAGACGTAGGTGTTGCCGGATTGGCGGTCTTCGATCCAGATCATGGGACTCGCGGCTCTGTAAGTGTTTTTGGACATGATGTATTTCCTTTGTTGATATGTTTTCACTATTTTCACTGGGATCGTTTATTCGATCCGTGCTGTTCGTTAATATAGACGGGATGTAAACTGGATTCATTCCAAATATACAGGCCGAAGTTGCAAATATCTGTTAAAAAACGCGGAGCGAATGAGAACTTTTCGGAAATTGTTACAAAAACGATGTGATACAGGGATTGAAAAAAACGCCCCGCGTTGAGGCGGAGCGTAGTTGACTGTAAATAGATGTGCCGGGAATCAGTCGTTCAGACCAGCCAGATAGTGTTCGGCGTCCAGGGCCGACATGCAGCCCGATCCGGCGGCGGTGATGGCTTGGCGATAATGAGGATCTTGCACATCGCCACAGGCAAAGACACCCGGGATGTTGGTTTTGCTGGTGCCCGGCTCGACGACGATATAGCCCTTGGCGTCCAGTTCAAGCTGACCTTTGAAGATTTCGGTATTGGGAGTGTGGCCGATACCCAGGAAAAAGCCTTCGGCTTTCAGTTCGTTTTCTTCACCCGTAACGGTGTTTTTCAAGCGTGCCCCGGTCATGCCGGTGTTATCGCCCAGGACTTCGACCGGTACGGCGTTCCAGATCACGTCGATTTTGGGGTTTTCGAGGGTGCGTTTCTGCATGATTTTGCTGGCACGGAATTCGTCGCGACGATGGACGATGTAAACCTTGTTGGCAAATTTGGTGAGGTGGTCGGCCTCTTCCATGGCCGAATCGCCGCCGCCCACCACGATAACGTCCCGGTTACGGTAAAAAGGGCCGTCGCAGGTAGCGCAGGCGCTGACGCCCATTCCCATAAACGCCTGTTCGCTTTCAAGTCCCAGGTAGCGCGCACTGGCGCCGGTGGAGACGATTACGCTATCGGCGGTATAGGCTTCACCGTTGGACCACAGCTTGAAAGGCCGGGTGGAGAAATCGACTTTGTCAACCTGGGCCGACACGACCTGTGTGCCGAAACGCATGGCCTGGCGTTTGAACACCTCCATCATTTCGGGACCCATGACGCCGTTTTCAAAACCGGGGAAATTTTCGACCTCGTTGGTGGTGGTGAGCTGTCCACCCGGCTGCAGACCCTCGAACAAAATCGGTTCAAGGTCGGCTCGGGCGGTATATATCGCGGCAGTGTAGCCCGCCGGACCAGAGCCGATAATGGCAACTTTTGCGTGTTTGATATCCGACATGGTCACTCCTTTGGAAAGAAGGTTATGGCTGTTTCCCTACAAACACTAAGGCCCTTTTCATTAAAAGCAAGCGTTTGGCCCGAATTAGTTTTTCCTAAGTCCCCAGTGATATGAAAATACTTATTTTTTCCAGAATTCAGGGACAAACAGAAGTAATACCGTATAGACTTCGAGTCGCCCGAGCAGCATGCAGAAAATCAGCACCCATTTCACAATGGGTTGTAATCCCGCAAAATTGTCCATCGGTCCCACAGTGCCGAGGCCGGGGCCGATATTGTTTAGGCAGGCCGCCACGGCCGATAGCGATGTGGTGAAGTCGTGACCGAAAAGGGCCATCACGACGGTGGCGAACAGGAACAGCATGACATACAGCACGAAAAACCCGATTACCGCGTCGAGCACCGTTTCAGGCACCACCTTGCGGTTTATTTTAATGTGTTTGACCGCACGCGGGTGGATCAGGCGAAACATTTCGCGGTAGCCGTGTTTGACGAGCAACCATAGACGGATTACTTTCATTCCGCCGCCCGTGGAGCCCGCCATACCGCCAACGAACATCAGCATGAACAGAAGCAGGGGCGCCAGCGGAGCCGAGAGACTCCAAGCCTCGAAATCGGCCGAATTAAAGCCGGTGGTGGTCATGATGCTGACGACTTGGAAGGAGGCATAACGCAGGGCGGTCCACAGGGAGTCGTAGGTGCCCGAAAAGCGCAGCAAAATCGCCATGCCAAGCGTGGCGATGAGGAGCAGCAGCGCATAAACACGGAACTCGCCGTCTTGAATATAAGACTTCCATTTGCCGGTCAAGGTGAGGTAATGCAAAGAGAAATTGACACCTGCCAGGAACATGAACAGGGTGGTGACGCTTTCAAGGTAGACCGAATGCATGGACACGAAGCTGTCTGCCTGAGTTCCGAAGCCGCCGGTGGCCAGAGTGGTGAAGGAGTGGCAAATGGCATCGAAGCCCCCCATACCGCCCAGCATCAAGAGAACGGCTTGGCTGACGGTGATCAGCACGTAGACTTTCCATAAGAGCCAAGCGGTATCACGCACACGCGGCTGCAGTTTGTCGGTGGTGGGGCCGGGGACTTCCGCCTTGAACATCTGCATGCCGCCGACTCCGAGTAGCGGCAAAATAGCCAGCGATAACACGATGATACCCATACCGCCGAACCACTGGATGATGCTGCGCCAGAACAGGGTGGCGCGCGGTGTGGCGGCGATGTCGGTGAGGACGGTCGATCCGGTGGTGGTGAAGCCGCTGACTGCTTCGAAATAGGCGTCGGTGAAACCGTGAAAATAACCGCCGAACCAGAAGGGCAGGGCGGCGAACAAACAGGCGCTGGCCCAGGCCAACGTGACGACGAGGAAGCCGTCGCGATGCGACAGGTCGCTGTAGGTTTTTCGGGTGATGAGATAGGCCGAGGTGTTGACGCCCAGGGTGACGGCCAAGGCCAGGGCGAAAGCGTTGACGTCGGAGGCGCCGTCGAACAACGCGATACCCAGCGGCAAGAACATGGCTGCGCCCAAAATGGCATTCAAGGCGCTCAGCAATTTGATGATGAGTTTCCAGCGCATGACGATCTAGAAATATTCCAGCTTGACAGCGAAAAGTTGTTCCACTTTGGCGATGGCGTTCAACTCCACGAACATGATCACCCGGTCGCCGGGTTGGATCACGGTTTCACCGCTTGGAATGATCACCTCTTCGTCGTGGACCACCGCCATGACCAATGCGCCTCGCGGAAACTTGATTTTCATCAAGGGCCGTCCGACCGCATCGGAGGTTTCCATGGCCACGAATTCGATGCCTTCGGCGCTCGTTTCGCGGATGGCTTCCACCGCCATGACACGTCCCTGGCGCAAGAACTGCAAAATCCGGCTGACGGCGGCTAGTTGTGGCGAAACGGCGGCATCGATACCCATACTTGCCACGAGGGCGGTGTAATCGAGTCGATTGTGTAGAGTCATGGCGTAGCGCACGCCCAGCGAACGCGCCAGGAGTGAAGTAAGGATGTTGTCTTCCGAATCTTTTGAAGTCGCGATAAACACATCCATCTGTGCAATGTTTTCCTGAATCAACAGCTCGCTATCCATTCCCTCGCCTTGCAAGACCGTGGTGCGTGTGAGTTGATCGGCCAGAACCGTACAACGTGCCTCATTGGGCTCGATCAACTTGACATCGATGCCGCGACGTTCGAGTTTGCGCGCCAAGGCCAAGCCGGTGTTACTGCCGCCGAAGATCATCACGCGTTCGACCTGCCGGGATTTTTTGCCTACCAGACGCAGCAAATAAGGCATGTGTTCGGGGGTTGCGGTGAAATAAACGATATCACCGGCTTTCAGCGTATCTGCCCCGCGTGGAATGATAACGTCGTGCCCACGATAAATCGCGGCCACCAGGGGCGTGTAATTGGGGACCAGCTTACCCAGACCGAACAGCTTCTGATTGTCGAGCAAGGATTGCGGCTCGACGCGGAAGGCCGCCAGCATCACTTTTCCGTTGGCGAAATGCACCAGGTCGAGAGCCTGAGGCACTTCGATCAGGCGCATGAATTTTTCGGCGGCTTCATACTCGGGGTTGATGAAAAGATCGAACTGCAGATCCTCGAAAACTTCGGGATTGCGCAGGTAGGATGGATTGCGCACGCGCGCGACTTTGATGGAACTGGGGCTGAAGTGTCGAGCGACCATACAGGCCACCAGGTTGACTTCGTCCTGGTCGGATACGGCGATCACCATGCCCGCCTGGCTGATTCCGGCTTGTTGCAAAATGTCGGGCGACGACCCCGAACCCACGATGAACTGGGCGTCGAGTTGTTCCTCGATCTGTGAAATCCGTTCGGGGTTGGCGTCGATGATAATGACGTCTTTGTTTTCGTGGCAGAGTTTTTCGGCGATATGGTAGCCGATTTCGCCCGCCCCGATGATGATGACTTTCATAAGCTACTGCCTTTCGCCGATGGATTCCGACTAATCGGGCAGTGTGTTGAAACGCACCAGTTCTCGGGACGCACCTTTTAACCCCCACAGGCGTTGCTGGGAAGATTGATAGGCGACGCCATCGAGGACCACGCCCTGGATGACGTAACGAGCTTTCGGTGCGAAATTGGTTTTATCGATCTTCACGAGGGTGCTTTTGCTTGCCGTTTCCGCACGGTCGAGCAGGTAGACATCACCCTCGATTACCACGACACCCGCCAGTTCGATGAAATCGGAGAAAAGCTCCGTCTCAAAGGTCCAACTGTCATCGGCATAGGTATAATGCGCGAGCTGTTTGGTCCCGGCTTCCGCGATCCAGTAGTCGCCGTCGAGGAACGCGATGCCTGAAAGTTGCGATCCGAGGGTGCCCGGCAGACTGATGACGGAACTGGTGACCGGGTCTTCCACGATGCGGTTGGTTTGGTCGAGATAGACCGGATCGCCGCTGTCGCTGAAGGTTACACCCCGGTATTCATCCGACAGCCCCGCTCCCAGCGGATCGCCGCTGAAAGTGACGCCCGCCAGGAAATCCCAGATGACCAGGCCGTCGTCGGCGACCAGATAGAGCTTTTGGGGGTTGCTTGTGGTACGCCAGCCGATGTCGGTAAAGGTCATAGTGACCGGACTGGCCGCCGGTACGGAAATCGTGTCGCTGGGAGTGATGTTGTAAGTTGGAACAGTGCCGTTACTGTCACCGTCACTGTCGATATCGCCATCGCTATCGCCATCCGGGTCATCGCCGTCCGGATCGTCGCCATCGCTATCGCCGTCGGGCATGGTCTGCAAGGTGATGTTATAATTGAAGGTTCCCGTATCATCGGCGTTTTTGCTGTCGAGGACAAGGTAGATGTCCTGGTCTTTTTCAGCTTCAAAAAAGACGGATTCCGCTTCATCGGCGGCGGCATTATCAATCGCCCCATCGATGCAGGTGGCGGTGTCGTCGCAGGCGTCGAGCAGGTATACCAGTGCATCGAAACCGGTACCGGTGAAGCTGCCGAAGAGGGTGTCGCCCGCTTTCATGACCACGCGGATCACCACTTCTGGACCCAATCCCGATCCGGCGGTGGGTTCGCCGCCGTCATACTCGATATCGCCGTCGGCGAAGACGCAAGGTAGGCCGCTGACCGCACTGCCGGTTTCCGGCAGATCGTCTTCATTTTGCATGCTCGATGCGCGGCCCTCACTGTGAAGGAAGGGATCGCTGCAGGTGCCCGAACCGGTGAGGACATCGGGAACCTCTTCACTATCTCCATCGGATGGAGTGTCCCCGTCTACGGATACATCGCCATCGGGTCTAGGGGGCGCGACAATGTCGTCGCCATCGCTATCGGGGATGTTGGGATCGCTTTCAGCCGGGATGCATTCTCCGGCGAATTCCCGTTCACCTTCCGGACAGCCTCCGTCTTTGCAACTGATGGCCAGCACCGTCAACAGTCCCAGCGTGAGTACCGTTACCGTCACTCCCACGAGATAACGACGCATGGTTTCCCTCCTTGTCGTCCGTGTCAGCTGACGCTTAGATCGCCGGACAGTTTTTCGATGGTATCTTTGGCACGATGAACCAGTACACGCACCAGAAGCTCTTTCACTTTCGGATAGCGGTTCAAAATCTCGGTGATACCAGGCTCCTGGAATTTCACCAGGGTGGAATCTTCCGTGGTTGTGACGGTCGCCGTGCGCGGTTCACCCGTGAGCAGCGCCACTTCACCCAGTACCGCACCACGGCCCAAATTGGCCAGATTGACCGTTTTGCCATCCTTCGCTGCAGACACTTTCACCGAACCCTTGATCAGGATGTAGAAGGAATCTCCTTCGGTGTTTTCTTCGATGATGGTTGTACCGGCCGGATAGGCCATGGCTTTACCAAGCGCCTCCAACTCATTACGTCCGCCTTCATCGAGAGTTTTGAATAAATGCGAACGTTCCAGCAACTGTCGGACCAGGGTGCTGCCATCTGCCATGTCACCACCTCCGCCTGTGAGGGTTCGGGCCTGCTGCGGCAGACCATTTAACGTGTTTGCTCAACTGCCTTTTTTACCCGTGCGAGGCCGTCTTCGATGCGGTCGAGGCCGCAGGCGAAGGAAAAGCGCAGAAAACCGGGCGCGCCGAATGGGGAACCCGGCACACAGGCTGTCTGGGCGGCGTCGAGCAAGTATTCCGCCCATTCCATATCGCCGTCCAGCGCCTTGCCCTCGGTTTTTCGATCGAGCAAGCCGCGCCAGTCGGCAAAACAGTAAAAAGCGCCCGGCGGCGATTCGCAGCGGACACCTTCGATATTATTGAGCAATTCCACCATACGGTCGCGGCGCGTCTGAAAGGCGGCAACCCATTCCCCAAGTTGGGGTAGGGGTTGTCCGAGGGCTTCGACGGCGGCATACTGGGCAATCGAGGTGGGATGGCTGGTCATCTGACCTTGCAGGCGGGTGACAGCCTTGGCCAATTCCGGTTCGGCGGCCAGATAGCCGATACGCCAGCCGGTCATGGAGGCGCATTTGGAAACGCCGTTCGTGACGATGCATTGCGTGCGTACCGCATCGGATATTTGCGACAGCGAGACGAATTCCCGGCTGTCGTAGATCAGTTTCTCGTAAATATCGTCGCAAATAACCATCAAGCCGGCTTCCAACACCACCTCGGCCAGGGCTTCCATCTCGGCACGGCTGTAAAGCTGGCCGGTGGGGTTGGACGGGCTGTTGAGAATGAGTACACGAGAGCGCGGGGTGAGGGCTTGTCTCAGATCGTCGGGAGTCATGCGGAAACCATTTTCAGGCGTGGTTTCCACAATCACCGGCACACCGTCGCACAATTCGACCTGGGGCGGGTAGCTTACCCAATAAGGCGCCGGAATCAGAACCTCGTCGCCGGGATCGACCAAGGCGGCCAGAGCCAGATAAATGCTGTGTTTGGCACCGCAGGATACCACGACCTGTTCAGGTAAAACGCTGAAGCCGTAATCTTCTTTGAAGCGTTTGCAAATGGCTGCACGTAGCTCCGGGATGCCCGGAGTCGGAGTATATTTGGTGAATCCGTTGGCTATAGCCTGTCGAGCCGCCTCACAAATGGGTTCGGGTGTGGGGAAATCCGGCTCTCCGGCAGAAAAATTGACGACATCGATGCCGTCGGCACGCATGCTTTTCGCTTTGGTGCTGACGGCCAGAGTCGCGGAAGGCTGCACGCGTCGGGCGCGTTGGCTCAGCTTCATGGTAAATCCTTTCCGGATCGTAACCGACTGTCGGTCAACTCATTGAATCAACGACTGAATTTCTTTGTCAGTTCCTTCACGACATACGGAGGAACCAAGCCTTTTACGCAGCCGCCCAGTGAGAAGACTTCTTTGACTGTCTGGGAGCTGATGTAGTAATTGGCCTCGTCGGTCATCATGAACATCATTTCCACATCGGGGCAGAGCTTGCGGTTCATGCTGGCCATCTGAAATTCGTATTCGAAATCGCTGACAGCACGGAGTCCACGCACGATCACCTTTGCCTTTTTTTTCAAAGCATATTCGATCGTTAGCCCCGTAAAGTGTTCCGCTTTCACCCGCTTGGCATCTTCGGGTGGCAATTCTCGTTGGACCACCTTCTGAATCATTTTCACCCGTTCTTCGGGAGAAAAAAGCGGCTGTTTTTTACTGTTCACCGCTACGGAGACAATCACACGGTTGAAAATGTTGAGCGACCGTTTGATGATATCCAGGTGCCCATTGGTCAAAGGATCGAAACTTCCAGGGTAGATGCAGGTTCTTACCATCCGTTTCCTCGTCGCGTAAATCAGCGTTTCAGTTCGAGAATTCGCAGGATCGTATGTCCATATCGGCGATGGTCGATCATCGTCCAGAAACCATCCGGTATTTCCGGCGCATTTTCCGCCGGGCACTCCCATATGAGGCGCGCCTGGTCGGTCAGTATGTCGTGCCACAGGGGCTGGGTTAAAAGAGCCTCTGTGTCGTAGCGCCGGTAAGGTGGATCGAGAAATGCCAGATCGAAGCGTAAATCCGCCGTTTTGGCGTGCGCCAGTGCGCGCCCGGCATCCTGTTTCCACATTTGCGACTGCGTTTCGACCTTCAATAACTCGACATTGCGTCGCACCAAGCCCAACGCGTCCGTACTTACATCGACGAAAAGCGCCTGTTGTGCTCCACGGCTCAAAGCTTCCAAACCCAACGCACCCGTCCCCGCAAACAAATCCAACACCGTTAATCCGGCAAGTGGACCAAGCAGGTTGAACAGCGCTTCGCGCACCCGGTCGGAGGTGGGGCGTATGCTATCACCTTTCGGCTGAAACAGCTTTCGCCCGCGCGCCGCACCCGCAATGATTCGCACGGTCTTTCCTCCAATACCAGATTCACCGTCGAATGGGACGAGAATTCACTAAATCACATCTTTCTAGCATAGGTGCCGGGTGAGTGTCAATGTACAGCACAATCCATGGCAAACCGGCAATATTATTAGCTAAATATTTTCGCCCAATGTCCGTCTTAATAAGTGGAGCTAAAATAACGATAAAATATTCGGAAGCGTGCAATGCGATTGACCCGGTATTGCCGGGAATGGTAAAATGCAGGTGCTGAGGGAAGCAGTAAAAACATGAGTCTGGAGTTTCACCGAGATACCCATGGGCCGGGGTGTTGAGGTGGAGTTGTATTTTTTGGAAAAGTCAACGCTTCGTGAGGAGGAGACCATGGTGTCTCGTACAAAGATGTTCAGGCAGGATTTTTTGTGGGTCATTCTGAGTTTCTTGATGACCTTGATTCTGGCCTCTTGTGGCGACAACGGTCCAATCGGCGGAGAATTCGGCGATGATGACTCGAATGCAGGGAAGACCTGCGACAGCGCCGATGATTGCGGAGACGGTTATCTCTGTGTCGACAACCGTTGTGTCAACATCGGCGATGGCGACATCGACCCCGACAGCAAAATTCTCTGCGATAATGAGGAAGACTGTCCGCTCGGTTTCTACTGCGGCGACGATGGCGAGTGCCATTTGAAAGACACGTTTTCCTGCACGGATGGCGAATGCCCGGTCGGTTTCACCTGTATCGAAGATCAGTGCATCGAAACCGGCGAAACCTATCCTTGTGCGACCAGTGATGATTGCCCTCCCGGGTCGATCTGTCGAAATGGTTGGTGTTGGGGCGTTCCCATCGACGGCGATTCCGATAGTTCGGAAGACTCGGATAGCGATCAGTCTTTCGGACCGCAGATCAGTGTACTGGATACCATCGATTTCGGCGCCGTTCCGTTGAATATGCGTGTGGTGCGCACCCTGCAAATCGTTTCGGTGGGTACCGAATCCTTGATGGTTTACAGCGTCATCCTCGATGGCTCCTCGGACGATGATTATCGGATCCTGAACGCCCCGAGTACGACCCAGGAACTGGCGCCGGGCGATACCCTCGATATCGTTATCGAGTTGATTCCCGAGATACCGGGACGGCGCGTGGGTAAGATCATCGTGACCTCCAACGATGTGGAAACCAACACCGTCGAGGTACAGCTGACCAGCCAGTATAAAGGCGAAGCGAATATCGTGGCCGATCCGATGGAAGTGGAATTCGGTCAGGCCGTCCTGAATGGGGCTGCCGTCCGGCGCGAAGTGGTTATCAAGAACCAGCCGCCGGATACGGAATCCAACCGTGTTTTGGAAATATACAGCATCACCCTCGGTACACCTGCGAATCCGAACTTCACCATCGAGCTCGAAGCCTCCGATTTTCCCATCATTATCGGCCCGGGTGACGCCAATGCCTTTACCTTCTCCATTCTCTTTCACCCGACGACCGTAGACGCTCACAGCGAAGTGGCCGTCATCGCCAATTCGGATCCGCAAGAAGAAGATCGGGAAATCCAGGTGGTGCTATCGGGTGAAGGTGTGGTGCCGCAACTGGAAGTGACTCCCATCGGTACGATCAATTTCGGGTTGGTTTCGCTCGAAAGTACGGAAAGTCGCGAAATCGTCCTGACCAACATCGGTGGCGCACCCCTGAATATCGAGGACGTGCGTTTTTACGATCCCATCGACGAGACTTTCTCCCTGGAAGCCGATTCCGCGATCGGTGAAGAGCTGACTTCCGGTGGGAGTGCGATCGTGACGGTGAGTTATGCGCCGACCGATACGGTGAGTAATGTGACGAATCTGCTTATTGCCAGCAATTCATATAATAGCGCCGAGCGTATCATTCGCGTGGATGGTCGGGGTATCGAATCGGATATCCGTGCGGTGCCGCCCTACCTGGACTTCCAAGATGTTCCCGTGGGTGCGAGCAAGGATTTGTCGGTGAGTATTCGCAATGAAGGCGACGATGCCCTTAATGTGACGGCCATCCAGGCAGAAGTCGAGCTGGCCGAATTTACGCTGGTCAACGTCGATGATATCCCCCTGCACCTCGAACCGGGCCAGGCGAGTTCCCTGACCTTCCGCTATCAGCCTGAAGATGAAGGGCCCGATGCCGGTGACTTGGTTCTGACGGTCAGTCTCGGATCGGGCAGCTATGAGTTGCCGGTTTCGGGGCGTGGCGTCATGCCGCATCTGATCTGGGAGCCGACCGGGCAAGACGTCGCTTTCGGCGATGTGATTGTGGGGTCGAGCCGCACCTTACAGCTCACCTTGCGAAATACCGGTTTGAGCGATCTTGAAATTTTCAATGTGCGCATGGACCCCGATCCGCAGAACAACTTTGCCGTTCTTCCCACCGACGACGCCATGGTGATTCCGGGGGGGGAATACGTGTTGAGCCTGCGTTACGCCCCACCTTTTGGCGCGACGGTAGGACCGGAAACCCAGCACCTCACTTTCAACACCAATGACGTCGATTTCCCCGAAGTTGTTTTCAACCTCAGTGGCGCCGTGGTGGACCCGCAGTTGACTCTTGATCCGTCGGATAGTCCATACGATTTCGGTGAAGTCGATGTGGGAACGGAAAAAACGGTCGTGTTTATCGTGTCCAACAGCGGTAGCGGTACCCTCGAAATCGGCGGCATCGGCATGCCGCCCTCCAGCGAGCAGAACGGATATACCCTCAACGTCGATCCGGCCGATTTTCCGGTGCTTTTAGAGCCTGGAAGCCGGGCCACCCAATACGCCTTTAGCATTACCTTCTCGCCTCCCGGTTACAGCGTGCTAAACGGGGAAGTGACACTCTTCTCCAACGACAGCCGCCACCCCGACGGCTATGTTCTCAGTCTGACCGGCGAAGGAACCGGTTGCGGCGAGGGATATCATCGTTGCGAAGTGTGTGAAGGCCAGGAATGCGAAGATCTCTGTGTACCGGACAATTCGGTTGAAAGTTGTGGAACTCGATGCGAGTCCTGTCCCGAACCTGATTTCTCGCAGGCCCTGTGTGTCTGGAGCGAGGATGAGGGGCAGTATGCCTGCGATTTCCAGTGCGATCCCAATTACGTTCCCTACGAAGGGGTCTGCAAGCAGGCCGGTCAGCCCGACTGTTGCGGTGATGCCTGTCTCGTGTGTCCCGATCCGCCCGACAATGCCAGCACTCAATGCCTTGACGGCGAGTGCGTGTTCGTCTGTGACAACACGTGGCATCTATGCGCCGACAATCAGTGCTACCCCGACAGCGATGTCACGCATTGCGGTGAGGACTGCATGTCCTGCCAGATTCCCGATAACGGCGAAACTTATTGCGTTGAGGGTGCCTGTACCCCGGTATGCGATAGCAGCCACCATTTCTGTGAAGATGGCAATTGCTATGCCGATAACGATATCACCCATTGCGGCGATGAATGCCAAACATGCGCCGTCCCGGTGGGTGGTCAGGCGTTGTGTATCGAAGGGTTGTGTGTCAAGGAATGTCCCGAGGGTCAGCACTTGTGTAACGACAACACCTGCTACGATGACGATGACACGATGCATTGCGGCGATGCCTGTCTCGTGTGTCGCGTCCCGCAAGACGGTGAAGCGCTGTGTGTCGGCGGTGAGTGTCGCCCCATATGTAACGAGAGTTATCATGCCTGTGGCGACGACTGCTACCCGGGCGACGATCCGTTGCATTGCGGCGACAACTGCGATGTGTGTCCCGTCCCGACCAACGGCGAAGCCATCTGCCAGGAAGGGCAATGCCGACGGGTTTGCAATGAGAATTTCCATATCTGCGACGATGGAAACTGCTACAGCGCCGATGATATCCTGCACTGCGGACTCGATTGCGAAATCTGCGATGCACCCTCCAACGGCTACGCTTTGTGTCTCGGCAATGCCTGCGAGCAGTTCTGCGATATGGCTCACCACGTTTGCGAAGACGGCAATTGCTATCGAGACACCGACATCACGCATTGTGGCGACGATTGTCAGGTGTGTGCGGTACCCGTCAATGGACGTGCCTTCTGCGTGGGTGGTGTGTGCGTGCAGGATTGCCAGGTTGGCTTCCACATGTGCGATGACGGTCAGTGTTATGCCAACGGCGATCTGGATCATTGCGGTCCCAACTGTGTGAAATGCGACCAGCCCGACAACGGCTATGCGCTTTGCACCGATCAGGGCGCGTGCGCCCAGTTGTGCAATACCGAGCACCATATGTGTGCCGACGGCGATTGCTATCCCGACACCGATGTCACGCATTGCGGCGGCGGGTGCGTCACCTGTCCGGTCCCGGCTGGCGGTTTTTCCCAATGTGTGAGCGGGTTCTGCGAGCGTAGCTGCTATGCGGGCGATCACATCTGCCCGCAGGATCAGAACTGCTATCCCAACAACGATGTCACCCATTGCGGGGTCGATTGCGAGGTGTGTCCCAAACCGCAGAACGGCTATTCCATCTGCGATGGCCAGTGCAACGCCTTCTGTAACTCGGGCTATCATGCCTGCGACGATGGGCAGTGCTACCGCAATGACGACCTTACCCATTGCGGTGAGGACTGTGAGGTCTGTACCGCTCCCACCAATGGCTATGCGCTTTGTGTGGGCGACGAATGTCAAACCTTCTGTAATCCGAGTTACCATGCCTGCGATGATGGTCAATGCTACCCCGATAGCGACACCAAGCATTGCGGTCCCGATTGCGTGAGCTGTCCGCTTCCGCAAAATGGGTCGGCTTACTGTGTGGATGGGGAGTGTCTGGAAGTCTGTAACCCCAATTACCACCAGTGTACCGAGCATGCCGATTGGCCGGACGATTACAACTGCTATCGCAACGACGACACCACTCATTGCGGTCCGATTTGCGACACATGCCCGGTACCGCAGAACGGGACATCATCCTGTGTCGGTGATCAGTGCATCACCAACTGCAATGAGAGCTACCATACCTGTGACGATGGCAACTGCTACCGGGTGGACGATATCACCCACTGCGGTCCCGATTGTCTAAGCTGCGATGAGCCCAACAACGGGTATGCTCTGTGTCTGAATGAAACCTGTGAAACCTACTGCGATCCGGGCCACCACTTGTGCGATGACGGCAACTGTTACAGCAACTTCGATCTCACCCATTGCGGGGATGATTGTGAGGTATGCGAAACGGTGCCCAATGGCTCTACAACCTGTTCCAATGGCGAATGCCAGTTGGCTTGTCTGAATGGCTACCACCAATGTGAGGATGGCGACAGCACCACCTGTGAGTCGAATGCCGATGCAACGGCTTGCGGCGACGACTGCCTGGTTTGCGAAGTGCCCCAGGGCGGTTCGGCTACCTGCGTTAATGGTGACTGTGGGACGTCCTGCCCGACCAATACCCATTTGTGCGGTGCGGTGGGTTCTCTCGCTTGTCGTGGCAATGACGATGCGGCGGCTTGTGGAGAAACCTGCGAAATCTGTCCGGCACCGGTAGATGGGACGGCGACTTGCAACAACGGTTTGTGCGGCACCGCCTGCCCGGAGAATTGGCATTTGTGCGGTAACCAGTGTTATCCGAACACCGATGCCGATCATTGTGGAGCCACGTGTGAGACCTGTCCCGCTCCGGTTGATGGTTCGGCCACCTGTGTCAACGGTTTGTGCGGCACGACCTGCCCGACCAACTGGCATCTGTGCGGGAATCAGTGTTACCCGAACACCGATGCCGATCATTGCGGCGATGCTTGTACCGACTGCCCGCCGCCGACCGGCGGTTCGGCTACGTGCGTCAACGGCGAATGTGGGACGGCGTGTCCGGCCAACCAGCATTTGTGTGACAATGCCTGCTACGGCAACAGCGATGCCGATCATTGCGGCGATACCTGTACCGACTGTGCGGTTCCCAACGGCGGTTCGGCGGTTTGCCTTAACGGTGAATGCAGTAAGGTCTGCCCGTCCAACCAGCATCTCTGCGACAACACCTGCTATGCCGACAACGATGCCGATCATTGCGGCGATGCCTGCCTCGATTGCGAAGCGCCGGTCAGCGGTACGGTGACGTGTTCCAACGGTGACTGTTCCAGTCAGTGTCCCGCGAACTACCACCTGTGCGAGAGCGCCGGGGTCGAGTATTGCTATCCCAACGACGATATTGCCCATTGTGGCGCGGGGTGTCTGCCCTGCGAGTCGCCGGTGGATGGCTCGGCGGTCTGCCTCAACGGCAGTTGCCAAATGACCTGTGCGGCCAGTTGGCACATCTGTCATGTTGGTCCCGCTCCCAACGATTTCCAATGTTTCCCCAGTTCCGATGCCAATCACTGCGGTGACACCTGCGAGACCTGTTCGGCTCCTACGGGCGGGAGCGCGGCTTGCGTCAACGGCGAATGCGTGTCCTCCTGTTCATCGGGCACGCATTTGTGTGGTGATACCTGTTACAGCGACAGTGATGCGGATCACTGCGGTTCCGCCTGTGTGGATTGTGTGGCGCCGGCGGGCGGTACGGCGGCGTGTCTTAACGGCTCGTGCGTGGAACAATGTCCCAGCGGAACGCATCAGTGCGGCGATACCTGCTACAGCGACAGCGATCCGGATTACTGTGGTTCCGCCTGTGTGGATTGCGTGGCGCCGACGGGCGGCACGGCGGCGTGTCTAAACGGTTTGTGCGTGGAACAGTGTCCCAGTGGAACGCATCAGTGTGGCGATACCTGCTACAGCGATAGCGACTCGGATCATTGCGGTTCCACCTGTGTAGACTGTGTGGCTCCGACTGGCGGCACGGCGGCTTGTCAAAACGGACTGTGCGTGGAACAGTGCCCCAGCGGAACGCATCAGTGCGGCGATACCTGTTACAGCAATAGTGATGCCGATCACTGTGGAGCGAGTTGCCTCGACTGCGAGCCTCCGGTGGACGGCTTGGCGACCTGCCTCAACGGTCTTTGTGGTCAGGCCTGCAACCCTGGTCAGCATTTGTGCGACATCGGCGGCGGAGATACCCAATGCTTCCTCAACACCGACGGTAGTCACTGCGGTCCGGACTGCGAGGATTGTCCCGACCCGGGTGGCAGCGGCTATGCCAGTTGTGTGAACGATGCCTGCACCCAGGTTTGCAATCCGGGCAGCCACTTGTGCGAGCCCGATGGAACCGATTGCTGGCCGGATAACGACGAGAGCCACTGCGGCGACAGCTGCACCGATTGTCCCGATCCGGTGAACGGCAGCGGTGTGTGCAATAACGATGTCTGCGACTTCACTTGCGATCCCTATTACAGCCGCAATCCGTCGCAAGGAACCTGTGAACCGAACAACAGCGATGACTGTTGCGGGCTCAATTGCTCGGACTGCCAGCCGGCTGGACCGCATACGGCCGGTCTTTGCATCGATACCGGCGATCCGATCAATCCCTTCCAGTGCTCCTATACTTGTGAGAGCGGCTGGGTGGATTACAACGATGACTTTACCGATGGTTGCGAATGTGAATTCGTCGACGATCTCGATCCGATCGGAACGGGTGGCGACGAAAACTGCGATGGCGTGGACGGCATCATGGATGAAGCCGTGTATGTTTCGAAAGATGGTAATGACATCAATGATGGTAGCTATCTCTATCCGGTGGCCACCATCGGCCAGGGTATCAACCGAGCGATCTCGCGCGGTCTCGACTACGTGCTGATCACCGGTGAGCGTTATTACGAAAATGTGGTGTTGGTGGAAGGTATCAGCCTTCTGGGTGGTTACTCCATCACCTTCCGCAACCGCAACATTTTGACCAACCGCACGACGATCCAAGGCCAGGCCCCGAATTACGGGTCCGGTATCTATGGTGCGGTGACGGCCATCGGGATCAACTCCATCGACACCGAGTTTTCCGGGTTCGAGGTGGTGGGCAGAGATGCCGCAGGCAGTTCCGAAAGCACCTATGCCATGTATGTGCGTAACTGCAACGATTTCTTGAACATTTCGTTCAATACGCTGGTCGGTGCGGAAGGGTCCGACGGTTTGATCGGCTCAAATGGCGTCAAGGGTGCGGATGGAGTGAGCGGTTCCGATGGGAGTGCTGCGCGTCCGTCGAGTGGCAGTGCCCAGAGCTGCACTGGTTCGAATGCTGGTGGCGCAGCCGGAACCAATGCGTCCTGCTCCACCGTCAACGGCGGTGCCGGAGCCTCGGCGATTTGTCCGGTCACTTATGATGTTCAGCAACCTTCGGGCCTTGCCGGTGGAAACGGCGGCGGCTCGGGAGGATCGGGCGGCTATAGCAATCGCATTACCATCTGGCATTGCGGAACCTGCAACCCGCCCACCGCCGGACCGCGAGACGGCAATCCGGGACTGGATGGCAGTCCAGGCTCCGATGGCTCGGCCGGAGCGGCTTGCAACAACCTCGGATCGGTCAATGGCTCTTGGTTGTGGAGCGTCGGAACGGCCGGAAACGGTGGTAACGGCACCCACGGTTCGGGTGGCGGTGGTGGTGGTGCCGGTGGCGGTGTTGATATTGCCAGCTCCTGCTATGGAAGCGCCGATATCTTCGGTGGTTCGGGTGGCGGCGGCGGTGCCGGTGGTTGTCGCGGAACCCGTGGTTACAATGGCACAGCGGGCGGGAGTTCGTTTGCCATGCTGGTTATCTTCACGAGTACTCCTGGCGATTGGAGCGATCTGCCCGTGATTGAAAACAATAACTTCCAGGTGGGTCAGGGCGGCTCGGGTGGTAACGGTGGTGCAGCCGGAGCCGGTGGAACGGCCGGAGCCGGTGGTAAGAACGGAGCCGGTGGTGAGCCCGGTGAAGACGACTGGTGCGCGCCTCCGGGCGGCTCAGGCGGTACGGGTGGTCGCGGTGGCCATGGCGGCGGCGGCGGCGGCGGTTGCGGCGGTAACGCCTATGGCTTGTATGTCCACAATTACGGCGTCTACCAGCCTACCGGTTGGGTAAGCAACAACGATTTCGACCTGAGTTCCGGTTGGGCGGGCGACGGCGGCAGTGGCGGCTATAGTCCGGCCAACGATGGCCAGGATGGCTCTCTCGGCGTCTTCGCCGACACGAATATCCCGTAAGGGGAAACGAAACCCACGAAAGACGGCCGGGAGCTTGATGTCTCTCGGCCGTTTTCATTATGAAATCATGATGAAATTCGGTGTAGATGTGAATTGCATCGTTAGTTGGGTGGCGTTCGCGGCTGCCGTGATCTTTTCGATCATCGGCTCCGACTGCTCGTCATTGGCAAGGCTTCGAAATAGGTGTGATTAAAGGACGGAACGATCAATCATCCTTCAGAGTGGAATGAATTTCCTTGAAATCATCGATTGCGTCTTCGAAAACTGCGAAGAGATCGGGATCGAAATGCTTACCGGCGCCATCACGCATGATGCTCATGGTTTTTTCAATCGAGAACTCCGGCTTATACGGTCGTTTTGAACGAAGTGCGTCGAACACGTCCGCGATGGCGGTCATGCGTGCTTCCAAAGGAGCTTCATCGCCTTTTAACCCCCGGGGATAGCCGCTGCCATCCCACTTTTCGTGGTGATTCATGGCAATATCCGCGGCCATCTGAATGAATGGGTTTGGCTTGGCATCGGGATCCTGCTGCGATTCGATACCGAACCACTGGGTGTAGATCCGGATGCCTTTGGGGTTGCCTGTCATGATATTGGAGCCGATCGAACAGTGCTCCTCCATGACCGTGCGTTCCTCGGGAGTCAGTTTGCCGGGCTTGAGCAGGATGGTGTCGGAAATCCCGATTTTTCCGATATCATGCAGGGGGGCAGTCAGAAAAACCAGCTCGATGAATTGCTGGTCCAAATTGAGTTTTTCGGCCAGAGTTCGGCAATATGCTCCCACACGCACAACATGATTGCCGGTTTCTTCATCGCGGAATTCGCCCGCTTTCGCTAATCGCCAGATGATATCGATTCGCGATTCCGATAGCTGCAACGTCCGCTCGCGTACCCGCCGATCCAGCACTTCGTTCTGTTGTTTCAACTCATCCTGATACCGTTTCAGTTGCAGAGAACTGGCAAGACGGGCGAGCAAATCTTCTCGTTGGATCGGTTTATTGAGAAAATCGGTAGCCCCATATTCCAATGCTTGGTGTTTTAGCTCGTGCTCGGCATTACCGGTGAGAATGATGAAAGGAAGGCCTTTCAAATCGGGGTGTGCCTTGACTTCCTTCAGAAAATCCAAACCGTTTTTTCCGGGCATATTGTAATCGGAGATTACGACATCGATATCCTGCTCATGAAGCAGATCCATCGCTTCCTGGACATCATTTGCACAGAAAAGCTCCCAGTTTTTTCGGTCGTATAGCTGTCGGCGCATCCCGCTTAAGAAATTCGGCTCATCATCGACGAACAGGAGTTTGAAGTGTTGATTCATGGACGCATCCCCTCATGCAAATTCTCAGTATATGTTTTAGAAATGGGAAGCCAAATGATAAACGTCGTTCCGCTTCCGATTTCCGATTCGACCTGAATCGAACCGCCATGTTTTTCAACGATGACATTGTGGGAGATAGCCAACCCTTGGCCGCTTCCTTTGCCGACTTCTTTGGTCGTGAAAAAAGGATCGAAAATCTTGTCTCTGATGTCCTCTGGTATGCCGGTTCCGGTGTCGCTGATGTGCACTTCAATGCCGCCGTTTTGTTCCGAGGTTCGAATGCGAATGATCCCTCTTCCTTTCTTACCATTCTCTACGACATCTGAAATGGTATGGGCGGCGTTGACGATCAGGTTAAGGAAGACTTGATTTAACGGACCAACCAAACAGGGAACACGGGGAAGATTGCGGGCGAAGTCGGTTTCGATCGTCGCGACGTATTTCCATTCGTTGCGGCACACGGTGATGGTGCTGGCGATGGCCTGGTTCAGGTCCACCTCCGTTTTCTTTTCCGAACCGGGATGTGAAAATTCCTTCATGGCTCGAACGATTTCGGAGACTCGATCGAGCCCGTCGAGGCTTTGTTTGAGAGCCAGCGGTATTTCGGTTTCCAAAAAATCCAGATCGATTTCCGAAAGAAGCTGATTCAAGGTTTGAAAATCGGACCGAGTGTCGCGATTGTTTTTCGTATTCTCAACCAGCTGTTTAAGCGGCTTGAATAAGCGCACGAGATCGATGATCGCCGAGTGTACGAAGCTCGTATTGTCGCCCACATATTGAGTTGGAGTGTTGACTTCATGGGCGATGCCGGCCGCCAAACGTCCGATGGATTCAAGTTTTTGTGCTTGGCTGAGTTGCTTTTCGAGTTGCATCACCTGGGTAACGTCGCGTTTGACTGCCAGATAACTGACGAGCCGTCCGACTTCATCGCGGATAGGAGAAATGGTTTGTTCTTCCTCGTACAGGGTACCGTCTTTTCGTCGGTTGATGATGTGACCCGACCAGACGTTTCCGCGGCTGATGGTTTGCCATAGGTTTTGATAGAACGCATTGTCGTGGCGTCCGCTTTTCAGAAGGCTGAATTTATTTCCAATCACTTCGTTTTCTTGATAGCCGGTGATTTGTTCGAAAGCGGCATTGACGTATTCGATACGACCTTTGGAATCGGTCATAACGATCATTTCCGCCAGCTGATCGATCGCCGTGGCGAAGCGCGCCAGCTCTTTTTCGACTCGCCGCCGTTCCTCGATATCACGGCGCAGGAGGTCGTTGGTCGTGTCCAGCTCCTGGGTGCGTTCGCGCACCAGTTCGTCCAGGCGATCCCACTGCTGTTTCAATTCTTGTTCGGCCTTGAAGCGTTCGGTTGTATCCTGTTTGACTGCAACAAAGTGGCTGATGGTGCCGTCGACATCGCGAACCGGTGTAATGGTCATGTCTTCGATGTACACGTACCCATCTTTGTGGCGGTTTCTGATGAGTCCGCGCCAGACCCGGCCATCGAGGATCGTCTTCCACATGTCGATGTAAAAATCGGGATTGTGGTGACCGGATTTCAGTATCTTGGGATTGCGGCCTACAGCCTCTTCGAACGAATAGCCGGTGAGTTGGGAGAAGGCGGGATTGACCCAGCGGATCACCCCGTTGCGATCGGATATCACGATGCCGTTGGCGGCGGCCTTGAGTGCGGCGAGTTGAAGATCGATCTGCTTTTTCACTTCCTGTTCTGTGGTCACGTCACGTGCGATGCACATCAGACTTCCCGGACCGTTTCTTTTGGATCGGCGAATCAAGGTGCCTTTGATGAAAACTTCTTGGCCATTCCGATCGAGGAAAACGGATTGGGTGGCTTGCTGACGTATCCCGTCTTCGGGATCGAAGAGAAGCTTGCGGCAATGGGCTTCGAAACGTGGGCTGACAAAATCGAGGATGGAGCGTCCGAGCACTTCGTTTTTGGTATAACCCAATTTGGTCAGCCATCGTGGATTGGCATAAGTCAGTCGGCCATCGGCACTCATGGTGTGAATCAGTTCCTCGGCCGCTTCCATATAGTCCTGCAACTCCTGGGTACGGGAGTGCAGATTGCTTTCGGCCTGCCGTCGCTTGCGGATGGTGCGGATTCGGTCAAGACTCAGAATCAACCGCATACGCAATCGGTTGGTATTGACGGGTTTGAGACAAGCGTCGTTGATGCCCGCCTCGATCACGTTAGAGAAATCACCGTATTGTTCTAGGGCGGCCAAGGAAAATAGATAGAGATCCTGCCCTCCGGCTACTTTTCTGGCATCTTGGCAGAACGAGTATACAGACTTGTCTTTGTAGTAATAATCTAAAATGAACATGTCCAGGGGATTGTCTGCGTGAGTGTCCAATGCGCTGGAGAAAGAATCGAATACCACACTTTGTATGTTGAGACCATCCAGCAAATTCTGCAAAGTGGAGAAATTCGTACTGATGATTCCGGCGCGCAAGATATCCCGATTGTTGTCTGTGTAACTCATTGTGTTAACTCAGCTATTCAACGTGACCCGGTTTCATGTGTTTGAAATTATATCCACGTTGGAACGCCCGGAAGGAAAAAATGAAGTCTCAATCCGGGTTTGGAAGATACCGGGCAAATCTTATCTGTGGCGTTCCTTTCGGTTACCCTCTTGTATATTCGGATGAATGGGGGGAAATCTGAAGGAAAAACAACTGTTGTCAGGACCGAGCGGCATTGGAAGTTCGGGTTGGATCAGGGTAAGGGTGATAATCGATTGATGTATTTAACCGACCGGCTGTAGGAAGCGTGCCACGATCTTTTTCATGGGCATGCCGGGAAATAAGACCGTACATTTGGCGTTGTCCCCGTTTCCCTCCACCAAAGCGACTTTTCCCACCCCGTAGGAAGGATGGAAAACCTTGATGCCGGGTTGGATCGGGGAACGCAGGGTGCCGGTCTCGGCGTCATAGGTGGGTTCGTAGGAGATTTCGTTGTAGCTGTCGCCAAAATCGTTCGAACCAGGCTGAGTGTCGCCGCTGAAATGCATGTGCGACTGTTGGATGGGCTGAGAGGCGAAGGAGCGGTCGTCCAGGTGCTCAGGCTCGATATCACTTAAGAAACGGCTGGGAAGGGTCACGCGTGTCGAGCCGAAAATCATGCGCGAACGAGCCAAGGTCAGGAAAAGGCGCTCGCGGGCGCGCGTGATTCCCACATAAGCCAGTCGCCGTTCCTCCTCGATACCTTCTTCAGAGTCCATCGAACGGGAATGGGGAAAAAGCTGTTCTTCCATGCCGGTTACGAAAACGACTGGGAATTCAAGGCCTTTGGCCGAATGGACGGTCATCATGGCCACCCGGTCATTGGTGTCGACGAACCCGTCTATGTCGGAAACCAGGGCGGCGCGCTCCAGAAAAGCGGCCAAGGTGGCTTCTTCTCCGTTGGACCGAACGAACTCCGTGACTTCATTGACCAATTCGTTAAGGTTGGCGATACGGTCGCGAGCTTGCTCGCTGTCTTCACGATTGAGCATCTCCCAATATCCGGTTGCTTCGATAATGTCGGGTGTCAGCTCGTCGAGCGGCAGGGTGCGGGAGGCGTCTTGCAGATCGTCGATCAAAGCCATGAAATCCTGGATCTTTTTAGCCGGACCTTTGCCGAACAGTTTGGCTGCCAAAGATGGTTTGATGGCTTCCCACAAGCTGAGGCTGTTTTCATGAGCGAAGCTGCGGATTTTACCGATGGATACGGTCCCAATGCCGCGTGCGGGGACATTGATGATGCGCAGCAGGTTGACTTCGTCATCGGGGTTGTAGAGGAAGCGCAGGTAGGCCAGGATGTCTTTGATTTCCTTGCGTTCGTAGAATTTGAGACCGCCGATGATGGTGTAGGGGACGCGAGTTTGCAGAAACTGCTGTTCGAGTGCACGTGATTGCGCGTTGGTGCGATAAAACACGGCAATATCGCGGTAATGCAGATTTTGACGGTGCAGACGGTCGATTTCGTCGGCTACGAACTGAGCCTCGCGATTTTCGGTTTCGGCGGCATAGACGACGACTTGCGATCCCGATTCCAGCTCGGTCCAGAGCTTTTTATCTTTGCGCTCGACATTGCGGCTGATGACGTTGTGCGCCACATTGAGAATCGTGGCGGTGGAACGATAATTCTGTTCCAGTTTGATGACGCGCGTGTCGGGGTAATCATCCTCGAAATTTAGGATATTCGCGAGGTTGGCTCCCCGCCAGCGGTAGATGGATTGGTCGTCGTCACCCACCACGCAGATGTTCTGGTGATGGCGGGTTAAAAGGCGCAGCATGAGATATTGGGCTTTGTTGGTATCTTGGTATTCGTCCACCAGGATGTGTTTCCAGGTTTCGCTTTGCAGGGCGCACAGCTCTTCATCGGCTTGTAAAAGCTTGACCGTGAAAGCCAATAAGTCGTCGAAATCCAGCGAGTTCGCGTCTTTGAGGCGCGCTTGGTAAAGCTCGTAGATGCGAGCAACGGTATTGGCGAAGATGTTGTGGCCATCCACCGGCACCTGGGCCGGTTCGAGCAATTCCTGCTTGAACTGGCTGATTGTCCCCAAAACGGCTCTCGGGTTGAAACGGTCGGTTGCGATATTGAGGTCTTTCATGCAGTGACGCACGAGCGAGTGTTGGTCGTCGCTATCGTAGATGGTAAAGGTGGTTTTGTAGCCCAGAGCTTCAATGTGGGAACGTAGAAAGCGTGCGCAGACGGCGTGGAAGGTGCCGAGTTGCACCCCGGCGGAACGGTGACCTAAGATGTTTTCGACCCGTTCGCGCATCTCCTGGGCGGCTTTGTTGGTGAAGGTGACGGCCAGTACGTTGTATGGACGAACACCGAGTCGATCGAGTAGAAAGGCAATACGATGCGTAATGACTCGTGTTTTTCCGCTTCCCGCTCCGGCCAGAATAAGTAGTGGGCCCAAGCCGTGGGTGACGGCCTCGAACTGGGGCGGATTGAGATTGTCGAGCAAGGGATCGGACATGCCACCTCCATGAAGAAGAATGTGGCATGGTTGTAGCGGATGGCGGCCCGGGAGTCAATGCCGGATTCGGGGTTTCCGTTTCTTTGCCTCCGCGAGCCGCCCGTTTTTCAGCGTCCGGCCAGCTTGTCCTTCACCTGCTTACGCAGTTTAAGGAAGGCGACTCCCGCTTTGGTCGCGAGGTCGTCGGCCTGCTCGGCGTCGAGGTCGGGCATGAGTCCCTCGGGTCCGTAGAGATCCGTCATCATCTTGAGCACGTTTTTTCGGATCATGCTGCGTAATGGAATGTGCGCAATCATGCCGTACATGGCGGCGTTGCCCGACGTGGCCATTTCGGGATGCTGACGCACGAAATTCACTGCTTCCCGCAGGTCTTCCAGGTAGCGGTCGGTGGCTTGGGCGTGGTGGGGGGTGACCATGGCGTGCAGGCATTCAGGTTTCTGTTGACGATCGATGTGCCAGCCCTTGGTCTCCATCCGGTCGCCGACGGCGTAGATGTTGAGAGCCGGATCGGTGGCCTGATAGGCGAAAACACTCATATGCGGGTTTCCCAGCACGGCGAGACCCGGGATGGCGTTGACGCCGTCCATGAGCTTGCGCGTGGTGTCCATGATAAGCTTGGCGCGTTCCATATAGCCGCTTTGTCCCATGGCCTGCATGGCTGCCCAAGCCGCGGCAATGGAACCGCCGGGACGCGTGCCCAGCAACGCCGGTGAGGCAAAGATGCCGCCGGGCCAGTTTTCGTAGACGAACAACTGATGCTTCATGATGTCCATGCTGCGGTAGAGAATGGTAGACGCCCCCTTTGCGGCATATCCGTATTTGTGCACATCCGCCGAGATGGATTGTACGCCCGGTACGCGGAAATCGAAGGCGGGAATCGGGTAGCCCAGCTTTTCTACGAAGGGTAGCAGGAACCCGCCGAGGCAGGAATCGACATGCAACGGCAGTTTCTTTTTCTGCGCCAGGCGGCCCAGTTCTTCGATGGGGTCGACCACACCGTGGGGATAAGAAGGCGCAGAGCCGACGATCAGGACGGTGTTGCGGTTGATCAGCCGTTTTACCGCTTTGACGTTGACGCGGAAGTCGGGGCCCAGGGGGGCGTGTACGGCTTTGACACCGAAATACTCGGCGGCTTTCTCGAAAGCCACGTGGATCGAGTCGGGGACGATCATTTCGGGATGTCGTATCCAGGGACGTTTGGCGCGTGCCAGGTCGCGGTAGGTTTTTACTGCCAGCAGGCAGCTTTCCGTCCCGCCGGAGGTCATGACGCCGACGGTTTGCGAGTCGCCGTGCAGCATGTTCGCGGTCATGCTCACCACGTCGTTCTCGAAGCGCTTGAGGCTTTTAAACGCCATGGGATTGAGGCCGTTTTCGCTGAAATAGGTGCCGTAGGCGGTTTTCAGGAAATCCGTGTATTCTTCGCCGAGGTAGTAGACCAGGCTCCAGGTTTTGCCGTCCTTGTAGTTCGGATCTTCATTGCGGAATCCGTTCATTTCTTCCAAAATTTCGTCGTGGGAGCGGCCGTTTGCCGGAATACTCAACCGGGGGGTCGTCATATCTGCCTCCTCTGCGTGACTGCCAATTTTCCGTTACTACCGTTTGAACCCCCAAGAAAATCAAAGGGATCGCCTTTTTCATTACCAATCAGGGCGAGGCTTGTCAATGAAAAATGAGACTCCGTCGCAAAAGAACCGGCGTCTTACTGATTGCATTTTCGGCCGGATTGCGGTAATTCGTTCACAGTCGTTGGATTTTTTCAGATGAGGTGAAGGATGGACGGCCTGCTTTTTGTTCTGTTTTTGTTGGTTCCGGCGTTTCTGTTTTTCGCTTTACTGACCGTTTGGTTGATCGGTCGTTTCTATCATGTACCCTATCATGCAGACGCGTTGTATTGGGCTACGACGGCAGATGGCTGGAAATTGGCTTTGCACCGCCGCATTCCAGAGACGCGGCGCTTCAAACAGCCGGTGATTTTGTGTCATGGTTTGGGTGCCAACCGTTTCAACCTGGACTTTCCAGGGCATTCGCTGGCGGAATATCTTAACCGCGAGGGTTTCGATGTCTGGGTTTGCGAACTGCGTGGTGCAGGCTATTCTTCGACGCCGGCTCCTTTTAGCCGCTACCGTTACGATTGGAACTTCGATACCTTGGTGCGCCGCGATATCCCCGCTGTTATCGGGCGTATCTGCGAGTTGACGGGTTGTGCCGATCTGTTGTGGGTAGGGCACAGTATGGGCGGCATGGTGATGTATGCCCATCTAGCCGAGGCTGACCCGCGCGTCAAGGCCGTCTTTGCCATCGCCAGTCCCGTGACGTTCGATGAACTGACCTGGTCGGCCCACGTGCGACCTATCGGCCGCCTTCTCTCGTTTCTTCCCGCTTTCCACCAGCGTTTCTGGGCGACCTTGATGGCACCGCTGTCGGGGCGATTCGGGGGGAAACCGGGGATTATTTCCAACGATGCGAATGTGGATATGCCTTTCGGTCGTCACATCATGCCCAACCTGTCTACCGATTTGCCGATGACCTTGGTGATGCATACCGCCAAGTGGAGTGAAAGCGGTCAGTTGGTCAGTGCGGACGGTGCCTGCAATTACTATGAGCGGATGGCCGAGATCACGACTCCGATGGGTTTCGCCGTCGGAGCCGCCGATCGTCTTGCGACGCCGAAAAGTGTGCGTGATGCTTTCGAGCGTTGTGGGTCGGCCGATAAGACATTCCGTTTCTATTCCAAAGCCGACGGCGACCAAGCCGATTACGGCCATGGCGACATTGTTTTCGGCCGTAGCGCCCCGGATGAAGTGTTCACCCATGTGGCTGAATTCCTTGAAAAACGCGCCGAACGTTTGTCGCAAGAGCCCGATGCGCCCGATGCTTAAGATCGGTCGAGGCGGAACCGGTCGAAGTCGAGGGTGAGGTAATGGGTCAGCTCGTCGAGGCTTCGGCTTTTGGCGAAGACGGTGGAAAAAAACTTGTAGCGCGCCGGGTCGATGGGTGCATATTCCAGTATTTCCCGGAAGGTGGCGCGGTAGGCGTCTTCGTCGATGCGATCTCGCGCGGGGTCGAAACGGCTGGGGGTTTGTCCGACGATGAATGCATAGTAAGCGTTGTCCGGCTCGCCCAGAATCGTTCCCCAATCGGGGCGCTGGTTTTTGAGATACATGGCATAGGCATTGATGTCGAAGGCATGATGAGGCAGATCGGCCAGACCGAAACCACCGAAACGCAAGGGGTTGATTTCGATCGGCGTCAGGCGGCCGTTTTGGATGCGCACTTCAGCATGCAGGGGGAAATTGCGCAACGGACGCATGCTTCCCACGCGATCGAGAAAGCCACGCAAGGAATCGAGGTGTTCGGCTACTAAATCGCGCGAAGTGTAATAGACGAGGTCGCGGGTGTCGTCGCGGTCGGCGAAGGGATGACAGGTGATGGATAAAATCACCGGTTCGCCCGCTGGATCGAAGTAGGCATCGCAGGTGATCTCATCTCCTTCGATGTAATCTTCCACCAGAAAACGGTCGCTGTTGACCACATCCTCGTCGAAAACGCTGGAAAAAGCTTCCACTTCGGCTACGATTTCCTTTACGGCCTGCTGCCACTCATCGTGGCCACAAAAACGCCGCACGCCCAGGCTGTGGAAGCCGATGGAGGGTTTGACGATCAGGCTGCGGTCGGCCGGTGGAACGAAAGTGGCCAGTTCATTTCGATTCAACTCCAGAACGGTCGCCGTCGGGTTGCCGTCCATGTAGCGACGTTTGAAAGCGGCTTTGTCTTTGAAAAACCGTACGTTTTCGCGTAATTCTTTGTTGTTTGACTGCTGTTCGATGAAGCGCAGGCAGTCTTCGGCGTTGAAATACACCGGTGTCTCGGGATCGTCGATGGCGTGTTGAGCGTCTTCCAGAGTGATGCGCCGTAGATTAGGATTGAGGACGGGCCAGTATTCAGGGCGCGAGAACACCGGGATATCTTCGTCGATCAGGGTCCGGATCAATAGCGGCGACAGGTAGGCATCACTCAGCAAAACCAAAGGAAGAGCACACTCGGGATGATAGGGTGACACCGAAACCTCCTGTTGCCTGAAGCGATCAGCGGGGCTATTGTAAGCGTGAGAGGGCAGGCGGTCAACCCTTCTGAGAGATCGTTTCTATATTGGATGTGTATGACGTGATTTTGTCGAACGAGAAGGAAGGAACGGTGACATGAAACGGGTGGGATTCATTCTGAAAGTGAAGCAGGACAAGCTTGACGAATATCGCGAGCATCATCGCAAAGTGTGGCCCGAAATGCTCGAAGCCCTGCGGGAAACCGGCTGGCATAATTACTCGCTGTTTTTGCGGCCGGACGGCTTGCTGTTCGGTTATTTCGAGACACCCGAGAGCTTCCAGACGGCGCTTGATGGCATGAGCGAGAAAGAGATCAACGCCCGCTGGCAGGCGATGATGGGGCCGTACTTCGAGTCGCTTGGCGGCCAGAATCCCGATGAGGCCATGGCCGAACTCGAAGAAGTCTTTCACCTCGACTGAGTGCGGATGGCGGATGGCTAATTGCGCTTATTCAGCACCTCGTTTTCGTAAGCATGTACCGCCGCGATCCATTCCGCTCCCACCGGTACGCCCGCTTTGACGCAATACCAGTCCCAGACCGCGCCGAAGGGTAGGCTTTTCATGCGCTCGGTAAGCGCCATGCATCCGAAACCGTCGTTGGCCGCTTCAAGTTTGCGCAGGGTCTCGGCCGGTTCCAACAAGGCGAATAGCAGCGCTTTCAGGGTCGCACGTGCGCCGATCACCCACGCTCCCACCCGGTTCAGGCTGGCGTCGAAATAATCGAGGGCCAGATGGACACGCTCCAGGGCCTGGGCGCGGGTGATTTCCAGCATCAGGGCGCGTACATCGTCGGTGAAGTGGACCACGTGGTCGCTGTCCCAGCGTACGCCGCGGCTGACGTGAATCAACAATTGTTCGAACACGGGCATAAGCGCCGAAATTTTCTCCGCCACCGATTCGGTTGGATGGTAATGACCCATGTCGAGGCAGGGCATCAGTCCGTGTTTTTGGGCGAAGCCGAGATAGAACTCATGGGAGCCCACCACGAACGATTCGGAGCCGATACCGAAAAGCTTGCTCTCCACGCTGTCGAGGAGACGACCGGAGGGGCTGTCTGCATAGATCTCGCACAGGCTTTCCCAGAGACGTTGCCGGTAGGCGGCGCGGTCGGTTGTGTCGTTTTTCGTGCCGTCGGGAATCCAGAGATTGTGGACGCAGGACGATTCGAGCGCCTCTCCCATCGCGGCTCCGATGCGGCGGCAGCGTTTTACGTGTTCGATCCAGAAACGGCGGATGTTCGCGTCGGGATGGCTGAGCGTCAGGCCTTGTTCGGCCAAGGGATGGCTAAACAGGGTGGCGTTGAAATCGAGTTTGATCCTTTGTTCTTTCGCCCAGTCGATCCAGCTTTGGAAGTGTTCCGGCCCGATGGCGTCGCGGTCGGTTTTTTGTCCGGCGAAATCGCCGTAGATGGCGTGCAGATTGAGCCGATGGCTGCCGGGGATCAAGCTGAAGGCGTGCGCAAGATCGTGGCGCAGTTCGTCCAGCGTGCGCGCTTTTCCAGGATAATTGCCGGTAACGGCCAATCCTCCGCCCGACAGCGCGGCATCCGGTGACTCGAAACCGCCCACATCGTCGCCTTGCCAACAGTGCAGTGACAAAGCCACCGACGCCAGACGATCCGAGGCCAGGTCGGTATCGATACCCAACTCGGCGTATTGTTCTCGTGCCAGTTCATAAGCGGTTTCGATGCGTGTTTGGTTCACGGCTTTCCCCTTACCTTAACGAGGATTCAATTGCAAAAAGCGGTCGTAGGCAGCGTCCCAACTGGCGGCATCGGTCGGCTCATAGCGCTCCAACTCGAATGAGCGGGCGCTCACCTCGCGGATTTCCGCAAAGGAAGCCAATTCACCCGCCGCTTTGGCCTGCACCAGCAGGTTTCCGACGGCCGTCGCCTCCACCGGTCCCGCCAACACCGGTAATCCGATAGCATTAGCGGTGAGTCGGCAGAGTAGCCGGTTCTGGGTTCCGCCGCCGATGATGTGCAGACGGCGGATGGGCTGAGGCGAGAGGCGGCGCAATTGATCGAGGACAAACCGCGCTTTGAGTGCCAGGCTTTCCAATATACAACGCACGATTTCTCCCGGTGTTTCCGGAGCTGGTTGTCGACTCTGGCGGCAGATCTCGCGGATGGCGGCGGGCATATTGTCGGGTGCATGGAGCGCGGGGTGGTCGGGATCGATCAGAGCGCCGAACGACGGTGCCTGCTCGGCCAGCTTCGTCAATTCGTCGAAGGCGTAATCTTTTTCAGCGGCCCAGATGCGGCGGCATTCCTGCAAAAGCCACAGCCCGGTGATATTCTTGAGAATGCGGAAGCCGCCGTCGGCCGCACCTTCGTTGGTAACATTGGTGGCCAAGGCATCTTCACCGAGGATCGGTGTCGGTGACTCGATCCCCATAAGCGACCAGGTGCCGGAACTCAAGTAGGCGTAATCGCTTCCATCCGCCGGAACGGCCGCGACGGCTGAACCCGTGTCGTGGGTGGCGACGGCCGTAACGGTGATGTCATGCAGACCCGTCTCTTGCGCCACGGCCGGATCGAGCTGGCCCAGCGCGGTTCCCGGCATGACGATCGGCTGCATGAGCGAGGGCGACAGTTCGAGCCGTTTGAGGATCTCGGTATCCCATCCGCCGAGGACGGGGTTGTAGAGCTGTGACGTGGTGGCGAAGGTGAATTCGCTGCGTTTGATGCCGGTAAGTAAATAGTGGAAGCAGTCGGGAATGAACAGGAGGTCGTCGGCCGCTTCCAGTAGGGGCGAGGACTGCCGTCGCATGGCCTCCAGTTGCACCAGGGTGTTCAATTCCAGGAATTGAATGCCGGTCCGGTTGTAGATCTCTTCGCGGGGCATTTTCTGAAACAGGCTTTCCAGCATGCCGCCGGTGCGTGGGTCGCGGTAGCTGACGGGTGGGCCGAGAAATTGTCCATCGCGGGCGAGCAGCGCAAAGTCCACTCCCCAGGTGTCGATGCCGAGGTGGGTGGGTGGATTCTTCTCGCTACGAGCGACTTCGCACATGGCATCGAGCATGCGGGCGTAAAGACCGAAGAGATTCCAGTGCAGAGTTTGGCGCAGACGTACGATGCGGTTGGGAAAACGCGCCACCTCGCGCAGCTTCAATTGGCCGTTTCTCAGATCTCCGATCAGCGCCCGGCCGCTCGACGCCCCCAGGTCGAAGGCGAGATAGCGACCCATGATCAGTCCTCCAGTTTGAAGGCACGCGCCAGTTCGGTCAATTGGCCTGGAGAAAGCCCCTTGGGAGTTTCCCCGGCGGCCCGACACATCAGCAGAATCTGGGCGGCTTTGTTGGCCGTGTCGATGATATCGAAGGCGTTTTGCGGGTTGCTTCCCACCGCCATCAGGCCATGCATTTCCCACAACGCGATCTGGTGACCATGCTTGAACGTACTTAAGGTGGCCTGAGCCAGGGCTTGCGAACTCGGCAGGGCATAGGGAACAAGCCCGACTCCCGCCGGAATCACCACCTTGATTTCAGGCAGCATACTCCACAGAGCCTGGTTCAGCGTCGCCTCTTCTTTGTAGTCGGATAAATGCGAAACGGCAATCATTTCGGTTGGATGAGTATGCAACACCACTCGCGCATCGGACTTTTGGTGTTTCAAGAACTCATGGATGAGCAAGTGGGTCGGCAATTCGGATGTCGGTTTCACCACCATGGGGTGATGCTCGGGGAAAACGCGGTAGCGAGTGCCGTCTTCGTTGAGCAGGACCAGGCAGGTGTGGCTTTCCGGGTCGTTGGCGATGTCTCGGAAGCGGTGTCCGGATCCTGTGATAAAGAAGACATTGCGACGAATGCCCGGGTAGGCGCAATCCAGCGAGTGGTCTTGTGCGTCTTCCTTGTCCAGCCAGTCCGCTTCGATCTGTTCGGTTACATTGATCGACAGGTTGCCGCCGTTGCATTCCGCCCAGCCCCGTTCCCACAAATACTCAGCCACTTCGCGGACTTCATCCAGAATCGGCCGCATATCCGGCCAGTGCGATGTCAATCGTTTCACCACTCCTCCTTCACCTGACAGATCGGAAGCATCCACACCGCCAGCATATGGCGGTGCCGCCTAGTTTAGCCTTCGAGCGGCGGGAACGCAACGGAATCCCGCCATGGTTTTTGTGTGCGAAGGAGAACGTGTCAGCGGGCGAAAGCGATCTACAAGGCGTGGTTCGATCCGCCGTGTACGCGACGAATGCGGCCTTCCAGCTCGGGGTTGATTGGTTGGTGGCTTTTGATGTACTCGATGATGAGGTCGGAGACGCGCCGCCCATGGTCGTAGGCGTCGATCGCCTGTGATTCCAGTGTGTTGTAGTCATCACCGCCACGTCGAATGAAGTCGGAAGTGGCCACGCGATAAAAGGCGTCGTTGTTGAGCGGTGCGTAAGTGCCGCTGTTTGTTAAAACCTCGATTTGACGGACCCGCTCACCCGCAAGTCGGGTGGGATCCCAACTGAAACGCAAACCCGATACCTGTAAAAAACGGCCGGTGCCGTCGTTGTTCGGGTTGTCGGCGCGGCTCACGCTGTGTTCCAGGACATCTCGCAGGTTGCGGCCTTGAATGGAAAAAGTCGCCAACAGGTTGGGGAAGGGGAAGACTTCCAGCACCTGCGCCACCGTGATCGGCCCCTCCGGAATACCGGCGCGAATCCCGCCGCCGTTGGTGAGGGCGATCTGAACCGGATTGGGTAGGGTTGCCCAGCGCATGGCATCGGCGATCAGATTGCCGAGGTTGCATTCGTTGAAGCGGCAATCGTGATCCGCCCCGACCAATTCGATGTCGGTCCGGCCGATCGTATTGGTGTAGAAGGGTTCCAGTTCTTGGTTGAACCGCTCTGCATCGGCGAGGATGACCGGATCTTCGGGAATCGTGTGGTCAACCGCAATAGGTGCGCCGTCCCAACGGACCAGGCGTCCTTGAGTATCGAATTCGAGAGTCAACCGACCCAGCAGGCGGCCGTAGTCCCCGGCGCTGACCACCAGCACCGGATGTCCCGATGCCCCGTCAACCAGAGTGGGGTAAGCGCCTTGCGATTGGGACACTCCTTCTCCCAGGGGGGTGTGGCTGTGACCGCCGATGACGAGGTCGAGACCCTCGATTCTGTTTGCCAGATCGAGGTCGCGCTGGTAGCCCAAGTGGGTGAGAGCGATCACGATGTCGACGCCCTGTGCTTGCAGGCTATTGACAGACTGAGTCAACGCCGCGTCTATGGGTTGGAAGTCCACCGTATCGCCGGGGCTCGAAATGTAGCGGCTGCTTTCGGTAATCGCACCGATAATGCCGACCTTTTTTCCCCCGATTTCTCGGATGAGATAGGGCTTGATGTATTTCGCCAGCCGCGGTTCGCGATGGGTGTCGAGGTTGGTGGCCAGCAGAGGGAAGTCGGTCTTTTCCGCGAAAGCGGCCAATCCGGCCACGCCGTCATCGAATTCGTGGTTGCCGATGGCCATGGCGTCGTAACCGAGCCGATTCATGAAATGAACGGTTGCGCGGCCCCTGAATTTGGTGAAGAACAATGTCCCCTGAAATTGGTCGCCTGCGTCGAGTAAAAGCGTGTTGGGGTGTTCACTGCGTAGCTGTTTGATCAAGGTTGCGCGTCGCGCCACACCGCCGAAACACCGTTCCGGGGCTTCGTTGCGGCAGGTATTGCCGTATTTGTTAAAAGGCAGGATGTGTCCGTGCACGTCGTTTGTGTGCAGGACGGTGAGCGTGTAAGCCGTCTCGGGCGTATTGGCTGGGGCGGGCGTCCAGGTTTTCATGGCCTGATAGCCGATGCCGACGAAAACCATGGAAGCCGTGGCAATAATCAAAAATAATCGCAACGAACGTGATGGGTTGGGTTGGGGATAAGTCATGGTACTACCTGGTGGATCGCTCGGTTGATGTTACACAGCGCGCTGAAGAGCTGAAGAACCGCGACGGATGATAGCATAAACACCCCATGCCGGACGAGTGAAAACAACAGTTCGGTGAAATCTTTTTTCAGCCCGAACCCCGAATCAAAAAATCGATAGAGGCTGTAAATCAATCTTTAAACGGATACTTGCGGAATAATAGCATTCCGACAAACACCAATATACCACCCACCGGACCGGTAAGCAGGATACCGAGTGGATTCTCGACCGAATTGCCGAACAAGAAGAAAAGAAGGCTGCTGAGCAACCAGGCGAATCCCGAACCTGAGCGCGAGAACAAACCCTCCATCCCGTTGTAAATCGCTTCGCGGCGGAAACCGGTGGTTTTCTCGTCGTGATCGATGATGTCGGCCAACAGGGGGCGCGGCAACACGTTAAACACTGCGACCGGGAAGGTGGCCAAACTGAAAATCACGTAACCGACGATCATCGGGGATACGCCCGGGATCTGATCGATCAACATAACCATCGGCAAGACCAGGGTGAAGCCCAGGCAGCCCCAGATGGTGACGGCTTTTTTACCGTAGCTGATACTTAGTTTGTTGACTAGCGGGAAAAGAACGACGGCACCCACCAGCACCACCAGTTGCACCCCGGCGGCGTCGGCTTCACTGCCACCCATGACCGTGGTCATGACGTAAGGAATGGCCACCACGACCATGTCGATGCCGATGCGGAAGACGGTTACGAGTGCCAGATACGGACCGAAGGCCTTGTTTTTCCAGACTTCTTTGACGCCTTCCTTGAAGGTAAGGGAAATCTGTTTCGCTTCGGAGTCGGGTTTTTCCTTTACGCCGAATGCGGTGATGAAAAAGCAGATCAGAGTGACCGCTCCGAAGATGATGCCCGACAACTGGAAACCGTTGAAGGTGCGTGCATCAAATGGCGGCACCCCGCATTTGTAGGCGTCGATCAGCATACCGGCTCCGGCGGCGGCGACCAGGACGCCGATCACTTCGAACAGCGCCATGATGGCCGAGACGGTCAGACGTTCTTCGCTGTAGGGAGTCAGTTCAGGCAGCAGCGACAGGTAAGGGGCGACCACGGAGGCGAAGGCCATGGACAGCACGCACATCCAAAAACAGACCCAGGCGGCGTTGATCAGCGATTCCGATCCTATGGGGGGGAACCAGACCATGATCATGGCGATGACCATGATCGGAGCGCCGAAGATGATAAAGGGCATGCGGCGACCCCAACGGGTGTGGGTTTTGTCCGACCAGTCGCCGATAAAGGGATTCAGCAGGGCTTCCGCGATGCGACCGATGGCCAACATGGCGCCGATGAGATAAACCGGAACGTAAGAAATCAAGCAACTGTCGTCGGAAGCGGGCGGGGCGTAGTAATACATGGCCCAGGAACCGATGATGCTGGGCAGCAGCCCCACACCGAAATTGCCGAAAGAATAAGCCAGTCGCTGCCGGTTTGACAGCGCACGATTGGAAGCGGACATGAATTCTCCTTACTCACGATACGGACTGGTAACCGGTATTTCTAAATCGAGATTCAACAGCTTTGCTTGTTCCAAAATTGGGGATGCGGCGATCATTTACTTCGAGAGCGGTGCCGTACTTTCAAGCGGTGCCAAAACATAGAATTTTCCGTATTCACGGATCGTTATCCCACCGAAGGCCAGGCGCGCCGTTACGATGCGCTCGCCCGTGCGTGCGTCCGCAGGGACAACGGCCTGAATATCCGTCCAGCGCAGGTTTTCGGGGTCGAAACGGACCACCAGAAACTCGATGTCGTCGTAGCCCCATTCGATATCCCAGCGTGGAATGTCGTTCGGACCGAGACCAAGCGCTTCTTTCAAGGCCTCGGCGTTCAACAGCGTGATTTCTCCTTCGAACAGTTCGCCCTGGCGCTTGAAGTCGGGTCGAATGCGCAGGTTGAAGGTCTGGATTTCCGCATCCATTTCCGCATCCGCATCCGCATCCGCATCCGCTTCCGGATCGAGATCGACATCAGTGTCATGATCACCGTCGGTTTCGGGCGGATCTTGATCGCCATCCGATTCAGGCGGGGCGAAGGCCGACTCGCAGCCGATTCCCAACGGCGCAAGCAGCAACGCTCCCCATAATGCCATCCATAGCCATCGTTTCGTCATCTCGGCGATCATCCAGTAGAAAAATCGCACGATGATACCACACGGCGGCGAAAACGGTAGAAAAATCCGGTTCGTCGATAAGGATAGCCGTTTTATTCGATGGGGGATTAGCGACCGATCGGCTGCTGCAACTCGCGCCACGCGCATTCGCTGAGCAGATTCATCAGACGCTCGGACAAATTGGCGTTTTCCGATGTTTTCGACTTTGAATCGTTCAGGCTGGCTTTGAGGGTCGGGTGACAGAATACGCGAATTTTGCGCGTCCAGCGTTCGAAGTCCTGGCGGATACCGTTCCAGACATTCACGGGTTCGCCATCGTCGATGAAGCGGTCGTCATGTTCGCGTAAAATGACGACATTGTCGAGGCCGCTGCGCCGATGCGGAACATCCAGCAGAATATCGTGAGGTTGAAGCGGACTGCGATGCAGACCTGCCAGCAGGCCACGCCGGTTGATCTGCTCGACAAAGCTTTCCTGCAGGCGGTCGAAATCGTAGCGTTCATCCCACTTGATGCGATCCAGCATTTCGAACAGCGTTGCCGAAAGGGGTTTGTGGATGACCAGCAGGCGTTTATACAGCCGCCGTTCGTCGAGCAATTGCATGATTTCACCGCAAATATCGCCGCGTCCGGCCAGCCAGCGTATCACTCCTTCGTCGGAATGACCGAACAGCAGGTTCATCAATTCCATGTGGGACAGCGTCGGTTCGCCCAAGGCGCTTTCGCGGAAAGCGCGATTCAGCATAGCCGTAACGGCACGCGAACTGTGGTGCCAGTATACCTCGGAGTACATGGCTGAACGGGCATAAGCGAACAATTCCACACTGATGCGACCCTTTTCATGAATGCCGATGGCGTCGGGGCGTTCCGGGCTTACGGTGAGCGCCTGGAAGAAACGGTCGCGGTCGATGAAGCGGCCGTAGGGCACGCCGCAGTGGATGGAGTCACGGTATAAGTAGTCCATCTTGTCGGCATCTACCGAACCGTCGAGAATGCTGCGCAGCATGGACTTGCGGATCAGCTCTTTTCCGGTGTAGGCATTTCCGCCGGTTTCACCCGAGACGAAGTAGCAGATATCGTCCAGCGCGGCATTCGGCCAGTATTCGGCAATGATTTCACCGAGGGGTGGGATGCCGGGTGGCAAGGTGAGTGACGGATAGGGGTCGCCGATCGTGCCATCAAGAAAAGGTTTGACCAGGTCGATGTGGTCGGCTACTTCGCCGTAGAGGTCTTCCATCAAATGGGCGAAGGGATAATGCCCGATATCGTGCAGCAATGCCGCCAGCAATAGCGATTCCACCTCGCCACGCGTAATGGAATCGGTAGCGAAACGGCAGTCTGGTTGTGTCAGCAGGGCGGTCAGGTAGCGGGTTGTAGTCTCCAAAACACCCAGACTATGCTCGAAACGCGTATGCACCGCACCGGGATAGACGAGATAAGCCAGTGATAACTGGCGAACTTTCCGCAAACGTTGAAAGTGGGGATGGTCGACCAGCCGTCGCACGCGGTCGGTGAAGGGGACGCCGATGAGCTCGGGTAAACGCACGACTCCGGCCGAACGAACCGGATGCAGTTCTTCGATGTCGGTCAGGAGCTTGGGAATAGGGTCGGTTGTGGCGTTCACCGGCTTGCGATCTCCGTCTCAGGTGTGAAAGACGAGGTTGTGTAAATAGGCTTTGAGCCGCAGACGAATTCGCCATTTCATGAACCAGAAGGCGATGCCCGGCCAGATGAGAAGCAAGGCCAGTACCCAGTCTTGAATCAGCGCCACCCGATCCGGGTTGATCCAGGCACCCCAAATTCCCTGGAAAAACCAGAGCAAAATGGCGGGAATCCAATGCAGCAGATAGCTTAAAACAAGCAGATTTTTTAAGTCCAAATACGCCTGAAGGCGGGTTTTCATGCCTTCTTCGATCAACCGAAGCTCTCCGCGGCTGGTGAAACCGCGCCCCGGTAGGAATCCGAGTGTTTGAAACTGAATGATTTCACCGGTTTTATCGACAATCCAGAGAATGCCGGAAAAGGGGGACGCCGCGGCAAAGGAGTTGCCGATAATGCTCATGAGAGCTTCACGTCGCCGGGGCAGCACTTCTTCCAGCGTCACCTGAGTGAGAGACAGACTCATGCCGATTTCAACGCTTCCTCAATCAGTCCTTTGAGTTCATCGTGAATCAGGCCGTTGCTGGCCATGATTTTGTTTCCTTCCAAGGGGTCGCTTTCATCGGCGAAGCCGCTGATGACGCCGCCGGCCTCTTCAACCAGCAATGCGCCCGCTCGCACGTCCCAGGGAGACAAACCCATCTCGTAGAATCCGTCGAAAATGCCGCGTGCCGTGTAGGCAAGGTCGATGGTTGCTGCGCCGAGTCGTCGCAGGTCGCGGGTGCGGTAGATGAGTTTGTTGAAAATGGGCATGCCGTCGGGGTTCATTTCGGCGCGGATACAGGCAAAACCGGTGGCGACCAGGGATTCGGCCAGATTGTTTTTGTCGGATACGTGGAGTTTCTCCCCGTTCAAACTGGCTCCCGCGCCGATCTCGGCGTAATACATTTCGTCGAAAGCGGGCTGAAAAATCAGACCATGGGTGGTGCGGCCGTTTTCGACGCAGGCGATAGACAGGGCGAAATGCGGAACACCATGGGTGTAGTTGACTGTGCCATCCAGCGGGTCGATGACGAAATAAGCGCCTTTTCCCTCTTTGACGAGCCCCGATTCTTCACCTAAAAGTCCATGATCGGGAAATTCGTGACGCAGGCGGTCCATGACGATGCTTTCCACTTCTCGGTCCACATAGGTGACGAGATCTTTGACGTTGGTCTTACGTTCGATGTCTTCGTCATGCAGCTTGCGAAAATGGCGCATCATGATGCCGCCCGCCTGACGGGCGATGGATGTAAGTTGTGCTTTCATACTGCTTTTTCACCCTCTTTGGTGTTCCGTCCCCCTCCTTGCTCTCACGCCCGGACATTACCCGAGTGTGGGGGAAAATGCAAGGTCAACCTTCCTTGGAGGGCATGAGGTTCTAGGAGGAATGAAGGGGCTTGGGCAGGGTGAATATGTCGAATGTCGAGGGCGGCAAATCGAAGGCTTTCGCAATCAGTCGATCGGCTTCCGCTTGTAGATGCTCCAGGGCTTTCAGCCGTTCGGACCCCGCGTTGCCAAGGGCGGCCAGACGACGCGGCCATGAGAGCCCGGGCATGTCCGTCCGGGTGCTCGCTGCCATTTCTTGTGCAAGCCGAAGGAGGTCGGCGCCGATTGAATTCAAGCGGTCGACCGTTTCGGGTGAAAAGGTTACGGGAACCGGTAATTGGGAAACCGGGGTCCGATAAAGCTCCAGAAGATCGCCTTTACGCTTGCCGCGTTTCGCCAGCCAGGCATGCACGGGGGTGCTGTGTAGATAGGCCAGCCAGCCACCCGGAAGTAAAGGACTTTTGGGCTTAGGGAAGAGGTGGTAGACATCCACCGAAGTAAAAGCCCCTTTCACAGCTAGAGCGAAGCGTGGATAGAGAGCGCGTTGCGGAACGAGCAGATGCGGTGTTTTGAAGGCCGCTTCGACGCGCGGCCAGTGCAGACGCCACCAGGGCATACGACCCAAACGGCATTCCCGGCGCTGTATCAGCAGACGCCGAAAGGGAGTGAGATGTTTTCTCAAGGTGGGGAATTCGGCGATGTCGAGTTGACCGTCGAGGTAAATCAGCCATCCGGCCCTTGCATCATCCAGGCAATAGGGTCCGCAAGCCGGGGTTTTGTATAAGGGAACCAGGCGCTGTCGTTCCGATGACGAACACCGTGCCGCCAACTCGCCTTCTTCGGCTTCGGACAGAACGAAGATTCCACGTCCGACCGGCCGGTCGACGAGACCCGCGTTCACGTGAGCCGCCGTGACCCGATCCGCTCCGCTTTGAATGCCTGCACGGATGTCCAGCAAGCTTCCCAGAGGCCGACCGGTCGCTTCCATGTGATCGAGGCAGCGCTGCTGCGCTTCGTTCTCCAAAATACGCCAGGCTCGTCCGCTGGTTTTCTTGGCTGAGTGGGTCGGTTGGCGGCGTTTTTCCAGCGTGACCAGAATCAGATCGACACCGGGGGCCGAATAAACACCATCCGGGGCCGGTTCAATCGCTAAAACGCGCATTCGGGGCTTCGAGTTCGTTGCGGAGCGGGGCGGCGCTATCGGCGGTCAGCCAATAGGCCGGGGTGAGGAAAGCCAGCTGTCCCTGCGGAACGAGAACTTCTACGGCGTGGTTCAGGAAAAACAGGGATAGATCCGCTTTTCCTTTGTAGACATCACCGAAATGAGAGTTTTTTGCCTGTGCGATGACGTTTCGTGCTTGTTTCTCGCCGAGATAAGGCGGATTGGCGATTATATGTGTGAAACCGGAACGGGTTTCATCGTCAAGCAGGTTCCGGCATACAACCGGCCAGCGTTCAAGCATCAACGGCTGCACACATTCATCCAGTAAAAAAAAGAGTAGTTGCAGAGTCGTTATCGCGGCCAATCCGGGATCGCATTCGATAAACGAACTGCCGCCGAGCAGGTCTTGCAGGTGCTGCCGTCGGGCGGATGAGCCGGGCGAATGCGGTTGCAAGGCTTGACGGAGGGCGGCCAGAGTCAGCGTACCGGTGCCGCAGCCGCTATCCAGCAGACGTGGAGGGGTGTCTCGCCATTCCAGTTTGGCGGCCAGCCGGACAGCGATCGGGGGTGGAGTAATGTAAAAACCGTGTGGACGGCGGTGTTTTTTTAGAAGCAGCGTGTCTAAAAATGGGGCCGCCAGATCCGGGTAACGGGGATAGCGATTCGCGAGCAGAGGAAATTCCGGCAGGTTGGACGACCAAGCGGGCTCCAGCAATTGTTGAATGCGGTCTATGGCATTGGCCTGTAAACCCAGGCGGGTACCCAGGTTTTCATAAAAGGCTGCGGGATTTTGAGGCGGCGTTTCCAGATGGGCCAGCAAACGGAATAGTCCCAAACGGGCGGCGATCCAGGTCGCGGCCTCGAAGGAGTCGGCCTGCCTGAGGGAGCGTTCTAAAAGAGGACGTAATTTTTGAAATCGTGGACGATCCGAGATCGGAAGAGCTTTTTTCCAGCGCACCCAACTCATTGAGCCATCATGGGTTCAGTTCGCCGACGCGCCGTGAAAAGCCGGGTCGAATTCGTCGGCCTGGATATTTTCGATGGCGTCGGGAGTGATGAGAATGATGTTTTCCTCCGAGCCGTTACCGGACTCGCGTTTCTGTGCTTCGATGAGGGACCGGATATTTTCGACCATTCCGGTGCGGTCTTCGTAGTCGTCCGGAATCCCGTATTTCAGGTCCTCTTCGCCATAGAGTTCACGGATATATTCACTTCGCTCGTGCAACTTATCCTTGAAAATTTTGCGTACATCTTCCGGCGTTTCAAGGATGTGCGGTGTGATGACAATCATCAGATTGGTTTTTTCCTTGGTTTTGCCGGTGGAACGGAACAAGAAGCCGATGATGGGGATATCGCCGAGTACGGGGACTTTTTCCTTGTCCTCGATTTCCCGTTCTCGTAACAAACCGCCCAGGGCGATGCGGGAACCGCTTTGCGCCATGGCGACGGTCTTCAAGGCGCGTTTGGTGGTCGTGGGTCCTAACGTTTCGGAAACCGATGCGAGATCTTCTATCGTGAATTCCAGCTTGAGTTTCACTCGGCGGTTTTCGTTGATTTCCGGCTGCATTTTGACCGACAGCGCAACGTCCTGACGCTGGATCGAGAGGACCGGCCGGTTGTTGGCATCGCGGGCTGTTCCGGTGACGAAAGGAACATTCGAGCCCACCACTATTTCGGCTTCTTCGGCATCCATACTCACCAGGTAGGGATTGGCTAGTATGTTGACTTTAGAGGTGGTTTGTAAAAGTCTCACGAGGGCTCCGAAGGAGGGGAAATTGAAGCCTAAACCGTAGGCGTCACCCGAGCCTTCCACGTCCTGGCCGCGAACGCCGAGCGCGAGACCCATCAAAGACGTGGGGTCGATGGCCACCGAATTGAGCGAGCCATAGGTGGTGCCGCCGACCACATACGAATTGTCCAGGCTTTTCACCTTTTTGGCGCCGCTGACGGAGATCCCGGTGTCGACATTGTCGGTGGCGGTTACTTCAAGCAGGACGGCTTCCAGGAAAACCTGGCGAGGAAAGCGGTCGAGTTCATCGATGATGCGTTTGAGTTCGTTGATGCCGCGTGGAGGACCGACCAGAATCAACGAGTTGGTTTGCTTGTCGGCCGTTACCTTTACTTCCAGGTCTTCCCCGAATTGGCGTTGCCCTTTGGTTCTTGAACGCCCTTTTTGAACGACGCTTTGCAAAACGGAATTGAGGTCTTCCGCTTTGGCGAATTTCAGAAAAACCACCTCCATACCGGAATGACGCTCGATGTCGATATCCAGTTTCGGCATGAAAGCCAGAACCCGCTTGCAGGCTTCTTCGGTGCCGACGATGAAGACGGTGTTGGTACGCTCGTCGATAACCATCTGTTCGAGACCGACCGCCGCATCGCGTCCGCGTTGACCTTTGCGGAAAAACAATTCCTTGGCGATTTCCACGACATCTTCGACGGGGCTGTTTTTAGGGGTCCAGTTGTAAACGCGGGTGGTATCGTCTCCGCCGACATCCAGCTCGTGGATGAATTTGAGCAGACGCGGGATGTAGGCCTGGAACTCGAAGATGAGCAGGAAGTTGTTGAAGGTATACATGCGGCCTTCGCGGCTGCGCAGTTTGTCGATGACCTTCAGCATCTCTTCCGCTTCGATGTTCTTTACTTCCACCAGCAAGGAAACCTGCGGTTGGCTGGGATCGAAATCCGGAACATCGTTGACATACACGTTGCTTGGTTTACGGCGCGATTGGCCGATGTCTTCCATAACCTGATAGGAACCGACCGGCTTCAGGGTGGTGTCCATATTCTCCAGCAAAAAGAAATAGATCGGTTGGAACTCTTCGCAAGATATCCCTTTCTGAGTGAGAACGAACAACTTCTTCTTACCGCGCACATTGTCCGCGCGCATCATGTTCATTTTGCAGTGTTCGGAGACCGTGTCGACCATCGTATTCCATTCCAGTACCTCGGCGCCGAAATGGATCAATCCATCTTTGATTTCAACTTGTGCCCAAGCGCTTGATATCCAGGTGGTCAGGATAAGCGCGGCGAATATGAAAAGCCTGCCATATCGAAGGGTTGTCGTCATTCCGGTCCACTCGATCCAAAAGTTGGGGAAACAAACTCCAATCAATAAAACACCCTAGCCTAGCTCAAGCTTTCGCCGGACGCAATGTTTATCGTGGTCTTGGTTTCTCCGGTAGCCGATATATGAAGTAATGACTGGTTTCATGTAAAAGGGGAAGTTTTAGTTTCAGCAGATCGTTGGATTTCCCTTTTCTCGGGCGTTCGTATACCTCTTTGTTGGTCTTTTTAGGCCATAGAACGTAATCGATATCGTATTGACGAGCCAGGCGTTTGATCCGATGAGTTGAGAGGCGCATATAGTTTTTCGTGTCGTTTCCACCCACGCATTCGGATAACCTGAAATCGCGGGCACGTTGCCACCAGGCCAAGCCGTAATCGATGTCGAAATTGGCTAGGGATCCGTCTTTTTTCGTGACCACCGGCGACCGCATGGCGAGAAAACGGAATGAAGCCGCCGTGGGGGGAACCATCCATAACGCACCCGGGAGGGTGTTGTCTCGGATCCAGTAACAAACGGCTGCAAAGGGCGACTTCTCAGCGAGATCTTCCCAGGGGAGGTGAACGCGACGCGCCCAGCCATGGGCGTAGGCGGAAGGGCTGAAACGGTCTTTTTCCGAGATGTCCAGCCAGCCCATGGAATCCACGGATCGATAGATTAAGAAGAGCAGCAAAAGTACGGTGCCGAAACGAGCGGCGATATTGCGAATCGGCAGACGGTGGACGAGGAACAGCATCGAAACGAAAGCTAAAGCGTAATAGGCCGCCCGACCCTTTTCAAGGGGGAGTCTGAGCAGATGGGTTCCGTAACTGCGAAAGGGCCATATGTCCGGCCATGGCTGGTCGATGGTGAGATTGTGCAGCAGCAAGAAGAAGGCCGCGAGTCCTGCCAGTGTCGTGACCGATATCGGGATGACGCGATGGGGGAAATGGAGAAAAGCCTGCGCTCCTTTTTCCAGACGGTCGCGCCAGATGGCGAGTGGCAGCAGCACAAGCCCCCCGCCGACGAGGCTGGCCGGATGGCGCATCAGGGCCGCGTAAAGCAGAATCAGAGCTAAAAAGGCATCGAAAGTGTGGCGAGGCGAAATCGTTAATCGGACCACCGCCGCCGCCGCAAAGGCGCTTTCGATCACGAGACCGAACAAGAAAATACGTAGGATCTGCATGTGTAGAATGGGTGTCAAGGGCCAGACGGATCCGAACAAGACACCGATGATTCCCCCCAGCAAGCAGCCCCCAAACACCCCCCAGGCGAAACGGGTCACCGCGCCAGGGAGATTCAGGATCATCAAGCTACCCGGAATCAGAAGCAGAGGAAACCACAGGGTTCCCTTTTTCCAGGCATCCCAGGTGTTATAGAAATTATAAGGATTCCGGGCTCGTAGAATGGTCAGCCAGTCGTCTGGGGCAACCAGCGGCGCGCTTTCATGCATGCGGAGGATCCAGATGCAAAGCGGCAGTGCGGCAATGAAACCGACTAAAGTCGCCTGCACGGCTCGTCGCCAATGGATGGCGCGTAGGGACAGTAAAAGGGTCACCATCCAGATCATGCCGACGAAGATCGCCGTCATGGCGTGGAAGTTGAATAACCAGCCGATCAGAGCGGCAGAGGCGACGAAACGTTGTTTCAGGAGAGGCAGCAAGGCCAGCATGGCCAGCGGGATGATGACGGAGCGCGTGGTGACGGCAATATCATAGAGATAGGTGGTGGTTCCACCGATCGGCCAGTTGAACAGCAGAAGGACGGTGGTCAGCAATCCGGCGGCCGGATGGCGCCCCAGGCGTTCACCCAGGATGTAATAAGCGATGAACTGTAGGATGCGTGAACCGATAAACAGGATGAACAGCATCCACTGGAGGCCGACATGAATCTTCAACCAGTTGAGCGACATCCAGAGGTATGTGTAAAAACTCCAGGTTTTTTCCATGACCAAGTCGTTGGGGTGAAACGACGATGGACCGAAATAGGTGGTCATATAGGGGATATAAAGTGTTTGGTCGCCCCAGGCGAAGTGATATCCCCGGATGGTGATGGTGGCCACGGCGACCAGCGCTACCGCCAGGAGATAAGGCCAATGAACCGGCAAATAGTCCATGGCGTCGCGTTGGCACCCTTGGAGTTCTTTGACCAATTGTGCCCAGGTTGTACGAATCAATGACAAAAGCTTATCCCATGGGTGGTTCATGTGGTCGGCATTATAGCCAGCATGACCGGCTGCGGTCAAGTTTGCGGCATGGCCGAAGTTTCAGGTGTCGCTTGTGTCTGAACAAGGCTGCGTAAAAGGTTCAGATTGCGCCGATCGTCTTCAAGATCGCGTTTCTTCGGGGTTTCGATGATCATCGGACAGTGGCGAAACGACGGATCATTCAGCAGCAGGCGGAAGGCTTCGAGTCCGAGATGTCCTTCGCCGATATGGGCATGGCGGTCACGGTGTGAATCCAGCTTTCCGTGGGAATCGTTCAGATGCACGGCTTGTACCTGTTCGAGCCCGAAACCGGCGTCCATTTGCTGCATGCTGGCGCGGTAAGTGCGTTCGGTTCGCAGATCGTAGCCTGCAGCGAAAAGATGGCAGGTATCGAGACAGATTCCCAGGCGCTTGGGCATCGCAAGGAGGTCGAGCAGGTCGCCCAGTTCCTCCGCCCGCGCTCCCAGGCAGTGCCCTTGACCGGCGGTGGATTCCAGCAGCAGTCGCGGAGAATCGTCGCCCACTTTTTCGAATGCGCGCCGGATGGCCTCGCTCGCTCGCCGGAGTCCGTTTTCGACGCCTTCTCCTTTGTGTGAGCCGGGATGCAGCACCAGTGTGGGAATACCGAGAATTGCGCAACGACGAAAGTCATCCGCCAGCCCTTCAATCGAACGGGTCCATACCTGCTCATCGGGCGAGGCCGGGTTGATGAGATAGCTGGCATGAGCCAGGATCGCCTGCTTGCCGAAGTGGTGGGCGTGTTCGCGGAAACGCTCGACCTCCTCTTCGTCCAAAGCGCGATTTTGCCATCGGGTGTTGTTCTTAACGAAAACCTGCAGGGCGGTTCCGCCCACGGCTTCACAGCGTGTCAGGGCTTTCGAGATTCCTCCGGCGATGGACTGATGAGCCCCCAGCCGCGGCAGCGCAGAAGTCTGATCAGTGGCTGATTGGGGCATGATGCGTCAACGACGAAGGGGAAGACGCCAGGTTGCGCTTCCCGAGCCACCGGTGTTTTTACGTGGCTGGTTGTTCGACTGGGGAAAGGCGGCTTTGCGCCATATCACGATTTCCGGCGTCGAGAGTGCACAGACCCACGTGCCGGGAAACCAAAGCGCCTGTCCCATATCGTTGATTCTGGGCGCTAACGGCGTTCCGTGATGGAAATTGTTGGTGACGACCCAGGTGGCGGTTTTGTGGGTAAGCTGTCTTCCGGGTGGGGGACGAAACGCTTGGGGTTTTGAAGGGGTGTCGGATCGTTCGGCCGGAAGAGCGGGTGTGGGTCGGTTCTGTTTTTGTTGGGCTTTACGCAATGGGATCACCTTATGTTGAGCATACTTATTGAAGGCAAGGCCCGAGATTACCAAAAAAACCGGGCGCGTTACGTTGCGCCCGGCTGTCGAATCTTTGAACAAAGAGCTTTTACTTGGCGCGCAGAATCTTGTAGCTGGCCTGTTTCCCTTGGATCTTCATGATACCGGCCATGCCGCGGGAGATGCTTCCGTCGTTCATGTTCCACGGATCCGAGTCGCAGGGACCGGGATTGAGGAACAAGTTGTTGTACGGTTTACCCGCTTCCAGCACCGTTTTGTGATCGGGACCGACCGCTTTTCCACCCGCCTCGTGGATGTTGCCGAAAATACCGAAAGGAATGTTGGCATCGGCAATCAGCTTGGTGATGCGCGGATCCCCGACATTTCCGGCTTCAACGGCGTTGTCGATGGCATCTTTTCCCGCACCGCGGGGTGGCCCATGGCTTACGAGAAGCGCGGAGTTTTTCACTTCCGCCACGAGTTTCTGCGTTTCGGCGACCTGAGCTTCACCGTAGTTGCAGGCAGGCGGATGATGGATGTAATTCGCGTCGTAATAGCCCGGAAGGGAAACCAGCGTCACCGCTCCCAGGTCCGCCAGGCGTACCCGGTTGAGATTGACGAGGTTTTTGTATTGGGCCTGGACCTCGGTGACGGCTTTAACGTAGTCGTCCTTGATTTCACGGTTGCCGATGATGACGAAAGTCAGCAGGCCGTGTTTGGCGATCGTTTCCAGGACGGACTTGAGCGCCGCGTATTTTTCCGAAACGTCACCAGTCAGCAGGATCGCATCCACGCCCTCTTTTTTGAAGGTGTCGATGAAGCTGTTGATGTTGCTCAAGTTCTTCGGGATGTTGTTTTTAATGTCCGTCAGAACTCCCAGAACCAGCGGTTTGGCTGCATCGGCGTTGAGCGCCTTGAGACGGTAGCCGTTAACCACTTGATACTTCTTGCCGTTTGCCTCGATGGTGAGGGCGGCGGCGGCCGGGTCGTCATGACCGAAGCAGTCGGGATTGACGGCCGGAGCGGTCTTGACGGTTTTTTCGGACGCTTTCTTTTTGGCTTCATCAGCCTTCTTTTTGGCGTCTACCGCATTTTGTTCTTTCTTTTCGACCACCTGGGGCTTCTTGTCTTTGTAAGACTTCTCACATCCCGTCAAAAAAGATGCAGAGAAGGTCAGCGCCACCAGGATGACCAACAACAATTGAAGGTGTTTCATGGTCTCTCCTTACCTCTTCAATCTGTGCATTACGGCTCATTACCCCGAAACTTATGGTGATTTGCGTAGATTAGGGGTCGTTTCGGGAAACAGAGTATAACGAATCGCGCACGGGAGTAAAGAACTTTTTCCAGGTTTGATCTTTCCCCCGCGAGTTTCTCTTCATTGACAGGCTTCCAGCCCCGGTGCCGGCGGGCTATAAATGCCTGCGCTTTGGTAGCCCTCGCAGTCCTCTTCGATCAACCGTTGCCGGTCGTACCATTCGGTGGAACCGTCCGGACAATAAACGGTAACGGTTTCCGTTAGCAGATCGACGGAATAGCTGCCCAGGGTATTTCCGGAGTTGTCATAGTAAATCATAACGCCGTTGATCATATCGGGGACGATTCTGTAGCAGTATCCCTGCGGTGACAAGGCTTCATAGCTGGTGCTGGGATCGGTGTACCAACGCCAGGTCGAACCGTCGGAGAACAGAAACTCATACCCTATGATCTCGTCTTCGTCTTTGATGTACGAGCAGGAAGAGAAGGATTCCGCAGGATTGAGCTTGTCGAAGCAGGTCATGCTTTCATACATGCAACCTTCTTTGAATGCGGCACAGCCCAGTTTCTCGCCGGTGCCATCGCCGTCCACGACGCTGCTGGGGATGCAATCCCCGTCATCGCAAATCAGCCCGCTTGAGGGGCAATCCGCGTCGACCACACACGACAGGCAAACATAGTTGGTGAGGTCGCAAAGATTCGATTCGCAATCCTCATGGGCATTACATTCACGCGAGATGCAATAGCCCTGATAACACGTGTGATCGAAACGGGTGCAGTCTGCGCTTTCGGTGCAGCTTTTCTGACGGCAGATCAGGTCGATGCAGTATTTCGGGTCGTCGCAGTCATTGTCGATGCTACATTCGACTTCTTTGCAGCAGCCGCGTTCGGTGAGGCACGAATAACCCGAAGGACAGTCGCTGCGGGTTTCGCAGGGGGTGCAGGCCTCGCAAAATCCGTCCGGTGAGCAGGTGTTTCCGGTGGGACAATCCTCATCCAGCGTACAATCGACCTGATCGTCGATCCCATCGTCGTCTTCGTCCGAGCCGCAAGCCCAGATCCCCAGTAGAATGACCATCATGGATAAGGCCAAAGATCCATACAACCCGATTCGACTCATGAGACACCTCGCTTTTCATCCCATTTTCCGTGTCATGATCTATAGCGGATGTGGGTCGGGACGTCAAGTTCTGCGGTCAACAGAAAGGATAAAAGTTATGGGAAAACTTGACGTTCCATACTCAAACATTCACAATGACCTGATTGAATGAAACCGCGCACAAAAAACGGGAGAAGGAGGAGCGGATGCCTGCCTTGGGGAGAATGCTGCGACAGCGGCGGGGAGCCAGTTCTTTGGGGAATCTCGGGATTTCGATCGGTATTGTGGTTGTCATTACGGCATTGTACGTTTTTGTGCCACCTTACTTCAACAACTGGAAACTGGGAACCATGCTTCGGTCGGTGGCCGAAAAATCGGCGGGACTCGAGTCGGCCGAGGCTGTCACCCTATATGCCATCGAGGAACTCAAACAGCAGAACTATTACTTCAGACCGGAAAACATGAAGGTCAAGAAGGAAGGGCGGTTTGTGGATATTGCCGTCCATTACAAGGTGGATGCCTTCATACCATTCACGGATTTCGGGTTGACTATCGCCTTTGAACGGGAAGGCAGCAACCGCGGATTCAACAACTAACTTCGGATGCTTGCTTTCAATCGGACGGGGGTGTAAGATGCGCGCGCGGTTACGTGTTTGAACGTGCGTAAGGAGGTCTTGTGAAACGGAGTTGGTGTGCATGGTTTATCGGTCTGGCGGCGGGGCTTTTTGCCTGCGGCGATGGGAGTACGCCGATTCCGATACTGGAAGATCAAACCTTCGAATTGTTGGATGATTGCGTGACGGATTTCAGCGCCGAAGAAGGGGATTGCCTGTCGATCGTGGACGGGCGGGTGGAACCCTTTTGCAGCGCTCGCGAAGATCAATGCGTGGAACATTTTTACGTTACGGAAAATCGAGGCCGCCCGTTTTTTGTCCATGTCAATGCCTATTATCCCTGTTATCCCCAATGGGTCTTCGATCGCTATAACGACGCGGAATCGGATTTCTTTCTGAGTGATGTTTACCGCAAAGTCAGTTTGGAATTAGCGTCGGATGTGGTTGATGACAACGTTCATATCATTGAAGTCTTGCGCGATCCGGACATCCAGACCGACGGTATGTGTTACTATCGTCTCGAAGCCAGTATTACCGATCTGACTCGTGGCGAATACAATCTGACTCTCTGGAATCCCAAGCACGAATTGATTCTGCGCACCGTCTTCACCAAATAAACGACGGAGGCGACTGACCATGCAAGGTTCCAGCGCCCCCGCCGCCATTTACCCGCCGAATTTGGTTGTTCGGGCGCTGATGTCCGTTTTGACCTTCTTTGCCGAAACCGGGCGTATTGTCCGGTTTTTCATTCGTATTCTGCAAACTACTGTCACCCATTTACCGCCCAGACGCGAGTTTCTTCAGCAACTCTTCGAAGTCGGCATCGATTCGCTACCGGTTTTGGCTGCGGTCTCCGTGTTTATCGGGATGAACGTCGCATTGGAAGGTTATGCCACCTTTCTCAGCTTCGGCGGTGAGTCGATGGTGGGGGTTTTCGCCGGTTTGACGGAAGTACGTGAGTTGTGCCCAGCGATCGCGGCCGGTATTCTAACGGCCAAAGCGGGGACGCGTATGGCGGCTTCCATCGGATTGATGCGCATCAAGGAGCAGATCGACGCTCTGGAAGTGATGGCGGTCGATCCGATGCAATACATTGTTTTACCGCGCTTTCTGGCGACGGTCATCATGATTCCCTGTCTGATCCTCGTTTCCGATGCCTTGGCCATCGGGGCTACGTATGTGGTCAGTACGGTGCAATTGGATCTTGATCCGGGATCTTTCTGGAGCTACACGGTCAGCTACATTCACTTCAGCGATATCATCAACGGTATGATCAAGGGCGTTTGTTTCGGGGCCATCATCGCCGCCATGAGCTGTTATTTCGGGTTTGTGGCCGAGCGCGGGCCCGAAGGCGTCGGTCGCGCCACCAATAAAGCGGTGGTGATTACCGGGTTGGTTGTCATTCTGGTGAACTTGTTGTTGACGGACATCATGTACAATTAAACGCATGGAGCGGATGGCCATGGCGAAGACGGTCTGGTTGGCCTGGAGCGGTGGCAAAGACAGCGCGGCAGCTTTGGACGCGTTGCGAAAAGATCGCCGTTTCAAGGTGACAGCCCTGCTGACCACCGTCACCGAGGATGTGGAGCGTATCAGCATGCATGGTGTGCGTTTGACGCTTCTGAAAGCCCAGGCGGCGGCGGTTGGACTGCCCCTGGAGATCGTTTGGATTCCGGCTTCCTGCAGCAATGCGATTTATGAACGGCGGATGCGTGCGGCGTTGGAGCGGGGCCGTGAAAACGGCCTATCCGGTGTGGCTTTCGGTGATTTGTTTCTGGAAGATTTACGCCGCTATCGCGAGGAACGTCTGGCTGAAGTGGGGTTGAAGGCTTTCTTTCCGATCTGGAGCCGAGACACAGCCGGGCTGGCGCGGCATTTCATCGAGCAGGGCTTTCGTGCCATCCTGACTTGTGTCGATACCGAGGCGTTGGATGGCGGTTTTGCCGGTCGTGGCTACACCCGTTCGTTGTTGAGTGATTTACCGCGTCGTGTGGACCCTTGCGGCGAAAACGGCGAATTTCACAGCTTTGTTTACGATGGTCCGATCTTTTCGGCTCCCGTTGCCTGTCACCGAGGCTTGATGGTGCTGCGGGATGGACGCTTCATGTACTGCGATCTCCTGCCTGATGAAACCGCCCGGTAATTCACCTTCGTTTGACTTGCATGTCATGGCTTTGCATGTTAACGGGGGAAGTGGGTCATCTTTTCTTTGCAATTATTCTGTTTTTTGTGTTTGAGACAAAGAGGGAGGCATCCATGCGGCGACGTTCAAGTTGGCTGGAACTCGCTATTTCGATTCTGATTATGGTGCTTGTGCTCTATTTCCTGTTGGAGTACGCCAACAGAACCGACGATGGTGTTTCCGAGTCCTTCGAAGCAACGGTCGAGGATGTAAACGGCGGTTTGAGAGAGCGTTATAAAGCCGATACCGGTATGGACTTGTTCAACGAATACGAAGAAGACAATCGCCGTTTCATCCCCACGGAAGAGCTCATCGAACAAGGAAAAAACGAACCGTCTTTCGTTCCAACCTATCCCGATCATTGATGAAAATGCCCGACCTTATCAAGGCCGGGCATAGATGATATCAAGATCGATTGAGCGGGTGCTTAGATGCACGCTCCATCCTGGCAGGTTTGTTCGTCATCCTCGCAATCTTTCCAGTCCGACCAGCCTTTGCCGTCGAAATTGCACTGCTGGACCGTATTGCCGGAGCAGCGACGCTCGGAAAAGGGGACACAGACGGTATCGGTGATGCAGGCGGCCTGAATGCAATCGGTGCCGAGGAAACTGCCACAAACACAGGTTTCACCGTCGCCGCAGTTTTCCGACAACACCCAGCCGGTTCCCTGGCTGTTGCATTGTTCCACGCGTTTCATTTCGTTGGTGCAGCGATAGCGGTTGGGGGTGCATTCCGACCCGCCTTCGCAGATGCCGTTAATGCAGGTTTGAGACGCGGCGCAGGGCATGAGCGTCCATTCGGTTCCAGCGGTGTTGCAGGTGGCCACGGCGTTGGTTCCCTGCGGGTCGCAGCGCTGCTGGCCATCCTGACAGATGATCTTGGGGCCGCAATAAGCATCGATGTCTTCTTGGACGCAGGTGCCATTGAGACAGGGGTCTTCGATGCGCCAGGCCGAACCGTCTTCTTCGCAGTGTTGAACTTGGTTGGTGTAACAGCGTTCGGTGCCGGGTTCACAGAGGGTGGACTCTTCTTCCGGTGCGTCCTGATCACCGTCGGGATCCTCGGCGCAGGCATTCTGTTCGCAGCCGAATTCGCAATCCTCGTAAAATCCCCAATCATAACGGTTATTTTGAAGCTGGCATTGCTCCAGGACGCTGCCCTGGCAGCGCCAGTCGCCGGAAATACAGTCTCCGACCGGCTCATCGCCGTCGGGTGCATCGCCATCGGTCGGGTCGTCGCCGTCAGTGGCGTATTCGGTGCACTGACCGGTCGTCTGGCCGGTTTGAATGTTGCAGTATTCACCCCCCAGGCAGTCGGTGTCGGCGCTGCATTCGAGTGTGGTGCAGACCTGATTCAGGCAGCGGCTTCCATACGGACAATCCGTGTTGAGGGTGCAGCTTTGTCCGTCGTTATCGGTGTCCGAGTCATCTCCGTTGCACCCGGGGGCGCAAACCAATACGGCGGCCAGGACCAGCAGCAATGTCCACGTACGCATCCTCTTATCCTCCTTGTCGCCGGTGCACGGCACTGACAGTCTCTCCAACGGTTCCGTGGCGGAATCGTCGATTATTTTACCTCGAACGTCGTATGAAAGGCAAGCCGACTCGCGGCTATTTGGTTTTTAAGCTTTTTACCGCCTGTGCGATGTCTTCCGGGCGGTAGCCCACGATGGTGCGCCCGCCGACTTCCATAACCGGGACGACGGCGCTTCCGCCCGTGAGCTGCTGCAGCGCTCTCAGCCCGCGTGGATCTTTTTCCACATTGATATCGGCATAGGGAACGCCGAGTTTTTTGAGCAAGGCATGCGTTTTCTGACACTTCGGGCAGCTGGGGATGTAGTACAGGATCACTCGGCGGGCGGTACTGATGTTCGGTGTGCGGGGCGGTTCCGGTTCTTTGGTATCGAAGTCGATCGAGCCGGGGTTGAACGTTTTGTTGTCCAGTACCGTGACTTCCGGGAGCATGACGTCGGAGGCGGAATCGCGGAATTTTTCCGGGATGGCGGCTTCGTCGTCCGTGTAATGAATGGTGCCCTTGTCATCCGCCCACTTGTAGAAGGGTTTCGGTGGTTTGGGCGGGGCTTCCGGTTTATCCGGGTTATCCGGGGCGCTGGGATTCTTGGTTGCCGATTTGACCGCAGCGTCGGAAGTTCCGGACATTGGCTTGTACACCCGATCATAGTAGAAGTAACCGGAGATACCAAGCACTGCGATGAAAAACAGCAGGCGATTGAAAGACATGGGCCACCTCGGCTTGAAAAATGATGTCTCAAAATAGCACCGACGGCTCATGGGTGCAAGCTTAAGCTGTTCAACCCTAGGGCGGTTCAATTCTGATTGAGTCTCGAATCATCTTCGATGAATGATGGGTGGCACGGGCTAAACCGTTAGGTTTGCCCGTGAAAACAGCATGGGCAAGCCAAAGGCTTGGCCCATGGCACCCCGTAAGCCGAATTAGAGTGGGTGGAAAACGGTGAAAAGCTTGGAAGTGAAACGCCGTGTGTTCAACCCTTTTCAACTCGGGCTTGCTTCTGTTAAGATGTCGTCTATTACGAATCATGATGGCCGGTTGGAAGGAGTTCGACTGAAATGCCTCATCGCGCCGCGTTCTTCGATTTCGACAACACCTTGCTGGCGGGGGATTCCGCCAAAATGGGTATCCGCTTTCTCTGGGAGCAGGGACAAGTGCCGTTAAGCTACATTTTGCGCGTTATGCTGTTGAATCAGTTTTTCAAACGCGATCTCTATCCGGCCGAACGCATGGCGCGTTCATTGATCACCTACTATCGCGGTCGGCAACTGGCCGATTTCGAGGCCGGAGCGACCGAGTATTATCATGCTCACCTGAAGCCTCTGCTTGCTCCCGCGCTTCTCGAACGGGTGGAGGAGCATCGGCGGCGGGGCGATAAGTTGGTGATTTTGTCCGCATCGGTGCGCTATTTGCTGACGCCGGTGGTGGAAGACCTGGGCTTCGATCACTTGCTGTGCACCGATTTGGAGGAGAATGGTCAAGGGTTTCTTACGGGGCGAGCCAAAGGCTCTATTTGCATCGGCGAAGGCAAACGGCGGGCGGCCGAACGTCTGGCTATCGAGCAGGAACTCGATCTGAGTCAGTCCACCGCCTATGGCGATCATCATTCCGATGAACCCATGCTGGCCATGGTGGGGCATCCCATTGCGGTTGAGCCGACGCCGCGCTTGCGCATGATCGCCGAGGCGCGTGGCTGGTCTATCATGTCTCATGTCGAGTAATTAGGCGCTTTTAATGCGATTGCGTCCGGTCCGTTTGGCTTTGTAAAGGGCTTTGTCGGCGGCTTTCAACACGTCTTTCGGGTGGCGGTTGTGCTCGTTGGGCTGAGCGACGCCGAAACTCATCGTCACGGATACCTTGCCGCGGGTTTTGCGTTCTTTTCCGCCTCGTTGACGCAGGGTAAGCTGGGTCTCGGCTATTTTTTGGCGGGCTTCCTCCAGCCGTTCGGCGGCCTCGCGTGCGGTTAGACCATTGCATACAATCGTGAATTCCTCACCGCCATAACGGTAGGCAATGCCGGGCGTATGGCGTTCAAGGATGCCTCCCACCATGCGCAGCACGTCGTCGCCGGTGTCATGGCCGTATTTGTCGTTGAAACGTTTGAAATGATCGACATCTCCCATCGCCAGGGAATAGGAACCCACCAGCTTGGCGAGCTTTTCTTCCAAGGCGCGGCGGCCCGGCAAGCCGGTCAACTCATCGCGATAGGCGCGTCCCCAGGAGAGTAGATAAACACACCACAACATAATGAGCCCGGCGGCACCGAAACCGCACAGTAGGACAACCGGTGTCGAGGCCGAGAACCACAGGGTGTTTTTCGAGGCCACAGCCAACGTGACGATCGTCGCAACGGCGGCGAAACCAGGTGCAATCACCGGGTATTCCGTTCCCTTCAAACGCATCATGACGAAGATCGTCGTTGGAAGCAGGACAAGTATCGGCCAAGGAGCGTCGAGGGCGTTCCAAGGCTGCAACAGCCAGGGCCAGGTTGTCGTCAGGGAGGTGAGTCCCTTGGCCAGTGGAGCGCGCGCGAGCCAGACAGTCAGCAGGGGAACGCTCACCACGGCCAGGCGGATGAGTCCGAAGCGGTTGAGTAAGCCACGTTCCCGCAGCAACAAGAGAAGCAGAATCTGGATGGGCGTTACCAACATGACAAGATGGCGCAGAGGTGTTTCCAGGTTTCCGATTTGGGGATGAATCAACATCAGGATGCCGCTGCCCATCAGGGCCAGCAGTACAAGGCGCACCTGATTGAAGAGCAGAGCGGCCGGAATTGGCAGGAGTAACAATGCCGTGGCCAGCAAGGCCGAGGCGGGTAGAGGCCAGCCGGTCTGCACGCTTTTCAGCCAATTGGTCAATTCTGATCCGTAAATGGCCGCCACAACGGGAGCGGCGGAGGCAGCCAAAACAGGAATGGAAAGGTGAATCCATCGACGCACGGGCGATCTCCGTTGCAAATAGTTCCGTCATCATACCTCCTTGGAAGTGAATCGCAAATTTTCGCGCGGGTAAATAAATAATTCGATCCAATCTCATCGCCATTTCATTCTGTAAAATCCATGAAGGTAGCGGCATAAGTATTAGAAAATTCTATTGAATTACTCTCTAGCGAAAACGATGCGAAAGGATTTTTTTTACGATACTTCGACCCCGTTAGTAATAAATCATTGTAGGTGTGACGTATTCTGACACACTGTTCTAGTTTACTGAATCAGAAGGAACCTTGTCCTGTTTTTGACTCATTACACGTCGAAAAGGAAAAAGCATGTTATTGGTGCTTTCGGACCTTCATTTCGAAGAAGAGCGTAGCGATTTTATCGGCGCTTATGGGTCGGCCCCTCCCCTGACTTTTTCACGGAATCTTGACGCGACTTTTTATCAACGCTGTATTGCGCTGTTGGCTCGCGATATCCGACGGGCGAAATCCCAAAAGCTCAAAATCGTATTGGCGGGTGATATTTTCGATCTGCATCGCAGTTCCCTGTGGTTTTCCCGGCGCGGAGTCGATAGCCGTCCGTATGTCGATAATCGAGATGTTCGTCGCCATGCCGATTTGGAACGTTTGATCCTTGCTCTTTTATCTCGTATCGGGCAGGAGCGCGAAGTCCGTAAAACCCTCGGTATCCTGAATCTGCTTTTAGAGGGGAAATATCGAGTGCGCCCCGGCGGAACGGTGCAGGATTTCCCCGCTCAGGTGCAGCTCGAATACATTCCCGGCAATCATGATCGTTTGGCGAACGCCACCCCGTTGATTCGAAAACGGGTGCGTGAGTTGCTCGGATTGCCTCTGAGCGATGAACCGTTTCCCTGTTCGATCTGGGATGAGGAGCATCGGGTTCGGATTCGTCACGGTCACGAATACGATCGTCACAACTTCTGCGAAAACCTGATGGACATTGAACACTGGGATGACATCCCGGCGACAACCTACGGCAAGCCGTGCATCGGAGATTTTATCACAGTGGACATTGCGGCGCGTCTGCCGTTTTTGTTTCGACGGTTGCATGGCGATGCAACCATCGTCACCGATCCGATTCTACGGACGGTTTATACGCGCTTGTTGGAATTCGATGATCTGCGGCCGCAGTCGGCGATCCTCGACTTTCTTTTAACCATCCCCGGAATGGAAGAGGGGACTGTTTGGAAGGTTATCGAGCCGGTATTGCGGCAGATCTTCGATGATATTCATGCCAATCCTTTCCTGCGCGAATGCCTGGATGATCTGGATAAAAAATGGCGTTTGGATACGATTGATGCCGTACAACTTTTCCTGGACACGCGCCCTTGGCACAATGGCATTCTGCTGAACTTGGCCAAATCCATGGCCAGTAAACTGCGTAACATCGACTTCGATAACGGAGGTCCGGCGGAGTACGCTCTGCATGAACCGACGGTGCGCTCGGGTCGGGCACGGATGGTGATCGCCGGGCACACCCACACCCCTTCCGTCGACCTCTTGAAGATCGACGAGCGGGGTCAGCAATACTACCTCGATACCGGAACCTGGCGGCGGCGGATCGTCAGTTCACCCGATCGCAAGGCCTTTGGTTCGATCAAGTCTTTGACATCCTTGACGGTTTTTAGCCCAAGTGAGTTTTCCGATGGCGCGGCGACCTCGGCACGGGCTTTTTCTGTTTGGAACGGAATTACCCGGCGCTGGGACGATGTTTTGGATGTGTAGGCGAAACGGGAGAATCTACTGAAATTGATAAGTTACGCCTGCTCCGGCGCTTCCGAGAAAGCCTGCGCTGCGGTAGCCGGGGAATCCCGGATTGTTGGTTTGCAACCCGGCGCTTTCAGGGATGGGTTGATCGGTTTTGATGTCGCGAGAATCGGGGAATTCATCCACCAACCCATTAAGAGCTTCGGGGTCTTTGTTCTGGCTGCGCGACAACAACACCAGGAATTGGACGTAGGTATCGATCGATAGACCCTCCACCCAAGGCAGGTAGAAGGAAAAACCGGCGCTGGCTTCGACTCGGTTGTTGTCGACATAGTTGGTGCGTCCGCTTTGTGATCCGACCGGGCTGGGCACCCACGCTCCGCCCGCCCTCACATCCAGCCAGGGTATGGGACGGACTTCCAACCCGGCTTTGACCGAGTAGCTGTCGTGGAAATTGGAATCGTTGCCGTCCGAGACTTCGGCCTTGTATTCCGACCAGCGAATCCAGTTTCCATCCAGATTCAACGTCCACATCTCGTAGTCGAAACGGAGGCCGCCGGAGAGTTGGCGTGGTGAAAAGGAATAGGCATAGCGAAAGGCCTGTTCGGTGATGGGCTCGCCTTCGTAGAGCTCGAAGTTCCAGAATTGCAGTTGGTTGTCGATGTTGGCGCCGAACCAGGAACGGTCGCGGAAAGAGATACCGATTCCCAGCCAGTCCAGTGGCTCGAACTGCATCCCCACCGTTACGGCGGCATCGTATTTGACTTTAGTATCCATCAGAAAATAGATATTTTTTTGATCGAGCGCATCGGGTACGTACATTTTGGTTTGGGCGACCACGTTGCCGAAGACGTTGACCGAGGCGCCGAAACCGAACCACTGTAAGGGGCGGAAGGCCAGTCCGGCGATGACGGAGGGCCGCTGCGTGCGTCGGTTCAGTAACTGAAAGTGCAATTTATTGGTGAAGAATTGCTCGCGTTCGTCGACGAAGTTGACATCGACGTCGGCCAGGGCTTGGAGTGGAATCGAAAAGGCCAACCCGGCGGCCAACCAGTGCAGACCGAAATTGTGCACGATGCCGCCGGTCAGGGCGACGGTATTGGGATCGTTGTTTGTGTCGCTGCGTGCACTGGGAAGTTCATCGGTGGGCAGATAGCGCACGCGCATTTTCGTCGCGTCGGGGTCGAGGGGCAGGGCTTGATACACCTCTTCGGGGACGTCGTAGCCGTCCGGACGATCTTTGAGGTAGATGTTGACCCGGTCGAAGCTGGCCATGATGTGGACGCCGAAAGAGGGTCGCACGAATCCCAGGCGTCCCGGATTGTAAAAGAGCGCCGAATAATCGCGCGCTCCGGCCGTGGCGGCGTTGCCCATACCCATGGAACGCGGCGATAGACCATAGAGGTCGAGCGGACTGGCCCAGGCTGTTTGCAAGAAGCCGAACATGGCGAGGGCCGCCAGGGCCCATAGGCACATTTTACGCATGTTCTCCCCGTTCGTATCTGGCTTGAATGCGTTTCAATCTACTCTGCCGGGTATCCTAGTTGGATTCCTCGCACCCGGCAAGATCTTTATCGCGGTCTAATCGGACTCCAGCGGAACCGCGTAATCCATCGGGTCGTAACTGAACAGTTCCCCCTCGCGAGCGAAAATGTCTTCGCAATTCAGGTCGCTTTGCAGCCGGATGAATTCGAAACGGTTGAGGTCAGGGACCGGGTGCGGCACCAGGTCGAGCTGCAGCTTGATGAGCGACGGTTTGGCGTCGAGGGTGATCATTTCAACGCTGGAATCGATCTGGCCTTCGATCAGGCGATTATTGACGATCCGGCCGGTCATATCGCGCATCATGCGCATGATGACATATACCTCACCCTGTACGATCCCGCTGATGCGTGCCGTAATGCCCGGATTGCCATCTTCCTCGAAATCAATCACGCGCGGGTCATCGGGATCGTCGGGAAGAGGGTCGCTATGGGGATCGTCGAACAGGGTTGGATCGACGCCGTAGATGTCATGGGCCGGGCTGGTTTGGAAAACGGCGTTTTCGGCCAATTCCGAAAAGGCGGCATGGCGTGCGGCGGCTGGAATGGCTTCGATGGTTTCGAGAGGGAAAATAACGTTGAAGTCGATATCTTCCACGATTTTCGTCGAAAAATCGCAGATGTGTTCGGTAAAATGCATATCCGTGCCATCCATCTCGGCCTCGATACGCGCAATGCCCGAGATAAGCATCTGCACCTTCTGATTGAAGACGGGTAGAACTACCGTGTAGGCGATGCAGAATTTCATGGCCCATAAACCCGAGAGGGTTTCCGGGCTGAAATCCCTGTTGTCATCGTTCGCTTCGCCCTCGCTATCGCCGTCGGGTGATGTTTCGCGGTCGACGTCGCCATCAGTCGAAGAATGATTGTCGCTGTCGCCGTTGTCCCAGGGATCGGCGGATTCCTGTTCGTCCAAACAGGCCGTAAGAGCGACCAAGGCTAGAAAGAAGGCGAAAACCGGGACGAGCAGACGTGGTGAATAATCGGGGGATGAACAAAGGTCGGGTTGTTTACTGCGAGGCATGGGATTCCGTCCTTTAGCTTTCAGTTATTTCTGAAAATACAGAAATAAGATTGGGGTGTCAACCTAAAAAAGCAGGGATGCTACCCGGTTGTTCGGTTTGCTGCGTTTCCTGTGGTTTTTGCGATGAAGGTTTAAGCGTTTGCTTTGGAAGCGACACCTTGCGTAATGGGCGCATTTTTTGGTATGCTTATGCCGGAAACTCCGAATGTCAGGTTTGCAGCAGGAGAAGCGCGATGACGCAACGAAGCGTGTGGCTGGCGGCAATGGCCGGGCTGATTTTGTGGGTTCTGGTTTTGGGGGCCTGCGGCGATATGGGGGACGATACGGAAGAAGGAGTGCAGCCCGCCCCACGTGTGCTGCTCGACGCCGTACCCGATCCCATGATGCTTTATATCGCAACGCCCGATTACGACAGCGCCACCGGCGATAACCTCGCGGTATTTTGGGAACTGACGCGCGGAGTGGCGCGTGGTGTCAACGAAACCGTTTGGCGTGAGTTGACCGTTCCCGCTGATATTACGCCTTTGCCGCCCAAGCGCGCGGATGAGACGATCGCGGTGTGGGAGCTGAGCCAGCCCCTGGACGGGGAGTCGCTTACGGTGCCGTCATTTTCAATTGAAGCCCTGTCCGACGACACCTTCAGCTACTTCATGCGGCGGCGTCACCGTAATGCCCCCGATGCCTGGCAGATCGTCTGGTATGGCGAGATGCAGCGCGATGTGCTGACCGAGGAAGGCGGAAGTGGCGAATTTGTCTTCGATTTCAGTGCGGCTTCCGCCATCGATCCCACTTTGTCGCGGAGCGGGAGCGTCACCGTGGAATTCGACGCCAAAACGGATGAAAACCGCGAGTTGACTCTTACCTACAAGGACTACATCGCGGAAAACGATCTCAGTCAAACGCCGCGTGACATGACCTATACCTACCTGGAACGCACGGATGGTTCTGGTTCCATGGCGTTTACCACTTTTTACAACTGGACCGACCACACGGACACCATGGAAACCCTGGACGTATATAGCGACTGGACCGAGTTGCAGATGGGTCAAACCGATATTTTTATCAGCGGTGACGATCTCAGTGCTCAGAGCTTGTCTAAAGTGGAGATTCGCGAATGTTGGGATAGTCAACTGGGTCAAACCTACTATGTCCAATTGTATTACAGCCTGAATGCCGCAGAGGACGATGAACCGGCCCGCGATCGCGAGGCGGGCGATGTAACGCTTTGCCCGATCGGGTTCGATTGAGTCACCTTGTCGTCGTTGGGAGGAGACCATGAAACGTAAGCAGTTGTTGATGGGAGTGCTCCTTTGCTTGGCTGGCTGGATGTCGATCCTGGGTTTTTCTGGTTGTGGCGGTGATGAGGAGAGTAGCGTCGCTGGTGAATGGCTCGATGCCGTTCCCGACTGGGAGCAGCTTCGCATCGAGGTGCCCGAAGCCGCTCAGGCGGCGCGTTTGCGCGGAGCCCAAGCCCCGGTGGCCACGTTTTACATGGAAACCGCCCGCATGGCGCGCGAACTAAATGCGATTGTTTACGGCTTTTTAGCTTTCATCGACGATATCGTGCGCTATCCCCCAACCGAGTCGGACGACAACCGAGCGGTATGGGCTCCCGAAGAACCGCTGACGGGCTTGGATGCCACCGTTCCGCGCTTCACGCTAACTCACCGGGATGATGGCGCTTTCGATTACGCTTTCGAGCTACGTCCGAAAGAGGAGTCCGACTATGTCACGGTCTGGGAAGGCACCATGACACCCGAGGATGGTATGGCGCGTCGCGGACAGGGTCAGATGGCCCTTGACTTCGATATGGCGGCGAGCGTCGATCCCACCGTGCTGGAGCAGGGCCGGGCGACGGTTACCTACGATATTCGCAGTACCGAGGATCGGACGATCAGCATCGTTTTCGAGGATTTCGCTACCGAGGATGACAACTTTCCCGCCGATGCCACCTATGATTATGTGGATGCCCAAGATAATAGCGGCGAGTTGCGGTTTACGGCCGTAACGGATATTTATCCGCTAACCAGTTCCGTTGAGAATGCGGAAGCCTGGACGCGCTGGCAGTCGGATGGCAGCGGCCAAACCGATGCGGTGGTTTCGGGCGAGGACGTTACCGCGGCGGGTTTTTTGGCGGCCGAGACCATCGAGTGCTGGGATGCCGACTTCCGTCGTAGTTTTTACAGCGAGTACGCCACCTGGGACGAGGAAGAACATCCCGATTGGGTTGCCACCGGTGTGGATAATCCCATCGAAAACGCGGAAAAGCGTAGTGGTGATCCTGAAACCTGTCCGTTCGGTGCGGAATAAGTCTTTATCGGTAAGGGAATACGAAAAAATGAAGACGCCGGACTCGTGGGAGTCCGGCGTTTGTGTGTTTGGATCAGATCGTCACGTTTAATTACATCCGCCTCCGCCCGCGCCTTTGGCTTTTACGGTGACGATCTTGGTTTCCGGCGGGGTGGCCCCGGCGAAGACGAAGCGGGGTGGGGGTGTTTGGCTTTGACCGCCCAGATAGGCGAGGGCTGTTTGAGTGAAAGCGGTGGCCGGTTTCGGCATGAAAGAGGGCAGTGGCCAGGTGCTGGGGTCGGACAGAATGTCGCGTCGCCAGGCGTTTAACCCGCCGTCGAGGGCCAACGCGTTTTTTCCGCGTCGCCGCAAAGCGTTTACAAGGGCGAGACTGGTTTGGCCACTGTCGTCCACGAATACCAGCGGCTTGCTTTTGGGCAGATCCGCCGTCAATTTTCCAAGTCGTATGAGCGCTTCCGCGAGGAAAGCGTCGCCATCGGAGTCTCCGGCTTCGAGATATACAGACAAGGGCAAAACGAGGTCACGCTTGTCCGCATTTACCGGGCGCAGGTCGAACAGTGCCAAGTCTTTGGGTTTTCCGGCCTGACGGTTGTTTCCTTCGGCCACCAGCCAACCGGCCAGGGTGTAGCTGTCCACCAGCGGTGCTTCAGCCGGATCGAGGGCCGTGGCAGCGCTTTTAGGTACATGGTTGGCCAATACCGGGTGCGGGGTCGCAGATTCGGTGACAATGACCACTACGACTCCCACAAAGGCTAAAGCCGGAGCGGCCGTATTCCAGAAGTTGCGCGGCGCTTTGACGACCGGCTTGGCGGGAGTGCTGGAATCGCTCTTTTCTGCCTTCAGTTCGGCCACCGTTTTGAGTGCGAAACGCCGTTCCAGATACGGGACGGCCGCGAAGCCGCCCAGCGCCATCAAGACCACTCCGAGCGCCCAGGGCCAGGCCGGACCGTCTCCGTAAAGTGTCATCTTGGCGGCATCGGCCGGGGCGAAAAAGTTGATAAACCAGGCTTGCTCGAACAAACCGTCGAATAAAAGTGCAAAGGCGTAGATCCCCAACACGATACCGAACAAGAAGGCCGGGGCGTCCCACCGTCCGCGTGCCAGTGCGACCACCGCCGTTCCGGGGCAGAAACCGCCGACGTAAAAACCGACGCCGAAGACGAGTCCGCCAAGCAAGATCGGCCAAAAGAAGGTGGCCTCGTACTGCACCAGTGACAGATTGAGGATACCTACGCCATCGAGAATCAACGCGCCCAGCATGGCTGTCACGACGGCCGTGAACATCACACGGAACACGCGAAAATCGCGCAAGATAAAGACGGATGTCAGATTTTTAGAGGTGCCGAAGCCTGCGCGTTCCAGGAAGAACCCGAATAAGACGCCCAAGCCGAGCGAGATCATCAAATAGGCGATTTCGCTGAAGCCGTCCAGGGGTGCGAGAGGGAAGGGAGCATTCATCGCCATAACCTCCTGAATCCGAAGGCGGCCAGAAAACCGCCGGTAAAGACGCTGAACATGAAGATCCATGCTCCCACCGAAAGCAGCGCGCCGCCCGAGAGGGCTTGGTGCGAGGTACAGCCGCGTGTGTAGCGGGTGGCGAAGCCAACCAGGATGCCGCCGATGATGGCGAAGAAGATACGGCCGCTCTTCGATATCAATTCGCCGCGATCCACGCCCGAGCGAATGCGTCCGGCCAGCGCGGCCGAAATGAAGCCGCCGATCAGGACGCCGATGATGGACCAAGTCAGCCAGTAATGGGACACGCCCGCTTCGAAAGTCGGACCCCAGTAGCGGTTACCGAGTACATGCGCGGGGGCCATCGCACCGAGGGTGGAGGCTCCGAGGCGCGAGAAAAAGCCCGAGGCACCCAATCCATGACCAGTGAGCATGAAGGCGGCGAGGACTGTCAGGCCCAGGCCCACACCCGCTGCATAGGGCGACCAATACGGTTGTTCCTCCCGCGAGGTGATCCAGGCCCACAGGCGTTTGAAGGCGCGCCCGGCCATGCGCGGGACGCCGAAACGTTCCCGTGAATCGAGCGGCTCGCCACCTTGTCTTTCCACCTGTTCATACCACTCGATGTGGTGATGCCGGGCATAGTCGGGGTCGACGTCGCCGGTGAGCATGGAGGCCAGCGCCGGGCGTTCTTCTTTGATGAGCGCCGCCATGGTGAAGTGTACGAAGAAAAATGCGATGACGCCGCCGACGGCCACGAGGTGCAGAAGCACCAGCCACTTGCCCCATTCGCCGCCGATTCCCTGCCACATTAAAGCGCCCGAGATACCGATGACGGGTGCGCCCAATAAAACCGCCCAGCCGAAGGCTTTTTGTCCGGCGTTGTACGCGCCTTGCGGGGGCAGTTCGATCGTGTCGTTCAACTCGGCTTTGCCGCGCAACGCCAACCATGAGAGGTCGTGGCGGGTGAAACGGATGTCGCGCAGAAAGCGCGCCGCCAGGCCCCAGGGATCGAGAATGAAGGTGACGCCCAAGATGGCGAACCAAAGGACGCCGATCGCAATATGGGCATTCAACAGCGCCTGCTGACTACCGAAGACGGCCAGCAGAGCGTCGATGTAGGGTTGTGGGGCCACGCGGTAACCGGCGGCGGTGACGATACCGATGCCGGTGAGCCACAGGAAGAGAAAACAGGCGGCGTTGAACCAATGTAACAGCCGCTGCGGCAAGGGATGCTTGACGAGCGTCCCGGAGGCGGCTTCATGTGCATGTTTCGTCGTCATTTGGAAACCTCCCGTTTAGTTCGCGGCTGAAGGTGGATCGGCGGGAGGTGGCTTGTTGTCCTTTTCCGCCTGATTGATTTTATTTTTTCGTCCGCGCAACACGCGCAGCGCGACCATTCCCGCCATGGCCGCCATACTGGCCACACCCAGTCCTTGCACCAACCAGCCCGCGCCGTTTCGCCAGATGGCGGCGGGCATGACGAAGCCCAGTTTGGGTGGACGTTTGGCGGCGACGAGTTCAAGGTCTTCGGGGCGTCCGCTCAGAATCAGGCGCGGTTTCGGATTCACCGTCTCCGAGACAAGCTTCATCTGCTTGTGTCCCGCATCAGGTTTGCTTACATTGCCTATCCGAACGGTTTGGGAACGTCCGTCGATCTCCACCACTTCCTCGAACAGGCGGGCATCGGCCGGACAGACATCGAAACAAGCCGGGGCCAGTCCCGCCTGCACGCGCCCGTCGCAGAGGGTGCATTTTTCGAGTTTCTTGCTGCCGGGGTCCACGTAGCGGGCATCGTAGGGACAGGCTTTGACGCACATCCCGCAGCCGATGCACAGCTCTTTGTCCACCAGCACGCGCCCATCGGCGGCCTTGTAGGAAGCTCCGGTGGGACAGGCGGGTACGCAGGGCGGCTCTTCGCAGTGGTGGCAGAGATACGGAGCATACGTGGCGTGAGCCGTCTTCGTCTCGTTGGCTTCCAGGTAGGGGACGAAGCAGCGTGCGTGTGAAGGATTGAGGTCGTTGACGGTGACGCAGGCCACTTCGCAGGCCCGGCAGCCGATACAGCGGCTGACATCGATGCGGAATTTGAATGCCATATCGAATTTCCCTCCTTACGCCGCGTGCGGTTTGACCAGACGGACGAAATTCACCCGCATGGCCGTGCCGCCCGATAGAGGATCAAGCACGTAACTGGAAATCAGCTTCGAATCGTCGGCCCCCTTGCGGTAGGCCCGAGTCAGCTGGCGGCTGTTGTGGCCGTGGCCATGGGTCATGTAAACGGCATCGTCGCGCATGCGTGCGGTGACGTACAGTTTGATGGGGCCTTCACGTACGCCGTCCTGATTGATGACCTCCACCCGGTCGCCGTCTTTCACGCCGTAGGAGGCCGCCACTTTCGGGCTGGCCCACAAAGTGTTTTCCGGCTCGCGGCCGTGCAACACCGGTGTGTTCTGGGTCCGGCCGAAGCTGTGCACCGGTGAGCGGCCGTAGGTGAGGCGCACGTGTCCCGGCGGTCCCTGGCGTGGGGCGAAGTAGGTGGGTAACGGCTCGAAACCCGTGGGATCTTCGCCTTTTTCGAGTTTTTCACGCCAAGCCTTTTCCAAATCCTTGCTGTACAGCTTCACTTTGTTTGCACCAGGTTTCCCATCGAAATCGGGAAAGCTCAGTTTGCGCCCGGAGCGGCCCGTGCCGTCGGGTCCGAGACCCAGACCGTCGCGGTAGATCGGGCGACCGTCGTCGAAAACCACCACGCCGTCGCGCTTCAGTTGCTCGAAATCGACCGGCTGATGGGGGTGCTTATTATTGTATACCTCGATGATGCGACGTTGAAAATCGGCCAGGCAATCTTTGGGGCAATACTGGCCGAGGCCCATCGCCTTGCCGATGCCCATGGCGAGGTAACATTCGCAATCGCTTTCGCCGATGGGCTCGGTGGCCGGTTGCGGAATGGCCACGTAGGGGTCGCGATTGGGTGTCGCCACCAACGGGTCGGGACGCTCCAGGTAAGTGGCGGCCGGCAGCAGGACGTCGGCGTAGGTTGTGATTTCGGTTGGCAGAATGTCCACCACGACCAGCGCATCCAGCTTGTGGATAGCGGCGATGGTTTCCTGCTGGGCGGGCAGCGAGGTGATGAGGTTCGAGCCCGCCACGATCCAGGCCTTGATTTTACCTTCCAAGGTGGCTTGTCGAATGCCATTGACGTTTCCGGCGATGCCGAAGGGATAACCGGGGTCGCGCCGCTCGGCCATCTTCGGGTAGGGCGGCATGTCGGGATAAGCTTGGTGGATCGAGGGAATCTTCAGCTTGTGCGGGAGGTAGTAACCTCCGCGAGCTCCCCAACTTCCCGTAATGGCAGTTAAAATCGCGATGGCGCGCGAGCGTTGGGTGTCGTTGCCGTACCACACCACGTGGCGACCCGGATGGAAGACCACATGGGGACCGGCTTTGCCGATCAGGTGTGCGCTGCGCAGGATCTCGGCGGCATCGAGGTCGGTTTGCTTCGCCGCCCATTCAGGGGTGGCGCTTCTCACGTGCTCGGCCAGCTCATCGAAGCCGCTGCAATGCTGGTCGATGAAGTCCCGGTCGATCAAGTTATCGCGGATTAAAATATGTATCCAGGCGAGCAGTAGGGCGATGTCGGTGCCGGGTTTGATGGGCAGCCAGGCATGGGCCTTTTCGGCGGCGGTGGAGCGACGCGGGTCGACCACGATCACCTTGGCGCCGCGCGTGCGGGCGGTGACGAACTCCTGTACTTGCAGATTGTGCATGTTTTCGCCGAGATGCGAGCCAATCAGCACCAGGCAGTCGGTGTTTTCGATATCGAGCGGCTCGGGCGACTTCAATTCGTGGCCGAACGTGAGTTTGAAGCCGACTTCGCGTGGACCCTTGCATTGGTCGTAGGCCGGGTGCGTGTGGTGCGGTGTGCCGATGGCGGAAGCCAGGTGGCCGAAATGCGCTTCGGAGGGACCATGGGTCATGATGGCCAACGCGCCGGGACCGTGTTTGTCCACCACTTCTTTCAGCAGACGCCCCGCCTCGGCGAACGCCTCGTCTTGGCTTGCCCGCTTGAACAGTCCCTCGCCGCGCCGTCCGCTGCGGATTTGCGGGAAAGTCAGGCGGTCGGAGTCTTCGTGCATGCCGATGCCGCCCACTCCGCGCGGGCACAGGCGACCGCGGCTCATGGGGTGTTTCGGGTTGCCGCGCAGGTGCAGCAGCGTACCGTCTGCGCCCACTTCGGCGGTAACGCCGCATTTCCAGAAACAGACACCGCAGATGGTGTTGACCAACTTGGATGGCTGCGGGGCGATGTCGCGCGGATGCTCGGCGGTGTCCGTTGCGGCGGCGACGGCGGTAGCTTCGACCGTGGCGGCGACGGCGCTCGCCCCGACGACCCCGGCGGTTCCCGCTTTGAGAAAGCTGCGTCGATTCATGGGCATGCGATCACTCCTGAATGCTGGGTGGCAGTGTGTTATCAAGACCCAAGGCTTCGCCGCGCCGCGTGTGCAACTCGGCCAGTCCTTCGCGAATGAGGCGGCAGGCTTCGAGGAACTTCGGATTGGCGATGCGGTAGTGGACCTGCTGGCCTTCCTTGCGCGCCAACACCGCGCCTTTATCGCGCATCACCCGCAAGTGTTGGGAAATATTGGCGATACTGGTTTCGAGTTCTTCGGCCAGCTCGCTTACCGTGCATTCGCCGTGTTGCAGCCGCCACATGATTTGGACGCGTTTCTGGTTGCCCATGACGGAACAGAAGTCCGATTGGATTTTACACAGGCGCGGATCGGCGATGTTATGTGACATGAGTACATCCTTTCGATGTCGCGTACTTGCAATACTACGCAATTAAATAAATAACCAATCCGGTACGATTCGTCAAGGAAAATTGTGAAAAATAGTTTAGGCATACGAATGAAAGTTAGGAATGACGAATTGTGGTGAGTGGGTTGCTGAGGTCAACGCCGGGGATTTAAACGGTACGAATCTTTATGCTACGAATCAAGTGCAGCACACTTAGAATCCCTCCTATTCAACAAGATTCCGCGCACAACGAAAACCTCTACTTTCTGATGAAAATACGCTAATTCCTTTGTCTCGATATGAGGAACGACGGTAATCGCCATATATATAAACGTCGGAATGATAACTACCACCACGAATAACATGTTCATGGCAAAATTCTTCTTTTAACCAAGCACGACCATCTGTCGGCGCACCCTCGTAATTGTCATGCCAGCAATCTTCCACCCATTCCCACACATTGCCCGACATATCGTAAAGACCATAATCGTTGGGGAGTTTTCCTTTGACTGGGTGAGTTTGTTCACCACCATTCCATTCCCACCAGCCTATCTCGTCTGCACACTCGGACTCATCTCCACAAGGATACTGCGTTGTTGATCCAGCACGGACGGCGTATTCCCATTCGGCTTCAGTTGGTAATCGTCCACCAACGGCGTGGCAGAATGCCCGAGCATCGAACCACGTTATAGATTCAACAGGACAATGGCGGCATGAGTTGGAGTTGGGAACCTGAAACCAGCTAGGATTCCATGTCATGACGAATTCATATTGCTCCTGTGTTATCTCGGTCTGTGTCATCTCGAAAGCCGAAATCTGGACGTGATGCCGTGGCATTTCGGTAGCACTCCCCTCCGAACAACCCATTTCAAACTCTCCGGATGAAATCGGTACCCATGTCAAGCCATAGTTATTTCTCTCCATATCAGTTCCATCTGCGTCTCCATCAATGACAGCGCCATCAAACACGCAGACATGCTCCGAACAAAACAATCCTTCCACACAATCTGGTGTTTCAACACAACTCTCACCCTCCTGGCTGAATATATGATCTGGGCAAGCGTCGCTACTCTCTTCGACACACGAAACAAAACCCAGGGCACAAACGATGAAGCCCCACATAAGAACGATAGAGACTTGTTTTTGCTTCATGATACATCCTGACTCATCGAAGCTTTGGCCGATTAAAAACCAACACTAGCGTGCACATCGAACATAAATTCCATCCGACAGATTTGGGATTGCATCCACATAGGCAATATTGAAACAAACTCCCCAATTGCGATAGTCGTTATCCTCATCGCCCATGGAAGACCAATAACATGTACATTTACCTTCCAGATCAGCTGACCAATAGCAGTCATCGGTTGGAGAATCATCCAACACACAGCCTCCACAGGTTATACTCTGGCATCGTTCTTTCATGCACTCTTCCTCACCCATATTGCATTCTCCGCCTATTTCCGTCTGTGGGCAGCCGCGGATAAGCGAACGCAGCTCGAAAAGGGAAGGCAGACGCCAGTCATCTTCTCCGTTCAACTCCAGATCCTCGCAATACGCCAGTGCGTCTTCCCAGTTCATGGTTTGTTCTGCCGGTGGATTCTGCCACATCAAGCCGGTCGCGCCGTCGATCCAGACATGGTCGAGTACGACATCTTCCAATGAGTCGTCGTCCATCTCCGAAGCATCCCCATCCGGTTCGGAATCAGGCTGAACGCAAACCTGGTCGATGCAGCGCAGGCAATCGGCACAATCGGTGGTCCGACTGCAACTGTCACCCAATGCACGACCGCTTTCATCCGATTCATTGCAGCCGCCGAGGCCACTGTTTATAAGAATCAGGACCAGAAGAAACATCCCATTGATAGCGTGCGCAAGCTGCTGCATTGTTCAAACCTCAACTGAAAAGCCCCCACGCGAGCCTGGGTTTGTGTGGATGGTCGGATACGGGGCGAGTCGTATCGGGCGGAAAACCGCCTACCCGGTATTGTACGGATGAGACCTCGAATATACAAGGCCAATCTTTTTTTAAGGGAGGATTCTCCAGGCTCCGAAAAATCTCGTGCCATTTTTCAACGTTGACCTATACTGGCCGCTTGAAGCTGAACGGGTTGCCGGTTGTAGCATGGGAGCGACGAATGATGGGCAGGTGGTTGAAAACGAACTGGAATCTGGGGCTGCTGGCGCTGGTGATGCTGTCTTTGACGCTCCTGCTTGTGTTGCCCCTCGGGTTGCCGGAGAGTGTCAACCGGTGGGTGACCTTGCTTTTACCGAACCTGCTGGTGGGCTCGATAGCCGGTGTTCTGGCCGGACTTCTCGGTGTCGGTGGCGGACTGGTGATTGTCCCCATGCTGGTGTTTATCCTGCCGACTCAAGGCGTCCCGCATGATTCGCTGATGCACCTGGCGCTCGGGACGAGTATGGCCAGCATCCTGTTTACCTCGGTTTCAAGCTTCATGGCCCACCATCGGCGCGGGGCGGTGCGTTGGGATATCGTACGCCGGATCGTGGTCGGCATTCTGATCGGTACCTTTCTGGGGGCGCAAGTGGTTTCGTTGTTGTCCACCGACTTCCTCAAGGCTTTCTTCGTGATCTTCGCCTATTACGTGGCGGTTCAGATGTTGGCCAACTACAAGCCCAAACCCTCGCGCCAGCTTCCGAGCCGCGCCGGACTTCTGGGCGCGGGCGGCGTTATCGGCCTGGTCTCAAGTTTTGTGGGCATCGGCGGCGGGAGTTTGTCGGTGCCTTTCATGGTGTGGTGCAACATTCCCATGCATACCGCCATCGGCACCTCGGCCGCCATCGGCTTTCCCATCGCTGTGGCCGGGACCGCCGGATATGTCGTCAGTGGCTTGGCCGCATCGAATCTGCCGCCCCTTTGTTTAGGCTACCTGTATCTTCCGGCTCTGATCGGTATCGTGGGCGCCAGCGTTCTGACCGCCCCGCTGGGCGCGCGTCTGGCGCACCGTTTGCCGGTGGCCGGGCTCAAAAAGGTGTTTGCTGTCTTGCTGATCGTGATGGGGACGCGGCTTCTGTGGGGGCTGGTCGCCTGATTCAAGGTTCCTGCTGTTTTTCCAAAGCGACGAAAAAAGTTCTGAGCGCCGCTTCATCCGCAGGACCAAACGGCGCAGTGCCCGTGACGGAAAAACACAGATCGTCGAGCTTGCGATAGTGTTTCGATGAATCCCGGCAAAAGTAGGCCTGCAACTGAACGTCGAGTCCGGAGTCGGAGCGGATAGTAAGGTGAACCGATTGGGTGTCGAGGGTTCGCATCTCGACGCGAAAACCCGGCACCTGATTTAGCGGCCACGCAGCCAGCCGCAATTCCAGCGGAGAAGGACCATCTTGACCATCTTGCGGCGTTTTGGAGCGGTGTGTGTCGTTGGCAACCGAATCCCGATAGGGTTGCTCGGGATGCGCCAGCATGGCCGCAACCGGTGACGCCAGCAATTCGGCGATTTGCGTGTGTCCCTTCGCCGACCAGTGGTGGTCCCAATCGAGGCGCTCCGCCGCCTGCCAGTCCGCGTTGTCGTAGGCATCGAAGAATCCGACTTGGGGATGGGAACTCAGCCAGCCGTTCAATCCGGCTGGAATATTCAGATCGGATACGATCAGCAATGGAGTTGAACCGGCGGCGGCGACGACAGGTTCGAGCATGGCGAAGATAATGTCTTCTTTCGCGTGTTTCGTTTCGATATTTCCGGTCCAGACGCGTGCGATTTCCACCAAGGTTTCGAGGTTCAGCGCTTGAGCCAGGCGGTAACTCGGTTGATCCACGCTGCGGGTCAGGCGGGTGCTCAGATCGGTGGCGTCGATGTCGTCTTCGCTGATATGCAGAACGAACAAATCGGGATGACGGTGTTTCTTGAGCAAACCGATCCAGCCCGGCTGGGAAACCAGGGAATGTCCCGGCATGGCCGCGTTGATCACACGCAGGTTTCGGTATTGGGATTCCAGTCGGGATTGAAGCTTGACAGCCAAGGTGTCTGCATCGTTGAGGTGCAGGCCGAAGAAAAAGGAATCGCCGAGAAGCGCCACGCGCTGTGTTTCATCTGGATCCCTTTGAGGGGTGGGAGGATTGCGCAATCCCAACTCGTCCGTATGGGCGGTCCAGTCGCCGACCGGCCAGAAATTGCAGGTACAGGTGGTCGGCCAGGCCCAGACGCCGAATGGCCGGTGCGGGGTGTGAAACAGCCCGATCATAGCCGGGACGGCCAGATAAGAGAGTAGAATCAAAAGGAAAAATGTCAATAAAACCCAGAGGCGCGTTTGAAAGCGGGGCTTTGGCGGTAGCCGGCGCTGGACCCAAAAGATACCGAGACCGACCAGCAGCCAAGGGAGCAGATGCAAGGCGAGGAAGACGCCGACGTTTGTTTTCACTCCCACCCACTCGACCGCTCCGCCGAAGAGGCGGATGGTGAGAAAGAGAAAAAGGGCGGAAAGTGTTATGTGTAGAAACCGCATGGAGTCTCCATCCGATTGTCGAGAACAGACGCATGATAGCATGGACAAAACGGACTTGAGTGAAAAATAAACGCCCCGGTGAGGACCGGGGCGCGTGAAGACGAAGGTAAAAAAGGCTAGCTGCAGCCGTGTTGGGTGCCGCAGTTTGTGCACATGTAACAGGAGCCGCTACGTACCATGATCGTACCGCAACTCGGACAACCGGGGGCGTCCTCCTGATTGACGTAGGCTTGCCGTTCCGATTTGGCGGCGTTGTGGCCGTTTTTCGCGATGACCGTATCCGCGCCATTGGTGATGGTGGGCTGAACCTGATTGCCGACCATGGTGCGCTTCTCCTCGGTGAGGAATTTCGATCCCAACCAACGGAAGATGTAATCGTAGATCGATTTCGCCATGGGAATTTCGGGGTTCTGGGTGAAGCCCGCCGGTTCGAAACGCATGTGGCTGAACTTCTCGACCAAATCCTCCAGTGGGACGCCGTACTGCAAGGCGAGGGATGTCATGGTGGCGAAGCCGTCCATCAGACCGGAGACCGTGCTGCCTTCCTTGCTCATCAGCAGGAAGATTTCACCGGGTGCGCCGTCCTCATAGGTGCCGACCGTCACGTAACCCTCGTGGCCGCCGACGCTGAATTTGTGGGTGATGGCCTGACGCTCGTCGGCCAGTTTGTGGCGCAGACGTTGGGGCTCGATTTCTTTGGCTTTTTTCTCCCCCGTGTTGAGAGGCTGGGTGCGCTTGGAGTTGTCGCGGTAAATGGCCACCGCTTTGAGTCCCAGTCGCCAGGCTTCGGTGTAGGCCTCCATGATATCGTCGACGCTGGATTCTTCGGGCATGTTGACCGTTTTCGAAATTGCCCCGGAAATGAAGGGCTGGCAGGCACCCATCATGCGCAGATGTCCCATATGGGAGATGAAACGCTGGCCGTTGACGGGCCGTAGCGCGCAATCGAATACCGGCAGGTGCAGCGGATCGAGGTGCGGCGATCCTTCGATGGTCTGGTTTTCATCGATATAGGCGACGATGTCGTTGATTTTCTTGTCTGCATAACCCAACCGGCGGAGCGCCCGCGGCACCGACTGGTTGACGATGGTCAGTGTCCCGCCGCCGACCAGCTTTTTGTATTTGATCAACGCGAGATCCGGTTCGATACCGGTGGTGTCGGCATCCATCATAAATGAAATCGTGCCGGTGGGGGCGATGACCGAGACCTGCGCGTTGCGGAACCCGTGCTCGCTACCCGTCTCCAGCGCATCGTCCCAGGTCTGGCGCGCCGTATCAAGCAGCGTTTCGGGGACCAATTCGCCGTCGATCGTATCCACCGCTTGGCGATGCGAGCGGATGACATTGATAAAGGAGTTGCGGTTTTTATCGTACTCCTTGAAAGGTCCGGTATGTGCGCTGATGCGTGCCGAGGTGGCGTAGGCGTGGCCCGTCATGATTGCGGTGATGGCGGAGGCATAGGCCCGGCCCGCATCCGAATCGTAGGGCAGGCTGCGGGTCATCAGCACCGCGCCCAGGTTGGTGTAGCCAAGTCCCAGGGGACGGTAGAGATGGCTGTTCCAGGTGATTTTGTCGCGCGGGTAGCTGGCGTTGTCGACGATGATTTCCTGTGCGATCACGAAGGTTTCGACCGCTTTTTTGAACGCCTCGGCATCGAAGTCATCGTTGTCGTTGAGGAAGGTCATCAGATTGAGTGACGCGAGGTTGCAGGCCGAATTATCGGCGAACATGTACTCCGAGCAGGGGTTCGAGGCGTTGATGCGCATGGTGTCGGAGCAGGGGTTCCATTTGTTGATGGTGGTATCGAACTGCATGCCGGGATCGCCGCAGATGTGGGTGCCTTCGGAGATTTTACGCAGGAGGCCGCGTGCCGGGAAGGTATCCATTTTCTTGCCGGTGGTGACGGCCTTGGTGTACCAGACATCGTCGTCGTCGACTTTCTGCATGAAGTCGTCGGGCACGCGCACGCTGTTGTTGGAATTCTGGAAGAAAACCGACCCATAGGCTTCGCCATTGATGCCGCCGTCGTAACCCTGATCGATCAGCGCCCAGGCTTTCTTTTCCTCGTTGACTTTACATTCGATGAAATCCGTGATGTCGGGGTGTTCGATGTCGAGAATCACCATCTTGGCCGCACGGCGCGTTTTTCCGCCCGATTTGATGACACCGGCGAAGGCGTCGTACCCTTTCATGAAGCTCACCGGACCCGAGGCGACCCCGCCGGTGGAAAGATGCTCGCGGCTGGAGCGCAGTGCCGACAAGTTGGTGCCGGTGCCCGAACCGTATTTGAAGAGCATGCCTTCGGTCTTGGCCAGGTCCATGATGGACTGCATGGTGTCGTCGACGCTGTTGATGAAGCAGGCCGAACATTGGGGATGTTCTTCCTGGCCGACGTTGAACCACACCGGAGAGTTGAAGGCGCCGCGTTGGTGCAGCAGAAGGTAGGTGAGTTCATCGCGGAAGATGTCGCGGTTTTCTTCCGTGCTGAACATCCCTTGCTGGAGTCCCCACTCGGCGATGTTGACGGCTACGCGGTCGATCAGGTCGCGCAGACTCTTTTCGCGGGTTGCTTCGCCCAATTTGCCGCGAAAATATTTGCTGACCACGACGTTGGTGGCCATTTGGCTCCAGAACGTGGGGAATTCGAGGTCGTTTTGCTCGAAATAAATTTCGCCCTTATCATTGGACAATTTGGCCGAACGCGTTTCCCATTCGACTTCGTCGTAGGGGTGAACGCCTTCTTTGGTGAAGTAGCGTTTCATCGCGATGCCGGGGCCCTGGTGCTTCAGCTTCTTGACATCCAGGATGTAGTGTCCGCCACGTAGTTTGATCAACAACTCGCGCATATTAGTCGCGTCTCCTTTTGCGGTTACCTTGAGGGGAGCATCGTAGATTTCGTCCCATCCATCCGCAACAGCATCCCGCATGGGAGTTGTCTCCGCATCGGTGGTGGTTTGTTCGACAGGGGCTGACTGCTTGCGGTTGTCGGTCCGTTCAATGGTCATGTGGTATCTCCCTCTCTGTACGTTCTAAAAACCTGAAAGGCTCGAATGTTCAATGTTATCAAAAAGATCGCTGGTAACGTCCGGGTCTGGAAAAACGCACACAACTCTCCCTGCGTCAACGGCTTACGCCTTACGCCCCGTATCGCTTCGCTACCTTGATTTTAGTTTTAACGGGTTGATATCGCCTGTCGGCAGCATCCCCGGTTTATTCCACTCACTGTATTTGAGAGCCGACCCACGCCATGGTGCTCATGATCGCTACGGAGCCATCCTGCACAGTCCCTCTGGGCGATATGTTGGGTGCTCACAAGCAGCGAAACTATCAAACTCCTAGTGCCTTGTCAAGGAGCACATACAATATCTAGCGACTCAAACAATGGAAGTATACCATATCTAGGGGGTCTATTCAAGTCGGAGGATGTGGAAACCCCTAAGGGTTCAGCTAACTTGGCCATGTGGAATACGGTCTCGTGCGCCTTTCGGCCGTTTCGGGCTGAAAAATCCACTGAATTCAGTTGATTGGCGTTTGACGGAACGCAAAGCCGAAAAATGGCGAAAGCGAGGTTTTTTTTCTTGAATTTTTTTCGCATCGGCGAGGATCGCCCGAGGGTTTGAACAAATGTTGTGCATGGAATGTAAGGTTATGATAATACAGTGCAAATAGGTGAATTGCGGTTCATTGACCGTGGATCTGCCCCCGCTATTTTTGCTGATCATTGCTAAGCAGCTGAAATTACAATGTATTATGAGTGGTCGACTTGTGGCGGTGGGTGATAGGTATCTAACTATTAATATATTGGACAGTCACGATGTATTCAATGATTATACACTGTTAGCTTGCGTTGGATGTCGATTTGCCTGTGGTGGCCGGACTGTTGAAAAGCGTCTGCTTAACATAAAAGGAAGAGAGCCGGTCGTTGAACCGGCTCTCAACCCGTCTTGGTCGAAACGAGGGGCTAACAGGTGCTCCACCCATTGGAACACCCGATTCGGGGCTATAGACGGTCTCCGCGTGGGAGAGGGAAGGAAAGGCGCGCAGCAAAAAGCCCAAGATTGGCTTCCAACGGGCTGGTTACCCTGGAAACCCTTGATGCCAAGTTACGATGCCACTCCCACGCGGAAGACCGGGACGCAGGACACCCTACTGATTACGCAAGCGGGGTGCCAGTTTCGCTTTCAGAGTTGCTGAAAACATGAAAAAGCTAGTTAATATAGATTGTTAGATGAGATTCCAGAGACAGGGACGCATGGCCTAATTAACTTGGAATGAGGAAAAACCGGGCATTTTTGTCAGATGTGTCAGGTTGGGCGCGGATCCGATCCGGGGCCGGGTGCAATTGCATAAACTTTACGCAAATGATAGAGCTGAAAAATGGCCCGACGCATGCATGCCCGGCTGACGTTGAACAGCGAGGCCAGTTTGAGACTGATGCGGTCGAGCTCCGTCCGGTTTTTCGGGCTGTAGTCCACTTCGGGGCAGTGGGTGTCCAGCAGCCAAAGGGGGACGAGCAGGCTGGAAGCGAAGAGATCAGCCTCTTCTTCTACGCGGCGGTCGCTGGGGGGTGTTTCGTCGTCGGCGTCCGCCAGCAGGTGGTGGTGCAAAAGGAAGTGTCCATATTCATGGGCGATCGAAAAGCGTTGGCGTGGAATCGGCCGCCGGTCGTTGAAGTAGATGGCGGCCCGGTGAACGCGTCCCGAGGCGTCTTGGTCGATTTTCAAGAGCGAATCGGCCTGCCCCAGCGCGGCTGGCAAGACTTTCAGATCGGGATGACAACGGTGCAGCAGGTCGGTGGACACCGGCGGGTGCTCGATTTCGCTTTGCTTTAAAAGCCGGTCGGCAAGCCGGACAATGCGCAGGGTTCGGGTGAGCGGGCGGGTAGATGGCATCTCAGCCGTCTCCCAAGATGAGGTCGATGGCGGCTTTTACCTTGTCGTTGGCCTCCACCGCACGAATCACCTTCATGGCGTAAGCAACCTGTTCCGGGGTCAGTGTGTGCCCTTCGCGAAAAAAAACCTGACCGGTTTCGGGCGGCTCGTAATAAGGCCGGGCGGCGTCCGCCGCCTTCTCGCGCTGGCGGCGCAAAATCATCTCACGCTTATCCAGATTCAGAATTTCACATAATTCCAAAAGCTTGGGTTCGGATGGCAGCGAGCGTCCGTGTTCGAGGTGCGCAATATAGCCTTCGGTGCATTTAAGACGATGGGCCAGTTGCGCCTGCGTCATGTGTGCGTATTGGCGGGCTGCCCGGATGTGGTCTCCCAGTTTCATGTCGGCCATCCTTGTATGCAACCATACTATACAAATATAGTATATTAGATAGGCGGGGAAAGCAAGTGAAATAAACGGGCGGAATAAGACAGTAATACTTTTACATATCAGTAAACTATGTCGATTACTAATCACACATAAATCCGCCGTGTGACATATTCTGTCACAGTCCAATACTTATTATTAAGTATAGTTGCTGCGGTGCATTCCATTCGTTTTCGGACGGGCGCGGCGACTCTCAGGCGGGTTTTCAAGAAGGAGGATAGTATGACTGTCAGGTATGCATGGCGAGAGTTTCGGGAGGATTTCGGCGACCCCCAGCCCCTCGATCCGATGATTTTGTCTCACTACGGCCCGGTTTCCGTTGATTCCGTTGACGATGAGGGGACCGCGATTGATGGGGGACCGCACCGGGCGTTACCGCGCATTCAATCGGGAGAGGCGGATGGCTGGGCCTGGTTGGACCAATGGACGACGGAGGTGCAGGAGGGGGTCGGGTTTTGCCGGGTTTGCGATCGGTCCACGAACTTGCCTTATCTGTGCGGCGACTGTCTCGACAATCTGGAACGGCTTCCGGAGGAATTGGACTGCACGTTTTACATCGAACCGGCCGGATGCATCGCTGTTCTTGACTCGGATGGCGAACCGGCCGTGTGCGGATGCGGCGGTTTGCTGTATCTGTGCGACCATGCGGATGCGCTGGCGACTCCCGTCGATATGGAGGCCTTATGATGGGGGAGACGCCTTTCGCGGATGTGTTGACCGCCTTGCGCTGGTATCTGGCCGCCGGTCGTCGGGCTTGCTCTCCGTTTGTACGCGCATACCGGCTGCACGAACGCATCTCACAGAGCCGTCTTTCGAGCCTGGATGAGCGTATTGCCGAACCGGCGGTGCTTTACATGCGTGTTGAAAGCCTGCTGGACGAATTGGATAAGACGGTGCGGGCGCGTCTACTCGGCAATGACTGGCGTCTGCTCGGGTTTTCCAACCGAAATGCGATGTACAAATACCAACACAAAATGCGGCGACAGCTCGAACCGGCGTTCATTGCCGCCGGACTGATTCCGCCCGACCGCGGAGAGGAAGGTAGTCGATGATGCAGATGATGACGATCCCGGACGAATCGCGAGAGAAACTGTGGGGCTGGTACAACATTGCCATGGAGTTCGACGTGCACGAGGCTACGGCCAAGCGCTGGTGTCGGGAGGAACCGGAGTTCCGGCGGATCATTCGACGTTTTCGCAACCGGGTGTTTGCGTATCGGGACGAAGTGCGCCAATGCCGACGTGCCATGGAAACGACTTGGCGGCCCGCGAAACGAACCCAATGAACGTATTATCGCCGCATGGCCGTTGAAACGACCGGCGATTGGAAAGGAGTGGCGGTATGGCGGAAATCGATACACACAAAGAAAACGAGCTCGATCGTGTGTTCAAGGGACGCTTGTTTATCAAGACGCCCGTTCTGGCGCGTCTTTTGGGTGTTTCCACGCGTTCGGTGCAGAAATGGGTATTCGAGGGAAAGATCGAATATTGCGATACCACTCCCAGTGGGCGTCAGCTCCTTTTCGATCGAGCGACGGTGGAAGGTATCATTTTGCACGGGATCGGGGGGCGGCTGATGGGAGATACGGTAGAGCACGCATCGGCTGGTGAGATTTGATCGTGATCTACGGCGCGGAAGCGGAGGGGGCGACGATGACCCGGACGAAACGATGGTCGGATGTTTCCCGAGGATCGATTACCTGGCGGTCCGAAACCTGCCAGCTTCCACCGGCAAAGACGTGGTCGATGGCGGCGACGGGCTGCGGATGCGGATAAGTGGGGGCGATCGACGTCAAGTCGAAAGGTGCGGCGGCGAGAAGATCGAAAAGGGTTGGTGTGTCGATTCCCGGGGGGGGCCAGTTGTGTGTCTTGGCCAATTGACGGATGGCCGCATCGGACGAAACGACGGGCGGCAGCGGCTCGTTGAAATCGCCCCCCAATATCCAGGGCGTATCGGAGGGCAGAGCGGATCGGATCGCGGTCATTTGTACGCGTCGTGTGGCGGCTTGCCGATAGTCCAGGTGAGTATTGCCGATGATTAGAGACGTCCCTTGCCGGGTTTGAAGCCGGACGGTCAGCAGGGCACGGCCTTCCGACACGGGCCAATCGGGCGATTCGGGTGGGTTGGGCAGTGTGACCGTCTCCGTGCGGTCGGGAGCCTGGCGCGTGAGTGTGGCCAGCCCATAACGACATTTCCACAGAACCGGCGGCAGCGGTTCACGATGAGTCCCGGTATCCAGTGTGATAGCGCGGCTGGCATGCATGTTGAGCGCTTCGGCGAGATATTGGGCCTGATCGATACCGCCGCTGCGTTGAGAGCCGAAATCCACCTCCTGCAACAGCACGATATCCGGATCGGCGGCCTTGAGAATGACGGCGAGCTTTTTCAGATTTGCCAGCACGACGGCTTTCGGAACGCCTTGTGCGCCGATGGGGTGTACGCCTGCGGCGACATGCATGTTGGCTGTCACCACCACCCAAGACGAAGTCGAATCAAGAAGAGGCGAGGATCCCTCGTCGGCCTGCAGCGGAGAGTTGAATAGGCAGAGCATGATTAACACCCCGAGTCCATCATGTAGTATCCGGCTCATGGCGAGGCGGGAGCGGCCGGGGCGGGGACGCTCGGCGCTTCTGGCACCGGTTCCACAGGTGGAGGTCCGGGGACCACGTAGGGGGTTTCCCAGGGTTTCCAAGGGACGGTCTTGCGGTTGTAATAGCTCCACTCTTTGAGTGGTGCGTTGAAATAGTGGACCTTCCAGTAATCCGTTCCGGCGGCTCGGATGGCGATCTGGGCGGATTTTCGCAAAGGGGTCCAGAACAGCTTGACTGCGTCGTCGGCTCCGGCGGGCAGACGATGAATTTCCAGGAAGGTCGAGTATAGATCGGTACGGGTGAGAATGGCCACTTCACCGGAGGACAGCCGTACCGCTGCTTCCGGCAGTCCACCGGGCAGGACTTGGGTCAGCCACAACTTTGTTACGTTTGGCTGCGCTTCAGCGTCTTCTGTTTTCAGGCCGCGTTCTACATCGACAAACGGGGCGCAACGCGGATCGGTGGCGGGATCGACGATCTTCCAACCTTTGCCGTAGATACCGAAATCGAGTGGGGTTTCGCTATCCATGGCTACCGTCACCGGCCGTCGGTCGGAACGAAGATCGAGCAGCCATTGGCGGTCTTTCTGCCACCAGGTGCCGGTATGGCTGAGTTTCGCATAGGGCTTACGCAAGTAGGCTTCCGCTCCGCCGGAGCTGTAGAGCGCCAAGAGCGCCTTGCTTTTGCGCATGAAGCAAGCGGAGGCTTCGGCGGCTTGCCTGGGGAGGATCTCGCTTGGGAGGCTCCGTTGCATTTCCGTTTCCAGCACGATCAAACCGGCCTGACCGAGGTCGTAATAGCCCATGCGCGGATGGCGTTCCGGGTCGAGATATTCCACCACCAACATCAGTTCATCGCCGGGGTTGAGGTGGCAACGCACCGGTTTAGGCAAACGCAGAAACTGGACCTTCTTGCTTGGGTCGAGGGTGAACGTTTCTTCAAGCACGATTGATTGCGGGTGTCGGACTTCGCCGCGTCGTGGTTTCGCTTTTTCCGGAGGATCGTTTTCCGCCGCTTTTTCCGGTGTTTTCATCGCGGCTTCAAAGGCTTCGCGGGCGGCGTTTTCCAACGACCACGGTCGGGGATAATTCTTTTCCCAGGCGTTCGGCTCCGGGTCGTTCGATCTGCGCTTTCCCTCGCGTGACAAGACCGAGACCTTCACCTTCTTGAGGGTCGGAACGTCGAATCCGTCGATTTCCGGACCCGGCGTCAATTCGCCCAGCCAGACGCCGTGAATGGCGGTCAGCGGATTTTCAAGACGGGTTTCGTATTCCGTTGTCTTGATGGCCGTATCGCCCGGCTTGCGGTCGACTTTAACCCCCGGAGGCGGTGGGACCGCCATTTTCGAGGTAGCCATTTGCGGCGAAAACATGGAAAACTGCTGCATGCGTTCCATGTCGCCGAGCTGCTCGTAAATCAACTGACGGCTATCCTCAAAGGCAGGCTGCTTATCCGTTTCCGTTTGTGCGGTCGGGGCTTCCGGAGTCGCGGCAGGCGGCGGCGTTGAATCGGAACAGGCCGCGATCAGCAAGAATAAAGCGAGAATTCCAAACGCGTGTAGCTTCATGGATTTTCTTCCTTCTTCGCGTCGTCCATCCGGCTAGAAATCGTCGTCGAGGGGTAAGCCGCGTTCCAGGCGATAGCCGGAAAATGTAATAAAGAAACCGTACATGCGCCACCCGGACCGGCCATCGCTGTGTATCAGTTCGGTGAATGCCAATCCCAGGCCGACCCCGCCGTTTGAGCTAACACCGAATTCGTAGCCGGTCGATCCGCTTATCACCCAGCGGTGAGTGTCGTAGGGATCCCAGCCGACTCCGCCTTTGACGAACAGGCCCGCAACGGGAAAGAATGTGTTCATCACCTGCAGCAGCTTGGGGGCGTCTTCGAGGCCCGATCCGCCATTGTCCATCACGAAATTCAGCGTGATGTCCATTCCCAGGTGGTACCAGGGGGTGATGCACCAGCCAGGCCGGAAATTGACGCCGATCAGGCTGGGTAATTTGTTGTCTGGCGTTGTCGCCAGCCGGATAGTCGGGTCGAGGCCCAGATATAAACCCTCCCGGTGCGGTTGTTCCGCCTGCGCGGCGGCGCAGAAGAAAAGCGGGCTGACAAAAGCCAGGGCGAGAACCCAAACAAGGCGTGTTCCCCATGAAGGGGGGATGACGCCCCGGCGAGCGAAGGTCATAAACTTCCGTCCTTTCCGATCCGCTATTTATTCAAACGGGTCGATCGTATGAGACGCGACTTCATCGAGGGTTGTCAATCCTTCTTTCACTTTCAGAAGACCGTATTCCCGCAAGGTCAGGAAGTTTTCTTCGCGGGCCTGATAGAGGAGCTCTTCTTCGGAAGCGCCGTTGATGATCATGCGCCGCAAGTCGCGCGAGACGCGGAGATATTCGTAGAGACCGATGCGACCTTTGTAGCCCCTGTAGTTGCAGGCCGGACAACCCTTCGCGCGTAGGAAGGTGTAATCGTCCCGTTCGTTGGGCGGGATCATAGCCAGCAATTTTCGGTCGGGCGTATAGGGTTCGGCGCAGTTGGGGCAGATCCGGCGCGCCAAGCGCTGGTTCATGACCGACAGAACCGTGTCGGCCACCATGAAGGCCTCCACACCCATGTTGACGAGGCGTGACACGGTGGCGATGGCCGTGTTGGTATGCAAGGTGGAGAGCACGAGATGGCCGGTCTGACTGGCTTTGACGCCCAGTCCGGCGGTTTCGAGATCGCGGATTTCACCCACCAGGATGATATCGGGATCCTGACGTAGCAGGGCCTTCAATATTTTGGGGAAGGTAAGCCCGACTTTCTCGTTGAGCTGGGTCTGGTTCAGGCCTTCCAGCTTGTATTCGATCGGATCTTCGGCGGTGCAGATGTTCATTTCCTTGCCGCGCGTTTCCAGCAGATAAATCAACGATGAATAGAGAGTGGTGGATTTTCCCGAGCCGGTAGGACCGGTAATGAGCACCATCCCCTGCGGGCGGTTGATGATATCGATGTAGCTTTCCAGGATCGGTTCGGGCAAGCCGATCTGGTCGAGGGTCAGGTCGTGCAGCTTCTGGCCGTCGAGAATACGCAGGCAGACTTTTTCGTTGCCCGATACGGGGATGGTATTGACGCGGAAGTCGATGACGCCCATCCCTTCGATGCCAAGGCGGATGTTGCCGTCTTGGGGGACGCGCCGTTCCGAAATGTCCAGCTCGGACATGATCTTGAGGCGCGAAATCACTGCCGGGTAATCTTCGGTGGAAATCCAGCCGCCTTCCTGCAACAAGCCGTCCACGCGGTAGCGCACACGCGGAATTTCGCCGTATTCGACATGAATATCCGAGGCTCCCAGTTTGACACCGTCGTAGATGATCTTGTTGGTGATACGCGAGATGTAATTGTCTTCGCGTCCACGTTGGATGGCGTCGTTGTCCACCGAGGCTTCGTCGGGGGCTTCAAGCACCGTGATGCGGTCGGAACTGTCGGGCTGGATTTCGGCAGCCTTCCCTTTTTGAATCTCCGTAAACAGGGTTTTCAGCAGGTTTTTATCGAATTTGCCCACCGGGCGTACTTTGCTGACGGAGTAGATGGCGGCCAGTTCGTCCAGCTTGAGCAGATCGGCGTCGTTCTCGATAAACACTTCCAGTGTCCGCATGCCGCGATCTTCAATGATGCGAAGCGGGAAAAACTGATCCTTTTCCAGGCGGGTCAGTTTGAGGCGTTCGGCCAACGAAAAATCGACGAATTCGCCAACATGCGTCAGGTCGATTTCGGCGGATTTCAACTGTGTCATCAAGGCGTTAATCAGCAGCGGATAGTTCTGCGTGGTAACGAGCTTCAGTTTGAACAGTACTTCGCCCAGCTTCTGATCGCGGGCGTGTTCACGTTGGTAGGCCAGGGCATAATCGAGCTGTTGATGGGTAATGACGTGGTGGAGCACCAGGATTTCCCCAAGGGGCAGCTTTTTCTTGAACAGGGGTTTTTTCTTCGATGTCTCGTCCGCCTCTTCGTCGGGCATGTCCTGCGGCGGCGGCGGCGGATCGTCCGGCAGGGATTGGCCGTGCTGGCGCAATTTTTCCGAGATCAGTTCCATGTTCGGAAATTCCGAGACACGGCCTGCATCGTCGGGCGGGGGAGGGGGGCTGTCTTCCAGATCCTCCGGGACCGGCGGCAGGCCCTGTTGCTCGAAGGTGGTTTCGTCGTCCAGATGATCGGGCGGCGGCGGCGGAAGCTGTCCGCCGGTGAGTTCGTCCAGCTCGGTGCCGAATACCTCTCCTTCGTCCTCCTCGGGAACGGGGGGCGGTTGGCTTGCCGTATCGGTCAGAATTTCGCTGGCGACGGTTTTCAGCAGGTCTTTGTCCACCTGCTTACGCCGTTTCGCTATTTTGCCCGTGATCCCTTTTACGGGATGTTTATCCGGTGATTTGCCGGAAGCGTTGCTCATGTTGACCTCATCCGCTCGAAACGCGTTTTCCGCTCGATAGTGTTTTCTTCAACAAAATCGACCAATTCGCCGTGGGGACACGCTGAATGGCCGCCGCTTCATAGAACGACCGACCCTCTTTGCAAACCCCTCGTTGATGCAAGCCGGCCGCAGCCGGACTCGGAAGACCGAATTATACCGTGAGAGCGTCTGCAACGCAATGGGGACCATGCGATGACACGGCGTTTCAATTCTAAGCTTTTCACCGTTTTCCACCTACTATAATTCGGCTTAGGGTGTGCCATGGGCCAAGCCTTTGGCTTGCCCATGCTGTTTTCACGGGCAAACCTGACGGTTTAGCCCGTGCCACCCATCACCAATCGAAGATAATTCGAGACTCAATCAGAATTGAAACGCCCTAATGCGATGACGGGTCACATGCTAACGGATGTGTGAGAAAAAAGAGTCTCGCCCCGCAAGTGTCGTCCGGGGTTCTTCGCGTGGAATCAGTCGCCATTCTCGGAGTCGCTGGGCGGCTCGGGATCGGGTTCGCCGTCGGCCACTTGGCGAAGTTCACCCGCGCGGACATAGGCGGCGCGGATGGCGTCGCTGAAAATGCGCGGGGTTTCCCGCTTTTTGAAAACATCCAATGCGGCGGCGGTCGTGCCTCCTTTGGACGTTACGGTGCGGCGCAAGGTTTCGGGCTCGTCGCTGGTTTCCACCCACAGGTCCATGGCGCCCTGGAAGGTTTGTTGCACCAGCCGGTGCGCTTCACCGGAACTGAAGCCCAGATCGACGGCGGCGCGCATGAGATTTTCGGCCGTGTAGAAGATGTAGGCCGGGCCCGAGCCCGAAACGGCGGTGGCGGCATCGACCCGGTCTTCATCGGCCACTTCCATTTCCAACCCGAAGGCCTGAAAAATCATCTTGACTATCATGCGGTTCTTGTCGGAAACGGACGAACTGGCCATCCAGACCGTCATTCCCTTACCGATGCGAGCGGGAATGTTGGGCATGGCGCGCACCAGGGCTCCATGGCCGGTCAGCCGTTCGATGGTGCCGAGGCTGACGCCCGCCATGATCGAGACGATGATCTGCTCGTCGCTGAAACGGCCTGTCAGTTCCTCCATCATCGGCCGTGAATTTTGCGGCTTGACGCAGAAAAGGACGATATCGGAAAAGGCCAGCAACTTATGGTTATCGCGCGTGGTTTTCACCCGGTAGAGCTTTTCGAGGTGGGTGAGCCGCGAAATGTCCTGATCGCCGAGCATGATGTCGCCGGGTTCGAGGATGTTCTTTTTCAACAGCGAAGAGGTGATGACTTCACCCATGACGCCGGCTCCGATGATTCCGATCCGCATATGGTGCTCCTTTGCGTCAGCGTAGACGGCCGACCAGTTCTTCGGCCAGTTCTTGTAAATCGTCGTCGTCCGCCAGCATGGCGATGGAGTCGAGTTTCAAGGCGAACTGGCGTTTGTGGCTTATGGGGTTCACTTTCCAGATGGCGTCGAGCATGCGCGCCGCCTGGAGTTTCACCGACTCCTCCGGATAGTCCAGCACCTTCAGCAGCAGATCCTGGTCTTCGGGGAAGTCGTCGTATTTCTTCAAATAAGCCGCCACGGCCTCGTTCAGGTCGTGGTCGTTGGCGGCGCGTTCGATTGCGCCGAGAAGCTTGAGGCGCGCCTGATCGGCTTCGGACTGCTCCGGGAGCTGCTCTTTCAGGTAATCGGGGATGCCCCCGCCGGAAAAGACCCGATCAAGGTCTTTTTTGTAGGTTTGATAAGCCCCGCTCTGTTCGCGTTTTTGCCCTCGTCCTTTTTTCCCGGCCGGTGCTTCATCGCGTCGATGGGAACTGCGATCTTTTTTGCGGTCGATGTCGCGCCAGCTTTTCTGTCGTCGTTCGCCGTCGCGGGAGTCCGGCATGGCTGCCTCCTGTAGGGGTCCGCATGCTTTCGGGTCAATACCGAATGGTAAAACCGTCGCAAGCGGAAGGTTCGTCGTTCCAGTTTACGTCGATATCGTCCACCCGGGCCAGACGCGGTCCCTGGCGGCAGATGTCGATGAAATGTTTCAGGGTGTGTTCGTCTCCCTGAGCCCGAGCCTCCACCCGACCATCGGGCAGGTTGCGCACCCAGCCACGCAGACCGAGTGCCTGCGCCTGTTCGGCCGTGTGGTAGCGGAAGGCGACGCCCTGCACGCGTCCCGTAATCAGTAGATGCACCTCTTTTAGCGCTTTCATGGGTTGCTTCCATTGATGGCCGCAGGCAATTCGGCGAAACGGTCGATGAGAGCCTGAGGTTTCGCGCTTACCAGTTCGGTGCGTGTGCCGATCCCGTAGGTGACGCCGACGGCCCGAACCCCGGCGTTTTGGGCGGCTTCGATATCCGAGGTCCGGTCTCCCACCATCCAGGTTTCCGTGGCGCAGGCGTCTAGCTCGGTCAGCAGCCGCAGGATGATGTCGGGGGCCGGTTTGGCCGGAAAGCCGTCGGTGCCCTGTACCTTTTTGAAGTAGGGGGTCAGACCGAAGAGGTCGATGACACGCTCGGCCATGAAGCTCTGCTTGGTCGTGGCCACCGCCAGATCGTGGTCGCGGCTGAGGGTGGCCAGGGTGTCGGCCACCCCGTCGTAAAGCTGTGAGGCATCGGCGCAGTGGTTGTAAAAATGCTCCCGATATTTTGCCGAGGCCGAGAGGGCCCGTTCACGGTCACCATCGCCGATCAGGTCGAGGAAAATATCGTCGAGGGGACGGCCGATCTGTCGATGAATCAGCGTTGCGGCCTGTGCGTCGGCACCCACTTGCACCAACGCGTGGTTGATGGACGCGGCGATGTCGTCACGTGGGTCGATCAAGGTGCCGTCCAAATCGAAGATTAGCAGCATGGGGCCTGAACTCCTGTCGCGGCGGGCGTTCGTCGCCTGAGCCGCAAGGAAAAGGGGCGCAGGAAAATCCCACGCCCCGATCCGTTACTGTTGGGCCGTGGATCAGCCTTCTTTTTCGCGCAAAACCTCGCCCACGCTGGCGACCGCGCTCAGTACGCCGGAGGCTTCGTAGGGGATAAAGATCTTGCTGCTGCGCGAATTGGAGATCTTCTCCAGCGTTTCCAGGTACTTGATGGCAATGAGGCCCTTGGTCGGACGCCCGTCGTGGATGCCCTTGAAGGTATGCCGGATGGCGTCGGCTTGCGCGATAGCCACCTTTTCGATGGCAGCCGCTTCGGCTTCGGCGCGCAGGATTTTGGCCTGCTTGTCGCCCTCGGCTTCGGCGATGGCGGAATCGCGCTCGCCCTCGGCCTTCAAAATAGCGGCTCGCTTGAAGCCCTCGGCCTCGGTGACGGTGGCGCGTCGCTCGCGCTCGGCCTTCATCTGTTTGGCCATGGCCTCTTCGATTTCCTGCGGCGGATTGATGTTTTTGAGTTCCACGCGTGTGACTTTCACGCCCCATTTGTCGGTGGCCTCGTCGAGCACGACGCGCAGCTTGGTGTTGACGGTCTCACGCGAGGTGAGCGTTTCGTCGAGGTCCATTTCGCCCATCACGTTACGTAGGTTGGTGATGGCGAGTTGGCGAATGGCGACCGATAAATCGGCGATCTCGTAGGAAGCCTTGACCGGATCGGCCACCTGGAAATAGATCACCGAATCGACTTGCATGGTGACGTTATCGTGAGTGATGACCGGTTGCGGCGGAAAGTCCATCACCTGTTCGCGCAGATCGATGCGCCGGTTGAAGCGGCCTTCCAAACGGAAAACACGCGCCGAATCGATAACCGGCACCACGAAATGCAACCCACTCTGGCACACCCGCTGGAATTTACCCAGGCGCTCCACGATGATCGCTTCCGACTGGCGCACGATATAGATTCCACGGATAATGAAAATGGAAACAAAAAAGACGATTACCAGGACAACAACACCCAACGCTCCCGTCATCGGCCTCTCCTTTCGGCTATAGGATCTGTATCCTGATCGGGTTTAAATCGGTCATATTCGTGTCCGAGACGGTCTCAGACGTTTGCTTCGGTTTCCGTGTCGACCGGTTCGACATCGCTGACCACCAGCTTGGCTCCGTCGACTTCGGTGATCCATAGCTGGGTTCCCGATTCGAAGTGCCGGTCTTCCCGGCTGACGGCGGTCCAGATTTCGCCCCCCACTTTGACGGCTCCATTCCCGAACAGACCTTCGATGGGTTCGACAACCAGCACCCGCCGTCCCACCAGGGCGTCGGTATTGGTTTTGAAGCTTGCGGCGTCCGGGTTGGTAAGGTAGCGCTTCACCCCGACCTGGATGGCGAACAGCATCACCAGCGAGGAGGCGGCGAACAGGAAAATCTGTGCGTTGGCCGGTAGATCGAAATAGGCGAAAACAGCGGTCAGCAGCGCGCCCAGCGCGAAGGGCAGAGCGAAAAAGGAGACGGTCAGTGCCTCGACACCCGCCAGAACGACGCCCAGGATAATCCAGAAATGGACCCATCCGAAGGATTCCACGATCGTGTCAAACCATTCCACGCCATTACCCCTTGATCAATTAGTGCGACCGTTTCCGTTGCCTATTCTTCTACTCGCTTTTCGGTTCCAGGTCAAATCCCTTCGCCGTCCGGTGTTCCTTCGTCATCCGGTGCTCCTGCGCGATCCGGTTGTTTCGCTTGGACCGGGGCGTACTTGGTCCGGATCAGATGGCCCACGACCTCGCGAACGCATTCGGGGCAGTAGCCAAAGCGCCGTTCCATGCGCTTGAGAACGCCTTCCACCGCTTTGGCTTCTTCGCTTTGCAGTTCACCCTTGCGGTCGGACATGAATTTCAGCAGGTTCTGGTGCAGCTTTTCGACGCGTGTTTGCTGGCGCGAAAAATAGTGGTCTTCCAGGCGCGCGATCATCTTGGGGAAAATGCGGCCGTAATCCATCCCGTTGCTCTCGCCGTCTCGGTTTTCCAGGGCGAACGCGCCGACTCGCGATACCACATCCTCGCGCACGCTTTTCGCTTCTTCATTGGGGGCGATGATCCGCTCGACGCTCTTCATGAAGTTTTCGTCCACCGGTCGTTCCTCGCCCGAGACGGGGTCGGTGACCCGTTTTTTGTGGATCCAGGCCGAGGCTTGCGCCACGTAACGTTCAAGCAATTGCAGATGTTGCGTTTCCTCCACCATTTCCATGGCGACCAGCAGCTCGCGATCCACTTTGGCGATATAGTAATCTTCTACATATTTCAGTAACTTATCCTGATCGTGGTAGTCACCGTCGGGTTCGATCTGCAACCATTCATAGACGGACTTATCGCGGATGAGGCGGCGCATTTGGCCCAGCACGTGGCGGACGCCGACGCAGCCGTCACCGGCCTGGGCGGCGTTTTGCAGGATCATTTTGCCTTCGCGCGGCGAGGCTCCGAAACCGCCCTCGTAAAACGGGGTGTTGTCGAACTCGTGCAACATTTTGCCGCGTGCGGCCTGCAACTCGGTGGCCTGCACCATGCCCATCCAATCGGGGGTTTCCCCATGGGTGTAATAGCGGGCTTTCTCAAGCGGATTGAGACGCTCCATGGCGTCTTTCAATTCGTCGGTGTAATTCTCTGGTTTGGGTCTGCGCAGGCGGGTGAGAACCGCCCAGACCGCCGTGATATCGGATAGATGCGGGACCACCGGTTTGTCACCGCTTTCCAGCATGAGCTGGGAGTCGTAAATCAGTTGCTCGGCCTCGTAGTCGCGCAGGTAGGGCACGCGCACCAGTTCCATGCGTCCCTTGAAACTGGTGAAGTCGGGGATCTGCTTGAAATGTTCCAGGTATTTGTCGTTGGACGATCCGATCAGCACCAGATCGAGGTAGACCAGATAGACATCCAGGCTGACCGTGCCTTTTTCACAGGTTCCGAGCAGATATTTGTAGGCGTCCACCGGGCGTTTGAGCAGGTCGGAAAACTCCACCACTCCGTGGTTGCTTTGAATCAGGTAGCCTGCTGCGTCGTAAAGCGACAGATTTTGCAGAACCGGCGGCAGCGACGACAGGGAGCGGTCGGCGGTAATCTGCTGGATACGCGCATCCACCGACATCTGGGGTTCGATGGTCACCGCCCCGATGCGGTAGCGTTCGGAGATGTAGTAGCGCTCCACCTGGACGTGCCGCAGCACCTCGGCGTAGTCGCCGTTGTAGGCGCTCAGCAGGGCATCGAAGATCTCGCGGTTTTTGGGCGACAGATCGCCCTCCATCAGGTATTCGGATAGCTGATGGTCTTTGAAGTCCTCGTTTGTCTGGCGCAGCTCGGTGATGATCCGTCGGCGCTGTTCCTTGGGGATCAGGAAGAAGGGGTTGTCGCGCAATGGGCAACCGAGTTTGGCGGCGATGCGGTCTTCGGGCAAAAGCGCGTAGGACATTTCGGGGTTGATGGGCGTCTGCTTGTCTTTCGAAAAGCCGATGGTTTCACGGGTGAAGCGCTCTTCGGGAAAGATCCAGTTAAAATGGTACAGCGCCCCTTCGTCGAGGGTGGAATAATGCTCCAGGCCCTTCATCAGGCAGCGCACGATGGAGGTCTTGGCGGAGCCGTTGGGGCCGTGCATGAGGATCAGTTTATCGGCCATGCCGACCCGTGCAAAGCCGCGCAGGATGCGGATGATCTCGAATTCCACCTCGGCCTGGCCCCACACCGCGCCCTTCCCGCCGTTGAATTTCTGGTCGAAGACGGCGTAGCCTGCCGGGCCGTGGTTACCCCCGTGTTTACGCGGGCCGTAGTACTCGATCATGTCGGTGAGGTACTGGTAGGCTCCGCGGGTGAAACGCTTCGGATTGGCCTCGAACAGGCTGACGTATTGGTCGTAGCTCAAGATCGCTTTGCGTGCGGCAAACTGGTCGAGCACGTGTTCGTTGACGGCGGAGAGCAGGTCGGTTTGCTTGTCGGTATCCGTCATGGTTACACCCCCGGATGCGTGTTGGTCGATTCGGCGTCAAGCTTTAGGTAAGCTTAACTTATTTATCCGTGCTTGACAATCGGTTTGGTGGGAGTGAGCGGCTTTTCCCCCTCCCCTCACTCGAACAGATCCACCAGGCCCTTTTTACGGTAGGTCGGCTTATAGAGCACCATGCAGATCGGGGTGAGGATCAAGTCGAAGACCATCGCCAGCGCCACCACGACTCCCGATAACAAGCCGAAAACGTACACCGGCTGGAATTCCGATAGCGTCAGCACCAGGAATCCGGCCGCCAGCGGGATGCTGGTGCCGATCATGGCGCGTCCGATCAGGCGCACCGTCTCCGCCATGGCGTGGTCGTAGTCGTGTGAGCGCAGGTATTCACGGCGGAAACGCACCATGAAATGGATGGTCGAGTCGACCGCCATTCCCAGGGCGACCGGGGCCACCATGGCGGTGGTGGAGTCGAGCGGGAAACCCATATAGCCCATCCAGCCCATGGTGATGGCGATGGGCATCAGGTTGGGGAGCAGTGATACCAGCCCCAGGCCGAGTTCCCCCGCTACCAGGACCATCATGATGGAGATCAAGAGCAGCGAGAGGGAGAAGCTCTTGATCTGTCCCCAGACCAGCGAGCTGTTCATGTTGGCGTACAACACCGCCGCGCCCGTGACCGACACGTCCACCCCGCGTTCGGTTAGAGGCGCAAAGATGGCGTGGGTACGGTGCTTCACGCGTTCCACCAGCGCCTGCAATTGAGCCGACGACAAGGTGTGGATGCGGCAGGAGACGCGCCCGTAGCGGTAGTCGGAGGAGACGAAGTCGTACAGATCGCTTTCGGGGCCGCTCATGGAGTACAGCAGCAGATATTGGGCCGCCGCGGCACGTGATTCCGGCACTTTGTCGAAAGCCGGGTCGTCGCCGTGCAAGGACTTGTTTATGCGCTTATAGAAGCTGGCGATCGAGACCACACTGGTGAGTGCGTCTTCTTCGCCGCGCAGGTAGGTGGTCAGTTCCTCCAGTTTGGCGATCACGTCGGGTTCTTTCATGCCGCCCGAACTTTGGGTGTCGATTACGATTTCCATCGAGGAGATACCCGAAAGATTCTCATCGATGAAGGTATAGGAGGAACGGATGGGCGACTCGGGACGGAAATATTCGAGCAGGTTGGTCTCGACACGGATCTGACTCATTCCCACGATGGCCACGACCAGCAGCAGGCCGTTGATCACCAATATGGCTGTACGGTGGCGGCGGATCAGGCGAATGACACCTTCGAGGGCCGTGACACGCCAGCCGCTGGTATGGGCGCGAGCGACGGCCTTGCCGGGGGTGGGGAAAAACGACAGCAGCGTGGGCACCACCAGAAACGACAGCACGAAGCTCAGCATGATGCCGCCCGAGGCGAACAGGGCGAATTCGCGGATCGGCTTGATGGCCGAGACCAGGTTGGAGCCGAAGCCCACGGCGGTTGTGGTGGAGTTGAACAGACAGGGGACGAGCGTGGCCCCGAGCGCCGCCACCAACGCCGCCCGCCGGTTGAGTCCTTCCCCGGCCTGCAGCGCGTAATGAGTTTGGATATGCACGGAACTTGAGACGCCGTAAATCAACATCAGCGGCGTCAGGATGGTGCTGACCATGGTGAGCGGAATGCCCGAAAAATAATGGGCCGCCATTAAGACGAAAATGGAGGCCTGCACTGTGCCGATGGTGACGAACACGCCGCCGAAGGTGCGGAAAATGATGAACAGCACCACCACCAGCATCGAGAAGATGATGATTTCGAACTTGACGTTTTCCTTCTTCTGCGTCTCGGCCAGGTCGCTTTTGAGGGCCGGAACTCCGGCGATGCTGATCTTGTATGGGGCGAACTGCGGTTTGGCGGCGATCTCGCGCGCCTGCTGCGTGATCTGGGTGCGGGTTTCGGTGGAGTCCGCCTCGCCTTCCAGGGTTTCCAGGCGGGCGACCAGCCCGAATGTCGTGGCATCGGCCGAATAAAAATTGCCGATGAAATCTTTTTCCGCCATTGCGCGGCTTTTCAAGGCCGCCATCGCTTCGGCGCTCTGCGGGATTTCGGGAGCCAGTTCTTCGACCACGATGGAGTCTTCCGAGCCGCGTACCGTGCGCACGTTCGTATAGGCGGTGGCTTCCTTTACATAAGGAATGTTCTCCACCGTTTTGCGCAGAGCTTCCACGTCGCGCATCACCTGCGTGTCGAAGAGATCGGGAACCTGGGCCGCGATCAGCAGGAATTCGTCGTTGCCGAAAACCTCCTTGAAATGGTTGTAGGCCAGGAGGTCGGGGTCATCGTCCAACACCATGGCTTCGACCGAAGGGTCGCGCGGAATTTTATTGTAGTAATACGCGCTCGATCCGGCCAGAACGACCACCAGCAATAAGATGGCGATTCGGTGTTTGAGCAGGATTTCCGCGATACGAATCAGTACGGGATTGGAATGGCCCCTCTGTGTCACGATCTGCCTCCCACTATCTTTACCAGGACTGTTTCGAGCCTGATTGGATAGGATGGAAAATGATATCCAGGATGCCGGTTGCGCGTCCGGCCGAGGAATCCTATCAAATTGAGACTCGGATGACAATATTTCTAACAGATGTGGGCTTTGACTTTTTACACGGATGTTGGTAGAATTTGGCCGCAATGCAGTAAAAGCACATTTATGATCCCGGTTTATCCTAATTCTTGGGCCAGTCGTGAATCCGGGGGAGGGTTCTCAAACCGGCGGTCAGCTTGGGGTTTCTGATACGTACGCTTTCAGCTAGGGGGTACAATGGCGGACAAACCAAGACGTTCCGATGGCAAGAAACGATCGCGCGAGAACTCGTGGGACTTTCTCAACAAGCCTATCGGATTCAATTCCATTATCGAACTTCTGAATAAAGAAATCGAGATCGGCAAAAAGAAGTCGGATGTTGCGATTTTGCCCAATCTCGATCGGCAGGCGGAAGATCTGATCACCCGGGCGGAGAATCTGGCCCGCGCCAACAAAATCTCGCTGGAAGAGGCGTTGCAAAACTTCGGCATCGATCTCGATGCCGAAGAAGAAGACACCTCCGGCGGCGACACGTCCGGCATGCGCGACAATATGCTGAAGTCGCTCGACTGGAAGGTGGAGACGGTCGAAGACAGTCCGGCTGCCGCCGATGCTCAGTCCAACTGGGTTCGGCGCGCCACCGACGCCCTGAATGAGATTCAGACTTACCTCGGGGTGCCCGACAGCGAGCCGATTCTGGCGGCGTTGGAACAAGCCTTGCCTACCGATAAAGTCTTACGCGATCGATTGACGTTCCTGGAGGTTTGCAGCGACGAAGATTTTCAGGGAGCCGAACAGCGTTTCCGTCAGGGGCGCGGACCGTTCTGGCATATGCTGGTGGAGAGCCCGCAGCGCGATATTGAGCTTTTCGCCGAGGTGCTGGCCACCATGAGTTATACGCCGATCGCCCGTCCCGAGCAGCCGGTGTTCTGCGAGTGGCTGTTGGATCGCGGTTACCTGAACTATCGGACTTTCAAAGAAGCCCGCGCCTTGGCCAAGAAAGAGCGCAGCAGCGTCTGCCGTCTCCTGGCCAGGGAAGATTTCCTGGGGATCAAACACTATCTGGAAACCCTGTCCGAATACACCGAGATTCCGGTCTGGACGGCGGCGATTCCGCGTCCGACACCCAAGCTTCTGCGGTCGGTGAAACGGGGTTGGGTGGAACACTTCGAACTGGCTCCGGTGCGGGTCCAGCGGGATAAACTGGATATCCTGGTATCGTCTCCGCTGTCGCCCGTCATGCTGGAGAAAATTGCGGCGACCGGCGATTTCAAAATCAATCAACACCTGATCGCCTCCGAAGAACTGCTGAAAATCCGGACCGGGCTTCTGGAAAAGATGGTGGAGAAAGAGGAGGTCGAACGGCCCGTCAGCGTCAAGACGGCACCCAGCGGCCGCATCCGCACCATTATCGAGTCGGCCTCGGCGGTAAATATGGTGCGCCAGTTGTTCGAGGGGGCCCTGGAATCGCGCGCCACCGATATTCATATCGATCCCATGCGCGACGGTGCGCGGGTGCGCTTCCGCATCGACGGCCTCTGCTACGATGTCATGCAGATGGACTCGGAGCTGCTGAACGAGGTCGCCTCACGCATCAAGATCCTGGCCGATCTCGATATCACCGAGAAGCGGCGTCCCCAAGACGGTCACATCAAGATCGGGATTCGCGGCGAAGAATACGACATGCGCATCGCCACGGTGCCCACCAAGTTCGGCGAGAAAGCCGGTATTCGTCTGGTGTACGCCGGACGCAGCATGAAGCCCATGGCGGAACTCGGGCTGCACAAGGACGACTACAAGAAAACCCAGCGCTTCATCAGCATGCCCCACGGCATGATTCTGGCGACCGGTCCGGTGGGATCGGGTAAGACCACTTCTCTCTATTCCTGCTTGAACGAGATCGACCGCGACTCCAATAATGTCATGAGCATCGAAGATCCGGTGGAACTGACGCTGCCGGGTGCGAATCAGGTCGAGGCGAATTACAAGTTGCAATTCGGTTTTGCCGAGGGCTTGCGCGCCCTTCTGCGCCAGGATCCGGATACGATTCTGGTGGGCGAAATTCGCGATGACGAAACGGCGCGCATCGCCATCCGCGCCAGTATGACCGGCTTGCTGGTCTTTTCCACCCTGCATACCAACGACGCTCCGGGTGCCATTACGGCGCTGTACAACTTCAAGCTGCCTACCCATCTGATCGCCAATTCCCTGGTCGGCATTATCGCTCAGCGGCTTCTACGGCGCATTTGTCCACACTGCAAAACCACCTACAAGCCCAAGCAGGTCGACCTCCGTTCGGTCGGTTTCACCGCTGCCGAGGCGAAAACCATCACCAAACTGCACGTCGGCAAGGGCTGTAAAAAATGTTTCCAAACCGGCTACTTCGATCGTGTCGGCGTTTTCGAGGTGATGGAAGTCACCCCCAAACTGCGCGACATGGTGCTCGATAAGGCATCGGAGAAACAGTTGCGTGAAATGGCGATCAAGGAAGGCATGCGCACCTTGGCGATGGATGGCCGAGAAAAAATTCTGGCGGGTGAAACCACGATCGAGGAATTCAATCGTGTGATTCGGATCTCGTAAAACCCGAGGCATTAATAAAGCGTATTTAGTCGTTATAGTTTTCAGGTTTGAATTCTTGAAACGATCTTAATGGATCAAGGAGGCGAGCATGGCCGGAGCGGATGAGAAACTGAAAGCCAAAGTCAAGCAACAGTTGAAAGAACGGGCTACGGTGGATGCAGAGCCGACCGAGATGCCCCGCAGCGTTCTCGAAAGTATGCCCACTTCGACGGTTCGTCCGCCGAACCGATTTCTGAAACGCATGGCGAAGCCCTATGAAGTGGCGACTTTCTTTCGTGAACTCGCCATTCTGGTGGAATCGGGTTACCCGATTTTGCGCGCACTGACCCTGTTGGCCAACAAAATCTCCAACCGACATCTAGCCGACAACGTCGAGCAGGTCGCCATGCAGGTGGAGAAGGGCTCGACCATGGCCAAAGCCATGGCGGCGTTCCCCTGGTATTTCAGTTCCATGATCGTCTCGATGGTGGAGGCGGGCGAAACGGGCGGCAACCTGGTCGACTCGCTCAACTCGATCTCCGACGACTTCGAAAACGACGAAGAGATCAACGACAAGATGAAGCAGGCCCTGGCGTATCCGGTCCTCACCGGCCTCATTTCCCTGTTCGTCTTTTTGGCCATTCTGGTTTTCGTCGTTCCCACCTTCGGCCAAGTCTATGAACAACATAATATGGATCTGCCCGCATCGACGGCCCTGCTGGTGGCGCTTAGTAATTTCGTAACCGGTTTCTGGTGGATTTGGGTGCCGGTTCTGGCTTTCTTTGGCTGGTTTATCAAGCAAAAGCTGACGGCCAATCTCAACGCCTTCGACGGGCTTTTGCTGCGCGTTCCCATCGTGGGAGAGATCATCATTCTCGGGTCCATGGCGCGTTTCTCCTCCGGCCTGCGCGTGCTGCTCAATAACGGCGTTCCGATTCTGCAAAGCCTCGAATTGGCCAAAGGTTCCGTGACGAATTCGGTTTTACAGGACACCATTCACCGCATGGCGCTTAGCGCCGAGTCGGGCAAATCCCTGGCCCAGCCGATGGCCGAAGCCGGACACTTCCCGCCCATCATGGTGGATATGCTGTTCGTCGGTGAAGAGAGCGGCCGCCTGCCCTTCGTGCTGCTCCAGGTTTCGCGGGCGTTGCGTTTGCAACTCGACCGCCTCACCAGTCAGATGGCGGTCACCCTCGGGCCGGTCATGACCCTGGTCGTCGGCCTGATGGTGCTGGTGATTGCGCTGTCGCTGTTTGTGCCGTACTTCGATTTCCTGGGGACGCTGGGAACCGTTATGCAATAGCTTCGGCTTCGTTCGATCTTTCACGCACGGGGAGCTACCGCTTCCCGTGCTTTCGTTTGAGAGGGCGTAACCTGCTTAAAAAACTAGACGATTTTCGCAAAATGTGGTAGTAGGGATGCATGACGACGAACGGCGATGAGCAGCAGAAAGGCAGCCGGTCCCGGATCGCCAATTATCAGAAAATACTCGCGAACAACCCACGGTCTTTCATCTTCGCCCAACTGGCGGAAGAGCACCTGAAGCTGGGCGAGTTGGATCAGGCGATCGAGATCTGCCAGAAGGGATTGCAGTACAATCCCGATTTTTCGGACGGCTTGTACGTTCTGGGCGTCGCTCTGTTCAAAAAAGACCTCAAAGACAACGCCATCAAGCTTTTCCTGAGTATCCTGCGCAATCAGCCCGATCATTATCTGGCGGGCGAAGCCATGCACCGCATGGACTACACCGACGAACAGATCAAGCAGATGATCGCCGACGGCCTGGACGGTCGGCCGGAAGAGACGGAGGAGGAACTCTCGCTTTTGGGAGTGGTGCCGGAGGACGAAGAAGTGGCGTCGGCCGCCGCATCGGGAAAAATCCGGCTCGATTCGCGTCACGCGCCGTCGGAAGCGGCGCAGCAGATGTCGGCCCGCCGTGGCGTTCCGTCTGCGGCCGGGGACATTCGCAGCGCCATCCGTCCGGGGGTCGATACCGCCGAACTTGACGACGAGGAACCGGCTTCGTCCGAACCGCGCAATCCGTGGCTGAAAGTCGCGGCTTTGGGCATTTTAATCGTGCTGGCGCTGGTGGGCTATTTCGTGTACGCCGCTTATGAGGCGCGTTCGGAGCGCGAAGCCGTCGCCATTTTATACATGGAAGCCGATGGCTTGCTCAAACAGGATTCCATGGCATCCCAACGTGAAGCGATACGCAAGCTTGAGCAGGGAGTCGAGGCGCATCCGAAAGCCATCCATCTCAAGGCCATGCTGGTGGAGGCCTATGCCAGATCCCTCATCGATTTCGATCCCGACGATCTCGACTGGAAGGCGCGTATGGAAGCGCTGTTCGCGACGTTTCCGCCCGGCAACATGACCGACAGCGATTTGCTGTCCGCCCAGGCGTACCGCTCCTTCTATCTCAATCAGCCGGGGGATGTCCGTTTTCTCGTCGATACGGCCGGGGAAAAAGGCTTGCTGACGCCCGGTATGACCTGTCTGGACGGCGAGTTGAGCATCTTCGATCGCCGCTATCCGAAAGCGCTGTTGCTTTTCGATGAGGCCCTGGCCGACGACCCGGCACTCTTGCGCGCCCAGTATCGCAAAGCCCTCACCTTGATCGAAACAGGGAACCTGAAAGGGGCGCAGGCCACGCTGGAATTGCTGCTCGAACAGCAACCCGATCACCTGCGCGGAAAAATCCTGCTGTGGGAAGCGCGGATCAAACAGGGGGACGATGCCAAGCGTCTGCAGCAGGAAGTGAACGACTTTGCCGCCGTCAACGAAGCGAAATTGCCGAGTATTCCCCTGGCGCGGCTGCTTTACGTCCTGGCCCTGCTCAACAGTCAAAGCGGCGATACGGCGACGGCCCTCGGTCAGGCCGAACGGTCGGTTTCGCTACACGCCACGGCCGATTCGCTGTTTTTACTGGCGAAGCTGCAATTTGCGGCGAAGCGTTACGACGAAGCGAAGGACAACGCCCTGCAGGCTGCCGCTTTGAATCCGGATATGAAAGACTACCACGCCTTTTTGGGGCGCTTGTATTTTCTGGAAGATCACAAAACCGAGGCGTTGCGCCAGATGGAAATGGCCATCGATGACAGCACCGACGCTCTCGATCTGCTGGTCATGGCCGGCGATGCCGCTTCGAAACTGCGCATGTATGACAAGGCTGTGCAGTATTACGAGCGGGCCAGTTTTGTCAACTTCCAGAATCTCGATCTGAAAAAGAAGCTGATTCTCACCTATATCGAGAAGCAGGATATGAAGGATGCCAAACGGCGCATCGAGAAACTGCTGCTCGAACAGTACGACCAGCCGATCACGCATTTTCTGAACGGGCGTTATCTGTTGGCCGAAGGCGAACGGGCCAAAGCGCGCAAAGCGTTCATGACCGGCCTCTCCCGCGACGCGAAAAACCGGGAACTTCTGTTTGAACTGGCCCGCTTGGACATTCGCGAAAAAAACATGAAAGCCGGTTTCAAGCGTCTGAGACGGCTGGTGGAGCTTTACCCGGAGGATGTGGAGGCGCTTGGGCTGCTGGCCGATTTCGCCTTTGCCGCCGATGCACGCGCGACCGCTTCCGAGCTTTACAAACGCCTGGACGATCTGCGCCCGCAGATTCGGCGTTATCGCCTGCGATTGGCTTTTCTCGATTACCTGGCAGGGGAAAGCAAAGCGGCGCACGCCTTGGTAGAAAAGGAACTGGCCCGCAACCCCGACTTGGCCTACGGCCACATTCTACGCGGCATCTTCCTGTTGTTGGAGAACGATCCCAAACGCGCCGAGGCCCAGATTCAAAAGGGCATTCAGTTAAACAGTAAAAACCCCGAGGGGCATTTCTGGCTGGGTCGGATCAAACGGGAAGCCGGGGACCACACTTGGGCGGTCAATGAATTCGACCTCACCCTCGAATGCCAGCCCGTGTACCCGAAGGCCGATTTCGAAATCGCCGACATCCATTTCCTCAAAGGCGAATACGATCAGGCCAAGGAACGCTACCTGCGCGCCCTGGACGTCTTCAGCCTCTTTTCCGAGGAGAAAGACTATCAGGTCAAGATTTACACCCGGCTGGGTGAAATCGATATCGTCCGCAACCGGGTGCGGCAGGGGTTGAAGCTGGTGCGGCAGGCCTCCAAGATGGATCCCACCGCGGCGGAACCCTATTATATCCTGGCGCGCGATGCCATCGACAAATACAGCAATGCGCGCAAAACGATTGGTCTGCTCAACAAGGCGCTGGAACTCGATCCCAAGCTGGCGCCCGCTCATTACGAACTCGGCCTGATGTACATGGCGCGCGACCGCAACAAGGAAGCCGCCAATCAGTTCCGCCGCTATCTGAAGATCGAGCCGAAAGGGCGTTTCGCCCAGGACGCGCGGCAGAAACTCGACAACCTGCTCAGGTAATCGTCCACTGAAATTGGGTTAGGGGGTAGGGAATATGATGGGTAACTTGTTGCCCATCTTCATGCATCTTGATACGGATCGCCTAGTTGCCCATGCCGCGTTCGGCGTACCAGGATTGATAGAAGTTTTTATACTCGCCCGACTGTATGCGTCGCCACCAGCCTTCGTTTTCGCGGTACCATTCCAGCAGCCCCGGCAGGGCGTCCTCGATCATGCGCGTGGGGGCGAAGCCCAGTTCGCGTTGGGCCTTGTCGTAGGCGATGGCGTAGCGCCGGTCGTGTCCGGGACGGTCTTTGACCAACTGGATGAGGGACTCGGGTTGCCCGGTGAGGGCGCAGATCTGCTTGGCGATGTCGAGGTTGGTCCGTTCGCAGTCGCCGCCGAAATTGTATACGTCGCCCGGTTGCCCCTTTTCGATGGCCAGGGCCAGGCCCAGGCAGTGATCCTCTACGTGAATCCAGTCGCGGATGTTCTGGCCGTCGCCGTATAGCGGCAACGAGCGGCCCTCCATGGCGTGGATCATGAAAAGCGGGATAAACTTCTCGGGAAACTGAAACGGCCCGTAATTGTTGGAACAATGGGTGATCAGCACCGGGAAGTCGAAGGTCTGGAAGTAGCTGCGCGCCAGCAGGTCGGAGGCCGCTTTGCTGGCCGAATAGGGATTGTTGGGTGCGTAGGGGGAGTCCTCGTCAAACAGCCCCTCCGGACCGAGCGAACCGTATACTTCATCGGTGGAGACGTGTACGAACAGGCGCAAACCGGCCTCGCGTGCGGCGTCGAAGAGAATCTGAGAGCCCAAAACATTGGTGGTGACGAAGACCTGCGGACCGACGATGGAGCGGTCGACAAAGCTCTCCGCCGCGAAATGGACCACGACTTCGCAGCCGTGCATGGCTTCGGCCACCACCTGTGGATCGGTGATATCGCCGCGAATGAAACGGTAGTGGGGGTCGTCGTCGAGGTCTTTTAAATTTTCGAGGTTGCCCGCATAGGTGAGGGCGTCGAGGTTGACCAGGGTGTCCGCAGGATGTCGTGCACGCCAAAGCTGTATGAAATTACTACCGATAAATCCGGATCCGCCGGTGACCAGAAGCTGCATGCCATCCTCTCTTCGTTTAAGCGCCGGTTCGAACGTCTGCACAATAAATCCAGCATACCACGCCCGCGCATCCGACGCCAGTTTGCCGCCTGTCGATCGGGTGCCAATGAGCTCTTTAGAGAGCGAAATCCCAAGAATTGCCAATAACTTCCGGCTGTGGTACAATAAATATAGAATTCACGTTGCAGGCAAGGATTCAACTTGACAGCGCCGTTGCAAACGTGCTACTGAAGTTCCATTCATTTTTCGGAGGATCAAACCCTCCGTTGGATTGCGTGAAAGGAGATCGGTTGATGACGAGGCTTGTAAAGCTGCTGATGTGTGCTGCCCTGGTGGCCCTGCTCGCGTTCCCCCTGATGCTGACCGGTTGCGGCGACGAAAGCGATCTCGAAGATCCCACGCTGAATTATCCGGACGGTGGATCGCGTGACGAACAGGCATGCAAGGACGCGTGCGATAAAATCGCCGGTTGTATCGGCGGCGACCAGTCGGATTTCCTGGAAGACTGCAAACGCCAGTGCAATACGGCCACGTATTTCGACCGTGAAGCGCTCGATTGCATCGATGATGCCGGCTGCGATGCGATTTTCAGTTGTGGGTTTGAATATTAAATCGACGGAAAATGCGATTCCCGCACGGGAATCCTTGACCGACGCCTCAAGTTTGGATATCATTCCGACGAACGACGTCCTCTTCGAGCCTCGACGGATGACGCCCTACCCCGTGGGTGTGGGTGGGTGTCATGGCGGGGGTGAGTGGATCAGGCAAGGAGAAGGTGCATGATGTTTCGGAACCCGATGATTAGATTGGCTATGATGGCATTGCTGCTGCTGTCCCTGACGGTAATGGCGCTGGGTTGTGGCGATGCCAATCGCGCGGACTGCAAAAGTTCCTGCGAAAAGATTTACGATTGCGACGATCCGGATAACGGCGGCTCCGGTGTCCTCGACGACACGTGGCTGCTCTCCTGCAAGTCGGCCTGTGAAGAGGCGGACGAAATTGCCGAGGATGTCGCGGATTGTATCCTGAAAACGAATTGCGAAGATATCGAGCGGGAGTGCGGAGCCGGATCCGTCTAAGCCTCTATCCCCCTCTCGTACAAGTTTCGAAAGGTGACGCCTGCGAGCGTCGCCTTTTTTTTATGTTCGTCATGGCGTTCTCTCTCCGGGTCGTGCTTTCCGGCCCTCCTTTCGGATGGCATGGAAACGGCGAGTCGTCTCCCTTCGCCGAGCAGCTTGCAAGGCTGTCCTCGATTGGAAGAGACGCCGTTGTGCCGTTGATGAGGCGGCGGGACAAGCGGGCTCCGGTTGCGTTGGGATTGGGGCTTAGGCCTCCAGGCGCGCCAGCGCTCTTTCGAGTCGCAGAACGCCTTGAAGAAAGAGGCGTTTGGTTTGCGGATAATTGACGACGAAGCGGGTGGCGGTGATCAGCGAGCGGGCCATCATCAGGCACAAACGCTCCTCGAACAGCGTATCGCCGTGCTCGGCGGCGAAGCCGCGTGTGAAGTCGATGATGCGCGAGTTCACCGATTCCAGGACGGTCATCTGTTCGTCGGAGTGGATGGGCATGCGCAGATTGGAGGCCAGCAGGACGCTGATATCCTGCAGGTAATCGCCGTCCGTGCTGCGATAAACGTCGATAAACTGGATTTTGTTCTCGCGCTGCCGAAACAGCAGATTGTCGTTGTTGAAATCGCCGTGGATGAAAACGGTAAACGGAGTGGCGAGTCGGTCGTTGAAGACTTCCGCGCGTCGGATCAAGTCTTCGAGCGGGGGATGCTCGATGCCGCAGAACGAGGCGGGTTCGTTGCGCAACAATCCCAGCTTGCGGTGGCGGAAATAGGTGGCGTCGAGGCGCTTGCGCAACTGGTGCATGGGCGTAAAAGGCGCGGGCTCGGGACGGTAGGTTTGGGTCCAGATCATGTCGAGCAGTCCGAGCAGTTTGTCGGTAACCGCCTCGGCTTTGTCGAACCATTTGGCGTCGTTGTAGATGTCGAAAAGCGTGACTCCCTGCAGGTACTTGTAAAGCATCACCTGGCGCTTGTCGTCGTCTTTGGTGGTGAGCACCTGCGGGACCAGGTTGGGGATAATCCGGTTCCAGCGTTCCAGGCAGTCGACTTCCTTTTGGATTTTATGCGGCGTGCCTTCCTTGTAAATGAAGGTGTCGTCCTGGCCTGTTTCCAGCTTGAATGTGGAGGAGCCCGATTTGGTGCCCCAAAAGCCTTCCACTGAAAGTTCGGTGAGTTTGTCTTCGTCGAACAGGCGTGAAAACTCGCTGGCCTGGTGCATTTTCAGGCGTTCACCGGCCACCATGGTCAAAACCGCTTCGGCCATGTCCAGGATGGCATCGCCGATTTTTTCCAGTTGCTTGGCGGCGAAAAGCTCGGTGAGCCGGTAACCGACATCCTGGCCGGGATTGGTGAGCCATTCCAGGGTTTCGTGCAGCATGGACGTATAGACGTCGTCGAGGACCGATTCCGTGCGTCCGGCCTTCTCGGCCATTTCGATGTCGCGTTTTAAAAAGGCCTGCACCACCTGCTCGATTCCGATCAAGGCTTTTTCAAGTCCGCCGCGCAGGTTGAGGGCGGAGGGCTGCAGAGGCTTCTTGACGATGTGTAGCGATTGCTTGGCGATATTTTCCGCATGGTCGGCCACTTTTTCGAGAGCCTTGGCCATCTTGAGCGCCGTGCGCAGGTACTCCAGTTTGGGGGCTTCGCTGCATTCCTGAATGAGTTTGAAAATGCGACTTTCGGTGAGGACATACAGGTTGTCGACGTAGTTGTCCTTTTCGATCACGGTGTGGGCGAGTTGCTCGTCCCGGTCGACGAAGGCCAGAACCGCCATCTTGAGCTGGACCAGCGCCGCTCCGCTCATGCCGAGGACCATTTCTTTCACTTGCTGACGGGAGTCCGGACTCGTCAACGGCATGGGCTAGTCCTTTTCGCTGTCGATGCTCAAGGCTTTCGTAGATGGGCTGTGGTCGCGCCAGGTCAATTCCAGCGATACCCGGTTGTGGACACCGCGTCGGGATGCGCGCAGATCGAGTTCGGTCTCCCGGCTCGGCGCGAGTTTGAAACGCTCGTCGCCGGTGCTCAGCGTGACCTGTCCCTGGCGCAAACCGCGGGCCAAAGCCTCCAGATAGTCGGCGGCTTGTTCGGGGCTGGTAACCAGTGAAAAATAGAATTCCTGATTTTCACGCATACAACCGACCTCCTTGGCACGAAGCGGTAAACCAATATAGTATCAATGTGTTAGACATTTAGCAATAGAAAGCAAACGAAAAGCAAAACGAAATTCCGCGTTGCCGGATCGGAAAGCTTGTCGACGGCGGGGCTTTATGCTAGCTTGGGCTCGCAAAACAGCGTTGAGACTGTGTAGAGACGAGGCGTATGCGATGAATGTGGAGAAGATCAGAGACCGTTTTCCGGAGAAGCTCGATAATGTGGTGCTGACTCTGGGTAATTTCGACGGGGTTCACCGCGGGCATCAGAAACTGCTGCGCCTGACGCGCGATAAAGCCCGCCAGCGTCTGGGCCGAGCGGTCGTGATGACCTTCGATCCCCATCCCGTGCAGGTTTTCAAGCCGTCGCTGTTCAAACAGATTCAAAGCCTGGACGACCGCCTGTGCCGCATCGAGCAATCCGGGGTGGACACCTGCGTGGTGGTGGAGTTCACCCGCAACCTGGCCGACCACACCCCGCGCGAGTTCGTCCTTGAATGGATGCTGCGGCTTTTCGATCTCAAGGAAGTGGTGATCGGCTACGACACCACCTTCGGCAAGGGCCGCACCGGCAGTCCGCCGATGATGGAGGAATTCGGGCGCGCCTTCGGTTTCGACACCCACGTGGTGGAAGCCATCTACATCGGCGACGAGCCGGTTAGTTCTTCGCGTATCCGCCGGACCGTGGCGGCGGGCAAGGTGGAGGAAGCCACCGATCTGCTGGGATACAATTATTTCCTGCGCGGGACGGTGGTCAAGGGCTTCGGACGTGGCGCGGCCGTGCTGGGCTATCCCACCGCCAATATCAAAACGGAAACCAATCTGATCCCCGCCAATGGGGTTTATGCCGCCTGGTTTCATCGCAACGGCGACCGCTATCGGGGTGCACTCAACGTGGGCACCAACCCGACATTCGGCAACCAGGCCGTCTCGGTGGAAACCTATATCCTCGATTTCGATGAAGACATCTACGGCGAGGATGTGAAGGTGGAGTTCGTGCAGCGCCTGCGCGGCGAACGTAAATTCGACTCCATCGACGCCCTTAAACAACAGATGACCCTCGACGTGGCCGAGGTGCGGCGTGTGCTGCGCTGACGGGGTGGCGGTGGTCGTCCCCGCCCGCAACGAAGCCGCCTGTATTCGCCACGTTCTCCAGACCATTCCCGCTTTCGTCCGATACATCATTGTGGTGGATGACGCCAGCGAGGACCGCACGGCGGAGCTGGTGCGCTCGCTCGGCGATGCGCGCATCGAGCTTGTGCGGCATGAAAGGAATCGGGGCGTGGGAGCGGCGATAGCCAGCGGCTATCGGCGTGCGTTGGCGCGTGAAGCGGCCGTGGTGGCGGTGATGGCGGGAGATGGCCAGATGGATCCCGCCGACCTGCGGGCGCTGTGCGAGCCGGTCGTGAAGGGGGAGGCCGATTACGCCAAAGGCGACCGCTTCGCCGACGGCAGCGCCTCCGTCCGCATGCCGCCCGTGCGTCTGGTCGGGAACTGGCTGTTGTCGTGGCTCTCCAAGCCGGTGACCGGCTATTACGAGGTGTTCGATAGCCAGTGCGGCTATACCGTCATTTCGGCGGGCATGCTGCGCCGTCTCGACCTCGCCTCCCTGTATCCGCGCTACGGTGTGCCCAACGACCTGCTGGCGCGTCTGCATCGTCTCGATGCGCGGGTGGTGGATGTGCCGGTGCGTCCCGTGTATCCGGGGCGTCATTCTCAGATGAAGCTGTGGCGCGTGGTTCCCGAGTTGAGCTGGCTGATGCTGCGCCTGTGGGCAAGACGGATGACGGCGCGCCTCGATCCCGAACCGGCGGCGGGGGGCGTGCGGGAGAACGCCTTCGATGCCGCCGACTGACACCCTCGTTATCACCTCCGCTTATCCGCGCTTTCCCGGCGATTTCGCCGGCCGTTTCGTGGCCGAGCAGGCGCGTGCCTGCGGTGTGTTGGGTGGGGTTCGCGTGCTGGCCCCCGCCGATGCGGCCGTCGAGCCGGGGTATGCGCCGTTCGACATTCCGATCCTGCGTTATGCCTCCTTATTCAATCGCTGGAGCGGCCCTTTTTATGGAGCCGGTGGACCCGACAACCTGCGGCGGCGGTCGGTGCGACTGAGCGTGCCGTACGCCGTTTCCGCGTTGCTTTCGGCCGCGCGGCGTGAAAACCGGACGGCGGCGCGGCTGGTGGCCCATTGGCTGGTCCCGGCCGGATTCGCGGCGGCAATGGTGAAACGACGCGACCAGCGGCTGCAGGTGATCGTGCATGGCGGCGACTGGCGCTGGCTGTCCGCCTCGGCGTATGGGCGCGCGTTGGCGCTGGGCGTGTTGTGGCGGGCGGATGACGTGGTGGCGGTGGCGCCCTGGCTGGCCGCGTCGCTTTCGGCGGCGGTGCCCGCCCGGTTTCGCGCCGCCTTTAAACGCAAGCTGCGTGTGTTGCCGATGGGGCTCGACACGCAGGCCTACGTCGCCGCTGCGCCGGACCCCGAGGTGTCCGGCGCTCTGCCGCGTCCGCCGTTGATTCTCGGGGTGGGGCGGCTGGTGCCCATCAAGGGGTTCGACCGTTTGATCGAGGCGTTGGCGGGGCTTGTGGCGGACGGGCGGGAGGCGCGTTTGCGCCTGATCGGCGACGGACCCGAACGCGGACGTTTGGCGGCGTTGGCGGCGCGTAGCGGGGTGGCGCTCGACTTGCCGGGGGCGCTGGACGGGGATGCGTTGGCGGCGGAGTATGCGGCGGCGACTGTCGTGGCGCTGCCGTCGCGTGGCGGGTGTGGCGGCGGGGAAGGGCTGCCGCGCGTGCTGCTGGAGGCTATGGCGGCCGGGTGCGCGGTCGCGGCGTCCGATTCGGGCGGGGTGGCATCGGTTGTGCGGCACGATGAAAATGGACTGCTGGATGAGGGAAAGAATGCTACACTACGGTCCAATCTGGCGCGTTTGCTGACGGATTCCGCGTTGCGTCGCCGTTTGGGCGAGCGGGCGCAGGCCGACGCGCGGGACTATGATTGGCGCGTTTTGGGGCCGAAGTTTGTCGAACCGTTTACGAGGAGGCTGCCGTGTTCAAGGTGATGCTGATCACCAAGCCGTTGGTTCCGCCTTTTAACGACAGTGCGAAAGTGCTGCCGCGCCTGCTGATGGAGGCCTGTCCGCAACAGCGATTTCACGTGCTGGGGGCGGCGCATCAGAAAATAGATTTGGCGAACGTGCGGGTGGAGGATTTCGTGTTCGATGCGGAGCATGGCGCGTTGACCGGCTGGCAGAAGCTGCGCTTGTTTTTGCGTCTGTTGAAGCCGGACGAAATGGCTGCGTACCATTTTTTTTTCGCGCCCAATCCTCTGTCGTCGCTGATGTCGAGTTTGGCGATGCACATGCGCGGGACGCTGCCGAGCGTGCAGACGGTCTGTTCGTCGCCGAAGAGCTTTTCGGGGGTGAAGCGGTGGCTGTTTGCGGATGAGACGGTGGTGCTGAGCGATGACACGCTGGCGAAGATGCAGGCTGAGGGCGTGAAGCATGTGCGGCGCATCTATCCGGCGGTGAAGGCGCCTGCGCGGATCGAAGAGACGCCCGAGGTCACGCGCCGTCGCTTGGGCTGGCCCGAGGAGGCGGTGGTGGCGTTGTACGCCGGGGATCTGGAATTCTCGAACGCAGCCGAAACCTTGATGGCGAGTCTGCCGGAGGCTTTGAAGAACCCGCGTTTGCACGTGGCCTTGGCGGTACGCGATAAAACCGAACGCACCCAGGCTTTGCGTCGCGGCTTGAAACGCCGGATTCGTCAGGCGGGACTGGAGACGCGCGTCAGTTGGGTGGATGAGCAAACCTCCATGTGGCCTGTTCTGCAGGCGTCGGATGTGCTGGTGCTCAATCCCGATACGCTCTATGCCAAGATGGATCTGCCGCTGGTGCTGTTGGAGGCCATGGCGCTCGGCAAGCCCAGTATCATCAGCGATTGCGCCCCGATGAGCGAGGCCTACGGCGATGCCGAGGCCGGGTTACGCGTCACGCCGGGACGCCCCGCGCGTTTGGCGGAGGCTTTGACGGCTTTGGCCGAGGACGCCGGGTTGCGTGAACGGCTGGGGACGGTGGCGGCGCAGGTGGCGCGTGAACGCTTTTCGCTGGAGCGGCTGGGGCGCGAAACGGCGGCTCTGTATGCCGAGATCGCGGAGCGACCGCGATGACGCGCAGCAACCGCGACTATTACGACGCCTTCAGTTCGGTGTACGAGAATGGACGCGAGCGGGCCTATCACCGGCTGATCGACGAGCTGGAATTGACGGCGCTGGCCCCGTATGCGCGTGGCAAGCGCGTGCTGGAGGCGGGCTGCGGCACCGGGTTGATCCTGGCGCGCTTGGCCGAGATAGCGAAGGAAGCGGTGGGCGTGGACCAGTCGCCGGGCATGCTGGCGACGGCGCGTGCGCGCGGGCTGGATGTGTACGAGGCCGATCTAGTCGCGCTGCCGTTCGACGACGCGAGCTTCGATACCGTGTGCAGCTTCAAGGTGCTGGCGCATGTGGAAAACATCCGGGCGGCGCTGGCCGAGCTGGCGCGTGTGACGAAACCCGGCGGGCATCTGGTGCTGGAATTCTACAACCCGCAGAGCCTGCGCGGACTCATCAAGCGCGTGAAGCCCGCCACGGCTATTCCCGCAGAGCCCCTAAACACGGACTTGGAACGCAATTGCAGCGCAACCCAAGCGCTCGACGATCACCAGGTGTACACGCGTTTCGATAGGCTGGCGGACATCCGCGCCGTGCTGCCGCCCGGGCTGACCTGGGTGGAGACCGCCGGAGTACGCGTGGTGACGCCCATGGCCGGTATGCTGGAATGGCCGCTAGTCGGACGCATCCTCGCCGCCGCCGAGCGCGCTGTCCTGCGCTCGCGCCTCGCCCGCCTGGCGGGCTTCGTCATCGTCGTGTTGCGGAAGGAGTGAGGAGGGCCAGTAGCTCATCAAGGTATTGTCTTTCAGATCGTTCTCAATTTGTTTGATAGCGTAGTAGGCGGTTTCACGTAATGGATTGCCCGGATTCAAATTAGTATACTTATACAACTCACCCAATGCAGTCTCTGCGTATTTTCCTAGAGAGCCAAGCGAAAGAATAGCAGCCGTTGCCGCAATATCATCTTTATAATCAGATACAACTTTAATTAGCTCAATAATCATATGTTCATCTTTTCGTTTAAGCTCAGATAAAGCGATAGCAGATTTAGCTACAACCCGAGTTGATGAATCAGCAAGAGAATGAATGAGAATATGCTTTATTGACGAGGAAATATGATCATTAGATGAATAGTTCTTAAGAATGCGTTTCAAAGTAGTAATGGCATGAAGCTTATCAGGTACAGTCCCATTTGCTAGAAGAATAGAATAGCTGTCCACACGGTCGTTGAGGCGCTTCTGCTTGATTTCCTCCCAGCTCAAGCCCGCCAGTCCGGCGAGTTCTTCGACCACCTTCGCCGGTACCTGCTTTTTGAAGGCGTCGATCTGGGAGGTGGTGTAGACCGCGTGCATAAAGCCGCGTATTTCTTCCAGTTCGCCCGGCTTGCTGCGGGCCGCCTCGCAGAAATCCGCCCATTTTTCTTCATCCGCGCCGTAGGCCTCGATGACGAAAAAAGCAGCCAGATACTCGGCTACCGGATCCTGGCTGACACGTAGCGAGACGAAAAGGTCTTTGTAAACTTTCAGGATGCCGAGATTCTCGCACAGATAGTGAATCTTGTTGTCCCAGTCCGCCTCGTCGGGGAAAACGGCGCGTACCTCGTCTTGGGCCCGCCGCGCGGGCTTGAACTCCGCTTCCAGGCAGGCGTAGGCGATGCCCTTCATCAGGCGCTGCACCTCCCGATCCGACAACTCGCCCTTGGTGAGGTCGGGCTCTTTGTTGCTGCGGTTGAGCGATTCGAGAATCAGGCTGGGGACATCCTTGGGCAGTTCGCGTTGCGCCTCATCGGGATTTTGGTAGCGCTCCTCCATCTGCTCGGCGAACAGCGTGACGATCAAGGGCGTCACGCCACGCTCCGGCCCGGCGCCGGTGGTGCTGTCGATGATCATGTCGGCCAGGTGGCTTTGATCCTGCCCGAACTGCTTGTAGTCCTCCAGATCCTTCAATTCGATAAACGCTTCGAGAAAACTCTTGATTTCATTGGGCCCCATGAGTTTGGGCTGCAGGCGATGCGTGGCGCTGGTTTTGCAATCCGAATCGAGGCGGGTGGTGACGATCCAGCGCGGAACGCCTTTCAGCGCGGCCGACAGCGCTTCGCGGCTCTTTTGATTCATCTCCGAGAAGTGATCCACCACCGGCAGAATGCGCCCGGCATCGAGTAGCAAGCGCGCGAAAACAGGCGTGATCTTGAAGGCCTTGTGCTGGGCGATCTGCGTCGCCAGCAGGTCGTCCGGCCGCAGTTCGCTGTCGGCCAGGTCGTCTTCGAGCACCCACGGCAACAGCGGACGCGCGGCAATGGAACCGTGCTCGGTGGGGTCGCAGCACCAGCTGAGCAGGCGATAAGCGAGGCTGGTTTTACCCGCGCCGCCCTGCCCCGAAATCGCCAGCCGCAGCGTATCCCGCGCCATCAAAGCCTTGAAGTCATCGGGCGACGGCTTGTCGAAGGGCCGCTGTTCGTCGCTCGCGCAATCGGTGAGTTCGACCGGCATGGCGTGGTAGAAGCCCTTGCGCATCTCGGCGAAACAGCTGCATTGGTTCGCTTTGTCCCAGGCGGCCTGACGGCGCGGTTGGATCCAGGCATCGAGCGTGCGCGGCCGCGAGGCGTAATGTTCCAAGCGAAAACCAATGCGCAGGAGTACGGGCCACTTGGTCAAGCTTGGATGACGATGCGTGAACTCGAACAGACTGACGGTCCAACGGCGACGCCGGTCCCATGGAATATGGAAAAAGATATGCGCGAATAAAAATACAGCAAATAGGACCACAACCGCAATCGCCGTCCAATCGGCCTCTTCCAACACCCCCTTGATGAAATCGCGCGTCTCGTTGCGCTGCCGGAGGGCGAGTTCGGCTTGGAGGGATTGGGTTGCATTAGAAATACGATTGTATTCCTGATGCTGCTTCCAATTCATTGATTTGGATGGGGTGAAACGAAGCAAATCCTGAAGCATGTGAAGGATTTGTTTTTCCGATAGATCGTTCCGTTTGGCCGAAATGGAATCGCTGAATACGGAAATGGTTGTGATTCCCGGATAACGATTTACCCAATGTTCATCATGATATCCGCTGGTGAGTGTGTGAAAGATATCGATCTGCTGGTTTAGCGGGAGTTGGGTGCCTAACCTTTCGATGGTGGAAAGCATTGATGTATTATGTTTGAATACTCGCAATGCATCAAAAATGGATTCAATTACGAGTTTCGATGGAGGTTGAAATTCCGATAAGGTAAAGATCGCCGCGTCTCGGATGATACGACTGGGATCTTTGAGCAGGTGCAAAACATCCGGTAGAAATGAGGCAAACTGGTCGGGGGGAAAGCGGTTGATAAAAGGCTGAACCCAAGATAAATTGTTCTCATGAGCAAACAATTTACGCATCTTTGGCGCATGATAAAGTAAGCCGCTAACCGCAATCAAACCAGTCAAAGGGTCAACACTATGAAGTCCCTGGCGAAGACCAGCAGGTGTTTGTAGTTCGGGAAATGCAAGTAATATCAACGATCTGGCAATTAGCATCCGGGATGAATCCCGTGTATAGCCCATCGCTTTCGTAAGGGCTGGAATAGCAGAAGATGCATCAGAACCAATACAAGCTAGAAGATTGGCTGTACTGCCGAGTGGATAATTGGTGTTTTCATCCAGGAGATGCTTGATGGCGATTTCAAGGACGGAAGAGGACCGGGTATGTAAGCGGCACAAAGATTCGGCGGACAGGTGATGTATTGCTGTCTGCGGGTCGCCTAACGTTTTAAAAAGAGCGATGATAATTGGTTGGAGCGGGTCTCCAATTCGAGCCAAGGCTTCGATTGCCGACGCACGAGTATAGAGATCGTTATGATAATCGGTGCTAAATAAAATCAAAGACGGTACCGCCTGGCTGGCTTTCGGACCCATCGCCCCAATTTGTTTGGCGGCAGCCCGAGCCTTGTTGACGTTGCCACTGTATAAATCCTGAACCAATCCCCGCAGCTCGGGGTCGGTAATTTCGGCGAGGTCGGGAGCCGAGATGGAAGGCGCGGGATTGTCGGACGAGGTGGCGCAAAAGGCAGCCGATGGCGTCAGGCAGAGCGTCAGCCAGGCCGTCAGGCAGACGGCCCAAAGCAACCCCCACACAAGATATCGTCGTTCTCCCGGCATGCGTCGCCCCTCGCGGTTCGTCGTGTTGTGCGCGTGTCTGAATCCTACTCCCAATCACGCCGGGCTGTCAATTTTGCGCGTCAATGGAGGATGAGATAGGGGGCGTTTGGCGCTCGTTGCGCGGTTGGGTCGCTTGACCGCGGCACGCGAAAATCGCGAAAACGAACGTTTTGGATGAGCAGCGCCAAAAGGGAGGAAGGCTAACGGACACGGGGCTCGATTCGTTCAAAAGACAATCGGGCGGCCAATACGCGAAATGCGCTCGATACTCGGGCGTTGAAATTGTTGGCATTTTCGCTTCCTGACACGCGCGTAACCCGCAAAACCCAGCGGAATGCTCGGATTGCCGTAATACGTCACACCTTCGGGGTGCCCTTTCGTGCGGTGTCTCCGATTCGCGAAAATGATCGAACCGGAACGCGGGTGGCCGAACCGGAAATGACCTTATTCGATCGGGCGTTCCGCAAGTATGGAGCGAATTTCAGAGCCGAGTTTGATGAATAGTCATGGGTTAAAACGTATGAGGAATACGTCAAACAAAAATATAATGAATGTAATATAATAAAAGGATTGATAATGCGGGGGATCGATGTGACGTAGATGGCTGAAATCACAGCACAATATCGGTAATGCTGGGATGGCGGCCAGATGGGCTGTGAAAATCGGATAAAAGTACGAATAAGAAGTGTGATATCAATTAGATACAGACTTCATGCATAGATGGCATTTAGTCGCTGGTTAAAGGGTAGGGGTGGGTCTGTTAGGCTAAAACATCCGTAATATCGGATAGTTGTACCGCTGACGGGTCCGTGCGCGCGGGGTTTTAGTGGGGTGCCCGTCAAGAATGAAAAGACGCCCGTGTATGCCGCAATCATGAGGCAAAGCGACGCCTTTTGCCAGGCCAAAAACCCACGAAAAAGCCCCTCGGCAGAGGGGCGTTCGTGAGTTCGGAATGGGAAAAACGATCAGGCTTTGTGTTTCGCCGCGAAAGCCAGTTCGTCGCGCAACGCGAATTTGGCTTCGGCCTTGGGCGGGAAACGATCCACGATCTCGGCCTGCACCGGCAACGGCGTGCGCGTCTTCTCGCCCATATCGAGCGGCATGACCAAGCCCTTGCGGCGATTTTCGGGCACCATGGGAAAGACCGCGATGCGTCCGGGTTTGGCCGCTTTAGATAAAACATAAGCCAAGCCGACCTGGCTGCCGTCGGGTAGCACCACCGCCGAGGTGACGTGCCCGATGAAGTCGCCGCGATTGCCCGCCACCTTGTCGCCGGGTTTGATGGGCTTCGTACCTCTTTCCGTAATCGTGAAACGCACGGTTTCCTTGTCGCGCGTCGCTTCCTTGGCTAATAACGCGCGCTTGCCGATGAAGAAGGGCTTGTGGAATTTTACGTAGGAGGGGAAGCCCGCGCCGCCCGGTGTCATGCCGTAGGGGCCTTCCAACTCGTGCCCGTAAAGCGGCAGACCCGCCTCGGTGCGGGTGGAATCGCGCGCCGCCAGACCCGCCGGAACCAGCTCGAAAGGCCGCCCGGCTTCGACGATCGTCGCCCACAGTTCCGGGGCGCGTTCGGGATGCACGAACAGTTCGAAGCCGATGCGCTCGCCGGTGTAGCCGGTACGCGAAATGACCACCGGCAGTCCGGCCAAGGTAAACTCGCCGCAGTCGGTGCGCTTAAGGGTCATAAAGGCGGAAAGCTGCTCGGGTGCGATCAGGCTGCGTAGCGCGTCGCCCGACCGCGGGCCCTGCAGCGCCAGTACCACGCGGCAGTCCTCGCCGTTTACCGGATCTTTCAGGTTGCGCAAAACGGTGGGGCGCACGATGCGCCGCTGGGGCACGTCGCGGTCGCATAAAACATCGCCGGTATTCACGGCGTTCAACCAGGCCCAGTCTTTGTCTTCGTTCGACGCGTTCACCACCAGCAGGTAGCGCTCGGCCGCAAGACGATAAACCATGATGTCGTCGAGAACCTGCGCGTCGGGATCGAGCAGGTAGGAGTAGTAGCTCTGGCCGTCGCCGATCCAGCGCGCGTAGTTGGTGCTCGCGAAATCGAGAAAAGCCGTAGCGTTCGGTCCGGAGACTTCAAAGCAACCCATATGGCTGATATCGAATAAGGCGCAGGCTTCACGCACCGCCTTGTGCTCCTCCAGCGTCGAGGTGTACCACACGGGCATTTCCCAGCCGGCGAAGGGCACCATCTTTTTGGAAATCGCCGTGTGCGTCTCGTAAAGCGAGGTGCGTTTGAGCGGTGGATTCTCGGGCTCCGTCCAAACGAATTCGGGAAGCGCGGCCGCCGGGGGCAAGGCTTCCCGCAGCAGGCGTTGACCGACGAAATAGGGTTTGTGCATGGCGAACCAGGCGGTGTCGCCCGCCTCGATCAGGGATGCGACCGTCAGGGGATGCTGCGGAAGACCCGCTTCGATCACCGCTTCGCGGCGCGTGGCCAGGGCACAGAGTGTTGCCCCGAGTTTGATCAGCGCAATCTGAACGGCTTCGGCGCGCGCGGCGGGAACCAACAGGGTGGCGAGGGATTCGCCGCCCGCCGCCAATACGATGCCGTCTTTACCGGTGCATTCATGGGCCCATGCCGTTGCCTGTGCGCCCACCAGATCGAAGCGGTGCAGGCCCTCTCCGAGCGGCGCATCCGCCGCCGCCAGGTCTTCGACCACCACTGGGCCTTCCACTTTGGCGGTCAGGTCGTCCGGTTCGAAAAGCAGGTAGCCGTCGGCGTGCCCGCGCATCCAGGCCAGCACGTGGTGCGCCCGTTCGGGATGCGGGATAACGAGAAAGCCGTTGTGGCGCGGGTTTTCGTGAAGCGGCAGGCGCGCAAGCAGGACGTCGTCGAGGACATCGCCCTGGCCATCGAGCATCAGCGTGCGCAGCGTTTCACCCGCGGCGAGCGCGGACGCGTCGCCGGTGATCAGGTTCTGGATGTGCGCCTCGACGCGCGCGCCGGTGACGCGGATGACTCCGCCGGGAACCGCGAACAGGGCCGCGCCGTTCTGCATGGCGGCGGTGGTGTCCTGCTCGGCCGTCTGTTCCGTGGGGCAACGGGGCGGCAGCGGTTTGAGCAGGCTGTAATGCGGATAGCCCGAGGAACGCGGAGCCTCGCCCGCCAGTTCGCCCGCCAGATCGGCCACGTCGCGCTTGGCCGCTTCGAAAGCGGCGAATTCCACCTTACCGCGCGGCAGCGTGCCCAGAAGACCGTCGAAATGGAAAGGATGGATACCCTTTATGATGCGCGCCACCAGCTCGCCCAGGCGGTCGATCTGTTCGTCAGTGATGCCGCGCTGGGTGATCCAGGGGGTGCCCATGCGAACGCCGGTGGCCATGGCGGTGAGGTCGTCGCCGGGCAGGGTGTTTTTGTTGGCGACGATGCCGCACAGTTCCAGCAGGCGCACGGCCATTTCGCCGCGTAGCATTTCGTCGGTGACGCGCGGCAGCTTTTTGAGATCGATCAGGAACAGGTGTGTGTCGGTGCCGCCGTAGGCCAGCGAGAGCCCGTTGGCTTGAAGCGCCGCACACAGGCGTTGCGCGTTGGCCACGATGCGATGCTGCAGGCGTTTGAATTCGTCGCTCTGGGCCAGCTTCAAGGCCACCGCCAGAGCGGTGATGGTGTTGACGTGCGGTCCGCCCTGCTCGCCGGGGAAAACCGCCAGGTCGATCATTTGGGCCTTTTCCTCGTCGGTGGTGAGGATGATCGCGCCGCGCGGACCCATGAGTGTTTTGTGGGTCGTAAAGGTGGTGACATCGGCAATACCCACCGGGTTGGGATAGGCCCCGGCTGACGCCATTCCCGCCGGATGGGCGATATCGGCCATCAGCAAGGCTCCGCAGGCGTCGGCGATCTGGCGCAGACGCGGCCAGTCGGGTGCCCAAGGATAGGACGTGAAACCCGCGATGATCAGGTTGGGTCGATTTTCGAGCGCCAGCTTTTCCATTCGGTCGTAATCGAGACGCCCCGTGGCCGGACTGATGCCGTAGGGGACGACCTTGTAGCGTTTGCCCGACATATGGAATTCGGAGCCGTGGCTCAGGTGCCCGCCCTGCATGAGGTCCATGCCCATGATGGTGTCGCCCGGCTCTAAAAAGGCCTCGAAGACCGCCAGATTGGCGGCCGCGCCGGAGAGCGCCTGCACGTTGGCGAAGATGCGTTCGCTGGCGGCATTCGGATTGGCGAAGAGGTCGGCGGCGCGCCGACGGCAGAGGGCCTCGACCTGGTTGGCGTAGTCGGTTCCTTTATAGAAGCGCCGATCGGCGTAGCGTCGATAATGCACAAGCTGGGCAGGCAGGTCGGCCAGATCCGCTTCAGGCAGGTAGGTCGCCATGGAGGACGGATAGCCTTCGGCGTAGAGATTGCCGTAAACCGATTCCATACTGCGCCGGACCGTCGGATGGCACAGGCTTTCGGATGGAATCATGATCAGACGGCGTACCTGTCGCTCTTCCTCCAGTTCGATCAGGTCGTGAATCACGGGATCGCAGTCACGCAGCTCGCCATCGAAGGGTGCCACGCCCACGGTTTTGGGAATCTCGCGCTCGGCCATCGCTATCTCCTTTCCAAAACATCCACAGATGCCGAAACGATCGGCTCAATTCGCCGCCCATCATACCGCTTTTGCCCGCGTTGTAAAGGAACTTCCAAGGCTTTGCCGCGAAGCGTTTTCGGACTCGGAAAGCGGAGCAAGACCCGTTTCCGGCGCGGCATCAAACCTAGCATTAACCGGTAAATCATAAGTGATAATACGTATGTTTGAAATCGTGTTACGAAAAAGAAAGAGGTAGCAACTACTTGATTTTATGGAATTAACCCTTGCAGCTCTTTTATTTCGATGATAGGCTGAGGTCCGTTTGGGCGCTGGTAGCAGTTTGAGTATGTTACCATTACTATGCTGATACATCACTATGCAAGTTAAACGCGGATCTATTTGGGGGGTCAAATCGCGAGTAAGGCGGAATGCCGCGCTCTCTGTTTGTGCCTAACTGCGAATGGACCGGTGTGTCCGTCTGCTAGACACACCGTGGATTGATGGACGTGTGTCAAGTATCGAACTTTGTTTGACGGATCTGCGAACTCATTTTCCGGAGGAAATGCGCATGGCAGAAAAAATGGAAACCAAAAAGAAGTTTGATGGTGAAAACGTGGAAATTCTTGCCGAGACCTATGAAGACGGCACTCCGCCGAAAGCCGACCGCTGGCGGGGGAAATTGAAGAATCGGGAGCAGATGCTCAAATATATCAAAACGGGCCAGCGTTATTGGTACGACGAAGATTCGTACGGAAGCGAGAAGCGCAAAACGCCGGCCTGATTGCCGATTTGGGTTATGAGTCGACTTTTTTTTGACTTGGATTCAGGTGAGTGTGAAGGAGGGATAGATGACGGTTGAGACCCCGAAGCAAAGCTATAGCGGAAGCATTCGGGCGATTCCCATCCCGGGCGACAAAGGATTTACGCTCGGTGGTGAGACGACCATGCCCTACTACCTATTCGAAGGGGAGATGCCCAATCCCCCGAAAATTGCGGTAGAGGTCAATGACGTCGAACCGGGGGAATGGGCCCAGGAACTGAAAGATCAGTGGGGCGACGTACTCAAAGACCCGGTGAAATGGGCCAAAATGGCCCAGGATAAACTGGGTGCCGATCTGATCCATCTCGAACTGGTCGGGACCGATCCCAATGGACAGGATCTGGGGGCCGATCATGCCGTGGACGTGGTGAAGAAGGTGGCGGCCGCCATCGATATTCCCCTGGTCGTCTGGGGCTCGTCGAACCAAGAAAAGGATAAAGATATCCTGCGCGCGGTGGCTGAGGCCGTTACCGATCGGCAACTGATGATCGGACCGGTGCAGGAAGACAATTATAAACAGGTGGGCGCGGGTATTCTGGCGTACAAACACATCGCCATCCCCAACAGCCCCATCGACATCAACCTGGCCAAGCAGCTCAACATTCTGCTCGGCAATCTGGGCCTGCCCGCCGACAAGATTTTGGTCGATCCCACCACGGGTGGCTTGGGATACGGCATGGAGTATAGCTACTCCGTCATGGAGCGCGCGCGTCTGGCGGCCCTGGTGCAGGAAGATGAAAAGCTGCAGTATCCGCTTTATTGCAACCTGGGTAAGGAAGTGTGGAAGGTCAAGGAAAGCAAGCTGAGTGCCGAGGAAGCTCCCGAACTGGGCGACCCGACCAAGCGCGGCGTGCTGATGGAACTGCTCACCGCGACCTCGGTTCTGGTGGCCGGCGCCAACGTGTTGGTGTTGCGTCATCCGGAGTCGGTGAAATACGTTCGCGAGCTGATCGACGATCTGACCAACGCCAACGAAAAACCGGGAATGCAGAAACCGGCAGCCATCGACCGCTCGGTGAAACTCGAAAAACCGAAAGCGGCCGCCAAACCGGCGGCTAAACCGGCGGCTAAACCGGCGGCCAAGCCTGCCGCCAAGCCTGCGCCCAAGGCAGACGACGCGGCCAAGAAGGCGGCCGAGGCGGAAGCCAAAGCCAAAGCGGAGGCGGCGGCCAAAGCCAAGGCGGAAGCGGAAGCCAAAGCGGATGCGGAAGCCAAAGCCAAAGCGGAGGCGGAAGCCAAGGCCAAGACCGACGTGGTTCCTGCGGCCGCTCCGGCCCCGGTTGCCACTGTGGTCGAAAGCGCCGACACCGAAACTCATATCGTCAAGACGTTGGATGCCGGTGACGACGACGGAAGCGTCACCATCGTCATTCACGTCGGTTCATCTGGAGAACAACAACAACAGGGCTCGTCCAGCGATGTGAACCAGTTGCAAGCGATGATCAAACAGCAACAGGCCGAAATCGCCGAGCTCCGCGAAATCGTGGCGAGGAGGAAATCGTGAAAATTGAAATTAAAGTCGGATCCGATAAAGGTCAAGCGGCGGGAGCGTCTTCGGATGTGGCCGTGCTCAAGCAAATTTTCGAAACCAATCAAAAAGAAATCGCCGAGCTGAAGAAGATGCTCGCCGGTGGGCAGCCCGTCGTGGCGGCGGCTCCCCCGACCGTGGCGAAAGCGGCTCCCAAGCCGAAGAAAAACGTCATCAAAAGCATCGATCCGGCGACGCTGAAAACCATCGACATGGCCTGCGAAGACAACGTCCAGGTCGTGTGGGATCGTCTGTCGGATCAGGAACCGCAGTGCACCTGGGGCAAGGGCGGTATCTGTTGCCGCATCTGCGCCATGGGCCCCTGTCGCATCAAACCCACCAAGCCGGGTCAGCCCGAGAGCGTGGGCGTCTGCGGCGCGGGAGCCGATGTCATCGCCGCGCGTAACTTCGTGCGCATGATCGCCGCGGGCGCGGCGGCGCACTCGGATCACGGTCGCGCCGTGGCCGAAGCCTTGCTGCACACCGCCAAAGGCGAAATGCCCGGCTACGAAATCAAGGACGAGCAGAAGCTGCTGCAGGTTGCCATCGATTTTGGTATTTCCATCGAAGATCGCAGCATCAAAGATATCGCCATCGACGTGGGCGAGAAAGCTCTGGCCGAGTTCGGTCAGCAGGAAGGCGAGATCGCCTTTACGCATAAGGCCCCCAAGAAACGCCTGGAACTGTGGCGCGAATTGGGCGTGGTGCCGCGCGGCGTCGATCGCGAAATCGTCGAGATCATGCACCGCACGCATATGGGCGTCGACCAGGACATCCATAGCCTGATGCTGCAGGGTACGCGCGCATCCATCGCCGATGGCTGGGGCGGCTCGATGATCGGTACCGAGTTGCAGGACATCCTGTTCGGGACGCCGGTTCCGATCCTCGGTGATGCCAACCTGGGTATTCTGAAGGACGACGAAGTCAACATCATCATCCACGGCCACGAACCGCTGCTGTCCGAGCAGATCGTGGCGGCGGCGCAAGACCCGGAGATGCTGAAATACGCCGAAAGCAAAGGCGCGAAGGGCATCAACCTGGGTGGTATCTGCTGCACCGCCAACGAGATTCTCATGCGCCACGGCGTGAACGTGGCCGGTAACTTCCTCCAGCAGGAACTCGCCATCGCCACCGGCGCGGTGGAAGCCATGGTGGTGGACGTGCAATGCATCATGGCCTCGCTGCCCAAGGTGGCCGAGACTTTCCATACCCGCGTGATTACCACCAGCCCGCGCGCCCAGATCACCGGCGCCGAGCACATGGAATTCAACGAGCACGACGCGGTCAACAACGCGAAGGATATCGTCAAAGCCGCCATCGACAATTACGAAAACCGCGGCAAGAAGCATGCGGTCAAGATCCCCAGCGAAAAGCATACCATGGTGGCGGGTTTCTCCCACGAGACCATCGCCTATCTGCTGGGCGGCATGTATCGCACCAGCTACAAGCCGTTGAACGACAACATCATCAACGGCAAGATTCGCGGCATCGCGGGCGTGGTCGGCTGCAACAACCCCAAAGCGCCCCACGACAAATACCATGTCGAGATGGTCAAAGAGCTGATCAAGAACGACGTGATCGTGCTCATGACCGGTTGCGGCGCGCTGTCGCTGGGCAAGGAAGGACTGCTGGTACCCGAGGCGGCCAAGGAATTCGCCGGACCGGGTCTGGCCGAAGTCTGCGAAACCGTCGGTATTCCGCCGGTGCTGCATATGGGTTCCTGCGTCGATAACTCCCGCATCCTGATGGCCGCCACCGCGGTGGTCAAGGAGGGCGGCTTGGGCGACGATATCAGCGACCTGCCGGCCGCCGGCGCCGCCCCCGAGTGGATGAGCGAAAAAGCCATCTCCATCGGACACTACTTCGTATCGTCCGGTGTTTACACGGTCTTCTCCACGGCTTTCCCCACCTTGGGAGCGCCGGGCTTCACGGACTTGTTGTTCAAGGAGTACGAGACGATCACGGGTGGCAAGTGGGACTACATCGAAGACCCGGTCGAGGCGGCCCAGGCCATGATCGCGCATATCGACAAGAAGCGGAAAGAGCTTGGAATCGATAAGCAGCGTGAGCGTGTGCTGGCCGATATGGCTGCGCGTCGCGATGTCTAGGGTTTGCCACGTCAGGTGCAACAAAGGAGATTAATCGATGTCGAAAATCATCGCCTCTGCCGGTATTCGCGGTGCCTACAAGATCGTTGAGCGCGCGGAGAAGGCTTGGACAGTGGCCATGGATACCCATGGCGGCAATACGGAAGTCGGCTTTCCCAACACGGGATACTACCTGCCGATTATTTACGGAATGATGGGCCACAAGGTCAATACCCTGGAAGACATGAAAGCCGTGTTCGACCAGTGCAAGAGCCTGCTGCCCGCCCCGGTGTACAGCAAGCACCATCTGCCCTTCCTCGGACCGGCCCTCGATGCCGGTATGGCGACGCTGTTCGCCGAGGAATGCAGCGAGTGCCTGCGCTACCTGAACGAGCCGGACTTCTACCTCACCGGTGAGGATGTCACGGCCGACAAAATCTGGCTCGGCGCGGCCGACGACGTCATCATGCGTAAGCGCGGCGTCGAGTTCGTCGACGGTTCGGCCCCCGGCTTCGCCGCCATCCTCGGCGCGGCGCCCAACGCCGACATCGCCGCCAAGATCGCCCTGGAGTTGCAGGAGAAAAGCCTGTACGTCTTCATGGCGGGCAGCCACAACGGCAAAACCTTCTCCGAGCAGCTCGTGGAAGCGGGCGTTCAGATCGGGTGGGGGACGCGCCTGGTTTCCTTCGGTCCCGACACCTCGGCGGCCGTCTTTGCGGTCGGCTTCGCCACTCGCGCCGCCATGAGCTTCGGCGGCATCGAGCCGGGCGACTTCCGCAAGATCCTGATTTACAACAAAGACCGCGTGTTCGCCTTCGCGCTCACCTTCGGTGATGTGATGGACGAATGGTACGCCAACGGCCTGGGCATCGTGAACTACGGCTTCCCGGTCATCGCCGATACGCCGATTCCCGAGATTCTGCCGACCGGCGTGTGCACCTACGAGCATGTTGTTGCGAATATTCCTTACGACAACATCGTGCAGAAAGCCATCGAGACACGCGGCCTGAAGGTCAACGTCACCGAAGTTCCCGTGCCGGTTTCCTACGGTCCGGCCTTCGAGGGCGAGCGCGTGCGCGGCGAAGACATCTACTACGAAGCGGGCGGCGGCCGGACACAGGCGGTCGAGCTGGTGCAGATGCGCCAGATGGACGAGATCGAGGACGGCAAGGTCGAGGTGGTCGGTCCCACCCTCAAAGACCTCGGCCCCGGCAAGAAAACCCCGCTGGCCATTCACGTTCTGGTGGCCGGACGCGGTTTCCAGGAGGACTTCGAGCCCATCCTGGAACGCCAGATTCACCATTTGATCAACTTCGCCCAGGGTTCCATGCACATCGGCCAGCGCGACATCGCCTGGGTGCGTATCGGCAAAGGCGCGGTGGAGAAGGGCTTCGATCTGGTCGACATCGGCAAGATCCTGCATGCCAAGTTCCATCAGGACTTCGGCAGCATTCTCGACAAGGTGCAAGTGGTCATCTATACGGATGAGGCCAAGGTCAAAGAGATGGTCAAAACCGCGCGGGCCGCTTACAAGCAGCGCGACGACCGGGTGGAAGGCATGTCCGATGAAGACATCCCCACCTTCTACTCCTGTACCCTGTGCCAGTCTTTCGCGCCGACCCACGTTTGCGTGGTGACCCCCGAACGGACCGGTCTGTGCGGGGCGTATAGCTGGCTCGACTGCAAGGCCTCCTTCGAAATCAACCCCACCGGTCCCAACCAGCCCATCGAAAAGGGCAAGACCATCGATCCGGTCAAGGGCCAATGGGAAGGCGTGAACGACTTCGTTTCGAAGGCCTCGCGCGGAAACGTGGCGGCTTACAACGCCTACAGCATCATGGATCAGCCCATGACGAGCTGCGGCTGCTTCGAGGCCATCGCGGCCTTCTTGCCCCAGTGCAACGGCATCATGATCGTCGACCGCGATCACTCGGGTATCACGCCTTGCGGGATGAAATTCACCACGCTGGCGGGTTCCGTGGGCGGCGGCGCGATTACGCCGGGCTTCGTGGGACATTCCAAGTTGTACATCACCAGCCGCAAGTTCGTGGCGGCCGAGGGCGGTATCAAGCGCATCACCTGGATGCCCAAGCGTCTCAAAGAAGAGATCTCCGACCGCTTCAACAAGCTGGCGGAGGCGATCGGGGAACCGGATCTGCTGGACAAAATCGCAGACGAAACGGTCGGTGTGACGGAGGACGAGATCTATTCCTTCCTGGAAGAGAAGGGTCATCCGGCGTTGTCGATGGATCCGATGATGTAGGGCTTTGTCTTCCGGCAACATGCCATATGGAGGGACATTAGATGGGACTGAGTGGAATCCAGATTTTTAAGCTACTGCCGAAGACCAACTGCGGTGAGTGTGGCGTGCCCACTTGCCTGGCTTTCGGTATGAACCTGGCGGCGGGTAAGGCGGAGTTGTCGCAATGCCCGTACGTCAGCGAAGAAGCCCAAGAAAAACTTGCCGCCGAGTCGGCGCCCCCCATTCGCACCGTCAATTTCGGGTCCGGCGAAAACGTGGTGCCCGTTGGGGGTGAAACCGTGCTGTATCGGCACGAAAAAACCTTCGTCAACAAACCCGGTCTGGGCCTGCTCGTCTGCGACGACGAGCCGGAAGCCGACGTGAAGGAAAAGCTGCAGCGCTTCACCAATCTGCAGTACGAGCGCGTCGGATTGAATCTCCGGGCCGAAGTGGTCGCGCTTAAATCCAACACCGGCGACCCCGCCAAGTTCAAGGCGCTGGCGGAAGCGGTCAAAGCCACCGATGCCGCGCCGGTTCTCATCGGCGAGCCGGAAGTGCTCAAGGCGGGCCTGGCGGTATTGAAAGACCGCAAGCCGGTTCTTTATGCGGCGACCTTCTCCAACGCGGCCGAAATGGGCCAACTGGCGCTCGAATCGGGCTGCCCCCTGGCGGTGCGCGGCGAGAACCAGGACGACCTGGTCGAACTGACCGAGTATTTCACCGCCATGGGGATCAAGGATCTGGTCCTCGATCCGGGCAAGCGGACGCTGCGCGATTCGCTGTACGACCATGTATCCATGCGCCGTCTGGCTATCAACAAGGTTTTCCGCCCCCTGGGCTTTCCGACCATCACCTTCCCCTGCGAGATGACCAACGATCCCATGCTTGAAACCATGTATGCGGGCGTGTTCATCGCGAAGTACGCGGGCATCGTGATTTTGTCGGATCTCAAGGGCGAAAACCTCTTCCCGCTGCTGTTGCAACGGCTCAATATCTACACCGATCCGCAGCGGCCCATGAAAACCACCGAGGGCATCTACGAGTTCAACGGCCCGACCGAGAACTCGCCGGTGCTGGTCACGAGCAACTTCTCCTTGACATACTTCATCGTATCCGGTGAAATTGAGGCCAGTCGCGTTCCGGCCTACCTCATGGTGCTCGACACCGACGGTTTGTCGGTGCTGACTGCTTGGGCGGCCGGGAAGTTCGTCGGCGAAACCGTCGGCGCGCTGCTGAAGAAAACGAAGATCGAAGAGAAACTGGCCACGCGGAAACTGGTTCTTCCCGGCTATGTCGCCGTCATCTCGGGCGACACCGAGGAGGAAGTGGGCAAAAACTGGGAGGTCCAGATCGGGCCGCGCGAAAGCGCTCACATCCCGGCGTTTCTGCGTCAGAATTTCCCAGCCTGAGCGGATGGGGGGGGGAATCTTCCCCCCGCCGCCTGGCGGCGCTTTCAACGGATCGACGAGTATAGGAGGGGATACGAATGAGCATGAAAGTTATCGCCGAGAACGTCAATGTGATGTCGCGGTCGCTCGGACCGGCGATGAAAGAGCGCAATGCCGCGCCCATCATCGCCATGGCCAAGCAATGTGCGGAAAACGGCGCGGATTACCTCGACATCAACATCGGCCCGGCGCGTAAAAACGGCGACGAGCTGCTGGAATGGATCGTCAAGACCATTCAGTCCGAGGTGCAACTGCCGCTGTTTATCGACACCACCAACCAGAACATCCAGGAAACCGGCCTGAAATTCCATAACAACGATTTCGGGCGTCCCATCATCAATTCCATCGATGCGGTTGCCGAGCGGATGGACTTTCTGATGCCGCTGGCCAAGAAATACGATGCCGGTTTCGTGGCGCTGATGTACGGCAAGGACGGTATTCCGCGTGATACCGACGAGCGTGGCATTCTGGCGGCCGACCTCATCGGCAAGTCGATGGAATACGGCTTCGAAGATCCGGAAGCCCTTTTCTTCGATCCGATCGTGGTGCCGGTTTCCTCGCAGCAGAACCAGGTTCTCTCCTGCTGGGAAGCCACCGGCATGATCGACGACATGATGCCGGGCGCCATGAGCACCTGCGGATTGTCCAATGTTTCGAACGGTTCCCCGGAGCATCTGCGCGCTGTCATCAATCAGACCTACCTGATGATGCTCAAGCGCCAGGGTATGCGTTCGGCCATCATGGACGGACTGGATACCGAGATCATTTCCATCGCCAAAGGCGAGCATCCCGAATGGGAAGCCGTGGTGGCCAAGGCCATGGACGGTGAAGCCATCGATATGGACGGCCTGTCCGAGCGTGAGCGCAACTACGTGAAGACAGTCAAGATCCTCAAGGGCGACGCGCTGTATTCCGACTCCTGGTTGGAACTGTAGCGGTCCGATGTCCCAAGAGTCTCCCACCCGCCCCAAGCTGGTGGAGCAGGAAAATCTCGACGTGGCGGCGCGGCTGGCGCAGGACATCCTGCGTCGCCTCGACCCCGCGGCGATCGCCCGGAAATGCGGTGCCGAGCTGTTCGATAAGGATGGCCGCCCGCATCTGCGCGTTTCCTACTTCACCGATCCCATCGTGATCGATCCCTCCGACGGCCGTATGGCGAAAGAATCCGGAGACGGCGTTCCACTTTGGGAACAAATCATCATCCTGCACTATCTAACCCACGACGGCCGACCGTTGGCGGTGGAGGATCAACGTCCCATCGCCTTCAAGGAGATTCCCGATGGTCGCTTTTACGCCGAGCCTTTCCGGCGGCGTTCCGTTTTGCCGCTGATCGCCGTGTTTGGTGAAAAGCCCGCTCTGTTGCGGCAGGCGGCGCTGGCGCTCGCTGGGCGTGAAAGCACGGGAGCCGACGTGGCGGTGGTGGTCAACGCCTTTCCCGAAGCGCCGGTGACGGTGTTTTTATGGCAGGGCGACGATGAGTTTCCGCCCGAGGCCAATTTGCTCTTTCGCGCGGACATCCCCACGTTTTTCTCGGCGGAAGACGTGGCGGTGATTTCGGGTATTTTGGTCGGTCGCTTGAAAAAGCAAGCCCAGTTGATCGAGGCGGCGGCCGACACAGATGAACACAAGTCCTAGGAGGTGAGTGGTGAAACTGAAGCTGGCATTTGGTGGCAAGGGCGGCGTGGGTAAAACGACCGTGACCGCGCTCATGGCCCGGTTGCTGGCGAAAAAGGGTAAACGCGTGATCGCCGTGGATGCCGATCCCGTGGCCAATCTGGCGGCGGCATTGGGGATTCCGGAAGACGAGCCCATCACGCCCATCTCCCAACTCTCCGATCTGATCGCCGAGCGCACCGGTTCGCAAAAAGGCACCTACGGCGGTTTTTTCAAGCTTAATCCGCGTGTCGACGATATTCCCGAGCGTTTTTCGCTCGACCGCGACGGCGTGAAACTGTTGGTGATGGGCACGGTGGACAGCGGCGGTTCGGGCTGCATCTGCCCGGAAAGCGTGATGCTCAAAGCCCTCATGCAGCATCTGGTGCTTTACAACGACGACGTGGTGCTGATGGACATGGAGGCCGGGGTGGAGCATCTGGGACGCGCCACGACCGGATCGGTGGATGCACTGCTGACAGTGGTCAATCCCGGTGCGCGCAGCCGCGTGGCCGCCGAGCGCATCCGCAAGCTGGCCAGCGATCTCGGCATCAAACGCGTGCTCGTTATCGGTAACCGCGTGCGCGGTCCCGAGGACGAAGCGCTCATCCGCGAGGCGCTGTCGGAGTTTGAGATTCTGGGATTTCTACCCGAAATGGATGAACTCATCCAGGCCGACCGAAAAGGCGTACGGCCTTTCGAGAACCTCGACGAACTGCCGGAGTCGGTGCATGTGCTGGCCGAGCGTTTGATCAACCTTTCGGAGTAAACAGGATGCGGTGACCCATCAAGTCGATTTCCTCGATGGTGCCTTCCACTTCCACGCTCTCACCGAGAATGCCGCGCAACAGGTATTTCCCCTCGCCCAGCGGTTTGACCTGGGCGACCGTTTCCATGATCTTTTCCTGCGTATCCGCCCTCACGATATAAGCCGTCGATTCGCACATGTCGTATCCCCTTTCGATCGAACAACCTGACATCAGCCTAAGCCTTTATGGCGCGGGTTTCAAGGAGAATTGCGGGGAGGAGGCTGGAATCTCTCTCCAGCCCGCGTTCGCGGACGAAGGGGGCAAGCGGTCGGAAAAGGCGGAGCCCGTCGGGAGACGCGCTCCAACACGCGGGATGTTTTGAAAAAAAGAATTGGCCGGACTGAACGAAGGGCAGCCCGGCGCAAATCCTGCTTGGACTATCCGAGTTTTTTAATGAGATCGTCGATTGCCGTCTGGGCGTCGATATCTTGGGTGTGCAGGATGATCTCCGCGTCCGAATGGGGCTCGAAGGGATCGTCGATGCCGGTGAAATTCGGGATTTCGCCGGCGCGCGCGCGTTTGTATAACCCCTTGGGGTCGCGCTCTTCACAGACGGCCAGCGGCGTGTTCACCCAGGCGAAGTTGAGAGGAAGGCCGTGAAAGGATTCCCGGATCTTGTGGCGGATCGACTGGTAGGGCGTGATGGCCGCCACGATGACCAGGCCCTTGTGGCGCACGATTTCGCGGGCCACGAAGGCGATACGCAAGAGGTTCATTTCGCGGTCTTCCTGCGAAAACCCCAACCCCTTGCTCAAATGGCGGCGCACGATATCGCCGTCCAGCATCGTTACCGTGCGACCGGCTTCCATCAGGCGTTGCTCTAGAATCTCCGCCAGGGTCGTTTTGCCTGCACCCGAAAGACCGGTAAACCAAATACAACATCCGTTCTGCAGCATGGTACTTCCTCCTGGAACGTGAAGGCTGAGCCTAGAGGCTCAACCGGGTGAGATCATCGTAAACCGCCTGTGCTTCGCTCATCAAGGCCGGGGGCAGGTCGTCGACCGCGTGCGGTCTGGCGGGTGAAATTCCATCCGCCGCGCCGTCCGGCAAGGTCATCCCCAGGCGCTCGAACACGGCGCCGAGAACGCGCGCCGGGTCTTCCCCGAGGCGCTCGTAGGAGACGAACAGGCTGTCCGCCGGAGCCTGCGCGAGAACGTAGCGATAGCTGCGAATCCACAGGGTTACCCAATAGGCCAGTTCGGCCGGGGATGTTTCGCCATCCTGCGGGGGATCGTCCGGGAAGCGGAAAGGCTTGTGGTTGCCGCCGAATTCGTGGTGCCCGAGCCAGGTCATGTAGGTCAACCCGAAGGCGTCTTCCTTATGCCGGATCAGAAAGCGTTCATGCTGCTGTTTGAGCGACAAGGCGTGCTGAATGGGATCGCGAAACGGAATGATGATCACGCTGCCGGGAAAGGCTTTTTTTAAACTGGGTAAGCGCAAGAGGTTGTTGTTGTTTTTCGACAGGTAACGCCGTGGGTCTCCATTCGTGGCGGCCGCCACCTGTGCGACGTAGTGCCGGAAGCGGTCGAGCGTTTCCGTGTCGGGCGAATGGGGAACGAGTGCATCCGGCTGCATGTAAGCCGGGCCGTCGAAAATGCGCCAGAAGACTTCTTCGAAGGCCTCGGGCGAATCGTAGTTCACCTTGATGCGGTCGCCGTGGGCGCGTTCCTCTTCAGCTTTGTGCTGCCGCAGGAATTTGGAGGCTTTGGACCACAGCTTGGGCATCAGGACGAAGGGCATGTCGCGGTAAGTGAGCGAGCGAAACGCGCCGGTGCCGTACAAGGTGCGCATCAAAATGGTGGTGCCCGCACGCGCCAGACCGCTGACGAAAACCGGTTGGGCGTCGGCCGCCGGGGGCTCGGCCGGGTGCAGCATACGCTCCATGTCGAAGGAGGTTTCCGCTACCGCGCGGGAACCGAGAGCCAGACGATGCAAAAAGCGCGACAGCGTCCCGTATTCTTCGATCGTCCTTTTTTTCGGGCTTCCGATCAAGGCCTGGCGCAAATAGTAATACACGACGGCGAAGGCGACGGAGAATCCGATCGGCCCCCAGTCGGACAGCAGCACGAGCACCGGACGTTCGAAGGGCCGCAGATAGTCCCACACCAGCGGTACGACAAGCGCCGCTCCCACGATTGCGGCCATCATCACGATCAGTTTCAGCGTGGTGAGAAAGATCGTGCCGGAGGCCTTGAGCAGGCGTGCCTGCTTCTCATCGTCGGTGAGGGTCTTGGATGAAACGACGCCCGGAACGGCGGCGGTGGTATCGAGCATGCGGCGCAAATGGTCGGTGAAAGGCAGGCGTAGCGCCACCTCGACCGCCACGAAAACCAGCAGAGCCGTCAGAACGTAAATCATTCCTTCGTCTCATCCTCTTTTTGGGACGCGGCGTTCGGGTCGGGCTTTGACCCGCGTTTGAACAGCTTTTTGATGGGGTACCAGAAGATGGCGAAGATGGCCAGCAACACCGAAAGCAAAACGCCCAGAATGGCGCCGATGGTGCCGAGACCCAGTCCGGGACCGATGTAGGCATGCGCCGGTGCGGCGAAAACCAACAGCAACCAGCAGATGGCCAGAAATGGCGGAATTAGTCGGAACATGATGGCATTTTCTCCAAGTCGTAAAAGTCCGGCGGCAGATAAACGGCCTCCGCCACGCTGAGTGTCAGGTTCTTTTCCTTGTCGTAAATATTGAGAAACTCGAAGACCACGCGCCCATCCGGGGTGACTTCGCGAACACTGCCGTAAAGCGGCACCGAGAACAGAATGTTGCCGTTGGGCAAAACCTGATGCTTGCCCCGGTCGTAGGAATAAAAACGACTCGTTCCCTCGCCGGCCAGAATCTGGACGCTATTCGTTTCAGGATCGATTTTGACGATGCGCGAGGCGCGACGGTGCATGTTGTTGTCGTAAACGGTGATGGTGCCGTCGGGTTGCCAATCGGCGTCGTGTTGACGGCGCCACTGTCCGACCCGCCACCATTTGACTTTCAGGCTGGACGGATCGACGACGCACACCAGGTTGAGCGAGCGGAAATTCAAAAGCAGATCCCCGACGGCGAATTGGGGAAAGGCTCCGGCCAGCGCGGCGGGCAAGGGCTCGACGTCGTTGGCGTGCCACATCTGGCCGCCCACCTCGGTGAGCCATGGAGAGCCCTCGATCCGGTCGTCCTGGCGAATACCCAGAATGTCGATTTCGGGGTTGGCGGTATAGATCGCTTCGATGGGCAACTCGCGCAACAGCTTGCCGGTCTGGATGTCGAATTGGCTGAATGCGCCGTTGCAGGTCGGGCCGACTGCCCAGATGCGGTCGCCTTCGTCGGGCGAGATGGCGTGGTTGTAGAGGCCCGGCGTGGCCCACAGGCGGCGGCCGCACCAGTCGAAACGCTGGATAGACGAGCCGAAATCGAAGGTGAAAATCAGCGAGCCGTCGGGTTGCGGCAGAATGCCGTGGGGATATTTCACCTGTTCGCTGCGCGTAACCTCGAAGGGCAGTCCGTTCTCATGCAGCACCCAGTGGTGCACGATGCGCCCCTCGGTATCGAGCAGAATCGCGCCGTGCAGACCGGCCTCGAAATCGAAAACGCCGTGGATCAGGCGGTAGCCCGGCTGGGCGCCGTCGCTCAGATACACCTGTGCCGCGGCGCGGCGCTTTTTGGCTCCGGGGATCGCTAACGTTTTGTAATTACGGGAGTTATCGACTTGCAGCAGGGAGTAATGGCGGTAGGGGTTGACGTCGGCGTCGTTGAGAACTTTTTCGACGAAGCTGGTGCCTTCTTCGGGATGACCGGCGGCGAAGGCCAGAAAATCCTGCACCACCGCATAGGGAAAAACCTCGTATTTCCCGATGGCGAAACCCCAGGTCATGAAAAGTAAAACGGCCAGATAATAGACCGCGAATTTCTGCAATCGGTTCATGCCAGCCGTCGCCTCGAAGAAAAAACGTTCGCGAAATCAGACCCGTGACCGTGGCTTGACAGGCAAGCGTTCGTGAAGAAAGGATCTGAGCGCGCGACCAAAACCTGATTCTAGGTATCACCATTGGGGGGACTTTGTCAATCAAACGTTCTGTTTCCTATTATATAGAAGAACGGTTTTCGACGGCCGCGCCCAAAAAGAATCCCCGACCCAAGCGGGCCGGGGAAGATGAAAGCGGAACGGTATGACGGATTAGTCTTTATCCATCATGTCGTAGTATTCGAGGCCCAGGTGGGTGATGAGATCTTCCTTCATCAGCCAACGCATGGTGTTTTTCATCTTGTGCTTCTGGATGAACAGATCGTGTTCCGGGTAAACGCTCTCGGCGGCCTGCGGGCTCTTCCAGTAGAAGCTCAGCCACTCCTGGATACCGTACATATTGCAGCGATGGGCCAGGTCCATCAACAGCGCCAGATCCAACACGATGGGGGCGGCCAGGATGGAATCGCGGCAGAGGAAGTCGACCTTGATCTGCATGGGATAGCCCATCCAGCCGAAGATGTCGATGTTATCCCAACCCTCTTTGTTATCGCCGCGCGGCGGGTAATAGTTGATGCGGACTTTGTGGTACAGATCGCTGTAAAGCTCGGGGTACATGCTCGGTTGCAAAATGGCGTCGAGCACGCCCAGCTTGCTGACTTCCTTGGTTTTGAAGCTCTCGGGATCGTCCAGCACTTCGCCGTCACGGTTACCCAGGATGTTGGTCGAGAACCAGCCCGAGACGCCCAGCATGCGCGCTTTGAAGCCCGGGGCGAGGATGGTTTTCATCAAGGTCTGGCCGGTTTTGAAATCCTTGCCGCCCACCGGAACGCGGTTTTCTCTGAAAAGCTCCATCAGGGCCGGGGTTTCCAGGCACAGGTTGGGCGCGCCGTTGCAGAAAGGCACGCGCTCTTTGATGGTGGCGTAGGCGTAAATCTGGCTCGGGGCGATTTCGGGATTGTCGTCTTTCAGACCTTGCTCGAACGCGGCCAGCGATTGATGCACCGCCGACGGCTCGCGGAAAACTTCGGTGGATGCGCACCAGATCACCACGGCGCGGCTGCAGCCGTTGTCTTTCATGAAGTTGCGGATATCCGCTCTGAGCGCCTGGGCCATTTCCCACTTGGTGCCCGTTTTCTTGTTGGGACCGTCGATCTTTTTCACGTAATCGGTCGAGAAAACGGCGGCCATGGGTTTGATGGACTGCATTTCCTCTTTGATGCCTTGCAGATCTTCGCGCTTGAGCACGGAGGCGTTGAGCGCGGCTTCGTAGGCGGTATCGTTGAAGATATCCCAACCGCCGAATACCAGCTGATCGAGATCGGCCAGGGGCAAAAAGTCTTTGATTTTGGGGCTGCGCTTATCGGAACGCTTGCCCAGGCGGATGGTGTTCAATTGCGTCAGCGAACCGATGGGCTTGGCCAGCCCTTTGCGGCTTGCGAGGACACCGGCCATGAAGGTTGTGGCCACGGCACCGAGACCGGGCGTCAGAATCGCCAGCTTGCCGTCCTTCGGTTTAATGTCATCTTTGCGTAGGATGGTCATAATCACCTCTCTTCATCTTCCGACTCACATCCAATAAACGGTGTCGGCCGATCAAGCCGTGCTCCGGTTTGGTCTGCCCGAATTGGGACAACCTAGTATTCTGCCCGTCAATTGTCAACAGAATTCCATTGATTTCACCCCAAGGAAAAAAACGCTGAAGGCTTTACAAATTTCCGGGGATTTTGTACCCTTATAAAGGAGTAACTTGTGCGGAGGATCGCTGAATGGAGGACTACCTGATACGCCCCGTCGAACCACGGGACGTAGAGCGCGTCATCGGCATCATATCTCGACACGACGAATCGGAGGGGGAACTGGCGCGCGACTATCTGGACGCGTATTTCCAGGATCCACTGACCGCTCGCGAGTATGGACGTCACTATGTCGTGGAGTTGGACGAGGAAATCGTGGCGGTGGGCGGCTATTTATGCGAGCCTGTGCGCGGTGAGTTCTGGGTGGGTTTTCTGGTGGTGGATCCTTACTACCAGGGCCAGGGGATCGGCTCCCTGCTATTGGAACGCTTCGATGCCGATGTTCGATCCCTGGACGGTGCGGCGCTGCATGTGGCGGTTCCCGAGTCGGACGTGCTGAAGCGCTCGGCGCGTTTCTACGAAGTGAACGGCTTCAATCGCTGCGACGACGTTCTTGCGCCGCCGCTTCCCATGAAATCCGGAGGACAAATCTACCGCAAGCCGCTTGTTCCGCCCGGCTGATCCGCGCCGCCCGACCTCTCGCAGACAGCGGCTGTAGCGCTGCGTCATCAACGACTTTTACCATAGGAGCCTGGGATGGGGAATCGCGTTCGCTTCGATTTGACGGACCGCTCTTTTTACGAGGTGTGGTATCTCACCGTGGTGCATCGCCAAAGCGGCCAGGCCTTCTGGATCCGTTCGACGCTGTTGCAGGGTGTGTCCGATAACGGTCAACGGCGCGGCGGTTTGTGGTGCGCCCGATTCGACCCGCGCGACGCCTCCCGCAATCTGTTGGTGCAACGCGCCTATCCCGAATCGCAGGTGCGGGTGGCTCCGAATGAAACCCCGGTGGCGGTGGGCGATTCACTCTTCGATGACACGCGCTGGCAGGCCGCTTTCGTGCGTGACGGCTGGGCGGTGGATTGGGATCTGCACTGGGAGCCGCAGGAGGACACGGTGTGGATGATCCCCGATCTTGTCCGCCGCTCGCATATCCCCAAGGCCGACAGCAACGTGCCCCACATCGATATCAAACTCACCGGCACGCTCACCATCAACGGCGAAACGGTTACGTTCGACGGCGACCCGGCCGGGCAGGCGCATCATTGGGGGTACCACTACGCCAAGGAATGGATCTGGGGGCATTGCAACGTGTTCGACCATGCCGAGGATTCGTGGCTGGAATTTCTTTCGGCCAAAATTTACGATGCGGGAAGCTGGACCTATCCCTTCACGATGCTGCAAGTGAAAACTCCCGAGGGGCGCTTCGGGGTGAACACGCCGTGGGCGCTGTTGCGTTCGCGCGCCACTTACGAAAACGGGAGTTGGCGGGTGACCGCGCAGGATGGAGAGCGACGCATCGAGCTGCACATGGCGGCCCCGCCGGAGCGCTTCGTTTGCGCGCCCTACGAATCGCCGCATCACGAGGCTTACTGGTGCCACAACAGCTGTCTGGCGGATCTGCGCTGCCGCGTGTTGAAACGCGAGGGGACGGTCTGGCGGCAGGAACGCGAATTGATCAGCACCGGCCGCGCCGCCGCCGAGTTCTGCACCACCCAGGATACCACCCCGGCCGACTTCGTCTTCCGCACGCTGGCTCCGCCCGTGTTCGTGGGGGAGTAGGGGTAGGTATAACGGCTCAAATGAATGGGGGCTCATTCAAAATATGACTATTGGTGTTGTTTTACTTGACAAAAATTGAGTTGGCAATAGAATCGTCAAAAGATTTCTTGCGGGTATGCTGTAAAGCATAGTAATATATGTTATTCAATAAGTTGCATTGAGATAGCTTGGAAAGCTTGGAAGTCGTTTGGCTGTTGTTTTCCAGCACGTACGGAGAGGCGTTGAGTGTGTTTGCAGCCATGTCCAGTGATGATAAGATTCAAGATTTTTTAATAATGTCCGATCTATTTCGGGTGTAGGGGAGGGACAGAGAATTATGATTTTGGACGTTTTTTATGGAGCGTTATTGGGGGTTATCTTCTCCAGGATATTTTGTCAAGGAAGTGTAGAATTAGGTGCAAGTGTTGGACTTGAATTTGTTCCTTGGGTAATGTTCTTATTCGGAATCGCAGCGATACTAAGCAAGTATAGAGACGATGCGATGCGGCGTGATGGTTATTTGAAGCTGGCTATCTGGTTGGCTCTGCTGTTGCTTATGGTTCCCTTCGTATTGAATTCCTTTTCTGTAGAAATAGCAGGAATATTTGCCCATGCTCTCGCAATTGGTGTTGCGACGTTTTTCTGGATTGTAGCGAATGAACTAGTCCATAAACCAATGTGGTAAGAAAACATAAAGAGAGGGTTGCATGACAACCGAAGAAATGATTCTGATGATCCTTACAATCCTTGCGTTAGCGGGTCTTCTTGTCTATTTGCATTTCATTAAACCCGTCTTAGTGACGAGGCGAGATAGGCAAAGACATTCCAATGGTGGTGGGCCGTCGATGTCTTTGGAAAGAAGCTCTTCTGCCGAGAGAGGGGGATTATCTAGCCTCCGCACTTTGACAGCTAATTTGAGTGGAGGGCGGATCGAAATAACGGATGGAAACGCAGATATTCTGCTCAATGCTTTGGATCAGGTTTGGCAAAAGCACAAAAAGCCGGAAGGCGCAGAATAGACCCACCTTTGAAATTTGTCCGTGGCTATAAACGTTCATATGCCGATGGGAGTTTGAATGCTTGATACTCGGTTAAGCTATGCTAGGGGTGTGTCCGAAACTCTGAGAGAAGATTTGGGACGAAACCAGATTGATAAAGATGGGTTGTTGGATATTGCGACCGATATCACCACGAGATTGAAATGTGAATTTGAGTTTGCTTCGATCGATCTTCCCAAGGAACAATTCAAAGCTTTGGTTGCCTTTAAATCAAGTATTCGAACCTATTGTCTGTTGATCAATAAAAATTTGATTGCAGGCTCTGAATCTGAAAAATCGACAAGTCCATCGGAGTGGTTTTTTATTGCCCACGAAGTGGGGCATATCGTGTTACATCGGGATTTATTCGATGTTGAAGTGATGCGTCAATCCCCTGAGCTTGAAGACCAAGCCGACTTTTTTGCACGTCTCTGTTTCTGGCCACTTGAGCGAATCACTTTGGCCTTGGCCACCGGGAAAGAGTTTGGGGAAGCCACGGGATATAAAGAAGTCATGGATCTTAATATGGCAAAGGAGGAGTTTCCACCCAAAATCAGCTCTGAACGGTCGTATTCCAGAGATGACTTGTGTCACCAATTGGCCATATTTGCTTCTCAAGCATACGAGGATAAGGGTTGGAACAGTCAGGTTAATGTCCGCTGGTCCTACTTGAGCATGCTTCGTTATGCGAATGAATTTCTCTATCAATATGAGAGATATTTACCCCATTCCTATTGTAAGTTTATGTCTTATTTATCTCCTTATGCCATCGGGCACAACGGGTCTTACCGTTAGAGTCTCTGATCCACATCAGGATTAAACAAACATCCCACAAAAAAGCCCCCTCGGCTGAGGGGGCGTAATCGTAGCGGGAAAAGCTTCGCGGCGTTTAGTGGCGGAAGCTGCGTTGGCCCGTGAAGACCATCGTCGCTCCGGCTTCGTTGCAGGCTTCGATCGACTGGTAGTCGTTCATCGAGCCGCCCGCCTGCAGGATGGCTTTCACGCCCTCGCGCAGGCCCACGTCCACGCCGTCGCGGAAGGGGAAGAAGGCGTCGGAGATCATCACCGAGCCGGGCAGGCCGCCCTTGGCTTCGCGCACGGCGGCGTCGATGGCGGCTTTGGCGTCGGCGTCCTGCAGGTCGTTGTAGGGCATCTGGTGGCGCTCGAAGCAAAGGCGGTCGGACAATTTGCGGTAGGCCTTGTCGCGCGCGATTTCGGCCACGCCCACGCGGTCCTGCTCGCCGGTGCCGATGCCCACGGTGACGCCGTCCTTGACGTACAGGATGGAGTTGGAGGTTACGCCCGCTTCGACCATCCAGCCGAAGATCATGTCGCGTACTTCCTGCTCGCTGGGCTCACGGTTGATTTTATAGGTCTGGCCTTTGTAGTCCGTTTCGGCCAGCTTCAGTTCGGCGGGCGTCTGCCCTACCGGCGTGAAACTGTTCTGCACGATCAGGCCGCCGTCGATCAGACTTTTGAATTCGAGGGTTTTGGTGGGCGCGAATTCCTTGAGGCGCTGCATGTTGCCGATTTTCAGGATGCGTAGGTTTTTGCGCGCCGCCAGAATTTCCACCGCGCCTTCTTCATATTCCGGGGCGACCACCACTTCGGCGTAACGTTGAGCGATTTCGCGGGCGGTGTCGGTGTCGCAGGCACGGTTCAGGGCGATGCAGCCGCCGAAGGCCGCCACGCGGTCGGCCAGATCGGCCTTCACATAGGCCTCGGCCAGGGAGGTCGCGCGCGCCACACCGCAGGGGTTGTTGTGCTTCATGATGGCGACGGTGGGTTCGTCCATCAGGTAACGCAAAATATTGAGGGCGTTGTCGGCGTCGGTGAGGTTGGTTTTGCCCGGATGTTTACCCGATTGCAAAAGCTCCATATCGCTGACCAGGTAGCGTCCCGGCGCGATGGTGGTGATGTCGCCCAGCACCAGGTTGCCGTTGGTCAGTTTGTACAGCGCCGCTTCCTGCCCCGGATTTTCGCCGTAGCGCAGGCCTTTCTCGACGCCGTCGATGACCCAACTCGCCTTTTCGTAGCACAGCGTGGTCCGCTTGGCGCCGTCGATGAAACTCACTTCCATCTGCGGCGGGAAGTGGTCGTCCATAATGGTGCGATAGGCTTTTTTCAGATCGTCCGCCATAACTTACTCCTTTATCATCGGCCGAAGACGCCGACTAGATTTTGTCGCGATGGGTGTACAGGGTGGCTACGGAGCCGGGCTCCCGCTCGTTGAGATAGGCCGCGATGGCCGTATCGTAGGCGGCGGTATGGGCAAAGGCCTTTTGGCTGAGCTTGAATCGGGTTGCCAGGTTGAGCTGTCCGCCGTTGTCGCGCAGCATGTCGAGCAGGAAACGGTAATCGGCCGGATTGACCACCGACGAGACGCGCAGGTAGTTTTTGGCCGCCGCGCGGATCATGGTGGGGCCGCCGATGTCGATGTTGCCGCGCGCCTGTTCGACGGTGACGCCTTCTTTGGCGATGGTTTCTTTAAAGGGATAGAGATTGACCACCACCATATCGATGGGGTAGCCGTCCACCCGCTTCAGGTCGTCCTGGTGGGAGTCGTTGTAGGTTTCGGTGAGCAACCCGAGATAGATTTTGAAATCGAGGGTTTTCACCAGTCCGCCCTGGGTTTCCGGCTGGCCGGTGTACTCGGAAACCGGTGTCAGATGGCCCTTGGCTTTGTCGCCCAGGATCTTTTCGATGGCGGCGTAGGTGCCGCCGGTGGAGTAGAACTGGATTTCGGGGATCAGTTCCAGAAGGCCGGGGATCAGCGTGTCGAGGCCGGACTTGTCGGAAACCGAAATCAGGACGCGTTTGACGGCCACCCAGTTGTCTACGTCGGTTACGAAATTGACGGACATGATACCCTCCACGAAAGATTGACAGTCATTGACAGTGCGGCCCCACTATAGCGATCCCGTAAAAAATTTCAAGCCAAAAAAAGGCCCTTTGCAAGTACTTGTAAATGCCTGTGATTCCGCAGCTTATTGGATCGCATGGAACGAATTGGCTTGGTTTTGCTTACATGACTGATGAAAAAAACGACGACCGGATATTCCGATCGCCGTGAGTTTACAGGTTTTACAGATCGGATATATGTTTTTCAGGACGCGCGTGCCTGTTCGAACACGGACAGATTGGCCTCCAGCGCATGAGGCGGCAGCACTGCCTGCAAGGTTTCGCGCAGAATATCGGCGCTGAGGCCCTCAACTAAATCAAGGCTGGCGAGGCGACCGAGAAGCGCCACGTTCGACATGCGCACATCCGGAATTCCCTGAACAAAGACCTTTTCGACTTTGATGCGCTTTTCCTTTAGCGGGCTGGCGAGGTCGTCATCATTGGGATAGGGAGCCTGACCGCTGCGCACCATCTGGGGTTGCTGCACGGCGTTGTAGTAGACCAACGTGCCGCCCGGTTTGAGCATGCTCGTCGCTCCGCGCAGACCTTCCAGGCGTTCGAGCGCGATGACCAAATCGGCTTCGCCCGGCGGTGTCATGGGGTAAAAGACGCTTTGGCCGATACGCAGATGCGAGACGACGATTCCACCGCGCTGGGCCAGACCGTGGGTTTCCACCGAGCGCACCTGATATCCGGCCGCCAGACAGGCACGCGAAAGCACCTCGCCCAAAAGCGCGATACCCTGGCCGCCCACACCGCATAGATAGAGATTCATGGCTTTCATTTCAGCACCTCTTGGCGTTTCTTCATGACGAGCCCGCCGCTCGGACTCGACGGCCGGCAGCTTCCACAGCCGATGCATAGAGAGGCGTTGACCCCCACCGTATCGTCGTCTTGGCGTTCGAAGCTCGGGCAGCCGAAGCCTACGATGGCCTCGTTTTCGCCTTGCGGGATTTTCTCGGATTCGACCGTCATCAGCATGGGCGGTTGCAGGCCTTTTTTGCTGAGCTGGCGTCCCCATTTTAGCATGCAGGGATGGGACGCCACCACCACCGAAAAGCCCTTGTGGTCCATCGAGGTTTTGATGGCGGTCAGCAGTTTGTCGTGATTGTAGCAATCGACCGTATCGATCACCTTGGCCCCCATCCCTTCCAAAACGTTTTGGATGGGTATCTTCTCGCCCACCTCGCCGGAGCCCGGATTGGGCTGCTGGCCGGTCATGGCGGTGGTGCCGTTTTCCATGACGATCAGGGTGATGTCGTGATCGTAGAGCACGGCGTTGACGATCCCCGGCATCCCGGCGTGGTAGAAGGTCGAATCGCCGAGAAAGGCCACCACCTTGCGCGTGTCGTTGCCGATGGACAAGCCTGCTGCGGTACCGGTGGAATGGCCCATGCACAGCAGCACCTGCCCCACGTTGTAGGGTTCGAAGGCGCCCATGGTGTGGCAGCCGATGTCGGCCACGGTGATGTCGCTGTCGCCGAGCGCTTTTTTGACGGCGAAGAAGGCGGCGCGGTGGCCGCAGCCGGAACAGAACGTGGGCGCACGCGGGGGTAAATTTTGTACCGGCGATGGGCCGGATTCTCGCGGCGTGAACAGCTTGGGCCAGACGCCCGCCAAGATGTCCCAGGTGGCGCGCGGTCCCAATTCGCCTGGCAGGTAGCGGTCGGGTTTGGCGTGCAGCTTGACGGAAATCCCGGCGTCGAAGGCCAGCGCCTTCAACTCCTGCTCCATGACGCGGTCGAGTTCTTCCACGACCAGCACTTCGTCGTGATTCTGCATGAATTCAACGAGGTGGCGTTTGGGCAGCGGATAGCTTAAGCCCAGGCGGAAGAGATCGATGGGGTGCTTGCTTTCGCTGAGATTTTCGAGCAGCGACAAAGCGGGCAGGGAGGCGGTGATCAAGCCCAGGCGCTTGCCGTCGATCAGCTCCGAACTGTTGGGGGATAGCACTTGATTGGCTGCATGCGTTTCGGCTTCCTCCGCCACGGCGTTCAGCTTGGCGAGTGCGCGCGCCTTCATGGGGTCGACCAGGCGCGTGATGGGGATGAACGGCCCGCCGTTTTCGGGGCTGAAACGCGGGGTCCAGTCGTAATCGGAGTCGGGGCTCCAGGAGGCGAAGTCGACCACCTCGCGGGCGTGACAGACGTGTGTCGTCAACCGCAGAAAGACCGGCATGCGACGTGTTTGCGACAACTCGGCCGCCTGTAGAAACATGCGATAGGTTTCGCCGGGGGTGGCGGGTTCGAACATCGGGATGTAGGACATGCGGGCGAAGTGGCGATTGTCCTGCTCGTTCTGCGACGAATTCATGCCCGGATCGTCGCCCAGGATGATGACCATGCCGCCCAGCAGTTCCATCAGCGCCAACTGCACCGCCGAATCGGAGGCGACGTTGAGCCCGACGGACTTGAAAAAGACGGTGGACAGATGCCCGTTCATACTCGCGCCGAAGGCTACTTCCAACGCCACTTTTTCGTTGACGGAATATTCGAAGCGGAATGGCCGTTCCTCGACCCGGATCGACTGGATAGCGTCGGCGATTTCGGGTGTGGGTGAGCCGGGGTAGGTGGTGGTCACCTTGACCCCCGCCTCGATCATGCCGCGCACGAGCGCGTGATTTCCCATCATCAACTCCGAAAACGCCTCGGTCGAGAGAAGTTGTTCGTTTAATCGTTTCATCGGCACTCCTTCGGCTCGCGTCGCCTCTTTCACTCGGCGGGGCCGCCCTTGGGAGCGGTCCACGCAAACGGGGCGGCGGGTCGCCATGGATCAATCGAGATTGCTTTCAATAGAAGGCTGAACGGGGGGGTGAAATTCCGCTTTTTCGTTTTCGGCGAAACGTGTTGGGATGTCTAGGGTTTTATGTGTCTGGAGCTTGGGATACCGCTCAGGTGTTGCGGAATTGGTCGCGGCCGCTGACATCGGAAGGGAGCGAGGTGATGGAGAAGGTGGCCTGTCCGATGGCCATTAAGCGATCGGATTCATTGTAAAGTTTCATCTCGGACATGATCAGGCTTCTACCGACATGCAGGATGTCTCCAATCGAGTAGAGCGCTTCCGCGCGCGCGGCGCGAAGGAGTTTCATGGAAAAATCCACGGTCGCCACCCAGGTATCGACCTGCGTGGCCGCCGTAAACCACCCGGCGTTGTCGAGCAGGGTGGCGTAAATGCCGCCGTGGATGCCGCCCAGAGCATGGTCGAAATCGGCTTTGTAGGGCATGTCGAAGCGGGCCTGACCGTTGGATTGGTAGCTGAGTTCCATATTCAAGGCATGCTTGATGGGAGCGTTGTCGAACAACTCCTTCAGGCGTTTCTGACGGCGTTCGAGCGTCGCGAGCGATTCAGGCATGACGACTCCTTGGGGATGATGCTAGTCGGTTTCCGGTACTTCGGAATTGGTCTTTGTTTCGGTATCTGTTGTTTCGCGACAGAACGGCAGACCATATTCCGGGCAGAAGATTTCCTTTCTTGGTAATTGCCAGATCTCGGGCTGGGTTTCAACGCACATCAATTCCTCGGGTGTCATTTTACAATAAAGAAGCTTGTCATGTTCACCGAAGACGCGTTGAACTACCCAGACGTGGCCGTTAGTCGTCGGACTGATACTTTCATAAAACATCCGATGCTCGGATGGTGCAGGAGATGCACAGTTGATCAGGCCAACAAGCGCGACTACCAGCAGAAGATGAAAGAGAAGTCTTCTCATAATTTCACCTGTTGTCGTGTTTGATAAACCATGACTACCAAAGTTTGGTCGTGGCGGCAACTCATAATGAATCGATGCCTGCGCTTCGGGCTTGGCGGACGGCCCAAGGTGTGCTACATAGGCAAGCCTGACTGTGTGACCGGAGGTATGTGCCACCCATGTCCGTCATTCACGAATCGCCAGCCTCATCATCCGCCGTCGTTGCGGACAATGCCCTCGCGCGTCCTCTCGTTGTGCGCGGCGTGACGATCCCCAACCGCTTGTTTCTGGCCCCGGTGGACGGCATCTTCGATTACCCGGCGCGTGCCTTGGCCAAACGGCGCGGGGTGGGGCTGACCTGCTCCGAGATGGTCCCGGCCCAGGGACTGAAGTTCAATCGGGGTAAACTGCTGGTCAAATTCGATCGCTCCCCGGATGAGCGACCTTTTCAGGTGCAGCTCTCCGATCAGAATCCGGACTTGCTGGCGCGTATGGCCGCCGGGATCGAAGAACACGGTTACGGTGAACTGGTGGACCTCAACATGGGGTGCCCGTCGCGCCTGGTTACCGCCAGCGGTCACGGGGCGGCGTTATTGAAAGACCCCGCGTTGATTCGCGAGATCGTCAAGTCCGTGCGGGCGGCGATCACGTTGCCGTTGTCGATCAAGATTCGCCTCGGCTGGGACGCCCACTCGATCAACGCGCTGGAGGTGGCGCGCATCGCGGAGGGCGAAGGGGCCGACTTCATCACCGTGCACGCACGCACGCGCGCTCAAGCCTTCGGCGGAAACGCGGATTGGTCGATGATTGCGGCGGTGAAACAGGCGGTCACGATTCCGGTCGTGGGCAACGGCGACGTGAATTCAGCCGAATCCGCGCAGCGGATGCTACGCGAAACCGCTTGCGATGCGGTGATGGTGGCGCGCGCCGCCTTCGGCAATCCCTGGCTCATCGAGCGCATTCTCAGTGGGGACGATACGCGCCGCGGTTCCGCCGCCGAACGTCGCCAAGAGGTGTTCGCGCACCTGGCCTTGCAGTTCGAGTGGATAAAAAGCGAGCGCGTAGCGGTGCGACAGATGCGCAAACACCTGGCCTGGTATGTCAAATCGCTGCCCCACGCCGCTCGTTTTCGTCGGGAAGCGCTTATCATCCCCGACCGTGCCACCTTGGAGGCCTATCTCACGACCTATTTCGACGAACTCGAAGCCCGCGAAGCGGCGCGCCACGCGGAAACGGAATCGACGCCATCCACGTAGGCGTTTTTTCGAGTCGCTTGTTCGCGGCGGTCCACTCTGCTAAAATGGCGGCCCACGTTCGATTTCGAGTGCGGGAAATGAATCTCCAACATGAATAGGAGCCTCGATGCGGCCGCTCACGCTCATCCTGCTGTTTGGCTTTCTGATCGGACTGCTTGCTTGCAGTGGCGGTGCGGCTTCGTCGACGGCGGGCGATGAGGATCATTCGGACCTGGATCTCTATCCCTGGCCCGACGGCGATCGGAATCTGAACGGTGATGTGGAGGACCGTGACGGAGATTCCGATGACGAGCGATTCGACCGCGACAGCCCGGATGGAGACATCGTTGATGGGGATGGCTTCGATGGTGAGCAGGACGTCGATTACGAACTGCCGCCACCGGGAGATGTGTGCTTGGAGATCGACGGGCGGCTCGATCTCGGTTGCGATGGCGTGTTCGACCGTGCCTGCATCACGCGTCGCAGCGACATCCACGGTCGGGAGGTGGAATCCTGGCGCGATGATGACTGCGACGGCACACCCGACAGCTTCTGTTCCACCACAAGCTACGACGATGCCGCCCGCTCGACCTTGGAAACCGCCGACGACGACTGCGACGGAGTCGCCGATCTGTGCACCACGCGTTTTTTCGATGCCTATGGGCGCGTGGAGCGGTTGGAGATCGATCAGGGCTGCCTGGCAGAGACGAGCGCATGCCAGTGGATCGGCTATCAGACCGCTTCGCAGGAACGCGCGAGCGGCTTCGACCAGGACTGCGATGGGACACTCGATAGCTTGTGCGTGTTCGAAACCTTCGATGCGGCCGGTTTGCTCATCCTTGAACGCGAGGAACCTGCCTGCGATGGGACTGCTCAACGTTGCTTGGCTTACTCCTACGACGAGTGGGGAGGGTTGACGCGGCTTGTCCACGATGAGGGTTGCGATGGTTCGCCCGAAAACTGTTACGTGTTCACCAACGATGCCGCCGGGCGGGTGGTCTCCGAGGCGCGTGACATGGACTGCGACGATTCGCTCGACTTCGATTGCATCAGCCGTGCGTTCGACGAACAGGGGCGATTGGCGTCTGAATACCTGGATGACGATTGCGATGGCACACCCGAGCATTGTACGGATGTGTCCAGCGATACCCAGGGGCGGCGCGTGGAAACACTGAGCGACTGCGGAGAACGGATTTGGGCCTGCATCACCCGCAGGCTGGATGCCGAGGGACGTCTGCTTGAGGTGCGGGACGACCGCGAATGTGATGACAGCAGCGATCCCAATGACCGTTGCGATACCTACACTTACGACGCGGCCGGAAACCGGAGTGAACAAAGCACCGATCTTGCCTGCGACGGCGTCCCCGACGAATGCCGCGCTTGGAATTACGCGTGTTTTGCAGTCGCCGACTGAGGGAGAAAGCGACCCATGACCCTTTCGGATAGAGAGCGTTTGCGCCTTGGTTGGTTGTGTCTGGTGCTGCTACTGCTGTGCGCGTGTTCCGATGAGGGTGATCGTCCCATCGATGGCGATAAAATGGCTTCTGATGGCGACGGGGATAGCTTCGATAATGACGCAACCGACGGCGACCGGGACGAGGTCGAAGAGGACGGGGAGGCGGAAGAAGAACGCGAGATCGATGTGGAAATTGATGAGGAGCCCGGCGAAACCTTCCCGCCCGAGTTGCAGACACCTCTGTTCGAGCGTGGTTTGATCTTACCTCCCAATTCGCTGCCCTGTACCCCGGTGGAAACGGGCGTGCCGCAAAACAATTGCAATCACCACGGATCGACCGTCACCGAACTGGCCGACGGCACGGTGGCGGCGGTGTGGTATCACGGCGAATACGAGAAATCGCTCGATTCGCGCATCGTGTGGTCGCGCCTGGTTCCCGGGACTACCGAGTGGTCGCCGGTGGAAGTGCTGTATGACGATCCCGAGCATTCCGACGGCAACCCGGCGGTGTGGACCCGCGAAGACGGCCGCTTGTACGTTTTCGTGGCGACTTTGTGGGAGGGAAGCTGGGACAGCGTTAAGCTGCGGATGGTGACGTCCGACGATGATGGGGCGAACTGGTCCGACCCGATGTTTTTACGCGAAGCCTATTGCTGGAACGCGCGTCATCGTCCCTTGCGGCTGGAAGACGGCCGTCTGCTTTTACCGCTGTATCAGGAATGTCTGGCTTTGCCTGTTTTCATGCGTTCGGAAGATGATTTTGAGAGCCACTGGGAGGAACTCTACGATGCCACGGGAGAAAGTTTCCTCGATCACGTGGGTCAGATTCAACCGGCGCTGATTCGCCTCGGCGGCGGAGGCGTCGCCGCTTTGACGCGGGACGGTACGGCCGCCCATCGCATCCAGCGTATGGAAAGCTTCGATGGAGGTGAAAGCTGGACGCCGAGCACGCCGATCAACCTGCCCAACAGCGGAACGTCCATCGATCAGGTCCGTCTGCTCGACGGTCATGTGGTGGTGGTGTTCAACAACAGCCCCACGCTACGTTTTCCGCTCACGGTAGCGCTGAGCCTCGACGAGGGCCGCACCTTTACAGCCATCCGCACGGTTAACGACGACTGTCCCGAAGGTGGCTGCTCCTTCCATTATCCGTCGATCATGCAGAGCAAACACGACGGAACCATCTGGATCACGTATACCCACAAGCGAGAAACCATCGGTTGGGTGCATTTCAACGAGGCCTGGCTGGCCCAAGGTGGCGAGCTTTCCCGCTTCTTCTGCCTGCCGGGTGAAGGCTGTGTCGATGGAACCTGCTATCCGGTCTGTGATGACGGGAACTGCGGCGACGACCGAAGCTGTGTGGCGGGTGTCTGTCGTCGGGTTTGCCCCTGCGAAGCGGATGAAAGCTGCGACAGCGGCGGCTATTGCGCTCCGATTCCCGCTCCGAACCGGGTAGATGTTCTGTGTCAGGGAGATTGGCTGGAACGTTGAGGTGGAATACGGATTCCCGCGTTATTTGAGTCATTTACATGCGATAACGAACCATCCAACCTGGCGGCAAAGAAAAAAGGGGCGATTCCGTACCGATTTGATGTTTGACCAGCCGAAAAATTCATAGTATTTAGTGGTTATTGCAATCTTGTAAAAAATAGAGGCGAAGATGAAATTGTGTACCTGCTGGGCTGTTGTTGTTTTCCTGCTGATTTTCTCATGCTGTGTCGGTTGTGGTTCCGATGTGAACGATCCGGACGGAGATCGTTCGGACGGCGACGATCCCGACGGCGACGATCCCGATGGCGACGATCCCGATGGCGATGATCCCGATGGCGATGATCCGGACGGTGATGGTCCGGACGGCGACGACCCGGACGGCGATGAACCAGATGGTGACAATGACAGCGACGGCGATTCGGATTCCTCCGAGGAGACCGGGATCAATACGCCTATGGCCAGGAAGGTGACCACCCTGATCCATGTCGACGAGCCAACTTGGTTGTTGCCTGGTGTCAGCAGCGAAAAAATGGGCAGTATCCTGGATGACAAGGGCAGTGACACTCCTGGTGCTGAAATCGGACAGATTTTGGACCGCTTGATGACGGATCAGCCGAATGGGCGGTTGGTGGAGATCCAGTCCGGCGATGTGGACGCCGACGGAAAAGACGAAATCGTGGTGCTTAGCCTTTATACCGATCACGAAAATACCGAATATCGTTTCGACTTTCCCCGTATCACGCTCATCGATGACCAGGATGCCGGATTTGCCGTCATCGGTACGATCGATAAAACGCCTTTCGAGGTAGATCCGCTTAACCCCGATTTTGATTCCTACCTTGCCATGGATCTGGCCTTGGGCAACCTCGATGACGATGATGCCCTGGAGATTATCGTTGTCGGCACCTACGGGCGGATTTCCATCAACAATTATTCAGGGAATGAGACGTTTCAGCATGCCAGTGTGATCGCTACCTTCGATGATGCCACCAACGCACTGGCACCCTTGGCCTTCAATGCCGAGGTGGGGGTCGACATGTTGAGCATGCATGTCGATACCGGAGACGTCGATCATGACAACCGCGACGAAATCATCGTCGTTGCCAAGGGAAAGAATGGTTACGTCAAAGCCTGGGCTTTGGACGATCATGTGCAGGCATACGCTGAACTCCATCTCTGGCACAATCTCGATGACCAGGTTTTTACCAACACCAGTGGGCTGCCGAATCTGGTCTGTGGAGATTTCGACGGCGACGGTCTTGATGAAATCACCTTCGGAGCTGTCGCTCAATCTGGCTACTGCCGCTTGCAAACGCGTGTTTTCGATGATGCCCTCCAAGGATTCGCCTACATGGAAGGAAAGTATATCGAAGACTGCCCGAATAGAATCTGGAATAGGTACATTCCCTTGCAGCTTGCCGCCGCGGATTTCGATGGCAATGGCAAGGACGATGTCATCATTGCGGTTCACGATGTCTACTACGACGATCGTGGCTGGTCTCTGTTTTATTTTCGACCCGACCGAGATGACTCGGGAATCATCGAAACCGAAAGATTGGGCAAGCCCAATGGAGAATTTTTTGCGCGAACCCCGTTCGACATGCTTCCCGGCGGCTTCCATCTGGCCGTCGGCGATTTCAATCGCGACCGCCGGGACGATGTCTTTGCCATCTATCATCGCTATAATGAGGGGGGGATTTGGGGCCGCGATTTGAATGAGGATGACGAGTCCGTAATTGAGGGATTTGATGCCAAACGATGGTTTTTCGACGATGCGAATTTCATTGTCGACGATGAATGGAGTTGGGATCTTCCTGAAAGCCTACCCTACGGGACTGCGATTCAGCCTCTGGTGGGGCTGGGCGATTTAGACGGCGACAGCATGGTTGTCCGCTACACGGGAGAGAAATGGCTGGCCATGAGCGAGCCGCGTATCGTGGTGGCAATGGCCATGCCGCCGGGCTGGGCTTCTATTCCCCAGGACAACAAAAACAATACTTGGGTTGGTTACGGACAGGTTCGGGAGGAGTCCAACTCCGAGTCCAACGAAATCGCCATGTCGGCTTCCGTGACGATGAGCATGGAAGCGTCCGATCCTTTCGGGATCGTGTCGGCCTCGGCCTCCACTTCTTTGAAGGAGGAACTGGCCAAAACGACCACCGTGACCAAAACGACCAGCACGGGCGTCAAGCGCATTGGTAATTGGGCACCGGATGATTTGGATAATTTCGTGATCTATACCGCGACGGAGTACGAGCGGTTTCAGTATGAGATTATCACGCATGAAGACTCGGACAAGATCGGAACCTTGCTGACCATCGATGTTCCGGTTGAAACCAACACCTATAAAAAGACCGTCACGGCTTTCAACGAACAAAACGGCGACTATCGCGATATCGGTGCGGAAACCTTCGGTCATACGGTTGGTGACCCGTCCAGCTATCCCACCGAGACCGAACGTGACGCCATACTCGCCGCCTATACGGGCTGGATTACCCCCGCTTCAAGCGAACCCTTATATTCGATTGGGGAAACTTCAGCAGGTGGCACGGAAGTGTTTATCTCCATGAGTGAAGAAAACGCCGAGGCCGAGGCGCGCACTCTCGGGGTCGAGGTGTCGGCGGGATTTTCGGTGGGAGGGGTCGGAGTGGAAACCACGGTTGGCCTCAGCAACACGAGTATCTACGAAATCGCCATTGCGGAATCCACGGAGTATGTTGGTAGCGTAGGGGATATACCAAGCAGTGATTACATGGATTACAACTATGGCTTCGGTATGTTCGTTTATAATTTCGAGCGCGATGACGGGGTAAAATACCAGGTTATCAACTGGTGTGTGGAAGAGTAGAATCGCTTTTCCTAGATCCGTGAACCCGAGTTCGTCGCCAAACTACCGAGCAGGTCGGTTGTTTTCTAGGCTGTGTTGATGATGGGGGCCGATCCCGCCTGCCGGATCTCTAACCTGTGATCAGCCGTTCGTTATCCAACTGGCGGTGGCGCAGGAACAAAATCAGCGGGATGGCCGATAGCAGCACGAACGTGTTCGCCAGCCAGTATAGATGCTCGATCGGCAGCAGGTCGCTGGCTGCGCCGGTGAGGATGCCGCCCGTAAAACCGCCCAGGCCGATAACCAGGCTGGCCCATAGCGTCTGGTAGCTGTTGCGCATATGGGGTGGAGCCTGACTGGCGACCAGCCGGGTTCCCACGATGTAGAACAGAGCGAAGCCCAGGCTGTGCAGGGTTTGTGCGGCGAGAATCAGCCAGATCGGGGCGGCCAGGGCGAAGATCGTGTAGCGCAAAAGCGAGGAGAACAGAATCGCCCCGAAAAGGGTGGGTAGGCGGAAGTGCCGGATCAGGCGGTTGGACACCAGAAACAAGAAGAATTCAACCAGCGTTGAAATCGCCCAGCCGATACCGATCCACAGGCCGACGTTATCGAATCCTTGGCGGACAAGCATTTCCTTTAAAAATACGCTGAACAGGTGCATGTAAGGGATGAAGCTGATCCAATAAAGCATGCCGAAAAGGAAAAACAGCAGCAACCCCTGTTTGCGCACCGAGGCCAGGATGCGAAAGATATTGAGCGGTACCCGACTACCGGCGCGGTCTTCGTCGGCACCGGTGTCGTCGACGAACCAGACCGCGATTCCGGTAAGCCATAGGGCCACCGGAATGACGAACATCAGCGATTCGAGCGGTACCCATTCCAGAATCGCTCCTCCCAAAAGCGTCGTGATGAGAAAAGTCAGCGTTCCCATTGCGCGGGCGGTGGCGAATTGCGCCCGGATGTTGCGCAAGGAGATGGCATCGAGGGTGGGAATGACGGGGGTGGCGAACAGGGAAAAGACGAGCATTCCACCGATCAGCCAATAGCCCTCGGGGTGGCGTGAAAAAACGAGAAATACCGCTCCCGACACCGTCAACAGGACGGTCAGCGTGATACGGCGATTGAGTACGCGGTCCATCAAGTAACCCCAGATGGGCGGGGCGAAGAAGGCCACCAAGGGAAACAGTGAGAAAACCCAGGTTGCAAAACGTCGACTGTTGCCCGCTTCCACCAAGTATAAAACAAAATAGGGAATCAAAATACCCCAGGAGACGAAGAACAGGCCGTACAACCACATAAAGGGTATCAGGCGAGGCGCGGAAGTGGTTGGTGCGGTCGGGGTCACGGTCCCTCCATTGAAATTGGCATGAAAATCCGGTCGATTCGACCGGAAACCACGCCATCATACTCCGAGCTTTTCCGATTGCAACGGATATTGTCCGCCAGTCGAGCTGCGGGAAACAACGAATTGTCTCCTCCGCGGATCGGTACGTCTGTCCATTGCGCAGGGTCGAACCGAAAAGGCAGCAGGTTGTCCGGTGCCGCTCGGCAGGCAAGATCCGGATTTTGGCCATCCTATTCCATCCAGTCGCGGTGCAAGCCGTAAAAGTGTCGGGGAGTTGAAAAAACATGGGGTCCGTGCTACAAGAGACAAACCGTAGAAAGACCTCGCACCCCGTATGGTGTGAACCGGAAGCGGCGATACCCGAAAACCGAACGTCCGTTGCCACACGGTCGGGGCAAGCTCCCCTCCCCAAACGGACCCCCATAGAAAGGACCGACAGCTCATGAGTGATGCGGCCATTCCCCGAGGTTTCAACGGCCATCCCAAAGGTCTTTTCCTGCTCTTCGGCGTCGAGGCCTGGGAGCGCTTCAGCTATTACGGCATGCGTGCGCTGCTGGTGCTTTATATGACCAAAGTGCTCATGTTCTCCACCGAACAGGCGGGCAGTGTCTACGGCTGGTATACGGGGCTGGTTTACCTCACTCCGCTGGTCGGCGGCTATATTGCCGACCGCTACCTGGGGCAGCGCAAATGCATTTTCATCGGCGGGCTTTTAATGGCGTTGGGACATTTCGCCATGGCCTTCCCGCCGCTACCGTTTTTCTACAGCGCCTTGATTCTGTTGATTCTCGGCAATGGCTTTTTCAAACCCAACATTTCCACTGTTGTGGGACAGCTTTACGAAAAAGACGATCCGCGCCGCGACGGCGGCTTCACCATTTTCTACATGGGTATCAACCTGGGGGCTTTCTTTTCTCCGCTGGTTTGCGGGTATCTGGGTGAAAAAATCGCTTGGCACCTGGGTTTCGGTGCGGCGGGCGTGGGTATGGTGCTTGGTTTGGTGATGTACTCCATCTGGGGACCGAAGTTTCTGGGTGATAAGGGGACTCGACCTGTGGGAGCCCCTAAAAATGAAAAAGGCGAGAGTGAACCGCTGACGCGCGAGGAAAAGCACCGCATTGCCGTCATTTTCATCATGGCTTTTTTCGTGATTTTCTTTTGGGCGTCCTTCGAACAGGCGGGCAGTTCGCTGACCTTGTTCGCCGACCGTTCCACCAATCGCATGATTCCCTTCCTCAACTGGGAGTTCCCCACGAGTTGGTTCCAGTCGGTCAATCCGCTGTTGATCTTTCTGTTGGCTCCGTTGTTTTCGAAAATCTGGATCGACCTCGCCCGCTCCAAGCGTGAGCCGTCGAGTCCGATGAAGTTCGTCATCGGCTTGAGCCTGCTGGCGATCGGCTTCGTGGTGATGGTCGCTGCTGCCGCCGTGTACGAGGCTTCGGGCCCGGTGAGCATGCTCTGGTTGCTGGGAGCTTACCTGCTGCACACGCTGGGTGAACTGTGCCTCTCGCCGGTGGGCTTGTCGCTGGTGACCAAGCTGGCCCCGGCCACCTTCGGTTCGTTGTTGATGGGCATCTGGCTGGCTTCCAGCGCCGCAGCCAATCTGGTGGCGGGGCTGTTTGCGGGTAATTACGACACCATGGAGCACACCACCTTCTTCGCCATCCCGGTCGCCACGGCGGGCGGTGCGGCACTGGTGTTACTCTTGTTCAAGGGCCCCATTCGTCGTCTGATGCACGGCGTGCACTGAGACGCGGTTCCGGTTACACTTCAAACACGACGAGCGGGAGATTCCCCGCTCGTTTCTTTTTGACTTGGAATGGGTCGTGCTACTCGGGCCAGATGCGTTCCAGCGTCCATTCGTGCTCGTGCACGGCCTGCACGGCGTAGGCTTGCGAGTCCGCCCGGGTCAAGGCCTGTTCCGGGTCGATCTCATCGATGAAACCTAGCAGAAGCGCCATGATTTCCGGCCCCGTCACGATCAGCAGGTGGTTGTCCTCTTGGTTGGTGAGGTGTTCGCGGAAGGCCACAAGCCGCGCGACAACTTCCGCAAGCGTTTCGCCGGAAGTGTTGGCCGGGGCGCACAGACGGCGATCCGGTGTCGGGGTGGCGTGGCGGCGACCGCGCAAGACGCCAATGGTGAAATCCAAAACGGCCGGATCGTCCGCACAATAGACGGTATCGAACAGGCTATCGTTCAGCCGGGTTTTCAAGGCTTCGATGGAGGCAGTTCGTGTGGCATCGTCCGTACCGATACTGATGAGCGTGAGGTGGGTCATGGTTCCTTTTCCTTGCGGTCGGTGCTTACATCTTCGCCAGTATGCCTTCCACGATGGCTTGAAAGCGCGGCGCGGCTTCGTTGGCGGTGGCGGTCACTTCCGTATGGGTGAGCGGTTGGTCCAAAACGCCCGCCGCCATGTTGGTGATCAACGACAATCCGGCCACCCGCATACCGGCGTGACGCGCGGCGATGGCTTCGGGGACGGTAGACATGCCCGCCGCATCTCCTCCGATGGTGCGTAGCCAGCGGACTTCGGCGGGGGTTTCGTAGCAGGGGCCGGTCATCCAGGCGTACACGCCCTCTTTGAGCGACAAGTTTTTCTCCTGGGCCACTCGGCGCGCCAGTTCCTGATAATCGAGGTCGTACACATGCGACATGTCGGGGAAGCGTGTGCCCAGGTCATCGATGTTGTCGCCGCGCAGCGGATTCTGTCCGGTGAGATTCAGGTGGTCGGTGATCAGCATCACATCCCCAGCCTGAAAATCCAGGCTGACGCCTCCGGCGGCGTTGGTGATGAGGATGGAACGGACTCCCATCCGCGCCAGGACACGCGTGGGAAAGACGATCACATTCGGATCATGGCCTTCGTAATAATGGAAGCGTCCGGCCATGCCCAAGATCCAACGTCCGGCGAGCTTGCCGAACACCATCTCGCCGCGATGACCGGCTACCGTCGGCTTTGGAAAACCGGGGATGTCGCCGTAGGGAATGACGGTGGTGTCGGAAAAGCGGTCCACCAGTCCCCCCAGACCCGAGCCCAATGTCACCGCGCAGGCGGGTAGGGCGGGCAGGCGCTCTTTGAGGTAGTCGGCACAGCGGTCGATGTGTTGCAGCGGTGTCATACGACATTTCTCCTCGTTGGGGGATGGCTTTCGCGTCAGAGAAGCATCCCGGCGATGGTGGCGGTCATGAATCCGGCCAGGGTGCCGCCGATCATGGCGCGCAAACCCAGCCGGGCCAGATCTCGACGGCGCTCGGGGGCAATGCCGCCGATGCCGCCCAGTTGAATGGCCACCGAGCCGAAGTTGGCGAAGCCGCACAGGGCGTAAGTGAGAATGACCAGGCTGCGGTAGGAGAGGGTCGGACCTTCGCCTTGCAGCAATTCCGCCAGATGCAGATAGGCCACGAATTCATTCAGGACGGTTTTTTCACCGAGAAGCTGAGCGGCAGCGCTGCAGTCGACGGCGGGAATGCCCATCAGCCAGGCCAGCGGCCAGAAAATCCACCCCAGCAGCTTTTGGAAGCTCAGGTCTTCGAGCCCCACCACGCCGCCCAGCGCGGCGATCAGGTAGTTGAGCATGGCCACCAGTGCGATGAAGGCCAGCAGCATGGCCCCCACGTTAAGCGCCAGCTTGAGTCCGTCGCCTGCGCCGCGGGTGGCGGCGTCCACCACATTGACTGTTTTCTTTTCAATCGTCAGCTTTACCGATCCGGCCGTGAGCGATTCTTCGGTTTCAGGGACCATCACTTTGGCGATTACCAGCGCAGCCGGGGCGCTCATCACCGATGCGGCGATCAGGTGCCCCGCGATGTCGGGGAACAGGTGGCGCAGCATGCCCACATAGGCGGCCAGAACGCCGCCCGCGATAGTGGCGAAGCCGCCGGTCATCAACGCCATCAACTCCGACTCGGTCATTTTGCCGATGTAGGGGCGTACTACCAGGGGGGCTTCGGTTTGTCCGACGAAGATATTGGCGGCGGCCGAGAGCGACTCGGCACCGGAGGTTTTCATGCTGCGGTGCATCACCCAGGCCATGCCTTTTACCAGGGTCTGCATGATGCCGAGATGATAAAGGATGGACATCAGCGAGCTGAAAAAGATGATGGTGGGCAGCACGTTGAAGGCGAAGAATGCGCCGGTATTGGCGTATCCGGTGGCCAGCGCTTCCGGCACCGGACCCATGTGGGTGTCGCCCAGCGGGGACCCCACCGGGACGTTGTTGAAAACCAGGTTGCCGAAAACGAAGCGTGCCCCCTCCACCGTGAAACCCAACAGCACGTTCACGGCGTCGGTGAGTTGCTGGAATACCCATTGTCCCGGCGAGGTTTTGAGCACCAGGACTGCAAACACGAGTTGCAATCCGATGCCCCAAGCCACCAGTCGCCAGGGAACGCGGCGGCGTGCGTTGGAGAAAGCGAAGGCGATCAATACCATAACCGCCAGACCCACCACACTCATCACACGGTCGAACCAGGTGGTGGTGTCATCGGCGCGGTCGCGCAGGATCTGTTTGAGTTCTGTGGGGGCGGGGGCTTCTTTAGCCGGGTTGACCTCTTCGGTGATGGCGGTGTCCGGATTGAGTTGAGCGGGATCGGACTGAGTGTCGGCCGCCACTGCCGGATGATCGGACAGCAAACCGGCCAGCAGTAAAGCCAACCATAGAAGGATCGAGAATGAGCCCAGCCGCTTGAGAATCCAGCGCATGGAGAGACGAGCGCATATCTGCATGGCGTTACCCGACAATGGCGATGCCGGAGCTGGTGCCGATACGATTCGCCCCGGCTTTGAGCATGGCCAGGGCGTCGGCAGTGGTTTTGACGCCACCGGAGGCTTTCACTCCGGCTCCGTCACCCACCACCGCGCGCATCAGGGCGACGTCGCGGACCGTGGCTCCGCCGGAGGCGAAACCGGTGGAGGTTTTAACGAAGGCCGCGCAGGCGAAGCGCGCGAGCCAGCAGGCGACGATCTTTTCGTCGTCGGTTAAGAGTGCGGTCTCGATGATCACTTTCACCGGGACACCGGCGGCGCGGATGACGTTCTGGATGTCTTCGAACACCGGTTGCCAGCGGCCTGCTTTGAGCCAGCCGACGTTGATCACCATATCGATTTCACTCGCTCCATGGTTGACCGCGACTTTGGCTTCATAGGCTTTGGCGGCTGTGGCCATCTGCCCCAGTGGAAATCCCACCACCGCCGCCAGATCCACCCGATTGTCGACCAGTGCGTCGGCGGCCTGGGCCACGTAGGCTCCATTGACACATACTGCGGCGAAGCCATGTTGCAGCGCTTCGTTGCATAGGGTGGAGACCTGTTCGGGCAGGGCTTCCGGTTTGAGGATGGTGTGATCGATGGTCTTGGCCAAGGCGGCTTTGTCGCCGCGTTCGATGGCGGATAGCGTATTCGGATCCAGGCTGGGATAGAACCCGGCTTGTTCATTGATCTGGTAGGCGGGGACGCCGTCGGGGTCGATTCCGAGGACTTCTGCCACTTTATCGCGTATGTGGGCGATACGGTCGAGAGTCCGAGTGTCGAGAGAGTCGTTCATGATCGCCCCCATGGCGGGTTGGGGTTAATAAGAACTGAAAATAAATGGATAATCGACGCTGATGGGATCGCCCGAGAATTTCGGGAAGCTCCAGCCGCGTATGGCTTCCGAAACACAGGAATCGAGGTAGCTTCCTCGGAATTTCCGCGTTTTGAGCTTCACGGTAGATACGCGACCGTTTCCATTTATCGTAAAGGATACCACCACTTTTCCACTGAGATTCGGATTGCGACGCAACTGACTGTCGTAGCAAAAACGGATGCGGGTGAGGTTGCGTTCGATGACGGTTTTGATCTGGCTCTGGCTCAGCCCGCTTGGGAGAAACGGATTCTCACCGATATCGGGTGGGGGAACGGTCGGCATGGCGATGGCGCTTTCGCGCGGCTGGGAGCCGTTGGACGAGGGAGCCGGGCGACCGTTGCCGTTGCGTTGGGCTTTGCGCTTGGGTTTGCCGTTTTCGGTTAAGGCTTTGTGCATTGCCTTTACTTCGGCATCCAGTTTTTTCTTCAGCGTTTTTTCATCATCAACCGGGTGTTTCGTCGTGTTCGTGTTCTCGGTTGTTTTCGGCAATTCCTTATCGGGCAGAAAAAGATTGGTCGACTCTTCTTCGACCACCGGCGCGAGCAGTTCCTGCTCACGGGTCGGGGAATCGAGGAGCAAACCGAAAATCACACCCGTGGCCATGGAAGCCAGGATCGCAAGTAGAATCAATGCCTTAAGGATCGGCTTGGTAGGCCTGGTTGTCGCGGCTTTTTCCGTTTCAACCGTGAGAGTCGAATCCGTAACCGGGACTGCCGCAGCCTTCTTTTTGGCCTCGGCTTCTTCCTTCTTTCGCGCTTCTTCGTCGGCCTTCTTTTTGGCCTCGGCTTCTTCCTTCTTTCGCGCTTCTTCGTCGGCCTTCTTTTTGGCCTCGGCTTCTTCCTTCTTTCGTGCTTCTTCGTCGGCCTTCTTTTTGGCCTCGGCTTCTTCCTTCTTTCGTGCTTCTTCGTCGGCCTTCTTTTTGGCCTCGGCTTCTTCCTTCTTTCGTGCTTCTTCGTCGGCCTTCTTTTTGGCCTCGGCTTCTTCCTTCTTTCGCGCTTCTTCGTCGGCCTTCTTTTTGGCCTCGGCTTCTTCCTTCTTTCGCGCTTCTTCGTCGGCCTTCTTTTTGGCCTCGGTTTCTTCTTTCTTTCGCGCTTCTTCGTCGGCCTTCTTTTTGGCCTCGGCTTCTTCCTTCTTTCGCGCTTCTTCGCGTTCGATTTCCCGTTGTAACGCGGCTTCCTCTTGCTCGCGCCGCAGACGTTCCTCTTCTTCGATCAACGATGCTGCGATTTCATCATCGGAATGACCTACGGCGGGTTCGACCGCCTGCTCCAGATCGACTGCCTGATCCAAGTCTACAGCCAGTTCCGTTTCGGATATTTCCAGCATACTCGCCATGGGGTCGGGTTCCGGCTCCGCTCCCACGGCTTCGTCCAGACCGGGGGCGATTGGAGCGGAAGGGGGGGGAGGGGGACTGGCGATGGCTTGCAGGATATCCGTCAACTCCCGGACTTCACCGAGAGGCCGCCATTGCTCCATTCCCTCTTTCCATACCAGGGTGGAGGCGAGTAACTGAGTATTTTCAAGCAAACGACGCATGGCTCCGATTGAGACGGGACCATGGGTTTGTTTATCTTTGGCGTAGAACCAGATATCGTCTTCGTCAGGCGGGGGTGGAGCCTGCAACGATTGTGTGATCTGTTCCTCAAGGGCTGGATCTTTGACGTAGAAAACATGGCGGCAGTGCGTACACCGTACCTTCAGAATGCGATTTCGCAGCCTTTCATCGGGGATCGGGCAATCCGCAGCGCAATTGGGACAACCGAAAATCATAGCGTCTGAATTCCTTCCAAACTGCTCGCGTTCTGGTTCACGGGACGGAGGCGTTCCGGCCAAAGGGTCGGAGTACCACCACATGCACTAACATACCGCTGAAGATCGGACGGTGCAATGGGTTCAAATTACATGTCTTTCCACCGTATCCATCCGTCTGGGAAAGCGGGCAAAACGAAGGATTGAGTATACCAGTTGTGTATAGTAAGTCAATGAAATTATTGCCGATGTTTGTTGCAGGAGAGGTTGGCGGAAGGGAGGCTTGCATCGTGGATGGTTGCCTTTTCTCGCGTTCGAGGGTATGAGTGGGGCCATGGCTGATCAGGAGGACAAAATCGTGACCCCGACTTCCCCGTTATCCAAACCGCGCTTCTTTTCCTGGAGCCAATTTCACCGCCGTAGCCGTGAGGCCAAGGAAATTCTGCGCATGGTCGGCCGCACATCCCAAAATTTCGGCTTGATTCGCCCCGGAGATCGCATTTTGGTGGCCTGCTCGGGAGGAAAGGACAGCTATACCCTGGCTTGGGCCCTGGCCCAGACACAAAAACGTGTTCCATTTTCCTTTGAATTAATCGCATTGAATATCGATCAGGGCTTTGGCGCTTACGACCAGGAAACGGTTGTGGATTTCCTCACCTTTCAGGGATTGACGGTAGAGGGAGTGCGCGAGAATACGGGAATGATCTGCCGGGCCAAAGTGGGGAAAGACGGCAATGCCTGTTGGCTCTGCGCCCGCCTGCGACGCGGGATCTTATATAGCCACGCACGGCGCTTGGGCTGTAATAAAGTTGCGCTCGGTCACCACGCCGACGATTTGATCGAAACGCTGCTGATCAACCAGTTTTTCGCCGGTCAGATCAAATCCATGCCGCCCTGGTTGCGCATCAATGAAGGCGATCTGGAAGTTATTCGGCCGCTGGCCCGCGTGCCTGAACGTACGATCTCCGCTTTCGCCGCTTCTCTGCATTTTCCCATCGTGCCCTGCAGTTGTCCCTATGATGGCAATCTCGTGTTATCGGAACGGGCCCAGGTGAAAAGCTTGCTTTCCGAGCTTCAACAACGCATCCCCGACATTAAAAGCAATCTGCTGGCTTCTCTTACACGGGTGCGGCCGAGCCACCTGCTGGATCGGACACTCTTCGAGTTTTCCGGAAAATCTGAAATCGATACCCCCGGAACGGAGGACTGAGAGCCGCTATTGCGGGCAGGTCAATTGCAGGGTATCGACCGCGACATCGTACCCCGACGATTCGGGGTTGCGGCCCATCACTTTGATCACCAGGCGGTGCGTTCCCGCGCTCAGGCTGCCAACGGCGTAAGTCGCTTCGAACCACTGCACCAGTTCGGAGGCGTAGAGGTCGAGTGGGTCGTAACCGTTTTGTGCGTGTGTAAGAGCTCGTGCCAGGGGCGTGTCCATGAATAGTCGCAGGGTGCCGCTTTCAGTGGTGGACTTGAAACGTAGCTTCAACGAACCGCTGAAATCCTGATCCAAAGTGAACAGCAGGACGATCTGGTCACCCCTGCCTGCGGCGCTCAATTGCAGGGCTTGCGCATCGTCGGCCGTGGCGTCGTCGATGAGGCTCACCGCGCTGGTCGGTAGCGATAGGCTTTCATCTACCAGATCTTCGGCCGCCCATTCAAGATCCGTACACGGCAGCGTTGCGGGCGGTGTGTCCTCGCAGGCGTCGCCGGGATAATTGCCATCATCGTTTTCCTGGCCGGAGTTCGGAACCGTGGGGCAGTTGTCGGCGCAGTAAAACTGTTCGCCGGGTTGACAGGGAGCCGTTCCCGTGGTGGCGATGCCGTCCCGGTCGAGGTCGAATTTGGGTGCAGCGCAGCGGAACCCGACCGTATCGGCCGCCGCGATTTGAGAGAGATTTTCGCGGAAAGCGCCGCGCAGGCGTAACTCGGCATCGCTGAACGAGCCGCCGCGCACCACTCGCAGTCCGCCGGTCTTTACCACCGGGTTGGTGATTTCGTCGGCGGAGTAGGCGGTGAAGGCATCGAACACCCATTCGGCCACGTTTCCCGCCAGATCGTGCAGCGTAAACAGGCTGGTTCCGTTTTGGGTTTGATTCTCGCCGTTATACGAGCCCACCCAGATGGGGTGGTTCCAGCAGGGGTCGGTGTTGGCCCCGTCTCCGTTGCGGTCACCGAAATTGGCTAATTCACAACTCGGCTCGGTATCGCCCCAGGGATAACGACGCCCTTCGGGGTTACTGTTGGGACCGCGTGCGCCGTATTCCCATTCGGCTTCCGTGAGCATTCGTTTTCCAGTCCAACGACAATAAGCCTGTGCGGCGTGCCAGCATATGGACGCCACCGGGCGTTGTTCGTGTCCCGGCTCGGGAGGCTGCGAAAATTCGCCGTAGCTCGACCCGCAGGGATTTTCCCCGCTGGTGTTGGTTTGCCATATCGGCGTGTCCTGGGCGAACTCGTAATACCCCTGCTCGGTAACCTCGAAAGCATCCACCCATACACCGTGGGTCAGAGAAGTCGTATGAGCGGGTTTGGCGTCGGCGCAGCTCTGAGCGTTGCATTCGCTTTCCGTAAAGCCCTGTCGGAAGGCGTTGGCGGGCAAAAACACCATTGATCCCTTATCGTTGGCATTGCCCATGATGTTGGTTTCACAATAACCTTGGGCGTTGAGCGGCCAATCCTGACAGTCGGGGTTGATTCCGGCACAGATTCCGCCGTTGCAGCGGTCGTTTTGTGTTCCGGGTTTGCGGTCGTTGCAAAGCATGTTATCTGGTAGCGGGTTGTACATGCACTGTTCGGCTTCGGTGTTCCAGGTTCCCACCGTACAGGGATTGCCGTCGTCACAAACAATGCTGTCATCCGCTTCGGCTTCATCGTCGAGATCGCCGTCGGGGACATTGAGCAGGGTATCGATGAAATCGTTGGTTACCTGAATCAGATCGAGGGTGACGTCGTTTTCCGGGCAGTCGTAGTCGGTGAAATTCGCGGCATCGCCATACCAGTAGACGTGACCGACAACGCCTGATTCGCATTCATTTTCATCGCGGCAGGGAGCCAGATAAGCGCGGTCGGCTACTTTGCGAGCGAAGGAATCGAACTCGGCTTCGGGAACCAGGCCGTCATCCACGCGCAACCCTCCCTGGGGTGTTTCGACTTCCAGGCGGTAGATCCGATTGCCGTAAAGCCATAGGCTGCGGTCGGTAACGCCGCTTCGCCGGTAGGCAAAATCGAGCAGAATATCGCCCTCGTATTCCTGCTCCGGGGCTTCGCAAATTTCGGGATCGAGATCGGCTTCATCATCGATTTCGTTGTCACCATCCGTTTGGTCCAGGTCGCCGTCGCCCGCCGGGTCATCCAGGTCGCCATCGGGTTGTCCGGCCAGAATGGTGGTATCGATCCAGTGGTGCATATAGTTGAGAAAAGCCAGCAGATCGTCATCCAGGCTGCAGTTCCACGACAATTCCCGTGTGTTGGGTCCGGCATAGAGTGCGCTGCCGGAAAGACAATCGACGCCGCTTTCGATGTAGTCGCCGTTGAGCGATTCCAGCCGGGTTTCCAGATATCCGCTGATCTCGGCCACTTGGGCGAGTGTTAAGCTTCCGGCGATGCTTTTATCGAAAGTTGAAAGACCACTCTTGTTGTAGTCCATATTGTAGGAACCGGTCAGACGCATGGTTAGACTGATGTTGCGTTCTCCGGGCACCCGCGAATCGAAGCGGAACAGAAACTCCTCACCACCCCAATCCCTATCGCCGTCCGTAGCCGGGTTTTGATCGGTGTTGTCGGAATCGGATCCGCTTTCAGTCCATTCGTTATCGCCCGAGAGATCCGCAGCTTTCTCGCCGCTGCAGGCTATGCATAATGCGATGAATGTCAATGCCATCATAAAAACGGCCAGACGCATTTGAGGACCACTATGGATGGACGTTTGCATGTTTTACCCCGTGCAGGTGCCGAATCGTGAAATGGAATTATACCACACTTGCGGAGGAAAACGGAAAGCGCTTCTTGCGATGCAACCTGTTCGGGTTCTTGATCGAATTTCGTTGCGAATGCGATTCGTTCGGTCCGTTGTTTTATCAGGCGCTGGCGCGAGCCGGGCTGGCGACTTGGCGCGGCTGTTTTTTGTAAATTTGACGGATCTCCAACAACGCATCGTTGTAGCGACCGGATTTGAAATCGGGGAAGCCCCACTCGAAGGGGTGAAAGGTTCCTTTTCGGTAGTAGAGAGTCGGGTCGGCGTAGACCCCTTTATCCAGGAAGATTTTTTGCCAGCCTTCTTTGGCCGAGGCCAGAATCAGCTTATGGGTATCGAGATAACCGACATCCAGATTGACCCTGCGTGCCTCATTCCGGATATACTCATCTTCGATTCTGATGGTCAGCAGCTTGAGGGCCACCAGCATGCTGGGATCGACCAATCGTTCGAAGGAAATCAGCACCCGTTCGATTCCCGGTCCCATCTCCGCCTCATAGTAATGCGTTACATCGAACGGAAAGGATGCGGAGGTATAGTCGATCGGGCCGAAAGCGGTTTCCAGGCGGGCGTATACTTCCGTTCGATCGATGTCGCGGCTGAAAAGAACGGCGATGAGCAGCTTGACTTGTTCAGGTTGAATTGGATGCATGATGACTTCCTTGCGAGCGGTTCAGATCTTTTTCTTGATGCGACGCTGATTTAAAAGGTGACGGGCCTGACGGATTTTTTCGCTGTCGATGGCGAACAGCCGGGCGGCATCTGATTCCAAGTTGTCGTTAAGATTATACTTTTCAACCTCGTTAGGCCGGATGCGGCGGAAATGACGGTTGTGCAGATAGAGCTGCGCGCCTTCGCTGAAACGTGTAATCAGAAGTTGGTTCATGCCGGGCCAGCTGAAAGAATCGATCCAGCTTGTGGCGAAACGGGCTTCATCGACCGGTTCGGGCTTGAGTGTGTAGCGTGGGCGCTCTTCGCCTTCGTAGCGCAAATCGAGGGTTCCGTTTTGCCGGTCGCGTCTCAGCCAAAGGCGTCCGCGCGGCGTGTCGAGGACCGTTTGATCGTCGGGTAAACGCATCGGTTCACAGATCAGATAGCCGGGATCGATCAAGTAAAGACCGTCTCCCTGGCGTAACACCAAGGCACAGTGGTGGTTGGCGCCGGAGGGCATGTCGGCCAGAACGGGCGCGGTGGCGACACCGAGGGAGTCCATCACCGTCTGCATGCAATAGGTGAGGGCGAAGCAGGTGCCTCCCAATCCATGGGCCAGATGGTCCTGCATGACTTCGAGCGGCTGCCGTCGCCAGGTGGAGGCTTCTCCGGGCGTGGCGGTTTTGAGCACCTTCGAGATGTTTTCGTAGGGCAGTTGGGAGAAGGTTTGCGCAATATCCCCCAGATCCTTCAGGGTTTCCGCCCGCGGTGTCGGGTGAAGAGAGTCGAAAAAAAGTTCGACGGCTTGCTGAGTGTCGGATACGGGCATTGGCTGTCCGGGTCGGATGTTACGGCTAGGGCGCCGGTCTCGATAACCGAGTGTGTTTTAGCGGAAAGCGGTTGAAAAGGCAAGCGAGATAAGTGTTCTGATCTGAAAATATATAACGGACGTCGACAAGGAGGAAAGGTTGGGATATAGTTGCCGAAATAGATGATTTAGTTGTGTAGCGAGGTGTAAGCATGCAGATTGTGAAATGGACCGTTCTACTCATGGTTGTCTGGGTGTCTTTGTGGATGGTGGGCTGTGGTTCGGACTATATGGAAAACCCGCCGGCGGACGGCGATTCGGTGGTTGACGGAGATACGGACGGCGATGTCGACGTCGAGGGGGAAGTCGAGCTCGACGAGTCGGATGGTGACGAGGCGGATGGCGATGAGCCCGATGGGGATTTGGATGAGGATCACGACATCGCGGAAGAAGAGTCCGATGGCGACCTGGATGCGGATTCGGACGCTGAGGAGGAGGTCGAAGCCGAGGAAGACGGTCCCGATCTGCCGGTACTTGACTTGGTAGAGGATTGTAATCCCTTCGCTTTTACGGATGTCTGTCTGCCGCCGTTCCCGAGTATTTTCTTCGAGCGGGAAGACGCCGATTCCCCCACCGGTATTCGCGGCGACTATCCCGACGACGCTCTGCCCAATTGGTCGGGGCGCTATTTCTTCAACACCGATTACGCCGATCTGGCCGATGGTATCTCGCCCGCCTCGCCCATTATCGTGCATTTCGGCGTGGATGTGAATCCCGATCAACTCACTGCACAGCGCGAACTGGCGGAGTCGTTGGCCACGGACAATCCCATCCAGCTTTACGACATGGAAACCGGCAAACGGGTGTTGTTCATGTCGGAAATGGATGCCAATCGCGACGAGGAACGCCCCGGACGTTATGCCTTGATTATCCGGCCCCTTGAACCGATGGCCATGGGGCACCGGCATGCGGTGGTGTTGACGAACGATCTCACCGATGACGAGGGCAATGCCTTCGACTCGCCGGAGGCCTTCGAGGTGTTGCGCGACGGTGTCATCACCGCCAACGAGCCTATCGAGCGGGTGCGCGATGATTTCGACACCCTGTTTACATTCCTGGAAGGAAAGCAGGTCATGCGGGAAGACCTGCTGGTGGCGTGGTCTTTCCAGGTGGCTTCCGAGGACTGGCTTTTGGGACCGGTGAAGCATATGCGCAGCGAAGCCTTGACCGCATTCGATGCGGAGGGCTTCGGCTATACCATCGAGGAGGTTCAGGACGATCCCAATGACTCGACCGCCAGGCTTGTGAAAGGCGTCTTCCAGGTGCCGACCTATCTTACGGATGATCAAGACCTGGATTTCGACGTGAATCATGTGCCCCAGCGCCAAACCGAGGACTGGGAATTCCCCTTCACGGTGGTCATTCCCAAAAAAGCGCGGACCCTGGCCGAACCGCTGCCCCTGCTGGTTTTCGGGCACGGCATCTTTGGTAGCGGCCGCTCGTATCTCGCCGGTTGGGGGACGAACGTCATCCAGCCTTTGGCGGAAGAATACGGCGTGGTGATGATCGCCACGGACTGGATCGGGCTTTCGGCTGCCGACGAAGACATCATCGTGGATGAAATCATCGGCGATTTGAACCGCATCGGCGTGGTGACGGACCGCCTGGTGCAGTCGTTGATCAACAACCTGACCATGACCGAAATGATGCTGCAGGATCTGCAATACAACAATCAGGTGAAGATCGGCGAGAACGACCTGATCGACACCAGCCGGGTGTATTACTATGGTGTGAGCCTGGGCGGCATCATGGGCAGCTCGTTCGTCTCGCTATCCAACCGGATTACTCGCGGGGTGCTGGCCGTTCCGGGTTGCGCCTGGGCCAATATGTTGCCCCGTTCGACCGTGTGGAACCCCATCGCAACCTTCTTCGACCTCGAATACCCCGATCCGCTGGTTCGCCAGATGGGGATGGTGTTTATGCAGATGCGTTTCGACCACTCCGACCCGATCAACCTGACTCAGATGCTGTATGCCAACCCGCCTGCCGATGCACCTGCAGGGAAACGGGTGATCTTGCAAGAATCGATCGGAGATTCGCAAGTGCCGAACCTCACGACAGAAATGCTGGCGCGGGGGATTGGTCTCAAACTGATGACTCCCTCTGTTTTTGGCGTTGAAGGCTTGGAAAGCGTGACATCACCGACCACCGAGTCGGTGTTGGCTCAGTACCATATGGTGGATCAGGAACAGGCGAATCCACCGCCGCAAACGAATATTCCGCCAGCGTCCGATAACGGGGTGCATTCCGATATGGTATTTCTCGACAATGTACTGGACCAGATCGGGGTTTTCATGGAAACCGGTAATATCGAGCAGTATTGCACGGATAGCTGCGATCCCGATTAGCGTTGTCCACGTGATCTAAAGCGAAACCCCGGACGCCGATGCGTGCCGGGGTTTTTATTGGGCGAATTATTGCTAAAACAGGGGGTTCAGTTCCGACCGGTTGCCTGACGTTGCAGACGCTCGATGCGGTCTTCCATGTTGGGATGTGTGGAGAACAGAGAAGCCAGCGCGCGGCCAGACAGCGGTGAGGCGATGAACAGATGGGCGGTAGCCGGTCCGGCCTCACGCATCGGGGCCACTTCAACGCCTCTGTGGATTTTACGCAAAGCCGCAGCCAAGGCCATGGGATCGCCGGTCAATTCGCCCGCTTTCTGATCCGCGTGGTATTCGCGGCTGCGACTGATTCCCATCTGGATGATGAGCGCGATGATGGGTGCGACGATGGCCAAGGCCAAAAGCGCAATACCGCCATTGTCGTCATCGCGCGAGAACCCTCCGAAAATCGCGCCCCATTTGGCCATCCAGGCGAGAGACGAAATCGCACCCGCCATCGTTCCGACGATGCTGCCGATCAGGATATCGCGATGTTTGACGTGCGCCATTTCGTGGGCCAGCACCCCTTCCAACTCGCGGTCATCGAGGAGGTGATATAACCCCTCGGTTACGGCCACCGCTGCGTGCTCGGGATTGCGTCCCGTCGCAAAGGCATTTGGGGAAGGGTTTGGAATCACATAGACTTTCGGCATGGGAAGCTCAGCCCGGGCCGCGATACGTTCGACGATTTCGTAGAGTTTGGGGGCGCTCTGGCGGTCGATTTCTTTGGCCCGGTACATGGCTAGGACCATTTTGTCGGAGAACCAGTAGGCGAAAAAGTTGGAAACCAGCGCGAACCCGAGCGCGATCACGATTCCGGCTTGGCCACCCAATGCCCCGCCGATGAAAACGAACAGCATCGTCATCACCATCATCAGGATTCCGGTTCGCAAAATGTTCATGAAAACAGCCTCCTTCGCGTCGTCCAATCGTTGTTACCGATAAGTAGAACCTCCGCAGGCGCTTTTTTATGCCTGCCGCTGTCCTATCAACCATAAGCACCGTCGGACCACTTGGCAAGCCGTGTCCTAGGGTTTCGTGGCCTCTGGAACATCCGGGAGGACTTGATTGGGGCGTGCTTGGTTCGTAAGGTACGCATTTCCTTTGCGTTCTTCACCAAGCCTGCTGTTGGGGCCATGTCCGGGGAGTATCATCGTTTTATCCGGTAGATTGGCGAAAGCAGTGCGGATGTTTTGGATCAATTCCAGTTTAGTGAGGGAATGGGCGGAATTCGTGCGCCCGATATTGTAGTGAAACAGGGTATCTCCCGTAAACAGCACCCCCAGTTCCGGTTCGTAATAACAGACTGAGCCGACGGTATGGCCCGGAGTCGCGATGACGGCCAGGGTGGTTTCCCCAATGTCGATCACATCGCCGTCATCCACTCGACGATCCGGTTTCGGCGGCAGGTCGGCATGAATGCGCTTGGAAATGGCTGGGTCGGGTTTCTGTAACCAATCCGCGTCTTTACTTGGGGCGATAAAGGCGGCCTCGGGCCAATCGGCTTTGAGCGCCGCGACACCGCCTGTGTGATCGAGGTGCCCGTGGGTGACGACGATGGCCACCACGCGCGCTTTTTCCTGTTCGGCCCAGAAGCGCATCATTCGCACCGAAGCGATACCCGGATCGATGAACAGCGCCGTCTGGGTGGCGCGGTCGAGAACTCCGTACCCATGGGAGCTCATCCGATCCCACTTCGGATATTCGGGGAAATTGACGATGTGTACCGTTGGGGTGTCGAGTACCGATAAATACATCGAGGCATCGGGGGGCGGTTCCGGGCCGGTCTTTGCGGCGGGTTTTGTCCGGCCTTCAATGGGTTCCAGATACTCGATCATTTTTCCGTCAACCAGCTTGCGCACGCGTCGGAATGCGCTTTTGGGCAAAGCCTGCGCGGCGGTGTCGTCCGGGGTCGTGATATCCGAATCGCCGGAGGTCGTCGGCTCGATGTCGACTGTAGGTGTTTCTTCGTTGCAACGGCTTGCAATTGGATAGACCGAAAGCGAGAAACAGTGCTCCGATAAGTGCGGCGCAAGTCGGTAATGAGCGGAAATGCTTGGATAATGGGGGCATAGGTAGTTCTTCCGGTTTCGAATTAACGATCAAGTTCGGGACGGAATCCGTCATCGGGTCATGCTATGGATATCCTAATCGATTTTGGGTGAGCCTCGCAAGGACGAAAAACCCCCACGTCGGATATCGACGCGGGGGTAGAAGTCGCGGTCGCGGATGATCTTAGAAAACGAAATCGTAACCCAGCAGGAAGGACAATCCGCCGTGCTCGGCCGCTTCGAGTAAGGTGATGTTTTCGCTGACGTAATCGTGTTTGGATATCATGTAGCGCACTTTGACGAAGGGGCCTCCCCACCAGACGTTGAACAGGCAGCCGCCCCAGAAGGCCACTGCGTAAGTGAAATCCTTCGATTCGACATCGATGCGTTGGCCGGAGTTTCCGGAACCGGGGATGCTGGCGTAATCCATCTTGACCCAGTTGGCGCCGGCACCGAGCCCTACGAAGGGCTGGAAAATGCCTTTGGTCAGAATGAAGGCATCGAATTCGAGCATAATGGGAACGGAGGTCAAGGTGACATCCACCGTGGTTTCGTCGGCCGTGTCGGGAGCAACGGTTCGTGAGAATGAATACTCGTACCAGTCGAGGCCCAGGCCGATGCGAAAACGTTCGTCCAGGAATGGCATGATGTAGCGTGCGCCCATTCCAACCGAGAAGCCCGGGTTGGCTTCGAAACTGGCGCCGTCGCCGGAATCGACCGATTGCATGGCCAGATTGACGCCCAGGCGTGGCTCCAGCATGACGTAATGGGGACCGTCCTGGTTGGGCCAGCCACCCTTGTCTTCAGTTGCCGCAACCTCTTCGGCCGGTTTTTCTTCCTCGACCGGCTTGGTTTCGTCTTCAGGCTTGGCTTCTTCTTCAGGTTTGGTTTCCTCGACGGGCTTGGCTTCTTCCGCAGGCTTGACTTCCTCTGCGGGTTTGGGCTCTTCCACCGGTTTTGGGGCGGGTTCGGCGACCGGTTCGGGGACGACTTCTTTAACTGCCGGGACGGGGGCCACCAACGGTACCAGTGGCACCAGTGGAATCAACTCCTGTTCGGTCTCCGGTTTTTCGAAGTTCAGGCCGATCGCACCACCTTGCATGGCATCGGGGGAAAGTAAGATGCCGATACTCCAGGTTTCTTCCGGCACCTCGACACTCCATGCCATGGCTTTTCCCGGCACGAGATCCTTGTTATCTTTGTAGATTCGCTCTTTCTTGACGGGGGCGGTGTGGACGATGCTCTGCCAGATAACGCCGTTTTTCAAAATCGTGAACGTGGACTGAACCTTCCCACTGTTCGGATCGGTTGGTTTGGTGTTTTTGATGAACTGAACCGTCAATGTCCCGGGACCGGTTACGTTGAATTGCAGCGGGGCAAGGGGCGTGATCGCCCATGCTTCCACTGATTTTTCGCCATCTTGAATCTGGAGTTTGGCATTTTGGCTGAGGAGGGAAATCGGTTCGTTTTCTTCCGCGGCCGTTAGAGAGGCCATCCATCCCAAAATGAAGATCGGAACCCAAACGACAATGGCTATACTTCTCATGCGAAACCCCACCTGATTAGTTTCAAGTTTCGGAAACTACATTTCTTGTGGCTCGGCTATCTTAGCTTAGTAAAAAACCTAGCGTCAAGCAAAATTGGGCGAGATTAAAACACTTTTCCGGTTTTGGTGACCGGAAAAATTGTTGCGGTTTCAAGTGTGTAAGTGGTATCATTCGACCGCGAGTCGTTAAGTATGAAATCCATTATCTTCAAACCCCGAGGTGATTTGATGAAGGTGTCCTGCCAGAAGTGCGGAGCACGTTTCAAGATCGATGATAGTAAAATCCCTAGCCAGGGCCTGAAAATGAAATGCCCGAAGTGCTCGGAACCGATTTCGATCGGTGCTGGGGGAGGGGATGACGTGATTGAATCGGATCCCGTTAGCGAACCCGATGTTGTGAGTGAACCCGATCCTGTGAAAGAGGCGGAAAACTTATTGGGGATCGATTCGGAACCCGACAAAGCGCTCGAAGAGGCACCCGAAGAGGATTTGTCTTTCGTCGGAGATATGGAATCCGAGACGCCCGAGACGCCGGATTCTTTCCAGGCAGAGGAGGCTTTCGGGGATATGGGGCTCGATGAGGCGGCTCCGCCGGAAAGTCCGTCCGACGATCTCGATCTGGCCGATGACGGGTTTGCTTTGGATGATGCCCTGCTGGAATTGGACGAAGAATTACGCATGGAAGGGCAGGATTCTCTGCCGCCGGTTCCCGATATGAGCGAGAAGCTGCCGGACGCCGATGTCGAAGGCCTCATGTTCGACGGTGGAGAAGAAGCTGTCGATCTTAGTGCAACCTCGAGTGACGCTCAGGCCGATGAGCCGGCTCTGGATATGCCGTCTTTGCTCGAAAATGCCGCAGCCGAGTTGGAAAAAGAACTCGGTCAGGATGATAAAACCGAACCGGGTATGGATGCTGAGTTTCCGGATCAAGGATTTTCGTTCGACGATATGCTGGGCGATGAAAGTGCCGCAGAGACCGAAGCTGAACCCGATACACTTGATCTGGCCGGTGAACTGGGCTTGATGGAGAATGAAGATGGGGGTGCGGCGGGACTGCCGGATCTCGATGAAACCGTTTCCGAGGAGCCTCTACCCGAGATCGATTCCGCATTTGAAACCGATGACATGGAGGATACGCGTATCGTCCAGACATCCGACAGCGATCTTTTCAGCCAGCTACCCGATTTGGGGATGGAAGGCGGAGAGCAGGTCGTGCTGTATCAGGTGCGGCGTCAAAGCGGCAAAGTATTCGGACCTTTCCCCGAAAACACCGTGATCGATATGGTGCAGGGAGGCAAGTTACAAGGCAACGAGGACGTCAGCGTTTCCGGTGGCGATTGGGTTCCGTTATCCGAGATGGAGGTGTTCAAGGCCGTGGTGGCCGATGCCGCCAATCGTAGCGGTGTCCTGGATACCTTCCTGCCCGACAGCGGTGACGAACAAAAAACCGGCAAATTGGACCAGGAAAAGAAGCGTGTCCTGGAGGTTAGCAAGAAACGGCGTAAGGCGGGCTCTTTGGATGTCGTATCCCCGCTTAAGAAACGGCGCATCGTTATTCCCAAACGTGTGGCGCTTCTGGTCGCCGTGGTTGCCGTTTTGGTGGCTGTTGCGGCTTACTTCCAGATCGTGGAAGAGCGCAGCCTGATAAGCATTATTACCGGTCGTAATATTGCCGATCTGCCCTATTACGAGCAACTGAAATCACGCTATCGCGAACGTTTGGATATGGCCTATACGCAGATGGCGCGTGATAACTATCAGGGTTACACTCAGGCTCGCGAGATTTGTGTCGATCTTCTGCGGGTGCCCGATTTCCGTGGCGCTCCGATCGTGTGGGCGTTGAAGGCTCAGATCGATTTCCAGATTCTGCGCCGTTTCGGCGGGGCGGAAGAGTATCTCGAAGGCGCTAAAGCGGCGATGGCGCAATTGGCGAATGAAAAACGCGAAGAACCGGAGATTCTGTTCGCCAAAGCAGCCGAGGCCATGTACGAAAAACGATTCGGTCCGGCCAAGGATTTGTTGTTGAAGGCCCTGATCGCCAAACCGAAAAACAGCAAAGCTCTACATTTGATTGCCGAAGTTTCGCTGTATTTGCCGGACAAGAACCCGGCTAAAAAATATCTGGATAAGGTGATCGAAGCGAACGAAGCCAGTGCCCGAACGTATTATCTGCAAGGTCTGTTGCACGACCAGCTGGGAGATGTGGCCGGGGCGAGAGCCAGTTTTTGCCAAAGCACTGGAAAAAGATCCCGAGCACTTGGATAGTCAAATCGAACTGGCGGGTATTCTGCTCAAGGAAGAGGGGGGCCTCAAGCGCGCCGAGCGTGAGTTGAACACCATTCGCAATGCCTTCAAAGATCGTATGAGCAAAAAGCAGCTGGCTCGTATGCACTATTATTCGGCGCGGATCTTCATGTCGCGTAACGAGCCTTACAAGGTGGTGAAAGAACTCACCGCCGCCATTGAAAACGAACCGGATAACTACGTCTACAATCTTGAGCTGGGTGAGTTCTACCAGAAGAAGCACGAATACGAGAAAGCGCAGGAACAGTTTACGCAGTGTATCGAAAACAACTCGCGGGAGATTCGTTGCCATCTCGACCTGGGAGAGAATCTGCTGACGTTGAACCGTTCCGACCAAGCTCTGTTCAAACTCGAAGCCGCCGCGAAAATCGAACCGAAAAATGCACAGGTTTATTACCTGACCGGTTTGGCGCTCGAACGTCTGTTCCAGCCTCAGAAGGCGCTGGAGATGTACGAAAAGGCCATTGCGCTGGACTCGAACGGCGTGCATTTCTATACCAGCGCGGCCATGTCTTATCTGCGGCAAGGACAACCTGACGAAGGCGGGCGAATACATCCAGAAAGCCAAACTCATCGATAGCGGGTCGCCGTTGGTGCACAATTTCCTGGGCCAGATGCACCTGCACCAGGGCGATATCGGAAAAGCTGAAGAGGAGTTTTCAAAGGCGATCAAAGTCGATCCCAAGTTTTCCGACGCTCGTTATCACCTGGCCAACGCCTATCGTGATGAGGGACAATTCGAAAAAGCGATCAAAGAATATGAGGAAGTGCTGAACCTGGACGATAAAAGCGATCGAGCCTATTTCGGTCTTGGTATGACCTACTTCCTGATGGATAACATCGACAAGTCGATTTCCGAGTTTGAAAAAGCCTTGGCCATCAACGATCGTAACCACATGTATTTCTTCGAGTCGGGACGTGCCTACTTCAAGAAAGGCGAGTTCGACAAGGCACGGAAAGCGTTTGAACGCACCTTGACCTTGTCTCCCGGTTATTCCGATGCCAGTTTCTACCTGGGGCGGGTTTATCACGAAAAGAAAATGTACGACCGCGCCTACGACTTTTTCGAGCAGGCGATCCAGGCTAACCCCAAAGAGCCAAGCTATTATTACTACTTCGGCTTGATGTTCGAGAAACAGGAAAAATACTCCGATGCACTCGAATATCTGGATAAATGTCTGGCGCTTGATAAAAATTATGCTTTGGCCTACCTGCACAAAGGTATTGCGCTTCGGGCGCAGAACAAGTTTGTGCCAGCCATTAAAATGTTCAAGACTGCTAAAAAGCTTGATTCCGGTATCAATACGGCGCGTATCGAGCTGGGCGATTGCTATTTTGAGATGGGCCAATACAAAACCGCCATCAAGTATTTTCGTGAGGCGATCAAGGTCAGTGCAAACAATGCCGAGGCTCATCGCAAGCTAGGGATGGTGTTTCAGGAGATGCGTAAACCGCGTGAAGCCGTGAAATATCTGCGCAAAGCGGTGGATCTCGATCCCAATGATCCTCAACCCTATCTGGGGTTGGGCTATGCCCTGAAAGCGCTGCGACGCAAAGGGGAGGCGGTCAAGCAGTTCGAGACCTATCTTGAACTCAACCCGACCGCCATCGATAAAGAGGAAGTGGAAGATGAGATATTCTGGCTGAAAAATCGCTGATTGAGCGCGAAAGCCGATTGACCGAGCCCCGGCGAGAGCGTCGGGGCTTTTTTGTGCAGGCTGTCCGTGTCTCGAAAAAATGGAATGTTAAGATTTTTTAATTGCCAACTTCGTATCTATCCGTTACACTCGTATTCAGGGTGGAAAAGTGTTTCGATCAAATGTTGTTTGAAAGATGACAGGGGCGGCACAGCCTTTCGGCGTGTTGTTTCTTGAGACAGTGTTCATTGACAATCGAAAGAGCATGGAAACGGTTTCCAACAGGGGAAGGAAGCCGGGCAAAGGTGCAGCTTAGGATGTTTGCCGGAAGGCAAGTCGTAAAGGGGGTTCGTATGGAAATGGAAGTTGGGAAGATCAAATGGTTCAATGATACCAAGGGGTTTGGATTCATCAAACGCTCCACCGGTGAGGACGTTTTCGTCCACTATACCGCCATCGACGGTGAGGGTTTCCGCTCGCTGTACGAAGGCCAGGAAGTGGAGTTTGAGTGCACGCAAGGCCCGAAAGGCCTGCTTGCCAAGAAAGTGGTCAAGCTTGATAAACGTAACAGTTCGACCGTAGCCAAGGAGGCTGTTGCGTAGCTGAGAAGTTGTAAGCGCCATGCTCTTTCGATCCTATAAGCCCGATGCTTTGCATCGGGCTTTTCGTTTGTAAATGGAGAAAGTGCGAAATGACGAAAACCCGGCTTCGATACCGCAGTTCATTGGGTGATATGGCGTTACAGCTATCAGACCAGCAATTGGAATCCGTTCATTTCGGTAGAGCGCCATCAGACTTGCCACCTTTGCATGAATGTGATCCGGCTCTGGCGAAGTGGTTCGACCGTTATTTTGCGGGTGAGGCCGTCAGACCCGGCGATTTGTCGTTGCGTTTGGTGGGAACCGCTTTTCAACAGTCTGTTTGGCGCGAGTTGCTGACGGTTCCATGGGGCGAGGTTGTGACTTACGGCGAACTGGCCCATCGTGTGGGTTGCGGCTCGGCTCGTGCAGTCGGGCAGGCGGTAGGGCGGAATCCCCTGGGGATCGTGGTTCCCTGTCATCGCGTGATTGGAGCTAAGCGTGCTCTAGGTGGATTTTCCGGAGGTCTTCGGGTTAAGATAGCTTTGCTTGAACGGGAAGGCTGGCGAATCGATACCATGGCTGGACGTTTGCTCGGACGTCGGGTGGAAGAGCCGTCGACATCGGTGAAAGGAATGTGAAAACGCATGCTGCAAAGGAATGACCGGAAAGGGCGAAGAGTCTGGCGAGTGAAGGGGTGGCCGGTCCGGCTCCTTGCGATTCTGCTGCTGATCGTTGCCCTGAGTCACTTCGGGTGGACCGAGGAGGTGTTGGAATCCGTACCGGCTCCCGCAGGTCTGCCGGTCATCACCGTATTGTGTGCGCCGGGTTTGCAGGGTTTGGTTGAGCAGGTAGGCAATCGGTTGCGTATGGCTCGCCTGGCCGAACTGCAGGTGAAATCCGCACCGCCGGAAAGCTTGCTTATGTTGTCGGTTGACAAGAAGCTGAACCCCGACGTCGTTCTGACGGAGGGAAAAGACTTGATCACCCTTTTGGTGCAGCAAGGCTTGGTCGAGAAGACGGAGCCGGTTGTTCTGGCGGCCGACCGCCTGGTTTTGGTCGCGCGGGTGGAGCCATCCAAACCCGACCCGATCCGGTTGTTGAAAAATGCCGGTGTGGGTCGTGTGGCGTTGCCCGATCCGGAACGCACCATAGCCGGCGTGCATGCTCAGGCGGCGTTGCGCAAGATCGGTATGGCCAAGGATTTGGCCTCGCGCCTGGCCATCCATTCCGATGCCGATGCGGCATTGCGGGCGATCGGCAAAGGCGCGGCTGATTTGGCGATTGCTTATCAGAGCGATGTGGTGCGTTATCCCGATCTACGTTCGGTGATGGTCTTTCCCGAACGGAGTTATTTACCCATTTTGTATATTGGAGCACGTTTCAAGAATACCCGCCACCCGCAGGCAGCTCGCTCGTTCTTGATGATGCTTTTAGGGCGCGGTAGCGCCCAAGCGTGGAAGACGGCCGGGTTCAGCCCGCCCCCGCTTAAAGAGGACATGTAGCACCATTTGGCCAGCGGGATGTCGACGCGTTTTCACTTTTCAATTCCTGTACAAGACGAAACCCGATATTGACGGCGCACAATTCGCGAGGGGCTCCGGCGCGACAGGTGCAGCGTGAAAAAATCTCATACATCGACCACGCTCCCCCGCGCACCGTGATGTTGGTGGTGGCCTCATCGACCGTTCCGAGGGTCCAATCGCGCATGTTGCCCGCCATGCCGAGGATGCCGTAGGGTGAGCGATCAACGGGAAAGGCATCGACCGTGTCTAAATGGGGGAAGTCGTCGAAACTGTCGCGCATGTTGCAGAAGGAGGGATCGAAGCTGTTGCCCCAGGGGTAGCGTCGTCGGTCCGCACCGCGTGCCGCTTTCTCCCATTCCTCTTCGGTGGGCAGGCGGAAGCGGAACCCTTCGCGTTGGCTGCGCCAGACGGCATAAGCCTCTGCGTCGTCGAAAGAAACTCCCAACACCGGCCATCCGGGTTGCCACACATGGCCTTCGGCGTCGGCCTCGGGAATATGAAAAAGCCCGGCCTCGTCTTCGCGCAGATACCAGGTGCCGGTCTTGGTGTCGCGCGGGGCGTGGCGATGAGCTTCTTCTTGCGTGTGGTAAGCGCGATCGTTGAGGTACGTGAGATAGTCCGCGACGGTGACGGGATGGCGCGCCAGGGCGAAATCGGGTAGGTCGGCCGTGCGCGCGTTAAAAGCTCCGAACGTGTCGGGGTCGCCTCCGATCGGGACTGGCCCCGCCGGGATGTGAATGAAGCCCGGTGCAATGTCGGCAACGGGATACAGCCGTACCGACAGAAGGAGGGTTTCCATGCGTTCGAGGTTAAGCGGCACGATCGCCGGGGCATGATCGGGGAAGGTGAGTGTGAGTTGGTAGGGGCCGTGGGGCAGTCTTAAAACGGCGTCTGCCGATGCTGTGACAAGCTTCGGAGGTTCGGGGACCAGTCGTCGGCTTCGCTCGGTCAATCGCGCGATGGCCACCTGTGCGCCCGCCGGATCGCTTTCGATCGTGATTTGCCCTTCACCTTTGAGCTGTTCGGAGAAGCGGCCGTCGTCCACGCGTCGGAGTTGCGCTTCCCAGGTGATCATGGCCGGAATCTGTCCCTTGCGTTCGGCTTCCAGGTAACGCGACCAGTATAGTTCGCCCAAACGGGCTTTCGCTTCGCGATTGCTGGGTTCGAGGCGTTCGGCCATCAGGTATAGGTTCAACGTTTTGGAAAAGCGCCAGGCCAGATCGCGTTCGGCGGCTTGCAGGCGGTCTTCGAGATTCCACAGCTTGTGGCGTTCTTCTTGACGGTTGTTTCCGGCGATTTGGGTTCGCAGAATCTGCATTTCGCGTTCGACGGTTTCGCGTTGCGAATCGATGGCCCGATAATGACGCCGTTCCAGATCGCCCAGTTCGATGTGGTGCAAGGCTTCGCGGTGACGCCGCTCGGAAGCCAGAGTACCCTCGAAGAAAGCCTGGACGGCATTATGCAATTCACGTGCGTCGGTGTAGCGTTCGTCCGGATCGAAGGTCAATGCGGTCAGGCAGATGTCATCCAATTCCGGGGCGATGTCGCGCTCCGGAGATCGCAAGGCGGGCGGTTCGATATTGCCGTCCAACACGGCATCGAGGGCTTGAAACACCTCGCGCTCCAAGATGGGCGGCGTTAAGGTGAGGATTTCATACAGCGTGGCTCCCAAGGCGTAAACATCGGAGCGGCGGTCGGTTTGCGAAACTTTGCCGCGTGCTTGTTCCGGCGGCATATAGGCGGGGGTGCCGACGATATAACCGTCTTCCCGCGAGTCGGGTGGATTCAGATCGATGGCCTGCCCATGTTCGGACACGTCGGACCGCACGAGGGCCGCTCCCCAGTCCATAAGCAGAACTTCCCCGTAGTCGCCTAGCATGATGTTTTCAGGTTTGATGTCGCGATGGATGACGCCGCGCGCATGGGCGAAATCGACCGCTAGGCAGACCTGCATGAAGATGCGCAGGCAATCGAGCAGGCGGAATTGCGCGACCGTCTGCGGGTTGTTTCGGGCAAGTCCGGCCAGTACTTGCGCCAGGGAGCGACCGCGAATGCGTTTCATGGCGAAGTACAAACTGCCGTCCGGCAGGCGGTCGAGGCGGTAGATGGGGACGATATTGGGGTGTTCGAGTTGCCCGGTGATGCGTACTTCGCGCAGCAGATTGGCCAGTGCGCGCGCGTCTGCGCCGGAGGACGCATGGGGCGACTTGAGGGCGACTTCGCGGCCGATTCCCGAATCGTGCCCTAAAAGAATACGTCCCATGCCGCCGCGTCCGATTTCCTCTCCCACGGTCAGGTCGAGGGAGAGGGTCGTGAGGTCGGGATTGGGCAACTGCAACTTTGTGTCGCGTCGCGTGTGATCGAGGCTGACGGTCGCCGTGGCGGGGGCGGCGTCGGGGACGGCCACTTCCAGAAGCGTTTCGCCGAAGGAATCGGCCCCCGGCTTGTTCGTCTCGTCAGCCATGTTTCGCTCCGGTTACGGCAGTTTGTAGTGGGTGAGTTCCAGCACGACCTGATTGGCGGTGCGGTTCTGGTTGTTTTCCATGCGTGTTTCATTGCGCACCATGCCGACCTTGGGGGCGTAGACGATGGTGTTGACCATGCGCACGTTTTTCGAAACGTGGGTGGTCGAGCGCACCACCGCGCAGTGCTCGAATTTCCCGGCCGGGACGGTCACGGTGGCGTTGTCGTCCATCACTTCGAAGTGTTCGGCCAACTGCGGGGCGACCTGCACGCGCCAACGCTTACCCGTTTCGATCGGGGAAACCAGCAAATAGCGGTTGGGGTCGCGCAATCCATGGGGGGTGATCATGAGACGGCCACCCTGGTTGTCGACGAAAAAGCCTTCCTTATCCTTGGAAACCACGGTGACGGTCAGCGAGCCGGTTTCGCCGAGGAAACGGCGTTCGTAGGTCCAGGTGTTTCCCAGATTGAGCGGCATCCATTCACTGATGGCACGCGCGCCGTAGGCATCGGTGCGGTCGCGCATCGCGGCCGGGCTGGGTTTGACTTCTTTGGAGGCACAACCGGTCACGAGTGCGACAAGTAGAAGTCCGGCCATGAACCATCCGAGGCGAGTACGAGCGTGCATGCTTTCTCCTTTTCGAGGTAATTTACGCCGTTTCCGGTTCGGGCGGGCGTTGTTTCTTCATCTCGGCGGTGAACACCTCACCGAATCGTTGTGCGGCGCTTTCAGCTGCTTGTTCGACTGTCCAGTCTATTCCCAGGCGGGCAAGCGAGGTGACGCCGCGATCCGCCAGACCGCAGGGGGTGATCCAGTCGAAATGTGTAAGATCGGGATGGATATTGAGGGCGAACCCGTGGGTCGTTACCCGATGCGAGACATGCAGCCCGATGGCGCCGATCTTGTCGGTTCCGATCCACACTCCCGGAAGCCCTTCTTCGATCGTTGCGGTTTGCCCGGCATCGGACACGACAGCGATCATCAGGCGTTGCAGTTTGCCCACAAACGCCTCCACTCCACCAACGCCCAGGCGATCGAGGTGTACGACGGGATAGCCCACCAACTGGCCGGGACCGTGATAGGTGGCCAATCCGCCCCGGTTGCTTCGGATCCGCTCGATTCCGGCTGCCGCCAGCCTGGCCGTGTCTCCGTGAATATGGGTTTGGCTATCACGCCGACCGGTGGTGATGGTGGGGGGATGTTCGAGCAAAAGCAGCCAGCCCGCTATCTGCGTTTCGCCCTCACTTGCCAACAGACGTTGCGCCAGGGCGTTTTGCCAATTCCAAGCGGCTTGATAATCTACTTGGCCCAAATAGCTCCAATATACGATTGGCATCCCGGATACCCTCATTCGCCGCCGTATAAACGCGAAGCGAAGTAGTCGGACAGGCCCGCATTGAGGATTTTCTCTGCTGCCCGGTCGATATCGTAGGCGACCCGATAAAATTCCACGCGCCGGGTGTCGGTTTGGTAGATGACGAAGCCCGCCCGTGCGTCGTAATCGCGTGGTTGGCCCACCGATCCGACGGCGATGATGTATTTGCGGTCTTCGCGCAAGGTCAGATTATCCACCGGAAGTTCGATGGTTTCGGTGGGGGATAGCTGGAACGCACGCCGCAGGTGCGAATGTCCGACGAAGGTAACGGGCTGCAACAGCTCGTAAAAAGCCTGCATCTGGCGGGCCTGTTCGAGGGTGTAGATATAGTTGAATTCGTGCGGTGAAATCGGGTCGCCGTGGGTGAAACAAGCCCCGCTTTCCACGCGGAAATAGGGTAGCTCTTTCAGGTAGGTCAGATTGTCATCCGAGAGTTGCGCACGCGTCCAGTCGAGCGCTTCACGCGCCGCCTCGTAATAGTAGTGGTAGTCCATCTGCCGCGCGACGGCGGCATCGTGATTGCCCATGATGGTGAAATCGGCCAAAGGACGAACGAGCGTCACGACCGTGTCGGGGTCGGCACCGTAACCGACCAGATCTCCCAAACAGACGATCCGGTCGATTTTCAGGTGGGGAAGCGTGCGCAAAACCGCCTGCAACGCTTCAAGGTTGCTATGGAGGTCGGAAATTATGCCGATGCGCATGCGCTTCCTTTCCATTTCTCCGGGTCGTCGCACTTATGTTCGGTTGCGCGGTGTCTGGCGAGTTGCGCCGAACGGGAAGACTGCTTACTTGAAGGCCTTGCCGAGCAAGTTCCGGCATTCCTTGAGATAAATCACACCGTCGGCCGGTTCCTCTTGCTTGGGATCGAGGGCCACGCAGGTGTTCAACAAGGCTTTGGCTTCGTCCTTGCGGTCCAATGCCAGATACGTTTCGGCCAAGTAAAAATGGGTGCGCAATTTATTCGGTGCGGCCTTAAGCGATTGTTCGAGTAGTTTGGCCGAGCGTTTGAGATCCTGCTTGACCGACGGTACTTTGAACCAATAACGCCCGTAGGCGCGCGTGGGTCCGCCATATTCGTAATCGGGATCTATTTTAATGGCTTTTTCGACCATTTTCTCATAGTCCCCGGCCAGGCCTTTGAAAAACGCCTTGAAGGTGCCGATGGCGGTGGAGTACTGGCCCAGGGAAGCGACGCCCCAGAACCAACCCTCGATACGCTGCGGCTTGAGTTTGGCGGCACGTTCCCCGGCTTCCCAACCCATTTTGCCGTATTTTTCCATCTGATCTTCGTTTGCAGCCAACTCGGCTTTCCAGAAATAACCGCGCGCCAGCCGCCAGACGGTCTCGAATTCCTCGCCACCCGCCTTTCGGGCTGCATTGGCCAAATCGATGGACCGGTCGATGTTGCCCGCTTTTTGACGGGTGACCCACATCCGATCGGATTGCTTGAACAACGCGGCGGGGTCGGGTTTGGCTTCCTGAACGATTTTCTCGGCCGGGGCGGCCTGAACCGGAGCGTTGGCGGCCGGTGCCGTTTTTTCTATGGGGGCCGCTTCTTGAGCCTGCGCGAACGATACCGTGAAACACAGAACCACGACGAGAATCAAGATCTTTCTATACGTCATATCTCCGACCTCCTTCCGGAAACCCCCGCAGATGACGGTGGCTTGTTTGCTGAACGGAGGCATGATAGCAAAAGCGGCCGTGCAAGGTCAAGCCGCCGCCCGTGATCGTGGAAACGGGAACGCGCAAACTAAAGTATCCCGCAATATTCTTCCTGTTCCTCGATGAGGATGCTTCCTTCATTTTCGCCAAGATCAATCTGGCCTTCCCAGACCAGCCAGGGGTCGTCGTGGGTGTCGGTGACGAAGCGTTTCAGGCGCAGGTCGAGCGAATCCGCATCGAGATCGGGTAAATCGATGCGCCAATCGAAAAAGCACATGCAGTCACAGCGCGCGTCTCCATTTTCCGGGGCGTCGCGTTCGAGCAGGGTGTAGACACCGTCGGCTTCGTCGATGCTGATGACGTGGTTGCCGCAGCAGTTCAGGTAAACGTTGCGGTTGGTGAAGGTGACGCTTTTCGCGTCGGCGTCGTAGATCCACTCCAATACGTCGTCCACTTGGCACATCTCCATATCGTCGCCATCCGCCGCCGCGTCGTCGTCGGCGCTATCGGCGTCCGGTTCTTCCACCGCCTTGACGCGTGCCGAAACGTTGCCATCGCTTTCGACGAAACCGCCGCATTCACTGACGGCATTGTTGATTCCGATGCCGGGATCATCGTCCGAATCAGAACAAGCCGCTACGATGGAAAAGCATAGAAATATGGCGAGGAGCATCCATCCCGTCTTGTTTTTCATCTCGATTTCTCCTTTTCAAAGACATGAGTTGCAACGAATACGAGTCTAGCGTATTACAGGCGGGACGGCAAGGTGGGTTTTCGCTTATTGCGTTATATGCGCGAGAAATTGTTGAAAAACGGTCGAGGATGAATCAACGGTTCTTGTCTTGCTTGGGAATCAGCCACAAAAACGGGAGCCCGATAATCGCCATTCCGGCGCAGACCATGAACGCCGAGCGCATCCCGTACTGATCGGAGAGAAAACCGACCAGCAGAATGACCAGGGCGCGCACGGCAAAGCTGATGGCCATGAAGGTGCCGTTGGCGGCGGCCTGGTTGACTCCGGCGTTTTCAAGCACCGTCGCCATGAGAACCGGACCGGTGGCGAGGGTGGTGAATCCGAGGCCCAACAGAACGAGTAACAACGGCACACCGGACACATGCAAGAGCGCCAGCATCAGGAAGGGTGCCAGAACGATGGAAAAGCCCAGAACAAGGCGTCGCCCCAAGCGGTCGCTCAGGGTGCCGGAGACGAGGACACCCACGGCCCCGGCCAGTTCGAGGACCGAAAGCGCGATTCCCGAAAACCACAGGCTGTTGCCTTCCTGGTAGAGATACGTCGGCAGGTAGGTGGTGGCGGCTGCAGCCATGAACGAACGCGCGACCAGGATGCCGAAGATGCCGGTGATGATGATCCGCATTTCGACCAGCATGGCTTTAAGCGAAGGCTGGCGGCGCGGGTCGCGGTGATCGGCCGGGGGCTCGAAACGCCACCAGAGGACCAGCGACGCCACAACACCCGGCGGGATGAGCTTCCACAGTCCGTCGAGTCCGAAATGGCTGACGGCCCAGACCGCCACGATGGGTCCGGCGGTGCGCGCCAGTTCGCCGCCCATCATGAACATGCCGGTGCCGCGTCCGACCTTGTCGCCCGACAGGCGCGCTACCATCACCGGGGCCGAAACGTGGATGGCGGCTACACTGATCCCCACGGCGAGGAGTGTCAGGGCCAAGATGGCATAGTTGGGGGCGATACCGATGAAACACATGAGGGTCGCCGTTACACCCGGTGCGACGACGACAAGCAGGCGGATCCAGTTTCGGCGATCGGCAATGGCTCCGATGAAGGGGTTGAAAAAACTGGGGATTTGGGAAAAGACGCTCAGGGAACCGGCCTGTGTGAGGCTGAGACCCAGGCGTTCGATAAGCAGGGGCAGAAGCGGTGCGAGAAACGCGGTGTAGATATCGTGGATGAAGTGTACAAGCGCGATGGTGGCCACTTTGGTTGTGTGGAACGACGTGCTGTCGGGTGTGTCCGGTTGTGGCGCAGAAGGGGAATTTGTCGATGACACGGGAGTATCCTTTCCATCGCGGCGCAGCTAGGAGCAATGATGAAGATAGCGCCGTCCATGGGCATAGCGCTCGCCGTGCGGCTTGTAAAGCAAAAAAACACCGGGATTCCCGGTAATCGGTCTGTTCAGCGGCTTGGCGCATGGGGAAAAAGGTTGACGCGGCGCGGGCTGTCGCGATACAAACGGAAGCTATTGTGATTCGTGACGCGCAAACGGAATGCAAATTGACGAGGCTGCCGGAGGCCGGAATGCAGATGCCATCCGCGCCCCTGCGTTGGCTGCGCCTGGATGAAACCGGTTCAACCAATGCGGACGCCAAACATCTTGTTCTCCAAGGAGAATTGGATTGCGGCGTGGTCCAGGCGCGCTTGCAGCGCGCTGGTCGGGGACGCCTCGAACGGCGTTGGGAGTCGCCGGTGGGCGGGCTCTATTTGTCGTTGGTGGGCCCGAGCCCCGAACCGCAGGTGTCGCCGCTTTGGGTGACGGTGGCGGTGGGAGTGGCTTTAGTCGAAGAACTGGCGGCCTGCTGCGGCGTCGCGGCAAAATTGCGCTGGCCCAACGATCTGATGGTCGAAGGGCGTAAACTGGCGGGTATGTTGAGCGAGCGAGTCGTGGGTTTGGACGGAAAGGCGCGGGTGATCGTCGGTATCGGGCTGAACGATCGCACGCCGGTGCGACTGTCGGATAGTGATACCGAGACCACGTGCCTTTCGGCCGAGTCGCAGCAAACCTACGACGATTTGGCTGAACGCCTGGTGCCGGTTTTGTGGCGTGCGTGGCGCGAGTTGGATGAGGCCTCCCCCGCGATTTTGAAAGATCGTTGGATCGCAGTATCGGAGACCATCGGTGAAACCGTCTGCGTGCGCTTGATGGACAACCGGGAAATAGTCGGGCAAGCCGTTGATTTAGCGTATGATTTCGGGTTGGTGGTGTATACGGAGACCGGACCGGTTACCTTGCGTGAGGGCGATTGTCGCCGCCTGCGTTAGAATCGGGCGACGAGGGAGAGAAACGGATGAAAGTACCGCTGACAGACGCGCTTTTTATCGCCGCCTTGGGGATGAGCGTCGTGTTTCTCATCCTGGCTATCGCTTATGGATTGACGCACGTGATTCGGCGTTTTCTGGGTCATGAACAAGCGACCGATCCGGTGGTCGAGGCGGGGCCGCATGTCGATACGCCGTCCTCGCCTGCACCTGTGGACGAGGAAGCAGATGCGGTCGATATGGAAACGCAGACCGCGCAGCCTGAAGAGGCGGAGCCGGTCAATGCGGAGTTGATGGGGGCGATTCTGTCGGCGGTGCATCGTTACGAGCAGGACCAAAAAGACGAAAAGATGCCCGACAAATCGGGCCATTAAGCTTCTGTCGGCCGAACCGACAATGAACACAACTCCTAATCGTTTGACGTTGAGGTAGGTATGACGCAGATCGGTGAGACCATTCTGTTGAGTGGACAGCAGCGGGTGCTGGGTGCGCGGCTGCGCTTGGACGATATGCTGGCGGGTGTCGTGCAGTTGGATGCAATCGGCTATCGTTCGCTGGAAGCCTGGGGCGGGGTGACGTTCGAGGCCTGCCTGCGCTATCTGAACGAAAATCCCTGGGACCGCCTGCGCAAGATCAAGGCCAAGGCCCCTAAAACGCCGCTGCTGATGCCCATGTGCGGGCGTGCGCTGGTGTGTGCGGGTATGCAGGCCGACGATGTCGTGGAGGCGTTTGTTCGCACGACCGCCGAGAACGGTATCGATATTTACCGCATCTACGATCCGCTCAATCGGGCCGAAAACCTGGAATTGGCCGTAAAGGCGGTGGTCAAGGCCGGCAAACGAGCCGAAGGCGTGATTCTGCTCGACCCGTCCACTGAACAGAAGCTGGATGATATCGGGCGTTTTGCCTCCGAACTCAAGGACTTGGGGTGCCAAAGCCTGTGTCTGGCCGACCGCGTGGGGCTGTTGCCGCCGAAACGTGCGGGCGAATGGGTTGCGGCGGTGAAAAAAACGACCGATCTGCCGCTGGCGATGACGGTGTCCGATGGGGTCGGCACGGCGGCGGCGGCCTATGTGGCGGGTGTACAGGCCGGAGTCGATGTCATCGACGGAACGCTTTCCGCTTTCGCGTCGGCCGTAACCGAACCGCCTACCGAATCGCTGGTCCGCATTTTGTTCGAAGATGTGGGGCTCAAGCTGGAGGCCTTCGAGGAGGCGTCGCTGAGTTTTGCGAAAATGCGCGAACGTTATGCGGCGCGCGTCAACCGCTTTGTCAATTGGGTGCATACTTGGGTGCTGCGTCACAAACTACCCGCCACCACCATCGCCGACGCCGGAGCGGAACTGGAAGCGCGTGACAAACTGGACAAGCTGGACGATGTGCTGGCGGAGGTGGTGCGTATCCATGGCGATTTAGGTTATGCGCCGTTGGTGATGCCGGTGCGCGGGATCGTTTTACGTCAGGCCATCGTCAATGTTCTCGATAAGCGACGCTACGTCGATCTGGATCCCGATCTGGCGCGTTTGGCGCTGGGCCGTTATGGAACGCTACCCAAGCCGACGGCCGGGGTGTTGCGCGAAGCGGCCGAAAGTCTGGTAACGAAAGACGAGATCGGGGAGGCCTTGACCCTCGATGCGGTACAAAAAAAACACGGCAAACTCGTGCGAAGCGATGAAGACGCGCTGACTCTCGCCATGTATCCCGACGCGGGTGCGCGCTTTTTAGAGGGGTCGGCCAAGGCGGAAGCCCTCGATTCCCGCCCGACACGCGCCTACGATGTGGTGGTGGAAGGCCAGGCTTTCCACGTGGAGGTGCATCCTAGCAAACCGGGGGTGACGGTGGTTCCCACCGGAGCCACGGCAAAGAAGGTGTTGCGGCCTGCGCCCAATCGGCCCACTCCCAAACCGGCCGCTCCTTCCCAAGCACCGCGTGCCGCACAGCCTGCGCCTGTTAAAAAAGCCCCCGCGCCCAAACCTGCGCCGCCCACGGACCCGAAGGTGGCGGCGGCAAATGGTGACGAAGGCAATGGCGGCAGCTTTATGGTTACCTGTCCCATGCAGGGCACGATTCTCAAGATGCTGGTGGCGGTGGGCGATTCGGTGACGCGCGGACAGAAAATCGCGGTGCTCGAAGCCATGAAGATGGAAAACGACGTCTATTCCGGCGAGGCGGGGGTTGTGGTGCGCTTATTGGTTGCGCAAGGTGAGGCGGTGGTGTCGAGTCAGGCGCTGCTGGAACTGGAAACCTGAGCTGGTTGTGCTATGATGGGCGTAACGGGATATCCAGCAAGGTTGAAATCTCCCGGTAGCCGATGATCGTGTAGTACGTTTAGGAGCTTTGCATGTCCGCCGATTCTGTCGAATCAACCCTCCAATTGCCTCCGGCCCTTATCCTTGTGGGCGGTATGGGAACGCGCTTGCGCAAGGTGGTGTCCGACCGGCCCAAACCCATGGCGCTGGCCGAGGGACGTCCCTTTCTGGAATGGCTGGTGCTCTATCTCAAAGCTCAAGGTCTGCGGGAATTGATTTTCGGCAGCGGCTATATGGCCGAGATGATCGAGGCGCACTTCGGCGATGGCTCGGACTGGGGGCTGTCGATCCGCTATTCGGTGGAGCCGGAGGCGCTGGGGACGGGCGGAGCCATGCGTTTCGCGCGCGATAAACTCGGGAACGGTCCGTTTTTTCTCGTGATGGGCGACACGCTGTTCGCCATCGATTACGCCGCTTTATGGGCTTTTCACCGTGAACACAACGCCGACCTCAGCCTGGCCCTGCATTATGTGCAGGACAATTCCCGTTACGGCGGGGTGGAACTGGACGACGCCCGTATCGCCGCCTTCACCGAAAAACCCGCCACCGGCTACCCGAGTTGGATCAACGGCGGCGTTTTACTGGTGGAACCGTGCATGTTCGACATCATGCCCGCTGAGCGGGTGTTCAGCTTCGAACAGACCGTCATGCCCGACGCCATCGCGCGCGGATTCAATATCTTCGGTTTCAAGCAGAACGGCTATTTCCTCGATATCGGCCTGCCCGAAACTTATGGCCGCCTGCAAGCCGACCTGCCGGAGTTGCTTGAAAAGGGGCTGTTCGGGTAAAAAATCAGATGCAGCTTATTCTTGCTTAGGAATGCCTTCCTTTTCCGTCCTTCCTGTCAAGTTGGCTTGACACCTTCGTGGCAAGCTTCGTTTGTCTCGCATTCGATAAAGATCCGCAAATCCGACAGCTTAGCCGAATCAAGACGATACTTAATGTAAGGCATGGAATTTGCTTGCATTTTACCCGTGATGTTTTAGTCTGAAAGACACGTATTCAGTTCGATGACACGGCTATTCGCAGATATGCGGGAGGCGAGTGATGAGGATATCCAAAATAACTTGGGGGCAGTGGGCTGGATGGCTGATTCTGCTGAGCCTGGTATGGGCTTGCGACAGCGGTTCCATCGGCAATTTCGGCGATCCTTGCG
>CAXXQS010000003.1:0-197689 GCA_963674735.2 Myxococcota bacterium
TTTTACCTGGAAGAAAGAAAACGCCGCCCGAAAGGTGGCGTGAACGTTGAATCGGGATCAGGATTTACGATCCACTCGTGGTCAGGGGTTCGACCGCTCCGATGTAGGTCGTGCCCTCTGGACCCTTGATGATAAGAGGAGATCCGGCTTCCGGCGAAAAATCGAGATTGAGCGGGTCGGTGAACAGAGGATCGCTTTGGAGATTGTAGGCCGGAATTTCGACGAAGCCCTCGTAGTCGGTCCGCGCATTGTTCCATAGGCAATTACCCCGCAGGGTGGGTTTGAATTCGAGGTTGCGCTTGATCGAAATACCGATTTTGCTGCCAACGATCACGTTGTTGGCGAAATCGCCTTCGCTGCGTTCGAGGAACCACGCGCCGATCTTCTCGTTTTTATAGAAGGTATTGTTGACGACCGTCGGTTTGGCATCCTGGGCAGCCAATAGACCGTGCCAGCCGTTTTCGACGAAGAAATTGTAGCGTATCTGTGGTTTGGCGCTGCGCATGATGACCAATCCGACTTTCTTGTTCTTGACAACCCAGTTTTTTTCGATCGTTGGGCGCGCGACTTCCAGGACTTCGATGCCGTTTTCGTCATTGTCCATGACACGGTTGTCGGAAACGATCGACTCGGTGCCGTCGCGCAGTTGCAGTCCGGTGGCATTTTCGACGAAGTCATTCTGGTAAATTTCGGGCCGTGACGGTCCTTCGACGCGCAGACCGAGGCGTTTGTTGTGGTGGAAACGGTTGCGTAGTACCTGGCCGCCTCCGCTGGTATGGAAAATGGCCCCGACTCGGTTGTTCATGATTTCGTTGTCGGCCAGCGTGATCCGGCTGCGGTTGACACTGAGCACGCCCCCGTGGGTACGGTCGCTGGAACGGGGATCGTTTTCTTCAAGGCCGTTACCGGAGATGGAATTGCCGGTAATCTCCACATCGGCGCCCTGATCGGCCAGAATCCCGGCCACCTGATTGTTCATGATCTCGTTTTTGGTGATGACGATACCCGATCCGTTTTCGTCGCGATAAATCGTCTGTTTTTGCGGAATGCCGTCGGGATACTGCAACACCGATACGCCTCGGGCATTGTTTTCGATGATGGTGTTTTCGATTTGACCACGAGCCTGATGGTGAAAAAACACCCCCGCATATCGATTATCGGAAATCCGGCAACCTTTGACGTCCAAATTACCGTAACGGTAGGTTTCGATCCCGGCCACTTGTCCCCCGCGAATGCGGCACTGGCGCAGGCGCAAATCCGTGGATTCCAGCAAAACGACGGAATGCTTGGATTTTCCACTTTTTTCGAAATTGATGTTTTCGACTTGGACATCGCTGACGTCTCGTCCCACCAGCGCCGGACCATCACCGCTGAAGCGGACCAACACACGTTCCGGGTCGGACCCTTTGATGTTCATCTTTGTTTGCAGAATCATTTGTTCATCGTAGATGCCCGGTCGCACGACGATCGGCAGTCCCGGCTCCCATTCGGCCAAACCCTCGCGAATGGAGGTGAACTCGCCCTTGCCGGATTGATCGATAAGGATCATGTTACGGGCGGCACATCCTTGAAGCAGGATAAAAGCGAGCATTCCGGCCAAAGCCAGGAGAATGGTTCGGTGTAAACGACGTGACGGCATGATCCCTCCTACCTGGAGCGTGTGTGCATCGAAACTCAATCGGCTATCCTGTCTGTACCGCATTTGACCGTAAATTGCAAGAGGTGGGCGAGGTGGTTAAAGCATCGAATTGACTTGATTTCACCGATCCGGTATCATCGGCGCATCGAGATGCTTTCGGTAAGGGACGAGGCCACAACACATGGTGAATCGTAAACCGTTTACTGTCGAGTCAATCGGGCAACTGCTGGTGGGATACGGCTATATCGACGAGTCGCGCTTGGGCGATATCCTGATGAAGGCGGGGCACACCCGTCGTCAGCTTGAGCGTAATCGCATCGATAGCGTGCATTTCCCTGGTTCGCGCAAATACGATGTGCTGCCGCCGGAGTTGATCGCCGCGATGGAAGTTCCGCTTGCGCACGATAGCAATCAAGTCGTGACCGAAGATCTCATCTACGAGCTTCTGGCGCGCGTGGAAGGCATGCGCTACGTGAAAATCGATCCGCTCAAGCTGGATGCCAAGGTGGTGACCGGCTATTTTTCGCGGCCTTTCGCACGCCGCGCGGTAGCCGCCCCGGTGGATCAGAACGGGCGCGAGCTTTACGTGGCGGTGGCCAACCCCTACGACGTGGAGCTGATCGAGAATCTCAACCGCATCACCGGCAAGAAAGTCGTGCCGGTGCTGTCTTCCAAAAGCGATATCCTGCGCGTTATTACGGAGGTGTACGGCTTCCGCAAGTCGGTGACGGCGGCGGAGGAGAGCATCGACGCCGCCTTCGACATCGGCAACCTGGAGCAGTATTTCAAGTTGCAGGACGTGGAGCAGATCGAGGAGAACGACCAGCATATCGTAAACGCGGTGGATTACCTGTTGCACTATGCCTTCGACCAGCGTGCTTCCGATATTCATATCGAGCCGAAACGCGATTACGGCCGTATCCGTCTGCGCATCGACGGCGTGTTGCACAACGTTTACACCATCCCGAAAAAGGTTCATGCCCCGGTCGTCTCGCGTATCAAGGCCATGAGTCGCCTGGATATTGCCGAGCGGCGGCGTCCCCAGGACGGCCGCATGAAAACGGGAGTGAGCGGAAACGAAATCGAGATTCGTATTTCCACCATCCCCACCGCCTTCGGTGAAAAGGTGGTGATGCGCATCTTCGATTCCGAAATGTTGCTCCAAGATGTGGACCAACTGGGTTTGGAACCCGAGGTGCTGGAGCAGTATCGCCGTCTGGTCGCCAATCCGACCGGGATGGTTCTGGTCACCGGTCCGACCGGATCGGGAAAAACGACCACGCTTTATTCCACGTTGCGGCTGCTGGCCGGGCCGCACGTCAATATCACCACCATCGAAGATCCGATCGAAATGGTGGTGGACGACTTCAACCAGATTGCGGTGCAACGGCGGATCGATCTCAATTTCGCCAATGCTCTTAAATACATGCTGCGCCAGGATCCCGATATCGTGATGGTCGGCGAAATCCGTGACCCCGAAACCGCCGAGAACGCGATTCAGGCGGCGCTGACGGGCCACCTGGTCTTTTCCACCATGCATACCAACGATTCGGTTACGGCGGTGGCACGCTTGATGGAACTGGGGATCAAGCCCTACCTGATTTCCTCGACACTCAACTTGGTGGTGGCTCAGCGGCTGGTCCGCAAAATTTGTCCGCACTGTCGCCAGGAAACGTATTTGAGTGAGGATGAAGTCGATAACCTGGGATTGAAGCTGCCCGAGGATGGTCAACGTTTGAAGAGTTGGTATGGCGAAGGATGCACAAGTTGCCGTTATACCGGCTTGTACGGGCGAACCGGTGTTTTCGAATTATTTCCGGTGACCGACAAAATGCGACGGCTGGTCAAGCAAGGTGCGGATAGCCGCGAGTTACACCGGGCGGCGCGCCAGGACGGTATGGTGTCGCTGCGCGAAGCGGCGATCAAAAAGCTGGCCCAAGGCGTGACCAGCTACGATGAATTGATGCGTGCATTGTCTATTTGACTCCCGTCGGAAACGATGGCGGGTTCTTGAGACAAGGAAGAACGGCATGGCGAATATTTGGGATGAAATCGAACTGAAAGTCAGAGCCCGGTATCCGTACCTGGCTCTCGTGACTCATGAAGAGGAGCGGGTGCTGGCTAACCTGAAAAGGATCGGCGAGCGACTGGATCTGCCGGTCGTGAGCTGGAGCGCTTATGCGGGCTTTTCGCCGAAAGCGGTGGGTGACTTCAACGATCCGCTGGATTCCATCGCCGGTCGTGAGAAAGCCGGGTTGTTCATGCTGCGGGACTTTCATCTAAACATCCAGGATCCGCGGCATATTCGCCAGGTCAAGGACTTTCGAGACCGCCTCATCGCCGATCGGAAAACGGTGATCATCACCACTCCGAACGCCGAGTTTCCCCAAGAACTGGACAAACAGATTCCCTGTATCGATGTCCCGTTGCCCGACGCCCATGAACTGCAAGCCATTTTCGACGGCATGTGCCGGAACCACAAACTCGATCTGCCTGCCCGCATGGTGGAGCTCTTCGCCCGCTCGGCCACCGGCTTAACGGCTGAAGAGGCAATCCTGATCTTTTCGCGCATGTTGTTGGAACCCGAACGGGTCAAGGCCGGGGATTCCAGCCCGGTGATCGAGGAAAAGCGCCGCTTGATCGAGTCGGAGGGTGTTTTGCAGTTTTACGAACGCGACTTCTCCCTGGATGATGTCGGCGGGTTGCATGCCTTGAAAGGGTGGTTGAAAGAACGGGAGACGGCCTTCGATCAGCGCGCCCGCGAGTTTGGGCTGCCCGAGCCGAAGGGGCTTTTGCTGCTTGGCGTGCAGGGCTGCGGTAAGTCGCTTACGGCTAAAGCCATTGCGTCTCACTGGCGGCTGCCCTTGGTTCACATGGATCTGGGCGCGGCTTTCTCGCTTAGCGAATCTCCCGAAGAACGGATGCGGCGCGTGATGAAGCTTTTGGAAGCGCTGGCGCCGGTGGTGGTCTGGATCGACGAAATCGAGAAAGGTTTCGCCGGAACGCGCCAAGGCGGGGATGCCACCACGCAGCGGGTCTTCGGGCAATTCATTACCTGGCTGCAGGAAAAGCGCAAGCCGGTGTTTGTGGTCGCCACGGCCAACAATGTGGCCGATCTGCCGCCCGAACTTTTACGTAAGGGCCGCTTCGACGAACTGTTTTTCGTGGATCTTCCCGATGCCAACGAACGCCGGGAGGTCTTGCAGGTGCATGTCGGTCGACGCGGTTTGGACCCGGCCTCGCTGGATCTCGATGGTTTGGTTGAAACGACACGCAACTATACCGGCGCGGAGTTGGAACAGGTGGTGGTGGACGGCTTGTATCGTGCCTTCGCGCGTGGCGAAAAAGCCAAGTCTTCCGATTTTCTTGCCGCCGCGGAACAGGCCGTCCCGATTTACAACACCTATGAAGAGGATATCAAGCAGTTGCGTGATTGGGCGCAAAACCGCACCCGGCAGGCCTCGAACGACACGACCTTGTCGGATTACTTCCAGAAAGAAGAGACGCCATGATACCTCTATGGCGATCGGTGGCGGCCGTCATGGCCGCCTTGGCCGGGATCATGGTGATTACGGCGGCGGGTTGTCTGCACGACTTGTCGGGTCTGACCATGAATTCGGAGGGTCGTATTCTGGCGGTCAACAACCGGCCGGGCCTGTTTGCCTGGTGTGAGCCCGATTCCGGACGTCTCGATTGCAAAAAGTTGACTTTTCGGCTTCCGACTTATTCGCATTATGACCTTGAGGGGGTTACTTGGGTGGGGAACAACCGCTTTTTCGCCGTCGCCGAGAAGCGGGACAACCAGTGTCTGGCCGGTTGCGAGCTGAGCCAGGAAGTGATGGCCTTCACCCTCGACGACAAGGGCGAGGTGGTCGCCGGACCCTGCGGTCCGCTCATTATTCCCCTTTATGCGGACGACAACCCCGACTGCCCCTTCGCCAACTGCGGCCTTGAAGGGGTGGCTTTCGATCCCGATCGCAAGCTGCTTTACGTGGCCAAAGAAGCGGATCAGCCGCGTTTGTTTGCGGTACAATTGGATGGCCGTCTGTGTCCCGATGGCGCATTCAAGCAATTGGCTCTGCCGCGTCCGTTTCCTGGTTTGAGCGATCTGGCCTATTCTTCGAAACGTCAAAGTCTTTTCATCCTGTCATCGCGTGGGCATGGATTTTACGGCTGGCATCTGCCAAGCAAGGAAATTCGCATCGATTCCTCGCGTTATCCCGAATGCGAACCTTTTTTCCAGGCCCACATTCCGGTGGAGGGTATCTACGTGGACGACAGCACCGACACGCTTTTGTTGCTTGCCGAAGATGGAGCCCTCCTGACCTTGTCGCTTCCGCCCGTAGAGGAGACGTCCGCAGACGACGAACGTGCATCCGCTCGCCCGTAGGCTTGTTTTCACTCAAATAAAGTTCGGTGAACGATGGCCTGAAAACCGGCTTATGGCTATCGAACAAAGGATTAAAAAAAGGTTCTAATCCCAAAACCGGGGGGCAGAACGAACCAGAAGAAATCCACAAGGCCCACCATCAAGGAAAGGGTTTCCCTTCCTCCTGCCGTCACCTGCCACGCATCATCTAGCGGCTTGTACCGGGGAGCGCGCAGCCGTCAAGGCTATATGAACGTCGCTGCGCTCCGGCCTTGACTGCCGCAAGCCGACACCCCGGTATCCCAAGCCTCATGATGCGAGGCGGCTCCGTCGGGGAAGGGAAAGCGAAGCTCCCGAAGTTATTCGTTCGAAGCGAGCAGGCTCCCCGGAAATGGGAGTTGAACCAAAAAAAAACCGCCCGGAGCAGCCGGGCGGCAGAAAACGTGTCGTAGATCCGTTTAAATGCGGAAGGCGATGAAGAGAGCCAGGCGTTCGCGGTTGACGAACAGGCGGACCGTTTGCCCCTTTTTCACCTTTTTGGCTGTTTTGGCGAAATGCGTCGCATCTTTGATGAGGACCGTGTTGATTTTGCGGATGATATCACCCGGCGCCAGACCGGCGCTGGCTGCGGGGCTATCCGGTTCGATTTGGGTGACGAGCGCTCCCTTACCGTCGCTGATGCCCAGCGCTTTCAAACGTTCGGGAGCGGGGTTACTGACGTGGATGCCTAACGCTTCGAAATCGGCTTTGGAATCGCCCGCTGCAGCGAGCCCCGTCTCGCCGGGCATGCGTCCCAGCTTCAACGATATGTTGATGGTTTTGCGATTGCGCCAGACGGATAACGTGACGTCGGTATCCACTCCCGCCGTCGAGGCCATCCAGGTCAATTCCGACGGGCTGCCGACGGGCTGGCCGTTGAAAGAAAGAATGATATCTTCCGGCTTGAGACCGGCTTTTTCGGCCGGGCTGTTTTCCATCACGGATGAAACCAGAACTCCTCGGGCTTTTTTCAGCCCCAGCGATTCGGCCAGTGTCGGAGTGATGTCCTGAATGCCGATGCCGATCCAACTGCGTTCGATCTTGCCGTTGGTTAACTGCGGCAGCAGAGTTTTCGACATGTTGATCGGAATGGCGAAGCCGATTCCCTGGCCCTGGGCGATGGCGGTATTGATTCCGACCGCTTCGCCGTAGATATTCAAAAGCGGTCCACCGGAGTTGCCCGGATTGATGGAAGCGTCGGTTTGGATGAAGTTGGCGACCAGACGGCGGCCGGAGGGATTGATGTCCTTACGGCCTTTCTGGCTGACGATGCCCATCGTGACCGTCTGAGACAGCCCGAAGGGGTTGCCCATGGCCACAACCGTGTCACCGATCTCCAATTCGGACGAATTGCCGAGTTTCAAATACGGGAGCGACTTTCCGGCTTCGATTTTAATGAGCGCCATATCGGTCCGTTCATCACGACCGATCACTTTTGCTTGATACTCATCGTGGTTGTTGAGCTGGACCGTGATTTCGTCCGCGTTTTCGACCACGTGGTTATTGGTAAGGATATAACCTTCTTCGTTGATCAAGAATCCCGAGCCCATCCCTTGGCTTTTAAATTGGCGCCCGAAAGGTTGATTGAAAAAGAAATCGAAGAAATCTTCCAGCGGTTCGCCACCGCGTCCGCGTGGACCCCGGCGGCGCATTTTGATGACTTGCTCGGTGGCGATGGAGACAACGGCCGGCAGGGTCGCTTTAACCAGGGCCGACATGGAGCGGTTGACGGCGGGGTCGATGTAAGGTTCGCGGCCATTATCCGACTCGTGCCATATTTTCCCATGGGGGGATCCGGCGTTGGCGTTGTTTCCATCGACAATGTGCAGGGCCGTTCCCCATAGCAGGGCGGCGCATAACGTGACGATCCAGATCATGTTCCTTCGTTGCATGGTCGTACCTCCTCTTGCCCCAATAGAACCGTCGAACCGGACCGCTTATTCCGTTACTTGCCTTTGGTTTTTTCTTCCAGCAGCCGGTCGAGGTCGTCTTGATCTTCCTTCGTGAGGTTGTCGAGCGGGTTGTCCAGCTTTTCGAGACGCTGAATCACTTTCCCGGATGGTCGGGTTTCTTTGATCACGCGGTTTTTGTCGTCGCTGATTTTGTCTTTGATTTCATCAAGGTCCGGTGTGCGGTTATAGAGCTTGCGTACCCAGCCGATGGCCGTGTTGTGGGTGGGCTGTAAAAACGACATACCGGTCAGACGATCCAATTTCTGCAGGGCGGTATGGCGATCGATTTTGACGAATCCGGCGATGATGAACGCAATTAAAAGCGCCAAAATCACCAAAATGAGGCTTTTACCGCTGCGACCGGACGGCTTGGATCGCGTTTTGCGTTTCCCCATGTTTACGTTCGCCTTTCCGTATGTGGTCGAGAACAACATCCTCGGCAGAGTTGATTATACCAAAAGCGCGCAAAAAAATCACCGCTTCGATATCGAGATCAAATGAATATCAAAGCGACGACACGTGATTGGCGGCCTACGTTTACGCTAGAACATATAGCGCAGGGTGAAGAAAATCTGGTCGTTTTCGGAGAATTGTCCGAACAAGGTGTCTTTGCTGTCGGGATTCGAGGTGAAACGGTCGAAGCCTTTCGGCTCATTTGCCCAAGCTTCAAGCAACATCAAGCCGAGGGTCAACTTGAGATCCTGAACCGGTGAGTAGGTAACTTTGGGAATCAGCACGAATTCCTGGGTGCTGAACTGGGTTTGTTCGCTGACCTCGAATTCCAGATCGTCGTCGAGGAACGCAAGACGGGCATTCGCAAACAGGCCGATGTTCTTTTCGGTCGAGAAAATAAGCGGCTCGTTAGCATCCACTCCGAACAGGATGGAGCCGTAGAGTTCCAAATCGAGGTAGAACGTGCTCAAGGCTCCCAGATCGGTTTTCAGCACATCAATCCCGGCGGCGTAAGCCAAAGTGTGATGGTCGCTGGGATTCATTTCACGGGTGTAGTAGGTTTTGTCGCCGATGAAGGCGATTTCGGCTTTGACGCCCAGTTCCCAGATCGTCGTGCCGAATTCCGCCGCGACGGAATGTTTGCGTTTGTACTCGGCCTGTGCCAGATCGTGCAGCGACTCACCCGCAGTCAGGCGGTCAATGATGTTCTGGGTGTATCCCGTGATCAGGTTGGTATCGTTTGCCAGAACCGCCGCACCCAGCGCCCGCAGCTCGGGATCGAGGTCGCTGGTGGGGATTTGATCGTAGGCGAACAAGTAGGAGAGGCCGAAATCGACGCCTTTCTTGCTGCCGGAAAAACGGAAGCCAAGCTGCGAGTTGACCGGATTGGCGTCGGGAGTTTTCGTGGTGAGCAAGTTGGGATAGCTGGCCAGCGTTTTGCTTTGATCGATATAGTGGTTCAGGTCGATCAGCGGGTTGGTGACGAAACCGTAGACCGATCCATAACGTAACAAGGAGTAATCGCCACCGAAAAGGTCGTTGGGGGGCGCCTGGAAGAACGGGATCCAGACCAGTTCGAAGTTCAGGCCTTCGACGTGATACGTTCCTTTCACCGCCGGAATCGGTTCGCGTGCGCCGGAAATATCGGCCCAATAATAGGAGCCGGGGTCGCGCGGGTTGATGCGATCGGACGGACTCATGACCGCCAGGGTTCCCCAGGACACGATTTGGTTACCGATGCGTAAGTCGAAGGGACCGAAAAACAGATCGAAGTAAGCTTCCCAGGGTTCGAGGCGATAGGAATGACGATAATCGCTACCGTTGAAAATGACGGTCGGATTGTCTTCATTGCGTTTGCCGACCACGGCGTGCTCGGCATATAACTCCATGAAAACTTGTATATTTTCGGATATTTCGAGGCGTGTCCAGAATTGGATACTGGAGCGCCAGTCGATGACGTCTTCCATCCCGCGCGCTTCGGGCTTGGATTCGGGGGTTTCGCGCACCAAGGCGTATTCGTAGGCGAGATCCTGCCCGAGTCGAGTGCGTAGCTCACCACCAAAATCGAACTTTGGCTTCCACCCTTCTGCGGCGGCGCTCGAACCGGTGGCGTCCGGATCGTCACTGACAGGCGGCAACATGCCGAACTCGGGGTCGACGTAGACGGAACTTCCTGTTTCCTCTGGTGTTTCAGCGCTTGGCTCGGGCGTGTCGGCGGGAGCTTCAACCGGCGCTTCCGTTGCTGCCGGTTCCTCCGCTTGCGGTTCCGGTGGAGGAGGCACCGTGGTTTCATCCACCACGTCGGCCACGGGTTCCACCGTCGGCATGACGATCAGTGTCGGTACCGGGGAAGTCGAGGGGGATGCGGGTGCGTCCTGGGCGTAGAGGCCGAGTGGACAGGTCCACACGAACATGATCAGCAGAAGCCATTTGCCGCGTACTATCAACGGAATGCCGCCTTTCATGTGGAGGCGCTTACAGCGCTGTCATTCGGTCTTTGGTGAAGTCTGTCGCATCCAATTTGGCTTTGGTGTTGATGTTGCTCGTGATGAGTCGCGTGGCTTTATTGGACTGTACGTTGAGCATGGTCATCTGGGTGATGATGTTTTTCCCATCGATCACTTCCACCTTTTCGGTCAGCATGACTTTCTGGAATTGTCCTTTGAGATCGAAGAGTTTGATGCGCATGGAGACGAAGCTTGTTTTGTTTACCCAGCTGATGTATTTGCTGTAGTTTTCCTTGTCGGGATTGTTGGGAGTCGATTCAATGACGTAGCAGTCCACCTCACCCAGCTTTTCATCCGGCAGCCGCTTGTGTTTGGCTTTGCTGACGTCTTTGCTTTCCAGATCACCATAGGTGAATTGGGTGCCCATGAACGATTCGCCTTTGCCGGTCTTGCCGCCTTTGCGCAGCGCTTTTTTCAAAACCGGCAAATAAAGGAACTGGTCGTCGTCGGCATCTCCGGCTTGCTCGATGCTCAGAAACGCCGTTCCCGCCACATCGTCCGGTTCGATGAACGTGAGTAGGGCGCGGCGCAGATCCTGCTTTCCTTCTTTGACGTTAATGGCTTTGACGCGCACTTTGCGGCTTTCGACGACCGCTTTTTTCTCGATCAGATCCATTTTCATGTCGGCGCTGGCCGCACCGAAATCCATCACGTTGTGACTATATGATTTGTCGATGATTTGCTCGGCTGTGAGGTCGGCTGCCACAACCGGACTTGCCGCCAGCAGCAACGCAAAAATCAGAAGCCCGAATTTCCCGTATTCATTCATTGCCGTTCTCCTCCCGGATAGCTCGGACTGGGTTTCTCATTCACAAAGATTTACGCGGTCATATCATATTCACTCGGGTTTGACAACTTCCGGCCGTTTGTGCTTGCGTGTCCGGACCGCGACTGCGAGCACCAATAAAAGACATCCCGCTAACGCCGACCATCCCCAGGGGAAGCCAGCGCGACGTTCAACAGCGGGAATCCAGGCGGGAATCGATTGACCGGCCACGAGCCGTTGTCGATATTCGTAGGCGCGTTCGCGCTTGGTCGGGTCATCTTCGGGCTCGGGGGGGTACGCGAAATAGCGATCGAGATAGGCCAGGGCTTTGTCCCTGTCACGGCGATGCCACAAAATGGCGAGGCAGTAATAAAGGTCGGGATCGGTTGTTTCGTGCGATTCGAGAACGCTCAGCCACTCGCGGCAACCTTCCCAATCGCCCAGCTCATAACGGCTCATGGCGCCGTAAATGTAAACACGCGCGGAATCCGGCATCTTTTCGCGCAGATTGTCCATCAACGGGATCACGGTTTCGTAGTTTCGTCGGTAATAGCTTGTTACCGCCAATGTATGCTGAAAAAGCAGGTTGTCGGGGTCTGCTGCATGGCGTGCCCGAATGGCTTCGTAGGGCGCGTCGTCGAGGCTGCGGGCGGCGACGGTGGAGTGCAGGACGACATTGTGAATGTTGCCTGTCAATTCATACAGTTTTTCGTAAATCCGCATGGCTTCGGGGTATCGATGAAGCCGTCTCAAGGCGGAAGCTTTGGCGTTCAGGATAAACGTCGCTTCCGGATGCAAGAGCAACGCCTGGTCGGCGGTCGCAACCAAACGGGTAAATTGCTCGGTTTCCAGCATGTGTTCGGTATAGGCAGACCAGAGCGGTTCGCAGGTGGGGAGCTGATTGAGAGTGGACTCCCAAAAATCCATAATGTTTACATCTTCTTTATTCCGTGTCAGCCACTCGCCGATATGGACGAGGGTGCGACCCTGTTCTGTCAGGTTGTTCGGTAGGATATTGGATTCAAACAGCTTTTTCCAGTTGGGACTGTCATTCGATAAAACGGCTACCCATAATGCCGCAGCGGTCAGGGGAACGCTGTCGGGAGAGTCGGATGTTTGGTCAAGGATTCTCTTCGCTGTCGTGAAGTCACCTGTTTGAGCGGCGACACAAATCCGCAAAGGCAACAAACGGTTTTCGGGAAGCCTGAGATCCTGTGAAATTTTCAGTAATTTAACTGTTGCATCGGTTTGGTCTTGGTTGAGCAGATCCTCCATAACCTCGATCAGATCGCCGATGGTGTCGGATGATAGGTTGTCCGGCAGTTTCGGTGTTGCTTGTTTGGCTATTGCCCATACCGAGTCCGGCGCGAGTGAGACCAACGTTCGGGCGATGCAATCCAGTATCGCGGTTGAGGGAGTCGACTTGAGGGAAGATGAAAGGCCGATGACAAACGCTCCCGCTGGACGATCGCCATCCAGTTTTCGGCTGGGATGTCGTAATTGGATGCAGAAAGGAGAGTGGGTAGAACTTCTGAAGCAGGCTTCGACACTATATCTTTCTGCCGAAAGGGTGTCGAGGTTGAAACTTGCTTCCCCGCATTTCAATTGTTTGAGGCGGGAACCTAATTCCGCGACTGTGGCGGTTGGGAGGACCGGTTCGGAATGCGCGGGATAAGGGTCGACCCCACTCGATACGATCGCTGCCAAGAAGATCCATAACCACGCCATCATATTAGAATATCCCGTATTTTGAACGCTTCGGCACCCTATCATGAGGTTACTTGGACTGTCAATGGAACTGCGGATCTTGCAGGTTATGTGTGTTTGCTGAAGGTTTTAATGTCGTCTGACGGTCCTTTTCTAAAAATGGAGTGCCGTTTAATCGTTTCTTGTCTGTTCATCCGGGGGAAAATCGGTTGAATTGCTTGCGATTCGGATTCCCCCCGTGCTACAATTAATCGCCTTGCGGCATTCAATGAGGGAGGTTTTCATCACTCGAGTGAGGGTTTTGGATGAAAAACAATCGTAAGTTCGAGCGTTACGACTTGGTGCTATCGGTTTCCGTCAAGGATAAGAGCGGTGTACGACCGGCCAAAACGGGAAACATCAGCCGTTTCGGTCTTTTTCTACAAACCGAGAATCCCAAACCGATTCGACAGTTGATCCAACTTGTCATCGAATTCCCCCATGCGAAAGAATCCATCGATGCTCTGGCCCAGGTGATGTGGGCGGATCTGGATGGCAGTTCAGAGCGCAGTGGCGGTAAACCGGGTATGGGTGTGAAATTCTTTTCTATGCCCGATCGCGACAAACGCCGTTGGGAGACCTTTGTCGACGATGTCCGAATGGGTAATATCGTCCCGGGAGAGGCTCCCGTTAAAGAAAAACCCGCCACAACCAAGTCCGCCGTAAACGATAAAAGCGGTGTTCATGTGATTGGCGAAGAGGAACTGGATGAACTGGAAGAAATCGATATCGGGGAAATCGAAGACGAATTGAGTGATGATGGTGAGATCATCGATATCGAAGAGGAAGATGAGCCTCTCTCCGGCGCCGTTCAGGACTTAAGCGCCGCTCTCGAAGAATACGAAAAGGAGCAAGACGCTCCCGAATCCGTCAGCGGCGGAGAGGTGGAACGTCGTGAATTCCCGCGTAAAGACGTCGCGTTCCTGGTCAAGCTGGAAAACGTCAAGGCGATGCGCGATCTCTATTCGCGCGATATATCCCTGGGCGGCATGTTCCTGGTCACGGAAATGGAAAAGAAGATCGGTGATATCATCAATGTCATCATCGTTCATCCCTGGACCGAGAACGAGTTTCTGTTGCAGGCCAGTGTCGAGCGGTTGGAGAAAGATAAAGACGGAGCGGTCGATGGCCTAGGAGTGGCGTTCCTCAATATGGACGATCCGTTGCGGGATTCGCTGCTGACATTCATCGAATCCGGCTATGTGATTTCTCGACCTGCTGAGGACGTCCCCATTGAATCGGCCGTGATCCGGCGTATCGAAGAGGTTGAGAACGCTATCAAGCAGAACCCGATCGATAACAGCTTGCACTTTGAAGTGGGGCTCTTATACATGTGTTTGTCCGACTGGGAAAAATCCAACGAGCATCTCGATATCGCGGCCAAATTGGGCTATGTGGTGCCGGAAGATATTCTCTCTCGGTTGCAGGACAAACTGTAAAAAGAGCCAAGACCCTATTTTCCTTGACTGTTTTGTTCTGGTTTGTTAGGTTTCAAGCCGGAAATCCCCAGGTGTAATCATCGAAAAAGGAGTCGGAAGGTGCGATACGTTCTGGCTATACTCCTTGTTCTTGTGGCAGGCAACGGTTTGATCGGCTGTGGTCCGATTAAAACGACTTTGCTGTTTCAGGACGTTACGAAGGAACTGAAGGCCGCCGAGCGAAACGAAGCCGATCAGAAGATCGCGTCGGTTTACTATTACTGGGCGGCCCGGGAATATTTCACCAAAGCCAAGCAAGAACACGGTTATTCCGACTTCGACGAGTCGGAAATCCTGGCTAAAAAGGCGCTTGAGTTGGCGCGAACCGCAACCGCCAAGGCGGAAACCGGGAAAAAGCGCGTGGTGGAGCCTGAAGACCTGGAACAGAACAAAAAGGGTGCCAAGTCCAAATCCAAACGCCGTAAATCCAAGGCGCGCAACCGCTAACGGTATGCGAGCCTGATCGGCCTATTGACGGAAGTCGCGATGACCCATCGATTGGTTCAAAGCCTGTATGTGTTCGTGCTTATGTTGCTGGTGTTGTCACCGGTTTTGTCGGGTTGTGCCGCCAAGCAGAACATGATTGCCGAAACCGACCAACTAAAAGCGCGTACCGACCAGGTGCGGGCCAAGCAAAAGGAAGTGTTGGAACTCGGCGGGCCGGTTTGCGGACTCAAAGAGCTGGCCGTGGCAGAGTCGCATCGCGCTTTTGCCCTCTACGAAATCGACATGGGTGAATACCCCGCCGTTCGTCATCATCTCGATTATGGAACGGAACAAGCCGCGTTGGCTTACCGCAAAGCCAAAGCTTGCGAACCGCCGGATCGCGACAAAGACCGGGTGCTCGACGATGTGGATCAATGCCCGGACGATCCCGAAGATCGTGACGGTTTCGAGGATGAGAACGGTTGTCCCGATCCTGATAACGATCAGGACGGGCTGTTGGATGCCGACGATAAATGCCCGGATGATGCCGAAGATAAAGACGAATTCCAGGACGAAGATGGTTGTCCCGATCCCGATAACGACGAAGACGGGGTGCTGGATATCGACGACCAATGTCCGATGGATCCGGAAGACAAAGACGGCTGGGAAGATGAAGATGGCTGTCCCGATCCCGACAACGATCAAGACGGGCTTTTGGATCCGGATGACAAATGTCCCGATAAAGCCGAAACCTTCAACGGAATCGACGATGAGGATGGCTGTCCGGACGAAAGCGATTACAACCTGATTCAGGTGACGGATTCGGCCATCGAGCTGAAACAGAAAGTTTTCTTCGGAGTCAACTCAGCGGTGATTTTGCCCAAATCCTTCCCGCTTCTAAACGAAGTGGCTCTGGCGTTGAAAGAACATCCGTCTTTCAAAGTGGAGATCGGCGGTCACACCGACTCCAACGGTCCCGACAAATACAACCAACGCTTATCGGAGCAGCGAGCCAAATCGGTTATGAAATACCTCGTTACCAAGGGGGGCGTCGCTCCGAACCGCTTGTCGGCAACCGGCTATGGCGAGTCGCAACCTTTAGACACCAATCGAACCCGCTCGGGACGGGCGCGCAATCGTCGCGTTGAATTCAAAATCACCAGTAAATAGGCCTAGATAAGATACTCTCACCATTCTCCGTACCCTGCTGGGAAGTTTTCCCGGCCAGGGGCGGAGGTTCGATGTGACAATCCGCTTGGCTTCAGCCCGACAAATGAGGTATAAATATAAAGATAACCTGCGGATAAGGGCGTGTGGGCTCTCATGCGTAAACGGGTCATTTCCACTAGGAGTGTGGGATTTAACGATGAAATCGAAGCAACTGATCAATGCGGTTACGGGTTTGGTTTGTCTTTTATTGCTCACCGGTCTTTGGGCCTGTTCCGGCTCCGGCGAGCAGGAAGACGGTGATCTGACTGCCGGCTCATGTCGAAGCGATAGCGATTGTCCAAGTGGGATGGCCTGCGGGAACGATGGTTACTGCTACGATCCCGATACGGACGGTGATGAGCTCGCTTGTGAAACGCATCGGGATTGTCCAAACGGACAACTTTGTGAGGATTATCAATGTGTTCCAAATGAAATACCCGATGAAGACGTCGATATCGAAGAAACCGACGGTGACGTAGAAGAAGATGGCGAAGGTGCGATGACGGATGGCGATAAAGAAGAGGAAGCCTCCAGTCAGGCGCGCATTCAGGTTCCGGCTGTGATTTTCTTTCCGCCGTTGGCCACGGGAGACAGTCACGACGAAGACCTGCTGATTGAATCCGTCGGTGAGGAAGATCTGCTGATTACCGGCATTAATGCCACCGATTCGAGTTCGCCCGACTTCAGTCCGGTCGGTTTACCGGAATTTCCTGTCCAACTTGCTTCGGGGGACAGCCTGAAACTGACCATCCGTTACCAGCAATCCAATAGCGGCTTCGATAACGGCCAGATCCTGATCGCCAGCAATGCTGAAAATTCGACGAGCGGCTTGGTGAATTTGCAGGTTCAGGAAACCGGACTGCCGAAATTACGATGTGAATCCACGTCGCTCGATTTCGATATTACGGATATCGGATCTCAAGGTCGGATGTTGGATCTGGTGTGCCACAATGATCGTCTCAACGACGAAGATGATAACTTGCTCACCATCAGCCGCCTCGAATTGGATCCCGATTCGACTCCGCATTTCAAGCTGGACGAAAGCGTACCCAACCGCATTGTCATCCGTTCGGGGCGTTCGGTGGATATTTCTGTGTGGTATACGCCCGCTCAGGAAGGCGAGCATAGCGCCGAGTTGCAACTTTACCACAACTCGTCCGGTGTGGAGAGCCCGTTGGCGATCGCGCTGACCGGAGAGGGGGGGGGCAAGCATCTGAGCCTGGATCCAACCGCCCTGCATTTTGGTCAGGTGCGTATCGGCGAGGAGGTACGACAGACCGTGGCTTTGAGCGCTACGGGCGATTTCCCGGTAACCATCCAACTCATCGAATTCGAACCGGGCACCAGCGCCGATTTTCGTGTTTATCTGGATGGGCTTCTCGATGACGGCAGTTTTCTGCTTGAGGCAGGTGGAAGTGAAACCATCGAGGTCGGCTTCAATCCCTCTCAGATCAACCTTCAAACCGCCGATTTGCTGATCGTTTCCAATGCCGTCGAAGGACCGAGCCAAAGTCTCACCTGCGATGGTGAAGGGACCGATTTCGATCTGCATACCGATCCCGCAGCTTTGGACTTTGCGGCGGTTGAAGTGGGGGAGAAGGCTTTGGAGCAGGTGGCTGTCGTGAACGATGGCAACGAAGCGGTGGAGGTGCTTTCGCTCGAATTCGAAACCGCCGCCGGCGTCTTCGGCATCGAGGGAAGCGGAGCCCCCTTTCTCGTAAATCCCGGTGCCTCACAGACGCTGACCGTTTCGTTTACTCCCGATGATGAAACGGCATTCGAGAATGCATTGATTTTCAACCTCGATCATAACGACTTTCCGTCTATCAGTCTGCCGCTCAACGGTGAGGGTGCCAGACCCCATGTGGAGATCGAACCATCCAGCCGCTTGTACGATTTCGGCGAAGTGAATCTGGGTGAGGTTCGTGAGTTTGATTTCGTGGTGCGTAACACCGGCGGTATTCCGCTCACGCTTTCCGACTTCCAGTGGCTGCAGGCGCAAACCGGCGACCCCAATCAGACCTTGGATGTGCAACTGGACGGCTCCCCCGATATCGAACCGCAGAGCAGCCGCAACCTGCACGCCACCTTCTCTCCACCTTTTGACGGACCGACGGGCGCCATGCCGCTGTCGGCCGAACGCGAGTACGGTTTTTCGACCACCGATACGGACAACCCGGAATTGTCGGTCAGTGTAAGCGGAATCATGGTCGATCCTCATGTGGCGATCGATCCTCCGGGGCCGTCGTACGACTTCGGGAGTGTGTTACCTGGCTTTGAAGCAACCCCCATCGAGGTCGTGCTTACGAACGACGGCACGGGTACCTTGAGCGTGACCGACATTCATCTAACGGCCGACAGCGATACGGATGCCATCTGGTTGGCCGGTCTTCCCGATTCGTTCCCCGTTGAATTGCTCCCGAACGGGACTCGTGCAGGGCAGACACAACTCCGCTTCACCGTACATTTCCTGCCGCCGAATCTGAATCAGTTCAATGCGATGTTACGTATTGTCAACGAGGGCTACACCGACAAAAATCTGTCGATCAGCATCGTTGGAAACGGAAGTAACTGTAGTCAGGGTCTGCATCCCTGTGCCGGTGAATGCGTGGCCAACGAGCACGTCGATCACTGCGGTAGTTTATGTGACCCTTGTCCGGAAACGGATTATGGCTATGCCATCTGTTCGCCCTTCTTGACTTCTTATGTGTGCGATATCCTGTGCGACGAGCATTTCGTCAAGGTCAACGGTCAATGCGAACCGGTGAATACCGACGATTGTTGCGGGGTGGATTGCCTGGACTGCACGCTGAGCCACCCCGATAACGGGTCGGGGGCCTGCGACGAGGGGCAATGCGTGGTTGACTGCGACCAGAATTACCATCTGGTGGAAGGGGAATGTCTGATCAACGATACGGTTGATTGCTGCGGCTTGCAATGCCTGCAATGTCCCGAACGCCTGAACGCCACTCGGGTTTGTGTGGCGGGAGCCTGCGATTTCGAATGTATCGATGACTTCGATGATTGCAACGAGCGCGCCTCGGACGGCTGCGAGGTCCATTTACCGTCCAACGTCAATCATTGCAATCTTTGCGACAACGCCTGCACTGTCAATAATGGTGTGCCGCTCTGCGATGAAGGCGTGTGTAAAGTCGGGAGTTGCAACTACGGTTGGGGAAATTGTGACGAAGGTTATGAAAATGGCTGCGAGGAATCGCTGCTTGTCAGCGAAGATCACTGCGGCGAATGCGGAGCGCCTTGCTATCCCGACAATGGCATCGGCCAATGCAATTACGGTCAATGCACGATCCGCGCCTGCGATTTCGGGTATCGGGATTGTGAAAACGGTGTGGTGGACGGGTGCGAAACCTATGTCGAAAGTAGTTTGGACCACTGCGGTGAATGCAATAATCCCTGTGCGCCCGCCCATGCGATTCCAATCTGTACGGGCGGTATTTGCGGACTTTCCGGATGTGACGAAGGCTACCGCAACTGCGATACGTCCATTGTCAACGGCTGCGAACGCAACATCCTGACGGATACCTATAACTGTGGAAACTGCGGTATCTGGTGTCAGCCCGATAACGGAACCGGCTATTGTAACGACGGAACCTGCGCCGTGCAGACTTGCTTCGGCAGCTTTCGTGATTGCAATGAAGCGTATAGCGACGGTTGCGAAGTCGACACCAAAACGGATGCGGAGCACTGCGGCTCTTGTTTTGAATCTTGTTTGTACGATCATGGAACCGGAAAATGTTTCAATAGCTCGTGTTTGCTCAACAATTGCACCGATCCTTGGAAGAATTGCGATGAGAGTGAGGAAAACGGCTGCGAGTCCAACAGCTTGTCCGATCCGGCCAACTGCGGCAATTGCGATGTTGTGTGTCCCACTCCGCCCAACATGTACAATGCCGGTTGTTTAAACGGCGACTGCATTCCGGGTGTGTGTGTCGAAGGTTACAAGAACTGCAACGGTGATTATTGGACTACCGGCTGTGAAACGGATATCTACAATGATCCCGACAGCTGTGGTGACTGTGGCGAGGTTTGCGAGCTGGCTAATGCGATTACGGGATGCAGCCTGGGCGAATGTGTGATCGAATCCTGTATCGATGGTTTCGAGGACTGTAACGGTAATCCGACCGATGGCTGTGAAATCAATACGCGTGACGATCCCGATCACTGCGACGGCTGCAATCAAGCCTGCAATCTTTCCCATGCCGACCAGCATCGTTGTGTCGGTGGAGTTTGCCATGTGTTGACCTGCGATGAAAACTGGGGCGACTGCGATCTCACCCAGACAAACGGCTGCGAAAAGGATCTGCGCAGCGATGTCAATAACTGTGGTGTTTGCGAACGGGAATGCCCGGCGGTTGGGGGGCAGCCCGAATGCACCAATGGTCTCTGCCTGACCAATTGTGGTGATGGGTATGCCGAATGCGACGGCAATCTGGCGAATGGCTGCGAAGCCGATTTGGACGCGGTGACCAACACCTGCACGGGCGGTTTGACGATGCAGCGCACCGACGGCAACGGCTCCATCCGGGGTGATGACGGGCAGGATGTCACCTTCACCTATTCGGAATGGGGTGAAAAGTGGTTTAGCGTGAATGTGACCGAAGATAACGCCTCTTGTATTTACCTCAGTGTCTGGCTGGTTCTGGATGTTCCTCCCGGAATGGATTACACCATGGAAGTTTATCGCGGCACCTGCAGCAACCACATCGTGAGTGGGTCGGGAGGCGTTGGGGTCGATGAAACGGTGAAATACTGCGAAGACGATCAGTGGGGCTCGGATGACGACTTCACGCTCTATGTTCATGTCAACTTCGGCTCCGGCAACCAATGTGCGGAATGGTCGTTACAGGCTATCGGCAATTTAGCCGTCTCGGGTTGCGGTTGTACGATCTTCTAAAAGAAGCGGCGGGGTCGATAACGTATGCGTATTTTAGGGCTGGATGTCGGAACGGTACGTACCGGTGTCGCGCTATCTGATGAAATGGGATGGACGGCTCAACCTTTGGAAGTGATGAAGCGTCTGAAGGGCGAGGCCGACTTCGCACGGTTGGGCGAAATCATTGCCGAGTTCGGGGTGACGGAGATCGTGGTCGGACTGCCGCGCAATATGAATGGCTCGATCGGACCCATGGCGCAGTCCGTTCAAGCTTATGCCAAGGAACTGATCGACCGCTTCGGGTTGCCCGTGCACGAATGGGATGAGCGCTTGACCACCGTCACGGCCGAGCGGGCGCTCATCGAAGGAAATGTCCGGCGCGCCAAGCGGAAAGAGTTGGTGGACAAAGTGTCGGCGGCCGTGATCTTGCAGGGATATTTGGATTTCAGGGGAAGGTAGGCCGAATGCTTCGAACAATCTTGATGGCTCTGCTGGGTGCCGTGTTAGCCGTGAGCGCCTATTTATTTTACCATTATCAGACCATGCAGACTTGGATGAATACGCCACTCAATTCGGACGAAACCCCGGTTGTGGTTTCGATCGAACCGGGGCAAAGCGTGCGGGGTGCTTTAAGGCAACTCATCGTTGCCGGACTGGTGAAGGATGAGCCTTATACGGCGTATCTTGGCAAAGTGGGTCCACCTGTTGCGCCGGTCCAGACGGGTGAATATGAGTTGAATTCCAGCATGTCGCCGTTGGAAATGTTGAACGTGATGGCGCAGGGGAAAGTCAAACTCTACTCCGTCACCGTTCCTGAAGGCTTGAGGTGGAAGGCGGTTTTCCAGCGTTTTGTTTTAGCAGGATTTGGAAAATTGGACGATTATCAGGCACGGACTCCGGGAAAGACTCTGGAAATGGAGTTCGACTTGCCATCGATAGAAGGTTATTTGTTTCCGGAAACTTACAGTATTCCACGCGGGACGAAACCCTACAAAATCATCACGCTTTTGGTGGAAGCCTTCAATCGCCATTTCACGCCCGATATGGAAGCCGCCGCCAAAAAACGGGGCTATTCTCGCCACCAAGCCGTTATCATGGCTTCGATCATTCAAAAGGAATGTGGTGATGAACGGGAATTCCCACTGGTGTCGTCCGTTATTCACAACCGCCTCAAGCGCGGGATGCCGTTGCAGATGGACCCGACGGTTTTGTATGGTCTTGATACGAAAGATCTGACTCGCAAAGACCTGCAAACCGATCACCCTTGGAACACCTATACGCGCAAGGGGCTCCCGGCAACTCCCATATGCAATCCCGGACTTGCGGCGCTTCAAGCCGCCGTAAATCCGGCCGACACCAATTACCTGTATTTCGTTTCCATGAACAACGGTCGGCACAAGTTCACTTCCACCCTCAAAGATCACAACGCAGCGGTGCGGAAGTACCAGCTTCGACGGGAGGTGGGTCCATAGGCAAGAGGACCAGGATAGGGTGGCGTCTTGTCGTTTGGATTCTCGGGGGTAGTCTCCTTTTATTGAATGGAATCGGCTGGCTGATTCCCCTGCGCTCTCCTGATCTGGAGCAATCCGGATCCTCCTTTAAAGGTGGGGTGAGCCTGAGTGCCGATACGGTTCGAGACCGGGTGGATGCAGCCTGCGGCGAAGGTCCGGAGTGTCTGCGTGTCGCAACTCGTGCCGTTTTCGAAGGTGTGGTGCACGCCTGGGATGACAAGGATCTTGACCGCTTTCGTTTGCGTATATCGCCCTGGGAAAACCTGTGGCTGTATGTCTTTTCGTTTGTAAAACCCGTTCACTACCGAAAATACGAGTACTGCGACCCGGCTAAAGCCTTGGAGCGTGGGGTTGGGCTATGTTCGGAGTTTGCGATCATCCTGGTAGGATTGTTGAACGAACGCGGTGTCCCGGCGCGTATTCGGAAACTGGATGGCCATGTGGTTGCCGAAGCCGAAAGTGCGACGGGCATCTGGTGGACTTTGGATGCCAACCTGGGTGTGGTGATTGAACATGACTTGGCGGAGATCGAACGGACCCCGGCACTTATACGTCCCTATTATGCAACCATGGGCTATGCCGCTAAGCGGATCGACAACCTGGTGCGTCTATACGGTTCAGAGGGAAATGAACCTCCTTTGAGTGTCGTAGGCTATTGTTCGCCGAAGAAAATGTTTATCGAAGATGCCGCCTATGTCATTAAATGGGGGCTACCGTTTTTATTGCTGGGTGTGGGCTTTCTGCCTGATAGACGAAAAAAACACATCCGAGGTTGAGCCTTCGCAAGAAGTATTTTTCCATCACCGATAAAAAAAAACGGACCGGTCAAGCCGGTCCGTCGTAAAAACCAAGTCTGGTTTTTCTAAAGAAGCCCGAAGTCCTTGATGTCGCGGCGAACGGCACGAAATTCCAGCGACTTGGCCAACTTGTAGAAATCTCCATCCATCGGAACAAAACGCAAGCGTGTTTTGAAGGTGTCGGGGTCGATTAGATCCTGGAAGCTTTCCTTGCGGATTTCCAGGTTGTCGCCAACCGAAACCATGTGGCTGAAGCGCTTTTCTTTGACGAAACGATAAGCGCCCATGCCGAGCTGGCTCCCCAGAAGGATGTCGAACGCCGACGGCTCGACACAGCGGGTGGTGTAACCGATGGTTTCGTTTTTAATGGTCAGCGAGCGACCGGTCAATTTTTTGTAAGCTTTTTTAACGGAAACGGCAATGATTTCGCCGATCTTCAACTCAGAGAGGCGGATGTTGCCGTGCTGATCCGTTTGTGTGTTTGCTTTGTCCTTGGGAAGCTTGTCGGCGAGACCTTCCGATACCAGAATGACGCCGTAATGCTTGTTCGATTCCTCACGCTTGATGATCAGGTTGACCAAATCGGAGGCCAAGGCGTCCATATCGAGTTTGTCTTCCACTTCTTCCGGGCCGATCATGCGGACCGCTTCACCCGCGATGCCGGCTCCCAGGGTGTACCAACCGGCTTTGCGGCCCATCAGCTCAAGAACGAAGTAGCAGTCGGTGGTGCGGACTTCGTTGTTGTAAACCTTGATATCCTGGCGGGCACGTTCGATCGCCGAGAAATAGCCGAAGGTCCAGGGGATACCAAAATAATCGTTGTCAATCGTTTTGGGGACGTGGACGGTCGGAACGCCAAGTAGGCTGAGGTAATAAGCTGTCTTCAGGGTGTCGTCACCACCGATGGATATGAGGCTTGAAACACCGATATATTCGAGAGCATCGATAACGTTGTACAGCTTCTTGTTGAGTTTGGGGTCGGCTAAGTCGGTGAAACTTTTAATCTCGCGATCGCCGGTGCGGCTGGGGTTGGCGCGGGCCGTGCGTAAGATCGAGCCGCCACGTTGGCGGATTTTGGTGATGTCATCGTAAGTGAGCGATTTGTAATGAATGCCTTCTTGGAAAGCTTTGGGGTTTTCACGGTCGAATTTTTCCAGGAATTCATAACCCTTGAAAAACCCGATGACATCGTAGCCGTCGTTGAGAAACTGGATAGCGGCGGTGCTGATGACGGCGTTGGCGCCTGGTGCCGGACCGCCGGAGAATAGCATTCCCACCCGTTTTTGTCCGATGGTTTGGAACTGACGGATTTTTTTCAAAGTGGCGGCACCACTATCCGATTTCGCCGCGCGAGATGTTTTGGGTTTGCGTCCTTTGGGCTTGGCTGTTTTCTTAACGGCCGGTTTCGTTTTCGCTTTGGCGGATTTCGTGGTTGCCGCCGTGCCAGAGATTTTGGGTGCGCTTACTTTTTTTGCCTTTACCGGCATGATTCCCTCCTCCTGATCAATGCAAAGAAACTCCCTGTCAGAGGAACAGAAAGCGTAATTGGCTGACCCCCGATACCGAGGTCCGAATTAGAGCTTCATTCTTAGGGGATTATGTATGGCATGTCAAAGGAAAAGATCGGTTGACGTTCGGCTTCCGGAATTTTTTAGGAGTCGGCTTCTTCTTGTTTTTCCCCATTGTCGTTGGTATTCAGGTTTCGCTGGGAATCCAACCGTGCACCGAAGCGCTCCAGCCGGTGATTGACACTTTCGTGTGATTTGACGGCGTTGCCCAAGTGGCGGCCGACCAGACGCACGTCATTCATAATTTTGTCGTATTCCACCTGAAGGCGTCCGAAGGTATCGAGAATCTGCCGGGCGTTTTCTTCGATTTTCAACCCGCGAATGCCCATCAGCACTACTTGCAGGTAGGCGTAGAAACTATTGGGTGATACGGGGATGACACGACGTTCCATGGCATAGGCGACCAAGGAATCGGCCTGGTTCTCGGGTTTCAGGATGGTTTCGTAGTAAACGTTCTCCGCCGGGATGTACATGAAGGCGAAATCGAGGGTGCCTTCATCCGGGCGGATGTATTTTTTGGCGATGGCGTCGATGTGCTTTTTCACGTCGCGCAAGAATTCCTTGCGTAGTTTGATCTGTTCTTCATCGGGAGCGGCCAGCAGACGGCGGAAGTTTTCAAGCGGGAACTTGGCATCGACTGATAGTATTCCTTGATCGAGACGTACAATGGCGTCGACTGTTTCGCGATTGCGAAAAGCGTACTGTAACGTGAAATGTTCGGCAGGTAGGGTTTGGGCGAGAATTTCGCCGAGAAACAACTCGCCCAGCACCCCGCGCAATTTGGGCGCGCGTAGGATATCTTGTAGTTCCTCGATATTTTTTCCCACGTCGAAAATACGCCGATTCGACTCCGACAACTCCGCCAGCCGTTTGGTGACGTCGCCGACCGCTCGTGCCGCGCCATCCAGCCGTTCGTGGGTAAGGCGGGCCGTGTCCTGCAAATTATGCGTGTCCTGCTCCAGGCGGCGGTCGATCTGTGCGGTCATATCCGTCAGCCGCTGGTTCATGGTGTGAACACCCTGACCCAGCTTGTCGTCCATGCGTGTCGAAAGGTTTTCCAGGCGGGAGGACAGACGTTCCTGGCTGTCGACCAGGGATCGTTGCAACTCCGTGCGTAAATCGCTCACTTGCGCCTGCAGGAGCCCGAGTCCCGAATCGGACTCGCTACGCCGGTGCAGCTGAGACAGCTTGATAAACACAACCGCCAACAGGCCAATGGTCAACAGCGACCCGATGACAAACACCCACATCCAACCATCCATCAAGCTTTGCCTTCCGTTGTGAGATTTCAACCGACTTCTGGGGAATCATAGCGCTAAACGGACAGTTCATCAAGTAATGCATCCGCTTCATGTATCAGGCGTTCACCCATTTCGCGTCCGAAAATGCCCATTACGTTTTCATAGATGGCCATCGAACGGGTGCCTTTGGCCGGTGGATGGTGGTAATCGTGGCGACGGTGAATGTATCCGATGTAACCGTCGCATTGCGAGGCTACAAAGGGGTTGTTGTAGCCCTTCGCACGGGCTTTTACCTGAATCGCCAGCGACACCCCTACGCCCAAATCGGCCGGGGTGCCGATGAAACAGGTGTCACCCAAGGCAAAACCCTGCAGATGCCAGTGCTCAAGATCCGCGCGGGCGAAGGCGGCCGAGGCCAGCCAGTCCAATGGCCGGGTGACTTTTCTCAGCCAGCGTGGTTCGTCGAAGGCCATAGCGACATCCGGGCGTCCATCCACTTCGATTGTGCGGGATGCCATGCGTAGTTCACCTGTTTTACGCGTTCGTTTTTTCAAAACGCCCAGAGCCTCCGTCACGATGGGAGCGGCTTGGAGTTCCAAGTTGCGATCGACTTCCATCGGTTCATCGGGGAAAAGAACATCTACTCCTCCAAGTGCGCCGTTGACAAACATCCCGAAGTCCGTTTGTTCTTCGATGCGTCGGATTACTTCGCCGGGGAAGTCCGCCGATAGCGCATTAGGTTGGCGTTCGGCGACGATTACCGGGTGACCGGAAAAACCGACCAGGATGGCTTTGTCCGATTTCGGGGCCGGACGCTGGATTTTGAGAGCCCACAGCCCATCATCCACCAGACCGTCCCGGTCACGCCGGTTTTTGGCTAAAGCGGGAATGTGGCCCGTGTGTGTCGCCCAACCGGCCGGGGAGAGGTCGTCGAGGGCCGCCCAGGCGGCGCGCGCTCCCTGGTCGCATAAAAACGGCAGCATCGCCGGGAGGTAATGTCCCAATGCCAGACGGGCGGCGAAGGTGTTCCAGTAACCGCCCGATCCCGAATGGGTGTGAGTGGCGTGCAGAATGACTTGCGCCCCGGTTTCTTTCAATCGGCCGTTCACGCCGCGGACCATTTGCTCGGTAATCAACAGCAAATCGTAACTGATCAACACGAGCGTGTTATTTCCTTCCTGTAGAGCCAATGCGCGTACGTAAAGCGGGTCGCGCACCTCTTTCGACATCCGTGGTCTCAGGCTGAAATAGCCCGCCAATGGTACAGGCCCGGTTGGCGTGATATCGAGTTTGGCGAATCCGGCTTTCAGCATGACTCTCCCCCGTTTCGCAGTAGGCGAGGCTCCCGTTCTTGATTGATCGTCTGAAAACAGTGTACGGGATCTTGGACAAGCTTGCAACCGGGAGGTGCTAAGCTTGAATATCGGGAAGAAATATTATTTCGGACAGATCATGTCAGGTGTGTTGACATTCGGCCAAGCCGCACTATATTAGCGAAGGTACGATGGATCGAATAACGAGGTTGATGTGAGGATCAGTCAGACAAGCGAGATGGCCATTCAAGGCTTATGGGAACTAGCTGAGGCGGGTGATAACGGGCGACTGCTCGTGGCCGATATCGCTCGTCGGCAAAACGTTTCTAAAAGCTATTTGTCTAAAGTATTCAATCGCTTGCGTCATGCCGGGCTCGTTGATTCCCGCCGAGGTAAAGTTGGCGGTTTTCATTTGGCTCGACCGGCTTCAGCTATTTCGCTGGGCGAGGTGGTTCGCTTGTTCGACGGAACGTCGCCAAATTCGGATGACTGGGCGGAGAAACCGGCCATGGTTGCAAACTCAAGGCGTATCGTTTTGCAAGATCTGTTTCGCCGTGCGGAACGACGTTTTTACCATATGCTCGACGCTACGACTTTGGCCGATTTGAGCCGGGCTGCTCCAACCTCAGAACGTATGGAAACCATGGGTCAGACCCCAGAATCGACGGAGACGCTATGAACGATCTCATTTTTCTTGATCACGGATCCACTTCGCCTTGCGACCCGCGCGTTGTGGAGGCGATGAACCCGTATTTCACCGAAATATACGGCAATCCGTCCAGTCACTTGCATGCCCAGGGTAATCAAGCTTCTCAGGCTGTAGATGGTGCTCGATCCGATGTGGCGGCGCTGGTCGGATTGGCAAAAGGGCAGGTGGTTTTCACCTCCGGTGCTACCGAAGCGAACAACCTGGCTCTTCTCGGTTTGCCTTCGGCTAAGGATCCGGAACGAAAGCATGTACTGGTTTCGCAGATCGAGCATTATTCCGTAGTAAATACCCTCGACATGTTGAAGGCTCACGGCTATACCGTAGAGGAACTTCCCGTTGACAAAAATGGAGTGGTGACACCCGAAATACTCAAATCCAGACTGCGCAGTGATACTGCCCTTGTATCGGTGATGCACGCCAATGCCGAGGTAGGGACGATTCAACCGATTGCCGAATTGGCCGCTCTGGTGCGCGAGACTGGAGCCTTTTTCCATACCGACGCCACCGCTTCGGCCGGGCTTCTTCCCTTGCGCATGAGTGAGTGGGGGATCGATGCCGTCACGCTTTCGGCCCACAACTTCTATGGACCCAAAGGAGTCGGCGCGCTGGTGTTAGCCGAGGGTGTGCGCCCCAAACCGCGCAGTTATGGCGGTTGGCAGGAGTTTGGCTTGCGTTGCGGCACCGAAAACGTTCCCGGCATCGTCGGAATGGCGGCGGCTGCTCGTCTCGCACTCGCAGAAAAGGCCGAGTGGGCCGAGCGCCAAGCTCTTCTCGGGCGTAAACTGTGGAAAGGACTTGAAGAAAAAATTTCGTTCATCCATTTTACGGGACATCCGACCGATCGACTGCCGGGGCATGTCAGTTTCTGGGTCGAGCACGTTGAGGGCGAATCGCTGATTCTTTTCCTTAACAGCAAAAATATCATGGCCGCATCCGGGTCTGCTTGCGGATCCAACTTGAAAGCGGCTGATGAAGATGAACTGGTGGCGTCGCACGTTCTCGATGCGGTGGGCGTTCCATCCGATATCTGCGCCGGGTCGGTGACGTTTTTCATTGGAAAAGACACCACCGAGGCCCATATCGACTTTGTTTTACAGGAGTTTTCACCCATCGTGGAGCGTCTTTTACAGATGTCGCCCACCTATCACGATTACCTGAAAAGCCAAAAAAACGGCTGAATGTAGAAGGAGATCCGACATGAGCAACGCTGGCCCCTACAATCCCAAGGTGATGGACCATTTCATGAATCCGCGCAACATGGGCGAACTGGAAAGCCCCGACGGCGTGGGCGAAGTGGGCAATCCTTCCTGTGGCGATATGATGCGACTGTTCCTCAAAATCGAAGACGATACGGTAAAAGACGTGCGTTTTCAGACTTTTGGCTGCGGTGCCGCCATTGCCAGCTCGAGTATGCTGACCGAAATCATCAAGGGTTTGAGCGTGGAAGAGGCCAAAAAAGTAACCAACCAGAGGATCGCCGATGCGTTGGATGGTTTGCCTCCCGCCAAAATTCACTGCTCGGTTATGGCTGAAGAGGCCATCCAAAAGGCTTTAGAGGATTACGAAAATCGCAAAAAGTCAGCCTAGGATTGCCGATTCGCCGAAAAAGGCACTTTTACGCCGAAAATCCTTGATCTGATAGTCAGTTGTGCTAACCTCGTTCCCCAAACCGTGGCGGTAGGTAATGCCCCACGGTGGGAACCGGGTTGTGGCCCCCTGGACGGTCACATCAGATGGCGAAAACCATGGTTCGACTCTGGCCGGAAACGGCTGAAGACTGTATGCTTTCCAATTGCGGCGACACAAGTCGGCGTCCTTCCTGTTCTCAAATCCGGTGGAAACATTTATGACGGATCTTACGCTTCGTATCGGCGGCGAAGGTGGTGAGGGTGTGATCAGCGCGGGAGAAATCCTGGCGCGCTCATCCGCACGTTCGGGCTATGAAATTTTCACATTTCGGACCTATCCGGCTGAAATCCGGGGCGGTTTGGCCATGTTCCAGTTGCGTGTGGACAAGCAGCCGGTTTGGTCGGCGGGGGATAAACTCGATGTCTTCATGGCCTTCAATCAGGAGGCGCTCGATAACTATACGCAGTCGGTCAAGGATGGTGGGGTCATCCTGTACGACCCTGATCAATGCCCCAAGCCTCCCGTGGTTGAGGGGGTGCAGGTCTGTGCCGTCCCGTTAAACGAGATTAGCAAAGAGGCGACGGATTCCATTCGTGGAAAGAACGTGACGGCGGTTGGTGTCATTTCCTATCTGTTGGGTATTCCGCTCGATGTGGCGGCTTTGACGGTGAAACACCAGTTCACCAAAAAAGGCCCGAAAGTGGTGGGAAATAACACCTTGGCCTTGGTGGCGGGATTCCAATTCGCTTCAGAAAAACTGCAGCTCAAGCCTTTTCGAAAAGCGCCGGGCGCCGAAGAAGGCAATGGTGGGAAAAAGCTGATTATGTCGGGTAACCAAGCCGTCGCCATCGGTGCGCTGGCTGCCGGGATCCGTTTCTGTGCCGGTTATCCCATCACGCCTGCTACCCCGATTTTCGAATTTTTGGCCAACGAATTGCCGCGTTTCGGCGGACATCTGATCCAATGCGAAGACGAAATTTCGGCGATCGGCGCCTGTTTGGGTGCCTCTTATGCCGGACGCAAAGCGATTACCCCGACTTCCGGCCCCGGTTTAGCCCTGATGGGAGAGTTCATCAGTCTCGCTTCCATGACGGAATTACCGCTGGTTATTGTCGATGTCCAGCGCTCGGGCCCGTCAACAGGCATGCCGACCAAAACGGAACAAAGCGATTTGAACTTCGCCGTTTATGGCGCTCCGGGCGATGCCCCCCGGGTGGTGATCGCTCCTTCGTCGGTCAAGGATTGCTTCGAGTTATCCGTGCTGGCCAGCAACATAGCCGAGCGCTACCAGACACCGGTGATTATGTTGTCCGATGCGTCTCTGGCCTATCGGACGGAAACTGTCGATCGTTTCGATCTCGATAAGCTTGACATCTGGGAGCGAACGGCTTGGCAAGACAACGGAGCGCCCAGCTATCAACGATATGCCATGACCGACAGCGGTGTGTCGCCGATGGCCACCCCCGGCACCGAACATGGGTGGCACCAGACGACCGGTTTGGAACATGACGAATACGGTCATCCCAACTACAGTCCGGCCTATCACCAGAAAATGGCGAAAAAGCGTTATTCGAAGCACGAGCGCATTGCGTGCGATCTTGGGTCGCTTTGTTACGATTCAATCGAGCAGAAAGACGCACGTATCGGTATAATCGGCTGGGGATCGACGAAGGGGACCGTTCGCGAAGCCATCGCGATGGCCAACCGCGATGGAATTGCCGTTTCTTCTTTCCATCCCTATTTGCTCAGTCCACTTCCGAAGGACGCGTTGTCCGATTTTATCGATGGCTGTGAAAAATTGTTGGTTGTGGAAGAAAACTTCTCGGGTCAATTTGCGGGTATTTTGCGTTCGGAATTGATCATCAAAACGGAATTGTCCCTCAAATGCCAGGGTATTCCGTTCACACCGCTTGAAATCTATGAAGCAATACTCGAGGTGGTGCAGTCATGACAGCAAAACGTGTGACCAAAACATCGAAACCGGCGAAGCAGGTAAAGAGTGCGAGTAAGGCGGTTTCAGCCGATGCTTCATCCAACGATAAGATCGAGACGGCTGTCGTTGCTGAAACGGATGATGACGATACTCCGGCCGACGGGGCTGTCTCTCGCAGTATTAAAGACTATAAAAGCGGCGTAAAACCGATCTGGTGTCCGGGTTGTGGTCATTACGGCTCGTTGGCGGCCTTTTATAAGGGCTTGGCCTTGAACAATCTCGACCCGAAAAATCTGGTTATCGTATCGGGGATTGGCTGCTCGGGCCGTTTCTCGCACTTCGTAAAGGGATATGGCTTCCATGTTTTACATGGGCGTGTGCTTCCCGTTTGTCAGGGTATTGCCGCCTCAACGCAAGGATTGCTCGTTTGCGGTATCTCAGGCGATGGCGATGCGTTGGCGATCGGTGGCGGTCATTTACCCCATGCCGCGCGGCGAAATCCGAATATGGTGTACATGATTCTGGACAACTCGATTTACGGTCTGACGAAAGGCCAATTCTCGCCTACGACCTTCCAGGGAGCCAAAACCGTGACGTCGCCCTATGGGGTCACGGAAGCTCGTCTCGATCCTCTCAGCCTGCTTCTCGGGTATAACGTTTCATTTGTGGCGCGCGGATTTTCAGCCGATAACAAGATGCTGCGTGAAATCATGTCGGCAGCCATCCAGCACCGTGGATTTTCCGTCGTGCATGTCTTGTCGCCTTGTGTGTCCTTCAATAAGGAAGTTACCTACGATTATCTTTCCGAACGGGTGACGGCTTTACCGGAGGATTTCGATTCCACCAACAAGGTTTCGGCTTTTCGCTATGCACAGGACCCCGAAAAGATTTATGCCGGAATCTTTTACCAGGAAGAACGTCCGACACTGCAGGACTATCATTCCCAGGCCATTGAAAGCGCCTGCCGCGATTCCCAAGCGGGTGATTTGGAAGCCGTGCTCAATCGCTACTGACATCCTGAATCACAACTGGAAAAATGACCGGTGAAGGGGTGCCGGAGCTAATGCAGCATGTAGGCATCGTCACGAGAGGTGGCAAGTGCTCGATTGTGGAGATGTTGTAAAATCCACAAAAAAACCGGGGATACCAGGGCCGTCGCTGCTGCGATGACCAGGATGCGTGTTCCATAGCCCGGCGCATCCAAGACGGTTTGGTGATGAATCAATTGAGTTAGAAGAACGTAAAAATGTTGAATCCCCAGGACCGTTGCAAAACAGTAAAGGGCGGCGAAGACCGGGTGCGTGAGGTTGATCAGGCGCATCAGAAAACGCGTGCTCCCGGTTAGGATGAGTGCCAGCAAGATATACAAAAAAGTTGCGCCGAAGGTAAAAGCCGAAAACAGGCAAGCCAGGAGAATCGCCAGTAGCGACGCAAAGGGTCCGCGCCAGGTCCGTGCCGCGAAAAAAACCCAGATCACCATGAAATCCGGTCGCCAAAGCTCGATATCCATTAGTTGGTAGAGATTTCCAGCCAATGTGAAGGTGAGAAAAGCCGTGGCGAACAAGACGAGAACGCTCATCGCCGCCACCCGCCACCTGTGACTAATAGAACTTCGTTGAGACGGCTGAAGTCCACAGCCGGTTCGATTTTGGCTTCCTGGAAAATCCCGAAATCGTTGCGACTCACTTCAACCACGCGACCTAACAAAAGGCCGGCCGGGAATTGCTGATCGAGTCCTGATGTGATGATTTCGTCTCCCGCCCGCACATCCTCCGTTCTTAAAGAGAAGGCGAACTGGCAGATCAGTTGGTCACGTTCGGATACGCCCTGAATGATGCCGCGAGCTCCGGTGCGTCGCACCAACCCATCGATGGAACTGTTGGAGTCGATCATGAGCAAGACTCGTGCACTGCGGTCGTGCAACTCGATGACGCGACCCACGACGCCCGCTTCCGTCACGACGGCCGGATTCCCGCTGAGTCCATCCGCACGTCCGGTGTTGATGGTGATGCTGCGGAATTGGCTTAGGATGTTGGTGGCAATGACACGGGCGGGGCTGTATTGCAGCGGGACCCGTCGAGTAAAGCCAAGTAGGCGGCGCAACCGTGCATTCTCTTGTTCGATAAGGCTCTGATCGGCAATCTGGCGACTCAAACGACGGTTGATGTCCCGCAGATCTTCGGCTTCTCTTTCGGTGTTCCACAGGGCGATATAACCATTCCATAGGCTCGCCACGCCGTCAACGACCGCTACCACGGCTTCCTGGATCGGTCCGGCGATACCAACGACGACACGTCGCGAACCGCTGATTTTATCAGGTGGATCGTAGAGAGCCTTCCCGGCGATCAGAATCAGAGCCAGTGCCAGGATGATCACGAAATGACGGCGGAGGAATCCCATGCGGAAACGGTCCGTTCAGCCTTTTGAGGCGATTTCTCGGAGAAGGTCCAACTCGTCGAGGGCGCGACCGCAGCCGATGGCGACGCAGGAAAGCGGATCCTCGGCAATAAGTACCGGGACACCCGTTTCTTCACGGATCAGGATATCCAGATGCTTGAGCAAAGCGCCGCCGCCCGACAGCACGATCCCCCGGTCCATGACGTCGGCGGCCAGTTCCGGCGGCATGCGTTCGAGTGCCAGCCGCAGGGTGGCGATGATGGCACGTACCGGTTCTTCGAGCGCGGAGCGGATTTCGTCCGAGGTGATTTCGATCTCGCGCGGAATACGGGCCACCATGTCTTGCCCTTTTACATCCATCGTGACGATCTCATCGTCGGGATAGGCGTTGCCGATGGTGACTTTGATCAATTCCGCGGTGCGTTCGCCGATCAGCAACTGATGGCGACGCTTCATGTGTGCGATAATCGCTTCGTCCATTTTGTCGCCTGCGATGCGGACGCTCTTTCCGAATACGATACCGGCCAACGAAATAACGGCCACTTCGGTGGTGCCGCCGCCGATGTCGACAATCATATTCCCCGACGGCTCCGTAATGGGTAACCCAGCCCCGATGGCGGCCGCCATGGGTTCTTCGATCAAATAGACTTCGCGCGCTCCGGCCGCTTGAGCGGCTTCACGGACGGCCTTCTTTTCCACTTCGGTGATGCCGAGTGGAACGCCGATCACGACCCGTGGATGCACCAACGAGCGATCATTGTGGACCTTGCGGATGAAATATTTCAGCATGGCCTCACAGACATCGAAATCGGCAATGACGCCGTCTTTCAATGGGCGAATGGCGGTGATGGAGCCCGGTGTGCGGCCGAGCATTTCTTTGGCTTCTTTACCTACCGCCAGCACTTTTTGGTGTCCCTGGTGGTTTTTCTGGACCGCCACGACCGAAGGCTCGGAGTCGACGATGCCCCGAGATTTGACGTAGATCAAGGTGTTGGCGGTCCCCAAGTCGATCGCCAGATCGTTGGATAACCAGCTGTAAAGCCAGTTCATGGTCCCCGGTTCCTTTATTGAAAGGGATGATCCGCATTGTGCGAATTACCCATCGTGTCCCTTGTTTACCAGATTCATCGATTGGCCGCAAGCGGCTTTTGCGCTTGGATTGTAGATACTTGGAGGTTGTTGTTCTCGTTTTGGCGAATTAGGCCTTATTTTCTTTTCGTGCCGGACCGCTCAAGCCATGGGAAAATCCGTTTGCGGGCTGCACGCAGCTGGCTACGTTTGTATTCGGCATGGCTGGCGCGACCGCGGCGGCTTTCGATATAGGAGCTTTTATCCAGGATTTGCAGCTCGTAGGGGAAGAAGAAACGATATTCCACAAGTCCATCTTTCACATCAGGACTGAAGGAACTGATGGGAGGACCTTGTACCCGGATAAGCTGGCGGCAGGTCATCTGCAAAGACGTGTATTCGGTACTGGAATAGACATTTCGTTCGCGAAGTTCGGCTTTATCGATTTGTGGGTGGAACTCATTGGATTCTGCCAAGTTAATGGCCAATTGACGGACATCTTCGGCACTCATAAGCCCCTGTTTATGCTGTTCAAGGAGTTTGTTGAGGGCTTGATGGTAGCGTGGGATGTCGATCAAAGTGTTGCGGGTGCGTGATGTTTTGATGTTCGGGAAAGCGAAAATGTGTTTGCGGAGATATTTTAGTGCCTGTAACGCTTCGAATTTACTGAAGGTTACGAAGCGAAAGCCGATGCGGTCGAAGATGTCGGCACCCACATTGTCCGACTTGTGCAAGAGCTTGAGAAGCAGACTGTCGAAACTTTTTTGTGTTTTAATATCCAACATATACAGCCGGATTCCGTTTTCATCGGTTCCGAGGTAGACATCTCCGGCCGGATCGGTATGGACAAAGTCCAACACGCGATCGAGAATGATTTTCTGAATCGACGGAAAAAAGTTCGTCGATAAATCATTGCTGATGTGGGTTAGGGTATGCATGATGCGCAGAATGGCGCAGGCCCATCGACCATGTCCGTTTTCGTTCGTCGAGGCCATCACCATGAGACGCGTGACGTCACGTTCAAAACGGATATACTCTGGAATTTCCATGCGTTCCGACGGATTATCCGGATCTTGGAGGAGCCGTTTTTCGATGAAATGGACGGCATCGAAGCGAAGTTTTTCAAGGGCGCGGTGTTGGTCCGATATTTCTGGGTCGAAGCCGTAGTTTACGAGAAGGTTTCGGGCTGATTCCTGATCCGTGGTATTCAGTTTCGGTAGATCGACCGCATTGAGACCCCCCAGAACGATGTTGAGGGTTTCTTCATCGGCGTACAAGTCCTCGAAATTGTACATCTCGTCATGCGTTATCACAATCTCAACTCCCTTGGTGGCGGAGTATTGTCATACGAAACATCATTTGGCAAGTGTTTTTTTGCCCGTTTTACCTCGATGAAAAGATCCGTATCATTATCCGTGAACTTGCCCCAACGATCTGTTTTCTGGTAGCTTGGAAACATGAATGACACGACAATCTCAAACCCGATTACCCCGCAAACAATTCAATTGTCGGCGGTGGTGATTTGTCAGAATGAGGCGGCGCGACTTGCGGCCTGCCTGGAATCGCTGGCCTTTTGCGATGAAATCGTTGTTGTGGACGGCGGCAGCCGAGATGAAACCGTCGCCATCGCACGGCGGTTTACAGATCGCGTATTTGAGCGACCTTATCGCGGTACAAACGACCAGAAAGAGCATGCACGGCGGCTGGCGACCGGTGTTTGGGTTTTGAACCTCGACGCCGATGAAACAGTCCCACCCGCATTGGCAGACGAAATTCGTGTCGCTATCCGCTTGAACCGTTCAACAGGCTATCGCATTCCGGTAAAAACCTACCTGGGTGGACATTGGCTGCGCCATAACGGCTATTTTCCCAATCTTCAACGCCGGTTGTTTATACGGGAGCGGGCTGTTTGGGATCGAAGCCGAGAACCGCATGACCGAGTTTGCCTGGAAGGCCGCTGGGGAAAGTTGACGACCCCAATCGAACATGCGACCGCCGACTCTTTCGGCGAATTGGAAGCGAAAGCATGCCGTTACGGAGCACAAGCGGCCGAACGCATGGCGGAGACCGGGCGAAAGGTGAGCACCTTGGATGCGTGGTTTCGACCTCGCTGGCGTTTCGTACGCAGTTATTTGTTTAAAGGCGGGTTTCTCGATCGTGAATTCGGATGGAAATTAGCCCGTTTACAGATGTTGGAGGGAAAAATTAAATATTCGCGGGATTCCCTGAAATCGCCGCAACGAACTTGATCGTTTGCCTCGAAATATGATAGTTTCCAAAGGGTTGAGAGTTCCTCGAAAAGCAAACGCAAATGCAGGGATAAAAGGACCAAGGATGAAAACGCGTGATCCGTTTTATGGGAGCAGACCGTACAACCTGCTGATATTACGTATGAGCGCTTTGGGGGATATCATACACACCCTGCCTGCCGTGCAGGCGTTGTACGAACGCTACCCAAAAACCAAGTTGGTTTGGACGGTGGATGAACCCTACAAAGACCTGCTGAAAGATCTTCCGATGCTGAGCGGGATTGAATCTTTCGATCGCTCGAAAGTCACCCGCAAACTGAGAACGCTGGAAGGTTTCTGGTATGCGGTTGGAACGATCTGGGCTTTTATCAAGCGTCTACGTTTCATCAACTTCACCGGGTCGATCACTTTTCAACCGCTGATACGCGCTTCGATTCTAGCCTGGCTTTCAGGCGCGCGCGTTCGCCTCGGTTTTCGGCGTTGGGCTGAAGGCGGCTGGTTTTGCCAGACGAATCGGGTGCGAGTGAAGAAAAACCGACATGCCATTATTCAAAATCTTGAATTGTTGAGACCTTTGGGGGTCGATCCCGTTCCCAAACGTGTTCCCATTGCGATTACGGATGTTGAACGTCAAGCGGTGGAGGTGTTTCTTCGACAAGAGGGGATCAACGCCGAGCGCTTGGCGATCCTGTCCCCCGGTTCGTCGAAAGCGGTCAAGCAGTGGACGATCGAGGGTTATGCCGGGCTAGCGGATGGTTTGGTAAATGACATGGACTTCACGCCGTTGATTGTCTGGGGCCCGGGGGAGGAACCGCTGGCGCGACGGATTATGGATGCGATGGAAGAACCCGCCGTCTTGGCTCCTGCCTTGAAATTGCGCGAGTTGGCGGCGTTGTGTGAGAAAGCTCGGCTGTTTATCGCCCCCGATTCAGGACCGCTTCATCTCGCGGCTGCTATGGGAACTCCCGTTGTGGGCATTTTCGGACCCACCGACCCGCAGATCACCGGCCCATTTTGGGAACCCAACCGGGTGGTGCGTTTCAATGCCGATTGCTCACGCAAATGTCACCGGCGGCGGAACAATCCCGATGCGCGTTGTCAATGCCTGCAGGAACTGAACGTCCGTGAAGTTTTAACGGCTTGTCAGTCTCTGGAACGCCAAATAGCCACTGAACGTTGGCCGGCCCCATCGGCTACTCATGCGGATGTTGAATGAAAGGACTGAAATATGCATTTCGACCAGATCGGAAAAGTGAATACGGATGCTTGTCTGAAGGCGGCCTATGAAAAAGCCCAGGAACTTGGTATCGATGAACTGGTGTTGGCCACCACCACGGGCGAGACGGCGCGTCGTGCTCTTGAATTATGTCCAGGGATGAAAATCGTGGCGGTAAGTTATCATGCCGGATTCAAAGAACCCTTCAAGCTGACTCTGACGGATGATGTACGGCGGGAACTTGAGGACCGAGGCGTTCGAGTTGTGTGTGCCACCCACGCCCTTTCGGGAGTGGAACGCGGGTTGGTGAAAAAACATCCGGGCGTGTATCCCGTGTTGTTGGTGGCGGACACACTCAAGCTTTTCGGTCAGGGAACGAAGGTCGCGGTAGAGGTGTCCATTATGGCGGCCGATGCCGGAGCGCTCAGCGGACGCCGGATCGTGGCCGTGGGTGGGTCGGGAAAAGGTTGCGACGCGGCACTGGTACTGACTCCGGCCAACATGAACGACTTCTTTTCACTCAAAATCCACGAGGTCATCTGCAAGCCGGGTTTGTATGCTTAAAAAATCGGGACCGCCCCTTTGGAGGACGGTCCCGGTTTTTCGTTCAGTAAATGGCGTTTATTCCACGATCTCCGGGTCGCAAGGAATTGCGTCCGGTTGATGCAGCAATTCCGTCAACGAGAAGCAGGTATAGGGTTCGGACGGGATCGGAACGTGTCCGGCGGCCACCCAGAAGAGAAGTTTCTCGGGGTCGAAAACCACCATGTGCATCGGTCCGTTGGTGGCCAGGCCTGCGTCGTTGTCGATTTCTTCCGGTCCGGCTTCAACTCCCGTGCGTGGATTGACTCGATCGCGCATGACCGTAATCAGACCGTTCAGATCCAATTGGCCATATAAACTGTCTTGACCATCCGGTTCGACCAGTTGCTCCAGGCGTTCGCTACGCATGATACTGGAGTCGGGATTGGCGTCGTCCTGGGGCAGATCGTAGTCGACCATGTCGGGATGCATGAAGTGATTGACGGCGTAAATCAAGCCGTTTTCGATCATCCGTACGGCCATGTACTTACCGGTCATTTCAAATACGCCCGCCTGCCCCGTTTCGCCGTCGGCCAACGCGATGATTTCGGACGACATGTGCGGCTCGCCTTCCAGGAACGTTTGGGCTTCATCGAATGATTCGGCGGTTTTGAGGATCTTCGCCATCATTTGCACATGGCTGCGTCCCGTGGCTGACTGCACGCTGTTGTCCAGCGGATCGATTTCGTTCGAACAGGCCGAAATACCCGCAACGTTCATACCCGTGTAAGGGCTCATATTCAGCGGGAAGCCGACGAATACATGGGGAATCCCATCATCGGGCTGGCGCACGAAGATCACCGGATTTTGGTGAATGATGTCGATATTGAACGATCCCCAGTCGAGATTGCGTGCGTGGTAGAGTCGGCCGTCGGGTGTGGCGTCGCCACTGGTGAATACCTGTGTGCAGCCGGGGCCTTTGACCGCCTCTTCATCCGGAATACCGGAGGAGAGGAATTCAAGCAAGACGTCGCCGAAATTCAGAATCAGGCAGAATTCCATGGTGAAACCGGTATCTCCGGCTGTATCGACAATACCTTCGCACTCATCGAGCAGGTCCTGGTAGGAATTTTCTTCGGCTACCGTAATCAGTCCCATACCCTCCGCCAACACGGGAATGTTGGATAAAATGGGGTCGTTGTCGACAAATTCCATGGCATCGGCGATGACGTCGTGAAACAATTCACCGTGCTGTTGTCCCATTTCATAAGGTGTTCCGCGCAGATAGGCAATCGTGTAAAGACCTTGAGTTTCAAGATGCGGGGCAAGCAGGTCTTCCGCATCATCGTCGCTATCGCCATCACTGTCGTCGTCACTCTCACTATCGATGTCGCCGTCCGTATCCGCTTCATTTTCATCGCTGCCGCAACCGGCGATGGTCAGAGCCAACACCAGGACCAGCAGGATTCCCAGCATCCAGTTTACCGATTGCTTCATGTCGTACTGCATGACGTGTACCTGTCCTTTCCAAATTCAGTAGCGATTCATCATTGATCAGCCGCGCTATTATGGGACCGTAGCTTGTATTCGTCAAGGCGCCCGAACTTCCAGTCACTATTTGCCCATCAGCCCCATGCAGGAGTTGAAGACTCCCATGCAGTCGACATAGCGACCTTCGACCTGATCTTCGATACAGGTTTCCAGGTCCGCCATGTTTTCATCGGAACTATCCGATAACATCAGCCCGCAGATGCTGTCACAGGCAATCGCCAGACCATCGGGGAGGCAGACTTTGTGACCGGGATGCACAGCGCCGTAACGGTAGCTGGGGGTCAGGCAGCGCAGGTCGTAGATTCCCATCGTTCCGCATTCATCATGGCTGGTGCATTCCGTCATGCAACGATGAGCCAGACAGTGGCGAGGGGTTCCATCTTCAAGATCGGCGCAGTCGCTGTCTTCGTGACAATATTGGCCATCGTTAGGGCATACTCCCGGACCATCCACCACGCCGTCGCAATCATCATCCACGCCGTTACAGGTCTCTTGCGCGTCACACAGGTCGCAGGCGGCTCGGGTGGGAACGCAGTAGTGATTGACGCAGGTAAAGTTTTCCTCACAGCTTTCCACCGGCTCTGTTTCTATTTCGCTTTCGTTTTCTTCTTCGCCCGAAATCTCCTCATCGCCATCCACCCGTGTTTCCGCGTCTTCCTGATCGCCATCGGTGGGGAGTTCGGTTTCTCCCTCATCATCGATGTCGCCATCCGGTTCCACCGAGCTTTGTTCACAAGGCGTCAGGCATACGTGACGCCCCAATGCCGGGACCGCCTGGCAAATACCCGACGCACATTGGCTGTTGTCGGCGCATTCGTCACAGGCTCCGCGTTCGCAGGCTCCGCCCCGTTCCGTGCCACAGGAATCGGTGGCTCCCAGACAAGCGGCGCGCGTGCCACATTCCACCGGGTTTTGGGCCATTCGCACGGCTACGTAAGCGTCTACCATGCCGTATCCGTAATAGGGACTGTGACCTTGCTCGTCGTACTGACCGTTCAACCGATCGATTTTACGGGCCGATTGGGCCAGAATGTCGCGTACTTGTGTGGCGGTTAGGTCCGGATTGGCCGATAGAATCAGACCGATTACACCAGTAACGAACGGTGCCGATGCACTGGTGCCGTTGAAGTGGTTGCTATAAGCGGCTTCACCACTTTCGCTCCCGAGAGCAGTTGTGACGATGCCAAGTTCGCTGATTCCACCCCATGTTGGAGCGGCAACGAGAATCTGCTCGCCGAAGGTAGAGTAGTACACTTTGAGACCCTTCTCATCCACTCCGGCGACTGCGATGTTGGTAGGATAACTGGCAAATTCATCCTGGGAGACGTCCTGGTTGCTGTTTCCGGCCGCAAAGACGATCAGCATGCCTTTGCCGCCACGCCCGTTTGTTTCGGCATAGTCGAAGGAGTCGGTAACCACACTCCCCAAGGAGGGAAGGTTAGGGGTGTCGCCCCAGCGCTCCGGCTCGCCTCCATCAGGGCCCCAACTGTTGTTGACTACTGCGGTTCCGGCGTCGGCGTGATTGACGAATCGCTCCGCCACCATGCTGTCGGGTAACCCGATCGGGCTTGATTGGCTGTAACCCTGAGTGTCGTCGAGGGCCCAGGAACAGCGGATATGGCAACCCGGACACACGCCCGCAACGCCGGTGGTGTTGTCGCCGACGGCGGCAGCCACACCGGCAACCATCGTGCCATGACTACCGAAGCCCGAACCGAGCAGATTCTGCCAGTTTGCCGGGAAATTGACGGTGGTTTCCATGTTGGCGGCCAGGTCGGGATGATTGATATCGCAGCCGTCATCGTTGATGCCCACCACGATGTTGCTCGATCCTTTGGTGATGTCCCAAGCTTCCCACACGCGAGATCCGTTGAACGGCGTCGTACCGCCTTGTCCTTCCGCTTTCAAGTGCCATTGTTGAGGGAAAAGCGGATCATCCGCCACCGCGCGGTGGGAGTAGAAGCGTATCCAGTCGATTTCGGCTTTGGCAGTTCCCGAGTTATTCAACTGCTTGGCCAGACGTAGAGCTGTGAGCGGAGATGCCGCAGTCGCCAGCATTCGACCCTGGGTCCAGTGCAGCGGTTTGATTGAACCCAATCCAAGATCGGTCAGGTGTTGGGTGGCTGTCGTCGTGTTTTTCTGCCTCGGGGTGACAATCAACCGGTCGCTGGTCGCCCAGATCCGTCCGGCTTCGTCCTTGAATGTCGGTAGAGGCTCCAGCTCTCGATAAAGTTGTTGCACCAACGCCTGATCGATGGCTCCCTGGGCCTGTAAACGGATAAAGCGTCCACTGCCTTCCACCGTTAGTGGAGCCTGATAACGAGTCGCCAGATTCGCAAAATCGAGAGACTGACGGCGTTCGACCACCCAAGTGTCCTCTGCGAGTGTCAGGCCTGCCGGAGCCAGTTCGGTCAACTCGTCGGCAACCGGCCCCTGACGTAGCATGCCTTCGGCGCATATGCAGATGACTTCGCAGGTGAAATCGAGGCGCGGATCGTAAAGCCAGTCTGCGCAGTAGCGAATGGCGTCGCAGTCATCCTCGACAGAAGTACAGCGGCGGAAATTGTCGTCACTTTGCGAGGGACCACTGTAGGGGAGTTGATCGGCCGATTCGCAACGCATGATGCAGTCATCCACATCCGTGATGGCTTGCCAGGGAAGATTAAACCATCCACAGTCGGCCAGTTTGTTGCACCCTTCCTCACAAGTCACCTCCGCATCCGGCAGATCGTCAGCGGACCCGCGACGCGGCGGGGAGATTTCCTCTTCCAGATCTTCATCCACATCGCCATCGGTGTCTCCATCCGGATCATCCCCGTCTGGATCGTCACCGTCGGGATCGTCGCCATCGGGATCGTCGCCATCCGGATCGTCCCCGTCCGGGTCGTCGCCATCAGGATCGTCGCCGTCGGATGTATCGCCATCCGGTGATGTATCGCCATCAATGGTCTGATTGAAATCGCTTCCGGTACAGGAAGTCAACATCAGAATGAGGAGTGCAAAAACGGGCAAATGTCGAATTTTCATGAATGAATCCTCTTTGCGATGTGGAATGAGAACAAATTAGGACGCGACGTTTATACCATAATCCATATGTACTCCGTAGCCTTTTCTAACATTCGTTTAAACACGTCGTCCATGGCAATTGACAGTCAAACCTGTGCGGGGTAGGCTGCGTTATTGAACATGAATAGCGGGTGAGGTGTGCAATGGGACTGTGGGAGCGGTTGAAAGAGAAGGAGATTGGCTTTTCGATCACGGAAACCATGCGCGGCACGCATGAATTCGAAACGGGTTGTGGACCGAGCGGTTCCTTGCCTTTTGAGTTTACGGTTGAATGGGGTACGGAAGACCTCACCGACTGGCTCTCGCCGAAAAGCGGACGGTTTATGGTCAACAATCTGGCCGGAACGGTTCGGGTCGATGGCCTCTGTGACGAAGCTTCTTGTTCCGGGACTTTAGAGTTGCGTTATTTTGGCGAGCACAAAATTCGTTATCAGTTCGACTTCAACTCCGATGGTCGGGACTACCGTTTCGTCGGCGAAAAAGTCAATATTCGCCCCTGGAATCTGGCTACATCGCATACCACCTGTTTTGGAGTCATTACGGAGCTTGACGGCGGGCGACTGATTTCACGATCCGTGAGCCATTTCGAGTTTTCAAGCACGCCGGCTTTTTTAAGCAGTTTGCGGCTTTCAATGGCAAAATAGACTCTTCTTTCACCGAATTCCGACTATCCTGGCGGATATCATGTTTTAGTTGATTTTCCCATAAAACGGCGGTAAGACCGTTGCATCGATATAACCGATACGCGTTTTTATAACACGCATCGCGCATTGCATTCAGACGCAAAGGAGGAAGTCATGACGGAAATCAAGAAGGTTGGAATTTTAGGCGCGGGTATGATGGGTGCGGAAATTGCGCTGTGCTGCGCGCGAGTCGGATTGCCGGTGGTGCTGAAAGAAATCAGCCAGGAACTCGCCGACAAAGGCAAAGGCCGCATCGAGAAAATCCTGACCAAACAGGTCGATAAAGGGAAGCTGGAAGCAGCCGATAAAGACAAACTGCTCGCTCTCATCACTCCCACCGCCACGCTCGACGGTTTTGCGGATGTCGATATCGTTGTCGAGGCGATCTTGGAAGTGCTCGACATTAAACATAGCGCTTACAAAGAGCTGGATGCCGTGTGCAAGCCTTCTTGCATCTTCGCCTCCAACACCTCTTCCATTTCCATTACCAAGCTGGCCGCAGCAGCCCGTTCCGATCGTTTTGTCGGTCTGCATTTCTTCAGCCCCGCTTCGATCATGAAGCTGGTTGAAGTGATTCCGGGCCTCTTGAGCAGCCCCGAGACGATTGAAGCCGGTAAGGCTTTCTGCGAGCAGATCGGGAAAGTTCCGGTGAAGGTCGGTAATGTCGAGGGATTCGTGGTCAACCGTATTTTGTGTGCTCTGATGAACGAAGCCTATCGCTTGGTCGATGAAGGCGTTGCCAGCATGGAAGACATCGATACCGCTTGCAAACTGGGCTTGGGTCATCCGGTCGGCCCCTTCCGGCTCTCCGATAACATCAGCTTGGACTTGCTCAATAACGTGCACAATATTCTGACGGATGCCTACGGAGATCGTTTCAAAGTCCCCAACGCCTTCCGTGAACGCCTTGACGCCGGTCGGGTGGGACGTAAAGTCGGCAAAGGTTGGTACGACTACGACTAAATTATAAAGCTCGTTGTCCTACGGGGCGTTTCGGCGCCCCGTTTTTTATTGGCACAGATGACCGAATGGTCTTTCTCGTGGAAGTCTGAATAAAAAAGCCGGGCTGAACCCGGCTTGTCAGTGATGGTTGTTTTTGCGCTAACCCAGATCGCGTGCCATGAGGGTGTTGAGTCGCTGGGCGAAGGCTTGCGGATCTTTGATCTTCGATCCCTCAGCCAATACGGCCTGATCGTAGAGCAGGTAACCCAGATCTTTCAAGCGTGCATCGTCCTTGTCCTTGGCGAAGGTGTCGAGCAGCCCTTTGACTACCGTGTGTTCGGGGTTGAGTTCGAGGATGCGCGGCGATTCACCGAGGTCGTCTCCGTGACCGAGGCGTTTCATCAGATTTTCCATGTAAGCGCCCATCTGACCGTCTTCCGTCACGAGGCAGGACGCGCTGTCTTTAAGGCGTGACGAAAGTCGCACGTCCTTGATTTCCTCGATGTTGTCTTTGAGATAACTCATCAGGTCTTTGTAGCTTTCTTCGTGTTGCTTTTTGGTCTCTTCATCCACGTCATCTTCCAGGTCACCCTTATCGACGGCTTTAAGCGGCTTTTCCTGGTAATTCGGGAGTGATTGTGCGACCCATTCATCCACCGGGTCGGTCATCAGCAGGACGTCGTAGCCTTTGGCTCGTACGGATTCCAGATAAGGCGAGCGCGCCAGCATCGAGCGCTTTTCACCCACGATGTAATAGATTTCTTTCTGGTCGTCGGGCATTTTCTCGACGTAGTCTTTCAGGCTGATCCGCAGGCCCGGTTCACCGGCGGCCGTTTCGTACATCAGCAGGTCGGCCAATTTTTCGCGGTTGGCATAGTCGTGCGATAATCCTTCCTTCAGAACCGCGCCGAAGGCATCGTAGAAGGTTTTATAATCTTCGGGTTTATCCTTCTGCAAGCTCGCCAATTTACCCAGAATTTTGCTGACCAGGTTGGTCTTGATCTTGCCGACCTGCGCGTTTTGCTGCAGGATTTCACGCGAAACATTCAACGGCAGATCGGAGGCATCCACCACGCCTTGGACAAAACGCAAGTAAGGGGGCAGCAGGTCTTGGCAGTCGTCCATGATGAACACGCGTTTGATGTAAAGATTGAGCCCGCTTTTACGCTCCGGGTATAACCAGTCCATTGGTTGGTGCGAGGGGATATAGAGCAACGACTTGAACTCGAAGGCTCCTTCCGCGTAGTAGTGGATCCATGTCAGCGGGTCTTGGAAGTCACGCGAGATGTGCTTGTAAAAGCTCTTGTAGTCCTCATCCTTCACTTGCGATTTCGGTTTTTGCCAGACGGCCTGACGCGAATTGAGGGTCTCGTCTTTGGTGACCGGCTTGTCATCCTTGTCCTTTTCCTCGACTTCCATCTTGATCGGATGTTCGATGAAATCGCTGAAACTGCGCACCAACTGACGCAACTTCCACTCGTTGAGGTAGTCTTTGAAATCGTCTTTCAGCGTGACGATGATGTCGGTTCCGCGTGTGGCTTTTTCGGCGGTTTCGACGGAATAAGACCCTTTACCGTCGGATTCCCAGCGTACGCCGTCTTCAGGCTTGCCCGCCATGCGAGACAAAACGGTTACCTTCTCGGCCACCATGAACGACGCATAGAAACCGAGGCCGAATTGCCCGATCAGTTCGGGCCGATCTTCGGCTTTGGCTTCCTGCAATTTCTGGATGAACTCGCGGGTGCCCGAGCGGGCGATCGTGCCCAGATCTTCCACGATCCGCGCTTCATCCATACCGATGCCATTGTCGCGAATCGTTAATGTTTTCGAGTCGTTGTCGGGAATGAGACGAATCGTCCAATCGCTATCATCTTCCAGTATGCTTGAATCGGTGATGGAGTGGAAACGGGCTTTATCGATCGCGTCGGAGGCGTTTGAGATCAGCTCGCGCAGGAAGATGTCGGGGTTGGAATAGAGCGAGTGGATGATGATATCCATCAGCTGGGTCATTTCGGTTTTGAAAGAGTGGGTTTTCGCCGTCATGGCCGGAATCTCCTTTAGCTGTGCTTTCTAAAAATATCGAATCAAATGCATTGTATCTATGCGCAGAAAACATAAGACCGAAGGCGGGAATGTCAAGGCGCGACAGGCAGGAAATTACGACCGGAAACGCCAGCTTGCCGTAGTCGGTTTCGTGGAGACAAGCGGAGCGGTTCCACAGTAGATTCGGTGGTATTCCAGTCGAAAAGACGTTCCGGCTTAAGGGCTTGGCAATTTCATCGTTTACGTATACTGCGCGACAGCAGAAAAAACGCGGTCACAACCGAGGGTCGCGCCGCGTCTTTCGAAAGGCGTTTCGTTTTGTCACACATTCAGCGCTAAAAAGCCTGTTTCAAGACAGCCAATGCTTCCTGATAGTCCATTTCTTCGGGATTATAAGTCAGCGAACCGTCATTGATACTCAGTTTGGCAATGCTTTCAAGCTGTTCGGCCTTTACTCCTGCGTCAGACAGCTTGAGCGGCAGGCCACACAGGGCATTGAGCGTCGCCGTCAGTGAACGCACGGCTTCTACACCTTTGCGGGCCATTTCGGTTTTATCGAGTTGTGGCGTAACGCCCAGCATGCCGGCGATTTCAGCCAGAGAATCCGGCACCTTAGCGACGTTGTATTCCATGCCGTAAGGCAGAAGGATCGCATTGGCTACACCGTGCGGTACATGCGCCGTCGCGCCCGCCGAGTGGGCCAGGGCGTGTACCATGCCGACCATCGAATTGGAAAAGGCGATACCGGCCAGGAGCGCCGCATTGGCCATGCCCACCCGCGCATCTTCATGGTCGCCATGCTCGACGGCTTCGGCGAGATACTGGTGGATAAGCTTGATGGCAGCGGCGGCGAAAGCGTCGGAGACGGGGTTTTTTTGCAAGCCGTAATAGGCTTCGCAGGCATGGGTCAAGGCATCCATGCCGGTTGCGGCCGTGATACGCGGCGGCATGGTGATCATCATGGCCGGATCGACGATGGCCACATGAGGATAGAGGCGCGTGGAAACCATCGCCATTTTTGCGCCTAGGTCTACGTTTTTGATAACCGCAGCGGCGGTGACTTCCGAACCGGTTCCGGCGGTGGTCGGAATGGCGATAAACGGTTGCATGGTGGCCGTAATTCGATCGACGCCCTGGAACTTCAGCAGGTCGTCGGTTTGTTCGGACAGCACGATGTTGACGCCTTTGGCGGTGTCGAGCACGCTGCCGCCACCCACGGCGACCAAGGCATCGCAGCCTTTGTCGCGGTAGAGCTTGGCAACCTGGTTGACCACGTGGTTCGATGAATCCACCGGGGTGTCTTCGAACAGGTAGCCGATACTCATCTCGGCATCGGCGAAGGCGGCTTCCACCGGTCCCATCAGTTTGGCGGCAACGACTCCTTTGTCGGTGATAACCAGCGGCTTGGATGCACCGAGTTGCGACAATTCGTGGGGCAGGTTGGCGACGGCTTTGCGTCCGCTCAGAATTTTAACCGGGCAACTGAATTCGTAATATTTCGGTAGCATGGCGTTCTCCTTTCGGCAATGCCGTGCGGGCTTTGTGTGGGTGAGGATCTATTTCATTCCCTTGGCTACGAGCATCGGCGTCAATAGCCCCATGATCTTGGCTTTGGTTGCCAACTGGCTCGATGTCAACTTGGGGGGGCGTTTGAAGGTTTTGTTGAGAATGAGTCCCGGGAACAGGTAGGTTTGCACGATGGCCATGGCCCGCGTGACTTCCATGGCTTTGGCGTTATCACCGTGAATACAGACGCGATTCTCGGCGACGGCCGCCGGTGCTCCCAGCATGCCGGTGAAGATCATGACGGCCGAGTCGAGGTTTTTAAACAAAATCGACAGGTGCGGTTCGTGTTTTCCGATACCCAGGTAATCGATGCGGTCGCCGTTTTTCTGGATGGTCATGTAGGGTCCGTTGGGCAGGACTCCGATGGTGACACGGCGACCCTCTTCCCAGTCGGCGATCTCCTGCTGCATTTCGGGTACGTAGCGGCTGGTCAGTTCAAACGTGATACCAAGAGCCAAAAGTGAGATATGGCTGGTTGTGCGTTTCAAACCGGTAGCGGCTTTGAGCTTCATTGCTTTAAGGTCCATCGTCATGGCCTTACCCCTCATCCAAGTAAATCATTTATCCCAAACGTCGGTACGCATGCTAGCATATCTTATTCGTAAATGCACAAGCAAGTCGCAAATTTTCCGGCGCTGGGCGTTCATGGATGATCGTTATGCCGGAGACCATCCTCCCGATTACGGCAACTTTTACTCGATGTTAGTTCTGATCATTTCCTTGTTTCGACCGCCTTTCGCACTGCCTCGATGACGTCCGGCATGGAACTTTTGGTCAAAAGATCGATGATAAACTGCGGGATGGGTAGTCCCGGATCGGTATAGACATGGTAGACAATCAAGGTCCGTTTACCCTTGGCATAGGGGAAAAACTTGTAGTAGCCGGTCGTTTCGCGGATGTCGCCTTGCAGGTATTCCCACTCGATGACGTTGTCGCCGTAGTGCATGATGTGGAGGCGATACCAGATCGTGGTGAAGGCCACCTTGAGTGTCTGTTCCACCGTGGCTAGCGCCCCGTCCCAGGAATACGTGACTTTTTCCAGGTGCGGCATCGGACCCACGTGGCGGTCGAAGCTTTTCAGAAACGCCATGACCTTGGCGGGCGGTGCGTCGATGGTGGCGATAGCTTCATATCGTTTGGCTTCACCTTCACTGGGCAGAGCACGCGTCACCACTTTGCGTTTGGCTATTTGCTTTTTCTCGTCGCCGCTAAGCTTGGGTGCTTTACCGAGACGCGCCTTGCTAAGCTTGGCAGCCGCCTCGACGGTCAACGGCTTGAAGGTTGGGCTGGGATTTTTGTATTTCGGTTCGTTTTCGGTGGCCATCAATCCTGTGTTCAAGCAACTCAGCAGGAAGAATAGCCCTATGAAATGGCAGGCCAAACGCTTCATATCCGCTCCTTTTTCACCGAGATTCGTGAACTCAAACCAAACTTGTCGAGGAAAAGACGGTCCGTGGATGTGCGGGCGGGATGGTCGTCCGTTACGTTTTAGCGTAGTTTGCTGCGAAACACAAGCGAGACCGGTTCGGGAACGGTTCAGCAACTCAGATCGTTGCCGCTAGTTCCGCATTGGGAATGACCAGCGGCAAGGCAGCTTTGACGATGGCTACCCCGCGTGCAACATCCAGATGCTCGGTGTTGAGTATCAAGTCGTATTGATTGGGATCGGCAATATCTGCGTTGAAGTAGTGGCGCACAAATTCCGTTCGTTCGCTCTCCAGACGTTCGATGCGTTGGCGGGCCGCATCGGCGTCCTGGCCGGTTGCACGCACGACATTTTTAATGCGGGTGGCGAGTGGGGCGATGATGCGCACACGGAAGCAGCGCTCATGAGGCAGGATGAAATTGGCCCCGCGACCGACGATCACCGCTCGTCCGACTTTTCCGGCGGCCCCGACCATCTTGGCGAGATGAGCCAGGTATTCGTCGGAAGTGAGATTGAAGCGCTTTTCCAGCATGGCGAACAGATCGTCGAGCCAACTGCGCGGGTGCTCGTCGAAACTGCGGATAACCATCGTCCGTAACTGGCTATCGCGTGCCACGTCGTGAATGATCGCCCCGGAGTAGAACTCGAAACCGAGATCTTTGGCCAACTCGCGGGCGATGAAGAAGCCCATGGAGCCCGGTTCACGCGAAATAGTGATGACGGGTCGGCGCGGGGTTTCGGCGATTGTTTGGGCGGCATTCTGCCAGCGACGGCACTGCTGTTCGACCAACTCGCTGATGGAGCGGTTACGAAGTGTCATGGCCTCCTCCTTTCCGCCGGATGCGGACCGACGGTGGCGGCGATCTGTCCCAATGATTCCCACTTCCATTTTAGTGTCCCCGACTGGCAGATGCCAGCGAAAAAGGCAGAAGCGGGGTAGGAATAAACAGGTTGAATCGAGTTTGGAGGACTGTCTCCCCTGCCTCTATCTGTCAAGTCTGCTTGACAGTCTGCCGCTTCGTGCGCCCGAATTTCTTAGTAATATTCGGGGATTGATCCTGGATCGCAATTTGCATATGATCTATGCCATGTCGAATGCTTGAACACTGACAAAGGAGAGCGCCATGCAAAAGGGATGGCTGAATATCGTGTGGATGGGAAGCTTGCTGCTGGTGTTGCTTGTCGGCCTTGTGGGCTGTCTGGGAGATGAAATGAGCACAACACCCGTGGATGGCGACGACCCCGACGAGTCGGACGGCGATGATCCTGACGGTGACAGTCCCGATGGTGACAACCCTGATGGCGACAGCCCCGACGGTGACAACCCTGACGGCGATACGCAAGCCTGTGACCATCTGTGCGATTGTCCGCAAGGATGGTTCTGCAATGATGCCGGCCAGTGTGAAGATGGAACCGGGATGCTCGGGACACCCTTCTGTTGCGTCAATCCCGAATGTCCGTATGACGCGCCTTGCGTCTACCCCGACGACAGTCCGAGCCGCTGTGCGCCGATTGATAGCTGTCCCTTCAGTGATACCGTGGTCGGTCGCTACTGCCCCGATTCCGAAAATGTCTGCGAAGCCGTGGCGGAAGTCGTGGTCGGCCAGGATGATTACTGTCTGTTCATGCTGACCTTCACTTTGGACGATGGATCCACCCTGCGTGTTTATATCGATGGCTACGATTACGATACGATTTTCAATTTGGAAGAGGCGGGTTGCAGCGTCAGTTTCGACGCTGATGCGCCGTCTTTCGAGATCGCCTGCAACTGGTGCGGGACAACCACCTTCAGTAAGGATAATTGCCAAGCCGACCAATGTACGAGCGATTCGGATTGTCCCGATTGTGAGCTCTGCGAGACGCTCAACGGTGTCAAGCAATGCCTCGCGACTCCGGGAGCTCTGGGCTGTGTCAGCGACGATGACTGTGAAACGGGTTTCATCTGTGCTCCCTTCTCCAGCGATAAACCGCAATGCGGGGGGCAGTGTGTGCTCGATGACGATGGCAAATATATCTTGCACGAGTGGGGGGTCAATCGTCCGATGTCCGATGGCTCTTCCCTCATCAGTTCGGGACCACCCCGTTTTTGGGGCGCTGTTCCCGCCAAGCCGGTTTTATACGTGTATGCCGATAATCCCCTGCTGTTGGACGTCGGCGTCACCTTTGCCTCGGGTCACACAACCGACACCTGGCCACCGTTGCCCAACGGTGCGTCCATCGAATGGCAGGATGTTCTGGTTACGCAACCGGCTACCTGCAATCTTTCGCCGACGCCGATTCCACCTTACGATCAGATGGAGCCGGAGGACCGCGAGATCTACCAGTTGCCGGAATGGATCGTTCCCGATGCCGATTGCCTGAAAACCGATGGTGTGACGTCGAAATTATTATTTTATACCGGTGAGTTGAGCGACTACGAGCCACCGGTCAGCGGGTCGGTGGATGTCGATGCGAGTGCGGCTGAGGTGACCTTCAACTTGACCAACAGCGGTGATGTCGATGTGGAGTCGGTTCTGTTATTATATCGCACGGCCACGGGTGAGTGCATCGATCCTTCGGGTTGCTCGGTCAATGCCGCCAGTCTGGCCTGGGGCAAATTGCGCGGTTTGGCAGCGGGGGCTTCCAGTAGTACGACGCTGGAACTTCACACCTTGGCTACCGATGGTAGCGAACCGTATCAGAACGTCACGATCCCCGAAGGCTGGAAAGCGATGGCGGATGATATGGAATCCATGCTGTCGTCCAAGGGCCTCTATGCGGACGAGATCGATGTCTTTATGGATGCCTGGGAAACCATGTTTTTCGGCGTTCATTCGGGTGGCATGGAATGGTATTTGCCGGGTTACCAGAATGGGGCGTTCGTACTCTATTTATGGCCGGATTCCTTGACGGAAGAACAGTTGGCGCTAAGCCTCGATCCCCAGCCGCGCGAACTCAAACGGGCGATGGTCGAGTTCAATCGGCTGGCGCCACCGGACACGGAGGGCGCGTTGGCGGGTGAGGTGACTTTGGTGGAATACGATATCGATCCCGATTCGCCCACCTGGACCGGGCCAGCCGTGGGCGCGACTGTTACGGCGACGGAGAGCACCTATCGCAACACCTATTCGGCTACCACCGGCGACGACGGAACCTATCGCATGAGTCTGCCGACGGGCGTCTATACCGTTACCGTGACGCGCAACGATTGGGAACATGGCGATCGCATTGATCGTGTCGCGGTGCTGTCGGGACAAACCACTACCGTCAACCTCAATCTTTTCTCCGAGGCCATGGTTGATAAGCCCAACCTCTACCTTTATCCTACCCAAACAACTCAGGTGGGTGTGACGCTGGCTTTGTGCGGCGATTGCGTCGTGACGGAGTCGATCCCCGAATATGGAAGCGGTTGGGATGTGACGGTGGAACCCTCCGGTTTGATTGACGATACTTATACCTACCTCTATTATGAAGCCGAAATCGCACGAAATTTTCCGATGCACGAAGGATGGAGCATTCCGGCGGCCGATGTCCCGCGTTTCTTTAACGAAACTTTGGCGGCCTACGGATTGACGGCGGCCGAGACGGCGGATTTCGTGGATTACTGGAGCACGCATCTGCCCGACGCACCCTTCTACGGCATTTACCCCTTGACGGAAGCGTCGGTCATTGAACCATTGGTCGGACTTCGTATCGATCCGCAGCCCGATTCGCTCTTCCGCCTATGGTTTGTCGTTTCCCCTGAAGTGACTCCACCTGCGTTGTCGCCTCCTGTTATCGACTCGCCTCCGCGTATCGGGTTTACAGCCGTCGAGTGGGGTGTGATTCTCGACTGATTTCATAATCCGAACGGACTCATTTCTTTAAACGGACGCGCTTTCAGGTGCGTCCGTTTCGTTTATTGCGCCGTTGGGTCGATTGGCCAATCCCAGGATCGAAAGTTGAAAGAAAGTTTCAGAGCGTGCTATGGTTTGATCATCGATAAGCAGACCAAAGAGGGAATCAAAAAGTGACAGATGCTCTCCATCAAGCGAATGTGGATCAGTCGGCAATATAGAAGGGGCAGGCATGCGACCGATTGTGAAAATCTTGATCATCAACGGTATTTTTATGCTGGTCATTCTGGCTATTGCCGAATGGGCGGCGCGTAAGCTTTTCGATAATGCCTTTTTGCTTGAAGGCAACCAGTACGTTTTTTTCGAGTTCGACGAGCAACTTGGTTGGCGGGGGAAAGCCAATACTAAGGGGATGTTTACTCGTGGCGAAGAATTTTCCACTCAGGTGAACACCAATCGTTTCGGAATGCGGGAACGGGAGGTCAGAAAAAAGAAAGAAGACGGTGTGATCCGGATTGCCGTACTCGGTGATTCCTTTACCTGGGGTTTCGGCGTCGAAACCGACGAAATCTATACCGCCGTTATGCAGCGTGAACTCGGTTCCCGTTTCGAAGTGCTGAACTTCGGGGTCAGTGGTTATGGACGTGGCCAACAGTGGCTACAATTGGAAAGCCAGGTGGCCGATTTTTCAGCGGATCTCGTGCTGATTATGGCTTATCCGGGCAACGATCTCTACGACAACCTGGCCGATGATCTCGCCTACGAAGTCTACCCGCGTCCGCGCTTTTCCCTCGACGACAAGGGACAGCTGGTTGTTTTGGGGCAGCCGGTGAAACCGCCATTGGGAGATTTTTCCGAGCGCTTGTTCATGCGACACACGGGAGAATGGATGGGTGTCTATATGCGTTCTTATCTGTTTCGGGTGCTTTATCAAGTTTTTGCCTCGATGCAAAAATCCTGGGAGCAGAATCCGGCTGATTACCTCAATCCCATTTATCAGCAGCACAATCGCCAAAAACTCAAAGAAGCGGCGAGGGTGGAAACCGCAATTCTTAAAAAAATCCGATCTTTTTGCCGCGCACAAGGGTGCAAGGTATTAGAGGCAATCGCCACAACTTCCGAACAGGTGCGACCGGCTTTGCAGGATGAATTGAGGAAACGTTTTCCCGATATCCCGGTTGACTGGGAGCAGCCTGCGCGGATTTTGACGGAAGCGGCTACGCGGGCAGGTGTCGATATCTACGATCTGGCTCCGGTTCTAAAAGCTGCCGAGGAGCGTGGGGAGCGCACGCATCGTGAAAAGGATTTCCACTGGACGCCGTTGGGCAATCGTCTTGTAGGGGAAACGCTGGCTCCGGTTGTGCGGAACATGATGGAACGACGCTAGCAGCGATCCTTCAATTCCAATAATATGTTGCGATTTTCATTTCTCCAGGTTTAGAATACCTCCTTGCGCAGATTTATTTTTTGTCCTTCACCCAACGATACGCATGTTTAATACCAATCGATGACGTCTAATTTGCCGAAACGCTACATCGCGATTCCCCTGGTGGTCCTGGCGGCCTACCTGTCGCCCTACTTGATTTTGGGGCAGGATCATTACGTTCGTATTCACGACTATCTGGATAGCGTACTGGTTTTCTATAAAATACTCGCGCAAAGCGGCTTGATTTTCGCACCCAACCAGGCCATCGTACCGAATTTGATGGGTGGGTTGGAACGTGCTTGGTGGCCCAGTGAGGTGAACGTATTTTTATGGTTTAACGTGTGGTTCGGACCCTTCGGCGCGACAGCCGCCAACGAAGTCATCAGCCGGTTGGTGGCTTTTTTCGGCATGTTTTTATTCGTGCGGCGCTTCATCTTGTCCGATGAGCGTCCTCCGCTTGTGGCGGTGCTGGCCGGATTGTGTTTTGCCCTCGTCCCGCACTTTCCCGGGTCGCGCCTTTCCATCGTCGCCCAGCCGCTGGTTTTGTATGTCTTTCTCACGATCCGCGCCCGCCAAGATAAATGGCGTCACTGGCTGGTGCTGATTTTCGTTCCTTTCTATTCAAGTTTCGTTGTTTATTATTTTTTCTTTCTTGCATCCATGGGGACTCTCTGGTTGATCGACACCCTTCGCAAGCGACGTCCGGATTGGCGGTTTGTGGCCAGTATCGCGTTGATGACGGCTGTGTTTCTAGGCCTCGAATTCCGGTTGGTACAGACCATGCTGCTGGATGCCCAAGTGGTATCACATCGGGCGGAATTCACATATTACCAGGATCGCAACCTGGTCGATGCGGCCTCTCGTTTCGTTGACAATCTGAAAAACGCCCACCATCATGGGTATAGCTTCCATTGGCCGGTGGTGGTGTTCACGGTTCTCCTGGCGGGCATCTGGGGTGGTATCCAGCGCCGTCGTCTACGAATCTATATGTTGCTGGTGGCGGGCATCGTTTTTTGCAGCCTCGCCAATGGGTTGTATTACTCGCCGGTAGTCGAGGCGTTATATCGGGTTGCCCCCATCACACGGCATTTCAACATTTCGCGCTTCAACCTGTTGCACCCGCTATTATGGTATCTGCTGTTTGCCGTGTCTTTGGCGATGATCGAAAAGTTGTCGAAAAACGGGCGCATACTTGTTTTGCTTCTGGCTGGATTGCAGGTGGCCTATTTATTTTATAACAGCGATTTTAGTCGTGAATATCGCGAACATGGAATCAGCTACCGACAATTCTATGCCGAGGAGTTGTTTGATGAGGTCGAGGCGGCCATTGGGGAACCGAAAGAAAGCTATCGGGTGGCCGTGATCGGTATGCACCCGGCGATCCCCCTGTATAACGGTTTTCATACCGTCGGCGGCTATTTTTACAATTATCCGCTAGCGTACAAACATGCCTTTTACCGGATTATTCGCCACGAATTGGCGAAAAGCCCGCATTGGAAGGGCTTGTTTGTTAACTGGGGCAGTATGGCTTACGTTTACTCGGCTGAGCTTAGCGAGGCCGACTATCTGATACCCCGCCTGCATCGGAATATCAACCACCTGGAACTTGATCCCAAAGCCTTGTGGAACCTTGGCGGACGTTATGTGATTTCGGCGTTGCCCATTGCCAATCCTGCCGATAACCGACTCACACCATTGCGTGCTTTTACCCACCCGGACAGCGCCTGGAATGTTTTTCTTTACCGGTTGGAAAAACCTGCTACGAAAGAAGAAGAGCAGAGTCCGGCAACGAATTCAATCGAGCCCGATCGCCTTCCACCTTCCGAGTAGCGCATCCCTAAACCGACTGTGGTATAATCCCGCCGAATTTGAACCCCGTGTAAGGAGAAGCGATGTCCGGCCACATTCCTTTCAACCGGCCTTCGATGACGGGTCGTGAGATGGATTACATTCTGGATGCCATTCAGCGCGGCCATATTGCCGCCGGTGGACACTATACCTCCCGGTGCGAGCGCCTGCTTGAAGAGTCGTTGGGTGTGAAAAAAGCCCTGATTACCCCGTCTTGTACGCATGCCCTTGAAATGGCGGCGCTGCTGCTCGATCTCAAGCCCGGCGACGAGTTTATTTGCCCGTCTTTTACCTTCGTTTCTACCGCCAATGCTTTTGTCTTGCGCGGAGCCAAACCGCAGTTTGTGGATATTCGCCCTGATACACTTAATCTCGATGAGACGAAAATCGAAGCCGCCATTACCGAGCGGACCCGTGCCATCGTGCCGGTGCATTATGCCGGAGTAGGTTGCGAAATGGACCGCATTCGCGACATCGCCGACCGCCATGGGCTCCAGGTGGTGGAAGATAACGCTCAGGGACTCTACGGCACATATCGGGAGCGCCCTTTGGGCGGTTTCGGCGAGCTGGCGACAGTGAGTTTTCACGAAACCAAGAACTTCACCTGCGGAGAGGGCGGGGTGCTGCTGGTGAACGATCCACGCTATATCGAACGTGCGGAAATTATTCGCGAAAAAGGTACCAACCGCAACCGCTTCCGTCGTGGTCAGGTGGACAAATATACCTGGGTGGATATTGGATCCAGTTATCTTCTTTCCGATCTGTGTGCGGCGTTCTTGCTGGCCCAGCTTGAAAATCGACAAACCATACAAGAAACGCGTCGTGCCTTGTGGGAGCAATACGCGAAGGGTCTTGCCGACTGGGCGGGTGCCAACGAAGTCGGCCTGCCACAGTGCCCGGAGCATTGCCAGCATACTTCTCATTTATTCTACCTGCTGATGCCGTCCATCGATAGTCGTCAGGCACTCATCGATCATTTGAAGGCGCATGAAATCATGGCTGTTTTTCATTATATCCCGCTGCACGATTCGGATATGGGGTTGCGTTACGGGTATCATCATGGCGATCTCCCGGTAACTGAGGATATCTCCGACCGACTTTTAAGGTTACCGCTTTATAACGGCATGACAGCGGAAGAACAGAATCGTGTGATGGCGGCGGTCAGGGGTTTTGTGGTTTGAGATGCGGACCCTGGGTCGCGTGCACAATGCCACCGGTGAGATACACGACCAGACGCGCCAGAAAGATCAGGAAACACAGCATCAAGGCGTCGGAGAGCGGCACTCCGAGTTGAACCAACAAGAAGGTAAGCGTTCCTTCGCGGATTCCTACCCCACCGAGCGAAATAGGAAGAATGGTGATCAGGTTGGCCAGAGGCATGACTAACAGCATCTGCAGCAAGCCGATTTCCAGCCCTAAAGCCTGAGCTAGGCAAAAGGCTCCCAAGAAGTCACAGAATTGATAGCCGCTGCTGAGAATGAGAGCTTTTGGCCAAGTCCCGGATGGAGCCTCGCTTAGCGTGTGTGCGAGCATGAAAGTTCGGTTCCATAAAGCGCTCCACCCATGATGGGTATTGTGTGGTCGAGGCAACCGGCTTGACAGAAAAAGCAGAGAAGCCAGTGCAAGCAACCCGACTCCCGCGGCAAGAGGAAGGAATATCCGCAAAGAGACTCCGGCCGCTTCAATGGCGGGAATGGGAGTGAAAAACGACATACAGGCGGCAAGAATCAACAAGCCCGTAAAACCCATAGTGCGTTCGGCAAGAACGGTCATTCCGGCTTTCACGGCCAATTTGGTGCGTGTTCGCGCGTAGAGCAAGATGCGCAGAGCGTCACTGCCGAACCAGCCCGGCAGGATGATGGCATAGTAACTGGCAGAAAGATATAGGATAAAAGGTTCCAGCCAGCCTATCGGCAGGCCGAAGGCTTTGAGTAACAAACGCCAGCGTTGCCCCGCGATGAAAAGACCGGTAATGGATAAAAGGGGGGCGATCCAAGCGATGCGCCAGTTGGTGCGTGCCAACACGTCGCGAGCACGTTCCCAGTCGGTGACATAGATCAAGTACGATACGATCCCGAGCGATACCGCTAGCTTGAGTGCGAATAGCAAACGGCCGCGCCAGGGCTTGGGAGCCGGTGCGATGGATGAGGTGGAGGGTTCGATCATCGATGTCTGTTTTTGCGTACTCAAATCTTAATCCTGGCTCTTGTCGCTTTCGGCAGGAGTTACTCGAATCGTCACCTCATCGACGAAGTCGAGAAGCTGACGTCGTGCCGAGTCGTAGCTGTCGGTTTCGGTCGTGATCATCATCAGGCGCGCTCCGTCGTGCTCGACTCCTTCCAATTGCACGCCATTGGGACGCAAACGGCGTGAGCTGGTAATGCAATGGCGCTCGAAAGCACCTTCCGGGATCTCCATATCCGAAAGTGTTCCCCGCTGGTCGGTTGTCAGGAAATAACTGCCATAATAGCTGTTATTACAAGCTTTTGGCGGGTCAGGAAGCTCTCCCAGAGCAAGGCGAATCGTTGCACCGTACACGTCGTAGTTCCATTTCGAGGGAACGAGTCGGGCCATAATGGCGCCGCCTGCCAGCCGGGGGCCGATGTCGATGATACGAGGTTCCCCTTCTTTGTCGATGGCCATGTCGATATGGGTGGGACCCCATTGAATACCCAAACGCCGAATGGCTTCGGCATTGGCTTTGAGGACGCGCTGCTGGATTTCCGTCGGCAGAGCTGAAGGAAAAAGGACTCCGAGAGTTACGTTTCGGGCAGCCGGGTGGATGAGTTTATCGGCGATCGTCATGACATGAACGTGACCGTCGAATACCATCGATTCAACACCCAATATAGGACCATCGATGAATTCCTCGATGACCACTTCCGTCGTGCGGCTATGTCGCCGGGCACATGAAAACGCTTCGCGAATAAGTGAATGGTCATCGGTGTTTACACGGGATATTCCTTTGCCTCCGCCTCCGTCGGCAGGTTTGAAAGCCAGCGGATAAGTTAACGGCGATTGTTTTGCGAGCGCGTCTTCGAAGCTTGTGGCGATCACTCCTTTGGGAGTCAGATCGCCTAATAGACGCCGAAAACGGTCTTTGTAGACTGCGTTGAGGGAGGCGGCATAGGAAATGAAATGGCGACTGAGAGACAGCTTCTCGGTGACATAGGCGCAGGTGCAAATTGCGGTGCTGGTGCCGCAGGTGACGAGTCCCCGGATGTCCTCGCGTTTTGCCAGATCAAGTACCGTGTCGTGATCGGCCGTATCGATGGGCAGGAAGAGATCGGCCGCTTCGGCTGCTGCCGGTTTGGCTTCTCCGGCACCGATTACAATCGCCCGATAGCCCAACTCCTGGGCTTTTTCAACCAGCGGAATCTGATTGTAGGTCGCTCCGAGAATGCAGATCGATTTCATGGGTGATTACCGTTCAAGCCGGATTCGTTAACAATTTCCATGATTTTATCGGCAGAACAGTCTGCTAAACCGAGGTGTTCAAGCGTGCGGCCGTCGGCTCGGTAGTCGCGGTTGTGGATACGCCCGGCCAGACGTATCAGCATATCCGCCATCGGAGTCGGGACTCCGAGTTTGCGGCCCAATGAATCAATCGGGACAAGTCCTGTCGGCACATCATCGGTGATGTAGCGGTGATCCAGCGTACGTGGGGCCTCGATCGTCCGGTAGTAATCGGTATCCTGCAAGGCGGTGAAGAGGTCGTTGCCCCGGCTTCCGTAGTTTTCATTCAGCCATTGGCAGGTGGAAATCATCGACAATCCGAGTTTCCGACCCACGGCCATGCGCTCTCCATCGAGTTCTTCAAGGAGTTGCGCGACGGAGGGTGTGATTCCGTCGTAGTAATACATGAATTGAGTTCGATCGGTCTCGATCCAGCCCATGTTGAGGAGAGTCGGCAACGGGTGAAGAATGGCTCCCACGCTATTCAAACCGGTTTCCAGGATGTTGGAGGCTTTCTGAAATACCGGTAACAACTCATTCAACGTTGTCAACACCTCGTCGCTACGAGTGGCCGGGAATGCGGCGAGACGAACAGCCGGTTTGACGCAGATAATGTCTACGATTTCGGCTTCAATGTTGCGGCAGGTGTGTACGAGCGTATTGGTTTCCGCCAAGGTGATATCGGCGCATAAGCCCGCCGTTAAAAGGGCTCTGTAGAATTCGATCGAGCCGAACAACCTGCCGGGATTGAGGAGAAGGATCTGTCCGTCGACGAGATGCGGGGCGCATAACTCGGCAAGCTCCGCATGGGCGTTCGCGGTTACCGTAAGCATGACCAATTCCGCACTTTCCAGTGCTTTGCGAATATCGCTGGTAACGGTTGCGATACGACCCGTACCCGATACGACACCGGTAAGTTTCAGTTCAGGGTTTTGGTGCAAGCCCGCGAGACGGGCTTCGCTGCGGTTGTAGAGGGTTATCCGGTGTCCGAGAAGTGCGAGATGACCGGCGAGAGCTTTTCCCCCGTTGCCCCCTCCGATAACGGTAATTCTGCGGGTAGAAGTGGAAGTCATGTTGCACATGTATCCTTGTCAAATGAACCGTCGTGTTCGCGCATCCTGGCCAGACGATCCAGCCGAGCGGCGACATCGAGGGGTTGTCCACGTTCATTCACCAATTCCGTACCGCCGTTGATCAGTCGGCTGTTCCAGTCGACGGCATGTGGGAATGTTTCCCGGCAATTCCATAGATTGGGAACCGGCAGGTAGCCTTCTTCGAAGATGCGATAAAGGCCCGCTGCTGAATAAGGATCGGGAATTCGGCGCTCGATGTCGTGTAGAATTTCGTGTGCCTCGGAAAGCAGCTGCTCGCGGCGTTCGGTTACGGTTTCCCCGCTGATGAGATCCCTCAACCCAAGCCGATTCCGCAGAGTCGGATAATGTGTCAAGGCGGCTTTTGCGATTCGTACGCTTTCGTTGATCACCTTCGGCGTGGCGAGCTGGTCGCCTTCAGAATAACTGACGACATGGAGAATCGGTGGACTGCTCGGGTTGTCGGGTTCCACGTCCGTCATCAGCGCGGTTGTCGCCGCTAATTGGATTTTTGCCTTGTCGAGATCGGGAGAAAAATAATCCAAACCGGCACGTGGCTGATAGATGATATGAAAAGACGAATCCGCCAGGCTACCGACTAGAGATAAAAGGGCACGCGCCTTGGCCAGATCGTTGAGCCCCGACGAAGCTTTCGGTAGATTCAACATGTTTTGCAACACCAGATAACCGACTCCGGCTTTCTTGGCTGTCCTTGCCGCCAAGTAGGAACTTACAAGATAGGTGACATCGTCTGCACCGCGAAAGGCGAAATGGTGCGGGACGTTGGGTTCGAAAGGACGTCCACAGCGAGCGATATAGCGGATCGCGGCAAGATGTTCGTCCAGGTTTTGTTTGACGGAATTGGGACCCCGGCCGTCGATTTCCGAAAACCACCAGAGTGAGAGTGCGTGCCAGGCGTTATGCAGGCTACGTTCTAAAATTTTGGCCATTTCGACAACGTGTTTCGACCCGGAATAGGCGCGCACCAGCATGGGTTGGGCGGCTTTCCAGATCGTTGCAAACTCACGTTCGTCATGGATTGGGGTGCCGCCCCCGTTGATACGTCCCGCCCAACTCTCGCCGAAGGCCGATTGAGTCAGTTGGGACGAGCCGATGGACGCGATGTCGAGCCAACCTGCTTTTGCAAGTTGTCGGACCCAGTCGATAAGGCGTTTCACGGCCTCCAGACGGTTCGATTGATAGGGGCCGACGTGGGCACGGAACAAGGGCAGTCGTCCTGCTTTAGCTGCATGGGTGAGGCGCAGGATCAAATGGTCGTTGGGGGAGCCCATTTCCGGATAATTCAAGGGTGAAGGCGGTTGTTGGGCTAAGTGAGCCTCGCTGCCTAACAGATCGTTCCCGAAGTCCATGCGTTCGTTGTCGTATTCAGCGGTGGTTTGAATCGCCTGAGGAATTTTTTCTTCAGGAATTCCGAGCAGACGTAGGGTCTGAAGCGGAGTTTCATCTCCCATGAAGACCGGAAAACGCCTTTGGAATACCCGTTCGATCCGTCTGCATGCGTCGGGTAACCCAGCGAAATAGAGAGATTTGATTGTGCCACCCGTTCCGGTGTCCAGCAGCTTTTCGGCGGTGAGTCGCACGACGAAGTGTTCGAAAATCGTTGTTGCTTGATCCGGGTCGAGTCTGTAGCTGATACCAAGTCGTGTGATGCCGTGTCGGCGAACCCAATCACACACTTGTGCAAAAGCGAGAGGGGATTCCATGTTTTCGGCTGCGGTAGCAATGGTATTGTCTGCACTGTAAACCCGATAGCCGCAATCCTCCAGCAGATCGGCCACGGCACTTAGGCCCAATGTATGCGCGTCCGTGTACGGCTTGATCAGTCCGAAAACGTCCGTCTGGCCGCAATGGATGTCGGGCATCTCAATCGAGCTCTTTGGTGCGAATCGTTCCGGTGGGCATGCGGCGGACTTCGAAAAGAATTCGGATGAGATATTCCCCGATGATTCCCATGGCGAAGAGCGAAACGCCGAAGAAGAAAAGCAGCAATAACACTAAGGTTGTCCAGCCTTGTATCGCGATACCGCCGAAGAGATATTCGCAAAAATAGTAGATACCGAGAATGGTGCTGAGAACGAAACAACCCAATCCGAGAAAGCTGACCAGCTGCAGGGGTAAAGCCGAGTTTCCAAGAATGTTGTCAAGGCCGTTGGAAACGAGTCGGCGCAAGCTGTAACCGGACTGATCGTACTTGCGGGGATGATGTTCTACCTGAACGTTTTTCACCTGGGTGGTAATCTGCATAAGCAACAATCCGATGCGTGGACTGAAGTTGCGGTATTCCAACAGGTGACGGGCGATTGTGCGTCGCATTACGCGAAAACTGGTGAGTTTGAGATTCGGATCGGTTTGTAGCATGTAGCAGGTCAAACGTTCGATCGTTTTGGTCGCCAGATTACGTATTGGGTGGTGTTGTTTGGTCTCGTAGGAACCCACCACTGCATCCATGGATTCGTCTTCCCGAATGGCTGTAACGAGCTTGGGGATCTCTTCGGGCGGATGCTGCAGGTCATCGTCCATGGTGATGATCAATTCCCCGCGAGTGTGAGCGATTCCGGAGAGGATGGTGTTGTGCTGGCCGAAATTTCGGGTGTGTTGCAAGAGTTTGATCTGTGGATAAGTCTTCCGAATTTCCTTCATCAGTGTCCACGAGTTGTCTCGACTACCATCATCGACGAGCAAAATCTCGTATTCCTCACCGATGGCATCGAATACCCGAGTCAGTCTTTCACACAATTCTCCAAGGCTTTTCGATGAGTTGTAAATAGGTACCACAACACTAAAGGCCAACGTGGCGGGATTGTGGATGCTGAGTCCTTCAGGCATGGGGACGTCCCTATCACGGCGCTTGGAAAACAGCCAGTCATTTACGGATCAATGCTTTGCCGGATAAAACGCAGACGCGTTTGGTCGGCGAAGCTTCACGGATGCGTAACTTAGATTGAAATATACGCCTGAAGCTATTGGAAATCAAGGAGAATTCTGTGTTGCAACACTGAAGGAATCTGACGAAGGAAAGTTTGAAAAACGAGTTTTTTCCTACGCCCTTCTTTCCGATAACCAGTCCGAGATCCGGATTCCGGTCCAGTTACCGAACGGCCACCGGCTGGTTGATTGTCTCTAAGTTGTAGAAATAACACCAAAAATTGTTTGGTACAAAAATTGCTGTTTAAGCTGGGTGAAGTTGAAATCCGCCTTTAGACGGAGGAACTCTCATGCCGGTACCGGAATTCGTTTCGCTTGCGCGGTTGGCGGGCCGTTATTTACGGCAATTGTTGGATGAGCTGGAGGAGCCCATGCAAGAGAATGGATCCAATGACCACTTCCGGCGATCGCGTCGATTGCCGTCAGGTTTTAAAAAACTAGATGATGCGCTTGGGTTAGGCGGCGTTCCCGAAGGGGCGACTGTCGAGCTTTGGAGCGCGTTTTCCCGTGAGTTGTTCTGGTTTTCGTCTCACTGGGTGGATGTGTTGCATTTACGTGGGCGCAATATTGTGTTGGTGGATCCTTTCTCTGAGTTTGATCCGACTCAGTTCCGTTGTAACCGTTCGGATTCCGGGCAAATTATGGTGGTCAACGTTGTGGAACGGGATGCATTGACTCGTCTTGTTAGTCGCTTGATGGAAGAAAAAAATACTGATTTGGTAGTGCTGCCGCCAGGGATTATGGCTCAGCAGTATCTCAGCTATGGAGCGATCACCAGTGACGCAACCAAGCCGATCGAAGCCGCTTTCGAGCAGGCCATTCAACACTTGGCTTGGCTCGGACGACGTACCGGCGTCAGCTTGCTGCTGATGCGTCACGTATCGGAGGATCGCTATCCTCCTTCGCTGGCTTCGGCACAGGTGCATTTACGGATTTTGGAGCGCTCCCCCTATAGTGGACGCCGTTTGCGAATCGAGCATAATGTGTTGGCTCCCGAAACGATGGGCAAACTCATCACGTTGCCTGACTGATTGTTTGGCGATCTCGTCCTTCCCCATTGAAATGCTGTGGATATAAGGATAAGTTTCGAAAATTCCACATAAAAAACAGACCGCCCCGTGAGGAACGGGGCGGCTGTTTGGGGATGCTGAACCGAGCTTACTTGTGGGTCAGTTCAGTGTGGCGGGCGATGAGTTTTTCGACCACGCTCGGGTCGGCCAGGGTGCTCGTGTCACCCAGGTTCTCGAACTCGTCGGCACCGATCTTGCGCAGGATGCGGCGCATGATCTTGCCGGAGCGGGTCTTCGGAAGAGCCGAGGTGAAGTGGATGATGTCCGGAGTCGCGATCGGGCCGATCTCGGCGCGGACATGCTTCTTCAATTCGGCCAACAATTCGGCGGTCTCTTCGGTGCCGACATTCAGGGTGACGTAGGCGTAAATGCCCTGGCCCTTGATGTCGTGCGGGAAACCGATAACGGCAGCCTCGGCGACGTCCTTGTGGGACACAAGGGCGCTCTCGACTTCGGCGGTACCCATGCGGTGACCGGAAACGTTGATGACGTCATCCACGCGGCCGGTGATCCAGTAGTAACCATCTTCGTCGCGACGGCAGCCGTCACCGGCGAAGTAGTAGCCTTTGAACATCTGGAAGTAGGTTTCTTCAAAACGCTTGTGATCGCCATAGATCGTGCGCATCTGACCCGGCCACGGTTCGGTGAGAACCAGAACGCCTTCGCAGGGACCTTCGAGCAATTCGCCCTGATCGTTGACCACGGCCGGATTCACGCCGAAGAAGGGCAGAGTCGCGGAGCCGGGCTTCTGATCGATGGCGTAGGGCAGCGGGGTAATCAGGATGCCGCCGGTTTCGGTCTGCCACCAGGTATCCACCACGGGGCATTCTTCGTGACCGACATTCTTCCAGTACCATTTCCAGGCTTCGGGGTTGATCGGTTCACCGACGGAACCCAGCAAACGCAAGGAGCTGAGATCGTATTTGGTGACCCACTGATCGCCCTGAGCCATCAGAGCGCGGATGGCGGTGGGGGCGGTGTAGAACTGATTGACTTTCCACTTGTCCACCACGGCCCAGAAACGGCCAGCGTCGGGATAAGTGGGCACGCCTTCGAACATCATCGAGGTGGCGCCCTGGCTCAACGGACCGTAAACGATATAGCTGTGACCTGTGACCCAGCCGATGTCGGCCGTGCACCAGTAAACATCGCCATCGTGATAATCGAAGATATATTTGAAGGTGGTACCGGTGTAAACCATGTAACCGCCGACGTTGTGCTGCACGCCTTTGGGCTTGCCGGTGGAGCCGGAAGTGTAAAGAATGAACAGCGGATCTTCGGCGTCCATCCACTCGACCGGGCAGTCGGCGCTGGCGTTGGCCATCGCATCATCCCAATACTGATCGCGGCCGTCTTTCATCGTAACGTCCGAACCGGTGCGCTTGACGACGACACAATTCGATACGGTGTGGTTCTTGTCTTCGCAAATCTGCATGGCCTTGTCGGCGGCACCTTTCAGCGGGACGGCTTTCGCGCCGCGCATGACGCCATCGGTGGTCAGCAGGACTTTGCAGGAACTGTCGAGGATACGGTCGGCCAGCGCTTCGGAGGAGAAACCGCCGAAGACGATGGAGTGGACGGCACCGATGCGGGCGCAAGCGAGCATGGAGATGGCCAGCTCGGGAATCATCGGCATATAAATGGAGACGCGATCACCCTTTTTGATGCCGAAGCCTTTGAGTACGTTGGCAAATTTGCAAACCTGCTCGTGCATCTCTTTGTAAGTGATGGTTTTGTCTTCATCGGGGCTGTTGCCTTCCCAGATGATTGCCGTCTGGTCGCCGCGAGTCTCGAGGTGGCGGTCCAGGCAGTTGTAACTGATGTTGGTTTTGGCGTTTTCGAACCACTTGATGCTGATGGGTCCTTTGCGCATGTCATAGTTGAAATCGCGGACTTTGTCCCATTTCTTTTCCCAGTAGAAATTGTTGGCCATTTCGGCCCAGAACGTATCGGGATCGGAGATGGACTGATCGTACATAGCTTTGTACTCGTCCATGGACTTGACCCAAGCGTTTGCACGGAATTTGTCCGGCGCGTGGAACTTGAACTCGCTCATGCTTACCTCCTGGTCATGCGGCATTGGGGTTGGTATTGCCTATCGTAAATAAAAAACCTAGCCTGTTATTCTCGATTCATTTTTCAACGTGTCGCGATGATGCAAAGCGTGATGTGATCCGGAGTATAGAGAAGGGCCTCCGTGTCTGTCAAGGAAAAATTTTACAAAAACACAAATATAATTTTAAAACATATTGAAAAATCTGTAAGTACATAAAAATAAAGGGGTAATACTTTGTTACCCCGAAAGTGAAGGCCATCTGTAAAGCTGTAAAGTTGTGAAACTAGGCAGGGAGTTGTACTTGTTTACGCAGCTTGATTTGGTAGGTTTCGAAACCAGCCGATTCGAAAAAAGACAACAATTCCTTATTGGTAACATCCACGTCGACCACCACCCAGTCGACTCCGTTACCGGCAAACCAAAAACCGGCGCTTTCGATTAGGCGTGAGGCGATTTGTCGGCGTTGAAATTCAGGATCTATATACAACGTGTGAATCACCCCGCGGTCGATACCGCCGGTAAGGATGTTGTATTGCAAAATGGAGCATTCCACGAGTCCGATCGCCCGACTACCTGCTTTGGCCAGCAGCATCAGGTGGCGGTTTGAATCAATGCGTTCTTCGAGTAACTTGAATGTTTTGATTTCATTGATATCAAGCACGTTTTTTAGCAAGTCCACTACTTGGCGGATTTGCTTGGTTCCAACTTTTTGAATTTGAACGGCTTCGTTTGACACCAGAGTTCTCCTCTAAATTATGTAGGGGCGAAAAAATCATCATGCAAAGTTTGCGCGGCTTTTTGGAGAGAAGGCCGAAGCATGCGAAACGTGATCCGGTCGCGTGTCATCAGCAGATCTTGCCAAGCCAATCCCTGACTTGCCAACCTGGTGGTTGCCTGATGCAAGGTTTGTGGACTGTTGGCCAGTCCGGCCCCTACCAAACTGATCGAGCCCAAGTTTGCGTGAAAAGATGCCGCGTCGCCGATTTCTTTATACAGGTTTTTTTGCAAGGATAACCAGTCTTCGATACCATCGGCGTTCATTGTTAGAAAGCCGCTTCCCCGTTCCGATCCTTCCATGCGCATGTCGATCACCGGCACGTCGTATTTTTCTAAAAAACGCAACAATGATAGGAGCGTGTTCGGTGAATCGTAAGAGACGTGAATGTGGTATTCTTCATGTCGCAGCACGACGGCACGGACTTGCCCGTGGACGGGGACTTCTTCCGGTTTAAGCAGCAGGGTGCCTTGACCGTCCTTGAAGGTCGATGTGAGCATCACTTTAAGTCCATGTGATCGGGCAAAATCGATCGCGTCCGGATTGAGGACCTTCGCTCCCGCCGCACCCATTTCCTGCATTTCGTCGTAACTAAGGGCTTCGATCGGAATGGTGCCGTCGATCTCATGCGGATCCGAAGAATACACGCCCGCTACATCCGAGCAGATTTCGCAATAACGTGCGTTTAGGGTTGCAGCCAAGGCGACCGCCGTCGTATCGCTCCCCCCACGTCCCAGTGTGGTGATTTCGCGCTTGTAACTCATTCCCTGAAAACCGGCCACGATGACAATTCGATCCCGCTCCAGTTCATCCTGAATCCGGATCGGTCTGACATCGATGATGCGGGCACGCGAGTGGCTGTCCGAAGTGATGATGCCGCACTGGCTGCCGGTGAAACTGATGGCGTCGAGACCGAGATCCTGAATGGCCATCGTTAAAAGCGACATGGCCATGCGTTCTCCGGTTGTCAACAGCATGTCCATTTCACGTTTTTGTGGGGCTTTGCTTACCTCATGGGCCATTTTCAGCAGACTATCGGTAGAGGACCCCATCGCTGAGACAACCGCTACGACGTGATAGCCTTTCTTTTTTGTGGCCACGATACGTTGTGCCACCTGCCGGATTTTGCCAGCATCGGCCACCGACGATCCGCCATATTTCTGTACCACGATGGGAAGCATGTTCGGTTTCCTGCTCATTGTAAGATAGCCTCAATTTCTATCCGGGCATCGGAGGAAAGTCAAGTCTGCAGGGCTTGGTCCGTCAGAATAAGACCTCTCGATCCAGATTCAGTTCAAGGCGCTTTGTTCGATGGAGTAAGAACGAGATACCGGCGTAGACGTGTTACGAGTTTCGGTCCGATGCCGGAGACACGCTCCAGATCTTCCACCCGTCGGAAGGGTCCGCCGGTCTCGCGTTCAGTCACGATGCGCTTGGCCAAGACCGGTCCTACTCCGGGTAGGGTTGTCAACGTCGCGACATCGGCTGAATTGGGATCGATCAGCGAAACGGGAGAGTCGGGCGGAGGTGGCTTCGTGTCGATGGTTGTCAAGTCGGGTAATGGATTTGTTACTTCCGTTAATGTTGTTACAGCCGGAGGATCAGGCGAGGTAAGTTGACGGCTCCCTTGCATGAGGCCCAAGAAGTACGCGCCCACCCCAACACAGATAATGAGCAACAACCATAGACGGTCATGCATGTCGGTTCTGCTTTTCCACATCCATGGGCTGGACGCGTTTCCAACCGTTCAAACGATCTTGCCAGCGAAGCCCCTGGGGACTGAACTGAAGTTCGCGACCACTTGGGGTTTCATGGATCGTCAGCTGCAGGTAGTCGCGTGGGTGGGCTTCCGTGAACAGGTCGAACCATTCCACCACGCACACACCTTCCTCCCCGCGAGCCGCGTCTTCATAGCCCGTTTCCTCTAATTCGTCCGCACTCGACAGACGATAGAAATCGAAGTGGGTCAAGTGGGGGGTGGTGGGGTAATCGTTGACAATGGTGAAAGTGGGAGAGTTGACGTATACGCCTGCCGGCAAGCCCAGCCCATCGGCCAAGCCCTGGATGAAGGTCGTTTTCCCGGCACCCAAATCGCCAACCAGGCCGATGACGTCGCCCGGAACAAGAAAGGCCGCCAGTTCGTATCCCAAACGTCGGGTAGTAGTGGCACTCGCGCTCTTACACGACCACATCTAGATTTTGCTCCCATGCTTGCCATACATTCCCGATGGCAACGGCCGCATCTCCGGCGGTTAGTCCATGCTGGCCATATTGCGTGGCGGCCAGGTCACCCGCCAGTCCATGTGAGGAAACCCCACACAAGAGTGCTTCCGTTGTATTCAACCGCATCGCAAGAAGTCCGCCGAGCAGGCCGGTGAGGACATCTCCCATGCCGCCTGTCGCCATGCCCGGATTGCCGAAGGGGCAAACGTACAAGAAACCGGCCGGGCTTTTAATGAGACTACGAGCCCCTTTCAAGACCACATGGGCGTCGGTTTCTTTGGCTAGCTTTCGTGCTGCCGCCGGACGATTGGCCTGTACGTCGGCCGTTTCACAATTCAACAGCCGAGCCGCTTCACCCGGATGAGGGGTGAGGATCGTCACCCCCCCCGCTTTGGCTCGGGTTTTCAATGCTTTCAGTCCCAGTTGCGCGACCAGCGTCAAAGCGTCGGCGTCGAGCAGCATGGGCAGGTCGGGACGCGCGTCGAGCAGGTGTTGCAGGATTTCGGTCTGTTCGTCACCCAATCCCCAGCCGGGTCCGATGGCCAAGGCGGTTTTTCCCTTTGTTATTTCCAGGAGTTGTTCCGTCTTGCCGTTCATGGTTTCTGCATCGAGTACGGCGCTCATAGCTTCTGGATGTTGGGACAACATCGCTAATCGTGTCGCCGGGTCTGTAACGCAGGTAATCAGTCCGACCCCTGAGCGCAACGCCCCATGAGCGGCCAATACGGCCGCCCCACCTTTGCCGGGTGCACCTGCGACGAGCAACAGGTGGCCATAGGTTCCTTTGTGCGTGTCGTTGACGCGTGGAGAGAGGCTCTGGCGTGCGCGTGACTGCGTCAGCCATTCCCCCGCCGCACCGACGCGTTCGACGGTTTCGGCCCGGATACCGATATCTATCCGATGTAGTTCGCCGCACAGTTCCGTTCCCGGATGGATCACCTGGCCGATTTTGCGCAAACCATAGGTGTAGGTGTGATGAGCGCGGAAGGCCGTACCCAAAATTTGTCCGGTATCGGATGAAAGACCCGAGGGAATATCGAGGGCGATCCGTAGCGCTTGAGCTGTATTGCAGGCCCGGATGAGTTCGGCGTAGAGGCCGGTTACGTCGCGTTGCAGGCCCGTGCCGAGTAAACCGTCCACCAACGTGTCGGCTCCGGCAATGACGGCAAGGGCGGGGCTCGTCTCCTGCTGATCCGCCCGGGTGATATCGATTCCGTTGGGCAAACGGTCAAAGTTCGTCTTTGCGTCGCCCCTTAGTTTGTCGGGGGAAATCGTCAAAACGACACCCACCGATAATCCCGCACGTCGCAGATGCCGGGCGACGACAAACCCGTCGCCGCCATTGTTGCCCGGACCGCACAAAATCGCGACTCGATTGAGGGGCTGGGGCAGCTTTTGCATGGCGCAAGCGGTCCCGGTTCCGGCAGCTTCCATCAGGTGCAAACCCGGAACGCCATCTTCCTCGATCGTGATCCGATCCATCTCGCGCATCTGGACGGCTTCGACCAGTAATCGCGAGTTGCCAGCCATCAGGCCTCCTTTCCCATCGCCGCGATCAAATCGCGCACCGCTTTGGCCATGCCCACCATCACCGCACGTGCAACCACGGCGTGGCCAACGTGGATGGAAGAGATGTTCAACTGGGCAATCTGAGAGACGTTTCTGTAGCCGAGACCGCCGCCGGCATGAATATCCATGTTGAGTTTGCGTCCCAAGCGTACGCAATCCTGCAAGGTCTGGAACAAATCATGTTTTTCTTTGGTGGTTTTGGCGAGAGCGAAAGAACTGGTGTCCAGCATCAGGATGTCGGGACCGATACGACCGGCCCAGCGGACGGAATCGATAGACGGTTTGACGAGAAGCGAGGAGAGGATGTCGCCGTCTTTGAGGGGTTCGATGAAGGTGCTGATGGGGTCGCGATCACCCATGTCCAGCGGCCAGCGGTCAGCCCGTACATCCATCGGTTCCTTGATCAGTGTGATGCTGTCGGGACGCAGATCGAGGGCATGTTGCCGATTTTTCATGGATGGGGTCAGTTCGAGATTCAACGGGACCGAGAGGGTTTCTTTGAGAACCTGAATGTCTCGCAGGTGTACCGTGGAGCGGTCGGAGTGCAGATGGATAGTGATGCCACCCACCCCTTCCAATTCAGCCAGGCTGGCGGCCACGGCCGGTTCGGGTTCGCGCCCGCCTCCGGCCGATCGCAAACCGGCGATATGATCGAGTTTCAAGTAGAGTTGCGTCATGGCATTCCTTTTCTAATCCACGAATTATTCGCCAGCAAGCGAATATCATATTTTCCCGAATCTATTCAAGTATCAGCAGCGGATGACGCCGTTTTTTTGCAGCTCGGCAATCTCTTGTTCGTTCAAACCAAGTTCTCTGAGTATTTCCTGGCTATGTTCACCTAAAGAGGCTGCGGGTTTGAGATCGGGGGCGCGATCCGGTGCAAAGGGCGCAGTCGGGACCATCGGGATTCGCAACCCCTCTCCAATCTCGAGTGGGAAAAACAGTTTGCGGGCGATGAACATTTCCCGGCTGGGTGCTTCGGCGGGGCTAATCACCGGTTCACAGCAGGCATCGACATCTTTCAGCAAGTCTATCCATTCCGCCTGAGTACGCGATTTAAACAGTTCACACATGGCAAGATAGGGTTCGCTGTTCTCCGAAACCTCGGTGAAATGGTATTCCATCATTTCCGGCCGGTTCACGGCTTCGCAGAACGCCTGGAAAAATTTGGGCTCCAGAGCGGCAAAGCTCATGCTGCGGCCGTCTGCCGTTTCGTAGATATGATAGCAGAGATAGCGTCCCGATAACACCGTTTCACCACGGGTCGGATGTCCGTCGGCGGCGAGCTCGGCCCAAATAAAAGGCTGTAATGACAGTAGATTATCACACATCGAAATGTCGAGTTGTGCTCCTTCGCCGGTGCGCACACGCTGAAATACGGCTGCGAGTATGGCATTAACCGCCATCAGTGAGCCCGCCAGATCGGCCATTTGAGCGCCCGGCATGCCCGGCTGTTCATGTCTTCGGCCGGTCATTTCCACGATTCCGGCCAGCGCCTGGTAGTTGAGATCGTGTCCGGCACGCAGTCGATAGGGTCCGCTTTGACCGTAGCCGCTGATCGAGCACAGAATCACTCCCGGGTTGGCGGCTTTCAGGGTTTCATAATCCAGTCCCAGTTTGTCGAGTGTTCCCGGGCGGAAACCTTCCAGCACGATATCGTAGCATTTGACGAGGTCCAGTAGGATTTGTCTTCCGCGTTCGTCTTTGAGGTTGATCGACAAATTGCGTTTACCCCGGTTGAGCATGGTGTACACCACCCCCATTTCATTCACCACCGGGGGCAGCGTGCGCATGCTATCGCCGATTCCCGTATCTTCAACCTTAACGACCTCGGCACCCATCTCCGCCAGCATCAGCGAGGCGTAGGGACCAGGTAAAAGTCGTGAGAGATCGAGGACGCGTAAGCCTTTGAGGTATCCGCGTTGCATGGAATTTCCTTTCGTTCCAAATAAGACCGATCCGCTAATTGTGCGCTTCGGCTGTTTCGGTTTGTCGTGGCGACCAGGCAGAGTTGGTCTTAACCGCCGCTTGAATCAGTCGTTGCATGGCCGTCAATTTGGTATCGCGGGGTGGACGATACGACGTGACCCCTTGATAGCCATTCAGCAGATCTCCCCCTTTATATTCGAACGTTCGGGTTTTCCCGAATAATTGATTGGGGGTTCGCAACCACATATCTTGCAACGATGACCAGACCGCTTCGCCTCCATTGGGTCCGAACAGGTCGTGACCCAGGAAACTATTCGGGGTTTTCAACTTGAGCAGGTTCAGCAGAGTCGGGGCGATGTCGATCTGAGATACGATTTTATCGTAGCGCCCGGCCGGAATCAAGCCCGGTGCGTAAATTACCAAAGGAACACGGTTGTGTTGGTCGTGAAAATCGCCCAGCGTGGCCGGTTTTTTGTCGAAAAGATCGTGTCCGTGATCGCCGGTTATCACGAAAATGGTATTCGAAAACCAGGCTTCTCCACGGATGGCCTCGAAGAATTCACCCAGTGCTTTATCCGAATATGTTACCGCTTGTCGGTAGCGTCCGATAGCCGTTTCGGCGCGCTTAGCTTCTTCGGGTGGCACATTAAACGGGAAATGGCTGCTGAGCGTCATAATGTGTGCGAAAAACGGTTCCGGCTTGCGATTCAGGATCTCGTGCACTTTCGCATAGAGGACAAAATCGTTGGCTCCGTAGATGGAGATATCGTCGGGAGGACCGAAGGTTTCGAGATCGTAAAAATGCCGGATACCGTGGACACTCTGAAAATCGAAGGTGCCTTGGAAGGTCTTTTTCGTTCCGCACATCCAATTGGTGTTGTAACCCGCGTCCGCCAAAATGGAAGGTAAGCAGCGTAAAGGTAAGTCGGCATGTTCCATGTAAATGGACGGTCCGGGGGGTTCGATAAACGAGCATAAGCTTGAAAATTCACCGAAAACGGTTTGGGAACCCGAGGCGTAGGTGTTTGTGAACAAGGCTCCGTTTTGGGCGAGTCGGGCCAGATTGGGAGCATAGCTCTTATTGCCGAGTAGCCCGCTTTCAAGCATTCGGAATGATTCGAGAAAGAGCGTAACCACGTTGTATCTCAGCGGTTTGTCGGGGGTGTTGACCGCTTCCGGAATCATGCGAAAGATGGAGCCCGGCTGCGGGTCGCGTTGCCATCCTTTGTCGACGGGACCGAACAGTCGTGTGAGGTGATCGTTACAGCGGTCGGAGTGGAACGATTGGGGATCGTTACCGAGTCCGCAGTCGATCAGGGCTTGTTCGCCACTATCGCCGTGTCCGACATCTTCGATCAAACGGGCGTTGGCGGAAAGTCCCAAAGTCGGAAAAATAATCCAGAACAAGCCGAAAGTCATCCAGAGCGAAATCAACGGCGGACGGGGGAAAGCGATCCCCTCGCGCCTGATGATATAGCACAGCACGCCCAAAGCCAGTGGGACGCCAAAGGCCAATCCCAGAGCGGCCGGTTCAACCAAGGTGATAGCGGATCCGGCAAATTCGGTGGCGTCGGACGCATAGGCCAGGATCAGGCGGAGGTCGAGATGGTGGCCATAGAACGTGTAAAAGGCTTCGTCGGAGAAAAAGAGAATCGCTGATAGGAGTGTGAGCAGAATCAGCAGACCGTTTCCGAGCCGTTTCACCCCATATTCTAAAACCCACGCGCCGGTTATAGCCAAGGCTATCCACAATAACCAGTTTTGCAGGGCTCCGAGATGGGCGGCGGCTTCCGACCATTCGCTTCGAAAGGCACTCACAAACACGAGCAGTCCGATCTGGTGCAGAATGAACGCCGGGTAAAACCAAAGATCGGGCTTTGGACGAGGGGGGGTCAGGGCTGTGTTCGCCATGCCTGCTCCAATTCCATACCATAGGACGGATCGTCGAAAAGGACGGCCGATAGAATACCGGCTTTGACCATGCGCCGAAGCTGGTCGAGGTTTTGTTCGCGGGATTCCACCGTATAGGCAACTACCTGCAAAGTGGAACCTTTCAACAAATTGATGAGGGCTGTTGTTTTTTCGGGTGTCAGGCGACGAAAATCAACCATTGATACAGGCAGTTCGAGGTCGAGTGCCCGTTTAATCGCATAGAAATTGAAAGAATCGAACGTGGCTGGAATTCCACGTGAAATCAGTGCCTCAACGACCGGGATGCGGTAGCTGGTGTAAATGAGATTGGGAGGGCGGGGTAAATCTTTGATTGCATTCAAGATTAGATCGATTGGGATGGCCGTTTTGATTTCGGCCATCACGAATCCATAGGCTGCACTCACCTCATTGATGAAGGCCTCGTCATACAGGGCGATTGGGTGCCCGCTTTTGAGGCGGCAACGGGTGTGCAACTCATGCCAATTGAGTGATAAGGGAGCCCAGTCGTCATCATCGTTGTGTTGGTTGCATGTGCTGACGCGGCTAAGATTCGTGTCGTGTAAGAGGACGAAACGGCCGTCTTTTGTTAAGGTCAGATCGAACTCGGCTCCCTTGGCGAAGCGAGCGGCGGCCAAAATCCCCTCTCGAGAGTTTTCTGTGTAGGGCTCGCCCGGCAATACTCCCCGGTGGCTGACCACCTGAAAGAGACGTTCTCCTTTTTCGATAGAGAAAACAAAAGGCTTGACGACAATGTCAGACTCTTTGTTGAGGGGACGGTGTCGAAAACGGGGAAGGTCATTTGTGTTGCTACCCTTTTCACAGCTACTCAGCATAAGGATACAAAGCAGGATCACGGCGATCAGGTTTTGTGTCGATTCAGCTTGTTTTGCAGATCCTGTCACGCTTGTAGCCTCTCGGAAATCAACTTGGCGAGTATAGTCAAAAGCTCGGATTTATTCCAGTTTTTCTTGTTGCTGTGGTGCCGGACATCCTAGGCGGCTGCGAGTTTGTCTAATAAGCTGTTTTACGGCTGCCGGTGGCAAGCGCATCCAGAACAAGGGGGGAGGCGTATCGAAAACCGCATTCTCGGGCCATTCCAATTGAATGGCGCCAGCCACCGGGCTTACCCAGCGGGCGGTGGCTTCGAAGGAACTGTCCGGCAGGTCGGGGATGGCAAGGGTGAAAACGGCACGACCACCCGGATTCAACTCGACAGCCGAGATACGGAATTCCGTTTCCACCTCGCCCAGTTGCAGGAATAATGTTTCATCAGATCTGAATTGCAATTCAGCCGGGATTTGGTTGCAGGGTAGCCGGGTCAAAACTGGGGCGACTTGCGTGATCGGTCCGCTATTGGGGTTGACATAGGGAACCGGATACCAGGATCCGGCGAGGTAATCATTGACCGCTTCCTTATCCATCAGCAATTGCTCGATCGGAGTGATGGAATTAAACTCCGCGGCCAGGAGGTACAAGCTGATTTCCTGGCTTTTCAGGAAACCGTATAGCTTTTTGAGGGTGTTTTTACGAAGTATTGAATTCTTTTTAGAGGTTACGTCCAGGTCTGTTTCTACTTGAGGACGATCGGTATAGAAAGGAATCAGCAGTCGCTTTTTCGGGTGGATCAGCCAGATATCGGCGAGTTTTTTATCCCCAGGCAGATTGTTGTACAGCATGCCCGCCGATTTGTTTTCGATGTATGCCCAGCCCGGATCCACTCCGACCATGATGTGTCTGGCGCTGATCCAGCCGCTATGCTGACCGGCGTCGACGAGGTATTGAGTTTCTTCGGCTTGTCCACGTCGGTCCAAAACGTCGAGGACCTGCCAGGGATGGACTTCATAGGAGGACAGGTCCGAATTGGAGGGATTTTTCGATATGAGTTGCGTTTTCTGCAGAACCACACCTAGATCGGGTGTCTTCTTCCAGATTTTCATACAGGCCGAATAAACACCGCGGGCTTGCTGAACGTCTTTGGCGGAAAGGTGCCCCATTCCGCGTTTGCGATCGAAGGCAAGGAGCCCGAAATTGGTGGCGCAGGAATCGATTTCCCCGACGATTCCCTGTTTGATGCGAACGATCAATTTATCCCCACGCGTGCGAAGAATATTCAGCTTTTCGCCGAGCTTCAGTGTGAGCTTTTTTTTGTTTTCGACATTTTCCGTTTCCAGTGTTGCTTTGGAGGTCCACACTCGCACCGTCATACCGTATGTGTCGGGGCGTGTGATCGGCAGGCCAAGACGTAAGGGTTCCTCCTTGACTTCCGGAGTATCGGACACTTCTGGGTTGGGGATGAGTAGCGTAGGCTTTTCCGGTTGTTTGTCCGATGAGCAGCGTGAACACGACACGATCCCGATCGTCGTAAGAAGTACAAACACGGCGGCGAGGATCGGCATGTGGAAGTAAGAGCGAATCATGAGTTTCTTTTCTCCTTCCCAAATGGGTATCCCCCATGATAAAAAGCCTTTCGACACAAGTCAAACACCGCTTTTAAATCCGCATGCCGATTCGGGGGCGGAAACGTGACCAAGCAGGCCGTACAAGGATGGATGTCATGACAGCCGATGGGACCAGAAGTGGTCTTGTAAAGGCCGTTGCGGTTATGGGGGGACTGACCATCGTCAGCCGCGTATTGGGGCTGATACGGGAGATTGTGCGCGCGCATTTTCTTGGCACCAGTATCATGGCCGACGCCTTTACCGTCGCCTTTATGATTCCGAACTTGTTCCGCCGTCTGGTGGGCGAAGGGGCGATGACGGTCGCGGCGGTGCCGGTGCTGGTTGAGGAACAACGGCGCGGTGGCGCTCAACGTCTGCGCGAAGTGGCGAATAGTTTCTTTACTCTGTTCACCTTTATCCTCACAACCTTTGCGGTTATTTTCATCGCTTTTGCCGGTATTTTAGTCGAAGAGGTCTTTGCTCGTGGTTTTGCTGACAACCCGGAAAAGTTGGCACTGACTGTCGAGTTGACCCGCTACATGTTCTTTTATATCGCCTTTATCGGGCTGGCGGCCGTTTGTCAGGCTATTTTAAACAGTGGGAAGGTGTTTGGGCCCTCCGCATTCACTCCCATTCTATTGAACCTGAGTGTTATTCTAAGCGCCCTGTTTTTATCGCGCTATTTCGATCTTCCGGTTTACGCATTTGCCGTGGGTGTTTTACTGGGCGGCTTTTTGCAACTGATTTTTCAAATCCCCTATTTGCGCAAAGTCGGCGTTTCCCTGACCCCGGCCTTCAATTGGCGTGATCCAGCCGTGCAGCGCATTCTGAAACTGATGCTTCCCGGTATTGTCGGGGCGGGTGTTTATCAGATCAACGTGTTGATTTCACAAATGATCGCAACCTATCTTGCAGACGGCGCGGTGTCGTCTCTGCAATACTCGGCCCGGTTGACCGAATTCACCTTGGGTGTATTTATCGTATCGGTTAGTACCGCAATTTTACCCACGTTATCAGCTTTTTTCAGTGATAACAAGATGGATGAGTTTCGCTCGACTTTACGGTTTGCACTTCGACTGGTGGCTTTTGTTACGATCCCCGCCATGGTCGGGATGATCGTCATTCGTTATCCGCTCATCAATCTGCTTTTTCGTAGCGGCCGTTTCGACCAGGTTTCCACGGATTTGACCGCCTACGCGTTCTTTTTTCACATTCTGGGACTGTATTTCATCGGGGCTGAACGGATGCTGGCTCCGGTGTTCTTTTCCATGAAAGATACGGTGACTCCGGTCAAGGCGGCTGCCGTTTCCACCGTTGCGAACATCGTCGCCTGTTTGGTTTTGGCCGGACCGCTTTCCCAAGGTGGCATTGCGTTGGCTAACAGCATTTCGGCTTTGGTGCAGGCTGCTGTGCTGGCCTATTACCTGCGGTCGCGAATCGGACCATTGGGGTGGAGTAAGTTGTTTCGATCGTTGTTGCGTGTTGTCCTTGCGGCGCTCCTTATGGGGGTGGGCTGTTGGTGGCTGACCGACAAACTCAACCTTGTTGAAACCACCTCGCGTGTGGTTTTATTGCCGGGCTTGTTACTGGTTATCGGGGTTTCCACTGTGTTGTTTGCCTTGTTTGCCTGGCTTTTACGTTGTGATGAATTTCAAGAGTTGTGGGGCCTTCTGCGCCGACGCTTCTCGGGACGGTCCGGGTAGGTCGGTTGGGAAGGTCTAAAAGCGGGAAAATGCTTTACATTTCAATGCTCATGGTGTATTGAAATGAGGCCATTAGACGTTAGCGATACCCTAGGGATGGAGGCGTGATGTTGCGTGCTGGAGCCCATCGTTTGGTCGTTTTGATGGTGCTGCTGGCGCTTCTGGGATGGAGCGTATCGGCAAGCGCCCAGAGCCGGGAGTTTGATATAAGCCAGTTTTCACCTCCGGTGGATAATTATGGTTTGATCACTCTGGACACCAGCCAAATTTACCATACCTATCGTCTGGGCACCGCTCTTTCATTTAGTTATTACCACCATCCCCTGGAGATGGACGTCCTGGCCGCTGACGGCTCGCGTGACAGTGTGGCCCTGGTCAGTGATCGGCTGAAGATGGATCTCGATTTCGCGATTGCTCTCTGTCCGTATTACGAGATCGGCTTCGACCTTCCGTTTTTGCTTTACGATGATAGCATCAGCTTGATTACCGGAGTTGGATCCACGGGCGCGGCCGTGGGGGATATTCGCATTCACAACAAAATCCGGGCACTTGATCGCGAGGAATGGCCGGTGGGTTTGGGTGTGATCGCTACCGTGGTGGCTCCCTCCGGCGATACTACGCGTTATTTCGGTAATGACGGTGTCGGGGCCGAATTCAAACTGGTGCTCGACGCCGAATTGGGGCCTGTCGTGCTGGCGACCAATTTGGGATATCGTTTGCGACCGTCGCTGGATGTCTTTGTGATTCGAGATCCGGCGGGCGACGTTGCCTTTACCCAGACGATCGATGATGAGTTGCTTTTCGGATTGGGTGTGCAGGTCAACACGCCTGTAGACGGTTTGTCTGTTTTGTCCGAAATTCGGGGTGTTACCCAGGCCGAGAATCCGTTCGATCAGCGTTTCAATACACCCGTGATGGCAGCGGCTGCGGTGAAATACCTGCTTCCGCTCGGGTTCCTCATTCAAGCCGGTATCGAAGTGGGAATCAGCCCCGGCTATGGCGTTCCGCCCGCATCCGGTTTTATGACGATTGGCTACACCTGGGATCAGAAAGACCAAGATCGAGATGGCTTGCCGGATGAAGACGATCAATGTCCCGAAGCTGTAGAAGATGAGGACGGCTTTGAGGATGAGGATGGTTGTCCGGACCCGGACAACGATCAAGATGGTGTGCTCGATGTCGCGGATGAGTGTCCCGATGATCCCGAGGATGTGGACGACTATCGTGAGGAAGACGGTTGTCCCGACCCGGATAACGATCAGGACGGCATTTTGGATGGCGAGGACCAGTGTCCTTTGGCGGCTGAAGATATGGACGAAGATCGCGACCAGGACGGCTGTCCGGACTTGGATACCGATCGTGATGGATTCGACGATCTCGACGATAAATGTCCGACCGAGCCAGAAGACAAAGACGGCTTTGAGGATGAGGATGGTTGCCCGGAACCCGACAACGACCAAGATGGTGTGCTGGACGCGTCTGATCGCTGTCCACTCGATCCCGAAGATCGTGATAATTTCAAGGATGAGGATGGCTGTCCCGATCCCGATAATGATCGTGATGGCGTACTGGATAGCCTCGATAATTGTCCGACAACCCCCGAGACGATCAACGGCAACGCGGACGCCGATGGATGTCCGGACGCCGGTGAAGTGCTCGTTATCGATCGCGGAAATCGGTTGGAACTGAAACAGGACGTCAAGTTCGAAGCCAAGGCGGCCTTGCTGAAACGCAGCAGCTTCAGTTTGCTGAATCAAGTGGCTCAGACGATCCGGGCGCGTGGTGACCGGTCGCGGGTGTTGATCGAAGTCCACACGGCTGCCCAGGGGCGATCGGTAGAAGAAAAAGACCTGGCCCGCTCACGTGGACGCATGATTCGCACCTATCTCGAAAACCGAGGAATTGATAAAGAACGATTGGAAATTCGTGCGATTGGCGGCTCCCAGCCGATTGCGAGCAATAAGACGAAAGTGGGGCGCGAAAAGAACGAGCGCATCGAATTCAAGTTGTTGCCTGAACCCCAAAATAAGGGGTCGGTTTCGAAACCAGGAAAGTAAGATTTTCATCCGCTTCTTGACGAATTCCGGGGATTTTGCTAGGTTCGCGGTATCTCCGGTGAAACCCGTATAGCAATCGAGGTGCTGATGATTCGCAAAGGCGTTTTTTGGATGGCCCTGATGGGCGTCTGGTTGTGTTTCATCCCGGACAGCTATGCAGCCAAGTACGATCTTACGCTCTGGCGTTTCTGTGAGCGTGGTCAGGATGGTTGGTGCCTCCCGGATCCGTCCAATAGCACCCAGGTGCTGCCCGACAACGAGAAATTCAAGTCTTTCGCCAAGCAGTTCGCGGCGGTGCTGGCACCTAAATTCCATGCTCCCGCCGAAACCTTGGGTTGGAACGGTTGGAATCTAGACTTCGAATTTTCGCTCAATTCCATTCCAGGCGGCGATCACTGGGACGACGCACTTCAGGGAGTCGAACGTATCAATGCCCTTGATGCGCAAAACCAGAAAAGCAGCTCTTCACCCGGCTTGCTCAATACCGTGCAGTTTCAAGCCCGTAAGGGTCTTCCGTATTCCCTCGAACTCGGCTTGGTCGTGACGTATCTGCTGAGTTCGGAAATGGTCATGACGGGGGTGGAGGCCAAGTTCGCTTTCGTGGAAGGACTTACTTACGTGCCGGACATGGCCGTGCATATGAACTACAACCATCTGTTCGGTTCGCCGGATATGGATTTGGATGTTTGGAACTGGGATCTGAGCCTTTCCTACAATTGGGGTGTGGGTGGTTTCATCATGTTTGCGCCGTACACGGGGTATTCGTTGGTGTACGCGATAGCCGCCCCACATGCCGTGAATTCCAGTTTCGATCCCGATAACAATGATCGCTATCTTATGCTGGATACTCAGCGGCCTCTGATTCACCGCTGGTTTTTAGGGCTTCGTATGATTGCGGCCCATATCAATTTCACCCCGGAAATTATCATCAGCAGCGCAAAAGTCTATACCTATAGCTTCAGTTTGGGTGCGAATTTCTAGAGTCTTGCCTGTCGGCGAATAAAGATCCGGAAAGGGTTCTTGACAAGTCGCTGAAAACAGGACATAGTTCAGACCGTTTTAGACCTCAGCCTGTTGAAAATGATAGACAAGGTTCGATACACATGGCGCGTGACGACTTAATTCAGTTGGAAGGAACGGTGAGTGAAGTTCTGACAGATGGGAACTTCCGCATCGAAACCGAAACCGGGCAGTCTCTTTTGGCACGCCTGGCCGGTAAACTCCGCAAATTCCGTATTCGTGTGATTCTGGGAGACCGGGTCACCGTTGGAGTTTCACCCTACGATCCTTCGCATGGACTCATTCTCCATCGTCATCGGGATGATTCTCGCGGATTCGGTCCCAATCCGAGGCGGGGCGGTGGCAGACGCCGCTAGCTTCTTTTCTCGACAAAATCCCCTTGTAGCTTGCTCTTGCCCTTACTGGGCCATGGTGGCCATTTGGTACCAGCCGGTATCGTGCGTCAGTGTGTGCAACCTGAAGGTTGAGAGCTGCATTTGCATCTGAGCGGTCTTTTCCGGCAATTGATCCGACAAGTCGCGTTTTTCTCCCGGGTCGTTTTCCAGGTCATATAGCTCGAAACGTTGTTCGTTGGCGAATTGGATCAATTTCCAGCGGCCATCGACCAGGGCCTGCAACGACCAGGGGAAAGTCGGAGCCTTGAGCTTTTCGATATAAACCGGTCCATGTTCCCAGCCATTCAAAATCATCGGCAATAGCGATTGACCTTGCATTGAGTCACGCCCGGATTTTTCTCCGACGAGGTCGAGCAGAGTGGGGGCGATATCCACTAGAGCGACGGGATCCGATATCCGTTGCGGCGGCAACATGGAACTGTGGATGATAAGGGGCACGCGAACGGATTCTTCATAAATCTGGCTACCGTGGTATTTGCGGCCATGTTCTTTGAATTCTTCCCCATGATCGGCCGTTATGACGATTACGCTGTTTTCGTAAAACGGGGTTGTTTTTAGATAATCGATGAATCGTCCAACCTCACGGCTCGATACCCGCACTTCGCCGTCATAAAGATCGATTTGCCGATGTCCGAAATCGGCATCTGAGTGACGCAAGTAGAGAAAATGTGGATCGAAATAGTGTAACCACATGAAAAGCGGTTTAGTGGTCTGGTCGAGTTGCTCCAGATGTTCGATGGCGAAATCAGTCACCAGGTCGCTTGTCATGTGGCTTTCGGCGTGGCCGCGCTGGCGGAAGGCGCGGTTATCCCACCAATCGGCATTGCGTTGCAGATTGCGTTTTCTGAAATACCAGTAAGAGAAAATCCCCGCGACATGATAGTCACGGCCTTTGAGATGATCCATAACCGTTGGTGTGCGGGATTTGATTTTTGGGAAGTTGGCATAGCTACCCCAATGAATTTGGCTGGGGTACAGGCCTGTGATTAGAGATGGAATCGACTGCGGAGTGTTAGGGGCTTGAGCGTAAGTGCTTGTAAAAACAACGCTTTGTGTGGCCAGCTCGTCGAGCTCCGGTGTCGTGGGACGTTCATATCCAAGATCTCCCACATGATCGGCACGCAGGGCGTCGATGGTGATCAGGAAAATGTTGTAAGGTTGGCGAATACTCTCGATACGTAAGGCCAGCATCGGGTCTTTTTCTTGTCGGATTGTCAACGGACGCGCGGAATCGCCACCCATACAGTCGTCGTCGATGCCGTTCTCGGGAATTTCCTGGGCCATTGGATGAACGAGTGGATTGTCGTCGTTGCAATCTCCCCCCCGCAAAATAGCGGCGAATCCATCCCCGTCTTTATCCGCGATTTTCTGTGTCGCGATAATAAGGGGTTTAGAAAAAAGGGAATGATTACGTAGAATTCCCGCTACTCGAGTTTGCGATGGATAAGCGGCTAATGTCGTTGCCAGCATAAAACCGACAATCAGTAACCAAGCCCCGGCCGAGACAAGATTGCTGGTCATGGCCAACGCTTCCTCGCCGGGGGGAGTCAGGAAGAAAAAGTATAGGGCAAGCTGTGAGAGGAAAAAGAGACCAACCACCATGAATGGGAAAGGGTCGAGGATCTCGAACAGATAACTATTGGCCAGAACGAGTTGAACGATGATCCCGCTGAGCGTGGTCAGAACCAACAGCACGGCGAGTGGAAAGAGTCGATTCGGAAGCCAGCGTTCGAGTGGTACGGCCAATCTGGCGACGGAGCGGCTGACTGCCATATAGACGGCTAGGGCGATGGGGAAGAGAAGAAAGAGACACCCGGTGAACACGAAGGCTGCCAGGGGTTTGTTGTTGTACGCGGTGGAGAAGTGCAGCTGGAGTACGAAAACGGTTACGGTTCCCGATCCGACGGCTACCAGCGTTCCGATCAACCATGCGGCGAACATGCGGTCGGCTCGTGCGTCGCGGTGACTTAGATATAACAGGGCCAGCAGACGATCGGACGGTCGCACGAGGGCGACCAGAGCCTGCCAGCATGCGCCACCGGCAAAGCCATAGAGGGTGACGATAGTCCAAAGGAACGAAGTGGACACAAACAGATTCCATATCCATTCTCCAATATGCTGAAAATAAACCGGTGAGCGCAGGGCAATACTGGCCTGCTCCCCGAGAATGATCACGATGGACGCGATTAGTGCCGATAAGGCAAACCGCCGCCCAGCGAGGCGACTGGCTTTCATCTTCTTGATTCTGTGTTTCATGGTCGCCACATAATTTTTATAAATTATATTTAATTAATTAAAATTTAGCAAATTAATATTAAAAACAAGTGGTTTGCTGATTCTAAGGCTCCATTTCTCATTATCCCTAAGGACTTGTTTCATTGTCCATCTCCACAAATCCGGTCTAAATTCCTGAAAATATACATAAATATAGGCTGGAATTGAAATCCATATGGTGTGCGCATAACCCTAACCGATGCAGTTTCAACATAAGAGATTTGTTTTTGTTTGATTTGATGGTTCATGATCGGTAAATTGAGTTCATACTTTTTTCCCGCGAATTGTTCTTTTGGAAAAGGGGGCACGATGCCGTCATGGAGAGTCACGGGTTGGTTCGGTATGGTTGTCAGCGTGCTGCTAAGCCTAGGGGCGATTTCCTGCTCCGATGGGGGCCAGGCTGACTCGGCCGATGGCGATCTGCTCGTCGATGGCGACGGCGAAGTGAGCGATCGGGACCAGGATGCTGCGAGTTACCCCGCAGTCCAGCTCAGACGTGGTAGCGAAGCCGTCGTGACCGCGCTTTTAGGAGAGGAAGCCGGTCCATTTTCGGTTCGCGTACTTACGGAGGAGGGGGATGCGGTTGTGGACCGGAATGTTGTTTTCGAAATTCTCCGAGGACCGGGACGTTCGAAAGTTACAGGGGCAAGTTTAACGGATAGGCAGGTGCCGGTGGATTCGACAGGCCTTGCGCAGACCACGCTTCAATTGGAGGCCTCGGGCGAGCCCGGCACGATCGTCATTCAGGCTCGTGACGAGTACAACCTAGCGACTCCACTCATTTTCCGAGTCATGGCTTTTCGTGAACCCACTCCCGACCGCCGGGCTTTGTGCGTTTTGTCGATCAACGATTTCCACATGCGAATATTGCCTCAGGAAGGCCCCGGCTTCGATCTGGGGGGCCTGGCTCGCATTGCGGCGCTTTTCAAGTCGATCCGTTCTCAAAACGAGGCGAAAGGGATTGCGACCTTAATTGTCAATGCGGGTGACGATTTTGAAAACACGCTCTTTCACAATGTTGAGGGAACCATTCCAAAACTATACCAGTTATACGATGCGATGGGCGTGGATGTGGTGCAGGTTGGGAATCACGATTATCATTTCGGGGTTCCTTTTTTGGACAAGCAGGTGGCGGAAGCTGAACCGAACTTTACGGGTGACCTTCAAGGACATCCGATGGTGTTTTTGTGGGGGAATGTCGATCCGACGACCCTCAAGCCTGAATATGCGGAGTATCGCGACTTATTCGAGCAAGCATTTGATACGGTCGATTTCGATGTCAAACGTTACAATCAGACGATTGTCATGGACTTAGATGGCCTGAGCGTGGGGATGCTCGGCGTGACAACCGATGCGTCCATCTATACCCAGGTAGCGGGCGATCCCACTTTTTATACCTTCGTTGGAGCCCCGACCGAGCATAGTCAGGGAATGACTTTCTTCAATCCGGATCCACGAGAGCATCCCTACATCAATCAAGCCATCGACAGTTTGGATGAAGAGGGTGCCGACTTGATTTTAGTTGCCAGCCACGCCGGATTGGGTTTCGGTGATCGGGTAAATATCCCTCCGGGAAAAGACGAGCATATTGCGCGCAACGCTCAAGGGATAGAATCCGGCCGTGTCGTGGATGCTATTATCTCGGCGCATTCGCATGTTCAACTTAACCACGCGATACAAATCGAAAATCCGGCAGGCGGGATTACTCCGGTTCTACAGGCAGGTGAAGCCGGCCACTATGTTGGTGCCATGATGTTTGAGGTCGATACCGTTGCCGGTATGGGGGAATGGGTTGACTCCTGCCTGATCCAGGTCGATGCCACCTTACCTGAGGATCCGGAGACGGCCGAGGCGGTAGCTGAGATGACGGATGAGGTTGTTTCCACATTCGGTGACGTATTTTCAAATGAAGTGGGTGAGATACCGATCGATCTGGGGAGTCGAGAACGGGCTTTCTGTGCGCTGGGTCAAGTTGTGGCAGAGAGCTTTTTGTGGAAGCTCGAACAAGATGGGGTTGCCTGTGATGTGGCAATGTCCGTTCCATCAATCTATCGAGCCGATCTGCGCGGACCGACTCTCACCGAGAGCGAAATCTATGATGTTGTGCCCTTGCATGTTTTGGATGAGCGCGGGCTAGCCGATGAACCTATTTTGATTCTAGAAATGGTTCCCGGTATTTACGATTGGTCCGTGTTGAATCTGAGTGCCATGAGCAAAGATCAGGTGAGTGCGGTGGAATTTGTTTTAGAACTGGTGTATTCCATCGAAATGCTGGATCAACTCTATCCGTCTGCCAGCACCGAGTTCAATTTGGAAGTCATGCATCTGGCGGGGATGAATTATATGGTCGACTATACCGCTGAACCTTTCCGGCGGGTTGTGTCGGAATCGTTGCGTATTGCGGATCAACCCATCCAGTTGGATCGCGCTTACCGGCTTGCCATGGTGCATAGCTTGGGGATGAATCTGTCGTACATTTTCAACTTCCTGGTCACGGCGCGCGACACGGAAGGCAATGCCGTGCAACCGCTGCGGGTATTCGATGTCGAGGGAGAGGAAATCCCGTATCAAGAGACGACAACTCTTGGCTGGGAAGCGCTGAGAGATTATCTGGAGGCTAAACCGTATGAGATGTTGAATGGTATCCCTGCGGGAGCCGTCGTTCTTGGCGATTGGTTACGCAGTCGTCAACCGGACCCGGGTTTGAGCCCAAGCGATATTCGCTGGGAGCCGACCAACCCACGTCGGGGTGATTCCGTGGAGATTACGATTACCCTTCACAATTTCGGAGAAACGCCTGTCGGATCTGCGGAAGTGGATTTATTCGTGGAATCGACTCCCTGGGATCTGACGGATAATGACGATGCTCATCTTTCGGATGAAGGATTTGAAGATAGTTTTTCAGGTTCGCTGATTAACATTGGTAGCCAGACTGTATCACTACCCGCATATCCCGAACTGCGGAATGTGGTTTTTGGCTGGGAGATTCCGAGTGATTGGCCGCCTTCTGAATATCCGCTGCAGGTACGCATCCATGATGTTGTTGGAGCGGATGAAGATCCCAATACCGGTGTCTCATATCAAGAGGTGATAACGGGCAATAACGACGGACAGGATCAATCTCGCAGGATTTCAATTAAACCTTGATCTGCGAGTTCAATTCAATCCTGTTCATCAAGAACGGCGCGGACCTTCTCGGCCAGGCTTTTCGGTGTATAGGGTTTAGCGATGAAGTTCACATTTTCATCCAGAACGCCGTGGTGAGCGATGGCGTCTTCCGTATAACCGGATGTAAACAGAATTTTCATGTCGGGGAACTGTGGGGACAGACGCTCGGCCAGTTCTCGACCGTTCATTCTCGGCATGACGACGTCACTTAGCAGCATATCGATTCCTTCGGGAATCGTTGGGGCTGTTTCAATGGCTGCTGCGGCCGATGCCGCCGGGAATACTTTATATCCCAAGCGCTTGAGAGCTTTAACTGCTACGTTCCGGACCATATCTTCATCTTCCACCAGCAGAATTGTTTCATGACCGCCCGGATCATTTTGGCGAGAGTGATGTCTCTGTTTATGGCTAAGAGTTTCTAAAACCATAGGAAGATAAATGTCGAAGGTCGTTCCTTTGTTTTTATGTGACGTGACGGATATCAGACCATTATGTTGCTGAATGATCCCGTAAACCATTGACAAACCTAGGCCGGTTCCCTGGCCTTGGGGTTTGGTGGTGAAGAAAGGCTCAAACATGTGCGACTGTATTTCCGGGCTCATTCCCGTGCCGCTATCCTTGAGTGATAAGCGAACATAGTTCCCGGGCTGCAATTCCGGGTAAGAATGACAGAAACTTTCCGATAGTTCGACGTTGGCCGTTACGATGGATAACACCCCGCCGCCAAGCATGGCATCCCGGGCGTTGATAACCAGATTCAGAATCACCTGCTCAATCTGGCTTTTGTCGGCCTTGATTTTCGCAAGCTGTTTGTCTAGTGTGACTCGTAACTCGATGTCTTCACCGATTAGGCGTGCAAGCATTTTCTGAAGGGCCTCAACTGTTTCGTTCAAGTTGAGAACTCGTGGTGAAATTAATTGTTTCCGGCTGAATGCCAATAATTGACGTGTTAGTCCGGCTGCTCGCTCGGCGGCCTCGTCGATTTCTTTAAGGGTTGCGTAAAAAGGATGAGAATCGTCGATATCGAGCATGGCAAGTGAAATGTTGCCGGAAATACTGGTGAGCAAATTATTGAAGTCGTGTGCGATACCGCCAGCCAATTTTCCAATGGCTTCGAGTTTTTGCGACTGGTGAAGCTGTTCTTCCAACATTTCCCGTTCTTTTTCGGCGGCCTTCCTTTCGCTGATGTCACGTATGATGGCGATAACCATACGTTCTCCCCCGAAAGTCGCGTTTGAAAGTGCGAGCTCGATTGGGAACAGTTCATTGGAGTGACGTACTGCGCTGAGCTCGACTACTTTGCCGATGGCCGCATTGGGGCGTCCTTGAGAAAAGTAGCTATGAATATTGATACTATGACTCTTGCGGAGGTGACCGGGAATCAATTTTTCGAGTGTATGATCGAGCATTTCGGATTTGGAAAATCCAAACATACATTCTGCCGCTTTGTTGAATATGACGATGTTTCCATCGGAATTGATGGCGATGATCGCGTCTTTGCTGGAGTCGACGACAGTGCGAAATTGTTCCTCACTTTGTTTCAAACTGTTGAGAGCTTCTTTGAGTGCTGAGATATCACGAGAGGAACTCACAACTGCCGAAACTTGTCCATCGGGTCCGAACTCAGGAAAAAGCAGCCAATCGATCCAGATCCCACTCGGTAGCTGGAACTCGATTCGATTGCCTTTCTTCGTCAGGAAAACCTTCTCGATCGCCTCTTCCCATAAGTCGCACAGATTCGATGGGAAACCAAGATCGCGGTGGGACTTTCCAATGATGTCTTCCGGATCGATGTTGATTACCGATTTTACGACTGGATTAACATACAAATGATGATGGGAATGATTGAATCTCATGATCACATCAGGTGAATTTTCGGTTAGTGCTCGGAAGTGTTCTTTACTTTCCCGCAAGCTCTTTTCAGTTTCTTCTCTTCGCTGGATATCTTTTTCCAGGTTATCGAGAGATTGTTTCAGACGCTGCGTGAGATTGTTGAATGTAGAGGCCAACTGCTCGATTTCATCTCCGTCAACCGTGGTCGTGATGAAGTCGGAACCGCCAGGGAAACTTCCTCGGACTGTTTGTGTGAGTCGCTCGATCGGCCGGATGATATTGTGGTATACGATCAATAGCGAGAATGCGAATAGCGAAAGAATGACGGCCAACCCACCGAAGATGAAATGAGTTTGGAAACTGGGTAACTCTTGTAAAATTTCCTTTTTGGGCACTGCAATTGCGAAGTACCAGTTCAGTATTTCTAATTTTTGCGTAACCAGAATGTAGGCTGTTCCATTTTCTTCAAATTCCATTTGGTGAAAGGGAACCGAATTCTTATTCGATTTAATGATTTGATCGAGTTGGTTTTTCAGGGGAGAATCGGGAATTTCGGTCGAGCCGAGTGTGAGGCCCATTTCAGCATCCCGGGGTAGTTTATGCTTGAAATTGGGATGGATGATTAGATGTTTGGAAGAGTCGAAGATGAAGCCGTACCCAGTTATAAAATAAGCGGTGTTCAGGATTCTGTTGTAAATTTCATCCAGAATAACATCGTGCCCGATAATGCCGCAAAATCGGTTTTCAACATATACCGGAGTGATGATGCTTGTCATCCAGTGTTTCCAAATCGAATCGTAATAGGGTGGTGTCCAGACCGGACGGCGGTTTGGGTTCGCAGATGGAGTCGCGATCGAATAGAAAATATCTTGCGAAAAATCATGGTTCGGTTCAACGCCTAAAGCCCAGTCCTTGGGAAAAATACGAATGAACTGATCTTGGCTGATGAAGTATGTGTTAAAGACAAGCGAACTGACACCCTGAGCATAATCATCGAATCCTTTGGCGGAAACAAGGAGACGTTCTCGAATGCTGTCTGTCAGGGGTTGGCGGCTGGAAAGGAAGGCTCCGGATTTATTGGTGTTATTGCCGGAATAAAGCCGACTGCGCCACGCACCGTCCACCCTTTCAAACTGTTTGTCGAACTCTTCTTGTGAATGGGAATCGATAGATTGTTGAAGACGCATAGTCATAAAGTCTGCAGATTGACTTCCAATGCGGACCAAGGAATCGAAATGATCGGAAATACGCTTGCTTTCGCTTTTGACGAGTTCATTCAGTGATTTTTCTGCATTTAAAACTAAGTGCTCCTTAATATGAAACTGGTAAAAAAAACCGAGAATGGCAAAGATAAGAAGAAATGCCAGTGTTAATTGGCCTACGGTCTTTTTTAAGAGGTTCAGTCGCATATCATGGAAATCCCAGGTGTTTTTACGAGTTTTGGCGGTTTTAATATCGACTCAAAATGATTAGCCCATTTCATTACGAATCACGCGAAACCACATTTACAACAACGGCGTGAAGACCGTGGTGGACCGTATATGCCACCACGTAAAATCTATGTGCACTTTCAACGTGCCTCATATCTATTAATCGGATAATTTTGCCATAAAGTGAGATTTTTCACTGGTCATAAAAGACTGCGACTTAGCTTTGTAAAGTCCTCAGACAGACTCGTAGTATTTTTTAAAAACAACCGGTTACCCTCATCTTTTTAAGATGAGAGGGAGTAGAACGTGTGAAGCATGGTCGGGTTCCCGATAGAATGTCAGATCGGGAGGCTCGGGGAGTATGGGGGCAAAGTGGTCAACATCGGCACCAGCGATCGAAATGCGGATGCGGTGGCCTTGCTTGAAAAGGTAAGAAGTCGGATAAAGGTCGAATATCAATTCGGATTTTTCGCCGGGGACAAGCGGTTCGCCGTCTTTGCGTAGAAAGCTGCGATACGGAACCGGGGTTCGGTAAGGCGGGGGAGCTTCACTCAGCTTCCGGTGCAGGGCGCGTAACATGCCCTCTGTTACATAGTGAACGCGCCCCTTTTCGTCGATATCTTCTAAGTATACGAAAACAGAGGCGTCATCGGCTGAAGAGGCCATGATCAGCTTAACGATGGGGTGTCCGGTAACTTCCATATCAGTTTGCAGAATATCGGACGTATAACATAATAATTTTGCATCGGCCTTTTTACGGTGTGGGTATTGGATGGGTTTATGATCGAGGTTGACCAGCGAGACCCAGCGGGATCGGGAACCGGTCGCGGCGCTCGGGTCCACTGTGTATTTGTCGAATCCGGACTCTTCGGGAGGATTTTGGCTCAGGGTGTTATTGGCACGCAAGTAGAAGGCGGTTGGTTTGGCTTCCGGAGGTGGCCAGGTATCGGCGGACTTCCAGCGTTCTTCGCCCATGGTAAAGTAGTGGACGGCTTTTTCTTCGGTGATGCCGGTTTCCAATCCTTTCAGATAATGATCGAAAAATCTTAAGATTTCGCGGCTTTCTTTGAAGAGAGGCTTACGCTTTCGGGCATAAGGGCTGATGTTGGTGTAGTTCCCATGATCCCAGGGACCGATGGTCAATTTTTTTTGTGGATCGTCGATGTTCATGAAAAGGTGAATTTCCGAACGCACGAATGACGCGTCGAACCAGCCGGTGTAAAAATAGTATGGAAGACCGGGTTGGTTGAGTTGGGCCAGACGGGTATGAGGGCTGATGGTATCGACGGTCAGTCCTGGAGCATGGGCCGATTCATCGTCCCGATAGACAATGCCGTCGGCTATGGTGGTGATGTCGCCGTTATGAGCATGCTCCTCGACGGCTTTTTCGAGTTGTTGGTGATTTTTATCGTCATCCACGGGACTTGTGCCGATAATTGCCAGGGTGGCTTTGGGGCCGACAAATTCTTCCGCACGATTTTTATCGATCGCTTTTGCCAATCTTCCCCATACATCCGATAACCAACTGAGGTGCAGACCACCTGGAAATAAAACCTCGGGATAGACATCGAACATCGCATAGCGCGGCATAACTGCTTTGACGGCGGGATGTCCGGTTGTGGCAAGGAAGAGGGCGCTTCCGCCTGTGTAAGAGTTCCCAAAGGCACCCACACTGCCATCGGACCAAGTTTGCTCGGTGATCCAGTCGACGATCTCGTAGCCGTCTTGAGTTTCTTCTTTCGAGTAGGGATGGGGGCGTGTTCCAAAGCTAGCTCCGGAGCCGCGAGCATCGACATAAACCCAGGCGTAACCGTGACGGACCACTTCTTGGATCAGTTTATGAAAGCGGCCTTTTACCAAGTGGTTGAAGGGCCAACGAAACTGCATGCGGCGGACGTAGCGGGTTTGCATGAGGATCGTCGGAACGTGTTCTCCAGCCTTCAACCCTTCCGGTAGGTACACATCCACCGCGATTTTAACACCATCGCGCATCGTGATGTAGCGTGAGCTCAGAGTTACGGCCTTGTATTCACGTTTGCTGCATTGGCACTCGGGATCATTCTGCCACCAGATGCGGTCTCCCTGCCAATGGGCACAAGCCGGGATGAACAGGATCGCCATCAGTAAAAAACCGGCTAGATAAGCCGAACCACGATGTTTGGAAACGGCATGGTACATAGAGTGAAGCATGTTGGTTCTCATGTTTCTACCTGTAGGTCAATGGCGCAGACTTTGTCGCAATCCGAGGCGTAAAAACGCGATCCGATCAAAAACAGAAATCCACCGATCAACGAAAAGATGGGAAGGATGGTCAGGGCTGTCTGAAGGTCGCTTGCATCGGAGATGGCTCCGACAAAAATCGGGCCGATCGAACTGCCCAGTATATGCATGACGATGACGTTCAGGCTGTATGAAGTGGCACGGAGTCCCGGATGGACCACATCCTGCGTTACGGCGGCAATGCCGGGAACGAACATGGAGGCGAAAATTCCGGCCAGGAGTGCAACCAGGTATTGCGCGGTCCCGGAGAACAAGGCGAAGGCGGCGAACAAGAAAAAGCCGGTCAACGCCGAGGTAATGGCTCCGAACACCATGCGAGCATTACGCCGTTTTCGTCCCCAGCGGTCGGCCAGATAACCTCCCAAGGGCGCTCCGATAATGGCCATAGCCATCACCGCTCCACCTTTGATTCCGGCTTGGCTCATCGGGATGCCTTCTGTACGACAGTAGAAAGTCGGGAGCCAACTCATAAAGGCAGAGGTGACGAACATGTTGGCGGCGAAACCGAAGTAGGCAAACAGAAGGGAATATGTTCCGAGGAATTGCCGTGCAATTTGTTTGTAATTGGATTGTGTGCAGCTTCCGGTTGCTTCTGCCTTTTGAACGGGAGCCAACTCTACGGTTTTATAATCGCGAACGAAGAAAAATAGAATGGCAACGAGCATGCCGGGGATGGCGACGATCCCGAAAGCGTGGCGCCACCCCCATGTCTCGGCAATAAATCCGCCAAGGGCGATGCCGAGGGCCGAGCCGAGCGGGATCGAGGCGTTCCAGAATCCCATGATCTGAGCGCGAGTTTCTTTGGGAAACAAGGCGCTGATCATGGCGGTGCCGCCTGGGGCATAGCCGGCTTCACCTATTCCGATGGCGGCGCGGGCAGTAAAGAGTTGTGAAAAGCTTCGCGTATAGGCGCAGGAGGCGGTTGCCAAACTCCAGAGGACCGCCATCAGACCGATACTGTTTTTTCGGCTCCAGCGGTCGATTAAAATAGAGACGGGAAAAGCAAAAAGCAGGATCGACCAATAAACGGCTGATACCAATGCTCCGCACTGGGTGTCGGAAAGGCTCCATTCCGCCTTGATGAAAGGGAAGAGCGAAACGACAATCTGACGATCAATATAATCGAACATGTATAAGAGAAACAATAGCCCGAAAACATAGTAAGAGTAACCCTTGGAAACCAAATATCCATCTGGATTTCGGGAGTTTGTCGTCATACTTCTTTATTCCTGCTCAAACGACGGATCAATTAACGAGTTCAAGAGTAAAGCGAAAAAGTCTATCTGCAAGGCGACTCCCGGCATCCGGTTCTCCTCCTTTCGAAAAGGAGATCCGCTGTCCGTGGTTAGAAGAAAAACGGGGCGGCAAATGCCGCCCCGAGTTTTTGAGAATGATTATTTTCCGTAAGCGCCGACGTTGGCCAAGGCAATCGAGCCCGGACTGACCGTGGTGGGATCGGTCATTACGTTGATCATGGCCGGTTTTCCGGAGGCGAAAGCCTTTTCCATGGCGGGTTTGATGTCTTCGGGCTTTTCGACATAATAGCCTTCGCAACCGAGGGCTTCGACCATCTTGTGGTAAGGAACTTCGCCGATCCAGGTGCCGTCGGGAATCGCATGACCCATGCGCAGTTCCTGGCTGTGGCGAATCATACCCCAGCCGAGATCGTTGCTGACCACGACGACGATCGGCAGTTTTTTACGCAGGGCGGTCTCGAACTCCATGAAGTTGAATCCCAAAGATCCATCGCCGGTAATCAGGCAGACACGGCTTTCAGGGTGGCGAAGTTTGGCCGCGTTGGCGAAAGGCAGCCCGACGCCCAAACAGCCATAAAGGCCGGAATCGAAGTAGTGGGCCGGTTTTTGTACGGTGCGAGTCATTCCCATCCAAACCTGGGTGTCGCCTCCATCCGCCACGACGATGTCATTCTCGTTCGACATGAAGTCGTTGACTTCTTTTGCCAGTCGCAGGGGATGGATGGGAATGTTGTTGCTTTCAAAGTTTTGCTTCTCGATGTCCTTGCCCATCTGGTCGGTTGCAACAAGCTGCTCGACCCAGGGCTGGAATTTGGTTTTGAAGCCTTCGGCAAGCTTCTTTTCCTCCACTTTGCGATTACAAGCAGCTAAAAGCCCTTGAATATCGGAGAAGATCGGCAGATCGACCGAACGGTTGCGACCGATCTCATCGGGTTGGATATCGACCTGTACGATTTTGGCATCCTGGCCGATCAGGTTGCCGAACATGTAGAACAAGCTCACGCGGTTGCCGAGGAAGATGACCAGGTCGGACATCGCCTGCGCCGTCAAAGACGCGCCCGGTCGGGTTGCGATCGAAGACTCGAAGCAAAGCGGATGTTTGTCGGACATCAAACCACGGCCTAAGCCCATGGTGAAGACCGGTAGGTTGCAGCTTTCGGAGAAGCGAGTCAGTTCGGCTCCGGCATCGGCGTACCAAGCTCCGTTTCCGGCCAGCAGAATCGGCTGGTTAGCGGATTCGATCAGCTCCAGCAGTTTGTCGGCTCCTTCGAGATCGACCGGATGTGAGTTCAACAGGGTGTTCGAGTTGTAAACAGAGCCTTCTTCTACGTTGGCATTGAGAACATCGACCGGTAATTCCAGGTAAACCGGGCCCGGACGTCCGGTGCAGGCGGTTCGGTATGCCATGTCGATAAATTCCGGAATACGTTCTGCCGTATGGCATACGTAAGCTTTTTTAACCATCGGTTCGATGATGGGCGCTTGCGGCATATCTTGCAGATCGAGCTTTTCGCATGCGCTCACACCCACGCAGCCCGATATGAGCAGCAGGGGCGAATTGGCTTGTTTGGCGTTGGCGACTCCGCTTAGGGCATTGGTGAATCCAGGACCGGCGGTTACCATCGCAATGCCGGGTTTGCGAGTCATTCGCCCCCAAGCCTCAGCCATAAAAACCGCGGCCTGTTCGTGACGTGTATCGAAAAGACGAACACCCGTATCTTCAAGGAATTGATAGATGGGGGTAATGTGGCCACCACTTAGGGTAAAGATCGTTTCAACTTCTTTTTCAAGCAACGCTTTTGCTACCAACTGAGCGCCCATAACTGTCGTCATAGCCAACCTCCTGCTATTCGAAAATGATTGATTAACCTTATAAACCGTGAGGATCAGCATTTCAAGTAAATATCCGAATTTGCAAAATCGTTTTACGAAATTGACAACCCAAAATATTTGCGATAGATTGACTTCCGTATCAGGTTTTGCGTCACGTTTCGATGAAATAAATTCGGCTCACAGCGGTTGTATGAATTCTAGCCAAGGTGGCGGTTTGCACCCGCGTATTCGATAAATGCTTATAGCGGTGCGCGACGGGTCTATTTGGATCTGCCGTGTTTTTTTAAGTCCCTACAAGTGTCAAGAGGAGTCGGTATGCAGTGGCGAATAATGGGGGGGGTCGTTTTTTTATTTGTGCTTGTTTGCGGGATAAATGCTTGTGAGGAAACACAGAAGCCGCCCACTGCTCATACCATCGTGTTGAAGGGAAGCGCGTATGACCGCGGATTCGAACATGGCAAAACCTTCAGCAGTCATATCCACTCCATCTATACGCGCTTGCTTACTTCCTCAATAATTCCTTACCTCAATCGCGAGCAGATGAACATTGCACCCATCCTTAACAAGTACAAGGAAGTGCAATTTCTCGATGGCCGCTTCTCCTATCAAATGATGTTGGAGAGCGGCAAACTTATGTATGATTACTACATCCCTGATGAATATCGCGAAGAGATGCGGGGTATTGCCGATGGCTCGGGCCTCAGCCTGGATGAAGTCATCGTGCTGAATACCTTCTACGATACCATGATGGGCTTTCGTGCTGTGGTGACTTTTATCCAGAACATTCAAGAGCCGGTGATCCGGAATCTTGAGGTGACCAATGCGGCCGATACGGATACCATCGACAATAATGGTGATGGCCAAGTGGACGAAGCCGATGAGTGGTTAGTTGAACCTTATTTGCCTTCACCCTATGCGACGCTCGTGGAAGTACCCCTTGATGCCGAATTCCGGTTTTTGTTAGACGATCCGCGTCTAGGCGGCATGACGTACATCGACCCGCGCAACACGGAACCGTTTGGTGAGATGGTTTTCGGAGCAGACTGTATCGACGAAACTTGTCTCAGCCCGGAATGCAGTAAGCAATCCGGCTATCCTCTCGAATGCCTGGATCCACGTTATCGCGAAGAGGGATGCTATTCTGACGTTTGCTTCGATAATGATTGCGCGCCCAGGGAAGTGATTCCGGACTGTTATGACGGTCGCTGCCTGAAACGCGAGAAAGACGACTGTGCGTATCTAAGCCATGATTCCGACTGTTACCAGTCAGGTTGTATGTCGGAGGAATGCATTCCACATATTGTGGAGCCCGACTGTTACTCAGAGGCGTGCTTTGCCGATCAATGCATGCCTTTACGTGATCAGATCGTTTTGTACCCGCGCCTCAATATCAGTTGTCTTAAAGAATCATGCGTTCAGAATTCGGATCCGGGTTGCGTGAATAAGGATTCGATTCGAATCCGGGTCGACCAGACGCAATATACCATCGCCGACGGATCCATTACTACGCGACAACTCGAAGAAGAGCAGGAAGGTGGGCTGATCGATTCCTCGGGCTCGGAATGTAAAGGGCCTTTGGAGGTGATTTTCCGGCCACCGGGTGGGCTGCCGCCTGCGGCTGAAGTGACCCTCCTTATCCAGGCCAGCGACATGTCGCCCATTTATAGCCCGGAGCCGTATCACAATCGCAATATGCGTGATGAACGTATTGTCATTACCACCAAAGGCTATGCCGAAAAATACGGTAAAGGCCAGGTTCCCCGCGAAATCGGAAATCGCGGCGTTTCCGATTCGTCCATGATGCCGCCCTCTATCAGCTTTGCGGCGCGTGGTTCGGCCACCCCCGATGGCGACCCGATTTTAGCCCACCATTTTTCCTTGCTCGACAATGACATGATGCATGAGCATTCGTTGCTGCAGATCCATGTTCCGGAAAACGGCACTCCCCATGCCTTTTTAGGGTGGACGGGGTTGGTGTGGGGCTTCTCGGGTATGAATTCAGAAGGACTGGCTTATGCCGTCAATAACTCCGATTCGCTTGATAATCCACTGGTGGGTCGTACCCTTGACGCCATCTTCGAGAATATCGGAGATCTGATCGCCGATCCGAATCTGGAGGGTCTGGCCGAAGCCTTGCAATCGGTAAGACTTCTCGCTTCGGGTACTGCGATTGGCTTTGCTGCGCGTGAATTGTTGCAGAACAAAACAACGGTAGATGAGGGCATTCACTATTTGCATAGCATCGCGCACACTTACGGCTGGAACGTTTTACTAGCCGATGCCGAGGGAGGGCTTGCTGCCGTTGAAATCGATGCCGGTACGCAGTCCACAACACCCTATGATCCGGACGTGCTCGGCGAACGCGACGGATTTTACTATTACACCCCCGACGACAGCAATCCCCAGAATCTCGATGCGCAAGGACAACGTTGGAGTAGCGTCGGACCCGACGACCTGCGCATGGCCAGCCACTATCGGAAGAATATTGAGGATATGGAAGAGATTCCTTTGATGCAAATATTCTCTCCGCGCCAGCAATACAAATGGACGGGCTTCTACTTCCGCTCCCTTCGTTCATACTACATTCTAGGCGATCGCATCGAAGAGAAGTTGGGGTCGATAGATGTTTCAACCGCCATCGATATTCTGCGCACACCGGAATTGGTCGACACGCGTGACTCGATGAGTTCGGTGGTTTTCGAACCGGCCAAGAAGCGTTTTCATTGGGCCATGGGTGATGTGCCGGCGACAGGCCTTCCATATGAACCCTTCGACTTTAGTACCGACATGGAAGGGGGGACGCCATGACCGGGAGAAGAAACAACAAATCTTTGAATGTTCGGGCGTTTTGGCTTGCCTTGGTCTTCTGTCTCCTATGGTCGCCGCAACTGATGGCGGGGTTCACCGAAACCCTGCCCATGAGCACCTTTTTGATCGATGAAGCTTTCACGATCAGTTGGGTCGATAAACGCTGGGATAACAACGGCGACGGTGCTGCGTTGGTGGATTCCGTCGAACGCTTCGAGCCGGGAGGCGGTAGACAAGGGGAAATCATTCCCGAACCCAAGGCGACCTATATGGTTCTCATCAACCGTTTGCAATACGGTATTCTGGATGATCTCACCTTTGGTATTGGGATACCGGTTGTGATCGCGACGGATGTCGATCCCAACATCAAATGGGAAACGGGTGATTACCAAAGGCAGATCGGGCGCTCCTACAGCGAGGATGACTTCTGGGCCTGGGCCGAGAGCATGGGGCAGCCGCGCATTGACTCATGGAGCGGTAACAAAGGGGAGTTGTCCGATATCGTTTTAGGCTTGCGTTTTCGCTGGACGCACCGAATTCCGGTGTTCAAGGAGATCGGCCTGCAAAGTGCCTTGTCCGTCCTCGGCGTCATTCCCACCGGTAAACATGCCGATCCCGAAGAACTGGTTGCGGTAGGCACCACCATGTGGGATCTGAATTTCCAGGGTGATCTGGCTTTCCATCTCTCGTTCGACAAATCCTTCGAGGAAGAACTGGATGGACGTCTGCAGATCGGGTTGGACCTTTTTTACGAAACATTCTTCGACCGTGAGCTTACATCTGCGACCGGTGAGAAAAATCCCTTGATGCGAAATTTCGCTCCGTATATCGGGGAAAACTACACAGTCAATCCCGGTGACTTCAGCGGCTTCGGTGTGATGATCGATACGGTTCCCTACAAAGGGCCCGCCTGGGCAACTTGGTTAGTGGGGCATGATCCCGAGAAAGCGAAAGCGTTACCCCCGATTCTCACTTTGTCGGTCGGGTATACGTTCGTACATCTGCAACAATCGGACTGGAGCTCTGAATTTCCCCTCTGGGACTACGATCAAGAGGAACTGTGGAAACCCGGCTATAAAAACATTCTTTCCGCACAAGTGATGGTCAGCTTCCTGCGGTTGGGTGTGCCGCTACGTGTTTACGTGCAACACCGTAGCCTCTCGTTGATTCCGGGGAAAAACGCGCGGGCTCCGGAAGTTTTGACTACGGGGATCCAGATTCCGCTGAAGTTCTGGTAGCCGGTTCGCGCGGGACGGGTTTTGAGAAAAAAACCGCCGAAACCTGTGAGGGTAACGGCGGTTTTTCTGTCTTGTACAACCAGTAGAAGGGTGAGGAGTCGACTTTTACCGTGGAAATCCTCCTCTAGGCCAATTGTCAGTTGATATGGCCGTATGTACGCAAGCTGGCAATACTCTCTTTGATTCCGATGTGTGTGGGAGTTTGAGGCATGCCAAGCTCTTGTATCGCTTTCTGAGGGCTGTAGTAGGTGCCGCATAGCGACAGCTTTGCCATGGTATAATTCAGGGCAACCGGTTTGTGCGTAATGGCGTGTACTACCGACCCTACGGCTCCGGCGGCTAAAAGAGCCGCTTTTGGGAGAATGCGTTTGGGGGGTTCGATTCCTGCTTGACGTGCCACCTCCGAGAAAAAGTCGAGGTAAGTCATGTTTGTGCCGCCGCCGATGTAGCATTCACCGGCGCGACCTTTTTCTACGGCCGCCACCAAGGCGTCGGCAACATCGGGGGCATAGGCGAAATTACGTCCTCCTGGAGAGGTAACGCTCATTTTTTTCGAAATAAACTGGCGCAGCAACTCACCAGAGCTGGGTCGGAAATCCAGATTGCCGAGCATGAACGTCGGCGAGACCGTCGTGGCTTCGAGGCCGTCTTCGCGCACCGCTTTGAGGACTTCCTGCATGGCGGCATATTTGGATTCCATATATGGAACCTCTCGATAAGCCTGTGGGAAGGGGGCGGTTTCGTTTGCTGGACTATCCATGGTGCCATACTGATAGGAACTGGCAGAACCAACGAAAACGAGTTTGTCGACCCCGGCTTTTTTGATGGCTTCCAGCACGTGCAGGGTGCCGTCGTAGTTGACTTTCCAGGTAATATCCTTAGGCGCCCAGAAGTTGGTGATGGCGGCGACATGAAAAACAACCTGACAATCCTGCATGGCTTTCGCTAGAAACTCCGGTCCATCCAGCAAATCGCCATCCATTTTCTCGATAGGTAGATCATCCAGGGTTGGGGAGTCGCTGTTGGGCTGTACCAACACCCGGACGTTGTATGACGCATTGAGAAGCTTTCTTACCAAATGACTTCCCAGAAGTCCGTCACCACCGATAATAAGCGCGCGCATCTCTTCTCCTTCCATCAGCCCAAGTGATTCGTTACCTCAAATTCGATGATAAATTTCTGCAGGGGTCGCAAATTCTGAGTGAGACCGAAAGCATCATAGCGCACAAGGTTTGAATTGCAAAATTCTTATGCTCAAACCACTCGTCCTTGATTGGACAAAGTATATATAGTAAGGTAAATAGTTATATTCTCGATGATTAATCGCGAGGTTGTATCCCATGAGCATTCATCCGGTCAACGCACGTTTGAAGGATTTGATCCTGACTGCGCCCTACGAAATTTGTATCGAACGTGCACGCTACGTGACGGAGTCTTATCGCCGTCATGAGGGTCAAGCCGCGGCTATGAAAGCGGCGTACGCCTTTTCCAATACTTTATCCCAAATGAGTGTGTATCTGCTTGATGACGAACTCGTGATCGGAAATCGTTCGAGCAAATTGGTGGGCTCGGTTATTCCAATCGAGCGCGGTGACATCAATACGGTGCTCGATCTTGAACTTGACCGGCTAACCCGCCGTGAGCGTCAGCCCTACCACATCGATGCCGCAGACCGGCTGGAGTTGCAGGAGGATATCCTGCCCTACTGGCGTGGGAAAACCTTGCGCGATCATAAAAACACCTTGTGGAAAGCAAACGACCTGGTGATGCGTCCGGCCTTCAATCCGGTAAGTCTTTTTCGGCGATGGCGCAGCTTGGACATTGGTCGAATGAAGGATATTCTGGCTGTGCCGAATCCGACACCACGCTATATGATGCGGGGGCTGCGGGAGTTGTTTTACAATAACCCGGCTTTTATCATGAACGTCTTCGACGTACAGGGCCATCTTATCGTTGGCCATAAGCATGTGTTAAGCAAGGGTTTTTCCGGTATCGAAGCCGAAACGGCCGAGCGGCTGGTTCGGGCGCGCCGGGAACGTGATTCGGAGGGGATCGCGTTTTGCGAAGCGGTGATGATCTCTTGCCGAGCCGTCAAACATTTCGGAGAACGACTGGCTAACGAGGCGGAACGTGAGGCCCGGAACAGTTCCGACGAGAATCGCCGGCGTGAACTCTTGGCCATGGCGAAGCGCTGCCGCAAGGTGCCGTATCAACCTCCGGAAACCTTCCATGAAGCCGTTCAGGCACTGTGGTTGACGCAGGTGGGGGCTTTGGTGGCTCACGGTATGCCCGCCATTTTCGCCATCGGACGCTTCGACCAATACCTTGAGCCGTTCTACCGGCAGGACAAAGCCGCCGGGCGTTTGACCGATGCACATGCCCTGCGTTTGTTGGAAGAACTGCTTGTCAAGCTGAGCAGCAATCTATTGCTTATACCTTTTGCTGGAAAGGCGACGGGAAACGAGTTGGGGGCCGACAGTTGCGTGCCGACCATCGGGGGCGTGACGCCGGAGGGAGAGGATGCCGTCAACGATTTATCCTATCTGATCCTCGATGCTTATCGGAACGTGCGGTCTATGGGAAATAGTTTCAGCATCCGTTTGTCCGATAAAACACCAGAGCGTTTTTGGCGAAAAACGATGGCGACTTATCGCGAAACGTCCGGCGCGGCGTTGTTTTATGACGAAAAGACCATCGGGGCTCTTGAAAACTGTGGTGTCAGCGAAGCCGATGCCCGCGACTACGGGATTATCGGTTGCGTGGAACCCACCAGCGATGGCAATACCTTTGGGTGTACATCCGGGAATGATATTTCCTTCAACGCAGCGCTGGAAATGGCGTTGCATGATGGTGTTCTGCATATCATGGGACGGCGTGTCGGGCTCTCTACCGGCGACCCGTCCAGTTTTCGTTCTTTCGAGGAATTGTTCAACGTCTTTAAACGGCAAGTCGAATTTATGGTCGACTTTGTGGCGCGCGCGGTAAATCTGAAGGATCAGGCCTATCGCGATCACCTCCCGTGTCCCTTCGTGTCGGCGACCTTGCGGGGCTGCGTCGAAAACGGACGCGATATGACGGCGGGAGGGGCGGATTACAATTTCAGTTCCATCAGCGCTCGTGGATTGGGGACGGTGGTCGACTCACTGTGTGCCATTCGTCAAGCGGTGTTTGAAGATGACTATGTGAGTCTGACGCGGCTGGTGCGTGCGATGGACCACAACTACTCGGATGAAGAGGTTTTACAAGCCTACCTGAAAAATCGCTGTCCGGTATATGGCTCGGACGACAACCGTGCCGATGTTTTGGCGCAGGAAATCGTCGAACACTTCTGCAAGACGGTTTTGGCACAGTCCACCGTTCGGGGAGGATGTTTCCGTCCGGGATTTTTCTCTTATGGGATGCATGTTTTGGAAGGTCTGTTCCTTGGAGCCTCGGCGAATGGTCGTCTGGCGGGCGAGCCGGTCAGCAACAGCTTTTCGCCGGCCAACGGTTCCGAGCGTAACGGTCCCACGGCCGTGATGCGTTCCGTCGGGAAAAACGATCATACGCTTATCTCGAATGGCTGTGCCCTGAATATCAAGCTTTCCCCGGCGATGTTCGAAGGCGAGGAACGCCTCGATAAAATGGTGGCTTTGGTTAAGGGCTATTTTAAACAGGGTGGAATGGAATTATCGCCGAATGTGATTTCGAGCGATACGCTGCGTGCCGCCCAAAAAGATCCCGAGGCCTATCGTGATTTGGTGGTGCGTGTCTCGGGCTATTCGGCGCTTTTTGCCGATTTAGGTAAACCGTTACAGGATGAAATCATCCAGCGCACCGAATTCGGACATCTCTAAGTCGATGATTCCATTTTTCGCGAAATTCTCATGGAAAAGCATATAAGTTTAAGCTAAAAACGCATATTGAATGCTTCCAGAGTGCTGTGGCTTGAGCCGGAGGGGATGCGCAATGAAGGGACTGTTTTTGTTATCCTGTTGGGTGATTGTTTTCCTTTTCATGCTGAGTGGATGTGATACCGGTGATGATAGCGTGTCGTCTCATTCTCCCGAAACGGATGGTGATAGTGAAAACGGAGTTGGCGAAAGTGCGGAGGACTCCGATTCCGATGAGCTCCACTCGGTAGATGGGGATACCGATCGCGATGGCGCGGACGAAGCGGATGTCGAAAAAGATAACGAATCCGGCTGGGTGTTACCGGACGGTTTCGAAGCCTTCGATCCGGCGGCTTGTCAACTGGAAGAGCCGATCGATTGGGGCGGAATCGATCCGGCCTACGAACGGGTTCATTCTGGAAATGCGGTTTTGGACAAGAACTTTTATTTGCTGACCCTTTTAATAGAAGTCGAGGCTTATCGACAGTCCGTCTTGACCGATCCTGCGTTATCTGCCCGAGCGGAAGAGGAAACCGCCGATTTGGCCACCGCTGCGGCGAATTGTGCGGGGGATGTGGCCTGCGCGGCCGGATATCTGACGTTTGACGAAACGGATCTTGTGGACCTTACCGCGGCCTTTACGTCTGTTTTCAACAAGGATTCCGCGCCGCACATCATTTCCGAACATCTGCGGCCCTCCGGGATGTTTCACCTCTATTCCGCTGAGATCGATTCACTGTATATTGAGCAGGTGCTTACCGAAACCTTTAACGGCCTAGCCGGAGCCTTTTCCCGTTTCGGCAACGATCTGGGTGCGACCGGACTGAATGCCATTCTGGTTGACCAGGTCTCCTCACTATCGGAGGATGTACTCTTTTTCGAACCGCTTTTACAAACAACCTTGGCGGTGATGGCGCAGATTTCGCGTGACGAAGCCGGGCGCTATGAGCCCATGGAAGAGGGCGAGAACAAGGCGGCGTTGGACGCGTTATCTTCGATCGACTGGGAGGCTTATCCCTATATCGCGATGTTGCTACCGGGCATGGGGCCCGACGATCTGGAAACTCCCCTGGACCTGGCTAGCGCCTTGCGTTGCGATCTGGCCGCCGAACGCTATCGGGCCGGTCTGGTGCCCATCATTATCCCGTCGGGCGGTCATGTCCATCCCGATCAGACGCCGTATAGCGAAGCGGTTGAGATGAAACGCTATCTGATGGAAACCCATGGAGTGCCCGAAACGGCGATTTTGATCGATCCACACGCGCGTCATACCACTACCAACCTACGCAATGTTACACGGCTCCTCATCCGCTATGGTTTTCCGGTAGATCGGCCGGTTCTCACCACAACCGATCTTTTCCAAAGCGCGTATATCTTGAGTATGGAAGGACGTTGTAACCGGGAACTGGGTTATGTACCCTGGCGGTCAGTCGTCAGACTCGGCGATACCGACAACTGCTGGATGGTTCACCCCGCCAGTTTGCATCTGGCTCCCGCGGATCCGTTGGATCCCTAGAAAGGCTCTGTGATTTCGCGAGACGGTTGTAGCACCGAATCGTATCGTCGGATCAGGGACGTGCGTCCAGGTCTTCGAGATTGATCTCGACTTTCAGAATCTGGCCGACGGCCTCTACCAGTTTAATCGGTTTGATCGGTTTTTCGACGATGACGCGTGGCTTGGTACGTGTATCGAAGGCTGTCAGCTCTTTTACGTCCTTGCTGCCGAATTCATCGCTGGCGTGTGCGGTGATGACGATCACAGGGATATCTTTCCATTTGCTTTCGGCCCGCAACTCGCGCATGAATTGAATGCCGGATTTGCGCGGCATCACCATATCGAGCGTAATCAGGTCCGGTGTGCGGGATTTCACTTTCTCAAGTGCGACTTCGCCGTTTTCGGCCTCGTCGACCTCGAACCCGACGTCTTCCAGCATGGCGGCAAGAAAGGCGCGCACATCCGGTTCATCGTCAACTACCAGGATGAATTTCTCTTCTGGGCTGGCCATGGCATTCTCCTTCAAGCATAAACCATTCTTGCGAAAGTGCCTTTAAGGGTGATACTACCCGTTCAACACTTCGACCCCTGCCTGGTTTCGTTCACGGTTTCACTGTGAACGATGATCACTTCTCTTGCTCGATGCGCGTCTGTCCGCCCTAAGTGTGTTGCGGACGATTACCCGGGCGGATCCACATTCGCTTTTTCGATGTGACGCCCTTATTTCGTTCAGGCCAGAGCTTTCGCGACTTCGGCCAATAGAACGTCCTTGTCCACCGGTTTATCCACCACCGTCACTCGATTCGAGATCGACCAATTTCGGCCGGATAAGCCACTGACCACGATGATCGGGACGTCGCTCAGATCCTTTTTCTTCCGCAAGTGTCTGTAGAAACCGACTCCGGTTTCGTTGGGCATCATGATATCTAAGGTAATAAGGTCGGGTTTCTCTTGCAAAATGGATTCCATGGCTTCGAAGCCATCGGACGCGGTGCGTACCGTGTATTCTGCGTCTTCCAGAATCGCTGTCAGATAATCTCGCACGTCCATTTCATCGTCGACAACCAATATTGTCTTGCTCATACCTGTTTGCCTTCCTTCTTATGTGCCTGGCCCACTTGTCGGTGATAAGCCGTGTGGGGTTGGCGCAGGTCAATCAGTCGTGCGTGTCCCGATCGGTAAGAAAGCGCCAGAAAAAGACGAAACTCACCAGAGATAAGATGACGATCGAATACGTGATACCTTCAGAAGTGGTCATGAAGTCCTGAAGGGTGTGGAACAAGCTATCGTGCATTTTCGCCTCCCGGCTCGGTTAGTGATCATCCTGTGGAAAATCCGGGTGTTCGAAAAAAATCGGCATGCGCGTCACAATAAATCGGAAAACAAGCACGGCTACCGTTATGAGGAAAACGGAAATGCCGATTTCCATCCAGTGCGGGACATACCGCAGGTCGTTGGGCAGATGATAATTAAAAGCCACCAGCGAAACATTCAGCCGATTCACGATGATGCCCAGGACTGTCCATCCAGCGGTGTACTGGATCAGCTTTTTGTTTTTGTCACGCACCCCTAAAGCGTACAGGAAACAGGGAAGTAAGACAAAACCTAAAATCTCGACTAGAAACCATGCCCCATAACCGGTTGCAAGATACTTCCAATTGTGATCGAGAGACACGCCGATAACCTTGATCGCGAAATAGGCGGCGAGAACGACCGATCCCGCTTTCCCGAAACCGAAAACGAGTTGTGCGGAGGCTTCCTCGTAATGTTTATCCATCTTGTGGTGGAAAAACTTATGGGAGATTGAGGCCTCGAATAGAACCATCGAAATACCGGCGGCAATACTCGACACGAAAAAGAAGACCGGCATGAAGGAAGAATACCACAGTGGGTGTAGCTTCGAAGGGGCCATCAAATACATGGCTCCGAGGGACGACTGGTGCAGGGTCGAGAGCACAACGCCGAAGATGGTTAGAAGAATCGTGAGTTTCGAGATGATGCGCGCGACCTTCTTGATACCCAACCATTCAAGCGGCGCGCTGGAAAATTCGAGGAACAACACGGTCAGGTAAAGGGCGACGCAGGCGGCCACTTCGAACATCACGGAGGTGGTGCCCTGCTGTACGAGGAAAGGATAGGGCAGGCGCAAGGGCCGTCCCACATCGTAGAGCAAAGCCACGACTACCAGGGAGTAACCCAAGAAGCCGGTCAGGATCGCAGGCCGGACGGCGGCGTGGTATTTTTTCATGCCGAACAGGTAAACGCCTGCGGAGGTGGTGTAGCCACCCGCCGCCAAGGCGACTCCGGCAAGCAGATCGAAGCCGATCCAGAATCCCCACGGGGTGTAGGAATCGAGGTTGGTGACGGCTCCCAGTCCTTGGGTGAAACGCATGAAGGTCAACACCAGTCCCATGACGATGATGGCCCCCGCGATGACGTTGAACGGTGTCAGCCAGCCGCGGGCCGGAAGTGCCGCCGTGGTGCCGTTGGACATTATGCTTTCTCCTCCGCTTGTTCGCGGGCCTTTTCGGCCTCCGCCAGCGCTTTTTTCACCGCCTGGTCGATGGCTTTCTCTTTTTGCAACTCGGCTTTTTTCTTGTAGTCATCGAGATCGGCATTGGCCTTCGTCGTGGTCTGGTCGATGGCCGTTTTCACGGCTTCAGCCTGTTCTTGCGCCGCCACTTTCTCCTTGCGTTTATTGATCGCCCAAACGCCGGTCAGCAGGGCTGGCCAGAGACCCACCACCATCGGGACCGCTCCCAGTGCACCGGCGGTGAGTTTCGGAGGGGGGGTGACACCGACATGGGTGCTGAGTCCGATTTTGTCGAAGGGGACACCGGAAAGGTACAGCCAGCTTGTGCCGCTGATTTCTTTTTCACCATAGATGTGGTCGATGTACCGATCGGGATGTTTTTCGATACGGTCACGGGCGATTTTAATCAGGTCGTCGCGTTTTCCGAAGGTCAAGGCTTCCATCGGGCACGCTTCGACGCAGCCGGGCAGCTTGCCTTCCTTGATCCTGGGATAACACATCGTGCAGCGCACGACCACCGGCGAGAAGGCGTTGTCGTACTCGTAGCCCGGGAGACTCCACGGGCAGGCCAGCAGACAATAGCGGCACCCGACGCACACGCTGGGATCGTAAACGACGGCCCCTTCGGGGCTTTTCGTGAAGGCGTGAACGAAACAAACATTGCCGCAGGCCGGTTCCAGGCAATGATTGCATTGCAGCTTGCGATAAACCGGACCGCCGTCTTTGCCCACGCCGTCGTAGCGGTTGACGACCGTGAAGACGCCGGTTTTAGTGCGACGTTTTTCTTCGAAAACCGATTTGTCGTCGAAGGGCTTGTCGGGTTTGGGGAGGTTGTTCACCTCATTGCAGGCCGCCTCGCAGGAACGGCAACCCACGCAGCGGGTGGTGTCGTGCAAGACGCCATAGCTGCCTGGGTAGCCATCGAAATGCTTGTTGGCCGACGCAGCCTGGGCCGGTTGGGCCAAGGCCGTCGTTGCGCCCGCCGCGGCGAATAGTTTCAACAATTTCCGACGGGAACGATCCATCTTCTCACTCCTTGCTGGCGTGGGGCTTGTGGCAGTCGGAACAGCCTTGCAGGTTGTCGAGACCCATTTTTTGGTGGCAGCCCACACATTGCAGGTGATACGCGCCCTTGAGTCCGGGCCGGTTCAGGTTGTTTTCGTCAAACGGTGCGCTATGGCAGCTTGTGCAACTGGGAGGTAGTTGGCCGACCGGGGTGTTGTGGTGGCAACCCTGGCACAAGGTGTCGTTGGTGCGGTGGAAAACCGCAGCCAGTCGGCTGGCGGCGACACCCGGTTTGCCATCGTAACCTTTGAGCAAAGCATCGATAACCTTGCGATGTGGAAACAGGCTGCCTTTGTATTTACTTTCAAGGGAATCGATCAACACCGTTTCCGGGATAGTGCCGGGGGAGAACGAGAAGGTCTGGGCTGCAATAGCCGTACCCGCTTCGGCTTCCTGAGCGTTTTTCGGTGTGGGAGACCCTTGTTGATCGCCGCCGTGGCAGACCGTACAAGCGCTTTGCGGAATCTCGTTTTGAGCCATGGGAGCATGGCATCCCGCGCATTCCGGCCGCTTCTTGCTGCCTTCGTGGCAGTTGATGCAGGTGCCGTCGAGCTTGAAACTGTGGAAGGCGTTTTCAAGCGTGATCCCGGCACCCTGGTGTTTGCCGTCCAGGGTGTGGCAGGTGCTGCAACTCTGCATGTGTCCGTGATGACAAGCTCGGCAGGTGTCGGTGTAGCCTTCATGGGCTTTGTGTGGGAAGCGGACCGGCTTCATGCGATGCGCGCCCGGTGCTTGAATCCCGCTTGAGACAATGACATTGTCGGGCTGGTCGCGGTCGAGGCGCGGTGGATTGGGATCGATTTTCCAAGCCGCCTGCTTAGCTGCATCGTGGCAGCCCGCGCAGCGAGAGGGCCCACTGCTTTTACCGGCTGCGTCGAGTTGCCGATGGCAATCGAGACAAGCCCAATGGGCCGAACGACTCATCGAGGGGACGTCGCGGCTATCGACTTTCAGGTGGCAGTCGCGGCAGGAACTGGGCTTGCGCTTCGCTTCTTCGTTTTCTTCATCTTCGGTCAACAATATTTCGTGATGACAGGATTCGCATTTGTTGTGGGTGGCTGCGATGTGACGGGCGTGCAAAGAATGGTCGAATCCCATCGGTTGCCGATTATCCGTGTATTCCGGATCGCGTCGGTGACAGTCCCCGCAGGTAACCGGACCACTTTCCTGGTCGTTGTCCAGACGTCGCTGGTGACAGCCGATACAATTGGAATGATAGACTTCCATCGTGCGCTCATAGTTTTCATCCGCCAAGCGCATGAATTTCTGAGACAAGCGGCCGCTTGTCTCGGACAGATGGCAGGTCGAACAGTCCAGTCCATCGGCTTTGATGACATCGGTATGCGTGTCGTGTTTGAACTGAACCGGAGCGCGTTCAAGTTCGTGGCGCAATAGCTTCATGCCATCGAGCGTGATCAGATCCGCTCGTCCCGGATCGCCGGGAGCTTCATCGCCGTACAAATCGACGGCCATCAGTCCGATAAGCAGCAGGATCAGCAGCCCCGCTGCCTGTGGCCACGTTCTGCGTCTATGTGTTTTCACCATCATGCTTTCCATACCCGCCCTTCAATGCCTCGGAGTTACCAGTCGACGACGTCCATCAGGATGTCGAGGATGAATTTTGTGTGCATGTGCAGATCGTAGTAGCCGATGATATCGTCGAGTCCGCTGTGACAATTATGGCAGGGGGACACCACGATTTCGGCTTGAGTGGCTTTGAGTTGCTCGGCTTTGACACGATTGCTTTTCATGCGATGGATTTTCCACGGGGGACCGCAATTGATGATGCCACCGCCTGCCGCGCAGCAGTAATTGTGTTCCTTGTTGGGACTGACATCCGTGAATTTCTCACAAGTTTCGTTGATGATGTAGCGCAGTTTGTCGCCCAACCCCAAGCCGCGAACGGTGTTGCAGGGATCCTGTACCGTGACGTGCGCCTCAAACTTTTTCTTGATACGAAGTTTTTTGTTTTTGATCAAGTCGTAGTAGAAATCGATGGCATGCACCATCGGGATAGGCGGAAAACGCCAGCCCAGCCAGCGGGGACCGTCGTAGACGGCTCCGCGATAGGCGTGTCCGCATTCGCCCATCACGATCTTTTTCACTTTCAAACGCATGGCCGTTTCCCAATGCAGCCGCTCCACTCGGCCCATGATTTCATAGTCGCCCGAGAACATGGCCATGTTGCTGTTGTCCCAGCCATCGGTGGCGGGCATGGTCCAGTCGATTCCGGCCCGGTGCATGACTTTGGCCATACCGGCGATGAGATGGGCGGTGATTTTGGGCTCCGGTCCGATAACCGAGTACATGACCTCCGCGCCTTCTTTTTCGAGCGGCAGTCGCAAGTCGGGGTAGTCGAACTGGGCTTCCTCTTCCTGCCACATCAAGGTGTCGATCCATTCGTCCTGGTTGACCCACATCTGGTTCATCGTGGCCGAGTGACTGTTGGTCGTATCTTGCAGATAGGCGGGCACCATGTGCAACAGGTGGCAAATGCGTCGTCCAAGCAGGATCAGGTAGGCGATATCGATACCGAAGGGGCAGTACATGCTGCAACGGCGGCAGGTGCCGCATTCGGTGTAGACGATACGCGACATATTGCGGATGAATTCCGGTTCCACCAGTCCGTCTCGTTTGACCAGTTCCCAAATGGTGTTGCGTACCTTCGATACCGGCGCATATTGTGGGTCACGATCGAAAGACAGATAGGTGTGGCAGGCTTCCGCACATAGTCCGCAGCGGACGCAGGTTTCCATGTACATCTTGAAGCGCCCGGCCGTTTCCTGAGTGAGCACGCGTTTCACGACTCGTTGGATCTTTTCCGGCGTCAGCCGCTTGATGCCTTCATCGAGGCCGGAATCTTTGATCTTGTCATCAACGATGGTTACCATTGTTGGTTTGCCCTCCTCGCAGGTCGAATGCGCCTACCAGTCTTTTGAATTTCGTACGTAACCGAATTCGCTACCCATGTAAGCCCGTGACAAGCCGAAATAGATCATGTGTATCAGCCGGGTGAACGGAATGGCGATCAACCAGGCGGCACCGAACATCATGTGGATAGTGATCGTCGTTTCGTAGCTTCCCACCTGATAATAGGCCAACATGCCGGAGATGAACGGTCCAAGTACCAGCAACAGCAAAAGATAATCTTTGATCGTGCTGATGAGCCGCACGGTCGGGTTCGCAATCCGGCGCAGACCGAAAATCAAGCCGAATACGATTAGGATGATCGTCATGGCGTTGGTGAGCCCATCGGGTAGATGCGGCCAGCCGAAGCCCCAGGATTCACGGATGAGTGCGATGTGACCAAGGGCGAATAATGGTGTGGCGAACAGCAGGAAGTGGAATCCGAACGAAACCAGGGTGAAACCGGGTCGCATACGCATGTTGGTGCTGCCAAATGGAATCAGCCAGTGCAGAATCGAGCGCAACCCGTATTTAAAATTGAAATAGGCGTAAAAGACTTTATCTTTTTTCGCCAGTTTGTGCAGGGTTATCACTTTGTAAAGGCTTCCGACGATGAAAGCGGCGAAAGCGATCCAAACCAGTGGTCCGCGAGCGAATTCATACATGGCTGTATCCTTCTGAAAGTCGTCGTATCCGTTTTCCCGTTGCGATCGGGAAACGGATCATAACGCAATGACCTCCCGCACGTACTGACCATTGTGAACGTAACGCAAAAGCAGGCTGTCGCCGTCGGGACTGAATGTCGGGTCCCAAAGCTTGTCGAAGCCGTCCGCTACGATACGGCCATCCACAACGGCGCAGAAGCGTCCGTCGCGGTCGGCGCGGGTCGCTACCCGATGACCGCTCGGGCTGAATAGCGGTTCGTAAATCATATCAAAGGTTTCGTTCCAGGTCTGGTCGTCAACCGCGATGCTCCAGCGGTTGTCGGATTTGACTACAGTTGCCAAACGCGCTCCATCGGGGGAGAAAACAGGTGTTTCCACCAGGTCACTCCAACGCGATTTCCAGGGTTGGTCGTCGATTGCGAGGGTCCAGCGACCGAATTCCGGCGCAACGACGGCGGCCAAGCGCCGACCATCGGGGGACAGCCGTTGGTTCCACAATTGGGCATAGGAACGTTCCCAGAAAATCTCGCCGTTTTTGGCCATCCACCAGTTTCCTTGTTTACGTACGGGGGCGACTACCGATCCGTCACTGAGAAACAAGGGTTTCCACACACCGCCGAAAATCTGACTCCAAGCTCGTCCGTTTTTGGCGATGGTGTATTGATCGTTGCTGACGCGCACCTCGGCAGCCACCGATTCGCTTTTGGCGTCGAACACGGGGTTCCAGGCCCCGACAAAGGTATTGTCCCAAGCCTGATTGTCTACCGCAACGGTCCAGACTCCTTTGAAAAAACTGTCCAGATCGGCGGGCTTGAGCACTTGGGTTTGTACCGTTGTGGCCGCGTGCTGACCGTCGGGACTGAGGGCGTGATCGCGGATGGCGTCGAAATGGTTGCCCCAGGCTTCGCCGTTGTGCACGATGCCGAAGTCCATGCCCTCTTTGACCATGAGTAGTGAGGATTCACCATCGGATGAATATAGCGGACTCCAGGCGAAGGCGTAACGGCCTTCCAATGGCTGGTCGTTGATGGCGACGGTCCATTCATCGTCAATTCGAACAAGGCAAGCCACCTGACTGGGAGAAATGAAACGCAAACTCCACGTCTTTTCCGATGTGGTTTCCCATGGTAGATCGTTCAGTTGAACGAGGTGGTCGCCGGATTCTTCCCGCACGACCATCGCCAACGTTTCGCCGTCAGGGCTTGGCACCATTTCCTCGATGGTCCGATTGTCTTGTGTAGCGGAGGCAAGACTAAATACCTGCCTGCGGCCCACCTGCCAATCGATTTGTTTGCCACCTGCCATCTCAATGCACTCCCGAGTTGACTAAAGTTGAGATCAAGCGCCTGTTAGCGCATCCGGGACACGAGTATCATACTCAAGCTAGTTCTCGCTGTCTACTTTCGCCCATTGTTTGAAATAGGCACAGTGGCGACAGTCGGGGACTGTGTGCCCGTTGACTTCGCGTTCATGGACCTGTGTCCAACAATTCAGCGTGTAATTCCGATGGATTGGACATGTTGTGCAATCGATATTTTGTGGAAGGACCGGAACGGAAACCCGATTGCCGCCCCGGGCTTGTTTCCGATATTCCCAGCACATAGGCCGAGTGGCGAAATCCCGATCGAGTTGCTCGATTGTCATTCCACGCTTCAACATGAATGTACGTAAGGAAGCCACCAAGATACGGTATTGGCCTCCGGCTGTTTTCTGGGCGGGCAACAAGCCTTTCTTGATCCAGTTGACGATGGTCTCGGCGGTGACAAAACAATAGGACGCTGCTTTTCCAGTGCTGATTGCCCATTGCTTTTCCGCCATATTTTCCAACTCTTAGCGCTGGCTGTTTCAAGTTGCGGGACGCTTGGGTGTTTTGGCGATTGTTGCTGTTTTAGTGTTTTTGGTACTTCCACCTAACCGATTGAAAATTATCCCAGCTAGTGTTGTTTGTCAATGCCTTTTTCTTGTTGCTGTCTTCTTTGAGCCGTTATTGTAAACATAGAAAACTTCATTCAAAGTAGTGTTCAGGTCGGTCTACTCGGTAATGGCCGGGTGCCGGTGGCTTGCTGGACCGGTGGATTATGAGGTGTTGTACGAATGGTTCAAATTGTACTTGACAGTATGCTGACAGTATGTCATAGAAGTATACGAATACTGATACTTGGAGGATGCATGGCACACCGTCCTGTTTTCACGCTTGAAGAAGCGGCGGCTCATTTTCATATGGAGGTTGGACCGCTGCTTGACTGGTTGGAGCACCGTCTGATTTCCCCGTCGTTTGTGGCCGATGATCAGCAGCCGCTGTTCGACGATAACGACTTGGCGCATTTGGAAGGATTGGTCGAACTGTACCGGATCGGCTATGCGACTGCCGATATTCGGAAAATCACCCGGAAAGTCGGTCTTCCAAAAGTGTCGCGGCGTGGGAAGGGAAAGGTTCTGCGACGCTATCTGACGGTCGGAGAGTTGGCCTCGCGCTGCGGCTTGAATCCCCGAACCATCAAGTACTGGGAAGAACGCGGCATCATTGCTCCTACCACTCGTAGTAGCGGTGGTTTCCGGCTGTACGACGAAGAATATGTCACGTTTTGTCGGCTCATTCAGGATTTGCAACTTTTCGGTTATACGCTGGAGGAGATTAAAGGCGTCGCCGGTCGTTTCAAAGTCTATTCCGAATTGCGGATGGATCGTTTTTCGGGAAACGAGAGCGAGGCACAGGCGCAGTTGGATGACATGTTGCAGGCCCTTGATTCGCTGAGCGTCCGTATGGATGAATTGACGAAAGGAGTCCAGCGATGGCGAAAACTGATCAAAGACAAACGATCGGAGGTTCTGGGATTTCGTCGGCGATACGGGAAATCCGCCGAGAAACCGGCCGAAGCCATACCGGAAGGCGGCGAAAACCCAAGCTCGTCATGATCGAACCTCAGCCGCCCGGACGCCATGTGTTCAGTCGGCTGAAATTGCCCCGCTTGGGCGCGGTGCTGCTGGCGACCCTGGCCCGGAACCTAGGCTGGTCGGCTCAGGTCTATGTGGAAGATATCGCGCCGATCGATTACCAGGACGCGCTGACGGCCGACTTGGTGGGTATCTCCACGATTACGTCCACGGCGCCGCGTGCCTATGCCATTGCCGACAGCCTGCGAGAGTTTGGTGTGCCGGTAGTGATGGGTGGACCCCACGTGAGTTTTTGCGAAGAAGAAGCGCTTGCGCATGCGGATTGGGTCGTACGGGGCGAGGGAGAAAAACCATTTATCGCCTTGCTTGATGCCTTGAAAGAGGAGGGGGACATGGAAGCGGTGCCCAGCTTGTCCTATCGTGGGCAAGACGGACAACTGCGGCATAACCCGCCCGCCGAACCTCTGGAGGATCTCGATAGCCTGCCGCATCCCGATTTCACGCTGATTTCCGGATGGCAGGCGGCGCGCAGTTTTTACAACCTGCCCATGATCCCCATTCAAATGACGCGTGGCTGTCCTTACAACTGTCGGTTTTGTTCGGTGGTACGTATGTTCGGGCGAAAGCTGCGTCGACGTTCGGCCGATCACATCATGGAGGAGCTCTCTCAGTATCGCGAGCAGATGATCTCCGCCTTTGTTTACGACGACAATTTTACGGCCGATCGTGCTTGGGCCAAGCAAATCCTTTCGCGTATGGTGGATGAGAAAATTTGCCCGCAAAACTGGTCGGCCCAAGTGCGGGTGGATGCGGCGCGAGACCCTGAGTTGTTGGAACTGATGCGGGCGGCCGGATGCAAAACGGTCTGCATCGGATTCGAATCGGCGAATCCCGAGTCGCTCAAAGAGATGAAAAAAGGGCAGACTCTGGAAGAAATGGTGCTGGCCGTGAGAGAATTCAAGCAGGCGAGCCTCGATGTGCATGGCATGTTCATTTTCGGTTTCGATCACGACACGAAAGAAAGCCTGCGTGAGACGGTGCGTTTTGCTAAACGTCTGAGAATCTTGTCGGCCCAGTTCCTCCAGCTGACGCCCCTTCCGGGTACGCCCACCTATGATGAATTGAAAAACCAGGGACGTCTGATCATTCATGATTGGGCGCAGTACGACGGCGGCCATGTGACGTTTACGCCGAGCAATCTATCCCGGCGCGAGTTGCAATTGGAACAGATTCGTGCGCATGCCGTTTTCTATTCCCATGGACGCGCTCTGAAACAATTACTGGGCGGTTACGTGACCGGTAGTCTGATTTATTTATATGCCCGGAAATTGAACCGGGAATGGGTGAAAGGCAATCGGGTTTATCTAAAGGCGCTCGAGTTATCGGAAAAGGCACGTCATTTCAACGTCAGCTTTGATTTCGAACTCGACTTGTCGGAAGTACGCGAGCAGATTGCACAGGCGGCAATGCGCTTGGTGTATGCCTGGCAGCCGAACAAAGAGCTGCCTGTGACCTGAGACGGTCTTGGATGCGTTCATTCGTCTGTATTATCTAAATAAAAAAGCCCCCGCGACGATTGGCGGGGGCTTTGCTTTAAATCCCAACCGTATTTACAGCTTGGCCAATTCTTCGAGAGTCTCCGGGCTTGGCTGACGTGTGAAGCGCTGCAGCAGCGAGAAAAAGACCGGAACCACGAACAGGGTGATGCAGGTGGAGAACAGCAAGCCACCCATGATCGCGAAACCCATGGAATGCTTGATTTCGGCTGCATTGGCGGTGGAGAGGACAACCGGAGTCATTCCGACCAACGTACCGCCGGCCGTCATCAGAATGGGGCGCAGACGGGTACGGCTCGATTCGACCAGCGCGGGAACCGTTTCCATGCCGCCGCGAGTCAATTGCAGGGCATAGTCGACCAGCAAAATCGAATTCTTGGTGACGATACCCATCAACATGATGATGCCGATGAAGCTCATGACGGACAAAGTCTGATTAAACGTGTACAGACTGGCGACTGCGCCGGTGAAGGCAAAGGGCAGGGCCGTCATGATGGTGAAAGGGTGGATGAAGCTGTTGAACTGGGATGACAACACGATGTAAATCAGGAAGATGGCGGCTAGCAGGGATAACGACAGGCTGGTGAATGATTCCTTCATGTGTTCGGCATCGCCTGCCATTTTAAGTTCCACTCCCGGAGGGAAATTTTGTGCCGCGAAGTTTTCCAGTTTTTCAGCTTGGAAACCGATCGTATAGCCGGGAGCAAGGCCGGATTTCACGCCGATTTTCCGGCTACGGTCGATCCGGTTGATCTCGACCAGTTTATTGCCGTAGGTGATTTCAGCCACATCCGCCAGCCTGACCATCTGACCGCCGGTTCCCCTCATGGGTAGGCTGCGCAGGTAATCGAGTTGCTGGTAAGCGTCGTCGAGATAGGCCTTGATTTCGATTTCTTCACCGGTTTCATCGTTGATGCCGCTGATCTTTTCTCCGTCGATCAGGGAGCGCACCGCCAATCCGGTCTGAGCCGGATTGATACCGAGATCGGTCATTTTGTCGTGGTTGAATTGGATACGAATTTCTTTTTTATAACCCTTATCCGATTCAATGATATCGGTAAACCCGCCGTCCGCTTCCATGAAGGCGATCATCTGGGTTGAGGCTTGTTTGAGATCGGTGAAATTGGTGCCGACCAGGTTGAGCTGCACCGGGGCGGTTTCCATCCCTTCGGCCTTGACATAGCTGATGGAGACTTTGGCGTCGTATTTTTTCATCACAGGAGCCAGGCGTTCACGCACCAGTGTCATCGCTTCTTCCTGGTTGATGGAACGGGTTTCCTTAGGCTTCATCATCACCCGCATCCGGGCGAGATGCTTTTCTTTCCGGGTGCCGCCGCCAATGGTTGTAAAGGCGAAGCTTTCCCAGTCATATTTCGATAATATTTCGACGATTTCGCTACTGACAGCCTGGCTTCTATCGATGGAACTTTCACTATCGAGCTCGACCACCACGTCGAATTCGCCTCGGTCGACATTGGGAAAGAAGGCCGAAGGCAAAAGCCCGGCAATCTGAAGACCGCCGACGAATAAAAGAATCGCGATCACGATAACCATTGCGCGGTGGCCGAGCGCCCAGCTGACCCCGCTTGCGTACTTATTCTCAAGCCAAACCAGGAATCGGTCCATGATGCGGTAGAACAGGAGGTCTTTCTTTTCTTCTTTGAGAATCCGGCTGGCCAGAAGCGGGGCAACCGTGAAACTGACCGTCATCGAGATGATAATGGCGGCTACGACGGTAAGACCGAAATCATGAAAGAACGTACCCGCCATACCCGACATGACCGCAGTGGGACTGAACACGCAGATCAAGGCCAATTCCGCGCTGACGACCGCCAGCCCAACTTCGTTGGTTGCGTCGATAACCGCCCGAATCTTATTTTTCCCTTTTTTAATATGTCGGAAGATGGCCTCGATAACCACGATGGCATCGTCGGTCAGAATACCGACGGAAATCGATAATGCCAAAGTTGTCATGATGTTGAGGCTCAAGCCCGCCACTTTGACGAATAAAAAGGTTCCGATGATCGAAGTGGGGAGTGAAACGGCCACGATAAGAGCCGCGCGAGTGTTCATCAAAAAGGCGTAGATGATCAGCATCGCCATCAGGGCTCCGATGAACACGTCTCCAACCGAGCTTTCAACCGCTGCGCGGGTGAAGGGGGCCTGATCGCCGATGATTTCGATGCTGTATCCTTCAGGCAACTGCGCTTCGATTTTGGCGATCTCCGCTTTGATTTCTTCAGACATGGTTACCTGATTTACGGAGCCTTGTTTTTTCACCTTCAAAGCCACGGCGGGGGTGAGATCGAGAAACGAGGCGCTCTCTTCTTCTTCAAGGCCGTCTTCCACACGAGCGACATCCTTCAGACGCAAGGTGTTCGGGCCCACGGCGATAAGTGGCATTTGATTGATTTCGGGGAGGGTTTCCACCTCGCCAATACTGCGCACCGATAATTCCAGCGAATTATCAAGTACTTTTATGCTGCCTGCCGGAATATCCACAGACTTGCTTTTCATCAGTTGCACGACGTCAAGTGGTGACAGGTTGAGTTGATTCAGCTTGAACGGATCCAGCAGAACGCGGATTTCGCGTTCGCGTCCACCGTAGATATCGACGCTTCCGACACCGGAAATGGACTGCAGCCGGGTCTTGATGCGTTTATCCGCCAGTCGGGTGACCTCGCTGAGTTTGATGCCTGAAGGAGCTTTGAGGAGCAACGACATCACGGCCTGCGCGTTGATGTCGAATTGTTCGATGATGGAATCGTCGGCATCGTCAGGCAGATCGCTTTTTACAGTGGCTACTTTATCGCGCACGTTTTGGGTGGCGATCGGACCCTCCACATAGTCTTGGAAGGTGACGATGATAATGCCGACGTTATCGATGGCCGTGCTGTCGATATGCTTGATATCATTCAAGGTTCCGATTGAGTCTTCAAGTTTTTTTACGATATCTTCTTCAATCGTGCGCGCATTGGCCCCGGGATATATGGTCGTCACCGTGATGACCGGGAAATCCATGGTTGGCAGCAGTTCGACGCTCAGGGTTTTTACCGCGACCAGACCGAAGATGATAATCGCCAGAGTCAGCATGGTGATCATGACGGGATTACGCAGGGATAGCCGGGACAGAAACATCGCTTTCTCCTCGAGTCAAGCGTTTAGTGTTTGGATTGTGTGTTTGTGTTTAGGCTTCCACCGCTTCCACGGCTTCTCCGGACTTGATGCTGGAAATATCTTTGATGACGAGGGACGGGATATCGCCGATGACCTCCAGACCCTCCTCAAACGTGAAGCCGATGGACACGGCGCGAGGGGTTACGATACCGTTTTCGATGGTGAAAACCTGCCCCATGCGATTGCCGGTGGTCAACACGGCCGTTGAAGGGACGATCACGCGCGGGCGCTCGGGGGTGTGGATCGTGGCCATGGCGAAAACGCCGGCGGGAATGTTGCCTTCGGTGTTATCGATATAAGCGATCAGGCTGAATGTTTTCATGGCGCTGATGCTTTTACCCTTGGAGTCGATGGCCGCCTTGACCCGGCGGTTCAAGGTCGGAATGTAGAATTCCACGGCATCTCCCTGCTTGATTTCGCCGAAAAACATCTCCGAAATTGCGAACGAAGCCTTGAGACGGTCGATTTTTTCGATGGTGGCGATATCGCCGCCGCCGGGCATGGTGCTCATGACATATTTGCCGAGCGGAGCCAGTTTGCCTGTGATGACGCCATTGAACGGTGCGCGAACGGTTGCTTTGGCGAGCTTGCGTTGCAGCATTTTTACGTTATCTTTGGCCGCCTCAACCTGCTTTTCCAGGGCGGTTTTCTGGGCCTGAATGCCATCGAACTGGCTCTGCGGAATGCTGCCGCTTTTCAGAAGAGCCTGCATACGTCCGAAGTCCTTCTCGACACTCACATATTGAGCCTCAAGCGCCGCCAAACCGGAATTGGCCTGTGCCAGGCTGATGCGGTAGTCGATGGGGTCCAGGGTGGCGATCGGGTCACCGGCCTTGACCAGCTGGTTTTCATTGACATGCCACTTGACCAGTTGGGCCGTCACTTCGGATGTGATGACACCTTTTTCTTCCGGCGACAGGGTGACGCCTTCGGTAATCGTCAAACCCAATGATTTCGTTGAAGGTGCGATGACGAGTACTTCCTTGATCACCTCTTTTGGGGTCGTTTGTTCAGCTTCGGCCCCCGCGGTAGACCGGCAACCTACCGATGTGGAAACGAGGATGGCCATGAATACGGCGATTGCCAACCAGGATGTGTGTGATTTGACGGTCATACCTAATTCTCCTATATACGAAAAATCCGTGCTAAAAAAGTTTGATGGAGTCGAGGGGTTCGCCGATGGCCTTCAAGAAAGTCGCTTTGGCGATGAAACATTGATGGACGGCCGCGCTGTGGTTGTTCCGGGCCTTTGCCAAGGCGGCCTCGGAGTCGAGCGTATCCGCAATGGTTCCCATCCCCTGGGCCAGGTTCTGAGCTTCGATCTGGAAAGATTCCTCCGCTTCGGTCAGAGCGGCCTCGGTTACTTCCAAGGTTTGAAAGGCCGTTTGAACATCGATGCGTGCTTTGCGGATCTCCAACCCGATCATGCGCTCGGCATGCTGGCGCAGATGTTCGAGTTGGCGTTGTGTTTGGCGGGCTTTCTCGATTCCGTAAAATGTCGATCCCCATTCCCAGGCCGTCCATTCCAGGGTCAATCCGCCGAAGAAAGCATCCGCCTTCCCCATTTTGATGCCTTCGGTGTGTTTGTAGGCGCCGACCAGCGCGAGGTTGGGGAACATATCGGCAATCGCGACCTTGCGTCCGCGGTCGGCCTGCTCGTCGCGCAGACGAAGCTCGGCCAGTTCCTGGCGTTCGGCCAGTCCCTGCTCGATGGCTTGGGGTAGTGAGCGACTTGGAGGGGCTGGTCGCAAATCGGCGGTTGCAGCCGGCTGATAGTCGGCGTCCATGTCGACACCCATCACGGCTACCAGATTGGTACGAGCCAGGTCGAGCTGAGATCTGGCTAGAATCAAGCGGCGGTCGGCGTCGGCAAGCGCGACACGCACCTTCAGCTGGTCGTTTCGAGCCAACAGGCCCTGGTCGACGAATGATTTCACGACACGTGCTTGCTCGTTCAGACTATCGACCGATTTCTGGGCTGTGTCCAACTGGGCCTGAGCTTGCAGAACTTGGAAATAAGCCGATACAACCTGCAGAATGGTGTTTTGCCGGGTGGACTGCGATTGCGTTTGGGCTACGTCGCGATTCAGAGAGGCCACCTTGTAACCTTGATGAATTTGATAGAGTTGGTTAAGTGGCATGGCCACGGTAACTTGTGTTTCGCTGGTTACCTGATCCTGAATTTTCGTCGGTTCCGAGAGTTGTTCCATCACATCGACGAAGGCCATTTCATAGGGCGTCGCCGGAGCGGGTAGGGCGGAGAGATCGCCCGAGCCGTCACTGAGCGACAAAGCCGAAGCTTCGTCGAAAACCATGACGTTGCTGCTGACGCTGAGCGTTGGTCCGTAGTGGCCGCGTGCTTGCTTACGAGCCGCATCGGCGGATTTGACGGCGTTTTTGGAGGCCATCAACTCGGGATTGTTTTCGAGAGTGAGGCGAATGGCTTCATCGAGGGTCAATTCGACGTTGCTCGACCATCCGATGGATGGGAGCATTAAACCGAAAAACAGAACGAAAATAAACACATTGCGGTGCCCAATCATGCGTGGTCCCTTTACCTTATTGTTGTGCGTCAATCCAAATCCGGGTCGGCGAGTATCGCGAGCAATCCGGTGAGTTATGGTCGATAATGTATCATATCAAGGTGCGAATTTCCTACTTCAGTTTGTTGGGTTGCAGTGGATTTCATGTAGATTCCAAATCGAATGGTCGATCATTCCATCGCTGGAAAGTCGGTCGCTCAGCAGAAACCCAAGCTTGCTTTTTGACGGGGTATTATTACTTTGCCAGATCAATACCACCGCCAAGTTGGACTTAAAAACGGAATTATGCATGAGCTGGATATCTACTAGGTTTTCCTGCTCGGCTTCCATCGTGGCTTCCAATTCCTTGGGGAGGGTTTGTAAAAGCCGTTTGATACGTTCTTCCGATGCCAGTATGTGAATAATTTCGTTCCATTTCATGGCTTTACCCTCAGCTAAATTATCGCCATGGGGGCGCTCTTGCAATGTAATTTGCAAAACCGGTGCCAGATGCTGAATGGGAAAAGTGCTGTAAACTTAGTAGGTTTAGGCGGGGCGGGCGAAGGCTGTCATATGAGACAGGACGTGGCTGTTTTATATGGCGGAATGCTGTTAATAGTGGTGGATTGCGAGTTGATTTCCTGAACGATCATCCGTCAATTCGACGAGTGCTGCCAGTAGATCGGATTTTGTGTAGGGGGTCGTGAGGATCGCGCTTCGTTGGTCGATCAGACCGCCGTAGATGTGGATTGGCGCTTCGGCTGAAAGCAGAAACAGAAAGCGCGAGTGGGGATAGGTTTCACGGAGTCTTTTCAGTGATTCCGCGACGGAACGTCCGAGCGGTAATCGATCTCGGATGACAAGCTGTTCGCAAGTGTCTGTTGATGGTGGTGTGTCGGGTATGTGGTGTCTTGGCAAGGGCCAGGTAACGGGAAAGCGTTGCCGGATCAGCCAATGGGTCAAGCTTAGAGCCCGGTCGGAGTCGTCCAAGTCGATCAGGATGGGCAAACCGAGGCAACCCTCCGACGACGCTGGGGTGGCGGATATCGGAACGGGGTCGGTTTCAAACGAAATCGTTTGCATGGTTTCCCTGCTTCAGCTGCCGACATTCCGGGATCGTCAGGCCGCTTCCTGGACGTGACGCGCCGGGGCCGGACGCTGTTTGGCTTTGCCGGGGGCGGCGTTTTGAACGTTTAGCCGCGATTCGGCGTTTAGACTATAGCTGCGTCCACGCCATTCCACTTCACGTTTGAACAGAATCGATGCGTAGATGACAGGCGAAATCAGCATCAGGACTATCGGCATGATGAGATGTTGCAAGGGTAATCGTGCACCGCCGTGACTGTGGTGCAGTCGGGTGACACTCAGGGCCACGCCGAGCGGAGCCAGCAGAAAAAGGACGGTGGCCGTCAAGCTTCCCAGAGTTGCGGAGACGATGGTGCCAACGACACCCAGCCAGAAAAGGATGCCCGTTTCCCAACCGAAACGCTTGAACGACCAGCCCGGAAGACCGGAACGCGAAAAAGCGATCCAGCGAATATATAAGCGCCAGAAGGCCGGCCAACTCATGCCCTCCTGAATGATGCTGACCGGGTGGGGGGACATCTGGTTACGCAATTTGGCCTGGTGAACTTGTGCGCCGATGTACATATCGTCCACCAGCTGCCCACTCGCCACCTCAAGACCGCCGATGCGTCGGATGGCGTAGCGGGTCATGACCATGAACTGTCCCATGATGAACGGGAGGCTGCCGTCGTTGTCGGCGGCGACGCTGCGGGCGGCCGGACCGTACATGCCGTTAAGAAGCAAGGCGTAACCGGCGTCTCCGGCCGTGCGGGTGGGCAAGCTGACTTCCACCGGGGCGAAAGCCGAACCGGCGGCGTTGACGACCAGTGTTTCGACTAGTCGAGTCAGCGCGTCACGGTCGGCGCGCACGTCGGAATCGACAAAGGCGATGAGTTCGTTGTTCGCTTCACCGTAAGCTTTGATCATGGCGTTCAATTTGCCGGTCTGGTTGGCGGGCGGTTGACCGCAAAACAGGATGTCGCCCTTAATTTCACGTCCGGCGGCTCTCAGCTTCGCGATTTCGTCGCGCACCACCGGAACGCCCGGTTCCCGTTCGTCGTCAAAAACAAACAACGTTTCGGTTTCTCCGGGGTAGTCGAAGTCGAACGCGGCACGAACATTTTCCGCCAGGCCGGGGTCGAGCCCTTTGATCGGGCGGATAATGGAAACCGAGGGATAAGCCAGCAGGGGCTGCGTTGCGGATTTTCTTCGGCGACCCCTTTCGAGGTTTCGATGAAGCGCGAACAAGGCAACGGCCGAGGCAATGGCACTCACGATGAGGAAAAAGCTAGTTGGCATAGCACACCTCCCTGCTTGGTCGGTCAATTCAGCATATCGCGTAGGTTTTCATATAGCTGGGGGAGTTCGGAGGCGGTCCCGGGACGAACCAGCCAATATGGCAACAGGCCACCCATGTCGACCATGGTCTGGAAGCGAACTTCGGTTCCCTTTCCATCGGCCAGGGGAGTCAGTTGCCAGAGTCCCCAGTTGGTCGTGACGCGCACCAGGCCCTCTTTCGGGCGCGGACCTTTATCGGTGACGGCTTTATAGGCGATCGAGGTGGTCCCGTTTTTTCGGCTCCACTTGACGAGCAGGACGTAGTCGCGATCATCGATCACGGGTAGATTCAAGTGCTGATAGACCAGCATCCAGTTGTCGCCGCGTTTGAGAATCCGGCTGTCGCTGACGCGCTTGATGCTTTCCACTTGGGATTCATAATCCAATAACGCCTCTGTAATGCGCTCGGGAGTGGCTTCGATGACTCCCCGGGCGGCAACGTGGACGATCTGTTTGGATTCCTTGTAATAGATGTCGACGCCTTTGGCTTTGTCGATCCACTCATATCCCGCTTCGACCATGGAGGTGGTGGGTCCGGTGAATTTGGGTTGCGCATAGGCGCTGGAGGAAAGAAAAAGCAACATCACCAGCGCCGACATCGTAAAAGAGGTGACAGGATAGCGGAGTATTTTGGATGTGGATTTCCAAAATTGGAGCAAAGGTCGATACGGGAGGGGGCTTGGAGGATTATTGAAGTTCTTGCCTGTTCCCGCTATCCTGTCGTTGAAAGCTTGTTTTGTCACCCAATATCTAGCTGTTCTATGTTGATTGCCATCCATCGGGCTCTCCTTTCGACACGATCGAATCGTAATCGATGGCAAAGTGAAATAGCAGCATTCATGCCAATTGCGTTGTGTCGCTTCTATCAAGAGCCATTTCGGGGCGGTTGGGTGTCGGAAGAGTAGGATTTTTTAACGAAGACAGGGGTGTATTGAAACGTGACGGAATGTGGGTTCGATATTCAAGGCTTTGAAAAGTCTCCTTCTTTCTGTGTCAAAGCGCAGTTCGCTATTGTATTTTGCAAGTAGCGGAGGCCGGATGACGGAGTTGCTGGAAACTGGTATACCAGAATGGGTGAGCGCCATCTCAAAATGAATCGTGTTTTGATTCTCAGGGGAGGTGTGCTTTTACCCCACCCTTTTTTTATATCGACGAATTGTGCCCCTTTGTCTTGTTGGCCTTTTTCTTTCATGGCTTTGGGCAGATGGCACGAGATCTGCAAATAGAACCATACCTGATAGAAATCTGCTACATTTGGTGGGTAGCTGTTGATTTTGAAAGGACTCCTTATGAAAATTGAACCGGACGAGTTTTTTCGGGAAGTCACCTTACGCATCAGTAGTAGCTTGGATGTGAATGAAGCGATGGATTCTCTCTTTGAATATATGAAAGCCTTCTTTCCGTTGGATGCCATGTTTCTGAATTACCGAGAGTCGGACGATGGTTTATACAGCATCAGTCGGGTGGGCGATATGCCGGATATTCTCTCTAAAGATATGAGTGCGCCTATTCTACTCATTGATCGTGCGACCCAAACACTTTTTGAAGAAGAAGCCGATCGTTTGAATCTGCGTATCGGCGATGTGACCCTGGTGAATCGGCCTTGGCCCGCTTTTTTTCAAAGCTACATAGCAAGGAATAAACCGGAACTGAACGAAATGCCCTCGGCCATCAACCTGAAATTGAGTATTCAGGGGGAAGATTTGGGGGAATTCGGGATGGCGTGCTATGGCGAGAATGTGTTCAACTACGATCATGCACATCTGTTGCAAACCGTGAAAGAGCCGATTTCCATCGCCATGAGCAACGCTCGACGCTATCGCGAGCTACTCAGGCTCAAAGATATTCTGGCCGACGACAACCGCAGCATGCGTCAGGAGTTGGAGCGCATCTCGGGTAACCAGGTGATCGGGGCGGAGTTCGGTCTGCGGCAGACCATGGAGATGGTGCGCCAGGTTGCGCCTCTGAACAATCCCATCTTACTTTTGGGGGAAACGGGCACCGGCAAGGAAGTGATTGCCAATGCCATTCACCTCGCATCGCCAAGACGGGATAAGCCGATGATCCGGGTGCAATGCGGCGCGATCCCCGATACTTTGCTCGACAGCGAATTGTTCGGGCATGAAAAGGGCGCGTTTACCGGCGCGATCGGCTTGAAGCGCGGGCGTTTCGAACGAGCCGATGGCGGGACGATCTTCTTGGACGAGATCGGCGAGCTGACGATGGACGCCCAGGTCAAACTCCTGCGTGTGTTGCAGGAACATGAATTCGAGCGGTTGGGTGGAACGAAGACGCTCCAGGCGGATGTACGGGTTATCACCGCCACGAACCGGAACCTGGAACGGATGGTGCGGGAAGGACGTTTTCGTGAAGATCTGTGGTATCGCCTGAATGTCTTTCCCATTGTGTTGCCGTCTCTGCGCGAGCGCCGGGAGGATATTTCATCCCTTACAACCTACTTCATCAACCGTAAAGCAAGAGAGATCGGTTTGCCGGAAACGCCGCAACTGGGGCCGGGTGCTCTCGCTGAATTGGAAGCTTACAACTGGCCGGGAAATGTCCGGGAACTACAAAATGTGGTGGAGCGGGCCTTGATCATCAGTAACGGTCGGCCGCTGGCCTTTTCCCATCTTGTCGATGCGGCTGCTTCAACTTCCGACGACGCCCCGTCGTTTTCTTCCCTGTCGGTCATGCCCAACCGACAGTCGGTCAAACCGTTGAATCAGGTGGTGGCCGAGCATATTTCGCTCGCGTTGAAGGTGGCCCGTGGACAGGTGGAGGGCAAGCGTGGAGCTTCGGCCATGCTGGAGGTCAATCCGAGCACGCTGCGAGCCAAAATGCGCAAGCTGGCGATTCCGTTCGGGAGGGATGTGGAGGACTACTAGATCGTATCAAGCTCTGGGCCAGGACAACGTGACGGTCGTTCCTTCGCCTTCGCGACTGCTGATATCGACGGCAATACGATGTAACTTGGCGATTTCATCCACAATTGCGAGCCCCAAGCCCGAACCGCCGGTGGCGGTGGCGCGGCTTTCATCGACACGATAGAAACGTTCGAAAACATTCGAAAGTTTGTCGGCGGGAATGCCGATTCCATTGTCGACAATCGTAACAACTGGATATCCCTCCATTTTTTCAAGCGTGAGTGTTACGTGTCCACCGGGGCGGCTGAACTTGATGCTGTTGGCCAACAGGTTGCCGAGCATGCGAGCTAAAAGCGGACCGTCTCCGGCTATCGTGCATTCTTCCAACTTTTCGATATTGAGCGTCAGGGCCTGCTCGTTAGCCAAGGGGAGCGTTTCTTCGAACGTTTCCAAGACGAGTTGATCAAGCGATAGATCGACTAAATCGGAAATTTGGTTCTTCTCGTCTATTCTTGCCAGGAAAAGCAGGTTGTGCACGATCTGGGACAGGCGGTCGACATCGCCGCTGATGCGCGTAAGAATGTCGCGGTATTGTTCGGTCTCGCGTGGCTGGCGCAGCGCCAATTCCAGTTCGCCTTTGAGAGCGGTGAGCGGGGTTTTAAGCTCGTGGGAAACGTCGCCCGAAAAGCGCCGGGCCTTGAGTATTCCCATCTCCAGCCGTTCGATCATGCCGTTCAACGTGCTTGCCAGTTCCCCGATTTCGTCTTTGTCGCCCCGCGAATCGATACGCAAAGACAGATCTTCGGCGGTGATGGCGCGGGCGGTCTGAGCCATTTTACGGACCGGCCGCAGGGCGCGGCGGACATAGAAATACCCCACGAATCCGACGAGCAGAATCAAGCCGAGGGAGATCAAGCTATGCTCCCAGATGGCCCGTTGCCAGGTGTCCATGATGTCGTCGATCAAAACGGCGGCTTCGATGCGCAAGGGTGATTCGCTTTTGGTGCCGGAGGAGACCGCCAGTATGCGCCAGGGCTTGCCGGCTTTGTTTGTTTGGGTGAACAGCCGAAGCGTGGGGGCCGGGTCGGGAGGGAGCGGCGGCGGTTCGAAAGAGGGCGAGGTGGACGCATTGCCGAAATGGTTTTCGTGCAGGATCAACGGGGGATTTTGCCGAGTTTGGGTCCATAGGCGCACCCAGGCGGTGGAACCTTCGAGATGCGGCGCGACGAGACTCGGCCAGTCGACGGCTTGCGTTCCCAGCGGCTGGCGGCGGTTGAGCTTATGGGAAACCCGGCAGTCCTCGGCGAGATTTCTCAGGCGCGTATCCACCGTATCGAGCAGATTACGCCGCAATCCGATGACATCCGCGCCCACAAAAACAATCAGGATCGCAGTGACCGTGAGGGTGTACCATAAAATAAGTTGCCAGCGCAGGGACATCAGGCAGGTTCCTTTTCGGTCAGCCTGTAGCCTTTTCCACGAATCGTATGAATGAGCTTGACCGGCTGATCGCGGTCGATTTTGTTGCGCAGGTGGTGCAGGTACACGTTGACCACGTTGGTTTTGGGGTCGAAATTCATGCCCCAGACCTGCTCGATCAATTCGCGGTCGGAAACGGTGCGGCTGCTGTGACGCATGAGGTAGGCCAACAGCTTGAACTCTTTCGAGGTCAGCTCGATGTTTGTGTCGTTACGTCGGGCTTTGCGGGTTTGAAGGTCCAGTTCCAAATCGGCGACGTGCAGCAGGTTGTCGGTGTAGAGTCCGTTGCGGCGGATTTGGGCGTGGATGCGTGCCAGAAGTTCTTCGAAGGAAAAGGGCTTGACCATGTAATCGTCGGCTCCGGCGCTTAGTCCGGTGATCTTGTCTTCCATCGAGCTTTTAGCGGTCAACATGACGATCGGGGTGGTGATGTGCTGTTGGCGCGTTTGTCGGCAGACTTGCAAACCGTCGACGATCGGCAGCATCAGGTCGAGGATGATGCAATCATAGGTGGAGGTCGTCAGCGCATCGAGTGCAGCCTGGCCATCGGGCGCACGGGTGACGGTAAAGCCTTCTTCGCAGAATCCTTCCATCAGAAAATCACTGACGCGATTGTCATCTTCGACAAGCAGCAGGCTTTGAGAACTCGAATCCATCATCAACCTCCAGTCCCATTATAGTCAAGGCACCGTCTTTCGCCAACCAATCAACGAAGAAGATCAAAAGTCGAGGTATTCGGGCTGATGACTCTTCGATCGGTTACCCGAGAAAACTCACTATGATCAGCGGAATACGTTCGTTTTCGATGAGTGGAATGTTTGTATCTGAATAATTTTCTTTTCTTGACGATCCGCATTCGAGAAGAGATGGATGGCCGGATGTGCCGTGAAACCATAAAAAAGCAGGGGCAGGAACGTATCCTGCCCCTAAGTCCGCGATTTGCGGGCGGGTGAGTTGAGGCGGTGTGGAGGGAACGGGGTCATCATGGGCCGGGTGCCTGAAAAACCGAGAGTCCGATCATCGTGAGTCAACATCCTGAATTCGCTGGAGTGAATCACCCAAGTCTCAGCGGTTGGGTCGACTGGCCTCGAAAGTTTGGTTTTCAAGAGTTGCTTTAATGCTCCACACATATTTTGTAATCGGTTTGAAGCGGGGAAAGTTTAGCAAAAAGTGACCTAAAAACCGATTTGCCGCATCGCCTAATTCGTAGGCGTGGAATAGGCCGAACGAAATCAGGCGATTATACTGAATACGCAGGCATCGTGTTAAGCTTCAGGCGAGCCGGAAGGTCGGTCGATCCCGGTTTTATTTCCCCAAATCATTCATCGTTTGGCCAGGTAAATGATGTCCGTGGGACCGGCCTGCGGGTCGATATCGGTCGAAACCAAGGTCTCAACCTCGGGAAAGATATCCCGTAGGGCTTCTTCCAGGGGTGGATTGGGGTTGGGGCTCCAGATCGCCAATATGCCGGGGGGTGCCAGAGCGCGACGGCAGACGGCCAGCCCGTCTTGGGTGTACAGGTGGGCGTTTCCAGCGGAGGCCAGCCAGCCCGGCCCATTGTCGACATCCAGCAAAATGAGGTGATAGCTGGCATTGGCGGCCCTTAAAACCTCCATAACATCGGCTATTTGCAGGTTTACGCGCGGGTCCGCGATCGCGTGGCCGTTGGTTTCGGCGAAATACAGGCGGTTCCACTCCACCACCTTCGGGCCGATTTCGGCTACGGTGACGGCTGCAAGGTCCGGCAGGTCGAGCACGGCTCGCAAGGTGTGACCGGCCCCCAGTCCGCCCACCAGAGCGGACAGTTTTGGTGTGGGAGAGGGCAGGCGTTTGTAAGCCTCGGTGGCCATCACCACTTCGCCCAGCGCCCCGTGCGACGCCATCAGGAACGCGTCGTCGATGCGGATTTCATAGCCGATTTCGCCGCTTTCGGCGCGATAGCGGTGGAGCGTCAGTTCCCCGAAGGGGGTGGGGTCGCGGTCGATCAGGTCGTAGTGAATCTGCATGATGGCGCTACGGCTCCTTGTCTGAAAACCGGGGACAAACGACGCCTGACTGCATACCGCGATCCGCCGATCCGGTCAAGTGCGGACGTATATCGATTTCAATCGCGTGCCACTTCCTCCACCACGTTGAGGCGGTAGGTCAAGATCATGCCGATCAACGCGAGCAGCTGTCCGGCGATCAAGGTGACGAAAAAGCTGAAGCTTTCCATGTGGGTGACGGTGAATGGCTCGATGTCTACACCGGCGGTCTGTTTGATCCAGTCCACCGACAGCCAGGCGAGGCCGTGTCCGAGCAGCAATCCCGCCAACGCGCCGAGAAGTGTCAGTCCCAGGATTTCCATCATGACCGTCGTCGCCAGGGTGAGACGTCCGACCCCCAGGCTGCGCAAAAGAGCCAGTTCACGGCGGCGTTCGTTGAGCGACATCACCAGTGTTACCAGAATCATGGCCAGAGCAATCAGCAACATGCCGGAACTGACCGCCTCCACGAAGATTTCACCCTTGTTGATATGATTGACGAATTCGCGGATGCTGCGGGCGGTGTCGACCGCGATGGTGCCGTCGCGCAGGGTGTATTCGCGCTCCAGCATGCCGGTGAAGGCCGGGTTGGATGTGCGCACCAGGACCGCCGTCAACCGGTGAGTGGAGAGGGTGTACTTGTCCGGCTTGGGCGTATCGTGCGGGTTGTGCGCGTCGGTTTCCATGTGACCGGCATGCGCGTCATGCTCGGCATGCGTGTCATGCTCGGCATGCGTGTCATGATCGGGGAGTGCGGTCTGCGCAGCATGCATTTCGTGCTTTTCGTGTCCACCGTGCCCGTCTTGTCCCTCGTGCTTCTCATGCCCGTCATGCTTCTCGTGTCCATCGTGGGCGTCGTGTCGATCGGTTGCATGCGAGTCATGACCGTGTGCGCCGTGTTTGTGATGTCCATGCGCGTGGATCTTCCAGACCGACTCGTACTGGGTGAAAATGGCCATGTCCTCGGGTCCGCCGGTAGGATTCATGATTCCGGCGACGCGGTAGGTCAGTTCGGTGTGTTCGTGCGCCCCCATCGAGCCCACCATGCCGTGTTGGCCATGGAAGGTGTCGCCGACGCTCAGTCCGCTGCGTTGGGCGGCCGACCAGCCGATGACGGCGTTTTCGACGGCGCTCAGATCGATGGCCCCTGCGGAGGCCCCGGCTCCCAGGTCGTCGAGAAAAGCCTTGTTGGTGCCGATGATCCGGATATTGCGGTAGGAGTCGGCCACCGCGATCGGGTAGGCGGAGATGACGCGTTTATCCTGCTCAAGCTCCTTGAACACCTCGAAGTCGATGGTGCCGGAGGGCTTGTCGATGTAAAACAAGGTCGATAGGATCACCTGAACGCCCGAGGCTCCGGCCGGACCCACCACCAGCGGGTAGCGGATCGAACCTTCGACGGCGGTCTTTTTTACGGCGAAGTTGACCACGCCTACCCCGACGATGAACACCAACGAGAGGGCGATGGCGGCGATGGAAACCAGGGTGGCGAAGCGGCGATGCGTCAGATACCGCCAGGCGAGAGTGGCTTGTGCGCGCGCTTTCATGCCGCCACCTCCTTTCGACCCAGTTCGAGTACCGCTTGGGTGGCAAACTCCTTCAAAGCCGGATCGTGGCTTGCCAGAACCAAGGTGGTGCCTTGCCCATTGAGATCCTTCAGGGCCTCCACCACCGCTTGAGCCGAGTCCGGATCGAGGCTCGCGGTGGGCTCGTCGGCCAGCAGAATATCGGGTTGCATGAGGATGGCGCGGGCGGCCGCCACACGTTGCCGTTGACCCACCGACAGGTGATAGGGACGTTTGTGGGCGTGATCGCCGAGGCCGAAGCGCTCCAGAATGCCGCGTGCCTGATCGTCGAGACCGCGCCGATTATTGCCCGCCAAGCGCAGCGGTATCACCAGATTTTCAAGCACGCTAAGCGGCGTGAGCAGGTTGAAAGTCTGGAAGATATAGCCGACATGCGCCGCCCGGAAACGGTCGCGTCGGGCTTCCGAAAGTTGGCTCAGCTGGGTGTCGCCCAGGCGCACCTGTCCTTCGTCGGGGGGTAGAAGCCCGGACAGCAAATTGAGGAAGGTGGATTTTCCCGCGCCGGATGGGCCATTGAGCCGCACGGCGGCTCCCGCTTCGACGTGCCAGTCAACGCCGTCGATGACACGTTGAACCCGTCCCTGGTCGTCGTGGAACAGCTTGGTCAGTCCACGAACTTCAATCATCATTCCCGGCATGGGGCTTCCTCCTGGTTTGGCGGCGTTTGGCGGCCTGCCGTTTCAGTGCGGCGATTTCGATGGAACATTCGATCCACTCATCGGTCAGGGTTCGAAAACGCGCATAGGTGGCCAGTTGTTCGCGTAGGGTGTCGACGTCGTCGCGGCGAACGAATTCGGTGTGGCTGCGCCCTTTGCGTGTGTAGGTCAGTTGGTAGTAGGGACCGTGTCGCTGGGGATCTTCGGCGTTTTTGCAGCGGCAGGCGGGGTTCCCGCAGGTGTTGTATTGCTGCGACAGGCTGCCCGGACGCAGATCGCCCAGTTCGGCCAGTTCCTGTTTGATGGCGGCAATTCGTTGTTGTAGCTTCACAATACTCATAATTCTTATAGCACTCCGCACCTACAAGATATTCCGGTCATAGGCAATTTTAGGTTGTTTGTCAATCCGAACTTGCAAAAAGAATCGGGGGAAAGCGTCTCGTCGGTGATGCGGGGGTCGGTTGTCGGGGCGAAATCGCGGTTGGGTTGTCTGGGTTCGGATGGGTGGGTCTGTGTCATGTCGCCTCCTAAGAGCGACGGTAGACGAATCTTAGGCAAAGGTAAAGGTGGCTTTTCGTTCGATGCGGCGGATGCGTTCGATGGGCGAAATAAATCAGTCGGGATTGCGGATGAGTGCGGTTTTTTGGCTGCGGTTCAGCTGTTTGATGGCGTATTCGCGGGAGCGCGCCTCGCTTTCGGATTCGCAGGCGGCGGAATAGACGAGCGTTACCGGACGGCGCGAGCGGGTGTATTTGGCGCCCTTGCCGCTGTTGTGCGCGAGCAGACGCCGGTCGAGGTCGTTGGTCCAGCCGGTGTAATACGTGCCATCGGCGCATTCGAGGATGTAAACGAAGGCGCGGGCGGTCATGGATGAGTCGTGCGAGCTCAGAAGAGCAGAAACGCCATGGCCGAGCAGGCGATGGGAATGGTGAAGTTGTCGTCCACCCAGACGGTGAACAATTCGGCCAGTGTGCCGGTGACGGCCAGCGCCAAGGCGCAGATGAGGGCGTAGCCGATTGACAAGGCCGGGAGGGCCAGCGAAATGAAGATCAGGGAGGCCGCGAAGGCCGTGATGAAAAAGGCGCTGGTGCCGATGACGCTCTTGTCGCGGAAAATCTTGCGGTTGCCCCAAAGCTTCCCGACGATGGTGGCGGCCGGATCGGCGATGGCGAGCACAACCGCGCCCGCCTGGACCACCGGGCGGTCGAACAGGAAGCAGGTGATCAGAAGTGCGAAGGTGTAATAGCTCGATCCGTTGATGTGGTGGCGCTCGAAAGGCCGTGCGATTTTACCGAAGACGCGGTCGACCAGGAAGTTGTTCCAGCGTTCCGAATAACGACGGCTGATTTCGAGGGAAACCACGATGAACGACATAATGCCGAGGATCCACAGCACGTGCGTGCGCGTGAAAACGAATTGGTAAAGCAGGACACTGCCGATGCCCATCGCCACGTGGAACAGATTGCGGGGATAATTGATGGGTTTGAGGTGGGCGTGGCGCGCGAGGCGCTGCAAGCCGCTGACCTTCATATCGGACAAGGTGACCAGCAGGCTTTCGTAGCCGCTGGCCATCGACTGATAGAGCTCCTGCATGCGCTTGGCGTTGGGATGCTCGGCCAGCTCGTTGGCGTAGTTGCGCAGGGACGTTCCCAGTTCGTCCATGCCGTGCTGGAAGGATTCATGCAGTTCGCGCGAATAATTCCTTAAAAAATCGGTAGCTTCTTCGAAAGATTCGCCCCATTCTTCCCGCTTTTCCTGCCACTCGACCTTGAATTCCTCTTGAATGGCCGACAGGCGCGCACTGAGTTCTTCGCATAAAGTCTGAATGCGTTCACGCCAGCTATGGTCGCTCATACGTGGCTTTTGCAGGGCGGAGACCAACTGTCTCAGCTCGGCCATCAGTTCGTTCACTTGAAGGTTGAAGAGGTCTTCACGGCTGAGTACGGCTTCCATTGAACGGCACCTTCTTACTTGATCGGGCATCGGCCCTGGGGTAGACGAAAACGCGAGACTGACATTCTTGGCGATTCCGTTCATTCTGTCAAGGAAGAAAGTGAGACAGAATGTCATTAATTCGTCGGCAACCGCACGGCGGACCCCTCGCTCTTCGGCGATCTTTCACCCACATTCAAGCCGTAACACCCTGTTGCCGTAACAATTGACTCAATATTGGGTTGACAGTCCGAGATGCGTCTGCATACTGGAAGAAGAGGTTTCAGATTTCCATTGTAGCCTTTTGTAAAGAGACCCTTATAAGGGGATAACCAGACCATGCCGCTTTACCAGATGAATGGCTTGATCAATTACGAAGTACAAGGTTATCCCGGCTGGTGCGATACCGGCTGGTGCCCGATACCTTTCTAGCAGAGGAGGGAGTCATGCCTCAAAATTCGCATACGATACTGTCGTTTGGAGTGCTTGTCCTCGTTTTGCTGTCATTGTTGGGTTGCGATTCGGAATCCGGTGGTGTGGAGAATCCCGACGGGGATCAGGACGCATCTGGAGATCAGGACGTATCCAGTGAATATGACGGCAATGCAAGGGATAACGATTGTGAGATATTTGCGCCTCAGCTTGATGAATCAATGTTGAGTCCTTGTTTTTATTGTTATTGGGGTGTCGCGGATATGCATGCCTGGGTTTCCAGAGGCGATGTGGATGCCAAATGCCAGACGTCCGTCGATTGTGCCCGACATCTCCCGTTTTTACAAAATTGCCTGGATCGGGAATGCCTGACCGACGATGTCGTTGCCTGCATGCAGGCGCGAAGCCCGTGGTTCGGTGATTGCGTTCCGACCATCTATGCAGACGGGACTTTGGGTTGGCTGGGCGATTGTCCGATGAATGGAGGCCGCATGCTGTGCGTGAACAATGACGATGCGCCCGACGACTGTTCGATGGATATATATTGTGGAGGCTGCTATTTCAGCAGTGCGACAATGGAAATGCAAAGTCAGCAAACGGAATATGGAAGGCCTTCTCTGCTGCATCAACAAGCTCTAGACGCGAACTATTTCCGGTCGATTCAATACTTTCCCGCCGGGAATATAAGCAAGCTGTGGCCCTATGTCAGCCCTTATGCCTTTCCGGTGGGCGTAAACGAACCGATCTGCGCGGATCTGGACTGTCGCATCTGCACGCCGGTGGATCCCTGTCCCGACGGCCAGACCTGCGCGGCGCGCCATCGCGGCGCGGCCACAGCCATGGCCTACGACGAAGAAAACTACCTCATCGGCTACTGCGTGAAAGACGCCAACGTCGGTTGCCTCAACCTCGAAGACTGCCCGGGCGATCCTTTCTGCAAAGGCCAGTATTGCGGCATCTCCTGGCGCGAGGTCGACGGGGCGCGCGAGGCCTACTCCACCTGCAAAACGCACGGCTACGACCCCGACTACTACACCTGCCAGCTCCTCGACCTCTACCCCGACTTGGTCAACGAGCACGTGGTCGTCTGCGACGGCTCCCCCGCCGCCAACGCCAAACCGGAATGCACGGAGTGATTCCTTTTCCGGTTTCGATTTCGCAGGGCACTTGGCCTTGTCATCCCCGCGAAGGCGGGGATCCATGTTATTGAAATTGTGCTGGATTCCCGCTTTCGCGGGAATGAAAAAGTCGGAACGGAAAGCGGCAACCGGCCATCGGCTCCGTGGCGAAAGTGCTGTGTAAAACATTGATTGACAAGTCAGTCAATGTTTCGTAGAGTCGGGAGCATCGAACCCGCAACGAAAAGGAGCCGCCCGTGACCCGACGCGCCGAACAGCGCCAGATCAAAGAGACGCAGCTGATCGATGCCGCCCAGCGGGTGGTCCGCGAGAAAGGCTTCGCGGCGGCCCGCATGGCCGATGTCGCGCGCGAGGCGGGGATTTCCTACGGTTTGGTTTATCATTATTTCGGGAGTAAAGAGGCGGTGTTCGCCGCCATCTCCGATCGCTGGTGGACGCCGCTGTTCGACTTTCTGGAGGATCTCGAACGCGGAGCGCAGCCCCTCGAACGCCAACTGAAAGACCTGACCGACTACTTCCTGCACATGTATCGCCGCAATCCGGATCTCGTTCACGTGGTCATTACCGAGTTGTCCCGCAGCCATTCCCATCTCACTTCCAGCCAGCTGGCGAATTTTCAAAACCTCATTAGCGCCGTGGAGCGCTTGATCGCGAAGGCCCAGCGGGTCGACCAGTTGCGCCGTGACGTCAAGGCGCGCTATCTGGCCACCGCCTTTCTGGGTGCCGTGGAAACCTTTTTAACGAGTATGGTGCTGGTGAACCAGCCCATCGCCAACGATCACAGGGCCAGGCGGATGGCGGACGGTATTCTGGATATCTTCTTCAACGGTGCCAAACCGGGCGTCGCGGGGGATTGACGAAGCCGTCCCGCGCCGCCGCAGGAACGGGAGCAAAGCATGGACTTCAAGCTGACCGACGAGCAGCGGCTCTTCAAGGAGCAGGTGCTCAAGTTTGCACGCAAGGAGATCGTTCCGCGCGTGCAGGAGCACGAACTGGCGGCGAAATTCGATTTCGAGTCGTGGCGCAAGCTGGGTGAATTTGGTGTTCTGGGACTGCATTTCCCCGAAAAATTCGGCGGGTCGGGAGCCGATGTGATCACCTGCGTTCTGGCCGGTGAAGCCTTGGGCGAAGCGGGCGTGGATGGGGGCTTGACCCTCAGCTACGGAGCCCACTCGTTTCTGTGCGCCGACACTATCTACGCCCACGGCAACGATGCCCAGCGTGAAAAATACCTGCCCAAGCTCATCACCGGTGAATGGATCGGCTGCATGGGTCTTACCGAACCGGGGGCGGGTTCGGACGTGGCTGCTCTGCGCACACGTGCCGAAAAAGTGGACGGCGGCTACCGACTGACCGGCAGCAAGATGTTCATCACCAACGGATCGATCGCCGATGTGGCGGTGATCTACGCCAAAACCGATCCCAAGGCCGGTCATGCGGGCATCTCGGCGTTCATCGTCGAGAAAGGCACCCCCGGTTTCACGGTGTCGAAGAATCTGCACAAAATGGGCGTGCGCACCTCGCCCACATCCGAACTGGCTTTCGACAACTGCTTCGTGCCCGCCGAGAATCTGATCGGCTTCGAGGGCGCGGGCTTTCTGATGTCGATGCAGACGGTCGAATGGGACCGCAGCGCGCTGCTTGCGCCCATGCTCGGGTCGTTGCAATACGTGATGGAAAAATGCCTGCGCTATGCCCAGGAGCGCGAGCAGTTCGGCAGGCCCATCGCCGCCTTCCCGGCCATCAAACACAAAATCGCCAACCTGAAAATCGTGCTCGAAGCGGCGCGTCCACTGATCTACCGCATCGCCTGGTGCAAGGATCAGGGCAAGCCGTTGAGCCACCTGGAAGCCGCCATCGCCAAGCTGTTCATCGCCGACTGGTCGCTTGCGCCGCTCAACGACGCGGTGATTCTGCATGGCGGTTATGGGTACTGTCATGAGTATGACGTCGAACGGGTGCTGCGCGACAGTCGTCTGGCCCCCATCGGCGGCGGGACTTCCGACATCCAGAAAATGATCATTTCCAAGCTGATGGCGGGAGGTGGAGCATGAATTACGAACGGAACGAACACGAGCAAGCCTGGCTCGATGCCGTCAAACCCCTGAAAGGGCAACTTGAAACTCTGAAAGCCGATAGCTCTTCGGAAGAATGGGGCCAGGCCGCTTTGTCTTGCATTCGGGCTTTGCAGGCGCGAGACCCCAAAACCCCCGATTGGCGACCCGATCTGGGCGTTGTGGTCGCGCTGATGGATCTCTCGACGGTCTCCGCATCCGTCGGTATGGCGTGGCTGGTGCAACGTCTGGCGGTCCAACTGGCGCAAACGCTGGAGACGTCCGAGTGGGCGGAGGCGGCCGAATCATTCAAAGCGGGAGAAAATCTGGTGGCGTTGGCCATCGGCCCGACCGATGCGACCTTGACGATTCAAGCCGACGGTTCCGCGCGTTTGACCGGTGTGTGGGAATGCGTCCCCAATGCAGCCGCGGCCGAGCGTTTGCTGGCGATCGTTCAAGGCGACGAGGGCCCGGAGTTGGTCTCGATCGATGCCAAAGCGGTGGGCGTCGCCCTTTCTCAAACCGCGTCGAGCTTGATGGGCAGCGCGGATATACGAGCCGAGGATGTCGCGATTGCGGCGGACTGCCGGGCTGCGTTCAAGGCGTCGTCGGATCTGCGCCGAGCCTGGAATCTGGGTTTGGCGGCGGTGGCCACCGGCCTGATGCGTCATGCGATGGCGGTGTTGCAAGGTTTCAGCGCCGTGGCCAAGGAAGGCGCAAAGCCGCTGGCGGCCGATCAGAATGTCCGCTACACCCTGGCGGAATTGCTGACGCGCGTCCAGACGGCCGAGTTGTTCGTCGCGCGCGCCGCCTGGCTGGGCCGCGAGGGCGATTTCGAGGCCGAGACGGTCGGGATGGCCGTGAAGGCGTTTGTGTCGGATGAGGTTCAGACGGTAACGACCATCGTGCATCAAATCGCCGGACGCGCAGCAGGGGGCCGTGGCGGATTTTTCACGCAGGCGCTGAGCGAAGCGGCCACCCTGGCTGTCAGCGGAACCACCGCCGATAAGGCGCGTAGCGCGATTGCGGATGATCTTCTAGCTCGTTACGAGGTATGAGATGAATGTGATCGAAAGCCGGATCGATACCGGCAGCGACGAATTCAAGCAGAATGCCGAGGCCATGCAAACCCTGGTGGCCGATCTCAAGGAACAGTTGCGTATCGCCCGCGATGAGCGCTCGGAGAAGGCGCGCAACCGCAATGCCGAGCTGGGCAAGCTGACCGTGCAGGAACGGCTCGACCGTCTGCTGGACCGCAACACCCCCTGGCTCGAACTGGCTCCGCTGGCCGCCAAAGGCATGTACGACGGCAAGGTCCATAGCGCGGGCAGCCGCGCCGGGATCGGGCGTGTGGCGGGGCGCGAGGTGATGATCCTGGCCAACGATCCCATGATCAAAGGCGGCACCGTCTACCCCATGGGCGTCAAAAAGACGCTACGCATGCAGACCATCGCTATGGAAAACAACCTGCCGATGATCAACCTGATCGATTCGGGCGGGGCCTTCTTGCCTTTGCAGTCGGAGATTTTTCCCGACATCGACGATGGTGGGCGCATCTTTTACAATCAGGCCATTTTGTCCAAAATGAACATTCCGCAGGTCACTGCCGTGATGGGATTGTGCACCGCCGGGGGTGCGTACATCCCCGCCATGTCCGATCACGTGGTGCACGTGAAAAAGACCGGCGCCATTTTTTTGGGCGGTCCGCCGCTGGTGTTGGCGGCCACCGGGGAGCAGGTGAGTGCCGAGGACTTAGGCGGGGCGTACGTGCACTGCGCCGAGTCGGGCGTGTCGGATTATATGGCCGAGGACGACGCGCACGCTATCGAGATGGTACGCGATATCATGGCCATGCAGCCGCGCAAGCCCCGGGCGGTGATCCCCACTCGGGCGGCGAAAGATCCGCTCTACGAAGCCTCCGAAATCTACGGGGTGGTTCCCGAGAAACTGTCCACCGCCTACGACGTGCGCGAGTTGATTGCACGGATGGTGGACGGCTCGGAGTTCCACGAATTCAAAGCGCTTTTCGGGCCCACGCTGGTGTGCGGCTGGGCGTATTGGCATGGCTATCTGGTGGGGATTCTGGGGAACAACGGCGTGTTGTTCTCGGAAAGTTCGCAAAAAGCCACCCAGTTCATCCAACTGTGCGACCGTCAGGGCATTCCGCTTGTGTTTCTGCAGAACATCAACGGCTACATCATCGGGCGCGATTACGAACGGGGCGGCATCACGAAGGACGGCCACAAGATGGTTAACGCCGTGGCAACCGCCACCGTACCCAAGTTTACGGTGGTGGTCGGTGCGAGTTTCGGTGCGGGCAACTACGGGATGTGCGGACGCGCCTACGGACCGCGTTTCATGTGGATGTGGCCCAACGCCAAAATCGGCGTCATGGGCGGCGAACAGGCGGCCGGGGTGCTGGTGACGGTCAAAAACGACCAGTTGCAGCGCGAAGGACAGCCGCCTCTGCCGGAGGAATTCGTGCAGGCCATCCAGAAACCGATCATCGAAACCGCCGACAAGGAAGGCAACGCGTATTACAGCACCGCCAACCTGTGGGACGACGGCATTCTGGACCCGGCCAAAACCCGCGACGCCCTGGGCCTGGCCATTTCGGCCACCCTGAACAAGCCGCTTTCGGAGCGCATTCAGGGACACGGTACTTTCCGCATGTAGGTGAGCCATGTTTCGTAAATTATTGATCGCCAATCGCGGCGAAATCGCCATTCGCATCATGCGCACGGCCCGCGAGATGGGCATCGCCACCGTGGCCGTTTATTCCGAGGCCGACCGCCGCTCGCCCCATGTGGATGCGGCGGACGAAGCGGTTTTCATCGGCGCTTCCGAGCCTGCGGCGAGTTATTTGAATATCGAGACCCTCATCCGGGCCGCAAAGGATTGCGGTGCCGAGGCCATTCATCCGGGTTACGGCTTTTTGAGCGAAAACCCGGATTTCGCCGCGCGAGTCGCGGAAGAAGGACTGATTTTCGTCGGTCCGTCGTCCGAGGTGATGCGAAAGCTGGGCGACAAGATGTCGGCTTCGGCCATCGCCGAAGCTTGCGGAGTTCCCACCGTTCCCGGCCATCGCGAAACGGGTTCCGACAGCGAGGCGCTTTTGAAGGCGGCGGCGGATATCGGCTTTCCGTTGTTGGTCAAGGCCAGTGCGGGCGGGGGCGGCAAAGGCATGCGTTTGGTACGCAACCACGATGAGCTGCCCGATGCCTTGGCACTGGCCGCCGGAGAGGCGCAGACCGCCTTCGGTGACGGGACGGTATTTTTGGAGCGCTACCTGGAAAAGGCGCGCCACGTGGAAATCCAGATACTGGCGGACACCCACGGAAACGCGTTGCATCTCAACGAACGCGAATGCTCCATCCAGCGCCGTCATCAGAAAATCATTGAAGAAACGCCTTCGGTCGCCCTCGATCCCGATTTACGCCAACGGATGGGGGAGGCGGCGGTGGCCTTGGTCAAAGGTTCGGGCTATGTGAATGCGGGGACGGTCGAGTTCCTGTTGGACGAGTCGGGGCGGTTTTACTTCCTTGAAGTGAATACGCGCTTGCAGGTGGAGCACGGCGTCACCGAACTGGTAACGGGGCTGGATCTGGTGCGCCAGCAATTGCGCATCGCGGCGGGGGAGGCGTTGGAAATCTCCCAGGCCGATGTGCAGCCGCGCGGCCATGCGCTGGAATGCCGCATCTATGCCGAAGATCCCGAGGCGGGTTTCATGCCGTCGCCCGGACGCGTTTTGTATGCCCGGGCTCCACACGGTCCCGGTCTGCGCCTCGACAGCGGCATCCGTAGCGGGACGGACGTCTCCGTGCATTACGATCCCATTCTGGCAAAATTGATGGTACACGCCGAGAACCGTCCCGCCGCCATTGCGCGGATGGTCGAGGCACTGAAAAACTGCGTGGTGCTGGGCGTCAAAACCCCCATCGCCTATATGATCGACGTGCTGCAGTCCGAGCCGTTTCGGCAAGGCGACACCTTTACCCGATTTTTAGAAGAGCATTTCGCCGAGTGGCAGCCGAGAAGCGGCGATGAAAACCTGTTTACCGCCGCCCATGCGCTGGTCCTGGAAATGGGCACCGGTGCGACGGCGGGCATCGGGGACGGTGTTGCGGCTGAAAGCGGACCCGATCCGTGGACGCGTATCGGCCGCTGGGATCTGATTTCCTAGGCGGCGAGAGGATAAACCATGTCGTTTGAACTGGAAGTGATCAAGGGAAGCGTCGAGATGGAGCGCGCCGAAGACGGATTGGGCTGGCGGCTGCGCCTCGACGACGACGAGCTGCTGGCCGTCCCGGATGCGGGCGACCCGCAACGCTTTGTGCTGACCCGCGCGGGACAAGCGCACACCGTGTATGCGGTGGGCGCGAAAGACGGTGTGTGGGTGTGGCACGACGGAACGGCGCGGCTGGTACGTGAACGGCGTGCAGGTACGCGTTCTGCAGGCGGTGAGTCGGAAGCGGGTGAGGTTACGCCGCCCATGCCGGGCGTGGTGGTGCGCGTTTTGTGCGAGCCGGGCCAAAGTGTGAAAAAAGGTCAGGATCTGGTGGCCATCTCCGCCATGAAAATGGAAAGTGTATTGAAGGCCCCGCGTGCCGGGACGGTTGCGGCCGTTCGTGCGGTGGTCGGCGAACAGGTCAAGCCGGGCGACGTGTTGGTAGAGTTCGAACCGGAGGCGGACGCCGCCGATGCGAAGGGAGGCTCCGATGAGTGAAAAGGAACTGCTGTTCGAACGACGCGGCCGCAGTGCCTGGTTGACGCTCAACCGGCCGGAACGGCGCAATGCCATCAGTCCGGGCATGATCGCCGCCTTCAACGACGCGCTCGACGAAATCGAGGCGGACGACGAGTTCCGTTCGGTGTGCATCACCGGCGCGGGCGATAAAGTCTTCTGTTCCGGGGCAGACCTGATGGGCGGCTTCGGCGGCGGGACACCGGTTGAGGCGGCCAAAGCCTATGCGGCGTTGCTGAAACGGCTGGTGGGCTTTTCACGTCCTCTGCTGGCGCGGCTCAACGGCCATTGTCTGGCCGGTGGAATGGGGTTGATGCTGGCCTGCGATATCATCTACGCCCGCGCGGGGGTGCGTCTGGGGACGCCGGAAGTGGGGGTGGGCTTGTTCCCCATGATGATCGGGGCGCTGATTTTCCGTAGCGCCCAACGGCAAAAAGCTCTGGAAATGGTCTATACAGCCAAGCAGATCGAGGCGGCGGAAGCCGAAAAAATGGGTCTGCTCACGCGCGTTTATGCGCCCGACGACTTCGATGCCGCCGTGGAAGAGACCTTGGAGGCGATCAACAACAACGCTCCGCGCGCCATCGCCATCGGGCGTCAGGCCTTCGTGCATGCCGAAGAAATGGGGCTCAATGCCGGGCTCGACTATCTGTGCGAGCAACTCGGCGTGGTGCTCGCAACCGAAGACGCCGCCGAGGGAATGAGCGCCTTTTTCGCGAAACGTAAACCCGAATGGAAAAACAGCTGATCGGCCGGATTGCGATCCCGCCGCTTGTGAAAGGAGCCGACCATGTGGATGTGGGCGAAACAAAACCAGGATATTTCGAGGCCATGCATGATCACCTGCGCGCTCTCGGGCGTGGTGGCCAATCGTGCCCAGTGCGCGGCGATTCCGTACACGCCGGAGGAATACGCCGCCGAGGCCAAACGCGCCTATGAAGCCGGAGCGGCGGCGGCGCACATTCATGCCCGCACGCCGGAGGGCGCACCGAGTTACGAAGTGGAAGACTACCGCAACATCTACGAGGCCGTCACCGACGCCTGTCCCATCATCATCAACTTTTCGACCGGCGCCATCAACATCACCACCGAGCAGAAAACGCAGCATATCACGGCCGTCAAACCGGCGGTGGGCGCGCTGAACATGGGCTCCATGAACTACGCCAAATACAATGCCAGGCGCAAGGACTTCGTGTTCGAATTCGTGTTTCCGAATCCCTTCCACGAGATCGTGGAGATCGTCAAGGCCATGAATGCGGTGGGAACCAAACCGGAAATGGAATGCTTCGATCTGGGCCACATCGGCAATTCGTACCCGCTGCTCGACATGGGCCTGCTCAAACCGCCGTATCAGTACAGCCTGATCATGGGTGTTTTGGGCGGTGTGCCGCCGACCGTCCCCAACCTGGTGAAGATGGTGGAGCAGCTGCCGCCCGAGAGCGATTGGGAACTCATTGGCATCAGCCACGACCAATGGCGCATGGTGGCGGCGGCGATTTCGCTGGGGGGCAACGTGCGTGTGGGTCTGGAAGACAATTTCTATGTGAGTCCCGGTGAAATGGCGACGTCCAACGGCGATCTGGTGGCCAAAGCGGCGCGTATGGTGCGCGACCAGGGCCGCGAAGTGGCCACCGTCGAACAGTGCCGCGAGCGTCTGGGGCTGGTCCATACCTGACCCGATGGCCCGCTGGCCAAGCGAGTGAGGAAACAGCCATGATCGACTGGCAACGGCGACCGGATGCGCCCGTCCGCGTGGATACGCACATTCATCTGTTTCCCGAAAGATTGTTTGCGGCCATTCGGGGCTGGTTCGCGCGCGTGGGATGGGAAATCCCGTATCCTTACAAAACCGAAGACGTCCTCGCCCTGCTCAAGGGCTGGGGCGTCGAGTGCGCCTGGGCGTTGACCTATGCCCATCGCGCCGGTGTGGCGGAGGGTGTGAACGCTTGGCTGGGGGAGTGGTGTCGGCGCGAGCCGATGCTGCGCGGTTTTTTCTCGGTGCACCCGGACGACGCATCCCCCACGCAACTGGCCGAACGCGCTTTGGATCTTCACGGCTTGCACGGCTTGAAGCTGCACGCCGAGGTGCAGAAATTATCCGTGGACGACGCGCGGCTCGACGGCGTGTTCGATCTGTTGGAGGAGCGCGGTCGGCCTTGCGTCCTGCACTCGGGCGATGCACCGTATCCCTTCACACAACCGAATCTGGATGTCGCGCGGGTGCACGAACGCCTGCGCCGCAACCCGCAGCTGCTGACCGTTATCGCGCACCTGGGGGCTTTTCAGACTCCGCAGTACCTGGCGTTGACGCGCGAGTATCCGAACCTGTATCTGGAGGTGTCGTTCACCAATTACCCCGGTATCGAGTCGCGGGTACCGCTCGATTACCCGAGCCTGGAACCCTTCGCCGACCGCCTGTTGTTCGGTTCGGATTTTCCGAACATCACCTTCAGCTATGCCGATCAGGCCGATGCCTGGTGGGCTTTCGAGTGGGTGAAACGGGACGCCGAGGCTTTTTTCGGCGGACGAGCTCGGCACATCCTGTCGTGACGCCCGGCTGTCACGACTGCGCGCAGTTGTGCGATACCCACGACCGTTTAACCGGCTGCCGCGCTTGACTTTCTTCCCATCCGGGGACACAATCGCGGCGGATATCGAAAAGAAATGACCGAGGAGAGGAATTATGTCGTTTGAAACGATGCGCTGGATCGACCACTCGGACAATCCGCTGATCGAACCGGTGCGACCCGACTGGATGATTGCCGATCCCTGCGTGCTGACCCCCGAGCAAACCCCGGACGGCCAGTGGCATCTGTTCGCCAACGCCATCATTCAAGGCTTGCAGCACTACGTTTCGGATGACGGCCTGCGCTGGGAGCGCATCGGCAAGAAGCTGTTTACCGGGATCCGTCCGTACGTGTTTCGCGAAAACGGCGAGTATTTTCTCTTTTACGAAAAACCGGCCCTGCCGCTGGGCTCCGTGATCGCCATGAGCCGTTCGACCGATCTGACGAACTGGAGCGATCCGGTGGCGGTGTGTCGTCCCGAATTCCCCTGGGAGGGCCGTGTGCTGCGCACCAACGGCAATCCCTGCTTGGTGAAACACGAGGGCCGTTACCGTTTATATTTTGCGGCAAGCTGGGTGTTTTTGCCCGACTGCCTGTTCATCGAGCCGCGCTATATCGGCGTGGCCGAGGCCGAGCGCATCGAGGGACCGTATGTCAAACGTCCCGAACCGCTGCTCGGACCGTCCGAGGATCCCGCCTTTCGCAACATGGGGGCCGGATCGATGAAGGTGATTCCGCCCGCACCGGGCTCGGACCTGTGGTACGCCTTCAACAACGGCATTTTCAAGGACGCCGAGGGACACTCGCGTTCCGAAATCTATCTGCTAAAATCGACCGATGGTTACGACTGGGAGTTGGCGTTGCCCGATCCACTGATCAAGCCCGAGCCGCAAGGCTGGAAGCGGGCGCTGGTCTACGCTATGCACGTGATCGAATATCAAGGCCAGTGGCGCATGTACTACAACGCCCGCAGCGGCTGGTTTATCGGCAAGGAGCGCATCGGCTTGGCGCTGGGGGAAGAAAAACCGTAGTCCCCCTACGCTCCCACCTTCAGCGTGCAGATCGTGAACGCTCCTGCCTGCGCGCGGTTATTCTCGATAGCGCAAGCATTCCCGTCCGCGATGGTTTCGGTGATGACATCACCCAGGCATTCGACGTGTATCCCTTTGTAGGGGAAGGGGAAGTCGCCGCTCTCACTGCGCGTGAGGGTCCAGCCCTCGTCGCTCGCAACGACTTCGAAGCGGTCGAGACGCGACTCGCCGTCGCCGTCGCCCGCATCGCTGTAGAGCGTGAAATCGAAGGCTTGCCGATCGCGCGGCAGGGCCAGACGCAGCGTGAGGGTCTCGCCCTCTTCGCTCGGAACGAGGCTCCCCGCCCGCATGAACAGCGGCAGGTGGTCGAGCGGGGCGGCGACCGTCAGCGTCGCGTGGCCGTTGTGACGCTCGCCCGTCCACCAGTCCAGCCATTCGCCTTCGGGTAAGGTCACCTCGCGCGCGGTCGCACCTTCTTGTACCACCGGCGCCACCAGCAACGCATCGCCCAGCATGAACGCATCGTCGATGTCGTACAGGCGCGCGTCTTCGGGGCGGGTCCACCACAAGGGGCGCACCAGCGGCGCACCGCTTTGCGCGGCCTCGAAGGCCAGTGTGTACCAGAAGGGCATCAGGCGTTCGCGCAGACGCATGTAGCGACGTGCGATGACGGTGGTCTCCTCGCCGAAGCTCCACGGCTCGCGGCGCGGAACGAAGGCCGCCGAGTGGGTGCGGAAAAACGGGTGGAAGGCCGACATCTGCAGCCAGCGGATGTACAACTCGGGCTTGGGATGGCCGTTGAAACCGCCGGTGTCGGAACCGGTGTAGGGCCAGCCCGACAAACCGAGCATCAGCGGCAGACGCAGATTGTGTTGCAGGCTCCACCAGTTGCAGCCGGTATCGCCGGTCCAGTTCCAGGCGTAGCGCTGCACACCGGTCCAACCGGAGCGGGTGAGCAGCCAGGGACGGCGTTCCGGATGCAGGCGCGTCAGGCCTTCGAAGGCGGCGCGATTTTCGAGCAGGGCGTATACGTTGTGCGCTTCCACGTGATTGCCGCCGCGACCTTCCAAACTATGTTCGGTGGAGAGCGGCAGCGTGGGACGCCCGGTGCTGCTGAAGGCGGCCGGTTCGTTCATGTCGTGCCAGAAGCCGTCAACGCCGAGCTTCGTGAGGGTGGCGTATTGACGCCCCCACCAGGCGCGTACCTCCGGATCGGTGAAGTCGGGAAAGCCGCACCAGCCGGGCCAGACGGGCGCTTTCACCGGCTGACCATCGGGCTGACGGCAGAAGCGATCGTGTTCCAGGCCGTCCCGGTAGAGATCGTACTCGGGATCGACTTTGACGCCCGGATCGAGAATCGTGACCAGCTTCGCCCCGCGTTCGTGGACCCGGTCGCTTACATGGCCGAGATCGGGGAAGCGTTCGCGATCGACGGTGAAAACGCGATAGCCGTCCATGTAATGGATGTCGAGATGCAGCGCCGACAGCGGCAGGTCGTGGGTTTGAAAACCGTCGAGCACCTCCAGCGCTTCCGCTTCGGTTTTGTAGCTCCAGCGGCACTGGTGGTAGCCCAGCGCCCACTTGGGCGGCATGGCCGGACGGCCGGTCAGTTCCGTGTAGCGGTCGAGGGCGCGCGGAACCGGTCCCGGAATGAAATACCCGCGCATGGCTCCACCGGCGAAATGCACGGACGGCGTCTCGCCGAAATCGAAGGTGCCCAGATGCGTGTTTTCGAAGAAGGCAAGGTACGCGCCGTCCGCGTGCAGGCCGAGATGTGCGGGAATGCACACATAGATGGGGTCTTTGCCGGTTTTGTAATCCCCCATGGCCTCCTGATTCCAGATCAGGTAGGCGGAACCGCGCAGATTAAGGGCGTGGTTGCGTTGTCCCAGCCCGAAAATATGCTCGTCCGCTTTCAGCGAGGTGGGCCATTTCCAGCCGTCCCCGGCCCGCAGAGGCACATCGTAACGGCGCAGTTCCCGACCCTGTGGGTCGGTGAGGACCATTCCGCCCTGGCGGTCGATGCAGACCGTCAGCTCCGAGGTCGTGAGGCACCAGCCTTCCGGCGATTCGGCGAGGTCCACTTCCACCGGCGGCCAGTCGTCCTTGGCGATGGCATAGGGAACCGGCAGTGCGCCGGGAGTCCAGGTGACGCGCAGCAGATCGGCGGCCAGAAAGGTCACCTCCGCCTCGGCATCGTCGAACACGAGCTTCAAGCCCTGGTTGATGGGCTGAGCCTGTTTCAGCTCGCCGATGGGGTCGGCCAGCCGAGCCTGGCGCTTGAGTTCCTTCTGCAGCTTTCGTTCCAGGCTCAGTTTGGTGAATCCGAAACGGATGGCCTTGGCCACGTTGCCCCAGCCGACCGTGTTGAGGCCTTTCAGGATCGTGATCGGGTCCATACCTGCGCTACTCCGTCGGCTCGGGACCGTTCAGGGTCGGGGTGTGGCACAGATAGGTGGTGTCGTTGTCCACGCTGATCTGCAATTCGTTGCGGTTGATGCCGCAGTTTTCCTCGCTGCGCCCCAGCTGGATGACGTCCAGGCAGGTGGCGTCGTCGGGCAACCGCATGAACCGTATGTAGCTGCGCTCGGGATCGACGTACAGGTTGGGCTCGACGTCCACCGCGTAAGTCGGATCGCTCGCCCCGAGCACCACCGACTCGTTTTCCGTGTAGAGCAGGCCCTGCATCTTGGTCACACGGCCTTCTTCGTCTGTCTGGGCAACGTCGAAGATGCCGTATTGGTCGGCGCGGTTGGCGTTGTAGATCTCGCCGGTCAGGATACCGTTCATCACCGTGGTGACGCCGGGTTTGCTGTCGCGATCCTGATCCCAATTGCCGGTCAGATCGTCGCGTGTGGGCAGCGGATCGTTGACCGGATCGTCCAGCAGGGCGCCGCGCAACTCCAAGTAATGGGACGTTTGCAGGCTTTTACCCACTTCCGCGCTTTCGGGTTCGGCAGTCCAATGATGATAGGCGATGGCCAGGGTGTAATCGGCGGGGTACTCCATCCAGGCGAGGTCGTCGTAATCGCTGACATCGTCCAGGGTGGGGTTGTCTTCATCGGCGCGGAAATTGAGCGCCTGGTGATAGCAGTACTTGCCGTCGATCTCGATGCCGTTTTCCGTTTGGCGGATGCGAATGAGCTGGTGATGGATGTTGGTGCTGTCTTGGCAGTTGACGAGGGGGAAGCCGCAGTTGGTGAAGGTGGTTTCGTTTATGGCTCCGTAAATACCCACGAATTTCGCACTCTCCTTGGTGTCGTCCACGTGCTCGCCCCAGTCGATGCCCTCTTCACGGGGGATGCAGCGGCCCAAAACCGTGGTTTCGGCGTCGCCGAAGAAATTGGCGACCGGGTCCACATCTTCCGGCAGGTCGCAGCGCCACTGGTAGCCGTGGAAGGCGCAGGACGAATCGTCGTAGCAATAGCGGTAGCACAGTTTGCGGTCGTCTTCGGGGTCGGCGGCGCAGCGGTGGCCGCGATCCATGGGGCCGCATTCTTCGTCGTTGTTGCAGGGCAGGGTGCAGTAGCCGTCCGAGCCGCAGACATATGTGCCGCCCAACTCATCTTGGCAGGATTTGTCGTCGGTGCAGAACGAGGTGCTCTGCTTGATGCAGCGTGGGTCTTCTTCCTGGTCGACCGGGATGCAGCCGCCGCAATCGGAGCATTTGAAGTTGAGGGGAGGCAGGTCGGCTTCATCGAAGGTCAGTCCCTGGGCCTTGGCGGCTTCCCAGGCGGCCTGGATTTCGTCGTCCATGAAGTAACAGTCGCGGTTGGCCGTGCATTCCACCATGCAGGCGGAGGTGGCGGCGTCGCAGAAGCTGCCCGTGCCGCAGTCGGCCGATGTTTCGCAGGTCAAGTGGCCGAGGTCGCCTTCGAAAAGGGCTCCGTCGGTTTTTTCGCAGCCGGCGGAAAACATGACAAGCAGTAGCGCCAAGGCCGCCAGTCCGGCAATTTCGATGGTTTGATACGTACGCATGCTCGATTCTCCTTCAGGCTTGGATCACCTTTTAAAACACATACCGGAACGAAACGCTGGTCAGGATGATCCAACCCTTCATCTTGTAACCGGGATAACCCGGGTTGTTGGTCTGCAGTCCCTGCGCTTCCGCGATGGGCAAATCGCCGATGATCGTGGTGGTGTCGTCGGCGAATTCGTCCACGATCAGGCTGGGATCCTTGTAAACGGTGCGTGGGATCATGTGCCAGAACTGCATGGCGAAATCGAAGCCGAATTTCTTTTCGAACAGGGTGAAGTCGAGTTTGTGGCCCAAAGACGCCATCAGGGTGTCCGAATCGGCGTAGTTGGTGCGGCCCACCTGGGCGGGAACCGGCGACTGCTGATAGCCGAAACCGGTCATGATTTCACCACTGAGGGCTTCGTTCGAATAGTAGAGATACTGTCCGCTCCAGGCGAGGGAGACGGTATCTTTGAATTTGAATTGGCTGTCGTTGCCCACCAGCGGATCGTCGTAATAGGGGGAAGTGGGGAAATGCGCCGCCGCTTCCGGCTTTTGATCGTGGTGGTCGTGATAGAAATGCCACATGTTCCAGGTGGCGGTCAACTGACTGGTGACGCCCCATTTCTTGAAGCCGATCGATCCGGCGAATTCCATGGGCTCGTAATCGACGATCAGGGTGATTTTCTGGACGGCGCGTTTGGGAATGGTGTATTCGTTGCTGCTCTCGTGGAACTGCCACAGGCTCATCATGCCGCCGCCGTCCACCTTCATATAAGACCAATGCCGCCAGGCGACGCCCAGGCCCAGCCAGTCGAGCGGTTCCGCCTGGATACCCACGATGGGCTTGATGGCCAGGGCCACTTCGCTTTTGCTGTTCATCAGCGAGTAATCTTGCACCGAGGCATCGGGCATGTAGATATCCATTTTGGCCACGGTGGACATCCCCAGCTTGACCGAGATGCCGAAGGACAAAAAGTCCCAGGGCGCGTAGGAGACGCCCAGCAGGCCGTCGAGCACCTTGGCCCATTCGCCGAAACGATTGAAATGCACCTGGTTGCTGAAATGCTGGTCGTTTTCATTGAAGAAATGCGACTGGAACGAGGCGATGTTGAGCGAGTCGATGGGAATCAGCATGATGTTGGCGAAACGGAAACCCTCGAAAAACTCGATGGACGTTCCGAAACCCACATAGGCATACGGATCGTTGACTTTCGTATTGCGGCGTTTATTCAACAACTCGACGGTGGGGAGCGCCAGATCCTGCTGATCGGGCTCGTTACCCATGCGGGAGCTGTAGATCGAAATCGGCACGTCGGTCAGGGGCGATTTGTCGAACAAGTTGATTTCCAGGTTCGGCACCCACACGGAAACCCCGATTTCGGCGGTGGCCGGAAAACGCGACAAAAGCGCGGGGTTGGTATAGAGAACGCCCAGACTGCTGCCGTATGTCACGTTGGCGTTGGCGGTTGCCATCGTTCCGGTGTCATAACCCAGGGAACGGAAAGGGCTCGCCCAGGCCGCGATTGGCAAACAGATCGCCAAAACGGCGAGGGAAACGGATCGTCGCCACATTGTTCTCCTACTCACTACAACCTCCTTCTACCGAACGAGAATGGCTTGAATGGCCGGATTCCACGAATCGCGGAAATGCCGGTTTTCATATGGGTATTGTCGTTTATCGAAGACAGCATCCTGCACCCGGCTTGCACCGGTTAACGTTAGCCGTTTATGCTTACACCAAGATGCCCAAAGGTTCCATGATTTTTTCGGGAGAATGTCATTTGGTGGAATTCAGACAAGCGACGCCACGCGAACCGAGCGATTTTCGGCCAGGGAACGCCGAACGGCATCGTTGACGGCGATGGCCCGCAAGGCACCCGTCAGATCGAAGCGGGAAGGGACGCGGCGCTCCAGGTGTTCCAGAATATGGACGCGCAAGGCCCGTTCCTGTTGTTCCGGCGAATACTCGGCCCGATCGTCCCAAACCGTTACGATATCCTTGCGTTTCAGACGTATTTTGGGTGCTTCGACCAGGCAGCTGTCGAGGTTGCGCAGCCACAGAATGCCATCCGTGCCGGTGATTTCCAGGCTGTGGTCGCCGCCTGCGGCTGTCGGGAGTTGGGGCGAGTAGACGGCTTCATGCACGCCGTAACGTCCGGCCTCTTTGAATCGCAGCGCCAGCATGCGGCGACCCGCTCCGCCATAGGCGAAGAGTTTGTCGATGGGCCCCATCAAATGCTCGATCAACGCCGCCTTGTCGAAGGGGGGCAGCATGCATATTTCAATGGCGGGATCGTTCAATGTTTCAGTAAAATCGGCCATGTTCGTGTCAAGCTGTGAGCCGATATGGGATTTCACGCGGATATGCTGGATTTCACCGACTTGCCCGTCACGCAGCAGTTCCCGTGTTTGATCGGTAAAGGGGTGAAATAACCAGGGATCCAGCAGATAGGCTCGGGTGTCGAACCGCGCGAAGACCCGGCGCAGGCGGTCGGCTTCATCCAGCGACACGGCGAAGGGTTTGGGGAAGATGATCGGGATGCCCGCCTTGGCGATGCGTTCGCAGATGTCGAGAGACGGCATGGACAGCCGGTGCAGTTCCACCGCCTGCGGAGCGGCCGTTTCGATCAAGGCGTCGATCGTCGGATAAACGGGAACCGCTTCATCGGCCGGGTCGCCGAGACCGCTATTTGGCTGAAAATCGCCATTCGGGGACACGCGGCCCACCCAGTCGACGGTTTCCAGGTCGGCATAGACGCGGCAGGCGCGCTCGGCGGCGGGGCCATGGCCGATAACGGCGACGCGCAGAGGCGTTGGGCTTGGGTTTTCTAGCATGGGTATGTCCTCACCGCAAGGCGCCGCGTATCAGCGCTTTGAACTGATGTCGCCGCGCGTCGGTGACCATCCGCCGGGCTAAGCGGGCCGAGTGTGGATTGGAGAAAATTCGCAGGACATCGCGGAGCACGGTAGCGCGGAAATCCTTCGGGTTGCGTTTGACGATCATCCGGCGCAGACGCGAAAGGACGGCGATAAACAGCCGGTCGGGCAGCAGCACCAGCAGACGCGCCAACCAATAAATGATTTCGGACATACATTCGGTCATCCAGCGTTTCATGCCTACTCGTCGATTTCTTCCGGGCGCAGTTCGCGCCCTTCCTTCGCCGAACGAATCGCGGCGAAGCAGAATTGTTGAACGTCGAGCGCCTGTTCGCCCGTGAGCAGCGGCTCGCGGTCGTGGCGGATGCAATCGATGAAATGGCGGGTCGAATCGACGAAGCTGTCCTGCCAATCGGCCCGCAGATTTTCAAACGCGGTGGTTTGTCCGTCGCGATGCAGGATCACCGCCGCTTCGTCGAGCAACTGCCCCGTGCAGCGCGTAATCCAGATAACCCCTGCATCTCCGGTTAGTTCCACCCGCTCGTCGGCGGAATAATACTTGGATTTGATGTTCAGATGCGGCGAGAAGGTGGCGTCGATACAGCCCAGCACGCCGTTTTTGGCGGTCCAGGTGACGATGGCCGGGGAGTCGATCAGGGCGAAAGACCGGTCGATCCAGGCGAAGACACGCTCCACCTCGCCCCCGAAATACACGCCGATGGAGAATTTATGGTAGCCGTCGTCGAAAATGGTGGGACCGCCGCCTTTTTCCGTTTCGGCCAGACGCCACAGCCAGGTGTCGAGCGGGACATACCAGCCGCCCGTGCCGCCCGCGCCGAGCCGGATACGGATCGAACGCAGGGTGCCGATAGAGCCGTCCGCGATCAGTTCCTTGGCTTTGTGATAGGGCGGATAAAAGACGAAATTCTCGATCACCTTGAATTTCACCCCGGCCGCACGGGTGGCCGCGATCATCTCGCGGCATTCACGGATGGACATGCCCATGGGCTTTTGCAGCTGGATGTGTTTTCCGGCGGCGGCCGCTTCCAGTACCATGGGATGGTGCAGCGGGTGCGGCGTGTTGATTTCCACCATGTCGATTTCGGGATCGGCCAGCACCGCGTGGTAGTCGGTGCTCCAGTTGCGCGTCTTCCATTCTTTCTGTCGTGCGCGCGCCGAGGCTTCGTCGTTCGTGCACACCGTGACCAGCTCGGCCTCCGGAAAATTCCGATAGGCGGGATAGTGCAGATCAGCGATGCGCCCCGCCCCGATCATGGCAACTTTTACAGGTTTGTTCATCGAGTGCTTCCTAAGCTGACGTTAAGGGATTATTCGAATCGAAGCCGCTGAAGTCAAGGAAAAAGACTTTTGGCAGAAGCGGTATTATGGTATATCAAGCCGCGGCTTACGCTTGCGCAAGCCGGATGTGGGTCACTCGATAAGCAAGGAGGACTCTGGCCGTGACGACCGTCAATCTCGGCGAACTCGAACGCCGCGCCAAACAGATCCGGCGGCGTATCATCCGCCTGACCGGCACCAAGGGGATGGGCCACACGGGCGGCTCCCTCTCGATGGTGGAGATCCTGACCGCTCTATACTTCCATACCTTGCGGGTGGATTCCGACAATCCCCGCTGGTCCGACCGCGACCGCTTCATTCTGTCCAAGGGCCACGCCACGCCCGGTTTTTACAGCGCCTTGTGCGAACGCGGTTTCTTCAGCGAGGCGGAGTTACTGGAAGGCTACGATGAAATCGACTGCTGTTTCCAGGGACACCCCGACATGAACAAAACGCCCGGAGTGGATATGTCGTCCGGCTCCCTGGGACAAGGCCTGTCGGTGGGGATCGGAGTCGCGCTGGGCATGGAACGCCGCTCGCTCGATGCCCGCATGGTCGTTTTGATGGGCGATGGCGAATTGCAGGAAGGCCAGGTGTGGGAAGCCGTGATGTTCGCCGGGCTGCGCAAGGTGAAACGGCTGATCGCCATTGTGGATAACAATCGTCTGCAACTCACCGCCCCGACGCCGTCAATTCTGGATTTGAACCCCATCGGGGAGAAGGTCGCGCCCTTCGGCTGGACCACACTGGAATGCGACGGGCACGACCTCGAGGCCTTGACCGCCTGTCTGGACGACGCCCGCCGTTTGTCCGCCGACGGGCCGGTGTGGCTGGTGGCGAACACGATCAAGGGCAAAGGCGTCAGCTTCATCGAAAATCGGGTGGAGTGGCATTCGAAAGCTCCGAGCGCCGACGAAATGGTGCGCGCGCTTGAGGAACTGGAGTAAGGCATGGCTGAATCGACGATGATCGCCCCGCGCAAGGCCTTCGGCGACGCCCTGGTCGAATATGCCGAGGCGTTTCCCGAGTTGCTGGTGCTGGATGCCGACGTGGGTACGTCCACCATGACCAGCTTGTTTCACAAACACTACCCCGACCGTTTTTACGAAGTGGGGATTGCCGAAGCCAATATGATGGGTATGGCGGCGGGGCTGGCGCTGATGGGCTATACGCCCTTCGTGTCCACCTTCGCCGTGTTCGTGACCAAACGGGCGCTCGACCAGGTGAGCATTTCCATCGCCTATCCCGAATTGAATGTGAAGCTCAACGGCAGCTACGCCGGGATTCCCACCGGACGCGCCGGGGCCACCCATCAATCGGTGGAAGATGTCGCCGTGATGCGTGCGATTCCCAATATGAAGGTGCTGGTTCCGGCGGATGCCTGCGAGACCCGGCTGGCCGTCAAGCTGGCGCTGGAAACGCCCGGCCCGGTGTATCTGTCCACCGTGCGCTGCGAGGTGCCGACGCTCTTCGATGCCGGGCATACGCTCGAATGGGGCCGCGCGGTGACCTTGAAAGAGGGATCCGACCTCACCTTGATCGGCTGCGGCATGATGACCGCCAAGGCCTTGGAGGCCGCCCGCCAGCTCGAAAACGAGGGACTAAACGCCCGCGTCTTGCACATGCCCAGCATCAAGCCGCTGGACGAACGGGCCATCGTGGCCGCCGCGCGGGAAACGGGCCGCATCATCACGGTGGAAAATCACAGCGTGATCGGCGGACTCGGCGGGGCGGTGGCGGAAACGCTGACGGAGCAAGCCCCTTGCCGTCAACTACGTCTGGGCTTCCCCGACACTTTCGGCGAGTCGGGGGACGACGAAGCGATTTTCAGCAAGTTCGGTTGCAATACGGAAAACATCATCGCGGCGGCGCGTCGCCTGATGAATGAATAGCAGCGGCGATCGTCGCAACGGATATCCGGCGCGGATACGCGCGAAGAAGGAGGATGGCATGTCGGTTGAGGTTTTGAAAAACTACATCAACGGCGAGTGGGTCGAGGCGTCCACGGACGTTTACGAGGACGTGGTCAATCCGGTCTCGGGCGAGGTGATCGCGCGGGTGCCCATGAGTCCGGCTGAAGATGTCGACAAGGCCGCCGCCGCCGCCGCCGAGGCGTTTAAACTGTGGCGGCGCACCCCGCCGACCAAGCGCGCGCGCATCCTGACGGCGCTGAAGGACTTGATTCTCGCCAACCAAGAAGAGATCGCCACGACGCTGACGCGCGAGCACGGCAAAATCAAGGCGGAAGCCTACATGGAATTGCAGCGCGCCATCGAAAACATGGAAGTCGCCGCCGGTGCGCCGTCTCTGATGATGGGGCACAACCTCGAAGATGTGGCCGCCGGTGTGGACGAATACGCCATCCGTCAGCCCATCGGCGTGTTTGCGAGCCTGAACCCCTACAACTTCCCGGCCATGATTCCGTTCTGGTCGCTGCCCTATGCGGTGGCCTGCGGCAACTGCCAGATCGTCAAAGCCAGCCCGCTGGTGCCCATGAGCATGACGCGCATCTTCGAGTTGATCGATGCGGCCGGGTTCCCCAAGGGTGTATTGAATCTGGTCCACGGCGGCGCGGACACGGCCCAGGCCATCATGGCCAGCCCCGAGGTGCACGGCATCAGCTTCGTCGGTTCGACGCCGGTGGGGCGCATCGTGTACGAAACCTCGGCCAAGTACGGCAAGCGGGTGCAGGTGCAGGCAGGCGCGAAGAACTGGGGCGTGGTGATGCCCGACGCCAACCTGGAGAAGTGCGTCGAAAACATCATCGCCTCCGCCTACGATTGCACGGGCCAACGCTGTCTCGCCTTGGCGGGCATTCTGTGCGTGGGCGACACCTACGAGCGCTTGAAGCCGCTTCTCAAAACCGGCATCGCCAAACGCGTCATCGGCGATGGCCTGCAAGAGGGCGTTTCCATGGGACCGATCATTTCGCCCGAAGCGCGCCAACGGGTGCTCGATTACGTCCAGATCGGCCTGGACGAAGGAGCCAAGCTCTTGGTCGACGGCGGTGAGGTCGACGTGCCGGGGCAGGCCGGAGGCAACTGGGTGGGGCATTACGTCTTCGAGGACGTCAAACCCGAGATGCGCATCGCCCGCGAAGAAATCTTCGGGCCGGTGTTGTGCATGGTGCCGGTGGAATCGCTGGATGAGGCGTTGGCGGTTATTCATGCCAGCCCTTACGGCAATGCCGCCAATATCTACACATCCAGCGGCGCGACGGCTCGGCGTTTCAAGTACGAGGCGCGTTGCGGCAATCTGGGTATCAACATCGGGGTTCCCGCCCCCATGGCCATGTTCCATTTCGCCGGAACCAAACAGTCGTTCTTCGGCGATCTGCATGCCCAGGGACGCGACGCCTTCAAATTCTTCACCGATGAAACCATCGTTATCGAACGCTGGCTGTAAGAGGTGCCGGATACAAACACGAAACGGGCGGCCTGCGGGTCGCCCGTTTTTTCGATACGCTGACGAAATTCCCCCGCGACGCGTGACGTTGCGCGGCTGCGGGTCAGATCGCGCGTTTGGCCAGAACGAGGGCCTGTGCCAACCCCGTGTCGGACAGGCTGTCCACGTCGAGCAGGTCCCAGAACCCCGGATAATCGAGCGCCGGTTTCACCACCTGCGGATCGAGCGCGGCCAAAATTTCCGTCATGCTGCGGTGGGTGACTTCCGAGATGCTTTCCAGCACTTTGCGGCTTTGCTGCTGGCTTTCCTGACGATGCGGGGGATAGCCGAGCCCCCATTCCACGGAAAACATGGCGTCGAAAATCATGCGCAGGTTGACGTCCGAACCCCAGCCGTAGGCCTGATTCAGCATCAGCGAGACGCAGTTACCGCCGTTGATCTGCGCGAACAGCCAGCCGTCCAGCGGTTGCATGATGTGCCCGGCGGTGACGCCCGGATACTGCATCACGGAACTGAGAAAGCCGAGCCCGGTGCCGCAACCGGCCACCACGAAATCGGCCCGTCCCGTGTTCAGCAGCAGCGCCGCCATCAGTCCGGTTTGAATGTAGGTGATTTCCGGCGGTTCGAAGTTCTTTTTCATGCCCGCGTTGATCAGCGTGTGTCCCCGGCCTTCCAGGGCGGCGACGATGTCGGCGTTGCGGTCGGCGGCGCTGGTTTCGTTCAAGATGGCGATGCGCATGGGGCGGTTCTCCTTGGAGTTAAAGTCCGATTTTGTGGCGAAGGGCTTGCGTGTCATCCACCCAGTTGCCCACGTTCCAACGACCCCAGGCGTCGAGACCGCCCAGAGGATCGTCGCCGCTGTAGACCGGCAGGTGAATGAGGCTCAGGCCCTCGTAAGAAAACGCGGCTTGCAGGGCGGCCGTCAACTCGGCGGAGGTCGTCCCGCCGTATAGCGCCTTGACGCCTTTGACGGCCCCGGCCAGGGCCACGTAATCGACGACCACCGAATCGTCGGTGGCGAAGTCGTGGCCGTATTGCGCTTTTTGCAAGCCGCTGATGGCGGCCATGCGGCGGTTGTCGAACAGCACGATCACGCCGCGTGCGCCGTGCTCGACGCCGTCAACGAGGATCTGCGGGTTCATCATGAAGCTACCGTCGCCGGTGCAGGCCACACCGTAAAAGGGTTGGCGTGCAAGCCCGGTGGCCAAAAGCGCCGAGACGGCAAAGCCCATGTAGCTTGCGCCCGTGTCGGTGAAACAGCGTCCCGGCGCGGCGTCCTCGACGATCTGGAAGCCGTTGGCCTGCACGTCCCCGGCGTCGAAGAAGCACACGGCTTCTTTCGCGCGGGCGGCCTCGCAGACCTGCTTGACGGCGGCGGGCTGGGTGAGAAGGTCGCACTGCCGTTTTTCGTCGAACAGGGTGGGGCGGTCGTAGCGTGCTTTTTTGAAGGCGTCCCACGCGGTCTTTTGCTCGGTGCAGGCGGTCAGCCAGGCGGACGGGGTCGGCTTGTCGGGAGCGGCCAGGCGGCGTAAGGCGTCGTTGAGTTTGGCCAGGGTCGGGGCGGCATCGCCCAGCAACGCGAGGCTGCGGTTGTAGTGCCAGGCGTCGTGGAGATCGGTGTTGATGTGGATCACGCGCTTGGCTTTGGGATAACCGGTGCGGCTGGAATCGGACTGGCAGACCGAACGGCTGCCGACTACAACCAGCAAATCGGCTTCTTCCATGGCGAAGTTGCCGCAGATCGAGCCCTTCGAGCCGCCGACGGTCATGTTGCGCGGGTGCGCATAGGGCACAACCCCCGAAATCAGCGGGCTGGTGACGATCACGCCGTCCGCCAGCTCGGCCAGTTCGAGCAACTCGCTTCCGGCTGCGTGCGCACCGCCACCCGCGCGAATGACCACCCGCTCGGCGTCGCGCAATGCTTGGGCCGCTTCGCCATAGGCGTGGTCGTCGGGGGAGGCGCCCAAAGGGGCGGGGGTGCCGCAGGGCAGTTCGTCGAGATTGAATCCGGCCAGTGCGGCCGCCTGGGTGTTCATGGGCATGAGCAGGTAAAAGGGTGCGGGCCGGTGCGGATGCGCGGTGGTGACAAGCCCGCGCTTGAGAGCCGTGGACAGAGCCCCCGGCGTGTGCAGCGAGTAGGCCGCGCCCATCGTCGAAAACAAGCGCAGAAACAGCCCTTGCTCGTGGCGCGGGATCTGCTGCATGTTGAAGCCCTCGTCCTCGCTGGTTTCATCGCCCAACAGGTAATAGACGCCCAGCCCGTTGCTGGCCGGAAGCAGTGAGGCCGCCAGGGCCTGTAATGCGCCCGGTCCGATGGAGGTGACGACGGCGGCTTTTTCGCCGGTGGTCCAGTTGAGCGCCGCCGCCGCGTGGGAAGCTTCGATTTCGCTGTGCAGGCCGTGTACCGAAACGGCCCCTGCTTCTTGATAAAGGCGCAAAACTTCGCCGATTTCCGTGCTGCCGTGCCCGAGCACGCATAAGAAGCGCGTGACGTTCTGGCGCAGCAATCCCAATACCAGCGCCTCGCTGAGCGTCAGATCCACGTTGTTCGAAAGGGTGTCGTTGGCAAGCGCCGTCTCGAACGATCCGGCCTTGGCGATGGCAAGCGCGCGTTCGCGACGGCGGTGAGTGAGTTCGTCGGGAGAACGGAAAGATGTCGGCTGCGGCATGATCGGCCTCCGAGTCGGAATAATCAGTCAACAAGTCGCAACAAGCGCGAACCATGGGCCGGTAACGCGCCGATGTCGAGCCGTCGCGAGAGCAGGGAGAAGCGTTCCCCGCTCCAGACATCCTCGAACACGGCATCGGGTGCGATGGTCTCGCCCAAATACGGCGTGAGGTCCACCGCTTTTTCGGCCGGACGTTCGCCGAAGTTGAACAGGGCCAGGAATCCGGCGCTATTGTACACCAGTTCGGGGAATTCACGCTCCATCAAATCGAGCGCCCAGGGGCGGCCCCGGTCGCAGCGTTTCACCCAGTCTTCCATGCGGTCGAGTTTTTTCCAGATGGCGTCGGGTAGCAGGCTCAGACGGTCGGAGACGAGATACATCCCGCCCGAGACCACCACGGCGTTGGCCAGGGTCATGCGTTCGTGCTCGTTGAGCTTGGTTTCGGTTTCGCGCAGCATCACGCAGTCGGGGTCGTTGAGCCAGAAACGGCGGTGCATCTGGCTGCGGGTGAGAATGCTGCGCAGGGCCAGCTTGGTGCACAGCGCGTGCGGATCGCGGGTGAGATGGTAGCGGTATTTGGCGAACCAGAACGGGGCTACGTCGGGTCCGATACGCATGGCATCCACCACGCCGACGGCCGGGCCCAGCGGGCAGCCGCAGCCGAGCAACACGACCTCTTCCCCGGCGGCGTCGCGAATTAGTTCCAGGCCCGAGCGCAGGCGTTCGGCCGGGGACAGGCTCGGATCGTGCGGGTGGCCTTGCAGCGCGGCGGCGTAAAGAAAATCGAGTTTCAGATACGGAAACCCCCAGTCGTCGACGGCGGTTTTCACCACCTCGCGCAGGTAGTCGCGAAAACCGGGATGGCTGGTGTCGAGGGCGTAGTACTGACCGAAGGCGTTCCACCAGGGATTCCATCCGGCGCTGACGGCCTTGCCGCGTTCGTCGCGCAGCAGCCAGTCGGGATGCTCCTTGTACAAGCGCGATTTATCCAGCGCGATAAACGGGGCCAGCCAAAGACCGGGCGTGAGTCCCTGGGCGCGAGTGGCCTGGGCCACGGCCTTGGGTCCATCGGGGAACTTGGCGTTGGGATGCAGCCAGTCGCCCACGGCTTCCATGTAGCCGTCGTCCAGCACGAAATGGCTCCACTTGACGTCCCGTTTCGACAGCGCCTCCAGGTTTTCGTCGATATCCGCCGCCGTGATGCGTGTGAAATAGTGGTACCAGGAGCACCAGCCGGTGGGCAGCCGTTCGGGCAAAGGGCGCGGGGAGCGGGCGGCGTCGAAATAGGTGTCGAGGACCGCGTTGGGGTGGTCGCCTGCGAAAAAGCGGGTCGGGTCGAGGGCAAGTTCGGCGCCGGGGGCCATCCGTTTGCCGTCGAGATCGTAAACGAGCGTCAATTCCGGGGCGGCTGCATCGTGAGGATCGAGCTGGGCGATGACGTAATAAAGCTGGCTGAAACCTCCGGCCTGTCCGACAACCAGGTGGTGCCCGCTTTCCAGTTCGCTCAAGACGGCGTAAGTGTCCGAGTGAAAAACCCCCGCTTTGCCCGTTGACAGATTGCGTAGATTGTCCTGCATCAGGTTGGCGAAGCGCACGAACGGCACGCGCTCGCGTTCGGCGGCGCGGTAGGATCGGCTCATGGTCCACGACTGCCAGCCGTTTTTGAAAAAGCTCCAGCGCGTCGGGTGCGATTGGTTTACGGTGGCTTCGACGGTGAAGCGCAGCGACAAACGGCCGATGTCGAGGGGATGATCGCCGCCGATAATCAAACCGGGAGTCAGGCCGGCGGCGGCTCCGTCGGTGACGTCGATACGGACGGCCGTCCGGCCATCGTCGGCCTGCAACGCGAGACTTTCGGTGGTGATTAGCGGAATCGCCAATGTTTGCGCGGCGTTATTCGCCGTGTCGCGATACGTGAACGTCGCGTCATGCAGGATCAGGCGGAAGCGGTCGTGCGCGAAAACGAGCGGAGCCGGGTCGCGGGAGAGCGTGAATTCTTGTGTCATGGTGCGTCCTGTCTGCGAAAAAGAAAACCCAACCGGCCGACCGTCCAAACGACCCCACCGAGTCTGGGCTGTAACGTGCAAAAAGATACCGAAAAACGGTTTGCTTTTCAAGTCTCGGAGGTATGATAGCATCGACGCTAGTAAAAAACGATGGAGGCTCAGCGCTACAATGTGGAATATCCGAGAAATCGAAAACCTGGATCGGCTCTGGCACGTACGCCTGCGCGGGCGGGTGGTGCAGCGTATGGCGCGCATCAACGATCGTGTGTTGGGTTTGCGTTACCGCGACTTGCGGGAGTTGCCGGTCATCTGGCCCGAGGAAAGCCGTTTCGATGGCGGCTCGCTTGAATTTCAGGTGCTGCATTGGCCGGGGAAGGACCGCCCGCTGGTGTATCTGCACGGACTCAACTCCAATGCCTGGGCCTGCACGCGGCTGGCCTCGTTGCTGGCGCCCGAGCGCGACGTGTGGGCCTTTTCGCAGCGCGGGCATGGAACCAGCGACAGTCCTCTGCGCGGGTACGGCTTGGAAGAAAGCGCCGCCGATCTGTACGCTTTTCTCGACGCCCATTTCGATGCGCCGGTGGATCTGGCCGGGGAATCCTGGGGCGGCAAAGTCGCCTTATTCGCCGCGGCCAACGACCCGGCGCGATTTCGCTCGCTGGCACTGGTGGATCCGGTGCGGCCCGCAGGCTTCAATCCGTTTCTCGATCGCTGGCCGGGTTGGATCGTGGCGGCTTTTCGCCAGGAACGAAGCGGGTATCCCGACGAAACGGCCCTTTTGCGCGGCATGAAAAACGTGGTGTATCTGCCGCTGAAAGATAAACTCGACCGCCGGGCCTGGCGCGAACGTTTCACGCAACTGGCGGATGGTCGTTTCGTACCGCGTTTGCAAGACGAATCCCAGGCGGAGTTGGTGGCCCACGCGCTGGCGCGCGACATCCGCGAGCAGGTTTACGATTTGGAGACGCCGACGCTGGTTTTAGTGCCGAAGGTGAGCATCGCATTCTGGCCCGGCGAGGATCGCGATATGGAGCAAAATATGCCCAACATCACCCTGCGCAAGGTGCACGGCGACCACACCCTGACCTACATCAATCCCTTTGCGGCGGCGATGGATATGCAGGCATTTTGGGCGAAGCTTGACAATCCGTAGATGATAAGGGATGATCGCGGCGCTGGAAATGGAGTTGGTTTGCAAGCGGAGGTATCGATGAAAAGCTTGGTGTTATCGTTGGTTTGCTTGGTGGCGATGCTGTCGACGGCGGCGGCGCTGGAGCCGTATTATTCGTTTCAGCCGAAAGGCGGAACCACGAAAATCCCCGCGGCTTTTCAGGCCTGGCACGCGCAGTTCGAGGATGACAAGGACTACGGCGAAAGCTGGTTTTTCTTCACGCAAACCAACGATGGCGCGGTATTGTTCGCCATGCTGTCCATCACCAATTTGGGTCTGCGTACCTTCGAAGGCACCGTGGACGCCCAGTTTTATACGCCCGATGGAAAGGTTCATAATGCCCATAAGGAGTATAAACGCGACAAGGTGACAGCCTCCACCGATAAAATGGATGTCAAAATCGGCCACAATTATGTCACGGGCGGCGGCGGCGTCTACAAAATCGGGATCGAGGAAGCGGGCATGAAACTCGATCTGACGCTCAAAAACGTGCTGCCGCCTTACATGTTCGGCAACGGCAAGGTGGAGTTTTACAAAGACCGTTCGGCCGAGTGGACCATGGGCTTGAACGTGCCGCGCGGCGCGAGTGCGGGCAGCCTGAGTGTGGATGGGAAAAGTTACGATCTGGCCGGAACGGGCTATCACGACCACGGTTGGGCCACCGTCAAGCTGCCCGATATCTTCACCTCGTGGTACACGCTGCGCGCCTACGATAGCAAGTATGCCTTCGTGCTGCACAAGCAGAAGATGGAGAAGGATTTCGGCGGCAAGGTGCACCAGTTCGGACTGTTCGGCGTGGACGGCAAACTCAAGGGTGCGTTGCGCAATTTCAGCTTCTCACCCACCCAGCAGGTGAAGGACAAAAAGAGCAAGTACACCATCCCCACCGCCTTCAATCTGGCCCTGAAAACCGGGGAATACACGGTGAAAGGCACGGTGACGCGCACGCGCCACCTCGACACGCTGGACGTGCTCGGGCAAGTGAGCTGGCCGGTGCGGGTGGTGATCAAGGCCTTCTATTCCAACCCCTTCATGCATCGCTATTTAGCCAAGCTGGAGCTGGACGTCACCGATAAAGACGGCAACACCGAACACGTGTCCACCCTGGGCGTGGTGGAAGCCAACTTCTTCTGAGTCCTGAATCCAGTCGGCTTGTTCTGCGCCGAATGCGCCGTTCGGTCGATTCACCGTGACCGGCGAAAAGCGTCCAAACAGCCAAAATCGCTTGGCAGGGCTGAAAAGCCTCTCGGCTGGGGTTGCCCGGCTCGATGCGTTGAATGCGTCCGATGCGCCCGTTGCGCCGTTTTCCGCCGCCTTTTTATCCCGTTTGCGAAATCATTGACTTTTTCGGCCTCGTTTCGGGGGTAAAAGAACGAATCCGACCGGAATACTAGGATTGCCGTAATACGTCACACCTGCGGCGACGCTGTGGATGCAGCCTGCAAGCGCCGGAGCGCGTTCACACGGAAACGGTCACTCCCCAAAAGCGAATCCAGGCCCGCCGCTAAAGGGCTGGCGCGTTTTACGCAACGGGCCGCGAGTCGGAAACGACGGTCTGACACGGTCTGTAAGGCGACCGATAATCGTGTAATTATATTATATTAAATATAGTCTATTGAGACTATTTTAGAGATGCAGTCTTATCTGGTTGATATGACACGGGAAAAATCGTTTCGCTCTTACAGCCTCGACTTGCGACGCGCGAACGTGTGAAAAATGCCGATATAAGCTGTGATAACATGGCGTTAGCAATGTGTCGCCACGTGATTGGTGGGTGTTTGGCTTGATAAGCGACGATTCTCAAACAGGCCATCTCCTGGTCTTGCTGTAATAAAGGTATCGTTACAATTAAGCGAAAAACAAGGCAATCGGCTTGACAAGGAAACCACGTATCGGTAACATCTTCGGTATCGTAATAAATAGGATGATGGATCATACGCCGGTGCCCGACGCGGACATCGATCAAAAGGGGGAAAGCATGTCGTGGACGAGAATGATCAGCCGATTGAATTTTGGCCGGATCGCCATCTGTGTGTGTGCGAATGCGCTAATAATGAGTCAAGTTGCATGCGCAAGCGATGATGTGAAACCCGATAAACGAACATTCCAAGATTCAGTGGCTAGACCCGATCACTTGGGAGAACGCCTAGACGATGCTACTTTGCGTATTCCTATGCTCGACAACATGCCGGTTCAACTGGGGCAGTGCTCCACTAGAAATGGCGGTCTAAGACAGCAATTATGCATTGATCAGACTCAACCCATTAACTATGAATTGGTAATACCGGCAAAAGAAGACGGGGCGTTGCCGCACCCTTCAAGCCTGAATATGGGAGGCTACAGCAATTACACGGTGACCAAATCTTGGGACATAACGGGTGAATTCAGTGCTTCATATTTGGTGCTTGATGCCGAAACCAATGTAGGTGTTACATATCGACGTTTTCAGTGGATAGCCGAATGGACGCGCTATCGGCGGCAATCGCTTACTATCGATGGTGAAAAACGTTTGGATCCCCATGTCAATGCAGTGGATGTGGGTATCGGTGTGCGTATTATATTCGATATAAAAATGAAGCTGTTGAAAGCCGACGGTAAATTGAGCTTCGGATTGGGCAGTGTTTCGACGGCCCTTGAAAAAAAGAACGCCGAAGTACTGGTGAGCTACCAGATCATTGGAACAACGGTTGATATTCTTCCGGAACGGGCCCCAACAAGTATTCAAGATGCTGGGGAGTTTGCGGTTGCCCAGGAAAAATTCCATGACGCTATTCGCATTATCAAGCAAAAATGGGACGAATATGCTTGGAAAACATGCAAAGCTGCTGAAGAATCGCCGACGGGAGTGTCGTCCGAAAACGTTTCGAGAACGAATTACAAGGAAGTGTTCAAGCCTGAAATAATCGCCTACTATATCTATTCTATGCAAAATCCCGTGTTGAATGCCGCCTATGCGATGGGCTATCTGCGGGCTTTAAATCGTATGCAAAACTCAGATTACTCGTGCCGGGAGACAATGAATGAATATATTGGAACTAACAACAGCGTAAATGAACGTCAACTTAACATGCAACAGGGTATCAATGAAGCGTATCTAGCCGTGATGGGAACCGACCGTTGCACGGATGCCAAGCCGACGGCGGAACAGAAAGAGAAAGCCAAGGCGATCGTTGAGGAAGCAAAGAAATAGAAGGCGGCATCATCCGCCACCCTATAAACAAAGGCGGCCCGGAGGCCGCCGTGAAAGCGAAGCGAAATTGGGTCGACGGATCCCTCGATACGCCGTTTGCCAAACGGCGACTCGGGATGAGCGAATTATGTTTCAATTAATCTATATGGATTGTTATTGCTTGAGCGATGGGCAACAAGTTGCCCCTCCTTCCACCCCGTGTTCGCCGACGGGTCCGGGCGGCGTCTCTCGATACGGCGATTTTCAAAACGCCTACTCGGGGTGAGTGATCGTGGTTTCATCTCCGTAATAACAGCCATGATACTGTTGCCGGGTTATAAGCTCAGTACTTTTCGAAGACCAGCCGTTTCTTGATCTGCGAGAAATGCCAGGTGAGGTTGATTTCTTTGGGGCAGGCCTGCACGCAATTGAAAATCGTGTAGCACTTGAACACGCCCTTTTTGCTGTCCAAAATGCGCAGGCGTTCGTCCCCGGCGCGGTCGCGTGTATCAAAGATGAAGCGATATGCCTTCAGCATGGCCGCCGGGCCCAGGTACTCGGGGTCGGCCCATTTGGACGGACACGAGTAGGTGCAGGCTCCGCACAGGATGCACTTGGTGGACTCCTCGATCTTGTCGAAGTCCTGCGGGCTTTGCAGCCGCTCGCGAGCGGGAGGCGGCTCGTCGTTGATCAGATACGGTTTGATCTTGTGATACATCTCCCAGAAATTGTCCTGGTTGATGGCCAGATCCTTGTCGATTTCCGCGCCCGGCAAGGCTTCGATCTTCAATTTGCCGGAGGGGTAATCCTCCACCAGGGTCATGCAGGCCAGGATGTTTTCGCCGTTGATGTTCATGGCGCAGGAGCCGCATACCGCGTGCCCGCAGGATTTGCGGTAGGTGAGCGTGCCGTCCTGGGTGCCCTTGATGCGGTTGAGCACGTCGAGAATGCGTTCTTCCGGATCGGCCTCGACCTGATAGCTGCGCCAATAGGGCGCGGCGTCTTTTTCCGGATCGAATTTCTTGATGGTGACTTCGAGATTCATGGTTTCCTCCACCCGAACAACGCATCCGGGCTGATCATCGTTCGCTCGTCACGCCTATGGGCTAATCAGTAAACACGCTCTTTCGGCTCGTAACGCGAAATGAATACCGGCCGGAAGCTGAAATCCGGCTGGTCGTCCGCGCCCTTTTTCACCAGCGTGTGCTTGAGCCAGTTCTGGTCGTCGCGTTTGGGGAAATCGTCGCGGGCATGCGCGCCGCGGCTTTCCTCGCGTAACAACGCCCCGGCGGCGATGGTTTCCGCCGTCACCAGCGTATTCACCGTCTCCAGCGCGTCCATCAAATCGGTGTTCATCTTCGTGCCGTGATCCTGAATCGACAGGTTGGCGGCGCGTTTTTTCAGCTCGGCCAGATCGGCCAGGGCTTTCGTGAGGGTCTCTTTGGTGCGGAACACCGAAACGTTGTCCATCATGGTGGCGGCGCACAGGTTGCGCAATTCGTAATTCGACTCGCCGCCGCTGTTGCCCATCACCGCGTCGATGCGCGCCTGGGCACGGGTGGCGGGTGCGTCGGGCAGGGCGGGGAACGTCATGGTGGGTACCAGCTCGACCAATTTCTTGCCCGCGCGGCGGCCGAAAACCACCAGGTCGAGCAGGGAGTTGGTGCCGAGACGATTGGCCCCGTGTACCGACACGCAGGCGCATTCCCCGGCGGCGAAAAAGCCGTTGACCGGCGTAGCATCGCCGTCGCACACCACCTGTGCGTCTTTGTTGGTGGGGATACCGCCCATGGCGTAATGCGCCGTGGGGGCCACCGGGATGGGTTTGTCGGCCGGATCGAAGCCGAAATACACCTTCACGAACTGCTGGATGTCGGGCAGCTTCTTTTGAATCACATCGCGCCCGACGTGGCGCAGGTCCAGGTTGACGTAATCCTTGCCGCCGATGCCGCGTCCTTCTTTCACTTCCTGGAAGATGGCGCGTGACACCATGTCGCGCGGGGCCAGATCCTTGATGGTGGGGGCGTAGCGCTCCATGAAGCGTTCGCCCTTGTCGTTGAGCAGGATGCCGCCCTCGCCGCGAGCCCCTTCGGTGATGAGGATGCCGATGCGGTACATGCCGGTGGGGTGGAACTGCACGAACTCCATGTCTTGGAGCGGCAGGCCCGCTTCGTACACCGCCGCCATGCCGTCGCCGGTGTAGGCGAAGGCGTTCGAGGTGGTTTTGAAGGCGCGCCCGTAGCCGCCGGTGGCGAACATGACCGCCTTGGCGTGGAAAGTAAACAAGCCGCCCTTGCGGATGTCGTAGGCCACGACGCCCGAAACGGTGTTGCTGTCCGCCGCGTATAGGAGATCGAGCACCTGCATTTCGTCGTAGAAATGCACGTGATGTTTGATGCATTGCTCGTAGAGCGTGTGCAAGATCGCGTGGCCGGTGCGGTCGGCGGCGTGACAGGAACGTTGCACCGGACGCTTGCCGAAATCGGCCGTGTGTCCGCCGAAACGCCGCTGCGAGATGCGGCCGTCGGGAATGCGCGAGAAGGGCACGCCGAAATGCTCAAGCTCGATGATGGCGCGCGGGGCGTCGTAGGTGAGCACCTCGATGGCGTCCTGATCTCCCAGATAGTCGCTGCCCTTGATCGTATCGTACATGTGCCATTCGGGGTTGTCTTCTTCGAGATTCCCGAGCGCGGCGCTGATGCCGCCCTGCGCCGCCCCGGAGTGGGAGCGGCTGGGGTAGAGCTTGGAGACGACCGCCACGTCCATGCTGCCGGTCAACGCGCATTCAAGCGCGGCCCGCAACCCGGCGATACCGGCTCCGACGATCACCACGTCATGTTGGATTACCATCGTCATCCCTCATTTTTCGTAGACGCCGGTTAAACCAGCGTGAACATACCGAAAACAAAGACCGCCAGCCCGAGCGCCCAGGCCGCCCAGGTTGCTGCCGTGCGCGCCAGATCGTTGCGCAGGTAGTCGTCGATGGCGTTGAGCACCCCGTTGACACCGTGCGGAATCGCCAGAATCAGAAACAGCGCGTAAAACAGCTGCATCAGCGGATCGGCGTAGCGCGCGGCCACCTCGTCGGGCGTGAGCGCCACGGCTTTGAAGTCGGCCAGATTGAAATGCACCAGGAAGATGTGGCCCAAAAGCGTAACCAGCAGCAGGACGCCGGAAAAACGCTGGAAGAACCACCAGAAGGTGTAGCTGCGTTTGGCTTGCGTGTCGTTCATGCCGCACCTCCGCCCATTTTGTGCAGCACGTGCACGGCCATCAGCCCGCCGAAGACGACCATCAGCAGCGCCCACACGGCCATCATCACGGCCCACAGGGCTTTGTGATAACGCGCGCCGTTGCCGAAGTCGATGATCAGCACCCGGATGCCGTTGAGAGCGTGATACAGCACCGCTCCCAAAAGGGCGATCTCCAGAAAGCCGAATAGCGGGTTGGTCAGCACGCCGTAGATTTTGTCGAATTCCTGCGCGCGCGCCACCGGGTCGGGAAGTCTGGCCGCCTCATGAAAGCCGCGGGTGACGAAGATGTGCAAGGTCAAGTAGAACATCAGCCCGAGACCGGTGAGGCGATGGAGCAACCAGGCCAGCATTCCGGTTCTCCACTTATAGCGGATCAGATAGCTGTTGCTACCCATGGAAACGCCTCCGATGCAAAAAAGTGAGTGTTCGTAACTAGTCGAAATGCCCATGGATTAATGTCGTTGGCTCAGCTGTACCAAAGGAAGCGCCGCTTGTCAAGCAGCGAACTCACCTCCCGCTTTTTTTTGGCCCAAACACAGGTGAACGAGCCGTAACCCACTGGGTGCATCACAAGATAGTGCCATTTCCGAGCACCTTCAAATCCGCTCTTCCCGAGTGATGCCCGCAGGGCCTTGTATCGAGGGATCGGGTCTGAAGACCGCGTGGTTCGATACAATTTGCCCCGTAAATCACTCACCATGAGCGGTTTTCACGATCAATCGCAATCTTTTGTGATGCACCCTAACCCACCGTTATTTTTGAAAAGGATTGTACTTTCCCCTGCGATGTCCTAATATGCGCCCTCGATTTGCCAGCGTATTCGACGTCGGCGAGCTAACCGGTAAGACATTGGAGACTTCGTTATGAACACCCACCCCCGTTATCTGTTTCTAGTTCTCATCCTCGTGTTGCACCTCCTTTTCTGTTTTGGCTGCGGGTCCGATTCGGACACGTCCAGCGATGGTGACAGCGATGTCCCGTCCGACGGCGATAGCGACAGCGAAGCCGAACCGCAAGACATCGATCCCGACCTGGCGCTCAGCCTGCAGGCGATTCTGGACGAGCACGTGGTTTTCAGCGCCGATCCCGGCGTCACCCTGACCGTTCGGACCGATGACGGCCGCTGGTGGTCCGGCGCTTCCGGTATTGCGGAAATGCAGACTGATACGGCCATGACGCCCGACATGGGCTTCCGCGTCGGCAGCAACACGAAGCCGTTTGTCGCCGCCGTGGTTCTGCAGTTGGTGGATGAAGGCTTGATCGGCTTGGACGATCCGTTGACCGACTACCTGCCCCAATACGAGCAATGGTCCGAAATCACGGTTCGGCAGCTGTTATCCATGCGTAGCGGCATCATCGATTATCTGAGCGTGTTTCAGCTGATGCTGGACAAAATCATGGATCCGGGCAGCCCGATTTCGCCTGAGGAGATTTTGGCCTATCTGGAGGACGAAGAACTGGAATTCGCTCCGGGGACAGATGGAAAATATACCAATTCCAATTACCTGCTGTTGGGCATGATCATCGAGAACGTGACCGGCAACACCGTGGACGTGGAGATCCAAGCGCGTCTGGTGGAACCCCTGGGCCTGGAGATGACCTTTCTGGATATGACCGGCGCCATTCAAGAACAGGTCGCACACGGTTATATGGATCTGAGTCTGGTCGGCGTGATCTTCGGCATCTCGGCGGATGTAATCGGGTTTATTCCCGAGGACGCGCAGTACGACGGCACCATCGTGGATTGCTCGTACCTGTTCCACCCCTCCATCACTTGGGCGGCCGGTGCGTTGATCTCCAATTCCAGAGACATGGCCACCTTCATGTACGCGCTGCTTAACGGGGATCTGCTCACGCCGGAAACCCGGACGGAAATGATGAAAACCGAAGATATTTACCTGCTCGGGGCCCGTGTTCAATATGGACTGGGCTTGCAAAAACGGGAGAGCGAGCACGGTTTCCTGGTCGGACACGGCGGGCTCAACTTCGGTTACCAGGCCGGCACCTACTATCTTTCCGAAATCGGGTTGACCTTCTCGCACATGCACAACTACCTGCCCGAGCAGTCCGATGGTCTGCAGGCAGAGCTGTTGAACCTGATGGTGGACGGCACGGACGAGCCCTTGTCCCCCTGCCTGCCGCCGGAAGATTTCTTCCAGTCCGACAACGGGGTTTACGTCCAGGCACGCTTCAAGGGACCGCTCAATGAACTGGACGTCGAAGAGGCGGTCGGCGGCATCGCGCATATTATTCAGACCGAGCCGGAAGAAGATACGGTGCCATTGTACGGCTGGGGATCGCAGTTCGGCTTCAAAAAACTTGGTTTGCAGACACGCCTCGACATCGATTCGTTCGGTCCGCCCATTTCGTCGGATGCGCAGGCCAGCTTGACCACGATCAGCCTCGATCCGGCGCTTCTCGATCAGCTTGACGAGATCGGCAGCTACAGCCTGAATCTCGCCGACGCAGGGGCGGTCATTACGACGGTCGCGGATCTGTATTTCGAAGAGGATACCACCGATCCCATCAAACTCTGCTACGTGGGTGTGACGGATTTCACCCGCGAGTCCACAATCAACATCGGCAACCTGGATGCGTTTTCCGGCGAACTCGGCCAGACGATGAAGTTTTTCGGCAGCTTAGCCCTGGAGACGGATGCGACCGCCGTTGCCGCAACCATGGAAACCATCGGTCTTCCGGTTTGCTTGTGTATCGATGAAGACGAAAACTGGGGAGCGTGTCCGGTCGAGTAAGACTGAGCGCTTTCGTGAAAACCGGATAAGCTCGACGGCGGCCGCCGTCACGACCCGTTCCCATTGCGACAGCTCGCGCCTGTTCCCCCGCTTTTGCGGGGGCAGGTAGCTGATTTTATTCGTGGATTCCCCTTGGTGGGGACGTTGCGGGTATTGCGGGAATTTCGTTGTCGCGATCTATTCGGCGTGCGAAACTACTTCTTGCGCCGCTTGTCGGTGGGGGGAATGATGTCCACCATCGACGGTCGCACGGAATAGGACCCGGTTCCGCGCGGAGAGTTCGCAGCCGGTGGAACGGGGGTTTGGGCGGGTTGTTCGGCCGTGCCGGAGCGTGCGTAATCCCGTTTTTGCCCCTCGGGAATGACGTATTCGACCTCGTCCAGGTCGACGCCCATTTCGCGGGTCGAGCGCATGAGACGCTGAATTTCTCCCACGACGTTTTCCATCTCCGGCTCTTCTTTCTCCGGGCGGGCGATCTTCACCAGTTTGCTCAGACGGCTGTCGGCCTTGCGGACCTGATCGACCATCACGCGGGTGAGGTAATCCTGGAAGCGGAAGGCGAAGATTTCCTTCATGGAGAACATACGATCGAAATCGTCTTTCGAAAGCTCCAGCAGCAGCGAGCGTTTGACGGACACGCAGGTGGCCGAGCGCGGCTGGCCGTCGATCAGCGAAACCTGTCCGAAGAGTTGGCCGCTTTTGAGCATGGCCAAGGTTTGGTGGCCGCCCTGGGGCAGATCTTTGAGCACCGCCACAGCCCCGAAAACGACGAAAAAGCAGCTTTGTCCGCCCTCGCCCTCGCGGAAAATCACCTCATTTTCCTTGAAGCGGCGGTCCTTAAGGTGTTGCGCCAGCAGTAAAAGCTCATTCGGGTGGAAATTCTTGAAGATAGCGAAGGAGCGAAGAAAATCACGATGGCGGGTGACGGTGTCGTCCATTAAGCCTCCCTTACGACCCTCGTATTCCAAACAAATTCAAGAACTTGGAAACGCGTCCCTTGGCTTCGGTCGTCCCGGTTTTCACCTCGGGCTCAAACAGGGTGGCCGGATTCTCGATGTAATGCTGAATCTGTGTGTTGATGTCGCGCAGGCGCTCGCAGCAGATCAGGGCGATGGCGCGTAAAATCTTGTAAGCGGCCGGGCTCATTTCGGATTTCAGAATATCCAGATTGTCGCGGCGGACCTGATAGAGGGTGCCCGCCGTTTCGGCGACCAATGAAGCCGAGCGGGGCGCACCGTCGATCAGAGCCATTTCGCCGATCACTTCACCCTCGGACAGACGTGCAATGACGATCTCGCCACCGCTGGTGCGGCGTTTGACCTGCACCACGCCTTCGCGGATGATGTATAGGGAATCTCCCTCATCTCCCTCCTGGGTGACGACGTCGCCGGGTTTCATGCGAACCCGGTTGGTGATGCGCAGAAGCTCGTCTATTTCCGGATCGGTGAGATCCTGAAAGAGCGCCACACGACTGAGAAAATTGTGGAACGTTTCGGCCATGGACCCGGCTCCCGTCCAATTGGCAATCGGCAATCGACATAATCCAATACTTTACGTTACGAAATCGGCTGCGGGAAGTCAAAGATAAAGTGACACGCAAGTCTAATATCAACAAAGAGTTTATGGGAAAAGAGGAGGGGCTTGTTTCCGGCAGGGTCACGCGGGTGTTTGACCGGCTTTCGATCGGGAAAAGACGCAAGGCCGGGAGCCCGGATCGGCGAGATGCACCCCAACGCTGGAAATCGGAACCGGGTTTTACGGCTGCCGGTCAGATCGTGAATTGTTGCGGCAAAAAACCCACCAGGGACTTGTCGCGCCCGGCCAGTTGCAGCATGTGGTCGTTGGCCGTGCGCAGCCGTTCGGACATGGCACGGCAGATGTTTTTGTAAAGGATGGTGGCGATGTTGGGATGTTCGAGACTCAGACGGCGGAAATCGTCGCGCGTCAGCGAGATCAATTCGGCGTGCCGGGTACAGCGAATCGAGGCCGAACGCGGGCGGCGGTCGATGAAGGCCAGTTCGCCGAATACTTCCCCCGCGCAAAACGAACACAACTGATGGTTGTTCAGCAATCCGGTGGAGACCAGGACAGAGAATTCACCGCTTTTCACAACATAGAGGATGTCCGATTCGTCGCCTTCGCGGAAGACGTATTGACCTTTGGGACATTCCCATTCCCCGCAGACCTCGGCCAGCGCATCGATTTCGTCCTGATTCAAGCCGCGAAACAGGCGGACTTGTCGTAAAATATCGGGATCGACCATGGTTTACCTCCTCGCCCGTGGTTTCCAGTGTGGGGAAGTGGTGGGGGAATGTCAAGCTTAACCGATCTCGCCGCGTGGTGATCCGTAACTCCACCAATTCTCTTTTGCTGGAATCCTTCACGGGATCCGCTGACCCGAAATGGTGTGACGGCCGTCTGTGTCGAGGGGGCGGACGGACCGCCCGGGACGCGGTTTGTCTTTTTGCTTGTCGCGTTCGTTGCGGTTACGTTATAGTGAGAAAGCTTACAGCTTAGACGACCGGGGCGGGCAGCGACGGCGAGGTGGGACAGTGATCATCATCGGATTGACGGGCGGAATCGCCTCGGGAAAAAGTACGGTCGCCCGTATGTTCGCGGACATGGGCGCGCATATTCTCGATGCCGATCAACTCGCGCGTGACGTGGTCGAGCCCGGTCAACCGGCGCTGGCGCACATCGTGGATGCGTTCGGGCCGGAGATTCTAAGCGAGGCGGGCGAGCTTGACCGACGAGCGATGCGGACCCACATCTTTTTCGATCCCGAACGTCGTCGTAAGCTCAATGCCATCGTGCATCCCGCCGTGATGGACGAAGCGCTGCGACGCTTCGAGGCCGAACGGCAGGCCGGGACGGCGGTTTTGCTGTTCGAGGCGGCGCTGATCGTGGATATCGGAATCGCGGGTTTGTTCGACGTCCTGGTGGTGGCCGATTGTTCGCCCGCAGAGCAGCGGCGACGCCTGCTGGCGCGCGACGGCGTCGAGGCCGACGAGGCCGAACGAACACTGGCCGCCCAGGCGGATCCGGTTCTGCGGCGGGCGGCGGCGGATTACGTGGTGTCGACTGAAGGCTCGCTGGAGGCGACGCGCGCCCAGGTGCGGCGGATCTGGGCCGAGCTCACCGACAAAGGGGATGGATGACGGTGAAAACGCAAAAAACCAAGCACATTTTCGTTACGGGCATACCCACCTTCACGGCGGTACGGCTGATCAAGGAATTGGCCGAACGCGATCAGAATGCCCGGCTGCACATTCTGTTGATGGAAAAATTCATTCCGCTGGCCGAGCGTCTGATTAAAAAGCTGAAACCGGCGGCGCGCAAACGCATCCAGCTTTATACCGGCGATGTCACGTTTCTCGATCTCGGCTTGTCTGGCCAGGAATACAGCCGTCTGGCGGAGTGCATCACCCACATTTTTCATCTGGCGGCTATCTGGGAATACGGTGTTCCGGCCCCCATCAGCGAGCATGTCAACATCATCGGTGTGCGCCATATTCTGGAATTCGCCGCAGATTGCAAGAAGTTGAAGCGCTTTTACCATTTCTCGACGATTTACGTGTCGGGCGATCGCCAGGGCGTGATCAAAGAAGACGAATTCGATTTGGGGCAAGGGTTCAAAAACAGCCTGGAGCGCACCCGTTTCGAGGGCGAAAAGCTGCTGCGCCGGGCCATGGCGGACGGGCTGCCGGCGGTGGTGTTCCGGTTGGGAAATGTGGTCAGCGACAGCGCCACCGGCGAATTCATGAAGTTCGAGGGGCCGTATATCTTCTTGCAGATGCTGCTCACCACCGACCGCAATCTGCCGTTTTTCCTGCCGGGCCCGTGCGAAGGCCCCTCCAACCTTGCGCCGGTGGATTACGTGGTGGAGGCCTGCCTGGCCATTTACGAGCAGCCGGGGATCGTGGGACGCACCTATCACATTACCGATCCCTTCCCCATGGCGGCGCGTTCCGTCTTTACCGCGGTGTGTTCCTATCTCGGGCGCAAAGCCCCGACTTTCGGCATTCCCCGCTCGTTGTACAAAGCGGTGTTTCTCATTCCGGGCATGGAACGTTATGCGGGGGTTCCAAAGGAGTTTTTCAATTATTTCAACCATAAAGCCGTGCATAACTGTTCGACGACGCTGGATGCTCTGAAAGGTTCGGGCATCAGTTGTCCGCGCTTCGAAAGCTATTTCCCCATCAGCGTCGAATTTGCCCGCGATTATCTCAAGCGCCAGTTGGACCGCAAGGAAGAAGAACAGACCTTCGATCCCTTCGATTATCCCGCGCTTTAGCCCGAGATATCCATGCGACCCATGGTTTTCGGAATTTTTACACGCCGAAGCGGACCCAATTAAAGAAGAGGCTTTACGGGGGATCTTGTTTTTATTTGAATCCGATCGCCCCGCGTCGGCACTCATCTAAATCGGACCGGCTCGCACCGGCCATCGTTCGCAGGGAAAGGACAGGCCATGAAACGTATCCGCGATATCCAGCCCGGCGACAGCCTGACGCTGACACGCGTGATCGACCGCTATCGCCCGATGATTTACGGCGCGGTGGGCAACGACCTCAATCCCATCCACATCGATCCCGACTTCGCACGCGAGGCGGGTTTGGGCGGCAATATCCTGCACGGCATGTGCACCTACGCCATGGCCCTCTCGGCCGTCACCCGGTTTGTGGGCGACCCGGCGCGGGTGGTGGGATCGAGCGGACGCTTTTCCTGCATGGTGCGTCCGGGCGACACGCTTTCTTTGACGGCCACGGTGGCGTCGATCGACGGGCGGCGGGTGCGTTTCGATCTGGATGCGCGCAACCAAAAAGGCGAAGCGGTGTTGACCGGCGCTTTCGCCGAAGCCGAACTGGACGCCTGAGGAGGACACCATGGGAATCGATTTCAGCCAGGAAGGCCTGAAGCTCGGACCGTACCGCTACACGGCCGGGATCGAGTGGATGAAAAGCTTCGCGCGCGCCATCGGCGACGACGATCCGCTCTACCTCGACGACGCGGCGGGCCGCGAGTCGGAACATGGCGCCTGCATCGCGCCGCCCACGTTTTGCGTCAACTTCAACATGCAGCCCTTCAAGGACTCCGTTTTCGGCGACGTGCTGGGCGTCGATTACGCCAAGCTGTTACACGGCGAGCAGACCTTCGAATTCCACCGCCCGGTGAAAGACGGCGACCGCCTGGTCACCGAGGGCGTGGTGGAACGCATGTGGGAGAAGGGCGCGCTCGACTTCTATACCATCCGCGCCGACACGAAACTCGACACGGGCGAGCCGGTCGTCACCGGCTGGTACACCGCCGTGGTGCGGAAGTAGGGGGGAGGCTGTGGGAGACCCGGGCACGTTTCCATTGTGGTTGAGAATTCACTTGATTTCGATAACGGTTGCTACTCTTCTTCAAGTTGGCTGTCGCTATTTGCCAGTTGTTTGGTTTCTTCTTCTCTTTCTGGCTGAATTTTCAAAGTCGGTAAAGGCGGTAGGCTAAGTTTCATATGGCCCGCAAGATTTGTAATTTCCTGGCGAAGATAGGGCATGCAGATGTAAGGGCCATTCAACTTGGCAAAGGCTTTCAACCCAATTTCACGGATTTCTTTCGGAATTTCTCCTGGAGGCATGTCGAACTCGGCAGAAAACTCGACTTCGATCCGAAGGACCATCAATTCTTGTTCTCGCTCAGGAGTGATTTCTTCATCTCCATCATCAATAATGCCTGTTACAACAATAGCGGATCGAATTAATAGCATATTTGATGCAGTTATCTCATGCACTCCTGCAGGATTACTGTACTTGACCTTGATTGGCTGATCTCGGTCTGGAAGCTGATCAAAGCGATTCCAAGCCTGCAAGTTGGTCAGATAAACCTCTCGTAGTTCAACCTGAGAGGATACCTGCCCTGCAGAGGCCATTTCTTGCTTTGTCCCCTTAAGGATAATCATACTATTTATCTCCTAAGCAGCTTGGGAATAATCATCTTTCCCATCATGCGGATTTATTTTCCATTTTTCACCGGAGATATTTCGTTCCTTTTCTATTTTGACAGATCGTGCTTTATGCTTAACCGTTTGCTCCAGGTCTTGCATATCCAGACTGAGATTAATACGCCGTTCGCATTGCGAACAGAGATCCCTAATCGCCTGTATATCGCCGAAATTGTGGGGCTTTCCGTGAATATCCCAAAGCTGAACGAAAGCATCGGCATAGACAGGGGGTTTCTGGTAATTTGGATCCTTGTCATCGTAAAGGATTACCGATGGCTTCATTTCTACAGCATGCGCCCACTCAACCATGCTTTGAAGTGTGAAATTACCCGGATTATTAATGACTTGGCTGATGCGACCTTCGGTCACGCCGAGTTTCTGTGCAAGTTTTTTTTGAGTGATGTTTTTCAGCTTCATCCGATGGCTAAGCGAAGTAACAAAGTCGAAGGTGATTTGATATCGAAACGACTTGAGATCGTTGGGCCATTGTATTTGTTGGTTATTACTCATTTTTACTCCTCCTGTTATGTACTCCGACCGTAGCCGTAAGTAAAATCTTTAATGGCGGAGATTACAGCTGGATTCTCAGATAGTTTTGCTACCTTTTTTAATACTGTTTCATCAGTTCGCCATTGGTGCTTTTCAAAAACATGCACACCGACAAATAATTGGAATCTATTGTTTCCTTCTAAGGGGTTACACAAGAAACCGTATAGGCGGTGTGAGCCAATTTCGAATTGGTAGCACATTGCGTATTTACCGTTGTATTCTGATTGATCATATCCATGGCAGAATTTCATGTTTTGCCCCGTTGCCCATCCCGAAATCCAAAACTGTATTTTACGCTGCAACTGGGTTTTGAAATTATCTCCAAATTTGTTTATCTCGCCTGTCACATTTACAAATGAGTCAGTCGAAGTTCCTAAAATGCCTACTCCTCTGTTAGTCGAATTGTTACAGCCTGGAACTTCAAACAGTTTCATGCTTAGTTAATCTCTCCTTACATTCTCCATTATCATGTTCGCTATAGTTGACTTTATCTGTAGCTAAAGCTGACTGTCAAGTTTTTTCTACTATACTTAGATGTGGAATTGGAAGATTTGATAATGGAAATATGTATTTGGCTAGTTAGGAAACTGTTGTCTTCCCTTCCCCCTTCTCACCCCTCCAAAAAATCGAACCGTTTGGCGCCGCAGCAGGGGCATTCGGGGACGGGCGTCGCGGGCAGGCGCAGGGCGCGCCAGTGGCCGGTCCACACGTCGAAGGTGACCAGCCGTGGGGGCGGCATGTGTTCGGGGTCGACGATCAGGCGTAAGGCCGCCGTGGCTTGCAGTGCACAGGCCAGCCCGACTACCGTTCCCAACACGCCGCGCTGTGCGGGATCGGGCAATTGACCGGCGTCGGGCGGATCGGGAAAGACGCAGCGCAGACAGGGCGTTTGCCCGGGACACACCGCCAGCACCTGGCCTTCGGTCCCCACCACACCCGCATGCACCCACGACAAGCCGAGCTTGACCGCCGCGTCGTTGAGCCGATAGCGCGTAGGCATGGCGTCCGTGCCGTCGATGAGCACGTCGAAGCCGTCCAACAAGTCGAGGGCGTTGGCGGCTTCGAGGCTTTGCGTTTGGGCGTCGATGAGGCAGGCCGAGTTGATGGCGCGTAGATGGACGGCCAGGGCTTCGGCCTTGAATGCGCCGGTTGACGCATCGGTTTCGGTGAACAGGGACTGGCGCGGCAGGTTGGAAAGCTCCACCCGATCGGGATCGATGAGCCGAATGTGTCCTACCCCCGCGCGCACGAGGCGTTCGGCCGTTCCCGAACCCAATGCGCCGCCGCCCACGATGACCACCGACGCCTGCGCCAGCCGTTCCTGTCCGGTTTCGCCGATTTCATTCAAGGCGATCTGGCGTTGGTAGCGTTCGCGAATGTGGGCGTCCATGGCGATCTCCCGAAATAGGCCTCTTCCGGTCAGTATAACACAAACGGCAGCGCAGCCAATCCGGCCGCGAAAAGCGCGAACAACAACGAATCGACAAGCAAGGAGGCGCGTCGGTTGACGAACACCAGCAGAACCACGTAGACCAAACAGGCCGCGAAACCGCCCATGGCCTGACTGAGAAGGATGTTCATGAATACGGCGAATGCGGCGGGCCCGCCCTGCGGAACGGCTTCGGCCACGCGCGCTTCCCCGATGAGATTCCATATACTGGGGCCCACGAACGCGAGCAGCAGCCCGAGGATCAGTCGCCGCGCCCAGACGAAAATCCCGGCGGGAGGCACCCCCGCCGGTGATGACGTCGAATCAGTCATGCGATTCCAACGGCTGTACGATGGCCGCCGCGTCCAGCGCCAGCACGCCCGATTCGTACAGCGAAAGCGGGTTGATATCGAATTCCCGAATCTCCGGGAAATGCGTCGGAATATGGCTCAGCCGCACCAGCAGGTCCACCAGCGCCGCGCGGTCGAGCGCCGGGCGTCCGCGGAAAGGTGCGATGAGTTTTTTGATGCGCGTCGCTTCGATCAGACGCTCCGCCTGAGCGGGGGTGATGGGCGCGGGCAGGTAGGCGACATCGCGCCAGACCTCGGTTTCGATACCGCCCTTGCCGAAGACCACGATGGGGCCGAAGGTCGAGTCGGTTTGCAGACCCGCCAGCAGTTCCACCGGGGCGCGATCCGCCATCTTCTGCACCAGTACGCGTCCCTGCTTGAGCAGACGCGCGGCCTGTTCGCGGACCGCCGCCGCGTCGCGGAGGTCGAGCACCACGCCGCCCGCTTCGGTTTTATGCAGGATCTCGGGATTGGAAAGCTTGAGCGCCACCGGGTAGCCGATCTGCTCCGCTGCTTGGACGGCTTGGTCGATGTCGTCCACCTCGGCTTCGGGGGGACACGCGATGCCCATGGCCGCCAGGACGGCTTTGCCTTCATGCTCGGTGAGTTGGCCGTGGGCGCGCGTCAAACCCGCCTGCACCGCCGCCTGCGCCTCGGACAGTCGAGTATCGTCGGGCAGTGGAACAGCCGGAGCCGGGGCGTCGATGCGTTCCAGGAAGGCCTTGCGTTCGAGAAGGGCGCTTAGCGCATGGGCGGCCTGCCACGGGGCGTTATGCACGAAAATTCCTTGGGCTTCCAGCATCTTGACGATGTTGTTGTCGGTGCTCATGTCGCGCGCCACCAGGTCGGCCACCGGCAGGAAAGGCTTCTTGCAGCGGGTGCTCAATTCGATGATGCGTTCGGTGAGATTGCGTTCCAGGTTGATGACGTAATCGCCCAGCGCTTCGTATTCGGGTTTATAGCCGGGCCCTTTTTGCTTGTAGCGGCTGCCGCCGTAGGCCAGATAACCGGCCCCGAGATAAATCACGCTGTCGAATCCGTCCGACTCCATCAGCAGCGTCAGCGCTTTGCCCAGCATGGCGATATCCAGGGTGGCGACCGTGTCCACCGGGTTGCCCTTGCTCCAGTAATCGGGCAGCATGGCGTCCAATTCCTCATAGACATCCTTGGGCAGCTCGGGCATGCCGACGCCATAGCGTTCGCAGGCATCGGTGGCCAGAACGCCCCAGCCGCCGCCCAGGGTGAGTACGCCGGTACGGTTGCCCTTGGGTAGGGGATGGGAATGCAGCGCGCCGATGATGTTGATCATTTCGTCCATCGAGTCGCTGCAAACCACGCCGACTTCCCGCATGGCGGCGGTGAAAACGTCGTGGGAGCCGGAGAGCGCCGCCGTGTGCGACTGGGCGGCTTTGGCCCCCAGCTTGCCGCGTCCACCTTTAAGCAGCAGCACCGGTTTTTTGCGGGCGGCCGCTTCGGCGGTGGCCAGAAAACGGCGGCCGTCGTCGATCCCTTCGAGATAGATCACGATGATGTCGGTTTTGGGGTCGTCGGTGAGGGCTTCCAGGTAATCGGTGATGGTGATGTCGGCCTGATTGCCGGTGCTGAAGGCGCGGCTGATGCCGATATTGCGCCGCATCAGGCGGGTCATGAGCGAGGTGCCCAGATTGCCGCTTTGCACGATGACGCCCACCGGGCCGGGGGTCGGCACGACGGAGGCCATCATGGAACATAGGCGATCGGGATAGCCGGTGAAAATACCCATGCTGTTGGGACCGACGAAATGGGCTCCGACGGCGCGCGTGGCCGCCACCAGGTCGTCTTGCAGCTTGCGGCCTTCTTCGCCTGTTTCGGCAAAGCCCGAGGTGATGACCACCAGGGCGCGGATGCCCTTGGCCAGACAATCGTCCACGGTGGCGCGGACGTATTTGGCGGGTACGACGATCACCGCGATATCGGGAATGCCTTCGATTTCATCGAGGCTTTTTTTGCACGGCAGATCGAAAACCTTGTCGCGCTTGGGATTGATCAGGTGCAACTCGCCGGAGTAGCCGCCTTGAAAAATGTGCATCAGGATGGTGAAACCCCATTTTCCGGGGGTATCGGTGGCACCGATGAAGGCCACGCTGCGCGGCTCGAACAATTTGTCGAATACGGTTCTTAAATTCGCGTCCATTGGGTACGTCCTCGCGTTGGGTGTGCGTCAGATTCAGATTGACTTATCACAGCATTCGCATCAATTTTCCCGATTCAACACCGGGCGGACGAGAACCTACCCTTGTTAACGCTCTGTGTCAACGGATTCAGCTTGTAAATGCAACAGTTCGCGCAAAATATCGGGCGAAGCGGGCAGGCGTGGGGGGATGCTGCGCAACGACCACATCACCCAGTCGTCGATCTTCCGCTCGGCCGGTGGCGTGCGGGCGAAGTCGATCAGTCCGGCGGCGGTTGCGGTGACGATTTCATGAACGGGCATGCTTTCGCCTTCTTTGGCGAGCTTGCTGAACGACCAGGCCAGCACGCGGCCGTCCGGGTAGCTTAGTTGAATGAGCAGACCCATTTCCAGCGGCGAGGTGCTTTGCGCACTGACCGGCTCGATGGGAGCCATCATGAAAGAGGGCGGTTTGGGATCGGTCGGCAGCGGGGCTCCGGCGTAACCGGCCTGCAAAACGAAGGTCAAGCCGGGGGGCGGTTCGTTGGCGGCGGGATCGGCCCAATCCCAGCGGATTCCCGCTGCCGTCAACTCGGTTTCCAAACTTTCCCGGATGGTTGTTTCCAGGGCTTCGTCGCGCATCTGTGGTGGCATGAAAACCGGTTTGATGTACAGCGTGGCCCGACGAAGGGCGGCCTGCCAGGCTTCGCAGGTATAGGGTACCGAGGGTCCGTCGCTGGGGAAAACGGCCATTTCCAGCAACCGGACGCCACAGAGACCGAAACTTTCATTGTTTGTGGATTGGGTTTTCAAATTTTGCTTGATTTCCCGTTTCAACTTGGCTTCCAGATTTTTCACCTGGCGCTTACAGGTTTTGTTTTGCAAGTGATTGGCACAGAGCCGGTAGGCGTTTCGCGCCGCAACGAGATGGTCGGCACGGGCTTCTTTCTTGCCGAGATCCATCATGAATTTCAGCAGGTTTCTCCTGAGTTGGGCCGATTCCTTCTTGACCTTGCGTGACTTGGGGGCCAGGTCGAGCGCCATGGCGAGATGACTGAGCGATTCCAGAATATCGCCTCGCGTGAGGAAGGTTGTGCCTTGGGTGAGGTGCGCGAGGGCGTCCTGTTCGTTCTTCCTGGCTTTGGCGCGTTTGAGGCCGGTGGCGAGGGTCTTGTCGTTGGGCCACTTGGCGATGGCTGCCGTATAGTGGGTGACGGCCGTTCCCCAATCGCCCGATTGTTCGGCGCTAAAGGCTTGTTCACACAGGGAAATCACGTCAAGTCCGGTTTGCACGGTGTTGTCCCGGTCGCGATTGATCGTGCGGCTTTTTTCCAGCGTCTGGCGGGCCAGATCGAAACGTCCGTTCCGGATATGCCGGAGGGTATCGCGTTCATACTGTTTCACTTTCAGCCTGCGCTGGCGGATGTCGGAGATGTGGGCGCGCACGATATCGACCATGATATTTTGGTCCAGCAGGCTGCGGAAACGCGCTTCGGCCGCATCGAGACGATTGAGGGCCAATTGCTCGGCCCCGTCGAAATACGTGTTGATATAGCCGACATATTTCAAGGACTTGGCGTTTGCGGAGTCGTAAGCCAAGGCTTTCTTAAACAACTCCTGGGCATGTTCGAAATGATTGTTGCGGAAAGATTGAATGCCCTTGTCGGCGTTGATGGCGGCCCGTTTGCGTGCGGCATGGATACGAATTTCGAGTTGGCGCGAGGTATATTTCATCATGGTCAAGATTTCGGAACTGCGAACCCGATATTTCGCCAGAGCCTCTTCCTGCTCCTTGTTTTTCTGGTTTATGTTTTTTTAAGGAATTCGGATATTTGTCGCACAAATGTCATGCGATCGACCAGGCCGGTTTGAAGCTCCGCGAGTGCCACGGCTTCGGATGCGGAAATGATGTCGTTCTGACGCTGGGTGAAGTCGCGTTCGATGTCGCTGGGTGCCCAGTAGCAGTAATCGACGAATACCTGCGATTCGTTCTTCCCCGAGAGGATGTCCTGGCGGTATTTTTCGTGGGTGCGCTCGCTTTTTTGGCTGGCGCTGATGGTGGAAGGGTTGGTTTGCGGCGCAGACGAACAGGCACTCAGCAGAGAAAAGACGATAGCCAGACAAAACAACATCTCAAGCCGGTAAAAGGCCTTACGCAGGGTGAGATCGAACATGTTGTCGCTCCATTTAGCACGGGAATCGAATTTAAGGGTAAAACTCAACGGGGATGGTAATCCAGAAGTGAGCGGAATGGCAAGTTTTCAGCTACTTTTCAAGGAAAAATTTTATTTGCTGCCGATATGAGGGTGCATCACAGGATGGTGCCATTTCCGAGCGCTCCTCCCGAGTGATGCCGTAGGGCATTGTATCGAGGGATCGGGTCTGAAGACCGCGTGGTTCGATACAATTTGCTTCGCAAATCACTCACCATGAGCGGTTTTCACGATCAATCGCGATGTTTTGTGATGCACCCCCGATATGCCGGGGAGCGCTCATAAAGGTTGGTGTTAAAAAAAAGAATGTGATAAAATTATTTTTCGAGGTTGAGTGAAACGACTGCCACGACTTGGCCCGGATAAAAGCGGAAGATCGGTCCGTTCGGACTGTTGGGCGATGACACAGGAGGTTGCTGTGATTTCAAGAAGTAACGTGAAGAATTTTGGTTGGCTGGCTGTGCTTATGCTCGGTTTGCTGGCGATAGCCTTGACTGCCTGTTCGGGCGACTCGGAAGCGGAACCCGGTGATGGCGATGTGAGCAGCACGCCTTGTACCGTGGATGCCGATTGTCCCGCCGACCAGGTGTGCGGCGTCAACAACTATTGTGTCGATTACGTTCCTCCGACCGACGGCGATGGCGATACGGAAAGCCCCGACGGCGACACGCCGACCGATGGCGACGGTACGGTTCTGGTCGGTTGCCCGGAGACGATCAATTTCGGCGCGGTCCAGGTTGGGGAGAGTGTGACGCAGGCGGTTACGGTCGGCAGCACGGGCACGCTTCCCCTTGAAATCCGCACGGCCGAGTTCGCTTTTGTCAACGAGGATTTCGAGATTCTGGATACCTTCGATTTCCCGCTCGATGTGTCTCCCGGTACCACCTGGACGGTAAACGTACGGTTTACTCCGTCGAGCAACTATTCGGCCAATCAGCCGCTGCAGATCGTCAGCAATGCCGAAAACGAGCCCCTGTGTACGGTGCTCCTGCAGTCGGAACTCAAGGGCACCTCGGTGCTGACCCTGGATCCCGATGAAGTGGGCTTCGGCAACGTGCGAGTCGGCGATCCGGCCAGCAACCAGATTATCCTGATCTGCAATGAAGGCGACGGCAACAAGGCCATCCAGATTCCGGGGATCGGCTTCAAATATCCGAGCTCCGTGCCCCATTTCGATTTCATTACCGATCCGTTGCCCGATCCCAACGATCCCTGGTTGATTCGGGTGGACTCCTGCATGGAGCTCGAAGTGGCCTATCAGCCTACCGAAGCCACGACATGGCCGGAATTACACGAGAATGCGATTATCATCCAGCACAACGCCGATACGGAACCGGACGACGTGAAGGACGGCCGGGCCGAAATCTATCTGTCGGGCTCCGCCGATCAGGATTCGGTGCGGATCGATCCCAACCCGGTGCAGTTCGGCACCGTGGTCATCGGCGACACGGTCACCAGCGGTCAGAGCGGCGCCACCGGCTACGATCCGCCGCCGGCCATCGTGATCCAGAACCAAACCGGTCGAGACGTGGAAGTGCAGGACATCATCCGCTCGGGCAATCACTGCGAAGAGTTCGAGATCCTTTTCGGCGATTCGAATCCGCCTTTTACCTTGGTCAAAGATGAAGAACTGGAAGCCATTCAGGTGAGCTATTCGCCGGTCAATTCGGGACCGGACGAATATTGCGATTTCAAGGTGATCTACCAGCAGGGCGATCGCCAGGGAACCTCGACCACCCGCTTGAAAGGAACAGGGCGACCCGAGAACATTCCGCCTGTAGCGCGGATTTCCAATGTGAATCGCCAGGAAATCACCCAGCCGATCTATGTCGCGGCGGGCGCCACCGAAAATCAACGTCGGTTCACGTTCTACGGCGACACCTCCTACGACGAGGACGACGGGACGCCTTTGCGCTACATCTGGAGCTTGGATAAGCCGAGTTCCAGCAATGCAAGCTTGCAACCGCCGCCTACTGAAGACAGCATTTCGGTGACGGTTACGGTGGATTGGGCGGGTGCGTACAACGTCAACCTGAAAGTGAAAGACACGGACAACGTCGAAAGCACTACCAAAAGCGTGTTTCTCAACTATCAGGAACAGGAAAACATCCGCATCGACATGACCTTCACCGGCGGCGGCACCATGAACGTCAATCTGGAGTGGGTGACCCCCAACGGCACCAAATGCTCGGATGAAACCATGTCGTCGCAGCGCTCCTGCATCATGGGCGGCGATTACGGGGTGGCTTATGTTTCCAACTACACCAGCCAGTACGATAACGGCAGCCAGGAAACCATTACGCATCCGAATTCACCGGATGGAGCCTATACGATTCGGGCGTTCTTCGATGAGGATTGCGCCGGTTGGAATCTCGATTGGATTTGCCTCGACCGTCGCAGCTCGGATGTGACCGTGAAAATTTACATCAATGGCGAAGTCGAGTACCGCTGGATTCGCAATGCCCACCTGTCGGACCAGGGCAACTTTGCCGAATGGCAGATCAACAAAGCGAGTGGAACTTGGAGCGAGCCCACTCCTTAACCGGCGGCTCGGCAAGCTTTTGAACATCTCGACGATGTGACCCATGCGCCGGGGGTGTCTCCCGGACGCCGGAAGGACCGGAACATGCGACGCGTTTCTCTCTGTATCTCGGTACAGCTGTTCGTTGGATATTTATGTTTGATCGCCTTTTTCGGGTGCTCCTCCGGTCCAGCCACGGCGGATGGATGCCAGACGGATGCCGATTGCGTCGACAAGGGCGACGGCTACGTGTGCGACAGCGATAGCGGCTTGTGTGTTTCGAACGACTCGGACGGCGACACGAGCGATCCGGACGGCGACGATTCCGGTGACGGCGACCGCGACGATCCGGACGGCGACCAAGATTCCGATGGCGATGTCGATGATCCGGACGGAGACCGCGACATCGTCGGTGGCGACCCGCGCCTGACCGTCGATCCGCGCCTCGATATTTCGGCGGAAATCGGCGTGCAACAGACGGCGGATATTCAGTTGTCCAACGCCGGTGACGGGCGCTTGGAGATTACGTCGGTGACGCTGGAAAACGCCGACCCGGGTTTCGAGTTGCTCTATCTGCCCGCCTTTCCTCTCGGTATCTCTCCGCAAACCACCTCCGATATCACGGTTGCCTACACGGCTGAAAACAGCCAGGAGGCGGAAGCGACGGTGGTTATCGTCTCCAACGACCCGCTGCTGCCGAGTGTATCGGTCAGCGTTTTGGCGGCCGAAGTGGGGTATCCCACAATCGTGGTTTCGCCCCTGCAGGCCAATTTCGGAACGGTTGCAACTCTCGAAGGGGAGGAAAGCGTCACCCTCAGCATTCAAAATTATCCGACCGATCGCGATACGACGGCGGCGCTGATTATCGACGACGCGGCTTTCGATCCCCCCGATACCCCGCATTTTTCGCTGGCCGACGCTTTCGAGCCCATGGCCGTGATTCCCTTCGGCGAACAGATTCTGGATATTGTCTGCCATCCGCAGGAAGACGGCGAACAGACGGCGGAGCTTCTGCTCTCGCACAACGATCCGGCTGCCGCCAATCCGCTCCGTTTGTTCATGCGCTGCATCGGTGGACAGATCAAGCTGGATGTTCAGCCCGAGGAAGTCGATTTCGGATCCGTGACCGTCGGGAGCCAGGAGGCGGCGCGTGTGACCTTGACCAACATCGGCAATCTGTCGGTGGAACTGTATTCCATTAGTCTGAAAACGGGCGCCCACTCGTCCCTTTCCATCGTGAGCGCCCCGGTTGCCGGGACGATCGTCAGCGTGGCCAGCAGCAAAGAAATTTTGCTGGCTTACAAACCCACCTTAACCGGAGTTCACTCCGCCGTCCTGGTGGTCGAGAGCAACGATATCACACAGCCCTTGCGCGAAATTCCGTTGACCGGCAAAGGCATCGTGAGCCGTCTGCAGGTTTCGCCCGCCCAGCACAATTTCGGTTCGGTGATGGTCGGCCAACAAGAGGAATTATCGGTACAGCTCGCCAACATCGGCGAGGCGTCCATTACCGTTTCCGGTATCGATAATCAAAACGGCAACGGCGATTATTCGTGGGCGCAGCAGCCTTTCCCGACCGATCTCGCGGTGGGGGATACGCTCGACCTGCTCCTGCGTTACCAACCGGGTAGCGCTGCACGCGACGACGAAGTTTTCCTGTTCGATATCGGTGAGGCCGGGGACATCCCGTCGTTGACGATCTTCGCCCAGGGGGCGCGTCCCGAGATCCGGCTGTCCATGTTGGATGGTTCCGCCTTCACCGGCAATATCAATTTCGGGATCGTGCGCGCCGGGGAACGGGCGGAAGTGGGGATGTACATTCGCAATAACGGCAACTTCCCGCTGATCATCGATGAAGTCGCCCTCAACGATACGGCTTCTCCCTTCATCTTCACCGAACCGGAAGTCTTTCCGGAAGTGCCGGGCGGCGGGCAGGTGATTCTCACCTTCGTGTTCGAGCCGGACGCCAGCGCCTCTCAGGAATATGCCCTGGCGACGATTCTCTCGAACGACCCGACTTACAATGCCATTAGCATTGCTTTGGCCGGAACCGCCGTGGCTCCACGGGCGGAAGTGCTGCCCGAAACCTCGGCGGAAGCTCCCTTGGATGTGGGTGCCGTTGCGCTGGATGCGGAATGGGGACCGGAGATTCTCACACTCGACAACGTGGGCGTGGGGACACTATCTGTGGACGCCCTTTCTTTCAGTGCGGAGTCCAGCCCGGCCTGGCGACTCGGTTCGTCCACCTTGCCTTTGCCGGGCGATTTGCCTGCTTCGGGCGATCCGGTGGAAGTCGAAGTCTTCTTCAAGCCCGAGACCGCCGGAAACCCATGATGCCGTGCTGCGTTTCGAAACCGACGACTACCTCAGTCCCGTGCACGCCGTCCTATCTCACCGGCGACGGCTTTGCCTGCGCGGACGGAACCTGGAACGCCGACGACAATCCGCGTGACTGCGAATATGATTGCGTTTTACAAAACGGCGGTCAGGAGCTGTGCAACGGTCAGGATGACGACTGCGACAACCAGATCGACGAAGATTTCGGACTCGACGGCGTGTGCAATCCGGGCGGGATCTGTCCGGTCGGCGTGTGGGAATGCAACCCACTCGACGCAAACGGTGTAATCTGCTCCACCGGTGCGGGGGGCTCGGCCGATGCTTCGCAGCCCGAAAGCTGCAACGGATTGGACGACGATTGCGATGGACTGACCGACCACGGCGAGGATCTGTGCGCGCCGCGCGACCATGCCGACGCTTACTGCGTGGCGCGTGAATGTGTCTACGTTTGCAAAGACACTTACCACGCCTGCGGCGATGTCTGCAGCCCGGACGACGAAGTGGCCACGTGTGGCTCGCGCTGCACGCCGTGTAGCGAACCCGCACACGCCGTGGCCTCCTGTGAATTCAGCGGCAGCGTTTTCTATTGCTCTTTTACCTGCGAGGATCCTTACGTCCGTTTGAAACGATCAATGCGTGATTCCCGGCGAGCCCGACGACTGCGGCCCGGCGCATCTCAATTGTCTCGCGGGAGGAACGCCGGCCCATTCCGAATGGGTTTGCGTAAACGACGGCGGTGCGTACGCCTGTGCGCTGACCTGCGATCCCGGTTATCATCTCGACGATCTCGAAGAAGCCTGCGTCACCAATGAATCCGGCCAGTGTTGCGGCCTCGATTGCATTGTGTGTCCCGCTCCCGAGCACGCCGAGGCCGATTGTGTGGGCGGTGTTTGCGTGTACGACTGTCTGACCGGTTATCACGAATGTTCGGGAGCCTGTGTGGACGGACACGAGCGTGTTGAGCTGCGGCTCGAATTGCTCTCCTTGTCCTTCTCCCGAGAACGCCGAAGCCATCTGCAATGCCGGGCAATGCGACTTCGTCTGTGCGGCCGACTATCACGATTGCAACGGGAAACTGCGTGAACGACGATAATGTGAACCACTGCGGCGATCTCTGCACGCCCTGTCCGGGTGTCGCCAACGCGCAGACCACCTGCGAGAGCGGTCAATGCGGCTTTTCCTGCAACAGCACGTTCCACGCCTGCGACGACCAATGCGTCAGCAACTACGGCGTTGACCATTGTGGAAGCAGCTGTACCCCCTGCGAAGCGCCGGAACATGCCACGGCTGCGTGCATCAATCAGGCCTGCACCTTCTTCTGCGTCAGCGGTTTTCATCGTTGCGGCGATGTCTGTGTTTCCAATTACGAAACCGATACCTGCGGCGACAGTTGCACGCCCCTGTGCTCCGCGAGAGCATGCCGTGATGGATTGCAATGGTGTTTCGTGCACCTATTCGTGCTTCGAGAACTACCACGAATGTGGTGATGCCTGCGTATCCGACTCCGCAGTCGAAACCTGTGGGGACAATTGTGCGCCTTGTCCTGAAAAAGCCGGAATGGACGTGGATTGCGACGGCGTTTCGTGCGTTTACACCTGTAGCGACGGCTATTACGACCTGGACGACGATCTCCAGAACGGCTGCGAGTATGCCTGCTCGTTCATCTCCGCCGACGATGAACCCGACCTGGAGGGCATCGACAGCAATTGCGACGGTGTGGATGGCCGGGTGGAAGCCTTGATTTTCGTTTCCGTCAATTATGGTTTCGCCGGAGCGCCCGGCACCTGGCAAACAGCCGATGGACAGTATCGAAGACGGTCTTGCGGCGGCGAATGCGGCCAAACCCGAAAAAAAAGCCTGATCGTTTCGCAAGGAACATACACGGAGATTTTCACGCTTCCATCCGGGGTATCCATGTATGGCGGCTACGACGACAGCTATAGTGAACCGGGCTGGAGCCGTCCTCCCGAAGCCGAGACGTCGCTGTTCGGCAATATCAATTACGGAACGACTATCGAGAATATCTCGACGCCCACCTTAATTCAGAAGTTTACGTTCTACAATCAGGTCTCCGCTCTGAGTGTCGGTATGTCGAGTTATGGACTGGTGATCAAAAATTGCAGCGCCGATTTGGTGATCGAGTACTGCGAGATCGTGGCCCAGTCGGCCAGCGATGGCGAGGACGGTAGCGACGGAACCGACGCAGTGGCCTGCTGGGACTTCAACGGCAATGGGCTCTGCGATCCTACGGAAGATTTGTATCCCTTCAACGGGCCGGACGGCCCAGTGTAACGTGAACGACTGTGCGGGGCGACCCGGTGAAAACGGGTCGGCGGATTCCGCCGACGGCGGTTATGGCGGAACCAGCGGCCTGAGCGCCTGTTCGCAGAACGGCCACAACGGCGGGCCGGGGTGGGTATTCCTCCACTTATACCGGAACCGATAACGGCGACAGCGGACTCGGGCCCTTGGGTGGGCGGCGGCGGCCACAGCAACCATTATTCCGGTTATCCCGGAGGCAATGGGACCAACGGCACGAATGGCGCAAAACGGCGTTGGTGCCTTGGGCGGCGGCTATTTCGATGCCTTTGACTACTGGCAGGCGCAGGACGGCACGGACGGCGGGGAAGCCAGCGTGGGAACCGGTGGTTCCGGCGGCGGCGGCGGCTTCGGCGATGTGGGTCGCGACCGTGGCGCAGGCGGCGGCGGTGGCGGTGGCGGTGGCTGTTTCGGCACACCGGGAACCGGCGGCACGGGCGGCGGCGCAGCTTTCGGTGTGTATCTCATCGACAGCTCACCCACGATCCGTCATTGCTCCATCGTCGTCGGTGATGGCGGTCATGGCGGCGCGGGCGGTCATGGCGGCGATGGAACGGCGGGCGGTCCCGGCGGCAACGGCGGCTCTGGGGCGCGACGGTTCGGGTGACGGCGGTCATGGCGGCGCGGGTGGCCAAGGCGGTACGGCCGGAAGCGGCGGCGGCGGTGGCGGCGGCGACGTGGCGGGCATTGCGCGTCTGGGCAACTCCGTTCCGACCTTGACGGATAACACGATCGAACTGGGCACGGCCGGAAGCGGTGGTGCGGGGGAAGATGGCAATAGCGGGGCTGACGGCGTGCAGGGCGAAAGCGTTGATCTACAGCTTGCCTTAGCTAGCGGCGCAAGGCGCTTATGGGGTCGAGCCGAGCGGCCCGCCAGGCGGGAAGCAGCGCCGCGACAAGAACCGTCAAGCAGCCCGTTGCGATAACGCCGACCCACAGTTCGGGCGAATAAGCGAACAGCGAATCCACGGGGAAGGGCAGGGCGGTCAGTCGCTCGCGCAAGAAGGCATCGAAGGCGCAGGTGCTGCATAACCGATTCCCGAACCGACGAGCGATCCGCACAGTCCGATGCAGGCCGCCTCGATCAGGACCAACCCCGCCATTTCGGCGCGCGTCGCGCCCAACGAACGCCACAAAACCGATTTCACGCCTGCGACGCGATACCAACAGACTCATCACGAAGCCGACATTCAGCATGCCCAAAAACAGGATGATTCCCGCTAAAAAAGCCAGGAGGCCGGTCACCAGATTGAGGATATCTCCGATGCGACGGGACAACCCCTCTTTGGGCCGTTTCGACGCGATACCCGCTTTTTTCCAGCCAACGTTGCAGACGCTCGACGTCCTCGGGGCGTTTGG